>JASGKR010000001.1:0-4383188 GCA_047600535.1 Phycisphaerales bacterium
GGCCGGTAGCACTTGTCGGCCACTTTGCGGGCGATCTCGCCGTTCTTTTGACTGTCGAAGTAGAACGGATCGGAATCGAACACCGAGTACCGGCGGAGCCGGTACGGCTGGTGCACCTGAAAGTAGAACACGACCGACGCCATGGCGGGGCATCATACACAAACGCCGCCGATGAAGGCGTTCACCACGGAGTGCCACGGAGGGCCACGGAGAAAGGCAGAAAACGAGAAGTGGGTACGTCGCCGTGCGCCTGTGGCCCGTGAATTTCGAGGCCGCTTGCCTTGGCCATTTCTTCTCTCTTTGCCTTTCTCCGTGGCCCTCCGTGACCTCCGTGGTGAAAGGTCTTATGTCCGCACGCTCGTCCCCTGAGCGATCGCAATCGGCAGCATCGCCAGCACCGGCACGAAGGCCGCCAGCCACGGCGGCAGCAGGTCGCTGGGGATCGGCGCCGCCGCGCCCAGAATGGTCCCCATCAGGGTCCCGACGGCGACAGGCGCCGCCTTGAGGCTCTGCACCACCATGTTCTTCGGCTCACGCGTGAGGAAGTACGGCAGGCAGATCACCATGCTCAGCATCGTGCCGATCAGCGTCGACACTCGCCCCCACGCGATCCGCGACAGGTCGTCGCGCATGCTCTGCGGCAGGTTCGGCAGCCCGATTCCTTCAAACAACTGCGCCCACGAGAGCGTCTGCGAATAGAAGCGGTACTTGTTCGCCAGCAGCACCGTCGGGTCCACGCTCGTCGATACGCTCGCCACAGGCTCGCCCGAACGCGCCTGAGGATCGGTCGGCGAGATCTCTCCAAGACGCATCGACCGTCCAATGCCTCCGGTCAGCTTCCACGCACCCGCTCCGGCATCCCAAACCCCCTTTTCGGCGGTGATCCGCCTCACCGCCCGGCCCGCGTTGTCGCGCTCGAGCACATACAGACCCGTCACCGTGCCGGAGTTGGGGTCAAACTCCCGCGCCGTCAGCACCCGCCCTGCGCGATCGCTGATCAGCGGCAGTTGATACCGGTCGAACTCTCGCTTCCCGGCGTCCTTGATGCTCCGGGAGAGCAACGGCGCAAGCTGCGGCAGCACGAGCTCCTGGCTCGCCACCTGCAACCCCAGCAGCAGTGCAGCCGTCACAAGCACAGGCCGCGCGGCGCGGTAGAGGGACACGCCGCCCGCCATCATCGCCACAAGCTCGCGATGCCGCACAAGCTGCGCGAGCGTGAACGACATCGCCCCCACCAGCACCAAACCGCTCGAAAAGTTCAAAAGCTGCAGCAGCCGCGGCCACCAAAGGTCCCACACCAGCAGCACAGTCACCAGCGCCCGCCGCAGCCCCGTCGCCCCGCCCGAGGTCTCGTCAGCGCGGTGCAGGTACTCGTCGACGTTCAGCGAGACGTCCACCGCGACGATGAACGCCGCGAGCATCACCGCCAGCAACACAGCGTTGATCAGGAACTGGCGCAATGTACCGGTCGAGCGTGCCCAAGCGTTTACTCCGGGCGGAGGGTAGCGGTCGCAACCCCCGAGCCTTTGTCCCGCAGTAACCATGCCGCCACCTGTCCCGCGGCGATCCCCAATACCGCTCCCGCTACCGTGTCGGAGAAGTAGTGGTTGGCGTTCACGATCCGCGTCAGCGCCGTCCCGCACCCAAGCAGCCCCACCAGCACTCCCAGCCGCTTGTCGATGAACCACAGGGCCGCCGCGGCACTGAACACCACCGCCGTGTGGCTCGACGGGATGCCGCAATCCGACCACGGGATGCGTTTCGACCACGACCAGAACTCGTACCCCGCCCCCCCCCCCGTCACATCCTCGGGCCGTTTGCGTCCGATGAGCGGCTTGAGCGCCTCCGCCGCGAGGCCGCCGATACCGACCGACAGCGCAAGCAGCGCCGTTCCCGGCACCGGAAGTTTCGGCGAACCCGTGCGCCACAGCCGGCCAATCTTGAACTCAATTGCCAGCAAGACGAAGCCGACGACTGCCCACGTGCGTCCATCCCCCAGCCACCGCAGCGGTTTGTACCACCACGCGTGCTGCAGCGTCCGATCGGTCAGGTGAGCCACCGCCCACGGATCAAGCAGGTGAGCCGCAGCCGTCACCGCCGCACCCACCGCAAGCGTGACCGCCACCCGCCGCAGAATCGGAGTGTTCTGGCGGGTCACGGCTTGTTCCCCTTCTCCCCTTTCGGCCACTTGCCCGTGTACCCGATCCCGATGAAGCTCGGCCGGTCGCTCTTGCTCTCGCCGCGCAGCGCCCCGATCGGCTCAACGCGCTCAAACGCCCCCGACCACACCGCGCCGTTCTTGTCGCCGCCGATCAGCAGCGCGGGGCGTCCCAGCAGCTCTTGCTTGTCCAAGCTCGCGTCATTCCAGAAGTCCTGCTGCACCACCCGCCCGCCTGTGCGCGAGCTTGCGCAATACACCACCGGGCGCCCGGCAGCACGAACCGCAGCCGACTCGCTCGCCCGTAGTGCTGCGTGACGATGAACGGCTCCTTGCCCGTCTGCTCGCGCAGCTTGTTCTCGATCTCCACCGCGTGCGCCGCCATTTCGTCCATCCCCATCACGCGCCCCGCCGGCACGCCGCGAGCGAGCTTCGGGCTGATCGCCGCGACGCCCTTCTGTACGAGGTCTAGCCGCGCCAGCACCAGCGCCACCGCCACGCCACTCCACAACGACCACCGCCACACCGCGGGTCGCAGCCGCGATACGCCCGCCGTCGCCTCTGTGATCCACACCGCCGCGCCCGCCAGCACCGTCACCCACGCCGCGATCGGCCAATTCCCTTCTGGGTCGGCCATGAACGAGATGGCAATGTACATCAGCAGCACAGGCGCGCCGACCCACCACGCAAAGACCCACACCCTATCCGACGCCGGATCGCTTGCCCGCCGCGCCAGAGACCGCCACACCACTACAGCGCAAGCAACCACCGATGCCCCAAGGAACCCCGCCTGCGCAACAAGCAGATCGATGGTCCACATCGGGCTGTAGTGCTCTTTCGGGCCTGCGTTCCCCCCCCCCGCGCCAACCGGCTGGTCGCCGCCAGCCACTCCCAAGTGGCCGAGTAGGTGATGCACAGTCTGCCAGTTGTGCTGTGCGTTCCAGACGACGACCGGCACCAGGCCCAGCACCATCAACAGGAGCCCGCCCGCTGCGCCCGCCTTCCACCCCGGGTGCACGTTCAGCCCGCCGCGCCGCCGCGCCAGCAGAGCAAACACCAGCACGCCCGGCAGCAGCACCAGAATGGTGTACTTGAAGATAAAGCCCACCCCAATCGCCGCGCCCAGCACCACCCACGCGCCCGCCGACCGCTGCGTCAGCCCGCGCCACGCCGCCCACGCTCCCACGCCCCAGCACGCCAGGAACGGCCCGTCGATCGTCGTCAGCAGCGACGTCCCCTGAAACACCGGCGCCAGTGTGAAGAGCGCCGCCCCGATCATCCCCGCCCGCGAAGCCCGCTCGCCGTCCTTATCCCGGCTCCAGCTCATCTCCGCCGCCAGCCCGCCGGCGCACATCGCCCCGATCGCACCGCTCACGGCCGCCACCGTCCGTACGGCCGCGGCACTCGTCCCCAGCAGGTGCGTCGCCAGCCAGATCGCCCACGCGATCCCCGGCCCCTTGGTCGCGTAGCTCCAGTCCAGATGGACCGACCACTCCCAGTAGAAGGCTTCGTCGTCGCTTAGGTCATACGGGCTCAGCAGCCACAAATAGATCAGCCGCGCGACGAGAGCGACAAGACAGACCGCAAGAGTCGCGCAGCACCCGCGCGGGAACTCCTCCGACCCCGCCTCCAACTCCAGCCTGTCCGTCAGTGCCGAGCAAGCAGCCTGAACTCCACAAGCGTGAACAAGGCGACCAGCCCCACCCCGCCATACAGCAGCGGCAAGCCAGCCGCGCCCTGCTGGCTCACCATCGTTTGCCCGCCCGAGATCGCCAGCTCTCCCAAGAGAGCCGGCATGAACGACCACAGATAGACCATGAGCGGCGACGCGCGCCCAAGCCGCATCCCCATGACCGCGCCAAGCAGCACCATCGTGAAACACGAGATGCTTGTCGCCACTCGCTCGTGCTGCTTGCTCCGGATCTCGCGGCGCGTGCCGTTCACCTGGTCGTTCAGCCGCTTAGACGCGCGAGCCAGCGGCACGTCGGGCGTCCCATTTTTCAACCGGTTGCTCGACTGCGCAATCAGGTCGTCGGACGTCAGCGCCATGAATCCGGCCAGCGGATCGCTCGACGGCTTCAGCCCCGCGATCGCTAGCGCGCTCAGCACACCCGCTGCCTCGTCGTCTCCCCCAGCCGACGTCGCGCCGCCGGTCGTCGCCACCTCTTCCATCGCCAGCGTCAGGCTTGTTCCAGACTCACCCGCCGACGAGAGCTGCCCGATGAACGCGCGCTCCGCGCGGTGCACACGCGTTCGCGGCGTCGCTCCGGTGGACTCCGAGCCCCCCGTCTCCACGACCGTCACCTCGATTGTCTTCGAGCCCTTCGGTGCGGCGAGCGCAAAGCCGGTTCCTTTGTCGTTGGGCGTCGGGGCGATTCCTCCTGCGCGGATAATCACCGGCCGGTTTGCCGCGTCCAGCAGCGTCAGCCGCCCTGTCTTGCGCAGCTCGTCGCGGAGCGTGTCGACGACCGTGCGCTCCGCCATCTCTTCCGCAAGCGCCCGGCGTTGTTCCTCAACCACCGTCACGCGCTGCGGGTTCACCCACGCGCTGTTCAGCTCCGTCCACGAGAGAAACTTCGGCTTGTCGCGGAATGTGCTCGGCAGCTTGTACACCACCTGCGTCCGGTCCACGGTCGCCAGGGCGTAATTCGTCTTGCCGCCAACTGGATCACGGAGCTCCATCACCGCCGTCGTTCCGCCCTCGCTCGACACCGCCCACCGTTCTGCCGGCGAAGAGACCGACTCGCCGGCTGCGACTCCCGCCTCCGCCGCGTCGTGGTACAGCCACACGTCCGCCAGCCGGCTGCTCAGTTCGCGTTCAATCTCACCCTTGGTGTTGACCTCAAGCGCCACCACTCCTCGCAGCACGATGTGCTTGAACGCTCGCTCCCCTTCCCGCACGTCCACCTCGCTCACGCTGTCGGCGTAGAGCAGCTTTCCTCCTGGCAGCTCCATCGACTGCCCCTTCCCAAGCCGCCCTGCAAGCAAACGGCTCGGGTCCGCCGTCACCATCTCCTGCGCCGACCGCAAGAACCGCGGCATCACCTGGTCAGCCATCGCGAACATCGCAATCGCCATCACAAGTCCCAGCGCCGCCGTCGGCAGCAGCAGGGTCTTGTGCGAGATCCCGCCCGCGTAGCTGGCGGTCAACTCGTTGTCCTGGCTCATCCGGTGGTATGCCAGTGTCGCCGCGAACCCGCCCGCGAACGGGAGGGCGTACTGCAGCATCGGCACCGTCAGCCACCCGGCGAGCATCAGTGTCTCGACCACGCCCAGCGTTCCGTTGGCGAACATCCGAACCGACGCCACGAACGACAGCACCACCACCAGAATCGCCACGGTCAGCAGCATCAGCTTCAGCAGCTGCCCGACCAGGAACCTCCAGATGGTGACCGGCGTCGTAATCCGCATGCGAGTGGGGGAGTGTAAACGGTCCGTACCGTCCGAACCGCGACCGTCAGGGAGCGGAACGACGCCCTGGTACGACGGGCGTCCCGGTCCCCTCCCTTACGGTCGGGGTTCGGATGAATCGATCACTTCCTCGAAACCTCCACCTTCCCGCCTGCCACGTCCTTGATCGCGTACCCCATCGCCGCCAGCTCATCTCGGATCCGATCGCTCGCGGCAAAGTCCTTCGCCGCCCGGGCCGCCTTCCGTTGCTCCAGCTTGGCCTCGACCTCAGCGTTCGGGGTCACGCCCGGCAGATAGACCGCGATCGCCGTCGCCGTGCTCTGCGCCCGCTCCAGCGAAAGCACGCCCAGCACCGAGTCCATCAACCGCATCGCCGCGGCATCCGCCGCCGTCGGAGCGCCGATCGAGTTGATCCACGCGTTAATGACGCCGACCGCTTCGGCAACGTTCAGGTCGTTGTGCATCGCCGCGGCAAAGTCCTCCAACACGCCCGCCGTGGGCACAGCAGAGCCCGCCGGTGCAACCTCCGCCACCTTCCGCCACCGCTCCAGCATCCGCTTGCTGTCCTCGAGCCCCTGCATCGTGAAATTCGCGTTCGACCGGTAGTGTGTCCGGATCAACTCCAGCCGCAGAGCCCCGGCTTCCACGCCCTTGGCGAACAGGTCGCGTGCGGTGTAGAAGTTCCCCTTGCTCTTGCTCATCTTCGTCCCTTCGACGAGCAAAAACCGCGGGTGGAACCACATCCGCGCGTACGTCGCGTTTCCCGTGCAACCGCACGTCTGCGCCACTTCGCACTCGTGATGCGGGAAGATGTTGTCTTCGCCGCCGCTGTGCAGGTCGATCGCGCCGCTCTTGTCCGCCAGCCGCTCGCCCGCCATCGCGCTGCACTCGATGTGCCACCCCGGGTACCCAGCGCCCCACGGCGAGTCCCACTTCATGATGTGGCTCGGATCGGCCTTCCACAGCAGGAAGTCAGCCGGGTGCTTCTTCTGCTGCTGGTTCTCGTCGTCGATGCGCCCGCCCGCCCCGCTCCGCAGCTTCTCAAGCGTGTTCCCGCTCAGCTTGCCGTACTCGGGGAACGACTCAACCGAGTAGTACACCACTTGGTTTCCTGCGGGCCCGACCGCGTACGCGTGGCCTCGCGCAATCAGCGTCTGGATCATCGCGATCATCTGCGGAATCTTCTTCGTCGGCCGCGGCATCAAAGTCGGGTCCTTCTCCGCCTCGATCGCCACCATCAGCCCCAGCTTCTTCGCATCCTGCAAGAACCGCTGCGCGTAGAACTCCGCGATCGCGTACGGATCGCGCGGATCGATCTCGACACTCGCGTGCAACTGCCCGCTCTTCTTCGCCTCAAGCAGGCGCTTGCCGGCCACGGCCATCCGGTCCTCGCCGTGCTCGCCACCCTCCGCGTCGTCGGTCATGTGACCGACGTCGGTGATGTTCATCACGTGCGTAACCGTCCTCCCCCCCGGCCCCTTGTGCTCGCCGCCGCCGGCAGTCCCCACCACGCACAACGGGCTCTGCACAAACCGCCGCAGCACGTCCGCCGCGAGGAACGATCGGAAGTTCCCGATGTGCGCATCGTCGTACACCGTCGGCCCGCAGGAGTAGAACGTCACCTTCGCCGGATCGCCCGGCACAAACGTCTCAACGGCGCGGCTCAACGTGTTGTACAGCTTCAAAGCCATGGGGCCGATCGTACGACCGCCCCCGCAACGAGGCCCTGCGCAAGCCTGGGCTTGACTTTGGTAACGCTGCACGCCCCGGCATCTCACAATACCTCAAGTCGTCCCATACATCCGATCCCCCGCATCCCCAAGCCCCGGCAGAATGTACCCGCGCTCGTTCAGCTGCCGGTCCAGCGCCGCCGTGTACACCCGCACATCCGGATGCCCCGCCCGCAACGCCCGCACGCCTTCCGGCGACGCAACCAGGCAGATCATCCGCAGGTCCTTCGCCCCCGCCGCGCGAAGCGTGTCGATCGCCGCCAGCGCGCTCCCACCCGTCGCCAGCATCGGGTCAACCAGGATCACCGGCCCCGCCGCCAGGTCCCGCGGCAGGCGATTCAGATACGTCACCGGCTTCAGCGTCTCTTCATCACGAGCAAGCCCAAGGTGCCCGACGCGCGCCTCGGGCATGATCTCGAGAATCCCCTCCGCCATCCCCAGCCCCGACCGCAGCACGGGCACCACCGTGATCGTCCCGCTCAGCCGCCGGCAGCGAGTTCGCTCCATCGGCGTCTCGACCTCGACCTCCGTCGTCGGCAGCTCGCGCGTCACCTCGTGCACCATCAGCCCCGCGATCTGGTAGAGCAGCGCCCGGAACGGCCGGTGCGACACCGTCTTGTCACGGATCCAGCTCAGCTTGTGCTGGATCAGCGGATGGTCGAAGACCGTTAGGTTGGGATGCTGAGGATGCGGCGTCGCCATGCTGCCAGCGTACCACTTTCATGTGGCGAACGCCGCGTCACGAACTCCCTATCACCCGCCTCAATTCGACGTCGGCGCCTCAGCCAACGGGTCCCGCGGCAGCTGGTCTTTGCTCTGAATGATTTCCACCCGCGCGTTTCGTCGGTGCTCACCGGGGTTGCTGTCTGCGCGGGCCACGGCCCGCTGCATGTCCGAGCACGCCACGAGCCGAATCTGCCGCCACGGGATGCCGTTCTTCGCCATCTCATTGGCCACGGCGAATGTGCGCTGATAGCTCAACGCATATCCAGCGCCAGACCCGATGTTCTCTCCGGGCGAGGACGGATTGTCCGTATCGATCCCCGCGTTCCGCTCGGCTTGGCGCGCCTCGTTCGCAGCCACGTGCCCGCGGATCTCGATGATCCAGTCCTTCCCCTTGAACTCGCCGTTCACCACCTTCGTGATGTTCTGCTTGTCCCGCGGCGAGAGCGTGGCGCTGTTCAGCTCGAATTCGATCGTGGCGTTCGGCGTGAACAGGTTTCCGCCCGGCGTTGCCTGATGCTCTTGGTTGTTCCCCGGCAGCGCCGTCGCTCGGGTCTTCTTCTGCCCGTCAAGCCCGTGCAGCTTCATGTAGTCGTTGAACAGCTTCACGTCCGCCGGGTTCTTCGAGTCCGGCCGCGGCTTGTTATGGAATGCTTCCCGGATGCCCCACTCCAGATCGATCATCTTCGCCCGTTCTTCGGTGAACCCGCCGGGCCCGATACCGCTGTTGTCGCCGCCGGGCTTGCTCTTGGGCGACATGTTCATCGCTAGCAGAATCACGAAGAAGCCCATCAGCAGAGCCGTGTTGTCGGCGAACGAAATGAGCCACTCGGGCGCACCTGCGTGCTCCTCATGACCACCGCCGTGACCGGGCCCGTGACTGCCGTGAGACTTATGGCCCTTGCCATGATCCTCACCGCCCTCTGCGTGCGCCCCTTCCGCACCGGCCGCTGCATGTCCATGATCGTCAGCCATGCTCGAATGCCTTTCACGAGTGCCTAGCGGCTAATGACGAATCCCTCGCCTTACGCCGCGACCTTCATCTTGCCACGCTCGCCTGCGGGGATGAACGCCATCATGCGGTCCAGCGTCACGCGCGGGTTATCGCCGGCCTGGATGGAGAGGATGCCCTGAAGGATCATCTCGCGCACCAGCAGCTCCTCGCTCGAACGCAGACCAAGCTTCGTACCGATCGGGCCCGCCACCGCGTTGGCCACGATGGCGCCGTACATCGTCGCGGCCACGGCCACCGCGAGCATGTTGCCCAGCTTTCCGATCTCGGCGCCGGCCAGGTTGCCGAACAGACCGACCTGACCGATCAGCGTTCCCACCAGCCCGTATCCCGGGCCGTAAAGCACGATCAGGTCGAAGAACTTCTTACCTGCCTTGTGTCGCTCCCCCATCGCCGCAAGCTCGACGCGTAGCGTCGCTTCGATCGTTTCCGGCGCAACGCCGTCGATCGCCATCTTCAAACCCGATTGCAGGAACTTGTCCTGAATGGCGCCACAGTCCGCTTCAAGCGCCAGGATGCCCTCGCGGCGGGCCTTATCCGACAACTGGTTGATCACCTGGATGATCTGGCTCGGGCTGCTCCCCTTGGAGAACATGAACGCCTTGATGTACCCAGGCACCTTGGTCAGCTTGTCCATCGGCATCGCCATAAACACGACCGACGCCGATCCCACACCTACCATCATGACGCCTTCCATCGAGAAGAACATCATGAAGTGCCCGTGCGACACTTCGTACATGACGAAGACCATCGCGCCAAGCCCGAGCAGAATGCCGATGAGACTGGCCTTGTCCACAGCGAAGACCCCTGCATGCGCGGCCGCGCCCTCATCCAAAGAGAGCATGACCCACATTCCCTGAATCGGCCCACTACCCGGGGGTGTCAAGGTCCGGTACAGCGTGAAGCCGCGCCCGTGCCGGTTACACCGCGCCAAGGTGCGTTAGCGGACGTACCGCCCCCTTCTCCCTGCTCTGAGGGAGACCGTGCTTTCGGGAGCGAAGCGCACGAAAGCCGGAAGTGAAGTAATTGCGCAGCGTCCACATCCTCGCCCGCCGCCGCTCTGGGCGGGCGGATGAGGGTGCCTCGTCGCTCCCAATTACTCGTGCGACGTCTGCTAACCAGCGACACCAAACGTTCCAGTACCATCCACCGTGGAACAGACCACCCTTCAGCGCCTCACCGACGTCTCCGACCCAGCATGGCCGCACGTCCAGCAGATGTTCACCGAAGCAACCAACAGCATCGAAGTGCTCCTCCCGCCGCCGCAGGAAGAACGCAATCAATCACTCCTGGGCACCGGTGTCACACTCCGAAGCACGCTTGGCGCAATCGTCTATCACACCGGCGGCCTGCTGATTGATGGCGGCTGGGTCCGAGTGCTCGGCGCCGGTCACCCACGTCTGCCGCGATCCCTTCCGGTGTGGAACTCAGGACGGGCGAGCGGCTTCATGCTGGTTGCGGACGATGTAGTAGGTGGATTCTTCGCACTCGACGGCGGCGCCTTCGCCGCGCCCGATGGCAATGCCTTCTACTTCGCGCCGGACTCATTGCGGTGGGAGCCGATCGGCACCGGTTACAGCGGCCTCATTCGCTTCTTGTGCTCCGGCGACATCGCGCTGTTCTACAAAGACATGCGTTGGCCCGGCTGGCGCGAGGAAATCGCTTCATTAAGGGGCGATCAGGCCCTCTCACTCTACCCCTTCCCCTGGACCGTCCAAGGCAAAGACCTGCAACACGTCTCGCGCAAGCCAGTGCCGATCGCAGAAGTTTTCAGTATGAGCCTCGACATTGCCCACCAACTCGACGCCCCCGACGAAAGCGCCAAGCCCAACTAACTCCCCGCCACTTCCAGCGGCCGCCCCTCCACCCGCACCTCCACCGGTGTCGCCCGCTCACTCACTCGCGAGCACGTCGCCACGCCCCGGTACCCAAGCACGAGCAGCGAGTGGGCGACCACCAGCAGCGTCCCGCCCTCGTGCCCGATCACGCCCATCCACAGCGGCATCCGCCACCCATTCAGCGACCCGACGATCACGCCCACCGCCATCACGGCCATCGCCGAGAGCGCAAACGTCAGGTTGATCGTGATCGTCCGCCGCACCCGCCGCGCAGCGCAACAGCCCACGGCACCGCGCTCAAATCGTCTGACAACAGCACGATGTCCGCGCTCTCCAGCGCCGCGTCGCTCCCAATGCTCCCGATCGCGATCGACACATCCGCAGCGGCCAGTGCCGGCGCATCGTTCACGCCGTCACCGATCACGCCGACCGCCTTCCCCGCCCCTTTCAGCCGGTGCACGTGGTTCACCTTGTCCGCCGGCAACTGCTCCGCGTGCACCTCATCAAGCCCAAGCTGCCGGCCCACCGCCGCGCCCGTCTGCTTGTTGTCCCCCGTCAGCATCACCACCGGCCGCACGCCCAGAAGATGCAGCCGCTCGACCAGGCACTCCGCCCCCGGCCGCACCGCGTCTGCCAGCAGAAACACCGCAGCCTTGCCGTCAAAAGCGCACACGTTCCCGATCAACCCGCGCCCCTGCAGCCCTTCGAGCATCTGCACGATCCGCTGATAAATGTCCGCCGACACGATCGGCTGCACAAACTGCAGCGACCCCATCCTTGCCTCGACACCGCTCACCATCCCCCGTACGCCGCGCCCCGCGTCGTACTTCACGTCCGCAGCCGCCGCGGCCTCCACGCCGCGCTCCTTCGCCGCCTCGATCACCGCGTGCGAGATCGGATGCGTCGACGTCTGCTCCAACCCGCGAGCAACCGCCAGCAGTGAACGCTCATCCGCGTGATCGCCCATCACCGTGATCCGCCGCACCACGGGCCGCCCGATCGTCAGCGTTCCCGTCTTGTCAAACGCCACCGCACTCAGCCGCGCAAGCCGCTCAACCGCCTTGCCACCCTTGAACAGCACGCCCCCGCGCGCCCCGCGGCTGATCCCGGCGAGCGTCGCCGTCGGCGTCGCCAGCACCAGCGCGCACGGCGACACCACGATCAGTAATCCGATCGCCGTGTACATCGCCGACTGCCAGTCGCGCCCGGCGCAAGCCACCACACCAGGAACACGACGATCGACACCACGAACACGCCCACCGCGTACGGCTGACTCATCCGGTCGATCAATTGCTGCACCGGCTCGCGCTGCTGCTGCGCCTCGGTCACAAGATGCAGGATCCGCGACAGTGCGCTCTCTCCCGCCGCGCGCACCACTGTCGCCTCGATCACGTCGCCCACGTTCACCGTCCCGCCGTATACCTCGTCCCCCGCCTCCACTACCCGCGGCACGCTCTCCCCCGTCAGCGACGCCTGGTCGATCGACGTCCGCCCACTCGTCACCTTCGCATCCGCCGGCACCTGCTCACCCGGCCGCACGCGGATGCGCTCTCCCGCCGCCAGCTTCGACGGATCTGTCAACACCCACCCGCCGCCGGCATCGTCCCACCGCTCAGCCCGAGTCGGCATCAGCTTGTGCAGCGCCGCGACGGACTTGGTCGTCTTCTCCATCGCCAGCTCTTCAAGCCCGCCCGCAAGCACAAAGAGAAACAGCAGCAGCGCCCCCTCCGCCGGTGCACCGATCGCCGCCGCCAGCACCGCCGCCACGACCATCAGCACGTCGATGTCGACAAACTGCGTCTTGGCCGCCTCAAACGCCGCCTTGCTCCCGTACACCAGCCCGATTGCCAGCGCACACCAGTGCAGCACCTTCGCCGCGACCGGCGCATTCCCCCACAGCGCAAACAGACTCACTGCCAGCAGCCCGCCCGCCACCAGCGCCATCACCACCTGCGTTCGCGCGCTGAACACGCGCGCCGCAAAGCCGTGCGGCGCTTCCTCGCCGCCCTCCGCGGTCTGTCCATGTGCGTGCGAAGAGCTCATGCCGATTCGATCATTGCCCCGCCGCACGCCGTGTTCACTCAATCCAGCCCAAAGGTCTCAATTGCGATTCGTTCTCACCTTTCAAGCCGGTCACGCTTGATGACCACGACCACCACCGGGATGCCCACCTTCAGCCACACGGTCGATTCTTCACATGCTCTTGTGGAACGGCTGCAACGGCTGCACCTGTCAAAACCAACCCGAACGCCGCGCCAAACTACTCCGGCATCCGCTCGCCGCGGTATCCTCTCCTAAATGGCCACTCCGCCCCCCGTCAACCAACCTTTCGGCTCACCCTCCCCCAAGAAGTCCAGCACCGGCCTCTATGTCGGCATCGGCGCCGCCCTCCTTGTGGGTGTCCTCTTTGTCCTCGGTGTTGTCATCGCCGGCGTTTCCGTCGCCAACAAGCGCGCTCGTAACAAAGAAGCCATCGCCCAGTTCCAGAAAGAGGCCGACTCTCTCAAGGGCACCATCAAGCCTGATGACGACCTCACCGACCCCGAAACAGCCAAGAAGGCCGACCAGGTCATCGAGCGCGTCTCCAACGCCGCGGGCAACCTCGACCAGCGCATGAAGGCGCTCGTCAAGACCATGATGGAAGAAATGGTCGCCATCGGCAAGGACGCCTCCGCCATCAGCAACCGCGTCACCGACGCCGGCGGCATCGACCCCTTCACTCTCAAAACCAAAGAGGCCGCCGTGCAGCGCGTCGAGCTCCTCCAGAAAGAGCAGCGCAACGCCCAGGCGAACCTCATGCGCACCAAAAACCTCAGCCTCACCGCGCGTGCCGCCGCCGTCAAGAACGGCCTCACAAGCGAAGAAGTCGATTCCTTCATCCGCGGCATGAACGGCAAGGGTCAGGTCGAGCGCCTTACCCGCATCCGCGAGATCGACACCCTCCTCTTCCAGTCGTTCATCAACTACGTCACCATCCTCCGTGACAATCACGGTTCGTGGCGCATCGAGCACGACGGCGTGACGTTCTCTAACGCTCCCGCCGACGTCGTCGACCGGTTCAACGCCCTGATCAAAGAGATCGCGGACCTCTCGCAGGAACAGACCGATCTCGTCGACCAGCTCAGCAAGAACAAGTAAAACAAGCCGCGCAGGAAGGGTTTTCGTCCGCCGCTTCGCCGATGCTATCGATCGTCGGCGTCGTCTCCAGACCGCTACATCCCCAGGCACCGGCTCGTTCTCGCTCTGCGGTACACTCCCAAGACATGCACGAGCGCCGCTTCCCGCCACTGCTCTCCGGCCCGAGCCTCGCCGCCGCCGCGCTTGCGGTGGTCGTCGTGCTGGCCGGCCTCGCGCTGACCGGCGTGGGCGTACCGATGTGGCTCATCGCGCGCGATCCCTCGCTCCGGATCGCCTTCTTCGTTCTCCTGTTTGTAAAGCTGCTGATCGGCGTCGGCGTCTATCTGTTCGCCGCTCCACGCATGTGGCGCTTCACCAAGCGATACACGCCCGCCGCGCAGGGCCAGCAGCGCCTCCCCGACGCCCTCCTCACCGCCTGCCTGCGCGAAGTCGACTTCCCGTGCCCTTCCTGCACGTACAACCTCCGCGGCATCAACACGCCCACCTGTCCAGAGTGCAACACGCCGGTGGTCGTTTATCTCTACGGCACGCAGAAGACGACCACAAAGTGGACGGCGCTGATCATCTCATGGCTCGCGGTCATGCTCATCACCTCAGGCCTTGCGATCCTCGCAGTCTGGGAACCCGCGACGCTCTGGCTCCGCGGCGCCGGCTGGTGGGACGGATTCAGGGAAGTCGAGATCGTTGTCATCGGCCTCACCGCGACGACCGGCGCCGCCATCTGCGGGTGGCGAGCGGTGGCCCTGGCGATTCCCAAGCCGCCTCACCGACAGTCGATCTGCGTCCGGCGCACAGCCGTGTGGCTGGCGGCGCTCAGCGCGGCCGTGGGCGTCGCCCTTTCAACGGTATTTGCAGCCCGCCTCTGGTTGGCCTGGTAGAAGCCGCCCGGCTGTTTCTGCCCAACTCGGCGTTGAACTCATACGTATAGACGACCGATAAACACAGCCAAGAGGTGGCACACCGATGCCGATCCGGCCGTCCGAAACCCGGCTCTCTCCGCAGCTCGAAACCCTGCGCGAAGCGATCTGCGCAAGGCGCAGGAGTACGGCCTCACCTTTTTCCCCGTCATCTTCGAGTCCGTTCCGTTCGACGTCATGAACCAGCTCGCCGCGTACGGAGGCTTTCCCCTCCGTTACCCGCACTGGCGCTGGGGCATGGAGTACGAGAAGCTCAGCAAGCGCGACGCCTACGGACTCGGCCGCATCTACGAGATGGTGATCAACACCGATCCCGTCTACGCCTACCTGCAGGAAAGCAACTCCGTCACCGACCAGAAGCTCGTCATGGCCCACGTCTACGGCCACGCCGACTTCTTCAAAAACAACCTCTGGTTCGGCAAGACCGACCGCAAGATGCTCGACGCAATGGCCAACCACGCCACCCGCGTCCGCCGCCACATTGATGCCCACGGCCAGGAAACCGTCGAACGCTTTATCGACGCCTGCCACAGTGTCGAGTGGCTCATCGACCCCCACTCGGTCTATAAGCCCGGAGGGGGCGGTGCCGACAAGGAGCCCGCCTCCGCGTCGCACCACCCAGACCGCCTCCCCTCCAAAGACTACCTCGACCCCTTCATCAACCCACGCCACGAGATGGAGCGCCAGCAACGCGACCGCGCCGATAAAGCCCGCGCCTCCGCCGGCAAACTCCCCACAAAGCCCACCCGCGACGCCGCCCTCTTCCTCCTCCGCCACGCACCGCTCGCACCCTGGCAGCAGGACATCCTCGGCATGATCCGCGAGGAGGCGTACTACTTCGCCCCCCAGGCGATGACCAAGATCATGAACGAAGGCTGGGCCAGCTACTGGCACAGCAAGCTCATGACCGGCCACTTCGCCGACGCCTCCGAGATCGTCTGCTACTGCCAGCAGCACGCAGGCGTTCTTTACATGCCCCAAGGCAACTTCAACCCCTACAAGATCGGCATCGAGCTCTGGCGCGACATCGAACGCCGCTGGAACACCGGCCAACACGGCCCGCAGTGGGAATCTCTCACCGGCCTGGGACAGAAAGACACCTTCGACGACGGCTCCATGCAGGGTCGCGACAAGATCTTCCAAGTCCGCTCCGTCTACAACGACGCGATGTTCATCGAGGAGTTCTTCACTCCTGAGTTCTGCGAACGCCACCGCTTCTTCGTCAGCAAGCCCGACCCCGAAGGCAACGCCCCAGCGCCCGCCCGCGGCTTTGAGAAGGTCAAAGCCACCCTCCTCCACCACCTGACCAACCGAGGCGAGCCGCTCGTCTACGTCGTCGATGGCAACTACCTCAACCGTGGCGAGCTCTACCTCGCCCACGACTACACGGGCATGGAGATCGACGCCCAACGCGCCCAGCGCGTCCTGGCCAACCTCCGGACCCTCTGGGGCCGCCCCGTTCACCTCCAGGCCCTCTTGCGCGACGAGATGACGCTCTTCACCTGTGAAAACCAGGAAGGCGCCGTCACCACCCAGCGCATCACCGACTCAACCCCTCCCCCAGCTCACGCGCTGTAACCAGCCGCGGCGTTCGGGTACCGCACACATGCATCGGCGTCGCCTAGCGACTCTCACGCTCGGCCCTCTCAACCTCCCTCATCAGGCGGCTCGCCGCCTCTCGCCTGTCGCGTTTGGCGCCCAGCAGCGGTCCGACCAGCCCTGCAAAAAGAATCACAAGCGTGACGGCGGCTCCCAGCAGCGAGATCCCCACGACGGCGATCGCCTTAGAGATGAAGGCAAACGCCTTTCCTGGCCCATCCCCCGACCCGATCGCTCTGCAGACGGCCAAATCGGCCCACAGCGTGAGCGACACGCAGATGACAACCGCGACGGTCGTCAGCAGGCCGCTCCACATCGAGCTCTTCGTTCGCTCGGCCATCGTCTGAGCGTACCGAAGGCTGCCGCTGTCAGAATGGCGGTCGAACGAAGAGCCCGTGTCAGACAAACCCCTAGGACTCCATTACACCCAACGGTTGGGGTGCAAGCGGTCTCCGGCGAGAAATGCGCGTTTAGAGCCCGCGGCAGGGGTTTTGGGCTCTCAGAACGCCGGTGATGTGACGGATTTCACCGGAGGGACCCGGTTTGAGCAATCGGCACGCGGCTTGAAGTCGATAACCGACACAGGTGAATCGGCGCTCCGGCAGGGGCGACGGTTGATCCGTGTGCGGTCCTCGGGCGTATGTTCGCTTGAGGCCCGCCTCGGGCTGTGCAAAGCCCGTGAGGCCTTCGTTCCGTGTGGGTGCTGTGGGCGTCCGCCCCTGCTCCCATCCGGCAGGAGCGAGTCATGTTCGAGCGGTTCACAGATCGTGCGCGGAAGGTGATGGCCCTTGCGAACCAGGAAGCGCAGCGGTTCAACCACGAATACATCGGGACCGAGCACATCCTGCTCGGGCTCGTCAAGGAAGGGTCGGGCGTCGGCGCGAACGTGCTCAAGAGCCTCGACGTTGACCTGCGGAAGGTGCGTCTTGAGGTCGAGAAGCTGGTGAAGCCGGGTCCTGAGATGGTGACCATGGGTCGTCTGCCCCAGACGCCGCGCGCCAAGAAGGTGATCGAGTACGCCATCGAAGAGGCGCGGAATCTCAACCACAATTACGTCGGCACCGAGCACCTGCTACTCGGCCTGCTGCGCGAGCACGACGGCGTGGCCGCACAGGTGCTGATGAACCTCGGCCTCAAGCTCGAGCAGGTGCGCGAGGAGGTTCTCAACCTCCTGGGCGCGAGCTCGGGCGGTGAGGAAGAGGCCTCTGGCGGCTCGCCCGCGGGCGGCGGCGGCTCGAAGGAGCCGACCTCCAGCGGCGGTTCGAGCGAAGGCTCGGCCGCGGCGCGCGGCGGCAAGAGCAAGACGCCGGCGCTGGATTCGTTCGGCCGCGACCTGACGGAACTGGCGCACGAGGGCGCGCTGGACCCGGTGATCGGGCGCGCCAACGAGATCGAGCGGCTGGTGCAGATCCTGTGCCGTCGTACCAAGAACAACCCGGTGCTGCTGGGCGAGGCGGGCGTGGGTAAGACCGCGATCGTCGAAGGCCTGGCGCAGCGGATCATCAGCGGGGACGTGCCGGACATCCTGTCCGACCGCCGGCTGGTGGTGCTCGACCTTGCGATGATGGTCGCGGGCACCAAGTACCGCGGCCAGTTCGAAGAGCGCATCAAGGCCGTGATGAACGAGGTCCGCCGCGCCAAGAACGTGATGCTGTTCATCGACGAGCTGCACACGCTGGTGGGCGCGGGCGGCGCCGAGGGCGCGATCGACGCGTCCAACGTGCTCAAGCCCGCTCTCTCACGCGGCGAGATCCAGTGCATCGGCGCGACCACCTTTGACGAGTACCGCAAGTACATCGAGAAGGACAACGCGCTGGCACGCCGGTTCCAGCCGATCCCCGTCGACCCGCCCAACAACGAGCAGGCGATCGAGATCCTCAAGGGCCTGCGCGGCAAGTACGAGGAGCACCACAAGGTGAAGATCACCGACGACGCGATCGTCGCGGCGGTCGAGCTGAGCGGCCGGTACATCACCGGTCGCGTGCAGCCGGACAAGTCGATCGACGCGATCGACGAGGCCGGTGCGCGGGTGCGCCTCAAGAGCATGACCAAGCCGCCGAGCCTGGCAGACGTCGAGGCGCAGATTGAGAAGCTCAACGTGGAGAAGGAGGACGCGGTGCGCTCGGCCGACTACGAGCGCGCAGCCGAACTCCGCGACCGGGCCGAGCAGCTCAAGCGTCAGAAGGACACCGTGCTCAAGGAGTGGCGCGAGAAGGCCCAGCAGTCCGCCGGCACGGTGGACGAAGAGGTCATCGCCGAGGTCATCAGCAAGATGACGGGCGTGCCGCTCAAGCGCCTGAAGAAGGAAGAGGCCCAGCGCCTGCTCGAGCTCGAGAAGGAGCTGCACAAGAAGGTTGTGTCGCAGGACGCGGCCATCACGGCCATCTCCAAGGCCATCCGGCGCAGCCGCGCCGGTTTGAAGGACCCGAAGCGTCCGGCCGGCTCGTTCATCTTCTGCGGCCCGTCGGGCGTGGGTAAGACGCTCGTCGCCAAGGCGATCGCCGAGTTCATGTTCGGCGACGAGGATGCGCTCATCACGCTCGACATGTCCGAGTACATGGAGAAGCACAACGTGAGCCGCCTGGTCGGCGCTCCTCCGGGTTACGTCGGGTACGAGGAGGGCGGCCAGCTCACCGAGCGCGTCCGCCGTCGGCCGTACAGCGTGATCCTGCTCGACGAGGTCGAGAAGGCGCACCCGGACGTGTTCAACATGCTCCTCCAGATCATGGAAGAGGGCCGGTTGACCGACTCGTTCGGCCGGAACGTCGACTTCCGCAACACCATCTTGATCATGACCAGCAACATCGGTGCTGACCTGATCAAGGGCGGCGGCGGCTTCGGCTTCCAGAAGAAGGAGTCGGAGGGCAACTTCGACAACATCAAGACGATCCTGATGAAGGAAGTGGAGCGGTTCTTCCGCCCCGAGTTCATCAACCGTCTCGACGACGTCGTGGTCTTCCGCCCACTGACGCGCGACGACCTGATCGGCATCGTGGACCTGGAGGTCGGCAAGCTCGGCGTCCGCATGCAGCAGCAGGGCGTGAAGCTCGAGCTCGACCAGAAGGCCAAGGACTTCCTCATCGAGAAGGGGTACAACCCCGACTTCGGTGCGCGTCCGCTGCGCCGTGCGGTCGGCCAGTACCTCGAGGACCCGCTGAGCGAGATGCTCCTGGGCGGCCAGGTGCAAAATGGTCAGTCCGTGCTGGTCACGCGTAAGTTCGACGCCGAGGGCAAGGGTGAGGACCATCTCTTCATCGAGCCCAAGGGCGAAGCCACGCCTGCCCCAGTGAAGACCGACACGACGGGGACCACCCCGCCCGCGACCGCGCCGAGCGGATCGGCCTCGACCTGAGTAAGTGAACAACTTGCGAACACAAGCCCCGGCGACGAGCCGGGGCTTTTTCGTTGGGGAGTGATGGTCGTCAGCTAACCGCACGGGCCGTTCACCGTGCATTCACGGCGGGCGCGAATACTCTGTGTTGCGGCCGCGCACCTGTACGTCTTCATACCGGCCGCGACAGAAGGAGTCTCCCCGTGGCCGACACGTCAGGCGTGAAGCGGAAGTCGTGGTTCAAGCGCATCCTGATCGGCGGCGCGGTGCTGGTGGTAGTGCTCGTGGTCGCCGCGTACCTGCTGGTGCCGGTGATCGCAGCGTCCAAAGCGCCGGGGATGATCGAAAAGGCCGCGGCCGAGTCGATCAAGGGCTCCGTCAAGGTCAAAAGCGTGAGCGTCGGCTGGAGCGGGCCGGTGATCGCCAAGGACGTCGAACTGCTCGACCCGGAAGGAAAGCGAGTGGCGGTGCTGCAGCTTGAGAGCAGCCTGGGCATCTGGAAGGCGATCAGCGGCCTGAGCGACCTGGGAACGACGAAGCTGAGCGGGCGGATCGACATCGTGCGGACGACCGACGCGAACGGGAAGACAACGACGAATCTTGAGCGGGCGATCGAGAGCAAAGGGCCGGCGAGCGCTTCGAGCAGCAGCGGCGGCGGCAGCGGGTCCAAGGGAAGCGGGCAGATCCCGGCGATGTCGGGCACGGTGGAGGTCGCGGGGATCGACGCGACGTTCGAAGACCGCACGCCCAGCGGCGTGACGGGCCAGGCGGCGATGAAGGCGCTCAAGGGCACGGTCACGTTCTCGACCGGTGGCGCGGGCTCGGCGGACGCCAAGCTCGACGCGGGGTTCGGCGAGAAGCTCGACGGCCCGGCGACGGGGTCGTTGTCTATCAAGGGTGGTGGCAAGGGGTTTGTGAGCAACGGCACGCTCACGGCTGAGAAGACCGACCTCGACGTGACGGTCGCGGCCAAGGGCGCGCCGGTGAACCTGATCGACGCGCTGGCAGGCCAGAAGGGCGTGCTGAGCGGCGCGCTCGGCTCAACGGCAGATGCAACGGTGACGGCCAAGGGCCTGATGAATGCCCTGACCGCCGATGTCGTTGTGCAGGCGCCCAATGCGGCGGCCGATCTCGGCGTCAAGAACGAGGCAGGGCGTCTGCGCAACGCGCAAAGGAACGCTCTCGGTCAAGAGCCTGGCGTTCGCCGAGCGCGTGCCGAGCGTCGCCGCGGCGTTGAAAGACTCGGGCGTCTCCATCACGGGGTGGCCTGGGGTGTCGGTGGCTGTGAACGCCCTCGATCTTCCCGCTGGAGGCGAGGGCGCATCGTGGGCAGGCGCGAAGATCGAAGTGTCGGCGTTCACAACGGGGAACGTGACAGGCACCATCGCGCGGCCCGGCGCCGACGGAAAGCCCGGCGTGCCCGAGACCCTGGTCGTCAAACCGATCACCCTCGGCATCGTCGCGCCCGACCTGGTGAAAGGTGTCGAACTGATCGGCAGCACCGAAGCGACGATCGGCGGTCAATCGGCCGGCGCGCTCGATCTGAACGTACAGCTCACCGAGATCATCGGGCCCGACGGCAAGCTGCTCGCCGCTGCGGGCGGCGTTCCGGGCAAGGTGGTGGGAACACTCGATGCCAAGGCGGTCTCGACGAGTCTGCTCGCGCCGCTGGCGGCGGGGAGCGGCGTACCACTCGACCTGCCGGTCGACGTAGGCCCGACGGTAGACCTCTCCGTGAACGCAACAACCAAAGGTGATGGAGCCGCGGGCGCGGGAGTGATTCCGCCGACGACCATCACGCTGAACCTCCGCTCAGCGAACGTCGCAATGACCGGCTCGCTCGCGTACGACTCCACGGGCCTTGGGCTGTCAAACGACAAGCAGCCATTGGCGCTGACGGTGCAGCGCTCGGCGCCGCTGGTGCAGCGCCTGCTTTCGTCGGGCGCCAAGCCGGGCGAGAAGACGCCGACAGTGAGCGGCAGCGGCGCCGTGCAGCTGGCGGTCAAGTCGCTGCGCATCCCGGTAAGCGGCAAGAAAGTGGATACGTCGCTCGCATCGCTCTCGGCCGACGTGACGGTCTCAGACCTTGTGGTGCAGATGAACGACGGATCGGCTCACCCAGCTTCGTTCGGCACACAGCGCCTGCAGGTGTCGCTGCAGGCCCTGCCGCGGAGCGTCAGTTCACTCACTGCCGCAGGCCAGCTTCTGCTCGACGGCCGGCCCGCGCAGCTCAGTGCGGACATGAAAGTCGGCGGTCTGCTCGAAAAGCAGGACGTGCCGCCGCTCGGCGTGCTGGGCACGCGCCGTTTGAGCGGAACCATTGCGCTGACGGGCGTGCCGGGCGCATCGATCCAGGCGCTCGCACTGGGGAGCGCGGGCGATGATTTGAAGCGCGTGGTGGCGGAGCTGGTCGGCTCATCGGTCGATGTGCGAATCAACCTCGGCGAAAAGACGAACCAGTCGACGCAGCCCGTCGCCGTGACGCTCGCGGGTCCGGCGCTCAATGCCGCGGTAGGGTGCGAACTGAAGAACGAATCGCTGGAGGTGACCAGGGTCGAAGGAAACGCCTCACTGACCGATGCGCTCGCGCAGGCCGTGCTGCAGCTCGCAGGACAGAAGGGCGAGGCGGTCGCTGGAGCGCGTCTCCGCGCACCCACGAGTCTGGCGGTGAAGCTTGAACAGCCGATCACCGTGCCGCTGAAGGCCGAGACCGTCACGCCCGATTGGACGCGAGCCAAGAGCATTCTGGGTTTGTCTGTGGGACTCGCCAAGCCGGCGATCGTCGATGGTCTGAAGGTGGACGGGCGCTCGTTCGAGCGCCGGCGTCGCCAACTGCTCTCTCACCGCGTCGGTGCCGCTATCGATCATGGACGCCGCGGCCGCCAAGCAGACGCCCGGCGCCGCGGGCCTCAAGCTCGCAGGGACGATGGACTTGGTCGGTAACGACGAGCGCGACGTGCTCGCTCGCCTGCGTGCCGACGGCGCCAGCTCGCCCGACGGTGCCGACCCCCACATCAACATCAGCCTCACCGACGTCTCCACCGCGCGGCTCGACGAGATCGCCGGCCAAGGCGGGCTTCTCCCCGGCCTTCTGGGCGACAAGGCGACCGTCGTCGCATCGCTCCAGCGCTCCAGCGCATCCGGTGCGGGCGCCAAGACGCTCGAGCCGCAGACCGAGATCGGCCTCGATGTGCAGAGCCCGCAGCTCACGCTCACCAAGGGCCGCTTCGTGCTGACCGACAAGAGCTACGCCGCGGCGGCTCCGTTCTCGGTGTCGCTCAACGCGTCACCCACCGTGATCGAACGCCTGCTGGGAAGCAAGCCGGGTGAGCCCGCGGCGATGCGCGTCGGTGAATCGGTCCACCTCACGCTCAATGTCTCCAAGCTCGTGCTCTCGGCGTCGGGTGAAGACAAGGCCGGCGGTCCTCTTAAGCCGGGCGTCTTCGCGCTCGATGCAGTAGCCGCGACGCCCAAGCTCGTGCTGGTGCGTGCCCCCGAGCCGGGCGCTCCGCGCACTGCCGCGCCGGTCCCCACCGAGCTCAACGACTTCACCGCCACCATCAAGAGCACCGGCGACGCCAGCAAGTCCGGCCTCACCTTCAACGCCAGCGTCGGCTCGATCAAAAGCGGCGACCAAACCGTCAAAGACGCAACCGTCGTCCGCGGCAGCATCGACAACATCGCCGATGTGGGCGGCAAGGTGCGCACCGAGACGGCCGTACTCAACCTCAACGCCGCGACCGGCAAGATCCCCACGGCGATCATCGAGGCGTTGATGAGCGGCAACGGCCGCCTCACCGAACTGCTCGGGAGCGAGCTGACGGCCGACATCGACGCCCGCGACGTCTCCAAGACCGGCTCGTCGGGCTTCCTCAACATCAAGCTCAAGTCCCCCAACGCCAACCTGGCCGCCGCAGGGCCGGTGAGCAACGGCGTGTTCGATACCTCCGCGCCCGGCGCCACGCCGCTGCGGGTCGAGCTCAACGCCTTCAAGTTCGACGGCGGCGGCAACATCCTCTCGCTCTTCCCGGTCTTCGCGCAGATGCAGCGTGCCGCCGGCGAGGCGAACAAGGGCCCCGCTCTGCTCGCGTCGCGCGGACTGAAACTCCCCATCGACGGCGACATGACCAAGTTCAGCGGCGCGATCGATGTCGACATCGGCCGCATCGACTACGAGTTCTCACAATCCCTCGGCACCCTGCTCGATGAAACGATCTTCCGCGGCGGCCGCGGGCTGGAACAGGCGCCGTCCCCCGTTTCACCATCAACATCGACAAGGGCGTACTCCGCTACGGCAGCGTACAGGAGAAGGTCGTCCTTCCCGTCCGCAACCTCGACTTCCAGCTCCGCGGCGTGGTCGACCTCGTGAACAAGCGCCTCGACGTGGTGACCTACGTCCCCACACTCGCCGCCGCGCCCGGCCTTGTCGCCAACCTCAACTCAACCGTCGGCGGCGCACTGGGCAAGCTGGTGCCCGGCGTAGTCGACAAGATCACCTCCATCCCCGTGCGCGTCGAAGGCCCGATGGACAATCCCAAGACCGCCTACTCGCCGCAGATCGTGCTCGACGAGTTCAAGGACGCGCTCAACCCCGGCAACCTGCTCAAGGGCATCGGCGATCTGCTAGGACCCAAGAACCAGCCGGCCGCAAATCCACCAGCGAGCCCGGCCGCGCCCAAACCCGCAACCCCCGGCAGGTCCACGTCACCCAGCAATCCAGCCGCCCCAAACACCCCGGCCGGCCCCACCGGCCCAACGACACCTAAGAAGAAGTGAACGGCGCTTATCAGCCCAGAACTGATGGGGAATTCACCCAATACCTAGGGACCAGGCGCACACTTTTATCCCCGACACGGGACCCATCCGCAATGAATGTCGAATGATGACGTTGAGCCCTCGTGGGTTGTGGCGGGAGCCGTTCGGATGCGTTCAACAAGCCAGCGGCAGGACGACGCGCCTGCGCTGCGCGGCGAGACGCACGCGTCCGCAGGGGGGACGGGGGGGGCGGGGGGAGCGGGGGCTCAAACCAGCATCGATCTGCACCACGAAGAGCACGGGCACGGCACGGGAGGATGGCGGCGCGGGTGGCGGGTGGCTCGCTTGGCACTGGTCGCGGCGGCCTGCATCGTCGTTGCGCTCAACCTGATCCGCTGCCTCTCGGTGACGCCGGCGTCCGCGCACGGCAGCCGCACGCCTGCGCCGCAGGCCGATCCGTCCGGTGGCCAACTGCCGAAGGTGCTCCGCGAGGAGCAGGCAGTCGCCGAAGGCGTGGGCTCGGTCGTCGACTTCTCGTTCACTGACCGTGAAGGCCGTTCGGCGACGCTGAAAGATGTCGCGGGCAGCAAGGGAACCGTGGTCGCACTCACCAGCGCTTCGTGCCCGCTGAGCCGCAAGTGGGCGCCGGCGGTGGGCCAAGTGGCCCGCAAGTCGAGCTCAAGCGGCGTCGTCTTCATCGCTGTCAACGTCAACCCGTCCGACAGCGACGCCTCCGTCGCGGAGAAGTGGAAGAGCGCGGGGCTCGACGGCCCGGGTGTGATCGCCGTCAAGGCGGGCGGGCTCGCGGTGGCGCAGACGCTCAAGGCGCACTCCACCACCGAGGTCTTCGTGCTCGACTCGGCACGCCGCCTTGTCTACCGCGGCGCGCCAGACGACCAGTACGGCATCGGCACCGCCAAGGCCGCGCCCTCCGTGAGCTGGCTGAACGCCGCGGTCGACGCGGTGATCGCCGGACGCACGCCGACAGTCGGCGCCACGACTTCACCCGGGTGCGCACTGGAGTTCCCCGGCGCCCCCAAGGCCGAAGCAAAGCCGACCTGGAGCGGCTCGGTCGCGTCGATCATCTACCAGAACTGCGTGTCGTGCCACCATGAAGGCGGTATCGGCCCGTTTGCTCTTCAGACGTACGAGCAAGTAAAGGACCGCGCTTCAACGATCCGGCGCGTAGTCGCCAAGGGGCAGATGCCCCCATGGTTCGCCGCGCCGCCCGAAAATGGGCACGCAAGCCCATGGGCCAATGACCGCACGATCCCCGCAAGGGACAAAGAGACGCTGCTCGCCTGGCTCAACAGCGGCACAGAGCCGGGCGATCTGAAGGCCGCTCCCAAGGCGCCGAGCTTCGCCAGCGAGTGGACCATCGGCACCCCCGACCTTGTGGTGGAGCTGCCCAAGGAGGTCGAGGTCAAAGCCACGGGCGTGATGCCGTACGTCAACGTCGAGGTGCCGACGGGGCTGACGCAGGACAAGTGGGTGGCCGCGGTGGAGGTGCTGCCGACGGCGCGCCAGGCCGTGCACCATGTGCTGGTCTTTGTGGGCAAAGAGGGCGAACGCGGCGGGGGAGGGAGGCTCGCGGCCCGTCTGCGCGGCGAAGAGGGATTCTTCGCGGCTTATGTGCCAGGCGGCGGCCCGCAGGAATACGGCGACGGTTTCGCCAAGAAACTCTCCGCGGGCTCGACGCTGCGCTTCCAGCTCCATTACACACCTACCGGCGAGGCGACGACCGACCGCACGCGCATCGGGTTCAAATTCTCAAGCACGCCGCCGAAGCACGAGGTGCGCACAATCGGCATCGCCGACCTGCGCCTGAGCATCCCCGCGGATGAAGCGGACCACGTCGAAAGCAAAACGATCAACGTCCCCGCCGACGCGGTCGTCACGGCCTTCATGCCGCACATGCATCTGCGCGGCAAGTCGTTTGAGTACACCGCCGTCACGCCAGACGGCCAGAAGCAGACGCTGCTGAGCGTGCCGCAGTGGGACTTCAACTGGCAGATCTCCTACCGCCTCAAAGAACCGCTGAATTTGCCGCGCGGCACCAAGCTCACCGCGACGGCACACTATGACAACTCGGCGGAGAACCCGAGCAACCCCGACCACACGCGCAACGTGCGGTGGGGGCAGCAGAGCACCGACGAGATGCTGATCGGGTACGTGGAGTACTACCTGCCGGGCGTGAAGCCGGGCGGGGTTGATCCGTTGGATCCATAAGAGCCTCGAGCGCAAGCTCGAGGGTTGTGCGCCGGTTGCGCTTATTGCGAAGAAAAACAAAAAGCCGCGACCATTGAATGGTCGCGGGGTGGTCGTGCAATCCGCGCGTCACCCTCGAGCTTGCGCTCGAGGCTCTTATCGAAGCGCGTGCTCGGCGGCGAGGAGCGCGTACGCCGTGATGAGGACCTGGTTGTCCTCCATCCAGCGCTTGTCCACGCTCTTGAACGAGCCGTCCTCGTTCTGCATGCCTGCGAGCTGATCGATCAGGTCCTTGCGCCAGTTGCGCGGCGTCACTTTCCCCGCGCTGTCGTTCGCCTCGACGGCGTCAAGGTGCGATGCCTGCAGCGCGCGGCTGAACATCACGTAGTAGTAGTACATCCCGTTCTTGTTGATGCCGGGGTTCTCGGCGACGGTGTAGTTGCGCTTGACGAAGTCGAGCACCGCCGCCACGCGCGGGTCGTCTTTCTTCAATCCGGCGTACAGGTAGCTCTTGAACCCGCCGTAGGTGACCGAGCCGTAGGCCCGCATCATGCTCTTGGTCTCGCCGGTGGTCAGCGTCTCCTCGATGTTCTCCGCCTCCGAGTCGCCAGTGCCGAGCGTCTTGTCGTCCTTCGTCGGAGCGTAGATGAATCCGCCCTGGTGGCTCCCCTTGGCGTACGGCTCGGCGTTGATCACCTTGCCGTCGGATCCCTTTTCCTGCATCTGCAGGCGCTGGATGAAGACAAGGGCCCGCTTCACCGCCGGATCGTCGCTCGGCACGCCCGTGTCGGCCAGCGCCTGCATCGCGAAGATCGCATTGGAGATGTCCGGGCGCGAGTGACGGCCGTAACCCCAGCCGCCGTAGAACGGGTGCTCAGGTCCCACCTGCGTGCGCGGCTTGTCGGGGCTCTCGCCGGGCGTCTCGGTTCCCCACTGCGCGTTGCGCAGGAACTCCTGCCCCTTCTTCACCGCCGCGCGCGCCTCGTCGCTATCAACGCGTGCCAGTGCGGAGAGGGAGATTGACGTGTTGTACACCGGCAGCAGGCGGTCGTAGATGCCGCCGTTGGACTGCTGCTGACTGAGCAGGTAGGCGACCGCCTTGGCGATGGCGGGGTCCTTGGCGTCGACGCCCGGCTGCATCAGCATGCCGTTGACGATCAGGCCGCTGATCGCCGGGAAACCCGGGCCCTGCGCGGGAAGACCCCAGCGCCGTTCTTGGCGTCCTGCTTGGAGCGCAGCCACTCGATCGCCTTGGCGACCATCTTCTCGCCCTTCTCGCGCGTCTCTTTGTCGAGACTCGTCGCGCCGGTCAACGTGCCGCCGGCGAGTTTCTCGTCCCGCTTCTGCACCGGATCGGTCGTCGGCTGGCCCGGAAGCTTGGGAGCTTCGGGCGTCGGCTGGGCGAGAGCGGCGGCGGCGATGACAAGCGGCAGGGTCAGGGCGATTCGCATAAGTGAGGCTCCTGGTGTTTGAGGGTAGTTCGCTGGGGGTGAGCCGGTTTTCATCGCTACGCTCTGTCCGTATGGACGACTTTCATTACCGCGATGGCGAGCTGTATTGCGAAGGGGTCCGCCTGGCAGATGTGGCCGCGGAGGTCGGGACGCCGGTCTACGTCTACTCGCGCAAGACGCTGACCGACCACGCCACCAAGATCAAAGAAGCGTTCGGCCCGCTCAACCCGCAGGTCTGCTTCGCGGTCAAGTCGTGCCCGAACGTCCACGTGCTCCGCACGCTGGTCGAGGCCGGCTGCGGCATGGACGTGGTGAGCGGCGGCGAACTGCGCCGTGCGCGCCTGGCGGGGTGCGACCCGTCGCGCATCGTGTTCGCGGGCGTGGGAAAGACCGACGGCGAGATCCGCGAGGCGCTCCGGGGCGGTGGCCCTGGAAATGACGGCGCGGAGGGAACGGGAGAACCGATCGGCCTGTTCAACATCGAAAGCGAGCAGGAGTTCGAAGTGATCGCGATGGCGGCGCGATCGATGGGCGTGCGGGCCCGGGCCGCGCTGCGCGTGAACCCCGGCGTGAAGGCGGGCGGGCATGACTACATCCAGACCGCGACGCAGAGCAGCAAGTTCGGCGTCGAGCTCGGGCACGCCGAAGTGCTCATCGAACGGTTCTGGCACGAGAAACACCTGCGCCTGTCAGGCGTGCACATGCACATCGGCAGCAGCATCCTGACGCCCGAGCCCTACGCCGAGGCCCTCTCGCGCGTGCTGGCGATGATCGACTCGCTCGCACGCAAGGGGGTGACGGTCGAGACGCTCGACATCGGCGGCGGTTTCGGCGCCGACTACCAGACCGGCGATGCCCCCAGCGCCGTCGAGTTCGCCCGCGTCATCGTGCCGATGCTCAAGGACCGCGTGGAGCGCGGCCTCAAGATCGTCATCGAGCCGGGCCGCGCCATCAGCGCTAACGCCGGCGTGCTGCTCACGCGCGTGCTTTACATCAAGCTGGGCAACGGCGCGACCAAGAAGTTTGCGATCTGCGACGCGGGGATGAACACGTTCATCCGCCCTGCGCTCTACGACGCGTTCCACTTCATCTGGCCCGCCAGCGTCAGCCCCCAGCACGAGCCGGTGCGGCGCGCCGAGACCATGGACATGCCCGGCCTTGAAACCTGCGACGTCGTCGGCCCCATCTGCGAGAGCGGTGACTTCTTCGCCAAGGACCGTCCCCTCCCCATGCTCGCCCGCGGCGACCTGCTGGCCGTCTTCGCCACCGGCGCATACGGCATGAGCATGGCCAGCCGGTACAACAGCCACCCCATGCCCGCCGAGGTTCTCGTCAGCGGCACCCACGCCAAGGTCATCCGCCGTCGCGAGACCCTCGAAGACTTGCTCGAGCACGAGATGGTGCTGGGGGGTTGAGAACCGCCGTCTGTCAGAGCCCGAAGCGTTAGCGAGGGAGGCTGACGAGGCTCGGCGAGTCAGCCTTCGAGTCGTTGAGTGCGGCACTCGCAAGGCCTCGTGCCGCCTTCCTCGCTAACGCTTCGGGCTCTGACAAGGCAACCTGAGGCGCAAGAACAACCCCGCCCGGTCGGTGGCTGATTACGGTCCAGCCGGCAGTCCGCAACCGATAGACGCGACCGGAGGAGCTGGGACTTGTCGGTTCTCGTGGGCATCTCCTTGTGCTTGCGCACAAGGCTCTTATGGCATCCGCCCATCTGCCCGCGTATATTGGCGCACCAAAGGACCCCCCATGAAGACCCTGCTCGCCCTCGCCGTCTCCGCCGCGCTGCTCGCACCCCTCTCTGGTTGCTATAAGAGCGACTTCGAGGCCGAGCAGAAGAAGACGGCCCAGCTCCAGGACGAGCTGAAGTCGACCAAGGACGCCCTCACCAAGGCGACCGCCGACGCCCAGAAGGCCCAGCAGTTCGTCAACCAGATGACCACCGGCGCCAAGCTCAAGGTCATCGTCGACAACAAGCTCGTCGGCGAGGACGGCATCGTCCTGGCCAGCGACGGCAACTTCTACAAGAACGGCCCGCGCACCCGCGGCGTCAACCAGCTCAACTACTCCATGGGCAAGCTCGCCGACGGGGCAATCTCCCTCCGCCGTGAGTCGGCCCCCGAGAAGCCCTACATCACCGGCTTTGTGAAGAACAACCGCGCAGACGGCGAGTGGATGTGGTACGACAACGGCGGCAAGCTGACCCACAAGCAGGTCTTCGCCGACGGCAAGCAGGTCTCCGTCGAGGCCGTCTCGACCGACAAGGCCGGCAAGGTCACCATGAAGAAGCTCGACAAGGCCGCCGCGGACAAGTTCTTCGACGCCCGCAAGAACGTCTTCAGCAACATCCCCGAGTTCATGCCCTGGACCAAGTGAGCGGGATAGACGCGAGACGTGAGCTTTGAGACGTGAGTACACAAACGCCCCGCAATGCGGGGCGTTTTTCATTACGGAGAAAGAAAAGGTACCACAGCTCCCTCCGGCTTTGCGGAGGAAGCTGTGGAGGTGGTCGCTGTGCGCAATGACGAAGCAATAAGAGCCTTGTGCGCAAGCACGAGGGTTGTGCGCGTAACAACGCGGGCGCCATCGAACAAAGAACCGTCGTCAAAGAACGACCGTTTGCGCAATCGGCGCACAAACCTCGTGCTTGCGCACGAGGCTCATATGCGCGCGACAATCGCCTCGAATAGCTCTTCCGGCTCGGTCATCCGGCCGGCACCAACGGTGCGGCACGCCTGCCACCCCGTGCCGGGCCCGATGATCGAAAACCCGTCGGCGGCGAGCGTCGCGAGGTTGCGCTGGGTGCTCGGCTGGCCGAGCATCGCCTCGTTCATCGAGGGTGCCAGCAGCACTGGCGTCTTGCGCCGATCGATCGCTGACAGGATCAGCGTCACCACGTCGTCAGTGAACCCCGCGGCCAGCTTCGCCGCGCAATCCATCGTGCACGGCGCGACGATCGCCAGGTTCGCGGCCCGGGCGAGATTGATGTGCTGAGGATCCTGGCTCTCGATGTGCTCCCACGAGCTGGTGTAGACCGGGTTGCCCGAGAGCGCCTGGAACGTGATCGGACCGACGAACTTCGCCGCGGCCGGCGTCATGGCAACCGTCACATGCGCGCCCGCTTGGGTCAGACGCGAGACCAGCGTGCAGGTCTTGTACGCGGCGATCCCGCCGGTCACGCCGACCAGGATGCGCTTACCGCGCAGAACAGCCGCAGCGGGGTTGAGCGCCGTCGGCGGGGGTGGGGGGGTGCCGGTCATGTGATTACAGCCCGAGCGTGGACCGCCGGGCCGCCCAAATCAACGCTTGCCTTCGGGCAGCGCGGCGAGGGTGTCAGGATCGGTCATGTCGAGCTGCGGCTCGATCTTGCCGGTCATGATCTCCTCGACGGCGATCTCCAGGTCCGAGCGCCCGTTGCGCTCGACCATGGGGCGGGCGCCGTCCATGAGCTGGACCAGACGGCGCTGGATGAGGGCACACAGTTTGAACCGACCACCGACCTTGTCGATGATCTCGTCGCCCTTAAGAGCCTCGATCATGTTGCTGCGATCCTTACTAAATCGTGCGGCCACGCATCAGCGCGCCTTGATTGTGCGAAGTTATCCACAATCAGACGCGTCGTACGTGTCTGGCTTGTTTGCGAACCAGTCGTCCGTATACTAGGGGGCGTCGGGTGGCCGATCCTTCCAGGGTCTGGCAGTCTCGATGCGGGTGGGCCTGATCAGCGTTGTTCGGGCTCGCCAGATTGCTCGAATTTCAAGGACTGCAGCGGTCGTCGACCGAGCGGTCAGTGATTTGATCTAGGGTTTGTTGCCTACATCCGTTCGGGTGGTCGGGGTGTCTGCCTTTTGGGCGGCACGACTACCGGCGACGAGCGTGGGTTGTGGGGCCGGGGGAACCACAGCGGACGAGCTGCCGCTGGTGTTGTTGAGCACAATCGGGGATTGTTGATGTTGACCAAGCAGTTTGCGTTCGGCGACAAAGTCGTTCACACCGGGCGGCCGGAATGGGGAACGGGAACGGTCAGTGCCGCGGTGCCCGACACCCAGGAGGGGAAGGCGTGCCAGCGCCTGACGGTGCGGTTTGAGCGCGCGGGGATTAAGACCCTCTCGACCGGCGTCGCGACGCTGATCCCGGCGGATGATGCGCCGGCGATGGTCGCGGCCGTTGCCGGCCCAACCGATCCCCTGCTGGGGGGGGCAGGTGAGAAGACGGCCCGAGAGCTGATGCTCAAGTTACCGGACCCGTGCACCGATCCGTTCCAGCCGCCCCGCGTGCGGCTTGACGCGACGGCAAAGCTCTACCGGTTCAACGAGCACGGCGGCAGCCTGATCGACTGGGCGGCGGCGCAGAGCGGCCTGAAGGACCCAATGACGCGGTTCAACCGTCACGAGTTAGAGGACCTGTTCAAGCGCTGGGTCATGGTGCGCGACGAGCACCTGAAGAAGCTGGTGTGGGAGATCAAGAAGGCGGACCCGGTGGGTCTGTCGCTGGCGATCCGCGGCGCGACCGGGAAGGCGCAGGCGCTGATGAAGCGCTTCGACACCGGGCGCTGAGCGCGGGCCACACTCGTCATAAACGGAACGACATGAACGCCGTCCGAGAGCCGTGAAACGGGCTCGGGCGGCGGTTGCGTTACGTGGCCTCGGTTTTTTTCGGACGTTCATGGCTGGCACGCGCGGCGTGCGGCTCCGGCGCGCCCGTTGCACTTCTCCTCTTGTCGGCACGCGGATGAGACCGCGAGCAAGACAGCCCGGTCGGAGAAAAGAGACGGCGGGAGAGTCGGAAATCAGCGACGCGGAAGGAGAGCCGCGGAGCACTAGACAGGAGCGAGCCATGAGCGAGAACGAATTCCAGCAGAGCCTCGGTGACCTGATCACGCAGATCGACAGCATGCCTCCGGACCAGAGGCAGCGTCTGTCGGCCCTCGCAGACGAGGCGCGTGAGCGTCACACGAAGATGAAGAAGACGGTCGCGGACCTGCAGGACTCGATGGACTACCTGCGGCTTTCGATCAAGTACCTGCTGTTTGATCTTGAGGCGACGCGTCGCGAGAACGCGTACCTGCGGAAGCTGCTCGAGAAGCAGACCAACCCGGGCGCCAACGCCGACCCGACCGACGAGGGAGAGACCGACCCCAACGGCGGGGAATGAAGGACGACAACGGACCACGCGGAATCACTCCCTCCGCCACGGCGGGCACCCACGGCTCCTGGTGTGCCTGCCACAAATAGCCCTGGATCCTGCGAGGCGCGGGATCCAGGGCTTTCTCGTTGGTTGTGGTGAGACTTGAGTGCCGAGTGCCGAGTGCCGAGTGCCGAGTGCCGAGTGCCGAGTGCCGAGTGCCGAGTGCCGAGTGGATTGTTTGCTTCGTCTTGCGGCGCTCGACATTCAGTGATGAATTACTTGGCTTCAGGCAGTGGGGGAAGAGGGTCGGCGGCCTTGATGGGGCCGCGGTCGGTCACCAGCGCGGTGCGCGCGGTGCCGGGGCGGAGTGTGGGAGCGGGCCGTAGCGGCGCGTTCCAGTCGATCGGTACCGTGCCTGAGAAGCTGGCAGTGGGGAGAGGAACATCGATCTCACCGAGCAGTTCGCGGATCTTGCCATTGGGCACATAGGCCACCTTGCCCGAAACAGAGAGTGTCGGCGAGCCGTTGGGCACGACGGCGACGGGAATCTCGAAGGTCACGGCGCCGCCGGGCGGGGCAGTGGCCTGTGCCCAGCGCTCCACCTCACCATGGGAAAGTCCGGCGCCACCTGTGGAATACGCCATCGCCCGCATGGGGAGCGGGTCGAGCGTGGGGTTGTGCGCGGTGACGACGAGGTGGGCGACGGCCCCGGTCTCGGTGCGCTCGGCGATGTACGCCTCGTCGATCTTTAACTGAGGTGCCTGCCCGCCACACGCCCCAAGAAGGAGCGCGGCGGAGACTGGGATGAGCATGTACCGCGTCCGCATGCCGTCAGCGTATCGCGCGGACGGGCGGAATGCCGGAACTCACCGCGCAGAACGCGATCGGGATGTGCGGCGGGGAGCGGCCCGTTTCGAGGCCCGCTTGGCAGTTCGCTTGGTTGTGCGGGAGCGCCCGGGGACCTTTGCGCCTTGCGCCGGGCCTCGGAGAGGCCGATGGCGATCGCCTGCTTGCGGCTGGTGACCTTCTTGCCCGAGCCGCCTGAGCGGAGCGTGCCTTGCTTGCGCTCATGCATCGCTCGCTCAACCTTCTTGGATGCCTTCTTGCTGTATTTGGCCATACACGACACTCCGTATCGCCGCGTACGAGAGGCGCGGCGATGTGATTCGCGGTGCTCGTCTAAAGCCTCGGTGAAACAACACTGCCCGTTGTGCGATACGCGGGCGAGCCACTAGCGGTAGATCGTCGCTTGTTGAACAGTCAACGGACCGCGCCACACTCTGGACAAGCAGCGTGCGAGTCAATCCCGGTCAGGCTGTAGCCGCACGTAAGACACGCGTTTGCGACGCCGCGGCGACGCACCCTGAGCCCGGACCAGAGCACCGGGGCGCCGATCCCCAGAAGCAGAGCGGGAACAGGCCAGACGACCGCTTCGACGATCCACCATCCACCGCTGTTCACGCCGTGGGCGAGCCAGGCGTTCCAGTCGGGCTTGACGATCCACGTGAACTGACCGGAGGCCGATTGCCGCGGGGGAAACCGCTTCAACGAGGATGCGTCGAACGACAGTGGCGGATCGATCAAATCAGGAACGATCCAGTGTCGCGCAGGAACACCGGACTTTCCCGTCCTCCGCCAACGGAGCGATTGCACTCGTCCGGGGACCTGCATCCACGCCACAAGGCCCGACGACCAGCGGGCATCCCAGGCGTTGATCTGCAGATCCAGAGGCCACCAGTAACTCGCTGCACCGGCTGCCAAGACCAGCAGCCCGCTCACAGTTGCGGCAAGGCCGGCCGCGATCCGGAGGCCGCCGCCCCTGACCATGGTCGGCTTGCGCGACGCGGGACGGCCGGCCCAAAGCCCGATCGCCATCGCCGCGACCGCGGCCGGCCAGAATGAACACGCAAAGTCGGTGAAGCCTCCGGGCTGCGCGCCCCACTGCCAGAGCGACCATTGCGGCGTGGGGATGCGATTGAGGACGAGCGAGTTCCACGCGTCGTACGACGGGTAAGCGAACGTCTTGCGACCGACCATGCCGTAGCCGATCCCGTAGCCGGTAGTCGATCCGCCGTGGTCGAACCACATCCAGACGATGTAGTAACGGGAGACAATCCAGACCGCGGCGAGCAAGCCCCCGGTGGCCAGCATGGTCCAACTGAACAGCGATCGCCTTTGGCGGTGTTGAGCGATCGGAGGTTGGACATTCTGCGCGGGCACACCGCGGAGTTTACAAGACGACCGCGGGACCGCTTCAGTTCTTCTCGAAGCTCACCCACGTGCTCGCCTGTGTGAGCGTGGGGTTGGCGTTCATCTCGTGCCCGATGTCCTGGACGTAGATGCTCCACTGAAAGCAGAGCCAGGCCATGGCGGCGCAGCAGACCCACGCGCCCAGCTCGGCCGAGCCGCGCTTGCGGAACGCGTAGAGAATCGCGCACGTCAGGCCGACGAGGCACACCTTCCAGAGGCCCAGCACCCAGGGGCAGCCGAGCGACATGACCCAGCGAGCGACGGGGTTGCCCTCGGCCATACCGCCGTTATTGAGGTAGGTCAGTGTGAGGTACAAGTCGGCGAGGCTCACCAGCACGACGATCGCCAGCAGAAAGGTGACCCGCCACTCACGGGCGGTCCGCTTTCGAGCGTTGGAGGGCGCGATATCCGCGGAAGGGGCCGCTGCGGGGAACACCCCGGCTGCCGAGTGCGGATCGACCTGAGAGGGGATTGCAGACATGACGCCTCGAAATCCAGGTCCAGACGTGCGACGAACACAGAAGTCGGCGAGGCGTAACCCTGACTGAAGCGGGCGGCTGATTTTGCGCTCGATAGACTCCTATTCATGTGCCGCGGAGGCACGTCCGGAGTTGTTTGCCCAGGCGATACAGCCGAAAGAGCTTCTCATGCCGATGGGTCGGCCCACTTTGGCGGTCACAGGCTCCGTGCGCACGGGGGGGGGCGGCTGTCGCCGCCTGCTGTGGTCGGCGGGCTTGGCGCTGGCGATCACGCACGGAGTCGCGCTCGGGCAGTTCAACATCGACACCAAGGCCGAGAACCCGGTCTTCGTCGACGAGTCGCCCGTTGTGGCCGAGGGGCTTGCACGCGCAGGAGAGCACTTAGCGTCAGGAAACGTCGAGCAGGCAGCGCGAACGCTGGCAAAGCTGCTCGACGAGCGCGGCGATTCGCTGGTCGTCAGCGACAACGACCCGATGCTGTTCGGGCCGGCGCGAGCCCGCGTGCACGCGGTGCTGCTGTCGAACAAGGGCTTGCTGGATCGCTACCGCGACGCAGTGGCCGCGTCGACACGGCAGATGCTCGACGCGGGAAAGACCGACGAGGTGGTGCGGACGCGGCTGCTGACGAGCGACGGCTTGACTGCGACGCTGCGCCTGGCCCGGACGCGCACGCTGGAAGGCAGCTTTGAAGCGGGGACAGCGTTGCTGCTTGAGCTGCGCGGCCACCCCGACCTTGCCGCCCGCGCAAAGGACGTGAAGGACACGCTCGCGCTGGTGGGCGCTGACGAGACGCGGCCGCAGGCGCGTGCCGCGCTGACATCGCTGATCGACGGCGTTGAACTGCCCGCGCCCGAGCCGGCAGCGGCGCCGGTGCGAATACCCACGTTCGGCGAAGGGTCGTCCAGCGCCGTGGTGGACGACTTAGTGAACCAGCCGACGGGAACGGGCGAGTTTGGCGACAGCTCGCTGCCGGTGCAGCCGCCGCGTTCGCCCGCAGACGACTTGCCGATGGAGCAGCAGCCGCCGTTTGCGCGAGATGCGTTGCTGGCCGGCGGTAAGCGACACGGCGATCTATCTGAGCAACGGCGCGATGGTCGCCGGATTCGACCGAGTGTCGATGCGCCGGCTGTGGTCAGTCGACGCGGCCGCGCTGTTGAACCTTCCCGAGGGCGACCCCGACCGCAACACGGGCGGGGCGTGCCGGCCGATGGCCAATTCCTGGGAAGAGGTCGTTCAGCCGGCTCTGGCGCTGGGTTCGTCGCTGGTGGTGGCGGTGGTGGGGCGCGAATACGACAATGCGCTGAACGTTGAGGGTGAGGAGCGGCTGGTCGCGTTCGACGCGCTGAGCGGCGCGGTGCGGTACGCCGTGCCGCTGCGCTCGTTGGACGATCAGGTGAGCGATGCGTTCTCGCGCGGCCCGCTGGTGAGCGACGGCCGAGTTGTCGTCGTCAACATGCTCAAGCGCCAGAACCAGCGTCGACTTCTGGCGAACATCCTGGTTGGGATTGACGCGCAGACGGGCGCCAAGCTGTGGACGCGGACGGTCGCGTCGGCGGGTCTGCTGCCGTTCACCCGCGCATCGGCGCTGACCGACGATCTGACGGTGCGCGATGGCGTGGTGTACCGGTACGACCGGCTTGGAGCAGCGGGGGCCTACGCGATCGACGACGGACGCCCGCTGTGGGTGCGCCGGCTGAGCACGAAGGTGGTGTTCGAGTCGCCGCCGTCGCAACAGCCGTGGCTTGTGCACCACCCCCAGGTGACAAGCGAAGGCCTGGTCGTGCTCTCGCCCGACCGCGACGAGCTGCTGGTGATCGACGCGCAGACCGGCGCAATTAAGGCGCGCCGCAACGCTGCGGACCTGCTCAATCCCGAGTATCTCGTGACGACGTCGACGCACCTTGTGGCGGTAGGAAAGTCGCAGATCGCGACGCTGCCGCTTGGAGAGATCGCGGCCGGCACGCCGCGCGTGTCGCCCAAGATCGGCTCGAGCGTCGGCGGGATCCGCGGGCGCGTGACGGTGGCGGGCCAGACCGTCGTCGTGCCGACGGCCGCGGGGGTGACGATCCTGAACCCGGCGGACCCGACGCGCACGGTCCGCACGCTTGCGCTCGACGAGCCGGGCTCGCCGCTTGCGCTGCCCGAAGGATTGCTGGTCGTCGACGATGCGCGTGCGCACATGTACTGCACGTGGAGCGTGGCCTCGAGCCACCTGAACGCGCAGATCGCGGCATCGCCGGCCGACGCCGGGCCCGCGGTTGAGCTGCTGCGCCTGGCCGAACGCGCGGGCAAAGCTGCCGACATGCTCCCCGCGGCCGACAGTGCGCTGGCCGCGCTCGAGCGCACGCCGCCTCCGTCGGCATCGGTGGCCGATGCATCGACGGCTCGCTCGGTGATCGTCACGACGCTGCTGCGCAGTCGAGCGGTCGGCTGGTGCGCGGGTGGAGCAGCCGGGCGCGAAGCTCGACGGCGCGGCGGTCGACGGGGCGCTGCAGCGCGCCGAGGCCGCGGCGGAGATTCCGAGCGACAAAGTCGCGGTGAAGCTCGCATCAGGGCTCGTGAGCGAGTCTCGCAACGAATGGAGCGCTGCGGCATCGAGCTACCAGGCGATCGTCGCCGACCCGTGCGATGCGCCGCGCCCGGCCCCGGCACCGCCGGCGGAAGCACGGCGCTGGTGACGGCCGTGGAGAGATTGTCACGCGTGGTGAAGCAAGGTGGACGACCCGCGTACGCCGCGTTTGATCGCGAGGCGGACAGCGCGGCGTCGGCGCTCAAGCCTGATGCGCCCGCGGAAGAGATCGAGCGTCTCGCGCTGCTCTACCCGGTTGCGCAGCACGGACCGGACCTGTGGCTCCGCGCCGCGGAGGCGTACGCGACGCTCGCGACACCCACCGGCGCGGGCGATGTCGCGCTCGCTGGAACGTGGCGTGCAGGCGGCCGAGCGCGCCGCCGACGCGGACCCCACGGTGGTCGGCGAGCTGAACGGGCGGCTGGTGCAGAGCCTGATCGACCGCGGCCTGCTGGCCGCAGCGGCCGATGCGCTCGCTCGCGCACAGCGCCGGTTCCCCACGGTCTTGCTGCGCATGGGCGGCAAGCCGATCGAAGCGACGGAGGTGAAGGGCTCGATCCTGCAGGAGCTCGCGTCAGTGCGGCGCTGGCCGCGGGTCGGTACGCCGCGGAGCGACAAGGCGCCGCAAGTGATCGACGGGTGGGTGCTGATGGAGCCGCTGATCCGCCCTGGCGCAGGCGCGGGCCTGGCAGGGAGCGCTCCATTTGTGGTGATGCACAAGGGCGACGAGCAGCGCACGCAGGTGGCGCTGTTCGGCGTGAAGCCGGCCGGACAGAAGGACAAGACCGCTGAATCACCGCTGACCGAGCTGTGGTTCAGCCAGATGGGACGCGACACGTGGACGCTTGTGCGCACCGACAAGCGGGGCGCGCTGTTCTTCGTGGGCGAGCAGAACGGCGGGCGGCTCGTGCGAGTGGACGCCGACGGCGGCAAGGTCGCGTGGCAGACCGAGCCGTTCGGCGCGATGTTCCCCACAGATCCGCCGGCGAAGTTCGGCGGGCAGGTAGACCCGCAGCAGAGCAAGATGCTCCTGCGCGAGCGAGTGTTCACGGGCGCAGAGCCGCGCCAGTCGGAGATCATCATCGCAACCGACGACCGCACGGTCTGCATGGTCGAGCGCGCGGGCCGCTGCGCCGCGGTCGACGGCGACACGGGTCAGGTGCTGTGGACTTCGCGTCTGCCGCTGACGCGGATCGCCGACGCGACAGTGAGCGGCGGCCAGCTCGTCGTTGCCGGCGAGTTCCCCCAGCCGCAGGCGGACAACAAGATCGACCGGCTCGGCCTCTTCGACGCGCGGACCGGCGCACAGTCTGCGGTCAACGCCGCGCCGATCAGCGGTGTGCGGTACATCCGCACCACGTCGCGCGGCGATCTGATTCTCGGCGCACAAGGGGCGATCGCCGCCGTCAGCGCCGTCGACCTGGAGACCGCCAAGGCGTCGTGGACGCTCTCGGGCCACCCCGCGGCCAACGCCTTCGAAGCCTGGCTGCTGGACGACCGGCTCTTTCTCATGAGCGACTCGCGGACGCTGTGGGAAGTCTCGGCCGTGAGCGGCGGCACGCCCAGCCGGCCGATCGACGTGCAGGGGCGGCTCGAAGCGCGCACGCCGGTGGCAGTGTGGCAGGCGGGCGACGGAGTCGTCGCATTCGCCACCGGGCGCGGCCTGGCGCTGATCGACAGCAAGGGCTCGCTGCGCCAGCCGACGCGGTAAACGCGCCGGAGGGTTCGGTGGCGCCGGTGGTCGCCGAAGGAAGCGCGCTGATGCTCGCAACGCCGGGCCAGCGCGGCCCAGGCGGGCTGGGCCTGGCGGGCGACTCGGGGGTGTGGAACCTCTACCGGTTCGAAACAGCCGGAGCGGAGCTGCTCTCGAGCACGCCGATCGTGTTCAGCGCGCCGCCGTTGCGAATGGCGGCGATCGATGGGCGCGTGGTGGTGAGCACCGGGTCGGGGTCGGTGGTGATCGACGCGCCGGAGAAATAGTGCTTTGACGAGGCCCTGGCGCAAGCCTGGGCCGGCTGTCGCATCCTTGCCAAACGCCGCGGTACGAAGACTGTTGGGATATGGGGCGCCTTGGTGCATGAGCACCACGCAGCCCAGGCTTGCGCCAGGGCCTCGTTGGTAGAGCTCGTTTATCGCTCCAGCAGCCACCAGCGCCGGCGCATCGGCTCGCCCGTGCGACGAACGAGCTTGAACGCGCCGACGGCGTGCTGCTCGATGTACGCCGCGGCCTCTTCGACCGAGTCGGTGACGTAGAGCAGATCGACGTCGGGCGGGCTGATGGTGCGGTCGCGGAGCAGGCGCTCGCGAATGAAGGTGAGCATCGGCGCCCAGAAGTCGGTGCCCATGAGCACGACGGGGAACGACTTGATCTTGTTGGTCTGGATGAGCGTGAGCGCCTCGTACATCTCATCGAGGGTGCCGAACCCGCCGGGCATGATGACGAAGGCGTAGGAGTACTTGACGAGCATCACCTTGCGCACGAAGAAGTAGCGGAAGTCGATGAAGCGGTCGACGTAGGGGTTGGGCTTCTGCTCGAAGGGGAGCACGATGTTGCAGCCGATCGAGCGGCCCTTGGCGTCCTTGGCGCCGCGGTTGGCGGCCTCCATGATGCCCGGTCCGCCGCCGGTCATGACGGTGAAGCCCTGGCGGGCGAGGCGCGCGCCCATTGCGCGGGCGAGCTTGTAGTACGGGTGGTCCTCGGCGAAACGTGCCGAGCCGAACACCGTGACGCACGGACCGACGAAGTGGAGCGTGCGAAAGCCGCGGATCATCTCCTTGAAGACGCGCAGCGCCATCATCGCCTCGGTCAGGCGCGGGCGAGGGCCTTCAAGAAAGACTGTCTCTTCGGTCTGTGGCGGCTTTTTGGCCCACGACTGGCCAGTCGCCGGAGGGAGCGGGCACGAACTGCCCAGGTCGTTGAATGTGGGCGAGTTGGGGTCGGTGTCGCTGGGAAGCGCATCGGGCCGCAACGGTGGAGGTGATGATGCGGGCGTCGCGCCGGCGGGGTCAATCGGGGGCATGGAACCGGTAGAGTAACGGAGGCACGGGGGCAAAGGCGGGCGGCGGCATGCCCATAGACTCAGACAGATGCCTGATGGCGACGCCGACAAACTGGCCGTGCTCACCCAGTGCGACACCGAATGGCACGCCGAGGCGATCGCTTCGGCGCTGTGCGCCCGTGGGATCGCGGCCCAAGCCGAGGGCGGCCTGGTCGCCGGCTGGCGGGCCGATGCGCCGGCCAAGTCGCGCGTCATGGTCTTTACCCGGGACGTGCTGCCCGCGCGGCTGCTTCTGACCGAGTTGAAGACGGAGGTCGGCTCGATCGACTGGGATGAGGTCGACGTGGGCGAGCACGTGGAAGGCGTGCCGGCGCCGGCGGGGAAGATCGAAGGAACGCCGCCCGAGCCGCGGATATCCGACGGACGAAACAGGGGGCTGGTGCTGACAGTCGTGATCGCGGCCCTCGGGTTCCTGCTGCTGGTGGCATTTCGCGCATTTGGCCGTCGCTGACGGGCAGACAACATCTGGTATGCTGATGACACAAGGAGCACCAAATGAACACGCGCGGGTTCACACTGGTTGAATTGGCGGCGGTCATGACGGTCGGGGCGGGAGCGGTGGGGTTCGGCGCCGCGGCGCTGCACGGACCGCGCGACACGGCGCGCCAGATCAAGGACGCGACGCAGGAGCGCAACATGCTTCAGGCGTGCGTGATCTTCGCGCAGGGGAACAAGGACGTGTACCCCCTGCCGTCGCTGCTCGACGTCAACAACATGACGGTGAAGGACCAGGGGCGCGCCAAGGACACGACGGCCAATATCTTCTCCATCCTCATTTACAACGCGTCGATCAGCCCGGAGCTGGTCTACAGCCCGGTGGAAAACAACGCGAAGATCAAGATTCACAAGTCGTATGAATTGACCAATCCCAAGACGGCGGTGCGTCCGGCCGATGCGCTGTGGGACCCCGCGTTCAGCGCCGACTTCACCTCCGAGAAGGGCGGCAACTTCTCGTACGCCCATCTGCAACCGTCGGCGAGCAAGTCGGGCAAGGCGGGCCAGGCAGGGCGCCTCAAGCGCTGGAGCAACACGTTCAACGGTGATGAGGCCCTGATCAGCAACCGCGGGCCGGAGATCACCAGCGTCGAGTATGCCAAAAGGAGCGCGAGGCAGGCAAGACCTACGAGGACGACCCCGCGACGCCGACGTTCGCCAACGACAAGAGCAACACGTTCTCGTTCTTCAAGGGCGTGCAGAAGAAAGAAGGCACGTGGTGGAGCGGCAACGTCGCGTGGAACGACTGCCATGTCGACTTCATCGAGTGCCACATGTCGCCGGGCAAGCCGGTGAGCACAGGTGCGCGATACGTCAACGCCAAGGGCATGCAGATGCCTGACCTGGCCTTCTTCGACGAGACGGACGACCCCGAAGCCGACAACAACTTCTTCGGCGTCTTCATCAAGGCGGGCAACAAGCCCGCGGAGTTCAAGCCGATCTGGGATTGACGCGCGGCGATTGGTTCAGAACCGTTTGTGAGCCGGCTTCTGGTCCGAGCCGCGCATGTTGAGCACCATCCGCGCCAGATGAAGATCGGCCGGACGGGTGATCTTGAGGTTGCGCATCGCCGGGCACGACCACCACGCGCTCGCCGAGGCGCTCGACGAGCTGTGCATCGTCGGTGCTGGTCAGATCGCTCTGTGCGTACGCGCGCTTGAGCAACTCGCGCGTGAAGATCTGCGGCGTCTGCACCGCGACCAGGCCGGCGCGGTCGACGGTGGACGTCACCGGCCGGGGCCCCTTGCGCGCCGCCGGCGCACCGAGGATCGCCGCGAGCGGGTCGGCGTCGGTTTCGTCGATCGGCTCGCCCACTCTCTTGAGCGTGTCAGAGACGTCCAGCGCCGGCACCACCGCCGGGTGACGCTCCGCCGCCTCAAGTACGCGGTCGAGCAGGTCGGCAGGCGTGCACGGGCGCGCGCCATCGTGCACGGCGACGTGGGTGGCAGAGTCGGGCACAAGGGCCAAGGCGGCGGCGACGGTCTCGTAGCGGTGGGTCTCACCGCCGCGCGTGAGCTTGACGCCCATCAGCCCGAGCTTGTCCCCGTACTTGAGCTTGAACTCGCCGAACGCGGCCTCGTCATGCGGCCCGGCGACGACGATGAGGTTCACCGCAGGGTGGTTGGCAAAGAGCTCGACGGTGCGCTGCAGCACCGGGCGACCGCCCAAGTCCTCATCCAGTTTGGACCGGGTCGCGGTGGGGTCCACGCCGGCCTCCGACGCGGCCTGTTGATAGCGTGTGGAAAAACCGGCCGCGGGGATGATGACAGCGAGATTCATAGGTGGTTTGCCGAGGTCGTCCGTTGTTCGCTCCATCTTCAGGTGGCTGACGGAGAAGGAACAAGGCGTGATAGGAAGATGGGAAAGCTGGTGATCTGTTGGAAGGATAAAGAAGGCGTAAAGGGCCGGGCAATCGGGGGTTTTTTCGTTGGGTCCGCGCGAGTTTCGCGAGTACCCTAGGGGCCCAACGGACGGGCAAGAGATCACTCATCAGCGCCAAGATTGGCGATTACCCGGCAACACCGGGAGTGGTGGCTTCGCGGCCATGCGAAGGGTCGAGTCGAACAACGAGTTACCAAAGGAGATTGGATCATGAAGAACGCAATGGTTCTGTCGGCGATGACGGCGGTTGGCCTTCTGTGCGCGGCCGGTCAGGCGCAGGTTGTGATCAGCCAGGTGTACGGCGGCGGCGGCAACAGCGGCGCGACGCTCCGCAACGACTTCATCGAACTGAAGAACATCGGCACCACCCCCGTCAACATCGCGGGCTGGTCGGTCCAGTACTCCTCAGCGACGGGCGTGTTCCAGCCGACCAACGCCAGCCTTCGCACGGTCCTGACCGGCATGACTCTCCAGCCCGGCCAGTACTACCTGATCCAAGAGGCGGCGGGTACCGGCGGCTCGGCCAACCTCCCCACGCCCGACATGGTCGGCGCGATCAACATGAGCGCCACCGGCGCCAAGATCGTCCTGATCAACTCGTCCACGGCCATCACCGACCCCACCGACCCCAGCGTCGTTGACTTCGTCGGCTACGGCACCGCGAACGCCTGGGAAGGCGCCGGCGCCGTCCCCCCCTGTCCAACACGACCGCCGCGATCCGTAACGAGAACGGCTGCACCGACACCAACAACAACGCCGCCGACTTCACCGTCACCGGCCCTACGCCGCACAACAGCTCCAACATTGTCACCTGCGGCGCGAGCTTCCCGGATGTGACGATCCAGTTCGACGCCGTCACCTGCGGCCCGGTGACGGGCGCCGGCTATCAGGTCGTTGCACATGTGAGCAATCTGCAGCCGACCGCCGCGAACAACACGGTCGCGACGATCGTGATGCCCCCGACGTTCAGCTACACCTCCGCCGACACCGGCGGCGTCGGCAGCGTGTCGTACAACGCCGCCACGCGCACTCTCACCTGGAACGCGGGTACGTTCGGCGCCAGCGCCGCCGCGACCCTGACGATCAACGGCACGGCGGTTGCCGCGGGCGGCCTGACCTTCACGGGCTCGGTCTCGTCCACGTCGGCCAACGAGCCGACCGGCAACAACACGGCGATCGCTTACAACGAGGTTCAGGCGACCGGCGCCGCCCTCGGCGTGATCGCGGTCGGCTCCTTCAGCGACCCGCTGGCCACCAGCGTGTACGAGTCGGTCGACGGCTTCTCGATCGAGCGCAAGCTCGGCACGATCTACCGCCCGTTCACTTCGCAGAACGGCCAGTGGATCGTCTTCCGCACCGACCTTGCGGGCCTCGCTGGCGATGTGAACGGCGCCGTGATCGTCGGCCACAACACCGGCTCAGGCTGGACGTTCGACCTGGTCGCGCGTGAGGGCTACACCGCCCCCATCGCCGGCCACTCCACCTGGATCATCGACGCCAGCACCTTCGGCAACGTCCTTGGCATCAACAACAGCGGCGAGTACGTCTACTCCGGCCGCGTCCGTGACAACATGGGCACGCCGACCGACAACACCGACGACGTGCTGCACTGGTTCGTCGCCAAGGGCACCGTCGCCGGCGGCGTCTCGATGACCATCAAGGGCGCCAACACCGGGCCCGGCGGCGGCACCGCCGACGCCGACGCTCCCGGCGCTCCCGAGCTGGCCGGCAAGTTCTACAACGTGCTGAGCAGCTCCACCATCCAGAACGACGGCACCGTGTCGTTCGCCACCACGCTCACCCCGGGCAGCACGGGCAACGCCGCGTTCCTCAAGAACAGCGGCAACACCCTGCTCGCCCAGAAGGACATCACCACCCCGACGGGGTCGGCGTTCCCCTGGAGCTTCATGGACAGCGACGCCAGCAGCGACGGCAACGGCCTGCTGGTCTCGGCTGACGGCAGCTCGTGGCTGGGCACCGGCCGCGTCGGCACCGGCGACACCACCACCGACAACGTCGTGGTCGTCAACGGCGCCGTCGTCGTTCAGGAAGGCTCGCCGATCACCGGGTTCACCGACGGCGTGACCTGGGGCACCTTCGGCAGCCAGCAGCTCCCCTGGGGCCAGATGATGCCCGACGGGCACTGGTTCCTGCAGGGCTTCAACGGCGCGACGACCGGCTTCAACTCCGGCCAGGACTGGGTCATGCGTGACGGCGTGGTCATCGCCCGCACCGGCGGCGAGACCTTCGCCGGCTCCAACGAGACCTGGGCCGACAACGTCCTGCAGCGCACCTTCGCGGTCAAGACCGGCGCCGGCGACAAGTTCGTCGTGGGCGGCCTGACCAACCGCTCCACCGCGGCCAACGGCAGCGACGACGCGACCGACGGCGTCATCGTCTACAACAACCAGCTCCTGGTCCGCGAGGGCGCCCCGGTGCAGATGGCTGAGGGCGACGTCCGCTACTTCAACAACTTCAACGACGACCGCTCCTTCATCGCCGGCAACAACCTCTACGCCACCGCCACGATCCGCCCGGCCAACGCCACCTGCACCCGCAACTTCAGCAACCTCGCTCAGGCGATCGTGGTTGTTCCCCTGCCGGGCGTCACCCCCGCCTGCCCGGCCGACCTGGGCGTCCAGGGCGGTCTCCCCGGTCAGGACGGCGTGCTCGACAACAACGACTTCATCGCCTTCATCAGCTTCTTCTTCAACCACGACTCGCACGCTGACCTTGGCATCCAGGGCGGTCTCCCCGGCCACGACGGCGCCTACGACAACAACGACTTCATCGCCTTCATCAACTTCTTCTTCGCCGGCTGCCCCCACTAAACCGGCCTGAGGCGTGAAGCCTTAGTCCATAGATGACCCTCAAAGGCCCGGGCGTGTGCCCGGGCCTTTTTTTATTGGTAACGCGACCAAGGTTCGCTTGTTGATCGTCCGGCTACGCTCGACCCTTGTCCGACTCTGGTTCATCACGCGCAACGGGCGTCTGGCTCGTGGTGCTCACGCTGCTGTCGTGGGCCGCGGTGCCGCTCTTCCTGCACCAGTTCAAGCAGGACCGCATCCTCGATCCGTTCACCTCAAACGGCTGGCGCTACGGCGTCTCGGCCCTCTTCTGGCTGCCATATCTGGGATGGCTCGCGAGCCGGAAGCAGCTCCCCCGCGGCCTGCTGCTGGCGGCGCTGGTGCCGGTGGCGTTCAACATCCCGGGTCAGACGGCCTTCGCCTGGGGGCCGACGCTGCTGGAGCCGGGGTTTTTCAGCTTCATCTTCCGCATCCAGATCCTGTTCGTCGCGCTCGGCGCGTACCTGCTCTTTCCCGCCGAACGCGCAGTGCTCCGCACGCCGCAGTTCTGGATCGGTGCAGCGCTGGTTGCAGCAGGATCGATCGGACTGTTCCTGTTCCACGTGGCGCCCGAAGGGCACGCCGCGGTGGAGCACGACGGAAAATACTGGCTCGGTGTCGCGGTGGCGATCGCCAGCGGCGTGCTTTTCGCGGGCTACGGCCTGTCGGTGCGCTACTTCGTCAGCAAGTACCCGCCGATCCCGGCCTTCGGCGTGATCTGCCAGTTCACCGCCGTCGGCATGGTGGCCATCATGCTGATTCTGGGGACAGGGCACGGCAACGCCGCGTTCCGGCTCAGCTTGCCGCAGTGGGGCGTGCTGGTGGCATCAGCCTTCATCGGCATCGCGATCAGCCACGTGATGTACTACGCGGCGCTCCGGCGGCTGGGCGTCAGCATCGCGTCGGGCATCCTGCAGTTGCAGCCGATCTTCACCGCCGCGGGGTCGTTCCTGATCTTCGGCGAGCGTCTGACCACCCTGCAGTGGGCGAGCGGCCTGGTAGGCGTCGGGGGCGCGGTGCTCATGCTGGCGGCCGGCAGCATCGCCCACAAGCGCAGACACAGACGCTCAAGGCCGAAGGCGAGGCGACCGGGTCGTGACGACGCCGCCCTCTGCGAGCCGTTATCCTCAGGCCATGAAGCGCGCCGCAACGGCCTTCACGCTCCTGGTCGCAGCAACCGCCCTCACCGGCTGCCGCACGCGCACGCTCGAGATCACCAGCGACCCGCCCGGCGCGCTGGTATGGCTCAATGACGAGCAGGTCGGGCGCACGCCGCTGGAAACCGACTTCGTCCATTACGGCACCTACGACGTTCGTCTGCGCATGGACGGGTACGTGCCGCTCTCAACGCACCGCACCGCGACCGCTCCGCTGGCCGATCAGCCGGGGATCGACTTCGTCACCCAGGCATTCCCCGGGCGCACCGTGACGTCATGGCATTTCACGCTCGAACCGCTGCCTGAGCTGGCCGACCGCAAGGGCGCCGAAGACGCGGCGTACGACCGTGCCAAGAAGGTGCGCGACAAGGCGACCGGCGTGAAAACAGCGGCCGCTCAAGAAAGCGGCGCGGCCGGCACGCCGGCGACGGTCACGCCGTCGCCCACGTCGCCCAGCACCACTGAACCCGCCCCAACGACCGACAAATGACCGATGCGGACCTGCGGCAGCACGCGGCTGCCCAGCCCAACGAGCGTGTCGCGACCAACCTTCACGCCGCCCGCCAGCACAGTGCCGGGCGCGATGTGGACGTTCTCGTCCAGCACGCAGTCGTGCTCGACGATCGCGCCCGAGTTGACGATCCCGTGCGCCCCAACCCGGGCCCGCGCGTGCACCACCGCCCCTGGTCCAATGAACGTCCCCGCCCCGATTTGGGCCGAGGGTGACACAATCGCGGTCGGGTGAATCACGGAGATTGGCTTCGACCCCGCACCCACCATCCTCTTCAGGGCCGCGCGACGCGCAGCGCAGATCACCTCAGCGCCAAAACCCAGCCGTTGTCACCCACAACTGCCACGGCCTCAAGTGGGCCCAGGCAGGGAGGCGCGGGGAAGGGGTGGGGCAAGTCGATCAAGATGGCTGCAAGAGGGGCTGCGGGATGGTCATCGAGGAATCCAGCGATGGGCTGGTCAGCCAGCCGCGCGGCCTCGGCAACCACGATGGCATGCCCGCCGCCGCCGATCAGGACGATGGGCGAGCGCGCCGGCTGTGACTGAGGAACCGAACTGGCAGCGTGGGTGGCCATACGCAGGGCTGGTAAGGGGATCGACCAGAACGGGGGGCCGGGTGCAATGGTGCTGGCGCTGACGGCTTCTGGGTGCGTTCGGACTGGGATCCATCCACAGGGTTTCCACATCCCAGCCACCTCATAAGGGGGGTGTCTGGGTATTGGGCGGCCATTTGACGGAACCCTTTGATTCTGAGACACTTACGATCCTGTTTGGCGGCGGCTGTCCGCCGGTGGTCCATCCTGCGCGTGGAGTGTCCCGGGTTTGTCCGGGCTTTTTGAAAGGGTTCCTATGGCCGGTCGCGGCGGAGTTGGCACGGGTGTCGGTGTGACGATCGCGCTGCTGGGGGTGGTGGCGCTGGGCAGCACTGTTCTGGCGTTTGTCTTCTGGGCGCGTATGAACAACGCGACCAAGGAGGCTGCGTCGGCCAAGCAAACGCAGATCGATTACGTGACCGAGGCCGAGAAGAACAACGACGTCATCCGGACGTGGGTTGCCGAGGCCAAGAAGGATCGCGTCTCGCTGGTCACGTACATGACCAACAAGTTCCGCGCCGTCAGCGAGAAAGTGACCGGCACGCCGGGCGAGACGCCCGAGTCGCTTTCGAAGAAGGTCGAAGCGGCCGCCGGCGAGAGCGGCACGATGATCCGCGCTCTTGACGACAAGACCGCGCAGCTCGCTCAGGCGCGCGCCGCGGCCACGTCGGCCGAGGCGGCCCGCGCGACGGCGGCGGCGAACCTCGCCGCGGCTAACGACAAGATCAAGGCGAGCGAAGACGCCCACACCGCGACGGTCGCGGCGCTGACCGCGGACCTGAAGACCAACAAGGACGCGGTCGAGGCCGACCGCGCCGGTCTGGCGACCCGCCAGCAGGAGTCGACGGCCGCGGTCGAGAAGATCCGCCGCGACGCGACCGACGAGGTGGCCCGCCTGAACGACCGGATCAGCCGGATGCAGGAAGAGCTGCTGGTCGCCAACGGCAAGATCAAGACGCTGCAGAAGGAGCGCTCCAGCGAGACGCTCAAGCCGCAGGACGAGGCGACGCTGGTCGACGGCACGGTGCTGGCGGTGCTCGACGCCGACGGCTCGGTGTACATCAACCGCGGGCGCACCGACCGGATCATCCTGGGAATGAGCTTCGAGGTCTACAGCGACCCGAGCCAGATCAAGCCGACGGCCGAGGGTGACTTCGCTCGCGGCAAGGCCTCGCTCGAGGTGATCCGCGTGGACGAGAACAGCGCCACATGCCGCGTGACCCGCGCAACGCGCGGCAACCCCGTCGCCAAGGGCGACGTGATCGCCAACGCGGTGTACGACCCGACCAAGAAGTACGCCTTCCTGGTGTACGGCAACTTCGACGCCAACCGCGACGGACGCACCACGCCGGAAGAGGCGGCCGAGATCAAGGCTGTGATCACCGGTTGGGGCGGACGCCTGGTGGACTCGCTCTCGGGCGACGTCGACTTCGTCGTGCTCGGCTCGCGCCCCGTGGTGCCGCCTCAGCCCGACGCCGCGGCCCCGGTCGCGGTGGTGCAGGAGTTCATCCGCCTGCGAAACATCGCCCGCGAGTACGACCGGCTCTTCGAGCAGGCCTCCTCGACGAGCATCCCGGTGCTGAACGAGAACCGGTTGAAGACGCTGATCGGCCGGTAAACCGATACGCCAGACGCTTTGATCTCTTCGACGCCCCGGCCTCTGGTCGGGGCGTTTTTCATTGAGGCGGAGAAAAAGGCAATTGGGAGATGACGTGGGGGCGGCCACGCGTCAGGCTGCCGGAAGCACATGAGCCCTCACGCGAGGTGGTGCAGAGCGCAACATGCCGGAGCGAAGGCTGAATTTCCTGCGCCGCTCCGATCGCGAGAGAGCGCGGTCGCGAAGCTGTTGTTTCCCTACCATCGCGACCTATGTCCGAACAGCCCGCGGCGTCTCATCCCGAATCTGTCCACCATCTGGAGGCGCAGCGTCGCGCTAACCGTGATAAGGCGGCGGCGCTGGGATTCAAGCCGTACGGGAACCGCGTAGATGGGCTGGCAAGCCTGGCTGAGGCGCGGGCTCTGCACAATCAGCAGGCCGATGACGCGCACGCCGCGGCGGGGAAGCAACCGCCGTCTGATTACGTCGATGGGCGGGCAGCGACGTCGGTGGCGGGGCGCATCACCGCACATCGGAGCAAGGGCGGGAAGCTGCAGTTCCTCAACCTGCGCGACGGGACAGGAGCGATCCAGATCGTGGCGCAGCTCGGACACACGAGCGAACTGGGGATGAAGCTGGCGAACGAGCTCGACCTGGGCGACATCGTGATCGCGACCGGGCGCGTGACTAAGAGCAAGCAGGGCGAGATCTCCGTCTGGTGCACCGATCTCTCGCTGGCGTGCAAGTCGCTGGCCCAGCCGCCGGAGAAGCATGCGGGCCTGACCGACGTCGAGGCGCGGTACCGCCAGCGGTACGTGGACATGTGGGCGACGCCGGAAACGATGGACGTCTTCCGGCTGCGGTCGCGCATCGTCGCGCGCATCCGCCGATTCATGGACGAGCGGTCGTACCTGGAAGTCGAGACGCCGATGCTGCAGGTGCTGGCGGGCGGCGCCGCGGCGCGCCCGTTCATCACGCATATGAACGCGCTGGACATCAGCCTGTTCATGCGCATCGCGCCCGAGCTCTACCTCAAGCGCTTGCTGGTGGGCGGCATGCCGCGGGTGTACGAGATCAACCGCAACTTCCGCAACGAAGGCCTCGACAAGCAGCACAACCCCGAATTCACGATGCTCGAGGCGTACCACGCGTTCGGCGACGTTGAGACGGTGATGAACCTGACCGAAGGACTGATCCGCGACGCGGCGACGATGGTCGCGATCGAGCGGCGCGATGCGAGCGCCTCGCCCGAGGGCGATGACTCGCTGCCGAGCGGCGACGAGCTGAAGCTGCCGTTCGGGGAGCTGATGGTCGACTACGGCTCACCGTTCATGCGGGCGCCGTACCCCGATCTGTTCGAGCGAGCTCTGGGCTTCAAGATCACACAGACCGACCGCGTCATCGCCGAGGCGGGCAAGCGCGGCATGAAGACGCAGGGCGTCGACCCGATCCTGCTGGTGAACGAGCTGTTCGAGGAGTACGCGGAGAAGAGCGTCGACCCCTCGCGGCCGACATTCATCACCGACTACCCCAGCGCGATCTCGCCGCTGACGCGCCCAAAGGAGAACGACCCGTTCCTGGCCGACCGGGCCGACCTGTTCATCGCGGGGATGGAGATCGCACCGCACTACACCGAACTGAACGACCCGGACGTGCAGGCGGCCAAGTTCCGCGAGCAGCTTGCGAACGCCGACACCGAGAAGGCGGCGGAGGAGCAGACGTTCCGCACCTACGACGAGGACTTCATCAACGCCCTGAAGGTGGGAATGCCGCCGGCGGGCGGGATGGGCCTGGGCATCGACCGGCTGGTGATGCTGCTGACCAACCAGCGAACGATCCGCGACGTGGTGCTGTTCCCGCTGATGCGTCCGCTCTAAGGCGTTTTGCTTGCGGGGCGCTGTCGGTTGGGTTGTCCACAGCGCGTGCAGGGTGTGTGGACGAGCGCTCGGCGTGTGTCGGCGGCGCGCCTGTCGGTTGAGCGATCATCGTCGCGCAAGCGACAGCTGCCGACGACCGACAGGAGCGACCGAGCGCCTGTCCACGCAGTTTGAACAGACGCGAAACGACGCTGAACGACTGGATTCCATGGGGTCTGGTTGATGCGCCCGCCGGTTGTGCACAATCCGACACGCTTACTTCTACCACCACCACTCTTTCTTTCTTCTAGAGGAAGAAGAAAGACAACCATTCATCGCGACTGACAGTGAGCACAGAACACCGTGGTGCGTTGAGCGACGACCGTCTTGCTGAGCGTGCGGCCGCAGCGAACGCAGGGAAGACCGCTACGGCCGTATACGCGGTGTTGGAGAGCGAAGCCGCCTTCGTTGCCCTCTGCGTCGCGGTAGTCTCTCAGCGTCGATCCACGGGCCTCCACGGCGGCGGCGAGGACGTTCACGATGGCAGCGGCCAGGCGGTCGATGCGGGCTTTGTTCAGTCGGCGGCAATTGGCCTTGGGGTGAATCCCCGCCTCGAACAGGGACTCGTCGGCATAAATGTTGCCGACGCCGGCGACCACCGACTGGTCGAGCAGCGCCGCCTTGCTCGCTCGGTTCGAAGAGCGAACGGCTGTCCACAACTCATCCCCGGTGATAAGCAATCCATCAGGTCCGAGGTTCTTCCAAGCGGCGTTGAGTTGCTCGATGGATGCGAAGGTCGTGAGTCCACCGAACCGCCGCGGATCGCGGAAGAGCACGACGGTGGAGCGATCCTTGATTGTCCACAGAGCGTGCACGTGCGTGGGGAGTGGATCAGGGGGCTTCGCGATCAGCACCTGGCCGCTCATGCCGAGCTGCACGATCACGGCGCGCCCATCGCGCGCGATGACGGCGAGCTGCTTGCCGCGCCGATCGAGCCGATCGACGATGGAACCTTGAAGGAGCGCACGCGGTGACGCATCGCCGGTGACGAAGTCGCGGCGGCGCGCCTCGGCCTTGGCAACCGCCGGCCCACCAGGTGCGGCGCGAGCGTGCGGCGAACGGTCTCGACCTCGGGGAGTTCAGGCATCGGAGAAACGGCAACGGCCGGCGGAACCGCCGGCCGTTGCTGGGTACGTGCAAATTGATGGAAGGTTCAGGCGACGGTGTACTTGCCGCGGGCGACGCGCTTGAAGCCGTTCTTCTTGAGCATGAGTGCGGCGTTGACGATGGTACGGAAGTTGGGGGAGTTGGTGGCGTAACCAAGCTGCTTGACGGCCTCGGCGACTTCGGTGACGCCCATGGTGTTGTTGGTCAGGGCGCGACGGAGGTAGTCGGCGAGCGTGCCGTCGTTGCCTCCGCGGCCGCCCCCGCCTCCACCGCCGCCTGCGCGGCGACCACCAGCCGGGCCGCCAAGCTCAGCGATCTGCGCGTCGATGTTGGCGAGCTTGGTGAGGAGGCCTTCGCGGCGGCGCTGCAGCGCCGGGAGCGAACGGCGGCGGCGGCTGATCTCGCGGTTGAGGTCGGCGATCGAAAGGTTAGAAATTGGACTGGAGCTGCGCTTTGCCATGTTGTTATTCCCGTAAACGCACAAACCGACCTCCCGTAGAGGTCGGCCAGTGAAGGTAATTGTGCCGCACACCCTATGCGCTAAGCACTCAACTCACATACTAGCTGCGCGCACAATGTAGATGCAAGTTTCAACGATCATGTTGCGACTGCACAAGACCCGAACAGTACATGAAACCGTTGCCGATAAGCTGCATAAGATTCCTTCACGAGCGGGCGTGGCGAAATTGGCAGACGCACGAGATTTAGGTTCTCGTGGCCGCAAGGCCGTGCAGGTTCAAGTCCTGTCGCCCGCATTTTCGTAGGGTTTTTACGGTTCCATCCGCCACTGCGCATCGGACCGCTGACGGGTGTCGGCGGTTGCGCTGGGATCGATCGAAGCGGCTGGATCGACGGGAAGCACAACTGAAAAGGTGGCTCCCTTCCCCGGGATAGTACTTACAAGCACCTTTCCGTTGTGACTCTCCACAATGCGCCGGGTTACAGCCAGACCAAGGCCTGTGCCGCGAAGTCCCTTTGTTGTGAAGAAGGGCTCGAAGATGCGCCGCTGTAACTCAGGAAGCACGCCCGGTCCGTTGTCGATGACGTCGATGCGCAGCTCCCCGCGCCCCGCCGGCCGGCTCGGATCGGCGGGTGAGAACTTGGCCCGCACGGTGACGACCCCGGTCTTGGCTTCCACCGCCTCGACGGCGTTGGACATGAGGTTCATCAGCGCTTGATGCACCTGAGATGCGTCGATAGGGACCGGCGGCATGTCGGGGTCGGCGTCGATGATGAGGGCCACGCCGCGCAGCTTGCACTGATCGGTGAGAAGCGATGCGCAGTCATCCAGCAGCGGCTGGACCTTGGTGAGCTCGACCTCCAGCGTGCGCTGGCGTGAGTAGGCGAGCATGTTCAGAGAGAGGGCGATGATGCGGTCGAGGTTGCGCTTGAGGATCGGCCAGCCGCCGCGCGCGACCTTAAGGTCGTCCTTGCGGAGGCCCATCTCGACGACATCGGCGCCGCCGCGAAGGCCTTGGAGGATGTTCTTGATCGAGTGGGAGAGGCTGGCGACGGTCTGGCCGATGGCGGCGAGGCGCTCGTTCTGGAGGCGCTGGGAGTGGAGTTCCAGGTGCGAGAGGGCGAGGCCGGTCTGCTGGCCGATGGCGGTCATCAGCGCGAGCTGATCGGCGTTGAAAGCGCCGGCGCCGATGGACGAGTCGGCGTAGATGGCGCCGAACGAGCGTCCGGCGGCGCGCACCGGGACGCACATGGCGCTGCGGATCGACATGCGCTGCACTGAGTCGCCCTTGCGGAAGCGCTCGTCGCTCATGGCGTTGCTGGCGAGCACGCCTTCGCCCTTGTCCAGCGCGTGCTGCAGAATGGTGCGCGACACATCGATCTGCTGGCCGGCGGGCCCCTTGGTAGCGAACCGCACGACCGATGGGACGGGTCCATCGCCCTCGTCGATGAGGAAGACGGCTCGCTCAGGGCGCAGCTCGCTGAAGATCAGGTCGAAGACGCCCTCGAACAGCTTATCGCGTTCGGGCAGGGTGCCGACCAGGGTGGTCAGCTTGTAGAGCACGCGCAGGTGCGAGGAGGCGGTGACGCCCGCGACGGTCGCGCCGGCGGCGGTTCCTGCGCGGGTGTCGGTATCGAGGGCGAGGATGACCGAGTCGTCGAAAGAGAGGGCGCGCTCGATCGAGGTGTCGACCTGGTCGGCGCGGAGCATGCGGACCTGCGGGTCGGTGCGGCGCTCTGTGCGACCGAATGAGAAGAGGGTCATCCCCGCCCGGATCTGGTCGCCGGGTTTGAGCCGAACCCTCTGGTTGGGCTCGACGCGGATGCCGTTGACAAGGGTGGCGTTCTGGCTCCCTAAGTCGCGCAGAAACCACTCTCCCCGGTCAGGGGTCAGCTCGGCATGCCGGCGGCTGACGGTGCTGTCGGAGAGGGGGAGGCTCTCCGATGAGCGGCCGATCATCTGCGGCTCGTTATCGGGGAGTTCGAACGTGCGGCCCTTGTCGGGCCCCTGAATGACGGTGAGCACCAGCACGGAACAACGGTACGATGCCTCCCTATGGACCGTTCCATCATCGACCGGTATGAAGCCCAGGGGCACGAGCTCAAGCACTGGGTCCACGGGCTGACCGAGCAAGAGCTGGACGCCTTCCCCGTTCCGGGGACCTGGAGCGTCCGCCAACTGGTCGTGCACATGATCGACAGCGACCAGATCGCCACCCACCGCATGCGGCGGATGGCGGCGGAGGAGAAGCCGCTGCTGGTCAGCTACGACGAGACAGCCTTCAGCAAGGTGCCGGCGGTGAACGCCGGGAGCGTGCAGGATGTCGCCGAGCTGTTCGGGCTGAACCGGCGGTGGACGGCCGACTTTCTGCGGGCGCTGCCGGATGCGGCGTTCGAGCGTCAGGGCGTGCACACCCAGCGCGGGCTGGTGACCATCGGGCAGATGGTCGAGGTGTACGTGAAGCATGTGGAGCACCACCGCACGTTCCTGGCCGCCAAGCGTGAGAAGCTGGGCAAGCCCCTGCGCTGAGGACTGAACCGATGGCGAAGAAAGCGGCGAGTGAGAGCGGTGGTGGTGGTGGGGGAGAGCTGGAGACGGCGCCGGTGGTGCTCACGACCGGTCCGGAGCGGTTCCTCATGCTCGAAGCGACCGACAAGGTGCGCGCGGCCCTCACCAAGCGCGAAGGGGGCGAGGTGCCCACGTTCGTGTTCGACGGAGCATCGTGCCAGGCGTCTGAGGTGCTCGACGAGCTGCGGACGATGGGGCTCATGTCGTCGGCGAAGATCGTGATCGTTGAGAACGCCGAGCAGCTGCTGAAGGAAAAGGACGACGAAGACGGCGCCGCCTCAGCCCCAGTGCGGGGGTTCGCTCGGCGGAGCGCGCGAGAGATGATGACCGAATACGCCTCGAGTCCCGAGCGCAGCAGCGTGCTGCTGCTGCGCCGGCGGTAAGTGGAACAAGGGAAAGCTCGACGCGGCGATCGTGGAGTCGGGCGGGGTGGTGATCGACTGCCAGCCGCCGGGCCCTGCCGAGGCCGAGCGGTGGTGCGTGTCGCGCGCTTCGAAGCACAAGACGGCGCTCGACGCCGCCGCGGCGAAGGTGCTGGTGGAGAACATTGGTTGCGAGCTTGGCCGGTTGGATAGCGAGATCGAGAAGCTGGCGATCGCGGCGGCGGCGCGCGGGGAAAAGGGGATCAGCGCAGTGCTCGCGGGCGAGATGGTGGGGTTCTCGCGCGAGGAGGAGAGCATCTTCGCGCTGCAGCGGTACCTTTTGGGTGGCGACCCCGAGGCGGCGCTGCGTCAGGTGCGGCAGATGATCGACGTGTCGCGCGAGACGCCGGCGGGACTGATGGTGGCGGTGGTGGACCTTGCGCGGAAGATCGACGGCGCAGCGCGCGGCTTTGCGGCACGCGAGAGCGAGGGGGCGTTGACCGCGCGGCTGCGGCTGTGGGGCGGATCGGGCGCTGTAATCTTCGGCGCTGTGCGCCGGATGACCGCGGTACAGACCGCCGAGCTGCTGGGCGCAGCAGTGGGAGGCGATCAGCGCATCAAGTCGGGCCGCGGCGAGCCCGAGCACGTGCTTGAGGGCGTTGTGCTGAAGTTCGCATCGCTCAGCCGGGGGCGGTGACGAGGTGCAGCGTGCGAATAAGAGCCGCGGGCCGCAAGGCCCCGGCCGTTGTGCGTGGACACCGCCGCCGAACCGCCGGCCCCTTACGGGGCTCGGCTCTTATCGAATGCGATCTTCGCGTCCCCTCGCGTCAGCGGAGTGAGCGCTCGACCATGTCGATGCGTTCGGCTGCGTCGGTCGAGCCGAGCTTGGCATCGAGCGATCGCAGATGGGCGACGCGGAGACGGATCTGGTCGCTGCGCCGGCCGCCGGCGTTGTCGGCCGCGAGGATCTCCAGCATGTCGGCCCAGGCGGAGAAGAACTCCGGCGGGCGCTGTGACGCGGGGGCGGACTCAAAGACGTCGACCAGCGTTCTGAGGGTGCCGAACGCTCCGGCGCCGTCGCCGGCGGCGCGCTGTGCGCGTGCCTTGCGAACCACCAGCGCTGACGGGCTCATCGGCGGCGGCTCGGTTGCCAGCAGCTTGTCGTAGATCTGCACAGCCCGTGCATCGCCCGCGGCGGTATAGCCGTCGGCCAGCGCGATGCGGAGCTGCACCGAGCGTGAGGAATAGTTATCACCCACGAACCCAAGCCCGAGCTCCGCCGTGCGCACCAACCCCTGCCCGTCCTGCACCGGCGTGGCTGAGTTGGCCAGCAGGGCGCGCCGATACACCACCGCCGCGTCGATCGCGGCCTCGGCAAGAGTGCGGGCCTCGGCGGTCTTGACGGAGCGCAGTGCATCGAGCGTTTCAGCGAGCGTTGCGGGGTCCACCTTGTTGATGCGCTGCGTTTTGCCGTCGACTTCGACGTCGGTCGAGCCTGCGCGGCGCAGCACGGCCTTCGCGAGTTCGAGCCCGTTGACGGTCTCGGACGCTCCGGGTGCGGCGCGCCCGGTCGCCTTGAGGGCCGCGATGCGGGCCTCGTTGGCATCGGCGATCAGCGTGGCGTCGGCGGGCGAGACGCCCTCTGCGCGCCGCACGGCTTGTGCCGCGACGGCGGGAAGGTTGGCGACCAGCACGGACCGGCGCGGTTCGCGGAGGCCCGCTTCAACCGCGCCGTTGCGCGACGGACGCCTTCGACAACATCACGAGCACGATCGGACTCGGCGAGGGTCATCGCGGAGAAGAAGAGCGCATCGGCTTTCGCGTCGCCCAGGTCCTTGCGGTGCAGCAGGGCTTCGAGGATGATCGACGCCATCTCGCGGGTGGAGGGGTCGCGGGCCAGCTCGGCGGCGCCGGAAACGACGGCCCACGGCGGGAGCTCCAGTTGTGAGCCGCCCGCTTCGAGGATCGCGGCGACGGTGCGGCCGATGAGGCTCTCGCGGATCGCCGCGGCCCGCTGCTGGGCGAGCTGTTCGCGGTTCTTGGCATTCATCGGCACGGCGATGCGCGAGGCGCGGACGCTCTGGCCGATCGGTTCGATGAGCTGCTCGAAGGTGATCTTGCCCGGCCGGGCGACCCATAAGGCTGCCAGAGCCGCGGCGCGGGCTTCGGCGTGGCGCACGAACAAGCCGGGTTCGGCGAGCTCGCTCTCGCTGCCGCCGGAGCGGACCACGAAGGGCGGCTGGTCTTCCCACTCGCCGGAGCGGAATGCGACCACGCCGTCGCCGCGAGCGTGGGTGCCGATGCGCACCATCGCGAACTTCGTTTCGGCGGCGAGCGCCGGCGGGTGCTGCGTGTTGGGATCAAGGCCGATGGGCCAGTCGCTGATCGAGCGGAGCAGGTCGATCGCCTCTGTGACGTCGGCGGTCGGTGCGCCCGGCAGCCCGCCGTTGGCGACCTCGCGGTGGTAGAGCGCAAGGGCCAGCAGGTAGCGGCGCAGTGCGGCGGGTGCAACCGCCAGCGGGTCCAGCGCACGCAACTGTTCGATGGCGCCTGTCAGCGCGGCGGCGTTGCGTTCGGCGACGCCCTTGAGCACCGCTGCGCGTGCCCGCAGCAGCGGCAGGCGCAGTCCCAACTCGTTGGTCTGCAGCGCCGCGGCGGCGTCGGGATCGGTCGTTCGGAGCGCCGCGATGCGGGCGGTGATCTCCATCTCGGCGCGCTGAAGCCGCGCGAGCGCCTCGCCCGCGACGGTCGCGACGCGTGCGCGCTGCGAAGCGCTGGGCAGGCCGACGAGCACGGCGCACTCATCGCCGGAGCGAGCGAGCTGCTCAACGGCGGCGTTCGCGGCGGCAACCGAATCTGTGCGGGTTGCGGTAGCGGTCGGAGGCGCGGGTGGCTGACCGATCACCGCCGGCGCTCCAAGCGCCACCGCCGCGGCCGTGAATGCCGCGGCGGCAAGGCCGGATGGGCGTGCGCGGCTCACCGCTTCTGCAACTCCTCGCGCTTGAGCAGGCGGTAGGCCGGTCCCTCGGTCGACTTGCCGCCGTGGCGCTGTGCGATCTGCTGCATCACGCCGGTGGGATCCGGCTCTTGGAATTGAATCGTCTTGACGAGCGTGGTGCGCCCCTTGGTTCCATCTGACGCGAGCGCCTCGGGGTTGAGCTTGTCGAGTTCGGCGAGCGTTGCAGCGGGCCCGAGATCCCACACGCCGCCGCCGGTCCGGTTGATCGAGCGCGACAGAAGGAACACGACCTGCGGTTTGAGCGCCAGGGCAGCGCGCAGCCCGGCCATGGGGTTGGACCGCCCGCCGGCGGTGATCCCCGACAGCCACTTGCGCAGCTCGTCGCGGTTGCGGGTGTTGGCCTCGCGCAGGCGCGCATCGAACAGCACGACCCCCCCGTCGTCGTTCTCGTTGTCGCGGAAGAGCACGACACCAAACCGTTGCGTCGGAAGAAGTGCGCTGACTGAGCGATCCACCTCGGCCAGTACATCGCTCAGCGACGAGATCATCGGGCCTGAGGCGTCGATCACGTAGACCACTGTGCGGGCCTGCTCGCCGCGAGCGGTCAGACCGGCGAATGCGACGCCGGCGCCCGTCGGCGTGCGCTCAAGGGCGGCCGCAGCTCCGCTCTCGCTTGTGGTCGCAACGCCTGAGGCGGTGGCCGCGGCATCGGCGGCGGCGAGCACCTGGGCGAGATCGCTGTTCCCCGTCGTTGGAGCGGTGTTGATTCCTGACCCCCCAGCCTTCGCCGGACCGCTCTTGGCCAGCATCGGATCCAAGGGGATCGCCGGGGGCGGCTGAACGGTGCTGAGCAGGCGCGCATCACCCTGCGGTGCGACGGACATCTGTACATCGACCGCTACGCCCTTGGGCGGCAGGACCTCCGCCGCGATGGTCAGCGCTGCGCCGGTCAGCAGCACCGCGATTCCCGCGTGCACGAGCACCGACGCCACCGCCGCGGCGCTCGAGCGCCAGGTCCGGCCGGTCGGAATGGGGTCGCGCATGCGCATCTGCAGGCAGTGAGGGGAGGACACGAATCGAGGCGGTGCTGAATCCTTCGCCGCTTGCCCCCGGGTGGTTCACTTGGGATGCGAAAGGGTTGGCAAGGTAAGGGTGAGTGCGGTCAGATCAGGGCTTTGCCGGCGGTTCCTGTTCGGTCTTTGGGCCGCCCGAACCGATCACGGCGAGGGCACGGTCGACCGACATGGCTCCGCCGCCCAGGCAGGCGAGCGCGATCGACGACACGATCAGCAGCAACTGCCAGAAGAACGTGGACCACTGCACGGGGTCCCACCAGACCTTGTCGGGGAGAATGCCAAACTGCGTCTGGCCGATGCTCATCGCGGGCCCGATCTGGGTCAGCCACATGGCGGTCGCCATCACCAGCACAAGCATCAGTGAACTCAGGCGAGTCAGGAAGCCCACGAGCACAAGCACACCGGCAAACAACTCGGCCACCGCCGCACCGAACGACAGCCAGATTACCCACGGCGAATCAGCCAGCATCTTGGGCCAGAACCCGCTGGGTGACGGGTGAGCGGGCGTCGCTTGCGGATAGGCCGCATGCACCATCAGGATCGAAAGGGCGTACGCGCGGCGTGCGCGGGCGGGCTCGGGGAAATCGGCCGCGGAGTACTTGCCGCCGGGCGGGAGCACATCAGGTGTTGTCGCAGTCTTGGGCGGGTTTGTGGCCGCGGGTGGAGTCGTGGCGGGCGTGGTCGGCGCGGTGGGCTGTGATTTGGACTTGCTCGCAGAGGCCTTGCGGTCGGCTCCGACGGCCGCGGGCAGATCCTCAGTCGAGAACGCGGCAAGCACGGGCGTGCGGGCGTCCTGTGCCGAGTCAGCACTGGTGCGCGTCTGGCGGACCGGACTCTTGTTCTTTCCGCTCGACGTGGGCTTGTCCCCCTTGGGAGGCGTTTGCCCCGCGGGCGGAGCGTCAGGAAGCGGGAGGGTCGCGGGGGGCGAGAGCGCCGGGCTGCTTGGGGCCGCGCCGTTACTTGCGGGGGGTTTGGTGGTTCGCGAGGGAGCGATTCCCGTGCCCAGGTTGGCGAGGATCGCGGCGTCCTGCCCGGCGAACTCGATCGTCGGCACCAGTTTGCTGAGCCCCGCCCAGATGAACGTGGCTCCGATCACCAGCCGCAGGAGCAGGGGGGAGACGAGAGTTCCTTGCTTTGGTCCGGGCGCGCCCATGGAATGCCGCGGGAGGGGTCTTCACCCATCACCGGCAAATGTTGCATCGACCAGACCCGCCTCTGGCCGACACATGATGCAACCGCGATACAGCTGGTTGATACGCACAGACACCAAACTGCTCACTTGCGATCACCAGCGTTCCTCGTTACCGTTGCTACCGTCTAAGACGCTCCTCATGCCTTTGACTCCTCCGCCTGTTGACGCTGCCTGGACCTCTACCGACACCCTTGCATGGGTCGGATTGATGCTGGCCGCCTATTTCCTCGGAGGCGTCCCCTTCGGCTTGATGCTCGGTCTGGCCAAGGGCGTGGACGTCCGCCAGCACGGGTCGAAGAACATCGGCAGTGCCAACGTCGGTCGCACGCTCGGCCGCAAGTGGGGGGTGCTGACGTTCTTCCTCGACGCCCTTAAGGGCTTCCTGCCGACGTTCGTCGCGGGGTTCGTGCTCAAGACGATTTCTCGCCCAGAGGTCCCGTCGTACATGGCGTGGGCCTGGCTCTCGGTCGGCGTCGTCGCCGTGATGGGCCACATGTGGTCGCCCTATCTGAAGTTCCGCGGCGGCAAGGGCGTGGCGACCGGCTTTGGCGCCGTGATGGCCGTCTTCCCGATCCTCACCCTGCCGGCGATCGTTGCGCTGCTGGTCTGGTTCGTGTGCGTGAAGACGACCCGCTTTATCGGGCTCTCCTCCTGCGTCGCGGCGATCTCGATCCCGATCTCGATCATCTTCGTCAACGACGTGGCGCACAGCTTCGGGTTCTTTGTCCCCGAGCGCGGCGCGTCGGTCACGTGGCCCATGTGGCCCTACGTCACCGCGGCAGTGATGCTGGCCGTGATGGTGGTCTGGCGCCACCGCTCCAACATCGCGCATGCTCAACGGCACCGAGCCGCGCTACGGCCAGAAGAAGCCGGTTGCCGCGCAGCCTGAGCCAACGCGCCCATAACGCGCCGTTCTTATCGCTCCCGCGCCAAAGGCGTCTTTATGGACCCCCGACGTTGCCGCGCGCCGCCTTTGCTGACGACCGTGCCGTCCACGCGGGCGTCTGTTCGTTCAACGCCTTCACGGGCGTGAATCCGGCTTTACCGGCTCGGGAACTCTCCCGATCAAATCAGCCGCGACGCCCGCACGGCAACGGTTTCGATGTGTTCCGCCGCGCAACAGGCCGCTCGCCAAGGAAGGACCCATGAGCAACCTGCGACTTGTGGATGACAACGGCGTGACACTCCCGACAGACCGCTTGCCGTTCCCGACCGAAGCCGTCCGCCAGATGACCAAGCAGCGGATCGGCCGCATCAGCACCCGCGTGGCACCCTCGCACTCAGGCACGACGCCCGAAGGGTTCGAACACTTCACGCGCGAGCTCGAGGACCGGCTTGCCAAGGCTGAGGAGCAGCTCCGCTCGCTGCGCAGCCAGGTGGACTCCTACCCGTTCACCGGCGGCAGCACCGGCGGCGGCGACCGCGCTGCCTGACGCCTGATTCACTCAGTTGACCATTGGCAGCCCCGCCGGCGCGGGGCTGTTTCGTTTTCACACGCCGATGTAGCCGCGTGCGTGAAGCACCATCAGGCCCGCCGCAAGCACGACGAATGCCGCGCCGGCGATCTGGAACGGCCGGTCGGCCGTCGCCAGTTCGGTCGGGTCGTCGTAGCGCCCTTGCTCCAGCAGCACCACGCAGCGCAGCAGGGCGTAGGTCGCCGGCAGCACGGTGAGCCACATGAGGTTGAAACCGAAACCCTCTTTCGTGCCGGCCGCGATCGCCTCGGCGCCGTGCCCGATGGCGAAGGTGTACTTGGCGTCCTGTCCGATCACATAGAACGCGTAGGTCACCAGCGTCACGACGCCCGTCGCCATCACGGCCAGACGCAGCGTGTCGTCGCTGTACGCGTCCTGCACAGAGCGTGCGCTTCCCGCGGCGTCGCCGAGCGTGCGCCGCTCGCCGAGCCGTTTGCCGAACGCAAGAAACATCGAGAGGAAGAATGTCACCGTCAGCAGCCAGGTCGTCGGGCCGATCCCCACTGCGGCGCACCCGCCCAGCACCCGCAGCACGAACCCCATCGCCAGCCCGATCACGTCGGCGATCACCCGCTTCTTCAGCCACAGCGAATAGGCGAGCGTCGTCAGCAGATACGTCGCGAGCATCGCGCCGGTCCAGAACCGGAATTCAGGCTGCACGCCGATCAGACACGCGAAGCCCGCCACGCCAAGCGCCGCGCCGAACATCGTCGCCGTTCCCGGCGAGACCGCGCCGCTAGCGACCGGGCGCTTGCATTGCGCGGGTGCACGCGGTCCTGCTCCGCGTCGCGAACATCGTTAAGCGCGTAGCACGAGCTGGCGACCAGCGCAAACGCCGCCGCGGCCCAGAATGCTCCCACCAGGCTTCCCGCGCCTCGCAGGTGCCCGTCGGCGAGCACGTAGAACGGCCCGATGAGCACGAAGCCGCTCTTGCTCCACTGCGTCGGACGGGCGAGTTTGATCAGGTGCTTGAGCATGAAAGGCTTGTTCACCACAGAGACACAGAGACGCAGAGAAGAACAAGACAAGCCGGCCGCGGATGAACGCAGATTGACGCAGATGAAGGCACGAGGTGAGGAGCAAAGACAAAATACATCGAATGCATACCCGCCTGTTCTCCTCTTCTCTGAGTCTCTGTGTCTCTGTGGTTCACGCGTTGGATTTGTCCGTCCTCCAGAAGGCCATGTACTGAAGTCCCTTGCCGAACACCGGGTTCCACAGCCCGGGGTACAGGTCCATGCTCGTTCGTTCGTGTTCGATGGTTGCGCCGAATTTTGCCGGCTCGGCCCGCCACTGCTCCAGCGTGTTGTAGCGGAACAGGCACGGCACGCCGTACGGCGCATTGGCCGCCCAATCCATCAGGCTGACGCGCGCTTTACTCACCGGGCCGCGGACCTTGTGGTCCTTGATGATCACCAGCCGACGGCTGACTCGCACGCACTCGCGCAGCAACCGGTCCGGCTGTTCCTCGTGGTGCAGCACGTCCGCCACGATTACCACGTCAACGCTCTTGTCTGCGAGCGGCATCGTTTTGCCGTCGTACGCGTGCACCTTGATCGGTTCGCCGCCGCGCACCACGCGCTCAAGCCCTTCCACCTTCGCCCCCGCAGGGCAGCGTCGGTCGCTCATGATGGCGGCGCCGAGCGTCCCGTTCCCGCACCCTACGTCCAGAACCGCGTCACCCGCGAGCAGGCGCGGCACGATTTCATCCACGAGCACCTTCATCCGGTGTTCGTAGATGGGCTTGTGCATCCGGCTCATCAGCGACGAAATCAAATCAACGAACTCCTTCTCACGCGCCCGCGGAGTTCCGCGGCTCTATTCCAGACCCGGCCATCGCCCGGCCGATGCACCGGGGGAGTGTACTTCCACCCCCGCCACACCACGGTTCGCCGCGATGAGCGGTTATCGCACCTCGCCCCAACATCGGGTCAAACCACCGCCCGCTGGAGTCGGTCTGGGCGGGTCTCCGTCGCGGGGTTGATTCTGGCGTGTCTGATGCTGTTGGCCTGTCTGCCGGTGATCATCAGCGGCACCACCCGCGGCCGCGCCGCGTACGACAGCCTTAACTACCACGAGAAGGCCATCCGTCAGTTCGCGCAAGAACTGCCGAAACCCAACTTGCAGGATTACCTCTCAGCAACCACCCCGGGCTACCACCTCGCCCTGTCGACCGTTGGGCGAGCGATCGGGGTCGGCAGCGACGGCAAGTCCGCCTACGACATCGTGCTCTTCCCCAATCCAGCGTCCGGCGTTGCGCCCGACCCGACGATCAACAACCAGCGCCGCGTGCTGCAGCTTGCCGGCCTGTGCTTCACGCTCGTGTTGCTCTACTCCATCGGTAGCTGGTCCGAACGCCGCATCGCCGCCGGCGGTCTTGAGCCCGGCCCGGCGATCGCCGCCGTCGTGCTCTGTCTGCCGCTGATTGGGTCGCCGTACATCTATCAATCCGCCGCGTGGCTGCTGCCAGACAACAGTGCGTGGCTCGGCGTCGTCGCGGTCGTGCTGCTCGCCTTGCGACCGCGCGTGACACTGCCGGTTCTCGCGCTGATGGGCGCGATTGTGGTCTGGCTCGTCGTCGCTCGCCAGATCCACGCCTGGGCTGCAGGCATGGTCTGGCTCGCCGCGTGGCTCAGCGCCAGCCTTCCGGCACAACGCGACCGTGCGGGCGGCCCCATCCTGCCGCTGCGCGACCTGTTCAATCAGGCGACCATCAGCGCCGCCGTTCGCAACCTGCTCTTGGCGATGGTGTTCACAATTCCTGCCGCGGCGGCGCTGCTGGGCTTCTGGCTGCTGTGGAACCACCAGCTCGTTCCCCCCACGTTCGTCGCGTGGCATCACGCCGGACTGCAGCTTGCGACGCCGGCGTTCATCCTCTCGTTGGTCGCGCTTGCGGCGCCGTTCTTCTGCTCGTGGTTGCGCCCCGGCTTGCTCATCGCGTGGCGCGACCACCGCGGCGCGATCTTCGTCGCGGCGGCGATCGGCCTGCTGCTTGCCGTGGTTCCGCCGACGGCGTGGGACTTTGAGCACGGGCGGTTCGGCGGTGTGTGGGGAATCTATAGAAAAGTCGGCGCTGTGGGTGGCCGGTCGCTGGCGCTCGCGGTGCTCGCGCCCGTGGGCGCGGTGGTCGTGACAGGTGCGCTCGCCGGCATGACCGCGCGTCAGCGCTGGACGATGCTCGGCGCACTTGCCGGCTTCGCCGTCGCCAACTGCGCCAACCCGCAGCTCTGGCAGCGCTATCACGAGCCGTTCGTGCTCGTCTGGCTCGTGCTCGCCTCGGCGCTCATCGCCCAGCAGGCGCTGCCGACTTCCCGCCAGCGCGCATGGAGACTGGTCGGGCCCGCGGCCCTCGCCGTGCTGCTTGCAGCGATGAACGCGGTGCTTGTGCTCCGCACCGAACCGCAGTACGACAAGGGATACCGGCTCGGCAGCATCGAGACGCCGCCGGACCAGAAGCCCCAGAGCGAGCGCGGCGAGTAAACCGCCGCGGTATGCTGTCTCCATGTCCACCGCACCGTCCGGCGCAACCGTCGCCCGCGCACGCTACTGGCTCACCGCGGCGATCAAAGTCGTGTCGATCTATCTCATCGCAGTCAGCGGCGTGCAGGTGATCGAGTTCGTCGTCGGTCTGATCGCAGCGCTCGCCGTGGGTTCCGGGCCGGACAATCTCATCCTGTTCCTCTGGAACAGCCGCGGCGGTTCGATGGTGTGGCTCACCATCGGCATCGCGGCGCTGATGAGCGCCCGCCGCCTCAGCGCGATGGTCTTTCCGATCGCGGGCGCACACTGCGCCGCGTGCGGTTACTCACGCCGCGGACTGGTGAGCACCGCTCCATGCCCCGAGTGCGGCGCTCGATTCGAGCAGGACGCTGCGGCCACGTCGCAACAACGAGTTCGACGCGCCGGCGAAGGCGCATAAGAGCCAAGCCCCGTAAGGGGCCGGCCGAACGTGTTGACGTACTCGTACACAGGACCTGCGACCAAACAGCCGGAGCCTTGCGGCCCGTCGGCTCTTCTCACAAGTGCTGACTACTTCCGCTTCCGCCCCGCGATCTTCTCTTCCGCGTCGCGCGCCGCCACCAGTTCGCGGCACGCTTCGATCAGCGCCTCCAGCGGCGCCGGTTTGATGAAGTACCGATCGACGCCCAGGCTCTGCGCGTACGCCTGGTGACGCTTCCCCTCGTTGGCCGTCAGCATGATCACGATCGGGCTGTCCGCCTCGCCCTTGATCTTCTCAAGCACCAGGAAGCCAGATCGCCCGGGGAGCATCATGTCGAGCACCACCAGCCGCGGCTTCTGCTCGGTGATCACCGTCACCGCGTCGTTGCCGTTGTTGACCGTCTGGACCTCCGCCCCTTCGGCCGCAAGCGCCGTCTGCATCGCCTCGGCGATGTCTGCGTCGTCGTCGACGATCACCACCGACACGCCAGTCAACCGCTCAGACATGACCGTTCCTTTCGCACCGCCCATGCTCACTCTTACGCAAGGCCCGGCTCCTCGGGTTCCTCGCTCTGCCGCGCATTCTTGGGGTCTGCGGCGAACTCCGCCGCGTCCTGCGCGCTCCGCGCCTTGATCCGCTCGACCTCGGCGTCGGTCATCCACGGCAGTTCACGCAACTTTCGCTCAAGCGCAGCTGGGAAAGGCTTTCCCTTTCGTTCGTGCAGCGGTCGGCTCTTCCAGAACCGGTGCATCCACAACACCTGGTCCGGCGCCTCGGTGAACGCCTGCTCGAGCGCTCGCCGGTACCGTGCCGTGATGTAGAACAGCGGATCTGGACGACCCTCCCAATCCTCCGGCCCGAATGCGTCGGCGATCCGCAGATCAAACCGCAGCGCCTGCGGCCGGCGCACCAGCGACTCTGACCCGACGGCCTCGCTGCCGCCGACACGCTTGGCCCACCCCACGACGACTGGCGCGCCGAACCGCTGCGCCATCAGGCCGATCGCCTTGTACGAGCTTGCCAGCCGCCCGAAGAACGGCACGAACATGCCCCGCACTCCGGCGTTTTGATCGGCGACAAACGCCGCGGTCTCGCCGCGCCGGAAGATCCCCGGTAGCGACTCGGCGGTCTCGAACTTGTCCAGCAGGTAGAGCCCGCGCCGCGAGCGCGTCTCGCGCACCCACGCGTCCAGGGGGGCAAGGTCGAGCGGGCGATAGATCGCGTGCATGCGGAACCCAAGCAGCGCCATCAGATGCCCGCAAACCTCCCAGTTTCCCACGTGCCCCGTCACCAGCAGGCACGGCCGTCCGCGCAGCAACTGAGCGAGCGCCGGGCGAATCTCTTCCAGCCGCGCGCGATCCGCCCACCCTTCGTTGGACATCAATCGCGGCGTGAGCGTCATCTCCGCGCCCAGCATCGCCAGATGCTCATAGCCGAGCAGCGCGAACTCGCGCTTGCGTTCCAGCGACCAATCGGGGAACGCCTCGCTCAGGTGCCCGACGGCGCGGTCGAGCCGCTTGCGATTGAACGGAGCGCCGGCGAACAGCCTGCCCATCTTCGCAAACGCGTTCAGCGTCGCGTCAGGCTCCCACATCGTCGAAAGACTGATCGCCGAGCGGATCCCCGCGTACACCGCGCGGTCCCTGGCTGCCGAGATCACCGTTGAGGCCTTCACCAAACAACCTTAGCGCCAAACCGCCTGACAACCGGCTTGAGTGTGCACGACCGCGGGAAACAAAGCAGCCCGCCGACGCTGTCGCGCGGGCGGGCCGCTGTGGGGGAAATGAAGCTCGTCAGGCCGCGCGTGCCGTCACGCGCGGCGGGGGTTTCAATGTCAGATGCCGGCCGCGAACTGCGGCTTGGGAGCGCCGCCGCCGCCCGAGGGAGGAAGCGCGTTCTCGCCGCGCGACTCCATGTGCTTGAGCATCTGCTCAAGACGCTTGAGCTGGCTCTCAAGCGCGCTGAGGCGGGCTTCGAGCGCCTTCTGCTCGGCGGCACTGCGGTCCATCAGAATCATCGGCTCGCCGTTGGCGCCGCGGGGGATCGCCAGCTTGTACTGCTCGCCGCCCAGCGCGTCCTTGGCCATCTTGTCAGTAAGTGCCTGCCACTGCTGGCTGTGCTGGCCCATCGTCTTGGCGTACGCGCCGAACCGGTTGCCATCGAACGCCTCCAGCGGCACGTCCACCTTCACGCGGCTTCCCTTGCGGGCCACCTCGACAGCCAGCTTGTCGCCGGCGTTCTTGGTCTTCATCACGTCGCGGATCGTCACGGCCGAGGCGGGCGTCTTGCCGTCGACCGACACGATGATGTCCTTCGGCTTCAGGCCGGCCTTCGCGGCGGGCAGCCCCTCGGGGACGGTCGCGATCATGGCATAGTCGCCCTCGGGCAGGCCAAGCTGCGCCACCGCGTCCTCGTCGGCCTCGTCCATCGTGATGCCGAGCATCACTTTGGGAGCCTCGATCTCGGCCGGGCCCGTCCAGGTGATCCCCGGCGGAACGGGGGGAACCGGCGGCACCGGAGGAACGGCGAGGGTGCCGAGCCGGCCGGTCATGCCAGAGCCCGTCTCGACATCGGGCCATTCTTCCTTCAGCACGGTCTTGCCGTCGGCGTCGCGCACCTCAAGCGTGCCGTCCTTCACCGACACGCGATCGGCCGGGACCTCGTCGCCGTCGATCTTCGCCGTGATTTTGCCGCCGCGCTGCTCGACGCGCACGTCGTGCCCGTCCTTCACCACGCGGATGATGCGGACGGTGTTGGCACCCGTCGCCGGCTGCAGTTTGTAGATCTCCGCGGCCTGGCCCGGCGCGTAGACGCGCGTCTCGAGCGTGGAGCCCTGCGGGTGGCCAAAGAGCGTCACCAGGTGGTCGCCGTCGGCCGCCTTGATCCGCGCCTTGGACGACATCACCTTCACCGTGCCGCCGCCGGGCAACTCGATCGTGCGGATCTCCTGCGAAGGATCGGGCGAGCCTGATTCTTCGGGCGGGCAGGCAAGGGCGGCGCTCGCCGCAGTGCCCGCGGCCGCCACAAGGGCCAGCATCATCACAAACCCACGTTGCTTGTTGCTGTTCATCAGAGAACTCCTGTTTGAAAGATGCCGCTCGTCGCCGCAGCCCGTCACACGATCACCCTTCGTGCTGCGCAGCGCGAACGCGAAGCGTCACATCGCCCCGGCCGACCGGGGCTTCTCCAGCGAGGCCGGCACCATCACGGGCCGGCCCGACTCGTCGACTCCGAACTTGTACAGATCGTCGACCACCGCGCGCTCGATGAACTGGCGCAGGTAGAGCACCTCGTGCCCCTTCCCGTCCGGCGTCGCGCGCGACTCAAGCACCACCCGCTGAGGCATCTCTGCCACCAGCGTCCCGTCCTTCTCGGCGCGCTCCTTATACCCGTTCATGAAGTCGCTCGCCGTCATCTTGTCCAGGCTGAACCCCGCCGTGTTCCCGCCAGCATTGTTCATCGGCGCGGCGTTCCGCGGACGCAGCGCCACGCTCACCAGCCCCAGCGCCATGCACGCCGCGACCAGCCATCCCAGGCGCGCCGAACGTACCGCGCGATCAGACCGACGCCCGTCGGCGCGGTGGTGATCGATGCGCAGCGAGTCCGACGGCGACTCGGCGTTGGGCGCGGTCGTAGCGAAGCCAAGCTCGATGTTCCCAGCACGATCACCCGCATCGGCGACAAGCGCCCCGAGGCCGTCCTGATCCGTCGCACACCCGATCACGCGGTCCCACGTCGTCGCGTCGGCCGCGATCGCCTCGCGGAGGCGCCGCCAATCGGCCGCCTTGCCGCGGCCGTCGAGCAGACGAGAAAGCGTCACGTCGTCGTCGTGTTGATTCATGGAAGAAGGAGGAAGGGGGGTCATCACTGGGGCTGGATGCGCCTTGACCCCTGATCCGTCAGGGGCAAAGACCCCAACGCGCAAAAACAGGCTCAAAACCGCCCCGGATCGGGCGTCAGTTTGGACCTTGATTGGATATCGGTCGCCCTGCCTCGCTTACCGCAAGCGAGCACCGGTGAGCGACGCCGCCTGTTGCCGCTCCAGAACTTCGCGGAGCATTCGACGAGCCCGAGCGATGCGCGTTTCGATCGTCGTTTCCGGGAGCTGCATGATCTGCCCGATCGCCCGGTAGCTCAGCCCTTGCACCGCCCGCAGTAGCAACGGTTCGGCATAGTCCTCCGGCAGCGACCGGGCCGCGTCGAGGATGCGGTGGGCCTCTTCCCCAAGCTGACCTGGCAGCGCGACCGCCCGCTGGGCACCCGAACGGGTGTCATCGCTCTGCATCGCCGCGTGCTGGGTGGTGTGCCGGACGCGGACTTCCTGCTTCCGGCCCGCCAGCCGGGCCGCGTTCACCGCCACCATGCGGAGCCACCCTCTGAACGCTGCTTCGTCGGCCACGTCACCGATTTTCTGGCAGAGCGTCGCGGCGACCTCCTGAAGGATGTCGTCGACATCGGCCCGGGAGGGCTTGTGAGCCATGATCACGGCGGCGACCCAGCGCCGGTTATCGGCCCAGAGGGCGGCGCAGCGCATCAGCGTCGCCGGCGCGAGCCAGCGTCACCAGATGATCGCCTTGGTTTCCGCCCACCTGCACGCGTCGCCCTTTCAGATGCGCATACCGCCGGAAACCCTCCGGGTTGTCACGCTTTTTCGGTCACAAGGCCGATGCGTCCGCCGTTACACGTGTTGCCGCGGCGGGCGTTGCTGGTTCGCGCATTCGCTGCCGATCGGACACAGGATTCGACCAAGCCACCGCCTCCCTAAGGTCAGCACCCATGTTGGACAAGGCGATCGAACGACGGAACAAAGACGCGGTGATGGGCCTGGGGGAGCACCTTGAGGAGCTCCGCCGGCGCGTTCTCCTGTCCGTTGTCGGCCTGGCCCCCATCTTCCTGGCGTGCCTCTTCTTCGGCGAGCGGCTGGTGAAGCTGGCTGTGATGCCCGCCTCCAAGGCGCTGCACGATGCGGGCGAGCCGGCCAACTACCAGCTCAACAACCCGCTCGAAGCCTTCGGCGCGTACGTCAAGATCGCCGCGATCATCACGATCTCCGTCGCCGGTCCGTGGATCATCTACCAGCTCTGGAAGTTCATCGCGCCCGGCCTGTACGCGAAGGAGAAGCGGTTCGTCTACGTGCTCGCGCCCTTCAGCGGCGTGATGGCGCTCAGCGGCCTCGCCTTCGCCTACTTCGTCGTGCTCAAGGTGATGCTGGGCTTCCTGATCGGCTTCAACGCAACGATGCTCGACGCCGACAAGCCCGAGCAGCTCAAGGAGCTGCCGCAGGGTGTGAAGCTGGTACCCACCGTTACGGTGCTCGAGCTTGACCCGCCGGACCCGCAGCCGGGCATGGAGTGGGTGAACACCGAGCTGATGGAACGCCGCATCTGCATCGGAATGAAGGACGGCAAGCCCGACATCGTCGGCCAGCCCCTCAGCCACTCCGGCAGCATCGCGCAGCAGTTCCGCCTCAAAGAGACGCTCGATCTCATCGTCACCACCTGTCTCGCGACCATCGGCGGCTTCCAGACGCCCGTCGTCGTGCTGCTGCTCGGTTGGGCCGGCATCGTCAATCCGTCGGTACTCAAGAAATATCGCAAGCACGCCTTCGCCATCTGCGCCGTGCTGGGTGCGGTGCTCACGCCCTCGCCCGACCCGCTGAGCATGTGCATCATCTTCATCCCCATGTACTTGCTCTACGAGCTGGGGCTGACGCTCATCATCATCCTGCCCGCTTCGCGCATCATCGGCAAAGCGGGTAACGAGTCCAGCGGTCCCGCCGACGGCCCGTGACATGAGCGACTCACAGCCCACCTCGGTCGACATTCGCGCGATGGAGCGAGCACTGGAACTCGCCCGCGCCGCCGCGGCGATGGGCGAAGTTCCCATCGGCGCAGTCGTCTACCGCCTGGCAGACGGTGCGATCATCGGCGAGGGCGCCAACCGGCGCGAGGTCGATCACGATCCGACCGCCCACGCGGAGATCCTCGCCATCAAGCAGGCCGCGATGGCGATGGGCGACTGGCGGCTCGAAGGGTGCGCACTGGCGGTCACGCTTGAGCCCTGCCCGATGTGCGCCGGTGCGATCGTCAACGCCCGCATCGCGCGGTTGGTCTTCGGCGCCCCCGATCCCAAGGCCGGCGCCTGCGGCACCCTTATGCGCCTCACTGAGGATGTCCGTCTCAACCACCGCGTTACCCCGATCGGCGGCGTGATGGCGGCCGAGTCCGCCGCGATGCTCAAGGCCTTTTTCGCCAACCTCCGTTCGCCAAAAGCGGCGGCTGATCAGTCCGGTGAAAGGCACCCAGTCCTCGCGCATCCGGTACCCTTGTGTATGGGCGGACTCGTCCCCGGCTGGTTCATGTTGATGATCGTCGTCGCGGTGCCCCTCACCGTCGTCATCGCGATCATTCTCGCTTGGCGGCGCATGGGGTCGCACCGGGTGGGCACTTCGCATCCCGTCTGCGGCGGGTGTGGTTACGCCTTGGCTCCCAACCCCTCAGGCCTCACCGTCTGCCCCGAGTGCGGCGGCGACTTTCTCTCCGTCGGCATCCTCGCGCCGAAGATGAAGTACGGCCGGCGCGGCTCCCCCGTCGTCCCGCTCGTCATCGCCTGGTTCGTCCTCGTCGCCGCCGGCATGGTGCCGATGCACGGCTGGCTCACCCGTGAGTTCACTCGCCAGCTCAGCGTCAGCAACGTACGCCGGCAGAGCTCCGGCAGCGGCGCGTTCCGCGGCGTCAACGTCAACGCCGTCCGCGAACAGCTCGACGGCGCAGAGACCCCCGACCGCCTCAGCGCCGACGCCACCATCACCGGACCCGAGGGAAACCAGTTCGATTTCACGGTCGACGGAATCTCGAAGACGATCACCAAGGCGCCGGCAGACTCGGGTCTCCGCGGCCAGCCGTGGAACACTCAGACTGCAAAGAAGGCCGCGCAGGCAGCCGGTGCCGAAGCTGTCGATGACGATGCGGCCGACAAAGTCCACTCGATTGTGACCGAGGCCCTCGGCCGCACCACCGGCGGCGGGAATTTCCTCTCCTCAAGCTCAACAAGCTCCTCGTTCGGAACCTTTGGCACGCAGCGCGACCGGTTGCGCAAAGCCGGTGCGTACATAGAGAGCGGCACCGGCTCCAGCTTCGGTGGCGGCGGCATGCCGGTGGTCGTGATTGGCTCCCTCCGCGGCGGATACTGGGTCACCCTGCTGGTCTGCATCAGCGGCTTGTTGTTGATCGTGATCGGCGCCTGGCTCATCGCGCTGGTTACCCGCCCCCGGCGCGGCGAGGCCCCCGTCGCTGCTTGAGGTGGGGACGCCCCGTAACCGTTGCCAATACCGGCTGCGCGGGGTATTCACGCTCTTTTTAAGCCTGCAAACCCTTGTGCGTACGCCTCTGTTCGCTACACTACCCCTCAATGGGCGGCGCCGAGCCGGCCAACATCCAGTGTCGTCCGCGGCCGGGCCAACCGCCTCGCCGGCAGGAGTTCCGCAGTGCTTCCCAAACCCCCCGCACGCGAGCCAGCCCTCAACTTTCTGTACATCGAGCCCTACCGCGTGATCGGCACGTCGGTCGCCGGTGAGGCCACGTCGCTCATGATCCCTGAGCTCGACGTCTGCTTCGACCTTGGCTGCTGCCCCCGCGCCATGCTCCCGTGCAAGTGGGCCTGCATCACCCACGGTCACATGGACCACATCGGCGGCCTCGCGTACTGGTGCAGCCAGCGCAACTTCCAGGGCATGGGCCCGGGCAACATCGTCTGCCCCGCCGCGATCGCGCCCGCCATCCAGAAGATGATGGAGGGGTACATCGACCTTGAGCGCCAGAAGACGCCGTTCAAGATCCACCCGCTGGAGCCGGAAGGCACCATCCAGATCAAGCCCAATATCTACCTCCGCGCCATCCAGCTCGAGCACACGGTGCCGACGCACGGCTACACCGTCATCGAGCGCCGCTCCAAGCTCAAGCCCGAGTACGTCGGCCTCCCGCAGGAGAAGCTGACCGAGCTGAAAGAGCGCGGCACCGAGATCACGCGATTCCTCGAGATCCCGCTCGTCGCGTACATCTTCGACACCGCGCCGGGCGCGGCGCTGCTGCGCGAGGACGTCCGCAAGGCCCAGATCATCCTTACCGAGTGCACGTTCTTCGAGCCCGATGACAAGGAACGCGCCAAGATCGGCATGCACCTGCACGTCACCGATCTCGTCGAGTGGCTCCGCGTCTGCGAGTGCAAGGCGATGGTCATCGGCCACGTCTCGCGCCGCACCAACCTCGCCATCGCCAAGAGCAACCTCGTCAAGGCCCTCGGCCGCGAGAAGGGCGACCGCGTCTTCTTCCTGCAGGACGGCAAGGTCAATCGCGAGCGCTGACGAGCGCCAGCTCATGGACGCCGGCGAGCACCCGCTGCAGCAGAAGGGTGCAGCAGGCGGTGGTGGTGGCGGACGCGGGCCTGGTGGCGGCGGAGGTGGTGGCCGCGGCGGCTTCCGCAGTCGTCCGCCGCGCGATGGGGGGGGTGGGGGGCGTTCGTTCCCGCCGCGCAGCTGAGTGCGCGAGCCCACAATCTGTTGTGACGCGCGAGTGTGAAACACACAACGCGCGTTGCGCTGCGCACTACCACAAAATTCCGCTCGATGCCACCTGATTCACTGAGTCATTTTGGGGATTGACAGACTCTCCACATGCCCGTACCGTGGACCCCTTCGATGGAGGCAGAGTTGAGCGTCCACAGTGGCAAACTGAAAGCGTCCCGCGTCGATCCCGACGACGGCATCTGGCCGGCGCTGCTCCGTCACATGCGGGCCAGCAAGCCCGACATCTGCCGCCAGTGGTTCGACCAGCTCGAGCCCCTGGGCGTCTCAGGTGGCGTCTTGCGCAGTCCGGGCCCACTCCACCATCCATCGCGACTATCTCCAGCGCCCCTGCCTCGGGCCGTTCAACGAGTCCGCTCAGACCGCCACTGGCCGCCTCATCTCCGTCCGCTTCCTCGGGCCCGATGAGCAGGTCGACGCGGCTACGAAGCCCGCCGCTCCCTCAGTTACCCAGAGCGCCAAGCCGCGCAGGCCACACCACCGGCAGCGCCGCGGCCGCAGCCGATCGCCAATGTTGATTCGTCCACAATCGACTCACCGGTTGTGCACAGCGAATCCACCGCTCGAGACGCTCAACCGACAGGCCTCAGCCAGGGAGTCGAGCCTCCTGCGCCGCTCCCGCCCGTCCGCGACAACGTCCGCGAGTTCGTCCCCACTGGCGGCCAGATCTCGCCCGAGGTTCTCGAGCACCTTTACGACGACGGGCTGGTTCTCAATCCCGATTACGCCTTCGACAACTTCGTCGTCGGTCCCGGCAACCGGCTTGCGCACGCGGTGGCCCTCGCCGTCGCGGCCAATCCGGGCCTGTCGTACAACCCGTTCTTTGTTCACGGCGGCGTCGGGCTCGGCAAGACCCACCTGCTGCAGGCGATCTGCCTCGCCATCCGCGCACAGCGCCCCAGCACGGTGATCTACTACACCTCGTGCGAGGGGTTCATCACCCAGTTCATGGACGCCGTCGCCGCGGGCGCGATGCACCTGTTCCGCCACAAGTTCCGGCACGTCGACGTGCTGGTGATCGACGACATCCACTTCCTCACCAAGCGCGACCGCACGCAGGAAGAGTTCTTCCACACCTTCAACTCGCTCCACCAGGCGCAAGCAGATCGTGCTCAGCTCCGATGCGCCGCCGGAAGAGATCCCCGACCTTGAAGACCGGCTCGTTTCGCGCTTCAAGTGGGGCATGGTCGCCGAGGTCAGCCCGCCCGACTTCGAGACGCGCGTGCAGATCCTCAAGAACAAAGCGCACCTCCGCGGCTTCGAGCTCACCGAGCCCGTCGCCCAGCGCATCGCCCAGCGCGTCGACACCAACATCCGCGAGCTCGAAGGCGCGGTCGTCAAGCTGCAGATGATGGCGACCGTCGAGAAGCGCGAGATCGACCTCGATCTCGTGAAGCAGGCGCTCGGTGAGCCGCAGGCGGGCGAAGAGCCCTCGGTCCAGATCCCAACGATCATCGAGGCCGTCTCCGACTTCTTCGGCGTCAAGATGGTCGACATGCAGAGCAAGCACCGCCAGCGCTCAGTCGCCCTGCCGCGCCAGCTGTGCATGTACCTCGCCCGGCGCAACACCCGCTTCAGCCTCGAAGAGATCGGCGGCTACTTCGGCGGGCGCGACCACACCACCGTCATGCACGCGGTGAAGATCGTTCAGCAGCGATGCACCACCGACGCTGAGTTCGGCGCACAGGTGCAGTCGCTCGAGTCCCGCCTTCGCGGTGGGCGCTCTCTGCCTTGAACGCGCCCTTTCGCGCCACGGGTTGCACGACCTCCGTGCGTTCGTATATTCAAAGTACCGCGAGTGCTTACTAGGCCTCGGGCCGGTCGAAGGGAGCCACATGAACGCGACGATGTTGTTCTGCGCGCTGGCGGTTACGGCAAGTTCGGCGTTCGCGCAGCCCGTGCTGTTCACCTCCGGGGCCGGCATACGGGCCACGCGTACCAACGAGTCGACACCACAGGGCAGTTGAGTTTCTCGCAAGCGGCCGCTCTCGCCGCCGCGATGGCCTTCAACGGCGCAACCGGTCACCTGGCGACCCTCGACGGTCCTGATCCTGTCGCCGAGCAGAGTTGGGTGCTGACGAACGTGGTCCGCACGGCGAGCCTGCCGAACCCGACGCAGGAGTCGCTCTACTGGTTCGGCGCATCGCGTCCGTCCGCATCCGGGTCGTGGACGTGGAACGGCGGCGCTCCCGTGCCGCCGGCGCTGATCAGCACGTGGTGGGTCGACGTCGCCGAAGGCGCGGGTACATACGGCGTGGTCTTCGCCAACAACTACCCGGCCAACTACGGCGACTATCGCCAGGACGACCCGGCGCTGCGCATGCGCGGCTTCGTCGTGGAGTTCGACACCGCCGCCGGTTGCGGTCCGGCTGACCTGGGCATTACCGGTGGCCTGCCGGGCCACGACGGTGCGCTGGACAACAACGATTTCATCGCGTTCATCAACTACTTCTTCAACCAGGATCCAACCGCCGACATGGGCGTCGCCGGCGGTCTCCCCGGTCATGACGGCCAGCTGGACAACAACGACTTCGTCGCGTTCATCTCAGCCTTCTTCGCCGGGTGTTGAGCATCTCTTCTCGAGCCCGGCACAAGAGCCGAGGGCCGTAAGGCCCCGGCCGTTCGGCGCACATCGCGCGGCCGGTGCCCATGGCGCCGGCCCCTCGCGAGGCTCGGGTCTTATCTGGCGCGACCACAAGCGCTACTTGTTTGCCAGATCCACTACGACGCTCTCCAAGCCATCAAGCACGCGGCTGAACGCGTCGTAGTTCAGCTTGTCCGGCTTGTCGCTCGCAAGGTGATAGTGCGGGTTGCGAAACACCGCCGTGTCGGTCACCATCAGCGCGTCGTACCCCTCCTGCCAGAACGCCCAGTGGTCGCTCCAGCCAACGCCCGCGATCGCGCCCGGCAGCGCCGCCCCTTCGCTCGGAAACTGCACGCTTTCGCGGAACGTCTTGATGCACCGTCGCGTCAGCGTGCGCGACGACACGTTGCCGACGAACCCCACGAAGTTCCCTTCCTCCGGGTACATCGCGCCCACCAGCGGCGGGTACTTCTGATACCCGATCTCGTCGGTGTAGAACCCCAGTGTCTCCAAGCTCAGCATCGCCACGACCTTGTCGTTCTTCGCGCGGCATGCCTTGGCATAGACCCACGACCCCATGTCCTCGGTCTGAAAGCTCGGCGGCTCTTCATTGACAAAGTAGACAAACCGCACCTCGCGCGCCTGCGGCTTGCCGGCGAACCGGCGCGCAAGCTCCATCGTCGCCGCGACGCCGCTGGCGTTGTCGTCGGCGCCAGGGGTTCCCTGGAACGTGTCGTAGTGGGCTCCGATCACCACGACCTCCTTCGCCGCCGCCGATCCGGCCGTGGGCGACAGGATGTACTCAAGGTTCGGTGTGCGCGCGTTGCGCTTGACGAACGTTTCACCCGGCTTGCCGTATCCGAGTGAAGCCATCTCAGTCATCACCCACTTCGCCGCGTTCGCCATGCCGCGTGGATCGAACGTCGATCGTTTCCCCACTCCTGACGCCAGCGCCTCCACATCCGCCCGCAGCCGCGCGGCGGTCGCTGCCTGCTGCTCGGTGGCCTTGGGCAGCGGGCCGCGGAAGCTCTCCCCGGGCATTGCGGCCGCCAGCCAGTAGCCGCCGGCCAGCAGCATCCCGATGCACACGAACAGCACGGCGAGCCGCTTGAAGCTCCCCTTGGTCGCGACGCGGAACCACCGCCGCTTCGGCGCGGCCTGGGGCACAGATGGCTGAATAAGGGTTCCCACCAACCGAAGGTACGGCAGATCGACGCGACGGTTGCAGACGTCGCGTCGCAACAGAGCCCTTCCCACCTTCGTACTATCAGGTGCACGTGCCGAAGGAGCCTTCGATGCGGTATCGGTTCAGCGCGATCGTGGTGGCGGGTCTTGCCGGGGGGGCGTTGACGTTGACCGTGGCCGCGCAGCCGCCACCGTCGTCGCCTGGAAGTGGCGGGGGGGGCGGGGGCGGCGCGGGGAGCGGCCCTGTCGAAGTCCCCTCGTCCAAGCCCAAAGCCAATCAGCCCGCTCCAGCCAAGAGCGATGGCAAGGTCGACCTGCGCCCGAAGTTCGAACTCGGCGACGTCGTTCGCTACACCCTGCGGCAGACGTCCGACCAGGTCGTTCCTAACCAGGCGGATCCCAAAGATCCAAACAAGACGCACCAGGAGCGCACCATCGGTCTCAAGATGTCTACCAAGGCTGTGGACAAGGAGACCGGCGAAGCGACGGTGGAGATCGTCTACGAGACGGTGAAGGCGAAGATCGACGGCCCGCTCGGCCTGGTGGAATTCGACAGCACCAAGCCGCCCGCCAAGGGCACGCCCACCAAGAAGAGCGACGATCCGCTCGATGCGATCAACGACGCAGTGCTTGAGTCGTTCAAGAAGATGGTCGGCACCACGATGACGATGAAGGTCGCCAAAGACGGGCGCATCATCTCCATCACCGGCGGCGAATCGCTCGCGCCCGACATCATCCCCGGCCTTACCCAGGCTTGGGGCGACTCGATGAAGCAACTCGGCGGGCTCTTTGGCCCCATCAACAGCAAGTCGTCCGCCGGCTTCGACGGGACGGCTCGCGTCGGCGAGCGCTGGACGCACACCGACGGCGTGACGCTCGGGCCGCTCGGCGGGCTCGACATCCTTACTAACTACGAGCTCCGCTCGGCCCAAGGGAGCGTCGCCAAGGTCTACTTCACCGGGCTGGCGCAGAAGAAGTCCGCCGGCGAGGGAAGCCCCATCGCCGTCGACGACGCCAAGCACAATGGCCAGTACGCATGGGACACCCGCCGCGGCCAGCTTATCAGCTGCGAGATGGAGCAAACCGTCACCATGAGCGGCGCGCTCACGCACGGCAAGCCCAGCACCGCCGTCACGACGCTCAAGCTCGAGCGCACCGACAAGAAGTAGGTCGGCGAACTTGGTGTATATTCATCGCGTGCGCGGAACCGTCCTCTGCATGCTGCTCGCGGCGTTGATCGCCCTGACCGGCTTTGTGCCGGCGGTCGCGCGTGCGCAGACGTTCCCGCCGCGCCCATCCGAAGGCACGTTCATCGTCGACCAGGCCGGCCTGATCGCCACCTACGACCGCGACGTCATCGAGGCGCGCCTGCAGGCGCTGCTGAACGAGAAGCGCATCCCCGTCTACATCGTGACCATTCCAAACGTCGGTCAGTTCGCCGGCGGTGCGACGGTGGACAGCTACGCCCGCATGCTGTTTGACAACTGGGGGATCGGCTCAAAGGACTACAACTACGGCGTGCTGCTGCTGGTCTCCAGCGGCGACCGGCGCGCCCGCATCGAGCTGGGCGCCGACTGGGGCCGCTCCTATGACCCCTTCTGCGCCGACATCATGGACAACCTGATCGTCCCTCGCTTCAAGACCGGGCGCTTCAGCGACGGCATCACCTCCGGCGCTGAAGGGCTCGACGCCATGGCGCGCGGTCAGCCGATCCCCTCGCGCGGCATCGCTGAGAGCTTCTGGAGCAAAGTCGAGGCGTGGTCGGGCAGCAAGGGCTTCTGGCACATCGCGTTCTACGGGTTCATCGCCGTCGCTGCGATCGTCTCGTCCATCTACAACCGCATCACCACCGGCAAGTGGGCCAATGACGACGCCCGCAACACCGGCGGCGCCCGGTCCCGCAGCAGTAGCGACGACAGCGATAGCGGCGAGGGGGGTGGGGGGGGTGGGGGGGGTGGGTGGGGTGGATGGGGCGGAGGAGGTGGTGGGTTCGGCGGTGGCTTCTCCGGTGGCGGAGGCGCCTCGGGTTCGTGGTAAGGAGCGGCATGCGGGCGACACTCACAAGCGAAGAACGCACGACGATCGAGCAGGCCATCGAGGCCGCCGAGCGCCGCACGGCCGCGGAGTTCATTGTGATCATCGCCGGTCGTTCGGCGTCATACCGCCGCGCAGAGGACGCATTTGGTCTCATCGCGGCGTTTGTGCTCACCGTCGGCGTGTCGCTGGCGATCCCGGTCTACACGCCCAGCGGCTCTTGGTTCAGCACGCGTCCGGCGCCGCTCGGCCTCTTCGGCACGCTCGCGCTGTTCATCGTCCTTGCCGTTGCCGGAGCATGGCTTGCGTCACGGTCTCCGGCGATCATCCGGGCGCTCACGCCGCGAGGCAAGATGGCGGCTGCCGTCCGCCGCCGCGCCACGGAGTGCTTCAGCACATTCCGAGTTCGGCCGCCTGACTCCAGGCCCGCCGTGCTGGTCTACGTCTCGCTTCTGGAGCGGTCGGTCTGGATCACCGCCGACGATGCCGTGCTCGTTTCGCTTGGAGCCGGCTCACCGCTCTGGGCGGAGCTGCGAGACAAAGTCACCGGCGGCTACCGCGACGGCCGCGGCCCGGCCGCGATCGCTCAGGCCTTGCTCCGCGCCGCCGAAGCGCTCGCAACGCCTCTGCCGCCGCGTTCTGCGCCTGGCCAGATCGCCAACCGCGTGCACCTGCTCAACGCCTGACCACTCTGCTCAGCGCGGACAAAAAGCGCCCCCGCCGCTCGCGACGACGGGGGCAAGTCCCGGAATCCCCACTGACTCCGGGAGGTCTTGTTGTGTGTGCTCGCCGCGATCAGCCTCAACGAGGCGACCAGCTCGGCTTGAAGGACTACAGCCGCGTCTCCGCGGCTGTAGTGAGTGGATCGAAGTAGGAGGAAATGCAACCGAAGTGATCAGCGGCGACGACGCGAAGCGGCCAAGCCGGCGAGGCCGAGCAGGCCCGCAGCGCCGGGGCTGGGAACCCACGACAGGTTGTCGATCGCCGCGGTGTCGCTCAAGGTCGAGCTGAAGCCGTTGAACTCAACGTGGTTGAACGTGACGCCGGGATTGGCCACAACGTTGAACCATGTCGGGAGCGTCGCGGCGGGGTTGCCCTGCCAGAAGGGGTTGCTGATGAAGAGCGAGCTCACCAGCGTGTTGCCCTGGTAGAGGTCGATGCTGGCGCCGCCGCTCCCGATGGGGCTGAAGTTCGGCGCGCTCTCCCAGAACTGCACCGACAGGGCGGTGAGGTTGTAGGCGAACTGCAGGGCGATGACGTTCGCACCCATCGCCTGGTTGCCGCTGGGGAAGAACGTCCAGCCCTGTGAATTGCCGTTGAGAACGCTCACCGCGCTGTTGCTGGTGATGCTCGTCACGCCGTACGCGGCGTACGCGTTGGCGGCGACGTTGCCGGGCACACCTGCGGGCAGCGGCGTCTCGTCAAAGTTCAGGCCGGTGGCGTACGTCGGCGCGGGCGCGACGCTCGAGGTCCAGGTGACCTGCGCGTGCGCGGTCGAGGCGATCGCGGCAGCGGCGGCAGCCAGCACAGCAAATGAAACGCTCTTCATCCCTCATCTCCTTAAAACAGCGAAGCGGCTTGGGGTGCGGTCGCTCCACACGTGGCGACCAGAAAAAGCCCCGTCCACTACACACCGACAGTTTACCACGAGTTTTACGGACTGCAAAGGAATCATCTAAAATATTTGTGCAATTGTCTCTAGAAACAACCAGTGATGCCCAACTTTGTTGTACGGGTTGCGGAAGGGCTGTTGGGCGCCTCACGATGAACGCTCGGTCGAGTTGAGGGGCCGGTGCGCGAACGTCGAAGCCGAAACTCCCGCGGCAGGCCTGGCTCGTCGTCATCCCCCAAAGAACGCCGGCCGCCATTGCTGGCGGCCGGCGGCGCGGGGCCCGGGGGTGCAGTCGGTGCCCCGCGCTCGAAGGGATCAGCAAGGAGGGAAGGTCTGGCCGCTTAGTGCGTGCAGCCGTGGAAGAAGTTGTTGATGAAGGCGATGAAGTCGTTGTTGTCGAAGTGACCGTCGTGACCGGGCAGGCCGCCCTGGATGCCCTGGTCGGCGGCCGGGTTGCCGTTGAAGAAGAAGGTGATGAACACGATGAAGTCGTTGTTGTCCAGCGACTGGTCGCCGCAGAGGGCGGGTACGCCGCCCTGCTGGCCCAGGTCGGCTAGGCCGCACGGGGAACCGACAGTCAACGTCGCGGGGTTGGTGTCGAGCGAGTTGCACGAGTCGGCGATGTGGCAGCGGAACAGATGCTGGCTGCCGGGGGCGAGGGTGCCCGGGTCGATCGTGACGGTGCGAGTGCGCACACCGGTCACGATGATGGTGCCGGCGGGGAGGTTGACGGTCCCCTCGCCCATCGAGAGCCACGTGTCGTTCTCGACGCTGGTGCAGTACTGCCAGTTGTACTCCGCACCGCCGCCGACGGAGGTGACGGAGAAGACGGCCGGGTTGGCCGTGCAGCCCAACGTGTCGTAGGGGCCCTGGGGGTTGATCGGGTTGGCGAACTGGAATTCAGCTGCGTCGCTGGTAACGCTGCCGTAGGCGTTGGAGATCACACAGCGATAGCGCCCGTCTTTGCTGTGGTCGCCGTTGATCACGTTGACGCGGAGTTGCATGCCGCTCGCGCCCTCGTAGTCCCACGAAGAGTCGCCGGGGAAGCCGTCACCGATGTCGCTGCACGCGCTGGTGAGGTTCAGCCACTGGCCGGGGTTGGACGGGTCCTCGCGCTGCCACTGGTAGTTGAGGGGCCACGAGCCGCCGGCGATCACGTTGATCACGGTGCCCCAGTGGGCCCAGGTGCAGCGGGTCGACCAGTCGGAGGGCTGAACGGCGATCCGCGGCGGCTCGTTGCCGGTCTGCGAGCCGTCGAACGAGACCAGGCCGGCGAAGCTGGTGTACAGCGTGTTGCCGACCTCGCAGAACTGGCGCGAGTCGCTGAACGCGGCGAGGACCGTGTTGCCGTCGGCGCTCAGGCCGGCGGTGTAGAGCAGGGTCGTGCCCGCGAAGACCTGGCCCGAGGGATCGAGGGTCGCGAGGTGGGTGGCGAGGTCCATCGGCACGCCGCCGTTGATGGTCGGACGCCAGATGAACGGGCGGCGCTCGCCGTTTACTTGTCCGGCGTCGCCGCCGTAATACGCGTCGCCGATGACCGTGTTGCCGTCGTTGCTGACGCCGCGGACGAGCATGGCGTTGCAGTCCGAATCGTTCCACGCGGCGGGGACGCCGAGGTTCTGGGGGACCCACGACGTGCCGGAGTGGCTCCACTTCACCAGAGCCATGCCGTAGATGCCGTAGTTGGAGAAGCTGAAGTTGAGCGAGGCTCCGGTGACGACGGCCGAGCCGTTGCCGGCGACGCCGGAGCTGTTGTAGCCGTTGGGGTCGAGGATCGTCTCCGCGCCATCGGCCCAGACGGCCAGGCGGCGCTGCGAGGTCGAGGCGTTGAGGTCGTATCCGACGACGACCGCGCCGTCGGCGCTGACGTGATCGGCGCGCGTGGTGCGCGAAGAGGTGGGCAGCTTGGTGATCACGCCGGTCTGTGAGTCAAACGAGAAGGCGAAGAAGTCGCCGCACAAGCCCGAGCCCACGCCGCCGCTGTTGTTGGTGGCGCGGGCGGAGTATCGCGCCGCCGACGATGAAGCGCCCGTTGTCGCTCAGGTCGTTGACCGAGTTCACCGTCGCATCGCAGCTGGTGCCGCCGATCCACCGGCCGGTTGCGGCGTCGATATAGCGGGGGAGCGAACCGGCGTTCACCCAACCAGTTGCCTGCGTATAGCGGTGGGCGATGCTCCGCATGGTACAGGGGCTTGTCGGCGTGGCCAGAGCGCCGGTGCTGGTGTAGCCGGCGAAGCAGTTGAGGCTGCCCCAGTTAGTGAGGTTGTCCATGGCCGAGGCGAAGACGGTGCCGTCGCCCGAGACGCACAGGGCGCTACCGCCGCCCGGCGCTTTGCCCGGCAGGCGGGTGAACCCGCTGCCGCGCGTGAACGCGACCGGAACGTTCTGGCCGAGCGCGGCGTCGTAGAGGAAGCCGGTGACGGTGTTGCCGTTGCCCGACAGGTCACTGATGACGGGGACAGAGACGAGCTTGGGCTGAGCGAGCGCGGCGGAGGCGATCGAACCAGCGACAACAAGGGTCAAGAGGGCGCGGGTCTGCATGGTGGTGCTCCAGGCGGGGTCTATCTGCGATTCGAGCGAGGCGCTTGGCTGGACGAGGGGGTACTTGCCCCCACCTCAAACATCAGAAAGTCGGTCCGAAAACAGGTGGACGACGTGCGTGTTCTGAAGCGAAGCTGCGGGGGCGCGGAGGCTTCGGTGAAGGCATCTCGAGAATGGAGTTGGTGCACCCTTACAGAGAAATATACCCGGTGGATCTGGCGTCGCAAACATTTTCTAGACATTCTCTAAGATTTTCACCAGAGACAAGCGAAATATTTGCCGTAGTAATTTGTATACATATACTCCCTCACGAGGGAGGATCAGAGAAATGCTTACAGAGCACGAACAAATCGTCCCGGCGATCCGTTCCTCTCTTCAAGAGGTAAGGCGGGCGCTGATCGAGCTGTACGCTGCGGCGGGTGTGGACCCGGAAAAGCCGCAGGAAGTGGCTCGTCGGCTGGGGATCAACCGGAACCTGGCGTGGAAGCTGACCAAGGTCATCCAGTCGCAGGGGTCGGTGGGTGCATTGAACTATCTGCCCGGGTCTCAGGGGATGACGCTGGCGCTGAAGGCGTTCACGCAGGAGATCGGTCCTGTGGAGGCCGTGTCGCGCGTGACGTCGGCGCTCGATGCGTTCGAAGCGGTGGCGACCCGCCACGCGGGCGACCGCGAGCGGCTGGAGCTGACGCTTGAGAGCATGGGCGAGCTTGAGCGCGACTCGAAAGCTGAGAACGGGCGCGAGCTGGCGTTCCGCGGCAACAGCAGCGTGTGGGGCGTGCAAGCGCGGCTGCGATTCTCGAGCGTGTTTCTTGGGCCGAGCGCGCACGGGCCGGGCAAGCTGGACTATGTGGCGGTGGGCGGGGTGTTCGGATTCCGGCGGTTGAACCCGGGCGTGCGCTGGCGGCTGGCGCTCTCGAACTTCTTCGATGACAAAGGTGCGCCGCTTGCGCACCTGACGGGGTTCGAGGAGTTCGAGAAGAAGCAGCCGGGCGAGACCCCGATGATCATCCGGGAGTTCTCGTCGCCAAACCTGCCGCAGATCGAGGTGGTGACGCACCCTGACGGGCGCGAACTGGTTCTGCCGGCGGGTCCTGCGGGCGTGGTGCCGTCGTTCGACTGCGCGATGGGGTACGTGTGGCGCGGGTTGCCGGCGTATCGCGATGCGAACAACCGGTACGGCAGCACGGCGACGCCGATCAGCCTGCCGTGCGAGTCGTTGCTGTTCGACCTGATCGTGCATCGCGACGTGCCGCTGGCAGGGCGTCCCGAGTCGCTGGTGTACGGCTTCCCGCACGGCGGTGCCGAGAGCCCGACGCTGCAGACGGCGTCGAACGTGATGAACCTGAAGCAGGAACTGGTGGAGCTTCCGAGCCGGCCGGTGACGGTCGCGACGGCGGCGCTTCCGGCGTACACCAAGATCGCATCGCGCGTCTATGAGCGGATGGGGTGGAACGCCGACGAGTTCATCGGCCTGCGGCTGCAGATCCCGTACCCGCCGATGGGGACGCGCGTGGTCATCCGCTGGCCGCTGCCTGAGGCGCCCGGTTCGGCTTCGTAAGTGCGCTGACCGCTTGAAGTACAGATGTGGCAATGCCTCGTTTGTTGAACGGCGGTTGCGCGATCTGGCCCTTTTGCCGGCCTCTTACGGGGCTCGGCTCTTATGCGCGGGTGTCTCGGACGCGATTGTGCTGATTACTTCGTCGGAGCGGGCCAGAGGACGGCGGTCTGGGCTTTGTGCTCGCTGGCACCGACGTCGATGACGCGGTAGTCGGCCGCGCGCAGCGCGGCGAAACGAGGATGTGATCGATGTGGAGCAGCGAGGAGGGGCGCGGCCAGGTGGCGACGAGCCCGAAGCCGGCCGTCGAGGCCGCGTCGGTGAAGCCGGGTGCGTAGGTGTTCAGCGAGGCGGAGCCGGCGGGGGTGTTGAAGTCGCCGACGATGAAGTCGGGCTCGGGGAGGCCGGAGGTGGTCTTGGCGCGCTCGATTGCCGCGGCGACGTGAGAGGCGACGCCGGCCTTGGCGATGAGCACGTTGCTGGGCAGGTCGATAAACCACGCGACGGTCTTGCGGCCGAGAGTGGCCTGGGTGTCGAACTCGTAAGCGATGACCGAGGCGTCCTCGATGCGGTCGAGCGAGCGGTTCTGGACCTGAAGGAGACTGAAGACGCCGGCGAGCAGGCGTCTTGCGATGCGAGGGGCCTGCAGATGCTCGACGTCGGGCGAGCCCGAGAGGGGAACGCGGACGTAGACGACCTGGCGCGGGGAAACGCGAGAAGACCTTGAACGCGCCTGAGTGAACAAGCGTGGGCTTTTCGCCCTGGCCCGCGCTCAAGGCGCGGGAGATCTGGTCCCACAGCAGGTTGTTGTTCTGCATGCCCATGAAGACGATGTCGGGCGTGCCCTCGGCGGAGAGGCGTTCGCCGATGTCGATGTGCTCCGGCACGCCGTACTGCGACAGGTTCCAGTGGGCGATCCGGATGGCTGCGCCCTTGGGCGGGGCGTCGTGCCCGATGTTGGAGATCCAGCGGAGCACCCCCCAGGTGCGGCAGAACGCGAAGGCGAGCAGGATCACAGAGCAGGCGAGCGCCCGCTTGGCGGCCCGGCGAGTGCCGGTCCCCGCGGCGGCGCGGCAGGCGAGGCCAAGGGGGAGAGCGATGGCGCCGGTGATCGCCAGCGCACCGTTGAACCAGTAGAGATACTGGATGAGCAGGGCGCGGTCGGTGAACACGATGGCGATCACCCATGCGACAAGGGCGAGGACGGCCGCGGCGGCCAAAGTGGTCCCCAGCGCGGAAAGTGCGCGTTTGCCGCGCGTCGGCCGGGGACGATCGGAGGAGGGGGGCTCGCCGTATTGGTCTTGTGGGCTACGAATGGGTTGGGGGGGTGGGGGTACGGTCGATGATGTATCGGTCAGGAGTGCGGCAGAACCCGATGAGTGGTCAACCAGCGCCAGTTCGGGTTCGTCGCGTGTGCATCGCGTACCCATTCTTCCCTCACTACCGGGGTCCGGTGTTGCGGGAGCTGCTGGAGCGCGGGCGTCACCGGTACACGCTGGTAGCCGACCGGGTGAGCGCTGAGCCGAGTATCAAGGCGTGGGACGTGCTCCCGGGGACGGACTGGGTGGATGCGCCGATCTGGCGGCTTGGACGGAAGCAGCGGGCGTACATCCAGCCGGGGCTGATCGCGGCGGGGTTCTCGCGCCGCTACGACACGATCGTCATTCACTCGGGGGTGTGGTGGCCGACGACGTGGCTGTCGGCGATCGCCGGGCGCCTGACGGGCAAGCGGGTGCTGAGCTGGGGGCACGGGTGGACGCGGCGCGAGGGTGGCTTGCGGGGCTGGCTGCGGCGGGTGTACTACCGGTTGTACCACGAGCATTTGACGTACGGGCACTACGGGAAGCTGCTGTTCATGGAGACCGGCTGGGCGCCTGAGAAGGTGCACGTGATCTACAACAGTTTGGACTACCCGGTGCAGAAGGCGCAGCGCCTGGGCGTGAAGCCGGACGAGTTGGTTGAGATGAGGCGAAAGGTAATGGGGGGGCTCGAGCGGCCGGTGGCGATCTGCACGACGCGGCTCGTTCCGTATCGCAAGCTGGAGCAGTTGATCGAGGGAGCGGCGTTGTTGAAGCAGCAGGGACGTTCGGTGGACGTGCTGCTGGTGGGGGAGGGTCCTGAGAAGGGGCGGCTGGAGGCGTTAGCGAAGGAGAAGGGCGTCACGTGCATTTTCTACGGCGCGTGCTATGACGAGGCGGTGCTGTGCCGGCTGATCATGATGAGCAACGTGATGGTCGTGCCGGGCGCGATCGGCCTGGCGGTGATGCACGCGCATGCGTACGGCACACCGGTGGTGACGCACGACGAGATCGAAGCGCACGGGCCGGAGTTTGAAGCGATCGTTCCGGGGGTGAACGGGGGTTTGTTCAGGCGCGACGACATCGAGGGCTTGGCACGGGCGATGGGGGAGTGGACGGGAACGGCCTGGCCGGATGAAGCAGTGCGCGAGCGGTGCCACTCGATCGTGGAGCGGTTCTGGAACGCGGAGTTCCAGCGCCGGGCGATCGAACGGGCCCTGGATGGGGCGCCGGCGGACGACTTGTGGTGGATGAAGGAGTCGGCGCCCGGGTATTCTCGGACGGCCAGTGAGGGGATTCCCCCGGACGGCGAGCGCCGATAGAACGGACCGACCCCGCGGCGTTGTGCGTGCGTACAGGCGTGCCGCGCGTGCGGTCAACAAGGGAGCGACGGATGAACGTTCTGGTGACGGGCGGCGCGGGGTACATCGGTTCACACGCGGCGGCGCGGCTACTGCGCGACGGTCACACGGTGACGATCGTGGACAGCCTGTTCCGCGGGCACGCGGCGGCTGTAGAGGCGGTGGGGCGTGCGGCCGGGGTGAAGGCGGAGTTCTGCGGCGCCGGCGCGGTGGCGCAGGCGTGCACGGGCCGGCTCTCGTTCTACCGGGCGGACATCACCGACCGTTTCGAGCTTGCGCGCGTGATGGTGCGGCACAAGATCGAGGCGGTGCTGCACTTTGCGGCGCTGACGTACGTGGGGGAAAGCGTGGGGCAGCCGGCGGAGTACTGGCGGGTGAACGCGGGGGGCGTTGTTTCGCTGCTGCAGGCGGTTGAGGCGGCGGGGGTCAAGCGGATGGTGTTCTCGTCGACGGCCGCCACGTACGGCGACCCGGCGCAGAGCGAGGTGCCGATCAAGGAGTCGCTGACGCAGCGCCCGGTGAATCCGTACGGCGCGAGCAAGCTGGCGGGCGAGCGGGCGATCCGCGACTTCGCCGAGGCGATGAAGATTGCCGGGCGTCCGTTCGGCGCGGCATTCCTACGGTACTTCAACGTCGCGGGGTGCGATACCTCGGGCGAGCTTGGCGAGCACCACGATCCTGAGACGCACCTGATCCCGATCATCCTGCAGTGCCTGCAGGGCGTGCGCCCGGCGCACGGCAACACCGTGACGGTGTTCGGCACCGACTACGACACGCCCGACGGAACGTGCGTGCGCGATTACGTGCACGTCGACGACCTGGTAGATGCGCACGTGAAGGTGCTCAGCGCGCTCAAGGACGGCGAAGTGCGGGCGTACAACCTTGGCACCGGTACGGGCCTCTCGGTGAAGCAAGTGATCGACGCGGTCGAGAAGGTGACGGGGAAGAAGGTGAGCGTGAAGATGGGCGAGCGGCGCGGGAGACCCCGCGACGCTGTACGCTGATCCATCGCTGATCAAGAAGGAGCTTGGGTGGGTGGCCAAGCACCAGGACGTTGCGTCGATGATCGAGTCGGCGTGGGCGTGGATGAGCAAGCACCCGCGCGGGTATGGCTCGTAAGGCGTAAGGCGTAAGGACGGAAGGCGTACGGCGGAAACGCGGAGGGAAAGGCCTGCCGGCCTAGCGTTTTGCATGGCGGAACGGCATCTGCCCATCAAGCGAGTGACGACCAACGGTGAGGTAGTGAACCGCCGTGCGCTGGCCGTGCGCGACACGGGGCGCGACGAAGGGCCCAGCGCAGCGGACTTGGAGAAGTTCGGCGGCGTGACACGGACCTGCCCTGAGTGCGGCAAGGAGGTGTTTGACGACACCTCTACGTGCTACCACTGCGGAGCGGATCTTGATGCGCCGCGGCACGCGCGGCTGCCAAAGACCTGGGTCGTCGTCACCGTGCTTGCGGTGATCGCGGCGATGATCTTCTTTCTTATTCGGTGATGCCGAGGTCGGCCTTGGTAAACAAGGCTTCGAAGCGCAAGCCTGCCTTCTCGACGTTCTCGCGTGCGCCTTCCTGCCGGTCGATCGTGGCGATGACGGCGAGAACGTTGGCGCCGAGCTCCTGCAGTTCCTTTACGGCCTCGAGGGCCTGACCGCCGGTGGTGGCGACGTCTTCGACGAAGACGACGTTGTCACCCTTCTCAAGCGCCCCTTCGGTGCGCTTGGCGGTCCCGTAGTCCTTTTGGCGTTGCGGATGAAGATCGAGGGGAGGCCGGTGGCCAGCGAGGCGACGGTGACCAGCGGGATGCCGCCGAGTTCAGCGCCGGCGAGTCGCTTGACCCCTCCTGGTGTCGAGCGGCCGATTTCGGCGATCTTGGCGGCGAAGAGGTCGCCCAAGGGCTTCAGGACGGCCGGCTTGGTGGAGAACAGGTACTTATCGATGTAGTAGCTGCTGGTGCGGCCTGAGCGGAGGGTGAACGTGCCGCGGAGGACGCAGGCGTCGGCGATGGCCTTGGCGAGCTGGGGGTGGTTGGTGGTGGCAGGGGAGGAGGTGGCCATGGTGCCCGACGGTAGCGGTTACCCGGACGCACGAGGAACCTCGCATAGAAGTCCGAGTCAGACGAATGGGGCAAGTGCGGAGGGTCGTTTGGTCGATGGTGGGGGCGTTGGTGAAACCTGCCGCGGTCTGCGGCGTAGGCAGCGGTATGGGGAGGGGGATCTTGTTTGCACGGTGAACCCATGAACATGCACGTCTTTGCCATCATCGCTGCCGCGGGTTTGAGTGCCGCGGCGTTTGCGCAGCCGCCCATGGAGAAGAAGCCGGCGGAGCAGCCGTCGACTGAGCCGCAGCCGGAGTCCAAGCCGGCCGAAAAAGGGCCGCTGTCCGGCCCGAAGCTGCCCGACAGGACAGGGAAGCCGACGCTTGTCGAGCATGGGGCGGACGGGAAGGTGAAGCGTCTGGACGAGTGGCCTGCGCTGGCGGCGGTGCGGAAGTTGCCGATCGACGAGAACGCGAAGAAGGCCATTGCGAAGCTTGAGGCGACGCAGGCGGCGGCGTTGGACAAGATGATGACCGAGAGCCTGCCGGAGATCGCGGCGATCGCCAACGCATTCCAGAGCGGCGACACGGCCGAGGGCTTGGCGGGGGTGCGGAAGCTGCGTCTGAATCACCCGGTGCTGGACGAGCGCGAGCTGCTTGCTCAGCGGATCAGCGCGCTGATCGGCAAGGAGCAGGGGCACGAGCTCTCGCTGATGGTGCAGGAGTACTGGAACGCGTTGAATCAGGAGGCGGCCGGCGCGGCGCAGTCGCGCGGCGAGCGGACTGCTGCGAACCGCGTGGCGATGGGCGAGGCGCTGCGGCTGCTGGGGCAGGACATCAAGGCGAGCTACGACCGGGTGATCGGCCAGCAAGTGCACGACTTTGACGTGCTGATCAAGTCGCTGGGCTTGACGGGGGAGCAGGAGAGCAAGGTGCGAGCGATCGTGAGCGACTCGTTCGCCAAGGCCGGTGGAAACACGTCGAAGGTGGATAAGACCGCGGTGTTCTGGAAGATCTGGCGTGAGCTGGACACGCGGCAGCGGGCGGCGCTGGCCGATCAGTTCAAGGGACGGGTGAAGAAGGCGGGCTGAGCCACGTTCTGTGGACTCCCCTCCCAGTGCGAGTTTGCGAGTAGAGTTGACCCCAACAAGGAACATGAGGACACGCATGAAGAAGGTGCTGATGCTGTCGGTCGTTTCGCTGCTCCCCGTCGCCGGCCTGGCGCAGGTGGTGACGCCGGTTCCCCCCGCGAGCCCCGCGGCTCCGGCGTGGACGCCCCCGGCGCCTCCGGTCACTCCGCCGCCGGTCAAGCCCGCGGTGGACCCGGCGAGCGATCCTGACATCGCGGCGCCCGACATCGTGAAGCTTGACGCCGAGGGGCACGTGGTGTGGCCGGCGATTCCGCCGGAGCTGGTGGTGTTCGAGGCGATCCCCGTCGACGCCGCGCAGCGCGCGGCGTGGGGCGAGAAGTGGCAGGCGCGTCAGGCGCAGATGGACGCGGTGCTGTGCAGCAACGTGACCGAGACGCTGCGCATCTACGACGCACTGGCTGAGCTGGGCAAGGCGACCGACTGGCAGCCGGCGGTGGCGCTGGCGAGCCCGCTCAACAAGAGCTTCGGGCTCCAGCCGCAGCTTGAGCAGTACATCCGCACATCGCAGGTGCTGCGCCCCAAGCAATTGGCGGCGTACAACGACGGGCTGAAGAACTTCACCAACAAGTACAACGCCGACCTGCTGAAGCGCGCCGAGGACAACCAGACCAAAGTGCTGGGAATCAAGACGCGCGAGGCGGCGCTGCAGCGGGCCCAGGAGGGCTCGATGGCGTTTGAGCGCATGGCCGCGGCTCTGGCCGACAACTGGGCCAAGGTCAAGGGTCAGTTCTCGCTGAGCGGCGACTTCGCGGCCGGCGAGAAGCTGGCGGCTGAGGCCAAGGACGCCAAGGGCAAGGCCGCGGCGGGCATTGCGCTGTTGCGTGCGGTTCCGGCGGAGCGTCAGTCCGAGGTGCTGGGCGCGTTCAAGACGCCGGCGCCGGCGGTCAAGACCCCGGCCGATCCGGGCGTGCAGGGCGTGGACATTCCCAAGCCGCCGGTGAAGAAGTAAGGGTGGGTGGGCGACACGCCGCTACGATGCGGCGTGCCCCAGGTAAAGACCGGCGAAAAGGCTGAATCATCCGCGGCAGGCGCTGTCAAGCAGCGGCCTGCCGCGTTTTCACATCGGCATCTGCTGCAGTTGCACGGCCTTGAAGCGGCCGACCTGCGGAAGGTGCTGACGCTTGCGCCGGTATGCCGGGCACGACGCGGACGGCTCGGAAGACCCTGCGGCGTGGCGTCAGACGCTGCGCGGCAAGGTGGTGGCGAACCTGTTCTTTGAAGACAGCACGCGGACCCGGGTGAGCTTCTCGATGGCCGCCAAGCGGCTGGGGGCGGAGGTCATCGACCTGACGGCGATGGGGTCGAGCGTGAGCAAGGGTGAGACGGTTGCGGACACGGCGCTGAACGTGGCGGCGATGGGGGTCGATGCGCTGGTGATGCGGCATGTGAGCTCGGGCGCCCCGCAGCTTGTGGTGCGAGCGCTGGAGGCGCGGGTGGGTTCGTGGGATGATCAAGGCCGCGTGTGCAGCGTGGTGAACGCGGGGGACGGAAAGCACGAGCACCCGACGCAGGGGCTGCTCGACACGTACACGATCGCCGAGTCGTTCGGACGGCTGGACGGGTTCGACTTGAAGGGGCTGAAGGTGGGGATCGTGGGTGACATCGCCAGCTCGCGCGTGGCGCGGAGCAATCTGGCGTGTCTGCGGGCGCTGGGGGCCGAGGTGTACTTCATCGGCCCGCCGACGCTTGTGCCCAAGGCGTTCGAGTCGATGGGCGCCAAGGTCGTGCACGACGTGGACGCGGTGCTGGGCGAGCTGGACGCGGTGAACGTGCTGCGGATCCAGTTCGAACGGCACGGGGGGAGCGGTGCGCCCGCTGCAGGAGCTAAAGCGCCGTCGAACGTGATCGCGAGCGTGCGCGAGTACCACGAGCGGTACGGGCTGCACGCGGCGCGGCTGGCGAAGCTGAAGAAGGGGGCGATCGTGATGCACCCGGGCCCGATCAACCGCGGTGTCGAGATGACGGCCAACGCGGCCGACGACAAGCGGAGCGTGGTGCTGCGCCAGGTCCGGCACGGGGTGGCGGTGCGGATGGCGGTGCTGGAGCTGTGCATCGGCGCGCAGTGACGAGGCCCTGGCGCAAGCCTGGGCTGTTCGATCGGCGTGCGCCGGCGCCGGGCTTGCTCCAGGGCCTCGTTGACTGGCACGATAAAGCTATTTGTCTGGGGCTTTGGAACGTACCGGCCGTTCCGGTTGCCCGAGAGCTGGCCCAGGCTTGCGCCAGGGCCTCGTCAAGCCGGCCTGCTTCTTAGCTACCCTCGCTCCCAATGGCACACAACGTCGGCATGCTTCTGGTGATCTGTGGTCCAAGCGGCGTGGGAAAGACCACGATCACGCACGCGGTTGAGAAGCAGATTCCCGGCGCGGTTTTCTCAGTGAGCTGCACGACCCGCGCCAAGACCGACAAGGACCGCGAAGGAGTCGACTATTTCTTCGTGAGCGACGAGGAGTTCGACAGGCTCATCAGCGAGAACGCGTTCCTCGAGCACGCGGGCGTGTTCGGCAAGCGGTACGGCACGCCCAAGAAGTGGGTCGACGACCGGCTCGCGGAGGGGAAGCTGGTCATCCTCGAGATCGACGTGCAGGGGGCGATCAACGTCAAGAAACACTGCCAGGGCGCGTTCTGCCTGTTCGTGCTGCCGCCGAGCGAAGAGGAACTGCTTGCTCGGCTCCGCGGTCGCGGGCGCGAGGACGAGGCGAAGATCCAGCGCCGGTTCGGCGAGGCGCGGCGCGAGATCGAGGTCTCGCGCAATTGCGGGGTGTACGACGTCTTCCTGGTCAACCGCTTGCTCGAAGCGGCGGTCGCGCAGTCGATCGGTCTGGTGACGGCGGAGTGGGACCGCCGGCGCAAGGCCGGTCAATGAACAGGCCCCGGCGTTGGCCGGGGCCTGGTACGGAACTCTCTCCTCTCTTGCAGAGGCGGCCGTGAAGGACGCCTCGGTTGTGCGTTTCCGGCTCGGCTTAGAAGCCGCAGTCGGAGAAGAAGATGTTGATGAAGGAGACGAAGTCGTTGTTGTCGAAGTTGTTGTCGCTGCCCGCCACGCCGCCGGCCTGGCCGAGGTCGGCGCGGTGGTCCTGAGCGAAGAAGAGGGTGATGAAGGCGATGAAGTCGTTGTTGTTCATGTAGCCGTCAGCGACGGCGACGCCGCCGGGCCCGCCGAGGTCGGCCTCGCAGCGCTGCACGGCCGCGGGGATGTACATGGCCATGAGCTGGCCGCCTTCGACCAGGCCCTGGAAGGTGGTGGTGTAGTGGGCCTGCATGTCGAGCAGGAACCATCCCGGTCCGAGCACATCCTCGGCGTCGATGATGCCAGAGGCCTCTTCGTCCTGGGTGAGGAAGTTGGCCGAGCCGCTGATGAAGCGCGTGGGGTCGGCGGTGCCGACCTCGGTGATGCGGTCGGTCTTGGTGTCGTACATCCAGGTGCGGCCCAGACGCGGAGCGTTGCCGACATCCTCGACGCTCACGATGATCCCGTTGCGGGTGATCGTCATGTTGTCGAACATCTCCGCGTCGGTGAGGCCGGTGGCGGAGGTGAAGCCGGCGGTGGTGGTGGCGAGGGCCGCGCCGTCGACGAGCATGGTGACCGTGCCGCCGTTCTCGGGGTGAGCGATGGAATCGAACTCCATCTTCCAGATGCGGGAGTGGCCGGTGATGCTGGCGGTGGTCTGGAAGTAGGCGACGTTGGGGTTGCGACGGTCCCAGCAGATGTCCTCGGGCCGGTTGAAGTTCATCTGGCCCGCGGCGTCGGCGGTCGACTGGATCTGCACGCCGGTCATGGCCGAGACGTCGTTCATGTCGATCATCGTGAACCGCTTGCTGGCGACGGGACCCGACGACGCGTCACCGAGGATGTTGGTCGCGTCCTCGACGTGCTGGCCCGCGACCACCGCAGTGCCCGCGATGGCGATCGAGTAGAACTTGCCGTTGGTGAGGCCGGCACGCTCGATGTCGTTGCCGGTGCTGGTCTTGGTGCCGACGTACACCAGCACGTTGCCGGGGGTCGAGTCGTCACCGCTCAGCACGACCGTCTTCTCCTGCGCGTAGGGGCTGGCGGCGGAGTTCTCGACGGAGAACTTGCCCAGATGGGGCAGTTCGTAGGAAGTGCCGGCTTCAGGGCCGTTGACCAGGTGGGCCCAGACCTTGCCCTCGTTGCCCGACTCCTCGCCGTTGAGGTAGATCCGGGTGTCGGTCCCCAGCTCGCCGAAGCGGTAGGCGGAGGGAGCCGCCAGGTCGGCGGAGCAGAAGCGGCCGAAGGAGTACGTGGCGGTGGACCACGTGTGGGTGGCGGCGCTGTAGGTCTTGACAGTCTGGATCAGATCGCGCCCGCCGATGACCTGGAGGTTGTTCGGATCAGCTCGGATCTTCCAGATCGAGACCGTCGAGCCAGCCGCGCCGTGTGCGCGGACCGTGCCGGCGCCGCTCACGATTTCGTGGTTGAGCACGATGGTGAAGGTGCCGTTGGCCATGTCGTCGGCGTCGCGGAAGGCGCCCATGCCGTCGGGCGTGCCCAGGAGGCGGTAGAGCGAGGCGGTGGGGGCGTTGCTCAGGTCCAGGAGCGGGTGGGTCTCATCGGGAGCGACGACCACGCCGTTGACCTGGCGGTTGTCGCCGTTGGTGGCGATGGAGACGACCTTCACGCCCGCGGCGGGGTCGGAGGGGATGACGTAAGGGCCGACGAGGGTCGAGGGGCCCTGCACGGCGGCTGACTGGGCGAAGGCGGACGCGCACAGGCCGGCGGCGAGCACGAGCGCAAGCGGAGCGGAACGCATGGCGGGGGTCCTTTCGTAGGGCGGGCGCATCGCCGAGATCACGTTCGGCGCGGAGCGTCCTCCGGGGTGTCAGTAAACCCGAGAACGCGCTTCCGAGTGTCAACGTCTGCTCAAAGGTGCGCAAAGAACGCGGCGTGCGCGATGACCAAACCTTTGCGCCGCGATGACCGAACGCACACGATCCGCGGGCGATACTCCCCGCATGGCCAACCGCCTTCACGCGTCGCTGGTGTCTGTCGCAATGCTGCCCGTGGTCGCCGCGGCGCTCCTGCCGTCGACGGCGAGTGCGCAGGTGTACCCGACGCCTGAGCAGAAGATGAACGCGCCGCAATGGGTGCCGCTGAAGGTGGCCGACCGCGAGGACTACCGCAACGCCTACGTGGTGGTGAATCTGGTCTCGACGCGCGAGAGCGACAAGGCGTTGATGCTCGACCCGATGATGAAGAACGCGTGGGGGCTGGCGCTGCGGCCGCCGGGCAAGGGCGGGCACTGGTGGGTCTCTAACGCAGGGACCGGCACGACGACGACGTACGTCGGCGATGCGCCGGGCCATCGCTTCGAGAAGGACAAGGACGTGGTGGTCTCGATCCCCATCGGCAAACTGCACGCCACGCACGCCGAGATCGAGAAGCTCAAGAGCCAGCCGACGGGCCAGGTCTACACCGGCTTCACGTCCAAGGAGTTCGTGGTCGAGGGCGAGGGGAAAAAGGGTTCGGCGAAGTTCCTCTTCGTGACGCTCGACGGCACGGTGACGGGCTGGACGACCGACCAGACCAAGGCCGTGATCATGGTGGACAACAGCACCGACGGCTCGATGTACACCGGGTGCGCGGTGACCACCAAGCCGGAGGGGAACCGGCTGTTCCTGGCCGACTGGGGGCTCGAGAAGGTCACGGTGCTCGACGGCGAGTTCAAGCCCGTGAAAACCGAGGGGGATTTCACTGACCCGAAGGTCTCCAAAGACTACCGCATCTACAACATGCAGGTGATCGGCGACAAGGTGTACGCCGCGTGGGCCCGCATCGGCGATGCGCCCGGCGAGGCGGAGGCGTACCCGGGGTACGGGTTCATCAGTTGCTTCGACTTCGAAGGGAAGCTGGTCAAGAGCTTCGAGCACCGGCAGGAGCTGATCACGCCGTGGGGCATCGCGATGGCGCCGAAGGACTTTGGTGCGCTCTCGGGCAAGCTGCTGGTCGGCAACTTCGGCGACGGGCGCATTCTCTCGTTCGATCCTGAGACGGGCAAGTTCGTCGACTACCTCCGTGCGCCCGACGGCAAGCCCGTCGAACTCGACGGCCTGTGGGATCTCAAGTGGGGCAACGGCGAGACGCTCGGTTATCTCAACCACCTCTACTTTACCGCCGGGCCCGAGCAGGAGGAGCAGGGCCTGTTCGGCAAGCTGGTGCCGCTGTTCCCCTGAGGCGCACAAAAACCGCCCCAAGAGCGGGGCGGCGTTTGCGGCAGCCAAGTCAATATCGCTCGCTCAGCCCTGCGAGTACATGAACTCTTCGCGTGAGATCTTTCCGTCGCGCACGGAGTAAACGGCGACCTCGGTCATGTCCATGTCGGTGCCGGTCGACTTGTCCTTCACGTGCAGGTGGAACTTGACGGCGAAGCCGGTCGCGCCCACATATGGACCCTCGGCGCTGGCGCCCATGACTTCGTGGTTGTTGGTCCACCAGTCCCACTTGGCGAGGATCTCCTGGCGGCCCCGCGCAATCTGCCCCGTCCCTTCGATCGACTCCACATCGCCGGTCCACATCCCCTTGATCCAGTCGTCCGCCTTGTTCTGGTTGAAGAGCTCGACGAGCTTCTTGCCAAGCTCCGTCGGCGACGGGCCGCGGCCTGAGCTGATCGTGCTCGGCGCCGCCTTCGCGCTCGCCTTGCGGGCGGGCGCCTTCTTCTTTGTCGCCTTCGCCATCTTGGCCTTCGCCTTGCCCCCCCTCTCCGCCTTCTTCGGCGCGGGCTTGGCGGGACGCTTGGCACTCTTCTTCGCGGACTTCTTCGCCATGTGGACCTCCGCCATCAGCATACCGAAGCTGGGCCCGTTTGGGAACCCGAGTTACGCCGGAAGGACGACAACATCCGAAGGCGACACAGATAATGAAACTTCACTCCCCGCCATCGCCAGCACCGGCCCGGGGTTCAGCTGCGCAACTTTCACGCGTCCGCCCCCGGCCAGTTCGACCGCGTGCTGGGCGATCTCGCCCAGATAAGTCGATTCGACGACGCGGCCGCGGAGCAGATTCTCTCCGTCCGCTCCCCCGCTGATAAGTCGCAGGGCTTCGGGACGCAGGGACACGGCGACCTCGCCTCCGCGGGCGATCGACTCGGTAGCTGGGCGGGCGGTGCGCAGTGTGCCGCCGGCGGTGGCGATCGCGGTGCCGTCGGCGGACAGTTTGCCGGTGAGGAAGTTGGTCTCGCCCAGGAACTCAGCAACGAACCGGTCGGCGGGCTTGTGATACAGCTCGTGCGGTGTGCCGACCTGCACGATGCGCCCCGCCTTCATCACGGCGCACCGATCGGCCATGCTCAGGGCTTCTTTCTGATCATGCGTGACGTAGACGCCGGTGATGCCCGACGACTTGCAGACCTGGCGGATCTGCGAGCGCAGCTCGATGCGCAGCTTGGCGTCGAGGTTGCTGAGCGGCTCGTCGAGCAGGAGCACGTCGGGCCGGATGACGAGCGCGCGGCGAGCGCCACGCGCTGCTGCTGTCCGCCTGAAAGGGCGTTGGGCCGGCGCTGCGCGAACGGCTCCATCTGCACTGTCGCCAGCGCCTCCATCACGCGGCGTTGCGTCTCGGCCTTATCGACCTTCCGCACACTGAGGCCGAAGGCGACGTTGTCGAACACGCTCATGTGCGGCCAGAGCGCGTAGCTCTGAAACACCATGCCGGTGTTCCGCTTATTGGGAGGCAGATGCGTGACGTCGCGGCGCGCGCCGGTGGCGTCGGCAAAAGCGATCGATCCGCCGGTGGGATCGATGAACCCGGCGATCATCCGCAGCAGGGTCGTTTTGCCGCACCCGGAGGGGCCCAGCAGGAAGAACAGCTCGCCGGGCTGGACCGACAGGCTCACGCCGTCCACCGCGGGTGGCGCGGGAGAGGGGGCGTAGCGTTTGACCAGCCGCTCGATCAGGATCGCCGTGGACATCGGGGTCAAGGTTAGCCGGGCGGCTATGCTGGACCGGATGGACGCCGACCGCTTCACAACCCGGACGCTCGCCAACCTGCGCGAACGCCGGGGTTTCAAGGAGCGCGACCTCACCATGACCATGCCGATGGCCTCGATCGCCAAGGACCTGCGGGCCCGAATGGCGAACTCCGGGCTTGGCACGGCGTTTCTGAAGCTCGCCCCGAGCCAAGTGGCGTCGTTTACGACGGTGGTGGGGGTACGGGCAGGGGTGCTCCAGCTCCGCCCGCACAACACCGCGACGCGGTACGCCTTGGACCGCTGGCTGCGGACGGGGGGCGAAGCAGCGGTGGTGCGGGCCTGTCCGGCGGCGATCAGCCGGGTGAAACTCGTGTAGAACGCCCGGCCCAACCGCGAACCGATACGTGCGCGATCCACTACAGTCCGACCTTCTCACCCGCGCCATTGGCACGAAAGCGAAGGGCTCGACCGACCCGGGCCGATACCACTGCCGGCAGGATCAATGACGCAGGACCCGATAACGCCAACCAAGACGACCGAGTTCACGCCGCGCCGGGACCACGTCTCGACGCTCGACGGCCTGGCGCGATGGCCGTGCTCATGGTGCTGTGGGCCCACATCCCCGTCGCGGCTCAGCCGAACATCATCGGGAAGCTGGTGTTCGTCGTCCAACCGGGGTACTTCGGCGTCGACTTGTTCTTTGTGCTCAGCGGGTTCTTGATCACCCGCATCCTGCTGGTGGACCGTTTTGCGGGCAAGCCGGTGGGGCAGTTCCTCGTCAAGCGGTGCCTGCGCATCTTCCCGATCTACTTCCTGGTCGTCGGCATCCTGGCGATCGTCGACTACGGGCCGTACATCAAGTGGTGCGCGGTCTACCTCTCCAATTACTACTTCGGACTCACCGAGCCGCTTCCCGCCACGCCGCTCAACCACACGTGGTCGCTGGCGGTCGAGGAGCATTTCTACCTCGTCTGGCCCGCGTTGGTCTACCTCCTTCCGATCAAGTGGGTGCGTGCGGCCGCGATGTGGGTCATCCCGCTCACCGCCGTCGGCGCCGCGTTCGCGACCGTCTACTGGCTCATGCCGAGTCACTCGTTCGAGATCGTCTACCGCGGCACGCAGTACCGCATGTTCTCGCTGGCGCTTGGGGCGGCGGTCGCGTGCAACGAGCAGTGGGTGCGAGCGAACATCGTGCGCACGCTGATGGTCGGCGGTGCGTTCGTCATGGCCGGTTCGGTGCTGTTCGTCGGCGGCAAGGCGCTCGACAAGCCCAGCCTCCTGCACGACATCCACATCATCACCAAGCCGATCTCGTTCTCGCTGATCTCACTGGGCACGCTGCTGGGGGCTATCGCCCTGGCGGCGACGCCCTGGCGGGCCGTGCTCGCCAACCGCGTGCTGTCGTACATCGGGAAGATCAGCTACGGCATCTACCTGTATCACTACGTGATCTTCTACTACTGCCACGCCCTGCCGACGTCTGAGCACGACACCAGCACCGTCGTGCCGATGTCACGAGTCGCGCTGGCCTTGGCGCTCACCTTTGTGATCGCGACGGTCTCGTACTTTGTGATCGAGGCTCCGATTCTGCGTTACAAGGACCGGATGTTCAAGCCCGCGGCCTCTAAGGGCGCGAAGCCCTCGTCGCCGAGCCACTGATCGCTTGTTGGTCTGCCGCCCTGACGGTTTGCCGCGCTGCTTACTCCGGCGCAGGCGCCCCGTATTCCTCGGCGTAGGCGGCTTCTTCTTCGCCGTACAGCTCCTCGCGCGGCTGGCCGAGCACCACCGGCCCGTTCACCAGTTCCTCCGAGCGGACCACAGTCGCCGCCATCAGCGCGAACATGAACACGGGCGGCATGCCCAGCAGCGAACCCTGCTTGAGCGCGATCAGGAATTGGAACAACGCCATCCCGCCGAACGCGAGCACCGCCGTCCGCTTCGAACGATCGTCGCCCGACGTCTGCACGAGGATCCGGAAGTTCTTGATAGTCAGCCAGCCGAGCGCCACCATGAGCGCGACGCCGGGAATGCCGTACTCGCTGAGGCACTCAACGAGAATGTTGTGCGGATACAGGTAGGAGAAGCCCTCGGGCCGGTTGGTGTAGAAGGCGTTGAACGCCGAAGCGCCCAGGCCGGTCAGCCAGTAGACCGGGCTGGTCATGTACGCGCCCAGCGCGGTCATCGCCATGTCGGCCCGGACCGAAAGCCCGTCGTCCGAACCTGAGCTTCCCCAGCGCGACTGGCCGGTCTGCGAGAGGAAGGTCGAATAGACGAAGTACAGGAAGCCCACCACCACGGCGATCATGGCGAAGGTGCCGAGGATCCGCAGCACGTTCCGGGACTTGTTCACCATCGGCACCAGCAGCGCGATGACGGCGACGCCGACCAGCACCTGGCCGCGCGAACCGGAGAGAAGCGCCAGCGTCAGGCCGAGCAGGATGCCCGACCAGCGGAGCAGCGTCAGGACGGGGCGCACGTTGTTTGGGCGGTACACGGCCGACACGATGGCGAGCATCGCTCCGGCGTCGGCGATCGCCAGCGGGTTCGACTGCACGGTGCCCAGGCCCGCCACGAAGCCCAGGTCGATCGCGAAGCGACCGTTGATGAACTTGGCGTTGGGGTTGACCAGCATCAGGCCCATGAGCATGACGCCGGTGAAAATGAACGGCACGACCACGCTCTCAAAGTCCTCGGTCCGCCCCACCAGCAGCGGCGTGACCAGAAAGAACAGGCAGAAGTACGGCCACGACTGCCCGATGAAATACATCGCTCCGTCGGGCGACGGGCTCCACAGCGCCGAGAGGGCGATGTAGAGATACAGCAGCATGAGCAACCAGAACACGCGGTTGTTCATGCCTTCGACCAGCCGCTGCCCGCTGAAAAAGCGGTAACCGACGCCGAACACGGCGATCAGGCCGATGATGATGTTGACCGTGCCGCCGTACTTCCAGCGCAGCTCCGGGATGTATCCCATCAGGATCTGCTCGATGGGGAACAGCATCAGAACAGGCACAAGCGCGTACCTGGGCTTGAACACGCAGACGCACATCCCCAAGACCACCAAGGCTGCAGCAAGAATCGCGAGTACCGTTGACATGGCGTTTCTGGGGTGTGAACAGGGTCGAGTGGTCGGGGGCTGAACGGGGAAGCCAGAGCCGGATTATCGGCTACCCCAGGGGCAGCCGTGAGGTTCGATAAAAAAACCGCCCTGACGACGCGAAAATGGACTCTGCGGGCAGCGCGGCCTCGTACATCAGGCAATCCTGACTTGGACAGAACGCCTTTCAGTGGTCGGTCGATGGATGGTTCCCGGGGGATGGTCAAGGACCACGCGATGATCAAGCCACTCCGATTCTCCGCCACGCTCGCCTGTTCTCTGGTCTGGTGTGCCGGCCTGATGGGCTCCACACCTCCCTACGAGCAGTGGCCCTGGCCCAGCACGGCCCCGCAGATGGACCTTGCCCGGCGCGGCATGAACCCGCCGAGCGAATTCGGCATCTACATGAACTTCATGGCGTCGCGCCCGAGCTGGTACAGCGTCGAGGTCTCGGCGATCCCGTTCCGCAAGGACATCGTGACGATCGGCCCCGGCGCCACGCCCACCTACCCGCGCCAGGGACCGCACATGATCGAGCTCTACCAAGGCGGACGCGCCGCGTTCTATTCGCAGCTCGATCAGGAACTGCGCACCGCGATGCCCAACTGGGTCCCGGCCGCCGACTACGACGGCATCCTGGTGATGGACTACGAGTTCTTCGGCCCCGGCTGGACCGGCCACCTCAACATGCCGAGCATCCAGGGCCTCACCGCCATCGACCTCAACCCGATCGACGACTGGAGGACCACGCTCCGCCAGACGCGCACGGCCGCCCTCTCGGTGCTCACCCCCCAGCAGCAGGAGGAGTACTTCAAGGCCGAATGGCTCGCGACGACCCGCGAGTTCTTCGAGCACGTGTACGCCACCGTGCATCAGCTCCGGCCCAATGCGAAGATCGGGTTCTACAACCACCCGTCCCAGCAGTACTGGCAGTGGCGCGATCCGGTGAAGGCCGCGGCGATCCGCCAGGGCGACGACGAGTGCCCGTGGTTCTGGCAGATGGTCGACGTGATCTGCCCGTCGGTCTATCCCTATTACCAGTCGGTCCCCGACGAACAGGCCCCCTCGTTGAGCCAGGACCGCCAGCGTGACTTCGACGGGTACCTCCGCGCCAACATCGGCGAGTCGCTGCGAGTCGCTAACGGCAAGCCCGTCTACCCGTACATCGGTTTCCAGTACCACCCCAGCAACGCCAGCCTGGCGTGGCACTGCGTGAACGAAATCAACATGCGCCGGCCGTTCGAGATCGCCCGCGAGATGGGGTGCAACGGTGCCGTGCTCTGGGGGTGGGTTGATACGCAGGCGCGCTTCGATGACGCCCACACGTTCTTCCAGAACAGCTACGCCCCCTTCCTCCGTCAGTTCTCGCTGCTCCCCGCGACGGCGCCCGCGAACCCCGCCACGCCGACCGGCGGCGGTGGCGGCGGTGGCGGCGGTGGCGGCGGTGGCGGCGGTACCGCTGGCACGGGCACGGGTACTGGTACCGGAACGGGCTCCACAGGCTCGGGCGGAGCAACCGGCAACACTGGCGGCGGCTCGGGTACCGGTACCGGCACGGGTACTGGTACAGGCACCGGAACTGGAACCGGAACGGGGACAGGTACCGGGACCGGTGGCGGGAGCGGTTCTGGCGTCGGCACCGTCACCGGCGGCGGTGGTGGAGGGAGTGGCGGCGGTAGCTCCACTGGCTCAGGAGTCGTCTCTGTCGGTGGTGGCTCGAGCGGTGGCAGCGGCTCTACCGGCGGGACGGATACCGGTGGCGTTGCCTCCGGCGGTGGCAGCACGGGTTCGACCGGCGGCACTGCGACCGCGTCTTCGGGCGGCGGCTCCTCCAGCGGCGCTGCTTCCGAGAGCGGCGGGAGTGGTGGGGGGAGCGGCGGTAGTTCAGGCGGCGCTTCTGGCGGCGGATCCGGCGGCACCGCGATCGCTGGCGGCGCGGCCTCCGGCACCAACGCCGTCGGCAGCGTCACCACGTACCGCAACGGCGGTGGTGGGTCGGGCGTGACCACGCAAGGCCTCGTCGGCGGCTCGATGATGATGGCCGCGGGCCCCACGCCGCTCGGCGGCGACCTCGAAGGCGGTACGGCCGTCGTCCCGGGCCTGGACTTGGCCAACGCCGAGATCCGCACCGCGCCTGCCGACGCCGCGGCCATGGAGCAGGCTCTCGCCCGCGCCGCCGGCCCGGCGGTAGAAGGTGTGACCACGCTCACCAACGACCTGCAGGGTGCGCGCATCGTGCGTCCCGGCTCCGAAGAGCTGCCGGTCCTCGCGGCCGCACCTGCTCCCCCTGCTGTGACCAACGAGCCGATGCGCATCGTCCGTCCCGGCATGGAGGGTGGCGCGCCCATCAACCAGTTCGCCGCGGCCCACCGGCCGGGCGAAGGCATGCGCATCGTGCGTCCGTCAGGCGCCGGCGGCGCAGCGGGCGCCGCCGTGCTCAGCACGGCGCAGCTCGCCGCTGGCGGCCGGTTCGTCCGGCCCGGTCAGGGCTCAGACGTTCGCTCGAACCCCCTTGCGCCGGCGCCTGTGACGCCTGCTGCGCCGGTTCGTGCGGTGGCCGACGTGCCCACGCCGCAGCCGTAAGGCTCAGCGCCCCGGGCGTTCACGCGCGAACGTATGCGAAAGGTTGAAATGAAGGAGCAATGGTCTGCGCGACCATTGCTCCTTGTTCTTTTTCAGCACCCGCCGAAGAACGCGGAGATGAAGGCGATGAAGTCGTTGTTGTCGAACATGCCGTCGGCGCCCGGCAGGCCGCCTTGCCGCCCCAGGTCCGCGGACGGATCGCTGGCGAAGAAGCGGTTGATGAACACGATGAAGTCGTTGTTGTCCAGTGCGCCGTCGGCTCCGCTCGCGCCGCCCTGCCCGCCCATGTCGGCCGGGCCGCATGGCGTCGGGCCGCTCTCGCACGTGTTGCCGGTGATGGCGAAGTCGTCGATCGCGGCTTCGATGAGCGAGCCGCTGCCGGCGTCCTCGGCGATGAACCGAACGCGCGTCTCGCGCTGGGCGTGAGTCCCAGCGACGAGAGCGTCCACGACGCAAAGCGCCACCCCGGCGTGGTATCGGCCGATTGGGCGGGGCCGACCGTCTCGGCGATGGTCCAGTTGGTGCCGTTATCCACCGACACGTACACGCGGAACGTGTCCGCGAAGGCTGAGTTGCCCAGGCCGTTGGAGTACCACCGCCAGTACGACACGGTCGCGTCGCCTGCCGACGAGAGGTCGTAGGCGGGGCTTGTCAGCAGCGTTGCGCCGCCGTCGACGTCCGCGTCGCCCGCGGCTCCGCCCGAGGCGCCCTGGCCGGTGAACCAGCAATTGACGCCGGCGCCGGGCGTGTGATCGTCCTCGGGTTGAGCGGTGGTGCCGATCGGGTTGCCGCGCACCCACAGGCCCGTCGTCGCCGTGTTGGGTCCGACGGTCCAGGCCGTCGCGGTCTCAAAGTCGTCGCTCACGATCGTGCTGGTCGCGGTGAAGACCGAGGCGCTCACAAATGTCGTCGGTGCCGCGGAGGGGCTGTTCTGTGCGCCCGCGTCGCTGCCGATGCTGACGTAGTAGTCCACGCGAGCAAGGCACGGCTGCGCCGGGATCGTCGCCTGATAGACCTGCGCGCCCGTCGGCGAAAGGCCCTGGTAGATCATCGGCGCGGTCGTGTAGGCGCCGCCGTTGACGCGGTAGCTCAAGGTGCCGCTGTCGGGCGTGAGCGTGATGCCCAGCGCCGTCGCGTTCACGTGGAACGACGTGGACGACGTCGGCGAGAGCTGCGTCGGCTGCCCGTCGGGGAACGTGATTGTCGAGAGCGTCGGAACGGTGAACGACTCGGTCACGCCGCTGGTGCTGCCCGCGCCGGGGCCCGAAGCGCCGTTGCCCATGCCGCGCTTGGCGAAGGCCGTCCACAGGCGGGCGGTGTTGGCGCCGCCGGTGTTGCTCAAGTCGGCCTGCAGCACCGAGTCGTGCGCCTGGATGAATGTCGGGTTGCTCGGCGAGAGCGCCATCCCGTCCACCACCATCTGCATCATTTCCTGGTTGCCCGCGTACCCGTAGGTGTGCACCATCGCGGCGCGGCACTCCCACAGCACCTGGCACCACACCTCGCCGTACGCGTGCGCTTCGAAGTTGTACGTCGAGTTGTTCGGCGTCGCGGGCGAACGCGGCACGCTCGTCGAGACGTTGTAGGCGGCGCTGTCGATGTCCCCGTACGTCAGCGGACTCTTGTTCATGTCCGTCGAGTACGGGTACCGGCGGATGCCGTAGTAGTAGTTGCTCGTCAAGCCGCTGAGCTGGTACGTCGCGTACGGGCCCATGGTGTAGACGGCGTCGGGGTCGTCGCCCGCCTGCGTGTTGAGGCTGATGGCGATGAAGTCCGACCACCCCTCGCCCATGCCCGCCGACTGCGTGGAGCTGAGCGAGCCGTGCAGGCGGATCGACGTGCCGTGCGTGAGCTCGTGGAAGAGGATGTCCGATTCCAGCACGCCGTCGCGGTCGGGCGTCGGGCCGGTCCACACGTACATCTGGCACCGCGCGCCGCTGCCGTCGGAGCCGGTGGTTGAGAAGTTGGCGTTGTTGGTGCCCGAGCCGTCCTGCACATCAAGCTGCACGGCGTCATTGCCCGTCCCGCCGAGCCCGAAGTTGCTCGTCTGGAAGTTCGCCGCGTTCTCGTTGAACCCCATCGCGTAGAGGCGGTCGTGGTACCGGTTGGCCCAGTAGAACCCCTGAACCACCGACGCCGGCGCGTACGCCGAGGGCGCCTGCGAAAGATCCATCGGGAAGTCGAAGACCAACGACGCGCCGCCGTCGGGCCGGCTGCCCGCATCCGCGGCGTTGTTGCCGTCGGTATCGGTGTGCGCGTCGACGTTGTTGCCGACTGTCAGCGTCTGCCCGCTGGTGAACCAGCCCTGCGGCGACCACGCGGCGATCTCCGCGTCGGTCACCGTGACCAGATCGCGGCTCACCGTCGTCGCCTGGAGGTTCGAGGGCGACACCAGACCCGGCGACATCGGCGCCGGGCTGTCGTTGGTGAACACGCGGAACGTGCCCGGCGCTGCGCACACAAGCCGGTCGGTGCGGTGGAGCACCTTGCCATCGGTCGCGTCGATCAGCGTGTCGTAGGTATGGCCTTCGCCGCGGACCGGCACGACCACCGCCCACGCGGGTACGAGCATGTCGCGCGTGAGGGGGAAATAGACCAGCCGGGCTTCGACCGCGTCGTCGCCTTGCCCACCCCGCAACGCAGCGGGTGTTTTGAAAACGACCCGAGCGTCGGCACTCTCAACCGCCTCGCTCACCACCAGCTCACTCTCGTCGATCGCTACCCCCGCGTTCGCAGCCGCCAGCGCCACCGCGTGCGACGCGGTGACGGTCGCCTTCGCCGGCGCAAACCCGTCCACCGGGCGCTCAAGCAGCCGGCTCGACACGTTCACCAGCTCGCCTCGCGCCGTGACCGATGCGCAGCGTCGCCTCGAAGATGTCGACTCCCGCGTGCGTCTGCTGCACCGTTATGTGGCGCACGCCGTTGTGCGCCATCACAAAGTCGCGCGTCACCTTGTTGTTCGTCAGCTCTGAAGCGTCGAAGCCCATCAGCGCGCGGTTGGCCGCCACGAACTCGCCCAGCACCTTCGTCCACGCCGCGCCGGGCTGCTGACCGGTCAGGAAGCCCGCCGTCGAGCGCACAAAGACCGGCGTGCCGAGCACGTCGTCAAAGTCCACCGCCATCATGGGGATCGTCGCGCGCAGCCGTTCCGCCGCCGCGTCGCCCTTCGCCGCCGCGCTGCGTGCCAGCACCGCCGCTGCGCCGTTGAACAGCGCATCGTGCTGCCGCACGTCGAACATCGGCAGGCCTTCGTCCTCGTGCACCATCGCCGTCTGAGGAGCCTGGTCCGCGCAGGCCCGTATCGGCGAGGGCGGCGGCGGTGACAGACATGCACAGGCCGGCAAAGCCGGCCAGGACGGCAGGGCGGATTGTCGAACGCACGGGCATCTCCAACAGGGGCCCGGGGAGCGACGTGCGAAGGCAGTCACCGCCCGACAGCCGCGACCATTTCCCACCACGCACCGGCTGTTGCAACAAGGTACCTCACACGGGACAGCAGGACGAGCACCCAACTGGGTGGGAATGAGAGTTTTTCTTCGCAGCAAGCCGGTGAGCCCTGCTATACGTCCCCAAGCCCTCGCTGATTGCCCATATTTACCCCCAATTCCCCGCTCAATCCGCCCGGCATCTGGCGAGCAGATTGCTGACTGGGGCGAGCTTGGCGTCCGCAGCCGCCCATCGCTCGCCGAGCGCCAGTGGCCTTACTTCTTCTTTTCGTCCACTTTGACCTTCGTCACCCGCCCGCCGCTTGACGTGTACGTCCCCGTCAGCGTCTTGCCGTCGGGCAGAACGCACACGATCGTCTGCTGCGTTCCCGGCTTGGCCGGCGTCAGCGTGAACGTCACACCCTGCTTCTTCAGGTCGGTGACCAGGATCTTGGCCTGCTCGAACAGTCCTGGCGGCAGCCAGTCGGTCTTCGCGACCTTGATGTCCTTGCCCTCCATGCCGACCAGCGCATCGAAGCTCTCGAATGTCTGCTTCTGCGCCGCCGCGCGGCCCACGAAGCTCGTCAGCATCGCCGTCGCCGCCTGCGCGTACAGGTCGGCCGTCGGGTTGTCGGGCATCGCCGTCCAGTACGCGCGCCACTTTTGCTCGAACCCGATGTCGCCGCCGAAGGTGTTGTTCCACGCCTTCTGCCAGTGCTTGCCGCTCCCCATCTGGACCAGGAACTGCGAGAACGGTACCTGGTACTTGCCGCCGTCGGCGTGCGCCATGAAGTGCACCATCGCCCACGCCGTGTCGTAGTTGGTCAGCGCGCTCCCCGCGCCTGGTTGACCGGGTTTGGCGCCAGCGCCGAGTTCCACTCCTCGTGCGACATCTCCATGATGTCCTTGAGCCCTTTGAATCCCGGCGACGACATCGCCTTCTTGACGCGCTCAAGGCGCTTCTGCGGCACCACCCCAGTCACCGTTCCATCGCCGGTGTAGATGCTCTCGCCGAAGTACTCCGCCAGCCCCTCGTTCACCCACGTGGGGATCTGGCCGCGAATCACCATGTCCACGTACTGATGGAACCCCTCGTGTTGAACGACGTGCCACGTCTCCGCGTCGATCCGCCCGTCCTTGTCGCGGATCGCCATTCCCATCAGCTCTTTGCCGTCGAACACGCCCGCCGTCCCGGCCATCCCGCCCGCCTTGTAGTAGTCGGCCGGCTTGGCGTACAGGTAGAACGGCAGCTTCCCCGAGATCGATCCGCGGAACAGCCCCTTGGTCCGATCGTGGTACGCCTCGGCCATCTTCGTCATCCGAAGAATGGCCTCCTGCGTGTCGTCTTCACCCAGGTCGGTGAACACGGTGTAGTACTGCGACGGGTGAGCCTTGAGCTGGCCGTTCAGCGCCGGGTCCTTGGGCCGGCCGTCGCGCCCATGTTCGAACCGCCACCCCCCGGCTGCGCGAAGCCGCCGGCCACGCCTGCAACCATCGCGCACAACCCGGCCACCACGCACAACGCAGCGTTCCGCATCGTCAAACTCCACGCCCACAAGTACTTCCGACTTCCGCCCTTCCGACTTCCAACTCGGTTCACATGCTGAGAACGCGACCCTCGCTCGCCAGCGCCGCCTCGCGGATGCTCTCGTGCATCGTCGGGTGCGCGTGGACGGTCGCGATGATCTCTTCCGTCGTCGCCTCAAGCCGGCGCGCCAGCGTCAGCTCGGCGATCAGCTCCGTCGCCGCCTCGCCCATGATGTGAGCGCCCAGGATCTCGCCGCGGGGCAGGCCCCGGATGATCTTGGTGAAGCCGTCGGTGTGGGCCGTCGCGATCGCCTTGCCCAGCGCGCTGTTGGGGAACGAGCCGGTCTCGTAGTCCTTGCCCTTGACCTTGCCCATCTCGATGAGCTTCTGCTCGGTATATCCGACGCTCGCCACCTGCGGGATGCAGTAGGTGCAGCCGGGGATGATGCCGTAATCGATCGGGTGCGGCTCGTGGTGGTACTTGCCCTTCTTCCACGCGATCCGCTCCACACACAGGTACGCCTCTTCGCTGGCGACGTGCGCCAGCCAGGGCGGGCCGATGACGTCGCCCACCGCGTACACGCCCGGCAGGTTCGTCTTGTAGTCGATCGCCTCGTCGCGCGTCACGCCCGGCTTGTAGTCGGTGACGATGTGCCCCTTGTCGATCGCCAAACCCAGCGACGCATCGCACAGGCCGTCGGTGCGGCCGACAACGCCGATCGCCAGCAGCACCTTCTCCGCCTCAAGTACCTGCTTCTTGCTGTCATCGGGCTTGCCGTTGACCATCGGCGCAACAGTCACCTTCACGCCATTGCCGGTCTTCTCGACCGCCGTGGTGCCGTGACCGGTCATGATCGTCATGCCGTGCTTGGCGTACAGCTTGCCCATCGCAACCGAGACGTCCTTGTCCTCGACGGGGAGGATGCGGTCCATCATCTCGATGATGGTGACCTTGGTCCCCATCGAGTGGTAGAAGTACGCGAACTCCATGCCGATCGCGCCGGCGCCGACGACGATGAGCGTCTTGGGCTGCTGCTTGTTGAACATCGCCTCGCGCGCACCCAGATCTTGTCGCCGTCGAACTTGGCGAACGGCAGATCGCGGGCCACGCTGCCCGTCGCCACGATCACGTTGTCCGCGGTGATCGTCTGCTTCGTCGCGCCCGGTTTCGCCGGCGCGCTCGTCAGCTCTTCCTGCACCTGGCAGTCCTGGATCTCGACCGTGCACTTATTCCCATTGGCCGGTGTCGCGGCCTTGGTCAGCTTGGCGTTCCCGTTGAACACCGTGACCTTGTTCTTCCGCATCAGGAACTCGACGCCCTTGTTCAGCTTCGCCGAGACTTCGCGCGAGCGTCCGATGATCCGGTCCCAGTCGAGCCCCACCTCGCCGTTGATCTTGAGGCCCCAGAACTTCTGGTCCTCCTGCTTCCGCATCTTCTCCAGCAGCTCGGCATTGCTCAGCAGCGCCTTGCTCGGGATGCACCCCCAGTTCAGACACACGCCGCCGAGCTTCGCGCGCTCGACGATCGCCGTCTTGAACCCAAGCTGACCAGCGCGGATCGCCGCCACGTAACCAGCCGGGCCGCCACCGATGATGCAGACGTCAAAGTGCGTGTCGGACATACGGAAAAACCCTTGTATCGGGGAGTGCGAACAGGAAGGGGCCGACTATAGGAGTAAGGCGGAGGTGCCACACCTTCGCCGCGCAGCGGCAAGGTGTGGAGCGAGAATCTCCAGTCGGAGCCCCCTTCTCCCGGCTCTGTGGGAGACCGTGCTTTCGGGAGCGAAGCGCACGAAAGCCGGAAGTGAAATGGCCATGCTCCATACTTCCCGCAGCTTTGAGCGGGGCGGATGAGGGGGCGTTTGGAGGGACTCGTTTTCGACTGCCCGCGCTTTGCCACAAAGTAGACTCTCAAAGGCCGAGGAGCCCCCATGCACTGGAAGCGCCTCATCGAACTCACCGCACCCCTCTGGATCGCCGCCGCAGCCGTGATCGCCGCCCCCCCGGCCTTCTCGTCCATGCGTTGGCTGAACATTTCGGCGTTCTATTCGCCGTATTGGATCGTCTTCGCCACCGCCGTCGCCTGGGTCTGCGCCGCGATCTTCCTGCGCCCACTGTCGGCCTCCAACGTCGCCGTGCACGGCCGGTTCAGCTTGTGCGCTGCACTCCTGCTCAGTTGGGCGATGTCTTTCTACGTCATCCGCGACATCCAGGTGGCCGACATGACCGGCGACCGCCAGAAGGTCTACCCGATATTCATCCCTGTGATCATCCTCATCTGGGGCGCACGCGAGCGCCTCAAGTGTGCCGCTGCCCCCGTCGTCGGCCGCTGCGTTGTTTGCGGCTACAACCTCATCGGCCTCAGCGCTGGCGCTCCCTGTCCCGAATGCGGCCGCGCACCCGCCACCCCCTCCCCCAACAATCCCACGTGAACGACCCCATCGCCCTCGGTGACGAAGCCCAGCGCATCCACGCGCTCATCCGTGCCGGTCATCCCTGCATCCGCATCGCCACCCACGAAGAGCACGAGCTTCTTCTCGCCGCGCGCCAGGCCGGGCTCAACCTCGGCCGCACCGTCATCGAGTGGTCCGTTCTTTCCGGCGTCAAAGCAGGGCTGATGGAGGGCGCCAAGGCCGTCCCGGGCACCGAGCACCCCGCGGCCGCCCTCTACTACTTCGCCACGCTCAACGAGCCGGCGGTCATCATCACTGCCGACCTCGCGCCTCACCTCAAAGATGATCGCACCCTCCGCGCTTGGCGCGAGCTGGTCGCCCACCTCGCCCGCCGCCGGCGCGACTTCGATGACGGCGGCGTGCTCATCATGATCGACCACGACGGCGCCGTCCCCGCCGTTGTCGAGAACCACTCACTCCTCCACACGCCCACCCTTCCCGACGGTCCGCGGATGGAGGACATCGTCCGCAAGACCCTCAAACGCCTGAGTCGTCAGCGCCCCCTCGAAGTCGCCGCGACGCAGGCGACGCTCGACACCGTCGTTCGCGCGCTCGCCGGTCTCAGTCAACGCCAGGCTGAACAGATCATCCGCGAAGCGGTCAGCGACGACCGCCGCTTCGACGAGAAGGACATCCCGGGCATCCTCATCGCCAAACGCCGCATGCTCGGCTCGCACGGCGCGCTCGAGCCCGTCGAAGCGCCCACCGACCTCTCGCAGATCGGCGGCATGGCCAAGCTCAAGAGGTGGCTCGATACGCGGCGCGACGCACTCACGCCCAAGGCCGCGGAGTTCGGTATCGCCCCGCCCCGCGGCGTCCTCCTGCTCGGCGTGCAAGGCGCGGGCAAGAGCCTCTGTGCTAAAGCCGTAGCCACCGCGTGGCAGCTCCCGCTCCTGCGCCTCGATGCCGGCAGCCTCTACGACAAGTTCGTCGGCGAGAGCGAACGCCGCCTCCGCACCGCGCTCGACCAGGCCAAAGCAATGGCCCCCGTTGTCCTCTGGATCGACGAGATCGAAAAGGCCTTCGCGTCAGCCGCGAGCCAGTCGACCGACGGCGGCCTCAGCAAGCGCATGTTCGGCACGCTCCTCACGTGGATGCAGGAGCGCACCAAGCCCATCTTCCTCGTCGCGACAGCGAACGACATCGAGGCCCTTCCGCCCGAGCTGCTTCGCAAGGGGCGCTTCGATGAGATCTTCTTCGTCGACCTCCCGGGCGCTGAGGCGCGGCGAGACATCTTCGCCATCCACCTCCGCAAGCGCAAACGCAACCCCGACGAGTTCAACCTCGACCAGCTCGCCGCGGCCTCTGAGGGCTTCAGTGGCGCCGAGATCGAGCAGGCCGTCTCTACCGCGCTGTGCGACGCCTTCGCGCAGGGCGTTGCGTTGAACACCGACCACGTCCTCGCCGCGGCCCGCACCAGCCCGCCCCTCTCGGTCACGATGGCGGAGAAGATGCAGGACCTTCGCGACTGGGCCAAGGGCCGCTGCGTGCCGGCGGAGTGACGAGGGTGCATTCCCGGATGCCACCGCCCGCGGTCTTTTGCGATGGTGGTGCGTGCGGCGCACGATTCGGCAATCAGCGTCAACGACTGCTGAAGACCGCGAATGTCATCCGAAGCTCCGGAGAGCGCCTTTCGATAGCCCACGGCGTGAGAACCTTTCGCGTTACGGGGCATTGTCAGAGCCCGACGCGTCAGCGAGGGAGGCGGCATGAGGCTTTGCGAATGCCGCACGTTGAACACGAAACGGCCGACTCGCCGAGCCTCGTCGGCCTCCCTCGCTGACGCGTCGGGCTCTGACTCAAGGCCGCTTATTGACACACGCCGGCGAGTCCTGACTTCTCGGGATCAATGGCATCCAACGCAAAAGGGTTCTTGCGCCGTGGGCTGACTTAATGCGCCGCTCCGCGGCTCAAAACCACGCAATCAGTGTCCAGCAGGCTCAGCCGCCTTCGCCGCAGGCGGCGTCCCTGCCGGCTTCAGCTTCGCGACTTCAACCTGGCCCTGCCGCGCGTAGTCGATCGCCTCGCCCAAAATGCGTGCGCACTCCTGCGGCGCGTGGAACCCCATCGAGTTCTCTGCGTTCATGAAGTCCGTCCGCCACTGCGCCTTGCGCTGCAGGGCCCGCGCCTTTGAGCTGCTCGTCGGTCGCGCCCGCGGCCATCGCCGCCTTGATCGCCAGGATCAGGTCCACATCCGCCTGCTCGGCCCGCATCAGCAGCGCCTTGTGCCGCTCCTGGATCACGCTCACCCGCTTGAGGATCTCGTCGCTCTCGCTGTGGTGGCACGTCTGGCATGAGCGGGCCACGTTCAGCAGCGGGCTGCGCACCTGGTGGTCGCTGATCTTCACCGCACCTTCGCGCTTGTAGGGCATGTGGCAGTCGGCGCACGCCACGCCGCTGCGGGCGTGAATGCCCTGCGACCACACCTCAAACTCCGGGTGCTGAGCCTTGAGGATCGGCGCGCCCGAGTCGGCGTGCACGTAGTCCTTGTAGTTGTTGGCGTCGTAGTACGCCTCCATCTCCTCGACCTTCAGCCCGTTGTGCCACGGGTAGGTCAGGCGCTTCTCGTCGCCCTTGAAGTAATACTCCACGTGGCACTGGCCGCACGCCATCGACCGCATCTCCTGGCGTGTCGCGTCGGCGTTGGGGTCGTACTCCTTCGACCGGTCGCCCTTGCGCCACTTCTCGATGCTCGGCAGATGCGGCACCGGCTCGCTCGACTTCGCCAGGTTGCGGATGCCCTCGATGAAGCCGGGCGCGTCACGCGCAGCGCGGTCGTCGCTGGGTCGTGGCAATCGATGCACGACACCGGGTGGCTCGATAGTTTCGTTACCTCGTTAAACGGCTTGGGGTTCAGCGTCTCCCACCCCTTGATGATCTGCGCCATCCCGTGCTCGCTGGTCGCGGGCTCCAGCGCATCGCCCGCGCGCCGGCCTTGATGCCCTCGGCGCGATACAGCGCCACGTTGCTCGCGTGGCAATGCATGCACGCGCCCGGCTGCGGCTTCAGCTTGACGCGGTCGGTTTCCTGCTGGTCCATCAGCATGTACGCGTGTCCGCGCCGCTCGCGGTAATCGAGTGCAAACGCATACCCGTTGAAGATCGTCTTCAGCAGAGGATCGGTCTCAAGCTTGCTGATCGGGCGCATCGTCTTCTTGTCGCCCACCGGCGCCGTTTCGCTGCCGCCGAACTTCGTCCGCTCGTTGTCCGCCGTCGCCTTCCACGCGTCGTAGTGCTTGGGGAAGTTCATGCCCCACTGCTTGGCGTCCACCGTGGTCTCGTCGAGCTTGGTCACGTTCAGCACGAGGCTCTTCCCCTCGTCCTTGCGCTGCTGGATGTTCGTCGCCAGCCCCATCAGCCCGAACGTCGCCGCCGCCGCACCGCCGATCAGCACGACGTACACGAGCTTCCGACCAAATGAAGAGCCGCTTGTTGAACCGCTTGAAGTGCTCATGCTGCTTCTCGCATAGAAAAACCGCTAACGCGTCGGCCCGTGCCCGACGTGGCTGTGACAGTGAACGCACGACTGACTCGTTGCAACTTCGCCCTTGGGCCCCTCGATGATCGTCGGCGTCGACGCAGGACCCCGCGCATGCGCGATGATCCCCGACGGCCCGATGTCCGACACCAGCTCCGCGTGGCACCGGATGCAGTTCTCCTCAACCACCTTCAGCGAGTCCCCCTTGATCAGGATCGGCTCGTGGAAGTTGTTGAACGTGAACCCGTAGGAGTGGCGCATCCCGTGCACCGCCTTCATCTCCCACTTGGCGATGCCCCCGTGCGGCGTGTGGCAGTCGTTGCACGTCGCCGCCGCGTGGTGGCTGCCGCGCTGCCAACCTTGCAGCTCGTCGCGCATCACGTGGCAGTTGACGCACGCGTTGGGGTCGTCAGACAGGTAGCTCGTCGCCTTCGACGCGTCCATCACGTACACGCCCGCGCCGCACACCGCCCCAAGCGCGATGCAGAGCAGCGCCTTGGCCGATACGCCCCCACGTCTTGACACGGTCATCGCCATTACAAGCTCACCATCATGGTCCCAACATCGCGCCCGCCTGTCAATCCCTCCGCAAGGTGGTTCGCACGCGTGCAAACACAATCCCAACCAACCCGCAACATCTGCGCCGCGCGGCCGCGCCGAAAGGCGCCGAATCGTGGTCTGAATCGTCGGCGCGCCGCGCACAGAGCAATGTTCCAGCTCAAGTCCGAAGAAGTACCTGCCCAAAGCGGGGACCTCAGCGCGTGAGGACAAACACCACAACTTTCGACGTTGCACAAACGGTCGCAGCGTGGTGTCGAGTCGCCGCATTGCGCCGCTCGTCTTAACACAAAGTGACGTGTTTTTGCGCGCACGGCGCACCGGAACCCACCCTTACTCCCCGGAATTCGAGAATTCCGAGAAAATCGCGCCAATCCAAGCAAACCACGCGAATTCCAGCCCTTAGCCAAGCGACCAAAAGTCACACGGCGCACGCGCGCCGTGCGCCTTCGGCCCATTGGCGGAGACGTCCTCGTCATCCCTTCTCCCAGCCCGGCTGGGCGAAGGTGCCCGCTGACTTTGCAGCGGGCGGGTGAGGGCGCCTTGCCTTCTGGTCCCTCTCCTCTATCCGCGAGCCCCTCCTCCCAACCCCACAACAATCACCCATGCGTCTCACCGCTCTCTTCCCGATTCTCCTCGCCTCCACAGCGTTCGCGCAGGCGACGACCAACCCCGCCGGCCCGGCGACCACCGCGCCCTCGAAGCCGCCGGCCTCCTCCGTCGCCGCGCCGACCGGCTGGTGGAACGACGCCGTCTTTTACGAGGTCTTCGTCCGTTCCTTCGCCGACTCGACCACCGGCCCGCTCGCCAATGACGGCATCGGCGACTTCCAGGGCTTGATCGACAAGCTCGACTACATCAAGTCGCTCGGCGTCACCGCGCTCTGGCTCATGCCCGTCACCCAGTCTCCCAGTTACCACGGCTACGACACGACCGACTACATGACGATCGAGAGCGACTACGGCACCAATGAAGACTTCAAGCGTTTCGTCGACGAGTGCCACAAGCGCAACATCAAGGTCGTCATCGATTTCGTCATCAACCACTGCTCCAGCAAACACCCGTGGTTTCAGGCCGCGAAGGATCCGGCGAGCGACAAGCACGACTGGTTCATCTGGAGCGACACCAAGCCGACGTGGAAGGGCGCCTGGAACCAGACCGTCTGGCACCCCAATCCCGACAAGTCTCAAAAGAACTTCTACTTCGGCATGTTCAACCACGACATGCCCGACCTCAACTTCCGCAACCCGCAGGTAACCACCGAGATCAAAGGGACGGCGCGGTTCTGGCTCACGCAGATGAACGTCGACGGATTCCGCCTCGACGCCATCCGCCACCTCATCGAGGACGGCAAGGTGCAGGAGAACACGCCCGAGACCCACGCGTGGCTCAAGGACTTCCAGGCTTACTGCAAGTCGGTCAAGCCCGACTGCTTCACCGTCGGCGAGGTCTGGTCCGACACGCGCACCATCGCGTCGTACGTCAACGGCGCGGAGATGGACTCCGCCTTCGAGTTCGAGCTCGAGAGCAAGCTCGTCGAGTCGGTCAAGACCGGCAAAGCCGCGCCGATCCTCAAGGCTCTCAACGCGTCGTGGCTCGCCTTCCCGCCCGGCGCCAGAGCACGTTCCTCACCAACCACGACCAGCCTCGCATCCTCACGATGCTCCAGGGCAACACCATCCAGGCGCGCACCGCCGCCACGCTCCTCTTCACCATGCCCGGCATCCCCTTCCTCTATTACGGCGAAGAGATCGGCATGGTCGGCGACAAGCCCGACCCCAGGATCCGCACCCCCATGCAGTGGACCGCCGACCCCGCCACCGCCGGCTTTTCCACCGCCAAGCCGTGGCAGGCCCCCAACGCCGACGCGGCCAAGGTCAACGTCGAGTCCCAGCTCAAAGCTGAAAACTCTCTCCTCAACTTCTACAAGCGCCTCGCCGCGATCCACAACGACAGCCCCGCCCTCCGCACCGGCCGCCTGCAAATCATCGATCAGTCGGCCCCTGATGTCGTCGCCTTCGCCCGCGTCAAAGACCAGGAGATCATCCTCGTCGTCGTCAATCTGGGGAGCGCCCCCAAGAGCAAAGCCGCCCTCGACGCCGTCGCCGGCCTCCGCTGCATCGATACCGCCACCAACCTCCTCAACGGCCGCCAAGAGACAGACTGGCGAAAGAACACCATCCTCCCGGGCGATGCCTGGATCGCCCGAATGGGCTGCGGCCCTGGCTACACGCCCGAAACCCGCTGACCCCCTCGCCTCTCCCCCCTCTTTGGGAGGGTGCAACAGAACCGCCGTTCCCTCGTTCTACTACAAGTAACCCCCGCTCCGGAGCCCGGCAATGAACGCTTCCACCCGCGCAACACTCATCGCCACCATCGCCGGCCTCGCCGTCATCTGCATCGCCGCGGTACTTCACGCCGAACCTGAGCCCACCAAGACCGACCAGCCCGCCGCTCCTGCGACCCCAACAACGCAGGCACCCGATCCCGCCGCGATCACCGTGCTCGGCGGGCCGAAGGTCGCCGACAAGACCGAGCGCCTCACCCTCGTGCAGCGTGACAGCGCCGGCAAGCTGGTTCGCCTCGAAGACCGGCCCGAGATCGTCGCCCTCCCCATGCTCAAGCTCAGCGGCGACGCCAAGAAGGCCGCCGACAAGACCGTCAACGAGCACGGCACGCTCATCGCCAAGGCGCTCAACGAGCATCAGGCGATCTTCCTTCAGATTCAGAGCGCGCGTCAGAGCGGCGACATCAAGAGCGCCGGTCCGCAGATCCGCGAGCTGCACCAGAAGGCGCCGGAGCTCTTCGAGCCGACCTTGCTCGACAAGCTCACCCGCGCGCTCCCGGTCGACAAGGCCGCGCAGCTCCGTTCCATCGTCACCGAGTACTTCATTGCCATCGCCGATGAACCCGGCCCTGACGGGCGAGCTCCGCGCCGCCCCGGCGCTCGTCCCGCCAAAGAAGGCGGCGGCTCCAACGGGGAGGCGGGAGGGGGCGGCATGATGCAAGGGGAGAACGACGGCGGCGGGATGATGATGCAGGGGGGGGGAGAGGGCATGCAGGGTGGTCCGAGCGGCGGTGGTGACAATCCCATGCCTCCCGTCCCCGCGCTCGACGCCGTATCGATGCGCCGCATCGAGTCCAACCTCGTCCTTCGTGAGATGGCCCGCTCGCTCAAGACCCTCACCGAGATGCGCCGCGAGCAGACCGATCGCCTCCTCGCCGGCCTGGGCCTCACCTCCGAGCAGGACGCCAAGGTCCGCAACCTCATCCGCGAAACCGGCCGCAAGGCAAAGGACGGGCAGCCCAGCCCCGAAGACCACCGCGCCCTGATCGAAGAGATCAAGAAGATTCTCACCGTCGAGCAGCAGAAGCAGCTTCAGGAAAACCTGCGGAACCGGTGATCGGCATGTCAGAGCCCGAAGCGTCAGCGAGGGAGGCAGACGAGGCTTTGCGAGTCTGTCCCTTTGCGGGTAATACGTGAAAAGCACTCGCCGAGCCTCGTGCCTTCCTCGCTGACGCTTCGGGCTCTGACTCCAACGGTCTCAATCCACTACCCTCCACACATGAGCCAGCTCCCCACCCCGCCCGACGCCTTCACCCCCGATCAGACCGAGGCCGCGCGGCAGAGTTACCTGAAGCTCAAGGAACAGGTCCGCAAGGTCATCGTCGGCCAGGACGCGGTGGTCGACCAGGTGTTGATGGCCGTCTTCTGCCGCGGGCACGCGCTGGTCGTTGGTGTGCCGGGCTTGGCCAAGACGCTGCTGATCAGCACGCTGAGCCGCGCGCTGAGCCTTGGCTTCTCACGCATCCAGTTTACGCCCGACCTCATGCCCAGTGATATCACGGGCACCGAGGTGATCGAAGAGGACAAGACCACCGGCTCGCGCTCGCTGCGGTTTGTGAAGGGCCCGGTCTTCGCCAACGTGCTGCTGGCCGACGAGATCAACCGCACGCCGCCGAAGACGCAGGCCGCGCTGCTCGAGGCGATGCAGGAGCGCCAGGTCACCGTCGGCGGCGTGCAGCACCCGCTCCCCAGCCCGTTCTTCGTGCTCGCGACACAGAACCCCATCGAGCAGGAAGGTACCTATCCGCTCCCCGAGGCGCAGCTCGACCGGTTCATGTTCGAGATCAAGATCGGCTACCCGACCGAGGCCGAGGAACTGGCGATCATCCGCCGCACGACCGGCTCCGGTCTTGATTCCGTCGAGCCCGTCTTCGGCGCGGCCGAGATCGAGCAGGTGCAGGCACTGGTGCGCTCGGTCCCCGTGCCTGAGCATGTGCTGCGCTACGCGCTGCGGCTGGTGCGCGCAACGCGCGTGAAGGAGCCGATGGATGGCGGGATCACGCGCCCCAAGATGCTGACCGATTACATCGGCTGGGGCGCCGGGCCGCGCGCAGCGAGTACCTCGTGCTCGCGGCGAAGGCGAAGGCGCTGCTCGACGGTGCAACGCACGCGACGCCCGAGCATGTGCGGGCGATCGCACGCCCAGTGCTGCGCCACCGCATCATCACCAACTTCAACGCGGAGGCCGACCAGGTGAACACCGATGCGGTGATCGACGCGATGCTCAAGGAGATCCCCGTCGAGAGCGCATCGGCCCTTGAGAAGAAGCAGATGGACTCGGCGATGCGCTGATGCGCAGCGGGTTGAGTGGGGCATTGAGTGCGTTTTCGACCAAAGAGCCCCGGATTCGGCCTGTTCTTGTGTCCTTGCGCCGCCCGGCTGGGTGGGTTCGGTGCGCCCACAATTGGCCAGTGATCATCGAAGATCCGTCCATGGTGATCTCCCGGCGGGCCAGCAGGCTGCGGGCGTGGCGAGCGGCGACGTCGCACGCCGGCCGTGCCGCCTGGGTGCCTGCCGCGGCGAGCGTCTGCTCGGGGGGTCTGTTGCTCCTCGCCGCGTTGAGTGGATTGTTGATCGCCGCCGCGATGGTCCTCACGTCTTCACGGCCGCTCTGGTGGAACGGCTCGGCGATGGGGCGCGGGGAGGTACGCCGCTCACTCGCGCAGCGCGTCGACAACAACACGTGGTCGGTGCTCACTGAGATCCGTCCGATGCGGGCTACCGGCGAGGGGCAGAGCGGCTCGACGAGCGAGCCATGGTCGGTCTCGCTCTCGGCCGAATCGGCCAATGCGTGGCTCAACGAGACGCTGCCGCGCTGGCTCGCCGTTCAAGAGTCCGGCCTGTCCGTTCCGGCGGGCGCAGAAATGCAGGCGGGGTTCGAGCCGGGTGAGATTCACATCGGTCTGCGTGTGCCGGATGCGAACGACGACCGCTTTGTCTCGCTCACTGTCACGCCGCAGCTCGATGACAAGGGCCTCTGGCTCCCCGCCAGCGCGTCGGTTGGCCGGCTCAGTCTCCCCGTGACTGCCGTGCTTCCCAGTCGTGCTGGATTCAACGACGTTCTCCGCGGCACCGTTCCCGCACTCCCCGGCGGGGTGTTCAAGCTGCCCGACGGCCGGCGCGTCCGCCTGCTGCGTTTTGAGGCCGTGCAGGACCACCTCGTGCTCACGATGCGCACCGAAGCGGGCCGCTAGGTTCAGGGCTTCTTCTTCGGTGCGCCATTCGGCACGAGACCGAGTGCGTTCGCCGCGTCCGTGTTGATCGTCCGTTGACCCTTGCCGCTCTTGTCGCTGATCGAAAACCCGCCGGCGTAGTCCCACACGCACCAGCCGATGTTCGCTGACTCGGCCGCGGTGCGCACGTCGGTTGTCCACGCCTTGCGCGACGCCTCGTCGCAGCCGGCCTTGTACGCGCCGAACTCGCCGAGGTAGAGTGTTGCCGGCGGTTTTTGTGAGTCGGCCCACGCCTTGGCCTTGCCGATGCGTGCTTTGATTTTCGCTGCGTCCCATTTCTCGCGGGCGTAGGCCTTGATGGAGTTGATGGCCTTGGGGTCGGATGTCGCGGCGATCACGGCGTCGGTGTTGGCCGCGTCGAACGGGTAATGAAGGCCCTTGATTTCCTTCCACATCGGCGAGCCCCACGTGGCGCCTTGGTGTGTGAAGGTGTGCGAGTCGTAGAAGTGGAACGAGTAGACGGTGTTGGCGTCCTTGGACGCGGTGAGGCGCAGCAGGCCGTCGATAGCGCCCCAGTCGTCGCCGGTGAGGACGATGGTGTGGCGCGGCAGGATCGTGCGCACGGCTGCGTGGATGCGTTCTTGCGCGGCGGGCCAGGCCTTGGCTTCGTCGAGGCCGTTGGGTTCGTTGAGGAGCTCGATGGCGACCAGTTCGGGCGGCGTGCTCTTGAGCGCGGGGGCGAAGGTCTTCCAGAACTTGGTCAGCTCATCTTCCCAGCCGGTGGAGTTGCCGCTGGGGAGCATCGACTTGCTCAGTGTGCCCGCGGGGTGGCAGTCAATGACCACAGCGAGGCCGGCGTCAGTGAAGAGTTTGACCGATTTGAGGAACTTGTTTGTCGCGTCGGTGTCGAGCTTGTCGTCTTTGATGAAGTGCGCGGGGTCGATGGGGATGCGTACGTGCGTGAGGCCGGAGGACTTGATGAGTTTGACGTCGGCGTCAGTGATCTGCTTGTCCGTCGAGTCACTTGATTGCCACCACCAGTGGGAGAGGTTGACGCCCTTGGCGAGTTTGGGCGCGATGGGGGGAGCGGCGTGGAGTGATGCAGTGATCGCGAGCGCGGCGATGGCCGCGAGGGTGCGGAGCATGGGGCGAGAGGTTACCAAGAACGGACCGTATTGGAAGATGTTGTATTGGGATTTGAGCCACGGAGTGGCGGCTTGAGTTAGCCCACGGCGCGAGCCGTGGGTATCGGCCAGTAATTAAACAGAGCCGCGGAGCGGCGCATCAAGCCGGACAGGGGCGCGTCCCTCCGGGGCTCAATCGCGATAGCGTCTGTTACCCACGGCTCGCGCCGTGGGCTAACTCAAGCCGCTCCTCCAGAGCTCTGAAATCGGCTACTCGTCGTCGCCGCCGCCGGAGAATTTCTTCTTTTCCCAGGGCTTGGGCTCGCGTTTGACGATGCCGGGGCGTTCGCCGTCGAACTCGACTCCGCCGTCGCCGAGGGTGGCGGTGAGCTGCACGACGAGTTCGGGCGTGGGGACCAGGCGGAGTTTCTCGCTGGCGAGGATGACGTCAGCGGCGCCGGTGCGGACGACGATCTCAGCGGGGACGATCGCGACGTCGCCGCCGCGGGGGACCGATTTGCTGGCGACCTGGATCAGGCCCGCGGCCTTCTCCAGCTTCTCCATCGCGGTGCCGTTGAGGACGCGCTCGTCGACGACGACGCGCATCTTTTCGGCGAGCGCGCTGGCCGCGGCGGTGACGTCGATGACCTTCTCGATCATGAGCTGCACGTCGCCGCGCGAGAGGTCGACCTTGGCGACGATGAAGACGATCCGGTCGGCCGTGATCATCGCGCTGTACTTGGCGTAGGTATCGCTGAAGGCGACGGCTTGGACCGTGCCTTCCTTGTCTTCGACGACGAACGCGGCCATCTTCTGGCCGGCGCTGCGCCCGCTCTTGACGACGAGGTTGCGGACGCCGGTGATCATGCCGCCGAGGGTGATGCGGTAGTCCTGGCCGTACTTGCGGTCGCGCAGCTCGCGGGTGTTGGTGTTGCCGAGGGTGCGGATGAGCGTCTTGTACTGGTCGAGCGGGTGGCTCGACACGTAGAAGCCGAGGACGGCGCGTTCGTTGGCGAGGGTTTCGGCCTCGCTCCATGGGATGACGCGGAGCAGGGCGCCGGCACTTGGTTCGGCGGTCGCGACCGCGGCAGACTCTTCGCCGCCGAGTCCGAACAGCCCGCCTTGGCCGGCGGCGCGATCACGTGCCGCGCTTGCGCCTGCCGCCACGGCCGACTCGACACTCCCGATCATCGCTGCTCGGTTGGCGCGTCCGTGCAGGCAGTCCATCGCGCCGCTTTTGATGAGGGCTTCGATCGTGGTCTTGTTCACCGCAGCGGCTGAAGAACCGCCGCTTCCACCCACGGAGACACGCTCGCAGAAGTCAAAGAGCGACGGGAACGCCTTGCGCTTGCGTTCTTTGCCGTCACCATTACGTTCGGACAAGATGGCCGCGATGGCCTTGTCGCCGCAGCCCTTGATCGCGCCGAGGCCGAAGCGGACGTGGCCGCTCAGCGCGGTGTGGGCTTCGCCTTCTTCGAACACGACACTGAAGTCGGCGTCGGACATGTTGACGTCGGGCGGGCGGACCTCGACGCCGACCTTGAGCACTTTGCCCGTCTTGGGCTCGATGAAGCGGTTGTTCTTGCAGTCTTCGAGGTAGGGGACCCAGTCGGCGACCTGCTGCGCAGCGCTCTCGAAGGTGAGGAACGCGGCCATGTACTGGTTGGGGTAGTACGTCTTGAGGTAGGCGGTCTGGTACGCGACGATGGCGTAGCCGGTGGAGTGCGATTTGTTGAAGCCGTAGCCGGCGAACTTCAAGATGAGTTCGAAGAGCTCTTCGGCCGCGTCTTTAGTGAGGCCCTGCTTCTGCGACCCTTCGACGAACTTGGGGCGCTCCTTCTCGATTTTGTCGTGCTTCTTCTTGCTGATGTTCTTGATCAGCGTGTAGGCGTCGCGGAGTTTGATGCCGCCCAGGCCGTGCACGATCTGCATGACCTGTTCCTGGTAGACCATGACGCCGTACGTCTCGCTGGTGTACTTGTCGACGATGGCGTGGACCTTGGGGACGGGCGCCTGGCCGTGCTTGCGGCGGTTGTAGTCGGGGATCAGGTCCATCGGACCCGGGCGGAAGAGCGCGTTGGCGGCGATGAGGTCTTCGAGGCGGTCGGGCTTCATCTCGATGAGGAGCCGACGCATGCCGGGGGATTCGAACTGGAACACGCCCGTCGTGTCGCCCCGCCGGAACATCTCGAAGACCTTCTGGTCTTTGAAGTCGAGGCGGTCGAGATCGAGGGGGTTCGGTCCGCCGTCGCCCTTGGTGCGGCCGAGGGCGCGGTACATCTCGTCCTCACCGAGGCCCTCGCGGATAAGCCGCTTGGCCCGCGCGACGACGCTGATGGTGCGGAGGCCGAGGAAGTCCATCTTCAGCAGACCCATCTTTTCGCACGTGGGGCCGTCCCACTGCGTCACGATGTCCTCGCTGTTGCTGGGCTTGTAGAGGGGGACGATCTGGTTGAGCGGGCGCGTGGCGACGATGACGCCGGCGGCGTGGACCGACGAGTGGCGGGCCTGGCCTTCGATGGCGCGGGCGTTATCGATGCAGCGCTTGACCGTCGGGTCGGCTTCGTAGAGCTTCTTGAGGTCGGGTTCCTGCTCGAGCGCTTTGTCGAGCGTCATGCCGAGCTGTTCGGGGACGAGCTTGGCGACCTTGTCGACCTCGCTCAGGGGCATCTCGAGCACGCGCCCGACGTCGCGAATCGCGGCGCGAGCTTTGAGCGTTCCGAACGTGATGATCTGTGCGACGTGCCCGTACTTCTCGCGGACGTAGCTGATGACCCGGCCGCGGCCGTCCTGGCAGAGGTCGATATCGATATCGGGGTATTCCGAGCGGTCGGGGTCGGTGAAGCGCTCGAAGAGGAGGCCGTAGCGGACAGGGCAGGCGTTGGAAAGGCCCATGACGTAGCCGACCATGGTGCCGACGCCTGAGCCACGGGCGAGGCCGGGGACGCCGTTCTGGCGGCCCCAGTTGACGAAGTCCCAGACGATGAGGAAGTAAGCCGAGATGCCCTTGTCGGAGAGGATCTTGAGCTCGCGCTCGAGGCGGGCGCGCTTTTCGGCTTCGTCCGGGGCGTCTCTGTTGGTGCCGTAGCGCCAGATGTAGCCGCCTTCGGCGAGGTAGCGCAGGGCGACGTCGCACTCGGTCTTGGCTTCTGTGAGGAGCGACTTCTTCTCGTCTTCGCTCGCGTCGTCGGGGACGGAGAACGGGACGACTTCAAACTCTCGGCAGTAGGCCTCGTACCAGGCGGTCAGATCGCCGCCGAACTGCTTCTCGCCCGGCTCGGGCAGCTTGGCCCACTCATCTTTCGATTTCTTCTTCGCGCTCTCGGTGCCTTTGCGGCGCACACGGACCATCGGCGCGTTGTTTGCGCCGATGGGGAGCGTGACGTTGCAGCGCGCGGCGATGGCGTCGACGTTGGCGAGCGCTTCGGCGCCGGCGTCGCCGTAGGGCTCGAAGACCTCGGCCATCTCCTGCGGGCTCTTGACATAGATCTCAGTTGGGTAGCGCATCCGGTCGGGGTCGTTCTTCCCCTTGCCGGTGGAGATGCAGATGAGCGTGTCGTGGCTGTCGTGATCCTCCTTGCGGAGGAAGTGGCTGTCGTTGTCGCAGACAAGCGGCAGCTTGAGTTCGCGGGCGAGCTTGATCAGGTGCTTGTTGATCGAGTTCTGCTCGTAGACGTGGTGCTGCAGCTCGATGAAGAAGCGGGGCTTGGCTGGGTCGGTGTTGAAGACGCGGGCGTGCCACTTGGCGCTCTCGACGGCCTTCTCCCAGTGCGACTGGTCGCCGGAGGCGCTCGAACTCCAGCAGGTGCTCGCCCATCTCGCTGCCGAGGTGGCCGTTGATGGCGATCAGGCCTTCGCTGTGCTTCTCGAGCAGCGCGCGGTCGATACGCGGCTTGAAGTAGAAGCCGGTGAGATAGGCCTCGGAGCAGAGGACGAGCAGGTTCTCCCAGCCCTTGTTGGTTTCGGCGAGGAGGACGAGGTGGTAGCCGCCGTCGGCGACGCCGGTGTAGGTGCGGTCGGTCCGGTCGCCGGCGGCGACGTACGCCTCGACGCCGAGGATGGGCTTGATGCCGCGGTCTTTGGCGGCGGAGTAGAAGGCGACGGCGCCGAACATGTTGCCGTGGTCGGTGCACGCGCACGCCTTCATCCCGAGCTCTTTCACTCGGTCCATCAGCTTGTCGATGCGGTTGCCGCCGTCGAGCAGGCTGTACTCGGTGTGCAGGTGGAGGTGGGCGAAGCCCATCCCCTCCGCGGTCTGGGCCTGGCCGGCGGGGGTTTCAGTGGGGGCTGATTTGGGCTTGGCGTCGGCCATTTTGGCGGTGATCTCCCGGGCCTTGATGGTACCGGCGAAGGATGAGAAGTCGTTCGGTTTTGTCACCCCAATGTGAAGCAAAAAGGCGTGCGCTTCCGACCGGTTTTCCACGGCGTCGGCGAGGGGTCCAACAATCGGGTGTGGAACGACTGGGCGGCGGCAGGGTGGTGGCGCGTCCGATCTCGCCGGTGGCGGCGGTGGGGTTCCTGCTGCTCGCGCTGGTGATCATTGCGCTGATGATCGTGTTCGCGGTCGTGGCGATCCCGCTGGCGATCATCGCCGGGCTGGGGTACGCGGGGTACCGCGCGCTGACTGGGGCGGCGCGTCGGAAGACCAACGAGCTGCTGAACCGCGACGACGCGGGCCGGAAGAATGTGCGCGTGACGCGGAGCGCGAGTTCTGAGGACACCACCTTCGTGGATGGTTCGTCTTCGCAGCCTTAGGGGGCGGGGCCAGCGCGTGTTAGCCGTCTTGTATACTGACGCCGCAGGGGCTCGGGCCCGTGCGGGGTATCAGGGGTTTTGTTGAAGGGAGCTACCGATGGGTCTGATGAAGGAATTCCGCGAGTTTGCGCTCAAGGGCAACGTGATGGACCTGGCGGTGGGCGTGATCATCGGCGCGGCGTTCGGCAAGATCGTCGATTCGATGATCAAGGACGTCATCATGCCGATCGTGGGCCTCGCGGGGAACGCGAACTTCAGCGACCAGAAGACGCTGCTGAAGGCGAAGGACCCGAACAACGTCGCCTCGACCGACAACTACCTGATGTGGGGCAATTTCATCACGGTGGTGATCAACTTCCTGATCCTGGCGTTCTGCATCTTCATGATGGTGAAGCTGTTCAACGCGGCGCACGGCGGTTTGAGGCTCAGCCCGCGCCTGCTCCGGCCGTGCCGCCGGCGCCGACGAAGGAAGAGGTGTTGTTGACCGAGATTCGCGACCTGCTGGCGCGTCGGTGAGTTACGGCGGCTAGACCAAGGCGCCCTCATCCGCCCGCTCAAAGCAGCGGGAAGACGAGAAATCAGACGCTTCGCGGCTACCCGATTTCCGGCTCTCGTGCGCTTCGCTCCCGAGAGCACGGTCTCCCGCAGAGCCGGGAGAAGGGGGTGTCGTTTGCGCGGGTTTGCTACGCTCAGTTCGATGGCGCACGGGTACGAAGCGTGGAGGATCGCCGACCAGCGCAGGCCGCTGGCGTCGCGGCTCAGCGCGCCGTTTGCGCGGTTCGGGCGTCTGGGGTCTGCGTCGGGGATCGTGCTGCTGGCGTGCGCACTGGTGGCGCTGGTGCTGGCGAACTCGCCGGCGGCTGGGTGGTACCGGCACCTGATCCATCTGGACGCGGGCGTAGGCGCCGGTGAATGGTCGTTTCACAAGCCGGTGGAGTGGTGGATCAACGACGCGATGATGGCGATGTTCTTTTTTCTGGTGGGGCTTGAGATCAAGCGCGAGGTACTGATCGGCGAGTTGCGGTCGGTGCGGGCGGCGGTGCTGCCGGTGGTGGGGGCGGTGGGGGGGATGCTGGTGCCGGGCCTGATCTTCGCGGCGATCAACTGGGGTCAGCCGACGGCGCGGGGGTGGGGGATCCCGACGGCGACGGACATCGCGTTTGCGCTGGGGGTGCTGGCGCTGCTGGGTGACCGGGTGCCCACGGGGCTGCGGGTGTTCCTGGCGACGCTGGCGATCGCCGACGACATCGGCGCACTGCTGGTGATCGCGCTGTTCTATACGGAGAAGCTGCAGACAGTCTACCTGGCGTACGCGGGTTTGGCGTACGCGGTGATGTGGGCGTTCAACCTTGCAGGTGTGCGGCGGGGGTGGCTGTATTTGCTGCCGGGGCTGGCATTGTGGTGGCTGGTGTATCAGAGCGGGGTGCACGCGACGATCGCGGGCGTGCTGGCGGCGTTTGCGATCCCGGCGACCTCGCGGGTGGACAAGCCGGCGTTCAACCGGTTTGTGGGAACGTCTTTGGACATGCTGCGGGCGGAGGAGGGGGCGCCGTTGCGCACGAGCCCGCAGCAGCAGGGCGTGGTGCAAGGGATCGAGGACGCGTGTCAGAAAGTGCAGACGCCGATGCAGTCGTTCGAGCACGGGCTGCTGCCGTGGAATTCGTTCCTGATCGTGCCGCTGTTTGCGCTGGCGAACGCGGGTGTGACGGTGAGCGGTTCGCTTTGGGGGGCCCTCTCGTCGCGCGAGACGTTGGGTGTGATGCTGGGGCTGGTGATCGGCAAGCCGCTGGGGATCACGGTGCTGTCGGTGCTGGCGGTGAAGATGAGGCTGGGAGTGCTGCCGGCGGGCGTGACGCTGAAAATGCTGCACGCCACGGCGTGGATCGCGGGAATCGGGTTCACGATGAGCCTGTTTATCGCGAACCTGGCGTTTCCGGCTGATGGACATCAGGTGGAACTGGATCACGCGAAGATCGGGATTCTGGCGGGGAGCGCGGTGGCGGGGGTGGTGGGGCTGGGGTTGCTGGCGCGGGCGACGAGGCGGCCGTCCGAACCGCGACCGTAAGGAAGCGGAACGAAGCTCGGGGGTCATTATTCAAAATGTGCGGCGTTCCGCTCCCTGACGGTCGCGGTTCGGAAACTACCCTCCCGCATGCAGGCATTTCTCAACGGGTCGTTTGTCGAGCTGGCGGATGCGAAGGTGGCCGCGCTGGATGCGGGGTTTCAGCACGCGGTAGGGTTGTTTGAGACGATGCTCGGTGGCGTGAAGGGCGGCGACGGAGGGGGGGAAGCGTGGGTTGTGGGGCTGGATGAGCACTGCGAGCGGCTGGCGAACTCCGCGGCGGAACTTGGGTTGTCGCCTGATTTGCGTGCCGCGGCGCTGGCGGATGCGGTGATGGCGACGGTGTCGAAGGCGGGGTTGGCTCGCGCGCGGGTGCGGATGACGGTGACGGGCGGCGATCTGAATCTGCTGGCGCGGTGCGGGCGGGACGGCGGGGAGCGGGGCCAAAGTTGATCCGACGATTCTGATCACGACGCAGCCGGCGACGGTCTATCCGGAGGCGATGCTCAAGACGGGTGTGTCGGTGGCGCTGGCGGATGCGCGGGCGAACAACTTCGACCCGACGCAGGGGCACAAGACGCTGAGCTACTGGTGGCGGCTGCGCGAGCTGCAGAACGCGGGTCGCAAGGGGGCGGCCGAGGCGCTGGTGTTCGATGTGACGAACCATCTGGCGAGCGGGTGTGTGAGCAACACGTTTGTGGTGAAGGGTGGTGTGGTGATCACGCCGTTTGCGCGGGGCGAGGAGGGGTTCGGGCCGGGTGGGCCGACGGGGGACCCCGAGAGCAAGGCTGCGCCCGGGAAGCACTTGCCGAGCCCGGTGCTTCCGGGCGTGACGCGCGCGTGGGCGATTGATCAGTTGGAGTTGAAGGGCGTGAAAGTCGAGCGGCGGATGGTGACGATCGACGACGTGCTTGGCGCAGACGAGTTGTTCCTGACCAACTCGAGCTGGGGCGTGCTGCCGGTGGTGCAGCTTGAGGCGAAGCCGATCGGCGGGCGCACGGTGGGGCCGGCGACGGCGGGGCTTGTGGAGGCGTGGGGGAAGTGGGTGAGTTAAGCCGTCACGGCAAATCCGGGTCGAGCGGGCGGGCGCGCCTTCGTTGGGTTACGAGGGTGAAAGGCAGGAAGGCGGCGAGGATGACGGCGCTGCAGCACGGACAGCCGTAGGACGGGGAAGGCACACTCCATTTCAAAGCGGCTTTCGCCGGCAGTGCGGCGATGAGTTCTTTCTCGGTGGCGAAGCGCTGCCACTTGTTGGTCTGCATGTCGATCAAGAGATAGGGGTCGGGGATCGCTTTGCGGGCTCCCGAGCTGGAGTAGCTCGCGTTTTCCAGCTTTGCCGCCAGGTAGTCGCCGTCGGTCCAGTAGTGCGCAACGGCCTCGTCGATCGCTTGAACGCCGCCGTCGAGCCCGCCTTCTCGTGTGATGTGCACTCCGCCGCCCGGCTCCATGAGGCTGTAGCCCCGGGAGAGTTTGCGATCCCAGTCGCCAAGGCCGCAGCCGATCACCGACACGATCGCGGCGAGGCAAGCGCAGGGGATCGCCAACCAAAGAATGGACTGTGGGTGCTTCACGGACTGCGGACGTACAGCCGATTAGCTCGGCAGGTTCACCGGCATCACGACATACACGAAGTCGCTGCCCGCCTTGAACAGGCCCGGCTTGTTGGGGGCCTTGAGCTCGACCAGCACCTCCGGCTCATCGACGACCTTGAGGGCGTCGGCGATGAAGCGGGGGTTGAAGCTGATCTCGATGCTCTCGCCCTCGTAGCCGGAGAGGCCGAGTTCGATTTCGCTTTCGCCCATTTCAGGGCTGCGCGAGAAGAGCTTGGCGGCCTTGTCCTTGTTGTTGAAGCTCATGCGGACGCCGCGAGACTCTTCGTTGGTGAGGATCTCGGCCTGGCGGACGGCGCGCATGAGGTCCTCGCGGGCGGCGGTGATCTTCTTGTCCTGGTCCTTGGGAATGACGTCCTCGTACGGAGGGAAGGCACTTCAACGAGCGTGGTGCTGACGACCGCGCGGGGAGCCTTCTCTTTGCCCTCGCCGTCTTCGAAGGCGAAGAACGCCTTGTTGTCGGTGATGGCGATGCGGACGTTGCCTTCGGGGTCGTGGGCGACCTTGGTGAGCAGGCCCAGGGCCTTGGTCGGGATGATCGCGGAAGTGACGCCGGTGCCTTCACCCGCGGCCTTGAGGCTTGCGCGGCAGAGGGCGAGGCGGCGGCCGTCGGTGGCGACCATCTCGAGCTTCTTGCCGTCGCGCTTGAAGAGGACGCCGTTGATCGCGTACCGGCTGGTCTCGCGAGCGGTGGCGAACGACGTGCGGTTCACCAGGCGCAGCAGCGTGCCGGCCGGGACGGTGAACGTGGCGCGCGGCGGCGTGGGGCCTCCGGTGACCTGCGCCATGTCGGGGAGCGGCGGGAAGTCGTTGGCCGGGAAGGCGAAGAGCTTGAAGCGCGAGCGCGTGCCGCGGATGTGGCAGAGGTCGCCGTCGAGCTCGACGGTGACGGTCTGGTCCTTCTCATCGATGGCGCCGACGATGGCGCGGAGGCGGTCGGCCGAGACGACGGCGATGCCGGGCTGGACGACGTCGACTTTGTGAAGGCCGAGTGAGATGGAGACCTCGGCGTCGGTGCCGGCGAGGGCGAGGGTGCCGACGCTGCCGTTCTTGGCGGCGGTGAGTTTCACGCACGAGAGGGCGGGGGAGGGGGAGCGCGTCGGGACGACGCTGCCCACCGTGTTGACCGCTTCAAGCAATGCCGCCCTGTCGCAGATGACTTTCATGAGGGCCAAGTGTACCGCCCTACGCCCCCTTCTCCCGGCTCTGCGGGAGAAGGGGCCCGCCGCTTTGGGCGGGCGGATGAGGGGGTGGGGGGTGGCGACTCCGAGATCGGGTCGGGATTTGGGTGGTCGAGTTGGCGTGCGGTACTTTGGGGTTTTTACTCCCGTAGCGCCCTCACCCGGCCTCGCAATGGGGCAATCGCTGCGCGAACTACCTAACTTCCGGCTTTCGTTCGCTCCGCTCCCGAAAGCACGGCGGCCACCCTCTCCCGCAGAGCCGGGAGAGGGAGGGTTCCCCACCTTTATTTCTTCTCATGCCGAGTTGCCCTTGTCCCCGGGCGTGCTGAAAATCAGACCGTCCTGAGCCCTCAGGGCAAACCCCGTGCCAGTCGCCGGATCGACTTTGCAGACGACCGATTGGCGCGGTCGATGCTGTCCTTTTCCCGCCGCGAGCCCGGCGGGTGTTGATCCGTCCACCGCCTCCCCGCCCTGTACCCGGGCGGGTTGCCTTACCCCCAGGAGCCGCCCATGTCATTTGAAGCCGCCGTTCATGCCCAGGCCATCGAACTTGATCGCCTGAGCCTCGACATGTGCGCTGCCGCGGGGAGCGGCCATCCGTCCACGGCTGCGTCACTCGGTCACATCGTGACGGTGCTGATGTTCTCGTCGATGCGTTGGTCGCCCGACTACCCCGATTACCCGACGTCGGACCGGCTGGTGCTGTCTGAGGGTCACGCGGTGCCGATCGTGTACGCGGCGTGCGCGAAGCTGGGCGTGAAGATCGGCAAGGACCCCGAGAACCGGCGCGCGATGACGGTCGCCGACGCGATGAAGCTGCGCGAGGCGAACAGCGAGGTCGACGGGCACCCGAACCCGATGGAGGGGTTCCCCTTCTTTGACGCGGCGACGGGTTCGCTGGGCCAGGGCCTGTCAGTCGCGGCGGGTCTTGGTTGCGCGGCCCGCCTGGACGGGCTGGACAAGCGGATCTACTGCATCATCGGCGACGGCGAGAGCCGCGAGGGTCAGATCGATGAAGCGCTCGATTACATCATCGATCACAAGCTGAGCAACGTCCTGCCGATCTTCAACTGCAACGAGTACGGTCAGGCCGACCGCACCAGCAAGCAGCAGAGCGCGCCGGTGATGGCGGCGAAGCTCGAGGCGTTCAACTACAAGGTCGTCACGATCGACGGGCACAACCCCAAGGAGATCAAGGCGGCGTTCGACGAGTTCGCCAAGATCAGCAACGACCCCAACGCGCAGCCGATGGCGGTGGTCGCCAAGACCGTCAAGGGCTGGGGCACGACCGTGATGTCGGGCGCGGGCTGGCACGGCAAGCCCGCGACGGGCGAGGCGCTGAAGAAGGCGATCGCCGAGCTCGACCAGAAGCGCGTGGAGCTGACGACGAGCCTGGTGAACTCCGATTCGTTCGAGATCCAGCCGCCGGCTGAGGCCAAGCCGCGCGAGAGCTCGCCGGTGGACATCATCCCGCTGGGCGAGATCGCCAAGAAGTTCGACATGGTGTCGGCGGTCCAGACGGGCCGCATGGCGACGCGTCGTGCGTACGGCATCGCGCTGCGTGCGATCGGCCAGCAGTCCGACCGTGTGGTTGCGCTCGACGCGGACGTGAGCAACTCGACTTTCGCCGATCTGTTCAAGAAGGACCTGACGCTCGCCAACCGCTTCTTTGAGTGCAAGATCGCCGAGCAGAACATGTACTCGGTGGGCGCGGGCTTCTCGGCGGCGGGCAAGATCCCCTTCTGCTCGACGTTCGCGAAGTTCGTGACGCGCGGGTACGACCAGATCGAGATGGCGATCAACAGCGGCGCGAACCTGAAGATCGTCGGCAGCCACTGCGGCATCACCCTCGCGGCCGACGGCCCGAGCCAGATGTCGCTGCCCGACGTCGCGTGGTTCCGCTCGCTGAGCACGATGCGCGACCACCGCGGCAATCCCGGCTGCTACATCCTGCAGCCGTCGGACGCCTACGCGGCGTACGCCCTCACGCACGTGATGGCCGAGTACGAAGGCTGCTGCTACATGCGGACGATGCGCAACGAGACGGAGTTCCTCTACTCCGACAGCACGGTGTTCAACCTCGGCGGCATGGAAGTGCTGTCTGAGGGTCGCGACATCATGATCTGCGCGGCGGGCGCGATGGTGCACGAGGCGAACAAGGCGCTGGACCTGCTCGATAAGGCGGGCATCTCGGCGACGCTGGTCGACCTGTACAGCATCCCGTTCGACAGCGAGAAGCTGCTGGACATCGCCAACGCCAACAACGGCATGATCCTGAGCGTGGAGGACAACTACGGCGGCGGCCTGGGCTCGGCGATCGCCGATGCGCTGACCAACTCCGGCGACGCGTTCACGCTCCGCCAGATGTACGTCAAGCGGATCCCCAAGAGCGCCAAGACGCCCGAGGAAGTGCTGGCGATGTGCGGCCTGACGGCGCAGGACATCGTGAAGGAAGTGATGAGCGCCCTGCAGGTGGTCTGAGCTTCGGGTCTGTCTCCGGAATCTCAACGACGCCCCGTCATCGCGACGGGGCGTTTTCGTTAGGCCGATAACGCGCGGTTGCGGTGATGCCGTCGGTGCACGTGGTGCAGGTGGAACCGAGCTCGGCAGCGGGCGTGTGATCGCGCTGGTGCGCAGCGCAATGGCGTGTAGGATGAACGGCGGCGAGAGATGCGCGATGGGAGAAAGAGCATGAGCGGTCGGCTGCAACCCGGTGATGAGCTTGAGCAGAGGCGAACGGCGCGGTGGGCCGCGCTGATGGGATTGGCGGGGATGCTGGGGTTCGGCACGTTGCTGGTCGGGCTGGGGGTGGTGGTGTACCGGGCGTCGTCGAGGACGAACGAGATGGAGACGGTGGTTGCGGGGGTGGAGGCGCGGGTGGAGAAGCTCGAGGGCAGCCAGGCGGGGCTCGCGCGCGACGTGGCGGCGGTGCGAAAGGGCTTGGAAAGCACGACGGCGGCGGGGGAGTTGGCGAGTCTGCGGGCGCGGGTGGCGGAACTCACGTCGAGCGTTTCGGCGCTGCGGGAGAAAGCGGAGGGTGCGGGTACGCAAGCGGCGCAGGAGCGTCAGGATGCGGCGGTGGGGGAGCTTCGTGAGAAGCTGGTGTCGCTTGGGGCACGGGTCGATCGGCTTTCCACCGGTCCTGCGGTTGAGATTGAGCGTGCGCGGGGACCGGTGGCGGAGGCGACCCGTCCGGTAGGGATTTCGTCCGACGAGTTCGAGCGGGAACTGCGCGACATGCGGGAGGTCATCAACCGATACCGCGAGGAATCGCGGATGGCGCCGGCGGTGAGGTTGCCCGGTTCGCCGCGATGATTGCGGCGGGGGAAGGCGAGGGCTGATACGCTCGGCCCATGCCCGACTGGCTTGCACCGTTCCTGACGACCGAAGGTCTGCTCGCGCTGCTCACGCTGACGGCGCTGGAGATCGTTCTTGGCATCGACAACGTGGTGTTCATCGCGGTGATCTGCGGCAAGCTGCCGGAAGAACAGCGCGTGAAGGCGAGCCGCACGGGCATCGGCCTGGCGGTGATCACGCGCGTGCTGTTCCTGCTGTCGATCACGTGGATCATGAGCCTCAAGGGTGTTTCGCTCTTCCACCTGCCGCTGCCGCCGTTCCTGCTGCCGGATCAGCCCGAAGGCAAGCCGCCGCTGACGGGGCACGACTTTTCAGCCAAGGACCTGGTGTTGCTGCTCGGCGGCGCGTTCCTGCTCTACAAGGCGACCACTGAGATCCACGGCAAAGTGACAGGAGATGAGGCACACGTGCCTGGTGAGGGCGTGCCCAAGACGAAGGCGGCGACGTTCGGCGCGGTTATCGTGCAGATCATGCTCATCGACATCGTTTTCTCGATCGACAGCGTCATCACCGCGGCGGGCATGGTGAAGGCGGTGGAGGTGATGATCGCCGCGGTGCTGATCTCGGCGGCGGTGATGATGATCTTCGCCAAGCCGGTGCTGGCGTTTGTGAACAAGCATCCGACGATCAAGGTGCTGGCGCTTTCGTTCCTGGTGCTGATTGGGACGATGCTGATCGCCGAATCGTGCAGGGCGCACATCCCCAAGGGGTACATCTACTTCGCGATGGCGTTCTCGCTGGGGGTTGAGATTCTGAACATGAAGATGCGGAACAAGGCGGCGAAGTCGCACTCGTGAGCGAGAAGGGCCGCGGGCCGTAAGGCTCCGGCGCTGGGCGGGGGTGAGGCGGCGGTACGAGTGCGCGCGTTGATCGTGAGGGGGGGCTTGCAATCGAGGCTTTGCGCCGGCTCCTTACGGGCTCGGCTCTTATTGGGGATGCGCCTTCGTTCGCGATCGGCCGGTATGCTGGCGGCATGCGCACGTTGATCTGCACGGTTTCGCTCGGTCTTCCACTCGTTCTTGCCGCTTGCGCGGTCCAGCCACGGACTGAGTCGGCGGGCGACGGCGCGCCGAAGGTCAAGAACCTCGAGTTCCTCGAGCAATACGCGGCGACGTCGTCGTTCCGGCTCGGGCAACCCAAAGCGGTGACGCCGACGCCGCAGGGCGATGCGGTGCTGTTCTTGCGGTCGACGGGCGGGCGCTCGTTCGTGCAGGACCTGTGGATGTTCGACGTCGCGAGCAAGTCGGAGCGCGTGCTGCTGACGGCCGAGCAGGTGCTGGCGGGGAACGCGGAGGTGCTGACGGCCGAGGAGCTTGCGCGGCGAGAGCGGATGCGGATGAGCAGCCGCGGGATCGCGTCGTTCGATCTGTCGGACGATGGGAATTCACTGCTGGTGCCGCTCTCTGGCCGGCTGTTTGTGATCGACATCGCTGATCGGGCGCACCCGAAGGTGCGTGAGTTGAAATCGGAGGGGGCGAGCGGTTTCCCGATCGACCCGCGGTTCACGCCCGACGGGACGAAGGTGGTAAGCGTCCGTAACAACAACCTGTACGTGTTCGACCTAGCGTCGGGCAAGGAGCAGCGGCTGACGACGGGCGGGACCGATGCGGTGTCGTTCGGCACGGCGGAGTTTGCGGCGCAGGAGGAGATGGACCGGCGCGAGGGGTACTGGGTGAGCCCCGACGGCGAGTGGATCGCGTATCAGCGGACGGACACGAGTAAGGTGGAGACGTTCACGATCGCGGACGCGGCGAACCCGGGCAAGGCAGCGCAGTCGTGGCCGTACCCGCGGGCCGGGAAAGCCAACGCCGACGTGTCGCTGCTGGTCGCGTCGATTGACGGCGGGCGGCCGGTGACAGTCGACTGGGATCGGGAGGAGTTCCCGTACCTGGCGCGCGTCTACTGGGAGAAGAACGCGCCGCTCACAGTGTTAGTGCAGAATCGGACGCAGACGGAGCAGCGGTTGCTGCGGGTCGACCCGCGCAACGGTAAGACGAGGACGCTGCTGATCGAGACCGATCCGGCGTGGATCAACCTCGCGGGCGCGGCGTGGCTGAAGGACGGATCGGGGTTTCTCTGGGTGACCGAGCAGGATTCAGCGGGGGTGAGCGACCGTCCGCGCTTGGAACTGCGGAGCGCCGACGGCAAGCTCGAGTCGACGTTGATCGGCGGCGACGCGTCGTTTGGTTTCGGTGGGTTTGATCAGGCCGGCAAAACGGTCGTTCTTACAAAGTCGCGGGATTACTCGGCGAACCAACTCTGGGCGTACCCGCTTGCGCGCGATGGTGCGCCCGGGCGCTGGGCGAGCTGCGGGCGCACACGTTCCATTCCCCGGTGTTGAGCGCCAAGTCGGACTTGTGGGTGTGCAACGAGTCGTACGCTGACGGAACGAGCGCGGTGGTGGTGGGGCGCGGCGGGCTGACGGGCGGTGCGCCGGAAATCCTCGGTGAGATCAAGTCGGTCGCGGAGCAGCCGCCGTTTATGCCTCAGCCGGAGTTCACGACGGTGCGGGCAGGCGAGATCGAACTCAACGCGACGGTGATCCGGCCGCGGGACTTTGACCGGTCGAAGAAGTACCCGGTGCTCGACGCGGTGTACGGCGGGCCGGGGCACGGGGTGGTGTCGGGCAATCCGCGGGCGTACCTGCTGCAGCAGTGGTTCGCCGATCAGGGGTTCATCGTCGTGGCGATCGATGCGCGGGGCACGCCCGGTCGGGGGCGCGCGTTCGAGCGTGCGACGAAGGGGAACCTGATCGACATCCCGCTCTCTGAGCACGCGGCGGCGCTGGCGGCGCTGTGCGCAACGCGCCCGGAGATGGACGTTTCGCGGGTGGGCGTGTACGGCTGGAGTTTCGGCGGATACTTCACGGTGCTGGCGACTGAGCGCCGGCCGGACGTATTCAAGGCGGGCGTGGCGGTGGCGCCGGTGGCGGACTGGCGCGACTACGACACACACTACACCGAGCGGTACATGGGGTTGCCCGAGGCGAACAAGGCGGGGTACGACGCGGCGAGCGCGCTGACGTACGCCAAGGACCTGAGCGTGCCGTTGCTGATCATGCATGGCACGGCGGACGACAACGTGTACACGATCAACTCGCTGCGGCTGACCGATGCGCTGTTCCGCGCGGGAAAGCCGTTTGAGTTCGTGCCGCTGTCGGGTTTCACGCACGCGGTGAACGAGCCGGCGGCGCTGTCTCGGCTGTGGGAGCGGGCCGCGACGTTTTTCGGGCGGCACTTGGGCGGGGTGAAGTAGCGGGCGGTAGACGACTCGGGGTCGCGCGTCAGCGCTTCTTGACGTGCTTGCGGTAGTATGCCACCATCTTCTCGGCGAAGACGGGCCAGGTGAACTGGGTCGTGACGAGTTCTTTGCCGCGCTGGCCCGAGTCGCGGCGGAGCTGAGAATCGGCCAGCAGCTTCGTGAGTCCGTCGGCGACCTGCTCGGCGTTGAGGTCGACGACGAAGCCGGCGTTGACGGTGGCGACCTCGGGGAAGTTGCAGTTGTGCGTCACGACGACGGGCGTGCCGCAGGCGAGCGACTCGGTGATGGCGACGGAGAACCCTTCCATCCGGCTGGGAAGGCAGAAGACATCGGCGTCGACGTAACAGCCGAGCCGTTCTTTGCCATACACGGGCCCGAAGACGTGGACGCGTTCGGCGAGCCCGGCCTGGTTGATGCGCGACTCGAAGTCGGCGCGGACGCCGTCGTCGGGTCCGACGACGACCAGGTGCGCCTCGTGGTTGGTCTTGGCGACGATCTTGAACGCCTCGGCGAGGTAGTCGAGCCCCTTCTTGTAGTGCAGGCGGCTGAGGAACACGATGAACGGCTTGTCACCCAGACCGGCGACGCGCCGGCGGAAGACGCCGGGCTCGGGCAAGGGCTGAAGCTCCTCGAGGAAGACGCCGTTGGGGACGACGTGAACGTCGGTGGTGATGCCGGCGGCGCGCATGCCGTCGGCCTCGACGGGCGTGAGCGCCTGAAGGAACGCGGCGTGCCGGAGCATGGGCTTCCAGAGCGTGTTGCGCGCGAGGAACTTCTTCAGCCAGCGCTGCTTGAGGGCCCAGGGGTCAAGTTCGGAGTGGGGGGTGACGCAGTAAGGAATGCCCATGCGCCGGGCGATGGCGGCGGAGCGGAGGCAGATGGGGAGCCAGACCTGGTGAACCTGCACGAAGTCGGCGGCGGCGATCGCCTGCTCGAGGCGGCCGTTGGGCTGGCCGTTCTTCATCAGGCCCGACACGCTGACGGGGAGCTGAATGGTCGTGAACTTCACGCGCTCGATGCCGGGAATCGGCTTGAGCGACCGCTCGATCGCTTCCTTGGCCTTGGGGGCCTTGGTGCTGATGATGGTGACGTCGTGCCCGAGGCTGGCCTGGGCCGCGGCGATGCGGATGACGACTGCCGGTGGCCCGCCCCAGGCGGGATCGAGGGTGTGGGTGACGTGCAGGATGCGGAGTCGGCCGCCGGGCGGCTCGGGGAGCGGCGCGAGGGGTTCTGCGGGCGCGGGAGGACGCGGAGCGGCGGCATCGGTGAGGCGGTGGTCCTTGGACTCCTTGATCTTGAGGTCGATCATCTGCTGGTAGGTGGCCATGAGGCACGCGTAGCGGAAGCCGGCGCGTCCGTCGAGGATGCCGCCGTGAAGCAGGTAGGAGTCGAGGAACCGCAGGGTCGTCCGCATAGGGACGCGGACGGAGATTCGCTCCAGGGCGCGCCGGCGTGCGACGCCGGGCGCGAAGATGTCCTTAAGGTTGAGCGGGTTGGCCAGCTCGGTGACTTGGCGTTCGGCTTCCTGGGTGCTGTAGCGGTTGTGCCGCGCGAACCAGTCGCTGAGGCCCTTTGAGAAGTTAAGGTGGACGTATGGGTGTGCGAGCGTGCCGATCTCGCCGCTGGTGTTCTCGCGCTGGCCGTGCCCGACGTCCTTGAATCGCATGCGACCCTTGTGGAAGAGGCGCATCTGGTAGGCGGGATAGCCGCTGGCGTGCTTGATCCAGCGCTCCATGAAGATCATCTGGTTGGCGACGTAGAAGCCGGCCTGCGGCGGGCTGCCCGCAATGACGCGCTGCATTTCCGCGACCAGCTCGGGCGTGAAGCGTTCATCGGCGTCGAGGTGGAAGACCCAGTCGTGCCGGGCGGGGATGCTGTCGATGGCCCAGTTGCGCTGCTCGCCGAAGGACAGGAAGGGGTTGGTGTAGAGCTTTACGCCGCGGGAGGCGGCGATCTGGGCGGTGCGGTCGGTAGAGCCGGAGTCGAGGATGGTGACGTCATCGCTCCAGCGGCAGGAGTCGAGGCAGGCCTCGAGATTGATCTCCTCGTTGAGGGTGAGGATGACGACCGACACGCTCGGGCGCGGGCCGGTGTAGGTGGCGTCGATCGGTTTGAGGGGTGTAGCCATTTCGACAGCTTCAACAGGGTGGCGATTCCACCGGGCGTGGTGTTCAACTTCATCGTACCCCCGGGGCCGTTTCTTTCTTTCGGATGAAGAAGGTCCGCTAAGTGGAAGCGGCGTTCAGGCAAGTTCTGCGCTGGCGGGAGGATCGGAACGGCTGTTTCGGTCGCGGGAATGACTCGATATTCTTGCGACCGCCTTGGTGGCGGCCCTCGGAGCCTGCATGCCGGACGCTACAACCAACCACCCCCCCGCCTCCCCCGCCCCCTCCACCCGCGCCGCCTCGCCTTCCTCCGCGCGCGTGGTTGTGCTGAACCAGTACTACTCACCTGACGTCGCTTCGAGCGGCCAGTTGATGCACGAGCTGGCGGCGACGCTCGCCGCCGATGGTGCGGACATCGAGGCCGTGACGACGCGGCCGTCGTACGGCCCGCCCTCGACGTGGAAGCCCGCGCCGTGGAGCGAGGTGCTCGACGGGGTGAAGGTGCGCCGGCTGTGGACGACGCGGTTCAGCAAGGACTCGATCCCCGGGCGCCTGGTGAACATCGGGACGTACATGGGGGCGATGTTCTTCAGGATGCTCTTCTCCGACTCGTCGGCCGTGTATTTGTACACGACCAACCCGCCGTTCCTTGGGTTCATCGGCGCGGCGGTGCGGCTGGTGCGCAAGCACCGGTACGTGGTGCTGCTGCACGATGCGCACCCGCAGATCGGCGTGTGGATGGGGAAGCTCAAGCAGGGCGGGTTCATCGAGCGCGTGTGGGAGCGGTTCAACCGGGCCGAGTACCGCGGGGCCTTGCAGACGATCGTGCTCTGTGAACGCGCCAAGGACCTTGTGTGCGACACCTACGGCGTCGCGCGAGCGCGTGCACGTGATCCACAACTGGGCCGACGGGAGCAAGCTCTTCCCACGTCCCAAGGCCGAGACGAAGTTCGCCGCCAAGCACGGGCTGATCGAGCCGTTCACGGTGCTCTACAGCGGCAACCTGGGGCTGTACTACGACTTTGAGACGCTTTTGCAGGCCGCGGCGCTGCTGAAGGATGAGCCGTTCCGGCTGGTCTTTGCCGGCGGCGGCGGCAAGCGTGAGTGGCTGATCGAGCAGGTGAAGCAGCGCGGGCTGACGAACACGACGGTTCACCCGTACGTGCCGGCGGAGGAGCTCAACGACTCGCTCAATGCGTGCGACGTCTCGATGGTGACGATCGCCAAGGGGATCGAAGGAATCAGCTTTCCGAGCAAGCTCTATTCGTCGCTGGCGGTCGGCAAGGCGGTTGTCGCGGTGTCGGAAGCCAACAGCGAGCTGCGCGACATCGTGACGGGTCGCAACGCCGGGCGCTGGTGCCTGACCGGCGACGGAGCCGGGCTGGCGGCGATCTTCCGCGAGCTGATGGCGAACAAGCAGTTGTGCGAAGAGATGGGCGCAACGCCCGATCGCTCTTTGAGGAGCGGTTCACGCGCGCGGTCGCTTGCCGGCGGTACGCCGAGGTGTTCGAGATGGCGGCCCGGGAAGGACGCTGAGCGGCCAGATCAGGCGGAGACGGCGACGGCGCTGCGGACGGCTGAAGGTGCGCCGCTGGCGATCATCGCCATGCTCCGCGCCCACAGCTCCAGCGTGAGCACCTTGAAGAAGAGGTCGTTCCACGCAGTCAGGCGCGAGGTGGAGTCGGTGAGGTCCTCGGCCGCTTCGGGCGAGATGATGCCGTTGGACACGAGGTAGCCGTTGCGCAGGTCGTCGCCATACCGGTCGCGGAGCGTCTGTGTCCAGAGCGTGACGGGCGGGTTGAAGCCGCGCTTGGGCCGGTTGAAGATCTCCTCGGGCACGATGTCCTGCACGGCCATGCGGAGCCACGCCTTGGTGCCGAGGTTCTCGTCGCCGGGCCGGGCCTTGCGGAGGCCGATGACCGTTTCAACCAGCTTGTAGTCCACCAGCGGCAGACGGCACTCGACGGAGTTCGCCATCGAGAGGCGGTCGGCTTGGTTGATGCCGTTCTCGAGCAGGTAACCCTTGCAGATCAGCGATGTGAGGGTGGTCTCCAGCGACTGCGATCCGTCGAACGACGCGTGAGGCCAGCCGGCGTCGAAGCCGTCGATCTGCTGGCGGAAGGCGTCGGTGTACAGGTGCTCGCGTCCCCACTCGCCCATCTGCCAGGTGTCGTTGAGGTCGTAGAAGACCAGGCGGGAGCGGTCGGAGTCTGACCGGAGCCGCAGCGGCCTCCAGCCGTGCATCGCGGCGCCCCAGCTGAACGCGTATTGCACCAGGCTGCTGCGATGGAAGTTGCGCGGGAGGAAGAGCTCCGTCAGGCCGGGCGTGCGCACCTTGCCGTGCTTGATTTTGTACTGCGACTCGGCCAGCGACCGGCGCAGCCAGGGGTAGCCCCAGAACAGCTCATCGCCGCCCTGGCCCATCAGCAGCACGAAGTTGCGGTGCTCGCGCGCGAGTTTGTTGACCGTGTAGTACGCGAAACTGCCGATGTCGGCGATCGGGTCGTCGCACAGGACGCAGACGTCGGGGAACGCCGCGGCCATGTCCTGCGGGTGGATCTCCGCCTCGTGGAACGGCATGCGGAGCTTGCGAGCGAGCTCGCGCGCCTTGTCGCGTTCGTCCTGGACCGGCTTGTCGGCCCAGCCGACGCTGAAGGCGTGCATCTGGCCGGGGTATTTGCTTGCCGAAAGGCAGGCGATAGTCGAGGAATCGATGCCGCCCGAGAGCGTCACGCCGACGGGGACGTCGGAGCGGATGATCAGCTCGCTCACTTCATCAAGCACCGCGCGGATCGTCTTGGCCGGGTCGGCGTCGATGGGGGGCGCGTCTTCCATCCGCCAGTAGCAGATGTCCTTCACGTTCCAGGGATCGGTGTCGATCACCAACATGTGGCCGGCTTCGAGCTTCCGCACGCCCTTGATCATCGTCTTGGGATCGTGGACCCAGCCGTAGTGCATCAGCTCGTCGACGGAGGTGGGCTCGACCTCGAACGGCACGACGCCGCCGGCCAGCAGGCTCTTCATCTCCGAAGCGAAGTAGATGCGGGGGGCGCCGTCAGGGCCGGTGGACTGGTGGATAAACAGCGGCTTCTCGCCGATCCGGTCGCGCACCAGGATGAGCCGCTTCTTGGCGGTGTCCCACAGCGCGATGGCGTACATGCCGCGAAGGTGGTGGACAAAGTCGAGCCCGTACTGCTCGTACAGGTGCGCGGGGAGCTCGCAGTCGCTCTTTGTGCGGAAGGTGTGCCCGCGGGTCGCCAGGTCCTTGCGGAGCTCGATGTAGTTGTAGACCTCGCCGTTGGCGACCAGTGCGACCGACTGATCCTCGTTGTAGAGCGGCTGCCAGCCGCCGGCGAGGTCGATGATCGCCAGGCGGCGCATGGAGAGTCCGACGTGCGGCTTGAAGTAGACGCCCTCGCCATCGGGCCCTCGCCGATAGAGGGCGCGGTTCATGGCAAGGACCGTCGCCTCTTCGGCGGGTCCGAAACGACCGCTGGTGACCATCCCGGCAATGCCGCACATAAGTGACGCTGCGCGAACGCGCAAATCCTTGCAGAACCAGCCGCTGTCCCTCCGGGGCAAGCGACGGTCGTGGATAGTAGATCGGAACAGGAAAGAGAACGCTTAAAGCGCCCGTGAGGTTCATCGCGCCGCAGCGCAAAATTCGTCATAAACCGCCGGTACAGGGGGGGTGAAACCGTTTAGATCAGGCCTTCACCAGTTTGTCACCCATCTCCGATGCATAGGGGGCCATTGCATTACGCGTGTCGACCACCAGCTTGGAGCTGCGGGCGACCAGCGCGTAATCGAACGCCTTGTGGTTCGTGGAGATGAGGACCATGTCGTAGGAGGCCAAGGTCTGCGGCGTGAGGGGCACGCTGCTCTTGCCCAGGTCGTGCTTGCGCACCGGCTTGGTGTGCGGCACGTGGGGGTCGGAATAGTCGACGTGGGCGCCCAGCTCCTCGAGGTGGGTGATCAGCTCGAACGAGGGCGACTCGCGGTCGTCGGCGATGTCGGGCTTGTACGCCAGGCCCAGCACGAGGATCTTGGAGCCCTTCACGGCGCGGCCGCGCTCGTTGAACGCGGCGACGCACCGGTCGATCACCCACCGCGGCATCGCGGTGTTCACCTGGCCGGCCAGCTCGATGAACCGTGCCGGTGCGTGGAACTCCTTGGCCTTCCACGCGAGGTAGAACGGATCGATCGGAATGCAGTGCCCACCGAGCCCGGGTCCGGGGTAGAAGGGCATGAAGCCGAATGGCTTGGTGCTCGCCGCGGCGATCACTTCCCACACGTCGATTCCCATCGGCTGCAGCGTCGTTTTGAGTTCGTTGACCAGCGCAATGTTGACGGCGCGGAAGAGGTTTTCGAACACCTTCGCGGCCTCGGCGACCTCGGCGCTGGAGACCGGAACGACCTTCTGGATCGCGGCGGAATAGAGGGCGACGGCGGCGTCTTTGGCCGGCGGCGTCAGTCCGCCGACGAGCTTGGGAATGTTCTGCGTCGAGTGCTTGGTGTCGCCGGGGTTCTCCCGCTCGGGCGAGAAGGCGATGAGCATCTGGGCCGGAACGCCCGCCGGCGCGGTCGACTCGATGGCGGGGAGGAAGACCTCGCGCGTGGTTCCGGGATAGGAGGTGCTCTCGAGCACGACCAACTGCCCGGCGCGGCAGATGCGCCCGATCATCTCGCCGGTCTTCTCGACGAAGGAGAGATCAGGCTCCTGGTGACGGCCGAGCGGGGTGGGAACGCAGACGACGATCGCGTCGCAGGCGGTAAGGTCTTTTTCATTGGCCGTGGGCATGCAGCGGTCGGAGCCCTGCAGCGAGCGGCAGAATTCGGCGCCCAGGTGGGGTAGGTAGCAATTGCCCTTGCGGAGTTCCTGCACTTTGGCGGGGTCGATGTCGAAGCCGACCGTCTTGAACCCGGCGTTGTGGAACGCCAGGAGGAGCGGGAGCCCCACGTAGCCGAGGCCGACGATACCGACGGTGGCCGAGCGATCGGTAAAGTGCTGGTTCACGGTGGGCATCTGGATGAGGGTTGATCGGCAGGAACGGCGGGCGTTTTCAGTCGATCCGTGGTGTAAAGCAAAGCCCTTGCGCAGCCGAAATAGACGCGGGTTCCGGGCTTTACGTAGTATAGCCGCGGGGCGGTTCTTTCTGTTCGGTTTTGGCGTGAGAGGTGCGGTTCTTGATGACGGAGCAGACAACCCGGCCCGTCGAGAACGCAGCCGCGGGACGTCAGGCGAGCGCCGGGGGGCTGGCGCGCGTCTGGATCTTTCAGCCGACCATCCAGCACTACCGGCTGCCGATCTTCGACGAGCTGCTGGAGCGCGGGCGGCGCGAGGGGTTGTACGAGCTGACGGTGCTGGGGGGAATGAACAACGGCGGCGCCCACGGCGGCGGCAAGCGTCCGTATTTCCGCGACGTGCCCGAAGAGACGTACAAGCGGGGCGTGACGTTCTGCTGGTGGCCGGGCTCGACTGGAATGGTCGAGTCCGAGCGGCCCGACCTGGTTGTGCTGACGGGCAACCCGCGGTCGAGCAGCGCCTGGAGGCTGCCGCGCGTGTGCGCGAGCCTCGGCATTCCCTGCATCGGCTGGAGCAAGGTGCACTCGTACTCGGCGCTGCGCCGGTGATGTCGGTGGTGAAGCGGTTCTTCTTCAGGCGGTTCGACGGCCTGATCCTGTACGGCCGTTCGTCGCAGCAGGAGCTGAGCAAGCTGGGCTACCCGCTGGACAAGACGGTGGTGTGCCAGAACACGATCGATACGCGCCGGATCTTCAACGACCGCGAAGCGATCGAGCGCCGCGCGGCGGAACTCCGCCGCGAGCACGGGCTGGAAGGCAAGATCGTGCTCGAGTGCATCGGGCGCATGGACCCCGAGAAGCGTCACGCCGACTTGCTGGCGGCCTGGCCGAAGCTGGCGGCGCTCGACGAGCGGCTCACGCTGGTGATGGTCGGCGCCGGCCCGCTGATGGAGCAGCTGAAGGCCGATGCGGCCAAGGTCGACCCCAAGCGGATCGTCTTCACCGGGCGGGTGCCCGAGGGCGAGGACTATCCCTGGATCGCGCTGGCGGACATCAACATCTATCCGGGATCGGTGGGGCTGGCGATCAACCAGAGTCTGGCGCTGGGCCGCCCGACGGTGATCGCCGACGAGTGGGGCGCCGACGGCGAGATCCTCGAGCACGAGAAGACCGGCCTTCGTTACGAGCGAGGGAACCTCGACGCGATGGTCGCGGCGGTGAAACGAGTGATGACCGACCGCCCGCTCGCGGAGCGGCTGGGGGAGAACTCGCGCGCGATGATGCGCGAGCGGGTGACGATCGAGAACATGGTGAACCAGATCCACGGCATGATCTGCCGCGGGCTGGCAATGAAGGGCAACAGGAGCGTCGCGTAAGTCGGCGCGTGGAGACTTGTCATGCGGATCAGCGTCTTCGGTCTTGGATACGTCGGAGCGGTTTCATGCGGTTGCATGACGGACCTTGGTCACGAGGTGATCGGGTGCGACGTGTCGCAGGCCAAGGTGGATCTGATCAACGCGGGCAAGCCGCCGATCGTGGAAGAGGGCCTGGATGCGCTGCTGCAGAAGGCGGTCAAGGCGGGCAAACTGCGCACGACGACCAGCCCCGAGGAAGCCGTGAAGAACAGCGACGTGGCGATGGTGTGCGTGGGCACGCCCAGCACGCGGTCGGGCGGCGTGAACAGCGTCTACCTGGAGACGGTCGCGGCGCAGATCGGCGAGCTGGTGGCCCGCCTGAACAAGCCGCACTTTGTGGTGATGACGCGCAGCACCAGCCTGCCGCACGTGCACCAGGCGATGGTGTCGATCCTCGAGCGCAGCAGCGGTCGTTCGATGGGTCACGGCATCGGCTACGTGTGCCACCCCGAGTTCCTGCGTGAAGGGATCGCCGTCGAGGACTTCTACCACCCGCCCAAGATCGTGTTCGGCGCGACCGACGCGAAGGCCGAGGCGGCTTGCCGCGAGATGTACCCGGGCATCCAGGCGCCGACCTTCTTCGTGAAGCCTGATGTCGCGGCGATGATCAAGTACGCCGACAACTGCTTCCACGCGCTGAAGGTGACGTTCGGCAACGAGATCGGCCTGATGTGCAAGACGCTCGGCGTGGACAGCCACGCGGTGATGGACGTGTTCTGCGCCGACCAGAAGCTGAACATCTCGCCCAAGTACCTCAAGCCCGGCTTCGCCTACGGCGGATCGTGCTTGCCCAAGGACCTCCGCGCGATGTGCGACAAGGCGCGCGAGACCGCGACGCCGCTGCCGATGCTCAACGGCATGCTGCAGAGCAACAAGGACCAGATCGACCAGCTCATCAAGCGCGTGGTGAGCGAGACGCGTCCGAAGGTGGGCGTGATCGGCCTGGCGTTCAAGGAAGGGACCGACGACGTGCGCGAGAGTCCGATCGTCGCGTGCGTCGAGGTGTTCTGCGGCAAGGGACACCCGGTAAAGATCTACGACGAGCACCTGTCGCCGCAGGCGCTGGTGGGCGCCAACCGGAGCTTCGCGTTTCAGGCCGTGCCCCACCTGAGCGAGCTGATGTGCGGCAAGCTGCAGGAGGTCGTCGACTGGGCCGACGTGCTTGTGGTGACGCACCGCCTCAAGCCAGAGACCTGGGCGGCGGTGAAGTGGAAGCCCAAGGCTCGCGTGCTCGACCTTGTGAACGTGCCGGCCCTGCGGGCCGCGCCCGGGTACGACGGTCTGTACTGGTAAGCCGGCCTTGCCCGACGCCTTTCTTGGCCAATGACTCGCAGTTGCGCCGTGCCATCGGTTACTGACTTTGCCGTGGCCGGTGTGTTGTGCGCACAATGATCGACTGCACTGGTTACGGTCAAAGCACCGCGACCACTGGCACGACTGCAGCCGGGTCTATGCGGGCGAAGCCCATCGTCTGAAGGACTGACGGTCCTTCAAACCTTCGTGATTGATGAGAACTCCGGCGAGAGTTGCTACTTGTTCGTCAGGCCCTTGAGCAGGTCGAGCACCACCGTCGCCCGCTGCTGCTGGGCGAGCTGGGCGACATAGACCGCCGCCTGCTGGCGGGTTTGCTCGCGGACCAGGTTAGCTGTTTCCTGCGCGTAGTCGGCATCTTCGATCTGGCCGCGCGCAGCGGCGGTGTTCTCAAGCTCCACCTGCTTGGCGGAGATCATCGAGTCGATCGAGTTGCTTTCGGCGCCGATGGAGGCCCGGCGCGTGGTGATCTCTTTCAGCGCTGCTTGCACGGCCTTCTGCGCGGCCGCGTTGTCGCCCTTCATCAGGTCGAGCGAGCCGCCGCGGCGGAGGTCCAGCAGCGTGCCGGACTTCTGCTGCGGGTCGTCTCCCGTTGTGTAGGTGATCTGGCCCATCTCCGCGGCGTTGACGCCGGTGAGAATGCGGGCGCCTTTGAACTCGGTGGTATTGCCCAGGTAGTCGAGCGTGGCCAGGATCGAGTCCGCCTGCACCTGCAGCGAGTTGCGTTCGTCGCTCGACATGCCCGAGGTATTGGCCGACGTCACGACAAGAGCGTTGAGCTCGTGCAGCATGTCGGTGATCGGCGTGAGGGCACCCTCGGTGGCGTCAAGGCCGAACTGGCGCTGCTGGAGGCTCTTGATCTCGGCGTTGAGGCCGCTCTCGGATGACTTGAGGCTCGTGACGGCCATCATGCCCGCGGGGTCGTCGGCCGCGGAGTTGATCCGCTTGCCCGACGAGAGCCGCTGGAGCGTTTTGGTGATGCGCCAGCCGGCGTCGTTCATTGCCTGAACGGCGCGGAACGATCCCATGTTGGTGCGGGCGCTGATCACCGCCTGAGTGATCGACGGTTACCGGCCCGGACGGAAGGTCCGGCAGGAGTTATTGCAGCGGATTCACGCGCGGCAGGGCCGCGAGGATGCGAGCGTGCAGGCCCGGCGGGGCGCCGAGAATGCCCGCGCACGGCGGGAGTGACGGCTCGGGCCAGATGATCGGGCGGCCCTGCAAGTCTGTCACCGTGCACCCGGTACGCTCGAGAATCAGGCACCCGGCGGCGTGGTCCCACACTTTCTCGCGCGTTCCACGCGGCGGGCGGAAGTACGCATCGGCTTGGCCGCGCGCGACCATCGCGTATTTCGCCTGCGAGTCGGCGGGTGTGCGGGTGGCGCCGTTGAGCGTCGCAGCAAGCGCATCGAAGTTCTTCAGCCGCGCCTCGGAAGGCTCAACCGAAAAGGTGATCACGGGGTTCTTGATGTCGGCCGCGTCGCGCGGTGGAATCTCGGCGAGCGAATCGGGCCGCGAGATGAGCCCGGAGTAGGCGGGCGTGTCGGTGGCGGCGACAAAGAGCGTGCCCATGGGCGCGGGCGTATCGATCGAGTCGGCCGATGAGCGCGAGAGGTTGGGACACGCGAGCGCCGCGAACGTGCAGATGCCGTTGTCGATTCGTGCGAAGCAGACGGCGAACTGACGGCCGCGGGCGAAGCCCTTTGTGCCGTCGATCGGGTCGATCGTGAAGTAGGAAGGGGGGGATTGGCCGGGGGCGGGTGCGCCGAGATCGATGGCGTCGAGGACCGCGCGATCGGTCGCGTCGAGCCAACCGTGGGCGCGAAGGAGCGCCACGGTGCCGGCGAGCAGCGCCGGACTCGCAGCAAGCGAAGCGCTGGATTCCTCGCCGATGACCGCGGGAATATTGACGCCCGAGTGCGAGAGCAAGTAGTTGATCAGAGCCTGCGCCGCGTAGTCGGCGATGGTGACTTCAGAACCGTCCGCCTTGGTCGTCAGGTGGTCCGACAGCAGCGATTCCTGGGCTGCGCGGGTCAGTTTTCCGGCGGCGGCCAGGGCGTGAATGATGGGCCCGGACTCGGCGGGCAACGTGTGCATCGCGGCACGATAGACGCACCGGGAGCAGCGGGTGTTCGGGTCAGATCGAGAAGAAGATCGGCCCGCTCGCGGCCTGCACCGCGCCGTCGAAGCCCACTTGGTTGTACGAGTCACCGTGGATGGTCAGCCCGTCGAGGAAGAGCAACATCCGCGGGTTGCGGTTCAGCAGCGAACGGAGCGTGTGGTGCGGCGGCTGCAGGCCCCAGGTCACGTAGATGCCCGCCGGGTAGTAGAGGTAGGTGCCCCCGCCCATCTTCCAGCGCCATGAGTCGTTGGGGCACGCCCAGGGCGCACGCACTCGGTGGTCGAGGGCTGTTGTGCGTCGTGATAGGGGGCGAGCATGTTGACGATCTCGGTCTGGTTGGCCGGAACGTTGATGACCGACTGCGTCGTGGTCGGAAGGTCGTTCAGCTCGTTGTAGTAGAGGTTGGTCGCTTGCGCGAGCGTGCGGAGGTTGGCTTGGCAAACGACGCCGCGTGCGACGCTGCGGGCCTTGGCGAGGCCGGTCATCATCGTGCCCAGGAGCATCGAGATGATGGAGGCGCAGACCAAAAGCTCGATGAGCGTAAAAGCTGCGCGTGAACCTTGGGAACTTCTGTGGTGTGTGCGGGACCGATCCATGGTCGCCTCCGCTATTGAGGGTTTAACCTGAGCAGCGAAGTGAGCATCGAACACCGATCAAGGCGGGTTCACACTCAGTAGGTGCAATTACTTGCTCAATTCGCCCGAGCGGAGTTATGCGGACTGGTAAGCCATATCGATGGGTGGCTTGAGCCGCCGGTTCTGAGTGCCGATGCCCCTGCTAGCCTCAGTCCATCCTGTCGGTGGGTATGTCCGTGAGCGGCCGAGCAATTGGGAGTTTCCTGTGAGCATGCGATCCACGATTCAGAAGACCCTTGAGGCCGCGCTGCCCGCTCCGGTTTACAACTTCATCCACACCCAGGTCACCAAGCGGCGGGCGCGGGACTGGGTCGCCCATCCCAAGCCGTACATCATCCAGACGATGAACCAGTACGTCGCCAAGGGGGGTGTCGCGATGGACATCGGCGCCAACCTCGGGCAGTGGGCGGTGCACATGAGCAACCACGTGGGTAAGCAAGGGCTGATCCACGCGTTCGAGCCGGTCCCCAACTTCATGACGGTTTTCCGCAAGACGATGGAGGACCTCGGCGCGGCTCACAACATTCGTTTTCACCAGTTGGCGCTGAGCGACCAGCAGGGCGAGATGAGCTTCGTCACCCACGACAAGGACGGCAAGTACCTGGCGGGCGAGGCGCACATCTGCAAGCCCGGCGAAAAGGGCGACATGACCGTTCCGGTCGTCACGCTCGACAGCCTGCTGCCGACGCTCGAGCGCGTCAACGAGATCCGCTTCCTCAAGGTCGACGTCGAAGGCGCTGAGCTGATGCTGTTCAAGGGCGGGCAGCAGTTCCTTCGTCAGTTGCGTCCGGTGATCTGGAGCGAGGTCGAAGACCGTCACTGCGCGGGCTTCGGGCACACGCGCCAGGACGTCATCGATTTCATGGCGTCGCAGGGATACGACCACAAGCCGGCGACGAGCAACGACGTGCTGTTCACGCCGCGGGGCTGAGCGCAGGCGTTCACTCAGCGGTCCGGTCGCGCGGCAGCAGCGCACACAGCGCGAGCGCGGGCACGAGAAGGAAGGCGGAATAGAACACGGCACGCGCAGGGCCGCCGGCGCTGGCGGCGATCTTGCCGGCGTAAATCGTGCCCGCGGCGCACGCCAGTCGTCCGAGGTTGTAGCTGAAGCCTGATCCGAGCGTCCGCAGCAGCGTGGGGAACTGCGGCGGGATGTAAAGCGGGAAGATGGCGAAGAGCCCCAGGCCCGTAAACGCGAACACGCACGTGAGCACGCGCAGCGTCGTGAGGTCTGAGGGGCTGTAGTACCCGATCAGCAGCGATGCGGTCGCGACAGCGAGCAGCGCCGCGAATGCGAGGCGGGCGCCGAGGTGGCGAGCCAGGTACGTCGCGGCGAAGTTGCCGGCGATGTTGGCGGTGAAGTAGAGCAGTGCCGTGTTGGCCGCGGCTTCGCGCATCAAGCGTGGGGCCTCCGAACTGGGGGAATCTGAAGATGGTCTGCGGCGTGAAGAAGATGAAGATCCAGACCGTGACGAGACAGAGCGAGATGAATGTGCTGAGGGTGAGCGTCGCACGGATGACCGACGGGCTGAAGAGGTCGGCGACCTCGGGCGGCGGGGCTTGAGATGTCGCCGCGTGCCACGTTTCCGGCTCGGGCACGCTCTTGCGGATCCAGAAGACAAACAGCGCCGGCGCAACGCCGATGACAAAGACCCAGCGGGGGTCGTGGTTCTTCAGCAGGCCGCCGGTGAGCGTCGCCGCGATGATGCCGACGATGTAGCCAGACTGGAGAAGTGCGCTCGCCCACGCGCGGCAGCGCCCGGGGAGCGTTTCAGCGACCAGCGCGCTGCCCGCGGCCCACTCGCCGCCGATGCCAAGTGCCGCGAGGAACCGGAAGATCAGCAGGTGCCACCATTGCGTGGCGAAGAACCCAAGCCCGGTGAAGACCGCGTAGGTAAGGATGGTGAGCGCGAGGGTGCGCGAGCGGCCGATGCGGTCGCCCAGGCGGCCGAAGACCGCGCCGCCCGCGGCCCAGCCGAGGAAGAACGCGGCCTGGATCCACGCCGCGCGCTCGGTAGCGAGCGTCTGCAGCGCTGCGTCGGCGATCGTGGGATCGGATGCCTTGATGAGTTTGGAGACCAGTTGCGTGGCGACGGCGATATAGAGGTAGCCGTCGAGCCCGTCGAACCCCCAACCGAGCGCGGCGGCGAGCAGGGCGCGTTTCTGAACTGGCGTAAGCGGTGCTGAAGGCGCGGAAGACATGCGCTACCAGCCTACCGCATACGCGAGCTGCTTGCGTCTACAGCCAGTGCAGGCCTGTCCAGATCGCGATGGCGGAAAAGAGGGTGAGCAGCACGCGGGCGATCCCCTTTCGCTGCGCGGCCGGCAGGTAGGCGTTGCTCCACTCGAACAGCAACCAGATGGCAATGCACACGATCAGCGGCACGATCGCCTTGAACTCAGGCCACGGCGTGCGCTCTGAGTAAAGAGATGCCCGTTCGCACAAGGATGACCAGGAACGCGACCGTTGCGGCCGCAGCGACGATGCGGTGGAACCACAGAGTGAGGTTGAGCGTGCGGGGCGGGTCGCCGGCGATCAGCTCCGCGGCCAGAACGTAGCCGCACTCGGGGCACTGCACGCCGGAGTGTTTGTGCAGGTCGTATTCGCAACGCGGACAGCGGCCGCCGAGGAACAGGCGGGTGCGGAGGCGCTGGGTGGGAGTCGGGCCGTCGGTGGGAGGCGCGAGATGTTTCGGCGGTTCTTGTTTCATCTGGCCCGCCCACCTCGTGCTTGCGCACGAGGCTCTTATCCCGCCGATCCGACGAGCGTCGCGTTGTCGGGGAAGCGCTTGAGTGCCGCGACGAGCTGCTCGGCCTGCGTGTGCGGCGGCATCGCGATCAGGCGGCGACGAAGCGCCGTCATCGTTTTCAGTTCCTGCGCCGAGAGGAGCAGGTCCTCTTTACGCGTACCGCTGGCGGCGAGGCTGATCGCCGGGAAGATGCGCCGCTCGGCGATCTTGCGATCGAGGATGAGCTCCATGTTGCCCGAGCCCTTGAACTCTTCGAAGATCACCTGGTCCATCTGGCTGCCGGTGTCGATCAGGCAGGTCGCGATGATCGTCAGGCTGCCTGCCTCCTCGCTGTTGCGGGCCGAGCCGAAGATCTGACGCGGCACTTCCATCGCCTTGGCGTCGATACCGCCCGACATGGTGCGCCCGGAGTTGGCGAACTTGCGGTTGTTGTTGAATGCGCGGGCCAGGCGGGTGATCGAGTCGAGCACGATCACCACGTGCTTGCCCGCTTCCACCATGCGCTTGGCGATCTCCATCGTGCCGATCGCCAGCGACGTGTGCTGCTGGACCGTGTGGTCGTTGCTGCTGGCGAGCACCTGCGCGGCGGCGTGCCGTCGTCGTGGTTGCCGAAGGCCGCGAATGAGCGGCGGAAATCGGTGACTTCTTCGGGCCGCTCATCGATGAGCAGTGCGATTACCGTCACGTCGCGGTGGTTGTGCACGATCGCGGTGGAGATGTTCTTGAGCAGCGTCGTCTTGCCCGCCTTGGGAGGCGAGACGATCAGCGCGCGCTGGCCGCGCCCGATCGGGCAGAAGAGGTCAATGAGCCGGCAGTCGTCGGGGCAGCCGCGGTACTCAAGCGTGAGTCGCGGGCGCGGGTCGATCGAGGTGAGGTCTTCGAACGGCTTGATCCGCGGCGCGGTGTGCGGGTCGAACCCGGCGATCTGGACCTGGTAGTGCTTCTGCGGCTGCTGGGGCTGCTGGCGGTGTGCCTGCTGCTGGGTGGGCTGGCCCTGGCCGTTGGGCGAGCCGGTGTTTTCGCCTTGCGGGCGCTGCTGTTGCTGCTGGGGGGGATGTGGAGGGTGGTGGGGGTGCTGGTGCTGGCCGGGAACGCCTTGGTTTCCTTTGCCGCGCCGCCGGCGCCGGCGTTTGCGTCGGCCGGATCCCTGCTGTTGTGACGGGTTGTGCGCACCGCCACCATCGGGCTGAGGCTGCGGAGAAGGAGGGGTCTGTTCGTTCACGTGAATGTCCGGATTTGGCGGAGCGGGGGCGGGGGGGCGCGGACGGAGCGTGGGTTGACGCACACGCGGTCGCGGTATGAGTGCCGGGATGATCTCCGGCGTGGCCCCTCCGGTGAGGAGCGTAGGGGGCTTGACGAGGCTTTGTGCGGATGCCCGCCGTGGCGCCGGGGCCGATCCGCTTCCCGCTACCATCGGCCTCGATGCGTGAGGTCAAGGGCATCGCGGTGTCGCCCGGCGTGGCGATCGGTCGCGTGCTGGTCTTGGATGATCAGCGCCGCCGGATCGCGCGGCGGTCGATCGCGCCCGAGAAGGTCGCGGAGGAGAAGACGCGCCTGGATCGCGCCGTGAAAGCGTCGATCAATGAGCTGATCGACCTCCGTTCCTCTGCCCATGCCGAACTGGGTGAAGAGCCCGCCAAGATCTTCGCGTTTCACATCGGCATGCTGTCGGACCCCAGCCTGACGCGCCCGATGCTGGCGATGGTGGAGAACGAGAAGGTCGCGGCCGAGTACGCGGTCTACGCGCAGCTCCAGGCGCTTGCCGACAAGTTCACCGGGCTGAAGGGCACGGCGTTCGCCACCAAGGTCGATGACGTGCACGACCTGGCGGCGCGGGTGCTCAAGCACCTGATCGGCGAACAGGAGAGCCGGCTCGCCGAGACCGCGACCCAAGCCGAGGGTGATGGGCTGGTGGTCGTCGCACGCGACCTGACGCCCAGCCAGGCCGCTGGATTCCACAAGCGGCGCGTGCTGGCCTTTGCGACGGAGGTCGGCGGCAAGACCGGGCACACCGGCATCTTCGCGCGGGCGATCGGTATTCCCGCGGTGGTGGGTGCCGCGCGGCTGACCGAGGGCGTCAACGACGGCGACTACATCATCGTCGACGGTGAGACTGGCGTGGTGATCCTCGAGCCCGATGCGCCGACGCTCGAGCGCTACCGACGGATCCAGGACCGCGACCGGATGTTCCGCATCAAGCTCGAAGAGCTAGCGGAGCTGCCGAGCGTGACGCAGGACGGTGTCGTCATAGAACTACAGGGGAACATCGAGTTCCCCGAGGAGATCGCCAACCTGCTCGCGGCGGGGGCAACGGGCGTCGGCCTCTATCGCACCGAGTACCTCTACCTCGCGGGCGAGAAGGAGCCGACGGAAGAGCAGCACTTCACCGCCTACCGGCGATGCGTGGAGCTGCTCAAGGGCCGCCCGCTCACGATCCGCACGATGGACCTGGGCGCCGACAAGTACACCCGTGAGCAGGAGGCGGACCCAGAGCGCAACCCCATGATGGGCCTGCGCTCCATCCGCTATTGCCTGGCGAACAAGCCGCTGTTCACGGTGCAGCTCCGAGCGATCCTCCGTGCCAGTGCGTTCGGCCCTGTTCGGGTGATGTTCCCGCTGGTGACCACGCCCGAAGAGTTCCGCCGGGCCAAGTTCTTCTTACGCGACGTGATGGAGGACTTGGCCCACGAGGGCGTGGCCTTTGATCGCAACCTGGCCGTGGGCATGATGGTCGAGGTCCCCTCCGCGGCCATTTGTGCGCCCCAGTTCACCCAGGATGCGGGCTTTTTCTCGATCGGGACCAACGACCTGGTTCAGTACACCTTGGCGGTGGACCGAACCAATGAACGGGTGGGGCACATGTACAACCCCGCCAATCCGGCGGTTGTGCGGCTGGTGAGGCACACCGTGGCGGCGGCCAACACCGCGCACATTCCGGTTTCCTGCTGCGGCGAGAGCGCGGGGGAGCTGGAACAGGCGATGTTGCTGATCGGGCTGGGTTTGCGTACTCTTTCGGTGTCTGCCCCTGCGTTGCCGGCCCTCAAAAGGCTGGTGCGGAGCGTGACGATCCAGCACTGCGAGGCCGTGGCCGAGAAGGCCGCGAGCATCGATTCCGACGTCGCGGTCAGCAGCTTTCTGCGGGACGCGGCAAGGAAAATCATTCCCGAGGCCTTCGACGGACGTTCCGCCGAGTAAGCCGAGGGACAGGACAACCGGCGCGACGGGCCTTGCCCCGCGCCACAGGATCGACGCCCCGATCGGCGTTGCGAGCGGCCCCCCGGCTCCGCGTTTACGCGAGCCGTTGCGAGCCCCCCGCACGGTCGGCCAGGCGCAAGCACCCCGCGGGCGGCGCGCTCACCGTTTGAGCAGCGCCACCGAGCACGGGGCCGCGTGCCACACCGGCGCGCCCATTTCGGCGCGAGGACCGGCGCACGCGGGGCGGGCTCTGGTGTTTGGCGGCGGAGGTTCTGTAGCGACGGCAAGCCCGAGCGCCTTGAGCGCGGCGTTTGGCCGCGCGCGAAAGGGCCGCGATGGCCGAGCACAAGAAGCGTCAACTGATCATCAACTATGTCCCCGGCGAGGAGTGCCGCGTGGCGGTCGTGAACAACGGCCGCCTCGACGAGTTCCACTCCGAGCGGCGCGACCAGGTCTCGCACGTGGGCAACATCTACGTCGGGCGCGTCACCAACGTCGAGCCCGCCATCCAGGCGGCGTTCGTCGACTTCGGTCTGGAGGTGGGCGGCTTCCTGCACACCACCGACGTGCACCCGCTCTACTTCCCCGACCAGGACGACGAGACGACCGAACGCGTGGGCAAGAAGACCGCGCGGCGCGACCGCCCGCCGATCCAGGACTGCCTCAAGCGCGGGCAGGAAATCATCGTGCAGGTGCTCAAGGAGGGCGTGGGCAGCAAGGGCCCGACGCTCACCAGCTACCTGAGCATCCCCGGTCGCTACCTGGTGATGATGCCGCAGATGGACAACGTCGGCGTCTCGCGCAAGGTGGAGGATGAAGAAACCCGCGCGAAGATGAAGGAGATCCTCGACCAGCTCGACCTGCCCGAGGGGTTCGGCTTCATCCTGCGCACCGCGGGGCTCGACCGCACCAAGTCGGAGCTCAAGCGCGACCTGGCGTACCTCATGCGTCTGCAGAAGGACATGGAGCGTCGTCACAAGGCGGGCAGCAAGCCTCGCCTGCTCTACAGCGAGAGCGACCTGCTGCTGCGCTGCCTGCGCGACATGCTGGGGGCCGAGACCGACGAGGTGATCATCGACAGCGATGCGGGCCTCAAGCGCGCTGCACGCTTCATGAGCATCTTCGACCCCACCAGCGACACCAAGCTGATGCACTTCAAGGGCAAGACCCCGATCTACCACGCGCTGGGGATCGAAGAGCAGATCCGCACGATGTACGCCCGAGAAGTTCCGCTCCCCAGCGGCGGTCGGCTCGTCATCGACGAGGCCGAAGCGCTCGTCGCCATCGACGTCAACAGCGGCAAGAGCCGCAGTGCCGGCGACAGCGAGGAGAACGCGTACCAGACCAACCTCGAGGCGGCCGACGAGATCTGCCGTCAGCTCCGCCTGCGCGACCTGGGCGGCATCGTCATCAACGACCTCATCGATATGCGTGCGGGCAAGCACCGCCGAGAGGTCGAAGAGAAGTTCGACGAGATCCTCAAGGGCGACCGCGCCCGCTCGACGGTCCTGCCGATCAACGACTTCGGCGTCATGGCGCTCACCCGCCAGCGCATGCGCGGCAGCCACGAGAGCATCCACTTCCACGACTGCCCGATGTGCCGCGGGCGCGGCTTGATCCAGCGCCCCGAGTCCGTCGCGGCCGATGCGCTGCGCGACCTGGCGGCCCTGCTCGACCACGACAAGGTGGTCAAGGCCGAGATGGTGGTGAACCCCAAGGTTGCGGCCGAGCTGCTCTCGGTCCGGCGCAAGCAGCTCTCGCGCATCGAGGCGGCGTTCGGCAAGACGCTGCTGGTGCGACTCTCCGACGCGACTCCCGTGGATCGGGTGACGTTCTACGCCTACGACGCGCACGGCAACGACATCGAGGTCGATCGGCTTCCCAAGTTCCGCGTCAACAACGAGACGCTGTCGCGCTTCCAGCTCGCCGACGAGGAGCACGCGCAGCTCGACGAGGAATTTGCGATCGAGCCCGAAGAGCCGGCGCCCGCAGTTGATGACGCCGAAGCACGCGAAGAGCGCTCGCTCATGGAAGAGCTCCCCAGCAAGGAAGACCTCGCACAGGGCGAGAACTTCTCGCTCGCGGGCGCGGTTGGCCGGCGCAGCAAGAAGCGTCGCGGCCGTCGCGGGCGAGGGGGTGGCGGACGCGAGGATGAGCAGGGTGGCGGGAGCGAGAAGCGCGAATCTCGCCAGCAGGAAGCTGCGCCCAGCGGCGAACAGCCCGCAGGCGAGCCGGCGGCTCAGTCGCAGGGCGGCGAGCGTTCGTCCAGCCAGCACGAACAGCGCCGCGATCAGCGCCGCGATGGTGGTGGGGTGGGTGGGCATCACCGTCGTCCGGCGATCGGGCCCGCGCTCGACGTGAACGGTGTGCCGCTCGATCCCAACGCGCAGATGCCCGCCGAGAGCGGGCCGCGCAGAGAGCAGCCGGTCAGGTGACGCGGCCGAAGGTGATGACGAGCGCGAGGGCGGGGGCGCCGCCGTCGTCGTCGTCGCGGTGGCCGCGGTCGCGGCGGCCGCGAGGGTGGCAATGGTGGTGGTCAGGGCGGTGAACGCCAAGGTCAGCACGCCGATCACGGGCCGTCGGGTGATTCGGCTCCGGCCGGCGAGCCTGCGGCAGCAGCGGCGGGTGCCGGCAGCGAACCCACGGCTGGTGGTGATGAACCGGCAGGCGATGGTGATCGCGAAGGCGGTGGCGAAGGCCGCGAGGGTGGTCGTCGTCGGCGCCGTCGTCGCGGCGGTCGTGGCCGCGGCGGTCGCGAAGGCGGTGAGGGCGGCAACGGCGGCGGCGGTGAACGCTCGCGCGGCGGCGAAGGCGGCCGTGAGCGGTCGGGCCGCGGCGGTGGTGAGGGCGGCGGCAACAGTGGTGGTGGGAGCGGCAGCGCGCGGCTCAACCGCCCGCGCACGTTGAGCCCAAGCCCGCGCCGGCCCCGGCTCCTGCGGCGCCTGCAACGCCCGCGGCCAAGCCGCTGCGCACGCTCTACAGCGTGTTCAAGAAGCTCAAGCCCGGACAGCTCAAGGGCGGCCGTCGCGAGGAGTGACCGATGGGTGCCCGCTCTATGGAACCGGGCGACGGGCCGACGCGCGTGATCGTGCTCGGCTCGACCGGGTCGATCGGCGTGCAGACGCTGGAGGTCGTGCGCGCTCTCAACGCGACGCGACCGGGTCCGAAGATCCAGATTGTCGGGCTGGCGGCTCGCAGGAACGGAGAACTGCTCGCGGCACAGGCCGCGGAGTTCGGCGTCAGTGCGACGGCGGTTACTGAACGCGACGGTCCCGGCTCGGTGCTGCGATTGGTCGAGCAGAACGAGTGCGATTTGTTGGTCTCGGCCATGGTCGGGGCGGCGGGCCTTGCGCCCACGCTCGCGGCTCAGGCTCAGGGCGTCGACGTTGCGATCGCCAACAAAGAAACGCTCGTCGCCGCCGGCGCTGATCGCCGACGGGCGGCACTACATCCTTCCCATCGACAGCGAGCACTCGGCGATCTGGCAGTGCCTGGGCGGGGTCGAGCTGCCCTTATTGGACTATGTCGGGCTCTCGCGCGTGGTGCTTACCGCAAGCGGCGGCCCGTTCCGCACGCTGACCGCCACGGAGGCGTTCGACAAGTCGCCCGCGGAAGCGCTCAACCACCCGCGATGGAAGATGGGACCGAAGATCACGATCGACAGCGCGACGATGGTGAATAAGGCGTTCGAAATGATCGAAGCCCGCTGGCTCTTTCGCCTCCGCAGCGATCAGATCGACGTCGCGATCCACCCGCAGTCGATCGTGCATTCACTCGCGGAGTTCGAAGATGGCGCGTTGATGGCGCAGCTCGGAAGCCCCGATATGAAAGGGCCGATCGGTTACGCGCTGCAGGCCGCCCGCCCGCGGTGGGACATGAACCGGATGGACGCCGGAGCGCGCCGGCTCACGTTCAAAGACGCGATGAGCCTGGAATTCACGCCGGCCTGCGAGAAGCGGTGGGAGGCCCTCGCCCTTGCTCGATGGGTGATCGACGAGTCGTTCACGCACGCTGATAGCGCGCTTGGCGCAGTGTTTAACGCAGCCAACGAGGTCGCGGTGGAGGCGTTCCTCGGCGGCGGGCTGGCGTTTGGACGCATCACGCAGGTCTGCCGGCGCGTTATGGAGGCGATGAACGGCGCCCGCGCCTCGACGCTCGACGGCGTGCTCGCCGTCGACGCCGAGGCACGCGCCCGTGCGTCGGAACTGGTCGCGCAGCAGTGCGTGGGGGGGGGCGGTCGGTGAGCGGCGACGCCCGCGCCAACCAGGCGATGGCGTTGATCCAGCAGGGCAAGCTTGAGCAGGCGCGCACACTGGTGCAGCGGTCGATGGGCGCCGAGTCCAGCCGAGCCGAGTGGCCCGACCTGATGCGCACGATCCTCTCCCGCATGGGCCAGCCGCAGCAGGCTCTGTACTTCGCCGAGAAGACCGTCGCGCTCGCTCCGGGGCACGCCGGCGTGCTCGGCGAGCTCGGGCTGCTGCAGTACCAGCTCGGCAAGACTGAGCAGGCGATCGGCACGATGCGGCGCGTCATGGAGCTCGAGCCCGCGTTCGCCTCCGCGCGATGTGCATTGCTGGCCATGCTCATCAGCGAGCATCGGCTCGGCGAGGCCGAGCCGATCGCTCAGGCGGGTCTCGCGATCGACCCCCACCACGACGAGCTGAACATGAAGCTCGGGGCGATCGAGATGGAAACCCTTCGCATGCGCGAGGCGTTCGACCGCCTCGTCGCGATGCGGTTCCGCCACGGCGGCAGCCAGCTCACTCACGAGCGACTGGTGGAGTATCAGGCGACGCTCGCCAACTACGCCGGCCTCTATCCAGACGACTCCGTCGAACCGCTCACGCCGTCGCGCATCGGCGCCCTTCACCGTGAAGCTGCGCAGGTGCTCCAAGGCGTCGCGAGCCCCAAGCGACCCGCGCCGGCGCGGGTTCGCACGGCGGGCCAGCCGCTGCGCGTCGCCATTCTCTCGCCCGACCTCCGCCGTCATCCAGTCGCGTTCTTCATCGAGCCGTTCCTCAAGCACGCCGACCGCTCGCGCATCGAATTGATCGCTGTCAGCACCGGCTCCAGCGACGCCGTCACTGCGCGCCTCAAGCCGCTCTTCGCACACTGGCACGACCTCCCCGGCGCGGCCAACCCGCAGATCAACGACGCGATCCGCAGCGCCAAGCCCGATGTGCTCGTCGAACTCGCCGGCTTTACCGCCTCCCAGATGCTCGGCGCACTCGTCGACAGGCCGGCGCCGGTGCAAGCGACGTACCTCGGCTACCCCAACACGACCGGTTGCCGCTTCATCGACTACCGCATCGTCGACTCCATCACCGACCCGCCCGGGCCTCTCAGCGATGGCCTTTGCGCCGAGAAGCTCATCCGCATCGACCCCTGCTTCCTCTGCTACAGCATTCCGTCCGACATGCCCGCCGCCACAGCTCGCCCGGACGGACCGGTCACTTTCTGCTGCTTCAACCGCTTGCAGAAGATCAGCCGCCAGACGCTCAGCATGTGGGCGGAAATTCTCCGCCGCGTGCCCCGCTCGCGGCTGGTGTTCAAGGACGGTCAGCTCAAGGACGGCCCGACGCTCGCGATCATCCAGCGCGAATTGGCCCGCTGGGGCGTTGATCCCGCTCGCGTCGAACTGCTCTCCATGACGGCGACGCTCCCCGAGCACTGGCAGGCGTTCAACCGCTGCCACATCGCCCTCGACGCGTATCCATACCACGGCACCACCACCACCTGCGAAGCACTCGCGATGGGCACCCCCGTCGTCACCCTCGCCGGTCCAACCCACGTCGCCCGCGTCGGCGCTTCGATCCTCACCGCCGCCGGGGCGCCCGAACTGATCGCGAAAACCCCCGACGAATACATCCAACTGGCCATCGACCTGGCTAGCGACCGCTCGCGGCTTGCCCACTATCACGCCACGCTGGCCGGCCGCTTCCGCGCCGGTCCCATCTGCGATGAGCCGGGCTTTGCCGACCGGCTGACCACCGCCCTCGAGCGCATGGCGGCATCAGTTGAGACTCATTCTCATCACGCGTAAACTGGCCTGATGTCGCCCGTTCCGGCCACCCCCGCCGCTTCCACTTCTACCGCAGTGACCCCCGCCGCCTCCTTGGCGCGGCCGCTTTCCTCGTTGAAAACCGGCGAGCATGGGCTGGTGATCGCCTGCCGCGTGGAAGGCGCCGATGCCCCGATCTTGCGGGCGATGGGCCTGACCGAAGGGGCCGTCGTGCGGGTCTGCCGCGCCGGTGAGCCCACCATCGTCGCGCTGCTTTGTCACCGGGGCTGTCATTGCGCCAGCAGCCGCGTGGGCCTCGCCCGCGCCCTGGCCGACCGCGTGATGGTGACCGACGAGCCGGTTCCCCAGCCCGGCGCGAACGGGGCGGGCGAAGGGCACTCGTGAGCGGCCAAGTCGCGGTGTCGATCCTCCGCATCGCCCTGCTGGGGAACCCCAACACGGGCAAGACCACCCTCTTCAACCGCCTCACGGGCCTGCGTCACAAGACGGGCAACTTCCCCGGCACCACGCTCGAAGCCCGTGACGGGCGCTTCGAAGTCAAGACGGGTGACGACACCGCGGTCGTCGACGCGGTCGACCTGCCCGGCATCTATTCGCTCGAACTCCAGCAGCTCGAGGCCGAGGTCTGCCGCGGCGTGCTTGCGGGCCAGACTGCGCTCAAAGGCGCGCCGCTCCACGAGCCCGATGGCGTGTTGCTGGTGCTCGACGCGACCAATCTCTCGCGCAACCTCGCTCTGGCGGGCGAGGCGCTGCGCCGCCGTCTGCCCACGGTCGTCGCGATCAACATGATCGATCTGGCCCGCAAGCAAGGGCTTGAGATCGACCTCGACCGCCTGTCGGGTGCGCTCGGTTGTCCGGTCGTCGCGATCAGCGCCCGCTCGGGTGAGGGTGTTGACCTGCTCAAAGTCGCGGTGGTCAAGACCATTGCCGCGGGCGTCGTGCCGACGATGACGCCCCCCGGCGACGACGGCGGCCTGCGCGCCTGGGCCGACGCCGCGTTCGCCGCGAGCGTGCACGGGCGATTCAGCGCGAGCGAAGACTGGACCGACCGAACCGACCGCGTGCTTACCCATCCGGTGCTCGGGCTGGTCGCCTTCGTGGTGATCATGGCGCTGGTCTTCGCGGGCATTTTCTGGCTCGCTCAGTTCCCGATGGACTGGATCAAGGGTCTCTTCGACGTGCTGCGCGGCGGCGTCGACTGGGTGTGGGCAAAAGTGGGGTTGGGCGAGGGGCTGTTGCACGATCTGCTCAAGAACGGCGTGATCGCCGGCGTCGGCGGCACGGTCGTCTTCCTGCCGCAGATCTGCCTGCTCTTCTTCCTGATCTCGATCCTCGAAGACACCGGCTACCTCGCGCGCCGCGTTCGTGATGGACCGCGTGCTCCGCCCCTTCGGCCTCCCGGGCCATTCATTCATGCCGCTGCTCAGCAGTCACGCGTGCGCCCTCCCGGGCATCATGGCGACGCGCAGCATCCCTGATCCAAAGGAGCGGCTGGCGACGATCCTCGTCGCGCCGTTCATGACGTGCTCCGCGCGGCTGCCCGTCTACGTGTTGCTTACGGGCCTGCTCTTTGCCGGCCGCCCGCTGATGGCCGGCATCGCGTTCGTTGGGTGCTACGCCTTGGGTATCGTCGCCGCGATGCTCAGCGCCCTGCTTGCCCGCCGCACCATTCTCCGCGGTAAGGCCCGCCCGATGGCGCTGGAGCTCCCCAGCTACAAGCGCCCGTCGCTGCGCACCGCCGCGATCGCCGCCTACGACCGCGGCCTGATCTTCCTCCGCAAGGCCGGCACGGGCATTCTTGCGGTGAGCATCGTGCTCTGGTGGCTCGGCGCGTTCCCCAAGGTCGGGCCCTCACCCTTAGCCGAAAGGCTGCGCTCGGAAGCACAGCCACAGATCGTTGAGGCCGACCGCAAACTGACCATGGTGGACTTCAACGATCCGGCGCAGAAGCCGGAGATCGAAGCGATCCGCGACCAGATCATCGCCGCGAAGGCGAAGCTCGACGAAGCGAACCACCTCGACACCCGCTACGCCAAAGCCAACAGCATGCTCGGCAAGCTCGGCAAGACGATCGAGCCGGCCCTGCGACCGCTCGGTTACGACTGGCAGCTCTCCATCGGCGTGCTGGCGAGCTTCGCGGCCCGCGAGGTCTTCGTCGGCACCATGAGCATCGTCGTCGCCGGCGAAGAAAGCGATGATGATGACGACGCGGCCAAGCAGCGCATCGGCGACGCGCTGGCGAGCGCAATGCGCGACGACGGCAAAACGCTCGTCTTCACCCGCGCCACCTGCTGGAGTCTGCTGGTCTACTACGTGCTCGCTATGCAGTGCATCCCCACCCTCGTGGTCACCGTGCGCGAGTCGGGGAACGTGAAGTGGGCGTTCCTCCAATTGGCGTGGATGATCGGCGTCGCGTACGTCGCCGCCTTCTTCGTGTATTCACTCACCAGCTAGAACCGCGCCCGTGTTTGCGCCGTATCGGCGAGGACGCTCAGGTGCCGCGCGTTGTCGCGCGCATGTGTGTCGCCTCACCGACTATCATTATATTCAATTTCATTGGTGTGCGAAACGTCGCAACGTAAACTGGCCGCATGAGTTATTCCACAAGTGCGTACCGCGTGCTGGCGATCGCTTCCGCCTTGGCGGCGGCTTCCTGCCTTCCGGCGCTCGCTCGGGCGCAGTGCGCTGGGACCTACGAACTCTTCATTGGCCCAGTCCCGCAAGCCGTGAACTTTGCATTCGTAAACCCAGCGACCGGTCTGATCATGGCCGTTGAGCCCCAGTATGGAGGCGCCACAGCCGGCCGGACGTGGTCGTGGAACGGCACGGCATGGCAACGGGTGATCGACCAGGGCCCGATTAACGTCATCCCGGCGATGGTGGCTTGGGACACCGCCCGCTCCCGCGCAGTTGCGGTGAATCAGTACGGGCAGACCTGGGAGTGGAACGGTACGAGCTGGAGCCAGGTTGGCACTTGTCCATCGACGCGCTGCACCGGCGCGGCTGTCACCTATGACGCGGGACGAGGCGTGACGATCTTGGTCACCGGCGGCGGCGTCAACGGCTCGCCGCCCGCTGAGACCTGGGAATGGAACGGCTCGGTCTGGACTCAACGGCTCGTCAGCGGGCCCGCCAACCGCCACAACGCGCTGCTGGTGTACGACGCCGCGCGGAACGTGACGGTCCTGTACGGCGGGTTGCTTGAGCCCGCCACTATCGGTGCGCCCGCGTTCCTCTCCGACCTGTGGGAGTTCAACGGAACAACCTGGACGCAGCGCACCACCGGGTCCGGCCCCGGCCCCCTCGCGTACGCGTGCGCGACGTACCACGCGCCTTCGGGCGGCGTGCTCGTCTATGGCGGCCAGGCGTTCACCATGAGCTCGCAGATGTGGGTGTGGAACGGGACCGCCTGGTCGTCGCTCCCAACTTCAGGGCCCGGCGAGCAGGGCAACGCGAGCCTCCTCCATGATCCCGTCGCCGGCAAGCTCACGCTGTTCGGACGCATCACGCCTGTCAACAGCAATCCATTCGGCAAGTACGGGTGGCAGGTCTTCTCCCGCCTCGACGGACAGAACTGGACAACCGGGATCAAGTCCGACGACTACTACCCAGCCGGCGGCGACCGCGGAGTGATGGCCTACGACAGCGACCGCGGCGTCACCGTGCGGTTCGGTGGCATGATGCCCGGCGGCGACCTGCTGTCGGACAGCACGACATGGGAGTTCAATGGCCAAGCTTGGACGCGTCGTAGCGCCTTCGGCCCGGCTGGGCGAACCTTCGCCGCGATGGCCTACGACCCCGTCCGGCACCGCATGGTCATGACCGGCGGGACGACCTCCAACAACAACGCCGTCGCAGAGACCTGGGAGTACGACGGCTCGAACTGGACGCTCGTTTCCACCGACCCGGCGGCGGGACGCCGTTCGCACACAACCGCTTTCGACCCCGTGCGCGGGATGGTGATCGTGCAGGGTGGTCACATCACCGGCGGCACTCGCCGGTTCGATACGCAGGGATGGAACGGCACGACGTGGACGCCGATCGCCGCCACGGCGCCGACGAACCTGATCCCGATGGCCTACGACCGACGGAACCAGTACATCTTCGGAACGGCGATCGATCTGGAGGTCAACGCCACGCTGCGGCTCGCTCTTTCCGGCTGGACGCAGATCACCCCGGGCGCCATCGACGGCCTGCACCCGCAGTGGGACGACGCGATACAGAGCGTCATCGCGTACAGCAACAGTGCGCGGGCAACGTACCGCTGGACCGGCTCTGCCTGGGCGCAGATCCCCGTTACGGTTTCGCCTTCCAACCGCGGCGACTTCTTCGCCGCCGCGTATGACTCCCGTCGCGACCGTTACATGGTCTACGGCGGGTACGCCGGCAACACCAACAACGACCTTTGGCAGCTGATGCTCCCGACCGCCGACCTGGGACGTCCCGGCGGCCTCCCAGGGCCCGACGGCCAGCTCGACAACAACGACTTCATCGTGTTCATCACGCACTTCTTCAATTCCAGCCCTCTCGCCGACGTCGGCCGCCAAGGAGGCGTGCATGGTGCCGACGGCGCGCTGGACAACAACGACTTCATCGCCTTCATTGATCTGTTCTTCGCCGGCTGCGGTGTTTGAGCAGGGCCTCTGCCCGGCCCTCGCAGGTGCGTGATGGCAACGTCTTTGAGGCAACAGGGGCACGCGTTGACGACGTACCCTCCCCCATGCCCTTGGGCGACTGGCAATTCTGGGCCGTCACACTCCTGGCGCTCTGCGCTGCGGGCTACCTGCTGCGCAACGTCCTCCCCGTGCCCTTCTTCAGCAAGCGGGCGAAACGCAAGAAGCACGAGTCACGGGCCACGCTCACCGTCGGCGGCAAGCGCGTTGACGACTGACGCTCGGCGCCGTCGGCGACTCGAAAACGCAGCGCTCAGTGCGAGCAACGCTGTAGCGCTCGGTGTCGGCTGGAAGCCGTACCCGAACTGGAAGTTCGCCGTCGCGAGCTGGCCGGGACCAGGCTGCATCTCCCACACGGTCAAATCTGGAGTTGTGGGGACCGCTTGAAGTGATCCGTTCAACCACGCAGAAGCGCTGAGCGTCGCAGTGGAGTACGGCTGGTCAGGGATATCGATCCATATGCGGTAAAGGCTGGCCCAGGGGCTGAACATGCCAAGAGGGGTCGGCGAGCCAGCTCCGGTGCGGCCGTTCACATTCCACGGTTGCGATGGCTCATCCAGGTTCGCCGCAGAGCGGGTGGCGCCTACCCAGGCGTCGAATCCAAAAATCCGGTTGATGGTGAAGTCAGGGCGCGTGCTGTCTAAACCGCCGTTTTCGTTACCGGCAGTGCCGGGGAACGGCGCGCTCCCGACACTATTTCCGGTGTTGCCCGTCTGTACGCCGCCATTGTGGTATCCGCTCCCGCGTCCAAACAACGTATTGCCGCCGTTTACGCTGCCGCGGCTGATGAACACTGTTCCCGCAGTGGACAAGGTGATAAACGAGACGCCGTCCGCCGGCGACGACGCCCGCACAATCCCCCAGTTCTCACCGGCGGTCTGCATCACGCGCGCCTGCAACCAGAAGCCGACTCGAGTCCCCATTGCCCACGTAGAACTGCCGATGTTGTACACCGTGCCAGGGCCGATTGGTGCGCCCGGTACTCCGTCTGGGATCAGCCGCATCTCGAACGTGTACTGAGGTTGGGCCAATGCACCGCCTGAAACGGCGGTAAGCGAGAACATCAACACGGCTGTGCGCATAGTCGTGCGCTCCTTATCAATGAGCCGACCACGCTCACCGTCGGCGGCAAGCGTGGACGACTGACGCTCAGCGGCGACGACGCGACGCGGTCAGTGCGCCCAGGCCAAGCACCGCCATCGCACCCGGTGTCGGGACGATGCCGACGTGGAACGTGTAGGAAGCCGTCGCCACCACGCCGTACTGAGTGGCGACCTGCATCACCCAATTTTGCTGGCTGCCGTCGGTTGGCGCGGCCTGCGTCGCCCCGTTCAGAAGGGCCGACACGCTGACGGTAACGTCGCGGGTCGCCGTGCTGGTGATGTCGATCCAGACGCGGTACAGGTTCGCCCAGGGTGAGAACGTGCCGTCTGAGGGGACCGGGCTCCCGGCCCCCGGAGCGCCGTTGACGTTCCAAGGCTGAGAGGGCGCATCGGGGTCTTGAGGTGTGCGGCCTCCGCCGACGTAACTGTCGAAGCCGTAGATGCGTGTCATCAGAACCCCGGAGCCGCCGTTATCGAGCGTGCCGTTCTGGTTGCCGGCGTAGTTGGGGAAAGGAGTGCTGTCAGGGGCGTTGCCGCTCTGGCCGGTCGCCGTGCCGCCGGCGCGGTAGCCCGATCCGCGCCCAAAGTTGGTGCCGGCGCTGTTCGTGGTGCCGCGGCTGATCGATGCTCCGCCGGCGGAGTCGATGACGGCGATGTACGAGGCGGACGTACCTCCCGTTGGCGTCGAAGCGCGGACAACGCCCCAGTTTTCTCCGGCGGTCTGCGCAACGCGGGCCTGCAGCCAGAAACCGATGCGCGTCGCCGAGCCGCTGATCACATCGCTGATCGGATACGTCGTGCCCGGGCCCGACGGATGCCGGCATCGCCGTCGGCGATGAGACGCATTTCGAACGTGTACTCGCCCGAGGTGCCGCCGCCCGGAGTGGAACCGCCGGTTTGAGCGCTGGCCGAAGCGGCGAGCAACAACACGGATACGAGAGAGCAACTGCGCATAGGTATGGTTCCTTCTTTAAGGGTTCTTTGACGTTCTGAGGTTCAGCGGCGGCGGCATGCAAATCCGCCCCCTAATGCCAGGAGCGCAGCAGCGCTCGGTGTTGGAATAAGACTCACTGTGAACTGAGAACTCGCTGTGGCAAGTTGACCAGGGCCCGGCTGCATCTCCCACACCGTGCCCTCTGGATTTGTCGGCGCCGCTTGAAGCGAGCCGATGAGCCAGGCAGACGCGTTCAACGTCACGGTCACGGAAGGAGTGATCCCCAGCCCCGGCATGTCGATCCACACACGGTAGAGACTTGCCCAGGGGCTGAACTCTCCTGCGGGAATCGGCGAACCCGAGTTGGCGCGACCATTGACGTTCCATGGCTGGGATGGCTCCTCAAGGTCCTGTGCGGTACGCGTAGCGCCAACCCAGGCGTCAAAGCCGTAGACCCGGTTGATGAGCCCGTCAGGCCGTGTGCTGTCCAATCCCCCGTTTGCGTTTCCCGTCACACTGGGAAACGGCTGGCTGTTGTCTGTGTTGTCTGTGTTGCCGGACGGCTCTCCGGCGTTGCAGTAGCCAATGGCGCGACCGAAGATCGTGTTGCTGGCGTTGACGGTGCCGCGATTGAGCGATATCGGGAGCGTCGAGGACATCGTGATGAACGACGCGCCGCCCTCCGGCGAAGTCGCGCGCACGATCCCCCAGTTCTCGCCGGCGCTCTGCATGACTCTGGCTTGGAGCCAGAAGCCGACGCGAGTCGCAACGACATACATGGGGCTGCCGATGTTGTACGACGTGCCCGGCCCGGTGGGCGAGCCCGGGACGCCGTCGGGGATCAGCCGCATCTCAAACGTGTAAGACGGCTGCGCAACGGCAGCGCCGAGAACGACGGACACCGAACATGCAAACGCAGCGACCCGCATGAAGTACTCCTGACCCACAGACGCGACAACAGACTCAGCGCCGGCGGCGTGAGGCGAACACACCTGCGAGCCCGACTGCCGCCGCTGCGCCCGGCGTGGGCACCACGTAGAACGAGTAGCTCGCGGTGAGCAACTGGCCAGGCCCCTCGAGCATCTGCCAAGTCTGCTGCGAGGCGTCGGTCGGCACCGCGGCGATCGAGCCCGTCAGCCATGCCGATGCGCTGACCGACATTTGCGGGTAGTTCCCGGGCCCCGGCGAAGCGAACGGCGTGATGTCGATCCACACGCGGTAAAGGCTTGCCCACGGGCTGAACTGCCCGCTGGGAACCGGCGAGCCCGCTCCCGATGCGCCGTTGACGTTCCAAGGCTGCGACGGCTCGTCAGGATTGGCGGCCGCGCGCGTGTCGCCGACCCACGAGTTGAAGCCGTATACGCGCCGCGTCAGCGAGCCCGAGCCGCCGTTGTCCAGCGCGCCGTTCTCGTTGTTCGCAGTGCCGGGGAACGGTGCGCTCCCGACGTCGTTGCCGGTGTTGCCCGTCTGCGCTCCGCCGTTGCGGTACCCGCTGCCGCGCCCGAAGATCGAGTTGCCTCCGTTGGTCGACCCACGGCTGACCGATACGTCGAAATTCGCCGACGCGGTGATGAACGACGCGTCGCCCGCCGGCGACGCTGCTCGCACGATGCCCCAGTTCTCCGCGCCGCCCGTCACCGACACGCGCGCCTGCAGCCAGAAACCGATGCGAGTCGCGGTGACGTTCGCCGGATCGCCGAGCGGGTATGTCTGCCACGGACCGCTCGGCGCTCCTGCTGCGCCGTCCGGGATCAGCCGTATCTCAAACGTGTATTGAGACTGGGCCAGGGCCTCGCTCGAAGCAGCGGCAGCGACCAGCGCAAACAAAGCGGTACGCATGGGGTGCATTCCTTCCAGCCGGGCAGACGGCCCGACGCGACAGGATCAAGATAATGCACCGTCCGATATCACGCAACACGGACATACATGTTTTGTATAAATCCCCGCGCTCGCCCCCGCCTTTGGCGCCGAAATCCGGCGAAACCCGCCCTTCGACTCTCGTCAATGGGCCGGTGTAAGAAACGTCCGCACACATCGAAGGGAGCAATCAGGTGTGCGTGCGAACGCAAAGGTCGATCCGTTCCGTCACGCCGCGCGGTTGCAGACCGCGGCGGTTTCCGTTGCGCGTTCCACCCTTTGAGGCTTGCGGCGAGCACGCAGTAAAGCGAGCCCGCCAAGCCCCATAAGCGCCCACGAGCCGGGCGGCGGCATCGCCAGCGCCAGCGTCGACGCGCCTGCCGGCTTTGTCTGCGCCGGAACGGCGTTGATCATCGAGAGCGTCATCACCGTCGCGGCCATCATCGTCATCATGGGGTGGTTCCCGGACTTGCGCGAGCCCGCCCCGTGCCGGGGCGACGCGCGCTGCCCACCACCATGCGATTCAGCGCCGCCCGACGCAACCCCCGTGTGCCGGCCGTGCGCCGCCGTGACGCCGCCCTGTCCGAGAACCAGCGATCGTGATCAGCCGCATCCGGCGAAAAATTGCCCGATGAACGCGACGAAGTCGTTGTTGTCCAGCCGGTCGTCGAACCCGAGCACCCCGCCGACCTTGCCGTAGTCGGCGCGCAGGTCGCCCGCGAAGAACCGGTCGATGAACACGATGAAGTCGTTGTTGTTCAGCTCTCCGTCGGGCCCGCCGCCGGCTCCCGGGCCGGCGATGTCGGCGATGCCGCACGCGCTCACGCCAAGGTCCGACAGCACGACGGCTTGGAAGATGCTCGTCGGCTCCGACCACGTGCGCGACACGCCGAGGTAGAGCGCACAGCCCGACCCGAATCCCGCGCCCGTCGGCACGCCGTCGCGGTTGTTCCCGTCGCCCAGCATGCTGACGTTGATCACGCGGTTGCGCGCCCCCGGCACGCCGTCGAGGAACATGCCCGGGCACGCCACCGCGCGCACGCCGCGCTCCGGCCGCCACGACAGCACGCCCTGCTGCACCGAGCCGCCGCCGGTGATGCGCGGGTCGTAGTTGCCCGTCAACGGCACCGAGAAGAGCACGTCGCCGTTGGCGGCGATCGCCATGCCCGTTGCGCCCGTCTGCTGGCCGTCCACCTGGTTGAACGGCCGCACCGACACGCGTCCGCCCGTGCGCGGCAGCACCATGTCGCGCCTGGCCATCTCGTGCACTTGCCCATTCCGCAGGGCCAGCGTCGCCTCGCCCATGCTTGTGACCGCGACGAATCCCACGGTGCCGTCATCACCGATCACCGGCGGTGCGATCTGTCCTGGTTGCGCCCCGATCAGGGTCCATGGCGCGTTGATCGTCGGCGACGAGGTTGGAAGCACCGAAGAGATGACCGCCGTGCCGGTGCGGGCTACCAGTTCAAGCCCCGAACCCCGTTCGACGTAGAGCGCGAAAGCGGTGCTCGACGTCGGAGACATCGTCGACACCCGTGCGATAAACGCGATGTGCCCCGGTCCATTGATCGACGCGCGGCTGAGCTGCGCGATCCGTGCTCCCTGTCCCTCGGGCCATCCCGGCGCCGGGTCGTCGCAGCGAACGAGCTGCGTCGGCGCTTCACCAAGAGCGCCGCGCCACAAAGCGCTGTTGTTCAGACTCGTCACGCCCGTTCCCTGCACGCCCACGCGCGCCACCCAGCGCCCCGACGCGTTCATGCGCAGCGATCGTCCGAGTGCGATCTCGCTGGTGTTCTGCGAGTCGGGAACGATCAACGTCTGTCCCGGGTTGCCCGGCACAGCGCGCCCGGTTCCCAGCACGGTGCTGTACGTGCCGTTCCAGCCGGCGACGAACCCCGGCGCAGGGCCGGCCGCTCCTTGCAATGGGGGCAGGCGGGTCACAAACGAGATCAGATCAGCACGCGGCATCGTCACGTTGGTGGTGTCGAAAGTAATGAAGGTCCACGGCGCGCCGTCGAGCGTCGTCGCGAACCCGCCGACGCCGAATCCCGCGACCCAGCGCTGATCTATCCACTCAAAGAACCGCCCTGATCCACGATCGGCCACCACCCGCCCGTCGTTGCTGTGAACGTACATCCGGCCGAACTGCCCCGCCGCGGGCACCTGCAGAATGCTCGGCAAGCCGCCCAGGTACGCCGCGACCTGATACGAACCTTCGCGCGTGATCCACCACGAATCACTGATAGTGGTTCCGCCGATCGTCGAGAACGCCCGCGCGCGGAACGTCACCGTGCCGTCTGGCGCAAGCTGCGGTAGGCTGTTGGTCGCCGATTGGTCGTTGAAGACCAGGTCTAGCGACGAACCGAGGAATCCCGGCGCTGCGCCGCCGTCGACGGCGATCAGCTGCATGGGCGATTGCGCCAGCGCGGCCTGCGCAAGTGACGCAACAAACGACGCGACAAACAAGCCTTTGCTCATTTCGATGCTCCCACAGGCCGCAGAACGCGGCCGTCGAACCCGCCCGTGCCCCCAGACTACCACGGTTGGGTGCCCGGTGGGGATTTTTCTGTGTGAAGATCGGAAAACCCGGCCGAAATGCGCCGCCTGACGGTGGTCCACGAGTCCTTCACGCTCGGCTATAAATGCACATGACCTCTTCGACCGCGACCCGTCCGGTGGTTGTCTCCGCAGCCGCCGGGTCCTCCGCTCAGGCCGGCGCCACCATCCCCACGACGATGAAAGCGCTTTACAAGCACCACGCCGGCCCCGAGCTCAAAATGGACTCTGCTCGCAAGGTGCCCACACCCGGCCCGCGCGACGTGTTGATTAAGGTGAAGAAGGCCGGCATCTGCGGCACCGATCGTCACATCTGGGAGTGGGACGCGTGGGCCGCGTCGCGCATTCCCGTCGGCATCACGACGGGCCATGAGTTCGTCGGGCACATCGTGGCGCTCGGTTCAGCGGTTACTCGCTATCAGATCGGCCAGCGCGTCAGCGCTGAGGGCCACATCTCGCCCGGCACCGGCTTCAACGCCCGCACCGGCGCAGCCCACATCGCCGACGGCATGGTCATCCTCGGCGTCGACCGCGACGGCTGCTTCGCCGAGTACGTCTGCGTCCCCGAAGAGAACGTCTGGCCCGTGCACGAGAACATTCCCGACCACATCGCCGCGGTCCTCGACCCGCTCGGCAACGCCGTCCACACGGTGATGGAGGCGGGCGTGAGCGCGCAGAACGTGCTCATCACCGGCGTCGGCATCATCGGTCTCATGGCGGTGACCGTTGCGAAGGCCGCCGGCGCGTTGCGCATCTTCGTCACCGACGTCGACCCCAAGCGCCTCGCCCTCGCCCGCCAGCTCGGCGCGGTAGAGGCGTATGACGCCCGCGATTCGAAGTGGGTCGAGCACCTCCGGAAGCAGACCCACAACGGGCCTGACGTTCTCCTTGAGATCTCCGGCGCTCCCTCCGCGATCGACGCCGGCTTCCAGGCCCTCCGTCCGGGCGGCACCGCCTCGCTGCTGGGTATCCCCAGCAAGCCCTTCCCCTTCGACCTGACCAACCACGTCATCTTCAAGGGCGCCAAGGTCCTCGGCATCAACGGCCGCAAGATGTTCCAGACCTGGTACCAGATGGAGGCCCTCCTCCTCTCCGGCCGTCTGGAACTCGATCAGATCATCACCCACCAGCTCCCCATGGAGAAGTTCGCCGAGGGCTTCCGCCTCATGCAGAGCGGCGAGGGGATCAAGATCGTGCTGGACATCGGGTGAGCTACTGGTGCGAGACGCGACCATAAAGGAAGCGTTCTGTGCCCCAACCGTGCCACTACAGGCTCGGCTTTGCGAGACTGTAGTGCGAAGCGCAACGGCCCCTTACAAACAGCCGAGCTCACATACCAAGACACTACAGTCGGCCGCCCCATGAGCGGCCGACTGTCGTTATTTCGAGACCAACCGCGTGACGGCGCCGTGCTCTCGCCGCCTGTAGTGGCACGGCTGACCTGCTCCCTTACGGTCGCGGTTCTGAAACCCGTCCACCCCACCCGCCGAACACCCAGCCCTCACGCGTTCAGTGCAACCGTCCGATAAACTCCACCCGTGCCTCCAGCCGCTACACCCCGGCCCTACCTCGCCATCGCCGTCAAACCCGGCGGAAAGCGCACGCTCCAGGTCCGTTCGGCCACCAGCCCAACGGCCCTCGCCTCGGCGCTCCGCAAGGAGAAGATGACCGTTCTCCGGTCAGTCGCTCTCCCCAAGGCGCTGGCCGCCGGCGATCGCAAGCTCACCCTCAAAGACCACGCGATCCTCAACGACCAGCTCCACCAGCTTGTCAGCCGCGGCGTGCCGCTGGTTGAGGCCCTGCAGGTTGTCGGCAATACCGTCACGCCCGTCGCTCGGCCGGTCGTCGACCAGATGCGTGAGATGGTTTCCAGCGGCTCAAGCCTCGCCGAGGCCGCGCAAAAGACCGCTCAGTTCGACGCTGTCACCATCGCCGTGTACCGCGCCGCTGAACGCTCGGGCGACCTCGGCGGTGCCGCCAAGCAGCTCGCCGTCAGCGCCCGTCGCACGCTGCAGGTCACGCAGAAGGCCCAGTCGCTGTTGATCTACCCGCTGGTGCTGGCGATCGTCGCGGCCTTTGTCACCGCCGTCCTGCTCATCTTCGTCCTGCCCAACCTCGGCGAGACGCTCAAGGCCAACGGCATCCGCATCCCCTGGTACACCGACCAGTTGCTCACCATCGGCATGGCGATGCGGTCGCACCTGATCATCGTCTTCCTGGTCGCCGCCGCCATCGGCACCGCCATTTTCACGCTCCGCAAGCAGATCTGGGCATGGGCAATCGCGACCGGCCAGAAAATGCCTTATGCCCGCGACGTCATGCTCGCCAGCGAATCGGCCCGCTTCTTCTCAGTCATGAGCGCCATGAGCAAGGCCGGCGTCCCGCTCGCCGACGGCTTGGCGACCGCCAACCTGGTCATCAGCCATCCCAAGCTCCGCCAGCAGCTCGACAAGCTGCGCGAGCGTCTCATCTCCGGCGGCGTGCTCCGCAACCTGATCGAGGACGTCGACGCCCTCCCCCTGGCGACCCGCCGGCTCCTGCTGGCCGCCGAACGCTCGGGCGACATGGATACCGCCTTCGGCTCCCTCGCCGGCGACATGACCGACGAGGTCGAGCGCCAGACCAGCCGCCTGCTGGCCGTGCTGCAGCCCGCGCTGATCATCCTGATGACCGTCATCATCGGAGCGTTGCTGATGGCCATCCTCGTCCCGGTCCTCACCGCCGCAGGGAACGTCAATTCCTGATGTCCCCTGCCCGAAGGGGCCGCCCATCCATCCCGAACTCTTAAGTTTGTGTTCACCAACTCACCAGGGCCGTCGCATAGACAGGTGAGAGCCCTCGTTCTTGAGCCCGCCAGTGCCGTCTGTAGCGATTTCCGGGCCTTGGACGGGGGACCAGCCGAGTATTCTGAACAGATTCCGGGCACAAACCGTCCGGCAATGCAACGATTCGAGAACCGCCAGCGAAACCAACCGGCCGCCCATTCGGGCAAGACCGGCACCAGACATCCGGAGACGCGACCAATGACCTCCCCCCGCAGCACACTCCGTCACCACCGCGCGCAGCCGGCTTCTCACTCCTCGAGCTCATGCTCGTCGTCGTCATCATGGGCATCCTGATGGGCACGGTGATCATCAGTCTCTCGGGTCAGGCTGAGAAGGCCAAGAAGGCCGCGACGATCGCCAAGATGCGCACCGTCAAGAGCGCACTGGCCGGCTACTCCGCCGAGTTCGGCTCCTTCCCTCCCACTGAGATGGGCCTCCAGCCGCTGGTTACCAACAAGACGCTTGAAGGCGTTCCCCTCGATGGCTGGAAGCGCCCGATGCGCTACCTCTTCCCCGGCACCTCGGGCAACCCCGACCAGCCGTACGACCTGATCAGCGCCGGCGGCGATGGCGCCTGGGGCACTGCCGACGACCTGAACATCTGGCTCATCGAAATGAGCGAGAACGCTCCGCCCGCCGGAACCACCAACCCCTGATCCGCGGGTGACGCCATGACCACCTTGAAGACAAGCACGATGCCCCGCGCGGCCGCCAATCGCTGGCTCCGCCGTGGCGTCTCGCTGATCGAGGTCGTCATGGCCAGCGTGCTTCTGGCCATCATCGCCAGCGCCGTCGTCGGCGGCATCGCGACAGTCGTCTCAGGCGATGCGCCAACCAGCAGAAGCTCGAGGCCCTCGAGCTGGGCAACCGCCTCCTCCTCCAGTACCTGGACGACAAGAAGGCCATGCCTGACGCCGAGCGTCACATCGACCAGGGCGCAACGTCTATCGCTGGTACCTCCGCGAAACGCCGGTCGTGCTCAACGTTCCCGAAGACAGCGTGATCGAGAAGCCCACAGAGGGCCCCGGCGCCAAGACTCTCAACAAACTGCTGCTGCTCTCGGTGAACGTCTACGCCGGCGTTCCCGACGGCATGGGCGGCTACACCCACGGCGAACGGCTCTGCACCGTCAGCCGCGTGTACCACCCCCTCAGCGTGATCTATCGCAACCCCGACTTGATGAAGCGCCTCACGGCCGATCCCAGCCGCCTCATCGAGATCATGATGTCGCTGATCGATGAGGGCACAACCTCGCGCACCGACCCTTCACAAGTCGGCCACAACGGCTCAGGCTCAGGTGGAAGTGGTGGGGGCGGCGGTGGGGGTAGTGGGGGCGGCGGTAATCTGGGTGGTTCGGGCGGTTCCGGCGGCAGCAAGCCCGCAGGCGGCTCGGCGCCCTCGGCCCTCCCACGGCCTCTGGAGGCGATGTTTTCGCAGGTTCACGAAACAATACACGTCCACGTTGAAACCCCGGCACACCTTCTCCGAAGGGTGATTGACATGAGCAGCCCCACCAAGAACTCCACGCGGCGCATTCCCAGGACTCGCCGCGCATTCACGCTGATCGAGGTGCTGATGGCCGCCACGCTCGGCGCGGTCGTCGCCGGCGCCTGCTTCGGCCTCTTCGCCACCATCCAGCGTGCCGATGCCAAGAGCAAGGAGCGCACCGCCTCGGTTGAGGCGATGTCCCGCCTCCACCGCACGCTCCAGAAGACCCTCCGCACCATCCTGCTCGACCTCCCCCGCCCCCCGATGCAGAACGGCGCCCCGGCGCCCGACGCCGGGCGCACCCGCGTCTCGCTCACAGAGGCCTCCGACGGCATGCAGCGCCTTGAGGTCACTCTCAGCCAGCCCCCGATCCTCGGCCTGATCGCCGGCAAGCCCGTCGACCCCATCACTCGCTATCAGCCCGTCCGCGGCGTGTTCGAGATGCGCCGGCCCGTGACCACCGCGTCGCTCCGCTCCGGCGAGCAGACGCCCATCGAGCTCTGGTGGACGCCCTACGTCGCCGGCACTGATACCCCGATCCCCAACTCGTCGGTCAAGGTCGCCGACAGCATGCAGGCCCTTCAGTTCCGCTTCGCCAAGACCAACGACCAGAAGCGCCTTGAGAAGATGGCCAACGCCTCCTTCGCCGACTGGGGCCAGATCCCCGCGTACGTCGAGGTGCAGGTGCAGACCGTCGACGGCAACAAGGCCCAGTGGATGTTCGAGGTCTCAGGCTCCACCGGCATGGAGCCCGGCCAGAACCAGGCCGACGCCGACCTGCCCGCCGCGCTCGTGCAGCGCTACCGCGGCGTCGTGCTCGCCGCCGCCAACGGCGGCAACGAGGAGCACAACGCTTCCGGCGGCACCAACTCGTCAAGCGGTCAGGGGCGCGACACGGCCTCATCGGGCTCCAGCAGTGACAAGCCCTCCACCACGCCCACCGGCGGTCCCGACGGTACGACCTCCGGCTCTTCCAGCGGATCCGGTTCGTCGTCGAACGGCTCGTCCTCCGGTTCCAACGGCTCGTCCAGCTCCAGCGGCGGCTCGGCCGGCAACGGCCGCGACATGACCCACATGTCCATCGGCCAGTTGATCGAAGAGTTCTACCGCCGTCTGGCCGAACGCGACGGATACACCTACGACCCCAACGACCGCTGATAAGCCGAGCCCCTGCGTTTGAAAAGAACACGCACCAGACAGCCCGGTTACGTGCTCCCGCTGGTGATGATCCTCGCGCTGGTCGCGGCTGCGGCGCTGGTCATCCTCTTCACCCGGCGCAGCACCTCGCTCTCGTTCGCCAACCGCCAGAGCGACAACTACGTCAGCCACCACTTCCTCGCAGGCCTGCGCGACACCGTCACCGTCGTGCTGCAGGTCAGCCACAAGAACAACCAGAGGCAGCTCGCCGACGGCGTCGTCTCCTTCGACATGGCGCTCGACGACGGCATGACCATCAAGGTCCGCATGCTCGATGCGGGGGGCTCGGTGGTCGCCTCCAACGACCCCGGCGACTCCATCCGCCTCAACGTCATGCGCCAGGCCGTCGCCCGCCTGATGGAGCAGGGCCTCACCGATGAGCGGTACATCCGCGTCTCTGGGCCCGCTCGCGTCTCCATCCACGGCGCGCCCCGCGAGGTCCTCGCCGCCCTGGCCGAGGCCGTCGACGCCGGCTGCGACGCAGACGCCTTCGCCACCGGCATCGTCAACGCCCGGCACACCGCCGACATCTCCGCCACCCAGTTCCGCGCCATCCTCGCCGACGCCAAGGTCAAGACGGAGAACATCGAACTCTTCGAAGCCATGATCACCCTGGAGCCCAACCTCTGGTGGGTGCAGGCCACGGCGTATGACCGCAACGAGAACGTGGTTCTGGACCAGGGAGGCATCATGCAGGGCGGCCTCAAGCCCGGCATCGCCGCCTCTACCAACGCCTGGATCCCCATCATCTGGGGCCCGGTGCCGAAGGAGGGGCTGTTTGGCTTCCGCCTGATCGGCAAGGGCAACTAAGCCCCGTCCGGTGCTCGAAAACCGCCATAACCCCCTTCTGGTCATGCTCCCGCCGTTGGGCGAGAGTGAAACCATCCGACGCCCTGTTGCGGAAGCAAGACAATCTCCGCCGATAGACGTACCTTCTGCGTCTCTCGGCTGTGCCGGGTCTTCCCGCCACGCCCTCGAACCGGAACGCCCACATGGACCGCGCTAAAGCCAAGTCGATGACCCGCTCCGTTCAGACCCTGGCCGTCGGTCTGCTTGGCTTGGGTGCTGTTGCCGCCGTCGTGCCGCTGGGCGCCAAGGCCGGCCAGCCCGACGCTGCCGCGACCGCCGCCGCCGCTCAACCGACCGCGCCGGTGCCCCCCAAGCCCGCAGACCCCAAGTTCGAGCTCGACGCGCCCTCGGTGGCCGCGAATCTCGACCTGGTTGCCGGTCCAGTCAAGAACGCTGCGCCGCCTCCGCCCACTCCGGGCCCCGAAGGTGATCCGGCGCCTGCCCCCGTCGCCGGGATCGACGCCTGCAAGTACCTCGGCGGCATCGTCTCCGACACCTACAGCCGCGCCATCATCGCCCTGTCCGACGGCCAGCAGCGGATCCTCGGCGTCGGCGCGAAGTTCAAGCCCGACCCCAACGGCGCCGGCGAGGTCGAGGTCGTCGAGATCGACCGCACGTTCGTCAAGGTCAAAGAAGGCGAGGTGGAACACACCATCTCCATCGCGCCGCGCCAGCGCGCAGCCGCCACCGTCGTCGACCCCGCCGTCGCGGCCGCCGCCGCCCGAGCCGGGAACGTCCCCGGCGGAGTCAACGGCGGGCGAGGCGGCACGCCGCAGTTCAACGCCGCCAGCCGACTCAACGACCTCGAGCGCATGAAGATCGACGCCAAGAGCCGTGGCGACACCAAGATGGCTGAGTCTCTCGAGAGTCAGATCGGCGAGGCCTCCAAGGCCGCCAGGTACGAGAAAGGCGACAAGGGCCAGAAGTGACAGCCGCCGTCCTCTACGTACAACGAGACTGCGCCGGAGGCGCGATCAGCGGGCTCCGCTTCTTCCATCTGCGCGGCTCGGCGGAGTGGCGTTCGCCGCACGCGAAGAAGGCCGCCGACGACCCCATCGCGACCATCGCAGCCGCCGCCGAGTGGACCGCCCAGCAGCTCCGCGAATCCGCCGGCGGGACCGGCAACCAGTTGACCGTCGTGCTCGATGCGCAGGGTTCGGCCTGCCAGTGGCTCGCCGCCACCAGCGCTGACGACGCCGCGATCCGCGCCACCGTGCGCGATGCGCTCACCGCCGGGCCCGATGAAGAAGGGGGCGCCGAACCTCTCGTGGCTCGCCGATGCCGCTCCCGGCGCCGATACGACGGTGCAGGGGCTCGCCGACGTCGCGGTGCTCGCCGCGCCCGCCGCGTCGGGCCGTCACCGCCTCGCGCTGGTCAGCGTCGCCGACCTCCCCGCCCGCGTCCTGCTCGATGAGCTGGATAAGCACGACATCGTCGTCCGGCGCGTCTGCTCCGTCTGGCACGCCCTCTCGCTCGCGTGGGACCCCTCCGCCAAGAGCGCCCCGGCGACCGACGACGACCGCGTCGTCTCCGCTTCTGAGCCCGTGGGCGCCGCTGTCGTCATCGACCCAGACGGCCGGCTCGCCTGGTCCTGGTCGCAGCGCGGCACCCTGATCGCCGGCGGCACGCTCCTGCTCCGCAAGACCCAGACGCGCGTCGGCGAGGAGCCCGAACAGATCGAGCAGCCGGGCCTGCGCATCGCGGGCGCTGAGCCCGACGTGCCCGACACTCGTCCGGTCGTCAGCGTGATCGAGGCCGCCCGTTCCGACATCGGCCGTCTGGCCAGCGACTGGCTCGGCTGGTCGGTGCAGTTGGGCGTCGCCCCCGCGCGCATCGCCGTCGTCGGGCCTGACAACGTCATCTGCGCAGGCCTGGACTTCGACCTTCCCGACATGATGGGCGTCGCCGCCGTGGGCGCCGGTCTGGGCAAGCACTGGCCCGGCGCATCGGTTCACGCAACCGTCGATGATGACGCCATCGGCCGCACCCTCCAGCGCCTCACCGACATGGAAAATGGCATCGGGCCTGCCAGCGCGCCCGCCGCCGCCGTCGACCCGCGCCTCAGCCTTACCGAGCTCTCCAGCCGGCCCGGCGCCGCCGACCGCAAACTCCACCTCTGGGCCGGGCTCGCGCTGCTCATCGCCGCGGCCGGCGTCGGCGTGCTCGGATGGCGCCTGGGCAGCACCGTGAGCGACGTGCGCGCCAAGGCCGACGCAGCCTCCGCCGCGCAGGGAGAGCTGCTCAAGTCCGTCGCGTCGATTGCGCCCGCGGCCCTCAAGGACGCCGACCCCGGGCTCATCCTCACGAGCAAACGCATCGAGATGGAGAAGGCCCGCGCCGATCAGAAGGACGAGGAGCCCATCCTCGCCGAGATGCAGCGAGTGCTCTCCATCCTCACCCGGTCCGATGTCACCGACGTCCGCATCAAGGTCCTGCAGCTCAACTCGATGGGCATCTCCTCGCGCCTTGAGCTCTCCCTGAGCGACAAGGACCTGGGCCCCACGATTAAGGACCTCCTGCGCGATACGCCTTCGACCGCGCCGCGCCAGATCAAGTGGGACGGCCGCGGCGTCGGCAACGCCAACGCCGAGCGCCGCGACTACGCGCTGGCCGGCACGTTCGTCGACGTTCCCAAGGGCGCCAAGCCGCCGACACCGCCCGCGACGCCCGCCGCGACGCCCGCGGGTGATAAGCCGGCCGGCGATAAGTCGCCGGTTTCGCCGATGCTCGACACCGGGCCCGGTGCTGCGCCGAGCTCCACCGAGCCTGAGAACTCGACTCCCGGCGATGCTGCGCCAGGCGGCCCGACTCCGGCGACCAATCCCCCCGCCGCCGAGCCGACTTCGCCCGCGACCACTCCGCCGGCGACGCCGCCGTCTGAACCCAAGCCCGCCGAGCCGAAGCCCGAGCAACCCAAGTCCGAGCCGCCCAAGCCCGCTGAGCCGAAACCGGCCGAACCCAAGACGGAGCGCCGCCCGTGATCGAGCGCCCCTGGTTCTTTCTGACGACTGCGCGTGCAGCGCTCACCGCCGCGGCCAACGGCGCCGCTCGCGCCAATCGCCCGCGTTGGCTCATCTATCTCGGCGCAGTTGCGGTCGTCGGCGCGATTCTCTTTGCGCTCTACAACGTCACGCGCAACGTCGCCGCGCAGAGCGCGCTGAAGAACGCTCAAAGCCAGCTCGCCAGCGTCGAGACGGAGGTCAAGAAGATCAAGGCGATCCAAGACGCCGACGCCACCGTCGGCGGCGATCGCACCGCTCCAGACTCTCACCGTCTGAGCAAGATCTCGCGCATCGGCGTCGAGTGCGGGCTCGTCATCGCGACCGAGAGCGAGGGCGACGACTTCCGCGGCACGCCCTCCAAGGCCGTCAAGCGCAAACGCTACGACTTCAAGGTCAACAACCAGCTCGCCGCGCCGGTCCTCACGTGGCTCAAGCGCGTGACCGCCGAGCTCGACGGCACGCAGATCAATCGCATCGAGTTCTCGCCCGCCGACGGAATCGAGGGCAAGCCCGGATGGAACGTCTCCGTCACCTTCACCCGCTGGGAACGCGCCTCATGATCCGCACCGCCGCCCGCACGCTCGCCGCCGTCGTCACCGCCGTCGCGCTCACCGCGTGCTCGAACTCACATTCGACGTCCGAGCCCAGCGCGCAGCAGACCGTCGACCAGCGCCGCCAGCAGGCCCAGCGCGACTTCGACAAGGCGCAGGAGCTCACGCTCGTCGGCCAGTACGAAGACGCGATCAACCTCTACAAAGAGGCGGTCACCCTCGACCCCAAGCACCTGCTCGCCTGGTACTACCTCGGCGTGCTCTGCAACCACCAGAACCGTTACGCCGAGGCCGTCGAGGCCTGGCGCGTCGCCGCCGACGTCGACACCACCGACCCCCGCGCCTACTTCGCCTTGGGCCTGCAGTACCAGGAGCTGGGCATCCTCGAGGACGCCGCCCAGTGCTATGACCGCGCCCTGGAGCGCGACCCTACCCATCTTCCCTCACTTAAAAAGTCCGTCGAGGTCGACCAGCTCCAGGACAATTACACGGACGTGACCCTCGACCGCATCCGCAAGGCCCTGCTGCGGGAAACGGACCCTAAATGGGTAGATTACCTGCGCCTGATGCAGCTGAAAGCGAAGGAACGGGTGGGCCGCGCCGGCGGAAACACTGGCCGTTGACCCCGTTCGGCTTAGAATAGATACCAAGGCACACCAGCCGCCCGGCGATCCTTCGCCCTGCGCAAGCCCCCCGACACTCGAGCGGGTGGCGGCCGAGGCGGTCGACTGTTCTGTGGACGAAGCGAAATGAAGGCACCCTCCGCACGACGCAGCACGAGTCCGATCGCCGTGGTCCTCGCCGCATTTGCCGGCGCCGCCTTCGCGCTTCCCGCGCTGGCGCAGGACTCGGTCTCCGCGACACCCGGCCTCCCCGGCGACGCCGTCAGCGCGTACACCATCGGCGCCAGCTCCGAGCAGACCAACACCTACGTCGTCGACCTTCCCATCAAGACCTCTTCATGGGGCCACAAGTTCCGGCTCGGTCCGATCGCCAAGTCGAGCCTGTCGAGCGGGAGCAACGTTCTCTTCTACAACCACCTCATCGCTTCCACGGTCGCGTCGCCGGTCATGTCGCCGATCGGCGCGCCATTTCGTTCCAGCTACAGCCTCTGGAGCAACGCGCCCGGTGCCGGCGTCAACGCGTCGCGCAACTCCGCGCCGAGCACGGTCTCGGTGAACGGCATTCCGATGCAGACCTTCGGCGTCTCGTTCCTCGAATTCGCCGGCGGGCCCGACGGCGTGATGGGTAACGCCGACGACGAGAACAACCTCATCGCCGCGATGGTCAGCCTCGCGCCGCAGTACCCCGGGCGCGTCTACGTCACGCGCACCGTCGCCGCGACCAACAAGACCGCGATACAGAACGCCAACTCCACACTCGGCCTGGGCATGATCGACCCCGCCGGCACGCTCGTGACCCTCGGCGACGGCGTCGGCCTCACCGGCCCCAACCCCATCACCAACAAGAAGACCTTCCGCGTCGATGCGGCCAACCGCTCGGCCTCGACGGTCAACATGCTGAGCGAGTCCGGCGGCGCCGACACCGTCGTCACCCGCATCATCGGCAGCGCCGCCACCACCCAGACAACTCCGACGCTCATTCCCGCCTCGATCGCGGGCCGCCCCATCGCGCTGGGCGCCGACCTCGCCAACAACTTCCTGTACGAGGGCGCCGCCAACAGCCTCACTTCCACCACCGGTCACCTGGGCGCCGGCGTGCTCGCTCGCGGCACCGTCAGCTACTCGCCGTCGGTCTTCGCGCCCCTCGGTTCCGGTTCGCGTCTCGGTACCGCCGCCGCGCTCAGCCGCGCATCGAGCACCACCAAGACCCGCGGCATCAGCGCGTGGTCGCTCGCCTCCAACGGTGCGCCGACCGGCACGCTCCGCGTCGAGATGCCCGCCGGCGTCGGCCAACTCACCGACCTCGACGACGGCTTTGATCCCTCCGCCGCTTTCGGTTCACCCGAGAACCAGGAGTTCACCAACTACCAGAGCCAGACGGTCTATCGCGGTCCCAACGGGCCCGTCGCTTCGGTGGTGCTCCCCAACGGTGACCTGCTCCTGGCCGCGACGGTCGCCGCGACCGGCTCGGGCGCTGCGGTGCCCGCCGGGATGAACAACTACATCGCCGTCGCGCGCGTGAACGCCTCGACGCAGGCCGTCACCTGGACCATCGCCGTTCACACCGGCAACGCGGCGGGCGCGGCGGGCGGCCTCTCCAAGGCCGTCTACGGCGACAACGGCGCCGACGGAATCCCCGGCACCGCCGACGCGGGCGAGGGCGATGGCGTCGTCGACGCGACGCCGATCGGGCACATCGCGCTGGCGAGTGAAGCGTCGCCCGGCGTGAGCACCGGCCCGTCGATCAGCGCTCCGGCGATCGACGCGATGGGGAACGTCTACTTCATGTCCGGCCTGCAGCTGCTCGACAACACGCAGCAGAGCTACCGCTATACCACCGGCTTGCTCAAGGCCAACTACAACGCCGCGACCGGCGGCTATCGCCTTGAGCTCATCGCCGAGCTCGGCACCGTGCTGCCCGGTCTCAACAGCGGGCGCAACTACCAGGTGCAGTTCATCTCCGTCGCCGACGCCGACTCGATCGACTCGGGAACCATCTGGTCGTCGAGCATCGTGCCTCAGCCGCTCGCCGGCATCTCCACCGCGAACCTTTCGTACGGCTCGCCGCTGAGTTTCGGCGCGCTTGTCTTCCGCGCCCGCATCGTCTACGACGCCAACACCAGCGGCACATACGTCGACCCCACGCTCCCCGGCAACCTCGGTACCGACGAGGCGTACAACGTCGCCATGCTGCTGCTCCCGGCGCGCCCCGCCGCCGACGTCGGACGTCAAGGCGGCGTCTTCGGCTCCGACGGCTTCTACGACAACAATGACTTCATCGCGTTCATTAACGCTTTCTTTGCCGGCAACAACGCCATCGCCGACCTCGGCAGCGCCGGCGGGATTGCCCAGCCTGACGGATTCCTCGACAACAACGACTTCATCGCCTTCATTAACGCCTTCTTCAACATGCAGTGACGGCGCGGCCGGAGCTCGCGGCCCTACTACACCGTCACCACATTTCTCGCAACCGATCCACGCAAGGACACCATGCCCAACGCTTATCCCGCCTCCGCGTCCCGCTCCGCCCTCTTCGCCGCGCTCGTGCTCGCCGGCACCGCCTCCACCAGCCTCGCGCAGCTCCGCATCTGCAGCTGGAACGTCACCAACTACACGACTTCCAGCTCCGACCGCACCTCCGCATTCCAGACCTCCTTTTACGGCGTCGTCCCCGCCGGACTCGCCCTCGCCGGCAAGTCCATGTCGCCCGATGTGGTGATCGGCCAGGAGTTCACCTCTCAGGCTGCGGTCACCCAGTTCAGGAGCATGCTCAACAGCGCCGCCGGCAGCCCCGGCGACTGGGCCGCCGCGCCGTTCCTCGACGGCGCCGACACCGACAGTGCGTTCTTCTACCGCACCAGCAAGGTGCAGTACATCGGCACCACCACCATCGCCATCGGCTCGTCCGACACCAACAACCAGCCGCGCGATACTCGCCGCTATGACTTCCGGCCCATCGGCTACGGCACCGCGCAGTCGGTCATCGCCGCCTACTCGGTCCACCTCAAGGCCCAGGGCGGCACCAACGACGCAGGCCGCCGGCTGATCGAGTGTCAGCGCATCCGCAACAACGCCGCGGGCGTCAACACCAACGGCTCCGGCAGCGCGCTCCCCGCCGGGTACAACTTCATCATGGCCGGTGACACCAACATCACCTCGTCATCGGCGTCTGAGTACCAGGCGCTCGTCGGCAGCCAGGCCGACAATACCGGCCGCTTGTTCGACCCCATCAAGTCGCCCGGCACGTGGAACAACTCCAGCACCTACCGCTTCATCCACACGCAGGACCCCTCGGGCGCCGGCGGCATGGATGACCGCCACGACCAGATGCTCATCTCCAACTCTCTCCAGGACGGCGTCGGGCTCGACTACATCGGCAACACCAACCTCACGTTCTCGACCTCTACTTGGAACGACCCCAATCACTCCTACCGCTGCTGGGGCAACGACGGCACCAGCTTCAACCTCGCGCTCAACTCCACCTCCAACACGATGGTCGGCAACGTCATCGCCCAGGCGCTGAAGGACACGACCGACGGCGGCCACCTCCCCGTCTTCGCCGACTACCGCGTCCCCGCGCTCTTCGCCTCCTCCGCATCGTCGGTCGCCTTCGGCAACGTCGAGACCGGAACCGCCGCCTCCAACACGTTCACCATCACCAACAACGGCGACGTGAACAAGTGGACTGCCGCCGGCATCGCCAACCTCCGCTACACCATGACCGTCACCGGGCCGTTCACCCTCTCGGGCGCGGGCGTGCAGCAGACCGAGGCCCCCGCCGGCGGCGGCAACACCCACACGGTAACGATGAACACCACGACCGTCGGGCACAAGACCGGCACGATCACCATCACCACCGATGCGCCCGACACCCCCAGCTACACCATCGCCCTCAGCGGCGACGTCTTCGAGCCCGCGCCCACCTGCGTCGCCGACCTCGGCCATCAAGGCGGCCTTCCCGGCGGCGACGGCCAGCTCGACAACAACGACTTCATCGCCTTCATCAGCGCCTTCTTCGCCAGCAACTCCGCCGCCGACCTCGGCCACCAGGGCGGCCTCCCCGGCGGCGACGGTCAGTTCGATAACAACGACTTCATCGCCTTCATCAGTGCCTTCTTCGCGGGCTGTCAGTAAACCATCGGGCGCCGGAGCGCCCGAGCACCCAGGGCAGGAACCCCGCCTGACCCGCATGATTGAGACGTCATGACCTGCGCGATCTCTGCTATCGCTGTCATTGCGTGTACCGTCAGTCAGGTGTTGGCTCAAGATTTTCTCTCAGTCCCATATGTCGTCACGTCCGAGCCCGCGGCCTTCCGCGGGCTCTTTTCCAATGCCCGCTTCGGGCCGGGCATCCACGCGCTGATCATCGGCGACAGCCAGGAGACCTGCCCGCTCAGCTACGGCGTCAATTACGTTCCGGCGTTCAACGCCGCGTGGGCGCAGCATTACGGCGTCTCGCCCCGCACTCCGCTGGTTCAGCCCGGTCTCTCGTTCACGTACCCCGCCAGCGAATGGCTCGTCTGTGCGCAACTTCAGCCCGCTCGTCACCGCCCCGTCGCAGGCGTTCGCCGCCGATGCACTCCCCGGCCTGGCCAACTGGGTGCTCCCTGCGCCGACGGGCGATCAACGCGGCTGGACGATGCTCCTCCAGCCTCGCGCAGTCGGCGTCAACCCCGCGCTCCCGATCGATCACGGGCGCGACTGGTTTGATTGCTCCCAAGGCGCGTACCTCGACGTCTTCGCTCTGCGCGATGCCGGCAGCGTCGCCGTGACCATCACCACGGCGTCGGGCAACGACCCAGTCAAAAACGGCACCCCCCTGTTCGCCGCGACCACCTCTCCTTCAAGCACGCCGGACACAGGCCCCGTCGAGCGGTACAGAATCGGCCCGATCACCTGGAATGTTGCGCGGCACCTCGCTCCAGGCCGAATTCGTCGGCGGCGATCCGGTGACGCCGGCGCACCTCATCTCCGCCTCGTTCGTGTCCGTCGCCGGCGATGCGGGGCTCACCGCAACAGACATCGCCGCCGGCGGGTACACCGCCGTCTCGCTGTCGGCAAACCACGCCGCCGCGCTCCCGCACCTTCGCGGCATCGACGTCGACATGGTGTTCATCACTCTCGGCGCCAACGACATCGTCTATACCCCCGAGCAGTTCAAGCTGAACATGGCTGCGCTGATCGCGGTTCTGCGCCAGAACACGTCGGCCGACCTTCCCGTCGTGCTCCTGAGCGATCCGGCGCGCGGCATGTCCACGCCCGAGACGCTGCAGCACGCCGAGTACTTCCCGCGCGCCGCGGCCGAGCTTGCAGTCGAAATTCCCGGCGTCTGCGCCGTGAACTCTCGCCGGCTCACCCACGAGCAGGGCTGGACCACCGACAACCTTGCCGCCTTCACCGTCGATCAGGTGCACTACACCCCGCAGAGCGCAGCGCTCAAGGCCAACCTCGAGGTCGCCAACATCTGGAGCTCGTTCGTCTGCATCGCCGACTTCGGCAAGCAGGGCGGCGAGATGGGCGCCGATGGCGAGCTGGACAACAACGACTTCATCGCCTTCATCTCCGCGTTCTTTGCGAACAAGCCGGCCGCGGACCTCGGCAGGCAAGGCGGCGAAGTGGGCGCCGACGGCGAGCTGGACAACAACGATTTCATCGCCTTCATCGCCGCCTTCTTCGCGGGATGTCCATGACCCCAGCTCACCCGGCTCCACCTCGGCGCAGCGGCCTATTGATCAGCCCACCGGAGGCGTCATGAGGCGCGCGATCGCAGCGACCATTCTCGCTTGCACCGCCGCTCCTGCGCTGCGCAGGATTTTCTCAGTGTTCCCTACGTCGCCACCGCCGAGCCGGCAGTCTTCCGCACGCTCTTCACCAGCGCCAGGTTCGGGACGGGGATCCACGCGCTGATCATCGGCGACAGCCAGGAGACCTGTCCCCTCGGCCACGGCATCAACTACGTTCCGGCGTTCAACGCCGAGTGGGCCCGCCGCTACGGCGTCTCGCCGCGCACGCCCCTCATCCAGCCTGGCCTCACCACCAGCGACACAAACGGCGAGTGGCTCGTCCGTTCGACCAACCTCACGCCCGCCTTCACCAACCCGTCCGACTCGTTCGCCGCCAACGCGCTCCCCGGCTTGGCCAACTGGCTCATCCCTGCGCCGAGCAGCGGTCAGCGCGGCTGGGCCATGGTGCTGCAGCCCTCCGCCGTCGGCGTCAACCCTGATCTTCCCATTGACCGTACGCGCACTTGGTTCGACGCCTCGCAGGGCGTCTACCTCGACATCTACGCCGTGCGCGATGCGGCGAACATCACCGTCACGCTCTCGCTCGCGCCATCCTCTGCGCCGACCGGCGCCGCCGCGCCGCTCGCCACGTTCACCACCAACCTCGCCGCCGCGCCCGACACCGGCCCCGTCGCCCGCCAGCGGTTCGGGCCTGTTACTTGGAACGCCGCGGCGAACCCCAGCGCGTGCATCCAGGCCGAGTTCGTCGGCGCGAATCCGATCCGGCTCTCGCGCCTCGTTTCGGCGTCGTTCGTATCCGTCGCCGCGGACGCGGGCCTTACCGCCACCGACATCGCCGCCGGCGGCTACACCGCCGCTTCGCTCATCACCAACCACGCCGCCGCCCTGCCTCACCTGCGAGCGCTGGGCGCTGATGCCGCCTTCATCACTCTCGGCGCTAACGACGTCTGGTACCCGCCCGCCCAGTTCAAGCAGAACCTCGCCGCGCTCATCGCGGCGCTCCGCCAGAACACCACGCCCAACCTCCCGATCGTGATCATCACCGATCCGGCCCGCGGCTGGTCAACCCCCGACGCCGATGCCATCGCCGAGCTCTTTCCTCGCGCCGCCGCTGAGCTCGCGGCGGAGCTCCCCGGCGTGTGCGCGATCAACTCGCGCCGCCTCACCCACGAGCAAGGCTGGACCACCGCCAACCTCGACCCGTTCACGCTCGACAAGATCCATTTCACGCCGCAAAGCGCCGCGCTCAAGGCCCGCCTCGACATCGGCACGATCTGGGACGCCTTCGTGTGCCCCGCCGACATCGGCACTCAGGGCGGCGTCACGGGCGCCGACGGCCAGCTCGACAACAACGACTTCGTCGCGTTCATCTCCGCCTTCTTCGCCCGCCGCCCGGTCGCCGACATGGGCGGGCAGGGCGGCCTCCCCGGCGCTGACGGCCAGTACGACAACAACGACTTCATTGCCTTCATTTCCGCCTTCTTCGACGGCTGCCCTTAGAAGGCAGGAACTCCAAGGGCTCAAAGGGCGCGAAGGTCTAAGAGAACACAAAGGTCTGATTTTCGAGCCGTTCACGCTCGTTGAGTTCCTCTTCTTGGGTTCGTCGCCTCGCGCTATCGGCCCCTAAGGCCGTCGCACTCGGTATTTTCCCCATTGCTCTTCCCACCCGGTGAGGTATCTTGAAGCTGCCCGCTCGTGGTGTCACTCTGCGCTGAGCCGCCCATGCGAACCCTCACAACCGCCCTCCTTGCCTTGGCGATCGCTCCCTGCGCGGCCCTCGCGATCGACCCGCCCCTCACCTGCGTGCGTCTGCTCACCGGCATCGACCGGCCCACGCAGGTCACCCACGCGCCCGGCGATCTCTCGCGCGTCTTCATCGTCGAGCAGACCGGCAAGATTCGCATCATCGACATTCCCGCCAACACGGCGCGCGCCACGCCCTTTATCAACCTCGCCAGCAAGATCACCGGCGCGGTCAACTACCTCGAGTACGGCCTGCTCAGTGTCTGCTTCCACCCCAACTACCAGCAGAACGGCTATTTCTACGTCGCGTACACGCCCGGCACCAACTCCCTCGCCGATTTCGTCGTCGCCCGGTACAAGGTCTCCGCCGCGGACCCAAACGTCGCCGATCCCGCCTCCGAGCAGATCATCCTCCGCATCCCTTACACGCGCGCCCAGCACCGCGCCGGCTGGATGGGCTTCCTCCCCGACGGCTACTTCTACGTCTCCACCGGCGACGGCGGCGAGAACGACCCCGACAACGCCGCCTCCAACACCACCAACACCGCCTTCGGCCTCCGCGGCAAGATCCTCCGGCTCGACGTCAACGGGCCCGACGGCATCCCCGGCACTGCAGACGACGACGGTTTCCCCGCCGACAACAACAAGAACTACCGCATCCCTGCCGACAATCCTTGGGCGACCGATGCGACACACGCGCAGGAGATCTGGGCCTTCGGCCTCCGCAACCCATGGCGCTGTTCAATCGACTCGCTCACCGGCGACCTGTTCATCGGCGACGTCGGTCAGAGCGCCCGCGAGGAGATCGACGTCGTGCGCTGGACCGGCACGGCCGCGACCACGCCATACTTCTTCGGCTGGCGCTGCCGCGAGGGCACCATCGCCACCACGCTCGCCGGCTGTCCCTCATCGCTTGGTAGCGGCATCCCGCCGCTGATCGACTATCCGCGCACCGTCGGCGGCTGCGTCACCGGCGGCGAGACGTACCGCGGCTGCGCAATGCCCGGTCTCCGCGGCGCGTACATGTACGCTGACTGGAGCGGCAACAAGATCTGGACCATCCGCTACAACCGCGACACCAACACCTACACCAACCAGATCGACCGCACCACCGAGCTCGCCGTGACCGGCCAGTCGCCCGCCGTGAACATCGACGCCTTCGGATCAGACGGGCTCGGCGAGATCTACTGGGTCCGCTCCCCCGGCTTCATCACCGCCAACGCGGGCGAACTCTGGAAGCTCGTGCCCCGTCAGATCGCCGGCGCTGACTGCAACAACAACGGCATCGCCGACGACTGCGAGCTGCTCACCAACCCCGCCCTCGACGCCAACCACAACGGCGTGATCGACACCTGCGAGCCCTGCGGCCCAGCCGATGTCGGCGCTCAGGGCGGCGTCACCGGCTTCGACCGCCAGCTCGACAACAACGACTTCATCGCGTTCATCAACCTCTTCTTCGCCAGCGACCCGCGCCGACCAAGGCACACAGGGCGGCCTCCCCGGCAGCGACAGCTCCTGGGACAACAACGACTTCATCGCGTTCATCAACCACTTCTTCAGCCCGCCTGCCGGGTGTTGAACGGAAGAGGGAACGCGAAGAGCGCGAAGATCACTAAGAACGTCTGGAAAACCGAGCGTGCGGTTGTCTTCACTCCGAAGGAGTGGGCTTTAGTAGCCGGCGGTGAAGCGAGTCCGCGAGCGCCACCGCCGGTTAGTTGCCCTACGACGCCGCACTCCGAAGGAGTGCTCGTAAACGCCTTGGCGCATGTGGAGCATGCCGGTACATTGGGCGATGGCCTCCACGCTCACCAAGATTCTCATCCACATCACCTACTCAACCAAGGATCGCAAACCCCTCATCCCAATCGAGGCAGAGAAGGATCTCTACGCCTTCACTGGCGGCATCTGCCGCGGTCACTCAAGCGCCCTTCTCGCCATGGGCGGAGTCGAAGACCACGTCCACCTCCTGGTAAGCCTGAGCAAGACCGTCGCGCTCTCCGACCTCATGCTGAATATCAAGCGCGACTCTTCAACAATGATGAAAGAGCGACTGGGAGATTCCTTCGCCTGGCAGCAGGGTTACTTCGGTTTCTCACTCGGCGAGTCCGGCTCACAAGCTCTGCTCTCCTACATCGAAAATCAGAAATCACGCCACCAGCACGAGACGTTTCAGGACGAGGTCCGCAAGCTCTGCACAAAGTACAACGTCGTGCTCGACGAGCGATACGTGTGGGATTGACGCCAATCTCACGAGCACTCCTTCGGAGTGCGTCGCTCGCGTGCCGCTACCGGCGGTGGCGCTGCGCTTCACCGCCGGCTACTGACGATCACGCCTCCGGCGTGTAATGCTGAGCCTTCGGCTCGCAGTCTGTTACAGCAAACTCGCCGCCAGGCTCGCCAGCTCGCTCCGCTCGCTCTTGGTCATCGTCACGTGTCCGACGATGCGCAGTCCTTTCATCCGCTCGATCGCGTACGAAAGGCCGTTGCTCGCGCGATCGAGGTACGGGTTGTCGATCTGGTTGATGTCGCCCGTCAGCACCAGCTTCGTTCCCTCGCCGATGCGGCTGGCGATCGTCTTCACCTCGTGCGGCGTCAGGTTCTGCGCTTCATCCACGATCATGAACTGGTGCGGAATGCTGCGTCCGCGGATGTACGTCAGCGGCTCCATCACCAGCTTACCGCTGTCAACGAGCTTGGTGATCCGCTGCTCGGTCGTCTGGCTCTCGGCGTTCTGCATCGGCCCGCTCCGCGTGCTCAGCAGATAGCCGACGTTGTCGAAGATCGGCTGCATCCACGCGCCCAGCTTGTCGTCCTTGCTGCCGGGCAGGTAGCCGATGTCGCGCCCATCGGCATGATCGGGCGCACAACGAGCATCTTGTCGTAGCGTTCTTCGTTGAACACCTTCGCCATGCCCGCCGCGACGGCCATCAGCGTCTTGCCCGTGCCGGCGCTGCCAAGCAGCGTCACCATCCGAACTTCCTCGTCCATCAGCAGGTCCAGCGCCATCGTCTGCTGCAGGTTCCGCGGCAGAATCCCAAACGTCGGCTTGCGAGGACCGGTGACGGGGATCAGGTGGTCCGTATCCGCCAGTCGACGGGCGAGCCCGGTGTGGTTCTCATCGTCCGCGTCGCGCATCTGCACGAACTGGTTGGCGTACACCGTCCGCCGGCGCACCACGCCGTCGTCGTCGGTGTAGCGGAGTTGCTCCTCGATCCGATCCAGCGGCAGCAGCCGGTCGCGGTACAGCTCGTCGATCAGTTCGCCGGCGACGTCGATCGTCATCGAGCCGGTGTACAGCCGTTCGGCGTCCACCTTCTTGTTCTCAAAGTCCTCCGTCGGCAGACCCAGCGCGTCCGCCTTGATGCGCGCGTTGAGGTCCTTGGTGACGAAGATGACTTCTTCGCCCGACCCTTTCACGCGCTCGGCCGTCCCCAGCGCGCACGCGATGATCCGGTTGTCCGCAGTGTCCTCGCGGATCATCGACGGTCGCGGGAACTCGCCTACCTCGATCCGGATCGACCCTGTCTTGTCGCTCGGCAGCGGCGTGATCGGCTTGTCGGCGCCCGTCGTCTCCTGCGCCTCGCCCCAGCGCACGCCGTCGGCAAGGCGCCCCAGCTTGCGCAGCCGGTCAAGATGACGGATGCACTCGCGCGCGTTGCGCCCGCGGTCCCCCTCGTCGCGCTTGAACCGGTCGAGCTCTTCGATCACCACCAGCGGGATGATCACCTCGTGCTCCTGGAACACGAACAGTGCGTTGGGGTCGTGCAGCAGCACGTTCGTGTCGACCACAAAGTGCCGCACCTTCACCGCCGCGCCCGTCTTGCGGCCGCTCTTCACGCCCGCGTCGACGACCACGTCTCCACGCGGCCGCGCCCCTGCCGGGCTCGCCTGCGGCGGCGTGTTCACCGACTTCTCCGGAGCGGTGGGTGGGGGGGGATTCTTTCCCAACACCTCGCTGCGCCGAACGCGCTGCGTTCCCTCTCCACCCGCGCCAGAACCCGACCCCGAGCCTTTACGGCCCGCCGCCGATCCGCTGTTACCCATGTCTGTTCCTCGGCTGCCGGACTTTGCCATCCCTGGTCCGTCTCCAGCCCCGACCCCTCTGCGACCCGTCTCCACGAGCCCGTCAGATCAGAATATCGACCAGTCGCCATGAATTCTGACAACATCCGCCGTTCACACGCTCTTGACGTGCAAGTGGGGGCTTGGGCGCTCAGGAGTCGGGTGCCACAGACTCGGTTCTGCGAGTCTGTGCTTCACCCCTGTGTTCGTGGCGGTCTTCACAGCGGCGACACCAACCCCAGCAACAGCGCAAGCCCCACCACCAGCACCACACCCAACTTCACAAACGTCGCCGCCAGCCGGCCCACCGCCGCGCCCGCCGCCGACTTGTGGCTCTCACCCCACGTCCGCTTCTTGATCCCCCGCTCCGCCGCCAGCGCCCCAATCGCCGCTCCCGCCACGCTCCCGATGATCGTTCCCACCACCGGAATCGGGATCGCAAACGTTCCCACAAGAGCGCCGACCAGCCCTCCGGCCACGCTCCCCGATGCGCCCCACCCGCTCCCCCCGAACTTCTTACTCCCAAACGCCGACGCCACCACCTCGGCGATCTCCCCGCACAGCGCGATCGCCGCGCACACACCGATCGTCCACCACGAGTAGCACCCCGGCCACCAGAGCCAGTTGATCAGCGATGCCGCCAGCAGCATGATCCACACCCCCGGCAGCGTCAGTAGCGCAAGCACCCACCCCAGCACCACGACGATCACCATCGTGCCGCCCGCCAGCCACGGTGTCCATGCCGCCCAGGTCAATCGACCCTCCCCGTCACTGCGCCAGGCCCGGCCCCTGCCCGTCAACTTCAGTCGAAGTCTCCGCCGCGGACTGCTGGTTGCTCGGCGCGCCCTCGCTCGCGGGCTGCTCCTCAGGCTGCTCCGCCCGCTCGGGGAACCGAATCTGCTCCAACTCCAGCACCCAGTCCTCAAGCCCGGTGTACTTCAACACGTCCAGCTCGTACACCGACCCATCGGTCAGCACAAGCGAGCAGAAGTACTTGTGCCACTTCCGCTTGTCCACGTCCGCCAGGTCCGCGGCGCGAACCTCACGCCCCTCCGCCAGCGTTAGCGTCTGTGTCGCCGGCGCCCACCGGTACTTCTTCGCAGCCGACCGCAGCACCGTCACGCTCACCCATGCCGCCAGGCCGAAGCACACCACCGCGACCGACCACTGGAACGGCAGGTCGTAGTACTCCAGCGGCACCGGCTTGGCCGAGATCCCCGACCACTTCTTTGTCAGCTCGTCCACCTTCTGGTTCGGGTTCTCCAGCGGCGTCGCCGCTTCCTTCAGCCGTCCCAGGCGCGAGAGGGCCGTCAGCCAGTCATATTCCACGACCTCAAGGTCGCTGCGTGTCTTGCTCGAGAGCTCGTCAAGGCGTGCGCGAGGATCCTTGATCCCCTCCGCCGCGCTGTTCAGCTTCCCCGCGTTCTTCGCCGTCTGCAGGTACTGCCACTGCGCGTACTCGGCGTGCGTCGCACCACGGTTGGGATACGCGATCATCGCGTCGTACAGGCCCCACAGCCCAAAGGCCCCCAGCACGACGACGAAGATCACCATCTTCGCCAGCCACGGCCGGTTCAGCGTCGTCGTCACCACCTCGCCCCCGCCAGACACTGTCGCCGCCTGTTCGTCTGCCATGACCATGCGTCTCCAGGTGGACCACCGCCGCGCACCAACCGCGCGGCCAAGTCTACGACCACGGGTATCGGCCCGTTCATACCCAAACCTCACGGTTATCAGCACCCCGACCGCCGATTTTCCGCCAAATACGGCCCACGATAAGAGCCGAGCCCCGTAAGGGGCCGGCGGAAAACACTCGCTGCATCGAAAACACCTCGTCCTCCGGACGCGTCACTCGTACTCGCCCGACCCCCAAGGCGGCGAGATGATCACCGCCGCCCCGACCGCCGCCATCGCGGGCGCCGCCGCCGCCAGCGCACCGGCCCACCCGCGCCCCCGCTCTTTCAGCACCTTCACCGCCGCCACCGGCCCCCACGCCGCCGCCGTCAGCAGCCCGGCATAGAGAGCCATCGGCCCGTTCGTCCCCACGCCCTGTGCGAACCCGAAGAACACCAGCCCGGTCAGCGCCACACCCGCCGCCGCCAGCAGCCCCGGGCCGGTCAGCACCCGCTTGGTGATCAGTCCGGCAACACCCGCGACGCCGAACACCGCCGCGATTCCCGCCGCTGTGAACGCCGCGTTCTGCACCGAGCACCCGATGATGATCACCTGGCTCGCGGCAAACGCCATCACCCATCCCACCGCCGCGGCCGGCCACCCGCCGCGCCCCTTAAGCACCTCGCCAGACTTCGCAAGCCCCAGCGTCACCGCGAGCCCGACCACCACCATTCCTAGCGGCGCGGCCACTTTCATCGCCGCGCTCGCCTCTTTCCAGTCGTGCAGCGATCGAACGCTCAGCCACGCGCCGACCGCCAGCGTCAACGCCGCGAAGCTCAGCCACCCCGCTCCCCCCCCCGCGCCCGATCACCGCGAGCCATGCCGGCGATTGCCCCCAGCACGCCCATCGCGCCAAGCCACTCCGTCGCCGCCGTGCCGGGCGTCAGCTTCGAGTTCGCCCACGCGCTTCCCGCGATCGCGCCGACCGCCAGCGCCGTCGCAAGCGCGATCCCGCCCTCAACCACGCCCTGCGGAGGCCGCTTGTTCAGCAGCAAAACCAATCCACACGCAACCGCAGCCGCGAGCACCGCGGGCACGATGAACTTCGACATCTGCTCAAGAATGGCCGGATCCATAGGGCCTCCACAAACCCCGCCTCCCCAAATACCGGCAAAGCAAGAGCACGCGTCCGCTTCCGCGGCCGCGCGCCCGGAAAGTCTGTTCAGCCGCGCTTGGCCGCGACCTCAAGGCTCACGATGAACGAGACCTCGTCGCCGAGGCCCTTGCCGACCATCGTGTTGTTGCCGAAGTCCGAACGCTTGATCGAGAACGTCGCTTCGAGCCCGCCGCCATTGGCGTCAGTCTGCGTCACCTGCGCGGTGACCGGCTTGGTCACGCCGCGGAACGTCAGGTCGCCCGCCACCTCGAACGCGTTGTCGCCCGTCTTCTTGAACGACTTGCTCTTGAAGGTGATCGTCGGGAACTCCTTCACCGAGAGGAAGTCGGGGCTCTTGACGTGCTCGTCGCGCTTGCCGTTGCGCGTGTCGACGCTCCCCGCGTCGACCGTCACGTCGATCGAGCTCTTCGCCGCGTCCGCGTCGAAGGTGAACGAGCCGCTCACGGTCTTGAACACACCGTAGAAGTTCGCCTTGTCCATGTGCTTGATCTTGAAGACCACCGAGCTGTGCACCGGGTCGACGGCGCCGCCCGCGACCGCGCCCGCCATCGGCGCAGGCGCCGGGGCCGGCGCAAACGCCGCCATCACGCTGCCCGCCGCCATCAGACCCGCCGCCGCCAGCACCATCAACTTCTTCGAAACCATCGGCTTGCTCCTTCGACATACGCCCAGCTCCTCGCGGCCACACACCGCCTTCGAGAAGATTGGTTGTTGAAACAACTACCTCAACGGTAGCCATCATGTTCGCCATCCACGCGTTCTTTGTCGCATGTGTTCGGATACACCTTTTCTGACAGCGAACGCCACCCAAACAAGCTATTCCCGCCGGACAAACACCAAGTCTACGTAAACCTCACGCGGGCAACTTGCACCCCCCGGATTTTGGGGTATGGTCCCAGCCGCGGAGAGCGAAGGTCAGAGGAACAAGATCAAGGACAGGGATCGAGAGATGCACACCGGCCAACGCAGGCCAACCAGGACCGCATTTGTGACTGCCGCCGCTGTCGGCTCGGTTGCCCTCTTGGCCGCTACCGCGGCCTTGGCCGTGGCGACCCATCCCGCCAGCACCAGTGGCGCGTCACACCTCCTCGAGGCCCTCTATGGCCTCAATCCACCCCCCGGTGCCGCCCTCCTCCTGATCGCCGGGCTCCTCGCTGCCCGCCGCGGCCACCGGTAAACCAGAACTCAAAGACTCAAAGCACCTCAAAGGTCTCTAAGAAGAGTCCCTAGGTTCGCACAGACCTGCTCCTCTTCTTTGGGCCCTTCGAGTCCCCTCGAGTTCCTGCCTTTCCCCGCGAGGCCTACAACCTTCCATGACCACCCCCAAGGTCGTCATCATCGGCGGCGGCTTCGGAGGTCTCGAAGCCGCCCGTCACCTCGCCAAGGTGCCCGTCTCCGTCACGGTCTTGGACCGCCGCAACCACCACCTCTTCCAGCCCCTGCTCTACCAGGTGGCCTCCGCGGCACTCTCTCCCGCCCAGATCGCTGCGCCCATCCGCCAGATCCTCGGCCGCCAGGACAACTGCCGCGTCTTGCTCGCGCAGGTCACTGCCATCGACGTCAACGCCCGCACCGTCACACTCGACCACGGTGAACTGATCCAGTACGACTACCTCGTCGTCGCCGCGGGTGCGACGCACTCGTACTTTGGCAACGACCAGTGGTCGGCCTACGCCCCAGGTCTCAAGACGCTTGAAGACGCCCTCGACATCCGCCGCCGCTTCCTCTTGCGCTTCGAGCAGGCCGAGCGCGAGCCCGATCCGGCGACGCGCAATGCGCTCCTGACGTTCGTCGTCGTCGGTGGGGGGCCGACGGGCGTCGAGATGGCCGGCGCGATGGTCGAGATCGCGCTCAAGACGATCCCCAAAGACTTCCGCGCCATCGACACCCGCCGCGCCAAGGTCATTCTCGTCGAGGCCCAGCCGCGTGTGCTCGCAGCCGGGTACAACCCCGAGCTCTCGGCCCGTGCCGAAGCGTCACTCCGTGCCATGGGCGTCGATGTCCGCACCTCCACGCGCGTCACGCAGATTGACGACAACGGCGTCACGCTTCACAGCGAGAAGGGCGATGAACGCATCGCCTCACGTCAGGTCGTCTGGGCCGCGGGCGTCAAGGCTTCGCCGCTCGGCGCCATGCTTGCTGCGCCGACCGACAAAGCCGGCCGCGTGATGGTCGCTCCTGACCTTTCCATCCCCGGCCACCCCGAGGTCTTCGTCATCGGCGATCTCGCGCACGTGGTCGACGCAAAGGGCGAGCAGGTCCCCGGCGTCTCACCCGCCGCGATGCAGATGGGACGCTTTGTCGCGAAGATGATCGATGTCGACGCTCGCGAGCGCACCGGCAGCCCCACCGCGCACGAGCGCGAACCATTCCGCTACTTCGACAAGGGCTCGCTCGCCACCATCGGCCGCGCTCGAGCCGTCGCCCACGTCTTCGGGCGCGACTTCAGCGGCTTCTTCGCCTGGTGGCTCTGGGCCGTCGTCCACATCCTCTTCCTCATCGGCTTCCGCAACCGCCTCTCGGTCATCGCCGACTGGACGTGGCAGTACATCTTCTTCCGTCGCGGTGCGCGGCTGATCACCGGCGAAGGCCAGGCCGCGCCCGAACCGCTACCGTAAGGGAGCGGAACGACGCCCTCGTAGTCAGTGCGGCCTCGCGGTCTGCGCGACGTTCCGCTCCCTCACGGTCGCGGTTCTGATTGCTGAGTGCCACAGACTGCGAACCAGCATCTTCCGCCTTTATTTTCGCTGTTCGTTTTCCGCTTTTCGCTTTCCTACTTCCCCCCCCTCAGCTCAAACAAGTACACGCGGTGCACATACTCGCCCCCCTTCGGCCTGATTCCCCCGGCGTAGTCGAAGCCGACGACCGCGACGTGCCGCCCGTCGCTCGAGAATGCGACCTGTCGCACCACCGTCTTCCGCGGCAGAGCCGCCTCGGCCAGTTGCTCGGTCGTCCCCCAGCGAAGCACGACTATCGATGAATCCATGCTGTTCGCCACGGCGACCATGCCCGCCTCGTCAGCCGAATCGCATGGCGAGTTCAGGTACTTGGTTTCGACCCTTTCGGGCGTGATGCGTGCTCCAGAGAGCAAGCTCCAGCACATCGGCCGCCCCGCTTTGGGGAGGTACACGGCCGACCCGTCAGCGTTCACCGCGAAGGCGCCGTTCGACGCCATCACCTGCTTCCAATCACTGCCGACCGTCGTGCGGATCCCTGTGATGGTGTTGGTCGCGCTCACGGCGACGGGCCTGCTATCCAGCGTCGAGGTGACGGAGACCAGCACCGAGCCGTCGCCGCTCAACGCGTAGCTGGGCATAAGACGCGTGTCGTCGTTGCTGATCTTCATGCTTCCGGTCGGCTCTTCGCTGACCGGCGACACAACCCCGGTGCGCGGATCCCACGCCATCACGCTCGCAACGCGCCGCTCGTCGTTGGTTCCACTCACAAGCGCACAGTCCCGCGTATCGAACCCAAGAATGATCCCGCCGTACTGCGGCTGCCCCGCGACGGCACGCTCTGATACGAAACCGCCGGTGTGCAGGTCCATCGCACGAACGATCCACTTCTCCCGGCGATAACCCACAACCACTGCCAGCGTGCCATCGCGGGAGAGACGCATCTCACCCATGCACTGGCTCATGCGCACGGCCGATGCCGTCTCAAGCCTGCCCGTCGCCGCGTCGATCTTGACGATCTCGCCGGCCGGTTCCGCCAACTCTGCTACCCACGTCGGCGCCACACGATGCGCCCACTCAAACGCCATGCGTGAATACGGCCCGCTCGGAACCAGCCATTCAGGCGTCGACATCCGCCAGTGCATCGCGTACGCGCACGCCAACGCGCCGACCATCAGCAGCGCGACGACGCCAACTGGCAGCACCCGCCGAATCGCCCCGCGCCCCGCCACCCGCTTGCCCTTCCCGCACTCGGGGCACACCGCCTCCGTCGCCGTTGCGCTCAAGTCGTACCCGCACCCGCGGCAGTACATCTTGGCCCGATCCTGCCTGTGCCGCGCCACCACCCACACGCGCCGCAAGGTCTTGGCCAGCAGCACCAGCGCGATCAGGCTCAGCACCTCGGGCCAGAACCACACCGCCATGGCGCCCACGTTCAGCTCGTCGGGCCTCTTGAGGAGATAGAGCGTCGTGCCGTCAGGGCTGAACGCCGCGTTCCCCAGGTTCGGGCAATCGGCCCACGTGTGCTCGGCGACCAGTTTGAGCTGAAGTTCATCCCGCACGTCCCACCTCCGTGCCAGAGTGTACGAACCCGACCACGTACCCGATTCACCTCAGCCACGCGCCGCTTTTCCCCATTTTCACTGTTCGTTTTCCGCTTTTCGCTTTCCCTACCCTCCCCCATGCCGACGCAAACCCTCTCCCCCGCCCGTCCCTTCGACGCCCGCGCCGACCAGATCCTCGCCACGCTGCGCGGCAACGGACAGTTCAAGCACCTCCAGACCCTCAAGTCCCCCATGGACGCCGAGGTCGAGATCGAGGGATACGGCAAGTGCGTCTGCTTCTGCAGCAACAACTACCTCGGCCTCGCGAACCACCCCGAGGTCGTCGAAGCGGGAACGAAGGCCGTCAAGGACTGGGGCGCGGGCACCGCCAGCGTCCGCTTCATCTGCGGCACCTTCTCGCCGCATCACAGCCTTGAGAAAGAGATCGCCCGCTACATGGGCACCGAAGCGGCGTACACCTTCGTCTCCTGCTGGAACGCCAACGAGTCGGTCTTCGCGACGCTCTGCGAGCCCGGCGACACAATCATCTCCGACGAGCTCAACCACGCCAGCATCATCGACGCCATCCGCCTCGCGACGGTCATCAAGAAGGGCGTCAACAAGGGCATCTACAAGAACAACGTCCTCGAAGGTCCGGGTTCTCTGCGTGAAGCTCTCGAGAAAGCCCGCGCGAACCCGGATGCAACTGGCCAGATCTGGGTCGTCACCGACGGCGTCTTCTCCATGGAAGGCTCCATCGGCGACCTCAAGACCATGCGCGCCATGTGCGACGAGTACAACGCCATCCTCGTCGTCGACGACTCACACGGCCACGGCGTCATGGGCAAGCTCGGCCGCGGCACGCACGAGCACTTCGGCATGATCGACCCCGTCGGCGCACCGACGAGCAAGTCCAACCGGGTCGACATCTTCACCGGCACGCTCGGCAAGGCTCTGGGCGGCGGCGCGGGCGGCTTCGTCGCCGGCCCCCAGCGCGTCATCGACATGATCGTCCAGCGCGGCCGCCCCACGCTCTTCTCTAACGCCCTCCCCGTCACCGTCGCCTGCTCCGCGCAGAAAGCCATCGAAATCACCCTCCGCGAGCCCCAGCGCGTCCAGCGCCTGCGCGACAACGTCGCCTACGCCCGCAAGAAGATCAAAGAGGCGGGCTTCGACGTCCTCGAATCGCCCACCGCCATCTGCCCCATCATCGTGCACGACACCGCCAAGGCGATCGCCATGAGCAAGCGCCTGCTCGAGCTCGGCGTCTTCGTCATCGGCTTCGGCTACCCCGTCGTCGCCGAGGGGCACGCACGGCTGCGGTGCCAGGTCTCCGCGGCCCACACGAATCAGCACATCGATAAGCTGGTCGATGCCCTCCGCAAGCTCTAATGCCATGTCGCCGCAGGATCAGCTCAAATCGATCGTCTCTGAGACGATCGCTCCGCGGATGAAGCAGGCCGGCTACAAGAAGGCCGGCAATCGCTGGTGGAAGCGGACCCCCGAAGGACGTGCATTGCTGAGCGTCCAGAGTTCGCAATACTCAGACCGCAACTACATCCGGTTCACGATCAACCTCGGTTACTCGTCCGACATCGTCTGCCAGCTGGCAGGTGAAGAAACCGACAAAGCCCCGACGGTGTGGACGTGCCATACGTCCGAGCGTGTAGGCTTCCTCTTTAAGCCCGCGAAGGATGTCTGGTGGGAGCTGCACGCGGGCAAGAGTCATGCCGCCGTTGCGAAGCACGTCGCCAAGGCCATGGACCAGTGCATCCGCTTCCTCGAGTCCACGGGCTCGGACGAGTACCTGCTGAAACAAATAAGCAAGCCCTCAGGGCTGATGTCGTGGGCAACCCAGGCCTCGCTGCTCCTTGTTTATCGCGGCCGCGGCGCATTTGGCAAGTACATCGACGCCATGTTCAAGCCAGAAAATCATCTGTACCACGAAGGATGGCTGAAAGAGGTCGCTGCCCTCGACCGCAGGGCCAAGAAGCTCGGCTACTAGCCAATCACTTCAACGCCGTCGCATTGGCTCACATGCCCGCAGCCGAAGCCCCCATCCACCCCCTCGCTCACCTCCTCTTCGCCGACACCCCCCTCGACGGCTCCACGCGCGATTCGATGGGCGTCAGCACGTTCCTCCACTTCAACGACCGCGAAGGCGCGATCCGCCGCCTCAACAGCGCATACTCCAACCCGATCAACGAGTCGCGCATGCGCCTCACCGCCGCCGCCACGCTCCGCGCCTGGGGCGAACCCGTCACCACCAAAGAGCCCATGCTCGGCGCCGTCGTCGAGTATCCGATGGAGACGGGTGTCGACTATGTCGCCGCATACGCCGACGGTTCAGCCCGCTACCTCAACTACACCGGCGCCGGCATCATCTGGGACACCCCGCGCACCGTCGACGCCGTCGACGCGGCCGTCATCGCCTTCCTCAACAAGTCACTCGCGATGCTCCCAAACACCGTGGAGGCTGCCCGCTGGTCGCCGCTCACCGGCACGACGCTGCCGCGCATCACCTGCCTCACCCTCACCGGCAACCGCGCCTTCACCCCGCCGGGCCCGGCAGAGGTCGTCACGCCCTTCAACGCCTGCATCAACGCCGCGATCGGCCTCATGACGCAGTTGATCGAGCGCAGCCGGCAGCAACGATAACGCGTGCGCCTCGTCGTCCAACGCGTCTCCTCAGCCTCCGTCACCGTCGACAACACCGTCCGTGGCGAGATCCAGACGGGCCTGCTCGTCCTCGTCGGCTTCGCCACCGCCGACACGCAGGCTCAGCTCCCCTGGGCCGCCGACAAGATCGCCCACCTCCGCATCTTTGAAGACGACCAGGGCAAGATGAACCGCTCGGTCCTCGACGTCGCCGGCTCAGTCCTCCTTGTTCCCAACTTCACACTCGCAGGCAACGCCCAGCAGGGCCGCCGCCCAAGCTTCGACGGCGCAATGCGCCCCGAGCAGGCTGACCCCATGTTCAACCAGCTCGCCGCCCTCGTCAAAGAACGCGGCGTCCCCGTCCAGACCGGCGTCTTCCGCGCCCACATGCACGTCACCCTCACCAACGACGGGCCGATCACGCTCGTCATCGACGCGCCTTGACCGACTTTTCTTCGCCCAGCGGGCGCACTGACGTTGCCACCGGCTTCAGCCGGTGGTTTACGGCAAAGAGGGGATCCCCGGCCCAGCGGGCCGATGAATTCCAGCTCAGTCGGCCCGCTGGGCCATGAAACGTTCAGTGGTCATCTACCGGCGGTTGAAACCGCCGGCAACGTCAGCACGCCCGCTGGGCGAGAGTCGCGGCGAACAAGCGCACAGTCATTCTTCCACACTTCGTCACCTCTCCGCGTTCCGGCCTTCCTGCGAGTCCTTCGCGCTCTTCGAGTTCTTCGTGTTCCTCTTCCGATACTCTCTACCGTGCCAAGCCCCGAAGCCCTCGCCATCTACGCGCGCTTCTTCCGCATCGGCCTGCGGGCCTTCGGCGGTCCGTTCCCGCAGATCGCCGCGCTCCAGCAGGAGCTCGTCGTCCAGGAGAAGTGGACGACCAACGCCCGCTTCAACCGCACGCTCGCTGTCTACCAGGCCCTCCCCGGTCCAGAGGCGACCGAGATGTGCGTCTGGCTCGGCTCGGTCCGCGCGGGTCGGCTCGGCGGCCTCGCTGCGGGCCTTGGGTTTCTGACGCCCGGCTCGCTCCTCGTTCTCCTCGCGTCGTTCCTTTATGTGCGATTCGGCCTCTCGCCCACCGCCACCGCCGCGATGGCCGGCGCAGGCCGCGGCACTCGCGCTGCTCATCTGCGCCGTCTACACGCTCGGCAAACGCGCGTGTACTGACAGCACGCTCATCTTCATCGCCGTCACCGCCGCCGCAACGTCGCTCTGCGGCATGCACTTCAGCATCATCCTGTTCTTCTCCATACTCGGCGGCTACCTGACTGATCGCGGCAAGAACTGGCTTGGCTTTGGCCTCATCGGCGGCATGGCCTTCTTCACGTTCATGTTCTTCCTCTGGAAGATGCTCAGCAATCCGGAGGACGCGGCGCCCGCAATCGTCGCCACCGGCGCAAACGCCGGACACGGCGCGCCGCTCGAAGCTGCGCTGACGGGCCTCAAGGCCGGTCTGTTCTCATTCGGCGGCGCCTACACCGCCATCCCCTTCCTGCGCGACGACGCGGTCATCTTGTACAACTGGATGACCCACCCGCAGTTCCTCGACGGCGTTGCGATCGTCAATGCCTTTCCCACGCCGCTCGTCTCGCTCGCCGGCTTCGTTGGGTTCGTCGGCGCAGGCTGGCTCGGCGCGGCCATCATGCTCGTGACCGTCTACCTCCCCGCCTTCGCCTTCACGCTCATCGGCCACGAACGCATCGAACGCCTGGTCGACCACGAGCCCTTGCACGCCGCGCTCGACGGTGCGGCCGCGGGCGTCGTCGGCCTCGTCGCTGCGACCGCCGTCTTCCTCTTCAAGCCCACCATCCTCGACGGCCCGCAGGCCGCGGTGGGGGGGACGGAGGGGGTGGGGGGGGCGGTCGCCGCCTCGCTCAACCCGCATTGGCCGATCAAGGCCGCGATCCTCGCCGTCGTCTTGGTGGTCGTTCTCCGCTGGCGACCCCTTTGGATCAACCCCGCCGTCGTCCTCGCCGCCGCGGCCATCGGCGCGGCTCTTCTCCGCTAACGAGGCCGCGGCGCGAACAAATGCCCCCGATAAGAGCCGCGGGCCGTAAGGCCCCGGCCGAACGTGAGCATGTCCCCACCACCGGCCGAAGCCTTACGGCCCACGGCTCTTATCAAGGCAACACACGGCAAAACCCGGAGGAACAAACGCCTTCGCGCATCCAGCGCCCCGTGCTCCCTCACACGCGGCCGTCTCGGGCGTATCTAGGACGCATGCGCGTCCGCGTTCTATCCTCACCCCCCGTGGCCAAGCGTTCGGTCGTCATTTTGAAGTCCGTCGACCCCGCCGACGATGCAGACGGCGGCCTCCCCTCCCTGGGGACCAAGGCCGAGGTTCTTGGCCAGCTTTCCAAGTTCAACACCGCTCCAGACGGCGCCAAGCCCAAAAACCCCGATCAGCTCGTGATGACCATCCACGGTCCGGGCATGCTGGTCGAGATGGCGACCCAGGAGGACGAAGTGAAGCAGCTCATGGTCACCATGACCGATGAGGACTTCGCCTTCCCCGTCCTCACCCGCGCCTGCCGCCTCTACAAGTGGACCCTCATGGACCCCGAAACCGGCCAACGCCTGCGGTTCGGGTAATAGCGGTTTACCACAGAGAAGACAAAGAGTGTGAAACACGGAGCTCGCGGAGAACACTGAAAAAGGCATCAGAACGGGTCTCGGACCCTCTTCCTGCCTTCCTCCGTGATCTCCGTGCCCTCCGTGTTTAATCTGCCTTTCTCTGTGCCTCGGTGTCTCTGTGGTGAAATACGATTCCCCATGCCCACATACCTCTACGAGATCCTCGACAAGGCGGGCAAGCCCACCGGCGAGACGTTCGAGATCGTCCAGCCGATGAAGGATGCCGCGCTCACGCGCCAGCCCGAGACCGGCAAGCCCTGCCGCCGCGCGATCGTCGCCCCGGCCATCGCCGGCAAGTGGAGCGGCGCGAAGAAGGACACCCTCAGCAACTCCAACCTCGAACGCCTCGGCTTCACCAAGTACGAGCGCAAGGGCAAGGGCTACATGGAACGCGTCGCCGGCAAGGCCGGGCCGAGGTCGATCTCTGCTGAGGACTGAAACGACTCGGGCTCAAGCCTCTGGCCGTCCTTGTTACCACCTCCATAGCTCCGGGCGCAGCAGCCTCCGGCGACTGCAACCCACCTCGCCCCGAGCTCTTCATATCCGCATGCCCTTCAAAAATGGACACGCAAGCGCGAGGCGTAAACTGCCCCGCAATGTCCCAAACCCCTTCAACGCCCGACCGCGACTCAACCCCCTTCCGCTACGACGCGAAGATGGCCGGCTCGCTTGAGACCAAGTGGCAGTCGTGGTGGCGCGACCACAACACCTTCGTCCAGCCCAACCCGGGTGACAGCGGCTTCGACTCAAGCAAGCCGAAGTTCTACTGCCTCGACATGTTCCCTTACCCGTCGGGCGCGGGCCTGCACGTCGGCCACCCGGAGGGATACACCGCGACCGACATCGTCTGCCGCTACAAGCGGGCCAAGGGGTTCAACGTCCTTCACCCGATGGGCTGGGACGCCTTCGGTCTTCCCGCCGAGCAGTACGCCATCCAGACCGGCGTGCACCCGGCGATCACGACCAAGACAGCGATCGACAACTTCCGCCGCCAGCTCCAGCGCTTCGGCTTCAGCTACGACTGGTCGCGCGAGTTCGGGACCATCGATCCCGGCTACTACAAGTGGACGCAGTGGATCTTCCTCAAGCTCTACAACGCGTGGTTTGATCCCAAGCTGAACAAGGCTCGGCCGATCAGCGAGCTCGTGCGTGAGCTCGAGTCAGGCGAGATCGCCGCGCAAGTCAACTCCGCGGCCGATGAGGCCGAGGCGCTGAACCCTGAGCCGGCGTCGTGGTCGGTCGCGAGCCCCGCACAACGCCGCGCGATCGTCGACTCCTACCGCCTTGCGTACCAGGGAACGACCACCGTCAACTGGTGCCCCAAGCTCGGCACCGTGCTCGCCAATGACGAAGTGATCGACGGCAAGAGTGAACGCGGCGGCTATCCCGTGCTCCGCAAGCCGCTCAAGCAGTGGATGTTCCGCATCACCGCCTACGCCGACCGACTGCTCCAGCAGCTCGACAAGCTCGACTGGCCCGAGAGCACCAAGACCCAGCAGCGCGAGTGGATCGGCCGCAGCGAGGGCGCGGAGATCGACTTCGCGCTCCAGGTGACCACCGAGAAGGGCGAGCTCGAACTCGGCCAGAACCTCCGCGTCTTCACCACGCGTCCTGACACGCTCTTCGGCGCCACGTACATGGTCGTCGCTCCCGAGCATTCGCTCGTGCAGACGGCGCTCACCGCGCCGAAGGACGTCGCGCGCGTCAACCGCGACAAGATCGCCGCCTACGTCGCCGCGGCCAAGAACAAGTCCGACATCGAGCGGATGGAGTCCAAGCAGAAAACCGGCGTCGATCTCGGCATCGATGCGATCAACCCCGCGACGGGCGATCCGGTCCCGGTGTGGGTCGCCGATTATGTGCTCATGGGCTACGGCACCGGCGCGATCATGGCCGTGCCCGGGCACGACGAGCGCGACTTCGAGTTCGCCAAGGCGTTCAATCTGCCCGTGCTGCACGTACTCGTGCCGGCGGTGGGCGTCGAAGTCGATCCGGAGGTTTGCTTCTCGGGCGACGGCGTCGCGGTGAATTCGTCGCAGCCCGACTTCTCGATTGACGGCATGCGCACCGCCGAAGCGAAGGCGAAGATGATCGACTGGTTGGAGGCCACCGGTCAGGGCACGCGGAAGGTCAACTACAAGTTCCGCGACTGGACGTTCAGCCGCCAGCGCTACTGGGGCGAGCCGTTCCCGATCGTCTTCGATGACGCGGGCAACCACTACGCGGTGAGTGACGCGTCACTTCCGGTGAAGCTGCCTGAGCTTGCCGACTACGCGCCGATCGAGAGCGACGATCCGCAGCCGCTGCTCGCCAAGGCGAAGGACTGGATGCATACCACTGCCGAAATGGCGGGCGTCGATCCGGCGCTCCTGCCTCTCGGCGCGTCGCTGAAGATGTCAGTCACGCGCGAAACGAACACCATGCCCGGCTCGGCTGGCAGCTCGTGGTATGCCCTGCGATATGCCGACAGTCGCAACGACGCTGCACCTATCTCGAGTGCGGTGGATGACTACTGGATGAAAGGCGACGGTAAGAATCTCGGTGGCGTCGATCTGTATCTCGGCGGCAGCGAGCACGCGGTGGGGCACTTGCTCTATTCGCGCTTCTGGCAGAACGTGCTCTTCGACCTCGGCATCGTTGCGACGGCCGAGCCATTCCAGAAGCTCTTCCATCAAGGCCTGATCACAGCACATGCTTATCAGAAGCTCGATAAGAGCTTGGTTCCGTCTGATGATGTCCTTGAGTGGACCTTGGAGAGCGGTGACGCACAGGCAGTTCTTCTTCTCGAAGGCGCAGTGAAATTCAAGCAGCCCATACAGTCGCTGCCGCGCGAGTTGGACTGGCTGACCAAGGGTCTGCAAGAAGGCCGTGCGGTTTATTCCACAAACTCGACAATTGAGCGTCTCACACAGCTGAATCAGGTTGTCGCCAAGATGAGCAAGTCGCTCAAGAATGTGGTGAACCCCGACGACATTATCGTCGACTATGGCGCTGACACGTTCCGTCTCTACGAGATGGCGATGGGTCCGCTCGAAGCGAGCAAGCCGTGGAACACCAAGGACATCGTCGGCCAGTACCGCTTCCTGCAGCGCATCTGGCGCAACCTCGTCGATGAACAGACCGGCGCGGTGCGCGTGTCGGACGCGGCGCCGAGCGCCGAGCTTGAGAAGAAGCTCCACCGCACGATCGCCGGCGTCACCGCCGACATCGAGAACCTCGCGCTGCACACCGCGATCTCGAAGCTCATCGAGCTCAACAACGACCTGACCAAGGTGAGCGCCGAAGGGGGTACGCCCCGCCGCGCGGCGGAGGTGATCACGCTGCTGCTCGCCCCCTTCGCGCCGCACATGGCCGAAGAACTGTGGAGCAAGCTCGGTCACGCACGCTCGACCAGCGCCGAGCCGTGGCCGATGTTCGACGCCGCGATGCTGGTCGATGACCAGGTCGAGATCCCGATCCAGGTCCTCGGCAAGCTCCGCGGCAAGATGCTCGTTCCCGCCAAGGCCGATGCCAAGCAGATCGAGGACCTCGCCCGCAACGACCCCAACGTGCAGAAGCACCTTGAGGGGAAGGCGATCAAGAAGGTCATCGTCGTGCCGGGGCGGATGATCAACTTCGTGGTGGGGTAACGCGCACGAGGCCCTGGCGCAAGCCTGGGCTTTGTGTCCGCTTAGCACGGAATCCATCGTCATCGCGAGTCGTCGCGAGGAACAGGCGGCGCTCAGTGGTCGGGCGCACAGCCCAGGCTTGCGCCAGGGCCTCGTCACCGTTCACGCCAGCGCCTGCTCGAGGTCGCGGATGAGGTCGTCCACGTCCTCGATGCCGACCGACAGGCGCACCAGACCGTCGGTGATGCCCAGCGCGGCCCGGTTCTCGGCGGGGATGCTCGCGTGGGTCATGATCGCCGGGTGCTCGATGAGCGACTCGACGCCGCCGAGGCTCTCGGCCAGCGAGAAGAGGTGGACGCGCTCGAGGAACCGGCGCGACTCGTTGATGCCGCCCTTGAGCGTCGCAGTCACCATGCCGCCGAAGCCGCGCATCTGGCGCGAGGCGATCGCGTGCTCGGGATGCGACTTGAGGCCGGGGTAGGCGACCTTCTCGACGGCCTTGTGGCCGGCGAGGAACTCGGCGACCTTCTGTGCGTTGGCGCAGTGGCGCTCCATGCGCACGTGCAGCGTCTTGGTGGGCGCAGCAGCATGAAGCAGTCCATCGGGCCCGGCACGGAGCCGACGGAGTTCTGGAAGAACTTGAGGCGCGAAGCGATCTGCTCGTTGCTGGTGATCAACGCGCCGCCGATCACGTCGCTGTGGCCACCGATGTACTTCGTGGACGAGTGGTGCACCACGTCGGCGCCGAGCGCCAGCGGGTTCTGCAGGTAAGGTGTGGCGAAGGTGTTGTCGACGACGAACATCGCGTTCTTCGCTTTGGCGATCTTCGAGACGGCCGCGATGTCGCAGATGCGGAGCATCGGGTTGGTCGGCGTCTCGCCCCAGATCAGCTTGGTCTTGGGCGTGATCGCGGCCTCGACCGACGCGAGGTTGGTGAAGTCGACGCGCGTCGCGCTGATGCCCAGCTGCTTGTAGACCTTGTCCACCAGTCGGAACGTGCCGCCGTAGACGTCGTCGCCGAGGATGATGTGGTCGCCCGCGCTGAGCAGGTGCATCACGCAATCCATCGCCGCCAGGCCCGACGAGAAGGCGAAGCCGAACTTGCCACCTTCGAGCGACGCGAGGTTGGCCTCCAGCGCCTTGCGCGTGGGGTTGGCGGAGCGCGAGTAGTCGTAGTCCTCGATGATCACGCCGGGCGACTTCTGCACGAACGTGGAGGTCATGTAGACCGGCGTCATGATCGCGCCGGTCGAGGGGTCGGGCTTCTGCCCCGCGTGGATGGCGCGGGTGGCGAACTTGTGCTGAGTTGAATCGGCCATGGTGTACTCCGGTGTGCTGTGCGGAGGGGATTGGTGGACTGCTTGTCAGAGCCCGAAGCGTCAGCGAGGGAGCGAGGCTTTGCGAGTGCCTTGTCTGTCGGAGAAGAGGCGCGATTGTTTGGCTTCGTGCCGAAGCCTTGCTCGCCAAGCCTCGCTCCCTCGCTGACGCTTCGGGCTCTGACGGGCGGGCGGGACGCCCGCCCCCCATCTGATTAGTGCTTACGCCCGCTCATGAAGTCGAGGACGTCGATCTTGCTGACGATGCCGACGATCACGTTGTTGTCGACCACGACGCCGACTTGGTCGGTCTCGAAGATGCGGAAGAGCTCTTCGATGCGGGCCTTGGGATAGATCAGACCGCCGATTGGGTGCGCCGCCGCGCTCGCGGGCGAGGTCGCGGTGATCTTGCCTGATTGCAGGCCGCGGAGGAGGTCGACCTCGTGGACCATCGAGACGGGGTGTTTGTTCGCGTCGAGGATGGGGAGCTGCGAGACGCCGCGCTCGCGGAAGGTGTCGATGATCTTGGAGACGGGCGTGTCGGCGGAGGCGGTGAGGACGGGGCGCTGCGGCATCGTCTTGAGGATGTCCTCGACGAGGCCGAGGTCGCGGTCACTGCCGAAGAAGCCGTAGTCTTTCATCCACTGGTCGCTGAGGAACTTCGTGGTGTAGCGCGTCGCCGAGTCGGGCAGGACGGTGACGACGGTCTTGCCCGGGCCGAGGCGCTTGGCGATCTGCAGGGCGATGTGGACGTTGCAGCCCGACGAACCGCCGCAGAAGAGGCCCTCTTCGCGGACCAGCCGGCGGGCCATGGTGAAGGCCTCTTTGTCGTTGGTCTGGAAGAACTCGTCGACGACTGAGTAATCCATCGCGTCGCAGAGGATGTCCTCGCCGATGCCTTCGACTTTGTAGACGTGCGGCGTGGGCATCGTCTTGGTGTAGAAGTAGTGGTAGTGGACCGAGCCGATCGGATCGACGCCGACGATGCGGACGTGCGGATGGTTCTTCTTGAAGTAGCGGCCGGTGCCCGAGAGCGTGCCGCCGGTGCCGGCGCCAAGGACGACGGCGTCGACCTTGCCGTCGCTGTCGCGCCAGATCTCAGGTCCGGTGGAGAGCTCGTGGGCGTCGATGTTGAGCGGGTTGTGGTACTGGTTGACGTAGAAGGCGCCGGGCGTCTCGCGGGCGATGCGCTTGGCGGTCTCGACGTAGTGCTGCGGGCTGTCGCCGGGGACGTCGGTCGGGGTGATCACCACCTCGGCGCCGAAGGCCTTGAGCATGTTGACCTTCTCGAGGCTCATCTTGTCGGGCATGGTGAAGACGCAGCGGTAGCCGCGGACCGCGGCCCACATCGCAACGCCTTGGCCGGTGTTGCCCGAGGTGTTCTCGACGATCGTCGCGCCGGGCTTGATGAGGCCCTGCTTCTCGCTCTGGTTGAGGATGTGGACCGCCATGCGGTCCTTGATGGAGCCGGTGGGGTTCATGTACTCGCACTTGACCAGAACCGTCGCGGAGCCGGGCTCGACGACCTTGTTGAGCTTGACCAGCGGGGTGTTGCCGACGGCTTCGAGGATGGACGGCTTGTAGGGCATGGGTCGTGTGCTCCGGTCGGTGCGAATCGGGGGCAGGGTACGTGCGCGAACGTGGCGAGGGAACGAGGCCCTGGCGCGAGCCTGGGCTTGGCTGGGGATGCGGTTGAGTTCCTGGTGCTGGTTGGGCCGGCTGGTTGAATTGGGGGCCTTGCGGTTGGCGGCGCACAGCCCAGGCTTGCGCCAGGGCCTCGTTTCGCTCGTAGAATTGGCGTGTCGGATTCTCCAACCCCCCCTCCCGTCTCCAAGCCGGAGCGGCTCGACAAGCTGCTGAAGAAGGCGCGGTCCCTGAACGACGTCCCGGGTGTCTACCTGATGAAGGACGCCGAGGGGACGGTGATCTATGTGGGGAAGGCGTCGCGCCTGCCGGACCGGGTGAGCAGCTACTTCGTGCCGTCGGCGGATCTTGGGTTCAAGAAGGAGCCGATGCTTGACGTCGTCGAGGACTTCGACGTGATCGAGTGCGAGGGTGAGTGGGAGGCGCTGCTCATGGAGTCGCGCCTGATCAAGGATTTGAAGCCGCCGCCGCGGTACAACGTGCGGCTGAAGGACGGGAAGAGCTTCCCGTACCTGGCGATCACGCAGAAGGAGCCGTTCCCGCGCGTGTTCGTGACGCGGAACCCGACCGATCCGGGAATTGCCGGCGCGAAGCTGTTCGGGCCGTTCACCAACGCGGGCGCCCTGCGCGAGGCGGTGCAGCTTCTGCAGCGCGTGTTCAAGTTCCGCACGTGCGATCTGGACATCGTGCCGGATGATCCGAAGAACGCGTTTTTCAGGCCGTGCATTCTGCATGCGATCGGGCAGTGCACCGCGCCGTGCGCCAACAAGATCGGCGTCGAACCGTACCGCGGTGACGTGGAGCGGTTTGTGCGGTTCCTGGGTTCCAAGCGGAGCGCGATGGTCCGCGAGCTGAAGACCGAGATGGAAACGGCCGCGAAAGAGATGCAGTTCGAACGCGCGGCGGTGCTGCGGGACCAGATCAAGACGCTGGAGAAACTGGATCAGCGCGCGAGCGTCGACGAGGGATACCAGCCGGAGACGGAGGTCGAGCTGATCGACGGGGAGAAGGCGAGCAAGTCGCTGCAGAAGCTGCTGGGGCTTGAGAACCCGGTGCGGTGCGTGGAGGGGTTCGACATCGCGCACCTGATGGGCGGCGAGACGGTCGGAAGCAAGGTCTGCTTCATCGACGGCCGGCCGTTCAAGGAGGAGTACCGGCGCTTCAAGGTGAAGACGGTGAGCAACAACGACTACGACGCGATGCGCGAGGTGGTGAGTCGACGGTTCCGTGATGCGGGTGCGGGGAACGAGCTGTACCCTGACGTCATCATGATCGACGGCGGGCCGGGTCAATTGAGCGCAGCGCTGGATGCGTTGAGCCAGCTCGATCGAAAACCGCCGATGGTGGTGAGTCTGGCGAAGAAAGAAGAGCTGGTGTACGTGCAGGGCCCGGGGGGTGGGGTGTTGCCGGAGCCGCACCGGCTGTCACGATCGCACTCGGGTCTGCGGCTGCTGCAGGCGGTTCGGGATGAGGCCCACCGGTTCGCGCAGGCGTATCACCACATTCTGCGGCGGAAGAAGACGATCGGGGAGTGACGGCCGGCTTGGGGGCCTGGATCGCCCGTGCTTTGAGCAGGAGTGACGCTAGGCGGCGGAGCTCTGACGGGTCGGTGGCTTTGTCGATCAGGTCGAGCAGGACTTCCAAGGCCCGCTGGTGGGCGCGGCGGACGGTGTCGTTGTAGAGGTGGGCTTCGGCGGTCATTGGTGCTCCCTTGCGGACGTGAGTTTTCGAATATACCGATGAGTTTGGTATATGCAAGGGCTAATGATCGGGTTTTGATTGGATTCTTTGGGAGGAGCAGTAAGTGCTTTCGGCGCCTCCACACCTTGCCGCTGCGCGGCGAAGGTGTGGCACCGAAGGCCCCTCATCCGCCGCCGCAAAGCCGGCGGAGATGCGGAGGAAGGCTATATGTCTTCCGGCTTCCGTTCGCTTCGCTCCCGTCCGCACGGTCTCCCGCAGAGCCGCGGGAGAAGGGGGGCAAAAACACAAGACCCGCGGGGCGAGCCCTCGCGTGTTGCGCTTCCGACAAACAACACGCTCAAACTGCTAGCCGCGGGTCTTGATGTTTTTGAGGGGTGGGGTGACTGACTGGTCTTGGGTACTTACTCGAGATGTGCTTCGGGAAAACCGGCGCGGGGGATTCAGCGCTCGATTCGAAGTGTGCTGACTGGCTCTCCGTCCTCACGAGAGCGGGCGAGTGCCCGCGTGTTGATGAAAACAGACTACCACCGAATGCGCCGTTCGCAAGGGTCGAGGCGAATGGAACGTGCAAATCAGCGTGTCCTTGGCGCCTCTTTACAGCCTGATGTGTGGGAAGATCGGGTAATTCCTGTAGGGCGTAGAGCGACCGATAGCCGCGACGGAGTAGGGCGGGTGGGTCGGTGGGTCTTTGGGGGATTCGGGCGCGTGAGGGGGTGGCGAAAGCGGCCGGGCCTTACGCCTCTCCCGCCCTCGGGCTCTTATCGATGCACTTTGTATGCGACTACGAACCCTCTCCTGCGGCGCGTTAGTGGCAGCCTTGGAAGAAGTAGTTGATGAAGGCGATGAAGTCATTGTTGTCGTAAGCGCCGTCCTGACCGGGGATGCCGCCTTGGACGCCGAGGTCGGCGTGGGGGTCGTGAGCGAAGAAGTAGTTGATGAAGGCGATGAAGTCGTTGTTGTCGAGCTGCCCGTCCTGGCCGGGGAGACCGCCTTGCATGCCCAGATCGGCGGTGCAGAGGGTGACCGTGCCGATGACGGTGACTTGGCCGGCCATGCCGCCGCCGGTGCCGTCACCGTTGTCGAAGCCGTGGAACAGGCAGTAGTAACCGAAGACGCCCGAGTGCGTGAAGGTGTGGTCAAAGGACGCGCCCGGGGTGGTCATGGTGCCGGAACTGAAAGACTCGGTCATTCCTGAGCAGGAATCGACGGTGTGGAAGCCTTCGCTGAGCACCCAGTGGATGGTGTCGCCGACGTGGATGGTGGGATCGTCGGGGAGGCCGGGGGGCGGGTCCTGGGCGGGGTTGTTCTGGCTGAACTCGCGATTGAAGACGTAAACGGTGAAGGTGTCGGCCGGCGCGGGGGCGGGTGCGGCGGCGGTGAGAGCCGCGGCGAGCGTTGCGGCGGCGATGAGACGGGCGCGGTTCATGGGTGACCTCCGATGAGAACGTGATTCCCTCCGGGCGCATGTCGCGGACTGCGAGTTCCTTGCGGGGAAACTTGGGGTGTGGGGTTGCCCAGGTTGATAGGGCTCTTTGCGCACTTGAGCGCGCGAGAAAGGCAGCCCTCCCGCCTTGCAGAGCCTCGGCACCCTCAATGTGGATGCGGAGCGGTGCTCCGCTGTGTTTGACTTCCGGCTCCCGTTCGCTTCGCTTCCGTCCGCACGGTCTCCCGCAGAGCCGGGAGAAGGAGGGGGTTAGCAGCCTGCGAAGAAGAGGTTGATGAAGGCGATGAAGTCGTTGTTGTCGTAGAGGCCGTCGCTGCCTGGAAGGCCGCCGGTCTTGCCGAGGTCGGCGTGGGTGTTCGCGGCGAAGAAGTAGTTGATGAAGGCGATGAAGTCGTTGTTGTTGAGGACGCCGTCCTGACCGGGTGCGCCTCCCGCTGCGCCCATGTCGGCGGTGCAGGGAGGCGGGACGGCGATGACGTCGACGTAGCCGGACATGCCGCCTGCGGAGCCGTCTTCGTTGGCGAAGCCGTGGAAGGTGCAGTAGAACCAGTGACGGCCGACGTGGGTGTAGGTGTGCGAGTACGTCGGCGCACCCGCGGTGAGGATGGGGGAGGAGAACGGCTCGACCGAGCCGGGAGTGGAACGGACGTCGTGGGTGCCGTTGAGGCGGCGGAAGATCACGGTGTCGCCGACGTGGATAATGGGGTCGTCGGGCGGCAGCGGGTCGGGGTAGGGCGGGTTGGGGTTGACCTGGCTGTAGTCGTAGCTGAAGACGTAAACCGTGACCGTGTCGGCGAGTGCCGGTGCGGCGGTCGCGGCGGCGAAGATGGCGGCGAGGGCGAGTGGCTTCACGGAGGGAAACGTACCACGGAAACCGCGGGGGTGGTAGCGGGTAAATGCCCCGTCCGGCGGGCTTCTGCGTGTGTGGCGGGCTATGGGACGCTTAGCGGCGGCGCCGGGCGGCCGTGAGGACGAGAAGTGGGGCGGCCGCGAGCGCGGAGGGCGCGGGCGTGACGGTGACCGAGCCCCACATGCCCTGGGCGTGGCCGGGCATGGGGTGAGAGCCGTGGATCTCGCAGATGAAGGTGTACACGCCCGGGTCGGTGAAGGTGTGCTCGAAGGTGAAGCCGGGGGTGGCGCTGAGCACGGAGTGGAACGGGTTATCGAGGTTGGGGCCGTCGACCTGGAAGACGGAGTGGAAGTTGGCGACCCAGATCCAGCGGACCGTCTCGCCGGGTGCGATCGTGACCGTGTTTGGCGCGGTGGCCTGAGGGTCGGGGTCGGTGGAGAAGGTGTAGTCGTGGAGGTAGAAGGTGGCGTCGGCGAGGGCGGGGGTGGCGAGGGCGAGAGATGACGCGAGCGCGAGGGTGCGCATGGTGGGGCTCCTTCGGGCGGAAGCTACATGCGCGATTGGGGGGAGAAAACCAAAGTTCAAATAAGAACGGGTGAAGGCGGGAACTCAAAGAGCGCGAAGAAAAGAACTCGAAGGTCTCGAAGAAGAGCATCGGCTCTGCTTCTTCTTGGAGTCCTTCGCGCTCTTTGTGTTCTTTGAGTTCCTGCTTTATTCACTGCCTCCACACCTTGCCGCTGCGCAGTATGGAATCGCTCTTTCAGAGCGGCTCTTTACTTCCGGCTATTCGTGCTTCGCACGAACCGCACGGGGTGTGGCACCCTGCGGGGGTCAGGCTGTCGCCAGGCGGCAGAAGGCTTCGATGCCCAGGGGCATGGCGTCGTCGTTGAAGTCGAAGTCGGGTTGGTGGAGGTAGGGGTAGCGGTCTTTGCCGGCGGGTTTGAGGCCGAGGCAGAAGAAGACGGCGGGGACGCGCTCGGCGTAGAAGGAGAAGTCTTCGCCGCCCATCGTGGGCGTTTCGACGCGCGTGACGCGCTCTTTGCCGAGCCAGTTGTCGGCGAGTGCGAAGAAGCGTTCGGTGAGGGCCGGGTCGTTGTGGGTGACTGGGTAGCCGTCGTGCCAGGAGACGTCGGCGCTGCAGCCGTGAGCGGCCGCGGTGTGGGTGACGATCTCGGTGAGGCGCTTTCGGGCGGTGTCGCGCGTCTGGGCGCGAAGGCAGCGGAGCGTCGCCTGGAAGGTCGCTTCCTTGGGGATGATGTTGTGCGCGGTGCCGCCGTTGGCCAGGCAGATGCTGACGACGACGGAGTCGAACGGCGAGATGTTGCGGCTCACGACCGTCTGGCACGCGGTGATGCACGCGGCCATCGCGACGATGGGGTCACGCGAGTAATGCGGCTGCGCGGCGTGCGCGGGCGTGCCGGTGATGAGGACTTTCATCTCATCGGTGGATGCGAGGAGCGGGCCCGGACGCGTGCCGATGACGCCGAGGTCGAACTCGGGCCAGCCGTGGAGGCCGAACATCTTCTCGATCGGCGTACCGATGATCCTGCCCTCGAGCAGGCCCTCGTCGCAGAGGCGCTTGCCGCCGGCGCCGCCTTCTTCAGCAGGTTGGAAGACAAGCGTGATCGGGCGCGGGCGGTTGAGATCCTTGAGGATGCGAGCTGCGCCAAGGAGGATGGTGGTGTGGCCGTCGTGGCCGCAGGCGTGCATGAAGCCGGGGCTCGTTGATGCGTACGGCAGGCCGGTGGCCTCGGTGATCGGGAGAGCGTCCATGTCGGCGCGGAGGCCGATGGCGGGCTTTGAGTTGTTCGCGGGATCGGTCGCACTGAGGTGTGCGACGACGCCGGTGCCGCCGGCGAGCCCGGCTTTGAAGGAGATGCCCAGGCGCGTGAGCTCGGCCTGGACCTGCTTGCTGGTGCGGTGCTCGTTGTACGCGATCTCCGGATGCGCGTGCAGGTCGTGGCGGATGGTGCGCAGGTCGGGGAGGGCCGCGGCGATCAGGTCTTTGGTGCGGGCGTGGTCTTGCACGGGAAGAGTTTAACCACAGAGGTCGCAGAGGGCACAGAGGAAGACGAGAACGAGGCAGTTTGAAACACCGAGCACACGGAGATCACGGAGAAAAGCAGAGGAGAGGGTTTAAGACAGCGATTGTCGAACGGCCGTCTTATTGCCTTCCTCTGTGCCCTCTGCGATCTCTGTGGCTAGTGCTTCTTCTGCGACTCGGCCCAGGCGTTTGCGGCTTGGTCGAGGAAGTCGGCGGTCTTTTCCCAGTCGACTGGCGCGAGGGTGAGGCCTTTGAAGCGGTCGTCGGGGGCGGCGACGCTTTTGAGGATGGGCCACGAGGACCACTCGCCGGCCGCGAGGGTCTGTTCGACGGCGGGGGTGAGCATCTCGTCGATGAACTGCCTGGCGAGGTCGGCGTGCGGGGCGCCGGCGACCATGGCGATCGTGCCCGGGGTGGCGAAGGCCTGCGGCGAGTAGTCGACCGAGAGCGAGGAGAAACTGCAGCCGAGCGGCCAGCTGTTGGCGAGGCCGGCGCGGTAGTCGTCGTAATCGGTGAAGCCGAGTTCGCACTCGCCGTTGGCGACGGCGCGGACGACGGCGGCGTTGCCGTCGTAGATGCGCCAGCGGATCTTGGACATGGTGTCGGTGAAGACTTCGCGTCCGAGGGCGAGGTAGAGGGCGGCGAGATGGCCGCGGGTGGTGCCGAAAGCCGGGTTGGCGATCGCGACGGTCTTGCCGCTCTCGATGAGGGCGTTGAAGGAGCGCGGCGCGGCGTCTGCGTTTGGATAGGCGCGGGCGGAGTAGACGATGACGCGTGGGCGCGGCGCGGCGGCGTACCAGTCGTTCTTAGAGGAGCGGAGAGGCCAGCCGGTGAAGGAGCCTGAGGCGCGCGCGGCCGATTCAGCGGCGGTGGAGCTGTACGGCGCGAGGACGCCGGCGTTTGAGAGTTGGACGGTGCCGACGGTCTCGCCCGACCACCAGACGTCGGTGCGCGGGTTGGTCTTCTCGGTGATGAGGCGGTTGACCAAGCCGGTGGTTTTGGTGGCCTCGGTGTCGGTAACGAGGTCGACGCGGACGCCGGTGCGCTTGGTGTACGCGTCGATGACGGGCTTGATGACGCCGGCGTCGACGGAGGTGTAGAGGACGATGTGCTTCTGGTCCTTCTTCGAGCAGCCGGGAAGGAGCACGAGCGCGACGAGGATGGCGATGAGCGTGCGCATGGCAGAGGATACAGGAACTCAAAGGGGGGAAGAAAGAACTCGAACGGCTCGAAGAAAAGGCATGAACGCGGAGGCGCGGAGAAGCGCGGAGCGACGCGGAGGAAAGGCGAAAGCAGTTGTTACAACGCGACAGAAACGAAGCGGAAAAAGATGGGGTGAGGAGAGGCGATTGCGGCTGCTTTGAATTACCCCACTTCCCCTCCTTCGGTGTCTTCGTTGTATAAACCTTTTCTGTCTTCCATCCGCGCTCCTCCTGCGCCTCCGCGTTCCCTCCTCTTGAGGCCAGCAAAGAGCACAATGGAAAACGGGCGTCTTGCGACGCCCGTTTCTGATCTTTGAGTTCTTGTCTTCGACCCTTCGAGTTCCAGGTCTTACTTCTGGTCGACCTTGGTGATCTGCCACTCTTCGAGTTCGATGGGGGCCTGGCGGCCGAAGATGGTGACCAGGACGCGGACGAGGCCCTTCTCGGGGACCAGCTCGTCGACGGTGCCTTCGTAGCCCTGGAAGGGGCCTTCCTTGATCGAGACGGGCTCGCCCTTGGCAAAGACGAGCTTGATCTGCGGCTGGTCCTCGACGCGCATCGAGGCGGCCTGCATCTTCTCGATCTCGTGGCCCTTCATGGGCGTGGGGCGGCCCTTGGTGCCGACGAAGTCGCCGACGCCGGTCGTTTCCTTGATGAGGAAGAAGACGTCCTGCGGGATGCGGCCGTCGTCCTCGAGCTTCATCTCGACGAAGCAGTAGCCGGGATAGAGCTTGGCTTCGGTGATCTTGGTCTTGCCGTTCTTGACGGTCTTGGTCTTCTCGGTCGGCACGAGGATGCGCCCGACCATGTGGCTCATGTGCTCGATCTGCACCTTGCGGAGGAGAGTCTGCTGGACGCTCGACTCCTTGTTGCTGGCGACACGGAGCACGAACCAGTTCATCCCCTCGCGGGTCATCGGCTCGCCGGGGAGGATGACGGAGTTCTTCTGGACCTCGCTGAGCTGGGCCGGCGTCGGGTTGGACGCAACGGGTTTGGACTCGGAGGCGGGGGTGGTTTCGGGTGTGGAGGACATGGGTTGCTCGCTGTTGTTCTGATCGTCGTCGTTGAAGGGCGCGGCGGTGGCGGACGCGGTCATGCGACGCTCCTTACTTGCCGACCTTGGGGAGCAGGTCCATCCAGGTGAAGACGACGACGAGGGCCTGATCGACGAGCCAGAGTGAGAGTGCCAAGAGGAAGCAGGCGCCGATGACGACCCAGGTGTGGCCCATGACCTCGCGAGGTGTGGACCAGTTGACCTTGGTCATCTCGAAGTCGGTGGCGATGAGGAACTCGACCGACGAGGGCTTGACGCCGATGAACCAGTAGGCGAGGCCGACGCACAGCAAACCGACCACCGAAGCGACGCCGGTGCTGGCCAAGATGGGGTCGATGGGAGCGATTCCCACGGGGTTGCCCGCGGTACGGGCGGGCTTGGCGTCATCGACCGCTTTGCGGACCGCGGCGGTGCTGGCAACATCGGCCTTGGGCTTCCCTGCGGAGTCGAGTTCCGGAGCGAAGTTGCGGATGGTGATCACCGCGGCGCGGTCGGTCTGCGTGACCGAGGCGACGTCTGCAACGCCGACCTTGGCCGCGGCGCCGGTGCTGTCGGGGCGAGCGGTGAGTTCGATGTGATCGCCGACGGCCGGAGCGACCTGTCCGGGCTCGATCGCCAGGCGGTACTCGCTCTTGGGCAACCTCTCGACGATGGTGCCTGTTTCGCGATAAGTCCACACGCCCAACGCTGCGATGAGAAGGGTGGCGAGGACGGCGCTGAGGACGCGGACCCAGTACCCCTGACCCGGCTTGTAGATGCCCAGACTCATGTGGATGCGTGTTCCGCGGCGGCCTGGCGCGGGCGGCACCGGGCCGCGGGGTCAGGCACGCGAGGTTGAACACGCCGGGAGGGACTTGAACCCGCAACCTGCGGATTTGGAATCCGCTGCTCTACCAGTTGAGCTACCGGCGTATGGGGCAGAAGGGGTGAGGGCCGAGGGCCGAGGTTACAGGGAAGAACGGTCTTCGCTGTAACCTCGGCCCTGACACCTCGGCCCTACTTACTTGCGCTTGATCTTGTGCAGCGTGTGGCGGCGGAGGCGGGGGGAGTACTTCATGAACCCCTCCTTGAGCTTCTCGGCGATGCCGCCCTTGACGTTGATTTCGGTGCGGTAGTTGAGGTCGCCGGACTCCGAGCACTGGAGCCAGACGTATTCACGAGCGAGCGACTTGCCTTTGGCCATGGATCACCTCTGCATGCGGCCCATTTTGCGGCCGCGGTTGGTCTTGTTGCCGGGACGATCAAATCGAGCTGGACAATCAGGCCGTCGTCCCCTTCGGCAAATCGGCCCGGCGGGTGTCCCCGCCGGGCCGGTTGTTGCTTGATCGTACGGCCCGTCCTGTTTCGTCGCGGTCTTCAGGGCTCAAGCCCATCCAAACCCGCCGGACGGCGATCGTACTGGTTGTCGAGCGGGTCGCGGGGACCCGCAAGAATCAGGCGATGATTTCGGTCACGACGCCGGAGCCGACGGTACGGCCACCCTCGCGGACGGCGAAGCGGAGACCCTTCTCCATGGCGACGGGCTTCTCGCCCAGGTCGACGGTCATGGTGATGTTGTCGCCGGGCATGCACATCTCGGCCTTCTGGCCGTTGCTGCCGGTCAGCTCGCCGACCGCACCGGTGACGTCGGTGGTGCGGAAGTAGAACTGGGGCTTGTAGCCGGCGAAGAACGGGGTGGTACGACCGCCCTCTTCCTTGCTCAGGACGTACACCTCGCCCTTGAACTTGGTGTGGGGCTGGATCGAGTTGGGCTTGCAGATGACCTGGCCGCGCTCGATGTCGTCCTTTTCGATACCACGGAGCAGGACGCCGACGTTGTCGCCGGCCTGGCCCTGGTCGAGGGTCTTCTGGAACATTTCGACGCCGGTGCAGGTCGTCGACTTCTTCTCCTTGCGGAGACCGACGATCTCGACGTTGTCACCGACCTTGATGACGCCACGCTCGACGCGGCCGGTGGCGACGGTACCACGACCCTTGATCGAGAAGACGTCTTCGACGGCCATCAGCATGGGCTTGTCGATCTCGCGGGTGGGCTCGGGGATCCAGCTGTCGATGGCGTCGAAGAGCTTGTCGATCGGCTCGCAGGCCTTGTCGTCCTTGGGGTTCTCAAGGGCGAGCTTGCTCTGGCCGCGGATGATCGGGGTCTTCTCACCGGGGAAGTTGTACTTGGTGAGCAGGTCGCGGATCTCGGACTCGACGAGCTCGAGGAGGTCCGGATCGTCGACGAGGTCGACCTTGTTCAGGAAGACGACGATGTAGGGCACACCGACCTGACGGGCGAGCAGCACGTGCTCGCGGGTCTGGGGCATGGGGCCGTCGGCGGCGGAGACGACGAGGATCGCGCCGTCCATCTGGGCGGCGCCGGTGATCATGTTCTTGACGAAGTCGGCGTGGCCCGGGCAGTCGACGTGAGCATAGTGACGCTTGGCGGTCTCGTACTCGGTGTGCGACGAGGCGATGGTGACGGTCTTGTTGGCGTCACGGACCGTACCACCCTTGGTGATTTCGGCGTAGGTCTTGGGGGTCTGACCGTTCTTGACGGCCGAGCGAGCCGAGAGAGCAGCGGTGAGCGTGCTCTTGCCGTGGTCGATGTGGCCGATGGTGCCGACGTTGACGTGCGGCTTGGTACGAGTGAAAGTGCCCTTTGCCATAGTTTGTGACTCCGTTGAATCGAAGGGTGTTTACTGTCTGAACCGAGCCTGCCTGACGACCCCGCATGGTGCGGGGACGCCCCTTGTGGGGCTTGAATCCGTTCCTGAACTGCCGTGCGGCGGGCGTCCTGCCTCACCGAAGAAACTCTTGCCCGGCGTCAGGGAAGAGCCGCTGATGGGATTTGAACCCATGACCTCAGCCTTACCAAGGATGCGCTCTACCACTGAGCTACAGCGGCCTGATGTCGAACTCTGACGCCGCGTGCCCGGGGGGTAAAACCGGCCAGTCGATGACAGACCCCAAGCGGGCAAGCCCGCCGAGGGGGACGATGATAGCCCTGCACCCTTACGGGTCAACGGGGTGGTTTGTGCGGTCTCAAAAGGTGTGCGGGAGGCCGGCCAAGGGGCGGCCGCAGACTCCCGGCTTTGCGGGAGTCTGCGTTCTGGGGGCTGCGGTGCACGCGGCACAGACTCCGCTCAAAACAGCGGAGTCTGTGGCACCCCTTGAATGGTCGGGCGGTGTGGGCGCGCGTGCTCGCGCACGCGGCTCTTATGCCGGGGCCGGCGCGGCGGGGTCGGCACGCATGAAGAGGACTTCGCCCTTGGTGAGGGGCTGGCCGGGCTTGAGTGCGTGGGGTCCGTTCCACGCAGCGAGCTCACTCAACGAGACGCCGGCGGGGGGCGTGCAGGACCACGTCCGCCAGAGCTGGGCCATCTTGTCGGGCATGGTGGGTGAGAGGATGAGTGAGGCGACGCGCAGGGCCTCGGCGCAGTGATAGAGGATGGCGGCGAGCTGGTCGCGCAGGCCGGGTTCGGCGTCGAGTTTTTGGCGAGGCCGAACGGCTTGGTCGTGTTGATGTACGCATCGACGGCGCGGACCAGCGCGATCGCTTCGGCGGTGGCGCCGATCAGGTCCCACGCATTGGCCTTGGCGGAGGCGGATTGCACGGCCGCGGCGGTGAGGCTGGGCCAGTCGTATCCGTCGATGAGTTTCGAGACGCCTTTGGGGTCAGGGACCTTGCCGCCGAAGTAGAGGTCGGCCATGTTTCCGACGCGGCTGGCGCAGTTGCCGATGCCGTTGGAGAGTTCGGCGTTGAATGTCTCGACGAACTTGGCGTGCGCGAAGTTGGCGTCAGTGGCGTTCTGCGGGCCCTGGGTGACGAGGTAGTAGCGGAAGGCGTCGCGGCCGAAGGCGTTGCAATACGCGCGGATGACGTCGATATCGACGAAGTTGCCGAGCGTCTTGCTCATCTTGACGCCTTCGCGCACCCAGTAGGCGTGGGCGTAGACGTGCTGCGGCAGCGGCTCGTTGAGGGCCATGAGCATGGCGGGCCAGATCACGGCGTGGAACCAGACGATGTCCTTGGCCATGAAGTGGCAGGTGGCGGGCCAGAACCGGCGCTTGTCGGGGGTGTCGACGGCGGTGAGGTAGTTGCAGAGTGCCTCGATCCACACGTGGACGCGGTGGCCGGGGTCGTTTGGCATCAGCACGCCCCAGGTGCTCTCGCCCGGCTTGATCAGGCGCGAGACGGGCGTGTCCTGCAGGCCGCCCTTGAGGCGGCCGATGACTTCGTTGCGCCGCTCAGAGGGCATGACGAAATCGGGGTGGCTGCTCACGTAGTCCATGAGCGGCTGCTCGTACTTGCTGAGCCGGAAGAAGTAGTTCTTCTCGGTGCGTTTCTCGAGCGGGCGGCCGGTGACGGGCGAGTTGTAGTTGGACTCTTTCGCGACGGTTTCGGTGAGGTACTCGTCCTGCGACGCGTCGTACCAGCCGACGTAATCGCCGAGGTAGATGTCGCCTTTTTCAAGCAGCTTGGTGATGTACTTCTGCGCGAGCGTCTTGTGGTGCTCTTCGCTGGTGCGGTAGAAGACGTCGTGGCTGTAGCCGAGCAGTTCGAAGGCCTTCTTGAACTCGCCGGCGCACTGGTCGACCCACTGCTGCTCGGTCATCTTGTGCTCGACGGCCTTGGCGATGACCTTGTCGGCGTGCTCGTCTGTTCCGGTGAGGAAGTAGACCTCGTTGCCGAGCAGGCGCTGGAATCGCGCGGCGACGTCGGCCACGCCGGTGGTGTAGCAGTGCCCGATGTGGGGGCGGTCGTTGACGTAGTAGATCGGGGTGGTGAGGTAAACGGGGCGATTCGACATTGTCCGCGAGGGTACGCGGAGACAGGAACGCGGAGGCGCGGAGGAGCGCAGAGAGACGCGGAGGAATACAGAAAGGCAGTTTTTACAACGAAGGAAGCGAAGGTATTGAAGGGGCGATATGACGTAAAGGCATCGCTACCTGCTCACCCTGCCTTGGCCTGCGCTTTCTTCGATTCCTACGTTGTTCAAGGCTTTCTTTGCTCTTCCTCCGCGTCTCTCTGCGCTTCTCCGCGCCTCCGCGTTCCTGTTTTTGAGCGCCGACCACACCTTGCCGCTGCGCGGCGAAGATGTGGCACCTCAGCACCCCGCGAAGAACTGATTGATGAAGGCGATGAAGTCGTTGTTGTCGTAGCGGCCGTCGTCGCCGAAGAGGCCGCCGGCGCGGCCCATGTCTGCGTGGGGGTTCTGCGCGAAGAAGTAGTTGATGAAGGCGATGAAGTCGTTGTTGTCGTATTGGCCGTCGGAGCCGGGGAGGCCGCCGGCTGCGCCGCAGTCGGCCGGGTTGGTGAACAGATGGACGGGCGAGCTGGCGGCGCTGCCGCAGCTGTTGGAGGCCACGCAGCGGACGCGGAGGAGGTCTGAGCGGCCGAGCAGGCCGATGTGGACTGATGGCGAGTTGATCGGCGTCGCATACGCCGAGCCGCCGCCGGGGAGTGGACCGGGGTCGTTGCCCAAGGTCGTCCAGTTGTCGGGCGAGGTTTCGATCTGCCACTGGTAGCTGAACGGGCCGACGCCGCCGGCCTGCACGCTGAACGCGGCGGATGTGCCGTGGCAGATGGCCGCGCCGTTGGGCGGGACGACGAAGCCGATGGGCGTGCCGAAGGTGAGGTGGTCGATGCCCCAGCCGTCGGCGACACTGGCGAAGTAGCGGGCGTTGTTGAGGCGGATCTGGCTGATGGGTGTTCCGCCGCACGGCGTGTCGATGCGGACGTATCCCTGGCGGCCCTCGGCGGTGGCGAGTCCGGCGAGGTTGAGCAGGCCGCCGACGTCGCGTCCGTTGACGACCAGGCGTGCTTCGCCCTCGGCCTGTTCGATGCTGAAGCCGACCGACTGGCGCGGCGGGTTGAACGCGAAGACGATGTCGCCCCATTCGAAGGTGCCGACGTACTGGTGGCTGGCGTTGTCGCGCGTGTTGATGACGCTGCGTGTGCCGTCCCACACGCTCGACTCGAAGACGTTGCCGAATGGGTCTTGCGTGAGCGGGTCAAACGTCTGCGGAAGCGTCGAGCTGAGCGGCGTGGCGCCCGCCATCGATTCCCAGCCCACTTGCAGGCCTGGGACGAGGTTCACGTCTTCGAAGTCTTCAGTCTGTACGGGCGTGATGCCCACCTCGCCGTCCTTGCGCGGCCACACCGTTGCGTTGAAACCGGTGACCGAGACGACTGGCGCGGTCTGTGTGGTGTAGAGCAGGTGGTCGATGACGAACCCATCGCCGCCGGAGTTGTCGAGCTTGAGCGTACTGATGGTGCCGCCGCCGGATGCGGTGACGACGATGTAGCCGGTGCGCCCGCCGTTGAACGAGAGGCCGCTGAGCGCGCTGAGCCCGCCGGCGGGCGTGCCGTTGACGACGAGCGTCACCTCGGCGTCGGCCTGCTGCATGCTGAAGCCGACGGCCGTGACAGGCGGATCGAAGCGCAGTTCAACGTCGCCCCAGTTCTGCGCAGCGCTGTAGCTGTACGACTGGTTGCCCGGCGCCGAGATCAACGCGTGCGTGCCGTCCCACTGACCGTTGTTGAAGGCCGTGCCGAACGGGTCGTCGGTATTGGGGTTGAAGACCCGCGGCAGCGTGGTGACGGGACCGACCGTGCCGCCCGAGGCGCTCCAGAAGATCGACAGCCCCGGCGCGAGCGTGGTGTCTTCGAAGTCCTCGACGGTCGCGTTCTGGAACCCGATGGAGCCGTCGCTGGTCGCCCAGCGGAGCGTGGGGACGCCACGGACGGTGACTTGCGCTTGGGTTACGACGGCGAAGGTCGCCACGGCGATCGCGGCGGCGAGGGTGCGGTGGGTGGTAAGACTCACTGGTTGCTCCTCTTCTCTAACAGCAGTGTGCGCTGTGTTGGGCGGGAGTCCAGTGAAGTGACCCGGACAGGTTGCGAATCTTGTGCGCTACCTGTTTCCGTGCGGCCGCCACACCTTGCCGCCCCCTGCGCGGCGAAGGTGTGGCACATCAGCATCCGGCGAAGAAGGCGTTGATGAACGCGATGAAGTCGTTGTTGTTGTAGAGGCCGTCTGGCCCTGAGACGCCGCCGGTCTGGCCCAGGTCCGCGTGCGGGTCATTGCCGAAGAAGTAGGTGATGAAGGCGATGAAGTCGTTGTTGTCGAGGGCGCCGTCGTTGCCGGGCTGGCCGCCTGAAGTGCCCAGGTCGGCGGTGCAAGGGGAGGGTGGGTTGATGGCGTGCCCCCAGTCGGTGCCGGATTCTGAGGTGACGCTCCAGTTGTCGACCGGCGCGCCGTTGACGGTGACGTTGCTCAGGCCGGCCCATGACGCGACGATGCGAGTGAACGAGCAGTTGCCCGGGCCTTCGAAGTCGTAGCCCGCGCCGGCGCTGCCGTGGATCGTGACAAGCAGCGAGGTGGGCACGCCGAACTGAAACGTGGTCGAGGCGGTGTAGGTGCCGACGCCGTCGCCGACGTACTGCGGCGTGTGCAACGACGGCGAGTACATCGTTCCTGTGTGGCTCATGTCGCTGAAGCCGCCGGCGAGGTCGCCGGTGAGGTCCCACGTCGCTCCCGAGCTGCCGGTGGTGGCGGTGAGCGTGAAGGTGACGTTCACGGCGAAAGTGATCGTGCCCGTGGTGCCGGCGGGGACGCCCGGTGCGGAGATCGTGATGGAGTCTCGGAAGGTGCCGGTCGCCTGGGCGCTGAGGGACCCGTGGGCCTGCCCTTGGATGACCGCATATCCGTAGTCGGCCTGAGCCCAGGCTTCGCCGGTGGAGTTGAAGCCGCCGTAGCCGGTGCCGTACGCCGTGCAGTAACCGGGGTGTTCGACGATGTTGTCGACCGGTGGCGACGACGGCGTGAAGTTGGGGTTGACAGTCGCCCTGGCCTGGTTGTTGTCGTTGGCCAGTGCGGCGGTCGAGACGCCAAGCAATGACAGCGCGGCCGTGAGCAGACGGTGGGGGGTCGTCGGCATGGGTGTGGCTCCTTACCCGCCCGTGCGGCGCAGTCGGCCGCGGGGCTCCAACTTCAGCCTACACCAAAGCGAGAGGACGGCAACAGGCAAAGAGAGGATTAAACACGGTCGTGGCGGGGTCGGGGCCGGGCGCGTCACCCGGCTACTCACATGATGACTAACAGCCTGCGAAGAAGGCGTTGATGAAGGCGATGAAATCGTTGTTGTTGTAGAGGCCGTCTTGGCCCGAGACGCCGCCGGTTTGGCCCATGTCGGCGTGCGGGTCGTTGTTGAAGAAGTAGGTGATGAAGGCGATGAAGTCGTTGTTGTCGAGGACGCCGTCGTTGCCGGGCTGGCCGCCGGAGGTGCCGACGTCTGCCGCGCAGGGCGAGGGCGGGTTGATCGCGCCGCCCCAGTTCGTGCCCGACTGCGAGGTGACAGTCCAGCCGCTGACGGGAACGCCGTTGGCCTTCGCGTCGGTCAGGCCGGCCCACGACGCGACGATGCGCGTGAACGAGCAGTTGCCCGCTCCATCGCCGCCGTACGCCGCGTCGGCGCCGCCTTGCAGCGTGACGATGAGCTGTGAAGGCATCCCGTACTGGAATGATCCCACGGCGGTGTAGGTGCCGACGGCATCGCCGACGTACTGCGGGTTATGAAGCGAGGGCGCGTACATGGTGCCCGAACGGCTCATGTCCGTTATGCCGCCGCCGATGTCGGCGGAGAGATTCCACGTCGCTCCGGAGCTGCCCGTGGTGGCAGTGAGCGTGACGGTCACATTGACGGCGAAGGTGATGGTGCCGGGCGTGCCGGTCGGAATTCCCGGGGCTGTGATCGTGATGGAGTCTCGAAAGATGCCGTACGCGCCGGCGTTGAGCGAGCCGTGGGCCTGCCCCTGCAGCACGGCGTACCCGTAGTCGGCTTGCGCCCACGCTTCGCCCGTTGAGTCGAAGCCGCCGAACCCCGTGCCGTATGCCGAGCAGTAGCCGGGGTGCTGCACGATGTTGTCCACCGGCGGCGACATCGGCGTGAAGTCGGCATTGATGATCGCGCGTGCCTGATTGTTGTCATCGGCCAGCGCCGCGCCCCAGGCGGTGAGCAGCGCAAGCGAGGCGGCGAATACACGGTGGGCGGTCTTGGGCATGGTCGGCTCCTTACCCGCCCATGCGTACCGGTGGGGCGAGCGGGCTTGCCTTCAACCTACCTCGTGGCGCGGCCGTGGCAACTGCGGAACGGGAAATCACTCCGTCGTATGTCGAAAAGCCGTTCATGGGCGGTCTTTGGCGGCGCCGTACGACCTTGCACAAAGCCTGAAAAGGCACGGCCGCGGATTCTCAGAACCCGCGGCCGCGCAGATGTGGGGGTTAGATGGAACGGCCACCTGGCCGCGGCTCAGTTGCAGCCGTTGAAGAAGAGGTTGATGAAGGCGATGAAGTCGTTGTTGTCCCAAGCGCCGTCGTGCCCGTACCCGCCGCCGGCGACGCCGACATCGGCCGCGGCGTTCTGGTTGAAGAAGTGGTTGATGAAGGCGATGAAGTCGTTGTTGTCGAGCATGCCGTCGTGCCCGGCGACGCCGCCGGCGGCGCCGAGGTCGGCAGGGCAGCTGGGAGCGGAGGTTGAGCCGGTGATCTTCATCCCAAGTGCGCCGCCGCCGATGCTCTCCCACGGGGTGCCGGGCCCGTCGGTGTCGGCGTTGAACCCCTCGCCCTCACCTGCGTAAACCCAGACGGGGCTGAGGCCGCCTTGGACGTTCGATTCGGCGACGATCCAGTATTTGACGCCCGCGGTCAGGGCCGGGTGAGAGACGGAGGGGAAGGGAGACAGTTCGGGGTTCCAGCCGACGACGGTGAGGTCCACCGTCCACGACTCAAGGATGGTCTCGCTCGGGATGGATGCGAACCCGCCGCCCGAGGTATCGGTGCGGAGCGTGACAGTCACGGTCTGCGGCGTGGTACCGTCCCAATCGTTGCTCATGAACCAGACGGCAACCTCGGCGAGCGAGGCGTTCTCGGTGGGCGTGAATCGCGACGCGACCGACTGACCGGGGAAGACGTCGGGTCCCCAGAAGCCGAGGAAGCCGCCGGGCGCGCCGGTTTCGTAGAGCGTGACGTCGTCGGCGAGTGCGGCGGCGGGAACGGTGGCGAGCGCGAGCAGAGCGATGGGGGCGAGGCGTGCGAACATGGCTGATGACTCCTGGTTGGCGGGGCGGATCCCTTTCGAGTACGCGAGCGTACCACAGTTTCCGGGAAACTTCCAAGAATATTTAAAAGTGATGGTTTTTCGTCGCTCGAGCGGTATGCTCCCTGTCAGGGCCCTAAGGTCGGGCTGGTCATTGGTCTAGCGCCACCATGCGTCAATCTGAGCGGAAAAACAAGGGGAAACGTGGCGGGCTAACTGACGGCCCGGTCGCGGCTGTGGGGGGGAGGAGCCGCCCCGAAATGCCCTCATCCGCCCGCCGCAAAGCCGGCGGGCACCTTCTCCCCCAGAGCGGGGAGAAGGGGGCTGCCCGCGGCCTTCATCTGGAGGCCGAGATCGTGGGCGTTGGGGCGGCGCTCGCGAAGCGACTGGGGGAGGTATTGGCCGGGTTCGCAGAGGGATCGGGGCCGGTTGCGCTCGCCAAGGCGCTGGGCGGCGGCGTCGACAAGGTGCTCGCCAGCCGCGTGCTCAAGGCGCTGCGCCAGCAGGATCCGGTGGTGACGCTCTACTTCATGCCCGGGCCCGAGCCGCTGCGCGTGCTGGTGCGCGCCGCCGAGCGTCGCGGAGCGCCGGCCGCGGCGGTCGAGGGCGCGCTGGTGGCGATCGCCGACTTCGAGCGCCTGATCGACGTGCAGGTGGGCGACCGGAGCTTGCTCGACTCCATCCTCAGCGCGTGGATCCCCCAGGCCCGCGGCGAGTTTGAGCTGCGCCGAAAGCAGGCGGCGTTCAAAGCGCTCAGCCAGATCAAGGGTGTGCAGGCGGAGGGGCTGACGGCGACGTGCCTCGTCGCGCCGAGCGCGACCAAGGGGATGATGGACGTGGTCTGGGTGCACGGGCTCACCGGCTTGCACCGCGTGCGCCCGGGCGTGACGGTAAAGATGGCGTCGCGCCGCATGTCGGCCCAGCCGAGCGAGCGCCGCGCCACGACGCTCGGTGGCGAAGTGATCGGCGACGACTCGCCGCCGCTTGTGCCTGAGTTCTGCAGGCGCTCCGACGCCGCCGGTGCACGTGGTGCGCATGGGCGACTCGCTGTTCTATACGCTGGGCGGCGACGGCTTCGGCGCGGGCAGCGCCGTTGATGTCGTCTTCGTCGAAGTGAACCGTGCTGAGCTGAAGGTCCCGCCGCCGCCGACGCGCGAGCAGATCGAGAGCGGCACCGTTCGCGGCTCTTACTACTTCGCCGAAACCGCGGTCCCCGCCAAGTCGCTGCAGTTCGACCTTGTCGTGCACCAGTCGCTCTTTGGAGGGCGCGAGCCCCAGCTGCGGATCTACGACACGGCGTTCGACGGCGTGGCGGACGTGTTCGACAAGCGGCGCGACCTCGACCGGCTTGACCTGCAGGAGCAGATCACGCCGCTCGGAACGGGTCTTTCGCGCGTCCGGCCGGGCGTCGGCGGCGTGCAGGGCTACCAGGAATTGCTGCGTGCGGTGATGGCGTCGCTGGCGCTCAACGCCGACGAGTTCCGCACGTATCGCTGCGAGGTGGAGTACCCGCTCTACGGCTCGCAGACGGTGATGGTCTTCCCGGCGGTCTGAAGCCCCCAACGCGGCTGGTATCATCCGCACCATGAGCCCCCGGCCCGCAAGGCACGTCGCCATCTTCCCCGGCTCGTTCGACCCCGTGACATACGGGCACCTCGACGTCATCCGCCGCGGGCGGAGACTGTTCGACGAGCTGGTCGTCGCCGTCGGCCGCAATCCCGGCAAGGACGAGCTCTTCTCGATGGACGAGCGTGTCTCGCTGCTCACCGAGCTGGTGGGCCGGATGCAGCGCGATGAGGAGGGTGCGTCGGTGCGCGTCGAAGGGTTCAGCGGGCTGACGGTCGACTTCGCCGCCAGCGTCGGTGCAACCGCGCTGCTCCGCGGCATCCGCAACCTGTCGGACCTGCAGAACGAAGTGCAGCAGGCCCTCACGAACCGAGAGATCGCCGGCATCGAGACCGCCTTCGTCGTCGCGGGCCAGAACTTCTCGTACACCAGCAGCAGCCTCATCAAGCAGCTCGCGGCCCTTGGGCACGATTTCGCGCCGCTCAAGACGATGGTGCCGCCGGAAGTCGTCAAGGCGCTGAAGGCCAAGAAGAAGGCGGGGCACCCGGCGCTCCGCCGCATCGCCGAGGCGCGCGACGGCGCGGCGGAGTCGTAAATGCTCGATCTGCGCATCATCTCGATCGGCACGCTCGGCGCACACCCGCTGTGGGGCGAACGCTCGCCGGTTCGCACCGGTCACGCCACCACCACGCTCGTGCGCTCGGGCAAGGTCACGCTGCTGATCGATCCGGGCCTGCCCGAGCAGATGCTCGCCGCGCGCCTCGCCGAGCGTGCCAACATCGGCCCGCGCGACATTACGCACGTCTTCCTCACCAGCTTCCATCCCGACACGCACCGCGGCATCGGCGCGTTCAAAGACGCGGTGTGGTGGATCGCCAAGCCCGAGCGCGAGGGCGTCGGCATCCCGCTGGTGCAGCAGCTCAAGAAGGCGAGCGACGACCGCGAGGCCGAAGTGGTCGAGGTGCTCAAGCGCGAGGTCGAGATCCTCCACCGCTGCGAAGAAGCGCCCGAGACGCTCGCGGACCGCATCGACGTCTTCCCGCTCCCCGGGCTCACGCCCGGCATGACCGGCGTGCTGGTGGAAGAGCCCGAGCTCACCACGCTCATCTGCGGCGACGCGATCCCGACTGTCGAGCACTTGCGCCGCAAGATGATCCTGCCCGGCGCAGCGAACGTGGAGAAGGCGCGCGAGAGCTTCGCCGAGGCGCTGCAGATCGCCGACGTACTGGTTCTCGGACGTGATGGCCAGGTCACCAACACGACTGACATCGGCGCCATCTGAGCGTTGATGGACCACAATGTCCCGCGCTGCCCTGCTCGTCAGAGCCCGACGCGTCAGCGAGGGAGGCGGCACAAGGCTCGGCGCGTGCCGTGTCTTTGGACCAAACGGCCGATTCGCAAAGCCTCATCGGCCTCCCTCGCTGACGCTTCGGGCTCTGACGTAAGGCTGTTCGCCAGACGGCGCTGAGCAGGCCGCACTGATCTCCGCGCCTTGCGCCAAGGCTCCTCGCAGGCTCGTGAGAACACCCGGTTCTACCGGGAAAACCCCTGTCAACTGTCAATCTGCGCAATTCCGGCGCGGCAAATGCCCGCCGAAGGTGGTGAGAACATCTCACCGCAAACACGCGGGCGTGGTAGGCTTGCGTTGATGAGTTGTCCGTTGTGCCAGCAGATCGAGCTCGCCAAGAGCGGCAAGCACCCGCGCGTGATCGCGGACATGCGCCGCACAGTGGCCGTGCTGGGTGACAACCAGGGCCTTCCCGGCTGGTGCGTGCTGATCCTCAAGCGCCACGAGGAGCACCTGGCCGATCTCGCGCTTGATGAGCAGATGGCTCTCTTCCGCGAGGTGGCGATGGTGGGCAATGCGGTGCGCGCCGTCTGTCAGGCCTCGCGCGTGAACTACGAGTGCCTGGGCAACCAGGTCTCGCACATCCACTGGCACGTCATCCCGCGCTACGGGCCCGACAAAGATCCCGACCCGGGCAACGCCGTCTGGGGGTTCGACCCCGCGCGCCTCAAGGGCTCGATGAGCGACGCTGAGGCGACCGACCTCATCATGCGCCTGCGCTCCACCGTCGGGAAGTGACACATGAACGGCTGGCAGATCGCGCTGCTGGTCTGCGGCCTTCTCACGATCGACTTTGTCATCATCGGCGCGGTCGCATCGGCGTGCGCCGCGACGCTCGGCCCGCTGGTGACGGCCTTTCCGCCGGTTGAGCCGGCCTCCGACGCCGTGCGGCGGAAGTTCCAGTCGTTCCGCTTCGATCTGTTCAACTTCGGCGGGTGCGTGCACGTCGCCGCCGACAGCGCTCACCTGCACCTGCGGCCCGCACGCCTGGCGCGATGGTTCGGCCTGCGCGACATGAGCATCCCCTGGTCTGCGGTGCAGTTGCGGAAGGTCTCCGGCAAGTCGGCAGTCGCCGAAATAGGCAAGTCGACCGTGCGCGGACCGGCGTGGTGCCTGTCGCTCGCAGCGCCGGGCGAGCAGACGTGAGACGTGAGACGTGAGACGTGAGACGTGAGACGTGAGACGTGAGACAAAGACAAGACCCGCCTGTCAGCGGGTCTCTTTCTTGCTCACGTCTCGCGTCTCGTTCAGTTCGTCTGCACGACCACAGGGATCACAAACCGCGGACCCCACTCCGGCGTCGGCGCAGTCCACCACAGGATCGATGCAGTATCTGTCGGCGGTTCGACACGCACGCCATTGCGCAGGATCTTCCACTCGCCGCCCGCCGCGTTCATCACTTTGCGCAGCGACTCGAGGGACTCGGCCGCGGCCGGGAGCGTCGCGACAAACGACTGGCTGGCGAACTCGGGCGCCGGCAGGTGCGCGTCTTCCGGCTGCTCGTTCTTGGCGAGATTCGGCTTGGGGTGATTGCTCGTGCCGGCCCCGTTGTCGCTGGCGATGGCGGGAGCGTTGTCGGGCGTACCCGGCTTGACGACCGCGGGGTTCACCGGCTTGGGGCGCATCGCGTCGGCCAGAGCGCCCACGTACACCATGGATCGATCGCCCCCCAGCGCCTGCACACGGATCGCGCGCCCGTGGTTGTTCAGGTCGTCAACCCGCGCTTGCGCCGTCTTCTCGTCGGTCCGAAGGCGCAGCACGAGCCGCCCTTCCTGCGCCGCGGCAAGAAGCTCTTCCATCGTTGGCCCCGTGGCCGCGGCGATGGCAGGGCCGTCGGGCTGCACGACTGTCGGCAATTCGGCCGTCGCGTCGGGCGAAGTCTTGCTCGGCGTGTTTGCTGCGACGTCGGTCCCGGCGTTCGTCGAGTGACCGTCGGCTGCGCCGTCGTTCTTGGTCGCGTTGTTCGCCAGGTTCGTGTCGCCCGGCGTGTGCGGGTTGTTTGCCGACGGATCGACCGACGGTACGGCTTTGCCGCCCTTGCCCGGCACCATCATCAACACACCGCCGGCGATTAGCGCCACCGCTGCCGCCGCCGCGAGCACGCCGCCGACGCGCGGGCCGATGAACACCCGCCGCGGCGGAAGAATGACCGAGACCGGAATCTCTTCTTCAACCAACGTCGACTCGTTCCGCGCGAGCCCAACCAGCGCATTGCGCTCGAGCTGTGCCTCGACGCGGTCGAGCAGATCAGCGGGTGCGGAGACAGTGACGGTCGGAAGCGAGATCGCGTCACGGTCGGCCCGCAGCAGCGTGACAAGCTCTGCGAGTTGTGGGTCGTTGGCCAGCGCCTCCCGCAGCCGCGCCGCCCGTTCTGCCGGCAGCGGCAAACCCTCCACCAGCGCGAGGACGTCGGCCTCGTCGTAGCTGGGGGAAGGGGGGGTGGGTTGGAAGGGCTGGCTGGTCACGTTCGTGGAGTCGCGGGGGGTGGAGGCTGTTGATTCGTTCGCTGCTCGCAAGCCTGCCGCAGGGCCAGGCGTGCACGGAAGATCCGGCTCTTGATGGTGCCGACCGGCACGTCAAGGACCTGGGCGATCTGGTGGTAGTCGAGACCCTTTGCGTCCCGAAGCACCAGCAGCGCCCGCTGCTCGGGGTCGATGCTCGCCAGAGCGGCGGTCACCATCGCCCGTGTCTGCTCATGTGAGACGCGGTCGGCGGGCGTTGGTTCCCGAGTCGAGAGCATCTCGGCCAGCGAAGGTCCGGACGCATCCCCTCCAAGTCCCGAACCGATGCCTGGTCGACCCCCTGTTGAGGTGGATGAATCGAGGCTTCCGTGCCGCCGCAGCTTCTGGGCCCGCAAGTGGCTCAGGCAGACGTTCATGGTCACCCGGATCATCCACGTGCTCAGCTTGGCCGAGCCGTCATAGGTTGACAGGCCTTGGATGATCTTGACCAGCGCGTCCTGCGTCAGGTCGGCCGCGGTCTGCCGTGCCCGCGGCGAGTCGCCGATCACCCGGAGGCAGACGCCGTAGAGCCGGTCCTGGTACTTGCTCAGCAGGTCATGCCACGCGCGGGGCTCGCCGCGCCGAACGGCCTCGACTAGCCGCAGGTCGGCGAGGTCTTCCGGCGTCGCGATCGGGCCACCGCCGGCTGCACCCGTACCGCCACCCGTCGAGCGATCGCTCGGCCGTGGGGGAGAGGCGTCAAAGGGTTGATGCGGCGCAGCGGGCATCCGTGTAGAGGGATGGTAACGCGGTGTGGGGCGGCTGATTACTTCGTTCCCGCCAACCGGCGCACCGTGAAGTCGAAGCTCCGCGTCATCGCGCCGTGGATGGCGTACACGATCGCGCCGTAGATGACGATTGAAGCGCACGCGCCGATCGCCAGCGCCGTGCGTGCGCCTGCGCCGCCGCTGCTGCCCGCCATGATCGAGTTCTTCAGCCCTTCCTCGGGCATCACCACGCCGTAGGCCGCGGAGATCGGCGAGAGCGCGCCGAGCACCGGGCCCAGCACCGGCAGGTCGACCGCGGCGTTCCACGCGCAGAGTCCGGCCGTGCCCGCGATCGCGCCGATGATCGCCACCGCCGCAGTCACCGAGCCCAGCGTCCCCTTGCTCCGCAGCGACCAGTACATCCCGATGATCACGCAGAATGCGAAGAACGGGATCGCCGCCGCGGCCATGATCAGCCCCGACTCAGGCAGGACCGTCGGCAGAGTGATGGGGGGAGGCGGGTGCGCCGAAGCCGGCGGTCGCGGCCTTGGTGACGCTCACTGTCGCAAGCTTGGTGTTGCCCAGCGCGTCGGTCAGGATGTACAGGCCCGCCAGCAGCGCCGTGGTGATGGGCACCAGGATCAGCGGCAACAGGTGGGCGATGAGACCCTTGAGCTTGCCGGAAAGGTACTGGCTCGGGGTGATCGGCGTCGTCAGCAGCAGGTCGAGCGTGCCGTCCTCGCGCTCCTTGCTCACGCTCGTCGCCGAGAGATTGATCGCCACCAGCGTGATCACCACCATCTCGCCGATGATCGTCGCCATCAGCACCGAGCGGAAGAGGTTGGTCGGCCAGCGCCCGGTGTGGAACATCGCGATGATGAATACGCCCCACAGCACGCCCGACACGATGAACCCCCAGCGCAGGAACGTCTGCGGCAGGCCGGTGATGCGTCCCGCCGCCTCGCGCCACGCGATGGGGTTGTGCCACACGCTCTTGGGCGGGCGGTGATTGCCCGCCTCGTCGTCGCGCATGTTGTTGGGGTCGACCAGCACCTTGCGCCGACGCTTGGCTCCTTCGCGACCGAGCAGGCCGCCGGTGCCGGCGATGCCGCCCAGCCGCACCGTGATCGTCGAGAGGATCATCAGCACAACGCTGATGCCGATGCTGATGAAGCAGAACGTGCGAACCGGCGTCTCGAGGAAGTACTTGGGCAGGCCCGTGTACGTCCCCTCGGGAGCCGCGGGATAGCCCGTGCTATCGAGCAGGTTGCGTAGCGTGAGGAACGGATTGATCGCGGTCATCCACGTCACGCCGCCCGCGCCGGCGACGGCGTCGATCGCGTACGTCACCGCGAGGTACGAGACGATCGTCACATAGAACGCGAACACCGCCCGCTTGCCCACAAGACGCGACACCGACAGGAAGATCGCCGTCGATCCCACGAACAGCGCCGCGCCTGCGCTGATCGCGTAACTGCCGAAGATGCGGTCAGGCGACACGCCGCCGAAGTACTGCGTAATCGCAAACAGCGGCAGCGAGCTGAACAGCAGAGCGAGGATGAAGAAGAGTCGGCCGAGCAGGTTCCCCAGCACGATCTCGCTCGCCTTCAGCGGCGTTGTGAGCAAGATGTCCCACGTGCGCGGATCCGCTTCCTGCGCGATCGCGCTCGCCATGAACACCGGCGCGAGGATGCAGATCAGGCCGATCTGCAGGTACGCGATGTACTGGAACGACGACGAACCCGCCGCGGCCAGCGCCTGGTACGACTGCTCGCTGCCGCCCCCGCTCATCCCTTTGATGAATAGCGCCCACAGCAGCACGATGATCAGCGCGCCCAGGTACGCGATGCGGATGTAGTGGTGGCGCGAACGACGCGACCCGTTCTGCACGAGCCGGACGGCGATCGGATTGGTCGGCCCAAGGCGGAAGAGCCAACGGAGAAGGACGGGCATGGTGGGGAGTTTACCGTGTTGGCGCTCCGATTGGGCTTCGAACCACCGTCTGTAGGTGCATTCTCAATCCAATCGAGGGGGAAGAAGCCGAATCCGGTCGGGGGAGGGTCACTACTGAGAACTGGCTGCGAGTGTTCATGTTGCGTTGTGAGAACATCACAAGCATGTATGTTCTCTTCGGATCGAGATCGGCCTAAGTGTGTGGGCCGGTCTGAATGGAGAGGGGCTCGTCAGGCGCCCTCCGCATTTTACAGGTTTCCCCGTCAGGGGAATCGCACGTTCGGTGATCACCCGACCGTGCTGCGTTGTCGTTCGGCCACCTCTCGGTCGGGCGGCACAAAAGGGAGATTGTGATGAAGAAGATTGCTGCTTTGTTCGTGTTCGCCGGTCTCGCCGCCGCGGCGCAGGCCCAGTCGTTCGTCTTCTCCGGCCCGTACAACAGCGACGGCGCTGACAACGGCGGCGCCAACGGCCAGGCCTCCTTCAGCTACATCGGCGCGGGCGGCCTGGGCACGTGGTCGTTCTCCGGCACCGCCACCAGCGGCGGCGTCGGCTCCTATCAGAACGAACTGCGCGTCCGAATTGTCAACAACACCAATGCGCAGACCGGCACGGGCGGCGCGATGTCGGCCGTCCAGACGTGGACCGGCGGCGCCAGCCTCGGCACCACGATCGCCGCGTCCAACGGCCTGTGGAACATGTCCGCCGGCGACTCGGTGACCGCCCGCTTCTGGGAGTCGTACGACGACACCGGTGTCGACGCCGCGTGGACCGGCATCACCCTCACGTTCACCCCCTACGTCGCCCCCGCCGCGCCCTCGAGCGTCTTCCTCGGCAGCTTCACCAGTGCGGCCTCGTTCACGATGGTGAGCAGCGGTACCACCGGCTCCGACACGGTCATGGCGCTGTTCAACAGCCAGGGCCTGGTCATCGCCACCAACGACGATGACGGCCCTGACGCCTTCAGTCAGATCGTCAACAGCCTGACCGACGGCACCTACTACCTCGGCGTCGTTGAGTACAGCAGCGCCGCGGGCGGAACCGGCGGCGCCGGCCCCGGCTTCGCCATGATGGGCGGCGACGCGGCCATCGCGTCGCTCGGCGTCAGCGTGACCGACGGTGTGTCGACCCTCAGTGCCTCGGGCCAGTCGCTCGCCGTCGGCGGCGTCCAGTGGTACTCCTTCTCGGTCCCCACCCCCGGCGCAGCGGCCCTGCTCGGCCTTGGCGGTCTGGCTGCGGCCCGTCGTCGCCGCTGAACCGCTCCAGGTTTCCCAGTTTCCCAGATTGATCAAAAGGCACGGGTTTACCCGTGCCTTTTTCATTGGCTACACGCAGAAAATTCGACCGGAGTGGGCTCCGTCGTAGGTGGTTCCCGTAGTCCGTTGGAATTGTGAAGATTTTCTCTTGCGTGGGGGAGGCTTTTGCGGTAGGGTGTTGGCGGATCGCGGTTGACCTGAGTGTGCGGGTCAACTGTCTGGAGAGGGGCGATGAGATCGCCCTTTAACTAGAGGTTTCCCCGTGTCGGGGACTGCGCTTGGGCATTCTGCCCGACGCGGGTTGTCGGTTTATCTCGGACCGACGCTTCGAAGAGGAGATGTATATGAAGAAGATCGTTATGCTCGCCGTTCTCGCTGGTTCGGCTTCGGTCGCGATGGCCGATGACCTGATCTTTATCGACCTGTCGGTGGCCAACCAGGTCACGGTCACCGCCAACGCGGCTGGCCTGTCCTCCGCTGCCGCCACCGGCGGCACGGGCACCGGCATCCTCCTGGCGAACTTCTGGACCGGTACTGGCACCGTCACCGGCACGTTCTCCAACGGCGTCGGCGGCTTCCGCAGCGTGCTCGGCAGCGCTGGCGACAACTCGCCCTCGCTCTATCGTTTCGGTACCACCGAGACGGGCCTGAACATCTGGTCGTTCGCCACCACCGCGACGTTCGCTGTCGGCCAGCAGGCGTTCAGCAGCTCCTTCGTGGCGACCCTGACCCCCGCCGCGTACACCGAGATGCTCGCCAACGCGGGCAGCGGCAACATCTACTTCCAGGCTGACGACAGCTCCGACATCCCCACGGCCGTGGTGCTCGGCACGTGGCGCGTCGTCCCGACCCCCGGCGCTGCCGCCGTCCTGGGCCTCGGCGGTCTCGCCCTCGGCCGTCGCCGTCGCGCCTGATCGTCAAACGATCAGTCCGACAGTGATCAATCTGTAAGTACCAGCCGCCCGGAGCAATCCGGGCGGCTGTCTTTTTGTCCTCGATGCAACGGCTCGCAAGCGAGCGGACGCCAATAGGCGTCTCTTTACCCCACGCCAAGGTGGTTCCGTCAAACTGTCAGATTCATGAAGATTTTCTCTTGCATGAGAAAGGGTTTTGTCGTAGGGTATAGGTGGATCGCGGTTGTCCCTAGTGTGTAGGGGCAGCTGTCAGGAGAGGGGCGAAAGAGATCGCCCTTGAAACTAGAGGTATCCCCGTGTCGGGGACTGCGCTTGGGCATTCTGCCTGACGCGGGATGTCGGTTTTCTCGGACCGACGCTTCGAAGAGGAGATGTATATGAAGAAGATCGTTCTGCTTGCTGCTGTTGCCGGCACCGCGTCTGCCGCGTTCGCCCAGAACGGCGGTTTCCGCCTGACCGACGGCACCGCCGTCTATGACGTCACCAGCACCGGCACGTCGGGCACCATCCCCACGACCGAGCCCTCGTCGACCAACGCCGCGCGCAGGCCAACTTCATGGTCTCCGGCGGCACTGCCGGCTCGGACAACCTCTACCAGAACTGGTGGTGGTACCGCGTCAACGGCACCGGCGCCAGCACGCGTGAGCTCGGCGTTCGCCAGGCGACCGGCACGGCCGTTCGCACCAGCAGCGGTCCCAACCAGGTCAGCTACGCCATCACGACCAATGCGACCGATTCGTTTGTGCTGAGCTGGACTCTGACGCAGATCAACGCGAACACGGCCGTCATTAATTACTCATGCACCGTTCTGAACAATGCCACGTTCGCGCGTGATATCAGCCTCTTCAACTACGTCGACTACTTCCTGGCCAACGCCGACGCGGGCGATCGCCTCGATACGGCCTACGGCCCGGGCGTGGGCGTCCACGGCGACCGCGTCATGAACATCTCCGACTCGAGCAACGCCGGTTGGGGCCTGAGCCACTGGGGCTACGGCGCTGACGCCTATGCGGTCGGCACCTTCAGCGGCGTTGGTGGCCAGATCACCGACACCGGCATCGACAACTTCGCCGATGCCAACCTCGGCGCTCCGGTCAACCCGGCCACGGGCGCTGACATCACCGGCGTGATGCAGTGGAACTTCGTCGGTGTCGCCGCGGGTGGCTCGGCCACCGCCAACGGCGCCATCATCGTCTGGAACACAGTTCCCACGCCGGGCGCTGCCGCCCTGCTCGGCCTCGGCGGTCTCGCCATGAGCCGCCGCCGTCGCGCTTGATCGATCATCGATCAGGTTGACCGCCATATCTCAGTAAGTTCCAACCGCCCGGAGCAATCCGGGCGGTTGTTTTTACAGCGAGCTGTCGTTGCCCTTTGGAGCCGCCGTCAGATGCGTGCGCAAGTCTCGCGCCACGCCGCGCGTATCGCACGTCCGAATGTCGCGGCAAACGTCCGCCCATCGCACAGCGGCCCAAGGCGAACCCTATCGGGAAGCATGCTTTGAAGTGCCCGGAGACGGCTGGTGTCGGCCGCCAGTGAGGCTGCGGCGTCGACGTATGCGTCTGGCGTTGACGGTGCGAGTTCCCCCAAGCCGACCGCGTGGAGGATGCTTGTGCTGACTCTGCTGACGTGGCGATCGCCAGTCAACGTGACGACCGGAACGCCCATCAGCAGTGATTCGCACGTTGTCGTAGTCCCGTGATAAGGGAATGTGTCGAGCTGAATGTCGGCGCTTGCGTACGTATTCAGGTGCTCGCTCGGTGAGTCCTTGAACGGGATCATCTCGATGCGGGCCGCGTCCACGCCTTGAGCGCTGAAGCGCGAACGGACTCCTTCTGCGCTGTGGGGTCCGCTGGCGCCACGGGCCTTGACCAGCATGCGCGAGTCGGGCACGCGATTGAGAACACGCGACCAGAGCGAGATCGTGAAGTCGTTGATCTTGTGCGCAGCGTTAAAACAGGCGAAGACGGGACGGTCGTCGATGGTCGATCGCGGCGCGCGGCTCCAGCCGGCGCCTACCCGCTCTGGCACGGTGTCGATGGGCGTGTAGCAGAGAAAACACGGGTCGAGGCGCACGAGCCGCTCGGTGTTGAAGGCCTCGACTCCGGGCGGGTCGGTGATCGCGTCGACCAGCCGCAGATCGATGGTCTTGAGACCGGTGGTGTTGGGATAACCGAGCCAGGTCGCTTGAAGGGGCGCAGGTCGCAGCTGCATTGCGTGGAGGCGGTGGCCCTGCGTATGTCCGTTTAGCTCGATCAACACGTCGATGTGGTCGGCGTGAACGCGGCTGGCGAGGTCGACGGAAGTCACGCCGGGCATGTGCACGAAGCGGTCGACAAGCCCGGCGAGGCGCTCGGTGGTCGCGTCGCGCCCCGTTCCGGTGTAGTAGATCCAGACCTCAAACGATGCGCGGTCAAGGTGCCGTACCGGCGCTTCGAGAAAGGCCGAGACCGAATGGCCGTTGATGTCATGGGAGACGAACGCCAGCTTGAGCCGCCGGTCGGGGTCCAGACGCCCCTGGAACGTAAAGCCACCCGTGCCCGCCTGCTGAGCCATCAGCTCGCCGAACATCACGTGCGGCTGAAACACCTCCTGCTTCGTCGCCTTGGCGGAGCCGTTGATCATGAACGCGAGAGAGGAGGCCAGGTTCACGTCGCCTGGGTTCTCCCACAGCGAGGCGCGGTAGGCGTCAATCGCGGCGTCCACGTCGCCTCTGCGGCTGAAGAGCGCGCCCTTGAGCTTGCGGACGATCGGGAAGTCGGGGGCGATCCCCTCGGCTTCAGCCAGCACGGCGGAGGCCTCGTCAAGCTTGGCCTGTTGCATGTAGAAGGAGCAGAGTGAGATCCGCGTGTTGAAGGCCGTGGAGTCGGCGGTGCGCCGCTGTTCCAGCGTAGTGACGGCGCGTCCGAGGGCCCCCGTCTTTGCGAGAAGGTCGCACGCGACGGCCAGCAGGTCTTCGCGCAGGTCCTTCGCGCGGAGAAGTGCGTCAAGGTGAAAGGTCGCGCCGCTTGGTTGGCCCGTCCAGAAGAAACATTCGGCAAGCGCAAAGCGAGCCTCGTGATCGTCCGGGTTTCGAGCAACCATCCGAAGCAGCCCGGGCTTCGCCTCTGCGTAGCGTCCCAGGCGGACAAGATCGAAGACGGCGTTGATGCGGTCGGACACGTTTCTCTCGACAGGCAGTATGGACGAGCGACGCGAGTCGCGACTGCAGCATAACACTAAACTGGGCAGGAAGAGCCGCACCGTTTAAGCCACGCGGTCCTCAGCGCGGAGCCGAATCGTCCGGCAAAGGCCGGCGCGTCGCAGAGCGCCGAGGCCAGCAGCCGGTCGCGCAAGCCCAAACGCGTACGTGCCAGAGCGTCGCTCTCCAACGCCAGCCGCGCCGCGGCAGCGACATACTGATCGGTGTTCGTTGCTACTTGTTCATACAACCCGGCTGCCGTCAGAAGGCTCGCACCCACGCGCGACGCGTGTCTTCCTTCCTGTTTTCCCCCCTCTCCTTGCAGCGTCACCACCGGCACGCCCATCAGCAGCGATTCGCACGTGGTCGTCGTGCCGTTGTACGGGAACGTGTCGAGCTGAATGTCGACTCGGCGATACGCCTCCAGGTGCTCGGCGACTGTCGCGGTCTCGGGCAACACCTGCACACGCGCCGGGTCGAGCCCCGCGTTCTGGGCTCGCGCGGCCAGCGACGCGCGCGCACGTTCCGACGCCAGCCCACGTCCCTTGATCAGCAGACGCGATCGCGGCACGCGTTCAAGCACGCGGGCCCACACTCCAAGCGCCCGGTCGGTGATCTTTGCCGCGTTGTTGAAGCAGGCGAACGCCACGTGGTCCCGCATCGACGGCTCGACCGGCGCCGCCGCCGCCGCGGCCGCGTGCTCGTCGTAGAGCGGTGTGAAGCAGACAAAACACGGATCGATGCGCACGAGCGATTCAGTGGTGATCGCTCCATTCCCTTCACCCGCGCCGCTCCCTGGCGGGTCGGTGATCGAGTCGACGATCCGCAGGTCGATCGACGTCAGCCCCGTCGTCGACGGGTACGCCAGCCACGTCGCCGCCAGCGGCGCGGGCCGCGCGGCGAACGCCGCCAGCCGGTGTCCCGCCGTCAGTCCGTTGAGATCGACGGCGATGTCCACGCTCTCGGCCCGCAGACGCGCCGCCAGGTCGAGCGGCGTTACGCCGGGCAATCGCACAAAGCGGTCGCACATCGCGCTGAGCGCTGCGGTCGTCGAGTCTTCGATCGCGTTGGTCGAGACGCCCCACACTTCAAACCCCGCGCGGTCAAGATGCTTGAGCGGCGCGGTCAGGAAGTGCGCGACAGAGTGAGCTGCGAAGTTGTCGCAGACGAATGCAATGCGCAGTCGCCGGTCGGCGTCCGCCGGCGAGAGCCCGCGCAGGCAGGCGAGGCGTTGTTCGCTCCAGCAATTGGCCGAACCGTGCGTGCGCTTCGAATCCGTCGCGCGCAGTCGTGCGATCGGAGAGGTTCGTGAGGTACGCGGTGATCTCGGCTAACGCGAGATCGTCAGGAGCGCGAGTCAGCGCCCGGTCGTACAACTCGCGTGCGTCTTCGATCCGTCCGTTGGCCCGCAGCACATCGGCCCGCAGCCGGTCCATCAGGTCCGGCTCGGCCCCCGCCGCGTCCATCTGCTGCAGCACTGGCTCGGCCAGGTTCGGCCGGCCGGTCATCAGGTAGAGCGCGACAAGCTCCAGCCGCACGCCGAGCCAGTCAGGGTGGCTCTGGGCCGACTGCATCAGCAGCCGCTCGGCCGTCTGCGTGTCCCCCATTTTGGTCAGCACCACCGCCGCGCCCGCCATGTGCGCGTCCTCGGGGGAGCGTCCGCTCCCCAGCAGCCGGTCGACAAAGTACCGCGCGGAGCCCCCCTCGCCCATGCGGAAGGCCGACTCTGCCGCGTACAGCGCCGCTTGCGGCTCGCCCGACATCGCCGCGGGCGTCAGCAGCCTGCGCACGGCCGCGAAATCGCCCCGCCGGAAGGCGTCGAATCCCTGCTCGCGTTGGCGGTCAGTGGGAGGCATGGTGAACGCTTGCGCTGCGCCACCGATTGAAGGCGCGGTCTACCGCACGCGCACGACGACCAGCGTGATGTCGTCAGTCGAGAGGCGGACGCCGGCGAACTGGCGGAGCGTCCACATCAGGTGCTCCACGATGCGGGACGCGGTGGCGTCCGGCTCGGCGGTGAGCAGCTTTGCCACCGTCTCGCGGATCCGCTGGTGCGTGAACCGCTTGCCGTTGAAGTCGGTGGCGTCGGAGAGCCCGTCGGTGTGCGCCAGCACCACGTCGCCGACGCGGAGCTGCTGACGGCCCATCTGGTAGCTCTGGCCCGCGTCGATGCCCAAGGCCATGCCGCCGGTGGCAAGCTCGCGCACTTCGATCGGCGCGTCCGCCGCCGGGCGGGTGAAGACCAGCGCCGGGTCGTGGCCTGCGGAGCAGAAGGCGATCGACAGATCGCTGGGGTCGAGCGTCGCCGCCCAGAGCGTGACGAACTCACTCTCGAGCGTGTCGCGCGCCGTTGCGCCGTTGAGCTGGCCGATCACCGTGTCCAGCGGCGCGCCCGTCGAGCAGTACGCCCGCAGGCCCGACCGCACCGCCGACATGATGAGCGCCGCCGGCACGCCCTTGCCCACCACGTCGCCCACCGCCATCGCAAGGCACCCGTTCCGCTCGAACACGTCGTAGAAGTCGCCGCCAAGCTGGTATGAGGGCACGTATCGCGCAGCAAGGTCAAAGCAGGGGATCGTCGGCATCGTGCGCGGCAGCATGCGCTGCTGCACGTCGGCCGCGAGCTTGAGCTGACGGCGCATCTGCGCATCCTGCTCGCGGAGCTGGCGCAGGCGCGCGTGGGCCAGCGCCATCGCGGCGTGGTCGGCGATGGTGCGCAGCAGGTTCTTCTCGCTCTCGCTGAACTCGCGCTTGGTGCGCGAGTAGAGGCGGATGAGGCCCGAGGCCCGTCCGCCGAAGACCAGGCCCGCCGTCAGCAGGCTGACGAGCCCTTCGGCCGCGGGACGCGAAGGGTCGGTGATCCGCGGGTCGTGCAGCAGGTCGCTCACCGCGACCACGCCGCCTTTGAGAGCAGCGGTGCGCAGCTCGCCGTCGGCCGAGAGCGGCGCGTTCTCCGCCAGCCATGCGGGCGAGAGGTTGCGGACCGCCTTGTGCTTGAGGCCCATCGACGCGTCGCCGCCGAGGTTGGCGGTGAAGCTCACGCCCACTGCGCCCGAGCCGTCGTCGATGACGCTGATGGTCCCCGCGTCCATGTGCAGCACGTCGAGCGCCAGGTCGAGCGCCGCCAGCACGAGCTTGTCCGGGTCGTCGGCCTTCACCAGCAGCGAGGAGAGCCGGAAGAGCGCGTCGAGCGCTTCGACGCGCTCGCGCAGGATCAACATCCCTTCGACATGCTCGACGCCCGTCGCAGCGAGGATCGTGACGGCGCGTTCGAGGGCGCGCCGCGCCAGCGGGTCGTCGTTCTCCCACGCCGCGGGCATCGCGATGCTGCCGATGTCGCCGACGCTTGTGCGGATGGGTGCGACGTAGAGCTGCGCATCGGGGTTGTACGGACGCCCGACCATCTGGAAGGCGCGCATTGCGCCCGTGGTCGCGTCCACTACCTTCCACGGCGCCGCGGCACGCTGGTCGCCGCCCACCGGCGCATCGCCCGGCACAACGGCCATTCCCTGGCGGTCGCGCAGCCACACCGGCACGCCCGACATGCGCGAGAACTCGTCGCACATCCGCGCCAGCGAGCCGTCGGTCAGAAAGTCGCGGATCGACAGGCCGAGCCCCGCCAGCGCGCCATGAGGCGACGGGGTGCCGTGAGCGGAGGACGCGACAGGTTTGGCGAACCGGGGCTCGATGATGATCTCGTTGGATGAACGGGGGACTGCGGCCCCGGAAGCGGCCATGAGAGGGGATCCTTCCCTGAACGCGACCCGAACATTAGCCGGCGTCCATGCCGGATCGTGGGCGGCGGATGATAGTGGTAGACGGATCGAAATACGGCCAGTCGCTCATACGGTGCGCGCGGATTCACCGCGCAGCGCGAATCAGGGCGAAGCCCGCTCAGGAGGCTGGTTGGGTAATTGTACCGGGGGGCAATTTACTTAGTTGCCGGAGCCGGCGCCGGGGTGGATGCCGAAGCGGGGGCGGCCGGAGCAGGCGCCGGTGCACCGTTCGTCCACACCTTCTGTAGGATCTCCAGCAGCACCCTGCCCTGTGGGTCGTCCTTGGTCTGCTTGGCCATCGCCGTCAGCCCCTTGGTCAGCCACGCCTTGTTCTCAAACTGCCGACCGAGGTAGGCAAGGGTGAGGCCGGAGTTGGGGAGCATGGAGCCGTCGGCGCGGTCGATGTCCTCTTCGAGCATCTTCACGAGCTGGTCGGCCCGGCCGCGGGGCATGAGGAGCGCGGCCTCGAACCGCACAGGGATCATTTCGGGGTGGTCGACGTAGAAGTCGCGCAGGTCGTTGCCGCCGGTCATGACCATGCCCAGGCCCATGACGGCGTTGACGCGTCCGGCGACGGCGAGGGTGTTGTCTGCGCTGCGGGCGATGGCGGACTGGAACATCTGATCGGCCAGCCCGTAATGGCCGGCGGCGAGCGCTTCCTGTCCCATGCGGGTGTAGGCGTCGGTCGCCTTCGCATCGGTGGTGCCGGCGGGCACGAGCGAGTCGAGCGTGAGCGACATCTGCTTCAGGGCCGCGATGTCTTCCTCGGTGAGCGACGGCGTCGCGGCGGCGTTGGAGGGGTCGGCGGTGAGGGCGGTGGGGCGGTTGGGCGTCGGCGCATCGGGCGGGGGCGCGAGCCGGTCGCGGAGCCGCTTGATCGTTGCGGGCGTTTCGTTCCGGTTTGCGTCGTCGGGCGCCTGGGTGAGCGAGGTGCCGGGGTTTGCGCCGATGGGGCGCTGCGGATTCGCGGGATTCGCAGGGTTTGCAGGGTTTGTTGGATTTGTCGTGTTGGTGGTGTCGGTCGGCTTGGTCGGGGTGGTGTTCGTGTTGGCGCCGGGGGTGGTGTTGGTGGCCAGGTCGACCTTATTGGGATTGGTCGGGTTCGCCATGGTGGCGCACCGCAGCTCGTCGATCACGCGGTTGTAAACGACCGCTGAGCCGACTTTGCTCTCGTCACCCACGGCGCTGACGGTGGGAGGCGCCGACTGCGGGGCGAAGGTGATGCCGCGCAGCGACGATGCCCTCGCGAGGACGGGGTTGCCGCGGTTGTCGTAGACCATGCCGACGTACGGGTCGCTCGTGCGGCGGTAGTCGTCGGCGGTGGTGCCCTGCGGGAGGGTGACGTTGGAGGTGAGCGCGCCGTTGGGCAGGTATCCGGCCTCGAGCGTGGCGACGCGGTCGACGATCGTGTTGGGGCGCGAGCCCAGCGGTGAGCCGAGCGAGCCGTAACCCGTCGAGGCGTACTGCGTGGGCGCAGCGCCCGACTGCATGCCGGCGTTGGAGAGCCGGTTGGTGTAGGTCGTGTCGGAGAACGTCCGGTCCATCGAGGGGATGCGGACGTACGGGCGGTTGGGCGAGGTGACCAGCCGGCTGCGGGCGTTGAGGGAGTTGATGTCGATGCCCGGGCCGTTGAGGGCGTTGCCCGCGTTGGTGTTGAACCGGACAATCGACTGGTAGTCGGAGTTGGAGGAGTTGACGCGTCCGCCCGGCTGGCTGCTCAGGCCGCTATCAAGTGCGCGGCCACCCCCTAGGGCGTTCTGCGCGTGGGCGGCGCCGGCGGCGAGGGTGAGGGTGAGAATGGCGGTTGCGGCGCGGGTCATTGGGCGGCCTCCATGCGGATTGGACGGCTCAGTTTATCGTCGGGTTCGGGTTCACAGGGTCGGAAGTTGGCAGGGACGGGGTAAATCAAGGGGTTGGAGGGCAGGTGAGGTGGGGGGGAAGGGGGGTGGGCGGTCGATACCCTTGTGCATGGACGAGCCTCAGGCAGATCAGTCGGGCGGCGGGACGGAAAACCCCGCGCCTTCGGTCCTTGTGCCGCAGCCGCTGTCGCCGGTGGAAGTCGCGGCGATGCACCGTGCGGTGACGGTGCGGATCGTGCGGATGGGGTTCGTGGTGCTGGTCTTCACGGTCGTGCTGGTGTCGATCCTGGGCGGCGGGAACAAGTCGGGCACGCTGGCGGAGAACCCCTGGCAGCGGTGGATCATCCCCAGCATGACGGCGGTGATCGTGGTGGTGGGGTTCCTGACGGTGGACCTGCTGACGCCGCGGAAGAAGATCGGCGTGCTGACGGGCGTGTTCTTCGGCGCGCTGGCGGGGGTGTTCGCGGCGGTGCTTGTGGGTTTGGTGATCGACCTGTTCGTGCAGTCATACATGGAGGACAAGGCGACGCAGGAGAGCGCGCGTTCGATCATCGACACGGTGAAGGTGCTCTTGGGGATGGGGTTCGCGTATATGGGGATCGCGACGGTGCTGCAGACGCAGGACGACTACCGGCTGGTGATTCCGTACGTGGAGTTCGCCAAGCAGATCCGCGGGCCGCGTCCGCTGCTGCTCGACTCGTCGGCGCTGATCGACGCGCGGATCGTGGACCTTGCGACGACGGGGATGGTGCAGACGCCGATGGTGACGCCGCGGTTTGTGCTGCTGGAGCTGCAGACGCTGTCGGACTCTTCGGACAAGCTGAACCGGACCAAAGGTCGCCGCGGGCTTGACGCGGTGGGCAAGCTGCAGCGCACCCCGGGCGTGGACATCACCGTCGACGAGACGCACATCCCCGGCAAGAGCGTGGACCAGATGCTGATCGAGCTGGCGCGCCTGATGCCGGCGGTGATCGTGACGACCGACGCGAACCTCAACCGCGTGGCGCGGATCCAGAACGTGCCGGTGCTGAACCTCAACGACGTGGCGAACGCGCTCAAGCCGAGCCTGATCCCCGGGAGCGAGATGACGATCGCCATCATCCGCGCCGGCGAGCAGCCGGGCCAGGGCGTCGGGTATCTCGACGACGGGACGATGGTGGTGGTGGAGGACGGCGCAGCGGCGGTCGGCGGCGAGGCACGCATCGAGGTGACCAGCGCGATGCAGACGAGCGCAGGCCGACTGATCTTCGCACGGAACCTGGATCTTGCGGGCCATGCGGGCGCATCGGTTCCCGCGGGCGAGCCGGAGGGCGTGCCTGAGCTGACAGGTCCGGGCGTGGCGGAACAGGCGCCGCAGTTGCCGGTCCAGTCGGCGCCGGCGATCGGCGAGCCGGTGGCGGTCCGCCCGCCGACCAAGCCGCTGCGGACGGGCCCGATGGGGCCGGGTCAGTTCGGCAAGGCGCCGAATCGCAACCCGCGCCGGGGGTAAGTCGTTTGGCACTCGACGAGCGTGCGTGCGTCTGACTGAGCAATGGCGGCAGAACGACGGTCAATACGGCGGGGGCTTTATGCAGCGGCGGCGTTGTTGCTGTGCGGCGCCTGCGCGTCCGTCGTCGTCGCCGAGGCCGCGGCGGCTTGGTCGCCGCTTGGCATTGTCACCGGCGCGGCGTGGCAGCCCGACTCGGACGAGTCAGCGAAAGGCTCGCTTCGCAGCATGAACGTGCAGCCGGAGCCGAACGCCGATGGTCAGCTCAAGCGGCTTGCGAGCGTCGCGACGCCGCTGCTGAAGGACGCGTACACCGAGCAGGAGCGAGCGGCGTTGCCTCAGACGGTGTTCATGCAGCGCGGCACCGGGCTTGAGTACGAGACATTTGTGATGGGGCAAGTGGCGAGCGGCATGCCGATCGCAAGCGTGTACGGCGTGCGAGCCGGATGGCCGCTGCGGTGTCTGTGCGCGTACCGGTACAGCGTTGTCAGCGGCGGGAACTCGCGGATGATCGTCGAGCCGTACTGGGTCGGCGCGGTCGAACTGCCCAAGTGGGCCCATGCGCAGCCGGGGGCGTGGAACCTGCCGCGGCGGATGGTGGTGTCTCCATTGTGGGCGGGGTTGGCGGTGAACAGCCTTTTCTTCGCATGCGTGATCGGTGCGCCGGTGTGGTGCGTCAGAGCGCTGCGGCGGCGGTATCGCGTGCGGCGCGGGATGTGCGTCGGGTGCGGGTACCGGCTGGCGGGCTTGGCGGCGGGGCCGTGCCCAGAGTGCGGGCGCGGGCGCGACGCGGCGTGAGTCAGGCGATCGGCGGAGCTGGATCTGATTCCGTCGGGTCCGGCTCTCGCAGCAACTGATGCGGATAGAACACGTCGGCGTACGTCTTGGCCGCTTCAGAGCCAAGGTCCACGCGCACGCTGTCGTGCTGAAAGGGCGCGTACACCCGAGCCACCTTTCCGGCGTGCTCGCCGCGCAGTACCTGGACCGTGTCGCCGACGACGAACGGCCCTCCGTTTTCCTGGCCGCGGTGGAGGAATGCAACCCCAAGCGTGAACCAGCCGACGAGAATTCCCGCGTAGTGCCCAGCGAAGAACGCGCATGGGAGTGCAAGGAAAAGCCAGAGCCACGTCCATCCCTGGTGCAGATCGCTTCCCATGTAGAGAAAGACAGAGGCGATCGCGCCGAGTTGCCAGCTCCAGAACCAGGTCACGAAGGGTCGGTTACTCGCCCAGTACCGCTGTGTTGACGTCGGGGTGCGAGGCATTGTCGTTCGGCCCGGCTCGTGTTCACGTGAAGTTCAGCGATATTCCTGCGTGCCTGGCTTCGTGGTCCAGGAGCCAGCGTTTGGTTTCGAGGCCGCCGGCGTAGCCCTGGAGTTCGCCGGATTTGGCGATAATGCGGTGGCAAGGGACGATGATGGCGATGGGGTTGGCGCCGTTGGCGGCGCCGACGGCGCGGACGGCGTTGGGGTCGCCCAGGTGGTTGGCGATGTCGAGGTAGGTGCGCGTCTGGCCGTAGGGGACGAGCACCAAGTAGTCCCACACCTGGTGCTGGAACGGCGTGCCCTTGGGGTTGACGGTGACATCGAACGCTCGCGTGGTGCCGGCGAAGTAGGCATCGAGCTGATCGCACAGCGATGCGAAGGGTTTGCGGTCGTTGAGCCCCGTGGGCTCGGGAAGCTGCGCGGTGCATGGACGTGTAGAGCGCGGTGAGTGCGCCCTGGTCGTCGGCGGTGAGGAGCAGGTCGCCGATGGGTGATGGGTGGCGGTGCCAGGAGGAGGGCGCAGGCGTTGTCACCGGTGGCTCTCCGGCTGAGGTAGTTCGAGGGTGATCTCTTCGACCGTCGTACGACGGGCAGTGATGTGCTGCGGCTGACCGGGGACTGGCGCGGTGACCTGGAGCTCGTCGATGGTGCTGGTTGTTGCCGTCGCGGGACCGAGCTGGGTCTGGACCTGCTGGGAGGTGTGCGTGGCGGCGATCTGGGCTGTTTGCGCGGCGGGCGGTTTCGTCGGGTCGGTTTTGATCGCCTTGGCGATCTCGCCGAAGAACGCGCCGAGGTTGTGCATCAGCGTGGGGGGCTGGTTGGGCTGCTGCGGGGGCACGGCGAAGGGTAGAGGCGAAAGCGAAAAACGAACAGCGAAAAGCAGAAATGAAGGCTGGAACGCGGAGGCGCGGAGTAGCGCAGATGGTGGGCTCTCTGCGCGACTGGCGTGCCGGTCCGCTTCCTTACGGGCGCGGTTCGGACGGTTTTTCCGCGAGATTCGCCAGGAACGCGCGGTCGGTGTAGGTGCGGCCGGACTGGTCGCCGATCTTGGCGAAGCGGACGATGACCATGTCTTCCGACGGGATGATGTAGAGGCGCTGGCCGCCGAGGCCCGCGGCCATGTGGACTTGGATCGGTTTGCCGTCCTTGTCCACTCCGGCTGCGCCCGTTGTGTTGGCGTTCTTCTTCATCCGCTCCATGATGCGTTCACGGATCGCGCCTTTGGTGCCGTCCTTGTCGGAGTCGCTGCCTGAAGCAAACGGGTTGCTGGCTTCCTGGCCGCTCTCGCCGAGCCAGAAGGTGAGTCCGTACATGCGGTTGCGCTCGCTGGGGACGAAGCACTGAGCGAGGAGCTCGGGCTTGAGGAGCTGTTTCTTCTCGCCCTTGCTGTTCGTCCACGCGCCGTTGTCGAGCACGAACTGGCCGAACTTGACCCACTCGTGCGTGGTGAGCGATGCGCCGCCCGGGAGGTTGGGGTGGCCGGCTTTGTCCTTGCCGATGCGGGCGACGTCGAGGCCGATGGGCTTGAAGATGCGGGCGGTGTAGTAGTCCCACACGGTCTTCTCGGGGAGCTTGCTCGCCTTGAGCTTGCGCTCGAGGAATTCGCCGAAGGCGTAGTAGTGGTTACCGCCGTACTCGAACTGGCCGCCAGCGGTGCCGGTCATGGGCGACTCGATCGCCTCCTTGAACCAGTCCTGTTTCAGGCCGCCGGCCGCGGCGTCGATGAGCGAGCGTTTGCCGGCGCCGAGGTCGCGGTTGCGTTCCTTGACGCCGTCACCGTCGGCCTTGAGGCCGCTGGAGAGGGTGAGCAGATGGCGGACGGTGATCTGCGACTTCTTGGGGTCGCTCTTCCACTCGGTGATCGTGTCGGCGACTTTTTCGTCGAGCGTAATCAGGCCGTCCTGGATCGCGAACATCGCGGCGACGCCGGTGAAGCTCTTGGTGCCGCTGGCGAGGGGCTGGGGGGTGTCGGCCGCGCCGCCGTTGTCGTAACGCTCGTAGATGATTTTGCCGTGCTGCTGGATGAGCACGCCGCGGCCGGCGTGGTCCTTGGAGTAGTCGGCGGCCTTGTCGAAGCGGGCCTTGAGGGCGGGGTCGAGCGTAGATGGGGTGGTTGCGGCCGGTGCCGCAGGCGCGACCGGCTGAGCAGCAGAGGCTTGCAGGAAGGCCAGCGCGAAAAGAGCGGTAAGCATGTGAGCAGAACGCTACACCCGGTCAGGCATTGCGGGCCGTCACCGGCTCTCATAGGACCTGTGCGTCCTGTGGGACTTATGGGTCTTTCTGAGAACGTCCGACTGCCGCGGCGTCTTCAGTTCGCCGGCTTGCCCTTCTTGCGTTTCTTTGAGCGGGCCTTGGCCTCCATCGCGGCGGGGCGGGGCTTGCGCGGGTTGAAGGGGGCGGGCTTGCGCTCGGGGGGTGCGTCTGAGAAGGTCTCGATGGCCTCGGCCTCGGAGAGCGCGAACTCCGACTCGTCTTCGTCGATGGGTTCGGGCTCTGGTTCGGGGGCGGACTTGGCTTTCTTTGTCGTGGCCTTGGTCGCCGCGGCCTTTGTCTTGGACTTTGCCTTGGTCTTGGACTTGGGGGCTTCGGCGGCGGGGTCTTCTTCCAGCACCGGCTCGGGGCGCGCCGTCGTGATTTCGACGGGTTCGGGTTCGTCGAAGTACGACTCGGCGGGGAGGAACTGCGGTTCGACGGCCATCGCGCCGGTCTCGGTTTCGAGCGCCGCACGCTCGCCGCGCTTGGCGACGATTTCCTGATGGCGCTTGCGGTCGCGGATGAGCAGGCGGACGGGGACCTCGCTGAAGGGAAGCTCTTCGCGGAGGCGATTGAGGAAATAGCGGGTGTATGCGGGGGTGTACATCACCGGCTGGTTGACGACCAGGACGACGGTGGGGGGGTTGGTGGCGATCTGTGCGACGTAGTAGACCTTGGCGTGCAGGCCGGTCTTGCTGGAGGGCTTGTGGCTGTCGATGATCGCGCGGGCGACGCGGTTGAGCTTGCCGGTGGTGACGCGCGAGGAGGACTGCTCCATCATCTCGAAGGCGAGGTCGATGGTTTCCTTGACGTTCACGTCGTTCTTGGCGCTGATGAAGGCGATGGGGGCGTACCAGAGGCCCTTGAGGTTCTCGCGGAGGTACGACTCGTAGTGCTCGATCGTGACCTTCTCGCCCTTCTTGGCGCCGGCGACCTGCTTGCCTTTCACCAGGTCCCACTTGTTGACGACGATGGCGCACGGCTTGTACGTCTTGATGAGCTTGGCGGCGACCTGGTGGTCGACGTGGCTGATCGGCTCGGTCGCGTCGATCATCAGCAGGGCGACGTTGCAGCGGTCGATCGCCTTCTCCATGCGCTCGAGCGCCCACCACTCGATGCGGTCGGAGAACGACTTCTTGCGGCGGAGACCGGCGGTATCGATCGCGAGCAGCTTGCGCCCGCCCATGTCGAAACGGACGTCGACGGCGTCGCGGGTTGTGCCGGCGATCTCGCTGACGATCACGCGCTCTTCACCGGCGAGGGTGTTGACCAGCGTGCTCTTGCCCGCGTTGCGCTTGCCGACGATGGCGAGCTTCATCTCGGGGACGTCGATGCGGCCCGCGGCTTCTTTCTTGAGGCGCTTGGCGATGGGGTGAGCGACGTCGTAGAGACGCTCGCTGAACTCGCGGCGCATGTAGTTGTTCTTGGCGCTGCACATCAGCGGCTCGCCGAAGCCGAGCGCGGCCGCCTCGTGCGCGTGGGGCTCCCACTTGGGCCCGTCGGTCTTGTTGGAGACGACGATGACCTTGCTGCCGACGGGCGCGTTGGTGCGTCCCTTGGCGTCGATGGCGCCGACGCCGCCTTGGCGGAGCAGGCGGGCGACGGTCTCGTCGAGCGCGGTGACGCCGGCCTGGGTGTCGATGACGAAGAGGATGATGTCGGCGTTGTGGACGGCCTTGGCGATCTGGCCCTCGATGTCCTTGGTGAGGGCGGTGAGGTCCATGCCCGCGTCGTCGAAGCGCCGGCCCGCGGCGACGTAGACGCCGTAGCCGCCGGTGTCGATCAGCTCGCAGACGATGGGAATGCGCTGATCGCCCGCTTCGGGCTCGAGGATGATCTCGCTGCTCACGCGGTCGCGGGTGGTGCCGGGGGTGTCGTCGGTGATCGACACCTTGCGGCCGGCCAGCATGTTCATGATGGAGGACTTGCCGACGTTGGGGCGGCCGACGATCGCTATCTTGGGGATCACCTGTCAGTTTAGCGCGGGCGAGGGTTGAGGGGGTGTTTTGACGGTGTTTGTGGGGTGTTTTGGCGTGGATTTGGCCTGATTGCGGCGGCTGGCCGCGCGGTTGTTGGGGGTGTGTTTGATTTGATGAGGTCGGGGCGAGGGGGCGTCTGGTGGCTTGAGCCGCGGAGCGGCGACTTTCGATAGCCCACGGCGCGAGCCGTGGGTCGGCGGTTCGTGTGCAACGAGCCCCGGAGGGGCGCGCCTGTTGTGCGGTGAGAGCCGCCGCTCCGCGGCTTGGCGTTCGCAAACGTCATCGACCCACGGCTTGCGCCGTGGGCTATCGAAAGGCGCTGCTCCGCAGCTCCGAACCATACATCTCGGTGGCCTGCGCTATCACGAACTTCTCGTCACGGCTCTTTTTGCGTTCATTGAATCGCCGCCAGCTCGCGCTGAATATTCGCTCTGGCCGGTTGCTCAAAGCGGGCGTGCAGCTCGGGCGTGAAGAAGATCGCCGGGTGCGTCAGGAGCGTTCGCAGGAACGCGCCGCGGCCGGCTTTGAACTGCTCGTCTGTGGCGAAGGCGAACTCGGTGCGGATGTTGCGGGTGTAGGTGTCGTAGTCGGCGGGAGCCGCGGCGAGGATCGACATGTCGATGTCGAGGATGAGCGATTCGTCGGGCGTGGTGGGCGCGGAGGTGTGGCGAGTCGCGAGGATCCACTGCTCGATCGCGTCGGTTGTGGCCGCGTCGATGTTCATCTGGTTCGCGAAGACGCGGGCGATTTTGGCGCTGCGTTCTTCGTTGTCCTTGCGGCCGGGGACGTAGACGCAGTCATGCATCCAGAGCGCGAGCTCGACGGCTTCGGGCTGCTTTGTGAGGTTGCGGTGCTGGTCGAGCAGATCGAGGCATGCCGCGATGTGCGTGAGGTTGTGGTAGGGGCGCGGCGGGTGGGCGTAGAGAGCGTCGAGCGCATCGAAGAGCGGGTCGGCGGACTCGCGAGCGTTCAGGCGGTCTGCGAGTTTGTGCCATCGTTCACGCATGGTGTTTCACCAAATCGTCGAAGACGGCGGTGGGGACATAGCGCTGCACGACCGGCTGCCAGCCTTCGGGCCCGATCAGGCCGCGGACGAGGCTGCTGCTCACTTCGGCGATCTCGCGCGGGGGCATGAGGAAGACCGTCGTGAGACCCGGATTGAGGTCGGCGTTGATGTGCCGCATCGTCTGCTCGTAGGCGAAATCGACCTCGCTGCGGATGCCGCGGAGGATGTGCCCGGTGCCGACGCGTTTGGCGTAGTCGGCGAGGTAGAGATTGCCGAAGTCGGCGACCTCGACGTTTGGCCACTGGGCGGAGATGGTCTTGAGCCAGCGGAGGCGGGTGGGGAGGTCGTAGGCGGATCGCTTGGAAGGGTTGACGCCGACGGCGACGACGAGGCGATCGAAGAGGGCGGCGCCCTGCTGGATCATCCAGACGTGCCCGCTGGTGGGTGGGTCGAAGGAGCCTGCGTAGACGGCGGAGGTTGCCATGGGGCAAATTTCCAAATGGCCAAATTGCAAATTGCCAAATCAGACTTTGGGGCCGCTGGTTTGGAGGTTGGCGATTGCGTCTTTGTACTGCTCGCGGAGGGGTTCGACGACTTCTCTGATGAAGCGTTCGGTTTGCTCGACTGAGCGGCCGATGTACTTCATGGGATCCATGAGGCCGTTCCAGTCGAGCTCGCTCTTGAGCGCGGGCGTGTGGAAGTGGGGGTCGGCTTTGAGTCGGTCGAGCAGGTCGTTGTCCTGCCCCTCCTGCTTCACGCGGAGGCCCGCGGCCTGGGCGTGGGCGCGGATGTGCTCGTGGTATTCCTGACGGTCGCCGCCTGCTTTGACGCAGGCCATGAGCAGGTTCTCGGTGGCCATGAACGGCAGCTCTGCCATCAGGTTCTTGCGGACGGTGGCTTCGTGGACGACAAGGCCCGAGGCGACGTTGTGCATGAGGTCCAGCGCCGTCGAGGGCGAGGAAGGCCTCGGGGAGGGAGAGGCGGCGGTTGCTGCTGTCGTCGAGCGTGCGCTCGAGCCACTGCGTCGCGGCGGTGTCGTAAGCGTTGCCGACGAGGTTCATGACGAAGCGGGTGAGGCCGCAGATGCGCTCGCAGCGCATGGGGTTGCGCTTGTAGGGCATTGCGCTGGAGCCGATCTGCTTGTCCTCGAAGGGCTCGTCGAGCTCCTTGCGGTTGGCGAGGAGGCGGATGTCGGTGGCGATTTTGTGAAGGACGCTCGCGGTGGAGGCGAGGTCGGCGAGGATGAAGGTGTCGATGACGCGGGGGTAGGTTTGGCCGACGAGCTTGTGCGTTGCACCGTGGTCGTCTTCGAGATCGGTGGAACCCTCGATTTTTCCAACCCAAGTACGTTCAAGGAGGTCGACCTGCTTGGGATTGTCACCCAGGAGTGCGAGGAATGAGGCTTGAGTTCCAGTCGCTCCGCGCAAGCCCCGGAGGCTGTCAAAGGGCGAGCAACTTGCCGTGAGATCAATTCGCGAGTGGCAGATTGAGAGGTCGTAGGCCCACAGACCGCATCGTCTGCCCACCGTCACCGGTTGTGCTGGTTGGTAGTGCGTGAAGCCGAGAGTGGGAACGGCCTTGTGGCGCGAAGCCTGCTCTGCAAGTGAGATCACACTCCGAGCGATCTTCTCACGAGTCAGACGAATGGCATCACAGAGGATCCAGTTGTCAGCGTTGCACACTACATCCTGGCTGGTCATGCCCAGGTGGATGATGCCCTTCGCCTTCGGGCACGAGTCGCCCAGCGCGTGCACGTGGGCCATCACGTCGTGGCGCAGCTCGCGTTCGTACTTCTCCGCCGCCTTCATCTCCGCGTCGGTGATGCCGCCTGGCCGGTTGACGACGGCACGCAGTTCCTCAACCTGCTCCTTGGTCACCGGCAGGCCGAGCTCGTGCTGAGCCTCGGCAACGGCGAGCCAGATCTTCCGCCACGTGTTGAACTTGTGGCGCGGCGACCAGAGCCGCAGCATCTGCTCGCTGGCGTTGCGGGCGGCGAGGGGGGAGGAGTATGTGTCGTAGGGGGACGACTCGGGCATTGCCGGAGTGTAGAAGAGGCGATTCTCACCCTCCCGCTCCCAGCGGGAGGGTCGACCGAGTCTTCGAGGTCGGGGAGGGGCGTTTTGATTTACGAGCGGAGGGAAACCCCTCCCCGGACTCGCCGAGCCTCGTCCGACCCTCCCGCTGGGAGCGGGAGGGTACAAGGCACATCACCCTACCACTGCCGCCGCCTCGTTCAGGATCGCCCCCGCCTGTTCGGCGGTGGGGGCTTCGGCGATGAGGCGCATGATCGGCTCGGTGTTGCTCGCACGCACGTGCAGCCACGCGCGCTGGTCGGCGAAGTTCACCCAGACGCCGTCGGTGCGGTCGGGCTTGTGGCTTGCGTATTTGTCCGCGAGCGCCGCCACGACGTCCTTGGGGTTGATCGATGGGTTGAGGTCGATCTTCCGCTTGACGATCGAGTACGTCGGCACCTGCGCGACGAGCTGGCTCAACGTCTGTTTGCGCTTGGCCATCAGCGCGAGGATGAGCGCCATCGCGCCGAGCGAGTCGCGGATGTACGTCACCTTCGGCCAGATCACGCCGCCGTTCCCCTCGCCGCCGAGTGGGCTCTTGTTCGTGCGCATGCCTTCGACGACGTTCGCTTCGCCGACGGCGGTGCGCACCACGTGGCAGCCGTACCAGCCGGCGACGTCCTCGATCATGCGGCTGGTCGAGAGGTTGACCGCGAGCACCTGCCCCTTCTTGAGCTGGCCGAGTTCGCCCATCGCCATCGCCGCGAGCACGAGCGTGTACTCCTCGCCGATGTAATTGCCCAGCTCATCGACGACGGCGAGCCGATCGCCATCGGGGTCCTGCGCGAAGCCGACGTGCGCTTTGCCCTTGAGTTTCTTGACGAACTTGCTCAGGCCGACGAGGTTGTCGCGCGTCGGCTCGGGCGTGTGCGGGAAGAGGCCCGCCGCGAGCGACTTTTCGCTGTTCACGCCGGTGATCTTCACGCCGAGCGCCGTCAGCAGCTCATACCCGGCGACGAAGCCGGAGCTCGTCACCGAGTCGAGCGCGGCATGGAAACGCGTCTTCTTGATCGCCGGCGCGATCTTGAGTTGCTTCATCAGCGACACAACGTGCGCGGGGTGCTGGGCTGCCGTGCGCGGCGAGTCGTCCTGCGGTCCGCCGATGCCGTTCCATGCGGCGCCCGCCGACGAGCCGGCGTTGTATCGTGCGATGATGTCGCTGGCGATCGTCTTGTCGGGAGCGCTGGCCGAGACCTCGCCCTTGCGTGCGGAGACCGCACGCACGATCGGCTTAAGCCCGCACCATTCCTGCGGGTTGTGGCTCGCGGTCACCTGTAGCCCCGCGTCGGCGCCCAGCCGGTCGACGATGAACCCCATCGACGGCGTCATCTGCGGCAGCGGCAGCGTGGTTACGTTGCAGCCGTTCAGCTCAAGGGCCGCGCTGGCGACGCTTGCGACGGCGTCGCTGCCGGCTCGCCCATCGAACCCGACGACCACGTGCGGACGCTTGGACGACTTCACCGCCGAGCGCTGCTGGTGCACCCACGCGGCGAACGCGCCGCAGTACCGCACGACAACCTCGGGCGAGAGCGACCCGCCGAAGGTGCCGCGCATGCCAGAGACCGAGAGCATCAGAACGTCAGAGGGGCCTGCCATAGGGCGTCAGGGTAGCGGGGAGTGTCGCGATCCGAACCGCGACCGTGAGGGAGCAGAACGAGGCGTCTGTTGCTCGACAGTTCCAGTGTGATCGGCGCCGCGGTCCGCTTCCTGGCGGGCGCGGTTCGGGCGCTGCGTCAGGCCGCCGTCAATCCCGCTTCGTCAGCTCACCCATCCGCGTTTCGATCGAGCTCAGCCGCTGCGAGATCCGCAGGATCTCCTCCTGGGCCCGCACGTTTACCTGGTAGTCCAGGTCGGTCCGCAGCCGGTCCTTCTCGCTCTGGCGGTTCTGGCTCACCATCACGAAGATGGCAAGAAAGATCGCTTCGAGGCTCACCACCATCGTGAGCAGGCCGAACGGGAACGGGTCGAACACCCACCCCGGCAGCAGGTGCTTGCTTTCTTCGGGTACCAGGATCGAGCGCGCGTAGATCAGCGACCCGGTGACGTTGAGGATGATCCAGGTGCCGAACCACGCGACGTGGAAGAGCGAGAACCACTGGCTCGCCGAGACCGTCGCGATGATGTCGCTCAGCCGCTGCCACATCGTGATCCGTGTCGCGGCGAACGCCTCGTTGGGGTTCAGCGACCGCATCGCCGCCTGGCCCTCGCGCTGGCGCGTCGCGAGCAGGCCGAGCATGTCCAGCGCCGCGTCCGGCCGGCCCATCAGGAACCGCATGAACTGATCGCGGTGCAGCTCCAGCAGCTCGCACCGCTCCGACGCCCGCACCGTCGCAGTCCGTGGCCCGCTGTCCAGGAGCGAGAGCTCTCCGAAGAACCCGCCCCGCCCGATCTTGGCCAGGTGCACGTGCTCGCCGCGCTCGTTGGGGACGACCACGTCCACCGTGCCGTTAGAGATCAAAAACAGCGACTCGCCCTGCTCGCCGTGCCAGACGACGACCTCGCCGGCCTCGACGCGGCGCGGCTTCATCCGCCCGTGCAGGTCGGCCTGCTCGGCCTCGCCAAGGCGAGCAAACAGGGGCACGCCTCCCAAGGGGCCCGTAGCCGCGGTTTGACCGTCTCCTTCCGCCATGCCAGAGCATACCCCGGTACCGGCAGTTCCCCCGACCGGTCGCCGGATGAAATGGTCCGAACCCCGCGCCGGGGTGCTCACGTACGCCCTGCCGGAGAAACGATCTCCCGCCTCAGTCTGCCAACTGCTCTATTCCTGATAAGGGATGGTGGGCCCGGGCGAGCGTCCGAGAAACAATCGAGGGAAGCCCCCTGCCGGCTGGCTTCGCCCTCCTTGCGTCGGCAAGTGCGTTCGGCCGACGGATCGGTCCGATCTTTGAACCCGGCGGCATGACCGCCCCCCCGCCCTCGCCCCCGTCCCCGCCCCGCTCCCTGTCCTTTGCCTCGTTCTTGTTTGCCGGCTTTGCACCTACGGAAGGTCCACCATGTGCGGAATCGTTGCTTACCTCGGCCAGAAGACCGCTCGTCCCATCCTGCTCGAGGGCCTCAAGCGCCTTGAGTACCGCGGCTACGACTCCGCCGGCATCGCGGTCATTACCAACGGCAAGCTGCATCTTGATCGCCGCGTCGGTCGCGTCGGCAACCTCGAGGAGGCCATCGAAGGCCGCAAGGAGTTCGACGGCACCGTCGGCCTCTGCCACACCCGCTGGGCGACCCACGGCGGCGTCACCGACTTCAATGCGCATCCACACCGCGACGATCGGCACGGCATCGTCGTCGTCCATAACGGCATCATCGAGAACTACTCGGCGCTCAAGCAGTGGCTGCAGGAGAAGGGGCACACCTTTGCCAGCCAGACCGACACCGAGGTGCTCGCCATGCTCATCGGCGAGCTCTACGAGGGCGACCTGGAGAAGGCCGTGCAGGCGGCGCTCCGCGAGGTGACGGGCGCGTACGCGATTGCGGTCATCTGCGAGAAGGAGCCCGACGTGCTGGTCGCAGCGCGCAAGGGCAGCCCGCTCATGGTCGGCATCGGCAGCGACAACGAGTTCATCGTCGCTTCCGACGGCGCCGCGATCATCGCCCACACCGCCCGCGTGGTGATGATGGACGACTACAACGTCATCAAGGTCTCGCGCCAGGGGCTCCACACCACCGACATCCACAACTCGCCGATCTCCCCCAAGATCCAGCAGCTCGAGATCGACCTCGAGCAGATCGAGCTCGGCGGCTTCCCGCACTTCATGCTCAAGGAGATCTTCGAGCAGCCCAAGGCGGTCCGCTCCTGCATCGGCGGGCGTCTCGATACGCGCGACGGCAAGGTCGTGCTCGGCGGCCTCGCCAATTTCGCCAAAGAGCTCACCAAGGCACGCCAGGTGATCCTCACCGCGCAGGGCACGGCCCTGCACGCCGCGATGATCGGGCGCTACATGCTCGAGGATCTGGCCAAGATTCCCAGCCACACCGAGTACGCCAGCGAGTTCCGCTACCGCAACCCGGTGATCGAAGAGAACACCGTCGTCGTCGCCGTCAGCCAGAGCGGTGAGACCGCCGACACCCTCGCCGCCCTGCACGAGGCCCGCGAGCGCGGTGCGTTGGCGCTGGGCGTCGTCAACGTCGTCGGCAGCACCATCGCCCGTGAGACCGACGCCGGCGTCTACCTTCGCGTCGGGCCTGAGATCGGCGTCGCCAGCACCAAGGCCTTCATCGGCCAGGTCGGCGCGCTCGCCCTGATCTCCTTCTACATGGCCCGCAAGCGCTACATGTCCGCCGATCAGTGCATCGACATGATGAAGGAGATGGAGGCGATCCCCGCCAAGATCGAGCGCATCCTCGAGCACGCCCCGCGCATCAAAAAGATCACCGAGAAGTACGTCGAGCGCGAGAACTGGCTCTTCCTGGGGCGCGGGTACAACTACCCCACCGCGCTGGAAGGCGCCCTCAAGCTCAAGGAAATCAGCTACATCCACGCCGAGGGCATGCCCGCCGCCGAGATGAAGCACGGCCCCATCGCCCTCATCAACGAGGGCATGCCCGCGGTCTTCATCGCTAACAAGGGCCGCCAGTATGAGAAGGTGATGTCCAATATTGCCGAAGTGCGCAGCCGCGGCGGGCACGTCATCGCCGTCGCGACCGAAGGCGACACCGAGATCGCCAAGCACGTGCAGGATGTCATGTACATCCCAGACGTCTGCGAACCCCTCAGCCCTATGCTCGCAGTCGTCCCCCTGCAGCTCATGGCCTACTACGCCGCGGTTGCCCGCGGGCACGACGTGGACAAACCGCGCAACCTCGCCAAGAGCGTGACGGTTGAGTAAACAGGGCAGCTACGTTTCGCCGTGAGCGTCCACGTCCATGGGTCCTCGAGCTATACCTGTGCCCGGTCGGCGCCGTCGTTGCCTATTGCTTAAGGTGCGATGCGGTGTGTCAGCATCAGAGTCAGGAGTTGCGGCAAGGCGCAGAATTCAACAGGATTTCAGTATTTTCGGTGCGAGCGGGCGCGCGTTTCGTCTGCGGCACCTGCAAGACCGCCCGCTGCTCCGAACTCCCCGGCGATCTAGGCCGTCAACACTCAGGTCTGACTCTCGATGAGATGAACATGCGTCTGATCGGTCTTCCGATCCGCCACCAGGCCGGACGGCTGACGGACGACGACCGAGTCTTTCTGCTCACCCAGGTGATGATGGATTTCTGGGAATCGCGGCTGGCTCACCAAGGCGGGCTCCGCGTGACGTGGCGATTATGGCCGCCGTTTGCCTGTTTCGCAGTCTGCGGCACGGTCGCGTACGTGCTCGTTCAGCAGGGGCAGGCGGCCGTCGTGGCCAACGTCGTCGCGGCCGCGCTCGGTCTGGCCGCGCTCGTCTTTCTCGTCGTGTGGATCCGTCATCTTGCCGGCCTCGATCGGTGCACCGTCGAATCAGAGCTCGCGCCCATCGTGGAAGCGGTCCGCCAGTTCCATGCGCGGCTCGAAGAGATCGAGCGGGCCCACCGTGCCGTGAAAGCATGCGGTTTTCAATTCATGAACCTCGCCAGCCCACGCCGGATCTGGAGATTGACGCAGTTGACGCCGAATTGAGCCCTCCGGCGCCCTTCGGGCGCGTTTCCCTGTGAAAGTCGAGGATTCGCTGAGCGCGACCCCGTTCTCTTTCCAATTCTCCCGCAGGTGCCACCTGCCGTACGATCATCCACGAAGGTCGCGGGTCGTTGTACGGCCTTGAGGGAAAGGATCACATGACGATCAAGATGTTCACCGTTTGCGCGGTCGCTGCCCTTGCGGGTATTGCGTCCGCTCAGGTTCCGTATGCCAACAACTTCAACTCCGGCACGCCCGGCGCTGAATGGTCCACCACGCAGACCGAGAGCTCGCCCAGTGGGCAGCGCTACCTCGGCCAGTTCCTGCGCGACACCGTCACGCTGAACCTCGGCGATCAGCCCGCCGGCGCGTACCTCCTCGAGTTCGACTTCTACGCCATCCGCTCGCTCGACGGCAACGGCCCCGCCGGCGGCGGACCGGACAACTTCAGCTTCTTCGTCGACGGCCAGCTTGTCGCCGTCACCAACTTCGACAACTACGGCGGCGGCGGAAACTCGCAGGCCTACCCCAGCTTCTTCGGAACCGGCGTCAATCCCGCGGGCACCGGCGCCGCGGCCACCAACACGCTCGGGTACACGTTCCCGGGCGCGCTGTTCGGCGACGCGACGTATCACTTCTCGATCACGATCCCGCACGTCGGCGGCGTGCTCTCCTTCGGTATCACCGGTGCGCCCAATGAGGCCGCGGACAACGAGGGTTGGGGCATCGATAACGTCTCGGTCATCCCCGCGCCCGGCGCATCCACGTTGGCGCTGCTCGGTCTTGGCCTCACGGTGCGCCGCCGTCGCCGCTGAGCCACGCGAGATTCATTCACACGCTCCCTTCGGCCCCGCACACTCGCGGGGCCGTTTTCATTCCCCCCCGCCCTCCCCTTTCCCCGCACGCCGACAGTTGCGAATCTGAACATCCGGTACGCTCCGGCATGGCCCAGAAGGTCCGCTTCTACGTCGGCGGTGTGATGCCGCCCTGCCTCCACCGCGACATCCCTTGGTGGCTCAAGCTCTTCGTCCTCGCCGCCATTGTCGCGACCGTCGGAACGACCGGCTGGACCGCGCGCCCTCCCTGGTTCATCCCGGTCATTCTCGGCGCCGCGTTTGCCGCGATCATCACACGCGTTATCTACGCCAACATCAAGAGCAATCGCATCACCGCCCCGCTTCGCAAGGGTCGGCTGGTCTGCTGGCAGTGCGGTCATGACCTGGGAGACACACCCTCTCCCGGCGTCTGCCCCGAGTGCGGCGAGCATTTCGAATCGCATGAACTATGGATGAAGTGGGCCACGACCCCGTTTGTCCGCCTGAAAACCCCGGCATCAGGCTCATCTCAGTAGTCCTCGCGGCCCGCAAGTCGTGATACCGTTCCCCATGCAATGGCTCCTTCCGCTGCTTGCCGTATCGGCCCTCTCTTCTCCGGCCCAGCCGCCGATGGACAGGACCAAGACGCTCGTCAAGCTCAGCATCGTGCCGCATGACACGCTCGTCAAGCCCGGCGACACCATCCAGGTCGGCGTCGTCTTCGACGTGTCGAAGGACTGGCACATCTACTGGCCCGGTCAGAACGACTCAGGTTTGGCCGCCACGGTGAAGCTCTCCTTCCCGCCCGATAGCGGCCTCACCGCGGGCGCGGTTTCCTACCCGACGCCGCATCGCAGCGTTGAGCCCGGCGACATCCTCAACTACGTTCTCGACGGCAAGGTCATCCTCACCGTGCCCGTCAAGGTGCCCGCCACCGCGACCGTCGGACGCAAGATCAAAATCGTCGCCGCGACCGAGTACCTCGTCTGCAAGGACCAGTGCCTGCCCGGCGAAGACGAAGCCTCCACGACCATCCAGATCGCCGACAAGACCGACGGCAAGGAGTCGAGCGCGAAACTCATCGATGAAGCACGTGCCGCGCAGCCCAAGGTCCAGACCGACGGCCTCGAGAAGGCCGCGAGCATCTCGTGGGAGGGTGAGGGCAAGACGCTCGTCATCGATGCCAAGGACGTCGGCGTCACCAAGGCCACCTTCTACCCCGCGGCCGGCAGCGCCAAGCTTCTCGACGCCATCAAGACCGGCGAGGCCAAGGGGCACACCCTCAGGCTCGCCTTTGAACCCGGAGTGAAACCGGTCGAGGGCGTCATCGAATTCACCTCCGGCAATACCGCCAAGGCGTGGTCGTTCCGCCTTCAGCGGCCCGCTGCCGGTGCCGCTGCGCCCGCTCCGGCATCGCCAACATCCGAACCGGCTACAAACAAGCCGGCCAAATAACTCGCCTCAACCGCCTTCCCCGTTTACAAAGGAGCCTGTATGAAGACCCTGATCGCCGCCTCCATCCTCGGTATCTCCCTCGCCGCCGGTGTGTGCATGACTGCCAACTGCTCCACCCCCGCCTTCGCCGCGGCCGGCTTCGCGGCTCCCGCCAAGATCGGCGAGAAGGCCCCCGAGTTCACCCTCAAGGACACCGAGGGCAAGGACGTCAAGCTCGCCGACTTCAAGGGCAAGATCGTCGTCCTCGAGTGGTTCAACCCCGGCTGCCCGTTCGTCAAGAAGCACCACGAGACGCTCGACACCATGACCAAGACGGCCGCCGCGTACAAGGACAAGGGCGTCGTCTGGCTGGCGGTCAACAGCGGCTCTGAGGGCAAGCAGGGCGCCGCCGCCGAAGAGAACGCCAAGGCCAAGAAGGACTGGAAGATCGAGTACCCGATCCTCCTCGACACCAAGGGCGAGACGGGCAAGGCGTACGGCGCCAAGACCACGCCGCACATGTTCGTCATCGACAAGGACGGCAAGCTCGCGTATGCCGGTGCGATCGACAACAACTCTTCCCCCAAGACCGCGGGTGAAAAGAACTACGTCAAGAACGCCGTCGATGAGCTCCTCGCCGGCAAGAAAGTCTCCGAGTCCGAGACCACCTCGTACGGCTGCAACGTGAAGTACGGCAAGTAAGCCGCCACCCCAACACAGCCTCAACAAACGCCCCGCCATGCGGGGCGTTTTTCGTTTTTGCCGGCGATCTCAGAGCGTACAGCCGCGGCCGTTTTCGCGCCGCCTTGCAAAAAGGGGATTGTGCAAACGCTTCCGGTGTGGTCTACTGGTGGAGAACGGCGGGCGGAGTCTGCATCCATCCACCCGCCGCGGCGCCCTCGCGCCGGGAGGTACGACATGAAATCCGTCGCCGCCGCAGCCATTGCCGTCGCTGTCACCCTCAGCGCTGCGCACGCTACCCGCGCGAGTCGGTCACGTTTAACAACGTGCTCAACTTCGGCCGCATCGAGGACCCGCAGAACGAGACGCGCAGCACGACCTTTACCGGCGCGTATACCGCCAACTACCTCACGATCAGCGGCTCGCTCACACGCATCTCGCAGAACACCTACTTCACCGAGGCCTCGGTCCTCGTCACGCCCCCCGTCGGAACGCCGTTCATCATCCAACCCTTCAAGACCGCGCAGAACGCGGTTGCCGGCGGGCCCAATGTCACCGCCGCAAGCACGCCGGCCGGCAGCTACACCATCCCCGTGACGCCCATCCCCGCCGCTGGTGTCTGGACATTCAGATTCTTCGAGCGATTCAACGACATCGACGGCGCCGACTCACGCTGGGACAACGTCACCATCACGCTCAACGACGGCGCGCCCCCCGCGCCGCGCCCATCGGCGCCGTCGGCCACACCTTCACCAATGTCACCGCCGATGGGCTCACTGGCTCGCCCGCGTTCGACCAGTCATTCACCGCGCCCGCCGGTGTCACCGCCGTCGGCGTCCGCATCCGCGCCCAGGGCACCGGCCTGTTCACTCCTTCCGCCAACAACACCGCCGTCAGCCCGCTCAACGCCGTCCGCATCCGTGTCACGCCTCCCGGCGGCGGCTCGCCAACCGCAGACGCCGTCGTCTTTCCGCAGTACGGACCGTCTTCCGATATCGCGGAAGTCGTCGTTGCGATCGGCACGCCCGTCGCCTCAAATGCCGGACCGTGGCGCGTCGAGGCCTTCGTCAGCGCCGCCGGCTTCCGAACGTTCCTGCACTCGCTCGCCGTCGAGATGGTTCCCCCAAACCCGCCCACCGCCACCAACCTCGGAACGCTCGTCGCGAACACGCAGCTCAACGGCGCGGCCACCGTGACCGCCGCGGGCCAGACCAAGTGGTTCCGTTTCACCCTCAACGACGAGATCTCCTCCTTCGTCAACATGGGGCTCGAGCTCGACACCGAGGGCTCGACCACCGTTGACGGCACCGGCGCGCTCAACACCTCGATCGGTCTCTACACCTCCGGAGGCGACCTGGTTGTTTTCGACGCCTTCGACGGCACCCAGTCGCTCGGCATGCTCACTTTCGGCATCGACAACCACCCCGCCCCCGGCGACGGGCAGACCTACAACGGCCGCGACGGCGGGGTCGCCCCGGGCGACTATTTCGTCGCCGTGACCGCGGGTGACTCGGTCATCTACCAGCCGGGCATCTTCAGCGTCAACAACACCTCCACGCAGACCGGCGCAGTGGCGCTGCACATCCGCCTGATGGACCCCGGCGCAGTGACACCCCCGTTCCTCGACGCCGGCGAGATCGCCGGCGGCACCGGCGGCGCAGAGCACAGCTCCGTCCACACCGTCACGCTCACCGGTCCCAACCAGGTGAAGTGGATCCGGTTCACGACCGCGACCGATACCTCCGCCGACGCGGGCTACTTCCTCGACATCTTCACCGCGGCCGACGCGGGCGATGTCGACACCGAGATCGGCCTCTACACCGCCGACGGGTTTGTGATCATGTCCGACGACGACGACGGCGTGGGCTTCAAGTCGTTCCTCTCGTTCGGATCTGGCGGCGGACCCACTACCGGCGATGTCGGCGACGGCGGAGCGCCGACCATCAGCGACGGGCGCGATTCGCAGCTCAACGCAGGCGAGTACCTTCTGGCCGTCGCCTCTTACAACGCCGCCTTCGGCTTCCAGAACTGGAACGTCACCACCAACGGCGCCGACCTTGGGCCCGTTCCTGTCCACTTTTCCACCAATCTGCCCTCCAGCGGCTCGCCCTGCGGCCCGGCTGACATCGGCGTCGCCGGCGGTCTCCCCGGCTCGGACGGGCGCCTGGACAACAACGACTTCATCGCGTTTATCTCCTACTTCTTCGCCCACAATCCAGCCGCGGACATGGGTGTCGCCGGCGGCCTTCCGGGCTCCGACAACGCCTGGGACAACAACGATTTCATCGCCTTCATTAGCGCCTTCTTTGCCGGACCGCCCACCTGCCGCTGAAGAATTTACTGCACAAAGTGCCTAAGAACTCGAGAATTTGCAGCTCGATCTCGCGTGTCAATGGGCGGCCTTGAGTCAGAGCCCGAAGCGTCAGCGAGGGAGGCGGCACGAGGCTTTGCGAGTGCCGCCTCTTTTCGGACGCCAAACGGCCGACTCGCCGAGCCTCGTCTGCCTCCCTCGCTGACGCTTCGGGCTCTGACAAAACAGGTTGGCGCACCGGAATCAGAGGCTTCGCACTCAACCACGCACCCAATGCAGGGCCGGCGGCGACACCGACGCTCAGGCCGAAGCCCTCTGTTCAGGCCGCCGGTTTGTGGTCCCGATCCGCCCGGCTTGCCGATTCGCTGGTCATGATCTCGTCTTCGATCTTGCTGCTGGCCGTCATTCCCGCTCTCGCCTTGGTCGACCCGACCCAAGAGGTCGAACCCAACCAGACCCGCGAGACCGCCACCCCCGCGACCATCGCGAACAACGGAGCGTTCTCCGGCACGAGCCGCGGCTTTCAAGACGACCCCACCTCGACCGACAGCAACACGCGCGACATGTGGCGCATCACCCTCACCGCCAACCCGGCTGTGATTCAGCGCCACATGCTGCAGCTCACCACCGCCGGCACGCAGGGACACACCGGCTCGATCCTCGGCACATCGGCGATCAGCGGCGTGATCGATCCCGCGACCAGCCCTGCCCTGCAGAACACCAGCATCAACACTGTCCCCGGGCGCACCTGTGTGGTCTACACGCTCGGCCAGCCGGCCCCGTGGTTCTACTACCGGCTCACCGGCTCGTCGGGAACCACCAGCCCTTACGTGGTGACGCTCACCAGCACGACGATCACCCCCACGCCGATCCGTCCGTGTCCGTTTATTCCCGGTGAGATCAAGATCACCACCGTCGGGCGCACAAATGCCAACACCAAGCTCTTCCTGTACGACGCGATGACGCTCGCGCCGATCGAGGGCGGCATCAACGACGACACGCCGCCGTCGGCCGGCAACTCCACCGGCTCGTCGCAGTCCACGCTCGTGCGCACGCTCGGGCCGGGCAAGTACATCCTCGCGATCTCCAATACTGACGCGGTCGATAACCGCCTTCCGCCGGCCGACGACCGCTACACGACGCTCGGTTTTGCCAACCTCACCGAGTCCCCCGGCCTGATCGTCAACGGCAGCTCGAGCGCGGCCGGTGACTTTTCGTTCAGCATTCTTGATCGCACGATGTACGACACCAGCACGCCGCCGCTCCCGCTGCCGCTGAATATCAATGCCGCCAAGCCCGGCTCTTACGGCGTCGTCTTCTACAGCTTTGAGCTTTGCGACAAGTGCGGCTCGGCCGACATGGGCCGCACGGGCGGTCAGGCCTGCCAGGACAACCGTCTGGACAACAACGACTTCATCGTTTTCATCGACCTGTTCTTCCGCGCTCAGCCCGCGGCCGACGTCGGCACCGCCGGCGGCCTTCCTGGTCGAGACACGCGTTTCGACAACAACGACTGGATCGCGTATCTCAACCTGTTCTTCGGCGGGTGCCCATGAGCGGCATCTCTCAGTAACGCCCGGACGGGTGCCGTTGAGGAGGGCCTGACGAGCCACAAACGCCCGGCCGTTCGTGCGCTCCTCTCTTGCGCGGTTCCATGATTGCGTGCGGTTGAAACGCGTTTCAGCACGCGCCGTTTCGCAACTGCTCAAGTGTCGCCGCGAATAGTGATGTGTCGCGTCGTGCAGCCGTTCACGGCTGCCGGGCGGCGCTGTGCGGACCCGGATGGAGACCGGCCCGCCTGCGCCGCTCGAGGGAGTGCGGTGGTTCCACCCGCTCGTTCCCGGACCTCAGCGTTCACCGGGCTTGCCCCTCTTTGCGTGGAGGGGCGAAAAAACAGCCCGAGAACCGCTGGTTTGTCCGGCCTGAGGCCTCCCACGCCGCAACGTCGCCGGTGACCTTTTCCACCGCCGTTTGTCGCACGGACGCTCGAATCGGAGAGTGCTTCTGTCCCTCTGTCCTCTCGCAGGGAAGGAGTCGTCGCATGTCCGCGCGCAGGAGTGTCGCCCGTCCGTCCGCCGCTTTCGCGGCCGCGCTCAGCATCGTGCTCGTCGCCGGCACGCCCACCGCGCGTGCTCAAGGACCCGTCTACCGCAACGGCTTTACCGATGCGCAGGCCGGGGGGGCGGCGGCAGGCTGGAGCGCACAGCGTCTCTTCTCGCCGCGAGCCGGGGTCTCGATGCTCGGCCGTTTCCACAACGATCAGGCCGTTCTGTCACTCTCCAAGCTCGCCCCGCACGCCGGCGTCGTCGTCGCCTTTGACCTCCACGTGATCGGCGCCTGGGCAGGCGAACGCACCGGCGCTGCGCCCACCACTTTTATGGTGATGCTCGACGACGCAGTGCTGCTCAACTCGTCGCTCGCCACAGACGACGGCGACGCTCACACCCCGCGCCGCCAGAGCTTCCCCGACGAGCCGGGCGCCGCGGCCCACCCCGCTGCGCTGGGCGCGTACAAGCTCAACGCGCTCGGCGTGCGGGAGAACGGCAAGACGCAGCCCGACGCGGTCTACCGCCTGGTCTTCGCCGTGCCGCACGCCGCCGATGCGCTCCGCCTCAAGCTCAGCGCCGCCAACCTTCCCGGCGAGCTCGCCGACGCGAGCTGGGCAGTCGACAACGCGGTGGTCTACACCGTCAACCAGACCGCCGACCTGGACCGTGCGCGGACCGCGGCACGCGACGCCGTCACGCAGTTGAGCCTTGGCCTGCCCGGCGGCGTGATGCTCGCTCCCGCTGTCGACGCTGATTCACCCGCGCCCGCGCATCTGCCCGACACGTTCGACTCTCGCGCCGGCTCGCTGATGACCTTCGGCGCGCTCGAGGTTGCGCCGGCGCGCGACGGTTCGCCGAATTCCATCATTCCCGACGCCGCGACGCAGGGACGTGCGATGTCCTTCGACTTGATCGACGCGCAGCTCGCCGTCGTCTCGGCTCGTGAGTCGGTGGGCTTGCCCGCGATGGGGGCCGCCCGCTCGGCGATCGCCGCCGTGCCCGCCATCGCGGCGCGTATCGAGCAGCCGGTGATCCGGCGCGTCAGCACGCAGGTCTACCAGTCGCGCTTCGGCGCCGGCGTGGGGAACGAGTGGGATGCGCCGTCGCACGGCGTCGGCCCGCGCGGCGAGCGCTTCGCCGGCCCCTACGGCAACAAGGCCGTATCGCTCGCGCTCGATGAGCTCCCCCCGCACGACCAGTTGGTGATCGAGGCCGACCTCTACACCATCGGCGACTGGCAGGGCGACGGCCCGAACCCGTCGAAGTTCTCTGTGTCGCTCGACGGCCACTCGCTGATGAGCGAGTCGTTCGCCACCGAAGACGGCGGGCTCAAACGCACGCAGTCATACCCGGGGGGAGGCGGGCGTCGCCGGCTGCCGGGCGCTGACGCGTCTGCGATCGACGCGCTTGGGTACCCGCCGATCGGCGACGTGAAGAACGGGGCAGCGGGCGACGCGACCTATCGCCTGCGATTCGTCGTGCCGCACGACAGCTCGACAGGCACGCTGCAGTTCAGCGCGTCGGGCCTGTCGTCGAAGGGCGCATCGTGGGGCGTCGACAATGTCACCGTCGTCGCGTCGGGCAACAAGTCGATGCGGTTTGCCGACGCGACGGGCGAGGAGCCCGACGACAACGCCGACGACGGCACGTACAACAACCCGTTCGTCCGCGCCCCGGGCCAGGAGTGGAACGTTCACGAGCTTGAAAAGAGCCCCAGCGGAGAGGCGTTCCTTGGCCCGCTGCACAACCAGACCGCTTCGTTGACGGTGAGCAACTTCCCGCAGCACACGCACCTGGTGATCGCCGCCGACGTGGTGGTGATCGGCGACTGGCAGGGCAACACGCCCGATCCGTCGCAATTCGCCATCACGCTCTCCGACGGCACGCAGGTGTTCGCCACGACCTTCGCCTCCGACGGCGGCGAGTCGGACGCGACGCAGAACTACCCCGATAGCGGGCCCGCGCAACCTGCCGGGTGCGGGCGCGTTCGCCGTCGGCTCGCTCGGCTACAGCGACCCTGGTTCCAAGTCGCCGCGCGATGCGACGTACCGCCTGCTCTTTACGGTTCCCCACGGCCAGTCGAAGGAGACCATCAACTTCACCGTCAAAGGTCTCCGCGGCGACAAGGGTAAGGCGGGGGGGGCGAGTTGGGGTCTTGACAACATCGTCGTCGGCTCGTTCGACGGGACGGGCGGCGGTGGTGGTGGCGGCACGTCACTGGGCGATGCGGGTGCGACCGCGTCGGGCGGCTCGGCGGGCGGTGGGTTCGGCGGAGCTGGCGCGATGGCGAGCAGCAACCCCTTCATCCCCAGCACGCCGTCGGAGCCGTTCCCGCACCTGCCCGAGGAGGGTGGCGGCGGCGGTAACCCGCCGGGCCCGGAGAATCACACCAATCCGACCGTGCCCGCGCCGGGAGCCATCCCTGCCCTGCTGGTCGGGATGGGGATCGCCTTCGGTCGCCGCAGGCCGTGATCGTGCGGCGGCGTACGGTTCGCCGTGAGTGCGCTCCCCGCATCTTCTCCGACCCCTCCTCCGGCCCCGCCCGCCGGGACGCTGAGTGAACGCCTGTGCCTGGCCGCGGCCGACATCAAGCTGAGCCACTCGGTCTTCGCGCTGCCGTTCGCGGTGCTGGGCGCGTTCCTGGCGCGTCCGGCCGATGAAGCGTGGTCGACGTCGGGCATCAAGCTCGCGCTGGTGGTGGCGTGCATGGTGCTGGCTCGCACGTGGGCGATGCTGGTGAACCGCATCGCCGATGTGCGGATCGACGCGGAGAACCCGCGCACGGCGCGGCGCGCGGTGGCGAGCGGACGGTTGCCCGCCGGGCAGGCGAAGGCGTTCGCATTCGCCTGCGCTGCGTTGTTCGTCGGCGTGTGCTCGGTCTTCTGGTTCCTCTTCGCCAACCCGTGGCCGGTGATGCTGTGCGTGCCGGTGCTCGGCTGGCTCGCGCTCTACTCGTTCGCCAAGCGGTTCACCGCGGCGTGCCACCTGTTGCTCGGCACGGCGCTGGCGATCAGCCCGATCGCGGCGTGCCTGGCGGTGAACCCGGCGCACGCGCTGCACCCGGCGGTGCTGTTCATCGCCGGCTTCGTCGCGCTGTGGGTCGCGGGATTCGACGTGCTCTACGCGCTGCAGGACGAGGCGTTCGACCGGGCGAAGGGCCTGTTCAGCATCCCGTCGTGGCTGGGCGCAAAGCGGGCCGCGTGGGTGAGCCGCGCGATGCACGTGGGCGCGGCGTCGTGCCTCTTCATGGCGTGGCGGTGCGAGCCGCGCTTCGGCGCGGTGTTCGCGTGCGCTGTCGGGCTCGCGGCGGTGCTGCTGGTGATGGAGCATGTGGTGCTGGTGCGGCGCGGGCTGTCAGGGTTGCCGATGGCGTTTTTCACGCTCAACGGGTGCGTGAGCGTGGCGATCGGCACTGCAGGTCTGATCGATGTGCTCCTGACATAGGTGTTGGCGTGCTCGGGTCAGAGACGTAGCAACAGTTTGTGCGACGTACGGTATTTCAGTATTTTCTGAAAACTCGGTTGTTTGCCGAGACCTTGTTTGTTACCCTTCCTTCACATGCCCCCCCGTGGCCCGGAAAAGCCCGCATCCCTGACCCCTGCCCAGGACCGGTTCATTGCCGCCTGGGGGCAGATGGGGTCGACGTGGGGGATCAGCCGGACGATGGCGGAGGTGCACGCCTTGCTGTTCATCGTCGGCCAGCCGCTCTGCACCGACGACGTGATGGAGCGGCTGGCGATCAGCCGCGGGAACGCGTCGATGAGCCTGCGGGCGCTGGTGGACTGGGGGATCGTCTCGCGCGAGCACAAGCGGGGTGACCGCAAGGAGTACTTCGTCGCCGAGCAGGAGCCGTGGGCGATCCTCAAGGCGGTGGTGCAGGAGCGCATCCGGCGCGAGATCCACCCCGTGCTGGCGGCGCTGGCGGAGATTCGCGACACGACCGAGCCCGCGCTCACCGGCGCTGATCGCGCGGACGTCGGCGATCACAACCGCCGGCTCGACACGATGATCGACGTGCTGCAGACCATCGACCAAGTCGCTGAGAAGTTCCTCGATCTACCGGCTGAAGAGCTGCGCCAAGCCGCGGCTGACTTGAAGGGAGGTCGCTCGTGACCACCTTCGCGTCGACGGGTTCCGGACAGCGCTCGGTTGCGACCGCAACGGTGGTTGCGCTGCAGTGGCGGTTCGTTCAGAACGGCAACGCGGTGCTGACGGTCTGCGTGAACACGGCCGGCGCGGTGGCGACGCTGCATCGCAGCGACGCCGATGAGGTGGTCGCGAGTGCGGGTCCCACGGCCGTGGAACAGGTTGACGGCCTCGAGCACGTATCGGTGCCGGGTGTGCTCACCGCGACGCTCCGCCGTTCGCCTGGCGGAATCGTGGAGTTGCTCTATGCCCGCACGCCGCTGCTGGAGATGCTCAAGGTCCCCGGCGGGTGCGCTGAGCCGCCCGAGCTGGTGCGGGTCGAAGAGCAATCCGGCAAATGAAAAACGGCCCGCATTGCGGGCCGTTTGTGCTTGATGCTGGATCGTGTTTTACTTGTTGCGGCTGCCGATGAACGCGCCGATGACCGCGCCCACCAGCGTGATGCCCGCTGCTGCGCCGACCAGGCCCCAGACCGCGCCCGTGCCCAGGCCCACGATGGTGGAGCCCGCGCCGGCGAGCCCGGCGATGATGGCAAACATCGCGATGAGGAGCGCCGCGATCATGCCGAAGGCGAGGCCGCCGGCCATGCCGCTGCCGACGCCGTCGATCTGCTCGGCGTAGACCATCATGGGAGCCGCGGCGCCCATGTCGCTGGTTGCGCCGGTCGACTCGAAGAGTGCTCCGCCGCCGCCACCGCCGCCCGCCGGGGCGACGTCAGCACTGTCGCTGGAGTTGTACACGTCGGCCATGAGGCCGGCGCCGATGCCGGTGTCGTCTGACGAATCGCGCGTCAGGTCGAGCAGGCCCGAGCCTGAGCCGCCCGCGTCGGGGACGCGGATGCCGCCGACGGAGGAGGTGACCTGCGTCTGGGCGCTGGCGTCGGCGGTGCTGTCGAGCTCATCGGCCTCGAAGATCGAGATGCCGCTGCGTTCCTTGGTGCTCTCTCCGCCGCCGGTGGTGCCCGCGGCGCTGCCTGAGTCGGCGAGCGACATCTCGCCGCTGTCGGCGAGGGAGATGGGAGCGTCGGTGTCGTCGGCGATCATGGCCTCGACCTGCTCACGCTTGACGACGAGGTTGTCGCCGTCGCGGAACTCCTGGAGCTGGCCGGACTCGACCATCTTCTTGACCTGGTCGGCGGACTTGCCGAGCTTCTTGCCGGCCTCATCGAGCGTGTAGAACATCTTGGCCATTGATTGGTCTCCGTCGTCGGCGTAACCGCGCCCGGTCGAGGCCCGGGGCTGGGATGTGGATGGTACACAATCTCGCGATCAAGTGCGCAAAGGCTGGTGGCAGCGGGGGTTAGCCGCCTTGGGGGCCTCAAAACCCCGATCGGGGGCCTGGAAAGCGCTTTAAACACCCTAGGGGTAACTTTGGCGAACACTTGTTGCCAACTTTGTTTACACTCGGTGTCCACATGGCTGTCACGCTTAAACAGGTTGCCGCCGCGGCAGGGGTGAGTCGTCCGACGGCGAACCTGATCATGCTCGGGAAGGGCGATCGGTTCAGCGAGGCGACGCGGATCCGCGTGACCGAGGCGGCGCGCCAGCTCAATTACCGGCCCAGCCTCGCGGCGCCGGGTTCAGCGAGCGGAAGTCGTACCTGGTCGCGGCGCTGGTGAGCGAGGAGTACACCAACAGCTACCCGGAGTTCAGCATCGTGTTCCAGCGGCGCGTGCTGGAGCGCGGCTATCTGCCGGTGACGGCGCTGACGACCGACGCGACCTCGCAGAAGCAGATGGTGGCGCGGATGGGTGAGATCCGCGTCGATGCGCTGGTGATCAACCGAAGCTGGTGCGACGAAGACGGCACGCTGACGCGGATGATCGAGGGCCTGCGCACCTCGGGCACGCCCGTGGTCGAGCTGTTCATGCAGTATCTCAACGGCACGCCCAACGTGCGGATCGACTGGGAGGAAGCGGGTCGGCTGGCGCTGGTAACGTTGCAGGGGCTGGGGCTCAAGCACACGGTGATGTGGACGCCGCTCCTGCCGCGGACGGGCGGGAAGCTCGACACGCTTGAGGAGACGCACGACCAGTATCGCGGGTGGGCCGTCGCGGCGCGCGGGCTCGGCTTGACGCCGCGCGTGGAGGTTCACCCGCCGCTGTCGCTGCGTTCGCAGGAAGGACCCGAGCGCAACTCACCGCTCTATCACGCCGCGGCGGCGCTGATGGCCGGCGACGGCCGGCCGGGCAAGCACCGGCCCGACGGTGTAATGGCCTGCTCAAGCAGTGCCGCGGCGCACCTGTCGCTCTTCCTGCGCGACTTCCCCGAGTACAAGCCAGAGGGGTTCACGATCGCTCACTGGCACGACCCGGTGGTGCAGGTCGACCCGGCCGAACGCCGCGTCATCATGCGCCTGCAGACCGAGCGGCTCGCGGAGCTTGCGGTGGAGTCGGCGTTTGAGGCGATCGGGGGGACGCCGGTGGATGCGCCGGCGTTGGGGCCTTCGCTGAGCATTGTGGGGTGAGGGGTGGACTGGGCGGTGGTTGTGTACGGAGCCCCGACTGGGAGGGAGGGGTGCGGCGCGTCAACTGTAACGACGCTGACGCGAATCACACAAAGAGCTGCACAGTCGAGCCGGCTTTCTTGATGACGTGGGGGCGGTTACGCGTCTGGCGGCCGGAGGCGCATGAGCCCCCACGTGAGTTAGCGTAAAACGTGTTAATCAACCCAAGGCAGCTGACTGGTTGCGAAGCTGGAGTCATGTTCTGCGTCATGGTTGGCATGACGATGAACTTGTTAATATTCATTATTCTGTATGGCAATATGGCGCGTAGGATGCATCGGTGTAGGAGTGAGTTGCACATTGCTCGAAGGGAATTTTTATGGCACCGACTCCGCTCACATCTGATCAAGTGCGAGAGCTGATTATTGAGGAGTTGAGCAAGCGAGACGCTTATTTGCGCGAGCAAGCTCGTGAATCCGCTATTGCGGCGGCAACCGAGTCGGGAACGATTGAAAAAGTTGTAAACAATCCTGTTCTCAAAAGTTCAGTTCGAGAAGGAGCTGCGACCTACGTAAAGAATGGATCCTATTTTGCCGCGATGATTGCAGTCGCGGTAGCTTTGCCTGTGATCCTGCCCTACTGCAGCGCCCAGCAGGCACTGAGTCAGGCGAAAACAACGGCACAGGAAGTGCAGCAGTCAGCGGAAAAATCTCGTGCGGCATCGGTAGCGTCTGCGGCCGCAGCGGATGCAAGCTCGAGTGCGGCCGTTAAGTCTAAAGAGACGGCGGATGCTGCTGTTGCAGCGGCGCAGCGAGCTCTCGATAGAGCGCTCCAGGACGCTCCAGCTGCGACTCGAGCATTTGTTGACGCCATCAATACGCAGCCAACCGCCGTTCAGGAAGCTACCACGTTACTTGGCGGCGTGCAGTCGTTCATTAAGGTCAACAAGCCCGACCAAGGCGCTCTACAGGTTGGTGACACGCTGGTTTGCTGGGGTGAACAAGCTGTGGTTCCGGTGAGCGCAAAGAGTCCCGATCGTCGCTTTAAATTTGCTTTTGCCCATCAGTTCGAAGGTGATCCTGTTGTCGTCTGTTCGGTCATGAACGATGGCGGTGACCAAGGATTCGCTGTAACCGATCGGAATCTTGGAGAAAAGGAATTCAATGGGGTCGTGACGGAAACTAGGGCGAGTGCTCCGCTGACGAAGAAGCAGACTGTGACCGTCAGCTACGTCGCTATGGGCAAGGCAAAGCTCAGTCCCAAGGTGTCCTCGCCTCCAAGTACAGCGCCGTCAAAGCCGCACTAGTTTGCTTTGAGCGTTCCTCACACGATCGGCGACTCCGCCAACAACGACTCCACATCCAGCGGCTCACTCACCATCGCCAACTCCCCACCAGCAGTCCGCGGCCACCGCTCGGGCGGCCGATCCCAGTACAGCTCAACCCCGTTCTGATCCGGGTCTCGCAAGTAGAGCGCCTCGCTCACGCCATGGTCGCTCGCGCCGTCAAGCTGGATGCCCGCTCGCATTACGCGACGGAGCGCATCGGCCAGTGCAGCGCGCGTCGGGTAGAGGATCGCGGTATGGAACAGGCCCGTGGCGTGCGGCGGCGGCGGTGAGCCGCCCAGGCTTTGCCACGTGTTGAGGCCGATGTGGTGGTGATAGCCGCCCGCGGAGAGGAACGCGGCCGAGCGGCCGTAGCGCTGCGTGACCGTGAAGCCGAGGACGCCGCTGTAGAACGCGATGGCGCGTTCGAGGTCGGCGACTTTGAGGTGGACGTGTCCGATGCGTGTGCGCGGGTCGACCGGTGGGGAGGTGGCGGCCATGAGCAACGGTACGGGTGGACGTTGCTCAGCTGTTGGTGGTGGTGCGATGCGTCCGGCGGCCCGCTCCCTGACGGGCGCGGTTCGGAGGAAGCGTTGCGTGGTCGCCTTCCGGGCCGTGCGGTGTCGGCTTACTGGGCGGCGGCGCAGGCAGCGGAGGCCGCGGCGTGGTTATCGAGCGCCGGTGCGGCTTCGGCGTGCTTCTCGGTGTCGGGCTTGGCCTTGGCGGGCGGCGTGTAGGTTGCGGGCTTGGCCGTCGACGGCTGCAGGATCGCCATGCAGGCGAAGGACGTGCCGAAGTTCGCCGAGCGCTTGAAGACGCGGTCGTTCCACGTGCCGTCTTCCTGGCGCAGGAGAAGAGGAGCTTGTTGCACTTCTCGCGCAGCGCGGGGCGTTCGGCCTCGGGGAGCTGTTCGATCGCCTGGGCCGCGTAGTAGTGCGCGTAGTAGAAGTAGTACGGCGCGACCATGTAGGGCGGCAGGTGCGTGCCGCTCATCTGGCGGCGCTTGTCCAGCTCCTCCCAGTGCGTGATGAATGTGTTCACCGCGTTGCGAACGTTGTCGATGCTCCCTCGACCGCCGAGCACCAGCACCGTCTCCGCGGCCGACATGCGACCGCCCGCGCCGCCTGTATTGTCCTTGGGGTTCTTGCCGCCGGCGCCGGCGTAGACCATCTCCTTGGTCACGCTGTTGCGGGCGTTCTCCATCGCATCGAGGGCGTCGCTGATCACCTTGTCATCAACGGTGTATCCCGCGGCCTTGGCGGCGAAGAGCGCCTGCAGAGTGGGGGGCGTCATGAACGTGCTGGGGGCGCTTGGGTTCTTGCGCCCGGATCTCGCGCGTAATTCCAGCCGCCCGCTTTGGGAATCGCGGTCTTGTTGATCGCGTTGATCATGTAGAGGATGGTCTTCTCCGACTCCTCTTTGAGTTCCTTGGTGGGGATGAGGTCGCGCGTCTTGGCCTCGACGAGGAATTGCAGCACGTACGTGTACGCCCAGCCGCGGACGTCGTAGCCGGCGTCGTAGGTCTCCTCCTGGATGAGCGGGTGCTTGGGCGCCTTGATGACGAAGGCGATCGCCTTTTTGACGGCCTCCTTCCGCGCGTCGTCGGTGTCGTAGCCGGGGATGCGCGTGAGCGCGAGCGCCGTGATGGCGGTGCCGCCGTAGCGGTAGCCGACGGGGATCTGCCCGCCGACGCGGTAGACGCCTTCGTACGGCCACTCGGCCTTGCCATCGCCCTCCTGCATCGCCAGCAGCTTGGCGATCGAGTCCTTCACCGCGGTGTCGAGCACTTTCTGATCGATGGTCACCTTCTCGACCGGGAGCGCGTCGTTCTTCTTCACCTGGGGGCTGGCGGGGAGGAGCGGCAGCGGGTCCTTGGGCTGCTGGCGCACGGCGGGGCGTGCCGGGCCATTCTCGGGCGGACGCGACGAGGTGGGCTGGGCCATCAGCGGCGCGGCGAGTGCGGCAGCGGCGAGCACGGCGGGGAGTAGGCGGGGCATCCCCCGAGTGTACTGAAAAACGGCGGTTCTGCACGGAGAAGTGAGCCGCCATATCATCGCTTACCGCGGCCGATATCCGGCACGCGGGGCCCCGCGCCGTTCAACATTGGGCTTCGGCGCACTTCAACACATGTCAGATCCGAAGGTTCGTCGCGAGATCGCGCTGCGCGGCGCAGCTGATGTACGCACGCCAGGAAGGAGAGTACTTCCAGGCCAAACGCAAGGCCGCGAGGATGGTCGGCGGCAGTGATAGGGTCAGAGACCTGCCAAGCAACGCTGAGATCCGTGAGCACATCATGCTGCTCGCCCAGCTCAAGGAGGGCGACCGCCGCAAGGAGAGCCTGCGCACGATGCGGCTGGTGGCGCTCAAGATGCTGCGGCTGCTCAGCGCCTGGCGCCCGCGGCTGATCGGCAGCGTCTTCACCGGCCACATCCGCGAAGGGTCGGACATCGATCTGCACGTCTTTTGCGACAGCCCGGAGCTGGTGGCCGAGCGATTGGAACGCGAAGGGCTGATGTGCGATGTCGAACGCAAGCGCGTCGTCAAGGCGGGCAAGGAGCGCCACTTCGTGCACGTGCACACCGAGGACCATGGCTTCCCCGTCGAGCTGAGCGTCTACCCGACGGAGAAAGTGAACTTCGCGTTCATCAGCTCCATCACTAGCAGGCCGATCGAGAAGACCGATCAGAAGGGGCTCGAGTCGTTGCTCATCAACGAGAAACCCGGCACCGACCTTGAGACCGAGCTGCTCTCGATGGAAGAGGTCATCGACCCATGGCTGGAGTTTGATGCGATGCTCCGCCCGCTCGAGCAGGTGAAGCAGAACCCGGTCTATCACCCCGAGGGCGATGCGCTCTATCACTCGCTGCAGGTCTTCGATCTGGCCCGCAGCGTGCGCGGCTATGACGAAGAGTTCCTGCTCGCCGCCTTGCTGCACGACGTGGGGAAGGGAATCGATCCGCACGACCACGTGCTCGCGGGTGTCGAAGCGGTCGCCGATCTGGTGACGCCGCGCACGCTTTGGCTGATCGGTCACCACATGGAAGCGCACGAATACCGCGCACGCACGCTGCCGATCAAGGCCCGCCGCGCCCTCGAAGAGAGTGAGGACCTTGAAGAGCTGCTGCTGCTGAGCGAGATCGACCAAGCCGGCCGGCGAGGCGGCGTAATTGTGCCGACGATCGAGGAGGCCCTCGCGTTCATCCGCGACTTGGCGGACGAGACCGCGTAGCGGTCACACAAAAATAGCCGTGGGTGAAGCGAGCACAGCGAGCGGAGCCCACGGTGTCCACGCCCTGAGAGCTGTACCGCGTAGCGGTACGACAAGCTTGATCAGCGCCGCTTGTCGCACCGCTACGCGGTACAGCGGTTATGCATGCCTGTCCGGGAACTGCGATCGCTGGCGCGATCTTGTCCCCGACTATTTTTGTTTCGCCGCTCCGCAGCACAAGCTCACTTCCGCGCCTCAAGCTCCTGCCACCGCTCATACAGCTGCGCGGCCTTCTCCTGCGCCTGCGCATGCGCCTTGCACACATCGCTGAACTTCTTCCGATCCGCCATCACGCCCGGGTCACCCATCTGTGCCGCGGCCTTCTGCACGGCCGATTCCGCCTCCAGAATCGCCAGCTCCATTCCCGCCAATTCCTGCTGCTCCTTGAAGCTCAACTTCTTGGGTTTGACTGCAGGAGCCGCGGCCGTTGCGGCGGGCTTGGTCTCAACAGCCGCGGCGGGCGCAGGCGCAGAGTCTGCGGGCTTGCTCTTCGCCTTCGGCTGCCGCGCCTCGCGCTGGCGCACCGTTTCCCACTGCTGATAGTCGGCGAAGTAGCGGCACCCGCCCTCACCCTCGCCGTCGAGCGCGAGGATCTGCGTCGCCAGCTCATCGAGCATCGCGCGGTCGTGGGTGACCAGGATGATCGAGCCGGGGAACTCTTCGAGGCTCTCCTCGAGCACCTGCAGCGAGGGGATGTCCAGGTCGTTGGTCGGCTCGTCGAGCACCAGGATGTCCGCCGGCTCGAGCATCAGTTTGGCGATGTGCACGCGTGCCTGCTCGCCGCCGCTCAGCGTGCCGACGGGCGAGCGCAGCTGATCCTTGTTGAACAGGAACCGCTGCGCCCACGAGTTCACGTGAATCAGGCGGTCGCGATAGATCACCGAGTCTGACGGCGAGAACGCTTCAGCCAGCGTCATCTTCGGGTCAAGCTCCGTGCGGTGCTGGCTGAAGATGACCGTGCGCAGGTTCGGGGCGCGTTTGATGGTGCCGACTGCCGGCGTGCCGTGCGGCAGCAGGCCAGACGCGTCGTCGCGCGCCGCTTCTGCCTTCTCCTCGGCGGTCGGCTCGTCGGTCTCCATCTCGCCGGTGAGGATCTTGATCAGCGTGCTCTTGCCTGAGCCGTTCGGCCCCATCAGACCGAGCTTCTGCCCCGGCGTCAGCATCACGTCGAGCCCGGTGAAGAGCAGCTTGCCGCCGAGCGTCTTGCGCAGGCCACGGGCGACCACCAGCTTCTGCGTCTGGCGGTCGGTCGCGGTGAAGTCGATGTGCGCCGCCTTGGCCGGCGCAACCCGCTGCTTCATCGCCGCCAACTCATCGATGCGCTCGTGGCTTGCGTCGATGCGGCTCTTGCTCTTGGTCCGGCGCGCCTTGGCCTTGCGGCTCAGCCAGCGCAGGTCTTCTTTTACGATGTTCGCCAGCGACGCCGCCGCGCGAGCCTGCCCCTCGATGAACTCCTGCTTGCGGAAGAGGAACTCCTCGTAGTTGCCGCTTACCGCGAACGTGCCCGTCGGATAGACCGACGACAGCTCCACGATCCGCGTCGCCGTGCTCTGCAGGAACGCGCGGTCGTGCGTCACGATGACCGACGCGAAGTCGGCGCCGCTCAGCAACTCTTCCAGCCAGTCGATTCCTTCCACGTCTAGGTGGTTGGTCGGCTCGTCCAACAGAAGCAGGTCGGGTTCCTTGGCGATTTCTCGCGCGATCGACAGCCGCTTGCGCTGACCGCCCGAGAGCGAGAGCGCCGGCGCGTCGTAGTTCTCAAGCCCCACGCGCCCGAGCACCATGTACGCCGCGACCTCCGCCTCGTGCTCGTCGTGGATGTGCGCGGGCCGGGCCTGCGGCGTCAGCGCGTTGACCACCGCCGTGAGCACCGTCTCGTCCTTCGTGAAGCGGTCGGCCTGGGAGACGTACGCCGCGCGCAGCCCGCGCCGGTTGTTCAGCGTCCCCTCGTCGTAGTGCTCGATGCCGGCAAGGATCTTCAGTAGCGTGCTCTTGCCCGCGCCGTTGGGGCCGATTAGCGCCAGCCGCTCACCTTCTTCAATGCTCAGCGACACGCCCGTGAAGAGCGTGCGGTGGCCAAAGTGCTTGCCGAGTTCGCGTGCGGTGATGACGGGGGCGGGGGGGGGCATGGGGGGTGAACATAGGGCGATACCAGCTCCCGATGGTGGTTTGTCCCGTGAAATGAGGTAGAATCGAGCGTCGCAACATGAACATTCGTCGATGGGCATCGCGCGTGCTGAGCAGGCGGAGCGGCCAACGGGCCGTGGTGCTGCTCTTTGTCGCGTCGCTGCTGGCGGTCTTCAGTGCCCCGATCTGGCACCGCCATCACGAAGAGGCCCCAGGTCCTCACGACGACGACTGCCCCGTCTGTCTGGCGATCGCCACGCCGACCGGCGACGGCCTGCCCGACCTTCCCGTCTTCGAACCCCCGGCGCTCGGCGCGCTCATCCGCTGGATGGGCGACGAGCGCTTGGCCGTCCTTTGGGCCGGGCGCGATCGCGCCTCCCGCGGCCCCCCGATGTCGATGGTCTGACCAACGCCACCCGTCATCACACCACGTCCACGCTGATCCGCCGCGCTCGAATGCGCCGCTGACGGCGTGGTGACATCCATCGACTCTTCTCCGTTTGGAGTTTCCGCATGCTTTGCTGCGATCGTTCTCCGTGCGCCCGCGTCGTCCGCGGCCGCGCGAATGCTGTTTCTTCTCTCCCCGCGTTCACGCTCATCGAACTGCTGGTGGTCATCGCGATCATCGCGCTGCTGGTGGGCATCCTGCTCCCCGCGCTCTCCAAGGCCCGCATCGCCTCGCGCCAGGCGGCCACGCTGGTCCGGCTCCGCGACCTCGGCGTCGGCGTCTTCGCCTACGCCGACGACTACAAAAATCAGATGCCCGCCCTCGCCGATCATGAGGAGAAGGCGTTCCTCGGCCTCTCGGTGCTCGCTCATCACCAGGAGCTGCCGCCGATCACCTTCATCAATCCCAACACCCGCGACACGCCCGCCGACCAGCGATTCACCGACGACCGTCCGGTACTGGTCGACATCGGCGGCACGCCGGTCGATGCCGCGACAGCCGTCGATGCCGGCGTCATTCCCTCCGTTCGCTGGCATTGCTCCTTCAGCTACGACAACGACGTGAACGTCCGCAAGGCCTTCATGCCGATCGTTTTTCTCGGCGACCGCGCCGACTACGCGCAAGGCCGCACGTTTTCCGCCAACTGGGGAACCGGCCCAGGCGCCGGGATGTGTCTCCTTTGGACCGACGGCCACGCTGCGTGGGAGACCACGCGCTCGATGAGGGCGCAGAGCGACCCCAACATCTTCCACCACAACCAGGCGGGCGGTGAAGGGTCAGAAGAGGTGCGCGACAACATCGCCGTCACCCCCGCGACTCAGGACACGCACCTGCGGTTCTTCAGCGAAGAAGAAGACGACGGCCTGCTGACCGACAGCCAGTAAGCCGCGACATCGGCAAGACCACAACACCAACGAGTGCCCGCTGGACCGGGCAAGGGTGCCGCAGACTCCGCTGCTCTGAGCGGAGTCTGCGTGCTTTTGTCTTTGCCATAGGAGCCGAGCTCGGTAAGGGGCCGGCACGACACGCCCACTCCCCGGCAATCAGCGCGGCGAAACCAGATTGGGCTTGTGCGCCCCGCTGTCGAGCTTGTCGATGACGTTCTGCATCGTTCCCACGATCGATGCCACGTACGCCACGGTGAGCCCGAACGAAAGCACGCCCACGCCGACAACCGTGCAGATGATCCGCACCCATCGCGGCCGCGGGCCCGCTCCGTCAGCCGGCGCAACCGTGCCGGGCGGAATGCACGCCAAGGCCGCGGCGTAGCAGAACGCTGCCAGCAGCGCCAGCGTGCAGACGAGTGCCACGGGCGATTCGAGCAGCCGGCCGATTCCAAGCAGCGTCATCTGCAACGCGCCGAGCCGCACGCCCAACTCGCGGAAGATCTCTTCCATCTTCGCGGCGGTCGATCCCATGACGTACACCGGCGTCGCGGTGACACACCAGAGCCCCGCCGCTAGGGCGACACGTACCCACGCCGCCGAGGAGAGTCCTCTCACCGCCGGAACCGCACCCGCCGCAGAAGGGAATCTGGCCATGAGGTAAGGGTAACCGCAAACGGCGAATCTGCAAAGACAAATACCGGGTGCCGGGTGCTACAGACTCCGCTGCTCTGGGCGGAGCCTGTGCTTCGAGCTCCACGCGCAATGAAAAGGCCCGTTCCCGGGCCTCTTCTTCCCCCACATCCTGTAACAAATCCCTCTCACACAGCAGCGGGGCGGTACACGCCTCCCCTCTGTCTCTCCTCCTCCGTTCGCTTAGACGCAACCGTTGAAGAAGTTGCTGATGAAGGCGATGAAGTCGTTATTGTCGTAGAAGCCGTCGTTGCCCTGCAGGCCGCCCTGGCGGCCCTGGTCGGCGACGGGGTCCATCGCGAAGAACTTGTTGATGAAGACGATGAAGTCGTTGTTGTCCAGCGCACCGTCGAAGCCGTCGGCGCCGCCCTGCTGGCCCAGGTCGGCCTCGCCGCACTTGGCAGTGATGCTGAACGAGTCGTACCAGATCCCCAGCGGCACGCTCCCTTCGCCGCGTTGGATGCCGAAGTTGTACGAGCTCATGCTCTCGTACGCCCAACTGCCGGTGCACTGGAGGATGTCCGTCGACGGGAAGACGGTCTCGCTGGTGAAGGTCCGCAGGAAGCCCACGCCGTAGTTATTCGGCACGATCGCCAGCGGAATCTCGGTGTCGAACCCGTTCCCCTTGGAGATGAACACGCCGTCGACGTGCGGGTCGTTGTTGCGGATGCAGAGGTAGTTGACCGTCTCGGTCGAGCGGGCGTGCACGCTGACGGTGCCGATGGTCATCGTGATGTCGTTGGCACCGAAGACGTAGCCGCGGACCGGGTACATCGTGTTGTCGAGAAAGTTGTTGGAATCGACCACGATCTCAAGCCGGCACGGCGTGATCGTCGGCAGCCCGGCTTGGCCGTAGAACGTCGCGTTGGAAAAGAACTGGTTGTACTCGACGTGCCCAAGGGCGACAAACCGCACGGGCGTGGCCCCGGCGACGGAGGCGAGCGAGAGGGCAGCGAGTGCTGCGACGGTGGCTGAGGCGCGGATCATGTGGGGTTGCTCCAGTGAAACGGGAAAACGCGAGTCGGACGGCGCCGTGCTGCGACGGCGGCTGAATGAGCGGTCGGGCCCGCTAGGGCCCGACCCTCGGAGAGAGAGTAAATCAAATCAGCGGCGGCGGCGACGCAAGCTCGCGATGCCCGCGAGGCCCAGCGCCGCGGCGGCGCCCGGCGCCGGCACGGAGGTGGTGAAGACACCCGAGCTCCCGTCGGTGAACCCGAGCGCGAACGTGAAGGTGCCGTTGTCGTTGAGCGAGATCTGGCGACCGTCCTGGCCGCCGTTGGCGCCCGTGATGTTGTAGCCTTGCACGGTCCGCACGTCGCCGTTCATCACGGTGAATGGGTCGGACGTGCGTGCGACCATCTGCAGGCCGAGCGTCGGGTCGTAGACCCAGACCGAGGAGTTGTTGCCGCCCGGACCGCCGGCCACGCCGTTGCCGCTGAGGTTGGCGGTGAACGCCATCTGGCCCCAGCGGTTGATCTGCACGTTGCTGAAGCTGCTGAAGTTGATGTCGGTGCCATCGAACGCGCCGCCGGGGATGGCGACCGTTGCGCTGGTGGCGATGGAGGTCCAGCGGCCCGTGGTGTCGAGGGTGAGCACGATGCTCGCGACGTTGTTGCCGCTGGCCGTCATCGCCACGACGTCGTTGGCGTTGATGACGGGGTTGGTGAACGAAGCCCAGTTGCCCGAGATCGCCGTGTTCACGCTGCCGTCGGGGCGGTAGATGGTCGGGATCGGGGTGGCGTTGCGGCCGACTTGGCGGAGCACGCCGCCGATGGTGTCGGTGAACAGGACGCTGCTGCCAGTCTGGGTCGTGCCGCCGTCACGCAGGCCGCTGACGAACGCGACGCGCCCGTTGTCGTTGAAGCCGATAGCGCCGCTGGTGATGCCGGTGGACGCTGTGCCGCGGAAGTACTCGGTGCCCAGGGCGCCGGTGGTGGTGGGGGCCAGAGCGCCGGCGCGAGCGACCACTTCCATCGAACCGTTGCGGTTGGTCAGGATGGCGCCGTTATTCTGCCCGGCGGTGCCGGTGGCGGTGATGATGTTGGCGCCCTGCAGGTTCACCGATGTGATGTAGCGGCCGTTGCTGTTGTACGCCATCGAGCCGGTCTGGAACGAACCGACGCGAGACTCACCCGCCGTCTGACCCGCGTCGAGCAGGCTCGAGGCGTCGTTCTGGCGCAGGACCATGTTGGTCGCGCCCGCCGAGTTGCTCACAAAGAGCGCCGACGCGTTGGTCGTTGCACCGGTGGTCACAACGGGAGGCGTCGAGGTCGTGCTCGCGGCGAAGTTGCCGATAAACGCGATGCCGCCCACGTGGTTGTAGTAAGGGGTGCCGGTTGCGACCGCCGAGGAAGACCAGAGGGCGCCGCCGGTGCCCGGAGCGGTGTCGCCCGCGAAGGCGATGCGGTTGCCCGAGGGGCCGGTGCCCATGAAAATGCCCGTCTGCGAGCCGTTGCGAACGGCCCACTCACCCAGATCGTTGATGATGCCCTGTCCGAAGATGCCCGACGAGCCGGTGTTGTAGCTGCCGCCGCCCGGACGCGCGCCGCCCGCGATCGCGACGTTGCTGTTCGCACCGCCGCTGTACACCCAGTATCCCTCGGGGGTGCCGGTGCCGGCCTGGTTGGCGCGGAACATGACTTGGCCGCTGTTGTTGATGATGGATGCGCCGCTGAAGACGCTCGAGAAGTTCACGCCCGCGCCCATGCCCGGGCCGTACTGATCGGAGCGGCCGCTGAGTGCGATCGGGGTGAAGACCAACTGGGCCATCGCGCTGGCGCTCAGGCCGGCGACGGCGACAAGGGCGGCGGGAACGGCGATGCGATTCTTCGAGTTCATAACACCTCTCCTCTTTTGAGTCTCTCCCGACACTCGGAACTCCCGGCCGCCACACACGACAGCCGCATCCTGAGTTCCGTGGGTCCTGGCGAAGCGCATAGCGAACACTGAAGACTTCACCAGTGAAACCACGAGAGAAGATACGGGGACTCACACTGGGCTGCAATAGGAAAACTCCTTGGAGGAGCAAAAATTCTCTAAAGAAGCAAATTGTTAAGCATGTGTAAGCACGTGTTTGTGGGATAGCTGTGGATAGAACGTGCAAAAACGTTGTTTTTGCGCATTCGCCCCGCTTCACCGCGCCCTGCACTGGCGCTCATCTACTTCCTTGTTCAAGTTCGATGCGGCCAGTTTGCCGCAGTGACACTGCCGCACGTTCCGGGAGATCCGTCATGGGCAGGCATCAGATCGACGACGCAGTCGCCGGCAAGATCGTCGTTGTTACCGGAGCCTCCTCGTGGTTCGGCAAAGGCGTTGCGCTCGATCTTGCCAGCCAAGGCGCGGGTCTCGTGCTGTTCCTTCTTCAAGGTCTCGGCGAGCTGCCCTCGGTCGATGTGCCGCCCCCCCTCCCCCCTCCCCCCTCCCCCCGAATCGCAGGACCAGTGGAACGGCGTCAGCGGCGATGAGCGCGCAAGCGCGAACGCGCCAAACGCTCGAGCAAACGAAAGTGACCGAAGCCCCCCGCGAGCGACCTCTTACTTGGGCAGCCAGACGTTGATCGTCAGCCCGGCAGTCACCATCAGCGCACGAGCACAAGCTGCACAATTCCCACGGTCTTGGCCGCGCCAGGCGTCGAGACGCCGGTCTTCTTCTTGCGGTCCGAGACGGAGACCGTCGGCCCCGCGACCATCAGAGCTCGGCCGCCCGACAACACAATCAACGCACCGATACCAACAAGGAAGAGCTGAATTATGGGGGGCAGAGGATACCACACGAGGCTTCGGGCTGCTTGCCTTACCAGAGCCCCAAAGCGTCAGCGAAGGAGGCCGATGAGGCTCGGCGAATCGGCCACGTCATCCAAGCAAGATACAGCACTCGCAAAGCCTCGTGCCTCCCTCGCTGACGCTTCGGGCTCTGACAAGCAGCCGTTCACCGTCTGAGACGATTCAACGTACGATCGCGCGGAGCTCCCCATGAACCCGCTGCCCGCAAAGATCGGAATGCGCCTGCCGATCATCCAGGCTCCTATGGCCGGCGTTTCGACGCCCGCGATGGCCGCGGCGGTGAGCAATGCGGGCGGGCTTGGTTCGCTGGGCATCGGTTCATCCGATGCCGAAGCAGCTCGCGACATGATCGCCGAGTTCCGCAGGCTCTCGCCAGGCCCACTCAACATCAACGTTTTCTGCCACGCGCCTGTGCGCCCCGACGCTGCGCAGAACGCCCGATGGCTCGAAGCCCTGCGCCCGTCGTTCGAGGAGTTCGGCGCTCGCCCACCTTCAACGCTGCGCGAGATTTACACGAGCTTCATCGAAGACGACGCAACGCTCGCGATGCTGCTGCAGGAGCGCCCGAGCGTCGTGAGCTTCCACTTCGGTGTGCCGTCGCGCGAGCGCATCAAGGCGCTCGAGGAGCGCCGGCATCGTGCTGCTGGCAACGGCGACAAACCTTTGCGAAGCACGCCTTATCGCCGAGGCCGGTATCGACGGCATTGTCGCGCAGGGATACGAAGCCGGTGGTCACCGCGGCATCTTCGATCCAGACGTCGACGACGCCATCGGTACGCTCGCACTCGTGCGACTCATCGCCGCCGAGCTCCGCACACCCGTCATCGCGGCAGGCGGAATCATGGACGGAGCAGGCATCGCCGCGGCCATGAACCTCGGCGCGATCGCGGCCCAACTCGGCACGGCGTTTATCGACTGTCCTGAATCATCGGCCGACGCGGGATACCGCGCCGCGTTGCGCAGTAACGCCGCGCACCAAACGACCGTAACGCGTGCCATCTCCGGCCGGCCCGCGAGGTGCCTGACAAACCGGTTCACTCAGCTTGGCGAATCGCTCCAGCAGAGTGGCGCGACGCCTCCGCAATACCCAGTGGCGTACGACGCAGGCAAAGCGCTGAACGCGGCCGCAAAAGGCAAGGGTGACTCCGGTTTCGGTGCGCAGTGGGCAGGGCAGGGCGCTCCGCTGATGCGAAGTATGCCGGCCGCGCAGCTGGTCGAGACGCTGGCCCGCGAAGCGGGCATCGGCGTGCGTGCCGTATGACAAGCTAGAACCCCGGGCGCACGTCGAGCGGCGGTTCGGCCGGCGGCATCGTGCCGCACTCAGGACACGGCACGCCCGGCTTGAGGCCGCCCATGTCGTAGTTGCACGCAGGGCAGGTGAACGGCTTATGGGCGCGCTGGCTGATCACGGCCTCGCATGCCTTCCGCCAGCGCGTTGTTCGCCGGGTCGTCGCGAGCAGGAACACGCCGAACGCCAGCATCATGACGCTGGCAAGTGCTCCTTTGCCGACGCTCCCAGTCCCGCTGAGGCGTCCCACGCCCAGTATCACGAGCGTGATGATCGTCGCGCCGACTCCGCCAGCGATGGTCATGATCGAGCCGATGATCACCGAACGCCGCTCGCGCGAGCGTGCTTCAAGGCGCAGTGCAGCCATCAACGCGGCGTGATCGAACCGCCGCGGCCACTGCCAGTCGTGAGCCTTCCGCGCGGCGGGAATGTGCAGGGCGCTGCGGAGCGTCGGCGCAGGGCCGAATCCAGGCCCGCCGCGTCCGCGGGCCCGGGCAGCAGACGCACGCGGCCGAACGCAGCGCCATACAGCCAGTATGAGGGCGGCAAACGCGAGTCGAGCGAGGCCCGTTCAAAGACAATCTGAACTGAGCCCTTAGGAAGCACCGCCTCTCCACTCTGCGACCCGGTGAGGCGGAGCGAGCCGCGGTCGAAGACGATCCGCACACACTGGTCGCTCTCGCCGAACGCGAGCACGCCCACCGCGGCGGCCCCACCAACACTGAACGCGAGGAGGAGCCCGAGCACGGGGTGGATATCCCCCCCGACAAAGAGCAGCATCAGCAACGCCCCCCCGGCGGTTGCAAACATGAACACGAACACCGCAACGACGCCGGGCGTCGCCGACTTCAGCAGATCAAAGGACTCTCCACTGTCGGGCCCCGCCCCGGTGTCGTCGCGCACGGCAAAGGATAGTCGTCGCGCCTTTGGCGATGCACCCGCCCGCGGTGTCGAACGCCGCGGACGGGTGCGGGTGTTCTCTGCAGCGCGATCGCTTTGGGCAAGGGAGGGCGGGTTAGCCCAGCGCATGCGTGCCGTGGGTCACTGCGCCGCCGGCGCGGATGGCCGCGGCGATCAGCGCCGTCTCGGCCAGCTCCTGGTCCGTCGCGCCGGCCTTGCGGGCCTTCTCGCTGTGGATTTGGATGCAGTACGGGCACTGCGTGGTGAGGCCGACAGCGACGGCGATCAGCTCCTTGTACTTCAGCGGCACCACGCCGTTCTCAAAGGCCGCCTTGTCGAAGGCGACGAACGCCTTGAACGTCGCGGGGGCGAGCTCGCCCATGGTGCCCAACTTCGTCAGCCGATTCATGTCGTACATCGAAAACTCCGAGTCCGAAGCGAGGCGGGTTACGTCCCGCGGGAGTGGGGGGAGGTGGAGACGCTCCGGTGTGAATGGACGACTGAACGTACCTTGCATCAAGGTTGGCGAACAGTGCACTTGAAGTACACCGTCCTCACTCCACCTAAGGGCGTTTGTGCGGTAAACTCGGACAGAAGCGAGGAACCCAATGCCCAGTCTCCCTGTGAAGTCAGTCCACGAGCTGTTCGGTCGCCCCCCTGCGCCGAGCACGGGTCGCGAGCGGCTCATCGCCGCCACCATCGAGCTGGTCTATCGCCAGGGATTCGGCGCCATCGGCATCGACCAGGTGATCGACGCGGCGGGCGTGACCAAGACCACGTTCTACAAGCACTTTGAGAGCCGCGACGAGCTGCTGGTCGCGACGGTGCAGCGCCAGGACGAGTGGGAATCGCAGGCGTGGGCGAACGCCGTGCGCCAGATCGCCGGTGACGACCCTGCCGCGCAGTTGCTCGCGATGCTCGACGTCATGGACCTGTGGTTCAACGACCCGGACTTTCACGGGTGCGTCTTCATGAACGCCGCGGCGGAGTTTCCCAATCAGAACGACCCGATCCACCGCGCCGCGTCGGCTTACAAGCGCCGCGGCCGAGACCGGATGCGCGACCTCGCGGTTGCGGCGGGCGCAACGCGCGAGGCAGCGGAGACCTTTGCGGATTGCTACGCGGCCCTCATCGAGGGTGCGTTCGTGCTCCGTCAGACGCAGGGCGCAACGACGCGGCACGTGCTGTGCGTCCGGCCGTCGAGAGGCTGATGGAGACGATGTTGCCGGCGCGCGACTCGCGGAGCTGATGAACTCGCATCGCGACAACTGAGGCGGCCATGGCGATGACGGCAAGGCCCGTCACGCCGATCGTCGTCTGCAGCTCTCGGTCGAGTCCGAACGAGACGAGCGATTTCAGCTTACACACCGCGCGCCCGCGCCCATGGGTACCTTCTGTGCCCAGGCCTCGTTACTGCTGGAGCCGCGATCCTCCGCGGCATTCGGCTGCGGTTTGTTCTGCGAGCGTGGGGTTGAGAGGCCAGCGGCCCGAGCGCCGCCGGCCCATCCGGCCGCGCCGGCGAGCAGCGCCAGCCAGACCAAGCCCTTGATCAGGAAGAAGAGCGCCGCGGCCATACCCGCGCGTTTGATCATGGTGCGCATCAGGCGCCTCCTTCGGTCGCGCGGCGGAAGCGCGGCACAAGCATCGGCACGCGGCGGCGGTACTCGGCGTAGCTGCGGCCGTGCAGATCGAGCAGGTCGCGCTCCTCCCAGCGAATCGCGGCGAGGATGTAGACGGTGGTGACGATCGCAAAGAGCAGGTGGGCGCTCGACATCGTGGGCGTCGCCCAGAAGCCGATCAGCCAGCCGACGTAGAGCGGGTGGCGAACCTGTGAGTAGAGCGCGGGCGTCTTGAAGGGGAGGTTGGTGTACGGCTTGTTGCGGGCGAAGAGCCAGACCTGGCGCAGGCCGAAGAGGTCGAAGTGGTTGATCAGGAAGGTGGTCACGAGCACCAGCAGCCAGCCGGAGGCCATCAGCGCCGTGAGCGCGATGCGTGCTGCGCCGGCGGGCGCATCCCACACGATGCCGCCGATCGGACGCCAGAGCGCGATCAGCAGCAGGAGCGCCACGCTGGAGAGGAGCACATATGTGCTGCGCTCCGCGGCCTCGGGGATGTAGCGCGTGAGGCGGGCCTTGAACCAGGGGCGTGCCATCACGCTGTGCTGAACGGCGAAGAGACCCAGGAGCAGCACGTCGATGAGGATTGCAAGCGCGGCGCCGCTCCAGCCCGAGCCGGTTGCCGCGCGGTCGAGGCCGGGGATGAAGAGGTTGCCGACAAAGCCGAACGAGAGCAGGAAGGTGCCGAAGAAGATCGCGTAGCAGACGACGCCATAGAGAAGAACCGTCGCGCGTACGAGCGGCGATGTGGTGGCGTGTGGAACAGGCTCGCCGGCGCTGGCGGTCGCGGGCGAAGCGCCCAGCGCGTTGGAGAGCGAGCAGCCCGGGGTTGCGGGCGTGGACGAGCGAATCGAAACCTGGCTCATGGTGTTCCCTGCTGGTGGCAGGGCCCTTCGAACGGAGCCACCGCGCACGCGGCCAATGGGCCGCGGTCACGATCGGCTGGTGCGTGCATGGCGCGCCGACGTTGGCGCAGTCGCATGGCAAGCCTCGTTTGGCCTGCATCGAACCATACCTTGCGGCGGCGGCGGGAACAGTTGACTCCCCGTCAACCCCCTCTCGCCCACCCTCGCTCCGCCCCCTAAGACACGCCACCAGGGCCTGGAATCCCGGTATTCTCTGCCGATGGCACTCTTCACCCGGCGGATGGCTCATCTGGTTGTCGGCGCTATTGCCTGCGTGGCTGGCGGTTGTTCGGTCTTGCCCATGACCGTTGGTGTGTATGACGTGGAGACGGGAGAGCCGATCCCCGATGCGTGGGTGGGGATTGAGTCGAGCGGCATCAACATTCCACTCGGAAGCTGCGGCGGCGAGATTGGTGGCGGGAGTCAGAGCGCGACAACCCGGGCGGATGGGATCGCTCGGCTGACATGGCCTGCTACGCAGCGGTCGTCGATCAACGTCGTGTCTCCAAATGAAGGGTCGACGGCCTATCACCATGAGTGGGCGCAGGCGCTCATCGACGGGGAACCCAAGCGGTTCTCGAAACCGGGCGCGGCTCGTCCGCCGGCGCTCCCAGAGCGCTTGCCGGATCTGGTGTTCCTGCTCTGGCAGAACAAGGCTGGCAAAGTTGCGCCGAGCGAGCCGGCGCCGGCTGGTCGATAGGCTGCGGCTGCCGGGCGTTGTTACCGCTTGGGTGCTTCGGAGGCGGGCGCAGGCGCCGGGCGCGGGTGTGGGCCCGCCGACGTTGAGCTCTTTCGCTTTGTCGAGCTTGGCCTTTTCGTCGAAGGCCTTGAGGGCCGGCGCGAGCGGGATGCGGTGGTAGCGCCAGTCGAGCATGCGTTTGCCGTCCATCGTCGAGGTGACGAGGTTCAGCTCGCCGCGCTCGGTGAGGTCGCGCGTGAGCTGGAGGGCGTAGATCTTCTTGCCGTCCTTCTCGAAGGGTGAGAGGTTGGCGACGACGTCGTAGTAGCCGCTCTTGTCGGCGCTGGGGACGGCGACTTTGACCTGCGTGATGGGCTTGATGCGTCCTTCATCGGCGAGTGTGAACGTCACGCTCACGCGGTTGCCGCCGTTGTCCTGAGCGTTGATGTCGTAGTCGAGCTTGAGCTCTGCCTTGGTCTCGCTGAGTTCGAAACCCATCTTGGCGGCGGAGGCGGCTGAATTCGTCGCTTCGGCTGCGGCCACTCCTCTCTCTCTCCCGCCTGCTCCTCCTGCCGCGGCGATCGCGGCGATAGCGGTGGCGGCCAGGAGAAGAGCGGTGATGCGTGCAGGCATGGTGCCTCCAGAGAAATGGGGAGGGAGAGGGAGTGGCGGGGGCGGGGGGGGACGCTGTTTGGACAGGGGGCAGGGCGGGACGGTTCGCCCGGTTGTTGAATTGTTTCCAAAGTAGAATGCCGGCCTCTGGAGAAGAACCGCATGGAAAGCGACGTTCACATCTGCGTCGTGCAGTCGGAGTCGGGCGACAAGCACTACCTGACGCTCCTCCCGCCTGATCTCATCTTGAGCAAAGGCCTTCTTGGCGAGGCGGTGATCGGCGTTCTCCTTCGTCCGCTCGATCCGAGTGAGACGATCACGCCGGAGGTCTTTGCACCCAACGGCACGTTCGTCGCGTTCATGCACGAGATGATCGCTAAGCACACCCCAGACGATCCGGCGTGCAAGGCGGAGGCCAAGCGGCAGGGGAACGGGTGGATCTACGTCATCGACGGACGCACCAAGACGCCTCAGGGAGAGGTGCCGCCTGAGGACATCATCGGCGCGTTCAAGGTGGCAAGCGGCGAGATCGTTCCGGGCGGCTACCAGCCGAACTCGCGCCATCTCCTTCTCTCGAGCGACGGATTCTTTCGGCTCTCGCCGGAGCTGTATACGCAGCTTGTGGAAGAGTTGCGTGCACGTACGAGTGCGATGTAACGGTGTGAGCGCCGTGCGCGGTCAGCAGGCTGCGAAGAACAGGTTGATGAACGCGATGAAATCGTTGTTGTCGAAGCGGCCGTCGGCGCCGAGCACGCCGCCCTGACTGCCGAGGTCGGCGGCGGGCTGCTGGTTGAAGAAGGCGTTGATGAAGGCGATGAAGTCGTTGTTGTCGTGCCGGCCGTCCCGGCCGGGCGCGCCGCCGGATTGGCCGATGTCGGCCGCATCGATGAAGAGCGTGGCGGGATTGGTGGGCGTGGCGGCGCAACCGGTGGTGACGATGCAGCGAACGCGGTAGGCGGATGAGCCGCCTGCGCACGGATGCACCCCGATGTTCACGCTGGGTGAGTTGATGGGCGAGGCATAGGCGAATGCGCCGCTGCCGCATGGCAGCGGGGCAGGATCGTTGCCAAGGCCTTGCCAGACGCCGGGGCTGGTTTCGATCTGCCACTGGTATGTTGCGCCGTTCACGGCCGGAACAGAGAAGGGCGTAGCCTGGGCGGAGCATGCCGAGGTCACCGCGGGTGAGACGGTTGCGGGCGGGTCCGCCGCATCGGCGCCGATGCGCAGGGTGATGGAATGATTGAACGTCGCGGTTCGTGGTGAGCCGTTGCCGGTCGCCTGGCCCGAGCCGCTGATGAAGTACGACCCGGCGGCGATGGTGCCGGAGTAGTGATGTGCGATCGAGCCGGTCGTGCTGACGCTTGCGCCAATGACGCCCGGGTGCGTGCCATCGGAAAGGGCGATGTCGCCGGTTCCATCGCGGCCGAACTGCACGCCCTGGCCGACGGTGGCGTCGCCGGTAGAGACGAAGCAGTCCACCGATATGTCGAGCGTAAAGCAAGTCGTCTGCGAGACATTGAAGCTCCATTGGTCGCTCGCGCTCGAGTTGGCGAGGGCGCTGGTGTTGCCGTTCTGTGCCGGGCTTCCGCGCATGGAGTCGCCCGACACGGAGATCGCGATGGTCGTGGGGGTCTGCGTCGCGTCGAGCGTTGAGGCGGCCGAGGAGATGGGGATCAGTCCCCCCTGTCCGCTGTCGGAAACGCTGATCGGGTCGTGCGTGTTGACGGGCGAGCTGAAGTTGTGGGTGATGCGCGGCCCCGTGAACACGTCACCACAGCCGGCAAACGTGGTGCCGGTGCGGGCGGTGGGGGTGATCGTCTGAGCTGAGGCGATAGAGACGCAAAGGGCCACGGCGGCGGCGGGGAACAGAGTCGAGATGGGCATGAAGCGGCTCCTTCGTGCCCTTTGACTCTACATCAGGGCGGAAAGGACGCCCACGAATCCTGAGTGATGCCGTTGTCGTCGGACGTCGGGAGACATCGCGCACTTCATGATGGCTTCATGTCGGCCGGTTCGTTGCTGCTTAGCGGTGCGGCGCACTGCCAAAAGAAAACGACCCGCGCACCGTGCGCGGGCCATTTGTGTTTGGGGCTGTGTTGAGGGGACTGGTTGCTCAGCGACGGCGGCGGCGAAGCGTGCTGACGCCCGCGAGGCCGAGCGCGGCCGCGGCGCCGGGCGTGGGGACGCCGAAGAGGTGGTTGTCGATCATGATGTAGCTGGAGTTGTCGGGGCCGGCTGAGGCGACGACGACCGAGCCGATGCCGCCGGCGTTCTGGTAGCCGAAGAACGAGTCGCCGTTGATCGCCTGCGTGTGGAGCAGGTTGTTGGCGGTGTCGTAGACGCTGATGGTGCCGGTCAGGTTGTAGCCGGCGTACGTCTGGAGGTCGATGCCCATCGCGGTGACGGCGCTGGTGTACTCGATGGTGATGGGGCCGCCGACGGACGAGTCAGCGAGGGTGCGGGTGTTGAGGCCGACGTAGCCGTCGCCGTTCCACCAGAGGATGTTGGCGCGGTAGTTGACGCCGGGCTGCACCAGGCCGGGGCCCGATCCGTCGAAGGTGGTAGTGGAGTTGAGGAAGCCGCTAAAGTCGGCGCGCTGACCTTCGAACGGCATCGAGAGAGCCTCGAAGTCCTCGAGCGTGCCGCCGGTGATGATCGACTGGAGCGTCGCGCGGTCGGGGACGACTTGAGCACCGCGCCGAAGGCGAAACCCGCGACGGCGGCGACACAGATCAATGACGTGTTCATATCTCTCTCTCCTCACAAATGAAGGTGCACGGACAGGAACAATGTACATTTTGAGGGTTGGCGGGCAAGGCGACCGGGCCGGGAATGGGCCTGTTTGCGGGCTCGGAGGCCCGTCAGATTCACTAAGTTCACACCGGGAGCGGGTTTGGCGGGCTGGAGCGGTGAAGGTGGTGGCGAGACGGGAGAGGGAGCAGAGACCGGGTTGTTACGACACGACCGCGTGAAATTGGTGGGTGGCCACGGCTCGGCGCTCTCGCCGCCCATCGCCACGACGCAACCGCCAGCGCCCGTATCGCGAACAGAAGGGTCTCGTGGGTCGGTGAACTTCTTCGCACGTGTATACCGACCCGCCTCTCCCTCCGGCTTGCAATTGCAAGTCTTGCGGGCGAGGTCGTTGTGCATTGTCGTGTTGAAGGGAGCCAAACCCGTGAACTCTGCCAAGAAGGCCGCCTGTTTCGGCGCGTCGGTCGTTGCGTCCGTCGTTGTACCGCCCGCCGCGCGGGCGCAGTGTCCTTTTACGTTCGCGCCCGCGGTTGACCACACAGTCACCGTCGCCGCCTCCTTCGCGACTGGCGACCTCAATGGCGACGGCAAGGTCGATCTCGTCATGGGGGGTGTTCACGGCGGGACCGGATCGGATGTGCATTGCACGATCATGCTCGGCCGAGGCGACGGGGCTTTCGATCCTGCGGTTCAGATCCGGTTTGGCACGTCGGCGAGCACCGCGTACGCCGGCGTTGCGCTGGGAGACTTCAACGCCGACGGCGCGCCCGACATCGCGGTGACGACCGGCAGCTTGAACAGCCTGAGCATCCTGCTCAACAACGGCGACGGCACGTTCGGCACGCCAACGAGCATCCCGTTCACCACTCCGCTGAGCCAGCTGGTCGTCGGCGATTTCAATGGCGACGGCAGGCCCGACATTCTCGTGAGCGGCTTCTCCGGCACACTCCACATCGTGTACGGGACCGGTGCGACGCCCGGGGGCGGCGCGGGGTTCACGACGCCCGCGCAGGTGCCGCTGCCAGCCGGCCGGCTCAGCGCCGGCGACGTCAACAACGATGGTCGACTCGACATCATCACCAGCAACCCCTCGGCCGGCACGATGCTGGTCTATTACGGAACGGGCGTCGCCGGCCCCGGCGCGTTCACCGCCGGGCCGAGCTACCCCACGCCCTCCCCGGCCGGGCAACTGCTGGCGGATGTCGACGGCGACGGCAAACTCGACGTGCTCACCGCGCGGACCACGGGGTCGACGATCACACTCTTCCGCGGGTCGGGCACGGGCACGTTTACCAACGCGGGGCCGATCAACACGTTCGAATCGCCTGTCTACATGGCGGCTACAGACGCCAACGGCGATGGGATTGTCGACCTCGTCATGGTCGGCACGAGTGGGCTCACCGTACTGCGCGGCCTGGGCGGTGGGGCGTTTGCCGCGCCCAGCCTGATCGATTCCGGCTTAATCACGGTTTCGTTGGCCGTTGCGGACCTTGACGGCAACGGCTCGCCCGACGTGATGATGGGCGGGTATCTGCAGCCGCCAACCCTGAACCAGCGGCTCCGCGTGCTCAGCAACACAGGCGCGGGCTTCACTCGGCCGACCATCACGCGGCAGCCGATGAGTCAGGTCGTCGCTCCGGGTGCATCGACGCTGCTGACATCCGCCGCTACAGGATTTGGTCCCGCGCTTTCGTACAGGTGGTACCGCAACGGCGTGGCTCTCACTGACGGCGGCAACATTTCGGGTGCGACGTCGACTTCGCTCAGGATCAATCCGGCGGCCGGAAGCGACGTGGCGTTCTACGAGATGGAGGCGTCCTGCGACTCATCATGTGCGACCGGCGTCACCGTCTCAACGCGCAGCGGGCGCGCCGTCGTCGGCGTCACCGGCGTTACGCCTTCGGCGGTATGCGTCGCGGACCTGGGTGCTGCAGGCGGGCTTCCTGGTCATGACGGGTTCCTGGACAACAACGACTTCATCGCGTTCATCAACGCGTTCTTCAATCACACCGGGTGCCCGTGAGGCGGCGACGCGGGTCGCTAGCGCACGTCGGACGGAATGTGCGGCTTGATGCCCGAGCGTTTGGACACGTACTCGCCGAGCTCGAGCATCTGCTGCTCGTTGAGCCCGTTCGCGTAGGTGGATGCCAGCTGTTTGCCCAGGAGATGTGACGGGAGCGACGCGCGATGTACTGGGCTCGCAAAGCCGAGCTCAGTGGCACCTGGTAAAGGCAGTTTTGGGATGACGTGGGGGCGGCTGCGCGTCTGGTTGCGGGACGTACACGAGCCCCCACGTGAGATGGCGCAGGGCGAAGGCGACATCAGCCACCGCAAAGCTGGTGGCCGGCGGCACGATTGACGATCGATCAGCGGGCCATGCGGAGCCATTGTCCGTGATACTCGGTGCTTGGTTGTTCTCGACGCACCCTGTCTATTTACGCCCAGGCACTACAGTCCCCAAGCGGCCTGTAGCGGCACGGTTTGGGGATGAACTTCGCTGCGTGTCCCGCGTTGCGTTGTCGCAATGCAAGTCGGCTCAGAACCGCCACCAGTTTGAGAGCGGGCTGGTTCCTGCGGCGATCGGCCCGGCGCCGAGGATCGGGCCGTAGGTGTTGTTGTTGACGCCGGGCGGGAAGCTGTATGCGGCGGAGCTGCTGTTGGTGTTGTAGACGGTGTTGCCGACGATGTAGTTGCCGGAGAGGTTCTCGACGCGGATGCCGAGGTCGCCGGCTTCGACCACGTTGTTGATGATCTTGTTGCCGATGAACGAGGCGTGGATGCCCGAGTGGTTCTGGCCGGTTCCGCCGTTGAGGCTTGCGCGGCAGTTCTCCACGGTGCCGGCGCCGATCACGATGCCGTCGCCGTCGTTCTGAGAGGCGATGCAGTTTCGGACCACGCTGTCGCTGGAGGCGTCGAATCCGTTGCCGCCGTTGGAGCGAGCGGTGCATCCGTCGACCAGGGAGGCGTATCCGAGGTAGAAGCCGATGCCGGTGTTGTTTGAAGCGGTGCAGTCGACGACGCGGCAGGAATCTTCGACGTCGCGGAAGCCGAGCGAGAACCCCTTGCCGCCGTTGCTGGTGGCGCTGCACCCGCGCACGACGACCCAGTCGTCTCCTTCGAAGCCGTTGCCGGTGTTGCTGGCCGCGGTGCAGCTTTGCAGGGTGCAGCGCGAGAGCGCGGCGAACCCCACGCCGCAGTTGTTGGCGGTGCAGTTGGTGATGGTGCTGCCGATGTACGCATTTACGCCGGCGAACGAAGCATTCTGGACCGTCGAGTTGCGCAGCGTGCAAGAGAGGCTCAGCACGATGCCGGTGTTTGATTGTCCGATGGTGCAGTCGGAAATCGTCGATCCCTGGCCCACCTGGATTCCGTTGCTCCCCACCAGCGAAACGCGCAAGTCTTTTACCTGCATGCCCTTCACGCCCGTGGCGTTCAGCCCGTGTTGTGAAAAGAAGACGATCGTGCCGTTGCGGACGACGTCCTGCACCGCCGTACTCACGATCATGATGCCGCTGCTGGTGCCGCCGCCGCCGGAGATGGTGAAGCCGTTGAGGTCGATCGTCACGTACGACGCGTTCACTTTGATCGCGGTCTGCCCCGAGCCGGTGGTGACGTTGCCGGTGAGGTAGTACGACCCCGGCTGGTTGATGATGAACATGTTGGTCGCATCGCCCGGCGTGTTGGCGGCGTTGATCGCCGTGCGCGGTTCGATCTCGGTCATCGTCTTCATCGACGAGATGATCGGTCCGGCGGGCGGGTTGATTGGGCCGGCCAAGGCCGCGGCTGTGAAGAGTGCGAGCGTGGAAACAGCGGCGAAGCGGAGTGACGTGCGCACAGTGTGACCTCCCGAGCGCGGTTGGGCGCCCTGTACATCCTCACCATGCGGAGCGAGCCGTCGGTCGGTCTAGTGTGGCTGATGGAAATGGGGTCCGATAAAAAGGGTTTCTTGTAGCGCTGGTTGTGCTGGCGTTTGGCGTGATGAGCCGGTCATCAATTGAGAGAGGAACGGCCTTGTGACCTATCGCGCCTTGCTCTTGACGTGCTTGAGCACGTTCTGGTTGATCTCGTCTGCCGGATCCATGCGGCAGGCTTGTTCGGCGGTGGCGATGGCTTGGACGTGGCGGCCGCATTGTGATTGGGCGAGGGCGAGGTTGGCAACGAGACCGGCGTCGTCGGGCGCCGCTGCGCTGGCCGCGGCGGCGTAGCGGAGCGACTTTTCGTAATCGTGGATGTCGGCGGCGGAGATGGCGGCTTCGCGGAGTACGTCGGGCTGTGTGGGGTTAATGCGGGCGGCTTCGTCGAACGCGGCAGAGGCGTGGGCGTGCTCGTTGAGCACCTGGTGGAGCTTGCCCTTGAGCCAATGCGACTGCCACGAGCCCGGGAAAATCTCGATGCACTGCTTGTAGAGTGCGATCGCTTTTCGGGCGCGGCGGCGGGCGAAGAAGCCCATTACTGGGAGAGACCGGTCGTGGAGCAATGCGAGGTTACGGGACAGTTCGCTCGCCTGATGTGACAACTGGTTGAAGCGGTCGATGCGCGGGTCGCCGGGTGGGAAGGGACTCTCCATTGGTTGAGAGTAGCGGAAAGGGTTGGCGGCCGGAACGGGCAACATCGTCGTGCCGCGGCATCAGCCGACCATGCAGCCTAAGTAGTCACGGCGCACCAAGAGCCCCTCAACGCAACGGCACTCGGTGGCGCGCGCCCTCCCGCCCCCGTCCCCCCCGCCTCACTTGCGGTCGATCGTCCGCTCGAAGAGCGCCTTCATCTGCTTCCACGATTCCTCATCGGCGGCTTTGTTGTAGCCGACGCCTTTGATGCCGTACGCGTCGGCATGAGGGTTGGTGAAGGCGTGCACCGCGCCGGGGTGGACCACCAGTTTGCACGCGCGGCCCGCGGCTCTCATCGCCGCGATGAACCCGTCGAGGTTCGACTGCTGCACGTTCTTGTCGGCGTCGCCGTGGCAGACGAGCACCTCGGCCTTGAGGGGAACGGTCTTGGCCGGGTCTTTGGCGGTGAGGTTGCTGGTGTGGAAGCATGCGACGGCGACGATGTTGTCGCTGCCGCGGGCGGCTTCGAGGGCCATGGTGCCGCCCATGCAATAGCCCACGGCTGCAAGGCGCGAGGCGTCGACGTCGGCGCGTTTTTTCAGCACGTCCACGGCCGCGGCGAGCCGGGAGGCGCGACCGGCTTCGTCCTTGTTGAGTTCGCCCGCCCACTTGCCGGCCTGCTCGGGATCGGTGGTGAGCTTGCCGTCGCCGTACATGTCTGGCGCGAAGGCGACGTAGCCGAGCTGGGCGAGCTGGCGGGCGCGGTCCATGGAGTAGTCGTTGGCGCCCCACCACTCGTGAAAGACGAGGACGCCGGGGCGCTTCTCTCCAGCGGGGAGTGAAGCGGGGTGGTAGAGCATGCCACGGAAGGTGCGATCGCCGATGGTGTATTTGATGGGCTCGGCGATGACTTCGGGGGTGGCGGGAGTTGCCGGAGTGGTGGAAGTGTCGGGCTTCGCGGGCGGTTGCGCCTCGACGGCGAGGCGGGCGGGCCCGGCGAGCGCGGCGGCGGTGCAGAGGACGATCGACAACGCGAGCAGCTTGTGCGGCAGATGTGGCTTGTTCATCTGATGGTTTCCGTTTCTGAAAGAAAGAGCAGGAGGGGGCGGAGGTCCCTTCTCTGATGAAGAAGATAGCTTCGGACCGGCGTGCCTGGGTGAGTGCGGAATGAGGGCCCTGTTACTGACGGCGATGCGGCTGCACGAACCGCGGCCGCGTTTCTGGCTCTGGAGGGCTAAAACCGGCTTTGCGGCCGCGGTATTTCTGTTGCAGGGATGCGAATCAGCCTGTAGTCTGCTTTCGCGTGAACGACGAGGTCGGCGGGCGAAGAAGAGGAGCTGGCGAATGTCGATTCGTTCAATGTGTGCGGCTGCTGCCTTGGTCGCCGCGGCTGTTGTGTCTGCGCCGGTGTTTGCTCAGGGGACGTGCGCCCAGTCGGGGCCGGTGCTGCAGCGGCCGGGGGTGGAGACGGCAAATCATGAATTCGGCTATGGCGTCGCGATCAGCAACGATGCGCAATGGGTCGTCGCCAGCAACCCGGGTGACGCTTTCAACGTAGATCCGTCGCTGCAGGGCGTGATGATCTACCAGCGCACGCCGTCGGGCGATTATGCGCCATAGCGCCCGCTGCTCACCACGCCCGAAGCGACGTTTACGAATAGCTTTGCTTTCGTCGCCCTCAGCGGCGATGGTCGCACGCTGGCGATGTGCTCTACATCGATGGTTGTGCTCTACGACCGCAACGCATCGGGTCTGTGGGTCCGCGTGCCCGGCACGCTGCCGACGACGATGTCGCGGGTCATGGCCGCCAACCGGCCGATCAAGCTCAACACCGACGGCACGGAACTCATCGTGTGCGGCGACGGCGCGGTCAGTTTCTACAGTCGCGCGGCGGGTTCGGCCGCGGGAACGCCGTTTGGCGCCGGTGCCTCGTTCGCACCGCTTGCCGGTGAGTCGGGTGCATCCATCGCCGCGGTTTCGACCGACGGCGCGATGCTGCGCCGTGCTGCGGCGGCCATCGAGCGGCGTTTCTCGCATCCAGGTTTTGCGCAAAGTGGCTGGTGCGTGGGGCGAGGCGGAGAGCATCCCACTCTCCACCCTGCTCGGCGTCGCCGGGCAGCTCGCGATGAGCGGCGACGGCAAGACGTTCCTGGTCCGCTCGGGGTCGTCGATGTACTGGGTTAAGTGGACAGCCAACGCCTGGTTCCAGATGAATTCAACCTCGTTCACCCTCGCCGGCGGTAGCGGCTCCGCTCCCTGCTTCATTTCGCTGGCGCCGGATGGCACGTGGGCGTACGTCGGAAATCCAAACAACGGCTTGACGGCGCAGCTCTCGATCGCGAGGCCGCAGCCCAATAACTCCTGGGCGATCACCGGCGGCGTGGATGTTTCCTTCCCCTACTCGTCGTCCGTGTTCCGACCCAGCGGCGGTTTTGTGATGGAGATGACTCCAGACGGCCGGTTCGGGGTCATGGGCGCCCCCATGTGCGATTTCGTCGATGGCAGCAGTACAGAAACTCTGAGTGATTTCGGCTGCACCACCCTGCTGGATCTCCGCCCGCCCGCGACGATCGTTATGCAGCCCACAGGCCAGGCGGTGGGCGTCGGTGGGACGGCGTCGTTCACCTTCGCAGTCAACAGCGAAGTGACGCCGCAGTTCCAGTGGCGCCGCGGTGGTGTCAATATTGCCGACGGTCCGAGCGGCAATGGAAGCAGCTACAGCGGCACGCAGTCGGCGACATTGATGGTGAGCAACGTGCAGAGCGGCGATCAGTTCGCGATCTATGACTGCGTGGTGACCAACGCGTGCAGCAACCTTGTGAGCAGCCCGGCGGTGCTCTCGGTGCAGAGCGGCGGCTCAGGTAGCGTGTGCGTGGCGGATCTTGGCCAGGCCGGCGGCATCCCAGGCCACGACGGTGCGCTGGACAACAACGATTTCATCGCGTTCATCAACGCGTTCTTTAATCACACTGGTTGCCCTTGAGGTAGGCAACGCAGGCGGGGCTGCTGCTCCCTCCACCCCCGCTTCAAGGCATACCGACCGCCGCCGCGCCGCCGGTCGGTGCCACGCTCCCTTCCTCCCGCCTACGCCTTCTTCACAAACTCCGATTTGAGCTGCATCGCGCCGATGCCGTCGATTTTGCAGTCGATGTTGTGCCCGCCCGCCCCGTCAACCAGCCGGATGTTCTTCACCTTCGTCCCGCCCTTCACCACCAGTGACGACCCTTTGACCTTGAGGTCTTTGATGACCGTCACGCTGTCGCCGGTCGTCAGCACGTTCCCGACCGCGTCGCGCACGACCATCTCTCCTTCGCCCTCTGCTTGTTCGGGCGCCGGCTCTTCCTGCTTCGCCGCGCTCCACTCGTGGCCGCACGATGGGCAGACCAAGAGTGCGCCGTCGAGGTAGGTGTAGTCGGCGGCGCACGTAGGACACTTGGGGAGTTTGCTCATAGGGGGCCGAGCATAGGGTCGGCGCACTTGGCTGCCGGAAGTGTGAGCGTGCTTAGGAGAGATCTTGGCGACACGACTCTCGCTTTGGAGAATCGTGGGTTCGCATCTCTGGGCAGCAAGGCAGCACGACCTTCGCAAAGCCGAAAGGTCGTGGCAGTCGTGGCACGGGAAGGCGGGCCGGGCTCCCGCCAATTTGCTGGGCCGCGATCGTGCGGCGTGGTATGTTCTTCCCATGCATACACGACACACGCTGCTGGCCGCCTCGTTTGGTCTTGCTCTGGCTGCGCTGGCGATTATGCCCGCTGCTGCGCCTGCGCTGGTCGGTCCGATCAACCCGCCCGCTGGGCCGGTCACTTCGACCGCCAAGCCGCTTACGGAGGTCGAACCGCGGATCGCCATCAACGCGACGAACACCCCGGGCGACGCCGACAGCGTCTATCGCATCACTCAGCCGGGTTCTTACTACCTCACGGGCAACATCGCCGGTGTTGCGGGCAAGAGCGGCATCGAGATCGCCGTCGGCCGCGTCACCATCGACCTCAAGGGCTTCCACATGCAGGGCGTCGCCGGCTCGCTGGCGGGGATCACCTCCGGCCAGAGCGACATCCGCATCAGCAACGGCTTGGTGACCAACTGGGGCGTAGAGGGCATCAACCTCACCTCCGGCTCTGTGAGTCCCAACACTGTCGAGAACGTCAACGTGGCCGCCAACGCGGGCTCGGGCATCCGCATCCCCGGCGGCACCGTCCGCAACTGCATCCTCAGCGGCAACGGGGTTCACGGTATCTTCGGCGCGACGGTCGTGCAGGGGTGCACGGCCCACAACAACACAGGCATCGGCATTCAGGCCAACAGCGGCGCCGTGGTTCAGGGCTGCCTCGCCCGCGACAACGACGACGACGGCATCGAGGCCAGTAACGGCTCAACCGTTACCGACTGCACCGCCCGCAACAACGGCGGCTACGGCATCATCGCCTTCGGCAGCAGCGTCGTCAGCCGCTGCTCCAGCACGTTCAACACGGTGGGGGGCATCAACGGCCAGCAGGCCACCACCATCCTCGACTGCAACGCCAGCGACAACGACGGCTACGGCATCATCGTGCAGGGGCAGTGTTACGTCCGCGGCAACACCTGCCACGGCAACGGCGGCGCGGGGATCTACGTCAGTTCCGTCACCGGAACCCAAGTCGAGGGGAACAACATGACCAACAACGCCCGCGGCCTGCAGGTCACCGGCACAAACTGCGTCGTCATCCGCAACACCGCTTCGGGCAACACTGTCTGGAACTGGGACATCGACGCCAACAACGTCGTCGGCCCCATCCTCGACCGCACCGCCGTCGTCAGTGGCTCGATCAACGGCAACTCCGCCCCCAGCAGCCTGGGTTCTACAGACACCAACGCCAACTTCACGTACTGAAGCCTTCTGGCAAATGCCACGCGGGCGTGCCCCCCACCTTGTTCCGCTTTGGGAACAAGATGGGTCTTCGGTCTACGACCCACTGCGACCCCACCTAGTCCGCAAAGCCGATCAAGGCGTGCAGCCGTTGAAGAACTTATTGATGAACGAGATGAAGTCGTTGTTGTCCAGCATTCCGTCGTGACCGAACCCGCCTCCCTGCACGCCCATGTCGGCCGGGCACGGGTCGATCACGAAGCTCACCGCCGCGGCTGCACTTGTGGGCCCGGCTCCGCCGCACGAGTTGGTGATGAAGCAGTCGTACAAGCCGAGGTCGGCCTGCTGCACGTTGGTGAGCGTCAAGATGGCCGTCGCGGCCGAAGGGTTCGCGGCGGCGTCGATGGGCACACCGTCGTGGCGCCACTGGTACAGCAGCGCGCCGGTGTTGGCGGCGGGCAGGACCGTCACGTTGAGATAGGCGGTGCCGGAGCGATAGGTGTTGACGGGCATCGGCTGGCCCAGCAGCGAGGGGGGCGCAGTGCCGGGCGTGAAGCGGGCGATGTTGTGCGATTGTGTCGTTCCACCGATCGAGTTGAACCGGCCCGCGACGACCACGCTCCCGTCGCTCAGCATGGTCATCGACCGTACCGTGCCGTCGACGCTCAGCGAAGTCGGGAAATACGTGACGGTGTCATTGAAGCGTGAATAGCGGGCCTGACCGATGCCTCCGCCGACCGGGAAGAGGCCGCCCACCAGCACCTCGCTTCCCGAGCCCGATCCGCCGTACGCGCCGGCGACCGAGGGGATCACCAACGTTGAGAAGACGCCCGTCAGGCCCGAGCCGGGGATGCCCGACTGGCACGACGACCAGACGCCGGTGACGAAGTTGCAGCGGGCGATGTTGGCGGAGTTCGCGACACCGTCGACATTGGAGAACTGACCGCCGACCACCAGCTCGTTGCCCGGGAGCTGCGCAATCGTGAGCACCGGGCCGGCGGGGGTGTTGGTGCCGATGCGTGTCCACAACCCCGTCGACGGCCGGAAGCGCGAGATGTTGGTGCCGCCCTGCGAACCGGCGTTGAACTGGCCGCCGGCGACGATCTCGTCTCCCGGCAGCACCGCGAGGGAGTAGACCGGTCCGTTGAGCCCGGTGCCGATCGGCACCCAGTGGCCGGTGGCGGTGTTGAAGCGCACCACGTTGTCGGCGTTGGCGTTCCCCTCGATGTTCGAGAAGCTGCCGCCGGCGATGATGTCACCATTAGAGAGCACCGCCAGCGCGTTGACGGTGCCGGTGAGCCCGCCACCGACGGATGAGACGGCCGTCAAGTAGGGGTTGACGATCGCGATGCGCGGCATCGAGGCGCCGCCCCAGGTGGTGAAGTCGCCGCAGACGACGACCAGGTCGTCGGTGTACTTCACCATCGCGTTAATGACGCCGTTGGGCGGCGACGGCTGAGGCGGGTTGGTCGAGTACCAGGTGTTGGTCGACGGCCGGTAGAGGGCCAGGCTCTTGGAGTTGACGCTCCCCGCGGAGGTGAAGGTGCCGGCGACGACCACGTCGCCGTTGTCCATCGCCACCACCGCGTTGATCTGCCCGCCTGAGTTCCCGCCGCTGGTGCCCAGAGAACCGATGGCGCCGTTGGGGCCCGTGCCGGTGATCCACGTCGGCGGGCACTGCGCGAGCGCAGCGCTGTTCACTCCGGTCCCCACCAACCCGCACGCTGCTGAAAAGCACGCGGCCGCGATGCGAGACAGGCGCGGAGCGGTCGAGCGGCGTTGCGATGTGTGTGTGGGGGTAGTCATGGCGGGGCTCCTTGCGTGTGGTGAACGACCGAGCGTGGTGAACACGCAGGCTGCGGGGGGGTGAGGAGGTGGGGGAGTTAAGGGAGAAGGAAAAGGAGAGGGTGATTACGCACGCATTCCGAACACTCAAGATACAGCAAACTGCCGTCCGTGCCAGATGGTTCATAGAGACCGCGGTGTTTGGTGGAGGGTCCGCCGGATCGGTGGGACGTCAAGGCCGAAAGGTCGGTTCCACCCCGGTCCAGTAGCATCGATCCACAAGATTCTCATCGCCATCGGCCTGCTCGTGCTCATTTCCAGCTACCGCGCGTTCGCTTGCGCTTCGCCGTCTGTTTCGGAGGAGGAGCGCAAGAAAAAGACCGGCGTTCGCACGCCGGGCGCGGCCAAGGTGATGGGGTTTGTACAAGTCGCGTGGGGCTCGTGATGATCGCCGGATCGTCCGTGCTCAGCGCGATCATGAAGTGAGCCGCGGACCGGTCTCAGCGACGGCGACGTTTCAGTGCAAGGCTGCCGATTCCCAGCAATGCCGCTGCGCCGGGCGTGGGGACGGTGAGGCCGATGTTGTCGACGACGAACATCACCTGCTGGTCGAACTGACTGACGGCGTAGAAGGAGAATGACGTGACGGGGCTGGAGAAGTCGACGCTCATCGAGCCGAGCAGGTCGTTGTCACCGAACGCGCTCACGTTGCCGTCGGCGGAGGTGAGCCGCATCTCGTAGCCGACGAAGTCGAACCGCACGCCGGTGACGGGCATGTTGAACGTCAGCGTGACGGTCCCCTCGGAGACGAGGTACTGCCCCTCGAACGGCTGGGGGAGCGGTAAGAACGTGGTGTTGTCGAGGATTCCCGCCGTGCCGCCGGTGACGGCGAAACTGGTGGTGAGGCCGTAGCCGACGTCCTGATCGGGCGCCACGTTGCTGATCGGTAGCAACTGGCTGAGCGTGAAGTTGGGGGCATCGAAGAAGTAGGTGTCGATGTCGGCCGACGCAGCCCCGGTGAAGATACCGAACGCGGCGATGGCGCTGAGCGCGGGAACAAACGGGACCTTGGATGGGTGCATTGGTCTCTCTCTCCTGTGTTTTTCAACACAAACCTGGCGCGCCGTCACGGGGGGGTGCTCGGGCGGCCGTTTAGAGCGTAACCGCGCAACTGTTCCAGCACAAGGGAGCGGGATGTACCTAGTTTGGCCGTCCCCGCACCGCGTTTGAGGGGGGATGGAGAGTGGGAAGAGTTGGATGAGAGAAGGTGGGAGAGGGGCGGGGGGTGGGAGGGTGGGGTGGGAGGGTGGGGTGGGAGGGGGCGGGCTGCGCCGCCGGTTGGGCGACGGCTTGCCGCCGTCAGCGCACGTCGGTCGGTGCACGTGGCGTGATGCCCGAGTGCTTCGACACGTAGCTGGCGAGTTGGAGCGTCTGCTGTTCGTTGAAGCCGTTCGAGCTGGTGGCCGTCAGCGCGCCCGTTGGTCCACCACACCATCACCATGGGGCCGTTGCGGGCCGGGTATGGAGAATGCTCGCTCGCGGGGATGATGTCGACGCCAGCATGATTCCAACACGGGCAAAGTGAAGCAGCCTTGCGCGTTGAGCGATTTCGTCAACCGAGGCCGGCGATACGTCATTTATCGTTCATGCGCGTAGGGGAAGCGGCTTCGGCGACGTTCTCCTGCCGTGCCTTCCGCGCGATTAAATTGATGCGTGCTGGGCGCGGAAGCCCCACCTTAATCCGCAGAGCCAGCTGCCGGCGCCACGCTTCCGCATTCTGGGCACGGCGCATTTGCGCTGATCCCGGTGAGCGAATAGCCGCATTTGACGCAACTCCCTTTGAGCGCCCGCCGCCGCGCAAGGATGCCCGAGCGGAGGAGCAGCGCGGCGGAGGTCCACAGGAGGAGAGCGATCGGCCAGAGGGCGATCACCCAGACCCGCCAATTCGAGACGGCAGATGAATGTTTGTTTGTAGAAAAAACAAGCAGATCCACATCCGGCTTGCCAGACCCGGACCAAGGCCAGCTCGTCGTCCAGTGAAACCCGCGGTAGCCGTACTCGAGTTGCATGAACGACCAGCTTGCACTGCCCGTCCTTTCGGCACTTTTATCCACGAGAACGCAGCCGTTTCTCACTTGGAGTCTCCACCCCTTCGACGGATCTGCCCAATCGACGCGCACGAGTCCGCTCGCGATCCACACCGACGCCACGACCACGCCGAGGGTGAGCAGCGTCCAGCCCGCGGCTCGGCGCTTCCCCCCGCGCGTCCGATCTTGTGTGGTGGCCCGGGCTTCTTCACTGACCGGCGAGTCTACCGCGCGAGGACCAGAATGCACAAAAGCAGCAAGGCAATGCAGGGCGTCCACCGGTTGCCGGCCTTCTATCCCTCCCGCTTCAAGGCATGCCAACAGCCGCCGAGCCGCTGGTCAGTGCCGCGCCACCGGTCCGCATAACCACCTTCTCAATCTGCTTCCCCTGGGGTCTCCAGCAAAAGTGAGCGATGGGTCGGGGAAAGTGATCGCCGTTTCCGCATATCGAGTGCCCGCCTCGTCGGATCTTGCGCGGTTGTCTTGATGCTCCGCCTGATCAATTCCTTTCTCCTCCGCCTCGGGAATCGCAGATGAAGACCAGAACCCTCCCCGTCTCCGCTCTCATGCTGGCCGCCTTGGCGAGCTCGCTTGGCCCAATCTCCTCTGTACGGGCCGAGCCGCTCAATCCGCTGGCCTACGCGCCGCTCGCCGGGGCGCGCCCGTCTCGATGCCCGCCGGCGCCTACACCGTCGACACCGACGCGCTCACAATCAGCGGCGCGCAGGCCTACACCGGCGTGCTCTCGCCCGATGGCGACATTGCGGTCTTCGCGTTCAATGGGCTTTCGATAGCGGGCGCGACGTTCACCGTCACCGGCAAGCGTCCGTGCGCGTTCCTCTCACAGAGCGACCTGGTCGCCTCGTCGTCGTTCGATGCCTCCGGTGGCGCGGGTGGCAACAGTGTTTCCAACCCGTCGGCTCATGGCGGTGTCGGCGGCACGGGCCGCGGCGGCGGTGCGAACGGCGGCGGGGGAGGCTCGGTTGGGCAGTTCGTGTTCACGGGCTTGCAGGGGAACGGCGTGGGAGGCGGATCGACCGCGAACGGCGGCCAAGTGGGCGGACAGGCGGGCTGGCCCGGTTCCTTCGGCAGCGTCAGCCTCGGCGGCGGTCAGTTGTACGGCAACCTGTGCGTGCGGCTGGAAGGTGGCAGCGGCGGCGGTGGTGGCGGCGCCCACATCAGCGCATCTGGCGCGGGCGGCGGTGCGGGGGGTGGCGCGATCGAGTTCGGCGCAGTCGGGCTGCTCGACCTTCGGGGCTCGACCATCAACGTCGACGGCGGCAATGGCGGCGCGGCGGCGGCCCCCGCCGGTCGCGGCGGCGGCGGGAGCGGCGGTGGCGTGCTGATGCATGCCGCGACTGTTTACACGCCGCAGTCGATCACCGCCCGCGGCGGCGTGGGGTCGTGGCGCGCGGGGGGCGGGCGCGTCGCGCTCCTTTCGGCCAACACGCCAGACATCAACACGGTCGATACCAGCGGCTACGACACCCCGGGCCCGTTCACCAACCTCCGCACCGGTCTCACCGCGGCGAACCTCGATTTCGGCGATGTCCCCGTCGGCTCGAGCAAGACGCTTGGCCTGATGGTCTCCAACACCGGTGCACCGGAGACCAGCATCAACGGCCGTTTCCCCGCCCCTTCTGGTGGCCCCCTCACGCGCGTCTCAAACGCCGACCTCTTCTCCGGCCTGCACGGCGGCCAGTGGAGCGCGATGCCCTACACGTTCACGCCCACCGCGGTCGGTCCGTTCTCGCAGACGGTCACCATCGTCTCCACCGGCGGTAACGCCACCGTGACGATCACCGGCCGCGGCGTGACCACGCAGACAAACCCCGCGCCGGTCTGCATGGCCGACCTGGGCGTGCAGGGCGGCGGCTTCGGGCACGACGGCGAGTTGGACAACAACGACTTCGTCGCGTTCATCAACGCGTTCTTCAACCACACCGGGTGCCCATGACGCCGGGCACGACTGATGAAGGTGGGGCCATACTCCCGGCTGGTCGGGGTCGCGCCAGCGTGTTCCTAGCGGGGCTGCCGCGAGGTCGGGTGCAGCGTGCCGCAGATGACGCAATAGAGAGCGTTCGTAGCTTCGCACTTGATCGTCAATCGGCAACACGCGAACCGCACTCGCCGCGACGGCTCGTCAGGTTCCTGAGGGAGCGGCGGCACCGGAACAGGAAGGTTGATCTTCGACTCGGCGATCACTCCATCGGGCGCGATTGTCGTAAAATTGTCTTTCTGTTGGGCGTGATTTCGAACAAGGGCTTGTATGTGGGCATTCTGCTCGCTGGTGAACCACTTCTTCCCTCGATGCGCGCAGTAGGGGCAGAACGACACTGTCGCACCGGAGAGATCGTCTGGAACAACCTTGAATCGTTGTTCGCACTTTGGACATGCCTGACTGAGGTACCCGTCGCCGTCGACCGGCATTTCCACATCAATTGAGGAATCGTCGTGCCCCATTCGGGCGAGCATACACGATGGTGGTTATCGTGTGGTAGCGAGTGGGAGTACCCGCCTGTGTCCATTCTGCAGGTGTATGGCAGCGTTATGACCCCTTACGTTTCCCGTCCTCTTGCGCATGTTCGTCCAAGGTGTTCTGAATTTGCTCGGCGACTCGCTCCATGCTCTGTGCATTGCGCACCGTCGAGGCAGCCGGCATTGCCTGAGCGACGACCGCCTCTCGAACATAGTTCGAGAGCGCCTTATCTTGGACCGAAGCGACCTCTTTGATCCAGCCGTATTCCTCGTCGGACAAGCGAATCGTGATGATGCGGGTCCTGGGAGCGGGCTTGCGGGTTCCCTTAGGGAAGGGCGTTCCGAGCCTTCGGTAGATCTTGAGCATGTTTACATGAGCAAGAAGCGTATTGCGTAGGCAGCCTTGGCGATCATGTCCTTCTCCGAACACGTTAGGAAGTTCCTGCGAACTGCCGCACACGCGCTCAGCTCCGGGGGCGGACACGCGCTCCACATCCATGTACTCGAATACAAAGTTCGACAGACACCCCAAGAGTTCTACGGTGTCATCGTCGGCAGCGACGCTGAGCTCGCGGATGGTTTGCTCAACATCAAAAGGTGCGTAGGGATGGCGGATCGGGCCAGTATCTTGGCTGACCGAAGGCGCGACAGCTGGTCGATTCCCGCTCTTGTTGGAGCACTCCGCGTCCATCCGTGCATGGTCGGTCGCGTCGGAACGCTTCCTCCCTCCATCATCGGCAAGCATGGCAACAGAGTTCATAGCACACTCCTCTACTCAAAGGGCTCAAGTTGGCGGGGTGTGTCCGAAACCCCGTTTCTCCACTCAGGACACGGCTGACGCAAAGCCTCTCTGTTTCTACCCCGAGCTTCTCAGACCGACTCTCGAGACGAACAGAAAGCCACACCTCGCGGGCTTCCCCGCGCTGTGACCAGCAGGAACGAAACCGTCGGCACCACTCCTCCTCCGAGTGCCTGAACCTCTCTCTCGTCCGTCCCAATCTCCTTGCCTCTGCAGCTCACCGTCTCCAGTTCTGACGGATCGCGACGATCTCCAGCGGAATCCAGCCGTGTGCGAGCGAGTACTCCCACCAACGGTTGATCATCTGCGGCGAGACCATCCCTTCCAGCGCCTGATACTGGGACAGCAGCTGGGCCGCGTCCGATTTCTTGAGCGGCGTATAGGGGGGCCACACGACGATGTTGATCACGTCGCGGTGGAGATCCCCATCCGCTTCGGTGAAGTGATACACACCGTCGAGCATGTCTTGAAAAACGTAGTGGTCGAGGTGATTTCCCTCCTCGACCGCCCGCACAAGGGTTTCCCAGCACTCCATCTCGCGACGTTCCATGCGTAGCTCCTAATGTGTCGATTTCGCGGACATCGACACACAGTATACGCGTTACGTCATTTATCGGATGCTGGTTCATGCGCATGTCGTATTCTAAAACCAATTCTCGGCGATTCTTTGATGAGGATACGTCGTTTTCAAATGTGCACAACGTGAAAACGGGCAATTTAGTCCAAACAAAAAGCGTACACGTGAATATTTTGCGCTTCTCGGACGTATTCGCCCTCGTGTCTTGGCAGTGCCAGCCCGGCGTTTGCACGCATAGGAAGTCGGATGGCAAAGCTGGTCTTAGGCTGCGGAGGCAGGCAGGAGTACATCGTCTCCGTCGCGAAAACTCGTTGCTAAAGGGGCAGAGTTCAGGAGAAGCACGACTCTGTCGAAGCGCAGAGTTGTGGCACGGAAGTGGGGACACGTCCCCCGCGGGCGCGGTGACCGACATCACCGTCGGCATCAACGTGGTGAGCGGCGCCACCGTGCTCAAGTGGAAGGGGAACAACCCCGCCGGAGCTCCAACGTCTCGTACATCGTGAAGCGCAAGCTGCCGACCGAGACGGCGTTCAACTTCGTGGGCGTTGCGCCCAGCAGCGGCCCCGATGCCCGCACCTTCACCGACAACACCCTCCCCGCGGGCGTCGACTTCGTCGACTACACCGTCACCGCGACCCGCGGCCAGCAGAACGGCCCGGCCACGCAGGTCAGCGTGCGCGTCGGCGTCGTCGGTGGGGGCGAGAACGTGACGTACACCATCGGGAACGATGGGACGAGTGGGAAGCTGGCTGCTTAAAGCAGGGTTTACCACAGAGGCACAGAGAGCACAGAGAAGACAAAGACACCCCGCGCAGAGCGCGGGGTTTTTCGTTTTGGGCTTAGTACCATGCTCCGATGGGCGTGGTGTCTGATGCTCAACCTCCAGACGGGTTCGATGCGCTGCTAAAGCGATTTAGCGGTGAGGTCGTCGACTATCAGTTCTTCGCGTTTGCCGGTGACGAATCCGGTGGTCCGCCTTCGATCGACACCCTCCGGTTGGTCGCACAGCGCACTATCGAGCTGGTGGCCGAGCGATACTGCCCTCCAGGTAAGCGAAGGGGTACAGAGTCCATCACCGAGTTCTACGGCATCGATGTAGTTCGTCTTTCCGGCCACACGCCACGACTGGTTGGCTGGGATGAGTTTCTCGGCCCCGAGTGGTCCGGTCCTGAGCCCAGCGTGATCGGCGACCACCTGACGTATCGGCGCGCGTTCAAGTATCCGCCTTACCACTACAAAGTGGCCAAGCTCCCGCCGCCGGCGTCGCGTGGGTGGAAGGACTTTCTACTTGGCCCCAAGCCGCCACCGTTCGAGGCTGAGAGTACCGCCGAGTGCAAGCGGTTGAGCATCATGCTGCTAGAGATGGCCATCGGCGAGAAGATCGGGAGCGATCAGGTGATGATCTGGGAGTGGCCCACCGATTGGGCCCACTGGTTTGAGGCGGGTCACGAGTGGTGGGGTGCGGCATGTTGGACGATCTGGACCAGGCCGGACCGATTCGTCGGAATCGTGGCGTCGGCGACGGACTGACCGGCTGGAGAGCAACGATCGCACGAGCGATGGCCTGTGCTGCCTCACGTGGGGGCTCTTGTGCGTACTGCTATCAGAACCGTGCACGCCCCCACGTTATCAAAAAAACTGCCTTGGCTGTTTCTACTTCAACGCACGATCACTTCGCGCCAGCGCCGACCGCAATGCCAACCTGCACATACGACCGCTTCACCCGGCTCTCAAACTCCGCCGGGTACTTGTTCATGATCGTGCGGATGGCCCAGTTGTTGCCGTCGGCAAGGCCGCAGATCGTCGTGCCGGGCATCGCGCCCATCGACGTGGCGATCTCCAGCGCGAGGTCGAGGTCCTTGCTCTTGGCGTCGCCGCGCTCGATCTTGGTCATGAGCTGGTAGAGCCAGCCCGAGCCCTCGCGGCAGGGGGTGCACTGGCCGCAGCTCTCGTGCTTGTAGAAGCGGGCGATGTTGCGGGCGACGGCGACCATGTCGGTGTCTTCGTCGAAGACCGTGGGGCAGGCGGTGCCGAGGCCGAGGACGTTGTACTTGCGGCCGATGTCGAAGTCCATCGGTGCGTCGATCTGGTCCGCGCTCAACACACCCATCGAGATGCCGCCGGCGATGGCGCCTTTGAACTTCTTGCCGTTGCGCATCCCGTTGCAGTAGTCCTTGCTCTCGATCAGCGTGCGGAGCGGGACGCCAAGGTCGCACTCGAAGACGCCGGGGCGGTTGACGTGCCCGCTGACGCCCATCATCTTGGTGCCCCACGAACCCGGAGCGCCGGCGAAGGTGGAGTTGCAGCCTTGCTTGCTGAACCACTCCCAGCCGTTCTCCATGATGCTCGGCACATGGGCGAGCGTCTCGACGTTGTTGATGATCGTCGGGCGGCCGAAGAGGCCCTTGATGGCAGGGAACGGCGGCTTGTTGCGCGGCCAGCCGCGCTTGCCCTCGATCGACTCGAGCAGCGCGGTCTCTTCGCCGCAGATGTACGCGCCGCGCCGCGGTGGAGGTGGAGGTCCACGCCCCACGGCTTATCGCGGTTCTTGGTGTTGACGCCGGACAGGATGCCGCTCTTGCCGAGGATCCCCTTGGCGTACGCCTCCTGGATCGCCTTCTCCATCACCTTGGCCTGGTGGTGGTACTCGCCGCGGATGTAGAAGTAGGCCGTCTGGATGCGGCAGGCGTAGCAGGCGATGATGATGCCTTCGATCACCAGATGCGGGTCGAAGTCGATGAGGAGCCGGTCCTTGAAGGAGGCGGGCTCGGACTCGTCGGCGTTGATCGCGAGGTAACGCTGGCCGCCCTCGCCGTTGGCGTCGGGCTTGGGCAGGAACGACCACTTCATGCCCGCGGGGAAGCCGGCGCCGCCGCGGCCGCGGAGCACGGCCTTTTTGACGTGCTCGACGACCTCGTCGGGGGTCATGGTGGTGACGGTCTTGCGGAGCGACTCGTAGCCGGCGAGGGTGCCGGCGCGGGTGTCGAGCCCGGCGTCGGCGGGCTTCTTCATGTAGTCGTCGATCCACCAGGTGCGGCGCGTGGCGGGGTCGCCGTGCGGCCAGCAGGGGATGCGGCGGGTGAGGATCGGGTAGTTGGTGGCGGGGGTCCAGGACATGTCGGGCGAGTGTAGGAAACGGAGGCGCGGCGGGGGATGGGCTGTTGAAACCGTTCCGCTCGGGCCGGGGCGGGCTGATTTGACGAGGCCCTGGCGCGAGCCTGGGCTGGCGTGCGTCGACAACGAGGTTCTGGTGCGAACCTGGGCGTCATGGACCTGCTGCGCTCAGCCCAGGCTTGCGCCAGGACCTCGTTAGGCGAGCGGGTTGACCTTGGGGGTGGGGTCGCCGTGGTCGCGGATCACCTTGGAGGTGGCCCGCCATAGGCGTCCACGCACGTCGCGCCAGGTGCCTGTCTTCCAGATCAGGCGGCTGGTGGGCTCGCCAAACGCCTGGAGCGTGCGGGTGAGCAGTGTGATGCGCGGCACGCACCCGCAACCGAGCGGCTCGATGTAGAGGTTCGCCAGTGAGCGGACGACGTCGCGCGGCGGCTCCTCTTCCGACGATGAGGTCCGGCGGATCGCGACGCAGTCGATGACGCTGACCTGCGGCAGCCCCTCGTTCGCCGCAACTCCCACCGTGCCTGCAATATCCGCCGGCGGCGGCCAAGTGACGATCAGGTTCGACGGTTTGCCATCTCGGTTATAGAACCCCTGGCCCAGTAGCATGCGGACGTGCGTCCCGACTGCGGCGGCGAGCGTGTGCTCCTGCTTCACAGTCAGGTCGCGGTCGGCCATGTGCTGCAGCAGCGTCTTGCCCTGCAGGCGATCCATGACGAGCCACTCGACGGTTGCACCGTCCTTGCCGGTTGAGCGCGCGATCGCGTAGCACGACGCGGTGTGCAGGCCGCACTTGGTGAGCCGCTCCGCGCCCTTCCAGTGCCGCCACGCGCGACTCGCCCGCAGCGCCGACTTGATGCGAGCGCCGAGCGAGTCCAACTTCCACCGCTTGACGACCAGACCCGCTGCCCCGTTCTCACCCGGCAGCGCCAGCACGGCGTTCGGTCCGTCTGTCTTGAGCGTCCGCCCTTCGCCCTTCTCGCACCGCTCGATGACCCGCCGCCAATGCTCGGCTGCGCCGCCGCAGCGCACGATCGTGATGGTGTTCCAGTCGGCCAAGGCACTCAATATACACGCAGCCCCCGACCGGAGGTATCCTCAACGGCCCGTGCCAGAGGCCAAGCTCCCCATCTCGGTCGCAATCGTGTGCAAGAACAGCGCGGCGACCATCGGCCGCACGCTGGATGCGGTGAAGGGATGGGCGACGGAGATCGTGGCGATCGATTCGGGCTCGACGGATCAGACCATTCCGATGCTTGAGGCGGTGGGGGCGCGGGTGATCCGCAGTGAATGGCTGGGGCACGTGAAGACAAAGCAGAAGGCGCTGGAGGCGGCGGGGGGGCAGCCGTGGGTGCTGTCGCTCGATTCGGACGAGAGCCCCCAGCCGGCGCTTGTTGCGTCGATCCGTGCGGAGGTGACTCGGGACGATCTGGGTGTCGACGGGTACACGCTCAACCGCAAGGTGTTCTACGACGAGCGGTTTCTGAACTATGCGTGGCAACCGGAGCGGCGGTTGCGTTTGGTGCGCAGCGGCAAGGCGCGGTGGCAGGGGATCGACCCGCACGATCAGCTCGTGCTCATCGACGCATCGAAGACGCCCGGGCGACTTGATGGCGACCTGCGGCACGACTCGTTCCAGACGTTCGAAGAGCAGCTCCGCAAGCAGGTGGGGTACGCGAAGCTGATGGCGAGCGAGCTGGTGCGGCTGGGGGACAAGGGTTCGTACTGGCGGCTGGCGACTTCGCCGCCCGGCGCGTTCTTCAAGCAGCTTGTGATGAAGCAGGCGTGGCGCGACGGGTGGGCCGGATGGCTCGCGGCCGCGGCGACGGCGCAGCAGGCGCTGATGAAGCACGCGATGATCATCGAGCTGGCTCGGAAGCAGCAGCGCGGCCAATGAAAAAGCCCCCGCCGTAGCAGGGGCCAGAACATTACGTAATGGGTTCAGCGTCAGCGACGCTTGCCGAAGCCGCCGCCGCTATCGCCCTTGCCGCCGCTGGGCATCGAAGGGCCCGACGGAGCCTTGGGCGAAGGCGCGGGAGCGCTCGCGCGGGGTGACGGGGACGAAGACGGAGCAGTCATGCGCGGCGTGGGAGCAGGCGTAGAGCCCGACGGCTTGCCGGTGTAGATTGCGCTGGGCGCCGAGGTCTGTGGCGCAGGCATGGCCGACGGTGCGGTGCGCTGCGTGGGCATGTCAAGACCGGCGGTCGAGCGGTAGAGCGGGCGACCGCTGGAGGGCTTGCTCGACGGCGCCGTGGTCGTCGGCTTGCCCCACTGCGGCGCCTGCGGAGCGTTGGCGATTTCGCCCTTGTCCGACTGGATGACCGGCGCCTTGGTCGGCGCGGTTTGCGTCGGGAACGAGGGCTTGCTTGTCGGAGCCTGGGCGATCGGCTTGCTGTCGGTCACCTGCGGCTTGCCGGTGGGGAAGGTGGCCGCGGGCTTGGTGTCGGGAACCTGCGCGACGGGCTTGCCGGTGGAGGTCTGCGGGAACGTGGTGGGCGCAACGGGGCCGGTAGCCGGCTTGCCGCCGAACGACGAAGAGCGGTTCTGCGTGAGCGACGAGAGCGAGGGCTTGCTGCTATTGATCGGCTTGCTCTCGACGGGCTTGGTTGCGATCGGAGAGATCGTGCGTGGGCCCTTGTTGTTGCCGCCGCTGCCGGGGCCGACCGGGCCGGCGGTGCCGGAAGTCTGCGCGGGGGGCACGCTGACGTTCGTGTTGGGCTTGCCGTTCAGGTTCGACGTGTTGGCGCGGGGGAAGTCGGCCGAGCGACCGTGGTGGCCGGCGTGGTCCCAGTTTCCGCCATGATCGTGATCATGGTCGTGGTGGTTGTTGTGGTGGTGATGATCGTCGTGGTCGTCATCCCAGAAGTTGAGCGAGATGCCGACGCTGGGCCAGAAGCTCCAGGCATACGCGGGGGCGTAGTAGTTGGAGTACGGCGTGTAGTACGTCGTCGTGGTATACGTGAAGCCGCTGCCCCAAGGGGAGTAGCTCGAGTACACAAAGGTCGAGCCCGACGGCATGTAGAGGGGCGTCGAGAAGGCGTACACAGGCGCAGAGACGTAGTAGCCGTTGGTGTAGTACCCCCCGCCGCACCAGGATGAGTAGTAGGAGGGGGTGTAGTAGTACGGCCGGTAGCAATGGGGGGCGTACCAAGAGCTGTAGCCGCCCCAGTACGACGGCCCGCAGTTGTTGGAGTATCCGTAGCCGAGGTTCAACGAGATCGACCAGTCGATGTCCCCCTTGGCCTGCGAAGCGCCAATCCCACAGACACCGGCTGCCAGCGCGAGCGCGGCGGCGGTGAAGGAACGGTTGCGGATCGTGGTGGCCATGGGGCTCTCCAATCTCTTGCTCGGCACCCTTCTGCCGAGCAGTTGTTCAATGGTACATGATGATTTCGTTCCCGGGCCTCGTGAGGATTCAATGAGAAGGTCGGGCGGAGGCGTTGGGGGATGTGAAATCCTCGATTGCGGAGCTGTATCAGGGGTTGGAGGATTGGGAGAGGAGGGTTGCCTCATTCTGGCTGATTTAACCCGTGTTGACACGGCAAGAACGGGGTTCCCAGATGGGGGAGGGAATTGTCCGTAGAAACGAAAAACCCCTCCGTCGCCGGAGGGGTGAAGGAGTTGGAGAACCGGTCAGGCCCGGGATCAATCCTCGGGGATCGAGGGGGCGGTGACGACCTTGCGGAAGGCTTGGCGGAGGCGCTTGGTGACGGGGCCTTCGGCGCCGTGGCCGATCTTCATGTCGTCGATCTGGGTGACGGCGATGATCTCGGCGGCTGAGCCGGTGAGGAAGACCTCGTCGGAGGTCTTGATCTCCTCGGGCTTCATGTTCTTGAGGTTGCAGGAGATGCCCATCTCCGCGCACAGGTCCATGACAAAGCGGCGGGTGATGCCCTCGAGCAGGCCGGCCTCGGTGGGGGGCGTGAAGACCTTGCCGTCGCGGATGACGAAGATGTTGTCGCCGGTGCACTCGCCGACGAATCCGTCGGTGTTGAGCATGATGGCTTCGTCGCACCCTTGGTCGATGGCCTCGACCTTGCCGAGGATGTTGTTGAGGTAGTTGAGGCTCTTGATGCGCGGGTCGAGGCACTCGACCGGCGTGCGGGGCGCTTGGCGACGATGATCTTCATCCCCTTCTCGTACTGCTCGGGGGAGTAGAGGGCGATCTGGTCGGCGATGCAGATGACGCCGGCAACGGGGCACTTGCGGGGGTCAAGGCCGAGGGTGCCGTAGCCGCGGGTGACGACAAGGCGGATGTAGCCGTCCTTGATGTCGTTGGCATCGACGCAGTCGCGCATGATCTGGACCATCTCGTCGCGCGAGACGGGGATGCGGAGGCGGATCATTTCGGCGCAGCGCCACAGACGCTCCATGTGCTGGCCGCACTTGAAGATCTGGCCGTTGTAGATGCGGATGCCCTCGAAGACGCCGTCGCCGTAGAGGAGGCCATGGTCGTAGACGCTGACCATGGCCTGGTTCTTGGGGACCATGCGGCCGTTGACGTAGATCCAAGGCTTCTCGGCGGCGATCTCGCCGGCCTTGAAGAGGTGGGCGGTCTGGTGCGTCAGCATGCCCTTTTTCTTCGGAGCCGACTTTGCGGACGGCTTGGAGGCGGCCTTCGCGGCGACTTTGGCGGCGCCGTTCTTTTGGCGTGCCCGTTGCCGTTGGTGGTCGTCTTGGCGACGGTCTTCTTTGCGGGAGCGGTCTTGACGCGCATGTGTCTATCTCCGAAGCGAGGGCGGCCAAGCGAGTGTGCCGCCGACATCGGTTCGATCGTAGACGCGCTTGAGATGCGTTTTTGCGGTCGTAATACCTAGTGAAGCTAGGTATTAATGCGAAGCTTCGACGACTGTGATCAAGTCCTTGTCGCTGACGCTTACGTCCTTCCCGCCCGGGTCGCGGAGGTCGTCGCCGCTCATCGTCCAGCGGCCGGTGTCGCTGTCGGGTCGGTTGCTGCGCACTTCGATGCGTGCGACGAACTTGTCGTTCACGCCGGCGGCGGCGAGGATTCGGCGGAGTGTGGCGCCGCCGGCGGGAAGGTTGTACACGCCGGGACGATCAACCGGTGTGCCCTTGATGTAAACGACGCCCCAGTCGCTTGACTGAACGGGCGCGGTGGCGGTCGTTCGTGGGTCAAGCGTCCGCTGGTCGAGCGAACGCGCGATCTTCTCGACACGGTCGTTCATCGTGGCCAACGCGGCGTTGGCTGTCTGCTGGTTCATCCAGACCATGGTGGTGACGGCGCCAATCAGCAGGCCGCACACGACGGTCACGATCATCTGCGCGTAGGTCTTCATGCGTCGCTCCATGAGCGCCACGTCGCGGCAGCGGCGCTTGTGTGTTTGCGGGTTTCCAAAGCGGGAAATGGCCTGTTTTTGTGCCGCGGCAGGGTCGAGGCCGGATTGAACAAGTTCGCTTTCGAGTTCGGCGATGTGCGCGTTCAGCTCATCGTCGATGTCGCGGTCGATCTGCTCGACCGGGCGTTCGTCGACGCGCGACAGGTAAGCGCGGATGGAGTCGAGCATCAGTGCCCCTCCGTGCTGAGCGCGGCGGGGGAGTGCCCGTCAGCGGCGATCACGTTGTTGACTGCTTGCGAGACGCGCGCCCAGAGCGAAGTTTGCTCTGCGAGGCGTTTCTGGCCCTGCGCGAGAGGGTGTAGAACCGCGCGCGGCGGCCAGTGTCGGTTGTGCCCCAGTCGGCATCGAGATCGCCGCGTTTGCTGAGGCGGTGGAGCGCCGGATAGAGCGAGCCTTCTTCGATGGCGAGCTCGCCGCCGCTGGACCGCTCGATCTGCCGGGCGATGGCGTAGCCGTGGAGGGGTCCTGTGCGGAGAACCGACAGGATCATCACGTCGAGCGTGCCTTGGAGGAGCTCGGGTGTTTGTGACATATGGACAGTCTATCCCAAGAATGTCTATGCGTCAAGTGGATTGAGTACGAGGCCCTGGCGCGAGCCTGGGCTGGTGTGGTTACGCAGTCGATCGTCCGGTCTTGTGCGCGAGTGCCGTAGCAATTACGGGCGGTTAGCCCAGGCTTGCGCCAGGGCCTCGTTTACGCGGTGCGAACTGCCGCGCCGACTTTTTCGCCGAGGGTCTTCACCAGCGCGTCGACGGAGGGGTTGACCTCTTCGTCGCGGAGGGTGCGGTCGCTGGCGCGGAATGTCATGCGGAGCGTGACGCTCTTCTTGCCCGCCGGGACCGGCTGACCGCGGTAGGTGGTGACGAAACGCATCTGCTCCATCAGCGCAGGGGCGCTGCGGCGATCGCGGCGTCGATCTGGGCCCAGTGGACCGTCTCGTCGACGATGAGGCTGAGGTCGCGCTCGGTGGGGGGAAAGATCGGGAGTTCCTTCACCGTGGCGCGCGGCGGGAAACCGGCGAGCAGCGGCTCAAGGTCGAGTTCGGCAACGACCACCGGGTGCGACAGGCCGAAAGCCGCGAGCGCGGCGGGGGTAAGGAGGCCGTACCAGCCGATCGGCTTGTTGTTGAGGACGACCGAGGCTGCGGCGGCGGGGTCGAGCCCGGCGGCCATGGGAACTTCCATCGGAACGGTGGCGAGCGGTGCGCCTGAGAGTGACGAGGCGAGCTGTTCGACGGCCGCACGCATCTGACGGAGAGCTGTTTGGGATCGCTCGAAGGCGTTCCCAGCAGCGGGGGTGTCCATTACCAGCGCGAGCGTTTGGCGCTGGAGCGTTACACCGTCGTGCTGGGCGAAGACGGTGCCCGTCTCGTAGAGGCGGAGCGGTGCGCCGAAGGTGGATTTCTGGTCCTGGTTGTGGCGGCGACAGTCGAGCAGGCCGCAGAGCGTGCTGGGGCGGCAGATATTGTCCTCGCCGCGGCGGTCGTCGCTGACGCGGACAAGCTCAGCACCGCCGACGGGTGCGAACGGCTTGGCGAGCTTGGCGCTGGTGAAGGTGAACGTAACGGTCTCGAAGAACCCCATGCCGGTGAGGACGCGGGCCATCTCGCGACGGGCGCGCTGCGAGTTTTGCGGGCTGCTGACGGCGACGGGGAGCTTCTCGGGAACGAGCAGTCTGTCGTAGCCGATGGTGCGGATCACCTCTTCGATGAGGTCGATCTCGAGTGAGACGTCCGGGCGGTGGGGGGGACTTCGACCGGCCAGGCGCGGGCGGAGCCATCGGCGGTTTGAGCCCCGAGGGTGAAGCCGTGGGCGGTGAGCGTGCGGCGGATGTCGTCGTCGCTCACGGTGATGCCAAGGACCTGCTCGACGCGGGCGGAGCGGAGCTGGACCTTGGTGTACGGCAGGGCGGGCGCGCCGGCGTCGAGCACGCCGTCGGTCAGCTTGCCGCCGGCGACCTGCAGGATCAGTTCGGCCAGGCGTGCCGCGGCGGCGTCCATGGTGCGTGCGTCGACCCAGCGCTCGTAGCGGTGGGAGGAATCGGTGCGCTTGGCGTGCCGGCGCGATGCGGTGCGGACGGCGACAGGTTCCCACGTGGCGACTTCGAGCAGGACGTCGGTCGTTTTGTCGGTGACGCTGGTGGGGTCGCCGCCCATGACGCCTGCGAGGCTCACCGGGCCTGATTCATCGCAAATGACCAGTTCACCGCCGCCGAGGGTGATGGTGGTGCCGTCAAGAAGCGCGAGCTTCTCGCCCTTGGCGGCGGGGCGGACGTTGATCGCCTTGCCCTTGAGGGTTGCGGCGTCGAAGACGTGGCTGGGCTGGCCGAGCTCGTGGAGGACGAAGTTGGTGACGTCGACGACGTTGTTGATCGAACGCTGGCCGATGGATTCGAGGCGTTCCTTCAGCCATGCGGGCGAGGGGCCGACCTTGACGCCCTTGATGAGGCGCAGGGTGAAACGCGGGCAGCCGGCCCCCCCGGTAGAGACGCCGTTGGTGAGGGTGAAGCCGTCGAGTGCGGGGACGGACGTACCGGTCAGCGCCGGCGACGTGGGTGGGTGGAATGCGCGGCCCGATCCGCTGGCGGCGATTTCGCGTGCGAGGCCGACATGGCAGAGGCAGTCGCCGCGGTTGGAGGTGAGTTCGACCTCCATGCGGCTGTCGCCGCCGGGCAAGGCTTCTGTTGAGTCGATGGGGAAGCCGGCGAAGGTGAGGATCTGCTCCGCCTGCGCGGCCGTCAGGTCACCGGGCGAGAGGTACTGGTTGATCCACGCGACGCTGGCTTTCATGGGGGGCAAGCGTAGGGAAACTCACCACGGAGAACGAGGAGGGCCACGGAGGAAGACAAGCCTCGGAGTGACACAGATGGACACGGATCGGATGGCCTTGATCTGTGATATCCGTGTTCATCTGAGGCCTTTTTCTTCCTATCGTCCTGCGTGACTGCCCCGATCGTTGGTATCGACCTTGGCACGACCAATTCGCTGGTCGCGGTGGCTGGTTGGCCGAGTGCGACCGATCAGCCTCGGGTGATCGCGGACGCGGCGGGGCGGGCGATGGTGCCGTCGGTGGTGCGTTTTGAGCCGATGGGGAGTGGGGTGGTTGTTGGAGCCGAGGCACGCGGCGAGGGGAATGCCGGGTGGGTTGTTGCATCGGTGAAGCGGTTGATGGGACGGTCGGTGCGCGATGCGGCGGCTGATGTGCCGTTTCTGCCGTTTGAGGTTGTGGCGGGCGAGGGGGATACGGCGCGCGTGAAGTTGCCGGATGGGCGGATGGTGACGCCGCAGGAAGTGTCGGCGCACATCCTGGCGGCGCTCAAGAAGCAGGTGAGCGCGGGGTTGGGCGTTGAGGTGACGCGCGCGGTGATCACCGTGCCGGCGTACTTCGATGATGCGCAGCGCCAGGCGACGCGCGATGCGGCGCGGCTGGCGGGGCTGGAGGCGGTGCGGCTGGTGGCTGAGCCGACAGCGGCGGCGCTGGCGTATGGGCTGGGGACTCGGCCTCAGAGTGCACAGAACGTGGTGGTGTATGACCTTGGGGGTGGGACGTTCGATGTGTCGGTTCTGCGGATCACGCCGCGGACGGGCGGTGAGAGTGGGGCGGGAGGCTTGGGCGCCGACGCGTTCGAGGTGCTGTCGACCCACGGTGATACGCATCTGGGCGGAGACGACTTTGATCACGCCGTGGTGCGGTGGATCGTCGAGCGTGCCGCGGCGGCTGCGCCGGCCCTTACTAGGCCCGACGCGGCGATGGTGGCGGAGTTGAAGCGTGTTGCCGAGGCGGCGCGCGTCAAGCTGAGCGGGAGCGCGGAGGCGTCGATCGACGTTGCGGCCGTGTTTAAGCTGCCACTTGCGGTGCTCGTGCTGACTCGTGCGGAACTCGATGCGCTCGATTGCGCCGTTGATTGATCGAACGCTCGATTCGTGTCGGCGCGCGCTACGCGATGCCAAGCGGCAGATGGCAGGCGAGCCGGTCGGTGTGGTGATCCTGGTGGGTGGTGCGACGCGCACGCCGCTGGTGCGTGCGAAGGTGAAGGAGCTCTTCGGACTCGAGCCCTACACGGCGATTGATCCGGACCAGGCGGTGGCGCTGGGGGCCGCGGTGCAGGCGTCTGTGCTCGGAGGCGCGACAAGCGGTTCGCTGCTGCTGGACGTGGTGCCGCTGTCGCTGGGGATCGAGACGGCCAACGGCGCGTTCGCCAAGATCGTGATGCGGAACTCGCCGATTCCTGCGGCTGGGCACGAGATGTTCAGCACGCAGGTGGACGGGCAGACCTCGATCAAGCTGCACGTGCTGCAGGGTGAACGCGAGATGGCGGCCGACTGCCGCAGCCTCGGCGAGTTCCATCTGCGCGGCATCCCGGCGATGCCCGCGGGCATCCCGCAGCTGCGCGTGGACTTCAACGTCGACGCCAACGGGCTGTTGACGGTGAGCTGCGCTGGAGCGTCGCAGCGGCAAGCGGCTCAGTGTGCAGATCGTGCCGCATCACGGTTTGAGTCGCGATGAAGTGGACCGCATCGAGCGTGAGAGCTTTGCGCATGCGCGGAGCGACATGGCGCGGCATCGCATCGCGGACCTGCTGGCGAACTCTCGGCTGGACTTGCTGTGGATCCGCAAGCAGCTTGAGCGGGCGGGGCTGCTGATCAGCGACGATGCGCGGGCGGGGATCGAGAAATCGGTGGCAGCGCTGCAGGGGTTTGTGGATCAGGCCGCGGCGGGGGGGTGCACGAGCATGTCGATCCGGACGCGTTCCACGCGGCCAAGGAGGCGCTGGATCGGGCGAGCGTGCCGCTGCACGAAGCGTCGATCCGGCAGTCGCTCGCAGAGCAATGAGCTTGTGCTCATCAGTGGTGAGGGGTCCACGGCCCGCTTATGCTGGCCCGTGCCGAGCAAGCTGAACATCGCGGCCCACGCGAAGATTAATCTGGCCTTGGCGGTCGGCCCTCCCGCGCCGCCTCATGGCTATCACCCCATCTGCTCTTGGATGAGCGCGGTCGACGTGTTCGACGACGTGGAGATCGAGCGGCTGGAGGACCGGGTGATCAGCCACTACGCGGTGGAGTGGTGCGCCCGACGCGGTGCGGCCGACGCCGATCGACTGGCCGATCGAGAAGGACCTGGCTGTACGGGCTCACAAGTACGTTGAGCAGATCGCCGGTCGGCCGCTGCCGGTGAACATGACGGTCCGCAAACGGATCCCGGTCGGCGGGGGGCTGGGCGGCGGGTCGGCGGACGCCGGCGCGGTGTTGACAGGACTCGCTCACCTGTTCGACGACGTTGACCTGCCGATGGAGCACATCGCGGAGGTCTCGACGGTGCTTGGGTCGGACGTCGGTTTCTTCACGCAGCTTGGGCTGAAGGTGTACGGCCTGCCGCAGCCGGCGATCGTGGAAGGGTTCGGCGAGACGATCGAACGGTTGGACCGGTTCGAGCGGCCGCTGATCCTCTTTGTGCCCGAGTTCGGCACCAATACCGGCGCGGTCTACAAGGCGTTTGATGCGAAGATTGCGGGGGAGATGAAGTGCACGCTGGTGCGCGAGCTTGCGGCCAAGGGCGCCGAGGTCGACACCATGGACCTCTTCAACGATCTTGCCGAGCCCGCCTGCCGTGTCGAGCCGCGTCTTGGCGACTTGCGCACGCACCTGACAAAGACGCTGGGCGTGCCGGTGCACATCACCGGCTCGGGGAGCAGCCTTTTCTGTTTGTGCGAAGGTCGGCTTGACCGGATGAAGCTGGTGAAGAAGGCGCGCGATGCAACGCCGGACCTTGTAACCATCTCGGGTACGACCATCTGATCCGGTAATTGCTGGGATTGGAGCACGCTGCGGCGTGCGGTGTGGTGCGGACCACGATTATGGGTTAAGTTGTCTGGCCTTCGGACCTTCGCCGCTCCGTCGAATCTCGCCGCCCACAAGGAACTCGACATGCGTTTGACCACCGTTCTTGCTTGCACGGCCGCCGTCGTTCACTGCTCACTCGCACTCGCCGGGCCTTTGAACCCGCCGGCCGGGCCGGTTGCGCCGACGGCCAAGCCGCTCGCGGAACTCCAGCCGCGGACGGTGATCAACGCGACCAATACGCCCGGCGACGCTTCTGCCGAGTTTGTAATCAACCAGCCCGGCAGTTATGTGCTCGGAGCGAACGTGAGCACGGCCAAGTCCATCGGGATACGCATCAATGCCGCGAACGTGGCGATCGATCTGAGCGGCTTTGAGGTCGCTACGTCCAACGCGTTCGGGGCGGCCATGCAGGGCGAGGTAGGAAAGCTGACGGTCAGCAACGGCCGGCTGGTCGGAAAGTACGGCCTGTGGATCACCCTCGTGGGGGCTCAGCTGAGCGCCACTGACCTTGAAGTTGTCGCAGAGACGTATGGCATCCGAGGGGCGGGGCCGCTGGTGGCCCGGCGGTGCAGGGTGTTTGGGACGGGCCCGAACACCAACGGGCTCTCGGGCACAGAAGCGAGCACGATCAGCGAGTGCAATCTGCTCATGCAGCCCTCGACCGACAGCACCGTCCGGGCGATCGTTCTGCAGCGGGGGTTGGTTGAGAACTGCGTCGTCTCCGGCTCGTACACCGGGGTCCAAATGGGCACCTCGGGCGTCGTGCGCGGGTGCCAGCTCACCGGGCAGACGGGGCGCGGCGTGGAAACGAACGGCGGGGTTGTCGAGGGGAACAGCATCACACTCGCGGCCGTGTCGGGCGCGGTCGGCGTGAAAGTGAACGCGTCGTGCGAGGTGCGCGACAACACGCTCGTAGGCGGTGAAACATCTGGGCAGGTTGGCATCAGTGTGACCAGCGGGAACACCCTCGTTTCGCGCAACAACGTGAGGAAGTTCAGCGGCAACGCCTCGGTCGGCGTGCTCGTCACCTCGGCCCCGCTGGGGAGCAACGGCGGCAACAAGATTCAGGACAACGACCTGAGCAGCAACTACCAGCAGATCAGCGTGCAGTCGGGGTACAACCTGATCGTGCGGAACACGATGGCCAACACGGGCGCAGGCGGAACGTTGAGCGCGGCCGCGGGGAACACGTTCGGACCGGTGGTGAACGGCAGCAACACCGATCTGGGCGGCGTTCCCTTGTCGGGGCATCCGCAGGCGAACCTGATGTACTGAGACAGCCTTGTTTTTCGCTGTCCTTTGTGAAAATAGGTTGACCTAAAAGGCATATGAGCGTTTTTTCGCTCCCTGGGTGTCCTCGCATGCGTCCGGTTCAAGTAGTCTTTTTGCTATGAGAACGCGATTCATTGTGGCGCTGGCGGTCATCATCGGTTGTGGCGTGGCGGTCGGGCAGCCGATCGTTCCCGGCGCGACGGTTGAACTCCTCGGCACCCTGCCCAACGGGTATCGGCCGTACCAGATCGACTGGGGCATCGACTCGCGCGGGGAGGAGTGGGGGCGCTGGGTCTATTTCGGGAGCGACAACAATGTCGTGACGGGCGTGCCGCTGGTGCGGCTGAGCCTTGGGACGGCGCAGGTCGGCGCCGGGCAGGTGCTTGGGTTCGTTGAGACGTATTCAGTGCCGGTGTACGACGCAGATGGGTTCATGGTGGACCGATCGGGTGGTCTGACGGGTCGGGCGGGGACCGCGCTGGTGGGGTGCGCGGACGATGTCCGTGGTCGTATCTGGTTGCTCGATGCGGCGGAGGCAACGGGGACTGACGCCGCGCCGACGCGCACGTACGTTGCCCCGATGGACTCGCTGAACAACTGCGACACCATGACGGTGGACGGCGCGGGCCGGCTGTACCTCGACGTGCCGACGTTCAACCAGGTCCAGCGGATGGTCGGGCTGCCGAACAACGGCGCCGGGGTCTTTGAGGTATTCGCGTCGCTGCCGACGTCGGCCGGCACGGTCGCGTGGGACGGCATGGGCGGTGTGTGGACCTCCGGTGGCGACGGCGTGATGCGCCGGTTCGCGGTCGACGGCCCGTTGCCACGGCCGGTCGATCTCGCGGTGAACACGGGCACTGGCACTGAGAACGGGCTGACTTGGTCGCGCGTGGTGCCGGGTATCGGTGGGCCGTGGGGCGGCGGCATGCTGGTGGTGCGGCGCGGGAGCGGGGGCGGGCAGCTTGTGCGCATCCGCAACAACGGTCTGGTGGACGTGCTTGGCGCGTTGATGGGCGACGTGTACGGCTTGACGGTGGACGACGCGGGTGTGCTCTACGCCGCGGACTACTCCAACGGCGCGGTGTGGCGGATCACCCGCACGGCGCGGCTGGGGTGCGGTCCGGCCGACGTGGGCGGCCCCGGTGGGCAGCCGGCCAGCGACGGTGCGCTTGATAACAACGACTTCATCGCTTTCATCAACTACTTCTTTGCGCAGGACGCAAAGGCAGACTTCGGGGGGGCGGGCGGTCTGCCGGGGGCCGACGGGCAGTACAACAACAACGACTTCATCGCGTTTATCAGCGCGTTTTTCGAAGGTTGTTGAACGGGCGCGGTGGACGAGGCCAAATAAGGTCGGTGCGCGTCTGCGGGCTAGCCCGGCGAGGCGGTTTTGTCGCATGACCATCGAGCCATGGACACCCAGAACCCGCCTAACACACTGAAAGTGGCGCCTCCCGCGTGGGCCGAGCGCCTGGCATTCACGATCGTTCCGTTCGGATCGCTCGCGCTTTCTCCCGGCGGCGAACGACTCAAGGACGACCGCGACGAGTGCGTCGTCTCGGCCCTCGCGTCGTGGTCCGACGGCCAGGGCGTCGAGCTCGCCGTGTACGCGCGGCCGGCCCACGACTCGTCTCGCGGCGGCGTGCTGCAGTGGTTGCGAGCCTGGGCGGGCGTCAACGGCATCGATCTTCAGCACGTGCTCATTCGCGAAGTGGGGGAGCCGGCGACGCACGAAGGTGTGACGGCGTTCGGTGCACGAAAGATCGGCGGCCGCAAGCACAGCGTGATGCTCGCCGCCTTTGAAGACAACGGGTGGATCGTGCTCTCACTCGGCAGTGCGCCGGCGGCGCAGTGGACCGGCATCGAGAATGCGATTTCCACCTCAGTCGAATCGGTGCGGTTGCTCAAGCGTCGCGGCCCGACGCTCAAGGTCGATGCGCCCGGCAGTCCGCGTACCGCGATGGAGCGTGCACGCGCCAATGCGCAGGCCGACTACGAGCGGGGTTATCAGGAGCGCAAGGCGCGCCGCGAGCCCGCGGTTGCGGAAGCTCAGACGCTCATGCGACAGGGCCTGTTCGATCAGGCGGAAGCCGCCATCAACGCCGTCGATCAGTCGATCGAGGGGGCCGTCGACCTCAGTCGTCTCTACGAGCAGCGTCTGAAGGAGGCGGTTGCGTCGGGCATGCTCAAGTCCGACCGGGCCGCCGTCGAGGCGCTGTTCCGCCGCGCCCTGAGCACGGCCCAAGGCTGTTACCCAGAACCCCACACCGAGATCGAGGCCGACAACTACCGCTCGGGTCAGGCTTCCGATCGCGCCCGCCTGGTCGCCGTTCTCGGTTACAACCCTGACGCCTGACGACCAGCCTTGTTTTAACGGCTTTTCTGTCCGCGTCCGATGCGGGCGGCGCATTGATCAGGCCAGTCAAGGAACGATCCATGAACACCCGTGCGCTCAACACCGTCGCCTTCTCCGCCGCCGCCCTGCTCGTCGGGCTCGCCGCAGCGGGTCCGCTGCAGCCGCCAGCCGGGCCGGTTGCGCCGGCCATGAAGACCCTCACCGAGATCGAGCCGCGCACCCCTCTCACCGCGGCCGCGTTTCCCGGCGACGCCGATAGCGTGATCAAGATCACCCAACCCGGCACCTACTACCTCACCGCCGACGTCGTCGGCGCCCCCGGCAAGAGCGGTATCGAGATCGCCGCCAGCAACGTCACAATCGATCTCAACGGCTTCCAGGTCCGCGGCGTCGCCAATTCGCTCATGGGCGTCGTGGTCTCGCTTAACGGCGCCAACGACATCGCTCTGTCCAACGGTTCGATCAACCACTGGGGCGGCAGCGGCTTCGAAGGCGTCACCGTGTCGTCGTTTCGCACCCGGCTGCTGAACGTCAATGCGACCGACAACGGCAACTGCGGCTTCCGTCTCTACCGAAACTCACAGGCTGTCAACTGCAACGCCGACGGCAACGCGACGATCGGTTTCGACGTCTATTCGTACTGCGCAATCACCAACTGTCAGGCCAACAACAACGGCCTCAACGGCATCGATACCGCCGGCGGCACCACGGTGTCCAACTGCGTTGCGTCCGGAAACACGGCCGCGGGCATCCATTCCACCGGTGGTCTGGTCGTCGGCTGCGCGGCCAACAACAACCGCATCGCCGGCATCCAGGCTGTTAACAACTGCACCGTCAGGGACAACAACTGCGCGGGCAACAACATGGTCGCCGACGCCGCGGGGATCATCGTCAGCGGCTCCGACTGCCGCATCGAAGGGAACAACTGCACCAACAACAACCGCGGCGTGTGGGTCCAGGCGTCCGGCAACATCGTCTTCCGCAACACCTGTTCGAGCAACAGCCTGAACTGGTCGCTTGTCGCCAACAACGTCTACGGACCGATCATTGACCGCACGGCCCCCGCCAGCGCCGCTGTGAGCGGCAACTCAGCGTCCAGCAGCCTCGGCTCGACCGACGCCAATGCCAATTTCACCTACTGAGTTCATCCGAGAAAGTCCCGCAATCCGCAAACTTCGAGGGCTCAGAGCACATCAGGGCTCGTCAATCCTCAGATTCTTCTCGCACACTGACCCACATTGAGGTAAACTCAATCGCCCGGAGACCGACCATGAACCGTACCGCCATTGCATCTCTGCTCCTGTCTGCCGCCGGCTCCTCCGCAGCGTTCGGCCAGATGACCAATATCGATGCCACGAACAAGTATTCGTGGGGCGAGAACATCGGCTGGATGAACTGGCGCGACGCAGGTGATCCCGACGGCATGCAGGGTGTGGTCGTCCACAGCTCCTTCCTCAGCGGGTTCGTCTGGGGCGAGAACGTGGGCTGGATCAACCTCGGCGACGGCACCCCTGCCGGTGTCGGCGGCCAGTACGCCAACGTCAACGGCACCGACTTCGGCGTCAACCGCAACCCGGCCAACGGCAACCTCAGCGGTTACGGCTGGGGCGAGAACATCGGCTGGATCAACTTCAACGGTGGCGCGATGGCGACGCCCCCCCAGCCCGCCCGCTTTGACGCGATCGCTCACCGCTTCTTCGGCTATGCCTGGGGCGAGAACGTCGGCTGGATCAACCTCAACGACGCCAACTCGGGCAAGTACCCCGGCGCCACCATCTCCTGCGGCCAGGCCGACCTGGGCAGCCAGGGCGGCGTCCCCGGCTCCGACGGTGCGCTGGACAACAACGACTTCATCGTCTTCATCACCTACTTCTTCAACAGCAACCCCGCGGCCGACCTGGGCACTACCGCCGGTTTGCCCGGCAGCGACGGGCTCTACAACAACAACGACTTCATCGCCTTCATCAACCTGTTCTTCCAGGGCTGCCAGTAAGCCCCGTCTTTAGCCGACTCCCCAGCCCCCCGGCTGACCACGTATAAGCCAACTTCGCGCACACCCCGAACCGTCGCGGTTTGGGGTGGCCGCGTTCCTGCTCTAAAGTAGACTCTCTGTAACGCTTCGAAGGGAGATCGGCGTCGCCGCTATCTCTTCGCACTGCAACGGCCTGATTGTTTCGGCCGCGCGGTGGGTGTCCGGGTCTTCCGGGCCCAGGTCGCAGACAGGGAGGCGCTAATGCACATCTCCATTTCCTCCGTCGTGGTCGCGGGCCTGCTTTGTTCAGCCGCGTCAGCGCAGACTTACAACGCCGCGGCCGAGTTCTCGCCGACGGCGAACCCAACGGGTGTCTGGTCGTACGGCCTGCGCCCAGGGCAAGGCGGCACGTTCTTCCCGTTCTCGCACACGACCATGGTCGACAACATCGACTTCTGGGACCGCGACCTTCCTTTCCCGGATGCGTACCCGAAAGTCGGGCACAACGGCACAAGTCAGACGCAGTTTTGGGGCGGGCCTGAAGCCCCGTTGGGCGCCGGCGAACTTGTCATGCATCCGGGTCCGGTGCCCGCGGTGTTGAGGTTTACCGCTCCGACCGCTGGGCGTTACGCCGTGATCGTGCACCTGCGTGCTTCGGCGACGTGCTTCACCGGTACGGGAACCTCGGTCTGGCACGGCGCCGCGCAACTCGACGGCGGCGGAGTGGGCGGCGCCGGCGGCACGTGGTCGTCGTCGCGCGAAACCGATTGCCTGGCCGGCGACACGATCGACCTGGTGATTGACGACGGCGGCAACGGCATCAACTGCGACCACGTCGCCACCAGCCTGATCATCTCGCGCCTGGGGTGCGGGCCGGCCGACGTCGGCTCCGCCGGCGGCGCGCCGGGCCCTGATAACGCCCTCAACAACAACGACTTCATCGCCTTCATCAATTTCTTCTTCGCCGGCGACGCGAGGGCTGATTTCGGCCGCGCCGGAGGCCAGCCCGGGGCTGATGGGGCGTACGACAACAACGACTTCATCGCGTTCATCAACGCCTTCTTTGCCGGGTGCTAAGCCCCCCAAAGTGCCGGTTGCCCCTCGGCGACCCCTGGTTTTGGGTGGATGAACCTCAATTCTCGGGGGCCGAAGCACTGGCGTTGGGCCCGGCATGCTGTACGCTGTGACACGTGGGAGTTCCGCCGCCCCCTTCCCGGGCGGCACGGGAGACGGTCGATGGCTGATCTGTGTGCACGTTCGTGGATGAGCGCGGTTGTCGCGTCGGCGTTCCTCGCCGGAGGAACCGCACTCGCCAACACCCCGCCCAACGCGCCGATCATCACCGAGCCGACCGTCGGCCGCATCGTGAACGGTTCCGACGTGCACATGGAGACGGGCCCGTTCTCGGACCCCGACGCGGGCGACACCCACCTGTGCACGGACTGGGAGATATGGCAAGTCAGCCCCCTGCAGCGCGTCTGGGTCACTTCGTGCATCGGCGGCGTCGAGCGCGTCCACACGCACCTGGGCGACGGCGTCTTTGAGAACGCCCTCGCCGACCAGCACTCGCTTACGGCACTCACCCAGTACCGCCTGCGCGTCCGTCACCGCGACAGCAGCGGCGATCCCGCCACCGAGTGGAGCGCCTGGTCCGAGCGCGACTTCTCGACCGGCGCACCCACGGTTGTCTTTCCGCTCGAGATCGACGACGTCAAGGACCTCCCCGCTCCGGCGTGGACCGACGCGACGGGCGCCGCCATCATCCTCCCCATTGGCTCGTCGTTCACGCTGCAGGCGTCCGACGGCGACGAGATGCTGATGTTCACCGGCCTTGACGGCGCGTCGAACCAGCTGACCAACCCGCCCGCGCACGCCGACCATCACTCCGTGCGCATCGTCGCGACCGCTTCCGGCGGCACGCTCACTGTTCCTGAATCCACGCTGTCGTTCACCGACGGCGGCGGCACGGCGCGCACGGTTTACCTGCCGCCGCTGAACCTCGCATCAGGGCAGAGCGCGTACTACTGGATCTCCGCCACCGGCGCCACGTACGTCGGCAGTGCATCCGACGCCGATCCTGTCTTCTCCACGCTCGCGCGTGGCGCGCCCGTGCCCTACGCCGTGATGCAGAGCGGCTACAAGGTCGAGGTCGTCGCCACCGGCTTCCAGCTTCCCGTCAACATCGCTTTCGTTCCCAATCCGGGCGCCAACCCTGACTCGCCGTACTACTACGTCGTCGAGCTCTACGGGCAAATCAAGGTCGTGACCCGCGACGGCACCGTCCGCGATTACGTCACCGGCCTGATCAACTTCGATCCCACCGGCAACTTCCCCGGCTCGGGCGAGCAGGGCGTCAGCGGCATCGCCATCCACCCCACCACCGGCGATCTGTACGTCGCGATGCTCTACAGCAGCGTCCCCGGCGTCGAGTCGGCGCCGCACTACCCCAAAGTCGTCCGCTTCCACAGCAACGACGGCGGCCTCACCGCCGCGACGCAGACCATCCTGCTCAACATGCCCGGCGAGACGATGGGCCAGTCCCACCAGATCTCCAACGTCACCTTCGGGCCCGACGGCAAGCTCTACGTTCACGTCGGCGACGGCTTCGACACCTCGACCGGTCAGAACCTCAACTCGTTCCGCGGCAAGATCCTCCGCATGAACCTCGACGGCACCGCCGTGAGCGACAACCCCTTCTACGACGCCAGCAACGGCATCACCTCGCGCGACTACGTCTACGCGTACGGCTTCCGCAACCCCTTCGGCGGCGCGTGGCGCCGCCGACGGCCTGCACTACGAGGTCGAGAACGGCCCGAGCGTCGACCGCTTCTGCCAGCTCGTCCGCGGCCGCAACTACCTGTACAACGGCTCAGACGCCAGCATGGCCAACTTCGCCATTTACAACTGGAACCCCTCGGTGGGTCCGGTGAACATGGCGTTCGTCCAGCCTTCCACCTTCGGCGGCAGCGGCTTCCCCGCCGCCGTGCAGGGCCACATGTACATCAGCGAGTCGGGTCCTACCTGGGCCACCGGCCCCCAGACGCTCGGCAAGAAGATCAGTGAGTTCGTGCTCGACGGGGCGGGCAACCGCCTGAGCGGTCCGACCACGCTCGTGCAGTACACCGGTGCGGGCCAGGGCTCGGTCGTCGCGCTCGCCGCAGGCCCTGATGGTCTCTACTTCAGCGACTTCTACAAGGACGACGCGTTCACCTCGCCCATCGATCGCGGCTCGAACATCCTGCGCGTCCGCTTCGTCGGCGCGGCCGACTTCACCGCCAGCGCCACCACCGGCGTCGCGCCGCTGAGCGTCACCTTCACCAACACCTCCACCACGCCCAATCCGACCTCCTGGCAGTGGGACTTCGGCGATGGGTTCACCAGCGCGCAGCAGAATCCCACGCACGTCTATCAGGAAGACGGGCGCTACACCGTTCGCCTGAGCGTCACGGGTTCGGCGGGCGTCACCGTGCAGTCCAAGACCGACTACATCCGCGTCGGCACCCCGCCCAAGCTCGCGCTGATCGCGGTCAACCCGCCCAACGCCAGCGATACCGCAACCGCCGACTACCTGCGCGCAAGGGCTTCACCGTTGACGTGCTCAACGAGGCTCCGGCTTCGCGTCCGACGGCCGCGCAGATCGCCGCGAACTACCAGTGCGTGCTCGTCTCCTCGTCGATCACGTCCGCCAACGTCGGCGGTGAGTTCCGCACGGCCAACATCCCGATGCTCTTCTGGGAGAACGCCCTGCTGCGCACCGGCCGTGAATCGCTCACTGACAACGGCATCGTCGTTTCCGGTCAGACGACCGTGAACATCGTCGACACCACGCACCCGATCACCTCGGGCCTCCCCGCCGGCGCGATGACCGTCTTCTCAACCGGCGTCAACATGAGCGTCGGTCAAGGAGCCACCGGCGTGGGCACGCGCGTGCTCGTTCGTCGCAACGGCTCATCCGACGCGGCGCTATGGCCGCCGACGCGGGCGCGACGGTCGCCGGCAGCTACGTCGTCCCCGCTCGTCGTTCGTTCATCTTCCTCGAAGATCTGACCTGGGCGGCCACCACCCCGGCCGGCCGCAACCTCTTCGACCGCGCCCTCTTCTGGACCGGCAACTTCTCAGCGCCCGCCATCACTCAGCAGAGCATCAGCCAGGCCGTCTGCACCGGCGCCGCCGTCACGCTTTCGGTGACCGTGTCGGGCACCGGCCCGTTCTCGTACGTCTGGCGCCGCAACGGCCAGGCGGTCCCGGGCGCCGCTCGGCGCATGTATTCCATCCCCTCAGCAGCCGCGGCCTCCGCCGGGACCTATGACGTGGTCGTCACCGGCGTCGCCGGCACGGCCACCAGCGCGCCGATCGTGCTCACCGTCGGCTGCCCCTGCGGCGCAGCCGACCTCGGCGGCCCCGGCGGCCTGACCGGCTTCGACGGACGCCTGGACAACAACGATTTCATCGCGTTCATCAACCTGTTCTTCAACGGCAACCCCGCCGCTGACGTGGGCATCGCCGGCGGCGTGCAGGGTTCCGACGGTCGCTACGACAACAACGACTTCATCGCGTTCATCAATCTCTTCTTCGCAGGCTGCCCGTAAGCCGACCTGAGAACACCCCCTCCCGTCCCCCTCTCAAGGCGATTGCGCAGCCTCCAGGTGGGCGGTGCGCATTCCATGTGGTAGTCTGCCTCGGCGGCTTAACGCCGTCGAAGGGAGCCCACATATGCGTTTGTGCATTGCTGCCGTGGCCATCGCCGTCATCCCCACCTCCGTGCTCGCGCAGTACAGCGGCGGCGTCAACATCGATTTCAACGCCGCCACGGGCATCGGATCCGGCCAGCCCACCATCCTCTTCGCGGGCGCCGCCGACCAAGGCGGCTATTGGAACCCCATCAACTACCCGCTCACCAGCACAAGCCCTGTTGGTGTGCGCGACCTGGGCAACTCGTTCAACGCCGTCACCCTCACGCCCACCTGGGGAGGCTCGATCTCCCGGGGCGGCGTCACCTTTAACAACGCCGCGACATCCGGCGACTACGAACTGCTCATGGACGACGGGCTCGATCTGGGCGGACCCTCCAACGGCGCCCACCAGATCACCCTCGGCCTCTTCGCCCCCGGCGTCTACCAGGTCGTCACCTACGCCTGCGCGCCCGACAACTCGAGCTACCGCACGCAGATCGAAACCCGTTCCGGCGCGACCGTCTTCGGCACCACCGAGGTCGGCGGCGTCATCCCCGCCACTCCCGTGGCGCCGGCAACCCACGCTGACCACACCGTCACCCTCGGGGTTGCCGGCAACATCACGATCCAGGCCACCACCACCGTCACCTTCGGCACGCTCAACGGCATCCAGGTCAAGCGTCTCAACCCCACGCGCCTTTACGTCCGTAGCGGTGCGCCCGCAAACGGCACTGGGCTCTCTTGGGCCAGTCCGCTCGGCACCATCCGCGCCGCGATCAACATCGCCGACTCCACGCCCAGCGTCACCGAGATCTGGGTCCAGCGCGGCCGCTATTACACAGACGAAGGCGCAACACCCGGCGACCGCAACGCCCACTTCGCCGTCCGCTCCAACCTCTCCATCAACGGCGGCTTCGTCGGCACCGAGGCCAGCCTCGCTGACCGCGGAAACCCCCGCGACTTCGCCAACTGGACCATCATCGACGGCACCATGCGCACCGGCGACACCGCCGACGACGCCTACGACTGCTTCAAGGTCACCGGCGCCACCGCCGCCATGATCGAGGGCTTCCTCATCCTCCGCGGCACAAACAGCATCGACACCAGCGAATCTGCCACCATCATCCGCAACTGCTTCTTCAGTGCCGCAACCGGCAGCGCGATCCTCAGTCGCAACAACAACACCACCATCATCGACTGCACCTTCACCGGCTGCCGCGGCAACGGTGCCGCCATCTACGCCCTGGAGGGCAACAACGTCAGGATCGACCGCTCTACCTTCTATGGCAACGACTCCGGAGGCTTCTGCGCAGGCGTCGCACGCGTCGAAGCCACAATGACCATCACCAACTCGCTCATCTACGGCAACACCTCCGGCTGCGGCGGCAACTTCGAGGTCTTCGGCCTGGGACAGCTCCGCATGTACAACTGCACCGTCGCCGGGAACTCCAGCGACGCGGGCGCGTACAACCCCGCCATTAACCTCAGCTCCACCGGCAACATCCTCCGCAACAACATCATCTGGGGCAACCGCATCGCCGGCGCGACCAACATCCAGGCCCAGCAGATCCTGCTCGACACCGGCGCCACGGCCGACATCTCCGACAACATCATCGAAGGATGGGACGGCACCCTTGCCAGCTCCGTCTTCGCCAACAACGGACTTGACCCGCTCTTTGTCGATCCCGACGGCCCCAACAACATCCCCGGCGACTTCGACGACAATTACCGCCTCCGTCCCTTCTCCCCCGCGCGCGACAGCGCTTGGTACTTCGGCATCCCCACTGAACAGCGCGACCTCGACGTCGACCGGCTCAGCCGTCCCTTCGACGACACAAACGTCCCCAACACCGGTTTCAACTCCGCCTCCTGGCCCACCGACCGCGGCGCCTACGAGATGCGCGACGCCAGCGTGTGCCCCGGAGACCTCGGCCGTGCCGGCGGCCTCGTCGGTCCCGACGGTTTCCGCGACAACAACGACTTCATCGCCTTCATCTCCCTCTTCTTCGCTGCCGACCCCCGCGCCGACCTCGGCCGCGCCGGCGGCCTGCCGGGCTCCGATGGGGCCTACGACAACAACGACTTCATCGCGTTCATCAACGCCTTCTTCCAGTCCTGCCCCTGACCGGCTGGCCCTCAGACCCGCATTCGTGCATGGCCGACCCGCGTTTCGACATAGGAACACGGCTGGTGGCGACGTTGGATACCACCACAAGGCGGCGAAATCACCTTAATGGGTGATTCAAAGAAGAGAATTACGAATTCGGCCAAATCCGTTAGCCGGTCTCTCAGCCAACGGCGCATGACCCTTCACGGGGGCTGCGCACGGCCGGAAGGCCCATCTAGAGGGCGCAGCGAATGGGAGGACTCATGACAACCAGGTTCACACTCGGTGTCGCGGCGGTCGCGTTGCTGACCGGGTCGGTCTTTGCTCAACCGCAGGCTCACTGGCGGGCGCTGCAGGCGGTGAACGGCGAGTGCAAGGCATTGCTGGTGACCTCAGGCCTTGAGGTCGGTGGCAACGGCTCGCCCGCGCTCTGGCTCGCCGGTGACTTCACGCAGGTGGGCACGACTGCGGCGGGGCGCGTCGCACGTCTCAACTCGACTGGTACCTGGGCGTCGATGGCGTCGTTCGACTACATGGCTCAGGCGCTCGCCGAGCATGACGGCGGCAACGGCCCGCGCGTCTATGTCGGCGGCAGCTTCAACCTCAACGCTCCCAACGGCACGGCCGACTGTGTCGGCAGCTACAACGGCTCGGGCTGGTCGCTCCTGCCCTCGGGCTACATGCTGAGCTGGTGCAACTCACTCACGAGCTACCAGCTTCCCGGCCAACCGCGCAAGCTGCTCGTCAGCGGCTCGCCCGTCGGCGGCGACAACTACTGCCGCGCAATCGGGCCCAATGGCTGGGAGAGTCCGGGAGGTGACTTCATCACCGTGGTGGACGATGCCATCGTGTACGACGACGGGAGCGGGTCGGAACTCTTCACCGCCAACGGCACGTTCAACGGCGTCAACAAGTTCAACGGCACCCGCCGCGCGATGCTGGGCGGCAACTGCTATCAGAGTCCGCAGTGCTTCGCGTCGGTCGGCGAAGGCTCGTCGAAGCGGCTCATTGTCGGCGGCACGCTCAACGCTTGCGCGACGATCCCCGTCACTGGTCTCGCCCAGTGGGATGGCACGAACTGGTCCAGTCTCGGCGGCACGCGGTACGGCATCTGGCGCAACGACACCGCCGCCGGCACCGCCCACTGCATGACGCTGTGGGACGACGGCACCGGCGAGAAGCTCTGGGTCGGCGGACAGTTCATCCAGGTCGGCAGCCTCGCCGTCGCCTCACGCACCGCGGCACAGAACATCGCCGCGTGGGACCCGGCGACGGGCGCGTGGAGCGTTCCGGCGGCCGGCGGCGTCACGGGCCTTGCCCAGTTTGGGTTCTATAACGGCGTCGAGACCATGGCCGTGTTCGATTTTGACGGGCCGGGGGGGCGTCCGCCGTCACTCGTCATCGGCGGCCAGTTCACGAATGCAGGGGGCGTGACGGTCTCGAACCTCGCGGTGCTCGACGCGGCGTGGTGCGGCACGGCCGACCTCGGCCGCCAGGGCGGCATCCCCAAGCCCGACGGCCGACTGGACAACAACGACTTCATCGCGTTCATCTCGCTCTTCTTCGCGGCCGATGTTCGTGCCGACGTGGGCGTGCAGGGGGGCGGTGCCGGGCACGACGGCCAGTTCGACAACAACGACTTCATCGCCTTCATCGGCGCGTTCTTCACGCCGCCGGCTGGGTGCTGAAGGGTCGGTTTCGCTGGCGTCCAGGTCAGAGCCCGAAGCGTCAGCGAGGGAGGCCGAAGAGGCTTGGCGAGTCGGCCGTTTGGTCCGAAAAGATGCGATACTCGCAAAGCCGAGACGCTGCACGCGCCGCTTGACTTCCGGCCTTCGTGCGCTTCGCTCCTGAAGGCACGGCGTGTCGTCTTCCTCGCCGACGCTTCGGGCTCTGACAAGGCGTTCGGATCAATCATCATCCGGCTGCGGCGCAACGTGCCCGTCGATCGCCGCTCGCGCAGCACGCACGCGCGGCAGCAGCTTCGGGTCCGGCGGATCAACATCCTGTGCCGCAGCCTCGGCCTTGGTGAGGAGCCCAGTCGCATCCTCCCATCGCTCGAGGCGAGCCAGCAGGTCGGCGCGGGAGAGCAGTCGCAGCGCCACCTCGGCACTCCGCGGCGCAAGACGGATGTCGCACGCATCGCGGGCATCCATCGCCGTCAGCGCCTCGGTGTACTTCTCTTGCGCGAGAATACTTGTACTTTGAGCTGATGGAACCGCGCCGCCAGCGTCGACCGCGGCCCGCGTACCGACTCGATCACCTTGAGCGACTCATCGCACAGCTTCAGGCAGTCTTCGTATCGCTTGAGGTCGCGCAGCAGCCGCCCGTAGTTATGCATGATCGCCAGGCGCCCCGAACTCGCCTGCTCGTTCCCGTCGGGGAGTGATGCGAGCGCCTCGTTGTATCGCTCTTCTGAAAGGTCGTACCGGCCCCAGTCGCGGTCGTTGCTTGCTAGATTGCGCAGCGTCGTCGCCACCGTTTCGTGCCGTTCGCCGTACACGGCCTTGCGCATTTCCAGCGCCCGCAGCAGCATCTTCTCGGCCGCTTCATACTCGCCTTGACGCCGCAGAATGCCGCCGAGGTTGTTCGCCGCGCGCGACGCCTGCGGGTCTTTCTCGCCGGCGACCGCGAGCACGATCTCCAGCGCCTCTGCGTAGCACGCGCGCGCCGCAGACAGGTCGTTGCGGTTCTCGCGCTCGAGTCCCTTGAAGGTGATCCAGTCCGCCGTGCGCACGTTGCGCCGGCCCCACAGCTTCTCCGCCTGCGGCAGGCCCACCTCCACCGCGCGCCCGAATACGCCCATGCTTTGCGCGGTGTGTGCCGCGGCCGCCACTTCACGCCACAACTGATTGAGCGTCGCCAGGTCGCCGCCTTCGGCTTCTTGAGTCTCCAGGCGCTTCACCGCGCCGTCGAGCATCGCCTGCACCGGCTCGGCGTCGTGCGCGGCGGAGGCCGCGGCCGCGGCGGAGATCATCTGCCGCAGAGTTTCAACGGTCTGCGCCGTCGCACGCGACTCTCGCTGCAGTTCAGCTTCGCGGCGGCTCAGGCGCACCGTCTGCACCGTGCTCACGACGGCGAGTGTGACCGTCGCCGCCGCTGCCAGCAGGAGCGCGACCGAGGCGGCTGGGGACCTCCGCACCCGGCGGATCATCCGGTCGATGCGCGACGGCGGGCGGGCGCTCACCGGCTCGCCGCTCATCCAACGGCGCAGGTCGTCGCCCAGCGCATCGGCCGACTGGTACCGCTTGGCAGGCTCTGTCGCCAAGGCTGAGAGCACCACCGCGTCGAGATCGGGGTCGATCTGCGGGTTTACCGACGACGGACGCACGGGTACGCCGCGACTTACCGATTCGATCAGCGACGCAAGGTCTGGCTGCGGGAACGGCAGCCGCCCGGTGAGCGCCTGATAGAGGATCACGCCCAGCGAATAGATGTCCGTGCGTGTGTCGAGCGCCTGCGCGGTCTCCGCGCAGCTGCTCGGGCGACGCATAGGCGGGCGTGCCCAGAAAACCGCTCCCCGCCAGCGACACCGCCGACTCGCCCAGCAACCCGCCCGCGCCGTCGGTGAGGGCTGCAAGCCCGAAGTCCAGCACTCGCGGGCATCCGTCGGCCGTCACCAGCAGGTTCGACGGTTTCAGGTCGCGGTGGATCACGCCCTTGCGATGCGCATGCGCCAGTGCATCGGCCGCGAGCGCAACAGCCCGCACACGCTCATGCATCGTCGCGCGTGCCGCCCACCGGTCGATCGGCAACCCCTCCACGCACTCCATCACCAGCAGCGTCGAGTCGCCGCTCGGCTCCACGCCGTAAACCGAGACGATCCCCGGGTGCGTCAGTGCGCCGAGGGCTTCCACCTCGCGGGCGAATCGCGCTCGTGCCGCGCGCCCGGCCATCGGACCGCCCGGCACGCGTTTGAGCGCCACCATGCGGTTTGTCCCCGGCTGCACCGCCTTGAACACTACCGCCTGCCCGCCGCGTCCGAGCTCGCCCAGCAGCTGATACCCGTTCACTACGCCAAGGTCGAGCGGCGCGACGCTCTCGCGCACGAGACCGATCCACGTCTCATCGTCGAGCGCGAACCCGAGTTTGGGCGCATCGGTCGTCATCCGCGGTTTCCCACCTGCACGCTCACGCAGTGCGGTCGGGATCGTCCTCCTCTTCGATCTGCTTCGCCACCAGCTCCTGCAGGCGCGAGCGCACACGCTGCCGGGCCTTGTACACCGCCTCGGTCGTGAGGCCCATTCGCTCCGCCGTCGCCGCCGGCGAAAGACCCGCCAGCGCGTGCTCGAACACCTCGATGCTCTGCGCGTCGAACGTCGTTCGCAACGTGCTCACCGCCAGCCGGTAGTGGTGCGCCACCCATTCCTTCTCCCACAGTTGGGCCTCCACGTCCTGCGCCGACGGGGGCGTGCGGCCGTCGGGCGTGATGCCGTCAGAAGGGTCTAGTGACGTCGTGAGCTGATTTGGACGGTGCTGCGTCGAGATCGCGTTCCGCACGCACCGGAACAGATAGTCCCGAAACCGCCCCTTACGAGGGTCGTACGTGAATCCCGGCAGCGCCCGGGCAAGCCCGGCGAACACAGTCTGCACCACGTCCTCCGCATCCGCGTGCTGCACGCCGCGGCTGAGGCAGAACCGCAGCAGCAGGTCGCGGTAGCGGTCCTGAAACTCCCGCCACGCCACAGCGTTCGCCGGGTCGCGGACGCGCGAAAGAAGGGTGGGCCGGGTTGGCTCGTGGGTGTACGACACGGGTTTGAGGGAGTGGGGGAAGTGGGCGGAGATGGGAGGGGGAGTGGCCGCCGTATGGGAAATGTACCGCATCCCCTAAGAGAAACACAGAATCTCACACCCAACTGTCCAGCAGCCGCATCGCCGTCGCTAGCCCCTGAGCCCCGCTGGGTGAATAGGGAGACTCCATGCGTACTTCTCGCCGTTTCATGACCGCCGTCGCGGTTCTGTTCGCCGCTGTCAGTGCTCACGCCCAGACCATCACCTACCAGGGCCAGCTCAAAAACGGTGCAACGACCGCCAGCGGCCTTTACGACCTTCGCTTCACGTTGATGAGCGCCTCAACAGGTGGTGCGCAAGTCGATCAGGTGTGTGTCGACAACGTGCAGGTCACCGGCGGCCTGTTCACGGTGCAGCTCCCTTTCACGCACGCGACCGCCGCGCTGCAACTGGGCTCACCCCTCTTTCTTTCCATCGAAGTCCGGCCCGACAGCGGTCAGGCCTGCGGCACCGGCGCGGGGTACACGCTGCTTGCGCCGCGCCAGGCGCTCACGCAAGTTCCTTCCGCCGCGGTGGCGGATTACGCGCTCAACTTCGCGGGTGGTCAACCCGTCTACGCCGAGCTCAAGCGCAGCACCACGCTCGCCGTGCCCGGCAACGGCGGCACCAGCGCCGGCGCGGCCATCCCCTTCGACGCCGTCATCGCCAATACCGGGGGAGCAGCTCTGTTCGACGCTGCCCAACCGACTCGCATCCTCGCGCCCCAGACCGGCCGCTACCTGGTGAACCTCCGCCTGGGCGGCGCAGCCTCCGCCGCGGTGACCCACGGCGTCCGTCTCCGCAAGAACAGCGACCTCACGCTCGCCAACGAGATTGTCCTCGGCGCCGGCTCGAGCGACCTCGCCACGGTCTCCACCGTCGGCGGTCAGCGGCCTGATAACTTCACCACGGTCGTCTCGCTCACGCAGGGCGAGTACTTCGAAGTCTGGATCAGCGGGCACAACTCCAGCGGCACACAGGCGAACGCGTCGGTCAGCGAGGCGGTGCTCAATGTGCAGCTCTTGGGCGTTGGGCCGCAGGGCCCGATGGGTCCGCAAGGCGCACCGGGTGCTCCGGGTCCGTCCTACACAGCCGGCAGCGGGCTCGCACTGGCGGGCACGACGTTCTCCATCCCGCCGAGCGCGATCACTGCTGCGCAGCTTGCTCCCAACTCGGTCGGTGCTTCGCAGCTCGCCTCCGGCGCCGTCGGCTCAACCCAGATCGGCGCCAACGCTGTCGGTGCATCGCAGCTTGCATCCGATCCTGCGTCGCTCAGCCGCGTGTCAAACGGTCTGATGACTTCCGCCGGCGGCACCCTCGCCTTCGGCACCACGCCCACTGTCAACTTCATCGAGGTCACCGGCGGCTCTGCAACCTCGCGCGTCGTCAACTTCATCGGCGCAACCGGCGCCGATGCGGCGCTCGCCGCCGGCCCACCATCCGACACGGTCGCCGCGGGCGAGTTGCTGCTTGGGTGTGTGGATGGATCAACCACCGCCACGGCCGCTACAGGCCCTGACGGCGGCGATGTGAGGGTCCTCGCGGCCCGCGGTGCTCGTGGGACCTCTCAGCACGGCCGCGGCGGTGACGTACGGATCGACTCCGGCAACGGCGGTGGTAATCCGTCGTCTGCCGCGGCCGGCGGCAACGGCGGTTCGCTCGTTCTCAGTGCTGGGAGCGGCGGCGCGTCCTCGAACGTCGCGGGCGACGGCGGCGAGGTCACGATCCAGGGCGGCCTGGGCGGGAACGGCTCTTTCGGCGGGGCCGGAGGATCGGTTTTCATCATCGGTGGCAGCGGCGGCGTTGATCCTGACGGTTACATTGAGATGGCTGGCAGCTACGTCCGTGCGTCAGCCCCGCTGGGTGTAAACACCACGCCGCTGCGTCCGCTGCACGTGCGGGCCAACGGCGCTTCGGGCGTCACACCTTCAACAAACGCCTTCGCCGTCATCGAGAACAACTCCACCAACTACCTCGCCCTCCTCACGCCCGACGCGAGCGAAAAGGGCATCAACTTCGGCTCGCCGGCCAGCGCCGTGCACGGCGGCATCTACTACACCAACGCCAGCGGCATGAGCCTCCGCACGGGCAACAACAGCACGGCGATGTTGATCGACGCGAGCGGCAACGTCGGCATCGGCGGCTCGACCACCGGCGCCAACCTCCGCGTCACCGGCGCCAGCCCCGTCAAGTTCGTCCTCAGCCCCACGACCGCCGACACCAACACGGAGATGATGTTCTCCGAGAACGCCTCGCTCTCTAACGGCATCAAGTTGCAGATGGACGGCTCGACCAACGCCCTCAGCGTCACCGATGTCACCTCCGGCGCCGAGTCCAACATCGCCACCTTCGACCGCGACGGCAACACGTTTGCCGCCGGCAGCAAGGCCTTCCGCATCGACCACCCGCTCGACCCGCTGAACAAGGAGCTTTGGCACTCCTGCGTTGAGAGCCCCGACATGCTCAACGTCTACAGCGGCAATGTCGCCACGGGCTCCGACGGCACCGCAACCATCGAGCTCCCCGCTTACTTCGAGGCCCTCAACAAAGACTTCCGCTACCAGCTCACCGTCCTCGATGAGGACGACCAGCCCGAAGTGCTCCTCTGGGCCAAGGTGACCAAGAAGATCCGCGACAACCGGTTCACCATCCGCACCAGCCGGCCCGGCGTCGAGGTCTCGTGGCAGATCACCGGCGTGCGCAAGGACGCCCTCGCCGAGACCCACCGCATCGTTGTCGAGCGCGACAAGCCCGCGGCCAAGAAGGGCACGTACCTCCACCCCGAAGCGTTCAAGGCCGCGACGAACGCAGTGGGGGGTGACAAGTGAGAGTCGTACTCGCTCTTTTCTGCCTGCTCCTCCTGCCACGGGCCGTGCTCGCGCAGCTCTCCATCCCTTGGTGGACGGTCGACGCAGGCGGCATTGCCAATGCCGCGGGCGGACCGTTCACGTTGAGCGGTACGGCCGGCCAGATCGACGCGTCGCCCACCGCGATGACCGGGGGAACATTCAGCCTTACCGGTGGTTTCTGGTTCGTCGCGCCCGCTCCGGCGTGTCCGGCCGACCTGGGCATCCAGGGCGGCTCACCCGGCCAGGACAGTCACCTGGATAACAACGACTTCATCGCCTTCATCTCGCTCTTCTTCGCCGCGGACGCTCGCGCCGACGTCGGGCAGCAGGGCGGCCTCCCCGGTCACGACGGTCAGTTCGACAACAACGATTTCATCGCGTTCATCAGCCACTTTTTCGCTGGTTGCGGCTGAGCGATCGTTCTCCGGCCTTTCACCAGAGCGGCTCACGTGCCACGAGGAACTCCGGCGGAATTCCCTCGCGGCCTACGGCAAGCGCCACCACTCCACCGGCAATCGCGCACGTCGTGTCGCGGTCGCCCAGGGCCGACACCGTCTGCCACATTGCTTCTTCGAAATTTCCGAGGTGACGGGCCGCGCACCACAGTGCCAGCGGCACCGTGTCCGACGAGATCACGCCGCTTCCGTTGCCGAGTTGTGCCGCCGCGTCGGCGACGTTAGTGCCGAACGGAATCTCCAGCGATCTCAGGAGCACGTCGCGCGTCTCGCCCCGCGGCGTAAGACCGATCACCGACTCCAGGAGGCGCAGCCCTTTTTCCTCGCTTGCCGGGGCGGCGCGCTCGCGCCACGCCAACGCGGCGGCGGCCGCTACCGCGATCGCTCCCGCCTGTCCGTCGGGGTGAGCGTGCGTCGGTTCGGCTGATGCGCGTGCCTCATCGATCACCCGGTCCAGATCGTCGGCGAAGAACCCGCCGATCGGCGCCGCCCGCATCCCGCCACCGTTCCCCATCGAGCCATGTCCGTCGAACACGCGTCCCGATGCTTCACGCCAGTCCTCGCCCTTCGAGATCGCTTCAAGGATCTCGTGTGCGGTCGCACCGTAACAGCGGTGCGGGTCCTGGCGGTAGCGCACTCCAAATGCGCGAGCGAGCGCGTCGCGGTCGATCCGGCCGTGATCTCGCAGTGTCTCCACCACCGAGATTGCCATCGCGGTGTCGTCGGTCCACTTCCACGGTGAGGCTGGGGTCGCCCGCTCGGCAATCGCCCAGTTTACCGACGCCGGTGGCGCAAAGAACCGCTCGCCGAACGCGTCGCCGACCGACAGCCCGTCCAGGGATAGATTGGCGCGGTCAAGCGGTGTCATGCCCCCATCGTTAGCGAGGACAGGCCGCATATCTCACACCTCGATGCCGCGCAGCCGCAGGTGCAGCCGCATCTGGCTCACCGTGTCCCCCGTGTGATCGATCTGCACCGCGTCCCACCCCGCTGCCTGCGCACCCGCGATGTTGTCCGCCAGGTCATCGAAAAAGATCACCCGGTGCGGCGCGTGCCCGCTCACCTCGCAGAACGCGTTGAAGATCGCCGCGTCGGGCTTCGCGTGCTTGAGCAGGTGCGACGCGTGGACGTGGTGCATGCGGGCGATCGTCGGGTACTCCGCCGGCGCCATCAGCAGCCGCCAGTGGTGCGGGTTGGTGTTGGAGAGCACGCCGGTTGAGATCTTCGCCGCGTGCAGGTCGTCGACGAGGCGGTCGATCCCCGGATACTCGCCGATCGTCCATGACTCGTGAATGGCGCAGACCTGATCGGGCGTGTAGAGGCCGCCGGTTGTGCCGGCGATCTGGGTGTAGTAATCCTGGTCGGAGAGCAGGCCGACCTCGTGGCGTTTGACGATTTTCTTTCGTTCGGCGATGTTCTCCGGCGTCGCGGTGATGTCGTGGTACGGCAGGCCCGCGCGTCCGCACGCCTCCTTCCACGAGCGGCAGATGCGCACCACCACGCCACCAAGATCGAACACCACGATCGGCGACTCGGCCACGCTTACTCCCCTCTTCCTTCCCCGCCGCCGGCCATCATCGGCTTCGCCACCGGCGATGCCGTCTTCATCACTTCGTCCATCACCACCGTCGCGAATGCGCCGGGCGGCAGCTCGAAGTCGCACCGCACGTAGTGCCCGTGCTCGTCGCCGCCCGCGCTCACTTCGTGATACGCGATCGGCACCCGCAGGCGGCGCCGGTGTCCCTGGTGCTCGGTTCCAAACCGTGGCGCCGACTCGGCGAGTTGCTCCGGCGTGACGTCTACTGCCGCCAGCGCCTCGCGCTCCAGCACGCCCGTTTCCCCCTCGGCGTGCATCATGTCGGGTCCCCACAGCGGCCCGCTTGGCGAGATCTCCAGGCGAGCGAGGCGATCGGCCGTCTCCTGCTTGGCCGACTCCTCGGTGGTGACGCGGAAGATCGCCCCGTTGTCATGTTTGAAGGCAAGATCGCCGTCGAGCAGCTTGTCGAACGTGCCGGCCTTCAGACGCGCATCCAGCACGCGGTTGAAGACCGCCGATTGGAACGACGTGAGGAAGAACGACCGCGACAAGCCGGTGAGCGAGTCGATCGCCTGCCGCGGCGTCGCTCCGCGTGCCAACGCCGCCAGCGCCCGCCGCTCGGTGATCGCGCCGCCGCCGGCTGTCACCGCCGCGTCGGTGAACCTGCCCTCGGCGTAGAGCCGGCGCGACTCGCGGTTCGCTTCGCTCAGGTCCTCGGTGCCCGGCGGCAAAGGGCCGAGCAGGATGTCTAAAGCAGTCTGATCTTCGCCCCGGATGATCGCGCGTCCGATCAGGTGGTTGTTGGCCAGGATGCCGAACCGCTGCTCGCCCGCGCGGTTGGGCACGCCGCTCTTGGCGAGCGCGTCGAGCACGCGCTTGGCGTCGAACACCGTCCGCAGCGCCACGTTCCGCACCTTGATCGAGAAACGGTTCGCCTTCAGGTGTCCGCGCCGCAGTTTGTTCACGTGCAGGTCGGTCCAAAGCACCTGTACACGCGCATTGCGCAGCGACGGAAAGTCCTCCGGCGTCTTTCCGGGCGTGTGCACCGAGATCACCTGGCGCGTCACCGCGTGCCGGTCCTTGAGCCCCGCGTATCCGATCGCCGACTCGCGCACGCGGAAATGCCGTGCGAGCAGCGACACCAATTGGCTGGTCGAGAGCCCCACTTTCTGCACGAAGAGGTAGATGTGCTCTCCCTCGCCGCTGGGGTCGTACGCCGGGATCTCCTCGACGACGAAGTCTTCCGGCGGCACCTTCAGCACCCCGCCGATCCCCGGCACATCGCCCGTCAGGTACATCTCAGGCCTGCGCATGCGTCGAGTTGTCTACGCCCTGCTCCACGCGACAGGGTAGAAGCGCCATCGGCACCCACCACACAACGCTCCCACCTTCACAAGCCCCTTTTTCCCCCTCCCCTCTTCCCCCTCCGCGTCCCCCGCGCCTCAGCGTTTCCGCCTCGCCTACTTCTCGTCGTCGTCCCGCTGGGCCCGCTCCAGCACGTGCTCGGCCACGTAGATCGGCACGTTCCCCGCGATTCCCAGCGCGATCGCGTCCGACGGCCGGCTGTCGATGTGGATCACCTTCCCTCCCCCCGTCTTGACGTTCAACGTCGCGAAGAACGTCGACTCCTGCAGGTCGTTGATCGTGATCGACTCAAGCTCGCCGCCCAGCGCCTTGATCACGTTCGCCAGCAGGTCGTGCGTCTGCGGCCGGGAAATCACGATCCCCTTGAGCCGCCGCTCGATGGCGTGCGCCTCGGGCAGCCCGATCACGATCGGGAACGACCGTCCATTCTCAACCTGCGAGACTGTTCCCGCCTTGGTTCCTTCCGGGTCGGGGTCCGCCCCCCCTCCGCCGCCGTCGGGTGACGCCTCGGCCACCTCGCGGAGCTCGATGATCTGGAGATCCTTCAGCTCCTGAATCAGGATGCGGGAGAGTTCCATCCGGACGGCCATGGTGAGAGCGTATGGCAGGGAGAAGAGGGTGCGGGCACAAGAACGCAGCGCCCAAGCAGTGGGGGATGCGGCCGACAGCCCCGTCCGCCCCGCACGCTCAGGCAACTGTCCGTACGCACCCGTGCCCCGTCCCGACGCACCCAGTCGCAATGAAAGCCCCTTCAGACCGCCTCCCTACCCTTTTCCTGAGACGATGATCCACGCCGAACGGGTGATCCTGATCCTGCTTGCTCTCTGGGGCGCCGTCTGCGCAACGTACTGGACCGCCGGCATCGTTCGCTTCATCCGCACCCGTCTGCAGGTCCCCCTTGCCACCGACGCCGATCAGTTCCCCGACCCGCAGCCGGAGTGGCCGTCGCTCTGCGTCGTGATTCCCGCGCACAACGAAGAAGTTGCGATCGGCGACCTCCTCCGCACGCTCAAGCTCCAGGACTACCCCAAGGACAAGCTCTCGGTCGTCTTCAGCCTTGACCGCTGCACCGACGGCACCCAGCGGGTGCTCGAAGAGGGCATCGCCGGCGACCCGCGATTCACCATCCACACCATCGACCACTGCCCGCCTGAATGGGCGGGCAAGGTCCACGCGCTGTGGCACGCCGTGATGCACTCGCCGCGCGCCTTCGACGCCGACCTTCTCCTCTTCATCGACGCCGACACCCTTCTCCATCCCTCCTGCATCCGCTGGTGCGTCAAGCTCCAGCGCCGCCGGGGCGTCGGCCTTTTCAGCCTTTACTCGACCCTTGCCAAACGCTTCTGGTTCGAGCACATCGTGCAGCCCGCCGCGGCCGGTGAGCTTCTGCGCCAGTATCCCGTGCTGCGCGCCAACGAAGGACCCACGACACGCAACATGGCCAACGGCCAGTTCATGCTCTTCACCCGCGAGACCTACTTCGGCATCGGCACCCACCAGTGCGTGCAGAACGAAGTGCTCGAAGACACCGCGATGGCGCAGATCGTCAAGAGCCTTGGGCACAAGTGCGAGGTCTTCTTCGCCAACGGCGCGCTGGTCTGCCGCATGTACGACACGTGGCCCGCGTTCGTGAAGGGGTGGCAGCGACTCTACATCGAGCTCGCCAACCGCCGTCCGGTGCGCATGGCCAAGCACGCCGTCACCGCGATGGTCACCGGCTGCCTCTTTCCCGTCATCAGCCTCGTCGCGCTGATCGTCGGCTTGCTGGTCATCGGTCAGAACGACCCCGCTGACATCTGGTACGGCCGCGCCGCAGTCGCGGCAGGCGCCGCGGGTGTCGCTGCTTTCTACGGCTGCCTCGCTTTGGGCGTCATCTGGGGCGGCGCCTCCGCCGCGGGCGCCCTTCTCTACCCGCTCGGCTCCGCCGTGGTCTCCTGGATTCTCGCTGGCGCTCGCGCCGAACTCGTGCGCGGCGTGCCCGTTCGCTGGGGCGGCAAGGAGTACCTCCGCAAGCCCAGATACGCCTCCGACACCAAGCCGATCCGCCCTCGTGGCACGCCCCACGAGGTCCCGCCCAAGGGTGCCTGGGCCGCGGATGTGGTCATCCGCCCCCTGACAGACGCCCCACGCGTCTCGTCCACCGGCTGATAGCCGTGCCGGGTTTCGTTGATGTTCCCTCCCCTCGGCAGAACCCCTCGCCCGCACCAGCCCGTACTATTGGGTGACGTGAGCGACGTTCGCGTATCAGCTTTGCCTTTGGCGCTCGCCGGCAGCGTGCTCGTGCACCTTGCCGCGGTGACAGGGCTGTACCTCGCGCCCGCATCAACCGACGCACAGACCGCCCTTGCCCAGCCAGGCGTCACCGGGCCCACGGTCGAGACCACGCCTCTCTACCTCATTCCAGACGAGCTCCCGCCCGAGATCGCCGCCAAGATCCAGGCAGAGCGCGACGCCGAAGCGGCCAAGGCCAAGCCAAAGCCCACCGACAAACCGCCGCAGGACGTGCCTCCTCCGCCACCGAAAGAGCTTGCGGCTAAACCGCCCGAGCTTGAGGACCCGGTTCGCGTCCAGTTGGGCGCGATCGACGGCCCGAAGATCAATACCAAGACGTGGATGAAGAATGACGCGCCGGGCGAGCACAGCGCGCTCCTTTCTGAGACCGTCCAGCCCCAGCAGGACAAAGACGCCAAACCGTTGAACCAAGGGCTCCCCGGCCAGGGCGGCGCCGACGGCAAGACCGCGCAGGCCAAGTCCGACGACCGAGTTGCTCCCGAGGCTCCCGCCGCGCCGCGCCCCGGCGATGGTGCGAAGATCGACGCCGCGCCGCGTCCGTCCACCGCCGACACGACTACCCCCGCCCTCGCGCCCCCCGACCGCACCGCCACCGATCAGCCCGTCACGCCCGTCACGCCCCTCAAGCCCCAAGCCTCCGTCGAGCAGCCGATGCTCGCCGAGCCGTCGCGCACGGAGCAGCATCCGGCGCCTCGTCCACCTGCGCCGGGCAACAGTGGGGGGGAGCCCATCACCCCCGCGCCCCAGTCGCAAGAGCCCAAGCCGGCACACGCCGCGCCCGTCGAATTTGACGGCCCGCCCATGCCGGAGAACTTCGTCCGTCCTCCGGAGGTCACGCCTCCGCAGCAGCCGATTGCCGCGCCGCGAGGAGGCACCGTCGGCTCGCCCACCCAGGTCGTAGCGGCTCCCAGTGCTGCCGCAGCGCCCGGCTCTCCGGGCAACCCCTCCGCCGCTCCCACCGTGAAGTCCGACCGCGAGTCCGACGCTGCGAACGTCAAAGTCTCCGGCGTCTTCCGCAACGGCAAGGTCGAGGCGGGCGAGGGGCTCGACATCCGCACCGTCCGCCCCGACATCAGCCTCACGACGCGCGCTCTCCGCCAGCCCCGCAGCCCGACTCTCGAGATCGTCTTTGGCAAGGACGGGCGGGCCCGCAGCGTCCGCGTGCTCAAGTCCTCCGGCCTGCCCAGCGAGATCGACGAACCGGTCATCAACGCCCTGTACAACTGGCGGGCCCGCGGCCGCGTGCTCGACGAGCTTCCCAGCAACCCCGATTCCAGCGTCTCGCTCGAGATCACCATCCTCTTCCAGTGAACGCTCTCCCCACGCGGCCGATCAGCCGATAAGTCACCCATATGCCCGCCGTCCTGCCGAGCCTCTGGATCCTTGCCGCCGCCACCGCGCTCGGCGCGGCTGCGCAGCCGCCCGCTCCGGCGTCCGCTTCGCTGCGGTTTACCGGCTCGGCTCCCGGCGGCGGCCTGACGATCAAAGACCTGCGCCGCGTCGAGCAGCTCCGCGGCGACGCGGGCGGCCTCGCCACTTCGCTCGCCCACGCTCCGGCGACAATTGGCACGCCCAACGACTTCTCCGGCGTTTACAAGATCCCTGACGACGTCGATTCGCCGTACGCGGGTTGGTTCGCTCGCTTCTCGGGCGCGCTCATCGCCGTCTTTCCCGCGGGCGACTACACGCCCACCGACGCCGGCATGGTCCCCAAGGTTCCGGCCAACACGCGCTACTTCCTCGGCTCCATCCCGCTCAACGCACAGAAGAAGGAAGCCGGCGCCACGACGACTGCGGCCGCCGCGCTGGTGAGCCGCGTCGACAATCGCTACACCGGCGAAGAGCCGCAGCGTCCGCTTACGCCCGACCGCGCACCGCCGGTCACACTCGACACCGCGACGACTCCCGCCGCGGTGACCGCCGCGGTCGCCAAGTCGTGGAACGACCCCGTCTATCGCGCAAACCGCCTCCGCGAGCTCCTCGAACGCGCGAGATAAGAGCCCCGTGCTTTCGGGAGCGAAGCGCACGAAAGCCGGAAGTGAACAAGTCCGCGCAGCGGCATCGCCTTCATTCCACGCAAGCACGAGCGCGATGCCCTCACTCCTACGGCGAGCTCCGTCACGCTCCAACGCGCCCTGCAAGGACAGACAGCGATCAGCACCGCGAAGCGGCGCCACAACCTCCGCCGCCGTCCAGTCGCCAAAACAAAAAACCGGGCCCACTGGGCCCGGTCGTAATCTCGCACATGTTTGTTATCGCCGTTCAGCTCAACGGCCCGCGCTCGCCCACCGACTGCGTCCCGCCGCCGGCGATCGCCGAACGCATCAGCGTGTCCGACTGCACGTTCTTCAGCCGGTAGTAATCCATCACGCCCATGTTCCCGGTCTGGAACGCGTGGGCGATCGCCCGCGGGATCTCCGCTTCGGCGAGTACGACCAGCGCCTTGTTCTCTTCGATCTTCGCTTTGTTTTCCTGCTCGAGGGCGCGGGCCTTGGCCGCGCGGCTCTCCGCCTCGGCCTGGGCCATGCTCTTGTCGGCCTCGGCCTGCGCCTTCTTCAACTGCGCGCCGATGTTGTCGCCGACGTCGATGTCGGCGATGTCGATCGAGAGAATCTCGAACGCCGTCCCCGCGTCGAGGCCCTTGGCCATCACGGTCTTGGAGATGTTGTCGGGGTTCTCAAGCACCGATTTGTGCGACTGCGCCGAGCCGATCGTCGTCACGATGCCCTCGCCGACGCGCGCGATGATCGTCTCTTCCGTCGCGCCGCCGACCAGCCGCTGGATGTTCGTCCGCACCGTCACGCGCGCCTTGGCCTTGAGCTGAATGCCGTCCTGCGCCACCGCGTCGATCGTCGAGCGCGGCCCGTTCTGGGCCGGACAGTCGATCACCTTGGGGTTCACGCTCGTCTGCACCGCGTCCACAATGTCGCGGCCTGCAAGGTCGATCGCCGTCGCGATGTCCCACGTCAGCGGGATACGGGCCTTCTGCGCCGAGATCAGCGCCGTGATCACGTTCTGCACCCGGCCGCCCGCCAGGTAGTGCGTCTCGAGCTGGTTGGTGCTGATGTCCATGCCCGCCTTCACCGCGCGGATGCGGCTGAACACGATCACCCGCGGGTCCACCTTCCGCAGGCGCATCCCGATCAGTTCCGGCAGGCTCACCTTCGCACCGCTGAACCACGCCTGGACCCACAGGCTCAGGAAGTTGAACATCAGCAGCGCAAACACCAGAACGATGATGCCGCCGATCACGCCGATCACGATCCAGGCTTGCGTAGGCACAAGACCTCCTTTGCCGCGGCCCGCCGGAATGGCGCACGCCGTCTCAAGTGCGGGCAAATATAGATAGACCGCCCCCAGCGCGTCGGTAAATGCGCCTCGCGCATCACACCGGCCGAACCTTCAGGCTCAGTCCATCCTGCCCCGTCACCCGTACCGCGCTCCCCGCGCGGATCAGCATCGTCTCGCTCACTGCCTCGTACTTTGTCTCGCCGATCCGCACCGTCCCCACCGGCCGAAGGTCCGTCACGACGATCCCTTCGGACCCCACCAGCTTCTCAAGCCCGAGCGAGGGAGGCTGCGGCGGGCGAGCCTCTTCCTCCGCGCCCAGGATCAGTTTCCGCCCCAGCGGCGTGTGCGGCATCAGCTTGAACCCCACCACGAACAGCGCCGGCCCGATGATCACCACCAGCAGCGACCCGATCACGCCCCACGTGGTGTCGTAGCGGAACAGGCACACCACCCCGCCGACCGCCAGCACCACCGCAAGGCACGCCAGCAACCCCGCCGAAGGCATGAAGATGTCCACCACCACCGCACCAGCGGCAAGCGCGAGCAACACAAGACCCCAGACCAGCAGCGTCTCCATTGGCCGAGAGCGTAGGAAGGACAATCTCCTGCTCTCCCCCGCTCTCGTTCTCTTACGCCCCTTCCACCACCACCCGGAATTCCGCGGCCGCAACCACCCGCACCCGCCTCCCCGGATCGATCACCGGCCCGTCCGACACCACGTCGATCACGCGCCCGCCAAACTCCGCCTTCCCAGACGGCCGCAGCGACGTGATCGCAATGCCCTCCTGCCCCACGGCCACCAGTGATTGCGCCACCTCGGTCGCGACGCTCCCTTCGTCTCCGTCGCGGTCCTCGTCCGGCGGTCGGTCGGTGAGGATCAGCCGGCTCAGTACCGGCAGCGTCCGCATGTTCTTGCTCATGTAGTAGCCGATCACGCCCGCCGTCGCGAAGCCCACGACGACGAACCCCACGCCCCACGCCACGCCGCTCGACCGCTCCACGCCCGGGAACGCTGCTGACGACGCCGGTACAAACGCCATCACCAATCCCACCAGCAGCGAAAGCAGCCCGACCGCGCCCGCGATGCCGATGCCCGGCAGCAGGAACAACTCCACGCCGATCAGCGCCACGCCGCCCACGATCAGCACCGGCTCCCACCAACCCGCAAGCCCCAGCAGGATCTCCGGCAGCAGCCACACCAGCACCGCCACAACAGCCACCGAGCCGGGGATGATCAGTCCCGGGTGGATCAATTCAATAAACAGCCCCAGGATCACCAGAATCACCAGGATCCCGCGCACCCAGAAGTTCCGCATGAACCGCGCCAGCCCCTCGTACCACGCCTGCGAGAGCGTGATCGTGTTCGTGGCTCCCAGATACGCCTTCAGTTCCGCCTCGCTGTTCACCCGCGCCGTCGCCATCCGCAGGTGCAGCATGTCCGTATCGCTGAGCGTGAAGAGCGAGCGGCCGTCAGACACGTACTCAACCAGCGTCCACTTTCCCTTGTCCGCATCGGTGAGCACCGGCCGCAGGCTCGGCGTCGTGAGCCCCATGCTCGCTTCTTGAGCCGCCTGCTTGGTGATCTTCGGCGACGCCGGCTGCAGATCCGTCGGCGAGCTCCCTTGCGCTGCAGGCGTGGGCACCACTGCGACCGGTGCGGTTTGGCCATCCGGCGGCGCACCCACAAGTCGCGGATTCGAGGTCGGCGGCTTGCCGTCAAACAGCAGTTCGTACTCGGCCCGATCGATGAACAGCCGCTCGTGCGTTTCGGCGTTCTCCACCAGCCAAAGCTCGACCCCCAGTGTCACCATCCCTTGCACCAGCTTCTCGTCGTATCCGTTCTTGCGGGCCGACGAAACCACCTCCGCCAGCAGCGGCCCCAGGAATTTTGCGCGTTCGGTCTCGGGCAGCGGCACAAGCACGGGCCTGCCCATCGCGTCCTTGGTGACGAAGATCGGCGCCGCATCCCCCAGCCACGCGCCGCCGCTCACCACGATCTCCTGGCACGCAAGCGCCGTGATCGCACCGCCCGAGTACGCCTTGGGGTCAACCCACGCGATCGTTCGCGTGATCGAGGTCCGCTTGAGCGCCGAGGTGATCTCGATCACCGCCCCCAGCTCGCCGCCGGGCGAGTTGATCCGCACCACCAGCGCGTCGGCCCCGGTCCGCTCCGCCTCGGCGATCTGCCGGCGCATGCTCACCGACGTGATGGCGTCGATGTCCCCCTCCATCGTGATGATCACCACGTTCTGGCTGATTCGCCCCGACTGCGCCGGCTTCGTTCCCCCCGACTGCCCCGCGCCACCCACAAGCAGCGCCACCAACGCCAGCAGCGGCACGCACACCCGCACCCGCGCCGGCAACGACCACCAGACTGAAAGTGCACGCAGCATTACCAGATCATACGAGCCCCCAAACACCCCTCCCCGCCGCCTGCTTCCCTTCCCGCTTTCTCCGTCCTCTCCGCGCTCCAGCCTTGTTTTTCGTTTTTCGCTTTCAGCTTTTCCTACCCTCTCTCATGCCCACCGTCGCCAACCTCGCCGCCGCGATCGAGACCATCGCACCGCTCCCGTACGCCGAACCGTGGGACAACGTCGGCCTCCTCGTCGGCGACCCCGCAGCCGAGATCAGTGGACCGGTCGTCATCACCATCGACCTCACTCCCGCCGTCATCGCCGAGTGCGAGGACGCCCGCGCCGGCGCGATCATCGCTTACCACCCGCCGATCTTCCAGGCCATCAAGCGTCTCACCGCCGCCGACCCGCGCCAACACGCCGTCCTCCGCGCCGTTCGCGCCGGCATGGCGATCTACTCGCCCCACACCGCCCTCGATGGTGCGCCCGGCGCGATGAGCGACTGGCTTACCGACTGCGCTCTCCCTCCCGGCCAGCCCCGCGCCGCCGATCGGCGAGCCCTCATTCCCCGCGCACTCCCCGCGCCGACGCAGGAGGCCAAGATCGTCACCTACGTCCCCGCCGCGGAGATCGATAACGTCCGTGGCGCGCTCGCTTCGGCCGGCGCGGGCACGATCGGCAAGTACACCGTCTGCTCGTTCGCAACTCCCGGCACCGGCACGTTCCTCGGCTCGACGGATGCCAAGCCGGCGGTGGGGCGGCCGGGCGCTCTCGAGTCGGTCCCTGAAGTCCGCATCGAAATGGTCATTCCGCTCCGCGCCGTCCCGCTCGCGCTGGAACTGCTCAACCAGTTCCATCCTTACGAAGAGGTCCCTGTCGACGTCTATCCGCTTCACCCCAAGCCGCGTCGCGAGGCGGGCACCGGGCGGCGACTGGTGCTCGACGAGCCGGTCACGCTTGCGCAGATGGCCGAGCGCATGAAGAAGGCGCTCCACACCAGCCACGTGCAGGTCGCCCCCGCTCCGGGGCACAAGCCCGAGTTCCAATTCACGCGCATCGGCCTCTGCCCCGGCGCGGGCGCCTCGCTCATCGAGGCCGCCGCCGCGGAAGGTTGCCAGCTCTTCATCACCGGCGAGGCCAAGCACCACGAAGTGCTCGACGCCAACGCCCGCGGCCTCACCGTTCTGCTCGGCGGCCACTCCACCACCGAGCGCGGCTATCTCCCGCACCTGGCCGACCGCCTCGCCACCATGCTGCCCGACCTGCGTTTCCAGACCGCCAAGACCGACAAGATCCTCATGCAGACGGTCTGACACGGCCGCGCGAACGCGCGTTGCGTGCCTGATCGCTCATGGCTCAACTGTCGCCTTGCACGCCGGCCCGCTCACGGGCAGCCGGTGAAGAACGCGGCGATGTATGCGATGAAGTCGTTGTTGTTCAGCACGCCGTCGGGGTTCGCCAGGCCGCCCGGCCCGCCGAAGTCGGCGCGGAGGTTGGCGGCGAAGTAGTAGTTGACGAAGGCGATGAAGTCGTTGTTGTCCAGCGCGCCGTCGAAGCCCGCCAGGCCGCCCAGGCGACCGATGTCCGCCTTGCACGGCGACGAGGAGCCGGCCTCGGGGCCGGCAACGTCGACCATCGGGTTTGAGCCCTGCGCCGAGCGCAGCCAGTAGTAATAGACCTGGCCCGGCGTCGCCTCGGTGTCGTTGAAGACCGTGTCGGTGATGGTCGCGATCGGCAGTGCGCTCACGCGGTTGTTCGTCTCGGTGCGCCACAGCTGGTAGCTGGCAGCGCCGTCGATGGCCGTCCACGACACGCGGATGTTCTCAAAGAGCGTGCCGTCGGTCGCCGCGAGCGTCGTCCCCGCGGCCGTCGTGACGTTCAAGCGGTACATCTGGCTCTGGGTCGCCGTGCCTGACTCAAACACCTTTACATAGAACGGAGCGCTGCCGGTGACCAGCACGCTCGAGTCGGTCTCTGCGATGCCCAGCCCCAGGCCCGATGCGGTGCTCAGCACCGTCGTGCCGTTGGAGGCGACGATCGACACCGCGATGTCGGCCTGACGCAGTGCGTCGACGGGTGAACCGGTGGGGCAACTGCTGCCCGACTGCTGGGCCGCGTCATAAGTCGTCCCAAGCGGCGTCACCGTCGCCGAGACCATCATGGACGTGCTGGGATCGAACCGGTACCAGTCCTGGTCGCCGTCGGTCGTCAGCGAGACCGTCGAGCCGTTGTTGATCAGGGGCGTCGGCACCGTGCCGATCGTCACCGACTGGCCGGCGTTGATGTTGCCCATCGCCGTCGCCGTCGCGGCCGTGTTGTTCGGCTCGTTGATGTCGCCGTACCGGAAGTGGATGCCGCGCAGGTCGTCTTGCTGCGGGCCGTCGAACGCGCCGGAGTAGTTCGGCTCAAGCAGCTTGGTCGAGTTGATCGGACAGACGTGCGCCAGGCCGAGTCCGTGCCCGTGCTCGTGCATGATCACGTTGCGCAGGAAGCGGTAGTCGTTGCCCGAAGACTGCCAGCTTTCGCCGCTGTCGAGCACCATGTCGCCGTCGTTGGGGTAGGAGTTGAACGCGAGCACGCCGTTGACCCCGTCAAGGGCGCGCATCGCGATGCGCACGTCGCCGCGCGTCGTCGACCCGCCTGAGCCCCAGGCCGCGCCGTCGTCCCAGTCCACGCCCGGCGCGGTGACCCAGACGTAGTTCACGCCCGTGACGGTGCTCCAGCGCGTGAACGCCTGCTGGATCTTGCTCATCCACAGCGTGCGGTTGCCGCCGAACTTGGCGTCCATGCTCGCAAAGAGCGTGCTGGGCGCCATTGCGCTGTTCAGGTCGGGCGCGTTCACGGTGTCGGGCACGAAGCTCACGCGCAGCGTGATCGGCTGGCCCGATGCCACCGCGCCGTTGATGGACGTGGTCGTCCAGCGGTCCACCGCGTTGTACTTCGCCAGCGATCCGCGGATCAACTGGTTTACGCGAGCGATCGTCTCGGCCGAGGGCGGGTTGTCGGCATCGAAGCACGCCGCAAACGGCGCCATGTCCGTCGACCCCTCCGGCGGGTGGCTCGGCAGCCACGGGCGGTCGGTATGCAGCAGGCGCTGGATCTCGGCGTCCTCGATCTCCGCGGCGATCTCCGCCGCGTTGTGCGACCCCGAGGGCTGCGTGCTTGCGCTCTCGACGCCGGCGCACCCGACGAGCATTGAACCGACCCAGCCGAGTGAGACGAGCGACAACGACACCGCGTGCTTCATTTCCAGCTCCACATGTCCCCGGCCCTCTCCCCGTCCAGCGCACTACCGCCCGGCCCGTCCGGACGGCGTCCATCCATACTTCACCGCAGACGCACCGGTTGCCAGCGGGTTCCGGCGCGGGACAGTTTCCGGTCCGTCGGCGCGACTATGCGGAAATACCCTTACGTGTCGCGGCCCCTGCCGCGGGGGCCCGAGAACCCTGATCGGGCAGCTCACTCGCCGTCGTTCGGCTCCGTCCGGCCACCGCCTGTCCACCGTTCGAGCTGAGCCCACGCGCGCAGGCGCTGCAGGTTGGCCGCGGGCACGCCTCGCCCGTACGCGGCGATCGCAACCTCAAGCCCGTTGGCGATCTGCAGGTCGGGGTAGTGCAGGTCGCGCACCACGGCCGCGCGGCCCTGGCAGCCGTAGACCAGCCGTTGTCCGTCGGGGCTGATTCCGACTGCGGGCACCTCACCCAGGCCGCTCTCGATGCTGCTCAGCAGGCGGGCCTGCGATGCCTCCCACACCTTCACCGTGCCGTCGTCGCCGCCGGTGAAGAGCAGCTTGGAGTCGGGGCTGAACACCACGCCCGCGACGACGCGCAGGTGTCCGCTTGGGCCGCCTTGGCGTGTGCCGCTTTCCAGATCGATGATGTCGACGCCCGCCTCCATCGTGCCGACGCCCAGCCGCTTTCCGTCAGGGCTCGCGGCGATGGCCCACGGCTGCGAGCTGGTCTCCAGCACGCGCGTCTGCTTGTGCGTCACCATGTCCCACTCGATCACGCCTTTGAGGCTTCCGCCGGAGTAGACCTTCTTGCCGTCGGGGCTGAGCGCCACGCCGCGCGCAAGACTTGCAGCCCCGTCTGCTCCCACTCCAGCGTGCGGGTGGTCATGTCCCACACGCGCACGGCGCGGTCGGTGGCGACGGTCGCGATCCGCTTGCCGTCGGCGCTCACCGAGAGCCCGTAGATCTCTCCCGTGCCCGCCTTGAACCACCCCGCGAGAGATCCGTCGGAAGCGTTCTGGATCCGTACCAGGCCGTCGGCCCCGCCGGTGACCAGCTGCTCGCTGTTCAGCCAACGCAGCATGCGCAGACGCGGCACGCGCGGCCTGCCTTCGCCCGTCGGAATGCTACCGTCCATCGCTGTTTCCCACAGCAGCTTCAACGTCGCGGCGTCGTACATCTTCACCATGCCGACGCCGCCGGTCACCGCCAGCCGTTTGCCGTCGGGAGAGAATTCGCAACTGAAGACCCAGCTCCAGTGCCCGCCGAGCACCGTCTGTGACGGCTGCGGGCGCGTGTCCCAACAGCGGATGTGTCCGTCGACGCTCACCGAGATCAGCCGGTTGCCGCTCCACGCCGCTTCGGAGAAGCCCGGCGAGCTGAACCCCAGCAGCCGCGACTGCGGCGTGGGGCTCTGCGTGACCACCCGCGTCCCCAAGCCGCCGACGACCGCGATCCGATCGGGCGAATCCTGACGCGAGTCGGCGATCGGCGCGTACTCAAGCCCGCGCACGTCGCCGTTGGTCACGCCCAGTCCGGCCTGGCGTGTGCCGTCGGCCAGGCTCCACGCGTCCACGCGCCGGTCGCTGCCGCCGCAGAAGAGCGAGCGCCCGTCGCGCGAGAAGAGCACCGCCGACACCGGCGTGTCGCTGTGCTCGATCTTGCGCACCCGCGGCCCGCCCGCCCGCGACCACACGCCGGCCGTGCCATCTGTGAACCCCACCGCGATCTGGCGTCCGTCGGGCGAGAACGTAATCGCCAGCGGTGACCCGCCGCACTTGATCGTCGTCTCCAGCGCGAGTCCGGGCAGACTCCACACCCGCACCGCGCCGTCAAACCCCACGCTGGCGATCGCGTCACCACCGGGCGCCATGCGGCAGCCGGTGACGACGCCGCGGTGCGCCTGCCACTGCCACAGCTCGATCAGTTGTCCCGGCCGGTACGCATACGCCCGTGCAGCGCCGTCGTAGTAGAAGCAGATGATCAGGTCGTCGGAGACGAACGCGACCGTCTGTGCGCCGCTCACGCCGGGCGTCAGCGTGCCGCGGAAAGACGCCAGCGTCGAGCCGTCGCTCGCCGAGATCACTCGCAGGCCGCCGTTGCGGTCGCACACCGCCGCCAGCCCGTTGCGGCAACTGATGTCCGTCAGCCAGACGCGCGTGCTGACGTCCCACTCGCAGGGGTAGCGCCCGTACAGCTCGCGCAGGCCCCACCAGGCGCCCGGCTCCTGCGGGTTGTTCAGCAGCGTGGTCCAGAGGAACCGCTCGGCCGCCGCGGGGCTCTCGGCCACCGCCTCCAGCCGCCCGCGCTCGATCTGGCTCGCCGCCAGCTGCCCCTCGAGCCGCTTGGTGAGTCCTTCGTTTTGTGTGAGCTGTCCTTCCAGTCGCTTGGTGAGCCCTTCATTGCGGGCCGACTCGGCCCGCGCCAGCTCGAGCGCCGAGTCCGCTCGCCCGCGGGCCAGCGACTCCTCATACGCCTTGTCGTGGAACTGCGACGCCTGCACGCCGGCGTACACGCCGAACCCCACCACCAGCGCCGCCACCAGCAGCAGCAGCGCTGCGACGCCCTTGCGCCGCGCGAGCGTCTTGCCGATGACGTAGAACGCCGAGTCGCGCTTCGCCCAGATCGGCTCGCCCGCCAGGTAGCGCCGGATGTCGGCCGCGAGCTCCGCCGCGCTGCCGTACCGGCGCGACTTGTCCTTCTCCATCGCCCGGGCGACGATCGTTTCGACCTCGCCGCTCAGCTCTCGCCTCACCGACCCAAGACGCGTCGGCTCCTCGTCGCGGATCACCCGCGCCGCCTCGGGGATCGGCCGGTTCCGCACGTCGTGCGGCAGCTTCCCCGCCAGCAGCTCGAACAGCACCACGCCCAGCGAGTAGACGTCCGTCCGCGTGTCGATCTGGTCCGGGTCGGCCGCGACCTGCTCAGGGCTCATGTACGGCAGCGTGCCGATCATCTGCCCGACGCTGGTCTGCAGCGTCGTCACGTACAGGTCGTTCGCAGTTGCGCGTGCGACGCCGAAATCCAGAATCTTCGGCTGCCCCTTCTCCCCGTCCTGTCCGACCAGAATGTTGCCCGGCTTGATGTCGCGGTGGATCACCCCGCGCTGGTGCGCGTGCTGCACCGCGTCGCACACGCGGGCCATCAGCTCCAGCCGCTCGCGCACATCCAGCTTCTTCGAGTTGGCGTACTCGGTGATCGACGGCCCGTCCACCAGCTCCATCGCGAAGTACGGCTGCGGGCCCTGGCCCCACGCGTCGGCCGTGCCCGCCTCGTAGATCTGCGCGATTCCCGGGTGCTGCAGCCGGCCCAGCAGTTCCGCCTCGTGCTCCATGCGGCGCAGCACCTGCTGGCTGCGATACCCCGGCCTGATCACCTTCAGCGCCACCGTCCGACGCGGGCGCTCCTGCTCGCCGACGTACACCGCGCCCATTCCGCCCGCGCCCAGCACGCGGCTGATCTTGTAGTGTCCGATCTTCCCCGTCGGCGGCAGCGGCACTTCGCCCAGAGGCACCTTCTCAAAGCCGTTGAGCAGGCTCTGGCCGACCGGCGCAGCGCGGTCGAGCACGCCTCCGCTGCCATCGTCTTTGTGACAGCCGAGCAGCCCCTCGACCTCGAACCGCAGCTCGACGTCGCTCCCACAACGCTCGTCGATGACGCGACCCCACCCCGTCTCGCCGGCCTCGATGGCGGCGAGGAAGACCTCCTCAACCAGCCTCTGCCGTTCGGGGGTCACTCGTCGCTGGTCCCTTCTTCTGCGGCGGCCTGCTTGGCCATCTCGCGGTGCAGCCAGGCGCGGGCGAACGCCCACTCGTTCTTCACCGTCGCCGGCGAGACGCCCAGCGCCGCCGCGGTCTCTTCGATCGAGAGCCCGGCGAAATAACGCAGCATCACCACGTCGCACTTGCGCGAGTCGTACGCCTCGAGCTTCTGCAGCACGCCGTCGAGCGCCACAAGCTGCTCGTCGTCACGCTCGCTGCCGCTCGCCACCGCCATGTCGTCGCTGAGCACCTCGCGCTGGCGGTCGCCGCCGCGCTTGATCCGGTTGCGCGACCGCGCCCGCTCGACGAGGATGCGCCGCATCGCCCGCGCCGCGGCCCCGAAAAAGTGCCCGCGTCCATCCCACTTCACGTCGGCATCGCCCAGCAGGCGCATGTACGCCTCGTGCACCAGCGCCGTCGGCTGCAGCGTCTGGCCCGGCGCCTCGTTGGCCATCCGCGCCCGCGCCAGCTTCCGCAGTTCCTGGTAGACCAGCGGCAGCAGTTCCTCCGCCGCTTTGGAGTCACCCCCGCTGGCGGCGTTGAGCAGTTGCGTTACCTCGTGCGGCGATGGCGTCTCGTCGGGCAAAGTCGGGCCTCCCTGGTGGGCAGAGTGTACCGGCAATCGGCAACCGCCGGTACCGGCGATCCGCATAAGAGCCGAGCCCCGTAAGGGGCCGGCGGGCTCGACCGGTCCGGCTTCGGCCCCTTTACCAACGCAGAGTTGACCGCGGAGCGGTCGGACAAAAATAGCCGGGGACGGAGCGAGCCCCGTGAGCGCAGTCCCCGGTTTAATCATCGTCAAACGCTGTACCGCGTAGCGGTACGACAATCGCCCGCTGCGCAGCCCGCCATTGTCGCACCGCTACGCGGTGCAACGCGAGTTGTGGTTACCGGGGACTGCGATCGCTGGCGCGATCTTGTCCCCGGCTATTTTGTCTCGCCGCTCCGCGGCACATGCACGGGCGCCTATTGCCAAGAGTTCGAACGCGATCTCAGCCCCTGCCCAGCCCCAGCCGTTCCCGCAGCCACCCCTCAAACTCCTCCGCATCCTTCTTCAGCGAGATGTCCACCAGCGGCACCGTCTTCTCGCGCCCCGAGACCACCAGGTGCACCCGCCAGTGTTGCCGTTTGTTCGTCGAGATCTTGCTGTCCTGCAGCACCACCGTCCCCGTGATCGACTCCAGCGGCAGCGACTCCGCAGTGCTCGACACGCCTCGCGCGAGGACGAACACCCCGTTGCCTGCGTCGATCACATGGTCGCGCCGTCCCGCCGCGATCCATCTCGATCGCAACACGTATCCGCCGATTGCGAGCGCCATCGCCGTGCCCCAGCCGATCAGCACGCCCTCCAGTACGTGATCGTCCATGAACGCCATCGTCACGATGACCGTTCCCACTTGGCCGACGCCCCAGCCGATCAACCCCGCTCCAAGTGCACTCACCTGTAAGCTGCGGATCACCCATACGCCAGGCGCTGGGGCCAGCACCCGCACGGTGCCGACCCGCCCGCCCGATGAAGCCACCGAGCCAATCAGGATGATCCACGCCACCGCCGGCACGCTCAGGATCAGCCCCGTCAGTGCGACCACCTGCCACTCGCGATCTCCCAGGCCTCGGCGCAGCACCGCCTCACTCGGCGCACCCGGGTTGTAGTAGACGGGCACCTGCTTGCCCGCCGGGAACTCCGCAACTGTCCTGCGCGTACCCGCCGCCCGAGTCGCCGAACCCTGAGACCAGCGACACCGACGAGCCGCCGTACGCCTGCCCGTCCACTGTGTACGAGTATTTCACCGCCGGCCGGTAGGTCGTGCCCCCCTTGCGCCCGCGGCTGGTCTTGATCTCGCTGGAGTTCACCGTTCCCTGCACGCTCGGCCACGAGGGGGTGCCAGCTTGGCGCACGATGTTGTACGCGAAGAACCCGCCCATCCCGCCGCACACCGCGGTCGTCATCACGGCCATGAAGAGCGTGAACCAGTGTCGTTTCACCGCTGCCCTCCCTGCGTTCCCCGCTCCCCGACACGCAGCCGTTCCGTCAACCACGATGTGAACCGCTCGGCGTCCTGCTCGGCATAATGGCGCACCAGCTTCCGCGGCTCGTTGGCGTGAATGTTCCGCACCCCCGTCCACAAGCTCGTGGACGTCTGCCCGTCTTTGTCGCGGGTCTCCTCAGTAATCGTCTCGCATGCACGAATATCCGCCAGCGGAATCGTCTCCGCGGCCGCCGCTCGGGCACGCGCCGGGATCAGCACGCCGGCCCCATCATCGATCACCGTGTCGCTCCGCCCTTCGCGCAGCCACCGCCGCCGCAGAACAAACCCAGCGACACCCGCGGCCGCCGCGAGCAAAAAATGAGTGGGCACCGCGATGATGGGCCAGGCCTGAAACACAAACTGCACAAGGAACACGCCGATGAACGCCACTCCCGAGGTGCACAACGCGCCCATCATGAGGGGCGTCAACGCGTTGTCGCGCACGACCGTCACCCCGGGCGACGGATCGAACACGCGCACGCGTCCGATGTACCCGCGCCGACCTCGAAGCAGCCAGACGATCGTGCACAACAGGAACACTGAACCCACCGCAACGAACGGAAACGCGAACGAGATCTTCAGAACCTCGTGCCCGTCTATCCCTTGCACCAGCACGCTGTCGGCAGGGTCGCCGGGGTTCACAAAGACCGTCGCCGACCCGACCGGGAACCTCGCAACGGTTTCCCGCGCATAGGTGTCGTCGCTGCTTTTGACCGCGCCGCTCCTGCGGATCGTCGAGCTGGTCTGCCAGGCGGCGCCGACCCGGTACCGGTAATCGATCGAGGGTTCGTAACCGTCATGGGTGTGGACCACGCTGCTCGCGGTGACGGCGGCCTCCGCCGCCGTGGGCCAGTTCGCGGTGCGTGACTGCCGGTAGACCCCCACAAGCGCGAGCACTCCACCGCCAAGAAATCCGACGGTGAATACAGCAACCACAACGTAGCCCAGAAACCGCTTGATCAAAGGCCGCGCCCGCGCGGTTGCGCGGGCGCGACGGTTTAGTGCTTATCGCCGTCTCGAGAGGCCGGCTTCGCGTCGCCCGAGGAGGGCGTGCTCACGATTCCGTCTCCGCCCCGCTTCACCTCGCCCAGCGCCGGCGGGAGCTTGATGCCTGCCTGGTTCGCAAGTTCGTGCAGCTTCGGCAACGCGCCGATCATGCCCGAGAGGAAGTCGGCCGTCGCATTGCGCCCGTTCTCGCCGGTGCCGCTGTCCCAGACCGTGATCTTGTCGATCTTCAGCCCCTGGATCGCCTGCACCTGCGCCTCGACCAGCTTCGGCAGTTGTTCGATCAGCAGCAGTGTCGGGCCGACGGCCGGGTCGCTGCCGCACGCCTCGATCAGCCGGCGGTAACCCTCGGCCTTCGCCTCCATCACTTTCTGCGTACCCGCCGCCTCGGCCTGGTATTTGGCGAGGATCGCGTCCGCCTCACCCTTGGCCTCGCGACGACGCTTCTCGGCCTCGGCTTCGGCGGCGATCTCGATGCGCTTCTTCTCGATCTCCTGCGGCGCGAGCTCTTCCTTCGCCAGGCGAGCCAGTTCCTGCTCGCGCTGCGCGATGAGCACGGCCTCGAGCGCCTTGGCGTTGGCGACCTCGGCACGCCGCTTCGCCTCGGCCTGGATTTCCGCCAGCTTCGCGGTGCTCTCGGCGACGCGCTGCTTGGCGTCGTTCTCGCCCAGGATCGCCTGCGACTCGGCAAGAGCGACCTTCACGCGCTGCTCCTGCTCCGCCTGTTTGCTCGCCGCGACGCGCTCGGCCTCGCGCTGCGCCACCGCGATGTCGCGGTCGCGCTTGGCCTGCGCTTCGCCCTGCGCCGCCTGCGCTTCGAGCGCCGCGACGGCCACGCGCTGCTTCTGCTCAGCCTGCTTCTGGCCCTCGGCGCTCGTCGCCTGCTCGGCCGCGACCTTCACGGCTCGCTCGCGCAGGGCCGCAGCTTCACCGGTCGCGCCTTCGCGCTCCGCCTCGGCCACCTCGACCTTGGCGCGCTGAATGGCTTCCGCTGCCGCACGCTTGCCGATCGCCTGCAGGTACCCCGACTCGTCGGTGATGTCGCGGATGTTCACGTTGATCAGATAGAGACCGAGCTTGTTGATCTCCTGCCCCACGTTCTCGTTGATCAGGCTCGTGAACTTTTCGCGGTCCTTGTTGATCTCCTCGATCGTCAGCGTCGCGATCACCAGGCGCAGCTGACCCAGAATGATGTCCTGAGCCTGCTCCCTGACCTTCTGCTCCGGCATGTTCAGCAGGCGCACCGCCGCGTTGTTCATCAGCACCGAGTCGGTCGAGACCGCCACCGTGAACGTGCTCGGCACGTTCACGCGGATGTTGTTGAGCGACAGTGCGCCCTCGAGCGGAATGTCGATGACGATCGGCTCCAGCGACAGGTACGAATAGTCCTGCGTCAGCGGCATCACGAATGCGCCGCCGCCGTGCAGGCACTTGCTCGAACGTTCCTTGCCGACGCGCCCGTAGATCACCAGGATCCGGTTGCTCGGGCAGCGCTTGTACTGCCGCGCCACCAGCAGGCCGAAGAACAGCAGCACCAGCATGAGCGCGAGCACCGCGCCGATGTAGATCAGCGGCCGGATAGCCGAGTCGTCGGGCGCGGGTAGAAAAGCAAGGCTGAACGCGTTGATCACAGTGTGTCCCCTCAGAACGGGCGTCTGCGCCCAAGGTGCGAAAGCAGTGTAACAGAAACGAGTGGAAGCGACGGCGCTGCAACGCCTCGGGCTGAACGCCGGAGCGATGCGCCTCACGTCGGCTCACGGTCGATCCGCTTTGAGAAAAAGCCGATCGCCATACCCCCGCTCGTGGCGGTATCCCACAGATCGACGCTTGATTGAAGCCGGTTGTGCAACAACTGTTCCGCTCCCCTTCGATCTGGCCGGCGCTCACCGGTGCTCCAAGTTCGTACTCCGCACGCCGCCGGATTCAGTACGATCCCGCGGTTCAGGCAAACCGGCGGCCTCCCGCCTTGACGTCGGCGCTGATCAGCTCCAGCCCGCGCCGCTTGAATTCCCCGCCGGCCAGTTTCCGCGTGAGCGTCGAGAGCCGGTCCGGATCTTTCGCGATCTCATCAGCGGTCAACGCCTCGGCGAGCAGCTTCACCTGGTCGAGGAACACCGCGCGTGCCCGCTCCTTCTGCTCGGCTTCCGGCAGATTGAGCAGGTGTTGCGCGGCATTCCCGCCGGCTGCCGCGGCGTACTCGACCGCGAACATGAATTGGCCGCCTACGTCGAGCGTCACGCCGTCCTTTGTGAGCAGCCGACCGTCAACTTCCACCTTTAATGGATGAAGCGCGAGGTACGACTGGATCGCCTCCGCCGCGGCACGCTTTCCGGCCGCCTGCAGATACCCCGACTCGTCGGTGATCTCGCGGATGTTCACGTTGACCAGGTAGAGGCCGAGTTTGTTGAGCTCTTCGCCCACGGTCTGGTTGACGATCTCCGCGAACTTCTCGCGGTCGTTGACGATCTCGTCGATCGTCAGTGCGGCGATCACCAGGCGCAGTTGGCCCAGAATGATGTCCTGCGCCTGCTCACCGATCGCCTGCGTCGGCATGTTCAACAGACGCTCCGCCGCATTGTTCATCAGCACCGGGTCGGTGGAGACCGCCACGGTGAACGTGCTTGGAACGTTCACCCGCACCTTGTCCTGAGTAGGGGCGCCCTCAAGCGGCATGCCGATGACGATCGGCTCCAGCGACAGGTACGCGTGATCCTGTACCAGCGGCATCACAAACGCGCCCCCGCCATGCAGGCATTTGCTCGACCGCCCCACGCCAACCCGGCCGTAGATCACCAGGATCTTGTTGCTCGGGCATCGCTTATAGCACGACATCGCAACCACGGTTGCGATGACGATTGCGGCCAGCACCCCGCCAATCAACCACGCCTCCGCCACCAGATCGGCGAGCAACAGCGCCGGTTGGTTCAACAGCCCGTTCAGTGTGTTCACCATCTATCCCCCGTTCAGATTTGCGCGGTCTTTCCCCTGCCGTCGCGCACAGGTGTGCGATCGGCCTCCGCGCTCAGGCCGGCGTCACCACGATCGAGTTGTCCGCGTGCGCCCGCACCACTTTCACCCGCTCCCCCGACTTGATCGCCGGTCCATCAGATGTCGCCTGCACGATCTGCTCGCGCGTGTCGACGACCACCCGCACCTGCCCGCGCCCCTCGCCCTTGGCCGGCACCGTCGCGTACACCTGCGCCTCGCGTCCCACCGCGCTGGTCATCGACAGGTTGCCGCTGGTCTCCATCTTCCGCGTCGCGTTCAGCAGCACCGCCACCAGGAAGCCGAAGGCCGTCCCGCCCACCATCCCGCCAAGCACGCTCATCGCGGGCGTCCACGAGAGACCCTTGAGGCACACCAGCCCGATCCACCCGAACCCCATGATGAACCCGAACGCCGCCTGCACCGACACCAGCTTGAATGATCCCGCGCTGTCTGCCGCGTCGTGGTGGCCGTGACCGGCATCCCCGCCGTGCAAGTCGCCCCCCGAAGCGTCGCCATGGTGGTCAACGCCCACCAGCACCAGCCCCAGCTTCATCAAAAACACGCCAGTTCCGATCAGCGCCGGAAGCGTGAACCACAAAGACGGTGACTGAAACAGCTCGCTCATCGCGGACAGAACCCCCTTCAAAAGCCTGCGTGCGAACGCCTGATCATACGCGCGCCGCGGGTGCCACACCCCGTGCGGATCGTGCGGAGCACGAGAAGCCGGAAGTAGAGAGCGCGGTCTGAAAGACCGCCTTCATTCTCCCCCAGCGGCAAGGTGTGGAGCCGGCAGTCACCGCAAGCAATCACAAAAAACCAATAACGCCACACCCCTTCAGAATTTGGCGCTTTGGCAATTTGGCCCTTTGGTCAGTTCCGTCCTACGACATCTCATTGCCCGTGAAGTCGAACAGGAAGTGGTACGAGCACCGCCACAGCGGGAACTCAAGCTCGCACCGATACCCGACGAACTCCTCCGGATTCCACCCCGAGCCCGCGTGATCAAACCCGTACCGCAGCAGGTCCCCGTACCGCTCCCACGCCGGCGTCCCCGTATTCGACAGACCTTGCCCCAAGAGCTGCAGCCGCGGTCCGCCGGGGATGCGCGTCGACCACCGCGCCATCACGCGCGTGTCGGTCGGCGTCCACAGGTGCGTCTCAAGCGCGGGGATGCACATCCGCGCGATGTCGCGATGCAGGAACACGTCGTGCAGCAGCCGCCGCGCGGGCTGACGCACGATCGACGACACCTCGCCCAGCGGCGGCGTGAACGTCGCCGGGTGGGGCTCGGGCGTCTTCGTCCGGTTGGCGATCACCACGTCGAACGGCTTGTCCGACGATTCCTCTTCCGCCTCCACCACGTGCGTCACCGATGCGCCGGTTCGGCGCGATGTGACCCGCGGCAGCGGACGCGAGCAGAACGGCACCACCAGCGCGCCCCATGGGCCCGATTGGCTCTCAGGGTCCAGCGTCGTGTACGCCTGCTCGTCCGCAGCGGGCGCCTGCATGCGGCTCCCCAGCTCCAGCGGTGCGCTGTTGACCCGTGCGCGGTGCCCAAGGTGAGCCCGCAGCTGTACTGATTCAGTCAGCCTCGGCGACCCCGGCACAGGCCGGATGAGCGAGACGCCAACCAACGTGTCCGTCCACCGGCCCACCACGTGCGCCGCGGCGTTGAACAGCGTCGCGCGTGCCGCGACGTCGTCCTGTCCCAGCCAGTCGTGCTCGGACCTGGCCGCGTCGACTGGCGCCACCCCGTGGTCGTCCAGTAACCGGCGCAGGCCGCGCTGGCTCACCTTCAACTGCTCCAGCAGATGCTCGAGGCTGTCCACCGCGTGCGACGCCGACTCTACGTGCTGTTTATCTGTCGGCGCGGCCTTGGGCCGGCGGGCCACAGCGTCGATGAAGATCCGCATCCCCTCGATGCCGGGGAAATTCACCAGCGTTCGGGCGTCCGGGTTCGGTTCGGCCAGTGTCGCCACGATCCGCTGGCACGTGGCGCGGTCGAGTTTCAGCTTCTTCGCCAGAGCGCTCGCACCGCGGTCACCCGGCGGCAGTAGATCGATCAGCGTGCGGAACTCGTCCCTCAGGCGCAGCGCAACCTGCTCTGCCTGCAGCTTTTCAGCCCGCGTAAGCGGGTCCACTCGCCCTCTGACGGGCGTGGCAACCAGGTTTTTCAGGCCGGGTGGTGGAACCATGAACGAAATTCGACGAATATCTGTTGACACTGTTCTCAGATGTAGTATATTGATCTGAGAACAGTTGGCAAGGGATCTCCGATAGAGTACAACAAAGTAGGGGATCGAGGCAAGGGTGCCCCTGAAATAGGGGAAAGGATCGATCAAATGACCAAGCGTCTCATTGCGACCGTGGCAGCTTCACTCGTTCTGGCCGCGGGCACCAGCTCCGCACTGGCCCAGTTTTCCAGCGATCCGGTGAACCTTGAGTTCGTCTGCGACGCTCCCGGCGACCAGGTGCAGAGCAAGATCGCCGTTGCTCCCAACGGCACGTTCTACGTCGCCTGGTTCGACACCCGCACGCCCGGCTACGACGTCTACCTCCAGCGCTACAACGCCGACGGCGTCGAGCAGTGGGAGCACAACGGCATCCTCGTCGCCGACCGGGCCGTCAGCTCAACCAACGACTGGGACCTCGATGTCGACGCCGCAGGCAACGCGATTGTTTCCTACGGCGACACCAGCTCGTCGGTCGCCGTTTCGAAGGTGACCCCTGCCGGCGTCACGCTCTGGACCACCGTCGCCGGTTCCGGCGGCGCACTTCAGCCCAAGACGGCCGTCCTCAGCAACGGCGACCTCATGGTCGGATGGACGCAGAGCGGCAGCAAGCTGCAGCGCATCAGCTCAGACGGTGCGCTCATCGGCTCGCCCATCACCATCGTCGAGACCGGTCACTACATCGGTCTCAGTGACGTCCAGCCCGGCGATAACGGCTCGGCCATCGTCATGTGGATCCGCGCCAGCGGCACCAACATCAACCTGAGCACGAACAAGTGGCTCTACGCACAGAAGTACGACACCGCCGGCGCTCGGATGTGGAACGGCACGGCCGCCGACGGCGCTGTGATCGTCTTTGGCCCGCCTGCCGGCACGCCGATGCCGGTGGGTGGCGGCACGTACCCCAACGGTGGCGCCATCCAGGCCGGCTACCAGCCGCCGTTCCTTCCCGATGGCCACGGCGGCGCGGTCTTTGCTTTCTATGAAACCTCTGGCAACCGCACCGCGCTGGTCCAGAAGATCGCCGCCGACGGCACAGTTGCCTGGCCGCTCACCGGCCTTTCGGTCGCCACCGAGCTCGACGGCTTGAACAAAGTCGGCGCAGGGCTGGCGTACGACCCGAGCACCGGCGATATGTTCGTCGCTTGGCCGACCTCCAACAACGCGGCCACGATCTCGGGCGTCCGCGCCCAGAAGATCACCTCCGCGGGCGAGTTGCAGTGGGGCGGAAACGGCGTCGAGATCCAGGCCAGCGGCGCTGTCCAGCCGTCCTTCGTCCAGTCCGTGGCCAACGGCTCCGGCGGCTGCTACGTCCTCTCGCTGATGGGTGGCGGCACCGCATCCGGCAAGGTCCTCGGGGGTTACGTCGCGTCCGACGGCTCGTTCCCCTTCGCCCCGTTCAACGTCTGCGACCTCGGCGGCAACAAGGCCCGCATGTCCTCTGCGCAGATGCTCGACGGCTCCGCCGTCTTCGCCTTCTCGCACGGCGCTACCGGCGGTAATCAGGACCTCTACATGGGCAACCTCCGCGCCGACGGCACCCAAGGCGTGGCTGTCCCCAACTGTGCTGCCGACCTGGGCATCCAGGGCGGTCAGCCCGGCCACGACAACCAGCTCGACAACAACGACTTCATCGCCTTCATCAGCTACTTCTTCGCCCACGATCCGCACGCCGACATGGGCATCCAGGGCGGCCTCCCCGGGCAGGATGGCCAGTTCGACAACAACGACTTCATCGCCTTCATCAGCGCGTTCTTCAACGGCTGCAGCTGAGCTCGCTAAGCCATCATCTGATCTCCCGCAAGGCCCCGGTTCATTCCGGGGCCTTGTTCTTTTTAGCATTCATACCTGGATTTGGGGGTTGCGATTTTCTTCCTAGAAAAACACCCGATCGTGGGCCTCTCGCAGGAAAAAGTCTCGAAATCACGCTTGTAGCGTGGATTTTGATCTGAGAACAGCACATTAATTCTGAGATCAGGTAGCTCGCGGTTTCTCGCCGCGGCCGCCTGAGCACAGGCTCGTCACCAGAACTCCGGCTCAGTGTGGAGCCGGACGGCGAGCGGCATTCGCAGAATCCGGCGTGCTTCACACGCCGGCTCAGAGGAGAGATGTCATGGGTTCTTCGTCCAGCGTTCGCACTGGTCTTGTCAGCGCAGCCGTTCTGTTCGCGTCGGCGGGTTCTGCCTTCGCGCAGTGGTCGGTTACGTTCCAGCCCGTCGTTACCAGCAGCGGCCCGGTCCCCGGCGTCGCAGGGGCGCAGTGGAACACCGCCGCTGCGCCGTTCAGCTCGCCAAGCGTCGACAACGCCGGCAACGTCGCCTTCCGCGGCGTGATGCTCACCGGCGTCGGCGGTGTGACCGGCAACGCCAACGCCGCGGCCGACTGGTACGGGCCCATTGGCGGCCTCAGCATCGTCGCGCGTGACGGCGCGGCGGGCCCGACGCTCACCAACCCCAACAACTGGGTCCACAACTCCACCGCCGGCGCCGCGGGCCTCAGCACCGGCGCTCCCGCTCTCGCGCCGAACGGCGCCATGCTCATCACCAGCGCCCTCAATGGCACGGGCGCGGTGAACAACAGCAATAACTCCGCTGCCTGGTCAGGCGCTTCCGGCTCAATGTCCATGATCGCCCAGCGCGGCGTCGGCAACGCCGCGGGCGCGACGCACGCCCTGTTCGACTCGAACATGAATCTCGTCAGCCGCGTCAATAACGCGGGCCAGGTCATCCTCGCCAGCAACCTCAAGACCGACGGCGACGCCGGCACCGACATCGTCGCGGGCAGCACCACTACCAGCAACGACAGCGGACTGTGGGTCGCTTCCTCTTCCGGCATGACCATGATCGCCCGTGAGAACGCCCTGACCTCCATCGGGGGCGGCACGCAGTTCGGTGAGCTCGGCACTGTCAGCGGCGGCCAGATCAACGGCGCAGGCCAAGTCGCCTTCTATGCCAACCTCCGCACCGGCATCGGCGGCGTCGCGACCTCCGGCCTCCGCAACGACGGTGTGCTGTGGAGCAACGCCGGCACGGGTGGCATGCTCACCGCGATCGCCCGTAAGAACGACGCGGTCCCCGGCCTCTCAGGCGTCAGCTACTTCAACGGGGCCGCCACCGCCTTCAACCTCGGCAGCCAGGGCTTCAACAACTCTGGCCGCGCTGTCTACGACGCGCAGTTCGGCACGGGCTGGGCGACGGGCACGGCCAACGAAGCGCTGATGACCTGGACCGCTTCTGCTGGTGCCAGCGTCCTTGTCCGCACGGCTGATCCCGCGTTCGGCGTCGCCGGCGCGACGTACAACCTTTTCAACACCACCAACTCGCAGCACCGGCTCAACAACAACAACGTCCTCATCTACGCAGGCAGCATGCTCGGCACCGCCGGCGGCACCACCGACGACGAAGCCATCTGGCAGACCACCATCACCGCCGCGGGCGCTGCGTCAAACACCCAGATCCTCGCGCGTGAGGGTCAGGCGATCCCCGGCCAGAGCGGTCTCTTCCTCGGTGGCTCGCTCACCAACGCCTCGCAGATGATCATGAACAACCTCAACCAGGTTGTCTTCGTCGGTACCGTCACCGGCTCGGGCGTCACGACCTCCAACGACCAGTGCGTCTTCGCGTGGGATCCCACGCTCGGCCTCACCATGCTCTTCCGCGAGGGCGATGCATCGACGATCGCCGGCCTCTCTGGCAACTTCGGCTCGACCAACGTCGCCGTCAGCCCGTTCTCGATCTCCAACCTCGGCAACGGCGAAGGCGGCGCAGTCGCCCTCAGCGACACCGGCTGGCTCGCCCTCACCGTGACCACCGGCAGCGGCTCGGCCGTCGTCCTCGCTCAGATCCCTGCTCCGGGCGCCGCCGCGGCGCTCGGTCTTGCCGCGGTTGCCGCGGGGGGCGGTCGTCGCCGCCGCTGCTAACGCGCGGAAGTGGCATCCCTTTTAGGGCACGCCCGGTGGCAACACCGCGAGCGAGCCCGCACCCTGGCGACGGCCCGCGACGATTCGCGGGCCGTTGCCTTTTATGGCCGCGCATGTTTCGGCGACCGCGAAAATGACGCAGAAAGCGGCATCAGTCTGCGGAAGTCATGCTGATCAGCCCGAGCACACTTGCCGCAGTGGGGGGATGGTGTATGGTGAACCTGCTCACCTATTTCAGGGGAAGTCATGCACCCGATCTTCTGGTTTACCGGCGCCCGGCCCACCGCTCTCCGTACGCCATCGATCGCCGCCGCGCTTGCGGTGCTTCTGAGCGCCGGCATCTCGACGGCGCAGACGTCCGTGCGCGCGGTATCGCTGACCACCGTCGATCCGGTGCCGGGCGTGCCCAACGGCGCGACGCGCTTCGCCAACACGCTCACGGGCGCGGTGGTGATCAACAACGGCGGCGCCGCCGCGTTTGCATCGAGTTATTCAACCGCCGGCGGCGGACCGTCGGGCAGCGGCATCTGGTGCGACAGCTCCGGCACGCTCGCGCCGCTCGCCTTCGCCGGCGACGTCGCTCCCGGCACGCAGGGTCCGACCGCGGGCGACACGTTCATGTCGTTCAGCGGCGTGCGCATCACGCTGAGCGACAACAACCGCGTCGCGTTCGCGCAGCAACTGAACGGCGCCTTCTCGCCGTGGGGGTGCTGGCAGCACGACGGCGCGGTGCTCGCGTGCTGCGCGCTCACCGGGCAGGATGCGCCCTCCGCGCCGCCGGGTCTCTGGTCGCTCAGCAACGCGTCGAGGGTCAACCAGTCCAACAACGGGCGCGTGGCGCTGCGCTCGGGCTTCGCCGTCGGCAACGGCACGTACCAGTCCGTCCACGTCGGTGTCGCGGGCAACATGCCCATGTGCACGCGCAACGAGGTCGCCGGCGACACCAACGGATTCGTCACGCTCGGTGAGACGCTGATCAGTTCGCGACTCACCACCTGCTTCAGTGCGCCCTACCGCAACGTCGAGCAGGGCGTCATACGTCCGGGCATCTGGTCCGGCCCATGTGCCGGCGCAAGCAACGTCGTCTCGCACGCACTGCTCGTCCCCGGCTATGTCGGCCTCCCGGCACAGACGGCCTTCAGCCAGCCCACCGCGTTCGACTTCTCCGGCACCGGCGGGTTCGCATACTCCACAGGTCTGAGCGGCACGGGCATAACCGCCGCCAACGACACTGCCGTCTGGATGGCCGACGCCTCGAGCGTCCGCCTGCTGGCCCGCGAGGGCGACCAGGTCCCCGGCCTGCCCGACGGGTGCTTCTACAGCGACTTCCTCAGCGGCACGCTCGTCGGACCGTTCATCTCCGGCAATGCGCATGTCGTGTTCGTCTGCACGATCAACGGGCCCGGCGTCACGGGCGATGCCTCGCGCATCATCGCCCTCAAAGAGCCCGGCTCGCCCGTCCGCGTCATCGCGCGCACCGGCACGCAGATGCCCGGCTACCCCGCCGGCATCAACATCCTCTCGTTCGGCGGCGGCGTGGCGATCAACTCCTGGGGCGATGTCGTCTTCACCGCCTCGACGTTCTCGCCTCCGCCCGGACGTGGGGCTCAGGCTGTCTTCTGCTGTCCAGCCGGCGGTGTGCCCGCGATCCTCGTCGAGTCCAACCAGCCGCTGACCGTCCGGCCCGGCGTCACCGCGCGACTCAGCGGCATCACCGAGCCGCTCGGCAGCGGCGGCGACGACGGGCTGCCGCGCAATTGGAACGACCGGCGCCAGTACGCCTTCAAAGCCACCTGGACCGACGTGAACAACGTCAGCGGCAGCGGCATCTTCGTCGCTTCCGCAGGCGTCTGCAACGCCGACCTGGGTGCCGCCGGCGGCGTCACCGCCCGCGACGGGCTGCTGGACAACAACGACTTCATCGCGTTCATCTCGCTCTTCTTCGTGACCGACGGACGCGCCGACATGGGCCTGCCCGGCGGCGTGCCCGGCTCCGACGGCCAGTTCGACAACAACGACTTCATCGCCTTCATCAACGCCTTCTTCAACGGTTACCACTGAGGCAGGCGGCTCCTCCCGTCCCGGAAGTGAATCGACCGAGCGGCACGCCGCTGAGTCCGGGAAGCGGCGCCCATCTCGTATCTGTCAGGAACGAAGACGCGGACCCTACCTCTTCCTGAAGGACTGGAGAGCCCTTTACGCACCGTTGTCGGCCGGGTGATTGTGGAGCGACGGTTTGTGTGGTACCTTCGTCGGGCCTGGATTGATCCGAAAGCGAAAGGGAGCTGAATCGTGCGTATGTTCTGGACGGCAGGAGTTGCGTTTTCACTCGTTGCAGCGGCCGGTCATACCCGTGCGTTCGCGCAGACCTACGTCTTCGACACGACAACGGGCGTCGTGACGATGAACGGTTCGACCACGAACCTCTTCCAGGGCGTCGCCGTCGTCGACCGCGGCGTCAATCAGCGGCTGCGCTCGTGGTCTGTGCAGGGCGACATGAACGTCGGCAACGGCGTCACCGTTCAGTTCGTCGGCTCCAACCTCGCCGAGGTGCGAGTGGGGGGGAATCTCCGCATCTATCCGGTAGGTTTGGTCACCGCCAGCGCGGTCGGCATGAGCGGGGGATCCGGCGGTGGAAACGGCGGCGCTGGTGGCGCAGGCGCGGTCGACGGCGGAGCAGGTGGCTCGGGCGGCGGTGCGGGCACGTTCTATAACGGATCGCTCGGCGCCAACGGTTCCGGCAGCACCGCCGGCGTGGGCGGCGCGCTCCCGCGTCGGGGCGGAAACGGCGGCGCCGGCACGACCAGCGTCGGCAACGACGGTGCTACCGGTGAGCCGCGCGTCGCCGGTATGGACGGACAAGCCGGAGCTAGCGGGGCATCCGGCTCCCTTGGCGGCTTCGGCGTCGGCAACAGTGCCTTCGGCTCGCCCGCCGGAACCGGCGGCACTGGCGGTAGCGCAGGCGTCGCGACGCCTGTCTCTGGCGGCGCCGGCGTCGGTGGTTCGGGCGGCGCAAACTTCGGCAACAACGGCAACTCAGGTGGCTCCGGCATGTACGGCGCGAACGGAGCCCCCGGCGGAAACGGCGGCGCAGGCACGTACGCCGCGGACGTCAACAGCTACGCACCCACCTGGCCCGCTTCGATGTGGCTCAGCGCCGGCAACGGCGGCCACGGCGGTGGCGGTGGCGGTCACGGCGGCGGCGGCTCGGGCGGTAGTTCCGGTGCGGCCGGTGGTGGAGGCGGCGCGGGCGCCGGCAACGTGTTTACACGCGGAGGCGGCGGCGGTGGTGGCGGCGCAGGAGGGGCCGGCGCACAGGGAATCGCCGGCGGCACCGGGGGCAACGGCGGCCGCGGCGGCGGCGCAGGCGGCGGCGTCCAATTCACCGTCAACGGCCGAATCCAGAACGATGGCGCCATCAGCGCGACCGGCGCAGACGGTTGGCCCGGCTTCTCCGGCCAATACATCGAAACCGCCACCGCCGGCGGAACAGGCGGTTCGGGTGGTTCAGCCGGCAACACCGGTGCCAGCACGGGCGGCGTGGGCGGCCGCGGCGGCGACGGCGGTGCGAGCGGCGCATCGGGCCGCGGCGGCAACGGCGGCGCGGGCAGCTCCGGCGCGGGCGGAGGCATCATGCTCCTGGCTTCGCAGATCGCGGGCACCGGCCGCATCGACCTGCGCGGCGGCTTCTTCGCGCCCGCCGGACGCCTGATCTACCAGGACGCCGTCACCGCGCCCGTCTCGTTCAACTACGCCGCTCCTCCGGCACAAGAGAGCTACACCACGCTCTACCTGCCGCGCACCTACGGGCTGTACTTCGCCATGTACACGCCCAACATCGTCCCCACCTCCATCGATCTCCCGGGGCTTGACGGCGGGCCCGGACCGTACGGTCTTCTTCCCGCATCGCTCAACGACCCCGTGATCAACGCCGGCATCGCCGCGGCCCCGTCGCGTGCGCGCCTGATGATCGTGCGATACAACGCCGGGCCCGCCGGATTCGCTCTTTCGTACAACAACGCGCAGCCCGACTCCACCACCAGCGCGTACGACATGTATGTGATCTACCGGCTCGGGGGCGCCGGTATCTCAGTGACCGTCAACAACTGGTACGTCGCCAAACATCCCTTCACCAGCATGGCTGAGTTCGGCGGCAACGCCGGCAACGACAACCTCCCCTCCATGCCGATCGGTCGCGCCTGGGCCTGCCTCGGACCCGCGACGGGCACGCAGAACATCCTGCTCGGGCTTGGCGGACTCACAGGAACTGTGGCTGTCGAAGATCCCGCCGACGCTCCCACCGTGACATACCTCTTCGAAGCATGCGGCACCGCCGACGTCGGACGCCAAGGCGGTCTCCGCGGCGGCGACGGTGTCCTGGACAACAACGATTTCATCGCGTTCATCGGCCTGTTCTTTGATGCCAACGCGGCGGCAGACGTCGGCGTTCAAGGAGGCGGCCCAGGCCATGACGGCCAGTTCGACAACAACGATTTCATCGCGTTCATCAACGCGTTCTTCGCCGGTTGCAGTTGAGCATGCCGAGCGCCGCCGCCGGCCCTCCAGAGGATTATGCATCAACAACGAAGCTTGCTGTCTCGAACTCCCCTCCCCTCCGGGGAGGGGAGACGTGTTGGTGCGTAATCCTCCTCCGGGCGGCGCGCACTGCGCGTCTCAGGGCGGTGCAGGCAGGTCGACCTGCAGCACCATCGCCGTCGCGATCGCCGGATACTCCACGCGCAGCCGGTGCAGCACGAACTCGTCGGCGTCCCAGCCGACGCGAGCGAACGTCTCGGTCATGATGTCCTGGTATTCCGGCACGCCCACAAGCGGCGATGCGCTGAGCCCGGCCCCGATCGTTTGCGCCCGTTCGGCCATCTCAAGCCGCTCGGCGTGCTCGGGGAGCTGTTCGTACCACGGCACGCCGGACGACTCGCCGTAATAGAACGTCCGCGGCCTAGAGCCGGGCGGTGTGAGCGACTCGTGCATCCACACGTCGATGACCGCGCACTCCATCGGCAGCCGCACGGTCTGCGCCGTGTTGACGAACGGGTTGTGCGGCTCCTGATACGCCGAGGCCGCGGCGCGGTGCACCTCGCCGAAGTAGATCGACATCCCCGACTTGCCCCCCAGCGGCGCTTCGCCCAGCACGTGCTCGGGCAATCCGCGCGGGTTCAGACCGACGGTCGTGGGCGGCAGCGGTTGTGAGCAGTACTTTTTGAGCAGCGGTGCGCCCGCCGTGACGTCCTCGGGGAAGAGCGCCTCGATGCGTCCGCGCCCGCCGTTGTCCACCACCATCGCCGGCCCGATCGAGAGCCGCGCATCAGGTCGCACGCGCCGCATCCCCAGCGACCCGCGGACGACCCCAAGGTCGACTCGTCCCCGCTCAGCCGACGGCGCGACGATCTGGCACAGCAACCGCGTTCGCACCTGTACGCCCCAGATCGAACTCGCCGCCCGGAACCCCGGCCGCCGCGCCTTGAGCGCCGGGCTCGCCGGTGCCTCGGGCAGCATCCCCTGCAGCATCAGGTCCATCGACGGCCGGTCCCCAGCCTGAGACTCCACCAGCGACCGGTAGTTGTCATACGCCTGCTGCACCGCGGCCAGTCTCTCAGCCGGCACTCCCCGCTCGCGCGCCGCAGCGATGAATGACTCGAACCCCGGCCGTCCGGGAACAAACTGCCCGTCCGCCAGCAGGTCCGGCCCGTGCGCCACCCGGTAGATCTTCCACGCCAGCGTCTGGTGAATGTTGAACGCGTCCTGCACGTGCCGCGGCCGGCGAATGGGCGTTCCGCTTGCCGCCAGCACGCGCGCCAGCGCACTGCGCAACTCGCCCAGCACACCGGGCGCCTGCGTCTCAAAGCTGATCGTGACTGGGTGGCTGGCCATACGTGGAGAACAAAGCACGGGGCGCGACCGCCCAAGACAAGCCTAATCCAAAATTCGACCGAATCCACGCTCTATTCACCCGACCAAAGCCCGGTCTGCAACCCGGCCCCTTTTTCATCTCCGCCGGGTACCGCCTCTGCTTTGGGCGCTGTACGCTTCATGTACATGCCAGTGAGCGACCAATACAGCCGGGGGGCAACCGCTGAACGCGCACTTCCCCTCTGGCGGCGCGAGCTCCCCAACTGGCTCACCTCGGCGCAGTCCTGTTGGCGATTCTCTTCTTCATTGTTCTCACGCTCTGGCGATGGGAGGACTCGGCCGCATCCCGTCACCAGGTCGATTGGGTCCTCATCTCCGCCGCGGCGATGTTCATCATCGCCTGCATCACCGACGTCGCCGACGGCTACCTCGCCCGCAAGTGGAAGGTCGAGAGCGCCTTCGGCCGCATCATGGACCCCTTCGCCGACAAGATCCTCGTCGTCGGCGCGTTCGTCTTCCTCGCCGGGCCCGACTTCTGGTGGGAATTCCCCGCCGGCTCACCCAGCCGCCTGAGCGGGCACGGCATTCAGATTTCCGGCGTCTACCCGTGGATGGCCGTGGTCATCCTCGGGCGCGAGCTGCTTGTCACCAGCATCCGCGGCGTGCTCGAGGGGCAGGGCATCAAGTTCGGCGCCGACTGGTGGGGCAAGTGGAAGATGATCCTCCAGTCGATCGCGATCCCCACCGCGCTCATCACTCCCGCCGTCACGCGCGTGCTGCCCCCGCGCACGCCGATGCGCAGTACCACTGGATCGAGGCCGCGTGGGGCCGCCAGCTCATCGACGTCACTGTCTGGACCATGATGGCCTTCACCGTCGTCAGCGGCCTGCCCTACATCTTCCGCTGCGTCCGCCTCCTCGCCGAGGCTCGCGCCGCTCGCAAACCGCGGGCTGAGGAAGCCGCGCCCGCCGCCCGTCCTACGCCGGTCATCACCACGGTCACCAAGTCCGTCCGCGGAGCCGGCGCTTGAGGCTCCCCCCCGTCGGCCGCACACTCATCACGACGTTCGGTCTCGGCTTCATGCGTCCCGCCCCGGGCACGTGGGGCAGCCTGCCGCCGTGCGTCTTCGCGGCGCTCTTTCCGCTGCTGCGCGGCACCGATCTCATCGGCCCGGTGGGAGGCGTCTTCTGGTACGTGGTGCAGGTCTTCTTCGCGGTCTACTTCTCGTGGATCTGCCTCAAGTTCGGCGACAAGGCCGAAGCCGAGTTCGGGAAGAAGGATCCGTCGGAGGTCGTCGCCGACGAGACCGCCGGCATGGGCGTTACGCTCCTCTTCCTGCCGCACTGGTGGCTTCGGATCCCCGGCGCGACGGTCCAGCAGTCAAACGACCGCACCCTCATCGCCACCCTCGGCGCGATCGCCCTCGCCTTCGTCCTCTTCCGCATCGCCGACATCATCAAGGCCCCGCCCGCCCGCGGCCTGCAACGCCTCAAAGGCGGCGCAGGCATCCTCGTCGACGACCTCATCGCCGGCGTGCAAGCGGGTTTGGTGCTGATGGGGCTGTGCTGGGTGTGGCACGCGTACTTCTGAATCAGGCGTCCACACCCAGAGCCGAGCCAACGGTGATCGGTCAGTGAGCCCCGTCGTAGAAGAACTGCTCGCGCGTGATCTTGTCACCCTTGACGGTGTACACGCCGACCTCTTCAAGCACCATGCGCTTGCCGGTCGCTTTGGTCGTGATATCGAGCGTGAAGTAGACGACGAACTGATCGGGGTTCGCGCCATTGAAGAACGGCCCGGCCACCGTCTCGCCGTTGAACACCTTGTCGGAAACCCAGTCCTCCGACTTCTTGATCACCGGGGCCTGCCCGTGGGTTTCCTTGCCGTCCCCTTCCACCGAGACGATGTCGGGCGCGTACATCGTCCGCATCACGTCGAAGTTCTTCCCTTGACGGCAGAGATCGACAAACTGAGCGGCGACGGTTCTCAGGCTCATGGTGCAACTCCCTTTCAGTTGAGTTCGCGGCTTCGATCAACATACGGGCTCGCCGCCCACGGGCCGCCGTGCGTGGCAGGGATCACTAACGGTAAGGCGAGCGCCGCTCACCGGCGCGTGCAGCGGCCCCGCCAGCCCGCGGGGGTCCAGACGGGCTTGGTGGTAACCAGTATCTCCAGCAGGTGTTCCGCCTACCGGCAGCGGCCCATGTACACGCCTCCATAGCTCCGGGCGCTGAATCCCCCGCCCGTCCAAAGCGCACAGGCCCCGAGCTCTTCATATCCCTGCATTTAGCCCTCTTGGCTTCGCCGAAACCCCATCCACCCCAATCACCCAACGCCGGTCGATCCAATCCGCCTTCTTCCCTAAGCTTCCCCTCCCCCAAATGCCCCGATCCAAGACCCCAACCCGGACCCCCGAGGTCAGCGATGCGATCGAAACCGTCGCGTTCGTCTCCCTCGGCTGCCCCAAGAACCTCGTTGACAGCGAGAAGATGCTCGGCCTTCTCGCCACCGACGGCATGCAGCCGGTGCAGTACGACCTCGCCGAGGCGGGCGAGCCCGTCGACGCGGTGGTCGTCAACACCTGCGGCTTCCTCGAAGCCAGCAAAGACGAGTCCCTCGGCGTCATCAAGGACGCCATCGCCCGCAAGGAGTCGGGGCAGATCAAGCGCGTCATCGTCGCCGGCTGCCTCGTGCAGCGCCACCGCGCCAAGATCCTCGAGTGGGCCCCGGGCATCGACGCCATGGTCGGCGTCTTCGATCGCGACAAGATCGTCGAGGCCGTCCGCGGCGACCGCCAGGAACGCCGCGCCGCCGCGGCAGGCGCGGAGAGCGAAGCCCCCAAGTACTGGATCAACGCCAACGCACTCACCGCCGCCGGCGAGCGCGGCATGAAGGTCACCGGCCTCACCGTCAACGGCAAGGACGGCAAGGGTATCGGCTACTTTGAAGACGACTCGGCCCGCCTCCGCCTCACGCCGCGCCACTACGGCTACCTCCGCATCAGCGAAGGGTGCAACCAGAAGTGCGCCTTCTGCACCATCCCCAGCATCCGCGGCAAGATGCGCTCTAAGCCCCTCGAGAAGATCATCGCCGAGGCCCGCGAACTCATCGCCGACGGCTGCTTCGAGATCAACCTCATCGGCCAGGACACGACCAGCTACGGCGACGACATCGGCATCGGCTTCGACCACGCCAGCAACACCGGTGGCATGCCCACAATGCTCCGCCAGGTCAGCAAGGCGTTCGACGAGCTCGGCGTCAAGGACGGCTGGGTGCGCCTGATGTACGCCTACCCCAGCAACTTCGCCGACGGCATGATCAAGGCGCTGGCGAGCACGCCGCGCCTGCTGCGTTACATCGACATGCCCCTCCAGCACGGTTCAGACGCCGTGCTCGCGAGCATGCGCCGCCACATCACCATGGACCAGACCCGCGCGCTGCTCGACAAGCTGCGCAACTGGGTCCCCGGCATCGCCCTCCGCACCACCTTCATCAGCGGCTTCCCCGGCGAGACCGAGGCCGACCACGAGCTCCTCCTCCGCTTCGTCGAAGAGCAGAAGTTCGAGAACGTCGGCGTCTTCGAGTACTCCCTCGAGCCCGGCACCGTCGCCGGCAACATGGAAGCCGACCCCAAGCTCGCCGTCCCCGCCGAGGTCAAAGCCCGCCGCCGCGGCGAGGTCATGGCCCTCCAGCAGAAGATCGCCTTCGCCCGCAACGAAGAACGAGCGGCTCAGTTCAACGAGAAGCGAGCTTCAGTCGGCCTCGCGGCCGGCGGAATCAAGCAGGACATCCTCATCGACTCCGCGCTCCGCACCGAAGGCCGCGCGACCAGCGGCGTCGGCAAGGGCGGCAAGCTCTACACCGGCCGCTCGTACACGCAGGCCCCCTCGATCGACAGCGTTACCTACGTGCAGAGCAAACGCGAACTCTTCCCCGGCGAACTCATCCAGTGCGTCATCGTCGGCGCCGACGGCTACGACCTGGTCGCCAAGCCCGTCGACGAACTCGAGAAGCGCGTCAGCCTCAACGTGATGCGATAAGAGCCTCGTGCGCAAGCACGAGCGCGATGCCCTGACTGCTTCTGCAAGCCTCGCCTTACACGGAGGCTCAAGGCCGATCCGCCCCCTCCCCGCACTCCGGGCACGCCTTCCCTTCCGCCAACCCTGACAACGAATACCCGCACTTGGCGCACAAGCCTCTCATCGCACGCCGCCGCGCTCTCCGCCCCCACGCCAACATCAGCGCGCCCGCTCCGCACAGCGCAACCGGCACCGGCCACACCACCACCGACCACGCGCTGTATCCGTTGAGCGGGTTGTACGCGTGCGACACCAGCAACACGCTCCACTGAAACTCCACGCCCCAGATGGACGGCGGAAACGCCGTCCACTTGTACGCCGTCAGGCTCGGGTGCCCGCCGTGCGCCATCACCGAGATGCGCGGCGAGTCGGGCGTCAGGCCGACCGACACGACATGTCCTCCCTGAAATGTCGTGGTCCACTTGCCGCGCACGATCGCCAGCCGGTACCAGCCCGAAAGGAACCACACAGCCGCCGCCAGCAAGCCGGCCGTCAGTAGCATCCACCCAGCGATCCGCCTCGCTCGACCGACTCTGGTTCCAGTCCGCCTCGCAGTGCCCACCCACGAGCAACGAACCACAACCACGGCGATTGCACGCAACCGCGAGCGCAGACCCCATCGGCCCAACGCCGCGCTGATTGATCACGGCCCCCCGCCCCCCCGCAGCCTGCCCGCCCCAAGAAAAAGTCAAAACTCGTCGGGGAGTCCCCGCCCGCTTTCCGCATGGTCGCCAGAAGAACCCGCCAAGAACCCCTAGCCCCTTCCAAGGCCCTTGAAAAAGGCCACCGCAGTCGCTGCACCCGCTTCTCAAGGACACTTCCCATGAGCCGCATCCACACCCTCGCCCTCTCCGTCGCCCTGCTCTTGACCGCCGGATCCTCGGTCGCAAACGCCCAGACAAGCCTCGGCTCCTCCTTCACGTATCAAGGCCGTCTCAGCAGCAACACCGGCGCAACGCTCACCGGCGACTACGACATGCGGTTCTCGCTCTGGAACGCCGCAACCGGCGGCTCGCAGGTGGGCAGCACCCTCCGCTTCGACGGCACCGCCGGCAACGGCGCGGCCATCACGCCCGCCGACGGCAACTTCACCGCCGCGCTCGACTTTGGCGCAGCAGCCTGGACCGCCAACCAGAACCGCTGGCTCCGCGTCGAGGTTCGCCCGCACGACCCCGCTAACGCCGCGGCGTACACCGATCTGCCCCCGCGCCAGCAGGTCACGCCCACCCCGCTCGCCCTCTATAGCCAGAACACCCGCGGCCTGAACGTCGACGCAACCGGCAAGATCGGCATCGGCACCACGACGCCAGGCGAGAAGGTCGAGGTCTTCGGTGGCAACGTCCTGCTCAACGGCGACAGCAAAGGCGTGATCGTCGATGCCCAGGGCATGCGCCGCTATGGGTTCATGAAGTACCCCAACTACGCGGGAGGCGTGTGGCGCGCGATCAACACCGACTTCATCTTCGGCCGCGTCACCACCGGCGACGTCACCACCGGCTCGCCGTCGGTCATCGATCTTTACCTCGCCGCCAACGGCAACGTCGGCATCGGCACGTCCAGCGCCGCGGCCACGCCGTCGAAGCTGACCGTCGCCGGGACGATCAAGTCCACCACCGGCGGCTTCGTCTTCCCCGACGGCACGACGCAGACCACGACGATGGTCCCGTTCCCGGGATCGACGTTCGTGCAGGGCACCATCAACGGCGCAGCCGGCATCTGGACCGCCGGAAACACCGCCGCGCTCGCGTCGGCGAGTGTGACGTCGAGCTCATACATGGTCTCGCCCGGCGTGTATGCCGACCTCACCAATGTGCCGTCCGGCAAAGCGCTCCTGACATGGAGCACAGGCTGCTGGGCCTCGGCAGTCGGCAGGGTCGAGTTCATGCCCCAGGTCGCGGGCGTCAACGGTCAAGTCGTTCCGTTCTTCTTCAACACTGCCGGTGAGCACATGACCATCACCGGTTCGTGCTTTATCGACATCGATACCGCCGGTGCCAACGCGCCGGTGCGTCTGCTGTGGAGGAGTCCCAACGGTGTTCAGTTCAACACCGACTTCAACGACTGCACAAGCTGGACGCTCACCGTCTTCCGCAACTGAACCGTTCGTCACTCATTCCATACACGGCCCTTCCTTCACGAGACGAACCATGAAACGCTTGCTCAGCAAACTCCTCATCCCCGCCGCAGTCGCGCTCGCCGCGCCCGCCACGGCCACGTTCGCGCAGGTCACTTCGGCGTTCACCTACAACGGCAAACTCGCCGGCGCCGTGTCAGACGGCTCGGTCGACATGCGGTTCACCCTCTGGAACGCCGCGACCGGCGGCACACAGATCGGCAGCACGCTCCGCTTCGACGGCACGAGCGGGGGGGGCAACCAGAGCCCCGTCACGGTCAAGAACGGTGTCTTTTCTGTTCCGCTCGACTTCGGCGACGCCTCTATCAACAACGGCGCCCGCTGGATCGACGTCGAGGTCCGTTCGCCCCACGACGCGACCAACACCGCCCCGTACGTCGCCGCGATCACCCGGCAGCGGCTCTCGGTCACGCCGATGGCGACCTTCAGCCGCGACACCGCCGGGTTCACCGTCAACGCGGCCAACCAGCTCATGCTCGGCACGGGCGGCACCTATACGGGCGCGCTGAACTTCGTGAACAACAACCTCTACCTCAACGGCGAATACCAGGGAGTCATCCCCGCGTACACGAACGTGACGTTCCCCGGCGTCAACGGCAAGGTCTCAGGCCTGATGAAGTACACCAACTTCCCGGCCGGGTTCTGGCGTGCGAACAACGCGGCGTTCCCCGTCGGCCGCACGAGTGGAGCCGACGTGAGCATCAGCGGTCCCGCGGTGAACGACATGAACATCGGCGTCAACGGGCACGTCGGCATCGGGCTCCCACCGACCGACCCGCTGGCGGCGCAGCTCACCGTCGCCGGCGCCGTTCGCTCGACCGCCGGTGGCCTGGTCTTCCCTGACGGCACCGTGCAGACCACGGCGCTGCCCTTCTCAATGACGTACAACGCGGGGACCGAGGTCGTCGATCAGGAGATGACGCGCGTCGTCGTGCAGGACGTCTGGTACACGACCCACCTCTCTCAGTCATTCACACCCGCCCTCAGCCAGCAACTGACCGGCGTCCGCTTCCACACCGGTCCGGCGATCCCCGCGAATACAACCGCCGATTTGGTGGTCTGGTCGGGCGACGGCGAGTCCGGGCCTGAGGTGGTTCACCTCATGGACGTCCCCGTTCCCGCATCCGGCGCGAATGCATGGGTCACGATGGCCATCCCGCTCGAGGTGGCGCCGGCGCTCGTCGCCGGGAACCGGTACACGTTCGGCATCATCTGCACCGGCGGCGGATCGGGCGGCTCGCTGGGGTACCACTACATGAGCTCGGCCTACTACGGAGGCGGCCAGATGGTGCAGTTTCCGACCTTCTGCGTGACCTTCCAGACGCTCATGACCTCCGGCGGCACTCCGCACACCGCCAATCTCAACGGCAATGTCACGATGAGCAGCTTCCCCGGCAGCCGCGGCATCGTCGCCTATCAGTTCAACTCCGGCCGCGCCACCAGGCAGTACGTCAGCACCAACTTCAGCTACCCGCCCGATGAGACCGTCACGCTCAACCTCCCCGCCGGTCGCGCCGTGTTCAACTGGACCAGCACCTGCTATTCCACCGGTAATGGCATGGATATGCAGAGCCGTCTGAAGATCGACGGCCTTGCTCCCGGCGTTCAGAGCTACACCGGACCGGTCTCCAACTTCGAGTTCAGCTTTCACAACAAGCACATGACCCAGTCGGGCTCCTGCACATTCGACATCCCTGTCGGCGGGCCGATGTCCGTCTGCCTCCAGAACGCTTCGGCCGACAACCTCCCCCTCTGCACCGACAGCAACGACAACGTCAACTGGACGATCACGGTCTACCGGCGTTGATCGATCGATGAGGCGCACGCCCCTCCCAGGCTTCCCTTCGCGGCAGCGTACGTAATCTACCGCAACTGGGCGGCCGATCAATTCACTGAGGACATACGCGGTCACTTTTTAGTGGCCGCTTTCTGTTTCACCGCTGCTTCCAGCGCCTTGGTCAGCTCTTGCTCGTCGATCAGCCCATCGCCGTTCGCGTCAAACGCCTTGAGCGAGTCGAACTTCGCGTCGCCCAACTCCGCGCGAGAGAGCTTCCCGTCCCCGTCCTTATCGCTCCCCTTGATGAATCGCGCGACCGTCTCCGCCGCCGGCACGCTGCGCTTGCCGCCTTGCCCGCCCGCGGCCGCCGTCAAACGACGGATCAACTCCTGCTCCTCGGCACTCCCCGTGCCGCCGACAACGGTGACGGTCGGCGCCGCGGGCTCAGCGGCCGGTGCGTTCTTCAGGCGCTCACTCAGCGAGGCGCGAGCGTTGAGCGCCGCCTGAGCCGGCGCATCCTTGAAGCTGAACTTCGCCGTCGTGGTCCACGCGGCCTCGTTTTCCGCAGCAGACGCCGTTCCCCCTTCGGGCGAACGAACCACCGAGAGCACAAGCTGTGTGGGCGCACCTTCCGCTGAAGAGATCGTCGCGTTCACCGCTTTCACGCTCGACGGCTCGCCGGTTGCTGCGCCGAGATCAGCGAACTCCTTTGGGTCCAGCCGCGCTCGCAGGCTCCCGTCGGTCGCTGCGGTCCACTCCGCCGCGGCCGCGGCCTTCTTCAGTCGCGAAAGGTCCAGCAGCCGGTCGATCTGCCGCACCGCCGGCGACGGATCGCTCAATGTGCCGACCCATGACGCCTGAACAGCCGTGCGCGTTCCATCGGTCAGCGCAGCAAACGGCTGCTGCGGGTCGTCGCATGCCGCGGCGAGCGTGCCGTTGCGATCGAACTCGATCGCTTGCTCCGCACGCCCATCGCGCCCGGCGCCCAGCCGCACCGTGCCGGCCAGGTCGGTGCGCTGCGACAGCCGCTCAATCACCGCGACCGCCTGCTCGCGCGGCAGCGGCGTGCCGGCACTGAAGAACGCCGTGGCGGCGAGTGTTGAGCAGGCGACTGCGCCGATGAGGATGCGAGCGGGCATTGCGGATCTCCTTGCAGATTCACGAGAGTGTGGGGCAGTGAGGGGGAAGCCGGCGCGCGGAATCTCTCCCGCGCGTCGGAAAGAAAAAGGAATGCTCGCGTTGTTCAGAGCCCCTTCACCAGGTCGATCAGCTCATCGAGGCTCTCGGGCAATTCGTCGGACGAGTAAATCACGTTGCCGCTCTCGTCGAGCGCGATGACGCTGACGCTCCCGTGGTCCGAGACCGTGCCGCTGCGCAGCGCGTCGCTGACGAACGAAAGGATCTGGCGTTTGAAGCCCTCGGGCAGCTCAACCGGTTGGCCGTTGATCGTCGTGACGGCCTGGATCTGCACGTTCTCATTGCCGCCGTCGGCCGCGGTGTCGATCAGATCGGCCAGCCACGAGAGCGACGCAGGCTCGGGGTCGGACGGGGCGGCCACGCTGGCAGCGCCGGTGGTGGTACTGATGAAAAGCGCCGCGGTTGCGGCGCTCAACGCAGTGATGAAGCGATTGATACGCATGTGGGTCTCCTGAACACGTGGGAACTGAGTGAACAGCTCGTTGCGCAACGGGCGGTGAAGAGCGCACGCCCTTTCACCGACATCGAAACGCGCCCCGCCTCGAGACCACGCACAGAAGATGCGCGCCGGTCCGCTGTCCGGCTCCGCCGCTCAGAATCTTGTCGGCGGGCACGTAATTCGGTGTGGGGTCGCGGCTGGAGCCGCGTTTTCCCTGTAGAAGAACCCATGTCTCTGCTGCCGGCGTTCATCATGCGGAACGGACCGACTCCCGTGTTACCTAAGGCCCTGTCCATCTCCAGGGCTCCGGCGGAACCGGTCCGCGCGCGGCTGCGCCGACGGCGATCGCTGTGCTCCTCAGCGTCTTCACCGCGTGCAGCGCGGCGCTCTTCCGGTTTCTGATGGTGCGCGCGGGCAACGACCGTGCGCTGTGCGACGATCTGATGCAGACCCTCTGGCTCCGCGCATCGCAGGGCGCACCTGGTCGAGGCGAGGTGCCCGAGGGCGAGATCGAGTTCTGGCTCCGCGCCGTCGCGCGGAACCTGCTTGTGACGCACCTGCGCAAGAGGCGCAGCGGCGCAACCTGCCGCGAGCCGACGCGTCGCTCGCCGCCGACCTTGCGGCGCACGTCGGATCAGAGAGTGGACAGTCGCTCGGCTCGCTGAGTCAGGAGGCTCGCGACCAGTTGCTGCTGGCCATGACTGAGTTGCCCGCCGCGGAGCAGGACCTGCTCGTCGCGCACTATGTCCGGGGAGAGGAGCAGGCGAAGCTCGCCGAGCGGCTGGGCCTGTCGGTGCGGGCGGTTGAAGCGAAGCTCTACCGCGCACGCAAGGCGCTGCACGACCGTCTGCAGACCGTGCGAGAGGAAATGAAATGAACACCCAGAACCACAACACGTCGCAAGAGGGAAGAGAGCCCGACGCGGCCGATGCGCGAATGCACGCGATGCTGGGCCGCGAAGGGCCGGGTCTTTTCGTGCCGGACGATCCGACCGCCGCTGACGTAGCACGCTGGACGCACGCGCCCGTGCTGCACACGCACACTCCAACCGAGCATCGCTCGCCCGCGCACCGTGCTCGCTTTGCACGGGGCGTTACGCGCCTGGTCAGCGGCATCGCGGCCGTCGTCCTCGTGTCGGCGGGCTTGTACGTCGCGCTGGGCCGCACGTCTTCAGCTCGCGCGTCGACCATTCTCGGAGCGCTGCGCAGCAGCACGTTTTCCGGCTTGCACATCACGTTCAAGGGCCTGCGCGTCAACGGATTCGAGGTCTCAGGCGAGGGACGTGTGCGGTTCGCGGGCGGGCACGCCGCGGCCGACCTCTTTGATCCCGCCGGCGAGGCGCCGGTTGTCGACGTCCGTGCGCTGGCGCTGCAAGCGCACGTCACCGGCGGCGAGGGCTCGCAGATGCCCGGCTTGATCGGCGACGTGCAGGTCGGCCTCGGCGCCGATGGGTCGTGGGCCTACTTCAAGTCGTCCACACCCGAAGTCGTTGCGCATCGTCTGGGACCCGTGAGCGAACTGGTCGCCGCGGCGTTGCCCGGTGGCGTGCTGGTCGAGTTCAATGGCACTGCTTCGATCGGAGGAGGGGAGGGGGGCGGTTCGTCGTCAAGCGCGGTCAGTCCGCTCAGCGCCGAGCAGTTGCACAAGCTCAAGGCTCATGCGGAAGCGAGCGGGGAGGGGGCAGAGAGTGGAGTGAGCGTACAGGTGCTCGACGGGTCGGAGCTCACGCTTCCGCAGCCGGGCGGCGCAACGCAGATCATGGTGGTGCGTGGTGGTGCAGGCGCCGATGGCAATGCCGATGCGTTCGGCCGCATCCTGCCGCTGCTGCGCGGCCAGGCCGGCGTCGTCCAACTTCAAGAGCTCGCGCGTTCGCTCGCCGACGGCTCGGCTCGCAATGCCAGGGTCGACGCGCAGCCCGACGGTTCGTTTGTGCTCGCGGTGCAAGGTGGAACCGATGCGACGCGCAACGCCACCGTGCGCATCGGTTACCGCGAAGGCTCCGGCATCGAGTGGATCGAGCTGCTGGGCATCGGCGATGCTTCCGGCGCGGTGGTGCGGGTTGAGAGCTTCGACGGCGAGATTGCGCCGATCTGCTCGACGCCTCGCGCCTGCCCGCGCCGGCGCTGCAGCTCGACGCGCGCGGGAAGTGAGATCAGTTACGGCAGCGGACGTGCGAAGTCGGCCGGCACTTCCGTCATCGTGCGCGACGAGCCGTCGATGAACACGCAGTCGAACGCCTTGGTCGATTTGCCGCCGTGCACCCAGCCGAGGCGGTTGGTCACGTGCGCCGGCTGGCGGAAGTCGATCTGCCCCGCGGTGCGCGGCTGTGCCGCGCCGGAGCTTGCGAGGAAGAGCGAGTCGACAAACAGCGCCGCGTGCGAGGGGTCCTGCACGATGTCAAGGTGCAGGTGGACGCGCTTGGCCGGGTCGCCGCCGGGGGCGGCCGCGGCGTCGTCGTAGTCGTCGGGGTCGGTTGCGAAGCTGCCGCTGATTTTCGCGTGGCCGGTGACGTTCATCGCGTAGCAGCGGTTGAGCTTGCGGCCATCACCGGTGTCGGTGTTGCTGGGGCAGATGAGCGACGACGCGTCGGAGTAGAGCTCGGCGCCGGTGGTGCCTTGGCGCCCGTACGCCTCCTGGATCACCAGGCCCCAGAAAGGAAGCTCGGTATACGGCTGGCCCGCGGCGGGGGCGAAGTCGTGATTGTCGTTGGCGTATTCCTGCATCACCAGACCGTTCTGGCGGAGGTTGCTCAGGCATTGGGTGGTGCGTGCGGTCTTGCGGGCGGCGGCGAGCGCGGGAAGGAGAATGCCGACCAGCAGCGCGATGATCGCGATGACGACGAGCAGCTCGATGAGCGTGAAGGCGGGGCGTTGAACTCGAAGGGGAGAAGAAAAGAGCTCGAAGTGCTCAAAGCGAAGGCAGGAACGCGGAGGGCGCGGAGTCGCGGCCTGGGGCGCGTTGCCGCGAGTTGGGGTGGGTGGGGGCATGACAGAGGCTGTCGAAGGGTAAGCGTGAAACAGGAGGTGGCTTCCTGTACGTGCTGGGGTGGCGGCTGTTCCGCATTTGGGGTGTGATGGGTGGGTGAAGGGGGTGGAGAGTGGGCCGTCATATAGAGCGGAAAGACGCCGAGACCGAGCGATGAGGGCGTCCGTACGCTTCGCCGATGCTTAGTTTTCGGCGAAAGGTGTTGATCGGAGTCCTTGTCGGCGCGGCGGCGGGGTGCGGCGCGTGCGAGAAGAAGGGGGACTCGGGTGGTGGCGGGGCTGGGGGGAAGCCGCGGGCGACTGGGTGGGTTGAGCCCCTGCCGGTGGGGTCGATCACCTACTTCAACGCGCAGTGCGTGTCGTGCCATGGTGAGTATGGCACGCAGATCATCGACCACAACATCGCGAAGGTCTCCAACGCGGTCGAGTACCGCGGCATGGTGCAGTACATGGTGACCGACCGCGCGTCGTCGAAGCTGCCCGAGCGCGAGCTCGATGCGGTAACGGCTTATTGCGTGAGTCTGGCGGCGGGCGGCGAGGGGGTCAAGAGCGAAGGGCCGCCGCTGTTTGTGTGCGTGATCTCGCCGGTGAATAAAGGGGGTTTGGAGGGCGAGGTGACGCCGGGGAGCACGGTGACGCTCATCACCGGCAAGGGACAGGTGCGCGTGAACGCCGAGGTGAGCCGGCATGGATGGACGATCACGCCAGTGCAGTTGAACGGCGCCAAGCAGTCGGCGGGGGATGACTGGGTGAACGCGACGATCGAGGCGCCAAAGGGGGCGACGTTCAGGTGCTGACGCTGAGCGAATCGGCGTTCAAGGGGCCGACCTTGCCTTCCCCTCCTCCTCCTCCTCCTCCTCCTCCGCCGCCAGCGAAGCAAGGTTCGACCGCGCCGGTGAAGCCCTGATGGGTTAGAGGTTCATGGGCGTTGGCGCGGCGTGGCCGAGCGCGCTGTCGCCGAAGGGCGTTGGCGTGACGATTGGCGAGGGGGCGGACCAGAACGGAGTGGGCTGGTCGGTGGTGGTGCGCTGCTCGGGGACGGGTTCTTCGGCGCGGTGCGCGCTCGCGGCGGGCGGCTGGGACGCTTTGACCGGGCGGGTTTTGAGAATGGCGCAGGCGAGGCGGCGGCGTTCGGTGGGGTCCTTCTCCGCGGCGAGGAGGTCTCGGAGCGCGGCGAGGGCTTCGCGGTGGCCTTGGAGGACTTCTTCGTTGTACTGGTCGCGGAGGGAGGGCATTTGGGTGCTCCTTGTGTTTCGGATCGAAGTATACAACAAAATCCGAACCTGTGCAAGGAAAATGTACGGTATTTAACAAAAACCGTCTATTAGAAGAAGAAGGCTGGTCTGGGCAGGTGCGTTATGCGTGCGGTCGGGCCGCTTGGGCTGCTGTGCGGGTATCGCGCTTGTGCTTGCGCACAAGGCTCTTATGACATTCCGCATTCGGGGCATTTGGTGGAGGGATCGAGGCCCGCTAGGTTGTAGCCGCAGGTGGGGCATAGGTTGAGCGTTGCGCGGAGCGCGCGGTGCGGGCGCTGCGGAGGCAGGCGACGCCTGTGGCGATGAGCAGGAGTGTGACGGGCCAGAGCGCGAGTGACTGCGTGACAGTCTTCTCTGCGCCGGTGCCGTCGGGGATGGTGGTGCGCTGGTAGACGCCGAAGTTGTGGATGGCGTACTTGGCGGTGTCGTGCCGGCCGGCGCCGAACCACCAGTGCTGCTGCCAGGTGTCGTCGAGCGGCGTGGTTGTCCAGCTGAGATGTTGCTCGGGGTTGCTCAGGACGCTGCGGGTGGCGTTGTAGGTCGTGCGGTTTGGGCCCTCGACCAAGGCCATTGCGCACAAGACGCTTCGGCTTCGAAGAGGGGGTGGAGCGACCAGTGCGAGAGCGTGCCGTTCCACAGGCGCAGGCCGCGGCGGTCGGTGCCGAGCTCGACGGCCCACCATGCGGAGGCGGTCCATGCGGCGACGGTGAAGAGGGCGAGTGTGAGGAACGCGTAGCCGGTGAGGCGGCGTTTGCGGCCGGGGTGGCGCGGTGTTTTGTTCATGCGCCCGCCATGCCTTTTCCGCATTCGGGGCACTTTGCATTAGAGGCGAGGCCGGACGTGCTGTAGCCGCAAGAGACGCACCGGCCGGTCGCTGCACGGCGCTGCATGACGAGGCCGGAGCGAAGGAGTAGGCCGCCGCAGGTGCACATGAGCAGCGGGAAGGGCCAGAGCATGACGGCGATCGAGGTTGATCGGTTGTTGTTGATGTCGGTCTCGTGCATGTAGACGAAGAGGCGCAGGTCGAGCATGGCGTCGGCGGTCTGAGGGCGGCCGCCGCGCGTGAGGAACCACCATTCGCGATCGCCTTCGGGCTGATTGCCGAACCACGTGGTTTTGTCGATGACTGGCGGGTTGCTGTGCCAGACCTCGAGGGCCCCGCATTCGACCTGGGCGCTCCATGTTCCGATTGCAAACGCGGAGTAGAACCACCTCGACGTGAACCAAGTGATCGCGGTCATGAGGCCGAGAGCGAGGAGCGTCCAGCCAAAGAGGCGGCGTTTGCGGCCGGAGTGGCGGGTGCGTGGAGGCACCGGAGGAGTTTAACGGATTGCTGGTGCGCGCGGTCACGCAACGGCACTAGGCTCGCAAAGCCGAGCCTGGTGGCACCCTGAACGCAGACTCGCAAAGCCGAGTCTGTGGCACCCAGCAAACTCTGTTGAGCGTGCGGCGTATAGCGGGAGGCTGTCGCGCAGGCTGGCGCGGTGCAGGGCGGATGCGCGTCGCACCGTGGGCCGCGATCGCTGGCGCGATCTTGCCCACGCCCCCCCGGCTATTTTTGTCTTGCCGCTCCGCGGCGGGTGCGAGTGCGGTTTGGGGGTTTGTCGAGAGCGTTGCGGGCGTCGCGCTTGTGCTTGCGCACAAGGCTCTTATCGCGGCAAATGGAGCCGGGGGGAATCGAACCCCCGTGTCGAGCAGTCGGCTTGATGCGTCTACGTGTGTATCTGATGATTTGCGTTCAGTTCCGGCACGCCCTCAGCAGGCTTGCCGTGTTCCTATCGCCCGATGACTCCTCGCGTCCCTACTCGGTCGAACCCTCAGGACGCCAGCCCGTTGTTTTCGTCACCGATCGGCACGGGCCGACCTCTCGGGGACGTGCAGCCTTAATTAGGCCGCGAGAGCGTAGTTGTTATTAGCAACTATTTTTTTGCATACTTTTTACGTGGCCAGCATGCTCCACGACACGCAACACCGAGCGTCACATGCTCGGTCGAAACCAGGTCGGCCCCAGATGTCAAAGATCGAAGCGGTGATTCTACGCGCGCGGGAGAGGCGGGGTTCGGGGAAGGGAACGCGGAGGCGCGGAGAAGCGCGGAGGACGCGGAGAGGAGGGGGTTGAAGGGTTTGAGTAGATTGAGGGGGAGTGCGTGAGCGTCGGTATGTGAAAAAGCCCCGATTGACCGGGGCTTTGTGCCAGCTGGAATTTCGCTGATCGCCGAGCACAGACTCGCAGAGCCGAGTCTGTGGCACCCGGCCTTTTCTCCGCTCACATCACGCGCTTGAAGTTGCCCGACATGTCGTCGCCGTCCTGCTTGCCGCCGGGGCCGAGGTGTCGCCAGTTGATGGTGAGGGTGTCGGGACCGGTGAAGGTGTAGTCCTGGTTGCCCATGAAACCTTCCTTCGACGGGTCGAGGTTCGTGCCGTCGAGGAACTTGAAGATGCACTGCTTGGCCGCGGCGTCGCAGGCGCAGACGGTGGCTTGCATGCGGGGTTGGTTGCCGGCGGCGCAGTAGTGGGTGGCGGTGAGCTTGTCGTGGTCGAGGTGGTAGACGGTGATCATCTCGTACGGGGTGCCGGGCGCGATGGTCTCGCAGACGGTGGAGCCGGCGGAGAGGACCTTGTACTTGACGACCATCTCGTGGTCCTTGCCGTCCTTGTCCTTAGAGTGGGCGACCCAGCGGCTCTCGGCGCCGTTTTTGCCGGCGAGGCCCTTGAACCAGCCGAAGGCCTGCTTGCCGTCGACGCCCTTGGCGGCGCAGGTCATGCACTGCTTGGCGCTGGCGACGGTGGTGCCGTTGGCGTCATCGATGCCGCTGGCGTTGCCCGTGCCGTTTTGAGACGAGGCGCAGGCGGTGAGGAGTGCGGCGGCGAGGAGGAGGGCGGGGAGCTTCATGCTGGGAAGGTACCAGAAAGCGCCAAATTGCCAAAGCGCCAAATCTCCAAATGAAGGCAGATGCAAGGTGTCGGCAAATTTGTGCATTTGGTCATTTGGCGCTTTGGCTATTTCGCAGCCGCTATCCTGCCGCATGGCCATCGTCGTACTTCAGCACGCGGAATCGGATGGGATCGGTCGGCTGGGCCCGGTGCTCCGGGATCAGGGGCATGCGCTGGATATCCGGCGGCTGGACCTGACACCTCAGCAGGGTGGTCGACCGGTGCCGCCGGACTACGACAACGTGTCGGGCGTGATCTCGCTCGGCGGGCCAATGAACGTCGGCGATGCGGGCGTGCCGTGGATGGAGACTGAGCTGGCGTACCTGAAAGGGGCGCATGAGCGCGGGCTGCCGCTGGTGGGGATCTGCCTTGGGTGCCAGCTTGTGGCCAAGGCGCTGGGGGGCGAGGTGGGGCCGATGGATGCACCGGGCGAGTTTGGCTTTGGCGAGGTGAACATCACCGTGCCGGGGCAGACCGAGACGCTGATGGCGGGGATCCAGTGGACCAGCCGTCAGTGGCAGGCGCACGGGCAGGAAGTGAAGAAGCTGCCCGATGGCGCGGGTCTGCTGGCGAGCAGCAAGGCGTGCAAGGTGCAGGCGTGGAAGCTGGGGCTGCGGACGTACGGGTTCCAGTACCACTTCGAGAGCGACCGGGCCGACATCGATTCGTTCCTGGCCGACGCGTGGTCGCGGCAGCTCATGGAGAAGCTGGGCCTGAGTGCGGGGGACGTGGCGCGGCAGGCGGACGAGCACTATCCGACGTTTGAGCGGCTGGGGCTGCGGCTGGCAGGGAACATCGCGACGTATCTGTTCCCGTCGGTGAGCCGGTTGAAGGGGTAAAGAGCCAGAAGGGCGGAAGTCGGAAGGCGGAAGTGGGGAGGAACGCGGCGGCGCGGAGTACGCGCGGTGGACGCGGAGGTGGAGGGGTTGGAAAAAACAGCAATTCGCCCGGACGGGGTGCCGGGGGTGGTGTCATACTGGTAAGGAGACCACCGATGACCTGCCTTCGCTCGAATCGCTCTTTGTTGAGTGCCGCGGCTGTGATTGCACTGTGTGCGGTGTTGACGCCGGCGGCGCTTGGGCAGAACGGTTCGGCGCACGGTAGTGGGGGGAGTGGAGTGGGTGGGCGGCAGCCTTCGCGCGTGGTGCGGTCTGAGCCGGCACCGGCGCTCTCGGATAATGCGGCGCTTGGGTATTACAGCTTCTGGCTGGCGGTGAACGCCGACGACGCGAAGACGTTCGCCGAGCTGTGCGGCTCGCAGGAGTGGGGGAAGCCGTTGCCGGCGGAGTTGACAGCGGCGCTGATCCGTCAGCAGCCGAACATTCAGAAGCTGCTGCGGACGACGCGGATGAAGCACTGCGACTTCGGACGCGACTTCAGCGAAGGGTTCGAGCTGATGCTGCCTGAGCTGGCGAAGATGCGCGGCATCGCGCGGATGCTCAAGGCGGACGCGAACCGGCTGATCCTGGAAGGGAAGAGTGAGGAGGCGGCGGAGCGGTACGCGGCGCTGTTCGACGTGGCGCGCCACTGCGGGCAGGACCGGGTGCTGATCAGCAGCCTGGTGTCGATCGCGATCGCGAACCACCCTGTCGGCGACTTGGTTGAGAGCCACGGCGCGTCGCTGCTGACCAAGGCGGGGCGGGCGAAGGTGATGGCGGCGATCGAGCGGCTGAACGGGGTAGAGGGGTTCGGCGTGAAGCGGTCGATCGAGGGTGAGCGTGAGCTTGCGATCAACGGAACCATCGCTCGGTACGACGGGCCGGACGCCGGGCGTCGGTTCGCCGATACGAGCCTCGAGATGGCGTTCTCCAACGACGAGAAGTCCAAGACTGAGGCGGCGACCAAGGCCATCGACGAGATCCGTCAGATGGACGGCGAGGCGCTCTGCGCGGCGGGGCAGCGGCTCAAGCCGTACTACGTCGAGGCGATGAAGGTATGGGACCTGCCCGATGCGCAGGAGCGTCTGAAGAAGCTGAACGAGGCGGCGTCGGCGGGCGAGTATGGGCCGCTGGGCGTGCATCTTCTGCCGGCCTTCGCGCGCTGCCGCACATCGGAGCAGAAGGGTCTTGAGGCGGTGAACTCGGTGGCGGAGGCACTGCGTCAGGCGGATAAAGACGAAGAGGCGGATGCAAAGAAGAACGGGGCGCCGGCCAAGCCGTGAGCAACGCTCGTCCACATCACGCCGGCCGCCTGATTGCCATGCACTGTGGCGATGGGGCGGCCGCGCGTGCGTTGTGGGAGGAGCACGCGGGGCGGTTGATTGCGCTGGCGCGGGCGATCACTGGGTCGAACGCCGATGCGCACGACGCGGTGCAAGAGGCGTTTGTCGCGGTGCTTGCGCTGTCGCCCGCGGCGGTTGCGGGTGTGGAGGATGAGGGTGCGTATCTGGCGGGGGCGGTGCGTTCGCGTGCGTTGAATCTTCTGCGGGGTGCCGAGCGTCGCGGGCGGCGGGAGGAAGTGGCCAGTGAGGTGGGAGGCGCGGGGGAACCGCGGGCTTTGCGGCTGGTGGAGGAGGGTGAGGACGAGGAGCTTCGGCGTGCTGTTGATGCGTTGCCTCTTGAGCAGCGCGAGGTGGTGGCGCTGAAGCACTTTGCGGGTTTGTCGTTCGAGCAGATGGCGGCGGCGCTGGGTGTGGCGCGGGGGACGGCGGCGTCACGTTACTATTCGGCGGTTGAGGCGTTACGGGCGTCGATGAGTAGAACGACGGGCGGGGGAGGCGGGGCGGGTGGGAAGCAGGAGGTGGCACGTGCCCTTTGATGAACGGGACATCGAGTCGCGGCTTGAGGCGATGGGTCGGCGCGAGGCGTCGGCGCGGGTGGAGATGCCGGCGGTGCTGGCGGGTGCTGTTGCCGCCCGGACAGGCGGGGTAAAGCCTGTGGTGGGGCGGATGCCTTGGGGTGCGGTGGCGGCCGCGTTGGCTGTGGTTGCGGCGGCCGGGTGGGTGGTGGTTGTGCGGCCTGCGGTGATGCCGCGGAGTGGTGGGGGTCTTGCGCGGTCGGTGCTTCCGGCGGATGCGTTGGCATCGATCGTGGGTCGGTATGAGCGCGGGGCGAGCATCGAGAGTGCGCTAGGGTCGCCGAGCTTTGGCGGCGGCGGTTCGGGGGAGCGCGTGGAGCGGGCGGCGGATTGGCGGGGGGCGCTCGCAGAGTGAGGGGAGTCGGAAGTCGGAAGACGCCCTCATCCGTCGCCGCAAAGCCGGCAGAAGAAGGAAGAGGGCTATTTGTCTTCCGGCTCCCGTGCGCTTCGCTCCCGTCCGCACGGTCTCCCGCAGAGCCGGGAGAAGGGGGCACGTGGTGCGAACTCCGCGTTCATCTGCTTGCCGCTATGCTCGACGCCATATGGGCACGCGTGGTGAATTGCTGGCTGAGGTTGTGCTGCTGAACAAGCAGATGGTGGCGCGGTATCTGGTGGGGTTCAACGACGTGACGGCGGTTCGGCAGACGCCGGACCTGCCGAATCACGTCGCGTGGACGCTTGGGCACCTGGCGCTGACGATGCACCGTGTCGCGGCGTCGGTCGAGGGCGAGGGCGCAGGGGGGCTGCCGGCGAAGGACTTCATCAACGGCGGCGGATTCGCCGGGTCGCGCGACAAGGGATACATCGACGCGGACGCGGTGGGGTTTGGATCCAAGCCCGAGGAGCGGCACGACAAGTTCCCGACGCTTGCGCGGTGCATCGAGATCTTCAACAACGCGTGCGACCGGCTCGCGGCCGCGGTGCGCGGGTGCGATGACACGTGCCTGGACAAGGTGGTGCCGTTCGGGTCGATGCAGATGCCGGTGTGGGCGCTGGTGTCGCGGATGACGTTCCACAACGGGTTCCACACGGGTCAGATCGCGGACCTGCGGCGGGCGCTTGGGTTCCGGTCTATTTTCAGCTAAGGCCTCTTTACCACAGAGGCACAGAGACACAGAGAAGAAAAGGCAAGGAGTTGCCGCAGATTTGCGCAGATGTACGCAGATCAGATGGCTGGTTATCCGTGTCCATCCGTGGCTTGTTTGTTGTCTTTCTTAGTGTGATGATCAGGATGGCGGGCACCGGTCACGGTGCTCACGGTTTGGGACTGGGTGCGGCGGGTTTGCGTTCGATGATGTCGAGCTTGGCGTCGACGATGGTGAGGGCGGTGGGGTTGGCGGGGTCGTAGCCGAAGCGGGTCTTGTCGTCGGCGGAGATGGTGACTTCGAAACCGTCGCTGCGTGCCACCTGCGCCTTCTTCGGGTCGGCGGCGAGGCGTTTGAGCATGTCGAGGGCGACGTTCTTGGCCCAGGCGCTGGGGATGGGCTTGTCGGCGGGGAGCTGCGGCGCGGCGATGGCGACGGGGCCGGGTGTGAGCGTTCGCTTGGTCTGGAAGCCGCTGGGCCAGGTGGCTTCGCGCGGCCAGTCCCAGCGGTCGCCGTCGCTCATGAGGCTGATGCGGGCGCCGGTGCGAGAGAGCCCCGACCGTTTCAGCTCGCGCGTGTCGACGAGGAGGGCGGCGCAGTCGCCGTGGGCGGTGCAGAGGTCGCCGCTGACGATGGAGACGGCGCGGTTCTCATCGACGCCGATGCCATAAGGCTTTTCGGTTTCTTCGAGTGCGGCGACGAGGCGGCCGTAGCGGCCACGGGCGAAGAAGTGGGTGTCGATCATCGGAGCGACGATGCCGAGGCCGGGTCCGGTCTGAACGCCCTTCTTGGGCTTCTTGGGTTCGGCGGTTTTTTCGCCGGGCTTGGTGGCAGGGGGGGCGGGGGGGTCGTCTTTTTCGCCGTCGTCGGCGGTGGTGCCGGCGAGAGCGGATTCGCTGCCGCCGCCGGTGAACATGGGGTCGCTCATCACCGCGGCGCCCGCGCTTGTGCCCGCGACGGGCGTGGCCCACTTGTGCATGCCGGTGTCGAGGGCCACGCGGAGGTCGGGAGCGGCCTTGAAGCGTTCCATGATGCGGCTCTGGTCGCCGCCGGTCATGAAGATGAGGTCGGCGTGGGGGAGCCACTCGACGGCGGTCTTGCGTTCATCGGCGCCTTTGAGGACGTCAGGGAGTTGAAGGACGGTGCCCTTCCAGCCGTTCTTGGTGAGGCGTTCGGCCATGCGTTTGTCTGCGCCTTCGGGTTCGGAGGTGGCGTAGGCGATGACGACGACTTTGCCGGTGTCGTGTCGGGCGGTCATCCACTTGAAGAGCTGGGTGTTGTCGTCCTTCATGCCGCCGCCGATGGCGAGGCAGGAGCCGACGGCGTAGCCGGTTGTGGGTTGCTGCTGGGCGCAAGCGGGGAGAGAGAGCACGCTGAGGATGAGTGCGGTGAGGGTGGAGCGGACGGCGTTCATTGCGTGGTCCCCATGTGTTGCGCGTGCGTTGTGACTGGCGGAAGAGCACTCCTTCGGAGTGCAGCTTGAACGGGTGCTGTTTCCGGGGGTGTCGCTCGAAGACTCGCTCCGACCCCCGGCTACTGACGTGCAGCCCTTCGGGCTGATTGGGCGAGCGGGACGTGCGCCCCCATTTTGGAATTCACTGTTCCCAGATGCGGACGATGTCGAGACCGGACGAGTCGGCGGCGGCGCGGTACATGCCGTCGCTGCTGTAGGGCATGGCGATGCGGCCGGCGCCGTCGATGGCGATGAGACCGCCGTCGTCCTTGTTCAGTTCGGTGAAGATGAGATAGTCGGCGGCCTGCTTGACGGACTCGTGGGCAAGCTCCATGCGCGAGGCGACCGAGCGGGCGACGGTGTGGCGGATGAACTGCTCACCGGTGCCGGTGCAGGAGACGGCGACGGTCTTGCTGGCGTAGCAGCCGGCGCCGATGATGGGGGAGTCGCCGATGCGGCCGTACTTCTTGCCGGTGAGGCCGCCGGTGCTGGTTGCGGCGGCGAGGTTGCCCTTCTTGTCGCGGACGACACAGCCGACGGTGCCGAACTTCATTGGGCTCCAGGCGTGAGCGGAAGGCTTCGCTTCGGCGACGGGGGCTTGGGGCGCGTCGGGCGTCAGGCCGCTGCCGGACTTCTGCTCTTTGAGGTAGTCCTGGAGCATCTTCTGGCGGCGGGGGGTGATGAAGTACTCGTTGGGGACGCGTTGGACGCCCATGGCGGTGGCGAACTGCTCGGCGCCGTCGCCAGCCAAGAGGACGTGACGGGTCCGCTCCATGACCAGCCGCGCGAGGGAGACGGGGTTCTTGACGGTGGTGACGCCGGCGACGGCGCCGGCGCGGAGGGTGGCGCCGTCCATGATCGAGGCGTCGAGCTCAGCGCGGCCTTTTTCGGTGAGGGCGGCGCCTCGGCCGGCGTTGAAGAGCTCGTTGTCTTCGAGGATGCGGACGACGGATTCGGCGATGGTGAGGGCGTCTTCGCCGGCTTCGGCGCGGCGTTTGGCTTCGTCGAGGGCGGCGCGGAGGCCGGCGCGGTAGGCGGCGATGAGCTGCGGGTCGCCGTCGCGATCAAGGGTGCCGGCTCCGCCATGGATGGCGACGGCCCAGTCGAGCGGCTTGGCGGCGGCCGGCTGGAGGTCTGTATCGGTCTGAGGGGAGGATGAACAGGCCATGAGCGGCAGGAGCAGGAGAGCGCCACAGAGGAATCGGAGCATGGGTTCAGTGTACTGGATGATGACGGTTTGTGGATAGGCGGTGTGCGCCGCTTTCTGCAGGCCGCGGGAGCACCCACCATGGCGAAGAAGACAAGCAAGAAGAAGGCACGGTCGAGCGGCGCGCGGGGTTCGTCGCGTTCTGGCGGCTCGAAGGGCGGGATGATGAAGAAGGTCGCCAGGAAGGCGAAGAAGGTCGTCAAAAAACGGCCAAGAAGACGGGACTGACCAAGAGCGTGGTGAAGAAGAAGGTGGTCAAGAAGCTGAAGGAAGTCGGCGTGGCGATGGCTCGGGCGGCGATGGACGAGCTGATGCCGGCGGATCAGGCTGGGCGGAGCCAAGAGGGGCAAGGTGGCCAGCGGAATGGCCGGCAGGGTGGGGCCGCGGCGAACCCTCGGTGAGGGCGCGGCCGGTTCTGGTGACCCCGCGCCCGACTCGTGCCGAACCGCCGACCAGGCACCCGATCGTTGATGAGTTCACGCACCGCGCGGCCGGAAAGGCGGCGGAACTGGTGCGCCATGGAGCGGCGCGGGCGGTTCACGTGGTTGGCGACTGGTGCCAGAAGATCGTGAGCGAGCTTGATGCGACGGCGGCGCACCTCAATGGCGATCCGACGCCGGCGCAGCAGCAGCCGGTGGGCGAGGAGTCTCCGGTGGTGGTTGGTGTTCCGACTGAGGTGTCAGCGGTTGTGCAGCCGCCGAATCAGCGGGCGGGCCCGACCTGAGGCGATTCGATCAGACGCTTTGTGGCTTGGGCGCGGTGAGCGAAGATGCGGTCGAGCTGCGGGCGCACGAGGAGGCGGTGGATCGGAGCCTGAAAGATCCCGCCGGGGACGACGTAGCGCACGTGGTCGGTGACCACGGTGTGGTTCGGGTTGCCCGGCGCGGGAGCGAAGCTGTGCTCGTGGATCCAGCGGCGGTAGGGGCCCTTGAGCTGCTCATCGACGAAGCGGACACCGGGCTCCCAGACGGTGATCCGGCTGGCCCAGTTGAAGCGGATTCCGTGGAGCGAGAGGTCGTAGGCGATTTCCGTGCCCGGGTGCATCGCGATCGGCGTGGGCGTGGTGATGTGGAATTTGAGGAACGGCGGGGTGATGGCCTCGAGGTTTTCGGCATTGGCGAAGAAGGCGAAGACGCGGTCGAGCGGGGCGGAGAGGGTCTGCTCGGTGTGGAGGGTGTGTTCGCGCATGGCGTGGCTTAGGAGACGAGGAATGTACGGCTGTATTCTTCCGTGTGATGCACCCTGACATTGGCAGTGGGACGGCAACGCGCGGGCGGGTCGTGATCGCAGGAGGGAGCGGCTTTCTTGGGCTGCACCTGGCGGCGCATCTGGCGTCGCGGGGGTGGAGCGCGACCATTTTGTCGCGGTCGAAGCCGCCGGCGGGTGCGTGGACGCACGTGGGGTGGGATGCGCGGACGATGGGCGAGTGGGCGAAGACGCTCGACGGCGCTTACGGGCTTGTGAACCTGGTGGGGCGGACGGTGGACTGCGTGAAGACGCCGGACCACTGCGATGAGATTCTGCGGTCGCGGGTGGAGGCGACCGAGGTGCTCGGGAAGGCGGTTCGCGCGTGTGCGCAGCCGCCGCGGGTGTGGGTGCAGATGAGCACGGCGCACATTTATGGCGATCCGCCGGAGGCGGTGTGCGACGAGGGGTCGGCATTTGGGTACGGGCTTGCGCCGATCGTGGGGCGTGCGTGGGAAGAGGCGTTTGGGCGGAGCGTGCTGCCTTCGCAGCGCGGCGTGGTGCTGAGGCCGAGCTTTGTGATCGGCGGGCGTAACGCGGCGGGGGGCGGCGCTGGGGACGCTGGCGAAGCTGGCGCGGCTTGGGCTGGGTGGTCCGGTGGGGCACGGGCGGCAGGGGATGAGCTGGATCCACGCAGCGGACATGAACGCCCTGTTCGAGCGGGCGCTGGTGGAGGAGGGGATGAGCGGCGCGTACATCGCGACGGCGCCGAACCCGGTGAGCAACCGCGAGTTCATGCGCGAGCTGCGGCGGGCGGTGGGGATGCCGATCGGGCTGCCGGCGCCGGCGTGGCTGGTGCGGATGGGAGCGCCGCTGGTGATGCGGACCGATCCGGAGCTTGCGATCTACGGGCGGTACCTGGTTTCGAGGCGGTTGAAGGAGGAGGGGTTCTCTTTCGCTTTCCCGGTGTTACGTGACGCTCTTGCCGACCTGCTGAGCAGGCGGTGATGGTAATTGGGGAAAGCTGGCGTTCGGCACGGCGGCGTGGCACGAGACCGTTTTGGTGGTAGCTTGGAAGTGCCGCGCGGGTGCGTGGGAATGGGAGGTCGTGTGAACGAGCTTGATCGGCGTGTGTTGCTTGGCGCAGCGGGTCTGGCTGGGGTGGCGGCGATCTCGCGGGCGGGGCCGCTGAACCCTCCGGCGGGGGCCGTTGCGGGGACGGGGCGGACGACGACGGAGGTGTACGACAAGGTTGCGCGGACGTCGGCTGGGCTGGCAGAGGCGCGGATTCCGGTGCAGTCGTTGAGCGGCAACGCGGCGTACATGTACACCATCAACAGTCCGGGGTCGTATTACCTGACGGACAACATCACGGCGCCGAACGGAAGCGTGGTGCCGATCTTCATGACCGCTGGCGCGACGCTGGACCTCAACGGGTACACGGTGAGCACGCCGACGGGGGGCGGGCAGTCGGTGATCGCGGTTGGTGCGCGGTCGCGGGTGTTCAACGGGTATCTGATTGCCGGCGGTACGACGGCGAACATCGCGGTGTCGGCCGGGGATGATGTGGTGCTTCACGATTTGTATATCCAAGGCGGGCTGATCGTTGTGGCAGCGAGCGCGCGGCGCACGTGCGGCGCTGCACGGTCGTGAGCGCCGGTTCTTCATCGTGCATCTCGCTGGGGGCGCAGAGTCAATTGGAAGACACCACGGTGGTGGGGCCGGGGACTGGCGCGAACGTGGGGGCGGGGAGCCGTGTGCAGAGGTGCCTGTTCAAGGCGTGCGGCAACGGGTGTGTGTTCAGCCAGCGGTCGGCGGTGGAGGCGTGCACGGCGGTGGACTGCACGACGGCGGGGTTCAACATCCAGAGCGGGAGCGAGGCGCGGGTGCGTTGCTCACAACTGCACGGTGGGTTTCCTGATGCAGGCGGGAGACAACGCGGTGATCGGCTGCCGCGCGCAGGCGTGCGGCGTGGGGACGAATGGAGCGGGGATCCGCGTGAGCGGCACGACGCCGAACTCGTCGAACCTGGTGACGGACAATCACTTGTCTGGCAACTGGCGGAACCTGGACGTGCTGACGGACACGAACGTGATTTTGCGGAACGTGGCGGCGTTTGAGCAGGGGGGCGGGAACTTCTCGATGGTTGCCGGGAACACGATCGGGCCGGTTGTCGTCGCTGGGCAGCAGAATCTGGCGAACGTGGCGAATGCGAACCACCCGCAGGTGAACATCGCGTATTAAGGCGCGGCCGCGGGTATGCTGGGGCGGCAGGGAGGAGCGGGCGAACGGATACGAAGGGAGGCTGTATGCCTGTCGATTCGGATCGTTTGAACGCGTTGCTGGGCAGGGTGGTCGGCGACATCGGCGGTGCGATGAGCGCTGCGCTGGTGTGCATCGGGGACGAGCTGGGGTTGTACAAAGCGCTGGCGGAGGGGCCGGCGACGAGCGTGCAGCTTGCGCAACGCGCATCGGTGGCGGAGCGGATGGTGCGCGAGTGGCTGCTGAACCAGGCCGCGGGCGGGTACATCGAGTACGACGCGGCGAAGGGGGTGTTCTCGATGACGCCGGAGCAGGTTGCGGCGTTCGCAGACGACCAGAGTCCGGCGTTCATGTGCGGGGCGTTTGACATCATCGCGTCTGTGCACGTGGACACGCCGAAGGTCGCGGAGGCGTTCAAGAGCGGCAAGGGGTTGCCGTGGGGCGGGCACTCGGGGTGTTTGTTCTGCGGGACCGAGCGGTTCTTCGCCGCCAACTACCGGGCGAATTTGATCGGCGCGTGGCTGCCGGCGTTGACAGGCATGGTGGAGAGGCTGCGCTCGGGGGGCGCGCGGCGGATGTGGGGTGCGGGCATGGGGCGTCGACGATCTTGATGGCGCAGGCCTTCCCGGCGTCGACGTTTGCCGGGTTTGATTTCCATGGGCCGTCGATCGAGTGTGCCGCGCAGCGCGCGGAGCAGGCGGGGGTGAAGAATGCGGTGTTCGTGACGGCGGATGCGGCGTCGTTCCCGGCGGAGAGCGGCAGTCGTGGGTACGACCTCGTTGCCACGTTCGACTGCCTGCACGATATGGGTGATCCGGTGGGATGCGCGAAGCGGGTGGCGGCGTGTTTGGCACCGGGCGGATCGTGGATGATCGTCGAGCCCGCGGCGGGTGACACGGTGGAGTCGAACTTGAACCCTGTTGCGAGGGTGTTTTCAGCGGCGTCGACGATGATCTGTGTGCCGGCGTCGATGGCGACTGGCGGGCCGGCGCTTGGGGCGTGCGCGGGGGAGAAGCGGATTGCGCAGGTCGGCGCGGGAGGCGGGGTTTGCGTCGTTCCGGCGCACGGCGGAGACGCCGTTTAACTTTGTGTTTGAGGCGAGGAAGTAGCGCTGCCTCCACATCTTGCCGCCGCGCGGCGAAGGTGTGGCACATTTGGTCGTCGGCGCGACGATGCTTACTTCGTCAAGCGTCGGCGGTGTTGATCGTGACCATGGCCGCGGCCTTGGTCGCGAGTTTGCGGGCTTTCTTGGCGGTGGCGGCGGTGGCGAGAGCGACGCCCATGCGGCGGTATTTGCGGGTGGAGGGTTTGCCGAAGATGCGGAGCTGGACGTCTTTGAGCGCGAGGGCGTCGGCGATGCCGGTGTAGCTCGGTTCGTCGGGCGACTCGGCGGCGGCGAGGATGACGGCGCTTGCGGCGCCGCCCTTGACGTAGTTGATCTTGGCGATGGGGAGGCCGAGGACGGCGCGGACGTGGAGGTCGAACTCGCTGAGGTCCTGGCTGATCATGGTGACCATGCCGGTGTCGTGCGGGCGCGGGGAGAGCTCGCTGAAGATGACGTGCTTGCCGCGGACGAAGAACTCGACGCCGAAGAGGCCGGCGCCATTTTCGCCTGCGATCTCGCGTGTGATGGCCGCGGCCATCTTCTGGGCCTTCTTGATCAGCGAGGGCTTCATGGCGCAGGGCATCCATGACTCCATGTAGTCGCCGCGCTCCTGGCGGTGGCCGATGGGCTGGACGAAGAGGGTGCGGTCTTTTTCTTTGAGCTTCTTGCCCCCGACGGCCGGGCGCTGGCGGATGGTGAGGAGGGTGATCTCGTAGTCGAACTTGATGAACTCTTCGACGATGACGCGCTTGGTGTCGCCGCGCATGCTGGAGATGGCGTAGTCCCAGGCCTTGTCGATGTCGGCGGCGCTCTTGATGGTTGACTGGCCCTTGCCGCTGCTGGACATGACGGGCTTGACCACGCAGGGGAAGCCGATTCCTCCCTTTCCCTTCTTCCCCTCGATATGAGCGCGGAGTTCGGCGGCGGATTCGGCGTAGGCGTACTTCGCGGTGGGGAGCTTGAGGTCCTCGGCGGCGACGCGGCGGATGGCGTCGCGGTTCATGGTGAGGTCGGCCGCGCGCGGAGGGGACGACGCTGATCCCATCTTTCTCAACGTTGACGAGGCGCTCGGTGCGAATGGCCTCGATTTCGGGGACGGCGTGGAAGGGGCGGCCTTGCTGCTTGGCGATCGCGGCGTGCTTGCGGATGGCCTTCTCGAGAGCATCGCCGTCGAGCATGTTGAAGACTTCGTGATCATCGGCGACCTGCATGGCGGGCGCGCCGGCGTACGAGTCGCAGGCGACGACGCGGCCGCCGAGGCGCTTGGCGGAGATCACGACCTCCTTGCCGAGTTCACCAGAGCCGAGCAGGAGGAGGAGAGGTTGGCGGGGGTGCATGGGGGAGGGTATGGGAAGGGAATAGGGGCTAGGGAATAGGGAATAGAAGAGACAATTCGCGGATTGCGGATTGCGGATTGCGGAGCAGCGTGCGGCGTGTTTGGTAGACTGCGGTTATGGTGAACGCTCATCTGACGTCTGATCCGCTCGATGTGCTGCTGGCTCACGATGAGTGGGGGACGCGGATGCTGCTTGAGCGGTGCGTGCCGCTGACGCGGGATCAGTTTCATCAGCGGTTTGCGATCGGGCTGGGGTCGCTGCACGACAACCTGACGCACATCATCGGGACGGTGCGGCGGTGGACGGACCGGATCGACGGACGCACACTGCGGCCGGCGCTCTCGCTGGTGCCGGGGCGGCCGGATATTCCGTTTGATGGAGGCGAGCGCACGCCCGCGGCGCTGCTGGAGTTGCTGGGACCGGCGTCGGCGGATCTGCGGGCGGTGGCGGCGAAGTACCGGGCGATGCCGGGCGGGCTCGCAGGGCTTGTTCACCTTGAGTGGCCGAAGAAGAAAGGGGAGAAGGGGATGAACCGCTACACGTTCACGCGCGGATGCTGCCTGACGCACGTGTGCTGCCACGGGACGGGGCACCGGGCGCAGTGCGTGAACATGATGCGGCAGCTTGGCATGGCGGGGTTGAGCGATGATCTCCCCGATCCGAGCGTGATTGACTGGCAGGTGGCCGCGGAGTCGCCACCGGTTGCGGTGTGAGCGGCGGCTGGGGAGGGGGCGTGGATGTTGTGTTATGCTTAGGCGCTCCCGGATATCGGGGTGCGTGGAGAGTGAACATGGTGCGTGCGTTGTGGGCAATTGTGGCGTGGGCAGTGATCGGGGTGACGGGCGTGATCGCGCAGACGACGGCGCGGCTGCCGGGCGGGAGCTGGTCGTTCACACTGCCTGCGAACTGGAAGATCGTCGACGATGCGACGCTCGAGCGCATGAACCGCCAGGTTCAGCAAACGGGTGTTCGCGTTCAGGGAGGGCCGCTTCAGTATGTGATGATGGCGGCGTCGCAGGAAGGGGACGGCTGCTACCTGGTGGTACAGTGGAGCGCTGCGCCGCCGGCGAACGGGACGTTCGACGCGTTCGTGAAGGGGGTGGAGCAGGGGATGGGGAAAGAATTGAACGACGTGCAGCGGCAGATGAAGGGGAAGGTTTCGGGCGCCACGCTGGATGCACCGGAAGTGGATCGAGAGCGGAAGCACGTGATCCTGACGGGCCGGATGGATGCGGCGGGCGTGGGAGGGATGAAGTACTTCACGTGCCCGACGCTCGGCAGCGCCGAGACGATCACGCTGCACCTGTACGCGCCGGAGGGGACGTTTGAGTCCAAGCGGGCGCAGTTCCGAGGGATCATCGACTCGTTCGCGTTCGATGCGGGCAAGGAGTACGACTTCGCCGCGTCGAGCGGCTTCGACGTGGGGCGCGTGGGGATGATGGGGCTGATCGGCGCGGGCGTCGGGCTGCTGGTGTGGGTCGTGCGAAAGGTGAGCTCGCGGTGATGCGGCGGGTCTACGCTGCACGTTGCTCGTGCAGGAGACGTGCGTGAACACCGGCGATCCGATCGACATTCTGCTTACACAAGACCGTTGGGCGATGCGGCGGCTGCTTGACGTGTGCGAGACGCTGAGCGATGAGCAACTGCATCAGCGGTTTGAGATCGGGCTGGGATCGCTGCACGACAGCGTGGTGCACATCGTGAGCGCGAACCGGGCGTCGGCGGACGTGCTGGCCGGACGGCCGCAGCGGGCGGCGCTGGAGATGGAGCCGCGGCGGACGGTTGCGGAGCTTCGCGCGATGGTCGACGATGCGGCGGCGGACCTGATGGCGCACGCGCGGTCGGGTTCGATGGAACAACTGCTGCAGCGGAAACGGAAGGATCAGGTGTATACGTACACGCGGGCGACGATCGTGGTGCACTCGGCGACGCATGGTGCACATCATCGGGCGCAGTGCCTGAACATGATCCGCCGAATGGGCGTTGCCCCGTTGCCGCAGAGCGGGGTGTTTGAGTGGAGCCGGGCGGGATGCCCGGAGGGGTGAGGCGTCGTCGTTTAGAAGGGCCACCAACGGCGTTTCCGTTCGAGCGTCGGCGAGTGTCGTCCGCGAAGCGGCAGCACCCGGTCGTGCAGCTTTGCCATCTCGTGCTGAAGCCACCCGTTTCTGTTGGCGAGCATTGCGTCTTCGATCGGGATGAACGGTCCGATGGGCCGTTCGTGCGGGTTACGGGCTTCCCAGTCAAAGACCAGTTTGTGCGCAGCGGTATCGCTGATCGCCAGGAGCGCGGCCCTGCACTCTGATGTCGCGGCTTGCTCGGTTGATTCGTTCAACACCGACGCGAGTTCGGCGATCGCCCATGGTTCCTGGAGTATGGCGAGCGCCGCGGCAGCGGTGGTTCGGTCGATGGGGACGGAAGAGCGAAGAGCCCTGCGGAAGATCATTCGCGCATGCACGGGGAAGTGCTCGAGCGCCAGCAGCGCCGCGTCGCCGAGCTCGCGCTTCTGCATAGAGAGCAGGCCGCGTTCGATTTCGCTCCGCGCTGTGTTGTTACGGAGCAGGTAGGCTGCGGCAGAAAGCCAGCAGTAGGGCGACGGGATGGCGCCGTTGTTGTCGATGCGCAAGAGAGCGGCGCGAACATCGGCCGTCCAGTCAACTGCGCTTGAGGCGGCGAGCGTGAGCGCCGCTGAAAGCACTCCGGACGCGGGCTCCTTCAGAGCGGCGCGTAGTGCATCGTCGGCCTCACGTCCGCCCAGGTCGCTGAATGCGAGCAGCGCAACACGACGCGACTTTGGGTCCGCAAACAAACGGGCCAGGCGCTTTGTGCGAGAAGCAAGCGACACATCGGGAGCATTGTCGAGAGAAGGCCAATGTTTGGACGGAAGGTGGTCTCCCAGGTGTCGGCACACGTGCGGTGCGAGCCGGGGGTCGGCGCCGATCGTGTTTATTCGCTCGACGGCCGCCAGCAGCCCGTCGGTAGCGGGCGAAAGACGCATCGTGCGTCGGCCGTCGCGAAACTCGCCGAACCCGGCGTCGCAGAGCTCGTCGAAAGCGATTGAGAGCGACTCCAGATGCGGGTGCAGCTCGATCAGGCGGCGCTCGACCGGGGCGGCTTGCGTGAGGCTCTTGAGAAACCCAATGAAGAAGAACTGGTCGACCCAGTCGGCGGAGGCGTTGTAGAAGTCCACGTCGATCGATTCGCCGGTTACTCGATGCGTGAGGCAGCAGCCCGGGCCGTGAAACAGATACTCCCATTCCGGTTGGCCGGGGACAAGACCGGCTTCCTTCACCGGAAGTCGGAGCAGATTCCCGGCGGCGGAGAGGTCAGCCAGATTGACGCCGAGCCGTGCCTCAACGATTCGTCCCACCCAGCGCTGGCGTTCTTGGTGGCGAATGAGCGCAAGCAGCAACCACATCGCCCATGGCGACAAGGGCAGCAACTCGCCAGCGCCATTCGCACTCAGTGCCGGCTGCTCGGGTTGCGATGCCGCGTGGATCGCGGCGGATACGCGATGGAAAGCTGCAGCGGTCAACGATGTCTCTGCATGATTATGAGGTTACGGCTGAGTGCGAGCGGCGCGGATCGGTTGCATTCGACCATGTAGGGCTTCATCCACCCCAGACATTGCCCGCGGCGAGTTCGACTGAGTTTCCCGCGGGGTCGCGGAAGTAGATGGAGCGGCCGCCGGGCGGCCAGGTGACTTCTTTTTCGATCTGGACGCCGTGGTTGGTGAGCCACGTTCTCCATGCGTCGTAATGAGCGTCATCGATGCGCAGGGCGGCGTGGCCTGCTCCGGCTGTGCCGTGGTGCGGGGCTTGGCGGCCGGTCTGGCGGCTGTAGTTGGGATCGACCAGCAGCAGCATCGAGTCGGGGGCGATTCGGAACACCGTGGATTGGGCGGTGGGCGGACGGAGTGGTTTCAGGCCGAGGATGTCGGTGTAGAACGGGACCGCGGCGAGGACGTTCTCCGCGTAGAGGACGGTTTCGAACACCTGGGCGATGGGCGGGCGCTGGTCGAGCAAAGGAGCCATGGACGAGCGTACGACGTATCCTTGGTTTTACGCTTGCGGCGCGGCCGCGGATTGCCTGTGGACGCTGATCCGGTTCAGGCCGGCGGAGGGAAGCGAAACGTGTCTAACCCGCTCTCGTCCAATCCGCTCGATGTGCTTCTTCGCCACGATCACTGGGGAACGCGGCGCGTGCTGGAGGTGTGCGGCGAGCTGGCACCCGAGCAATTTCAGCGCCGGTTTGACATGGGGCCGGGCTCGCTGCACGAGACGCTGACGCACGTGGTGGGGGCGATGCGACGGTGGTGCGACCGGCTGCTGCAGCGGCCGATCCGGCCGGCGGTCGACAACCCGCCGCGGAACGTGGGGATGCCGAGCGACTATCGCGTGCGCACGCCCGGCGAGATCATCGCGCTGCTTGATGAGGCGGGGGCGGAGCTTGTGTCGATTGCGGCCGACGTGCGGCGGCCGGGAGGGTTGGGGCTCGAGTCGGAGATCACCTTCGCGCTCGACGGCACGACGTATCGGACGACGCGCGGCGCGGCATTTGTGCACGTGACCACCCACGGCACGCACCATCGGGCGCAGTGTTTGAACATGCTTCGGCAGTTGGGTGTTACGCGGCTGCCCGAGCTCACCGTCATCGACTGGCAGTCGGAAGTTGAAACCCGCAAGGTCGAGCCGTTTGCGCGACGCAACGTGCTGGCGACGCGCGGCGCTCACAGTGCGGCTACGGAGCAGGGTGTCTGAGTGGAGCTGGGTGTTCAGAGGGCTGCTCGTTTTCACTGTTGATCATGCCGTATTCGACCGCTTGCTTGTTTGCTCCTTGCGCGCCTGAGATGCTCAGCGCGATTTGTTTGGCGCTGGGCGCGCACGACGACCATTGCCCTGGACCGTTTGATCTGCGTGTCTTTTCGGGCGTGATGGGGTACTTCCCGACTGACATGGGTGCACCCGGCTTGGCTGGTTGCACCAAGACGGCGTGGCCTACCCATGACGTTGACGCTCGCTGGGAGCGGTGGAGCGACGTGGAGCGGTGCTTTGATCAGCTCGCTTCAGTTGCGGCGAGCGTGACCGGTCAGGTAGGGAGCGGCCGCGTTTTGGTTCTGTGGGTCGATTGCCATGGCGGATGGGATGGGTGCCGGGTGGCGGTCTACGAGCAGGGGCGATCGAGCTTCGAACGGACGGCGCACAACGATGTGGATGCGTATGTGGAGGCGATCACTGAGGGCGTTGCGCTATTGGGCGTACGGCTTAAGGACGGCTACTTTCCACCGCTGGAAAAAGGGGCGTTCGGGTCGCTTGGCCGCGCCGTTGAGTAATCACCTATTCTTGCGTTCACGCTCGGGGCGTCCCGATGAATCGGGACTGAGAAGGACCCGTTGAACCTGATCCGGTTTGGACCGGCGTAGGGAAGCGATCTTGGACCTGTGGGCTGCGATTCACGAGTGCTTTGACGAGGACGACGGGAGCCTTCCGGACGTTGTCTTCAACGGTTTGACGCCGGAGCAGGTGTCGGTTCTATGCCGAGCCGTTCGCGCGTATGGCGGCGTGCCGACCAGCAGAGGAGGCACGCCGACGTTCTGGCATAAGGCACGACAAGTCGAGTTGCCCATCGATTCTGTGCCTGACGCGGCCGCGCTGGTCACGAGCGGTGAGGCGGAGGCTTTCTGCTTCATGCTCCCCGACGTTCGGTTTCAAGGCGTTCAGATCCCGGATTTGAGTTTCTTTGTGTGGCCTGATTCGCTGAGCATCTTCTACAAGATGGGAAAGGGGTGGGACGCCCGGTCGCTCGAGGCATTCTTCATGCTTCTTCGATCACTCCTGATTCTCGCTCCCGGTGCGCGGCTGGATGCGGACGATGAGTTTCCGTGTCCGAAGCTCTTCAGCGATACGTGGTCTTATTTCTTGCGTTTTCATCCATTACCAGTACAAACGACCGGAGGTCGTCCATGACCGTTAACGCCTCGCCGCTGTCTCGTTTCCGCGCCCCCATGCACGGCGCTCACAATCCCGGCACTGAGCCGACTGCGACGACGCCCGGTTCGTTTGCGCTCGCTCACGACGTCGGCGGTGCGCGGACGTTTGCGTCGCCCGATACGCCCGGTATGCCCGCGCCGAGCACGAAGACCGCGTGGGACTTCCTGCCTGAGGGATGGAGCGTGACGCGCATTGAAAGTGCGGGGCAGTTTGCGTGGATGGGGCGTGTTGAGAGCGGGAACCCGCACGTGCCGGCGGCCGAGGTTGCTCCGGCGAACGACGGTGAACGCGGCACCGCGGCGTGCTCGTGCTGCAAGGATGAAGCGACGAAGAAGGTAGAGTTCGTGACGGCGCACGGCGAGCGCTTAAAGGTCGCTTATCCGCGCGGATTCGTGCCGGTGACGCAGCTTGAGTTTGCGCGGCTGGGCCTCGTGACGCCGCAGATGAAGAGAGTCGCCGAGCGCGAGACGCACTTTGACGTGCTCTTCCCGGGCAAGGGGGCGGAGGCAGTGCGCGACGAGATCGCGGCGGGGCGGCTGGTGATCCCCGCGAACATCAACCACCTGAAGCACAAGCTGGATCCGATGGCGATCGGACGCGCGAGCAAGACGAAAGTGAACGCCAACATGGGCGCTTCGCCGGTGAGCAGCGGGACCGACGAAGAGGTCGAGAAGCTCAAGTGGGCGGAGAAGTGGGGGGCCGACACGGTGATGGACCTGTCGACCGGCGGGGATCTGGATGCGTGCCGTGCGGCGATTTTGCGTGAGAGCACGGTGCCGATCGGGACGGTGCCGATCTACTCGATGATCATCGGCAAGAAGATCGAAGATTTGGATTGGGCGACGATCGAGGCGAGCCTGCATCATCAGGCGAAGCAGGGCGTGGACTATTTTACGATCCACGCGGGCGTGCGGCGCGGGCACCTGAAGTACGTGAAGAACCGTCTCATTGGCATCGTGTCGCGCGGCGGGAGTCTCTTGGCGAAGTGGATGCTGGTGCACAACCAGGAGAACATCATGTACACGCGGTGGGAGGAGATCTGCGACATCCTTCGCGCGTACGACGTGACGTTTTCGATCGGCGACGGTCTGCGCCCGGGCGGGCTGGCCGATGCGACCGACGATGCGCAGATCGCCGAGCTTGAGACGCTGGGCGAGCTGACCGAGCGGGCGTGGCGCAAGGGCGTGCAGGTAATGATCGAGGGGCCGGGGCACGTGCCGTTCGACCAGATCGAGTGGAACGCGAAGATCCAGCGGACGCTCTGCCACGGGGCGCCGTTCTATGTGCTCGGGCCGCTGGTGACGGACATGTTCCCTGGGTATGACCACATCACCTCGTGCATCGGCGCGACGGCGATGGCGTATCACGGCGCGGCGATGCTGTGCTACGTGACGCCGAAGGAGCACCTTGGTCTGCCGAAGAAGGACGACGTGAAGCAGGGGTGCATCGCGTACAAGATCGCGGCTCACGCGGCGGACGTGGCGCTGGGAATCCCCGGGACGCGCACGCGCGACGACGAGCTGACCAAGGCCCGCGCAGCGCTGAACTGGGAGAAGCACTTCGAGCTTTCATTCGATCCGGATACCGCTCGCGCGTATCACGACGAAGACCTTGATGTTGATACGGACTTCTGCGCGATGTGCGGGCACGACTGGTGCTCGGTGCGCATCAGCAAGGAGATCGTGGAATTTGTCAGCGGCAAAGCAGAGGGCTTTGAGCGTGGGAAGCCGGTGAAGTCAGCGGCGTTGACGCCCGAGCAGCAGGAAATTCTGTCGAAGCGCGGCGTGCTCTCGCCGGAGGAGATCCACAAGCTGGCGAACAAGACGAAGAAGGCTGTGGGTGCTGAGAAGGCCGGCGAGAAGGCGTCGTGCCACTCCGACTACGTTGACACTGAGACGGCGAAGAAGATGCAGGGCGAGAAGCTCGTGCAGGTGAATGTGGGGACGGCGTTTGGGATCGCGAAAGAGGACCGGATTGTCTGAGCCGAAGACGAGCCCGATTGAATACCTGATCCGCTGCGAATCGATGGAGTGGTGGTCACCGATCGATATGCCGCGGGTGCTGTGCCCACGCACGATTGCATCGGAGCCCTGTCCCGGCTGGGGTGATCATCGGATTCGCGTAGGGGACAACGAGGTTTCATTCTCTTTCGAAGATTCGGGCTGGCAGGTCACGTTCGAGGGGACGGCTCTCGATGAGAGGTTGTGCCGTCAGATTGTGGAAGAGATTCTGCAGAACCTCGAAACCGCGACGGGTGAGCAGGGCCGCGTGATCGATCTGTGATTCTCCGCTTCAACGCTGTGTAGTCTCGATTCGCCGACCTTCAAGACTCTTCTTTGATAACGTGGGGGCGTGGACGGTTCTGGTGGCATGACGCACACGAGCCCCCGCGAGGGAAGCACAGGGTTGACCAGTCACTTCAAGCCCGGGCGCGTCCCGTTCGCCACCCTGCAAGGTTCCGTCGGCGAGCGTGTGTCGCTCGGCTGGAAGCAGGGAACGGTGTCGCAGCGCGCGAGGCGGGTTTCACAATCGGACGAACTCAAGTGGCTCATGGTGCACGGTGAGGTCCACTGCCCCGAAGGAGCGTGGTCGTTCCGTGACGAGGCCTTCACCGAGGATGAGGCGGTGCAACTCGTCGAATTCCTCTCTGTACGTCCATGGACGAGCGAGCGCCAGCTCGCCTTCATCGAACCCTGCCTGGCCTTTTCCACCCGTGGCAAGCACGAAGGAAAGAACGGCCTGCTCAACCTCGATATCCGCTTCAGGGGCGAGGTCTCGCCGCCGTTTATCCGGGGTGATGAAGAGGCCGTGTGGGGCAGCGGCTTCACGCTCGGGCTGTTTGTGAAGGAAGATGAGCTTCGCCGCTTTGCGGACGGGCTTGGTCGTATGCTGAGTGGTTGAGATGTCGCGGCGAAGGCCGGCATCGTGAAGAACGACTGTGGTTTGAGTGTCTCACATGGGCTGGTTCAGTTGGCTCAAGTTTGATTCTCCCTCGCCGCCGGAGGCGACCTTCAAGCTGCCGATGCCCACGCGCGTGGAGCTGATCGGCGACACAGTGGCCGTGTTCGCGCGAAAAGTACGGTTCGAGTCGTTCACCTGGGGCAGCGTTGAATCGGTGCGAGCATGGAAGCAAGACTGCTTTGGCGTTGATCGGATCTGGATCGGCTTTGACGTTCCCGGGCGCGAAGAGCCGGTGTGCGTGCACGAAGAGTGCGAGGGGTATCAGGAACTGCTCGCCGAGATCGAAAAGCGGTGCCCGGGAAGCACGCCGGAGTGGCTCCGCACCGTGATGTTCCCGGCGTTTGCGACCAATCACACGCTGGTGTGGGAGCGGCCGCCTCGCGGCGGCATCCCGCCCTTGTCGCATGTTCCGAACGTGAACGAGGCCGACGTGCAGCGCATCGTGCAGCGCGACTACGCGGCGGACATGCAGGCTCGCGTGCTGACGATGCTCGATCAGATCGGTGAGCACACGAGCGCTCGTGTGCGGCTAGCAGTACTGAAGATCGGCCGCGGGGATCTCGATCGCTTTCAGCGTGGCATTGAGCTTGCCCGCAGCGACTACCGCAATGCCCTGATGGCGGCGGAGTATGGCCGCGCATCGACGTACACGCCGCCGACAAAGATGTTTCCCGCCCATCCGCCGGGCGGCATTGAAGGCGCACGGCAGGCCGACTGGGATGAGTACCACACATGGCTGCTGGCGGTTGAGCCGCAGGTGGCGCCGCCGGACTGACCCGGTTCCTTCGGACTCTACGGCCGCAGCGACCTTACGCTTGTAACTCCTGCGGTTGGCACCTCATCTGTATCAGCCGCGAGGATGACTGGAGCACCCTCATGCCTCGCCACGCCAAACGCATCGTTACGTTCGTCACTCTTGCGGCCTTCGCCGCGGTTCTGGGCGGCTGCACGACGTACTACCAGGTGAACGACGTCGCGACGCAGCGCAGCTACTACGCGACGAAGGTCGATAAGCACGGGAACGGCGCGGTGCGGCTGACCGACGCCAAGACCGGCGCGGACGTGACGTTGCAGTCCTCCGAGGTGAAGGAGATCTCCAAAGAGCAGTACGAGGCCGCGGTGGGGAAGAAGTAAATTGTTCGCGCGGAATTGAAGAGACACTTGAGCGTCGACCGGCGAGCCGCCGGTAGACTGCTTGTGGTCCATCAGGAGACAGCGATGTCCGCACCGACTTCTGCCACGGGATTCGGCGGCTCAGTTCCGCAGATCTACCACACGCTCCTTGAGCCGCTCATCTTTGAGGCGTATGCGCGTGACATCGCCGCGCGGCTTGCCGTGACGGGGCCGGCGCGGGTTCTTGAGCTCGCGTGCGGCACGGGGATCGTCACGCAGAAGCTGGCGAGCTTACTGCCGGGCGGCGTGACGCTGCTTGCGTCGGATCTCAACCCGGGGATGCTGCAGGTCGCCAGGGATCGGCTGGCGGGTGCGAAGAACGTCGAGTTCCAGGTAATCGACGGGTGCTCGCTGCCGCTCCCGGACGGAGCGTTCGATGCGGTGGTGTGCCAGTACGGGGTGATGTTCTTCCCGGATAAGGTCGCGGCGATGGGCGAGGCTCGGCGCGTGCTGAAGCCCGGCGGCAAGTACGTGTTCAACGTGTGGGACGCGCTCGAGCGGAACCCCATGCCTGAAGTGGCCGATGCCGTGTTGGCGGGTTTGTTCCCAGACAATCCGCCGAAGTTCCTGCGCCATGGGCCGTACGGCTGGAATGACAAGGGAGAGATCGAGCGGGTTGTGCGAGCCGGCGGGTTTGCGAACGTGCGCATCGACACTGTCGCGTTCCCGACCGAGGCCCCTTCAGCCGCGCAGGCGGCGGAGGCGTTCGTCGACGGCACGCCTCTGAGGCCGGCGCTGACGGATCGCGGTGTGCTGGATACATCGGACGTACGCGGCCGGGTCGCGGCGGCACTCGCCGACCGGTTCGGCGATCGGCCGTGTCGGTCGACGATGTCAGCGTTGGTGGTGACCGCGTCGTAAACCAGCGTGTCGTTGAGAGATAAACGGTCGGGTCACGGCCGCGTGTAGATGCGGACCTCGTCACCCATGCGCACGGCCAAGGTGCGCAGCGTGTTGTTGAGCACCTCCATCGTGGCGGGTTGCGGCGCGGGAGGAGCGGCTGAAGCTGACGCAGCGGTTGTGGAGGAAGGTGCTGTCGCGGAAGTGGACGAGCTCGGCGTGAGGGTGAGCGTCTTGTCCTTCAGCGCCCAGTCGCCGGTGACGAGCGGGCGGCCGCTTTCGGCGAGCAGGTACTTGCCGGTCGCCAGGATCACGAGCGCTTGCCGCGACGGATGCGTTGCGGTGCCCTCGGGGACCGGATAGGCCAGCACCCACGCGCCGACGAGCAGGTTTGGGCCGCGGGCTTGGGACGCCGCGGGAGCCGCTTTCACAGGTGAGGCGGGATCCTTTGGTGTAGCAGGGGCGGGTGTGGTTGCCGGCGCGGCAGGGTCTACGGCGGCTGCTTCTTCTGCGCCGGTAGCGAGAGGCTGCGGTTCGGACTCGCCGCCGAGTCCGAGGAGCGAGACGACGCCTCCGACGCTGGACATCGACTTGCTCAGCGGGCCGAGGGTGGTGTTGATGCTGACGAGCGTCTGCTGCACCTGGCGAAGGACCATGAGGTCTTCGAGGCGGTGGTTGGTCGCGTCGACCATCGGCTCGGTCTTGGCGATCTGGGCCTGGACGTCGGTGAGACGCTGGTTGGTCTCCAGCAGCACCTGGCGGAGCGTGAGGATGTTCTCGTGGGTCTGCGCCATGCGCTCGGTGGCGAGATCGAGCCGCGCGGTGACGGCGTCCATGCGCGTGTTGGCGTCGTCGATGTTCCGGTTGGCCCGGTCCATGCGCAGCGAGGCGTCGTCGAGCCGCCAGTTGGCGTTGGTGAGGTTGCTGTTGGCGCGGCTCATCTCATCGCGGATCTCCCACGCGATGCACCCCCCGGCGGGCAAAAGAGTGATGATCGGGAGCGCAAGCACGGTGAAGAGCGAGCGTCGCATGGAGAATGCTACCACGGGCGCCGGCCCAAGCGGTTGCGCGATGCACCGGGCCGCTACCTCTTTTTCACCCCGAGCAGTACGACGACAAGCAGAATCACCAGGATGAGCCCGAGCCCGCCGCTGGGGTAGTACCCCCACCCGGAGCTGTACGGCCACGTGGGGAGCAGGCCGACCACCAGCAGGATCAGCAGGATGATGACGATCAGCCGCAGCATAGAGAATCTCCCAGCGCGCAAGACCATCGCAGAGTGCGCAGGCTCACTGTGGAGCGGTAGGGTGTTGCCCGTTAGGCGGTTTGGATGAGCCGTCTTTTACGCGGGCGGTGACTTCTGTCTAGCTGTCCCATTCCCAAACCGCGCATGAGTACAGGAGTACCACATTCATGCTCAAGCCCTTCCATGCAAACGGCGTTCCCGGCTGGCCTTTCAATGAGCTCGAGCGCCTGCTTCAGTTGGCGGCAAGCAGCGGCGGCCGCGGGGCGCCTGATCCGGGGGCACACGCGGCGTTCTGGAACGAGTTGCTTACCGGCGATCTCTACATCCTGGGTTCGGTCGACGATCGCGGCCGCGCGAGCCTGCCGAGCTACGGGCTTCCGGGCGGCGATGCGCTCGTCGTGTTCACGTCGCGCGAGCTGCTGGAGCATTCGATCGCTGCGCAGGTCGAGTTCATCACGATGCCGGCGAAATCGTTCTTTGAAATGACGAAAGGGGCGCGGGTGGCGCTCAACCCGTGCGGTCCCTACGGCAAGGAGTTCACCGCCGAGGAAATTAGCCACGCGATGGGCGGTTTCGTTTCAGCGGGCGGTCGTCAGATGCAGGCGACGCGCGACACGCAGGTGCTCCTCGGTCAGTTGGCGGTTGAGCCGGTTGAACTGATCAAGGCGGTTGAAGGCGTGTGCAGGAACGCCCCGTCGATCAATGCCGCGAGGTTGTGCGCCGTGAGCATGCCGTCTACCGGGGATGCTCGGGCGCATCCGCTGATCGGGCTAGATGCGAAGAGTTATGTCATGGCCCGCGATGCCGTTGGTCCGGTTGTGGAGAGTTGGTCAAAGGGTGCTGGTCTGCCGGTGGATGTCGTTGACCTGAATGCAGGCGGCGCGCTCGCCGATCACTTGCAGTCAAGCGGACGTGTGATCTACAAACGGAAAACGGGATGGCTTGCGGGACTGCTAGGCTGAGAACGCCGGCGTTTTGCCGTGATGGGATGAGAGCGGCCGCGCATCTGGGTACTGCATGCTCACCCGAGACCCCATCATCGCCGCTCTCGTTGCAGCTCTTGAACCATTGGATGCGGTCCGCGCCGCGTTCATTGCAGGCTCCGCCGCGACGGGCCGGCTCGATGAGCTTTCTGACATCGACTTGTTCGTGTTCGTCGCGCCGGGTCAGGTTGAGAGGGCGGCCAAGGCGATCGATGATGCGCTGCGGCGCTGTCGCCGGTGAACATCCACTGGCGGTTGCCGATGCCGACGTGGCACGGGTTCAACCAAGCGTTCTACCAGCTTGCCGATGCGCCCGAGTACCTCATGGTGGATTGGCTGATGGTCGAAGTCGGGCAGATGCACCCGTGGCTGGAGGTCGAGCGGCACGGCACGCCGACGACGCTGTTTGACAAGGACGGGCTGGTGAAGCCGGTGCACGTAGACCGCGCGGCGATCGATCTTGCGGTGCGCAAGAAGGTGGAAGAGATCCGTGTGAAGTCGCGGCTGCTCCGGCACCTACCGGTGAAGCTGGCGACGCCGCGCGAGTTGCCGGCTGATGCGGCTTACTTCTATCACGCGCTGGTGGTGCGGCCGCTGGTGGACATGCTGCGGATCACCCATGCCCCCGACCGGCACGACTACGGATTGCGGTACCTGAAGGATGATCTTCCCGCGCGGGAGTACGAGACGGTCGTGCGGCTGTGCTATCCGCGGAGCGCCGCCGATATCCCGTCGTTCACTGCCGAGGCGACGCGCCTGACCGACGATCTCATCGCGTCGTGGAGTGCTCGGCACGGCGCTGCTTGATGGACGTGATCAGGAGTTGTAGCCGCACAGAACCGCCCACCAGGTCCAGATGATCGAAGCGACCAGCTGGACGATTGAGAGGACCAGCAGCATCCTGGTGCGTGCTTCGCGTTTGGTGCGGTCGGTCATCGCGGCGGCGAGGATGAGCGTGATGAGGCCGGCGGCCGAGACGCCTGCGGCCAGGATCAGGAGCACATCGGCGTGATGAGGCTTGAGCGACCGGGCGACGCCCAGCGCGTTCTCGGCCATCGCGGCTACGGCGGCCGCGCCGATGGCGACGGCCGCGGCCCACCACGCGGGGTGTACGGGCTCGTTGGGGAGCGTCTGGCTGTTGAAGCAGTCGTGCCCGCACTCGGGGCAGCGGAGCCAGTGGTGAGACGTGACGGTGAGGCCCGCGAGCGGGTAGTTGCAGTGAGTGCAGAGGCCGAGCAGGACCGGGCGTTCGCGCCGTGCGCGATTGCGAACGTCTATGGCGATGACGATGATCGCGATGAGCGTGCCGATCACGATCATCGGTGCGGCGCAGAAGAACACGGTCGAGGGTACGGGCGCGGCGGCCCGGCTGATAGCTTGCCATACGGTTACCCATGAACGTCATGGCGATGGATGAACGGATCGCGTCGTGGATGTCGCGGCACGGCGTGCTGCTGCTGCGGGTTGCGCTGGCGGTGATCTTCGTGTGGTTCGGCGGGTTGAAGATCGTGGGGACGAGCCCCGCCAACGAGCTGGTGACACGGACGGTTTACTGGTTCGATCCCAAATGGTTCATCCCGTTCCTGGGCGCGTGGGAAGTCGTGATTGGGCTGTGCATGCTGTGGCGGCCGCTGATCCGCGTGTCGATCGGCCTGCTGGCGCTGCAGATGCCGGGGACATTTCTGCCGTTGGTGCTGCTTCCCAAAGTGTGCTGGGTGCATGTTCCGTGGTCGCCGACGCTTGAGGGTCAGTACATCATCAAGAACCTGGTGCTGATCGCCGCGGCGATCGTGGTGGGGGGAACGGTGGGCGGGCGGCGACCGAAGGCGTCTTGAGCGATTCGAGTCGGCGCATTAGACTGACGTGATGCAGCCGACACGCATTGATCTCCATCTTCGCTTCCGCGTCAAGCCGGGCATGCGCGATGCGTACTTCGCGTTTCTCGCCGAAGGCAAGCCGTTTTACGAGTCGCCGGGCGGCATCGAGGTTCGGCTGCTGCAGGACCTGGCCGACGACCACCGATTCATCGAGCTCATCCTCTACGAAAACCGCGAGGTGTACGACCGCGATCAGGTGCGCGTCAAGGACGATCCGACAATGAAGGCGTTCTTGAAGCGGTGGCGTGAGCTGCTGGTTGAGCCGCCGGCCGTCGAGGTATACGCACTCGTCGCGATCCCCGAGCCGCCGGCGCGTGCCGCCGGTTGAACGTGACGATCCGGACTCCTGAGCGAGTTTGAACTACAGGTTGTTCGCCTTCACGGTCAGTTCACTCCGGGTGTTCGTGCGTGCTCTGTATGTGCACGGACGCATCGGCGAACGCGTCGGCTCATTGTGCGATCGATTGGCGCATCGGCCTTGTCGGATTTGCGTATCCGGAGTGGGCCGGGCCGTTCTATCCACCGGGCCTCGCCGTCCACCGGCGTTTGGCCTACTACGCGGCGCGCCACAACGCCGTGGAGATCAACACGACGTTCTACGGTCCTCCGTCACTCGCGACGGTGGCGTACTGGGGCGCGCACCGTGCCCGCCGACTTCCGGTTCGCCATCAAGGCCCCACGTGAGGTGACGCACGGGCTGACGCCGGAGGGCGCGCTGGCCAATGCACAAGGGCCCGAGCCCGGGCACTTCGATCAGCCTGCCGCGCTGGCCGTCATGGAACGAGTCCTTGAGAACGTGCTCGTGCTTGGTGGGCGTCTGGGGCCGGTGCTGATGCAGTTCCCACCCGCGTTCGATGACAGGGCCAGGTCTGAGTTGGCTGGTTTCTTGGACCGGCTGGCGCCGGTTGTTGAGAGAGCCCGCGCGACAGCTCCCAACCTTCGCCTGGCGCTGGAGTTCCGGCACGCATCGTGGGAAACGCCCTCGACGGCGGCCATGTTGAGCGAGAAGAACATGGCGCTTGTCCACGCGGATCACACGCCGCGGCGTGGTGTTGCCGGTACAGAAACCAGCGGGGCCACGCAGCCGCCGCTAGTCGCGACGTCTGACGTGCTCTACCTGCGATTCCTGGGACGGCACGGGCAGTTCCGTGAGCGAAACCACGAGCAGTTGGATCCGACGGTGCGTTTGGCGTGGTGGAAAAAGCAGGTGGATGCTCTGTGCATGGTCGCTCCCGACGTACGGACCGTGTACGCATTCTTTGATAACGACTTTGCGGGTTTCGCGCCGGCCACGGCTGCACGGTTTGCTGAGGTCGTCGGTACGGCGTTGCCCAAGTGGGAATCCGTTGCGCCGAAGGAGACGCCGACCCTGTTCGACCTGGATTCAGGCTAAATCGAACTCCGGTATGCTCCGCGAATGGAGAACACGGTCGTCGAAGTGGTCGTGGCCGCGGGCTTGATCGCGCTCCTGTGGCTGTCGGGCGTGATGGGGAGCTGGTTTGCGCAGGGTCAAGGTGCAGCAGTCGGACTTGCAGCAGATGGGCGTGGTGCAGGGAGCGATGCTCGGCCTGCTGGCGCTCCTGCTTGGGTTTTCGTTCTCGCAGGCGGTCACACGCTTTGTCGCACGTCAGGACTTACTGGTCGCCGAGGCCAATGCCGTCGGCACGGCGTGGTTGCGCGCGGACCTCATTCCGGACGGGGCTGAACAGAAGGAAATGAAATCGTCGCTGCTGGCGTACACCGATGCTCGGTGTGAGCTGTTTGAAAACTCGCCTTCTGCGCGAGCGCCAGAGTTGATCGAAAAGATCAACGCGTCACACGGGCGCGCATGGGCCAGCGCCGTGCGCGTGTGCGGAGCGCGGGCCGATCTTGCCGTCACGCTGCTGCCGCCACTCAACGACCTTGCGGACTTGATGACCAAGCAGGTCGACGCCCGCAGGCGGCAGATTCCCGTCGCCGTGCTCGCGGTGATCCTGCTCTGTGCACTGGGCAGTGTGGCGTCGGTGGGCTTCGCCTCAGTGTTCATCGAACGGCGCACGCACCTGCCGGGCATCCTGCTGACGGCGCTGATCGCCGCGGCCCTGTGGTTGATTATCGACCTGGATTACCCGCGCCACGGCCTCATCCGTCTCGACGGGCGCGTGCTGACGGAACTGCGGCAGGGGATGAAGGACTAACGCGCTAGTTTGGTGCTTGCCGCGGCAGACGCTGTGAAGGCGGGGAAGCTCTGGTCGCGGAGCTCCTTGAACATCTTTACAAAGTCGCCGAGCTGGTGATTGGCGTTGAGCCCGCTGGGATTTGGCAGCACCCAGAGCGCAGCGCCTTCAAAGAGCTCTTCCTGCCGGCCCAGCGTGACACGCTTGAGCCCGTAGGCCTGTTTGTACGCGCCAAGCCCGAGGAAGCAGACCGCGCCCGGCTTCCACTTCCGTACCAGGCGTCGGATCCGGGCTCCGCCTCGCTGGACTTCCGCGTTGCTGAGTTCGGCAGCGGTGGCGGTGGCGCGCGAGACGAGTTTGGTCATGCCAAGCCCCAAAGTCAGCAGCTCGCGTTCCTCACTGGGGTGCAGCAAACGCGGCGTGAGGCCTGACTGATGCAGCGCCGGCCAGAGGCGGTTGCCGGGCCGCGCGAAGTGATGGCCCGTCGCACCCGACCACAGACCGGGGTTGATCCCCACGAACAGAACGTTGAGGTCCGGCGCGAGCAGGTCGGGAACGGTCCGCTTGTTGTTGGCCGCGGCGAGCTGAGCCGGCGTTGGGCGTGAATGAGGACTCGGCTTCCGTGCCATGGCACCCAACGTACTGCGTTCGCTCGGTTGTTGTTCGCCAGGTAGATCAGCGGGAGAGGGTCGTGGTCGCAAACAGGCGCTCAAGCTCGCGGGCCGAGCAGGCGATTCGTTCAGCACCTGCCGCCAGAAGCCGCTCGCCGTGTCCATCGCCGCAGTGCCTCCCGGCGGTAAAGCCGACGCACCGCATGCCCGCAGCCACAGCAGCCGTGACGCCGCCCACGCTGTCCTCGACCACCACGCAAGACGCCGGGCCAATGCCCAGCCGCTCCGCAGCGAGCAGGAAGACATCAGGCGCGGGCTTGGGGCGCTGCACGAGATCGACGCTGTAGACGTGCCCGCCGAAGTGGCGCAGCAGACCTGTGACTTCAAGGCTCCGGTGGAGGCGAGTCGTCGGGCTGCTCGACGCGACGGCACGGGGCGCGCTCAGGCCGCTCAGCAGGCCGTCGATTCCTTCAATCGCCTTAAGACGCGCGCCGAACGCTTCGGACAACCGCGGCATGAAGATGCTTTCGCAGACGGCACGCATGTCGCGTCCCGCAAGCTCGGTCGCTTTCTCGATGATGCCGCCCATCGAGCGTCCCATGAACGCGCGGATGGAGTCGGCGGCGGTCATGGGAACACCGTGCTCGGACATCACCTCGGCGAGCACCTGGTTGCCGAGCACCTCGCTGTCCACCAGCACGCCGTCGCAGTCGAAGATGATCGCGTCAAATCGCACGGACGACCGTACACCCGCCGGGCGCTGGGTGTTCAGAGCGGCACGCAAATGGGGTAAACTGCGGCATGCTCCGACGTTCCGTGATCGTGCTGATCGTCTCCGCGTCTCTGCTCGGCGGTTGCTGCCGGCCGCATGCATCGGCGGCGCCCGCCGATGCGGTGGTCATGGTGCGGACGGAGCTGTTCTTTGGGCTTTCGCGTCCTGACGGTGGTGTGGTATCCGACCAGCAGTGGCGCGACTTCCTGAGCACCACGGTGACGCCTCTGTTCCCCAAGGGACTGACGGTGCTGGAGGCGTCGGGCCAGTGGCAGGAGGAGAGCGGCCGCATCGCCCGCGAGCCGTCGCGCGTGTTGGTGCTTCTGCACCTACCGACTGCGGAGGACAACGAGAAGATCGAACGCGTGCGAGCGGCGTACAAAGCGCAGTTTGTCCAGGAGGCGGTGATGCGGACCGACAGCCCGGCGCGCGTGGTGTTTTGAACAATCAACGAGCGTGCGGCAAGGGCCTGCCCGATCCACGCTGTCGCTGTTATTTGCCAGTGATGACCAACTCGGCCGGATCATCCTCCCGGCATCACGCGGGCTGAGCCGCCCAGCCCGGTGAGCGACGTGGTTGCCCACCAGCCATCAACGCCGATTCCTGGAGCGCCCGCTTTATCGAGCGCGGCCTTCACATCGTCGGCCTTCTCCGCGTCGAGCACGAAGACGCCTCCCTTGCCGTACCCCTTGGGGCCCGTGCCGCTGAAGCGCGTGCACCAGACGACCTTGTCGGCCAGTCCCGCGCGTTTGAGCGCGGCGTTCGCCGCGGGCGCGTCGTCGGCGGTCACCATCACGTAGCCGCGGATATTGGGCGGGGGCTTGGTCGGGTCGCGCGGCTTGTCCTTCTCTGCCTCGGTCTTGGCCAGCATGGCCTTCTCAAGCTCGCGCACATGGCGCAGCTCGATCGACGCCTTCACCTGCCGGTACTCTGGCGTGAAGACGCCCGCCTGGATGCCCGGGTCGCTCTCTGCCTGCAGCTTGGCGAGGTCGATGTTCGGCGTGTCGAGCAGGAAGATGCCGCGCCAGGTCTTGTCGCGCGTGTGGTCGCGGTCGAACGGCCCGGCGATCAGCAGTTGGCCGAGGTCGGCCAGGCGATGGATATTCGCCATGTGCCCCGCGAAGACCTGGTCGCTCTGCTCCTTGGAGAGCTGGCCGCTCTTGGGACCGGTCTTCAGATAGACCAGCACCATGTCGCTGTATGGTCCGCCGTGAATGTCTTTGACGGCCTCGAAGCTGTCGGGGTCTTCGTCGTCAGCGGGTACGTACTTATTGCTCGAGCAGCCGGCGGTGAACGCGGCGGCGAGTCCGAGAAAAAGCGTCGCAACGGTGAACGCGGCGGTCTTCATTGTGGGCAGTCTACCACGTTCGGAGCGGCTCGATAATGCTCGGGGGTGTTCAGCGGGCTGGCATTGCGCAAAGACGTATTCGAGGTTTAGGTGCGGCGTCCACCGCCTCAATGTGGACGCCCAAACGCCTCAAACCGCGACTCACGTCGCCAGGAGCCACACATGAAGAACGTCCTCGCTATCACTGCGCTCATGCTCGCCGCCGCTTCGACCCAGGCCGCGACCGTTGACTGGGCCAACTGGACCGCCGGCGGCCCGTCGGGCTCTTCTTCCTTCGCTGTCGGCAACATCGGCGGCATCGGCCTGAGCTATACCGGCGAGATCGACTTCACGCAGACCAACAACGCCGGCACCGACTACTGGCGCGACGGTTCGTCCAACCCGTTCCCCGCGTACGTCACCGGGTCGGTCTCCAACGTGCCCAACAACGTGGACCTGGTGACCGTCACCGGCAATCACGAGGGCGTGAACACCATCACGTTCTCCCAACCGGTGACCAACCCGTACATGGCGATCGTCAGCCTCGGCCAGTACGGCATCGGCACCACGTACTACTTCGACGCCCCCTTCGTCGTCGACTCGGTCAACCAGGGCTACTGGGGCAACGGCACCCTCGTCAACGCCGGGTCGAACTGGCTGGGCGGCGACACGCTCGTCGGTAACGAGGGGCACGGCATCCTCCAGTTCATCGGCACGTTCAACTCCATCAGCTTCGCTTCGTCCAACGGCGAGCACTGGAACGGCTTCACCCTCGGCCTCGCGACGCCAACGCCCGCGTCGGCAGCCCTGCTGGGCGTCGCCGGGCTGAGCTCGTCGATTCGCCGTCGCCGCCCGTAACCATGGCGCGGTGCTGCCCCCGCGCATCAAGCAACACAACCCCTGTTCCCGGGCCGATCGGCCCGGGAGCTGGGGTTGTCTGCAATACCGGCGGCGCGGCGGCACGTTAGAAGGCATGGATGAACAGCACTCAGACGGGTCGGTCGATCGGCGTGCGCTTCTAGGGATTTCCGCGGGCCTCATCGGCGTTGCGGCGCTTGCTCACAAGGCCACCGCTGGCCCGCTCTCGCCGCCCGCCGGCCCGATCGGTTCGACCGGTCGCACGCTCGCGGAGATCGAGCCCCGGACGCCCGTTCACTCGCTCAGCGGCGACACCGCGAACGTCCACGTGATTACCCAGAGCGGCAACTACTGCCTGACCAGCGACATCATCCGCACGGCCGGTAAGACGGCAATCCGCATCGCCGCCGACTTCGTCACGCTCGACCTCAACGGCTTCTCGATGATCGGCAACCGCGGCTCGTCGGGTGGCATCGAGTCGGCGATCGAGATTTCTTCGTCGCGCACAGGCGTCGTTGTGCGCAACGGCACCGTCCGCGGCTGGCCGTTCTACGGGCTCATCGGTTACGGCCAACGCTGCCGCTTTGAGAACCTGCTGATCGACGACAACCACGCGGGCGGGCTGGAGGTCTTCGCGCCCTTCAGCCTCGTGCACCGCTGCATCGTTCAGAACTCCGCCGAGCTGTCGATCGGCGCCGGGCACGGCGCCGTGATCACCGAGTGCGTCGTCTTCGGCGGCAACGTGGGCATCACCACCGGCGAGGCGTCGGTCGTGCGCGATTGCACCGTGCACAACGCCGGCACTGCGATCGAAGTCGGCTCGGGCGTCGTTGAGCGCTGCACCGTCCGGTGTATCTCTATCGCGGGCTCGCGCGGCATCGTCGCCACGCAGTCGGCTCGCATCGAGGGCAACACCGTCGTCGGCTGCAGCGACACGGGCATCAAGGCTCAGTTCGGCTCCAGCGTCGCCAACAACGTGATCCAGCAGTGCGGCATCGGCATCGACGCCGTCGGCGGCGGGGCGGTCGGTTCGGTCGGCAACACCATCAACCGCGTGCAAGGGAACACCCTCAGCGCCAACACCACCGGCATTCGCGCGCTGAACGGCGGTTCGATGGTCGTCGGCAACGCCGTCAGCGGCAGCGGAGCCCAGGCATACAACCTCGTCGAGGGCAACCCGTCGGGGGCGATCCGCAACAGCCCGGCCGCCGCCACCAGCCCGCTCGACAACTTCGCTTTCTGAGCCCGACTGTCACACCGGAGCGCCGACGATGGCGGTCGCGACGCGCACGCCGCTGCGCAGCGCACCCTCCATGTACCCGACAAACGCCGGGTCGCAGTGCTCGCCGGCGAACAGCAGGCCCGGCACACCCCATGCAGCCCCGCCGCGGCGGAGCATCGGGCCCACGGTCGTCACCTGGCCCGGCGCGGGGAACGAGTAGCTCGCCATCGTCCACGCCTGGCGCGGCCAGTCCATGAACCTCGTCGCCTGCACGTGTGCGCCGTATCCCGGGAAGAGCGACTCGAGTTCGCCCGCAAGCAGACGCTGGCGTTCCTGAGGGTTGTCTTTAAGCAGGCGCCCCGCGGCATCAGCGCCTGTGAACACAGTCAGGCACGCTCGATCGCCCGGCCGCACAGCCTGTCCATCAGTCCCTTCCCACGTCATGCACGCGCGCGACTGCGGCCCGATGACCAGGCCGTACTGCGACCGGGACCTTTCCCCGTCCTTCCAGTACCGCCCGTCGACGACGCTCAGGTGCTTGGCGTTGCGCCATCTGCGGCACAAGCTCAGCCGGCAATGGGCGGTTGAACTGGATGGTCCGCCACACGCTCGGCGGCACGGCGACGACTACTTGGTCGCACTCGATCCGCTCCCCAAGCGCAGTGCGGACGACAAACCCCCGCCCGCCTTCGTCCACCGAAGCGACCGAGGTGCCCGTGCGCACTCGGCGACCAAGCCGCCCTGCCATCTTCAGAGCAAGCTGCTGGTTTCCCCCGTCGCACCGCAGCGATTCACTGTCTGACCAGAACGCCTCGATACCGCCACCCTTGACGTACGCAAGCGTGCCGAGCCAGCTCTGCTGCCCGAGCGTGACGCCGTTGTTGGCCTCAAACTCCATGCGGATGCACGCCAGCGCAAGCTCGTCGAGTCCCGACTGCTGCTGCTCGGCCAGCCACTCCTCCATCGAGCGGCGGTCCAGATCGCGAGCGCCGGCGCATCCCACGGGGCATCGGCGTCGATGGCACGCGACGGCTCGTTAATCGTCGCGTGCGCCGCGTCGAGCTGCTCCCACAGTTGCCTCGCGCGGCCCAGGTCGACTGATTGTTCACGCCACAGAACCGGGTCGGCGAGCCCCTCGTCGTCGGAGACCTGCAGCATCTCAAGGCCGTGCTCGTCGGCCAGAGCCCGCCACGCCAGGTGATTCAGGCCGATCAGTTCCCCGCCGCCTTCCACGTTGTGTCCGGGGATTAGCTCTTCACCGCACCGTGCATTGAACGAGCGCACCCGCCCGCCCACCCGCTCCCGCGCCTCCAGGACGACGACGTCGACCCCTGCCTTATGCAAGGCGCACGCACACGCCAGCCCCGAAAACCCCCCGCCAATCACCACAACTCGTCCTCGCGGACCCCCTGCTCCCTCGTTTTCACTCCCTGCGCCACGTAGAGCACCCACCGAGTGCTACGCCGGCGCCCGCGACTGCTGCCGTCTGCAGGAACGCCCGGCGCGAGGGCGAGAACCGCTCCGGAGCGAAGACACGACCCAACCGCTGGTAGACGCTGATTCCCATCCGGTGTTCCTCCCGCGATAGTCTACAGGGCCAACGAACCGGAGAACGACATGACCACCCCTCTCGCGCAGCACACCGATCAGTCCCTGCTCGCCTCGTTCTGGGGCGATGCGTGGTCAGACGGCCTTTGGGCCGCTAGTTGGAGAGCGTCCCTTGAAGGACTGACGGCCGAGCAGGCGGCGTGGAAGCCGACAAATGCGCCCGGGGTGACCGGCGAGCGCCGCTCTATCTGGCAGCATGTGCTGCACATGTGCTTCTGGCGCGAGGACACGCTGCGCCGCCTGACCGACCCGACCAAGGCGACCGAAGCCGCCGTCGCCTCGGGCAATTTTCCTGCGGTCTCCGACACGACCGAGGAAGCTTGGGGCGAAGCCAAGGCCCGCTTCGCACGCGCAGATCGCCATCGCTGATGCGCTCGCAACGCCCGGCGTCGACACCTCGCGCCTGCGGTACATGCTGCCGCACGACTGCTACCACTTCGGACAGATCAACCTGATCCGGGCGATGCTCGGACTTAAGCCGATCGAGTAACCCCCCTCTCCCCTCCCCCCTTTCCGTCACGCCCTCGCAAAGGAGACCCCCCATGAACCGCTGCTGCCTCGCCGCACTCGCCGCTGCGCTCTCGTGCTCCATCGCGCCGCTCTCCTCCTGCCAGAGCGGCGGGATGAGCAGTCTCCTGGGCAAGGACGCGATGTCCCTGCTCGCGCCGTACCTCAAGGACGCGGCCAACAGCTACCTCACCAACATCAACGCGCTGGTCTCGTCGCTGGAGAACGTCCATTCGCTGACTGACGCGGTCAACGTCGCGCCCAAGATCGAGCCCGCCGCCAAGGACGCCGGCAAGGCGTACAAGACGCTCGCCGCCGCGACACCCGACGAGCGCAAACTGCTCTGGGAAGCCTTCGGCCCCAAGTTCGATGCGACCAACAGCGGCTTCCTCAAGCAGGCCGACCGGGTCAAGTCCAACTCGCTCTGGGGTCAGGCGCTCCGCGTGGCGACCGACGAGGTGAAGCTGTTCAGCCGCGATGGCGCTGCCAAATAAGGGATTTGACAGGGATGATTAGGCAGAATCCGTAGCCTCCTCGCTTGCGGGGCACCCGTTTGGTGGTATCCTCTGGTCACGAGCGCATCGACGGGCCGGCGCTCCGACCAACTCGGCCCGCAGGAGAGAGAGACCCCATGAAGACTGTTATCGCATTCGCCTCACTGGCTGTAGCCGCCTCTGTCGTTTCGGCCGACGTCGTCACTTGGGCCGATTGGACCGCCGGCGGACCTTCAGGTCCCGCTTCCTTTGCCACCGGCAACATCGGCGGCATCGGCCTGAGCTATACCGGCGAGATCGACTTCACGCAGACCAACAACGCCGGCACCGACTACTGGCGCGACAACACCTCCACGCCGTTCCCCGCCTACACCAGCGGCTCGGTGAGCAACGTTCCCTCCACGGTCGACCTCGTCGCCATCGCCGGCAACGGTCAGTCGCTCAACACCATCTCGTTCAGCTCCCCGGTCACCAACCCCTATATGGCCATCGTCAGCCTGGGGCAGACCAGCATCGGCACGACGTACTACTTCAGCGCCGGCTTCAACATCATCTCCGTCGGCCAGGGATACTGGGGCAACGGCACCCTGACCAACGCCGGCGGCCCGAATGTGAACGGCGGCGACACGCTTGTCGGCTTCGAAGGCCACGGCATCATCCAGTTCATCGGCACCTTCAACAGCATCAGCTGGACCACCAGCAGCGGTGAGCACTGGAACGGCTTCACTTTCGGCGTCCCGACTCCCGGCGCCGCGGCCCTGCTCGGCCTCGGTGGCATGGCGGTCGCCCGCCGTCGTCGCTGATCCTGTTTCTCAGTTTGTCTGATCCGGCGGCCCCGCGCAAGCGGGGCCGCTGTCGTTTCACCCCGTGACGCACGGCAGCGCGAACAACGCCTCGTCGCTGGTCCCTTGAGCCCAGCGCTCGTCGCTGCGCACGGCGTTGCGGTCCACCAGCGCGAGCGCCGCCTTCGCTCCGGCCATCGCCGCATCCGGGCGGCCCAGCCGGAGGCGCTGACGCGCGCATCGAACCCAGCGAGGTGCGGTCGAACGCCAGGCGGGCCGCTTCATCGGCCGCAAGCTCGTCGCCGATCCGCAGCACGGCCGCGCCGTTCTCACACAAGTGATCGGCGTTGCGTTCTTCCTGCCCGGGAATCGGACGCAGCAGCACCATCGGCAGGCCCGCGGCGCACGCCTCCGCCGTCGTCAGTCCGCCCGGCTTGCCCACCAGCAGATCCGCCGCCGCCATCCATCGCGGCATCTGTGTTGTGAACCCTTCGACGGAGCACGACGGCGCATCAGGCCCCGCCTTCGCCCACTCGCGCGCAGCGGCTCGACGGCGCGCCTCAGCGTCGCGTTGCGCCCGCAGATCACCGCAACGTGCACTGGCCGGTTGCGGCGCATCAATGCCGAGACCACTCCCTCGATCCCCCCCAAGCCCAGCCCGCCCCCGGCCACCAGCACGACCGGTCGCTCGCCCTGCGGCGGCAACCCCAGCTCGAATCGGGCCAGTCCCTGATCCTCACTGGTCTCAAACCGCCGGTCGATCGGGATCCCCGTCACGTGCACGCGGTTGCTCGGAAGTCCGGCCTTGAGCGCCGTCTCGCGCGAGGAGTTCGCGGCCACCAGCAACGCGTCGATGCCCTTGGAGAGCCACACCGCGTGCGGGTGCACATCGGTCACGCACACGGCGACGGGCGCCCGCAGTGAGCCGGCCGAGCGCAGCCCTGCCAGCACTCGCGCGCACAGAAAGTGGGTGGTGACCACCAGGTCAGCCCCGGTCAGCGATGGATGGCTGCAGAACTGCCTCAGCCCCCGCCGCTCAACCGTGCGCCCGAAGGCTCCGCCGCCGACCTTGTCGGTGCGCTTGTACAGCCAACCCGCCAGCGCGGGCATCTTGCCCACGGCCGCGAGATACCCGTCGCGATACGGCCGCACGAACCAGCCGCTGGCGTGGTCGAGCGTTTCGATGAACTCGATCTGCGCGTCCGGCTCCTGCGCGAGGATGCCTTCGCGCAGTGCCAGCGCCGCCCGCGTGTGCCCGCACCCCACCGCGGCGGTGCAGACCACCACCCGCGTCGGCCTCACAGTACGCCTCCTGCTCCGCTGAACCCCGGTGCCGCGAGCATGTCTTCCGCTCCGTCGATCACCACTTCTTCCTCATCGCGCTTCACCTCGATGCCGAGGGTCTCAAGCAGCTTCGCGACGTCGATGACTTCCAGCTTCCCGTCGGCGTGCTCGACCAGCGCCGTGCACCGCTCGATCCAGTCGCCGCAGTTGCAGTAGAGCATCCCCTCGCCCTCAACCCCTGCGACGGGAATCCGTTCCACGGCCGGCTGGTGCACGTGCCCGCAGATCACCCCGTCGAGCTTGCGGCGCGCGGCGTCCTGCAGCAGATGGCCGCGGTAGTCGCTCACGTACGTGCACGCCCCCTTCACCTTCCGCTTGATCGTGTCAGAGAAGCTCCACGGCTTGAGCCCGAACACGCCGCGAGCCATGTTCACCGCGCGGTTGAGCGTGATCAGCCGGTCGTAGGCCCACCCGCCGATCATCGAGAGCGTTCGCGAGTGCTTGACGACCATGTCGTATTCATCGCCGTGCGTCACCAGCATGTGCAGGCCGTCGGCTGTCCGATGCACCGTTTGCAGCGCAATGCGCACGCCCGCGAAATCAAGGCCCGCGTACTGGCGGGCGGCATCATCGTGATTGCCGGGGATATAGACCACCTGCGTGCCGCGCTTGGCGTGCTTCAGCAGCCGGCGCACGACGCGGTTGTGGCTCGCCGGCCAGCGGAACTTGCTCTTGAGGATCCACAGGTCGAGGATGTCGCCGACCAGGTAGAGCCGCTCGCACCGCACGTGCTTGAGGAAGGCCGACAGCTCGTCGGTCCGGGCGGCCCGGAACCCAAGGTGCGTGTCACTGATGAAGACGCTCCGGTACTGCATCACGGTCCGCTCCTTGAACCTGACATCAATTTGGCCTCGGCTCCGCCGGGGCGGGGGGGTATGACGACCGGGTTCGGCTCATTCTGCCTTACACCATGACGGGATTCTCACCCGCGAGAGAAGCCTCACGTGTTCTTGACAGACCCGCAACGTGCCCTTTGCCCGGACGGCGCAAACGGCACTTCGAAGCGCTGGTTCTCGCACCTCGCTTAGCGCGTTCTTTACTTGCTCAATGCGGGTAACAGCGGCTCGCCATCGCACGCTGATGGGAACTCCGTCCCCACAAGCAGGCTGATCGTTGGTGCGATGTCCATCGGCGACACGCGCTGCGCGAACACGCCCGCCTTGATCACGCCCGGCTGATACACGATCAGCGGCACGTGCGTGTCGTACGCGAACGGTGTTCCGTGCGAAGTCGCGTGTCCCTCGCTCATCGGGTCCTGCAGGCAGAGCTGGTCCTGAATCACCATCACGTCCGCTGAGATCTGCGGGTGTACCGCGAGCGCAAGGTGCTTGCACAAGTCGTTATCGGGCATCCGCCCTTCCAGCACCTGCGTCTTGCCGTAGCAGCCGTAGACGCCGGGAATGTTCGAGCCGTTCACTGCGTCGCACGCGGCTTGTTCAAAGTCGCGCCGCGTGAGGCGCGGGTCCGCCTTCATCGCCGCTTCGACCGCCTCGCGGCTGAAGTACACCAGCCCGTCGAGGAACGTGCCGCCGCGCAGCACCTGGTCGGGCTTGCCCGGGCCGTCGGCGGGCATCGCGAACCAGCTCCCCCCCGCCGGCTCGCCGAAGCGGCGATTCATCTCGCCTGCGATCGAGTCGATCACCGCCTTGACGCTGAACCGCCGGGCATCGACGCCGATTTCCGTCGTGCTCGCGTTCTCGGGGATCGGCGACACGCCATGGTCGCCTGTAACGACAAACAGCGTCTTGCCCGCGCCGACTTTCTCATCGAGAAACGTGAGGAACGACGCGAGTTGCGCATCGGTCCGCACCATCAGGTCCACCGCTTCGGGCGAGTACGGTCCGAACGCGTGTCCGACGTAGTCGTTCGTCGAGAGATTGATCGTCAGAACATCGGGCACGCCGCGCTGACCCAGCCGCTCCTGCACCACCGCCCGCTTCGCCGTCTCAAGCACGAACGCGTTGGCGTCTGGTGTGTAGGCGAACGCCTTGAAATCCTCCGCCGTCGGCTCCTTGCCCACCGCGTGCGGGAACGCCGCGCCGAACCCCGCCGGGATGTGCTTTCCCGTCACCCGCGGCTGTGTGGTCCGTTCCGCAAGCGCCTGCGGCGTGAGATTGCTCGTCCACGTCGTTCCCAGCGTCCGCGACGGGACGCCCTCCGCGTTCAACGCCTCGACCCACTCCGGCAAGGCTCCGCTCCGGCAGTACGCCGAGCTGCTGATCCACCGTCCACCTGTCGTATCGAACCACAGGCACACGTCCGCCGCGTGCCCGGCCATCAAGATTGCCGCGCGGTCCTTCAGAGCGATCGATACGCCCTTGCTCCGCCCGGCTGTCGCGAGCTTCAGCTCATCGCCCACGGTCGTGCTGCGCAGGTTCTTCGGCCCCATCGGCGATGCCTTGCTCCCCGGCGCAGCGCCGACGACCGTGGCTTTGCGGTCCTCTGTCGAGTAAACCGCGCGGTGCGCCACCGGGTCCCACCAGTCGTTGCTGATGATCCCCGTCTTGTACGGCGCTCCGCCCGTCATCAGTACCGCGTGCCCCGGCCCGGTGAATAGCGGTGCGTGTGCGTGGCGCGCATTGACGAACCACGCCCCGCCGTCGGTCAAACGCCGAAACCCGCCCGGTCCGAACAGATCCATCAGCCGCGGCAGGTAATCAGCTCGGAACTGATCGATACTCACCACCACCACCAGCCGAGGCCGTGCGTCGGGCAGGTTCTTCGCCGCGTCGGCGATCGCCGGGGACAAACCTTCCACGGCGGCGGGCATGCCGGGTTGAGCCACGCTCGTTCCGGTCCATGCGCACACCGTGAGCAACGTACAGATAAACGTCTTCCGCATCGCCGGCCGCTCCTTCACACGAGCCGGGATCGTCACCCTCCGCGCCGCCGCGGCCCTGCTCGGCATGCACTCTTGGCCTTTTCTTTACAATTGCACCGGTGCCGCACGCCCGCGATCAAGCAGCGACCGCACACGGATGCCAAGTTCGTCCGCCGAGAACGGTTTGGCGATGAACTCAAGGCCTGGGTCGAGCGTGCCGTGGTTCACCACGGCGTTGGCGGTGTAGCCGCTGATGTACAGCACCGGCGGCGGGGTCTCGTTCCACGGCTCAGTCGCGGTGAGCTGGCGCATCACCTCCGGTCCTGTGCCGTCGGGAAGCATCACGTCGCACACCACAAGGTCGAACCGGCCGCGCTCAACGTCCACAAGTCGACGCGCCTGGGCCGCGTCGGCGGCCTCGGTCACGAGATAGCCAAGCGCCCGCAGCATTCCCGCGACGGCCCCGCGCGCGCCCTCGTGATCATCGACCAGCAGCACGCGTTCGGTGCCGCGCGGAGCAGGGACGCCCGCGGCATGCCGCGGCTCGGCCGTGCTGCCCGCTGCTGCGGGCAGGAACACGCGGAACGTCGAGCCGGCGCCCGGCTCGGTGTAAAGCGTGATGTGTCCGCCGTGCTGCTTGACGATTCCGAAGCTCGTTGCCAGCCCCAGCCCCGTTCCCTTGCCGCGCTCCTTGGTGGTAAAGAACGGCTCGAACACCCGTGCCGCGATCTCCGGCGTCATGCCCGTTCCGTTGTCGCTCACAGAGATGCACACGTAGTCGCCGGGCGTCACCGTGCCGGGGCGCGCCGCGGCGTATGCCTGGTCGAGCACGGCGTTGCTCGCCTCGACCATCACCATCCCGCCCTCCTTCCCGGGCGGGATCGCGTCGCGCGCGTTGATGACCAGGTTCATCACCACCTGCTCGATGCGCCCCGCGTCGACCTTGATCGGCCAGAGCACGTTGTCGATGTTCACCTGAAGGCGGACCGAGTCTCCCAGGCTCCGCTCGATCAGTCGCCGCACGTTGGCGACGATCTCGCCGGCGTGCACGGTGCGCGTCGAGAGCACTTGGCGTCGCCCGAACGCCAGGAGCTGTTGCGTCAGCTCGGCGCCGCTCCGCGCGGCCTGCTCGATGGCGGCGAGGTTCGGCGCGATCTCCGGCAAGCGTCGTTCCTGGTCGCGAGCCAGCGACGCATGGCCAAGCACCGCCGTCAGCAGGTTGTTGAAGTCGTGCGCAACGCCGCCCGCCAGCCGCCCCACGGCTTCCAGGCGCTGCGAGTGCACCAACTGCTCTTCCAATCGTCGCTGCTCGGTGACGTCGCTGACCATCACCACCGCGCCGCTGGGCGGGCCCTTGTGGGGCAGACCGCCGCGGCTGGCGTGGACCGAGGCGACCGGCGCGATCCGCACCTCCAGCCACCGCCACGAATCACCGGCGCCGGTGCTTCCGTTTCCACCGTTTCCGTTCCCGCCTCCGGCCGGAGTCGCTCGAACTGCCACGACCTGCCCAGGCGACTCGCCGATCAGCAGCGCCCGCAGCTCGGTCTCGATCCGCGACCACCCTTCCGAGTCGGCTCCTACCGCGGGCGCCGCCCACTCCACAAACAGCCTGCCGAGCGGATCCTCACAGCGAGTCCCCGACGGCGCAAGCGACGCCCAGCGCTGGTTCACCGCGATCACACGCCCGTCTGAGCCGAGCAGCGCGATGGCCGCGGGGAGCGCGTTGAGGATGGCGCCTCGTTGTGCCGCCGTGCCGTGTTCGCGCGACACGCTCGCCGCCAGGTCTTCCTGCAGCGCCGCCCGCCAGGAGTCCGTGCGATCAAGCGCGGTAGACGTCCACCACACCAGCGCGATGCCGACCACCATGATCATCGCCGCCATGAGGGCCAGGCCGAACGGCGTGTCGTACCATCCAAGCTCGTACTGCCCCTTCAGCCGCAGCCAGCCTAACAGCGGCACCAGCACGACAAAGAACCCCATCGCCCGGCGCCACCACCACCCCCCGCGCCCGAGCTCCCCACCAGCTTGGCAAGCCCCTGCTCCGGTCGGCACAGCGAGAGGCCGAGGCCCAGCAGCGCGAACGACGCTGCGGTGTGCAGCGCCATGGATGAGAAGACCTCGGTCCGGTACAGCGACTGCACCCCGTACAGGTACCCAAGCAACGCCAGCGTGCCGATCAGTGCGACCAGCAGCGACGCCCCCGTCTCAACGACGACGCGCCAGCCGGCCCGTTCGCTCGAGTGCGGCAGCGCCGTGCACCCTATCCCGAATCCGCCGAGCACCAGGGCAGTCGCGGCGCCGGGGGTCATCCGTCGCGGTCCCGGGACACCGTCGGAGGCCAGCAGGCCGTCGACACCGAGTTCCAGCCCCAGGATGTGTTCGCCGAGCGTCACCAGGCCGATCAGGAACGCCGCCGCACCAAGCGCCAGTCGCACGCGCCGCGCCACTGTGCCCCGCGTGCCAAGCGCAAGACCCAGGCCGCACAGCACGAGCCCGACCGCCGTGTTCGGCTTCATCTGCGCAAGCCCGGCCAGCACCGTCCGGAAGGCCGCCGTGTTGGCCCACCACCCCAGCAGCCCGACCGCGCCGATCGCCGCCACGGCCACGCCGACGTATCGCGCAGCTTTGGTGCTGCGCCGCTTCCATGCAAGTTGTTGCCTCGGGTCCTGCACCAGCCACTCCCAAGTAACAATGCAACAAGAGTCTACCCGGTTCGAGGGAGATAAGAGTTTGCGTACCCGGTGCGGGTCGCTCTGCGACCGCCGCACCCCTACGCCACACCGGGTGCCGGGCTGCCGTCAACTAAGGTGTTTCTGGTACGCTCTGGCAGAGGGGCCGCCATGTCCACCACTGCACTCCTGATCCTGATCGGAATCCTGCTCGCGGGCGTTGTGATGGTGGTCCTCGGCCGCCGAGGCCGCAAGCTGAACAACCACCCGCAGTGCCGCTGGTGCGGCTTTGACCTTGAGGGGGTTTACCCGCAGACGCCGACGTGCCCCGAGTGCGGCGCGGGCCTCAAACGCCAGAACGCCGTGCGAATGGGCGTCCGGCGCAGGTCGATCCCTGTGATGGTCGTCGGTGTTCTGCTGGTCGCCGTCCCGCTCGCGCCCTTGCGGTGCTCATGTATGCCGCGTTGACCGGAGCAAACGTCCGCAAGTACATGCCCACCGGCCTGCTGGCGCTCGAGGCGGGCGTCGCCTCGCCCACGACCTCGCCGCTGATCGCGGAAGAACTGCTTGATCGCTCGCTGAAAAAGACATTGAGCGCTGAGCAGGAGTCGTCGATCGCCAACCTCGTCCTCAAGATCCAGGAAGATCGGGCGATCGCGTGGGACGAGAAGTGGGGGGACCTCTTCCAGCGAATCGTCGCTAACGGCAACGCGAGCCAGGACCAGGAGGACAAGTTCGCCAACAACGCAGGGCTACCGGTGCTCGTCGCGCGCCCCACGGTGCGGGCGGGCGATCCGCTCCCGCTGCGGCTCTCGCTGGGAGACGCCCGGGTCGGGTCGGCCGACATGATCCAGGCCCAGGTCTGGTGCGTTTCGGTGAAGCTCAACGGCGAGGAGCTCAAAGCTCGCAGCGGGCGGTCGGACCTTGACACCCAGCTCGGCATCTACACCGAGCTCGACGCGTTGTTCAGCGCCGACAACTCCTGGTCTCAGATCTGCGGCAGCAAGGCGAGCAGCGGCTGGGGGAATAACCGCCAGCGGATGGTCCTGTCGCGTGCAGTGCCCAGGAGTTTCAAGCCCGGTCCGGCGACTCTCACGGTTGAAGTCGCCATCCGGGGCGCAACCGCTTCTCGCACGATGAACTGGTCGTCCCTTGGATCAAAGGACCCTAAGGCTCGTCGGATGACGCTCTCCCTTCCAGTGACGGTGGTCGCTCCGGCGGAAGAAACCGTCGAGCTGGTGACGCCCACCCCGGAGCTCGAATCGAAGATGCGAAAAGCCCTCTCGGGCCGGTCCGAAGAAACGATGGTCAGCGCGAGCGTCTTTGAGAATCAGTGGAACGTCAACGGCGCGATGACCAAGGTCACGACCCTCAACATCATGCACCTCATCCCTGCCGACGCGGATCTGCCGTTGCCGGTCTGTTTCGAGGTTTTCGTCGCATATGACGGCCAGGAAGAGCGGATCGGGACGATCGTCTCCGGCGATGGAGTTCAGTCGTGGGTGAGCGACGCTCCCCAGGCCAACGTCGGTTCCAGCTACAGCGGCGGGACGGTCTATCGGATGCCCGTGAGCCGGCGGGTCGATCTCATCTACCGCCCCTTGGTCAAATACCCCCGCCACACAATCGACCTCAAGAAGATGTACAACGGTGAGATCGTCTTCAAGGACATCCCGTTGATGATCCAGGACAACCGGCAGGACAAATCAGTCCCGCTCAACAAGCTCGAATTGAAGCCGCCCCCAGGTATGCACGGATCGCCGGACTGAACAGGACCCGGTCGTTTCGTCGCTCTGGTTTGTGCCCGCTATCCTCCGGCGGCCACGCCTCTCTCCTCCCCCCGTCCGGAGCCCGCCTTGCTCGATAACCCGCTGATCAACCCGATCCTGCTCTACGCCGCCTGCGCACTGGGCGCAGTCGGTGTCGTGCTGGCGATGCCCCGCCGGAAGGTCGCCGCGTACGTCGTCGGCGCCGCGGTCGGCGCCGTCGCTTTCGCCCTCGCCATGATCGGCATGGGCAAGGCTGCCGGCGGCCAAGGCCTGCCCCAGCCCCTGTTTTACGTCTTTTCGCTGATTGCCTTGGGGTCTGCCCTTCGGGTCATCACCCACCCCCGTCCCATCTACTCCGCCCTCTACTTCATCCTCACAATCGTCGCTTCCACGGGGCTGTATGTGCTCCTGGCCGCAGAGTTCATGGCCTTCGCCCTGATCATCATCTACGCCGGCGCCATCCTGATCACGTACATGTTCGTCATCATGCTCGCCAGCGAGGGCGCCACCGAACTGGCGACCGAAGGGCAGAGCGAGTACGACCGCGTCGCCCGCGAGCCGCTGGTCGCCACCGTTGCCGGCTTTGTCCTCCTCGCGGCCCTCAGCATGATCCTCGCCGGCGGGAGCGGGCCGAACGCCGCAGGCGTCCGCGGCGGCGTGGGCGAGCTGGCCGTGCAGAACTCCGCCACCGGCGTCGAGATCACCCGCATGGCCAACCGGACCGAGGAGAGCCTGCGGAACGCCGGCCTGCTCAAGGCCGGTGAGAAGGTCGCCGCGGCCTCGATCGGCGAAGAGGGCGAGATCAACTACAAGGCCGGCATCATCAAGGTGACCGGCGCCGACGGCAAGGACCGCGTGATCCCCCGCGACCAGTGGCCCGCGGACCTCACGCTCACCAATACCGAGGGCATCGGCTTCGAGCTCATGGCCGCCAACCCCGGCGCCATCGAGATCGCCGGCGTCGTGCTGCTGATGGCCATGCTCGGGGCCGTCGTCCTCGCCCGCAAGAAGGTGGAAATGGACGACCAGGCCAAGGCCGCCGCGGCCGACCGCATGCACCGCACCAGCGAGCTCGGCGTCGAGGGCGCCTTTGTGCCCCCGGCAGTGGGAGGGAACCAGTGATGAACACGCTCGCCGCCATGACCGCTTTCACCGGCGTCACGCTTTACCACTATCTGTTCGTCGCCTGCGCCATGTTCGCGCTGGGCCTGATCGGCTTCCTCACCCGGCGGAACCTGATCATCATGTTCCTCTGCACGGAACTGATGTTCCAGGCGGCGGGCGTGGCGCTGATCGCCTTCAGCCGCTACCACCTCAACCACACGGGCGAGACGTTCCTGATCTTCGTCCTGACGATCGCCGCCGCCGAGGCCGCGCTGGCCCTAGCGCTGGTGGTGCTCCTCTTCCGCCGCAAGGAGACGCTCGATGCGTCGGCCTGGCGGGCGATGAAGGGGTGAGCGAAGTCGTGAGTTTCGAGTCGCTAGGAAAGACGACCAAAAACAAAACGGCCCGGTGCGCAGCACCGGGCCGTTCTTCTTCTTGCGACTCGCGACTCGAAACTCACGACTCTTCTTACGGCTTCTCCGCCTTCTGATCAGGCTTCTGATCGTCGGGGGCGACCGCCGGAGCCGGCTGCGGCGGGTTGGCGTCCTGCTTGGCTCGCTTGCGCTTGTTGATCTCGCTCACGATCGCCTCGTGCTGCTGGATCGTCTGGTTGTACATGTCGGTGAAGACCTTTGACTGCCCGCCGCGGCTGCCGTTTTGGCGCTGCTGGTCGGCGATCATCATGTACGTCTGGGCCATCTGAAACAGGCGGAGCCGCTCGGCAACCAGCTCGGCGTCGCTCATCCGGGCGAGCCCGCGCGGGTCCATCTGCAGCATCGCGCCGTTTCGTGCGCCCAACACCCACCCGTTGTTGTTGTTAAACCGCTGCAGCCCCGACCCCACCGCCATGTCGAACCGCTCCACCTGGCGCGTCCCATCCGGCGACGCACCCGCCACCACCGACGGCGACTCTCCGGACATCGCCCGCATCGTCGTGACCTGCTCCACCACGTCGATCGGCCGCCCGTCGAAATCGTTCGGCACGCCGCGCGGCCGCAGCGTGGTCGCGTCCAGCATTGAAGCGACGTTCGCCCCCCCTCCACCCGCTCCCGCGGCCGTCCGGCGCAACCGGTGCTGCCACGCCGCGCGCAGCTCCGTCGATGTCACCGCAATCGTCTGCCCGAGGCGCTGGAACTCACCGAGCTGCAGCGTGAGCTGCACAGGCGCTCCGTTGCGCTGCACCACCACGGGCACCTTGTCGCCCGGATCGTGCGAGACGACCAGCGCTCGCACCGTCGACCACTTGCCGTCCCAGCTCACCCCCGAGCTCACGTTCTCGCCGTCCACCTGCGTGATGACGTCGTGAGCCTTCAGCACGTCTTTGGCGGGGAAGCCGTCGCGCACCGACTCGACTTCCGCCGCGACGTTCTGCTGCGAGAACTGCACGCCGATCGCAGCACGCGGCGAATCCGCAAACGCCCTGAACGCCGCCTCGTCAAGGCGCAGCCGCTGCTCCGGCGAGAGCGCCGCGTCCGACAGCGCTTTCTCAAGCTCCGCCAGCTTGTACGTCCCCTCCGACTTCAGCAACTCCGCGCTCGCCGCCTCGCGCACCGCAAAGTCGCGCGACCCGAGGTCCGCGACGACCGACGGCAGCGGGCGCGGCTCACCACTCAGTGCCGCCAGCGCCGCGATGTAAAGCAGCGGGACCATTGTCGTTCAATGGTAACCGAGCACGGCAACCGCGGGCATGTACACTTTGAACGTTCTACGCGTTAAAAGGGGCAAACGGAGTACCAAACTCCTTGCGAATGTCGAACGATCATCGATCGATGCCGGTCAAAGAACGCGGTGAAACGCACAGACGCATCTCGACGCTCTCGCGGCCGACGCACGCCTCGGTGGGGGGTGTGGGCGATCGTCTGCGGCGCCCTCTGCCTCACGGGCCTTGTCGTGTCCGTGATCGTCGCCGATGAGTGGAAGAACCCTCAGCCGCTCAGGGTCAGTTGGCTGGCTTCCGCCTGGTACGGCGACCCCGAAGCGCGGATGCAGACCCAGATCGACGCGAGCTTCAACGTCGAACGTTCACGGTTTCTCGGCGTCTGCATCGGCACGCGGGCGACGCTGGTGCTGACCGAAACGCAGGTGCCGCAATTCCCCAAGGGCCGCAGGCACATCGGCTCCGAGCCCGCAAATGCGCAGCCGCCGACCACCCGTGACGACGGCTGGTTGAAGCTGCGCCAGCACTTTGCCGCCAAGAACTACACGATGGGATCGGTCGAGGTGCAGTCCCTGCTGGACGGCGTCTGGGCCAACGCTGATAGAACGGCGACGATCGAGTACCCGTGGCGCGGCGCGTTCGCACCGGTCGTCTACGCCTCGCCTGCGATGCTGGTCGCCGGCGGTCTGGGCATGTGCTGGTGTGTGTGGCGTTGGCGCGTGCTTGAAAAGAACATCGCCCGCGGCTGCTGTGCCCGGTGCGAGTACCCGCTCGGCAAGCAAGGAGTGGCCGAATGCCCCGAGTGCGGACTGAAAGCTGAGCCGTCAGCCGCGCACGTCTGACGCCGCCCGGTGCTCGTCAGCCAGCTTCGCGTGCATCACGTGGTCGCGCCAGTCACCCATGATGTGGAGCATCCGCAGGGCCATCCCCTCGCGCCGGAACCCCAGTCGAGTCGTCAGTCGGAGCGACCGCTCATTGTCGGGCATCACGTTCGCCTGCACGCGGTGCAGCCCCAGCCCGGCGGGCGGCAGTGCAAAAGCGAAATCGAGCACCGCGCTGCAGAGCTCAAACGCGTACCCCTTCCCCTCAAAGTCCGACCGGATTCCCCACCCCATGTCGGCGTTCTGAAACACGCCGCGGGCCACGTTGTTGAGCGCGGCCCCCCCGATCATCAGGCCTGCGCCGGGTTGGCCGGGCGCGAGGAACGCCTGAAACCGGTACCCCGTTTCGGCCTCCAGCGTGCGTTGGGTTTTCTCCATCGCCTGGTCGAAGCGCTGATCGAGCGTGACGTTCGGCTCGACGATCATCCCCGACCGCACGAACGCCGCCTCACTCGCGACCATCATCTCGCACCACGCAGTTCGATCCGCCTGCGTCAGCGGGCGGATGACAAGGCGCAGAGCGCGGAGGATGATCGAAGCCGGCGCTGTCACGACCGAAGTGTTGGCGTGCTCAGTGCCACGCACCACACACTGGCGGCCGCGACCGCTCCGCACGCGAGCACGCCGAGCGAACTTCCCGAGAGCGGTCCTTCATCGCCGTGGGTCCAACGCAGGCAGAGAGCAATGACGCCAAGCTGCCCCAGCAGCATCGCCACGGCCGAGAGCGCCAGCGACCTCCTGCGCGGCATGCAGGCCGTCAACAGAGCCGCGACCAGGGGCGCGATCACAACGACAAAGCTCGCGGCCTTGAAGATCGGCTTGGGCAGGTTCGAGTGGTACTGGAGTGAGAGCGAAAGCAGGTTGCCGTCAAAGCCGTCGCACCCCCACGACATCGGGACGCGCGTACACACGAGCTGGAAACCCATGAGCACGCACACGATGACGGGCATCGCCCAGCAGGCGAGTTCCAGCGGCGTCGGCGGCCGGCGTTCGATCAGAAATACGCTGCCTCCGCATTCAGGACACCGCACCAGCGGCAACCCGGCCATGTCGTAGCGGCATTGATGGCAGCGCGGCGTGCTCACGGCCGGTTTGTTATCGACCCGTCCTCACGCCGACTTTGTCCGCCGGTCCAAGAACGCGGCAACGGAAACAGCGGCCGAGCCGTTATCCGCCGGCTTGTTGCTGCTTTTTCCGTGCCTTCTGTGTCGCTGCGATTAGACCCGCGTCTGAGGCCGCTTGGCGTCCGGCCAGTCCACGTGGTAGAACTCGCCCCGCGGCCGGTCCACACGCTCGTACGTATGAGCGCCGAAGTAATCGCGCTGCGACTGCAGCAGGTTCGCCGGCAGCCGCTCCGAGCGGTAGCTGTCGAAGTACGACAGCGCCGAGCTGAACGCCGGCACCGGCACGCCGTCCACTGCCGCGCGCGCGACGACCGCGCGCCAGTTCTGCTGGTTCTTCTCGATCACGCCCGCGAAGTACGGGTCCAGCAGCAGGTTCGCAAGGTTGGCATTGCGCTGGTACGCCTCGAAGATCTTCTGCAGGAACCGGGCGCGGATGATGCACCCCCCGCGGAAGATCATCGCGATCTCGCCGAGCTTGAGCTCCCAGTTGTTCGCGCGGCTCGCCGCCTGCATGAGGGCGAAGCCCTGCGCGTACGAGCAGATCTTGGAGCAGTAGAGCGCATCACGCACGCAGCCGACCCAGTCGCGCTGTGTGTTGCCGTGGTCGTGGTGGTGCCGCGCGGGAGCCTTGAGGATCTTGCTCGCCGCGACGCGTTCTTCCTTGATCGCGCTGATGTTGCGGGCGAAGACCGCCTCGGCCATCGTCGCGGCCGGCACGCCAAGGTCCAGCGCGCTGTTGATCGTCCACTTGCCCGTCCCCTTCTGACCCGCGGCGTCGAGCACCACGTCCACAAAGTCCTTGCCGGTCCCCGCCGGGTCCTTCTGCTTGAGGATGTCGGCGGTGATCTCGATCAGGAACGAGTCCAGGTCGCCGGTGTTCCAGTCGGCGAACACCTTCGCCATGTCGGCGTTGCTCATCTCCAGCGAGTCGCGCATGAACGCGTACGCCTCGCAGATCAGCTGCATGTCGCCGTACTCGATGCCGTTGTGCACCATCTTCACGTAGTGTCCGGCGCCGCCCGGCCCGATGTACGTCGTGCACGGAATGCCGCCCTTCACCGGCTTGCCGGGGGCCGCATCCAGCAGCGGCTTGCCGGTCTTCTCGTCGACCTTCGCCGCGATCGCTTTCCAGACCGGCTCAAGGTGCTTCCACGCCTCGGGCTTGCCGCCGGGCATCAGGCTCGGTCCGAACCGGGCGCCCGTCTCGCCGCCGCTCACGCCCGAACCGACGAACAGGATGCCCATGTCGTTCAGCGCCTTCTCGCGCCGCACCGTGTCGTTCCACTCCGCGTTGCCGCCGTCGACGACGATGTCGCCCTTGCTGAGCAGCGGCTTGAGCGCATCGATCGTCGCGTCCGTCGGCCCGCCCGCTTTCACCAGCAGGATGATCCGCCGCGGCGCCTTGATCGACGCGACAAAGTCCTTGAGCTCCGCCGCGGGCACCAGCGCCCCGCCCGGACCGATCACGTTTGCCGGGTTGTCGGCCACGAACCCCTCGGTCTTCACGGTCGTGCGGTTGTAGACCGCGACCTTGAACCCGTGGTCGGCCATGTTGAGCGCGAGGTTCTTCCCCATCACCTCCAGCCCGATCAGTCCCACGTCGGCCGAGTTGGCGGCCGGAACAGGGAACTTGGCCTGCGCGGCCGTCTCGGTACGGGGAGAGGATTCGAGCTTGGAGGGGGCGTTGGTGCTCATGGGGGCTCCGTTAGCCCGAAGGTAGGAGGGCTGGCTCCGTGGTAGATAGGGCGCCGAGCACGCCTTGAAGGGCCGTCCACCCAAATCCTCGCCAACATTGCAGAGCCTCATTCACCAGGTCAACGACCTCCTCGACCGCCAGATCAAGGCCGCAGAGGCCGACTTTGTGCAAAAGGGCGGCATACGCGAATGCATGACCGCCGCGGGGATGAACGAGCGCAACCGCAAGTCGTGGCGATCGAAGCGCACGAGTACCAAAAAGGCAGCGGCCCTTCCAAGTGCGCAGGAAGGGCCGCTTCCCTGATGACCTTCCCCCTCCCCTCCAACCCCCCTCCCCTCCAAAAGACCGCGCGCCTCCGTTGCGGGAGGCCCGCGCCGCTCTCGCCTCGTCTGGGCCCCGAGGTCTCGTCCGTGCTGATCAGCTTCGCGTGCGTCCGGCAACGAGCTTCAGGCCGACGCAGCCTTGACCCATTCACCGACACAACCTCACAGCACGGACGAGCCCCCACGGGTGTCGTCGTGGCGTGATTATCCAGGAACGCACGGCAACACGGGTGAACGTCGCGTGAACCGGACGTCATTTGTGCAATCCCCCTGCGGAGGTGCGGGCGGCTTCTTCACTCGCCGGTGATTCTGCGAGAAGAAGGCCAAGGCGAAGAGGCGAGGTGGAGAAGACGCGGGGCTCACACGCCTCCGGCCGCCGGCCGCGCAACCGCCCCCGCGTCATCTCCAAAACTGACTTGTTTTCAAGCTGTTTTCGCCACTTCGAGAACCCCTCGCCAACTCGAAAATCACCTGCCAAAAGCCTATACTTCACGCCGCAAAACCCGCGGCGATTCACAGCGGATTCTCGGCTCAAAGCGAGCTCAAAAACGACCACTCAAAGCCGCCCGCGCCGGCACCCAGATCACCGGGCAAGCAAGGACGCACACTTGACGACTACACCCGACGCGACCCCGACCTCCAACGGTCAGCCCAAGCCAAACGCCGACTACGGCGCAGATCAAATTCAGGTCCTCGAAGGCCTTGAAGCCGTCCGCAAGCGCCCCGGCATGTACATCGGCGGCACCGGCATCGGCCCGCTCCATCACCTCGTCTACGAAGTCGTCGACAACTCCATCGACGAGGCCATGGCCGGCTTCGCGACCACCGTGTGGGTGACGATCCTGGCCGACGGGTCGTGCTCGGTGGTCGACAACGGCCGCGGCATCCCCACCGAGTGCAAGAAGCACGAGAACCCGGCCTACGACGGCAAGCCCGCGATCGAGATCGCGATGACCGTGCTGCACGCCGGCGGTAAGTTCCAGCAGGAAGGTTCGGCGTACAAGGTTTCCGGCGGTCTCCACGGCGTCGGTGTATCGTGCGTGAACGCGCTGAGCGAGTGGCTTGAGGCCGAGGTCTACCGCAACGGCAAGATCCAGATGATCGGCTTCGAGCGCGGCAAGACGACCCAGCCCATCAAGGACCTGGGTCCGATCCCCGCCGATGCGCCGTTCAAGACCGGCACCAAGGTCACGTTCCTCCCCGACCCGCAGATTTTCGAGGACACGCGGTTCGATTACGCGATCCTGCAGAACCGCCTGCGCGAGCTGTCGTTCCTGAACCCTGGCGTCACGATCCACCTCGCTGACGAGCGCGTCGGGCCCGACGGCAAGCTCCGCAAGGAATCGTTCCACGCCCCCAGCGGCCTCAAGGCATACGTGCAGCACCTGATGGAGGGCAAGACCGCCGTCAGCGATCCTGTGCACGCCAAGAAGGACATCCCCGCCGAGAACCTCACCTGCGAGATCGCTCTGCAGTACCACGACGGGTACAACGAGGCGCTCCTCTCCTTCAGCAACAACATCAACAACAAAGACGGCGGCACCCACGCCCAGGGCTTCAAGACCGCCCTCACTCGTGCCCTCAACGGCTACGCGAAGAAGACCAACATCCTCCGCGAAAACGACCCGACGCCGACCGGCGAAGACCTCCGCGAAGGGCTCGTCGGCATCGTGAGCGTCAAGCTCCCCAACCCGACGTACAACAACCAGCCCAAAGAGAAACTCCTCAACCCCGAGGTCGAGAAGTTCGTGAGCGACGCCGCGTACGAGGCCCTCGACACCTGGCTGCAGGAGCACCCCGCCGAGGCCAAGCGCCTCTGCCTCAAGGGCATCGTCGCCGCGCAGGTGCGCGAAGCCGCTCGCAAGGCCCGCGAGCTCACCCGCCGCAAGAGCGCCCTCGAAGGCGGCGGCATGCCCGCCAAGCTCCGCGACTGCAAGACCCGCGACGTCGAACGCTCCGAGATGTACATCGTCGAGGGTGATTCGGCAGGCGGGTCGGCCACGCAGGGGCGCGACGTCGAGACGCAGGCGATCCTCCCGCTCAAAGGCAAGATCCTCAACGTCGAGAAGGCCCGGCTCGACAAGGTTCTCGCGTTCGAAGAGATCCGCACGCTCATCAGCGCGCTCCGCTGCGGCATTGGCGCCGAGATGGATCCCGCCAAGCTCCGCTACGGCAAGATCGTCATCATGACCGACGCCGACGTCGACGGCAGCCACATCCGCACGCTGCTGCTCACGTTCTTCTTCCGCCAGATGCCCGAGCTCATCAAGCGCGGCCGCATCTACGTCGCTCAGCCGCCTCTCTACCTCATGGAGTGGGGCAAGCCCAAGAGCAAGAGCTACCGTTTCAAGTACGTTCTCAACCAGGGCGAGATGGACCGCGTGCTCACTGAGCAAGGCCTCGCCCGCGCCTCGCTCCTGGTGCGAGATATTGATGACGTCGCCCCCGGCCGCGAAGTGCCCGTTACGCGCCGCATCGCCGGCGAAGAACTCAAGCGCACGGTCCGCGTCCTGCAGCGTCTCGCCGAGCTCGTCACCATCGCCGAGCGCCGCGGCGTGAAGTTCGCCGACCTCCTCGCCGCGCGTTCCAGCGACCCCGAGGGCAAGAACCGCCTCCCGCTCGTCCGCCTCACCTGGACCGGCGGCGAAGCCTTCGCCTGGAGCGAGCACCAGGCCCGCCAGATCTGCGAGCAGAAGAAGCTCCGCTTCGTCGACATGGCCGTCGAGGAGTCATCGGCCAACGAGACACCTGAGCAGGTCGGGGGGGCCGCCGCGGCCGCTCCGATCGGCACAGCGGCCACCGTCCGCGAACTGCACGAGAACAAGGAGCTCGAAAAGCTCTTCGAGCAGATCGCCGCCGCGGGCCTGAGCATCGACGACTACGCCCTCACGCAGGAAGAGGACGCCAGCGGCGCCAAGCTCGCCACCAAGTATGCGTGGGAACTCGGCGACAAGCACGCCGAGCCGGAAGCCGCCGAGCCTGAGCCGACCGAAGTCGTGTCATTGGGCGAGGTCGACGAAGGCGAAGAAGCCGACAAGCCCGCCGACGCCGCGACGAGCAGCAAGATCATCGAAGCCCCCAACCTGCCCGCCGTGCTCGGCACGCTTCTGCAGGTCGGCCGCCAGGGTGTCGAGGTCAAGCGCTTCAAGGGTCTTGGTGAAATGGACGCCGACGAGCTCTGGGAAACCACCATGGACCCCAAGGCCCGTTCGATGCTCCGCGTCACCTGGGACGCCGCGGGGGAGGCCGAACGCCTCTTCACCATCCTCATGGGCGAAGACGTCGAGCAGCGCCGCAAGTACATCGAAGAGCACGCCCTCGAAGTCAAAAACCTCGACGTCTAACGAGGCTCTGGCCAAGCCTGAGCTGGGCGTCGGTAATCACAAGTGCGACCGGGTGCCGCAGACTCCGCTTTGGCGTCTGTGCTTCTACACACCGGCGCACCCACCCGATCACGGGCCCACGCCCGTTATCCGGACCTTGCCAGCCGATAAAACGCTGGTTTTCGGGCCGATTGCATGTAAATTCCTTCATCGACGGATTCCCGTCGGGTATACCCGCACGCGCCTTTCACCCGTGCGGCCAATGAGGAGAGAGAAACGATGCCAACGCTTTCCGTTTCCGCACGCGCCGCCGCGATCGTCGCGTCCATCGCCACGCTTATCACGACCGCCGGCGCTGCGCCCCCCGGCGGTCCCAGCACCGAGTACAGCAACGGTCTCGGCTACGCCCAAGGCGAGGCCAGCTACGTCGTTCTCCAATGGCCGCCATCGATCACCGTGAACACCGGTGCCAACACCGGCAACATCTACGGCCGGATCTGGCAGGACGGCGTGACCACCGCGCCCGGCGCGAACCCCACCATCGTCGCCCAGCTCGGCTACGGCCCCATCGGCAGCGACCCGCTCGCCGACGACAGCGGCTGGACATGGATCGGCGCTGTCTTCAACGTCCAGGTCGGTAACGACGACGAGTACATGGCGTCGTTCACCGCCCCCGCGCCGGGCGACTACGCGTACACCTACCGCTTCAACCGCTCCACCTTCTGGGCCGGTCAGAACCTCGGGTGGACCCTCGCCGACCTCAACGGCGCGGGCACCAACCAGGGCCTCAGCTACGACCCGCAGATGCTCGGCGTCCTCCACGTCGTCCCCACCCCAAGCGCCGCCGCCCTCCTGGGCCTCGGCCTCGCCGCCGGCGCACGCCGCCGCCGCCGCGGCTGATCTTCGAGCCCTTCTCAAGCTAACACCACCGAACGGCCCCGCCAACGCGGGGCCGTTCTCTTTGCCCAATAAGAGCCTCGTGCGCAAGCACGAGCGCGATGCTCGCGGATACGCACAGGCATCGCTGTTCCGCCGGCGCCCCCCGCTCACGATCTCAATCTCTGAGCCGCGGAGAGGCAAGACAAAATGGCCGGAGGTGCAGCTCGCCCCGCGAGCGCAACCACCGGTAACTACGCACGAGCACGCTGCACCGCGACAGCGGTGCGACAAGCCTTCGATTCATCCCGGTGTTTGCTTCAACCACTTCGTCCGCCTTCAAATGCCTGGCATTTCCCCGAACCATCTATCCGCCCGCGCAGGTCTAAACCACGCCGAGGCGCCCATGTCCGAACAACAACAACCCTCCGACGAAACACTCCTGCTCCACTTCACCAAGGGCGACCGCGCCGCCCTCGGTCAGCTCGCCGCGCGCTACGAGAACGCGCTGGTCGGCCTCGCCACCGGCCTGCTCGCGGGCCGTGTCGATCTCGCCCACGACGCCGTCCAGGAATCCTGGATCCGCGTCATCCGCTACGCAAAGTCCTTCAACAACCAGTCAACCTTCAAAACCTGGATGTTCCGAATCGTCATCAACCGCTGCCACGACCTGCGGAAGACAACCGCACTTAAGCCTCCTTCTCCCGCTTCAGCGGGAGAAGGTGGCCGAGGCTTTGCGAGGTCGGATGAGGGCGTCGCGCAGGCCCGCCACAACCAACAAGGCGTCCTCCGTCTCACCACCACCCCAACCCACGACCAAGTCGCTACCGCCCTCAACACCCTCCCCGAACGAACCCGCCTGGTCCTTCTCCTCTGCTACCACCGCGGCCTCACCCACCCGCAAGCCGCCGACGTGCTCGACATCCCGCTCGGCACCCTCAAGTCACGCCTCAGCGCCGGCCTCGCAGAACTCCGCGAAACGCTCCAACCGCCGCGCGAATCAACCCACGCCACCACCGCCAAGGCAGCCACATGACCACCACCGACACATCCGACCCGATCGAGCGAGCCCTCGCCGACCTCACCACCGGCCCATACGACCCCGACACCGCGCCACCCGCGGCCGCGGGTCTTTGGCAAAAAGCCCTCGACCAGGCCGCGCCCGCACCGAGTGCTGTGCTCCCTATCTGGAAGCGCCGCATCCCCAACAAGTGGCTCGCTGCTGCGAGCGTGCTGCTGCTCCTCGGCGTCTGTGCATCGGTCTTCACACCCGCGTCGCGCAACGCGGGCACCGCCAGTGTTTCATATTCCATCCCGTCCGTGAACTCGCGGGCCGTTAGCGACATCACCGAAGAGCAAAAAACCGCCTTCAAAACGGCTCGTAATCGAGCCAACGATGCGGATAAAGGCGTCGATGGTTGGGCCTACGGCTCGACAGGCTTATCGCCCGCCCCGATTACGCAAGGTGGCGGCGGCCTGTCCAGCAGCGACACCGAGCTGTACACACCTTCGTCCCGGCGTGTCTCCGACCCCGCCTCCACACCTCCTCTCGGCACACCAACCCCCTCCGCCGACCGCTACGTCATCCGCAAAACCACCCTCGACCTCACGACCACTGACGTCCGCGCCGCCTTCGCCAAGGCCGCGCTAGTGATCAACGAGGCCGTCGGCGAGTACATCGAGGCCTCCTCCATGTCCGGCGAGGGACAGAACGCCTCCGCGACGATCACGCTCCGCGTCGCCGCCGCGCACCAGAGCGACGCCCTCAACCGCCTCCGCGCCTTGGGCACGGTCGCAAGTGAACTGACCAACGGCCAGGACGTCACCGACTCGGTCGTCGACCTCGACTCGCGCATCCGCAACGAGCAGCGCATCGAGAAGGAGATCCTCGCCTTGCTCGACAAACGCCCCGATGCGCCGCTCAAGGACGTCATGGACATCCGCTCGCAGCTCGAGTCCGTCCGCGCCCGCGTCGAGCAGCTCATCGGCCAACGCGACCGCATCGGCCGCCTCGTCTCCCTCTCCACCATCCTCGTCACCATCAAGCCGGCCGACGCCCCCAAACCCGCCGAGAAACCAGCCGAAAAGCCCGACGACTCCGTCGGCGCCTACTTCAAGTCCTCCATCGCCTCCGCCTGGCGCACGTCGCTCATCGCCCTGGTCGACACCGCCGGTTTCCTCGTCCGCGCCGTCATCGGCGGCGCCCCCTGGTGGCTCGCTCTCGCGTCAATCGCCATCCTCACCTGGCAGGCCGTCAAACGCATCCGCACCAAGCTCGCCGCCGAACCCGCCCCGCTGGCATGACTTGTGCCGCGGAGCGACAAGACAAAAATAGCCGGGGACAAGATCGCGACAGCGATCGCAGTCCCCGGTAACACGCGCGAGCGAATGCACCACGGCAGCGGTGCGACAACTCCGTAGTACACCGACGGCTCCAAATAAACAGGCACCTTTGAGTCGTGGTCGGGTCCCACAGACTCCGCTCTGGGAGTCTGTGTCTTCATTCTTCGCCCAGCGGGCGCACGGTCGTTGCCGCCGGCTTCAGAACCTTTTGCGTTAGGCCGTCTCGTCAGAGCCCGACGCGTCAGCGAGGAAGGCCGATGAGGCTTTGCGAATCGGCCGTTTGACCCGCGGCAAACGCGGCACTCGCCAAGCCTCGTGCCGCCTCCCTCGCTGACGCGTCGGGCTCTGACCAAGGCCGGTCGCTGAACAACGCAAACGGCCCGAGATTTCTCGATGCTCCCAGCACTTTGTGCAAAAGGTTCTTCAGCCGGTGGAACACGCCAAAGAGTGTTCCCGGCCCAGCGGGCCGACGAACCTCACGTCTTACGCATCACGTCGCTGATTCATCATCACCCCGCCGCGCCCTCGAACGGTTCTTCGCCGCCTGCAACCGCGAAAACGCATCCCCACCCTGCGGATTCGCAACGTGCTCCACCTTCACCGGCCGCTGCTCAGCACGAACAGTGGGGGGCGTCACTGTCGGCACTTCGCGCGGCTGTTGCGCCGCAATGGGCTCTGACACCGGCTCTGCCACCCGCGGTTCGCGATTCTCCCCAGCCCGCGACTTCGCCACCGCGAGCGCAGCCATCGATGCGCCCGCCGCCTGCTGCGGCCCCGCCTTCAGCAGCCCCGCGATCTGCGCACCCACGCCCTCGAGCGTGATCCGCCGCGCCGCTACATCAACCATGAACGTGCACACCGCCAGGATCGCCACCACCAGCCACGCCGGCTGCGACGACTCGGGCATCCGCACGTGCTCGCGCACCCATAGGTCGGTGCCGAACTTGTCCAGGTGATACACGCGCCCGCCCGTCTTCCGCGCAAGGTCCCACAGCAGCGTCGTCGCGGGCGTCGGCGCCCGGAACTCCTCGTCGGCTCGCCGCACCACCGCCGCCCGCACGCTCCCGCCGCGCTCACGCCCATCGGCAGCCACCACGCCGTACCGCACCGCTAACAGATGCGTCCCCGCTTCTGACGCATCCACCTCCGCCTCGTACCGGCCCGGCCCTGTCTGGCGGAATGTCACATCACGCACTTTCCCGCCCTCGCCCGGTGCAGCGAGTCGGCCGTTCAGTGTCGCGAAGTTCACGCGCCCACCGTCGGCGTCGAACAGCTCCACTGTCGCCGTCGCCTTGTCGCCGTGCACGTCCACCGCCACCTTCGAGTTCAAATCACCCGTCGGCCGCATCGCCCACTTGAGCTGCTGCTCCCAGAAAGGCTTGAACGAATCCCACGAAGTCCACGCCGCGTTCCACCGGCTCGATGCATCGCTCGTAAACGCCGTCACGCGCCCAAGCCCGTGCTGCCACTGCGCCAGGATCGGGTCCCCCTCCGGTCCGCGCAGGCTCACCGTCGACAAGCCGCCCCGGTCCGCCGTCACCACATACCCCGTCACGCCCGGCAGCGTCCCGCCGATCCCCCGCATCGAGTCGCTCCACGTGCTCACCGTCGGCGCGAACGCCGGCCCCTCCCACACCAGCGACCGCTTCACCGTTTGGGCCTCTTTGATGAAGATCTGCGTCAGCACCGCTTTGGAGTTCTCGCTCTCCACGTTGTACCAGCGACCGCCGCCCGCCTGCGCCAGCCGTCCCAGCAGCTTGCTGTTCGCCGCGTCGCCGATCGCCACCGTCGTCATCGTCACGCCCCGCGCCCGCAGCGCCGAAGCACGCGACAGCAGATCACCCGGTTCCCCCGACGTCTCCCCGTCCGTCAGCACGACGATGTGCTTCACCCCCGCCTTGCTCTTGCCAAGCTCCGCCTCCGCCGCCTCCAGCCCCGGCAGCAGAAACGTCCCGCCCGATGGCCCGATCGAGCGAATCTTCCGCGTGATCCCCTCCGCGTCGTCGCACCGCGTCAGCGGCACCACCACGTTTGCACGGTGATCGAACTCGATCACCGCCACCTCATCCAGCCGCGAAAGCGCCCTGATCCCCAGCACCGCCGATTCGTTGGCGATCTGCTGCTGCGTCATTCCCGTCCCGGTCACCGGCGCCGCCATCGACCCCGAGTGATCGATCACGATCGCCAGCGCACCCATCGGCATCTGCCGTTTCTGCGGCGGGTCCAGAGCCACCGGCAGCACGTCCGCCAACGGTGACCCGATCCACCCGCCCGCTCCAAAGCTGTTCGGCCCGCCCACCACAAGCAGCCCGCCCCCCGCGTCGTGCACGTACCGCGCCATCTCCTCCTGCTGCGCCTGCGTGAAGTTCGACGCCGGCTGATCCACCAGCACCACCCCGTCATACCCCGCCCACTCCGCAAGCGACGCCGGTGCAGCAGCCGCGGGCCGCACGTCGACCCGCACATCTTCAGACCGCATCGCCTCCGCCAGCAACTCCGCAGCCTTCACATCCTCCGCCAGCACGAGCACGCGCCCATGTCCGCTGGTGAACGTCACGCTCTCACCACGCAAGAGTTGTGGGATCGACTTCTGCGCATCATCGGGCTCGAACACCGCTTGCACCTTGTGCACCGGTCCCGCCGGCAGCCGAAGTTGCTGCACCAGCGCTTGCCGCCCCGGCGCAAGCTCCACGCGCACCGAGTTTCCCGGCGTTGCCGGATCAAGATCCACCGGCTGGTCGTCAAGCAGCACCGACAACCGCCCCGTCGCCCCTTTCCCTCCATCGATCACGATCCGCGCCGTCACCGTGTCCCCGTCGCGCGCCCACGCCGGCGTCGCTACGTCCACCACCCGCACCATCGACCCGCGGTCGTACTCCACGCCCGCCACGTCGATCGGTACGCCAAGGCTCGCAAACCGTGCGGCCGTGTTCGCCAGACTTCCCGCCGTCTCGTTTCCGTCCGAGATCAGCAGCACCCGACCCGCCGCGTCCGTCGGTAGCAGGCCCTTCGCCAACTCCACGCCGTTGTCGAGATGGCTCGCGTCGCCCCGCCCGCCGTCGCCGATTTCCGTGCTCCGGCCCGGTTCACGCGTCGGCAAAGACTGCACGTGCGCATCCCGCGCCACCGTGACCAGTCCGAACCGATCTCCATCCGGCCGCTTCGTCAGCGACCCATCGAGAAACGCCGCGGCCAGCCGCCGCTGATCCAGCGGCACCGACTCGCTCGTATCCACAACAGCCACCACCGCCACCGAGTTCCCCCGCCACCGCACCAGCGGCTCCGCCAGCGCACAGATCACCAGCCCAGCCACCACGCACCGCAGCGCCAGGTACACCCCCTTCCGCCGCGCATCCCACCCCGTCAGCGACTTGCGGCTCATCCACCACAGCGCCGCCCACGCCGGCAGAAGAAAAGCCAGCCACCACGGCCGCCCGAACGTCGGCAGCAGAACGGCACCGCCCGAGCCAGCATCGCCAAGCACAAGCATCAACACATCGCTCATGGCCGCACGCTCCCAGTGCCCATACCCCGTCACCGCACAACGCGTTCGTCCCGCAGTGTAACAGATGCCCCAGCCCTGGCTTCCTGTATGCTCTCTCAGTGCCTCCTGGTTTTATTCCCAAACAACCCTTCGTCCATGAGCGCATCGGCGCCGTCGCCATCTACTGCTCAGACGGCCGCTACAACGAGCAGTTCGACGAGTTCCTTCACCAGCACCTGAGCCTCCCCCGCTACGACCGCCTCGTTATCCCAGGCGGCCCCGCCGCTCTCGCCGGCCACTTCGCCTCCTTCCGCGACGAAGAGCCGCTCGCCGACCATCTCAAGTTCCTGATCGACGCCCACGAACTCGACCGCGTCGTCATGATCGCCCACCATGGCTGCGGCTATTACCGCAAACGCCTCATGGTCAGCGACAGCCGACTCCGCGCCCAGCAGGCAACCGACCTCGCCGCCGCCGCGGCCCGCGTCCGCGCCATCTCACTCGCCGTGGAGGTTTCCGCCTACATCGCCGGCCTCACCGGCGACCGCGTTGCCATCGAGCCCGTGCCGGTATGACACACCGTGCCTGGGCATGTGGGGGCTCATGTGCCCAGCAACCAGCCGCGTAACCGCCCCCACGTCATCGCCAAATCTGCCTTTGCAACTCTTGCCAAGCCGGCAGTGACTCGTGGTCTTCACACAAAGTGACGTGTTTTTGCGCGTGCCGGCGCACCAAAACCAACCCTTACTCCTCGAAATCCTAAAAACAACCAAAAATCGCGCCGCCTCAAGTGAATGGCGCGACTTTAGCCCCCTCCCCGCAACCTCAAAAGTCACACGCGTGCGCTCAAACGGTGTCCTCCACCCATGAGTGGAGACTTCTTGTTTTTCTCGCGACTCGCGACTCGAAACTCGCGACTTCAGATACGCCCCATCAACACCAGGATCAGCACGATGATCAGCACCAATCCCAGCGTTCCACCCGGCGCGTACCCCCATTTCCGGCTGTACGGGTACACAGGCAGCGCTCCGAGCAGCAGCAGAATCAGCACGATCAGCAGAATGAGGCCCATAGAGAGTCCTTCTTGTAAGGGTGCGAAAAACGAATACCCCTACATGGACGCAAACGCGGATGCTGCTGTGAGACGGAACCAAAAACCGGCACATCTGCCGTTAGGTCCCATACACAACCGGGCCGACGGGATGGGACCCGGCGACCTATTCAGCGGCATCACCTGCCCCCTACAGCCTCTTTCGCCGCGGTGCCGCTCCAGGCCTCCCGCACCGCGTCTTGGAACTGCGCCGCAAACACGCGGCCGTCACAGAGCGGGCTGGAGAGCAACCGCTCCCTCAGCCCCGCCCGGATGCTCTCCAACTGCCGCAAGTTGCCCGCAAGTTGCGCCGCAATCGCAACATATTCCTCCGCGTCGCGCGCGACCCAGTCCGCCGGCGACCACGCCGCTCCCCGGCTCTCCCCCGCGCCTGCTGCGGTCAGCAGGCTCGCCCCCACGCGGCCGGCGTGCGTGTCTCTCGTGAGAGTTACCACCGGCACGCCCATCAGCATCGCTTCGCACGTTGTGGTGGTTCCGTGATACGGGAACGTGTCGAGTGCAACGTCGATCGCCCCGTACGCCTCAAGGTGCGCCTCCATACTTGCCGTGCGTCCCCGCACCTCCAGCCGCGACGCATCAAGCCCCGCCGCCACCGCCCGCTCGCGGAACAGTTCCAGTGCTTCGGGTTGCGCGAACGTGTTGCTCTTCACCACCAGGCGCGAGCCCGGCACTGCGTCCAGCACGCGCCGCCAGAGTCTCAGCACCTCCGGCGTGATCTTGATCCCTATGTTGAACGAACCGAACGTGACCGCACCGCCGTCGCCCGCCGCGCGGCGCGCACCGCCGGCAGCGCCATGCCCCACGGTGGCGCGTAGCACAGAAAGCACCCGCCCAGCCGCACCAGCCGCTCGGCAGACAGCGACTCCGCGCCCGGCGGATCGGTCACCCCGTCCACAAAGCGGCAGTCGACCGACCCCATTCCGGTCGTATTTGGATACCCGCACCACGTGACTTGCACCGGCGCGGGCTTGAGCGCAAGCGTCGCCAACCGGTGCCCTTCCGTCAGGCCGTGCAGATCGACCAGCACGTCCACCCCGTGCCTGCGGATGATGTTGGCCGCACCTTGCGCCGATTCGCCCGCAATCACGGTCCACCGGTCGCACAATGACCGCAGGTGCGCACTCACCTCATCCCCGCGGTGCGTGCTGTACGCCAGCAGCTCCATCGCGCCGTGGTCCCACGCCTCAAAGAGCGGCCGGCAGAACGTTCCCACAGGGTGCGCCCGCAAGTCGTGCGAGATGAATCCCACCCGTAGCGGCCTGTCCACTCTGCCGCCTGCGCCACGGACGACCGGCGGCAGATGCTTCCCCTGCACCGATTCCTCCAGCAGCCGCCCGAAATTCCGGTGCAGCGCCGCACGCCGTGCCGGCTCCATCTCAACGTAGTTGCTCGCAAACGCCGCCGCCTCCGAAGGCCAGTAGAGGTTAAGGTCCGTCCGCTGCGCCGACACCGCGCACGCCAGCGCTCCCTCCGCGTCACCCGCTCCCAGGTGCAGCTCTCCCGCCAGCAGCAGGATATTCTGTCGCCCCTTCACGCCCTCGGGCGCGGACGCAAACGCCTCCAGTCCGCTCTTCCAACGCTGCTGCCGGCGCAGCGAGAGCAGCAGGTTGCTCCAAGACGATTCGTGCTCGGGCGCAATCTCCACTGCCCGCCGTGCGAAGGGCTCCGCTTCCACCTCCCGCCCTAATTCGTTCAGGCACCACGCCAGGTTGATCAGCCCCCCCGGGTCGTTTGGCGCCAACTCCACCCACGCCCGCAGCACCGGCTCCGCTTCCGCCCACCGGCGCCGCTCCAGTGCCCCCTCTGCCGCGGCCGCGAACACCCGTGTGTCCCGCACCCCCTCCTTCATCAGCCGCCCCGCCCGTGACGCCGCGTCACCCAACTTCCCCGCTCCCGCCAACCGCGCAACCTCCGCGATCCGCTTCTCAAGCTCCTCACTCGATCTGTCCGCCCCGCCCCTGTTCATATCCTGTCTCTGACTCGCCATCTTTCCGGAGGGTAGTGGAGCGCCACCAGATTTCCGCCGCGCGGCTACCGCACCGAGTCCTGACATCCACCGTCCCGATCTATCCGCCTGTTGAACCCCCCTCCCCTTACCACTACCCTGACCCCCGCATGACCCTGACGCTCGCACAGTCCGCGCTCGACCTCCCCGGATCGGTGGACTTGGGGAAACTCCCCCTCCTGATCCCGGGCCTCCCCCTCTTTGGAGCGATCCTCGCCCTCCTCTGCTCCATCTTTAAGGTCAAGAGCAAGCTTCCGGCCTTCCTGATGGTCATCTGCCTCGCCGGCGCGTTCTCCGTCGCCCTCTGGATGTACTTCCAGATCACCGGCCACGCCGCGATCGCAGGAGAGACCGGCATCAAGGGCCTCCCCGCCAGTTGGGCCCAGGTCCACGCCTTCGACTGGATTACGTTCGCCTGGGACCCCAGCCACACCTTCGTCGCCAACTTCTCCTTCTATATCGACTCCCTCACCTGCCTCTGGATGCTCTTCGTCACCGGTCTGGCGACCGCCATCGCGCTCTACGCCAGCGAGTACATGAGCCACGACGTCGGGCCCGGCTACTGCCGTTTCTTCTTCGCCTTCGGCTTGTTCGTCTTCTCCATGGCCTGCCTGGTCATGGGCGACAACCTGCTCCTCCTCTATCTGGGCTGGGAAGGTGTCGGTCTCTGCTCCTACTTGCTCATTGGCTACTTCTATCAGAAGCCCTCCGCCGTCGACGCCGCCAAGAAGGCCTTCATCGTTAACCGCATCGGCGACCTCGGCCTGGCGCTCGGCATCCTCCTCACCTTCACTCAGTTCGGCACCGTCCGTTACGCCGAGCTCTTCCCGCAGATCGACAAGTACCTCGTCCACGCCGCGGCCGGCAACTTCGGTGAAATCCCCTGGCAGATCCAGCTCATCCCCGTCCTCTTCACCGTCGGCGCCTTCGGCAAGAGCGCTCAGCTCCCGCTCTATGTCTGGCTGCCGGATGCGATGGAAGGTCCCACCCCGGTCAGCGCGCTCATCCACGCCGCGACCATGGTGACGGCCGGCGTCTACCTCGTCGCCCGCTTCCTCCCCTTCTATCAGTGCTCCGACATCGCCCTTCCGATCGTCGCCTGGGGCGGCGCGCTCACCGCGCTCCTCTCCGCCACCATCGGCATGGCCCAGTTCGACATCAAGCGGATCATGGCGTACTCGACGGTTAGCCAGCTCGGCTACATGTTCGCCGGCTTGGGCGTCCTCACCGCCGCCAACAGCTCAGGCGACGCCGCCGGCTCCGCCTTCCACGTTTTCACCCACGCCTTCTTCAAGGCCACGCTCTTCCTTTCTTGCGGCGCCGTCATGCACGGCTTCGCCGGCCAGCTCGACCTCCGCAAGCTCAGCGGCCTCATCAAGGTTCCTGGTTGGCGGATCGTCAGCATCGCCATGCTCGTCGGCTGCCTCAACCTCGCCGGCTTCCCCTTCACCGCCGGCTTCTTCAGCAAGGACATGATCCTCGCCAACGCCTTCAGCAACGGGCACCTGCAGATCATCGGCTGGATCCTCCTGCTCACCGCCGGTCTTACCGCGTACTACACCTTCCGCGTCTTCTTCCGCGTCTTTGTCGGCCCGGTCGAGTACCACGCCGGTGAAGAAGCGCACGGCCATGACGATCATGCCGAGGGGCACGACGCGCACGGCGACCACCACGGCTCGCACAACGCTGCCGACGCCCACGGTCACGGCGATGCGCACGGCCACGGCGGCGAGTTCCACCCGCACGCGCCGGGCTGGGCCATCAACACCGTCCTCGCACTCCTCGCGGTCTGCTCGATCCTCGCCGCGGCTCTCTACTTCAAGGAGTGGGTCCCCGACCTCATCAACAGCTCCACCGCCAAGCTCACCACCGTCGCCGGTCACGCGGCTGAAGCAGCGGGGGCGGGGGGGGCGGGGCACGGCCACGCCGCCGTGGACGCCCAAGGTCACGCGGCTGAGGCAGCAGGTGCCCACGCCGGTCACGCCACCGTCTTCGGCTTCGGCGTCCACGACAAGGTCATGGGCATCGGCTTCATGTACCTCCTCTCAGGCACGGTGGGCGCGATCGGCATCATCGCCGCCTTCTTCCTCCACTACGCCGGACGCAAGACCGCCGCGACCAGCGCCGCCGACAAGCTCATCATCCCCGGCATCACCAAGGCGGCCCAGCACAAGTGGTACGTCGACGAGTTCTACAACTGGACTCTCCGCCGCCCGCTGCTGGTCCTCGCTCACGTCTTCTACCTGATCGACAAGCTCATCATCGACGGGCTTGTCGACCTCATGGGCGTCCTTCCCCGCGCCGCGGGCAGCGGCCTCCGCCCCGCCCAGTCCGGTGTCATGCACGGCTACGCGGTGACCATGGCCGGCGGCATCGCCGTCCTCGCCCTCGTCGCCCTCTTCCTCCTCACCTGACGGCCTTCTCCTTCCGCCTTCCGACTTCCGCCCTTCCGACTCCTGCTTTCTGCCCTCCGCCCCCGGAGACGACATGCTGCTGGTCCTGATCCTCATCCCGCTCCTCGCCGCCGCGATCATCCCGTTCGTGCCGCGCAGGAACGCCGCCTACCCCATCGCCCTCATCGGCACACTCGTCGCGCTCGCCGTTGGCGACTACGCCTTCTTCCAGATCAACTGGAACGACGCCGGCGCGAACGGCGTCAAGTCCGGCGCGACCCTCTTCGCTCAGTCCTTCGATTGGTTCCCCGGCCTGGGCATCAAGCTTGCGCTGGGCATCAATCCCGTCAGCGGCCTGCTCATCGCACTCACCCTCGTCCTTGGCCCTCTGTGCGTGCTCGCCAGCCGCACCGCCATCAAAGAGCGTGTCCGTACGTACTACTTCTGGCTGCTGGTCCTCCAGTCCGCCATGATCGGCGTCTTCGCCGCCCGCGACCTGGTGCTCTTCTACATCTTCTTCGAGTTCACGCTCATCCCGATGTTCGTCCTCATCGGCGTCTACGGCTCGACCAACCGCCGCGCCGCCGCCATCAAGTTCTTCATGTACACCTTCACCGGCAGCGTCGTCGCGCTCGCCGGTCTGGTCTACGTCGCATGGCGCCACGCCAGCGGCAACGCTTGGCACTGGACCTTCGACATCGACACCCTGGCTATCACCGCCCGCGCGATGACGTTCAAGGAGCAGTGCTGGGTCTTCGGCGGCTCATGGCCGGCTTCGCCGTCAAGGTTCCCCTCTTCCCCTTCCACACCTGGCTTCCCCTTGCTCACACCGAGGCGCCCACCGCCGGTTCGGTCATCCTCGCCGGCGTCCTGCTCAAGCTGGGCACCTACGCCATCTACTCCTTCGTCCTCCCTTTCGTCCCCGCCGCCGTCGTTCACTTTGCGCCGCTTATCGCGACGTTCTCCATCATCGGCATCATCTGCGTGGGTTTGGTCTGCTGGGTGCAGCGCGACGTCAAGAAGCTCGTCGCCTACTCGTCGGTCGCACACCTTGGTTTCTGCATGCTGGGCATGTTCGCCCTCAACGTCACCGGCCTCAAGGGCTCGGTGCTCTACATGATCAACCACGGTCTCTCGACCGGCGCGATCTTCCTCTGCATCGGCATGATGTACGAGCGCTACCACACCCGTTCGATGGACGAGATCGGCGGCCTCGCCAAGAAGATGCCCATCTGGGCCTCTTTCATGGTCTTCTTCGCCATGGCCTCTGTCGGCCTCCCCATGCTCAACGGCTTTGTCAGCGAGTTCATGTGCCTCATGGGCGCGTGGCAGGCCAGCGACACCTGGGCCGCCAGCGGCCTCCCCTTCGGCACCACTGGCGTGCTTGGCCCCAAGTTCGCCGCTGTCGCCGGCGTCGGCATGATCATCGCCGCGATCTACACGCTGTACATGGTCGGCCGCGTGGTCTGGGGCCCCCTCCGCCTCCCCGGCGGGCACGGCCATGACCACGGTCACGACGCGGGGGGGCACGCCCACGACGAGCACAACGAGTCGGGCGACGAAGAGCTCCCCACCGATCTCTCCTGGCGGGAGATCGGCGTACTTGTCCCCCTTGCCGCGCTCTGCCTCCTGCTCGGCCTCTACCCCAAGCCCTTCCTCTCTGCGATCGACGCGTCGACGCAAGAGACCGCCCGGATCGTCGCCGTCAGCGGCGCCGCCGCTCCCACGCCCCCGGCCGGTTCCGCCTCCGTCTCGCCGACCACGACCGAAGCCCCCAGCGCCGCCGCTGAGCCCCACACGCAGGTGACCCAGTGATCGAGAAGCTCCACGCCCTCTACCCCGAGATGCTCCTGTTCGTGGCGACCTGCGCCGTGCTGCTGCTGGGCCTCTCGCGCTCCGCCGCCACCCGCCGCCTCGCAGGGCCCGTCTGCATCATCGCCCTCGTGGGCGCCGGCCTCCTTGCCTACTTCACCGGCACCACCCTCGTCACCAGCGAGTTTAAGAACGGCAGCAACGGCATCGCCTTCATGCCGATGTCCAAGCTGGCGACGCCGTACATCGCCACCTACGGCAAGATCATCGCCGCCGCCGTCGGCGTCCTGCTCGCCATGCTCCTCCAGGGCGTCGCCGATCGCGACTACGAGGACCAGGTCGCCAAGGGGCGCACCGCGTTCGATCCCGCGCGCACCATCCGCGCCGAGTTCTGGGCCTTCTTCCTCTTCTCCATCACCGGCCTCATGCTCACCGCCGGCTCCGACAATCTCATCTGGCTCTTCCTCGCCCTCGAGCTCACCAGCCTCCCGACCTACGTCATGGTCGCCGTCTCCACCGCGCGCGAGCGTTCCATGGAGAGCGGCGTCAAGTACTTCTTCCTCGGCGCCATGGGCGCGGCCGTCTTCCTCTTCGGCTTCGCGTTCATCTACGGCGGCACCGGCACCACCAGCCTCGCCGGCGTTACCGAAGCCCTCCGCGCTCAGCAGAGCGCCGGCGGCATCAATGGTGTCGCCCTCGCCGGCCTCATCCTCACGGTGCTCGGCCTCTGCTTCAAGATCGCCGCCGTTCCGATGCACGCCTACGTGGCCGACGTGTACCAGGGCGCCCACTCGTCGGTCTCGGCGATGCTCGCCTTTGTTCCCAAGGCCGCGGGCTTCTTCGCCCTCATCCTCATCCTCGCCTGCCCGGGCTGGGGAAACGACGGGTTGGGCATGCTTCCCGGACCGCTGAGCGGTCTGCTCGCCGTCATCGCCGCGTTGACGATGACCGCCGGCAACATCCTCGCGCTCCTCCAGACGTCCGTAAAACGCATGCTCGCCTACTCGAGCATCGCCCATAGTGGTTACATGCTCGTCGGCCTCGTCGCCGGCCCCGGCTCCACGCGCAGCAGCCTCACCACCAACGGCATCGCCGCCATCCTCTTCTACCTCGTCGTTTACGGCGTCACCTCCGTCGGCACCTTCGCCGTCCTCGCCGCCCTCGAGCGCCGCGCGCCCGACGGCCATCTCGACGAGCCCGATTCCTTCGACGACCTCCGCGGCCTGCGCTCCAGCCACCCGACCCTCGCATGGGTCCTGGCTCTCAGCGCGCTCGGCCTCATGGGGTTCCCCCCGCTGGTCGGCTTCTTCGCCAAGCTGCCCTTCTTCACTGCTGGCTGGTCTAGCAACCACGGCACGCTGGTGCTGATCCTCGCGATCAACTCCGCCGTCGGCGCCGTCTACTACCTCCGCCTGGTCTACCTCGCCCTCATCGCCAGCAGCGATTCGCCCTCGCCCTTCGTCTCTTCGCCTTTCAAGTCGCGCGCCTTGGCAGGCTGCCTCGCTGCCGCGGCCCTCATCGTCATGGCGATCTTCCCGTTCACCGACGCGGTCGCCAAGGCCGGCGGTTACGAGCCGATCGAGCAGCCGAACGCCAAGACCCCCTCGGCCGAGGTCGCGCCGACCGCACCGATGTCGACAACCGCCGCGGCACACTGAGCACCCGTCACACCGGCACGACCGCGCGTCCGGCCACGACCTCAAAGCCGACGCCGTAGACCGGCGCGAGCACCTCGGGCCGCAGCACCTGCGCAACAGGGCCTGCTGCCGCGAGCGAGCCGCGCTCGTCCATCAGCACCGCCTCGTCGGCGTACCGCAGCGCCAGCGTCAGGTCGTGCAGCACGACCGCAACCGCGACTCCTTCGCCCGCCAGCCCGCGGAACACGCCGAGCGCCTCGGTTGCGTGACGCGGGTCCATCGCGCTCACCGGCTCGTCGGCCAAGAGCGTCCGCCCCAGCTGCCCGGGCTGAATCGCCAGTTGCGCCAGCACCGCGCCAGGCTTACCCGCTGCTGCTGCCCGGCCGAGAGTGTTTCAAACGTTCGCTCCGCCAGTTCTGCAACGCCAGAGCGAGCCATCGCCCGCTCGACCGCTTCGTCCGATCGACCGACCGCGTGCCGCCCTAGCTCCACCACCCGCCGAACCGTCACCGGTCCCGCCAGCGTCGCCCGTTGTCCGATGTAGGCCACCGCCGCGGCTCGCTCCCACGGTTCGATCGCCGTCACCTCGCGATCCCCCAGCGTGACCCGGCCCTTGGCGGGTCGCAGTGTCCCCAGCAGCAGCCGCAGCAGCGTGCTCTTCCCTGCACCGTTGGGCCCCAGCACCGCCGTGACCGTTCCCGGCCGCAGTGCCAGGCTCACCCCGCGCACCACCTCCGCGGCGGACTGGGGGTAGGCAAAATGGACACCGGACGCGGCGAGCATCGGGGGATGCTAACCGACGCCAGAGCCCGACGCGTTAGCGAGGGAAGCCGACGAGGCTTTGCGAGTCGGCCTCTGAATCGCAAACCGGCGGCAATCGCCAAGCCTCTTGCCGCATCCCTCGCTGACGCTTCGGGCTCTGACGCGGGGCCGTGCTTGCTACCCTCCCGCTCAATGTCCACGATCAACACCGTTGCGGTCACCGGGGGTACAGGGTTTGTCGGCAAGCGCATCGTCGCCGAGCTGGTGCGGCGCGGGTACTCCGTGCGCGTGCTGGCGCGGAATGCTCAGGAGGCGCAGGACGCGTTCGGGCCGTCCAAGTCCATCAAGGTGATCCAGGGCGACGTCCTTGATCGCCAGTCTCCGGCCAAGCTGGTCGAGGGGGCGCAAGCGGTCGTCCACCTGATCGGCATCATCCGTGAGAAGCGCGAGCCAGGCCGTGCGCCGCAGACTTTCCAGAGCATGCACGTCGAGGCGACCCGCGCCGTGCTGACCGCCGCGGCCGAGGCGGGCGTGACTCGCTATGTGCACATGAGTGCGCTGGGCACAGCGCCCGACAGCAAGGCCGAGTACGCGCGGACCAAGTGGGAGGGTGAGCAACTCGTCCGCCGCTCAGGTCTGGATTGGACCATCTTCCGCCCGAGCCTGATCCACGGCCCGGGCGCCGAGTTCGTCGAGATGGTGCGGAAGCTGGCCGCGGGGGATACGCCGCCGTTTGTGGCGATCCCGTACTTTGCGAAGTTCACCGATCATCCCGAGGACGTGTGGGCCCCGCGCCTGACGCTCGACCCGGCCAACGTTGCGCCGGTGCTGGTGGACGACGTGGCGACGCTCTTCTGCGAGGCGCTGTCGCGTCCGCAGACGGGCGGCGAGATCTACAACGTGGTCGGCTCCGAGACGCTGACGTGGAAGCAGCTCATGGGCGAGTTCCGCGATGCGCTGCCGGGGACCGACCGGAACATGCCTGTGGTGCCGATCCCCAGCGAGCACGGCGCGATGATCGCCAAGACCGCGACGGCGCTTGGCCTTGGCGGCCTGCTGCCGTTCGACGCGGGCCAGGCGATCATGGGCGGCTCGGACAGCACGGCCGATCTTGACAAGGTGCGCGCCCACTTCGGCCTCGAGCCCGCGCCGTTCCGCGCGTCGCTGGCGCGGTACGCGGGCGCCGTTCACGCCTGACTCATTCTCTGGTTTCTAGAAGCACTATGCCCGGACCTTTCACACGCCGCGTTCTCGAGCACCTTTCGCACGAATCCTCAGGCCCAGAGACCATGGCGCAGATGGCCGAAGCGCTGGCGGTGCCGCCTGATGCGGTCGAGGCCCTGCGCGCCGACCTTGCCGAATTGGTCGAGGCGGGGAAGCTCGTCTACCTCAGCGACGGCAAGATCGGCCTGCCGAGCCTGCCCGACGAGATCACCGGCGCGTTCCGCAAGAATCAGAAGGGGTTCGGCTTCGTCGTCCCGCAGATCAAGTACCGCGAGGGGGACGTCTACGTCGCCAAAGAAGATGTCGCTGACGCGCTGAGCGGCGATACGGTTCGCGTGCAGGTCTACCGCCAGCGGCGCGGCGGCGACGAAGTGATCCGCGGCACGATCGTGGAGGTGCTGACCCGCAAGCGGTCGCAGTTCTCCGGCGAGCTGCGCAAGCAGGGCTCGCAGTGGCTGGTCTATCCCGACGGTCGCGAGCTGCGCGACCCGGTGGTGGTGCGCGACCCGCAGGCGAAGAACGCCTACGAGGGGCACAAGGTGATCGTTGAGATCACCGCGTACCCGGAAGGCGACTTCCTGCCCGAGGGTGTGATCACCAAGGTGCTGGGCGAAGCGGGGCGACCCGACGTTGAGACGCAGGCGGTGATCGAGGCGTTCAACCTGCCCAAGGAGTTCCCGCAGGCGTGCGTCGATCAGGCGCGCGAGGCGAACGAACGGTTCAACGAGCTCGTCAAGAAAGAAGAGGAGCAGGGGTTCAAGCACCGCGAGGACCTGCGCGGCCAGTTCATCCTCACCATCGACCCGCCGGACGCGAAGGACTACGACGACGCGATCAGCATCGAGCGTCTGGACAACGGCGGGTGGAAACTCGGCGTGCACATCGCCGACGTGGCCCACTTCATTCCCGTTGGCTCGCAGCTGGACCTTGAGGCGAAGAAGCGCGGCAACTCGTGCTACCTGCCGCGGATGGTGATCCCGATGATCCCCGAGGTGCTGAGCAACGGCATCTGCTCGCTGCAGGAGGGCGTGCCGCGGTTCTGCAAGAGCACGTTCCACGTGTACGACAAGCAGGGGAATCTGAGCAAGGCGGGTGTGAGTCAGACGCTGATCCAGAGCCGCAAGCGGCTGACGTATCTGGAGGCGCAGGCGCTGATCGACGGCGACTTTACCGAGGCGCAAGCACGCCAAGACCGAGCCGAAGTACACCGACGAGCTGGTGGGGCTGCTGAAGGAGATGGACGCGCTGGCCAAGGCGATTCGCGTCCGCCGGCGCACGGCGGGCATGATCCACCTCGATTTGCCGCAGGTGCAGCTGGTGTACGACGACCAGGGGCGCGTCGTTGATGCCGAGCCGGAAGACGACGCGTTCACGCACACGCTGATCGAGATGTTCATGGTGGAGGCGAACGAGGTGGTGGCGCGGCTGTTCACGCGGCTGAAGGTGCCGCACATCCGGCGTATCCACCCCGAGCCGCCGCCGGGCGACGTGGACAATTTCCGCGACACGGTGAAGGTGGCGGGGTTCGCGCTGCCGAAGAACCCGACGCGGATGGAGCTGCAGAAGATCCTGGATGCGACGAAGGGGACGCCCAACGGGCCGGCGGTGCACTTTGCCATCCTGCGGACGCTGACACGCGCCGAGTACTCGCCTGCGCCGGTCGGCCACTATGCGCTGGCGAGCGACGCGTACTCGCACTTTACGAGTCCGATCCGTCGCTACGCGGACCTGACGATCCATCGTCAGATCGCCGAATATCTGAAGCTCACCGAGAACGGCGCCAAGCCGCCGCGGAGCGACGAGGAGCAGGAACGGCTGGGTCAGAAGATGCGGGAGAGCAAGAACTGCCCGAGCTTCGAGGAGCTTGAGCAGATCGGGCGGGCGATCACGCAGACGGAGCAGAACGCCGCGGCGGCCGAGGACAGCCTACGCAACTTCCTGGTGCTGCAGTTGCTGTCGGGCCACGTGGGCGAGCCGTACAAGGCGCTGATCACGGGCGTGAGCAACGCGGGCGTGTTCGTGAAGCTCGACAAGTACCTGGTCGAGGGGCTGGTAAAGTCGGCCGACTTGCCTGTCGGCATGACCAAGGACGGGCGGATGGTCGCGGGCAACTGGAAGATCGACCAGCGGTCGGGCTCGCTGGTGAACGCCAACACCGGGCGCAGCTTCTCAGCGGGCGAGCGGGTGACGGTGATCATCGCGAAGGTCGATCTGTCGCTGCGGCAGATGGAGCTGACGATCGCCGACGACGGTTCGCGCGACAAGGGGAAGTCGAAGGCGATCTACGACCGCAAGGGGAAGATCACCGGCGGCGCGGGCGAGGTTGGCGGCGGCGCCTGAACCTCAATTGGGACCAGATCAAGCACGGCGGAAAGACGGGCGCGCAGGCACGCGATCAGCGGAGCAAGCAGCGTGATCGGAATAAGAAGAACCACCGTCGCGATCAGGACTGAGGCGGGAACGCGGAGACGCGCGGAGGACGCGGAGTCGGTTGCTCCGGAGCACTCAGTGCGGCCGGCACAGACTCCGCTCAGAGCTGCGGAGTCTGTGGCACCCCGTTTCGCTGTACGTGATCAGGGCTTGGGGACTTTAACCAGTGGCACGGCGCGGTCGACGGTGTCGATGGCGCTGCTGATGTAGGCGAGGTTCTTCTCCATCGCGATCAAGCGCTGCTCGACGGTGGCGAGGCGCTCGGCAGAAGACTCCAGACGCTGGTTGACCTCAGTCAGTTGGCGGTTGGTTTCTTCGAGCTGCTCGCGTGAGCGTTTGAGCTCGCCGAAGCTGGTGTTGGCCGCGACGAGCTGGTCGCGGATGTCATATGCGACGCAGCCGGAAAGTGGGAGGAGGACGAGGATCAGCAGGCAGCGTCGGGACATGTTGGCGGGTGCGGGTCGCGGGTGAGGGCGCGGTGAAGGGTGTGGGGGCGCTTGGCACAGGTTGCGAAAGTGGCCCAGTAGCGCAGGATCGGGGTTGCTGGTTTGGAGATTGTCTGGTATCTTTGGGCGTGCTCTCGTCGTTGCACGTAGACCTGAATTCGTTCTTTGCGTCTGTCGAGCAGCAGCGCAAGCCGGAACTGCGCGCGCGGCCCGTGGCGGTAGTTCCGATGATGGACGTGGACTCGACGTTCGTGCTCGCGGCGAGCTACGAGGCGAAGGCGAAGGGGGTCAAGACGGGGACGCGTGTCGGCGATGCCAAGAACATGTGCCCGGGCCTGGTGATGGTGCAGAGCGACTCGGCGGAGTACGTGCGCGTGCACGGCGAGGTGCTCAAGGCGGTCGACACGGTGTGGCCGGTGCACAAGGTGTGGTCGATCGATGAGGTGGAGTGTCGGCTGACTGGGCCGCAGAGGGAGCCGGAGGCGGCGCTCGGCGTCGCGCGGCGGATCAAGAAGGCGATCCGCGAGCGGGTGGGGGAGTGCATGCGGTGCTCGATCGGCATCGGGCCCAGCCAGCTCATCGCGAAGCTGGGGACGGATCTGATGAAGCCCGACGGGCTGGTGATGATGCAGAAGCACGAGCTGCCGGCGCGGCTCTTCCCGCTGAAGCTCACCGAGATGGCGGGGATCGGCCGGCAGACGGAGAAGCGGCTGCTGGCGCACCGCATCACGACGTTCGAGCAATTGGCCGCGTTGTCGCCGCCGCAGTTCCAGAAGGTGTGGGGGAGCATCGACGGGCTGCGGTACTACAACGCGATCCACGGGCTGGACTACACGCAGGCGAAGACGGTGAAACGGTCGATCGGGCACGAGCACGTGCTGGCGCCCCCGATCCGCAACGAGCAGGGGGCGCGCGGCGTGCTGGTGCGGTTGCTGCACAAGGCGACGTGGCGCGCGCGGAGCGAGGGGTATGTCGCGACGCGCCTGCACGTGTGGGCGCGGTTCGAAGGGGGAGTGGGGGGAGGGTGGGAAGCCGGGGTCGGGAGCTGGGAGCGCGAGTCGGAGCTTGCGCCGCCCACCAACCAACTGCTCTTCTCGCTCAACACGATGCTGGCGCTGTGGGAAGAGTTCGCCCGGACCAAGCCGGGAAAGCCGATGAAAGTGGGGGTGACGTTGGTGGGCCTGGAGGCGATCGGGAGTTCCACCGGGTCGTTGTTTGAGCCGGCGGCGGCGCGTCCGCTCTCGGCGCTCGATACGGCGCTGGACAAGATCAACGACAAGTTCGGGCGCGACACGATCTACGCGGGTGGGATGCACGGGTCGAAGTCGACGCGCGGGGCGCCGATCGCGTTCAGCCGCGTGCCGTCGATTGAGGAGTATTCGGAGAAGGAGAAGGGGGAGGAAAAGGGGTTAGGGAAGAGGGGATAGGGAATAGAAGAAGGGGCGGCTTTCTTCGCCCAGCGGGCGCACGGTCGTTGCCGGCGGATTCATCCGCCGGATGTCGGCTTCAGATGCTTCCCGGCCCAGCGGGCCGACGAACCCTCCGTCGGCCCGCTGGGCCGAGAAAGTCACGGCGGCTTTTGACCGGCGTCTGAAGACGCCGGCAACGACCGTGCGCCCGCTGGGCGGAAGACACGGAGGCGCCTCAGATTTCGCTCGGGGCCGCGGATTCTGTGACACCTTCTCCACACCTTGCCGCTGCGCGGCGAAGGTGTGGCACCTGTGGGGGTACGGCGTGTGTCGGGCGATTTCAGTTTTTCTGGAACCAGGCTTGCAATTCTATCGAAGTGTATTAGTATACTAGCACACTAGCTATGCGAATTGATCCTTCCAGCTCGACGCCGGCGTTTCTGCAGATCGCGGAGTGGGTGCGGGCGGGGGTGGCGAGCGGGGTGTACCGGGCGGGGGATCTGGTGCCGTCGATCCGGGAGACGGCGCTGCGGTTTGTGGTGAACCCCAACACGGTGAAGCGGGCGTACGAGGAGCTTGAACGCGAGGGGCTGATCGTTGCGCAAGGGGATCGGGATGGAGGTGCAGGCCTCCACGGCGCGGGCGGCGCTGAAGCGGACGGCGTCGGAGGTGCGCGAGGCGCTGACGGCGGCGGTGAACTCGGCGCGGCGGGCGGGGATGGAGCGGGAGGAGATCGACGCGCTGTACGAGCGTGCGTGGGCGGAGTCAGAGCGTGCGGGGGGTGTGGCGGTGGGGGCATCGAAGGAGGCCGGCAAGTGACGACGGTTGCACCAGTGCGTGGGTCGGCGACGGGCGGGGCGGTGGTGGCGAGCGGCGTGAGCAAGCGCTTCGGCACACGGGAGGCGCTGCGTGGCGTGTCGCTGAGCATCGAGCGCGGCACCACGTGCGGGCTGATCGGGCTCAACGGCGCGGGGAAGAGCACGCTGATCAAGACGCTGGTGGGTCTGCTGCCGCCGGACGCGGGGACGACGACGCTTGGCGGCGTGGACGTGTGGAGCAACCGGGTCGAAGCTGTGCGGAACCTTGGATATGTGCCGGACCGGCCGCACACGTATTCGTGGATGCGCGTGGAAAAGGCGATCGAGTTCGCCGCGGCGATGTGGAACGGGCGGCCCGCGGGTGGCGCGGGAGGGAGCGGCGGCGGTTGGAACGCGGCGCTGGCGTCGAAGCTGCAGAAGCAGTACGGGTTGGACGGACGGCAGAAGTGCGGCAAGCTGAGCAAGGGGCAGGGGGCGAAGCTGTCGCTGCTGCTGGCGCTCTCGCACGACCCGGAGATCCTGGTACTCGACGAGCCGACGGACGGGCTTGACCCGATCGCACGCGAGGAGTTCCTGCAGCAGGTGCTGGAGAGCACGCTGGACCGAGAGGGGGCGGTGAAGCGGACGGTGGTGATTTCCAGCCACGCGCTGGGTGATCTGCAACGGCTGACGGACACGGTGGCGGTGCTGCACGAGGGGGCGCTGCTGCTGCACGCGCCGACTGAGGAGCTTGTGAGCGGGACCAAGCGTTTGCGGGTGGTGCTCGATCGGCCTTCGCCCGAAAGCGGCGGGTTGCCCGCGGTTCCGGAAGGGGCGATTTTCCATCAGCGGCGCGGGCGTGAGTGGACGATCACGCTGGGTGCGGCTGGTGGGGCGGGTAGTGAGGAGGCGGCGCGTGCGCTGCGGGGGATGCCGGGGGTTTCGGCGGTCTCAGTGGAGGATCTGTCTCTGGACGAGGTATTCAAGGACCTGGTGCGCGGGCGTCAAGAGCCGGCGCGCGTGATGGAGGGCGCCGCGTGATTACGCTGATGATGAAGGATGTTCGCCAGTCGAAGTGGCCGCTGCTGCTGGCGTTTGTGGTGCTGGCGACGCCGACGCTGGTGTGGGTGATCTCGGCGCTGACAGACGATCACGGGATGAAGTTCAGGAACGGGATGTATGAACTCGCGGGGGCGGCGTTCATGGGGGCGGTCGCGTCGTTGATTGCGACGTCGGGCTTCGCGGGGGTCGCGTTTGCGAAGGAGCGTCGTGAACGGACGGCAGAGATGGTGGCGACGATGCCGGTGGAGCGGTGGAAGGTCGTACTGAGCAAGGGCGTGGTGGCGGTCGTGCTCTCGCTGGCGCCGGTGATGGTCGGAGCCGTCGTCATGATCGTGTTGACGGTGCTCGCCGGGCGAGCGTCGTCGGAGTTTGGTGAAACGATGAAGGGGCCGGCGGTGCTGACCGGCGCGTCGTGGCTGCTGCTGCTGGGCCTTGGGTGGGGTTTGTCGTCGATGCTGCGGAGCGACGTGCTTGTGGCGGCGATGCCCGTGCTGGTGCTGGTGATCGTGGGGTTGTCGATCCTGAACTGGGGAAGGCCTCCCTACGGCTCGATGCCCAATCAAGCGATTGAGCAGCTGATGTTTGTGCGGCTGTCGTGGGTGTTTGGGTTGATCGGCGTGGCGGGTCTGGCGACTGGCATGGTGGTGGCGCTGCGTCGCAAGAGCCCGTAACGGGCAAACCTCTCTAGTGGTGGCGGCCACCAGAGAAGATGGTGGGGCGTGTTCGCACAGGTGGGCGTAGGTTGACGCGCGTCCCCCGATCGGGGCAGGTTGAGTATGCCCGCAACTGATTGGGTGTAGGGGAGGGCATCAGTGCGATCAATTTTGCAACCGATACGACAGATACCCCCCGAGGTGCGGCCGAGCGACGGCCGACGGCGGGGCTGATCGTCGAGCCGAGATTCGGCATATGCGCCCTCGGGCCGCCGCGAGCGGTTCGCCGGTGTGTGAATAAAGGAACACCAGATGACCGCCAAGACCACGACTGTTGAGGGGACGTCACCTCGTTCGACCGGCTTCTTCGGTCGGCTTTCGCTGAAATGGAAACTGGGCTTAGGGTTTGCAGCGGTTCTGACGCTGACTGCGGGCGTGGCCTTTGTCGGCTGGCGCGGGATGCGGACGGTGCAGGGATCGATGGACGAGGTGGCCGGTGTCAGCATGCCGAGCATTCAGGGGCTGCTGGAAGTGCGGGCGGGCGCCGTGGGCGTGCGCGCGGTGAACGGCGCACTGATGGTGCAGTCGCTTCCGCCGGAGCTGCGCAGCGCAGCGTGCGGCGATGGCGGACATGTGGAAGGAACTCGAGTCGGGGTGGAATCAGTACGAGGCCCTGCCGCAGGGTGACGAGGAGGCGGTGGTCTGGAAGGACTTCGTTGCTGCGTACCGCACCTGGGAAGGGACGGCAAAGGAGACGTACACGCTGCTGGGACAGTGGGAGACGGCGAAGGGCGCGGGGAAGGCAGAGGACGCCGACAAGGCGTACGCAGCGGCCTCTGAGAAGTTCACGGTGGTGGGAGGCCAGTTCAAGGCGATGAACGGGCTGCTGTCGAAGCTGATCGATATCAACAACCGGGCCGCGGACGAGTCGGTCGCCGAAGGCCATAAGTCGGCGGGGGCGGCGGCGTGGGTGCTGGCGGGTGCTGCGGGCACGGCCTGCGTGGTGGGTGCCGTTGTGGCCATGCTGATCACCCGTTCGATCACGCGTCGCGCCGTGCAGTTGCTGGAGCGTGCGCAGGCGATCGCGGCGGCCGATCTGACGGGCGCTGCGCTCGAGGTGAACAGCGCCGACGAGCTTGGGCGCCTGACCGACGCGGTGAACGCGATGCAGACGGCGCTGACCACGCTTGTGAGCGAGGTGAAGGCCGGCGCATCGCAGATCGACGCGGGCGGCGCGCAGATCGCGAGCGCCAGCCAGTCGCTGGCGCAGGGCGCGAGCGAGCAGGCGAGCAGCCTGGAGCAGATCAGCGCGTCGATCGAGCAGATGTCGTCGATGACGCAGCAGAACGCTGAGAACGCCCGCCAGGTGAACGGCGTCGCCGAGACTTCCAAGAAGTCGGCCGACAAGGGGCGCGTCGAGATGACGCAGATGGCCTCGGCGATGAAGGAGATCAAGCAGTCGTCGGAAGAGGTCGGGAAGATCATCAAGGTGATCGACGAGATCGCGTTCCAGACGAACCTGCTGGCGCTCAACGCGGCCGTCGAGGCTGCCCGCGCCGGCGAGGCCGGCAAGGGCTTCGCGGTCGTCGCTGAAGAGGTCCGCAACCTCGCTCAGCGCTCGGCCGAGGCGGCGAAGAACACGTCCTCGATGATCGAGCAGGCGACCAAGCGTGCCGATACGGGCGTGGAGATCGCCTCGCGCGTGAGCGTCTCGCTGGAGGAGATCACCACGGCGACGACCAAGGTGAGCTCGCTGCTTTCGCAGATCGCGTCGGCCAGCTCCGAGCAGGCGACGGGGATCTCGCAGGTGAACCAGGGTGTGAGCCAGCTCGATCAGGTGACGCAGCAGAACGCGGGCAATAGCGAGGAGATGGCGTCCTCAGCAGAGGAACTGTCGTCGCAGGTCGCTTCGCTCAATGAGCTGGTGAGCCGCTTCAAGGTCGACACGACCAAGAGCCCGTCGACTGCGGCCTACAAGCCCGCTCCGTCGAATTCGGCCGCGGCGGCGGCCAAGGGAAAGACGGCCAAGGTTGCGGCGAAGGCCGCCAAGGCGGGCGCCGGCGCGAAGGCTCCGAGCCCGGCTGCAAAGGTGAACGCCAAGGCGAACGCTGAGCAGGCGATCCCGATGGAGAGCGACGAAGTGCTCGCGACGTTCTGAAGCATCGGCGTCGCTCAATCTGATAGCTGCTGTACGTAGACACCTGCGGCTGATGGCCGCGGGTGTTTTCGTTGATGGCGAGCGGCAAGCGGATGGTGTAACTCGAATTGCGACAACTTGAACGGGTGGAACCGCTTTCTCGATTTATTCGCTGTCGCGTCCGCACGCGGAAGTTCGGGCAACGCCTCACCGATATCTCGCCGCCCCGCTGTGAGACCAGCGGAGCGTGTGACGGTGTCCGGCTTCTGTGTGTGGTCCGCGTGGGAGGACCGTTGTGCACTCGGGTTTGCGGACCCGCTTCTCCGTTCACATCTCGAAAAGACGTGCATATGTACCTGTCAAACATGACGATCAAGAAGAAGTTCGCCGTGCTGGTCGGGGTGATGGTGGCCGGGTTCGTCGCCTTGGGCGCGATCACCTATCGGACCGTCGACAAGGTGAAGGTCAACGGCCCGCTGTACGCCAACATCATCACGGGCAAGGACCTTGTCGCCGACATTCTGCCGCCGCCTGAGTACATCATCGAGAGCTATCTGACCACCATGCAGTTGGTGGGAACCACCAACACGGCCGAGCGAGAGGCGCTCGAGAAGAAGCTCGCGCAGCTGCACAAGGACTACGACGACCGGCAGGAGTACTGGCAGAAGAATCTCGAAAGCGGGGAGATCAAGACGCTCATTACCCAGGCGTCCGCCGACCCTGCGCACACGTTCTACACGCTCGTTGAGGGCAAGCTGATTCCGCTGGTCCGCGAAGGCAAGAAGGATGAAGCGGCCGCGCTGATGAACGGCGATGTTCAGGCGGCGTACGCGCAGCACCGGGCCGCGATCGACAAGCTGGTGGTGCTTGCGACGGAGTTCTCGGCGAAGGCGGAAGCGGAGGCCGCGAGCGAGCTTACGACGGGCGGCAGGCTTCTGGGGGGGCTGGCGGTGGGTGTGACGGCGTTCCTGGTGGTCATCAGCGTGGTGCTTGCCCGCGGCGTGATCAAGGGTCTAAAGACGCTGGAGACGCGCCTGAAGGACGTCGCGCAGGGTGAGGGCGACCTGACCAAACGCGTGGAGATTTCCAGCCGCGACGAGATTGGGATGGTTGCGCACTGGTTCAACCTGTTTATCGAGACAGTCGAGCGCGTGGTGGCGGAGGTGAAGACGGGCGCTGCGCAGATTGACGCGGGCGGAGCGCAGATCGCCTCCGCCAGCCAGTCGATGGCGCAGGGCGCGAGCGAGCAGGCGAGCAGCCTGCAGCAGATCTCGGCCAGCATCGAGGAGATGTCGGGCCAGACGCAGCAGAGCGCCGAGAATGCGCCAGGCGAGCGCGCTCGCGCAGGAGAGCAAGACGGCGGCCGACCGCGGTCAGCGTGAGATGGCGCAGATGACCGGCGCGGTGAACGAGATCAAGCAGAGCAGCGCTGAGATCAGCAAGATCATCAAGGTGATCGATGAGATCGCCTTCCAGACCAATTTGCTCGCGCTGAATGCGGCCGTCGAAGCCGCGCGCGCCGGCGAGGCCGGAAAGGGCTTTGCGGTCGTCGCTGAAGAGGTCCGCAATCTCGCGCAGCGATCGGCCGAGGCCGCCAAGAACACCGCGGGCATGATCGAGGAGTCGGTGAAACGCTCGGAGAACGGCGTGCAGATCGCTTCGCGCGTCGGAACGGCGCTGGAAGAGATCAACTCGGCGACCAACAAAGTGAATGCGCTCTTGTCGGAGATCGCTTCGGCGAGCAGCGAGCAGGCGACGGGCATCGGCCAGATCAACCAGGGCGTCGGCCAGTTGGACCAGGTGACGCAGCAGTCCGCCGGCAACAGCGAAGAGGTGGCGTCGTCGGCCGAGGAGCTGTCGTCGCAGGTCGCTTCGCTGAATGAGCTGGTGAGCCGGTTCAAGGTTGACTCGACGAAGACTGCATCGACGGGCGCACGTAAGCCTGCCGCCGAATTTGCCCTGGGCAGGTGATCCCGGCGACGAGTAATGAGGTACCAGCCGCCTTTTGAGATGAACTTGGTGTGTCCTTCTTGCACGCGCCCGCGGCCGAACGCCGCGGGCGTCGTTGTTTCATGTGCGCACGCGGGTCTTGTTCGTTGAGTGCGTTACTCAACGTTCACCCAAGTGCGAGGCGTGAGCGGGCGTCAAGAGGCACGTTCCTTTGAAGAGGGCGCGTCTGTGCGGTGGGGTGTGCACGCGCAAGCACGATGGGAGCATGAAGTCGGCCGGATGGCATGACGATCAGCACCTCGGTTTCTTTACCAATTCACAAGGACAAGACAATGACGAAGGTCACTCTGATCATGGCGGCGGGTCTGGCCCTCACGGGCGTCACGGGCACGGGTTTCACGGCCGCGCCGGCCGCGGCGGTGAGCGCCGATGACCAACTCACGAAGGTCAAGGCGTGGGCGGAGGGGACGCTGGCGCCGTTCATGCAGGGCAACAAGGTTTTGCTTGAAGAGGTGACGGCGGCGAACAAGGAGCGCGAGAGCTGGGCGGCCTACTCGGAGGACTACAAGAAGTGGACGCCCGAGGACGCGGAGAAGAACAAGGCGAGCTACACGTACTGCGAGTATCTGTGGAGCGTGAAGAAGGACAAGGAGTTCCGCGCCAAGCACATGTCGACGCCGGCGGCGAAGGCGATGAAGGAGTTCCAGTCCGGGAGCGGCGAGGTGGTCTCCGAGTGCTTCGTGACTGACGCCAAGGGCGGCAACGTGGTGCAGTCGCAGGCGACCAGCGATTGGTTCCAGGGTGACGAGGCGAAGTTCACCGACTGCGCGGGCAAGGGCGTGATCGCGTACGGCAAGCCGACGCGCGACGAGACGACGGGCGTGACGGGCGTGCACGTGAGCGTGCCGCTGTTTGACGCGAACAAGAAGGTGAGCGGCGTGGCGATCGTGCTGGTGACGATCGAGAAGGTGAAGTAACTCGGCTGTTCACGGCTCCTCCTCCGCGCCGCCTAGGCGCGGGGGAGGAGCGGTTTGATGGGTCGCGCGTTCAAGGCAGGAGGCTCTTGTGCAGAAGGTTTTCGCGTCGATGAGCGGTTTGCGTGCGAAGATGCTCGGCATCGGTTTCGTGCCCGTGGTGCTGCTGGGCGGCGTGCTGGTCTTTACTGCGGCGTCGTTCCAGTCGGTGCGCGGGCAGGTCGGGCGGCTGACGGGTGCGACGTTCACGGCCGCGGCGGCGTCGTATCAGGCCGAGCGTGCGTCGGCGGAGGCGCTGGCGTGGACGCAACAGGCAATGCGCGAAGGCGACTCCGACAAGCGCAAGGCGACGCTTGAGGGCGCGGCCCGGGCCGTCGCGAGCGTGAAGTCTGAGGTCGAGCGGCTCAAGAGCACCGACATGGATCAGGCCGGGCGCGATCTGGTGGCGTCGATCGAGAGCGCATCGGCCGGGATGGACAAGGTGCTCACGCCGGTACTGGCGTTGCTTGCGAAGAACAACATGCTCTCGACCGACCAAGCCGTCGAAGCGTTCGATGCGGGCGTGCCCGCAGCCTCGGCGGAGCTGAATCGGGCGATGCGGACGTTCGGCGAGTACCGCGACCGCAACGTGCAGCAGAGCGCAGCCGAGGTCGATAGCCGCGGCGCGGTCGTGCTGCGGACGACGCTGTGGGGCCTTGCGGGGAGCGTCGGCGTGTGCGCGGCGGTCTGCTTCGTGCTGTCGGGCCGTTTGGCCGGGCGCGTGCGAGCGCTGCTGGCAGTGCTCGAGGCTTCGCGCCAGAGCAACGACCTGACTGTTCGTGCGTCAACTGATGGGAAGGACGAAGTGGCGGCGCTGGCGACGGGCGTCAACGCGCTGCTGGACACGCTGGGCGGGATCATCGGCGAGGTGAGCCAGGCGTCGGCGCAGATCGACGCGGGCGGCATGCAGATCGCTGGGACCAGCCAGTCGCTGGCGCAGGGCGCCAGTCAGCAGGCGAGCAGCCTGCAGCAGATCAGCTCGTCGATCGAAGAAGTCTCGGGCCAGACGCAGCAGAGCGCCGAGAACGCGCGCCAGGCCAACGGGCTGGCGGAGGAGAGCAAGAAATCGGCCGACCGCGGCCAGCACGAGATGGCCCAGATGGCCAAGGCGGTCGACGAGATCAAGCAGAGCAGCGGCGAGATCAGCAAGATCATCAAGGTGATCGACGAGATCGCATTCCAGACGAACTTGCTCGCGCTGAACGCGGCCGTCGAGGCGGCGCGTGCGGGCGAGGCGGGCAAGGGCTTCGCGGTCGTCGCTGAAGAGGTGCGCAACCTCGCCCAGCGTTCTGCCGAGGCGGCAAAGAATACCGCGGCGATGATCGAGGAATCGGTTAAGCGCTCGGAGAACGGTGTGCAGATCTCGGCGCGGGTCGGCAGCGTGCTGGAGGAGATCACCGCTTCGACCGGGAAGGTCAACACGCTGCTGGCGGAAGTCGCTGCCGCGGCCAGCGAACTGGCGACGGGCATCGGCCACATCAACACGGGCGTGAGTCAGCTCGACCAGGTGACGCAGCAGAACGCCGGCAGTAGTGAGGAAATGGCGTCGTCGGCTGAGGAACTGTCTTCACAGGTGGCGACGTTGAACAGCTTGGTGAGCCGGTTCAAAGTGGACCCGGGCGTCGGAGTTGCCGCACCGATGCGCAAGGCGAAGGCCGCGGCGCCGGCGGCCAGTCGGAAGACTCCGGGCACGATCGCCAAGACGGCGAGCAATTCGTCGCCCAAGAAGAACACCGTCGCGAGTGCTGAGGCGGACGCCTCCGCGCTGGCGACGTTCTAAGACGGAAAAGGATGTCTGTCTGATAGCAGCGCCCGGACGTTACCGCTCCGGGCGTTGTTCTTTTGCGTGTTACCCGCGCTGCCACGCGAAGCCGCGCGGCGTGAGGTCGGGCCGATCGTTGATGAAGCCGACGAGCCACTCGTAGGCGTCGACCAGGCGCGGGCCGGGGCGGTTGAAGTACTGGTTGCCGTCGACGATCGCCACGCGGTTGTTGCGGACGGCGGGGAGGGCGTCCCACCAGCCCTCGTGCTGGGCGCGGTTGCGAAGGTTGCGGGCGTCTTCGATCGCCTGGGGGAGCGTGCGGCCGCAGGGGGCGATGATGAGGAACTCGGGCCGGCTGGCGACGAGGGCGGCGGGGGTGATCTGCAGGCTCTTACCGGCGGTGCGCTGGGTCTGGCCGATGGGCCCGAGCCCGCCGCCGGCTCCTTCGACGGGTGCGGTGGGGTTGAGCGGGTGTGTGCCACCGGCGCGCTCGACGAGCTGCGGGTTCCAATGCCCGCCGATGAAGAGGGGGTCGGTCCACTCCAGCAGGGCGGTGCTCTCGCCGCCGGCGTAGGGGTTGGTGTAATCCGCCGCGGCGTACATGCGCTCGCGGAGGCGAGTGACGGCGTCGAGGGCCTGGGCTTCGAGCCCGACGGCGCGGCCGATGGTGTCGAGATCATCCAGGACGCCCTCAACCGTTATCGGATTGAGGCTGACGATGGTGGGGGAGGGCGAGAGGGAAGCGGCGACGCGGCGGACGGTGCCGAGGTCGATCGAGCAGACGGCGCAGAGGTCCTGGGTCAGGATGACGTCGGGGCGGAGGGCGGCGAGGCGCTCGGTGTCGAGGCGGTAGAGGGATTGCCCCCCGTCGTCTGGTTGCTCAGCGAGGGTGCGGCGGACTTGGGCGTCGATGTCGGCGGGAGATGCGGCGGGGTCGGTGCGGGCGGCGGTGAGCACCGGAACCCCCTCCCTCCCCCCCCTCCCCCCCTTTCCCCCCTCCCCCTCTAAATCAGGGGGGAAATCGCATTCGTGCGAGCGGCCGACGAGCAGGTGGCGTCCACCGATGGCGCAGAGCGACTCGGTTGCGCTGGGGAGGAGACTGATGACTCGGGGCATGGCGGGAGGGGGCACCGGGGGAGAATATTCGTTGTCGAGAGGGACCGTGGGCCGATTCAACTTTGGAATACTCTTGCGGCCCGGCGAATCCGCCGGTGGCTGTGGCACGGAGGCTGACGCATGCTCGCCCATCAACGCTCGCTGTTTGTCCGAACGACTCTTCAGGCCGCGGCGGTTGCGCTGGTGGCGGGGACGATGACGGGGGTGAGCCTCGGTCAGGAGAAGGACCCCAAGACGGGCCAGCCCGCGGCGGTTCCGGGGAAGGTGCCATCCAAGCCTGCGGTTCAACCGACGGCGGGCGGGCCCAAGCCGGCGCCGGTGACTACGAAGGTGAGCGGCGGTCAGACCGTGCCCCCGGGCAAGGATGCGGGGAAGGCGAACCCCGTCCCGCCTCCTGCGACAGCTCCGGTTGCGCACACGCCGGCTCCGTCGAGCGATACGCCGCCGCAGGTGAAGGAAACGGACTTCCCGCCCGCTCCTCCGGGCTGGTACCGGTTCGGCCCGTTCAGCGAGCCGGTGGACGTGAGCCTGCTGGTGGAGATGGTGGCGGACAAGCTGAAGGTGCAGATCATCTCGTCGGACAAGGTGCTGGCGGAGAAGAAGATCCAGCTCTACACGCCGGTCGACGTGCCGGAGGACCGGCTGCTGGACTTCCTGGGTCTGGTGCTTGAGCAGAACGGCCAGTACATCCGTAAGGACCCGCTGGGGTTCTACGTGATCGACGTGAACGGGACGCCAGGCGGCAATTCGCCGAACAAGGAGAACGGGCTCTCGACGACGCAGATCGTTCCCACGCGCGGGCTGAAGCCGACGAGCCTGACGCAGGCAATCGCGCAGGTCCTTCGTGGCGGCCCGATGGCGGTGGGTGGCGGCGGGCAGGCGGCGCCGGCGATGAATTCGCAGGGCGCTTCGGTCGTGAACAACATCGCGTTCATGGACGACCTTGGTGTGCTGGTGATCACCGACACGCCCCGGCGCATCCAGGCGGTGAAGGACCTGATCACGCAGTTGTCGGACGAGCAGATCAACCTGGCGTTCACGCGTTTTGACGTGAAGAACCTCTCTGCCGCGATCGCCAAGCAGCGGATGATGGAATTGCTGGGCCAGTCGTCGCGCACGGGGAACAACCCGTACAGCGCGAACGGGCAGCCGGAGTTCAATCAGCCGAATATCCAGCCGCAGGGCGGCGCGGGTGCGTACGGCACGAGCTATTCGTCGTCGAACCTGGCGACCCGCCTTGTTCCTGACCCGCAGTCGAACACGCTGACGCTGCGCGGCCGGCCCGAAGAGGTCGAGCTGATTCAGCGATTGCTGACGGTGGTGGACGTTCCGAACCAACTGGTGCCCAAGTGGTACGCGGTGGGCCCGGCGGCGCAGGCGCTGGCGGAGCAGGGCAAGCGAGCGGGCCTGGGCGACCTGACGTTCATGCAGTCGACGCGCGGCGGCACGGGGAACCAGCAGAATGCCAACAACCCCAACGGCGGGTTCTACCCCGACGAGAACGGGTACCCGGTGCAGGGCGGCCGGTTCGGGCAGCAGAGCCAGATCACCAACGGACCGGTGTTCGTGATCGACGCGGACCAGCGCGGGTTCATGTACTACGGCACGCCCGAGCAGCACACACAGCTGGACAAGCTGGTGAAGGAGTTCGGCGAGATCACGCAGGCCGAGCGCGTGGTGTACGAGTTCTACAAGCTGAAGTTCGTCGACGCGGAGAAGGTGAGCGACCTGATCCGCGGGCTGATCAATAACACGGTTCCGGGCGGCGAGTCGCCGCTGCTGCCGGGCGCGGCGAACGCGGGCAACCGCGGCATCCGGAACAACACCGGCGCGATGAACGCGGCGATCCAGCGGGCCCAGGCGGCCGCGGCGGCGGGCGGCACGGGCGGCGGCGGCGGCGAGGACGCGATCGTCGCAAACGACGACACGTTCATCCTGCCCGACAAGTCGAACAACCAGGTGGTGGTGAAGGCTCCGCAGCGCCTGCAGGCGCAGTTTGCACGCCTGATCAACAAGCTCGACCTGCGCCGGCCGCAGGTGTACATCGACGCCAAGATCGTCGTGGTGACCAACACCGAGGCGTTCCAGCTCTCGGTGGAGACGCAGTTAATCAACTCGGGCGGCTCGGGCGGCGCACTGCGCACGCTGTTCCCTGGCAGCACGCAGTCGTCGGGCAACATCCTGACCCCGCCGACGGTCGGTTCGCCGAGCCCGACGATCGGCGGCATCGTGGCGGGCGTGATCACCAGCGACATGGTGCCGGTGGTCATCAATGCGCTTGCGACGAGCAATTCGGGGCGTGTCGTCGCGTCGCCGCAGCTGCTGGTTGACGACAACGAAGAGGCGACGATCACCAGCATCAGCCAGGAGCCGACGACGACGCAGACAGCCAACACCTCCGGCGGCAACCCGACGGTGTCGTTCGACCACTACGAAGAAGCCGGCCCGCGCCTGACGGTGAAGCCGCGCCTCTCCACCGGCGACCTGCTGAGCATCAAGTACGAGGTCGAGCTGTCGAACTTCCTCGACGCGGGGTCCAACGGCATCCCGCCGCGGAAGCAGACCAACAACATCAAGAGCGATTCAGTGACGCTGCCGTCGGACAGCACGATCGTGGTGGGCGGTCTGGAACTGAGCCAGAAGTCCAACAACGTGCTGAAGATTCCGCTGCTGGGCGACATCCCGATCATCGGCGAGGCGTTCAAGAGCACGTCGGACAAGGACGATCGCCGCACGGTGTACGTCTTTATCACGCCGCGGATCATGCGCGACCCGGTCGGCAACGACCTGCGGTACATCTCGCGCAAGCCGGCGAAGAACGCCGGGACCGAGAGCGGGCTGCCGCCGGTGCACCTTGAGCTTGTCGAGGTCCATGGCGGCGGGTCGACCTGGTCGCCGATGCCGACAGGCCCGGGCGGCCTGGGCGGGAACAACCCGGTGCGTCCGGGCGCTCAGCCCTCGCCACTGCCGGGTGAGCCGATGCCCCCGCCGGTGAAACCCGCTCCCGATTCGACCCCTCCGATGCCCCCCGCCCCCCCCGCCCCCTCCTCCCCTGCTGCGCCCGAGTCGGCTCCCGCTGCACCCGCGGCGTCGCAGCCAGCCAAATAAGCGTGCGGCCGAGCGCACTGTTCACGATTCGAACCCGTAGAAACCACCTTGGCCAAGCTCACTCTTAAACCCTTCTCTTCCAACGGATCGTCGAGTGGTGGCAAGGCCGACCTCGCGGTCGCCGCGCCGCAGCGTGACTGGGCCCGGATCGGACAGTTGCTTGGCGACCTGGCTCCCAAGTCCGACCAGCTCAAGGCGTTCCCTGATCTGCCTGGGAGCGACACTGAGCCGTGGGACGTGCTGCTGGGCCTCCTGGCGGTGGACGAGTTCACGGGCCTGCAGAAGCTGGCGACTCGGACGGGCCTGACCTTTCAGGCCGAGCCGCGGCTGGCCGAATCGGCCGCGCCGTTTTACGAGATCATTCCGCCGTCGATCGCGCGTCAGCACCAGGTGGCGGGTGTGAGCGCGGACGTCGGGGCGGGCGGCGGCGGCGCGGTGATGCACGTGGCGACAAGCCAGCCGTTCCAGCCGGCGGTCTTTGCGATGCTCGAGGAGAAGCTGGGCGTGCCCGTGCGGCTGATTCTGTCGCCGCGCGGCGCGGTGACGAACCTGATCAACCGCGGGTACGAGCAGCGCCAGGACCTTGTGACCGAGATCGTCGAGGAGATGCCGCTGGACCAGCGGGCGATCGAGTCGGCGGCGGGCTCGGTGAAAGGCTCGACGGACCTTCTGCAGCTTGCGCGTCAGACGCCGGTGATCCGGCTGGTGAACATGATCCTGTTCGAGGCGCTGCGCCGTGCGCATCGGACATCCACGTGCACCCGATGGAGACGAAGCTGGTCATCCGCTTCCGCATCGACGGCATGCTGGTGGATGCGTTCAGTCCGCCGCTGCAGCTGGCGTCGGCGATCTCGTCGCGACTCAAGGTCATGACGGAGCTGGACATCGCCAACCGTCACAGCCCGCAGGACGGTCACACGTCGGTGCGCGTCGGCAACCGCAAGGTGGACATCCGTTTCTCGGCGGTGCCGACGGTGTACGGCGAGCGGCTGGTCATGCGTCTGCTGGATCAGACGCAGACGAAGCTGTCCCTCGATGAAGTCGGCATGAGCAAGGAGATGCAGACGACGCTGGTTGATCTGATCAACCGGCCGACGGGCATCATCCTGGTGACGGGCCCGACCGGTAGCGGCAAGACGACGACGCTGTACGGTGCGCTTGGGCGGGTCGATCGCTCGGCTCGCAACGTGATGACGATCGAAGACCCGGTCGAGTATCACCTTGAGGGCATCAGCCAGACGCAGGTGAACGTGAAGCGCGGCGTGACGTTCGCCGCGGGCTTGCGATCGCTTCTGCGTCAGGACCCAGACGTGATCCTGGTCGGCGAAATCCGCGACAACGAGACGGCGCAGCTTGCGGTGCAGGCGTCGCTGACGGGCCACTTGGTGCTCGCGACGCTGCACACCAACGACGCGCCCAGCGCGATTGCGCGTATGTTGGACATCGGCATCGAGCCGTATCTGCTGACCAGCACGCTGCTGGCGGCGATCGCCCAGCGCCTGGTGCGCCGCGTCTGCCAGGACTGCAAGGGAACGGGAATCGACCCCGTGCACGTGGGGCGCGGCGGGCAGCCCCAGCGGTGCGAGCGGTGCTTCGGCACCGGGTATTACGGACGCGTGGCGGTCTATGAGATCATGCGGATGACCGAGGAGCTGCGCGAGCTGGCGGGGCGCCGGGCCAACGCGATCGAGATCGACCGCGCGGCCAAGGCGGCCGGCTTCAAGACGATGGCCGAGGACGGGCAGGAAAAGGTTGCCAAGGGCCTGACGACGATGTCGGAGATCGAACGCGTGCTCGGGTGAGCCGCGGTCGCCGCACGGTCTGTCAACAGATCCTGTGTTTGCCTCTTTGACGAGACGCATCATGCGCACGATTGCACTGGCGTTGCTGGCGGGTTCGGTGGCGTTCGGGCAGGAGGCGGCGCCCGCTCCGCGAGGGTCGAAGCCCGCGGACGCGACGCAGGCACCCGCTCAGCCCGCCGTTCCTGCCCGCCCATCCGAGCCGTTGCCCAAGGCGGGGGACATTTCACCCGACGTGCAGGCGGTGCTCGAGCGTGCGACGGCGGCGTACCACGGGTGCAAGACCTACCGCGAGGTGGTGCTCACGTCTCTGCAGCAGCGCGTGAGCGGAATCGACAAGGAAACGCAGCCACCGGTGGACCAGGCGTCGCAGACGTCGATGGCGTGGGCGGGTCCGGAGAAGTTCGCGTTCGACAACCGCGACTTCTCGCTGTTCCGCAACGGCAAAGAGGCGACGATCGTGGTGAAGTCGATCGGCGAGTACGTGCAGCGCGAGCCGGGCGCCGAGGATCGAGCGGTCTTTGCGAACATGGTGGACATGCACCCGGTCTATCAGACGCTGGTGGGCAACAGCGACGGAGCGGGCAGCGGCGGTGAGCCGGTCAAGCCGGGTAAGGGGGCGTTCGGCCGCCTGCTTTCGGCGAAAGACGTGAGGGCCGAAGAGCTGCGCGGCGTGAAGGGCAAGCGGGTGTCGGGAATGGGCCTTGCGCCGCTGGCGCAGTTCACGCGGCCGGTGCCGGTGACGCTCTTCTTTGCCGAGGACACAGGGCTGCTGGTGCAGGCGACCTACGACCTGAAGGCGGTGATGCAGGCCCGATACGACCGCGCGTACGCGGACATGCAGGCCTCGGGCGAGCCGGCGGGCGCGAAGGCGACGATCGAACGGTTTGTCATCACCAGCGATTGGACGGTCGCCAAGCTCGACCCCGCAGGCGGCGACGAGATCACTGATGGCGCCTTGACGCTCAAGCCGAGCAAGGGCGAGACGAAGGTCGAGCAGTTCAACATGCAGGATGGGGCGGAGTCGGCGCAGTACAAGCTGCTCAACCAGCCGGCGCCTGAGTTCAGCGCGACGACGCTCGACGGCTCGCCGTGGTCGCTCAAGGACCAGCGCGGCAAGGTGGTGGTGCTGCAGTTCTGGTCTGCATCGTCGCCGCGCAGCCTTTCTTCGCTCAGCGCGTTCAATTCGACGGATACGGATTACAAAGGGCGCGGCACGGTGGTGGTGGGTGTGAATGAGGACCACGTGAGCCTGGTTGAGCAGAGCAAGGCCGTGGCCAAGCGGAAGCTCGCGGCGTTCACCATGCTGGCCGACGGGGAGAAAGCGGTCGGCAACGCGTACCGCGTCGGCGTGCTGCCGTGCACAATCCTGATCGACAAGGAAGGCGTGGTCCGCTCGATCACGAATGACTTTGATCCGGGCGACACAGCCGTGGTCGCGCGACGGCTCGACCGACTGCTCGCCGGGCGGCCGGTCGATGACGACGCGCAGGTTCCGCTACCCAAGCCTCCGCAGACTGCGCCGGCCGAGCCCGCGTCGCCCGCCCCTGCCCCGTCAGCGCCGGGCGGCGAGCCGAAGAAGCCGTGAGGCGCGGAAGGGGGCTGGGGGTTGCCCAGCGGCTATCCTCGCCCGTGCCAAGCTCCGCGAACACGCAATCTCCCCTTGTCGGTGTGATCATGGGCTCCCGGTCCGACTGGGAGACGATGCGCCACGCGTCGGAAACGCTGGAAAAACTGGGCGTTTCGCATGAGGTGAAAGTGGTGTCGGCCCATCGGACGCCCGACTTGCTGTTCAAATACGCTGAAGAAGCGCACCAGCGCGGGTTGCGGGTGATCATCGCGGGGGCAGGTGGCGCGGCTCACCTGCCGGGGATGTGCGCCAGCAAGACGCACCTGCCGGTGCTGGGCGTGCCGGTGCAGAGCAAGATGCTCAGCGGCATCGACTCGCTGCTTTCGATCGCGCAGATGCCCGCGGGAATCCCGGTGGGGACGCTGGCGATCGGCCCGAGCGGCGCGGCCAACGCGGGCCTGCTGGCGGCGGCGATCCTGGCGGCGTCGGGCGAGTTCGCGGGCGTTGAGCGGGCGCTGATCGCGTACCGCGCAGCGCAGACGGCGAAGGTGCTGGGCGACCCCGACCCGCGCGTGCCTGAGGCGAAGTCGGTTTCCAACGGCACTCCCAAGGGCAAGGCGAAGAAGGCAGGGCGGGCGTGAGCTCGCGGGGTGTGATCGGCATTCTCGGGGGCGGACAGTTGGGGCGGATGCTCGCGCTTGCGGCGCACGACCTTGGCGTGCGGACGCGGTGCTTCGACGAGTCGGCCGACGCGGTTGCCGGGCACGTGACGGAGCTGCACGTCGACTCGTTCAACGATCCGCAGCGGCTGGACGAGTTCCTGAGCGGCGTGAGCGCGGTCACGTACGAGTTTGAGAACGTGCCGGTGGCGCTGGCCCGACGTATCGCCGAGAAGGTGCCGTGTTTCCCGCCGCCGGCGGCGCTGGAGGCGGCGCAGGACCGCGTCGCGGAGAAGACGCTCTTCCGCTCGCTGGGCATCGCGACAGCGGGGTTCGCGGCGATCGACACGCTCGACCAACTCAAGGTCGCGGCGGCGAACATGGGCCTGCCCGCGGTGCTCAAGACGCGGCGCATGGGGTACGACGGCAAGGGGCAGTTCGTGCTGCGCGACGAGGCAGACATCGAGAAGGCGTGGAAGGCGCTGGTTCCCCCTTCTCCCGGCTCGGGGGGGGCGGGAGAAGGTGCCGCTGGCTCTGCAGCGGCGGATGAGGGGGTTTTGACGGCGTCGCAGACGGACGAAAGACACCCTCACCCCAGCCCTCTCCCGCAGAGCCGGGAGAGGGAGGCAAGCCCGCCCGCAAACCTCATCCTCGAACAGTTCGTGCCGTTTACGCGCGAGCTGAGCGTGATCGCGGTGCGTTCGCAGAGCGGTGAGTTCCGCGCGTGGCCAGTCGTGGAGAACGTGCACAGCGGCGGCATTCTGCGCACGTCGGTTGCACCCGCTCCCAACACGCCCGCGGCGGTCACCGCGCAGGCGAGCGGCGCGATCAAGAAGGTGATGGACCACCTGCAGTACGTCGGCGTGCTCGCGGTTGAGTTCTTCCAGCTTGGAGGGCCCGCGGGGACGCTGGTCGCCAACGAGATGGCCCCGCGCGTGCACAACAGCGGGCACTGGACGATGGACGGTTCGGTGACCAGCCAGTTCGAGAACCAGATCCGTGCCGTCGCCGGTCTGCCGCTGGGCGACTGCGCAATGCGCGACACCAGCCCCAACGCGATGAGCGCGATGCTCAACATCATCGGCACGATGCCCACGCGCGAGCGCGTGCTCGCGGCGTGCGACGGCCGCGCCCGGCTGCACCACTACGGCAAAGAGCCGCGCCCGGGCGCAAGCTCGGGCACGTGAACGTCAACGCCGGCTCGCTGCGCGACCTGCAGGTGGCGATCGGCGAGCTGCGGGCGATCATCGGCTGACAGCTGGCTGGGCCGTTCCACACTCGGGGCAGACGCCGCTCACACCACGAAGGTCGTAGCCGCACGACGTGCAGCGCCCCGGCTTCCGGCGGATCCGCCGCCAGCCCATCACGGCGAGCACGAGCGTTCCCGGTAGCAGCACGACGATCAACGCCAGCCAGTGGGGGATCATCACCATGCGCCCGCTCTGGCCGTCCATGTACGTATCCCACGTCGCAAGGCCGTACCAGTTGAACGAGCGCCACCCCTGCCAGACGTTGCCGCGCGGCACGTTGAACGTCATCGCCATATCGGCGCCCCAGCGGTCGTGCTGCCACCGTAGATACTGCTTCATGTTCTCCGGGGGCTCGGCCGTCGGATACCACGAGGTGACCTCGTGTCGCGCGATGAACAGGCGGCTGGGGAGCGTGGTGAACTGCCACGTGACGTACGTCGCCTCGTAACCCACCGGTGGCGGGCCGCGCCCGGGCGGCATCGGCTCGCGCAGGCTTGCCCGGCACCGCTCCCGGCACGAACCGGCCGGTGAAGACCAGCCGGTTGAGCATGAGCTGGTCGATCTGCGTGCGGCTGCTGACCCACGACCACGCGACAGCGGCAGCGGCCATCAACGACAGCGCGATCACCGCGTATCCCAGCCACGATCTGACGCGTCGCCACCGCATGCGCCAAGGTAGACCGGTCTCGCTGCCGATCGGTTCGATTTGAGCATGGTCGGGGCATGAACGGGTATGCTCGGGCGTGCCCGAGCGGTACGACGTCATCATCACGGGACTCGGTGCGGCCGGCTCGGCCGCGGCGTTCCATCTGGCCCGGCGTGGGCTGCGCGTGCTGGGGCTGGATCGCGCATCGCCGCCGCATGGGATCGGCTCGCACGGTGGGCTAACGCGGATGATCCGGCTGCTGTACGCCGAGCACCCGGGGTATGTGCCGCTGCTGCACCGTGCGTACGAGTTGTGGTGCGAGCTTGAACGGGCAAGCGGGAAGAGCATCCTGCACCAGACGGGCGGCGTCTACTTCGGGCCCGAGTCATCACGCTTTGTCACCGGAACGCTCGACGCGGCGCGGCAGCACAGGTTGGCGCACGAGGTGGTGGGGGGCGCCGAAATGGCGAGTCGTTTCCCGCTGTTCCGTCCGCCGACCGGTTCAGTCGCGATCGTCGATCCAGCCGCGGGGTTTCTGTTGGCCGATCGGGCGATTGAGTCGCATTTGCAGCTTGCACGTGGGCACGGCGCGACTCTACGGATGAACGAGCCGGTGCTGGAGTGGCATGCTGATGCTGGAGGCGTAGCGGTGCGCACCGCGGCGGGACAGTACGAGGCATCGCGCCTCATTCTCGCGGGCGGCGCGTGGATGCCGGATTTGCTCGGCGAGCAGTTGCGATTGCCGCTGAAAGTGACGCGCCAGACGCTCTGCTGGGTCGGCCCGAAAGACCCTGCGCCGCTCACGCTGGGGCGATTGCCGGTCTGGGCGATGACGCTCGACGGTCGCACGCTTTATTACGGATTCCCGATCACGCCCGATGGCTCCGGCGGGGCCGGGTTCAAGCTCGCCCACCACGCGCCGTTTGAGCTGTTTGACCCGCACAGCGCCGACCGTCCTGTTCGACCTGAGGACGCCGCGGCGCCGCTGGCGTTCCTGCGCGAGCACATCCCGTCGGCTCACGGACCGCTTAAAGACGTGCGTGTCTGTCTCTACACCAGCACGCCCGACGAGCATTTCGTACTCGATGCGTACCCGCTGCACCAGAACGTGATCGTCGCCTCGCCTTGTTCGGGGCACGGGTTCAAGTTCGCGCCGGTAGTGGGGGAGGTGCTGGCCGATCTCGCCGAGCACGGACGCACGCGGCATCAGATCGGGTTCTTCTCCGCACACCGGTTCGAATAAGAGCCTCGTGCGCAAGCACGAGGGAGACGCGTGGGAGTAAAAGAGTATCGGTATCGATACAAACGAAGGGCGTCGGCGTTTTCGTGTTCGTCGCGCGAAACGGCGCATAACCCTTGTGCTTGCGCACAAGGCTCTTATGCCTTCCACCCAAACTCAACGTACCGGTGCTCGAACGACCCGTCGTCGAACAGGTCGATGAGCCCGTACCCCTCGGCCGTTTGACGCTTGGGTCCCTTCCACTTCGCGCCGCTCACCGCGCCGTCGCAGATGTACGTCACGCCGTTGTACACGCACCGGTCCAGCAGGTGCAGGTGGCCCGAGAGACACAGCTTCACGTTCTTGTGTTTCTGGAAGAGCGCATCAAGGTCGCGGCAGTCGTTGTGCATCCGCGTCGCCGCCAGGTCGAGCGGTTTCTCCTTGTTCCACTCGTCGTCGTCCTTGTCGAAGAAGTTGGCGACCGACATGATCGGCACGTGGCTGATCACTACGGTCGGCGTCGTCGCCGGCGTGCGGGCCAGGTCCTCTTTGAGCCAGTCGAGCTGGTCGCCGATGATGCGCAGCGTGAACCCCATCTGGTCCTCGTGCAGCGTGATCGAGTCGAGTATCACAAAGTGCCACCCACCGCGGTCGAACGACCGCCACGTGCGCTCGTACCCGAAGTTCTCCATGAACCACCGCTTGCCGTAGAACGGTTCTTTCCCCGTCGCCTTGCTCTTGGTCTTGTCGCGTCCGAAGACATCGTGGTTGCCGATCGCGTGCAGAATCGGCATCTTGGGATCGACGTTGTCCTTGAGCACCTTCTTGAACAGGTCCCACTCCACCCGCGAGCGGGCCTCGGGCGTCGAGCCGGTGTCCATCGGCAGGTCGCCGCCGGTCACGATCAGCTCCGGCTGGTCGCTCAGGTTCATCATGTGCGCGAAGCACGCCGCCATGCCCTCGCCGCCGCGCAGCTCGGGCTGCACGTGGATGTCGGTGGGGTGCGCGAAACGCAGGGCACGCTTGCGGCTGTCCGCCCCGCGGGGTGCAGGAGCAGCGGGCGCGGGTTGCCCTGGACGAGCGGGCATGGCGCCCGCAACGGCGCCGGCCGCAGCCGCGGCAACGCCCGCAGCGATCAGGCCGCGACGAGAGAGCTGGAAAGAGCCCGAATCACGCTGGTTGTCCATGGTCCATGCTACCGAACGCGCGTTGGCGTCGGCGTGCTTAACGCAACCTTGGCGGAACCTTGGTGCTCTCAGAACGATGGTCCAGAGCGTGCGGGTTAAGGTCCGTTCATGCGTGTGCGGGCCTTTACGCTCATCGAGCTGTTGGTGGTCATTGCGATCATCGCGCTGCTGGTCGGCATCCTGTTGCCTGCGCTTTCCGGCGCGCAAGGCTGCCCGCGAGACCGCGTGCAAGGTGAACTTCCGCCAGTACGGCCTGGGCATCGAGCTCTACGCCCAGCAGTACCGCGACCACATCCCGACTGAAGGTGTCGCTGAAGGCGACACGACCGGCCACCCGCTCGGCCCGTGGGACGACCGTTCGTTCTGGGCCAACGCCATCCCCGGCCAGCTCAACGAGCCCAATCCGCCGTACTACGAGTTGCAGACCGCGTTCGCCCAGGGGCAGACCGAACTGCTCCCCGGCGCGGGCTCCAAGAGCATCTTCTGCTGCGCAAGCGCAGGCCCCGCTCAGCCCGGTCAGTCGGTCGCGGAAACTGACGGCAAGGGCCACTTCATGATGTGGGGCCTGGCGCCCGGCTCGATCAACATCAGCGGCACGCGCGAGCAGCGCCCCACGTACTGGTCCTACGTGTACAACTCGGGCCTTGACAACATCGCCGGCGGCTCGTCGGACGCGTTCGGCACGCGCCACCTGCGCCTGGTGAAGCTCAACCCGCCCTCATCGTGCGTGATCATGGTCGAGACCATGATGGACCCCAAGGAATCCAAGCGCCAGTTCAACGGGCGGCTCAACCGGATCAAGACCAAGGGGAACGACTGGGACTCGTGCCGCCTCACGGCGCGCCACGACCAGGGGGGCAACCTGCTGTTCGCCGACGGGCACGTCGGCCACCTCAGCCGCGAGGAAGCGACGACCGACGTGGCTGGCGACGGCACGTACAACCGGCCGGGCGTCACGTGGCAGCCGGGCAACTGACCTGATGTGTGTCGCCCCGTCGCGATCGGCGGGGCGTGGATCGTGTCTCTGAGAGATCAAGACAAGTAAGGAGAGGAAGATCATGCGTCCCACTGCTCAGTCCCTGCTCGCCGCGCTGGCCCTGGTTGCCGGCGCCTCGTCCGCCCTCGCCCAGTTCACCGCCGGCAACCTGGTCGTCATGACCGTCGGCGGCGAGAACGCCGGCGGCGGCAACTCAGTCTCGTTCCGTGAGTACACCACCGGCGGCACGTTCGTCCCCGGCTCGCTCGTCAACCTGCCCACCAGCGGCAACGACGCGTTCTCGATGTCCGACGTCTACAACCACGGCCGCCACCTGCACCGCTCGGCCGACGGCCGCTACCTGGTCTTCGCCGGTTACGGCGTCGCCCCCGGCGCTGCCGACCCCGGCACCAGCACGGGCGTCGCCCGCGTCGTCGGCCTGCTCGGCCAGAACGGCTCGGTCGACCTGAGCACCCGCCTGAGCGACGCGTACCTCGGCACCACCGTTCGCGGCGCCTACTCAACCGACGGCACGCAGATCTGGGTCGCCGGTGATAACGAAGGCACCACCAGCACCTCCGGCGGCATCCGTTACACCACCCGTGGCTCGTCGACCTCCTCGAACCTCAGCCGTACCCAGGTCGGCGGCGGCAGCCCCACCCCCGACAACATCCGCGACCTCAACGTCTTCGGTGGCCAGCTCTACGACTCCTCGGGCTCGGGCTCCAGCGTCGGCCGCGGCGTGCTCGCCGTCGGCAGCGGCCTGCCCACCAGCGGCTCGCAGACCATCACCAACCTCACCACCGCTGCCAGCGCCGATAGCGCCAGCAGCTTCTACATGCTCGACCTCGACGGCACCGTCGGCATGGACACGCTCTACTTCGTGGGCGACAGCGCCGTTCGTCGCTACAACCTCGTGGGCGGCTCGTGGGTCTTCCGCGGCACGCTGACCACCGGCTTCACCGCCGCGGGCGTGCTCGACCAGATCATCGCCGCGCCCAACGGCACCGGCGGCGTGACGCTCTACGTCGCGGGCCCCAGCGCCGTGCTCTCGCTGACCGACTCGTCGCCCCTGGGCGCCGCCGTCGGCTTCAGCGTCCCCAGCACGCTGATCACCGCCCCCGCCGGCACCACGCTCGGCGGCATCGAGTTCGCGCCCGTTCCCACCCCGGCCGCCGCGGCCCTGCTGCTGGGCGCCGCCCCCGCGGCCTTCCGCCGTCGCCGTCGCTGATCTTCTGCATTTTTCCCTGGCGGCGTGCCCTGACCGGTGCGCCGTCGATTGACCGGTTATCCACCAGCCCTCGTGCAACAAAGGGGACCCGCATGCTCCGCACGCTCACCGCGATTCTCACGCCCGCCCTGCTGGTCGCTGTCGCTTCGGCCGATCCGTTCGCGCCCGGCAACCTGGTGGTGATGGAAGTGAGCAGCGAGTTCCCCGGCGGCGGCGCCGCAGTCCGCCTGGTTGAGTTCACCACCGCCGGCGCCCGCGTCGGCAGCCCGATCACGTTCGACACCGCCGGGCCCAACGCGATGTCGATGCCCGACATCTCCAGCCACGACCGGCACATCCACCGCTCCGCCGACGGCCGGCTGCTCACCTTCACGATGTACAACACCCCGCCGCGCGACGGCAGCATCGGCGGGCCCGACGGCGACGGCGCGGCCGTCTCGCCCCGCGTGGTCGCGGTCGTCAACGGCTCGCGCGCCGTCGACACCAGCACCCGTCTGATCGATACCTGCGACTTCACCGGCATCCGCGGCGCGGTGACCACCGACGGCAACCAGTTCTGGCTCGCCTGCGACAACGCCAGCGGCGCAACGGAGACCGGCGGCCTGCGTTACTGTGTCAAGGGCGCCTCCACCAGCGTCAACCTCAGCCACGTGCAGGTCGTCGGCGGCAGCGGCGCAACGACCGACAACGTCCGCGACGTCGGCATCTTCGGCGGCCAGCTCTACGAGTGCTCGGGCTCCAACGCCAGCATCGGCAAGGGCATGTTCATCATCGGTAATCCTCCCGCCGGCCTGCCCACCAGCGGCGCGCAGACGCCCGTCCCCGTGACCACCGACGGCGTCTCGGTCGCCGGCTTCGCGCTCATCGACGCCTCGCAGGCGATCGCGGGGCCCGACGTCGTCTACGTCGCCACCAGCTCGCCGAGCACGCTCCGCAAGCACGTCAAGCAGGCCGACGGCACCTGGCTCCTCCGCGGCAGCATCCCCTTCACGTTCATCGAAGACGTCGCGGCCAAGATCAACGCCAACGGCAGCGTCACCATTTACGCCGGCGGGCCCTACGGCATCGCCGTGTTCACCGACGCCGCGCCCCTCACCGCGAACCTCACCGGCACGCTCGGCGCGTTTGTGATCACGCCTGCCGACGGCTACACCCTCGGCGGCTTCGACTTCGCGCCCGACAACACCGTGACGCCCCCTGCCTGCCCGGCCGACCTCGGCCAGCAGGGCGGCCAGCCCGGCGCCGACGGCGCGCTGGACAACAACGACTTCATCGTCTTCATCAACTTCTTCTTCCAGCACAACGCCGCCGCCGACCTGGGCGTGCAGGGCGGCGTGCTCGGGCACGACGACCACTACGACAACAACGACTTCATCGCATTCATCTCGCTCTTCTTCCAGGGCTGCTGAGGCGGGTCGTGGTTTGATGTCAGGGAGTTGGTCGGGCGTTGCTCGCCGATAATCACTGAACGCGCGGGTCGCTTCTGTGGTAAATTGCAACGGGCGGCCGCACGTGGCCGAACCCGCACCCATGCTCACACTGTTGAGCGAGCTTGTTGCTGAATGGCGGCAGCGCCTGAGCGAGTGCCGCAGGTCGTTGAGCGCGGTAAGTGGCGATTCGCCTCACGCCCAATACCTCCGCATCCACGAGCGGATCCTCAAGTACCTGCTCGACCGGTACCAGCAGGCCGAGCCGGAGCCTCCACCGCTGATGTCGGTCGTCCGCAGAACGCGCCGCTTCCCGCCGCCGCTCCCGCTCGATCTTCCTCCTTCTTCGCTGCACCCCCCGCGCGGCAGGGCCGAACTGCGTTCGCAGCTTCGGATGATCCATCAGGCGCTCCACCGACCGCAGCGCCGCTGGTGGCACGGGCTGTTCCGCTCCCGCCCGCCCGGGTGACTTGATGTGTTAAGGAATAGTCAAGAACCCGGCGTGCGTTCGGGTGTGCCCCCCTGTCGTTCGTACGCTCAACCCACATGTTCTCGATCAAAGCCACGCCCGAGCCGTCGATCGACGGCGTCATTGTCAAGATGTCCGGCGCCGCCACCGGTACCGCCGGCGCAGAGATGCAGATGAAGCTCACCTTCGTCGTCGCCGGCCACCCGCGCGGAGTGGTCATCGACGTCTCCGAGCTCGAGATGATCTCGAGCCTCAACATCGGCGAGCTTGTCGCGTTCCGCAAGGCCATCATGGCCGGCCCGCCGGACCATCACGGCGCGGCGTACGGCAAGGTCGTCATCGCCGGCGCAACGCCGATGTTCGAGAAGGCGCTCACGTTCACGCGCCTCGACGCGATCTTCCCGCTGTACCCGAACGTCGCGAGCGCCGTCGAAGCTCTCAAGGTTGGATGAGAAGGGGAAGGAAGAGGGCCCAGTAAATAGGGAATAAAAGAAACGAGTCACGCATTCGCGCGGCTCTTCTCATCCCTATCCCCTATTCCCTAAACCCCTTCCTCCTCAATTCACTTTCTCAAAGTCGTCGCGGCCCTTGCCGCACACCGGACACTTGGTGAGATCGAGTTTCTCGACGACGTACCCGCACGTGCGCCCGACGAAGAAGTCGCGCTTCCCCTTCTTCCAGTCGGCGCCCAGCTCCGCGGCGTCCTTGAACAACCGCACCAGCTCGATCTCGCCCTCGCGCGCCTCGCGGAAGACCCGCGCCGCGTCGCGCTGGCCGTCGGCCTCTGCGGTCTTGCGGGCAGCCGGAAGGTCCGTCTCGCGCGCTGTGGTCGCAAGCTTCGTTGCCGTGCCCGCGTTCTCCTTGGTGGTCTTGATATCGAGCCCGCTCGGCGCGGTCCGCGCTGCGCCGGCGTCGCTCTTGAGCGCTTCGAGCTCGCGCTTCACGTTCGCCTCGTGCACCGACTCCACCTTCGCCGCCGCCCGGAACAGGCTCGCCACGCCCGGTGCGCCGTCCGTCTCCGCCTTCGCCGCGGCCTTGGTGTAGAACTCGCCCACGTGCTTGGCGGTCCAATATGTCGCACGCAGCGCCTCGACGGTCTTCTCGCTCGTCTTGGGCTGCGCGGCGGGCGCCGTCACCGGGGCTGTAGAAGGAGAGGCTGGCTGCTTCGCCGGTCCCTGCGCGAGGGCGGAGCCCGCGCACAGGGAAAAGGCGGCGGCACTGAACAGGATGGGAAGGGTCCGGGTCATGTGGTTCTACCTCTGCTTTCGCCAGCCGGGCTTCGGCGGATGACCCTAGGGTTGATGGCGGCCCCTAGGTTCTCGGACGGTGCGGTCTGCCCGGGCGGCGTGCCGGCGGCTGTTGCATGAAGCCTGAATAGGGAAGGGCCGACAGGGATCATTGGCGTCAGCACGGGAGACCGGGCGGCGCGCGATTTCGATGTACAGCCTCCCGCCCCCTCCTCCGACCGACCCGACCAAGCCGGCTCCCAAGCCGAAGGTGGACTTCGCCGGGACGTTTGTCCGACGCCGCCGCGCCGCCGTCGGGCTGCTGATGGCCCTCTCCGTCGGCGTTGCGGCCTTGGCGCTCACGGCGTTCGTCAAGCTCATGCCCGTCCGCGGCGACGCCGTCCACAGCACCGAGTCGCTCGCCCGCTGCGTGGCCCTCGACCGCGCTCTGATGCAGGGTGTCGAGGCGGTCGAGAACAAGACGCGCACGCCAAAAGAGGCTCAGTCGGTGTGGGAGGGCGTGCTGCGCGCGGCCGACGAGGTCGCCAGGATCGAAGCCGACGACGCGCAGGAAGACCGTGTCCTCGCCGAGTTCCGCGCGGCGCGCGAGATCGCTGCGCCCAGCATCAACGAGGCGATCAACCGGCTCAACAGCGCCGACGCGACCCTGGGCGCCAGCGCACGTCAGTACGCCCAGTCGGCCACCACGCGCCTGACCGCCGCCGCACGCGACGTGGAGGACCTTCTTGCCCGTCAGCTTGATGAGCAGATGGGCGCCGCCCGCTGGTGGCTGGCGATCTGCATCGGCCTGCTGCTCCTCACCGGCCTCATCATGGCCGCCACCGTTTTGACCTGGGCATATGCCAACTACCTCGACCGCAAGCGAGCCAAGGCGATCGGCGGCGGCCTTGTGAGCGAGGAAGCGGTCGACGCCGCCAAACGCCTCAGCACGGCCATCGACAACGGCCCGCTCGCCGTGGTGGAATGGGACGCCGACTTCGTCTGTACGCGCTGGTCAGGCCGGGCGGAGCAGATCTTCGGCCGCACCCCGGCCGAACGCGTCGGCAAGCGCTGGGACGAATGGGTCGGCCACATCCACCCGGAAGACCAGGCCCACGTGGTCCAGCAGATGCAGCCGCTTCTGGACGGCCGCGTCGACCGCGTCGTGATCAAGCACCGCAACCTGCACGCCGACGGCCGCGTGATCCATTGCGTCTGGCACAACTGCACCGTCCGCGACGAGAACGGCCGGCCCAAGGCGTTCTTGTCCCTCGGAGACGACGTCACCCGCGACGTGGAGGTCGAACGCGCGTACCACGCCGAGGCTGAGATGCTCAAGCGGATCGCCGAGATTGCGCCTGTCGGCATCGCCGTGCGCGGCCGCGACGAGATGCTGCGTTTCGCCAACGACTTCATCCTCCGGCTCTTCGGCCGCACGCGCGAGGACATCGCCGACGGCAAGACCTACGTCGCGGAGTGGAAGATCGAGGAGCTCGACGGCACGCCCATCCCGCTCAACGCCCGCCCCAGCGAGGTCGCCATTCGCACCGGCAAGCCGGTCTACCGGCGCGAGATGCGCATCATCTCTCCCGTCGTGCCCGAGCCGATCATCGTCTCCTGCTCGGCCATGCCGCTCAAGAACGACAACGGCGAGATCGACAGCGCGCTTGTCATCTATGAGGACATCTCCACGCGCGTCGACGCGGAGGAGGAGCGCGAGGCCATGAGCGAGGAGCTCAGCCGCGCCCGCCGGCTCGAGACCGTCGGCAACCTCGCCGGCGGCATCGCTCACGACTTCGGCAACGTGCTCCTGGCGATCAGCTTCTCGGCCGACGCCCTCGCGACCGCGGCCAGCGCAGGTGCCTCGGTCTCTGAGCCCTCGACGCAGCTCCGTCACGCTATCGGCGTCGCACGCGAGCTCACCGACTCGCTGGTCAACTACGCCGCCGGTCGCGACGGCACGCGCCGTCCGATGGACCTTGCGGCGTTCCTTCACCGGCACTGCAAGTTCGTCGCCCGCCTGCTTCCGAGCCACTTCAAGGTCCAGTGCGCCACGCCGTCAGACGGCAAGCCGGTCATGGTGAACGCCTCGGGCCCGCAGCTCCTGCAGGTGCTGATGAACCTCGCCGTCAACGCGCGCGATGCGATGCCGATGGGGGGCCTGGTCAACCTCTCGCTCTCGATCGAGAACGGCAATACGGCGCTGCTCGAGGTTTCCGACAATGGGCACGGCATGACCCCAGAGGTCAGCCGGCGCGCCTTCGAGCGCTTCTACACCACTAAGCAAGTCGGTGAGGGGACCGGCCTGGGCCTGCCGACGGTCCGCAACGTGGTCAACGAGCACGGCGGAACCATCGAGCTCTCAACCGCCGTCGGTCAGGGGACCAAGTTCCTCATCCGCCTGCCGATCACCCAGGCTGCCCCGGCGCCCGTCGAGGTGCAGCCTGTCCGCGCGCCCGCCCCTCCACAGGTGCAGCCTCAGCCGGCGGCGACCGACCTGCCGCGCTCCGTTCCCCCTCAGCCCGCATCGACCGGCCCGGAGGCCGCCGCTCTAGCCGCCCAGCGTGCTGCCGCGGCCGGTGCCGGTCAGACCGTCTCCCGGGCGATGGTCATCGAAAGTGACGACCGTGTTCGCCCTTTGATCGTCCAAACACTTCGCAACTCTGGCTTCCACGTCGAGTCTTTTATGGATGCCCAGTCGGGTTTGGACGCCTTCCAGCGGGCTCCCCAAGCTTGGTCGATCGTGCTCGCCGAGCTCGGCGACGGACGCCTCGACACCGCCACTTGCGTGCGGCGGATGCGAGAAACAGCGACCTCCCTCCCCGTTCTTCTGCTCACCGACGACCCGTCTGAAACCGGCGGAACGCCCATCGACACGCAAACTCGCGTTCTGGTGAAGCCTTTCACAGTCGGTTCACTCAGGTCTGCCCTCGCGGACCTACTGAATGCACCCAGTTTACGGTAGACTGTCGGCACGGGTGTATGCGAAAGGAGGACCGCGGTGATACCAGTTTTGGTGGTACTCGCAGACGATCACGCGCTTCTGCGCGACATGCTGAAGGAACGCCTGGAAGCCACCGGGAAGTTCAAGGTTGTCGCCGCCACACCCGACGCCGACTCCGCGCTCGACGCTGCCCTGCGCTCGAAAGCGAACGTCCTGGTCCTGGACATCGACATGCCCGGCCGCGACGCCTTCGACGCCGCGTCGGTCGCCCGGTCGGCCTCTCCAGGTACCGCCGTTCTCTTCCTCTCATCCCACTACCACGATCGGTACATCCAGCGGGCCATCGAGCTCGGAGCCCGCGGATATGTGCTGAAAACCCGCCCTCCGGAGGAGATCGTCGATGCCGTTCGGTCGGTCGCCGCCGGCGGCGTCTCGTTCAGCCAGGAGGTCATGGACCGCCTGATCATCGAGCCCAAAGGGGTGCGTCTCAGTGATGGGTCGTCCACCAAGCTCAGCCAGCTTTCCGACCGCGAGATGGAAGTCCTCCGTTACATCGCCGCCGGGCTAAGCAAGAAGGAAATCGCCGACAAAATGCACCTGTCAGTCAAAACGGTCCAGAACCACGCCGACCGGATGATGCAGAAAATCGACATCCACGATCGCGTCGAACTCGCCCGTTTTGCCATCCGCGAAGGGCTGATCAAGCCTTGAACGACGCGGCGTCGGCGTCGTCAGTGCAACCCCCCAAAACACGGTATTTTTGAAGCAAAATTCACACGCATGTGGCCCTCGGCTCGGCGCTGCGCCGCCACGCGCACTAGGAAGTGCCTACGCCTGATTGGGGTGCAAACCCCAGCGACAAAAGGCACCGCTTTTACGAAGATATGAACATATGACGACCCTTCAAGAATTCAACGGAGCCCGCGCCCCTGAGGGGCAAGGCCACGCCGCGCCGCAGGAGCGGCCGGGGCGTGCTACACCCATCCGCGCTTCCTCAGACACCAACGCGTCGGCCGACGCCGCCGCAGTGCTCAACCACCCGCACGTCAAGGACGTTGCCGAGCGCCTCACCTGGGTCGCCGGCGCTCTCGCCGCTGAACCTCTCTGCTCCGGCCAAGAGTGGGCGAGCATCGCCGCTCAGCAGGTCCTCGCTTTCTTTGGCGGTCCTGTCGGCGGCGGCTCGGGCGTCATCGGCGGGCCCATCGGCGCCACCGTCGCCGTCGTGAAGCGCTACGAGCGCAACGACTCGCGCCGCGTCGACCCCATCGCCAGCGTCGGCTACTCCGGCATCGCGCCCGACCAGGTGCGTGAGGCCGCGCTCTCGGTCGCGTCACACCCCTCGCTGTGGACGGAAGTCACCAGCCTTCAGGGCAAGCTCACCTCCACGCCCATGGGCGTCGACGAGGCGCAGCGCGTCACCATGCCGCTCGGCCGCTTCCTCCGCGGCGTGCAGCCGGCCATCGGCACCAGCGCCGCGATCGTGTGGCAGGTCGACGGGCGCGTGGCGCCTGGGGACCCACGCCGATCGACCTTGCCGCCGGTGAACTTCTTTCGCACACCCTCGCTCAGTTGTACGTACAGACTCTTGCACGGCGCGAGCAGCACTGGGCAAAGCTCTCCGCGATGCTCAGCCCCTCGCAAGCGCCGATCCTGCCCTTGCTCGCGACCGGCATGTCGCAGCGCGCGATCGCCGACAAACTCGGACGTTCGCTGCACACGGTCCACGACCACGTCAAGGGCATCTACGCAGGGCTCAACATCAAGAGCCGCTACCAGCTCTTTGTTTTGTGGAACGGCGGAGACCCCGCCAGCGTATCAGAAGGCGACGGGGACTGATCGAAACTGCCTTGCATCACCCCGCCGCGGGAGCCATCCCGCGGCGGCGGATTCCTCCCTTCGACCGGCTGCAGGGCGAAAGCCTAGCGGCCGGTTTTTTTATTCCCTCCCGCTCCTAGCGGGAGGGTGGCCGAGTCTTCGAGGCCGGGAGGGGCTTTTTTTCTTCGTCAACTGCGCCTCGTTCTACTGCCCGCTCACGCGCAATCCGCATGCAGGTTGAAGCTACCCCGTCCCCGTTCGTAACCATTTCCCGCGCCGTAAACCGCAGCACCATAATCCCATTCGCAGCCATCCATGCATCGCGTGCCGCGTCGTGCCCTCTCTGATGCGCGTGATGGTCGCCATCGATCTCCACCACTATCGCCGCCGCGTGACAGTAGAAGTCGGCGATGTACGGCCCGAGCGGATGTTGTTTTCGGAACGGGTAGTCAAGCCTGCGAGACTGCTTGATCCTAAACCAGAGCGCAAGTTCCGGCGGCGACATCGTGTCGCGAAGGAAGCGGGCGCGGCCGCCGGCCGTGTCGGTCGCTTGTACTTCGTTGCGCAGTGGGCCTTCAGTTGTGCGCGGGATGATGCGCTTCATATAGAAGAGAGCATATCGAAGAACTGCCCTCCCGCTCTCGCAAAGCCTCGGGCACCCTCCCGCTGGGAGCGGGAGGGATTCAAGCGATGATCTTCCTCCTCATCGCCACATAATCCCACAGCACAAACCGGTCCAGATCACTCCCGCCCGTGAAGAACACGCGCCCGCGCGTCGCCATCGCCATGCGCTGCGCAAACTGCACGTCCTCGCTCGTCTGGCTCCAGCTCGGCAGCAGGAAGATGTTGATCGTGATCCCCTCGCGCGCGCACAGCGTCGCCTCGCGCATTGTCGCTTCTTCCGTCCGCGGGTCGGGCGGATAAAGCAGGAACAGCTCCGGTCCTTCGAAGTGCGCCGTCGGCAGCCCGTCGGTGATCAGGATCACCTGCCGGTTGGGTGTGTCCTGCGAACCGAGCATCGTGCGTGCAAGCTGCAGTGACCGCTGGATGTTCGTGAAGTGCTGCGGGATGCGAGCCTCGGGAATGTCCGGGTTGCTCATGTCCGCCTTCAGACGCACCACCGGGCTGTTCATCGACACCGGCCGCGGCATCATCGTCGCGATCTCCCCGCTGTCGCGCAGCTTTGCGAAGCTGAACATCTCGATGAACTTCAGGTAGTCGCCGGGATACTCGCGCCGAATCAGCCCGTCGAGCGCCAGCGCCATCCGTTTCACGTTGATGTACTGCCCGCCGTACCGCATCGAGCCGGACATGTCCATCACCACCGCCGTCGCCGCCTTGGGGTTGTTGCGCGTCTGGTAGACCTCGATGTCGTCACTTCGCAACCTGATCTTCGGGCCGCGGCGGGAGTTCGCTCGTCCGCCTTCGCGCACCATCGCGTTCACAAAGCTCTGCGTCACGTCCATGTTCGCCGCCGAGTCGCCAAACTCATACGGGCGCGTCCGCGGCAGCTCCGTCGGCCCCTCGCCCACGATCGGCCCGGTGTGCCGGCCCGACCGCGCCGCATCCAGATCGGCGAAGACCTCCGTCAGCAATCGCGACTGGAAGAGCTTCATCGCCTTCGGCGTGATCTGGAATCCGCCCTTGGTCGCCTCAAGCCCCTGCCGCTCGGCTTCCTGTCGCACAAAGTCCTGGATCTGCTGCTGCAGCTTGTTGAGCTCTTCGATCTGTGCCGATTCGACGAACTCCGCGAGCTCATCCATGTCGATGATCGCGAGTTGCGCGGTCTCGGCCGCTTCCTTGAGCTGCTCCAGCAGTCGATCGATCGCCTCCAGTTCTTCCTTCACCGCAAGGGCATCTTCCACCGCCAGCGGCGTGCGCCCCGTGAACGCGTACTTCGCCGCGAGCTCGTCCACCTGGTACTTGTTCCCCAGGTCCTCCATCACCCGCATCAGGTCGCGGGCAAACGGCGATTGCTCGCTCTTCTGCTTGAACCACAGCGCCTCAAGGTCGGCGATCTGCTGCGACCGCACGGCGCGGACGAACTCGTTCAGGCTTCGCTGATCAGACGGCGGCCGCGAAGACGCGACCGCGTCGCGGAACGCCTTCTCCGCCCGCTCCTGCACGGTGTCGGTCTCGTACTTCTCGAGGATCTTCTTTTTGCGATCTTCCAGCATCGCGCCGAGCGCATCAAGGCTCGGCCCAAGCCCGGCGATCTGCGATGGATCGAGCCGGATCGCCTTCGCCAGCTCTTCCGCCGTGAACTCGCGCATCGACCCATACGCCAGCATGTGCTCCATCGCGGCGCCCGCCAGATCAGGCGGAGGAGTAGTGGGGGAAGGGAACTTCTTCGGATCAAACGCCTGATACGAATGCACAAGCCCCGGAGGCGTCGCCGCCTCGTGTCCGCCCTGAGCCTCAGGTTCTTCAGATCGCTGGCTCATACTTCACTCGGCACTCGGCACTCGGCACTCGGCACTCGGCACTCGGCACTCGGCACTCGGCACTCGGCACTCGGCACTACTCACGTCTCATACGTCACCCGCCCATGCCGCACCCCCCGGCTGATCCGATCGCTCGCGTACAGCCCCGCCAGCACAAACTCGATGCAGCTCGCGCGAACGGCCGGGTCGCCCGACGCGTTCACCTCAAACGCCTTATCCCACACCGCCGGCACGCGCTTGACCAGTTCTGCGTACGCCGCGCTGGGCACCATGTCGCCGACCTCGATCTTCACGCCCTTGGCAAAGACCTGTGCGATCTCTTCCAACCCATGCTTGCTCACGTATTCCTCAAAGACCGTCTTGATCGCCTCCGCGAGCACCGACTCGATCACCTGCTTCTCGCTCATCTGGTGTGAGCCCATCAGGTCCAGCTCGATCTTGCCCGTCGATGACGCGTGCAGGTGAGCAAGGTCGCTGATGCGCGCCACCGCCGGCTTCTCGCCCAGCCGCAGGCCGCGTTGACGAGCAGACGCCACCATCGTGCGATAGTTTGCGATCGCCAGCCGCGCCGATACGCCCGACTGCTGATCGACATACCGGCTCTTCCGCGCCGCGATCGCCACCTGCTCGTTGATCTCCGCCATGAACCGCGGCACCACCACCGGGAACTCGCCGCCCAGTTCAATCTCCGCCTCACGCTGCGTGATCTCGATCCCCACGTCGCGCTCGCGCGGATAGTGCGTCACCACCGTCGTGCCGATGCGGTCCTTGAGCTGCGGGATCACCTTGCCTGAGCGGTTGTACGTCGCGGGGTTGGCAGAGAAGAGCACCACCACGTCGATGTCGAAGCTCACCGGAAAGCCGCGAATCTGCACGTCGCGCTCTTCCAGGATGTTGAACAGGCCGACCTGCACCAGGTCGTCCAGGTCCGGCAGTTCGTTCATCGCGAAGATGCCGCGGTGCATCCGCGGGATCAACCCAAAGTGCAGCGCATCTTCTGCGCTCATGGAAACACCCGAGGCCAGCTTCGCCGGGTCGATCTCGCCGATGATGTCCGCGAACTTCGTCCCCGGTGCCAACCGCTCGGCATACCGCTCTTCCCGCGGCCACCAGCCGATCGGTGCGGCATCACCAAACTCGGCGACAAACGCCTTCCCCGCGCGCGTGATCGGCGCCAGCGGGTCCTCGTGCACCGGGCAACCCCCAAGGTAATCCCCCGGGATCGCCAAGTATGGCGTCGCGTCATCCAGGAACCGCACCAGCATCCGCATCAGCTTGCTCTTCCCCTGCCCCTTTTCCCCCAGAAACAGCATGTCGTGCCCAGCCAGCACGCCGTTGACGATCTCGGGGATCACCGTCGCCTCATACCCGACGATCCCCGGGAACAGCTCCTCCCCGCGAGCCACCGCGCGGCTCAGGTTCTCGCGCAATTCGTCCTTCACGCTCCGCGACCGCCAGCCGGAAGTACGTAGTGCTCCCAGTGTCGTCGGTCGACCCTCTGAACGTGCCCCCGTCACTTCCACAGGACGCACAGTTCCCTTCGCATCGCTCGCCATTGACATGGTGTGGCCCCAATTCAAACCCGGTTCGATGTTACGTCATCCATCGAAATGAGGATCGTTAAAAACCAAACATTTCCCATCCGTTTGTTCCCTCCCGCTCCCAGCGGGAGGGTGCCCAAGGCTCTGCGAGGGCGCGAGGGCAGCCTGAGGGCTCAATAAGCAGCCGCAACAGGCCGATAACAGTCCCATGTCAGCACTCCGAGTCCCCTCCGACGGCGCTACCGGACCTTCCGCCTCCAACACCCTGAAGCGTCCGGACGTCGGCCCCATGGGCTTGCCGCGCACCGGCCTCGTGCTGATTGGTACGACCACCACGGTCCGCGCCGTCTCCGGCCAGCTCTCCACCTGGCGCGATGCGGTGATCCCCGTCGGCTGCGTGCTCGCCAACCGCTTTGATGCATGCCGCAGCGCGGGCGCGCACGAGAGCGGCGTGGTCGGCGGCATCCTCCCGCCGCTGCTCGGCTTCACCGACGAACTGATCGGCCTGCACGCCAAGTACCGCTTCAAGGCCGCCATCGTCTCGATCCCCGCGTCGATGCAGGAACAGACCCGCCGCGTCCGCAACCTCCTTCAGCAGCTCGGCATCGCCGAGCGCTTCGTTCCCACCTTTGAAGATCTCCTCGCGCCGCTCGGTAGTCCCGCGACCGCAGGCGGCCTCCGCAACGCGCCCGCGCAGACAGACGTCTCCGCCCTCATCGGCCGCACCCACTGGGGCGTCGACAAGGCTGCCGTCGGCCGCATCATCAAGGGCAAGCGCATCCTGATCACCGGCGCCGGTGGCAGCATCGGCGGCGAGCTCGCACGCGTCGTCGCCGGCTTCGCCCCCGCCTGCATCCAGCTCATGGAGCGTTCGGAGAACGCCCTCTTCGAGATCGACCAGCAACTCGGCCGCCGCTTCCCGACAATCCAGCGCCGTGCCGTCCTCCACGATGTCGTCGACCAGCAGGCCACCCACCGTGCACTCGCCGAACTGAAGCCCGACATCGTCTTCCACGCCGCGGCCCACAAGCACGTGCCGCTGATGGAAGACCACCCCAGCCACGCGCTGACCAACAACCTCTTCGGCACCCGCAGCATCGCCGACGCCAGCCTCGCCGCCGGCGTCGAGCGGTTCGTGATGATCTCCTCCGACAAGGCCGTCAACCCCACCAGCGTGATGGGCTCGACCAAGCGTCTCGCAGAGATCTACATCAGCGGCCTCGCCTCCACCCCCGGCGCGACCACGCGCTTCAGCATGGTCCGCTTCGGCAACGTGCTCGCCAGCGCGTGCAGCGTCGTTCCCATCTGGAGCCAGCAGCTCGCCGAAGGGCATCCAATCACCGTCACCGACCCGCGCATGACGCGCTACTTCATGACGATCCCCGAGGCCGCGACGCTCGTCGTGCAGTCGGCCGCGCTCGACCAGCCGCAGCGCACCGCGCCGGTCTACGTGCTCGACATGGGCGAGCCCATCAGCATCCTCGAGATGGCCGTCCGCTTCCTCCGCCAGCAGGGGTATGAAGCGAACATCGACGCCAAAACCGTCCCCGCGGCCGCCAAAGACGACGGTTACCGTCTGCCTAGCGTCGAAGACCTCCACGACGCCGCGGGCTACCCGCTCGCCTTCACCGGCGCCCGCCCGGGCGAGAAACTGCACGAAGAGCTCGCGTACAACGCCGAGATGCTCGCCCAGACCTCGCACCCCGCCATCAGCCAGTGGCGAAGTGGGGGAGGGAGGCGCGGGGGGGCGGGCAACCTCCGCGCCATGCTCGACGACTTTGAGCCACTCCGCGCCGGCACCAGCCCCAAGGATCAGGTCATCGCCGCCATCCGCAAGTGGGTCCCCGAAATGAAGCGAGCGGATTGAGCATCGGACGAGGCCCTGGCGCAAGCCTGGGCTGGACGTTCGTCGTGCAATCGACGCTTAGCCCAGGCTTGCGCCAGGGCCTCGTCGTCACCTTCGCGTATCCTCGCCAATGCCCTCCCCCGTCACCGTCCGCTTCAAGCGCCTCTCCCCGCGCCATCACCCCCCAGTATCACTCCGACCAGGCCGCGGGCATGGACCTCGCCGCCTGCCTCCCCGAAGGCGAGAAGGTCACGATCCAGCCCGGCCAGATCGTCAAGATCCCGCTCGGTTTCGCGGTGGCGTTGCCCGTCGGCTATGAAGCGCAGATCCGCCCACGCTCGGGCCTCTCAACCAAGCACGGCGTCACCGTCCCCAACGCACCCGGCACCGTCGACAGCGACTACCGCGGCGAGATGGTCGTCGCCCTGATCAACCACGGCCGCGAGCCCTTCGTGATCGAGCACGGCCTCCGCATCGCCCAGATGGTCGTCGCGCCGGTCAGCCACGCACAGCTGCTCGAGGTCGAAGAACTCGACGCCACCACCCGCGGCGCCGGCGGCTTCGGTTCGACCGGCCAATAAGAGCCTCGTGCGCAAGCACGAGGTAGACGTCCAGATACCTCAACGACCTCACGAATAGCGCGCGTTCAAATGACACGCGTGCGGCATTCCGTCCCACAAACGCCCCCACAGCAACGGCGCACAACCCTCGTGCTCGCGCACGAGGCTCTTATACCGGATCCGTCCGGTGCCGCATCGTCCGCTCCACCGCCCCGCTCGTCTTCTTCAGCGATCGCCCGATCGACGCGTAGAACGCGCCGACATCCACGGGCTTCGACAGATAGTCGTCGCACCCGCCCCCGATGAACCGCTCCCGGTCCCCTGCCATCGAGTTGGCCGTCAGCGCGATCACCGGCGTCGTGAATCCGTGCTTGCGGATCAGCCCCGTCGCCGTCAGGCCGTCCATCACCGGCATCTGCATGTCCATCAGCACAAGGTCGTACGGCGTGCCGCGCTCAGCCGCCAAACGCAGACGCTCGAACCCGTCCCGCCCGTTCTCCGCGACCGCGACCGTGAGGCCCGCCTTGCGCAGGTAGAGCGAAATCAGCCGCTGGTTGTCGATCCCGTCCTCCACCAGCAGCACCCGCGCCGGTCCAAGCTGCGGCACCTGGTTCCGCGCCTTGCGCGTCCCCGTTGCGTCCACGGGCCGGTCGGTCATCTCCGGTTGCTCGATCCCCACGGGCATCCGCACGGTGAAGCGGCTCCCCACGCCGATCTCGCTCGTGACTGTGATCTCCCCGCCCATCAGTTCGCACAGCCGCCGGCTGATCGTCAGCCCAAGCCCCGTGCCGCCGAACCGGCGCGTCGTAGTCGAGTCCGCCTGCCCGAACGGCCGGAACAACTGCGCCATCTGCTCCGGGCTCATCCCGATCCCCGTGTCGATCACCGACACCAGCAGGTCCATCCCCTTCCCCTCAATTGTCTCGCTCGAGACCTCCACCTTCACCGAACCTTGCTCGGTGAACTTCACCGCGTTCCCCAGCAGGTTGATCAGCACCTGACGCAGACGCGTCGGGTCACCCACGATCTTCCGCGGCACCGGGCCCGCGTACTCCAGCGTCAGTCCGATCCCACGGTCCGCCGCGCGGTTCTTCAGAAGGTCCACCACGTCCAGCAGCGCCTTGCCCACCGGCACCTCGATCTTCTCCACGCTCAACTGGCCGGCCTCGATCTTCGAGAGGTCCAGCACGTCGTTGATGATCGTCAGCAGGTGCTCGCCGTTGCGAACCACCGCCCGCAGGTGCTCTTCGCGTTCTGTCGGCGTCAGCGACGGATCCTCAAGCAGGTGCGCGAACCCGAGGATCGACGTCATCGGCGTCCGCAGCTCGTGGCTCACGTTCGCGATGAACTGGCTTTTGAACGCGCTCGCCGCGTCCGCCTTCCGTGTCGCGTCCTCAAGTGCCGCCGTCCGCGTCGCTACCGCCTGCTCCAGGCCCGTGTTCTGCCGCCGCAGTTCCTCCGCCAGCTCGCGCTGCACGCGCCCTGCCGCGAACGCCGCCTTGAACGAGTCGGGCTTGAGCGCAAACCGCCACGTGAACACGTTCAGCAGCACCAAAAACACCGCCGTGAGCCGGTACGACGGCCAGATGAACATCAGGTTGTTCATCCCGTACCCGCATACCGCGCACAGCATGAAGATCGCCGCAAGATCCAGCAGCCTTCGGTTCCGGTCGCGCGCCTGCTCCGCGAAATAGCAGTTCAGCCACACACGCACGATCAGCAGGTACCCAACCACCACTAAGGCCGACAGCAGCACCAGCGCCCAGATCCACACCCAGTCCGGCCCTCCCGCATCGTCCACCATGCAGTGCGTCCGCGGCCGGTAGTTTCCGAAGTTTGTAAAGAACCCAAGCAACCCGCCCGACCCCTCGGTTCCCGCCGCGTTCGCCGTCGTCTCGCCAACTTCAGTCGTCACCGCGCCGACGCCGCACAGCGCATCCCCGCCCGCCGACACCGCCGCCGTCAGCCACAACGGGCTCGTCAAAACGCCGACTGTGAATGGGTGGCGCGGACGCACACTCAGGTGATCGACTCTGCCGATCCCCAAGTTCATGCCGTCTCGTACCCAAAGTAAGTGCCGGTGTGAACGCGGGTCCGATTCTCGGACCCCCGCCTCAGCCGGCCATGCCGTCAAGCCGCGCCGGGCGTCCGGCCGTGTTGATCGACTTCACATGCTTCCGCAAGCGGTCCAGCAGGTTCCAGTACAGGATCAACGCAACCAGCGGCCCAAGGAACAGCAGGATCGCGCCGACGACCGAGATCACCGGCAGCAGCCACATATATGTAGCAGCACGGCGTTGAATGAACGCGTCAGGAATACGCGTCGCCATCCACCGCGTGTACTGCATCACGGCGAAGAACTGCGTCACCCACGCCGCCAGGGCCAAGAGCGACAGAAAGCCGCTCAGGATCATCACGGCCGAAAATCCGGCCGCCGTCCCTGTTGCTGCGCCCACCGTGTCGCTCATCAGCATCATGACCAGTTGCACCGCCTGCACCCCCGCCTGCACCATCACGGCGATCCGCGCAACCTGCCGCGCCGAGTTGGGCCGCTCGAGCCCCGTATACCCAGGGTCGGGCTCGGTGTACCACCAGTACCCAAGGATGCCCATCGCCGTCACACCCAGTGACGCGACCGCCACGGCCATGCGTCCTGACGGCGCTCCACCCATCGCAAAGCTGACGACGAGGCTGCCGACCCCGAGCACGATCGTGAGCAGAATCGCCGTCAGCACCAGCGACAGCCCCTTGGCGATTTTGCCTCGGTAATCGGGCGATGCGAAAGCGAAAAGAATCCCGCGCAGCGAGTCCTGTACCGGTGCTCCGCACTCGGGGCACACGCCGTCCAGCGGCAGGCCGCGCAGGTCGTACGAGCACTTCACGCACGGTTGTGAACGGTCAAGCATCATTGGGGGCGGTGCGGTGGGCGTCTCCATGGCGGCACGATATCGCGCCGCTTGATCGGTTCCCACCCGCTTAACTCCGTGTTTGAGCGTGCACGCTCGTCAGCCGACCGTCACCGCCGCCATGCCCGCCTTGCCGATGACCTTCTCGGCATACTCGTTCATCGCGTCGCGAAGCTGCTCGAAGCTCTCCAGCACGTAGTAGATCGGCTGGAAATGGTCGATCTCAAAGTCCGTGTTGCAGACGCGCTCGAGGTCGAACGGCCGGTATTCCGGCACCTCGCGAACCTTGCAGTCGGGCACGACAACGCCCTTCTTTTCCCACTGGCCAGTCAGCGAGTAGGCGGCTTCGGCATGGCTGCTCACCAGTCCGCTGCCATAGACCTTGATCTTGCCGTCTTCGCGGATCAGCCCGAACTCGACGGTGAACCAGAAGAGCCGGCCCAGCCGCTTGATGTGCTCCTCGTCCTCGCAGAGCAGCGCCGCTTTGCCGTACGTCTGCAGGAAGTCGGCGAACACCTTCAGCGTGTGCAGCGGCACGTGCCCGAACACGTCGTGGAAGATGTCCGGCTCGGGCAGATAGTCCATGACCTCGCGCGGCCGGATCAGCACGGTCGTCGGGAACTCGCGTGCCGCCAGGCACGCAAAAAACGCCTTGGCCGGCAGATACCCCGGCACGCCGAAGCTCGCCCACTCGCTCTGCGCCCGCAGGAACTTGTTCACGCCCTCGAGCTTCGTCCCCTTGGTCACCTTCACCCCGCCCGCGATCTCGATGTCACGGTCCGCCACCCAGTCCTCAAGCAGCGGCAGCCGGTCGCGAGAGAGCCGCAGGATCTTCATTCCGTCGATGAAGATGCGGCTCACCTGCTGCTCCAGCACGTTCCACCGCCGGTCGAACAGCTCGCGCCACACGTCGTGGTTCTCGCGCGTGTACTTCCAGTAATTCTGCGTGATGTAGAACTTGTCCGCATCGATCTCCGACGCGTGCTGGTTCGGCGCGTTGTCCGCCTGCGCCTGCGCGATCCGAGCCTCGTCGTTGTCGATGATGTTGTTGTACCGGATGTCCTGCCGCATAAGAACCAGCCTCCGTGACGATCAATCGTACGGCGTTCGATCCGCCTTCTCCCGCGCTGGGAGAGGGGGGCTGAGGCTTTGTGAGGGCAGCGAGGCAGGCACGCCAATCTCGATCAGGTTGGGCCATTTCGCGGTTGGGGCGGCATCCCCGCGTTCCCGCCTCCCTCGCCATCTTCGTCAACAACATCCTCGCCTCGCACGGTATAGACCTTGCCCGTGCCGTCGGCAGCGTCGACGAACTCGACCTCATACATCGCAGGGTCAACCGGATGAACGTGCACGATCGCCCCGAGAGCACCCGCCGGTACATCCTTGTGCGGTACTCGAAGTCGCACGCAGTCGTACAGATTCCTCACGCGAGTCTCGATAGTTAAACCTCCCGCACATCCCCCTTGCCCTTCTCGATCACGCCGATCTGGTACACCTTCTCCCCCAGCTTCTTCAGGTGGTCCTTCACCGCCGACGCGAACGCCGGACGCACCACCAGGCAGTACCCGATCCCCATGTTGAACACCCGCCGCATCTCCGCCTCGTCGACCCCGCCCTTCTCCTGCAGGAACTGGAACACCGGCGGCACCGGCCAGCTCTTGGTGTCGATCACCGCATCAACCTTCGGGTGCAGCGCGCGGCACAGATTCCCGCTCATCCCGCTCCCGGTGATGTGCGCCATCCCCCCGATCACCTTCTTCACCTTGTACGAAGCCAGCAGCTTCAGAATCGGCTTCACATAAATCCGAGTCGGCGTCAACAGCACCTCGCCAAGCGTTTTCGCTTTTCGCTTTTCGCTTTTCGCTTTGCTCTTCCCGTTCTCCAGTTCCGGGTAGACCTTCTCCAGATCAAGCCCCGCCTCCTTCACCACCTTCCGAACAAGCGAATACCCGTTGCTGTGAATCCCATCGCTCGCAAGTCCGAGCACGATGTCCCCAACCTCCACCCTGCACGGATCAATCGCCCGATCAAGGTCCACAACGCCCACCGCAAACCCGGCCAGATCAAAGTCGCCCGGCGCGTACACATCCGGCATCTCCGCCGTCTCGCCGCCCAGGAGAGCACACCCGCTCTCCACGCACCCATCGGTCACGCCGCGCACGATGTCCGAGAGCATCGCTTTGTCCACCTTCGGCGTCGCGATGTAGTCCAGGAAGAAGAGCGGCTCGGCTCCCTGCACGATCATGTCGTTCACGTTCATCGCCACCAGGTCGATCCCGATGGTGTCGTACTTCTTCATGTCCGCCGCGAGCTTCAGCTTCGTCCCCACGCCGTCCGCGCACGCCACCAGCACCGGGTGCTTGTGGTTGCGGGCAAACAGCTTCTCGTTGAAGTCCAACCGGAACAGACCCGCGAATCCACCCGGGTTGTCGATCACCCGCGGCCCATACGTCCGCCGCATCATCCCCACCAACCCCTCGGTGAACGTGTCCTTCTCCTCAAGGTTCACGCCGGAGGAGGCGTAGGTCAGCTTCAAGGGCTTCCGGAGACGACGCTTAGCAGTGGGTGACGCCATGGAGCCGCAGGATAGTGACTCCCCTCCCCGGAGGGGAGGGGCAGGGGGTGGAGTTTCTGCCTCGACGCGTATGCGAGATTGGATGCCAGATCGCCGCAGACTCCACCCCGGAAGCCGGCGGCCACGCCCCCAATTTGCCCCTCTGTCATTTGGCCCTTTGGCTATTGGGCTTCCAAACTCCCATCCGCCGCAGCGCATCCCGCGCCGCCACCCGCATTTCCTCAGCCTCCCCTGCGTCTCCCTCGATCTTCCGCAGCAACCCTTCGGCCTCTCCCATCACGGGCTTCATCTGTGCCACCACGTCGCACGCCGCTCGCCGGTTGCTCAGTGTCCCCTTCTCTACCCGGTCCAGCCACAACTGCCGGTCCGCTCCGCTGAACCTCGACGTGAGCCAGCACGGCAGGATCTCGCCCTTGTCCCACATCGCCAGCACCAGCCTGCCGCAACCCTCGGGCAGGGTGCGATCACCGTTGCACCCTGCCTCGTGCAATGCAAAGTCTCGCCGCGTTGCGTCGCTCCCCAGGATCCACTCTTTCAGCTTCTCTTCAGGCATGCGCAGCTTGTCGGGGTGATATGTAAGCAGCGCGATCCCGCTCTGCGACACCACTGGGTCTTCGCTCAGTTCGACTACAAACGGCGTCAACTCCGCCGTCCCGTGGAACGGGAACGTTTCCTCAAAGAGCTTTGCCAGCCGTTTCCGTTCCTCAGTGTCTTTCGACGCTCGGAACTCAGCGGCGATAGCCCGGAGCGCCGGCACTCCCGCCGTCGTCACCTCGTGCCGCGCAAACGTGTCCCACTGCCATCCGCGCGACGCCGACCGGATCAGGCCCCGCATGGCCGCCGAGTCGTCGGGCGACTTTGCCAGCATGTCGAAGTAGGCCATCGGCGGTGACACAGGCGCCTTGGTGATCAACACCGCCTCGCACAGCGCAACCCGCCGCTCCATCGGTACCTGACGCGCCTCAAAGTACTTCACCGCCGCCTTTGAGTTAAACGGCCCGTGCACCAGCACGGCCGCGGCCATCGAATCCACCTCAGGGTCCGCAGGCCCAGTCGCTAGCGCGATCATCGCGGCATCCACCTCCGGACCGAGCGACCCGGCTCGCCCCTTGAGCGCCCGTGCCACCACGTCCTTCGCACCTTCGGCGACCGAATCGATCTCTGCCTCCGTCGCCGATCCATTCGCCACCCGCCACTTGAGCTGCTGCCCGTACCCCTGCGCATCCACGCTCTTCCATAGCCGCGCTGCCGCCCACCGCGGCAGCAGATACAGCCAGTTCCCACCCGCCATCAGCGGCCTCCCTGCCAGGAACACGCCGCCGCTCACCAGCACCACCCCGGCGACCATCACCCACCCGTTCCGGCGCACACGGTGCAGGTCCCGCGCCCTTCGTGCCTTGGTCCCGCACTCTGGGCACACCGTCACCCCTTCCGCATTCGCCGCAGTCCCCCCAAGTTCATACCAGCACTTGCGGCACCGCGCCCGCTTGTGATTCCCCGCCGCCTTGTCCAGCCACCACCCCCGCCCGACCAGCATCCCGCCCACCCCCACAAGCACAATTCCCAGCAGCCACAAGTAGAGCGTCCCCGTCATGCCCGCCAGCATACAGGGCCGCACCCCGCAAGTAAGGGCGAACCCTCAGCCGCTCACGTTGTCTTGACTATTTTCACTTGCCCGGCGCAAGCCCATGCGCCCGGGGCCGGCCATAAACTCGACTCGCGTATGTCCGTCCGGCTTACGTTCGACGCTGGCGAACCCGCTCCAGGCAACCCGGTCTTTTTCGCCCCCGATGGCCACCGACGCCGCCAAACCCGAGCAGCAGAACGCCTTGCGGAACCCCATCGTCCGCTTCTTCGCGCGAGACCGCCGCGACCGCGTTCATCCCCGCTGTCGACGGTCTCCGCTTCGTCGCGGTCGCCACCGTCGTCCTCTACCACGTCGCGACGTACATCGGCAACAAGCTTTACGCCGTGCCCGAGGGTCTGCACCTTCCGCCCGGACCCAGCGAGAACCCCTTCTACCGATTCGGCTCGCTCGGCTTCTTCGGCGTCCAGCTCTTCTTCGCGATCTCCGGCTTCATCCTCGCCGTCCCCTTCGCGCACAGTACCTCGAGCCTCAAGCCCGGCAGGTCTCCCTCAAGGCCTACTTCATCCGCCGCGTGACCCGGCTTGAGCCCCCGTACATCTTCAACCTCGTCGTGCTCACCGCGATCCTGATCGTGTTGAAGCACCAGCCCGCTGTTGACACCCTCAAGCATCTGGCCGCCTCGATCTTCTACTGCCACTACTACGTCTACCACGACGCCAGCACCATCAACGGCGTCGCTTGGTCGCTCGAGGTTGAAGTGCAGTTCTACATCCTCGCGCCGCTTCTCTCGATGGTCTTCATCGTCCGGCCGTCGGCGGCCCGCCGCGCCCTGATCGTCGCGGCCGCCGTCGCCTCGTGCCTGGCTCAGGCCGCGTTCCAGCGTCCGTTGTGGCACGGCTTTGGCATCTGGAACCAGCTCCACTTCTTCCTCGTCGGATTCCTCCTTGCCGACTTCTACCTCACCGATTGGAAGGACAAGCCGCGGTCCATCGCCGGCGACCTCCTCGGCGTCGCGGGCTGGGTTGGGCTCGCCGCCACGCTCCTCTGCCTCGTGCGCCCCGGCGATACCGTCGCCGGCCCGGTCACACACCTCTGCGCGTTCGTCTGCGTCTTCGCCGCTTACGCCGGCGCGTTCCGCGGCACGATCTCTCACCGCATCTTCAGCCTGCCGTTCCTTTTCCTCATCGGCGGCATGTGCTACACCGTCTACCTCTGGCACTACGTCGTCATCTCGCTCGTCGGCGGGCAGCTTCTGAAAGTCGTCCACTCCACCGGCAACCCAGGGGCCGACCTGGCGATCTACTTCGTCGCCCTCTTCCCCCTGGTAGTCGCCGTCAGCGCCGTCCTCTTCGTGCTGGTCGAGAAGCCGTGTATGAAGAAGGACTGGCCGCAGCGCCTGCTCGCCTTCGTCACCCGCAGGCCCGCCGCCCCCTCCGCCCATTGAGTCGACCGACGCCAGCACCGCCTCCGGCCTCCGCTGGCCGCGCCGCCAAGGCCCATAACCACCTCTCCATGGCCCCCCCTCTCGGCCCCGTCTAACCTTCCGCCCAACCCGGCCCGATCACAGGCCGACCCACACCCGGAGCCTCCATGAGCAGCCGCCTCTTCACCTCTGAATCCGTCTCGATGGGCCACCCCGACAAGGTCTCCGACCAGATCTCCGACGCGGTCCTCGACGCCATGCTCGCCGACGACCCCTACAGCCGCGTCGCCTGCGAGACCCTCTGCGCAACCGGCCTGGTCGTGGTCGCCGGCGAAGTCACCACCAACACCTACGTCGACATCCCCGAGGTCGTCCGCGGCGTCGTCCGTGACATCGGCTACACCAGCGGTGACATGCGCTTCGACGCCGACTCCTGCTCCGTCCTCGTCGCCCTCAACAAGCAGTCCAACGACATCGCCATGGGCGTCGACAAGGACGGCGCCGGCGACCAGGGCATGATGTTCGGCTTCGCCTGCAAGGACACGCCGGAGCTGATGCCGCTGGCCATCCAGCTCAGCCACCGCCTCGTCGAGCAGCAGGCCGCCGTCCGCCGCGAAGGCAAGATCCCCGGCCTCCGCCCCGACGCCAAGAGCCAGGTGACCGTCGAGTACGAGAACGACAAGCCGGTCCGCGTCGACACCGTCGTCCTCTCCACCCAGCACGACGCCTCGTGGAACGACCGCCAGAAGCAGCTCAAGGAAGCGGTCATCAAGCACATCATCAAGCCCGTGCTGGGCAAGTGGTGGAACCCGGGCATCATCACCCACGTCAACCCCACCGGCCGCTTCGAGATCGGCGGGCCCCACGGCGACACCGGCCTCACCGGCCGCAAGATCATCGTCGACACCTACGGCGGCATGGGCCGCCACGGCGGCGGCGCCTTCTCCGGTAAGGACCCGACGAAGGTCGACCGCTCGGCCGCCTACATGTGCCGCTACATCGCCAAGAACATCGTCGCCGCCGGCCTCGCCGACCGCGTCGAGATCCAGCTCTCCTACGCCATCGGCGTCGCCGAGCCCACCAGCATCTACGTCGACACCTTCGGCACCGCCAAGGTCAGCGAGGAGAAGATCTCCAAGGCCGTCGCCAAGACCTTCAAGCTCACGCCCCGCGGCATCATCGAGACCCTCGGTCTCCGCAACCCCATCTACAGCCCCACCGCCAAGCACGGCCACTTCGGCCGCGAGCCCGGCACCATCACCTACGGCAAGAAGAAGTACAACACCTTCACCTGGGAAAAGACCGACAAGGCCGCCGCCCTCAAAGCCGCCTGCAAGTAAGAGCCTTGAACGAATAAGAGCCTTGAGCGCAAGCTCAAGGTGAACGACCACTCAACGGCGCCCCGCGAAAGCGGGGCGTTTTTCATTCCGAACCGCGACGCGTAAGCGAGCGGACCGAAGCCCCGGAGGTCGCTGGCGGTCCAGGCACGTCGCTCCGCTCCCTCACGCCCGCCGGTCGCGGTTCGGACGTTCGCTACCCTCGCCCCGTGACCTCCTCCCTCATCCAGCCCTGGATGTACTTCATCGTCGCCCCCCTCGCCGCACTCGGACTGATCGGCCTCTATTGCTCTCTGTTCAAAGGCCGCGCCAAGGGCCGTCAGCGCTGCCCCAAGTGCTGGTACGACCTCAAGGGCGTGAACGCGCCGACCAAGTGCCCCGAGTGCGGCCGCGAGATCGCGACAAGGAACGACCTCCTGCGCACGCGTCGCCACTGGGGCTCAGCGCTCCTTTCGCTCGCGCTGATCGTCCCGCTCGGCATCGTCTTCGGCAAGCTGCACGCGATGGCCGTCTACTACGCCGTGATGCCCAAGTGGAAGGCGGTTCAAGAAGTCGAGTGGAACGGCACGACGATCACCCGCTTCCGTGTGCGTAACCCCGACGAATTCGGCGAGCGCGTCCTTGTTCGTGCCGGCGGCAACCACTTCCTCGACTACGAGGACCACTCCATCAGTCTCAACGGTTACGACCATTCGCGCGAGACCCTGGTCGACCTTGATCCTGCCTCCGGCGACGAAATCAAAGAGTGCGTCATCGAGTGCTACAGCGGCGGCGCCCACTGCTGCTACCGCGTCTACGTCGTCAAGCTCCTCGCGATGGGCCCGCAGATCGTCGCCGACATCGACGCGCACAACGGCCTGGCGGTTCAGCCGCCCGCTACGCCTTTGGGTGAATGGCTCTTCAACATCCCCGATCAGGCCTTCGATTACTGGAAGGTCTCGCATGCCGAATCACCGATGCCCGCGGTGTACTACCACCTCAGCGACGGCGAGTTGCGCGTCGCGCTCGATGAGATGGACAGTCGGATGTCCCTGTCGCAGGCCGAGGCGCTCGCGAACGACTCCACGGTCGTCGGAGCGCAAGACGCGGCCGGCAACACCGCGCCCTTTGTCTGGAAGACCGTGCTCGATCTCCTGTACGCCGGATACGACGAGCAGGCATGGGCCTTCTTCGACCGTGCGTGCCGGGCGGACAAGGCAGCCGGAGAGAAGTTCCGCGCAGAATTCCTGCACGTCCTCGCCGATGACCCCTGGTACCAGGATGTGAAAGACGCGCGAGCAGCTCGGGCGGCCAAGCAACCCATCCCTGTGGCACGAATCGGCAAAAGCGGCAAAGCCGCTACCCCATAAGAGCCTCGAGCGCAAGCTCGAGCGCCTACCGCGCCCGTCACACATAGTGGTTCCCCAACCAACTGCGCCGCTCAACAAGGGCCGAGGACCATTAGGCCCCGACCTCGGCGTGCGGTCGCGCCACAACACCCCCGCGCAATCCCCGCCGCCCAACACCCCCCAAACCCAACACCCCATAACCACTACCAACCCCCGCCCATCTCTCCCAATCGGCACTCGCGCAAGCACCTTCTTGCACGGCGCTTAACCCGGAGCACACTTTCACCAGCGGCTCACCCACGCCGCGCACCCCGCTGGGAGAGAAAGAGACCATGACGCATCACCCCCGCGTCCAGATCCTCGTCACTCGTGCGCTGCTCCTCGCGGCGTCGCTGGCGATCGCCCTCACCGGCGCCGGCTGTCAGATGCCGTCGTTCGAGTCGATGAACCTCGGCGACACCAGCGCACAGTACAGCGGCGGCACCGCCGGCGCCAACAGCGAAGCGGTCTTCGAGCCTGTCGAGTCGCGCATGGTCGCCGCGCTCTACGGGCGCGAGAATCTTCCCGAGTCGTCGCGCCTCGACGGCCGCATGAACATCGACAACCCGCAGCCGCGTCTCGCCACCGCCGATTGGCCGCAGTACCCGGCTCCCGACGCGGCGAATGTCCGCTACATCTACCTGCCGGTCTCTACCAGCACCTCCTCGCAGCTCATCCCCGTCTATCAGCGCAAGCGCCAGTACAACTGCCGCCCGTCGTACTACTACCGATAAGAGCCTCGAGCGCAAGCTCGAGGGCTGAGCGCCGATCGCGCAACGGTCTTTGCATCAACAGCGCCGCTCCATAAGAGCCGAACGCCGTAAGGCGTCGGCTGCTTGTGTTCAATGAGCCGCAACCGCCGCCGACTCCCCCAGCAGCTTCCGCGTCGCCCACTTGCCGCTGAAGAACCGCGTCCCCAGGAACAACCCGAGCAACACGATGTAGATCCCCGCGCCGATCCACGGCCCCACCGCGCCCAGGCCCGGCGCCAGCTCCACCATCGCAAATCCGCACCCCACGATGCACGCCCACGACAGCACGACCGTGACCACGCCCGGCCAGAGCGTGTCGCCAGCGCCGCGCAGCACGCCGACGATCACGATCCCCAGTCCGTCGAACACCTGGAAGATTGCCGCGACGATCATGATGTCGCCGGCGACCGCGACGATCGTCGCGGCGTCCTTTTCGCTGGTGCCATGCTCGATGAACAGCCACGCCATCTGATGGCGCAGCGCCAGCATCAACACCGCGCACACGCCCATGTAGACCATCGCGCAGCGGATCCCCAGCCACGCCCGTTGCTTGGCGAGGTCCGGCCGTCCCGCGCCAGGCACTTGCCCACGATCGCCGTGATCGCAAATGACACGCCGACGGCCGGCATGAACGAGAGCTGCATGAACCGCTGCGCGATCCAGCTCGCCTGCTGCTGCTCGGGCCCGAACCGGCCCGCGAGGAAGACCATGAACACGGTCCAGCTCGCCATCTCGCTCCCATACATCAGCGACGCCGGCCACCCCGTCCGCGTCAGGTCCTTGATGTGCCCCCAGCTAAACCGCCACGGCGTCCGCGTGCCGAACTTCTCGTTCATCTTCGGCGCGAGGAAGATCCACATCGGGATCGCAAACTCCACCGCGATGCCGATCAGCATGCCGATCGCCGCTCCCGGCACGCCCAACGCCGGAATGTGCAGCGTCTCGTTCCCGAAGATCAGGATGTAGTTGCAGGCGAAGTTCGTCACGTTCCCCGCGATCACCGCCGCCAGCACCACGCGGGGCCGGTGAATGCCGTAGAAAAACTGCGCCAGCGCGCGGGCCGCGAGCGTGAGCACCGAGCCGAAGAGCAGCGTCTGCGCAAACCGCGTCTCCAGCGCAGTCATGTGGGCGTCGTGCTGCATCAGCCCGAACAGCCACGGCAGCGCGAGGGTGTACGGCAGCAGCAGCACCGAGAGGATCACCGACAGCCACAGCGCGTTCCACGCGTACGCCGACGCCTTGCGCTCAGTCCCCGCGCCAAGGTGCTGCGACGCGTAGGTGTTGGTCATGCCGATCAGGCCCATGCCGATCGCCATGGGCCAGAACGCCGCGAGCGAGCCGTTGCCGTGCGCAGCGAGGTAGACCGGGTCTTTGCCGATCTTGCTCACCATCAGCCCGTCGACGAACGACATGACGGTGTACGACATCATCGACGCCACGCTCGGCGCCGCCTGCTTCAGCATCGACCACAGCGGATGCGGGTCGTCCAACTGCAGTGGGTCGCCCCCACCTCCTTCTCCCGGCTCTGCGGGAGAAGGTGCCCCGTCGCTTTGGACGGGGCGGATGAGGGCGTCGCGCGAGCCGCCGCCAATATCTTCCACGCCTTCCATCGCGCCATCAGTTCCCGCTACGGCCAATGGCACAACGGCATCAATATTTGAGCTTTGTGCTTTCTGCTTTCCGATTTCGCCTTCCGCGCTCACGCCGTCCCCCTCGCCATCTTCGCCGCAAGCTTCACCGCCGCGATCATGCTCGTCGGGTCCGCCTTCCCCGTGCCCGCGATGTCGAATGCCGTCCCGTGCGCAGGCGAAGTCCGCACCACGCGCCGCCCCTCCCACGAAAGTCCGACCGTCACGTTCACCGACTTCGCTCCATCGATCAGCTTCACTGGAATCAACCCCTGGTCGTGATACATCGCGACCACCGCATCGAACTCGCCTTTGAGCGCCCGCCCGAAGACCGTATCCCCCGGCCACGGCCCACTTGCGAGCATGCCCTTCGCTGCGCACGCTTCAACCGCAGGCCGAATCACCGCGTCATCCTCCGGGCCCAGCAGTCCGTGCTCGCCGGCGTGCGGATTCAATCCCGCGACGGCAATCCGCGCATTCTCGCGCCCATCGACACGCACGCCTCGTGCGCAAGCTCGATCGCCCGCGTCACGACATCGCGCGTGATGAGCCCGGGCACGCGCGAGAGCGGCACGTGGATCGTCGCCAGCATCACCGTGAACTTCGGGCCGACAAAGAGCATCCCCGACCGCGGGCTGTTGAACGCTTCCGCCAGCACCTCGGTGTGGCCCGGATGCGTCGTGACACCCGCCGCATGCCACGCCTCCTTGCTGATCGGCGCCGTCACGATCCCGTCGCACGTCCCGCGCTTCACCGCCTCGATCGCGCCCATCAGCGCGTCGAACGACGCACGCCCCGCATCAGCGCGAGCAACGCGCCCTCCCGGCCCCCCCGTCCCCCCGGCCCATCCGCCTTCCATGTATCCAGCGTGCCGAACACCTCGAGCTTCACGCCTCGCGGCGGCATCGCGACCGCCGCGCGGCTTATCTCCGGCCCGATCCCCAGCGGATCACCGGTGCAAACCGCGAGCGTGATGGGCCTCCCTGCCGGCATCCTGAAGCATAAGAGCGAGGCGCCGTTGGGCGAGCCCACCCAACGGCGTGCAATCCGCGTTATTGCACGGATTTCCGGGGCAATCCCCTCGATCTGCGCCTGCAATACCCGCCGGCCCCCCGCGTTCTGCTTCTGCAAACCACAAGGCTTTCAACAACAAGGACAACCAATGAAGAACCTGCTTATCGCCCTGATCGCCACTGTCGCCCTCGCCGCCGGGCCCACGTTCGCCAGCGCCGCCGAACTCGCTCCGCCGCGCGGAGGCGACGGCGGCAAGCAGTCGCAGCGCGACGGTGGAGGCAAGGAGGGCGGTCGCAAGCACCACCGCCATCATCATGGCAAGGGCAAACACGGTAAGAAGCACCACAAGAAGGCTCACGGCAAGGGCAAGGCGAGCGGCAAGGACAACCGCGAGCACGGCAAGGGCGAAGACCGCAGCGGCTCCAAGCGCCGCGACAACTAAACGATGCTCCCGGGGTCGGTGTGCGACCGACCCCATACCCGAGAACACGGCGGCCGCGCGCAAGCGTCGGCCGTTGTGCGTTTTGGTGCAAGCGAACTCAAAGCGCCGGTGCGGCAGGCAAAGGCGCTGTGCAATGGATCGGCGTTGACCGTCTGGCTAAATCTGACAATGGGCTTACCATTCAACATGGGTCGCAACAAGGTACCGAACTATCTGAAACCCCCTCCGCCGCCTAAGGAACTGTTTCCTTGTTTCGGAACATGCAAGCAAATCACGCCTCATCGCGTGGAGCAGCAGCGTGGTGGGAGGTCTGTTTTTGTGACGTGCGCCGTCTGCGGAAGCGCTGCTACTCGGAATCCTTCCCTATCTCTGGGACCGGCGAACTGACCCTCTACCAAGCATTGCCAAGCCCAGCTAGGCTGTTCTGGCCGTGATCGGTGCTGAACGATATAGCGTCCCTCAAAAACAACACCGGTCACCGCATAGCCGGTGACCGGTGGCACGTGATCGTTTAGGCAACGGAGCGATCAGCTCGCCGCGCCCGCGGCTTCCTTCTCACTCACGCGGGCGATCTGGGCGCCGAGGGTGGTGAGCGTCTCTTCCATGCGCTGGTAGCCGCGGTCGAGGTGGTAGACGCGGTTGATCTGCGTGGTGCCTTCGGCGGCGAGGCCGGCGAGGACGAGGCAGGCGCTGGCGCGGAGGTCGCTGGCCATGACCTGCGCGCCGACCAGACGGCGGACGCCGCTGACGACGACCGTCGGGCCCTGGCGGAAGAGGCTCGCGCCCATGCGCGAGAGCTCGGCGACGTGGAGGAACCGCTCGGTGTAGATGCGCTCGGTGATGACGCTGTTGCCGTCGGCGAGGGTAAGGGTCGCCATGAGCTGCGCCTGCAGGTCGGTGGGGAAGCCCGGGTGCGGCTGGGTCGTGGCTTCGATCGGCTGGATGCCGCGCGAGCCTGCGCCCTGCACGCGGACGGTGGCGCGCATCGGGTCACGCCCCTCGTCGATGGTGAAGTGAGCGCCGGCGTGCTGCAGGCGGTCGATGTGCGCCATGAGCGCATCGGCCGGGCAGTTCTCGATCGTGATGTCGCCGTTGGTGATCAGCGCAGCGCACATGTACGTGCCCGCTTCGATGCGGTCGGGGATGATCGTGTGGTCGACGCCCTTGAGGCGCTCCACGCCGTCGATGATGATGCGCGGCGAGCCGGCGCCGGTGATCTTGGCGCCCATCGCAGTGAGCATGCGGGCGAGGTCGACGACCTCGGGCTCGCAGGCGGCGCACTCGATGATCGTGCGGCCTTCGGCGAGCGTCGCGGCGCTCATGACGTTGGCGGTACCGAGCACGGTCGAGCCGAACGGACCGCCGAGGAAGATGCGGGCGCCCTTGAGGCGGCCGGGCTTGCCGTTGGCGCGGGGGACGCGGGCGGTGATGTCGCCGCCGTCGAGGGTGATGTCGGCGCCCAGCGCCTGCAGGCCGCGGATGTGCAGGTCGACCGGGCGGTCGCCGATCGAGCAGCCGCCGGGGAGGCTGACGCGTGCGATGCCGCGGCGCGCGAGCATGGGGCCGAGCACGCAGATCGAGGCGCGCATGGTGCGGACGATCTCGTAGGGGGCGTGGCTGTTGGTGGTGTCGGTGACCTGCATGGTCACGGTGCCGCCGGGGAGCTCGTTGTCGGCGACCTTGGTGTAGTCGGTCTGGCAGCCGAGCTTGGGGAGCAGGGCAAGCATCGAGCGGATGTCGGCCAGCTCGGGGACGTCGCGGAGGGTGACGGGTTCGTCAGTCAGCAGCGCGGCCGCGATGAGCGGCAGGGCCGCGTTCTTGGATCCGTGGGTCGTCATGCGACCGGCCAGCCGAGTTCCGCCGCGGATATCAAAGCGATCCATGCCCGCCTCCGTCGTTTGGGCCCTTCAGTGGGCTCCAGACGCGTGTAAGTAGTATGTGCCGGGCACCGAGAATCCGTTCCCGCCCGGCAGTCAATATATCTCGGACCTTCGGGGTCCGGCCCGTCAAAACCGGGCTCGTTTTGCGGGTGAAGCGGCTGGAGGCTCTGAGGCGGCGTTGAGGGTGCGCCCAATAAGAGCGGGGAGCCCGATCAATCGGGGTGGGCGCGTACGCAATCCACCCGGGGCGGCCCCTTTCGGCCCGCACAGTTTGACATCGGGCCCGACCAGCTTGCTTGCTCCCCCCAGACTCGAATTGGAGAGTCTTGGCATGTCTAACAACAACCCCCGTCGCCGCCTCGTGTTTACCCTCTCGCTTCTGGCCGCCGCCGGTGGCGTTGCGGCGATCGTGGGCACGAGCAAGGCCCGCTTCGGCGCTGTCGGCGCCACCGACCCGTACGCCTCCCTCCCGATGTCGCTGACCCTCAGCGGCACCGTCCGTGACTTCAAGCCCGCCGGCGTCAGCGGCGGCCACACCGACTTTGAGCGTCAGCCGACGGCGGGCTACGGCCACTACGCCGGCCAGGTCGCCGAGCTGCTCGACAGCGCCGGCAAGCCGGTCTTCCGCTCCACCGGTTACCTGGTCAACACCGAGGCCCGCGACTCGGCCGGCCGCAACGTCATGCCGATGATCAGCGGCTTCACCGACAACGGCCAGTGGGCCAACTCCAGCTCCCGCGGCAGCCTGTCGGGCTCCACCGGCGGTTCGACGACCACCTCGGCGAACTTCGCTCAGTGGTTCCGCGACACCCCGGGCGTGAACCTGAGCCGCACGGTTCCGATCACGCTGAAGCGCACGGCGGGCACGAACCTCTACACGTTCGACGACAAAAACGACACGACGTACCAGGCCAAGGGCGGCTTCTTCCCGGTCGACGGCGACCTGTACGGCAACCCCTCGGGCCAGAGCCACAACTTCTCCTTCACCTACGAGCTGGCGACGACGTTCACCTACCGGCGTAACTCCGGCCAGGTGTTCACCTTCACCGGTGACGACGACGTGTACGTCTTCATCGGCGGCAAGATGGTGATCGACCTTGGCGGCGTGCACGCGGCGGTGAGTCAGACGGTCAGCCTCGACCGCATCTCGTGGCTGGTCGACGGCCAGGACTACGAGCTGAAGCTCTTCTTCGCCGAGCGACACACCACGCAGTCGAACATGCGCATCGATACCACGCTTGAGCTGCGTAACGCGACGCTCCCGACGGTCAGTGGCCTGTTCGACTGATCGGTCCCCCCGGACCCCTTGTGGGGCTTCGGCCCCTCCTGCCGCGTCGTTCTGTACGCGAGCATCCACAAGCCGCGGCGTTTGAGGCCCTCCCACCGGGGACTCACGCCGCGGCTGCGTTTGTTGCCCGAATCTTCTGGGGCATGCACGCCGACGGCTAGATCACTTGCCGTTTGAAAGATCTGCTCCCCAGGGCGGTTCGGGCTACTTGGGATTCGACAGATCCAGCGGCAGCTTCCGCCCGCCAAACTCCGACTCGCGCGAGCTGATTCCAAAGAGGCGTCCGTGCGGTGCGCGAGTGTGGCAGTCCATGCACGACTCCACCATGCCCGACTGCACGATCGCTCCGTCGGGCGAAACTGTCGCGTACACCCACCCCTGATCCGTGCCGGGCTTGGCCGCGTCCGCGTACTTGATCATGATGAATTGGCCCTTTGGGGCGCCCGCCGTGTAGCGGCCCTGTCCCCCGTACGCCAAGTCCTCGGCGTCCGTCTCTTTCTGCTTGGGATCGCCGGGTCGAACTTCCTCCGCCGGAACAGGCACAAAAGAGTCCTTCACGAGCACTTGCTCGAACCCCTCCATTGGCTTGGGGTCGTTCTTCCCCGGCTCCCAGCCTCCGAACATGTCCGTCTGCTCGAAGTACGACTTGGAGTCCATCGCGTACAGGTGATACAGCTTCTGCCCGTGCGTCGAATCGTCACCGCTCTGGCTGATGTGAGCCTTGGCCGTGAAATTCGGTGGCCACATGATGCACAGCGTCGGCGCGATGCCCGGCGTCCGGGTGAGGCGCGGCCACGCTTGGAACGCGGCCACCACCCGCAACACATCGACATCAAATGGACCCGCCGCCGTCGTGGTCATTGCGTTGGCCTGCGGCACATCGGCGCTCGTGGACACCTTCGGCGCAGGTTTGGCGCACGATGCCGCTACCGCCGCTACCGCCGCTACTGCAAATACAAAGAGTTGGCTCACTCGCATCTTCGACTCCTCAGTTCGCCGCTACATGGTCGCTATGACGAGACGGCAAAGGCTTGGACTGGTTCAGAGAGTCGAGTTCAAGTTACAGGCGTGTGACACAGCCCGGCGACGCGGCAAAGCCGGCGGGCACCTCAATAGGCGGTTTTTGTTCGGTATTTAGGAATGATCTTGTCGGGGCTGAGTTTGTACGTACATTGTTTGGTTAGCTGGGAAGAAGCCCTATCGAATGTCCGGTCAAAGGGGGAAACGCCATGTCCGCACTCCACGCCGCCTACCTCGCCGACATCATCGAGGCCCATCGCGAGGGCCTCCGTGTCCTGCGTGAGCTCATCGCCACCGCGACCGACCCGGCCGAACGCCGCCGCCTCGCTATCGCCCTCGTCCGCGCAAGGCCTGTCAAAGACCCCGATCCCGACGAGGAAATGCCGTCAACTCTGCCAGGCAAACGCACCGAGCCGTCCGCGGATCAACAAACCGCGCCGAGAGGAAGCCGCAGGCTCGACTCCGGCAGTACGTGCCTCTCAGCCAAATCACCATTCCCCAATCGCAAACCCCGACGTCGATTCCACAGGCGCACCTGAACCCACGCCGTCCTCTCTGCTCAACCCCCTCCCTCCCCCGCCGCCTGGCTACACCGACTGCACCCACCCAGCCCTCCCGCCATACCCAGGAATGCAGATCAAAGAACTCCTCAAACGCGCCGCGAAAGCCAGTTGACAAAAACAGGCACAAAAGGACCCCCCCAACGGCGGGAGGGTCCCCAAGGGAAATGGGCTGTGGGGGAAGGCGTAAGGCGTAGGTCGTGAGGCGGAAGTAGATGCAGTTAGTTGATGCGGGCGATCTGCTGGACCTGGATGCAGCGGTCTTCGCCGGCGATGTTGAGGTGGAGTTCGCTGAGGCGTTCGCGGGTTTCGAAGCCGCCGCTGATGGCGAAGGGGGTGCAGACCTGTGCAGCGCAGTTGATCGGGCCGACGTTGTGGAGCGTGACGCGGGTCATGCCGTCGCGGCGCCAGTCGCTCTCGCGCTCAAGCGAGGTGGTGAAACCGGAAGTGATGTTCTCGCCGCGGGCGAGGATCATGACGGTGTCGCCGGCTTGGAAGGCCTGGACGTCGAGCGTTCGGGGTGAGACTTCTGCGATCACCGGCGCGGGAGCGACGATGACCGGACGGGTGACGATGACCGGAGCCGGGGCCACCACGACGGGTGGAGCGATGACGACCGGACGCGGGGGGCGACCCCACCCGGGTCGACCGTGCCACCCGTGGTCGCGGTCCCCAATCTCGACGCGGACGCTCAGGTCGTTTCGCTTGTTGTTGTCCGGCCCGGCGGCGGCCATCACGCCTGAGGCGGCGAGCAGACCAAGTGCGGACAGGGTCAGGGCGAAGCGGGAAGCGAACACGCGAGTCTCCTTTGCGGTTGTCTGCGGCTCTTGGGAGTGAGCACTCACTCTCATCGCTTTTGGTTTCGGGACGTGCGTTGGACAGATGCGTTTGGTGCTGTAAATGAGGGGAGATTTATAGATGCCACAAAAGTGAATCCGTGTTGCACGGTGAGCGAAGGGGGCGCGTCTTGTCAGAGCCCGAAGCGTCAGCGAGGAAGGCGGCAGAAGGCTTTGCGACTGCCGCGATTGCCGTAGCTCACACGGCCGATTCGCAGAGCCTCATCGGCCTCCCTCGCTGACGCTTCGGGCTCTGACAAGGCGGCATGCCGCAGGTGTAATGACGAAATATTTCGTCAAAGTGATTGAATTGACGAAACTCTTCGTGTACCTTGGACGAAGTAGACCGGTACTGCAGGGAGCTTTTACGTGAGCAAAGAAGGCGCTGGGAAGAAGCCGACGGAGACGGAGCTGCTGATCCTCAACACCGTGTGGGGGTTGGGGTCGGCGACGGTGCGGGAGGTTTTTCAGAAGCTCGAGGCTGAGCACCAGATGGGGTACACCACGGTGCTCAAGCTGATGCAGATCATGCGCGACAAGGGGTTGCTGGAGTGCGACACGAGCGTGAAGCCGCAGGTGTTCACGGCTTCGCGGCCGCGGCAGCAGATGCAGAAGCTGCTGCTGCGCGACCTTGTCGACAAAGCGTTTGACGGGTCGCCGGGGAACCTTGTGCTGCAGGCGCTCTCGGTGCGCAAGTCGACGCCGGAGGAACTGCAGCAGATCAGGGCAATGCTCGACAAGCTGCAGAAGGAGGAAGGGCAATGATCCACGACCTTGGTCTGGGAGCTCTGCCGGTGCGCTTGGGGCGGCGGTGCTGCATTTTCTGTGGCAGGGTTTGGTGATCGGCGCGATCGCGTGGGTGGCGCTGCGCGGGTGCGGGCGTGGCGGGGCGCAGGCGCGGTATGGCGTTGCGCTCGCGGCGCTTGGGGCGTGCGGGCTTGTGTTCCTGGTGACGCTGGTGTCGCGGCTTGCTGCGCCTGTGTCGGTGATGGGCGGGATGAGCTCGGCGCTTTCGGCTCATGCTGAAGGGATGTCGACTTCGCTTTGGAGTCTTGTGCTGCGTGCTGAGAGCGTCAGCGTGTTGTGGTGTTGCGGAGTGGGTGTGCTGGGCGTGCGGTTCTTCCGTCAGCTTCTGGCCGCGCGGCGGCTTTCGAGCGGGCGGGCGGATGTGGGTGTGCCTGACCAGGCGTGGGTGGAGGCGTTCGAGCGGATCAAGGCGAGGCTGGGTGTTCATCGGGCCGTTCGTCTGGTGCGGCACGCGTGGATCGACAGCCCGATGGTGGTGGGGTGGTTTGCGCCGGTGGTGCTGGTGCCCGCGGCGGCGTTCGCGTCGCTCACGCCCGATCAGCTCTATGCGGTGCTCGCTCACGAGCTGGCGCACATCCGGCGGCGCGATCATCTTGTGAACGCGGTTCAGGCGGTGGTGGAGGTGGCGCTGTTCTTCCACCCGGTGGTCTGGTGGCTTTCAAGCACGGTTCGCGTGGAGCGCGAGCACTGCTGCGACGACGTTGCGGTCGGTGCCGCCGCGAGTCCCCTTGTGTTTGCCGAGGCGCTGGCACGGCTCGAGACGCTTCGGCAGGTGTTGCCTCAGGCCGCGGTCGCGGCCAACGGAGGTTCTCTTATGGAACGGATCGAACGTGTTCTTCAGGTCGACAAGGCGCCGAAGTCGCTGCGTTGGGGCGGCGCGGCCGCGATTGCAGCGGCGGCGCTGGTCGCCGTCGCGGCGCTCGCGCAGGTCTCGACGCAGCCGGGCGCTACGCCTCCTGCTCCTCAGCCCGCTCCGGCTCCGTCGGTAACGGTCGAGGGTCAGATGTTGAGGATGGTGGTGCCGACCGTGTTGATTGATGACGACGACGAGAGCGGTGTCAGCGATGATCAGGAGCTCTACGAGGTCGAGCTGGATTCGCCCGATGCCGCACCTGTGAAAACCTTCCGCGTGATGATTGCCGAGAAGCTGACGCAGGCGGAGTACGACCGGTTGATGAAGAAGGAGGACGCGAAGCGGGTCATCAAGAGCGACAACGTGCTGGTCCGCCGCGTCGTCGACGTGAAGCTGGACGATCGGACGCAGGACCTTCGCAAGGTGATGGACGACATCGAGGCGGCAGTCGACGCCGGCGAGCTGTCGCGTGAGGACGCGGAGGTTCGCCTGGCCGATCTGCGGAAGCAGCTCGTGGAGACCAAGGAGAGGGTGATGTTCCGGGTGCGGCTGGACGACGCCGCCACCGTGAAGCTCAACCGTGCGGTCGAGGCTGAGCGTGTGGAGCTCGACAACATCGAGGATCTGGTTGCCGCGGGTTCTCTCACGCGTGCCGAGGCGGATGATCGGATCCAGGTTCTGCGGAAGACGGCGGCGGAGCGCGAGGCTCGCATGAAGCAGGAGGCTGAGCGCGCGGCGAAGGAGAAGGAGGCCGCGGACCGCGCAGGCGGTAAGTGATCGGTCGGGTTTGTTGATTTCAATCCCACGGCGTGCCTTGACGTTGAGTCGGGCACGCTTTGTGCGTGAGGGGGGTGGAAGTGAGATTTGAGCGGGGGCGGGCGGTGCTGGTTGCAGTGGGAGCATCGCGCTCGAGCTTGCGCTCGAGGCTCTTATTCCACGGGCCGCTTGCTTTCTTCCCATTCCTCGATCGTCGCGGGCCAGTCGTCTTTGAGGAGGCGTGAGAGGGAGCGGTCGGCGAGGAGCTTGCCGTCGGTCTGGCAGCGGGGGCAGTAGTTGGTTTCGTTGGTGGCGTGGACGATGCGTTGGACCGCGGTGCCGCAGATTGGGCAGGGTTTGCCGTATTTGCCGTGGACGGCGAACTCGGGGCGGAAGGCGGTGACCTCGGCGCGGGAAGGGAAGGATTTGCGGGCGCGGTCGGCGAGGATGGCGGACCACTTGGTGAGGATGTCCTTCGTCGCGGTGTAGAGGCGCTTGTGCTCGTCGGGCGTGAGCTTCTGCGAGAGCTTGATGGGAGAGAGCTTGGCGGCGTGGAGGATTTCGTCGCTGAAGGCGTTGCCGATGCCGCTGAAGATGGCGGGCGATGTGAGGATGCGTTTGAGCGTGCGGTTCTGGCTGGTGACCGCGGCTTGGAACTGCGCGGGAGTTGCGGTGAGCGGCTCGAGGCCCTTGGGGTTGTGGGCGTCGAGGGCGTCTTCGCTTTGGACGACGTGGAGGGAGGCTCGCTTTTGCGTCGCGGCTTCGACGAGTGTGAGTGTGCCTGTGTTGAAGTGAAAAGAGGCGAGGGTGGCTTTGTCGCGGCTCTTGAGCTTCGGATCATCTGACCACATGAAGCGGCCGGAGATCATGAGGTGGATGACCGCGAACATGTTGTTGTCGAGCTCGAAGACGATGCGCTTGCCGAGGCGGTGGAGGCTCGTGACCTTGTGGCCGATCAGCGCGTCGTAGGGCGGGTCGACGGTGCGGAGAAGGAAGGGGGAGATGATGCGGATGTCGGTGAGCGTTGCGCCTTCGGTGCGCTCGCGGAGGGCGAGGAGGTAGGCCTCGATGTCGGGGAGCTCGGGCACCTGTTGAGGATACAGGGAACTCGAAGGGGCAGAAGGGCTCGAAGAACGGAACGCGGAGGCGCGGAGGAGCGCGGAGTGACGCGGAGGGGGGAGGGGTTAGAGGCCGAAACGCCACCATTGCTTCTTTGGGAGTGATGGTGCATTCACTGGTCCGGCTGGCGGCGGTGTCGTGTTGTCGGCCTGGATGAACGGGCGCAGGATGCTCTGGCGGTGAATGTCGATGATCTCGCTGAGCTTGTGTCCGTCCATGTAGGGGAACAAGGAGTTTGCCGAGCCGTTTTTAACCTTGTGTTCCAGCTCGTCGGGGAGCAGCGAGTGCAGGACGTAGACGTGAACGGTTCTTCCATCTTTGGTCGTGAACGTGTCGGCGCCGCTGGACGGTGAAACAGTCGGGAGGAGCATGAGGCTTGTGAACCGCACGCTGGGGTGGAGAGGGGCCGGCGGGTTTGTGAACGAGATCGTGTGGCCGAAGCCGAGCGCCGAGTTGCAGTCGTGCGGCATGCGGGCGGCCTGCTTCAGCACGCCGATAGGCCAGGTGACGTCGGTGTGGTAGTCGGTGACGACCTCAAGCGACTTTGTCATGGGCCACGTGGGCGGGAGGCGCAGCATGAGTTCCGCGTACGGAGGCACGCCCCATTCCGCGGCCCTTGGCATCGGGCGGTCGCTCATGCCCGAGGTGATCAGCGTGTAGCAGTCTCGCTTGGGGCTGGGCGGGCAGATGTGAACATCGAGGTGGATGAGGTCAGACATGACCTCGTGCAGGACCGATTGAACGCCGCCAGTGAATCGGTTGGCGTACTCGTCGACGGCGTCGAGCGTGTCGGCGTTGCCGATCGCGGGCTCGAACGGGCGGTCGATCGGGGTGTATTCCTCTGGTGGACGCGGGTCGGACATGCGGAGAGGTTCTTGTATATCCTCTTCACAGATCAGAGTTCATTTCGTGAAAAGAATACACCGATCGTGAGAGAAACCAGTCCTTGGAAGGGACCAAGGATCAGACCGGTCGAAGCCATAGATTGCGAAAGAACGCTGTTCTTCAGCGGGAGTTCTAAGATCGGGTAGGCCAGAAATCCCAGATAGACGACTGACAAGAAAGCTGTCAGCAAGAGAATAAAGAGAGAAGCTCTTTTGGGTTCACCATTCTCGGGCTGTATTTCTTGGGCTACTAGAACTCCGACCATTAACAGCATGACTGGCAAGATGCTAGGCAAGAACGCCGCCCAGCATGCTTTGAGATCGCTATCAGAATACTGTTTGGTTGCCAGGTACATCAGCACGCACAGGGACGCGCCTCCCACAACCCAAAGTGCACCCAACCATCGACGGCAGTTTTTGACTGTGATCATTTGGTCAGCCCCGCAGCAATGCCCGATTTATTCAGGTGGTCACCGGCCGACAGCCCGCTATGACATTCAAAGTAGGGCTCAGATGCGCCGCTGGGACGCACGAACTCGTATACCAGAACGTGACATCGATAGCTCTGGGCCGTGTCGCGTTGAGCCAACCTCTCTGGGAGTGATCGTTCGCCATTTTTTTGAATCGCACGGTAGGATTTAAAGTTCACCTCTTCATCTGTCGTAACAAACGCAGGGCAAACGGCGAACAAGAACACACGAAAGTGTCCCACTCTACTATCGGCCAAGGCTTTTACGTACGTCCGGATTTCGCGGCCAGATAGAGGAGGTGGTTGGCAGCTCCATCTATGTGGTTCGAGAGTGGACTTTCCGGTATCGTCGAACCCCTCCATTGCCGTTATCAGCGCGTATCCATTGGCCATTTCAAAATACGTTAAGTCCGTGTAGCCCAGTGGACTGAGCGCGGCGACCAGGCGCTTGTCGACGTCTCCTAGTGTTTTGCTTTCTATCAGGAATTTTTCGCTCAGTACCATTGAAGAAGTTGGGGTCGGCGGTGGACCGAGGCTTTCGTCGCTCGCGGTTTTGGCCGCGGTTTCGTGAGGTAAATAACACCCTTGAAGAATGGCAATCGTTACTAAATACGCAGCCGCTAAGGCGATGCTTCTAATGTGCATATGCACCTCGATTGACTGAAAGGCGAATCGAAGTGCAGCGTATCAATAAAAATCAATTTCGAAACTACAAACAGAAGGCGTACGGGCAAGATCTTATTCTTCGCTTTGATCCAGCACCGCCATGAAGGCTTCCTGCGGGATGATCACGCGGCCGATGGACTTCATCTTCTTCTTGCCTTCCTTCTGCTTTTCGAGCAGCTTGCGCTTTCGGCTGACGTCGCCGCCGTAGCACTTGCTGGTGACGTCCTTGCGGAAGGCCTTGACGGTTTCGCGGGCGATGATCTTGCCGCCGATGGCGGCCTGGAGGGGGATCTCGAACTGGTGGCGGTCGATCTGCTTCTGGAGTTTCTTCAGCAGCAGGCGGCCGCGGTAGTCGGCGTTGGTGCGGTGGCAGATCATCGAGAGGGCCTCGACGCGGTCGCCGTTGATGAGGATGTCGACCTTCACCAGATCGTTGACGCGGAACTCGGTGATCTCGTAGTCCATCGTGCCATACCCGCTGGTCATGGCCTTGAGCTTGTCGTAGAAGTCGTAGATGAGTTCGGCGAGGGGGATCTGCCAGGTCATCATCTGGCGTGTCTCGCCGACGGCCTGCTGGCTCTGGAACTCGCCGCGGCGTTCGGTGCAGAGCTTCATGATCGCGCCGATGTTGTCGTTGGGGACGATGATGTCGACCTTGCAGATCGGCTCGAGGACCTCTTCGAAGACGCCCGGGTCGGGGAGCTCGGCGGGGTTACTGATCTCGGTCATCTCGCCCGTGCGCATCTTCACCTTGTATGTGACGGTGGGGGCGGTCTGGACGACCTCGGTGTTGAACTCGCGTTCGAGGCGTTCCTGGATGATCTCCATGTGGAGCAGGCCGAGGAAGCCGCAGCGGTAGCCGAAGCCGAGTGCTTCGGAGTGGACGGGGATGAAGGTGAAGCTGCTGTCGTTGAGGCTGAGCTTCTCGATGGCGATGCGGAGCTTTTCGAAGTCGGAGCCTTTGCTCTCGGCGTCGGTCGCTGGATAGAAGTCGCAGAAGACGACCTGCGTGGGCGGCTTGTAGCCTTCGAGGGGTTCGGTGGCGGGGTCGTTCTCGAGGGTGACGGTGTCGCCGATGCGGACGTCGCCGAGTGAGCGGATGGCGGCGACGACGTAGCAGGCCTCGCCGGGGCCGACCTGGCCGACGCGGACGGGCTTGGGGACGCGCTTGCCGATGTCGGTGATCTGGAAGGTGCGGCCGGTGCCCATCATGCGGATCTTGTCGCCGACCTTGAGGCCGCCGTCGAAGATTCGGCAGTAGACAACGACGCCGCGGTAGTCGTCGTACTGAGCGTCGAAGATGAGGGCGCGGGTCTGCTTGACGACGGGCTTGCGCGGCGCGGGGAATCGCTCGCAGACGGCGGCGAGTAGCTCGGGGATGCCGGCGCCGGTCTTGGCCGAGACGGGGATGCAGTCCTCGGCGGGAAAGCCCAGGACCTGCTCGACTTCCATCGCGACCTCTTCGACTCGGGCGCTGGGGAGGTCGATCTTGTTGATGACGGGGATGATCTCGAGGTTCTCGTTGATCGCGAGGTAGGCGTTGACGACGGTCTGCGCCTGCACGCCCTGGGTGGCGTCGACGACGAGGATGGCGCCTTCACACGCCTTGAGTGCGCGGCTCACTTCGTAGTTGAAGTCGACGTGGCCGGGGGTGTCGATGAAGTTGAGCATGAACGCGCCGCCGTGCGCGTTATCGACGGTGGTCTCCAACGCGGCTTCGCCTTCGACGGCGGATGCATCGTCCTCTTCCAGGTCGTCCTTCTTGGCGCCCGCGATGTGGTGGTGCATCACGGTGACGGCGGAGGCCTTGATGGTGATGCCGCGCTCGCGCTCGATGTCCATGTCGTCGAGGAGCTGTGCGCGTGCCTCGCGCTGGCTGACGGCTTTGGTGGCCTGCATGAGCCGGTCGGCGAGTGTGGACTTGCCGTGGTCGATGTGGGCGATGATGGAGAAGTTTCGGATCTGCATGGTGAACGCGCGGGCGTTGTGCGCCCTTATCTGGGCTGATGCGGTGCGGGAGCCTGATAGTAGGTTTGTTGCGGTGCGGTAGGGGTCTGGGAGGGTGATGAAGGTTGAGCGGCTTTGTGCGAACCGGCGGCGGTTTGGCGCACTGTAGTTGGTGATGGATCAGGACTCGGGCATCCCGGTGGAACTGGAGCGGCGGCTGGAAGGGCTGGCGGGCGGTGTCGACGGGGGGGGGGTGCCGGGCGGGGTGGATTTGGCTGTACTGCGGCACGCGGAGGGGGTGCTGAAGCGCCGGCGGATGGCGGTGGCGTGGGGGTGGAGCTGGAAGGCGGGGGCGGTTGCGGCTGTGCTGGGTGTGGCGGTTGGGTTGGGGGTGATGGCTGTTGGTGTCGGGCCTCGGCGGGGTAGTGGCGGCGTTGACATGGTGGATGCGTTGAAGGCGGCCAAGGGTGGCGCACCGGCGGCTGAGGTTCGGCGGATCGCGGGGGCGGCGGTGCGCATCGGGCAAGGGGGTGGGTTGTGAGTCTTCGTCGCGCGGTGATGATGGTGGCGGTGGGGCTGCTCGCGGCAGGCGTGACGGTGGGAGCTGGGGTGTCGCTCCGTCGGGGGCCAGTGGCTCAGACGAAGATCAGCAGTGTGGGAAGCGGGGAGCGGTTTGAGTGGGTGGATGTGTTTGTGCGGGGAGATGCGGGGGCGGCTGTTGGGGCGTGGCAGGTGGAGGTGCGCGGGAGTGGTGGGCTGGTGCAGTTTGTGGGTGTGGAGGGGGCTGAGGGTGGGGAGGCGCCTTTCTATGACCCGGCGGCGTTGAGTGGTGGGGAGCGGATGGTGGTGGGGGGAGTGGAAATGGCCAAAGGTCAAATTGCCAAATTGCCAAATGAGAGCAAGGTGCGCGTGGCGCGGTTGCATGTGCGGGTGATTGGGAATGTTGAGTATGTCGGCGTGCTGAGGCGCTGGCGGATGGGGATGGGGAGCGGATCGGTGGTTCGGTGGAGCTTGTTCGCGGAGAGGCGGCCGAGCGTTGAAGAACCTTCAAGACATCAAGGCACCCTCATCCGCCGCCGCAAAGCCGGCGGCACCTTCTCCCGCAGAGCCGGGAGAAGGGGGGACGCCGCGGCGTTGGAATAAAGGCGGTAGAGCCATGACCAAGTGGATGCGTGCGATGAACCTCGTGCTGGCGGTGGTGGTGGCGATGCTGGCGGTGTGGGTGGGGGGGTGTAATGCGGTTTCGAGTACTCTGCTGTGTGTTGGTCCTGAACCTGACAATTCGAAGAGTGCGCCGCCTGCGCCGGCCCCTCCTTCGAACTACTCGCCCGTTGGCGTCACGCAAAACGGCGACCTTGCGCGGTTCGAGTCAACAAGAGACGGCAGCCCGACCTCGCCGTTCAGTGCTGAATTTGGGGATACGCCGCAAGGCGGGTGGTCGACGTCGACGGGTGAGTCGAAGCCGCCGGTCAATTACTCAAGTTCTCCTTCGGCTCCCCCGGCTGCGATGGCCGCGAAGGCAACGGCCGGGTCGGGCCCGGCGCGGCATGAGCGGGAGAGGCGGTCAGATGACCAGCCGTCGGCGCTGGGTGTGATCCGCGGGTCTTCGTCGTGGCGGTCGGGGGATGAGATCTGGGTGATTGCGAAGAAGCCGGCCGCGGCGGTTGCTCCGCGGGATGACATGCCGGGGTCGGGTGCGATGATCTGTCGTGTTGGGGGGCGGACGGACAACGTGCCGGTGCCGCTGAAGCACACGTCGGTGCGGGCGAGCGTCGTTGGGCCGGCGGCGAAGGTGGATGTCACGCAGACGTTCGAGAACCCGTTTTCGGAGAAGATCGAGGCGGTGTATGTGTTCCCGCTGCCGGAGAACGGGGCGGTGACCGAGTTTGTGATGACGATCGGGGAGCGGCGGATCCGCGCGGTGGTGCGGGAGCGCGGCGAGGCGGAGCGCACGTACATGGCGGCGCGGGCACAGGGGTACACGGCGGCGCTGCTCACGCAGGAGCGGGCCAACATCTTCACGCAGCGGGTGGCGAACATCGAGCCGGGGAAGAAGCTGGACGTCGCGATCACGTATTACCACGCGGTGTCGGAGATGGACGGGTCGTACCAGTGGGTCTTCCCGATGGTCGTCGCGCCGCGGTTTAATCCACCTTCGACTGGCGGGAACGGTGTTGGGGCCGTTGCGCGCGGTGATCGTGGTGCGAGCGGGCAGCGGACGGAGATTCAGTATCTCGCGCCGAACGAGCGGAGTGGGCACGACATCGATGTGCGCGTGGATCTTGAGGCGGGCGTGCCGCTGGAGAACGTGCGGTGCGGAAGTCACCAGGTGCGCGTGCAGCACTTGAGTGGCAGCCGCGCAGTGGTGGAGTTGTCGTCGGGTGATCGTCTGCCGAACAAGGACATGGTGCTTGAGTGGAAGGTGGCGGGCGGGTATGCCAAGGGCGGACTGGTGTGGGGCGCGGGCCGGCCTGGACCGGATGGAGCGAACGGGGATAACTCGTTTGTGATGATGCTGGTGCCGCCGGAGACGCAGGAGAAGATCGCGCGTGCGCCGCTGGAGATGGTGTTCGTGGTGGATCGGTCCGGGAGCATGGATGGCGCTCCGATCGCCCAGGCTCGCGCGGCGGTGCGGCGCGGGCTTGAGCGCCTGAAGCCGGGTGACACGTTCCAGGTGATCGACTTCGCGGAGGCGTCGAGCAAGCTGGGTTGGGGGCCGCTGGATGCGACGGCGGAGAACATCGCGCGGGCGCAGCAGTACGTGTCGGGCATCGACGCCAAGGGTGGGACGTACATGATGACGGGGCTGCGGGCGGCGCTGGCGTTCCCGCACGATCCAAAGCGCCTGCGGTTCGTGACGTTCCTGACCGATGGCGAGATCGGCAACGAGAACGAGATCCTGGCGGCCGAGGCGCAGAACCTGGGTGAGACGCGGGTCTTCTCGTTCGGCGTCGGGTCGTCAACGAACCGGTTCCTGATGGATCGCATGGCGCGGCTCGGGCGCGGCGTGGCGGCATATGTCGCGGTGAACGACGCTGAGAGCGACGGGGCGCGGGTGATGGACCGTTTCTTCGACCGGATCGAGCGGCCGGTGCTGCGCGACGTGACGATCGATTGGAACGGGGCAGGGGTGTTTGATGTGTCACCATCACGGCTGCCTGACCTGTTTGTGGGTCGGAGCGTGATCGTGGCGGGGAAGGTGGGGGCGGGTGGGTTCTCACGGCCGGTGCGGGTGACGGGGCGCGTGGGGAACTCGACGGTGACGATGGAGGTGCAGCCGACGCAGGCCGCGGGGGACGGTGGGAGGGCTGTGTCGGCGATCTGGGCCCGTCAGAAGCTGATGGACCTGGAGGAGCGGGCGCTGGTGGAGAACTGGGGCGGCACGCAGTACGCCGACAGCGTGCGTCGGGTGGCGCTGGAGAACGGGCTGGTGTCGGCGTTTACGGCTCTGATTGCGGTAGACTCTTCAGTGCGGACGGCGGGCACAAGCGGCGTGAGCGTCGCGGTGCCGGTGCCGACTCCTGAGGGTGTGCGGTATGACACGACCGTCACAGGAGGGCAAGGGGGAGGAGGGGATGGGGGACGGCGTGATTGATGGGGTGGTTGCGCGAGCAGGCGTGCGCGAAGCACAGACTCCTCGCAGAGCCGAGGGGTCTGTGGCACCCGACGGATTGCCCTCCCCGCCCCCCCCTCGCAAAGCCTCGGCGACCCTTCCGCTGGGAGCGGGAGGGAATCAAGCACCCTCATCCGCCGCCGCAAAGCCGGCGGCACCTTCTCCCCCAGAGCGGGGAGAAGGGGGCGTGAGTGACGGCGCACTGCTTGAACGCATGCGGGTTGGGGAGTCGGCGGCGTTTGCGGCGTTGTATGAGCGGCACAAGGGGTGGGTGCTGGCGGTGGCGTTTCGGTTCTGCGGGGATCGAGAGCTTGCGCTCGACGTGCTGCAGGAGACGTTTGCGTTTCTGCTGCGGCGAGCGCCGACGCTCACGCTGGATGGGAAGCTGACGACGTATTTGTTTCCGGCGGTGAAGAACTTGAGCCAGACGGCGCGGCGGAAGATGGTGCGGATGGGGGGCGGCGCGGTTGTGGAGCAGTGCGGCGATGTCGCCGGCACGCGGCGGACGGTTGATGCGGATGCGATGCAGGATGAGGAGCTTGCGCGTGTCGTCGCGGCGCTGCCAGATGCGCAGCGCGAGCTGATCTACATGCGGTACGTCGCGGGGATGATGCCGACGGAGATCGCGGTGGTGCTGGGGGTGCCGGTGGGGACGGCCAAGAGCCGGCTGTTCGCGGCGGTGCGGGCGGTGGAGGCGGGGTTGCGAGCGAGCGGCGATCAGGGTTCGGACTGACGAACGGCGGCGGTGAGGCGATCGCGCACGTCGTGCGGCATCGTCTGCTGTGCGGGTTGCGCGGCGGCGTCCTGCTGGGCGAGCGAGCGGAGCCATGTGAGTTGCTTTGCGAATGCGCGGCAGGCGGTGCAGCCGCGGAGGTGGATCCAGAGGCCGATTCGTTCGCCGCGAGTGAGTTGGTCGTCCATCTGGCGCGAGAGGTGGAGGGCGTGTGCGCTGCAGGGCATGGAGAGGACGCGGATGGCGTCGCGGCAGAGCTTGATCATGGCGTCTTCTCCTTTCTTGCTGGGGGGGCGGGGGGGGCGGGGTTGAGGCCGTCTTCGATGCACTTGCGGAGCGCAGAGCGGGCGCGGCTGAGGCGGGTCCAGAGGTTGGTCGGCGAGATGTCGAGCACCTGACAGACGGTGTCGGCGGGGAGGCCGCGGAGTTCTCGGAGCTCGAGGGCATCGCGGAGAATGGCGGGGAGCTTGTCCATGCAGGCGCGGTAGGCGGCCCGGAGGGGACTTTGGGGGTCGGCCGCGGGAGCGGCGGCCTTGTCCCAGTCGGCGGGAACCTGGGCCCAGTGGCCGTCGGGTGCGAACTGGGCGGCTTGCGCGGAATCGAGCTGCTGCTCGGCTGCGGTCTCGAACCGGGCCTGGTCTCGAGCACGCTTGCGGAAGAAGTCCATGACCTTGTGGTTCATGATGCCGATGAGCCAGGTCTCTGGCGCGGAGCGACCTTGGAAGTTGGTGGCATCGGCTGAGGCGGCTTTGAGGGCGGCGAGGAGCGTTTCTTGAAGGATGTCCTCGGCGTGCTGGGAACCGACGCGCGAGACGGCGAATCGCCAGAGGGCGTCGCCATGGTTTGTGAGCCACGCGGCGACGAGCGCTTTGGCGGTGTCGGGCTGGGCGTGTTCTGCCTGGGGCACTGGCACCAGTTTATGGAGATTTGTTGTCAGGGGGCGCGGTGTGCGGCGACTGACGGCTGAGCGAGGTTCTGCTGCTGGTGTTCAGCGGCGGGATGTCGCTCGCATTCACGAAGAGGATGGACCATGAAGAACCGTTTCCGTGTTGTCGCTGTTGCCGCTCTGCTGACTGCCGGTCTTGTCGGGGCGTGTGCGAACGAGAACAAGTCCGGAATGATGAACGACGACGGGATGAGCAAGAGCGGGATGGCGATGGAGCACAAGACGTGCGCCAAGTGCGGCATGGCGTGTGACGCCAATGGGATGTGCCCTCACTGCGACGCAGGGAAGATGGGCGGCTCGACGAAGATGAAGTGAGCCCGCGGGTCGCGCGGAGAAGAAGAGAATTGTGATGACGCGTGCACCTCCGCCTGACCGGAGGTGCTTCGCGTTTTGAAGCCGCGCCGCGGCCGGTGGGCCTGCGGCGCGGTGTGTGGATCACTTGCCGCAGCAGGAGCAGCCGCAGTTGCAGGCTCCGCCGTTGCAGGCATCGGCGCAGCCGCACCCACAGGGGCACTTGGCGGCGAAGAGGGCGGCGATGGTTGTGAAGAGCTTCATGCGATCTCCTTTGAAAAGGAAGGTGTGGGAATGGAAACAAACGACGATCGTGGTGTGTCAGCAGCACTTGCGAGCTGTTGCGGGTTTCAGAGCTGACAGATCGACGCTGGTGATGTAGTCGCCGATCTTCGCGCCTTGAGGCAGTTTGGCGATGATGTCCTTGTAGAGCGGGTCCTGGGCGTCGGTCATCGCGTCGGTATAGCTGCTCTTGCGCTCGATCTTCACGTCGGTCAGGCCGGCACTGCGGGCCATGTTCTCCATGATGCCGGTGAGCGTCGCTCCTGCGACGCACCCGACCAGCGCCTCGACGCTCGCCCGCACTTCGGAAGGGAGAGGACGCAGCAGTGCGAGGTCGCTGACCGCCACCCGCCCGCCCGGCTTGAGTACGCGGGCGATCTCTCGCCACACCTGCGCCTTGTCGGGGGAGAGGTTGAGCACGCAGTTTGAGATGACGACGTCCACCGAGTTGTCGGCGATCGGCAGGTGCTCGATCTCGCCGAGTCGGAACTCGACGTTGTCCAGCCCGCTGTGGCTGCGGTAGTGGACGAGGCCGGCGCGGGCCTTGCTCAGCATCTCAGGCGTCATGTCCACGCCGATGACTCTGCCGTTTCCGCCGACCTTTGGCCCTGCGATGAAGCAGTCGAGGCCGCCGCCGCTGCCCAAGTCCACCACCGTCTCACCCGGCTTGAGCGCGGCGAGCGCCGTTGGGTTGCCGCATGAGAGACCCATGTTCGCGCCGTCGGGAATCGCGGCCAGGTCGTGCTGCGCGTAGCCGATGGCGTTGGCCACATCTTCGGCCGTCATCGTGGATCCACCACCGGTGCCGCAGCACCCACCTCCCCCGCAACACCCTCCGGCTTTCTTACTTTCGACGCCCGACCACACGCCTGTGACGGCGATGGTGGCATACCCCTCGCGGACGGTGTCGCGGACGGCGTCAGGAGACTTGTCGTTGCTCACATGCGGCTCCTTCACAGGATGGACTCTGGGAGTGATTCAACAAAGGCGCGGATTTCGTCGCGCACACGGTGGTAGTGGGTGAGGGCTTCTTCTTCGCCTCCGGCGCTCGCGGCCAGCCGGGGCGGGTCGTCGAAGCCGCGGTGGACGATGCGCGTTGCGCCAGGAAGCGTGGGGCAGGTTTCGTGGGCTGCGTGACAGACGGTGATGACGACATCGGGCGGGGCGGACGCGAACTCGTCGACGTGCTTGGATCGGTGGCCGGAGATGTCGACGCCCTTCTCGGCCATTACGCGGACGGCGAGAGGGTTGAGGCCGTGCGGGCTCGTGCCCGCGGAGAGGGCTTCAAAGCGATCACTCTTGAGTGCGCGGGCCCAGCCCTCGGCCATTTGGCTGCGGCAGGAGTTTCCGGTGCAGAGGAAGAGGATGCGCATCAGCAGCAGCCTCCTTTGTCCTTGGCGCCGTTCGTTCCCTTGCAGCAGGCGCAGCCGCACTTGCAGTCGCCGGAGCGATTGGCAGGGTCGCAGTTGCAGACGGCGACGGAGAGGCGTGCGAGCGCCTCAGACAGGGGGCCGTAAGCGACGGTGTAGAGAACGTTTTTGCCTTGCTTTTCGCTGGTGAGAACGCCCGCGGCCTCGAGCTGCTTGAGGTGGCGCGAGACGACGGAGAGGTCGACGTCGCAACACGCGGCGACCTCGCTAACGGAGCAGGCGCGGCAGCAGCCGGCGAGGCATGAAAGCAGGTGGAGCCGGGTGGGGTCGCCCAAGGCCTTGAAGAGATCGGCGTCGAGGGCGCGGGCGAGGTCTTTGGCGGGCTTGGATGGCTTGGCAAATGATTGCATATCTGTGCAAATATACACAGATTTTCGAGGGTAGGTTCGTGGGGTTTTCGGAATGAGAGAAACCCCCGGCGCGGCCTGGGGGTGTGGTGGTTATCCGACGACGTGGGTGCCGGTCCGCTTCCTGACGTCCCCCCGCGCGGTTCGGGACGTGTGCGTGCGATGGGGCTGCGTTGTGTGCTGGTGGGGCGTCGCGCCGAGCTTGCGCTCGGGGCTCTTATTCGACTTTGGCCCACGCTTCGTCGAGGCGCTTGGCGCTGACGGGTTGCGTGGTGCCGAGTTCCTGCGCGAAAGCGGAGACGCGGAACTCTTCGAGGAGCCATCGGTACTGCTCGACGGCGGGAGGCATCGCCGCGTCGGCGATCGACTGCATCGCCCAGGCGGCGGCGTCTGTCGCGATGACGACGCGGGCGCGTTTTTTGCCTTGGGCTTGGGGGAGGACGTTGCGGGGTTTGGGAGGGGACTTCAGTGCAGACGTGGGCGTCGGTCCGCTTCCTGACGGGCGCGGTTCGGATGTTGCGCCGCCCATCTCTTCTTCCTGCTTCTTCGCTTCGGCGTGGTGCGTGTGCACCCAGTGCGTGAAGCGTTTCCACGCGGCGGTGACCTGCGGGAAGGTCTGGGCTTCCTTGGCGGTGCCGCCTTCGCGGAGGCGTTCGAGGCGTCGCCACATGCCTTCGGTGTAGCGCGGGTAGTGCTGCAGGCGGTCGAGGGGGACGCAGTGGAAGACGCCCGGCGGCAGCAGCCACGCGGCGTGCTCGCGGAGGTCGGCGATGCTGAGTTCCCACTGCTTGGGGTAGCCGCTGGCGAGCTTGTGGGCGACGCGGTGGCGGTTGGCCAGGACGGTGGCGACAAGCTTGCCGATGGTGATGGTGTTGCCGCCGAGCCGGCCCCACTGGGTCTGCAGGCGGACTTCGAAGTCGTTCTTGTTGTCGGGCTGCCCGCCGAGCGCGGGTGCGAGGAAGGTCTGCTCGCAGACGAGGTCGACGAGGTCGCGTTTGAGTTCGCTGGGGTCGCCAATGGCGCCGTAGTGGCGGTACATCACGTCCGCGCCGCCTTCGGGGAGCGAGCGGAGGCGGGCGATGACTTCGTCCTTGCACTGGAGGGCGAAGAGGCGGATGAGGCCGCGGCGGGTGAGGCGGTGGGCGGTCTCGGGCGAGTCGGCGAGGGTGAGCGCAACGGTGTCGCCGGTGTCCTGAATGCACGGATAGCCGACGACGGTTGAGCCGGCGCGGTCGATCTCGACGGACTCGGGGAGGGTCTCGTCGCCCTCGGACCATGACCAAGAGGTGAGGCCTTCTTTGCCGAACTCCTGGCGTGCGAGGTTGGAGAGCGAGCGGCGGGCGCGGCCGGCGAACTTCTTCTTGAGCTCGTCGATCTCGCGGCTTTCACCAAGGGCGTTACCTTGTTCGTCGAGGACGCGGACGTTGAGGCGGAGGTGGTCGGGGATGCCGCGCATCGGCCATGCGTCGGCGGGAACGGCGACGCCGCGCAGGTCGTCGACGGCGCGGGTAAGGGCGTCGGCCATGCGGCCGTCTTGGAATGTCAGGTGGCTGGTGAGTTCGGCTGCGAGTGCGGCGAGGCCTGTGTCACCTTCAGCGCCGCCGGTTTTTGGCCGACGAACTGCGTGCGGTACTGCTTGGGGAGGGCTTTGAGGAGGGCGTAGACCTTGTCTTGCACCATGCCGGGGACGAGCCACTCGGCGGCGTGTTCGTCGAGGGCGGTGAGCGTCTCGATGGGGACGTTGAGGGTGACGCCGTCTTTGTCTTTGCCGGGGGCGAGGTGGTAGTCGAGCAGGCCGAGCGATTGGCCCAGCGGGACGTAGTCGGGGTAGAGCGTGTCGTCGGCTTCCTCGGCGATGCCTTCGGGGAGGATCTGCGCGAGGGACATGTGCAGGACTTTGGCCCCTCCGTCTTTGCGCATCGCGTTTTGCGCCAGCCTTCGAATTGATGGGTGCTGGTGATCGCACCTTTCTCACTCGGCTTGTCGATGCGCGAGTCGAAGAAGTTGTGGATCGCGTTCTTCTCGGCGATCAGGTCGTGCCGGCGGAGCTTGGCCTCGACGCGCTCGGCATCGGCGAGGACGCGGGTGTTGTGGGTGAACCAGCCGTCGGGGGAGTCGGGGTTTGCCTTTTCCGCGTACGCGGGGACGTACGAACGGTTGACGAGGGCGTCGTAGATGAAGATGTCGCGGGCTTCGGTGGGGTTGATCTTGCCGTAGTCGGCGCGGCGGCGGGTAATGAGCGGCAGGCCGTGGAGCGTGGCACGCTCCCACGCCATCACGCGCCCGACTCTTCGTGGAAGTGGGGGTCGCTGAAGGAACGCTTGATGAGGTGTGCCGCGGCCTGTTCGATCCACTCCGGCTGCACGCGCGCCAGGGTGCGGGCGTAGAGGCGGGTGGTTTGGACCAACTCAGAGGCGACGAGCCAGCGGCCACCCTTTTTGAAGAGCGTTGAGCCGGGGAAGATGTGGGCGGTGATGCCGCGGGCGCCTTTGTACTCGCCGGTTTGGGCTCCGGCTGCTTCGTTCTTCAGCAGGATGTTGGAGAGGAGGCCTGGCAGGAGGGCCTTGTGGATGGAGTCATCGCCGGCGGGTTTGTGCTTAGGGTCGTTGAACTTGAAGTCGAGCTCTTCGCAGAGGCGGCGGAGCTGGTTGTGGGTTTCCTCCCACTCGCGCATGCGGTTGAAGGAGAGGAAGCGGTCGTGGCAGCCCTTTTTGACCTGGTTCCAGGTGCCGTTGTCGCGCGCTTTGTTCCACCACTCCCAGATGTTGAGGAGCGTGATGAAGTCGGAGGTCTCGTGCTTGAACTGCGCCTGGGCCTGATCGGCGGCCTGGGCCTTTTCCATCGGCCTGTCGCGCGGGTCCTGCACGCTGAGCGCGGCGGCGATGGGGAGGACTTCGGTGAGGCAGCCCTGATCCTCGGCGGCGATGATGATGCGCCCGAGCTTGGGGTCGAGGGGGAGGCGGGCGAGGGAGCGGCCGATCTCGGTGAGGTTGCCTTCTTCGGTGAGCGCACCGAGTTCGAGCAGCGTGTCGTAGCCGTCCTTGATCATCCGCGAGTCGGGCGGCTCGACGAAGGGAAAGTCTTCGACCGCACCGAGGCGCAGCGACTTCATCTGCAGGATGACGCTGGCGAGGTTGGTGCGGAGGATTTCCGGCTCGGTGAAGGCGGGCCGGGTCTTGAAGTCCTCTTCTGTGTAGAGACGGATCGCCACGCCCGCGGCGACGCGGCCGCAGCGGCCGGAGCGCTGGTTGGCGCTCGCCTGGCTGATGGCTTCGATCGGCAGACGCTGCACTTTGGTGCGATGGCTGTAGCGGCTGATGCGTGCGAGGCCGGTGTCGATGACGTAGCGGATGCCAGGGACGGTGAGGGATGTTTCCGCGACGTTGGTGGCGAGGACGATGCGCGTCGGTCCGCCCTTTGTCGGTGAGAAGACCCGCTGCTGGTCCTGCGGGCTGAGGCGCGCGTAAAGCGGCAGGATTTCGAACTGCTGGTGGTAGGTTTTGCGGAGCAGCTCGGCGGCGAGGCGGATTTCGCGCTCGCCGGGGAAGAAGGCGAGGATGTCGCCGCGGGGGAGACCACCAGTCGTTAGTTCATCAACGCCCTGCAGCAGAGCCTCTTCTTCGTTCTGTTCGAAGTCGTCGTCGTCGATGTCGGCGACGCGGTGGTAGCGGACTTCGACGGGATACGTACGGCCGCTGACCTCGATGACCGGGCAGACCTTGGGGCCGCCGAAATGGTTGCTGAGGCGCTGCGGGTCGATCGTGGCGCTGGTGATGATGACCTTGAGGTCAGGCCGGCGCGGCAGGAGCTGCCTGAGGTATCCGAGGAGGAAGTCGATGTTGAGGCTGCGCTCGTGCGCCTCGTCGATGATGATCGTGTCGTAAGCGAGCAGGTCGCGGTCGTGGCTCGCTTCGGCGAGGAGCACGCCGTCGGTCATCAGTTTGACGAGCGTGGCGTCGCCGGTCTGGTCGCCGAAGCGGACCTTGAAGCCGACCGGTGACTTGGGCGCGATGGTGGTGCCGAGCTCTTCGGCGATGCGCTGGGCGACGGCGCGGGCGGCGATGCGGCGCGGCTGGGTGTGGCCGATCATGCCGAACCGGCCGCGGCCGAGTGCGAGGCAGATCTGGGGGAGCTGGGTGGTTTTTCCGCTGCCGGTCTCGCCGCAGATGACGCTCACCTGGTGCTCGGCGATCGCCTTGGCGATCTCGTCGCGGCGCTGGGTGATGGGGAGGTCGTTGGCGAAGGTGGGGACGGGAGCGTTCTTGGCACGAGCTTCGGCGCGGGCGGCTGAGGCTTCGATGTCGGCGGCGAGCTGCTCGACGCGGGCGGAGATATTGGTTCCCTTCTCGGCTTCGCTCTGGAGAGAGCCCAGGCGCGAGCGGAGCGCGCGGCGATCGATCAGCATCGAGTGGTCGATGCGTTTGCGCAGGTCGTCGGGGGTGGGGAGGGGGGAGGGCAAGAGGAAACCATACGTTGCACCCTCTCCCGGCTCTGCGGGAGAGGGCAGGGTGAGGGTGCCTTTGGTTCGTCCGCGAAGGCACCCTCATCCGCCGCCGCAAAGCCGGCGGCACCTTCTCCCGCAGAGCCGGGAGAAGGAGGTATCAGCTTGGCCGCGCGGCGTGCTCGGGGGCGATGGTGGGGAGGGTGGGGTTCTTTTGGATAGCGACCTGCGTGGGGTAGGCGAACTCGATCTTCTCCTGCGCGAAGCGGCGGAGAAGCTCGAGATTGATCGCCTGCTGCACGTCCATGTACTGGCCGTAGTCGGAGGTGGTGACGAAATAGACGGTTTCGAAGTCGACCGAGGAGGTGTTGAGGAGCTTGAGATGGCAGCGGTCGAAGCGGACGTTCTTCTGGCGCAGGACGGCTTCCTTGATGATCGCGGGGACCTTGGCGAGCAGGTCGGGCGAAGTCTCGTAGGTGACGCCGATGGAGAACTGCACGCGGCGTTCCTGCATGCGCTTGAAGTTGTGCAGGCGGCTGCTGAGCAGGTCGCTGTTGGCGAAGACGAGCTGCTCGCCCGAGGTGGCGCGGACGCGGGTGGTCTTGATGCCGATGCGCTCGACGGTGCCCGACTTGTCGCCGACGGTGATGGAGTCGCCGACGACGAAGGGCTTGTCCATCAGGATCGTGAGGGAGCCGAGGAGGTCACCCAGCAGGTTCTGGACGGCGAGCGCGATGGCGATGCCGCCGATGCCCAGGCCGGCGAGGAGCGGGCCGACGTCGATGTTGAGCCCGTTCTTGAGCGCCATCAGCACGACGACGATGGCGACGATCACCATCGCGATCGCGCGGAGGACGCCGAGGCTGCTCACCAGCGTTGGGTCGGGCAAGCCGTCGGGACCTTTGTGACGGTTGAGGAGGGCTTTGAGGCCAAAGTCGATCAGCAGCCGGCTCGACATGATGAGCTGGATGGCGATGCCGACGGTGGCGGCGATGCTCACGATGCGATCGATGTGGCCGGGGAGAATCAGGCCGCGCGTCGCGAGCATGACGAGAGCGGGAAAGATCAGGACGAGGCGGATGTCGTTGACGACCGAGACGATGAAGTCATCGACATTCGTCGTGGTTCGTTCGGCCCATTTCTTCAGGCGCGCGAGAACGACGGCCCGGACGAGCCAGACGGCGATGCATGCGCCGATCAGTACTGCGCCGAAGGTGATCCACTGGCTGACGGTGTTGCCGAGGAACACGCGGTCGAGGGCGCCGGTGACGGCGGCCGCGGCTTCTTGTGCCAGGGTCTGCGAGGTCGGGTTGGCGGGCTGGAAAGACATGGGGCGAACGGTAGACGCGACGGTGCGTGAATTGGGCGTGAAGGGAATGACGAGGCCCTGGCGCGAGCCTGGGCTGATGGTTGCTATCGACGGTGCAGCCAGGCTCGCGCCAGGGCCTCGTTTAATGGGCTTGCGCTGCGACGTTCTTCAGTGCGTCGCCGGCGAGGCGGTGGATGGTCCACTCGGTGAGGCGTTTGGCGCCGAGGGCAACGTAGAAATCGATGGCGGGTGTATTCCAGTCGAGGACGGACCAGTCCATGCGTGTACAACCGCGCTCGACGGAGATGCGAGCGACCTCAAGGAAGAGGGCTTTGCCGAGCCCCTTGCCGCGGGCGGTGGGGCGGACGAAGAGGTCTTCGAGGTAGACGCCCTGCTGACCGACCCAGGTGGAGAAGTTCATGAAGTAGAGGGCGAGGCCCTCGGGCTTGCCGTCGATCTCACCGATGAGAGCCTCGGCAGCGGCAGGGCCGCTTGAGGGGAAGAGGGCGCGGAGCATGGAGTCGTTGGTAGCGACGACCTGGTCGGCGGCGTGCTCGTACTCGGCGAGCTCTTTGACCAGCGCGACGATGGTGGGGATGTCGGCGGGGACGGCGGGGCGGACGTGGAGGGGCATGGGGTATTTTCTAGGGGGGTGGGTATGCTGAGGGAATGCTGTACACCATCTTCTATCTGGTTTGGCTGGCGCTCTTCCTGATCGCCGCGTTCGAGATCATTACCGGGAGCAAGCCGGTGGGGCAGAAGGTGCTTTGGTTCCTGATTGTGATGCTCCTGCCGATTTTGGGCGTGATTCTGTATTACTTGATTGGGCGCGGGAAGTGACTCGGGTCCGAACCGCGACCGTGAGGGAGCGGAACGACGGCTCGGTTTACATACGACTGACGTGACGTTCCGCTCCCTTACGGTCGCGGTTCGGATTATGAGCGGTCTGCCGAGACACTAAACTCTTGCCATGACCACCGCCTCTGCTCGTGCCGCAGCATCGATTGACATGACCCCCGCGATCCTCGGCGGGTCCAAGGCCGTCACCCTCGATCAGACCGAGGCGAACCGCTGGCCGATCATCGATGCCGATGACGAAGCGGCGGTGCTGAAGGTGATGCGGACGGGCGAGCTTTCGAGCGGCCATCTGCCCAAGGCGATGGGCGGGTACCCGTGCCCGAACCCCGAGGTGCTGGCGCTCGAGTGCGAGTTTGCCGAGTGGATGGGTGGGGCGAGCGCCGGTTTGCCGGTGATGGACGTCGGCGATCTGGTGCCGCAGTTGCAGGGGAAAGGCTTCAAGGTCGCGCCGAATGTGCTGGCGTGCAACAACGGGACCGCGGCCATCCTCTGCGGCCTTTTCGCGCTGGGGATCAAGCCAGGCGACGAGGTGATCGTGCCGAGCACCACGTGGTGGAGCAGCGTGCTGACGGTGCTGCACGTCGGCGGCGTGCCCGTCTTCGCTGAGACCGACGAGAAGACGCTGGCGCTCGACGCCGCGGACGTGGCGAAGAAGATCACCGATCGGACCAAGGCGGTGATCGTGACACACCTGTTCGGCGTGCCGGCCGACATGGATGCGCTGATGGACGTCTGCACGGCGCACGGCATCAAGGTGATGGAGGATGCGAGTCACGCGCACGGTGCGACATACAAGGAGAAGACGATCGGCCTGATCGGTGATATCGCCGTCTTCAGCCTGCAGGCGAACAAGCTGCTGCCGAGCGCCGAGGGCGGCTTGCTGGTGTGCAAGGACCCGGAGATGGTGCTGCGCGGCGCTGCGCTGGGGCAGTATGAGCGGCTGATTCCGCTGAAGGCGATCGATCACCCGATGGCGCGTTTCGCCGCGACGGGGTTCGGGTACAAGTTCCGTATGTCGCCGCTGAGCGTGGCAGTGGCGCGGAGCCAGTTGAAGAAGACCTCGACGCTCACAGCCCGTCGCACGGCCAACTGCCGCCGACTGAGCGAGCGGCTGGAGAAGCTGGGGATCGACACGTTCATGTCGGTTCCGAACAGTGGGACGGAGCGCGTGTATTTCGAGTTCCTCGTGCGGTACGACGTGGCGAAATTCAAGACGCCGATCAAGGCGGTCGCCAAGGCGCTGCAGGCCGAGGGGTGCGACGTGACGGCGCCGCGTTACCCGTTGCTGCACCAGCAGCCGGTGTTCACCGAAGGTGAGTGGCTCGACCTTGCCCGTTTGCGCCACGATCCGGTGGCGTCGGCGAAGGTGTACGACCCGAGCGATCTGCCGCGGACGACGGCGGGGAACGGCTCGCTGCTGAAGCTGCCGAGCTTCCCGAGCGCGAGCGATGAGCTACTGGATCAGTACGCGCGGGCGTTTGAGAAAGTGATGGGGAATTTGGAGCGGTTGCCGGCGGTTTGAGGCGAGTTGCGTGTTGGGAGTGGAGTCAGAGGCCGAACCAACAAGCGTTTTCGCCCGGAGGGGGCGCGTTGTTTGCCACGGGCGATGACGCGCAGCGTCAAGCCCGTGGAAACCAGCTCGTGGAATTTCGGCCCGGCAGGGCCGGCGTATGTCTTCGTCGGCCCTCCGGGCCGGGAATCTAAAGGAGCACAAGTCCACGGGTTACTTCGCTGCGCTCAGTCACCCGTGGCAAACAACGCGCGCCCTCCGGGCAAAAGGCAATCAGAGCTTGGTCGTCGCCAGACTGATCGCCTTCAACTGCGCGTTCGAGATCCCGACAGTATCGAATTCGCCTTGGGCGACCCACCTCACAGCGGCCTGCTTGCGTCTGCACACCACCGGGTCTGCCGTATACACGGTGAACTCCATCGTGCGGTGGGTGGTCTGGTGCGTGAACGTCCCGGCCTTCGTAAGACTCGCAGGGTCGAGCGATCGCATCTGAGCGAATGACTTCAATTCCGACAGCGAGACTGGCGCGTCGCGTTCGAGCGTCGGGCACTGCCACATGTTCGACCACATCCCCTTTGCCGGGCGTTGTTCCAGCAGAAAACGCCCCTGCTTGTCGCGAGCGACGAGCGTCGCGCAGTGAACGGTCGGCGTGGCTTTGGCTTTTTTCGGTGCGGGGATGCGGTCTTGCGTGCCGTCGGCGAACGCCTTGCACCACTTGTTGAGCGGGCAGTTCGGGCAATCGGGCCGCGCGGGCGGCGCAGCGCAGATCGTGGCGCCCAATTCCATCAACCCTTCGTTGAACCGGCCGGGTATCTCAGCGTGCTCGACCAGTTCGGTCGCTCGCGACCAGGCGAAGCCGGCGGAAGCCTTGGGTTCGATCAGGTCGGCGCGGCCTTCGATTCGCAGCAGCACGCGCGTGACGTTTCCGTCCACCAGCGGTGTGCGTTCGCCGAAGACGATCGACGCGATCGACCCGGCGGTATACCGCCCGACGCCGGGGAGCGAGACGAGCGAATCGGCTGTCGAAGGGACGGTGCCGCCGTGGTCGGACATCACCGCTTTGGCCGCGGCGTGCAGGTTGCGGGCGCGCCGGTAGTAGCCGAGGCCCGACCAGAGGGCGAGCACGTCGGCCTCGTCAGCCTTCGCCAGATGCGCGACGGTGGGGAACCGCGCGGTGAATTTCTCAAAGGCCGGAACGACGCGGGAGAGCTGGGTCTGCTGGGCCATCAACTCGGCGACGAGGTTGTGATAAGGGTCGCGCGGCCTGGGTTTGGCGATGGCGATGTCGGTCCGCCAGGGAAGCGGCCGGGCGGCGGACTCAAACCAAGCCGTCAGGGCCTGCGTGATGGCGCCGTCGCGACCCTGAGGCGCTTTACGCGGTGTGCGCGGCAAGGGCCTTCTCCAAGGCTTTTTTGATGGGAGGCCACGTCGCATCGGGCCGCTTGTTTACGGTGATCCAGTCGTTGAGCAGCAGCACGCCTGCTACGCCGTCGACCACGAAGAGGGCCGCGGCGAGCGGGTCGCCCCCCTCCCCCGCGGCGGCCTCGGCTGTGCGGAACGAGCGTGACGAATCGGCGACCTTCGCCGAGAGGACGCACTTGATCGCATTGGGATTGGGGGTCGGCTCGTAGCGGAGCACCTTGACCGGCATGGAGGGTTTGTAGGCGGAAGAACGCAACGGGGACGTCCGCCCTCGGTTTGGTTTCACTACACTGGCGACTAAGGGATGTTCGAACGCCTGACCCATGTCATCGACCGGCTGCGCCACTACGACTGGTGGCAGGTGCTCATTGAGCTGCTGGTCATCTGGCTGATCGTCTTCCTCGTCGTCAAGCTGGTGGAGGGAACGCGGGCCGCGGCGGCGCTCGAAAAGCGTCTTCTTCCTGGTCGTCGTGCTCTCGCTGGTGATCCGGATTCTCGGCGTGCAGGACACGCTGGTGCGGCTGAATTTCCTGTATTCGTCGATCGTCGCGGTCGCGGCGATTGCGCTGATCGTGATCTTCCAGCCGGAATTGCGGCGCGGGTTAACCCGTCTGGGCGAGACGCCGCTTCTGGGCCGGAAGATCGCCCCGGCGACGGAGACCGTCGACGCCGTGAGCCGCGCGGCGGCCATGCTCAGCAAGGCCCGGTTCGGCGCGATCATGGTGATTGAGCGGAACACGCCGCTGCGCGAGTCGGTGGAGGGCGGCACGACGCTGGACGCCTCGGTTTCAGCGATGCTTCTGCAGACCATCTTCTTTCCCGGCACGGCGCTGCACGATCTGGCGGTGGTGATCAGCAAGGACCGGGTGGTCGCGGCGGGCGTGCAGCTTCCGCTGGCGGACGCCGCCGATACGCCCGACCCCACGCTCGGCGCTCGTCACCGCGCCGCCATCGGCATGAGCCAGGAGACCGATGCGCTGGTGGTAGTCGTGAGCGAAGAGACGGGGATCATCTCCCTCGCCGAGCGCGGCCAGCTCACGCGAAACCTCAACGAAGCCGAACTGCAGGGCCTGCTGCTCCTCAAGCTCAACAAGGGTCTGGTGACCGCCGTGCAGGAGGAGCCCGAGCGCGTCGAGATGGAACCGGTCGGAGAGCCCGCTCACGAGGAGGCACGGACTTAACCCATGTGGGCGAAAGTGCGCACCATCCTGGTCGTCACGCTGGTGACGTTCCTGATCTGGGTCTGGGCCGACGCCGAGACGCAGAAGGACGACCTCCTGCGCCCGTCGGACACGCAGGTAGCCGACGAGGCGCAACTGACGATCGAGACGCTCCCGGTGCTGGTCGCTCTTCCGGCGTCGGATCGCGCGAACTGGCAGCAGGTGAAGCCCGACGTGACGGTGTTCAAGAACGTGAAGATCGCCGGGCCGCGAGCGGCGATCGAACGGCTGAAGCAGGGTGATGAAGACCTTCGCGCGGCCGCGATTGTCGTGCTCGATGATCGCGATCTTCAGGCCAATCTCGTCAGCAAGAGCGTTGAGCTGGCCCCCGCGTGGGCCGGGATCCGCTTTGTGGGGGCACCGCCGGTGGTGCGCATCACCGTCACTCGCTGACCGCTCGGGTAAATCCCTGCGACGTCCGTAGCAGAACAGGCGACGTCACCCTCTCAGGCCCCTTACAGCGTGTCGAAGAGGGCGCTGGCGACCTTCACTTCGACGCCTCCGCCGTCTACCCTTGCCTCCCCCTCGTCCCTTAAGGGATGCGGCGGCAACGCAAAGGACCAACCACGTGAAGATCCGCACCGACGAAATCGCGTCCGTTATCCGTCAGGAGATCGAGCAGTACACGTCTCAGCTCGAGGTGTCCGAGGTCGGACGCGTGGTCGAGGTCGGTGACGGCATCGCCCGCATCTACGGCCTCAGCAGCGCGATGGCCGGCGAGCTCCTTGAGTTCCAGACCAAGGACGGCTCGGTCATGGGTCAGGTCTTCAACCTCGAGCTCGACACGGTCGGCGCTGTTATCTACGGCGACTACCTCTCCGTGAAGGAGGGCGACCTGGTCAAGGGCACCGGCCGTCTGCTCGACGTGCCGGTCGGCCCCGAGATGCTCGGCCGCGTGGTCGACCCGCTGGGTCGTCCGCTCGACGACGGTCCTGCGATCAACACCAGCCAGCGCCGCAAGGTCGACATCATCGCCCCCGGCATCGCCGACCGCCAGCCGGTGCACGAGCCGATGCAGACGGGCATCAAGGCCGTCGACAGCATGATCCCGATCGGCAAGGGCCAGCGCGAGCTGATCATCGGCGACCGCAAGACCGGCAAGACCGCCATCGCGATCGACTCGATCATCAACCAGAAGCAGTACTGGGGCACCCCCGACGCCGTGGTCTGCATCTACGTCGCCGTCGGCCAGAAGGAGTCGACCGTCGCCGCGACCGTCGACACGCTGAAGAAGTACGGCGCGATGGACTACACCATCGTCGTCAACGCCGGCGCTTCGGACTCGGCTCCGATGCAGTACATCGCTCCCTACTCGGGCACCGCGATGGGCGAGTACTTCATGTGGCAGGGCAAGGAGGGCAAGACCCCCAAGCACGTGCTCTGCATCTACGACGACCTTTCGAAGCAGGCCGTCGCCTACCGCCAGCTCTCGCTGCTGCTCAAGCGTCCGCCCGGCCGCGAGGCGTACCCCGGCGACGTGTTCTATCTCCACAGCCGCCTGCTGGAGCGCGCCGTCAAGCTGTCTGACGACAACGGCGCCGGCTCGATCACGGCTCTGCCGATCATCGAGACGCAGGAAGGCGACGTTTCGGCGTACATCCCGACCAACGTGATCTCGATCACCGACGGTCAGATCTACCTCGAGCCGGAGCTCTTCTTCTCCGGCGTCCGCCCGGCCGTCAACGTCGGTATCTCGGTGTCGCGCGTCGGTGGCAGCGCCCAGATCAAGGCCATGAAGCAGATCGCCGGCTCGCTGCGACTCGACCTCGCGTCGTTCCGTGAGCTTGAGGCGTTCGCCCAGCTCGGCACCGAGCTCGATAAGGCGACGCAGCGTCAGCTCGACCGCGGCGCCCGAATGGTCGAGCTGCTCAAGCAGCCCCAGTACGTGCCGATGGACACCATCGACCAGGTCATCTCCATCTTCGCCGCCAGCAAGGGCACGATGGACGACCTGCCGGTCTCGGCCGTCTCGAAGTTCGAGAAGGGCCTGCTCGAGTACATGAAGGGCCTGGGCAAGCCGGTCCGCGACGAGCTCGCCGCCAAGCGGGACATCAAGGCCGTCGAGAAGGCGCTCATGGACGCGATCGCCGCGTACAAGAGCACCTTCAAGACCAAGTAAAGCGCCGGCCAAGCGGTCCTCGTTTGCCTCTTTAGTATTACAAAGCCCCGGCATTTGCTGGGGCTTTTTCATTAGGCACCTGCCAGAACTCCGACTGCAAGGGAAGGGTGCCGCGCGTAAGCCGCAACGTGGGGCAAATGCGGAAGCCGGCGACTCATCGCGTTCAAGGTCAGCAACCGCCGCGCATGCGGAACACGACCAAGCCGAACGCAAGCACGGCATCGATTGCCAGCCCGATAAGTACGCCCTGGCTGACGACGCCGAAGCCGATTCGCCCTCCGGTGGCGCCTGCGCGTGATGAGGCCGCCGATGATCAGCACCAGAAGCGCGGCAACGATCGAGCCCGGACCGCCGTAGATGACCAGCGCGAATATCGCGTACGCGTCAACGGACCCTTTCGCCAACCCGTCCAGCCACATCGGAAGTGTGAGCAGCGCTATCGGTGCGCATGTGAAGCCTGCAGCAAAGGCTCGAATAGTCCACCGCGAGCGTCGCGGCCGTTCGGTCACCGGCGCCGCGATGCTGCCGCATTCGGGACACGGTCTGGGAGGAGCGGTGATGCCCGTGCTCGGTTCCAAAAGTGCTGGATATCCACACGCGGAGCAGTACATAGGCGGAGTTTAGTGAATCAGGCGGTCCGCCACGGTACGGACATCTTTTTCGGAGCGGACAAAGTAGATGGCCGTCCACGTCACCCGGATGTAGATTGAGTGGATGAAGAACGCACTCGCCGCCGCCACCGGTTTCCTCTTGGCCGCCTCCACCGCCCTTGCGGGCATCGCCGACACTTGGGACGTCACCGCCGACTTCTCCAACAGCAACGGTAACCCCAACGGCGTCTGGACCTACGGCTGGTACTCGACCGACTTCACGCAGTTCACGCCGATGACGCCCTACGCCGGCGGCAACGGCAGCCCCGGCTGGAGCGGCCATCTGGGCGGCGACGGCACGCCGGTCGTTTATCGCAACACCGGCGGTGAAGGAGTTCCGTTTGGCGTGCCGCTCAACTGGTTTGCGCTCCACCCGGGCCCCAGCGGCCAGGCGGCGGTGGCGCGCTGGACCTGTCCCACGGGCGTGACGGGTCAAGCGGGCATCGCAGGTGAGTTCCTCGCCGGCGACTCCGGCGTGATGCAGGTCGGCGTGCGCATCGACGGCGTCGAAGTGTTCCATGCGACCGACCACGGACCGTTTGCGCTCTGCGAAGCCGTTGAGCCCGGCACTGTCGTGGAGTTCGTCGTCTACGGCGCGTACTTCAACGGCAACACGCCGCTGCGCGCCACCATCTCCACGCGTCGCTGCGGCGCTGACATCGGTGCCGCGGGCGGCACGCCCACGCTGTGTGGCGACGGCCAACTCGACAACAACGACTTCATCGTCTTCATCACCTACTTCTTCAACGCCAGCCCGCGTGCCGACCTCGGCCAGACGGGCGGCCTCCCGGGCTCCGATGGCCAGTTCGACAACAACGACTTCATCGCCTTTATCAATCTGTTCTTTGAAGGGTGCTAAGTCGCTTGATGTGAAGAGGACGGTGCGACGCCCGACGGCCGGAAACATACGAGCCATCGTGCCGCATTCATGGAACGCGCAGCGATGCTCGATCGCGCGGCGTCTTGCCCTGCGGAGGATTATGCATGATGTGGTCTCCCCTCCCCTCCGGGGAGGGGAATTCGACGCAGCACGCTCTGCGGCTTGCATAAGCCTCCTCCGGGCGAAGGACATCGGCGGCCGCCGCTGTTTCTTCGCTCTGCGCACTGTGCTTCCTTACGTGGGGGCGCCTGTGCCTCCGACGATCTGACGTGTGGTTGCCCCCGCGTCATCTCCAAATCGCCTTCGTCTTGTCCTTTTTCTTGTAAACTCACCGCCGAGTGAAGAAGCCGCGGCCATCAAAGCACATCGGACGCAAGCGCCGAGCCGCGGGCTGGACGCTGCTCGTCCTGGGCGTGCTTGTGGCGGGGGTGTGGGCAGTATCGGGGTGGGTTTCGCTTCGTTACCTGACACCGACTTGGTCGCTCAGTCTGTGGCGTGGAACGGCAAGCTTGACCCGCTACGAGTCGCCGATCCCGCCGGGCGTCCCGGGCTACGTCTCTGGCTGGAGCAGCGACACGTCAACCACTGGCTCCCGGTTCTGGGGGTGGTCCTGGTTTCCTATTTTCGACGAAGGTCGAGGCGTGGCGTACTTCACGCCTGCGGGAACCGGTTTGCTCACGCAGTTTGTGAGGTTCTGGCCTCTCCTCCTCCTTCTTTGGACCCCTGCTGCGCTGCTCCTCCGCTCGGGCGTCCTCGCGCGGCGTCGCGCGAGGAAGGGAGCCTGCCCCAAGTGCGGCTACTCGCTCGCAGGACTCGCTGAAGGCGCGGCGTGTCCGGAATGTGGGAAGGGAGCAGCGACGACGTGAAGGCCCGCCCACCACAACGAGTCGGACGCAAGCGCCGAGCCGCGGGCTGGACACTCCTCATCCTCGGCGTATTGGTGGCGGGGGCGTGGATCGCCAGCGGGTGGTGCAGCCTTCAGCGGCGCGGCGGAGGCGGCTTGAGTTTCTCGCTGTCCAGGGGAGAGGTGGGCCGGATGATGGTGCAAAGTTCGTCTTTGACCGGCGGTCAGCAGCGATGGGAGTTCCAAACGCAGGGCGACTGCTCCTGGAACTTCTGGTATGGCTGGCATCGACAGCAAGGCACCTTGCCCGCAGGAGCCCCGGGTGGCCCCCGCAATTGGGTGACGCTCGATCGCGGCATACTCCACAGTTCCAACTTCGTCGGAGAGTGCTGGTTTGTTGCCATTTGGCCAGTGCCGCTCGGGCTGCTTTCCACAGCTGCCCCGCTTCTCCGCTCGGGCATCGTCGCGCGGCGACGAGCATTGAGCGGAGCGTGTTCCAGTTGCGGTTATTTGCTCAAGGGGCTCGTAGAGGGATCGGCGTGCCCTGAGTGCGGCAAGGCAGCAACGCCGGCCACGGATTGACACGGATTCGAAATGAAGAAGAGGGACCGGGGAAGAGGAAGGCGCGGGTCTGACTTCTGATCCGTGTAGATCCGGGTTCATCCGTGGTCGGCCTTGGCTCCGCGGTCTCCGGCTAGCCACTCAAGCCGCTCACGACGCATGGTGGTGGTCCCCAAACCGGAGTCACACCCATGCGTTCATTCCTGCTCACCGTGCGGCCGCAGGCCGCCGTTGCTGTCGCTGCGCTTACTGCTTTTCAGGCCGTCGCTTCGGCCAGCCCTGTCCCCTGGGTCAATATTCCCGGCCCGATCAACAGTCGCGGGCTGTACGGCGCGTCGACCAATGCCGTCGTCAACGCGCCGGTGATGGCCGTCGAAGGGCCGTGGTACTACCTGACCATCAGCGGCACGCTGAACAAGGTCGCCAGCAACACGCAGGCGCGCGAGGCGTGCATCGAGGTGACGACGCCCGCGGGCGACAATTTCATCATCAAGCCGTTCACCGCCGGCGGATTCTCGCAGACGATCGCCGTGCCGGCGGGCACCGCGACCACGCCGCCGTGGTGGACGTTCGGCGCGGGCGCCTGCCAACTGCGGTTCTTCGAGCTCTATGCCGACAACGCGTCGGGTCCCGACGCGACGTGGACCAACCTGCAGATCACGCTGCACGACGGCGGCAACAACGAGTTCGTGCCGTTCGAATACTCGATCCCAGTCTCGGCCGAGAATCCCGACACCCAGAGCGCGGGCTCGTTCGTCTATCAGGGTGACGACACGGGCGACTCGTTCTTCTTCCCGCACACGCGCGTGGTCAACAAGGTGCGTGTGAAGGGGTACGGCACCGCGATGTCCGGCTGGACCAGCAACTCCACGCGATCACCGCTCGGTGTGACGCGGTACGACTTCACCGCTCCGCGAGCCGATGGCAATGGCACCGTGACGTGGACAGTCACGCCGTTCGATGCCGACGCGGTCAGCAGCTCGGGCTTCGACATGGTGGTCGACACCCCTGTGCCGGTGCGGACGGGTCAGGGGTTCCCGTGGTCGTACCGCGCGTACGAGGTCGACGGGCACGCCGCTCCCGGCGCACGCGTTGCATCGGTCTGGATGCAGGTGCAGCCGCTGACCGGCGATGCACCCGCCGCGACTGATCTCGGTTACGTTCGCGGCACACCGTGGGCGCCCGGGCAGCCTTCGCGGGTCGAGACGTTCAACGAGACGCCGGGCATGGTGAAGTGGTACAGGTTTGTTACCGAGTACCCCTGCTCCCCTGCGAGCGGCTACTGGATGGACATCCACTCACAGATCCCCGTCGGCAGCCCGATCGCCGACCACGAGATGGCCCTCTATTCGCCCACGGGCGCGATGCTCGCGGCTGATGACGACGGCGGCTCAGGCAACCTGAGCATGCTCAGCTTCGGCCAGACCGCGCCGGTGCGCACGCCCGTCAACGCGGCCGGCGGGCCCGAGCCGCGCAACGGTCACGACGGCGTGCTGACGGCGGGCGAGCACTACTTGGCGGTGGCGCAGTACGACGCCCAGTTCGACCCCACCGGTTTTTTCGCCACCACCCTCGGCGCTCTTACCGGCGGCATCACGGTGGAGTTCCGCACCAACCTGCCTCCCGCGCCGTGCACCTCGGCCGACGTCGGCTCGCAGGGCGGCGCGGCTATTCCTGACGCCGTGCTGGACAACAACGACTTCATCGCCTTCATCACGCTCTTCTTCAATCAGGACCCGCGTGCCGACCTGGGCACCACCGGCGGCGTGCTCGGCAGCGACGGCCAGTGGAACAACAACGACTTCATTGCCTTCATCGACCGGTTCTTCTACGGGTGCATCTGAGCGGCTGAACGCTCACGCGCCTGCGCACGATACAACGAACCCTCTGATGCAGGGCGCCGCCGGCCAAATGCCGGCGGCTTTTCATTACGCCGGGAGGGGGCGCTCGCGCAAGCGGAAGGCCGCGGTGTACTGCATGCCGACCACCGGGTGGCGCGTGTCGCACCGGTAGACGCGGAAGGCACCGGGGTCCCAGCCGCGCTGCGCGCACGACCACCGGAGCAGGTCGAGGTAGCGCGGCGCTTCCGTCACGCGACAGCAGTCGACGCCGTCGCCCAACGGGCGGATGCTGTCGAGCAGGTCCACGCGGTCGCTGTCGCGCGAGGCGTCGTACGGCAGCGCGGTGCCGCGGGTGCAGGTGTTGTAGATCATCAGCTCGGGCTCGATGCCCGGCCACGCGTCGCGGTGGACCAATACGTCGAGCACCAGCCGCTGCGCGGGGATCTCGACTGACTCCATGTTCGCGGCGATGTCGCCCGGCTGGCGGGCCCAGCGGCGGAAGAGGCCTTGCACGTACTGGCCGAAGATCAGGTCGTTGGATCGCCCGACGCCCAGGCTCTGGTCCACGAACTGGTAGAAGCTGCACGAGCCGGCGCTGAGCACGCGCACGCATGACGCGTCGCGCGTGCTGAACTGCGGCAGGTACTCCTCCATCGATCCGTCGGCGGGGATTGGCCGGCCGTCGATCGTCATCGTCGGTCGTCCGGCGGTGTCGTCGCGGTGCTCGAACGTCGCGAGCTTGAGCGGCACGGTGGGGCGGAGGCGCTGCAGGCCGACCAGGCCGGAGATCTGCACCGCGTCGTACCGGTCGGCATCGGCGCCGGGGCAGATCAGTGACGCATTGGTGATCACGCGGCATTCGATGCCGCGGAGGTTGGCGGTGGCGCGGAAGTGCATCTGGCGCGAGGTCGCTTCGAACCGCTCGCGGGCCTCGGGCAGCCACGCGCTGGCGACGGCGTCGAGCGCGTGCCGTCCGCCCAGCTCGTCCTGAAGGAACCGTTCGAACGCTGAGATCGCCTGGTCGAACGTCTTGATCACCGGCGCCGCAGGCGCACCGGCGCGCGCCTTCGCTCCGCGGCTGATGCGGCGGAGCGACTCGACGCCCGGCATGTAGTACGCCACGGCCATCGGGTCGCGTTTGGCCAAGGCCGACATGAACCGGCTGGCGATGTCTTTGTTCACGCCCGCGGCCTTGATGAGGTCCGACGACGTGCGGACGGGCGATTTCAGTGACCCGAGTAGCGCCTCGCCTGAGGTGGCGAGCATCTGGCCGACGACCACCATCCGCTCCCCGACTTCCGGGGGGGTCTGTGATGAGAAGAGGGGGGTGGGGGGTGATTCCGCACCGTTCTCGCCGGGCAGGATGGTGGGCGATTCGGCCACTTCCTGCAGCATACAGGCTGAATTCACGCTCGTCAATCAATTCGCAATGCGAATGCACTGCAAGCGCCTTGCTTTTGCAAAATCCTGAGGTAGTCTGAGAACCGCGGAGAGGTGCACCGGGCGTACTCGTCGCCCTTTGTCGCAGGAAACCCAACTCAGGAGCGTTGCCATGCAGGGGATGATGAAGCCGAACACTGGGATCTCGCTGGCGTCGATCGGTCTGGCTCTGGCCCTGTGCGCCGGCGGCCTGGAGTCGGTTCATGCCGACTGGACCGTGATCAACCTCCATCCCACCGGCCTGGCCAACTCCGAAGCACACGCCATCTATGGCGCGCAGCAGGTAGGCGTGACCGGCACCAGCCAGGGCGCCCTGCTCTGGACCGGCTCGGCCGGCTCAGTCGTGAAGCTTGACGGCACCACCGCCGTCGGCGTCGCCAACGGTGTGTGGGACGGCCGCCAGGGGGGCAGCGTCTCAGTCGGCACCGGCGTCAACCGCCGCACGCATGCGGCGATCTGGAGCGGCACCCAAGCATCGATGGTCGACTTGCACCCGGGCGCGAGCGTCGCCGTGCACTCGATGATCATGGCGATGGACGGCACGCAGCAAGTCGGTTCGTTCCTGTCGGCCGCATCGGGCGGCGGCGGCGCAACGTTCAGCACCGGCGTCCCCTGCTTGTGGAACGGCACCGCTGGGTCGTTCGTCGATCTGACGCCCGCCGGATACACGACGGGCGAGGCCCGCGGCTGCTTCGGCGGTCAGCAGGTCGGCGCGACGTTCGACAACGGGCTCGGCACCGCGTGCATGTGGTACGGCACCGCCGAGTCGTTTGTGAACCTTCAGCCCGAAGAAGCGCTCTTCTCGGCTGCGCAATGCACCGACGGCGTGCACCAGTACGGCGTGATCGGCATCCTCGAGCCGATCACGGGCCTCTTCCCGGTGCGGTGGAGCGGCACGGCCGAGTCGTGGGAACTGCTGAATATCCCCGACACCGATACGCAATGGGGCGAGGTGCACGCCTGCTTCAACGGTTACGCTGTGGGCTATCTCACCGACACCGACGGCATCTCGAACTCCCGCGCCTGCGCCTGGACCGACGGCCCCGACTCCTACGTCGACCTTCAGCAGTATCTCGCCGCGCCGCTCAACGAGTCCAATGCGCTGGGCGTGCGGCGCCACGAGGCGTCGGGCACCACGTACGTCGTGGGCTGGGCGCTCAACACCTCCAACAATCAGCGCCGCGCGGTCATGTGGGTCGACAGCCAGGGCACGAACCTCATCGTCAGCCCGAGCGCACCGGTCGACAACAGCGCTTCGGCCGGCCAGAGCATGGCGTACAACGTGCACATCGTCAACGCGGGCCCGGTCGCGTCGGGCCCGGTGACGCTGACGGTTACTCTCCCCGCGCCGTGGCTCGCCACCTTCGCCGGCGCCACGCCGGCGCCAGCAGCACCACCAGCAACAGCGCAACGTTCACGCTCCCGTCCATCGCCGGCTCTGGCGGCGCGACGGACGTGGCGATCACCCTCACCGCCACCGGCGGCGGCATCGCGACGATCGTCGCCTCCGCCAATGCCGCGGCCGAGGTCGACCCGACGAACAACACCGCCTCCGCTTCGTCGCGCATCGCCGGCGCCGCGGCCTGCATCGCCGACATGGGCATGCAGGGTGGTCTGTCCGGGCACGATGGCCAGCTCGACAACAACGACTTCATCGCCTTCATCAGCAACTTCTTCAACGCCAACGCCGCGGCCGACGTGGGCCGCCAGGGCGGCCTTGTGGGCCCCGACGGCGCGTTCGACAACAACGACTTCATCGCGTTCATCTCGCTCTTCTTCACCGGCTGCCCGTAAGCGGTAGCAGGCCGACTGAATAACCCCACAAACGCCCGCCGCGCATCCCTTTTCGCGGCGGGCGTTGTTGTTTGGGCGCGACGAGACGCGACTGTCAAGGAGCGTGACGCGCCATCGGCTCACGTTCACCGGCCGATGACGTGTCGGCTTTCGCGCGGGTTCGGCCCAGTCGCCGCGAACCCATCGCGCTCCTTGACAGTCGCGTCTCGTTGTGACGTGTCGCTGCTTACTTGGGCGCGTGGCCGAGTGGAAAGCTCAGCACGAACGCCGCGGGCATGGGCGGATACTCAAGCTCCACGCGGTAGACGTCGAACTCGCTCAGCGAGAATCCCAGTCGCTTAGCGGCGAGCGCCGTCATCTCCCCGTGTCCTGCGAGCCCGCGCGGCGGAATGACTGCGTCGGCCGGGCCGAGCGAGTCGAACCGCTCGTACAGCGGGATGGCAAGGCCGGTCCCGTGCTGTATCTGGCTGTTGGTCGGCGAGCCGAAGATCGTGCTGTGTGCGGCGATCGACATGTTCACGGGGCCGAAGGTCGGGCGGTGTACGAGCAGCTCCAGCACGGCGCGGCGCACCGGCGTGCGGGCGAGCACCACGATCGCCGCGTTCGGCTCGCTCTCGGTTGCGTAGCGGGTGGTCAGGGCGCGGTACATGTCGCCAAGGACCAGGTCCGTGCTGCCGCGCTTGCCCACGTCGGCCATGTGCACGGCGTAGCGGGCGGGGCCGTCGCTGGTTTCGACGCGCACCAACGGTGGCGTGGCGGGCGAGCAGAACCGGGAGAGCACGGGCACGTTCTCGCACGCGCCGTCGCGTTCCAACGGCTCGCCGCGGTGGGCAACGTCCTCGCCGGCGTGCAGCGAGACGGCCTCGCGAGCGACCGGCCACAGCACGCCGGCACGCATGCTCGTGAGCGACGAGAACGCGCAGGCCGGCGAAGTCGAGCATCTTCGGATCGGTCGACGGCGCGAGCAGCGTCCCGTCATAGAGCAGGTCGGCGCTGATGCCCAGCAGGTAGGCGTTGGCGCGGAAGCCGGCCTTGCGCTGTGAGTGATCCATCGCCTCGCGCCCGCCCGCCGCTTGGCCGCCCACCAGCAGGTCGAGTGAGGCGCGGTCGTCAGCGTGTTCGTCCGCCAGGCCGCGGAAGCGCTCCATCGCCTCAAGCGCTTCGGTCATCGTCGGTCCAAGGCCGAGCGGTTTGGCTTGCTTGCAGACGCGGGTCATGGCCCGCTTGCCGGGGAGGAACTGTGTGATCGCCAACGGGTCAGGCGACGTCGCGACCTTGATGAGCTTCCAGGCGAGCGTGCGTTCTACGCCCAGGCCGCTGGCGACGTCCGTCACGCTGCCCCACCCTTTGGGAAGGGCATTGAGCAGCGAGCCGACGGCGTTGCGGATAAGGGTCAGTTCTGCCCTCGCCGCGGCCGGAAGGTTCTGATGGACATGCTCGGTCATTTCAATACTTTATCGCCTGTTTTATGTGTTTTCAAAAATTGTTTCAAAAACAGTTGCCAGAGCGCCGATAGACGAGTAGATTCGGGGAGTTGTGATGCCGCACGCTACTACATTTGGACCAAGCGCCGCCACTCGTTGTTGTCGCGGGCGATGCTCTGCCGCCTTCACGCTGATTGAACTGCTGGTGGTGATTGCCATCATCGCGATTCTCGTCGCGATCCTGCTCCCGGCGCTGAGCTCGGCGCGTGAGAGCGGGCGGCGCGTCAAATGCGCGGTCACGCTTCGCCAGTACTCGACGGCGATTTCGACCTACGCCACTGACAACCGTCAGTACGTCCCGCCGCACTTTCCGGGCACCGGCTACGCCCCGTGCGTGTTCGCCGTGCCGATCAGCACGACCGACCCGCATGCGACGCCGACCTCCATCCTTGGGCCGACGTGGTGGGACCTGCGCGTCATTCTTAGCGATTACATGTCGGCCAAAGTCGGTTGTCCGTCGACTACCGCGCCGGTGTGGGACGACCCGCGCAACGTGCGGCAGCTCGCCAACTACTCCAACTACGACTACTACGGCTCGCGCGGCCTGATCCACTCTTCGCGTGGGACTATTCCCAACCGCAACCCCGACTTCGGCCTGGCCGACGGCGTGCCGAACAACATCGATCGCCTGAAGGTCTCGCCGTCGCAGCTCCCGCTGACCCAGGACGTCACGTACTACACGACGGTGAATCCGGCCGCGCCGTACTTCCAGTTCAATCACGGGCGCGGCAGCCTGTACATGGAGAACCCGGAGAATCCTTCGGGGAGCATGCGTCGCGCGACGCTCCCGGTGGACGTGGCAGGCGCGAACATCGCGATGCACGACGGGAGCGCTTCCTGGACGCCGCTGGGACAGATGCAGCTGGCCGGCCAGACCAACGTGTACGACACGGTCGTCGTCCTCTCTCGCCTGCCGACGCAGGCGCGGGCTCGTGAACCGGTGTCGCCGGCGCTGGTCCCGGGCATCGCTCAGAGCAATTGAACGGTTCCGTCCGCGGGTGTGCGGGCGGTTGCGGGAAATCCAGTGCCTGTTTGTGTCGGCGCGTTCGCGCCGCGATGTGGTCTCTTGTGTGCGTCTGAACTCCTCACTGCTTGGAGAATCGCCATGTCCGCTCGTTGCGTCGCCCTCGCTGCGTTGGTCGGGTCTCTCGTCAGCGTTCATGCCGTGCGTGCCGATCCGCCCGTGTGCGGCGCGTGGCTGCCGGTGCAGTCGTCGGAGGTCTACGAGGAGTACCGCTCGATCGTGCAGTGGGACGCCGACGGCGACGGTCCGGCTCCGGCGAGCACGCTGCTGGTCGGCGGTTACTACGGCGGCGCCGTTTCAAGGTGGGATGGCACGACGACGACGTTCGATCCGTCCTTTCCGCTGTTTGCAGGCACGGTCTACAAGCTGTTCGTCTTCAATGGCCAGTTGATTGCCGCGGGCGACTTCGACGGCGTGTACACGAATCTCGAGACGTTCGAAACCGCGCCGATCAACCGCATCGCGCGCTGGACCGGCACGACCTGGGAGCAGATGGGCGAGGGCTTCGCCAACGGCCAGGTGAACACGCTGGCGGTCTACAACGGCCAGCTCATCGCCGGCGGCACGTTCACCACCTCGGGCGCCAACACGGTGCGGCGCAGTTGCACGCTGGGACGGCTCGAACTGGCAGCCGCTGGACTTCGGCATCACCAGCCCCAACGCCGAAGTGACTTCGCTGATCGAGTTCCAGGGTGAGCTGATCGTCGGCGGCCTGTTCAACACGGCCGGCCCTGCCGACGCCGTGGCCATCGCCCGCTGGAACGGCGCCTCGTGGGCGGGCTTCGACGTACCACTGGCGCCGTTTTCGAACGAGTTTTCAATGGTCCATTCGCTGGCGGTGCGCAACGACCAGTTGGTGGTCGGCGGCGCGTTCGCCACGGCCGAAGGCAAGACCAACCTCGTTTACTGGAGCGGCTCGTCGTGGGAGAACCTCGGCGATCTCTACTTCTACCCGCGCGTCTACTCGATGATCACCGACGGCGGCGACCTCTACGTCGGCGGCACGTTCAATGTGCCCGACATGCAGGGGCTGCGCCGCATCGGCAAGTTCGACGGCAACACGTGGAGCACGCTCGGCGGCGGTATTGGCGGTAAGGTCAACGACATGCTCCTCGCCGATGGCGAGCTGTTGATGGTGGGGGACTTCCCCGTCGCGTTCCCGGAGACGACGCTCACCGATCAGTACCAGTCGGTCTACTTCGCGCACTGGGGTCTTTCGGTGCCGGTGGCGTTCTCGCAGCAGCCGGCCGCCCGTTCGGTGAACTGCGGCAGTAACGCCACGTTCACCGCCGACGCCGCGGGGTACAACATGCGTTCGTGGCGCTGGTATCGCGACGGTTCGCCGATCAACAACGGTCCGTTGCCCGGCGGCGGCATCGCTAGTGGTGCAACGACTCGGACGCTGACCATTACCGGCGCCAAGTCTGCCGACGCGGGCTTGTTCTACGTCAGGCTCACTACCGCGTGCGGGTTCATCGACAGCGACGCCGTGACGCTTTCGATCGTTCGCCCGTGCGGAAGCATGGCGGACATGGGCGGCTCTGGCGGCCTGCCCGTCGCCTGCGGCGACGGCCATCTGGACAACAACGACTTCATCGCCTTCATCAACCACTTCTTCAACGGCGATACCGCGGGCGACATCGGCCGTTCCGGCGGTCTTGAGGGCGCCGACGGCGCGTTCGACAACAACGACTTCATCGCGTTCATCACGCTGTTCTTCGAAGGCTGCTGAAGACGTTCTCTCCCTCCCCGGTCCCCTTGTTCCCTTTGTCCGACGCCCGCCGGGTGAACCCTATCCCGGCGGGCGTCGGTTGTTTTTGATCCCCGGCGAGCGGCGCCGACAGATCCTTTAGCCCGCGTACCGGCCTCCAACGCATTGACATGACCGACGCGGCCGCAAGAGCGGACGTGTCCTCAGTCCATTTGGTCCGGCTCTCCACGCCTCAGGAGTCCGCGCGATGTCATGCGCCTATTTCCGTCCCTCGCTTGTCCGTACCGCCGTCATCGCCGCCGCTTGCGGCGGCTTGGCGTCGGGCGCCATGGCGCAGTTCGTGCAGAACGACCTGTACCTCGCCAGCACCCAGCTTCCGGTCCCTGGCAACTCTTGCGGGGTGCCGGCGGTGCTGCGGATCAACACCACGTCGTGGCAGTCCACGGTCGTCGGGCTGCCGAGAGCGACGTTCGCCGGCCGCGCCGCCTACGACGCGTCGCGCAGCGCTTTGCTGCTGATGAACAACGATTCGACTCTCGACACGATGTCGAGCAACGGGGTGGTGTCGTCGATGCCGCCGGCGGGCGCGAACAACCTCTCCTGCTTCGCTCCCACAGGCGATGGACGCATCTACTTCTGGGGCGTCGCGACGCACCAGATCCGCTATTACGACTCAGCAAACAACATTCACACCCTCATGGGCATCGGCGGCTCGACGCCGTATCAGTACCCGATCCGGGCCGACGCGATGTTCTACGACGCGGGGACCAACGCCCTCTTTGTCGTCAGCCAAGCGACCAACGACTTCACGCAGGTCACCAAGATTCCCCTCAACGCCGCGGGCACCGCGGTGACGGCGAGCGTTACCGTCCAGTCATTTGACGCATCGCCCGGTTTCAACACCGAGATCTGCATGGGGATCAGCAAAGGTCCGGGCGGCAAACTCTTCTTGGCGATCGACGATAACGGCGGCGGCGACATCGGCCGCATGCAGACGATCGATCCCGTCACGATGACCGCGCAGATCTACGCGACGAGCAACTACTCCGGTGTCGGCGCCGAAGTCGCGGGTGTCTATATGCCGACTCTCAATATGGCCCTGATGTACGATCCGTTCGGCAGCCGGCTTCGCGGCTATAGCCAGGGTCAGCACGGCGAGGGTTCACCCGTCACAGTCCCGGGGATTGTCGGCACCTGCTTCATCGGCACGCCCAGCCAGATGATTGTGATCGACGCCCCCCGCGCTGATAGCGGACATCGGCGGTCCGGGCGGCGTGCCCGGAGCCGATGGTCAGCTCAACAACAACGACTTCATCGTCTTTATCAGCTGGTTCTTCGCCGCCGATGCGCGGGCCGACCGCGGCATGGCGGGCGGCGTCGCGGGGAGCGATGGCCACTTCGATAACAACGACTTCATCGCGTTCATCAACCAGTACTTCGCGGGCCACTGACACGAGGGCGAGGACATCCAAGGAATGAGGAGAAACCCGCCAACGCTTCTCTAAAGCGGTTTTCATGAGGTGTCGGCGCGCTCTTGTGGTAGGGTGTAGTTGTCGTCATCAGGTCCGGACCGTGGACGGGCCCGCGCACGACATCCGCGAGGCCGCCACATGCATTCCCGCCGCGACACCGCCGCCCTGCTGTCCACTTGCGTGCTCGCCGCGCTGGCCGGAACAGCTCTGGCCGACCCGCAGGAAGTCCAGTCGTTCGCCGGCCCGTACCCGGTCTACACCCAAGGCAACCCGGCGAACGCGACGTTAACGGCGACGTTCACCACGCAGGGGTACCCGCCCGGGGCCCTGAACATCACGCTCGACATGAGCGCAGTAAACGGCGCGCCCGATACGCTCGCGTCCGACGTCATCGTTTCGGTCACGCCGCCGACGGGCGACACGTTCGAAGTCTCGATGGGCCCGCCCGAGCCGTTGAGCGAGTTGCCCAATGTCACGCAGGTCATCCTGCTCAACGCCGGCATCGAGGCGAAGGGGACCTGGACGTTCCGCATCTACGACTCGTCACAAAACGGCGATGGCATCGGCGCCGAGGAGTTCGTCAGCAACGTGCGGGTCGGGCTCGAGGCGGCAGGCGAGCCTTCGGCGCTTGAGAACTTTGTTCCGCTCCCTGACGGAACCACGCAGTTGCCGTCGGTGTTCCACAGCTTCGGCGGTGTGGAGTGGTACCGGATGGTCGTCCCCGCGCTGGATGACGCGGCCCATCCGCGGTACCTGGACATCCTGACGGCGGGTCAGTTCGCCGACACCTACATCGCAATGTACGACGACACCGGGCGCGTGCGTGCGACCGATGACGACTCGGGCACCGGACACGCAAGCTTCCTCTCGTTCGGCTACGGCGGCGGCGCAGCGGTCGGCGGCGGCGGTCCTTCTGACTTCCAGATGATCAGCGACGGACGGAGCGGCAAGCTGGCCGCGGGCGTCTACTGGCTGGTCATCTCCGAGTTCGGCGGCGGCCCGCCCGTGTTCGCTCCGGGTTGGCGCGTCATGCCGCCGCCCGAGGGGAGCACGTACCAATACGCCCTCACGCTCGTGCTGGGTGACACGCCCGGCGGCGGCTCGCCGCCCGCGGCCGAGAGCCTCGGCACGCTCGCGTTCCCGCAGGGGAGCGAGTCTGAGGTCGCCCGCACGGTGATCGTGCCGGTGGGGCAGCCGGCTTGGCTGAGCTTCACGCTCACTGACGCGTTGTCGAGCGATGCGGGCACGCACCTCGATATCACCAGCGGCAGCGCGATTAGCACGGTCTTTGATTCTGAGTTGGGCCTCTACTCGTCGAGCGGCGTACTCGTCGCCATCGACGACGACGAAGGCGCGGATCTGGGTGCGTTCATCTCGCTGGGCGCCGGCGGCGGCACGACGACCGGCAGCACCGACACCGCGACAACCCGCAGCGATGGGCGCGACGGCTCGCTCCCCGCGGGCACCTACTACCTCGCGGCCGCGGAATACAACACCACGTTCGGCAACGCCTTTGCGACGACCCTCAGCTTCGGCGAAGGGGGCGGCTCGCTCGATGTCACGCTGCGGAGCGGCCGCGTTGAGCAGCAATCCGGCTGCGGCCCGGCCGACCTGGGCGCAGCGGGCGGCGTCCCCGGCAGCGACGGACAGCTCAACAACAACGACTTTATCGCGTTCATCAGCTACTTCTTTGCGGGCGACGCGCACGCCGACCTCGGCGTCGCCGGCGGCCTTCCGGGTTCCGACGGGCACTACGACAACAACGACTTCATCGCGTTCATCAGCTTCTTCTTTGCCGGGTGCTGAACGGCAATCTGGGTAGACGCGCGAGAATTCGCCTTTGTTTTGGCCGCGGCGGGGGTGGCCCGTCTGCCCCTGATCGGGTAGATTGAACGGGTCGCTCCGCGGTCGCACGCGCGCCGACGCTTATGCGCCTCCACCACATCGCCGCGTTGTCCGCTTGCTCACTTCTTGCCGCTGCCGCCAGTGCGCAGTTCATCACGCCGAACTCGGCGACCGCGACCAGCGAGTTCAGCGGGTCGTACGTGATCGGCAACACGATCAACGGCTCAGGTCTGCCGGCGAACTTCACGATCGCCGATGCGCACGCGACGTACGTCGCCGGCAACCACTGGACGACGCAGTCGGGCCACACGATCGGCGAGTCGGCGACGTTCTCGTTCAGCCAGGCGCAAACGCTGGGTGTGTTCCACATGTGGAACCACCGCTCCAACAACATCGCTTCCAACGGCAGCTACGAGCCGGTGCTCTTCGATCTCGAGCTCTTCAGCGGCCCGGGAGCCACCGGCTCGTCACTGCTGCTGCTCACAAACGTCGTTGCGCTTCCAAACGTCGCGACCGGACAGTCGTTCCCGTTCAACGTCACCGCCGACGTCCGCTCGGTGAAGTTCACCGTGCGAGCCACCGAGAACAACAACGTCTCGCCGTTCACGGGCTTGGCTGAGGTCCGCTTCGGGCCGTGCGTGGAGCCGACGATCACCGCCGGAGGGCAGCCCGTCGGCGCTGCGGCGTGCGCCGGGCAAGAGGCGTCGTTCGCTGTCGCCCCATCGGGCTCGGGCGCGTTCACGACGGGTTGGCAGTACCAACTCGGCGGATCGGATGAATGGCACCAGGTGATCGAAGGTCCCAACACCGCGACCGCAGTGTCGTTCACCGCCGTCGGCGCCGCGTCGCAAGGTGTCACCGTCTATCCGGCCGGCAATTGGCCCCTCGACACGGCCGTGCGTTTCCGTGCCGTGGTGAACAGCCCCTGCGGCCAGGTGAACAGCGCACCGGCGCAGATTTCGTCGACCCCGCGGACCTGGGGATCGGCGGCGGTCTGCCCGGCCGCGACGGCCTGCACGACAACAACGACTTCATCGCCTTCATCAACTACTTCTTCAACGCCGACGCCAAAGCCGATCTCGGGCGTACCGGCGGGCTCTTCGGGCCCGATGGTGCGCACGACAACAACGATTTCATCGCGTTCATCAACCGGTTCTTTATTCCCTGCTGAGCACGAGCACAAACAGAAGGACGCATCCATGAGTGGGGTAACGCGTGGTGTGTGGCTGGCCGCGGTCTGTGGTTCCGCCGTTGCGTCGGCCCAGGTATTTCAGGGGCTCGGCCCGATCGCGGGCGGCACGACGTCGCAGAGTCAGTGCGTGAGCGCCGATGGAAGCGTGGTGGTGGGGGTCGGCGCCGTCGGCGCTCTCAACCGTCCGTTCCGTTGGACAAGCGCGACGGCGCGGTCAATCTCGGCGTGCTGGCGGGTGGGAGCATCGGCTCGGCCTCGGCCTCTGAAGTCAGTGATGACGGTTTAGTCGTGGTGGGCTCCAGCGCCGCGTCGGGAAGCACGCAGTCGCACGCCTTCCGCTGGACGCAGGCCGACGGCATGGTCGATCTCGGCACGCTCGCCGGCGGTACATCGAGCGTCGCCAACGGCATCAGCGGTGACGGGCAAGTAGTGGTGGGGTACAGCACCTCGAGCGAGGGACAACGGGCGATTCGCTGGGCGCAGGCGGGCGGCATGCAGAACCTGGGGACGATCACGGGGTACACCGCGTCGCTGGCGCTGGGCGCCGACGCCGACGGCTCGGTGATCGTCGGGTACGCGCAGGTCACAGGCTCCGCTCGTGCGCTCCGCTGGGTCGATGGCGCGGTCGAAGTGATCGATCCCATTCCGGGGTACACCAGTTCGTACGGATACGCCTGCAGTACCGACGGGTCGGTCGTCATCGGCCGCGTGTTCGGTGTCGGCGCCGGCGGCGAAGCGTTCCGTTGGTCGACCGTCGAAGGCTTGGAAGGAATCGGCCGGCTGGAGGGCGACACGTCGGCCTTCGCGCTCGGCGTGAGCGGCGACGGCAACACCATCGTGGGCCTCAGCCAGGGCGCGTCGGCGCGGGCGTTCATCTGGATGCGCTCGATCGGGATCGTCGACCTCAACACGTACCTTCCAACGCAAGGCGCGGACCTGAGCGGCTGGGTGCTCAACAGCGCGACCGACATCAGTCCTGACGGCCGCTCGGTCGTCGGTTACGGATTGCACAACGGCGTGCAGGAGGCGTGGCGTGCTCGCTTGGAAACCCCCTGCGCCGCCGATCTTGGCGCTGCGGGCGGCGTTCCCGGGCAGGACGGGCATCTGGACAACAACGACTTCATCGCGTTCATCAGCTACTTCTTCGCGGCAGACTCGCACGCCGACCTCGGCATCGCCGGCGGGTTGCCCGGTTCCGACGGGCAGTTCAACAACAACGATTTCATCGCCTTCATCAACTACTTTTTCGCCGGATGCTGAAGCCGGCGTCCCTTCGATGCCCATCGAGAGGTGCCTCGTTCAGGTGGTGAAGTCGCGGGCCGCGCTGATGTAGACTGACCACAGGTGTCCGACCACGCACCATCTCAGCCGCTGGCGACGCGCACGACCACCAAGCTGCTCGATGCGCTGCGCGACCACGCCAACGAACCCGCCTGGTCGCAGATCGACGCCCGCTACCGGCCGGTCATCGCGGGCCTGGCGCGTCGGCTTGGCGCAACATCGGCGGAGGCGGAGGAAGTCGCCCAGCAGACCCTCGCCGAGTTCGTGCAGGCCTTTCGGCTCGGGCGCTACGACCGCACCAAGGGCCGACTCAGTTCATGGATTCTCGGCATCGCACGCAACACCACCTCCGGTGTTCTGCGCCGCCGCGGCCGCGAATCCGGCGGAAGAGGCGTGCCCGCTGAAGAAGCATCGGTCGACGACCACGCCCTCCGTCAGGCATGGACCGACGAGCGCGACCGCGTCATCCTGCTTCGCGCACTCAGGCGCGCTCCGCGACGAGTCGTCGATTGAGGACCGCACGCTCACGGCGTTCGAGCTCGTCGCTCTGCGCGGCGTTCCTGCCGCCGAGGTCGCTGCGCAGTGCGGCATAACCGTCGACCAGGTTTACGTCGCCCGCAGCCGCGTGACAAAGAGTCTGCGTGAAGAAGTTCATCGAATGACCGAGGCCTTCGAGGAGGACCTCTGATGAGCGCCGCTGCGCTCCCGAGCGAGAACCGCTGTCTGGACGAGGCCGCCGTGCAGCGCGCGGCGCACGGTGAAGCGTCGGCGGCGGAGAGCACGCACGCTGCCGCGTGCAGCGAGTGCGCCCGGCGAATAGAAGAAGCGAGGCACGAGGCGGACTTCCTCGGACGCGCCCGCGGCCTGCTCGGCGACGACCTCGGCCCGATCGGCGCACCAAGGCTCGCGGGGTATCGTCCGCTCGGCGTGGTGAGCACCGGCGCCCAAGGCGTGGTCTACCGCGCACTGCAGGAGTCCACGCAGCGCACCGTCGCGATCAAGGTGCTCGCGGCCGGCCCGCCGGGAGAAGGAAGAGACGGAGAAGGAGCGGAAGGTCGCACGGCCTCGGCGACGCGCCGCCGCGCAAGGGCCGAGCGTGAGGTCGAGATCATCGCCCGCCTGCGGCATCCCAACATCGTCGCCGTGCACGAGTCGCGGACCGTCGATGTCGGCGGCGGGCCCGATGGCGGCGGACGCGTCGCGCTGGTGATGGAATACGTCGACGGCGTGCCGCTCGACCGCTGGCAGCCGGGCGCCGGCGGCGCAGCGCCGACTGACAAGCTGCGCGTCTTCGTGCAGGTGTGCGCCGGCGTTCACCACGCCCACCTCAACGGCGTCATCCACCGCGACCTTAAGCCCGACAACATCCTCGTCACCGCCGAGGGGCGTCCTGTCGTGCTCGACTTCGGCGTCGCCAAGCTCAACGCCGTGCAGGGAGTGCGCGGGGGGCTGAGTACAACAGCCACGGGCGACTTCGCAGGCACGCCCGCCTACGCGTCGCCCGAGCAAGTCGCCGCCAAGCCCGAGGAGGTCGACGCTCTCACCGACGTCTACTCGCTGGGCGTCATCCTCTACCGGCTGGTCTGCGGCCGGCTCCCTTACGACCTGGGTGAGACGATCTTCGAGGCCGCGCGCGTGATCGGGTCGGTTGAGCCCGTCCCGCCGCGGCGCGTCGACGCCTCCGTCCCTCGCGACCTCGAAGCGGTCATCCTCCGTGCGCTGTGCAAGCAACGCGCCGGCCGCTACCAGTCCGCCGCCGCCCTTGGCCGCGACATCGAGCGGTTTCTCGCCGGCGAGCCGGTCGAAGCTCGCAGTGAGAGCGGCTGGTACCTGCTCCGCAAGGCCGTGCTTGTGAACCGGGCGCGGCTCGGGATCATCGCCGCGGCGGTTCTGCTGCTCGGCGGCGCCGGCGTTGCGGTCTGGCTCAGCCTCGCGAGCGCCGCGGCGTCCGCAGATCTTGCTACGCGCCGCCAGCAGGACGCGCGCCGTGAGCACGTCCGTGCTCGCGCAGTCGATGAGCTGATGCGCGAGGCGCTCCCCGGCGTCGATCCGCTCCAGCCCGAGCTGAGCAAGCTGATCGGCAACCGGCTCGGGCGGTTGTACTACCGGCTTGAGACCGGCGCGTTCGAGGACGACCCCGACGTCGATCAGGAGATCCGCAGGCTCTGGGGGCGGGTCTACACGGGGTTCGGCAGCAAGGCCGCCACCCACGTGGAGTACGCGGAGGTCTCGCTCCGTCACGGGCTTGTCCGCTTGCGGATGCAGCATGCCGGGGACGGGAGTGGGGGTGCAGGGGGGGACGATCCGCAGATCGCTTCGACGCTGCACCAACTCGCCGAGGTGCTGCTGGTCCGGCGTCGTTACGAGGAGGCCGCGGTCGTGGCGGGCGACGCCCTTGCCATGCGCACCCGGCTTGACGGCGCCGAGAGCCGCGCCGTCGCCGAGTCCCGCGCGCTCCGCGCCCGCGTGCTGTTTGCACAAGGCGATGTCGACGCCGCAAAAAGGAAGCGGCAGAGGTTTCTTCTCTGTTGGCGCGGCTGCCCAGCGCAGGGCCCGACCTGCTCCTCGCGTCCATGCAGGTGCTTGCCGCGCGGGTCTTGCTTAAGGAAGGCGGAGCGCAGGACGCGGCCCCGTTGGTGCTCTCTGCCCTCCGTCAGCGGTTGCGCCTGCTCCGCGCGGACGATGCCGACGTGGTCGACGCCCTCGCCCTCGCCGCCGACACGGCGGCAGCCGCGCCCGACAGTGAACTCGGCCGTGCGCTGCTCGCCGCATGGTCTACCGGCGCCGACCGGTCGACAGCCGACACGACCGGCGCGATCGCCACCATGCGGAGCGATCTGGTGCTCCTCGCCGAGCCCGACCGTGGCAACTACTACCGCCCGATGCCCTCCGGTCGCACCGATGCGCTGGCACGGCTGATCGTGTTTCACCGCGCCGTCGTCAACGACGAGATGTCCCTCGTGAGCACGCTCCTGCTCCAGGTCGAGTCGGCGGCCGCGGAAGTGCGGTTCAAGGTGCGGGTCGCGGCGGCGCAGCAGGCGGCGGAGATCCTCCAGCGCCGCTTCGGCCCCAACCACTTCGCGGTGCTCGTCTGCGTCCAGGACGCCGCCGTGACCAGCCTCTACGACGGCCAGATCCCGCAGGCGCTGGAGCTCACCGGGCGCAGCTGCCAGATCTGGGACACCGTGCCCGCGCCCGCACGCGACAACCTGCTGGCGGCTAACTCGCACCGCTACCGCGCCTGGGCGCTGAACGTCGCGAAAAAATACCCGGAAGCAGAAGTTGAGGCCAGAACGGCTGCCGTGCTCTTTGAGTCCGCGGCGGGCCCCCGTCATCACACGATCGCAGTCTGCCGGGCCTTCGCCGCTTTCGCCCTCGCCGAGCAGGGCAAACTCGATGAGGCACGAGCTGAGTCGAAGGCCGCGCTCGACATGGCGCTCGCGTCGCCGACAAGCCCGTCCGACCTCATCGCCGTGGTCCGCTTCGTGCGCGGTCACGTGTCGCGCACTCGCCGGGCGACGAAGCCGAGGCCGTCGATCAACTCGGCCGCGCATGGAAGCTCTTTTTCTGCAACTTCACAGCCGACTTCCCGTGGCAGCCTCTCCTGCGGGCCGACGCCGCCGCCGCCTGCCGGCGCCTCGGCGATGAGCAGGGCGCCGTGCGCTGGGAGGCCATGCAGCCGGTGTTCTCCGCGTTCGAAAAATAATGCTCAGCCCCGTCCGCCGCTCGCGGGCAGGTCCACCTCGAGCACGACCGCCGTCGACAGCACGGGAAAGTCGACGCGCAGCCTGTGCAGCACATAGTCGTCGGGTGACCACCCCAGCCGCTCAAACGCGTATGCAATCGCCGGGGCGTACTCGGGCGCATCAGTGATCGGCGCGCTGCGCGAGTCCCCAGCCGATCCGCTCAGGCCGCTCTGACATCGGCAGCATCTGCACAAGCTCCGGCGGCTGGCGATACCACGGCGTGCCCCCCAGTTCGCTGTACGTCCGAGCCCGCGCCACCGCGTCGGGGCAGATCGACCGGTGCATCCACACGTCGATCACCAGCCGCTGCATCGGCAGGCGCACTTCCACGGCCGTCCGGCTCTGGGTGTTGTGCTCATCGGCGAACGCGCTCGCCGCCTCGCGCTGCACTTCGCCGGTGCAAAGCGTCACCGCTCCTTGTTCACCCACCGGCCCGCCGACGACTCGTTGCTCCACCACGTTGTCGGCGGTGCGCGCCCCGACCAGTTCCGGCGCAGGGTCGGAGCAGAACCGGCGCAGCAGCCGCGCATCGCCGCCATCAGGATCGAGTGACTCCAGCACCGCCTTGCGCCGCGCCTGACCGTCGTTGTCGAGCACCACCGCGCGGCTCAGTACCAGCGGCGCATCAGGCCGCACCCGCCGCATCCCCGAGAACATCCGCACCAGCGCGATGTCCATCAACCCGCCCCTTCCCTCGTCCTCCCCGGCCCCAGCAGCGCTCGGATGAAGGATCTTCGCCAGTACGCGCGTCCGCACCTGCACCCCCCAAGTGGCGCTGTTGCACAAATACGCCGCTCGTCGCAGCGCCGGCCGGTTCGCCGGTCCCTCCGCGACTGTCGACAACTCCCCCAGCATCAGGTCCAGCGTCGGGCGATCGCCCGCGTGCGATTCCATCATCGTTCGGAACCGCGCAAACGCCTCGCGCACCTCTTCCACCGCCCCTGCCGCGGCACCACCTCGCTCTGCCGCGGTGAGAAACAGCTCCATGCCCGCCCGTCCAGGGATGAACTGGGCGTTGCTCATCGGGTCTTTTCCCGATGCTAGACGAATGACCTTCCACGCCAAAGAGTGGTGAAGCCCCAGCTTTGTCACCAAGTTGCGCGGCCGGTCCGCTGGCTCTGGGAGCGACGACAACGCCCGCCGGATCGCGCTGCACCTGCGGTACAACGTGGATGGCGTCCGCTTCGAGCGTCTTAGCCCCACGAGCAAGTTTGGTCATTGAACGGATCATCGCAGATCGGAGGGACTGTTTTGGTCACAAAACAATCACCTCAAATTTGCTCAGAATCCATCGATTTTGCAAATTGTTTTCAAAACAGTTTGCAGCCGTTGCAGAGCGCTTGCAAACTGGCCATCTCTGTTCGTGGAAAGCCTGAAGGAGATCCCATGTCCGTGATGAACTGCACCCGCTCTGTCGCCACGTTGACCGCCCTCGTGCTCGCTTCGGCGGCGATGGCCAACCCCATCACCCCCGTGAGCCAGGTTCGCACGATCTTCGGCCAAAGCACCTCGACCGGCTCGGCGGGTGACTTTGACACCGGCCACATGCAGATCGACGCAACCGAGGGCGATTTCGGGACGTGGGAATCTTCTTTGATTATTCCGGGTCCCATCAACGGCCCGTCGACGCAGAGCGGCGGCTTCAACGGTGTTGACACCATCGCGCTCAATGCGTTCACCATGAACATGGGCGGCGGCTTCGGTCCTGGCGCGATGCTGGCGGGGAGCATCCACAACGAGTTCACGTACACCTTCACAGTGGGCCAGGGCGCCGCGTATACGTTCAACCTCAACGCCGGCTGCGCCGATCCCAGCAGCCCGCCGGGCGTCACCAACGACTGGTCCATTGTGGCCTACCTCGCCGGCCCCGGCGGAGATGTGTTCCGCTACGAAACAGGCGTTGTCATGGGCTACTCGCTGAGTGCGCAGGACGTCACCGGCACGCTGAACGCAGGGCAGTACACTCTTTCGTTTGTCGGTACTGGCGCGGTGACAGTCGATACCGGAGAGAACGGTAATGGCTGGGGCGGCGGCGCCGGCGGCACCAGCCCCATCATGACGTTCCACGTCGAGGGTGGCGAAACGCCGGTCTGCCCGGGCGACCTCGGCACCGCCGGCGGCCAGCCCGGCCAGGACGGTCAACTCAACAACAACGACTTCATCGCCTTCATCACCTACTTCTTCAACCAGGACACCCACGCCGACCTGGGCACCACCGGCGGTCTCCCCGGGCACGACGGCGCGTACGACAACAACGACTTCATCGCCTTCATCAACCTGTTCTTTGCGGGCTGCTAAGCACGCCCGGCTGTAAATCGGATCATCATTTCCCACATCGCCGTGCCACGCCCCGGGCAACTGTCGGGCGTGGCACGGCTTCTTTTGATCTGCCCGGTTCGGACGAGCGAAAAGGTCCGGCGTCGCCTCGTGGCCGCGCAAACTCTTGGCCGCCAAAACGAAAAGCCCCGGGCGTCAGGCGCCCGGGGCTCCTCGAAGGGATGATGGCTGGATCAGGTCGCGGCTTGGCCGCGACGCTCAGCAACCGGCGAAGAAGAGGCTGATGAAGGCGATGAAGTCGTTGTTGTCCCAGTGGCCGTCCTGACCGGGCTGGCCGCCCTGGATGCCAAGGTCGGCGCCCGGGGCCTGGTTGAAGAACATGTTGATGAAGGCGATGAAGTCGTTGTTGTCCAGGTAGCCGTCGGCGCCGAGCACGCCGCCCTGCTGGCCGACGTCGGCGGCGCCGCAGCCGAGCGGGAAGTTGTAGCGGAGGTTCAGCGTCACGTTGTGGGCGGTCGTGTCGGTGTTGACGGCGTTGAAGCCGGTGGCGCCGAAGGCCGTGGAGGCAGTGACGCTGTCGTAGGGCATCACGGCGACGTAGTAGACGCCCGCGCCAAGGGCGCCGTCACGGCCATCGCGGACGTGCGAGTCGCCGAAGGCGGGACGCGGGCCGACCTGGCCGAAGCTGAGCTGCGAGAACGAGCCCGAGCCCTCGTCGTCGTCGAACGCCAGGCGGTTGCCCGCGGTGCCGGCGTTGCCGCTGTACAGCGCGATCATGGTGTCGAACGCCGGAACGGTCGACTCGGTGTCGATGTCCAGGTACGTGCCGGCCGCGTTGCTCACGGCGACGGGCAGCTCGAAGCGGTACCACAGCGGCTTGCCGGCTTCGATCGTGCCGGGCGCGATGCGGGTGCTGGCCGAACCGTTGGGGTTGGCGTCCAGCACGCCCAGGTCGATCGCCGGGCTCGGCTGCGAATCGCTGAAGAGCTCGATCTTCAGGCCGTTCCAGATGTTGTCGGTGCTCCAGTACGAGTGGTCGACCGACTCGTAGGCCGTCGCCCAGTACTTGATGCCGTAGTACGAGGCGTTCGGGCCGCCCTGCGGCACGTTGCGGGTCAGCTTGCCCCAGTCGTCATTCTCGGCGACGGGGATGTCGATCGAGACGTACCCGGTCGAGCCGATGGTCGGGACCGAGACGGTCATGTCCTCGGTGTCGACCCACGGCTGCAGGTCGTTGGGCGAGAGCAGCACGCTCTCGTAACGCTGGAGGCGCAGGCGGACCTGGCTGGCCTCGTTGGGCCCGGCTTGCTCGCCCATGACGCTGGTGGCGAGCATCGAGACGTAACCCGTCACACGCACGTGACGGATGCGCGTCGCGTTGGCCGGCTGAGCCAGCGGGTCGATGAACGAGCCGGTGAACTGACCGGGATGGCCGATCGTGTCGTTGGAACGCACGCCGTAACGCGTCGTCGTGCCGACGGTGCCGCTCAGAGCCGGGGCGGTCGCGAGGCTCGGCTGCGAGTCGTCGAACTTGATGGTCAGGTTCGTCCACGTCGCGTCGGGCGTGGGGCCGTTGTCGGCGGCGTTGTCGTCGAACTGCTCGAAGAACGTCAGCTCGTAGTGGCCGGGCTCGTTCATCGAGCAGGGGTCAAAGTGACCGTTGAAGTTGAGGCTCTCGGGGACCGGCAGCACCAGCGCATCGGTCACCACCGCGTCGCCGTTGGCGTCGAAGGTGGTCTGGGTGAACGGCTGCGCGATGAACTCGTCGGTGATGACGCTGATGTTCGGCGCAAGATGCGTCAAGCGGCGGATGAGGATGCACGCCTCGCGGGGGAACGTGCCCTGCGTGTTGCGGTGCAGCGTGCCGCTGAGCAGCAGCTTGTAGGCGTAACCACCGGTGGGGAACGGCACGTCGACGGTGGCGTTGCCGCCGCTGCCGTAGAGCTTGTAGCTCGCCTTGTTCGTCAGCGTGACCTGCGAGGTCACGTCGGCGAAGGCGGGCGCGCCGGCGCCGGCGAGCAGTGCGAGGGCGAGGGGGGACGCGAGACGGGCGAGACGGGGGGTGTTCACTGGATGCTCCTTTTCGATTGGCCGGCGGGGGGGGGAGTAGGGGGCACGAACTCGTGCACGCCGGCAGGGCCCATGCGACACCCGCGCCGACACTGGCTAACCCAAACCTCCATCCCTTCTCAACCTTCAAAAACGGCATTCGGCCTGGATCTCTGCGAACAAACGCCTTTCCGCGTAGCAGGCTCTGTCAACACGTGGTAACTTGATGCCTAGAAGGGTGTGCCGTGCCCGCGCACGTGCGAAGGGAGATCCGTATGAAGATTGCGCCGATCATCGTGGCCGCGTTCGCGTCTGTCGCCGCCGCTCAGAATCAGCCGTTTGAGATCGTCGTCACCGTCACGCCGCCGGGCAGCAACTCCAACCCCGCCGCTTGGCAATCCGTCCTGCGGTACGGTTTCGGCGACAGCGGCGCAGCGCCCACGGCGCTGACGTCTATCCCGCCGACGGAGGTCTTCGATCCCTGCAGCGCCGTCTTCCGCACCGCCACCGATCTCTTCGTCGGCAACCGGCACGGCAATGTGCTCGGCCAGGGGAGCATCTCGCGCTTCACTGTCTCGGGCGACGGGCTCAACGCGACCTTCGTGCAGAACTTCACCGCTCCCAACATGGTCGGCGTGCACGAACTGGCGATCAGCCCGACCACCGGCGAGCTCTTCGCCGCCACCGTCTTCGACGGCGTCTTCCGCTTCACCTTCGACAACTCCGGCCAGCCGGTCTACAACGGGCGTTTCGCGCAGGGCGTGCCGATGCGCGGCATCCTTGTCCACCCCAACGGCCGGTACATCTACACCACCAGTGCCAGCAGCGTCATCCACGTCTACCACATCGAGAACGACAACAGCGTGACCGCTCAGTCCGACATCGCCATCCCCGGCGCGTCGAACCTGCACTTCTTCTGCCTCGGTCCCAGCGGCACCGAGCTCTACCTCGGCGACATCAGCTCCAACAAGGTCTTCCGCTACGGCATCCTTCCCGGCGGAGCGCTTGTCGCCAAACCGGCTATCGACAGTCCCGCCGCCATCGACATGGCCTTCAGCGCTGACGGCGAAGAGATGTTTGTCGGCAACCATTTCCAGGGCGGCATCACGCGCTACGCCTACAACCAGGGAACCGACACCTGGACCCAGTCCGGCACCATGGACACGCCCAGCATGGGCGGGTTCGCCACCTACGTCCGTCCCCCCTGCGGCAACACCGATCTGGGCAAAGCCGGCGGCCTCCCGGGGGCCGACGGTTTCCTGGACAACAACGACTTCATCGCCTTCATCAACTACTTCTTTCAGAACAATCCGCTCGCCGACTTCGGCAGCGTGGGCGGCAACCCGGGCTCCGACGGCCAGTACGACAACAACGACTTCATCGCGTACATCAACCAGTTCTTCTTCGGCTGCTTCTGAGCCTCGCCCTTTCGATGAGCGTTCACGTGTCCGACCTAAGCGTCAGCGGCCGCAGCTGAACCGGGTACGCTTGTCCGCGCCATGACCGCTCGTTTCTCCGTTACGCCAGCCGCCCCCGCCGTCTTTGTCGACCGTGACGACACCATTCTCAACACGTCGGTCGCCACGCGCAACGACCCGCTCCCCGGCGATCTCGCCGATCCCGCGAAGGCGGCGCTGATTCCCGGCTCCGCCGCGGCGCTCGTGCGCCTCAAGGCCGCGGGGTTCGTGATTGTCGTCTACACCAGCCAGGGCTCGGTCGCCCGCGGCAACGCCACGCTTCGCGACTGCGAGGCCGTCAACGACGCCATGCGCCGCTTGCTCCAGGCAGCCGCCGGCGACGACCGGCTCATCTCCGCCGTCTACTTCTGCCCATTCCACCCCAAGGGCACCGTCGCGCCGTTCAACCGCGAGCACACGTGGCGCAAGCCTGCGCCGGGCATGGTGACCGCCGCGGCCGCCGAGCTCGGCCTGGACCTCAATCGTTCATGGGCAGTGGGAGATAAGCCGCGCGATGTCGAGGCCGCGGTCAACGCGGGTATCGCACGCGGCCGCACTGTGCTGGTGGGCACCTCGGGCGAGCCCGCAGCCCAGGCCGGCGATCTGAGCGCAGCCGCCGATGCCATTCTCGCTTCTCTTCGCGGTTGAAAGCCGCCGCCCTTTGTGTAACGCTTACGACTTGGCATCGGTTCCGTCGAATCCCGGCTCAACCCAGGCTCCGCCCCCGCGCGTGCTGATCTATCTGCCGAGCTGGCTGGGCGACACCATCATGGCGACACCCGCGATGGCCCTGGTGCGCCACGCCCTGCCGCGGAGCGTCATCATCGCTCTCGGCCGTCCGGGCATGAGCGATCTGCTCGCAGGCCTTGAATGGATCGACGACGTGGTCACCGCCGATGCGCGCTCCGCCCTCGGGCCCGCCAAAACCGCCGCGCGGCTGCGAGCCATGCGCCTGGATGCGGCGCTCCTGCTTCCTAACTCGTTCTCCAGCGCCCTTACCGTGCGCCTCGCCGGCATCGACCGGCGCGTCGGCTACGACCGCGACGGGCGCGGCGCCTGGCTCACCCACAAGCTCGAACCGCTCAAACGCAAGCCGCCGCACAAGGGGTACCAGCCCGTCAGCGCCGTCGACTACTACCTCGACGCCGCCCGCGCGCTCCTCGCGTCGTTGAACGTCTCGGTCTCACGCGAACACGAGCCCGCCCCGCGACTTGCCCTTGCGACCACCCGCGCCGACGAGAGCCTCGCCGACGACGTGCTCGCCAAGGGCGGCATCAAACCGGATGAGCCGTTCGCACTGCTGAACCCCGGCGGCAACAACCCCGCCAAGCGGTGGCCCGTCGAGCGCTTCGCCGCGCTGGCTCATCACCTGATCACCAGGCGCAAGCTGAAGGTCGCCATCAACGGCTCGCCGGCCGAGGCGGAGCTGGTCGACCTGATCACCCAGACCATCGAGCTGAACCACCCAGAGGATGGCGCGATGGTCGCGTCTCTGCCGCGTCTGGGCGGCACCATCGGCAGCCTCAAGGCCGCCGTCCGTCGCGCAACGCTGATGGTCACCAACGACACCGGCCCGCGCCACATGGCCGCCGCGTTCAACATCCCCACCGTCGCGCTCTTTGGCCCAACTGATCCGCGATGGACGACGCTCCCGCCGTCGTTCACCTCCTCAGGGTCGCCGCGCGAGGTCGTGCTCGTCGCCGATCCCACGCTCCCGCCCGACGAAGTGGCCGACGACCATCCCGCGCGGTGCGCGATCGATCGCATCCAGCTCGCAGACGTCGTCCGCGCGGCGGACAGCGTCCTGGGCTTCTGACGTTCAGATGGCGTTTTCGGGAACTTCCGACGCTTCGTGCAGCGGCCGAACCCCGCGGAGCCTGGCCATCTCGTGCATCGCGTCGAAAGCACGGAACTTCGCGGCCTCCTCGACAGGCATCTGGCGCACCACGCACGCATCGGGGAATTGCTCGAGCAGGCGCGGGTCCGACGCTGCGCGAACGCAGCGCATCCCTCCGTGAGCGACTTCCGACCGGGCGTACACGGGGGCGGCAAGCGTCACTTCGTCGCTTGCCACCAGGCTCACCGCTGCGGTCGCGATCATCGCGGCGATCGCCGCGGCCGTTGCCACGATCACCGAGCCCGGCCAGCGATCAGTCGTCATCATCCGTGTGAACCGATCCACGCCGCCTCCCTTCGCCGCGCCACGCGGCACGGTCATGCCCATCAGATGCGCCCCCGTCGCTCGTCCGTCACTCCGCCCGCAAAGTGCTGAAAAAGGCCGTTTCTCGCATGCGGCACGTGGTTTCCTACGCTTGCTCGTGCAAGAGGAGGCGCTGCTCCATCACATCGCGCGGGCCACCCCCGCCCATCCGCACGTCACCGTCGGCCCCGGTGACGACTGCGCGGTCCTCGCGCGTCCCGACGGTCCGGTTATTGTGACCACCGACCAGGTGATCGAAGGAAGGCACTTCGCGACCGGCGAGGACCTCGCGCTCGTCGCCCGCAAGGCCGTCTGCCGCTCCCTCAGCGACATCGCCGCCATGGCCGGCACGCCGCGCTGGGCCGTCGCGACCGGCGCGCTGCCGGCCGGAATGTCGCAGCACGACGCGCAGCGCCTTACCGACGCCATCCACCGGGCCGCGGGCGACTTCGGTTGCCCCGTCGTCGGCGGCGACATCGCGACCACCACCGGGCCCATGGTGCTCACGGTCACCATCGCCGGCGCACCCCACCCAATCCGCGGCCCGGTCCTTCGCTCAACGGCGTTGGTGGGCGACACGCTCTACGTGACTGGTGCGCTGGGCGGCAGCCTGCCGTCGCGCCGCCACCTTACGTTCACGCCGCGCCTCACCGAGGCCCACTGGCTCGCCACGTTGCTCGGCCCTGCGCTGCATGCCATGATGGATCTGTCCGACGGCCTGGGCCTCGACGCCACCCGCATGGCCCGCGCATCGCACGCCGCAGTGACGCTCGACGCCTCGCTCTTCCCACGCCACCCCTACGTCGCCACTTGGCAGGCCGCGGCAGGTGATGGCGAGGACTACGAACTGCTCTTCGCCGCCGCTGCCGATGCGCCGGTCCCGTCGCGCTGTCCCCTCACCGGCACGCCCATCACCGCCGTCGGGCGCGTCGCGCCGCCGAGCGTCTCAGGCCCCCTTTGCACGGTGATCGACCCCTCGGGCGCACGCCACGACGGAGCCGCGTTCGGCTGGGAGCACCGCTCGTGAGTACACCCCCCCCGCCTCCCCCAGCCAAGCCGCCCGTCCGGCTTGTCTTCACCACCGGCTCGCCCGACGAGACGATCGCACTCGGGATCAAACTCGCCGCCGCGCTGCGCCCTGGTGACACGCTCCTGCTCGAAGGCGACCTCGGCGCGGGCAAAACTCACTTCATCCGCGGCCTCGCCCGCGGCCTGCACCTGGATGAATCCCAGGTCTGCAGTCCCACGTTCGTCCTGATGAACGTCTACCGCGCGATCGGCGCCCCGTCGCTGATCCACCTTGACGCCTACCGCCTTCACGGCGGGGACGACTTGGACGCAATCGGCTTTGACGCCGCGACGAGCCGCCCGAGCATCGTCGCGATCGAGTGGCCCAGCCGATTGGGCGAGCGGCTCGCCGCGTTTGACCCGAGCCGCACCATCGCCCTCCAACTCACCCACGTCGGTGAGGATCTGCGACTGCTCACCCTCGACGTGCCGCGGGCCATCGTCGATCGGCCGGCCCTGGCGCCGCTGGTCGCGCGGTCAGAGCGACCGACAGGTCCCACGACGTGCCCGATCACTGGTCAGCCTGTGCCGCCAGACAGCCCCACCTGGCCCTTCGCCACCGAGCAGGCGCGGCTCGCCGACCTGCACCGCTGGCTCACCGGCGGCTACGCCGTCTCGCGCGACGCCACGCCCGACGACGAGGAAGAGTGATGGGTGGCACGGACAAGCCGCTCTGGGCTTGTCCTTGGATGTTTGAGTAAGCACCGGCAAGCCCAAAGCGGTTTGCCGGTGCCACCCCACACGCCCCGTTCACGACTTCCGCGTCCTGCACCCGATACCATGCCCCAGCATGGCCGCTCACCCCTTCGTGTCACTCGCCCAGACGGCTTCCGGCTCGGCGGTGACGGACCTCTTCCTCAAGTCGTTCGACCTGTTCACGATCCTGCTGCTGCTCGCGTCGCTCGCCGCGGTGACGATCATCATCAAGTGCATTCTTGAGGTCACGGTGCGCAACATCGCCCCGACCGAGTCCGAAGGGGCTATCCGCAAGGCGATCACCGACCGGAACACCGCGGGGCTCGAGGCCCTGCTCCAGCGCGACACCTCCTTCTACGGCAACGTCCTGCGTGCCGCCCACGCCTGCCCGGGCGACCGCACCGCGGTCCGCAACGCGGGCGAGCTGGCCGCCAGCGAACAGTGCTCCCGCTGGTTTCGCAAGATCGAGCCGCTCAACGTGATCGGCAACATCGGCCCGCTGCTGGGCCTGGCCGGCACGGTCTACGGCATGGTGATGGCCTTCGCCCGCCTGCAGGAGTCGGCCGGTACGGCGACCCCCGCCGACCTGTCGGGCGGCATCGCCAAGGCCCTCTTCCACACGCTGCTTGGCCTGCTGGTCGCCCTCCCCGCGCTGCTGGTCTTTGGCCTCTATCGCAGCAAGGTCGACGGCATTTGCACCCGCGCCATGGCCGTCAGCGCCGAACTCGTCGAGGGCTACTGCGACCTCCGCGAGCCTGCCTCGTCTGCTTCCGCGAGTGCATTCAACGCCTTTGCCAAGACCAATTAATCAGACGCCTTCGACGAAGACGAAGAGCGATTGAAACACGGAGTTCACGGAGAGCACGGAGAAAGTCAGAAAGAGCAGTTCTAAAAACCCTGTCTCCTGCCTTCCTCCGTACTCTCCGTGTCCTCCGTGTTTCAACCTCTGCATTGCTGCTTTCTCTGTGTCTCTGTGGTAAAAACGCTTGCGACGCTACCGATCACAACTCGCCTCCACGCCCGGCGCTGAGCCGATCAACGTCACCCCGTTGATCGACGTGGTGATGTGCCTCATCATCTTCTTCCTCATCGTCGGCAAGCTCGCTGCCAACGAGAAGGCACGCATCCACCTCCCCGGCACCAGCATCGGTCAGGTGGCCGAGCGCCAGGATTCGGTCGTCGTCGCCGTCGCGCATAACACAACAGGTGAAGGCAAGGCCGTTTCGCTGATCACCGTCGACGGCCAGGTTGCCAAAGACGGCGCCGACCTCGTCCGCCTGCTCACCGCGCGCCTCGAAGTGCAGGCCGGCAAGACCGCCCGCCAGCCCAACGACCAGGCGCCGCCCATCAGCCGCGGCAAGGTCACCATCCGCGCCGACAAAGACCTTCCCTACGACGCCGTCGAGCCCGTCCTCACCGCCTGCGCAGCTGGGCATCAACAAGGTCGACTACGCCACCGCTCGCACCGACACCGGCGCACAAGGTGGAGGTGTCAAGTGAGCGCACCCGCCTTCCGTCGCCGCCGCGCGCTTGATGTCGCGAGCCTTCACTTTGGGCCCAACATGACCCCCATGGTCGACGTGGTGATGGTCATCCTCGTCTTCTTCATGGTGTCGGCGGCCTTCCTCGGGCCCGAATGGCTCTTGGGCAGCCTCGTGCCCCGTCCTGCTCCCGCCGCCGGCAGCGGCAACACTGCGCAGGGCCCGGGCCAGGGTCCGACCAACACCGACCCCCTCGCTACGCCGCCCGTGCGGTTCAGCATCGAGCTCAAGAAGATCCCCGGCGGTGCTGGCAACGGTGAACAGGCCCTCGCCACCGGCGGCGGCCTGACCGATGCGCCGATCGACCAGGTCGTGCAGGCGATCAAGACGAAGGTCGGCGAGAAGTCGCTCGGTGCGGTCGAAGTGCTCATCCGCCCCGGCGACGGTGTGCCGTGGGGTGCGGTCGTGCGCACGCACGAGCTGTGCACCAAGGCAGGATTTGTGCGGGTCGGACCCAAGACCGGCAAGTGAACCGCGGCCGGTCGGTACGAAAACCCTCCGAACAACCCCGAATCTTGATGGGAGGCGGCTTGCCACGAGCCCGGCGCGCGGTATCGTCAACGTGCCTGCAAAGGCCGTAGGGAGGGCGAGAGACACAATCCGGTGGAGAGAGTGTTCGAGCAGGGAGGTCTGTATGTCCGTCCGTTCACTCGTTTCTTCCGTCGCCGTCGCGGCGCTCGCTGCCGCTGCCAGCGCTCAGTCCGGTTCCACGTTCGTCGATGCCCAGGCCAACATCTTCGGGTATGGCGCCAGCGCTCCGGCCCCCGGCGGCGGTGGCGGCGGCATCAACGCCGTGCTGATTCCCCTCGGCCCGGGCACTGGCCGCACCATCACCTTCAGTGCCGGCGGCATGGCCGGCTGGTCGGGCTCGACCGTCAACGGTCCCGATGGCGGCAACTTCTCCGGCACGACCAACATTCCGGCGCTCGGTCCGATCTCCGGCTATAGCGCGCCCCTGAGCGGCCACCTGGTCGGGCTCTTCATCGAGGCCGGCGACATCAGCGCCCTGAGCGCTCCCGCCGGCGCGTCGTACCCCGATCTCGCGTCGTTCACCGCCGCCAGCTATTCGCCGCTCGCGCGCCAGGTCTTCTTCATCGGTGACGGCCTCACCGGCACCGGCAGCGGCATCACGCAGGTCTTCAACATCCCCGACTCCGCCGCCTACCTGGTGCTCGGCATCGCCGACGCCTTCGGCTTCAACGGCGCAGCCGGCTACTACAACGACAACGTCGGCGGCTACGAAGTGAGCTACAACGCGGTTCCGACTCCCGCCGGCGCGATGGTCATCGGCGCTGCGGCCGCGGCCGGCCTGCGCCGCCGTCGTCGCTGATCAACGTTTGAGTTTCAAAGCACAACCCCGGGCGTTCAGCCCGGGGTTGTTTCGTTTGTGGAGCCATAAGAGCCTCGTGCGCAAGCACGAGGATGATGTCGCCGCTGCGATCGAGGGCTTCGATCGTCGGCTCGTCTTTGGACTCGGCGCTCGCTGCGCGGCGTGAACACAGCCCTCGTACTTGCGAACATTTTGCATAAAGCGGTGTAGATCACGGGAAATCAAGGCTCGACCGCGAGCGTCAATGACGCTGCTTTGAGTCAGAGCCCGACGCGTTAGCGAGGGAAGCGGCACGAGGCTTTGCGAGTGTCGCGTCCTTTTCGGCGCAAATGGCCGACTCGCCGAGCCTCGTCGGCCTCCCTCGCTGACGCTTCGGGCTCTGACAAGACGGGCTAACGCAAAAGTGCTTGCGCACGGGGGAGGGGGGGAAGGCTCTTATGGGCACCCTGCGAAGAACGCGTTGATGAACGCGACGAAGTCGTTGTTGTTCAGCGAGCCGTCGGCGCCGGCGAAGCCGCCCGCCTGGCCGAAGTCGGCGATCGGCGAACCGTTAAAGAAGTAGGTGATGAAGGCGATGAAGTCGTTGTTGTCCAAGTAGCCATCGCCGCAGGAACTGGGCAGGCCGCCCGGTCCGCCGATGTCGGCCGGGCCGCAGCGCCGGATGATCGAGAGCGTGACCGGGTTGCTCGGCGTGCTGCCGCACGAGTTGACGGCGACGGCGCGGAGCGTCATCACCGTGTCGCCCGGGTTGCCCTCGACGTTGGCGACCGCGAGCGATGTGTTGGCGTTGTTCGCGCCGTTGACGATGGTGATCGTGCCCACGCCCGCGAGCGGACCGTTGGCGAGGTTGGTCCAGGTGCCGCTCACCAGGCGCTGCCACTGATAGCCGGTGATGCCGCCGGCCTGCGTCGTCGTGGCCGCGGCGTTGAACTGTGTCGACGTTGCGGGGCAGATGCGGGCCGGGAACGGCGGCGTGGTAAAGGTCGTCACCGGTGTGGTGTTGAGCATGACGGTGAAGGTGCCGAGCGACTGGCTCCCGGCGACCAGGTCCGGCTTCCCGTCGCCGTTCATGTCGGCGACCGCGAGCGAAGTCGCCTGCGCGACCGTGAAGTTGGTCGAGGCGCCGACAGCGCCCGTGCCGTTGCCAAGGTGCACGCCGACGCCGCCGTTATGCACGCACGCGACGTCGAGGAAGCCGTCGCCGTTGAAGTCGGCCGTCACCAGCGACTTGGGCGCAGCGTTCCCCGGAACGACGACCGGCAAGGCCGTGAGCGTGCCGTTGGCGTTGCCCAGGAAGACTTGGATGCGGGACGTGGTGATCGTGTGCCCGACGACGACGTCCTGGATGCCGTCGCCGTTGAAATCGCCCTTCGCCGGCGACGACGTGCCGTAGAAGCCCGATCCGTAGGTGGTCGACGAGCCGAACGTCGCGCTGGCGGGCGTCGCCCCCAGGGAGAGGAAGACGCGCCCGGGGTCGGTCTGGCAGGAGATCAGGTCGAGCGCGCCGTCGCCGTTGGTGTCGACCAGCGTGAAGAAGCCGGCATCACCGCCGTTGACCGGGCGGACGGAGAAGGCCTCGGCCCCGCCGCCGGTCCACGCGCCTGGCCCGCCGGGGAGGACGACGATGTTGTTGTTGTTCGTGAGCCCGATGATGTCGGGGATGCCGTCGCGGTTGATGTCCGCCGACATGATGTTCATCGTGATCGGATTTGGGATGTAGTCGGCGATGGCGCGGAACGTGCCGTCGCCGTTGCTGATGTAGACGCCGATGCGGGGTGCGCCGCCGTTCTGGTACGCGCACACCAGGTCGTCGATCCCGTCGTGGTTGATGTCGACCGCCACCATCGTCCGCGGGTTGAACCCCGTCGGGAGCGTCACGACCGGGTTGTAGTTGGTCCCCGCCGGCGGCTGCGCAGTCGCGAACCGCACGGTGATGTTGCTGCCCGAGAAGTTGGGCGAGGCGAGGTCGGGCCGGCCGTCGTGATTGAAGTCGCCCACCACGGTCTGGATCGGGCTGCCTGCCATGCCGACGCCTGTCATCGTGAAGGTCGGCGGGCACTGCGCGAGCGCGGCCGAGGCGCCAACCAGCAGGGCGGCGATAGCGGAGGCGGAGAAAGCCCCACCGGGGCACGAACGCATGGGCAGCATCGGCATGCCCCAATCTACCTCAATCGGGGGATACGGGCGAATGAAATCCGGGTCATGCCGCGGGCAAACGGACGGGGTTTCTCTAGCTTGTCAGTGCTCTTGCGGAGCTGGCGGCGATCAGCCGGAACGGCCAATGACACGCCCGTTCTTATCGGCCGGTGTGCAGGACGGAGATGCGGGTCCGTAGTCCGTTTGAGTGACCCGCACGTCGGCGCTCAAGTCCATCGAGCGTCGGCGTTTCGAGGGCGGGTGGTGGATCCTTCCAACTCCACCGGCCGCTCGAATCTTCTCCGTCCTGCACCCGCACCCGGGTCGACGCGAATCCATCAGCGTCGGCCCGCGAGAGTCTCAATGAGGCATACGTCGTGCGTGCCTCGCTGAGACTCAGGTTCTTGAGGCATTCGCCACTAGCCATTAGGCACTCGTGAAGAGAACGCCGGTTTGCTGTGCGCCGCATTCCGTTACAGCGTGCCGTTCTTTGCCATCTGTCTTTCACTCATGCCGAGTGGTTAATGGCTAGTGCCTCTCCCCTCACGAGCATCCCAGCGAGTTGCCGCAGTTGAGGCACTTGTGGCAGGTGCCGTTGCGGACCGTGATGGTGCCGCAGACGTCGCAGGGAGGGCCGTCGCCGGCGTCTTCCATCGCCTTGACGAACTGGCTCGCCGCCTTGGTGGCAGCGCCGGCCACCGGCGTGTCGAAGTCGACCGTCGTGGTGGTGCGGCGCTCGACGTGCACGTGGCGCATCGCGCCCGCTTCGGGCTGCGCGCCGTTGGAGCGCGACGAGGGGTGCGGCACGTGCTGGCGGTCCGCGGCGGGTTCGGTGCTCGGGGCCGGCTCACTCAGGCGGGCGACCGCGGCGGCCGAGACGTCCTCGACGGTCGACTGCGTGTGACGCTTGGGAGCGTTGAGCTCGCGGTAACCGGCGATGAACTGCATGCCCATCCAGCGGAAGATGTAATCGACCAGACTCTTGGCGAAGGGGATGTCGCTGTTGGTCGTCATGCCCGCCGGCTCAAATCGCTGGTGGGTGAACTTGTTGACCAGGCCCTCGACCGGCACGCCGTATTGCAGGGCGATGCTGGTGCTGGTGCCGAGCGCATCCATCAGGCCGCCGATGGTGCTGCCTTCCTTCGCCATCGTGATGAAGAGCTCGCCGGGCATCCCGTCCTCGAACAGGCCGACGGTGAGGTATCCCTCGTGACCGGCGACGTTGAACTTGTGGGTGATGCTGGCGCGGGTGTCGGGCAGGCGGCGGCGCATCGGACGCTCGACGATCCGTACGACTTCCTCAACCTGCTGCGTGACGACCTGCTCCATCGCTTCCTTGCCCGCTTCGGCGAGTTCGGCGGCGGTCTTCTTGTCCTCGGTGCCCGTGGCCGTCGCGGCCTCGACGGTGGTGCTGAGCGGCTGGCTCAGCTTGCAACCGTCGCGGTAGAGGGCGTTGGCCTTGAGGCCAAGCTCCCAGCTCAGGCGGTAGGCCGCCTTGATGTCCTCGACAGTGGCGTCGTTGGGCAGGTTGATCGTCTTGCTGATCGCGCCGGTGATGAACGGCTGAGCCGCGGCCATCGCCTTGATGTGGCCTTCGGGCGCGATGAACCGCTTGCCGTACTTGCCGCAGGGGTTGGCGCAGTCAAAGACGGCCAGGTGCTCGTCCTTGATGTGCGGGGCGCCCTCGACGGTCTGGCGGCCGCAGATGATGTCATTGAGCCCGTCGATCTGCGCCTTGGTGAGGCCCAGGTGCTTGAGCAGGTTCCACGAGCCGTCGGCCTTAACGGACGCATCGACGCCGGCGCGGGCCAAGGCGTCATCGCCGAGCGTGAAGGCGTTGAAGGCGAAGGAGAGCTCGAACGCGCCGGGGAGCGAGTCGTTGATCTTCGCGACGTCGGCGTCGTTGAGGCCTGCCTTGCGGAGCATGGACTCGAGCGAAGCGCTCGCGCCCGGGACCGGGGAGTTCACGTTCAGCGTGCCGAGCAGGTAGAACATGATCTCGCGGATCTGCTCACCGGTGTAGCCGAGCGCCTCGAGCGCCGGACGGACCGACGCGTTGGCGATCTTGAAGTAGCCGCCGCCGGCGAGCTTCTTGAACTTGACGAGCGCGAAGTCGGGCTCGATGCCGGTGGTGTCGCAGTCCATCAGCAGGCCGATGGTGCCGGTCGGCGCGATGACGGTCGTCTGCGCGTTGCGGTAGCCGTGTTTGATGCCGAGTTCGAGCGCCTCATCCCACGACTCGACGGCGTGCTCGAGCAGCTTGGCGGCGTTCTTCACCAGCAGGCGGCCGCTCTTGCACAGCGAGTGGTCGATGGGGACCGGGCGGGTCTTGGCGTTGATCCCCTCGTACTCGGCGCTGTCGCGACGGATGCCCATCGCGGCGCGGCGGTGGTTGCGGATGACGCGGAGCATGCTGTCCTGGTCGTCGGCGTAGCCGGCGAAGGGCCCGTGCTCCTTGGCCATCAGCGCGCTCATGCGGTACGAGCGGCCGGTGAGGATGGCGGTGAGCGTGCCGGTGAGGGCGCGGGCCTCGTCGCTGTCGTAGGCGAGACCGGCCTGCATCAGCATGGCGCCCAGGTTGGCGTAGCCGAGGCCCAGGGTGCGGAAGCGGTAGCTGAGACGCGCGATCTCCTCGCTGGGGAACGCGGCCATGAGGACGCTGATCTCCAGCACCATCGTCCAGAGGTCGATGGCGTGCTCGTAGCGCTCGACGTCGAATTCACGCGTGCGGGGGTCATACAGCGTGATCAGGTTGATCGACGCCAGGTTGCACGCCGTGTTGTCGAGGAACATGTACTCGCTGCACGGGTTGCTGGCGTTGATGCGGCCGGCGCTCGGGCAGGTGTGCCACGCGTTGATGGTGGAGTCGTACTGCACGCCGGGGTCGGCGCAGCGCCAGGCGGCGAAGGCGATCTGGTCCCAGAGGGTGCGGGCGTCGAAGGTGTTGGCGACCTTGTTGTTGGTGCGGAAGCGGGTCTGCCACGGGCCGCCCTTGTCGACGGCTTCGAAGAATTCGTCGGCGATGCGGACGGAGTTGTTGCTGTTCTGGCCGCTGACGGTCTGATAGGCCTCGCCGTTGAAGTCGAAGTCGAGGGTGAGCTTCATCTCCTCGACCTGCTGCGCGACCTTGGGATCGTGCTGCTTGAGGACCTTGAGGCCTTCGACCATCGCCTGGACCTTGATCTCCTCGCGGACCTTCCAGTTGACGAAGGTCTGGATGTCGGGGTGGTCCATGTCGAGACAGACCATCTTGGCGGCGCGGCGGGTGGTGCCGCCGCTCTTGATGGCGCCCGCGGCCCGGTCGCCGATCTTGAGCCACGACATGAGGCCCGACGACTTGCCGCCGCCGGAGAGCTTCTCGTTCTCGGCGCGGAGGTTGCTGAAGTTGGTGCCGGTGCCCGAGCCGTACTTGAAGAGGTGCGCCTCGCGGACCCACAGGTCCATGATGCCGCCCTCGCTCACCAGGTCGTCTTCAACGCTCTGGATGAAGCAGGCGTGCGGCTGGGGGTGCGTGTACGCGTCGTCGGCCAGCGTCACTTCGCCGGTCTTTGAGTCGCAGACGAAGTGGCCCTGCGCCGGGCCGGTGATGCCGTAGGCGTAGTTGAGGCCGGTGTTGAACCACTGTGGGCTGTTGGGCGCGGCGACCTGGTGGACGAGCATGTACGCCATCTCGTCGTAGAAGGCCTGCGCATCCTCGGCGGTGTCGAAGTAGCCGTGCGTCTCACCCCAGAAGCGCCAGCAACCGGCGAGGCGGTGGATGACCTGCTTGGCGGACTTTTCGGGGCCAGTTTTGGCCTTGCCGCTGTCGTCGACGACAACTTTGCCAAGCGAATCCGTTAGTGGAACGCCAGCTTTACGGAAATATTTGCTGACCATGATGTCAGTCGCGAGCTGACTCCATGTCTCAGGTACAGAAGCATCGTCCATCTTAAAGACCACCGATCCGTCTGGATTGGTGATCTTCGAAGATCGATTGACCCACTTAACGGTCGAGTAGACATCCTGTCCGGCAGTGGTGAATTTGCGGGTGATGCGCATTATGAGATTCCCGTGAGCGGCCTTACCAGTTGCACTGATCGGAGTGGGCGATGGCGTAAACGTGTGGAATGGGATTGGACGAATAATCGATCTCCGCATCCAAGTGCAATTCGCCCTTGGGGGAGTCGATTTCAATCGACGCGACATCGACATCCTTCAGATCACTGAACGCGATGCGTTTACTCAGTGTCGTGGACTCGCGTGCGTACAACGTCGAGACGCCGGCGGTAATAAATATGGCGTCGTCTACTTCCGCGTCGGAATCCAGTTTGTGGAACCGGCTAGGAGTGATTTCAAGAGTGAGGAAATTCCGTAGGAATACATCCGAAATTCGGCGAAGCGCCGCGATTCGGCTTACCTGATACTGTCGGCAAAGAGCGCGAACTTGATTTGCGACAGGAAGGTCAAAATCAAGAAGTGTCTTTAAGTCACACGAGGGCAGCAGCAGTTCCGCGGCCAACAAATTGGCGAGGCGTTCTTCTTCGGCCACGTCTTTGCGATCAACGGAAGGGCCACGGAACAAAATGCTGTCTGTTTCGCGCCTCAGAAGGCGACGAATTATCGCGTGCCCTAATTCGTGGGCGAGTGTGAATCGCTCTCTCCGAAGACTACCCCCTTTGCGGAGAGAAATAGTCTCATTCCAAGCATCAAACTCGATCATCCCCTCCCACGCCATTCCGTCGACATGAACGATCGCAATCCCCATAGACCTCGCTACAGCATGGAGGTTTAAGGGACTGCCGGGAGATGCGATACCGCGAACATGCTGCTCTACGGCAAGTTCGCACGCCTGCAGCGCCGTGGAGGCTCCCAAGCTCTTGATGAAGTCAGCAGTAAGGCTCATGGTGGTCCCCGGTCCCATTGATTAGGCAGGTTGCGCGGTCTCGCACAGTTGGCGGTAAATGTGTGCAACGTCCCGCAAAGTCCGAGGGGGGCCAGTGCGTGCAGCGCGACGAGCCGTAGAGGCATCGCGCTGCTGCAGAGTTTCCGTACAGCGATCGATCAGTAAGGGCTTCAAATGAGGAGAGACTTCGCCTTTAATGATGAAAAGGCAGGCCAAAAAAGCTACAGCTTGGTGTTTTTCGTGATGCGTATTGGAACGGCGAAGGAAACCCTTCAGCTCCTCTACCCGATCAAGCGTCAAGCCGACTGCCTCCATGAGAAGGCCAGTAGTAATTGCTTGCTCAGGATCCAACAGCTTCTGATCTCTGATCAGGCGTGCTGCGTTCGAGAGCTCAACATCCGCCTTGTCGACAATGTCGAGCAGCGACCAGCCACGTTCGTGGGCTTGCAGCGCTAGGGCGGCTGCAACGTCATCGCTAAATAGCTTCAGTCGAGTGGAACTCATATAAAACGCCCCTGGGCCCCTTCAGCTCAATCCACCTTGGGCAGCGTCAAGCCGCCCTGGTCCTGGTACTTCCCTGCTTTGTCCGCGTAACTGATCGCGCAGACCATGTCGGCGCGGAAGAAGAGCAACTGGCCGATCCCCTCGTTGGCGTACACCTTGGCCGGCAGCGGCGTGGTGTTGCTGATCTCCAGCGTCACCTTGCCGCGCCACTCAGGCTCCAGCGGCGTGACGTTGAGGACGAGGCCGCAGCGGGCGTAGGTGCTTTTGCCGACGCAGACGACCAGCACGTCGCGCGGCACGGAGATGTACTCGACCGTCTCGCAGAGCGCGAAGCTGTTGGGCGGGATGATGACGTGGTCGCGCCCTTCCTTGGCGGTGTCGATCTCGACGAAGAGATCGTCGTGGAAGGCCTTGGGGTCGACGATGGTCACGCCACCTGAGCGGGGGGTGGGGGTGAAGATCTTGAACTTGGTGCCGACCCGGATGTCATATCCGTAGGAAGAAACACCGTACGAAATGCGGCCCGGGCGCTTCTGCGCCTTCTCGAAGGGCTGGATCTCGATCAGTTCTTGAATCTGCGTGTCGCAGAGGATGCCCATTCGATCACCCGTATTTCGCGGCAGATCGCCGCAAGTTGGAAGGCTACTCATCCGATCACGATACCCAACGAAACCCGATTTCGCAAGCCCTTTGCATTCGCTCGGGACAAGGGGCTGAGCATACCACTACAGATCGTGTCTTCAATGGGGGTGAACCACAAAATATTGTGTATTTTCTGTCGTTTGGTTCGGATGCAAACGCGTAACTCCTTTGTTTTGAGGGGTTTGCGGATAGTGAAGAAATAATTTACCCCAACCTCCAAACCGCTGGAACCGGCTTGTCGGCGACGTGCGGCGGCTGTGGAAAACTACCCCACTTCAAGGGGGGGCTCCGGCTCCCAAGCCAGTGGGCAGAGGCCCAGAGAGGCAGATGCAGGACTGGGGAGGAATCTGCGTTCGATCAGCTCCGCAGATCGCGTAAACTCTTGCCCTTCGGTGGGTTGCGCTGTGCGGACACCCTTGTGAGTCCGCGCGTGGCGACGCCCGCCTCCCGCAGGAGCCTTCGACGTGAGCAAGCGAGCCTTCTTCTCCGCCGCGCGGTCCGCCGTCTGCATGCTGGTGAGCGTGAGTGCGATGGTGAGCCTTGTGGCGTGCTCGGGCGGTCACACCGAGCGTCAGCAGGCCAAGACGGATGTGGCGCCGGTGATCCGCGACATCCCGGCTCCGTTCCGCGGCACGATTCAGGCCGAGGCGACGCTGAAGGGCATCGACCCGGTGCTGGTGTCGGGCCTTGGGCTCGTGGTGGGGCTTGATGGCACGGGCGGCGGGCCGTATCCCGCGCCGGTGCAGGGGACGATGGAGCAGTTGATCGGCAAGCAGGGGATGGGCAAGGGAACGCTCAACGACGGCGGGCCGTTCGCGGGGTGGACGCCGCAGCAGATTCTGGCGAGCAAGGACGTGGCGGTGGTGGTGGTGGAGGCGGTGATCGCGCCCGGTTCGCCGAAGGGTTCGAGTTTCGATGTGCGCGTGAGCGCGTTCCCGGGCACGTCGACGACGAGCCTCGAGAACGGCAAGCTGTGGAGCACGGACCTGCGCTTTGGTCCGCCCGCGGCGGCGGGCCAGGTCGCGGCGCGCATCGTCGCCAAGGCGCGCGGCGCGGTGTTCATCAATCCGTTCGCGGATTCGCAGCCTCAGTTGGCTGAGCCGGGCCGGGGCGAGGCGGGAGAAGCAAACCAGGTCGCGGCGGTGCCGGCGTCGGACGGCGTGGTGCGGACGGTGGGGCGTGTGCTGGGCGGCGGCGAAGTGACCGAGCCGCTGGAGCTTGAGCTTGCGCTGGACAACGCGAGCCACGCGCGTGCGCGGGCGATTCAAGAGGCGATCAACACGACGTTCCCGCCGTACGGCGGCGAGCCGACGGCGCACGGGCGCGGGCGCAGTCGATCGCGGTGCATGTGCCGCCGCGGTTCCGCGAGCGTCCGGCTGACTTTGTGAACACGCTGATGGGCGTGCGGATCGACACGCAGTTCAAGGCCGAGTACGCCAAGCGGTACGTGGACGAGCTGGAGAAGTCGCCGGGCCTTTCGGACCGGCTGCAGTGGTGCATCGAGGCGCTGGGCGAGCCGGCGGTGCCGTTCCTGTCGAAGCTGTACGACTTCCCGGAGTTCCTGCCGCAGATGACGGCGTTGCGGACCGGTGCGCGGATGGGCGACCCGCGTGCGGGCGCGTACCTGGTGCGGATCGCCGGCGACGTGAGCAAGCCGATCGCGCTGCGGGCGGAGGCGGCGGAGCTGACGGGGTTCTTGGGGAGCGACCCGACGGTGGACCTGGCGCTGCGCGACCTGGTGAGCTCGGAGGATCTTGAGGTGCGCGCGGCGGCGTACGAGGCGATGGTTCGGCGCGGCGACCCGGCGGTGACGCGGATGAACGTGGACAACAAGTTCACGCTCGACGTGGTGCCCAGCTCGCGTCCGCTGATCTATGTGACGCAGCAGCGCGACCCGAAGATCGTGCTGTTCGGCGACTCGCTGCTGCTGACGCGCCCGATGATGCTGGCGGCGTGGGGCGACCGCCTGCTGATGACCGCGGGCCTGGGGGCCGATGCGCCTGGTGGCGGCGGGAGTGGAAGCGCGGCTTCCGCGGCGGACGACATGCAGGTGCGCGTGCAGTACCGCGACCCGCGGGCGGTGCCGGGGACGATGCCGACGCAGACGACCTGCTCGGCGGACCTTGTGAGCGTGGTGCGGCTGTTCTCGCGCAGCGCCAACCGCGACGACCCGGAGCCGGGCCTCGGCATGAGCTACTCGCAGATCGTCGGTGCGCTGTTCCAGCTTCAGAAGCAGGGTGGCGTGCAGGCCGACTTTGCGACCGAGCGCGACCGGCTGGCCGACCGCGTGCTGGAGGCTCAGCAGGCGATGCGGCAGGAGGAACGCCCCGAAAGTGCCGAGAAGCGCGCGGCGTTCAAGGAGCGGGCCAAGATGCTCAACCCGGTGGAGACGCGCCGCAAGGCGTTGAACCCCGAGGTGGCGAAGAACTGGGTCGTGCCGATTCCGCCGAAAGCTCCCAAAGAGAAGCAGTAACGAGCTTGATCGCCGAGACGCAGAGGAGCACAGAAAACGACTGGTCTCGGGTCGGCGCGGATTGAACGGATCGATCCGTGTTGATCAGCGCGTATCCGAGGCTGAGTCGCCTGTCTTTGGGTCTCAGCCGTGAGCCGGCCGCCGCCTGTGAGTGCCGCTTCACCGGCGGTTGACGGGCGGTTCACGAGGTTGGGGCAGCGGTGGGGTGGCTTCGCCCGGCGCTGTGTTCTCGTCATATTCGCAGCGTCGGGCGTTGCTTTGAACGCATTGGAGCACGCTGATAGCGGCGAGACGATCAAGTGCACGTACGAGGCCTGCGTGCAATGCCGCGCCGGCTCGTTCGATCGCGATCATGCGCCGGGCTTGTCGTTTGATCGCGTGAAGGAAACTGCGCTGCAGGTGCGCGAGGTGCATGGGCGTGAAGTCATGGCTCAAGACCTCAGGCGGTAAAGGGTTGCACGCCGTGGTGCCGCTGAAGACGAGTGTTGCAGTCACTTGAGAGAAGACCAAGGCGTTCGCCGCGCAGGTCGCCAAAGGGATGGCAGCGATGGAGCTGGAGCGGCATCTTGCCAAGGCGAGCAAGAGCGAGCGGAAGGAGAAGGTGTTCATCGATTGGCTGCGGAATGGACGCGGGGCGACATCAGTCGCGCCCTACTCGCCGCGGGCGCGCGACAAGGGAGGCGTGGCGATGCCGATCTCATGGGATGAACTTGACGACCTCGAGGCGGCGGATCAGTACACATTGATGAACACGCTCGATCATCTGACGAAGCGTCGACGTGATCCGTGGGCGCGATGACGCGCCGGTTGATGTGTCGAAGTTGCTCCGCACGATGCGTGAGTCGGTGCCGATCAAACGCGCGAAATGAATCCGTCAGAGCCCGAAGCGTTAGCGAGGGAGGCCGACGAGGCCCGGCGAGTCGGCCATCCGACTCCGGAAAACGCGTCACTCGCAAAGCCTCGTGTCGCCTCCCTCGCTAACGCTTCGGGCTCTGGCTCAACGCCCGCCGCGCGGCACCTTGAGCGTGAAGTAGATCGGTAAGTCCGCCTCACACTGCTGCGGATGACCGTCGTGATCGAGCGCGGGGTCGAAGCGCCAGCCGCGAACGGTTTCGGCGGCGGTTGAGTCGAGCGCCGAGAACCCGCTGGAGCGCGACACCTCCGTGCTCACGACGCGTCCGTCTTTGCTGACGACGACGTGGAGCAGCACCGTTCCCTGGTGTCCTTGCCGCGCCTCATCTTTCGGATAGACGGGAGGCGGGTTGTCGCGCGCAGGAACCGGTCCTCGCAGCGCGAGGCCGGCATTGCCGCTCGGCGGTGGAGCGGACGGCTCGCCGCCTCCGGGCTTGTCAGTCGGTGCATTGCCGGCTGCTTTGCTCGGCTCGCCGGCACCCTGCGCCGTGACCGGAGGCAGGCTTGATAGCCCGGCGATCACGCGTACGCGGAACCCGCCGACGGCTTCGCTCGCGCGATCGAGCGAGCGGCCCGCGGCATGAACGGCATCGGCGAACACGTGCGAACGCCGGGTCTGAGTCGGAGGTTGGTCGAGCGACGGCGGCGCGGCCGTGGTCGGTTGTTGCGGCGACTCGCGAGGCTCCAGCAGGCCGATCTGCGCAAGCACCGATGGCGGCGCCTCAAAGTGCTCCTCCGGCATCGTCGTGACGACAACCGGCGCCGGCACGGATTCCGGCTCCGCTTCAACGACCAGGAACATCGGGGCCGTCTCAATCTCGCCCGGAGCGACCCGAACCACCGGCCGAGGGACGAGCGCAGCGACCATCAACACAACGCCATGCGCAGCCGCAGACGCCGCGCAACACCACCAGACCGGGATCGATCGCCCTGGCCTCACCCGATGAATGTACCGCGGCACGCCGTGCGGTGCTCGCCCGGGGTCAGAATTCCCAGCCGACGTTCAGATAGATCTGGGCCGCGGGGCTTTCGTTGGTCACGCCGATGAGCGGAGCGAAGTTGACCGTCAGGTTCGGCACCGGCCGCCACTGCAGGTCCGGGCCGATGACCAGCGAGGTCGCCATGTCGCCACGGTGCCCCTTGACGTCGGTGAGCGAGAGGACGGACTCGGCGCCGATGGAGAGCTTCTCGTCCACGATGGTCCGGGAGATGCCGGTGGTCACCGCGTACTCGTGCTCGCGCTCCTCGCCGCCGAGTTCGAACTCGAGCACAAAGTTGGCGCCCCAGTGCCACGCGCTGTCGATCTCGCCGCCCAGCAGGAGCTTCGGTTCAATCTTCTGCGGCCGGTCCTCCAGCACGATGTACTCGAGGTAGAGGGTCGGGTTGCCCCAGAGTTTGCCCCAGTCGGCCAACGCCCAACGGACTTCGAACTGCCCGCCAAAGAGGGTGTCGTCGCTGGCGGTGTCGTAATCCTGGCGCAGGTAGAGGTCGAGCTGGAACCGGTTGGGGAGGCCGATCTCGACCTCTTGCAGGAACCGCCATTCGGTCTCGCCCCCCTGGTCGGCCCGCTTCATGGTCGCCCGGGCCCACGCCTCGACTTCGACTTTCCCCTCGGGAATGACGTACACCCGGGTGGTGGGGAACCGCCGGTCGGCGGTCCAGCGCGGCTGGCCGTACGAGCCGATCAGCTCTTCCTCTTTAAGGCCGGGGGCGGCTTGCTCACCTTCAACCTTCACGGGGGGGAGTTCCCACGTGTGCCGGCCCGGCTGGGGGGCGGCGGTTGTGGCTCCCCCCCCGGAACCCGCGGCGGGCTGCTCTGCAGGGGGCTGCCCCGCATGGGCCATCGCGTCGGCCATGTCCAGGTGCATGTCAGGAGCGGGGAAGGCCTCGGACGCCCGGGCAAGCGCGGGAACTGCGGCCAGAAGGACGAGCGACAGGGCTTGGGTACGCATGGTGTCGCAGCCTACCGGGAACCGCCGATCGAGGCGATCATCCACAAGCGATCGGTCTTCCACAGCAAGATGAGGCGTTGCGGCGTTTGATTCAGGGGCCCGGGACGGCCATACTCGGAGCGCAAAACCCGCGGCCGGGGACCGGTCGCGGCATGCCCAGGATGGGCCGCGGGCCGGTCAAGAATTGGTAAGGGGCGGCGTCGGTCGGAGGGGTAAGGGGAAGCCCGCGGGCGACAGGAGGTTGCTGGAATGCGGTTGGCCAAGCTGACACTTCAAGGGTTCAAGTCGTTCGCCGATCGGACGGAGTTCACGTTCGACCAGGCGATCACCGGCGTGGTCGGGCCCAACGGGTGCGGCAAGAGCAACGTCGTCGACGCCATAAAGTGGGTGCTCGGCGAGCGCAGCAGCAAGGCCCTCCGCGGCACCGAGATGCTGGACGTCATCTTCGCCGGCTCAGCTGGTCGCAAGCCGCTCGGCATGGCAAGCGTGACACTGACGTTTGAGAACCCGATCGAGGTGGGCGGGCCGGTGAGCACGCTGACGGCGGCTGAGGTGGCGGAGAAGGCTGTCGAGAGTGGCGGGGAAGTAGAAGCAGCGACGCAAAACCCTGAGGGCTCGACTCAAGAGGGCGAAGCTGCGGCGCAGACGGAGGCTCCGGCTGTGGCCGTTGAAGCTCCCGCGCCGGCCGCTGACGGCGACGAGGTCGGCATTAACCGCTCACTCCGCGGTAAGCGCGGGTTGCCGATCGACACCGACGTGGTCGAGGTCGAGCGCCGGCTGTATCGCGACGGCACCAGCGAATACCTGATCAACAACAAGAAGGCGCGGCTCAAGGACATCCGCGACCTGTTCCTCGACACCGGCATCGGCGCCGACGCCTACTCGATCATCGAGCAGGGCAAGGTCGACGCCATGCTCCTCGCTTCGCCGATGGAGCGGCGCGTGGTGTTTGAGGAGGCCGCGGGCGTGGCGAAGTACCGCCAGCGCCGTCTCGAGGCCGAGCGCAAGCTCGAGCGCACCGAGACCAACCTCGCTCTGGCGCGCGAGCAGCTCGACAGCACCGAGCGCCGCCTGCGCATCGTCAAGGGCCAGGCCGCAAAGGCCAAGCAGTTCAAGGTGCTCGATTCCGAGCTCGCGCGATCAAGATGACGCTCGCGTGCGAGCAGTTCGACGAGCTGCATCAGCGTCTGCTCGGCCTCACCAGCCGTCTCGCGGAGCTTGACACCGAGCGTGCGGCCGCGGCCGAACGTCTCACGGCCATCGAGGCGACCAAGCAAGAGGCTGAGCTGAGCCGGCACGAAGCGGCCGACGAACTCCGCCGCGTTGAGAGCGAGCTGCAGAACGCCCGCCACCAGGAGCAGTCGGCCGTGCAGCGCGGCCGCAACGCCGAGCAGGCGGCCAACAGCATCCGCCGCTCGATGGAGAACGACGCCCAGCAGCTCACGCAGCTCACGGCTCGCATCGAGCAGCTTGCCGGCGCAGCAGGAGACTTCCGAGCAGGTCGCCCGCCTCGCCGAGGACCTGCAGGGGGCTGAGCGTCGCCTTGAGACCGCCGGTTCCTCACGCGGCGGTGTGCTGGAAGACCTCGCAGTCCGTCGCAACGAACTCGGCGCCAAGCGTTCGCAGGTCGCGGGGATCGACCGCGAGCGCGTCGGTGTCGTCGCCGCGATGGAGCAGGACCAGCGCCGTGCCGCGGTCGTCACCGAACAGCTCACGCGCCTTGAGAGCAAGTCGGCCGCCAACCAATCCGAGCGTTCGCGGGTCGATCAGCAGCGGACCGCGCTCGACTCATCGGTCACTACACGCCGCACGAGCGTCGAAGAGCTCACCGCCCGCGTCACCGCAGCCGAGGCCCGCGCGGGCCAGCTCGCTGACGACCGCCGCGCACAGGCCGGCCGTATCGGCGAGCTTGAGCAGAAGGCTGCACGTCTCGACTCGCGCCGTCAGGCGCTCAGTGAGATGATCGAGCAGCGCGTCGGCCTCAACGAGGCCGTCAAGAGCGTGCTCGAAGCCAAGCAGGATGGCAAGTTCGCCGGCGTTGTCGGTGTGCTCGCCGACCTTGTCGAAAGCTCGCGCGACCACGCAGCGGAGGCTGAAGCCGCCCTCGGTGCTGCGCTGCAGGCGCTCGTCGTCGACTCGATGACGTCGCTGCCGAACGCCGAGGAACTCGCCTCGCTGAGCGGGCGCGTCGCGTTCGTCTCACTCGCCGGGCTTGAGAAGGCCTCTCCTGAGCAGCCCTCTGCGGAGCAGACGCTCCCCGTCGAGCTCGTCTCCATGGTCCGGCCGGTCCGCGGCCTGGTCCGCCCGCGCACGGGAATGGACGAGTCGCTTGCTACGTCGATCACCGGCTTGCTCGACCGCGTCCTTGGTCGCACGTACCTCGTCCGCGACCTCGATGCGGCGATGATGGTCCGCGCCGGCGGCCTGCTGGGCGCTGAGCCCGCGCGCCTGGTCACGCGCGACGGCGTCGTGCTCGAAGCCGACGGCCGCGTGCTCGCGGGCCCGGTCAGCACCGGTGAGGCTGGCGGCATGCTGCAGCGCCGCAGCGAGCTTGAAGACCTCGCCCGCGAACTTGCCGCTGCGACGACCGATCTCGATACCGAGCGTGCGGCGATGGCCGCCCTCGATACCGACGCCGCGGCCGTCACCTCCGACCTTTCCTCCGGCCGCTCCTCGCTCAACGAGCAGCGCCGCACGCTCGCGCAGGAAGAAAGCCGTCACGAGCAACTCGTTCGCGAGAGCGAGCGCCTGGAACGCGAGCGCTCGAACCTTGCCGACGAGGTTGCGCAGCTCCGCGAGCGCATGACGGGCCTCGAGCAGGAGCGTGCGGGTCTCGCGGCCAAGGCCGAGTCGCTCGCCCGCCTGCTGGAAGAGGAGACCGCCGGTGTCGCGTCGCTTGAGTCGGCCCTCGCCGACGTGCAGGCCCGTGCCGACCAGGCCGCCGAGCAGATCACCGCCGCGAAGGTCGAGGTCAGCCGCTTCACCGAGCAGCTCTCGTCGGCCCGGCGCGAGCGTCAGCGTCTTGAGCTCGCCTCGGGCGAGGCGCAGCGTTCACGCGTGAGCCTTGAGCAGAGCCGCGCAGGGCGCGAGTCGGCCCTCGCCGACCATCAGCGCACGCAGGAAGAAAGCGCCGCCGCCGTCGAAGCGGCCCGCACGCAGGCGGCGGGCTTGACCGACGTCGTCGCCGGTCTTGCAAGCAAGGTGTCGCAGTTGGCCGATACCGCCGCTGAGGCGGGCGAGCAGCTCGTCATCGCCCGCGAGCAGGCCGAGCACCTGCAGCGCGACTTGCACGCCCTTGAGATGAGCAAGCGCGAGGCCGAGGTCAAGCGCGAGACGCTCGAAGAGCGCGTTCTGCAGGAGCAGGGCGTCGAGCTTCCCAAGCTCCACCGCGAGTTTGAGGAGATGCTCGTCACCTCCGTCGATGTTCCCGAGGGTGTCGAGCCGCTCAAGGTCATCCGCCCCGAGATGAGCGACCTCGCCGCGCAGGTCACCGAGCTCGCCCGCGCCATCAAGCAGCTCGGCAACGTCAACCTCGACGCCATCGACGAAGAGAGCCAGCTCGCCGGCCGCAACGAGCAGCTCGCGGCCGAGGTCGCCGACCTCGACAAGGCGAGCGCCGACCTCAAGAGCCTCATCGAAGAACTCAACGAGGCGAGCCGCATCCGCTTCAAGGAAGTCTTCGAGCTCATCTGCCAGCACTTCGCCGGTGACAACGGCATGTTCCGCAAGCTCTTCGGCGGCGGCAAGGCCGAGGTGCGCCTCATGCCGCTGGTCAAAGACGGCGTGCAGACTGACGAGGTCGACCTGCTCGAGAGCGGCATCGAGATCATCGCCAAGCCGCCGGGCAAAGAGCCGCGCAGCATCAGCCAGCTCTCCGGCGGTGAGAAGAGCATGACGGCCGTCGCGCTGCTCATGAGCATCTTCCGCAGCAAGCCGAGCTGCTTCTGTATCCTGGACGAAGTGGACGCGGCGCTTGACGACGCCAACACCGACCGCTTCATCAAGGTCGTTAACCAGTTCACCGACCGCAGCCACTTCATCGTCATCACCCACCACAAGCACACCATGCACGGCTGCGACCACCTGTACGGCGTCACCATGCAGGAACGCGGCGTGAGCAAGCGGGTCAGCGTCCGCATCGACCAGGTCGGCGCCGACGGCAAGATCAAGGACGACGGCGCGCCCGCCGACAAGCCGGTATCCGCTCCCTCTGCTGCGCAGCCCGACGGCGCCCTTCGCCGCGGCCTCGCCGGCATGCGAACTGCTGCCGATGCGCCGGTGGCGGTGACCGAGAACTGAGCCTCCACACAACGACAAAGAGCCCCGGCCGACGCCGGGGCCCTTTTCATTTTGGACCGCGAACCGCCGATTTACCGCCGGCGACGACGCAGGGCCGCGAGCCCGCCGACCGCGAGCACGCCGGCTGCGCCCGGCGTCGGCACGATCGTCAGCACCACGTCGTTGCCCGTGTCGCCACCGAAGTAGTCGATCTGCAGCACAAGCCCCGGCGGCAGGTCGCCGTTGGCGAACGTCGCCCCCTGCGGCAGAGCCACGCCCTCGGGCGACATGAACATGCTCCCGCCGTACCCGAACGAGTCGGCCGGTGAGAAGAGCGAGGGCGCCAGCGCGCTGTCCTGATCGATAATCACGAACGACTGGCCCTCGGCGAACACGAAGTTCGTAAGGTTGGTCGTGGGCGAGTAGTCCATCATCTCCATGCCCAGGATCGGGCGTTCGCCGGTGGGGGAGCAGTCGAGCGTCATGCGGGCGTTGTTCTGCAGGATGAGCTGGCCATAGAACCCTTCGCCGTCGCCCGGCTGGTACCCGTTGATCGTGGTGCCGAACGACGAGCCTGGGGCCATCTCCAGCAGCCCGTTGTCGATCGCCATCAGGCCCGGGCTGGCACCCGGCTGCAAGCGTGCCTTGGGGTTGATCTTGACGCCCGACGGTGTGATGCCGCCCGCGCCGGCGAAATTGAGCGTGAGCGGCGGGATGCCCGGACGTCCGCGGACCCCCGCGACCGGCTGGCGTCCCATCAGTGCGCCGCGGTTCGCTTCGGTCCCGTCACCGATCGTGATCATGCCCGGGATCGCGCCCGCGCCTGCCGTGCCCAGGTCCGACTGGATGTCCAGCGTCGCCGCGAGGATGTTGACGTTGCCCGCCAGGCGTTGGCCGAACCCGCCGTCCCACACGATCCGGCTCCCCCAACTGTCGCTCTTGAGGATCGCCGGCTGGCCCACGGCGCCGCGCCTGGTGCGGAGGCGCAGCGTGCCGGCCATCAGGTCCGGCGCGGTGTCGCCCTGGATGTTGAGCGTGGTGTTGGCCGCCTGGCGGATGCCGCCGCCGAGGATGAGCGTGTGCTCGCGCCCGCCCGCGAGGTTGATCGTGCGCGTTTGGTTCGCCGCCACGTTCACGTCAAGCTCGCCGTTGAAGCGCAGCGAGCCGCTGGCGGAGTTGTTGCGCCGAACACCGGCGCGGCGGTGCCCTGCAGCAGGATCGGGTTCTGCAGCGTCCACGCCGAATCCGGGGCCGCGTAGATGTTGGGCACCGCGAGGGTGTCGTTGACGATCAGCGCTCCGGCGCCCGCGCCCAGCGCCGTGTTGCTCCCGATGATCATGCGCCCGCCGAGAAACGTGGTGCCGCCCGAGTACGTGTTGTTGCCGGCCAGCAGCAGGCCGGCGTTGTTTCCGAAACCGATCGTCAGCGCGCGGGCCGCGCCGCCCGCCTGCGTGATGTTGCCGTTGAGCCAGATCTCGCTCGAGGCGTTCGCCGTGCCGCTGACGCTGAGGTTCGTGCGCAGCTCGATGTCGTTGTTCACAAAGTGGGTGCGGCCGTTGGTGTTGTGCACGATCGACGCGACGGTGCCGTTGGCCTGCGCGACCATCCGCAGTTGAACGCCTTGCAACGTGACCGCCGCGAAGTTGTTCGGGCCGCCGCGGTTGTCGAACGACAGGCCGTTGAGGGTGTAGAACGTCGCGCCCGCCGTTACGCGGTTGACGTTACTGGTCGTCTGCCCGCCCACCACCTCAAAGTCGACGATGACGTTGTTGCCGCCGTCCATCGGCGGGCGTCGCTCACCTCCCGGCTGAGCGACGCTCGGGTTGGTCCAATTGACCATCTCGTTCCAACTGCTGGTTGTCCCCTGGCCGTCGTACTGAAACACGACAGCCTGGCCGAGCGACGTCCCCGCAAGTGCGCACAGCGCAAGCGGCGAAAGAGCAAAACCAACGCGCAATGAAGCCATGACTCTCTCCTCTTCGAGCTCGGAACAGCGGCACGCGAGACACTCGCGCCGCCGTCCTGAGCATCCACACATTGGCAGAATACCCGAGGTTATCGGAACCGCAAGGATTCCGCGCGATTTTCCTGACGCGGCGACGTTGAACCGTGTTCTCAGCGCCTGCGCCGGCCGGCGCACCCGCGGGAGCGCCGCCTTTGCGCGGATCGCTCGCCGCGGAGTACGTCGCCGTGCCGCCATCGGCGACGCGCCACGACCGCACGATCAACTGCACCGCCGATTCGCCCTTCGCAACCTGGATCTTCGCTGGGTCTTCCCCGATTTCACGCCGCAGGTGCTCGTCCTCCGTCGCATCGGCAAACGGTTCCCAGTAGAGCGTGTCGGGCATCCACTGGTGGTGTACCCGCGGCCGCGAAACCGCCGTCTGCGCATCGTCGCCGCGCAGCAGGGCGTTCACCAGCGCCTGCACAGTCGCCGTGATGATTCGCGGTCCGCCGCTCGCTCCGGCCACGGCCTCCACGCGGCCCTGCGCGTCGAGCACGATCGTCGGTGTCATGCTGCTCAGCGGCCGCTTCCTTGGCTCGGGCAGGTTGACGTCCGACTGCCGCAGCCCGAACGCGTTGGCCTTGCCGCGCCGAGTGGTGAAGTCGTCCATCTGGTTGTTGAGCACGAAGCCGTACGGCTCGACGACGACGTGCGACCCGAAGAACAGGTTGACCGTCTCCGTCGCAGCGCACTGCGCCGCCCCAGCGGTCCATCACGCTCACGTGACTGGTTCCGTGATCTGGCGCCAGCGTTTCAGGCACAGACGAACGCACGTAGCGCGACGGTTCGTACGAGCGCATCGGATCGATGAGCCGCGCTCGATCACGGATGTCCTCACCGCTCAGCAGCCGCGAGGTCGGCACGGGCGTGAACGCCGGATCGGCCATGAACGCCGCTCGGTCGGCGAAAGCCAGTTTGAACGCTTCTGTGAGCGTGTGCAGGTATTCGGCCTCGCGTTCGGGCGTCGACGGTCGAACGCCGAGGATGTCGAGCATGCCCACGACCTGCGACAAGGCGACGCCACCCGATGAAGGCGGAGGCATGGTGATGAACGTACGGCCAAACGCCGACGTTCCGATCGGAGCCATCTCTACGACGCCGGATCGCGCATACTCGGCAAGGTCCTCGCGCGTCAGCACGCCGCCTGAATGCTGAACCGCCAGCGCGATCGCATCAGCGATCTCGCCCTGGTAAAACGCTGCCGCGCCTTCAGTTGCGATCTTCTCAAGCGTCTGCGCCTGCATTGGGTTGACGACTCGATCGCCAACCCGCAGCGTTCCCGCACCAAGAACCTGTCGAAAGAACGCCGACGAATGGTCCAGCCCGCGCTTCGACTCCTCGCCCAGCGTCTCGTCAATCGCCGAGATGTACGCGCGGTCGGCGACGAACCCGTTGCGAGCCACATCGATCGCCGGCTGAAGCACCACGCGCCGATCCAGGCGGCCAAACTTTTCCTGCGCGTGCAGCAGCGCGGCCACCGTTCCCGGCACCGCGACCGCCAAGCCGCCGACCGTGCTTGCTCGCGTATCGATGCTCTTTTCAAAGGTGTCCGGGCGAATCCCCGCCGGGCACCATTCACGCCCGTTGATCGCCGCCGTCACGGGCACGCCGTCGCGCGTCGCTGCGCCCGGCAGGTGGATCACCATGAACCCGCCGCCGCCGATCCCGCAAGATTGCGGTCGCACCACCGACAGCGTGAACGCCGCGGCAACTGCCGCGTCAACCGCGTTGCCTCCTTGCTCCAGCACCTTCGCCCCCGCGGCCGACGCGTCGGGGTGGTCCGCCGCGACAACAGCGCTGTACAGCGCTCTGCTCTGCACGATCGGGGCATGACCGGTCGCCGCCGGTTCAGCCGCGCAGCCCCAGATCGATGAACACAGAACCGCGGCGAACACGCATCGCACGAGCCTCATGACGACAGCGTACCGCGCGGCGGCGAAAGAGGGGCAGTGTGTTGGTTACTGCTGCTTCATCGGCGGCAGCCCGCGCCACTCGCGATCGAGGGCGATCATCGCCTGCAGCGCCTGCTCGCGCGCGTCGTCCGCTACGCCCTTCTTCGTCGAGTTCACAACAGCCAGGAACGCTCGGTCGATCTCCGGTGCGATCCAGATCGCCGCCGTCCACATCGTGTTGCTCCCGGTGTGGGTCAGGCAGCGTCCCGAGTCGTTCGGCTGGTCTCCCTTCGCCCACGCCGGCCGCTTGGTGACGATCCACCCCGCCGCGTAGTCGTTATTGCGGTCGAAACCCTGCCCGTGCAGCACGGCGAAGTCCGCGGGCGTGAGGCCGAGCGTCTCAGCAGCGTCGTATTCAGGCTCGATGAGGGCGTCGTTCTGATCGGTTGTGCGCGGCAGCGTCAACTCAGCGCCGATCAGGTGCAGCCGCGCGAAGCGTCCCCAGTCCTCGATGGTCATGTGAACCGTGCCGGCGGGCGCGATCGACGGCGGGTTGTCCGCCTGCGGGCCGGGCGAGACCGGGTCGCCGCGGCCGTTGTGCCCCCACGGTTGATCCTCAGGCTCGCCGTCCTCGGTGGCCGTTCCCGGTGCGCCGAACCCCGCGCTGGTGATGCCCAGCGGCCGGAAGAGCCGTTCCTGCACCAGTTGCTCGTACGGCGTCTTGGCCGCGGTTTCGGCCATGTATCCAGCAAGCGCGAGCGACGCGTTGGCGTACTGGAAGCCGTATCCCGGCGTGCCGATGTTGTTGCGCACCAGTTCTTCGAACAGGAAGGCCCGCTGCTCCTGCGGCGGCAGCTTCTGCGACGCCTTCTCCCACAGGTACTTCCAGAGCGGCCGCCCGCCGTACTCACCCAGGTCGTTCGGCACGTTCCCGGTGCAGGTGGTGAGCTGGCGCAGTGTCACAAGGCGCCAGTTGTTGGTGATCTTCGCCTTCTCGTCGCGCGACGGATTGAACACGTCGGCGAGCGTGGAGTCCCAGTTCAGCGTTCCGTCGTCTACCAGCAGGCCGCACAGCGTCGCGGTCATCGCCTTGGTGCACGATCCGAGGTGCCACTTGTCGTTCAGCGTCACCGGCGTGCTGCCGCCCGCGCGGCGGACGCCCGTCACCCCGCGCGATCACGCCGTGCCGATCGATCATTACCGCCGCGATCGCCGGCACGTCCGCCTTCGCCCGGATCGCCGCCAGCTTGTCAGAAATGTCCGCCGCCACCCGGGGAGCCGGCGCCGCCGGCTGGGACCCGCCAACCCCCTGCCCAAGGACCGGCGAGGGAACCACAGGCGTCAGGAGCATCATCCCAGCGACCAGCAACGCAACAGCGCGTGTCGAGTGAACAATGTTCATTGTCGGTTCTCCATCATCCGTTGAACGGTCGCTACCACCGTCTTGGTCAGCGCATCCGCCTCGATGTTCACCCCCTGCCCAGGGGCGAGCTCAGCGAGGTTGGTGAGCCCCAGCGTCGTCGGGATGAGTGCAACCGTGATCAGGCTGCCGTCATTGCTCACCTCGGCCAGAGTCAGTGAAACCCCTGCCAGACAGACCGATCCCTTCGCGATCATCCACTTGGCGGCATGCGAGGGAACCCGCACTGTCACACGCCAATCGCCACCTTCGCCGGGTTTGCCGTGACTGACGCGCTCGACAATCCCCACACCATCCACATGTCCCTGCACGACGTGACCGCCTAAATAGGTGCTCAATGTGGCAGCGTGTTCAAGGTTGACCCTTTGCCCGGGTTTGAGTGATGCAAGCGTCGTCACTGCAAGCGTCTGCGGGATGACATCGAATGAAACGACCCCGCCCTCCGGTGCGGCAACGGCTGTCAGGCAGCAGCCGTCCACGGCGATGGAGTCACCCAGCGACGGGCGGTGGGCCCAAGCACCCAGATCGAGGGTCAGGCGGAGGACCCCATCCGCACGGGAGTCAGCAGATTTCACCGTTCCCATCGCTTGGACCAGCCCTGTGAACATGGAACCAAGATAGCCAAACCCGGCCACGGAGGAGGGTTTGGTGGGGGGTGGGCACGGCAAGACAGGAATCGCTATCCTCTTGCCCTCAAAGGACTTGCCAGCAGGAGCCGCCATGACTGTGACCGCCACCGCCCGTTGCTTCGGACTGACCGCTGTGCTGCTTGCCGCGATGGCGGGTGGGTGCTCGAGCGGGAGCGGCAACATGTTCGCCAAGTCCGAGGTTCCGCCGCCCCCGCTGAAGGGGTCGGAGGCGATCGACCGCGACGCGTACACCAAGCTCGGGTATGGGCTGGCGTGGTCAGGCTTCGCTGCGTTCAACGAAAGCGCTCATGGCAAGCCGGACAAGGCGGCGGTGCTGGGCGACATGCTGGTGATCGCCGACGACACGACGGCGACGACGGCGCTGTCGGCGACCAGCGGCGCGTTCAAGTGGGCGCTGCAGGTGGACAATCGCGCGGGCCGGTTCTGGGGTCTGGCGCGGATGCACGGGGCGATCCTGACCTGCAACGAGACGGAGTTCTTCGCGATCAACGCGGAGACGGGACAGTTGATCGATCGTCAGCGTCCGAAGAACCTGCCCACGACCGGTTCGGTGGTGATGGGCGACCTGGTGACCTTCGGCGCCGGCGACCGCGTGGTTGCGTATGAGATGGGCATCCGCGGCACGGCGTGGGCCTACCGGTTCCCCGGCACGCTGACGACCGAGCCGGTGACGACGGGCGGCACGACGGTGTGCTTCACGTCCAACGACGGCACGGTGGGAATCCTGGACTGCACGAACGGCACGATGGTGGGCGCGGGCCACATGTACGCCGGGGCCGGCGCGACGCCGGGCGTGGGCGACGGCGCGGTGTTTGTGCCGGGCTTGGATCAGTCGCTCTGGGCGTTCAACACCGCTGACGGCTCGCGCCGTTGGCAGGTGCGGACCGAGGTGCCGCTGGTCTCCAGCCCCGCGGTCTACAAGGGGCACGTGATGCTGCACGTGCCGGGCACGGGCTTGGTGTCGGTGGACTCCAAGACCGGCAGCCAGCAGTGGGTAGCGCAGGGCGTCGCGGGTGCGGCCGTCGCCGTCCGTAAGGGGAACATGATCTTCTTCGACAAGGCGACGGGCGACACCACGGTCATCGATCCGAGCAACGGCGACATCGTCACGAAGGTGACGCTGCCGAACGTGGCGATGCTGGTGACCGGCGAGACGAATGTCGACGGCGATTTGTACGCCATCAGCCCGCGCGGCGAGGTGAGCAAGTTCGTGCCGCGGTAAGGCACAAGACCGGAACTCAAAGAAGCGAAGAGAAGATCTCAAAGAGCTCGAAGAGGGCTCTTTTTCTTTGAGATCTTTGAGTACTTCTTTGTGCCTTTGAGTTCCTGTTTTGGCTTTATTCTGAGTGATTCAGGCGTAAAGTCGGCCATGAGCGCATCCCATGGCGTCGATCTTCCTCCTCCGGGCCCGGTGCGGATCAAGCGCGCGCTGATCAGCGTGAGCGACAAGGCGGGGATCGTCGAGTTTGCCAAGGGGCTTTCGGCACGCGGGGTATCGATCATCTCGACGGGAGGCACGGCCAAGTCGCTTGAGGCGGCGGGCGTGCGGTGCACGCCGATCGAGGAGGTGACGGGCCTGCCGGAGATGATGGACGGGCGCGTCAAGACGCTTCATCCTGCGGTGCACGGCGGCCTGCTGGCGGTGCGTGACAACCCCGAGCACGCCGAGGCGCTGCGGCGACATCGCATCGAGCCGATCGATCTGGTGGTGATCAACCTCTACCCGTTTCAGCAGACGGTCGCCAAGCCCGGCGTGACGCGGGCGGAGGCGATCGAGAACATCGACATCGGCGGTCCGAGCATGGTGCGCAGCGCCGCGAAAAACCACGCCTACGTCGCGATCGTGACCAAGCCCGAGGATTACGCGGCGGTGATCGACGAGATGGACCGCAGCGACAACTGCCTGACGCCGGCGACGCGCGAGCGCCTGGCCCTCGCGGCGTTCACGATGACCGCGGCGTACGACAAGGCGATCTCTGAGTATCTGTCTGGACAAGGCGGGAGCGGCGCGGATCATCACGGCAAGGCGACTGAAGTCCTGCCGCAGACGGTGACGCTGACGTACGACAAGGTGCAGCAGATGCGCTACGGAGAGAACCCGCATCAGGCGGCGGCGCTGTACAAGAGCCGGTGCGACACCGCGCCGGGCATGCTGAGCGCGGTGCAGCACCACGGCAAGGAACTCGGGTACAACAACGTCGCCGATGCGGCGGCGGCGCTCGACCTTGCGGTGGCGCTCTCGGAGCAGGCAGGCTGGCAGCGCATCGGCGCGGCGGTCATCAAGCACGCCAATCCGTGCGGAGCGGCTATCGGCGCTACTGCTCTTGAAGCGATTGATCGTGCAGTCGCAGGCGACCCGATCGCGGCGTTCGGCGGCATCATCGCCTGCTCGCACCCGATCGACGCGGCCGCGGCGCAGCGACTGACGGGCAAGGACACGTTCCTCGAGGTGGTCATCGCGCCGTCGTTCACGTCCGACGCGCTGGAGATGCTCAAGGCCAAGAGCGTCAACGTGCGGCTGTTGTCGGTGGGGGAGATGAAGGGGAAGCAGGTCTCGCCGATGATCATGCGGACCATTCCCGGCGGCATGCTGCTGCAGGAGCGCGACCTGCTGCCGCCTGATACATCCAAGTGGCAGCACGTCGCCGGCCCGACGCCCAGTCCGCAGACGCTCAGTGCGGCGGCGGCGATCGAGATCATGGTGCGGTCGATGAGCAGCAACGCGATCGCGATCGGCGCGGTGGACGGCGGGGCTGTTCGCCTGCTGGGTGGTGGCGTGGGTCAGGTCGATCGTGTGACGGCATGCCGGCTCGCGGTCGAGAAGGCGCGGTCGTTCAGCGAAGGGTTGATGACCGCAGGCGGTGGTGCGGGTGGGCCGATCGCGGTGTCGGATGCGTTCTTCCCGTTCCCTGATGGGGCGAAGATCTTGATCGACGGCGGCGTGAAGGTGGTCGTGCACCCGGGCGGATCGAAGCGCGACAACGAGACGATCGAGTTGTGCAAGGAACGCGGCGTGACGTGCCTGCTGACGGGGGTGCGGCGGTTCAGGCACTAGGCGCAAAGACTGCGATAAGAGCCGTGGGCCGTAAGGCCCCGGCCGGTGGTCGTGCTGTTACACATGGCGATTCATACGCCGCGGCCGGCCCTTTACGGGGCTCGGTTCTTATACGGAGCGTCTCAGATGCTGGTGTCTGGAGTGCTGTCCGACTCTTGCGACTGAAATTTCCATCGCTCCGGGCCGATAAGGTTGGCCCGTGAATACGTCCTTCCCCAAAGAGAAGATCAAGGTCATCCTCCTCGAAGCGATCCACCCCGCGGCCGTTGAACGGCTGAAGGCGGAGGGCTTCAGCGTTCAGTTGCACGAGAAAGCGTGGGACGCCGCGGCTTTGGAGAAGGCGATCGGGCCCAGCGCTGGAGCCGGTGCTGCGCACGTACTGGGGATCCGGAGCAAGACGTCGCTGACTGCGCCCGTGCTGGCGTCGGCCAAGCGGCTGATGGCGGTGGGGTGCTTCTGCATCGGAACCAACCAGGTGGCGCTGGGCGAAGCGGCGCAGCGGGGCGTGGCCGTGTTCAACTCGCCGTTCAGCAATACGCGGTCGGTCGCGGAGCTGACGATCGGCGAGATCATCGCGCTGCACCGGCGGATGGTGGACCAGTCTGCCGGCATGCACGTGGGCAAGTGGGACAAGTCGGCGACCGGCGGCGACGAGGTGCGCGGCCGGACACTGGGGATCGTGGGGTACGGTCACATCGGCACGCAGGTGAGCATCCTGGCCGAGGCGATGGGGATGCGGGTGGTGTTCTTCGACATCCTCAGCAAGCTGCCGCTGGGGAACGCGCGGGCGTGCCGCACGCTCGACGAGCTGCTCAAGGCGTCGGACGTGGTGACGCTGCACGTGCCCGAGACGGGGCAGACCAAAGGGATGATTGGCAAGACACAAATTAAGGCGATGAAGAAGGGGTCGTTCCTGATCAACAACGCCCGCGGCAGCGTGGTGGACGTGCCGGCGCTGGCTGACGCGATCAAGGGCAAGCACATCGCCGGCGCAGCGCTGGATGTGTTCCCCTACGAGCCGGCGGGGCGCGACGAGTTGTTCCAGAGCGAGCTGCTGGGCCTTTCCAACGTGATCCTGACGCCGCACGTGGGCGGCAGCACCGAGGAAGCTCAAGAGAACATCGCGCACGATGTGTGCGACAAGCTGATCCGGTTCATCAACGTGGGCGCAACCAGCGGCAGCGTGAACATGCCGGTGGTCGATCTGCCCGAGCAGGGCTCGGCCGACGCGGCCGAAGGGAAGGGGCGGCGCTCGCACCGCATCCTGCACCTGCACAAGAACGTGCCGGGCGTGATGAGCAAGGTGAACGCGGTGATGGGGGAGCAGAAGATCAACATCAGCGCCCAGTACCTGCAGACCAAGGGGGACATCGGGTACGTGGTGTTCGACATCGATCCCGCGGCGGACAAGGGGCCGCAGATCGTCGAGGCGTTGAAGAAGCTGCCGGAGACGATCAAGGTGCGGGCGTTGTGGTGATGGCGTGACGAGGCCCTGGCGCAAGCCGGGCTTGGAGGTCGTTGACAGGCCGCGTGCATAAGAGCTATGGACGCTTAGCCCAGGCTTGCGCCAGGGCCTCGTTAGTGTGCCGCGCTCGTCACAAACGGCAGCACGATCGATACCGCGATGAGCACGATGATGATCCACTCCAGCACCTCCATCTTGCGAGTGGACTGGTCGTCGGCCATCTTGCGGTAGATCCCTTCGAGCGTGTTCACCTTGCGCTGGATGCTCTGGTCCCAGTCGGCCAAGTGGAAACGCTGCGCGGCGAGCTTGTAGACGCGGGCGAGGTACTGGTCGCCGAGCAACTTCAGGGCGTTGTTGACTGACTCAAAGAGCAGCGCGGCGTCCATCTGCAGACCGGCGATGCGGCGCATGTCGGCCTTGCGCGAGGCCCTGCGGCCTTGGCCCTCGCCCAGCAAAGCATGGTCGTACGAGCGGTCGAGCATGCCGTCGAGCCGGTCGTCGAGGAAGCGGACCTCCAGCAGCTCGACGTTGGCGAACTCGAGCACGGTGAGGATGTCCTGCGCCGGCTCCTGCACGACGAGCGCCGCGTTCCAGTCGACGACGACCGCATCGGTGGGGGCGTAGGAGAGCGTGCAGGCGAGAGCCTCGGCGGCTTCCAGCTCGGAGAGTTGGCCGCGCTCGGCGCAGGACGCGGGCGAGCGTGGTGCGCTCGGCGTGCAGGCACGCGGCGAGTCCGCCCGGTGCATCGACGTGCCGGGCGTGGTAGACGACATAGTCCTCAACCAGCGGCGAGATCCCCGGCCGACGGACGGCCGGCGCCGCGGCGGCGGCGACCGACTCGGCGAGTTGGCGCGCATGGGCGATCAGTGCCGGGTTCTCATACAGCTCGTCGGCAAGCTCAACCAGCCCTTCGAGCGGTCCGCTGATGGGGACGCGGTACGAGAGCGACACGGCCCCGAAGTCGTACAGCACGCACTCCACCCGCGGGTCGATCGGGCGTCCGGCCACCGACAGGCCGGGGACGTTGCGGGCGATCCGGAGCGGGGCGGGCCGAAACTCGAAGTACTCGGGAGTGCGTTGTGCACCCCCGATGCTCTCGCGGCCCTCAACACCCCCCGCCGCGGTCAGCAACCGCTCGGCGTCGTCGAGCTCGATGGCGAGCCCGATATCGAAGGCGAAGAGGAGGTGGGCTTCCCCTTCCAGGATCGTGAGCACGGCGGTGGGGGAAGAGGTCGGGGAGTTGTTTGGGGGGGTGCCGGACATGCCGAATCGTTGCCGCGCAACCCCGCGGGGCTATACTCCGCCCCTGCTTTGGGCGATAGTCCAAGGCAGGAGACAAGGGCTTGTAGCTCAGCTGGTTAGAGCGCACGCTTGATAAGCGTGAGGTCACTGGTTCGAATCCAGTCAGGCCCATTGAAAGAACGGAAACGCCCCGCGATGCGGGGCGTTTTTCGTTGAACGAGGTGAGCGTTGACGAGGCCTTGGCGCGAGCCTGGGCTTGGGGGCCGTTGATCAATCGTGCGCACAGCGACTACGGACGCTCAGCCCAGGCTTGCGCCAGGGCCTCGTTCATTCAGGCCTTCGGCGCCGCGTAGATCATCAGGTTCTGGCCGTTGAGGGTCAGGCCGCGTTCCTCGCAGATCCGGGCACACAGTTCAGCCAGACCCGGGGCGTCGATCAGCTCCATCTGGCCAGAGTCGGTGAGCACGAGCGTGGCGGTGCTGCCGCGGCCGTAGGCGAGGGTGTAGTGGGTTTGGTCGCTGTTGAGGACGACGGGCCGGACGATGCCGCCGTCGGCCAGGAGCTTGATGGTGCGGTAGGTGGTCGCCTTGCTGACCCGGGGGAGGCCGCCCTTGAGCTTGTCGAGGAGTTGCTCGACCGTGAAGGGGCCGGGCATGGCCATCACGGCGTCAAGGATGCGGGCCCGCTCGGCGGTGTACTTGAGGCCTTCATCACGGAGTTTGCGCCGGAAGACGGCGCAGAGGGGCTCGATGATGCGGATGTTGTCGAGATCTGGGGGGGGGAACCCGTGGGGGCACGCCAGTATCCTAACGGGCCGGGAGCCGTTCCTCTCGCCGGCCCTTCATGACCGACTCACTCCCCGACCTTGATGACCGCACATCACGCCTCAGCCGGCACGGCGTGCTGATCGCCCTGGCACTGCTGCCGCTGCTGATCGGCGTGGGCATGTCCACGCTGGGGCTGGCGGAAGACGACTCCCGCATGTCCGCGGCGGCAACGGTGGTCTACACGTGGTTCACCGCTGGGGGGATCGCCCTGGCGTTTGTCCTCTCGGCGCTGGGATACGGGTGGCCGGTGTCGCAGTTGCTGGCAACTGGCCAGCGCGACCGGCTGCTTCTACAGCCCGCGGCAGGTCTGGCGGTGCTGCTCTTTGTCGACCATCTGGTGGGTGTGCTGGGCGGGCTGTCGGGCTCGACGGGCAAAGTGGGGGCGGGCGTGGTAATGGCGGGCGGGCTGCTGCTGCTGGCGGTGCAGGCGGCGCGCGTGCTGAAAACGAGGCCGCGGATGCCGCGGGCGCCGTGGACTGCGCTGCTGGGGGTGGTGTCGGTGGGGGTGCTGCTGGTAGCGGCGGCGAACCCGCCGGGAATCCTGTGGCGGAGCGAGGCGGGCGGGTTCGACGCGATGAGCTACCACCTGCCGCTGGCGCAGGAGTGGGCGATGGGCGGGAGGATCTGGCCGCTGACGCACAACGTGTACTCGTTTCTGCCGTCGTACGGCGAGGCGGGGTTTACGCAGATCGCTGCGCTCACCGGTGGGCGGCTGGCTGCGAACGAGGGCGTGGGCGTGCTGGCGTGCCAGTACGTGCACGTGGGGCAGGCGCTGATCGCGGCGTTTACGGTCGGGGCCCTCGCGGCGGCGCCGTGGCGCCGGTGCGGGTTGGAGGGCGTGGGGGTGTGGATCGGCGGCGGGCTGGGGTTCGCTTCGACGCTCGCGGTGCCGTGGACGGTGGTGACGGGGTCGCTGGCGTACAACGAGATGCCGGCGCTGGCGCTGCTCGCGGGCGCATCGCTGGCGGCGTTGAGCGATGGGTCGGCGTGGAAGCGCGGATTGGGCGCGGGGCTGCTGCTGGGGGCGAGCGCCGCGTGCAAGCCCACGTTTCTGCTCATCGGCGGGCCGACGGTGGCGCTGGTGCTGCTGACGAGTGTTGCGGTGAGGATGTGGCCCAAGGCTGTGCTGGCGGGCGTGGTGGGTGGGATTGTGATGCTCGCCCCGCCGCTGGCGCGGAACTACGCGGCGTGCGGGAGCCCGGTCTTCCCGCTCTCGATGTCGATGGGGAAGGCCTACTGGAGCGACGAGCAGGCAGCGCGGTTCAGCAAGGCGCACGGTCGCGAGGGGACGGTGAGCGAGCAGATCGCGCGCCTGGTGGCGTGGGAGGCGCCGCGCGATCCGATCACCAATCGCCCGGCGACCTTCGACGGCGAGCCGCGCGGGATGTTCCACGGGCAGTGGGGGATGATGTTCCCGTTCGGCATGGCGGCGGCGGTGCTGCTGGCGCTGCGGTCGCGGACGCGCCTGGTGGGCGTGGTGCTGTTCGGCGGGATCTTCGCCGGGTGCGTCGCGTGGGTGCTGGCGACGCACGGGCAGTCGCGGTTTTTGATGCCGTTGCTGCCGAACTTAGCAGGTGCGATCGGCACGCTGGCGGCGTGGATGCTGGGTGAGTCGGCATCAGTGGGCGAATTGCCGCCGCTGCGCCGGCTGAGCTTCATGTTCGTAAGCGTGATGCCGCTGCTGGCGTCGGCGAGCACCGCGCGGCTGTTTATGACTGAGAATGGCCTGCATCCCAACGAGTGGCTGACACTGGGCGTGCCGCGGTTTACCGGTGAGTCGGCGGCGGCACGCTATGCCACGCTGCCGGTGAGCCAGCGGCAGCAGCTCGAGGCGCGGGCCGACCCGCAGGTCTATGCGGCGCTGCGGTTTGAGCCTGACGACAAGCTGTTCATGCTCGGCGACGCGACGCCGCTCTACTACCTCTGTCCGACGGTGTACAACACGACGTGGGACCGCTCGGTCGTGGGGCTGGCGATGCAGGCTCATCCAGATGAGCCCGCGGCGTGGACGCGCGCCGTGCAGGCGACGGGAGCGACGTACATCCTGATCAACCACGCGGAGATCCGGCGGTACAACGCGACGTACGGGTTCGATCCCGCGATCACCAGCGACCGGCTGCAGACGTGGATCATCACGCTGGGTGAGCCGGTGCGCGCGTGGGAGAGCTCGCGCGGGGATCGGGTGATGGAGCTGTTCGAGGTGCCGGCGGAGAAGGCCGCGCCGCCGACGCGCCGCTCAACGCCGAAGCCCAAGAGCGATGGACCTGCCGGCGGGGCTGGCGCGTGAGCGGCTCGGCGGCGCCGGCGTGCAGTCCACAGCGAAGCGGTGGGTGCAGGTCGCGGGGTTTGTTCTGGGCTTGGCGTTGCTGGCTTGGTGCGTAGTGCTGGTGGTGGGAGATGAGAAGCGGCTGGAGGAGGCGAAGCGGCTGGCGCAATCGCCCGGCGTGCTGGCGCAGCTGGTGGCGCTCTCGGTGGGCGTGAGTCTGTGCTCAGGGATGGTGTTTCGATCGGTGCTCTCGCCGGTGACCAAGCTGCCTGTGGCCGATGCGCTGGCGGTCAACGCGGTCGCGACGCTGCTGAACAACCTGCCGTTCAAGCTGAGCCTCGTTGCGCGGGCGTATCTGCACCGCACGCGCAACGGCGTGCCGCTGCCGCGGATCGTCGCGTGGATGGCGGCCGCGGCGGGCGTGATCGCGGTGAGCGTGCTGCCGCCGCTGGGCGCGACGCTCTTGCTCAAGAGCGTGGACGCAGTGTGGTGGGCCGTGGTTGTTGTGACGACGGTCGTGCTCGGAGGGCTGCTGGTCGTCGCTGGGCGGGTGACGCAGAGTGAAGCGTTTTGGGCGTGGTTGGCGGCGATGGGCCAGAAGCTGCCCGGTCCGCTCGGGCGCGTCGTCGCCGGCGCAGCGTTTCAAGATCTGCGCGACGGGCCGCGGATGCTCGCGTCGCCCGCGGGGGTCGCTCAAGGGCTGTTCTGGCGGTCGGGGGCGATGGGGTTCGGCGTGTGGCGGTTCGTCGTCGCGGCGGCGGCAGTGGGCGGGGTGATGACGATAGGCCAGTGCGTTGTCGCCGACAGCGTGTATTACTCGATCCAGGCCGCGGCTCCTACAGGCGCGCTCGGCGCGCGCGAAGGAGGCACGGTCGCGGCCGTCGCCGCCGTGGCGGGCAAGCAACTGCCGGTGGTGGTGCTTGCGGTAAGCGCGGCAGAGACAGCGGCCAATCTGCTGTGCGCGGGCGTGGCGCTGCTGTATCTCAAGCTGACGCGGCCGAAGGCGTCCGAACCGCGACCGTCAGGGAGCGAACCGACGCCTCCGTAAGCGCGGGCGTCGCGTTCCCCTCCCTTACGGTCGGGGTTCGGATGTCAACCTCAAAAGTGCACAGCCGGCGAACCCAGGTGCGCCGCCCATTGCTGGTGACGCTTGCCTGCCTGTTCGCCGGATGAGAGGTTTCGCTCGCCTGCGAGCCCGATGGGTCGTCAGCGGCCGACGCCGCCCTGTCGGGCCCGCGAACGCTCGGTCCGTTCGCGGAGATGAAGTGCCCCGCACGGCTACGCGTGCGTCATCATCAGTCGTTCCCGCGCCCCGGGCATGGGGTGGTGCTTCTCCAGTGCGTCGAGCAGCCGCTCGTCCTCGCACACCACGAAGAAACACGAAGGCCCGAAGTGCCCGTACGCAAAGCGCAGGGCGCGGGGGAGGTTGTCCTTGCTCGTGCAGATCATCACGTCGCCGCCGGCGTCGCGCCGCAGCGGCAGCACCTTGAACTGCCACGCCTGCCGGCGTGTCACCGTCTGCACCACTTCCAGGTCGCACCGCTCCCTCAGCGGGTCGACCGGCGTCGAATTCGAGGCGTACTGCTCGGCCCAGGCCCGGTCCAGCACGCGGCTGTCGAGGTTGAAGAGCCGCTCGGCGATCACGCCGAACGGACGGCCCGTGCGGCGCTGCTCGTTCAGCACCGCGTCCACCTGCTCGTTGTTGAGCGCCCCCATCCCGACCAGCACATCTCCGATGCGAACTGACATTGAAGATCCCCTTCAGCGGCCCCACTCCACCGGCACACCCGGTGAGCAGCGAGGCACTGAGTGGATCGGAAGCCGCCCCTTGTCGCTGCACTCACGACCCCGTTCCGATGCGCATGCGCGCCGCCTTCGCAACCCGTGCAGCGCAACGAGAGTTCTCCCGGCGTGACGGCTGGGTGAGTCCGTATTCGCGGAATTCCGTTGCCGATCCCTGGCACGCGGCGGCATTCAATTGCAGGCCGCGGCGCGTTATCGACGCGATTCGGGCCCGCTCGATCAGTCCAAGAGCCATAACGACCGCCGCCGGTCTCAGAATCGCAACGTCCGGATTTACGATTACCACGCCCGCGGCAGGGACGTTGCCGGGGGAAATGAGGTCAGGCCTTCTCGATCGTGCTGCAGAGACCCTTGCTCTGGAACCGGTCGCGGTAAAGCTCCGCCAGTTCCATGTGGGTCACGATCACCAGCGCGACACCTTCGGTGTGCGCCTCCATCGTCAACTGCACGGCCCGCTCGGTCGGCATGGTGACGATCTCCATGAGCGTCCGGATGACGTATTGGAACGTCGGCTCGTCGGAGTTGTGCAGGAGCACCTTGTACTGGTCCAGCGGCTTGCTCACCGGCGGCGTTCGCGCAGGAGCGGGCTTGGTCGCCGTCGCGGTCCCTTGCGACGCGTCGGCGGTGGTGGGTCCAGCGGGCGCCGGGGGTGGCAGCGGCGCATCCTGCTGGGCGTTGCTCAGTGGGCTCAGGGGGAGAGCGTTCATGAAAAAATCCTCGCACAACTATAGGGGTGCCGCCCCCAACCTGCCCTGTTTTTCAGGCCTTTTCCGATCCCCCGCCGATACCCATTTTCATGACCTTTTCGCCGCTCCCATCGGGCCTGACCCTCGATCTGGATGAACCATCGGTGGTCATCGTCGTCGGCGCTGACCTCCGCGCCGAGGCGATGGACCGCCCCATCGTCCACGCCCTGCAGCGCGGAGTGAACTCGCTCCTGGCCAAAGAGGCTGCCACGCTGGGGCGCACGCTCCCCGCCGCGGCGGTCTGTACCGACGTGTGGTACCTCAACAGCAGCCACCTGCGCCTGTGCCCGACGATCTCCGTCGGCGGTCCGGAGCTCAACGCGCTCTCCGCCTACCTGATTGGGCGCATCCCGCCCGTGCTGGCGGTCGAAGGCCGGTACGCCGTGCACGCCGACCCGCGCGGCGAGCAACTCACCGCCTGTCTCTGGGGCGTTGATTCGACCAACACCGCCCAGGCGATGGACGCGTTCTGCAGCAAGCACCTCGAGGCCTTCGTGCAGTCGTGCGTGCGCGTATCGAGTTGACAGATGAGCCGGAGTGTTGGTGAGCCGACCGATCGGCATAAGAGCCGAGCCCCGTAAGGGGCCGGCAGGTGGTATTGCGGCGCAACTTCACCCGAGCACTCCAACAGCCGAGGCCTTACGGCCTTCGGCTCTGATGGGCTTGCTACTTGCCGATGCAGAACCGCGCAAAGACGAGCCCGATGACGTCGTCGGGCGTCACCGCGCCGCTCACTCCACCCAGCGCGTCGAGGGCTGTCCGCAGGTGATGCGCGGCCACTTCCGCCCGCCCTTCGGCTTCGACCGACGCCAACGCTCGCGCGGCCGACCGCAAAGCTCGAGCGTGACGCGCGACGACTACTCCTGACGACCGGCGCGGGCCGACGTGAATTACCGCGTCGGCGATCAGACGACGTAAGGTCTCAAGCCCGCCGCCGGTCAGCGAGCAGACCGCTACGTCGGCTCCCTCAACCTCACCCGGGCGATCTGACTTGGTCCGCACGCGCACAACCGCCGTGTGCGCAGCGCCAGCCGGCGGCGCAACAAACACACCTCGCTCGCAGCACAGGAGCACCACGCTCGCCTCGGCCAGCGCTGCGCCCGCCGCCTGCTGGCCGAGCGCATCGAGCCCGGTCGCCGCCGCGTCCAGCCCGGGCAGATCGAGCAGTTCCACTTCCATCGTTTCGCCCGAAGCGGTGTGGACGGTCAGCGGCTCGGCGAGCACGTCACGCGTGGTTCCCGCGATGGGCGTTGCAACCGCGCACGCATCCCAGCAGCGCGTTGAAGAGTGTGCTTTTCCCCGCATTGGGCGGGCCGACGAGTGCCACGCGAGGCATGCCGCGGGGAGCCTCGCGCCCGGTGGCCGAACCCAGATGCCCCTCGATCGCCGTCAGCAGCGAATCCACGCGCCGGGCGAGGTCGGCCGGAGCGATCCCGATGACGCCCTCCTGATCCGAGAAATCGATCCCCGCTTCGAGCAGCGCAAGCAGCGTCGCTGCTTCTTCCGCCCAGGTGCGGTAGAGGCAGCCGGTCTCGCCGCGCATCAGGCGTGCCGCGGCCTCCAGATCGGTCGCTGATTCCGCCGCGATCATCGCCGCGACGCCCTCGGCGCGTTCGAGTGAGAGCTTCCCGTTCAGATAAGCCCGTGCCGAGAACTCGCCCGGCTCGGCTGCGCGAACGTCCGGCATCTCGCACAACCGCGAAACGACCATCTGCACCAACAGTGGGTTGCCCGGCATCAGCAGCTCGAGCGTATCTTCACCGGTGTAGGTTCGCGGCCCGATGCCCCTCCATGCCAGGCATGGCAGTTCGCGCCCGGCTGCAAGTTGAAAGCGAGCGACGAGTGCGGAGCGGGCCTCCGCAGGTCGAACGATCAGCGAGCGTTCGATGTCCGCGCACGCCCGACCGGAGAGACGCACCAGCGCTCGTGACGCCGGAGGGCCTTCCCCCGTGGCGCACGCGACGATGGTCGCTCCGTCCTGCATGGGACTACCTCACTTGCGCGGGCCGTACTTATTCTGCTGGGACTTGATCTGCTCGGCGCGTGCCTGGGCCTCGGCGATGCGGGCCTGGAATCGTGCGAAGAACCCGGGCTTCTGCTGCTTGTCGAACGCGTGGGGGTTGCGCTTGCGCAGCTCCTCGCGCTCGGCCTCCTGTTTCTCGAACGCCTTGCGGATGTGGCGAGACTCGATGATGCCCAGCGTGCTGTTGGTGATGAAGTAGAGCGCCAGGCCCGACGGCGCGTTGTACATCATGATCGGGAACATGAAGACGATCACCACCTTCATGATCTTCTGCTGCATCTCCATCTCGGGAGAGAGTTGTGCCGTCGGGGGCGGCGTGAGGTACTTCTGCTGGATGAAGAAGACCAGGCCCAGGATCACCGGCAGGATGTTCACCGAGTCGATCTGGTTCATCAGCGGCACGGTGAACGTGAACGGCAGCTTGATGAACCGGTCCGGCTCGGCCATGTCGGCGAGGAACTGCCAGTGGCCGCCGGTGAGCTTCTGGATGATGCCGAAGAACGCCGGCGTGTGGCGCAGGTCGAAGAGGAAGAACATCATGGCCGACAGCGCGATCCAGATCGGCGTCTGCATCAGCATCGGCAGGCAGCCCAGGGCGCCGGCGTAGTTGACGTTCTCTTCCTTCATCATCGCGGCGATCTCCTGACGGAGACGCGCCGGATCGTCCTTGAACTTCTCCTGCAGGGCCTTCTGCTTGGGGCCCACGCGCTGCATCTGCTTGCCGAACCGCTGCAGGCTCGTCTGGCTCCACTTGGTGATCGGGTGCAGCGACGTCCGCACGCACACCACCAGCAGGATGATCGCCAGAGCCCAATCGAACACGACATAGTCGGCGAAGATCGACAGCACCCACCGCAGGAAGTAGGCGATCGGCTGGAACGCGCAGAACGAGCACGGCCCGGGCCAGTAGTAGATCTCAAGGTCCGTCAGGCCGATCTTGCCGTCCTGCCGATCGACGACACCCAGCGTCTCGTGGTCCACCGGTCCGGCGTAGACGCCGACCGAAGCGCTGTGCGCTTGCCCGCCCGCCACGACGATCGAGGGAGAGAACGCGCAGAGCGCCGCAACGGCGTTCGTCTCGAGCTTGCCGTCCTTGTCCGGCCCGCGGAGGAGCACGACCCGGTCCACCGTCGCGTACGCGTTGAGACGCTTGTCGCCGCCGGAGGCGGACTGCGGACGCTCGGTCCACGTCGGCTGCGTGCTTGGACGTGCGTGCACCGTCACGGCGAAGAACCGGTTGCTCGTGCCGACCCACGACAGCCACTGCTTGTCGGCGGGAGGCTTGGCGGGCGGCCAGACCGGAAGTGTCGGCTCAAGGTGTCCCAGGAACTCGTTCCGCGAGATCACCGGCGACCGGCCGGCGACGTGTTCGACGTCGGGGTCGGTGATCAGGCCCATGCGGACGCGCCGCGGGTCGCCGCCGTACCGGATCACGCTGATCGGCAGCTCGGCCGGGCCGACCTCGGTGAACTGAACGGTCATCGGCGTGTCGGTCAGGTTCTCAAACTTCGTATCCAGCGTGAACTCGTACACGCCTTCAACAAGACGGAACTCGCGCGTGACGCGAGCGACGGCCCGGCCTGTCGCGTCGTTGATGTCGGCGACGAAGCGGCCCGGCGCAGCCTGCGTCCAGCACGTTTCAACCGCCGCGCCGGTGGCGGTGTCGACGCCGCCGGCTGAGAGGGAGACGTACTCGTCGTTGATCTTCACCCCCGCCAGCGCGAAGGGGACCAGCGGGTTGCCGTTGTGAACGTGCGTTTGCTGAAGAACCTCGTTGGGGCTCTTGGGGTCGGCGCCCATGTGGTGGCGCGAGAGCGACAGCTCGTTGATCCCCGCGCCCATCGGGTAGAACTTCACCTGCATCAGCGGGCTGGCGGGCGTGGCGGTGTCCAGGCCGCCGATCGGGTTCCAGTCGACGGCCGGCTTCAGCGGCGCAACCAGCGGGCCTGTGTATGCGGGCTTTGTGGCCGACCCGGCGCTCGGTGCGCCGGCGTTCGCACCGGCCTGTGCCGCCGCCGGCTTCTCGCCAGGCTGAGCGGTGTTGGCCGGCGCCTTGGGCTTGAACAGCCCCACGCCCAGTGCGACAAGGCCCAGCGCCAGCACGGCGGGCACGAGGATTCCAACGACCCGATTACGACCTTCAGCCATGAATGCCACGATCCTTCTGTGCGAACTCGCCGGAAGCCCGGCCTCTGGGTGCCACTACCCTCGCCCCCCCGTTTTGCGAGGGTAACGCCCTCTGTAAACCAACAGCGTCGACGACGCTTGTGAACCCCTTACCGCCCCTCAAACAGCCGGTCCGCCAGCCACTCGGGCAGTTGCGGAACGGCCCTGATCTTCGCCGCCACCGCCTCAACGTCGTACGGCACGCGAGCGAACGACACGCCGCGATCGCTGAGCACGACATACGAAGCACGCGGATCCATGTCGCGCGGCTGGCCGACGCTCCCCACGTTGATGATCGCCTTTTCCGACTCGGTGAACTGGTACGTGCTGTCGGTCAGCTCGCCGGGGGGGTAGAAGTCCGGCTCGTCGGTGAACACGCCCGGCACGTGCGTGTGCCCAACCACGCACACCCGCGGCACCCGCTCGAAGATCGTCGAAATCTTGTCCGGCGCGTTCGCCACGTCGTCGGGGAAGATGTACTCGTTGATCGGTCGACGGGGCGAGCCGTGCACCGCCAGCAGGCTGGTCCGCCCGTCCGGGCAGGTCTCGACTACGCGCACCCGCAGGCGGCCGAGGAACTCGTACCGCTCGCGCCGCAGCGCGTCGTCGGGCTCGGCGTCCAGCCGGTCGCGCGTCCAGAACGCCGCCGACTCGGCTCCAGCGTTGAAGTTCGTCGGTTCGTAAAGCACGCCGAAGTCGTGGTTGCCCATCAGCGCCCACTCGCAGCGCGAGCGGACCAGGTCCACGCACTCGATGGGGTTGGGCCCGTACCCGATGATGTCCCCCAGGCAGATGATCCGTTTGATCCCCCGGGAGTCGATGTCCGCCAGGACAGCCTGAAGGGCTTCGAGGTTTCCGTGCACGTCGCTGATGATCGCGGTGGTCAAGACGGCTCCCGGGCATCCCCCCTCCCCCCGGCAGCCAACGGACAACCGTTGCACCGCAGAGGCCGGATAGGGGCCGGATCGTACCGCTCTCCCCCCCTCCCTTCCCCCTCCCCTCCCCCCGCCCTCCCCCTCAACCCTTTGCCACCCCTCGGCACCCCACCCAACGCGCGGATCCTGCGCCTGTTCACCACCAGCGCGGCCTGCCACTCCGGCAGGTGAAGACACTTAGGGCATGGCACGCCAGCATCTTCAAACAACCATGAACCCTGTTTTCACAGTCTGTGGACATTGGCACAGGCGTTGCCGATAGATTCCCGAGCGCCGGGATCGACCGGCAAGCCCAACCGCCCTTCCAGGAAGGATTCTCCGTGAGCATCTCCTACCAGCGCACCCGTGAAATGACCATCGACGAGCTCCTGCTGGAAAACCGCGTGGTCTTCCTCATCGGCGAGATCACCCCCGGCTCGGCCGCCCGGGTCACCATGCAGATGCTCTATCTGGAGAAGCAGAAGCCGGGTCAGGACATCCACTTCTATATCAACTCCCCCGGCGGTGTCGTTGACGACACGCTGGCCATCCTCGACACGATGGACTTTCTCTCCTCCCCGATCAACACCTATTGCATTGGCCGGGCCTACTCCGGCGGCGCGGTGCTGCTGGCAGCGGGCGCCAAGGGCAAGCGGTACATCCTGCCGCACGCCAAGGTCATGATCCACCAGCCCTCGGGCGGCGTGGGAGGCCAGGCGGAGGACATCCGCATCCAGGCCGAGCAGATCATCAAGATGAAGAAGCAGCTCATCGACATCCTGGCCAAGCGGACCGGCCAGACCCCCGAGGTCATCCGCGACGCGTCCGAGCGCGACCGTTACTTCTCCGCCGACGAGGCCAAGGCCTTCGGCCTGGTTGACGAGGTCGTCACCAAGAGCACCCCGAAGTAACCAGTCGCCGGTCTCCGTCGCTCTCACCTGTACTCAGCACCCTTCCTCTCCGAACCAACCTTCCTCCCGGAATTCCCCATGTCCTACCTCGTTCCCATCGTCATCGAGAAGACCGGCCGCGGCGAGCGGTCGTACGACATCTACTCCCGTCTGCTGCGCGACCGGATCATCATGGTCGGCGGGCCGGTGACAGACGAGATGGCCTCGCTGGTGACCGCCCAGCTGCTGTTCCTCAGCCACGAGGACCCCAAGGCGGACATCCACATGTACATCAACAGCCCCGGCGGCAGCGTGACGGCCGGCCTGGCGATCATCGACACGATGAAGTTCGTCCAGTGCGACGTCGCGACGTACGTCATCGGGCAGGCGGCCAGCATGGGCAGCCTCATGGCCTGCTCGGGCACCAAGGGCAAACGCTACGCCCTGACCAACGCCCGCAACCTCATGCACCAGCCTCTGCTGGGCGGCGTGATGGAAGGTCAGGCGACCGACCTTGAGATCGAGGCCCGTGAGATGCTCCGCATCCGCGACCGTCTGTACAAGATCTACTCCGACGCCACCGGTCAGACGACCGAGAAGATCAAGCTCGACTGCGACCGCAACAAGTGGCTCGACGACGGCGAGATGGTCGAGTACGGCCTGATCGACAAGGTCCTCACGCGTATGCCGGCGCCCACGGTGCCGCACAAGAGCGACGAGGAATAAGCCGCCCTTGCCACTCTCCCGCGCACCGTTCTCGGACGCGGGCCCATGAAGTTTTTAACATCTGAGAACGCCCGTGTGCGGGTGCTTGAGGGGGTCGCTTCATGAGCCGATCCTCAGGTTCCGCCCGTCGGAAAACGGGCGGTTATCGAAGGGACGTCTGGCCCCATGAGTTGTTCCGCGGCCTCGATCACGCTCCTGCAGCTTCCGTCGTTTGACCATTGCGTCCATCCGGACCGTCCGGTGCGCGACGTCTTCGATTTGTTGGAGTCGGACCACCGCATCCCGGGGGTCATGGTCTACGACAAGGGCCAGTTCGTGACGGCGATGTCGCGCCCGAAGCTGCTGGACATGATGCGCCGGCGGTTCAGTCACGAGCTCTTCTGGGACAAGCCGGTCCGCGAACTGGTCTCGCAATGGTCCGTTCCGCCGTTTGCGCTCCCGGCGACTACCGCCGTCACCGAGGCGATCAACCGCGCTCTCACCCGTCATGACAACGCGTTGACTGAGCCGGTCGTGTGCGTTCACGACTCCGGCCGTCACACGCTGATCGACATGCACGCGCTGCTGGCCGCCCAGTGCCGCCAGCTGGCCGAGGCCAACGAGCGTCTGGCCGAGGCCAACCACGTCTCTCAGCTCGCCAGCAAGGCCAAGACCGATTTCCTGGCGAACATGAGCCACGAGATCCGCACGCCCATGACCGCCATCCTGGGCTACGCCGAGCTTCTGCAAGACTCCGCGATCGACGACGCTCAGCGTGACGCCGCCGTCCGCACCATCCGGCGCAGTGGCGAGCACCTGCTCAACCTGCTCAACGACATCCTCGACGTCTCCAAGATCGAGGCCGGCCGGCTCGAGCTCGAGCGGCTGGACCATGACCCCGCCTCGCTGCTGCGCGAAGTCATCGAGCTGCTGAGCCCGCGCGCAGCGCCAAGAACGTCAAGCTGGTGCTCGTCATCGATCCGCAGATGCCGTCGGTGGTCCACTCCGACCCCACTCGCCTGCGTCAGATCATCTCCAACCTCATCGGCAATGCCATCAAGTTCACCGCCCGCGGCGAGGTGCGTGTCGCGGCGGTCCTGGTCGACGGGCCCGAAGGCGAAGGCCGCTTGCTCTCTATCACGGTCGCCGACACCGGCATCGGCATCCCTCCCGCCAGCCTGACCAACCTCTTCCAGCCGTTTGTGCAGGCCGATGCCACCATGTCGCGCCGCTTCGGCGGTTCAGGACTGGGCTTGTCGATCAGCCGCACGCTCGCCCGCATGCTCGGCGGCGACATCGTCGCCGCCAGCGAGCCGGGCAAGGGCTCGACCTTCACCGCCACCGTCAACGCCGGGATCGACCAGGTCTCCGCACAGTTCATGAGCGGGCCCGTGCTCCCGCAGGCCGCAGGGAGCGGCGCCGTTCTCCGCGGCAAAGTCCTGCTCGCCGAAGACGGCCCGGACAACCAGCGCCTCTTCACTCATCACCTCACGCGCGCCGGCGCGACCGTCGAAGTGGTGCCCAATGGCGAACAGGCTGTCGCCAAAGCGACGAGCCCCGCCGGTGGGTTCGACCTCATCCTGATGGACATGCAGATGCCCGGCACCGACGGGTACGAAGCCACCCGCCGCCTCCGCGCGATGGGGTACGAAGGGCCGATCGTCGCCCTCACCGCCCACGCCATGGCCGCCGACCGCGAGCGAGCCCTCTCCGCCGGGTGCGATGACTACCTGACCAAGCCCATCGCCCGCGATGCGCTGATCCGCGCCTGCCAGAAGTGGTTGAACTTCGCGCCGCAGCGCAAGGCCGCCTGAACGTCAGGCCGCACGCGACGACATCATGCCGCGGATCCGCCGGGCCAGGCGCGTCAGCGCGCCCTGCAGTTCCGCCGATTCCACCAGTTCGCACGCCTGACGGACCGACACCCAGCGGCGGTTCCGCCGACGATCCTCAGGCCAGCGGGCGGCGCACCGCTCAACCAGCAGCGGATAGACCGGCGCCGCGACCGAACGCCCCTTGCGCGACGTGTGCCACACCCCCAGCCGCTCGCCAGTGATGCACCCTTCAACCCCCGCCTCTTCCCACGCCTCGGCCAGTGCAGCGCCCTCGGGCGTCTGTCCTTGCTCAACGCCCCCCTTGGGCACGATCCACAAGCCGGCGGTGCTCGTCACCAGCAGCACCTCGACCACCCCGTGCTCATCGAGCCGGAACGGCACCGCTGCGGCGACCTCGACCGTGATCTCGTGGCTGGACGTGCGCACGATCACGTTTATCGGCTCGGGATAAGCCCGAGTCGAGTTTTCACCTGAAAGGCCCCTTACTCCTTCACTTCGCCGGCGTCGCCTTTGGCGCCTCGGTCGGCGCATCGGCGAACGCGCACGTGCCGACGATCCAGTCGATCACGCCCTTGTGGCTCTCCGCGTAGGCCGCGAGTTCGGCGACCGTGTACTCGCGCTGCTGCGCGGTGAGCGTTGTCGCGACTGCGACGGCCACCGAGGTGACCCGATCACCGCCGATGACGGCGTGGTAGTCGTACCGCCCGCAGACGATCTCCTGCCCCGCGGGCTTTACGACGCGCGTCCACATCCGGCCGCTCGGGCGTCCGGCGAGGGTGCCGGCGATCGGTTCACCGTGCTCCTTTGAGCTTCCGGCGAGCCGCGCGGCGAACTTCACCGGGTCGTGCTCGGCGTCCTTGGGCAGCTTGAACGCGTTCACCGTCACCATCAGTGGCCCGAGCCCTCCGTTCTCGGCGATGCAGAACGATTCGGGGTTGTCGATCACTACATTCCAGCTCAGCGGCACGGAGAATTCGAGCACCGACTCGGGCCCGCCCGTGCCGTTCAGACGCGCCTTCACCTTGCGCGTCTTGCCGGCGGCGACGAGCTTCATGTCGTCTCCCGCGCGGGCAGGGTCGAACATGTAGAGGTACGAGACGGTGGCGGCCGGCTGATCGCGGACGGCGAGCGTGTTCCTCGCCACAACGGCGTGCAGCACCTCGGGCGTCATCTTCGGCTTGAGACTCTCAAGCGACTTCTCGAACTCTTTCGTGAACACCGCGTACGCCTCGTCGCGCGTGCTGTGCAGGCGGCGGCCGAACTCCTGCAGGATGGCTTCAAAGCCCGGGCCCGTCTCGGTTTCCCACTGCGCCCAGGTCTTCTTCGCCGCCTCGGCGTCGGCCGGGTTGGCCTCTGCCGCCCACTCCAGCATGCGTTTGGCGGTGAGATAGCTGCCCGGTCCGCGCCCCAGCAGGCGATCGGTCAACCCCTTCGCCGCGGCCTGATCCAACGGCGTCGGCTCGGTCTTGGCTGCGGGCGCCTCAGGTTGTGCCGGAGTCGCAGGCGCCGTCGCCGTCGCAGGAGCGGTCGGTTGAGCCAGCGCGCACGAGATGAGCAGGATCGGGAGCATGCGAGTCCTTGTATGTGTGTGCAAGCCGATGTCGATCAGTGCGGCATGGGGAACTTGGCGCAGAGCGTCGCCACGTCGGCACGCACGCGCTCGGTCTCGCCTGCGTCGCCCTTGGCCGTTAGCACGCGGTCGATGAAGCCTGCGACGGCCTCCATCTCGTTTGCGCCGAAGCCGCGGGTCGTCGTCGCGGGCGAGCCCAGGCGGATGCCGCTGGTGAACTTCGGCGGGCGCGAGTCGTTGGGGATGCCGTTCTTGTTGCAGATCAGGCCCGCCGCCTCGAGCCACTTCTCGGCGTCAGCGCCGGTCAGCTCGGCGTTCTTCGGGCGCAGGTCGACCAGCATCAGGTGGTTGTCGGTGCCGCCGGTGGTGATGCGGTAGCCGCGCTTGATCGAGCGCCGCGGCCAGCGTCTGAGCGTTCGCAACGACCTTCTTGCTGTAAGTGACAAAGTCAGGCCGCAGCGCCTCGCCGAACGCGACGCCCTTTGAGGCGATCACGTGCATCAGCGGTCCGCCCTGCACGCCGGGGAAGACCGCCTTGTCGATCTTCTTGGCGAGTTCCTCGTCGTTGGTCATGATCAGGCCGCCGCGCGGGCCGCGGAGCGTCTTGTGCGTGGTGGTCGTGACGACGTGCGCATGCGGGAACGGTGACGGGTGGGCGCATCCGCCGTGGGTGCACAGGCCCGCGATGTGAGCGACGTCGGCCATCAGCAGCGCACCGCACTCGTCGGCGATCGCGCGGAACTTCGCGAAGTCGATCTGACGCGGGTACGCCGAGTAGCCGCACAGCAGCAGCTTGGGCTTGTGCTCAAGGCACACCTTCCGCACCGCGTCGTAGTCGATCCGCTCGAACTCGGGATGGCTCGCCTCGTAGTGCAGCGGGTAGAAGACCGGCTTGAAGAACACGCCGCTGAAGTTGATCGACATCCCGTGGGACAGGTGCCCGCCGTCCTTGAGCACCAGCGAGCAGAACGTGTCGCCCGGCTTCATCAGCGCCATGAACGCCGCGGTGTTGGCCTGCGCCCAGAGTGCGGCTGCACGTTGGCGAAGCTGCAGCCAAAGAGCGACTTGGCCCGGTCGCGCGCGATCGTCTCGATCTCGTCATGGTGCACGCACCCGCCGTAGTACCGCGCGCCCGGGTACCCCTCGGCGTACTTGTTGGTCAGCCACGACCCCATCGTGTGCATGACCGCCGGCGAAACGTGGTTCTCGCTGGCGATCAGCTCAATCGTCGTCTCCTGCCGCTTGCGCTCCGCGGCCATGGGTCCCGCCATGATCGGGTCGGACTTCTGGAGCAGGGAGAGCAGGCCGTCGCTGAGCGGGTCGTGTGACATAGGGCCCATGGTAGAAGGTGGTTTGGAGGATGCTGTTTCAGCTTGGAGCGGCTGGATGCGGCCCCCCTCTCCCGGCTCTGCGGGAGAGGGTCGGGGTGAGGGTGTCTTCGCTTTGTGTCGGGGGTGCTCACAAAGGCACCCTCATCCGCCGACGCAAAGCCGGCGAGAAACTGGAAGGTGGCTATTTGGCTTCCGGCTCCACTTCGCTTCGCTGCGTTACACACGGTCTCCCGCAGAGCCGGGAGAAGGAGGGTCAATCTTGCGGCCGCCGCTCAGCCGCCCCCGCCCCGCGCTCCACCATCGCCGCGGCCCGCAGCAGCAGGTTCTCGCTCAACGCCGGCCCGATGAGCTGCACGCCCACCGGCAGCTCTCGCCCGCCTTCGTTCGCGAACCCCGCCGGCACGGTGATCCCCGGCAGCCCGGCCATGTTCACGCCGACGGTGAACGCGTCCTCTAGGTACATCGCCAGCGGATCCGCGGTCTTGCTGCCGATCGTGAACGCCGGACCCGGCGAAGCGGGCATGAGCACCACGTGGCACCCTTGCCTGAACGCCGCGTCGTAGTCCTGCTTGATCAGCCGGCGGACCTTCAACGCCCGCCCGTAGTACGCGTCGTAGTACCCGCTGCTGAGCGCGTGCGTGCCGAGCATGATCCGTTTGCGTACTTCTCGCCCGAACCCCTCGGCACGCGAACGGCAGTAGAGCGCATCAAGCCCCTCGCCTGTCTTCAGTGCGGCCCGGTGCCCGTAGCGAACCCCGTCGAACCGAGCGAGATTGGAAGACGCCTCCGCTGTAGCGATCAGGTAGTACGCCGCGATCGCGAGACCAGCGTTTGGCAGGTCGATCTCGACCACCTTCGCTCCACAGCTCTTAAGCACATCGATCGCTCGATCAACGGCCGCAACGACGCCCGCGTGATTTCCGGCCGCGCGGGCCTCGCGCGGCACGCCGATCACCAGCCCCTCGACCGGACGGTCGATCTCCGTGTCGATCCCCGATGCGTCCAGCGATGCACTGGTGCTGTCGCGCGGGTCGTGCCCGCAGATCACCCGCGTCGCCAGCGCCAGTCACTCACGCGGCGCGACATCGGCCCGATCTGATCCAGGCTCGACGCGTACGCCACCAGTCCCCAGCGGCTCACCCGTCCGTATGTCGGCTTGATCCCCACCACGCCGCAATGGCTCGCGGGCTGACGGATCGAACCGCCCGTGTCCGACCCCAGCGCCAGCGGCACGCACCCTGCCGCGACCGCTGCCGCAGCGCCGCCCGACGAGCCGCCGGGTACGCGCGACTCGTCCCACGGGTTGCGCGTCGGCCCGAAGACGCTCGACTCGGTCGATGAGCCCATCGCGAACTCATCGAGGTTCGTCTTGCCCACGATCACTGCGCCTGCGGCATGCAGTCGCTCCACCACGCCCGCGTCAAACGGCGAGCGGTAGTCCTTCAGAATCGCGCTGCCGCATGTGGTGCGCCCCGCGACGGTGCAGATGTTGTCCTTCACCGCCACCGGCACGCCCGCGAGCGGGCCGGGGTTCTGCCCGGCCTTCACCGCGGCATCGATCTTGTCGGCACGGGCGAGGGCCTCGTCACGCAAAACCTGCGTAAACGCGTTGAGCTGACCGTTGACGGCGTCGGTGCGCTGCAGCGCGCGTTCGGCCAGCGATCGCGCGGTTGTTTTCCCCGACCGCACATCCGCCGCGAGCTGTTCCACGGGTGCCCATTCCATCACGCACCCCCCGCGCCGCCGAGCACCTTCGGCACCTTCACAAACGGCCCGTCGGTCGCCGGGGCCATTGAGAGCAGCGTTTCAGGCGTCAGCATCCCGCCCGGCTCATCCGCCGCCATCGGGCCGGTCATCTCCAGCGGCGAGACCAGCGGCTCGACGCCGTCGAGGTTCACCTGCTGCAGCCGCTGCGCAGTACCCGAGGATCGCGCCAAGGTCCGTCCGCAGACGCTCGACCTCCGAGTCGTCAAGCTCAAGCTTCGCCAGCGAGGCCACTTTGCGCACCTGCTCGGCGGTCAGCGATTGCGAGTTGGAGGACGAGTCGGCCATCGGGTGAGGATACGCGACCGCGCGCCTCTAACGAGGCCCTGGCGCAAGCCTGGGCTCAGCGTTCGTCGTCCTTATGCGCACGTCTCGTCAACGATCCCAAGCCCAGGCTTGCGCCAGGGCCTCGTCATGCATGCCGCTTCAGCACGCCCGCCAGCGCCTTCTTCGCCACCAGCATGATCACCCCGAGCACCACGACGGTCACCGCGATTCCCGCCCACCAGATCCACTTGGGCATCGCCGTCTCCAGCGTGTCCTTGCTCATCTCTTTCGAGAGCTCGGCGATCCCCGCTCCGATCACAACCGCCGCCACCGTCCGCGGCGTCATTCCCAGGATCGTTCCGACGACAAACGGCGCCAGTTTCACGCCCGCTGCGGCGAGCACCAGGTTCGTGAGTGCGAAGGGCGAAGTGGGGGGGAGCCGCAGCAGCGTCACGATGCCTGCCTGCTTCCAGAACCCGCCGCCGACCAGGGCGCGTCGCACCGCGCCGGCGCGAGCGTCGCGGTCCACCACGCGCTGCACACGCTCAGGGCTTGCCCGAAGCGCGATCAAGTAGCCCAGCACCGCCGCACCCGCGAACCCACCGAGCGCGAGCGGCACGCCGCGGGCGACGCCGAACGCGTACCCGCCCACGGCGCTCTGTGCGTAAGTCGGCAGCAGCGCCACGCCGCCCAGCACGACAAACGCGACGAGATAGAGCCAGATCCCCTGCGGGTGCTCGCGCAGCCAGCGCGACACCGTGCCGATGTACGCGTACAGCGCGATCGATCCCGCCAGTGGGAGCACCGACGCCAACACCCCCAGCACCGATGCGAACCCCATCTCCTTCGCCGTCGTCACCGCCTTGGTGAGCCACGGACGCAGCGTCTTCCACTCTACCGCTGCCCAAGCCGCCGTCATCAGCACAAACGCCGCGATGAACCACCAGAGCGGCGCCTCTTCGAGGTGCACCTTTGCCAGCAGGTCGCGCTTGGTCGCCCGCACAATGAGCGCGGCCAGCGAGACCATCCACAAGATCGACACGGCGTTGGAAGCCGGGCTGGAACTGGGCGGGTTTGTCTGTCCGGGCGCGGTCGTCACGGGCAGAGCGTACGAGCGCACGCGGCAAAATGCCCGTTGTGGCAGCGACTACTTCAGCAACGAGAACATCACCAGCATCACGATGGTGACCGTTCCGTTGTGCAGGGCGTGCGCCGTCACGCACGCCACCAGCGATCCGCGCCACGCCCTGATCAGCGCGAACCCCGCTCCCAGCGCGATCAACGGCGGGAACATCGACGCCGAGTAGCCGTGCATCATCGCGAAGACCGTGCCGCTGATCAGCGCGGCCCAGACCATACCCATCCGCGCGTTCAACTGACGGAACATCGCTCCGCGGAAGACGCTCTCCTCCACGATCGGCGCCCACACCGTCGCCAACGCGATCAGTAGAACGGCCATCAGCGCCGACTGAGACAGCAGATCGCCGATCGGATTGACCGGACCGCCCGGCTCCTGCCCGCCCGAGAGGTTCGTCCGCAAGGCGTGCTCAAGCATCATCAGGCCGAACGCGATCAGCACGGCCAGGATGTACACGGGGATGCACGCGAGGTACCCGGCGACCCCGGCGAGCATTTCGACGAGGAACCCGCGCCCGCGGTGCCAACCCAGCGCACGCTTCACGCGTGAGCGGGGGTATCCGCGCCAGGCGGGATAGAGCATTACCAACGGCAGGATGATCCACTGGGCGACGAGCGTCATCACCACCATCCCCTGCTCGCCCTGTGCCTTGAGCCACGTGCCCAGCCACCCCGCCTCGACCGCCGCGTGCACGAGCGACATGACCAGCTTCAAGCCCAGGAACGCGCCGAGAAACACCGTGAGCACTTCCACGCCCAGGCTCCCGCCCAGTGCGGGCTTGTCCATGCGCCACCGCAGCTTGCCCTTGCCGATCAGCACGGCCGCGACGGTGAACAGCACGAAGCCGGCGACCACTGCCGCCAGAGCGCCGAGCCCCACGCACACCAGGAACGCCAGGAGCATTCCGCCGCCGGAGAGCATCTCCTCTCGCATCGGGTCCTTGCTCGGCAGGTCGAATGAGAGCGCAAGCCGGCCGCTCCATCCAAGCCGTTGCTCAAGTCGCTCGCGGGTCGTCTTGGGCAGGTTCGCCGAGCCCAACGAGTACAGGCCGTCAAGGTCGTCGAGCGTCTCATCGAGCACCGCGCGCTGCTCAGTCGTCAGCGTCTTGTCGTCGTCGATGCGCGTCCGGGCGTTCTCAATCGCCTTGCTTCCTTCCGTTACACCTTCAACCTCTACGTACGCGGGGATCAGTCGCACCGCGCTGGTTGCGTTCTGCGCCAATGCCGGGTCAACCGCCGCGACAAGCTGAGCGCGGATCGGCTCGCTTGCGCCCGGGTTCGCCGGGTCGTGGAAGGCGTAGAACACCTTTGCGGCCATGCGCGACGCGATGTCCGGACCGTCCAGGTCGTCGCCCAGCGGGGCCTTGGGCGCCTTGCTCTTGTCCGACTCCAGCGGCTCGGCGACCGGCACCGGCTTGGCGCCGCCGTGAAGCAGCACTGCCAGTTGCTGCGCGCGGTGACCAGCAGGATCAGGATCACCGCGATGATCCAGAACACCCGCCGCCGGGTCGGGTTGCCGGGGTCAGGGGTCGAAACCCCTCCCTCAAACACCTGCTCCATCAGCGGAATCGACGCGTCCTGCCAAGGCTGCCGCGTACGCGGTGCGCTGGGGAACTCATACCGCGGCTCGCCTCGCCCGCCATCGAGGTGGTTGGGCGTGGAGGGCTTGGAAGGATCAGAAGGGCGGGGGTCGTACGGGCCGCTAGCCATGGTGCAATCATCGGCCCTCCCCATGAACTCTGGCGAGACATCGCCGGAAGGGCGTCTCATCCGGGGTTTTTTCGGGGTCGGTGTGCGGCAGAGAGTTAGGGTCGTGATGGAGAAGGATGGGGTGGGGGTGGGGAGGGGGGGAGGGGGCAGGATTGACCCGACCGGGGGGGACTGCCTAACCTCCGGGCCCTGCGTGCCGGTTTCGGCGTGCGGGAAACGGTTCGCAAATCTGCAGGTCGGCATCCCCGACCCGCCCGACCCGCCCGGTAGGCGGCGAGTTTCAGGCCCCGATGAGGCTGCCGCGGTTTGTCCGCTGCACTGAATCCGGGCCGCAAGTTGGAGCGTCTCAATGCGTCGCCAGACAACGTGGACAAACAAGGGCGTGCAGAAGACCTGGCGGGTCATCGACGCCGACGGCGTGCCGCTGGGCCGCCTCGCCGCCGAGGTCGCCACCGTCCTGATGGGCAAGCACCGCCCCGAGTACACCCCCTTCGTCGACAACGGCGATCCGGTGATCGTGATCAACGCCGGCAAGGTCGGTCTCTCGGGCAACAAGGCCGAGGCCCGCTTCGCCAAGCACTACACCGGCTACCCCGACGGCCTTCGCATGGAGTCGTACGGCAGCCTGCGTCAGCGCGCCCTGAGAAGCTGGTCTCCCTCGCCGTCCGCCGCATGCTCCCCAAGAGCCGGCTGGCCCGCGTGATGCTCAGCAACCTCAACGTCTACCCCGGCGCCGAGCACCCGCACGCCGACATGAAGCCCGTCGAGCTGAAGATCTAAACCAACCGGCTGCACCGCGTCATTTGCGGAGCGCCAATCACGAGAACAAAAATGACCGACACACCCAAGCCCGAATCCACCAAGAAGGCCGCTCCCAAGGCGGCTGCCCCCAAGACCGAAGGCGCCGCTCCGGCCGCGCCGAAGGCCGCTCCCAAGGCTGCCAAGCCGGCGGCTCCCAAGGCTGCTGAGCCCGTCGCTGCCGCCGCTGAGACCTCGGCGACCGCGACCGCTTCCCCCAAGCCCGCCAAGAGCGGCTGGTGGTGGGGCACCGGCCGCCGCAAGCGCGCCGTGGCCCGTGTCCGCATCCGCGCTGCCAAGGGCGGCGGCGAGGGCGGCATCACCATCCAGTGCTCGTCCAAGAAGATCAAGACCGTCGAGCAGTACTTCGCGGAGGACCGTGACCGCGCCAACTGCTACGCCCCGCTCAAGCTGACGGGCACGATGGGCAAGGTCGAAGTCATCGCCCGCCTCGACGGCGGCGGCTTCATGGGTCAGGCCGGCGCCCTCATGATGGGCCTCGCCCGCGCCCTGAAGGAATACGACCCCGCCCTCGAGGTGCAGCTCCGCGGCAGCGGCATGCTGACCCGCGACCCGCGCGAGGTCGAGCGTAAGAAGTACGGCCAGGCCGGCGCCCGCCGTCGCTTCCAGTTCAGCAAGCGCTGAACCCGGATCGCCTGGTTCATCAACTGGTTTCTTCAAAGCCCCTGCTTCGGCGGGGGCTTTTTTACGTCATCGCGTGCCCTGCGGTGTACGGGCTCACCAGCAGGAATGTCACGACGAACGCGAGCACGTCGACGATTCCCAGCAGCGCCGTCGCCGGCGTTGCATCAGGCATCTTCCAGCCGCGTCGGAACGCGCAGCCCCACCACCACACGCCCCACACTACCTGGAGCAGGAGGACGGCGACCCACACCGACATCAGTTCCGACTGGTACATCCAAATGCTCTGCAACTCGCGGACGATGGTTGAGATCATCCAAAGCAGGTAGAAGACGCCGAGCGGCACAAGGCGATAAACCATCGCTCTCAGCACATGCGATCGCTTGACGCCGCACAACCGGCGCGAACTGGTCAAGGTGAGGAACGTCAGGCCGGTGACGACCGACGACGCGAGAACGGCGAGCGGCGCGGCCCAGGTTTCTTTCAGTACTTGCGATTTGCGAGAAGGGTCCCACCTGGCAATGTTGACCGGGTACCACGGATTTCCCCACGCGTCCAGCGATCTGAACGAGATCGTCTGCGAGAGCGTGGGCGGTACCGGCACCCATCTGCCGGCCGTGTTTCGCACGTTGCGCGTCGGGATGGGCAACCCGTACTTGAGTTCGTACGCCTCCCGCGCCGTGCTCCAAACCACCGCCCACGAAACAATCAACACCAGCGGCCACAAAAGCACGCTCCAACTGCACGCGTGCGTCAGTGTGATTCGCTTCCAGAAGCCCGGCGGGTAAAGTGCCGCCAGCCACGAACGCGTCGCACGGATGATTCCCAGTGACCTCGGCCGTTTGTGCTCAAAGAGCCAGTGCGAACGGATCCGCCACGGATTGAAAGCGTCCGCCCAGGTGAACGACAGACCGCACTCGGGGCATGTCCCTTCCAGGGGGCACTCGCTTCTCCACGCGGGGCAAGCACCCGACTGGTCGTACCCGCAGCGCGGGCAGCGAGGAACGGATTGCGCAGCGGGATTACCCACCCGCCCAGCTTACCTGATCACACCAGCGGGCGGCCCGGCTCGGTCATCAGCTCGGTCCAGCGCAGCACCAGTTCCACGCGGCTCTGCACGTTGAACGCCGCGTAGATGCTCTTGACGTGGTCGTGCACCGTGTGCTTGCTGCGGTGGAGGGCCTTGCCGGCCTCGGCCTCGGTCATGCCTTCGAGCAGGAGCTTGGCGACCGACTGCTGTGGAGGGGTGAGCCGGTCCATGAGCGCCGCCTCGCGGCGCTCTGCGCCGACGACGCACCGTTCGTACGAAGCCATCAGGCCGTTGCGGAAGACCGTCATGCCGCGCGAGAGCAGCGTCGGAAACGACGCCTCTTCGCTCAGCAGCGGAGTCTCGATCTGCACCGCGAGCCAGCGGCTGCCGCGGAAGGCGGGCATCGGCACCATCACGCGCTTGCGGCTGGGCTTGCCCGGCCGGATCTCGAAGGTGTGCTGTTCCTGCGTCGCGTCGGCGACCATCTCGCGCGCGTCGTTCTCGCCGTCCTCGATGCGGTCGTACCCGTTGGTCGCCACCGCCGTCGGCGTCAGGCCGGTCTCGCTCGACGTCAGCAGCGCGACGACGACGTACGCCGACCCGCGGCGCTGCCGGCCGGCGACAAGGTCGCCCAGTTGGTTGGCCAGCGTGCGAATCGCGATCGCCGCGGATTCGGTCCACTGCTTGGCGGGTTGGAGAGAAGCAAAGCGGAGCTGGATCGTCGCGGAAACACACGCGATTGCGAATTGTTCATCCTGCTGCGCAACCGAGTCGACGTGGGCCGTGGCGGCCATGGAAAAATCCCTTGGTAAACCCGTGTTGTCAGAACCTTCACCCAAGGTTCTCACGCACGGATGATGAAAATTACTTCATCGGTCCAGTGGGAGTATATCGGTAATAGGCGGCGATTCACACCTAGATAGGCGAAAGATGACCGTTCTGTCTGCATTAGGCGGACTTCACGCACCTTATTGGGTGGAATCAAGCCCTATTAGCCCGGTTGGAGGCCTTCTACCTGGCGGACGGCGTCTTGGAGGGCTGGGCAGGTGTCCAGAGTCAGCCTGCAGACGCAGGCGTGCTGGTGGTCGGTGTTGAGGATCAGCCCGCACGGCTCCATGCTGAGCCACCCCGAGTCGGCCTTCTCGTGGCCCAGGATGAAGAGCCCGGCATTCCAGCGCCTGGCCAGCGTCGTGAGCGTGGCGGGGGACTGGTTGCGCCCCCAGGTCATCATGTGGGCCGAGCCGGTTCTGGGCTGATAGTCCGCTTCGGTGAGCGGGCGCTCGAGGATGCTGGTGTCGAACTGCTCCAGTGCGTCGTCGGCCGGCAGGCTGTGGGCGCACAGCACGTCGCCGCGCGATGCGTCGGCGGGCGTGCAGCGGAGCGCCAGCGGCATTGAGCGGATGAACGCCGCCAAGGCCGCGTGCACGTCCGGCGCGTCGTCGCCGAAGACGTAGTCCACCCCGTCGTTGAATGCCTTGACGCAGTTGAGGCCGTTCTTGATCACGCCGCGGCCGGCGATCTGGCTCAGTTCGTGGTTGGCCAGCAGCACGTGCACGTGCTCCGGGTTGGCGACCTTGAGGGCCGCAGCGCGGACCAGTGCGCGGTACGAGGGGTCCATGTCGTCGATCAGGTTGTCGCCGTGGATGAGTTCGTGGAGCGTGAGGTGCGCGGGCTCCTGGTCCCCCTCGAACCCGGCGAGTTCCACGACCGCCTGAAACCGGGCGGAGTTGTCGTGCAGATCGCCCGTTGCCAGGAGTGTTCCCGGGCCGCGGACGTGGTCGATCGAGCCGGCGCGGCAGGCGGCGTTCAGGTTGGCATCGGTCCCTTCGCGCAGCGCGGCGACGACCTGCGTGGCGGAGGCGAGATCGACGTGTCGGGGCGCGGGCACGGGCGATTAAAGGCAACACCGCCGCGCGGGCCCTGTGCGGAAGCGCAGGGATGGCCGCGTGTTTCGACGCATGTGGTTGCTCGGCCGCCGAACTTCCGCCCGGGGCTCGTGCGAGGGTTTACTTGCCGTGTTCGAGGCCCGCGACGTTGCGGAACGAGCCGCTCTTGCGGAGTTCGGCCTCGGCCAGCAGCTTGGCGCGGATGAGGTTGAGCCGCTCAGCCACTTCGGTCATGCTGTCGGGCCGGTTGGCCGGCTCGATCTGCACGCAGTCCATGATGAGCCGATCGAACATCTCGGGCACGCGCGAATTGATCTCGATGGGGTGCTTGGGCGGCTTGATGAGCGTGTCGTCGACGCTGCCGACGAGCGAGTCGCCCTTGGCCAGTGCGGTCGGCACGAAGTGCTTGGTCAGCGACCAATACATCGTGGCGCCGAGGTTGTAGATGTCGGTCTTGTGCGTGATCGGGCGGCGGTGCACCTGCTCGGGGGCGATGTAGTCGGGCGTCCCCTGGATGCGTTTCTTCACCGTGTTCACGGCGCACGACTGGCCGAGGTCGATCACCTTCACCACGCCGCCGGCGGAGACGACGACGTTGTTGGGCTTCATGTCGGCGTGGACGAACCCCATGCCGTGCATGTGCGCCAGGCCCTTGGCCACCTGCTCGAAGATGTCGGCGGCGGTGTCGAACGTGCGCGGCGGCTTCTTGTCAAGGCTCTCGCCGTCCACCAGTTCCATGAGCAGGAACATCTCGCTCACGGCCAAGAGGCCCGAGCGCTTCTTGATGAGCCGCTCGATCTTGCGGATGACCGGGTGGTCGATCTTGCTGCCGATGTCGTACTCGGCCTCGGTCTGCTCGAGGAACCGCTCGTCCTTCTCAGTCTGCTTCACCACGTGCTTGAACGCGTGGATCCGCTTGGTCTTGGTGTCGTTGACCAAATAAATGATGGACGCCGCACCGCGGCCGAGTTCGGCCATCACGCGGTAGCTGTCGATCATTTCGCCGGCTTTGAACACCTGCACGTCGGCGTCCTGTGAGAGCAGACCCATCGTCCCTTCCTGACTCCGGGGCGCCAACGCACCCCACACGAGTAGTCGCCAGTCTAGGCCTCGGGGTGGTGTACGACCCTTTTCCGTACAACGTCACGATGCACTTCGGCTTGCACCTATTCGGCATCGTGGTGCGGACGGTTGACCCGAACGGAAAAAGAACCGCACGAAGATGCCGCTTTTACGGGCGCGAAGATACAGAGCGAGGGGTATTCCCCAAGAGGATCGCTGGAGAGAAGAGGGTTAGAAAGACGGTCCGGTATCAACCTTGGCCTCAACTGCCATCGTGCCACTACAGGCGGCCAGACGGCGACCTTCGTGTCGTAGAGCCAGCGTTTTCTGCTGTGGGGTGGTCAGTAAGCGCGACGGGCCGACTGTAGTGCTTTCGGAGAGGTCGTCCTTGTGCAGTAGGCTCTCTTGATGGACATCCGCAAGCGGATGAAGCGTCGCGATGAACCGAATTCAATCCGATTCGTGACGGCGTCGTGCAATCACCGTCTGAACCTCTTCGGCTCTGACGGCCTCCGGGACATCTTTGTTGAATCACTGGCGGCGGCACGCGCCAGGTACCGTTTTGAACTCTTCGCGTGGGTACTGATGCCCAACCACTTCCACCTGCTGGTGCGGCCGCGCCGCGTGCCCTTGGGGCGACCGGTGAAGCCGTTGGCTCCTGTGTTGGCGTCGATCAAGCAGGGTGTCAGTCAGCGAGTGATTCCGCGGTGGAAGGAGCTCGATGCTCCGATCCTGCCACGGCTGCTCGATTCAGACGGCTCGGTTCGTTTCTGGCAGCCGGGCGGTGGATTCGATCGCACAGTTCGTGACCTGACTGAGTTCACGAAGGAAGTGCAGTACATCCATCGGAACCCGGTGAAACGGGGACTTGTGTCCAAGCCGGAAGATTGGAGGTGGTCGAGCGTCCATTGGTGGATGGGGGCTCGGGATGGAGTTGTCGTGTGTGATCTTCCGCCGGGGAAGCTTGACTGGGCTTCTTGGAAGGGGTTCATGTGAGAATTTGAGTTTTCCGGGGGAGCACTACAGTCGGCCCGTCGTGCGAGCGGGACTATGCACGTTGAATCAGACGGGTGATGCGTCCGGACCTCGTCGTCTGGCCGCCTGTAGTAGCACGGTTCATCTCCCCTTCTGCTCCTTCACCCTCGGCCAAAAACAAAAACGCCCGGTATTGCCGAGCGTCGTTTCAGGGTTGTGAGTCGTTTTACTTGTCGGCGATCATCTGCCGGAACTGCTGCTCGGGGAAGAGCGGGCCTGGGTCGGCGGTGGGGGCGATGTCGCGGTGCATGTAGACCTTGTCGCGCGGGATGTTCAGCTCGTCGCAGAGCTTGTCGACCAGGGCCGCGGCGCGGCGGAGCTGGGCCGCGGTGAAGTTCTCGCGCGAGCCGTCGCCGACCAGGCAGATCGAGATGGCGCTGTTGTTGTAGAACTTCTCGTTGCGGCCGCCGGCGTGGGCGCCGGGGAGCTGGTCCATCCAGCGGTAGGTGACGTGCAGGTCGCCGTCGTCCATGCCGCGCCCGTTGCCGATCACAAAGTGGTGACCGATCCCCTTGAAGCCAAGGGCGGTGTGCTCCTTGGCGATCGACTCGGGCGAGCCGAAGGGTGAGGCGGAGTGATGGATGACGATGGCCTTCCAGCGGTTCTTGTCCAGCGGCTTGCTGGTGCGGAGGACCGACTCAAGGTTGTAGGTGGTGCCGGTGGCGGCCAAGGCGGGCATGTTGCGCCGTCGACGCGCGGCGCGTGCTGGCGGTCCAGCAGCAGCAGCGACCCGCCGACGGCGGTCATGGCGCCCATCAGGCAGAGCCAGACGGTGCGCGCGCGGTTCCCCGCGGCGGATGCCTTTGAACGTGAAGCCTTGGTTGAGCGGCGTGACCTTGCCATTGGTGCTCGCGTCCCTGGAGCCTGTAGTCTGAAGGATAGATCGACGGTCGCCAGTGATCGGCGTTGCTGGCAGGTGCGCTTGGCAAATGAAGAAAATATTCTCGGTCCTGCGGTGCGCCACAGGTTGCGCCGCTTCACGTTGCGCAACAGATGCGGGCTTGCTCCGAACACGTGCCGACCGCTAGATGAGACTCAATATTTGGGATTCAGCCGCTCGGAGAGGTTCGGCTTTTCGCGCCCGTGTAGTCGTAGGACTTCTGAGCCGCGTACTGGCCGCGCACCGAGTCGTACGAGTCGAACGGCGAGCGCGTCTCCTGCGGCGACAGGAGCGGGCGGTTGCATCCGGCAAGGGCGATCAGCGCGACGCAGGCGGAGAGTGCAGCGAGTTTGAGCGTGTTCCGCTTCATCCGTCCGCAGTGTATCAGGTGAGTTCGGGCGATCGCAGGGGCGGGGGGGGGCCGATCGTCGCCCCAGGCCCGAGGGTGCGCTGGCCGCGCCGCAGCATCTGGTCCAAGCCCAGATAGACCACGGCGCAGACCGCGGTGGCGAGGTTGAGGCTTCGCTCGCCGGGGGCCATCGGGAGGCGGAGCGTGCGGTCTGGGAAACGATCAAGGACCTCGCGCGGCAGGCCGCTGGTCTCGCTGCCGAAGATCAGGTGGTCGCCGGGGAAGAGGTCGGCATCGTGCACCACGCGCTCGGTGCGGGTGGTGAAGAGCCACAGACGCGGTGGAGATGAGGCCGCCGCCGATGCCGCGGCCAGGTATTCGTCCAGCGAGTCGTGCTCGCGGGGGGCGAGACGAGGCCAGTAATCCAGACCAGCGCGCCTGCAGGCCTTCTCGGAGGTGTCGAAGGCGAGCGGGCGGATGAGGTCGAGCGTGCAGCCGGTGGCGATCGCGGTGCGTCCGATGTTGCCGGTGTTGTTGGGGATCTGCGGCTGGTGGAGCACGATGCGGAAGAGCGGGTTGGGTGTGAGCGGCTGGGTGGTCACGTGGCGCAGGGGAGGAAAGAGCGGGAGCGGAACGAAAACGCCCGGGACGGTAAGCCGTCCCGGGCGGTGGGCTGTCATGCGGATGAGCCGGGCGTTAGTTCACGCCGGCCTTGGACTTGGCCGCGTCGTCCTTGGCCTTGATGGCCGTGGCCTCGGCGGTGCGGCGAGCCTTGACGCCGGGGTCGGCGTTGATGATCTGCTCGACGGTCTTGCGGAAGTTGGGCATCAGCGGGTTGCCTTCCCAGCGGACGATGCCGTCGGTGCTGAGGACGTAGACCATCGGGATGCCCTTGACGGCGAGCTTCTTCATGATCGCACTGCCGGTGTCGTAGGCGTGGGCGTACTCGGTGTTGTGCTCGCGGAGGAACGAGACGATGGTCGGGCGGCCCTCGCCCTGCGGGTACTTCTCGTTCTCTTCGCTGTTGTTGCTCTGCTGGCCGAACTTGAAGCCCGAGACGCCGACGATCTGGAGGTCGTCGCGGAAGCTCTTCTGCATCTCGTCAAGCAGCGGCATGGAGCGCTTGCACGGGCCGCACCAGGTGGCCCAGAAGTCGACGATCACGACCTTGCCGACCAGGTCGGGGGCCTTGTTGTCGGGCGTGTTGAGCCACTGCACGGCGTCGAAGCCGAACGGGACGGCTTGGTTCTGGAAGTCCGTCGCCTGCTCTTCGACGATGTCCTTGTTGTTCTTGGTCGGCCAGAAGGCCTTGTCGTACGCGTCGGGCGAGGGGGGAGCGAAGGCGACCTTGGTCTTCTTGCCGGCGTCGATCCCTTCGCCCTTGGTCACGGTGCGGCGGGACTTGGCGTCCTTGTCCTTGAGCATCGCGGCGAACTCGCCCGGTGCGGCCGCGGCCTGCGCGGGCGTTTCGGCGGCGATCGTGCTCACCGCGGCCTCGAGCGAGTCGCTGCCGACGTCGGCGAAGCGCAGGTTGCCGGCGCGGTCGATGAAGTAGAGGTCGGGGTCGGCGTCGCTGAGCAGGGCCTTGCGCAGCTTGTTGCCGGTATCGCGGGCCAGCAGCACCGACTTGGCGTTGTCACCAAGGGCCGCGGGCGCGCCTTCGTAGCGCGTGTCGTTGTGGGCGGCGATGAAGACGACGCCCTTGTCCTTGTACTTCTCGGCGAGCGCCGCGACGCGGGCGACCTGCGCCTTGTTGCTGGGCTGCCAGCCCGACCAGAAGATCAGCACGACCGCCTTGTCCTTGAGTGCGTCGGCGGTGGGGGCGCTGCCGTTCTGCCAGTCGGTGAGCAGCGACCAATCGATGTTGGCCGCCTTGAGCTCCATGCCCGTCAGCGTGTCGCGACGCGAATCGCCGGCGGAGCCTTCACGCACGATCTCGGGCGAGGCAATCGGGGGCGCGGCCATGGCGAGCCCGGCAACGCCGATCAGCGCGGCGGCGGACAGAGCGAGGCAAGTGAGCTGCTTCATCGTGTACTCCTGAAAGTCTGGGCGAGAGCGGTGCGGTGAGAGCGGGTGCAGAACGCCTCCGCTGTATTCGTTGGTCGGTCCGCGGTCGATGCCGGGAACACCCTTTGAGTATACAGCATACCCCCGATGTGTGTTCCCACAACCAATCTTGCCGCCCGTGCGGAAAGGGTGGACAGACCGTGTTTCACCGGGTGTCTGACGCACGGGGTACCGCTTTGGTTCGCGGATCCCGCACCAACTCGTACAGGGCAACGGCCGAGGCGGTCGCGGCATTGAGGGAATCGACACCCACGGACATGGGGATGGCCACTTTGTGGCGCGCCAGCGACATCGTGTGAGGGGTCAGGCCGGGTCCCTCTGCCCCCACAAGCAGCGCGAGTGCCCGCTCAGATCCCGAACTAGCAAAGCCGAACTCCGCGAGTGACCGATCGCCCGAAGGGGTGAGGGCGAGGGTCTCAAAGCCAGCTTGGTGGACGGCATCGATTTCCGCGGGCCACTCGGCGGCGACCGCCCAGGGAATCCGCAGCGCCAACCCGACCGACACGCGCAGCGACTTGCGGTAAAGCGGGTCGGCGCACCGCGGCGAAAGCAGCACGCCCGACGCCCCCAGTGCCGCGGCGTTGCGGAAGATGCCCCCGATGTTGTCGTGGTTGGAGAGATCCTCGAGGATCACCAGAGGTCCGCGGCGGGTGCGAGCCTGGGTGAGCAGTTCGGCGGTAGTGAGCGGCCGGCGGCGTGCCCCGATAGCCAGCAGGCCGCGGTGGATGGTGAAGCCGATCACCTTCTCCATCTGCTCGTGTGGAAGCGTGTAGATGGGGACGCTCGGCGGCAACAGGGAGAGATCGCCGGTGTTGGCCTCCACTTGTGCGGGCGTTGCGAGCACACTGAGCGTCGGATAGTCGCTGCGGACCAGGTGATGGAGGACGACCTTCCCCTCGGCGTAGAACTTTCCGAACGGAGCCCCCCCAGCCCCCCCAGCGGGCTCGCCGTTCTCGCCGACGGAACCGAAATCCTGGGCGTGCTGGCGCTCCTTCACCCCGGCGTAGTCGGCCAGGCGTGGGTCGCTGGGGTCGGTGACTGGAACGGTGGTCGGCATCCGGCGGTTACTATTGGCCATGAAGCTCACCGTCGCGACGCGTTGCTCGGCCGCCTTCCTGACCGCTGCGATGCTGATGAGTGTCGCCTGCGAAGAAAAGGCTCCGCCGCCGACGCCCGGTAGCAACAGCGGCGGTGGTGGGGGGCGGATCGGCAGCGTCGCTCGCGGCGTTCGCGACACGGTTCGCAGCACCGAAAGCTCGATCAACGACAACCAGCAGCGAGCCGTCGACGCCGCCAACGACATCGCGTCGGGCAGCTCCTCGCAGGCGGACAAGACGTTCCCGCTCGCCGGCATCGAGTTCACGGTGCAGCCGGGTTGGAAGACCCTCCCCGCCAGCGGCATGCGCAAGGCGGACCTTGTCTACACCGGTTCGGCGGGCGAGGTGCACGCGGTCTTCTACACCGAGGGGGGCACGGCCGACGACAACATCACCCGCTGGGAGCGCCAGGTCGAGATCGACGGCGTCGAGCAGCCCCGCCGCACCACCGAGAGCGTGAGCGGCCTGACGATCCACAAGTTCGACGCGCGCGGCACCTACCGCGGCATGTCCCCCTCGGGCGTTAACAGCGATCCGGCTCCCAACAGCCGCTTCATCGGCGTGGTGATCGAGGGCGACCGCGGCTCGGTGCAGATCCGTCTGGTCGGACCCGAGCAGGTCGTCAACGAGGCCGCTTCGAGCTTCGACGCCATGCTCCGCGGCCTTCGCAAGTCATAAAAGCACTTCACTCAATCCGTCTGGTGCCGCGCGGCGGCATCAGCCGATGACGGAGAACGCAGGCCGCGTCTTCGCGGCACGGAGGCTTCATGCTCGAGACGTGGCAGGCGGTCGTTCTGGGTCTTGTCGAGGGGATCACCGAGTACCTGCCCATCAGCAGCACGGGTCACCTGATCGTGTCGGCGAGCCTGATGGGGCTTCACGACAACGACGCTCGCGCCGAGGCCGTGAAGACGTTTGAGATCGCGATTCAGGGCGGCGCGATCGCCGCGGTGCTCGGTCTCTACTTCCCGCGCTTTGTGCAGATGCTCAAGGGCCTGCTCGGCAAAGACGACGCCGGCTTCGCGCTGCTTGTGAACATCGGCATCGCGTTCGTGCCCGCGGCGGTCGTCGGTCTGTTGCTCAAGGATGCGATCGACAAGTACCTGTTCAACATTCCCGCGGTGATCATCGCCTTCATCATCGGCGGCGTCTTCATGATCGTCATCGACCGCAAGCTCATCACGCCTAAGCGGTTCGCCGGCCCATCGGGCGGCGGCAAAGAGATCACCGACCTCACCCCCGGCGACGCGGTGAAGATCGGGCTGCTGCAGGTTCTCTCACTGTGGCCCGGCACCAGCCGCAGCATGACGACGATTACCGGCGGCGCGATGTGCGGCCTGCGCCCCGCCGCGGCGGCTGAATTCAGCTTCCTCCTGGGCATGCCGACGTTGCTCGCCGCGACTGGATATTCCCTGTTCAAGAACATCCGTGAGGCGCACAAGACCGGCGCGCCCAATATGTTCCAGCAGCTCGGCTATGCGCCGGTGCTCGTCGGCGCGCTCGTCGCGGCCGTGAGCGCTGCCGTCGCGGTGCACTGGCTGGTGGGTTTCCTGAACAAGCGTGGCCTCGCGCCGTTCGGCTACTACCGGCTGATCGCCGCGGTCGTGCTCTTTGTGCTCATGCTGATGGGCGCGGCGACCGCCGGCAAACACTGACAACGAGGCCCTTGCGCAAGCATGGGCTGGTCGTCGTTATCTCGAAGAAGCCCATGCTGGCGAGCCTTTTGCGTTAGATACCGTTTGGCTCGAGAAATCAGGCTCAATGGGCGTTTCTCAATGAGCCGTCTCGAGTCAGAGCCCGAAGCGTCAGCGAGGGAGGCGGTACGCCGTGCCTTCGGGAGCGAAGCGCACGAAGGCCGGAAGTCCACATGCACGCGCAGCGTCTCAGCTTTGCGAGTACCGCGTTTGCTGCAGGTCAAACTGCCGATTCGCAGAGCCTCATCGGCCTTCCTCGCTGACGCTTCGGGCTCTGACGGAAAGGCCTAACGCAAAAGGTTCTGGCGCAAGGGCCTCGTCGCGACATCACACCGCCTTGGTGTGCCCCTTGGGCGAGTACCAGTCCGCGGGCGGCGGCGGAGGCGGCAGCGGACGGAACTCAATCCGCGCCGGCCCACCACGGAAGAACCCGCCCGGCCCGCCTCGCGGTCCACCCGGTCCGCGATCGTCCGGTCCACGCCCATCTGGACGGTCGCGCATCGGGCCACCGGGGGGGAGAGGTGGGGGAGGTGCATCTTGAGGACGGCCGCCGGTTTCACCCATCAGATCGTCGGGCGGCCCTCCCGGCCCTCCTCCGTCGCGCGGCGGCTTACGTCCAGGCCCGCGATCGCCCCCCCCGCCCCCTCCGCCCCCCCCACGCGGCCCATCAGGCCCACGCATGCCATCGCGTCCGCGCCGCCCGGCCCGCCACGCCCCATGCCGTCAGGCCCGGCGGGGGGAGGGTCAGGAAACACAAGCTCAACTTTCTTCACGGCGTTGGTCGTCGGGTCGAGCCACAGCTCGATCCGCGGTGCGCCAGGACCCGTGCCCGGTTTGCGCAGGCCGACGATGTGCTCAAGAGCCGGGCCGCCGGCGGTCTCTGGTTCGCGCGTCCGCTCAAGCGTGTACCCGTTCGCCAGCCGCTCCAGCACGCGGTCGACGCTTTCGGGCACGACGTCCTCGCCCTCGACCATTCCCCAGCGCGGCCGCGCAATGCGCGGCGGGTTGCGCTCGAACCGGTCCTCGGGGTGAACGATCCACTCGCCTTCTTTGTCGCGGCCGAAGGTGATCCACACGCCCTCCTCGGGCTGCAGGCGGAGCACCATCAGGTCCACGCCGCGCGTGTCCATCGTGCCGACGGACTTGGTTTCCTGCTCTTTGCTGTTGCGCTCTTGAACGCGAACGTCGAACCGGTGGTCGGTCGGCTCACGCAGCGTCGCCGCGGCGGAGCGCACCATCGCCTGTGCGCGGCTCTCAGTCGGCATGCCCAGGTAGACCATCCCCGCGATCACCGCGACGCACGCCGCCAGCGCCGCCCAGCGCCGGGCGCGTGGGAACAGCAGGCGCGGCTCGCGCCCCGCTTGGTGCGTGGTCGCGTCGTCGGCGATGCGGCGCATCACCGCGCCATCCGCCGCTCGGTCTCGGCGGGCGTGTCCTTGTGGGTAAAGGTCAGCAGGCCGTGCGAGAGCAGTTCGTCGGCGCTCGTGGCCGGCTCACCGTTCTCAGCGGATGTGTGCAGATTGTCGTGCTCGTGTTCACTCACCGGCGACCTCCCCAGAGGTGATGCAGCGTGCCAGCAGCTGGCGTCCGCGCTGCACGCGTTTCTTGGTTGCTTCTTCACTCGCGCCCATCGACTGTGCCGCGGCGATGATCAGCATGCCGCGCGTAGACAAGGTCGAGCGCCTGACGCATCGCGTCTGGCAGTTTCTTCATGCACTCGGTCAGTCGCTCGGCTCGCTGACGGAACGTGTCGCCCGGTGCGCGGTTCACCTGGTCGAACCGCACGTCGAGTTCCGCGAGCACTGTCGGATCGGTCGTCGCGGGGCGCACCTTCCCCTTGCGATAGTGCTCCATCACCAGGCGCTGCGCGATGCCGCGCAGCCACGGGCCGAACGGGCGCGAGCGGTCGTAGTCGCCCAGCCGCCGCCACGCGACGAGCATCGCCTGCTGAAACAGATCGTCCACGCTCGGGTCGGCGCCGATGAGGCTCCGCAGGTACGCGGTGAGCATGTCGGCGTGCTCACGTGCCAGGATCTCGAACACCTCGCGTCCTGAATGCCCGAACCCGTTTCCTCCGCCGCCCGCAGAACCATTTCCCGTGGTCGCCGGGAGGGGGGAGGAGGGGGAAATCGGAATGGTGTCGTGTTCGTCCAAGCGAAGTCTCCGTGCGCATTGTCCGCTCGTGCCTTCGGGGGGACATGAAAGAAACCGGTTGCGGTCCGGGGTTTTTTCTTGGGGCGGCTGTCCCCCGATCGTGTCCGCCGTCAATCTACCGCGTCCGGCGGGTTCGCCTGCCGCAGCATCCGCCAAAGACACGAAGGGGACCGCCAATGTTCAATCCGATCCGACCGACGCTCCTCACCCTGGCCCTGCTCGCCGGTGTGATGCAAGGCTGCAACAACAACGCCAACCCTCAGCGCGATGAGCAGAACGGCGCGATGCGTGCGCCCGATGCTCCGCCTCCCGGCCAGCCCGGCCCGGGGGTTGGCGTGTGGCAGGCCGCCGGCCCTGCTGAAGGTCCCGGCCCCGGCGCACCAGGCATGCAGCGCCAGTGGCGCGGCGGTCCCGCGCCGATGGGCCAGCCTCCGCGCGGTGGGCCCGGCATGGCGATGCGCGGCCCGATGCAACCCGGCTCTCAAGGCATGCAGGCCGGCCCCGGCGGCCCGCGCGGCATGATGATCCAGGACGATCGCATGGGCGCACCAAAGATGGCCGGTCCCGGCATGGGCCGTCCCGGCTTCGGCGGCCCTGAGATGGGTGGGCCTGGCATGGGCGGCCCCGGTGGCCCCGATGGTCCGCGCGGCAAGATCGCGCGCCCCGGCTTCGATGATCGTGGCGGCCCGGGTCGCATGAACGACGGCCCCGGGAGGGGCGGCCCGCGCATGCACGGCCGCGGCGGTCCCGGCATGCCCCCGCCTCCTCCGCCGCCCCCCGGCATGCGCGACGGGCGCCGCATGGACCGCGACGGTCCGCGAGCTCATCCGATGGACGACCGCGGTCCGCGCGATCGAATGGACAAGCGCCGCCGCGACGACGACCGCATGGACCGGCGTGGCGACGAGCGCATGCGCCGCCGTGATCGCGACGACCGAGACGATGACCGTGACGACCGCATGGACAAGCGTCGTCGTGACGACGACCGTGACGACCGGATGGATCGGCGCGGTGATGACCGCATGAAGCGTCGCGACCGTGACGATCGCGATGACGACCGTGATCGCGCTCGCGGCGCACGCCGCGACGACCGCGAGGACGACGACCGCGCTCGCGGCAAGGACCGCGGCGATCGTGACGACCGTCGCGATGGCGATCGCCGTGACGGTGGCCGCCGCCAGCGTCCGGATCGTGACGACGACCGCGCCCGCGCGGCCAGGGCCGTCCGCCGACGCCTCCCGCCCCCCCCGCCCCTCCCTCGTCGCCGGCCGGCAACTGATTCGCGCCTCACGCCTCACCCTCGCACAACTCGGGTTCGACGAATCGCTTGGAACAGGAGCACCCCGTGAACCGCCTTCTCGCATCGACCGCACTGGTTCTCACCCTCTCCGCCGCGGCACACGCACAGCCCGGCCCCCCTCCGCCTCTTCCAAATCCGCCCGTCCCGCAAGGCAACCCGATCACCGAGTCAAAGCGCGTGCTCGGCAAGATCCTTTTCTGGGATGAGCAGTTCAGCAGCAGCGGCACCGTTTCGTGCGGCACCTGCCATACGTCAAACGCTGGCGGCGGCGACCCGCGCCACGCCGTGAACTGCGGCCCCAACAACGTCTTCAACACGATCGACGACATCTTCGGCTCCCCCGGCGTCATCGCCGCTGATGCCGACAACAACTTCCGCAGTGCCACGAACTTCCTTTTCGCTTCGCAGGTGACTGCTCGTACGGCGCCCAGCGCGTTCATGGGCGCGTACTTCAACCTCAATTTCTGGGACGGCCGCGCAGGCGGCACGTTCATCAGCCCGCAGACGGGCCAGACTGTTCTGAACAACGGCGCATCGCTCGAATCGCAGTCGGTCGCGCCGCCGACCAACAACGCCGAGATGGCTCACGACAGCCGCACGTGGGGCGAGATCGCGGCCAAGCTGCAGAACGCCCGCCCGCTCGCCTTCGTCGACCAGGTTCCCGCCGACCTCGCCGCGGCCCTCGCCGACAATCCCAGCTACCCCGTGCTCTTCCAGCGCACCTTCGGCAGCGGCGTGATCAACGCCGACCGCATCGCCCTGGCCATCGCCACCTACGAGCGCACCCTCGTTCCCAACCAGACGCCTTGGGACTCGTTCACCGCCGGCAATCAGAACGCGCTGACCCAGCAGCAGCAGCAGGGCCTCAACGTGTTCGTCAGCGGCGCAGCGCACTGCAACGCCTGCCATGGCGGCAACCTCTTCGCCGACAACCTGTTCCACAACATCGGCCTCCGTCCCGTCGCCGAGGACACCGGCCGCCAGGCGATCACCGGCAACAACAACGACCGCGGCCGGTTCAAGACGCCCTCGCTCCGCAACGTCGGCCTCAAGACGATGTTCTTCCACAACGGCCGCACCACCTCGCTCGAGGATGTGATCCGCTTCTACGTTCAGGCGCCCGGCGCTGTGCAGCGGTTCAACGACAACCTCGACCCGCTGGTGCAGAACATCGCGGTGAACCCGCAGCAGCTCACCCAGCTCGCTGACTTCCTCCGCAACGGCCTCACCGACCCGCGCGTCGCGAACTCGACCTTCCCCTTCGACAAGCCGCGCCTCTGGACGCTGCGCCCCGACCTGCAGAACGCCTCCCTCGGCGGCGCAACGCCTCCGGCCGGGTTGTCGACCGCGCCTTCGGTGATCAGCGTTGACCCGCCCGTGATCGGTTCAAGCGACGTCCGCGTCGGACTCGCAAACGCCACTGCCGGCCGCGCCGCGAAGCTGCGCATCTCGCACGCTGCGCCCGTCGGCGGCTCGATCTCCGGCGGCGAGGTTCTCGCTCCTGTCACCGTGAGCGTGCAGGGCGCCGCCACGCTCCGCATGGATGTCACGCTCGACAAGTACACCCCCGGCACGCCGATCTACGTGCAGTGGGAGGTCGCCTCCGCTGACGGTCAGTCGATCGCTTCGCGCTCCGACGTTGTCCGTGTCGTTCCCTTCTGCCCCCGCGGCGGTTGCACGGTCTGCGCCGCCGACCTCGGCAGCCAGGGCGGGCTCCACGCGCCCGACGGCGCGCTGGACAACAACGACTTCATCGCCTTCATCGACCTCTTCTTCGCCTCGGCGCCCGCCGCCGACATGGGCAAGCAGGGCGGCTTCGCCGGCTCCGACGCCCTGTGGGACAACAACGACTTCATCGTCTTCATCAACAAGTTCTTCGCCGGCTGCTGAGCAAAAACCCTCGTCTCGAAGCGACTCACGGGCCGACCAACGTCGGCCCTTTTCATTTATCGGCCTGGAAAACAGCGTTGGAGGCAGTCTGGGCAAGGCGACCTAATGGCCGCGGGGTCGGTTGCGCAGTATGCTGTTGGACCGCGCATCTCTCCTGTTTTTGCCCCGCGTTTCTCGCGGTTCACCCCTCCTTCCAACGCGCGAGCGAACTCAGTCATGCCCACACCCGTCGCAGCGATCATGTGCGCCGTTCTCGCCCAAGGCCCCTTGGGGAACCCCACCGCGCCCGCGGCCAACCCCGTCACCGAGCCCAAGCGATTGCTGGGCAAGATCCTCTTCTGGGACGAGCAGCTCTCTTCGAGCAACACGGTCTCGTGCGGAACCTGCCACACGCCGCAAGCGGGCGGCGGCGATCTGCGCCGCGCACGCAACCCCGGCAGCGACGGCCTCTTCATGTCGGGCGACGACGTTTTCGGCTCCCCCGGCCTCATCCTCGCCGACGGTCAGAACAACTTCAGCCCCGAGCCCGCGTTCGCCTTCGCCTCGCAGGTGACCGCCCGCGCCTCCAACAGCGCATATATGGGCGCGTACAGCAACCTGAACTTTTGGGACGGCCGCGCCGGTCCGTCGCTGGTCGATCCGATCACCGGTCAGACGCTCATTGCCGGCGGCGCAGCGCTCGAAGCACAGGTCCTCGGTCCGCCCGTGAGCAATGTGGAGATGGCTCACTTCGGCCGCTCCTGGGGTGACGTTGTCTCCAAGCTCGGCGGCGCGCAACCGCTCGCGCTGGCCGATCAAGTTCCGGCCGATGTCGCCGCGGCGCTGGCCGACAGCCCCAGTTACGCGACGCTCTTCGAACGCGCCTTCGGCACGCCGCAGGTGACGCCCGGGCGAGTCGCGATGGCGATCGCCACCTACGAGCGCACGCTCGTCCCGAACCAGACGCCGTGGGACCGCTACGTCGCCGGCAACACCAGCGCCCTCACGCCGCGCCAGGTGCAGGGCATGATCGCCTTCAACTCCGACGCCGCCAAGTGCGCCGATTGCCACGGAGGCAACCGCTTCACCGACAACGCCTTCCACAACATCGGCGTGCGTCCCTCGAGCGAGGACCCCGGCGCGAGAGCGTGTCGGGCATCGAGAGCGATCTCGGCAAGTTCCGCACACCCACGCTCCGCAACGCGGGCCTCCGCACGTCGTTCTTCCACAACGGTGGCGCAACGACGTTGCGCCAGACGGTCGACTTCTACACCCGCGTGCCCGGCGCGCTCCCGCAGTTCGCCGACAACCTTGATCCGGGCGTGCTCGACATCGCGATCTCAAACGACGACGCCGACGCGATCGTCGAGTTCATTGCCGGCGGCCTCACTGATCCGCGCGTCGCCGGAGCCCTGCCGCCCTTTGACCACCCGCGCCTGTGGGTGAACCGCGAAGCGCTCCAGCCGCTCAGCCTTGGCGGCGGCCAGCCGCGCCCCGGCGCCACGCTCCCGCCCGATGCGCTGACGCCTGACCCCGCGGTCATCGGCGCCGACTGCCGCCTGGCCGTGACCGGCGCTCCCGCCGGCTGGTCGGCCGTCGCGCGCCTCAGCACAGGCGCCCCCTCGGGCGGTCAGGTCGTCGGCGGCTCAACCCTGCCCGCGGCCGTGATCGACGGCCAAGGCGCCGCCACCGTCCGTCTGACCGTCGACTCCTCGCGCTACCTCGCGGGCGTCCCCGTGTACGTGCAGTGGGAGCTCTCGCCCACCGCGGGTGGCGCGGTCGCGGCCCGCTCGACGGTGTCGCGCATCGTCCCCTTCTGCCCCCGCGCCGGCTGCGTCTCAGCGTGCCCCGGCGACCTCGGTAGCGCCGGCGGCGCGATCGGGCCCGACGGCGTGCTCAACAACAACGACTTCATCGCCTTCATCACGCTCTTCTTCCAGCTCTCGCCCGCTGCCGACATCGGCGTTGCCGGCGGCCTCCCCGGCAGCGACGGACAGCACAACAACAACGACTTCATCGCGTTCATTCAGCGCTTCTTCGAAGGGTGCTGAGCCGCGCAAGCGTGGCGCCGCGCTCCGCATAAGAGCCGAGGGCCGTAAGGCCCCGGCCGATGACGGAGCGGCGCCCCGAGCGAAAGCCGCAGGCCCCTTGCGGGGTTCGGCTCTCATCGCATCGCTCGCGTGACGGCCTCAAGAGCCAAAACGAGAACCGCCCCCAGCGCGTTCGCGCAACCGGGGGCGGTAAGGGTGCAAAGAAAGGCTGGTGCCGAGCTCACGCTGACGAAGGGCGTTGCATCTCGCCGCTCACGTCTCGCGTCTCGATCAGTTGCAGCCGGTGAAGAAGAGGTTGATGAAGGCGATGAAGTCGTTGTTGTCGTACATCCCGTCTGAGCCGAACTGGCCGCCGGCGATGCCCACGTCGGCGTGACGGTCGTGGTTGAAGAAGTAGTTGATGAAGGCGATGAAGTCGTTGTTGTCCAGCATGCCGTCGCTCCCCGGAGCGCCGCCGGCCTGGCCCATGTCGCCGGCGCAGCCGGGCGGCATCGGGTAGAGCAGCACGGCCTGGGTCGTGCCCATGCCGCCGTCGGCCGTCGCGACGATCAGGCCGTTGTTGGTCACGCCGCGAGCCTCGATCAGCGTGCCGGTGACGCCGGTGGCGATCGTGTTCAGGTCGGTCGTTTCGCCGTTCACGGACATGAACGCACGGAAGACGCTCAGGGTCGGGTCGGCCTCGAGGTGGAACATCACGCCCACCAGCACGCTGCCGTTGTTGAGGTCGTAGCCGTAGCCGCCCTCAAGGCCCTCAAGCATCGGCACAAGCTCGATGCCTGAACCGGGAACGCACGTCGCCGGGCGGAACTCGCCGCCGGTGGTCGAGCCGCTCACATACCCGCCGAGCTTCCCGTCGTCGTTCACCTGGTGCCACTGCGCCAGGCCGAACTGGCCGGGAGGAGTGAGGTCGGTGGTGCGCCCGTTGGACGCCGTGTAGAACAGGCCGTGCTCGGGGCCCTGCAGCGTCGCGTAGGCGTAGCCGCTCACGTCGCCCGCCTGGTTGAGACCAAGCGCCTGCGAGTAGGCGAAGTTGCCCACGAAGTTCAGCGTGCCGACGTCGGTCTTGGTGCCGTCGGTGTGCCAGACGGTGCCGTGGTACGAGTTGCCGCCCTGGCGGGTGGTGTAGCCCACGACCACACCCGCGTCGTTGATGCGCTGCGCGACGCCGAAGCCGCTGTTGTCGTCACGGAGCGTCCCCAGGTCGGTGACGGTCCAGACGTCGTTGATCTTCTCCCACTTGACGGCGCGGGAGATGGTGAAGTCCGGGTTGAGGGGATTGGGGATGTAGCAGAGCCCCACGATTACGCCGTTGTTGTTGATGCCCTGGGCCTGCGCCGAGGTGCCGTTGGGCAGCATCGGGAGCTCCACGGTCGTGCCGCCGGTGTAGACGAACCCGACCATCTGCCCGGCGAAGTTGTCCGCCTGACCGACCACCCAGCCGTTCATGTTGACGCCATAGGCCGTAGTGCCCAACCCGCCCGGGAGCGAGGGGACCATCTCGGCACCCATCGGATCAACGGCCAGAACCGAACCGGCAACAAGGCAAACCGCGGCGAGACACATCAGAGACTGCTTCATCGATCGACTCCTGCAAATGCCCGGACGAGGTTGCCGGGGATGGTTTTCTCAATTATACTCAGTTCTGTACTCAGTGCAAGTCTGATTACTATGTTTCCTTGTTCGGATTCCCTTGCTGTGGGATGCGGCTCCGAACGAAAGTAGGTATTTTTACTATGACGCCATGGGGCTCGCCAAACCAGCCACTCAACAACCAACAGACACCGCTGCCCGCCGCAAAGTCGGTCCGTCAGGGCGGTATTGTCAGAGTGATGAGCGGTTCGTCGTCGGTCCTCGAAGCCTTCGGCCCGCGCCCGCTGTCCGCGGCCGAATGGGCCGAGGCGCAGCGCGTGTGGGACCGCCTGCGCGCCGAGCTCGGCCTGCTCATCTCCGGCCTTCCAGAGCACGCGCGCCACGCCAGCGGCCTGGCGCGTGAGCTGGGCGTCCTCCGCGTCACCTGCCAGCGCGTCGTATCGGCGATGGCCGGCGACGCGTCACCCGCGTCGCTCGCCAAACTTCCCGGCCCTGAGGGACTCCGCCAATTCGTCTCCGCCTTTGCGACAGTGGGGGAAGGAGGGGGAGGAATCTGGACCGGCAAACCGGCGCACATCGCCGCCGCTGAAGCGGCCGTCACCGCCCTCGAGCGCCTCATCACCATCACGGCCGGCAGCCAGACCAAGCTCAACGAACGCCTGACCGCGACGGTCACCGCCAACAGCGCTTCCTCAGGCCGCGCCGAGGGCGCTTCACCCGCGGGCATCGTCACCGGTGGGCTCGCGACGCAGGCGCAGCGCCAGGCGCTGCACGAAGCGGCGACGGCCGTCACCGGCGCGCGTGCGAGCTTGCCTTCAGCATCTACGCCTTTCGCCAGCACCCCGAGTCGCCGATGACGCTCGAGCGAGCCCTTTGCAAAGGGCAGATCGGCGCCGTCGTCGCGCCCGGCGGTCTTCCACTCATCCTCGGCTCGGGCGACACGCTCAAGACGGAAGAAGACGCGCTCCGCACGGGTCCCGGTCCCTCGGGCCGCACGCCTGAGACGATCCTCTCCGCCTTCTCGACGTCACCGCTTCCCACGATCACCAACAAGAGCCGCACCGGCGCGACGCACCAAGTCATCGACCCTTCGGCATTCGCGATCGACGGCGAGTCGGGCTTTGAGCCGCGCCCGATCGACGTCGTCACCGCGCTGCGGGCGTGCCACCTGATGTACGACCCCAAGACCGGCATGCCGACGCTCGACGCGGTCTGGTCGCTGGTCAATGGTCCGAGCGCGCGACTGATCCTGGACGTCTACCTCCACGCCGACATGGAGCGGAACTTCCGTCCCAGCATCGACGCGCTGCTCTGGAGCCCCGACCTCAACGCCCCCGCCGCCGAACGCTGGACCATCCGCCTCCCCAACCAGCCGCGCCTGCAGTTGCTCGGGCGCGGCCTCTCGCACGCCGGCAGCGAACTTCACCCGCGCCACGCCGAAGTGAGCAACGCGTTCTTCGGGCACATCGGCTGGGACGCGGAGGACTTCGTCGGCTTCCGCTGCGAGGTCCGCTACCCGGTCTGGCGCGCCGGCTACTGCATGGGCTTTGAGTACCTGGGCCAGCCGGTGCCGAAGGCTGAGTAGCCACCGAGACACAGAGAAAGGCACGCTGAAACACGGAGCTCACGGAGAAAGGCAGAGAAGCGATGGCGAGAACCTGAATTGCTGGTGCTTTGAAGTGCCGCGAACGACTCGGCGCCTTTCCCACTCCTCCTCCTCTCTTCGTGTCTTTCTCCGTGTGCTCCGTGTTTCAATCTTCTTGTCTTCTCCGGGCCTCTGTGGTTAATGAGTCTTGACGGCGTTCGGCGGCACGTGTCCGGCGAGGGCAGTGAGCACGTTGTCGCGGACCATCTCCGTCATCCGCCGGCGCCAGAACGCCTCCGCGGATCCGATGTGCGGCGTGAGCACGACGTTGTCGAGGGTGAGCAGCGCCGCGTGCACCGCCGGCTCGCGTTCGAATACGTCCAGCCCAGCGCCCCAGATCGCCTTGCGCTGCAGCGCATCGGCGAGCGCCGCTTCGTCGACGATCGGCCCGCGCGCGGTGTTGATCAGCACCGCCGTCGGCTTGAGCAGCGCGATCTGCTTCGCGCCGATCAGGCCGCGCGTCTGCGGCGTTAGCGGCGTGTGGAGCGATACCACGTCGGCAGTGCGGAGCCCTTCGTCGAGCTCGACGCGCCGTGCGCCGATCGGCGACGCTTCAAAGTCGGCGTGTGACGACCGCGCCACGTACGAGACCTTCATGCCGAACGCGACGGTGCGCTTGGCGACCGCGTACCCGATCCGACCCGCGCCGACGATGCACATTGTCTGGCCCGACAGGTGCACGCCCATCCACCCGCTGGGGAAGCCGTTCCCTTCCTTCTCGAACCGTCCGCTCCGCACGAACGCGTCCGCCGGCACGATGCGGCGCGTGCACGCCAGCAGCAGTCCCATCGCGATGTTCGCCGTTCCCTCCGTCACCGCGTCGGGCGTGTTGGTGACCACCACGCCGCGCCGCGCACGCGTGCAGGTCGATGTTGTCGACTCCCACGGCGAACGCGCTGACGACCTTGAGTGACGGCCCGGCCGCGTCGAGGAATTCGCCGTCCACCTTGTCGGTGAACATGCAGACCGCGGCGTCGGCGCCGCGGATGAACGCGAGCATCTCCGCGCGGGTCGGGCGTGCGCCGCCGGGCCCGGCGCGGGCCACGCGCACCTCGATCTCGGGCGGGAGAGCGAACGCGCCGTCATCCATCCCCGGCAGCGGGGCGGTCACAGCGATGAAAGGTCGTGTCGAAGTCGCAGGGGGCTGGCCGCTCATCGCGCCAGCGTATCCGCCGGCTCAGCGCGGCGGGTTTGAGCCGCTGGGCGTCACGGTTCCGGGCACGCGCTCGGGCTCGGGCATCGGCGCGATGCCGCCCGAGGCGCGGGCCTCGTTGAACAGGTCGCGCAGCGCGTACCGCGCCCGGAAGTCGATCGTGCGCCCGTTAGAGGGGCGGTAGAGCAGCAGCTCTTCGGTGCGCTGGTCAAGCACCAGCAGCACGTCGTCTCCGCCGCCGTCGCTGGTCAGCAGCCCGTGGTCGCTGCCGGTCACCGCGACATCGGCGATCGCCGGCGTGCCGCGCAGGGCCGACAAGGGCCCAGCCAGCCATGCCCACGCAGCGCACGCCAGCAGGGCGCCGGCGGTCAGCAGCAGTAGCGTCTCGGCGCGGGACCGAGCGTTCGGTGGAGTGGTGGGAGTGGTGTTCATCGGCCACCCGCTCCTTCGGCGCTGTCGGCCGTCAGGTTGCGGTAGGCGATCGTTTCGAGCCGTCCGCCCGCGCGCTGGTAGCGCAGCGTGATCAGTTCGCGGTTCACCGTGTCGACCACGTACACCAGGTTCCCGCTCACGCCCGTCGTGCGCCCCGAGACCATCAGGTAGTTGCCGTGCGGCCGGTTGGCGAACCCTCCGCCGGACTGGGCCGACGCGTACGAAGCCCACAGGCCCGCACCCGCGGCGCACGCCAGCAGCGCGTTGATCGCCAGCAGAACGCCAAGACGGCTCCGCCGCGCGGGCGAGCCGGGTTGTGAAGGTTGCGTGGTGTCCATCTCAGTCCTGGTGGCCGCGCTTGGGCGGGATGGCCGCGCCGACAAGCCCGCACGCGAGGATGATCACCAGCGTCGCGATCATCGGCCACACGGCCCCTTCCTCGGACTTGAGGTTGAGGGTGGGGGGTTCGATCTTCTTGCCGGCCTTGTCGTGCGCCGCAGCGACGCTCTGGAAGCCGATGCTGCCCGTACCGCCGCCGGGCTGCTCGGCGGGCGGCTGCGCAGCGCGGCGCCGCACGTGAGGAACAGGGCGGCAGTGGTGGTCAGCACGGTCTTGCGCATTGTCGAACTCCAAAGCCGGGCGGCGAGACGCCCGGACAAGCACGGCAGTAGTTTAGCGACCCGCGGCCAATTGCGCAGGCTCCCCTGCCCCGGTCATTCCGCGCCTCCCCCCAACGTCACCCAACCACGCCCGGCCGAACCCCTCGCTGAGCCGTTCAAACCGGGCCGGAGGCAGGTCGACTGTCCCCCAGCGGACCGATCGGACCGCCATGGCCGGTTCGTAATCGTCCAGTAGCACCCCGCGGACGGCGTACCACCGGCCGTCGAGCAGGAAGACCTGATCGAACAACCCGTCGGGCGGCTGCATCCGCTCCTCCGCCGGACCCTGTGCGTCGCACCAGTAGACGAAGACCAGCGCCGCCCGGAACCCCGGCCCAAAGAGCGTCTGCCACGCGCGCAACGAACGCACATCCTCCTGCGTCGCCCAGCACTCCAGCCGCGAGGCTCGTCCGCTCACCGGCCGCGGCGTGCGCCGCACACCGTCGGAGTCAATCAGTGCAAGCGCGGGGTCGGCAGTCGGCGGCACTTCACATCGACCAGTAGGTTCGCGCCCGTCCTTCCGGCCGACGAAGCAGCGGTGTAGACGACAAAGTCGAAGCTCTTCAGGTCGGGCGAGCCGCCCATCGCCTCCGGCGAAACCAGTGTCCGCCGGGCCTCGTTCACCGAGACGTACGGCATCCGCCGGGCCCGCAGAAAGGCCTCAAACGCACGCTCACCGTGGTACTGACCCAGCCCCATGCGCCGAGTATAACCAATTCACCAAAGACGGAACTCAAAGGGCGGAAGCAAAGAGCTCTAAGGCCTCAAAGAGCAAAGACAGAAATAGATGAGCCTCGGATGAACGCGGATGGACACGGATCAGAGGCATTTATCTGCGTGCATCCGTGTTCATTCGAGGCTGGCTTGCCGTTTCCTTCGAGGCCTTTGAGTTCTTTGCTTCCGCCCTTTGAGTTCCCGATCTCAAAAATCTAAAAATAATGAGGCCCCGCGATGCAGGGCACCGGCGGGGCCTCGGGGGGGGGGCTGGGGGAGCGATCAGGGAAAGCGTACCCGCTGGCAGCGTGCTTGTCCACCTTCTCTACGAATCCGGAGCCTCCTTCGTTCGGCACCGCCTCGAAAAGGGGTCTAAACCGGGGAGAGAGGCCGCGTTACCGGGTCCGTAGAGCAGTTGGGATCAGAACTTGGGCGTGGACTTCTTGTCGTCCTTCTTCTCGTCCTTGCCCTCGTCCTTCTTCACCGGCGCGTCTTCCTCTTCTTCGCCGGCCTGGGCGGCCTGGAGCGACTTGGCGATGCTGGCGCCGGTCTTGATCACGTCGGCCGGCACATAGAGCGTCGCCTGCATCTGGCGGTCGCCCATCGCGACGCCGCCGGCGATCGGCGGGAGCTTCTCGGGGACGTCGATCTTCATCGGCTTGCCCGTCATCATGCCCGCCATCGGCAGGAGCGTGTCGAGCAGGCCCTTGACGCCCACGTATCCCTCGACCGCGCGGCCGCTGGGGAGCTTCTCGGCGACGGCCGCGAGCTGCTTGTCGGAGCCGAGGGTGTTCTCGCCCTTGGCCGCCTTGATCGCCTGCGTCATCATCTCCGAGCTCTTGCTCATCGTGGTGATCACCGCGCCGTCGACAGTCGTGACGTACATCGACGGACCGCCCGACATGCCGAACATGCCCTGCATGATCTGGCCCATGCCCGGCACGCCCTCGTCAGGCGAGATGGTCATGTCGATGCTGTCGACCTTGAGCCCCTCGACCTCGGTGACGGCCGACTTGTACTCAATCTTGCCAAGCTGCTCCTTCTCGATCGCCTTGGGGAGCTCGTCCTTGTAGAACGAGACCACCTTGGCCGGATCGGAGGTCTGCATGTAGCCGAAGGTGCGGGTCAGCAGGCCGCTCATGATGCCGCCGGGCGGAACGCCCATGACCATCGCGACGCCGGTGGTGTTCTCCATGAGCTTGGGGTCGTTCCCCAGCACCGAGCCCAGGCCGGGCATCGGGCCTTCCTTGCCCTTGGGCATGTCCTTGAAGAAGTTGGACCAGCCCTTGTTGGACATGTCGGCCGCGTACGCCAGCAGGTAGGGCCCGCCGGGGATCTTGTTGAGCAGCGCGCTGCGCCTTGCCTGAGGTCTCAAGGGCGCCGGCGAGCTTGGAGTTCTCCTTCGCCACGCCCGTGAGGTCGAGCGAGACGCCCGACGCGTCGATCGAGAACGACGCGACGCCCGCGTCCATGTCGCCGACCACGTGGTCTTTGAACCACTTGAACATCTCGCCGGCGTTCTCCTGGCCGGTCGCGGCGCCCATGTCGCTCAGCTCCTGCTCAAGGTGCTCGGCGCCCGCGTCGATCAGCGGCTTGAGCGCCCCGACGTCGATGAAGACCGCGGCGTCGGCCTTGTCGGTCATCTTGTCGGCCCGCGAGCCGTAGAACTTCTTGTGACGGGCGTTGCCGCCCTCCTTGCCGTCGAACTTGGCGACGCGGTCCTTGTCGTCGCTCAGCACGACGAACCCGCCGCCGATGCTCTTGGCCCACACGTCCTTGTCGTTGAGCGTCGCCTTGTCCAGCTCGCCGTCCTTGCTCGAGTTGAGGCTCTTGGCGAACGCCGCGTAGTCGTCGGCCTGCACGATCGCGACCATTTCCGGCTCGTCGCCCGTCTCAAGATCGGGAGCCTTGAGCATGACCAGCGCCACCGCGCCCTTCTTGTTGATGCCCGTCAGGCCCGCCTGGCCCAGAATCATGTCGGCGTTGGCCATGGGGGTGCGCCCGCCATCGACAGCACCGAGTTCAGGTCCGTCTCCAGCTTCTCGACGCTGGGGATCACGATCACGATCGTGCGCGCCGCGGGGACGCGATCCATGATCGGCGGAATCGCCAGAGCGGAACCGGCCAGGGCGAACAGGCCGGCGGCCATGCCGGCGGCGAGGGTGGTGAGGCGCTTCATAAACGTCCTTTCGATGCTCCGGGACCGGAAATTGGTGCGTGTGCGAGATACGGCCAGTGCTTTCCCCGCGTCCCGGAGGCTGGGGGCGGGGGTCTTTTCTGATCGGCCGCGAGTGTATAGGGGTAAGGCGTCGATTGGATGCAGCGCGGCCAGTAAACAAACCGCCCCGCGTGAAGCGGGGCGTGGTGGGGTGCAGATGGGTTGGGAGTACGTCGGCTCAGCGGTCGGTGCCGTCGTCGTTCTTGAAGGCCTCTTCGAACGGGTCGTCTTCCGCGGCGCCGAACCGCGGCGCCGTTGATCGCGGTATCGCCCGGGCCCGGGAGTGCGCCGGTGCCTCCGCCCTTCTTGTCGGCTTCGATCTGTTCCTTCATCGCGTGCCACTCTTCGCCGCTGATGAGCACCTGGCGGGCCTGCGTGCCCACGTGCGGCCCAAGGATGTTCGCCTGCCCCATCGCCTCGATGAGCTTGCTCGCGCGGGTGTAGCCGATCGCAAACCGCCGCTGCAGCAACGAGACGCTGCCCGTCTGCGCTTCGAGCACATGCTCGACGGCCTTGACGAAGAGCGGGTCGTTCTGCGCAACCTGCACGCCGGCGAGGCCGCCCGAGTCGTCCAGTTCGTCGCCGCCCGCGGAAATATCGCCCGCGGCCGCAGCGCCCGTGCGGATCTGCATCAGGCTCCGCTCGTACGTCGGCGAGGCGATGTCCTTCAGGAACTTCACGACGCGACGGATTTCGCGGTCGTCCACCAGCGTGCCCTGAGCACGCTGCAGTTCGCTGGAGCGCGGCGAGAGGAAGAGCATGTCGCCCTGACCGAGCAAGAGCTCGGCGCCCTTCTGGTCCATGACGATGCGGCTGTCCATGCCGCTCGCCACCTTGAACGCGATGCGGCTGGGCATGTTCGACTTGATGAGGCCCGTGACGACGTTCGCCTGCGGACGCTGCGTCGCCAGGATCAGGTGCATGCCCACGGCACGCGCCTTCTGCGCCAATCGGATGATCGACGCCTCGACCTCTTTGTTGGTCATCATCAAGTCGGCCAGCTCGTCGATCACGAACACCATGTACGGCAGCTTCTTGGGGATCTTCGCCGCCTCGGTGTCGTCCTTGCAGTTGAACCGTTCCTTCAGCTCGTCGAAGGTGAGGCTGTTGTACGCCGCGACGTTCGTGCAACCGGCCTCGGCCAGCAGCTCGTAGCGCTCGTCCATCTTGCGCACGGCCCACTCCAGGATCGCCGCGGCCTTGCTCATCTCGGTGACGACCGGGCACATCAGGTGCGGGATGTCCTTGAACTGCGACAGCTCGACCATCTTCGGGTCCACCAGCACGAGCTTCAGCTCGTTGGGCTTCTTGGTGTACATGAAGCTCATCAGGATCGAGTTCATGCAGACCGACTTACCCGAGCCGGTCGTACCGGCGATCAGCATGTGCGGCATCTTCGTCAGGTCGACGATCAGCGGCTCACCGCTGGCGTCCTTGCCCAGGAACATCGGCAGGCTCATGCCGGCGTACTTCTCGCTGCGACCCATCAGTTCCTTCAGCCGCACCTTCTCCTTGTGCGCGTTGGGAACCTCGACGCCGACCGTGTCGCGACCCGCCGTATTGGCGACGATGCGGACGTTCACGGCCTTGAGCGAACGAGCCAGGTCGCTGCTCACGCTCGTCAGCGCGTTCACCTTGGTGCCGGGCGCGAGCCGGATCTCGTAGTTGGTGATCACCGGCCCGCTCTGGATGCCGACGACCTCGCCGTCGATGCGGTACTCCTTCAGCGAACGCTCCAGCGACCCCGCCTGCTCGCGGACGTACGACTCCATCGTCTGGCTGAAGTTGGCCTCCGGCTCCTCGAGCTGATCCAGACCGGGGAATTTGTATCCCTCCATGTCGCCCATGCTCTGGATGTCGCGCAGGTCCTCCTGCGTCGCCGTCCGCTTCTCGCTCCCGGCGATCGTCAGCGGCAGCTTGGCGATCTTGGCGCGGAGTTCCTCCGCCGACCATTTCTTCCCGGCACCCCCTGCCTGCTGAGCGGGCGTCTCGTCGGCCTCGGCGTCATCCTCTTCGTCCTCATCTGCGTACTCGGCCGCCTCGGCGTCCTCTGCAGCCTCTTCATCCTCATCGATTGCGCCGCCGGTCATCGCCGCGGCGATCTCGCCGCGCTTCTTCCCCTTCTTCTTCCCCGCGTCGGGGTCGAACGACTCGGTGCCGCCAAGCCCGCCCGCCGTCTCGTCGATGGTCTCGGTCGCTTCGGTCTCCTCGCCCTTCCCCCCTGCCTTGGCCTTCTTCCCCTTCTTCCCCTCGATCGTCGACGTGGGGAGCGCATCGACGTCCAACTCCTCGTCCATGTCCGTCTCGGCAGCCTTGCGCTTCTTCTTGGGCTTCTTCCCCCCCGCGGCCGCGTCGTCCCGGTTCAGCATTCCGCCGATGACCTCGCTCAGCTTGCGACCAGCACCAACCGTGCCGACCGCTGCCGCGCCGACGCCCGCCGCCAGTGGGGGGGTCGCCTCTGCCAGCTTCTTCGCCGCCCACTGCGGCGCGATGATCACCCACACGTCAACCGCCACCACTGCGCCGACAAAGAACACGCACAGCAGGATCACGCTCGACCCCATCGTGCTGAAGTTCGGCTGCATGTACGCCGCGATCGACGTTCCCACGATGCCGCCGCCCATGTTCGGCAGCGACCCGCTCGCCTTCCAGAGCATCGCCTGCAGGCCGCCGACCGCCACCGCCATCACCACGCCGCCGACAAACCGCAGCCACGGGTGCGACACCCGCGCCACGAACCCGTTCACCACGATGTACAGACCCCACAGACCCAGCAGCAGCCACGCGCCCACGCCCAGCAGGTTGATCGCGTGATACGCAGGCCACGCGCCCACCAGCCCGCACCAGTTGTGCACGGGCATGTTGTTCGGACGCTGGTACACGCTCGGCCAGTCGCCCGCGTCCATGCTCACCATCGCCGCGGCCATGAACACAAACGCCGCCGCCTGCCCGAACCATGCGAGGTAGGCGAGCAGCCCCGACTTCCCCTCGTCGTTGCGCGAGAGAGGCGTACCGAACACGCGACCATCATCGCCGGCTGAGCGGCGCTTGGAGGAAGTAGCCATAGATAAGAGGAGGTATCGGCGGGAGGGCCCGCGACAGGTCAGATTTGCGCCCCCCCTCCCTCTCCCCCTCCCTCTCCCGCGCAGCGGGAGAGGGTGGCGGAGACTTTGCGACGCCGGGTGAGTGCCGAAACGGCCATCCCAAATACCAGCCGCCCGCCCTCCGCCTAACCCTCATTCAAAAGGAAACCCACGACCGACCCATACGGCTTCTTACCTAGGTTTACCTTGCCCGCCCCCAAATCAGACGTATATTGAAAAAGCTGCGGAGCATCGTGCTCCACGGGTGACCGAGCCCCGCGGCCAACAAAGAGGAGAGAGAGCAATGAAGTCCATCTATTCGTTCGTCGGCGCATCCATGGTGTTCGCGGCGTTCGCGTCCGCACAGGTGCTCAACGGCAGCTTCGAGAACAACAGCGGGTTCGTCCTCACGAACGCGAGCAACGCCACCTACAACGCCAACGTCTCCGACTCCGTGCAGTTCGGAACCGCCGAGGAGACCGACCTCTGGGACTCCTCCGGCTTCGGCATGATCACCCCCTGGGCTGGCAACTGGATGGTCGGCATGCACAACCAGGGCAACGGTAACGCCGACTCCATCTCGCTCGCACTCGCCTCGCCGCTGGTCGTTAACCAGACGTACACGCTCTACTTCGCCGCCGCGCTCTACAACGCCGGGTGGGGTGGCACGTTCGACATCGGTACGTCCAGCTCCGCCAACTCTTTCGGCAACTACCTCGTCTCCGCCACGCCCGGTAGCGATAGCACCTGGACGCTCTTCGGCTACTCCTTCACCGCCACCTCAGCCGACTCCTACCTCACCTTCACCGTCGCCAACGGCGGCGGCTACGCCTTCCTTGACGCCGTCTCGCTCACCCCGACCCCCGGCGCCGCCGCGGTCTTCGGCCTCGCCGGCCTCGCCGCGGCCCGCCGCCGCCGCGCCTGAGTCCAAGAGCACCCAACGCATCAAACTGACCCAAGGCCCGGAGCAAACGCCCGGGCCTTTTCTATTCCCCCTCTCTCGGCTCTGTCTGGGGGGCGGAAGAGGATGTCGCCGCTCTGGGCGACAGGTGAGAGTGTTTAAGCCTCCTTCTCTCGCTTCAGCGGGAGAGGGTGGCCGAGTCCGCGAGGCTGGGTGAGGGCGTGAGATCAAGGAGATCCCGAATGCAGGGAAAAGCCGCTCTTTGAGACGCAGAACTCCCCCTTTACTGAGCAGTAAGTAAAGTGTGCTTCAGGTACCTGTCTCCCGGTTCTGGGGTGCAGCACATCCGTCCATTGGAGGTCGCTCATGCCATCGGAGATTTCGCTGGAACAGCTCACAAAGGTTTTTCGAGACCTTGGTGCTCGTGATCCTGAGGGTTGGGCTAGGTCTCAGATTCGAGAGGGCATCCCTCAACTGGCGCGGTACCTGTTTCTCAAGCAAGCCTGGGCGAGCGTTGTGAGAGAGGACGACGCTGGTTGGATTCAGGAGCAAATGGAAGCGTCGCCACCTGATAGCGACAGGCCGTATTCCGGTGAATCGGCAGCTCTGCAGCGCCTACTCGCGCTGGCGCTTCAGCGGCGGACCTGACGGACATCGTGCGGGCCGAGCAAGCCAAAATGCTGTTCCACATTGGGTACCTGCTGGACGACTGCCATGCGCGACTGGGTCACGATGTGCCTCCGGAAGCTCGCAAGGTCTTTTGGGGCTTGTTCAGAATAGACCCCGACACGTCTCGACCACTCGAGTCCATCGGCGGCCTTCACGAGAGCGTTCTGGATACCGATCCGACCGGTCGCGAGATGCGACCCCGTCCATCAACACGTTGATGATCAGACCGATGGCATCGCTTTTCCACACTCCGGACACCCGACCCCAGCACCCAGCCCCGCCAGGTCATACCCGCACCGCTCACACAACCCGCCCGACACCCGCCGCGCGCGTCGCCCCGAACGCACCATCAGCACGCCGCAAATCCCCGCCGCGATCGCGAACGGGTAGAGCAGCACCATCACGCACCGCGAGTCGAACACACCCCGCACAGTCGACGTCAGGTGGTACCCGCCGCAGATCCCAAGGCGCACGTCGGTGCACAGGTTCGTCGCCGTGTTGTTGGTCCGCCGTTCAACCCCGATCCACCACACCGGTGACGGCTCCAGCCTGACGAACCGGAACGCAGGCATCGACGACGGCAACTCGCGGTAGACAGCGAGCACTCCGTGTCCGCACTGCACCGTCCACTCACCGCGAGACCACGTCGTCTCAACCCAGATCGACCCCACCCACGCCGCGAACGACATAACCGCAAGCACCAAGAACACCCACCCCGCGGCCAGCCGCCTGCGTCCCGCACGCCGACCCGACTTGGTCCGCGCTCTCATCATCGCCGTTCACCGCCGCATCTAACGAGGCCCGCGGCGCAAGCCCGGGCTTACCGTCCGCATCACTTGAGACCATCGACTACCGCTGTGTCTAGCGAGACAACTCCGCAGTCGCGGCCGCCTCAGCCGCTGCCGCACACCGTCGCAGCCCAACGCCCCACGCGATGCACACCAGAGGGAACCCGATCGCCTGCATGGTCGTCCCAATCAACTGCATCCAGAAGTAAGCCCCTTCTTTCTGATCCAGCCCGGCAAAGTTCCGGAGTGTCAGGCCGAAGAGGATGACTCCAAGCGCAAAGAGCATGCTCGACGTGGTACGTGCCACGCGGCGGAGCTTCAGGTCGGCGTCGTTCATGGGTGCCTCCAAGCCTCAGAGGATACCGGGGAACGATCTGCCTGCCGACGAGGCCAGAGAGCTCAGCCCTGCGCGGCTCTACCCGCGCCCTGCGCGCCCGCCCCTAATCCGCCTGTCTTTGCCCCGCCATCGCCCGCCCGTGCAGATAGGCCGCCCCAACCAGTGCCGGCATGGCGACTAACCACAGCGGTACGGCAACCCCGTGATACAGATCGTCCATGTGAAAGCCGCTGTTGATACCAAGGTGATACGGCCGCCACGCGAGGCTCGCTCTGTGGTCCTCGCGCTCTTCGCTGTCGAACCAGAACCCGCTCGTGTCGTCGTCGGATTCATCCACGTGCAGATCAACGCTTGACCAACTGGCGACGAATTCCGCGTCGTGCAGCCCGATCAGCCACGAATCGCCGCCGGGCGTGATATACCACGCATGAAGATTCCAGAACACCGACACGCCCAGGACCGCACAAGCCACAACTGCCGCCGCCGCGCATACAAGCCGCATCCGTCGCAGCGAAATTCGAATCGGCTTGCAAAGAACACCAACCATCGGTCACACCTCGCGGCCGCCGGTTCGCTGCCAGTCTTCATTTTCGCTTTGCTCGGCTCTTCATCGCCCGCCTCTCCCTTCCCATTCTGAATCCGTGTCCATCCGCGTCAATCCGTGGCCGGCCTTTCAGGCTCTTTCTTCTGGTTGGGTCCTTGCCGTAAGTCCACTTTCCCGCACTCAGGGCACGCCGCCCCCGCCGCCAACCCCGCGCGGCTATACCCGCACCCCGCACCCCGCGCACCGCCCTTTGTCCGCCCGCTTCTGCCCCGCCACAACCCCCTGCAGATACGCCGCGGCGATCGTCACAGGTACCGCAACCAGCCACAGCGGCAGCACCAAGCCGTGATGTGTGTTCAATAGCGCGAACCCCGGTTGCTGGGCGACGTGATACGGCCGCCACGCGAGCGTGACGTCGTCCTGCCACCGGCGGTCGACCTCGAACACGAATCCCGACGTCGCCGGATCGGCACCCGGTGGGATGTGCTGCCACATCAGGATGAGCGCACCCCCTTCGAGTTCCACCCCAGTCCGTGACCGCTCCTTCGGCCCCGGCGGCGTGATGAATCCCACGACAAACCGCCAGTGCGCTGAGAGCATGATCATCGCGCACAGCGCCGCCGCTGCCACGACGCACCACGTGCGAGCACGCTTGAGCGAAGGACGAAACCGCGAACGTTTAGCCATGATGAGGGTGCTCAGGAGGCGGATAGATCAAGCCGCGCTGCGGCGCAAGACGCGGTCTCCATCGATCGGCTCAAACACCAGGTCGCACCGACATCCATGGTCTTCCAATTGGCACGCGCAACCTCTGCCGATCACAATCTCGCCGCAATCCGCTCACCTCACCACGCCATGCTCAGCGTTCAGCTCCACCGGCTTGCCGGAGATCACCGCCTTCAGCAGGCTGATCATGTACCCGGTGTTGCTCGGCCCGTCCCAATACTCGGCCGACTCCACGATGACCCGCACCAGCAGCAGGTTCGGGTCGTCCGGCCCGCCGGGCCACCAACCCTTGGCGTGAATGTTCCACAACTCGCGCGCCTTTTCAGGATTCCGCTCGCAGTCGGCGTATCCGTGCACCACGATGTACCGGTTCTTGTCCGGCGCGGCATACGACAGCGCCATGCGCTGATTCGCCGAGATCTCCGTCACCTTGCTGCTCTGCGCGTCAGACATGAACCACAACTCGCCCGCGAACGTGTCCGGCTCGACCTTCTGCGTATACATCGGGCGGATGTGCGGCTTGCCGACCCCGCTCCCGGAGACCGGGAACGTCACCAGCATCGCCACCCGCACGTCCTTGATCAACTCCGCCAGCTTGTGGTGGTCCGCCGAATGCACAGGCGCGGCGTAGTTTGCTTTGTTCCCGGTAGGAGCGGTCGCGCCGGCAACCTCTGACGGATCACGGAACCCAGACGAACGGCCGGGCTCGGATGACGTGTGGCTCGAAGGAACGCCCGCGGCAGGAGTGTGGTTGGTCGAAGGAGTGGAGGGGGACGGGGGGATGGGCGTCGGACCAGAGGTGTTTGCCATGCCCAACCGGTGCTGATCGCCCGTGACCTCCGTGTGAAACGCGGATGTGCCAACCAAGTCAGGTGTGCCCCAACCAATTCCATGTTCTCCCAAAGGCCCGACTGCTGATGCCAAATGCCCATTTTTGTCTTGCTGTTCGCTCTCCGTCTGGTAGACTGCCCGCCATGCTCGCACGCGTCCAGTCTTACCTCATGCTCGGTGTCGACGCACTCCCGTGCGAGATCGAGATCGACCTTGACGACACACAGCAGGACAAGCAGACCGTCGTCGGCCTCCCCGACGCCGCGGTGAAGGAGTCCATCCAGCGCGTCCGCTCAGCGATGACCAACACCGGCTACACGCCGCCGAGCGGCAACCTGCTAGTGAACCTCGCGCCGGCCGACGTGAAGAAGGAAGGCCCGTCCTACGACCTGCCCATCGCCGTCGGCTTGCTCGTCGTCTGCGGCGTGCTCGACACGTCGCCCGTGAAGGTCCGCGCGGCCAAGTCGATGATCCGCCCCGGCGTCCGCGCATCTGCTGCGAGCACTGGAGGGCACGGTGGCGTAGCGACGGCCGCGCTTGGGCCTGATCATGAACCGCAGGCCGAGCCGCTCGACCTGCGCGACTTCCTCGTCGTCGGCGAGCTCGCGCTTGATGGCCGTCTGCGTCCGGTGAAAGGCGTCATCGCGATGGCGGCGCTCGCCAAGTCCAAGGGCCTCCGCGGCGTCATCGTGCCGCGCGACAACGTCGCCGAAGCGGCGGTCGTGCCGGGCATCGACGCCATCGGCTGCGCGACGCTTGCGGAAGTGGTGGGCGTTATTCGTGGTGAGCTGCCATACGAACCGCACCCGCCGCTCGATGTCGACGCCATGCTCGCCGGAGCGACGGCCGAGACCGACTTCGGCGACGTGCGCGGCCAGGAAGCCGTGAAACGTGCAATCGTCGTCGCCGCCGCGGGCTCGCACAACATCCTCATGCTCGGGCCCGCGGGCACCGGCAAGAGCATGATGGCCAAGGCCTTCCCCGGCGTCCTCCCGCCGCTCACGCCCGGTGAAGCGGTGGAGATCACGCGGATCTATTCAGCCGCGGGCATGCTGCCGCCGGGAGTTGGCCTGATCACAACGCGCCCCGTGCGCACGCCGCACCATACCGCGTCGAGTGCCGCGATCATCGGCGGCGGCGTCGTGCCGCGCCCGGGCGAGGTGTCGCTCGCGCACCGCGGCATTCTGTTCCTTGATGAGCTGGCCGAGTTTCCGCGCATGGTGCTCGAGACGCTCCGCCAGCCGCTGGAAGACCACCAGGTCACCATCGCGCGGAGCCACTCCGCTCCGCGTTTCCCGGCCGATTTCATGCTCGTCGCCGCGATGAACCCGACGCCCAAGGGAGACATGCCCAAGGGCGAGGCAGGCCGGCGCGACATGGACAAGTACCTCGCCAAGCTCAGCGGCCCGCTCATCGACCGCATCGACATCCACGTTGAGGCGCCCGCCGTGCCGTTCAAGCAGCTCTCAGGCCAGACCGGCCCGCGCGGCACCGACTCGGCCACGATGCGAGCCCAAGTGCTCGCCGCCCGCGAGCGCCAGATCGCCCGCCAAGGCGCCGGCGTTCCCAACGCGCGCCTCGGCGCCCGCAAGCTCGACACACTCGCGCCGATGACCGAGGAGGCGCGATCGATCCTTGGCCAGGCGATCACGGAACTCGGTCTCAGCGCGCGTGCTTACGACAAGATCCGCCGCGTCGCCCGCACCATCGCCGACATCGACGGCGCGGATGTGCTGCAGGCATCGCACGTCGCAGAGGCGGTGCAGTACCGGTTGCTCGATCGGAAGGTGTGAAACGCAACGAGGCCCTGGCGCCAGCCTGGGCTTATCGCCCGCGCCGCCAAGGGTCTCGATCATTACTTGAGCTTGAACGCCTGTGCCGTTTTTGAATATGTCAGATGCCCTGCGTGCATCGAGCGGCCAGCCCAGGCTTGCGCCAGGGCCTCGTCAAACGAGGCGTCAGCCAAAAACAAAAGAACCCTCAACCGTTCACACGGGAGAGGGTTCTCGGCTGAACACTGCGGCCTGGCGCGATAGCCAGTCCCCCCCTTGCCGCAGTGAGGAGCCGTATGGGAAAAGGAGTTAGCCGTCCCAGCGACCGAAGGAGCGCGCTGAAGATTGCTCCGTTTCGCGGCGCTCCGATGGGATGTGCGCCGTCCGGTTGCCGTCGTCACGCGGGCCGATGCCCTCGTACCGCGTTGACCCGGGGTTCCCGCCTTTGGTGCGGGCCCAGTTGCTGGGTGATTCCCAACTCCGATGGTTCCAGTTATCCATGTCGTATCTACGCTGGGAAGATGGGGGCTTTTGCTGAAGACGGCCTGAGGACCCACTCATTTAGAGGTGATTGGGTATACCAACAGGTGGCTAATCGTGCGCGAAAAACCCGCCCATTTTCCAAACGCCATTACGTCGGTTGAGAGAGATCATTCGGTAGAGCGACCCGACCCCCTGCCGAACACTTGCGGACGCTTCCTGGTCGATCGTAGAGGGTCGATTATTAACCCGTGTTGTACAAGGGCTTTTTGAATGGTCGCGAAAGACCCTGGAGTAGGGTGAAACGGGCTTCGCGAGGTGTCACATTGCGTTCGTGACACGCCCCGCCTTTCTTCCTCTCTACTTTCTATCCTGACTCGTGCGGCTCGCTCTGGCGCAGATCAACCCGACCATCGGTGACTTGGACGGAAACGCCGCGCTCGATTGCGCGGTTCACGCAGCTTGCGCGCGAACAGCGCGCGGATCTGGTCGTCTTCCCCGAGCTTGCGCTCACCGGATACCCGCCGCGCGACCTGCTGCTGCAGGAAGGGTTCGTCGCCGCCGCCGCCGCGGTCGCCAAGCGCCTGGGCGAGGACCACTCGCGCGGCCTGACGCTGGTCTTCGGCGTGCCGCTGCCGCTGAACGCGACCAACGCGACATCCGTCGCAGCGCCGCGCCGGCTGGCCAACGCGCTGCTGGCGTATCGCGACGGGCGGATGCTCGACTACTACGACAAGCGCCTGCTCCCGACGTACGACGTGTTCGACGAGAACCGCTACTTCTTCCCCGGCGAACGTGCTGTAACAATCGACGTCGCGGGCTGGCGCGTGGGGCTGTCGATCTGTGAGGATCTCTGGCGCGGCTGCGACGTAGGGTTCGCCGATCGCTACCTCGACGCGCCCGACCCAGTTGACGAACTGATCGCCGCAGGTGCGCAGCTCATCATCAACCCGAGCGCGAGCCCCTTCCGCCTCGGCGTCGGCGCGACGCAGCGCGCGCTGCTTCGCAAGCACGCAACGGAGCGCAAGGTCTACGTCGCGGCGGTGAACCAGGTGGGCGGCAACGATGAACTGCTCTTCGACGGCTCGGCCTGCGTGCACGCGCCCGATGGGGCATTGATCGCCGCGGGCCCGAGCTTCGCCGAAGCGCTCACGCTCGTCGAACTGCCTGCTTCTCCCCCGCTCCCCCGCTCCTCCGCTCCTGCTCTCTCCCACGATCCGCTCACGTCGCTCTCGACCGAAGAAGCCCTTTTTCGCGCTCGTACTCGGTGTCAAAGACTACTGCCGCAAGACCGGCTTCAAGAGCGCGGTGCTCGGCCTCTCGGGCGGCATCGACTCGGCAGTCGTCGCGGTGCTGGCCGTGGCGGCGCTGGGGCCGGGCGCGGTGCACGGCGTGGCGCTCCCGTCGAAGTACTCGTCTGACGGCAGCAAGTCTGATGCTGCGAAGATCGCAGCGAATTTGGGCGTGCACTTTCAAACAATTTCGATCGAGCAGGGCGTCGCGGCGGTGGAGTCGTCGCTCGCGTCGGCGTTTGCGAGCCGCGAGCCCGATGTGACGGAGGAGAATCTCCAGTCGCGTTTGCGCGGCACGATCCTAATGGCGCTCTCGAACAAGTTCGGGCACATCCTGCTGACGACGGGCAACAAGAGCGAGATGGCCGTCGGCTACGCGACGCTCTACGGCGACATGAACGGCGGGCTGGCGGTGATCAGCGACGTGACCAAGACGCTCGTCTACCGGCTGGCGCGGTGGATGAACGCCAACTGGCAGAAGCTGGGGATCACCGGGCTGAGTGGGCCGCCGATCCCGACCGACTCGATCACCAAACCGCCGAGCGCGGAACTGCGTCCGAATCAGACGGACCAGGACTCGCTCCCGCCGTACGACGTGCTCGACGAGATCGTGGAGCGGTACGTCGGCGCACGGCAGAGCCCGGCGCGGATCCTCTCCGAGATGTCGGCGACGGATTCGAAGAACAAAACCGACGCGTCGACGGTGAAGCGCGTCGTGCGGCTCATCGACGTCGCCGAGTACAAGCGCAAGCAGGCGGCGACGGGCCTGAAGGTGACGTCGGTGGCGTTCGGCTCGGGCCGGCGCATCCCGATCGCGCAGGGGTGGCGGCCGGAGCGGGGTTTGTAGAACGAGGCCCTGGCGCGAGCCTGGGCTTATCTATCGCATCTCTAGCTGCGCCGAGCATCGCTTGGGCTTGAATACCGACGTTTGTCTTGAACGTGTTGGCCTTTGTGTGCGCCGGGTGGGCAGCCCAGGCTTGCGCCAGGGCCTCGTTGTCAGCAGCCGGTGAAGAAGGCGTTGATGAACGCGATGAAGTCGTTGTTGTTGAAGGCGCCGTCGCTGCCGGGGAGGCCGCCGGTCGTGCCCATGTCGGCCTGCGCGTCGGCGTTGAAGAAGTGGGTGATGAAGGCGATGAAGTCGTTGTTGTTCAGCGATCCGTCCGGGCCTGGGGTTCCACCGGCCGAGCCGAGGTCGGCGGCGCACACAGCGCCGTTGACGGTGAGGTGTGCCGCGGCGCTGGTCTGCGTGCCGCAGTCGTTGGTGACGGTGCAGGTGTAGTCGCCTGCGTCGAAGGCGCGAAGGCCCGTGATGGTGAGCAAATCGGTGTGAACGCCGTCGATGCGGGCGTTCTCGGCGAGCGGCACACCGTTGCGGCGCCGCTGATAGCGGATCGCGCCGCCGCCCTTGGCGACGATTTCGAAGGTCGCGGTTGCGTCGGCATCGGCGGTGACATGCGCGGGCGGAACGGCGACGCCGGCCGGGCCGCGGGCGAGCTTCCAGGTGTCGCCCATCATGTTGAAGTTGTCGCCGCCGAACATGACGATGCGCTCGCTGAGCGGCTCGTAGGCGAGGTTCATGAACTTGCGGCCGGGCACGTTGGTGGTGATGATCTGCTGCCAGGCGTTGGAGCCGGATGGAAGGACGTACGTCCGGCGCGGGAAGGCGGGCTGACTGGAATCGTGGTGGTTGAAGCCGCCGAACACGACGACAGCGCCGCGGCCCGGGTCATAGGTAGAGCCGGGAGCCCAGCGTCCGGGGTAGGGCGTGGAGCCGGAGGCAGGAGAGTTCTGGATGATGCTCCACGTGCCGGTCGCGACGTTGAATGCGCGCGTGGAGTCGGCGGTGCTCTGGCCGGTGTGAACGAGCGCGTTGCGGATAGGGTCGAAGGCCATGGTGCCGTAAGACTGGAACGGAGCGCCGGCCGGAGCGCCGAGGCTGCTCCACGCGGCGGCGCCGGCGTTGCGCGCGGTGAGCGAATTGACATTCTGCGTCAGGACCCACGCGCGGCCGCTTGCCGGGTCGACGGCGTTGGCGTTATAGCCGCCGGAGCCGGGCTGCGGGTTGGTGGCGAAGGTCCACGGCTGCCACGCGGAGCCGTCCCAGCGTGCGGAGCGGACGGAAGTGCCTGCGGCGCGCACGGAGCAGTTCACGGGAAAGACCATCGTTCCTTCGGCGGGGTCGTAGACCAGCGGCGAGTTGTACGGCGCTCCGATCCCTCCGGCGGCGAGCAGTTGCCAGCGTTCACCGCGGAGGAGCCAGGTGTCGCCGAAGTAGGCGGCGCTGGGTGTTCCGCTGGTGCAGTTGCCGCTGGTGTCGGTCGAACCGCCGACGAGCATGGCGCCCCGCGTCGGATAAGCGGCGATTGAAGCAAATGAACGGGATGAGGGAGCGAGCCTTCCGGGGAAGATGGTGTACACGCCATTGTCGATGCGCATGACGCGGAGCGTGCCGGCGTTATTGGGCGCGGTGCTGCCTGCGACGAACTCGCCGACGAGCGCGGGGTATCCGCTGGGGAGCGTAAAGGCGTTCTGCGTTGCGTGGGTAGAGAAGTTTGGGAGCGTGGGGCTGTCGAGGGCCTCGCTGACCGAGCCGTTCCAGACAGAGGGAATTCCGCTCCGTGCGTACATCACGCCGCCGAGCGCGGGTGCGTCGGCGAAGCGCGTGAGACCGAAGGCCGTGGTGGACGTGAACGCGCCGGTGCTGACTGACCACGTGCCTGTTGCGCCGTTCCACTCCCAGATATCGCCTGTGGCGTAGGCGAAGATGACCAGGCGGTTACGAACGGAGTCGAACGCGCCGTGTGCGCGATGTTGCGCCCGGCCAGCTTTGTCCTTCAGCGGGAAGCACCTCGGTCCAGACGCCGGCGGCGAGACGCCAGAGGCGCATTGCGCCTGCTGTCGCCTGCGTGCACCAATGTGCGCCGGCGGTCGGGTCGTATGCGAATACGCCTCCGCCGGCAACGGTTGCCGGCCCGCCGGAAGCGAAGACCGACCAGTTCTCGCCGTCGAACGCCCACGTGGTTGTGTCGATGGTCCCGAAGTTGACCGCACGTCCGCCGTGCAGCAGCACGCGGCCGCTCGCGGGGTCGAAGGACATGAGTGGATTGAGTTTGCCCGTCGGCGCCGCGGCTGTGGGGATGTAGTTCCAGCGTCGGCCGTCGTGCGTCCACGTGTCGGCGTAGATGTGCTCGCCGGTTGAGCCGACTTGCCGGCCGCCGCCGAAGAGAACGGTGACGCCGCGGACTGGGTCGAACACCGTGCCCGCCTGCTGACGCCAGCCGGGGTCGCCGATGGGGACCCAGCCGTCGCAGTCCTGAGCATGAGCGGTGGCGGTCAGAGCCGCGATCGTCGCGCATCCAATGAACAGTCCCGGTCCCCGCATCGGAGCCTCCTCGCACTTCGAGGATGAATATACCGTACGGAAGCCGCTTTGCGAGGAAAAAAGGTGTGAAGAGTCGGGGGCGTGTTGTACGTGGTCTTGTGTCAGAGCCCGAAGTGTGAGCGAGGAAGGTGACATGAGGCTCTGCGAATGTCGCCTTGTCGACGAAGGCGCCGCTGACTCGCAGAGCCTCGTCAGCCTCCCTCGCTCACGCTTCGGGCTCTGACAGAATGGCAAGATGTTGGCCGCGCGGCGTGGATTGTGGCATGCTGTGACCAGGAGCCACCCATGAAGCACTCAGGTGTTGTCTTTGTCGTTGCCGCGGTGTCTGGCGCGTGTTGCGCGTCGGCGCTGGCGAGCCCGACGATCGGCGTGTTTACGGCCGCGCGGCAGGGGCAGTTGAACCTGGTGGACAACAACGGGGCTTCGCAGTTCAGAGACGCGATCTCCGCGGCGTATCCGTCAGCCGGGTTTTCTCCGATGTCGACGATTACGGCGGCGGACCTCAACGGCGTGGACGTGGTAATCCTGCTGTCGGCTGCGGCCGGGCAGGGAGCGATCTCGCCGTTGACGGCGAGCGAGCAGAACGCGCTGCGTGCGTTTGTGAACAGCGGCGGCGGCGCGGTGATCTTTACCGACAACGATTCGTTCGCTGGAGGCGCGTCGCAGGCGGCCAACGCGTCACTGGTCTCGCCGTTCGGCGTGACGCCGGCGGGGACGGGGGCGCCGTGGCAGCAGACAGCGACGGTGATCAACACGTCGCCGCTGTCGGTGGTGCTCGATGGTCCGTTCGGCAGCGTGCAGAACTACAGCGTGGGGTGGAGCGGGTGGTTCCCCAACGCGGGGGCGGTGCCGGGTGCGCAAACGCTGATGTACCTGTCGCAGAACGGTCAGCCGGCGCTGGTGGAGTTCACGCCGGGGATGCTCGCGCCGGGCTCGGGGCGCGTCGTGCTTTTCTCCGACTCGACGATGGTGTTTAACGGGTACTTTAACGAGAGCGACCGCGTGGTGACGCTCAACGCGATCGCGGCGTCGATCGGTTCGCACGGGTGCGGCGCGGCGGACGTGGGGCGATCCGGCGGCCTGCCGGGATCGGACGGTCAGCTGGACAACAACGACTTCATCGCGTTCATCTCGTTCTTCTTCGCGTTGGATGTGCGGGCGGATTTTGGTGTGGCGGGCGGGTTGCCGGGGCGCGACGGGGCGTTTGACAACAACGATTTCATCGCGTTCATCGGGGCGTTCTTTGAGGGGTGCGATTGAGCGGGGCCGGTGGTGAGCCGATAACCATGAGGTGTACCTGACCCGTCTGGCGAAGAAGTGGTGGGTTGCGCCGGTGCTGCTGCCGGTGTTGTGTGCTGATCTGATGTGGATGGTGCGCAACGAGGGGCGGGAGTGCTTTGTGGCTGAGTTGGTGAAGGGTGGAAGGGAGGGAGGGTGCGGCTCGGTGCCGCACGCAGCGATCTGGGCCGACGGCGATGCACGCATGGTGGGCGGCGGTGGGTATGTCTCGAGCAAGGCCGCGCGGAGCGATCAGCCAGTGGGGTACGTCATTGTGAGGTGGGGGGCCGGGACGCACGGGTTCCTCGCGCCGAGCGAGCGCGAGGAGTGGGTGTGGATCATCAACACGCACGAGACCGCGTTTTTGGGTGTCTCGGTGGGGAGCGCGGTAGCCGATGCCTTGGGCGACGCCGGGTACCCGCTGTCGCCGATGTTGCGGGGTGTTGTGCAGGCCGAGGGGATCAGTTCGTCTTCCACCGTCGTGTGGTGGGGGGTCGTGCACGACCTTGTGGTGGTGCCGGCGTGGTTGGTCGCGGTCGGCGCGGTGTGGTTCAGGATCGGAGCGTTGGGACGGTGGATGCAGGAGCGAGCGATGCCAATGGGTGTGTGCGTGTCGTGTCGGTACGATCTACGCGGGCTGCCGGTGGGGGTGCCGTGCCCGGAGTGCGGGCAGCGGTTGTCGAAGGCCGCGTGAATGAGACACGTAGAGCGCGTGTTCGTTGGTCGTGAGGACCTGCGCACACTGGAGGTTGTCGCACCGCTGCCGCGGTGCAGCGCGTTCGGGTGTTGGACCGGGGACTGCGATCGCTGTGCGATCTTGTCCCCGGCTATTTTTGTCTTGCCGCTCCGCGGCTGGCTTGGGGTGGGTTTGGGTCGCGTTGTGCTGATGGAGGTGCAGCGCACAGACTCGCAGAGCCGAGTCTGTGGCATCCGAATCATCAACCGCCGAGGAGTTCTTCGCCGTCTTCGACGTGGGCCTTGAGGCGGACGAAGAAGCGGAGGCCCTGGACGAAGATGAAGAGGGCGATGAGCATCACACCCGCGGCGATGAGGCCGCCGGTGAGCAGGCCGGCGGCGCGCGTCGCGAGCGGCTCGTTCTCGTGGCCGGTGAGCGGGACGTTGACGCCCTTGCTCGCCAGTGACGGCGCGATGAGGATCATCAGCACGGCCTGCAGGCCGAGGGTGAAGAGGACACCGCTCTGCATGAGCATCTGGCGCCCGAAGGTGCGGAAGCCCTGCTTTGCCTGCTCAGGTGTGCTCTTGCCGCGGAAGCGGCGAGAGATCTCACGCACCGGGATGAGGAGCGTGAGGAGCAGGTAGAAGAGGGCGCCGACGCCGGTGATGGGGAGGCCGGGGATCATGGGAGTAGTGCCGAGGGGTGAGTGCCGAGTGCCGAGTTAAGTGCGGGGCGCAACTGCCTTTTACTCGGCACTTGGCACTCGGCACTCATGACTGTGAATTCAGTGACCCTTGACGAAGGTCTTGAGGGGTTTGTTGGTGACGAACTCGTCGACGAAGGCTTTGAGCATGAAGTAATAGTTGACGTAGCGGAGGACGTAGAAGGCGGGGATGCTGCTGAGGCCGCGCCAGATGCCGCCCTGGCCGCGCTTGCTGCCTTCGAGCACGACGGGGACGATGACGGCGGGGAGGTCGGCGATGTAGAGGACCAGGAAGAGCGGGTGCACGAAGGCCGCCATGAGCGGGATCATGACAAAGAGCGTGAGGACGGCGAGGGTGCTGTCCCACAGCGCGGCGGCGACCATCATGCGGAGGTAGGGGATGTTTAGCACGCTCTTGCGGTGCACGCGGAGGCACTGCCAGAAGCCGTGGCTCCAGCGCTTGAGCTGCTTGCTGAGGAAGGAGAACGAGTGCGGCTCGATCGGGTAGCAGATCGCGCCGGGGACGTGGCGTACGGTGTGGCCGCGCTCGTAGAGCGTCCAGGTGAGGTCCATGTCCTCGCCGACTGTTCGCTGCGACCAACCGCCGAGCTCGAGCAGTTCAGCGGTGCGGTGGATGGTGAAGCAGCCGGAGGCGATGAGCGGCTTGCGGTAGTAGTCCTGGATCGGCTTGTAGAAGCCGAAGGCGTAGAGGTACTCGACGTGCCGGCCGCGCTCCCAGACGGTTTTGACGTGGCGCGGCAGGACGAAGCCGCTGGCGGCCGCGACCTTGGGGCTGTCCATCGCGGGGAGGAGCTTCTCGAGCGCATCGGGCGCGAGGGTGGTGTCGGCGTCGATGGCGAGGACTAGCTCTGTGTCGATCAGGTTGAGGCCGAAGTTGAGGGCGCTGGCCTTGCTGCCGCGGTTGGCGGGCGGGCGGACGACCTTGACACTTGCATCGACGGACGCGGCGACGGCGCCGGTGTTGTCAGTTGAGCAGTCGTCGACGACGATGATTGCGTCGGGCTTGATCGTCTGTGCGAGGACGGAGCGGACCGTGTCGGCGATCGACGCCTCTTCGTTCCACGCGGGGATCATGACGGTGACGCCGGGCTTCAACGCGCGAACTCCAACGCCCTTCGCATCCGGCTTCGGGAGTGAAGCGGCGGCGGAGGGAGCGGCGGATGGTAAAGTGGGGGAACGCTCGATCGCGGCGGTGGTCATGGGCTGACGGCGCGTTGCGCGGTGGCTGGATGAGCCGGCGACTGCGGGGGAGCGACTCCTGAATACACCCGATGGCGGGACCCCGACAGGGCCCTGAGCCACGGTGAACTCTATTCGGATTACCCCTAGGGGACGATGCAGAATCAGGGTGAATCGCTTGGGAATAGGGCGAATTCGTAAGGGTTGAGAATCGTGTCAAGTATCACCCTTAGGGGTGACAGGTGGCCTTGTAGCCTGCGAATGCGAGGGCAATTCCCAAGACGGTGCTCGCTACTACATATATAGAGGCTGGCAGCCACATGCCGGCGCGAGCGAGGAGAAGGGTCTCCATGCTGAAGGCACTGAAGGTGGTAAAACCACCGAGGATGCCAGTGAGGAGGAACGGACGCCACGCCGGGTTGGGGGTGGAGGCACCTTCGGCGATCCCGACGCCAAGCCATCCGGCGATGAGGCCGATGGCGGCGCAGCCGATGAAGTTGACGACGAGTGTGCCGGTGGGGAAGGCGCTCCACTGCGGGGCACCAGGTTGTGGTTGGGCGAGGAGTGCAGGCGGGTTGAACGCGCCGGCGAGGAGGTAGCGGGCGACGGAGCCGAGTGCGCCGCCGATTGCGACCAGGAGGATGGGAGGCATGTCTGAAGGGTAACCGGCCGACGGGGTGCTGCGGGTAAGCTGGTCGAGATGCTGTACCGTGCTGGATGTCTTGCGCTGTTATGTGTCGCGATGCTGCTGGGCGGGTGCCTCGTTCCTTATCGCTACGACTTTGAGGCGTGGGAACGAACGGACGATTGCGTGGTGGTTGAGAAAGAAGGAAGGCGTGAGCTTCGCGCGATCGTGTCGACGGGGTGCACGTGGAAGAACGGGCCGCCGATCTCTTGCTCATCTCACGGGTCGGGGGACCACAAGAGTTGGTTGGTCGTTGTCTCGCTGGGTGGAGCGGAGCCGCTGGAAAAACGCGCGACGGTCGTCGGTCCGCTGTCGGCGTTTGATCCGGCCGGCGACGAAGATGCGTACGACTATGGGGACGGAGCGTGGGGCAGTCTGTTCAGAGACACGACCCAGCGGCCGCAGGTGCATCAGCCGCAGGCGATCTTTCTAGACCACGATGGGAACGTGGTTCGGCTGCGGCGGGTGGCCGCGACTCCGGAGATCCACGCGGTGCGTGAGCGGTTGGAGTGGGACGATCGCGCGGCGAAGTTTGTGACCGAGCAGTCGCTCTCTCCCGTCAAGCTCACGCAGCGCGGGGGTGCGTGGGCGAATTCGATCGAGTGCCTGACGGCACCGTTGATGGCGAGGAAGGAGATCGACGGCGTGTGCCGGGCGTACAGCAGCGAAGATGGCTCGTTGGTGAATGACGAGTGGCTCACGGCGTCGCTCGCGGCGTTGCTGGGTGCGCGGAGCCGGGACGGCGAGCGGCTGTCGTTCCCCGATCCTGATCACCTGCTGCTGCTGGCGCCGGAGGGTGAGGCGGGGAGCATCCGGGTGTGCGTGCGCCCATCGTCCGAGTGGCGCTCGTTCGATTGCCCGACGCCGGTGATCGGTGCGTTCAACGTGGACGGCAAGCTCGTCGTGCTCACGTTTGCGGAGGGCCGGCTCTGCCTTGGGGAGCCGACGAGTCATGGGCTGGCGATGAACGAGCTGTACGCGAAGCGGGTCGATGGCAAGGAGTTTCAAGTGCGGCGGTCGCGGGCACGCGTTCGCCTGAACGATCGCGCGGGGGAGGTCGCGTCGTTTGCCGACGTGACGACGCCGTCGGGCGGCGACGAGGAGATGCTGATGGTCTCTTCGTGGAGGTATCGCGAGGGAACGGCCGGGGCAGAAATTGTGCCGGTGATGAAGCTGTTCCACGGATGGTTCAACAGCTACGTACCCAATCGGGCGGTGCCGGTCGAGAACCCGTGAGGCTGTCGGAAGCGGTAGTCAGCCCGTGCAAAAGCGGCGATTTTGCGGTGTAGCGACGGGGCGGGCTGTCGATTGCTTGGGATCGGGACGGGGCGCGGCTACGCTGGGAGTTCCCGATGTCTGAACTCTTCCAACGCAACAAGGGCGGCCCGGTGATCGTGGAGATCCCCAAGCTGCTGGACCGTCAGCCTCCCGTCGCGCCCGAGGCGGAGGCGGCGGTGCTGGGGTCGATGCTGCTGGACCCGGCGTGCATCGCGGACGTGATGAGCGTCATTCGTGATGCGTCGTCGTTTTATACCGAGGCCAATCAGGCGATCTATCAGGGTCTACTGACGCTGGGTGACAAGCACGGGTCGGCGGATGTGACGCTGCTGGCGCAGAGCCTGCAGGATGCGGGGAAGCTGGACGCGGTGGGTGGACCGGATTATCTGATCCAGCTTGCCAACGCGGTGCCCAGCGCGGCCAACGCGGCGCACTACGCCGCGATCGTGGCGGAGAAGCACCGGCTGCGCCGGCTGATCACCGCGGCGGGTGAGATCCTGCACGAGGTGTACGAGCGTGCGCAGGCGACGGGCGAGGACGCGAAGCTGCTGATCGACAAGGCGGAGCAGCGGATCTTCGATATCGCGCAGCAGGAGCAGGTGTCGGAGGCCGAGCCGCTGAACAAGCTGGTGATGGCCGAGTACATGCGGATCCAGGAGGCCGAGGGGCGCGGGCTGAGCAACGGGATCAAGAGCGGGTTCGACCAGCTCGACGAGATGCTGGGCGGGCTGCAGCCGGGTGAGATGGTGATCCTGGCGGCGCGTCCCTCGATGGGCAAGACGTCGTTTGCGATGAACATCGCCGAGCAGGCGGTGCTGGCGACGAGCATTCCGTATTCGATCACGCCGCAGCCGGGCAAGCAGCGGACGCCGGTGGGGTTCTTCAGCCTTGAAATGAGCAAGGCGAGCGTGTGTCAGCGTCTGCTCAGCGCGTGGGCGAAGATCAACAGCCAGGACATCCGCAGCGGGCACCTGCGGCGGGCAGACTATCAGACGTTGCTCGATGCCGCGAAGGACCTTGCGGAGGCGCCGATCTACATCGACGACACGCCGGGCCTGTCGATCACCGCGCTGCGCGTGCGCGTGCGCGGCGGATGGTGGCCAACCACGGCGTGCGGCTGCTGCTGGTGGACTATTTGCAGCTATTGACGTCGCCGGCGCAGGCGCGTGAGAGCCGGCAGGCGGAAGTCTCGGCGATCTCGCGCGGCGTGAAGGCGCTGCGCGCGAGCTGAACGTGCCGATCATCGCGCTGTCGCAGCTCAACCGTGGTGCTGAGAATCGTGAAGGAAACCGGCCCCGCATGAGCGACCTGCGCGAGTCGGGCTCGCTGGAACAGGATGCGGACGTAGTTTTGCTGCTGCACCGCGAGGAGTACTACCACAAGGGGGAGCCGGCGTGGGACCCCAACTCGCCGGAGTTCGACGAGCTGAACCGCGAGAAGCTGAACCTCGCCGAGGTGATCATCGCCAAGCAGCGTAACGGTCCGACGGGGACGGTGAAGTTGACGTTCGTGCCTGGCGAGACGCGGTTCAAGAACCGGAGCGACGGGGACGCGTACGCGAACACCGGGGGCGGCGGTGGTGGTGGAGCGATGTCGCGAGCGCCGGTGTTTACGCCGGAGGTGGATGAGGTTTCGTCGTCTGGGTATACGGGTGGCGGCGGGGGCTTTAGTGGAGGTGGCGGTGGGTTCGGTGGGGGGAGCGGCGGTGGTGGTGGGGGGTTCAGTGGGACGATGCGCGGCGGGACCGGGCCGATCGAGAACCATCGGGATGGTGGGGGGCCGGAGCGCGATGGGGGCGGGGAGCCGGAAGAGGATGCGCCGTTCTAGCGTCAGTGCCGAGTGCAGGATGCAAGGTGTGGTAGACTGCGTTCGTGGACCGGTTTCAGGATGACATCCTTCCGATGTTGCTGGGCGTGCTGTGGTTCGCCGCGGCGGTGGTTGTCGGGCTGAAGCTGCTTTGGCGGCGACCGGTGGCGGGGCTGGGGAAGGTGTGCAATCACTGCGGGTACAGCACGGCAGGGCGCGAAGGGAAGACGTGCCCCGAGTGCGGGCGCAATCCGGCGACGCTCCGGCCGCTGCGGGCGCGGTGGGTTGTGGCGGGGGTGTTGTTGCTGTTGATCGTGGGGCAACTCTTTGCGTACAAGGAGCGGCGCGGCGAGCAGTGGTGGGCGCGGCTGGTGCCGACGACGGTGTGGTGCCTGGGTGAGCGATGGTGGCCGGCGGCGGAGGGGAGCTGGCGGAGTTCGCTGGTGGGGTATCGCCTGGAGAACTACGGAGGCTGGGGCTGGCAGGTGCGGTTGGCGCTGGGGGATCGACTGCCGTCGGCGGTGTGGGAGGCGTGCGTCAAGACACCGGAGCGGTGGCCGGAAGGTGAACCGATCGTGACGCGTCTCGCCTGGTCGCAGTTGATGGGGAACGGAAGGAAGCCGGGTTGGTGCGGTGTCTCGGTTGAGGCGGAGACCGCGTCGGCCCCGGGGGATACGGCGGCGATCTACTGGAGGCCGGCGTTCATCGAGTGCGGGATGTCGAGCGGTCGGCGGGACGAGACCATCGTGCTGCCGCCCGCGGCGGCGGGTGCCGTCGTTGTTCCGGTGCGCGTGCAGGCGCGGGTCGACGGGGCGCTCGTGCTCGACAAAGTGATTCGACGGACCGTGCAGGTGGTGCCGCGGGGAACGGGGATCCTGAATGGCATTTCCGACGCCGGTCTGACCGAGAGGATCGTCAACCGGACGAGCGTCGATCTTTGCGCTGGCCAATGGCGGATCATGCCGGCGGCGTTTGACGACCGCGCGTTTCCCGGCGTCGCCATGGGGGTTCGCGTGGAGTTGCTGCGCGAGGGGCGTGTGGTCAAGCTGATCGACCCGGTCTCGTTGATGGAGGTGGAGGCGTGGCGCTCGCCGCGGTTGGATGACGACTGGTGGTACTCGTCGTTCGATCTGCCGAACGGGTTTATCGAAGATGGGGCGGAGACGCCGTACGTGGAGCGGAAGACGGCGCTTCCTTCCGGGCTGCGGTTGCGGGTCAGCGGCGATGAGCTGGCGTCGCTGCGGTCGTTGAGGGGGGATTCGTACTGGACGGGGAGCGTGGAGATGCCGCTGGAGGAGTGGGCGGATCGCACAAAGCACCAGATGGATTATCTCAAGGCGGAGAAGAGGCCGTAAGCTTGGTGGATGCTGCGACCTTGCGCCATTGTTCTTGTTGCATCGCTCTCATTGATCAGCGGCTGCGCGAGCAACTCACAGACGCCTTCCGCCGGTGCGAACCCCGACGCTGCGGCGGCGAAGGGGACGCTGGCGTACGACCGCGGGGTCTTCAGCGAGATGCTGGAGAAGCACGAGCGGATCTCGCGCAGCGTGAAGGAAATTGAGGGTGGGGTGGAGACGGTGACGGAGTCCGATGATCCGAAGGTGGCTGCGCTGATCGTGGATCACGTTGAGGCGATGAAGCATCGCGTGGAGACGGGGGCGCGGCTGCGGCAGTGGGACCCGCTGTATGTTGCGGTGTTCGATGCGGGTACGAAGATCAAGCTGGAGATCGAGAAGACGGGGAAGGGTGTGAAGGTGCGCGAGACGTCGGATGATCCGGCGGTTACGGCGCTGATCCGGCAACACGCGGGGGTGGTGAGCGGGTTTGCGGAACGCGGGAGCGAGGAGTCGGCCAAGGCGCACCCCGCCCCCCTGGTGCGATAAGAGCCTCGTGCGCGAGCACGAGGGTTGTGGATGGATCAGTGGGGAAGTTCAAGATATCCGAGGAACGTCGGAAACGGGGGCGCGGTGCTCATTGGTGGCGGGTGCGGCGTGCAATTTACGCACCGCCCTCGTGCTTGCGCACGAGGCTCTTATACCGCGTCGACCGCGGCCTTGAGGTTCGCCGGGTTGGTGGTGCCGATGATGGCGCTGGTCGTGCCCGGGGTGGCGAGGAGCGGTTTGAGCGTGCGGGGTTCAGCGCGGCCGCTGGCGAGGGCTTTTTGAGCAGGACGCCACAGCTTGTTTTGTGGGCGGTCTCGACGACTTCGATCTGCGATTGATCGAGGGCGTTGAGCGTGACCATGACGACGTGGCAGAGGTGGGCGGCCATGAGACCGCCGCGGAGCGTGCCGGTGGAGGCGCCGACGGCGCGGATGAGCCCTTCGTCGTGAAGATCGCGGAGAGTGGCGAGGGCCTCGGCGTGGAGGGGGTCGGTGGGGGGCGTATCAGCTTGACCGCTCAAGATGCGCTCGTCGAGGTCGGTCGAGGAGGCGAAGTGGAGGAGGGCGATGTCGAGGTGGTCGGTGCGGAGGCGATGGAGGCTGCGGTGGATGCTGGCGCGGATGGCCGCGGCGGTGAAGTCGTAGCGGCTGGTTGATGTGGCCGGGTCGAACTCTTCACCGACCTTGGTGGAGATGACCCACTCGATCGCGCGGGGCGACCTGATAGAGCAGTGAACCGAGGCGTTCTTCGGCGACTCCGTACGCAGGGGCGGTATCGATGAGATTGACGCCGAGTTCGCGGGCGGTGCGCAGGAGGGCGAGGGCTTCGTCGTCGGTGGGGATTCGCGGCGTGGTTGCGTACTTCAGGCCGGTGTCGCGGCCGAGTTTGACGGTGCCGAGGCCGATGGGCGAGATGTCCAGACCTGTGCGGCCGAGGCGTCTCAGGTCCATTGGATGTTGCTCTCCCATGGCAAGGGCGCGACGATCGGAGCGGGGGCCATCTCGCAGTGTTTGCGCAGCGCCTTTAAACCCTCCTCGGTGCGCGACGGTGCGCAGCGCTTGGCGACCTCAGCGGCGACCAGATCGCCGACGAGCGGCGCGAAGACGAGTTTCGTCGGCCAAACCGCGAGGTAAGGCGTGTTTTCGACAGGTTCAATGACGGGCGTATCGGGCCGCCGTTGCTCCGTCGTTGCTCCCTCGGCGCGATCGACGCGGAAGGTGGCCCATTGGGCGTGCTCCAGCGACAACCACGGCAGGCATTTGCCGACTTCGGCTCTGGCCGCGCTGATTTGTGCTTCACGGTCGCGTTCGACGCCGGATTCGGCGATCTGGCCGCCGATGTACCAGACATTGCGGCGTCCGGCGGTGGTTTGTGCGGCCTGCGTGGTGATCGTGATTCTGGGTTTGTCGCTGAGCGGCGCGATGCAGTGCCCGTAAAGCTCCGGAAGGTCTGTTCCTGTCAGGGCACGCGCCATCACCATGTGGAGCGGCGCTTCTGCATGGAAGGTGCAGCGGAGCCGAACGGTGTGAGAAGGACACGATTGCCAGAGCCTGCGGCGAAGATGACTGTGGAAAACCTGACAGTTCGCTTCCAGAAGCGGGCGATGTTGGTATTGCGCTCGATGCTGAAGTCAGAGATGTCCTGAATTGCGACGCCACCGGCGGCGATGAACTGCTGGTGCAGCGCCAGCAGCAGTGAGCGCGGATCGATCACCGGCTCGTCGACGCGGTGAATGTCGACATTTTCCGCGCTGCGGAGCCCTTCACACGCTTCGGCGGGTTGAACAGGACGCACAGCGGTGCGGATCGCGGTCGCCGCAACTTTGGCGGTGGCCCGGCTGAAGAACGAGTTGGTCGTCCAGAGGTACTGCGCGGGGCAGAGTGTCCGAAGAGCACGGAGATCGAAGTCGGCGTCGGGCGTATTGGTCATTGCGGCGTGCCAGCGAGCGGGCATCGCGGCGACGGCGCGAGCGGCCTCTGTGGCTTTGCCACCGAGTGTGTATTTGATGCCGCCGTGAAGAATGCCCTGGCTGGCGATCGTCTGGCCCGCGCCGAGGGCTTCTTTCTCGATGAGAAGGACCGAATAGCCCTTCTTTGCGAGCATCGTGCCTGTCCAAAGGCCGGCGACACCACCGCCAAGGATGATGATGTCTGCGTGAGGGAGTGTGTCGGTACCGATTACGGCCGCTGGGAGCGGATCATCGCGCTCGGGTTGAGGTTGAGTGGTGGGCAGCGATGAAGGGTAGATGAGAAGATGCGGCTGCGGCGCAGGCGCTTTGCACGGCGTGAAGTGTGAGATGTTCACCCCAAATGTGCCTGATGCGAGCCTCGAAGAGCGTTAGAGCGTGTCTTCGATGGTGTAGAAGCCCGGATTTTTTCCGGCGAGCCACTTTGCGGCGCGGAGTGCGCCGAGGGCGAAGAGGTCTGCGCGACTCGGCTTTGTGGATAACTTCGACCGTCTCGGCGGGTCCCTTGAGCGTGATGACGTGTGTGCCGACGACTTCGCCCTCGCGGATCGACTCGATCTCTTCGTCCTTGATCGATGAGCCGCCGTTGCGCAGCGCGGCGGCGAGTCGTTTGCCTGTTCCGCTCGGCGCATCCTTCTTGTGCACGTGATGGATGTCGACGAGCGACGCGGTGTAGCCGGGTCCGAGTGCGCGTGCGAGATCGGTGATTGCACGCGCAACGGCGGCAACCCCTATCGAGGTGTTGGGGGTGTGCAATACCGGCACGATCGGCGCAGTAGCCCGCATGATCTCTACATGATCGGTGGTGAGGCCTGTCGTGCCTACGACAAGTGCCGCGCGGTGATGCGCGGCGAACTGCGCGGTTGCGCGGAGTGTTGAGGGCGTCGAGAAGTCGATGATCGCGCGTGGTGGAGGCGCGTCGTGCATGGTGGTGTAGCGCACGTCCGGATGCGCATCATCGACGGGCTTGCCGACGAGCGGCGAACCTTCGCGCACGATGGCGCCGGTGAGCGTGAGCGCATCATCACGCAGCGCGAGAGAGACGATGCGCGAACCGGTGCGACCAGCGGCGCCGACGACAGCGATGTGGAGAGTTGACATCTGTTCAAAAACTTTATCGAATAGAAGAGTTGGAGTCACGGTCGTGCGCTGCGCTCAAGTTTGCGCAGTGCACGCACCGATAAACCAGTTGATCCCCTCCGCGGTGCTCGTCGCGTGACGAGTGCCCAACCGGAGAAGTGATTGAGCCAGGAGTTGAACCATGGCGAAGAAAGCAAAGAAGAAGGCCAAGAAGAAGGCCTCCAAGAAGAAGTAACTTCTTGACCGACGGAAGCCGCGTGTGCGCCGCTCGCGCACCCGGCCGCTGGTGAGAGCCAGGGTGAGTAAAAGCTCCCCTCACGCCGACTGGCGAATGTACGAGCCGGCCCGCCCTGACGAACAGTCCTGGCGGGCCTTTTTATTGAAAGGGCATTGGCCACTAGCCATTAGGCATTAGAGAAGAGGAAAGCTCCGAGCGCAAGGCTCGTGCAGGTATCCGGGGTGGGGGGTGGGGGGCGGGGGGGGTGGGAAGTGTGATCATGCTGCGGATCTCGTTCGTAGTGCCGTTTCTCCACCAGCACCGGGCTCGCAAAGCCGAGCCTTTGGTGGCACCCGATCGCCGCTGTTTACGTGTCACGATGGCCAGAGTCGGCCTACCAATTCCCCATGTCGGGTGTTGAAGCGGTCAATGCGGCGCTGTGGAGGTCGGCACGGCGGGGTGTGCTGGAGGCGGCGGACCGTCTTGAACGGGTGGGATTTGTGGTGGGGCAGGGGGTGATTCTGCTGCCCGCGCCTGCATCGCTTGAGCCCGGAACGCTTGAGGATGCGGTGCTCTGGGTGCCTGATGAGGGGGAGGAGAGCCTCGCGGTGCAGGTGGAGATCCGTCTATTAGAGGATGAGACGAGCGGGCACGCGCGGCTGATCGACCGGTGGGAGGCGTATCACGGGCGGCGCGGGGCCGCGAGGTTTGCGGTGTGCGGCGTCTCCGGTGCGCGGCTCGGGGGGATGGTCATCGATGGTGACGACCTGCGATTGGTGAACACCCTTGGTAACGAAGGGGCGCTGCTGAGGCGGCTGAACGCGGACAAGCTGCTGCTGGCGCAATGCGTGCGCGAGCGGTTGGGCGTCGATGTGCACGAGCCGACAGCCGTAGGGGTGGATCAGCGCGGCATCGATGTGCGAACGCGCACCGGCGTGGTGCGATTGGGTGTGGATGGCGGCGTGATGAACGATGGGGAGGCCGCGGAGCTGGTGGAGGGGCTGCTGGGTGGGGTGAAGACCAAGTAGCCAATGGCAACGAGCAAGTGGCAAATGAAGGCGGGGGGGAGGGGGCGGCGATGCGGTTGCGCGAGGCGCACGGGCATCTGGGGATGCTCGGTGAGTCGTTGCGGCAGCCGAATCTGAGCGCGTGCGGGAGTGTTGGGGAGTGTCTGGATGTGATTGGCCGCGCGGTGGCGGGCGTTGAGCGCGGTGGCTGGCTTCTTGTGCGGGGCGCGCGGGTTGAAGGGTGGGCCGAGCGGCGGTGGCCGACGCTCGGGGAGCTTGATGGCGTTTCGGGCGCGGTGCCGGTGGTGGTGATGTCGTTTGATCACCACATGGCGATGGGCAACAGTGCCGCGCTTGCCGGTGCGGGGCTTCGGACGGGTGTGCCTGTGCCGCCGAACGGGGTGGTGTGTGTCGATGGGCGGGGACGTGCGACGGGCGTGCTGATGGAGCAAGCGGCAGTGGCGGCGTGGAATGCGGCGCCGCAGCCGTCGATGTTGGAGCGCGTCGAGCAGGTGCGGGCGGGGGCTGAGCATCTGCATGCGATGGGCTTTGTGGAAGTGCACGACCTGCACACGCCGGAGTGGATGCCCGTTGCGCTCGCGCAGCTTGATCGAGCGGGGGAACTGCCGGTGAGTGTGAGGCTCTACCCGCCGTTCTCGCGCATCGAGGCGGAGGCGGCGCGGGCGGGTGGGTATGAGTCGCGGCAAGTGAGGCTTGCCGGCGGGAAACTCTTCGCGGATGGAACGCTGAACAGTCAGACGGCGCTGATGCTCGAGCCGTACGCGGGGGCGGGCGGAGGAGGTGGGGGGAGCGGCGAGGGTGGCTGCGGCGTGGCGATGCACACAGTTGCGGAGATCGAGTCGGCGATTGCGCGGTGCGACGCGGTGGGGAAGCACCTGGCCGTGCACGCGATCGGCGACGGGGCGGTGCGGATGGTGCTGGATTGCTTCGAGCACGTGCGGCCGCGAGCGAGTGGGGGGCGGATCGAGCATTGTGAGCTGGTCGACGAAGCGGATGTGCCGCGGTTCAAGCGGCTCGGTGTTGCGTGCAGCGTGCAGCCGTGTCACCTGCTTGCGGATATCGAGGTGCTGCAGCGGACGCTTGCACACGTGGAGCGCAAGGTGTTGCCGCTGCGCGATCTGCTCGCGACGGGGCTAGAGCCGGGGAGCGTTGAGCGGGGGATCGTCTTTGGGTCCGATGTGCCGATCGTGCGGGCGGAGCCGGAGGACTCGATCCAGGCCGCGGTGGAGAGGGGACGGGTGGGGAGTGGGGTAGCGATCAATCCGGGGCAGGCGATTTCGCCCGAGCAAGCGTGGGATTGCTTTGTTTGTAAGGATTGAGTTTGGGCAACGCGCAAAATCCGTTGCTGTACCATTGAGCACTCGTGAGGGGCATCCCCCCTTTCTTCCCTCCTCTGGAGCGATTCAATGACGAAGTTGACTGTCTCTGCCCTTGTGCTGGCGCTTTCCGCCGGCGTGGTGATCGCTGATCCGCAGCCGGGTGACAAGCCCGCGGACAAGCCGTCCGGCGGCCAGCCCGCCGCGGTTCAGCCGGCGAAGATCCAGCCGCCGAAGGAGACGGGCGAGCCCAAGAAGGAAGACAAGTCGGGCGCTTCGCTGAAGGTGGGTGACAAGGCGCCGGCGATCAAAGTTGATTCGTGGGTCAAGGGCAACGACGTCAAGACCTTCGAGCCGGGCAAGGTGTACGTCGTCGAGTTCTGGGCCACCTGGTGCCAGCCGTGCATCGAGAGCATCCCGCACCTGACGAAGCTGCAGAGCGAGCACCCCGAGCTGACGGTGATCGGCGTCGCGTCGAGCGAGCGCATGCCCAAGGCCGACGCCAAGGGCAAGATGCCGCCCGACAAACGCCTCGACGGCGTGAAGGACTTTGTGAAGAAGCAGGGCAAGAACATGGACTACCGCGTCGCCTTCGACGGCCAGCGCGAGATGTCCAAGACGTGGATGGCTCCCGCGCAGCAGGGCGGCATCCCCTGCGCGTTCATCGTCGGGCACGACGGCAAGCTCGCCTACATCGGCCACCCGTCGCAGATGGACGACGCCGTGAACAAGGCGCTCGCCGCCGCCAAGCCGAAGACGGAGACGCCGGCCAAGAAGACCGCCGCCAAGTAACCGAGCGGTTGAGCGAGTATCGAACAGGCCCCGGAAACGGGGCCTTTTTCATTCGCGACAAGCGGTGAACGCGATGCACGGACGGCGTTTCAGGGCCGATCGCCCTAGACTCGGCCGTCCGTGCACGCTCGATCAACACACAAAGGAACCTGTATGCGGAAGCTCGCTGGATCGTTGGGGGTGGTATTGATGGTGGCCGCGGCGATGGCTCAGCCCGCCGAGCAGCCCAAGCAGCCGACGACTCCTCCCCCGCCCCCCCCCGCTGCGCCGGCGGCACCCGCGCAGGCCACCACTCCTGCTGCGCCGACGGCTGCTCAGCCGGCCGCGCCTGCCAAGAAGTGGATCATCGCGGCCGACGCCAAGCCGGTTGCGCGTCAGGAGCTCGAGGGCGGCTTGATCGTTGAGGACTTCGTCGTGGGCACGGGCACCGAGGTGAAGGCCGGCAACGCCGTGATGGCGTTCTATCACGGTACCGTGAAGACGACGGGCGCGATCTTCGACTCCGCGTTCGATCGCGGCCAGCCGATCCCGTTCTCGCTCAACGGCGTCATCTCCGGCTGGACCAAGGGCGTCCCGGGCATGAAGGTCGGTGGGCTCCGCCGCTTGACGATCCCCGCGGCGATGGCGTACGGCGCTGAAGAAAGCGCGACCAGATGGGCAACGTGATCATCCCGGCCAACGCGGACCTGGTGTTCGTGATCGAAGTGACCGACGTGATCCAGTGCGAGGACACGAAGGTCGGCACCGGTGAAGAGGTCGGCAACCGCGCCGTCTGCACCACGGCCTACGTGATGAAGGACGCGTCGGGCAAGGAAGTGGACAAGACCGCGACCGATGCGCCGTACGTCTGGCTCCCCACTGAAAACCTGTTCAACCTCGGCCTGGTCGGCATGAAGGTCGGCGGCAAGCGAGTGCTCACCGTGCCGGCGACCATGAACATGGCCGGCGTGCAGTATCCGCCGGGCGCCAACCACCCGCCGGTGGGCGTGCCGGTGACGGTGGAGGTCGAACTCATCGCGGTTCGCAACCTGCTGCCGGTCGCCAAGCCGACGAAGTAATCAGAGAATGATCATCGCACGGGGCGGGCCCAGCGGCCCGCCCTGTTGTTTCTACGCAACGTTTCTCGAAGGGAGCAACACATGTCTCAGCCTGTCAAGATCGAAGACCTCGTGGTCGGCGCCGGCCCCGAGTGCAAGAAGGGCGCCACGGTGAAGGTGCACTACCGCGGCACGCTGCTCAACGGCAAGGAGTTCGACTCCTCCATCGGCGGCGATCCGATCACGTTTCCCTTGAACCAACTGATCGAGGGTTGGCAGGAGGGGATTCCGGGGATGAAGGTGGGTGGGAAGCGGAAGTTAACCATCCCTTGGCAGAAGGCGTATGGCGCTGCGGGGTCGCCGCCGGACATCCCACCCAAGGCGGACCTGATCTTCGAGATCGAGCTGTTGGGTGTTCTCGGACTGGCTCGCTGATCGGTGAAATCACCGACCTGTCTGGGCGTTTCACGACACCGTTCGCCGGTGTATGCTGTACCTATGAAGAAGGTCTCATTCGTGTTGGCGGTGGTTGCGTCGGTGGTTGTTGCGTCGAACACGGCGCTCGCACAGAGCAGCAACAAAGAAGCGACGTACATCGAGATTCCTCTCAAGGGCGGGTTTGGGGCTGAGATCACTGCCGCGGGCGTCTACAAGGCGCTCAACGAGGCGAAGACCCGCAAGATCAAGCATGCGGTGTTCGTGCTGGACTCCGGCGGCGGCGTGGTGGCCGACGCGATGGCGATCGAGAAGGTGATGGACCAGTTCGAGGGGGACATCCAGTACCACTGCGTGATCGTCAAGGCGATCAGCGCGTCGATGTCGGTCGTCTCGGGCTGCCGCGACGTTTACATGGCGCCCGGCGCCGCGACGGGCGCGGCGGTGTCGTTCTCGACCAACGTCGACACGGGCAACGCTGAAGTGGACGCGAAGATGAACGCGGCGTGGGGCTCGCAGCTCGCGGCTCGCGCCGACAAGCACAACCAGCCGGGCGTGCTCTACCGCGCGATGGTGGAGAAGGCCGCTGAGGTGTGGTGGGGCAAGAACACCGACGGGCGCATGGTGCTCGCGTCGAGCAACGCCGGCCTGACCGACCCCGAGCAGGTCGACAGCGCCGACCGGGTGCTGGCGCTGACGATGGACCAGGCGGTGAAGTACGGCTTCGCGCTCCCCATCACCAGCTCCGACGGTTCGGCCCTCGGCGCTGCGCTGGGCGTCCGCCCGTGGGTTTCGGCCGGCGACACAGGCCAGCGGATGATGAAGGCGGGGCAGGTCGAGTGCGAGTCGAAGAAGGCCGACGTGATGCGCTCGGTCGATGAGTTCAAGCGCTACGACAAGGACATCGACGAGCAGTTGAAGATGTACAACTCGCTGGTGACCAACCCCACGTCGATCAACGACCTGCGGGCGGCGGGACGTGCGCTCGACGCGATCAAGAACGACCAGAAGTCGATGGAGTCGATCTCCAAGGGCTTCGCCAACAAGGGCAAGGCCTGGCTCAAGGCTCGCCGCATCGACGAGTCGCTCTTCAAAGAGACGCTCGAGGTTCCGGCGTTGACGATCGACATCAAGACCGAGCAGACCAAGCTCGCGAACATGATCAACCGGATGACCCGCTGATCAGGGTTTGACGCCGTTCTGTGATTCGAGCTTGTCGAGCGCCTCGAGACGCTGCTTGTGCAGGTTGCGGTCGGGCTCCAGGGCCGCGAGGAACTTCAGGTGCCGTCGTGCGGTCGCGAAGTCCTTGCGCTGTACGGCGATCGTCGCCGCCAGCTCGCGTGCCTTGGGGTCGTAGGGGGTGATGCGCGCAGGCGCTCGGCCTTGGCCGACGCCTGTTCCCAGTTCTGCTGGCGGGCGTAGAGGCCGGCGAGCTGGGTGGCGTAAACGGCGAGGCGATCGGTGCGGGCGTCGAGCCATTCGAGCTGCGGGATCGCAAGCTCCGGCTTGTCGTCGCTGAGGTAGAGCTTGGCGAGCTGCTGGTGAGGGAGCGGGTCGACCGGGCGCAGCGTGGCGTAGCGGTCGAACCACTCGACGTCCTTGAGCGTGGCGCCGCCTTTTTCTTCGATGACCTGCTGGACCGCGAGGCGGACAATATCTGCGTTGTCGGGATGGGCCTTGGCCCATGAGGCGATCTGCTCGGGCGTGGGGGTCGGCTGCTCGTCGCTCCCCTCGGCTTTAGGCAAGTCCTTGATCAACGATTCGATCGTGACGGCGCCCGGCTGCGGGAGCATGCCCCACGCGACGAGTTGCTTGTTCGCCCAGGCCTTGAAGTCGGTGAGAAACTGCTCGCGCGAGATGTGGAACGACTGCTGGACCGCTTCTTCCTCGCGGACGCCTTTGGCGAAGAGGTCCATCAGCGTGAGCGGCGCTCGGGCGCCGAAACGCTCGACCATGTACTCGTACATCCACTGACCTTGCGCGTACGCCAGTTGCCGGTCGGTCGGCTTCTTGGGGCGCGTGAAGGCGATGTTGATCGACGTGAAATCGAACAGCTCGTCGGAGGAGTACGCCTCGTAGAGCAGCTTGGCCGTCGAGTACTCGCGCGGCACGCGTTCGAGGTACTGCGCCTGCGCCTCGGTGAACCAGTGAGGCAGGCGGTTGTTGGTGCGCGAAAGGCCCACCGTGTGCGTGTATTCGTGGCGCAGCACCCGCGGCCAGTCGTACGCGCCGGTGTGCCCCTTTCCTTCGCGCGGCGCCTCCATCGCGATCACGGGCCCGGTGCTGGCGGCGATGGTGTGGATCTTGGAGAGGCCCGTCACACGCACGGCGAACCACGCGTGGTCGGGCATCAGGTCGATGAACGTTTTCTGCGGCGGTTCGTAGGCAAGTGCGCCCGGCTGGCTGCCGGTGACGGCGGCGTGGTTCTCCTCCATTACCGCGGCGATCTCGGCGGCCAGCAGCGCATCGAGTCCGGGCTTGGCGCGCACGATGAAGTGGGGGGTTTCTACGCGCTCGTATGACGCGACTTCTTTCACCAGGCGCAGCGAGTTGCCTGCGCGGACATTGAACGGGTCGAGCTTGGTGGCGCCTTCGAGAACCTTGATGGCTTCGTCATCGCGGGCCGCCTGCACCAGCAGCAGTCCCAAGTCGGCCTGCGGCGTCGGCCAGTATGGGGCCAGCGCGATCGCCTTCTTCAGGTGCTCGGCGCCCATTTCATACTGCCGCAGGTCGCTGAACGTCTCGCCAACGCGGGCCTCGGCTGCGGGGCTGTCGCCAAAGCGGGCGCGGAAGTCGGCGAGCGCCTTCTCCAGCGCCGATGCGTCGTAGCTGGCGGCCGCGACGGCGCAGCGCAGCTCGGCGACCATCGGCGCATCGGCGAACTTGCGGGCCGCGTATCCGAGCTCGTCTCGTGCCTCGTCCGCTTCGTTCTGGCGCAGCGCCGCGCGGACGCGGACGTACGCCGCCTCAAGCGACGGCTGCGCGTTTCCCACCGTGAGCGCGAGGTTGTCCACGTCCATCGGTTGCATCGACGCGAGCCGGTCGAGTCGGTCGGCGATGTCGCGGGCGGCGTCCAGGTTGAACGACGACACGGCGATCTCGGCCAACACGGCGTACGCCTGCGCACGCGGGATTGCGCGCGAGCGCCGCGGCCGCGGCGGCGCGGGCCTCGGGCCAGTTGTCCTTGTCCAGCAGCAGCTCGGCCTCGGCGAGCGGCGCTTGCCATGAGAAGGGGTCAAGCTCGCGCGCCTTGGCGAGGAACCCCATCATCGCCTGGTGGTCGGCGCCGGCCTCAGAGCTGGAGGTGTCGACCAGCCGCACCAGCATTGTGGAGCAGCGCACGGCCTCGACGATCTCGTCCGACTTGGTGAGCTTTCCGTCGGTGAGTCGCTTGACGCCCTCGCGGCATGAGCGGATGGCTTGGGCATTCTGGCCGCGAAGCAGCGCGGCGTATGCGCGGAGCCGTACGGCGCGGATCGAGGCGCCGTCGGCGATCAGCGGGTCGGCGGCCGCGAAGTCGCCGCGGGCGAGCGCGGCTTCGGCGCGGTCCATTGGGTCGGCCGCTGCGTCGTTCAGCGATGGATCGGCGTACGCGCCGCGGTCAAGCGCGTGCACTGCGCGGTTGATGGGCGAGGCCAGGTCGGCGGCGTTCGGCACGCCGTGGGCCACGCGCATTGCCGTCGCTTCGGCGGGTGTGAGGTACGGCGCGGTCATCGCCGCTTTCAGCGCGGGGTCGACGCTGATCTGGTCGTCGTCGTCCTTCTCTTGAGCGAGTGCGGGGCTCGAGGCGCCAAGCGTCAGCCCAATCGCCACAGCCCACCCGGCGAGCCGAGCCAGCATCCCCCCCCACGGTTGAGGGCGGGTGAGGAGACGGGTCGGCGTGAGCGGCCGCGGCCGGGGGAGAGACATACTCAGTTACTTCGGCTGAGTGGGAGCAGGTTCTGAGGGTTTCGGCGGGGTTACGGCCGGAGCGGCGGGCGGCAGCGCAGGAGCGGGGCTGCTTGGCTTTGCGGTGGGGTCGCCGGGGGCGATTTCGACCTTATCGCGAAGGTCTTCTTCCTGCCCGTTCCACCCTTCCTTGGCGCTGGGGGCGTCGGTCTTGAACGCCGCATCCGGGATCGGCGGGTTCTTCACCATCGTGGTGAGGAAGATCTCTTTGGTCGCGTCGCTGGGGTCGTGCGTAAGGGCGAAGACCGGCATCATGTCGTCGGCCGTGTACCACAGGCGGATTTCGGTGAACGCCTTCGCCTGCTCGGTGCCCGGCTTGGGGATGAGCTTGAGCTGGATGCAGTTGAAGAGGATGCGCCGCAACTGCGTGCTGTCGGGCGCGGATTCCAGCGGCGGCACGACGGTGATGTCGAATCGGGCGGTGAGGTCCGACTTGCGCTGGCCCAGCGGGATCGGGAACGGACCTTCGCCGATGCGCAGCGGGTCCTTCTTCTGGTCCTCGCCCACGATGTGGCGGCGCACGTACTGCTTCTGCGTCGGACGCGTCTCGAGCAGGTAATGTCCGTCGAAGATGTACGACTGCTGATCGTCGTGGGCGCGGCCATCGACCACGAGCTTCTCGAAGTCGATCGCGAAGCGCCGCAGCGGGCGGTTCTTCGCGTCGGTTCCGCTGGTGAACTTCAGCGAGCCGTACCGAATCTGCATGCCGCCGCCTTCGATAGCCGGCGGGCGCTTGATGTAGCTGACGGCGGCCGTCAGGCTCGTGAGTCCCTTGTCGGCCGTCTCCAAGCGCGTCAGCACGCTGTCGGTGCTCGGCAATACCTCCGGCTGCACCGGCGGGAGCGGCTCAACCGCTCCGCCTCCCCCGCCTCCTGGTTTGCCGGTCGCCGGCTGGTCGGCCTTAGGCTGAACCGCGAGGCCCGCGGCGAGAAACAGGGCGAGGATGACGGGCATGGCTGGCTCCGGTCGGGGGTCGGAAGGCGAGAGGGGGCGGTCCCCTATGGGTTCGTATCAGAAGGCAGGGTAGATGAAGAGCGCGCAGAAGGGGGTAGGGTTTGCAGGTAGTCCCGCAGGATTTCCGCTGCTGCCAAGGCGTCCCGGCGGGCCTTTTTCTGGCCGTGGGTGAGGCCTGACTGGGCCATGGTCCAGTCGGCCGCGGCGGAGGTGAGGCGTTCATCCTGAAAATGGACGGGGAGCCCGGTCGCTTTGGCGATCCGGTCGGCGAAGGCTCGGACCGACTTGGCGCGGGGGCCTTCGGTGTCGTCCATGTTGTACGGGAGGCCGATGACCAGGGCCTTGGGCCCGTGCTCTTGGACAGCTTTGGCGATCGCGGCGAGCAGGTCAGCGCCGGCGTTGCGGGCGATGGGCACTTCCAACACGTCGACGGGCGAGACCAGCCCGGTCACGGTGTCGCCGACGGCCAGGCCGGTGCGTTTATCGCCAAGGTCGATGCAGAGGTGACGCAACAGGAGAAGGGTAGGGTGCGTCCGGTACGAGGCCCTGGCGCAAGCCTGGGCTTGCGCTCCGATGTTGCAACGGTCCTGCGTAAATCTGAGCGGCGGCCTTAGTGTGTGAGCTTCTGGATAGCCCCGCGCTCGCAAGCCCAGGCTTGCGAATCTTTGCGTCAGGCCTTTCCGTCAGAGCCCGAAGCGTCAGCGAGGAAGGCCGATGAGGCTCTGCGAATCGGCAGTGTGACCTGCAGCAAACGCGGTACTCGCGAAGCTGAGACGCTGCGCGTGCATGTGGACTTCCGGCCTTCGTGCGCTTCGCTCCCGAAGGCACGGCGTACCGCCTCCCTCGCTGACGCTTCGGGCTCTGACTCAAGCCGGCTCATTGAGAAACGTCCGTTGAGCCTGATTTCTCGAGCCAAATGGTATCTAACGCAACAAGGTTCTTGCGCCAGGGCCTCGTTCACGTCGGTTACTTCAGCCGCGGCTGCAGCGCCCCGTGCACCAGCTTCAGATCCTCCGCCTTGCTCCGCGGCATCACCAGCGTCGCATCCGGCGTGTGCACGACGATCAGGTCTTCGCACCCCAGCAGCGAGATCGTGTGCGACGGATCGCTCGACACGACCAGGTTGTTCTTGCTGTTCACCAGCACCGAATGGTCCTGCGTCAGCACGCCGCCGCGACGATTGCCGTCGGCGTCGGGTGAGAGGGTCTCGCCGTAGCTGGGCCACGAGCCGACGTCGAGCCACTGAAGGTCCATCTCGACGGTGCAGACCGAGACCTGCTTGTCGGTGCTGGCGGGCTCCATGATCGCGTAGTCGACGCTGATCTTGGGGAGCGTGGGGTAAATCTCGTTGAGCACGGCGTTCTGATTCGGCGTGCCCCAGGCTGCCTGGATCTTCATCAGCCCTTCGTATGACTCGGGCTTGAAGCTGCTTGATGCAGTCGAGCACGGTCGCGGCCTTCCAGACGAACATGCCGCTGTTCCAACTGAACATGCCGCTGGCGACGTACGCCTCGGCGCGGGCGAGGTTGGGCTTTTCGACGTAGCGGGCGACCTGGAAGGCGCCGGGCGCCCACTTGTCGGTCATCGGTGCGCCGCGTTCGATGTAGCCGAACCCGGTCGCGGGGTAGGTGGGCTTGATGCTGAATGTGACGAGCCGGCGCGGGTCCTGCTCGACCAGGCGGAAGCCGACTTCCACGCGTTGGCGGAAGAGCTCCTGCGGCTCGATCACGTGGTCGGCGGTAAAGACGGCGAAGACCGCCTCAGGGTCGAGCTTGTGCAGCACCGCCGCGGTGAAGCCGACGGCGTTGACGGTGTCGCGCGCGGCCGGCTCGCCGAGGATGCGGTCGTTGGTGAATTCGGGAAGGGCGGCGCGGATGGCCTCGCGGTATCCCTCGCCGGTGCAGATATAGCGGCGCTCGGGGGGGACCAGCCCGTCCATGCGATGGGCGGAGACCTGCAGGAGGCTCATCGCCTGCGCGTCGGCATTCCTGATAAGAGGAAGAAGCTGCTTGGGTTGAGCGTTGCGGCTCATCGGCCACAGACGTGTTCCCGCCCCACCCGCCATGATCATCGCGTGCCGCATGGCCCACGGTATCGGCGATCGGGCGGGGTTTCTCAGCGCGGACCGGGCGTTTTACCGCTCAGCGGATGCGGGTGGCGGTGACGAGCCGCATGATGTAGACGAGCCCGATGATCGGCCAGACCAAAGCGCCCATTCCGGCGAAGAAGCCGACAAACTCGCTGATGTTGCGGCCTTCGCGGATCTGCAGGAAGAGATAGATCAGCCCGCCCTCGATTCCCAGCACAAACCCCGCGAGCACGGCCAGAACGGGCCACGGCAGGACTCCCGCGGCGTTGAACGCGGGCTGGGCGGGTTGCGAGTGGGGCATGTCGTTGGTGACCTGGGCCATGGCGGCGAGTATACCGCCGGGCTCGATGCCAGCAAGGGGTTTTGCCCAGCGTCATCCGCCCGCAAAGACGAGGGCGATGAGGCGCTCGACGGGCAGTTCCTGCCCCTTGTGGCGCTCGATGGTCCGCAGCACGCGGCGTTCGGCTTCGGGGCGCTGCTCGCCGAGTCGGATGAGCGCCTCGACCGCGTCGCCCGCGGGGCCGGTGAGCGATGACTCGACCGTGCTCGCCGCTTTGCGCAGGCGCGGGGCTGGAGGAGCCTGCCAGTGAATCAGCGGAGGCGAAAGCGGCGACCTTGTCCTTCAGCTCGAGGATCATGGTCTCGGCGAGTTTCTTGCCGATTTCGGGGAGCTGCGTGAGGGCCTTGGCGTCGCCGCGGACGATCGCGCCGGCGATCTCCGCGGGCGTGCGGGCCATCGCGCGGAGCGCCTTGCGGTTGCCGATCCCTTTCACGGTGGTGAAGAGATCGAAGAAGCGGCGCTCCTCGGCGGTGGCGAAGCCGAGCAGGCGCGGCTCGAAGCTCGTCCCCTGACCCTGGCCCTCGAGGTAGAAGTAGACGGCGAACGTCACCGGCTCTCCGACGCGGGTAATCAGCCGCTCGGCGAGATACGCGGGGAGCAAGAGCTCGAGCGCCATCGCTTCGCCCATCGCGCCCGCAGGGCGAACCACCGCCACACCATCGGCGAGCGACACCAGCGTTCCTGTGACCGATGAGATCATGGCGTTGCTACTGACCGTCGTCCTGACGTGTTACGCCAGCGTCATTCCGTTGATCGTCGCTTCGAACGTGATCTTCCCGTCCACCATTCCCTGGATGCGGCTGCTGAAGCGGCGCGGCGCGAACTTCAGCTCCTGGCAGAGCAGGTAGAAGCAGCTCCCCGGCAGGACCGGGTTGCGAAAGCTGCAGTCTTCGATGTGCGTGAACGCGGCGATCCGCGGCACCTCGAACCGCACGTTATAGAGGAACGCCGAGAGCTGCGCTCCTGCTTCCACCTGCAGAACGCCCGGCAGCATCGGCTTACCGGGGAAGTGGCCGCGGCACCAGAACTCGGTGTCCTGCACTTTCCAGACGGCGACACCTTGGCGGTTGTCGTCGCTCTTCCAGACGATGGCGTCGATGAGCGCCATCTCGTGCCGGTGGGGGTTGACCTTGGCGATCCCGTCTCGATCAACGACCCGGGCGGACAGGTCGACGCCCAGCCCGGCAAGGTCGAGGATGAGCGCCTTGGACTTGGGCGCCGGACCCGCGCGCAGCCACCGCTGGCGGCCGTTGCAGCCGAAGCCGATGCCTGCTCGGAAGTTCCCGAGGTGGAGGGTGGTGGGTTCATACGTAGATCTGCGGAGCCGGGGGCCTCAGCCCTTCTTGGCCTCGCCCTCGCCTCCCTCATCGCCTTCGCCACCCGCATCGAGCAGGCTGGTGCGGACATCCTGGGCCGCGTTCTTGATTTCCTGCATCTTCTTGCGGGCGCGGACCTTCGCCGCCTTGTTGCCGCCTTCACCCTTGAGAACCTCGATCTCGGCCTCGGTAACGAGCCGCTTCAGACGGTCAAATGCTTCCATGGTGCTTGCTCCCAATCGGGCGGCGTAAGCCGCGTTTGATCATACGGCGGGGGGGCAGTTCGCCCGAAGCGACTGTCCCGCTCGGCCAAGAGGATAGATCGACCGCCGGTTTCCAGCGTGAAACCGGGCTTATGCGGGTGTCATCCCGCGACTGACACCCTTAAGGGTATTTGTGGTCGATTTTCAGTGGGCGAGTGCCTCGTCGAGGCGGGCTCAGGCGTGACGTGGATCGATCCGGAGGTCGACCAGCAGGGTGTCGTCGGTGATTCGGCCGTGCCGGTGGGAGCGGACGGAGTCCATGAGCGGGTCGAGCAACTCCGGGGTACCGCCGTTCACCAGCTCGCCGATGCGTTCGCGGAGGCGTTCGGCGGTGTAGTCCTGGCCGCGGACGTCGCGGGACTCGACTGCGCCGTCGGTGTAGGTGACAAGGCGCGAGCCGGCGGGCATCTCGACTGAGTGCTCGTGGGCTTCGAACAGATCGGGCGGGAGGACGCCGAGCATGGTGGCGGTCGATTCCAGATCGGCGACTGCGCCGGTCGGCTGAGCGAGGAAGGCGGTTGGGTGGCCGGCGTTGGCCCAGCGGACCAGCGCGCTGCCGTCGGCCCGCGGCGCAACGTGCACGGCGATCGCAGTGGCGAACACGCCTTGCTCGGCGAGCGCTGCGCAGGTGTAGATGTTGAGCTCCGACAGCAGGTGGCCTGGGCCGCCGGAGGACGGCGACGCTCCGGCGATCGTCCGCTCGGCGCGGGTAGCGGGCGAAGAACCGGCGCAGTTCGCCGTGCAGGCGGTTCACCGCGAGCGCGGCGGTGACGCCGTGGCCCGAGACGTCGATCACCACGACGGTGACGCCTCCGCCCTTGTCGGCGGTTGGATCCGCGGCTGTGGCTGGGGGTTCGCGGTAGACGTCGAGGAAGTCGCCGCCGATTTGGCGCGCGGGCTCGTAGCGGAACCCGACGCGGACGGGCGTATCGGGGTGCCCTTGGAGCACGGCGAGCGCCGGGAAGAGCGACTCGTGGAGGCGGCGGGCCTCCTGGAGCTCTGCGGAGATCGAACTGACCTGCTCGGAAAGGTCTGCGTAGCGGGCGCCCAAGCCGTGGGCGCGGAGGCGGGCGTCGAAGTCGGCGTAACGCCAGGCGCTCCAGCCGGCGGAGATGACGGTGTACGCCAGCGCGAGGAGCAGGAAGCCGACGATCGGCTGCCACCCCAGCACGGGCAGGAACATCACTGAGCCGGTGAGCACGGCGAGGCCCGGGAGGGCGATGCGGAGCGATTCCTTCCAGCGCATCGGCACGAAGACGCACGCGAGCAGGTAAAACATGCCGTACGCGTTGGCCGCGGTGTAGCCGGCGCGGTCGGGCTCTTCGTTGACTTTCTGCACGGCGTCGAGGGGGCCGTGATAGAAGTCGAGGTTCTGGGCGATGATCTCGGCGGGGACGAGGATGAGGATCTCGCCCAGCGCCAGCGTGGTGAGGGCGAAAACCAGCCGTTTGCGGCCTGAGTTGATGTTCGGGCCGGCGCGGGCGGCTTCGGTCTCTGAGAGCGGCCGGGTGCGCGCGGTGTAGATGAGCACCCAGGTGCACAGGCCCAGCACCAGCGTCGTGGAGGTGAAGTGGGTGATGGTGGAGGGGAAGAGGCCGGTCCAGCGTGGGGCCGGGGCGGTCGTTGCTGCCCCCCCATGAGCAGCGAGTTCGGCGGCGAGCGCGGCTTCCTCCGACGCCTTAGCGCCCGCCTCCATGCGCAGGCCCAGGAGCTCCATGCCGTGTCCCAGGACGCCGATGAGCACGAAGAACATGCCCAGGATGCAGCACCACATCACGCGCCGGCGCAGGGAGGTGGCGCGTCGGGTCTCGACGGCGTCGCGGTAGGCCTGGTCGGTGTCGGCCGCGTTGGCGAACGGGTTGGTTGGGCGGGATGCCTCGGACACGCCGGAGGATAGAAGGAAGAGCGGGAGAGGGGGAGCGGATGAGCGGAGGAGAGAAAAGAGGTTGAGGGAGACGGGTTGCATGAGGGGGTGGGGGTGTGGTTTCACTCTTATGTCAGGTGGCCGCCGATACTTGAGGCATGGAACGGGCTTTTTACCGGAGCCTTGCGGGCGTGTGCGTGACTGGGCTGGCGGTGGCGGCGGCACAGCCGCCGGCTGCTCCGCCGTATGAGCTGCCGCCAACGAACCCGCCGCCTCAGCAGCCAAGCGAGCCGATGCTGCCTGCGACGGTGGAGGTGGATCGGGCTCCGGCGCACTCAGCGCCCGCGGCGGGTGGGAAGCCGAAGCCGAAAGTAACGACGAAGCCGTACGTGCGTCCCGCGAACGAGGATGAGCGGACGAAGGCCGCGCGGCTGCAGGCGTTTCTGGCTCGCGCCGGGTTCTCGCCGGGGCTGATCGACGGCAAGCCGGGCGCGAAGACGAAGTTGGCGCTTGAGGAGTACACGGTGGCGAAAGGTGTTGACCCGACGGCGGCTCCGGAGGGATCAACTGTTGACGCTGCGCCGGTAAACACCGCGGCGTGGACGCGGACGTACAAGATCAGCGAGGCGGACGGTGCGCTGATCACCGGCGCGATCCCGACGGACTGGAACGAGCGTGCTGCGTTGAGTGTGTCTGGGTATGAGTCGCTGCAGGAACTGCTCGCCGAGCGCGGGTGGTGCTCGCAGGAGACCGTCGCGTGGCTGAACCAGTCACTCACCATGAGTGAGTTGAAGGTCGGTGACGAAGTGACTCTGCCCGATGTACCCGATCCACTGACGCCCGGTGTGAAAGCTGTTGGGCTGCCGAAGATGGCGCGCGTTGAAGTGTCGCTCGGTGCGAAGGCGGTTCGCGGGTACGCGGATGCCGAGGGGACGCAGCAGGTGTCGCTCATGCACTGCTCGATCGCGCGGCTGGTCGAGAAGCGTCCGTCGGGCGAGCTGCACGTGAAAGTGATCGCGACCGAGCCGGCGTACACGTTTGATCCAAAGGACTGGCCTGAGGTCGAAGGCATTACGACGAAGCTGACCATTGCGCCCGGGCCTCGAAACCCGGTTGGCGCGGCGTGGGTGGGGCTCGACCTGCCGGGGTACGGCATGCATGGCACGGTGCGGCCGCAGGACATCGGCAAGACGGGCTCGCACGGATGCTTCCGGTTGTTCAACTGGGAGGCGGTGCGGTTGGCTCGCGCGGTAAAGGTGGGGACGGTGGTGGTGGTGAAGGAGTGAAGGGAGGGAATAGGGGTTAGGGAATAGGGAATAGAAGAGGGCCTCGGATTGCACGGATGGGCACGGATCAAGGCAATAAGAGGGGAAGGACTTAAAGCGGGCGAGGGGAGGTATGCTGCGGGCTATGGGTGGTGGTGAGGCGAAGCATGTTGCGGTGAAGGCGGTGCGGCGGGCTGGGCGCAAGCGGCGGGTTGTTGGTTGGGCGCTTGTTGTGTCTGCGGTGTTGATTGCCGCTTCGTTTGTAGCGTCACGGTGGTGGTCGGTGTACGGGCGGCGGGAGAGGCTGGCCGCGGGGATCGTGAGTGGGCAGGGTTTTGTCGCGCTGCTTGACGGTGTGGACAACGAGTGGCATGTCAGCCAGATCTCCGCGAAGTATCGTGAGCTCCGCTGGCTTACCGATGAGCCGCAGCCGTCGATTCTCCAGATCGACTTCAATCTCGGCGTGCTGATGCAGGTCCACACTGACTACTCCCGCGAGTGGACGTTCGCGCTGTGGCCGTGGCCGGTGGTGCTGGGCGGCACCGGCGCGTGGCTGGTGCGGTCGGGCGTGGTTGCGCGGCGGCGTGTCGCGACGGGTTCCTGCCGCGCGTGCGGGTATAGCTTGGTGGGGCTTGAGCGGGGGACGTCGTGTCCTGAGTGTGGGAAGGGTGGCGGTGCGCATGAGTAACGAGCGGACGCAACTGGCGCGGAAGATCGCGAGGGTGCTGGTGCCGTTCACGTGCGTGCTGCTTGCGCTCGTTTGCGGGTATCTGGCACTGATGTTCGCGTGGCTGTCGGCGACGCCGGGTAATCCGGCGCCGCGTGAGCGGGCATTCTGGGGGTTGTGCGCGGCGGTTCCCGTGCTGCTTGTGCTGGCAGTTGTGGCGGCAGTGTGGTTGAGGGCGAAGGCGATTCCTGCCGGCGTGTGTGCCGGCTGCGGTTACAGCCGCTCGGGGCTTGCGGAAGGTGCGGCGTGCCCGGAGTGTGGGGGGCGGGCCTCGTAGTCGTGTGGACCTAACGCACTGAAGTCCGTCCAGAGCGACGGCCTTCAGTGGCACGGATCGATCCATCCTGTTTCAGGGCGGGCTCACGGGCACGTTGTGCTGTTGAAGAAGTTGTTGATGAAGGCGATGAAGTCGTTGTTGTCGAGATGGCCGTCGCGGCCGGGGAGACCGCCTTGTGCGCCCATGTCGGCGGCGAGGCAGGCGCTGCCGTCGCAACTGATGGTCATCGCCGCGCTGCCGACCGCGCCTGAGCGGCCGCCGATGCGGATGAGGTATTCGTGGCCCGCGACGACGGAGAAGGTGACGCGCGACGCGTGGGTGTTGGCCGTGCAGGCGGTCGCGTCGTCGTTGCCCGCGATGGCGGTGCCGGCGCCTGTGGGGCAGGCCGCGCCGTTGTAGATGGCGACCTTGGTGTCGAAGCTGGAGCCGCAGAGGTCGACGGTGACCGCGCCGTTGCACGTGGCGGTGTAGAGGAACCACACGTCGCTGCCTACTTGTATGTCGCCGCCGCCGAAGCCAAGCTGGGGCTCGCCGGGTCCGTCGGTCGTCGCGCCCGTGGTGCTGAACGCGTACGCGCCGTTACCGATGCGCTTCGCGGCGGAACAGGTGTCGTTGGCGGGCAGCGTGAAGAGCGGGGCGCCGACGGCGAGCACCGCGGCGTTGCTGGTCACGACGTTCTGCCCGCCACTGCAGGCGGCGCTGAAGGCCTGCACGTCGTAGACCGCTTCATCGGAGGACGAGACCGGGTTGATCGTCAGCGTGGCGGAGGTTGCGCCGAAGATCGAGCCGCCGTTACTGAGCGGAACGCCGTTGCGCCGCCAGTGATAGTTCGGCGTTGTCGCGCCGAAGTTCGCTGAGGTCGTCAGCGAGACGCTGGTGCCCGCGGGAACGACCTGTCCGATCGGGTGCTGAGTAAACACAGGGAGCGGAGCGCCCGGCGAGGTGTTCAGCAGCACCGACAGTGTGCCGTTGGCACGGGAAGTGGCCGCGACGTCGGCGCGTCCGTCGCCGTTGAAGTCGCCCGATGCTGTTGCGCCGGGCGCGGGCGGTGCGGGTGAGTTGGTTGCGGTGCCGAAGAGGCCGTTGCCTAAGCCGAGCAGCACGGAGATGGTGCCGCTGCCTTCGTTGGCGACCGCCAGGTCAGGCAGGCCGTCGCCGTTCAGGTCGGCGATCGTCACGCCCGAGGCGTTTGTGCCCGTGGGGTAGTTGACGGCCGCGGCGAATGTCCCGCTGGTCCCACCGTTGTTCAACAGCACCGATACGTTGTTGCCGGAGAAGTTCGACGTCGCCAGGTCGGGCCGGCCGTCGCCGTTGAGGTCGCCGACCGCGAGGGTGAGCGGGTTGCCTCCGACGGGGTAGGTGACCTCCGGCGCGAAGGTGCCGTCGCCATTGCTCAGCAGCACCGCGACGGTGCTGCTGCCCGAGTGCGTCGCGACGAGGTCGGGGCGTCCGTCGCCGTTGACATCGACGGCGGTGAGCGTGTTAGGGGCGGGCGTGTTGTAATTGACCGCGGTTGCGAACGTGCCGCCTCCGTTGCCCAGCAGCACCGAGATGAAGCCGCCGGTGTTTCCGACGACCAGGTCGGGTCGGCCGTCGCTGTTGAAGTCGGCGAGGGCGATCGCCTGGCCGCCGGTGCCGACGGTGTAGCTCACCGGCGCGGCGAACGTGCCATCACCGTTGTTGATGCGCACTGAGACAAACGTGCTGCTGAAGTTCGCCGTCGCCAGGTCTGCGCGGCCGTCGCCGCTGATGTCGCCGACCGCGACGGCCAGCGGCGTTCCACCCATGCCGTATGTGGTCCGCGCGAACGTTCCGTTGGCGTTGGCTAGGAAGACCGAGATGCTCACGCTTGCGCCGTTGGTGGTCACCAGGTCGGTGCGGCCATCGCCGTTGAGGTCCGCGGCGACGATGGTGTACGGCTGTGTGCCGCCGACGGAGGATGTGGCCGCGGTTGCGAAGGAGGCGATGCATTGGGCGCTGGTTGTTGCGAGCGGGACGATGAGCGCGGCGTATGCGCCTAGGGCTAGCGCGCGAGCAGCGCGGCTTTGGGCGGAACCTGGGTGCGGATGGATGAACGGTGGGTGGGTGCGTTCATGGGTGGGTGCGTGGGCGTGTGGGGGGTTGGTTGTGGGGGCGGTGCTTTGAACATACGGGTTTTGGCTGCGGGGGCAAGGATTCGGCTTCTCTGCTTCCTTTCGTTCGCTGGGTCTTGGGGGCGTTCGTTCGCGGCGGCGGGAGAAGAAGATGGGGCGGGCTGCGTGTGAGGGGTCTCTACCTATGGGCGGAGGACACACTTTGAGCGCGCGCAGTGTGACTTTTGGGTGCTGAGTTGTGGTCGGAAACTCGCGTGGTTTGCTTGGGGCGGCGCGATTTTGGGGGAATTTGGGAATTCCGGGGTGTAAGGGTGGGTTTTGGTGCGCTGTGCGCGCAAAAACGCGTCAGTTTGTGTTAAGACGTGAGTGGTGGGAGGGGGGAGGCGGGTTGGGGATGACGTGGGGGCGGTTGCAGGCTCAGTTGCTGGAGACACACGAGCCCCCACGTGAGGCGGCGAAGATGTGTTGTGCCACCGACCGGCGGCTTTGCGACGGTCGGTGCGTTGGGTTGAAGTGCGAGGTCAAAGCCAAAGGCGGCACCGACCATCCCAAGGCGGCTGGTCGGTGGCACGATCAAGACCGGTCTGGGGTCGGTGCCACGCCCCCGTTCTACATAGATGTCGACCCACCCTCAAGAAAATCGACCATTCCATCTTCAGACGCAATCACCACTAACGTCGAAGCTTGTGCCCCGGCACAATATCGGGCGGCGGAGTTGTAGCGCGAGCCACGAGAACGGAGTCCACCGCTGGACGCGACACCATCAAGAATTATCCCAAAGGCGTGACAAACACCATCTGGTGTAAGGAGCACTGCACCGTCGATTGAAGTCGCGAGCTCGATGAGCGACTCGGTTAGCGATGTGGGCGAGATGGACACTCCTTGACCGCCGAGCCGTTTACTCTCATCGTTAGCGGCGGTCGAAATCGCGACTGTAAAGCCTCGACTGAGACCGGCCGCATAGGAAACCAACCTCCAGATGCCTTTAGCCGCTCGGGTGTCCGACGTCTTGAACTGTCGAGCAAAGGCTTCGACAAACATTTTCTCCAGGCCGCTCTCTCTGGGTAGTTGTGGTACTCCATTCACAACCCGCATCATCAGATGTTTGTCGTGAAAAACCTCCCATGCGTGCTGCCGACGGAACGCGATACGGTAGAGATCCTCAGTAATGCCCGAATAGCTGTCCGCGGTACGTCCTATCCCGTAGATCACCTTCCCATCCGTAAAAAGACAACGGCCGCCTGATGCTGCTTCGATCAACTTTCGGACCCCACGGTGTTCAACGAGAGCGATTGCTTCCTGAAACGCCACTTCAACATCGATGCAGGGATGATCGCGTCGGCAAACCACTAAGGAGCCGTTACCTTCAGCCCCCTCGTACTTCATAGCCGCGACGGACTCGCAAACCTCAAACAGCTGATGCGCCCCCTCTATCTCCGAAGCGGCAAAACCTACGGACAGCGAGAATTGTCTGCCAGCCCGCCTCATAAGTTCGTCAGCATCGCGTCTACGGTCGGCTAGATCGCGACCAGGCTCCTCTCCCTCCAGTCGTTGCGCGTGTTCGGCGAGAAATTCGTCGATCATGCCATCTAGCAACGACGTGCAAATGCGCAATTCATCCTTAACTGCTTTATGCAGCTTCGGATATAGCTCATACGCGCGTCCAGCGAGTTGGAGAACGACTAGTACTTCGTAGTCGCCAACTCGGGTGGTGGCCGAACAGAAGTGCTTTGAGCTGTTCGTAGTTGTGTGTAGCGAATTAAGACAATTGGCCGTGGCATTTGCCAGTGAACGCCGCATCGCCCGCATCTGCACACGCTGGCCGACGGCTCTGTCTGAATACTCGAGTTGGCCTTCACGAGAATTAGAAAAGCTAAAGCTTGCTCCAGTAAAAGCCGCGTTAAGGTCTGCAGGACGCAGCTCTCTGTTTCCTAAAATGGTGTTTTGCTCTGGCTCAATACATATTGGGTGCTTGCTAAGGTCTCCATCCATGCGGTACCCGATAAGGAAAATCTGTGGAGCCAGAGCGGAATCAACTGAGCCGAAGAGTTTGTCGGCGTCTACCTGCGCAGTTCCGCGGAATGTGCGCTGGTATGGCCACATGAATTGCTCTATCGTGTTGCTCATTTGCGAATTGTACGAAAGAGGGCGTGGCACGGACAAAAGGGAAGCAAGGCATCGACTAGCGCCGGATGGCCGGGTCTATGCACGAGATAGCACGGTCAAGCCGCTCTGGGCTTGACCGTGGATTGAGGTGCAGAAACACGGGCAACGCGAAGCCGTTGCCCGTGCCACCCGGTCTGTGCTGTAACTGCCGGTCGGACCTCTGCGTCTCTGTACCTCTGTGGTGAACCTGTCTTGATCCGTGGCTGGTCTTTGCATTGAGGGCATCGCGATTGAGCTTGCGCTCAAGGCTCTTATGCCTATGAAAAGCCCCGGTTTTTGCCGGGGCTTGTGGTGCTTTTGCGCTGAGCCCAGGCTTGCGCCAGGGCCTCGTTTAACGCCGGCTTGCGCCGGAGCGTTGCTTGTTACTTCTTCTCGTACATGATCGCGGCCTGGGCGGCGGCGAGGCGGGCGATGGGGACGCGGAACGGGGAGCAGGAGACGTAGTCCATGCCCACCTTGTGGAAGAAGTGGACCGACTTGGGATCGCCGCCGTGCTCGCCGCAGATGCCGATCTTGAGCTTGTCGTTGGCGGCGCGGCCCTTTTGGATGCCCATCTCGACCAGCGCACCGACGCCGCCGGTGTCGAGGCTGACGAACGGGTCGCCCGGCAGGATCTCCTTGTGGAGGTAATCCGGGAGGAAGGTGCCGATGTCGTCGCGGCTGAAGCCGTAGGTCATCTGCGTGAGGTCGTTGGTGCCGAAGGAGAAGAACTCGGCGCCGCCTTCGCTGACGATCTGGTCGGCGGTGACGGCCGCGCGGGGGACTTCGATCATCGTGCCGACGGGGATGTCGATGCGCTTCTGCCAGCCCTTTTCCTTCTTGACGGCGTCGATGGTCGCAAGGGTCTGGGCCTTGAGGTGGCTCAGCTCCTTGGCGGTGCCGACGAGGGGGATCATGATCTCGGGCATGGCGCGGATGCCGTTGGCGACGCAGTCGAGGGTGGCCTCGACGATGGCGCGGACCTGCATTTCGAGGATCTCGGGGTAGGTGATGCAGAGGCGGCAGCCGCGGTGGCCGAGCATGGGGTTGGCCTCGTGGAGCTGGTTGATGCGCTGCTGCACCTTCTCGAGGGTGATGCCCATCTTCTTGGCGAGCTCGGCCTGCTGCTTCTCCTCGTGCGGCACGAACTCGTGCAGCGGCGGGTCGATGAGGCGGATGGTGACGGGGAGGCCCTTCATCGCGGTGAAGATGCCGACGAAGTCGTCACGCTGATAGGGCAGGAGCTTCTCGAGGGCCTTGCGGCGGGCCTGCTCGTTGTCGGCGAGGATCATCTCACGCATCGCCTTGATGCGGTCGCCCTCGAAGAACATGTGCTCGGTGCGGGTGAGGCCGATGCCGGCGGCGCCGAACTCACGACCCTTGCGGGCGTCGTTGGGGGTGTCGGCGTTGGTGCGGATGTCGAGCGTGCGGTACTTGTCGCTCCAGCGCATGATGGTGGCGAAGTCGCCGCTCAGCTTGTCGGGCTCGATGGTGGGGATCTGGCCCGCCATGACGGCGCCGGTGGAGCCGTCGATGGAGATCCAGTCGGCGGCGGTAAAGGTCTTGCCGCCCACGGTCATGGTGCCGGCCTTGGCGTCGATGTGCATGGCGCCGGCGCCGACGATGCAGGGCTTGCCCCAGCCGACGGCGACGACGGCGGCGTGGGATGCGCGGCCGCCGGTGCTGGTGAGGATGCCGGTGGCGCTGTGCATGCCCTCGACGTCCTCGGGGCTGGTCTCTTCGCGGACGAGGATGACCTTCTCACCCTTGGCCTTGCGCTCGACGGCGTCGGCCGCGGTGAAGGAGAGCTTGCCGACGGCGGCGCCCGGCGAGGCCGCGATGCCCTCGGTGATGATCGTGGCGCTCTTGCGCTTGGCGGGGTCGAACATCGGGAGCAGGAGCTGGGTGAGGTCGCCGGCGGGGATGCGGACGAGGGCTTCCTTCTCGGTGATGAGGCGTTCCTTCACCATGTCGCAGGCGATCTTGACCGCGGCGGCGCCGGTGCGCTTGCCGGTGCGAGTCTGGAGCATGTAGAGCTTGCCCTGCTCGATGGTGAACTCGATGTCCTGCATGTCCTTGTAGTGCTTCTCGAGCTTCTGCTTGATCTTCTGGAGCTCGTCGTAGACCTTCTTGTTCCACTTGGGCATCTCGTCGATGAGCTTCGGCGTGCGGATGCCGGCGACGACGTCTTCGCCCTGGGCGTTGATGAGGAAGTCGCCGTAGAACTTGTTGTCGCCGGTGGCGGGGTTGCGGGTGAAGCCGACGCCGGTGCCCGAGTCATCGCCCATGTTGCCGAAGGCCATGCACTGGACGTTGACGGCGGTGCCGAGCAGGCCGGTGATGCCCTGGATGCGGCGGTAGCTGATGGCGCGGTCGCCGTTCCAGCTCTTGAAGACGGCCTCGATGGCGAGCTCGAGCTGCTTGAAAGGGTTCTGGGGGAAGACCTCGCCGACGTGCTTGCGGAAGACTTCCTTGTACGCCTCGCAGAGCTCGACGATGCCGTCGGTCGGCACATCGTTGTCGGTGGCGGCCTTGTACTTGGTCTTGATGGCCTTGAAAGCCTCTTCGAACTTGTGGTGGCTGACGCCCATGACGACGTCGCCGAACATGTTGATGAGGCGGCGGTAGGCGTCGTAAGCGAAGCGCTTGTTCTTGGTCTTGGTGGCGAGACCCTCGACGGCCTGGTCGGTGAGGCCGAGGTTGAGGATGGTGTCCATCATGCCGGGCATGCTGACGGCGGCGCCGGAACGGACGGAGACGAGCAGGGGGTTGTCGGGGGAGCCGAACTTCTTGCCGGTCTCCTTCTCGAGCATGTTGACGTACTTGTGGACCTCGTTCATGAGGCCGACGGGGAGGCGCTGGCCGGCGCGGTAGTAGGCGGCGCAGGTCTCGGTGGTGATGGTGAAGCCGGGGGGAACGGGCAGGCCGATGCTGCACATGTCGGCGAGGTTGGCGCCCTTACCGCCGAGGAGGATCTTCTGGCTCGCGTCGCCGTCGACGCGGGTCTTGCCGAAGTAGAAGACCATCTTGTGGGCCTGCAACTTGCTGGGTGTTGCCTTGCCGGTGATTTGGATCTTGCCGTTGACGGTGTTGGCGCCGTTGGAATGGACGCCGTTGGCGGAAGGGGCGGACTTGGTCGCGCTGGGCATTGAGGGCTCCGGTCAGAACCTGAACAGCCGCCGCGATGGCCGGAGGATGTTCGGTAGTGGGCTGTGCTGGTCGAGGGTGTGACCCGCTCGCGCAGGTCCCGCGCACAGTGCTGTGAATAGTAGGACTCTCACCCCCGCCAATCGAGGGGTTTCCGCTGGTGGGGCAGGGGGTACCGAAGGCGGGGAATCGGCGGCTTTTCCGGTGTGTTACGCGGTCTATTGGGTGAAGATGGTGCTGTTGCTCGACTCTGGCGTGGCTGTTCGTACCATCCGCCCGCCATGCTGACCGAGCAACCCGTTTCCCAGACCGACCCCGTTCTCTCATCCACCGAGACCGCTGCGCCTGTTGCAGCGGCTGAGAACGCTGCGCCGATGGCGCAGAAGCCGGCGAAGCGCGTAGCTCGCGTGGAGCGGTTGCCTTGGACGGCGACGGTCGAGCAGGTGCTCGCGTCGTGGCCGCGGGATCGGTGGCTCGCGGCGGTGGTGTCTTCGGGCAAGGGGCCGGGCGGAAAGGATCGCTGGTCGATCATCGCGCAGCCGATCGCGGCGGTGCCTGTATTTGGCGGCGCGGCGGGGCGTCATGGGGGCGGGCCGCGATTGGCGCCGAGCCTCGGGCCGCGGCCGTCGGATATTGAAGTTCCGGATCTGGGCGTTGAGCCTGATGATCGTCCGCCGTTTGTGGGCGGGTGGATCGCGTCGTTGCGGTACGAGCTTGGCGGCGTGATCGAGCCGACCGCAGCAGGTGACAAAGCAGGGGATGACTGGAAGGCCGTGTGGCTGTGTTGCCCGACGGCGCTGGTGCACGATCGCAAGACGGGGACGTGGTGGCACGTGCAGGCGCCTGCGGACGTGACGCTGCTTGAGGGCGCGGGTGCGAAGATGCCGTGGCCGACGTACGACGCGCCGGCAGGTGACGCGGCGGGGGTGGGTGAGTTCTCCGCGGGTCCGGTGACGAGCGGGACGGGGCAGAAGCGGTATACCAAGGGCGTGAAGATCGCGCTGGGGCACATCGCCGACGGCGACATCTACCAGGTGAACCTGACGCACCAGTTGCACGCGCCGTTCCGCGGCTCTTCGCGGGCGTTTATGGCGAAGCTGCTGGAGCGTGCGCAGCCGTGGTACGGGGCGTACCTGGAATATCCGCTCCGCGCCGGCAAGCGCGAGGCGATCGTGAGCACGTCGCCGGAGCTGTTCCTTTCGGTGACGCGCGACGGCAAGGTGAGCACGCGCCCGATGAAGGGGACGGCGTCGGCCGGCGGCGCCGGGGCGCTGACGACAAGCGAGAAGGAGCAGGCCGAACTGACGATGATCGTGGACCTGATGCGGTCGGACCTTGGGCGCGTGTGCGTGCCGGGCTCGATCAACGTTGAGAGCCCGCGGGATATCGAGACGCACGCGGCGGGTTCGCTGCTGCAAGCGACGGCGACCGTCTCGGGCCAGTTGCGGCCGGACTCGACGACGGGCGAGCTGCTGGCGGCGACGTTCCCGGGCGGGTCGGTGACGGGCGCGCCGAAGGTGCGGGCGATGCAGATCATCGAGCGTCTGGAGCGCGAGGCACGCGGTCAGTACTGCGGGGCGGTGGGGTTTGTGAGCCTGTGCGGTTCGAGCGCGTTCAGCATCGCGATCCGCACGGCGGCGGTCGTCGGGTCAGTGGAGCAGGGCCGCATTGATGAGTTCCGCTCGGGGTCGGAGGTGCGGTACGGCGTCGGCGCGGGGATCGTGGCCGACAGTTCGCCGGATGCGGAGTGGCAGGAGACGCTGGCGAAGGCGGGGACGTTCCTTGAGGTTGTCGGCGCGAGCGAGGTGCTTGAGCCGGTGATCGATGACGAAGAGGACATGTGAACGAGGCCCTGGCGCAAGCCTGGGCTTGGGGTTGTTGACTGAGCGTGCGCACAATGACTACGGCCGCTAAGCCCAGGCTTGCGCCAGGGCCTCGTACGTTGTCATGCGGCGCGGAGGCCGGTGCGGCGCTTGCGGGCTTCGGCGACGAAATCGTCGATCGCTTCGTGCAACTTGCTGAGCGGCTCGCCGACCTGGGCGGACCAGAGGCCGCGGCGCCAGAGCCAGCGGCGCAGGACGCCGGTCTGTTCGTCGAGCGTGTCGAGCTTGATGCGCAGATCTTCGACGCTCATGCCCTGCAGCGGCTGGTGGGCGAGGCTGAGCATGGTCCAGAGGCCCTGTTCAGCGGGGCCGCGGTCGCGCTGGATGTAGCCCTTGGTGTAGCGGTGCTCGTTGGGGCTGGCGACATCGCGCCCGAAGAGCTCGCGCGCGCATTGCGGGCTGAGCACGGCGAGCTGCATGGCTTCAAAGCCGATGCCCGCCTCGTGTTTGAGCAGGTCCATGGGGTCGTAGCGGCGGTCGTGCTGTGCGGAGGCCTCGGCGTTGAAGTGGAGGGGGAGACCGAGCCAACGCTGAAGCCGCCACGCGAGCTCGACGTCTTCGTACGCGCCCTTGCTGAGCTGCTTGACGAAACCGCCCAGGCGGCGCGGAGCGTCGGCGGGCATGGAGAGGTTGACGGTCCACGCGTGCCGGTAGCCCCAGTCGTAGTTTGCTTCGTTGCCCGATGCGCGGATGACCTGTCCGCCGCACATCACGCCGCGTTCGCGGATGAGTTTGTCGAAGAGCCTGTCGGGCTGGTGGACGATCCACGGCGTGGCGCCCATGACCATCACGCCTTTGCCGTCTGCCGCGGCCATGCCCTGGGCCATGAGGTGGGCCTCGAGGCACTGGTCGTTGGGGATCATGCTCTCGCTGAGCCACAGGAGGAATTTGCCCCGGGCGTGCTCGAGCAGGCGGTTGCGCGTCGCGGCGACTCCGGCTTTAGGGAAGCTGAGGATGGTGAAGTTGCTCGGCACGCTGCCCATCGCGCCGAGCTCGCCGTTCTCCGGACCGTCGATGCCGACGAGGACCTCGTAGCGCTCTTTGGGGAGGCTTTCGCGCGAGAGCGCGCTGATGCAGGCCGACAGCTTGTGCGGTCGGGCGCAGGTCGGGATGAGGACGGACAGGTCCACCGTCGCTGAATATCGACCGGACGGGGGCACCCCTTCTGGTGGGGGAGCGGTTACATGGACGAAGCGGGCCGGTGGAGGTGGTTGGGAGGTGAAGTCGCGCCAGATTCACGCCGATATTCGGACGTTGTGAAGCAGCCCAACACCCACGACGATGCCTCGCTCCGCCTTGATCGCCGGTCGCACCCGCGGCTACCTGTGGAGCGGCCGGCGCGTCTGGTGCGCGACGGCGCAACGCACGGCGCGCTGAGCGGCCTTGCGTTCGCTCGCACGGCGGATCTGTCGGTGGGGGGCGCGCTGATCGAGATCGTGTCGACGCGTCCGTTCAACGTCGGCGACGCAGTGCGCGTCGCCGTGCTGTCGGAGTCCGTCGTCATCGATCCGCGTTCGATGAGCGACGCGAAGGTCGTGCGGATCGAGCCGGCGGGTCCGGGCCGCCAGCGCGTGGCCGTTCGCTTTGCTCGCGATCACGCGATGCCGCTGGTTGCCTGAGCGAACCGGCCGCCCTTCAACACGCTATTGTGGATCAGGACGCGCCTGTTCTTTCTTTGGCGCGATGGGAGATTCCATGCTCTGGCAACCGGCGCTCCCACCCGCGTATACCAAGGCCACGCCTGCTGAATTGAGCGACCGCATCGAGGCGCACCGGCGCGAGCTCGGCGACTCGCTCATCATTCTCGGCCACCACTACCAGACCGACGAGGTCATCGCCCACGCCGATTTCACCGGCGACTCGCTGAAGCTCTCCCAGCTTGCGGCACAGCAGGTGAGCGGCAGCGGTGCGAAGTATGTGGTGTTCTGCGGCGTCCACTTCATGGCCGAGACGGCCGACATGCTCACGCCGCCGGAGGTGTCGGTGATCCTGCCCGACCTGTCCGCTGGGTGCTCGATGGCGGACATGGCCGACTACGACGACGCGGTGGCGGCGTGGGATGTGCTTCATCGGACGCTGAGCGAACAGCACAAGGGGAAGTGGAACGGGCGGATCATCCCGATCACGTACATCAACTCGACCGCGGCGATCAAGGCGTTCGTGGGCGACCGCGGGGGCGCGGTCTGCACGTCGTCGAACGCGCAGTTCGTGATGCAATGGGCGCTGGCCGGCGGCACCGAGCCGAAGAAGAAGGGGGAGGAGATCAAGGTGCTCTTCCTGCCCGACCAGCACCTTGGACGCAACACCAGTGCGCAGCTTGGGCTCGATACCGACAAGCAGACCTGCCTCTACGACCCGCGGCTCGCTGCGAAGGGTGAAGAGTTGGGCGGCGCAACGCCGCAGCAGGTGAAAGACGCGACGACCATTCTCTGGGCTGGGCACTGCTCGGTGCACAAGCTCTTCCGGCCCGAGCATGTTCGTGCGATCCGCGATGCTGAGAAGCACCTGCCGCCGGCGCAGAGAACCAAGGTTCTCGTTCATCCCGAGTGCCAGAAGGAAGTCGTCGATCAGGCGGACCTGAGCGGCTCGACGGAGTTCATCATCAAGACGTTGGCATCGGCGGAGCCGGGGAGTAAGTGGGCGGTGGGGACCGAGACGCATCTGGTCTCGCGCCTCGCCCGCCAGTGCGCCGCACGCGACGTGCACGTGCGCATCCTCTCCGACTGCCAGTGCCTTTGCACCACGATGTACCGCATCGACCAACCGCACCTGCTGTGGGTGCTGGACAACCTCGCCGAGGGGCGCGTGGTGAACCGCATTATGGTTCACGCGGAGGCCAAGCGCCTTGCCCTGCTTGCGCTGGATCGGATGCTGTCGCTGACGGGCGCAGCAAAGCCGGCCCCGGTGCCGGCGGAGGCTGTCACGGTCGATTGACGATTGGCCCGCCGTTCAGGCGGTCTTCTTGCTGGCAATGCGGGCCGCATCCGGCACGCGGATGTTCCGCGCCAAGCCGAGCAGGGCAAGGACGCGGATGAACGCGTAGCTCATGTCGATCTCCCACCAGCGCAGCCCATGCCGCGCGCTGGTTGGGAAGGCGTGGTGGTTGTTGTGCCATCCCTCGCCCATCGCCAGGATGCCGACGACCGCGTTGTTGCGGCTCTCGTCGTGGCTTTCGAACGGCTTGCTTCCCCACAGGTGGCAGACCGAGTTCACGCTCCAGGTGATGTGGTGCACCATCAGCACGCGCACCAGCCCGCCCCAGAGGAAGCCGAGCAGAGCGCCTGACCACGACATGGTGATGAACCCGCCCATCGCGGCCGGGATCAGCAGGCCGAGCAGCACAAGCCAGGGGAACTGGTTGTTGGCGGCCACCAGCGCGCGGTCCTTGCGGAGGTCGACGCTGTACTTCGCCAAGCCTTCGGCCGGCTCACGCAGGAGCCATCCCACATGCGCGTGGAAGGCTCCCTTGGCCGTCGCCCACAGCCCCTCGCCCCACGAGCCGTTGGCGCTCATGTGCGGCGAATGTGGGTCGCCTTCGGTGTCTGAGTGCTGGTGGTGGCGCCGGTGCTCGGCGCACCAGCGGATGACCGGGCCCTGGGCGGCCATCGAGCCCGCCACCGCGAGCAGGTAACGCACAACGCCGGGCGTGTCGAACGACTTGTGGGTCGCCAGCCGGTGAAACCCAACGGTGATGCCGATCGCGGTGATCAGGTACATGAGCCCCATGATGGCCAACTGCACCCAGTCGAACGCGACGCCCCACAGCAGCCCGATCGCGGCCGCGAGCCCGATGACAGGCACAAGCACGGCCGTCAGGTTGATCATCTTGAGCTTCCGCTCGCTGGGGTTGACCCCCCAGGCCGTTCCAGCTTGCACGACCTTCTCGCCGCCCCTTGCTTCATGCCCTTCCGACACAGGTTGCCCGCACTCGACCACGACAACAGCGTTCCCTGACCGGTCCGTGGTCGTCGTCATCGAAGGCTCCAGGCGCGGGTCTGTTGACGTGCGCATCGGCATGGTACGTCCGTGGGTCTTCCTTTGCCCGTGTAAAACACCTCAAAGTCCCGATTCTTTAACACGCGACGGGCCGGGCTGCACCTCACGAGGGGTCTTGCTGCGAGAAGCCGCGCGATTCAACCGATAGTTCTTTGATGCCCCGACGGTCCAACGCCCGCAAACCCGCTCCCGCTCCGCAGACGCTCCCCCTCGCCGACCTGCGTACCCGGATCGACGCGCTGGATCGCCAGCTCGTCAACGTCATCAACGAACGGTCGCGTTTGGTCGTCGAGGTGGGCAAGCACAAGCAGCGCCACGGGATTCCCATCTACGCGCCGCACCGTGAGGCCCAGGTTCTCAAGCGGGTCCTCGGCCACAACAGCAAGATGGGTGGACCTCTCCCCCCGCACGGTCGAGGCGATTTACCGCGAGCTCATGTCGGGCAGCTTCGCCCTGGAGAAGCCGCTGTCGATCGGGTATCTGGGGCCGGCGGGGTCGTACTCGCACCTGGCGGCAGTGCGTCAGTTCGGCTCCAGCGTCGCGTTCGAGAACCTGCACGAGATCAAGGGCGTGTTCACGGAGGTTTCGCGCGGGCACGTCGACTATGGGCTGGTGCCGGTAGAGAACTCGATCCACGGCGGCGTGACCGAGACGCTCGACTCGTTCATGGCCATGCACAGCCGCGTGACGGTGTGCGCCGAGGTGCAGCTTGAGGTGCACCACGCACTGCTGGCCAACTGCGCACGCGCGCGGTGAAGAAGATCTACTCCAAGCCCGAAGTCTTCAGCCAGTGCCGGGCATGGCTGGCGACGCAGTACCCGCGGGCGGAGCTGATCGCTACGCCGTCGAGCTCCAAGGCCGTGCAGCACGTCGCGCAGGCCAAGGGGGCAGAGTCGCGGTGCGCCGCGGCCATCGGCTCGACGCTCGCGGCATCGCTCTATGACGTCAACGTGCTGTTTGAGGCGATCGAGGACGAGCCGCACAACCTGACGCGGTTCGCGGTCATCAGCCGTCACCCCGCCCTGCGCTCGGGCGACGACAAGACCAGCGTGATGTTCACGACGCTCAACAAGCCCGGTGCGCTCGCGCGCGTCCTCACCGACTTTGACAACGCCGGCGTGAACCTCACTCACATCGACAAGCGCCCAGCGGGCGCGTGAACTGGTCGTACACATTCTTCATCGACGCCGAGGGGCACCGCGAAGACCCCGGCGTGGCCAAAGCCCTCGCGGCGGCCCGCAAGCATTGCAAGGAACTGCACGTATTGGGTAGCTACCCGCGGTCGCGGCGCGTGCTCTGATGCGTGCCTGCAACGTGCCGCAACACGGCATGCCATGCGGTGCGGCCTGGTTGTGTACGCGTCACGGTTGATCTTGTGAGCACGATTTCTGTTGCGCTGTATTTGCGCCGATGCTGTGCGTCTGTAGTTTGTTAGTCACATTCTTAACAATGTGAAATCACTCAGTGTTGTTATGCTCGCGCGCGTCATTGTCCGCAATCGCACAACCGGAGCATCCCGATGGCCAGGCGCAAAGAAGAATGCCCACAGCAAGTCCACCGCAGCAAACAATGCGCCCGACGGCCCGTCGATGGAGGCGTTGCAGCAGTTCGTGCGTACGGAGGGGGCGACGTACCTCGCGCAGCCGAACATCAACTCAGTCGGGATCGGTTACAAAAATGCGAGCGAGGGCGCAACGGACAATCGCATCTGCGTGCAGTTCACCGTCGACAGCAAGGCTCAGCCCGAGCAGCTTGAGAGCTTGCAGACGCGCATGATTCCGCCGCAGGTGGTGATCGACGGGCACGTTGTGCCGACCGACGTCATCGAGCGCAAGTTCGCTCCTTCATACCTGGTGTACCCCGAGCTCGAGGCCGTCAAGAGTGAACGCAAGGAGCGGCAGGAAACGCTTCGCCCCGGCCTGAGCGTCTCGCACCCCCGCGGCACGGCCGGCACGATCGGCGCGGTGGTCTATGACCGCGAGACCGGTGCTCCGCTCATCCTCTCCAACTGGCACGTGCTGAACACTCCGGCGGGGCGCATCGGTGACGAGGTCGTGCAGCCCGGACCGGCAGACGACAACCGAGTCTCGCTCAACGGCGCCGGTCACCTGCGGCGCAGCTTCCGCGGGCCCGCGGGTGACTGTGCCGTCGCTTCCATCGAGGGACGCTCGGCCGATCCCAAGCCTGTGGACGTGGGGACCGCGCCGCGGCGGATCGGCAAGGCGCAGCTGGGCGACGTGGTCGTCAAGTCTGGGCGCACGACCGACGTCACCTACGGCGTCGTGACGCGCGTGGAGGTGCAGACCAAGATCAACTACGGCGACGAAGTGTGCACGATCGGGGGTTTTGAGATCGGCGTGTGGAGCGGCAAGAAGCCCAAGGGGGGGGGAGGTGTCGATGGGCGGCGATTCCGGCTCCGCCTGGCTCGCGGTCGATGTCGTCACCAAGGGCAAGCGGACCTCGAAGATCACCGTGACCGACGTCATGCTCGGTCTGCACTTTGCGGGCAACGCGGAGGGGGAGAAACGCGAGTACGCGCTCGCCTGCAACGCCCACTCGGTGTTCGAGAAGCTGTCGATCTCGCTGGTCAGGCCGGGCGAGCCGGCGGGGCCGCAGGGGCAGGCGATTGCCCTGGAAGCGGTGGAACGCACCTTCGGCGGGGACGGCTACGACGCGATGTTCCTCGGCCGCGAACTCACGCTCCCCGTCGCGGGTGCCAAGCTCCCCAAAAAGGAGCTTCTGGGCGCCGGCGGCAAGCCGTTCGCCGACTTTACTCACTTCTCGCTGGCTATCCGCAAGTCGCGCAGGCTCGCGGCGTTCGTCGCCTGGAACATCGACGGCACCCGCGTTGTCAAAGTGGCGGACAAAAAGGTCGCCTGGGCGTTTGACGCTCGCATCGGCGCCGCGGCTGACAACTTCCAGACCGGAGCGCCGCTTTACGACGGCACTCTCTTCGACAAGGGGCACATCGCCAAGCGAGAGGACCTGTGCTGGGGCACGCCCGCGCAGGCCAAGCGGGCCAACGACGACTCGATGTGCTACGCCAACTGCTCGCCGCAGCACGAGAAGTTCAACCGCCTCGCGCCCGCGCTCTGGAAGTCGCTTGAAGATGAGATCTTCCGCCAGGTGAAGGTGCAGAAGATGCGACTCTCGCTCATCGGCGGGCCGATCTTCAAAGCGAGCGACCGCTCGTTCAAGCCGTCGGGCGCTCCAAGCGACTTCGCGGCCGTCAAGATTCCAGCAGAGTTCTACAAAGTCGTCGCGTACGTCGACGACCAGGACGGCAGCCTCAAGTGCCACGCCTTCAAGCTCTCGCAGGCCAAGCTCATCGGCGGCAAGCTTGAGGCCGCGGCCCCTGAGAGCCTCGACCTTGAGAGCTTCAGCATGTACCAGATCACCGTCGCCTCACTCGAGAGCGCGACGGACCTGCGCATGCCGCAGTTCCGCTCGATCGACACGCTGCTGCAGGGGGCCCATCCTGAGGCACTGGGGACGGAGGAGCTCCACCAGCACGTGCCTGTCGAGGCGTTCCGCGACATTGTGCGTTGAACACGCGGGCGGCCCGGTGCTTTGTCAAGGAGCGGCTTCACTTTGCCTTCACGCGGATGCGGTACCGTCGCGTGATGCACGACGCGATCATCATCGGCGGCGGCCCGGCCGGGCTCTCGGCGCGCTCGTGCTGGCACGGTGCCGGCGGGATGTGCTGTTGATCGACTCGGGCGTGCCGCGGAATCGGCATGCGCGCGAGATCCACAACTTTCTGACGCGCGACTGCACGCCGCCTGCGGCTTTTCGTGACGAGGCACTCCGCGATCTTGCGCGGTACGGTGTCGCCCCCGTGCGCGGCGAGGCGCACGGCGCACGGCTCAACGCCGACGGCACGTTCACGGTTTTGTTCAAGACCACCGACGGTGAACGCACGGCGACGGGCCGCAAGCTGTTGCTTGCCACCGGCATGCGCGACGTGCTCCCGGCGATCGAAGGCATCGACCGCTTCTACGGCTCCACCGTGCACCACTGCCCGTACTGCGACGGCTACGAGCACCGCGACAAGCGGCTTGTGGCGTTCGGAGCAGGCGACCGCGCGGTGGGGCTTGCGCTGGCGCTGCACACGTGGAGCCGCTCCCTTACGGCGTGCACGGAGGGGGAGCCGGTGCGGGACGAACTGCTCGCGCGTGCTGCGTTGTGCGGCATCGCCGTTCGCACCGACCGCGTCACAAGCCTGCGCGGCGACGGCGACCGCCTCAGCCGTGTCGACTTCGACAACGGTCCGCCGCTCGAGTGCGACGCCCTGTTCTTCAACACCGGGCAAGTCCAACGTTCCGACCTGCCGCGGCGTCTGGGCTGCCGCTTCAAAGACGATGGGGGCGTCGAGACTTCCGACCGCATGTGCTCGGGTGTCAAGGGTCTGTACGTCGCCGGGGACGCCGACAGAGAGGTCGAGTTCGTAGTCGTCGCCGCGGCTCAGGGTGCGACGGCCGCTGTGGCGATCAACGGCGAGCTGCAACGTGAAGAAACGGGCGGTTAACCGCCGGTTTGTGTATGAAATTGGCCCGACTGACGGGTGTGGTGTAGATTGATCCAACGATCCCGTTGGGAGCCCACATGACCGCCTTTGTTACCCGCTGCCTGCTCGCCGTCGTCACGCTTGCGCCGCTGCGATGGCTCAACAGTCGCTTCCACCGGGGCCCCTCCGCTCGCGCGAGATTGCTGTTGATGCCAGCGCTCTTGCGCTTGTCGCCGCGGCTCAAGGCCGCGCGACGGTGCAGCTCTTTGACGACCTCAGCCTTCCGCTCGTTGTCGAGAGCATGTGGCACACGCCCGGCGGCATCGCGTGTTCGGGACGACTCGAGGGCGATTCGCGCAGCGCAGTTCTCGCTCGCTGTCAATGACGGGCAGGTGTCGGTCACCGCGACGATCAACGGCCGCCACGTCGGTCTTGTGCCGACTGGCCGCACGGACGGCGCTGGTCACGCGATCTGCACCGCTCAGGAGCTCGCGCCGGGCTCGTCGATCCAATGCGCGATGACCGGGCCCGAGCACGGCCAGCCTCATCCCGTCCCTGCGTCGCATGCCCCCGGCGGCACGACCGGTGCATCGCTCGGCGCCCCGCCGCCCACCGGCGCGTGCGATTGCCGCGACGACCAGAGCACTGTCGACTTGCTCGTTGTCTATTCATCGGCCGCGGTGGCTGGCGCCGGCGGCCTCTCCGCGCTCACCGCGCGGATCAATGACGCGGTCGCCAGCGCCAACCAGGCCTTTATCGCCAGCGGCGTCACCACCGGGCCCGGCGGCGCGGCCGTCAACCGCCTCGCCGTGCGTGTGGTGGGCATCCAGTCGATTGCGTACAACGAGCAGCCGTATCCATCGGACTGGGTGCAGCACCTCAACCGGCTCTCCACGCCCAACGACGGCTACATGGACGACATGCACGCCATGCGCGACGCGGCGAAGGCCGACCTTGTCATGCTCGTCGTCGACGACCCGAATTTCACCGGTGGCGCGGCGTGGTACGCGGTGTACTCAGAGGCTTCGGCGTTCAGCACGCTCAACTGGCGCGGCATGGGCGGCGGCAACCTCACGCTCGCGCACGAACTGGGGCACAACTTCGGCTGCGCCCACGACCGCGGGAACTCCGACTGGTCGCCGTTCCGTTACGCATGGGGCTACTGGTTCACCGCCGGGAATCCCGCGCACACATACGGCGACATCATGTCGTACACAGGCGACGGTCTGCCGTTCTACTCCAACCCGCTCATCACGGATCCCGGCACCGGACACGCAATGGGCGCGCCGCTGGCCGACCCGCTCGCCACCGACAACGCGCTGACGATCGCGCAGACCCGCTGGACGCTCGCCAGCTACCGCGATGCCACGGGGATCGTCGATTGCAACGGCAACGGGATCGACGATGCGATCGACATCGCCAATGGAACGTCTCAAGACGCCAACAGCAACTGCCGCCCCGACGAGTGCGAGTACCGCATCTACGTCGACGCCTCGAACACTGGGACTGTCGACGGCCTCTCGTGGGACACCGCGTGGCCCAGCCTGGCCGATGCGCTCGCCTTCGCGAGCATGAAGTGCTCGAACGTATCGGAAGTGTGGATCGCCGGTGGCACGTACAAGCCCGACCAGGGCGGCGAAACCGACCAGCTCGGCAGCCGTTACGCGACGTTCCGCCTCCGCGGCGGTCTCTCGGTTGTCGGAGGCTTCTACGGCAAGAACCGGCCGGGCGGCGGTGAAACGCTGGTCAGCCAGCGCGTGCTCGGCGCTCACCCCACCATCTTTAGTGGCGACATCGGCACGCAGGGTGTCGACACCGACAACAGCTACAACGTCGTGACGGTGGAGATGACCGGCGGCAACGCGGTGCTCGACGGCGTGATGATTGAACGCGGCTACCAGGACTTTGACGGCGGCGGCATGTACGCCTCCGACTCATCGGTCACCGTCCGCAACTGCACCTTCCGCAACAACCGCGGCGGCGGCGGAGCCGGCTTCACCGCGAGCGGCGCTCGCCTCGCCGACACTCACCAACTGCACGTTCTTCAGCAACACCGCGGTCGGTTCCGGCGGCGCCGTCGGCTCGCGGAATGGAGCGTCGGTTACGCTTGACGGCTGCAGCGTCCACGATTGCACCGCCACCTACGGCGCGGTGGCCACCTCATTCGATAGCTCGTTGACGATCCGCAACTGCACGATCGAGAACAACACCGCTACGAGCAACTCGGGCGCGATCGACTGCTACAGCGGCTGCACGCTCACCGTCGAGAACTCGATGCTGCGCAACAACCAGGGGCTGGCCGCGGGAGCGGGCGCCGCGGTGGTCCACACCGACTGCGCGGCCACGTTCACCAACTGCGCGATCACCGGCAACACCTGCGCCGGCGCTGGCGGCGCGGTCTGGGTCGATCACTCCACCGCCGCGTTCACCGGCTGCACCATCGAGAACAACACCGCGGCCGACGGCGGTGGAGGTCTCGCCGCCTACAACGGATCGGTCGTGACCGTCGATGCGAGCACCATCCGCCACAACACCGCACGGTGGGGGGGCGGCGTCACCTCCAACGACTCGACGCTCACCATTCGCCGCACGACGCTTGAGACGAACCAGGCGACCCAGTACAGCGGTGGGGCGATCGACCTCTACAACAATCAGACGACGATCGTTAACGCCGCGCTCCGCGCCAACACCGCCGCCGACGGCGGCGCTGGAATCTCGCTGGGCCAGAATTCCACCCTCACCGCCGCCAACTGCACCATCTACGCCAACAGCGCCGTGAACAGCGGCGGCGGCATCGGCATGTACCAGGCGACGCTCGCGCTCAACAACTCCATCCTTTACGCCAATACCGCGACCAACACGCCGGGCCTGCTGGACAAGCAGCTCACCGTTTTCTCCGGCACGCGCACCGTCAACCGTTCCTGCGTGCAGGGCCTGTCGGGTCAGCTCGGCGGCTCGGGCAACATCGGCGGCAACCCGCTTCTGGTCGATCCGTCGGCGGGCAACCTCACTCTTGGCTCCGGTTCGCCATGCATCGACGCTGCGAGCAACGCGCTCGTTCCCGCGGGCGTCACGCTCGACCTCGCGGGCAACCCGCGCTTCGCCGACGACCCGAGTGTTGCAGATACTGGCGTCGGTCCCGCGCCGATCGTCGACATGGGCGCCTTCGAGCGGGCCGGCCCGCCCCCCTGCGCAGCCGACATCGGCGTTCAAGGCGGTCTCCCGGGTCACGACGGTCACCTGGACAACAACGACTTCATCGCCTTCATCTCGTTCTTCTTCGCGTTGGATTCGCGTGCTGACCTTGGCATCCAAGGCGGCCTGCCGGGGCACGACGGCCACTTCGACAACAACGACTTCATCGCGTTCATCAACCTCTTCTTCAGTGGCTGTTCATAAGCGGCCGTTCCGAACTCCACGCCGACTGCGAGTCTTCATTTGGCGATTTGGCCATTTGCACCTCACCCCTGCACGAGCGAGAGCAGCCGCGCCGGGTTGAGCGTTCCCGCCTGTTGCTCGATCATCGGCCGGTACTGCTCGTACGCGCCTTTCGCCTGCTGGACGTTCTTCTGGAAGAGCGTCCGCAGGTCGATCGCAGACAGCTTGCGTCCGCCCGCGTAGTACTGCTTGGCCACCTGCCCCAGCGCGTACGTGCTCGCGAAGGTGAACCCCGCGCCCGTCGCCGTCCGCGTGAGGTTTCCCGCAAGGTGCCCCAGCGAGCGCCCCACGACGCGCCCGGCGATCGACTCGACCAGCCCGCCCACGATCCGCCGGCCGAACGATTCCACCACCTGCGACGTTACGCCCACGCCCATCGTCGCCAGCAGGTCTTTCACGTGCCCGCTGTCGAGCGAGTACCCGTACTTCTTTCCCACCCCGTAGACCATCTTCATCTGCACCGGGATGATCGCCGCCGACGCCAGCCCCTGCGGCAGCAATTCCAATGCGCCGCAGATGATCGCGTGTGTGCGGATCGACGCATCCACCTCCGCGTCTTGCGATTGTGTCTGTGCTTGCGGCGCGGCACTCGCAGCAGCGGCGGGAAGTGGGGGAGGCGTGGATGCGGCCACGCCCGCAGCGGTCATCCCGATCGGCCTGCTCAGCGGATCGGCAGCGAGCTTGTCGACGTTCTCGATCAGTGAGCGTGCCTGCGCCTCGTCGATCTGCAGTTCGCGAGCCAGCGACATCAGGAACGCCCGCTCCTTCTCCGACGTCTCACCGTCAGCGTCGCAGATGCCAAGTGCCAGCTCGAAGGCCTCCTGGCGCACCTGCGGCGTCGAGAGCTTCCGCGCCTCGGTCCCCATGTCGATCTGCTTCAGCACCGCTCGCTGGAACGCATCGCTGGAAATCCCGTTCCCTTCCCGCGCTGCGACCGATCGCAGGCAGTCGAGTTCCGCCGGCGAAGGTTCGCCATCGGCAAACGCCGCCAGCAGGCACAGCGATCCCATCGCGTCACGCTCGAAACTGGTCATCGCAAAGCTCCCCTTCGGCGGCCGCCGATCGCTCGGCTGTGCCGCGGTGCGCAGCGTGCCGATCCGGCGGCACGCCAACAGACGTGTGTTCGCCGACCATACGCCGTTAGATGTTTGGGAGCCCGGGACGGTTTTTCGCCCGCCATTGCACGGAGACCCCCCGGGGGTGCCACAGACTCCTCCTGCTTTGAGGAGGAGTCTGTGCGTCTCGCGTCTCGGCGATGGGATTACTTTGCCTGCTTCGCCCGCTCCCGCGCCCGCTGCAGCATCGCCTGATAGCGAACCCGGTCGGTGACCTCTTCCACCCGGCCGTCGAGATACCCAACCAGCCCGCTCCCCGGCCAGGCGTCCCCTTCGCGCCCGGGCTCGAAGATGACGCCTTCGTCCGAGAGCATCCCATCAACCGGGCGGAAGTACAGGAACTCCACCTTCGGTCCGGCGACCCGCGGGTCGTACATTGTGTCTCGGTCACCCCCGAGGATCAGCATCGGCGACATCTGCCAGACGTTCGACGGCCATCTCGAAAACTCCGCGCGGAACGCTTGCGACGCCTTGGCGAGCAAATCGATGCGTTTCTTCGCAAGTTCCAGCGCGGCTCCAGCCTCCATCGCCTCACCCTCGACGTGGTACCCGGCCGGAACATCCATCGAGAAGAACGACGGGTCGTACTCCGCGTCGAACTGGAAGTCGCTGTAGGTCATCACGAACGTCGAGGTCTTGCCCTCCATCGGCGCGGTAATCTTGATCTCGATGCGGACCGGCAGCCGCGATGCGATGCTAATCCACACTCGCTGATCGACGGTTGAACCCGGTGGTAGGCCGCGCACACCCTGCCCGCCGAAAGCCGCGGCAGCGTCCGCTCGCACGATGCGTGTCGCTTCGCCGCGGATCGTCTCTTCGCCGATCGCCGTGCCGTTCTGCTTCCCAAGGTCGATCATCCACTGGTATGTGTTCGAAAGGTCGAGCCCGTCCTTCCGAACCGAGCGGCGTGCCTCCTTGGTCCCCGGCTCAAGGATGAGCGTCGCTCCCGTCTCCGCGTCGCCGATCATCACCGAACGACCGCCCTTGACGAACGGGTTGTTCTGCTCGGCTCGGAAACGTTTGCCCCCTTGAACAGTCACGCGTGCATCGAGCGCCGGCAGATCGTCCATGTCGCTCATCGCCATCTTCACGTTGAACGCCATCGACCCCGCCTTGCGCACGTTCTCCGTCATCTGCGCCAGGGTGATCGCCGAAGCGTGCTGCGGCCAGATGAAGTTCAGCGACAGCACCAGTATCAAGGACGCGGCCGCCGCGAGCGGCAGCGCCCACCGCAGTACACGCCCCGCTCCCGCCGCCGCTTTGCTGCCCGGCCGGCGCGAGCCGATCCGCAGCATCGTCAACTCGCCCACGATCGTCGCTGCGCCTTCATCGTTCGAGTTCACAGTGCCTCCCTCCGCCGCAAGCGTGACCAGTCGTGAGTGAAGCGACGCGACGCGATTCAGCTCAGCGCGGCATGAATCGCACGACTCCAAGTGAGCAAGTATCTCGGGCGCATCGTCTTCCGCCAGCAGCCCCTCTTGCACTTCCACCAGCCGTTCACGCACCTGCTCGCAGTTCATCGTGACACCTCCGAAGACGAAGGCGGACTCACCCGTTCACTCTTCTCACCCAGTCGCTCACGCAGCGCCGTATACGCACGCGACAGCCGTTTGGTCACCGTCCCGATCGCCACCCCTTCGCGCGCCGCAATCTTCTCGCACGACAGCCCGCCGAAAAACCGCAGCTCGATCACGCCGCGCAGCTCAGCCGGCAGCCGCTCGATCGCTTCCGAGAGCGCGGGATCTCCCGCCGCATCCTGGCGGCTCATCTCCTTCCAGCTTCCCGTCGCCTTCCACGTGCGCGAGTGTTCTTTCAACACTCGCGCTGCGATCCCCTTCACCCACGACGCAAACACATCACGATCGCGCAGCGACCCCAGGCTCAGCCATGCCCGCGTGAACGCCTCGACCGTCACTTCATCCGGATCATCAAGGCTCGACGCGCTGCGTGCCGCCAGCTGACTGCGCACAAACGCCCGTACGTCGGCTGTGTGACGCTCGACAAGCTCGCGATACCGCTCAGCCGAGCCGGCCTGCAGGCACTCCGAAATCAGCTCCGCATCGCGCATAAGACGACACCGACGGAACGAGGAAGAGCGTTCACCCGCCCCATCGTGCAACCCCAAGCCCCGCTTGCGGCAGGAATCCGCCAGGAACTTGTAGATTGTGCCCGCGCGGCCCTGTTATTCGTCGTCGTCAGCCTTTGGCTTGGACTTCTTCTTGCCCTTCCCCTTCTTCCCTTTGCCCGCGGGCATCAGTCCATACCACTGGCACGCCACGCCAATCGACGCGACCACCAGCCACACCGCGATCCATCCGCCGGTGGAGAGGCTCGAGAGCGAGACGCTCCCCTTGCCGGCAAACCCCGGCACGCCCCACGCCGTTCCGAGCCACAGCGCCGCCGGCAACCAGATCGCCGACCCCGCCAGCGCCGTCACCGCTCCGGCCGACCAAGCCGGCAGCAGCAGGCCGAGCACCGTTCCGATGGTCACGCCGCCGACCGTCGCCCCGATGATCCAAGGGCGGTTCTTCGACGGCACCGACTCCCACCATTCACTCCACGCCGCGCGCGCCGCTCCCCAAAAGACCGTCACCTTCGCCGCCGCGCCCTCTGCGGTCTCGCGTGCCGCCTCAACCGTCGGTGTTGCGGCCCGCCCCGCACCGCCAGTCGCGGCTTGGGTGTTCCTGGGTTCCGTCACCGGCTTGGTGCGATCCTTCTGGGTCTTCCCGGCCGTCCCCCCTGCGGGCTTGGTGACCTTCTGCGGTACCGTCGGCTTCGGCTTGGTGACGACAGGTTTTGCACGAATCACCCCGGGGTTTTCCACATCCGCCCCCTCGGGACCGGCATCTGGCTCTGGCAGCGGTTCAATCGCCGGCGTCCACACCGGCTGGGGAACATACACCGGCTGCTCGCCACCACCCAGTTGGCCCGGGGTGTCCTCGGGGTCGACCTGAGCAGAGGCCGGCAGGGTGAGAGCGGTTCCCAGCAGCGCGGCCGCCGCGATCCCGCAGCCGGCGCCGATCGCCGAGCCGAACGTCACCGCCGTTGCGACCTGATAGAGGAGGAGAGCAGTCGTCAGACCCGAGGCCGCTCCCGCAATCATCCCCAAATAGGGGGAGAGGGCGAGTCCGGGCATGATGACTGGCAGAAGCAGGAATCCGATCAGTCCGCCGACTCCCAGCCCGGTCAGGATCATGAAGGGTCGCAGCAGCCGCCGCCCGGCCAACCAAAGCAGGAGGCCGGCGATCAGCGCCATGGCGATGGGGATTGTGACCAGCCAAGGGAGATCTTGAAGCGCATCAGGCAGGTGCGCGGCGAGGGTGACAGCGGCCATCGACAAGGCTCCGTGTTGCGAGAACGCCAACCACTTCGCATCGACCGGCCGGGCTCGGTTGAGTGAGAAATCGTCCCCCGCATGGAGTAAGGCACCAATGAGGTGCAATGACGGGAAGAGCCGCTGAGATCAGGGTAATTCCCCGCTGTTTCGTGGTTTGCGGAGTCGGCAAGTCCTTGGTAGCATTGAACTTCCGCTGGAATAGGTGCGAACGCGCATCGTTTGCCTGTGGAGCGCGCGACTTGGGGCAACCCTGGGAAGCGCGGTAGCGAATATGAACCACCCCGGCCACCCGCTCGAGGTGCGCCCTCATCGGTCTGGAGTCGTCATGAAGAAGATTCAGCAACTGTTCAGCAGCGTCCGCAACGGGCTTTTCCGTTCACGGAGCGCGAAGGCCGTTCCGCTTGCCATCGCCGCAAGCGCCGGCAAGCAGAGCAAGATCGACTCCGCCGCTGACCAGTCGCTGATGGAGCAGCTTGAGCCGCGCGAATACCTGTTCGTGCTCACCGTCGACGCGAACGACCCGACGTTCCAGGCCGACCCCAACCGTGCGCACTACGGCACCGTCACGATCAACTTCGCCTACTTCCTGCCGTTCCTGACGTCGATGATGCCGACGACGACGGCCAGCGCTCCTCCCACTGAGCCGCCGATCGATCCGACCTTCCCCGGTGGCGGCGCCGATGCCGGCGGCGGCGAGTTCGTTGCGCGCAACCGCATGGCGGCGTGGCTCGAGGCCCGCATGCTCGGCGTTCAGCTCACGCTCTACGGGCGTTTCGAGGACGACCCCAACACCGCGCAGGTCGAACTCCCCACCAGCATCCAGGTCTTCGACCTTTACGGCCGTGACATGCAGGGCCGGCTGGACATCGGTCGCGAAAGCCCGATCCTCGGCCTGCTCGACGTGGGCGGCGGACGCAACCAGATCAACCCCGACGACGTCGAGGCGATCGGCGACCGCGGCACGCTCACCGGCGACCTCACTCCGTTCAACGGCGCAGGTCAGGCCGCCAACGTCGGCGACGGCGTGCCCGACATGAACGACGGGCTCGGCCTGATCGTCTTCATCAACTCCGACGCCAACGCCGCGATCAACCTCGCCGGCGGCCAGGCGGTGCGCATCACCGACCAGGCGTCGTTCGACCGCAGCGACGTCGTCGACCAGAACGTCTTCTACGGCATCGACTTCAACGACACGCTCGACGGCGACACCGCGTGGTGGGACTCGCAGGGCTTCGGCTTCGGCATCGTCCCCGGCACCAACCCGCCCAACGTCTCGGGCCTGCCCAACGCCGGCGGCTCGGTCGTCTTCGGTGCGCCGTACATCCGCGACAACACCGACCGCCTGACCTACTTCGGCGGCGACACCAACCTGCCGATCCCCTCCAACAGCTTCTCCGCGCTCCCCGCTAATCCGCTGGTGCTCAACTTCGTCTCGCAGCCCTTGGCGAGCGGCCCGCTCACCATCAACGGCGTCACGCTCAACTCGCCGATCGTCGGCATCCGCACCCTCACCGCAGACCAGGCCGTCGGCACCATCAACGTGCCCGGTCTGTTCATGGGCACCGTCAACGTCAGCGGTTCGCTGGGCGTCTTCTTCGCGCAGCATCTGCTCGGCAGCATCCAGGTCAACGGCGACGTCGGCGAGATCTTCGTCGGCGGCACCAGCGGCTACTGGGTCCGCGAGGACCAGCGCGGCAGCCAGAACAACCTTGACAACCTGCGCGGCACCGGCAGCAGCATCACCATCGGCGGCCGGCTCGGCACGTTCTTCGTCGGCGGCCGCAACCGCACGAACGTCTTTGTCACCGGCGACCTGGTGAACCCGCGCCAGCGCGTCGAGGGTTCGGTCTACAACGAGATCGAGACCGTCTTCGGCGTCAACCCCCAGCTCGACATCGGCGTCATCGCGCCGACCATCAACACCGGCACCATCCGCGCCGGCTCCGGCACCTACCGCAACGACGACTTCTCCACTGCGGAGTTCATCTGGTCGGGCCTCAGCGGCACCACCGTCACCGGCGCGATCGGCCTTGCCGACCCGCTCAACGACGAGGACCTCGCCGACTTCTACGCCTTCGCCGCCAACGCGGGCAGCCGCGTGCAGTTCAACGCCGTCTTCTTCCAGGCCGGCGCCGCGATTCAGAACCCCAACAACGCGTACATCCGCGTCTACGACCAGAACGGCAACCTCGTCGCGACGCACCAGGCCGCGGGCGCAACCCCGGCCGACACCACCAACCCCACGCAGCCGCGCACGGGCATCAACTTTGAGTTCAATGCGCCCAGCTCAGGCGTGTACTACATGGTCGTCGGCACGCTCGCTGACGGGCAGTTCAACACGGGTCTCGGCTACACCGTCACCATGGCGGGCCAAGCTGCGACCACGCTCGGTCAGATCGTCACCGGCGGCGGCCTCAGCGGCTTCAGCGTCAACGTCGGCGGCGGCGCCGTCGGTCGCGTGAGCGGCGGGTTCGGCGTCGTCCAGCCCGACGGGACCGTGGCTCAGGCGCGCGACGCCGATGCCTCGGCGATCCCCGCGGCCGACTACGCCGACTCGGCGGGTTTCAGCCTCTCGGTGCCGACGATCTACAACGTCTCGTTCGGCGCGGACATGGGTGGCGGCATCATCACCGCCTCGGGCATGGTCGGCGACATCCAGGTTGCGGGCAGCCTCCTCAATTTCACGGGCAACTTCTCACAGCGACTCGGCTCGTTGACTGTGGGCCAGCAGACCGGCGTGCAGGCGGTGGGTAATCTCTCACGCAACGCCGGCGCAACCGGCGCAGTCGCTCTCCGCACTGGCAGCACCGGCGTCCCCGGCCACATCGGCCGTCTGTTGTTCTTTGATCTGGTTCGCGGCGATCAGTTCTCGCTCACGACGTCCCCTGGTTCGTTCGTCGATGACTTGGGAATTGTGCAGGGCGGCTTTACTCAGCAGCAGCCGACGTTCAACCTCGGCCAGGGCTCAGACATCCGCTTCGCCAGCTTCCCGTCGGTCCGCCTGGCCAATCCCGGTCAGCAGGACATCGACTACTTCCTCCCGCTGCTGGCCAACACCCCGCTCACCCTCACCGACGACTCGGGCGTCACCTTCACCGTGATGGTGACCGGCGCCGCCAGCTTCGGCACCATGCGCGTTACTCCCGCCGGCCAGCTCGGTGGCGTGATCGTCGGGCGCATCGACGTGACCCTGCAGCAGGGCGGCAACCTGCAGATCACCACCACGTCCTCCGGTTCGCTGGCGCTGGGCCAGATCACCGTCAACGGTGCGGGCGGCGGCTTCGGCCAGTCTAACGTGATCTTCGCCGGCCCGGCCGAGATCGACGTCCGCCAGATTCAGGTCACCGGCACGATCGGCCAGCTCGTCAACTCCACGCCCGACGGCGACATCGTCGCTGCCGACGTGGGCGGCGTTACGCAGGTGATCGTCAACGGCAGTCTCGGCAGCACGCGCACCTACGTGCTGAGCCAGCAGGACATCGCCGCACGGCGCGCGCTCCAGGCCAACTTCAGCCCCATCACGGGCACCGCCATCGGTGTTCCTCAGGGCCTGATCAACGGTTGGGGCCAAGGCGGCGGCGGCGGTGGCGGCGGCAACATCTTTGTTCCCTTCGTGTGGGACACCGCAGACGCGGCCGACCGCACGCTGGAGGACAGCGGCTCGCCCATCGACAACATCCTCAACGGCATCGTCATCCGCACCGGCAACGTCACGTTGATCTCCGCTCGCGGCTCGATCGGCGACGTCATCACCCAGGGCGGCAACGGCGGCACCGGCGACGGCGGTCGCGTGACCACCATCATCGCCAACAGCGACAACGTCAATACCACCGGTCGCTTCGAGGGCATCACCGGCTCGATCTTCGTCGGGCAGGTCCAGACGCTCGACGTCGGCGACGGCATCCTCGGGCCCGGCCCCACGCCCTTCGCACAGGCGGGCGTGTTCGCCACCGACGACATCATCAGCCTCGTCGCCGGCACGCGCATGCGCAACCCCGTGCTCACCGGCGCAGTCATCATCGCGGCCAACGCCAACCCCGGCGACGACGCTGACGGCATTCAGTCCATCCGCATCACCGGCGCGAACCTCGACCGTGCGTTCGTCCACGTCGCCAACCTCGACAGCTGGTGGCGCTCGCCGCGCTACGGCGACGACCGCGTCAACACCGCCGGCACCATCCAGACCGTCACCGTCACCAACGGCAGCGTGATCGGCACCGACTTCCACGCCCGGTCGATCGGCACCATCAACATCACCGGCGGCGTGTGGGATTCCAGCAGCGCCCAGGTTGAGCTGAACATCGGCACCATCAACGCCGACGCGTTCACCAGCAGCCTCAGCACCAGCGACCCGCTGGCCTACATGTTCAACCAGATCCGCGCCGGTCTTGACGTCGGCACCGTCCGCGTCAACAACCCCGCCAACGGCGACATCACCGACCTCTTCATCTCCGCCGGTCGCAACAACACCAACATCTCCGCCCGCAACCTCATCCGCAGCAACATCGACATCCGCGGCAACGCGGGCACGATGAGCTTCCGCGGCGACGTCCGGGCTTCCTCGATCGGCTCGGGCCGCCTGTCGTCGATGGCCGTCACCGGCGACATCCGTTCCAGCACGATCGCCATCTCGGGCGCCATCCTCAGCCTCACCGCCGGCGGCGACATCACCGACACGGCCATCACCTCTTCGGGCCCCGACGGTCGCATCAACAACCTGACCGCCCAGGGCACCATCACCGGCACCATCACCAGCAGCGGGCCGATCGGCACGATCAGCACCACCCGCGGCGACATCAACGTCACCATCAGCACCACCGACGGCACCGACGGCAACATCACCACCGTCCGCTCAGGTCGCGACCTGATCCTGTCGCTCAACATGGCGACGGGCACGACGGTCAACACCCTCCAGGCGGCCCGCAACATCGGCCGTCGCCTGGTCGACGGCACCACGCCCGATGAGCTGGTCATCCCCGGCAACGTGACGACCATCACCGCCGGCGGCGTGCTCTACAGCGACGTCCGCGCCGGCGGCACCATCGGCACGATCACCTCGGGCCGCGGCTTCGCCTACCTGCCCACGGCCGACTACGCCACCGATGCGGTCATCACCGCCTCGGGCCGCATCAACACCATCAACATCAACGGCGACTTCAACGGCTCGATCGTCAGCTACAGCGGCGGCATCGGCGCCGTCACCATCACCAACGGCTCGTTCCGCGCGGGCGACGCACAGCGTCCCAACCGCATCGAGGCGCGCGACGGCGACATCACCTCCGTCCGCATCGTCCGCGGCCACCTGCTGGGCGACATCCTCGCTCCGCAGGGCAGCATCAGCACCATCTCCGTCACCGGCGACGCGGTCTTCGGCGACATCGGCGTGAGCCCCACGCTCTTCGCCGCCGCTCCTTCGCAGGCCAACGTGCCCGCGAGCGAACGCCGCACGCAGCTCCCCCCCGGCGCTGCGCCCGGCAGCGGGCCGACCATCGCCGCAGGCGTCGACATCGGTTCGATCACCACCACCGGCGGCGTCTACGAGGCGTCGATCTCCGCCGGTCGCACGATCAACTCGATCACCGTCGGCCGCGGCATCGATAACCAGGGCGCCGCGACCGCGGTCCCGACGTTCATCGTCGCTGGCGACCGCATCAACACCCTCACCGTCACCGGTCAGGCCCGCGGCACGTTCGTCGCCGCCGGCGTCACCGGCGTCGGCAGCGATCTGCGTCCGGGCGGCACCGGCGGCGCGGCCGACACGGTCAAGAGCGGCACCATCGGCACGCTCAACTTCCGCGGCGGCACCAACAACGTGCTCGTGGCGGCCGGCCTCATCGCCGGCGCCGACGGCGCGTACAACACCGGCGACGACCAGTCGGCCCCGGGCATCAGCACCATCACTTCGGTGCAGGTGACCGGCACGGCGACCTCCACGGTCGTGCGTACCGACAGCGGCACGCCCAACGTCTCTGCCAACCTCAACGGCGGCAGCAACAGCGTCGGCGGGCAGAACAACCCCGTCGCCGACGGCTTCGCCTACGCGGGCGCAACGCCCGGCGGCGTGCCCCTGACCTCGGCCGGCCTCATCGTCACCATCGGCGGGCAGCTGCGCCGCATCACCTTCACCGGCGCGGGCACCGCGACCTACAGCTCGGGTCTCAACCTGGGCCAGGGCGCGGGCACGCTGGTGCTGGCGAGCTCGACCACCGGCAGCACGATCCGCATCGACGCCGCCCCGGCAGGGTCGGTTTCGGTCGGCAACCTGCGGGCCATCGTCGGACGCGACGACGCGTCGCTCGGTCAGCTCACCGCGACGAACGTCGACGTGTCCAACCTCTCCGTCACGCTTGACGGCACGGTGAACACCGTGACCACGCGCAACATGAGCAACTCGCCCGTGCGCGTCGGCCAGAGCCTCGGCACCCTCACCGCGGGCGCCACCGGGACCAACACCGGCCTGGTGGTCGAGTCGCGCGGCACCATCGGCACCGTTCGCACCATCGGCGGCGTCACCACCGCGGTCCTCCCCGCGTCGGTCCAGGCGCTGAGCATCGGCACGCTCAACATCGGCGGCCAGTTCCAGGGCATCGCCAGCAGCGATCGCGACATCACCACGCTGACGATCAGCGGCGTGATCACCAGCGGTTCGGGCGTCCGTGCCGGCTACAACATGGGCAACGTCACGATCGGCTCGATGACCACCGGCACCGTCAGCGCCGGCGGAAACATGGGCACCGTCCGCGTGAACGGCAACGTCACCGACTCGGCGATCCTCTCGGGCGTCGACCTCGGGCGTGACGCCAACTTCGGCGGCACCGGCCTCAACGCCGACGACGTGAGCAACGGCAACATGGGCGCGGTGACCATCACCGGCAACTTCCTCCGGTCCGACATCGCCGCCGGCGCCTACCAGGGCACCGACGGGTTCCTCGGCACGCAGGACGACCTGCTGGGCGAAGGCCGCTCCACCATGGGCAACGTGACCATCAACGGCACCGCCCAGGGCTCGCTGCTCAACACCGAGTCGTACCGCATCTTCAGCAACGGCACCATGGGCACCGTCCGCGCCCAGAACCTGCCGTTCACCAGCAACCAGAACCTGACCGTGGTGAAGAACCAGGCCAAGCCCGACCCGCTGCAGGTGACCAACGTCGAGGTCCGCTTCATCGGCGGCACCTACTTCGCCACCATCTTCTTCAACCAGCCGGTCGATCCGGGCACCCTCAGCGGCGCGCTCTCGATCGCCGAGATCCGCGGCGCTGAGCCCATCGCCACCTTCGTGCCGCTGGTCGAGAATGCCGACTACACCGTGTCGTACGCCGCGGGCGCCATGGCCGCGATCGTCCAGTTCTCGCAGACGGTCACGTCGCGCGATCTCGACATCTCCGGCCCCACGCCTCAGCCCGACCCGACCCTCGCCAGCCCCGGCATGTTCCGGTTCACCATCGACAGCGGCATCATCCGCGGCCAGACCTCGGCGACGCTGCTCGACGGCGACAACGACGGCGTGGCTGAGACGACCGACAACTGGTCGAGCGACTTCGTCGTCGGCGACGCGGGCGACCGCTTCATCGCCAACAACGGCCAGGCGGCCGACCTGTCGAACATCGACTTCTACGGGCCGGTCAACCTCGACGTGATCATGAGCCGCAACGCAACGGCCCAGCCCGACACCGCCGACATCAACCGCACCTACAACATCCAGGGCTACCTGGGCGACCACCCCGACACCAACGGCACGTTCTTCGCCCAGGGCAGCGACGTGGACGTCTACCAGCTCACGATGCGTGCGGGCCAGATCCTGCAGACGCAGCTGAGCAGCGGTTCGATCCACATCGTGATCCCCGACGTGAACAACCCCGGCTCGGTCATCGACCTGGGTGCGGGCAGCGCAGTTCTCGCAGGTCCTCAGCGACGGCAACCTGCTCATGCTGCAGGACACCGTGGTCTTCCTGGTGATCGACTCGCAGGTCGGCGTCAACATCGGCGACCCGCACCCGTTCCTCGATCCGGCCGGCTTCGACCCGCGCCGATCTTCGGCGGGCCCGCGTTCAACGCCGCTGCGGTCGTCAACCTCCCCGGCAACGCCGCGGTGGGCGACTACACCCTCAGCGTGCGGATCGTCGACGACGGCGACAACGGCTTTAACGGCTCGACCGACGCCAGCGACGGCAGCAACGTCGAGAACGCCCCGCTCCCCAGCGCCTTCGCCGGCCCTGACAACACGCTGGGCACGCAGGACGACCTCGCGTCGATCACCGTCGGCCAGTACACCTACCGGCTCGACGGCGGCGCCAACAACACGCTCAACGGCAACGGCGTCGCTGGCCGCCGCTCCGACGACGTGGTCATCGGCATCAACCAGTACGGCACCGAGCAGACCCGCGCCGCCGGCAACGACGGCATCTTCGGCACCGCCGACGACGTCGTCACCATCAACGGTGCGATCGGCGAGCGGAACGCCGTCGGCAGCACCCTGGTCAACGTCGGCGACCTGGACGTCTACCACCTCAACGCCGGTCAGCCGATCGTGGCCGGCCAGCGGTACCGCTTCACGCTCCGCGTCAGCGAGTACGGCGGCGACCTCGGCACCCCGCGTTCGCCCCGTCCCACCGGCGGCGGCGGCGTGGGCGTCACGGGCGGCGACGCCCGCGGCCAGGCCCAGTTCGCGCTCTTTGAGACCACGGCCGGCGGCGGCATGAACTCGGGCAACCTGGTGGCGCAGGCCCCCAATGCCGAGGCCTTCCGCGCCGTCGCCAACACGGTCGTCGCCACCGACGGCACGACCACCTACGGCTACGACGCCAACGGCGACTTCTACATGGAGATCACGATCCCCCGGTCGCAGGCCGACGGAACGCAGAACGCCAGCTTCGCTCTCTACGTGCAGGGCGCTCACCAGAGCAACTACACGGTGCAGATCCAGAACATCGGCACGGGCGACGCACCGGTGGCCCAGCACCAGAACTTCCTCATCGAGGCCAACGGCGGCGTGGTCAACTGGCTCAACGCCTTCGGCGCATCCTCGGTGCTCGACCGGTTCTCCGGCTCGGTCGTCGCAAACGTGCCGGGCCTGGGCATGGCCACCCGCGCCTACATCCTCAGCCAGCTCATCAACAACCTCAACAACATCTTCACCGCGGCGGGCGTCGACGTGCGGATCTCGCTCTCATCGGCCGACTTCGTCGGCGAGCAGTTCAGCACCGTCTTCCTCACCGACTCGCTCGAGCCGGCCGACGTCATCAACCAGAACTTCTTCGGTGTCTCGCAGCGGCGTGACGTGCTCAATGCCGACCACAGCGACCAGGCCGTCGTGTTCGCTCCGGCGATCACGGCCCTGGGCAACACGGTCGACCAGCCGGGCATCGACAGCTACGTCACCTCCCTCACCGGCTCGGTCGTCCAGCGGATGGGCGAACTCCTCGGCCTCTCGTTCTCCGGCATCGACACCGGCGTCGCGATGTTCGATGGAGCCCCGGGGTTCGTGAACGCCGCCGGCCTCACCCCGGCCGACTTCGGCTTCAACGCCACCAGCACCAACCTGGGTCAGAACCTCCGCAGCAGCTTCATCCTCGGCCAGCAGAACGACACTCAGCTGCTCCGCCGCATCTTCCAGCTCAACACCTGATCCTTCTGCCCAACGCAGCAACACCAAGCCCCCGCTCACGCGGGGGCTTTTTCGTTGGGAGCGCGAGTACAGCGTTCGCACAGCACAGCCTTGGCGCCGCCAGGCTCGGCTCTGCGAGCATGGTGCGGTTATGGCACGATCACCTGCGTCACCGCGCCCCTCCAAAGCCACAGACGGCCGATCAGCTTTGAATAAACAGCACGGTTCAGCCGGGCAGGGCGTTGATCACCCGCGCCAGCCGCGTCACGACCACCTCGGTCTTGGCGGTCACCTCGCGGGCGCTCCCCGTCGCGGCGTTCGCCTGCTCGGTCGCCTCGACGATGGCTTCTGTGAGCAGCGTGCGTGAACGCTCGGCCTGATCGCACATCGCGCGGAGCTGAGAGACGCGAGCCTCCGCCCGCTCGCGCTCGGCGGCAAGCATCGTCAGAAGCTGCTGAATGCGGGATGTGTCGATCGAAGGAGCAGGCGCGGGAGGAGGAGTGGGGGCCGGAGCCGGCTCGGTCCGCGGCTTGAACTCGATCAGCCGTGCCTCCACCTGCGTCAGCTTGCGCTCGGCTGATGACACGAGGTTCATCACCGCCTCGGTCGAACCGTGCTCGGCGCGGCGGACCATCTCGGTCGCCGACTCGGCGGCGGCGTTGAGCCGGGCTGTCAGTTCGTCGGTTCGCGTTGCGAGCGTCGTCTGCGTCTCGTTGCTGAGCGTCTGAATGCCCTGGCGCGTCTGTTCGGCGCTCTTGGCCAGACGGTCGGCGTCGGCGAGGCGCTGGTCGATCACCGCCAGCGCCTTGGTCACGCTGTCGGCCCGACCCTGGTGACGGGCTGAGGTCTCGCGCAGCGCGGTCTGGGCCTGCGCCGCCTCCGCCGCGGCCGCCTTGAGCGCCTCGGTCTGGTGCGCCGCTTCCTCGATCAGCCGGCGCAGCGAGGCCGAGTAGTCGTTGAACGCTTCACGATCGATCACGCGCGGCGAAAGGAACACATCCTGGCCCTGATCGCCCCTGGCACGCGTCGAAGTGGATGTGGAAGGGTCGGTCTCGAGCATGGGGCTCCGCTCCTGGCTCTGGTCGCGCAGGGGATATCGGCAGTCCTTGCGCAGGCCCTGCAAACTCGGCGCATCACCGTGTCTTGGGTTTGAGCTTCGGCATCGCGGCGAGCCGGTCAGGCCGGATGCGGAACCGCCCGCCCACGATCTGCGTGTCAGGGTGGATGTCCAGCCGCGCCGTCTGCAGGTCGCCCCGCCAGATGGCCTCTGGGCCCATGATCACCATCGGCGCCGCCGCCTCGCCGGTGCGGACCTCGCCCTCAACCAGCAGCCCCATGCCCGCCTTGAGCACCTCGACACTGAACTTTCCGCCACGCCGCACGACGACGGAACCGCACGTTTCCACCCGCCCGTGGATCTGCGAGCCCGTCACCACCACGTCGTCCACCCGCACGCGCTTGTAACAGAGCGGGCAGGTGAGCACCTGTGCCGCGCCGGGCACCACGAACGGCTGCGCGCAGTGAACGCACCGCACCGTCCGCGACATGTGCAACGAGAACAGCTTGCTCGGAGAGAACCAGTTCAGCCAGGACATGGGATGAGCCGTAAAAGAAACGGAGTCGGGACGGAAATGGTCGGCACTTTGGGCCTCTCCTCAGCAGCAGCGCCTGTGCCGAGCCAAAGCGGCAATCCCTGCGCAGTACCCCCCCTCCCCCTCCCCCTCCCCCCGCCCACTTGCTCCCTTCACCCAAAAGCGACACGGCCCGGCATCGCCGCCGGGCCGTATCAAGAAGGAGTTCGGTGTCGTCGTCGCTACAGCGCGGCTTACTCGCCGACGGCGGTCTTGGTCTTGGTGAAGCCCGCCAGCTTGGCCTCAAGGCCCGCCAGCGTCGCTTCCAGGCCGTTGTCGGTGCCGAGCTTCATGCGGGGCTTGCCGTTGGCGGCGGGGGCGATCTCGTCCATCTTGGCGTTGCGGACGGCCTCGGTGCCGACCGAGCAGTTGCCGCTGAAGGAAGCGCCCTCGGCGACGATCAGCTTGGCGGCGGTGATGTCGCCCTTGATGCGGGCGGTGGTGTTCAGCTCAAGGCGCTCGCGAGCGAGGACGTTGCCCTCGACGGTGCCGTCGACGGTGATGGCGGCGCCCTCGACCGACGACTTGCAGACCGCGCCGTCGCCGATGTGCAGGCGGCCCTGCGAGAGGACCTTGCCCTCGACGGTGCCGAGGATCAGGCCGGCGTTCTGGATGATCAGCTCGCCGCGAACCTGCGTGTCGGCGCTGATGATGGTCATCTGGGGGCTGGCTTCGGACATGAGTCGCTCCTTTGGTCTGTTGGCTGTGCCGGCTGCTCCGCGGCTGGCGGCGATCGGTGCGGTGGCTGATTATTGAGCCGCTCTGCGCCGGACTTGCGCGTCCGGTCCCTTCTTATCGGCACTCGGCGTCGGAACTTGTGCCTTTCCGGACGTTTTTCCGTCCGGGAACATCCGGAAGGGCGTTCCCGCGGCCGGCGGGGTATTCGCGTCGGGTGCGTAGACTGGTGGATGGCGCGTCGTCCGGCACCTTCCTCTTCAGGCCCTGCCCGCGGCAGGGGCCGTCCCAGCGGGGACGGCGTCCCTCCCCCTCCTGCGGATAAGGTCCGCCTCCAGCGGGTCATGGCCGATGCGGGCGTCGCCGCCCGGCGGGTATGCGAGCAGCTCATCGAGGACGGCCGGGTCGAGGTCAACGACGAGGTGGTGACCCGCCTGCCGATCTTTGTGGACCCGTTCAAAGACCGGATCACCGTGGACGGCAAGGAACTGGCCCGGGCCCGGCGCAGCAGCGCCAGCAAAGGCGCGCACCGGGCCGAGATGGTGCGGCCGGTCTATGTGCTGCTCAACAAGCCGGCGCGAGTGCTGACGGCGGCGAGCGACCCGACCGGGCGCGTGACGGTCAACGAACTGGTGAAATACCCGAACCCGGTCCGCCTGATCCCGGTCGGCCGACTGGAGTGGGAGGCAACGGGGCTGGTGCTGCTCACCAACGACGGCGACTTGGTCAACCGGCTTACGCATCCGCGTTACGGCGTCGACCGCGTGTACGAGGTGCACGTCAAGGGCATCCTCGACCCGACGTTCCTGGCCGACCTGGAGAAGGGGGTCAACCTCAAGGCGCAGCGAGCCGCGCGCGAGGCGGGCCGACGGCACGCGCCGATCACGCTGCAGCGCGCATCGCGCCCCGCGGGCGTTGGTGACGACCGCGCGCTCCCCAAGACGTCGCTGCAGGCGACGGTGAAGCCCGGCGCGACGGTGAAGCTGGCCGACCTGCTCAGCGAGGCGGGCGTGAAGGTTGCGCGGATTACCCAGGTGGCGCTTGGGCCGCTGAAACTCGTCGACGTGAAGCCCGGTCTTTGGCGCGACCTTGAGCGTCACGAGGTCGCGGCACTGAAGAAAGTCACGGCCGGTCCGGCGACCAGGGCCGGGGAGGGCTCGCGCCGCGATGGCTGATGTCACGTCGCAAGGGTGGTTCCCGCGATCTCGCGCGATGGCCGGACGTCTTGGCGACTGGCTTGGGCACCGCGCCATCCCGCCGATGGCGGCGGCGCTGGCGTACCGCACAGTCTTTTCAATCATCCCGCTGTGCGTGATCGCGATCGTCGTGCTGCAGAGCTTCGTGAACAAGCGGTCGGTGGTGCAGGACCTGTTCGGCAAGTTCATGGACCTGATCGGGCTCGGGCAGATCGGGCTCGACGAGGATCAGAACAGCGCGGTCGCGGGCAAGCTGCAGGAAATTGCGGGCCACTTCGACAAGGTGAGCTTCACCGGCATCGGCATTATCTCGGGCCTCACGCTCGTCTACGCAGCGATCTCGCTGCTGATCGAGCTTGAGACGGCGTTCAACCGGCTCTACAACGCGCCGCGTGGGCGGTCGGTGGTGCGCCGGCTGATGCAGTACTGGCTGCTGATCTCGCTTGGGCCGGTGCTCATCGCGGCGAGTTTCGCCGTCGCCGAGCGTTTGACCGGAATCACCGCGGGCGTGGAGAGCGTCGCGACGGGATGGTTGTTGAGCGTCGTCGCGTTCATCTCCAGCGTCGCGATCTCAACGATGACGTTGTGGGTGCTCTACATCACGATCCCTAACACGCGCGTGCGGTTCATGCCCGCGCTCTACGGTGCGCTGGTCGGTTCGGTGGCGCTGGAGGCCGCGAAGTACGGCTTCCACATCTACCTCGAGCGTGCGGCGCTCAAGTCGCTCTATGGCTCGCTTGCGCTGGTGCCGATGTTCCTGCTGTGGGTTTACCTCACGTGGCTCATCGTGCTCACGGGCCTGCGCGTCAGCTACCTCATCCAGCAAGGCAGGCGGCTGCGGATTCTGCACCTGTCGGCGGGCTTGCGGAGCAAGGCGGCGTTTTTCGACCCCGCGTACGCGGTCGCCGTCGCGTGCGAAGTGGGGCGCGCGTTCGCCCGCGGCGAGTCGGTGACGGCCGAACAGATCGCCGAGCGCACCGGTGTGACCGATGAAGCAGCGCGTGAGTTGCTGGGGCGGCTCAAGGGACAAGGCGTCGTGCTGCCCGTGCAGACGCCCGGCAGCGACCTGGAACGGTTCGTGCTGGCGCGGCCGGCCGAAACAGTGCAGACTGAGTCCGTGCTCGCGGCCGGTTTTGAGGCCGCGGGGAGTGGCGCAGCGCCGGCGGTTGAGGCCCTGCGGGCCGCGCAGGTCAAGGCGGTCAAAGGCCGCACGCTTGCTGACGAGCTTGGGCAGATCGGCGGCGTGCCGGGCGGGGCCGCTCCGCAAACGCCGGCTGCTTCGGTCGTGGAGGCAGTCGCACCCGTTCCTGTGCGGGCGACGGCGGCCGAGGGCGTATGATGGGTTTGGCGGCCGCCGATGGCCGTTCTGGAGTCTCCGATGGGTCTTGAAGCCGCTCTTCCGGTCGATGGGTTTGTGACGACGCAGCTCCGCCGGATCATCAACTGGGGCCGCCGCAACAGCTTGTGGCCGATGCCCTTCGCCACCGCCTGCTGCGGCATCGAGCTGATGGCGACCGCCAGCAGCCGCTACGACCTGGCTCGCTTCGGGTCCGAGGCTGTGCGGTTCTCGCCGCGCCAGGCCGACCTGCTGATCGTCGCCGGCCGCGTGAGCATCAAGACCATGCCCGTGCTGCAGCGGATCTACTTGCAGATGAGCGAGCCGAAGTGGGTGATCTCGATGGGTGCCTGCGCCAGCACGGGCGGCGTGTTCGACACGTACGCGGTGGTGCAGGGCGTGGACCAGTACATCCCCGTCGACGTCTACGTGCCCGGCTGCCCGCCGCGTCCTGAGCAGCTCATGGAAGGGATCATGGCGATCCAGCGGATCATCGACAACGAGGGGATTCCGCCGCGGTTCCAGGGCGGCAAGCGCGTGGGCCTTGGCATCGCGCTGCAGCCGGCGACGCACGAAGTGCGTGCGCAGCCGGTCGGCCTGAGCTGAACGGACGCTTCCATCTCAGTAAACGAAAACGCCGGCCATCGGCCGGCGTTGTTCATTGGTGAGATCGGTGGGGGGGGTTACTTCACCGGCGGCAGATCGCCGGGCGGCATCGGCACGTCGGCCGGCTTCATGCTGCCGGGGAGTTCCGGTCCGGGGCGCACGAACAGCTCGAGCCGCCGCGCCGTCGAGGGGGGAACCTTGAACCGCTCGCGATGCTCAAGCGGAGGATTCCACATCGTGATCGGGTAGTAGAGGCACTCGCACTCGTCGGGATAAGCCTGTCCGACGGTGGACTCGTCTCCCTTGAGGAAACGGACAAAGAGCTTCTGGTCGACTGGGATTTCCCACGTGCGCAGCACTTCTTCGGTGCGGAGGTCGCGAAGGACGACCGTCTGCGGCTGGCTTGGCGTGCTGCGATAGTTGTACTCATCGCGCGAAGAGAGCGGCTGATCGTCGGCGAAGTAGGAGTTGCATCCGCCGGCGAAGGCCGACAGGGCGAGAACGGTGAACGCGAGCAGGGGGAGGCGGGGCATAGGGGCTCCGAGGGCCGCTGAGAAGCTGGGAAAGGAATCCGCCCAGATGCTCAGAAGGCCGCTAGTCTATCGGTCAGACGGCTATGGGGCGTGAGTGATCGGTGGGGGTTCGGTGAGTGTGTTCGGGCGACGGTTGGGCATGATGGTGCACGGAGGAACGGACGCATGGCACGCAAGCGGCGGCTGATCGGTTCGGTCCAAACGCAGACTCGTCGCAATGAGCCGGGGCGCACGCGCCGCTCGGTCGCGGTGCCTAAGCGGCGTGGCAAGGCCACGACGGCTCCTGAAGCGGCCAAGGTGCCGGCCAGCCCAGGAGGTGCGCCGCAGGTGCGTATCGGGCACGGGTGGGACCTGCACCGGCTTGAGCCGGTCGCGCCGGTGGGCAACGGCCGGCCGATGGTGATCGGCGGCGTGCGGATGGGTGAAGGTGAGGGCAAGGGCCCGGTGGCGCACAGCGACGGCGACGTGCTGCTGCACGCGGTGACCGATGCGGTGCTCGGGGCGCTCGGCCTCCCCGACATCGGCCAAATGTTCTCCGACAAGGACCCGCGCAACGAAGGGCGGACGTCGTCGGAGTTCCTCGCCGCGGCGGTCGTCAAGGCGACGCGTGCCGGGTGGGTCGTGGGGAACATCGACTGCACGGTGGTGTGCGAGCGTCCCAAGATCGGTCCGGTCAAAGCGCAGATCCGTCAGAACATCGCGCGTCTGCTGGGCGTGCCGGTCTCGTGCGTGAACGTGAAGGGAAAGACGCACGAGCGGATCGGTCCCGTGGGTGAAGGGCTGGCGATCGAGGCTCACGCGGTGGTGCTGATGGTCCGCCGGGCGGATTAACACTCGTCGGATTTACCGACAAACGAGCGGCGACGCAGCACGTCGCCCGCGGCGGGCCACGCAGCGAGGCCGCACATGAGCGTGCGGACCAAGTGAGCGCGGAACCCAGGCCAGACTTCGGCCTTCGGCCGGCGCAGGCAGGAGACGACGCCGTCGGCGACGCGTGAGGCGGGTTGCATCATCCAGCCGGGCGTGCGGCGCTCGCGCTGCTGTTTACCCGAGCGTGCGAGCAGCGCCTTTGAGAACTCGGTCTGCGTGCCGATGGGGTGGACGCTTGAGACCTGCACGCCGCGCGAGGCGAGCTCGATGCGCATGGCGCGTGCCAAGTGGTGCTGCGCAGCTTTGGATGCCGTGTACGAACCGGCGCGGGCGAGGGGCATGAGCGCCAGGCACGAGGAGCAGAGCAGCACGTGTCCCTTGGCGTCGGCGGGGCTCTTGAGCATGATGTCCAGCGCGGGGTAGATGACGTTCATCGACCCGAAGAGGTTGACCTCGAACATCGGCGCAGGTCGGCCGGGGGCATCTTGTGAACGCACTTCTCCTCGCCGTACCCGGCGTTGGCGAAGACGGCGTAGAGGCCTCCCAGCTCGGCGGCGGCGTCGTTGATGAACGCGCGGCTCGCCGCTTCGTCGGCCACGTTGAGCTCGCGGACGAACACCTTCCCGCCGGACTGACGGATCTGTTGGGCGAGTGTGTCGAGCCGGTCGAGTCGGCGTGCGGCGATGGCGACGGGCATGCCCGCGGCGGCGCAGGCGATTGCAGTCGCTTCGCCGATGCCGCTGGATGCGCCGGTGATGGCGATGGGCTTGCCGCGCAGGTCGATGGTCATGCGGAAGTAATAGGGCGGCTGGGCGTCGCGTACATCCGAACGGCGACCGTCAGGGAGCGGACTGTCGCTCGGCATGGCTGCAGCAACCTGCGCCGCGGTTCGCTCGCTTACGTGTCGCGGTTCGGATAGGGCATGGCGCTGTTACTCGACGACAAGGTCGCGGTACTGGCCCTTCGCCTTGTTGCCGCGGGAGGTGAGCCAGGCGAGCTCGGGGGAGCGCGAGTAGACGGCCTCGCCGGCGTACGCGCCCGCGCCCAGGCCGACGTAGCAGGCCATGCGCAGGAGGATCATCCAGCGTGAGGTGCTGACGACGGTCTCAGTGACGCCGGTGAGTTCGTTGGTTTTTTCCGTGGTCTCAAGCGGCCAGAGGTTCTGCGTGAGCAGCACGATGGCCGCCATGACGAGCACGGCGGCGGTGACGCGGGCGATGGAGCGGCGCGTGGGGCCGTCAAGGATCGGTTCACCCGGCGGGCAGAACCGCTTCTTGGCGATCGCGCTGAGGATGATCGTCTGGACGACGGCGGTGATGGTGGCGGCCAGGCCCAGCGCGGCCTCGCGGAGGAACCACATGCCGATGAAGCTGAGCACGAAGCTGACGCCGACCATCATCGCCGACACGCGCACGGGCGTAATGGTGTCGCCCTTGGCGTAAAAGACGCGGGTGAGAAGCTGGTTGAGGGCGAAGGCCCAGACGGAGGGGGCGAAGGCGAGCAGCACGTCGGCGCTGCGGGCGAGGGCCGCCTCGTCGAAGCCGCGCTTTGAGCTGAGGGAGAAGAGCACGCGGGTGACGTCCTCGCGGACGAGGATGAGGCCGATGGAGGCAGGGAGCCCGATGAAAATGGAGAGGCGCAGGCCGCGCCGGACGGTGTCGAGGAAGAGCCCGCCGTTGTCGGCGGCGCGGGCGAGCATGGGGAAGGCGGCGGTGGCGACGGCGGCGCCGAAGACGCCCAGGGGGAACTGGAAGATGAGCGAGGTGGACCGGAGGATGATGTTGGACTTTTCGTCCAGCGGGTAGTCAAAGCCGAGGATGTGCTTGCCTACCCAGATCGGGTACATCGTGATCGACAGGTCGAGGAACGAGCTGATCTGCAGCCCGCCGAGCCCGACCATGACGGGCACGAAGTTCTTCAGCATCTTGCGGGCGGCGGCGCTCGCCTCGCCGTTGTCGGGGCGCCAGGCGGAGTATTGCCGGAGCAGGCGTGAGAACCAGATGCACTGGGTGAACCCCGAGAGCACGGTGGCGATGCAGAGGACGTAGGCCACCACGGGGTTGTTGGTGCGTCCGGTGATGAGGCAGAAGACGCAGACTGAGACGATGAAGAGATTGACGAAGAAGGCGCCGCTCATCGATGCGCCGAACCGCCCGTGCACCTGCAACATCGCCGAGAGGATCGCGGCGATGCAGATCGCGGGCATGAACGGGAACATCATCATCATCAACCGGAGCGAGATCTCGCGGTCCGGGTTGGGGGGAAGGGTGACGAGCAGGACCAGCATGATCAGCTCGGCGACGATGGTGATCGCCGCGGTGATCCACGCCAGACGTGTGAGTATGTAGCTGGAGAGCCGGTCGGCGTCCTCCTGGCTGCGCTTGGCGGTGACGGCGTACTCGGGGATGAAGGCCGCGGAGAGGGCGCCCTCGCCGAAAAGGCGGCGGAAGAGGTTGGGGATCTGGAACGCCGCGGCGAACGCGGAGGCGAGGGCCGTTGCGCCGAAGACCTGCACCACCAGCACGTCACGGAGCATGCCGGCGAAGCGCGACGCAAGCGTGACCAGACTGGCCGCCCGCACCGCGGCCCCCAGGCCGGGCTGGCCTCCGCGGGTCGCGCTCGGCGTACCACCCGTGCCTTGCGTGGGCGGGGCGGGCTGCGGTGAGCCGGTGTCAGGTTGTGGGGGAGGGTTCTGCACGTCGACGAGAGGGAGTGGTATCGGTCTAAGTTCGGGACGGTCCGCACTCGCGGGACATTCGCCAGCGGACTAGGGCAAATACCGCAGTTCCACACGCCACTCCCAGTGAATCTGCGGCCCAGTCGTCGAGGGCAGCCGTGCGATGGAGCACCGGGATCGACTGGAGCAGTTCCGTCACGCCGCCGTAGGCGACGCCTGCGGCGGCGGTCAGCAGCACGACCTGCCACCACGCCTGCAGACGCCGCGGGTTCCACATGCAGAGCAGAAGCGCAAAGAGGCCGAAGGTTCCGCAGTGGACCCAGAGGTCGGGACGCTCAACCACCGCCGGCAGCGTGAGGCGCGGCCACAGCAGCAGAAGCGTGAGCACCGTGAAGTACGCCCAGAACAGCCACTTCCAGAGCGTGCGGCGGAGGAGCAGGGATGTCACCAAGGGAGTTCCCACTCAGCCGGCCACCACGGGTGCGCCCGGCTGGGGTGCGGGGGCCGGGGCGGTGCGGGGCGCGGTGCGCGCAGCGTCAAGCTCCGCGACGAGTCCTTCGGCGAGCACGCGGTAATCCTCAGCACCGGCGCAGTGGGGGGCGTACTCGAAGATGGTCTTGCCGAAGCTGGGGCACTCGGCGAGCTTGATGTTTCGGCGAGCGGCGGGCCGGTAGACCTTGGCGTCGGCGTACGCGGAGGCGGTGCCCTTCGCCTGCGCGAAGAACGACTCGATGTCGGCGACGACCTCGCGGGCGTGGGTGGTCGAGTTGTCGTGGGCACAAACGATCACGCCGCTGACGCGGAGGGCCGGGTTGACGCTCTGGGAGACGAGGTTGACGGTCTCGAGCAGCTTGCCGACGCCCTGGAGGGCCAGGAAGTGCGCCTGCATCGGGATGATGACCTCGCGAGCGGCTGAGAGGGCGTTGAGGGTCAGCACGCTGAGTGACGGCGGGCAGTCCATCAGGATGAAATCGAACCGGTCGCCCCACTGAGCCAGGGCGGTGGAAAGACGGGTGAGCCGGTCGGGCGCGGCGGCCAGCTCAGTCTCCGCGGCGGCGAGGCCGGTCTCGGCGGGAAGGAGCACGAGGTTGGGGCGGGTCTCTCGGGCGACGGTGTTGAGCGGCGTCGTCGGGTCGAGCAGCAGGTCGTAGACCGACGGTTCGCCGTCAGCGACGGTGACGCCCAAGTGGAGCGACGCATGAGCCTGCGGGTCAAGGTCGATCAGCAGCACGCGCCGGCCGCGCAGGGCGATGCCCGCGGCGAGGTTGACGGCGGTGGTGGTTTTGCCGACGCCCCCCTTCTGGTTCATCAGGGCGATGGCCCGGTTCCGGGCACCGGATGGATAAGGGGTACGTGCGCCTCCGTGCATGGCGCAAGTATAGAGAGACGCGGGGCCGATGCCGGGTGGGGTGGGGCTGGAGGGCGTGCTTAAACGGCGGCGGAGGGGGGCTCGCCCGGGCGCTTGGGGGGGTCTGTGGGGAGCACCGAGCCGTCCTTCTTGGCGGCCAGCGCGGCGGCCTTGGACTCCCATTCGGAGAGCTTGCGGGCCTGCTCTTCGAAGATCTTGCGGCGGGCCGTCTTGATCGCGATGACGCCGATGAACGAGGCGAGCACGATGACGATGACGTAGGTGACGCGGGCACGCTCGAGGGTCATCAGGACGCCAAGCGCCGCGAAGCCGAGGGCGATGCCGTAAAGGGTGAGGGCGGCGCCCTTGACGCCCAAGGCCCGCTTGAGCATGTGGTGCAGGTGCTGGTCGTCGCCTTCTGAGAGTTTTTTGCCAGCCAGGCGGCGTCGGACGATTGCGAGGGAGGTGTCGATGATCGGCACGGCGTAGATGACCACGCCGGCCAGGACGAAGGCGGTAAGACCGGTGTCGCCGAGGGAGAGGATGATGACGATCGTGACGTATCCCAGCAGCAGCGAGCCGCAGTCGCCAAGGAAGATCACCGCCGGGTTGAAGTTGTGCGGGAGGAATCCAAGGCAGGCGCCGATCAGGGCCATGCACAGCACGAGGCGCGCGTGGTCGAATGGGCCGTTGTCGGCCGCGGCGAGGCCGAGGGCGATGACGAGTAAGCCGATGCCGGCGATGGCGGTGGTGCCGGAGAGGAGGCCGTCGAGGCCGTCGATGAGGTTGCTTGCGTTACACGCTCCCAGAACCGCGATGGCGATGAGGGCGGTGCCGACCCAGTAGACGACGTCGATGGTGATGCCGCCCACGATGAACTTCATCTCTTCGTTGCCCAGCATGACGCCGATGGGGAAGAGGATCTGTCCGGCGAGCTTGGTGCCGATGGAGCCGTAGGCCAGCATGGCGGCGCCGAAGAGCTGGCCGCCCACCTTCTGCCACGGAGAGATGTTGGCGACGTCGTCGATCAGGCCGACGATCATGATGACCGTCATGCCGATGAGGATCGAGATGGGGACGGCCTGGATGTCGCCGGCGAAACGCGCGGAGTTGTGGTAGGTGATCAGGTGCAGGCGCGGGCCGATGTACGAGAACGCGATCGCGGCGAGCAGGCCGATGAACACGGCCAGGCCGCCGAGATAGGCGATGGGGAACTTGTGGCTCTTGCGGACCTCGTCGGGCCGGTCGATGATGCCGTTGGCGATGGCGAACTTGCGGCACAACGGGGTGACGAGCAGGGTCACCATGAAGGCAACGAGGAACACGGGCATGATCCCGTGGAAGATCTCCAGACGCTCGGTCCAGGATGCGTTCTTCACTTCCACTTCCAGTGTGTCCTTCAGGGAGCTGGGGATATCCGCCGGTGTGGAGAAGGACGTTTGCAGCATGGCGAAGTTCATCGTGCTGCGCTCCTCTGGGGGCCGCCGTGCCCGGGCTGGTCAGACCGGTGCAACTGGATGTGTGCGGCGATGTCGCGGATGGTCTGCTCCAGCGGGATGCGCGGCGCGAATCCAATGGCTTCACGGACGCGGGAAAGGTCGGGTCTGCGGCGCCGCAGGTCTTCGAACCCCGCGCCGAACGCGCGATCGTACGGGACCAGCTCAATATCGGACGCGGAGCCGAGTGTCTGAATGACCTTTCGGGCGAGTTGGATGATCGACATCTCCTGGTCTGAGCCGAGGTTAAAGACCCGGCCGGCGCAGGCGGGGGTCTCCAGCAGGCGCTGGAGGGCGGGGACCGAGTCCCGAACGTCGCAGAAGCAGCGGACCTGAGCGCCGTCGCCGTGCACCAGCAGAGGCTGGTTGTTCAGTGCCCGTTCGATGAAGCGGGGAAGAACCATCCCGTAGTCGCCCACCTGGCGGGGGCCGACCGTGTTGAAAAACCGCACGACCGTCGCGGGCAGGCCGCGTTCTGCGTGGTGGGCGAGGGCCAGGTATTCGTCGATCGCCTTGGTGGCGGCGTAGGACCAGCGGGATCGCGTCGTGGGTCCGTAGACCACGTCGTCTTCTTCCGCGTAGGGGGTCTTGTCGCTCTTGCCGTACACCTCGCTGCTGCTGGCGATGAGGATCGGCGCGGGGGCCCCACCGGGCCCGCACCGCGATGCGAAGCGCAGCACGGCCGCGGTCTGGAGCACGTTGGTCTCGATGCACTCGATGGGATGCTCGACGACCAACTGAACGCCGACGGCGGCGGCGAGATGGAACACACGGTCGAAGCGCTGGCTGGACAGCGGCCCTTCGATGGAGGCGGCGAGGTCGCCGGCGACGACCGCGAGCCGCGGGTTGGAGCGGACGGCGGCGAGGTTGCGGTCGCGCCCGGTCGAGAAGTTGTCAGCGATGGTGACGTGGTCGCCGTTTGTCAGCAGGCTCTCGACAAGGTGCGAGCCGATGAATCCGCCGCCGCCGGTCACCAGCGTGCGGCGTGCGGTGCTCTGGGGCGAGAGTGTGGGATCGGTGGTCGACAACGCGTGGTTCCTTTGCCGCGGGCGCAAGAACGTGCGGGCGCGGGGGCAACGGTACGCCGGATCGAAAAAGCCCCGGGCCGTTTGAGGCCCGGGGCTTGGTTGGACGGTCGGGGGCCGTTAGACGGCGGTGGACTGGTATTCCTGGGCCGCGCGGATGTTCTTGGCCATGTAGCCGGTGCCGGTGGGGGGCACGCGGTTGACCAGAACGCCGAGGAACTCGGCACGCGAGTCGTTGAAGGCGTCGCGGAGGCGGGCGATCAGGCCGCGCTTCTCGCCGAAGGCCTTGACGACCAGGACGGACGCGTCGACGCGCCCGGCGAGGGCGAGGGCGTCGCCGGCGATGCCCGCGGGGGCGGCGTCGATGACGATCAGGTCGTACTTGCCCGACGCCTCCTGGATCACCTGCGACATGAGCTCGGTGCTCAGACGCTCAGGCGTGGCGCGGTTGGGGGCCGTGCCGGCCGAGAGCAGATCGAGGTGGGGGGTGTTGGTCGCCTGGATGGCCGTGTCGAGCGTCGCCTTCTTGGCGAGGACCTCGGCCAGGCCGGGGCCTTCACCGAGCTTGAACACGCGGTGGAGTGCAGGACGGCGGAAGTTGGCGTCGACCAGGAGCACGCGCTGCTCGGCCGCGGCCGCGCCGAGGGCGATGTTGGACGCCGCGGTGGTTGCGCCCGACTGGGGCATGCCGCTGCAGACCAGCAGGCTCTTGTAGCCGCCCGCGCTCATACGCTTGGCGATCATGGCGCGTGAGTGGCGGTAGGCGTCGGCGATCGCACCGGTCGGGGCGTCGCGGAGGGCCGTCTCGGGCGTGGGCCGGGTGGGGTCTGCCTCGACGGTCGGCACGCCGCCGAGCAGGCGGGTGCGGGGGATCGAGTGGATGTCGGCGGGCGACTTGACGCGCTGGTCGAGCAGCTCACGCAGGAAGAGGACGCCCGCGGTGAGGCCGAAGGTCAGCACGATGCCCAGCGGGATCATGATCTCCAGCTTGGGGAAGAAGATCGTGTCGGGCTTGGTGGCGGGGTTGAGGATGCGGATGCGGTCGACGCGGTCCTGCGCGGTGACGTTGACGGTGAGGTTCAGGGCGCTGAGGGCGCTCTGGACTTCCTTCAACTGGAACTGCACCTGCTCGCGGTCCTTGTCGAGCTGATCGAACTTGGCGATCACGCGGGCGATTTCCTGCTTGCGCGTCACGCCTTCGTTGTAGTTCTTGGTGAACTGGGCGACCTGGTTGTTGGAGGCCTCGACCATGCGCTTGGCGCGGTCGAGCTCGCCGTCGAAGAGCTTGCGGAGCTTCTCGTCGCGCGTGGAGCTGAGCTCGTTCTCGAGCTTCTCCAGGTTGGCCTTCTCCTGGATCATGCGCGGGTGCTCGTCGCCGAACTTGGTCCGCAGGGCCTCGACCATGGCGCGCTGCTGGGAGACGCGGTTGCTCTGATCGATGACCACGGGGTCGCGTTCGATGGTGTCGCGGAGCTCGTCGGGGAAGCTGTTGGGGCCCGAGGCGCGGATCTCCTCGTACTGCTTCTGCAGCGACAGCGCCTGCTCGCGCGTGCCCATCGCGTCGGCCATCTTGCGCGTCGCCTCGTCGATCATGCGGTCGGCCGCGGGGCCGCGGACCGAACGCAGGTCGTCGATCTTGTAGTCGATCATCATGCGGTCGCGGTTGCCGTCCATGCGCAGCAGTTCGGCGCGCAGGTCGTTCTCGCGCTGCAGCAGCGGGCCGCGCTGCTCGCCGCTCATCGCGGCGGAGAGGTTGCGCCAGTCCTTCCAGAAGGCGTCGTGGATGGCGCGGGCGATCGCCGCGGCGTCGTCGGGGTCCTGCACGGTGACGGTGAGACGCACCATGCTGGTGCCGGTCACGACGCTGGCGCCTGCGACCTTCTTGAGCTGCTTGAGGCCCTTGGCGACGGCGACGCGCCCGGTGCTGTCGGTGGTCCAGGTGCGACCCCACTTGGTGTCGCGCTCGAAGGTCGGTGCGCTGTCGAGCAGCGACTGGCGGAGCACGCGGTCGGAGTTGAGGACGGTCGCCTGCGTGAGCAGGAACCGCTCCATCTCATCCTTGTCGACGCCGGTGTTCATCTGCTTGGTCGGGTCCTGCTGCACCGGGAGGCACTGGTACACGACCTCGGAGCGCCACGAGGGGTAGATCCTCGCGATCGCCTCGTTGGCGGCGACGCCCAGCACCGAGCCGACACCGATGGAGGCGAGCAGCCACCACTTGTACTTGTGCAGGATCTTGATGGGGTCGATGGGGGCGAAGCCCAGCGGCGCGTGGCGCGGCGCGGCTGCGGGTCGGGCCGGGAGTGTGCCGGGTCGGGCTGCTGGGATGCTGCTCATGTCCGTTCCTTACAGGTGCCGCCCCCTTATCGGGCGGTCGGCGTGTGGCTAGTGGTTTGTCGGTCAGATCAGGGGGTGGTCTGCATCGACTTGGTGACTTCCTCGATGTCTTTTGCGTACATCCGCTTGACGCGCGGCTCGGTGTCCTGAAGGTTCTTAAGCTCGTTGAGGAGGGAGTCCGCCTCAGACCGGGCCTTCTTCTTGAGCTTCACCTGGATGAGGTGAACGGTCGGCATCGTGCGGGTGGGACCGTCGGGAGCGATCGCACGAGCACGGTTGAGCGCCTCCTCCGCCTTGTCGAGCTGGTTGAGCTCGAGGTACACCACGCCCAGGGTGTCGAGGATGTTCGGATTTCCGACGTCCTTTTCCGAAGCCTTGATCGCAAAGGGGAGCGCGTTCTCGGGCTTCTTGTCACCCACGCAGAGCACGTATGCCAGGTTGTTGTTCAGCTCGACGCTGTCGGGCTGGATCGCCAGGCCGGCCTGCAGCGCCCTGACCGAGCGGTCGACCTCTTTGTCGAGGTAGGCGTTAGCGCCGAGCGTGCTCGCCGCCGCCACCGCGGCGCTCTGGTCGTTGCTCTTGATCAGGTTTTCCAGGTCGTCCTTGGCCTGCTTCTTGAGGTCCGGATCGGCCAACTGCATCCGCGCGATGAAGACGCGGAACATCTCGGGCCAGCCCTGAGAGGGCTTCACCTCGTCGAGCAGCTTGGTGACTTCCTTCATGTTGCCCTTGAACGGGCGGGGCAGTTCGTTGAGCAGGGCGTTTGCGCGCTGCGGGTCGCTGAGGTTGAACGCCTTCTCGGCGACGATGGCGCGCAGGTCGTTGACCGCATCGGCGTGACGGCCCAGGCGGACCTGGAGCGTGACGCGCGAGAGACGGACCATCGGCTCGGCAGCCAGCTCTGCGCCGGGGTCGGCCAGCACCTGGGCGGCGCGGTCGAGCAGGGCCGGGTTCTTGGTGGAGAGCCCGTCATAAGCGGCCATCAGCGAGTCGGCCAGCGCCTTGGCGGTGTCGGGCGAGCGGCGCATGCGCCACGCGTCCTCGAAGCAGCGCGAGGCCGTCGTCTGGTCGCCGGTCATCTGGTAGATCACGCCCTTGAGGAGGGGCCAGCGGGGGTTGTTGGCGTCGAGCTTGGACGCCGCGTCGCACGACTTGACGGCGTCTTCGTAACGCTGCTGGCCGATGAGCTGCTGCACGTGCTCGTTGCGGAGCGCGGCGTTCTCAGGCTGGATGTTCATGGCGTTCTCGAGCACCGTCAGCGCCTTGGCCGGGAGGCCCTGGCGGATGTTGGCGCGTGCGAGCAGCGCGACGAGGTCGATGTTCCGCGGCTCGAGGCCGACGGCCTGCTCGAAGTCGACGATGGCGTCCTCGACCGTGCGCGGATCGCTCATGCGCTCAAGGCCGCGCTGGCGGTAGGGGAGCGCCTTGTCGGGCGCAACGCGGACGGCTTCGTCGAGCATCTTCATGCCGCGGGGGCGGTCGCCCTTGGCGAAGTAGAACTGCGACGAGAGAAGGATGAGCTGGAGATCGCTGGACTTCTCGGCGTTGAGCGCGTCGAGCATCTTCTGCGCACCGTCGAAATCCTTGTTCTTCATCGCGCACTCGATGATGCGCTTCTGGAGGAGGTTGTTCTCGTCCTCCTTGGAGGCGTCGCGGTGGCGCTGGTAGGAGGCCTTGGCCTTCTCCCAGTTGCCTATCCCAAAGTACGCATCTCCCAGCATGCGGTCGATGCGGGCGAACTCGCCGGTCTGGTACTTGCGGCCTTCCTCGAGCACCTTGATCGAGAAGTCGTTGGCGCCCATCGACTTCACCAGTTCGGCGAACTCGACGTACAGGCCTTCCATGCGGGCGGGCTGGTCCTTGGGGAGCTCGCCGCCGATGGCGGCGATGTCGTCCAGCGATCCGGGCGCGTCGCCCTGCAGCCCGCGGAACGCGGCGCGCAGCATGCGAATCTGCAACTGAGCGTTCTTGTTCGCGGCCTTGGTCACCTGGGCTTCGGTCTTGTCGAGCACGTCCTTGGCGTCCTTCAGACGCTGGCCCTGCATGAGCGCCTTGATGTACTCGACGCTGTTGTCGAGGTTCTCGGGCTGGCTGTCGAACAGCCAGGCGCGTTTGTTGATCGCGACGTCCTTGTCGCCCACGCGCGATTCGAGCAGCAGCCAGAGGTGGGCGAACGCCGGGTCGGTGATCCCCAGGCGAGATGCGTCGCGGGCGGCGTTGAGCGCTTCGACCGAGCGGTCCATGTTCATCAGCAGACGGACGCGCATGACCAGCGCCTGCGTGTCGTCGGGCTTGATGCGGATCGCCTGCTCGATGGCGGCGAGCGCCTTGCTCAGGTTGCCGGTCTGGACGTACGAGTTGCAGAGGTAGCGCCACGTCAGCGGGTTGAGCGCGTCGATTTCGGCGGCGCGCTCAAGCAGCGGGATCGACTCGGCGGGCTTGCCGTCGGCCTCCGCGATGCGGGCGGCGTAGATGCGGCCCTCGACCTTGTCGAGGTTGGCCTCTTTGGCCTTGACCGCGAGTTCCTTCGCCTTGGCGAGCGATTCAGGCTTGACGCGCCCGTTCTCGTCGCGCTGCGCCAGCATCCGCTCGAACAGGCCGGCGGTGACCAGCGGGTGCTCGGGCTCGAGCTTGATCGCCTCGTCGAGCATCTTGTTCGCGTTGTCGGACTGGTTCGCGTCCATGTACACCAGGTACTTCCGCAGCGCCTTGTCGATGGGCTTGAGAGCGGTGTCGGCGTCGATCATGTCGACGGTTCCCTTCACCGGGTCCTCGATCTCAAGAGCCCGCTTGAACTTGGCGAGCGATGCGTCGTCGGGGAAGCGCTCCAGGGCGCGCTTGACCGCCGTGAGCCCGTCGACCCGTCCGACCTGGACCATGATCGGGACCACCATGTAGAAGTCTTTGAGCTCGTTGCAGTACGACAGCGCCTCGGTGCCCTTGGCGCGGGCGGTGTTGATGTCGGGCGGCGCGGTCATCAGCGCCGCGCGGGCCTGCGCCAAGGCGCGGGCCAGCGGGCCGGCGTTCTCGGGGTTAAGGCCCGTACGGATTTCCTCGCGGAAGCGCTTGAGGGTCTCGTCGTTGGGGGCCATGTTGATGGCCGACTCAATCCAGTTCAGGGCGCTGGGAAGGTTCCGCAGCTCGACGTCGATCAGGGCCAGCTGCTTGTACACCTCGGGCGTCGCCAGGCGCATGTCGACGATGCGCGAGAGCATGTTCTTCGCCTCGCCCTTGAGGCCCTGGCTGCGGAGCACCTGCGCCGACATGTACAGCGCGTTGGCGTCGGAGAAGGGCGGGTTGCACGCCTTGTGGTACTGGTCCAGCAGCTTGCGGGCGTCGGCGCCGTCGCCGCTCAGCCAGGCGATCTTGGCGTCAAGCAGCAGCTTGGGCGTGTTGTCGACCGTCGGGCGGGCTTTCACGTCGTCGCGGGCCTTCTTCGCCTCTGCGAGCGCGGCGGCCCGCTCGTCACCGGGCTTGGCCTTCTCGACCATGCCGATCAGCGCTTCGATGCGCGACAGCGAGGCGATGTCACGCACATTGAACAGCGCGATGCCCGCCGGGCTCACCGGCTGGTTGGGCATCTGCATGATCTTGGTGTACTCGTCGACGGCCTCGCGCGGGGTGTCGGTGCCGGCGCGGAAGCGGGCACGCATCAGTAGCGCGTACGGGTCTTCGGGCCGGGCGGTGCACACCTTGTTGAACACGGCGACGCCGCGGGTCGCCGCATTCTCGACGCCGGTCGAGATCGCCATGCCCAGTGCGCTGGCCAGCAGCGCGACGTCCGCCGTCGCCGGATCGCTCGCTTCGACCGTCTTCATCAGGTCCTCGCCCATCACCTTGGCCTTGTCCTGGATCTCCTTCGGCGCGGCGGAGTTCGCCGCGAGTTCCGCCAGCTTCAACTGCACCAGGCCCAGCCGGGCCGCCGGTGACGTGGGGTTCTTCGTGCAGAAGTCCTCCATCACCGTGATGGCCTCGGTCATGGTGGTGGCCGCGGCCTCAGCGTTGGCGGTCTGGCGCTGCTTGGCGGCGCTCAGGCGCATCAGGTCGGCGTAGTAACCGGCCGCGACGCCGTCGTGCTCCGGCCCGTTCATGGCGGTCAGCAGGTCTTCCTTGTGCGCTTGCGGTCGTCGGCCGACACGTCCATGCTCTGGCCCATCTTGCCCACCGTCGCGATGCCGCGGTACCGGCGGATCTGGTCGAGCTTCTCGGCCGGCTCGTTGCGCATGCGGTTGAGGATGTCGTTCGACTTGCTCTCAAGTGACTGCCAGGCCGGGCCGGGCCGGCCCAGCATGCGTGCTTCGCGCAGGTCCAAGTCAAGCACCGCGCGGTGGGCCGCCGGGTCGTTCCGCAGAACGTCGGCGATGCGGTACTGGGCTCCCAGCCACTCGCGGTAACGGTCGGTGTAGGCCTGGATGCTCTGGGGGTTCTGCTTGCTCAGCGCCTCGGCCCACTTGCGGCAGTACTCGACGTTGTTCTGTTCCTTGTTGACGGCCTTGCTGTAGGCGGTGGCCGCGTCGTCGTACTTGCCCTGCTTCATCAAGGCGTCGCCCTGAGCCGCGAGATCGGCGCCGCTCTTGAGCACGACGGTCATCACCACCATCACGCCCGCTACCGCGACCACGATGCCGCCGATGAGACCGACCACGACCGTTTTGTTGACTTTGGCTGCCATGCTTGATCCTCGGCGGAGAGTGACGCGTTGCCGAACCGGCTGAGAAGGAAAGAGAAGTGGGGGAGACGAAGATGCCCGCCGGCTGAACGCGGGCGGGCGACAGGAAGGTCAGGGCTTCTTGCCCTTGTGGGGGTTATCGGGTGGATATTCGCCCGACTCGACCTCGACCCAGTCTGGGGCGCACCGGGCGATCTCGGGCATCAGCTCACTGATTAGCTGCCCCGAGATCTTGGCCGCGTATGCGGCGTCGATCGCCCCTGCCATGGTCGTCTGGACCTTCAAGTAATAGGCATAGTCGTCCTGGAGCTTGAACGCAAGGACGCGGACGCCCTCGGGGCTCGGCGTCAGGCCGCCATTGGCCATGAAGAAGTACCCCGCCACCGTTCGCTCACCGGCCCGCGAGCCCGAATCCGCCTTGGGATCGAACGTCGAGAACCGCATGTGCAGATCTTCAATGCCCCGCGGCAGACGGACGCGCAGGTTCGGCCGATCCGAGTACTTGCCGGTGCGCCCGGTGAAGACCGGCGCGCCTGCCCAGCCTGTCGGCGGGTTGTCGTCGGGGCGCCAGGTGGAACGGTCCAGCGTGACTGGGAGCTCTTCAGCCAGCGTCACCGGCTGCATGCCGTGCGCCGTCATGCAGCGGTCGGGCACGTGCGGCACGGTATCGATCATGCCGGTGTAGTACGCAAGGTGCAACTGAACGGCGATGCGCGGCTTGCCCGGCTCGGGGTTCTTCTGCTGGTATACGCGCATCAGGTAGTTGTGCGTACCGAGCTCTTCGACCATCTCGCCGCTCATCGTCTCGTTGGCGGGCCCGACGAGCACCCAGTTGTCGGTCTCCACCGGGAGCATCGCCACCGAGCGGTTGCCGGGCGCCTGGATCTCCTTCTTGGTCAGGAAGATGCCCAGCGCGTGCAGCACGGCAGTGATGCCAAGGGCGGTGCCGATCAGCAGCGAGAACGCGGTGATGAACGCGGGCCGCAGCATCATGCGGGGCTCGACGCGCCCCGCCTTGAACGGAATGGGCGCCGGCGGCAGTTTTACCTTGGGTTCCTGCACGGTGCGTTTGAGCAGCTCGGCGATGCCCATGAACACGAAGAACGCCACCACCAGCAGGACGAACCCGATGAACATGTGGGCCTGGCCCTTGGCGAACTCGCGGTTGGAGAGCGAGGCCACGCCGAGCACGGCGACGCGCAGCACGTTCATGATCACCGCGACCGGCAGGCCCAGCAGCATCAGCGCGATCCGCTGCCACCAGTGCTTCAGGCCCGCCAGCGCAACCACGACGCTCAGCGCCGCGAAGGCGATGACCATCCGCATGCCGCTGCACGCTTCGGCGATATTCAGAGGGATGTGCTCGCCGGTCTTGGTGGTGATGTTGAGCTCGTTGCCCACTACGTCGGTGTTCACGCCGATCAGGTTCAGCACGATGCCGCCCCCCTGGGCCGCCACCGCCTGAAGAGCGAACGTCAGCTTGATCATCACCATCTCGGCGACGGTTACGCCGAAGACCAGGTAGCACACCGGGAGGAAGAGCAACTGCATCATCCGGGGGCCCGTCAGCAGCAGGCACAGCCCGAAAACCGCCAGGATCATCGCCCACCCCTGGCCCATGTGCGTCGAGAGCGAGCCGAGCTGGAACAGCACGTAGCAGGGGATGCTCAGCGCCAGCGGGATCAGCCCCGGCCAGAAGATCCGCGGCTTCGTCGCGGCGATCTCACGCCGGTTCTGCCACGCCAGGTATCCGCTGATGAGCGGCACCAGGTATGCGTGCGACCAGTCCTGGCCTGAGGCGCTGATGCGGTTCTGGCGGTCAAAGAAACCCCAGAACGCCCAGACGACTGCGGCGCCCAGCACGACGATGATCACCGCGCCCTGCGTTGTGAGCAGAACGCCTCCGGGCGCGACACGAGCCGCGTTGCCGCCGTTGTTGGCCTTCAGGTTGCCCGCTGCGATAGAGGACATCGTCTCGCACTCCGGTCGCACCTACGCCGGTGCGGCGTGGCCCGTTCGCATGTTTTCATGCGGGCCAAACCGTTCAAAAGCCGGCCTCCGTGCCGGGAACTCAGCCGAACCTCCGCGCCGGCCGGTCGACGTTTAGAAGACCGCCGAATTGGTCTTCTGAGGACCGAACACGTCGAAGCCGAAGTTGCGGTCCAGCGTGAAGCTGTACCCGTAGTTGGACCGGAACCCGTTGCGGAGAACCGCGATCGGGAACGCCCAGAAGCTGGTGCCGACGTTCACGATGTCGCCGTCACGCAGCACAAGGTCGGGCTGCGTTCCTTCGGTGATCGCACGCAGGTTCACGCGCACCGTCGCCTGGCGGTCGGCCCCGATGTACCGCGTGATGTCCACGCGCTCGGGGATGCCGATGTCGTTCAGGTCGCTGGCCGCGGCGATCGCGCGCTGGATCGTCATCCGGCCGGTGCTCGGCAGGTTGTATACGCCCGAGCGGTTCACGCTGCCGTGCACGTACACGATGCCTTCGTTGAGCGACTGCACGCGGACGGTGTCGCCCGGGCGGATCACGATGTTGTACTGCGATGCGCCGTCCATCAGCGCCGAGAGGGATGCGGATCACGCGCTGCGTCAGCACGCCGGCCGCGGGATCGGAGCCCGACGGCTTGCCGCCGCCCTTGACCCACTGCCCGTTGACAAACTGCCACTCGCTGGCCGGGAGCACCGGCTGCGCTGCGCCGCCGGGCTGCTTGCTGCCGACGTCGATGTCGATCACCGGCGCGGGCCGGTCGCTGGGCTGAGGAGCCGCGGGCTGCGCGGTTGCCTGCGTGCCTGCATCGGGCATTGCGCCGGGCTGGCCCGCGGGCTTGGGCTCTTCGGGCTTGCCCAGCGAGTCGATCAGATCGATCACCGAGTCCTTCTTGGCCGGAGGAGCCGCCGGGTTGGTCGGCGCAGCGGGGTTAGCCGCGGGCGTCGTGCCGGGGGGAGTGGGCGTTGCAGTCTTGGTTGCGGTGGCGCCGAGCGAGACGGTGCGGATCACGTAGACCCACTGCACGTTCTCGCTGAACCGGCCGCTGTTGCTCATCGCCTCGAGCAGACGGAAGTCCGGCGCGGGATGTTGTAGGTGCCCGGGTTGAGCACGCCGCCGAGGATGCTGTACGTGTTGCGCCGGCGCTGCACGGCGTTGACGTCGACGATCGGTTCAGTGAGGATGCGCCGCGTGCGCAGGGCGCGGCCGATGGTCTGAGCCGCCTCGTCGCCGGTCTGGCCCGCGACGAAGATGGGGCCGATTTTCGGGAGCTCGACGAACCCGCGGTCGTCGAGCACGCGCTCGAACATCTCTTCCTTGCCGATCTCGAAGAAGTCCTGCACCTTGACCACCACGCCGTCGCCCGGGCCCATCCGGTACGACTCGGGCTCGATCATCAGGTCTTCGGGCGTCACGCTGCTGAACGTGTTGGGGTTGGCCGCGTCGCCACCCTCAACCACGCTGATGCGGTCGAGCACCGGCACGATGGTGGGGGTGTGCTCCCAGCGGCCGACCTTGCTCGGATCAAACCAGGAATCGACCTCGCACCCACCAAGACCACCCGCGAGGGTGGCAAGGACCAAGCCACCGCCGACACGGCGGTAAGCAGCACGGATGTTCAGTTTCTTCGACGGATGGCTCACAGCCCGCTCCTTCATCTCGCACATTTGGCACACCTTCGCCAGTTTGACCATTTCACCATCAGCGAACAGGTTCAGAACCCTCTCCATCGGACCGCTCCGAAGGCGGGTGCAGAGGTTAGCACACATTCTTTTGCGGACGCACGCGCGTTACGGGACCTTCCCGCTCACGCGGACAAGCGTTTGCTGTGCTGATGGCGATAACCTGACTCTCCTCATGAAAAGCGCAAAATGTGCCAGGCACGCGCTGCCTGCCATTGCGTCCATGGCCCCGTGTCGGGGCACCCGCTTACGCCGCTGGTCGGAATAGAGTTCTGACCTCGATGTCAACCCCATCAACCACCCCCCCCTCCGGCCCTGCCGGTGCGCAATCTCTGCCTGACGCGGTGGAGGAGGGCATCCGCCGGACACTCGCCCGTCACCCGCGCCCAGCCGGTGGCGATCCGCTCCGCCGCATCGATCCGCCGCGGCTCAGCCTTTCGGGCATGGTGCTCAACAACGCCCAAGGCGCTCAGCAGATGCAGCCCAAGCGCAAGCCCGAGTGGCTCAAGGCCAAGGTGCCCGGCGGGCCCGCGTACAACCAGCTCCGCGACATGCTCGCCGAGGCCCGGCTGGTGACCGTCTGCCAGGAGGCCGGCTGCCCCAACATGGGTGAGTGTTGGGCCCGAGGCGTTGCCACCATCATGATCCTGGGCGACACCTGCACCCGCGCCTGCGGGTTCTGCAACGTGAAGACCGGCCGCCCTCAGACGCTCGACAAGGACGAGCCGCGCCGCGTGGCCGAGAGCCTGCGGATCATGCAGCAGGGCTCGGGGCTCAAGCACATCGTCATCACGAGCGTGAACCGCGACGAATTGCCCGACGGCGGTGCAGCGATCTGGGCCGAGACGATCCAGCGGACGCGCGACGCCTGCCCGGGCCTGAGCATCGAGGTACTGATCCCTGATTTTGAGGGCAACTGGGGCGCGCTGCAGATGGTGATCGATGCGCGTCCGCACATCATCAACCACAACCTCGAGACGATCCGCCGCATGTATCCGGCGGTCCGCCCGAGCGCCAAGTTCGACCGCTCGCTCGAACTCCTTCGTCGCGTGAAGGAGCAGGGGCTGGTCGCCAAGACCGGCATCATGGTCGGCATCGGCGAGCGCGACGAGGAGATCCTGGGGGACGGCGGTTTCCTCGACGATCTGCTCGCCAAGACCACGTCCGACAAGGGCCGCTGCGACATCCTGACGATCGGTCAGTACCTGCAACCGACGCGCAACCACTTGCCCGTGGACCGCTTCGTCACGCCGGCGCAGTTCGCGGCGTACAAGGAAACAGGCTTGGCCAAGGGGTTCCGCGTCGTTGAGAGCGGGCCGTTGGTGCGGTCGAGTTACCACGCCGATCACCAGGCAGATGAGCTTTCGGAGATCCTCGCCGAGCGCGCGGCACAATAAGAGCCTTGTGCGCGAGCACAAGGTGAGGGCTCTGCGCAGGCGACACTCCGTTACCTCGTGTGCCGCTCCGCGGGTAGATTGCTTTTTCAGATGCGACGGCCACCTTGTGCTCGCGCACAAGGCTCCTATGAAAACGCCCGCCTTGCGGCGGGCGTTGTGCGTTCATCGGTTGTGGCGCGGATTTAGTAGGTCTCGTCGGCCTTGTTCAGCGAACGGCCCATGGCGCGCTTGCGGTTGATCATCTTCCGCCCGGCCTTGGTCTTCATGCGCGCCGGAAGCCGATCTTCCGCTTGCGCTTGGTCTTGCTGATCCGCTTGTTGTACGCCATGCCCATGGGGGTGATCCTTCAATGTGCCCGGCCGCGGGTTTGGAGCGGTCAGACGGGTCAAGATGCTAGGAAGCAATCCCGGTCGGGTCCACGTGGAGCCCATCCGCTCCCTTTCCGGGCCTGTCGGCAGGCCCGCAGTCGTGGAAAAGAGGGGCGATAACTCGGTTTTTGCCCCGTTTCCCCCCGAATCGAGGTATCCTTAAGGAACACCCCGGTCTGCTGGCCCGTACCGACAGAGCAGCCCCGGTCTGGCCGATGATTGGGGTGTCCGCGGGACAGGCCGTTCGCCTCCGGTTCCTCTTCCTGGCAGCGTCGCCAGTGACGCAGGGGCCGCAGGCGCACGACTTCGATTCCCCCGCGGCGTTGCGACGCACCCGGTGCGTCGGAGGTCCGCCAGTGCTTGTGCGCCACCCGATCGAAGAAAAAGTCGGATACCAATTCAAAGACCCTTCGCTCATCGACCTGGCGTTCCGCCACGCGAGCGTGACCGATGCGCGGGTCAAGAGCAACGAACGCCTGGAGTTCCTGGGCGACGCGGTGCTCGGCCTGATCGTCTGCCAAAGCGTCTACGAGCAGTTCCCGCATCTGCTCGAAGGTGAGATGACCAAGATCAAGAGCGCCGTCGTCAGCCGCGCCTCGTGCGCCGAGATCGGCAAGCAGATCAACATCGAAGAGCACCTGGCGATCGGCAAGGGAATGAAGACCCAGGCCGCGCTCCCCAGCAGCCTCGCCGCCGCGGCGGTCGAAGCGATCATCGCCGCGATCTACCTCGACGGCGGGCTTGAGCCTGTGCGTGCGTTCCTGCTCCCGTTGCTTCAGCCGCGCATCGAGCGAGCTGCCGAGAGCGGGCACCAGGAGAACTTCAAGAGCATTCTGCAGCAATACGCGCAGCAGCGCCTGACGACGACGCCCGACTACGTCGTGCTCGGCTCGCGCGGGCCGGACCACTCCAAGCAATTCCAAGTCTGCGTCGAGATCAGCGGCACGCGCTACGAGGCTTCGTGGGGCGCGAGCAAGAAGGCCGCGGAGCAGGGTGCGGCGCTCAACGCGCTCTCCACGCTCGGTCTGGCGAGCATCGAGAACGGCGCGGTGCGCTTGCGTGCGGGCCTGGCGCGTGCCGCCTACCCGGGTGAGTCGAACGGCAAGTGAGCAACGAGGCCCTGACGCAAGCCTGGGCTGTGCGTTCATCCGCCGCCACGCCCAGTCTTGCGAGCTTTTTGAGTTAAGCGGCGTGGTTCTGCCTGTCCTGATCGATGATCGCGCTGAGGGTGATGGCGGCGTTGACCCATCTTGTGACGCTGCTCAGTCCGCGGACGTGTCAGGGGAGGCGTCAGAGGCTAAAGCTGGTCTCGATGGTCCCGAAGGTGGCCTCGATCCACCTCCGCTGACGCAGCGGCGAGCGGCGAACTCCGTCAGGTCTGACTCGGTGGCGTCGATCGAACGCTGCCGGCAGGCGGGGGTGCGTGCGCGGACGCCGCCCCCCGGCGCAAATTTGGGCTGAGTTGACGCTCGGGAGCTGAGCCCAGGCTTGCGCCAGGGCCTCGTACGACGGAGCTTGCGTCTCTTACCGCACCCACGGCAGCAATGCACGCAAACGCGGCTCGCGCAGGAAGAGCCCCAGCCATACGACGGCGCCGACGATCAGGGGGACGATCCACATCGGATCTTCAACGCGGGCGTGAGTAGCGACTGCGCCGCCCAGGTATCCCGTGAGCAGCACGGCTCCCAGCACGGCGGTGTGCGGGAACAGATAGATCAGCACGCACGCCAGCTCCACGACGCAGAGCGCGGCCATGAGTGATTTGGGATAGCCGAACTTGATGAGCCCTTCCGACGCCATCTCGGGCTTGGCGAGTCCCATCACGCCGCCCATCAGCATCATCGCTGATGGCAGAGCCGTGAGCACCCAGCCCGTCATCGTCATCCACTTGGGGTTCCCGCTCGGCGCGGGTTGAGTAGCGGTTGTCATGGTGTTGCTCCGTGGTCAGGCCTTGCCGCTGTGGAGGTACGCGTCGAGCTGGTCGAGCGTGCCGGTCCAGCCCATCGTCATCGACGCGGCGCCGTCCTCGAACGTGCGGCGTTCGATCTCGCTGGGGTTGATCGGTGTCCAACGGATGGAGACCGTCGTCTTGCCCGCGGCCTCGAGGAAGTCGACTTCAGAGAGGATCTGCGCCGGCCAGTCGGGATTCATCGGGTGCTTGGTGAGATCGCCGGCCTCATTGGAGAACGCGACGACAAAGACCAGCCGGCTCTTGGGCGTCACCTCGCGGAAGGTGTACTTGCCCCACATCGCGGGCATATTCGGCCCTTCCAACTTGCAGTGCCAAATGCCGCCGGCTTTGAGCTCAAATGTCTTCAGCGTCGACGTGAAACCTCGCGGTCCCCACCACTGGGCGATCCGCGCGGATCCGTCCAGGCACGCCACACCATGTCGAGCGGCGCATCGAACGTGCGGGCGATGCTGAACGGTTTGCTCCCTGAATCCATCGAATTGAGGAACTCCGCCAGGCGGCCCAGGTGCTGCTTGCCACCCTCTTCCGCGCCGTACTCGCGGATGACCATCGACTTGATCTCGGCCGTCGGGAACTTCATGCGCAGTGTGACGCGTGTCTTTCCAGGTCCGCCAACGTCTTCCAGCGTGACGGTCGCGACGAACGAAACACCCGGCTTTTCCGTACTTCCGCCCCCGTGCCGATAGACCAGCCGCTCCTCAGGAACGATCTCCATGTAGACGGTCGAGTTCGGATAGTCGACGCCGTCGGGTCCGTGCATGACGTACTTCCACCCGCCGCCGACGCGGAAGTCGTGCTTCTCGGTGGTGACGGTGAACCCGTTGGGACCCCACCAGCGGCCGACGAGCGCGGGGTCGGTCCACGCCTTCCAAACCTTCGCACGCGGCGCATCGAAGACTCGCGTGAGGTGCAGTTCCGTGTCGCTTGGATGGCTTGAGAGGCTCAGTGGGCTCGTCACAGCTGGGGCTCCGAGGAAGTGGGGTCGGTGGTGGGGGGTGTTGAGTTGGAGGAGGGCGCCTGCTCGCGCTCCGCGGCCATCTCGGCCTTCAGCAATGCATCAAGGGCATCGAACCGCTGGTTCCAGATGGACCGCTGTTCCTCGATCCACGCGGCCACCTCGTCGAGCGGCTGCGGGTTGAAGGAGACAAAGTGCTCCCGCCACACACGCCGGCGTTTGACGAGGTTGGCCGTCTCCAGCACGCGGATGTGCTTGGAGACCGCGTTGAGCGACAGGTCGAACGGCGCGGCCAGATCGGTCACCCGCGACTCATGCCGCATCACGCGCTGCAGGATCGCCCGGCGGGTGGGGTGGGCCAAGGCGGTCATCGTGCGGTCGAGCTGGGCGGCGGTATCATTCACAGATTTGGTTGAATGATACCATCGGATCAGGTTTGTGCCAGCCAATGGGCCAAAAAACAACCGCCCGGCAGGTGCCGGGCGGCTGATACCGAAAATGACCCCAACGGGATTCGAACCCGTGTCTCGACCTTGAAAGGGTCGCGTCCTGGGCCAGGCTGGACGATGGGGCCCTCAGGCGCGGTTGGCCGCGCGCCAAGTCTAGACGTGATGAGCCGGGAAGGCGGCTCCAAGGGCGCCGCCCGAGAAAAGACGTGCGTGGGCTGGGGCCTTATTCGGGCCTTGGAACTGGTCGATGCATTCTGCATGAGCACTGCCTCCCGCCCGTTCGCGAAGCTGCCGACCCCCGTGAAGCGCTTGGTGTTTTGCAGCTTCGGCGTGGTCGCGTTCCTGTCGATCAGCGCCGTGCTGCACCCTGAGCGGAGCATGGCCGACGTGCGCCGTGAGGCCGCGATGCGCGAGTCGCGTTTGGTTCCGGTGGCCGAAGGTTCGCACGCGGGTGCAAAGTCGAACGCCGTCTTCCAGCCTCCCAGGGTGACCTCGACGCGTCCGCTGATCGGCACGCTTACGGGCAGCCCGTACTTTGTGTGGGTCTACGCCGGCGCGAGCGGGCCCGTTTACACCGTCGCCAACCACGAGGGCAAGATCCTCGCCGTCGAGCTTGACGCCGATGCGCTCTATGCGCAGCTCCCTGAGGTCTCGGTGCAGACGCTCCAGCTCCACACCGGCGAGCCCGGTCCGCTGATGATGGTGGATCCGGACAAGCAGCAGCAGCCGTGAACGAATCGCACGCGGGGGAAGTACCCTCTGAAGGTGGCTGATCCGAATGCGCCCATTACGCCCGTGCCGCTGCCGACGATCGGCGAGGGGGGGCGCGTTGATCCATCTGTGCGCACCGTGCTGGTAGTGGGTGGGTCGTTTGATCCGCCGCACAAGGCGCACGTGCACCTGCCGCTGATGGCGGCGCGTCACCTTGAAGCGAGGCTCGATGAGCCTCGCGGCGTGTGGCTGCTCTACGTGCCCGCCGCGCGTTCGCCGTTCAAGAAAGACGGCCCACGCGCCACCGATGCACAGCGCATCGAGATGTTGACGCTCGCCACCGGTCACCTGCCGCGCTGCGCTGTCTGGACCGACGAGATCGATCGAGCCATCGGTGGGGCTCCTTCATACACGGTCGACACGCTGCGCCGTTTGCGCGAGTGGCTGGACGCACACGGCGGTGACGAGGTGCGTGTCCGCTTGCTCGTCGGCGCTGATCAGGCCGCGGCGCTCGACCGCTGGCGCGAAGCCGAGGCGGTCGTCGCGCTCGCCGAGCCGTTGGTGATGGCCCGCGCGGGTGACGATCCGTCTCGCTTCCCGCAAGCGCTGGGCGATTGGACGCGCCGTCTGCTCCCGACGCCGATGATGGACGCTTCAAGCACCGCCGTGCGTGCGGCAGCCGCGGCTGGCGATTTCGCCGCCCTCGCGAAGATGCTCGACGCCTCCGTGCTGAAGGTGATTCAGCGTGACGGGCTTTACCAGCCGTCTGGCAGCGAGTAATAGAGCACCATCCACACGCCGGTCTTGGCGACCCACGCGCCGAACGCCAGCCAGAAGCAGTCGTCCCAGTCGCGCCCGGTGAGCACCTGCATGGGCACCGCGAGCGTGATGGCTGTGACCATGCCCGTCCCCGCCACGACGTAGAGCGCCGGCAGCGGCGCGGCCGCCACCATCATCCACAGTCCCGACCAGATCGCGGCGATCCCCACCAGTCGCAGCGCCAGGCCGCGGATGTCCTCTTCGAATCCGATGAAGAGTCCGACGACGAAGTACCCGACGAACAACCCCACCTCGCACGAGCCGACGTGCACCAGCGAGCGGATCATCGAGTAGCCGTTGGCCTGCATTCCCAGCAGCACGGTGAGGGCGATGCCGACCGGCAGGCCGATTCCGGCGATGAGCCAGCTCGTGCGCCAGTAGCTCTCGATGTTGCGTTTGCGTTCCAGCTCACGGTCGCCGCGCCGGGTCCGCACGTACCCGCACTCGGGGCAAGGGTGCCCGCCGAGTCCGGTCACGTCGTAGCCGCAGCTTGGGCAGGTGAAGCCCTTGGTGTGTGTTGAAGGTGGGGGAGGTGCCGCATCAAGGCCCGCAGATGTCCGCGCCCGTTTGAGGGCTGCGAGCTTCTGCTCGTCGCCGGTCACGTCCCGCATGGCGGGGTTCACCCGTCGGCCGGTCTCGAAGTTCAGACCGCAGTGCGTGCAGAGCGTTGCCGCGACGGGGACGAGCCCCTCGCACGCGGGCACGCTTTTTCCTTTTCCTGCAGCTCGTAGCTCATGGACGCCCCCTTCATCGCTCCGCACGCGTGCGTTCGCGATCCCCCAACGTTATCCAGCCATCAGCGCTGCGAGGATCGCCGAGCCGCCGATGTACATCACCCACGCCACCAGCCCGATGACCGTGCTCTCCATGTAGTCGCGCCCGGTCATCAATGTCAGCGGCAGGGCCAACGCACAGACCGACATCACCGCCACGCCCACCATCATCATCAGGCCGATCGACCGGATCGACAGGATCATCATCAAAAGCGCCGACCAGACAGATCCCACGCCGACCAGGCGCAGCACCAGCCCGCGGATGTCCTCTTCAAAACCCCAGAACATCAGGCAGATGGCGAAGTAGGCGACGAACAGGCAGACCTCGCATACGGCCAGTTGGAGCACGCACACCAGCGGGCTCAGGTGGCGCACACCGGCGCCGAATGCGAAGGTCACGATCACCCCCAGCGACGTGCCCACGATCAGCGCGATCATGGTCGAACGCCAGTAGTCGCGGATCGATTCCTGCCGGCGTTCCTCGCGCGTGCCGAGTTTGCCTCCCTTGCGCCGAGCCTCGGGCGTGCGGCCGCACTCGGGGCACGGTGCGGCGCCGAGGCCCGTCAGGTCGTACCCGCACTTGCAGCGATGGACCGACTTGGTCTCCGATGGTGTCGCGGAGCGCGAGGGCCTTCGCTGTGCATCGGACGGATCGCGAGCGGCCTCCTGGGTGCGCATGCCCGATTGAAAGTTCATGCCGCAATTGGTGCACAGCACAGCGTCGGCCGCGGCGGGCCGGTTGCACGCGGGACATTCCTTCTTGTGGGCGGTGAGTTCGTAGCCGCTCATTGCGTGGAGTTTACCAAGTACGTGCGGTTTGTCACCCGTCCTTACATGCGACCACGGACGTTGACGCGCACGCACCGCCCCCCCCCGCTTGCGGGTTCGGTCGTCACCACGTCGCCGAGGAATAGACGGATGGTCTCGATGTTGGTCGACGTGTGGGACGACAGCGGCCCGGTGACGAACGAACCGCCGGCTCCGAGCGCCATCGGTACAAGCAACTGATCGGCAAGGTGCTCGCCGACCGGTGCGCCGTGCGCGAGGAAGGCCTGGACCTGCTCGATCACCTCGTCGGCTACGACTTCTGAACGCTTGCCGCGTTCGGCGATCGCGGAAAACACTTCGTACACGCCCTCGCCGGCGACGATCGCCATGAGCGCGTTGCCCGGCGAGCGCGACTCGGTCACGTCGAACACCTCGCTGGGTCGGTCTTCCCACCCGAGCGCCGCTGCGAGCGCGGAGATCTCGCGCCGCGGCACGTCCGGGTGGATGTGCGCGTTGACGACGCGGATGCGCCGGTCGACCAGTTTGCCCGCCGCCTCGATCGTGAGCGGGCGAGCAGGTGCGCCAGGCCGCACCTGAACGACCACGCAGCCGCCGCCGGCGGGGTAGAACCCGTGCTTGCGCAGGTCGGCCTCGACTTGTGCGCCCATCGCGGCCAATCGTGGCAGAAGAACGCGCTGAAAGAACTCGAAGATCGGCGCTGAGGTGTTGTGCGTGCCACCCTCGACGGTGAACGCGAACTCGCCGCCGGCGAAGAGCACGGCGGGGAGGATCGCTTGCATCACCAGCATCGTGCTGCCGGCCGTGCCGATCGCGAAACGGTAAGCATCCGGCCGGATCGCGCCGGGCACGAACATGACTTCGCGCGAGCCGACCTCTGCACCGTTGACGCCGCCGCTGCAGACTTCACGCGCAGCTTGCACGCAGGTGAGGTGCTGGCGCATGAGGCCGGGCTTTTCGCGGTTTGCGCGCACGTTGACCATGTGGAACGGCTGTCCCGTCGCCATTGAGAGCGCAAGGGCCGACCGCAGGACCTGCCCTCCGCCTTCACCTTTTGAACCATCGATCTCAACCATGGGTGTGCTCCTTTGTAGCAGACGCGGGCGCGGATTGCTTGGCGGCGCGAGCGTCTGTCGTTGCTGGATCTTCAAATCGCGCCGGGCGCATGGCTGCGGCCGGCGCGGAGGGTGTAGTGGCGGGCGAGCGTTCGAGCCGGTCAGTCGATGAACGCCAGGTGGCGCATCGCGGCCGATTCGTTCTCCGTGTTCATCTGGACCATGTGCCAGCAATCCAGGGTGATCGTGGCATGGTCCGGATGGCGGATACGCCCTTTGACGTAGAGCTGCGCGTTCCGCTGAGCGGTCGTCCACCGGGCATTCGCCCAGTGCCGGCGCTGCACGAACTTCTTGTACTGCTCGAGCGTGATCCAGCCGAGCCCGTCGGTGCTGAAGACGGTTTCGCCGCCGGTGCGGTAACCGAAGTCGGCCCAGTGCGGCTTGCCGCGGTCATTTCGAGACAGGCGCTCGTTGCGGCGCACGAGCAACTCCGGAGGCCGGAAGTTCTCGTGCGGGATGAAGAACCACTCGCCCTGCCGCTTGTACGCGGCCGTGTTGCGGCTCGCGTACTCGTCAGGATGAACGCCGCGCCGGGCCACTTCGCGCACCACGGCGCCGGGCTTGAGGGCCTCGATCGCCGTGCGGACGCCGGAGACGCCCCGGCGGTCGGGCACCGCGGCGGCGAACCACTCGCGTTCGTCGTGGCCGCAGAGGTACTTGTGCCGCTGGCTCGTCTCGGCGACGACGCAGTTGAGCAGCAGGTGCCGCTGAGCCGGGTCGACGTCGGGCACGCACAGTCGAACGCTGTCGTGCATGGCGATGGAGAACTTCTGGCCGCGGTGGTCCTTGACGATGTCGACGCGGACCCGCCCGTTGGCGATGCCGCGACGCGGCGCGAACGGAACGACCTCGACCCGGGCGCCCATGCGCTCGAAGGGACGGGTGATGTGAAGAGTGTCGGTATCCATGGGAAAACCAGTGCTGATGGCGGGGAGGCGTGGAGGTCGGTGCGTGTGCGTACCGATCGCGCGGCGGCCGCCCGCGTGAGTTGAACGGAATGAGCCCTCAGTGATCGCGCGGCCGCGTTTGAGGCGGAGCGGTCACATTGGATGATGGGTGTTGGCCGTTACGCGGTGATCACGCTGCGTGCGGCCCGCACGCAGAGAACCTGAGCCCGGTCGCCCTCAGCGACCCCGTATGGAACGAGGATGTGGGGGGATGGGTGATTACCGCAGACTGGATGTGCAAGCGAGTGATGTGCGTTGCATGGGGTTCACCTGTGTGGCGAGGAAGATAACTCATACGGCGACTTTGTCAAGAGAGATGCACGGACTTTTTCAAGAAGATGTTGAGAGGATTCGGCGCGGGTTGGAGATATCTATCGCGGGTCGCCCCAGGCACGGGCAGAGGCGCGGCGTTGCTTGTTCAACTGGCCACTCCAGTAGTGGAGCAACGGCTGCCAATTGCACGACGCTACAGGCTGTTGATCGCGTTCGGTGTAGACGGCCCGGTCGCACGCGAGCTCGATGTACCGAACGCAGCACGCTAGTTGTGCTTCGTTCAGCGGTGCGAACTCGCCGGCCCGCAGGCAGCACAACATGGCGTCAGGCTCTTGGGGGTGCCGCAGTCCCCAGCAAAGGCCTGCAGGCAGGTAGTACCGGCGGCCCAGCGGATCGAGAAAGATAAAGCCACCGACGCCCGGCTCAGGACACCAATCGCCCCGATCGAGCAATTGCTCCCACCGCGTATCGGTGTCGCTGCGGTTTGCCTTGTCGATCTCTCCGGGCGTGCGGTACTCATCGCGTGCTTCCGCTCCGTTCCACGAGACACCGCCTTGTCGGCTCACCCCTGCGAACGCTGCGCGGATTTCCTTCTCAAGCACTTTCGCGCGAACGTTGAGTTCGGCGTTTGAGAATCGCGCCTTGGCGAGAATGGAGCCGGGGCGGCGGGCCTCCAGCTTCGCGGCCGCGCGAACGTACTCGACAACACGAGCTTTCGCGGCGAGCACTCGAGTGGCGGTCAGCGCGAACGTGTCCTTGATCCGCACCTGTCCCTTCGCGAATGGGTCTTCCCACGCGATCTCACGCCAGAGGTGCAGCACGCCCGTTCCCTGGCTGGCAAACTCGCTGCGGCGGAGCAGTTCCTGGGCGTAGGTGAGCCACGCGATGTCTTCGGCCGGCGAGTCCGGCGCGTTGATCAGTGCATCGACCTCGTTGCGCAGCAGCGGCAGTTCCAATTCGTCGGCCAGCGTCGAGATCGCGACCATCTTCAGCGCGTGCGCTGCGGCCCGGTCGTTATCGTTCGGCCGGCGGAGCGCCAACCGGTCTTCGCAGGCCGAGCAGAACTCGCACCGTTCGGTGCTCGAAGTAGCCGCGAACGACGTCTGCAGGAGCGCCGCGACCAGGAGAGCGAACGGCCCGACATCGCCGGGCGCGGTCCGCAGGTCCGGCGGCACGACTGATGTATGCGCGACAAGCCAGTCCGCGATCACCTGCGCGGTGCTCGTCGCGCGATGCGACGCATGACATTTGGGCCGTGCATCGGCGGGCATGCGCGACGCCCACAGCAGAAACCGGTACGCCCGGTCCTGCAGTCCAATCACGTGCTCGAGTTGCCGCTCGTCGAACATAGGTCACCAACGCCTTCACTCACGTCTCGTCACCAAAGCCTCGCGACTCGCCACTGGCCTCTCGCGACTCTTCCTCAGTCATCCGCCTTGTCGCCGTCCTTGATCACAAACCGCGCCTTGAGCCGCGCAACCTCGCTCGCCAGACCCGCCTGCTTTACCGAGTCGAGCACGTCCTCAAAGTCCTTGTACGCGCCGGGCGCCTCGTCGATCGGGTAGCTGCGCCCGTTGAACAGGATGTCGGCATCCTCGAACGACTTGTCGACACGGCGCTGGTCGAGTGTCTTGGTCGCGGCGGTGCGGCTCATGCGCCGGCCCGCGCCATGGTTGACGCTGAAGCACGACTGCTCGGCGCCCGCCTCCGCCACCATCACGCTCGAACCCGCCTGCGGGTTGCCCGGCAGCAGGATCGGGTGTCCCGTCTTCTCAAAGAGCGTTCCCTTCAGGCCAGGGTGGCCCGCGGGGAACGCACGGGTCGCCCCTTTGCGGTGCACCCACTCGAGCTTGTTGCCGAGGATTTCCTTGCGAGCGATGTTGTGGCTGATGAAGTAGACGAAGCTTCCGGTGCAGCCGGGCACGACCTCCTGGAACGCTTCGAGCACCAGCGCGTTGATGAGCATGTGGTTCACCGTCGCGAAGTTCGCGCCAAGTGCCATGTCGTTGATGTAGTTGTCCGCCAGCTCGGTGCCGAGCGGCGCGTGCACCATGTGCTTGTCGTTGCCCGGCAGCGGAATCTGCCACGTCTCGAAGAACTTCTGGAACTCCTTGAACGCGCGGTCGGCGAGCATCGCGCCCAGCCGCGCGAGCCGCAGTGCGACATGAACGCCACGTGCTGGTCCTTGAGCCCAAAGACCTTCGCGGCCTCCTGCGCACGGGCCGTCTGCTCCACGTGCACGATCTCGCACTCACCGAAGTGGTTGCCGCCGCCGTACGAGCCGAGCTGACGCATCTTCGTCTCAAACTGCTCATTGCCGGAGATACCGCGCGGTCCGGGAGCATCAACGTGCGTCTCCAGCCGCTTCAGCAGCGCATCGACGGTTCCGTCGTGCCCGAGGTGATGGCTGTCCTCGCAGCGAGCCGCCCATTCGACCGGCACGCCCAGCTCCTTTAACACCCCCTCCGAGGCCCCTTCGGTGACGATGCGCAACCCAAGCGCCGGGTCGAACCGCCGACCCTTGCGTGCAACGCGGTTCCCCGCGCCCGTCGGCGTCCGCTCCAGGATGGCGTCGATGATCGCGCGCCGCAGCTTGCGGTCGTTTACCGCCGCGGCCGGCAGATCAAGCTGCAGCAGGCTCATCGAGCACTTGATGTCCACGCCGACGGGCCCGGGGTAGATGTGGCTCGGCGAGCTCATCACGCAGCCGATCGGCGCACCGTACCCGGCGTGTCCGTCGGGGTTCAGCACCGTGCGCGTCACGCCCGGTGAGCGCCGCATGTTGGCGATCTGCCGCATGCAGTGCTCGTCGAAGCCCTGGCGAATCTTGTCGTTGGCGATTACGGTTACGGGGCTGAACTTGCCTTCGTCAACGGGCAGGATGCCGGTGGCTTCGCCGGTGTGGAGGATGCCGTTAGTCGTTTTGGTGGTGTCGGTGCTCATGGAAACGTCTCCGTCCGTGGTGGGTTGTCGTCGCGCTGGTGATGCTCTTTTCCATTCAGAGACTAACGAGTTCAGGAGATCGGCGTTCGAAGCGGCAAGGAGTTCCCGAGCACGCACACGCGCCTTAAGCCACTCGGCCACCCATGAGCGTGGCAACTCATGGAGCAGGATTCGAACCTGCGAAAACGGGTTGCTAAACCTGGAGCTCGGAAGGCATCCGCCCCGAACGTCGATCTCGTGAGTCATGCAGAAGGTGTGTAACGCCGTAGCCGTGCGTTCGAAGCGGCAAGAGGGTTGATCGGACACTCGCGCTCTAACCAATTGAGCTACCTGCGAGTCTTGCGACTCGTAGAGCAGGACTCGAACCTGCAACCTCGGGATTAAGAGTCCTGTAGTCCGATCGGCATCCGCCCCGAACGTCGGGCTCCGGAGAACGATGTAGAAAAATCAACGTCAAAGGCCTGCGTTCGAGGCGGCAAGTGTTTGACCGGACATTTTCGCGCTCTACCAAACTGAGCTACCCGTCGCCTTGCGATGACGGAGCGGGACTCGAACCCGCGACCTCGAGGATTGAAACCTGTAGTCCGATCGGGCATCCGCCCCGAACGTCGGCCTTCGACATGTTGCTCCACCGCTCAAGCGCGACGATCTGTTGGCAGGACAACGCTCTTTCGAGCAGTTTGAGCTACCGCGCCGTTCCCACTCAAGGGTGACGGCGGCGGCCGGGATCGAACCGGACTTCCCGGCTTGCACCGGGCGCTCTGACCATGTAGTCCCACCGGGCATTCGCGCCCGAGGCAGCAGAAGCAACGCAGAAGACTCGTGTCCGGAGCAGGCGGGCTGCGCCCCACCATTGGACTCTACCAATTGAGCTACCCGCCATCTCGCGATGACAGAGCGGGACTCGAACCCGCAACCACAACATCTGGGGGCGCAGTCTGAGCCTGCCCCGGGCACGGTCTTCTGTGTGAAGAAAAGAATCACCAGCACGACTTTTCAAAGATCCGGTCAGAAGCCCACGCGCGACGGCGGCAAAGAGATTGGCAGGACGTTTTTACGATCTGTATTCGTGTAGTCCTACCTGCATCCGACGCCGCGCGTGAGCCTCTGTACTTGTCAATCAGTCAAACTTCAGGACCACGCGGCGACGGCAAGGAAGGGACGGAGACTTTGTTGCTGGTACTCCGGCCGGCATCCGCCGCCGCGTGCACGTTCTGTCAAGCCCACGCTGCGCCTTTCGTCACAGCGCGGGGGAGGAAACTTCAGTTAGACGAGAGCTCAGAGCCGCTCCCGCTCGATCACCTCGACCCAGTGCTCGGCCTTGCCCGTCCCCGTGAGGAACCCGGCAATGAGCTCGAACACCGCGTCGCTGAACCCGCCGACGTTCATCACGTCGTGCTGGTCGGTCGCCTGCGTGGTCGTGTTGGGCTGCAAGTCGATGCACACCATCTTCGCCTTCGGGTTCCGCTGCTTGAAGCGTGCCCACTGAGCCACGACTTCGGTGCAGCGCGAAGAGCGATTGGTATCCACCCACGACTCGTTGTCCGACACGTACACGATCAGGTCGCCCGTCTCGCGACGGTTGTTGAGCATCGTCAGCGGCGCCGAGCAGTTGGTGCCGCCTCCGGGCTGCGACGCCATCTTCACGGCGTTGGTCATCACCGAGTCGCGCCGGTTGATTTCCAGCGGCACGACGTCCGTGCTGAACAGCACTGCCTCCGACCGGTCGTTCGCCCGCAGGAAGCACGCCGCGACCAGGGCCGCAACGTCGACGCAGCGGACCGCCGTGGTCGAACCCTTGCGGTGACCGGTGATCGGCGAGTGCATGGAGCCGGAGATGTCCACCAGCACCCACACCTTCCCTTGGATCATCGGGACCGCCGCCGTCGCTGTCTCCATCGCGTCCTGGAGCGCATCCTTGATCACCGCGGGCACATCCGTACCCGCGTTGTTGAACGCGACCAGGAGCTGGTAGGGCAGCACGCGCGAACGCTTCACCTGCTCGGCGTCGGCCAGCTTGCGGGCCAATCGCTTCGCGAGCTTTTCGTCCGCGAGGACTCCACGCCGCGCCAGGGTGTTGAGCCCCATGCGCAGCGACTGCCAGCTCATCCGCTCGGCGACCTGCTTCCACTGCTCAACCGACAAGTTCATGCCGTTGAGCAGCTCCATCGGCACGTCCGGCACGTTCTTGAACGCCGACGGATCGGCCTTGAACGCTTCGTACGTGCGGATCGACTCGGGGAGCAGGGACGCATCGTGCGGCTTGTCGATGAAGTAGGCGTAGAGGTTCGCTCGCGCCGGATCGGCCGGCCGCGGGTGGACCATCTTGATGATGTCCGCCAGGCTCGGCGATTCGCCGATCGATGCGCGGAGCAACTGCTCGGGCGTGCGGGTTTCGATCCATTGCTGGACCATCCGCTTGGGGAGCGACCCGAGCGAGCGCCGACCGACCTGACCCGACCGCATGATCTGCATGAACGTGCGCAGCATGCGCGGGTTGTCGATCACCCGGTCGAACACCTCGGCCATCAGGCCGGGGCCCGTCACGCTCAGCATCGCCACCAAGAGCGCCGGCATGTCCTTCATGTGCCCCTTGGCCCGGGCGTGGAGGCGCAACCTTGGCGACGAACTCAGGCTCGACGCGCTGCGCAATATCCAGGACCTTGGCCAACTGCTCAGAGGCGTCGCTGTAGAACGTTCCGTTCAAGCAGCCGGTGCATGCCAGCTGCGCGAGCTGCGCCTTGGGCGACAGTTCGTACGCGCGGCCGCCCGCCTCGTTGACGGTGTCGGCCTTGGGCAGCAAGGCGTGGACGATCGAGTTGAACAGGTTCTTGTTGGCCACGGGTGCCTCCTTCGTTTTCGTCCCTCAGGGTGACCGTCACCCGGGACATGGAGGAGAAAACACGCCGCGTGCCAGGCTCCAAAACGGCGTTTTTGAGGAGCCACGCCCGTTTTTGATCAAAGCTCGGCGTTTATATGTATACAAATAGATAAAAACATATACTCACATCGTGTCCAAGCGCCTCGTCATCCTCTCGCTCCTCGGAACCACCCTCGACACCGGCCGCGGCCCGGACCGGTGGACGCGTTGGCGCCCAAACGTCGCCCTCTGCCAGCACGCCGACCTGCAGGTGGACCGGGTGGAACTCCTCTGCCCGCGGTTCGCCACCAATCTCGCCAAAACGATCCGCGAGGACATGGAGGCAGTCTCGCCTAGCACGGCGATCAACACGGTCTCCTTCGATCCTCACGACCCGTGGGACTTCGAGGACGTCTACTCGGCCTTCCTCGACTTCGCCTCTGCCTATCCGTTCGATACCGAGGCCGAGGACTACCTCGTCCACATCACCACCGGCACGCACGTCGCCCAGATCTGCCTCTTCCTTCTGACCGAGTCACGCCGCTTCCCCGCCCGCTTGATTCAGACCGCCCCGCGCCGCAACGAGGCCGACGCCTCGGGCGAGTACAAGATCATCGACCTCGACCTGCAGAAGTACGACTCGCTCGCTGCGCGATTCCGCAAAGAGCACACCGACAACCTCACCGGCCTCAAGTCGGGCATCGCGACGCGCAACGCGCAGTTCAATCGGCTGATCGAACGACTGGAGCAGGTCGCCGTCGTCTCGACCGACCCGCTGCTCATCACCGGTCCGACTGGCGCGGGCAAGAGCCGCCTTGCCCGCCGCGTGTACGAACTGAAGAAGGCCCGTCGTCAGATTGAGGGTGGCTTTGTCGAGGTGAACTGCGCCACCATCCGTGGCGACGGCGCAATGTCCACGCTTTTCGGCCACAAGAAGGGCGCGTTCACAGGTGCAGTCGCCGACCGTCCCGGCCTCCTCCGCGCCGCCGACGGCGGCCTGCTCTTCCTCGACGAGATTGGCGAGCTCGGCCTCGACGAGCAGGCGATGCTCCTCCGCGCGATCGAGGAGAAACGCTTCACGCCCCTCGGCAGCGACCGTGAAGTGAGCAGCAACTTCCAGCTCGTCGCCGGCACCAATCGCGACCTCCGCGCCCTGGTCCGCACCGGCGCGTTCCGTGAGGATCTGCTCGCCCGCATCGACCTCTGGTGCTTCGAGCTCCCGCCACTCGCCTCGCGCAAGGAGGACATCGAGCCCAACCTCGATTACGAGCTCGAGCAGTTCGCGACCCGCACCGGGCACGCCGTCCGCTTCAACGCCGAGGCCCGTGCTGCGTTCATGCGGTTTGCGACAAACGCCGATGCCGCGTGGCGAGGGAACTTCCGCGATCTCTCCGGCGCGATCACCCGCATGGGCACGCTCGCTCAGGGTGGGCGCATCACGCAGGAGCTCGTCGAAGAAGAAACTCGCCGCCTGACCAACGCCTGGCGGAGCGTGAGTGGGGTGGGTAAGGGTGTTGGGGCGGCGGTCTCCAGTTCTGCACTCGACTCTTCCGAAGACGGTCTCGCTGCTTTGCTCGGCGCCGAGCGAGCCGCCGCCCTCGACCGTTTCGACCGCGTCCAACTCGCCGACGTCGTCGCCGTCTGCCGCGGTTCGCGATCGCTCTCCGAAGCTGGCCGCACGCTTTTCGCCGCTTCACGGATGACGAAGGCGTCCACAAACGACGCCGACCGGCTCAAGAAATACCTCTCAAAGTTCGGGCTGTCGTTCGCTCAAATCGCCCAGACGACCGGAGACTGACACGACCATGTCACGGAACCCACAGGCGACCCGTGCGTCTCACTTGCCATGGTCGGACGATTGCTCTGCACCCTGTTGGCCTTCGCGATCATCACCTCATCTGCGCAGGGCGAGCCACGGCCGTCGGTCCTGAGCGAAGCTCAATGGGCCGCGTGGCTTGCGGAACTGGGACCCGGTTGGACTACGCCCGAAGGCGATGATGCCCAGGATCGGCTTATTGAATTGGTCGAAGGCCAGAACGCACACGGTTGCGGAACCTGTCGCTGGTTCGCAGCCGGCGCTCCCCGACTACACGCTTTGGGCGACCGGGCAGCGTGAGTGCTGGTTGTCGGCCGCCACGTCCGTCCAGCTCCGTCGCGTCGGCGAGAAGTTTGCCGCCATCGTTTCGACGAATCAGGGAGGCGGTTTCATTACCGTATGCGCGGAAGCGGAAATGAAGGATGGTCGCATCACGTTCGACCGCTGGGTGCCGTGGGGGCCCTGCCGCGAGGCCGTCGTGCACGTGCGCGACAAGCAGTTGTTCCTTGCGCCGGTGACGAGCCTTGCAGGTGCGCAGATGCATGGCGTCGACATAAAGGCGACGGCTCTTTCGCTGTACGCCCCGCCGCGCATCGTCGAGAAGGTGCCCGCAAAGGAGCAGGAGCGGTGGGCAGCGATGTACCTCGATGCATTCCGTGCTCTCGCGGGCGTGCAGGACGCGGCGACGGACCAAAGCGGTCTTGTCGCGTACCGCGACCGCACGGGCGAGCGCCTGCTTGCGCTCCCGCCCGACCTTGCCGGCTCAGAAAGCGCTGCAGCCGCCGCGGCCGAACAGGAAGCGCAGATCCGTCGCATCGCCGAAGCCCAGAAGCAGAAGTTGCCCTCCGCGCCGGCGACGGTCGGTGACGCGTTCAGCCCGGCAGGCACGTGGAAGAGCGCGGACGGCAACTCAGTCCTTCGCATCGAGTCGAACGGCGGCAACTCGTTCCGTGTGCTCGAACTTACCGACAGCCGGCCTCGATTTCTGCGCACGAGCGACGGCGTGTTCGAACGCGGAATGCTGACGACAAAGGTTCCTCTCATCACCCACGGCGCCACGGTGTTCTATCCGGCGAGGATCGGTGACAAGCAGGTCCTCGTCGCCGGCAGTTCTCGCACACTCGACGCGTGGAATCGGGACTCCACGGGGCGAGCGAAACTCACGGGGGTGTGGAAACGGGTTGCAGAACCCGATCCTCCTGCCGATAAACACCCGCAGTAACGCCGCTCACGAGTGCACTCGTCGAGACAGCCCCAATGAAAAAGCCCGGGCTCACACCCGGGCTCTTGTCTTTCACTATTGCCTAATGGCTAGTGCCTCGCCTCACTGGCCCAGCTTCAGATCACCCAGCCCGCCGCCGAGGTAGGTGAGCTTCTTGCCGAAGCCGCCCTTGAGTTCCTTGTTGCGGAACTTCTCGCGCTGGCGACGCAGCTCGGGCGTCTCTTTGTTGATCTCGGCCAGACGCTCCTGGTCGCGCTTGTTGCGCTCGGCGCGCTTCTCGGCCATCATCGCCTCGCGGCTGCCGGGCGCGGGGGCTCGGCGGCCAGCTCGGGCGTGAGGGCCTTGATGCTGAGGCTGATCTTGCGGGTGGCGGGGTCGATCTTGAGCACCTTGGCGCTCACGACCTGGCCGACCTTCAGCTCATCCTCGACCTTGCCGATGCGCTTGCGGCTGATTTCGCTGATGTGTACGAGGCCGTCGACGCCCGGGCCGATCTGCACGAACGCGCCGAAGTCGGTGATGCGGACGACCGCACCGCTGACCTCCGCGCCCTCGGTGATGTCCGAGACTGCCGTCGAGAACGGGTCGCTGGCCAGCTGCTTCATGCCCAGGGCGATCTTGTTGTTCTCGCCGTCGATTTTCAGCACCTGCACGCGGACCGACTCGCCCTCCTTGACGAACTTGGCGACGTTCTTCTCGCTGGGCGAGACGCGGTCGTACGTCATGTCGGAGATGTGGACGAGCCCGTCCATGCCGCCGATGTCGACGAACTGCGCCGAACGGCATGATCTTGCGGACCACGCCGTCCATCACCGCACCCTCGACGAGCGTCTCGCGCAGCTTCGCGGCCTTCTCCTCACGCTCCTGCTTGAGCATGTTGCGGCGGCTGAGCACGATGTTGCCCGCCCCGCGGTGGTCGATCTGCACGATCTCGCACGGGAACTTCTCGCCGATGAAGACCGAGAGGTCCGCCACGCGGTCGAGGCTGACCTGGCCGGCCGGCATGAACGCGCGGTGGTTGGCCACCTCGAGCTCAAGGCCGCCCTTGTTCACGCCCGTGACGCGGGCCTCGACGGTTTGGCCGACCTCGAGCATCTCCCACGCCGCCTTGACGATCTGGCCCGGACGCGAGCAGATGAACAGACCCTCGTCCTTCTCAAACCGCTCGACGACGACCTCGATCTCCTCGCCCGCCTTGGGCATCACCGACGCGGCCTCCTGGCCCTGCTCGCCCTGACGCTCGTAGTTGGCGCGGGGAACGACGCCCAGCTCCTTGGGGCCGAACTCGATGAAGATGTCGGTCGGACCGACGCTGACGACCTTGCCCTTGCGGTGCTCGCGGCCGCTCTCAACCTTGCGCGGCCCGCGCAGAGCCGCGGGACGAGCGCCGCCGACCGGCGTCACGTTGCCACCCTTGCGGTTGGGCTGCTTGGCGCCCATGGCATCGCCGGCCTCGGCGAGCATCGCCTCGATCTCGGCATCCAGCGACGCGTCAGCACCGCCGCCCGACGCCTTGTGCTCGTCGTTGACGTTGCGGAGCGTGTTCATCGTGTTCGGGCCTTCAGCCCGGCCCGACTCGGGGCCCGCGGGCTTCTTGCCGAAGCCGCCGCCACGCGGCCCACCCCGATCGCCGCCGCGGCCGCCGCCAGGCCCACCCGGGCCGGAACGAACCGGACGCCCGTCCTCGCTGACGACCTCAGCGCGGCCGATCTTGGGCAACCCCTTGAGGTTGGGACCCTTGGCTTCAGGAGCGGCAGGCGCAGCCGCGCCCTCCGTGGCCTGGCCTTCGGCTGCGGGGGCAGTCTCGGGGGCGGTGTTCTCGGGGGCGGGGGACGACGACTGGTTGTTCGATTCCATGGTCTTGACGCTCAACGCAACTCACGCCGGTCCTCCTGCCACGGCCCGAGCATCGGGTCGTACCGCGCCTCGCGAGAGGGTGTGAGGTGGGTGAGGATCACCTCGTCCGCGGCCGCAAACTGCGACAAGTGGGGGAGAAGTTTAGACCCAGTACCCCACCTTCGCCGCGCAGCGGCCCGGCGTGGCGGACGCCCGATAAACGCCTAACAGCAGTCCTGGCCAATAGGTGCCACACCTTCGCCGCGCAGCGGCAAGGTGTGGAGGCCGCGGAACCATAACACCATCCGTGCGTGGTGCGACCACTTAGCAAGCCGCAGGCACCGCAGCCTTAGCCGCAAGGCGGTACTTGCGCCGCGTCGCCCGCTCACGCCGCCTGCCCGAAATGACCATGCGGGGCAGCACATAGCCGAGCATGACAGCGCAGAAACCCAGTAAGCCGCCGAACAGCAGTACCCCCTGCCACCACTCCAATCGCTGGATGTTGGGGTCAGGATCCGGCCGCGGCAGCACGCACGCGAAGACGATGATGACGGGCAAGGTCACCGCAAGATAGATTCCGCACCGCACGTACGACCTGCGCGTCCGTCTCCGTTCAAGCTCGTCGCTTCCCATCCACGCGATAAAGAACCAACGCGCGCATTGGAACTGATGTGTGCCTTCAGTCGTCCACACCCGCACCGACTCCTGCCCGAACTTGTAGCGGACGACCGCCGAGCGTTCGATGGGCTTCCCGCTGTGCGCCCTGTCCAGTGGCGTAATCGCTTCCGACGTCACCCGCACGGCGCGACAGGTACGGCGCGAACTGCGCCACACGATCCACCCGACAAGTATGTACAGCAACAGTGGCACGACCACCAGCGACAGCTTCACCGGCAGGTCGTACCACTCCAGATGTGAGCGAGGGATGGTGGCGTGTCCGCGCACGATGGCCACGGCGACGAATGCCATCAGCGCCAGCATCACCGGCGCCATGACGCAGAGCACGATCTTGTCCGTCCGGCTCATTGGCATCGTCCGATGGGTGAAGTTCAGCGTCCCATCCTTCAACCTGCGTCGAACATCGTGCCGCGTAGCGCGGTTCAACACCCTGCCGGCCTCTTCCGTGAACGTGAGTTGCACCCGCTTCCCGTCGCGCACCAGCGGCTCGCCTGCCTCATCCAGCAGATGCCGCCGCCAAACCACCCCCGCGTAACTCCCGACACGCTCAAACGGCAACCGCATCCCCCGCCACTCCGCGGGGTTCCGCGGATCGTCGAGCACAAGCACACCCCACAGCCGCGGCTCCGCGTGCAGACGCACCGCCCCTTGCATCAGTTTCCCCACACCCCGCTCCTTTCAGCGCGAAGAGCCCGCAAAGGCCTCCGCCCCCGCCCGCTGCTCCTTGCACGATTCAATGATCCGTTCAGCTGTCCGCACGTTGGCGAGCCCTGCCGACGCGTCGATCTCCGGCCGCCGCCCCTCGCGGACCGCCGCCAGGAACGCCTTGATCTCCTCGACGATCGGCTCCCCCTCGTCGACCTTCAGCTCCTCGATCGCGACCAGCTCGTGCCACTTGAGGTTCGAGAGGTCCGCCCCCTGCCGCAGCAGGTTGCGCAGCTCGACCATCTGGCCCTCGTTGGCCACCTTGCGGATCACCGTGCCGGTCTTGGCGCCGTAGTCGATCTTCACGTACGCGTTCTCGCCGGTGATGCGCGTGACGCGCTCGGTCTTGAGCGCAAGGCGCGAGCAGGTGATGTTCGCGACGCAGTTGGGGTTCTTCCACGTCAGGCGCGCGTTGCAGATGTCCTCGTGCTCGGTGATCACCGGCACGCCGGAGGCCTGCACCTCGTCGGGCTCGCGCCCGCCCATCAGCATGATCACCACGTCCAGGTCGTGGATCATCATGTCCATCACCACCGACACGTCCACCGAGCGGAACGTCATCGGGCTCACGCGTGACACCTCGATGAACCGCGGTGTGATGTCCACGCCCCCGCCCGTCTCGCGCTTGAGCGCCCGCATGATCGGGTTGAACCGCTCGATATGCCCGACCATCAGCACCGTCCCGTGCTTCTCGGCGCACGCCTTGATCTTCTCCGCCTCCGCCACGTCGCCCGCCAGCGGCTTCTCAACCAGGCACGCCACCCCCGCGCTCAGCAGCGGCTCGGCCGCGGCCCGGTGATACGTCGTCGGCGTGGCGATGCTCACGACGTCTACGCCCGCGTCGATCAGGCTCTGCACGTTGTAGAACGCCTTGCAGTTGTGCTGCTCGGCCAGCGCCTCGGCCCGCTCGGGGTTGGCGTCGACTACGCCCACAAGCTCGGTCTCGGGCAGTTGGGCGTACACACGCGCGTGGTGCCGGCCCATCCGCCCCACACCCACCACGCCCGCCCGGATGGGCTTCTTCTCACCAAGGGGTTTGATCGCGGGGGCCGAGTGAACACCGTTGCTAGCTGCTGCCATGCGCAACGATAGGAAGACGCAAAGGCCCTTTGCAGTCCGAACCGCGACCGTAAAGGAGCGGATCGCCGTTGAATTGGGGGGTGTTATTCCCCGTCAACCCATCGTTCCGCTCCCTCACGATCGCGGTTCAGAAAAACAAAAAGGCCCCGCAGCGCGGGGCCTTACTAGTCCCTATTCCCTAACCCCTATTCCCTTCCCCTTCTCACTTCGCCGCGGCCTCAATCGCCCCGGCGTACGCGGCTTCCTGCTGCACGCCCACGAACTTCTGCACAACTTGCCCCTTGTTGAACAGGATCACGGTGGGGATCGCGTTGATGCCGTACTTCACGGCCGTCTGCTGGGCGAAATCGGTGTTCATCTTGCCGACCTTGGCCTTACCGGCGAACCGGTCGGCGACCTTCTCGATCGTCGGGGTCAGCATGCGGCACGGCTGGCACCACTCGGCCCAGAAATCCACGAGCACGGGCTGCTCGCTGTTGAGGACTTCCTGGGAGAAGTTGGCGTCGGTGAATTCCTTAATGTTGGCGCTGGCCATGGGTGCCTCCAATGCGACTGGGTCTTGCTCGATCAATCCGTGCGACGGTCCACCATGCTACGCCGCCCATCGAAATGTGTGCGGCAGCACAAAATGTGTGCGGTGGCATGAAGCGTGTGCGGTGGCATGAAGCGTGTGCGGAAGCACGAACGCGCAATGACGAACAAGCCATGAACCCGCCCTCATCCCGCAGAATCGGCCGCGAAGGCTTGGGTGTGGGCGGCTACGTCATGGACGCGAAACAGCCGAGCTCCGGCCCGCCGGTGCTCCCGGGAAAGCGCAACGGTCGCGTCAAGGCGTTGCGCAGGGAGCGTGTCGTCGGGCAGGCCGGCAGCTCTGGCCGTAAAGCTCTTGCGACTCAAGCCGCTCATCACTGGGTAGCCGAGCGCGATGAGCTCTCTTGTTCTACGCACCAGAGCAAGGTTCTGTTCGACGGTCTTTCCAAACCCCAGCCCCGGGTCGATCACGATCGCCTCGCGTGCCACGCCGCAAGTAAGTGCCCGCTCAACAAGCGTCGCGAGTGCCGATCTCACCACTGCCACAACGTCGGACTCGTCAGTGGGAGGGGCGTGTTCGCCCGTCTTCCCGTACCGCGTCGAATAGCTGTCCTTCTCCGGCGTCGTTCGCCGGTGCATCAGCACCACGCCGCATCCGCGTGAAGCCACCAGCCCCAGCATCGCCGGGTCCTCAGTTCCTCCCGACACGTCGTTCACAGCGTCCGCCCCCGCATTAAGCGCCGCTTCCGCAACCTCAGCGAGCGTCGTGTCGATCGTGATCAGCGGCCCGCCACCTACAAGCCGCCGCGTCGCCTCGATCACCGGCGCCACACGCGCAATCTGTCCCGCCGCATCAACCCGTGTTGCCCCCGGCCGCGTGCTCTCTCCGCCCACGTCCACGCCGATCGCGCCCTCGGCGATCATCTCCGCCGCGTGCTCCGCGGCCGCACGCGGATCAATCCACAACCCCCCGTCACTGAACGAATCGGGGGTCGCGTTGAGAATGCCCAGAATCTTCGGGCTCGCCTCGGGCGAGAGATCGAGCACCTTGCTCGTCGAGATGCGCCAAAGCACGAGCGTGCCGCTCTCCGTCAGAGCCCGAAGCGTCAGCGAAGGAGGCAGCACGAGGCTCTGCGAGTGCTGTTCTCTTTAGGACAGTGTTGGTAGAACCTCATTACTTTGCGGTTTCCCCGCCGCCCGCCGCGGGCTCGGTCGTCGCCGGGGCAGCAGGCGCCGGCGCCCCGGCCTTGGGCGAGAACGTGTCGTACTTCACAAAGTCGTCCACTTCCTTCTTGCTCGGCTCGCTCGCCTTCCACGCAGAGGCGTAGTACGCACCCAGTGATGCACCGCCGTCGTTCAGACGCTCGATGATGAACTTCTTCCCCGCTTCCCTGTGCAGGTCGCCCGACTTCTCGAGTTGGTACACCGGCACCACCTGGTCATGCGAGCGCTTGAGGTACGCGATCGTGAAGTTCCAGCACGAAGCCGGGTCGTGCGCATCCATCGCGCCTCCCGCCGGCGTCGCCGACTGCGGCACTTGCGCAGCCTTGCACATCGAGTAGTCGATCGAGAACTCCCGGATGATCCCCCCGTCGATCATCGCGTGGAACCCGTTGTCGGTCGTGAATCCCTCGGGGTTCGGCGTCCCTTTGGCCCACCCGTGGTGATGCTTGGTCGTGTGCAGCGGCTGGGCGGTGTCGCCCGCGTAATGCGCCAGCACGCCCATCGTGCTCAGGATGTTCGCTTCCGCCATCTTGAGCTGCGGCGCACGCGCCGGATCGTTGATCTGCTTGAGGATCCGCCACGTCTTGAACTGCCCCGTCAGTCGCGCCTGCTGCTCGCAGATCGCGTACGCGACAAACCCCGGGTACTCCTGCTGCCCAGTCGCGTCCTTCTTCTCGTCGTACGGCTTGCTCGTGCCGTCCTTCCCCGTCGGCCACTTGGCGCGGGCCAGCGCCAGCTCGCGCACGTACCGATACCGCAGCATCGGCAGCGTCTCGAGCGTCATGCCGAAGTCCGCCAAGTCTTCCACGTCCATGTAGTGGTCCATGTACGTGCTGTTCATGATGAACGGGTTCTTCTCCCCGCGCCACCGGTCCGGTTCCGCCGCGTTCCACGTCACCGACTCGCGCGTGCTCTGCTCACGCAGAAACGCGGGCGCATCTGCGGGCAGGGAGTCCAGCGCCAGCCACGCGATCGTTCGGTGACCCGCGGCGTCCCACGCAAAAGCGGTCGAAGCGAGAGCGGCCACGGCGGACAGTCCAAAAGCGATTCGCATAGTGATTACCTCAAGGGCAGGATTCTTGCTCGAACACCACCCGAATCGATTGTCAAAATACAGCCCCGCTCAAGTTCTTCACGAAACTGAGTGAGGGCCTGCACGACCGACTCCCCCAGAGCTTCCGGTGAAACATCGAGACCGCGTGCCTGAACGACACTCGGAGCTGACGAGCGGCCTTTCGCCAGGATGGCGCTGAAGTCGAGGTCGCACGTAAAAACGACCGCGTTGTTCGCCGTCGCCCACGCCATGACCGCGTCGTCGGGCGCATTTGGAGCACCCGTCTCAAGCCAGTGATCTGTCGCAAATCCTGCCCGCCGCAGGAGTTCGCACCAGCGCGGGGTCAGGTTCATGTCGACGATAATCTTCACGAAGCGCGGCCCAGTGGGAACTGCTGTTCATCGATCCGCCAAGCCGCGAACGCCAGCGCCTCGCGCAGGTCGGCCTCTTCCAGGTACGGATAGTCCGCCAGCACTTGGGCAAACGTCTTTCCCGACGCCAGCAGCCCCAGCACCGTTGCCACCGTCACGCGCATCCCGCGGATGCACGGGCGACCACCCATCACCTTCGGATCCATCGTGATTCGCGGAAAATCCGGCACGCCCGATGATAGGTGGCAACACCCGCTCTCAGGCCAAAACACAAACGGCCGGCCCATCGGGGCCGGCCGCAAAGGTCTCTCACTCAAGCGGGGCGAACGATCGGGCCTTCTCAGCACCCGGTGAAGAAGTAGTTGATGAACGCGATGAAGTCGTTGTTGTCCAGGTGGCCGTCGCTCCCCGGCAGGCCGCCGGTGGTGCCGATGTCGGCCAGCGGGTTGTTGAAGAAGAATCGGTTGATAAACACGATGAAGTCGTTGTTGTCAAGGTGACCGTCGGCTCCCTCGACGCCGCCCTGCTGGCCGATGTCCGCCGGGCCGCACGCCACGATCGGCGTCACGTGCGCGGTGATCGTCGCGTAGATCTGCCCGCTGAAGTCGCTGGGCAGCGGCGAGTTGTTCGTCACGCTGAACCCGTTGCCGAACGTGTGGTTGTACATGCACAGCGCCAGGTAATACTCGCCCGCGGGCAGGTTCGCGCCGTCGCGACCGTTGAACGGCTCGCCCGGCGTGCCAGTCACCATCGCCGGGCGCGACGGCGCCGCAGCGCCGAAGGAGAGCGACGAGGCGAAGTTGGACCCTTCGTCGTCATCCGCCGCGAGCAGGTTACCCGCCGCGTCGAACAGCGCGATCTCGGTGTCATTGCGCCAGTTGGGGTCGTAGAACGCCTGGAGCGTGCTCGCCGAGGTGTCGATGTCCAGGTAGTCGCCGTTGGCCGCGACGATCGGGCCCGGCAGGCGGAACCGCACCAGCCGCCACTCGCCGGGGATCGTCGGCACCATTACCGTGCTCAGCGGCCGGTTGGTGTACACCGTCGAAAGGTCGGGCCAATCGGGGTTGCTCGCCTCCTGCCCGCGCTGCACGCGAACGTTGAAGTCGTAGTACGGCGCGAACTGGTCCTCGCCGCGCATCCCGAACGACGGGTACGCCCGCGGCAGGTACTGCGAGTACTGCGGGAAGTCCTCGTTGTCGTAGAACATCTCGCTGTTGACGTTCCACGGCATGATCGACACGTACAGCGGGCCGGTCGTCTCAGGGCCCCCGTCCATCTCGCCAGCCGAGCCGTCCTTGCGGTCGGCGCCGCCGGTGCCGAAGTTGACCGACATCGACGTGGTGCCGTTGTACAGCACCTCGCCGTTGGCGTTGTAGATCGCGACAGTCCAAGGGCCGGGGTACCCCGGCTGGTTGCCGCGGTTGGGGCTGGGGATGCCCTGCGACGCGCTCACGTCGACCCGCATGTACTGGCCCGTGCCGTACTGCACCGGCGGGGTGTCGATCTTGATGAACGTCTGGCCGAACGCGCCGGTGTCGGTCTGCGGATTGGTCCGCGCGATCTCCACGCCGTCGGTGATCGTGATCGTCTTCTGTGCCGAGGGAACGGAGCGCGAGTACACGTTCACGTGGATGTTGGAGACACGCGACTCCGCCAGGCCGCCCGAGTCGTTGAATGTGTCACGGAACTTGAAGTTCCAGTTGCCCGTCATGTTCGCGACGGTCGTGCCGGCAGGCAGCGCCACGCGGCAGATGGAGTTGGTGAGCGTGGTGTACGTGTCGGCCAGGCGCGACAACCGCGCGGTCACCATCTGGCCGCCCGGCAGCGTGATGTCGCACACTGCCTCACGGGCGTACGTCGCCGCAAACAGCGACTGAAGGTTGCAGGTGATCTCCACGCTCCGCGCCGTGCCGGCGCAGTCGTTCACGCTCGCCGCGGAGACGAACACGTTCACGTTCGACGTGCCGCCGTAGACGCAGTCGAACGTTCCCGGAACGTTGAACGAGTGGCAGGCCGTCTCCGCCATCACAGCGGCGGGCGAAAGGCCCAGGGCGAGAAGCAGCGACGAGCGGATCATGGTCTTCACGGGTGCCTCCTTGGCGAGCGGACCATGCAGATAGAGCAGGCCCGCACACCCAATGCGTCGCACGCGCCATAACCGGCTAATCCGCACATTCTCTGTAAAACTGGGCAATCCGCCACCTTCTCCCGGCTTGGTGGGAGGAAGGCGTCACGAGGCTTTGCGAGTGACGGATGAGGGCGTGGCGGAGCGGTTACCCCAAATCACGACCGCCCTAGCGCCAAAGTTCCTGATCTTCCTCGCCCCGCCCCCCCACACACCTCGCCCGCTCACGTGGGGGCACATGTGCCTTCGGCGATCTGACGTATGGCCGCCCCCACGTCATCCTCACATGGCATTTGCCCTGAAGTTCCTCCTATAAACTCACCGGCGAGTGAAGAAGCCTCGACCGCCACAGCGCACGGGACGCAAACGTCGAGCCGCGGGCTGGACGCTGTTCACGCTCGGCATGCTCGTGACGGCCGTGTGGGTAGCGAGCGGGTGGTGGGCGTTGTCGGTCGCTGGCTCTAGCAGCTCGTTTGCAGTGGCTGGTGGGAGTGCCGATGTCCTAAGGCTTGCTCAATGGGAGCCATCAACATTCGATCCGGATCAAGGGAGACGGACGCGGTGGGTCTTTGAGGAAAGCGAACAAGGGTGGCGTCTGAGAAACCTGAAGAGTTTGGGATTCTCGCCCCGAAGCTGGGTGTTTGTGAACCGGCACGACGCCTCCTCTTCTTCCGACACCGTAAATGTGTCGCTCTTTGTCTTCTCCTACCGCGAGTGGCTGGGACCCAAAGGCACCCCGCCCGGTGCGAATCGGTCCGCTTCCCTGATCTTCTGGCCCATCCCCATCCTCCTCTGGACCCCAGCCACGCTGCTCTTTCGTTCAGGCGTCATCGCGCGGCAGCGGGCAATGTCCAACACCTGCATCAAGTGCGGCTACTCGCTCGCCGGCCTGGCGAATGACGCCGCCTGCCCCGAGTGCGGGAAAGCAGAAATGGCTGCCAAGTGAAGACGGGAGCCCATTTGGCCCTTTGGCCCTTTGGCCATTTGCCCCTTTAGCAATTTGGCCCTTCACCCCACCCGCTCGGCCTTCGGCTCTCGCGTCATGAGCTGGCCGATCGCGTCGATCGGGTCCAGCCCGTCGAACAGCACCGAGTAGACCGCTTGCGTGATCGGCATCTCCACCCGGTGCTTGCCGCCAGGTCCACAACGCTCCGCGTCGTCGCGACGCCTTCGACCACGTGCGGCGACCGCGCGAGGTAGTCGTCCAGCTTCACGCCCTTGCCAAGCGCCTCGCCGCACGAGCGGTTGCGCCCCTCGGGGCTGAAGCAGCTCGTTGCAAGGTCGCCAGCGCCGGCGACGCCGAAGAAGGTCTCGGGCGCAGCGCCCATCGCGACGCCAAGACGCGAGATTTCGGCCAGTCCGCGAGCCAGCAGCGCGCTCTTGGCGTTGCACCCCGCCTGCAGGCCGTCGAGAATCCCCGCCGCGATCGCGATCACGTTCTTCATCGCGCCGGCAAGCTCGACGCCGATCACGTCGCCGGTGGTGTAGATCCGCATCCAGCGCGTCGTGAACAGCTCCTGCACCAGCGTGCGGAACGCTTCGTCCTCGCCCGCCGCGATCATCGTCGCCGGCAGGCAGCGAGCAAGCTCCGGCGCGATCGTCGGCCCGCTCAGCGCGGCCATCTTCCGCGGCGCCGCATCAGGGTCGTCCGCCAGCACCTCGGAGATGATCTGCAACGGCCGCAGCAGCGTCCCGTTCTCGATCCCCTTCGCCACGCTCAGCACCGCCGCCTTGCGAGGTACGTGCGGACGCAGCCGCTCCCACGCCCCGCGCGAGAATTGCACCGGCACCGCCGAGATGATGATGTCCGCGTCCGCCAGTGCGTCCTTGTCCTTCAACGACACCCGCACAGAGTCCGCAAGCACGAACCCCGGCAGCCGCTCAGAGCGCCGAGTTTGCGCGAGCGCCTCAGACGGCGCCGCCTCATGCCCCCAAAGGGTGATCCGTGGAGCCTTCCCCCCGATTCCCCCAGGAAACCCCCGCCCCTTGTCCAGATCGCTCAGAATCCCCGCGCACACCAGCCCCATTTGCCCGATCCCCAGGATCGTGATGTTGCACCGGGTTGAGGGGCCATTTGCAGCCATGAAGGAAGACAGCAGTGGGGGAGAACCGCCAGGGTGCGGCGGGCGTACGGGAACAAGTCCGACAGACCGGCGGCTACGATAGCCGCGCGGCCTCCGATCAGTGCCGTGGAACCGGCCCGTGAGTTCTTCTCGGGTCCCATCGCAGACAGTCCGATCGTTTCACCCCGGTGCTTTGACCACTCTCTATGGCCACCGAAACCCACCCCCACATCATCACCCCCGACCCCCACAAGCACGACCATGACCACGACGGTCACGGTGGGTGCTGCGGGCATGCTGAAGAGATCAAGTCAGAGCGCATGCTGGTGCTCTACCTGCTCGGCGGCGTGCTGCTCATCGCGGCGTTTATGGGGCGCATCTTCTTCGGCTCCGTCGTCCACCCGCAGGTCGTCCAGGCCCTCGCCTTCGGCGCCGCTGTCGCACTCGGCTGGCTCATGGTCCGCGCCGCCTGGCGCGAGCTGATGCGCGGCCGCGCCAGCACCAGCAGCCTCGCCAGCCTCGCCATCATCGCCTCGATGGCCGTCGGCGAGTACGAAGCCGCCGGTTGGCTCGCCCTGGTCCTGTTGGTCGCCGATCAGTTCCTCAACCGCACCAGCATCTCCGCCAAGCGCGTGATCGAAGAGCTGGTCAAACTCACCCCCAACGTCGCCCGCGTCTTGCGCGACGGCCAGGAGGTCGAGCTCCCCCTCGAGCAGATCAAGATCGGCGACACCGTCCGCGTCCGCCCCGGCGAGAACATGTCCGTCGACGGCACCGTCGTCACTGGCCGCAGCACGATGGACCAGGCCTCGCTCACCGGCGAAGCCGCGCCCCACGAGGTCACCGTCGGCGACCCGGTTTACGCCGGCACCACCAACCTCTCGAGCCTGATTGACGTTCGCGTCACCCAGGTCGGCATCGAGACGACCATCGGCAAGGTCAGCGAGCTGATCGCAAGCGCCGAGCGCACCAAGACCCCGCGCCAGCTTCTCATCGAGCAGGTCGCGTCGTTCTACGTGCCCGTCGCGATCTCCCTCGCCTTCCTCGCGGCTTTCCTCACCAAGGACGTCAACCGCGCGATCAACGTCCTCATCGTCGCCTGCCCCGGTGCACTCCTGCTCAGCAGCCCGACCGCCATGGTCGCCGCCTTCGCGGCCGCCGCGCGGCTCGGTGTGATGATCAAGGAAGCCAAGCACCTCGAGGCCGCCGCCGACGTCGATACCGTCGTCTTCGATAAGACCGGCACCATCACCACAGGCAAGTTCGCCGTCAGCCGCCTTGCCCCCGCGCCGGGCGTCGACGCCGCGGACCTCCTCTCCGCCGCCGCAACCGCCGAGCAGAACAGCAACCACCCGCTCGCCAAGAGCATCATGTCCACCGCCGCCGCGGCTCGCGTTCCCGTCGGCGCTGCGACATCGGTCGAAGAGGTGCACGGCCGCGGCATCAAGGCCGCTACGCCCCAGGGCACGCTCTACGCCGGCCGCCTCACGTGGCTGCAGGAGCTCAACCCCGGCATCGCGTCTGATGTCGAGGCCGTCGCGCCTCGCATCGACGGCATGACCGGCGTCCACCTGATGCGCGACGGCAAGTACCTCGGCGCCGTCGGCCTTGAGGACAAGATCCGCCCCGCCACCAAGCTGGTGATGGACCGCCTCCGCGACCTGGGCGTCAAGAAGCTCGCCATCTTCACCGGCGACCGCCTCAGCGTCGCCGAGCGTGTGGGCCGCACCGTCGGCGTCGACATGGTCGAGGCCGAGTGCCTCCCGGAAGAAAAGCACGCCGAGGTCAAGCAGTTCGCCAAGGACGGACGCCGCACGCTGATGGTCGGCGACGGCATCAACGACGGCCCCAGCCTTGCCGCGGCCGACGTCGGCATCGCGATGGGTCTTTCGGGCAGCGACATCGCCACCAACTCCGCCGGCGTGGCGCTGATGAACGACGACCTGTCGCGCATCCCCTTCCTTATCGAGCTGGCGCGCCGCAACCGCGCGATCATCGCCCAGAACATCGCCATCAGCGTCGTCGTCGCCCTCATCGGCCTCGCCCTCGCCACCAGCGGCAAGCTCGAAGTGTGGGAGGCGCTCGTCTTCCACTTCCTCGGCGACGTGCTGGTCATCGGCAACTCCTTCCGCCTCTTCCGCTTCGGCGAGGCGTACTCGCTCGGCGCTGAAGAAGAAGCCGAACAACGCACCCGCCGCGCCGCGAGCATGTCGCTCGCCCAGCCTGCGGCCCAACCGGCCTGAACGCTTCTCAACATCCTTGATGCTCAACGGCCGGCGCTTTCGCCGGCCGTTTTCATTTCCGCAGATGGTCCTGTTTTCCTTGCGGATCTGTGCCCGCGCGGTAGCTTTTCGACCTCAGGAGATACCGATGTCACAGATCAAGATGCAGACCATCCTCGCCGCCTCCGCCGTGATCGCCGCGGGCGCGTTCTTGCTCGCAGGTCCGCTCAACCCGCCCTCCGGCCCCGTTTCGGCCGGCGGCAAGACGACCCAGGAGATCTACGACGCGGTGACCAATATCAGCGGCTCGATCGGCTCCGTCGGCGGGCGCGGCCCGGCTGTTCCCGGCGCAACGCGCACGCAAGGCACGCTCTCAATGACCGCGCCGAGCAGCCTCTCGTTCACCGGTCCGTTGCTGGGCCTGCGGATCGCTTCGCGCGTGCCGACCTCGGGCGGCGTTCCCTCCGGCGCGTTCACGTTTGACGGCTGCACGTTCGTGCGCGAAGCGGGCGATGCGTCGTCGAAGACCTTTCGCATGGCGGCGCAGAACGTCGCGATCACTTCGGCCGTCGCGGTCGTCCCCGCGGCCGGCGGCACCATGACCTACACGCTCAGCGGCGCGCGCATCGTGGGGCATCGCAACTACAACGTTCAACGCAGCGACGGCTCGTTCGCGACGATCGAGGAGATCGATTGCACCTTCCAGAGCCTCACGATCGCCGACTCGTCGGGTTCGTTCAGCTACAGCCCCGGCACGCCGTGATGGTCACCCCGGCAGCGGGCCCTGCTCGGGCGGTGAAGCGCTGGGCGGCGCCGCATCGGGCGGTGCCGCGGACTGGTTGCCCTGCTCGCGGAACTCACTCCGCGGGATCAGCTTCTCTGTGCGACGCTTACGCGCGTTCCTCTTCGCTCAATGGCGGGCGCTGTTGGCCGCCTCCACCCCCCCCGCCGCCTTGCGGGCGCTGACCGCCATCGCGGCGCTGGCCTTGGCCTCCCCCGCCACCTCCGCCCTGTCCACCTTGGCCCGGACCGCGCTGACCGCCTTGACCGCCACCCCCCCCGCCCGGGCCGCGGCCTTGGGGCGGACGCTGTCCGCCACCTCCGCCGTTGCCGCCACCACCTCCGCCGCCCCCGCTGCGACCTTGGCCGCCGCTGCCGTCACGCGGCCGCTCGGGGCGCGGCCCACCGTTCGGCTGACCGCCGCTCTGCGCCGGGCGTCTCCGGTGTCTCGTCGTCATCGTCTCCCGCGCCTCCCGCGTTCTGCTGCGCGGGCTTCCCCTCGATCTTCTTCAGCGTCTCAACCGGATACGCCGCGTCCTCGTTCGTCGCGTCCAAACGCACCAGCACAAGCTGTGTCAGAATCTGCGTGTCGATCACAATCCCCGGCCCATCAGGCGTCAGAATCGGCGTCTTCTTCCGCGGCAGGTTCTTCTTCAGCTCGTCGTAGGTGTTCTCTTCGTATCGCAGGCAGCACATCAGCCGGCCGCAGCGCCCGCTGATCTTCAGCGGGTCGAGCGTCGCCTTCTGCGTTTTGGCCGCCTTCATGCTCACGGGCTTGAGCACCTTGAGGAACTGTTTGCAGCAGCAGTGCTGGCCGCACCGCTCGTAGTCGGCGATGATCCGCGCCTCGTCGCGGGCGCCCACCTGGTGCATCTCGATCCGCGTGTGCAGCTCTTTCGCAAGCTCCATCACCAGCGGGCGGAAGTCGATCCGCTCCTCGCTGAGGAAGTGGAACGTGATCCGCTCGCCGCCGAGCACGGGCTCGGCACTGACGATCTTGATGTGCCCGAGTCCCACGCGAGCCGCCGCGGCACGCGCCATGCGCAGCCACTGCTCGGCCTGGCCTTCAAGGGCCGCCTGGCGGTTCATGTCCTCCACAGTCGCGACGCGCAGGATGCGACCGTCGGTGTGGAACGGGTAGTCCTTGCCGCCGGAGTTCTCGACGTACGCGAGCATCTGGTCGCGCGAGACGCTCTTGCCGCACCCGCTGTTGGGGCAGGTAGTCGTGAGCATCTCCACGATCTCGGTGCCGCGGTGAGTGCGGGCGACGAGCTTGCTGCCGCAGCCGGGCTTGATCCCCGTATCTGAGGGGTACTCGCCGACCATCTTCATCGACCCAAAACGCACGACGATCGACTTAGGGGCGGTGAGCTTGGCGTACGCCTCGGCGTCCGCGGCCAGGTCGGCTTCGAATTGTGGAAGTGGAAGGATTGGCATCGGTCGCACAAAGGCCGTCAAGCGTAGCGTGAAGATTGTTGATTTGCCTTGTTTTTCGGCCCTGTGACAGGGGCATCAAGGCGGGGTTGAGGAAGTTTCAGGGGGGGTTCACGGGGGGTTTGAGGGCGACGAGGCGTGATGGGGGTGCACCCATGGACCTCAGATCAGGCATTCCATTTTGGGCAATTCAGAGCGGCGCCCTCGGCGTCTACCCGCCGCTGACGCGCGACCAGACATGCGAGGTCGCGGTGGTTGGCGGCGGGTTGACCGGAGCGCTGGTTGCACACCGACTCGCCGCATTCGGGTGGTCGTGCGTCGTGCTCGACAAACGCGACGTGGGGTGGGGGAGCACGATGGCCTCCACCGCGCTCGTGCAGTACGAGATCGACGTCAGCATGACCGCGCTGACGAGCCTGATCGGCGAGCAGGACGCGGCGCTGGCGTACCGCCTGTGCACACAGGGCGTCTCGACGCTGCAGCGGATCGTCGGCGGGCTCGACGACACGTGCGGCTTCATGCTCTGCCGCAGCTTGTATCTCGCCAACACGCCCGACGAGACGGGCTGGCTCGAGCACGAGCGCGAGCTGCGCGGCGCGTGGGTATCGACGTGCACTTGCTGACCGCAGAGGAACTCCGCGCACGGTTCGGGATCGAACGCCCCGGCGCGCTCTGTTCGTCGCTGGCGGCGCGGGTCGAGCCGTACCGCCTGACGCACCGATTGCTGGCGCAGGCAGGGCGCTGGGGAACGCGCACGTTCGACCGCACCGCCGTCGTCGGCATCGCGCCCGCCGGTCAGGGGCGCTGGGCGCTGCAGACCGACCGCGGCCCGCAGGTCACGGCGCAGCGCGTGGTCTTTGCGACCGGTTACGAGTCGCAGACGCTGCTGCGCGAGAAGATCGTCGACCTGACCAGCACCTACGCGGTGGCGACCGAACCGGTCGAGCCCGCGCCCGGTTCCGACGGCGCCCTGCCGCGGTGGCTGGACGACCACGTGGTGTGGGAGACGGGCGACCCGTACTTCTACGCGCGGTCGGGCCCCGATCGGCGGCTGCTGATGGGAGGCGAGGACGACCCGTTCGAGAGCCACGCGGTGAACCAGCGCGTGCTGCGCGCAAGACCGACGCCCTGATGGCCAAGGCTCGCAGGCTCTTCCGCGGCTCGCAGTTGGAGGTCTGCGCACGCGTGGGCCGGCGTCTTCGGCAAGACCCGCGACGGCCTTGGGTACTTCGGCCAGAGCCCTGAGATGCCTGGTATTGACTTCGTGCTTGGGTTCGGCGGCAACGGGATCACGTTCTCTGCGCTGATGGCGGAGATGCTTGCTCAGCGATACGCGGGCTCGGTGGCGGAGGGGGCGCATTTGTTTCGGTTTGGGCGGTGAGGGAGTGGGAGGGGATTGGTGTTTCGCACGTAACGAGACGCGACTGTCAAGGAGCGCGATTGGCATTGGGCGTGTAAAGCGATCGGCGCGAGTCGGAGTAGGTTTGTGCCGGCCTTTCGTCCGGACGACGCACGACATCAGCCGGCGGGTTCACCCGCCGGTGAGCGTGTGTGCGGTGCATCACGGCCCGGATGGGCCGACGAGGCAGCTTTTTATTGCCAAAGAACCGAAGCAGTCAAAAAGGCACCGCCAGCTTCCGCTGGCGGTTGCCTTCGCTAATTCACTTGCGCGGACGCTCGGCCAAGTACAGCCGGATGTAGAGTCCGCACTGTTCATAGGTCGAACTCTTTTTGCCTACCCATTCAGGCTTATCCCGTTCCTCACGGTGCTTTGCGACACACACAGTAACCAATTTCGTGAGACACTCACGCAGCAGCTCATCATTCGGCACGCGCCAGCGGAAGATGCGCTTCTTTGAATCCCACTCGACATTTGCGCGAAACGCCGCGAGCATCGGGAAAAGCCAGGCGTTAGGGAGTCGATAGTTAGTTTTGCTGCCCAAGAAGTGCAATGGCGTGTTCTGATGTTCAGGGCTGGCGACTCTGCTGCTCCCGTTTGCTCGCAATTTCATGCGACCGATTTGGAAATCAACCTCTTGGCTCTTCGCAACAATTGGGGCTTCCTGTCGAATCCTGTCAGCAAGCACCAGAATTTCAGCGAGATGTGCGACTACTAGTTCAATCGCACGATTGTTGTTGTCGAGATCTTCACTAAACTCAGCGATTGCTTTGTATTGGCGACCGTAGAGATCATGAGGCTGAACACCATGGTTGTAACGGTCCAAGTTGAACATCTCGATGAAGCTGATGAGTTCGCCGATGTATACGTCGCCTGGATCACCTTCGCGGTAAGCAATCTGGTCGGAACCAGGAAGACCTTCTAGAGCTTTCTTGATGATGTCGAAGCTACCCTTGAGATTCTCCAGAGAGGGAATCTGCACCTGCTTGGACCGGTTCAATCCTTCGGCAATCTCGACAACTTTGTCTTCGGGCACACCTTTGAGGAAGTGCAGGCGCACGTATGCGCTTCGCAACCCGACCATCTCTTCTTCATCAGCATCTGCAATTGCTTGCTGAATGGCTGCGTACGTGTGACCGCCGTTGACGATCCCATGGTGCTCTGCGTCATCGAGCTCCACGCTAAGCATGCCGACTCCCCCCTTACTCTTCGATTGCTCAGCTGAAGCGACGAGAAAATAGATGCCAGCATTTTTGATGGCCATCTCAGTTGGGGATTCCCTGAGAGTTTGCAAAATAGCCTTTGGAACTGGACCGCTGAGGCGACCCTTATCGGTTGTGTTTGGAATGCGCGGATTCACGCGCATGAACTCGCTTAGCGAGTCTGGCAGATCGGTAACGCGGACATAGCACGTTCCCAACTTTGCGTTCGCAAAGCCGGGAATCGGGATGCTGCGGTACTCGTCAACGGGGATGGAAAAAGTCAGAGACTTGGTTGCGCGTGCAAGCGCTGCTGCAGAATTGTGTGCCATGTGGCACTCCTTGTGGAGCAGAAGGCGGTGCCCGCTGCTCGATTTAGATACCAGCGCTGGCCCGTCTGAACTACAGACGTTGAATGGCCGGAACTGGCGACCGAGTGTAGCCAGCCTCTTCAGTGAGGCTGTGCGCCGGAAAGTGTGAACGTCCTACAGACGGTTGTTCTACTCGTCCTTTACACAAACTGACGCGTTTTTGCGCGCGCCGGCGCACCAAAGCCCACCCTTACTCCCCGGAATTCGGAAATTCTCCGAATATCGCGCGCCACGCTGCAGACGGCGCGGGTTATGAGCCTTAAGCCAGAGGTCAAAAGTCACGCGGCGCACGCCGTGTGTCCTCTGCCCATGGGTAGAGCCCCACCTCCCTCGCCCGCGCAGCGGGAGAGGGTGGCGGAGGCTTTGCAACGCCGGATGAGGGGACGACTCAGGCACCGCTGGAACAACAACCCACCCGCCGCGCACTTCCCCTCTCCTCGATGCCTTCCCTCCCGACTCCCGACTCAGCACTCAGGACTCCTCCCCCCATGACCCACCACGACTTCAACCAGAAACTCCTCCTCGCCAAAGACACCGCCCTCAACACCCTCGAGAACCTCTGCGGCCCAGCCTTCGCCAGACGCAAGGCCACCCCCACCCCCAACACCAAACCCGACGGCACCCCAATGATCTGGGAGGAAAAGGAAGCCTTCCGCCTCCACCAGCCCCCGCATGGACCCAGAGGAACAGCACATCCTCGTGATGGAGCGCAACCAGCGCATGTGCGCCGCCACCACGATCATCAAGACACGACCGATCGGCGAAGACGGCAACCCCCTCCCCATCTCCCGCCAGCACCCCGAGCATCACACCCGCACCAAACCGCGACCCACCCCGGATTCAACGAACGACGATGCTCCCCGGTCCGGAGGACCGATGAACACCCCCGACAACATCAACGACACCACCACCTTCTCGTCGGCCCATCCGGGCCGAAATCAATCACACACGCCGCAACCGGCAGGTGAACCTGCCGGCTGAAATCGTGCGTCCTCCGGACGAAAAATTCGCACTCGGCACTCGGAACAACGCAATCCGCAATCCAAAAACAACCCGGCTTACGCCGGGCTGCGAGGAATCAAACTGTGATCTGCGATCAGGCGACCTCAACGACCATCGCCACCGCGTTACCGCCGCCCAGGCAGAGGGCGACGACGCCGCGCTTGCCGCCGGTGCGGCGGAGCTGGTGGATCAGCGTGGTGAGGCACCGAGCGCCCGAAGCGCCGATCGGGTGGCCCAGCGCCGTTGCGCCGCCCGCGATGTTGACGCGGTCTTCGGGGACGCCCCCTTCCTTCATGTTCTGCAGGATCTGGGCGCAGAAGGCTTCGTTGAGCTCGAAGAGGTCGATGTCGGACATCTTCAGGCCGGCCTTGGCGATCACCGCGGGGACGGCGAGCGACGGGGCGCGGAAGATCTCTTTCGGAGCGACGCCCGAGGTGTGGTACGCGACGATCTTGGCGATCGGCTTGACGCCGAGTTGCTCGGCCTTGGCGAGCGACGCGACGCAGACGGCCGCGCCGCCGTCAGAGATCTGGCTGGCGTTGGCGGCGGTGATGGTCCCCTCTTTCTCGAAGACGGGGCGGAGCTTGGCGAGGGTCTCGACGGTGGTGTCGGCGCGGAAGCCCTCGTCGGCGGTGACGCCGGGGGACTTCTTGTCGAAGGTCTGCTCGGTCGTCACGGCGACGATCTCGTCCTTGAACCAACCTTCCTTGGTCGCCTTGGCGGCGAGCTGGTTGGAGCGGGCGGCCCAGCGGTCCTGGTCGGCGCGGCTGATCTCGTACTTCTTGGCGATGAACTCGGCGCCGTTGCCCATGGCCCAGCACTCAAAGGCGCAGCGAAGGCCGTCGTACTGCATGTGGTCTTCGAACTGCAGCGGGCCGAACTTCGGAGCGCCGCGCCGTCGCGGATGTTGGCGAAGTACGGCGCGCGGGTCATGCTCTCGAAGCCGCCCGCGAGCACGAGCTGGTTGTCGCCCGCTTTGATCGACTGTGCGGCCTGCATCACAGCCTGCAGACCCGAGCCGCAGACCTTGTTCACGGTGACGGCCGAGGTCGTGTCGGGCAGACCGGCCTTGAGCGCGGCCTGACGCGCGGGGTTCTGGCCGAGGCCGGCCTGGAGAACGCAGCCCATGATGACCTCGTCGACACCGCCCGACTTGGCCGCGCTACCGATCGCGGCGTTCTCGGCGAAGATGCCCTGCATCGCGTACGAGCCGAGGAGGGGGGCGTGGACCTTGCTCAGGCCGCCGAAGAACTTGCCGATGGGGGTCCGCTTGGCGGCGAGGATGACGGGGGTGTTGGCGGCGGTCATGGTGTCCTTTCGCGGGAGATGAGCGTTGGGCTCATTCTACCTCAGTAGGCGCACCGTGGAGTAAGGGTTCGTCGGCTTCAGTGTCCGGACCTCGGTGGAACACCTGAGCCGCCGTTCAGTCGGGCGTTTGAACGGCGGCCAGTTCGGCGTTGGCGATCTGCAACTCGACCTGCGCGTTGGCGACGGCGAGCTGGGCCTGGTTGACGTCGGCGAGCGACACGGCGGCCTTCTGGTGCAGGTTGGTGACGGTGGCGAGCCGTTGCTGAGCCACGGCGAGCTTGCGTTCGGCGGCTTTCTGTGCGCTTACGGCCTGAGCGACGAGTCCCTGCTGTTCGGTCTGCTGGGCGTTGAGTTGCCCCGTGGCGAAGCGTTTGCGGATGGCGATTTTGTCCGATAGGAGCTTGAGCGCGAGATTGTCGAGTTCGGAGCTGATCTGCAGGGTGGCGAGCTCGTCTGGTGGGAGGAGGCCCGCGTCGAACCGGGCCTTGGCGCGATCCAACTCGCCGCGGGTGATGACGTTGACGTGCGCGGAGGCGGTGTCCTGCTGAGCGGTAAGGCGTTCGAGCACGAAGTCGCGGCCGTTGATGGTCGGTGCCGCGAGGTCGTTGCGGACGGGCTTGAGCGATGCACGCATTTCCGCGACGTCGAGTTGCGCCAGGTGGGCGGTGGTTTCGGCGGCGAGGGTGCGCGACGCCGCTTCGGAGACCTCCGAGAAGGCCGCGACGCCGGCTTCGAGCCGCTTCTGTGCGATGTCCTGTGCCTGCTTGGCGATCGTGGCGGCCTGCTGTGCCGCGGTCTCGCGGAGCGTGAGGCTGACGAGCATCGCCTGTGCCTTGCGCGACTCCTGCACCTGCTGCGCTGCGCCGAGACAGACGGCGCCGGCGAGCGCGGAGCCGAGCGCGACTGCGACGAGCGTGATGCTGCGCGGCCAGGGGCGGGCGCGGTCGCGGCGATCGTGCCGCGGCGGAGTTCGGAGCGGAGCTGCCACTCGAGGGCTGCGGTGAAGGCGGGGTCGGGCTGATCAGTGGGGGGGGTCATGGGTTGCTTTCGTGGTGTGGTGCGAGCACGGCGCGGAGCGACTCACGCGCGCGGCGGAGCTGGCCTTCGACGGCGCGTTCGGACTGGTTGGTTTCCTGGGCGATGGCGGCGACGGGCTTGCCGTCGAGGTGGAACGAAGCGACGAGTGCTGCCCAGTGGGGCTTGATGCGCGCAAGGCCCCAGAGGACGGCGCGGGTTGCGGCTTCTGGCGAGGGGCCTTCGCCGCTTCCATCGAGCATGCGGTCGAGCGTCGCGGGGTCGGTTGCGCCCGGGCGCTGGCGGCGGTAGTGGTCCATCAGCAGGTTGTGGGCGACGGTCTGGAGCCAGGGGAGCGGGTTGCGGGGCTGCTTGTGCGCACCGCGGCCGCATTCAGCGATGAAGCGGAGGTAGGTTTCCTGCGTGATGTCTTCGGCGAGCTGGCGTTTGTTTTCGCTCCCGCCGGTACGTCGGAAGACGAAGGCGTAGAGGGGGGCGACCGTTTCGCGGTAGACGGCGATGGGGTCTGGTTGGTTGGGCGGGGTGCTCATGCGGCACTCAGGTTGACGCGGTCGGGGGCTGAAACCCACGCGGCGGGACGTGGTATTCTCGCGCGCTGCGCAGATTACGGCGATGGCGGCGGATGTTTCTGGCCCGGCTGGCGGTCGAGCTGGGGGTGCTGCTGCTTATTGCAACAGCGGTGAACGTGCCGCTGGCGCTGGCGGCACTGCAGTCGCGAACGAAGGTGAACCGGATCGGTCAGGCGCAGTCGTCGCAGCCATCGAAAGAGGGGTGGGTGTGGCAGCCGCCGGCGGTGACGGGAGAGTGGCCCGCGCCAGATCGGTGGGCGGTCTACCGCGGTCCCCTGCTTCGGTATTACACCGTCAGAGCCGAGCAAGGCGGCGAGCGATACGCGATGGAAGTGCAGTTTGCCGGGCTTCCATTTGCGGCGGTTGCGCTTCCGCAGATGTGGTGGCCCGACCGCGTGCACAACACCTACGACCCGCTCGCGCAGCCTGATCCGGGCGTGCAGCTTCAGTGGATGGGGTTGGTTCTGAACCCGCCGATCATGGCCGCGGCGGCGTGGGTGGTGCTGGTGGCGCCGTTTGAGGCGTTCTTTGCGGCGCGGTGGCGTCGTCGACTTGGACGGAAATTGTGTCCGTATTGCGCGTATCCGGCGGGGGAGTCGGACGTGTGCTCTGAGTGCGGGCGGGAGAGGCCGCTGAATCAGCGTTGAGGCGGTTGAGCTTCGTCTGGATCACCAGGTATTCCCAGATGATCGTCGTGGTCGCGACGTACGCCGGGTAGAGCGGAATCGCGACGACTTTGACGGCGGTGGTGAAGAACTGCTCCGACGGCGAAGGAATGTTGAGCACGGCGCCGGTGGCGATGACGCTGGTCTCGTTCTTTTCGTACGTGTAGGTGTGGAGGATGGAACGAGTCGAGGAGTCTGCAAGGAGCGTTTGCAGGAGTGCTTCGTCGGTTGCGGCGCGCGACAGGGTGCGGACGATCTCGTCCTGCTTGTCGAGCGCTGTCGCCGTGCGAGCCCAGACCATGGCGGTGACGAGGTCGGGCGGGCCTTCTTCGAAGCGGCGGTCTGCCTGCTCGAACACAGTGTTAAGTGCGGCGATTAGCCGGGGCGTGAGCCAGGGAGCGTGAGTGGCGGGGTATCGGCAGCGGAAGAACAAGCGGGCGACGACGCTGGCCTGCACGCTGAACGCGACGGGGTCGGACTCGGCGTTTGGGTTGGCGGCCTCGAGCACGGCCGCGGTTCTTGCCAGGTCGCGTTCCTGATAGCAGTTGATGGCGACGCCCGCCAAGGCGTCGTCGCGTGCGCGGCGCTGCTGCGGGGTCAGCGGTTCGGTGGCGAGGTCCTCGAGCGACAACTCGCGGAAGCCGGGTGTGCAGCCGGCGGCCGCAGTAAGAAGGAGAGACAGCGTGGTGAGCAGGATGTACATCACGGGGTGCCGGCGAGCAGTGATCGAAGCGTTCATGGCGGCCTCCCCCCTCTCCCCCGCCCCCCTCCCGCGGCGTATTGCTGTTTACAGCGGCGAATGGCCGCTGAGCACATAGATCACCAGGACCACGGCCATGAATGGGACGTATACAACCGCGACCAGCAGCCGTTCGCCGACGGAGCCTTCGCTGGGTGCGCGGTAGAGGAAGGCCGCGTCGGTGTGCCACTCTTTGCGGGCGGGCGACCCGTGCGCGTAGTTGTAGAGGAGTGCGCGTGAGGGGTCGTCTTCGCAGAGTGTCGCGCGGAGTTGTTTGTCGCTCGCGGCGAGTTGGAGCGCAGCGCGGAGTTCGGCGTCGCGCTTGAGGGCGGTGCCCGAGCGGGACCAGACCATGGCGTTGACGAGATCGGTCGGCTCGGCGTGGAGGCGGGCATCGGCCTGGTTGAAGGTGTCGTTGAGTTGCGACCAGAGTTCAGGGGCGCCTTCGGGCGTCAGCCACGGAAGGTCCTGGCGGTCGTAGCAGCAGGCGAAGAGGCGGGCGATGACGACGGCCTGGACGGCGCGCGATTCTGACGATGCCGCGGCGTCTTGGTTTGCGTGCTCAAGGATCGCGGCGGCGCGGGCGAGGCCTTGGGGGGTGTGGTCGTCTGGAGCGAGGCCCGCCGCGACTTCGATGGGGGCGGCGCGGTGGTCTACGGGTAGAGACTCGATGGCGGTTTGTTCGAGGTCGTGGGAGGTCCAGCTGCGGCCGCAACCCGGGAGCAGGGTGGCAAGGGTCAGAAGGAGGCAGAGGGACCAGAAGAGTCGAGAAAAGAAGGGATCGGCCATAGTTGTTAGTATGCACTAACAACTATGGCAATGCAAGGGGTTTCCGCGAGATTGATGTGGCGGACTGACCCTTAGGGGGCCGTGGGCTACGCTGGCGGCCCCGCCGCGCTGCCGGCGCATGTTCCTCGTGCTTGCGCACGAGGCTCTTATCGCCGGCTCTTATTTGGAGTTGCCATGTCCCTCGAGATCAATCCGCAGACCCAGGTCCTTCTTGCTCGCGACACCAACCAGGCCATGGGCATCGCTGAGTTCGCCGTCGAGTTCATGAAGTCGGGCAATCCCGGCGCGGCGGTGATCGAGCGGACGAACATGTTCAACGTCGACGCGATGATGTGCGGCGTGTCGGCCCTCGCGCTTGGGACCAATGCCCCGACCGTGCTGCGCGACGAGGCGCTGCGGTATCAGTGTGCGCCGGGCGGGTATGGCTCGCTGAAGAACGGCGGCGTGCCCGTGCTCGGCAGCCGCGCGAGCGTGTTTGTCGAGAAGGCGATCCTCGCGAACTCCGCGGCGGTGCGCGAGTGGGACAGCAACGGGACGAACTTCGGATACAACCCCAAGTACGGCCACACGGCGGGTGAATTCGGTCACAACGACTTCTACCCGGTGGCGATCGCGGCGGCACAGCAGGCGGGGAAAGACGGCGCGTACGCGCTGAAGGGCATGATCCTGCTGGACGAGATCCGCGGGCGCCTCGCCGAGGTGTTCAGCCTCAAGACGTACAAGATCGACCACGTGCTCTTTGGCGCGATCGGCTCGGCAGCGACGTACGGCGCGATGATGGGGGCGACGGCTCAGGAGATCGAGCACGCGATCGGCATGGTGGTTGCGCACTACGTGCCGTTCCGGGCGATCCGGTACGGCAAGCAGCTCTCTGACAGCAAGGGCTCGAGCGCCGCGATCAGCACCGAGGCGGCGATCGTGAGCATGCAGCGCGCAATGCGCGGGTTCATCGGGCCCAAGGACATCTTCCGCAACGCGGAGGCGGTCTTCTGCCTGTTCCAGAAGCCGGCGAAGAAGGGGGAGGCGCCGTTCGACCTGGTTCTGAGCCGCGCAGGCGACGACTTTGCGGTGATGGGGATGCACTTCAAGCTGGGCCTGTACGAGCACCAGTCGGCGGGCGCGCTGCAGTCGCTGCTCGATCTTGTGAAGGCGAACCCGGAGCTGCTGGCCGAGGGGGGGAACCGGATCAAGAAGATCAAGGTCGTCGCTTACGAGCCGGCGTACCACATCATCGGCGACCCGGCGAAGCGCGACCCGCGCACGCGTCAGAGCGCCGACCACTCCATGGTCTACATCCTCAGCACGCTGCTGCGGAAGGCGATCGAACAGGGAACGAGCGACTGGGCGGCGTTGATGCTGAGCCCGCACGACTACAACGAGCGTGCGATCTTCAACTCGTTCACGCGCCAGCTGATGGATCGGATCGAGTTCGAGCACGGCGGGCCGTCGTACGACACCAAGTACCCCGAGGGGATCCCCACGAGCGTCGTCATCGAGGACGACGCCGGCCGCTCGTTCGATAGCGGGCTGTGCATGTTCCCCACGGGCCACGCGCGGAACACCAAGGCCGACCTCAAGGCGCTGCTGCACCACAAGTTCATGCTGCTTGGTGCGCTTGCGAGCAACGAGCCTGAGGCGCTGGTGAAGCGGTTCAGCGACCTGCACAAGAAGTCGACGGCTCAGGTGCGCGAGCTGTACGACTTTGAGATCGCGGTGCGCGGCAAGTTCGAGTAAGACTCAAGCGTTTTTATCGCAGAGACACAGAGAGACGCAGAGAAGAGAAAGACAAAGAGATTGAAACACGGAGAGCACGGAATGCACGGAGAAAGGCACTGAGCCAAAGAGCCGAGGCATCGAGCCTTCCCCTCTCTTGTCTTCCTCCGTGATCTCCGTGTGCTCCGTGTTTCGCCTGCTTTCCTCTTCTCTGTGCCTCTGTGTCTCTGTGGTAAAACGGTTTTATGCCGCCGTGGTGTCGTTTTGCGGCAGGCGGCAGAGGGGGTCGAGGCCGCAGTGGGCGACGGCCTTGGCGATGTCGCGCCAGGTGACGACGCCGATGGGGTGCTGGCGTTCGTCGACGACGGGGAGACAGGAGACGCCGTTCTCGAGCATGAGGCGCGTGGCCTTGGCGATGTCGGTGTCGGCGCGGATGGCGACGACGTTGTGCGACATGAACTGGTGGACGCGGCGCTGGAGGGTGAAGGTGTCCTGCGCGCGCTCGCTGAGCTTCCCGATGAACGGGCTGAGGTGCTTGAGCAGGTCGCGGTCGGAGATGATGCCGACGACCCTGTTGTGCTCGATCACCAGCAGGTGGTGGAAGCGGTGGGTGTCGAAGATCTCGCGCACCTCGCCGAGGGTGTCTTCGGGTTTCACCGTCACGATGTTGGTCGTCATGACACTGTCGATGCGCATCGGGTCTTCCGCGTAGGTGTGGGGAAGGGGCAGTGGGTGCCGCGGAAGGACTATCGGTCGGAATGCGCGTGCGGTTCGGTCGGGGTGGTCCGAGAACTTCAGGGGCTGGGATCCGCCTGCAGGGCAAGGGCCGCGGCGCGGTGGAGGCGGTCGGCGCGGGTGAAGAGATAGAGGTGGAGCGGCAGGCCGAGCAGTGTTGCGACGATCCACACCAGGGCGGGGAGGCTTCCGGGCGCGGGAGCAGGCGCTGGGCGCGCCAGAGGATCGCGTCTTTGTGGCTGATGCAGACGACCGCGTGCAGGCCGGCGAGGGCGCACCAGAAGGCCGCGCCAACGGCGCCGGCGGCGACAAGCGTCAAGCTCTGCAGAGAGAACGTGCGGACAGCCCAGATCGCGGCGAGAAATGCCGCTGCGGCGACGAGCGCGACGAGCCCCATGTTGCGGCAGAGGCGGGCGGATGAGTTGAAGGGCGCGGAAGGGGCAAGGGTGGGGTCGTCGCTGGCGACGAGCGTCCACCCGCCGAACCAGACAAGGACGCAGATCACAGGCACGGCGATCTGAAACGGCAGAATGCCGCTGAGGCCGGTGGCGATCATGGCCACAACGTGAAAAGGAGCGAGCCACTTCAGCAAGAGCGAGCCGAGCAAGAGTCGGGCGAGGAATCGGCGGTCGGCCCGGTGGAGCAGGTGGCGTTCTTCAGTCACCGAGTAGTCGGGGATCTCGCGGCCGCATTCGGGGCAGCGGTCCTTTGGGCGCAGGCCGCGGAGGCTATAGCTGCACCCTGGGCAGGGCTGGTCGTAGTCGATGACCCAGCGTTTCCAGCCGGCGGCGGGCATGGATGAAGATACCGCGGCGAGGGTGGGGGGTTCCGGCGGGGCTTCGCCCTGTTGCCCTCCTTTCCCCCCTCAAGACCCTACCATGGCCCCGCCTCATTCCCGGCAGGAGCCTTCCCCCCCATGCCTTTCACGCTGAAACCACACGACGGCATCGACGTGGACATCGAGTCGGTCGACTACCTCAAGAAGCACGTGGACACCGGCGAGCGGTGGGTGCTGAACTTCGGCCCGCAGCACCCGGCGACGCACACGACGCTGCGGCTGGTGCTGGAGCTGGACGGCGAGCGGGTGGTTCGCTGCACGCCGCACATCGGCTACCTGCACTCGGGGTTCGAGAAGCTGGGCGAGCACCTGGACTACAACCAGTACGTCACGATCGTGAGCCGGACCGACTACCTGTCGCCGATCACCAACGACATCGTGTGGCACACGGGGGTTGAGAAGCTGTTTGATGTGGACGTGACGCCGCGGTGCAAGGTGCTGCGGACGATCATGATGGAGCTGGGTCGGATCCAGAACCACCTGCTGTGCGTGGGCGCGGCGGCGCTGGACCTTGGGGCGATCACGCCGTTCCTGTACGGGTTCAACCCGCGCGAGAACATCTACGACATCATCGACTACATCAGCGGCCAGCGGTTCCACCCCGACTGGACGCGCGTGGGCGGGCTGATGCAGGACCTGCCGGACACGGCGGTCTTCCAGCGGATGGTGAAGAAGTTCCTGGCCGAGGACTTTGCGAAGGCGGTCGACGACATGGAGGGGTTGCTCAACCGCAACCGCATCTTCATGGACCGGACGCAGGGGATCGGCGCGATGACGCGCGAGGAGGCGATCAACTGGTCGCTGAGCGGGCCGCTGGCGCGGGCGAGCGGCGTGGTGCGCGACCTTCGCAAGGACTCGCCGGTGCTGTGCTACGCAGACAACTGGGACGGGCAGGGCGCTCCTGCGGTGAAGTTCCAGGTGCCGGTGATGCAGGAAGGGGATGCGTACGCGCGGTTCCGCGTGCGCGTCGAAGAGATGAAGCAGTCGGCGAAGATCATCGAGCAGCTCATCGACAACATCCCCGGCGGACCGGTGAGCACGTACGCGGACGGCAAGATCGTCAAGCCGCCGAAGAACGAGGTGTACGGGTCGATCGAAGGGCTGATCCAGCACTTCGAGCTGATCATGAGCAACCGCGGCTGGAAGGCGCCCGTCGGCGAGTGCTACTTCGCCATGGAGAGCCCCAACGGGGAGCTCGGCTACTACCTGGTGGCCGACGGGACGGCAAAGGCGTGGCGCGCACGTCACCGGCCGCCGTGCTTCATCAACTACTCGGCGATGGCGAAGATGACCGAGGGTCATCTGGTGAGCGACGTGGTGGCGATCCTGGGATCGATCAACGTCGTTGCGGCCGAGCTTGACCGATAGAAGACATTCACCTCAGAGGCACAGAGAAGAAAAAGCCCGCCTCAGATAAACACGGATAGACACGGATTCGATGCATTTGTCCGTGAGAGCCGTGTCTATCCGAGGCTCTTTCTTTGTTTTCTCTGTGCCTCTGTGCCTCTGTGGTAAATCCGCCTTGTGTCGAGTCCGAATCTCCAGACGCTTCACGGGCGAATGATGGGGCATGAACCGGTGCGCGATCGTTGTGGGGTTGGTGTGTGCTGCTGGGCTTGGTGCGTGCTCGACGAGCTACAGCGTCGACGCGGAGAATCACACGCCGCAACCGGTGCTGATTGAAATGTTCGCGCGGGCACCTGAAGGGGGGAATGCGCTGATGGCGTCGGCCCTGCGGCTCGGGCCTGGCGACAAGTGGCATCTCGCGCCGGTGCAGATGGACACGGTGCGGAGCGTGTTCCTTCGCGTGGACTCGCTGGTGCGCCCGGGCGATCCGGTGACTCTGGACCTTCGCCCCGGTTGGACGATCGTCGAAGTGACGCAGGAAGGCGATCAGGTGATGGGTCGTCTGCATGTGCGCGTCGCCGACCGGTGATCGCGGCGCGATGAAGCGAACACACCGGGGTTGGTGATAAAGATCTCATGGCGCAGCGGTGAGCCGGTTTTCACTGGCCTTCGTTTCACATACTGGTATTGTCAGGGTGTCGCACGCCGTTCTCGGGTTGTGCTGCGCCATCGGTGGTTTCGAACACGGCGCGTAACGCGGGTCGGCAACTGAATGGTGTGCGTCGGCGGCTTGTGCAGGCCGCGGGCGTGGTGTGCGTGGACGCTGCTCAGCAGCGAATGGGGCATGCGATGGACACGGTGAACCCCGAGGTCAAAGCGGGCGCTGCGGGGAATGGGAGCGTTGAGAACGGTTACGCGCACGGCCCCGCAGGCTGCAGCGCGGCGGAGACGCGCGAGCTTCTGCGGGTGTTGCAGGCGGTGGAGTCGGGCGACTTCTCGGCGCGTCTGCCGGGCGACTGGACGGGGCTTGCGGGGAAGATCGCCGACACGATCAACGCGATCGTCGCGAGCAACGCTCGGATGGCTGAGGAACTCGAGCGTGTCGGCGAGGTGGTGGGGCGGCAGGGGAAGACGCGTCAGCGTGCGCGGTTCGGCGGGCGGGGCGGCGCGTGGGTGGAGATGGAGTCGTCGGTCAACACGCTGGTGGACGACCTGCTGCGCCCCACGACGGAGGTGACGCGTGCGATCTCGGCCGTTGCGCAGGGCGACCTGCTGCAGACGGTGCGGCTGGAGGTTGAGGGGCGTCCGCTGGAGGGCGAGTTCCTGCGGTCGGCGACGATCGTGAACACCATGATCCAGCAGCTCGCCGTGTTCACCAGCGAAGTGACGCGCGTGGCCCGCGAGGTGGGTACCGAAGGCAAGCTCGGCGGCCAGGCGCAGGTGCGCGAGGTGTCGGGCGTGTGGAAGGACCTGACCGAATCGGTGAACTCGATGGCGAGCAACCTGACGGCCCAGGTGCGCAACATCGCCGACGTGACGATCGCGGTGGCGAGCGGCGACTTGAGCCGCAAGATCACGGTGGACGTGAAGGGCGAAATCCTGCAGCTGAAGGAGACCATCAACACGATGGTGGATCAGCTGCGATCGTTCGCCTCAGAAGTGACGCGCGTGGCCCGTGAAGTGGGTACCGAAGGCAAGCTCGGCGGTCAGGCAGTCGTGCCGGGTGTGGCGGGCACGTGGAAGGACCTGACTGACAACGTCAACTCGATGGCGTCGAACCTGACGTCGCAGGTGCGCAACATCGCCGAAGTGACGACGGCCGTCGCCCGTGGCGACCTGAGCCGCAAGATCACCGTCGACGTGAAGGGTGAGATTCTGGAACTGAAGAACACCATCAACACGATGGTGGACCAGCTCAACGCGTTCGCAGGCGAAGTGACGCGCGTGGCTCGCGAAGTGGGTACCGAAGGCAAGCTGGGCGGTCAGGCCGAAGTGCGTGGCGTCGCCGGCACGTGGAAGGACTTGACCGACAACGTCAACTCGATGGCCGGCAACCTGACTTCTCAGGTGCGCAACATCGCCGAAGTGGCGACCGCGATCGCGAGCGGCGACCTCTCGAAGAAGATCACGGTGAACGTGTCAGGCGAAATCCTTCAGCTGAAAGAAACCATGAACACCATGGTGGACCAGCTGAACGCGTTCGCCTCGGAAGTGACGCGCGTGGCCCGCGAAGTGGGTACCGACGGCAAACTTGGCGGCCAGGCCGAGGTGCGCGGCGTCGCCGGCACGTGGAAGGACTTGACCGACTCGGTGAACGCGATGGCGGGCAACCTGACGTCGCAGGTGCGCAACATCGCCGAAGTGGCCACTGCTGTGGCGAGCGGCGACCTTTCGCGCAAGATCACGGTGGACGTGAAAGGCGAGATTCTTCAGTTGAAGAACACGCTGAACACCATGGTGGACCAGCTCAACGCGTTCTCCGGCGAAGTGACGCGCGTGGCCCGCGAAGTGGGTACGGAAGGGAAGCTAGGCGGTCAGGCCGAAGTGCGCGGCGTCGCCGGCACCTGGAAAGACCTGACCGACAACGTCAACTTCATGGCGTCGAACCTGACGGGTCAGGTGCGCAATATCGCCGAAGTGACGACGGCGGTGGCGGGCGGCGACTTGAGCCGCAAGATCACGGTGGACGTGAAGGGTGAGATCCTCGAACTCAAGAACACCATCAACACGATGGTGGACCAGCTCAACGCGTTCGCGTCGGAAGTGACGCGCGTCGCGCGCGAGGTCGGTACCGACGGCAAGCTGGGCGGTCAGGCGCAGGTGCCGGGCGTGGCAGGCACGTGGAAGGACCTGACCGACAACGTGAACTCGATGGCTTCGAACCTGACATCGCAGGTGCGCAACATCGCCGAAGTGGCGACCGCGGTGGCGAGCGGCGACCTTTCACGCAAAATCACGGTGGACGTGAAGGGTGAAATCCTCGAGCTGAAGAACACGCTCAACACGATGGTGGACCAGCTCAATGGTTTCGCGTCAGAAGTGACGCGCGTGGCTCGCGAAGTGGGTACCGACGGCAAGCTGGGCGGGCAGGCACAGGTGTCGGGTGTGGCCGGTACGTGGAAGGGTCTGACCGACAACGTGAACTTCATGGCGTCGAACCTCACCGCGCAGGTGCGCAACATCGCCGAGGTGACGACGGCCGTGGCCCGTGGCGACCTTTCGCGCAAGATCACGGTGGACGTGAAGGGTGAAATCCTGGAGCTCAAGAACACCATCAACACGATGGTGGACCAGCTCAACGGTTTCGCAGGCGAAGTGACGCGCGTCGCTCGCGAAGTGGGTACCGAAGGCAAGCTCGGTGGGCAGGCCGTCGTGCCGGGTGTCGCCGGCACGTGGAAGGACCTCACCGACAACGTGAACTCGATGGCCGGCAACCTGACGAGTCAGGTGCGCAACATCGCCGAAGTGGCGACCGCCATTGCCGGCGGCGACCTGTCGAAGAAGATCACTGTCGACGTGCGCGGCGAGATTCTGCTGCTGAAGGAAACGCTGAACACGATGGTGGACCAGCTGCGTTCGTTCGCCGCCGAAGTGACGCGCGTGGCCCGCGAAGTGGGTACCGACGGCAAGCTGGGTGGTCAGGCCGTCGTGCCCGGTGTGGCCGGCACGTGGAAGGACCTCACCGACAACGTGAACTTCATGGCCGGCAACCTGACCTCTCAGGTGCGCAACATCGCCGAAGTGACGACCGCCGTCGCGCGAGGCGATCTTTCGAAGAAGATCACCGTCGACGTGTCGGGCGAGATCCTGCAGCTCAAAGAGACCATCAACACGATGGTGGACCAGTTGAACGCGTTCGCCGCGGAAGTGACTCGCGTGGCTCGTGAAGTGGGTACCGAAGGCAAGCTGGGCGGCCAGGCCGTGGTGCCTGGTGTCGCCGGTACGTGGAAAGACCTGACCGACAACGTGAACGTCATGGCCGCGAACCTCACCGAGCAGGTGCGCGGTATCGTGAAGGTCGTGACGGCCGTCGCCAACGGCGACTTGAACCAGACGCTGACGGTGAACGCCAAGGGCGAAGTGGCCGCGCTGGCCGAGACGATCAACAACATGACCGAGACGCTGGCGATCTTCGCTGAGCAGGTGACGGGCGTGGCCCGCGAAGTCGGTGTCGAAGGTCGACTCGGCGGTCAGGCCAACGTGCCCGGTGCGTCGGGCACGTGGAAGGACCTCACAGGTAACGTGAACCTGCTGGCGGCGAACCTGACGACGCAGGTGCGAGCCATCGCCGAGGTGGCGACGGCTGTGACCAAGGGCGACTTGACGCGGTCGGTGCAGGTCGAGGCGCGAGGCGAAGTGGCCGAGCTGAAGGACAACATCAACACGATGATCGTGAACCTCCGTCTGACGACGGACACGAACACCGAGCAAGACTGGCTGAAGACCAACCTGGCGCGCTTCACCAACATGCTGCAGGGTCAGCGCGACCTGGTGACGGTCGGCAACCTGCTGCTGAGCGAACTGGTGCCGCTGGTCAACGCGCACCAGGGTGTGATCTATCAGCTGGATGCGAGCGAAGAGTCGCCGAGCCTGAAGATGCTCGCGGCGTACGGCAACCAGGTGGCGCAGGGATACCCCGGCCGGCTGGGGATGGGGGACGGGTTCCTCGGTCAGTGCGCTTCGGACAAGCGGCGCATTTTGGTTGAGGAGATTCCGCCGGACACGGTGCCGGTGGGAACGGTGCTCTTCTCGGCGCTGCCGCGGAGCCTGGTGGTCTTCCCCGTCGTGTTCGAAGGCCAGGTAAAGGCCGTGCTGGGCCTGGCGTCGCTGAACGAATTTGCGCCGGCGCATTTGTCGTTCCTCGAGCAGCTTACGGCAGGCATCGGCATCCTGCTCAACTCGATCGAAGCGACGATGCAGACCGAAGGCCTGCTCAAGCAGAGCCAGCAGCTTGCCAACGAGCTGCAGACGCAGAAGCGCGAGCTGCAGCAGACCAACGAGCAGCTTGCGCAGAAGGCGCAGCAATTGGCCGAGCAGAACGTCGAAGTGGAACGCAAGAATCGCGAGATCGAACAGGCGCGCGGCGCCCTCGAGGAGAAGGCGGCCGAGCTTGCGCTCACGTCGAAGTACAAGTCGGAGTTCCTGGCGAACATGTCGCACGAGCTGCGGACGCCGCTCAACAGCATCCTCATTCTCGGCCAGCAGCTTGCCGACAACCCCGACACCAACCTCACGCCCAAGCAGGTCGAGTTCGCCCGCACGATCCACGCGGCCGGTACCGACCTGCTGAACCTGATCTCGGACATCCTCGACCTGTCGAAGATCGAGTCGGGCACGGTGTCGGTCGACGCGGAGGAGGTCTACTTCTCCAACCTGCTCGACATGGTGAGCCGCACCTTCCGGCACGAGGCGGACAACCGCACGCTCTCGTTCGACGTGCAGCTCGATCCGCGCCTGGGCCGCGGGCTGGTGACCGACAGCAAGCGTCTGCAGCAGGTGCTCAAGAACCTGCTGTCGAACGCGTTCAAGTTCACCGAGCACGGCGGCGTGCGGCTGAGCGTGTCGCCCGCGCAGAGCGGATGGAGCGCCGAGCACCCGACGCTCAACGCCGCGGGTTCGGTGGTGGCGTTCGAGGTGTCGGATACCGGCATCGGCATCCCGTCTGAGAAGCAGAAGATCATCTTCGAGGCATTCCAGCAGGCCGACGCATCGACCAGCCGCAAGTACGGCGGTACGGGCCTTGGTCTGGCCATCAGCCGTGAACTTGCGAACCTGCTGGGCGGCGAGATCCAACTGCGTTCGACGCCGAACGTCGGTTCGACCTTCACGCTCTACCTGCCGGTGCGGTATGCGGGCCCCAACGCGACGGCGTCGCCGCGCGGCGGTGCGTCAGCGGGGCCGCTCGCACGTCGCCCCGGCCTCCCCGAGCGACTGCCTGAGCACGTACCGGAGCAGATTCCCGACGACCGGGACGATCTGGGACCGGCCGACACCGTACTGCTGATCGTTGAGGACGATCCGCATTACGCGCGGGTGCTGGTGGATCTGGCGCGCGATACGGGGTTCAAAGTCCTTGTCGCCGGGCGCGGGAGCGATGCGGTCACGCTGGCACGCCAGTTCCGGCCGGCGGCGATTTCGCTGGACGTCTTCCTGCCCGACATGCTGGGATGGGCGGTGCTCAACCAGCTCAAGCAGGACCCCTTGACGCGCCACATCCCGGTGCAGATGGTGACGCTGGACGAGGACCGCCAGCACGGCCTGGCCCGCGGCGCGTTCTCGTTTGTCACTAAGCCGACTTCGGCCGAAGGGCTGGAGGCGGCGCTGGACCGGATCAAGCAGTACGCGGTGCCGCGCCGGCGCCGGCTGCTCATCGTGGAGGACAACGAGACCGAGCAGTTCAGCATCAAGGAGCTGCTGGGGCACGACGACATCGACATCGACTTCGTCGGCGCGGGCGGCGATGCGCTCGAAGCGCTGGCGGCCCGGTCGTACGACTGCATGGTGCTCGACCTCCGTCTGCCCGACATGACCGGGTTCGAGGTGCTCGAACGCATCAGCCAGGAGGAAGGGCTGCGCGACCTGCCGGTGGTCGTCTTCACCGGCAAGGCGCTCTCGCCTGAAGAGGATGCACGCCTGCACATGCTGGCGCGGTCGGTGGTCGTCAAGGGCGTCGAGTCGCCCGAGCGTCTACTCGACGAGACGGCGCTGTTCCTGCACCGCGTGGTGGGCGACCTGCCGCCGGGCAAGCAGCAGATGCTCGAGCGTCTGCACCGTTCCGATGATCACCTGCACGGACGGCACGTGCTGGTGGTGGACGATGACGTGCGCAACATCTTCGCGCTCTCAAGCGTGCTGGAGCGCCGCGGCATGGTGGTGCACACCGCCAGCACCGGGCGCGAGGCGATCAAGAGCCTCGAGGAGAACCCGGCGCTCTCGCTGGTGCTCATGGACATCATGATGCCCGAGATGGATGGGTACGAAACCATGCGGGCGATCCGCCAGAACCCGTCCCTCGCGCGGCTGCCGATCATCGCGCTGACCGCCAAGGCCATGAAGGGCGACCGCGAGAAGTGTCTCGAAGCGGTGCTTCGGACTACCTGGCCAAGCCCGTCAACACGGAGCAGTTGCTCTCCGCGCTTCGCATGTGGCTGCACCGCTGATACCGGCTCTACTTCTTCTTCCGACGCCCCAAGCCTGACGTTCCACTATGTCCAACCGCGACAAAGTCACCATCCTGATCGTCGACGACCAGCCCGCGAAGCTGCTCTCGCTGGAGGTCGTCATTGCGGAGCTGGGCGAGCGGATCGTCAAGGCGACCTCCGCCGAGCAGGCGCTGCGCATCCTGCTGCACGAGGAGGTCGCCGTCGTCCTGGTGGACGTCTGCATGCCGACGATGGACGGCTTCGAGCTGGCGGCGATGATCCGCGGGCATCCGCGGTACAACCGCACGGCCATCATCTTCATCTCCGCTGTGCACCTCTCCGATGCCGACCGCCTCCGCGGCTACGACCTTGGCGCGGTGGACTACATCCCGGTGCCGATCATCCCTGAGGTGCTCAAGGCGAAGGTGGCGGTCTTCGCCGACCTGCACCGCAAGACCGACGAGCTCAAGGCGCTCAACCAGCAGCTTGAAGACCGTGTGGCCCAGCGCACGGCGGACCTCGCGGCGACCAACGCGCGTCTCCGCTACGAGGAGCAGCGGTATCGCCAGCTCGTTTCGGCTGTGCCCGCAGGCATCTACTCGTGCGACGCCAAGGGGCGCATCACGCTCTTCAACAAGGCCGCGGCCGATTTGTGGGGCAGAGAGCCCGCGGTGGGAGAGGAGCTTTACTGCGGCTCGTACAAGGCGTTTACCGCTGAAGGGCATCCGCAGGTGCTCGAGCAGAGCCCGATGGCGGTGACGCTGCGTGAGGGGCGGGCGGTCCGCGGCGGCGACATCATCTTCGAGCGCCCCGACGGCTCCCGGCGCACCGCCACGACCGTCACCGACCCGATCTTCGACGAGGACGGTGCGCTGGTCGGCGCGATCAACCTGCTGACGGACGTGACGGAGCAGCGCGCGGCAGAGACGATGCGAGCCCACCTGGCGCTGATCGTGCAGAGCACCGACGACGCGGTCGTCAGCAAGAATCTCGACGGGATCATCCAGTCGTGGAACCCCGCCGCCGAACGGCTATACGGCTACACCGCGGAAGAGGCGGTCGGCAGGTCGATCATGATGCTGATCCCGCCCGAGCGTAACGATGAGGAGCTGGACATCCTCACTCGCATCCGGAGCGGTAAACGGATCGAGCACTTCGAGACGGTGCGCGTAGCCAAGGGCGGACGGCGTATCCACGTGTCGATCACGGTGTCGCCGGTGCGCGACGCGACCGGTCGCGTCGTGGGCGCATCGAAGATCGCCAAAGACGTGTCCGAGGCCCGCGCCGCGGCACGCGAACGTGACCGGCTGCTGGCCGTGATGGAAGCGACGCCCGACCTTGTCGCGACAGCCGATGCCGGGGGCGGACTCCTCTATCTGAACCCCGTGGGCCGGCGCGTGATGGGGCTGACCGCTCTCCAGCCGTTGGCCGGTCTCCAGCTCACCGACCTGTACCTTCCCGAGAGCGCCGAGCTGATCCGCCGCACGGCGATGCCCGCGGCGGTGCGCGACCGTACGTGGGAGGGCGAGATGCTCGTCCAGCCCAAGGACGGCGCTCCGATCCCGGTGTCGCAGGTGCTGATCGCGCACACGGGCCACACCGGCGAAGTCGAGGTCTTCTCTATCGTGGCGCGCGACATCACCGAGCGGCGGCGCGCCGAGGCGGTGCTCGCACGCGACCGCGAGACGCTCGAGCGCCTGGTGGCCGAGCGGACCGAAGAGCTGGAACGCACCAACGAGCGCCTGCGGATGAACGACCGCATGGCCACGATCGGCACGCTCTCGGCCGGTCTGGGACACGACATGGGCAACCTGCTCATGCCATTGCGGATGCGTCTTGAGGCGATGGAGGGGCTGGAACTCCCGCCGCAGGCGCAGGACGACCTGTCGGCCGTGCGCAAAGCGGCCGACTACCTGCAGCAGTTGGCACGCTCGCTGCGCATGCTTGCGATCGACCCCGAGCGGGAAACCGCCAGCGACGCCTCGACCGACCTGGCGGGGTGGTGGGCCGACACCGAGCCGATGCACCGCAACGGCGTTCAGCACCCGACGTTGCTGTCGGCCGACATTCCCAAGAGCCTGCCGCCGGTGCGGCTGGGGCGAGCAGCTCTCACGCAGGTGGTCTTCAACCTCATTCAGAATGCGGGCGACATCCTGCGCAGGCGCGACGACGGACGGGTGCACGTGCGGGCCCAGGCGGTGGGCGACGGCGTACGCATCATCGTGACCGACAACGGGCCCGGCATGTCGGAGGAGACGCGCCGGCGCTGCACCGAGCCCTTCTTCACCACCAAGACCCGCGGAATGAGCACCGGGCTCGGACTGTCGCTGGTCAGCGGGCTGGTTTCCAACGCCGGAGGGAGCATCCAGATCGAGAGCTCCCCGGGCAAGGGAACCGTGTTCGCCGTCACGCTGCCGGCTGCGCCGCGCGCGAGCGAGCGGGCCGACCAGCCGGCGCCCAGCGCGGGCGTTGCGGTCGTTACGGTCCAAGATGCGCGGCTTGCCGCCCACGTCGTCTCCGTGCTCACGGCGATGAACTACACGACGCTGAAGGCTGGAGAGCCGACCGAGAACGCAGAGCTCTGGATCGCGGCGGGCGCAGATGGAGCCCTTGACGAGCGTGCCGCGGCGTTTGTCGAGGCCCGTCCCGGCCGTCGGGCGGTGCTGTTTGTTCCCGGCGCCACGAAGGGTGCACCCGGCGGGGGCGGGGGGGGCGGTGGGGGGCGGTCGGTTGTTTGGATGGACCCGCGAACGCCTCCGTCAGAGCTCCGCGTGCAGTTGCGCGCGGTGCTGTCTGAGCCGGTGGTCTCGGCTGTGGGAGGCGGAGCATGACGCACACCAACGGCTACCACACGCAGCCGACGCCCGCGCTGTCAGACGACGCGCGCCCGACAGTGCTGTGCGTGGACGACAACGTGATGCTGGGCAAGGCGCTTGGACGCTGCATCGGCGGCGAGCCGACGCTTCGCTGGCTGGGAGCGGTGAGCGACGGCGCCGAGGTGGTCGGCACGGTCGAGCGCCTGCGTCCCTCAGTGATCCTCATGGACATCGACATGCCCGGCGTCGACACCTTCGGCATCGTGCAGCGGCTCGCGTCGGTGGCGCCCGATACGCGCGTCATCATGCTCAGCGGCCACGTGGACCGTGATTACCTCCGGCGAGCTCTCGACAGTGGGGCCTGGGGGTACCTGTCCAAGGCGGAAGAGACGCAGGTCCTCATCGACGGCATCCACCGCGTCACCAAGGGCGAGATCGTGCTGGGCAAGGAAATCGAGGCTCTGCAGCGGAGCGCCGACCGCGAGAACGACTGAAACCAAGCGTCCTGGAGACGCTTTGGACGTTGTTACACTCTGGCGATGCACCCGATCGCTCTTCTGTTTGTAACGACGTTGGTTCAGCCCACAAATAAACCACAGACCACGCCGCCTCCCGCGGCGCCCGCAGTCCCTCCCAAGGCCGAGCCGGCCAACGACTCGGCCAAACCGCTCGTCGCTTTCCCGAACCCGCTGATCACCGAGGTGCTCTACAACGTGCCGACCGGTGACAATGGCGACGCCAACAAAGACGGCACGCGCCAGGTCGCCGGCGACGAGTTTGTCGAGCTGGTCAACCCGCACGACAGGCCGATCGATCTCCGCGGCTACACGATCAGCGACATGACGGCGCAGGAGAAGACCGCCGGCGGCAAGCCCAAGAGCAACGCGATCCGCTGGACCTTCCCGCCGCTCACGCTCAAGCCCGGCGAGGTCGTGGTGGTCTTCAACGGCAACGCCAGCGCGATTCCCGGCGCGGTGGGCGACTCATCGACCGCGGCCAAGAAGAACGACAAATTCAACGACGCGTACGTCTTCACGATGCGCCAGCCGACCGACAAGATCGGCTTCGCCAACACCGCCGACTGGGTCATGCTGACGGGTCCCGACGGCAAGCCGGTACAACTCATCAAGTGGGGCGAGCCGCGGGTGAAGGTGCCCGAGGGTGTGCCGCTGGTGGAAGAGGCCCCATCGGCCCGCAACGCGAGCGTCCAGCGCACCGCGGCCAACGGCCCGCTCGCCGCGCACCCCGCCGACGGCAAATCGGCCTTCAGCCCGGGTCTGTTTGTAATGCCCACGCCGCCGGAGAAGGAAGCCAAGAAGCCCGATCTCCAGCCGCCGCCAGCCAAGCCCGACGCGGCCAAACCCGAGACCAAACCAGCGGAGCCCTCGCCAGCCGAGCCCAAGCCGTCCGAAACCCCGAAGAAGCCCAAGTACTAACCCCCCCTCCCCCCCTCCCCGTTCCGCTTCCCCGGGCTCAGCCCGCCTACAAAGGCACCCATGGCCTGGATCACCAAGAACAGCGCAGCCCTCCAGATCCCCCGCCGCGGCGAGCCCTACCTCACCGCCGCGATGAAGGAACGCCTCGCCCGCGACATCGTGCCGCGGTACGAGGTGAAGCAGGGCGCGCTTCTGCCGGTCCTCCACGAGATCCAGCACACCTACGGCTGGATCCCTTATCAGGCCCTCGAAGAGGCCGCGAACTTCCTCGGCCTGCGCCCGGCCGACGCGTGGGATACTGCCTCGTTCTACGAGGAGTTCTGGCTCCAGCCCCGCGCGAACTCGGATGTCCCGCCGCGCGGCGAGCACGTGATCGCCGTCTGCCGCTCGATCGCCTGCGAGGTGTGCGACCACAGCGCGATCACCAACGCCGTGCGCAACCACCTGGGCATCGAGGTGGGCGAAACGACCGACGACGGCAAGTTCACCCTCGTCGAGCTTGAGTGCCTCGGCCTCTGCGAGGGCGCGCCCGCTGCGCTGGTCGACGAAGAGATGATCATGGTCGCGACCCCCGAGTCGATCATCAAAGCGATCGACGCCGCGGCGACCAGCGGCGGACACGGGCACCACTGAGCGTCGAGGATGCCGCCTTGTCAGAGCCCGAAGCGTTAGCGAGGAAGTCCGACAAGGCTTTGCGAGTCGGACAGTCTTTGGTACGCTCAGAGCGTGCCCGATAAGCCTCTCGCCTACTTCCTGACGTGGACTTGTCACGGCACGTGGCTGCACGGTGACCTGCGCGGCTCGGTCGATAGCCGGCACAACAAACGCGGCCATCCGCGCCTCGCGCCTGATGAGTGGCTGCAACAGTTCGAGCGCCGCTTGGTCGGAAACCAGGGTGAGTACCTGACGCAGGACGCTCGCGAATCGGTAAACGCGCAATTAGTCGAGACGTGTGCACACAGGCGTTGGACACTCCGTGCGAAATACGTGGGAACAAACCACGTCCATGTCGTCGTGTCTGCTAGCGCCGATCCGGACAAGATCGCCGAGGATCTCAAAGCATGGGCAACGCGACGTTTGAATGAACAGGCCGGGCGAGTGTTGAAGCCATGGACAGAGGGGGCCAGCACCATCTACCTCTGGACGCAAATCAAAGTTGACGAGAAGGTGGACTACGTCCACAGGCTGCAGACTGGTGAGGCGCGAGCGCGAAAAGAGATCACGAAGCAAAGAGCCCAAACAAACAGAGGCACTGATTGAACGTGTCGGCCAGGGCGTGCGCCGTCAGAGCCCGAAGCGTCAGCGAGGGAGGCACGAGGCTCTGCGAGTGCCTGCTTTGTTGCTGTGGTTGTTCGGCTTCGTGCCGAAGCCTCAGCTCGCCGAGCCTCGCTCCCTCGCTAACGCTTCGGGCTCTGACACACACGCCCGGTAATCCCCGCGCACTCTCCCGGTTATCGCACACCACATTCCAACCGCGCCGACCGAGAACACCGCTACCACCCGCACACGCCAACACCCCTGTGAAGTTGGGAAACCCCACCGACGATACGGCAGGGAACCGGGGTAAACCCGGTCGCCCTTGCCGCGCTTGCGGCCCGGGCAAGCACCTCGCAGGAGCGAACCCGTGGAAGCGAACACGACCGCGTCGGGCAAGTGGGGCGGCAAGAAGGTCTTCACCACCGGTGAGGCGGCGGAGGTCTGCAAGGTCAGCCAGCAGACGATCATCCGCTGCTTCGACGCCGGCCGCCTGGGCGGGTTCCGCGTTCCCGGCAGCAAGTTCCGCCGCATCCCGCGCCACGAGCTCATCAAGTTCATGCGCGACAACGAGATCCCGACCGAGAACCTCGAAGCGGGCGGCAAGCGCATCCTCATCGTCGACGACGACCCGGGCATCCTCGAGCTCTTCCAGGACGTGCTGGGCAAGGACTCGCGCTATGAGCTGCGCGTCGCCAGCAACGGCTACGACGCCGGCCTGCAGACCGAGGCCTTCAAGCCGCACCTGATCGTCCTGGACTTCATGCTCCCCGACATCAACGGCAACCTCGTCTGCCAGCGCGTCCGCAGCAACCCCGAGCTCGCGGGCACCAAGATCATCATCGTCTCGGGCGTGGTGAACCAGGGCGACATCGACAAGCTCCGCGGCGCCGGCGCCGACGAGTTCGTCAAGAAGCCCTTCAACGTCCATCAGCTCATCGAACGCATCAACGCCCTCGTTTCGGCCTGATCGTGAGCCGTCCGCCAATTCAAGACACGCCACCGAGGACCACGCGTGCACACAGCCTCCGCACCCACCTCTCCGAGCCACCGTCAGGTTGATCTCATCCTGCAGTCGCTCGACGAGCTCCCCACGCTCTCGCCGGTGGCGGTGCGCCTGCTCAAGCTCACCGGTGCGCACGACGCCGACTTCGACGAGATCGTCCGCGTCATCGAGACCGACCCGGCTCTTTCGGCCAAGGTTCTTTCGCTCGTTCGTCGCGCCAGTGTCGGCGGAAGCGGGGGCAGCGCCGCCGCTCGCACCATCACCACCGTCAAGCGTGCCGCAGTCATGCTCGGCCTTGAGGCCCTGCAGTCGGCGGTGCTCTCGGTGCAGATCTACGAACTGCTCCGCCAGGCTCCCAACGGCGACGAGCAGCGCGACGGCTCGCTCAACGCCTTCGACCGCGCCGGCTTCTGGAAGCACTCCATCGCCGTCGGCTGCGCCGCAGAGCTGCTCGCCCGCGAGGTGACCGCAGTCCGCATTGCACCAGACGAGGCCTTCATCGCCGGTCTGCTGCATGATCTGGGCAAGCTCGCTCTCGACTGGATCCTCCCCAAGACCTACGACCGCGTCATTCGCCAGGCGACCGGCACGCCCGGCCGCGCTGTGGCGCTGCACGCAGTTGAGCGCGGCGCCATCGGCATCGACCACCATCAGGCGGGCAAGCGCCTCGCTGAGCGGTGGAGCCTGCCGCACCAGTTGCAGGACGCCATGTGGCTCCACAGCCAGCCGCCGGGCGCGATGCCCGACATGCCCCACCGCGCGCTGGTCGGCGTCGTCGCCGTTGCCAACGCGTTGGCCCACCGCATGCTCATCGGCTGGAGCGGCGGCAACGCCGACTCAGCCTCGCGCGCAGCCGACCTCTGGGCCGCGGAGCTGGGCCTCAAGCCCGACCGCATCGCCGGCGTCCAGGAACGCTTGCACGAGGCCGTCGCCGAGCGTTGCCAGTTGCTGGGCGTGGGCGAAGAGACTCCCGCTTCGATGATCGTCGAGTCGATCACCAAGGCCAACACCCGTCTCGCCCGTCTGCATGAGCAGGTGCGCATCCAGTCCAAGGCCGCCGCGGGATCCGCCCGAGCGCTCGCGCTGATCACCGAGTTCGCCTCCGCCGAACGCCCCGGTGGCACGCTCAGCGACACGCTCGGCCGCATCGCTCAAGGGTGGAAGCACCTCACCGGCAAGGCCCCGATGGCGATCGTCGCCCAGACCCGCGCACCGGGCATGGGGGGGGGCAACGCCGAGCCGTGGCGGTTCCTCCGCTGCGACGCATCCGGCAACGTCACCGAAAACACTGCGCTCCCGCGCCCGTCACGCCCTCGGGCGATCCGCTCGACCTGCGCTTTGTCGGCAACGCCGGGCCCAACGGCTACACCTCCGAGCAAGTGGGTGGCGGAGCCACGCTCGGAAACGCCTTTGAGATGGCCCAGTGGCTTGCCCGCCGGCTCGGCCCGGGCATCGCCATCTCCAAGCTCGGTACGCTCCCTCTCGCCTCCGCGCTCGGCCCCGTCGCCGTGCTGGTGCATGAGCCGGTCGAGAACCACGCCGTCAGCCCGCAGGCGCTCGCCACCGTCACGACCATCTGGGCGTGGGCCGTCGGCGCTGCCGCTCAGTCCGAGGGCGCACGGCGCATCGCTGAGAACCTTGCCCAGACCGCGCGCGAGCTCAGCGAAACCCAGGCCCGCCTCGCCGAGGCCGAGGCCATGGCCCGTCTGGGTGAGTTCACCAGCGGCGCGGCTCACGAGATGAACAACCCGCTCACCATCATCAGCGGGCGGGCTCAGGTTCTTGCTGAGAAACTCAAGGACGCGAAGAACCGCGAGGACGCCGCGTCGATCGTCCGCGCGGCCGATGCCCTGACCGATCTGGTTACGCAGCTCCACATGGTCGCCAGCCCCCCCATGCCACGCATCGGCCCCGTGCCGCTGAACGAGTGGGCCAAGAGCGTGGTCGCCGAGGCTCGCAAGCGCGTCGGCGCTGCCGTCTCGCCGACCATCCCCGTCCGGATCGACGTCAAGCCCATCGACGGCGACGCCGCCTTCGACGGCACGCAGATCGCTCGCGCGACGGTCGAACTGCTCGCCAACGCGCTCCAGTCCCAGCCCAAGACCGGCGTCACACTCAATGTGCGTGCCGGCGATCCGACCGCCGCGGAGCCCGCCGATCGGCAAGTTCTGCGCGTGTCGGTGATCGATGACGGCCGCGGCATGAGCGAGTACACCCGCAAGCACGCGTGCGACCCCTTCTTTTCCAGCCTTCCCGCCGGTCGGCGACCGGGTTTGGGTCTCGCGCTCGCCAAGCGCCTCATCGAGGCCAGCGGCGGACGTCTGGAGTTTGAGAGCCTCCCCGACTCGGGCACCACGGCCACCTTTGCGCTCGGCGCACCCGACCGGGCGGTCGGCGCGGGGGACGGGAACGCTCAACAGGGCATCGTCGGCCGCGCGGCCTAAACACGCGTGCGGAATGGTCCGAACTTTGGTTCAGGTGGCTCTTCCACCAGAAACCGGGAACGGAATCCCCGCATGCACTTCTCAGCACGATCAAGACACGACGACCGAGACCAGCGCGAGCAGGCGCGCGTATTGATCGTTGCGCACGACGCCCGCCGTCGCTCGTGGATCGACAAGGCCATCAAGCAGAACAACCTCACGTGCGAAGCCGCCGACTCCAGCGCCAGGGCGCTGATGCTGGTGCTCAAGCACGACGGGCATGGGATGACCGGCGACGGTGCCAAGGCGTTCGACGCGGTAGTGATCGACACCCCCGTCTGCACGCCCGCCGCGATGAAGCTGATGCGAGAGCTCGGCCAGCGCCACATCGCGACGCTCCTGGTCTGCCCGCAGGTCTCCTTCGAACAGGCCGTGGAGGTGATGCGCACCGGCGCCGCCGACATCGTTCCCGCCAACGTCAAGCCGCGCGAGTTGTGCAAGCGCCTCCGCGCCGCGCTGAAGATCGACACCGACGACCACGCCCCCGCCCAGCGCGTCAAAGCCGACGCCGCCGGTGACGGGGCACGCAAGGGTGAAGCCATGAGCACCGACGCCAAAGCCGCCAACGAGTTCGCCCGCTTGATCCAGGGCGAGCTCGACGTCGAGACGCTGCTGCGTCACGCGCTGGAGTTCATCCTCGCCCGCGTCGGACCGACCAACGCCGCCGTCTTCCTCCCCGGCAGCACCGGCGAGTACGCGCTGCGGCGCGTACGTCAACCTGTCGTGCCCCAAGGACACCGCGGAGGTCATGCTCGATCACCTGGCCAACATCGCTGCGCCCGAGCTCGAGCGCACCATCGGCGTCATCGATATCTCTAACCAGCAGACGCTGGAGAAAGTGCTCGGCGAGGGCGCTGAGTGGCTCGCCGGCCAGCGCGTGCTCGCGTTCGCTTGCCGCCAGGAGAACGAGTGCCTCGCCGTCTTCGTCCTCTTCCGCGAAGAGGCTCGCCCGTTCCCCACCGATGCCGCCCAGGCGCTGTCGATGGTCCGCGACGAGTTCGGCCGCCAGCTCGCCCGCGTCATCCGCATCCACCACCGCCACCTCCCCCGCGACAAGTCGGGCGCCCCCGGCGACGGCTGGGACAACGCCGAAGACGATCTGGCGGCGTGAGCACACGCGCCGAACCGCGCCCGTCAGGAAGCGGACCGAAGCGCCCGTTATCTCTGAACGCCTGTCCGTGAATCTAACCGCCGTTCCGCTCCCTCACGGTCGCGGTTCGGATCGGACTACTTCACCGCCTTGTAATCAACCCCAAGCTGATCAAACAGCCACCCGTACACATCCGTGTATTCCTCCACGCGCTGGCTCAGGCTGCTGCCGATGCCGTGCCCGCTGTTGGCGCTGGTGCGCAGCAGCGTCTGCGATGAAGGCGACGCGGCCTGCAGCCGCGCCGTCATCTTGCGGCTCTGCATCGGGTCCACGCGCGGGTCGTTGGCGCCCGTGGTGAACAGGATGTTGGGGTACTTCACGCCGTCCTTCACGTTGTGGATCGGCGAGTAGGCGTAGAGCGCCTTGAACTGCGCCGGGTCCTTCACCGTGCCGAACTCCGTCACGTTGAACGCGCCGTTGGCGGAGTTTTCGACCCGCAGCATGTCGTAGATGCCCACGCTGCTCATCACCGCCTTGGCCAGCTCGGGGTGCTGCGTGACCGTTGCGCCCATCAGCAGGCCGCCGTTGCTGCCGCCCATGAGCGCAAGCCGGTCGCGGCTCGTCCAGCGGTTGTCCACCATGTACTTGGCCGCGGCGTAGAAATCGTCGAAGACGTTCTGCTTGTTGAGCAGGTTGCCTGCACGGTGCCACTCCTCGCCGAACTCGCCGCCACCGCGGATGTTGGCCACCGCGAAGACGCCCCCCTGCTCCAGCCACAGCATGCGGCGCGGCGAGAACGCGGGGCTCTCGTTGACGCCATATCCGCCGTACCCCCACACGATCGTCGGGTTGTTGCCGTCGAGCTTGATGCCGTTCTTGTAGATGACGCTGATGGGCACCTTGGTGCCGTCTTTGCTCGTCGCGGTGACGCGGGCGACCTTGTACGCGCTCGCGTCCACCGGGCTCGCCTGCGCCAGGCCGGTCGGCTTGGCCATCCCGCCCGCGCCTGTCGGCAGACTCCACCACGCCGCGGGCGCGAGGAACGTCTCGATCTCGATCAGCACGCCGTTTTCAGTGGGCACGACCTGCTCGACGCTGGCGATCGGCGGCAGCGTGACGGCGTCGGCCTTGCTGCCGTCGGCCGAGAAGACCCACAGTTCGCTCGGACCGCCCGCCTGGTATTCCACATAGACCTTGCCGTGCGCCGCGGTGACGCCCGACTGGTGCTCGAAGTTGGTGGCGATGCTGTTGCTTGGGTGCTGCGGCACAACCAGCGTCGGCTGCAGCGCGCCCAGGTCCTTGATCGCCTGCCGAACGACGGAGCCGCGCGGCGCGTCCTTGCGGCTGACCATGTAGATGTAGCCGTCGTCGCCGAAGGTGGCGTGGACGATCTTGTCGTCCCACTTGGTGAGCTGCGTCCACTTGCCGCTCGCCTCGTCCTTCACCCAGTGCATGAAGATGCCGCCGTCGCCGTCCTGCACGCTCGCGAGCGTGCGGGTGCCGTCGGGTGAGCCGGCGAGCTGGATCTCGGCGATCTTGGGGAAATCCTTGCCAATTTCGTAGGTGTCCTTGTCGTTCGGCGTGCCGAGCACGTGCGTGTAGACCTGCATGTAGAAGTCAAGGTCGTCGGCCGGACGCTCGCCCTCGTGCGGGTAGCGGGTGTAGTAGAAGGCCTTCCCGTCGGCCTTCCACGACAGCGAGCCGCCGGCGGTGCCGCCCTGGGCGCGGGGCACCACGTCCTCCATCTTCTCGCCGCTCGCCTTGAACAGGTGGACCGTGCCGCTCTCGCTACCGCCGCTGCTCATGCTGACCGCGACGACCGAGCCGTCGGGCGAGGGGACGTACCAGTCGATCGTGGTGAGCCCCTTGTTATCGATCGCGTTGGGGTCGACGACCACGGTGGACGTTGCTGCGTCGGCGGGCGACTTCATCAGGACGAGGATCGGCTGCTGCTTGGCGGGGTCGTGCTTGAGTGCGAAGAGCCCGGCCTTCCCTGCCGAGTGCATTTCGCCGTAGCTCACTGAGCCAGAGAGGAGCTTGCCCAGCCGGGCGCGGATCTCCTCGACGTGCGGCAGGTTGTCGAGCACCTTGCGTGCGTACGCGTTCTGCGATTCGCTCCACGCCTTCACCGCCGGGTCGTTCCAGTCTTCAAGCCAGCGGTAGTCCTCGGTCACCTTGACGCCGTGGTACTCGTCGGTCACGGGCTTCTTGTCGGTGGCGGGGTAGGGGGCCATCGCCTTGGCCGCGGCCTGGGGCTGGGCCTTGTCATCGTGCGAGGCGACGCTGCACGCGCCGGTAGCGGCGACGATGAGCACGAGGGAAGCGTTGAGGAGGATGGGTGAGCGCATGGAGCGAGTGTACCGACACGGCGTGGGCCGCGCAGTGCAGACGCGGGTGGGTGAAGGAGGTTTCAGGCCGAGCGGCGCGTGGGCGCCTTGCCGTCGTTGGACGGGCCGGCGGTGCCGTTTGGCGTTCCATTCGCCGTGCCGTTGACGGTGCCGTTCTTTCCAGGGCCAGGGAGCGGGCCTTGGTTGTCAGGCGGCATGAGCTTCATCAGGCGGCCGGGCTTGAACTTGACGGTGCGGCGCGGCGGCACCGGGACGCGTTGGAGCGTCTTGGGATTTTGCGCGGTGCGCGCGGCGCGGTAGCGCACCTCGAAGACGCCGAAGTCGCGGAACTCGATGCGTTCGCCGTTGGCGAGGCGCTCGGTCACCTGTTCCAGGAAGACCTGGAGCGTGTGACGCACCTGCTCCCGGTCGAGGCCGGTGGCGTGGGCAACAGAATCAACGAAGTCCTTCTTGGTCAGCGTGGACATCGCGTCCTCCTGACGGACATACCGGCTTCCCCCTCGGGTCGCCGCTCGGCCGAACACCTGATTTGCACAACCCTTGCCGGAGAACCCGGAAGGGTGATGAACGCATGAGATTTTGGAGACGACATGCAGAACGGAGAACCCGCTCTGGTATTTCAGTATGCACGAACTCTAAACACTTGTCAACAGCGAACTTAGCGCCCTAAGGGATTTCTTACGGCGCGTTTGTTTGCTGCCTGTACGCACCCTTTGGATGTGCGCGGGGAGAGTGCCGGTCGAGAATTGTCGCTCTCAGAATCGGATTTCGACGCCCGCAAAGAGACCCGCCAATGAGCCGTCCAAGCGGTAGTGACCCGGGTTGCCATTGGATCCGGTCTCGCAATCAGCGATTAGCAACCGGTAGCCAAGCTGGATGCCAAGGTTGGGCGTCGGCTCCCACATGAACGTCGGGGCGATCTCGAATCCGGCGACTGACGGGTCGCCCGGCCAGACATCCACTTTCACATCGACGATCGCGGCGAAGTCGGCAGGGAGCTTGGCGTCCAGGCGCAGGCCGAGAGAGATGCGCCGAAGGTTTCGCTCGCGTTGATCTCGTCGGCACCGCTGACGATCGTGACATCCTGGCTGTGCAGGCGAGCGCCGACCATGGCGTAGAGGTCCAGGCGAGTGTCGCCGCCGCTGTCGAAGTCGCTGCCGGCGATCCACTTGCCGACCTCAGCGTGGTAGGTGGACCAATCCATGTCGGTTTTGATCGTGGCGCCGGCCGCGGCGTTGATGGTGCCGATGACCAGGCCGCCCGCGGGTGCGACGGAGGTGCCGTCGCCGGAGAACGACGCGCCGCCGATGGAGAAGAACCAGCCGCTGTCCCAGAAGGTGGGGGAGGACCAGCTGTCGGCGTCCTCATGGGGGACGCGGATGGTGATCTGGCCCGAGGCGGAGGCCTGGGGGTCTTCGAGATTGAGCGTCTCAAGCTTGACGCCCGGAGTCCCGGCGGGCGCCGGGCATGTGCAGCTTGCCCTCGGGGGCGACGTACCAGACCTGCGGCTCAAGGCGGACCGTCCAGCGGTCGCGCGGGATGAGCTCGGGGGGGGGGAGGCGGCGTGGTGGGTGCGGCGGGCTGGGAACTCGCGGACGCGGCAGCGGGCTGAGCCTGCGGTGCGGCTTGGGCGAAGAGAGTCGACGGGACGCACGCGAGTGCGGCGGCGGCGAGCGTGAGGGCAGGCGTGGACGGGCGGACGGAGCTGAGCATGGACGGAGCGTACCCTCGTCGCCGAGGGGGTGCTTGAGCATGAGCGAACGACCATCCGACAAGTTGTGGGCCACAAACGGCAAAGGCGATGGCGGGAATGAGCCCGCAGGAATCGAGCTTGCGCCGGGCGTGCGCGTGCCGGAGGTGGCGGTGGAGTTCTCGTACTCGCGCAGCGGCGGGCCGGGCGGGCAGAACGTCAACAAGGTGAGCACGCGGTGCCAGTTGCGGATCGCGGTGGCGGCGGTGCCGATCCACCCCGAGGCACAGCAGCGGCTGCGCGAGATGGCGGGGCGGTATCTGACGACGGGCGACGAGCTGGTGATCGACAGCGAAGCGGAGCGGAGCCAGAGCGGCAACCGGTCGGTCTGTCTGGAGAAGCTGCGCGAGCTGATCGTGCGGGCGAAGGTGCGGCCGAAGACGCGTCGCGCGACCAAGCCGTCGCGCGGCAGCATCGAGCGGCGCATCGGCGCGAAGAAACGCACGAGCGAGCGCAAGCAGCGCCGCGGCGGAAGAGACGAGGATTAACCACAGAGAAGCAGAGGCACAGAGACGAGGAGAAGTTGAAACACGGAGCACACGGAGAGCACGGAGCAAGACATCAGTTTGAGGAGGGATTCTTTTTTTCCTCTCCATGCCTTTCTCCGTGTTCTCCGTGCACTCCGTGTTTATCTCTGCCTTTTCTGTGCCTTCTGGTGGAACCATGTTTTTGAGATCCATTGCCGTGTACTGCGCTTCCTCCAACGGGTCCTCGCCGCGGTGGTGTGCCGCGCTGGACGAGCTTGGGCGCGTGGTTGCGCAGCGGGGGATGACGGTTGTGTATGGGGGTGGACGCGTGGGGTTGATGGGGGCGGTCGCGGATGGCGCACTGGCGGCGGGTGGGAAGGTCATCGGTGTGATTCCCAAGGCGATGGTGGAGGCGGAGCGGGCGCATACCGGCGTGACGGATCTGCGGATCGTGACGACGATGCATGAGCGCAAGGCGCTGATGGTGGACCTGAGCGACGGGTTCATCGCGGCGCCGGGCGGGTTCGGCACGCTGGATGAACTGTTCGAGACGATCACCTGGGCGCAGCTTGGGATTCACCGCAAGCCTGTGGGGTTGCTGAACACGGATGGGTTCTACGACGGGTTGATCGGGTTCCTCGATAAGACGGTGGAGGCGGGGTTTATCCAGCCGCGGTTCCGGGGGTTGATCCAGGTTGATACTGATCCGGGGCGGTTGATTGAGAAGATGGCGCAGGCTGAGCCGGTGGTGGGGGCGGGGTGGGCGCGGAAGCCGGGATAATGAAGTGCCGAGTGCCGAGTGCCGAGTGCCGAGTGCCGAGTGCCGAGTGCCGAGTGCCGAGCGCCGAGCGGCGAGCGGCGAGCGGCGAGCGGCGAGTCGCGATTGTCGGTTCTAGCATGCGGTTGTGACAGGATCGAACGCATCGAATTCGGGTGTGGCGGTGATCGGGGCCGGCGTTGTCGGGTTGACGACGGCGATCGAGCTTGCCGGGTGGCGTGAGCGCGTCACGGTGTTCTTTGACCCTGTGAGCGTGGCACCCGCTTCGTGGGCCGCGCCTGCGCTCTTCACGCCGTATCCCGGGCCGGATGAGGCTCGATTCAAGCGGTGGTCGGAGCGGTCGCTCTCGCGGCTGGAGCGGATCGCGGCTGAGCATGGTGCTGCGTCTGGCGTGCATATCGGCGAGCTGCGCGAGTATTTCTACAAGCGGCCGACTTCGCGGCCGTGGCTGGATGAACTGGTGCGGAACAGGCCGATCCGGCCTTTGCCGGGGGAGTGCCTTGAGGCGACGACGAGCGTGCGGCCGCACATTGACATGCTGCGGTACATGCCGTGGCTGCGTTCGCGTGCTGAGCGGTTGGGCGTGCGGTTTGTCGAGCGGCGCGTGAGGTCGATCGATGAACTGGTGGCTGAAGGGTGGAAGAAGATCGTTGATTGTGCGGGCGTCGGCGCGCGCGAGTTGGCGCGTGATGCGCTGGTGAAGCCGATGCACGGGCAGGTGGTGCACGTGCCGAACGACATCGGGCTGCAGTACAGCTTGCACGATGATGCGCAGAAGCCGGGCAATCAGGGGAAGGTGGCGTACATCTTCGTGTTCCGTGATCGGTTGGTGCTGGGCGGCACGTTCGATGCGGGGCGCGAGGATGCGCGAAGCGACGCGGCGGCGGTGGAGGGGATCGTGGATCGCTGCCGCGAGTTGCTGCGGATCGATGGACACGCGGGTTGGGACAAGCTGGCTCGAGGTGAGCGCGAAGTGCGCGTGGGGGTGCGGCCGACGCGGGGCGGTGACGGCGCGTTCGAGTGGACGCGAGTCGAGCGTGAGCAGGTTGGGGGGGCTGTGGTTGTTCATAACTACGGGCATGGGCGGTCGGGTGCGAGCTTTTCGTGGGCGACGGCGGGGGAAGCGGCGGAGCTGGCGGGAAGGGATTAGGGGTTAGGGAATAGGGATTAGAAGAGAAAAGCACAAGGCCCCCTCATCCGCCCGCTCAAAGCAGCGAGCACCTTCTCCCCCCGAGCGGGGAGAAGGGGGGAGACAAGAAGGTCTCTCTACCCATGGACGGAGGACACACTTTGAGCGCGCCGTGTGACTTTTGGGGTTTGGTGCGGGGGTGAAAAGTCGCGCCGTTTGCTTAGATCTGCGCGATTTTTGGTGATTTCTGAGACTTCGGGGAGTAAGGATGGGTTTTGGTGCGCCGGCGCGCGCAAAAACGTGTCACTTTGTGTTAAGACGGCATGGGTGATGAGGGACGAGAAGGCGGAGGCAGTTTTTTTATGACATGGGGGCGGTTGCGCGTCTCGTTGCTGTGAACGCACGAGCCCCCACGGGTCGGGGCATGGGGACCAATGCACTACAGTCCCAAAGCGGCCTGTAGTGGCACGGCTGGGCCAGTCTTGTAATGCCACGCTCCCATCCTTCCACTCCATCTTGTAGACTCGCCTGCGTGGCAGGCAGGCTCAAACATCGCGGGGTGCGCAATGCGCTCGCCGTCTTTATTCTCTGCGCGATGGCGACCGCGCTTGCGTTCACTGTTGCGATCGTCGCTCCGCTGGGCATCCCGGCGTCCGCCTCCTCGACTGGTAACGGCTCAGTGGTCTCGTCCGCCGGGTATTTCGCGGTCCCGGGTTCAGGGCGGGCGCAGGGTGTGTACGCCGTCACCGTACTGGAGCGCGAATGGAAGTGGGGCGTCTTCTGGAAGACTTCGCTCGCGCTGACGTTCGAAGCACGCCAGGGTCTGGAGATTCCTTCGGACACGGACGTCAACGGCCGGCCGTACCCGCCGACGCAGCAGGCCTTGGAGCGGGAGTGGTCCCGCACGTACCTGCCGCGAGTGGATCTCTGGCGCGACGAGTCCGCGGCGGACCGCGCCGAGCTCGCGGAGCAGGCCCTCGCCCGGCCGGGCACGCCGGCGACGGTCACCTACCCCGGCCGTCTTGCGATCGGTGCGCTCTCCACCGCGCGGTGGTGGATCGTGGGCCTCTTTGCAGTTGTTTCGCTGATCATGCTGGTGCGGCTGCAAGCGGTTGAACGCCGAGCTGTGAGTGAACTAGATGTCTGCGAGAAATGCGGGTACGACCGGAAGGGGATCGATCCGGGCAAGCCGTGCCCCGAGTGCGGCGGGTGAGGGTGGAATGGCGGGCGCAGCAACTCTCGTCTTGGAATGCTGTGTTCCGCGTCGATGCAGCACAGCACTGTCAAGTCCAACGTCGTGGTATGAGCGGGCCACGCTCTTGTCCTGGCCCATCCGCTCGTCACGAGAAAGACGAGGACGTGTTGGAGATGACGTGGAGGCGGTTACGCTTCCAGTTGCTGTGAGCATTTGAGCCCCCCACGTGTCGGGGCATCGGGACCAATCCACTACAGTCCCAAAGCGGCCTGTAAGTGGCACGGGTCAGAGACTGTGTCGTGCTGGCGAGGGGTTCTTCGCATCTTCGAGTCGGGTGGCTCATTTGGCGTTTTTCATCGGGGAAACTGATTCGTTTCTTCGCATAGTGCCGGACGCGGGCCTGTTTGTTCCGGGGGACCGGAGCGGCCGCGCGTGTTTAGAGAGAGAAACGAGAGAGACCATGCGTATTTCCAACCGCGTTCTCGCCGCTGCCGCGGCGTGCTGTTCTGTCGCCATGATCGGTCACACCGCCTACGCCGACATGACGTACAACTCGGCCGTGACGATCGGCGTGGAGCCCGCGTCGGTCTGGGTCAGTTGGAACACCATCGCGCCGTTCACCGTGACGGCCAACGCGGGCACGCTCATCAACGGCACGTTCAACATCTTCAACAACGCCACGGTCAACATGAGCGGTGGGCGGGTGACCAACAGCGTGACGACCGACAACAACAGCCGCTTCAATCTCACCGGTGGCACGATCACTCAGGGCGTCGTCGCTGAGCACTCAAGCTCTTTCTTCTTCAGCGGCGGAGTCATTGGCGACGGCACCTCTCAGACGACGTTGCGGAACACTGCGCGTTTCGACATGACCGGCGGAACGTTCGCCGGGCTTCTGTTTGTCGTGGATGGCAACAGTCTCTTCAACCTCGCGGGGGGGACGTTCTCGGTGCCGATCACTCTGCAGGGAAGCGGGACGATCAACCTCTACGGCACCAACCTGCGCATCCTGGCGACGTCGGTCCAGACCAATCAGACCATCTTCACGCTCGCGGGCACGCTTGCCGACGGCACAGTGTTGAACAATCTGCGGATCACTCGGCCGACCGCCGCAGCGTCGACGGCATCATTCCACCTGTTGGCGGTGCCGACGCCGGGGTCGGCGGCGCTGGCGGGTGTGGGTGTGGTCGCGGCGTTTGGGCGGCGGCGGGGGTAATGGAACGGAAATAGAAGGCACGGAGGGCGACCGTCACTCAAGGCGTCACCGACATGAGAAGTGGGGCCTGTGCTGTACACTCCGTCGAGAGCTCGCGGACTTCGCGGGCGGTATAGGTCGTTTGTCGGGAGGTGCCGGTTCATGACCGTTCAAGCGCAGATCAACGAGTACATCGCCAGCCAGCCTGAGCAGAAGCGCGGCGACATGCAGGCGCTGCACAAGCTCATCCTTCAGGCGACGCCGGGCGCAAGCTGTCGTTCGCCGACGGCAAGGACAGCAAGGGGAAGGTCGTCAGCAACCCCAATATCGGATACGGGCTGCACACGATGCACTACGCCGATGGAACAAGCAAAGACGTGTTCCGGGTCGGCCTGAGCGCGAACACGGGCGGCATCTCCGTCTACATCCTCGGGCTCGACGACAAGACGTATCTGGCGAAGACGTTTGGGAAGACGCTCGGTAAGGCGAGCGTCACGGGGTACTGCATCAAGTTCAAGGCGCTCAAGGACATCAACGCCGATGTGCTTGAGGCGGCAGTACGGTATGGGTTTGAGACGACGGGGGTGAAGAAGGAGAAGGCGAAGGCGGAGAACGGGAGTGCGAAGCGGGCGCCGGCTCGGAAGAGCAAGAAGCCTTGAGCTTTGTGGCTTGAGCTCTGAGTGGCGTGCAGGCCTCGGATGGGCGCGGATTTACGCGGGTCAGATTGGTTGAATCCGCGTTGATCCGTGGCTGGTTTGGTCTTTGCCGCCTGCTGTGAAGCTTGGGCGCGTTGTTGGAGGTGTGGGCGTTGGGTCTTTTGTTGCCTGGCCTCTTGTGCTTGCGCACAAGGCTCTTATGCGCAGCCTTGGAAGAACTGGCTGATGAAGGCGATGAAGTCGTTATTGTCGAAGTTGCCGTCGGAGCCTTCGAGGCCGCCTTGGCGGCCGACGTCGGCGATGGGGTCGCGGGCGAAGAAACGATCGATGAAGACGATGAAATCGTTGTTGTCGTAGAAGCCGTCAGGGCCGGCGATTCCGCCTTGGCCGCCGATGTCGGCCGGGCAGCGGAAGTTGCGGATGTACTTGTGGTAACCGCCCGCTCCGATGACGCCGTCGAGGGTGTCGGTGCCGTTGGGCGGATAGGCGATGCCGGCGTGCTGGAGGATCTCGCGGTCGGAGAAGAGGACAAAGCCCGCCGCTCCGCGCGTCTCGACGTTCAGGGCCGACATGAGCGCGTTGGCGAAGACGCCTTGGATCGTGGTGTGCGGATGAGCGCCGTCGTCAACGAAGCCGGCGAGCGGGTTGGCGTGGTTGGTCGTATCGCGGTTGAGAAGCTGGATGTTCACGCTGCCGATGGGGAGGAACTGGTTGACGGCGGTGTTGGTGCCCAGCAGGCGGGCGGTCATGCTGTTGATGTCGAGATGGACGGCGCGGTGCTGGCGGGCGATGTTCAGGATGCCGACGTTCACTTGCGCAACGGCCGCGGAGATGCGGTTGCGGCGCGAGGCGTCGGTGTAGAACTGACGGACGATGGGCGTGGGTCCGAAGTCGGGGCAGTTGCAGATGACCAGGCCGAGGTTCGCGTTCTCGAGCGTGGTAACGGCGGTGTTGATCGCGGCGATGCGGGCGTTGACGTAGCCGTTGATCTGCGACTGCGACCAGAGGCCGAGGTAGATGTTCAGGTAGGCGTTGGAAGTGGGGGCGAAGTCGTTGGCTCCGATCTCGATCACGGCGTGGCGGATGTTGTTCGATGCGGCCTGCGCAGCGAGACCGGTGTGCTGGCCTTGGGTCAGAGCGTCGTCGCTGTTTGCTCCGTAGCGGGCCCAGTTGAACTGGAAGCCGGCGCGGCGAGGCTCGCCCCAGGTGTTGCCGGGCTGAGCGGCTGCGGCGGCGGTGGGGCCCATGTCGAGCGAGCGGAACTGGACGAGCTGCTGGACCCAGTTGGCGGCGTAGTTGAAGGTTTCGTCGCTGTACTCGTCGGTCAGCGAGTCGCCGATCGCGCCGAGGCGGAGCTGGGCGTGCGCGGCCGGGGTGAGGAGCGAGATCGCGGCGAGAATGGCGAGCGAGCGGATTGGCATAGGTGATTGGCGGGCGTTGATGAAAGGGAGCTTAGAGAGTGTGCACGAGAAGGAGCGTTATGCAAGCGTGTTGGGAATTCCCTTTGGGCCCAGGCGGGTCCGACCTTCAACGCCGGTTCTAGACTTTCCTGGCGGCTGTCAAGGCCGCGTCAAAAAACTGTAAAGGAGCACCGCTATGTCGATCGGCCACCACGACGCGTTCGAGGCTCGGGGCACTTCGTTCGAGGAGGCGTACTTCCGCAAGAAGGACGCGGACCTTGTCGAGAAGCTGCGCACGGTGTTCCAGGCGAAGCGCGACCGCGAGGAGCTTAAGCGCGTCACCGGCATCACGAGTGACGAGGTGCTCGACCGGATGATGGCGGTGAACGCGAGCGGCGAGATGCTGACGGCGTTCAAGCTGCTGCCGCTGGTGGAGATCGCCTGGGCCGACGGCGCCTGCGACAAGCGCGAGGCGGAGGCGGTGGTCCGCGCGGCGATCAAGCACGGCGTTCCCGCCGACAGCGCAGCGCTGAAGCAGATCAAGGCGTGGCTCGAGCGCGGCCCGGACCCCGAGGCGCGCAAGGCCTGGGCGATGTACGCCGGCGAACTGCGCAGAACGCTCAACCCGGCCGAGCTGAAGACCTTCCGCGAAGACCTGCTCGCGACCGCGCGGGAGATCGCGTCGCTCAGCGGCGGGATCCTCAGCACCTTCTTCACGGTGAGCGCGAACGAGAAGCAGATCATCGAGATGATCAACGCGGCGCTTGGCGGCAAGGGTTGAGGGCCGGGCCGGAAATGAAAAACGCCCGGCACGGGCCGGGCGTTTGAATCAGTTTTTCTCGCGAGTGCTGGTTACTTCAGCTTCTCGTTGATGAGCTTGGTGAGTTCCGCTTCCTCTTCGTCGCCGAAGCCCTGGAGGATGCGGATGATCTTGCCTTCCTTGTCGAGGAGCAGCATCGTCGGGATGGCGTTGATCTCGTATTCCTTGGCGAGGTCATCGCCCTTGACGAGGTTGAGGTAGGTGTACCCCTTTTCTTTGATGTAAGCAGGGCCGGCGCCGTCCTCGCGCTCCCAGGTGTCGACGCCGATCACGGCGACGCCCTTGTCCTTGAAGGCCTCGTGGATCTTCTGCACGCTGGGCATGGCCATCTTGCAGGGGCCGCACCAGGTGGCCCAGAAGTCCATGAGGACGACCTTGCCCTTGAAGTCGGCGAGGGTGTACGTCTTACCGTCGGCGTCCTTGAGGGAGAAGTTCAGCGCGGCGTCGCCCTCGGAGACGGCGAGGTTGGGGCCGTTGGGATCGAGCGTGCGCGTGGTGTAGCCGGCCGGGGCCTTGAGGGCGAAGGTGTCGGCGGCGGGGGCCTTGTTCACCTTGACGTCGGTGTAGGTCTGCTTGGTGACCTGCTTCATGCCGCCCTTGCCGGTGGCTTCGAAGGTCTGCTCGTAGCGGCGGGCGAGGTTGTCGCTGCCGAGGCTCATGCGCACAGTCTCGGTGACGGTGCGTTCCACGCCGCCGCCCTGCTCGGCGGAGAGCTTGGCTTCACGGATCTGGCGGACCGTGACGACCTTCTCGCCGTCGATCTTCTCATCAGCGCCGGTCTCGATGACCTGCTCAACGACCTGCAGGCCGAGGTGGCCGAGGCGGTCCTGGCGGATATCCATGAACCACATGGGGATGAGGTTGCCCGCGTCGCCGGAGGGGATGCCGAAGCCCTGCACGGCGGACTCGGTCATTTCCTTCTTCTTGGAGTTGGTGATGCGGATGGTGGTGCCGTCGAAGGCGAAGACCTTGGTGGGACCGTCAGCCTTGGCGGGGACCGGCTCGAAGCGCCAGTTGCCGAAGGGGATCTGCCCGTCCTGCAGCACGATGACGACCTTGCCCTTGCTGGTCTTGTCGCCGTTGACCGACTCGACAGTGGCGGTGACGTCGTTGACGGTCTTGGCCGCGGCCTGCGCCTTGGCGATCAGGTCGGCGGCTTCCTTGGACATGACGTGCGCGGGGGCGGCGGGCTGCGCGTCCTTGGCGGGGGCGGTGTTGACGGCAGGCGCAGCCGGCGCGGGGTCGCTGGGCTGCGCGAGAGTGGCCATGGACAGACCGACGACGCCGCCGATGGTGACGAGGACGCGAGAGGTGAACATGTGGACTCCTGTGGGTCCGGCCGTGCGCACACGGGGGCCGGTCGGACCGCGAATGCTATGGTGCGGAAAGGGGGGAGGGGGGGAGGGGGGCCGTGCGATTCAGTGGAACAGGTTGTACTTAAGGATGCACGCCACGGCCGCGAGTCCGTCTTTCCAAGTGATTTTTTTGCCTTCGGCGTAGGTCCGGCCGGCGTAGGAGACGGCGACCTCGTAGATGCGGGGGGGGCGGGAACCGAAGGCGCCCTCATCCGGCCTCGCAGAGCCTCGGCCACCTTCTCCCGCTGAAGCGGGAGAAGGCGTGAGTCTTGCTTTGGCGATCTTGGCGATCAGTTCCGGCTCGATGCCGAACCGGTCTTCTTCGAGCTTGAGCTGGGCGGCGACCTCGCGCGTGAAGGCCTTTGAGCAGCATTCGATGTCGGTGAGGTTCAGGTTCGTGAAGACGTTGCTGAGGGTGGTGATGCCCTTGTTGGCAACCGAGTGCCAGAAGTAGAGGACGCGGTGAGTGTCGCCGAGGAAGCGGGAGCCGATGACCGCGTCGGCGCGGCCGTCGACGATCGGCGCGAGGACGCGGGCGTGGTCGGCGGGGTCGTACTCCAGGTCGGCGTCGTGGATGAGAAGGAAGTCGGCCCCCAGCTCGATCGCGGCGGTGAGGGCGGTGCGCACCGCTGCGCCCTTGCCGCGGTTGGCCTCGTGGCGGATCGAGTGCAATTGCGAGCCGGCGGCGTCGGACTTGAGCGACGCGATCAGGCGCGGCGTGGAATCGGCCGAGCCGTCATCGACGAGCACGATGGTCCGGCGCGTCACGCCGGGTGGAAGTTCGGTCGCGAGCACCCGCCGCACCGACTGTTCGAGGGTGCGCTCTTCGTTGTAGACGGGAACGAGGAGGGCGAGGTGCATGGGAGGCATTAGCCACTAGCCATTAGGCATTAGTGAGGGACAGAAATACTGAAGCAACGGCCGATGTCTTACGAATGCCTAGTGGCTAATGGCTCGTGCCTGGCTGTCACTTCTTCTTGTCATCCTCGTCGTCCATCTCAAGGTCCTTGAGAAGGTCGTCGAGGCCGTCGTCGGCCTTGCCCTTGCCGCTGAGGGGAGTGAGAGGCTTGCCGCTGCCGCTGGGGATGGAAGGCGAGGGGCGTGGTGCGAAGTCATCGTCGTCACCGCCCAAGTCGTCCATGCTCACCATGCCGGCGGCGTAGCAGTCCTTGGCGTCGATCTGGGCCGGGTAACCGTCGATGCGGACGACGAAGACCACGCCGCCGACGGTGAGGAGATCGCCCGGTGAGAGTTCGCGCTCCTTGACGCGGGCTCCGTTGACGTAGGTGCCGTTGGACGAGCCCAGGTCTTTCACCACCAGCTCGTCGTCCTCGATCATGAGCTCGCAGTGCTTGCGGCTGACGGAGGGGAGCGGGATGCGCAGGCGGGCGCCCTCGTCGCGACCGACGATGATGTGCGGCTTATCGAACGAGAATTCACGGCTTGAGCCGTCCGCCTTGACCATGACCAGCGAGATCTTCACGTGGTAGATTCCTTTGGAGTGCGCGGGATCGAAGGCCTTCATTTCCGCTTCGGGGAAGAACACCCCTGCCGGTCCGAGCGGCAAGAATAGCCGATTCCGCGTAGCGGATGGGACACGACGGGGTGAGGGTTTTTCAGCACGATGCCTGACCAGGTGGTGAGTCTGACGGTGGAAGAGCGGCTGCGGCAGGCTGCGGAGGCATTGCCCGCGCCCGATGCGTCGCGCCCGGTGCGGTCGCTGTACATCCATACGCCGTTCTGCTCGCACAAGTGCCACTACTGCGACTTCTACTCGTTTGTGGACGAGGGGAAGATGGGACCGGACGTGCAGCGGGCGTACGTGGAGCGGCTGATCGGTGAGCTGCGAGCGCTGGCTCCGTGGGCGAAGGGGGCGCCGCTGCGCACGATCTTCATTGGCGGCGGGACGCCGAGCCTGCTGCGGGTGGAGTTGTGGGAGCGGGTGCTGGGGGTTTTGTGGGAGGAGTTTGATCTGAGCGGTATTCGAGCGGCGACACTGCCTCCCTCTCCCGGCTCTGCGGGAGAGGGTCGGGGTGAGGGTGCATTTCGCGCTTTCACTAAGACACCCTCATCCGCCGCCGCAAAGCCGGCGGCACCTTCTCCCTCCGAGCAGGGAGAAGGAGGGTGGGAGTTCACCGTCGAGTGCAACCCCGAGAGCGCATCGGCCGAGTTGATGAGCGTGCTGAAGGCCGGCGGTGTGACGCGCATCAGCATGGGGGCGCAGTCGTTTGTGCCACGGCATCTGAAGACGCTCGATCGCGTGCACAATCCGGAGAATGTTGCACGCGGGTTGGAGAACGCGCGTGCGGCGGGGATCAGGCGGCAGTCGATCGACCTGATCTACGCGATCCCCGGGCAGACGGTGGCTGAGTGGCAGTCAGATCTTGAGCGGGCGCTGAGTCTGGGAACAACGCATCTTTCGTGCTACAACCTCACGTACGAGCCGCAGACGCAGATGACCGCACGCCTGCGGCGCGGCGAGTTTGTGCCTGTGGATGAAGACGCCGAAACGGAGATGTTCGAGCTGACATCGCGCATGCTCGAGCCGCGCGGCCTCAAGCGGTACGAAGTCAGCAACTACGCCGTGCCCGGTCTGGAGAGCCGGCACAACCTCGCGTACTGGCTGCAGGAGGACTGGCTTGCTGCCGGGCCGAGCGCGAGCGGGCATGTTCGTGGCGTGCGGACGAAGAACGTGGGGAATCTGCGCCGCTACCTCGAGGGTGAGGGAACAAGCCTGCTCAGTGATTTCGAGCCGGTCGATGAAGTTCGTGCCGTGCGCGAGCGATTGATGACAGGTGTGCGGCTGGTGTGGGGCGTGGACGCCGCGGAGATGCTCGCGGCGGCGGAGCGAGTTGTGCCCGGCGCAGCGGAACGGCTCACGCGCGTTGTGGCGGAGATGCGAGGAGACGGCCTGCTCGCCGACGACGCGGACCGCTGGCGAGTGAATGGCGAACGCGGCTGGCTCATGGCCGACTGGGTCGCGAAGCAGTTGATGGGGGCGGTGGGAGAAAAATCGCAAATCGCAAATGGCAAATAGCAAATTCGGCCAGGCTCATTCCTCTTCCGAATTTGCCATTTCCGTTTTGCCATTTGCCATTTTGCCTTCGTCCGGCCGCGGCAGCCCCAGCTTTGTCAGCAGGCTGCGCAGGTCGCGTGGGAACGGCGTGCCCGTGTCGATCGGTTCGCCGCTGATGGGATGGGCGAAAGCGAGGCGGTGGGCGTGCAACGCGAGGCGCGGGCCGGTGCGGGCGACCGGGGCCGGCGCGTACAGCTCGTCGCCGTAGATTGGGCAACCGATGGTCTCAAGATGGACGCGGACTTGGTGGAGCCGACCGGTGAGCGGGCGGCACTCGACGAGTGCCGAGCCGGCGTAGCTGCCTTTGTCGCTGACGGCGAGCGTGCGATAGGCGGTCTGCGCGGGCTTGCCCTTGGCACTGATTTTGGAGAGCTTCTGCTCGGTGAAATTGCGCGGCATCGTTTCGAGCAGCGGTTTGTTGATGAGGCCCGTTGCGGGGCCCTTGGGCGCCTTGGCGCAGACGGCCCAGTAGAACTTGCGGACGGTGCGTTTCTCGAACTGCGAGCGCAGGCCGTCGTAGGCCTTGGCCGTCAGCGCGACGACGAGCAGGCCGCTGGTGTTTTTATCGAGGCGGTGAAGGAGCCCGTAGTCGCGCGGGTTGCCCAGGCGCTGGAGTTGTTTGCCGTACTTGGAGAACAGGCCGTTGAGGAGCGTGTCCTCCTCGTGCCCCTTGCCCGGCTGGGTGACGATGCCGGCGCGCTTGGCGATGACAAGCAGGTCGTTGTCCTCGTACAGGGTGGTGTAGGTGATCGTCGGGTTGGAGGAGATGGAGAGCATGCAGAAACGAAAACCAAAGTTCAAAGTTCAAATTCTGAGGATGCAAAGCCGAAGTCTCAGCGTGGGCACGCGTCGTGGTCGAGGTACCAGCGCAGGTCGCCGGCCTTGGGGCGGATGGAGAGGATGGGCAGGTCGTCGGCCGTGACGGTGGAGAGCTCGCCGTCGGCGTGCGCCTTGGCGATCTTGGCGATCATGTCGCGTTTGCCCGCGCCGGTCACCAGCACCGTTACGCAGCGGGCCGCGTTGATCAGGTGCTGCGTCATCGTCACGCGGTCGGGCGGCGTCACTTCCGGGCCGCTGTTGATGAGCACCATCCGCGGCGGCATGGTGCGGTCGCGTAGTGCGCGAGAGTGGGGGAAGAGGCTGGCGGTGTGCCCGTCACCCCCCATGCCTAGGAGCACGAAGTCCAGCCGGTCGTGCCCCTTCTCGCGCCACTCGAGCACTTCGCGGAGCTGCTTCTCGTAATGCGTGTCGGCGTCGTCGCGAGTCGCCTGGATCGGGTGGACCTGCGACTTGGGGATGTCCGAGTGCTCGACGATGAGCTCGTGGATCTGCTTGTAGTTGCTCCGGTCGTCGTCGAAGGGCACGCGGCGCTCATCGACGATCGACAGGTGCGTCTTCCGCCAGGGGAACGACCGGTAGTCGGGGTCGTACATCATCTGGCGATAGAGCGGCAACGGCGTGCTGCCGCCGGAGAGGGCCATGTGAAAGTCGCCGAACTGGCGGACGCATGCGGTCGCCTGAGCGAGCAGGTCGACGGCGATGGCGTCGATCGCCTCACCGGCGTCGTGCTTGGCGATGACGGCGCCGGGGAGTTTGGGTGGTGCGGGCGGGCGGTTCAGCTCGATCCGGTCGCTCATCGGGATGGAGGGTACGCCGAAGGCAGGAACTCAAAGAGACAAAGAAAAGAACTCGAAAGGCTCAAAGGAGAAGAGGGGTTCTTCTTTGAGCCCTTCGAGTTTCTTGGAGAGCTTTGAGTTCGGCTCGAAGGGTTCAGCTGCAGCCGGCGAAGAAGCGGTTGATGAACACGATGAAGTCGTTGTTGTTGAACTGCAGGTCCGCCCCTTCCTCACCGCCCGCACCGCCCGATGTCGGCGATCGGGTTGTTGGTGAAGAAGTAGTTGATGAACATGATGAAGTCGTTGTTGTCGAGCTGGCCGTCGGGCCCGGCAAAACCGCCGGCGTGCCCAAGGTCCGCCGGGCAGCTCGAGGCCGATTCGATGATCGCGCGGATAAAGAAGTTGCCGCTGATGCCGAAGACGACTCCGCCGCCCAGGTTCACACGCGGCTCAAAGAACTGCGCCGTCGTGATGCCCATCTCCGGCCAAGTGCCATAGATCGCGTTCGCGCCGGCCGTCGAGTGGCTCGCGTTGTTGGGCGGCCAGTCGGAGCAGACGCTCGGCCCGGTCGTCTGGTTGGTCGCCGTCGAGAACTGCAGCCCGACGGAGATCTTCGCCACGTTGTGCAGAACGATGTTCTCGGTGGAGAAATCGAAGTCGTTCAGGCCGCCGTCCTGCATCTGGGGCGTCAGGCCGTCGCCGGCTGCGGCGTCGTTGGCCGAGTCGAACACCAGGAACGCGTTCGGCTGCAGCACCGATCCGGAGTAGATCATGACCGAGGCCTGGTCGCTGGGCGGCACGGTGCCGGGCGCGGTGCTGGCCCACATGATCTGCACGTGGGTGACCTTGAACGCGCCCTGCAGCGCCGTCGGCACCGTCAGGATCGCCAGCGCCATCTCACCAGGATCAAAGCCGGCCTGGATGGACATCTGCGCATCCTGGACCGACGACACGTCGTTGGCGAATCGGTCGTTCTTCAGCGTGGCGGTCTGGCCGAATGCGGCCGAACCGAACGCGAGCAGGGAGCAAACGCTGGCGAGAGCAGTGCGACGAACGGACATGGATACCTCCGCGAATTCCGGCACGACGCGACGCCGCGGCCAGACCGGCCGCGGGTTCCCACCCCCCTCTTCCCCATCCTTCTCCCTATACGAATACCACACCGGGCGGATGCTCGCCAGTGTGTAAAGCCCTCCAGACAGTTATGGGTGCGAGTTTTTACCGAACCGCCGCCGGAACGGGTGCCTTTTCGCCGGCCTTAGCCGCTGCCGGCGGCTGAACCGGCGGGTTGTGCCAGCGGCTGCCTTTCAGGCCGCGGAACAGCCCGTCGGCCGATGCCGGACCCCATGAGCCGGGCGCATAGGTCTCGAGGTTGGACCGGATCAGCGGGTTCTTCAGGAACGGGTCGCAGATCCGCCAGCCGAGTTCGACCTCGTCGCGGTGCTTGTAGAGGGTGCGGTCGCCGCGGATCGCATCGAGAATGAGCGGTCCGTACGCCTCGACCTGCTCGCCGCCGAATCGCTCGAGGTAATCGAGTTCGAGGTCGGCGTAGTCCATCTTCATGCCCAGCCCGGGCACCTTGCCCTCAAGGCGCAGGCTGATTCCTTCGCGCGGGGCGATGTTGATCACCAGCCGGTTGGCGGGCCGGCGGACCAGGTCGCCGTCGAAGTCGCGGAAGATCTGCACCGGCGGCCGGCGGAACTGGATGATGATCTCAGTCTGCTTGGCGGCGAGCTTCTTGCCCGACCGCAGGAAGAACGGCACGCCCGACCAGCGCCAGTTATCGATCGAGAGCCGCACCGCGGCGTAGGTCTCGGTGTTGCGAGATGCCTCGACCCCCGGCTCGTCGACGTACGCCTTGTCCTCGGGCTTGGGACCAGCTCCGTACCGGCCGAGCGCGACCGCGTCGGCCGCCTGCGTCGCCGTCGGCACCACGCACGACGCCAGCAGCTTGATCTTCTCGCGCATGATCGCGTCGGCGTTGAACGCCGACGGCGGCTCCATCGCCACCATGCACATCACCTGCAGCAGGTGGCTCTGCACCATGTCGCGCAGTGCGCCCGCCTGGTCATAGAAGTTGGCCGCGCGGCTGCCGACGCCGACAGTCTCGGCGGCGGTGATCTGCACGTGCTCGACGCAGTCGCGGTTCCAGACCGGCTCGAAGATCGTGTTGGCGAATCGCATCACGGCGATGTTCTGGACAAGCTCTTTGCCCAGGTAGTGGTCGATGCGGTAGATCGCGTCTTCCTCAAAGACCCGGCCCAGTGCGCGGTTGAGCGACTCGGCGCTGGCGAGGTCGTTGCCGAACGGCTTCTCGACGATGATCCGCTGCCACGGCGTGGCCTCGGGGTTGAGCGAGCACCAGCGGTGTCCCTCAGAGACCATTCCGCCCGTGCCGAGGCTGTTGATGATCGGCTCGTACAGGTTCGGCGAGACCGAGAGGTAAAAGAGGACGTTGGGCATCCCGCCTTGCTTGAGGATGCCCGTCGCGGAGCCGCGGTCGGCGACCGCTTTGGAGAGACCGGGCATCGCTGCTGCATCGGCCGCATCGGCGGCGTGGTAGCTCAGGCGGTGCGCGAACTTCATCCATGCGCCGGCGTCGAACGCCGATGCGAACTTCTTGGCGCCCTCGAGCATCTTCTCGCGGAACTGGTCGTCGGTCAGCGGCGTGCGCGAGACGCCGATGATGGAGGTGCCTGGTGCGAGCCGGCCCTGATTGTCCTGCTCATAGAGCGCGGGGATGAGCTTGCGGGCGGTTAGGTCGCCCGAGGCTCCGAAGATGACGATCACGCACGGGTCGGCGGCGCCGGTCGTGGAGTGGGGAGAGGTGCTGTTGGTCATGGCTCGTTCTTCCTTGACGTGCCCCGCCGGGCAGTGTTGAGGCCGGTTGGCGGGACGTGGATCGGCGTTCGGGCGTCCCCGGCGGCTGAAATTGCGCCCAGTACGTCCGCGGCGATGTCCGCCGCGGCGGTCGGGCGGCCAAGCTGGGCTGCGTTGGCCCGCACGACCGTCAGCCGGTGCCGGTCGTCCAGCAGGGTTGAGACCTTCCAGGCGAGGGCGGAGAGGGCGTTGGCCTTCACCGCGGCGCCGTTCTCAAGCAGGAAGTCGCAGTTGCGGTCCTCCTGGCCTGGGACGGGGTTGACGACCACCATCGCGGCACCGCGTGCGAGCACTTCCGAGGTCGTCAGCCCTCCCGGCTTGGTCACGACCAGGTCCTGCGCCCGCCATCAGCTCGTCGATCTCCGTCGTGAACCCCATGAGGGTGACGCGGTGTCGCTGCGGGACTTTGACCGACCCGAGCGCCTTCTTGAGCTCGGCGTTCTTGCCGCAGACGACAACGGCGTGCAGCGGCTTCTCGACGGTGAGTAGCGCGGCGAGGATCTGCTCGATCGGACCGACGCCGAATCCGCCGGCGAGCTGGAGGATCACGGGCCGGTCGGTGGCCAGGTCGTGTTTGCGCCGGCACTCGGCGCGGTCCTTGGCCTGCGCAAAGACCGGGTGGATGGGGATGCCGGTGATCGTGATGCGCTCGGGGTCGACGCCGAAACCGGCGAGGCTGAGCGCTGCTTCCTGGGCCGCGACGTAGTAGCGGTCGCACGGCTCGTTGACCCAGAAACCGTGGGCGTCAAAGTCGGTGACGACCGTGACGTTTCGCGTCTGAAGCTGCTGCTTGCGCCGAGCCCGGGCGAGCATCGCCGCGGGGAGGAAGTGGGTGTTGACGACCACGTCCCAGTCCTCTTCCAGCAGTTTCGAGATGCGCGACAGGTTCACCTTTTGCACCAGCACGTTCAGTGCGTGGGCCGGGCCGCGCGTCTTGTGACGCTTGTCGGTCAGGTCGTAGAACGCGCCGAGCAGGTGGGGGGCTTTGCCGATGAGGTCGAGATAGGCAGTGCCGTAGAGCCGCCGGAAGAGCGCGTTGGTCAGCGTCAGGACGTCAACGTTGCGGACCTCAGCTCCCGCCGGCGCCGCCGCTTTGAGGGCGAGCTCCATCGCCTGCGCGGCACGCATGTGCCCCGTGCCGACGGAGGCGGACAGGACCAGGATCCGGGGAGGACGGGGGTGGGGAGGGCGAGCAGCGGGCATCGGGTGATGATTGGCCGCTGCTCCTGCGGTCGGCGGCTTACCCGCTAGTCTTGGCCGTGCAGAACGTGCTCAGGATCATCGATGCCAACGCCAACCGGGCCTTTGAGGGCCTGCGTGTCATGGAGGATTTGGCGCGGTTCGCTCTGGATCACGCCGAGCTCGCCGAGGGATGCAAGCGGGCTAGGCACGACCTGCAGGCGGCCCTGAAGAGCGTGCCGGGCGGACGGCTCGGCCTGCTCGCAGTTCGGGACACGCCCGGCGACGTCGGCACCTCGATCAAGGTGGAAGGGAGCGAAGGCGTCCGAGCGACGCCTGGCGCTCTCGCCGCGGCGGCTGGGAGCCGGACGACCGAGGCCCTCCGCGCGATTGAAGAGGGGATGAAGCTGGCCGCGCCCGTGGCGGCATCGCAGGTCGAGGGGGTGCGGTACCGCGTGTACGAGCTGGACAAGCGGCTCGGGCTGGCGCTGGGGACCGGCCGGCGCCCCAGTGGCGACTGTGCGTGCTGGTGACCGAGTCGCTCTGTCGGGGGGGGCGGCCGTGGTTGGAGGTCGCGACAGAAGCGATCGCAGGCGGGGCGGATTGCATCCAACTGCGTGAGAAGTCGCTGCAGGACGGCGAACTGCTCGCACGTGCGAAATCGCTCGTGCAGGCAGTGGGGGGGCGTGCGGCGGTCATCGTGAACGACAGGGCGGACATCGCGCTCGCGGCGGGCGCGACGGGCGTGCACCTTGGGCAAGAGGATGCGCCGGTGAGCGCTGTGCGTGAACTGGCGGGCGATCGGCTGCTCGTCGGCGTCAGTACGCACGATCTGATAGAGGCACGCCGAGCGATGCACGACGGAGCCGACTATGTCGGCGTCGGCGCGATGTTCCCGACGTCGACCAAGGTGCGCGAAACAAGCGGACCCGCGTATTTGCGGGCATTTCTCGAATTCACTCGCGAGACACGTCCTCTCCCGCACGTGGCGATCGGCGGGATTACTCCCGAGAACGTGGCAAATCTCATAGAAGCGGGATGCCGAGGCGTTGCAGTGAGCGGGGTGGTGTGCGCCAGTATGGACCCGGCGGGCGTGTGCACGGCTTTGCGGAGTGCGCTTCCATGAGCGACCACGTCCCAGTTCCTCCGAGCATGCATGGTGGCGGAGGGGTGGGAGATCAGCTCTCGCAGCGAGCTGTTTGGCGTTATGCACGGTTCATGGTCGTCGCGTGCTGGGGTGCGTTGGTCTTGGCGGTGGCGCTTCTGGTTTGGGCGGAATCGGTGAGCCGGTCTGTTCCCGGGCGGTCCGTTGCGGTAATGGCCGCCGCAGGACTGCTCTTTCTCTGGGCATTTCTGTGGTTCGTGCTCGCACGCCGGCAGCGCCGAATGGTGCTGCGCAAACGGCGGGGCCTGTGCCTGAAGTGCGGGTATCCGCGCAAGCATCAGCAGGCGGGCATCTGCACCGAATGCGGCGAGGTGCCGTGGTGGGACGATCACGAGCTTGCCCAGCGGTAACTACGATGAGGCATGGCCTCAGAGTTCAAGCAAGCGACGCTCCCCAACGGGCTCACCATCATCGCCGAGACCGACCCGCACGCGCACACCGCGTCAGTTGGTTTCTTCGTGCGCACCGGCGCCCGCGACGAGAAGGGTGAGGTGATGGGCGTCTCGCACTTCCTCGAGCACATGATGTTCAAGGGGACGGCTCGCCGTTCGGCCGACGACGTGAACCGCGAGTTCGACGCGATGGGCGCCGGGCCAATGCGTACACCGGTCAGGAGATGACCGCCTTCTTTGCGTCGGTCCTCCCTGAGCAGTTGCCCAAGGCGACCGACCTGCTCGCCGACATGATGCGCCCCGCCCTGCGCGAGACCGACTTCGACACCGAGAAAGGCGTGATCCTCGAAGAGATCGCGATGTACAAGGACGAGCCCTTCTGGGTGCTCTACGAGCGGCTGATGGAGGCCCACTTCGGCAGCCACCCCCTCAGCCACCGCGTGCTGGGGACGACCGAGACGATCACCGCGCTCAAGGTCGGGCAGATGCGAGACTACTTCAATTTCCGCTACTCGGCCGACACCACCGCCGTCGCCCTCGCAGGACGCGTCGATTTTGACGACGCGGTGAAGCAGATCGGCGAGCTCTGCGGCTCGTGGCCCAACACCGGTGCGACTCGCGCCGAACGCAAGCCCGCCTACGGCCTGGGGACCATCGACCTGCGCGACGAGCGCCTCAGCCGCGCGTACCGCATGCAGATCGCCGAGGCCCCGGCGAGCGACGACCCGCGCCGCTACGCCGCGACGGTGCTCATGGAGGTGCTGGGCGGGCAGGACAACAGCCGCCTGCACTGGGCGCTCATCGAGCCGGGCATCGCCGAGGAAGCGAGCGCCAGCTACGACCCGCGCGACGGCGTCGGAGACACCCGCGTAATGCTGGTCACCGAACCCGATGCGATGGACGAAGCATGGGCGATCGCCCAGAAAGAGATCGCCGGGCTCGCCGATTCGCTCACGCAGCACGACGTGGACCTGGTGCGGGCCAAGGTGGCCACGGGCGTCACGGTCGCGGGCGAACGCCCCGAAGGCCGCATGCACCGCATCGGCCGTCTCTGGACGCTCAACCGCGAGTACACCACGCTCCAGCAGGAGCTCGACCGCGTCAACGCCGTGACGGTCGACGACGTCCGTCGCGTGGCGAAGGAGTTCCCGCTGACAAGCTGCACCACGGGCACGTTGAGGCCGTGACGAGGCCCTGGCGCAAGCCTGGGCTGCGTTGACGTTCGGGAGCTAAGCCCAGGCTTGCGCCAGGGCCTCGTTATGCCGCGTTCTTGGTGACAAACACCCGCAGCACGTTCGCGCCGGCCTTCTGGGCCGAGGTGAGCGCCCGCTCGAGCGTTTCGAACGCCGCATCCGGGTTCGTGAACCGGTCGCGCGTGGTGTTGTCCATCGTGATCAGGCCCGCGGACACGGTCACGCGCATCTCCGCCAGCAGCAGGCCCGGCGGCTTGATCCGCAGGACGCTGCTCGCGACAGACGCCTTGAACCGCTCGGCGTGCTTGGTGCCGGTGATGCGATCGGTCCCGCCCATCAGCACCGCGAAGCTGCCCCGCGCGTAGCTGAAGCAGACGGCGTTGTACGGCTCGACGGTCGTCCGCAGGATGCCTGCAAGCTGCGAGAGCAGCTCGTCGGCGTACTCGGTCCCCTGCTGCAGCTCCAGCTCGGCGAACTGATCGACGGAGAACAGGCCCATCGAGAACGGTCCGCCGCCCGCCTGGAACTGCTCGACTGTCGCGATGACGTTCTGGTTCAAGATGCGCCGGCTCGGGAGCATCGTCACTGCATCGATGTCCTCGGCGCCCGTCAGCGGCGCATCGGTCACACCGCCCGGTCCGAACGGCACCGTCACCGCCAGCAACTGCTCGTTGGCCTGCTTGCGGATGCTCTCGGGGTCGGCGAACGCGCCCGCGTCCACCTCCAGCAGCTTGGCGATTTCCTTCGCTCCCGCCGAGATCTTGTTCATCACCGCGTCGGCCTGCATGGGCGACAGGCTGAACCACTCCTGCGCCCTGCTGTAGTACTTCTTCAGCACCACGCCGGCCTCGGCCGCGTTCAGCACGTCCGCCGCGATATTGCCAAGGCCCACCGCCTGGCAGATCTCCAGGTATTCCTGCGGCGCCGCCGTCGGACGCTCGTGGAACTTGATCGGCATCGCCAGCTCAGGCGGCAGCTTCCAGCGGGCCGCCAGCATCGCGCCGAGGTCCGCGTGGGTCATCTCAAGGTCGGAAAGCTCGATCTTGGCGAGCTGACGGTGATCGTCGCCCGCCGAGTCGAGGATCAATCCGTACTCCTCGCCCAGCGCCTCGTACAGCGCGACCATGCCGACGTCCTGCAGCAGGCCCGCGAGGAAGCACTCCTCGTCGTGCCCGATCCGCGTTTCCGCGGCGATGCACTTGGCCGCGACGCCCGTAAGCAGGCCGCGGCGCCAGTATGACTTGTAATCGAAGCCCACGCGGTTCGACCGCGTCAGGCTGCCGACGAGCGCGAATCCAAGCGCGAGCGTCTTCACGGCGTTGAGGCCGAGCATGACGATCGACTGGTTGATGGTCGTGCACGGCTTGGAGAGCCCGTAGAACGACGAGTTGACGGTTTTGAGCACCTTGCCCGAGAGGCCCTGGTCATTGGTGATGACCTCGGCGATCTCGCGCATCGACGAGCGGTTGCTGCTGGTGAGCTCGATGACGCGCATGGCCACCGCAGGCATGCTGGGCAGCCGGTCGCACTTGAGCACCCTGTCGAGCAGTTCTGGGTTCATGTCTGAAGGCCCGTGAGGAACACGCACGTCGGTGCGTCGAGCCAACATCGACCCCCCTCCCCCGTCTCTTTACCGAGAAGCGCTCGCTGAGTCGGTCCGGACCCCCAGTCCGGGGAAGACCAAATTGAGTGTGCGGGGTGAAGCCCCGATCAACGTCCGGATATACGACGCCAGCAGCTTGTTGCCGCGGGAAAGGTCGTCTGCCGTCGCGTGGGACGGGTCCACCAGCGCGGCCAGTGTCCCGCGTCTGACAGGCCACGCCTCAAGCGGCCGGCCCTCCGGCGAAAGTGGTCTGACGTCCGGCGGCAGGACCCCGCCCAGTTCAGGCACAAATTGCGCAACACGGGCGTCGCCCAGCGGCCCCCCAGTGCGAACGTCCCGATCCAGCACCGGCTCATACCCGCTCGCGCGAAGCAGCGTCCGCTGAAAGGTCAGCAGAGCCGGATCGACGTCCGTCGGCGCGTGCATCGACCGGAGCAGGTCGAGCAGGGCGTCGAAGACCTCGGGGTGCGGGTCGTGGTCGCTGATCATCCGGATCACCAGCTCAGCGCCGTATAGCCCGGCGTGGTAGACCGGCAGGAAGCGGCGCAGCTCCGGGAAGTGCTCCACCAGGTCCCATTCGGTCAGCAGCGCCAGGTCGCTGGTCGGCTTGACGATCAAGCCGATCTCTGCGCGGGTGAGCAGTTCAATCCCTCCGCTGAAGGGAGCAGTGGGGCGGCGGCTTCCCTTGGCGACCGCCCGCACAAGCCCGTGTCCGCGCGTCAGCAGCGACACCGTCTGGCTGGTCTCTGACCAGTCCCACTGACGGACGCAGATCGCTTCATCTCGCGCGGCGGACACGGCTCAGGGTACGGACGGCGCGACGACGTTGGGCGTTGTGCCGCTGCGTCGTCTTCCTATCCTCCGCCGTGCACTTTGACCTTCTGGACCAAGTCCTTGAGCAGTCCGACACCCGCATCGTCACGCTCAAGAGCGTGAGCCGGGCAGAGGAGTACCTGCAGGACCACTTCGCCACCTTCCCGGTGCTGCCGGGGGTGTTGATGATCGAGAGCCTCGTCCACGCCGCGCGGCGACTGGTGCAGGACCGTGCCCCAAACACGCGGCTGGTGCTCGGTGGGGTCCGGGCGGTGAAGTACGGCCGGTTCGTCCGACCCGGGGAGGGGCTGGTGGTCGAGGTCAACCTGATGAAGCAGGAGGGGGAGACCTTCGAGTTCAAGGGGGAGGGAAAAGTGCGGGGGGTGGACGGCCAGCTCCTGCCGGATGCAACCGCTGTTTCGGGCCGTTTTTCGCTGCGTCCGGTGAAGATCAGCTGAGGCGGTGGATTCCAGGTTTGTGACGGCTAACATCGCTCAGACGCGGGCCCGGCGGGCCTGCCCAGGGGCTTAGCCAGATGACACGCGACGAGATTTACGCCAAGGTGAAGGACGTGCTGGTCGATGCGCTGGCGGTCGACGAGGACGAAGTGACGCCCGAGGCGTCGCTGGTTCGCGACCTGGGGGCCGAGTCGATCGACTTCCTGGACATCGTCTTCAAGCTTGAGCAGGCGTTCGGCTTCAAGATCGCCCAAGGCGAGCTGTTCCCCGAGAACGTCGCGCAGGACCCCAAATTCGTGAAGGAAGGCAAAGTCACGCCCGAGGGCATGACGGCCCTCAAGGCGCGCCTTCCGCACGTGGACTTCAGCAAGTTTGAGGCGAACCCGTCGGTCGGCAAGGTGGGCGAATTGTTCACCGTCGACTCGCTGGTGACGTTCGTGCAGAACAAGCTCGGGAAGTAGTCGCGAGTCGCAAGTTTCGAGACGCGAGAAGAAGAGGCAAGGGCCTTTCCGCTTGTGCCGTGGTCGCGCAATGACGGGCCGGTCCCGCTACCGTGTCTTGGCTTTTCTCACGTCTCACTACTCACGTATCGAGTCTCCTATGCGCTGGATGTGGATCGATCGTGTCATTGAGCTCGTTCCCGGCAAGAAGCTGGTGGCGGTAAAGAACGTCTCGCTCGCCGAGGAGCATCTGCACGACCACTTTGCCGCTGAGCCCGCTCGCGGGCTGACCGCGCTGCCGGTGATGCCGGCCTGCTTCATTATCGAGGGGATGGCTCAGACCGGCGGCGTGCTCTTCGGGCATGCCAACGACTTCGCGTTCAACGTTGTGCTCGCGAAGATCAGCCGCGCGGAGCTGACGCGCGAGGCGACGCCGGGCTGCACGCTTCGCTACACGGCGGAGCTTGAGCGGATGGATGCCATCGGCTGCTCTGTGAAGGGAACGGTGGCATTACTCGACCACGCCAAGTCTGCCGATGGGTTCACGCCGATCGGCACGATCGAGCTGATGTTCAGCAACCTCGACAACAACATGACCGGAGCCGCGGGCGTGGAGTTCCCCAAGGGGAACTTCGTCTTCGGCGACAGCTTTAAGACTCTGCTCCGTACGAGCGGCTTCTAAATCGACGACAAAGAAGAAGAGCCTCGGATGGACACGGATGCCACGGATCGATCCGTGTAAATCAGTGTCCATCCGAGGCTCTTCTTGTATCAGCCGTGCGTGGCCAACTGCGCCCAGCCAACCGCCACCGGGAACGCCGACAGCGCAATGGCCGCGATCGCCACCACTCTGCCCAGTCCCGGCTTGCGGGTCGCGATGAACTCGCAGATGCACACCACCAGCGCCACGCTTGCGTACTTCAGCAGCAGCAGGCCCGTCGGGCCGGCTGCCTGCAGGGCCGCGTTCGCGACGGCGTTGACCTCGCGCCCGCCCATGTTCAGGATGATGACCGTGGTCACCAGGTCGAGCGTGGCGAGCAGGATGTACCAGAAATACAAACGGCCGTACGCGATGGAGCGTTTGGCTGTTTCCGATGTCCCTTCGGCGTTCATCACCGCAACGGTGGAGCGTGCGGAGATGCGACGGGTGAAGGCTTCATGTAGATCTTGACGCGAGAGTTTCACGGGCCACGCGCTCGAAAAGTTGCTCGGGCGCGGGGTGTCCCGTCCAGAGGCGGAACTGCGCCGCCGCCTGACCCAGGAACATCGCCAGCCCGGAGATTGTCGTTCGCCCCTGCGCCTCCGCTTCCTTCAGCAGCGGCGTTCGGAGCGGGTTGTACACGACATCTGCTACGACGCCATCAGGCGGGAGGTTCCGTAGGACACCTGCCTCAACCGGGGACCCTAAGGGGTCCGGGCCGTGCGCCATGCCCACCGGCGTGCAATTCACCACCGCGCCGATTTCCTCATCAGCCAGCGACACATGGTCGGCGGGCGTGATGTTCGGCAGCGCAAGCTCGTCGACGAGCTTCGTCGCGCGGCTCAGCACGCGGCTGACGATCTTCACCTTCCAGCCTGAGGTCGCCAGTGCCGCCGCCAGCGCCCGTGTGGTGCCGCCGGAGCCGATGATCGCGGCGGAACGATTCGGCACGCCGTCGAGCAGGGCCGCGGCCGCTGGCGCGTCGGTATTCACAACATCGATCCGGACCGCTTCGCCCATGCTGTCGCGCGTGACGATCACGGTGTTGGCCGCGCCGCACTTGGCCGAGAGCGGGTCGAGCGTCCAACGTTCGTCGCCGTCCTGCATCATCTGGCGGGCCAGCCGCACAAGGTGCTCTTTGTGCGGCAGCGTGACCGAGCAGCCGCCGAAGGCCAGACGCGGGTGATCAATGAACTCCAGCAGTGTGGCCTTCAGCGCCTCGAACTCCGGTGCGACTGGAAGCGGCAGGTAGACGCCGTCGTGCCCCGCGGCCTCAAAGCCGGCGTTGTGCACGGCGGGGCTCAGCGAATGCTCGACCGGCCAGCCGATCACGCCGTACACCTTCGTCGCCGAGCTGATCGACCGGAAGCGGTAGTTGTTCAGCAGTTCCGCGACCGTCGGCTGGCCCGGAGCGGTCGCCTGCTCGCGCTCGAGCGCCGCGAAGGTCAGGAACCCACCGAACTTGCCTGCGAGCACGCGCGACATCAAGCCGAACGTGCCCATCCCGAGTCCGATCATCGGCTTGGGACACTCGGCCACAAGGTCCAGCATCTCCAGGTTGTCCCGCACCGACCGCATGCGGTACGCGATCTTCACGACCGCGCACGCCCGCTCGGCCACCATCGTTTCGCACTTGCGGAGCAGGTCCGCTGGCCGCGCATTGAAATCGTGGAAAGAGAGGATCATCCGCGTGTCCGCGTCTCCGTCTCGCTCGGGCCGTTTCACAACCGCCCCCAGTGCACGGTGTGCATCTGGGTTCGGTGCGTACCGGTCGAGTTCGAAGTCGATGAAGCTCGGTGAACGCGTGCCGTTCCCCGCCGCCATCCCCGCGCGCTGGAGCATCAAGAGCCGCTCAGCCTCGGGGCCGTCGTACTGCCCGCCCTCGAGCACTGTCCGGCACGTCAGGATGCACGGTGCGGGACTTGCCGAGACCAGCGCCACCACGTCCTCGATCGTGTTGCCGTGTACAGCCTGGGTATCGTCCCCCTGCCTGCCGGTGAACCACCCATCGACGCGGAACTCGACCATGTCCGCGCCCGCGGTCTTGGCATGCCGAGCCGCCTCAAGGGCGCTCTGGGCGTCGGTCACCATGATCGGCACACACACAAGAGCCATTAACAGAGCATACGTCCAGGACCCAATCGGGCAGACCCGTGGCCGCGTGAACCGCCGCTCATCCTTCTTTGTTGCCGTTTAAAGACGCCGCGGCAGCGTTCCCGGCCAGGAACCCGCTGGCCCACGCCCACTGAAAATTGAACCCGCCGATCCGCCCGTCCACGTCGCACACCTCGCCGCAGACAAACAGGCCCGGGCATGTGCGGCTCGCCATCGTCGCAAGGTGCAGTTCGCTGAGGGGAATGCCCCCCGCAGTGACCTCAGCGAACGTGAACCCGCGGCTGCCGGTGACGGGCACTTCCATCGCCGTCGTCATCACGGCCAGCCTCCGGCGAACCTCGCGCGGCATGTGGTCGAGCGTTCCGCCGGTGCTGGGATAGACGCCCGCCTGATCGCAGAGAGCCTTGGCGAGCCGTTCGGGCAGGTTACACGGCGCATACATCAGCGTTTTGACAGGCGAGACCTCGCGCCGATCGACGAGCAGCGCGTCGAACTTCTCGGTATCAGCGCCGGGCAGCAGGTTCAGCAGCAGCTTGGTCCCCGCATCCTCGCGCTTGGCATCCAGGTAATACCGGCTCACGTCCAATGGACCGGGTCCCGAAAGGCCAAAGTGCGTAAAGAGCGTGCTGTTGGTGAACGACGCGAGCTTCTTGCCGCTCCCGGTCGTCACTGTCAGCGTCGCGGGTACGGCGATCCCGCTCAGTTCCTTGAGGAACCACCCCTCCTCGCACGTCAGCGGAACAAGTGAAGGGAACACCTGCTGCGTGATTGTGTGCCCCATCGCCTTGGCGAAGCCGTATCCAACGCCATCAGAGCCGCTCCGCGGCAGCGCCATGCCGCCGGTGGCGAGGATGATGCGAGACGCCGTGAGCGTCTCGTGCCGCCCTTCAGCGATCTGCTCGGGTGTGAACGCCCGCTCAATCGTGAAGCCGCCCTCCGTGCGTGCGACCGAGCCGACGCGCCACGGGTGCACGAGTTCAACGCCCGCTTCGCGAGCCGCCAGAAGCAGAGCATCGAGCACGGTGTGCGCATCGTCGGTGGTCGGGAAGAGCTTGCCCGTCTCTTCGCGCTTGAGTTCAACGCCCAGTTCGGTGAAGAACGCCTTGGTCTGTTCCACGCCGAACGAGCGGATCACCTTCTTGATCGCGTTGCGCGACGATCCGGCGTACGCCATCTCATCGACCGCGTAGTGTGTGACGTTGCACCGCCCGCCGCCGGCGACGAGAATCTTCGCGCCCAGCTTCGACGCGCCGTCGAGCGCCACGATCCGCACCGGCTTGCCCGCGGCCTTGGCCGCGCGTCCCGCGTGGATCGCGGCGAACAACCCGGCGGCGCCGGTCCCGACCACCACGATGTCCGCGTGTCCATTCACGCCGCACTCTACCCCGCCGGCGAGAGGTGAGAGTGGCAGGATTACCGATGGGTAAGCGCTGCCACGATCATCAGGATGATCAAGGCGACGTACGCCAGGCTGACAAGCCCCCCGAGGATGATCGCCACCCACGCGTGGGCGGTGCCGTGCACCTTGGGATTGGCCTTTACGGCCTGAAGCCCTTTGATCCCCAGGAACACCGCGACCGGGCCCGCGATCAGCCCCACGACCGGGATGAGCGATGCGACCGACGTGTAGTACCCAGCGAGCGCTGCCCCGTTCTTGTACGGAATGACGACGCCGACGTCCGTTTCGCCCTGCGGCAAGGCGCCCGCTGCAGTGGGGGGCGCCGCCGCGATCCGCGACATGATCTCCGCGATCGGCGGGCAGTCGATGGCGCGGCAGGACGAACCGTCGCTCCCGACGACCTTTGCGACCGGCGGAATGCGTCCTTCCTGCGCCCAGGTGCGCAGCATCGCCTCATCGGCGGGCCCGAACGAGCGGCCATCGGCCAGTTGAATTGTGTACCCGATGCTCACGAAACGCTTCCTCCTTTGATCGCCGTAATCCCCTTGAACCAGCGCTCAGAATACCCGCCGACGATCGGCATCGGCTTGCACTCGCCGTTCACCGCGTGCACGAGTCCGATGATGTCGAGCACGATCGCGCCGACGATCAGCAGGCCGAAGCACGGGATGCCGATGATGCCGCCGATCCCGCACGTGATGAGCGTGAAACCCCAGATCACCACTCCCGTCGCCAGGAACGCCAGCCACAGCCCCAGGCATTGCTTGGCGTGGTAGAGCGAGAACCGATCGTTCCGCATGATCAGCGGCACCAGGAAGAACGGAATGCGGATGAAATTCAGCACGTAACTCAAGATCGACAGCACCTTGCCCGCCGAGACCTCTTCCGGCGTGCAGACCGGGCGAACGGCTTCGTCCACTGTGGGAAGAGGGCCAGACGACGCAGGTGATGTTGGATCAGTCTCGTTCATGCTCTATGGGCTCCGTTACGGGTGCGACCCGGCCGCTGCGCCACCGGCCGCGGCGCCGAGGATGACGATGCCGAAGAAGATCGCCAGGACGATGGCCACCAGGCACAACGCGATGGCGATCGACGAGCAGATGAGCCCCGCGGTCCGGATGCCGCCGGGCGTCTTGGACATCAGCCCGCAGATCAGGCCGGCGATCGCGAACGGGATGCCGCACCCCTTGAAGCAGAACCCCGCGAGGCCCACGATGCCGCAGATCATCGATGCGATCGCCAGTCCATCGGCAGGGCGGGGCGCGTTCGAGGCGGGCATGTTCGACATCGGGGGAAGTTGGCTCACGAGAGACTCCCTTCGCATACCAGCATACAGAGATTCAGCCGCAGCGGGCGATGGTTCAAAGCGCCGCCAGCCGGCGCTGAACCTCCTGCCGGATCAGGTCCCCGTGCAGGGCCGAGAAATCGCCCGCCAGCAGATCGCGCAGCGCGTACTCGCCGCTCAGCCGCTCGTCGGCCGCGATGCCTTCCTTATACCGGTAGGTCCGTGTCTTCTCGCTCCGCTCCCCGCCGCCGATCTGCCCCGCTCGCGCCGACGACCGCTCGGCGTGCAGCCGCTGGCGCTCCGCTTCGTGCAAGCGCGTCATCAGCAGCCGGCGCGCCCGCTCGCGGTTCTGCTGCTGGCTTTTGCTCTCCATCATCCGGATGATGATCCCCGTCGGCTTGTGCTTGATCTGCACCGCTGTCGCCACCTTGTTCACGTTCTGCCCGCCCGGCCCCTGGCTGGTGGTGGCGAACTCCTCCACGTCGTTGGCCCAGTCGATCTTCACCTCGACGTCCTCAGGCTCCGGCAGCACCGCCACCGTCGCCGTCGACGTGTGGATCCGCCCCTGCGCCTCGGTCGCCGGCACTCGCTTCACCGAGTGCACCCCCGCCTCGAAGTTCATCGCCGTCCATACCCCCGCACCGCGCACGTTTACCACCGCCGACCGCACGCCCCCCGCATCTCCGGGCGTCATCTCGAGCACTTCCCACGTCCACCCCGCCTTGGCCGCGTACTTGCGGTACATCTCGAGGATGTCCCCCGCCCAGATCCCCGCCTCGTCCCCACCCGTCCCTGCCCGTACCTCCAGCATCACCGACCCGACCTTGTTGTCGTCGGCTTGGACCAACTCGCCCGTCAGCCCCTCGTACACCTCCGCCGCCTCGCGCTCCACCCGCGGCAAGTCCTCCTTCGCCATCTCCGCCAAGTCTCGATCCCCTCCGCCCACCAGCGACCGGTACTCCGTCGCTTCCTTATCCAGTGTTTCCAGCCGCTCTACGCGCGTCGCGATCCCCTCCAGCCCAGCCCGTCGCACCGCCAGCGATCGCGCCTTGCGGTGGTCCGCCGCGACCTCCGGGTCCTCAAGCTGACGCCCGATCTCCGCAAACTCCATCCTCAGCGACCGGAGTTTGGCCACCACGGACGGGGGGTAGTTATCCAGAATCACGCCCAAGTACGCATGCTCCTACACGCCGGGGAACGTTCGCCGCCGGGCACGCAACCCGGCGGCGGACCGACTGTAGCGATCACCGTACGATCTTCGGCCGCCGGCACCTTGCGCCGGCGGCTCGACCGGGACACGAACGAAGGGGTTCACTTGTCCGACGCCATCATCATCGAAGGGGTCACAAAGACGTTCGGCCCCAAGCTCGCGGTAGAAAACCTCTCGCTCCGCGTGCCGCGGGGGAGCCTTACGGGGGTCATCGGCCCCAACGGCGCGGGGAAGACCACCACCATCCGGATGATCATGTCGATCATCTTCCCCGACCGAGGCACGCTGGAGGTGCTGGGGAAGAAATCCGCGATCGAAAGCAAAGACCTGATCGGCTACCTGCCCGAAGAGCGCGGGCTCTACCGCAAGATGAAGGTGGGGGCCTTCCTCATGTACCTCGCCCAGCTCAAGGGCATCGACTCCGGCGCGGCCAAGAAGAAGGCCGCCGAGTGGCTCGCCCGCGTCGGCCTCGCCGACGTGAGCAAGAAGAAGTGTGAAGAGCTCAGCAAGGGCATGCAGCAGAAGGTGCAGTTCATCGCCGCGGTGATCCACGAGCCGCAACTGCTGATCCTCGACGAGGTCTTCAGCGGGCTCGACCCGGTCAACCGCCTGCTGATGCGCGAGCTGATCGACGACCAGCACCGGCGCGGCTGCACCATCCTCTTCAGCACCCACGGCATGCACGAGGCCGAGCAGCTCTGCAACCACGTGCTCATGATCCACCGCGGGCGCAAGGTGCTCGACGGCTCGCTCCGCAGCATCCTCTCGCGCTTCGACCACCACTCGCTGGCGGTCGAGACGGTCGACCCGGCGGGCGAATCGCTCCTCGCCCGCGTCGAGGGCGTCAAGAGCGTCCGGCCCGGCAGTGAGTCGAACCCCTTGTGCGAGGTGATGCTCGCCGACGGCGTCGACGCGACTGACGCGCTCCGCCGGATCGTCACCGCCGTGCCGGTGCGACGGATCGAGCAGAAACGGCCGACGCTCGAGGACGTCTTTATCGAGCTTGTGATGGGCGGGACCGCGGGTGGGGGGGGGCAGGGTTCAGAGGTGGACCGTGAGAAGCTGCGGGCGCAGCTGGCCACGGCGGGAACGGAGGACTTCAGCTCATGAACCGCACTTTGATCGTCGCGTGGCGCGAGTTTACGTCGGTGGTGATCACCAAGGGCTTCCTGCTGGGGCTTCTGCTCCCGCCGGTGATGTTCGGGATCGCCATCACCGCCGTGATGCTGCTGAAGAACACCGACGGGCCGCGTCTGCGCGGGCACGTCGCGCTCATCGACAAGACGGGCATGATCGGCGAACTCGCCGACAAGCGCGTGCAGCAGGCCTTCCAGGAGCGGCGACAGGCCGTCAGGGAGCAAGCCACCAAGCAGATCGACAAGACCGCCAAGCAGCTCAACCTCCCGCAGGACAAGGTCGACCAGGCCAAGTCGATGATGCAGACGGGGGTGAACGCAGCGCTCCCGCCCGGCGATATCCGCGTGCAGATCGCAAGCGAAGGCGACCTTGACAAGCTCAAGGCCCAGCTCGCGGAGACGGAGATCCACGTCCAGGACGACAAAGGGACTGGCGGGGCCGGGGGGGACAACGACCCGCTCATCTCCGTCGTGGTGATCCACCCCGACGCGGTCGTCCCTGGCCCAGAGGGCAAGTTCGGCGTCTTTGACCAGTTCATGGCTCCCAAGGTCGACGTCGAGATCCAGAGCACGCTGGAACGCGGCATCGGCGACGCGATAGTCGACACCCGCATCGCGCAGGACAAACGCGTCACCGGCGCCGGGCTCGACGCCGCAACGCTCCGCGCGATGCTCGCGCGTCCGAACATCGAGGCGGTCACCGTGACCAAAGGAGGCGGCGAGCGCAAGTCCATCGGTGAGCTGCAGATGCTCATCCCGGTCGCCTTCATGGTCCTGCTGATGATCTCGGTCATGACCACCGGTCAATACCTGATGACCACGGTGATTGAGGAGAAGAGCAACCGCGTGATGGAGGTGCTCCTCTCCGCCGCGTCGCCCATGCAGCTGATGACCGGCAAGGTGCTCGGGCACATGAGCGTGGGCGCCCTGATCGTGTTCATCTACGGCGGTGTCGGCATCACCGGCCTGATCGTCTTCGCCCTCACGCAGTTGGTCACGCCGCTCACGTTCCTGTTCCTGATCGCCTACTTCGTGGTCGCGGCCGTCACCATGGCGGCGATCATGGCGGCCGTCGGCAGCGCGGTGAACGAGCTGCGCGAGGCGCAGACGCTCCTCACGCCCATCATGATGGTCACCATGCTTCCCTGGATGATCTGGTTCCTCATCCAGCGGGCCCCCAACTCGCCGATGGCGACGGGCCTGAGCTTCGTGCCCATCCTCAGCCCCTATGTCATGGTGCTGCGGCTGGGTGGGAGCGAACCGGTCCCGATGTGGCAACACCCCGTCGCGCTGCTCATCGGCGGGTGCACCAGCGTCGGCGCCCTTTGGGCCGCCGCCAAGATCTTCCGCATCGGCGTCCTGATGTACGGCAAGGCCCCCAACCTCGGCACCCTCGTCCGTTGGATCAGGATGGCGTAACCCGCCGGTTTCTGGTACATTGCCGCCGATGTCCACCAACCCCTATGAGCCCCAGCCGTCCGCTCCGCCTCCGCCCCCCGTCATGACCGGCGGGCCGTCGCCGGTGCCGCAGACCAGCGGCAAGGCGGTCGCCTCGATGGTGCTGGGGATCGTTTCCTGTATCACCTTCTGCCTGTGCTACGGCGTGATTTCCATTCCTTGCGCGATCCTCGCAATCGTCTTCTCAGGGCAGGCGATGGCCGATGCCACAGCCGGACGGTCCGGCCGTGGCGGTGACGGAATGGCCAAGGCGGGAAAGATCTGCGGAATTGTGGGGCTCTGTCTGACGATCGTGTACATCGTTGTGATCGTCTGCTTCATCGTGTTCGCCGTCTCGACCGGCGCGGCCGCCGGTTCAAGTGGAACCGGCCGCTTCCCGTGACGACAGGTCGGCCCGCCCACCTCGACGCCGCTGGAAGCCGACCGCACTGCCGGTCCGGCGCCAGGTGGCCTGACCTCGTCCACTCGTGGAGAACGCCGTGAGCGACCAGTTTCCCCCGCCGTCGCCGCCCAGCCTTCCACCTGTTGCGCTAAGCGGGTATCAGCCGCAGTCTTCTACTCCCACGACCGTGCTCGTGCTGGGCATTCTGTCGATCGTGCTCGCCGGGCTGCCGCCCGTCGGGCTCATCCTGGGCATCGTCGGTCTTAACAAAGCCAAGGGAGCCGTGCAGGACCTGATCGCGGGCCGCATCCACCCATCGCAGTCGGGCATGGTGACGGCCGGGAAGATATGCTCGATCGTCGGAATCTGCGTGGGCGGCCTGTCGACGCTCTTCTGGTGCGTCTATGCCAGTTGCTTCGGCTCGATGCTCTTCCACGCCATCACGCATCCACACCGCCCGTAACCCTTCCCCGCGGCTACAACTCCCGGTGAACCGCTACGACCTTTACCGCTGGTGCGTGCAGGATGCGCCGGCGATGTGCATGTTTCTCGCCTCCGCACACGCCAAGAACCCGCGCACCTTGCGCGAGGACTTTGCCGGTCCCGCCGGTCTCGCCGCGGAGTGGGCGAACCTGTCGGCACGTCACAAGTCCGTCGCCGTTGACATCGACCGCGAGCCGCTCGACCACGCGCCCGACTCGCCCCGCCTCACCAAGAAGATCGCCGACGCCACCCGCACGACGGTGAAGGCCGACGTCATCGCCCTCTTCAACTTCGCCGTCGGCGAGATCCACGACCGCGACAAGCTCGTCGCCTACTTCCGCACGCTCCGCCGCTCGCTCCACACCCGCGGCATCGCCGCGTGCGACATTTACGGCGGCGTCAACGCGTTCGTGCCCGGCTCGCTCACCACCCACGCTCGCGTCCCCGAGTCCGGCAAACGCATCCGTTACACCTGGCAGCAGGCGAGCGCCGACCCGACGACGGGCATGGTGGAGAACCGCCTCCACTTTGCCGTCGGCGCTCGCAAGTGGCCGAGCGCATTCGTCTACAACTGGCGGCTCTGGTCGATCCCTGAACTCAAGGACGCCTTCCGCGAAGCCGGCTTCGCGAAGGTCGACGTCTACGACCGCCTCGGCGACGCCATCGACCACAAGGGCAACCTCCGCCTCCGCCCCGTCTCTCCCGACGCGCCGCTCGATGAGGACTACGTCGTCTATCTCGTCGCGCGGAAGAGTTGAAACACGGAGCACACGGAGGGCACGGAGAAAGACAAAGGGAGAGCGGAGAAGCTCTTCTCAGACTCACCATTCGTTTTCTGCGCAGCACGATGGAGATCCTGCCTTTCTTCTCTTCTCCTCTTCTCTCTTTGTCTTCCTCCGTGCCCTCCGTGTGCTCCGTGTTTCAAAAAGCAAAACCGCCCCGACCTTTCGATCGAGGCGGCTGAGCCGGCGTGCGCGATAAGCCGAGTTCTGTCGGGCGTCGCGGTTTCCTTTGCAGGACCTTCAACGCCGTGCGACCATTTCTCTGCGAGCCCCGTTGCCGGAACCCTGAAGCGGTCCACCCGTCGCCTTCCAGCCGGACAGGCTGTCGGCCCCCTTTCGGGTGCCGCGGCGGCTGCGTGACCTTGCACGGGGTGGGGTTTGCCATGCCCCGACGCTCACACGTCGGGCGGTGGGCTCTTACCCCGCCGTTTCACCCTTGCCTGAGCCGGTTGCCCGGCCATCGGCGGTCTGTTCTCTGTGGCACTGTCCCTCAGCGCCGGCCGGCGCCGGGTGGGCGTTACCCACCACCCTGTCCTGTCGTGCTCGGACTTTCCTCTGAGCGGGTTGCCCCGCCAGCGGCCGCATGCGCACGCCTTTGAACTTGTCAACCCATCATCATATCGGCGGACTGAGGGACCTCCCCGATGGCCGGCGGTTGGTGTTCATGCCCAAACCGTGCAATACCCGCCCAAACTCGCGTTCTACTCCGATACGATTCTCCCGCGTGCCTCCCGAGTCCCCAACACGAACGGCTGTGCTCTGGCACACCCCTGCGCAGTCCGCGCTGCTCAAGCGGATCGCCCGCGAGGCCGGTCTTCGCGTGAACTTCGTCGGCAGCCCCGACCCCACCGTCGCCTCCGCGCTTGCGCGAGTGGGGGGCCGAGCCGCTCACCGACCTCCGCGCCGCCCTCGCCACCGCCGAACGGGGCACCGTCGTGCTCATCGCTGATCCCGGCCAATTCGGTGCTCCGAGCCCGCGCGGCGTCTCAAGCGACTCCACCCGCTTAGACGTCGAAGAGCTCGACACCGCCCACGAGCGCGGCGTCAAGATCGTCTCCCTCGAGCCGCTCCCCGCCGCGCTCACGCAGCTCGCCGGCGCCGGCGTGAAAGTTGCTTCTGGGGGCAGTGGCGGCGCCTCTTCGCACAACGGCGGTGAGTGGGCGACCCTTGCGCCGCTGTCGCGCTACCGCCGTCCGCTGCGCAAGCTTCGTGAGTTGCTCCCCTCGCTCGGACACGCCCGCACACTCTCGATCCAGACGCTCGGCACGCCCGCGCACGGTTCGCTCGGCGCGCGGCTGTTCGACGCCGCTGACATCGCGATCACGCTCCTCGGCCAACCCGAGAGTGTGCACGCCGTCTTCACCACGCCGCAGGTCACCCGCGGCGTCCACGCCGCCCCGCCCGCGCCCGATCACCTCCGCGGCCTCGACGGCGACCTCACCGCGACGCTCCGTTACGACGGCAACCGTTCCGCCACGATCACCGCCAGCAACCGTGCTGCGCATCCGTCGCTTTGTCTCACGCTGCTGGCCGCAGAAGCCTCCGCCACCGTTACTGACGACCGCCTCACCGTCTCGCACACGCGCGAGCACGCAGGCGACCGCGACGCTCCGTACCCCGACCCCGAGCGAGCCTTTGCCGAGGCGCTCGCCACGCAGCTCAGTGGCTACCTCGCATCCGGCGTCGGCCTCGCCGGCGAGGTCGATTTCGCCGCGACGCTCGCGCTCGCTCAGGCCGCGCTGCTCAGCGCCCGCACCGGCGAGCCCGAATCGCCCGCCATCATGCTCAAGCTGGCCGGGCTCTGAGCGCCGGTACCATGCGGGCATGGCCGCGTACCTCCTCAAGACCGAGCCCGACACTTACTCCTTCGCAGACCTGCAGCGCGACAAACGCACGACGTGGGACGGCGTCTCTAACGCCGCCGCGTTGATCAACCTGCGCGATCAAAAAGGGCGACGACATCTTCATCTACCACACCGGCGACGAGAAAGCGATCGTCGGTCTCGCCAAGGCGGCGAGCAACGCGTTTGAGGATCCCAAGCAGCCCGGCGTCACCGCCGAGGGCAAGCCCAAGTTCGCAGTCGTCGACCTCACACCCGGCAAGCCCGCCAAGACCCCCGTCACGCTCGCCGCGATCAAGGCCGACAAACGCTTTGCCGACTTCGCGCTGGTGAAGATCTCGCGCCTCAGCGTCATGCCCGTCCCACCCGCGATGGAAAAGGCCCTCCGCGAGATGGCGGGTCTTTGATCGCTGCCGCTCGTGCTCGCACGCATTCGCTTGGGTTGTGTCCCCAGGGTCATTGGGCAGCAGGCCTTGTGCCGCGGAGCGGCAACACAAAAATAGCCGTGGGCAAGATCGCGTCAGCGATCGCAGCCCACGGTAATCACAGGAACGAAATGCACCACGTAGTGGTGCGACAGGCGTAGATCGCTCAACGCCGGCACAGTTTCTCGGCGTGGCCGGCGCCTGTGCCAACTCCGCTCACTCACACCCGGCAAAGAACGCGCTGATAAACGAGATGAAGTCGTTGTTGTCCAGCCGCCCGTCGCGCCCGAACACGCCGCCCGCGGCGCCGATGTCGGCAACGCCCATGTTTCCGTTGAAGAACGCGTTGATGAAGGAGATGAAGTCGTTGTTGTCCAGCCGCCCGTCGCGCCCGAACACGCCGCCCGCAGCGCCGATGTCGGCGACGCACAGCGTCACCGTCAGCGACAACGAGCTTGAAGTTCCCAGCGGCGACTCCTTGGTCCTGAACACCGGGTACGTCACCGGCCCTGCGCCGAAGGCCGTCGCCGGGTGAAGCCCGCTCACGATCAGGTTCAGCTTGCCAGCCGCGAGCGCCGCGCGCACGTAATCCATGTCGCTGTCGTTGTTCGCGTCCATGGTGAACCGCATCCGCGCCCCATCGCTCACCGTGTCACCCGCGTTCAGCGCGGCCCCGTCGGCAGCGCTCGCCTGTCCAACTGCAAACGGCCGCTCCTGGAACCGGTCGGTCACGTTGTTCGACGCGTCCCGCACCAGGCCGTCAGGACCGAAGTCGATCGGATAGGCGTACCGCGTTCGCGGCGCAGGAGAAGCTGGCCCGAACGGCGAGTTCTCCGCCCACGTCTGCACCGTGAAACCGCCCCGGTACGCCACGCCGAACAACTCCACCGGCCGGCCCGCGTCGGGATCATCCGTGCGAGTCGGGTCCGCGTCGCGCGGCGGCGTCGCCGTCGGATCGCCCGCGTCGAAGTACGACGACACCGGGTCCACCGTCGGGTCGTACACAAAGCTCTGCGTCGAGTCCGACACGACCAGCGTCGTATTCACCGACACCGCCTGCACGCGGTACTGGAACGGTGCAAACCCCGCCGGTACCTGCCCGGAGGTGTTGAACCCCACCAGGAACTCCGCATCGCGATCGTCGAAGATCGTGTAACCGCTGAACAGCGTCGTGTACGTCGGCGCCGTCACCCGATTCCCCGCAAAGTCCCCGAACGGGTACATCCACCGGTCAAGCGACGGCGTCAGCCCGTCGATTGTGAAGGTTTGCGCGGCCGACGCCTGTCCCGCCGCCATCGCGACGACACAACCGCAGGCAAGACCCATGACGCGGAGCGATGCAAAAGGCATATGCGACCTTGTTCAGGGGGTGATCAAACGGGACATAAGCCACGTACGGAATCCAGAGGAAACCGTCTCTCGAAACAGTACCCGCCGCATCCTAGAGTGGTTCCGAATGCCCGCCGATTCGTCCGGCAAATCCCGAGCAATTTCTGCCGCAGCGCTGGGGCAAACACCCCAGCGCAAGCCGGGCGCAAACCGCCTAGATTCACCCATGGTCAGGCGTGCGGGAGGGTTCTCGCTGATCGAGTTGCTGGTGGTCATCGTGATCATCACGGTGCTGCTCGCGCTCATCTGTCCAGCCCTCGGGCGCGCCAAGGCGATCGCCAAGCAGACACGCGAACTTTCCACCGGCTCGCAGCTCATGCGCGCCAGCATGACCTACGCGACCGACTTCCGCTCGTTCGTCATGCCCGGCTACGTGCCCAACAGTTGGACGCTCAACGGCTCCGTCCGTGACGAGACCGGCGCCGCCGTCATGGGCCAGCCCGCGCGTCGCTACCCCTGGCGCATCGCGCCGTACCTCGACTACACCTTCGCCGGCCTCTACGACGACCGCAACATCCTCGAGCGCTACTCCGCGCGGCCCGATTACCAGTACGTCGTCAGCCTTTCCCCCTCGATGGGAATGAACGCCGACTTCGTCGGCGGCAACGACGACAACGGTCTCGCGTTCAACTCCACCGGCCTCCGTCAGTACGGCAAGTTCTACATCCAGCGCATCGACGACGCCCAGCGGGCCTCCTCGCTGATCGTTTTCGCCTCCGCCCGCGGCGTCGACCCCGAGGGCGGCACCGTCAACGGCTTCCATCGCATCGAGGCGCCGGCGTTCACCACGCAGCGCTGGTCTGCCGCCAAGCAGACCGACGATTCGCAGCCTCAGGACCACGGCTTCGTCCATGCTCGCTTCGCCGGCTCAGCCGTCGTCAGCATGCTCGACGGCCACGGCGACGCCAAGTCGATCGATGATCTCCGGGACATGCGGCTCTGGGCCGACAAGGCCACAAGCGCGACGTGGATGCTCGCGCCGCTCACCCCCTGAGTGATCTCACCTTAAGGGTTCGTGGCCGCGGCCTATCGCCATTGCGGTAGTCTTCACCTAAACATGTGGAACCTCGCCGCACGTTCAGACGAACCGGCAGGCACGGGAAACGCGTGTTCTGTCCGACCCTTCTCCCTCTCGTGGAGGTCCGCACATGTCGTCCCGTTCCCGCCGTGCTCTCACGTGCATTGAGGCTTTGGTCTCAGTCGCTGTCGTCGCGCTCCTTGTCAGTGCGATGTTCCCGGTGCTCAAACGCAACGCCGATCAGACCCGCGAACAGCGTGAGAACGCGTCCGCCAAGGCCATGACGCGCGCGCTCGCGTCCTACGCGATTGACAACGCCGACAAGCTTGTCGTCGCCAGCCCTCCCTGGTCCTGGGTTCATAACTCCGCCGGCGCCACGAACTACCAGATGCGCCCGCACGATCCGCTCAACCCGTCACGATTTCTCGGCGGCACCGTTGCGAAGACCTTTACCCCGCACCTGATCGACGGCCGCGGCGTCGGCCTCGAGGAACTCCAGGTCGACCCCGCGACCTACGCCAATTTCATCGCGCAACACGACCCCCAACGGCACCGTCAGTCAGAACACCTTCGATTTCACGCCGTATTCGGCGGAGGCCGCGTTCCTCTGGCATCCCTCCTTCGGCTACAACGGCGTCTTCGTCGGCGGCAGCTACCGGCACGGCGGGCATAGCGATGGGCAGTTCGGACTCGCCAATAACACCTACGGGGGCGCCTTCTACCTCCAGCGCATGTCGCAAGCGGTCAATCCGGCGAGGCTCATCGCTTTCGCCGCAGCACGAGGCGGCGACGTCGGCGACGGCACTTGGTGGAACTACGGCCAGTCCTATCCCAACGGAGCGCCCGTTCGCCCCGGCTACTGGCTGGTCACACCGCCCCGCGGCGGCGTGCCCAACACCGTCGCGTGGTCCGCTTCGAACACATTCAACGCCAACCTGCTGCCGCAGGCGTGGGGCAACCTCGACTGCCGCGCGGGCAACAGCAAGGCGACCGTCGCTCAGCTCGATGGCAGCAACCAGTCCCTCAGCCTTGAAGCACTCCGCGACATGCGCCGCTGGGCCAACCAGGCAACCGGGCCTAACTGGCAGTGGACTTCTGGCCAAAACGCTGTCCCTTGACAGCGAGAGGTGTACGCAAAATTCCCTAATTCAATAGGGGGACACCCGCGGTGGAAGCGATTGCTTTTGGCGTCCGCCGTTCCCGAGCGCACGCCGCAGCGATCCCTTGAACACGCAAACCACTGACGGAACGCGGGTTAGCTGCCCATTGGGGAGCGGCCCGCTATCCACATGGGATCCACATTTACCTAAGGGTGTCGGTTGGGGTTCTCAGATTTGTGTTTGCAGATTCGCCAACTGTCCTATACACTTTCTGAACGCTACGGCCTCTCAACCGTAGTACGTGGGGTTGCCGGCGGTTCTCTCCGGCGATTCGGGCGTTCTGCTCGAAGTCCACAAACGGGACAAGGTGCACAGGGAGTCTGAAATGGCACGGACAAATCGCACACGGGTCGGCGGTTTCACGCTCATTGAGCTGCTGGTGGTCATTGCCATCATCGCGCTCTTGGTCGCCATCCTGCTGCCCGCGCTTGCGCAGGCACGTAAGGTCGCCAAGCTGACCCGCGAGCTCGCCGCCGGACACGATTTCATGAACGCCCAGGCGATGTACTCGTCTGAGAGCCGCGACCGGATCATGCCGTGCGGCCTGGCTTGGAACTGGGCCCACCACTACGGCCCGCCCAACCTCTGGATGACCCCGACCGACTACTACGACAACAACCCCAACGTGTACGTTGAGGGTGGCGCCGTGAAGGTCTGGACATGGGTCTTCTACGCCGGCACCGGCATCTCGCCGACCTCCATCCAGCTCGACACCCGGACCTACGAAGAGTTCAACAAGCGTCCGGTCGAGATGGTCACCACCGGCGGTAATCAGGTCTCGATCAACAGCCGTCAGGCTGCGTATGCCGCCCACCCGTCCTTCGGTATGAACGGTGTGTATGTCGGCGGTGCGTACATGTTCGGCGCGTTCCGCGGCACCGACGGTGCCGAGAGCCTCGCCAAGCCGCACTACATCAACCGGTTCTCGGGTGCGTACAACGCCTCGAACCTGATCTTCGCCGGCTCGGCTCGCGGCGGCGACATCACCGGCAGCGGTTCGTACTGGGGCTGGTCGGCGCAGCCCGCCAACACCGGCACGATCCGTCCGGGCAACCCGTTCATCACGGCCCCGAGCTTCGGTTCCACCAGCTGGGGCGCGGGCACCAGCTTCCCGAACTGGAGCACCAGCAACAAGTACAACGCCGCCTCCGTGCCCACCACCTGGGGCATGACCGACTTCCGTCACATGGACCAGGCCGTCATGTGCTACATGGACAACCACGTCGCCTCCTCGAAGATCGAGGATCTGCGCGACATGCGCAAGTGGTCCAACTACGCCACCGGTCCCAACTGGACGTACGTGCCTCGCTAAGCAGGTGAGATAGAATCACGTCAAAGCCCGACAGCCGGCTGTCGGGCTTTTTTATATCTCGGAGGTTCGCCTTGGCCTCAACAGCAGCACAACAACACGATTTGCTCGAGCGCTCGCAGAAACGCAAGGGCGCGTTCGCGATCGCCGTGACCATTATCTGCATCGTGTTCGTCGTCTGGGCGCTCTGGCCCAAGCCCGCCGTCGTAATCCAGGAGGCGACCGACCCGGCCGCCAACTGGACCAAGGCCTACGGCGCGCTCGGCGCAGACCACGCCGCGAAGAAGGACGCGTTTTACTGGGCGTCCGCCCGGATCAACACCGAGCCGACCGCCGACAAGCAGGGCATCATCGTCCGCGGCAAGGTGAACACCGCGCAGGAACTCGCGATGGTCAAGGACGAGCTCGGCAAGCTCCAGCCGGCGGTCACGCTCGACTGGCAGGTCACCATCGGCAAGTGAGCTACCCTCGCAGCCGATGACCGACTTCGTTACACGTCTGGCCCAGCGCGGCATGCTCCACCAGTGCACCGATGAGCAGGCGCTCCGCGCCCACCTCGCCTCCGGTGTCCGGACCGCTTACGTCGGCTACGACCCGACCGCCGACAGCCTCACGATCGGCAACCTCGTCACGATCATGCTCTTGCGCCACTGGCAGGAGAGCGGGCACGCGCCGCTGGTGCTCATGGGCGGCGGCACCGGCCTCATCGGCGACCCAAGCGGCAAGACCGCCGAGCGTGAGCTGCTCACCGAGGAGAAGGTCCGCGCCAACGTCGAGAGCCAGAAGCGGATCTTCTCGCGCCTGCTCGACTTCAGCGGCCCCAAAGCGGCCAGGATGCAGAACAACGCCGACTGGCTCACCAAGCTCGGCTACATCCAGGTCCTCCGCGACGTCGGCAAGCACTTCTCCGTCAACCAGATGGTGCAGCGCGACAGCGTGAAGAAGCGGCTCGAAGAACGCGAGCAGGGAATCTCCTACACCGAGTTTTCCTACATGATCCTCCAGGCGTACGACTTCCTCCACCTGCACAAGCACAACGGCGTCACCGTGCAGATGGGCGGCAGCGACCAGTGGGGGAACATCGTCAGCGGGTGCGACCTTATCCGGCGCGATGAATCGGCGCAGGCGACGGGCGCCGCCGAGACCGCCGCGCACATCGCCGCAGCAGCGGTTGCCGGCGTCACCGACATCGCCACGCTCTCGGGAATGCAGATGGCCGCCGACATCGCGCGTGCCGAGATGGCGCGCGGCGTCTCCTTCGGCGTCACCACGCCGCTGGTCACCAAGGCCGACGGCGGCAAGTTCGGAAAGACCGAGTCCGGCGCGGTCTGGCTCACCTCCGAGCGCACCAGCCCGTACGCCTACTACCAGTTCTGGCTCAACGCCGCCGACGCCGACGCCGAACGGTTCCTCAAGGTCTTCACGCTGCTGCCCGTCGAACAGATCGCCGCGACGATGGCCGAGCAGGCCGCCAACCCCGGCGCTCGCGCTGCCCAGCGCCTGCTCGCTCGTGAAGCGACCGACCTGCTTCACGGCAAGGATGAGCGCGAAAAGGCCGAGGCGGCCGCTGCGGCACTGTTCAGCGGCGACGTCTCCGCGCTCGATGAACGCACGCTTGCCGATGCACTCGGCGCGGTCCCCAGCACCGATCACAGCAAGTCCTTGCTCGACGGTCAGGGCATGGCGGCGATCGACCTGCTGGTCGAGGCGAAGATCTGCAAGAGCAAGACCGAGGCCCGTCAGGCGCTTACCGAAGGATCGGTCAGCGCCAACGGCAAGAAGCTCACGCTCGACTCGCGCCTGACGACCGCCGATCTTCTGCACGGCAAGACCATCGCCGTCCGCCGCGGCAAGAAGAACTGGTTCGTCACGCGTTGGGCATGAGCCGTCTGTCGGAGCCCGAAGCGTCAGCGAGGAAGGCCGACGAGGCTCGGCGAGGCGGCCGTTTGGCCCGCAGCAAGCGCGGTACTCGCAAAGCCTCGCACCGCCTCCCTCGCTGACGCTTCGGGCTCTGACAAACGCATAAAGAGCCGAGCCCCGTAAGGGGCCGGCCGTTCGATGTCGATTTCGCAACCCGCGCCAAAGCCGCCGGGGCCTTACGGCCCTCGGCTCTTATTCATTGCGCGATTCGTCGATCAATGCACGCTCACCGCCCCAGCATCTCGTGCAGCACCCCGTCGCGGATGCTCCCCGCGCTGACCACGACGGTCTGGCACTTGAGCCGCTTCATCGTCCGGTGCAGGATCACAAGGCCCGCGACGATCACCGACGCGCGATCGCGACTTAGGCCCGGTACGCCGAAGCGTTCCTTCATGGACATCTCGCGCAGACGCTTGGTCCATTCCTTCACCGCGGTCCGTTCGAGCTTGTAGCCGCGCACGGCGCGAGAGACGGCGACCTTGTCCTCCGGGTCGGTCTTGCCGGGGTGGCGCGAGAGCAAATCCATGAGCCCAAGCGCCGTCGCTGTGCCGCCGGTGGCGACGAGCGTCTCCGCTTCGCCGTGCACATGTTTGAGGTGACGCGTCAGCAGTCCGTCCATGAAGCGGCGCATGTCCTGGTAGTGCTCATGGGGCGCACGCTCGGGCCCGCCAAAGCGCTCAGTCAGACGCACCGCGCCGACAGGCATCGAAACCACCGCTTGCACGTCCCCCTTGCGGGCGATCGCAAGCTCCGTCGAGCCGCCGCCGATGTCCAGCACCGCCGACCACCCCTTACGCAGGTCGAATTGCTTGGCTGCGCCAAGGAACGCCAGCCGCCCCTCCTCCTCGCCGCTGATCACGCGGACCTCAAGGTCGGTTTCGGCGTTGATCATTGCGACAAACCGCTGTCCGTTCTCCGCCTCGCGCACTGCGCAGGTCGCCACGATCTCCACGCGCTCCGCGCCGTGCGCCCGGGCCTGTGCCACCATCCGCACCACGGCGTCCACCGACGCCTCCATCGCGTGCGGGTCAAGCCGGCCGCTCACATCCAAGCCCTGTGCCAGACGAGTCGAGTCGCGCGACTCGGCGACCAGGCGCACGTCGCCCGTGCGCGTCCGCGCGCCCACCGCCAGCCGCACGCTGTTGCTCCCGATGTCGATCACCGCCCCCAGCTCGCCCGCCCCCCCCGCCCCCCCCGCCCCTCCTCCCGCGCCGTTTCCTTCACCCTTGCGAGCTTCCTTCGCCTCCGCCGTCCCCTTGCTCGCCTTCGCTGACGCGGTCTTGTTCACCAGCATGGTCCGGCTGCTCCTGTCGCTGCTGACGCCTTTGCTCACAGGTACAGCCTACCACCCTCGCGCGGCGGCGTCGGCCTCGACGCGTCTTGATCGCGCGTCTTTACGATCTGTCAGGCACTACCGACCGGGGATCGCCACCGGGTACTTGGACTCGATCGGCGCCAGGTCGCGCAGCAGCCCCAGGATCCGCGGGTCGATCGCCGGCGGGTCTTGCTGGCCACCGTTCCCGCCAAACCCGCCCCCTCCGTGGTTCCGCGGGTAGTTGATGATCGAATACCCGAAGTTGTCGCGGTTGTAGCCGAACGCCCTGAACAACTGCTCGGTGTACAGGCCCGTCTGTATGTCACCCAGTGACTCGCCCGTGTGCGCGAACGTTTCAAACCCGCCCGAACCCTCCCCTCCGCCTCCGCCGACGATGGTCACGCCGCCGCCGCCGGCCACCGCGCTGTTGGGCACCTCGATCAATCGGCCGCTGTCGGCAACTTCGCGGATGCGGTCCGCGTGCACGATCACCTCCGGTGGGCCGCCCCACGGGCGGCTGATGCGCACCGTCGGCTCGTTCCCCGACCCTGGGCCCAAAGGACCGACCATCGCCGCCACCGTGATTCCAGCCGCGAGACCGAGCATATTTGCCTCCTCAAACCCCGTACTTCAGTCTGCCCCAAACCCGCCTGTCCGTCCACTACTCTTTACTTCCCTTGAAGACGCCGGGTTTACCCATCTCGCCACCCATTCGATTCCGTGAGCCCATGCTCATCCTGGCCCTTGCCCTGGCTGCGGGGATGAGTGCGTGCTCGGGAAGCGGGGGGGGCGCGGGGGGTGGGTGGGGTGGGGGGGGCGGGCGGTTCAGGTATCGGACCTGCTCTCAACCAGGCGGGCCCCGTTGTGGACGCCGGCCCGGAGTTCCCCATCGCCGCTTCGCGACTGGAGGCACGGGTCTTCACCATGCGGCCCGGTGAGCCTCTGCCCGCGGAGGCGGTGCGGTGGGTGAAGGCCCAAGGTGAGACGCTTCCCGAGCCGTTCCGCGCCGCTCTCGCGCAGCGCGGCTTCATGGGCGCGCTGATGAACGCCGACGGTCTGCTCACCCTCGAGCACATCCTCACCGCCAAACCCGCTGAACCTCCTGCTCCAGTCCCACGTCCTGCGCCCAAGCCTGTCGTTCCGACGGCGGATGGATCAGGCGTCTCGTCGATCGGCGGCGCACCGCCGCCGCCTCCGCCGCCGGTGGAGATCGTCGTCGCCCCCGCGCCGCGCGGCTCGGCGGTCGGCGACATCGCGACTGTCACTGTGCGTCCCGGCCCGTCGTGGGAGCGACTGCTCGATGCGCCGTGCGCGAGGAGTCGTGGGCGCTGGCGCTGGGCACTTCCGTCGCGCCGCTCAAGCCGGGTGTGCTGCGGTGCTATGTGCGAACGTGGCCCGCGCCGGCCGAAGCAGTGCCGACTGCAGGCATGGCGGCGGACATGCGCGTGCAGTTCGCGCCCGTCGTCGTCGGCCCGGCGCACGAACCTTACCGCGACCCCCTCTCGCCACCGCCGCTCTCCAACGACCTCTCCGCGCGGGAACGTGCTCGGTCGCCAAGCGTTCACCACTTCGCTTCGCGGCGACAGCTCACTGGTGCTCATCGCACTTCCGGTGAACGAGAGCGGCGCGGGCCCCGGTCCTGCCGTGGAGGCTGCGCCGCTGCTGGGGCAGGCGTTGCTTGGCGCCGGCCCGACGGTTGTCGGCGGCAAGGCCGCGGGCCCGCGGCGTGCTGGTGCTCAAGGCGGTGGTGCCGGGGACGTATCGGCTCATGCTCGATCGTCCAGCGCCGGCCACCGATTCGACCGCCGCTCCGTGATCAGCCCTTTGCGGGTGCGGACGGTTTCGCCGGGGCCTGCGCATCGCTGGGGGCCGCGCCCTGCGAGGGACCCTTGCGACCGCCGCCGTTTGGTCCACCGCCCGGTGCGCCGCCAGGACCGCCGCCCACCGGCACGATCTGTCCCTCGCCCATCCGCTTGAGGCCGACGGCGGCAAGTTGCTCGTCGCTCCACGGCGTGTTGGTCAGTTCTTCGGTTTTCGCACCGCGGAGCAGCACCTGCTGCCCCTCGTCGATCCCCGCAGAAACCTCGATGAACTTGTCGCTGCGACGCCCGACTTTCACCGGCGTTTTGACGTAGCGGTTGCTCCCGGCGGGCGTGAGCACATACCGCACCAGACCTTCGCTGAAGACCGCTTGCACCGGCACGGCCAGCGCGTCGTTCACGCGGTCGAGGGTGATCTCCGCCTCACAGCGCATCGACGGCTTGAGCACCGTTGACGCTTCGGGGAAGTCCAGCTTCACGCGGACGGTGTACTCGCGCAGGTTGGGGTCGCGCCAGCCGCCGCTCTCGGCGATCACGCCGACCGACTGGACGCTCCCGGGCACGGTGCGCCCGCCCATCGCGTCCACCTTCACCGTCGCGGGGATGCCGGGCTTGATGCGCCCTGCCAGCGATTCGTGCACGCGCACCGCCGCGACCATCTCGGTCACGTCGGGGAGCGCGAGGATCATCTGGTTGGGGTAGACCTGCTGGCCGACGTCGATGCTCTGACCCTGGCCGCCCCAGCGGTCGCGGTCGAGGCTCGACGCGTAGACGACCAGCCCGTCCTGCGGCGCCTTGATGGTCGCGCTGGCGACCTGGCGCGAGTACTTCTCCAGGTTCGCCTCGCGCAGCTTGAGCGCCTCGCGGCTGTTGTTCAGCTCGGCCTTGCGGCTCTCGAACTTGCTCTTGTTCATCGACTTGGTGCGTTCGAGGCTCGCTTTCGCCTCGTCAACGGCCGACTGCTTCACCTTCTGGTCCTTGGTGAACTGGATGTCGTTGTAGACCGATTTGTCGAGCGTCGCGGTCTTGAGTGCCGCGTCGGCCTCCAGGTAGGCGAGCTCGTCGCGCTTCATTTCGTCGGTGGAGAGGAACCCTTCGGCGTTGAGCGACTTGGAGCGGTCGAACTTCTCCGAGAGGCGCTGGCGCTCGCGTTCGGCTTTCTCGACGGCGAGGTCAAGCGTCTGCCGCTTGCTCTTTACTTCGCCCTCGAGCCATTGGCGGAACTCAAGCTGCGAGACGTCGACATCCAGCACCGCCTTGCGCAGGGCCGAGTCGTTGTCCGACTCCTGGATCGACAGGGCATTGTCAGCGACGGCCAGCGCCGCGCGGGCCGACTCGACCGCGAGCTGCTCGGAGGCGACCAGCGACTCGATCTGCTGGGTGTTGAGCTTGAGCACTACGTCCCCCGCCTTGACCCGCGAACCTTCCTTCACGATCTCGGTGATGGTGCTCTGCTGGTCCAGGGGGTTGCGGATCTCGATCTGCTTGGATGCCTGCAGGTCGCCCGTCGCGGTCGTGGTGATCTCAAACGACAGGCGGCGGACCGTGCCGGTCTCGGTCACGCCAGCGTCGGAGACGACCGGAGCTTTGGGTTTGGTCGGAGCCTTCTCCGGCGCTTTCCCATCCGGCTGGCTCCCCCCTCCGCCGGTCTGATTAGGGCGTTCACCTGGCTTGGCCATGGCGAACATCGCCCCAACGCCAACCAGCCCGCCGGCGACCAGCACCATCCCCGCCGCCGACGCCATGATGCCGTTCCGAGTCATTGGGCTGCTCCAAGGTCTGCTAAGTACACAGTCTAGTGTGATTGGCTGAACGCGTGGTCTGCATCCTCGCTTCATGGATGCCTGAGGTGGGGACGGCACGGCAGAATCAACGAAGATTGCGCGTCGGGTTGGCTCTGTAAGTCTTGCAAATGCAGGGACTTATGAAATGCAGGCCGCATAAACCCTACCCCTTGCCAGCGATCCCTGGCCGTCAGAGATGTTTCGCTGGTTCGTCCCTTGGAACGGTGTCTATTGCCAGTACCTCTCCTGAATTGGAGACTCCTGATGCAGGCGGCAGTCCTGACCTGAGCCACACGACTAGCCGCATCCGCGCCTCCTCCGAAACACCAGATCAGTAAGCTGACCCTTGCGGTTTGGAACAAGTTTGGTAGACTGGCTACCAGGCATCGGTGAAGGCCCTACCCTCTCCCCGCCTGCATCCCCACATGCAAAGAACTGACTCCACAGCCCGCAAGCTCTCGCGCCCCAGCTTCTTCTTCAAGGGCGAGGCGTTGATGTTCGCCGCCATGCTGGCGATCGGCGGCGTCTCGGCTGTCGTGATCAAGGAACTGACCACCCGCGAGACCGGTCCGTGCTGGCCGCGGTCGATGGTCCCGCCACCCTCCCCCCCAGCCCCGCCGGCACGGTGGAGGTTGAGCCTCTGACGATCAACGACCCGCTGGTCGAGGCCGAGACGGGCACGGGGATCGCGCAGGCTCCGGCCGCGCCCGTCCTCAATGCGACGGCTGCGACGACCCCGGCTAAAAAATCCGACCTGACGACCCGCTGGTTCAACGGCCGCCCGGTCCGCCCGGCCAAGACCATCACGATGTTGGTGACCGCTTACTCGCCCGACGAGAAGTCGTGTGCCGGCACGGCTGACGGCATCACCGCCAGCCTGCACCAGGTGAACACCAACGCCCACAAGCTGGTCGCCGCCGACAGCAAGGTCCTGCCCCTGGGCTCGATGATCACCATCCCCGGCTACGACAGCGGCCAGGTTGTGCCGGTGCTCGACCGCGGCGGCAAGATCAAGGGCAACCACCTCGACGTCCTCTTCCCGACCGATGCCGAGGCTCGCGCCGGGGCGTCCGCCGGATCAAGGTGACCGTCTGGGAGTACGCCGACGGCAAGGGTGCCGAGAACTGGCGTGCCATCCGCGACTCGAAGAACTGATCGTTCCACTGACTCATTCGATAAGGCGGGCCTCGTGCCCGCCTTATCTGTTTGATGGCTCGTAGAGTCGGGCGTGCTGATCCGCTCGGGCAATTTCGGGGCTGGGAGTGGCGGGGCAGGGGGGGCTGAGAGCTTGACGATTGCGGACCTGTTGACGCCTGCGCTCGCCGCGCGGCTTGATGCCTTGGACATCCGGTCGCACCGGGTCTTCGCGGGGAAACTGCAAGGTGAGCGGCGGAGCAAGCGGCGCGGGCGGTCGGCGGAGTTTGACGACTTCCGGCCGTACGTCGCGGGTGACGACCTTCGGCACATCGACTGGAACGTGTACGCGCGACTCGATCGTTTCTTCCTCAAGCTGTTTCAGGAGGAGGAGGATCTGACGGTGCACGTGGTGCTCGACGCGTCGGCGTCGATGCTGGCGGGCGAACCGAGTAAGTTGCTGGCCGCGGCGCGGCTGGCGGTGGCGGTTGCGTATGTGGCGCTGGCCAACAACAACCGGTTGCTGCTATCGATGATCGGGCTGCCGACGAGTGAACCCGTTGGCGGGGTGACGCCGATGGGTGATGGGGGGCTGGTGGGCATGGAGCCGCTGCGCGGGCGGAGCGGCACGCAGCGTGTGGCGGCGTTCGTGCTCGATGGGGTGCGGGCGTCGGCGGGCGCGCCGCTGGGTGAGGGGCGGGCGACGAGCTTCGCGACAGGCCTGCGGTCGGTGGCGATGACGCGCGCGGGCCGCGGCGTGATGGTGGTGATCTCGGACCTGCTCGTCGCTCCCAAGACCAAAGACGAGCCGGGGTATGCGGAGGGGTTGCGGTACATCGCGGGGGATGGGATGTTCGAGCCGTTTGTGTTCCAAGTGCTCGCGCCGGGTGAGCTGGATCCCGCGGCCGAGGCGCCGCTTGGATCAAGTGGCGGGGGGGGTGGCGGGAAGTCGCCGGTGTGGGGGGATCTGCGGTTGCTCGATGCCGAGACGGCGCAGGGCGCGAGGTGACAGTGACGGCGGAATTGCTCAAGCGGTACCGCGCGTCGGCGGCGAAGTTTGTGGATGGGGCGGCGGCATGGTGCCGGGCGCGAGGCATCGAGCACGCGCTTGTCACGAGCGATCAAGCGCCGGAGACGGCGGTGGTGGATGCGATGCGCAAGGCGGGGTTGTTGACGTGACGGGATTTCGGTGACGCGATAAGAAGCGCGGGCCGTGCGACTCCGGCTGGTTGGGCGCACGCAGTGCAGTCGGCGCCGTCGCGCCGGCCCCTTACGGGGCTCGGCTCTTATGGAGAGCGTCTCTTACCGCTGGGGGTTCTGTATGTTGGCGGGTGATCGCTCGGGCTGCGGCATGCGGGCGGGCTCGAATGGCGGGGCGGGGACGAGCTTCGCGGCGAGGATGGTCGGCGGTTTTACGGGTTTGTCGGTGCCGGGCTGAAGCGGTGTGCGCGCGATCTTGAGGACGGTCTCGATGCCGCGGGTGACGACGCCGAACGCGGCGTACGAACCGTCGAGACGTTTGGTGCCGTCGCGTGAGAGGCAGACGAAGAACTGGCTGCCGTTGCTGTCGGGATCATCGGCGCGGGCCATGCTGACGACACCCTCGTCGTGCGCGAGGCGCGAGTTTTCGAGGTCGACGTAGTAGCCGCAACCGCCCGAGCCGGTGCCGGTGGGGTCGCCGCCTTGAATGACAAACGGCTTGCCATCGGCAGTGAGCGGCACGACACGGTGGAAACCGGTTCCTTCATAGAAGCCGCCGCCGACCAGGCGGAGGAAGTTCTGCGAGGTGAGCGGCGCTGCGTCGGGGCGTGTGGCGATCTCGATTTCACCTTCGTCGGTTGTGAGGATCGCGCGCTTGTCCGCCCAGGCCTGCAGGCCGCTGTAGACGTCCTCTTCACCCTCGAGCGGTTCGAAGGTGATCACGGGACGCTTTGAGCCGGCGACAGTCTTGGCCTTGGCACGCGGCTGGTTCAGCATGGGCATGAGCACGACGGGTGAGCCGATCGGCTTGCCGGCAACAGAGAGCTGCGCGAAGAGCACCGAGCGCGGCTTGTCTTTCCAGAGCGTGGGGAGGAGAGCAGCGAGGTCCACGCGTCCGGGCAGCACGTTGCAAGAGGCGACCGGCTTGGCGTCGGTGGCGTTGTAGAGATCGATCGTGCAGGGCGGGGTAGCGGGAGGGGGGGGGGTGGGGGGGGCGGGCTTATCGGCCGGAGCCTGCTCTGACGGAGCGGGCAGGACGACGGTCATAGGCATCGGCCGGCCAACGCCGTAGAACTCATGGTCGGGTGTGAGCTGGGCGTTGCACGCGTGCGCGGCGGCGAACAGGACGATCGATGACGCCAAACGGCGCATGAGCGTGTTGGTCATTGGCGATTGTTGTCCAGTCGGCGACGGCGCGGGTTACTTGCCGACCCAGTAGTCGATCAGGTTCCACGCGTCTCTGAGCTTGTCGTGCGCGGCCGGGTCGTTGTACGACGACGGCAGGAGGAGCGACTTGTTCAGGTCGTCAAACCATGCGATGCTGAGATCGCTGACGACGACGTTGCCGCCGTCGATGTGGTTGAAGTCCATCTCGCTGGCCATGCCGTCGCCGACGAGGGAGATGCGGTTGGTCATCTTGTCGAGGTTCGACTCGCTGGTCGAGCCGACGACCGTGCCGCCGCGGTACTGGAAGTTGGTGTAGACGGCGACGGGCGCGCCCGCCCACCCTGAGGCGTAGGTCTCGTAGCGGTGGATAGAGCGATGCGACGGGCAGTAGTAGACCTGCGCGGCATTGCAGTACCCGCTGCCAAAGAGCAGGCCGAGACCGTCCCACTTGCTGGTGCTGTCGTCTGGCATTCCCAGGCGAGCTTGCATGAGCGACTGCGGAGTAAACCCGTTGTTGCTCACGAACTTCGAGAAGTTGGCGCTGTACGGCAGCTTGCGCTTGTAGTCCTCGGCGTACATCGCGGTGGCGAGGCCGACCTGGCGGATGTTGGACGAGCAGACGACCTTCCGACTGGTTTCACGGATGGCGGTGAGCGCCGGCAGCATGAGACCGATGAGCACAGTGATGACCGCGAGCGACACGAGCACATCGAGCAAGGTGAATCCCTTGCGAGCGCACGATCGGCGCTGTTGCTGACTCCACTGTGTTGGCTGCACCCACACGATGGCCGGCACGGTCTGCTCCTGCGTCTACTGCAAACCCTGTAACCGTAACTATTCAACTGTAAACGATCCCGAGAGTCAAGGCCACACCACAGCAGAAAAAGGGGGGTGAAATCCCCTACATTTTCGGACGCTGATCCTTAAGGGTTCTGGGTTTTTTCTGTTTTTTCGTGGTAGGCTGTCGGTAAGGGAACTCTCCCGGCAACCCCCCTGTCTGGGTTGCGTATAGGCAATTGTCGGCGATGGTTCGCCGGTCGGTGTCGGAAAGGTTGAGGATGCCTGCCGATGCGGAAATCCAGGCCGCTGATTTACGGCTCATGCAGAGCGTGGCCGCGGGCGATCCCGCAGCCATCGCGACCCTGTACGACCGGTTCGGCAGCCTGATCTACCGCATGGCGTTCCAAAGCCTTCCGAACCGAGATGATGCGGAAGACGCGGTGCAGGAGGTGTTCGTGCGGTTGTGGCGTACCAGCGACCGGTACGACCCCACCCGGGCTGCACTGGTGACTTGGGTCATGCTGATCAGCCGGCGGTACATGGTGGACCGGCTCCGCAGGTCGCGCTCGGCGGTGAAGTCGTCGGGCCTGGAAGAAAAGCTGCTTGATGTGCAGCAGAGCGCCGGCGGGTCAAACGGCGGCGCGCGTCTGGATGCGGACCAGCAGGAACGGTTTGGTGCCTTGATGAAGAAGATCGATCAACTCCCCGAACTGCAGCGAACCGTGGTGGTACGTGCGTACCTGAACGGTCAGACGCTGCGCCAGATCGGGGAGGAGCTGAACACCCCTCTTGGGACGATTAAGTCCGCGCTCAGCCGCGCCTCGGTGCGCCTCCGCGAGCGCGAAGTGAATGAAGGAATGACCGCATGAACCCCTCATCTACCCCCAACAACGGTGAGTTCACCAACCGCGATTTGATCGAGCTGGCCCAGCTCGACGCGCTGGGCTTGCTGGACGAGTCGGAGCGCCAGGCCTTTGAAAAGGCCTTCCGCAGTGCGCCGGCGTCGATCCAGATGCTGGTGCGCGAGGGTCAGGCCCGCGCGGCCGACCTCGATGCGTGGCTGCCTGAAGCGCAGCCCCCGGCGTCGCTGCGTCAGCGCGTGCTGGCGGCGGTGGCGGCTGCGGTGCGCAGCGAGAGCACTCAGCCCGAGGTGGCCGGCCGGCTTGCGCCGCCCATCGCCAAGTCGAGCACGGTGGCCCCCTTCTGGCGTGCGACTGCGATCGGCAGCATCGCCGCGGCGCTGCTGTTCGGCGTGGTGACGCTGAAGCTGTACGCCGACTTCCAGAACGTGAACTCGACGCTGCAGGCGAACGCGGTGGCGGACAAGTTCCTCAAGGAATTTGGCCCCAAGTTCGAGCAGGCGTTCACCAGCGAGAAGACCAAGTTCGTGCAGTTCGCCCCCTCCACGGGCGCTCGCGGCGCGGCGGTGATGCTGATGGACGAGGGCTCGGCGACGGCGCAGTTCTTCGCCAAGGACCTGCCGACGGTCGAAGGGGGCTACACCCTCGCCCTGGTCGATGCGCAGGGCAACGTGGTGAAGACGATCGCTCACCTCAACACCGGAGCGAGCCGGTACGTGGACCAGTACGCCGAGCTGCACGTCAAGCCGGGTGAGAGCTTCGTGCTCAAGACCGCGGCGCGTGATGAAGCGGTGATGCGCAGCAACAACCTCTAAGCGGGTTGATCAAGCCGTCATGAACAAAGGGCCCCGATGGGGCCCTTTTTCGTTGGTTCGGCTTATCGCGAGGATCAGGCCGCGGCGTTGGTGGGGCCCTTGGCGGGGCCGACCTTGCCGACGGGGAGGTTGCGCTCGAAGGCGTTGAGTGCGTCCTCGCCGGTGGCGGGCTTGAAGGACCGGGCCATGAGGCGGTAGATGATCAGGCCCGCGACGAACGCGGCGGCGAGCCCGCCGGCCATGGCGCCGATGACGATCGTCTGGCGGCGGGTATCGAGCGGGTCGGCGCCGGCCTCGGCGGCCTTGTTCACCGTGGTGCCAAGGCCGTCGGCGCGGGTCTCGCGGCGCGAGTTGGCGATCGCGCTGAGCGCCTCGGCGAAGGTCTCAAGCTCGCGTGCGGCATTGTCGCGACCGACGGCGCGGTGCTCGAGGGTGATCTGACCGGGGGTGCCGGTGACCAGTGCGAGGTTGTCGGTGAACCGCTCCTGCACGGCGGCGGGGTTGGCCAGGTCGCGCATGCCGCGCTGCAGGTACTTCTCGGCGGCGAGGGTGTAGACCTGCGGGTCGGCGGCGAGGCGCTCGTGGGCTGCGAGCCAGCCGCGGCGCTGCTCGTCGGTGGGCGTGCGGCCGTCGGTGTCTGCGGCGATGGTCGTGCGGGCGGCGTAGGTGGAAGGCCAGAGGACCGATGCGCCGAGATAGCCGGCGCCGCCGACGGCGAGCAGGGTGGTCATCGCGGCGATGACGACCGAAGCGGCGGTGGACTTGGCGCGGGCCTTGTTTGCGTCAGCCTCGGCGGTCTGGAGGGACTGAGCGAGCTGGCTGAGGCGGGCGCGCTGCTGGAGCACGGCGTCGGCTTCGGCCTTGTGGCGGCCAAGGGCGTCCTTGGCGAGCAGCACCTTGCGGTGCTCCTGCGCGAGCAGGTCGCGGACGCGGCGGAGCCGGCGGCGACGTGAGTCGCTGATGGGGGCTTCGGCGACGGCGGGAGCGGGCTGTGACGGCCCATCCTGGTTCTGGGTTTCCCGCTGGTGCAGCTCGTCGGAAACTTTGTCGAGCTGCGACTGCATCGCGACGACGCGCTCTTCGCTGTTGAGCAGGCGGTTGGCGAGCACGCCAAGGGCCTCCTCGCGCTGAGCCAGCTCGGCTTCGAGCCGGCGGCGCATGTCGTTGGAGAACTCACCCTCGCCCGCGGGGGCGACGGCGCGGGCCTCGGCCAGAGCGGCTTCGCTGAGGGCGAGGCGTTTTTGCAGGTCCTCGGCGCGGGCAGTTGCAGCGGCGAGCGCGGGTGCTGAGTCGCCGGCCTTTGACGACTCGGCGGCCTTGGCACGCTCGTCGGCCTGGCGGGCGGTCTGCTCTGCGGCGGCGAGGCGCTCGGCGAGCGACTTGAAGCGTTCTTCCGAAGAGCGGGCGTTGCGGCGGAGCTCGTCGGTTTCGCCGGCGAGGCGATCGGCCTCGGTCTGCGCGGCCTGGGCGCGGGCCAGAGCGGCGGCGGTCTCGGCGGCGTGCTTCTCGGCGAGTTCGCGTGCGACGGCGAGCTGACGCGCGTTGGCGTCGGTGGTGCCGGAGATGGACTGCTGAGCATCGTCGAGCTGCGCGCGAGGGCGTCGTAGCGCGTCTCGGCCTTGGCCACCTCGTCGCTGTGCTGGTCGATGATCTCCTGCAGCGTGGCGGCACGCTGCTCGGCGGTCTCGGCGCGGCGCGAGAGGGCGTCGATGCGCCCTGCGCTTCGGGCGAGACGCTGATGCCCAGCACCTTCACTTGGTCGAGCTCTTCTTCCAGCGAGCGCGAGCGGGCCTGCGCGGCGGTGAGTTGCTCCTGGAGCTTCTGCACCTGCTGCAGCGAGCTTTCAGCCTGGAATTGGGCTTCGGCGGCCTTGTCCTGCCACTGCGCGGCTTGACGCTCGGCGTTGGCCTTGATCTGCTCGGCCTGCTCGCGCAGATGGCGGCCGGTAGCCTCGAGCTGGCCGGCCTGGGCTTCGGACTGGGTGGCCTGGGCGCGGCGGCGCTCGAGCTCGGTCTGCGCATCGCGGAGTTGCTGTTCGCGGCTGTTGATGGCGCCGTCACGCTTATCGAGCTCGGTCTTGCGGCGAGCGGCTTCGTCGCGGGCGGCGGCGAGCTGCTCCTGCTCCACCCGTACGGCGCGTTCGGCCTTGTCGATCTCGGCGGTGCGCTTCTGCGCGACGGCCTCGTGGCGCTCTGCGCCTTCGGCGAGGATCTTGGCCTCGTGCTCGCGCTCTTTCACAGCCTTCTCGGCGGCATCAAGGCTCTTGCGACGGGCGTCGAGCTCGGCGGCGGCCTTGTCGGCGGCGGCGAGCTTCTCAGCGCACGCCTTGGCGTCGCGGGCCAATGAGGCGTCGTGCTCGTGGATCTCCTGCTCGCGCTCGGCGAGCTCCTTGTCGCGCTGCTCTGCCTCGGCCAGGCGCTTGTCGGCGTCGGCGCGGAGCTGATCGGCCTCGACACGGCGGGCATCGGCGGCGGTGCGGGCGCGCTCGATGCCGACGGCGAGGACTTCGATCTTGGCCTTGGCCTCGGCTTCGAGTTTCTGCTGCGCGGCCTTGGTCTCGGCGATGAGCCGGTCGCGCTCGCTGCGTGATTCCTGCTCGGCGCGCTCGATCGCGGCTTGGCGGTCGGCGGCCTGCGCGGCGGTCTGTGCGACGGTGCGTTCGCGCTGCTCGAGTTCGGTCGCCCGGGCGGCGAGCGAAGCGCGGAGCGTTTCAACCTCGCGCTGGGCGGTTTCGATCTCGGCTTTGCGGGCGTCGATGGCCTTGGTCTGCTCGGTGAGGGCCGATTCGCGGGTGCGCACGTCTGCCGCGGCGGTCTGGGCCTGAGCGAGGCGCTGCTGGAGCGAAGCGAGGAACTGTGCAGCTTCCGCGTCGAGAATGTCGGCGATGGGGGCCGGGGAGCCGGCGGGGGAGGAAGGGGCGGGCTGTGCGGGCGTGTTGTTGTCCACGTGATCGCTGCTCATTGGACGGGCCGCGTCTGCGACGGTTCAAGCGGCCGGGTCTGGAGGGTCGGCTGTCGTTTTGATCGGACCGTGCGAGACCGGGCTGGAAGGTGGGGCCGGAACGGTGGGGTTGAGAATGCTGGTTGTGCGGGTGGGGGGTCCGAGAACACGCGGGAGCCCACCCGCTACGCTGGAGCGATGGCACCTTCTTCTGTAAGTGGATCGGACCTGGTGGCTTCGCCGCTGACCCTTGAGCTGGACCGGGTGCGGCTGCGCATCGACCCGGCGAAGGGGGCGGGGATCGTGGGGATCGAGTGGAGAGGGAGGAACGGCGGCTGGCTGTCGGTGGTCGCCCGGAACGTGCCGGGCGAAGATCCGGTGGCGAGCCACGCGAGCTTCACGATGGCGCCGTGGTGCAACCGCGTGCGCAACGCGGTGTTCGCGTGGGACGGACGGCGCGTTGCGCTCAAGGCCGATCCACGGGACGGCAACGCGATCCACGGCGACGTGCGGAAGCGGCCGTTCGAACTGCTGGACCGTTCACCGGTCTCTGCGCGGCTGCGGCTTGATACGCGCCGATTCAACGACTTCAACTTCCCGTGGCCGTTCACGCTCGAAACGCGGTTTGAGGTGGGCGAGGCGTCGGTGCTGATGGAGCTTGCGCTTGCAAACGTGGGGGACGAGCCGTTCCCGTGCGGCGTGGGGATCCACCCGTACTTTCCGAGGTTCCAGACGCCCGGCCCGGTCGGCGCGAGGTTGATGGCGCCGGTGGGAGCACGGTTCCCGTCGGAGCGGTGCATGCCGATCGCACCAGCGCGGCGCGATGCGCGGTGCCGCTGGCTGAGTGAGGACGGAAAGGGCCTGCCTTCCTTCTACTTCATGGACAGCTTCACCGGGTACCAGAACGTGTGCGTGGTGGAGTGGCCGGCATCGCGGGTGACGATGACGTCATCGGAGAACCACCGGCACATGGTCTTTTACGCCCCGACGAACGACAAGGGGATGCCCGAGCCGTTCTTCGCGGTCGAGCCGATGACGATCGCGGCAGACGGGTTCAATCTGCTCGCCCAGGGTGAGCGGGAGAACGGCGTGACGGTGCTGAAGCCGGGCGAGGTGCTGAAGACGTGGTACCGGTTTGAGATCGAAGACCGCTAAGGCAGGGTGAGGGGCGGGGGGCGGCTTGCTCGACTATTGTGGGCCTACCCGGGCGGGTAGCTCAGTTGGCTAGAGCATTCGCTTTACATGCGAAGGGTCCAGGGTTCGAATCCCTGCCTGCCCATTTGAAGTAGTCGCGAGTCGCGAGTCGCGGGTCGCGAGAGGATGTTCGGCTCGCGGCGCAGGGACTTTGATTGGGTGTGAACGGGTTTGATCTTGCGTACTCGGTTGGAGCGGTGCTGCTGGCGCCGCTGTGGATGCGCAAGACGCGCGGCGGGTGGGATGAGCGGGTGGGGAAGATCCAGCCCTTGCCAGCAAAGACGCGCAAGCGGATCATGGTGCACGGGGTGTCGGTGGGGGAGCAGGGTGCGCTGCGGACGCTGGTGCCGATGCTGGTTGATGGCGGGGCCGAGGTGCTCGTCACGGTCTCGACTGATACCGGCATGGAGCAGGCGAAGAAGCTGTATGGCGCGATGGAGCACGTGCACGTGCGGCGCTACCCGTTGGACTTCTCGTGGAGCGTGCGGCGATTCCTTGATACGGCCGCGATCGACGCGGCGGCGCTGTGCGAGCTTGAGGTGTGGCCGAATTTCATCGCGCAGTGCGCTGCGCGAAAGGTGCCGGTTGTGGTAATCAACGGGCGGCTGAGCGCCAAGAGCTTCAAGGGATACAAGCGTCTGCGGCCGTTGCTGAAGCCGACGTTCGCGCGGCTCTCACTCGCGGCGGTGCAGGACGAGGCGTATGCCGAGCGGTTCCGCGCGATGGGCGTGGCCGATGCGCGGGTGACGATCGCTGACACGATGAAGTGGGACACCGCCCGCATGGTGCAGGAAGGCGAGGTCGTTCCTGGTGCTGCGGAACTGGCCGCGGAGATGGGGATCGATCCGTCGCGCCCGCTCGTGGTCGCCGGGAGCACGTCGGAAGGTGAGGAGAAACTGTTGCACGAGGCGTGCCCGCCGGGCGTGCAGTTGCTGTGTGCTCCGCGCAAGCCTGAGCGGTTCGATCAGGCGGCGGCGGACCTGCCCAATTGCGTGCGGCGCTCGGGGACGAAGGCTGACCGTGCGGGGATCGGGAGCACCAAGCAGCGGTTCCTGCTCGACACGCTCGGCGAGTTGCGGAAGGCGTATGCACTTGCGGATGTTGCGGTGATCGGGCGCTCGTTCGCGCTGCCGGGGGCGCAGAAAGGCGGATCGGACCCGATCGAACCGGTGGCGCTGGGGAAGCCGACGCTGATCGGGCCGAGCTACGAGAATTTCACGACGGTGGTGGAGACGCTCAAGGGTGCGGGCGGGCTCGATGTCGTCACCGCGGGCGAGCTGCGCGTGGTGCTGGGTGGGCTGCTGAGCGACGCGTCCAAGCGTGCCGCGATGGCGCGGCGCGGGCGGGCGTGCATCAAGGAGCACCAGGGGGCGACCAAGCGGCATGCGGAGTTGTTGCTGGGGCTGCTCTAATCCCTCCCGCTTCCAGCGGGAGGGTGCCCGAGGCTCGGCGAGGGCGGGAGGGCCGCCTTTTTCTGCTAGCCGTCGCGCCAACAGAAAGGCAGCCCTCCCGGCTCGCAAAGCCTTGCCACCCTCCCGCTAGGAGCGGGAGGGATTGCGCCTATGCTCACCCCTTGCGTTGCAAGACCTCGCGTGCCGGTTTAGACCGGCCCACGGGGGTCATCGTGGTTTTTGACGAGGGCGTAGCTCAGTTGGTAGAGCAGCGGCCTTTTAAGCCGTAGGTCTTGGGTTCGAGTCCCAACGCCCTCATTGACGGCCGGTGCAGGAAGCGCCGGCGGGGAGACGGATTGAGCAGCTTCGTGCTTCACGCAAACTGGACCGACTCCGCCCTCCACCTGTGGGGGGAGCGACTCGTGGAAGGGGATGCGGGGTCGCCGGCTGAAGCGGCCGCGACACGCACGGCCCAGGGTGCACTGGCTCACCCCGGTGCAATGACCGCCGCGGAGCTCAAAGCGGTGCTCGCGCCGCTGGCAGAGCCGGCGATCGACCAGGCGGCCGACGGCACGTTTACGCTGCGGATGCCCGTACACACCGGCCCTTCGGGCTCGATGGTTCCCGTCCCCAGCCCTCGCGCCGCTCACACGGCGGGCCTTCTGGAAGAAGACGGCGCCGTGATGACCCTCGACGCGGTCGTGGTTCCTGCGATCGTCGTGCCGCCCGCCGCGGTCCCCGCGGCCCTTTCGGCAATCGACAAGTGCCTGGAGAAGGCCGCCGACGAGCCGGCGACGTGCCCGTTTGTTCCCGGCGCGGGCGTTGAGTTTTTCATTACCGCCGACCGTTTCTGCCAGTGGCTGCTCGTTCAGCAGCGCTTCGTCCCCGCGTTGGTGCAGGACATCGGCGGCGGGGTACGCGGCCTGTGGCAGCCGTGGCTGGCCGACGACTACGTCGCCCAGCGTGCGACGGCGCTGCTCAAGGCGATGCCGCCGGCCTGCCGCGCGGTGATCGACCCGCTCGCCCACGACCCGTGGAGCGTGCTGGAGGATTTCCTTGTTCGCGTGTGCGATGCACGCTGCCGCGCGGTGATGACGCGCGAGAACATGATCGAGACGATCGAGTCGCGCTGCGCCAAGCCGGGCGCCGACGAGGATCCGCACGTCACGTGGCTCGGCGGCCTGCTCGAAGTGCGCGACGACGTGAGCGCCGTAGGCCAGAAACGCACCGAGATGCTCAAGCGCGTGCGGAGCTGGATCGGCGTGCTTGACCAGCGCTCCAGCGATTCGGCGTGGCGGCTCTGCCTCAAACTCGTCGAGCCGGTCGATCTTCCCGGTGGCGGCGGAGCGGAGCAGACGATGCTCGCGCCGGCCGATGCGCTCAAGTGGTCGCTCAGCTTCCACCTGCAATCGATCGAGTCGCCCGCCATCACGATCAGCGCTGCCGACTTGTGGGTGCTGCCGACCGATGGCGCGATGGTCAGCGGCAAGCGCGTCGAGCAGCCGCAGGAACTGCTGCTGGCGGAGCTTGGCCGCGCAGCCCGCGTCTACCGCCCGCTCGAAGAGGCACTGAAAAAGGCCGAGCCGGCCGACCTCGCACTCTCAACAGCGCAGGCGTACGAGTTCCTGCGCGAGCACCGACAGCTTCTGCTCGAGCAGGGCTTCGGCGTGCTGGCCCCCGCGTGGTGGGACTCGCCCGCCGCGCGCCTGGGCGTGCGCCTCAAGATCGATTCGCCCGACTCGCCGGCCTTCCGCGGCCTGGGCGGCGGCGGAGCGGGCGGCGCCGGGCCCGTGGGCGGCCCCGCGTTCGGCCTGCACACACTGGTCAACTACCGCTGGCAGATCAGCCTCGGCGCCACGTCGCTCTCGCTCGACGAGTTCGAGAAGCTCGCCAGCAGCCGCTCGCCGCTGGTCTACATCGGCGGCCAGTGGGTCGAGGTGCGGCCCGACGACATCAAGGCCGCCGTCGAGTTCATCCGCGGCAACCCCGGCGGCGAGATCGAGATCGGCAAGGCGATCCGCATGGCCTACGGCGCCGACAGCGCCGTCAAGGGTGTCTCGGTCGTCGGCGTCGATACGACCGGCTGGGTCTCAAGCCTCCTCGGCGGCACCGGCACCAGCGAGCAGCAGAAGAACTTCTCGATGCCGATGCTCGGCCCGCCCCCGGGCTTCATCGGTTCGCTCCGTCCGTACCAGGTCAAGGGCCTCTCGTGGCTCGCGTTCCTCGACCGGCTCGGACTCGGTACCTGCCTCGCCGACGACATGGGTCTTGGTAAGACCATCCAGTTGCTGGCGATGCTGCTGCACGAGCGTGCACCCGAGGCCGCGGCGATCCACGGCAACCCGGGTCCGACGCTGCTTGTCGTGCCGATGAGCGTGGTGGGCAACTGGGTGCGCGAGACGCGCCGCTTCGCGCCGTCGCTGCGAGTACTCGTGCACCACGGGCTCGAGCGTCAGAGCGGCCAGACGCTCCGCGACGCCGCGACGTCGCACGACCTGGTCGTCACGACCTATGCCCTCGCTCACCGTGACCGCGAGGACCTCGAGGCCGTGCCCTGGTGGCGCGTCGCGCTCGACGAAGCGCAGAACATCAAGAACCCGCAGGCCAAGCAGACGCAGGCCGTGCGCGGCATCGACAGCCTCCGCCGCGTCGCCCTCACCGGCACGCCGGTTGAGAACCGCCTGAGCGAGCTCTGGTCGATCATGGACTTCCTCAACCCCGGCCTGCTCGGCGGGGCGCAGGAGTTCCGCTCGCGCTACAGCCTGCCGATCGAGAAGTACAACGACGTCGCCAAGGCCCGTCAGCTCCGCGGCATGGTGCAGCCGTTCGTCCTTCGCCGGCTCAAGACCGATCCGCAAGTCATCGCCGATCTGCCCGAGAAGGTCGAGACGAAGGAGTTCTGCTACCTCACGCCCGAGCAGGCGGCCCTCTACGAGCAGACCGTCAAGCAGATGCTCGGTCAGGCCGAGGCGGCCGGCGGCATCCAGCGCCGCGGCCTGATCCTCGCGGGCCTGATGAAGCTCAAGCAGATCTGCAACCATCCCGCGCAATACAAGGGCGCGCCCGTGGTCGAGGGTGACGAGGACGCCGTGCCGGCCCCTTCCACGCCGGCGGGCTTGCAGGCGCCTTCACGCTCGGGCAAGTGCACCCGCATCGTGCAGATGCTCGACGAGGTGATCGCCTCGGGCGGGCAGGCGCTGGTCTTCACGCAGTTCCGCGTCATGGGCGAGATGCTCGCCGCCATGCTCCGTCACGAGCTCGACCGCGAGGTGCTGCTGCTCCACGGCGGCACGTCGCAGAAGGATCGTGAGGAGCTGATCGCCCGCTTCCAGAAGGGCGACGGCTCGGCGCCGATTTTCGTGCTGTCGCTCAAGGCAGGTGGTATCGGTCTCAACCTCACCGCCGCCAACCACGTCTTCCACTTCGACCGCTGGTGGAACCCGGCGGTTGAGAACCAGGCGACCGACCGCGCGTTCCGTATCGGCCAGACGCGCACGGTGCAGGTGCACAAGTTCGTCGTCGCCGGCACGCTGGAAGAGAAGATCGACCAGATGATCGAGAGCAAGGCGGGCCTCGCCGACAACGTCATCGGCAGCGGCGAGAGCTGGCTCACCGAGCTCAACCTCAACCAGCTGCGTGACGTGCTCACGCTGCGCCAGGACGCGGTTGAAGCGGAGGTGGAGGCGTGAGCGACACCCCCGCAAACAACCCGCAGCAGCCCAAGCCGCCGCTCAAGCGCGGCGAGCTTCCCGGCATGTCGCCCGATGCAGCGGGCGCACGGCGGATCGGCCCGATTCCCGGCCAGTTCACGCCTCGCGCCGCGGTGCCGACCACGCACCCGCGCAAGGTGAAGAACGGCATCAAGCTCGCGTCGCGCTCGGGCCCTGTGACAAACGCATGGGCCGGCCAGCGCTGGCTGCGTCTGGTTGAGGATTACTCGGCGCAGGGCGCTGCCGCCGAAGGGCTCGCCTACGCCCGCGCGGGCCAGGCCCGCGCGCTCAACATCGCGCCCGGCCACATCCACGCGTCGGTGCAGGGGCGCATGCCTTACCCGTACACCGTCGACGTCCGCCTGCCGACGATTCGGGGCGAGCAGTGGGCCGCGGTGCTCGATGCGATGACCGGCGAAGCGCGCCACGTCGCCGGCCTGCTCGGCGGCGAGGTCCCGACCAACATCGAGGATCTCTTCGCCCCGCTGCATCTGCGACTTTTCCCGTCGGAAGTCTCCGACCTTGCGGTCTCGTGCTCGTGCGGGCAGTGCGAGCCGCCCGGCCCGCCTGTTCCCGATCCGTCAAACCCCGACGGGCCCTCGGTCAAGCCCCTCTTCGGCGGCTGGTGCAAGCACGTCGCGTGTGTGATGACGCTCGTCGCCGAGCGTCTGGGGAACGACACCTTCCTGATCTTCGCTCTCCGCGGCATCCAGCGCGACGAGTTGCTCGAACAGCTCCGGGCGCGGCGTTCCCGCCAGCCCGGCCGCGCCGATCCGAACGGTGGGGGTGCTGCTGGTGGCATGCCGGTCGATACGCGCCCGGTGCCTGTTTATCTGCCGCGACTGCCCGGCGCCGACGAGGCCGCGACGCCGCTGGAGCGTTCGATCGATCACTTCTGGGTCAGCGGCGCGGGTCTGCACCAGATCGAGCTGCCGATGCAGACGCCCGACGTGCACCACCCGCTGCTGCGCCGCCTTGGCTCAAGCCCGTTCGATGCGTCGGTGGGCGCCCGGTTCCCACTGGTGGGCCTGCTTGCCACCTGCTACGACGTGGTGACGCAGCACTCGCTCGAAGAAGAGCAGAAGCGCATCGCCGAAGAGGCATAAGAGCCTTGAGCGCAAGCTCAAGGACGAACGAGGCCTTGGCGCAAGCCTGGGCTGATGGTCGGCACGCGCAGCGACGCCCAAGGCCGGCAGTTGGACAACCACTCAGAGCAAACCTGTCCGATACGCACTACCACCACCAGCCCAGGCTCGCGCCAGGGCCTCATTCAAAACGAAAAAGGCCCGGCAACCGCCGGGCCTTGTCTCATCTCATCAGAGCGATCGGTTACTTGTTGTTCTGGTTCGTCGGCGTCTCGACGTTGCCCTGGAACTCGACGATGCCGGTGGTGCCGATGCCGTACTTGCGGATCTTCACGTTCGGAGCGACGCGGAAGACCAGGAACAGCTTCTGGTCGTCGCGCGAGCGGGAGACCGACGGGGCATCGCTCAGCGACGTGAGCGGCGAGCCGGGCGTGAAGCGGATCTTGATCTCGTTGCGGTCGCGGTAGACGTACCCGATCGCCTGGTACTGCTGGCCGAGGTCGTCAACCAGGATCGGCGCGCGAACCGCGCCCGACGAGGCAGGATCGGTCGCGGCGAACTTGTCGACGTCGCGGCTCACGTCAAGGCTGATCACCGCCGTGCCTGGACCGGGCTGGAACTCTTCGACGCGCAGCGAGCGGTCGACATCGCTGCCGGCCAGTTGCTTGGGCGAGGTGATGAAGTTCACGCAGTTGATGATCTGCTGGCCCTTGGAGAGGTCCACCCCGCTCATCTCGCCGCCGTTGAGGATGATGTTGCCCGGGATGCGGTTGTTCAGGCGGATCGCAAGGTTGGTGTCCTTGGGGTCGTACTTGAACCGCTGGGTCGGGTCGGTGAGGGGGAGCGCCGGGTCGATCGCGTCGCGGAGGAACGCGCCCGCCTCGATCGCGTCGGTGCGCTCCTGAGCGGTGAGGTATTCCCGCAGCGGGTTGATGGTCTCTTCGGGCTTGTCGGGATTGGTGACGTCGAACCGCACGCCGCGGACATAGAGCGCGATGGGGTGCCACACCTCCGACGGGTCGTTGACGTTCTCGTTGGGCACGAGGAACTCAAAGGCCATCGGCGACGAGGCCTGCCCGCCGATGGAGCCGACGAAGAAGTTTTTGGTGTCGAAGCGCCACGCCCTTCGGCCAGCGAATCGCCCTTGGCCTGGCTCACCACCGCGATCGGCTGGAGCGCAATCGAGCGGTCGTCCGACTTGTTGCGGCAGATGAGCGTCGCGCTGCCTGAGCCGATCGCCACCTGGCCGCCCTTCTCCTTCGCGCCGGCGTCGAAGCCGACGACGAACCCTTCGATGTACGCGCCGTTCTTGAACGACCGGCCGTCGAGCGTCTCGACCTTCTTCACATCGCCCACCAGGTCCTTCACCGTCGGCGCGGTGTACCCCTTGGGCGGGTTCTTGGGCCGGTCGCGCCCGACGGTGTAGCGGCCGCCGAGCTTCACGTCCTTGGGGTTGAGGCTGTAGCGCAGCAGCACGTCGGTCTCGGCGACGCGCAGCAGGTGACCCTCGTCGGCCACGTTCGGACGCCATGCCGCCATCGTCTTGCCGCCGCCGAACGTCTCGCGGAGCGAACGGTCGGACCAGTAGTTGTAGATCGCGGCCGTCCACGTGTCGGTCGGCACCCACATCTGCTCACGCGTGAGGTACCCGTCGTTGGCGTAGCTCACCGGGTTGAACTGGATGATGTTGTCGATCTCGGCCGTGCGGATCTGGCTGGTGCCGATCATCGTGATGCCCGAGACGATCACGCCAGCGCCAAGGCCGCACACCGCGCCGCCGATCCAGTCGACCACCTTGGGCACCTTGATGTTGGCGCGAACCACGGCGTTGGTCGTGAGGCTGATCACCGCCATCGCCACCACGAACAGGGCCACCAGCGTGCCGCCCGACAGGATGTCGATCAGGAAGCTGCTGGTGGTGTTCTTCATCACCATCTGCGACACGGTCTCCCACAGGCCGAACGCCACGGCGCCCGACGCGATGGTGACCATCAGGTTCAAGAACGCGGAGAAGAAGCCGCGGGACGACCAGACGTACCCCACCGCCAGCATCACCGCGATCGCAATCAGACTTGGAACTGCCATACATGCTCTCCGTTCATTGCCGCGCCGTTCGCCGGCGCTCCCCGCCCCTCGCCGCATTTGTCACTTAACGTTGTTCGACTCGACTCGGTACTCGGTTCGTGCTCACGCCTTCGCCGGCGCAGCCGGAGGCGCGGGCGGGGTCGGCGGGGCGGTGACGCGCATGACTTCTTCCACGCTCGTGACGCCTTCGACGGCCTTGCGGATCGCCGCCTGCTGGATCGAGGGGAGCTGCCGTTTCTTGAGCAGCGCTCGCACGCCCACCAGGTTGTTCTCCGCGGCAAGGGCCCGCTCCTCGTCGCCGAGGGTGAACACCTCGAAGATGCCCGTCTGGCCGACGTACCCGCCGCCGGCGCACACCGGGCAGACCTCCGGCTTGTTCTTGATGAGCACCTGCCCGCCCTTCTTGAACAACTGCACCTGCTTCCCATCCGGCACGCCCAGCTTCTTGAGCATGTCGGGCGAAGCGGCGTACGGCACGCGGCAGTTCACGCACAGCTTCCGCAGAAGCCGGCCCGCCACCACGCCCTGGAGGTGCTTGGTCGCCAGCGACGCGTCGCCGACCGCCTTGATCCATCCGCCGAGCGCTTCCATGCCGTCCGAAGCGCGAACGGCCGCGTAGACACGCGACCGGGCGAAGTCGGCCATCGCAATGTTCTTGGCCGTCGCCGCGTCGGGAAGGTCTGAAACGCCAAGCACGTTGGGGTCGCGCCGCAGCATCGACCGCACGAGCGTCGCGAAGTCGGCGCCTTCGACGTTCGGATCGAACGCCTGGTGCTTGGCGCCCTCGAGCGTGAGCTGGGGTTCCAGCTCCACCGTCTGCACCGTGTTGGTGTAGGCGTCGTGCATGGCCAGCACGCTGTAGAACAGCGTCGTGCGCCCGCCGTCAGCCGGGGCCGCCAGCAGCACCAGGCCCGCCGTGGTCGCCGTGAGCTTCTTGAGCTCGTCCATCTGCTCGGGCAGCAGGCCAAGGTCCGTCGGGCGCGGCGCACCGCACCCTCGGGGTCGAACAGCACGCTCAGGCGCATGCCGCCCTGCACGCCCTGGCTGGTGATTTTCACCTTCTTCTTGGTCGAGCCCAGCTCGACGTCGATCAGGCCCCCGAGCTTCTTGCGACGGTCGGCAAGGTCCAGCTTCGCGGCGCTCTTCCAGAAGTCCATCACGCGCACGGCGGCCGGCGGCTCCCACGAATCGCCCTTGACCGGCATGCCGTCGATCGTCATCACCGCGGCATACTGCTGGCCGCTGGGGCCGATCTCAAACTGCGATGCGCGGCTCTCCAGCGACTTGATGTACACGCCTTCGGAGACCGTGCGCACCTCCGCCTCGGGCGTCTCGGCCACCGGCGGGGGAACCATCTTGCCGTCGGCGCCCTTGATGTTGAGGCGCACCTTGATGGCGTTCTTCTCGTCCTTGCTCTTCTTCTCTTCCTTCTTCTCGCCCATCTTCCCGAAGATGCTCATGTTGATCTTGAACGCCTCGGGAACGCGCTCGTCCTTGTTCGCGACAACTGCGTATGTCACAAGGTCGCCGACCAGGATGAGGATCATCACCACCCAGCCGATCCAGAACGCAAGCTCGCCCGGCAGCGGCATCATCACCGCCACCAGGTATGCGAACAGGCCCATGCACAGATGGAACACGTTCCACTTCTCACGCGGCAGGAAGAAGCGGGCCGCGTGCTTGTCGTAGATGTTGGAGACGATCAGGCCCCAGGCACACAGCGTCGCCAGAAGCACCACCGGCTTCCAGAACGACACGAGGAACATCGCCTCCCCCAGTGTCAACGCCCCCACGGCCGAACCGCTCATCAACTGCGTCATACAGACTCCTGTGCCGACACCCACGCCGCCGCGCTAATGACTCAAACAAGGCGGAGGGAAGGGGCAAAGCATACCGCTTTGTCGCGCCGCTTGCGTTCGCAAACAACACCCCAACGGTTCCCGCAAACCTTGGCCCCACAACGGGTTGCACCTCCCAAAACGACAGCACTCCGGGGGAAACCCGGGGTGCCGCATCCCTTTTCAGATTGATCACTTCGCCGCGGCGAAGTTCTTGGCGACCTGCGCCCAGTTCACCACGCCCCACCACGCCGTCACGTAGTCCGGCCGGCGGTTCTGGTACTTGAGGTAGTACGCGTGCTCCCAGACGTCCAGGCCCATGAGCGGCTTGCCGCCGCAGCCGGCGATCGCCTTGCCCATCAGCGGGTTGTCTTGGTTTGGCGTGCTGCAGATCGCCAGTTTCTTGGCGTCAGTGTCCCAGCAGAGCCAAGCCCAGCCGGAGCCGAACCGGCCAGTGCAGGCCGCGGCGAACTGAGTCTTGAAGTTGTCGAAGCTGCCGAACGCCGAGTTGATCGCGTCGGCGAGCTCGCCGGTGGGGGTTCCGCCGCCGCCCTTGCCCGGCGCCGCCATGATCTGCCAGAACATCGAGTGGTTCACGTGCCCGCCCGCGTTGTTGCGCACCGGGCCGCGCTTGTCTTCGGGCAGGTCGCCCAGGTGAGTGATGACCTCTTCAGCGGGCATGTCGGCCCACTTGGTTCCTTCGAGCGCCTTGTTGGCGTTGGTCACGTAGGCGGCGTGGTGCTTCTGGCTGTGGATCTCCATCGTCTGGGCGTCGATGACCGGCTCCAGGGCGTTGAAGGCGTACGGCAGATTGGGGAGGGTGAACGGCATAAGGGGCTCCGTGAGGTGGGTGCGTGAAACGTGCCGTCGCCCGGGCAGGTGTTGCGGGCATGGAGTGGGGGGAGGGGCCAATGCTGACCCGCACGCTGTCCACTTCTCGGCCCGCCAAACCTGCTGGGGCGACTTCCCCAATCATCCCCCGCTAAGAGTCGCAGAGGTGGTGGGGGGATGAACTTTCGTGTAGATTGTGGTCGAAGCGATCGCCCCTAGGGCAAGAGCTTGTGCCGACCCTCAACACCGCCTACACAGGAAGCAGAAAATACCCTTACAGTTTGCGAATTTTCACGGAAATGGACCGACCCAGCATCCAAGACCCGTGATTTTGCGATAAAATCGACCGTGGGAGGGGACAGGGGGGAGCTGCCGGACCGGAGCCGTCGGATCCCGATCGAAGACTGAACAAAGCACCCCATCCGGAGGTGTGTGGATAACTCGTCCCCGCGGTGAATGGTTGACGCAAAGACGAGAATCCCTTGAAGTGTCCGGTGAATCGAGATTGTTCCGCTCAGAAGTGTTGGTAAATGTGTGGAGTTGGTGAAACCGCTCGCACAGTCAAGCCGTCGGATCCGTAGTTGGTTTGTCGTGATTGTTGAAACAAGCACCGCGCTGCGAGCCGTCGCCGGGACCGGAGCCCGGGCGCCGGAACCCGGGCGCGACGCGAGGACCTCAAACTCGCCTTTTCGCTGGCAGCGAAACGCCAGCGTGGAGGTATAAGGAATGTCACCGAGTCTTCTCATGAACGCACCCACCCCCAGCCCGCTCGATCAGCATCGCCGGCGCAATCGCGTCGAGATCGTTGAGTCGTCGGCTGCGCCCGCCGAACCAAAGGCGAAGGCGGTCAAGGGGAAGAAGAAGGCCGTCAAGACCGAGGGCGAGGCGCTGGTCGCTGCGCCCCGCAAGGTCCGGCGCGCCTTGAGCAAGGCCGACGAGGAGCTCCTCAACGGTCTGCTCGCCCAGGAGCAGGACTTCATCGACAGCCCCGCCTTCTACGAGGAAGAGGCCAACGAGAAGATCTACGACCAGGCGCCCGAGATCCCCAAGCCCGACACGTCCTGGTACCACCCGGTGATGGACGACCTCTCGGGCCGCACGCGCACGATCAAGACGGCGCAGCAGGTCATCCTGACCGGCGCAGGAAAAGGTCCTCTTCCACCAGTTCAACTTCGCGCGCTACAAGATCTGGACGATCCAGCGCGACGTGTGGGCGACGCCCTCGCGCAAGCCCACGCCCGAGCAGGCCGACGAGATCCTGCGCTGGTACCGCAAGAGCGACCTGATCCGCGAGCAGATCGCCAACACCAACCTCGCGCTGGTGCTGGCGATGGCTAAGCGCACCCGCATGAGCGAGGTGGACTTCGCCGACCTGGTCAGCGAAGGCAACATGGCCCTGCTCCGCGCCGTCGACAAGTTCGACGCCGGTCGTGGTTACAAGTTCAGCACCTACGCCTGCCGCGCGATCCTCAAGGCGTTCTCGCGTCAGGGCATGAAGCTGAGCAAGTACCGCCAGCGGTTCCCGACGGACTTTGACCCCAAGCTCGAGAAGTCCAACTTCCTCGAGACCAAGCGGGCGACGTTCGAGAAGGACGCCGCGGAAGAGGTCAAGCGGATCGTCCTGGACAACCGGGCCGATCTCACCGACGTCGAGCGGACCGTGATCGAGCACCGCTTCGGGCTCGAGAGCGGCGAGATCGACAAGCCGATGACCCTCGAGCAGGTCGGTCAGATCATCGGTGTGACCAAGGAGCGCGTGCGTCAGATCCAGAACAAGGCCATGGAGAAGATCCGCCTGAACCTGGAGAGCAACTTCCTCGGGAACAAGGCGCTGCGTGAGGCCATGGAGGCCGCCATCGCCGCGAACCCCGAGGGCAAGGGCCCGACGCTCGAGCAGTTGCTGGTCGCCAACGCCTGATCGACGCGCACAACCAAGTTTCCTCAGGCCCTCCGGTTACGGAGGGCCTTTTTCATTCCAGTTCAGCCCGTCGACTGCATCGCCGCGGCGACGCCGTTGAGCGTGGTGAGGATGGCGGCGCAGAGCGCGGGGCGTTCGTCGTCGGGCGACTTGCGGTAACGCAGGAGCAGCTCGATCTGGATCAGGTTGAGCACATCGGTCCATGGGTTGCGAACCCGGATTGACTCGGCAATGACCGGAGCGTGCGCGAGGAGCGACTGGCGGCCGGTGAGAGCGAGCAGGTGACGCTCGGCCGAGGCGAACTCGCCGGCGATTCTGGCGAAGACCGCTTCGCCGCCCGGCCCGAGCGCCGCGTAGCGGCGGGCGATCGGCAGGCGAGCGCGAGCCATTTCCTGGGCTGCGTTGTCGAGCACGGTGGAGAGGAACGGCGCGCGGTCGAGCTCGCCGCGGAGCGCGTCGAGTTCACCCTTGCTACACGAGTCGAGCGCCGAGCCGAGCCCGAACCAGCCTGGCGCGAGGGCCCGCATCTGAATCCACGAGAAGACCCACGGGATGGCGCGGAGCTGCGCGAACGTGAAGCCCCCTCCCGCAGTTCCCTGGCCTCCGGCGCTGCGTGCGACGGGCCGGCTGGCGATCGGCAGACTGCCGATATGCTCGATCGGGCTCGCGCCGACGAACCAGGGCCAGAACGCGGCGTCGTCGATAAACGCGCGGTAGGCCTTCATCGACTCGTCGGCCAGACGCACAAGCAGCTTGCTGCACGGCTCGTCGTTACTGCGCGTTGTGCTCGCCGGCGCCGCGTGCGAGAGCTCGGCGCGAATGGCTGCGTTGAGGATCTGTTCAAGGTGTCGGTGAGCGATCTCCGGCAGGGCGTAGCGGAACGAGATGACCTCTCCCTGCTCGGTGAAACGCAGGTCGCCCGTGCGTGCGGCGGGCGCTGCGGCGAGGATTGCCCGCCCTGCGCGGCCGCCGCCGCGGCCGACGGTTCCGCCGCGGCCGTGGAAGAAGCGGATCCGCACGCCGAATTCCGCTGCGGCGACGCCGAGCTGCTCCTGCGCCAGGTGCAGGGCGATGTTGGACATCAGGAACCCGCCGTCCTTGTTGGAGTCGGAGTAGCCGAGCATGACTTCCTGCGACGGCTGAGTGTCGGCGCGGCGTGTTTCGGCGGCGTCCTGCTCCGCCAGGCGGCGCAGGTGCTCGCGGTAGACCGGCTCGGCGAGCAGCTCGCGCAGCAGGCCCGGTCCGCGGTGCAGGTCGTCGATGGTCTCCAGCAGCGGGACCACGTGCAGCGTGCGCTTGCCGCCGTCGCTGGTGAAAAGCAGGCCGCGTTCTTTCAGCAGCAGCAGCACCTCGAGGATGTCGCTCACACCGTGGGTCATCGAGATGACGTACGACCGGACGCTCGCGGGTTCGGCGGCGATCGATTCGCGGACGACGTCGAGCGTGCGGAGCAGTTCGGTCGCGGCGGGGCTGAGTTCCTGGTCGGGCGAGACGAGCGGGCGGCGGTTGCTCAGCTCGCGGCGGAGCAGGTCGAGGCGGGCCGCTTCGTCGAGTGACGCGTAGTCGGGCGCGACGCCGGCGACGGCGAGCAGTTCAGCGACCACGCTCTCGTGTACTGCGCTGTGCTGGCGGATGTCGAGCGTCGCAAGGTGCAGGCCGAACGCGTGAGAGCGGACGATCGCGTCCTCCAGGGGCGCGTAGGGGGCTGAGCGTTCGACGCCGCTGGCGGTGAGTGCACGCTTGAGCATCTCAAGGTCGGTCGCGAGCGCGGCGGAGTTGTACGTCGGGTCTTCGGCGAGCCGTTTGCGCATCTGCATCAGGCGGAGGCGCATGGGCTCGCCGGCGCGCTGAACGGTCGTCGTGTTGTCGGGCAGCCACTTTGTCCGGTCTCGCTCGACAGCATCGATCAGCTCAGCGGGCACGGTCGCGCGGCTGGTGGAAAGGCTCAGGTCCTGCACTAGGCGCTGGAGTTCAGCGTCCCACAGTTCGGCGGCGGCGGACTTGAGCAACTGGAGCGTTGCGAGCGTGGTCGCGTGGGTGACCTCAGGGTTGCCGTCGCGGTCGCCGCCGATCCACGAGCGGTACGTCAGAAGCGTCGGATTGAGCCCCCCCCCGTGTACACCGTGTGGATCGTCGCCGTAGAACGCGGCGAAGGCCGTCTCCACGTCGCGGGCCAGCCGCGGCACGGTCTGCCAGATGGACGTGCTGAGAAAGAAGAGCCCGTTCCGCGCCTCGTCGTCGACGGTCAGGCGACGGGCACGCACGTCGTCGCTCGCCAACAGCAGTGCGATGTCGGCGCGGATGCGTGCTTCCAGCTCGCGCCGCTCGAACGGTGTGAGCGTTTCACCGCTTAGAGCACGGGTGGTCTGGGCAATGTCGATCTGACGCGTGATGACCGTGCGCCGGCGGGCCTCGGTGGGGTGGGCGGTCAGCGTCGGCCCGACAGCAACGCGGCACAGGGCCGCGGCGAAGTTGGCCTTGGAGACGCCGGAACCGGCGGCGGCAGCAACCGCCTCGGCGATCGACTCGGGGCGCGGCACGTTACCGGTTGCGCTCATCTCGCGCCGGCGGTTGATCGCGGCGATGCTCACTTGCTCGGCGGTGTTGAGCAGGTGGAACCGGGCGGTGACGAGCTGCACGATGCGCACGAGCTCGGCAGTGGGGGTGGCGGCGATGCGAGCGGCCGCGGCGTCGCGGGCGGGATGCATGTCGGCGTCGCCCGCTTCAGCGCACTGACGCTCCAGGCCACGCGCGGTCCGCAGCACCTGACCGTCGGCGACTTGGTCGAACACCTGCTCGAGGAACGCACCGGTGATGTTGCTCACGGTTGAAGCGTACGGGGTGCGTTCAGAGCCCGAAGCGTCAGCGAGGGAGGCCGACGAGGCGTTACGAGACGGTCGTTTTTCGGCATTGCGGCAGTCGCAAAGCCTCCTGCCGCCTCCCTCGCTGACGCTTCGGGCTCTGACAAGGTCCTCATGCTTCGGAGATTTCCGGTAGACTCTGTGGACCCCGCCGGTCTGGCAGGGGTTTCGGAGGCCACTCATGCGACTCCCCCTTCTCGCTGCGATACCCGCCATCGTCATCACGTCGACTCTGTTCGGCCAGACGCTGCCGACCGACCCCGCTGTCGTCACCGGTCAGCTCGATAACGGACTGCGCTACGTCGTGCAGCAGAACGCCATCCCGCCCGGCCGCGCGACGGTCTGGATCCACATCCACTCCGGGTCGCTCAACGAGACGGAGAAGCAGCGCGGCATCGCGCACTACCTCGAGCACATGGCCTTCAACGGGTCGGAGCATTTCAAGCCGGGCGAGCTCGTGCCGTTCTTCGAAGGGCTGGGCATGACCTTCGGTCGTGACCAGAACGCCTTCACCAACATGAGTCAGACGACCTACCAGCTCACGCTGCCCAAGGCGGACGCTGAGACGCTCGGCAAGGGGATGACGTTCTTCAACGACGTACTTTGCCACCTGCTCCTGTCGCCGACGGAGATCGATAGCGAGCGTCAGATCATTCAGGAGGAGCGCCGCCGCGGCCTGTCGGGCCGCTCGCGCACCGGCGAGTACGTGATGGAGCGGATGACGCCCGGCTCGATCTACGGGCACCGTCTCACGATCGGCACCGAGGCGAGCATCAACGGCGTGCAGCAGCAGGACTTCAAGGACTACTACGGCAAGTGGTACGGCCCCAGCAACGCGACGGTGATCGTGGTGGGGGATGCGCCGACCGACACGGTGGTGAAGGCAATCAAGGAGCAGTTCGGCGGCTCGCCCAAGAAGCCGCGCCCGACGCCGCAGGATCTGACACTCAAGCCGTACGACAAGACGTTCGCGATCGTCGCGAGCGACCCTGAGCTGCGGTCGGTGGAGTTGCAGATCGTCAAGATCGAGCAAGGCCGGCCCGCCGCGACGACGGTGCCGCAGTACACCGACGACCTGATTGCCCGCCTGGGCGACTCAGTGATGAACCGCCGGCTGAGCGAGAAGGTGGCCGCGGGCGGCACGAGCTACCAGAGCGGGCGCGTGGGGATCAGCAACGAGCCGGGCTCGATCCGGACCGTGGAGCTGTCGGGGACGTCGCGCCCGGAGAAGTGGAAGGACGCGCTGAACGACTTGTCGATGGAACTGCAGCGGGCTCGGGCGTTCGGGTTCACGGCCCGCGAGCTGGACCACGTGAAGAAGCAGATGATCGCGGGAGCCGAGCGGGCCGTTGAGACGGAGAAGACGGCGGCCTCGGCCTCGATCATGCAGCGGCTCAACGGCGCGGTGACGGCGGGCACGCCGATCATGTCGGCCCAGCAGCGGCTGGACCTACTGAAGCAGGTGCTGCCGTCGAGCACCGCCGAGCAGGTGTCGCGCCGCTTTGCGGAGGAATTTGACCCCAAGAACGTCGCGTTCATCGCGGTGATGCCGAGCGGCGGCGATGTTCCCAGCGAGTCGCAGCTTATCGAGCTGGGGACCAAGGCCCTTGCCGTCACGCCGACGCAGCAGAGCGAGGAGGCTGAGCACGCGACGACCCTGATGGCCGCGTTGCCGACGCCCGGCACCATTACGGAGCAAGGCGAGCACGCCGCGAGCAAGGTGTGGTCGGGGTGGCTGTCGAACAACGTGCGCGTGCACTACCGGTTCATGGACGAGCGCCAGAACGACGTGAACGTGCGGATCAACCTCGCGGGCGGCGAACTGTTCGAGACCGAGGCTGACCGCGGCATCACGGGCGCGGCGAATCTCGGCCTGGTCCGTCCAGCGACCAAGCACCTTTCCGCGGCGGACATCCGTGAGATCATGACCGGCCGCAAGGTGAGTGTGGGAAGCGGCGGCGGTGGCGGGCGCGGCGGTGGGCGCCGAGGTGGCGGCGGCGGCGGTGGGGGAGGCGCAGACTCGGTGTCGCTCTCGATCAGCGGCAGCCCGGAAGAACTCGAGACGGGCTTCCAGCTCGCGTACTTGCTGCTGACGGAGCCGAAGATCGAGCCCGCGCTGTTTGAACAGTACAAGACCAATCTCATCCAGCGTCTGCAGGAAGAGGGGACGAACCCGGCGCAGGTTGCGGCGCGGCTCATCGCACGGGCGCCGTTCGCTGATGATGACTTCCGCCATCACCCGCCGACGGTTGAGCAGGTGCAGAAGCTCACGATCGAGGCCGCTCAAGCGCGGCTCGACAAGCTGATCGCCGAATCGCCGATCGAGGTGACGATCGTGGGTGATCTGCCCAAGGAGAAGGCGTTGGAGCTGGTGAACCGGTACATCGGCTCGCTCCCCAAGCGCGAGCGGATCGGCACCGGCCTGTTCGCCGATGCACGCAAGGTGAAGCGTCCGGAAGGGGCGCGCGTCTTTGAGAAGACCGTCGAGTCGCCGACGAAGGTCGCGACGGTCTACAGCGGCTTCTACGGCGCCGACGAGTCGAACATCGACGACGCGCGTGCGCTGGGCATGGCGGCGCGCGTGCTCTCGATGCGGATGTTCAAGGAGGTGCGCGAGGAGGCGCAGCTGGTCTACAGCATCAGCGCCCAGTCGCGCCCGGCCACGGCCTTCCCCGGCTTTGGCACGTTCTTCGCGACCGCGCCGGCCGACCCGTCGAAGGCCGAGGCGCTTAAGGCGAAGCTCGAGTCGATGTACCAGGCCTTCGCCAAAGACGGCCCGACCGAGGAAGAGGTCGCGACCGCCAAGAAGCAGCAGGCCAAGGACTGGGTGGACGCCATCAAGGAACCCGCCACTTGGATGGGCCGGCTGGAGAGCATGGACTACCGCGGCACCACGCTGGACAACTTCCTGGCGATCCCCGATGAGTATCAGAAGCTGACGCCCAAGCGGGTGCACGAGGTGTTCGCCAAGTACTACAAGCCCGAGTCACGGATCGTGGTGTGCGTGAAGCCCACGGGCGGCGGAAATGACGATGGCAACGGCGGCAATGACGAGATGAAGTAGTCCGGCGGATGTTCGCGTTCGGTTCGCTTGATGAAGGGCTGGGAACCGCCCAGCTTCTCAGGTCGAATAGAGAGGTGCCCGCCACCGTTATCCGTTGATTGTCGAAAGGCCGCCGTCGTGCACGAAGGCCTGTTTTCAGGTAGCATCCTTTGCCCGCGGAGTGTGGCTCTGCCGCACCCCGCGGGCTTCTTTTTCGACTCTGCCCGGACCCGACCATTCCCCTTCGCACGACCCCTTTTGTCTTTCCCTCCAATCGCGTACCCTCGCTCCCCGTTCGAGCACTTCTGACATCCACTCTTCCAACTCCCCACTGAGTTTTTTATGACCAACGACCAGGAACAGACGCTGCACCGCACGCCCGCCGCGCACGACGCTCATGCCGGCGGGGGCGGGCACGTGGTGATGGACCCCGACGCGGACCACGATCCGCACGCTACGCGGTTCGGCGACTTCCTCAAGGCCTGTATCAAGCTGGGCGGCTCCGACCTCATCATGAAGTCGGGCCAGCCGCCGCGCATCCGCCTTCGTGGTGCGCTCAAGGCGCTCGACACCGCGCCGGTGACGGGCGAGGAGTTCATGCAGATCGCCAAGCACATCCTCTCGAAGGAGTTGATGGAGGACCTGCACAAGTTCGGCTCGGCCGACTTCGCGTACGACTACGACGACAAGACCCGCTTCCGCGTGAACCTGTTCCAGGTGCGCGGCAAGCTGAGCTGCGCCTGTCGTCTGATCACCAGCACCATCCGCCGGTTCGACCAGCTCTACCTGCCGCCGATCATGGAGCAGGTGGCCATGCAGCCGCAGGGCATGGTGCTGCTCTCGGGTGTGACCGGCTCAGGTAAGACGACCACGATCGCGGCCATGCTCGACTACGTGAACGAGCGCAAGCCCGTGCACATCGTGACCATCGAGGACCCGATCGAGTATCTGCTGACGGACAAGAAGGCGACGATCAACCAGCGCGAGATCGGCATCGACTGCCTGGACTTCAAGATCGCCCTTCGCGCCCTGGTCCGTGAGAACCCCGACATCGTGCTCGTCGGCGAAATGCGCGACAAGGAGACGTTCGAGGCCGCCCTCCACGCCGCCGAGACGGGCCACCTTGTGTACGGAACCATCCACGCGTCGAGCTCCACGCAGACGTTCAGCCGTATCTACGGTCTGTTCGAAGCCGAGGAAGTCGAGCAGATCCGCAAGATGCTCGCTTATCAGATGCGAGCGTTCGTGTACCAGAAGCTGCTGCCGACGATGCACGAGAACATCGCGCGTATCCCGGCGCTTGAGATCCTGGTGAACAACCCGATCGTCCAGAAGTTCATTCTCGAGGGCCGCGAAGGCGAACTCCGCGAGTACCTCAAGAGCGTCGAAGCTCGCCAGCAGGGCATGATCGACTTCAACGGCTCGCTGCTCGAGCGCGTCGAGCAGGAGTACGTGCACGTGCGCGTCGCCCTCGAGGCCAGCCCCAACGCCGACGACCTGCAGATGCGCCTGAAGAAGATCGGCGGCGTGAACATGCGATAAGAGCCTTGTGCGCAAGCACAAGGAGGATGCGCCCGCGTCACAGCGGTCGCAGTTCAACAGCGAGTATCCAAACAAGGCCCGGGCGCATGCCCGGGCTTTTCATTTCCGAATCGGAGACTCGGAACGGCGATGCGAATGCTCTCGCACGCAGTGGTTGTCGGCGAGCAACCCTCGTGCTTGCGCACGAGGCTCTTATGCGGCTCTCGCCCTAAACTTCTCCATGGCGACCCTCTCCAAGCCCGCCCTCACCGCCTTCCTCATCACGCCGTTCCTGATGGCCGGGAGCATCCTCTTCGCCATCCCGCGCAAGGGGCACGCGCGCGACGCCACCGCCCCCGCGCTCCAGACGCCGGCACCGGCCCAGCCCGCGGCTGCCTCCAAGTCCGAAACCGGCAAGAAGGTCCGGCCCGAAACGCTCAAGCAGGGGTACATCATCCGCGTCAAGGACCTCACCGGTCTCGCGACGCCCGACTCGCCGGTCTACCTCGCCCACAGCCACAACGGCTGGGACCCCGGCGACAAGAAGTACAAGCTCCAGCAGCGCTCCGATATGCGGTGGGAGATCGTGATGACCCCCGCCGCGGCCGACAGCGCGATGGAGTTCAAGTTCACGCGCGGTTCGTGGGAGTACGAGGAACTGACCAAGGACATGACCGTCCCGGGCAATCGCATGCTCCCGGATGTCGACGCCAAGTACGTCGGCAGCGAAGAAAAGCCCGAGTTTGTCTTCGAGATCCCGCATTGGGGCGACCAGCGTCCCAACGTGCAGGCCCGCGCCGACGTCAACCCGTACTACTACCTCAACACCACCGGCACGGTGAAACGGCTGGAAGTCGTTGGCGGCGACGCCGCGCCGTACAAGCGCGACTTGCTCGTCTGGCTCCCGCCCGGTTATGACGCTCCGGAGAACGCCGGCCGCAAGTACCCCGTGCTCTACATGCACGACGGTCAGAACCTTTTCCAGAAGCACCCGGCCGTTCCGGCGGAGTGGGGGGTGGACGAAACCGCCACCAAGCTCATCAATGAGAAGACAGTCGAGCCGTTCATCGTCGTCGGCATTCCGCACTCGGGCAAGCTTCGCACTGTCGAGTACCTCCCTCCGGTGACCGACGCCAGGATCGTCGACAACAAGGCGCCCGGCGGCGAGGCGTACGTGCAGTGGATCGTGTCGACGGTCATGCCGCGCGTCGAGCGCGCGTTCCGCGTGCGCACGGGCCCGGAGAACACCGCGATCGGCGGCTCATCGATGGGCGGGCTGATCAGTCTCTACGCCGGCGCGATGCGCCCGCAGGTCTTCGGCAAGGTGCTCGCCGAGAGCCCCTCGCTCGGCTTCAACCACGACAACTTCTCACCGCGCCTGTTCGGCGCGACCAAGACTTGGCCGGCGAAGGTCTACCTCGCCGTGGGCGGCAAAGAGGCGGGGGGCGAGAAGCCCGAGGCGAGCGCCGAGTACGCCGGGTGGGTCAAGTCGTTCAACGACTCACTCCAGACCGCCGGGCTGGGCGACGACCGCCGCATGTTCGTTTTCGACGAGAACGCCACGCACAACGAAGAGGCTTGGGCCAAGCGTCTCCCCGCCGCGCTCAAGTTCCTCTTCCCGGCCAAATAACCAACCAGCCGCCGCCACCGCTGCTCGATAAGAGCCGCGGGCCGTAAGGCCCCGGCCACGGTTGCGAACAGGTACGGGGCCCATCCGTGCCCACGGTGTTCTCACTCAATCCCTTCTCCTCCCACAAAACCGGCGATTCCTGCAAGCCCTGCCCCCTGTCCTGACATCAGGCAGTAGATCGCTCGTCGTACCTAACAGGGAGGAAGATCAGATGACCCGCACCCGCAAGGCGCTCGTCAGCGCCGTCGTTCTGTCCGCGTTTTCCACCGTCTCGCTCGCCGCGCTCCAGGCCACCGGCGAACTCGTCGGCACGCCCATGGGCGGCGGCGTGTACCACTACACGCTCACCATTCACAACACCGGTACCACCACCATCGGCTCACTTTGGTTCGCATGGATCCCAGGCGAGAACTTCATGACGGCGGCGGCCACGAGCGTCACTTCGCCCGCGAATTGGGCGGGTGCCCACCAGGGCGGCGCGGGGGCCGACTCGGTCCTCTGGCAGGCGAACTCCGCCGCGGCACGAATCGCCGTCGGCGGCACGCTCACCGGCTTTGCCTTCAACAGCACCCAGACGCCCGCCCAGATGGCCGCCCTTTCCCCCAACGACACCCGCTACCACATGACCGACAGCTACGTCTACAGCGCGGGCGCCTTCAGCGACGGTGGCTTTCTTTTCACCATCACGGTGACTCCGACCCCCTCCGCGGCCGCTGCACTTGGCCTTGCCTCAACCGCGATGCTCCGTCGCCGCACCCGTTCGCACACCTGACGCGGTTCTGCCGCGTTTTCCCCCTCGCCCGCCTGACCGGGCAAGGGGGTTTGAACCCCCCGGAGTTCACCCGTCCGGCGGACCATCGCGTCCGTCGGGCGGGTGAACCGTTCGACAAGGCGGTAGACTCCGCAGATGGTCCGCACCGGCCACGCACCCCAGGCACGCCGTTCCGCTCCGCGCCCCGCGCGCGACAGTGGCCGCGTGCGCGCGCTGCGTGCCCACCGCCGCAGGAAAAGGGGGGGCGGCTGATGCCCCAGCCGCAGACATCCTCACCCCCCGACCCGCGCAGGCGCGGAGGCATTCGCTGCGCTTTCGAACCCGGCGCGACACAAGATGCTGCTGGTCGCCCTCGCCATCGTTGCCGATCGCACTGACGCCGAAGACGTTCTGCAGGACGCCTGCGTCACCGGCCTGAACAAGTACCGCGCCGGCGAGTTCGTCCTGGGCACCAACTTCGACGCCTGGATGGGCCAGATCACCCGCTACACCGCGCTCAACGCCCGGCGCGCGCGCCGCAACGGGCCCGCGCCTCTGGGTGACAACGCCCAGCGTCTCGCCAACAGCCAGTCCCCCGCAACGGTGAGCTCGACAATGGACGCTATCGAAGACGCCGACTTGCGAAAAGCGTTGGAGCAGCTCGCCGAGACCGCACGCGTCTGCCTGGTGCTGCGCGTCGTCGGCGGGCTTCCTTACAGCACCATCGCCTCGATCGCCGGCGTACCGGAGGGGACCGCGATGAGCCACGTGCACCGCGCCCAGCGCACCCTTCGCCAGGTCCTCACCCAGCGCGTCGAGGGCAGCCGGACCGCGCCCACCGTGCACACCCACGCCGCCTCACGCACCACCACTCATGGGGGCGTTCAATGACCAACGACGACACCAACGCGGTCACACTGCCGCCGTTGCCGCCGGAACAGGAGCGGCTCGAACGCTACCTCGACGGCCTGATGGACGCCGCTGAACGCGCCGCGTTCGAGGCCGAGATCAAGAGCGACGCCGCGGCGCAATTGCAGATCACCGCTCACCGCCGCCTCGCCGCGGCTCTCGGCGAGCTCTACGACACCACACCCGCGACATCGCTCCAAGGTTTGAAATTCCCCGCCGCAGCCACTGCCGGCTTGGCCCGCTCGCGTCTCCTCCGCATCGCGGGCATCGCTGCCGCGGTCGCCGTGGTGGTCGGCGGCGCGATCTATTTCCTCACCCCGCAACCGCACGTTCCTGAGCCCAAGTTCGCTACCGACACGGAACTGCAGACCCGCAACCGCAATGTCATAGTCAAGGAATACCAGGCGCAGGTCGCCAGCGGATTTGTGCCCAAGGAAGTCTGCACCACCGACAAGCAGTTCCAGGAGTGGACGCAGAAGGCGTTCGGCCAGTCGCTTACGCCCACGCATCTCGCATCCGGCAGCACGGGGCCCGCCGAGCCGGTGCTCGCGGGCTGGTCCCGTGCCACCATCTTCTCGGGCTACTCCGGCCTCCTGCTCGCGCACGTTGACGGCAAGCCCGTTATGGTGGTGATGGACCACGCCCCCGACCGCATGGTGCCCAAGGACGACGCGACCAGCTCGCCCCGCGTCTTCCAACGCAAAGTCGGAGATGTGTGGCTCATCGAGATCACCCCGCTCGACACGCCGCGCGTCGTCACCATGATCGAGAACGCCCCCGCGACGCCGCCCGCCCCATAAGAGCTCGGATAAGAGCCCCGAGCGCAAGCTCGGGCGCGAAGCCCTACGGCCACTGAACCGTCGGGATATGCAGTACATGTCAGCGATCGGTGTCATCGCCGTACGCAATCGCGTCGCACGCATTTTCTCTGCGTGGTAAGCTCATGCAGTGGGCGGCCGCAACTCCCAATCGTCTGGACGCAAACGCCGCTTCGCCGGCCGGATGCTGTTCGCCGTCGCCGTGGTCGTTGCCTGTGGTTGGGTCGCCTCACGGTGGTGGGCGGTTCGCCTCCTCATCGACAAGTACTCGTTCGGCATATCGCAAGGCCGTGTGTGGTTCATCTCCTATCGCCCGGAGCCCGAAACGTCGACGCTGACCTCGTTTGTCATGGACGCGGACGCGCGGCAATTGATGTGGATTCTGGGTCCCGACGACGGCGCCAAGTATGGCAGAGAGAGCGCGTTCAACATTGGGCTCGTTCGGCACTGCATTGTTCCCGCCATCGTTCCGCCGTACGACATGTGGGAAGTGGTGTTGTGGCCTGCGCCCGTGATGCTTGGTGTCGCGGCGGTTGTGGTGATCCGCTCTGGAAATCGCGCACTTCACCGTGCCGCGATCAACGCTTGCGCCAGGTGCGGGTACTCGCTCCTCGGCCTGGAACTGGCCGCTCCGTGTCCAGAATGCGGGCACACTGAAACAGTTCCCGCCGAGACGAAATAGCCCTCAAAGGCGCTGGTATTCTCCACACATGCCCATCCTCGCGCAGCAGCACGAATCCCTCGCCCAAGTCCGCGAGAAAGAGTCGAACATGATCATGTGGACCGGTATCGCCATCGGCGCGGTCCTGCTGATCTGGATTCTCGTCCGCCTCAGCCGCCGCAAATAAGAGCCCCGAGCGCAAGCTCGGCGCGAAGCCCCTCCGGCAAGCCGCACGCTTCGATGCCGTTCGACGCGTCAAAGGTCGGCGCATCGGCGGTATGCTCCACGCATGCACCCCGCCGCCGACCAGCAGGCCGCGCCGCAAGGCTCGCAACCCGCGCCGAAGTTGAGGTTCGCGTTCTTTCTTCTGCGCATCGCCGGGTGGGTGGTGCTTACGCCCGTTGTGCTGGTGCTCGGGCTATGGGCCGTGCTGGCCGTCAACTTCTCAAATTTGCCCGTGCCGTGGATGCGCACTGCCGCTGCCGTGGTCTGGGCCCTTCTCGCGCTCGGCGCGTTGCTGCTGCTGCGTCCGAGGTGGAAAGGCCTGGCAGTCTTCGCGGTCCTCTGGCTCGCCGTCGCGGCGTGGAATTGGTCTATCCCCGCCAACAACGTCGGCGACTGGCAGCCCGACGTCGCGCAGGTCGCAACTGCGACTGTCAACGGCGACAAGCTGACGGTGCAGAACGTCCGCAACTGCACCTACCGCAGCGAAACCGACTACGACGTGAAGTGGGAGGAGCGCACCTACGACCTCACTAAGCTGCGCGACTTGGACCTCATGTTCGTCTACTGGGGCAGCCCGCTCATCGCTCACGCGATGGTGAGCTTCGGGTTCGAGGACGCATCCGCGCCCGGTGGAATGTCGTATCTGTGCGCGTCGATCGAGACGCGCAAACTCAAGGGGCAGGGCTACTCGGCGGTGAAGGGGATGTTCAAGCAGTTCACGCTCATCTACACCCTCGGCGACGAGCGCGACCTGGTCGGCTTGCGCACCAACTTCCGCAAGGAGCAGGTCTACGTCTACCGGCTCGGCGGTTCCGACCGCAACCGGCGTGCGATGCTGATGTCGTACGTCGACCGCGTCAACAAGCTCGCCGCCGAGCCGGAGTGGTACAACGCAGTGACCAGCAGTTGCTTCACCAACGTCCTCTTCCAGAGCCGCGAGGTGAACGACAACCCGATCCCGTGGTACGAGATGATCGACATGCGCGTGCTCTGTGACGGCGGCTTCGACACGTTCCTCTACGAGCACCAGAAGATCAACACGGGGATGCCGTTCGACGAGTTGAAGAAGAAGAGCCTGGTGAACGGCAAGGTGGACGCCGCGCCGATTGGGCCCGATTTTTCGGTCAAAATCCGCGAGGGATTGCCGGCACGGCCGGGTGCGGCCGGAAAGCCATAGCCGCCAACTCGTCGCCTTGTGTCACGGAGTGGCGGCTTTCGTTAGCCCATGGCTCGAGAAATCAGGCTCAATGCACGTTTCTCAATGAACCGGCTTGAGTCAGAGCCCGAAGCGTCAGCGAGGGAGGCGGTACGAGGCTTTGCGAGTACCGCGTAGCTGCCGATTCGCAGAGCCTCATCGGCCTTCCTCGCTGACGCTTCGGGCTCTGACGGAAAGGCCTAACGCAAAAAGTTCGCGAGCCATGGATAAGCAAGCAAGTGCTCAAAGAGTCGCAGAGCGGCACCTCACGCCGGAACGCACAGTGCATGTTTTCAGCATCTGGTAAACTCATCGCGTGCGTCGTTCAAACAAATCCCAGCCCGCTGGCCGCAAGTGCCGCATCGCCGGCTGGACGTTCCTCGTCGGCAGCGTTCTACTGACCGGCGTGTGGGCGTGGTCATACCGCGGCACGGGGATGACGTGCTCATGGAACGTCAAACAGCCGCGGATGCGAGTCGAATGGCTCGCGCGCGAAGGCGCCGACCCCTGGTTCACACCCGTCGATCACTGGGCGGTCTTTGTCCTTGAGGGCGAAGTCGAGGTCTTGCGGATTGAAGACATGCCTCCTCCCCCGCCCGGAGCTTCGGTCGCGCCGGTTCTTTCGAATTGGCGAGGGCCGATCGCTGCTCCCACGATGGCATCAGCCTTGGGCGGTGCCGTGCTCCTCTACGTCGCGTGGCGTTTGTCACGAGGCTTTGGGCGAGGGCGTTGTTCAGCGTGCGGGTACTCGCTCGCGGGCCTTGTCTCGGGCGCGGCATGCCCTGAGTGCGGTAGTCTGACCGCAACGAAAAACGGCCCAGCATCTGCCGAGCCGCACTCGTGACTCATCGCTCGTGACTCGTGACTGTCCTTACGCCTGCTTCTTCAGCACCGGCGCCGGCTGGTACGACCCTTCCAGGATCGCCTTCGCGTCCGCCTTCAGCCAGCCGCCGAGGATCCCGGCATAAACACTGCGGAAGTCGGTGCCGAACTTCAGATCGCCTTGGTCGAGATCGGCGAGCGACGGGTGCTTGGTGGCGACGCCCGCCTGCACCATCGGGCCGAAGAGGAACATCGGCGCCGCGGTGCCGTGGTCGGTGCCGTTGCTGCCGTTCTGGGCCACGCGCCGGCCGAACTCGCTGAAGACCATCGTCATCACGCGACCGTCGTTGCTGGTCTTCTTCAGGTCGGCGTAGAACGCCTTCACCGCGCCGCTCAGGCGCTGCAGCAGCTGCGCCTGACGGCCGTTCGCGCCGCCCTGGTTGTCGTGTGTATCGAACCCACCCAGCGTAACGTAGTACACGCGGGTCTTGAGGTTCGCCGCAACCATCGACGCCACCATCTGCAATTGGCTTGAGAGCGTGCCCTGGCCGCCGTCGGGGTACGTCACCCGCGGCGCCGCCGCCACCGCCTTGCGGATCAGGTCGCTGCTCACACGCGCATCGATCGCCGTGCGCGTCAGGAAGTTGCTGTTGTGCCCACCATTACCGGCTGCGGCAGCGTCGCTCGCGCCGTCGGCGTCCTTGGTGAGCTGGTCGTAGTACTTGGACAGGTCTTTCTTCTCGAGTCCGCCCGTCCAGCGGAACGACTCGGCCGACTCGAAGGCGATCGGCTGTGCTTTGCGGCCGCGCATCGCCAGTGGCGCCTCGCGCATCACCGCGATGCCGGGCTGGCCGATCGATTCGTGAACTGGAGCTGAGCCGTCAGGCTTGCCGCTCTCACCCTTGCCGTACCCGCAGCACTCAGCGTCGAAGTAACGTCCGAGCCAGCCGTCGCCGGTTGCGGTCGTGTCGGCGGTGTGCCAGATGTCCATGCTCTTGAAGTGCGAGCGGTTGGGGTTTGGGTATCCCACGCCCTGCACGATGGTCATCATCCCCTCGTCGTACAGCTCCTGGAATCCCTTCATCGAAGGGTGAAGGCCGACGTCGTTGCTTCCCAGCTTGAGCACCTGCTCGGCCTTGATGCCGATGACCGGGCGCGAGCGGTAGTAGAGGTCATCGCGGAACGGGATGACCGTGTTCAGGCCGTCATTGCCGCCCGAGAGCTGGATAACCACCAGCACGTGGTCCTCGGGCACGCCGGGGATGCTGGAAAGACCGGGCGCAGGCTGCTGCATGCCCAAAGCGCTGCGCTGGATGAACGCCGGCACCGCCACCGCCGCCGACGCAAGCGTCAGCGAGGTGAACAGAAACTCGCGGCGGGTAAACGCAGTCAGTTCATGGTCAGACACGTGTAGTCTCCAGACTCACAATTTCACTCGGCACTCGGCACTCGGCACTCGGCACTCGGCACTCGGCACTCGGCACTCGGCACTCGGCACTCACATCTCACTGCTAGCAGAGCTGATATTCCGGCAAGCTCGTCACCAGCATCATCAGGTCCGTCATCACGGCGTCATCGAACGTTCCGTTGGATGCACGCTCGGCGACGAACTGGTCCAGCACCGGACGCGCGACGGGCGTTGCGGTGCCGACGGTGAACTTCAGGATCGCGTCGAGCTTGCCCTTGGCGGTGCCGTCCTTGAAATCGGCCGGATAGGCGTCGGCGAGCTGGCTCAGCAGCACGGCGCCGCTGAACTTCTCCTTGTCAGCCATGCCGTCCTTCCCGTTGGCGCGCCGGCCCGTGAGCAGGAAGACGGTGAGGTTCTGGCGCACGAACATCGTGCTGGTGTTGATCCACGCACGCCCGCCGTCCCACCCTTTCACGCTCGGCGGGAAGAAGATGTCCTGTCCCATCGACTCGCACGCGTTACGCACCACGCTCAGCTCTCGCACCGGCGTGTTGAGCGTCCGCACCGTGCCCACGGCCAGCATCACCGGGCTCTTGATCTGCTCGTTGCGCACCGCCGGGTCGTAGAAGTGCTCGCTCATGAAGAGCTTCTTGAGCAGCTTGCCCGTGTGGTACTCGCCGCGGAACGAGTTGGCCATGTCGGTGATCACCGACGTCGCGGCCGCGTCCAGCTGCTTGTCGCCCACCGGGTGGTCGCCGACGAAGTAGCGGTAGAGCTTGGTGCAGATGTAGTTGGCGCATTCGCGCTTGCGCAGGATGGCGTCGACAAAGCCGTGTCCGTCGAGCTTGCCGGAAACGCCCAGCAGGTTCTTGGGCCCGTCGTCGTGGTTGTTCTTATCGAAGGTGAACTCGTCGTCGCGGAACGTGAAGCCGGTGAGCGCCCGCGCGCCCTCCTTGATGTCCCCCTCGGTGTAGTTGCCCACGCCCAGGCTGAACAGCTCCATCAGCTCGCGAGCCAGGTTCTCGTTGGGTTTGTTCTTGCGGCTGTCGTTGTTGTCTAGATACGCGATCATCGCCGGGTCTTCGACGATCTTGTGCAGCATCTCCGAGAAACTGCCCGTCGCGTACTTGCGCAGCAGCATGTTCTGAGCGAACATGTGGTACGAGTCCTCGATCGTGCGGTACGAGGTCGCAAAGTGCCCGTGCCAGAACAGCGTCGCCTTCTCCTGCAGCGGGCGGCTGGTCTCGATCATCTTCTTCATCCACCACTGCTGCAGCTTCTTGATCTGCTCGCGGTCCTCGCGCTCGGCCTGCTGGCGGCGCAGGCGGATCTCCGCCAGCTTGTCCTCGTCGCGCAGCTTGAGCCCGGCGCTGTTCCGCCCGCTCCTCGTTGGTGGGAGGGTGCATGATGTTCCGGTCGAACAGGTCCGGCGGCACCGGGTCGTCGGCCACCTTGTCCGCGTTCACGAGATAGTCCACCGACTTCTCGAGCCCCCAGCCCACCAGCGCCTGCACCTGCTGCGGTGTCCCCCCGAACCCTGCGCGGAGCAACAGGTGACGTGCCTCGTCGAAGCCGAACTTCTTCGCCTGCAGCGGCGAGAGCGACGCCGACACACGCCGCACCGTCGGCTTGGCCGGCTTTTCAGCCGCGGGCGCGGTCGTCGTGGTGGTCGTCAAAGGAGGCGTAGAGGAGGGGGGCTGAGCTGAAGACATGAGACCTCCGTGCACTCGGAATGGAGACCGCGGCCGTTACCGGCCCCCCATCCCGCTGTCACCAACTGTCCGAACGCCAAAAGACTATCGGAAAAACGCCGCTCGCGGCCACCTATTGCGAGCTGGTACGTGGCAAATCGTGCCGTCCGCCCGGTCCCAATGAAAAAGCCCGCGTTTCCGCGGGCTTGGGGTAGGTCCGTTCACCAGTTCGGGCGGCCTTACCGTGCTGCGTGGCACGCGCGGCTGCCGAATGAAAACCGGTTTACTTCTTCTTCTCGGCCTTCTTCTCGCCCTTTTCGGCGGCGGGCTTCTCGGCCTTGGGAGCCTTGGCGGGCTTCTCAGCCGCCTCTTCCTTCTTCTGGGCGGGCTTGGCGGTCTCGAACTTGGCCGACTTGTCCTTGGTGCGCTTCTCGCCACCCTCGGCGGCGCCTTCCGCACCCTCGGCGCCTTCAGCGCCCTCGGGCTTGGCCTCGTCCTCGCGGTCGCGGCGGCCGGTGCTCAGCTCGCGGTCCGGCTTCACGTGCAGGGTGATGTGCGCCTCGAGCGGGGCGTTCTCGTCCTTCTTAGCCGACTTGGCCTTGGCGGCGGTCGTCTCCTCCTCCGGCACGGCCTGGAGCTGGAACTTGACCGTGATGGGGTAGTCGCCCACGCGCTTGATCGGCTGGCCGAGACGGACTTCGCGGTCCGCGATGCCCTTGAAGCCGGCCTTCTCGAGCTCGGCGGCGATCTCATGCTGCGTGACCGCGGCGTAGAGGATGCCCAGGTCGTTGCACGAGCGGATGGTCGTCAGCTCGTACGCGTCGAGCTTCTGCACCAGCGCCTCGCGGCTCTTGCGGAGCTCGGCGAGGTGCTTGATGGCTTCCTTGCGCTTGCCTTGCAGGTCCTTGATCTTGGCCTCAGACGGCGTCTCGGCCAGGCCGCGGGGGAGGAGGAAGTTGCGGGCGAAGCCCTTGCGGACGTTGACCACGTCACCGACGATGCCGGTGGACTCGACGGTTTCGAGGAGGAGAACCTGGAGATTGCGTGCCATGGGGCTGTCCTTTCCGCCGCCGGGATTGTCCGAACGAGTCGGACCGGCTGGCGTGAGAGTTAGGAGCGGAGTTCAGTGTGTGCCACGTGGCACACACTTACTCCGCCCCAGCGATTGGGGCCCAGATGGTAGACAGCGGCCGGGGTTTGGCCCACCGCCTGCAGAAGTGATCGGAAGTGGGACAGATTCGGAGATTTCGCCTGATGGGGGGTTATGGGTGGTTCAGACTGTGGTTTGGTGTATGTTGTGGCATGAACATTCGTACCTCGGTCGTGGGCGTGCTCGCGGTGGCTGGTCTGGGGACGGCGGCATTCGGGCAGTGCGGGTTTGATGTCTCGCTCTGGCAGGGCTTTCGGGCCGGTCAGGCGACCGAGTCGGGCGCGAAGCAGTACGCCGGGGACGCGTTCTCTTTCCGGCGCGACGGGGTAAGCGGGCCGCTGCTGGTGGCGGTGCACAACTCGGTGGAGATGCCTTTCTCCTGGGGCGACCCGTCGCAGCCGTACAACGTGCCGCAGGCTGGGGTGATCTTCTCCGCCGATCCGGACCTGAGTCAGAACCCGTTCCACGACCGCGAGCCGCAGTTCACGGGGATCATGATGCACCCGGGGTACGGCGAGATTAGTTGTACGGCGATCTTCACGGCGCAGACGCCGGTGCGCGTGTCGACGTTCCACCTCTACACCGAGGTGCTGGGCGATGGGAGCAACGGCGTGCAGGTGACGCTGCAGCGCGTGACCGCCGGCGGCGACGTGGTGCCGGTAGGCGGCGTGGTGACGTCGCAGTGGGGGGAGGATGCGCACCACACGTCGGTCACACCGATCGTGCCGGTGCAGATGCAGCCGGGCGATCGCGTCGTCGTCACCACGAGCAATAACGGCAACCCGACGGAGGACTGGGAGAACGTCGAGGTCGTGCTGCACGTTTCGAACAGTGCGCCGGTGATCCTGGCGCAGCCGCGGCGGATCGCCGCGTGCCCCGGCGGCGGCGTGACGCTCAGTGTCGTCGCGGCCGGCGCAGAGAGCTATCAGTGGCAGCGCGGCACGGTCGATCTGCCTGGCCAGGATGGTGAGACGCTGACGCTCAACGGGCTGACCGACCAGGACAGCGCAGTACCGGTGCATCGTGAGCAACTCGTGCGGGACGAACACCTCGGCGTTCGGATCGGTGCTGGTGCGCACGGCCGACATCGGCGGTGCGGGCGGGCTTGAGCCGGGCGACGGTCACCTGGACAACAACGACTTCATCGTGTTCATCACGCGTTTCTTCGCGAGTGACCCTCGCGCCGACTTCGGCGCGACTGGCGGGCTGCCGGGGCCGGACGGGGTGTTTGACAACAACGACTTCATTGCGTTTATCAACCTGTTCTTCAACGGGTGCGTGGGGTGAGGCGGGCTGGTTGCGCTTGCTGCCAGGGCATTTGGTTTTCGATGCATGGAAGCCAGAAGGCTAGAGATGACGTGGGGGCGGTTACGCGTCCCGTTGCAGGGAGCACACGAGCCCCCACGTGTCGGGGTATGTGGACCTCCGCACTACAGTCCCAAAGCGGTCTGTAGTGGCACGGTTCTGCAGTGCTACGGCTTCGTTACTTCTTCCGCGTGTGAGGATGCACGTAGGTTCCATCCTTGCGGTAGTAGCCACGGACGTAGACGCTGCCGCCCGATGAAGGCTGAGCTGCAGGCGCCGGCCGAGCCCGAGTGAGATCATCCTGCTTCCATTTGTCGTCGTTGGTGTCCGGCTTCGATGGCTTAGTGTCAGCTGGCAGCGCACGCGGTTGACTGATCGCTTTCAGTTCTTCATCGTTCGCACGGGCATTGTCTAACGCCGATTCGTTGTAAATGCTCACCCACCAGCCGCCATAGGCGTCATTTGCTGTCGGTGGAGTGATTTCAAAGGTGACGGTATCGCGGACAACCAAGTCGCCGGCCGCGTCGAGTGTCAGCGGGATCGCCTTGTCAGTTTTGTGTGTCAGAAGTGAGGATATGAAATCGCGGCACAGTGTTTGTGATTCCGTCTTGGTGACTCGAGATTTATAGAGACCGATTTCGACGGCCACGGGCGATTCGGGATCGCCATAGACATTCAGTTCGATCTCGCCATTGGAGCACTGGAACGAGCGATACGGAATGTTGCGGAGCGAGCCGGTGGTGATCACTGTTGCGGGAACTTCGCGGAGATCGGCGGCCCACGGCTGGCCGGCGAGTTTGGTGATGATCTCTTCCCATGCCGGCGCTCGACATGGTCCCGAGGGCTTCGCAGCTTTCTGTTCGGTCTTATCGCGGTCTATTCGTTCGACGTTTCCCTTTGGTATCCGCTTGAACTTCCCGTCGGTAATCACGGCGTAGTCGTCGGGGCCCTCGTAGATGATGCGGCCTTCGACTATCGCCCCTGTCTTGATATGCAGTGTGTCTGCCGCCAGCAACGATCCGAGAATTGTGACGGCTAGGGTAACGATGAGATGCATACAGAACTCCTGACGTTGGCATCATAACAGAGTTGGTGTGCACTACGCCGAGCAAAACAAAGGACCCCGGCAGTGCCGGGGTCCCCTGTGGATCAAGCGAGAGGCTTGAAGAGATGCGTGGTTTAGCCGTTGCAGCCGGCGAAGAAGTTGCTAATGAAGGCGATGAAGTCGTTGTTGTCGAACGCGCCGTCGTGGCCCGGGACGCCGCCCTGGACGCCCATGTCGGCGATGGCGTTCTGCTCGAAGAAGTAGCTGATGAAGGCGATGAAGTCGTTGTTGTCGAGCTGACCGTCCTGGCCGCCGCCGCCGCCCTGGATGCCGACGTCGCCCGGGCAAGCCGGGGGAAGCTCGGCCTCGACGACGTCGAGGTGGAGCATGGGGGCGAGGTAGATGGAGTTGAAGGTGTACTGACCCTCGAGGCCGGCGCCGACGTCGGCGACGCCCTGCACGAGGATGCGGAAGGGGGTGCCTGAGTTCAGCGCGTCGATGATGATCTGCTTGCCCGCGGGATCGACGGTGTTGAGAGCGAGGTTGTGACGCTCGGCGCCGTTGCCCCAACCGACATCGTAAAGGCCCGAGCCAAGGAGATACTTGGCGCCGAGCTGGTCGCCGCACTGATCCTCAGCGCCGACGATGCAGTGAAGGGTGCTGCCGGGCTGGATGCTGGTGGCGGTGTCGGTGACGACATAGAACTTGAGGGTGCCGGTGCGGTACCAGCTCGAGGGGGGGAAGCCTTCGGTGAGGTCGATGCTCATCGCGGTGATATCGGAGACCTCGCCGTCGAACGGCTTGGCGAAAGAGAGGCCCAGGCCGTCGGTGCCGTAGTCGAGCACGCCGAACGACTCGAACGCGTCGGCCTGGCCGGGCCCTTCGATGTTGAAGTAGCTCTTGCCGTTGGCGCCGAGCGCGGGCCGGCGGCCTGCACGGTGGCGTTGTCGAACGAGTAGCTGGTGATTTCGTCGGCCTGAACAGCGGCTCCGGCGACGAAGAGGGTGGCGATGACGGTGAAGTTGCGGATCATGGTTTGAGCTCCAATTGAAAAGATGTGACAGCGCGTCGGGTGCACCGACCACGTTGGGGCGTGCCGATCGAGCTTGCTTATACCGTACGAGAAAAACGTGCGTCGCACAATCAACGTGCGGTCAATGGTGCGTTACGTTCATGTGCGTTAATGAGTGTTTACACACGCATGTTGACCCGCGCGGCGCCGGTCGTTCGTCGCCACATTCGAGTCGATGCCGCGCGACGGATCGTCAGGGAAGGACGGCGTTCAGGGTGCGCAGCGGGGACGTCGGCGGCCCGACGTAGTAGTACCAGGTCTGCGTCGGCGTGCGCATGATCGAGCCCGAAGGCGCGTAGAGCGACGGGTCGGCGCTGTCGGTGTTGTCAAGTGCTTCGACGTGCCCGTCGAACATGCCGGCGTTCATCTTCTGGCTGTGGCGCAGGGAGATCTTCTTCAGGATCGCGCTGGCGGTCTTGTTTCCCGGCCCTTCGCGCACGTAATTCTCGCCCGAGCCCATGAACGCGTTGCCGCGCGAGAGGAAGTTGCCCTGCGGCGTGCCGATCAGGCCGCTGCCGTTTGTGCCGGTGGAGAAGTCAAAGCCGTTGATGCCCGGGTCGAAATAACGGGCCCCTTCGAACGCGAACACCTTCTTCGAGGGCGAAACGCCGACACGATCAATACGCGGCAGGTATCCGCGGGTGATCTCGACCGGCTCGCCGGCGGGCTGCGACTCGACCGTGCGCCCGTCGCGCGACGTGATGCTGCTGTGGTACATCTGGAAGTACGCGGGCGTGAGGTAGCTGAGCGTGTAAGGCATCTGCCCCGCGGCGACCATGGGGAGCTGCGGGCCGCTGTACTGAGCGGTGTACTTCACCGTGTTGGAAGGGCAGCGGAAGCTAGTCTGGCAGATCTGCTGGAACTTCAGCAGCGGGTCGATCGGCAGGTTGAGGCTGTCGCCCAGCAGCGGGGAGACGAAGTCCCAGTCCTGCATCGGGGTGGCGTTGCCTGCGACGTACGGCCGGCCGTTCTGCAGGTCGGAACCCGAGGTGTTGGGCCCGACGAGCCAGCCCTTGTTGTCGGTCTCGTACGCGGCCATCGCCAGAACGACGCCGCGCTCGTGCACTTGACACGCGACGGCACGCCCGGCTTCGCGAGCCGACGCGAGGGCGGGAAGCAGCAGACTGAGCAGGAGGCCGATGACGGCGATGCAGACCAGCAGCTCGATGAGCGTAAATGCGCGATTCAGCACGGTGCCTCCTGCCGCGCGTTGCAGCCGACCTGAAGCGGTCTCTGCGCACGACCGGTTAATTCTACGAATAGAGTGCATGCGCGGAACGCGTGTTGTGTTCGCGTCTTGCGAATGGTTGGTTCAGAACCGTTAGTCGCTTCATGAAGGCGCGAGGCGATGCGGTGCGCAGTGGGTGATCTCCTCTACGGAAGTCGCCTCTCCGAAAAAACAGGTCACGGATCTGCACGGATTTGATGCCTTGATCAGCGTTCATCTCCGGCTTGCTTTGGCATCGATTGCCGCTTTACCGGACGATCTTCTCGAGCTCGGCGGACCAGAGTTGATAGCCGCGCACCGACGGATGCAGGAAGTCGGGCATGAGGTCCGCGGGGATATCACCTTCGGGCGTGAGGAAGAGGTGGCCGACGTCGAAGAAGTGGACGCGGTGACTCGGGTCGTTGGTCGCGAGGTACGCGGTCAGCAGCGCGTTCGTCTGCGCGGCCTTGTCGCGGAGCGGGTTTGGGTGCTGACCGCGGGGGAAGACGGCAGAGAGTGCGATACGAGCGTCGGGTAGCTTCTGTGTGAGCCGCGCGAGGATCGCCTCGATGCCGGCGGCGATGTCTGCGGGGGTGTCGGGCTCGAGGTTGTTGGAGCCGATGTTGATCACGATCCACTTGATGTGGTTGTTGGGGGCCGCGAGCGAATCGAGCAGGCCGTCGTCGAACCGCGCGAGCACGTGCTGCGTGCGGTCGCCGCTGATGCCGCAATCGACGGCGTGCCGGGGAAGCCAGACGGCGTTCCAGTCGTCCTTGCCGACGGTCTCCCAGCGTTCGATGATCGACGCGCCGAGAAAGCAGATCTCGTGCCCGCCCTGACGCACGTTGGCGAGAATGCGTGGGTGGCGGTCGGCACTGTACTTATCGGCGCGGAGTTGCGGAGTGGTTGTTGCGAGAGTCGTTGCGGGCGCGGGGAGCGGCGCAAGCGCCGGCGGAGTCGTCGGTGTGGGTGAGCAGCCGGCGAGGGCGAGGAGCAGGGTCGCGATGAGGAGCTTGCGCACGGGCGACGGTATGGCCTGCACCGAGCCGGCGATTGGTGATCCAGGCGCGTCGTGTCTTTTCGGCGCAAACAGCCGACTCGCCGAGCCTCGTCGGCCTCCCTCGCTGACGCTTCGGGCTCTGACAAGACGGGCTAACGCAAAGAGTTCTTGCGCACGAGGCTCTTACGGCTCGTTGTACACGCCGATCTCGCTGATGTGCGGCGTCGCCTGCTGCGCGACGAACGAAACACGCAGCTTCGTGGTCGTGACCGGCTTGATCGACTGGATTCGCACCGCGTCGGGCGAGAGCGAGAAGCCGACCGTCTGCCACGCGCTTCCGTCCCACGCCTCGAAGCTGCACTTGCTGATGCGCGAGGCCGGGTAGTCGCGCCAGCGCCCGACGGGTTCGGTGAGGGTGAGGGTGTTGAACGTCACCGGCTTCCCGGCGCGAGAGAGGTCGATCTCAAGCCAGCCTTCGTCGTCTTCTTCCGGCAGATGCCAAGAGTTGCCGAAGTTGCCGTCGTTGGCCATGTCGGGCCCGTAGGTGTCGGGCGAGCGGCTGGCGCGAATCGGGCAGCCGGTGGCGAGGTTGGGCGTGGTGATGACCGTCGACGCGTCCACCTTCTCCACCGGGCCGAGGTTCGCCTTGCGGACCAGTTCGCCGATTTCGTGCAGGCGAGCGAGCATGTTGGGAGAAAAGCGGCCGTCACGGTTGGGAGCGGCGTTGCAGATGAGGTTGCAGTGGCGCCGGTTCTGCGGAATGAGCCACTCGCTCACGACCTGCTTTGCCGACTTCAGCTGCGCCTGCTCGTCGCTCTGCTTCCAGAACCAGCCGTCGGTGAGGGTGACGCATGACTGCGCGGGGATTGAGCTCTGCGACGGCAGGTGCTGGCCGGCGTTCTGCTCGAACGCCTTGATGTCGCTGTAGAAGAGCGCCGATGACGGATACTGGCTCGCGTTGAGCTCGGAGATCAGGCAGTTGGGCTGCAGGCTCTTGACCAGAGCGTAGATCTCCTCGAACGGGACCTCGCTATAGGGGATGCGGCTCCACGGCGCGTCCCAGCCGTCGAAGATGAGGATGTTGATCTCGCCGTAGTTGGTGAGGAGCTCGGTGAGCTCCGTCTTGATGCGGGCGATCTTCTCCGGCGTCACGTTGTGATGGCGGATGTCGCCGCGCAAGTCGAGAATGGAGTAATAAAGCCCGACCTTGAGCCCCTTCTTGCGGAACGAGTCGGTGTAGGCCTTGACGACGTCGGTCTTGTGCGCGGTCTTGAGAATGCTGTCGCCGCCGGATTTTGTCGGCCAGAGACAGAAGCCGTCGTGGTGTTTGGTGGTGAGGCAGCCGAACTTCATGCCCGCATCGAGCGCCGCATCGGCCCACTGATCCGTGTCGAGGTGCGCGGGGTTGAACGCCTCCGCCGGGCCGTCGGGGTCGCCCCATTCGCGATCCTGATACGTCGCCATGTTGTAGTGCACGAACATGCCGAACCGCAGGTCGAGGAATTCCTGCTGCAGTTGGAGCAGCGGCTTGTCGGTGCGGTACGCGGCGGGCCGCGAGGCGGTCTCGACTTGCGGCTGCGTCGGCGCCGAAGCGCAGGCGGCGAGAAGGAGTGGGAGGGTGGCGAGGGCGGCGAGGGGGGCGGTGAAGCGATGCATGGGACCACAAGATACGGACATTGGGGAGCGGTTGTCGCAGGCTTCCGGAGGGAGTGGAGCGGGGGGGAGGGGGGCGGCGCAAACGCCGGCGGGTCGGCGGCAGGCCTAGAGACGGCGACGATCGCGACGATGCCGGAGCGTTGAAGAGGCTGGTGGAATCGGCGAGAAGAGGGATGTGATGAACCGGGCGTTTGGGACGCCTGTCGATGCGTCGCCTGACGACCGCGAACAGAACGCCAGCCTGGAGCTTCGGCGGAAGCCCGTAAGCGGTCATCGGCGCTGAATTGCTCGAGCGCGTTCAGGCCGCCTTGCGCGTCTTGACGTACGGCGCGATCGGCGCCGCCGGCTGAGTGCCAAACTGCACCACCAGCTCGCCCTTCTCGTCGGTGCCGATGCGCAGCGGCCCGTGCATCGCGGTCGTGACTTCGAAGGCCTTGCCGCCGTGCTCGATGACCGTGCGCGGGTGCACCGCGCGGGTCACGTGCAGCTCGACGGCCCGGCGCTCGGCGACCTGAATTTCCAGGGCGGTGTACTCGACGTCGGCGGCGGAGTACGCACGGTTGATCTCGCTGAGCTCGAACTGGATCAGCGTCACCTGCTCACGCGCCGCGGCGTTAGCGCGGTTGCCGGCCGAATAGGCCTGAACGCGTGCAAGTTCTTCGCCCTTGGCGGCCGACTCTTTGCGCAGGCGGGCCCGTTCTTCGGCGAGCGATTTGAGTCGTGCCGCGATGATGGGCAGCTCCCCCACGCGGATGGTCGTCGGCGTCCAGTCCGGCGAACCGATGACGCCGATCTCGCTCTTGCCCGCGAGCACCAGCGTGCCGCCGATGACGCTGGCAGTGGGGGACTTCAGCGCCCCGCTTACCGACGTAGCGCACGACTCGAGCTCGCCCCGGCACGCCAGGTCGCCTTCGAAGTTGGCGTCCGCATTGCGCATGAACGCGATCTCCGCGGCACCCTTGCACGCGATCTTCGAGCGCCGCGCCGACGCGACGCCGCGCGTGCAGCGCAGCACGCCGCCGCAGGCGATGTCCGCCCCTTCGACCGGTCCGTTGACGGTGATGTCGCCGGTGGCGTTGACCTTGAACCCGTCGCGCACCGCGCCGGCCACGGCCACGTCGCCGGTGAAGTTGATGTGTCCAGTTGCGAAGTCGACCGATCCGTCGACGCGCAGCACGGGCGACACGCTCACGTCGGTCCCCTCCACGCGCAGCACGCCGTCGGCGAGCGCCGCGACCGTGCCGTCGGAGCGAACGGTGAGCCCCTTGCCCGGGCGCAGTGCGCCGCCGTTGCCGGCCTTGGCGGGGATGACCTTGCCTGTAACAGTGATGCCGTCCACGCCGGCTTCCGCCGGAGCGATCCGCGCAATCGCCGTCCCCGGCTTTACGGTGACGACCTTGCTCGAATAGTGATCGGTCCCGCCGTCGGCGTTGGTCGCCTGATGGTCAGGGGCAAACTCCGGCAGCCAAGACCAACCCGCGTTGCGCCCGTGCACCGGAGCGGTTGCGACGGCGACGTCGACGTTGATCTCTTTGTCCGAAGGGGCGTACGTGCGGGCGATCTCGGCGACGCGTTTGAGCACGTCCGGCGTCACCTGCACGCCCACCTCTTTAGCGACCACCACCATCAGTTCCGGGGTCAGTTGGTTCGAGGGGTACCCTGGAGGAATCGTGAGCGTTGCTCGCTCGCCGTTGCCCAGGACGCGAACCTTGATGGCCGCCGGGTTGATGGTCATTGGGTCATGCTGCCTTTGCCGGAGCCCGGCTCATGGTTTCGTTGATGCGCTGCGACAGTGATTCAGGGGTGAACGGCTTGACGACGTAGTTGTTCACGCCGGCCTTGATCGCCTCCACCACGCGCGTCTTCTCCGCCTCGGTGGTGACCATGATGATCGGGGCCTTGCCCCCCTTGGCGCGGTACTGCTTCACGAACGTGATGCCGTCCATCACGGGCATGTTCCAGTCCACCAGGATCAGGTCGGGCCCGAACGAGTCGATGCGGCTCAGCGCGTCGGCGCCGTCGCCGGCCTCGCCGATGTCGGTGTGGCCGAGCGTCGCGAGCACGCTCTTCACGATGTTGCGCATGGTCTTGGAATCGTCGATGGTGAAAACCTTCATGGGATGCTCCTTTGTTGGCGTTTCGTGCTGCTCGCGGCTCAGGCCGCGGCGCGGACCGCCTCGTCACGGATGGCGACGTCGATGGTGAACTCGCCGCAATACACCTTGCACGGCAGGGTGATGCCCACCGCGCGGGTCGGGCGCGTCACGGTGTGGCCGTTGCCCACCACCACAGACGGCGTCGAGATGCTCACGTTCTTGCCGTCGAACTTCGCCTTGGCGGCGCCGGAGATCATGTTCACGATCTCACCCAGCGCGTCGGCGAAGTCGGGGCTCTCAAGCGGGTAGTCGGCGCACGCGAACTTGCCCACCACGATCTTGGCGACCGGAGCGGGGAAGCTCAGCACCACCGCGCCCACCACGTCGCCCGACATGCCGATGATCCCGGAGATGTCGGCCACAGCGTGCGGGTCGGTCAGCCGCGGCTTCCCGAGTTCCACGTCGATCTTGATCATCGTGGAGAAGACCGAACGCACTGACTCGACGAATGGATTGATGTAACGAACGTCCATCGGTTGCTCGCTCCTTGCTGGGTCCTGTGTTTTCGTCGCGCGCCGCGACTGTCTCAAGTGTCGGCGAATGTGTAGAGCAAGTTGAGTATCCGCACCCAAGGAGCCGTCACCGTCGCACGCCGATCCAAAGGCCACGCGCCCGAACGCCTGTTCGTCGCTGGACCGTGCACCCGAATCCTCAGAAGGAACACCGATGTCGGCTGAACTCGCCAACCGTGTAGAGCAACTCGCCCGCATCGCAGTCCTGACCGACTCCGGCGACCTCGCCGGCCTCGTCGCGCTCCAGGAGCAGGCGGTTTCGCTCGCCGGCGACCTGCAGCAGAACGGGCAGGCCGCGCTCGTCGACCTCGCCAAACAGATCAGCGCTCTGGCCGAGGCCATCGTCGTCCGCACCGCTCCCGACGCCAACGAGGCCTTCGCGGGCATCGGCCGTGCCGTCGAGAGTCTGCAGAAGGCCGTCGCTGAAGGCGGCGACACCGGCGCCAACGCAAAGAACGACACCGACCTCGCCCTGCTCGCAACCTGGATCGCCGGCTGCGACCTCTCCATCACCGAGCTCGAAGGGCACATCCTCAAGCTTGAGAAGAACCCCAAGGACGCCGAGGTCCTCGCCGAGGTCCGCCGCGCCATGCACACGCTCAAGGGCGAGTGCGGCGTCCTTTCGCTCCACGCCGCTCAGCGCCTCTTCCACGAGGCCGAGTCGCTCATCGACCTCCGCGCCGAGACCGGCGGTGTTCCCGCTGATCCGCTGCTCACGCTCCTGGACTGGTTCAAGGTCTACCTCGCGCACCTGGCCGTCAACCCCGCCGCCGCCCCCGAGGACACGGATCGCGTTCTGAACGCCATCATCGCCGCTCAGCCCGCCGCAACTCCCGCCGCTGCCGCACCGGCCCCCGCCGTGCAGACGCCCGCCGCAGCTGCGCCGGCTCCGGCCGCCCCTGCGCCGACGCCCGCCCCAGTTGCATCGACCCCGGCTCCCGCGCCGGCGCCCTCCGCTCCGGTGAGCGCCGCCCAGCCCGTCACTACGCCCGCGCCGCAGGCCCCCCCCGCCCCCGCCCCCGCCGCGGCTGCTGCGCCGGCTCCCTCGTCTGCCGCTCCCGGCGAGCGCGTCCTCTTCGGCCCCCAGCCCGGTACCGAGGACAACCTCTCCGAGTTCCTCTGCGAAGCGCAGGACCACATCAGCGCCTCCGAAGAGGCCCTGCTCGCCCTCGAGCACGATCGCCAGAATGCTGAGCTGATCAACACCGTCTTCCGCGCCTTCCACACCATCAAGGGCGTTTCCGGCTTCATGGGCCTCAAGCCCATCGTCTCGCTCGCCCACAGCGCCGAGCAGTTGCTCGACGGCGCTCGCGCCGGCTCGCTCATCCTCGGCCGCACCGAGCTGGACCTCGTGCTCGCCTCGTGCGACATGATGACCAAGCTCATCGGCGTCCTCCAGTCCAAGGAGGCCCCTGCCCGCGCCGACTTCGATGCGCTCGTCTCCGGCCTCGACCGCGCCGCGGTCAAGCCCGGCTCCACCCCGCCCGCCGCCGCGCCTGCACACGCGGAACAGGCCCCCGTTCCCGCCGCGGCTGCGCCCACGCCCGCTGCCGAGCAGGCCGCCGCGCCTCAGCAGGCCGCTGCTGCTCCGGCGTCCACCGCCGCTCAGTCGGCGCCGATCGTTGAGCAGAAGGCGCCCACCGCCAAGCAGGCCGAGGCCGTCGCCGCCCGCGCCGCCAAGGCCGACCAGACCGTCAAGGTCAGCACCACCCGCATGGACAGCCTCGTCACCATGGTCGGTGAGCTGGTGATCGCCCAGCAGATGGTCGTGCAGGACCTCAAGGGCCTCGCGACCGACGGCCACCGCGTGCAGCGCACCCTCGGCCACATGGGCAAGATGATCCGCGACCTCCAGGAGGTCTCCATGTCGCTCCGCATGGTGAACCTCAAGAGCACCTTCCAGCGCATGACGCGACTGGTCCGCGACGTCTCGCAGAAGACCGGCAAGCAGATCGAGGTCGTCACCGAGGGTGAAGACGTCGAACTCGACCGCAACGTCGTCGAGGCCATCACCGACCCGCTCGTGCACATGATCCGTAACTCCTGCGACCACGGCGTCGAAGGCGTCGACGAGCGCAAGGCCGCCGGCAAGGCTCCCGTCGGACAGGTCTTCCTCAAGGCCTTCCACGCCGGCGGCGCCATCGTCATCGAGATCGCCGACGACGGCCGCGGCCTCCGTCGCGACAAGCTCATCTCCAAGGCCAAGAGCAAGGGCATCATCCCCGCCGACGCCGACGAGGCCGCGATGAGCGACGCCGAGGTCTTCAACCTCATCTTCCTGCCCGGTTTCTCCACCGCCGAGAAGGTCACCGACATCTCCGGCCGCGGCGTCGGTATGGACGTCGTCCGCCGGAACATCGAGGCCCTCCGTGGCAAGATCGAGATCCGTTCGCAGCCGGGCAAGGGCACCACGTTCCACCTCCGCCTCCCGCTCACCATGGCGATCATCGACGGCATGGTGGTCCGCGTCGCGCGCAGCGCTACGTGCTCCCCACGCTCTCGATCCACCAGAGCTTCCGTCCCAAGGACGAGGACGTCAAGACCGCCTTGGGCGAGGGCGAGATGGTCAAGGTGCGCGGCGCCATGCTGCCCGTCTACCGCCTCAACCGCACGCTCCGTCTCAACGACGGCGCGACCTCGATCGCCGAAGGCCTGCTCATCATGATGGAGGCCGACGGCTCCAAGTTCTGCCTCATGGTCGACGAAGTGCTCGGCCAGCACCAGGTCGTCATCAAGACCCTCGACCAGACCGGCCAGCACCTCGAGGGCGTCTCCGGCGGCGCCATCCTCGGCGACGGCCGCGTCGCCCTCATCCTCGACGTCGCACAGATCATGTCCCTGGCCCGCACGCGCGGGTCAGAGCGTTCCCTCGCACCCCATGCCCCCGCGGCCAAGACGGCCGCGTGCGCCTGATCTTTTTTACCAGGAGTTGAACATGAGCACCAAGTCCGCATCCCTTACCTTCAAGACCGACGAGCACACCGGCGCCGCGCAAGCTCCTCTCCTTCGCCCTCGGCAAGGAGGAGTACGGTCTGGACATCCTCGCCGTCCGTGAGATCATCGGCGTGATCGACATCACCCCGCTCCCCCGTACGCCGTCGTACGTGAAGGGCGTCATCAACCTCCGCGGCAAGATCATCCCCGTCATCGAGCTCCGCTCGCGCTTCGGGCTCACCAGCGTCCCCTACACCGAGGAGACCTGCATCATCGTCGTCGACGTTCCCAACCAGGCCGACGGCGAGTCGCGTCTCATGGGCGTCGTCGTTGACACCGTGCGCGAGGTACTTGACATTCCTAACAGCGCGATCGAACCCACTCCCGAGTTCGGCACCGGCGTCGGGAGCGAGTACATCACCGGCATCGGCAAGGTCAAGGAGAAGGTCGTCGTCATCCTCGACGCCACCAAGGTCATGGCCACCGAGGACGCCGGCGCAGTCGGCGCCGCGATGCAGAACGCGGGTTTTAACGCGAAAAACGAGACCGCGCGGGCCGCGTGATTGTCCGAGGGTCACTCACCCCAGCGCCGCGTGGGCGCTGGGGTGTTCGCCCCAACGGGTGCGAAAGTACACCTGCATGCGTCATCAGAATCACAGTCCTTTGCTTGGGGCGAGTGCCCCATTGTGAGGGATTTGACGCAAACGCGCGTGGATTTTCAGCACCCGAATCGGAACGCTACCGATCTCTAGCAACGTGTGAGTTGACTCAATCAACACACGAAGCCAGATCGCACCCACGAGGACAGTGACATGCCGACAACTCTTGCCATCGCCGACAGCCACGAGTTTGTTCGCTACGCCGTCACCAACTTCGCCGCCGCAAAGGGATGGAAAGTCGCCGGCGAAGTCTCCGACGCTCAAGAGGCCGTGAGCCTCTGTGCACGCACCCAGCCCAGCGTCCTGCTCATGGCCGTGTCGATGCCCGGGCGCGACCCGCTCTCGGCCGTCGCCGATATCCGCTCCGCCTCCCCGACCACCCGCATCGTCCTGCTCGTCGACCAGTGCAACGACGGCCTGGTCGCACAGATCATGCGCACCCGCGCCGACGGCTGCCTGCTCAAGAGCGCGCCGATGGCCGACATCTTCGAGGCCCTCGAGCGCGTCGCCTCCGGCACGCCCGTCCACTGCCCCGAGTTCCTCGAGGTCCTCCCCCACGCCACCAAGACCGCCGACGATTCAGACCCGCTCGGTGCGCTCACACCGCGCGAGCTTGAGGTCCTCCGCTATATCGCCCGCGGCTACAACAACCAGCAGATGGCCACCACCATGTCGCTCAGCAAGCGCACCGTGGAACGCCACGTCGCACGCCTCATGGACGCTCTCCGCATCCGCGAGCGTGCTGTGATCCAACAGCTCGCCGTCTCGCGCGGCATCGCGGTCTGACAGCCGCAACCTCAACAGCATCTCCCTCCGCATCGCCCGCGTAGCTCGCGGGCGATGTTCGTTGCGTCGAGCACCCGCCAAACAGTGCCGTTTCAACGGGTTTTCGCGCCGCGCAACGGTCTCGCCGGTTCCGCGGTGACTGGTGCTCAAACAGCCCGCGATTGAGCTTGCCCAGCACGCCGGTCCTTACTCAACGCCGCGTGACGCACGCAACCAGCACGCAGCTCCGCATACTGGGAAATCTCCTGTAGGTGGCCGCGGTGCTCCCGTTATTTCTGAGGCGCTTTTTTATCTCAAATTGACCAAAACCCCCGCTGGCGCTGCGCCAGGCAGGGTGCGCGTTGTTGCAAAGAACTTGCGTATACGCACTCAACGAAGTGAGTAAACGCACGCTCCGATGTTGGGTGTACACCCGTGAACGGGTGATGACGGAACACGAATCGTTGGGAGCACACACATGACCAAGAAAAAGCTGTCAGTCCTAGCCGCCACTCTCTTTCTAGGCCTCAGCGCCGTCTCCGCGCCCGCCGCGCTGCGCGTTGATGAGCCCCCCGCAGCACCCGCCGAGCACGCTGCTGCCCCGGCTGCTTCCGGGGCGTACACCGCTCCGGAGTTGAAGACCGTCAAGCGCAGGGAGTTCGGCCCCAAGGCCGGCACAGCAGAGCAGGCCAAGGCGATCGAGCAGACTGCCCACAACAACCAAACGTTCACATACGTGTTCGGCATCGCTGCTGCTCTCGCCGTGCTTGTCACCCTCGCTTCGGCCATGGCGCTCTCGCGCACGACCAATGCCGACGGCACCCGCGGCCGCGCGCTCACCCTTGGCGCCAAGCTCGCCGGCGGCTTCGGTTCCGTCGCCACCGGCATTCTGGTGCTGGGCATGTTCTCCAGCCGCGCCGTCACACAGGTTGCCAACGCCTCGGCAGACGAAGGGCACATCAGCGCCCAGTCCATGCTCGTGCTCGACGCCAATGGCGATCTCTCATCCGTGCGTCTAGATGTGAAGAACTTCCTCATTTCCAACAACGACGAGTCGCTCGTCAGGTACTCAGACGATGCCGCGTCTCTGACCAAGCGGCTCGGGTTCATGAAGGAAACCATCACCAACCCCGAACGCATCAAGATGCTCGAGACGTACGCCCCCAAGGTCGACGAGTACGTCGACAAATTCGCCAAGGTCGTCGGTCTGATCGACGAGCGCAACGGCGTCATCGAATCGCAGATGGGTCCCTCCTCCACACGCGCGACGGACCTGCTCGAGCAGATCGCGGCAGCCGCGAGCGAGGCGGGTGACGCGGAAACTGCGATCCGCACGCTCTCTGCAGCTCAGAACTTCCAGCAAGCTCGCCTTGCCTTCTTCAAGTACCTCCGTTCGGGCGATGAGTCGTTCGCCCAGACCGCAGTCAAGGAAGCCGCCAACACGTCTCGCGACCTCGCGGCCATTCAGCAGTCCGCCAAGGCCGGCAAGCGTGGATCGCAGCTCGCCGAGGCCGCGGGCGCCGTTGCGTTCTGGACCGCCCGCATGGAGCACACCCAGCAGCTGCAGCAGCAGCGCGACGAGCTGGTGAAGAACGGCCTCGACAAGATCGGCCCCTCGCTCGCCAAACTCAGCGACGAGATGATCCAGTCGCTCGCTCAGTCGCGTGAGGAAGTCGTCGCCGCCGGCGAGGCCTCCGCTGCGTCGGCTCGCATCATGAACATCTCCGTGGCTGCGCTGGTCACAGTGATCGGCGTCCTGACGGCGCTGACGATCACCCGCGCAGTCCAGCGGTCCATCGGTGCGGTTGTTGAGCAGATCCGCGTCATCCGCACGTCCAATGACCTCACCCGTCGAGTCGACGTGAAGGCCCGCGACGAGATCGGCCTCCTGGGCGAAGCGTTCAACGGCATGGTCCAGACGCTGCACGACATCATCGCCGAGGTGAAGTCGGGCTCCGTGCAGATCGACGCCGGCGGAGCGCAGATCGCCTCTGCCAGCCAGTCGATGGCCCAGGGCGCCAGCGAGCAGGCAAGCAGCCTGCAGCAGATCTCAGCCAGCATCGAGGAGATGTCGGGCCAGACCCAGCAGAGCGCCGAGAACGCGCGTCAGGCCAGCAACCTCGCTCAGGAGAGCAAGAAGTCGGCGGACCGCGGCCGCCAGGAAATGTCGCAGATGACCAATGCCGTCAACGAGATCAAGCAGAGCTCCGGCGAGATCAGCAAGATCATCAAGGTGATCGATGAAATCGCCTTCCAGACGAACCTGCTCGCGCTCAACGCTGCGGTGGAAGCCGCTCGTGCGGGCGAGGCCGGTAAGGGCTTCGCGGTGGTCGCGGAGGAAGTCCGCAACCTCGCTCAGCGCTCGGCCGAGGCGGCCAAGAACACCGCCACGATGATCGAGGAGTCGGTCAAGCGTTCGGAGAACGGCGTGCAGATCGCCGCCCGCGTCGGCACGGCGCTGGAGGAGATCACCACCGGTACCAGCAAGGTCAACGCTCTCCTGTCGGAGATCGCCTCGGCCAGCAGCGAGCAGGCCACCGGCATCAGCCAGGTGAACCAGGGCGTTAGCCAGTTGGATCAGGTGACCCAGCAGTCGGCGGGCAACAGCGAAGAGATGGCCTCGTCAGCCGAGGAGCTTTCGTCGCAGGTCGCCGCGATGAACGACCTGGTGGCACGCTTCAAGGTGGAAGGCTCAACCTCCGCTGCGGCGCGCCCCACGCCGCCCAAGGCTGCCGCACCCAAGGCGTCTACGCCCAAGGCGCCTGCCAAGACCGTTAAACCGGTGAAGTCCGCCGCCAAGTCGGCGACTTCCAAGCCGACCCCCGAGCAGGTCATCCCCATGGAGAGCGACGACGTTCTCGCAACGTTCTAACCACGTGCTCACACGGTCGCCCGCGATAACACGCTGGCGGCCGATTGGCGTCCCGCACACCCATCGCTTCTACCTATAGATACGGAGACCGCACTCAACCTCCCCCACACAACAGCAGCTCATTGATCCCGCGTAATTCGCTCAAACGCCGCTCCCGGCACGCCGGTAGCGGCACAGACGCTCTGCAAAGTTGCGTGTGATCACTCAATGAGTTGACTCCATTCGGCGTCGATGAAATCGGCTCACCCCCAAATTCGCAAAGGGGGGCCCGCTTTCTTGTGGGACCGTCGAATCGGAGGAAACTGTGAAACTGAAGAAAAGTACTGCAGTAGCATCGTGCGTCTTGGGCTTGCTAATGGCCTTTGCGCTTCCCGCTCCCACCCTCGCTGTCGAGCCGCCCCCGGCTCCGACGGCCGTTGAGACCGGCAGCAGCACAGCCGCTCCGACGTTCAATGCGCCGGAACTCAAGACCGCGCGCCGCAGCGCGTTCGGGCCCCAGGCGGGCACGGCGGTCGCCGGCAAGCCGGTCGAGGAGGCCGTGTCATCCAGCTGGACGACCACGTACCTGTTCGCCGCCGCCGCGGCCATCGCCATCATCGCGACCGCCGCCGCGGTCGCGGGCTTCTCCCGGTCGACGGGCACCAACGGTGAAACGCACCGCGTCTTCACCCTCCGCGCCAAGCTCGTCGGCGGTTTCGGCGTGGTCGTCTCCAGCATCCTCGCGCTGGCCACGTTCTCGAGCCGGGCTGAGACCACCGTCGGCAACGCGTCTGCGACTGCGATGCACATCAACGAGCAGCAGGCCCTCGTGCTCGGCGCCGACGGAGATCTCGGTTCCGTCCGCCTCGACGTGAAGAACTTCCTCATCTCAAACAGCGACGATGCGCTCGGCAAGTACTCCAACGACGCCGCGACGCTCGCCGGAAAGCTCGACCTCGTCAAGAAGACCATCCGCAAGCCCGAGCGGGTCAAGATGGTCGAGACGTACAGCGACAAGGTCAACGACTACTTCACCACCTTCGGGAAGGTCGTCGCCCTGATCGATGAGCGCAACGGCATCATCGAATCGCAGATGTTCCCCGCGGCCAACACCGCGACCCAGCTCATGGAGCAGGTCGCCCAGACCGCCGCCGAGGGCGGCGACCCCGAGACCGCGATCCGCATGCTCACGATCAACGATTCGTTCCAGCAGGCGCGTCTCTCGTTTTTCAAGTACCTGCGCAGCGCCGACACCGCGATGGCCGCCGACGCCACCAAGCGTGCCGAAGAAGTCACGCGTCAGGTTGCGCAGGTCCAGCAGGGCGGTAAGAACGCCAAGTACGCCGCGCAGCTCAACGGAGCCACCGGCGCGGTGAACTTCTGGGTCAAGCAGATGGAAGCGTGCGCAGAAGTGCCAGCACGAGCGCGACGAGTTCGTCAAGAACGGCCTCGACAAGATCGGGCCTCAGGTCGCCGCCGTGAGCGACGAGCTGATCGCCTCGCTGACCGAGACGCGTGAAGAGGTCGCGGCCCAGGCGACCTCGGCCGCCGCCAGCGCTCGCTACACGATGATCATCGTGTCCATGTCCGTCGTCGTCCTCGGCGTCGTGCTGACGCTGACGATCACCCGCTCGATCTGCGGGCCGCTCTCAGCCCTGAACGACCGCATCAAGGACATCGCCCAGGGCGAGGGCGACCTCACCAAGCGCGTGTCCGTCACGCGCATGGACGAGGTCGGCACCGCCGCCACCTGGTTGAACCTCTTCATCACGACGGTCGAACGCGTGGTGGCTGAGGTGAAGTCGGGCGTGGCCCAGATCGACGCAGGCGGAGCGCAGATCGCCTCCGCCAGCCAGTCGATGGCGCAGGGCGCCAGCGAGCAGGCCAGCAGCCTGCAGCAGATCTCGGCCAGCATCGAGGAGATGTCGGGCCAGACCCAGCAGAGCGCCGAGAACGCGCGTCAGGCCAGCAACCTCGCCGGCGAGAGCAAGAAGGCCGCCGATCGTGGTCAGCAGGAAATGTCGCAGATGACCGGCGCCGTCAACGAGATCAAGCAGAGCTCCGGCGAGATCAGCAAGATCATCAAGGTGATCGATGAGATCGCGTTCCAGACGAACCTGCTTGCCCTCAACGCCGCGGTGGAAGCAGCTCGTGCGGGCGAGGCCGGTAAGGGCTTCGCGGTGGTCGCGGAGGAAGTCCGCAACCTCGCTCAGCGCTCGGCCGAGGCGGCCAAGAACACCGCCACGATGATCGAGGAGTCGGTCAAGCGTTCGGAGAACGGCGTGCAGATCGCCGCCCGCGTCGGCACGGCGCTGGAGGAGATCACCACCGGTACCAGCAAGGTCAACGCTCTCCTGTCGGAGATCGCCTCGGCCAGCAGCGAGCAGGCCACCGGCATCAGCCAGGTGAACCAGGGCGTCAGCCAGCTCGACCAGGTGACCCAGCAGAACGCCGGCAACAGCGAAGAGATGGCATCCTCGGCCGAGGAGCTCTCGTCGCAGGTCGCCGCCCTCAATGAGCTGGTCGCCCGCTTCAAGGTCAGTGGGATCTCCAACCCCACCACGACCCGTTCGGCGAGCCCCAAGGCCGCCTCACCCAAGGCGACCACACCCAAAGCGCCTGCCAAGAGCGTCAAGTCGGTGAAGTCCGCGGCCAAGACCGCCGACTCCAAGCCGACGGCCGAGCAGCTCATCCCCATGGAGAGCGACGACGTGCTCGCGACGTTCTAAAGACGTTCCCAGGGGCGCCTGCGCTACGCGCCAGCGCCCCCTTCCGAAACCCGCTCCTCAACCGCATCTCACCCCCCTCCCCCCTCCCCCCCAGGCAGCCGTGACCCACTCAACTCAAACTCCCACGGCCAAGCTCCCTCCGCAGCACTTCGAAGTGCAGGCGTTGACGCAGGAGCAGTTCGACCGCATCGCCGGCATCGCTCACAAGCGGTGGGGGCTCGCCCTCGGCCCGGCCAAGCGCCAGTTGGTCACCAGCCGCCTCTCGTCACACCTGCGCCGCCACAACATGGGCGTCGAGGAATACCTCGACAGGAGCGAGACCGTCGCCGACAAGGACGAGCTGCTCGAATTCTTCGATCTTCTCTCCACCAACGTCACCAGCTTCTTCCGCGACCGTTCTCACTTCGACTACCTCGAACGCGAGCTGCTCACAGGCCTCTCCCGCGGCACGCTCACCCTTCCGGGCAAGCGCCTCCGCCTCTGGAGCGCCGGCTGCTCGACTGGTTGTGAGCCCTACACCATGGCCATGGTCGTCTACGACCTGCTGGGCAAGCAGCCCGGCTGGGACGTGCAGATCCTCGCCACCGACCTGTCCACCTACGCGCTCGAGGAGGCCCGCGCCGGCGCGTACGACGACGACACCGTCAAGGACCTGCCCGCCGACCTCAAGGCCCGCCACTTCGAGCGTCGCGATGGGCGTTGGCACGCAAAATCACATTTGCGTGCGATGGTGAAGACCGTGCGCCTCAACCTGATGGACCAGTGGCCGATGAACGGTCCGTTCGACGTCATCTTCTGCCGCAACGTCATGATCTACTTTGACGCGCCGACCCGCAAGAAGCTGGTCAACCGCTTCGCTCAGCTCGTTCGCCCCGGCGGTGTGTTCGCCGTCGGCAGCGCCGAATCGCTCGCAGGCATGGACGCCCCGTTCCGCACCGTGATGCCCTCGTTGTACGTGAAGTGACCCGGAGACGCCCTTGACCGCCCTGATGGCCGCAATCAACGACTCCGCCGCCGCGAGGACGATCGTCAGCATCGCCGACATGGCGGTGATCAGCAAGCCCGACGCTGTGCTGGTCACATACGCCCTCGGCTCGTGCATCGGCGTCACCCTCTACGACCCCGTCGCGAAGGTCGGCGGCATGCTCCATTTCATGCTCCCGCAGCTCACCACACCCGGTGACCGCGCGACCAAGAACCCGCTCATGTTCGCCGACCTGGGAGTTCCCATGCTCTTCCAGAAGGCCTATGAGCTGGGCGCACGCAAGGAACGCCTCATCGTCTGCGCCGCTGGCGGCGCGGAGATCCTCGCTGACGAAGGCCACTTCAAGATCGGTTCCCGCAACCGCACCATGCTCCGCAAGTTGTTCTGGAAGAACAACGTGCTGCTCGCGGCCGAGGACACCGGCGGCAACCACAGCCGCACGCTGACCCTGTACCTCGCCGACGGCCGGGTCACCGTCAAGAACAAGCAGGAGGAGCGCACTCTATGGTCCGCATGAGCGACCTCCTGACCCTTGATGCGCTCCCCGCCCTCCCGGCGGCGCTCGTGCGCGTCATTCCCCTGCTCTGCGACGCCAAGGCGCCGTGGGAAGATGTCGAGCGTGTCGTCCGCCAGGACCAGGCCCTCGCCGCCGCGGTGCTCCGCCTCGCAAACTCAAACGCCTACGGCGCTCCGGGCCGCAAGTTCGACCTCCGCGCAGCCCTCGTGCGCGTCGGCCGCGCAGGTCTCCTCGCCGAGTTCTCACGCATGAAGCTGTCGAAGGTGCTCGAGGGCCCCAACGCCGCCTTCGGGCTCCAGACCGGCGAGATGTGGCGCGGCGCTCTCGCGGCGCGCTTGCTGCCGAAGAGCTCGCCTCTCTGAAGTATCGCTCGGTCGCCGGCACCGCCTTCCTCTGCGCTCTGCTCCGCGACATCGGCAAGCTCGCCCTCAACGTCGGCATCGGCGAACGCTACACGCAGCTGGTCGCCCAGCATACCGGCGACGTCCGCAGCTTCGTCGAAGCTGAACGCGCCGCGATGGGCTTCGATCACGCGCAGCTCGGCGCCGCCATGGCTCGCAAGTGGGGGCTCCCGCCCGAGGTCGCCGACGCGATCGAGCATCACCACGCGCCCCCCGCCGGGCACGTCAGCCCCCTTACCGACCTCGTCCACGCCGCCGACGCCGTCTGCCGCTGGATGGGACCGGGCGTGGGAACCGATGGAATGGAATACACCTTCGACGCCGGGGTGCAGAACCGGCTCGGCATCGACCGTCAGCGTGTCGAGGCCGTCGTCCTCGCCGTCTTCTGCCGGCTCAAGGACATTGAACGACCCAAGGACACAAGCAACGGAGTGGCCGCATGAACTGCAACGTGCTGATCGTCGATGACTCGCCCATTCTGCGGACCGCGATCCGCAAGGTCGTACGCCTGGCGGGCGTCGAGGACGACCGCATCCACGAGGCCGGCAACGGGCGCGAAGGACTTGACGTCCTCGAGACCGTCTGGATCGACCTCGTCCTGCTCGACCTGAACATGCCCGTCATGGACGGTGAGCAGTTCGCCGCCGAGCTCCGCAAGAACACCGACCTCGACGGTGTCGCCGTCGTCGTCGTCTCGACCGAGGGGAACAAGGACCGCCTTCAGCGGATGCGCGACCTGGGCGTCGCCGACGTGCTTCGCAAGCCGTTCGAGCCCGAGGACCTGCACCGTCTGATCGCCAAGCTGCTCGGAGCACACAAATGACCGAAGTAACCGGAACCCGGCTGGCCGAGATGACCATCGAGATGCTCGAGCGCACGGCCATGCTCCTCGCCGAGCCCAGCGCCGCCATCTCCCAGCGCGACCCGCTGAGCCACGTGGCGCGCATCACCTTCCGCGGCCCGACCCGCGGCGTGCTCCACCTCGCCGCAAGCGAGGGCTTCGTGCGCGAGCTGGCCGCCGGCCTGCTCGGCGTCGAGCCCGCCGACGTCGACGTGCGATCGCACGGCAACGACGCTCTGCGCGAGATGGCCAACATCGTCGCAGGGTCGGTCATCCTCGCCCTCTCAGGCGCCGAGTGTGAGTACTCGCTCGGCCTTCCCGAACTGATCGGTGAGCTCCCTTCGCAGGCCAACGCCGGCGGAGCTTCAGAGTGCACCGTCGCCACCGAGTGCGGCCAGCTCCGCGTGAGCCTGGTCCAGGAGGCGGGAGAGCTCGTTCACAAATGATCCCCTCCCCCGCCCCCCAAGGCCAAGGTCCCACGCGCGTGCTCATCGTCGATGACTCGGCGCTGGTCCGTCGCGTGCTCACGGCGCAGCTCTCGAGCAAGCCGGGCATCCAGGTGGTGGGGGCGGCGCCCGATCCGTTCGTCGCGCGCGACATGATCCTCCAGCTCAAGCCCGACGTGGTGACGCTGGACATCGAAATGCCGCGCATGGACGGCATCACCTTCCTCCGCAAGGTGATGAAGTACCACCCTCTCCCGGTGATCATCGTCAGCTCGCTGGCGGTCGCCGGACGCGAAACGGCCGTCGCCTGCCTCGACGCCGGCGCGATCGACGTGGTCGCCAAGCCCAACGAGAGCTACTCCGTCGGCGATGTCGCCGAGCGTCTCGCCGAGATCATCCTCGGCGCCCGCAACATCCGCCTTCAGCCCGGCACCCGCCCGGCGAACACGCCCGTCGCCAAGCCGGCCGGTGTTCGCCCCCTCTCCGGCAACGCGATGGCCGAGACGACCCACAAGGTCATCGCCATCGGCGCATCCACCGGCGGCACCGAGGCGCTGCGCGTGGTGCTCCAGGGCCTCACGCCCGCCTGCCCGGGCATCGTCATCGCGCAGCACATGCCCGAAGGCTTTACCGCCGCCTTCGCCGGCCGCCTCAACACGATCTGCCCGATCGAAGTGAAGGAAGGCGCCGACGGCGACTGGGTCGTCCCCGGCGCGCGCTGATCGCCCCCGGCAACAAGCACATGAAGCTCGACCGCGACGGCGCACGCTACGTGGTGCGCGTGGTCGACGGCCCGCGCGTCAACCGCCACCGTCCCAGCGTCGACGTCCTGTTCGATTCGGTCGCCCGCACCGCCGGCAAGAACGCCTTCGGCGTCATCATGACCGGCATGGGCAACGACGGCGCTCACGGCCTGCTCACGATGCGCACCGCCGGCGCATCGACGATCGCCCAGAACCAGGAAACGTGCGTCGTGTACGGCATGCCGCGCGAAGCGGTGCTGTGCGGCGGCGCCGAGACGACCGTTGCGCTGGGCGATATCGCCCGCCACGTGATGGCGTTCTCTACGCGTCAGGCAAGCAAGTCCGCCTGAGGCTGAGGCATCAACCCCAATCAAGCGTTGCGTAGGCCACCCAATCTCGGGTGATCGCCGAAGACGTGCACGTTCGCCGCCGATGTTTGCGGCGCGTGCACCCCACCACGCAACACACCACACACACAAAGGAGGACGGGCGAGTCGCCCGCTTCTTTGTGTACGTTCATACAGGAGAGTCCGCAGTGAAGTGGAACATCAGCAAACGTCTCGGCCTGGGTTTCGGCGCCATGGTCACCCTCATCGCCGTTCTCGCAACGGCGTCGTGGCACACCGCCCGCTCCACCGAGAGCGCCGTCGACGTCCTCAACCGCCGGACCGACGAGATGCAGTCCGCTGCGCTGCTGGAGCAGACCGGCCACCGCCTCGGCTCGCGCGTGAGCGACTACCTCCTCACGCCGTCGAACCCCGAGTCGCTCAAGGGCGTCTACGAGTTCAAGGAGAAGTTCGAGCAGGAGAACGCCAAACTCACCGAGCTGTGCGACGATGCCGACCGCCGCAAGGCTCTCGATGAGATCAAGACCGGCTTCGAGGCCATCTGGCCCGACTTCGACCGCGTGAAGGCCGACACCAACAAGTCCGAAACGCTCCTCTACAAGACCCTTCCCGAGGCCATCAAGTCGGTCTGCAACGACCTGACAACTGTGGTGACCGAAGCCAACGCCGCCAACAACGTCGCCGCTCGTTCGGTGCTCGCCAGTGCAAGGTCACGGCGCTTGAGGCGTACCTCAAGGTTCAGACGGCCATCACATCGCTGAGCGACGCCGATCAGGCCGAGGCCGCCAAGGCGATCGCCGCCGCTCAGGGCGACCTGGCCAACGCCGCCAAGAACGCCGAGTTCGGTGCCTTCGCCGAGTCGCTCTGCGCCGATCGGCGCCCGCTTCGACGAGTTCTCCAAGGCGTTCGAGGACACCGTGAAGGCACAGCGCGAGGTCGCTTCGGTGCTCAAGGACAAGTTCCACCCCAAGTCGCCGCGCCGTCATCGCCGCGGTGAGCGAGATGAGCAAGAAGCTCTCTGACGACACCGACAAGACCGGCGACTCCGTCGCCGCCACCGCCACCTTCGCCGAGCGTTTCGCGATCGGCATGGGTCTCGCCGCCGCGCTGATCGGCACCGGCCTTGGCGTCCTCATCGCCCGCAGCATCACGCGTCCGACCAACGCCCTGATCAAGCGCGTCGTCGCGATCCAGGAGGCCAAGGACCTGACCCAGCGCGTCGCCCTGACCACCAGCGACGAGATCGGCGCCATGGGCCGCGCGTTCGACGACCTGATCACGACCCTCCACGGCATCATCGCCGAGGTGAAGTCGGGCGCTTCGCAGATCGACGCCGGCAGCACGCAGATCGCCTCAGCCAGCCAGTCGCTGGCGCAGGGCAGCAGCGAGCAGGCCAGCAACCTGCAGCAGATCTCCGCGTCGCTTGAGCAGATCTCGGGCCAGACCCGCCAGAGCGCCGACAACGCCCGCCAGGCCAGCGGCCTCGCCGAGGAGAGCAAGGCCTCGGCCGACCGCGGCCAGAAGCAGGTCGCCGAGATGAGCCAGGCCGTCGGCGAGATCCGCCAGAGCAGCGCCGAGATCAGCAAGATCATCAAGGTGATCGATGAGATCGCGTTCCAGACCAACCTGCTCGCGCTCAACGCCGCGGTGGAAGCCGCTCGTGCGGGCGAGGCCGGCAAGGGCTTCGCGGTCGTCGCCGAAGAGGTCCGTTCGCTCGCGCAGCGTTCGGCCGAAGCGGCGAAAAACACCTCCAGCATGATCGAGGAGTCGGTCAAGCGTTCGGAGAACGGCGTGCGCATCGCCGAGGGCGTCCGTACGGCGCTCGACGAGATCACCAGCGGCGCGGGCAAGGTCAACGACCTGCTCGGGCAGATCGCCACCGCCGCCAACGAGCAGGCGACCGGCATCGGCCAGATCAACCGCGGCGTCGGCGAGCTCGACCAGGTCACGCAGCAGAACGCCGGCAACAGCGAGGAGCTCGCCTCCTCGTCTGAAGAGATGTCGGCCCAGGTCAGCTCGCTGAACCAGATCGTCGCGCAGTTCAAGGTCGAGGCGGCTCACGGCTCGACCACGCCCGCCAAGTCGAAGACGCCCAAGGCCAACACGCCGACGCCGCGTCAGCCGGTCAAGACGTCCGCGCCCAAGTCGGCGTCATCGACCAAGCCCGCCGCGCCCGCGTCGGCCATCCCCATGGAGGACGAGGCCGACAGCGATGCGGTGATGGCGACGTTCTGATCACGTAGTGGACGATGTTCGTCCCCTCCCTTCGAGCGGGCCCCTTCGCGGGCCCGCTTTTTTCATTGCTGACGGCGCGGTGCTGCAGAGCGGCGCTCACCGTTACGCGTCGAGTCGTTTGCACTGCGTCGAGTTGAGTGTGGATACGCAACGCTTAAGCCGAGTCGGTTGACGGCGCGCGTCATGATCGATGCGAGCATCGCCGCGCCCTGCGACGAGTACTTACTCCAAATCACTGATTACGCGAGAGCTGCAGGCGCGAAGTGCACGCGCGCGAGCAGCGGGCTCGTGCGCGTGCGGTCGAGGAGATCACTTAAGTGCCCGTTCAGCCGGACAGACTCCCCGCTCCGGGCGGATTCGCCCGAAAGGGTGGCTTAGTTGTTGCAACAAGGTACCCGTCTCTGTATCGTGAACTTGCCGCTCTGCGTCAAATAGGGTGACAAGGCAGTCGGCCCAAATCCAGGGGTGAGTGAATGCCTAGGTCTTCTTGCCTATGGCGAGAGCCCGCATGGGTGCATGGCGTGCTTTCGCTCGCAGCATCAGCGAGTCCGGTGCGCTTTGAGTTTCAGTACGCGCTGCTTGACGGAACGAGCAGTTGGCAGTCACCGATCGGACCGGCGGCGCATTGCGGTGTGCCGCGCTCCGTGGGGTCTAAGGAAGGACACAATTGAACACGCTGCTGATCGCCGACGATCACGAGTTGCTGCGCGACGCCATCGCCGCGTACGCGGAGAGGACCGGCTCCTTCCGCGTGGTCGGGAGTGTGGGGGATGCGCAGTCGGCAATGAGCGAGAGCATGCGGCTCAAGCCCGACGTGCTGTTGCTGGACGTCGAGATGCCCGGGCGCGATCCGCTCGCATCGATCAGCGAGTTCAAAGCGGTCTCGCCGAGCACCAAGGTGGTCATCCTCACGGCGTACTGCCGCGACACGTTCATTCAAGTCGCGCTGCGCAACGGTGCCGCGGGCTACCTGCTCAAGTCCGATCCGCCGACAGTCCTGTTCGATGCGCTGGTGCGCGTCACCACGGGGAACATGGCCTTCTCGAAACAGGTGGCCGACCGGCTCTACAGCAACCGCACCAACCTGCTCTCCAGCCGCCTCGAACGACTCTCGGCCCGCGAGCTTGAGGTGCTGACGTACATCGGCAAGGGCATGGACAACGGGACGATGGCGAAGGCGATGTCGATCAGCAAGCGCACCGTCGAGCGCCACGTCTCGCGACTGATGGATGCGCTGGGCATCCGTGCTCGCGGCGACCTGCAGGTCTTCGCGTCCGAGCACGGCCTGACGCAGGTGAACGCCGGCGGCTGAGTTCCACGCAGGCCTCTGCGCCGCGGGAACGCGACACCAACCGTGCCTCCTCTTCCCCTTGCGACTCGCGACAAGCCACTCGCGACTACTCGCAAGAACGGTTTTTGTTCGTTACCGTACATTTTCCTTGCATTGCCCCCAAACATCTTGTAAACTTCGATCCGAACTGCTGACCGCAAGGGGGCCTCATGCAATCAGTCGTCGAGCTCTACAACCACGAGGTCCTGGAAGGACACCGCGAAGCCGTCGCCGCACTCCGCGAACTCCTCGCCCAGGAAACCGACCCTGCCGAACGCCGCAAGCTCGCGAACTCGCTCCTGCGAGCCAAGACGGTCAAGCTCGCCGCACCCGCGGCAGAACACCCGCAGCGGCAGCCAACCAACACGGCCGGCAGCAAGAAAACCCAAGCCCTTCTCTCCGCGGAGGAGCGGCGGGGAGACCGTGCGGACGGGAGCGAAGGGAACGGGAGCCGGAAGCCAAAGAGCCTTCTTCCTTCTTCTGCCGGCTCTGCGGCGACGGATGAAGGGTCTTCAGCCTCCCATCTCAACCCCGCCGATGACATCGACGAAGTCGACCGCCAGACCAAAGCCGCTGTCGACCACATCCTCCAATCAAACGACCCCGCCGCCGCTCTCGAGAAACTACATACCCTGATGACTGCGAGAGCAGTCTCAGACACGCCGCCACTCGGCCAGCCCGAAGCCGCCTGACGTCTGCGATACAGCGCAGAAAGTCCTACTGCGGCAGGAAGAAGCTCTGGTGCAGCTCGGCGTGCCTGAGGTTGAGAGCGATCCACTCGTCGTGCGCCAGCGGGCCGAAGATCGGGTTTGGGTGCGTCGGCGGCGTTGCGCAAGGCGACCCCACGCCGCGGTGAGTCGGGCGAGGCCGTCGGAGGTGGCGAAGAGCTCGATGTTCTTGGTGCCTCCTTGGACCTTCGGGATGCTGATCCCCGCCGGCAGGCCTTTGAGGTACTTGGACTTCATCGGACGCACCAGCAGCTTGACGAACCACGGCGGGCGCAGGTCGGGCGGGTAACCGTCGAAGGCGAAGTTGATCCATCCCGCGACGTGCCCGAAAGCCTGGCCGGGCGTCCAGTTTCCAAGCGGTTTGAGTGTGCCGCGGGCGTCGGCATCGGCTAGCGTGCGGGCGTCGCGCAGCGCGTCATCGATGCTGGCGAAATGGAGCGTGCGCCGGCCGCTGACATGCTTGGTATCGACTGCCATGAGGGGTGCTCCGGCGTGGTAGAGCCCGTGATGAAGGGCGTTGCGGCGTGTGAGGAAGTGGAGGGAATGCTGGGAGGGCTCTTGTGAGAATACCAGCCTCAGGCAGCTTCTTCGTCGGCGACCTGGCGTTGATTGGCGGCGCCGGAAGTGGTGGGGGGCTGGCCGGTCACCTCGTCGATCCAGCGGTGGATGCGCGAGGTGCGCGGGAACAGCAGCGCGAGGAAGACCACCGCCGCGAGCGGCGCGGCCAAGTACAGCCAGTTGCCGGTGATGTTCGCAGCGGCGGCTCCGAGCAGGCCGGGCCCTTCGAGCATCGCTGCCTGGAGCGTCGAGAGGGTGATGAACCCGCCGTAGACGCGGGTGAGCGCGGCATCATCATCGGCACGCGACTCCCACTGAGTCTGCGCTGCGCGGAGCATCCAGCGCGGCGCGAGCACGACGACGGCGAGCCCGATCGCGCCGATGATCGGAACGATCACCGGAAAGATGTCAACGCCCGTCCCGTTTCCACCTGCCGCTGGGGTTGGAGCCGGCTGCAGCGGAACGGCGCCGGCACGCGAGAGGCCGAGGAACGCAAGCATGCCGCCGCCCAGCAGAAGGCCGATCGTGAGCGCCAGAAACACGCCTTGCGCACGCCTCAACGCTGCATCGGGCGTGGCCGGGCCGATCGGTGGACGTGGGTTGGCTCCCATCGAGCGCGGCGGCATGGTGATGACTGTACGGAGCGGTTTCCCGCATATCGCGGCGGGGATTTGGCACCCTTAGGGGTTGGGGGCCGGCGCGTCGAGGACCTTGAGCACTTGAACGGTCGTGGGGACGAAGCCGAGCGGAGCGATCAGCGAACGGGCGCGGTCGTTGTCCGCAGCGGTGTCGCCGCGGACCTGCGTGACGCCCATCGCAGCGAAGCGGTTGACGGCCTCGGCCACAAGCGCGCGCCCGAGGCCTTGCTTGCGAACGGCGGGTTCGACCCACAGGTCGTGGATGAAGCCGTACTGCTTGAGGGTGAAGATCGGGATCTCGTCAAGCACTTCACCGACGAGGAAGCCGGCGAGGCCGTTCTCGATCTCTGCAACGAGAAAGACGCTGCGCGGATCGGTGGCTCGCTTGGGAAGCCACGATGCGTAACGGGCGGCGATGTCGGGGAGGAAGTCGTACCGCGCGGGCTCGAGGTTGCGGTGGAAGTCGCAGACCGCCTGCACCATGGGGAGGACTGCGGGAATGTCGGCGGCGGCGGCGGGGCGGATGCGGTGCATTGTCAAGCCTACCGGCGCACACGCCGGTAGACTGGCGTGATGCGAAATACGCAGCGAACTTGGCCGCGACGACGCTGGTGGCTGTGGCCCGCCGCGTGGGCGGCGGGGTGGGTGCTGCTCTGGCTGGTGAGTTCCACGCTGTACATCAGCCTGAACCTCGGCAATTACGGCGCGTTCAGCATCGGGCGCGGCGGCTTTGTTCTCGTATGGCCGGTTGACGACGCTGAGGCGAGTCTCGGTCAGGGGACGGGGCCGAAAGCTGCCGGCACGGTGACGGTGCATCGGACGTGGCCGTGGTTCGGCAAGCGGTGGTACGGCACGAACCGTCACCCAGGCGGTGCAATGGGCGAACTCGTGGAGGGATGGGAGAAGCCGTTGCCGCCGACGCTGGATGTCTGGCCGAGTTTCACGCGTGACTGGCGCAATCCATTCGTGGCATATGCGCCCTTCTGGATGCTGGGGCTCATTTCGGTTGTGCCGGTCGCGGCGTACTTGCGGCGGTCAGGCCGGTACTGGCGCGGCCGGTGCCCGGGCTGCAACTACGACCGTTGCGGATCTTTCGATGTGCCGTGTTCGGAGTGTGGCACGGTGGTCGCGGTGCCGGTCAAACGTACCGGTACGTGATCGGCTTGTCGATCTCGGGGAGCAGGCTCGAGTGGACCGGGCACGTGTTACCCGCGGCCTCGACGCGCGGGCGCATCTCCAGCGGCACCGATGACGGGAGCGTGACGACCACCGGCAGGCGCGCGATGCGGCGCGGGAGCGGCGGGGTGGTCATGTGCTTTTCGACCGTCGCCGTTGCGCCGTCGAGGCTGATGCCGTGGCGCTCGGCGAACATCGCAGCGGTGGTGAGGATGCACGCGGCGAGTCCGGCGGCGACGAGGTCGGTGGGCGAGAAGGCGACTGTGCCCCCCGCACCGCCGATGTCGCGCGGGGCGGTCGTGGTGATCGAGGCGCCCTCGTTGTGGATGAGCGAGCAGGACTTGTTGCCGGTGTAGGTGGTTGAGATGGTGACCATCGCCAAGCGTAAGCGGCATACATCCGAGCCCGAAGCGTCAGCGAGGGAAGCGGTACGAGGCTTTGCGAGTACCGCGTCTTTTCTGGCCAAACCAGACGATTCGCAAAGCCTCATCGGCCTCCCTCGCTGACGCGTGGGGGGGCGGGCTCTGACAACACAGCCCCGGGTCGGTCCGGGGCTGTGAAGAAGATCAAGAATGTCGTGCCCGCTCAATCGCGGTACTTGGCGTGGCAGTCCTTGCACGAGGCGCTGACGAGCTTGAACTGAGCGCTGATCTTCGCGCCGTCCTTCTCACCTGCGACGATCATGTCCTCGAGCTTCTGCGCCTTGGCGTTGGCGTCCTGCATCATCTCGCCAAGGCCCGCGGGCTTGCGCTTGACGTAGTCAGTCTCGTGCAGAAGGCGGTAGAGGTCAGCAAGGTGGCCGGCCTCGGAGGCGGGAACGAGGTCGGGGTGGTCCTTGGGCGTCGCCCAGCCGGCCTTCTCGATCGCCTTGAGGTGCTCGAACACTTCGTCGATCTCGTTCATCCCCTTGACGTACCCCGACGGCGTCCAGCGCGAGGGGAAGTCGTTCGGCACGGCGTCGATCGTCGCGGCGTCGGCGAGCGTGGAGTTGGCCGCGCAGGCGTAGAGGCCCTTGTAGTTGGGGGCGGTACCCGAGACCTTCATGCGGGCGACGCCTTCCTCGGGCGTCTCCCAGCCGAGCGTGGTGGCGATCGCGGCCGCGGCGCCGGCGCTGCGGTGCTTGCCGTGGTGGCAGTGGATGTAGACGGGCCCGTTCTCCATCGCGTCGCGCGTGGCGCGGGTGAGCTGCATCTTGCGTGCGTCGTCGAAGCCGTTGTAGCCGATGGGCAAGTGGATGTAGCGGATGCCGTACTTGTTGGCGGTCTCGACGTCGGGCTCCGCGCCGTCGACGGTGATGATCGTCTTGACGCCCATCGCGGCGAGCGTCTTGATGCCCTCTTCGCCGTCGGGCTGGCTGCCGGAGACGAAGCCGGGGTGGTAGGCGACGGCGTTGTGGATGCCGGGGTAGTCGATGGGCTTGGTCTCCGCCATCGTCGGCATCGCGATCGGCTGCATCGCCTTCACGCTCGCGGGCGTGGGGAGCGGGCCGTTGGATGAGGTCGTTTTATCACTGCCGGAGCAGGCGACGAGCGCGAGGGTCAGGGCAGCGACGGGAGCGATGAGGGCGTAACGCATGAGAGCTCCAGTGTGGGGTGCGGGCGTCAGCATACACGATTGAGCGGAGAACGCGGAGAGGAATCAGGCGGTGAAGCGCGGTCGTGCGCGATACGGACATCGATCACCGTGAAGAAAGTCCCGCGCGTGCATCGGTTACGCTCGGACTCTCTCGTTCGTTCTCCACCGGTGCTGGGATCATTGGTAGGGATTAACCCTTCCTGCCGATGAGTGCGGAAGGTTGCACCGGCGAGGGGCGCAAGGTATTCTCAGGACACATTGCTTCCAGCTCTCTTCTGTGAGAAGAGAACGGCGAGCACCCCACACGCTGCCCCAACGGGCGGCAGAGAGAGAGACCCCATGAAGAGCGTTTGTGTACTGATTGCGTTGAGCGCCTGCTCCAGCGTGGCGATGGCCGACTACACCATCGACACCCTGACCGACGGCGCCCACACGACGATCTTTGTCGGCGTCAACTCCCAGAATCAGTACACGTTTCCGACCAACTCGGATGTTCCCACGGCGTTGGGCTTCCGGCAGACCTATTTCCAGACCGGCGCATACGCCGGCGGCGCGGCGTCGATGACGTCGTCGCTCGGCGGCGGTCAGTTGAGCATGGCGTGGGACATCTCGGCGCCCGCCAACTCGGGTGCTCTCGCGCTGGCGGTGACGAGCATCACCGAGTATTTCGGCGGCGCCTCGCTCGGCTCGTCGACCGTGCTGTCGTACGCCGGCTCAGGCTCGTTCAGCGGGTCCTACTCGACCGCCGAGGTGTTCGTACAGGTCCACGACGGTGCGAACAACCTTGCAGGTTGGTGGATCTCCTTCACCCCCGGCGCGTTCACGGGCCTGCAGCTCGACCTCACCTCGACGCCCGGCTTTGCCACCCCCGGCTTCGACCCCAGCACGCTCAACGATGTGATGCTCCAGTTCGCCTTCATCCAGCAGCCGGGCGCATCGGATATGGCCGGCAGCGGCTCCATCGCGATCTCGCAGCTGCAGTTTGTTCCGACGCCCGGCGCGGCCGCGCTGCTGGGGTTGGGCGGGTTGGCGATGTCTCGCCGCCGGCGCTGATCGCGGTGGATGGAAGATTGAAATGAGTGTTCACGCACCTCGGACGTTTTGTCCGAGGTGTTTTTGCTTTAGTGCGGACGCGAAGTAGGCGATCTGCGCCGGTATCAGTTGCGCGAGGGGGTAAAAGGGAAGGCGATTTGGGGATGACGTGGGGGCGGTTACGCGTCTGGTTGCTGGAGACACACGAGCCCCCACGTGAGGCGGCATTAGGTGTACTGGCGGTCCCAGAGTGGCCGGCTAGCAGTGGGGTTGATTTGATGCTCTGTCGGGTAGTGATATTGGTCGAATGACACAGGCCGCGACTGCTGCAGGGTGCTGGTATGCTGGCGGAATGACGGACACGGACCGTACGAAGCGGATCAAGCTGCTTGAGAACCTGCTGGTTGACGATGATCTGCAAGAGCTTGAGCAGCGGCTGGGGCGGTTCAATATCTTCGATGCGTTGGGGATTGTTCGACGCGAGATCAACCATTCGAATTTTCTTGCATGGTTGCTCGATCCTTACGGCAGTCACGGGCAGGGCGACTTGTTCCTCAAGGCGGCTCTGATCGATCTGCTTCGCCAAGCACCCTCTGGCCGTCGCCCCTTCTCGCCGGTCGAGATCGATGGAAGTGACCTGCGTGGCGTGGAGATCCGGCGGGAGTGGAAGAACATCGATCTGCTCATCACCTGTCGCGAGCCTGCGTTCGTGGTGGCGATCGAGAACAAAGTGGACAGCGGGAAACATTCGGACCAGCTCAATCGGTATGAGAAAGCGGTGCGGGAGGGGTTTCCAGATCAGCCTCCGCTCTTCGTCTTTCTCACGATCGACGGCGACAGGCCGAGCGATGAGGACTGGGTCCACTATTCCTACCGCGACATCTACAGGGTGCTTACGCGGACGGCGGCGGTTGTCGGGGATTCACTGGGCAAGGACGTTGCGGCCTTTCTAGATCACTACCTGCGCCTTCTGAAGGGACGGTTTATGAACGATCCTGATATCGATGAATTGTGCAAACGCATCTATCGGAATCACAAAGAAGCGATTGACGTGATCTGGGAGCGAGCTTCCATCCGCGGTATTGATGGTTTAGAAATGGTGCAGAACCATCTTGCAAAGAGCGATCGATGGGTGATGCGCGGCATGCTCGGGCGGTACCTCATGTGGGTGCCGAAGGAATGGGTTGGCGTGTTCAGTGACACCAACGCACGTCCGCTGGACAGCGCAGCGTGTGACTTGTACATTGAGGTTGAGCAGTTCGGCGAGACGACTCAGTACATGGCCGTGCGACTGATCGCTGGGCGACCGAATGATCCATCCCGGAGAGCCGCGACTGCCGAGGCTTTGAGGGCAGCTCCACATTTCCTCACCACCCAGAGGAAGGCTCTATCGTCGCAGTGGACCCGGTTCAATTCGCTGACAATCGGTAAGTGGGAACCGGGTGACGAGCCGCCGGCGTCTGCCCTGAACGAGCTTGACGCGTGGCTGGCGAAGATTGATTCGTCGCTACGTGCGATGCCGCGGAAGTAACGCCTTAGCTTACCGCTCTCGCGTCTTTCGTTACCTGTCAACACCAAAGTCGAACACCCGCTCGCCGTCGTAGCCGCATCGCCAGACGCCGATGTGCGAGGGGTTCTCTTTGAACGAGACCATGCACGAGAGTGGGGGGCCCGCGCTGAAGATGTGGATGCCGTCCACGACCAGCGAGAGCATCTCGGCGCGTTCCGCCGCGTACGCCGGGTCTTTGGCCTGCTCTAGCGTCGCCGCTGCCGCGGCGACGAGGCGTTGAATGGACTGGATGAGTTCCGGGCCACGGTCGGCGAGTTGGCGGGCGGCGTTGACGGCCGCGGGGTCGGGTCCGGACTTCGGGCCGTTTATGGAGAGTTCAATCGCGGTACCGTCGGCGAGTTGGACGTTGCATTCCCAGCTCTTTGCGTCTGGGCAGTACGTCAGGCGCCCGAGACGCGCATCGTGGATTTCGAGGTGCGGCGACTCGGTAGGGCGAGGCAGCAGGCCGTGGCGCCGTTGGAAGAGCAGACGCAGGCCAATGAGGGCGATGAATCCACCGACGAACCACCAGAGCATCTTTCCAGTTTAATCGGGAGCTTGGCGCGATGCGTTTGTGCTTCATCACGTGGGGGCTCGTGTGCGTCGTGCGACCGGAACCGTTGACGCCCCCGCGTTATCAAAGAAACGGTATCGAAGGTCTTGCCCTTTTCGTCGGCCCTCCGGGCCGGAGATTGATGCGAGGGCTGTGTACCGGCAGGTGAAGAACTTTTTGCACAAAGTGCTGGGAGCCACGAAAAATCCAAGGCTGCCTGCATTTCTCAGGGAGCGGCCTTGGTCAGAGCCCGAAGCGTTAGCGAGGAAGGCGGCACGAGGCTTTGCGAGTGCCGCGTTTGCCGCGGGCCGAACGGCCGATTCGCAGAGCCTCATCGGCCTCCCTCGCTAACGCTTCGGGCTCTGACATACCGGGCTAACGCAAAAGGTTCTGAACCTGCCGGCTGGGATCGTGGGCCCTCCGGGCCAAGGCGTTCGGATGCTCCGAGTGCTGGAACGCACTGTATTTGAACGCAAAGCGTGCCCAACAAAAACCCCGGCGAAGTCGCCGGGGTTTGTGTCTTTCACTCGTGCCTAATGGCTAGTGGCTAATGCCTCTGGCCTTACTTCTTCATGGCTTCGGCCTTCTTGCGGGCGTCGTCGAGGGTGCCGACGTACATGAAGGCGCCCTCGGGGAGGTCGTCGCCCTCGCCGTTGCAGAGGCGCTCGAAGCTGTCGAGGGTCTCCTCGAGCGTCGTGGTGACGCCCTTGAAGCCGGTGAACACCTCGGCGACGTAGAACGGCTGGCTGAGGAAGCGCTCGATCTTGCGGGCGCGGGCCACGGTCTTCTTGTCCTCTTCGCTCAGTTCGTCAACGCCGAGGATGGCGATGATGTCCTGGAGGTCCTTGTACCGCTGCAGGATGCCCTGCACGCGGCGGCTGACGGCGTAGTGACGCTCGCCCAGGATCTCGGCCGAGAGGATTCGGCTGGTGGAGGCCAGCGGGTCGACGGCCGGGAAGATGCCCTTCTCGGCGATACCACGGGCCAGAGCCACGTAGGCGTCAAGGTGGGTGAAGGCGGTGGCGGGGGCCGGGTCGGTGTAGTCGTCGGCCGGAACGTAGATGGCCTGCACCGAGGTGATGGCGCCCTTGGCCGTCGAGGTGATGCGCTCCTGCAGGTCGCCCATTTCCGTCGAGAGCGTCGGCTGGTAACCGGCGGCCGAGGGCATGCGGCCCAGAAGTGCGGACACCTCCGAACCAGCCTGGGTAAAGCGGAAGACGTTGTCCACGAACATCAGGGTCTCTTTGCCCGATTCGTCGCGGAAGTTCTCGGCCATCGTGAGGGCCGTGAGGGCGACGCGGAGACGGGCGCCGGGCGGCTCGTTCATCTGGCCGAACACCATGGCGACCTTGTCGATGACGTGGGACTTCTTGCCCTCGGCGTCGATGTACTCGGCCTCCTTCATTTCCTTCCAGAGGTCGGTGCCTTCGCGGGTGCGCTCGCCGACGCCGGCGAACACCGAGTAGCCACCGAAGTTACGGGCCACGCGGGCGATCAGCTCCTGGATGATGACGGTCTTGCCGACGCCTGCACCGCCGAACAGACCGATCTTGCCACCGCGGACGAAGGGGCAGAGGAGGTCGATGACCTTGATGCCCGTGGGGAGCACCTCGGTCTTGGGGTTGAGCTGGGCGAACTCGGGCGGAGCGCGGTGGATGGAGGAGCGCTTGGTGCCGGCGGGGATTTCGGCGCCCTTGTCGATCGGGTTGCCCAGGAGGTTGAAGACGCGTCCGAGGACGGCCTCGCCGACGGGGACCGAGACCGGGCCGCCGAGGTCGGTGCACTGCAGGCCGCGGCGGAGGCCGTCGGTCGAACCGAGGGCGACGGCGCGGACCTTGCCGCCGCCGAGGTGGCTGGCGACCTCACCGGTCAGGACGAGGTGGCCGACGGGGGTCGGCGCGTCGATCTTGACGGCGTTGTAGATCGGCGGGAGCTTGTCCTCCGCGAACTGGATGTCGAAGGTGCTGCCGATGACCTGCGTGATGGTGCCGACGTTGGACACGGGGGGACTCCAAATTGCCAAATGGCCAAATGCCAAATGGCCAAAGCCGGATGAGTTCCGATCCCTTAGGGGGGCGGGGGCCAAGGATAGACCGGCGCGCGGTCGGTGGCGAGAAGATTGGTGGTGGTTGGGATACCGGCCTGGGACCGAACAGCGACTGTTTCATGAGCGCGCGACCGTGCTGCTGTGACGCTCAGCGATATTCGGGGAAAGCCATGTATTCAGGCTTTGGCGGCAACCCGACGAGGGGGTCGGGCGAATCGGGTTCGTCGCGTCGATCCGTTGCACGTGCGGTCATCGGCGGAGGAGCCGGCTCTCACCCGGCGCGTAGGGGTATCGCCATGCAGTTCGCTCGTTGCTCAAGCGTCGTTGGCGTTGGTTGTCCGTTGTCCGCTCTCGCTGTCGCGGTGCTCGCCGGCGCCGCGAGCGCTCAGTTGAGCGATCAGCTCACGATGACCCGCATCGGCCTGGTCGATGCCACGCACACCGGATCAGGCGGCGAGCATCAGAGCCAGTACTCCGGGCGGGTGTCGGAGGTGGGTTACGTGTTCGGGCGGACCACGCGATATAACGCCGCGGGTGCGACGAACGGGCAGGACGCCTGGGTCTGGACACCGACGCTGGGCACGGTGCAGATTGGGCTGTGGGGCGCCGGGTACACCGATAGCGGCGGCGGCCAGACCAGCTACGTGGGCGGAGCAAATTCTTCGGGGATGATCGTCGGCACATCCGACGGGCTGGCATACAGCAATCCGTGGGGCACGTTGTCGCGGGTTGCTTCGTGGTACTGGACTCCCGAGACGGGGACGGTGCAACTGAGCTACGGCCCGAACCTGTATTCGACGCGCGTGGTGGCTCCGACGGATGCGGGTCAGATTGCCGGGTACACGTATCACGCGATCGGTGCGAACGTCTACCACAGCGACGCGTGGGTGTGGACACAGGCGGGCGGGTACCACCGGGTCGGCCTGGTCAGCCAGGACTACACGATGTCGGCGGGGGGGCGGCAGTCGTTTGCGTACTGGCAGAACCAGAGCGGCCAAGCGGCGGGGACGTCTGCGCTGGTGATCGACGACGAGTTCAGCGGGCAAGACGCGTGGGTGTACCGGTCGAGCGAAGGGACCGTCCGCGTCAACCCGACGGATGCCGGCTTTACCGGCGTGGGCGGGTACCGCAACGCGTCGATCCTTGAGCAGAACGAGTCGGGCTTTGTGGCGGGCACCAGCGTGCTGGTCCGCAACATCATGAGCAACAACGGACAGGCGACGTGGGTCTGGTCGCCGGCGGGCGGGACGCAGCGGATCGGGCTGTTTTCGATGGAGCACACCGGCCTCAACGGGCGGCAGAACAGCGAGTTCACCGAGAACAACGACGGCACGTTTCTGAACGCGGCGGGGTACGCGTCGGGCGTGTCGACCCGCTACAACGCCACCGGCGGGACCATCGGCAGCAGCGCGTGGATCTTCGCGCCGGGGACGGGCACCGTCCAAGTCGGGTTGACGGATGCACTGCACACGTCCTCGACGGGCGTTCAGGAATCGTCGGTGCGGAGCAGCGGCGTGAACCTCTCGGGCCAGGCGATCGGCCAGTCGACGCGGTATACCGGCGGGAGCGGCCAGGACGCCTGGGTCCGGACGCCATCGGGTGAGATGCATGCGATCGGCTTTACCGGCGCGGGGTTCACCGGCAGCGCCGGGTATCAGTCGTCCGTGCCGCTCGGCCAAACTGAGAGCGGCGTGGTCGTGGGCCAGTCGAACCGCGTCAGCGGCGTTTCGAGCCCGAATGGCGTGAGCAGCTGGGCTTGGACCAGCGCGACCGGGACGATTCCGATCGGTCTGCGCGGCCCGGTGTATACCGGGTCGGATGGCTATCAGAACGTGGCGCTGTTCGCATCCAGTCGTCCGTTCGTCGGTGAGCAGGTCATCGGTGAGTCTCACCGGATTCTCGGTGTGAGCACGGTGACTGGAGTCAACACATGGGCGTGGAGTGCCGCGACGGGCACGGTTCAGACGGGGCTCGTTGACGCGCTGCACACGAGCTTCAGCGGGATCCAATCGAGCACGAACATCACTCGGAATGCGAGCGGCGTGGTCGGCGGATACTCGGCGCGCTTCAGCGGCGGTGGAGCGCAGACCGGAAGCGATGCTTGGTACTTTGACCCGGCGACGCAGGTCTCGCATCAGGCGACCTTGGGCGTGCCGGACGCGGTCCGCCTGAGCGACGGGTACTCGTCGAGCCAGCCGACGTCGATCACCGCCGAAGGCGTGATGGTCGGCACGTACCTCTATTTCTCCGACGGTCAGGGTGGCGGGCAGCAGCACCCGTTCCTCTACCGGCCCGACCTGGGGTTTGCTGATGTCAACGACTTGATCGCGGGCGGGATCACCGGGTCGGGGTGGGCGTCGATCCTGAGCTTTGCGCCGTTCGGCGGCGAGACGCAGGTTGTGTTTGTGGGCAGCGGTCAGGTGTTGGGCCAGACCAGCGGCACGTCGCTGTTTGTGCTCACTGTGCCGGCGCCGGGGACGGCGGTGTTTGCCGCGGCGGGGTTGGCGTTGGTGCGGCGGCGTCGGCGCTGAAGCGGTCGAGCAGACGCTTATCTGTCGAGTATCACACCGCCACGGTGGCGTTGTGCGGCCTTGGGGAAAGTCACGCATTCGGGATCAGGAAGCAACCCGACGAGGGGGACGGGCGAATCGGGTGCGTCGCGTCGATCCGTATGCACGTGCGGTCATCGGCGGAGAAGCCGGCTCTCACCCGGCGCGTAGGGGTATCGCCATGCAGTTTGCTCGTTGCTCAGGCGTCGTCGGCGTTGGTTGTCCGTTGTCCGCCTTTGCCGTTGCGATCCTTGCAGGGATCGCGTCGGCTCAGGTGTCCGATCAGCTCACCATGACCCGTATCGGCCTGGTCGATGCGGCGCACACCGGCCTGAACGGTGAGCAGAGCAGCCGCTACGACCTGCGCGTGCCGCAGAGCGGGTACGTCTTCGGGCGGTCGACGCAATACACGAGCACCGGCGCCACGATCGGCGAGACCATGTGGGCTTGGGCGCCGACGCTGGGCACCGTTCAGATCGGTCTGACGGGGCCCCTCTACACGGACAGCAACGGCAGGCAGAACAGCTACGTGACAGGGGCGAATTCGTCGGGGATGGCGATTGGATGGTCCGAGGGCTTCTTCTGGGTTCCGAGTCTCCCGCAGCGGTCCGTGTGGTACTGGACGGCAGCGACCGGCACGGTTCAGTTGAACTTCGGCAGCAACGGGTATTACTCGTACACCGCAATCCGCCCGACAGAGTCGGGCCAGGTCGCTGGAGCCACGCTGCAGCGCCCGATTAGTGGTCAGCCACACCACATCGATGCATGGGTGTGGACGCAAGCCGCGGGGTACACGCAGGTGGGGCTGCTGGATTCCGCTCACACGACGCTCGCAGGGATACGGCAATCCGGCGGTGTGACCCAGGCAGAGAACGGGCAGGTGGCCGGGGTATCCGCGCTGGTGATCAACGATGTGTTCCGTGGGCAGGACGTGTGGGTCTATCGCGCCGGCGAAGGGACCGTGCGCGTCAATCCCGTCGACGGCAGCTTCACCGGCACGACGGGGTATCGCAACGCGTCGATCGTCGAACAGAATGACATGGGGGTTCTCATCGGCACCAGCGTCGTCGTCCGCAACGCGACGAGCGACAACGGGCAAGCAACGTGGGCGTGGACATCGGCAGGGGGCACGCAGCGGCTCGGTCTCAGCACACCCGAGTACACCGGGCTTAACGGCCGACAGTACAGCGAGTTTACCGAGAACAACCACGACGGCACGTTCCTGAACGCGGCGGGGTACGCGTCGGGCGTCTCCTGGCGGTACAACGCTGCGGGCACGACGATCGGCCAGGGCGCGTGGATCTTCGCGCCGGGCACGGGCACGATCCAGGTGGGCCTCACTGATGCGCTCCACACCTCCGCGACCGGCGAGCAGATGTCCAGTCTGTACGCAAACTGGGGCGTCAATCTGTCAGGGCAGGCAATCGGTGTTTCCACGCGGTACACGGGCGGCTCGGGTCAGGACGCCTGGGTCCGCGTGCCGGGTGGGGGCACGGTCGCAATCGGCCTGACGGGCGCCGGGTTTACCGGCAGCGCCGGCTATCAATCCTCTCAGCCGCTCGGGCAGTCTGAACGCGGCGTGGTGGCGGGTACGTCGATGCGCATCTCCGGAGCGTCGACGGACAACGGGGTCGACAGCTGGGCGTGGACGAGTGCGACGGGCACGGTGCAGATCGGCCTGCACGGACCGGCATACACCGGTTCGAACGGCTACCAGCACGTGATGCCGCTCGACGGGCGTCTGTACTTGATGGACGTCGATCAGGTGCTCGGAGAGTCCTACACGATCTCCGGTGTCAACACGATCGCAGGCGTTCACACGTGGGCGTGGAGCCCGGCGACGGGAACAGTGCGGACCGGTCTAGTCGACGCGGTGCACACGGGGGCGGGGGGGCGGCAGTCGAGCACCGCCGTCAGCCAAAGTGCCGCGGGGATCGTCTGTGGTTACTCGGCCCGCTTCAACGCCGCGGGCGTGCAGATTGGCAGTGATGCGTGGTATTTCGATCCGGCAACGCAGGCCTCTTCTCAGGCGACGTTGGGCGTGCCCGACACGATCCGGCTCAGCGACGGGTATTCATCAAGCCAGCCGACGACGATTACCGCCGAGGGCGTGATGGTCGGCACGTACCTGCTCTTCCCCGACGGGCAAGGTGGCGGCCTGCAGCACCCGTTCCTCTACCGTCCGGACCTCGGCTTCGCCGACGTCAACGACCTGATTACCGGCGGGATTGCCGGCTCGGGTTGGGCGTCGCTCCTGAGTTTTACCCCGTTCGGCGGCGAGACGCAGGTGGTGTTCTTCGGCAGTGGTCAGATGCTCGGCCAGACCAGCGGCACGTCGCTCTTTGTCGTAACCGTTCCCGCGCCGGCGCTGCCGTGATCTCACTGAGCGGGCTGATGTTCCTTAAACGCCGTCGCCGCTGACAGGGTTTGGGCGGCCGCGAAGCCGGCGATGAGCGTGGGTTCAGGGCCGCATCATCGCGCATTCAGTGTCAGCCCACGGATTGTGGGGGATGTCCGCGCACCCGCCGACCCATGCATCCCAGGGCGGACGTACAGATCCGTTGCCTGCATGCCCACCTCCATCCCGCCATGGCGGACCGTTTCGTCGTTGCGCTTCGGCCGCGGCTCACTGGTCAGGGCATCCCGCGGCATTTCTTTCTGCGGTGGGCATCGTGATCGCGTGGGCCGCGTTCGGGCCTGTGTGTCACTTCAGCGACACGTGGCAACTGGTGATCAACACCGGCACGACGATCGTGACGTTCCTGATGGTGTTCCTGATCCAGAACGCGCAGAACCGCGACACCGCGGCGATGCAGATCAAGCTCGACGAGTTGATCCGTGCGGTTCACGGAGCGCGGAACAACCTGATCGACGTCGAGCAGATGGAAGAGGCGGAATTGATCGCGCTGCGCGATCGGTTCCATGAGCTTGCGCAGCAGGCTCGCGTTCGCTCGGAGCCGCCGACGCAGGAGGACGCGTCTCAGCGGCCGCGGCGGTAGAACTTCGCGGTGATGACTTTCTCTTTCTGAACGGTCGTTGTGGAGGAGGAGCTCCACGAGCCGTCGGGAACCTGACGCTTGCGGCGGACGCCGTTTGCGTCGGTGTACCACTCGGTCTTCATGTGCTGCTGGCCGTTCTCGGAGGTCGTCGCGCCGGTCTCGACGGTCTGGACGCCCTCGACCAGCACGGCGTCGGCGCCGACGCTCGCGGCCTTCTTCACCATGTCGTCGACGATCTCGTTGCTGTCCATGCTCTCGTCCGCCTTGGCGCGGTTGGAGCCGATGACGCGCATGTCGGCCGGGACGCGCGCGGCGTCGTAGTAGACGGCGACGCTCCGCGGATCGACGGCGGCGAACTGCTCGCCCATGTAGTCGTGCTGAACGCACCCTGAGAGGACGACGAGACCGGCCACGATGGCGGCGAGTTTGATCATGCCGCCCATTTCGGCGTGCGCCGGGCGGCGGATTCACAAGTTCTCGCAGCTTGAGCCGGGGGCGGTCAGGCCTGGAGCGTGGGGAGGGCGGCGTTTACGGGGGTTTCGGCCGGGGCGGTGTGCTCTTTGAGCGGGCTGAATCGCGAGCCGGGGAGGTTCACGCGCCGGTTGCGGACGGCGCCACCCTTGGGGAGCAGCGGCTGGACCGCGAGCATCACGACGAACAGGCCGATGTTCAGCAGCGCCAGTTCCCACCACATCAAGGCCTTGAAGTAGACCATGAAGGACGTGCCGACCAGCAGCAGCAGGCTTGCGGGGATCAGGCCCTGCCAGCCGAGGCTCATCACCTGGTCGTAGCGGAAGCGGGGGAGCGTCCAGCGGACCATGATGACGAAACAGACCAGCAGGACGGTCTTGCCGAAGAGCACAGCGAACTTCAGCACCGCGGCAAGCAGGCCCATGTACCACGCTGCGTCAGCTCCTGTGTAGTCGGGGCTGAGCATCGCGATGCCCGGCAGGTGGTAGCCGCCGAGGAAGAGCAGCGCAAAGACCGCCGAGGAGGTGATGACGTGGGCGTATTCGGCGAGGAAGAAGAGACCGAAGTGCATCGAGCTGAACTCGGTGTGGAAGCCACCGACCAGCTCGCTCTCGCACTCGGCGTTGTCGAACGGGGCGCGGTTGCTCTCGGCGAGGAAGGCCGTAAAGAGGAAGACGGCCGCGAGCGGATGGGCGAGGATCAGCCAGCCGTGTTGCACCTGGTAGCCGACGATGGTCTGCGGCAACAGCGAGCCGGTCGTCAGGATGACCACCAGCAGCATCAGGCCGAGCGGGATTTCGTACGCGAGCATCTGGGCGCTGGCGCAGACCGCCGAGGAACGAGAACTTGTTGTTGCTGGCCCACGAGCCGAGCGCGACGCCGTAGACGCCGAGGCCGGCGATCGCCAGGCCGTACACGAGGCCGATCGAGACGTTGGCGCCGCCGACCATCACGCGTTGGGCCTCGATGTGCCAGCCGAGCAGTGGGATATCGAACGCCGGCACGTCCCACATTCCGCCCCACGGGAGGTAAGCGGACGCGAGCAGCGCGGGGATGACTGCCAGACCGGGGGCGATGAAGTGGAGGACCTTGTCCACGTTCTTGGGCGTGAAGTCTTCCTTCAGCAGCATCTTGATGCCGTCCGCGGCTGACTGACCAAGGCCCCACAGGCCGCGGAGCGGTTTGAGGATTGGCAGGCCGAGATCAAGACCGACGCGGTTGGGGCCCAGACGGTCCTGCACGTAAGCGGAGATCTTGCGCTCGAGGTAGAGCGCCAGGCCGACGAAGACGAGGATGACGTGCACGGTGATCGCCAGCGAGAGCATGCCGACGATGAGCTGGGCCGTGACGAAGTCGGGCTTGGGGATGGTCATCGCGCGGAGTGTAGTTCGGGCGCTGGCCGGGGGCAAAGGCGGGTTCACCACGGAGGGCCACGGAGAGAAGCAGGGGAGGGCCGCAGATGAATGCAGATTGACGCTGATGAAGGCAGGAGAAGAAGTGAAGGTATCGGAGAGTGCTGGTGAGGTTGTTCTGATGGCCTCTGCCGTGTGTGACGTGGATTGGCGAACCGAGGGCGTGGTCATGCGCTTACCACTCGACCAGGTGGAGTTTCATGGCATCCTGAACGCCGCCACCAGTCTTTCTCTTCATCTGCGTCAATCTGCGTTTATCTGCGGCTCATGCCTCTTCGTGGCCCTCCGTGTTCTCCGTGGTGAATCCTCTTCTACACTCGCCCCGCTCCCCCCATGTACCAGTCGCTGCTTACACGGAAGTATCTGACCTCGCGCGTGATGCCGATCCTTGCGGCGCTCGCCGTGGCCTTGTGTTCGGCGCTGATCCTGATCACATGGTCGGTGATGGGCGGGTTCCTGTCGATGCTGCTCGACACGGGGCGGTCGATGGTGGGGGATGTCAGCATCACCTGGCCCAACAGCGGGTTTGCGTACTACGACGATCTGCGGCAGCGGCTTGAGAAGGAGAGCGACGTCGTCGCGGCGACGGCGCCGGTTGTGGAGAGCTTCGGGCTCATCAGCCTGCCTGACGACCGGTTGCTGCCGGTGCAGATCAAGGGGATCGACCCCGAGAGCTACGCGAAGGTGGTGGATTACAAGGAGGGCGTGTGGTGGAAGCCGCTGACCACGCCTCTCAAACGCGACACGCTGAAGCAGGATCCGCGGCTTGATCCAATGCTCTCGCAGGTCTTTACCCGCGTGTATAACGACGCGATGCACCTGTCGGAGCTGAACCTGCAGAGCCGCCAGCAGGAAGACGCCGCGGTGGTGGGGATCGAGATCCTGGGGCTCTCACGCCGCGATCAGAACGGCGGCGGGTTCTACAACATGAGCGGGTTGTACAAGACGCTGCCCAACGGCGACCGCGTGGTGGTGAGCGACTTCGCGGCGAATACGCGCGTGACGCTGCGGATGGTGCCGCTGGACAGCAAGGGGCGGACGGTCGAGCTGGTGTCGTGGAATCTGCCGGTCGCCAACGAGTATCGCACGGGGATCTACGACGCGGACAAGGGAACGGTGCTGGTGCCGATCGCGGGCCTGCAGGAGCGGCTGAAGATGAACGCCAGCCGCGTGGCGCCGAAGGAGCAGGACCCGTACGCCCCGCCGCCGGATCTGAGCACGCTGCCGGTCGATCCCGCGCGCGTGAACACGGTGCTGGTGCGGGCCAAGCCGGGCGTAGATCCCGACAAGCTTCGGCGGCGCGTCCTCGAGGTGTACAGGAAGTTCGCGGCTGACCACGTAGACAAGGTTCCGCCGTTCGAGTCGATGAGCAACGAGTCGACGCAGCTCATCCGCACGTTCGAGATGGAGCGGGCGATGTTCGTGGGCGCGGTGAAGAAGGAGACGGCGCTGGTCCTCTTCCTGCTGTCGCTGATCTGGGTCGTCTGCTCGGTGCTGATCATGTCGATCTTCTGGGCGATGATCAGCGAGAAGACCAAGGACATCGGGATCCTGCGGGCGGTTGGGGCGAGCGGGCCGGGCGTTGCGGGTGTGTGGTTGTGTTACGGGCTGGCGATCGGCGTCGTGGGCATCGTGGTGGGACTGACGATTGCCTACACGATCGTGACCAACATCAACCCGATCCACGAGTGGATGGGGGCGAAGCTGGGAATCAGCGTGTGGGACCAGCGGACGTACTACTTCGCGGAGATTCCGCACAAGGTGAACCCGTCGCGGGCCGCGATCGTCGCGGTGAGCGGGGTCTTCTTCAGCGTCGTCGGGGCGCTTCTTCCGGCCATCCGCGCGGCCCGGATGAAGCCGGTGGCCGCGCTGCGGTTTGAGTAGTGCGGCATTCGCCATTAGCCACTAGGCATTAGTGGAAGAGTGGCGGGTGCCAGTGTCTGAGATTCTTGCCTTTCACTAGTGCCTAATGGCTAGTGGCGAATGCCTCCCTCATGCCTTACCTCTCCGCCGCTAACGTGCACAAGACCTACCGCCTCCGCGGGCACAACATTGCCGTGCTCCGTGGCGCTTCGGTGCGTGTTGAGAAGGGGGAGTTTGTCGCGATTGTGGGGGCCACCGGCAGCGGCAAGAGCACGCTGCTCCACCTGCTCGGCGGCCTGGATCGGCCCGACAAACAACACAAGAACGGTCTCATCTGCGTCAACTGCAACTACTCAACCCGCGGGCTCAAGGGCAACACGTGCCCCGAGTGCGGCGGCAGCGTGCAGACCGACCGCGTTCCCAGCGAAATCGTTTTCGACGGCGCGTCGATCAACAAGATGCGCGGCCGGCGGCTGGACCGCTATCGCGCCGAGTCGGTCGGGTTCGTCTTCCAGTTCTACCACCTGCTGCCTGAGTTGAACGTCATCGAGAACGTCGCGCTCGCGGCGATGGTGAAGCTCGGCCGCCTGCGGTACAACGCCGCGGCGGTGAATGCCCGTGCGACGGAACTGCTCACCACGCTCGGTCTGGCCCACCGGCTTGAGCATCGCTCGGGCGAGCTCTCGGGCGGCGAGCGCCAGCGCGTGGCGCTGGCGCGTGCGCTTATCAACGACCCGCCGCTGCTGCTTGCCGACGAGCCGACGGGCAACCTCGACGCCAAAACCGGCGGCGGCATCATGGACCAGCTTCTGGCTCACAGGGCCGCGACGAAGCAGACGATGGTGATCGTCACGCACTCGGCGGACGTGGCGGAACGGGCCGATCGTGTCGTGCGGCTGGTTGAGGGGCGCGTCGTCGCTGAATAAGAGCCTCGAGCGCCACAAGGCAGGGAACGCGGCTCCGCGTTCCGGCCTTTTCCTACACTCCCCGGTGCTGAGAATCGGGCCCGTCCAGCTCAAGACCAACCTCCTGCTCGCCCCCATCGCGGGGTACTGCGATCTCGCGTTCCGCACGATCTGCCGCGAGCAAGGGGGGTTGGGGCTTGCCTCGACCGATCTGCTGTCGCCGCAGGGGCTTTTGCGTGGCACTGCCACCAGTCTCGACCTTGCGCAGACCAACGACTTCGACAAACCGATCTGCATGCAGCTCTACGGCGGTGACCCGGCCATCATGGCCGATGGCGCGCTGTGGGCCGTGCAGCACGGAGCAACCGTCGTCGACATCAACATGGGGTGTCCGGTCGACAAGGTGACTAAGAAGGACGGCGGCTCGAAGCTGCTCTGCATTCCTGATACCGCTGAAGAGATCGTCCGCCGCTGCGCCAAGGTGCTCGAGCCTCTGGGCATCCCGTTGACGTGCAAGATGCGGCTGGGGTGGTTCGATGATCAGCCGATCGCCTGCTGGCTTGCGCCGCGGCTGATCGACGCCGGCGTCTGCGCCGTCACGATTCACGGGCGCACCACGCAGCAGAAGTTCCAGGGCGAGGTGAGCCACGACGGCATCGCCAAGGTTGTTGAAGCCGTCGGCAATCACTGCAAGGCCGCGGGCCACGCGGTGCCCGTCATCGGCAACGGTGATGTGCGCGAGCCGCAGCACGCCGCGGAGATGATCCGCCGTACCGGGTGCGCGGGCGTCATGATCGGGCGCGGCGCTGAGCACGCCGTGGCTCTTCCGCGACGCGTGGGCGGCGATTTGCGGCGAGCCGATTTTGCCCGAACCCACGACGAAGCAGAAGCTCGACATCGTTCGCCGTTACCTGACCTTGATGATCCAGTACCGCGGCGAGCATTACGCGATGGTGCAGATTCGCCGGCGCATGAGCTGGTTCGGCAAGCGTCTCGGACAGGAGCTGGACCACCGTGGCCGCCCGGTCGGTTGCAAGCCGCTTAAGGAGTCCATTCGCGTCGCGAAGAGCCCGGCCGAGGTGCTCGAGCGGCTCGCCGAGTTCGAGGCGGGCGGTCTGCGCGGCGGAATGGAAGTGGGGGAGTTGGCCGAGACCGAGTAATCGCCGGTTTCGTGTTGTGCCCGCAAAGGCTGAACGCCGGCCGCACGTTCCTGATGGAGACGTGCGACCGGCGTTCGGAGCAAGGCGGAAAAGAGTGTTTTAGAACGTGTAGACGAGTGAAACCGTGAGGCGCGTGCCGTAGAGGTCGCTGTCGTGGCCGCTCAGCGGCAGTTCGTACGCGGCGCGGATCGCCGTGCTGTCGCCGCAGCGGAACTCGACGCCGAGGCCGGCGCTGATGGTCGGGTCGGCGCCGTTGGCGCCCAGGTTCAGCACGTCGGCACCGTTGAGGGGCACGCCGGTGTTGCTGTCGCTGACGATGTGGTAGCCGTTGATCTCGACGACCGGGCTGAAGATCTCGGTCATGCGGTAGTCGGCGCAGGTGCCAGGAGAGGACGTCGGAGTTGCCGTTGTCCTTGTCATCGCCGCTGGTGCTGCCGCGCCAGTTGAGGGTTGCGCCCGCGTGGAACTTGCCCCACCCCTTGTCGACCGACGCCCACAGGCGGTATTCGCTGTCGTTCTGCAATGCGCGGCTCTCGCCGGTGCGGAACTCGTAGCCGGCGCCGACGGCGGCGTAGAGGTGCGTCTCGTCGTTGCGGTAGAACTGCCACTTGATGCCCGCGGCCAGGTCGTTGAAGCCTTCGGTGTCCGGACCGCCATCGAAGTCGAGGTAGCCGTCCTTGTATGCGACGAGCTGGAGCGAGTCGGTCAGGGCGATGCGGATCTGGGCCGCGTAGTCGGTCACTGAGACGTCGGGGCCGAGGGCGTCGTCGTTGACCTTGTGGTGCACGTACCACAGGCGGACGTCGGTGCCGATCATCGAGTTTTCGTTGTAGTAGGGGCTGGTGACCGGCGCGACGAACTGGTCGTCACCCTTCAGCGGCTTGAGCACGCCGCCAAAGAGCGGCTGAACGTCGGCGAGGGTGGTGGATGCAGCGCCAAGAGCGAGCAGAATTGCGGCGATTCTCCAACGGGCGAGCATGCGTGTCTCCTGTATGACTAAACGACCTTTTAGTCCTTAAAATATCGACAATGCCGATGCTATCGGTTGTATTTCGTTTGAACAAACGAAATCAAATGATAAATGTATCAAAAAGTCCGTTTTTGGCCAGACTCGGGTTTCTCCGCCATCTTGACGGGGGAGACGGCTGCCCCGGCGAGGTCAGCGGGCGACACATACGCTCGGATGTATGCACGTTCGGACCATCGATCCCGCTACCGCCACCGTCACCCTCCGCGTTGTGATGGAGGACCCGCACTCCCTCACCGGCAACGACACGCCCGAGGTCACGCTCAAAGCCCACCGCGGCATGAACATCCTCGAGGCCTGCATGGCCAGCGGCATCAACATCGAGCATGCGTGCGGCGGTGTCTGTGCCTGCTCGACCTGTCACGTCTATCTCGAGAGCGGCGCCAAGGACGTGAGCGAGGCGACCGAAGCCGAGGAAGATCGTGTTGAAGAGGCGCCCGGCCTGCAGCGCAACAGCCGTCTTTCGTGTCAGTGCGAACTCAAGGGCGACGGGCCTGTCACCATCCGCGTCCCCTCCTGGAACCGCAACGCGGTGAAGGAAGGCGCGGACCACGACCACGATCATTGATTGATCCGAACCGCGCCCATCAGGAAGCGGACCGAACGCACGGCCGCGCAGTACGCCCACTCCCATGCCCATCGACACCTTCGGCTGGCTCGATGTTGATCTGATCGGCGAGAAGCTCGCCGAGTCGTTTCGTGGCCGCGACCCGCTGCGCGTCCGCTTCACCGAGTTGCGAGCCCTCGTCGAGAGCCTTCCGGGCTTTGCGCCCGATCCGGACCACCCCGTCAACGAGAAGATCCTCGAGGCCATTCAGGCCGAGTGGTATCGCATCGTTACCGGCGGCGTGAAGGATGAGGACTGATCGTCACGGCGCGGTGGAGAAGCGGATCTCGGTCGGCTCCATCGCGAAGCCGGTGGTGCTGGTGAAGCCGCGGTGCGTGGGGCTGTTGAGCTTGAGCACGTAGCTCTTGCCCTTTTCGAGCTTGACCGGCAGCACAAGGGTTTTGCTGTCGTTGCTCCACCACGGCTTGCCGTCGATCTTGGGCATCACGGCGCCATCGGTCACGAAGCTGTACCCCGCCTGCATCGGTCGGTTGAACTCGATCGAGACTTCCTTGGTTTGCGCGTTGATGCGAGCTCCCGATGCCGGGGTGGATTTGACGATCCGCGGCACCTTCGCCAGCTGCGCCTGCGGATCGGCCGAGATGCGCGTGAAGAACGCCGCGACCTCGGGCATGTACTCCTTCATCGTCGGGTACCGCTCGCGGTTCGCCTGGTACACGCCGAGCAGTTCGACCAGTTCGCCCGTCCACAGGAAGCCGCGGCCGTGTTCGTCGGCAAGTTGTGCCGCGGCCGCCTCGGGCGCGTCGTTCTCCATCGCGAAGCGCACGGTGCATGCGCACGAGGGACTCGTACCCCATCGTGCGGGCGGTGCCGTAGGCCTGCTTGCGCATCACCTCGGCCCGCACGGCGTAGAGCTTCTCGAGGCTCGGGTCCAGCTCCTTTCCCACGCCGTCGATCAGCGGATTGCAGTAGCTGTGGCAGAACTCGTGCACGATCGTGGGGCAGACGCTGTCGTCGTAGACCGGCACGCCCTGCGCATCGAACTTCGAGGCGCCGAACACCGGCGTGATCTCTTCGCGGTCGTCGGGGAACTTCACGCCCACGCCGTAGTTTCCGCCGCCGCACAGCATGCCCGGGCAGGCGGCGAACGTTGCGCGGCCCTTGGCACCGAAGAACTTATCGAGCCACACGCGGTACGGTTTCTTGTTCACCGGTTCGGCGAGCCGCGCCGCCGCTTTCTCGTACAGCACGCGGTGGTCGGCGATGAACTTGTCGGCCTTTGTGTCGGTTACAAAGCGGTTGAGCGCCTCGACAAACGTCCGCGATCGGGCTTCGTCCCACCGCTTGTCGAACCGTTCGGGGCGGGGCAGAAGAGTGAAGGTGACCTTGGCTTCCAGCTCGTTGAGCGGCGTGTTGTCGCTCAGGTGCACGGCGTAAGAGAGGACGGCGTCGAAGCTCACGCCGTTCTCTTTGCGGTACTTGCGGGCGAGCTTTACGGCGTCATGGTTCGCGAAGCCGCGGAAGTAGGTGTCGACCTCCGTTGCGTACGGCGAGTCGGCGTTGCGCTGGTTGAACTCGGGGTTTCCCGCCAAACGGAACACGATCGTCAGCAACTCGACGCGGTCGTTGAACCGCGTGGGGATCGTGGCGGCCGCAGGCGCAGTGGGGGACGTGGAAGTGGGGGCGGCCGGAGGTTGCACTCCCGCCGCCGATGACTGCGCCGCTGCTCCGATGGCCAATACCGCCAGACTCAACACGCTTTGCCGAACGTTCATCCTCCCAGAATACCGGGATTGTTCTTGGTGTTGCTGGAGGCGTGCGGTATCTTGCGCCTAAGCACCCCATTGGAGCACAGCCAATGAACACCAAGGCCGTTTTCGCCGCGCTTCTTCTTGTCTCGGCCGCGTTCGTCGTTGCCGGCCCGCTGGACCCTCCTGCCGGCCCTGTTGCTCCGACCGCGAAGCCGCTCGTTGAGATCGAGCCGCGGACGGCGCTTAGCCAGGCGAATACGCCCGGCGACGCCGACAGCGTCTTCAGGATCACGCAGCCCGGCTCCTACTACCTGACAGGCAACGTGACCGGCGCTTCCGGAAAGATGGGAATCGAGATCGCCGCCGGAGGCGTCACGGTCGATCTCTGCGGCTTCACACTGGCGGGGGTGCCGGGTTCATTGAACGGCGTGTTCGATGCCTCAATCACCGGGACAACCCTCAAGAACGGCACAATCTCCGACTGGGGCGGAGAAGTGCGCACGTTTGAGCAGCTACTCGCGGGTCATCAATGTCACGGCCAGGCGGAACATCAGCCACGGGATCGACGTGTCTCAATCGTCGGTGGTAGAGGGGTGCATAGCTGAGGACAACGGCGGCATTGGATTTGTCGTCAACGCCGGCTCGGCGGTCACGCGCTGCGCTTCACGCAACAACACGGGCGTGGGCTTTTCGATCAACAACTCGTCGGTCTCGCTCTGCTCTTCACGAGTCAACATCGGCGGCGGCATGGCCATTCAGAACTGCAGCTCGGTTGTGAACTGCATGGTGGGCTCCAACGGCGGCAACGGCCTGAGCGTGTCGATCGGCTCCGCCGAGACCGCGACGGTCATCACTGATTCCAGCTTCTGCGACAACGACGACAATGGGATCACTTGCGGCAGCAACGCCGTGGTTCGTGGGTGCGTTTGCACCGGCAACGGGCAGACGACGGCGACCGGCGCGGGCATCCGCGTCACATCGGGCGATTGCCGCATCGAGGGCAACCACTGCAAAGGAAACGACCGGGGCATCTCCGTCGCCAACTCCGGGTCTGTCATTCTCCGCAACTCCTGCGGTAGCAACCTCATCAACTGGGAGATCGCCGCCAACAACGTCTATTCACCGATCGTCGACCGCTCAGCCCCGGCGTCGCCCGCCGTCTCCGGCAACTCCGCGGCCGGCGTCGTCGGCAGCAGCGACGGCAACGTGAACATCACGTTCTGAGCTGCTTCAGCCGTAGTGCGAGACAGAGCGCACGATCAGGCCGTCCGCGTTCAGGAAGAAGATCTCGCCCGCAAGTTCGCCCGTCCATCGGCGGTACATGACCAGCACGCTCTCGAGCCCGGTCGTCAGGTGCATGGACTGGAATCGCGTTTCGCCCGCGGGTGTCGGGTTGCTCGTCAATGCTCGCCCGAAGTATGCCCGAACCGCTTCCTTGCCGCGGAGCGAGCCGTCCGCCCCCCCGTTCCGTTGAACCGCGCGATGAACGGGGAGCTGTGCTCGATCGACTCGTGGTAGCAAGCCATCACCGCGTCGAGGTTGCCGGCGTTCCACGCGGCGTACCAGCGGTCGGCGAAGCGCTGCGCATCGTCGGGCGTCAGGGGGGATAGGGGCGTGCTGGTCGTCATGCCGCAGGATAGTGGTTCACGCACCGCCACGAGCGTTCTTGCTCTCCTCACGCCGGCGGATTCGGTCGCGTGCTTTCTCTTCTTCTTCGCTCAAGCGTTCTCGCGCCATGTCGGCGCGGATCGCTGCGCGAAGCTCGTCGGGAACTTCCTTGCCAAACATGTTCGACAGGTCGGCATCGAGCTTGTCGATCCCCGGCGCACCATCGAGCACCTGCTGAAACGTCCAGCGGTCGGCGTGCGAGGGTGCGTGGTCGAGGTAGAGACGAACTTCGCCCGTGCCTTGCTGCTCGCCCGGCACCATGTCAAGGTACAGGTACTCGCAGGAGGAGTAGCGGGCGGCCCAGGATCGGGTGTGCTTGTTCTTCATCGCGTGTCTCGGCCTCTGCCAAGATCATGCGACGCCGCGCGTTGGACAAGCTACCGATGCCGGACTTGCGGTCGATCAGCACCCGGCGAAGAAGCGGCTGATGAACGCGATGAAGTCGTTGTTGTCGAACCGGCCGTCCGAGCCGGCCACGCCGCCGGCGGCACCAAGGTCGGCCGCTGCGTTCTGCTGGAAGAACAGGTTGATGAACGCGATGAAGTCGTTGTTGTCCAAATGGCCGTCCCCGGCCGCCGTTCCGCCCGGGCCTCCCAGGTCCGCCGGGCACGCCACCGGCGTGAGCAGGAACGCGTGCGGCTGTCCGTTGAGCACTCCGCCGCCGACGATCTGTCCCTGGTCGTTGATGTCCTCCGCATCCCAGAGGATCCAGCCGGTGCGGTTCACCACCAGCGTGTTCAGGTCCGTCATCACCGCATCGCCGCGCCGCCAGACGAACGCGTGCTGCACGGCGGAGGTGCCGGCGATGTAGCTCTGTCCCACGACCTCGCCGCGGTTGTTGATCGACCGCGCGATCGAGTGCGCGTTTCCCAGCCCGCCCAGGTTCAGCTCGCCCGACGCCTGGCTCCAGTAGAACGCGACGGTGCCCGTAGTGGTGTACGAGTATCCGACCACTTCCTGCGCGTCGTTGACGCCGAGCGCTTCGCCGAACGAGCTGGTCTCGATCTGCAAGTCGTGCACGACCGTTCCCCCATCCGTCCACAGGCACGGTTTTCCGAAGTTGCTCGGCAGGTCGCACTCACCGACGATCAGCCCGTTGCGGCTCACTCCCCGTGCCACGCTGGAGAACCCCCCAAGCTCCGGCAGCGGCGTCATCACATACTGCGACCCTTGCTTGCGCCACGTCACAGCGTGCTGGAAACCGCCCCCTGATTGGACAAACCCGACGATCAGCCCGTCGTCATTGATGTCGCACCCGGCGCTTGAGAAGCCGCCGCTCACCGTTCCGAGGTCATGTACGCCCGTCGCGTCCATCGCAAAGCCGTTCAGGTTCAGCGAGTCGGTGAATCCGACCACAACGCCGCTGCTGTTCACGGCGTGCGCCGCGGCGCCGCTGGCGCCCTCACCGGTCAGCACCACGGGGTTGACGCCAGCCGCGAACCGCACCGCCTTGTCGTAGCCCGAAGGGAGCTGGTTGGCCTCGCCTACGACCCGCCCGTCGCTGCTGATGCCGTTTGCAAGTGAGGAGAAGTTGCCGAGCGAGCCCATGTCGGTGAGCGTGTACCGGACTTGCGCGTGAGCGGTGGCGGCAGCGGCGGCGGCGACGACGGCGACGATGAAAGCGGCGGTCTTCATACTCCCGAATGTTCCCCTCTCAGTCTCCCTTGCAAGTACGGCACGGAACGACGTTCCAAGCGTCAGAACAGGGTTTCTGCCGACGCACGCCCCGGCAAGCCAATGAAAAAGCCCGCATCTGCACGCGGGCTTGGAAAGGCTCATCGAATGTCGGCCGCGATCAAGCCATGTGCTTGATCACCGCGTCACCGAACTCCGAGCACTTGAGCTTCGTCGCCCCTTCCATCATGCGGTGGAAGTCGTAAGTGACGGTTTTGGCGCCGATCGCGCCGTCCATGCCCTTGATGATCAGGTCGGCGGCCTTGGTCCAGTCGGCATCGCCGCCGCTGCCCATGTAGCGGAGCATCATCTCGCCCGAGAGGATGACCGAGCCGGGGTTGACCTGGTCGAGGTTGGCGTACTTGGGAGCGGTGCCGTGGGTCGCCTCGAAGATGGCGTGGCCGCTGATGTAGTTGATGTTGGCGCCCGGCGCGATGCCGATGCCGCCGATCTGCGCGGCGAGCGCATCGCTGAGGTAGTCGCCGTTGAGGTTCATCGTCGCGATGACAGAGAAATCCTTCGGGCGGGTGAGCACCTGCTGCAGCGTGATGTCGGCGATGCTGTCCTTGATCAGCAGCATGCTCTTCCACTTGCCCGCGCCGTGCGTGGGCCAGAGTTTCAGCACCTTCTCCACCTCGGCGACGATCTTTTTCTTCTGGTCGGGCGTCATCATGTCGTAGCCGGGGTCGATGGCCTTGGCGTTGTCTTCCGCCGAGAGGTCGCTCTTGCCTTCCTTGTTCCCCAGGATCCACGACTCGCGCTCGGTGACGACCTTGTCGCGGAAGTGCTCGACCGCCAGCTCATATCCCCAGTCCTTGAAGGCGCCCTCGGTGAACTTCATGATGTTCCCCTTGTGCACCAGCGTCACGCTCTTGCGACCTTCCTTGAGGGCGTACTCGATCGCCGCCCAGATCAGGCGCTGGCTGCCGAGCTTGCTGACGGGCTTGATGCCCACGCCGACCATCACGTTGGAGTCCTCGGGCGTGTCATGTCCGCCCATCGCCGCCTTGGCGAACTCGGCGCCCGCCGCCTGCGTGCCGAAGCGGATCTTCTTGAACTCCTTGGGGAATTCCTTCTCCATGAAGGCGAGGAACTTCGCCGCTTCAGGCGTGCCCGCGGCCCACTCGATGCCGGCGTAGATGTCCTCGGTGTTCTCGCGGAAGATCACCATGTCGCAGTCGCCGGGCTTCTTCACCGGCGAGGGGACGCCCTGGAACCAGCGCACGGGACGGAGGCAGACATAGAGGTCCAGCATCTGGCGCAGCGCCACGTTCAGGGAACGGATGCCGCCGCCCACCGGCGTCGTCAGCGGGCCCTTGATGCCCACCAGGTAGTTCTTGAAGTCGGCGATCGTCTCATCGGGGAGCCAGTTGCCCGTCTTGTTGAACGCCTTCTCGCCCGCCAGCACCTCGTGCCAGTGGATCTTCTTCTTGCCGCCTGAGGCCTTCTCCACCGCCGCGTCCATCACGCGAACCGACGCCTTCCAGATGTCCGGCCCGGTGCCGTCGCCCTCGATGAACGGGATGATCGGGTGGTCCGGCACATTGAGCTTGCCGGCGGACATGGTGATCTTGGAGGGGGTGGGCATGGTGTCTTCCTTCGTTCCGCCGCGGACACCGCGGGGGGTGGTTGCGAGGGTAGACGCCGCACTCCACCCCGTACGCCCCCCCTGCCCCGGTCCCCCCGTCGCCTACCGCACGCCCGTGCGGTTGAAGGATGGAGTCGGTAAACTCAGGCCTTGTTCTTGCGTCAATTTCTACGGTTCGGCCTGTTCGTTCTGAGCATCGCGACGGTCGTCGCGCTGGCGGGATTTGCGTTTGCGCCCGACGACCCCGACCGGGCCGAAGGGCCGGCAGAGACAACCCCCCAGACTCTCCAGCCCGATCCCGCGCTCCGCGGCGGCACCATCCGCGTCGGGCTCCCCGGCCCGCTCGGCGCACGCGGGATGCTCCGCGGCACCGCGGCCGATCCACAGGGGTTTCTGCGCGACGTGTTCGTGCTCATCGCCGAGTCTGAAGGTCTGCAGGTCAAGTTCGTGCCGCTCGACGCCGTGGGGGGGCTCGACCATCGCAAGGAACTGCTCGAAGGGCGGATTGACGTGCTTGCCGGCGCGACGATCGGCGAGACGAACTTCCGCGACTTCCGTCTCTCCGCGCCGGTCGTGGTTACCCCCGGCATTGCCGTGACCCGTAAAGGGACGCATCCGCCCAAGACCGCCGATGACCTCCGCGCCCTGCGCGTCGTGGTGCCCGCGGGGGGCGCGGGCCGAGGCTTCGCTGCCGAGCAGAACATCAACGTGGTCCCCAAGAGCCTCTACGTGGAGGGGTATGAGGATGTCCGCCAGAACAAGGCCGACGCGATGCTCACCACGATGCTCGCCGCCAACTGGGAGATTGATCGCTCCAACTTCAAGGATTTGCAGGTCAGCGTTCTGGAGCCAGCCGGTTTTCGCCGGGCGTACTCCTACGCCGTGCGCGAGGACGACCTGGCGCTGATGACGGCCATCGAGAGCGCGCTGCTCGCTCTCCAGCACGATGGGCGATTCCAGCAGGTCTATCAGCGAGAAGTCTCGCGATTCCAACCCGTGGGGTGGCCCGCGAGTGTGCCCGTGAGCTCCGTCCTCCACGCTGCCGCGACGGCCGCGGCGATCCTGTTCTGTGCCGGCGCCCTCTGGCAGTGGCGCACTCGTAAGCGCCTGGTCGCAATGGGCGGGGTCTTAGCCGAGAGCGAGGCCCGCTACCGCGGCATTTTCGAGCAGAGCCACGACGCGATCGCCGTCATCGACGCGGACACCCACCGCGTCATCAAGGTCAACCGCGCCGCCGAGCAGTTGTACGGTTTCGCCGAGGGCGGGATGGTGGGCGTCCACGTCGACGACGTGGTCACCGAGCCTGAGACGGCTCGCAGCCGGCTCGAACAGACGATGCGCGAGGGAACCGGCCAGTTCAGGCGGGTGCGCCACAGGCACCGAGCGGGCGGCGTCGTCATCACCGACATTCACAGCACGCTCGGCACGATCGACGGCAAGCAGGTGATCCTCGCATTCATCCGCGACGTTACCGCCACGGTCTCGCAAGAAGACCTCATCCGTTCCGTCATCGAGTCTTCACCGCACGTCGCGATCCAGGCGTTCGATCGCACCGGCCGGATCCATTTCTGGAACGTCGCTTCCGAGGAGCTCTACGGCTGGGCAGCCGAGGAGGCGATCGGCAAGTCGTTCCGCGATCTCATTCACGACGACGAGGCGCAGCAAGGGCTGGTTGAGCTGCTTGGCGTCCTCGAACGCGAACGTCGTTCCTCGGGCCTGCGCCAGTACCAGGTCCGCAACCGTTCGGGAGAGCCCCGCTGGGTGCTCAGCGAGATCGTCCCGACGCTCGACGTCCGCGGCGAGCCCAGCTTCGTTTGTGTCGATATCGACATCACCGCGATGAAGCTCGCCGAGCGTCGGCTTCAGGATGCGCAGGCCCGTCTCGCCGCCGCTCTTGACGCCGCGGGCATGGGTACGTGGGCGATCGACGTGCTCAACGAGCTCATCATCGTCGACCAGTCCATGGCGAAGCTGCTGGAGCTTCCCATTCCTCCCGGCGTTCCCGTGCCCACCGCGCAGGCCGGCGTGAACGTCGACCCCCAGGATCGGCCCGCTCTCTCAGCCGCCTATGTCGCCGCGATCGAGCGCGGCCAGGAGTTCCGCGCCGAGTACCGCATCATCCTCCCCGACGGCAGCCGGCGCTGGATCGCGGCGCGCGGCAAGCTCATCCGCGACGACGAAGGCGCCGTGGTTCGCATCGGCGGCGCATCGGTCGACATCACCGACGCGAAGCTCGCCGCGGCGGACGCCGAACGCCTCCGTGATGAGCTCGAACGTGCAAAGCGCCTCGAGGGGCTGGGTCTGCTCGCCGGCGGGCTCGCGCACGACTTCAACAACCTGCTCGTCGGTATCCGCGGCAACACCGAGCTCGCCATGCAGTCGCTGGGCGCGGACGATCCCGGCCGCCGCGCGATGGAGCTTGTCGTCCAGGCGACCGATCGAACCGCCGAGCTGACCGCTCAGCTGCTCGCCGCCGCCGGTCGCAGCCGACTGCGTCCCGAGCCGCTGGATCTCAACGCCGTCGCTTCCGAGTCGGTCGAACTGCTCCGTCCGCGTTTGGGCTCCAACGTCAGCGTCCGCTTTGAGTTCGCCAGCCCGCCGCCGCTGACGACCGCCGATGGTGCACAGACGCGCCAGGCACTCAGCAACCTGCTCACCAACGCCGCCGATGCGCTCGCCGGTCGCACGCGCCCCGGCGTCGTGACGGTGCGCACGGGCGTCGTTTCGCTCACCGCCCAGCAGATGGAGAGCTCTTCCTTCAAAGAACGCGCTGCGCCAGGCGATTTTGTTTTCGTGCAGGTCGCCGACGACGGGTGCGGCATGGACGAGCGCATGCTCGAGCGGATCTTCGACCCGTTCTACACCACCAAGTCTACCGGGCGCGGCCTTGGTCTCTCGCTCGTGATGATGACCGTGCGGCGCCACAGTGGCGCGATCAGCATCGAGAGCAAGGTCGGCGAGGGCACCGTCTGCACGCTCTTCCTCCCGCTGATCGAACCCGCTCCCGCCGCCGTAGCGGCGCCGTGCGCAGTTGCGCCCCGCAGGGGCACGGCCTTGATCATCGACGATGAGCCGCTTGTCCGTACCGTCATCGCCAGCATGCTCAAAGCGAACGGCTGGACCGTCACCGAGCGCGACAGCGGCGAGACAGGTGAGGCCGCGCTGAGGTCGCAGGAGGCCGACATTGTCTTCCTCGACCTCACCATGCCCGGGCGCAGCGGCGTTGAGACCGCGGCCGCAATCCGCACGTTCCGCCCGGCCCAGCCCATCGTGTTCGTCAGCGGATACAACCTCGAGATGGCCGACTCGTCGGGCGCACTGGCAGGCGAGGTCTTCGTGCAGAAGCCCTTCGACAGCGCCACGCTGCTCTCAGCAGCGGGCGAAGCGATGCTTCGCGCGGCATCGGCCGGCCAGCGTTCACTCTGACAGGGTGGGCGGCGGCAGCGGCGTGTCGTTCGGAGAGGGCGTTGAGGCCGCCGGAGCCGGCTCACGCATGGCCAGCGACTTCTGACGGCGACGCCACCAGATCGCGCCGATCAGCACCACCAGCGCCGGCCCCCAGTACAGCATCGTGCCAATCGCCGCCCGCACGAAGGCCGCGGCGGAGTCGCCGAGGTTCGACCACCCTTCGCGTGCCGCCTGCTTCAGCTTGCCCCCTTCGGTCCGTTGAGCGCGGTCTGCCGCCAGAGAGCGGGACGCGGCGGTTTCGGACTCTGCCGGCTGCTGCGCGGGCTTGAGGGTCGTCATGTCCGCGAGCACAGCTCCGGGCGCGGGCGGGGGGGGGGTGATCAAGGCGGGAGGACGAGGAGCGGGAGGGACAGGTTGTGCAGTGAGCGGTGCGGGCTGAGTTTCCTCCCGCTTCATATCCACACTCTTGAGCGCCTCATCCTTCTTCTCGATGCTCCCGCCGCTCACCGTGGGCGGCTCGCCGCCTCCAGACTGCTTGGAGTCCCTGCGTGCGATGTCCGCGGGCGCTGCCGGCTGGTTCGACGGTGCGTCGGGCTTGGCGGGAGCGTCGGTCTTTGATGGCATGCGAGCGACGTCACGCGCCGGCATCGGGTCGCGATTGGTCGAAGCAGTGGGGGCGGCGGCGGCGGGAAATGATGGTGGTGGGGGGGGGGCGGGCGGTGAAGCAGGAGCAGGTGCTGAAGCGGTCTGAGGGGATGCCGAGGTGGCCGCGGTGAGCGGAGTGGTAGCGCCGGCGGCCGGCTGGTCGCCCGCCGCTTCCTTTACGGCGTTTTCACGATCGGATGATTTGTCGGCCAGTTCGTTGCGCCCGTCAGCGGGTTCGGCGCCCTTCGTTCTTTTCCTTGCCCACACGGTCTCGGGCACGGCGACGACGTTGATGGTCGCTGTTTCGCCTTCGTTGGCGATCCGCGTGCGACGCATCGCCAGCTTCTCGATGTCGTCTTTGAGCTTGTACCGCGCTGACGCCAATTCGTCTTGCGGTGCAGGCATGGGCGCCCCGCCCGTTCCAGATGCGGCGCCTGCGCGCGCCCAGCACCCGCGCCGCCTCCTCCCCCGGCCGGCGCCGGAGCCGTCGCGCCGTTCGTGGTTGAAGGCGCCGCCGCCAAGGTCTTGCTCTTCTCGGCTTCAGCGAACCGCGCCGCGAAGTGCTTGTCGTTCTCAAGCCGCGCGTCGATCTGCGAGAGGCGCGTCTGCCTGTTCAGGCTCTCCGCCTGCTCGACCTGCACCTCTCCCGCCTTGCGCAGCTCTTCGAGCAGTGGCTCCAGGCGGTTCTCGTTCACCTTCAGCACAAACTGCACGCCGTCGGACGCGTCCTTCGCCTGTGCCTTGAGCATCTGACGGTCCGCGACCTGGTCGCCAAGCTTCTCATTGACCAGCAGCGGCAGCGACTTGTAGTAGAAGTTGTTCACGTCCGGCACGCTCAGCGTCACCGTTGTGCTGGGGGCAGGCGGTACCGCCGGAGCCTTGTCGGCGTACACGTCAGCGCCGGCGTTGTCGAGGTCGAAGTCGCTGGGCGGGACGCCGCGCACCGAGGTTGGGGGGGAGTTGCCCGCCCATCCCAACTGGTTCAGCTCGGGCGCCGTCGTCCGGACGGTCAGGTTGTCGAGGCCGCGCGTGTCGAGTGTCAGCTCGCTAGGAACCTGCGAGTTCCAAGCGCCGGTGCCATTGCCGAACCTGCCTCCTCCGCCGCCACCAACCGCGGACTCACCCGTTGGCAGCAGCAGTGCATCTCCACGATCCGACTTCCCGAGCGCGACCACTTGTCGGCGCACCGCGATGCCGCGTTCTTCGTCCGCTCGTTCGGTCGCAGGCGACCGCAGCGCGACCGAAGCCACCAGCACGGCAAGGCATGCCGCAGCCAGCGCCGGCGCTGGTCGACGCACCCACACCCACAGCTTCCGGTCGCGCTCGCGCCGGTGGGCATCAAGCGCCTCTTCCCACACAGGGGTGGGAGAGCCTGAGTACTCCGACAGGCGAGTCAGTTCCCGCTCAAGGGCGTCGTCATGCAATTCGTGCATCGGCGCCTCCTTCGTGCGTGCGGGATGGGATGGAGCCGGCCGTCGGCGACGGCGGGGCCAGGTAACGGCGCAGGTCGTTCAAGGCCGTGTTCAGGCGGCTCTTGATGGTGCCGATCGGCACGCCCAGGATGTCAGCCGCCTGCGAGTGGGTCATTCCAGAGTGGTAGCAAAGGATCACGAGCATCCGTTGATCCGGTTTTAGGCATTCAACAGCCTTGGCGACCGCCGCCGACTGCTCGCCGTCGTACGGACGCTCGGCGGGCGGGCGCACCGCCTCCTCCGGGGTTGCCCGGTCCATCTTCGCTCGAACGTCATGGCAGCGGTTGATCGTCACGCGGTAAAGCCACGTCTTGGCGGAACTCGCACCCGAAAACGCCGAACCCGAACGGAGCACCCGGATCCACACGTCCTGCACCACGTCCCGCGCCAGGTCGTCGCGGCCGCGCAGAAGACCTTGGGCCAAGCCCAGCAGCATCGTTTCATACCGTGCCGCGAGCGTGGCCATCGCCCGGTGATCGCCCCGGCCCGCTTGCTGAATAAGGCGTCCGTCATCACCGTTTGGGGGTGGTTGTTCGTGTGGTTCCGGGATGTCGGCGGGGGATGGTTCGGCCATCAGAAAGTCGCCCGCCGGGGGTTGGACCGTCCCGGCTGGTTGGCGGTTCGCCCGGGAGGCGCAAGGGATTCACGTATTGGGGTGAATATCGGTCGTCAGGCCTGTTTGGGCACTACTGGCGGGGGTAGCAGACGGTTCGGCACCTGTTGAAGCGGCCGCCGGCCGGTGGGGTTCGACGTGGATGTGGATATCCGCGACCGCCGGAACGGCCGCCCGCACGGCCGTCTTGATCTTGCCGGTGATCACATGGGCGTCGGCGACGCTCATGTCGGGCGCGACCTCCACGTGCAGCTCGATGTATGGCGCGACCCGCTGGTGCGTGCGCGGCACTTCTCGATGCCCATCACGCCCGCCACCGTGAGCGTCGCCTTGCGCCGCTTCCAGCGCCTCGGTCGGCTCGGCGTCCATCAGCTCACGCAGCGGCAGGCGGGCCAGGTGAATGCCGTTGTAGATGATGATTGCCGACGCGAGCACCGCGGCGTAGTCGTCGGCGCACTCCCAGCGGATTCCCCCCCCGCTGCCCGAATTTCCTCCCGAAAGCCGGCTGCCGAGCAATGCGACGGAGATGCCGATGAACGCCGCCGCGGAGGTGATGACGTCGGCGCGGTGGTGCCCGGCTTCGACGTTCATCGCGGTGCTCGAGCCGCCTCCTTCCCGTGCGACGCGCCGGGCGTACCTGGACATCGATTCCTTGGTGACCACTACGCCAAGCAGCACCGCGAGCGTCCACCACGCCGGCAACTGATGCGGGGTAAGGATCTGCTCGACGGCTTTCACGCCGATCATCACGCCCGCCAGCGCGATCAGCACCGCGACGACCAACGCTGCAAGCGACTCGGCCTTGCCGTGACCGTACGGATGGTCGCTGTCGGCGGGCTTAGAGCTCACATGCAGCCCGCCCCAGATCACCACCGACCCCACGATGTCGGCGATCGACTCGATCGCGTCGGCGATCAGCGCGTACGAATGCCCGACCACACCCGCCAGCAGCTTGAACACCGCCATCGCCAGGTTCACGGCCAGGCCGATCAGCGCGACACGTTGGGTGCGGGCGGGGGAAGACAAGGCTACAGAATAGTCGGAAGCGGAAGTCGGAAGTCGGAAGTCGGTCAATCCGGCTTGCCCACCTCCGACTTCCGCCCTTCCGACTACTACGCTCCCCCCATGCGGCACGTGACTCTTATCACCACCGGCGGGACCATCGAGAAGACCTACGACGAGATGACCGGGACGCTCGAGAACCGCGTCTCGATCGTCGGTCGCATGCTCGAGGGCCTGCGGCTCGAAGAGACCACTATCCAGACGGTGGAGCTTCTCAAGAAAGACAGCCTCTACATGACAGACGACGACCGCGAGCGCATCGTCGCCGCTGTCGGGGCAGCATTCGCCGACGGTCGTTCGACCGCGGTCGTCATTCTGCACGGTACAGATACGCTCGCCATCACGGGCGAGCTCGTGCAGGCTCGACTCGGCTCATCGCTGAAGGGGCCGGTAGTGCTTACGGGCGCGATGCGCCCCTACGAGATGATCCGGTCCGATGCGCTCCAGAACCTGACCGAGGCGGTCTTCGCGACCGGGATGCTGACTCCTGGTGTCTATTGCGTCGCCCATGGCCGCGCGCTCCGTTTCCCCGGTGTCACCAAAGACCGCGTTCGCGGCACGTTCGTCGGCCCATAAGAGTCGAGCCGCATCCGTCAGAGCCCGACGCGTCAGCGAGGGAGGCGGCATGAGGCTTTGCGAATGCCGCTTCTTTGGTTTAACAAGCCGCCGACTCGCAAAGCCTCGTCGCCTCCCTCGCTGACGCGTCGGGTTCTGACAGACGCGACTTACTGCGCGTCCACAAGCGCCTTGGCCAGCCGCGCCGACCAGTGCTTGAACACCAGGCGCGTGTCGTACCACGTGTCGTCGGACTTCAGAAGCGGATCGCGCGTTGTTACAGCGTCGGCGGCGACTGCGGCGCCAAGACGCTCGCCGGTCTGCGAGTCGACGATCTCCATCTCACCCGTCGCGCCGCCGATGCGCCGCTGCGCAGCGTCAGGGTGGTGCAGGCACTCGCCGACCGCGGTGATCGCCGAGCGGACGCGCACCACGCCCGGGCCGGGCTTGTCGGTGATCGTGTAGTTCACCGCCAGCGACTGCACCAGCGCCGTCTTCAGATCGTTGGCCAAGCCCGCCGAGACGGTGTTGTTCAGCGGCTTGCCGTCGATGGTCGTCTTTGCCAGTACCTCGGGGGCTTCGATGATGAATGACTTGTACCCGCCCAATGTCGCCGCGCGCTCCGCCAGCACGTGCTTGAACGGCTGCACCGGCTCGAGGCGCGAGTAGTCTTTGAGGAACCCCGATCGCGTGGGCGTCCGCAGGGCTTCAGGGCCCTCTTCCGCCGCGTCGGTCGAATCTTCGGGTTCGTGCGCATCCGCGTTGGCATCGGTCGCGGCCGTATTGCTTGCGCCGCTCGGCGCCGGCGTGTCCGATGAGGTCGGCGCTGGCGATGGCGACGAGCACGCACCGAGCAGGAAGCACGAGAAGAACAGGGCCGCCAGAGGTGCGTTGCGCATGCTCAAGACTAGCGGGCACGAAGGCCCGATTGCGTACGCCTCGTTCCTCTTAATCCGACGCCGTTTTTCCCCTGCCGTCCCCCACCCGCCCGATACCACCCCCGTGCTCAACACCCTCTGGCTGGTCGATCCCGCGTACGCCACGCAGTACGACCTCATCAACGACTTCATCGGCCAGCTCGCCGCCGCGACGACGCGCGCCGGGCTTCCCGTCAACCTCTCGCCGCGCGAGGTGCCCGGCCTCCGCCCCGCCGCCCTCTACTTCAACTATTCCCCTGACTTCCCCGGTCAGGCTCGCACCGCCGCACAAGGCGGCGACCGGTGCGCCGTGCCGCCGGTACTCCACTGGCTGATCGATCATCCCCTCTCGCTCCGGTCGGACGTCTGGAGCCAGGCTGAGAAGACCCCGGGCTATCGCTTGCTCACCGTGAGCGACGACGACGCCCAGTTGATCGCCCTCCGACACCCCGGTATCCGGCAGGCTCGCTGCTGGCACGGCGTCGCCCCAGAAGCCCTTTGTGACGCATCCACTCTCGCTGCGTCGCACGCCCACAACGGCGCTCGCGACATCGATGTGCTGATCACCGGCACGATCCTCACCGAAGCCCAGATCGCCGAGCGGCGCGACATACTCCCCGCCGGGCTTCGCAAGACCGCAGACGACATCGTCGCCCTCCGGCTTGAGCACCCGTGGATGGCTTTCACGCAGGCCTTCGACCTCTGCGCTCCCGCCGGCCTGCACTCCAGCACGCACTGGGACCTGTTGCACGCCGTCTTTGTGCACACCACGGCCGCGGTGAATACGGCGCGCCGGCTCGCGCTGGTGAGAGCCCTCAATGGCCTGAACGTCACCGTGATCGGCAAAGGCCCGTGGGAGACGCGGGTGTCGCGAATCTGCGCGTGTTGCCGGGCGTGCCGTACAGAGAATTACCCGCGTGGTTCGCGCAGGACGCGCGTCAGCCTCGCCGTCAACCCAACCCAGTTCGTGCACGCGTTCAGCGAGCGGCTGCTTCTCTCCTTCGCCGGCGGCGCAGCAAGCGTGACCGACGACCGCCTCTGGGTCCGGCGCGAGTTCAGTGCTTGCACCGAACGTTTCAACGCCGCCGAGCCGGCGCAGTGCCGGCAGATGATCGAACATCTGCTCGCTAATCGGCCCCACGCCGCGGCCATTGGCGCTGCAGGCCGCGAGATCGTCGCGTCACGCCACCTCTGGCAGCACCGTTTGAACACGATCGCCATCGTCGCGACCCATGCCGGGTCCGAACTTGGCTGGGCCGTCGACCGCCCGGTCGCCGTGCCGGTGTAACCAAAACGAACAAGCCCGGGCGTGAGCCCGGGCCTGTGGAATTCAAGCGTGCCAGATTGGATCAGCCCGCGATCGCGGTGATCTTGACCTTGGTGTAGGTCTGGCGGTGGCCGGTCTTCTTATCGAAGGCCTTGCGGCGACGCCACTTCTGGATGTAGATCTTTTCGCCCTTGACCAGGCCCTCGATGACCTCGGCCTCGACCTTGGCGCCGGCGACCAGCGGCTGGCCGACCTTGACGGTTCCGCCGCCGATGAGCAGCACCTTATCGAACGTGATCTTCTTGCCGGCCTTGGCCTGGCCCTCGTCGATCAGATCGATGAGGATGATCTCGCCCTGCTCAACCTTGCGCTGACCGCCGCCTTCTGCGATAACTGCGTACATGAGAAACTCCAACTCGCGCTAGTGGGGGGGCAGAAGAGCCCGGCTTTGATCAGCCCGGTTCGCGGCGAAGGGGCCGAGTATAGGCCGGTGAGGGTTTGCGTCCCCTGTTTCGCGTTGAGGGTGGTTCTGTACGGAACGCGGTCGGGTTGGCCAGGTGCAGCGCCACCGCCATGCCGGGCGAGCCCCCGATGAATGCGAGGCTTGAACGCTCGCACTGCAGGCGGGAGTGTTCGGCCCGACACGAGACGTTCACGGGCGGCTCTTTGGCATCGCCCGCGTTGTGAACTTCACGGTCGAGTGATCCGGCAAAACGGTTTTCCAACACCGGTGGCCGCGCTAAACTCTCCGCCCTAGGCCGCCGACCACCACTGTTCGAATTCCGGAGAGGTGTCCGAGAGGCTGAAGGAACGCGACTGGAAATCGCGTATACGGGAAACCGTATCGGGAGTTCGAATCTCCCCCTCTCCGCTTAGTGAAAGACCCGGGTTGCAGCCCGGGTCTTTTCACAAACTGAGTGTGTCAAGGCACTGCGTGTACCCACGCGCACGGCGGGCCACCACCGAGCACGCGGGTCCTGTTTACTTTGCGCGCCGCAGGCGATCTGAGGCCCACTGCCGCCACTCCGGCGTCGTCCCTTGCATGGCGATTGTCTTGAGCGACGCCGTCGTCGAGTCGTCAGTCTTGTCGAATCGGATCTGCAGGCTTGTGAGCCCCTGCAGCGAAGGCAGATGGCCGGGGCGCGTCTCCAGCGCCGCCTTGTACTGCGCGAGCGCGTCGTCGTACCGCGCCGCTGCTTCGAGCGTCATCGCAAGGTTGTGGCGCGGGTCGGGGTGGCCCGGCATCAGCTTGCCGGCCCATTCAAACTCATGCGCCGCCTCGTAGAGCCGCGGCGGTTGCCCGTTGAGCATCAGTACGCCCAGGTTGTTGTGCGCCGGGCCGTGAAACAGGTCCGCTGCCAGCGCCTTCTTCAGCAGTTCCTCGGCTTTCGCAGGGTCGCTCTCCATGAAGCCGACCGCTTCGGCCGTTAGCCGTTGGGCTTCCAGCGGGTTGCGGGCTGCCTCGCTCGCCGGCTGGTACGAGTCGGCGGACGAGGTGCCGTGCGAGGCACATCCGCCGAGCGCGAGCGCCGCAAAGACGAGCACGGAAGGAACAGTCATCACGCGAAACACAACGTTCATGTTCATTGCGATTGTCCGACAAGTGGCGCGGTGGCGGTCGTCGTTGGGGTCGGCGCGGGTGTCACCGGGCCGGTGGAGGGGGTGGAAGAAGAGGGAGCGGGGTCGTCAAGGTATGTGGCGCTGACGGTGATCGACGCACGGTAACTGCCTGCGGCGGCCCCTCCGCCGGGCGGAACGGCGTTCATATCGATACGCGAGACCGACCACACTTGCTGCGATGATCGCCACGCCGCGAGGAACGCGCCCAGTTCCGGTACCGTCAGCGGCTCAAGCGAGAGCCGCACCGTCGCCGCCCGCCGCCCGTCGCGATCGTCGACCACCACGCGATCGGCCTCAGGCTGCACGCTTCGCAGCCGCGCAGCGGGAACGTGCGCCGAATCCAGCACGCGGGTCGCTAGCGACATCACGTCTTCGCCCGGTCGTGTCCCGAACCCGTTCACCGCGGGGAGTGATCGAAGCGACGCGATGCGGGCGGCCTTTTCAGCGACCGTCGCGCGGCCCGCTGCTGCGACGTCAAACGCCGCCGCGGCGCTGCGCCATGCGAGCACGCGCGCGCCAACGGCCACCGTCGCGGTGATCAACAGCATCAAGATGAGCTCACGCTGCACGCGGCTCATGGTGTCCTCTCCACAACCGGGCTTGCGGCGGACGGCTTTGCCGCAGGAGCGGCCGCGAGTCGGAAGCTCAGCGTGCCGCCAGAACTACCACTCCCCTGCGGCGCCGCCGCGAACAGCGGCTGAGGAAGCTGCCACCCAGGTATTCCGCGCAGTGCCGCCGAGAGCGTCTCGGCCTGCTCTCGCTGCTCCACAGCGACAGAGAGTGTGATGACGTCGGCCGTCGCGGAAACCGACTCTGTCCGCAGCTTCGCCGCCGACGCCCCCCCCGCCCCCCCTGCTGCAGTCGGCGTGCTTCGAGGCCACGCCGCCAGCAGCCGCTGGAGCGCATCGGCCGCGTCCGTCGGCGCCGACGGACGCGCAGCTCCCCCGCGTGTCCGCGTCAGCCGCGACAGTTCCTGATCGAGCGCCGTGAGCCCCGCTTCGCGCGTCGGTTTGCGGTACATCTCCGTCAGTGCCTTGCCGGTCGCTGCATCTTCCGCGTCCGCGGCGGTTTGCAATGCCGCCGTGCGCCGCTCGAGCCCGACCATCGCCAGACCCGCAATCGCCACGATCACCGCCGCGGCCGTCAGCGTCGCTCGCATCCGAGCCTTGACGACGGGCCGCGCTTCAAGGTCACCCCACAGCAGGTTGAGCCGACCGAGGACCTCGCTTGGCGCGTCCGTCATCAGACCACCCGGAGCCGACGCTGGAATCACCACCGTCGTCTCCGCACCGCACGCGGCGGTCAGCGCCGTGCGATCCATCGCCACCGCCAGCACACGAACCTTGTCCAGCACCACGTACGCCGGCTTCACCGTCTCGAACGCGACGGGGACAAACGCTTCGAACAGTTCGTCCAGATCACGCGTGTGCCGAACCACCTGTGTCCCCCGCGCCGCAGAAATCGCTCCCGGCGGCAGCGTGAGCACGGCCCAGTAGAGCGACGAACTCGGGATCGTCACGGTGGCGCTCACGGAGCGCCTCCTTCCATGAGCAGGCGCCGCCCATCAGAGAGCGTTACGCCCGTCGCTTCGATCTTCGTGACGCTCCGTCCGCCCGCCCCGACGCGATCCCCATCCTTGACGACCACCAGTTCGTCGGTCTCCTGGTTGTAGAGCACCGCTTTCAACACGTCGCCTTCGCGCACCAGTCCCACAAGCTGCAGCCGCAGCGGTGGGGGAGCCGCAACCACCGCCGGGGGCGGATCGAGCGTCCAGATCGGAGCATCAAACGCCGCCAGCTCGACCGCCGGCCGCGTCGGCTGCCGCACGGGTGTTGCGACGGGCGCATCGGGCTGCCGCGCCGGACCAACGTGAGGCGTCACCGACAAGCAAGCCCACACCGCCAGCGGCACACACACAACCGCACCCAGCAGCCACCGCCGCGCCGCCTGCTGCGGCCCGATCAATGGATCCATCGCAGCACGCACCGGGTTGGCGACCGTGTCGTTCACTCCACCCCCACGGTCACGCGCTGCACCTCTGTCGCCGTCGTCAGCCCGCGTTCGATCAACATCCGCCCCTCGTCCTGGAGCCGCCGCATCCCTTCGCTCAGTCCCTGCGCGGATCGCCGACGCATCCGCCCGCTCCACCATTAGCTTCCGCACTGCGTCGGACGTGCAGAGCAATTCAAAGATCGCCCGCCGCCCGCGATACCCGCTCTCCAGGCACCCGCGGCAGCCCGCCCCCTTGCAGTCGGTGTGCACCAGCCGCACCAGTCTCTGCGCCAGCACGCACGAGAGCGACGATGCAACCAGGAACGGCTCAACGCCCAGATCAAGCAGACGCGTCACGCTGCTGGGCGCATCGTTTGTGTGGAGCGTGCTGAACACGAGGTGGCCCGTGAGCGCCGCCTGGATCGCGATCCGCGCGGTTTCCTGGTCGCGAATCTCGCCCACCATGATCACGTCAGGGTCCTGACGCAGGATGTGCCGCAGGCCCGCTGCGAACGTCACGCCCTTCTTGGTGTCCACCTGCGTCTGGCTGATCGGCAGCGCCTGCCCGCCGCCGGACTCGGGGGCGCCAAGGTCGTACTCGATCGGGTCCTCGATCGTCATGACGTTCACGTCGCTCGCCCGCCCGCCGGTGAACGACCGCCCCACGATGTTTCGGAGCGTCGCGTAGAGCGTGGTGGTCTTTCCGCTGCCGGTCGGCCCCGTCACCAGCACGATGCCCGACGAACGGCCCGCGCGGTCGAAGAAGTCGCGTTCCACGTCGGCGGGCATCTGCAATGCCGAGACGCTTGCGTGCGCCCCGATCTGCTGTGTGTCGAGCAGACGGATCACCATCCGCTCGCCGAACGCGCTGGGCAGCGTGCTGATCCGCAGGTCGATCGCGCGGTGGTTGGGCGGTCGGCCGATCGTGACCGTCGCACGTCCGTCCTGCGGCGCCCGGCGTTCCGCCACGTCCATCCGCGCCATCACCTTCACGCGGCTGATCATCGCGTTCGAGAGCTTTGCCGACATCCGCCGCGCCGTGATCAGCACTCCGTCCACCCGCATGCGGATCAGCGTCGCGTCTGCCAGCGGCTGCACGTGCAGGTCGCTGGCGCTCCGCGAGATCGCGCCAAACAGCAGAGAGTCCACCAGCCGCACCACCGGCCCCTTGCCTTCCAGCGAAAGCACGTCCGCTTCGCCTGCCGCGGCCATCCGCAGCAACTCGTCTTCGTCCGCCTCACCCCCCGGCGATTCAAGTGCGATCACCGGTACGCCCGTTCGCGCTGACTGCGTGGGTTCGCTCTCGCCCAGCGCCTGCTGCCCGTACGCCTCGTCGATCTGACGCGCAAGCCCCTCTGAATCCGTCACCTCGTGCGTGCACGGCCGCTCGCTCCCCGCCGCCACCGCCAGGTTGTGTAGCACGCACGGGTCGGTCCGTTCAGTGTGAAGCAGTCGCAAACCGTCGTTCCGCTCGACGCCGAGCACCAGATGCCGACGCGCGAACGTATACGAGACCGCCTTGAGGTACCACTCGCTCGCAGCAACGAGCGAATCCGACGGCGAAAGCAGGCCGTCGACGGGCGCCGTCTCGCGTCCCGCTTCCGCAGCAACCTCAAGAGCCGCCGGCGTCATCGCACCACCTGCGGCACCGAACGCGGCCACGAACTCGGGAGCTGCGCAGCCGCCGCGTCGACATCCGACACATACCGCAGCGACTCCAGCGACTGATCGCGCATCACTGTCGCCTTGATGAACACGATGAACCGCTGCGTCGACGTGCTGTGCGACTGCTTCTTGAACAATTCGCCCAGGCCCGGGATCGATCCCAGCAGCGGCACCTGACTGACTTCCGAACCCTGCGACTGCGTCTGCATGCCGCCGACGACGACGGTGTACCCGTCGGGGATCGTGGCCAGGCTCTGCACGCTGGTGACAGATCGCGGCGGCGGCAGGTTGCTGCTCGCCGGGTCGGCCGTGAACGCGCTGATCGAGATGTTGTAATCAAGCAGCAGTGAGCCGCCGTCGCCGATCTGCGGCCGCACGGTCACCTGCGTTCCCGCGTCCGAGCTGCCGCCGTAGCTGGTGGTCGGCGTCGACGCGTTCCCGGCGGTGAACGACGCCGCGTACGGCGCCTGGTTCACCGCGTTCAATGACGCGCGCTGGTTGTTGCTCACCAGCATCTGCGGCAGCGAGAGCGTGCGCCCGTTCTTGAGTGTCTGCATCGCCTGGATGACGACGGAGAAATCGCCCGGGCTCAAAATCAGCGCGTTTCCACCCTCCGCCGCGGCCCCGCCCAGCGTTCCGGCGAGCGCCGGCAATCCGAAGAGCGACGCCAGCCGCACGCGTGTGCCGTCGGTCACGCCCAACTGGTCGAGCTCAACGCCCAGGCTCACCTTGTCGCTCTCGGAGAAGGCGACGATGTACGCCTCCAGCATCACCTGCGCCTGACGGACGTCGAGTGTCTTGACGAGGGCATCGAGCTGGTCAAGCAGCCGTCCATCGCCGACCGCGATGATCGTGTTCGTCGGCTCGTCGGCCGTGAGCGTGATCGCGAGCGACTTGGCGCTGCCTGCTGCGGCAACCTGCCGCGAAGCGACAGGAATCGGTGGCGATGATGGTGGGGGCTGCACCGTCGGCACGACCGTCGTCATGCCGGGCGCCAGCGGCACGTTGGTCGCCAGCGGCGGCGGACCGCTCCCAGCCACCTGGCTCGACGCAGGGTCGGTCGTCCCTTCAAGAACGCCGGCGGTAATCAGCCGCTGCAGCGTCGCCACAAACTCGTTCACAGGCCGGTTGCGGACCAAAAAGCTCCGCACTGGTCGCCGCGACTCGCCCGGCACGGCGTCGAGCCGCGCCATCAGCGCCTCGATCTTCTCGTGTTGCGTCGGCGTCGCCGTGACGATCAGCGATCCTGTCGGCTCTTCTGTTACGACTTTGAAACGTTCGTCCGTCACGCCCGATGCGGCTTTCTCGCCCGCGATCTGCTGAATCAGGCCCGCCACGTCCTTCACCGAGAACAGTCGCGGCGTGTAAGTCTGCGTCGTTACCGACTCGCGCTGATCGGCCAGCGCCACCAGTTGCTTCCATCTCTCAATGGCACGCTTGGGCGCGATCACCAGCACCCCCGCGCTTCCTCCCGCCCCTCCCGCGCCAGTCCCTCCCGCGATGACCTCGCCCGGCAGCTTCTCGCCGCTCACGGCCTCGCGCTTGGTGGCGAGCTGCATGATCAGCGCCGCGGCCTGCGTCGGCGCCACGTTCGACACGGTCACGGGCACCATCACCGTCGCGTTCTCCGGCGTGTCGAGCTGCCGCAGCACCGACAACTGCTCATCAATCCGCGTCGAAAGATCGCTGAGCATCAGCGTATCGCCCGCTGTCGCGGCCGTTGCGCCCGCCGTTCCGCCCTGCGCACCGCTTGCGCCGGCGCCCCGCCTGGGCGCTGTACCGACCGCAGCGCATCGGCCGCTTCTTTGAGCGATACATAGCGAAGTCGCACGGGCTGGTTGCGAAACCCCGCAACAGGCCCATCGCCCGCGGGTCCGGTGCCCGCCGCCCCGTCTACCAGTGAGCCGTCTACAAACACCGCCGGTTCCACCCGTGCGAGCTTGCCGGCATCCTCTAGCTTCGTCACGCTGAACGACGTTGACGCCGGCCCTCGTACCGTCGTCAGCCCGCGCTGCACAAGCAGTCGGGAAACCGCCGCCCACAACTCTTGGTCGGACATTCCACCGCCCGCCGACTCGCTGCCTGCGGGTCCCGGCTGCCGCAAGGTGACCTGTTGTCCCTTGAGTTGCGGGTTAGCCGGGTCGTAATCGACGGAGATGTGAAGACGGAGTGAAACAAGATCGAGCAGTCGCGCTAGGTCAAGCGACGCAGGGATCGTTATTTGAGAGGTTGGCGGCTGCTCAAAAACAGCGGCAGCGCACAGCGGCACGCAGAAATAGAGCGAAATAAAAGCAGGCCGTACGTGGCGGTTCATGCAGGTCCTCGCAAGGCCTAGTTTACCACAACACGCTTGCAATTCCGCTCAGCGTATCGCCTGCTTGAGTGCTGGGAGGAGGTTGTTGGCGTTTGCGAGGGCGTCGGCGGTGGTGCGCTCTGCGCGGAGCCTGGCGAGTTTTTCGGCGGCGGCGTGTGGGAGGGGGAGTGTTTTTTCGGCGGCCTGTCGTTCGGCGCTGAGTGCTTCTCGGAGTTCCACCCATTCGTGGTCGGGTCGTGCGACGATTTTGTAGGCGGGGGGGACTTCTTTGTCGGCGTTGAGCCTGATGGTGGCCAGGCGGGTCTTCTGCTGGTCGCTGAGGTGGGCGGAGGCGGCTTCGACGGCGCCGGTGAGGAGCGCGGTGCGGTTGGCCAGTGCTGCTGCTGCGGCGGCTGCGTTCTTGGCGAGGGTCTGCTCGTCTGGTCCCTTGCCGGCGCGGAGCATGCGGGCGTCGCTGTCGGCCTGCTTGCTCGCGGCGTTGTGGGCGTCGATGGCGGCCAGGAGCGGCTGGGCGTTGGCGTCGAGGTAGGCCTGGAGGTCTTCGAGCATGACCTGAGCGGAGCCGGCGGGGACGCCTGCAGCGGCGAGGGACTCAGCGTCGAGGCTGAGCAGCCCGAGCCAGGCGCGTGCGGAGGCGAGGGCGGCGGGGGGGGCGGTGGGGCGTGGCATCGTGCTCGGGGTAACACGTGTTGCATTGGAAGTTGTCGGGAGCAGGTTGATTCCTGCCCATCCGAGCAACCCGGCGGACAACACGACGAGAACGACTGATGTAACTGCCCCGTTTTTGCTGTGTGCGGCCATTGGTGACTCCTCGGTACAGATGGAGGCGAGAGCGTGAGGGTAACCGAAGCAACGTCAAAGTGTTCGAGTTGTTTGCAGAAAACTCTTCTTTGCGCACGATCGGCGCGGTCTGTTCCACCATGATGGGTGTGTGTTATCAAAAACATGTCAATTCCTAACAACCTGTTCGCCAAATAATCCGGCGGGCTGATAGTCTGCGCAGAGCCGCGTTCTGTTGCGGCGTGGAGCCACCCATGCGTACAAGCAGGTCCTTTGTTGTCGGCGCTCTGTTTTTGTCGGCCGGACTTCAGCTCCCGTTGCTCGCCGAGCCGGTGCTGACGCAGTGGAACGACTCGCTGACCAGCTACGGCGCCGCGGCGAGCAGCGTGCAGAAGATCAAGCCGCTGGCGGTGCAGCGTGGCAGCGACCTTGAGGGCGGGGCGCGGTTGGGCGGGGCGCCGGGTCCGGTGTTGCCGGCGCCGTCGTCTGGCTATTCCTCGGCGTCGCTTGGGGGGATTGATCTGGCGACGTTGACCTATGCGCAGGCGGACGTGGATCTGGCGTTGCCGACCGACGGTCCGTCGGTGGTGATCGGGCGGACGTTCAACCACCGGCAGGGGACGGGTTCGTCGGTGACGGCCTCCAACGGCCCGCAGGGGTACAACTGGTTCCAGTCGGCGATGCCGGAGCTGGCGTTCTTTGCGGGGGCGACCGACGACAAGGACGTGATCTATGTTGTGCTTGGGGCGGGGCGGTTCCTTGAGTACAAGCGGACGGTGACCAAGTCGAACGAGTTCAAGGGGGTCAACGGGGCGTCGGGGGTCATCCATTATGTGAGCGGCACCAACGAGAAGTACACGCTGAGCGACGCGGCGGGGACGGTCTGGACGTTCTGGGGCAACAACAAGAACGCGTGTGACTGGCAGCTGTGGAAGAAGACCGACGCGGCGGGGCGCACGGCGTACGTGGGGCACAAGACGACCGAGGCGACGGCGATTGCGGACTACAACTCGAACGGCACGCCCAAGGAGATCTTCCAGGAGTACGGGACGGGGAGCGACGAGCGTCGGTACACCTTCACGTTAACCTTGACCATCGGCGGGCTGAACCGGGTGGGAATCGTGAAGGTGGAGACCAAGACCGGGGGGACGTGGGCGTCTCCGACGGGCCTGACGGAGATCGGGCGCGTGACGTACGCGTACTACGACTCGGCGACGGCGAACACCACCGACTCGACCGACTACTACGGCAACGCGGGCGACCTGATGACGGTGAAGATCCGCACGCCTCTCTCCGACTCTGGCTCGACGCTCAGCAGCGGCGTCTACGACGAGCGGACCAAGTACTACCGCTACTACGACACTTACGACGCGGGGGCGGGCCGGCACGGGCACCCCCACGCGATCAAGCTGATCATGGGGTTCGAAGGATGCCGGCGTTTTGACTGGACCGACAGCACGTTCGACGACGACTTCCTCGACAAAGCGACCTCGGCGGGCCTGACGAGCAACCTCAAGTCGTACGCTGACGCGTACTTCGAGTACGAATCGTCGTCGAGCACGCAGCGGATCGAGACGGCGTTCTTCAACGGCGAGTGCGGGTGCGCGGGCGGGTCGAGCGCCGGCACCTACACGTTCACGCCCTCGGCCAACGGGTCGTACACCAACAACGCCGGCTACGACACGGCCTGGTGCACGCGGACGGAGATCGCCCAGCCCGACGGCTCGTACCAGACGCGGTACTTTGACGAGGTGGGCCAGCCGCTCAACTCGGTGGTCAGCAACATCAACCCCAGCACGGGCGGCGCTCTGTACTGGGTGACGGGTGTGGACCGCAACTCGGCGGGGCGGGTGACGACCATCCATTCGCCCTCCAACCTCTCCAGCTACACCCACAGCACCGGCGCGGCGACCTACTCGTCGAGCGTGGGGCTGGTGACGTTCGTCGACCGCTACCCGACGGGTGAAGGTTCTCCTGACCTGAGCGGCGAGCTGGACGGCCTGGTCTCGGGGACCGGCTTTAAGACCGGCACCAGCGGCACCGGGTATTACACCAGCCACAGCGTGCTGGGCAAGCGGTCGCTGACGGTCGGCTCTTCGACGATCGTGCGGCCGCTGGTGACCGAGTCGCAGGCGTACTACGCATTAGCCAGTTCGTTCGGGGTGAGCGGGTACGACGCGACGACCTACACCTACGACTGGTGGGACACGTCCACCAACACCAACCAGCTCTACATCGCGCTCAAGAGCGTGACGACCACGCTACCGGCGGTCGCGGCCGCCAACAACGGCCAGAACGCCACGCACAACGCGGTGAGCTATCTGCGCAAGGACGGTCGTGCCGCGTTCAGCGTGGCGCCCGACGGCATCTACACCGCGAGCAAGTACAACACCCTGGGGCTGCCGACGCGCACGGTGCGCGACGCGGACCCGAGCGTCTCGGGGGACTTTGACACCAATTACGGGCCGAGCGACTTCGGCCTCTCTACGTCCAGCAACAGCGGGCTGACGTACGCCACCGAGGCGACCTACGACTCGATCGGCCGCACGGTCACCTCGACGGTCCGGCCCGGTTCGTCGTTCCCGGTCAAACGCATCGCGTACATGTATTACTCGCAGCTGGCCGACCACCGGCTGGCGACGCTCTCGGCCCCGCGCTACGACAACAGCGGCACGCCGACGTGGTACGGGCCGATGGGGTACAGCGTGGTCAACCAGGGGGGCAAGGGTGAGTTCTCCTGCACGCTGGGTCTTTCTTCGGGCGTGACGACCTCGCTCAGCTCGTGGATCGACGAGACGCAGTCTGACCCGCTCGATGCGCTGGACTCGACGCTGTCGGGGACGAGCCGCGCGTTCGTCAAGAACATGTCGACGATGATCCTCGACACGCCGGGCGTCCGCCCGACTGAGGCCCGCAAGTACACGGTGGTGATCACCAGCGGCGCGTGGGCGGGGTCGGCGGGGACTCATTACGACCGGACGGAGTACGCCTACGACGACATGGGGCGGGTGGTGCGCACCAAGGACGCCACCGACACGATCGACCGCACGGTGTATGACGCGATCGGCCGGCGCTGCGCGACCTGGACCGGAACAATCGACACCAACGGGTGGACGGCCAGCGCCGGCAACGGCACCACTGGCGGCGGTGCGGGCCAGACCGACGACCTGACGCAGACCTCGGCCGTCGCCTTCGACGGCGCGACGGTCAACAGCACGCTTGCGGTCGGCGACGGGTACGTCACCTCCAGCGTCGGCTACGTGCAGGGCAACGCCACCACCGGCATCGGCGACAGCGGCACCCAGCGTGCGTCGTCGATGTACTACGACGTCCGCGGCAACCTGATCGCCACCCGCAACCCCGAGGCGCCCCACACCGTGAGCGCCTACGACGTGCGGCGGCGGGTGACGGCGACGGCCATCTACAGCGCCACCGGCGGCGTCGACGCGACGGTCAACCCGTTGACGGACTACACCCTGGCCAGCGGCGCGACGATCCGCCAGGGGGCATCGGAGACGTTCTACGACGAGCGCGGCCGGGTCTACAAGACGACCCGGCACAAGGTGAGCCAGAGCGCCGGCACCAGCAGCGACTCGCTCGACAGCCTCACCTGGTACGACTCGGTCGGCCGGGCGATCAAGACCGGCGGCACCAGCCTGAGCAAGACGTTCTACGACCGTCTGGGGCGTCCGACCAACCGCTTCACCCTGGCGCGCACCGACGACTCGACGTACAGCGATGCGCTCAACAGCGTGAGCGGCGACATCGTGCTCGAAGAGAGCCAGACGGTCTACGACGACGCGGACAAGACCGGGCTGGTCGCCATGAGCGCGACGATCATCCGCAACTACAACGACACCTCGACCACCGGCGCCCTGGACAGCAACGCCGACGGCAACAAGTACAAGCTGACGATGGCCAACCTGGCCGGGCGGGTGCAGATCAGCGCGAACTGGTACGACGAGTGGGACCGCGCCACCGACACCGTCATGTACGGCACCAACGGGGGCAGCGACTTTGACCGCCGTCCCAGCGGCTCGTGGCTGAGCGTTCCCAGCCGCGGCGGCACGCCGCTGCGGACCACCACCGCGTTCGACGGGTGGGGACGCGTCGCCTCCGTCGAGCAGCCCAAGGTCCGCACCGGGACCACCGGCTACATCAACAGCTACGAGTACGACGACGCTTCGCGGAAGATCACCGAGATCCGCAACGACGTGGGCGGCTCCAAGTCCGATGCGCGGCGTGACACCGACCTGTTCACCCGCTACCAGTACACCAACGGCCTGATGACGCGGGTCTGGGTCGACATCGACGGGAGCGGCTCGGTGACCAGCACCAGCACCAACGACTGGGAGGTCGACCAGCTCACCGACTATGTCTACGGCGTGGACAAGACCGGCTCGGGGAGCACCCCCGCGGCGAGCAAGCTGGTCAGCAACCGGCTGCTCAAGCAGGCGCGTTACCCCGCGCAGGACAGCACCAAGACCGCCGACGCTGACACCAGCGAGTACTTCGCCTACAACGCGCAGGGGCAGAAGCTCACCAGCCGTGACCAGAACGGCACGGTGCACGACTACACCTACGACAACGCGGGCCGGGTGACCGCCGACAAGGCGACCACGCTTGGGACCAACATCGAGATCGCCACCGGCAGCGGCTCGACGGGGAGCAACATCGACGGCGGCGTGCGCCGCATCGAAACCGCGTACGATACCCGCGGCATGGTGAGCACCGTGACCCAGTACGACGCGACCTCGTCGGGGACCGTGCTCGACCAGGTCAAGAACACCTACGACGAGTGGGGGAACCTGCAGGTCTTCCAGCAGGACTACAACGGAACAGTCGCCGGCAGCAGCGGTGACGACCTGGGCGTGGAGTACACCAACAGCAAGGTGAACGACACCTCGTCAGTCAGCGGCAAACGCCGCAGCGGCATCCGCGTGACGGGCGTCAAGCTCGAGCGTTCGGCCGGCGCGACGACCAAGCAGGACATCCGCCGCACCTTCTCCAACAGCTCGTCCTATGACGACGACATCGGCCGCGTGACCACCCTCACCGACAGCGGCGGCTCAACGACCTACGCCGAGTACCTCTACGGCGGGGTGGGGATGGCGGTGCAGACCAAGCTCAGCGAGCCGGGGATCACCTACGAGCTGGCGACCAGCGGCACCAGCGGGTACAACACGTTCCTGGACCAGTTCGGCCGCGTGATCAAGAGCCGCTGGCGGAAGGTCAGCAACGGCGCGATCTGGTTCGACAGCGATCCGGTTTACGACGACAACTCCAACATCACCAAGGTGCAGAACAACTGGGTGACGCTCTGGAGCCAGAGCTTTGGGGTCGACGCCATCAACCGCCTGGACGAGGACCGGATCGGCACCATGGCGAGCGGCTCGATCGCCGACGCGGCCACCATCCATTACGAGAGCTGGCGCGACTACGGCGGCACCAACGATGTGCGGCTGAGCCAGACGGGTAACTGGAGCGTCTACAAGGAGATCTACGGCGACCCCACGCTGGGCGGCTACAACCGTGACGAGACCCGCAAGTCGCTGTGGCGCAACGAGCCCAAGGAGACCACCGACGCGGTCCTGGGGACCACGCTGCGGTACCTGGCCGCCAAGAACGGCCTGACGACTCGCGACGACACCACCACGTTCAGCCTCACCGGCTACCGCTACATCTACGACGCGTGGAACCGGCTGGTGAAGGTGACGACGCAGATCTCCTCCTCGTCGGTGGTGGCCGAGTACCGCTACAACGGGCTGGGGCACCGCATCGGCTGGAAGGCCCGCTTCGACATCGGTCAGACCTACGCCAACAACAAGTGGCGCTACTTCCAGTACAACGAGAAGTGGCAGCAGGTCGGAATGTACCTGGGGACCACCGCGGCCAACGGCGCAGTCAGTTCCGATCCCATCGAGCTGTACCTGTACGACTCGGCGGGCCTGGACGGCCGCGGGGGGAGCAGCTACATCGACCGGACGATCTACCGCGACCGCGACGTCAACGGCCTGGCCTCCGGCGGCGACGGCACGCTGGAAGAGCGTCGCTACTACCTGCAGAACTGGCGCAACGACGTGGTCGAGCTGGTCAAGAGCACCGGCGAGATCGTCGAGCGTTACCGCTACGACGCCTACGGCCGTCCCTACTGCTTCTCTTCCGGCGACCTCTCCAGTGTCAACGGCTACCCCGACGGGGTCATAACCACCGACGATACCGCGGCCTTCAACGCCGCCTACAGCGGCGGTGGCGGCGCGGTGGGCTGGCAGAGCGACATCGGCAACACCGCCGGCGCCGGGATCCCCGACGGCCAGCTCGACAGCGGCGACAGCTCGGCGTTCACCGCCTACTACGGCTCGGGGTACATCGGCGGCTTCAGCCGCCAGAGCGCCACGGCCATCGACAACCGCAAGGGGTTCGCCGGCTACGAGTTCGACCCCATCCTCGCCGGCGCCAACGGCGGCGGAGGCGCCATCCCCTTCTACCACGTCCGAAACCGCGTGCTCAATACCGACAGCGGAAAGTGGCTCCAGAAGGATCCGCTGGGGTACCACGACTCCATGGACCTCTATGAGTATTGCGGGAGTGACCCGGAGGACTGTGAAGACCCACAAGGAATGCAAGCAAAAAACCTGCGGGCTGACATCATTGATCCGGGACGAGACCCGGGCCCGCAAATACCGCCATCTAAGCCCTTGCAGCCCATTATTACTTTACCATCAACCTATCAAAAGCCAGCCTGTGATGGGGCTAACTGCAGCAAGACAGAGTACTTTTGGGACGTTGGAATACTGTCTGTAGTTAACTCGAGTCCTCGTGGGTGTTATAATCACATATCGTTCTTTGAGTTGCACAACCTCATTAATCAATTTGATCCTCCTCGCCCAACTGTTGACCTTACCTGTGCAGCAGCTTGTGTGTGCAGGAGAGGGAACCCAGGGCCGCTGACGGTTATCGGCAACGGTGGCCCCTTGCCGCAGTGGCTTGGGAAGCCCGATGCTGAGATGCCGGTAGATTTGCGAATGTACACAAGAGAATTCTGTGTGGCCAGAGATGCTCAAGGAGCATGTACTTGTACGGTTATTATTAAATACAGTTACGCAAAAATTCTAATGCAAGTCACCCCTGGTGTTTGCCGAGACCGACAGCCTAACATCACGTATTTTAACAGTACGGTAAGTTCTCTATGACGCTATTTTGTCCAAAATGTGGATATGACCTACGACCGAACTTGCCCGGCAAGTGTCCCGAATGCGGAGCTGCAGTTCAGTATCTGGTTTTTCTTGGGCAGGAGATTAGCCGGAAACGTGCTGTGCTTTGGGCCGCTGGAGCTGTAGGCGGAATTGGTGCGGCGGTTCTTGTATCTATATTTGGATGTCTTAGATATCTGAATTGGTTTATTTTGTCTGATAAGCATTCTTTGCTTGTTGTGCCATTTACTGTTTTGTTCGCATTGTTTGTAATGGATTTGGCATTTTTTTATAAGCACTCTAGAATCGGTATTTCCTTAAAAAAATGGACGTTTTTGTTTGCGGTTTCTTCGTTTGTTATCGCGGCAATGGTTGCGTGCTGGTGCTTGGTTCTAATTGCGGAATGTTCTTTTTTTGCAATATAGATCCGACAGACCTTAAGACTGCAGCTCGGCAATGTCTAAAGCCTAGCGAGCGGCCTAGTCGTGTTATTGCAAGGGCGGGTGGCGGCGGTGTCTAGGCATGAGATGGGGCAATGCATACGATGAGGAGGCTGCTCTCTCGGTAGTCCGGCTGTGGTGCGTTGAGCCCGGGAGACCGGCGTCGTTCTTCTTAGGAGTCCGCGCGAATCGGATCGCTTCCTGACTAGTGTGATCCGGCAGGGAAAGCCGCGGGCTTGGCGTCCTCCGTACTCTCCGCACCTTGGCTGACTTCTCCGTTGCGCATATCGCTGCCTGCTCGGCCGTTGCGTTTGTCGCGGGGGGTGTGGATGCGATGGCGGGCGAGGGTGGGATCTTCACGATGCCGGCGATCGCGACGTTGGGGTTGCCGATCCCGAACATCGCGGGAATGAACAAGTTCGTGGGGACGAGCGAGAGCAGTACGGCGACGGCGTCGTTCCTGCTGCGGGGAAAGCTGGATAAGCGGACGGCGTTACTGGGCGGGGCGTGCGCGTTGGTCGGCGCGGTGTGCTGGGCGCTGGTGTTGATGGGGCTAGGAAAGATCAACGAGCCGCACGCAGTCCGCTAGCAACTCGTGTGGAGAAGTGACAAGCTGAATGGCTTCCCAGGCTGCGCTCATTCACCAAGCGTTGCCCACGCGCCCTGAATCGTCCCCAACGTCAGTTCCAGCCGTGACTTCGCCGCGAGCACGGAAGCATCGGACGCGGCATTGTCAAAGATGACCTGGCTGCTGGCCGTCGGTAAAAGTCCCGCTTTCCGGCGAGCGGCGGCATGAGCGGTCGCCTTCTCCAGTACCTCCCATTCCGAGCTGCTTCTCGCGATCACTTTGAAGGAGCTGGGGACCGCCCGCCCCGAGTTGGCGCGGTAGGCCGCAAGCGTCGAACGCGTGCTTTCGGGAGCGGCGGCACACACTGTTTGAAAGGCTGAATCAAGAGCAGCCGACTGGGCTTGCAGCGCCAACGCGAGGGCAATCCGGGCCTGCTGCACATCAGTGGTGAGCAAGCCTTCGGCTCCATCGGCCTTCTTGTTCAGCAGATCCAGCGTGGCGCGTGCCGCGCAGACAGCCTGCTCGCAGCCCCGAAGAGCCGTGCCCGAAGCATCGCACACATCCGCCGCGGCCTGAAAGACTGCAGGAAGATCCGTCGCCTGCAGTCCGCTGGCGCACGCCGCTTCAGGCGTGATCCCCACCTTTGTAAGCAGCGTGCGAACTTCGCTGCCTGTCGCGAAAGCGCTCCAGTCGCTCTGTGTTCGCTGATGAGTGATCGAATTCGAAAGTTCACTCGAACGTGTGGAGTTGAGCAATGACGAAGCAAACAGGACGTACGCAAGCATGTGGTGCATATCGAACAAGATACGCGCGCTTGGAGAAAAACGCAATACCACCTATGTGTGGATAAAAATGTGGATTGACATTCGCGGAACGACTTGGCACACTCCGCTCCCTCCGGAGGCGCCACGATGAGATCGTTTTGTGTTCCCGCTGCGGTCCTGCTCTCGGTCGCGTGCTCTGCTGTCGCTACAGCAGACCAGCCGAAGCTGCTGAACATTGATACCAGTTGCCTCGCTGTCGCCGCGTTGGCGCCCGGATCGCAGGGCGTGAAGTTGAGCCCGTCGTACCGAGGCGTCACCGCAAGCGGTGCAACGCGTGTGGCGTCGCCGCTTGGATGGAGCCTCAATGCCGACGCCGCGGCAGTTGATGAAGTCGCCTCGAGGTATCTCGGGCCGGTCGACCTGCTTACCGGCTCGGTCTGCTACACGGACCAGCAGCTTGCGCTTCCCGCGGTCGCTCCGTGGCCGGTCGGCGTCTCGTTCAACAACGACCAGACCGCTGGAGTGGCGGACGGCCCCCAAGGTCGGAACTGGTTCCAGAATTCCCAACCCTGCGTCAGTGCGCCCGACACGTCCGGCGTTATTCGGCTTTTCTATGCCGCCGACGCTTTCGTCGAGTACCACCGCATCGACGAGACGAGCTTCTATGCCGGCGTCAACGGCGCGGGAGGCGTGCTTTCAGTCGAGAGTCTCACCGAAGGTGAGCACGCCGTGCAGGTCTACGTGCTGCATGACCAGGCCGGCGACGAGATCGTCTTTTTCGGCCACAGCGGCGTGCCCGACGGCGCCTCGGGCCAGCTCTGGAAGTACACCGTCGCCAAGGGCACGCGTACGGGCGTGACGGAGGCGACGGCGTACGTGGGGGATGTGTCGCTCCCGTACACCGCGGCACATGATGGCTACGAGAACGGCCTCATCGTCACGGCGTTCGATTCCGCCGGGCGCAAGTTCGTCTACGCCTATGCCTCGGTCGGCAGCGTTGACCGCTTGGTGTCGGTCGTCGCGTTTTCGGGCACTTCTTCGCCGACCACCATCGCCCAGGTCGACTACGCGTACTACGGGCAGACGGCGATCACTACCGGCACAAACAACGGCACGGCGGGCGACCTGGCGATGATCCGCGTTACGCTGCCGACGTCGTTCGGCGCATCGGGTAGCGACCCGGCGATCGACGACGTCCGCGAGAACCGGTTCTACTACGACGGCTCAAGCCGTCTCAAGCTCGTCCTCGGCTACGAAGGGACGCGCCGGCACCTGGTGAGCACCGGCGGTTCGCCCGTGAGCTGGAACGCGAACGCCACCACGCTCGCTACGGCGCTCAATAACCTCGCCGAGCTGCGCGTCGTATATCAGACATCCTCGCCCTACCGCGTGGCGTCGGTCTGGTTCGATGGCATGGACGGCAGCAACACCAGCGGTAGCAGTCCCGACGGCCAGCACGACATCGCCTACGAGCACACCGCCTACAGCGGAACGCCGTGGACCGATCGAACGGTCGTCAAGCTCCCCGCGTTCAAGCGGTTCAGCGGTTCGGCGCTCAGCAGTCCGTCGGAGACCACGGCCAGCAGTTGGAGCACCCAGTACTTCGATGACATCGGTCAGCCTCTCAGCAGCGTGGTGAGCGACATCGACCCTGCGACCACGTCATCGACGCCGCGGTTCTGGATCACCGGCGTCGAGCGCGACGCCTCGCGCCGTCTGATCGCGCTGAACTCCGCCGCCAACTGCACCGGCTACAGCAACCACAACGCGACCTCCGCGTCGCGTGGCACCTTCACCCGCGAGGCGAGCGTCGGCGCGGTGACCTATTTCGAGCGGTACGACACAACCGGCACAACCGCCGCGTTCGAGGGCTTCGTCAAGGGCGTCCGCCGCGGCGTGGGCAAGGGAACGGCCTACGGATCGACCAACTACATCAGTTCGAGCACGCTGGCGATGCAGGAGCCGACGCCTTCGTGGGGAACGTCGACGATCAAGCTCCGCAAGCCGTACGTCACCGCCGCGCGTGTCTATCCGACTGCCACGACGACCGAGGGCGCATCGGGAACCTTCAACGAGACCACCTACACATACGGCTGGTGGGGAGCCACCGTCGTTCCGCAGTGGATTGAGACGACCCTTCCAGCGGTCTCCGCGGCGAGGAACGGCACGGGCGTTTCTGACACGCGCAAGACGTGGTTCAGCCACGTGGGCCAGGCCATCGCCACGCGCCTGCCCAACAAGCGTCTGGATCTCAGCGAGTACGACAGCGCGACCGGTCTTCTGGTTCGCCAGACCACCGACGCAGCCAAGCCGACATCGTCATTTGTGCACTATGCCGACCTGCCGAGCTCAGATAGCCCAGATGCCGCGGTCATCGGTCAAGAGACGACGCCCTACGAAGTCGTGACCGAGTACTCGTACGACGCGCTCGGCCGTTCGTCGCAGACGATCGCCAATCCGGCCAAGACGATCGGCACGGGCCGGCGCGTCTCTCAGTCGTACTACACCCGGCTCTCCGACCGCCGTTTGGTGCGGCTTGACGTGCCGGCGGTGGACAACACCAGCTCCGCGGTGTACTGCGGCCCGGTGAGCGCGTCGGTCGTGAACCATGCCGGGCTTGTTGAGGAGGCGGGCCAGATCTGCCTGTCCGACCCGACGGCGCACAGCACCACCAACCCCTCGCGCTTCACCACCACGGCGACGCCGCGCACGTGGCTTGCCGCACCCGGGTCGCTGGCCGACGACTGCCTCGCCAAGGCGCAGCATGGCAACACCGCGGGCAATAGTCAGGCACTGGTCTCGTACGCCGTGTCCCTCACCTCGCCCGACGGGTCGCGCATCGTTCAGTCGCGGCGGTACACCAACATCCCGACCTCGGGCTCAACGGTCGCGGATTTCCTCGGCGCCGTCGATACCAACTACGACTACACCCTTGCGCACTACAACGGGCTCAGCCTGATCGACCGGACCGAGGACTTCACCCGCACCATCGACGTGAACTCCTTCGACGTGCTCGGGCGCGTGGTGCAGCGTTCGCGCGGCACGGTGGAGAGTGGGGCGGGCGCGAACATGCGCACCCACACGTCGGTGGCGTATGACGCGGTGAACTACGGAGCATTTACCACCGGCAACCTCAACGTCGCCGGGCGCAACGGCAACGTCACGCAGGTCTTCCAGCACCCCAGCGGCGCGTTCAACGGGAGCGACGACCTTCACTCGTACGTGCGTTACGACGGACTGGACAACACCGTCAACGTCTGGCGCGACAAGGGTCCGTTCCTCGCCAGCGCCGTCGACAACCTCGGACGCACGGTCTCTGCCGCGGCGTTCGACGGTGAAGATTCGGGCTGGAACTCGTCGGGCCCGGCGCCGACGGCGAGCATCTTCGACAGTCGGTACCGGCAGCGGTTCGGCGAGGTGGCGTACGACGAACGCGGCCGCATTTACCGCCGCACGGTCGCGGCGATCGACGCGTCCGGCAACGTCTCGGGGACGGCCGGCGACACGATGACCTCTGACACGTTCTGGGGCGCCAACGACGTGGTCAAGGCCCGCACGGGTCCGACGTCGCAGTTGTTCGCACGCGACCGGCTCTGCCAGCCCAAGACGCAGATGACGGCGGTCTTCACCACGTCGGGCGGGCAGAGCCAGGCCGATGCGAACGCTGAGATGATCGCCGCCAATCCGGCCAACGCGATCGTCGTGCAGCAGACCAATTTCTACCGCGATCCCACGCAGCATTTTGTGACAGCCACGGTCACCGCGCAGCGCGGCACGGCCGACGTTGGCGTCACGTCCGGCGGCGCCATCTCCATCGGGAGCGCACTTCCGACGTTCGGCCCGCTCATGGACATCCCCGGCTACACGGTGCCCTCGACCAACCCGCCGGTTCTGAACATCCACCAGAACACGGCGATGGACAACCTCGAGTTCCAGCTTCGCAGCGGGCGCATGCCTTCGAACCTGATGCTCAACATGGCGCTCAAGCAGTACGACGAACTGCTGCTCATGCCGCGGGTTCAGTACAACCTCGGCGACGTCATGCGTCACTCGACTCCTCCCGAGAAGGTCTGCTGCAGCTTGACCGGGTGCGGCAGCGACATCTTCCCGGGCTACTCCAGCATTCTGGACCCGCTCCCGTACATCGAGCAGAAGCAGGAGTACGACCCGCGGTTCATCATGAACAAGATGGTCACCACCGACACGGAGTCGGGCGAGGTTACGACCATTGCGCAGAAGTTCAACCCCGCGGGTCAGCTCATCCACACGATGAAGGCGCACGGCCTGACGACGCCGATCCCTGCGTACCCCGCGGGTCACGATCCGTTGAGCCCCGAGAGCGGCCCCGGCTGCTGCGGCGAGACCGAGCGCACCGACAACGAGTGGGACAAGGGACGCATCAAGCTCGAGCGCATGTTCCTGTGCGACCCGCCGGTCTTTTCCGGCACGTTCAATCCGAACGACGAATCGAACTGGAGCGGCTGCTCTAACGGCTGCCCCAAGACCACTAGCTACGGCTACCTCGACATGCCGCCCGACTATCCGCCCGGCGGTCCGAGCGGGTTCTACCCGTGGAACACGTCCGATGCGCCGACGCATACGCCCAACGACAACAACCTCGTGCTGTGGAACGTCCGGCCCGTGGGCGAGTCGCCCGACATCGGCTGGCATCGCGGCAAGTCCGACGGCAGCGACGACGCCGACTGGTATACCTACGACTTCATGGGGCGTCCGACACGCTCGTACCTCTTCCCGTACCGCAAGACGAACTTCGGCGACGGGAACGCCGTGCCGTCGGGCGATCCTCCCGCTCGCATCAAGCTCTATGGCGACAATGGCTTAGTGCGCGAGGTGCGTACACCGTCGGGCGACCATCTCCAGCCCTGGGATCACTTGTACATCGACCGGGATTCGATGGGCCGCCCCACGCAACTGCGCCACCACATCGGCGGCTATGTACCCCTCGGCACGCCCACTTTCAACGACGTGCTCGACTTCGGCTACGACCGTTTCGGCAAGCTCGCCAGCCACGCGCAGACGTTCGACGGAATGTTCCCGTCAGGATGTGGTGCCAGTGGCCCGGTGATGTGCGGCCTCGATCGCGTGGGCACGCCGCAGGAAAAGGTGTCGATCGGCGGTCGCGACCTGGTGCCGTGGCAAGGGCCGCGGGTGGTGCGCCAGATGGCGCCGGGGATGGACCTAGGGATGGCATACTTCCCGGTTCCGACGGAGACGACCGACTCGTTGATGTATCCGAGCGGGACGGGTGGCTACGTACCGCTGCTGGTGGAGCCCCGTCTTGACTGGGCGCTGGGCCGTCCGACGGGTCTGTACCAGGGAGACGGGACGGACCACTACCAGACGCCGTTGACGCAGTACGGGTACACGGGGATGTCGACGCCGCTGTACCGCTCGATGCTGCTGGCGGGCCCGCACGGGATGGACGCGTGGCCGGGTGCTTTGTCGATGTACGTGCCGGTGGGGCAGCCTTCAACCTCTCCGCTGGCACCGTTGTCCACGCCGGGTGGCGGGATCGACTGGCGTCACCGCGAGCGGCACGACGTGTGGCGTCCGGGGATCGACACGCCGCCGGCGTTTAACCCGCTGTTGATGCCGCTGCTGCTTGAGGCGGAGGGTCCCAAGAACATCGAGTGGTCGGGGACGCACCTGATCTCGATGCTGGACCCCGCCAGCAGCCCGGCCTTCGGGGGCACCGGTGACTCGCCGATTGGTGACTTTAAGATCAACGGGCACGACGAGTACACGCGGTTCGACTGCAACGGACGACCGATCTACTGGCTGAGCGGCCAGTTCAACGGCAAGGGGAAGTCGCCGTCGGTCACCGGTCCGTTCAAGGACGCCAGCGACGCGTGGAAGAATGGCCTGACCTCTCCCACGGGTGTGAACAGCAGCGAGGCGATCAAGCCTGGGACGTCTGGGAGTCCTCCCAAGTCGCCGATCACCGAGGTGGAGTTCCGCTGGCCGGGGTCACCGTCTGGGTGCGGGAGCAGCGGTGCGCAGAGCGGGTGGCTGATGGCGCCCAGCGGGCGGGTGAACGTGTCGCACCCGCTGTCGCCCAACTACGGGACTGGGGGGGGCGGGGCGCCGGCGTTTGACGAGTGGGGTCAGCACGACGTGCTGGCGGCCAGCGAGGGGTGCTCGGCGGAGGGGATCAACAGCCGGACGGCGATGGAGGGTCGGAAGATGACCAGCGGGTCGTCGGTGACCGACTTTGTTCCCGCTGGTGGAGGGACCACCCATTACCCGCGCTGGTTCACGCACGACGCGGCGGGGAACGTGAAGTTCGACGGCCGTCACTTCTACCAGTACGACGGATCGAACAGGTTGAAGGACGTGTACGACGTGGCGTGGTCGGGGAGCAGCCCGTCGATGGGGTTGCACCAGGCGCACTTCGACTACGACGGCCCGGGCCAGTTGATCCGGAGCATCTACGACACGGACCACGACGGGAGCCTGTCTGACGAGGACACGGAGTGGACGCCGCGGGATCACCTGGGGCGTCCGATCGGGATCTGGCGGCAGCTGCCGGGGGGTACCGGGTGCGCTAAGCCGTACCAGCTCTTTGGCTACCACAACACGAGCTTCCGCGGCGAGGGGTCGGACGACAGTCGCGGGATCCTGGACGCTCCGGCGGTTCGCTGGCGTGACACCGACAGCAACGGGACGCTGGACGAGACCACCAGCTACCTGCAGGACTTCCGCGGCGATGTCCGCGCGGTAGTGAGTCCTTCGGCGGGCATCCTCGAGCACACTCGGTACGGGTTGACGGGTCGGCCCGAGAGCTTCCCTGCCGCGGATGTGAACTTCGACGGCCAGATCGACAGCGCCGACAAGGACAGCTTCGCGCAGGCGATGAAGGAGTTCGCCAACGACCCGGACAGGTACGACCCCCGGGCCGATCTCGACCGCGACGGCGACGTGGACGACGACGACCTGGCGCTGTTCAACGACAGCGTGAGCAAGTACGAGGGGTTCGGTGGCCAGTGGCAGGTCAGCAGCGGCGCGGGGCTCTCACCGGGGCACAGCGGAGCCGACGCGGGGCTCGACAACCGCTTCGGCTGGCGTGGCTACTGGTACGACAGCCATCTGCAGATGTACCACGTGCGGAACCGCGACTACGACCCTCGGCAGGGCCAGTGGCTGCAGACCGATCCGCTGGGGTTCAGTGCCGGTGATCAGAACCTGTATCGGTATGCGGATGGGAACTACAGCAGTGGGTATGACCCAGAGGGGTTGTATGACGAATTTGAAATCGTTACGGATGCGGCCGGTGGTATGCCGTTTGTCATCAACACAAACACGAACCAGGTTGATGTAAGAACTACACTGCAAGGAAATGGTTTGGCGGCGGTTACTGTTGCAGCTCTTGCTGTTGCAGCCGTTACATGGGAAGTGTGGGCTCCAGTCGGTGCTCTCGACACGCTAGGCGCCGGCTTAGTTTCTGGAACCGCCGCTGGCGCAACACAATACGCCGGCGAACGAGCCATCGGTCTTGATCCAGATCCTAGAATAATAAGAAACGGTGGAATCACTGGAATGGTGATAGCGCCGGTGAGCAACCTCATTGGAACGGCTCTGACACGATCTCTCTCTGTCGATGAGCAGAGAGTATTGGCCGAAGCGGTTCGACGTGCTAGCCAGGAAGAAGCGGCGGCCCCAGCAGCGACAGTTCCTAAACCCACGGAATGTGAACCTGCGCCAAGCGGTCTTGATACCACGGTTCGTACCCATAAGGAGACCGTCGGTGCCGGGCTCAAGGATTCACATCACATTATTCAGCATAAGGCTGTGGACGGCCTGAAAGGCGTTACCCGTAACGACGCGATGGCGGTGAATTTGGAAGGCCCTGCCGTCGATCCGCAAACACCCCATGGAGCTACCCGTATTGTTCAGCGGCAGTCGGGTGGTGGTACGCTCCGGGCAGAATACCGTATCGGGTACAAAGCACTCCGCTATGCTGGATACACAGAATCAGAAGCTCGAATTATTATTGGCAAGGCCAGAGAGTATTTTGAATCTCTAGGACATGGCCCGGATACGCCTACTCGAATTCCCGGAGACAGACCGAATGCTCGATAAAACAGAAGCCGAATACTGCGCCCGATTAATCGGTTTCGCGGCCGTTGATATCTTCGTGAGAAAAGGGGCCAGCGCTCTTGTAAATTGGGCCGATTCGTCGCGTTTGACGCCGGAGCAGGTCAGCCGTGCGGCGAACGATTATCCAGGCGAATTTGCATATCCTACCGACGTGGTATTTCAAAAAACAAATACCGTTATGACAGAATCTGATGGTGTAGTGGAATTTGTTGTTAATGTTCCTTTTTGGTCATCAAAAGAACGGCTGTCGGATTTGGAAATTGTACTAATTGTCAGGCACAAGGATAAATCGGTAGAAATCATATTGTGGGATATTGATGTGCCATAACTGTACGGTGTAAAGGCATCGCCGACTGTATGGTGCAAAACACCGCTCAGGTCTGACGACTCCAGAGGCATCCTGGATGCCCCGGCGGTGCGTTGGAGGGATACCGACAGCAACGGGACGCTGGACGAGACCACCAGCTACCTGCAGGACTTCCGCGGCGATGTCCGCGCGGTGGTGAGTCCTTCGGCGGGCATCCTCGAGCACACCCGGTACGGGTTGACCGGTCGGCCCGAGAGCTTCCCGGCGGCCGACGTGAACTTCGACGGCCAGATCGACAGCGCCGACAAGGACGGCTTCGCGCAGGCGATGAAGGAGTTCGCCAACGGCCCGGACAGGTACGACCCGCGGCAGATCTCGACCGCGACGGCGACGTGGACGACGACGACCTGGCGCTGTTCAACGACAGCGTGAGCAAGTACGAGGGGTTCGGTGGTCAGTGGCAGGTCTCCAGCGGCGCGGGCCTCTCTCCGGGGCACTCAGGCGCCGACGCGGGCCTGGACAACCGCTTCGGCTGGCGCGGGTACTGGTACGACAGCCATCTGCAGATGTACCACGTCCGCAACCGCGACTACGACCCGCGTCAGGGGCAGTGGCTGCAGACCGATCCGCTGGGCTTTGCTGCGGGTGATCAGAACCTGTACCGGTACGCGGATGGGAACTACTCGAGTGGGTATGACCCGGAGGGGTTGGAGCCTTGGAACGAAGCCGTAATCACGGCATCCTACATGTACCTTCTGTATGTCTCTCACCGCGATCAGCCAGCAGTGTTTGACCGAGCAGTGGACGGCCTACTAGTCGATCTTGGAACTCGATCTCTGGGAGTTTCACAGGCCGCAGGCGGCGGCGCTGAAGTAATGACCGCAGGCGCTTTTGGTTTTACCGGCGTGGGCCTAGGCGTGACTCTCATCGGCGGTCTGCACGGTCTCGACAACATTCAGGCCGGACTCCGTCAAGCAGGAACCGGTGAAATCACAGAAACAATTACGCATTACGCGTTGCAAGCGTCGCTCGAAAGCTATTTCGGAGTGAATTCTCAGAACGCGAGCAGGGCGGCGACGGTCGGCGATATCGCCCTCTCATTCATCTCTTTTAATTGGGCGAATACGTTCCGATCGGTGCGGCAGGCGTTCACTGGGTCAGCCGAAGGGGTGGCGGCTCGTCTAGCCGGAGCTGGCGGTCGATTGCAGCCAGCGTTCGGCCTCATTGAGCAGGGGGGTGGTGCACTTGCTCAAGCTGGCGCGGCGGCAGGCGATGCCGCTGGCCTCCTGCCGGGGCTACTAAAATGCAATTCAGAGGTCGCCAAGCATCGGCTACAGGGGTTGGAGGCGGAAGGCAGAGTTCCAGGGACGAAGAACACCATAAAAATTGGCGCTCCAAGTGGACGAGCAAATTATCGAATCCCTGATCGATTGAATAGAGCTGGCCGGATCGCAGGAGAAATCAAAGATGTGCGGTATCAATACTGGAGCTCTCAGCTTGACGATATCTTGGCGTACGCGAAGGCCAGAGGATATAAGTTTGAAATATGGTTACGAAAGGGAGCGGAGATCTCCGAAGAGTTGGCAAAGAAGATTCGTGAAAGGCAAGTAATCCGCAGGGTTATTCCTGACCCTTAAGTTAATAGAGGTAATTAGATGGGATGGCGTCGCAAATTAGAGCAAGACTTGATTGCGGCCTCTGGCTACTCCACGGCAATAGAGATGTGCAATGACGGCGGTCCTGTGCCTAATAAACAAGTTGTAGTAATCGCGATTCAATATCTCAAATCATCGGTGGATCCACATGAGGGAGATATTCTCTTGGGCATTCTGAGGCGGTCGCCTGCGAATTTCGATGCGCATCCGCTTTGCGAGTACTTTGATCGAGAGCCTCGCAATCGATGGGCAGTGGCCGAAGTGATGAATGCAAGCAAGGGGAAGGTGCCCTGTGACTGGATGGAGCGGACGATCCGTGATAAAAAATTTGGAAAAGATCGCGAAATGCTCTGTTATGCCATCGTAAAGAGCTGCCCCGCTGAGCGGGCTCGCCAGGCGCTTCGGGATGTGTTTGAAGAGTTTCCGGGGCATGCCTGCAAAGGCCTCGGTAAGGTCGGCACCCGAGAGGATCTGGACATGATGTTGGAAGCCACGACGCGGCTGACTGGGTGGCAGGCGCGTGCAATCGAGTCCCAGGGCATCCGGCCGCTCGCCAAGCGATTGGGAGTAACCATCGCGAAAGAGCCGAGCCGCAAGCGCCGTAAATGACGGCGTGCGTTGGCGCGAATGCAATCGCATCGCCGCGCCCACTTCGACTACGACGGTCCGGGCCGGCTGATCCGGAGCATCTACGACACGGACCACGACGGAAGCCTGTCTGACGAGGATACGGAGTGGACGCCGCGGGACCACCTTGGGCGTCCGATCGGGATCTGGCGGCAGCTGCCGGGGGGGACCGGGTGCGCTAAGCCGTACCAGCTGTTCGGCTACCACAACACGAGCTTCCGCGGCGAGGGGTCGGACGACAGTCGCGGGATCCTGGACGCTCCGGCGGTGCGTTGGCGTGATACCGACAGCAACGGAACGCTGGACGAGACCACCAGCTACCTGCAGGACTTCCGCGGCGATGTCCGCGCGGTGGTGAGTCCTTCGGCGGGCATCCTCGAGCACACTCGGTACGGGTTGACCGGTCGGCCCGAGAGCTTCCCTGCTGCGGACGTGAACTTCGACGGCCAGATCGACAGCGCCGACAAGGACAGCTTCGCGCAGGCGATGAAGGAGTTCGCCAACGACCCGGACAGGTACGACCCGCGGGCCGACCTTGACCGCGACGGCGACGTGGACGACGACGACCTGGCGCTGTTCAACGCCAGCGTGAGCAAGTACGAAGGGTTCGGTGGCCAGTGGCAGGTCAGTAGCGGCGCGGGGCTCTCACCGGGGCACTCAGGGGCTGATGCGGGCCTTGACAACCGCTTCGGGTGGCGTGGCTACTGGTACGACCCGCACCTGCAGATGTACCACGTGCGCAACCGCGACTACGACCCGCGTCAGGGGCAGTGGCTGCAGACCGATCCGCTGGGCTTTGCTGCGGGTGATCAGAACCTGTACCGGTACGCGGATGGGAACTACAGCAGTGGGTATGACCCGCTGGGGTTGTGGGACTGGGTGGACCGCAACAACCACCGTGCTGGACAGCTAATCACGACGAGCGCCGACGGCTCGGCTCCCGCCTGCGGCGAAAACGACGACTCTTGGCTGGGGGACTTCTCTGGATCTAGCCAACGCGGCGATTTGTTGGACAACGCCACCAACTTCTTCGGAGGCGCAGCCGATGTCCTTACTTTCGGGACAGCCGGACATGTGCGTAACTGGGTGTCAGCAGGTTCGGATGAGTACGTGAACCGGCAGAGCGGTTACTACGCGGCCGGTGCCGTAAGTGGCGCCGGGCTTGGCATGGCCCTCACAGGCGGCTCGGGTTTGGCCCAACTAGGAAACCTGGGGCGTATGGGTGCCAACTTCCTTGGTGGCGCGCTTGTTACCGGCGGGATCGATGGCCTGCTTGGTAACGGGGTCAGTACCGGCAACATGCTCATCGGCGGCGTCATTGGCGCCGGCGTGGGAGAGGTCATCTACGGTGTCGGACAACTGCAGGCCACTCAGCGTGCTGCCGGGCGCCTGCTGATCGGTATCGAGGACATGTTCCAAGCCGAGCGGACGTACCTCTCTGGTCGAACCGCAGCAGGCTGGATCGATGGGTTTTTTGGGTGGGGCGCGCCAGGCGGGTTTGCGGGATTCTCAGGAGTATTTGGTGGCGGTGAAGGTGCCGCAGGCGTGGCCGCAACTGAGGGCGCGTGTGGCATTGGAGAACTCGTCCCCGTGAATATCGCCGATCCAGCGGCCGAGGCGCTCGCTCGGCGGATTGGCGGTCAGGCAAGCGTTCGTTTTGCCGACGGCAACCGTGAATTTGATGCCGTCAGTCGCCATTTTGTTGCGCAGACAAAGCCTGAGAGATTCCAGCTTTCACAACAGTTCCGCAGACAGGCACGAGCTACATTTGAAGCGGCGATTGAGACGGGACGAAGACCATATTTCCACTTCAATGGTCCGCCGCACCGTGATGTCATACGAGCTTTGCAGCGCTATGCGACCGAAGACTACAACGTGATCCCAGTAATTGACACAGTGCCCTTACCGTGAGGTAGCTATGTACAGTTGGCATGCGTGGATTGTGCTTGCCGAGTCCACGACGGAAATTGACCTGGGTGGGCTCGCAGCAAAGTCGGATCAATTGCTGCGGGGGCTCGCAGACGTTGGACTGTTGACGGTTCCCTCGGCTCCGATCGCCGATGTCAACTACCTGAGAGTATTTCAGTGCTCTGGCTCGCATAATCGAGGGGAAGGTCGCCACGACAAGCTGTTAACGGTGCTGCGGTGGATTACGACGCATCTCCCAGGCAGTCACGGTCTGGTGTACTGGAAGGACGAAGAAGAGGCGGCAAGAGGCTCGTACACATATGACGGATACCGTGTGATCGTTATCGCTCGTGGCCAAATTCACGAACGTTACGACCCGTTCCTGTCGCCACTTAGACCAGTCGTCGAGGACTAGGCGGTCGGCTCGTCCATTGCGCAAAGTCCGACACCGCGCCCACGACCATCAGCACGTCGCAGCTTCCGCTGCTGCTTGAGGCGGAGGGTCCCAAGAACATCGAGTGGTCGGGGACGCACCTTGTCGCGATGCTGGACCCCGCCAGCAGCCCGGCCTTCGGGGGCACCGGTGACTCGCCGATTGGTGACTTTAAGATCAACGGGCACGACGAGTACACGCGGTTCGACTGCAACGGACGACCGATCTACTGGCTGAGCGGCCAGTTCAACGGCAAGGGGAAGTCGCCGTCGGTCACCGGTCCGTTCAAGGACGCCAGCGACGCGTGGAAGAATGGCCTGACCTCTCCCACGGGTGTGAACAGCAGCGAGGCGATCAAGCCTGGGACGTCTGGGAGTCCTCCCAAGTCGCCGATCACCGAGGTGGAGTTCCGCTGGCCGGGGTCACCGTCTGGGTGCGGGAGCAGCGGTGCGCAGAGCGGGTGGCTGATGGCGCCCAGCGGGCGGGTGAACGTGTCGCACCCGCTGTCGCCCAACTACGGGACTGGGGGGGGCGGGGCGCCGGCGTTTGACGAGTGGGGTCAGCACGACGTGCTGGCGGCCAGCGAGGGGTGCTCGGCGGAGGGGATCAACAGCCGGACGGCGATGGAGGGTCGGAAGATGACCAGCGGGTCGTCGGTGACCGACTTTGTTCCCGCTGGTGGAGGGACCACCCATTACCCGCGCTGGTTCACGCACGACGCGGCGGGGAACGTGAAGTTCGACGGCCGTCACTTCTACCAGTACGACGGATCGAACAGGTTGAAGGACGTGTACGACGTGGCGTGGTCGGGGAGCAGCCCGTCGATGGGGTTGCACCAGGCGCACTTCGACTACGACGGCCCGGGCCAGTTGATCCGGAGCATCTACGACACGGACCACGACGGGAGCCTGTCTGACGAGGACACGGAGTGGACGCCGCGGGATCACCTGGGGCGTCCGATCGGGATCTGGCGGCAGCTGCCGGGGGGTACCGGGTGCGCTAAGCCGTACCAGCTCTTTGGCTACCACAACACGAGCTTCCGCGGCGAGGGGTCGGACGACAGTCGCGGGATCCTGGACGCTCCGGCGGTTCGCTGGCGTGACACCGACAGCAACGGGACGCTGGACGAGACCACCAGCTACCTGCAGGACTTCCGCGGCGATGTCCGCGCGGTAGTGAGTCCTTCGGCGGGCATCCTCGAGCACACTCGGTACGGGTTGACGGGTCGGCCCGAGAGCTTCCCTGCCGCGGATGTGAACTTCGACGGCCAGATCGACAGCGCCGACAAGGACAGCTTCGCGCAGGCGATGAAGGAGTTCGCCAACGACCCGGACAGGTACGACCCCCGGGCCGATCTCGACCGCGACGGCGACGTGGACGACGACGACCTGGCGCTGTTCAACGACAGCGTGAGCAAGTACGAGGGGTTCGGTGGCCAGTGGCAGGTCAGCAGCGGCGCGGGGCTCTCACCGGGGCACAGCGGAGCCGACGCGGGGCTCGACAACCGCTTCGGCTGGCGTGGCTACTGGTACGACCCGCACCTTCAGATCTACCACGTCCGCAACCGCAACTACGACCCGCGGCAGGGGCAGTGGCTCCAGACCGATCCGCTCGGCTTCGCTGCTGGTGATCAGAACCTGTACCGGTATGCGGATGGGAACTACTCCAGTGGGTATGACCCGGAGGGGTTGCTCGATGCGGTTTTGGGGCGTCCCGAGGCGGGGCAGCTTGTCACCACGGGGGCCGACGATTGCGGTTGCGCTGAAGAGAGCTCGGTACCCGCAGCCAACAATCGGCCGCGCGATGCGTTTGATCAGTTCGGCGTTGGCGATGACCGTCTAAATGCCAGTACTCGAGCTGGCGAGCGAGAGCGGCCCGAAGGTGCAGCACAGTTCGGGCGCAACGTTACCGCTGTCGCATATGGCGCCAACAACGGCGTTCGTGACGCAGTTGGAAACTTCTTCCACGAGCTGAATCCAGTGACGATGTTGCAGCATCTGCAGCGATTCAATCATGATGTCAACGAGCTGGCGCGTGGAAATGTTGATCCGATGCTTGACCGCGTGCTTGCGCCGTATGAGGCGATGAGGAGTGCTTGGGACACTGCGCAACACTGGGACGAGATTCCAGAAGAGCAGCGATACTACATGGCGTCGTACGGGATCGCTTACGCAGGAACCACAGCAGGCCTCACCTTCGGCACCAGTGCAGTAGGTGGAGCTGCCGTAGGGGCGGCGGGAGAACTCACGGGATGGAGTGCGATATTGCCGGGAGCGGCATTAAGCCGAATCAGGGCGCCGCTACATCATGTAGGCACAAATAAACACCCGTACTGGACTGCTCAAATCTCTGATTATATTGGACAGTACGGATTAACTATTAAAGACTTGCCCACAGTACGCGTGCGGGGACATGCGGGTCCTCATCCATGGGTGTATCATTACAACTTTTTAAGCAATCTCAGGCGTGAAGCGGGGGGATTGGAAACGGCGGTGGCGGCAAAGGCAATTCTCGATGAAGCGCGTAGAATAGGGCGAGAATGCCAAAAACGAGGCACGGTGTGGAATCGCTTGGTAACCACTCCGGTACATTACTTAGACTCCTATCCGCCTTGGGCGCGTCCGTGAGTGTATGTCACAGTACTTTCAATTATTAGCTGAGTGTGGTTTGGATAGGCCGACTCCTGATCGATGGATTGGGGTTCCCTGGATACCGAATGGCGGCAGCGGGCTAGTCGCTGACTTGGTATCTGAGTGGGAAGGAGGCGTTCGACTTCCTGCGTCAGCATGTTTGCATGTAAAAACAATCAAGACGGGACACGTTCCAGATGCCGATATGCTGTGGGGGTCTGTCCCCATACTAAGCGAAAGGGCCGCTGAAAAACTAGCGATTCGTGACCTGCCCGATATTCAGTGTTTATCTATTACAAATGATGTAGATGTCAATAATTGGGTTGGATGCAATATGTTGTATCTAGTGGATTGTCTTGATGAAACAAAATCGCTATTGGAATTGGCATTGCCGGGAAGTCGTGCAGAGGATCTTGGGCAATATCAAAGTATGTTCGTGCCTGTGATCGATTCGCGGCGAGTTCCGGGAGAACTCGTGATTTTTCGATTGTCTAAGTTTCGCAGTGCTGTAATAGTAACTAGATATTTCCGTGATCGATATAAAGAGAATGGTCTGACTGGGTGGGGCTTTGTTCCTGTTGCTCATGTCTAGATTTCTGGAACATTGCAGCAAGCATTGGCTGCAGAGAGGGCCAAGATTCTAAATTATCTGAAAATACACGGGGTATTGCCGCCCGGAAACAAAATCATCAGATAGGAATCGCATGCGGCTAGGAATATCAGGCGATGTCAATGGAGAATCAGGAGTGGCTGAAGTGATCTATGACATCTCCGGCCCGACGGAAGACCATTTTCGCTCAAAGGAGTACGGCGTTGGCTTGGCTGGCATCGGTGTGGTGTTGATGTGTCGCAATCCAGAACTGAACTTTAAGCGCCGAATCCGGTTCTCTCGGAAAGAGAAAATCCTGTACATGGACGTGATGCTCGACTTGGCGCAGATGCGTGAATCTCACCACAACGAGCGGAAGCAGATCGTCTTCGCTCGCCTCATCGAGGAAGTTCTGGCCGTCGTGCGTAAGTACTCGATTTCGGAGTTTGACGACGCACGCTTTGCGGAAGACTTGAAAGAGTGGTTTGTTGAAATCGGCGAACCACCGGTGTCTCGCTAAAGGGCGCGAAGGAATCTGGCCCGGCGGGGCCGCACCCAACGCCGTGAACTAACGCGTCTTCAAGGCGTGACGACGTGGCGTGGGGGAGCGGAAGCAGCGGGACTCCCAGCATGGGCCCGCACCAGGCCCACTTTGACTACGACGGTCCGGGCCGGCTGATCAAGAGCGTCTACGACACCGACGGCGATGGCAGCCTTAGTGATGAGGACAGCGAGTGGACGCCAAGAGATCACCTTGGGAGGCCGCTTGGGATCTGGCGTCAGCAGCCTGTGCCGGTGCCTCCGACGGGGACGCAGCCGTGAGCCAAGCCGTACCAGCTCTTTGGGTACCACAACACCAGCTTCCGCGGTGAGGGATCGGACGATGCGCGGGGCATCCTGGATGCTCCCGCGGTGCGGTGGCGCGACACCGGCAGCGGGGACCTGACCGAGACGGTCAGCTACCTGCAGGACTTCCGGGGTGATGTCCGTGCGCTGGTGCATCCCAAGTTCGGGATCCTGGAGCACGCGCGGTACGGGTTGACGGGGCGGCCCGAGAGCTTCCCTGCTGCAGACATCAACTTCGACGGGAAGGTGGACAGCGAGGACCAGGACGACTTCGACGCGGCGCGGAAGTACTTTGACAACAGCCACGCCGACTACGACCCGCGTGCCGACCTGAACCGCGACGGGGCCATCGACGGCAGCGACGAGGGGCTCTTCAGCGACAGCTACGCCAAGTACGCCGGCTTCGGCGGCCAGTGGCGGCTCAGCAGCGGCGCGGGCCTGGCGCCGGGCGTGAGCGGGGCCGACGCAGGACTCGACAACCGCTTCGGGTGGCGTGGGTACTGGTACGACCCGCACCTGCAGATGTACCACGTGCGCAACCGCACCTACGACCCAAGACAAGGCCAGTTCCTCCAGACCGATCCGCTGGGGTTCGCTGCGGGTGATCAGAACTTGTACCGGTATGCGGATGGGAACTACTCCAGTGGGTATGACCCGGAGGGGTTGCAGCCGGGGATGATCCCGCCGGGCTTCTTTGCTCCTGTGGGCTACGTTCCGCCGCCAGGTTACCGCGACCCACGGATTCCACCACCTTCGCCGAGTGCTGGGGATCGATTCTGGGAAGACGCTGGCAACTTCGGAACAGGGTTCTGGAACAACATTGGAACCATGTGGTGGCAGGACCCGGTGGGCTTCAACATTGCACCTCCAGGTCAGGTGCCTCCAGGCGCCCCACCCTCAAGTGCTCCGGTCGAGACGACGATCGCCCACGACACGCCCGGTGCGGCGGTATTGAGGACGACGGCGCAGTTCTTGGTGACTGCGCCGGTCGCCATCGCTTTGCTTCCCTTGCTGCCCGAATCCGTAGTGGTCGCTGGCATCGTGTACGGAGTGGCGCAGGGTGTGCACGACGGCAAGACAGCCCTTACCGGCAATAACGGGGTCGGCGACGTCTCCACGCCTGACAGGTACGCCGCGGGGACCCGGGCAGTACTTAACGCTGTGACGTTGGGACTGGCTCGGTGGCTGGCCCCCGAATTGTTTGTGGGTAAGCCAGCGCCGGCAGAAGGTGCCGCTCCTGCAGGACAATCGCCCGCGTCAGGGGTTTGCGGAGATGTAGTGGAAGGCGATCCGCGGCTGCTGCGCTGGTTGCAAAGAGACGCTGGGGGGCCCTCTAAGACTCGATTTGTACGAGAAACGATGCAGCAGGGCGCGTGGCCTGGGCAAACTCCTCCGACTCCAATTGATGTGGTGCTGACGCCAGAGGGACTCGCGTCGGTAGATCACACCCGCGCTACAATTGCGATTCAACTTGGTTGGAAAACTGTTCCAATGAGAATCCATGCTCTAAATGAGCCGTTGCCACCCGGAATGATCGCTTCGGGGCGTTTCGGATCGTCGTTGACGTGGGGAGACGCAGCGGCATTTCGCGCCGCTAATCAGAACCCGCCGTTGCCGCCTTCAGGAACGACTACGCCGCCAGCTCTTAGATAAAGAATGCGAGATTCGTATGCCGCCTGCTTATAGATGGTTGCTCGACGCCAAGCTCATCGCTCCGTCTCAATTTGATGGGCCATGGCGTCCTTGGTGGCTCTTGGCTCCAGATAGTCTGTGGACTCCCGCAGGTGTGCAGAACAAACCAGCACTTCAAGGGGATCTCGTGGTGTTCGCACGCCGCGGTGACAATGATGGAGCTGTTGCTTTCCTGCGAAAGAAGCCAGATGGCCCAGTTTATTTGTGCGATCAAATCGGGTCATCTGAAGTATTTGTGGTAGAGGAACTCGCAGATAGTTGGGCGTGGTTAGCGTTGGCAGTCGCAGACATAGGGCGGCGTTACTAGGCGCGGGGAGGCAGGGTGGCGCCGGTCCGATGGCATTCTCGAACGCTCCTCCGCAGTGGTTTAAGGTGACCTATGGCCGGCACGCTAGATCAATATGCGAAGGAGTTTTCTTATCTGTGGGACGGTTCTCAATCCGGGTGGGTTGTCGTGAAGCGGCCCGGGTCCATTGGCATCTACAACGAGCTGAATGGCATGCCGTTCCATTTGGAATGGGACGAGCTTGTTGAGCACATATGCGAGCGCATGGCGCAGGCCGGATGCCGTGTTCTACCTGAGCCTCCTCCGATTCCTGAGAAATTCAAGCACGGACCTGCAATCGTTACGGATCCTCATAAGCCTCGTTAAAACGCAATCCCGCGCGGCCGGCCGCTCGGGGCTTTTCTTTAGCGACCTGGAGGCTTGGCTCAAGCGGCGAGTATGCCGCGTTGCGACTCGACAGCAGCGTGAGTGGGCATATTCAATTATCAAAGAGCCGTCGCGCGAGCGAATCACCGCGCCTCGGGCTCTAGGAGCTCTCGATCAAGGGCTGGTCGATCTCGTCATCGATCATGTCGTCGAGTTCGTCGTCGTGGCCGCGACTGAGCATCTCGATCATGCTGCTCAGGTGGGCCACCGCGGCGGCGGGCGCGTGCTCGGGTGCGAGCGCGGGTTGTGCCGTTGTCACCGCGGTGCGCTCTGCGGGGGGTTGCTCTTTTCCACCGGTATTGTCCTTCTTGGACAACTTCACCGGCCGCGCGCGGAGCAGCGCGTTGGCGAGCTTGCGGCGTTCGGCGGGGTCGGTCTCGTGCGCGAGCAGGTCGCGCAGTGCGGCGACGGCCTCGCGGTGTCCGTCAAGCACTTCCTGGTTGTACAACTCGGCCACCGATGGCACAGGCCACCCCCTTCGTTGATCGCCGCAGGACGCGGTTGGACCTCAGGCTGCATATCAGCCAGAGTCTCCAGCAATCCCAGCAGTCCGCATCGAAGTTTACATGATGTTCGGGTGTCGTGCAAGGTAAATGTACGGTACTAAGTAAAATCCAGTCACTTCCGTCTGTTGAGGGGGTAGGCGGCTAGGCACCGTGTTGAGGTGCGAGCAAAGAAGCGATCGCGTGCGACCGCACTTTCGACTTCCGGCTTCACTGGGACGTCCGCGGTGATGCACCCCAAGTACGGCATCTTGGAGCACGCCTGGTACGGGCTGACGGGGAGACCCGACGAGGTGCGCCGATCGCATGCGCGATCGGGCTGCTTGACTTCCGGCTCCTCTGCGCTCCGCTCCGTTGCGCACGGTCCCTGCGGCGGACATCAACTTTGGTAAGTTGAAGGCGGTTTGGGGATGACGTGGGGGTGGTTGCGCGTTCAGTTGCCGAAGGCGTGCAAGCCCCCACGTGAGGAGGCAGAGGGAGCACCGCCCATCGCAAAGCCGCCGGGCGATGGCGCGGGGTGGTTCTCATTTGGCTGAGGCATCAAGGGAGCAAGAGATCAACGGATCGAGAGATCGAGGAAACCTGCTGGGGGCACTCGATTCCATTTCCTGGAGACGTGATTTCTGGAGGTCTTCTTCGCTGAGGCGTCAGGTGGGCGGCGCGTTTATCGGTTCCATCTGCGGCTGAAAGGCTGGCGCGTGAGGATGGGCCAGGCGACGGCCGCGGCGACTGCGGCGCCGGTGGTGACGTCGGTGAGCCAGTGGGCGTCGAAGACGAGGCGGCCGCCGGCGACGACGGCGGCGAGGAAGAGGGCGACCCAGCGGATGCGCGGGTACATCAGCGCGAGGAAGAGGGCGGTGACGACGGCGAAAGCGGTGTGGCTGCTGGGGAGGCTCCAGAGCTGGGCGTCGCCTGCCTTTGATAAATCCCAGGCGTGGATCGAGGCGTGCGAGCCGTCTTTCAGCGGGACGTCGTAGGTGCCCCAGGGCCAGAGGATGGTGCTCGGGTCGTTGAACTTGGGGCGAGGGCGGCCGATGAACCACTTCATCGCGGTGACAGTGAGGCCGACAGCGCCGAGCGCGAGGGCGAAGTCGAGCAGGCGTGCGCGGCGGTGGGGGCGGGCGTCGAGCAGGTAGATGATGATCGCGATGAGGGCGATGGACGTGCCCTGGCCGAACTGCTGGAGGGCGCTCCATTCGCGGCGGATATCGCCGCCGCGGAGCCAGCCGGTTTTGGGGTCGGTGGCGGACTCGAGCCAGTTGTTCACGACCGGGTCGAGTGGGTGGAGGGCGAAGAAGGCGACGAGGCCGGCGAGGAGGATGACGGCGGGGATCGGGAGGCCGAAGAGACGCATGCGGGTTGGGGCGTTGGATGGAACGCCGCTTCCCCTGCTCGTTTGAGAGGGTGACCGGCTAACCTCGCTGGACGTGTCAACGTTCACTGATTCGAGCGCGAGTGGGTGGAGGAGTGAAGCAGGGGGCGGGGAAGGAACGGGACGAGGCAGGGGCGGAACTTGGCGGAAGTGGGCGCGGTCGTGGCGTGTTGCGGGGGCGACGCTGATCGCGCTCTGTCTGGCAGTGTATCTGCCGGGGTTGTGGACAATCCCGCCGGTGGACCGTGATGAGTGTCGGTTCGCGCAGGCGAGCCGGCAGATGTTCGAGCAGGCGGCGTTGCCGCTGGATGAGCAGGATCGGCGGATCGACTCGGCGACGGGGCTGCCGGGGGGGATGCACTCTGGCGGGTGGGTGGTGCCGATGTACGGGACCAAGCCGCGGCTGAACAAGCCGCCGCTGACGTACTGGGTGCAGGTGGCGAGCGCGGCGGTGATGACGGGGGGGCACCCTGAGCGCGATGCGATGTGGATGTACCGGTTGCCGAGCGTGCTAAGCGCGATCGGAACGGTGCTGATCGTGTGGCGGCTTGGGCTGAAGATGTTCGATCCGCGGGCGGCGTGGCTGGGGGCGGTGCTGCTGGCGGTGTCGCCGATGATCGTGTGGGATGCGCATCAGGCGCGGTCGGATCAGTTGCTGACGTTGTGCACGACGGGGGCGATGGCGTGTCTTTGGGGGGTGGTGGGGCGCGTGGGTGCGTCGCGCGGTTTGGGGAAGGCAGAGTTCAGGCTTGATCAGGGCGCTGCTGCGGGTTCGGAAGCTAAGCCCAGGCTTGCGCCAGGGCCTCGTTTGAGGCGGGGCCTCGTTGTTGTGGGATTGTGGGTGTGTGTTGGGCTTGGGGTGATGACGAAGGGGTTTATTACGCCGCTGGTGGTGCTTGGGGCGGTGGGGGCGATGTGCGTGGTGAAGCGGAGTTGGCGTCCGCTGTGGGCGACGCGGCCGGTGGTGGGGATGGTGATTGTGTTGCTGGTGGCGGCGCCGTGGGTGTGGTTGCTGAGCTGGCAGGTGGGGCTTGATGTGTATGCGCGGGAGGTGTGGAAGGAGACGTTCCTGCGCAGCGACGGGGGCGAAGGACGGTGGGCGGGTGTTTTTGCCGCCGGGGGTGCATCTGGTGCTGCTGATCGGTTTGTTCTGGCCGGGGTGCTTGTTGGTGTTGCCGGCGGTGGGGCGGGCGGTTGATCGGGCGTGGGGCGGTAGCAACGTGAACGTGAATGTGAACGTGAAGAAAGGCGTGGTGGGGGCGTTTGTTGCGGGTTGGCGGCGATTGAATGTGGTGCGCGGCGTGGCGAGTGGGCGCGAGGTGGAGTTGTTCCTGCTGGCGTGGATTGTGCCGGCGTGGATTGTGTTTGAGTTGTCGCCGGCGAAGTTGCCGCATTACACGATGCCGCTGTTGCCGGCGCTGGCGCTGCTGGTGGCGCGGTTTGCTTTGGCGGCGCAGGCGCGGTTGGTGGTGGGGAACACGGCGGGCGTGTGGGGGTGGTTCCTTGTGGGCGCGGGACTGCCCGTTGCGGCCGCGGCGGGGGTGTGGGTGAGTGACCTTGCGCCGGAAGGGCGTGTCGGTGCGCTGGTGTTTGTGATCGGACTGATCGGGATTCCGGTGTGGGGTGGGATGCTGGTGGTGGTGCAGATGATCCGTGGGCATCAGTGGGCGTCGGCGATGGCCGGCGCTGCGTGCGCCGGCGGGTTTGCGCTGGCGATGACGCTGCACGTGGTGGTGCCGTTTTTGTCGCGGGTGGAGCAGCCGCGTCTGTTGACCGGGAACCTGACGGAGCGGTTGTTCATGCAGGTGCGCGAGGTTGATCCGGCGGGGTGGAGTAAGCGGCCGATCGCGTCGGTGTGGCAGGAGGACAGCGTGGTGTTTCAGAGCCGCGGGCGGGTGGAGAAGATCGGGAAAGGTGAGCAGGCGGCGTGGCTGTCGGCGAACCCTGCAGGAATTTTGATTGGGACGCGCGATGCGGATGCGGTTGGGCGCAACGCGCGCGAGTACGGACCGGAGAAATCGCAGGTCGGATTCGCGGTGTTGTCGCCGGTGCGGATGGCGAATGGCGAGTTGACACCTCCCTCGCCGCGGCTATCGCGTACGGTCGAGCCGGGCAAGGATGTTCGCCCGTGAATCAGCAACCCAGTGCTCAACTTGCGCCGACACCTCGTGGTCTTTTGCTTATCGACAAGCCGCTGGGGCCGACGTCGATGGACGTGTGTCGGCGTGTGCGGTGGCGGCTTGTGCAGGCGGGTGCGCCAAGCGCGTGAAGGTGGGGCACGGCGGGACGCTCGATCCGCTGGCGACGGGGTTGCTGGTGGTGATGGTGGGGAAGGCGACGAGCCTGTGCGAGCAGGTGATGGCGGGGACGAAGGTGTACCTGGCGGGGATCGACCTTTCGTGCTTCTCGACGACGGACGATCAGGAGGGGGAGAAGACGGTTGTTGAGGTTGCTGCGCCGCCGACGCGTGAGGCGGTGGAAGGGGCGTGCGCGAAGTTTGTGGGTCCGGCGGTGATGCAGGCGCCGCCGGCGTTCAGCGCGATCAAGGTGGAGGGGCAGCGGGCGTACGACCTCGCGCGGAAGGGTGACGAGGTTGTGCTCCCCGCGCGGCCGGTGCGGATCGATCGCGTGGATGTGCTCGACTACGCGTGGCCGCTGTTGACGGTGGAAGTGGAGTGCGGCAAGGGGACGTACATCCGCTCGCTGGCGCGGGACATCGGCAAGTCGCTGGGGACGGGCGGGTGCCTGGCGTCGCTGCGGCGGACGCGGGTGGGGCGGTGGAGGATCGAGGATGCGGTGGGGATGGATCTGTTGCCGGAGCGGCTTACGCAGAAGGACCTGCTTGCGGAGCAGTAGCTCGCGCGGTTACCGTTTGGCGTGGCGCCAGGCGTGAAACCCCGTCGAGAGCCGATGCTGCCGCCGATCCGCGAGATGTCGTGGTGGTGGTGGTCGGTCCCGTTTTTGACGGCAGGGGTGTGGGCGACGCTCAAGTGGTTCAACGCCAACTGGGCGTGGTGGGCGTGGCTCAAGCACTCGGCTTGGAACGTGGTTGTGATCTTCGTGCCGCTCTATGCCGTGATCGTGTTTACGGCGGTGCGCACGCGCCGTATTCGGCGTACGTATCGCGAGAGCGGCGGGCGGTTGTGCACGAGGTGCGTGCAGCCGCTCAATGGGCTCGGGGAGATCGGGCTCTGCCCTGAGTGCGGCGAGCCGTTCCACATCGAGCATGACCGTGTGCGTTGGAGGCACGCGGGCGTTGACATGGGCGATCGAAGAGCGGAGTGAGCCGAGAGCGGTGTGAGCGCGGAGCCATAAGAGCCGAGCCCGGTGAGGGGCCGGCGCAACGAACGCCGATTGCGCCACATGCGTCCAACCAGCTGGGGCCTTACGGCCCTTGGCTCTTATGTGGAGCGCGGATCGCGATGGCGTTAGGGCTTGAGGCCGCTCTCGCTGAAGAAGCGAGAGATGTCGAACGAGAGCTCGGTGGGTTCCTTGCCGTCGCCGGGTTTGATGGTGTCGCAGCGGACGCCGTTGCGCACGCCCATGCTCTGGCTGCCCATTGGGCGGCGGATGACGCCGAGATACTGATACTCCTCGGCAACGGCGTTGGCGATGAGTCGCCCGTCCTTACCGCCGAAACGCTGCGGCGGCAGCGTGCCGGTGGCGCCCACGCCGACGCGCATCCACTCCTTCTCAGGCCCGATCGTTCCTTTGGTCCCCTCCACCTCCGAGGCCACGCGGATGCCTTTGCCGTCCAGCAGTGCGGCGTTCTTGAACGTGATTTCGCCGCCGTCGGTAACGGCCGCGCCGGCGTCGCCTTCGGAGGTCGCTTCGATCGTTTTGGCGTCCTTTTCGTCACGGAATGCGGGGCTCTTGGTGACGGTGAAGACCGTGTGCCCCATGTTCTGCGTGAGTGACGGCGGACTGATGACTGCTGCGCCGCAGTTCTGAACGACGTTGTTGCGGATTGAGGGGCCGCCGAAGCCGTCCTTGGGATCGAGCACTTTGACCGCGGCCTCGGAGCAGTTGACGAACACATTGTTGCGGATGATCGCCGGCTCCATGTCGGGCGGGAGCATGCGGATGCCGGCCTTCTGGCCGACGAACGCGTTGTTTCGGATGTAGGGTGAACCGTCCATCGCGAAGACGCCCATGTCGCCGCCCCTGAACAGGCAGCCCCACACGGTGGGGCACGCCTTGCCGATTGCGCGCACGCCGATCGGGCAGTCGATGAATTCGCATGCGACGACGTCGGAGAGCGGAGCGCCCATCATCGCGACGGCCTCGGGCACTTTGATGAAGCGGCAACGCTCGATGCGCACGGGCTCGCTGGTGTTGACGCCGCGGGTGACGGAGCCGGCTTTGATGGTGAAGCCGATGATGCGCGCGTGGGCTTGTGCGTTGATCGCGGCGAACTTCACGCCGGTGAGGGTGGTCTTGTCGGCGCCGGCCCCTTCGAGCGTGACGCCCGGAGGGACGGTCACAGTTTCGGTGAACTCACCCGCGGGGATCTTGACGGTGTCGCCGGATTTGGCTTTGGCCAGTGCCGCGGCGATTGCGCCGGCACCAGGGGTGACGGTGATGTCGTCGGCGAGTGCCGCGGCAGCGAGGAGACAACTGAGAGAGGCAGCGACGAGCGGGCGGTATTTGGACATGAGTGCTCCTGATCCTGTGCACGAAGGTTCGACCACTTAGATCGTTTGGATGCCGCGAACGTTCGCGCGGCAGCGCGGAATGACGCAAATCCGCTTCTTCTTGGGGAGCGGGCGGCGCAGGCGGCAAGTCTTTGTTCGGCGATCAGGCCGGGGTCGGCGCGGTGGTGCCGCACTCGGGGCAGCATGCGGACTGCAGGCCGGTGCGCGGATAGCCGCATGCGCACGTTTGCGCAGGATTGCGTCGGTTGAGCAGGCGATAGCGGACGGTCAGGCCGATCGACAGAACGAAGAGCGGCGCAGCGATCATCCAGAGCGGCAAGATGATCGTTTGCGAGCCGCGTGCGGTGATCTGCTGGCCGGTCGCCGGGTCAATTACAACTTGATCGTCCTGCCACTCGAACTGAGCGTGGGGGTGAGGATTGCTCCCCTTGCGCCACTCGGCGATCCACCGTCCTCTGGGAGGCTCGGCGAACCAGGAGGCGCCGGCTCGCTCGAATCGGTTCGGGTCAATGGTCGGCGGTGATGGCGGCGGCGCTGATCGACGCATCGACCGACTGGGAAAGTCGCAATGCATGATCTCCCACTCAAGGGCGATCATGCGCTCATGATCGAACTGACTTCGTGCACCTGCGCAGCGTCCAATACAGCACGCCGTCACAGAGTCCGGCACCTTGGATAGCACCGCGGCTCGTGGGTGCATCCCACGCGAGTCGAACGCGTTCTGATACCTTGAATAGCACCGCGACCGCAAACAGCGATAGCCACGCTGTGTAGACGGGCCACGCTCTGGGTCGTGCGGTCGACACGGCATGGTTATCGGTTGCCAGGCGAGCGGACTTCGGTGGACTGTTTTTACGGCATCGCCAGCGCCGCCTCGACGGCCGGCATGAAGTCTGACTGCACGACCGCTTCCCATCCCATGAGCGGTGCGAGGCGCTGGCCCTGGTCGAGAAGGCGCTGGCGGTCGGCGTCGGTCTTGGGGAGGCGAGCCGCGAGGGTTTCGGCGAGCTTGGCGCAGACGCCGTCTTCGATCGCCAGGCGCTGCTGCGCGGTGAGGGAGAGCGGGTCGGTGATGGGTGAGCCGTCGGGATGGCGCGTTTGCCCTGCGAAGTCGGCGGCGAGGACGACGTCGCAACCTTCCAAGTTCGCTTGCTTCATCGCGCGGCGGACCAGGCCCATGCAGCCGCAGACGGTGCTGGTGACGCAGATCGCGCCGGCGTGGAGCGGCTCGAGCTGGGCGATGCCGAACGGCTCGTAGGTGCTCATGCCGAGCTCGACGTCGGCGGCGCGGCGGAGATCGGCGGTGGTGAGCGACTGTGGGCCGCGGCCGAGTCGCTCACGCGTGAAGCCGAACTGATTGACCAGCACGCCTTTTACCGGCGGGTGCTTCTGCGTGCCGCTGCTTGCGCTGAGCCGTTCCGTCTCGACGTTGAACGATTGGATCTGGTGGTAGAGATCGATCTCCGGGCCGACCAGGTCGGGGAAGCCCTCCTGATGCGCCGTGGGCCAGTTGTACCGCTTGGTCATGCCCGCGGCTTCTTCGGCGCTGCGCGGGTGGGCGGCGCTGGTGAGGAGGAGGTACGCGGCGGTCTTGCCGGTCTTGGCGAGGTGACGCGCGAGGTGGCGGCAGATCGTGAGGTCGCGCCAGAGGCCCTTGCTGGGGACGGGACGCGTGACGTGGGTGATGAGGTAGTCGGGCGTGTAGCCGAGGACTTGAGAGAGGTACTCGTTGACGACGGCGCGGGAGGCCTGCTTCTGGGCGAGGGTGACCTTGCGGGCAGGGAGGCCGTTGTAGACCACGCGGGTGCGGCTTTCGCGCATCTGCGGCGAGAGGAAGCGGAGTTCGTCGGCGGTCTCGGGGCCGACGGCCATGATGCCGTCGAGCACGTGGGTGCGGCTGATCAGCGCGTGACGCGGGTGGGCGCTCTGGTCGCTGAAGACCTCGCCGACCGACTCGCCCTTCTTCATCGCGGCGTTCATCGCGGGGTAGAAGGCGACGTCCATGCCGGGGTGCTCTTCCGTCAGGCGGCGGCCGGTGGAGCACTCGTGCGCGTGGAAGAGGGTACGGAAGCGGGCGCGGTCGGCAGTGCAGCGGAGGGCGGTGGGCATGCCCATGAACTCGTGAGCGATGACCACGGCCGGTGTGGAAGGTGCTCCCTTTGCGCCGCCATCGAGCAGGACAGCGAGCGCGTGGTACGCCGGGCCAGCGAGGCGTGTGTACTCCTCGAAGTCCCACGAGTGCTCGTAGCGGTTGCTCTCGATGCGGTGGTGTTCGAAGAGGAACCACTTGAGCGTCGCGAGGCGCTCGCGGTCGGGGTTGCTGACGTCGATGAGCAGCACCTCGGCCTCGGCGGTGACCGACTCGTCGCCGGGGCGAGCGAAGGAGCGCGTGCCGTAGACGATGGGCGTGCGGAAGGCCCACTCGATGGGCTGGAGCAGTGCGCCGAAGCCGTGGGGGTCGTAGTGGTCGGGCCCGCTGTAATGGCAGGTGACGGCGTAGTCGCCCAGGCGGTTGCGCGGGTCGCGCACGGCGCGGTCGGGCCAGGGCAGCGGACCGACGAAGATCGAGCGGCCGACCGTCGCGCGGTAGGCGTCGGCCGTGATGAGCCCGGCGAGCACGGTGCCGATGCCGCCAAGGTGGTCGACCGCCTCGTGCGTGACGTGAACAACCGTGCGCGGCGACTGCGCGGCGATGGCTTGAGTGGACGAAGAAGCGGGTTGGTTCATGAAGGAGGCGCCGAGGTCGAGTGTGGCCGGGTCAAAGAGCCCCGTCCTTATCGGCCGAACCGCTCCACAGCTTGGAGCAGGTGACGCCCGGGATTCGTAATCGTGCAGCCCGTGTCGGTCAGGGCGATCGTGCAACCGTCAGGTGTTCGCAGCTTTGTACCGGCCGCGGCGGTGCGGAGCAGGGCGGGAAGGTCGGTGGTGCGGGGGGCGAGGGGTGTAGAGGGTTTTCCCGGTTCTTCGATCGTGAGCGAGGGGGTCGCCGACTGGGCGAGGGCGCCCGCCAGCATGACGACCAACTCGGGCCGGGTTTGGGTGAGTGTGTGGGTCACGTGTAGTCGGCCTTGTCGGGGATAGAGGGCGGGGTTTGCGCGACTGGAGCCACAGGTGCCGCGGGGATGCTGGCGTGTGTCGCGGGGGAGGGCGGGGTCCAGAGGTCGGCAACGTCCTGGCCGTCGACGAGGCGACGCATGACGAGGTAGAGGTTGGTGGCGGCGCAGAAGTAGAGGGAGATGAAATAGGAGAGGCAGATCGCGCCCGCCAGCCAGATCCAGGCGGTGAGCAGGTAGGTTGTAATGGCGTACGGCTCACCGCCGGACTGCCGGAGGAGGTCGGGGAAGAAGATGGCCGTCGGCGAAGCGGGGGAGGGGGCGCCGGTGAGGGTGACGGCCGCGTAGACGCCGAGTGAGCCGATCACGCCGACGACGAACGCGGCGGGGAGCGTGGCGAGCAGCGAGATCAAGGCATACCCCGCGAGGCGGCCGGGCCGGGCGAGCACGTAGGCATAGCAGCGCTGCACCGCGTCGAACGAGTCGGTTCCTTCGCAGGCGACGGCGGGGATGAGCAGCGGGTGGGCGAACAGGTAGGCGACCATCGCCAGCGCGACGACGAGGCAGAGCAGGAGCGGGAAGATGAACAGCAGCGCACCGACCACGCTGATCACCTTGCCCATGAAGAAGAGCTTGCCGAGCAGGAGCAGCAACAGGCTTGCAGCCCAGACGGCGGCGAGCGGGCCGGCGACGCCCGCGGCGTTGGCGGGCGTCTTGCGGAGCCCGAAGACGACGGCCTTGCGCCATGGGAGAGCGGCGCGGAGGGAGACCTCGCACGCGCACGATCGGCAGACGGCGCCGCCGACGAAGCACCAGACGAGCAGGATGACCGGCAGGCAGAGCAGGCTGACCCACGGGTGATCACGGAAGAACTCGCCGGGCACCTTGATGAAGGCGTCGTAGAGGGCTTGGGCGACAGTCGCTTTGCCAGCGGCGACGGGTTGGGTGACTGGCAGCAGATTGATGCGGACCGAGTTGCTCAGGGTCCCGACGGCGTTCACGCGGTTGCCTGAATCGTCCTTGGTGACGCTCCACGCCAGCAGCATGACGGCGCCGGCGACGAGCACAAAGAGGAAGCACATCGCGACGCGCCCGGGGGCGAGGGCAAGCTTCCAGGTGCGCAGCAGCTGCGGCCAGAGCAGGTCGTCCAGCAGGTCCTGGAGCGTCACCGGCGAGCGGTGAGCCCCGGGCGGAACGACGGGCTGGCGCGAGGCGAGCATGGTCGATGGTAGCGGAAGGGGTGGGGAATTCCGCGGGTCGGGCGGCTGTTTTGTGTCTCCGCCGCATACCGTCCGTCCATGCGCGACGCGGTGATCAAGTACGGCCTGTTCTACGGGGCGCTGCTGGTGGTGGGAGCGATCGCCTGGCGGCTCACGTCGCTGGCGACCGACGCGGCCGGTGGTCATGGCGCGACCATGCTCTCGAGTTCCAGCCTGGGGCTCTCGGTGGGGGTGGGGCTTGCGGCGATCGCGATCGCGGTGGCGACGGGGATGCTCGCGACGCGGCTTCACTCTGCATCGGCGGGCGTGCTGGACATGGGTGTGGTTTTGGCGTGGGGGGCTTCCGGCTTCGGCACGCTGCGGCAGGTGGTGTCGGCTCGCGCGGTGGCGGAGACCGGCGCGGGGATGCGCTCGACGCTCTCGATGCTCGCGATCGAGGCGGCGATTGTCGGGGCACTGGTGGTGGCGGCGGTCTTTCTCATTGAACGAGCCGAGAAACGTTCAGAGCCGGCCGAGGAGCCCAAGGCGGGGGCGTGGATGACGTCGCTGGCGTGCGGCGCGGCGGGGAGTGCCGTGGGCATCTGGTTCATCGCACAGACGGGGTACAAGGGGCAGGTGATCGGCGCTGCGCTGGTGGGCGGTCTGCTCGGCGGCGTCGCGGCGTTCGCTGTTGATCCGCGAACGCGGATGTGGCCGCTGGTGGCCGGGTGCGCGGCGGTGTCGATCGCCGGCCCTGTGCTGGCGATGGTGGCGGGCGGCGATGACGCGCATCTGCACGCGGCGGTGATCGCCGGATCGGTGACGCGTCTGGCTCAGCCGGTCGGTCTTGACGGCATCGCGGGCGCGTGCATGGGTGTGCCGGTGGGGCTGTACATCGCCAAGGGATTGCTCGGGCATGCGGGGCAGATCGCTGAACAGTCGCACTGACGCAGCGTGAGACTCAGGGATATTCCCGAGACCGTGGCTGCGAGTGAACTGCGTTCAGTGACATGGGAGTAAGGGGATGGGCGTCCCGCGCTAGACTTGTCTCCAGACCGGCCCAAGGCCGGGAAAGGCGCACGTGAGCAACAACGGTTCAGGCCAGTCTGTGGTTGGGGGGGCGGGGGTTGGTGGTGTTGGCGGGGGCAAGCCCGTCTCGGTGATGCCGGATGTGCAGGGGACGCGCGACAGCCGCAACGTCGCTATCGACCGGGTCGGCGTGAAGGGCGTGACGTACCCGATCCGCTTGGCGCAGTCGCCCCGCGCCGGCGGCGGTGAGCAGACGACCGTGGCGGTGATGAACATGTACGTCTCGCTCCCCGCTGAGCAGAAGGGGACGCACATGAGCCGCTTCCTTGAGGCGCTCAACGAGCAGCAGGCGGGCTCGAGCCCCGCCGTGACGCCGGAGAACATCCCCGAGATCACGCGGTCGATCGCACGCCGGCTGAAGGCGAGCCGGGCCCATTTCTCGGCCGAGTTCACGTACTTCATCAAGAAGGCTGCGCCCGTGACGGGCCAGACGGGCCTGATGGACTACAAGGTGACGTTCTCGTGCGACGCCGGCCCGAATGACGGCGACGACGTGGACTTTGTGATGGGGGTGCTGGCCCCGGCGACGAGCCTCTGCCCGTGCAGCAAGGAGATCAGCCGGTTCGGCGCCCACAACCAGCGCTGCCTGATCGAGGCGCGGGTGCGGATGGCGCCGGATAAGGGCGTGCTCTGGATCGAGGATCTGGCGGCCCTGCTGGAGGGGGCGGCGTCGTGCCAGGTCTACTCGGTGCTCAAGCGGCCCGATGAGAAGCAGGTGACCGAAGAAGCGTACGAGAACCCCAAGTTCGTGGAGGACATCGTGCGCGATCTGGCGCTGGCGATGGAGAACGAGCCGCGGGTCGCGTGGTACAGCATCGGCTCGGAGAACTTCGAGTCGATCCACAACCACAATGCGTACGCGCGGATCACGCGTGCGAAGGCGGGGTTTGTGTGCCGGCGCGGGGCGGCGGACGAGTTCTAAGGCGCAGAAATGAGGATGGGGAAGGGGTCGGGAGTGTGAGGGGGCGTGCGTTCACGGATGGACGCTCGGAAGGCCGATTGAAGGATGGGAAGGGAGGGCGGAGCCCCGCATGCCCAGCGTTCAAGGAATGGCGATGTTCCACCGGCGGTTGCTGCTGGTGGGCGTGCTGGTGGCGGCGGGGTCGCTCGTGCCGCTGGTGCGCGTTGCGCAACTGACATTGGTGAAGGGGGAGCAGCTCTCCCAGCAGGCCGAGTCGCGGCTGTCAGAGACGCGCCTGATCGAGACGACGCGGGGGCGGATCCTGGACCGCAAGGGGCGGGTGCTGGCGCAGGACCGGCCGGGGTTCGACGTGCAGGTGGACTACTCGCTCATCAGCGGGCAGTGGGCCTTTCTGCAGGCGGCGCGCGAAGCAAAGAAGACGACACCGAAGTGGAACGAGCTCTCGCCGCCCGAGCGTGAGGCGGCGGTGCAGGCGCTGGTGCCGCAGTACCAGGAGCGGCTGCGGCGGTCGTGGGATGCGCTGTCGAAGTACACGGGCGTCGACCGCGACGAGCTTGAGGACCGCCGGCAGGCGATCGTGAAGCGCGTGAGTGTGATGGCCGCGGAGCTGACGGAGGCGAACCGGAAGATCGCCGAGGCGGAGGCGCTGGAGCGCGGGCGCGAGCTGTCGGACGTGAGCGCGGAGGCGGAGCGCCCGATCCGCGAGCAGACGGTGCCGCACGTCCTGGTGCGCGGGCTTGATGACGCGGTGGCGTTCCGCTTTCCGACCGGCACACTGGCTGAGACGGAGGGCCTGCTGCCGGGGATGCGGATGGTGGACGGCGCGACGCGCGAGTATCCGCTGGAGACGATCCCCGTGGTGATCGACCGGACGGGGTTCCCCGGTCCGCTGAAGAATGCGACGCCGCTGCAGGTGGACTCGGTGGGTGTGGCGACGGCGGTGGTGGGGTGGATGCGGACGGGGTTGTACAAGGAGGACCTGGACCGGCTCTCGCCGCTGGTGGTGCGGCAGGACGGGAACAAGGTGCTCAACCTGTCGGGGTACGTGGACACCGACTCGATCGGCGCCCGCGGCGTGGAGTCGCAGGCGGAGTCCGACCTGCGCGGCGTGCGCGGGCTGGAGGTCGAGCAGCTCGACACGGGCAAGCTGGAGAAGACCGAGCGTCAGCCTGGGCGCGACGTGACGCTGACGGTTGACGCGGTGCTGCAGGCGCAGATCCAAGCGCTGATGAGCCCGCAGGCGGGGCTCACGACGGTGCAGATGTTCCACAATAACCATGCGCTGTTGCCGGGCACGAGGCTTCCGGCGGCGGTGGTGGTGATCGACGTGCCAACTGGGGACGTATTGGCGGCGGTGAGCACGCCGGTCTTTACGCGTCAGCAACTGCGCGAGGACTCGGAATCGATCATCAGCTACGACGCCGACAAGGCGTGGCTCGAGCGCGAGCGGCGCAAGGCGGAACAGAACGACCAGCCCGAGCCGAGCGCGGCGTCGGCGCTGCCGTTCCTCAACCGCGTGTTCGCGCGGCGCTATGCGCCGGGCTCGATCGTCAAGCCGCTGGTGCTCAACTTCGCGTCTGTCGAAGGCGTGTACAACCCGTCGGCGGGTCCGACGGGCGAGCGCATCGCCTGCACCGGGCACCTGTTTCCCAACAGCCCGAACCTGATGCGCTGCTGGATCTACAAGCAGGCGCCGCACAGCACGCACACCATCCAGTTGGGGCACGACCTGGACGCCACCGAGGGGATCATGGTGTCGTGCAACATCTTCTTCTACACGCTTGGCGAGCGGCTGGGGGCGGAGAACCTGGCGAAGTGGTACGGGCGGCTCGGCGTGGGGACCGACGTGGGGACGGTGAGCCCGGACCTTGGAATCGGTGCGCAGGACCGCGGCTCGGTGCTGCAGGGCGCGTTCGACACGCCGCCTCCGTCGCCGGCGCAGCAGCCAGAGGGGCTGTCACCAGACGACCAGGAGGAAGTGGGGGATCAGACGGCGGCCGCGTTGGGCGCCCCTCCCGCGCCGACGCAGACGCCCGCGAAGGTCTCACCACCCGCGAAGAAGCCGCGTTTCTCGCCCGCCGATTGTGCGCTGCTTGGGATCGGCCAGGGGTACCTGGCGTGGACGCCGCTGCACGCCGCCGACGCATACGCGACGCTGGCACGCGGGGGTGTGCGACTGACGCCGCGGATCCGCTCCGATGCCGGCGCTCCGGCGCAGAAGCGGATCGACCTGGGCTTCAAGCCCGAAGCCGTCTCGCTGGCGCTGCATGGGCTTGAGCGCGCGGTGAACGAGGAACGCGGCACGGGCCACCACATCTCGTTCATCAACGGCGCGGGGGAAACCATCCGCGAGAACACGTTCAACCTGCCGGGCGTGCACGTGTGGGGCAAGAGCGGCACGGCCGACTCGGGCGTGAAGTCGGGGAGCGATCCCAACGCGTCGCTCGACCACTCGTGGTTCGTTGTGCTCGTTGCTCCTGAAGGCGGGGCGCCCAAGTACGCCATCGCCGTGATGGTCGAGAACGGCGGCTCCGGCGGGCGCGTCGCCGGGCCGCTGTGCAACCAGGTGCTCTGGCAGCTCAAAGCCGAGGGCTACCTGTGAGTCCTCGTGGAGTGATGCGACGCGGCGTGCTCGGTGTGTTTGACCGCGTCTTCGGTGAGCGGTCGCGCCCGATCAACCCCGCGTTGTTGGCGGTGGCCGCTGCGGTGGTGTTGTCGCTGATGGGGGTGTACGCGATCGATTTGGGCTCGAGTCTGACACCCGTCGCGGGACCGCTCGGGCTTTCTGATCGCGCGATCAAACAATTACTGTTCGTGTGCGTGGGCGCGATCGCGGGTGTGGTGGTGGCGGTCCCCGACTATCGGCGCGTGCGGCTGTTCGTGTGGGTGATCTTCGCGCTCAGCCTTGGCTTGTTGCTCGTGCTGGTGCTGCCGTTCATGCCGTCGTCGATCGTGCGGCCGCGGAACGGCGTGAAGGCGTGGATCGACTTCGGCCCGGTGGATCTTCAGCCGACGGAGCTGGTGAAGATCGCGTGGATCATGGTGACGGCCGACTACCTGCGGTACCGGCGCGAGCACCGGCGGTTCGCGGGCCTGATCCGTCCGGCGATCATCACGTTCATCCCGATCGCGCTGATCATGCTGCAGCCGGACCTTGGGTCGGTGCTGCTGTTCATCCCCACGCTGCTGGCGGTGCTGGTGACGGCGGGGATGCGGTTCAAGCACCTGGCGCTGATCGTGGTCATCGGCATGCTCGCCGTTCCCGCAAGCTATCCGCTGCTGCGCCCGTACCAGAAGGAACGCATCGTCGGGTTGTATCGCCAGCTCACCGGCGACAAGTCGCGCAACGAGGACATCAACTACCAGAGCGTCACGGCGATCAGCCTCATCGGCTCGGGCAAGGTGATGGGGAACACCGACGCCAAGACGCGCGCCCTTGTCCATTACTCAGCCCTCCCCGAGCGTCACAACGACATGGTGCTGGCGGTGCACGCGTGCCGTTTCGGGCTCGCGGGCACGCTGGTGCTGATGGGGGCGGTGGGGGCGTGGATCGTGGGCGTATTGGGAACGGCCGCGGCGACGCGCGACCCGTTTGGGCGGCTGATCTGCGTCGGTTTCGCGAGCATGGTGGCGGCGCAGACGCTGCTGAACACCGGCATGGTCGCGGGCGTGCTGCCGATCGTGGGCGTCACGCTGCCGTTTGTCAGCTACGGCGGGTCGAGCATGCTCACGGTGTGGATGATGACGGGGCTGGCCTACAGCGTGGGTGCGCGGCCGGCGGCGATCTTGTCACGGCCGACGTTTGAGTTCAACGACTAGGAGTTTTGTCACAGGGACATAGGGAAGACAAAGAGGGTGTCTTGGATATCGCGCTGGAGCGGGCTCGATGACGGCGCGGTCACGGCGTTTTCGCCAACGTCTCGCTCCCTGATAAACCCGCCGTAGCAGAGCTGGATGAAAAACGGCCTTACGCAGATGGCGGCGGCAACACGCTCAATGTCGGTCACGCCGCTCCTTGACGGCCTTGGGCCGCCTGCTGAGAGCTGGCGAGCGATTCCGCAAGCTCGGGCGCAAGCATGGTCCAACCAAGAACGGCCACGGAATTCAGCACAAAGACTGCGAACGAAGCGCGAACCAATCGGAACGCAATCGAAGAGCATTCCAAGCGGACCGCGTCGCGGACAGCTGCCGACACGCTTCCGCCTTCGCCGAATGCCAGCGGCGACAACTCCAGGTAACGGAACGTCAACCAGGCAGCCACAACTGAGAGTGCGATGGCGGCAACCCAGGACCAGAACAGGGCGATGATAAAACGCCACAAACGTCGTGACCGCCTTGGGCCCAACGGATGACTTGCTTGGCGATCACGCCACAGGACGCGGAGGAGTTCGCCAAAGGGACGGAGACTCCACGTCAGAAAAGTGGCTACCAATCCTGAGATACCAAGGACGACCGGCGCCGAAAGCTGCAATACCGGGTCTTGCATCAGTTGCTCCAGTTACCGTTCTTTTTCATTTCTGCCACGCGTCGGCTCCATTCCGCCGTTAATTGCTGATTGACGCCGCTCAAGTGGCGCAGGAGCACGTCCGGAATGCTGCCGTCCATGCCCACCGTGGCCATGACGAACGCGAGGACGATCCGCTGTCCACCGCTCAGCTCGCGAGCTGGTTTCTCTTGCTTCAAGAACGGGAAGTCGCGCCAGATCTTTTCGCAGAGATCTGTGCGATGGCCCGGTGCGCAACGCGCCTTTGCGGCCAGTTTCACCTGGCTTCTCACGCTCTGGTGCGGATCGACGACGGACAGCCATGGGGCCTTGTCAGGGTCGTCTCTGGGCGGCGCAGCGCCCTGATACGCGTACCGCTGCCTGAGCTGGTTCCACGCCGCGGTGTTGCCGGCGTTGATCAGGTTGGAGCGTGACGTATCGCTCAGCTCGATCACCGACGTCGACACGGCGGCGAGATGCTCGATGTTGTGATCCACGATCAGCAGGGTGGTGCGTGGAAGTAGTTGCTGCAGTGCCTGGTAGCACGATTGGTCTCGCGATGATGCGGGCGGCAGAGCGGGGAGGATCTCGTCGAGGATCAGCACCTTCGGCGACGACAGCACAGCGGCGAGCAACTCAAAGACTCGCGGCGAAGCCCGCTCTTGATGTAGCCACCCTTTGGCGCGAAAGCACGCTTCCACTTCTTCGGCCTTGTCGTCGGCTGCGCACGGCGACCGGCGACGGAATGACGCCAGGTCCCGCGCCTCCTTGGTTGAGAGGTCGCCGATGCTCCACGGTCCTTCCTGAGAAACGAGCTTGATGCCCATGGCAAAGCGGTCCGTGACGTCTTCGAGCGGGCGTTTGTCGACCAGCACGCGCCCTTGCATGAAGGGCGCCGTGCCGGCGAGCCCACGGAGAAACGTTGATTTGCCGACCCCGTTCTGACCGACTACCCCGACGCACGAGCCGCCGGGGATAAGAGCCGTCACGCGGCCAGCTTCCCCGCACTGATCAAGCGGAGACCACGCCGCCCTGAAGTTCTGCAGTTCGACCTCGGACATTCAGATACCTCCGCGTGAACACCGCGACGACCAGGACGAAGACCACAAAGACTGCTCCCACGCCTCCGTCGAGCATCTGGCCGAACGGGGCGAGCTGTTGCTCGGCGAGTCCGCGGAGGCATACGAGCGAGATGATCGGCACGAGCCCGAGCCTGAATCCGGCCGCCAAGGCGCCTAGAAGCAGGATCATCATGCCGAACTCAAGCGACGCGTTCTTGGGCGAAAGTCCGTCGGCGTCCGAGGAGCAGAGGGCAAACAACGACGCGGACGCGACCGTCGCCAGCAGCAAGCATTGGGGGAACAGCGATTTTCTAAGCGAGAGTCCGTGCGTCCATCCCAGCCGCACGTCGGCAACCGCCAGCGTCGCGGGTCTTGCGCGAGAACCGTACAAAGGTCGCGGCGGCAGCGACGACTCCGACGCTGAGGGCGATTTGGAACGCCAAAGTGGCGTCGGCGTTCGCCTGCCCAAACAACAATGGCGACACCATGCGGACCTGATCGCGTCCGACAAGCCACTCCGAGTTCGTCAGGAACGCGGAACACGCGAGCACGATCGTCAGATCAAGAAGGAAGGCACGCTCATCCTGAAGTACGCGTAGCAGGGATAGGTAGCACGCCCATGCGACCAGCACGATCGAAACAAGGCACAAGCCTGACCACGTCGGGGTTAAGTTTCCCGCCGGCCCGATCCATGCGTAGACAACCGTCGTCGGGATGAGCGACCAAGACGCGGTCAACACGCCGAGAAAGCGGATGGAGTACCACGAGCAGACCGCGAGCGTCAGGATATAGCCGGCATGCTGCGCCAGGTGCGGCGCCCACGTGAACCACCGCGAAAGAACGAAGCCTGCGACGGCGAGCGCGATGAGGAGAACAACCGCGTCGATCATCCTTGTGCTGCCGCCCCCAAAGTGAGCCGGCTCGCGGAGCTGCTGCGTTTGACGGACCATTCTGTAGGAAACGGACGAAACGAGGACAAACAGCGCCGTAACGAGCCACTTCACGGCGGGCGCGTACGTGCACAACAGCTCACCCGCGTTCTTGTAGTCGGCGCTGCGGAGCTGGATGCCGGCGTAGCACATCGCAGGCTCGATCGCGGAAGCCACGCACGCGATGAGCGGCGCCGCAAGCCAGCGGTGTCCGCTCAGCACCACCGCGAAAAGCGGAATGATGCTCATCGGCAGCGCCCCTCAATCAGGCCGCGGTGAATGCCCGGAGTCGCTGCGCCCAGAAGAAGGAGGAGCCCGATCTCAAGCGCAACAAGCCTGGAAACCGCCGCCGAGGGCGGCGACGCCCCGTTGAGTTTTCCGCAGACGCGGAAGTTCATCGCGGCCTTCGCCCAACTCGAACTCGAGAACACGCATGCATTGACCAACACCGCGGCGCTGAGCATAAGCGCCGCGTACAAGAGCTGAACGCCGTGAGATGGTGCGCGAGTGAGCGTCGCCGAGAAGTCGTGCAATACAAGCGCGGCCAGCGCACCGTGCATGGCGATCGAGATTCCCAGCACGATCAACAGGTACCTAAGCGGGTCGGACCGTAGTGTGTCCCGGAGTATTTTCGGCGAGAGGATCTGCACGACCGCGCCAACCAACGCTACGGCGAGGAGCCACATCGGATGAGCCGGCACCGGTGCGCTGCCGAAGACGAAATCTGCCAACCAGCCGCCGATCACGACCCACAGCCCCGCCACAAGATTGAACGTGCGGAACTCCCGGGAGGTGAGCGCAACGATGGCTGCGATCGCGCCGTACAGAAACGCCTCGTACAGGACCGCTGAAATCAACGGTCGTTCTCCACGGGGACGAATTTCCCTCCCCGGATGACGTAGGTTGTGAACGCATTCTCAGTAAGCCCGGCATGGTCAGTGGCAGAGAAGGTAAACGCGCCCGTCACGCCGCAGAAGTTCTTTGTTTCATTCTCTACCGCGTCACGGAGCTTGGTGCGAGTGTCGATCGTCTGCTTGGCATTCAGCACGGTTCTCAATACTTCGAAAGCATCACGCGCGTGTCCTGCAAAGTGCGATGGCTCGGACGGGAACCGCTTTGACCAAAACTCCCGGAAATCAATGACGGCTTTGTCTGCCGGCTTCACGGGGTCGAGGTACTCGCGCAGGGTGAGCACTCGCGACCCCAGGACAATCGCACCCTCACAGTCTGCGCCGGTGGCCTGAATAATGTCGTTCGAGGCGTTGCCGTGGCTGAGATACACCCGCCCTTTGAAACCGCTGCTTCTGAGCTCTTTCAGTAGGAGCTGGGGGCCCGGCTTGGTGCCCCAGATGAGCACCGCGTCGAGGCCGGCAGGCAGTGATCCCGCGATCAACGCTGGGCGCGAGAGATTCGCTTCAAATGGAACTTTCTGTTCGAGCTTTACGGTGCCGCCGACGGCCGCCTCCATGGACTTTGCACCGCTTGTGCCGAATGCGTCCTTGGAGTAAAGCAAAGCGATCTTGGTGTCTCCGCGGCTTGCCATTTCGCGCACGATCCGAGTCGCGGCAAGGTCGTCGTTCTGAGCGAATTTGAAAACCCAGCGGCGCGGTTGGTCGGCCGCCGCGCCGGCTCGCACCACAATCTCGCGGCTCGCCGCCAGGCTCAGGAGAACCGGCGGATCGCCTTCGAATTTGTCCGACGCCTCTGCCACTTGAATTGACTCGCCCGACGTAGACGGCCCGATGACGGCGAGGACCTCGGGCGACTTTGCGAACTGCTGAAAAAGAGTTACCGCCTGCTTGGGATCACTGCCGGAGTCGGTGAATTGGAGCTCGAGTCGCCGTCCGCCGACGGGAGAGGCGTTCCAGTCCTTTTCCAAAGCCTCGAGGATTTGGCGCTCGGGCTTTCCAATGGAATCGGCGCCGCCGGTTGAAGCGAGGATGACGCCGATCCGAACCGGCTTTGCTGGCTGCTCGGCTCTCGCGATCGCCATCGAAAGAGTGGCAAAGAAGCAAAGAACCAAGGCGATCGCCATCGTTGTAACAGGGTTCCGTTTCATGGAAATGTTCTCCTGGCCTTTACCACTTCCGGCGGATGGGTCGGCGGGAGATTATCATGTGTTGACGAGAATGCAATGTTGTGCTATTAAAAATATGGTCGGGCAAACTGGACCTTATTGGAGTGCCCGATTTTTACTAGGCCTATCAGAATGCAAATGGCGCAAACGCCGCGCGGAATTCGCACATTGTGTTGTGCTGAATGCGATTTTGGCTCACATTGGCGCGGGCGGAGCGTAGCTGGAATGTGTGTTGAAGCCGTCGCGGTGGCGACTCGTTTTCGCGCGCGCTTTACGGCACATGGCGATTGGACAATGCGTCCTCGCGGACGCCGGCTCATATCGCGGATGACTTGGCGATCGCAAACGATGTATTGGGGCGGAGGATCGGGCGCGCAAACGCGGTCCGGTGGTCACGCTGCCTCAGGTCTGCAGAGTTGGTGATTTGGATCAGCCGACCAGTGCGCCCAGATCATGCTGAGCGCGCTGGTACGACTGCACGCACGCCTCGGCCGCTCCGTCCCACGTCAGCTTGCGCAGCTCGAACGACCCGTGCTCGCGGAGGGTCTGACCGAGTGGGGGGTATCTCAAAACCGCGACGATCTTGTTGGCGATCTCGTCGGTGTCCCAAAAGTCGACCTTCAGCGCGTGGGTGAGCACCTCGCTCACGCCGCTCTGCTTGCTGATGATCACCGGCACATCGGCTCGCATCGCTTCGAGCGGCGCGAGACCGAACGGTTCGCTGACGCTGGGCATCACGTAGCAGTCGGCCATGCGGTAGATGCGGTCGACGTCGCCGCCGCGGAGGAAGCCGGTGAAGAGGACGCGGTGGCCGATGCCCAGCTCCGCGGCGAGCTCGATCATCCGCACTTCCATGTCTCCCGCGCCGGCCATGATGAACTTGGCGTCGGGCACCTTTTCCAGCACGCGCTTGGCCGCGGAGATGAAGTACTCCGGGCCCTTCTGCATCGTGATGCGCCCGAGGAACAGGACGATCTTGTCCTTGCTGCGGATGCTGTCGGCCGGGCCCGGCTGCAGGCGCGAGTCGCTGATGCCGTTGTACACGACGTCGATCTTCTCCGCCGGCACGCCGTAGCGCCGCGTGCAGATGCTCCGCGTCAGCTCGCTCACCGCCAGCACGCGGATGGCGGACATCATGCCGCGGCGTTCGATGTCGTAGACGCGCTGGTTCACCCCGTGGTCGCCCGCGCGGTCGAACTCGGTGGAGTGCACGTGCACGACCAGCGGCTTGCCCGATGCGCGAGCGAGCGCGATGCCTGCCGGGTATGTGAGCCAGTCGTGGGCGTGGATGACGTCGAACGATTCACTGCGCGTGAGTGCGACGACCAGGCGCGCATAGCGCTCCGCCTCGGCGATCAGGTCGCCGCGATACATCGCGCCGGCGCCAGTCTTGCCCACGCCGGCCTCGGCGTGCGCGGGGGGAGGGGCGTGGCCATGATCGTGATGGGCATGATCTTCTGCGTAGGGCAGCCCGAGCGCCGCGGCTTCTTCACGCGTGAGTCCGTCTGTGAGCGGGGAGCCATCGGGCGAACGGCGAACCTTGCCCACCGGCGCGCCCGCCACACCGCCGCTGCTGTACGGGCTGGCGAATCCGGCGGGCAGGCCGACCAGGCGCGTGTTGGCGAAGGGAGAGGTCTCAGACGTTCCTGCCCCCCCTCCTCCCCCGGCTTCAACGCCCGTGACCGTTGCGCCGCCCGAGCCCACGCCTTCTGCGCCCCACCCGCCTGCTGCGCCCATGTCCGCGGCAGGACCTGCAGGCCCTCCAGGTGCTCGCAGCGTCACGTGCGACGGCGCCACCTTCGCGCCCGTCACCGGGCGCGGCAGGATGAACAGCACCTTGTGCCCTTGCTTGTCGAGTGCGCGCGTCAGGCCTTCGCAGGCCGTCCCCAAACCCCCCGAGATGTACGGCGGGAACTCCCAGCCGAGCATGACGATGCGCATGCCGCAGGGTAGCTGCGGCAAATTGCCAAATAGCAAATGGCTAAAGGGCCAAATAAAGAGACGAGGCTGATGTACCTATTTGGCCCTTTGGCAATTTGCCCTTTAGCCATTTGGCTTTCACTCCCCCGCCATCCCCCCAAGCTCATCGAACGTCGCCCGGTACGCAAGCAGCGTTTTGAGTGCCGCCTCTTGGCCGTCGGCGTGCGCAAGTCCTGCCCCCCCAATTGCGAGCGGTGTGCGGAAGGTGTACAGCTTCTCCGGCGGCTGCGAGCGGAAGTGCTCGACCAGCGGCAGCGGATCGCTGTGTGACTTCAGCACACCGACGTCGATCAGCTCGTCGCGGAGCAGGTCGCCCGCTTTGTCGCCGCTGTGCACAAGCGTCTGCTCGATCGACTGGCTGAGGTAGCGGGCGGCGGTGACCAGGCTCACCCAGAGTTCGCCTTTGTCGACGGTGACGCGGTACTCGGCGGGGTCGGCGGAGTTGGCGGCGGTGCAGACGACCATCCCCGGCTGAAGGGTGACTTCACCGAACACGCCGGTCTCACGGGCGGCGTCGGCGACCGCCTTGAGGCCTGCTTGAACGGATGAAGTGGTCTGGGGGGAGGAGGGGGGGAAGGGGGGGGCGTCCATCGGGCCATGCTAGCCGGGGCGGGTGGGATTCCAACCGCGCCGTTCGACTCCCGGCCCGATGTGATCTACCCTCCCCTCCCGCTTCCCCGCCCGGGTGGCGAAATTGGCAGACGCACTACCTTGAGGTGGTAGCGCCCGCAAGGGCATGGAGGTTCAAGTCCTCTCCCGGGCATTTCGGTCTTGCTCCCCGTGTTGCCCCTGCCTCTTGGCAGGTGACGCGACAGCGGGTTTTGAGCTTTGGCCGCCTCGTGATTCTGCGGATCGAGTGCGAACGCTCAGTGTCGCTCACTCTCTGAGCTTGCGAAGTGAAACGGTTCGAGTGGCTCGCTGCCTCAGGCCTTGCGGGCCTGCTCGGACATCGACTCGAGCAAACGCACGATCGTGCGCGTCTCGTCCTTCAACCCGTCGATCGCTTCTTTCGCCTCAGCGTCGGGCATCGCGGCGAGCCGGCGCTCTAGCGACGCCATGTGCAGCCACATCAGGCCGATGGCGTTCTTGGCGTCGTGCGTCGTCGTGCGCACCGCTCCCTTGAGGGCGGTGATGGGGTCGGTCTCGGTGTGCGTAGCAGGGTTCTGGGCGGTGTCCATGCCGTGTCTCCCGCGTCGGTCGATCAGTACAGACTACACCGCTGTTGTGAAGCGGTTTTCATTCCCAGAGGCCTTCGGCGGCCTTGAGCGGGGCATCTGGCGGGTTGCACCCAATCAGCGTGAAGTCCGGTCCTTGTTGGGTCGATGCATGGCTCTGGACAAATCTCGGACTACCCAAGGCCCCGCCTTTTGCCCCGCCTTTCCGCCCATTTCTCCTCGCGCAGCGCACCCCTCTCCCCATGAGCGATCCACACCCCTCGTTCTCCGCGCCCTCGCCCGCTGCGAAGCCGCACCCGGTGCTGCGCCAGGAGCAGTTCGATGCGCTGCGCTCCACGATCTACGCGCACCTGGGCATGCACTTTCCCGATGGCGCAAGTCCGTGCTCGAGACGCGTCTCGCCCGCCGGTTGACCGAGCTGGGCCTCGACACCTTCGACCAGTACGTCATGTATTTGCAAGTCTCGCCCGATCGTCAGGAAGAGCTTGAGGAGATGCTCAGCCGCGTGACCGTCGGCCAGACCTCATTCTTTCGCGATCCTGCACAACTGGCGTTTGTCGCAGGCGAACTGCTGCCGGCGCTGATCGAGTCGCGCCGGAGCGAGAAGTCGCTGCGCATCTGGTCGGCCGCGTGCGCGACGGGTGAAGAGGCGTACACGCTGGCGATCCTGATCCACCGCGCGCTTGGTGAGCGTCTGCCCGATTGGCACGTGGAGGTGCTCGGCACCGACGTGAGCGCCAAGTCGATCGCCACCGCCGTCGAAGGGCGCTACACCGATGACGCCGTGCGCTCGGTCGAGCCCGCCATTCGCGACCGCTACTTCACGCGCGACGGCCCTTACTGGCGCCTCAGCGCCGACATCGCGTCGATGGTCGCCTTTGACCGGCACAATCTCAAGGATCGTCTTGGCGCCAAGCGCTACGGGCACTGGGACGCGGTAGTCTGCCGCAACGCGATGATCTACTTCGATCAGGCGATGCGGGCCAACGTCGCGTCGATGTTCGCCGACCAGCTTCGTCCCGATGGCTGGCTGATGGTCGGCGTTTCCGAATCGCTCGATGGGCTCGGGGCATCGCTGTCACCCCACGGCCCCAGTGCCGCCCACGCCTACCGGCGCGCGCCGCTGACGGCCGCGCCCGCTCCCTCACCGAACACCACCTCTCCCGCGCAGGCTCCCACGCTGCGGATCGCCTGACCAAGGAACATTCCATGCGCGTCCTGATCATCGACGACAGCAAAACCATGCGCGGCATCGAACGCTCGGTGGTGGCCTCGTTCGCGAACACCGAGGTCGAAGAAGCAGCCGACGGCCAGGACGGCCTGAGCAAGGCCAAGGCCTTTCGGCCCGAGTTGATCTTGGTCGACTCGAACATGCCCAAGATGGACGGGCTCGCGTTCGTGCGGGCGCTCCGGCAGTCCGACAAGCACACGCCGGTGCTCATGGTCGCCTCCGAGAGCGAGAAGTCGCGCGTCGTCGAGGCGATCAAGGCGGGCGTCTCGGGATACGTCGTCAAGCCGTTCACGCCCGACTTGCTCAACCAGCGCATCAACGAAATCATCAGCCGCATGCCCCACGGCCTCTCCAAGGCCGCATGAGTTTCCGGACCCAAAGACCCCCCCAATCGCGTGTGTGTGCCTCGGCCAGTTCTTACGGCAAAACGCCGATAGGGCCGGGGACATCCCATGGCTGAAGAAGGGAACGCACAGCCTGCGCGGATTGAAGTGGCCGCCGACGGATTGACCGCGGAGCTTGTCGTCTGCGCATGCGCCTGCGCCGGATAAAGCCGCGGTCATCGCGCTGGCCGAACAGGCCAAACTCCAGCTCACGCCCGAAGTTCACGCGCTGATCGAAGAGGCGTGCGCCGCGATCGCAGCGCTCAACGGCGGTGCTGCGCACATCGTCATCGCGCGAGGCACGCCGGCGCAGCACGCGGTCGCCGGCCACGTCGAGTTCGAGCCCGGCTACAACCCCGACGAGTGGCAGCAGGCTCTCGCCAAGGCCGCGACCGGTGGGAGCAGCGCGCCTGCCCGCGGCTCGGGCAGCGTCGACCACTACACCAAGTCGATCTTCAACTTCGTCAAGGTCGGCGCCCACGTCGCCACGATCGTGTATCCGTTCGAGGGGGCGGAAGGCCGGGACGTCTTTGGAAACACCATCCCCGCAGAGCCGGCCGCGGCGTCGAGCTTCTCTGTCGATGACACGCTCCGCAAGCAGGACGACGGCCGCCTCATCGCGCTGCGGCCCGGCGTGCTGGAGTGGGGCGACTCGGGCCTGCACATCACCGACAAAATCGAGATCCCCGGCAGCATCGACTTCTCCGTCGGGCACATCGACTTTCCCGGCACCGTCCACGTCAAGGGCGGCGTCAGAGACCTCTTCAAGGTCATCGCCAAGAACGACCTGACCATCGAGGGTCTCATCGAGGCGGCGACCATCAAGTCGGGCAACGACTGCGCGATCCGCGGCGGCATGGCCGCGAAGGAAAAAGGCACGCTCGACATCGGGCGCGACGGAACCGCCAAGTACCTCAATAACGTGACGGTCAACGTGGGACGCAACCTCAGCGTCGAGCGCGAGTTGGTCAACTGCCGCGTCACGGTGGGGGGCGCGTTCAACGGGATCAACTGCGGCATCGCGGGCGGCGCGCTGGCCGTCGCGGGTGCGGTCATTGTGAGCACCGTCGGCAGCGAGATGGGCGTCGCGACCGATCTTCGGCTGGGCTCGATCCCGTCGCTCGAAGCGGTGATCAAGGACGCAATGGGTCTCATCCCGTTGCTCGAAGCCCGGCGGGCCAAGTTCCTTGAGCCGCTCGATCAGCTCCGATCAGTCAAGGGGCGTCACACCCCGGCAACACTCGAGCGGATCACCGAGCTGGAGAGCCAGGTCGAATCGATCAACGCCAAGATACGTCCGGTCGAAGACCGCCTGGCGCAACTCCGCTCCACGCTTCGCGCCAACACCACCGTCGACCTCGTCGTGCACGGGCGGATCCACCCCAAGGTGATGATCACCGCAGGCAACTTCACCATCGACTTCATGAAGGAACTCCGCGGCCCCATCCGGATCATCCTCGATCAGTCGTTCGCTCCCTGCCTCTGCCTGCTCGACGGCACCCCCAACGGCGACCTTGCCAAGCACGCCAAGGTTCGCCGAATCGACCTGGCCGCCGGCGCCAACTCGGCCGCCCGGGCCGCCTGATACGCCAGAATCCACCCGAAAGAAGAGCCGAAGGCCGCCAGGCCCCGGCGGACAGTGGATAGGGCCAGGGGGTGGGGGGGCGGGGGGCAATGAGTATTCCGTGGAACCCTTAAGACCCCGTCGCCGGATGTACCATTCCCACCATGGTCCCCGCCGTCATCCTCCTTGCGATCGCGATGTTCCAGCCCGGCAGCCCCGCGCAACCGGCTGAACAACCCGCGACGCCTCCCCCCCCCCCCCCCTCCCCGACGTCCCCATCAACGCCACCTCCTTCAACCACCCCGCCGGCGGCGACCCCTCCTGCCAGCTCTGACACGCCGGCCCCCGCGGCTCCGGCCGCGCCGAGTGATCCCCATCCCGAAGTCGTGCTGGTGATGCGCGACGGGACGCTCTTCCAAGGCATCCTTATCAGCAAGAACGAGAAGGAGTACGTCCTGGACATCGCGGGCCTTCCCGCGACGTTCAAGGCGGAAAAGGTTGAGCGCATCCGCGAGCTCCGCCCCGTGCTCGAACGTTATAAAGAACTCCGCGACGCTGCTGCGTCGGGCGACGTCGATCAGCGAGCCTCGCTCATCCGCTGGCTCTCCGATCGCCGCCAGCTCGACCTCGCGCTGGCCGAAGCCGAGCTGTTGCTTGCAAAAAATCCCAAGAACCCGACCGCCGAGAAGCTCTACGACGAGTTGAAAATGCGGGTCGACCTGCTCGCCCGGAACTCCCAGCCCGCGGCGGACCCCGCCGTGCCCGCGGCGGCAAAGGACGAAGGGAAGATCAACCCGACGGATTTCCCGTTCCTGACCGATGCCCAGGTTGGGTTGATCAAGGTGTACGAGGTCGACCTCTCGCGCTCCCCGCGCGTGCTGTTCCCGCGAGACGCCGCGGCCCACATGCTCGAGGAGTACGCCAGCAGCCCGCTCGTCCCCGCCTCGCGCGAGGCGCGCGACGCACTGCTCCGCCAGGATCCGCTGGAACTCGTCCAGCTCATGTTCCGTCTCCGCGCCCGCAGCTACTACGACAAGGTCCGCGTGCTGGAGCAGCCCGAGCCGATGCGCCGCTTCCGCGACGACGTTCACCGTGTCACCCTCATGACCGGCTGTGCCACTTCACAGTGCCACGGCGGGCGCGACGCCGGCCGTCTGGTGCTCTCCACCTTCCGTCCGACCACCGACACCACCGTCTACACCAACTACTACATCCTCAACGCCTACCGCACCGCCACCGGCCAGCCGCTGATCGACTGGGAAAAGCCCGACCAGAGCCTCCTCTACCAGTACGCCCTCCCCCGGGAGGTCGCCCGGTTCCGCCACCGCCCGGTTATCAAGGACGGCAAGGACATGTGGAAGCCCTCTTTCACGGGCAGTGAAGACGTTCGGGCCAAGGGGATGGTGGATTGGATCAAATCTGGCTACAAGCCGCGCCCCGACTACACGCTCGACTACATCCCCTTCCGCCCTTTCACGCCGCAGGCCGCCGAAGCCCCCAAGCCCGCGACGCACAACCCCCCGCTCGACAACCCACTCCGCTGACCAACCCTTCACACATCTTGCTCCCCCCTCCCCCTAACAGGCTTCTCCACACCACGTAACCATTGGTCTGCCAAGGACAAACGTTGTTCCAAGATCTGCTACAGTCCCCGCCCAGCCGCTCCTCGCTGCGGCTGTTCGTCAGGAAGGTGTACGGTATGCCCAACGTCTGCTTCTCTCGTCCTGTTGCTTCTCGCGTCGCCGGTTTTTCCGCCGCGCTCATCCTCGCGCTCGCTGCTGGCTGCGGTGGCGAGAGCAAAGAAGCCCGCCAGATCGAGAAGGCCAAGCAGACCGTCTCGGCCCTCACTGCTGACGGCACGTTCGCCCACATCTCTGACAGCTACCGGCGCAAAGAGCTCGAGGCGATCTACAAGGATGTCAAGCCGATCGCCGAGTCGGGCCCGGACAACCTCAAAGCCGCGGCGTACACCGTGACCTCGCGTGCCAAGGCCGGCGTCGCCGTGCTCGACGCCAAGGCCGCCTCGGTCAACGACGCGCAGCTCAGCGCCCAGCTCACCGCTCTGGCGACTGCCGCCAACACCTACACGCTGCAGAAGTCGATCGCTGAGAACAACAGCGGCGCCGGCACGCAGGACCTGATCAAGACGCTCCAGGCTTCGCTCGAGACCAACCGCAAGAACGCGTCGGAGGCGACCAAGGCCGCTGCCCAGGCGCAGGCGAAGGTCGACGAGCTCGAGACCCGCGCCAAGCAGATCGCCGCCCAGGGGCAGACCAAGCGCGACGAGGCCTCGGGCCTCACCTCGCGCGTGCAGAACGCCTCCGCCACGCAGGGCCTGGAGATCATCAAGAACGCCGCCGCCGTCCGCGCGCAGGCCGATGAGCTCGAGCGCCAGCACGCCGAACTCATCACGGAGCTGGGTCTCGCGCAGGCGGAGCTCGGCCGCGCTCGCGCGGTCGCCTCGGCACTCGACGACCAGACCAAGCAGATCCAGACGACCATCGCCGTGCGCAGACCCGCCTTGAGCAGGAGCGGGCCCTCGCTCAGTCCGCCGGCACCGCCGCCGACAAGGCCGCGGCCGACGTGAAGAAGGCCTTCGCCGACCTCAACACGTTCCGCGCAGGTGAGCTGGATAAGACGCACCAGGACGCCGTGTCGAGCGCGAAGAACGCGCTTGAGCACGCCCGCCAGGCTGCCACCAAGGGCGCCGCCAACAAGGACTCGGTCGCCGGCGGAAACACCGGCAAGCTCTCGGTCGCCGCGATGAAGCAGGGCTTTGCCGACGCACTGGTCAGCCAGGCCCGCGCTGAGGACCAGCTTGCCGGCGCGCTCGCGCTGGTCGCCGGCTCCAAGCCCGCCCTGCCCAACGCCGACGAGATCGCCAAGACCGCCGCCGCCGCCCGCACCGACGCCGACAAGCATCTCAGCGACGCTCGCGAGGCCTACGCCGAAGTCAAGAACGACGTCGACGGCATCAACGACGACAAGCTCAAGGCTCGCCTCACCGAGACCTCGCGCCTCATCGAGGCCCTCTCGAGCAAGCAGGGCTTCAAAGTTGACGCCACGCCCGCCGCCGCTGCCCCCGCTGCGGCTCCGTCCAGCACGCCGGTCGCTGCCACCGCCGCCGACTCGCCCGAGGTCGCCGCGGTGCGCCGCACGCTGGACCAGATGCACGACAAGCTCCGCGCCGGCGACTTCAAGTCGATCATCGACATGGCTGAGTTCACCGACGACACGCAGCGTCAAGCTGCGCTCGACATCTTCGACTTCGCCGCCGTCGTCAAGGAGTTCGACGCGGCCTGTCACGAGAAGCTCAACACCTCCGCCGAAGAGGCGCTGGGCCCCATGGGCATGATGGCCAAGGGCGTGACCGAGGGCATGGCCAAGCAGAAGGACCGCACCGGCGCCGACTACAAGATCACCGTCGACGGCGACAAGGCCACCGCCAGCGCCGGCGGCGAGAAGCCCGACAAGCTCGTGAAGAAGGACGGCCAGTGGCGCATGGTGATGGATAGCGACGACATGCCGCCCCAGGCTGCCGCCGTCATCAAGCCGCTGATCGGCGTGCTCAAGCAGATCACCACCGACATCAAGGCGGGCACGATCACCTCCGCCCAGCAGGTTCAGACCGCTCTCATGTCCAAGCTCGGCGGACTCGGCGGTCCGGGCAGCCGTCGTGGTGGGGGCGGAGGCGGTGGGGGTGGTGGTGGGGACGAGGACCCCAACAAGTGATCCTCCGCGATAGCGCTCGTAGCCAACCCACCCAACCAAGCCCACCGAAGATGCCCACCCACACCGTGACCATGAACAAGCCCCGACGCACCGCCGGACGCCTGCTCGCCTTCGGCGCGGCCCTGCTCATCCCCATCGCCGGCACGCTGGCCCAGAGCGCCGTGCCGCCCGACATGCTGCGGAAGCAGGAGATCACTGAGACTGATCGCCAGACCATCAAGGCGTTCATCGCCGCCAACAAGGCCGGCCTCTCCACCAACAGCCCCGCTGAGATCAAGAAGAGCCGCGAAGCCCTCGTCGCGCCGCTCGAGAACCCAGGCGGCGTCTCGGTCCCTTTCCGCGTCGCCTACGCCAACGCTCTCATCGAGACCGGCGAGATCAACAAGATCGCGGCGAACAAGGACAACGACCTCGCGGCCGCCAACGCACTCCGCGTCGCCGGCCAGGCCGCGACGGGCAACACGCTCAACATCGTGCTTGAGGGTCTGAAGGACTCGCGCCCCCAGGTGCGCTACGCCGCGACCGTCGCCGCTCGCGCCGCGTTCGTCGCCGCCAAGGCCGCGCCGGCGCTCTCCGCTGACGAGCTCTCCAAGGTCATGCGCGAGCTCGCCGCCACCGCCGCCAAGGACGCCGCCAAGCAGCCCGTCGACGGCGCGCTCCAGGCGATGATCGCCGCGCGCGACACCGCCGTCCCCGGCGTCCGCTCGCTGGTCATCACCCGTCTCGCAGACGCCGCGGGCGCTCGCGCTTCGGCCGTCGCCGCATCCGGAGACGCCGACGGCATCCCGCCGCTCCTCCGCGTCGCCGCCGCCATCCGTGCCGACGTGACCGACGCCGCCAATCTTCCCGCTGAGACCAAGACCGCCGCCGCCGCGTTTGCAGCCCGCACGTTCAACGCCGTCGCGGGCGCGTGGAAGAGCGACGAGCCGAGTGACGCGATGGTCCAGGCGACCAAGGCCGCCGCGGCGATCCTCGCCCTGCTCGATCCCGCCGGCACGCAGCGGTTCCCCATCGGCGAATTCGTCGCCCCCGGCAAGCGCGAGCAGTTCGACCAGGAACTCAAGAAGACCCTCGACGTCCTCAAGGGCGCGCCGTACAACCTGCCCGCCGAGGCCCTCAAGCCATGACGACCTCCGCATCCGCCACCGCGCCTGCCGACACCCGCGTCGCCCGCGGTTTGCTCTACGACCTCGTCAGCGCAACGGCCACCAAGCCTGCGTCGCTGGTCTTCCACGTCCCCGGCAGCCAGTACCAGATCCACCTCCGCCAGGAAGGCGCCGTCAGCGGCCAGATCGGCAAACGCATCGCCGGCGTGATCAACGCCACCGCGCGCCGCGTCGATGTCACCAACCAGGGCGGGCGGTTTATCGAGCCGGTCATCGGCCGCCCGCGCCGCATCCAGGGCGTCGTGATCGCTCAGGACGCCGCGGCCAACACGATCACCGTCAACTGTGCCGGCAGCGCCGCGGTTGACGGCGTAGGCCTCCCGGTCGTCTGCAAGCTCACCGACTCGCGCCAGAAGGCCGACCAGTTCCCCGTCGGCGCATTCGTCGGCTTCGACGCGCTCGACGGCGCATCCTTCACGCAGCAATAAGAGCATAAGAGCCCCGAGCGCAAGCTCGGGCGCGACGCCCCAACTGCTACTAAGTGGTTCGGTATCGCTATGTGCTCCCAGCGCACGGGAACCGCCCCCACGCCCTCTGCGAACATTCCCGTAGAAAGGAACCTCGCATGGCCCTCGTGGGAACCGCCGTGCGACCCGACTTCCGTCGCGCACTGACGATCATCGAAGTCCTGGTCGCGTTGTTCTTTCTTGGACTGGTTGCTGTCTTTGTGGCGTTGCCCGCCATGGCGCGGCCGCGCTGTTGCGGTGGCCGTCAGATGAAAGACGGCACCCAGGTCCGCAACGTCATCCAGGCGATGACCATCTTCGCTCAGGGCAACCGCGACACCTACCCGCTTCCGTCGCAGCTCGACGTTAACAACCAGACCGTCGCCCTCGGCACCCCCGGCGATGCTTCGACCCAGCGCGGCAAGGACACGCTCAACCACATCCTCTCGATCCTGGTGTTCAACAGCTCCATCTCGCCCGAATTACTCTACTGCCCATCCGAGGTGAACGCCGCGATCAAGGTCGACACCGACTACCAGAACAGCGACCCAAAGACGGCCGTTGTCCCTGCCAACGCCGTGTGGGACCCCGCGCTTCGTTGCGACTTCACCGCCGGCGAGGGGAACATCTCTTACGCCGCGCTCATGCCCAACGGCGATCCAAGCGGCAAGCCCGGTACCAGCCAAGGCCGCCTCCCCCGCTGGTCCAACACCTTCAACGCCACCGAAGCCGTCTTCGGCAACCGCGGCCCGCTCGTCACAGGCCGCGACGCCAAGGGGAACGTCCTCTACAACACCAAGAGCCTCACCATGCTCATCCACGGCGGCCGCACCACGTGGGAAGGGAACATCGGCTACAACGACAACCACGTGAACTTCGAGACTCGCATGGACCCGACGGAGATCACCTACAACGTCGCCCTTGGCAACGGGAAGACCAAGGTAAAGGAAGACATCTTCTTCTACGACGAACCCGACGACGCCGATGGCCTCAACGCCTACCTCGGCGTCTGGATCCAGGCTGGCAACAAGCCCGGCGAGTTCAAGGGCATTCACGACTAACGAGGCCCTGGCGCAAGCCTGGGCTGGCTGCCCGCTTTCGCAGCAACCTCAAGCGTTCATCGTCCGCCCACGCTCACTTCCTTCTCACCCATGCCACGCACCACGCTCCACCGCCGTGCCATCACCCTCGTCGAGACGATCATCGTTCTTCTCGTCGTCGCCGGCATCTTCGTGCTCATTCTCCCGCAGCTCGCGTGTACGCGCTGCTCCGCCCCGCAGATCAAGTGCGGCACGCAGGTCCGCAACGTCATCCAGGCGATGACCATCTTCGCTCAGGGCAACCGCGACATGTACCCGCTGCCGTCGCAGCTCGACGTCAACAACCAGACCGTCGCGATGGGCGTCGCCGGTGACGCGACGACCCAGCGCGGCAAGGACACGCTCGACAACATGATGTCGATCCTGGTCTTCAACTCGTCGATCTCGCCCGAGCTGCTCTGGTCGCCGTCGGAGGTGAACGGCAACATCCAGGTGCACCAGGGATATCAGAACGCCAACCCCACCGCCGCGGTGAGCCCCGCCAAGGCCGTCTGGGATCCATCGCTTCGCGCCGACTTCACCACGGGCGTCGGGCACATCTCTTACGCGGCACTCATGTCCGACGGCGATCCCAAGGCCGCGCTCGACCAGCCCGCCGCCGGCCGTCTGCGCCACTGGTCCAACACGTTCGGAGCAACCGAGGCGATCTTCGGCAACCGCGGCCCGCTCGTCACGGGTCGTGATGCGAAGGGGAACATCCTCTACGACCGCAAGAGCAACACCATGCGCATTCACGGTCCAAAGAGCACGTGGGAGGGGAACATCGGCTACAACGACAACCACGTGAATTTCGAAGCGGCGATGGACCCCGCCGAGATCACCTACACCATCGCCGGCGGCACCCGACCCGACATCTTCTTCTTTGACGAGCCTGACAACACCGACGGCCTCAACGCTAACCTCGGCATCTGGGTCCAGGCCGGCAACAAGCCCAGCGAGTTCAAAGGCATCCACGATTGACGAGGCCCTGTGCAAGCCTGGGCTGAACGTCCGCTGTGTCGCAACCCGTCCGTGCGTCCCTTGCCTCCCATGCCACGTGCTATCTGCTTGCAAAAGCAGCCGCGGCAGACGCGCGTCTTGATTTCTGTTTTCGGCTTTCAGCTTTACATTCACCCCACGTCCGCCAGCCCCAACCACTTCCCATGCTGCTTGAGTACACGCTGCCGCAGCAACTTCTCCTCTGATTTGTTGAGCGTGGGGCTCGCCCCAACCCACTTCTCCGCATCGCGCCGTGCCTGCGACAGCAGGTCCATGTCGCGCGACAGGTCAACGACCTTGAACGGCGGCATGCCGCTCTGCCGCACGCCGATCACGTCGCCATAGCCGCGCACCTCGACGTCGCGCTGCGCCACCTTGAACCCGTCGCTCGTCTCGGCCATGACCGCCAGGCGAGCAGAGCTCTTGAGCGTCGTGTCGCGCGCGAGCAGCACGCACAGACCGCCCTTGCCGCCGCGCCCCACGCGCCCGCGAAGCTGATGCAGCGTCGCCAGCCCGAACCGGTCGGCGTCCTCCACGACCATCATCGTTGCGTTCGGAACATCCACGCCCACCTCGATCACCGTCGTCGCCACCAGCGCATCAATCCGCCCCGCGCGGAACGCGGTCATCACTTCATCGCGCAGCGCTCGACAACCGCCCATGCACCACTGCCAGTCGCTTCTCCCGAAGCTCATTTCCCTCCAGCCGCGCAAGCACTTCCTTTACATTCACAGGACGAGGCAGCCCCAAATTCCCCCCGCTCCTAGCGGGGGGATGTCCGAGGCTCGGCGAGGACAGGGGGGAGGCCTTTTCGTCCGTGTCTAACGCTGCCGCATCCTCCCACAACTCCTCCTCACTCTTCGCATCAATCGCAGGCGCAACCACATACGCCTGCTCCCCCTGCTCGATCCGCTGCCGAACGTACCCGTACACGTCCGCCGACTTCTCGTACCCCACGACGCGTGTCACCATCTTGCCGCGCCCCGGCGGCAGCTTGTCGATCACGCTCACATCCAGGTCGCCGAACACCGTCATCGCCACCGTCCGTGGGATCGGCGTCGCCGTCATCACCAGCACATGCGGCGTCGTCCCGCCCGCTCCCTTCTCGCGCAGCGCCATCCGCTGGTGCACGCCGAACTTGTGCTGCTCGTCGATCACGACGACCGCAAGGTTTTTGAATGTCACCCCCTCGGTCAGCAACGCGTGCGTGCCTACCACAAGATGCACGCTCCCATCGGCCAGCCCCTTCACAATCGCGGCACGCTCGGCCTGCGCAACGGAGCCGGTGAGCAGCTCCAGCCGCACCCCGCTCCCCTTCATCATCGCCCCGATTGTCCGGAAGTGCTGCTCCGCAAGCGTCTCAGTCGGCGCCATGAGCGCAGCCTGCTGCCCCCCGGCCGCGGCCATCAACATCGCGTACAGCGCCACAACGGTCTTGCCGCTGCCGACGTCCCCCTGCACCAGCCGGTTCATCGGCTCCTCGCGCTGCAGATCGGCCGCGATCTCCTTCACCACGCGGTCCTGCGCCTCGGTGAGCGGGAACGGGAACCGGTCCCGGATGTGCTTGTCGACCGCCTTGCTCCACCGCAGCGCCGGCGTGCGCGTCATGCTCCGCGTCCACGCCCGCTTCATCGCGAGTGCCAACTGCAGCATCAGCAATTCGTCATACGCCAGCCGCCGAATTCCCGCGGTGATCTCCGCCTCGCTCTTGGGCTGGTGCACGCTCCGGTACGCGTCCGCCAATGACGGAAGCTCGCGCTCCTTGCGGAACGCTTCAGGCAGGTGATCGTGCAGCAGCGGCAGCACCCGCGGGAGCGCCGCAGCGATCGCCTGCTCGATCTGCTGGCTGTTGATCTCCGCGCTCGCCGGATACACCGGTCGCAGCCGCTCCTGCCGCGGCCCGGGTTCATCGCCCAATTCCGGCAGCACCTGATGACTCGGATTCGTCATCCGCAACTGCGGCCCGTACTTGGCCGGCTTCCCTTGCACCAGCAGCCGCATTCCCGGCTTGATCTTGTCGTGCAGGTACATGCCGTTGAACCAGATCAGGTCCAGCCGACCAGTGTCGTCGACGAGCACGGCTTCAAACCGCCCGGCTTTCCCTTTTCGCACCACCCGCGTTGCCGTCACCGTTCCGCGCCGAGCTGTTTGATCCCGGCACCACATCCTCAATGCGTGCTTCAGCCTCCAGTCGCTCGTGCCGCATCGGCAAATGCGCGATGAGCTGTCCGACCGACTTGATCCCAAGCTCCAGCAACGCCGCGGCCCGTTTGGGACCGATCCCCGTAACGTCCTTCACGGGCGAAGCAAGCGTGATGGATTCGCTGTTGGCCAAGAGAGAGGAGAATACTCCCGCCTTCTCCCGGCTCTGCGGGAGAAGGTGCCCGCCGGCTTTGCGGCGGGCGGATGAGGGTGCCTTGATCCCCCCGCTCCCAGCGGGGGGATGTCCGAGGCTCTGCGAGGACAGGGGGGATGTCTTTGTGCTTTGTACTTGTGCTTTCCTTCTCCCAGCTCAACGGGAGAAGGTGCCCGCCGACTTTGCGGCGGGCGGATGAAGGCGCCTTATGACGGCTGCTCACTCGCCAACCGCCGCAGATACTCCCACGTGAACAATCCCGTCGCGTGCCCATCCGAGAACCGGATCCGCAGCGCGTAGTTCCCCACAAGCTCGGCCCCCTCCGCCACGATCGGCCCGCCCCGTGCCACTTTCGCCGGCAGGATCGCCAGCGGGTTCTTTGCCTGCTCCTGGCGCAGCTCCTTCTGCTCCGCCGACGGCGACATCTTCCGCAACAGACCGACCGAGAAGTATGACGATGTCCCGTCGGCCCACTGGACAGTGAGACCCTTGTCCTTCTTCAGATCCAGTGCCAGCGGTGGGGGCTCCATGCCCCACCATACGAACTCACACCCCCGTCGGCTACGCTGCGGCCATGGCCAGCACCTCCCCCGCCCTCTTCGCCGACCGCCTCGCCGAAGCCATGGAGCGCACCGGCTCGCTCGCTTGCGTCGGGCTCGACCCGGTCATCGAGAAAATCCCCAAGGGCGCCGTCGTGGGCGGGGACACCCCCGCCGCCACCCTCCGCCGGTTCTGCGAGGGGGTCCTCGACGCCGTCGCCGGCCAAGTTCCGGTCGTGAAGTTTCAGTCCGGCTGCTTCGAGCGCCATGGCCCTGAGGGGGTCGCCGTCCTCAACGAGCTGATCACTCGGGCAAAATCCCAGGGCCTATTGGCACTCTTGGACGCCAAGCGGGGCGACATCGGCGTCACCGCCGAGCACTACGCCCATGCCGTGTTCCATGTCGCCAAGGCCGACGCCTTGACGGTCTCTCCTTATTTAGGGATGGACACGCTCGAACCTTACTTCACCGCCGGGTCATCGTCGGTCGGCCTGTTTGTCCTGGTTCGGACCAGCAATCCTGGCAGCGACGGTGTGCAGAACCTGTCGCTGGCAGACGGACGCACATTGGCGGAGGCAATGGGGGGAATGGTCACCGATTTCGGCCGCAAATGGAGGTCTGATAACGGGTTAAGTTCGGTAGGGGCAGTTGTGGGGGCCACCAAGGCGGCCGACGCCACCCGGCTTCGGGCGGTAATGCCGGACCAGGTGTTCCTTGTCCCCGGCTACGGTGCTCAGGGTGGAACGGCCGACGACATCCGTCCGATGCTCCGCAGCGGGCGATCGATCAGTCAGCGCGGCGTTTTGGTGACCGCGAGCAGGTCGGTGATTTACCCATCAATTCCCGGTGTCTCAGGCATTTCGTGGACGGAGAACATCCGAGCCGCGGCCGCGCAGTTGAACCGTGAACTTGCCCAGATTCTCAAGTAGGAATGGACGGAACTGTGCAAGTCGGTTTGCGCCGAATTTGCTCAAATATTCCTTGCTCATCCCCAGAACTGGCGGTATGTTACTGCGTCGCGTCGCTGGGAAGGACCATGTCCATTACCGGTGTACGAGCTTTTGCCCGCGAAATCGGGCTGAGGTGTCGTGCCCATTCCCAGAGTAAGAGAAGGAGAGCCGGGGAAACCCGAGCTTAAACCCTCTCTGGGGCTCTCGTTGGAGCCGTGGCTTATGCCATGGCCGCTTCGGAGAGCGAACCCCTCGATGCCCCCGCGACAACGCACCAGGCGCCGGCTTTGCCGTCGTCGGGTTCGTGTGATTTGGTCCGGCCTGCTCTGAAGGGGCCGGCGAAGGGCTGAAAGAACGGTGACCGGGTTGCGTATCCCGGCCGCCAGAAAGACTGAGAGGTGTGCCAAACGAGCATCGCGTCGCTCCAAGGCACACAGGAAGTTTGGGGCTTTTGGGAAGGAGTTAGATCATGAAGATTGCAATGTCTGCTCTTGTGATCGCCGCTGCGGCTGGTGCTGCGAACGCGTCGATCTTCTTCGAGACCGAGGGCAACAACACGATGGGTGCGGCGAACTTCGCCGGTACCTTCAATGCTCCCGGTGAGGGCCTCCTGATCGACGGGTCGATCACGCCCGGCACGATTCAGAGCCCCAACGGCGCCCCCGGCACCGCCGGCGACGTCGACTGGTTCTCCTTCACGGTGACCGGCAACACGACGTTCGTCGCGTCGATCTTCGCCATCATCAACAACAACGCTGGCGGCGCTACGCCCGACAGCCAGCTCATGGTCACCGATGCCTCGGGCAACATCCTCGCGTTCGATGACGACGAGAACGTCGGCTACATGAGCTCGATCAACACGCTCACCCTCGGCGCCGGCACCTACTACATCGCCGTCACCGGTTACAACGACACCGCGGGCGGCACCGTGCTGCCCGACGGCTTCACCGGCACTGGCCAGACCTCGGGCCACACCGAGAACTGGACATACAAGCTGATCATCGGTCTGAACATCGTGCCGACCCCGGGCGCCGCCGCCCTGCTCGGCCTCGGTGGCCTGGTCGCCGGCCGCCGCCGCCGCTAATCCGCCTCATCCGCGGATCAGCAGCGTAGTTCAGAATCATCCGATCAAAAGGATGAACGCCCTCGGAGCCTCGGCTTTGAGGGCGTTTTTCATTTTTGTACCTGCCGCATTTCACCGGCGCGTTCCGCCCGCCGGCGCCTCACCTGCTTGCACCGCCGCGTTCGCAAGCAGACTCGCCGCATGCGAGCATCGACACCGTTGCCGGCCATTCTGCCGCTCACTTGCACGCTCTCCACCTGCGCATCCGTGGCGTGAGGAGGGGGCGGGTCTGACGGACGAGCGGGAGGGCAGGTTGGGGAACCGAGGGCGGAGAGCCCGATTCATGACGAGCAGGCTCGATAAGAGCCGACGGCTGTAAGGCCGCAGCGGTGGTGGCTCGGCGCCCGCTGCGCGAACGGCCCCCCCCTCCCCCCCCTCCCCCTTTGCCGGGCTCGGCTCCTATCGCGGTCTTGGTGTCATGTCCAAGCTCTGAGCCTCACGCCTGCGGGTTGGCACCCAGCGGCAGGTCGAGGGTCGCGGCGATGGCCCGGAGGAGCTCTTCCTCGGCCGGGTCAATGCGATTGTCGGACCCAACGAGCGTGGCGCAGGCGCTGAGTACCTTGTGCGCAATTTCGGGGCGACCGTCCGGAGCAGAACGAGCGTGTCGTTCGACTTGTCGGTTGAGGCCTCGAGTGTGTCTGGAACAGTGTCGCACCCCAGCTCGCGCAGGAGGCGGGCGATCCGGTCGCGGTCGATCACGCCGCCCTCGGCGGCCTGTGCGACCGTGGCGAGGAGTGAGCCGATCTGGCCGCCCATCCGCCGCAGGGTGTAGAACTGCACGGTCGGCAGACGCGCATCAAGGTGCCGGCGGTCGAGGTTCGTCACGACGATCTGCTCGAGGCAGAGCTCGAAGATGTCGAGGCGGTTGTCGGCCTTAATCACCCCCAAAAGCGTGTCGCGGAAGGCGAGGTACTGCTCGCGCGACATCGCGGCGAGCGTGCCGACGGCGACCTCGATCAACGGCAGGCGGACCGAGCGCGGCGCTTTGGCAAGGCGCGAGCTCAGCGTGACGGCGTTGCTTGCGGTCGGTGCGCCCAGGCGCTGCGTGATCTCGGCGAGCTGCGTGTGACGGACCAATTCGTCGGCGTCCAGCAGCATGGCCAGCAGCAGGGCGCGGGCGGTGAACGGGTCGCGCGCGGGGTCGGCGAGGTCGGCCTTGATAGTGGTCGTGCGGCCGCGGGCCTCGTGCACGCGCCGCAGCACCTCGGCCGGGCTGATGCCCCGTGCCGCTGCCAGCGCGGCGTCGGAAGGAGCCGGAGCCCCGACGATCGCGGAGGGCGTTGCTTGAACCGCGGCGCTGCCGACAGGTCGGAGGAGCTGGATCAGGTCCGACGCGTCAGCGGGGTATTCGATCTCGGGAGAATCCTCGCCTTCACCGCCGTACGGCTTGATCATTGCGGCGGGGCCGGTGATGGTGAACTTGCCGTCCCAGTGCGGGTCCAGGCGGCGAATGCGTTCCTCGATCGGCGGGTGGGTCGCGGCGAGCCCGCCGCCGCTGAAGAGCTTGCTCTCGGGGGAAGCGAACATCATGTGGCTGCACTCGGCGGCCTTCACTGATTCGATCCGTCCGCCGACGCCCGAGCCGCCGATGACCTTGAGCGCACCGGCGAGCCCGTCGGGGTTGCGGGTGAACTGCACGGCCGATGCGTCGGCGAGGAACTCGCGCTGACGCGAGATCATGGCGCGGATGAGCCCGGCGAAGAAGACGCCGACGGCGCCGATCACCATCAGCACGATGCCGACAAAGGGGAGCGGGTTCTTACGTCCGCCGCGGAGCTCGAGGAGGATGCGGCCGAGGAATCCGACGCAGCCGATGCCGAAAAGCAGCACCATCAGGCGCAGGTTCAACCGCATATCGCCGTTGAGAATGTGGCTGAACTCGTGGGCGATGACGCCCTGGAGCTGCTCGCGGTTGAGGCGTTGCAGGGCTCCGCGGGTGACCGCGACGGCCGCGTCGCTGGGCGAGTGACCCGCGGCGAAGGCGTTGATGCCGCTCTCTTCCATCACAAAGACGTCGGGCACGGGGACCGACGAGGCGAGGGCCATTTCCTCGACGATGTTGAGCAGGCGGCGCTCGGCGAGGTCGTGCGTGCCGTGCGGCACGCGGCGTGCGCCCAGGCCCTGCGCCACCGCCGAGCCGCCCTGGCGGAGGCCGATGTACTTCACCAGGCTCGAGCCGAAGATCAGTGCAAGGGTGAGCGCCAGCGAGACACCGACGAGCATTGCGTGCGACGGCTCAGTGAAGTAACCGACCGGGTCGTTTGAGACGGCGTCGACCGTCTGCGAGATCGCCCGGGCACGCTCGGACTTGCTGCCCGCCGTGCCGGCGGTGATGTAGAGCGCCAGGCCCGTCATCACCGGCACGACGCAGACGACGACGCCGAGCACGGCGAGTGCGTAGAGGCCCACGCAGAGCGCGGTGCGTCTGCGGGCTGCGGCTTGTTGCTCGAAGAAGTTGACCACGGTGGGTTGAGTGAGTGGACGTGCTGCCGCTTGGGCGGTGCTGGTGCGAACTTCAAGGCACACGACCTTGCAAAGCCAAGGTCGTGGCACCCGGAAACTCGGTTAGAACTTCACGACGGTGCGCGCTTGGATCTGCGCCTTGTCGGCGAACTCCAGCGGGACGGCGTCGGAGCCGTAGCCGAACATGCCGGCGAGGATCACCGGCGGGAACGACCGGCGGTAGGCGTTGAACCGCATGGTCGAGTCGTTGTACGCCTGGCGGGCGAAGGCGACTTTGTTCTCGGTGGACGAGAGTTCCTCGGAGACCTGCATCATGTTGGCGTTGGCCTTCAGGTCCGGGTACGCCTCAGAGAGAGCGAAAAGCCTGCCGAGCGTGCCGGTGAGGGCGCCTTCCGCGGCGGAGAGCTGCGCGACGGCCGCGGCGTCGCCGGGATTGGCGGCGGCGGCCTTGAGGCCTGCGGCGGCGGAGTTTCGTGCGGCGATGACGGCCTCGAGGGTCGTGCGTTCGTGAGCCATGTATCCCTTGGCGACCTCGACGAGGTTGGGGATCAGGTCGTAGCGGCGCTTGAGCTGCACGTCGATCTGGGCGAAGGCGTTCTTATAGCCGGTGCTGAGCCCGACGAGCTTGTTGTAAATGCCCACAACAGCAAGCAGGGCGACCACGACGAGGACGCCGACCACGATGAGCGCAATGACCACTGGTGTCATGAGCCAGAACTCCTGACGACGAGGGGGGTGCGAGTGCGTTTGGATTCCCCCCGCCGATGCTGGCAATGATATCCGTAGACGCCACAAAGGAGATTCAGATGCTCACCCGCCCGCTCGGTCAGTCAGGGATCCAGGCCTCCGCCGTCGCCCTTGGAACGTGGGTGATGGGCGGGTGGATGTGGGGCGGCGCCGACGAGACGGCGTCGGTCCGGGCGATCCTTGCGGCGCTGGACGCGGGGATCACGATGCTCGACACCGCGCCGATCTACGGCTTCGGTCAGTCTGAGCTGGTGGTGGGCAAGGCGGTGAAGGAGTTGGGGGCTGCGCGGCGTGACAAGGTGGTGATCGCCACCAAGTGCGGCATGGTGCAGACGCCCGGGCCGGGCAAGGGACGCGTATCGATGCGGTCGACGGCGATGGGCATCGCCGAGGACGGGCACATCGAAGTGAGCATCTATAACGGGCCCGAGTCGATCGTCGCCGAGTGCGAGCGGTCGCTCAAGCGGCTGCAGACGGATCGGATCGACCTGTACCAAACGCACTGGCAGGAAGAGACGACGCCGTACGAGGACACCATGGATGCGCTGCTGAAGCTCAAGCAGCAGGGGAAGGTGCGGGCGATCGGCGTGTGCAACGCGACTTCCGCGATCATGGACCGGTATCGCTCACGCGGCCCACTCGACAGCGATCAAGAGAAGTTCTCCATGCTCGATCGGAAGATGGAGTCTGAGCAGTTGCCGTACACGCAGAAGCACAACATCGCGGTGCTGGCGTACTCGCCGCTGGCGCTTGGGTTGCTGACGGGCAAGGTGAAATCGGACACGGTCTTCCCTGCGGGCGATCTGCGGCGCACGCATCGGCGCTACACGCGCGAGAACCTGACGAAGGTGAGCGCGATGCTCGACGCGGTCCGGCCGATCGCCGATGCCAAGGCGTGCACGCTCGGGCAGCTTGTCATTGCTTGGACCGTTCGCCAGCCTGGCGTGACGCACGCGCTGGTCGGCGCTCGCGACGAGAAGCAGGCGATGGAGAACGCTGCGGCGGGGCGGATCCAGTTGTCGGAGCAGGAGCTGGCGTCGATGAACGAGACGGTGCGACGGATGGGGGAAGGGGTGGTGTGAGAGGCGAGCGGTTGTTGTCAGAGCCCGAAGCGTCAGCGAGGGAGGCGGCACGAGGCTTTGCGAGCACCGCGTCTGCCGCGGGCCAAACGGCCGATTCGCAGAGCCTCATCGGCCTTCCTCGCTGACGCTTCGGGCTCTGACGGAAACACCTACCGCATGTACACCGGCGCGACGAGGTACTTCCAGTCGGGGTGGTCGTGCTGGATGGTCTCGCGCGGGTCCTGGGTTTCGTAGGGGTCCTGGGTGAGGTCCTTGCCGTTGTGCCAGCGGCAGTCGGGGCTGCCGGTGTCGAGGAGCTTGAGCTGCTCGACGTGACCGTCGATGAAGCCGTAGCTGCCCTGCCTGTCGTGCCAGTAGCCGTAGTAGCCGCCGCGGCCGTCGTAAGTGGTGAGCAACTCGCTGATCACGCGCATGTCGGGGAACTGGGCGCGGCTCTCGACCAGCACGGCGGTGTGCGACGGGCGAGCGATCGCCGCATCGGTGCGGTCGCCGGCGGTCTGCGGCGCATTGAGTCGCCACACCACGTGCCCGTTGAGGGCGTAGCTGGCCGGGACGTCGCCGATGCACGTGGCGCCGTTGTCGTCAGCGCCGAGTTCGCCGACCGGCGAGCCGGGGTGATCCGGGCAGACCATCGCGGCCGGCGCGGGCGTGTAGCCGGCAGTGACGAACTGCGACTTCCACGTCACGTACTCGGTGGGCGTGGTGCGCGTGCGGTTGGCGGGGAGGCGGCCTTTGTTGTCGACGCTGAATGTGTTGATGCCCACAACAACCTGCTGGGCCTGTGCCAGGCACTTGGTGGCCCGTGACCTGGACCGTGCCGCGGCGAGCACCGGCACCAGCAGGCCCACCAGCAGGGCGATGATCGCGATGGTGACGAGCAGCTCGATGAGCGTGAAGCCCTTGGCGTGGCGCTCGGGTTGGCGGGTGTGCGTGTGCATGGGAGTGGTGGGAGGTAGGAAGAGGTGGGGGGTCAGTCCTTGCGGAAGATGAACGCGCGGACCTGCTTGTCGACCGCGTACTCGAACTTCTCCGGCCACGTGTCGCGCTTGTCGCTGTCGACGTCGTAGCTGAGCAGCGTGTACGCCTCGGGCCGGCTTCCCTGCTTGTCCTCCTTGCGGATCAGGAATTTGAACCGCTTTCCGACCGCGCCGCGGCCCTGGCCGTAGGCGGTGCAGATCGTCTGCACTTTCGCGTACCCATCGCCGGCGCTCTCGGTCCACTCGATGATGCGGTATCGCTCGACCGGCTGGCCCGACGGCTTGTCCTCGAAGGTGATCTCGTCCTGCGTCAGCTTCAGTTCCTGGTTGTTGACGATCATCCACGAGCCGGCGAGCGCCGGATCGTTCCCTTCGGCGCTGCCGGACTTGTTCATCGAGCTGCCGGGGGAAAGCCGCACCGCGTGGTTGTCGGAGGGGTGCTTGTCGTCGCCGAAGTTGCCGGTCATGGTGAGTTCGCGCCCACCCTCTCCCTCAACCTTGTATGTCGCGTCGATCACCGTGCCGACCAGGCCTCGGGCCTTCTGGCCGACTTCGCCGCTGACTGACTCGCCTTTGAAGCTGATCGTCGGCGGTTTGGCGGAGGGGTTGATCGCCGTGATGCGGAGGATCGCACCATCCATGGAGTGCTTCAGCGGGGCATCGGGTCCGAAGTAGAGCTTGCTGCCGTCGAAGTAGAGTCGCGGCATCGTCATCGACTCGGAGTAGTTCTCTCTGAGTGTGTAGCCGCTGATCTCGCGGGATGGGCGGGCGAAAGAGGAGCCCTTGTCGGCGAGGACGCCGCTGGATTTAGCGGGCGCGGCCGCCGCGGGCGGTGGGGGGGGTTGTGTTGCCGCGTTGTGGGAGCGCGACAACAGCACCGCCGCGGTGCCGCCGGAGAGTGTCAGGCCGGCGATCACGATGGCGACCCATGAAACACCGCCCCCCCATCCCGCGGCGGCGCTCGCTCCGGCAGAGGCTGTGCTTCCCGCCGATTGGACAAGGGCGATTTTGCCGAGCGAGCCGGCGAGCGCGACCGACGCCTGCGCAGATGCGGGTGCGTGCGTGAGTGCCGCGGCGAAGGCGCCCGCTCCGAGCACGACGCCGCCGGTGCGGAGGTGTTCGCGGAGCCGTTCGAGCGCGGCATCGATGCGCCGGTGCATGGTGCCGGGGTTCACACCGGCCTCGGCGGCCATCTCCGTTTGCGGGCGGCCGACGAGGAAACGCGAGACGATCAAGTCACGGTCGGACTCGTGCAGCTTGTTCAGGGCCTCGTCGATCAGCGGCTCGAGCTCGCGCCAGGTGGAGAGGGTGTCGTCGCCGACGCGCTGCTGCGCGGCTGTTGCCTCAGCGCGGCGGCGGGCCCCTTCGCGGCGCTGCAGATCGATGCTGGTGCGAAACGCGCAGGCGTGCAGCCACGCGGCGACGTTGCTGCGGACGTCCTTGGCGTGGCGGGCGAGGCGGAGGAAGGTCTCCTGCACCGCGTCGTCGGCCTCGGCCGTTGCACCAAGGACGCGGCGGCAGGTGGCGAGGACCATGCCTTGGTAGCGGAGCGTCAGCACCTCGAAGGCACGCGGGTCGGCGTGGTCGACGAAGTGGCGCAGGGCCGCCTGGTCGGTGATCTGGGCGATGTCGTCTGGTGCGCCGGGGATGAACTGGAAGGTCATGGTGGGTTCCTTACCCACTAGACGGACGGGGAGTGCGCGGATTGCGCGCGAAGCAGAAAAGGCACGATCAATGCGCAATCGGCGCACACTGCGAGAACGCCCTCATCCGCCTCGCAGAGCCTCGGCACCTTCTTCCGCTAGGAGCGGGAGAAGGAGGTGGTCACATCGGCTTCTTGGCGATGGTGATGTCGTACATCTTCAGGAGCTTCTCCTTGTCGAAGATCATCTCCTGGCGCGTGCCGCCGACGATGTCGTACTCGGGGGTGAGCTCGATGGCGTCGACCGGGCAGGCCTCTTCGCACATGCCGCAGTAGATGCAGCGGAGCTCGTCGATCTCGAACTTGACCGGGTACTTCTCACGGTCTTCCCACGGGCTTTCGCCGGCGGTGATGTGGATGCACTTGGCGGGGCAGATCGTCGGGCACATCATGCACGCGACGCACTTGACGCGCCCCATCTCGTCTTTGTTCAGGCGGTGCACGCCGCGGAAGTTGGGGGCGTGAAGGCCGCCCTCTTCGACGGGGAGGTCCTCGCGGCGGACCTCGGGATACTGCATGGTGCGGTTGGTCTTGACCGGGCTGAACTTGCTCTGGCCGAAGCTGGTGAAGAGGTGGCGGAACGTGGTGCCGAACCCCTTGACGACTTCGGGGAGGTAGACGCTCTCCATGCGGTTGAGCTCGGGCGTCTTGATCTGCAGCACGTCTTCTGGGCGGATGGCCATATGGAGAGCGAGTGTAGCTGGGAGCGGGTGCGGCGAAACGAGCCCCGGGCGGAAGCCCGGGGAGGGTGGACCTTGTGCTTGGGTTCTGTCGTCAGGTCTGAAGTGTGCGGTTGCTCCGGCCCTGTGCTTCCGCACAGGGCTCGTTGGGGGGGGCCAATCTCCACCCGCCTGGGCGGTCCGGCCGATACTCAGACCGTGTAAACTTGGACACCTTGAACCGCAAGCGTGGCGCACCGGTGCTGATCGAACTGATCACGCGGCCTAACGGCCCGTCGGTCGGCGGTACGCCCGTGCCGCCCTATCCCAGCGAAGCGAATGGCCGCGGCGGGAACCCGGTGAGCGACCCTGCCAACTGGGGTGCGGCCTCGACGCGGACGGGCAGCGGTGCGAGCGGTTCTGAGTGGCGGCCGCTGGCACTGCTGATCGGGGCGGGAATTGTGGTGGTGGTGATCGCGGCGCTGATCGGGTACCAGCTCGGCCAGAAGCGCGAGAAACAGGACTGGGCGGAGAAGAATGCCGGCACGCCTCCAGCAACGGCTGGGGGGAGTGGCGGCGGGGCCAAGGTGCACGACCCGCTCACCGATACCGCGCCGCCGGTTGTTGACGACCCCAGCGCGGCACTGGGCGGCGGGGTGAACCGAAACGGGGCTCCGCCGGCTCCCGCGCCGCCGCAGGTGGTGGCGCTGCAGGATGGGTGGAATTACCTAGTTGTGGCGGCCCTGCGGCGGTCAGAGGCCGAACAGGCGGCGACGTTCCTGAAAGACAACGGGATCGCGATCCAACTGGTGTTGGCGCCAGGTGCCAAGGGGAAGGTGGACCAGGGAGGCGACGGAGCGAATAATGCTCTCTGGCAGTTGTGGGTTCTCGATGGCGTTTCGTCCAGCGAGTACTCCCAGCGTCGGGCTCAGCGCGAAGCCTTGGAGACCAAGGTGAAGCTGCTGGGACGGATGTGGAAGGCGCAGAACCGTAAAGCGCCGACCGACTTCTCCAGCCAGTTCTGGCAGAAGTACAAGGCGTGAGCGATTCGACCTTGCTCTTCGGGCGGGTCAGATGAAAGGGTTTCCGATGAGCATGGACCGTTCCCTCAAGATCAAGTCCGGTGGCACCACCAACCGCAGCGTCTACACCCGCGCCGAGCGTCTCGCCAAGATCGAGGCCGAGAAGAAGGGCGGCAGCACCAAGGCTCTGGGCCTCGCCAAGACGCGCATCACCAAGAGCTGAGCAGTTGGTACACATGTGAACGAACGGACGGAGTGATCCGTCCGTTTTTGTTTTTGGAATTTCGCCCGCTGGGTGGAAGGCAGGCGCCATCTTTCAATCGAGGAACCGCGCCCGCAGGTCAGGCGTCGGCACCATGCAGGCGTCGCGCTTGCCGAAGAGCGTGTAGCGGTTGCCGGCGACCATCTTGTACAGGCCGTCGCGCATCGGACGCGGCAGGATTCGGAAAACCGTCAGCATCTTCCACGGCCAGCCGAGGTGGGCGAGCATCCGCAGCGCGGCGTCGGAGCGTGCGTAGAAGACGCCGCCGTCGATCACGATCATGCTGTCGGGGAGCGGTACCGGCGCGTTGACCGCGGCGAGGAGGCGCTCGGCCGCGGGGGATTGGAGCGTGCCGAAACGGAGCGTGCCGGGGGTGTCCGCCGCCTGCTGCTGGTGGCGGATCACAAACTGCACCGTGCGCGAGCAGAGGTTGCAGACGCCGTCGAACAGCAGCACCGGGTGATCGGGGTTCAGGCCGGGGTGGTCGGGCGGGAGAGGCACCGGTGGACGGTAGGGTGCATTGACGAGGCCCTGGCGCAAGCCTGGGCTGCGGCGACTTGTGGAGAACGGCGCGGCCTTCCGATTCGAGCGACGCACAGCCCAGGCTTGCGCCAGGGCCTCGTTGTTGAGGCGATCTTGTGGTGAATATCCTCCCGCCCTTCCAATGTTGGACGCAGAGCCCACGCTTGCGCATGGGCCTGGTCGCAGGAGTTTCCATGGATTTTCAGCGCCTGATCGCGCAGCGTTCCGCCAGCATCAACGGTTCGGGCATCCGCCAGGTCTTCGACCGCGTCGAAGTGCTGCGGGCCCAGGGCAAGCAGCTCATCAATCTCGGCATCGGGCAGCCCGATTTCCCTGTCGCCGAGCGGATCAAGAAGGCCGCGTGCGACGCCATCATGGCCGACCACAACGGCTACATGCCGACCGCCGGCGTGCCGAAGCTGCGTGATAAGGCGGCCGCGGCTCTCGCAACGGAGACCGGTTGGAAGGTCGACCTCGGCAAGGACGCCGCCGCAGACACGGCGAACCTGATCGTCACCGCGGGCACCAGCGCCGGCATCTTCCTGATCATGCAGGCGATCGTGAACCCGGGCGACGAGGTGATCATCCCCGACCCGTACTTCGTGCTCTATCCGTACGCGGTGAGCTTGTGCGGCGGCAAGGCCGTGTCGTGCGACACGTACCCAGACTTCAAGATGACGGCTGCTCGCGTCGCGCCGCTGATCACCAGCAAGACCAAGGCAGTGTTGATCAACAGCCCAAGCAATCCCGGCGGCGTGGTGCTGAACCAGCAGGAGTGCGACGACTTGGCCGCGCTGTGCGCCGAGAAGGGCGTGCTGCTGATCAGCGACGAGATCTACGACAAGTTCACGTTCGTCGAGGGGCTGGAGAACGGTGTGTTCCCGACTCCGTGCCGCAGCCCGCGCGGCGGCAAAGAGGTGCTGGTGATCCGTGGGTACGGCAAGACGTACGGCGTGACCGGCTGGCGCCTGGGGTACGCGGCGGGGCCGCGCCCGATCATCGCGGAGATGACCAAGCTGCAGCAGTACTCGTTCGTGTGCGCTCCGGCGCCGCTGCAGCACGCGATCGTCGAGGCGATGAACGTCGACATGGGTCCGACGATCGCGCAGTATCGCGCCCGGCGTGACATCGTGCTCAAGCACCTGTCGCCCAAGACGCGGTGCTCGGTGCCGCACGGCGCGTTCTATGTGTTCGTCGAGGTGCCGCCGAAGCTGGGGCTCACGGGCCGCCAGTTCTACGAGAAGGCACTCGACGCGGGCGTGGTCGTCATTCCCGGCGGCGTGTTCAGCGCCAAGGACACGCACTTCCGCATCAGCTACACGGTGGGGGAGGCGGAGCTGGAGAAGGCGTGCGCGGTGCTGGCGGGGTTGATGTGATAAGAGCCTCGTGCGCGAGCACGAGGGTGCGGCGCAGGTGGCGCGGCGGTCGTTGAGCGATCGACGCGTCACCCCCGAGCTTGCGCTCGGGGCTCTTATGCAGCTACACGGCGGGGGAGGCAGAGCTGGAGAAGGCGTGCGCGGTGCTGGGGGGATGATGTGATAGGAGCCTCGTGCGCGAGCACGAGGGAGTGGCGCAGATTGCACGGTGGTCGTTGAGTGATCGACGCGTCATTCCCGAGCTTGCGCTCGGGGCTCTTATGCCAGCAGCATCGCGTCGGTGTCCTGCAGAGCCAGAGCCATTCCGCCGCCGCGCGAGCGTGTGCGCATCATGTACGTCTGCAGGGCGCGTCCGGGGCATTCGGTGGGGTTCCACTCCTGGTGGGTCCGCACGTTGCGCAGCGGCACGCGGTAGTCGCGCATGAGTTGGGCGACGAATTGGTCAAGCCGGTCGGTCTGCGCCTTGCTCGGCGACTGCAGCATGAAGTTGCCCATGCACATCACGCCGATGTTGTGCTCGTTGTAGTCCTGGACGTGCGCGCCCTGGTAGGCGATGGGTCGCCCTTCCCACACACGCCCGGCGCGGTCGATGATGTAGTGGTAGCCGATGTCGGCCCACTTCTCGCCCGTCTTGGACTTGCGGTCCAGGTGCGCATCCTTGATCGAACGCAGCCGCTTGATCGAGTCGCTGTCGTCGGTGCTCGTGAAAGCGAACGGCATCCCGTCGTGGTGCACGGTGATGTACGACACGCCGCCGAGCGGGCGGACGTTGCTCGGACGTGCCACGCCGGCAGTCGTCCAGCGTGTGCGCGGCAGGACGCCCGTCGGAAGACCGGCGGGCGGAGTCGGCGGATTGTTCGGCACCGGAGGCTGGGGCTGCGGCTGCGTTGGGCCGGCCAGCTTCGGGCCGTCCTTGGACGGCGGCGGGGCCGATGGCGTCGGCTTGGGGATCAGCGGCGGCCAATCGGGGCCAGGCAGCGGCTCTCCGTTCGCTTGGGTGCCGCTCCCTCCGCCCGCGCAACCACCCGCTAGCGCGGCCAATCCCGCGAGCGAGCCAAGCTGGAGTACCGTTCGACGAGAGCAGTCTGTGCGCACAAGCGCATGATCGGCGTTCATGCCGCGCACAAATGACTTTTCAGAACCGTTTCCGCCGGCTTGGAACGACGGCACAGACGCATCACCCACACCCATACAAGGCTCGACTTTCTGGTTCGTGTTCGCGCTGCGGTTCGGCATCCACGCTCTGGCCGCGGCGGAGACCCAAGTTTAGTCCTTCGCTTTGCCGCCCTTTTTCTTCGCCGCGGCCTTCTTCTTCGCGGCCGGCTTCTTTCCGGTCGGAACCGGTTCGGGCTCGACGGCCTCGGGCTCATCTGCCTCCGGTTCGTCGGTCGGCTCAGATTCAACGTCGCTTTCCCCCCGGCCCTTTGGAGTGCCGGTGGGCGCCGCCAGTTCGACCAGCTTTGCGCACAGGTCGGGCATCGCTAGGCCCATGTGGGCTGCGGCCTTAGGAACCAGCGAGTGGTCGGTGAACCCCGGCGTGGTGTTGATCTCGAGGAACCATGCCGTCCCGTCGCGGTCGAGCAGGAAGTCGGTCCGGGCGATGTGGCGGATGCCCAGTGCCTTGGCGATCCGCTTGGTCGCCTTGCTGACCTTTCGCGCCACATTTTCGGGGATCTGCGGATCCAGGATGTACTTCGTGTCGTCGCGGGTGTACTTGGCTTCGTAGTCGTAGTGCCCCTCGGCGGGCTTGATCTCGATGATCGGCAGCGTCTCACCGTCGACGAACCCGACGGTCAGCTCACGCGCCCCGCCGCGCGAGCCGATCGCGGCCTGCCCGCCCACCTTCGGCTCGATCATGTACGTCCGGAACAGGCCCTTGGACCGTTCCTTGGCGATTGCCGCGACGGCCACCGCGTAGTCGGCGTGCGTCAGGCAGACGTGCAGGCCGATCGTGCTCCCCTCGTGCACGGGCTTGATGATCACCGGCAGCGGGCACGGGCAGGTCGAGTCCTTCTCGTTGAGGATCCAGAATGGCGGCGTGTCGATCCCCAGCGCCACGGCGACCGCCTTGGTTGCCACCTTGTCCATCGCCCAACGGCTCGCACGCGGCCCTGATCCCACGTACGGACGGCCGTCTTCCTCCAGCAGGTCCTGCAGCGGCCCGCCCTCGCCGTACGGCCCGTGCAGATAAGGGAAGATCACGTCGGCGTCAACCCCGCGCAACTGCGCGGCGGAGAGCGTGTCGATGATCTCGAGCGTCACCTCGTAGCCCCCGTGCGTTTTAAGCGCCTCGGCGATGCCCGTGGCCGACTTGATCGACACCTCCCGCTCAGCGTCGGGCCCACCACCAAGAACGAGGACGTGCTTCTTCTTTGCCATAGATCACCGCGGCGGGAACTCAAAGGATGAAAGAAAAGGACTCGAAGACCTCCAAGAGAAGACCATGGAGGCTGTGTCGAGCAGTAGTAGGGGGGTAGAACCTGCGAGTCGCTCTTTGAGGCCTTTGAGCCCTTCGCTTTGTCTCTTTGAGTTCCAGCTTTACAGGACGTCGCCCCAGATCACCACTTCATTCTGCAGCGTCACGTCGAACGCACCTTTTACCTTCTCCCGCACCTGACGCATGAGCGTGATCAGGTCCGTCGCGGTGCACGTCGGGCTCGCGGCGTAGAGGAAGTTGCCGTGCTGGGTCGAGACGGCCGCGCCGCCGACGGTCATGCCCTTGCACCCGGCCTTGTCGATCAGCATGCCCGCCGAGACGCGCGTGCCGGCGACGGCGATGCCTCGCAGGTCGTGTAGCAGCACCGGGTTCTTGAACGCGCACCCGCACGAGTCGGCGCCCATCGGCTGCGTCTTCTTCTTGTACGCCATCACTTCCTTCAGCTTCGCGCGCGCCGCTGTCGCATCGCCGCGACGGAGCTTCAGCTCGACGGACGTGATCAGGAAGTCTTTGCCTGCCTTCGAGAAGTCGCTGTGCCGGTAGTCGAAGACCACCTGATTCTTCGCCAGACGGATGATCTCGCCGGTCCGTGTGACACCGTGCACGGCGTGCACGAAGTCGGCGATCTGGCCGTACGTGCCGCCGGCGTTCATCGTCACCGCGCCGCCGACCGACGCCGGGATGCCGCCGAGGTTCTCAAGGCCGGTGAGCCCGACCTTGTGCGTCTCGTGGATCAGCTTCATCAGGTCGTACCCCGCGCCCACGTGCGCGATGGCGTTTGCCTGATCGATCTTCAACGCGGCAAACTCGCCCTGGTCCAGGCGCACCACCAGCTCCTGCACACCGCCGTCAGCGACAAGCAGGTTCGCTCCCTCGCCCAGTATGCGCAAGGCCGGGTCGATTTCGACGCATCGGCGCAGTTGCTCAACGCTCGCCGGCCTGGCGAAGCGCTTGGCCGTTCCGCCGCACTTGTACCAAGTGGGAACGGGCTGGTTCTGAAGGATCTCAACATCGGCGGAGGTCATGACAGTCATAGGGGAAGCAAAAGTTCAAAGTTCACAGTTCAAAATTCAAATCGATTCAATCTGCTCCTCCTTCTCCCGGCTCTGCGGGAGAAGGTGCCCGCTGCTTTGAGCGGGCGGATGAGGGTGTCTTGAGCCTTTTCGCTCAACCCCGGCTCGGTCTTGTCTCCGCGTCACTCGGCGCTCTCCGCGCCTCCGCGTTCCTGTCTCCTCTTCGAGACCTTCGCGCTCTTTGAGTCCTTCGAATTCCGCCTTCACGTCTTCGAAGTCTTCAGCAACTCAAACCCAATCTGATTCACCGGCCCCGCGCCCATGAACACCACCGTGTCCCCGTCGCGGCACATGGTCTGCAGCTGCGTCACGATCGCCTTGAACGGGTAGAGGTGCATCGCCTGCACGCCTTTCTCGATCAGCCGGTCGACAAGGTCGGCCGAAGTCACGCTCCGCCGATCCTCTTCGGTATCGCGGGCGAAGTAGATGTGCGGCACGATCACCATGTCCGCCGCGTCAAAAGCGCTGGCGAATTCTTCCATCAAGTGGCGCGTGCGGCTCGCTTGATGAGGCTGGAAGACGCAGATCAGCCGTCCGCCCTTGGCCTCCGGCTTCTCGCTCTGGCGCAGAGCACGCAGCGTGGTGCTCACCTCGGTCGGATGGTGTCCGTAGTCGTCAATGACCCGCACGCCGTTCGGCCAGCTCGCATCATTCTTCCACACGCCCAGCAGCTGCGCACGGCGATCAACGCCGCGGAACTGGCTCAGGCTGCCGGCGATCTGCTCGGGCGTCGCGCCCATGACAAGGGCGAACGCCGCAGCGGTCGCGGCGTTCACCGCGTTGTGAGCGCCGGGCATCAGCATCGTCCAGCCGCACGCGAGGTTGCGCGAGTTGTTCACCACGCTCGCCGTGCGAGTGGTAGGGTCGAACGACACCTGCCAGTCGGCTTCGGGGTGGAAGCCGATCGTCTCGACCTTCGCGGAGATGCCCGCGGTCACCTCGCGGCGGTGCGCGCCGTCATGGGCGATCAGCAGCAGGCCGCCCTCGTTCTCCGGCGCGATGAGCGACGCGAAGTGGCGGAAGCTCTCGACGACCGCGTCAAGCGAGCCGTACACATCAAGGTGGTCCGCCTCGACGCTGGTGATCACCGCCATCGTCGGGTGATAGTGATGGAACGAGCGGTTGAATTCGCACGACTCGGCGACGACCACGCCGGGCCGCCCCTGCCAAGTCCCCTGCGCGGCGATCGTCTCGCCGCCGATGACAAACCCGCCGCCGCGCTCGCCGCGGGCGCCGCCGAGCTGCGTGCACGTGGCGCCGACAATCGCCGTCGGGTCCAACCCGCAATCACTGAGCACGCACGAGAGCATGCTTGTGGTCGTGCTCTTGCCGTGCGTGCCGGCGACGCAGATCGCCGTCCGTCCCAGCATGCACCGGCCGAGGGCCTCGGCGTACCAGAGCGTTTCGATGCCGCGCGTCTGCGCCTCGAGCATTTGCGGATGGTCGGGTTTGATGGCGGCCGAGGCGATGACCAGGTCGGTCCCCTCCGGCAGCCACTGCTTGGTCTGGTCAAACGTCACCGCGAACCCGTCGGCGACGAGCTTGTCGGTGGTCGAGGAGGCGCCGCTGTCGGACCCGCTCACGATCGCGCCGCGCGACGCCAGCATGCGGGCCATCCCCTGCATCCCCGATCCGCCGATGCCCACCAGGTAGCACCGCTTCCCCTTCACATCCCACGGCTGAGCCGGCCCCGTCAGCGACAGGCGCAGCCGAAGAACCCGGGATATACCGCGGAGAAGGAGGCACAGGATCGCCTTGGACGCCAGGAACGGAGGGGAGTGCGGACATGGAAAGGGTATCGGCGGAAACAGAAGGCAAAAGAGAAATTGAAATCGAAATTGAGGAACACGCGGAGCTTGCGCGTCCTGCCCGTCTTTCTTCAATTTCGATTTCAATTTCACTTTTTCTCCCTCTACCCTCGCCCATGCAGCCGGCCTCTCCTCTCCCCTACAAAATCGCCACCCTCGTCGACCTCCGCGACTCCCGCGGCCGCTTCCTCCTCCTCCGCCGCAAAAAGGCCCCCAACCAGGGCCTCTGCTCGCCCATCGGCGGCAAGCTCGACATGGCCTCAGGTGAATCCCCCGCTGCCTGCGCCCGCCGCGAGACCATGGAGGAAGTCGGGCTCGACATCCCCATCGAGCGGTTCCACCTCCTAGGCCTCATCAGCGAGACCGCCTTCGAAGGTCGCGGGCACTGGCTCATTTTCTACTACAAAGTCCTCGGTCCGGTCGAGTTCACGCCGACTGAGACCGCTGACGGCTGGATCGACTGGCACGACCCCGCGGCCATCGACAAGCTCCCTATCCCCGAAACAGACCGCCGGATCATCTGGCCGCTGGTCCTTAAGCACGACCACAGCGAAAAGCCGGGCTTCTTTGCCGTCCACATCGATTGCACGGGGCCTGAGGGCAAGGACCTCGACATCCGTGTAGAGCAGGGGTGATCCTCCCGCTTCGATCGGACAGATAAGTGGTTCACCCCTGAATACATGGTAGATTGAGGCATGTATCAATCCGCCGCCATGCTCGTGACCGCTCTTCTCACTGTGCCTGCTTTGGCAGGGGGCGGAGGAGGTGGGGGGATGGACGTCGCGCTCATTCACGACACGGAGTTCGCTGACAGCGACTGGTCGGCCATCGTCGCTCCGGGAGCGACCGGAGGGTTCTCCTTCTCGGCAGGCCATGTCGGTTCGGGCGGTTTTCCTGGCGCCTATCGCCTCGTCGAGAATGCCAGTGCGACCTCGCCTGCTGCGGGCGCCAACTACCACACCCACCGTCACACATGGACGCCGCTTCTTCGCGGCCCCATTTTGTCTGTGGACATGGCGATCGATGTCAATTGTTTCAACGGAGGCACGAGCAACGCGGTGGCGTTCGGCTTGATGGTGCTTCAGGGCGGCACCACCTACATCGGCCCGACGTTTACTGCATTGACCGACTCGGGCTGGCGCTCGGACCTGCACGGAGAAGGCCTCACCGCCCTGAGCTTCACCGGTCCGGGCGGCACGCACCCAGACTTCGGCCCAACCGCCGGCGTCACAGCCTTTGGGTTCTACACCAGCAACGGCACGGCGAGCGGACAGGCGATCAGCAGCCAGTCCGGGGTCGACAACTTCATCGTCACCATCACGAGCACGCCGGAACTGGTCGAAGCCTGCACAACTGCAGATGTGGGCCGCCAAGGTGGTCTGCTCGGCGCCGACGGGCGGCTGGACAACAACGACTTCATCTCGTTCATCAACCTCTTCTTTGTCGGCAGCATGGCTGCAGACCTGGGACGGCAGGGTGGTTTCATAGCTCCCGACGGCATGCTGAACAACAACGACTTCATCGCGTTCATCGATGAGTTCTTTGCCGGCTGTTGACAGATGAGCATCCGAACAAATCCCTGCTGTTTCGGTTGGCGCTGCCAGCTTGTCCAGCGCCGCGCATCGAGTAGCTCACCCAAGGAGATACCCAATGCGCACCACCCTCGCCGCCACGCTCCTCACCCTCTCGCTTGCCCCGATCGCCCTCGCCGACCCGGGCACTAACTCGACGAGCACCTCCACCAACAAGACGGTGACGGTCACCTCCTCTAGCGGCGGTGCGCAGCCTGGGTCGACGACCACGACCTCCACCACCGGCAAGCCCGGTATGACGCTCCCCGACATGCAGAAATGGATGAAGGACACGATGAAGTCCCTCACCAGTGGCAAGGGCGGCACGGGCACGACCAACTCGACCAACACCAGCGATTCATCAAGCTCCAACGAGAGCAAGACGACCAAGGACGGCAACACCTCGACCTCGACGTCCTCCTCCAGTTCGTCGTTCTCGTCCTCGTCATCGCAGTCGAGCCACTCCTCCAGCTCGTCCTCAAGCAAGGATGGCAAGAGCACCTCGAATAAGTCGAGCAGCAACAAGTCATCCTCGAGCAAGTCCTCCAGCTCGAGCAACAAGAGCTCGAACAGCAAGCCGTAACCACGGAATCCTCAACCAGAGCAAGAGCCAGCCTCGGATAAACACGGATCACGCGGATTGATGCATCTGATCCGCTTCCATCCGCGTTCATCCGAGGCTCATTTTTCTTCTCTGTGCCTCTGTGTCTCCGTGGTTAAAAACAAAGAAAAAACCGGCCAGCCCCGCAAAGGATCCGGCCGGTTTTCCTTGTCCATTCCTCACGTCAAGGGCGCTGGATCAGCAGCCGTTCTCGCCTGCGCGATCGAAGAAGGCGCTGATGAACGCGATGAAGTCGTTGTTGTCGAACGCACCGTCAGACCCCGGCAGCCCGCCCTGGACGCCAAGGTCCGCGTGCGCGTCGTTCGCGAAGAACAGGCTGATGAACGCGATGAAATCGTTGTTGTCCAGGTGGTTGTCGAACCCCACCTGGCCGCCCTGCTTCCCTAGATCCGCCGCGCCGCACACCGCGAGGATCGGCACCGACTCGATCCGCACATTGTCCACCATCAACTGCGAGTCGAGCGAGAAGTCGGCGAAGTTGCACACCACAAAGGAGACCGTCACGCTTCCTTCGGTGAGGTCCGTCTTGCTGAACGTCTGCACCGCCGTCCACCCGTGCGGCGTTTGAGCGCTCGACGCCAGCTTCGTCGGCACGCCGTTGATCACGACAAACGCCGTGTCGGGCCAGTCCAGGTTGTTCGTGTCCTCGGCGTTGTTGAACGCGAAGTCGAACGTCAGCGTGTCGCCCGCCGCGACCACGAACGACTGCTTGATCGCGCAACCGTCCGTCAGCGTCGTATTCGTCCCCGCCGCGGCCTGCATCGCCGCCGTCGTGCAGCCAAGGAACGTCGCAAGCTGCGCGGCGGTGGTCGCTCGTGAGGTCAGCAGCACGCACCGGTTGCCCTCGGTGGGAGCCGCGGGTGCAGCGGTCGAGGTCGCGGCGATGCCCGACGGGCTCACCGTCCAATCCGCGAGGGCCGCGCCCGACTCAAAGCTTGGGTTCGCGGGTCCATCGGCGAAAGCGATCGCGCAGCACGTGAGGGACGCGGTGACGAGGGCAGCGGTCTTCATGGTGGGCTCCTATGGCCGGATGTAGGCAAGATACCCGACCCTTGCACCGCGGCTTAATCTCAGGTTACCCTTTTTGCCAGAATCCTTACTCCAGTGATTGCGTCTTACGACGAGGTGCCGCTCGGCACCGCCAGCCGCGCGAAGGCCTGCAAGAACCCCCGGCGAACGGGCCGCTCTTTCACCGGACGCGGGCTGGGTGGGAACGGCGTCAGCACCGGCGGCTGCGTGAGCATTCGTACCACCGCAGAGAGTTGCGTTGCTGGCGTGATCCTGTCCCACTGTGCGGGGTCTCTTGCGACCGCCGCAGCGTTCTCCTCGCGCTGCGTGGCGATGAACCTCCGCAACTCGCTGAAGTGCGTATCGCCGCTCGCCCGATCTTTCACGACCCGCTCCCACGCGGCCGCGAACGCCGGGCGTGCGAGGTTGGCGCGAATGCCCTCGGACCACAGCGACCATGTCAGGTCGCTCACGCGCTGATGACGGCGCAGGAACACCTGCTGGTTCGACAGGTCGAAGTACCAGAAAAACTCCGGCAGCGCGGCAGCGAGTTCATCTTCACTCAGCGGCTCACCCAGCACGGCTTTCAGCGGCACGCGGTTGCCGACTTGTCGGTACTCGCGCGCGAATGCGTCTTCAAAGGTGAGTTGACTGTTCCGCGTTGCGAGTTTGAGCTGCCGGTACGCGATGATCATGCTGGTGCTGGTGGCGACGCCGGTGAACGACGCGATGGTCTGGAGAACGAGCGGATAGGTAAGCACGTTGGGCCTTTCGAATGGACGAGAACGCGCCGGCCGCCGCCCACGCGAACGAGATCGCGAACGGCGGCAGCCGAAGCAGGAAAACGGTGAACTCAGTTTGATGAGGGGAGTGGGGGATCAAGCGGCGAAAGCTGCTCGATCAGGCGACGTGGGGAGGGGCGGGCTCAGCGGTGAGCGCGGTGTCGACAGCTGGCCCGCTGCGCACAACGGCAACACCGCGCTGTATGGCGCTGCGTGTGGGCCGGGTTGTGGGCAATGCCGAAAGCCATGCGGTGAAATCAATATGTCGCGCACCCGCGGCAAGACAAGCAATCACCGCAGAATCAGGCGATCCCATCAGAGCCCAAAGCGCGAGCTCGGGGGAGAGTCGCGTCGATCACGCAATGAGCCTTCTACTGCTGCGACTTTCCTGCTGCATCACAAATTCCCACCCAAACTCGTCCCACCGCTGTAATTGACCGCGAAGTTCCCCACCGTGCAATCGCGATATCCCCCCGTGCCACCCACAGAGATGCCGATGCCGACGACCGCGGTGCTCGCGGCCGCGGTGCAGCGCGAAAGCGAGTTGGCGAGGCTCGTCGACGCTCCGACCGCAAACGCGATGCGTCCGCCCGATCCGTTGTTGATCACGTTGAATACCGTCGTGTCGGAAACAGCGGCGCCCGAGCCGTTGATGAAGACCGCGTTGACGTTCAGCGAGTCGCTTGCCAGTGTGATTGCGCCTGTGTCAAGCACCATGCAGGCTCGTATCACGTGCCCGCTTCCTCCGTTGAACCGGATCGACGACCACCGGCAGCGCTCAAACCGCATGTTCTCAACCGTCCAGCCGATCCCGAGCGAGACATCAAGGCCGTAATAGCCTTCGCGGATCACGCCGTTGCGGACGCGCACGCCGCGGAATCCGCCTGCCACGACCGTCGTGAGGGTTGCGCTCGAACTGGTGATCACAAAGCCGTTCAGGTCCAGGTCCACATCGTCGGACTGGATCGTCACCGCATTGGTGCCGGCCGTTCCGCGCAGGTTGCCGGTCAACACATACGAGCCCGGCTCGCTGAGCGTCACCGACGTCGTGCCGCCGGCGATGGGGATCCGACCGTCGCTCGCGCCCGTGCTCGGGATCTTGTCGTAGATCTCGTCGAGCGTTCGCCCCGTGGATCCGACCGCTCCCGCCGGAGGGTTGATCGGCCCTCCGCGCCAGGCTAGCGAGCGCTGCAACGCCAGCCGCACCAGTCAGGCCGCCCAAGAGAAAGCGACGATCAACTTCATTGTTCATTCCATCAACATACCACGAGTGGGCCAAGCCGCAAGATGTTGCGGAGCCGGTCGCAGCAAATCGATCCTCAATACCCGGCCGACTTGCGTTCCACGGGGTCCACGTTCTGCCGGTCGCCGAACGCAGGCCGACCGTCGGCATCCGCCGCTGTTGAGCGCAGGCCCGCCGAGGCCACGTCATCACTGTTGCGCACGTCGCGTCCGGGTGTGCTGTAGCCGCCCACATATTCGCGCCGCGGCGGCCAATCGACGAGCGAACTCGGCGCATCCAGGTCGGCGCCTTCGTGCACGCCTACGCCCATGCGGTTGACGAGCTCGCCGCCGAGCCAGCCGGTGACCACGGCGCATCCGCCGCCCAACAGAGAGAGGATGAACGCGCCCGTGGGCGCTTGGACGTTGGGATCATGCAGACGCATCGCGAAGCTCGCGCCGAACAACATGACCACAAGCACATTGCCCAAGCCGTGAACGGCGCCGACTCGCTTCGCATGCGTATGCGCCGGAATGCCCGACCAATCCGCGAAGCCAAAGACCGCGGCGACCAGTCCCGTCGCGATGCCGGCTCCCATGGTCCAGAACGCCACGTCCGCCCAGCGTGACGAAGATGTCACGCGGCACAGCACGTCGAAGACGATCGATCCCACCAGCAGCCCCATGGGGAGCACGATCATCATCTGATGCACGGGATGTCCCAGTAGACGCACAGGAGCTTTCATGACGATCCTCCTTTGCCTCGAGAGACGCAGACGCAATCTCTTCAGGCCGTGACTCAGTCAGCGTTTTTCGCGCCTTCCTTGCCGGCGTAGTAACCCACAGCGCCGCCTGCGGCTGCGCCGGCGACAGCCGACCAGCAGCCCGCCATCGAGGCGAGTACCGCGGCCAGCGCGGTCACAATCAAAGCGGTACGAGTCGAGGTGCGTTTCATCAGTTACTCCTTTGTATCCTTAAGTCATTCAGTTCACGCGATCGCTCGCACTGACACGGGTGCGAGGAACACGAATCACGCAAGTTCAATCCGGGTGCCGCGCGGCTTCTTTGCCGGCGTAATACCCAGTCGCGCCGCCCGCGGCGGCTCCTGCCACGGCTCCCCAACACCCGCCAAGGGCCGCAAGCGTCGCGGCCAGCGTTGTCCAGATCAGACCCTTTCGAACTGCAGGCAGTCGCATGGGCGGCTCCTTTTCACCAGATCGGTGCGCCCGCCCGGTCCAATCCCCGGTGACTTCTGTGTGAAAGCCCCGTCAGCGGGATATCACACGCACCCGACCGCCTGTCAGGGTGCGTCGCAAAGGCGTGTTTGATGTTCGATTACCTCGCTCGCCTCAACGCCCGCTCTTTGTTGATGCTGCCGGCGCTTGGATGATCTCGCACCCGTCGGCGTTGTCGACCAGGATGCGCACCGTCGTCGGTTTCGGCCCGTGGTTCATCACCACGACCCGGAAGTTGTCGCTTCGCTCTGAAAGCGGATTCGTGACCGATGAACCCGGCGCAAGCGTCGCCTTCCCCTCCGCCTTCCAGTCGCCGTGCGCATCGACCGATGACTTCGCCCCCGTGAGCACTACCACCGTGTCGGCCGGCCCGCCATCCTCGCCGCGCTTCAGCGCGATCGTGCGTCCCGATCCTCCCGCCGTGATCACCGCGCACTCACCCTGCTGCAGCCAAGCCGTGCTGTCCACGCGAGAGCGGTCGGCCGTGCACCCGACAAGGAAGGATGTCAGAGCCAGCGCGAAGACGGCGCGAGCAGGCGAGCGGGTGCGCATAGAGCCTCCTGTGCACCGGCAGATGCGCGCCGCACGCACGCCCGTCACCCCCCTTTCCCCCGCCTTCGGTATGCTCCCACCGTGCAGATCAGGCCTCTGCAACTCGACCGTGACGACGAGGTGGCCGCCGCGGTCAACCTGCAGCGAGCCGCCTACGAACTCGAGGCCGACCTCATCGGCACCCGCAGCATCCCCGGCCTCAACGAAGACACCGCCGCACTCCGCGCCGCCGCGACGCGCGAAGAACTTTTCGGCGCCTTCGAGGCGGATCGGCTCGTCGGCATCATCGGGCTCGAAGACGAGCACGACGACTCGGGCAAAGCGGTCCTCCGCATCGCCCGCCTCGCCGTCGACCCGGCTCACTTCCGCCGCGGCATCGGCCGCCTCCTCGTCCGCCACGTCCTCGCCGAAACCCACCGCCGCGGCGTCGCCGTCCGTGTCTCAACTGGCGCGGCCAACACACCGGGGCGCGCGCTGTATGAGTCCGAAGGTTTCACACTCGCCCAGCCGTTCAATGCGCCCGACGGCACGCCGCTGGTGATGCTCACTCAGCCTCGAAGAACTCCGATGGGTGCTTGAGCGCAAGCTTGGTGCTGAACTGAAGCGATCCCTTTGTATACGGCTCGGCCTTTTCGCACAAGGCGTCCAGTTGTTCGGCCTGCTCCGCGGGCATCCCTTCCTCGACCCACGCCAGGTACTTCTTTCCACGCTTGTCAGGATCGAACTCTTTGGGAATGATCGACTTCGCATACTTGAGCAGCTTCATCGTGTGAGGCAGCTTTAGCGACGCGAGCCCCTCAATCCCCGCGTTGATCAGTTCCGGCTGGTTGTACATCAGCCCCACCGAGCCGTCGCCCGCCAGCGCGCTGTTGAGCTGGTGCACCAGCCACCACTGGCGTCGAACCAGAGAAAGCTCGTTCAGGCCGCGCTTCTTGATCTCCTTCTGCAAGCTGCCGGCGATCGCGTGGTACACGTCCTGCACCACCTCAGTCTCGGGACTCGAGAAATTGTCCAGCCCTTTGGCCGCGGCCTTCTTCAGGTCGGAACGGCGCCCGGCGGGCAGCAGGTAAGACTTGGTCTTGCTCATCAAGGTGCTCCGATCGACTAATCAAATTCGCTTGGCAGTCTACCTCCTTTTCGTTGGAACAAGTTACTTGCATCGCACATACGCTTAGCGAGGGAGGGCTTTTCACCGTGCGTCAACTGATCGACTTTGTGCTGGTGTTTACTGCGGCGTTCGCGATCGCCTACCCCATCCTGTGGTGGCGCGCCGCGGCATGCTGAGGGCGTGGATCGGGGATCGCGGCTGGCAGTTGGTCAGCCATCGCTGGATTCCCTGGGACTTCGGCCCCTTCCTGCTGCTCAAAGGGCGCAACCAGATGGTCTGGCGCGTGCACATGCAGAACCGCAACGGCGAGCACATGCTCGGCTACGCGTGTGTCGGCGGCTACTTCACCGGCATGTGGCTCAGCAGCGAGGTCGAGATCGTGTGGGACCGCGTGTAGCCGCGGCTTCCAGGCACACGGCGAACCGGGCATCCGTCTCGCCGCGTTCAACAGCCCTGGAAGAAGAGGCTGATGAACGCGATGAAGTCGTTGTTGTCAAACCGCCCGTCGCCCGGCCTCAGCCCGCCGCCACGGCCGAGATCGGCCCGCGGATCGGCCGCGAAGAACAGGTCGATGAAGGCGATGAAGTCGTTGTTGTTCAGCACGCCGTCTGGCACGTGCAGCCCGCCAGGTCCGCCGACGTCGGCGAATCCGCACGGCGGTATCGCGTATCGCACCGCCGGCTGATCGATCGGGTCGGGAAGCGTGAACGCCGCGCCCAGCGTGTTGACGGTCGCCGCGACGTTCACGTCGCCTGTCGCGGGTCCAAGGCAGATCCACGCCCGCAGCGGCTGCAGATCGAGCCAACTCGGTGCGCCCGTTCCGCCAAACTCAGTGCGCGTGTTCGGTCGGATCGACGACAACCCCACGCCGTTGAACGTCGACGGCGAGTCGTCGTTGGTCAGGTTCACCAGCACGTACGCGTCGTAGCGCGATTGATCCGAGTCGATCGCATCGATGTTGTACGTGCCCGTAAACCCTACCGGCCCGGTGTTGTAGCGGATGACGCACCACCTCGCCCGCGCCGGCGCATTGGCGCGTGCGGCTTCGATCACCGGGTCGGAAAGGGTCGCGGGCAGGAGCCCAAACGGCGAAGGCCCTTGATCGATTCCTGCCGCGCCTCGTGTGTCGGGCACGATGTTCGGCGTCACAAGCCCGGGGAAGTACGGGCTTGAGTACGTCGGCACATCCTGAAAGTTGCGGATTAGGTTGACGGGGCTTGCAAGCCCCAGCGCACCGTTGCGCGCCTGGTTGAGCAATACGCGCCCGCGCGCACCGACGTACGTCCCATTCACTCCGCCCAGCACGTTCAGATGCTCCGCCGTATTCGCCACAAATCCAGCCAGCCTTGTGCAGCTCAGGTAGATTGCGCCACCGCCACCCGGTCCGCCGCGGCCGCCCGCACCCGGAACACTCCCGGCATCCCCACCCCGATCGCCGTTCCCGCCCCGTCCGCCGGTACCTCCAATTGTGCCAAACGAAAAGCCCGTTCCACCGCTTCCGCCAACACCGCCCGCCAAACCCGCGATGGACGACGATGAGCCGCCGGTACTCGGCACATCGTTTCCGCCAGCCGCGCTGATCGAGCCTTCCAGGTCGATCCGGCCCTGCACGACAAACTGGATTCCTCCTCCACCGCCGCCGCCCACCGCGCCCGTCCCACCGGTGCGGCCGGTGCCGCCGCGCCCGCCGCCGCCCCCCGCGCCGCCGCCCCCTCCGGCTCCGCCCCAAGTGCCAAAGCCCCACAGCCCTCCTCCTCCTCCGCCACCACCTCCTCCGCCGGACATTCCTCCTCCTCCGCCGCCCGATCCGCCTCCTCCACCACCACCGCCTCCACCGTTGCCGGCCATCAGCAGGGTCGGCGGTGTATTGAGCAGCATGAAGTCATCGGTTCGAAACGACGTTGTTCCCGCTAAACCGTTGCCGCCGTTTCCGCCGGGCACCCCCGATTCGCCGTCATTGCCTGCGCCGCCGTTTGTATTGGGCCCCCCGTTCTGTCCGTAACGCGACCACGAAGGATCGGACTCGCCGACTGTCGGGCTTGCGCCACCTACTCCACCACTCCCCCCAGGAAGCGCTCGCCCACCCGGCGTCGGATTGTTGACGCCTCGTCCTCCATCGATGCCGGCGTGTCCGGTTTCCCCGGTTCCACCCACGGATCCAGCGACACGCAAGCTGCCGGATTGACTCGGCACGGCACGAGCGCCGCCTGTGCCGCCGACGACAGGAATGGCGCCGCCCGCTCCCGGCGAACCTGGAGCGGTGCCGTTTCCGCCGTCAGCGCCATTGGTGCCGCTGCCGGTGCTCCCCCCTCCCGCGCCACCCGTGCCGCCCGCCCCTCCTGCGCCACCGCTTCCGCCTGCTCCGCCGCCCGGTCCCGGCACGTTCAATTCAGCGTTCGCATCGATCACAGCGGTTGCAGGCACGAACAGATTGCCCGCAACGCCGACCCGCGCGACATTCGTCCCCCTGAACCTCACCGTCGTCGACGGCGCGAGAACCATGTCCCCGCTGATCGTCCAATATCGCACGCCGTTCGTTACGCCGCGGTTGGTGATCGCGACGCCGTTGAACGCCGTCGTTGGGCTTCCATTGAGCGTGACCACGCCCGTTCCAGTATCGAACAGATACGTCTGCGCAAACGTCGAGCCTGCGCACAGCACAACGGCGGCAAGCGAGACGGTGGAGCGCAGCATTGGCGTTACCTCAGTAGTGAGTGAGCTGAGAGGGGCGGCGGCAGAACGTAACCGCCGCCTCTCACAGTCTACTGAGAATTCGCCGTCGTGCCGTCACTCACAGCGTCATTTGCCCGGGCTTGCGGTGGGGGCCGAGATCGTCTGAGACCGCACGTAGCAACACCTTCCACGCAAGCGGTGTTGGCTACGCACCGGTCCACCCGCGATCAGCACCCCTGGAAGAAGAGCCCGATGAACGCGATGAAGTCGTTGTTGTCGTACTGACCGTCGTGCCCGTTGAGGCCGCCCTGAATGCCTAGGTCGGCGCGAGTCGTGCGTGAAGAAGAAGTTGATGAAGACGATGAAGTCGTTGTTGTCCAGCGCGTGATCAGGCCCGGGCATGCCGCCCTGCGAACCGAGGTCGGCCGGATTGCAACCGGTGGGGCCGGACATCGCGCCCGGCAGGAAGCCGCCCGAGAGCTGATACGTGCCGCCGCTCATGACCGGGCCGGCGTCGAACTGCCCGATCACGCCCGTGAGCGCGAACGGGCCGCCGCTGACGTCGCCGCCGCCCGCGTCGGTCGTCGACCAGGGGATGGAGAACTGGGCAAAGGCGGAGGTGGGAAGTGCGAGCAGGATCAGCGGGAGCAAGGGAGCGGGGCTGCGCATGGCGTCCTCCTTTGGGCGTTGCTTGGAGACCGGAAAATGGCGAGGCCGGAGCTTTAAAGCACCGGCCGCCCGCCAACATGCGTAAAGCGGGACGCCTTTCCCCGAAAACCCGGCATGTATTTTTCGTTCGGGTTTCTCCCTTGATTGCGGGGGGTAGGGGGTGGGGGATAGGGGCGGCCTTTGCATGGTCCTGACGGAGCGCAACCTTCTCGGCGACGGCGGGGGGGAATGTCGGTATGCTGTTTTCTCTTCCGCTGCCCGGATTCGACTGGGCATGGCGGGGCTGTCGGCAATCAGCGTCGTGTTTGGTTCTCGTGCTCGTAGGAGACGGATCATGTTGAGCGTTCAGTCTGTTCCCGAGGCGTCCATCAACGGTGTGGTGATCACGTTCAAGGGGGACATGACCGGCACGACGGCCGACCAACTGGCGACCGAGCTCAAGAAGATCGCCGACACGAAGCCGGCCAACGCGGTGCTTGATCTCGCGGGCCTGACGATGATGGACAGCCGCTCGATCGGCCTGCTCACCGCGTTCCGCAGCACGCTGGCGCGAGCCAACGGCGGTCGGGCTCGCGTGATGGCCGCGTCGGCCTCGCCGATGATTGAGAAGGCGATGCGCATCACGCGCATGAACGAACTGTTCCCCCTTCATCTGTCGGTGGCGGAGGCGGTGCGTGCGATCGGCGAGGGTGAGCAGGCGCCGGCCGGGCGGCGTTGAGAGTCCATGGTGTTGTTCAAGGGTTCGCGGCGTGGCGCTTTGCGCAGCTTCGTCGGCCGTCCTTGGTGCGACACGCGGCTTGCCTTCTCGACCTGCCGCTTCCCAGCCGATGATGTTCAGCGTGTTCCACGCGGGGAGGCGGGCCCACGCGGTTGATCGGAGGTTGCCGCCGGTTGCGCCGATCGCCAACGGCACGGCGATGTAGATCGCGGCCAATACCGCGCCGCTGATCGCGACGAGCATTTTTGTCTTTCTCGTCAACTGCCGCTCCGTTCGCTGTGTTCAGGGCGTTTTGATGGGCTTGAAGCCATTGGCGTCGGCGGCGCCGATGGTGAGCAGGTCCCCTTCGTCGAAGCCGCAGCCGATGCCGCGCGACTTGGCCTTCCCCAGAAGAATGTGGGGCGGGCAGGCGCGGGCGAAGTGGGCGACATAGAGGCGGTGGAGAGGCTCGATGAGGCAGACCTCGATGTACCAGTGACGCTGCTTGTGCTTGAGGCGCAGGCGCGAGAGGATGGTCATCGGCTCGTTGGTCGCCCAGCGGTCGTCGGGGAACCAGTCGGGCCCGCAGGGCCAGTCGTAGTTCTTGGTGCTGAACTTCACGCTGCCGCTGATGTAGGGCGTCACGATCGTGTCGTCCATGTCGTCGCTCTGCATCAGCGTCGCGAGGCCGAACCAGAGGCCGTTGACCTTCTTGGCTGGGCCGGCGTTGTCGCGCAGCAGGAGCGACGCGTACTCGGCGGTGCAGGTCACCAGGCCGGCGGCGATGGGGAGGTCGAGCGCGGCCTTGGCGACCTGCGGGCCGACGGCGGGCTTGGCGGACTTGACCACGTCGGCCCATGCTTCATCGAGCGGCGTGCCTTTGAAGACGTGCTTGCGCACGGTGTTGTGGGCGCGGTCGGCGAGTTTGAAGTTCATTGTGTCGAAGGCCATGGGGTGCTCCTGGCGGGGGTGGCGGTGGGGTGAAGGAGAATACCAACGTTGCAGGCGTGTGAAAGGTTGGGTAACGTCTATCGGTTCAGACAAATCGCGGCACTCGCAGAGCCTCGTGCCGACTCCCTCGCTGACGCTTCGGGCTCTGACAGAACGCGGTGAACACGAACGGAGGTCAACGTGGCGATTCATCCTGACATCGAGGCGTATCACGCGGCGCTCTCGCCGGCGGATCGTGAGATCTGCGACAAGCTGTGCAAGGTGATCGAGGCGAACCTCAAGGGAGCGGAAAACAAGGTGTGGCACCGGCACCCGGTGTGGTTCATCGAGGGGAATCCGATCGTCGGGTATCACAAACTGAAGGACTGCGTGCGCCTGCTGTTTTGGAGCGGTCAGTCGTTCGACGAGCCGGGCCTTGAGCCCGAAGGCAGCTTCAAGGCTGCCGAAGCGCGGTTTACAGACGCGAAGCAGGTCGTGGTGAAAGACCTCAAGCGCTGGCTCGCCAAGGGCGCCGAGATCCAGTGGGACTACAAGAACATCGTGAAGCGCAAAGGAAAGCTCGTGCGTTTGAAGGTGTGAAGGCACGCAGCGGTGGCCGGTGCTCGATAGCCGCGAGCAGTTAAGCCGCGTTTCACTGGCCTCTGGGCCGCCGCGCGGTATCTTCTTCGCATGGAAGAACTCGACCGCCGTTTGTTGCTCGGGAGTGTCGGGTTTGCAGGGCTCGCGGCACTGGCCGCCAGCGGCCGCGCGGGGCCGATCAACCCGCCCGCAGGATCCGTCGCAGGCACGGGCCGCACACTCACCGAGATCGAGCCGCGCACGCCGGTTGGACCCGCCACCACTCCCGGCAACGCGCAGGCGACGTACGTCATCTCGCAGCCGGGCAGTTACTACCTCACGGGCCCGATCCAGGGGACGGCCGGCAAGCACGGCGTGATGATCAACGCCGACGGCGTGACGCTCGACCTAATGGGGTTCGAGGTCACCGGCACCGGCGGCAACGGCGCGTTGGACGGCGGCCCCTCGGGCATCTTCGCGCAGTCACGGCGAGGGATCGCCGTCTTCAACGGCTCGCTCCGCCTCTGGGCGATGGCGGGTGTCGATGTCGACGGCGGCAGCGGGCTGGTCTCGATGGTTCGGGCCCACCAGTGCGGCTATGCGGGGATCTCCGTCGGCGAGGGCAGCGCCGTGCTCGACTGCGTCGCATCCCAGTGCTACTACGGCATCTATGCGCCCGGTGGCGCCACGCTCAGCCGGTGCAGCACCTATACGTCGGCGCGATTCGGCATCTTCGTCGGACCCGGATCACAGGTCTCCGAGTGCGTCACGTCTGTGGGCACCCTCGGCGGGTTCACCGCGTCGGGCCCGGCCGTCTTCCGCGGCTGCTCTTCGCACAGCAACAGCGGGACCGCGTTTAAGGCTGAAGCCGGCGCCTTGTACGTCGACTGCCTCGCCTACGACAACGGCGGGTTGGGCTACGACACGGCGAGCTACGCGACGCTCCAGCGCTGCTTCGCACGCAACAACACAGGCGGAGGGATCAAGGTCGGCGACGGCTCGACCATCATCGATTGCACGAGCGTCTCCAACCTCGGGCACGGCATCGACGCCGTCAGCCGAGTCTCCATCCGAGGCTGCACCTGCGACACCAACGGTGGCAGCACGCACGGCATCAACGTCAGCGGCATCCGCTGCCGCATCGAAGGAAACCACGCGGCGGGTAACCGCAACGGCATCAACGTGACGGGAACAGCCAACCTCATCGTGCGCAACACCGTCACCGGCAACACGCAGTTCGGCTACTCAATCGCCACTGGCAACCTGTTCGGTCCGAACGTGTTCAACCAGTCGGGGCTCACCAGCAACGCCAACCCGCAGGCGAATTACGAATATTGATTGCCCGCGGCGGACGAGCCTGGTGCGTTTTGCAGTATGCTCGTGCCGCGTGCGGACGGATGCCAAATCCAACTTGGGTCGTTCGGCGAGGCGTCCTGTTTCGCGCGCTGTGCGCTGGAAGACACGTGGGCTGGTGGCAGCGACGGTGGCGGTTGGGGTGGGGTGGCTCGTGTATCTCGCGTCATTTGCAGTGCTGGTACAAGCGGTGTATGCACCAGCCGATGCGCGTGGAAGCGGCGTTTCGGCTGCCTGCACGGAGGCGTGGTTTGGAAACGGCGTGCTCATGATGCAGTGGACGGGGGACCTGTCGACCAAGGGCAGGCCGGCGCCCGCGTTTCGAACGGAGGCGTCGCTGCAGTTGATCGCTTCGCCGGCGTGGACGGAAGGGGTTTCCCGTTCGCGCGGGTATGTCACGATCGATTGGGACAAGAGTTACGGCTGGCTGCGACTCTCGCTCTGGACGTACGCGTGGCCGGACGAGGTGCGCGGCCTGCGAGCGCAGGCGGCGCCGTTGCACAACTACGTGACGGCGACGAGTCCGCCGTGGGTTCGGCGGGTTGCGACGCCACTGTGGCCGGTAGTGCTTGGGAGCACGGGGCTGGTTGTGTGGCGCTGGCGCCGCCGTCGCCGGCTTGCGGCGGAGGATGGATGTCCAGGGTGTGGGTATTCGCTTCGCGGTCTGGCGGAGGGTGCCGCGTGTCCTGAGTGTGGATCTCGCGTGCCGCGCGGGTGAATGTGACACCTGGTGTGTGCGGGAGCACAAGGACGTTCGCACTACATCCAAAGCGGCCTGTAGTGGCATGGTCGGATCCTCTTGTTGTGCCACGCTTTCAGTGTTGCTTCGTCGTTTTCAGTATGATCAAACGGATGACGACGCGTCCACCTACGACTCGGTTCATTGCTACGGGTGAAGATCTTTGCGCTTGGTTCGCAGCCGTTGAGTCGAAGATGGAACTCGACTACTGCTCCACCGAGTTGAGACAGTCGCCGGAAGTGGTGCGGCGGTCGTCGCTGGTTGATTTGCCTGGGCTCGGTAAGGCGGGCAAGGGAGCGGCGGTTTTCCAGCCCGCTTTCGTCGTAGTACCTCGCAGCTCGCTGCTTCAGATGCGGCGGATCGATCGCGATGACGGAACGGTATGGTGGGCGATGGATCAACTCGCTAATCCAAGCTCCGTGGTCGTAAGACTATCTGGCGCGTTCGAGCCGCGGCGAGCACTCATTACCGGCGAAGTGAGTTCAGCGTACGGAGACGGCGTTGCAATGGCGGTGGGGCGGTGCTTTCAGGCGGCCGCAAGGCGGATGTGGACGAGGAGCGTGGTGTTCTGGGGAGTGGAGGCGTTGAGTCTTGCACGGCAAGGATGGCGGGCGACGCAGGACGTGCAGTCGCCGGTGGAGTATGACTTGCAAGTACCGTGAAGGGTGGGCGTTCTGGAGTTGGGCGCACAACGCACTACAGTCCCAAAGCGGCCTGTAGTGGCACGATAGAGAGATGCGCCGGCGCGGACGGCCGCGCTGTGTTCGTGGTATCTTCTGGCATGATGCAGAACGGACTTTGTGGTTGGGCCGCCTGGGTGGGGCGCGTGTTTGCGTGCGTGGTGCTGGTGGGTGGGGCGGGGTGTGCGGCGCGGTTTGATGGTGGGGCGGAGGCGAGGCGGGGGGATTTGGTTGTTGGTGACTTTGAAGGGGTGGGCTACGGGGCGTGGACGGCGACCGGGTCGGCGTTTGTGAAGGGGCCGGCGGCGGGGGAGCAGCGGCGGGTGCTGGAGATCGAGAACGCTGTCGGTGAAGGGACGGCGAGCAGTGAGATGGATGGGGACGGGCCGCGGGGGACGCTGGTGTCGCCGGAGTTCACGGTTGAGCGGGACTTTGTCGCGTTTCGCGTAGGCGGCGGCGACTACGAGTATGCGACATGCGTGAATCTGCTGGTGGACGGGCGCATCGTGCGAAGCGCGACGGGGTGGCGGAGCGATCACCTGACGCCGGTGAGCTGGGACGTGCGCGAGTGGAAGGGAAAGCGGGCGCGGGTGGAGCTTGTGGATCAGTCGAGCGGGGATTGGGGACACGTGAACGTGGACCAGGTTGTGCAGACGGATTCGCCGGAGCGGCGGCCGGTTGAAATAGGCGCGTTGTATCACGAGGCGCTGCGGCCGCAGTATCACTTCACCGCGCGGCAGTGGGCGATGACGCGTTTGAACCCGGGACAGCAGCAGGAGGGGTGGATCAACGATCTGAACGGGCTGGTGTTTTACGACGGCGAGTATCACCTGTTTGCGCAGCGGTGGGCAAAGTGCTGGCTGCACGCGGTAAGCCGGGATCTGGTGCACTGGACGGAACTGGCGCCGGCGTTCTGGGAAGAGGAGCAGGGGAGCGGCGTGCAGTCAGGTTCGATCGTGGTGGACCACGGGAACACGTCTGGGCTTGGAAAGCCGGGCGAGCCGGCGATGGTGGCGTTCTGGTCGCGGTTTGACAACCGGTCGCAGTGCATCTGCTACAGCCTGGATCACGGGCGGACATGGACTCGGTATGCGAAGAACCCGATCTTCGTACGCGCCGAACGCGACCCAAAGGTCTTCTGGTACGGTCCGAAACAAGGCGGTCACTGGGTGATGGCCATGTACGGCGACGGGCAGTACCACGTGCTGACCTCGCCGAACCTGCTGGAGTGGACCGACCAGAAGAACCCGCTTCCTGAGTGCTTCGAGTGCCCAGATCTGTTCGAGCTGCCCGTCGACGGCGACGCGACGAAGACCAAATGGGTGCTCGTGCAGGGGAGCGGCAAGTACTCCGTCGGCTCGTTCGACGGACGCAAGTTCACGGAAGAAACACCGCGCCTTGCGTGCGACATCGGGCCGCACTTCTACGCGACGCAGTCGTGGGAGAACCTGGGTACGACGGCGGGTGGGCTCGCGCCCAGCGGAGGACGCCGCGTGCAGGCGGCGTGGATGAACTGCGGCGGGGGGGGCTACCCCGACATGCCGTTCAACCAGCAGGTGAGTTTTCCGTGCGAGTTGACGCTGCGGACGACGGCCAGCGGCGTGCGGCTGTTCCGTGAGCCGGTACGCGAGATCGAGTCTCTGCAGGGGAAAGCGGATGTGTGGAGCGGCCGCACGCTGCGCGGCGGACAGGTGTTGCCGTTGGTGGCGGCGGGCGATTGCTACCGGATCGTGGCGGAGCTGAGTGTGAGCGGTGGGGCGAAGGCGGTGCTTGATGTGCGCGGCACGCGAGTGGTGGTGACGCGGAGCGGGCTTGAATCCGGGGATGCGAAGGGGAGTGTTTCGGATGAGGTGCGGCGCGTGGAGTTGCTGGTGGACCGCGCGTCGGTAGAGGTCTTTGTGAACGGTGGGGAACTATCGTCGACGCGGTGCTTTGTGCCGACGGCGAGTGGGATCTCGCTGCGTGCGGAGGGCGGGAAGGTGGTCGTCAAGTCGATGACGGTGTGGCCGTTGCGGTCGGCGTGGGAGTGAGCAAGGACGATGGGGCGCGCGAGTTCAGAGGTGGAAGGCGTTGCGGAGATCAAGAGCGACATAAGGATTTCCGTGCACGCGATCGCTCACCCCGACTTCCGCGCGGGGCTCGCGAAGTCGGTGAATGCGACGCGGCGGTTCTTCATTGAAAGTTGAGCGCCGGCGTGCGACGACGCTGCAGCGTGGCAGCGTGCTTGAGCGATGGCCGATTGTGGGTGTCGGGGCATAAAGACGTTTGCACTACAGTCCCAAAGCGGCCTGTAGCGGCACGGTTGGCACTGTTCGCGCGATTTGCGCGGCCAACGCGATTTGGCTCTGCTGTGTCGTGCTGCGCCTGCTGTTACACGAGGAATTCGCGCGGCAGGTCGTTGAAGTCGGCGGCCAGCCAGTTTGGAGAAAGCGCGGCGAGTGTTTCGCGGGGGAGCGTCGTCGTCAGCGCGAGAACCTTTGCGCCGGCGGCCTTGCCGGCGGCGATGCCCGCGGGGGCGTCTTCGATGACGACGCAGCGGTCGGGTCGAACGCCGAGTGCGGCGGCCGCGGCCAAGTAGCACTCGGGCGCGGGTTTTCCTTCACGCACGTCTCTGGCTGTCACGATGCGAGGGAACGCGCCGGCGAGACCGATGCGCGACAGGGCGAGCTCCGCGTTCTCGGGCACGGCGCTGGTGGCGATCGCGATGGGAACCCCTGCGGATTTCAGCCGCGCGACGAAGTTGTGCACGCCCGCGACCGCCTCCACCGGCTCGACGGCCAGCAGCGTGCGGTAGAACTGCTCACGTTCGACGGTAAGCGTCGCGATCTGGTCGTCGTCAAGCGCCACCGCATCGCCGACCAGGTTGCGGATGTTGTCGGCGGCGCACCGGCCGTTGGTCGCGAGCAGGTCGACCTGGGTGGGCACGCGGCCGAATTTGCGAGCGAACTCAGTCCAGACGCGGTAGTTGAGGGCTGTCGTGTCGATGATGACGCCGTCGAGGTCGAACAGGACCGCCTCGAACGGGCGCTGGTGCTGGCTCATGAGCCCATCGTACTGATGGCGAGGCAGTAGGGTTCGCGCAGTTGCGCCTGTCGTCTTACGGGCACCCGGTGTGGTTGAAGAAGTTATTGATGAAGACGATGAAGTCGTTGTTGTCGAGCTGGCCGTCGCGTCCGGAGAGCCCGCCCTGGACGCCCATGTCGGCGGCGAAGCAGTTGCTGCCGTTGCAGCTCACGTTCATCACGACGTTGCCCGATGCGCCGTTGTAGCCGCCGACGCGGACGAGGTACTGCCGGCCCGCGATGACGTTGAAGGAGACCACCGACCGATCGCCGGCGGGCGTGCAGATGCCGTTGTCGTCGTTGCCGGCGATGGCGGTGTTCGCGCCGGTCGGGCATGAGGTGCCGGCGTAGATCGCGATCTTGGTGTCGAAGCCCGAGCCGCAGAGGTTGAAGGTTGCGACGCCGGTGCAGGTGGCGGTGTAGATGAACCAGACGTCTTTATGGATCTGCGGGTCGTTGCAGCAGAAGCCGAGGTTGTTCTCGGCGGGGCCGTCGTTGCCGGCGTTGGCGGTGCTGAAGGTGAACGTGCCGTTGCCTGAGAGCGGCTGCGGCGAAGCACAGTTGTCGTTGGGGGGAACGACGGGCGTGGGCGGGACGGTCACGGCGATGACCGCGGGCATAGTCGTGACCACGTTTTGCGTCCCGTCGCATGACGGCACCGACACATGGAGCTGATACGACCCGGTGTCGTCGGCAGAGAGCGAGCTGATCGTCAGCGTCGGCGTGACGGTGCCCCAGATGATGTCGCCGTCGCTCATGGGCGCACCGTTCTTTTTCCAGGCGTATGTGGCCGTGGCTCCGAAGGTGTTGACGGTCGTGGTCAGTTCGACAAACGTGCCCACCGCCGCGACGCGGCCGATCGGCTGCTGCGTGATGACCGGCATGGCGGGGGCGACTGAGTTGTTGAGGTACACCCAGCACGGCTGGAGCGAGTTGCCGAACATGACTGCGGCAAGGTCCGGCTTGCCGTCGCCGTTGAAGTCGCCGGCGACGATGTTGTTCGCCGTATCGCCGATGCTTGGGAGTGCGAAGTTCGCCGCCGCGCCGAAGCCTCCCCCTGCCAGCCCGGGAAGGACTGATATCACCGGCGCGCCGGTGGATAGATTTCGCACCGCAAGGTCCGGGCGTCCATCGCCGTTGAAGTCGGCGTAAACGAGGGAAGTGGCGCCCATGCCGGTCGCGTAGTTCACCGGCGAGGCGAACGTGCCGTTGCCGTTGCCGAGCACGATCGAGACGTTCGAGCTGCCCGCGTTGGCGGTGATAAGGTCGAGCTTTCCGTCGGCGTTGACGTCGCGAACAAGCACGGACGCGGGGTTGTTGCCCACCGTGTAGTTCACGGCCGACGCGAAGTTGCCGCTGCCCACGTTCAGCAGGACCGCGACCACAGAACCCGCGCTGTTGGCCGCGACGATGTCGGGTCGCCCGTCGCCGTTGAAGTCTCCAGTCTCCAGCGCGTAGACGGAGCCGCTGGGGAAGAGGAGGGGGTTCGCGCCCAGCCCGAAGGTGCCGTTACCGTTGTTGATGACGATCTGCACGCTGCCGGAGGTGCTGCCGAGAACGATGTCGGGGCGTCCGTCTCCGGTGACGTCGGCAATGGCGGCAAGGTGGTAGGCGTTTCCGACCTGGATCGTGAGCGGGGCGGCGAACGTGCCGTCACCGTTGCCGTATCTCAGGGAGCAGAAAGGGCTGCCGTTGTTGGCGATGACCAAGTCGAGCTTTCCGTCGGCATTCATGTCAGCCACGGCGACGTGGGTGGGGGCGTTGCCCGCGCCCAAGTCGACGGGCGAGCCGAACGTGCCGTTGCCGACGCCGAGCTGGACCGTGACGCGACTCTGGCTGCCGGGATAGGTGTAGACCAGGTCGATCTTGCCGTCGCCGTTGAAGTCGCCGGTCGAGATGCGCCAGGCGTTGGCGGCACTGCCAGTTGGGGCCGCGACCGTGAACGAGGTGACGCACTGGGCGTTCGCAGCACTAAGGGGCGCGATGAGCGCGGCCGCGGCGAGCATGGAGATGGCGGGGAGGTTGAGGCGGATGGTGCGTGGATGCATGCGGGTGTCGCCTTGGGATGGGTGCGAGCGCACGGGCAGAGAGGGATAACCCTCGCCTGTGGCGTGCCCAAGGTGGGCGAGTGAACATACCGACATCGGGCGGTGTCCGCAAGGAAACAGGCCGGCCTGTGTGCCGATCGTCTGGGTATGGCAGAGTGGGGGGCTTTGGGCTCAGGGGTTTGCCGCAGTGGGCGCGTCAGCCGCGGCGGGTTATCGCACGGTGGGGTCGGGCTGGTGTGCTGTGTCACTGGCGTGCGTTCGGGCGCACAGGGACGTTCGCACGACAGGCCCAAAGTGGCCTGTTGCGGCTCATGTGGATGGTGCGGTTTGGGGACAACGAGCCGCCGCTTAGGGGCAAGTGGTGTGGTTGAAGAAGGCGTTGATGAAGGCGATGAAGTCGTTGTTGTCGAGCTGGCCGTCGCGTCCGGCGATACCGCCCTGGACGCCCAGGTCCGCGGTGAGGCACGCGCTGCCGTCGCAGGTGTAGGTCATCATCGCGTCGCCGGCAGCGCCGTTCTTGCCGCCGACACGGATGAGGTATGTTCTTCCGGCGATCGCGTTGAAGATGACCTGCGACTTGGTTGCTCCGAAGAACGAGCAGTCTGAATCATCGTTGCCGGCGATGGCGGAGTTGGGCATTCCGGGGCATGTGGTGCCGCTGTAGATTGCGACTTTGGTGTCGAAGCTCGACAGGCATGTGCCGACGGTGACTGCGCCTGTGCACGTGGCGGTGTAGGTGAACCAGACGTCTTTGTGGATCTGCGGGTCGGCGCCGAAGCCGAGGTTGAACTCCTGCGGTCCGTCGGTGGTGGCGGTGGCCGTGTTGAAGCTGATGTAGCCGGCGGCGGGGAGGGGCTGCGCGGAGGCGCAGTTGTCGTTTGCGGGCGTGGTGGGCGCGGCCGGTCCGGTCACGGCGAGTACCGCCGTGTTGCTGGTGACGACGTGTTGATTCCCGTTGCAAGAGGGGCTGAAGGCTTGCACGTCGTAGATTGCTTCATCGCTTGTAGAGACAGGATTGATCGTCAGCGTCGCCGAGGTGGCGCCGGAGATCGAGCCGCCGTTGGTGAGCGCAACGCCGTTGCGCCGCCACTGATAGGTTGGCGGGCTGAGGAAGAAGTTCGCCGATGCGGTGAGCGAAGCGCTCACGCCGGGCGCGACGATCTGCCCGGCCGGTTGCTGGGTGAAGGTTGGGACGGGCGAGCCGGGCGAAGTGTTCATCAGCACCCAGAAGGTGTTGTTGCCTACGGCGGTCACCGCGATGTCGCGGAGACCGTCGCCGTTGAAATCGGCGATGGCGATCGAGCGCGGGAAGTTGGAAGCCGCGTAGATTGTCTGGCTGGCGAAGGTTCCGTTGCCCGATCCGAGGAGCAGGCCGATGTTGTTTGCCGATTCATTGGCGACCACGATGTCGGGGACTCCGTCGCCGTTGATGTCGGCGACGGCGGCGCAAGTTGGGCCCGTTCCCGTCGTGTAGTTCACGGGAGCGGCGAACGTGCCGCTCGCGGAGCCGAGCAATACCGAGACGTTGTTGGAAAGGCGGTTGGCGGTGACCAGGTCGGCGATGCCGTCGCCGTTGACATCGGCGACTGCGACTGTCCAGGGGCTGGTGCCGGTGGGGTAGTTCACCGGCGCCGCGAAGGTGCCTGCGCCGGAGCCCATGAGCACCGAGACATTGTTGCTGTCGGTGTTGGCGGTGACGATGTCGGGCCTGCCGTCGTTGTTGAAGTCGCCGACGGCGATGAACCGCGGCCGGACGCCGTCGGGTAGTTCACTGCCGCGGCGAAGGTGCCGTTGCCGTTGCCGAGCAAGACCGCAACGACGCCGACGGATGTGGAGACGGCGAGGTCGGGGCGGCCGTCGCCGTTGAAATCGGCGATCGCGACAGCAGTCGTCGCGGTTGCGGTGGCATAGTTCACCGCGGTGGCGAAGGTGCCCGCGGCGCTGTTGCTCAGGAGCACCGAGACGTTGCTGTTGTTGGAGTTCGCGGCGACGATGTCGAGCCGTCCGTCGCCGTTGAGGTCGGCGATCGCCAGCGATGTCGGAACGACGGCGGTGTTGTAGAAGGTGGAGTTGCCGAAGGTCCCGTCGCCGTTGTTGAGCCGCACGTTGATGCCGTTGTTGTTGCCGGCGGTGCAGACGAGGTCGGGCTTGCCGTCTCCGTTAAAGTCGGCGCTGACCATGGAGAAGGGGCCGGTTCCGGCGGTGTAGTTCATCGGTGGGGCGAATGACGGGACGCATTGGGCATGTGCGGTCGTCGGCAGGGCGGCGCCGCACCCCGCTGTCACGAGGAGCGCGAGGGCGGCGAGCGGAGATGAGGACCGGTTGGTGGGTGTGGGCATGGGAGTGGTGGCGAGAATGGAAAAGAAAGGGGCCTGGCGAGTGAACATACAGGGCGTTGGCAGGTTCCGCAAGGAAACGGGCTCGTGCCTGCCGGCTGTGTGCAGAGTGTTCGGGCGCACAGGGACATTCGCACTCCAACCCCAAAGCGGCCGGTAGTAGCACGGGTTCGGCTCACTCGCCTATTTGTCGGAGCTGCTTGTATCCGGGGTAGGCCTGCAGCGCTTTGTGAAACTCCAGCGAGTCAATTGGTGGGCACGCCATTGCGGCGTGCCGGAAGGCAGGGGGGAAGGGGGGTAAGGCGCGTTCGGCTGTGTGGTATGCTGGCCGCGTGCCGATGCGCAGGGTGATCAAGTGGCTCTCCTGGCTTTTAGTCGCGGCGGTACTCGCGTCGATCGGCGTGAACGTCGCAGAAGTGGCGAGGCCGCGCCCGTCGCCGTTGTCGGGAGGGACGCTCACCCTGTCAGTCGGCAAAGCCGCGGACGGTTCGCTTCACGTCATCCGCAAAAACCTGTCTGACGAGGCTGTGTTTGCGACGTTGGTGCTCAAGCGCGACAACACCAACGGCCCTTGGTTCGATGGCGGGCCGTGCTGGACGATGCAGGAATGGTTGTTGGATATCCGCCCGATCGGCGGCCCGCTCACTCAGGATCAGCGCGCCGCGATCGCGCGGCTCCCATTCAGCGTCTACCGCGAGGCGGTTCCGCTCAAGGCGCTGACTGTTGCGCCAGCGACTGGAAGCACGATCGTGAGCGGCTCGGACATCCAACGGCGGTGGAAGAGCTGCGTGGGGTTTGTTTTGCTGAGCGGCTGGCCGGTGTTCTTTGCGATCCTCTGCGGCGTCAGCGTGGTGGTGCTGTTTGCGGTGAAATGGGAGCAGCCGAAGCGGCGCGACCCGTCGGTTTGCGCCGGGTGCGGCTACAGCCGCGCGGGGCTCACCGATGCCGCGGTGTGTCCGGAGTGCGGAAGCCGGCGCATTGAGGAATGAAGGAATGCCCGTGCTGCCGCTGCTGCTTACGGCGCAAACTACGAGTCGAGATCGCTCAGCACGATCCGCTTGCAGAAGTTGAGCGATCCCTTGCTGTCCGGCTCGGGGTTTGTCTTGCGTTGATGATGATCCGCGGATGTCAGTTGCGTTCGGGGTGCAGAGACATTCACGCTACGGACCCTACGGCATGCAGCGGCCGGACGGGCACTGTCCTTGCAGAACAGCGATCGTGCCCTGTGTTTTTATTCCTCGTTGCCTATCTCAGCCCAAAGTCATACGGGACGTTATTTTTTGTCTTCGGCCTTATTCCGATTAGCGATCTTGCGTACTTGCCACCAGAGCAGGAACAGCGGCACAACGGGGCCGATGGTGAGTACAACACAAATCGCGATGGGCCAGAGCGGAATGGGGCGGACGATCACAGTTGGCGTGTGATTGCAGCACGAGAGGATTGATCTATTCAATTCATTAATCGCTGCGTTGGTCGAGACGAGCTGGTTTTCCACCCCTTTGATCGCCGCGGTCGTGGGGTCGGGTTCCTTGAGGAGCAGTTCCAGCATCTTCTTCTTGAATTCAAGGATGTCTTTGAGCTCTTCTCTCATCTCTTTTTCCAACTTGCGGATTGCATCCACGTCGTCTTCTTTGAGCTGTTTATCCAGCAGCGCGTTCACCTTTCTCACGAGCTCTGCAAGCTGCTGATCGGTCACCTTCAGCGTTGCGGCCACTTCTTGGCTCGTCGTCGGCGAAGGAGTGCTTGGTGGCGATGACGCAGGAGGCTGGAGTGAAGCCTGCTGGGCCGCGAATACAGGAGCAAGCGTGATGAGTGCGACGAACGGCAGTTGGTGCATTGTGCCCTCCGAGTGACCAAATCTAGGGCGGTATTGGTCTGCAAATGATGCCGCCATGCCGCGAAACACCAACTGCTTGCAAAGCGGCTGATTGTTGGCCATGGCGCCGTGCGCCTCGGCCTGCCGGGCGATGCGTCCAACAGTGGGAAGTTTAATCTTCCCATTTGGTTCAAAGCTCGGTAGCCTCCAAATACAGGAGCACCCATGACACTCACAGATGACAACAAAGTGACGATTCTGCTTGAGCTACAGCACGATGCTGTTGAGCAGCTTGCAGAAATCAAGCGAGAAGAGATGAAATGGCTTCAGACGTTCCTGGTGTTTTACGGTGCACTTGTAGCTTGGGGAGCGTCGAGGTGGTTGCCAGTATCGCCATCTTCGAGAGGAGCGGACGATACTTCGCTCGTGCACTGGATACTCACCGTGTCTTTCCTGGCGACGCTGCTCTTTACTTACCACTTCATCCGCACGCGCTGGTCGTATTACGGCGTAGCGGCGAGGCTCAGCCAGTGTCAGCATCTGCTGCATCTCTATACGCCACTGGAGTGGGGCGGAAAGGCGCCCTTGGGAGATAGCCCATATGGCAGACTCATCGATGGCTTTGGTTCGTGGCGTAAGGCCACCAAGCCCATGAGCAGCTTTCTCACGCGAATCGTGTACCTAGTCGGAGCAAACCTGATGGTTGCGTCGATCTGTTGGCGTGGCTTCGAAGAGGCTCAGCGTCCTCAACCGCTTTGGTTCTTCCTGTGTGTGATCTTGGCGAACATGGTCGTCATCGCTCTGGGATTCATGATCGACTTCATTCACTTCAGTGTTCCGCCCAAGAAGTCTTAGGGCGCTATGCCGCTCTGCGAGTCACTGGTGGAGTGTGATCCGCGAGCGTTGCAGCGAGACGGAAGCGTCCGGGTTCGGTAGCACAACATGCGACAGTCCCAAAGCGGCCTGTAGCGGCACGGTTGGGCATTGCACTGCGGTGCCGTGCCGCACTGAGTCGGCACCGCGTTCTTCGACTGTGGGATTGAGCGAAAGACGCACGGGCAAGGTCAGAGCACCTTGCCCGTGCGGCCTCAGGTCTTCGCGCTGTGCCGGATGCTCGGCGTGTCTTTGCAGGGTGTATCAGTCTTCCATGCCGCTCGGGTCTGGCAAAGCTCCCGTGCCGATCAGCTCCGACGAACCTTCCGGGCCGATCGGCTCAGACGAACTGTTGGGCGCGATCGAGGAAAGAGGAATCGTCGGATTTCCGGGGGACACAAAGTCCCATCCCGGTGCGCGAACTCCCGGTATTCCGGGGTTCCACACGATATCGCCCGGTGTGCGGCCGCAGGGAACGCCCGGAATCGGGTTCCAGGTGCGAGGGAACTGCCAAGGAGCCCAAGGCGGCGTGGCCGGGACCGTGACGGGGCCCGTGGGGGTGATGATGGGATCAGCGCTGGTTGGGAAGCACGGAATGATCAAGATCGCCGGGACCTTAAACGGCGGCGCGGGCGGAACGGGCGCCGGGACTGGCGGCTTCCAGCTCGGTGGAGGCGTGGTGGTCGTGCCGATAGCCAGGACGTCGAGCAGTTTGTCGACGCTGACATTGGAAGTGTCGTACGGATTGACCGGCGGATCGAAAGTTGGCTTGTGAGGCTTGGACATCGCCATCATCGCGGCGGTAGCCGCAACGGCGGACAGCACAAGGCCGAGCGTCAGATTTTTGCTCGTCATTCTCATACGCGTCGCTCCATATTCCTGAACAGGTCTCGTTCCACGCGCCACACGGCGTGCGGCGCAACGAACATAGATAAAAAGAAATGACGACGCAATACAAAAATAAATGTGCATAAGTGCTTCAGCGATTGATCGTTGGAAATAAAAATGCGCCGCAACACGAGTTGACATAGCTGCTTTTCATTGAACATCGATGCTGTAACCGCTCTCTTGCCGCGTACCTTGCCGGCAAATTCATCAGCCATTTGCACAAGCCGGGAATGTGCGACGTCCATGCGCCCTCCTCCCCCGCCGCGGCACGCTCCAGCGAGAGGCGTCGCAACGTTCCGGCAGCGCCAACGAAGCCCAAGCGGCTGACGCTCCCCTCTGTGTGACGCGTCGTGAGCACTCACGCCGTCGGACGCAGGAACCCCATCTCGTCTCCAACGCCAGCAAGGTGGACGCACTGTTGAGGATGGAGGGTGGCGAGGTCAACCCTGCGTTGAGGTTTGACCCGTGGGATCGCGCGAGAGCACACGGGTAATGTCAAAGCCTGTTGCCCGTGCCGTCCCGCCTGATCGGTGCCACGCGCCCCCTCACCCCGAGCGCTGCTATGCCGGAGGCGATTTTCTTATTCACGGAATGCTGCGGCCGAGTCTGGGTCGTTTGCTTGATTTCGCCCGTGCCAGGCAGAACACTGGGGTTCGTCGGCACTTGATGCCGGGGTCTGGTGGTGCGCCGGGCCCGAGTGAGAGAGAGCTTGTCTCGCACGGAGACAGAGAGAGTGACAATGTCCAATTCGATGCGTAACGCCGGTGTCCTCGTGGTTGTCGCCTGCACGGGCTTGGCCGTGGCCCCGTCCATTGCTCTGGCCGGCTTCCCCCCTCCCCCTTCCGAGGTCGGCTTTACCTTTACCGCCAACACGTTCGTTCCCGGCTTTGAGACGCTCACCGTTGGGTGGTCGTCGGACCCCAGCGCCGTCTTCACGGTGACCCCCGCCGGGCCCGGCACCGCGTGGGACATCAGCCTCGTCGGTAGCGGCCACGCGACCCTCGGCGGCGGCGGCTTCTTCTGGCAGCCGGGGCAGGTAATCACGTGGGCGGACCCGTTGAACGCGGGCATGTATTCCAACCTCACGTACATCAACGACAGCACGTGGCACCTGCAGATCCTCTCGCCCATCGCCGACAGCACGGTCAATGGCGGTCTCCCGGCCTTCAGCAACGGTGTGTCGATCTGGGCGGGCCCCGACCTCAACGGTGACCTTGTGTTCGCTTCGGTGTCGATCGTGCCGACGCCCGGCGCGGCAGCCGTGCTCGGCCTGGGCGGCGCAGCTGCACTGCGTCGCCGCCGTCGCTGAGCGCCCCCTGCCCCCTTTCCCCGCGTCTCCCCCTCAGCAAGAGATGCGGTAGGTCGTGATTGACTGCCGAGGCCCGGGCCATTGCCCGGGCCTTGGTGCTTTTGAAGGTGACTGCTCTGCGGCGACAACGCGGGTCATCTTCTTCGTGCGTAGAAACACAAAGCCCCCAGCGCGCATCGCCGGGGGCGGTGGGGTTTGAATCAGGCTCTCTTACTCAGCGGCGACGGGAGGGGCGGCGGAGCGATGCAGCTCCCGCGACGCCGATTGCCGCGGCCGCGCCGGGAGTGGGGATGGCGAGATTGTCGATCGAAAACAGGATCCGGTTGAAGTTGGCGTCCGTGGCATAGATCACAATCTGGGATGTGCCGAAGGCGCCGCCGGGAACGTGCATATGCCCGCCCCAAAAGCCGTTGCCGCCGCCGACGTCCGTGGCGGACTCCACAAAGATGCTCGTTGAGAGAGGCATGAACACGTTCAGATGAGCGCCACTAACCCTGGAGTCGAGTGCGAAGTCGAAGTCGAACGACATGACCGGCTGGCTGAAATTGATGACCAGAAACGTCGTGGTGGGCGCGATCAGATACTGGCCGTCCATCAGGCCGTTTGGCCGCGCGGCCGGGTTGTCGCCGGCGACAAAGAGGGGGTCATCGCCGAAGGGCATAGTGAAGCTCGCGGTGACGCCGGTGAGCGGGCCGGCGACATCCGGGGCACGGTTGGACAGCGGCGTTGACTCGCCGGCCGCGAAGTTGGGCGAATTGAATTGGAAGACCTGTGCCGAGGCCGCGGCGGATGCTGCGGCGAGTGCGCAGACAGACAGGATCGCTTGACGCATGGTTCTCTCTCTCCCCCTTTATGGAGGTGCATGTTGTGTGCCGCGGGGGATGTAGCTCGCCCGGTTGCAGCGGTTGTCTGAGATTACTGCTTGGGGACGGGTTGTGCAAGGAGGGAAAATGCCGGGATGGGAGGACGAAGGTGGTAGGTGGGGTACCCAGAATCGCAGCGCAGGGGACGAGGAGTGGGAGAGTCGGGCTCCGGGCCCTGAGTGAAGACCTGATGCCTCGCTCTCTACCCTTTCCGTATGGGGATCTACAAGTGTCCGAAACACGGATTGACCGGCTTCAAACAGCTCTGCAATCACGCGGCCCGTCAAATGGAGTCTGGCACCTTGATGGCGACGACCACAGTCAAGGTCGATTCCGAATTTATGCGGGAAGCGGAACTGGACTGGTTTGTTCATCTCTGTGACGACTGCCATGCTCAATGGCACAAGTTGTCTGGAGAAGAAGAGCAGGAGCACTTTTTAAAGACGATGTGTTGCGCTTGTGTGAAGTGTCTTGATGAAGCCAAGGGAAGGTGACCACTTCATGCCGCCCTCCTCGTTGATTCTGGGTGTGAAAGCACTACGCACGACAGTCCCAAGGCGGCCTGTAGTGGCACTGTTGCGGCCAAGTTGGCTTGCCACGTCCGGTGAAGCGAAACAGATATGAAGAGCTCGGGGCATGGAGGCGTCGCGACCACTTGCGTGCAACGGCCCGGAGCTATCGGGATCGAATGGGTCGCTGTGTGCTCTCTCACGTGGGGGCACGGGCGTCTCCGGCCGCTGGACGTGTGGGCGTCCCCACGTCATCTCCAAAGCTCCGCCGTCGCCGCGAAGCGCCAGCCATCCCGGAGCGGTTGGTCGGTGGCGCGGATCGGCGCCACCGCGCTTGAGAGCTGGAGAGAGGCGGGCCACGCGCTCTTTTTACTCAGCACCGCTGAAAGAACATATTAATAAATGCGATAAAATCATTGTTGTCGAATGCCCCATCGGTACCAAGAACTCCTCCCTGCTGTCCTAGATCCGCAGCGTTTTCTCGCGAAAAAACTATTAATGAAGACAATGAAGTCGTTGTTGTCGTATATGCCATCGTGCCCCGGCACGCCTCCTTGAATGCCCAAATCCGCTGGCGATACAAATACGCTCGCGGGTAGGGAAGTGACTTGGCCGCAAGAATTTACGAGAACTGCTCGCAGTACAAGTGTTGCGAGAGACGACGAATTTGGACTGGCAGTAAGCGTGGCCGTGTCGGCGCCCGCAAGCGCACCCCAGAGTTGGCCGTCTATGACGAGGGCGCCGTTATTCACTGTGCGCCAACCGCCCGGGAATACGCCGTCTTTGATTTCCCACCGGTAGCCGATCGGCGTGGAACTGTTCGCTGATACGGACAGAACCGCAGAACCTGAGACACAGGCGGCGTCACTCTGTGGATCGCTCGTAACCACCGGCGGCTGCAGTTCATGCCACGTCGCCCAGGCGGCTCTTGAAATGGAGCCAGGAGATGCTCTGAAATCGCCCGCGGCGACAAGCGCGTCGTCGAGACTGAGAAATGCGTAGATGTTCCATAGTCCGGAGAAACCTATGGGTGCGCTATTTCCTCCTTCAAGGAGCGTCCATTCGTTACCGTCGAATGCGCCAACGGCACCGACGCCTCCGCCAATGCCGGGCAAAGAAAAACTGCTCCCACCCACGATCATCTTGCCATTTCTGATAATGGGGCGGCAGAGGTCAACGGATAACGATGGATTTCCATGGACAGTCTGCCAGCGGTCTGTCGAGAAGACGGCGATGCCATCTGCAATCGTGTCGTTCGTCCCCGGCTCAACGTAGCGTCCTCCAACAGTGTATATCTTATTGTTAAATACGCATAGCTTTCTGGTCATTCCATCTACATTTGAAGCGACAGAGGGCGACCAATCATTGCCGTTCCATTGCCGCAATTCTGTGTAGGCATGACCATTGTTGTAATGCCAAACGGTTGCCCAAATGATTCCCTCGTGCTCGACTGTGTCGGTGACTTGATTGAAATCGTCGCCGGCGAGACCGCCGAGTACTCGCCATGTGACGCCATCCCATTCTCTCACGCCGCCCGAAATTCCTCCGCTCACGACGAGACGCGGGCCCGGCTCGCCCTGTAACTCATTGGGAGGCGATGGTATAGGAAGAGTGTGTACGTGCATTGAGCGAGCCGGGCCATAGATCGTTCCGTTCGTCGTATTCACTGGACCGATCGCTTCCCATGCTCCGTTCCGGAAGCGCATGACCGTGCTGTAATAGCTGCCGGATTCAATACTGAGACTCAGAACATATAGCTCACTGCGGTACACGGTAAGGTCGAACAGCTCGTTCAAGGGGCCGCCCAGAGGCTGCATCGTCACACCGTCCCACATCAGCACTCGGCTGGTCCGGTCGGCTCGTTGAGCTGTCATGACCAAGCGGGGTGACATCGGCCCGGCGCCGTCTGGATCCCATGAGGTGACCGTATGAATTGTGAGCTCGTTCGGCTCAAGGCCTGTGCCCTCAGTCCATGTGCCGCACTGCGCGAGAGCAGCGACAGGCGACAGAGCTCCCAAAGCCAGCAAGCCTAGAGCAACAATCGAAACTGGTGCGGTTCTGGCCGTAGGTCTGGCACGTTGCGTCGCAGCGGGCGAATGGTGCATCATCGATGGTACAAGAACGCTGCACCCATTCGTTGCATAATCAGGAAATTAATGCCGTGCTCGCTGTTGCGCGGCAGTTATACCCGCGGGTAGTTACGAAATGGGCTTCAAGACGTCAATGCGGCACGACTCTGTCTGAGCTCAGAGTCGTGGCTCGGGGGAATTGGCCCTAGGAATAGGAGGATCACGCTGCCGGGGAGGAGCGGATCGTGGGCTCGGTGTTGCTCCGCGACTGGTGCCGGGCGCGGGGGGTGGGGGGGGCAGTCAAGACTGCTTTGAAGTTGTGCCCCCACCTTATTCCGCTTTGGGAACAAGGTGGGGTTTGGGCGCGTTGGACGCTGGAACCCCACCTACCGCAAAGCCAGACAAGGTGGGGGCACGGGTGACGATGAGGCGGGATCACGTTCCCCCTTGGTTCCTGATACGCTCGCGGCGATGCAGCCGGAAACATACACGGTTCACTGGCGTGAACAGGCCGTCGGATTGGTCGTGCTTGGCAGGCCCGACATGTGGTACGTGGACGGTTCGTTCACGTCGGACGGCGGCGAGGCATCAAAGCGATTTGTTGCGCTGGCGTCGACGCTGGAGCCCAAGTCCGTCGAAGCTCATCCGCCGAGCGGCACTCGGGTCTTGCTCAAGAACGATGATCCCGCGTTCGCGGGGATTCATGCGCTCGTGCTGAGCTTAAAGGATGGCGTGCTCTTCATGCGTATGGTGTTTATGAGAGAAGCGGTCGAGTTACTCGTCGCGAAAGTGAAGTAGAGCGGCTTGTCTTTGCCAGGATGCTGCAGCCCGCTTCCTTGTGCTCGCGCACAAGGCTCTTATGCGGGCCGGTGTCTATCCGTGTTCATCCGCAGCGTGTGTGGCCGGAGGGGGTGGCACGGGCACCCGTGCGGTATGAGCGGGGGGAGCGGATCGTGGACCCGGTGCTGCTCCGCGACTGGTGCCGGGCGCTGGGGGTGGGATTTGTGAAGCTGGTGCAGGAGTGGGATCGGCGGTTGGGGTGAGCAAGAAGTGGGAGAGGGGTGGCACGGTCAAGCCTGCTTTGAGGCTTGGCCGTGCGGATGGTGAACAAGACATGCAGAGCTCAAGGCACACGGCCAACGCAATGCCGTTGACCGTGCCACCCGGGGAGGAGGCTTGGCCCGGGCACCCGGCGAGTTCTTCTACTCCGGCTTGTCCTCTTCGAGGTCTCTGCCGCGATCTTTGTCTTTAAGCGCGTCACGAAGCTTGCCTTTGACTACGTTCCATCGTGCCCGAACTGCATCGGCGGTCATTCCCAACTCTTCCCCGATTGCCTCGAATGGCCGATCCGCCATCCAAAGCCGCGCGATTTGTCTATCGAGCTCAGTTGGTATTTTGTACAGTAACTCCTCGAACTCCCTATCGGCTTCGACAAGCTTGGAAGTGCCACTTGTTAACGCGGGATTCTGGTGTTCGTCGATAGCCTCTTTGCCGAGTTCGTGTGCTGTCGAAGTCAGCTCGGGCCTGACCACCACAATGACCCAGACACCGTCAGAACGTTGCTGCAGCTGTACGGGAATTCCGCGGGCCTGGAGCTGCATGATCTTGTCGAGCAGCGCTTGTTCGGCCTCTTTGGCATTAACGAAGCGTTGAATCGGTGACGCGTGCGACACACCGCTTGTCTGGGAGTTCGAGTGTTCCACTCGCTTGGTTTCGCGGCGGTCAACAGCCAGATGCGCGCTGCGTATCCGCTCGGCGATGGACTCTGGCAAGGACGCCACTCCCTTGCAGAGCCGGATAGCTCCATCCAGTGCTTCTGCAACAACGCCGGGAAGCCCGGCAGCGATCCGCATCAAGCTTTGGTTGAAGCTCTTACCGACTTCTGCCCAGTTCTTTGGCTGAGGACTGCCTTCGTTGGGGCGTATGGACGCTTTGAAGCCAAGCTTGCCTTTGTAGAGGTCGGCGGACAGATTAACTTCTTGGAGCTCAGTACCGTCGATATGGGCCGGCTCTCCAGCATCATCTGGCGGGGGTATTTGATCATGGGGCTCGTGCGGGTGCATCATGCGACTACTCCCGCTTCGACATAGATGCCAAAGCCTCTTTCCTTGATGCGAGTCAAGGCTTCTCCGCCCGACGCCTCGTAGAGGTCTCCAAGCAAGCTGACAAGTTCTGCGTAGTCGTCTTCGTTCAGAACTTCGGGATCCCAGACAATGCAGAAGAGTGGATCATCACGATCGAGGTGCTCGATGCGATTTGCTTGCTCAGCGAGCAACTGCGCCGTTTTAGCTTTTTCGACGACTGACCGCTCAGCAATCGCATAAACGAGTGACCATAGTTCCGTCTCGCTTCTGGGTTCAAAGCTTCCGCCATGTATATGATTGTCCAGTCTCCGGCCGAGAGTCGAGAGAATGTCTTCTGAGTCAAAGAGACGTCGCATAGAGGGGCGTAGCTTGCCACGGACGCGTCTTCGAATCAGCGGGCCGTACCGCATGACGAATTCTGCGGCAGCTTGACGCTCGCCGCGACCCATCGCTTCGAGCAATGTCTTTACCGATGGGGTTTCCGAATTCGACTCATCGCCACCTCTCGCAGGATCTGGATCTGGTGACGCCAATGGATTGGAGGTTGTCACAAGAGGACTCCGATCTGGATGAGCAAGCGATCAATTCTATACGAATTTGCGCGGAGCGGGGAGTTCATGCGGTAATCAAAGCAGCGCACGGCGGGGGGCAGAAATACAGCATGTTTTAAGGGATGGCAGCTAAGTCTGGTCGTGAGGCCCGACAACTCTTCGGTTGACGACGATGCTCTCCGCCGGTGCGGTGACGGGGATGAAAGCAGATTAGTTCCGCACTCTACACGCTGCTCTACAAAGCGGCTGTTGTGGGGATGAGCCCGAGCTCCTTTGCCCGATTCAGCATCCAATCGGGCGGTCTTCCCAGAAGCGGAACAAGGCGGTTGGCGGCAAGTGTCCATGGATCGCGTCGCTTCCAGAACTCATCCAGCGAGTGGATGCCGAAGAGGATGTTATTTGTGCCTAGATCTGTCGCCTCGAGAGTGTCGAGCAAGATGTTAGCGATACGGCCTGCTTCGGCGGGGAGGGCATCAAGCTGAGACTGTTCCTCCGCAGGAAGTTCTGTGCCGCCGAGGACGCCCTCGGGGACATACCAAAAGATGGTGGGAAGAGGTGACTTAAACCATAGAGGTGGGATGGCGAGGTAGTCGTCTCTGCTTCGTCCGGGATGCAAGTGGCAGTATCGGATTGAGTAATCAACTAGCTCGCCAAACTCTGTCACCAGCCATACATGGTGATCTTTATCCCAAAACCCGCCCCAGCCGAAGGCAGTGCCTGCAGCGTTTGAATGAATACAGCACATGCTGCCGCCGAAGATGCGGGATGCGATTCCCCACCGCGCGAGTAGTGATTGGAGCACGATGGAGAGCTGCAGACAACTCTGAGTCTTTTCGGTGCGCGAGCCGGGCATCAAGCAATCGTTCGCAGACTTCAAAGGCAAAGGCAGCAAGCGACGGCGAAACCCGACCTTCTCGCCGTGTCTGTGCTACGGCATCATTAATTACGCTTCGGATGGGCATAGCTCAGCTTCGTGGAGAGCATAATGAAAAAGCCCCCTCTCTGGGGGGCTTTGAGGGTAACGATATCGAAATAGATTTAGTAATCCATGTCATCCATCCCGCCACCGGCCGGGGCCTTCGCCTTCTTCTCCTTGATCTCGACGATTGCGGCGTCGGTGGTGAGGAGGAGGCCGGCGATGCTGGCCGCGTTCTGGAGGCTGATGCGCTCGACCTTGGTCGGCACGATGACGCCCATCTTCATGAGGTCGCCGTACTCGTGGGTGAGGGCGTTGAAGCCGAACTGCGTATCAGCGCCGTCTTCGATCTTGCTCACGACGATGGAGCCGTCGAAGCCGGCGTTGGTGGCGATCTGCTTCACCGGGTACGCGAGGGCGCGGTAGATGATGTCGATGCCGGTGCGCTCGTCGCCCTTGGCACTCTTGCGGAGCTTCTCGAGGGTCTTGCGGGCGCGGATCGGGGCGACGCCGCCGCCGGGGAGGATGCCCTCTTCGACGGCTGCGCGGCAAGCGTGCAGGGCGTCTTCGACGCGGGCCTTCTTCTCCTTCATCTCGACTTCGGTGGCCGCGCCGACATTGACCTGGGCGACGCCGCCGGCGAGCTTGGCGAGGCGCTCTTCGAGCTTCTCGCGGTCGTAGTCGCTGGTGGTGGCGTCGATCTGGTGGCGGATCTGCTCGATGCGGCCCTTGATCTCGCCGCCCTTGCCTGCGCCCTCGACGATGGTGGTGTTGTCCTTATCGACGGTGACCTTGGCCGCGCGGCCGAGGTCGCTGATCTCAAGCTTCTCGACGTCGATGCCGAGTTCCTCCATGACGGCCTTGCCGCCGGTGAGGACGGCGATGTCGCCGAGCATCTCCTTGCGGCGGTCGCCGAAGCCGGGGGCCTTGACGCAGCAGACCTTCAGCACGCCGCGGATCTTGTTGACCACGAGGGTGGCGAGGGCCTCACCGTCGATGTCCTCGGCGATGATGAGGAGGGCAGCGCCGCTCTCGGCGATCTTGCCGAGGACGGGGAGGATGTCCTTCGCTGAGCTGAGCTTCTTGTCGAGGATAAGGATGTACGGCTTGTCGAGCACGCACTCCATCGTCGCCGGGTTAGTGACGAAGTGGGGGCTGAGGTAGCCCTTGTCGAACTGCATGCCTTCGAGGAGCTCGACCTCGGTGTTGAGGCTCTTGCCCTCTTCGACGGTGATGACGCCGTCCTTGCCGACCTTGTCCATCGCTTCGGCGATGATCTTGCCGATCTCGGCGTCCTGGTTGGCGGAACAGGTGCCGACCTGGGCGATCTCCTTGGAGGAGTCGACCTTCTTGGACATCTTCTCGTACTCGCCGACGACGGCGGAGACGGCCATGTCGATGCCGCGCTTGATCTCGTTGGGGTTGCCGCCGGCGGTGATGTTCTTGAGGCCCTCGACGAAGATGGCCTCGGCGTAGACGGTGGCGGTGGTGGTGCCGTCGCCGGCGTCCTTGGAGGTCTTGGAGGCGACTTCCTTCACGAGCTGGGCGCCCATGTTCTCGAGCGCGTCCTCGATCTCGATCTCCTTGGCGACGGTGACGCCGTCCTTGGTGACGGTCGGAGCGCCGAAGGATTTCTGGAGGACGACGACGCGGCCGCTGGGGCCCATGGTCACCTTCACTGCGCGGGCCAATTTCTTCACACCTTGAAGAATCTTCTCGCGCACTTCGGTGTCAAACGTGATTTGCTTTGCTGCCATTGGAATGGTCCTTTGAGAAACTCTTGGTTAAATGGTCTCGTCTCTGTTCGGTTCGCGATCAGAGGCGTTGTTGAAGCGGTTTGGGGCCGTGCGAAGCGGAGTACCAAAGCTGAGACGATTGCCGTCGTTGCACAGCAGAAACGAGCCCTTGCTGTCGTACACCACCGCAAAGCCGAGGATCTTTGAGGGCAGTTCGCTGCTAATGCCCATGCCTTCAAAGAGGTAAATATCGTTCTTGTCGACGCTGGAGAAGTGCCACTCTTTCGGCCCGCCGTGCTTGTCGATGGCCTTCTTGACCAGGTCAACAAGTTCTCTTTGCTCGATGTGCGTAGACAAGGTGAGGCTCCTTAATCAGTCCTCGATCACAGCGAGCACTTCCTGCTCGCTCATGACCAAAAACTCCTTGCCGTCGAGCTTGATCTCGGTGCCGGCGTAGGAGGAGAAGAGGACGCGCTCGCCCTTCTTGACGGTGAGGGGAACCAGGTGGCCCGTCTCGGTGTTGAGCGTGCCGGTGCCAACGGCCTCGACGCGCCCGGTCTTGGGAGTGTCCTTCGCCTTCTCGGGGAGGATGATGCCCGCGGCGGTCTTCTCCTCGGGAGTGTCACGCTTGACGAGGATCTTGTCGTGCAGGGGGCGGAAGGAGGAGGTAGAGGACGCGTTCTTGGCCATGATCGAAAACTCCGAGGGCGTTAGATGTGAGACGCGAGACTTGAGACGTGAAAGTGAAGGCGTGGAAGCGAAAGTTCAAAGTTCAAATTGCAAAGTTCAAATTCGAGACAGGGCGAGGCACCCTCATCCGCCGCCGCAGAGCCGGCGGCACCTTCTCCCGCAGAGCCGGGAGAAGGAGGGGGGCGTGAGGCTAGACGAAGTTTGGTGGGGGGGGTGGAGGCGGGGTGTTGGGCCAGCGGTCTTTGTAGAAGCGGTTGAGGGCGCGGTGCATGACCGCGAGCATGGTTTCGAGGTCCGCAGCCGTGCGGTCGACGACGGCGAAGGCGTTGCAGCGGAGTGCGTGGTGCACCTGGCGGTGCTCGTCGCGGCTCTGCTGCGGGCTCTTGAGGACGACCGTGGGGGGTGCTTGGTGCAGGCGGCTAAGCAGCTCGAGGATCCGTGTGCCGGCCTCCTCGAGGTGGGTCATCGCGTCGGCGTCGTAATTCGTACCCGCCGCAACGTCGTCCATCGGGGTGCTGAGGTCGACGACTGCGAGGTGGACCTCGGTGGTGCGGATGATCCGCTCGGCCTGGCGGGCGCTGGTCGCGTGGACGGCCTGCACGCCGTGGGGAGCCAGGACCGTCGGGAGCGACTGGGCCCAGGGGGTGGCGCGCAGGGGGGGGTCGAGAGGAGGAGGGTCAGCCGACCGGGGGCAGGGTTGATAGGGGGATTTGCGGGGGTCGCGGCGGGCTGGACGGTCCGGGCCGGCTGCTTGTCGGTCGGCTGGTCGTCAGGTTGGTTGGGCCGCGCAAACCGCATCGTGCTGGTCGGTGGCAAGGGTGGTGCCAGTGATGGACGGAGCGCAAGGGGGGGTGGAGAGCGGAGAGGGGGTAGCGCAGGGGTGGCACGGGAGTATTTTGCTGCCAGTGGGTTTAGCGAGTGAAAGCGGGGGTGCCGGAATGGCAGGTGGGTCGGACGCGCGACGCCCTCATCCGCCTCCCAAAGCCTCGGCACCTTTTCCCGCTGAAGCGGGAGAAGCAGGGGGGAAATCCAAACGGATACCGGCCTGCTGAGACACCTGCGGATATGCTGATCGGATGCTGGAAGTTGCGCTGGTTGTGGCTGTGGTGGCGGCGGCGGGGCTCGCAGTGCTGCTGGTGCGGTCGATGGGGGCGCGGGTGGAGAGTGAGAAGCGGGCGGTGGCCGCGGCGGGGGAGCGGGATCGGGCGATGGCGTTGGCGGTGCGTGCGCAGGCCGCGGAGCAGTCGGCGGAGGCCGAGGTTGAGTCGCTGCGCGCGGAGTTGAAGCAAAGCGATACGAGCTTGCGCGAGAAGCTTGCGGAGGTGGCGGAGCTTCGGGCGCGGCTTGAGGCATCGGTCGATCAGCGCGAGCAGGAGCTCAAGGCGGAGCGTGCAGTGGCGGCGGAGAAGATCGCCGCGGCGGATGCGATGCGGCTGAAGACCGAGCAAGTGCTGAAAGAGGCGGAGGTCGCGCTCAAGAGCGTGTTCGAGGCGAGCGCGGGGAAGGCGCTGAAGGATGCGAGCGAGCAGTTTGCCAAGCACGCGGAGACGACGCTGAAGGCGGTGGGGGCGCAGTCGAGCAGCGAGATCGAAGCGAAGCGCGTGAGCATCGACTCGATGGTGAAGGAGATGCGCGAGAAGCTCGCGGGGACGGCGACGGCGTTAGAGACCGTGCAGAAAGACTGGGCGGGTCAGCGGGCCGCGCTTGGTGAGCAGCTTCGCTCGATGGGGCTGGCGAACGAGCAGCTTCGGAGCGAGACGGGGAAGCTGGTGAAAGCGCTGCGCGAGCCGCAGGTGCGCGGGCGGTACGGCGAGATCCAGCTGCGGCGCGTCGCGGAGCTCGCGGGCATGCGCGCGTACTGCGACTTTGTGGAGCAGGATTCGACGGCGGACGCGGAGGGAAATCTGCTGCGGCCGGACATGATCGTGCGGCTGCCGAATGGGCGCGAGCTGGTTGTCGATGCGAAGGCGAACTTGAAGCCGTACATCGATGCGCTCGAGGCGGCGACGCCGGAGGAGGCGGATGCGCACCTGAACCGCTTTGCGGACGGGATCGTTGAGCAGGCGAAGGCGCTGGCGAAGAAGACCTACTGGGATCGTGCCGGCTCGCCTGAGTTCGTGGTGATGTTCGTGCCGGGGGATCAGTTTGTCGATGCGGCGCTCTCGCGCCGTGCTGACCTGCTGGATGTGGCCGCGTCGAACAAAGTGATTCTCGTGAGTCCGTGCTCGCTGATCGCGATGCTGCGCGCGGTGGCGGTGGGGTTCCAGGAGCGGATGCTGAGCGAGAAGGCGGGTGAGATGGCGGGGGACGTGAAGGAGCTCAACGAGCGGCTTGCGGTTGCGGTCGAGCATCTTGACGGGCTGGGAAGCGCACTCGCGTCATCAGTCTCGAAGTTCAACCAGTTCGTCGGGTCATACCAGACGCGCGTGCTGCCGCAGGTGCGGAAGATCGAGGCGTCGGGAGTGCAGTCGAAGAAGGCGGTGAGCGGGTTGCCGGCGGTGGAGGTGCAACCGCGGTCGGTGGGGACGGGGCGGGGGGGGGCGCTGCCGGCGGGTGGGAGCGGTGAGAGGCTGTTAGACGTGTGATTCGCCGTGCCACCGGTCACTGGCTTTGCAGTGACCGATGTGGTGCGTTTGCCCGTCGTCGAAACACCGGTTACGCCCAAAAGGGTGTAACCGGTAGCACGACATTCTCTCTTATCTAAAACGGTCGTGGCTTAGCGCAGTCTTGACCTGTGAGCGGTGAGCGACGCGTGCGTGAGAGGTACCGTCGCCGCATGCTTCACGCGGTCTTTGCATTGGCGGCGGTTCTAAGTGGCGGTCCTGCTCGCGCAGACGACGGTGTGCGGCTCATCGGCGTGGTGCAGGTGGCGCCGGAGACGCTGGACACGAGCGGGCTGAGCCAGCCGCTGGGGCGGGTGACGCAGGATCGTTTCGGTGGGTGGGGGTCGGCGATCGAGTGGACGGGCGTGGGTGACAACTACATCGTGCAGCCGGATCGTGGACCGAGCGATGGGGCGGAGGAGTACAAGTGCCGGTACGTCGAGGTGACGATCACGGTGCGCGACGAGACGACCAAGCGGGCGACACTCGAGCTGGGCAAGACGGTGCTGTACACCACCGGCAAGTACTCGCTTGTCGGGCTGACGAATGTGTACGACGCGAAGGACCCCACGGAGAGCCTGCGGTTTGATCCGGAGGGCGTGCGGCTGGGGGCCGACGGCACGGTGTACGTGAGCGACGAGTACGGACCGGTGATCTACGGCTTCTCGCGCGAGGGGAAGCGGACGAGCGTGGTGCCGGTGCCGAAGAAATTCCAGATCGCGCGGCCGGACGCGAAGGGCGTTGAAGAGGACAAGCTCAACGACTCGGGGCGCGTGGCGAACCGCGGCTTTGAGGGGCTGGCGATCACGCCGGACCGCAAGACGCTGTGGGCGATGGCGCAGAGCCCGCTCATCCAGGACGGCGGGCGGGACGGCGAGTTCATCCGCATGCTGCGGATCGACATCGCGACGGGGAAAACGGCTGAGTTTGTCTATCCGCTGGAGAGCACGCACAACGGGTGCAACGAGGTTCTCGCGGTGGACGACCACACGTTCGCGGTGATTGAGCGCGACGGTGACGGCGGAAACAAGGCGGCGTTCAAGAAGATCATGCTGGTGGACGTCACTGACGCGACGGATGTGAGCGGCACCGAGCGTTTGAAGAAGCACCAACTGCCGGAGGGCGTAGTGCCGGTGCGCAAGCGGGTGCTGATCGATCTGCTGGAAGAGCGGTGGGGGCTGGCGGGCTCGTTGTTCCCGGAGAAGGAGGAGGGGCTTGCGTTCGGGCCGAATCGCCCTGACGGCTCACGCACGCTGGTGATCACGACGGACAACGACTTCCGCGACGATCAGCCGGGGTGCGTGTGGGTGTTCGCGGTGCCGTCGGAGGCGCTGCGGTTTGAGAAGGCTGCGGCAACAGCAGGCGGCGGTGGGGGTGCGGGGCGGTGAAGAGTGGGCGCGGGGCTGGTATCGTCCCGCCATGAAGAGCTCGATTCTGCTGGGCGTGTTGGTGTGTGGCGGGCTGGTTGTCGGTGCGTGCTCGTCGGGGAGTGCGCAGTTCCCGCAGGCCGCGCCGACGTACACGGGGCCTGAGCATTCGGATGTGACTCTGGAGAACGCCGGGGCCGAGCCGCGGCGGGTCCTGCGTTTTGCGCCGGTGGCCGGGACGCGCGGAGTGTGGGCGGTTGAGCGTTCGCAGTCGCAGGTTGCTTCGTCGGGGGTGCAGACGATGAAGATCATCGATGCGCAGGTACGGAGCAAGGCGGAGTGGGAGGTTGAGCGGTCGGACGCTGTTGCCACAGTTGTGAAGTGGCGGTGGATGGAGCCGCCGTCGGTTGTGCGGATCGACGGCGATCGGAACACGGTGACCGACTATCGCGCGGCGGTTGAGCGGAACGCGGACATGACGTGGCGCTCGCGGACGCGGAATGTGATGGGTGACGAGGCCTTGAGCAACTCCGCGAAGTCGGGCAATGCCGACGGTACTTCCAGCGAGATCACGTCAGGGGCGCTCGAGCCGTTCCTGCCCGCCGAAGCTGTTGGGGCGGGCGCGTCGTGGACGTTCGTGCGGACCAGCGAGCGGGGCGTGGAACGGTTGACGGTGCGGGTGGCCTCGATGACCGCGACGGAAACGGTCGTCGAGTACAGCGGTACATCGCGTGCGCCGGCGCAGGGTGGGTCGAGCGGCGCGGAGACGACGTGGAGCGGGCGTGCGAAGTGGATCGAGGGGTTGCCGGACTGGGCTGAGCTGACGCTCGATGCCCGGACCTCGGCGCAGGTGCAGCGGGTCCCCGACTCGCCGCAGATGGTGGACATGCGCGGACGGGCGAAGATGGCGCGGTCGTGCAGGGTGAAGTGAGAGAATCGCAGCTTGTCAGAGCCCGAAGCGTCAGCGAGGGAGGCTGACGAGGCTCGGCGAGTCAGCCCTTCAGTCTGCGAAGATCAAGCACGCGGCACTCGCAAAGTCTCGTGCCGCTTCCCTCGCTGACGCTTCGGGCTCTGACGGATGGCTCAGCGAGTTTTGCACAAGCGGATGGTCTCTTCGACCATCTTGCCGATGCCCTGGAAGACCTGCCACGGGGTGGCGTCGCCGTACATGTACGCGGGGCTTGTGACGACGCGGTGCTCGGCGTCGACGACCGCCTGATCGACCGGCGCCGCCTGGTGCTTGCTGCCCCACTGACGCACGACGTCGGCCGGGCCGCCGTCTTCACCGAGTGTGACGGTGACGCCGCCGCGGCCTGCGCCGGGGTGTGCGCCCGCTTCGAGCTTCGTGCCCGTGCCGAGCAGCTTGGCGGCGAGAACTGGCGCGATGCAGCAGAGACCGATCGGCTTGCCCGCGGCATGAAACGCGCCGAAGACCTGCTCAACCTCAGGGTCCACCTTGGCGTTGGCGCCGTCTTTGGCGAAGGTAATGAGGTTCTTCGCGGCGCCGAAGCCGCCGGGGAAGAGAAGGCAGTCGAACGCAGCGCCGCGCGACTTGACGAGCTCGGAGAGCGGCAGGATGTCGCCGCGAGCGATGCGGGCCGCCTCGGTCAGGCAGTTGCGTGATTCGCTGGTGGGTGAGTCGCCCTTGGCGTGGTCGACGACGTCAGCCTGAGGCTTGTCTGGCGAGAAGCACTTGTACTTGACGCCCAGACGCGCGAGGTGGATGAGGATGCTGGTCGCCTCGTGGATCTCAGAGCCGTCGCCGCGGCCGCAGCCGCAGAGGATGACCGCCGCGTGGAGTTGGTTGGGCATGTCGGGCTCCGTGTGGTGGGGAGGCTGATGGTACGGATGTGGAGGCGCTGATGTGCCACTGGGCATCGAACCAGCGATAGCCGGTGTTAAAGCGTCGGTCTCGCATGCGAAGGGCGCGCGAGTTTGTGCTCGCGGCACTTATTGATGCGTGCGAATCAAATAAAAAACCGGCCGCGCCACGCGCGCGACCGGTTTCATGCAGGGACAGGTTGAATTACTTGGAAGCGGGGGCTTCGCCGCCGCCGCCGTTACCACGGCCGCGGCCGCCACCGGCCGGAGCGCCGCCGGCGGGCTTGTCGCCTTCCTTGACCTTGAATTCCTTGTGGCCCTTCTCGCGCGCCTCTGCGACCTTATCGAGCGCGGCCTTGGCCTTGTCGGTGTGGCCGTCCATCGTGGCCTCTTCGGCCTCGATGAGCGACTTGAGGACCGACAGGAGTTGCTTGCGGTAGTCGGTCATCATCTTGGCGCGCTCAGCGTCGTCCTTGGCCTCGTTGAGGGCCTCGGTGGGCTTGGCGCCCTTGGCGCCGGCGGCGAAGCGCTCGGCGTCGCTGAGCAGGCGGAGGTTGTCTTCCTTCTTCGAGGCGTCGCCGATGCTCGCCTTGAGCGACTCGAGCGTGCGGTCGAGGCCCTTCATCGAACCCTCAAGACCGGGGCCGCCACCCTGACGACCACCACCGCCGCCGGGCTGGCCGCCGCGGCCGCGCGGGGGGCTGGCCGTCGCCGCCACCTGCCGGGGGTTGACCACCGGGCTGGCCCCAGCCAGCAGCAAGCATGACACCGGCAACAACAAGGCCGCTGAGGGCGGCGACAGTGAACGGTTTCTTGACCACAGTTTGAGCTCCACGCAATGGATAGGAGGGGCGAACGGTTGCCCCAGCATACGGGTAACGATCGACCGGCTGAGTTGTTGCACATGACTGGCGAGGGGACATTGCGGGGTCGATCGCAGGCACCTCTCCGGGGGGCAGAGGGTTAGACTCGGGCATGGCCTCACTTGAGAAGACGCTGCTGGCGGGGGAAGAAGTGCTCAAACGCGGGGCGTTGTCGCCGCTGCGGCTGTACGGCGATCTGGCGGTGGTTGGAGTAGGGGTGGCGCTGCTGATCGCCGGGTTTGTGCTGATCGGCTCGGCGGTGGGGGCTGGGGTGGGGATCCCGGTCGCGGGTGTGGGCGGCGTGGTGCTGCTGGTGGGGTTGTGGCGGCTGGTGAAGACGATGATCGTGCGGAAGGGGACGGAGATGGTCGTCACCAACAAACGCGTGCTGTTGCGTACCGGCGTGTTCAGCAAAGACAGCGACGAGATGTTTCTGAACAAGGTCGAGTCGGTGGAGGTCGATCAGCAGTTGTGGGAGCGACTGGCGAACGTCGGCACTGTGATGGTGCACGGGAGCGGCGATGGGCGGCTTGGGTTCGTGGGGATTGCGGCGCCGCACGAGTTTCGCAAGGCGTGCCTGGCGGCGGTGGAGGCGGAACGTGCGGGTGGGTCGTCGCGCGCGGGTGCTCCTGCGGCTGCGCCGGGGACGGTGTACGAGGTGCAGATCGTTGATGCACCCGGCGGCACGCCGCGGTGGATTGAAGTTCGCGCGGCGTCTGTCGAGCAGGCGAAGGCGCTTGCGGCGGGGGCTGGGGTGAAGGCGGGCGAGGCGCGGTTGAAGCGAATCGGATGAGTTTGCGAGCTCGATAAGGGCCGTGGGCGTAAGGCTCCGGCCGTTGGTGTTGACGCCGCTACTGATCCGTCGGCCCCTTACGGGGCTCGGCTCTTATTGCAGTCGCTTGCGCAACTCGTCGGCGATCGCTCGCCACTCGGTGCTGTGCTCGGAGTCGTCCCAGAGCTCGGCGAGTTCCGAGTCCGGGCCGAGGACGCGGTCGATCGCCTGGCACGCAAGCTCGCGAGCCTTGGAATCGTTGAGCGGGCGAGCGTTGACTGAACGCGACCAAGCGGCGAGCTCGGTAAGTGATTCGTCGGCGTCTTTGCCTTTGACGAACGAGCGAGCGGGCTTGCCGCTGGCGGCGGCGACGATTTCTGCTGCTGCAAGAGCCGCAGCGCCGGCGTCGGAGTCGAGATAGTCCTTGGCGTCGGCCGCGGCGGCGAGTGCCCCGATGACGAAATTGAGCTTGCCTGGATCGCTGGTGGTGCCCTCGCCTTCGGGCGCGGTCTCCCAGCCGATGACCCAATCCATCGCGTCGTCGTTGTCGAAGATGCCGGTGCCCCATGCGCCCATCTGTGTGCTCCGTGTGGGCGAGTGTACCTGCGCGAGAGCGTCAAACGGCAGGGTCTCTGTGTGAAGAGCACGGAGGGCTGATTGTCGGTGTGTTCGTTTTTCGCCGGACGCTGTTAGCCGCAAACGCCGCCGCCTCCGCATTGAGGGATGCGTCGTGAATTCGGTGGAGCGTTCCGGCGTGCCTTCGCGCGATCGCGGGGCCGGCTGTCGCTCGTCGCCGATGGACAGGGAGATACCAGCATGCACGGGAACATCAATCGTGAAGTGGCCGGCAGGCTTCTGCCGGGTGTTGTGGTCTGCGGTCTTCTGGCGTTCGCCTCCCCTGTGAAAGCGGACCTTGACCTCTTTGCGTCGGCGGGCGTGAACGACGCGGGGATGGGCGTGTCGGTCGTCACTCACGACGGCACGACCGCGCAGGCCGTCGGGACGCCCGGCGGCATCAACGCTCTGGCCTACGCGTCGGCGAGCTTTGGCGTGCTGCACGGGTACTCGCACGCGATTTCCAGCGGCACCACTGGCTACGCGTGGGCCGCGTCGGATGCGTCGTTTACCGACACCATCACCATCACGGGGGGCGTCGGTACCGGGTATTTCACAACCGACTTCACTGTCGAGGGCACGCTGTTCAACGGCGGCGGCTTCCCGGCGGCCGGACTTTCGTTCCCCGGCTCGAGCGGCGTGGTTTCGCTCACGTCCGGGATGAACGTCCTTCACGGTACGTCGCCGATCGCGTTCACCTACGGCGTGTCGTTCTCGATCTCAGCCGAGTTGCTGACGCACGTGATCTTCGGGAGCGCGGGGACGGTCGGCGAAGGGTTTGCCAACTTCGGCAACACCGCGTGGATGAGCGGCATCACCGTGTTCAACAACGACTTCCAGCCCGTTTCGGGGTTTACGGTGACGAGCCAGTCAGGGACAAACTACCTGACGATTCCGTCGGCGGGGCCGGCGGCGCTGATGGGTGTCGGCGGGTTGTGTGCCGCGCGCCGACGCCGGGCTGTCTGAGCTGAATGCAGAAGCAGCCGCCGCTACGAGTAATAGCGGCGGTTGCGGAGTCCATTGCTGACATCCTCCACACCTTGCCGCTGCGCGGCGAAGATGTGGCACATTCGACCATCAGGCCTTGGGGCCGGCGTTCCGCACGGCCTCGGGCATGTCGAACTTCTTGTCGTTCTCGCGGAACTTCTTGGCGAGGTCCTTGGCCTTGGCGTCGTAGGCCGCGCCGTCCTTCCATGTGTTGCGCGGGTTGAGCAGTTCGCTGGGAACGCTCTCGACCTTGTCGGGCAGGTTGAGACCGAAGACCGGGTCGGGCGAGAACTTGGCGTTTTTGAGCGTGCCGTTGAGGATCGCGGTGACGAACGCGCGGGTGTACTTGAGGCTGAAGCGGCTGCCGACGCCGTACGCGCCGCCCGTCCAGCCGGTGTTGAGCAGCCAGACGTCGGCGTTGTGGTCGGCGACCTTCTTGGCGAGCATCTCGGCGTAGACCTTGGCCGGGCGCGGCAGGAACGGGCCGCCGAAGCAGGCGGAGAAGTTGGGCGTGGGCTCCATGACCCCCGCCTCGGTGCCAGCGAGTTTGGCGGTATAGCCGTTGATGAAGTAGTACATCGCCTGCTCGCGGCTCAGCTTGCTGACCGGCGGCATGACGCCGAACGCGTCGGCGGTGAGGAAGATCACGTTCTTGGGGTGACCCGCGACGGAGGGGATGATCGCGTCAGGGATGTAGTCGAGCGGGTATGTCGCGCGGGTGTTCTCGGTGTACTTCTGGCTGTCGTAGTCGGGGATGCGCGTCGTCGCGTTGATGTCGAGATTCTCAAGGACACTGCCGAACTTGATCGCGTTCCAGATCTGCGGCTCGCCCTCCTTGGAGAGCTTGATGCACTTGGCGTAGCAGCCGCCCTCAAAGTTGAAGACGCCGTGGTCGCTCCAGCCGTGCTCATCGTCGCCGATCAGCGCGCGGTTGGGGTCGGCTGAGAGGGTCGTCTTGCCCGTGCCGGAGAGGCCGAAGAAGAGGGCGACGTTGGTCGCGTCCTTCTTGTCGACGTTGGCCGAGCAGTGCATGGGGAACACGCCGACCTCGGGCATGTCGTAGTTCATCGCGTAGAAGAGCGACTTCTTCATCTCGCCGGCGTACTCGCTGCCGACGATGACCACCAGCTTGCGCTCAAGGCTCTGGGCGATGAGCACCGGGCTCTTGACGCCGAAGGCCGCCTGCTCCTCGGCGGTGAGGCGGCGCTTGCCGGCGTTGATGATCGTCCACGAGCCGTCTTGCTTCCACTGCGCCCCGGCGCCCGCGGCGGGCGAGCCCTCGGGAATGAAGAGCGTGCGGATGAAGAGGCTGTGCCACGCCTGCTCGGTGACGACCTTGGCGCTCAGGCGGTTCTTGGGGTCTGCGCCGACGAAGCCGGTGAAGACAAAGAGGTCCTTCCGGCTGTTGAGGTGGTCGACGGCGATGTTGAGGATCTTGTCGAAGTTGGCGGGCGTGATCGGGTTGTTGAAGCCGCCCCAGCCGATCTTGTCGTGGATCCCCGCGGTGTCCTCAAGGTACTTGTCCTTGGGTGAACGGCCGGTGCGGTCGCCGGTACGGCAGACCAGGCCGCCGTTGCTCGCGAGGACGCCTTCATCACGAGCGAGGGCCATCTCGATCAGCTTGGCTGGAGCCAAGTTGGTGTGGACACGGGAGGGGGAGAGGTCCAGGCGGGCGAGGATCGATGTGCTCATGGGGTCTCCAACTCCGCGATCGACCGAACCGACATCCGCAGGCCAAAGGCGGGGGGGCACAATAGACCGCACCCTTACTCCTGTGGACAAGTTCGGGCCGGGTCTGGGAAAATGCCCTGTGATGCTGGGGGGTGTGGGCGAGCGGGCATGCGCGGGTCAGGTCAAAGCAGGGGAGTCTGCAGCACCCTCATGTCTTGCCGACCGACAAGCCGTTGGCTGGCACCGCCTTGGCAGCTAGAATCATCTCTGCCACGGGCTCAGCCGGTGGCTTGATGGTGGTTATAGCTCAGTTGGTAGAGCACGAGGTTGTGATCCTCGGGGTCGCGGGTTCGAGTCCCGTTAGCCACCCTTTGTGAGTCGCCGGGCGTCTTGGGGAGACGCCTTGGAGTAAAGATCAGGCCGCGGCCTTGAGGGCTGGGCGGGTCCACTCAGCGCAGACGGAGACCAGCGTCTTGGCGTCGATCGGCTTTGTGCGGTAGTCGTCGCACCCGGCGGCGATGCACTTCTCGCGGTCGCCTTTCATGGCGTGAGCGGTAATCGCGATAATGGGCACCTTGCACCCGTCGTGCGCAGCAGCATGGTGGCGTTGTAGCCGTCGAGCTGCGGCATCTGCATGTCCATCAAGATGATGTCGAACGGCTGCACCGAGCGCCCGACCGCCTCGAGCGCAAGCCGCCCGTTTCCGGCGACGATCACGCTCGCGCCGGCCTTGGTCAGGTGGTGGCGGATGAGACGCTGGTTGTCCGGGCCGTCCTCGGCGAGGAGGATGCGCAAGCCGTCGAGGCGCGGCGTGGGCGCCGTTGCGGGCGTCGGCGCTGCGGGTGCTTTGGTGGCGCCGAAGTCGACCGAGCCGGCGTCGATGTTGACGGTGAACGTCGAGCCCTTGCCGGAGGTCGACTCGACGGTGATTCCGCCGCTGAGCGCACGGGCGAGGCCGAGTGCGACGGTGAGGCCGAGCCCCGCGCCGCCGTAGGTGCGCGTGGTGGAAGCGTCGGCTTGGCTGAACGGCAGGAAGATCCCATCCGTCTGCTCGGGCGTCATGCCGATGCCGGTGTCGGCGACGTCGATGCGCAGGCGCGGCACGCCGTTCTCCGCTGTAATGCATGCCGCGGTGACGGTGACGGAGCCGCGCTGGGTGAACTTGATGGCGTTGCCGATCAGGCCAAGCAGGATCTGGCGGAGGCGGACCGGGTCGGTGTTGACCGTGCGCGGGAACGGCTCGACGACCTTGCAGGTGAGCGTGAGGCGCTGCTGCTCGGCCTGCGGCTGGAGCAGCACGCACACCTCGCGCACCAGGCGAGCCGCGTCAGTGGGGGAGCGGTCGACGGTCAGCGTGCCCGCCTGGAACGTGGAGACGTCGAGGATGTTGTTGATCAGGCCCAGCAAGTGGGCGCCGTTGCGATGGATGGCCGAGACGGCGTCCTCGCGGCTTGCGGGCGGGAGCGAGCCCTCGCTGAGGTGCTCTGCGAACCCCAGGATGGCGTTCATCGGCGTGCGGATCTCGTGCGACATGTTGCGCAGGAAGTCCGTCTTGGCCTGGAGCGCCTCGTTGGCCTTGCGGTTGGCTTCGACCAGTTCGCTCGTGCGAGCACGGACCTGCGACTCGATCTGCGAGTGGCTGTGCTCGATCGTCGCGTGCCGGAGGGCTGAGAGTCGTGCGTCGCGCACGCCGCGCTGGATGACCACGACGAGGAAGACGTCTTCGAAGACGACCCAGCCTGCGTGCTCGAGCCAGCGGTAGTTTGAGGTGCTGTCGACGCCGAAGACCGACGCGGGGAACCAGACGCCGCGGACGAAGTGGTCGACGGCGACCACGCCGGTGGCGATGCCGATCACGCGCAGGTCGCGATACGCGGCGAGGAACGCCAGCGAGCCGAAGACGTGGAAGTGCGTTTCGATGCGTCCGCCGGTGAGGTGGATAAGCAGCCCGGAGTACGCCGCCTGCGCGAACGCGACCGTCAGGCGCGTCAGCTCGCTGCCGGGGCGGAACACCGCGAGGGCGACTGGGAACGACGACAGCAGGCCGCCGAGCCCCATCGCCCACCAGATGTGCGGGTGGACCGACGGATGGTCGGCCGTCCACGTGCGGGGTGAAAGGAAGAACGCCGCGGCGAGGGCGGCGATCCACTGGAAGATCATCAGGACGGCGAACACCCGGTCGGTGGCGATGTTGGACTCGCGCTGCGACTGGTCGAAGAGCTGGTGGGCTCTCAACTGTGTTTCGGCGTCCGGCGCGTTCACGGGCGCACTCTCCCCCAGCCGCGTCGGCGTGCTCCGGGCCGCATGCCTCGACGGTGATCGGGCAGCCGAAGACCTGCGCGAGCGCGGGTTGTCCGGGCGTAGTGGAGGGAGTCTCGCGGAGGAGCCGCTTGACGACCTCGAGCGGGGCGCAGTCGCCCTCATGCCCGCGCGACGGGGTGACGCCGCCGGAGAAACGCAGAGCTCCGCCCTGGTCGTAGTAGATGACGTGACCGCTGGTGAACGCCCCGAGCGATTTGGCGAGTCGTCCGCCCGTATCACCGACAACGCGAGCGCCCAGCCGTCCGCGCAGATCGTCGAGTGACGCCTGATCGTTCCAATCGTCGCCGGCGTCGTCGGGCTTGTACATCAGTACGACAAGGTCGATCGCGTGCGTGCGAGCGTGAAGCGCCTGCTCGAGGTTGGCGAGCGTCGCCGTGGTGCACGGGCAGCGCGGGTGGACCGCGAGCACGAGTGTTGGAGTTTCGGTGTGAGGCTTCGACGCGAGCCATTCGGGTCGCGTGCTCGGCGCCGCTCCGGCCTGCCCGGGCTTCGCGCCGTACACAAACAGCGCCGCGGTGCAGACCACGACGGCGAGCGCCCACACGGCCGTGACCGAGCGGAGCCCCCGCGGAAGCCGAGGAGGGGAAGGGGGGGCGTTCACAATGTCGTTCAATGAAGAACGGCTCACGCGTGAGGTATCGACGCCGCGATCAGCCGTCTTGGGGAAGGGCTTGTGATTGGGTGGATACCGACAACCTAGGTACACCGTATCGGGCGCCGGCTGGGGTGTTCACCCCTGTTCGTGGAGCACCACTAGGGCGATCCGTCGCGGAATCGGCGCGTTCTTAGCGCGGCGTCACGAGCGTCGCAGCGTGGAAATCGCGTCCTTCGACACGGTACTTGCGCTCGAAGTTGGTGCCGACCACTTCGCCGTCGCGCGCCGTCGGCGGAGAGACGAACACCTTGCGCGTGTACGGTCCGCTCGGTGCGCACCAGCGCGCGAAGTGTTCCTCCATCCACGACCAGTAGTCAGGGTGGTCGGTCACGATGCGCAGTTCGCCGCCGGGAACCAGGATCCGCAGACAGTCCTGTAAAAACCGGTCTGACACCATGCGGCGGCGGTGGTGGCGCGTCTTGGGCCACGGGTCGGCGAAGTAGAGGTGCATCACGCTGACCGAGTGGTCGCGGATGCGCCAGTGCACGAAGTCCGACGCATCGATGCAGAGCATCTTGACGTTCGGGATGCCCAGCCTGCGCACGCGATCGGCCGCGTAGAGATAGAAGTCGTGTGCGTACTCGATCCCCAGGAAGTTCGTGCCCGGCTGAGTAGGGGCCTGCTGCACCAAAAACGTGCCTTTGCCCGAGCCGATCTCGACTTCAAGCGGGCGTGAAGGATCGGTGAACCACGCGTTGACGTCGATCTGGCCTGCGCCGGGGCGCTGCAGTACATCGTCTGGGAGCGGCGGGATAGCCGTCGCAGCGTCGATGCCGACGCCGGCGGGGTCGAGGTCTTTGGTATTTGAGAGTCCGAACGACATGCGTCAGCAGGGTAGTTCGAGGACGTGCCGGCAGCACGCGGGCAAACGCCCGTACGGGGGCCCTCGCAAGCGTTATCAGCCCTTGGAAGTTGATCCGCAGAGTGAATGGGTGCGTATCTCTGTAGGGAAAGGGCCTGGCGCAGCTTGTGCCGGACTGAGAGACGGTCGATACCAACGGTCGAGTGGGAAACGGGTCGCGCGTCGTCGCTCGATCGCGACGGTGGCGTGTTGCTCGAAACGGGGCGGTGCGCGGAGGCGGGCCGAGGCTCGCGGCGCAGCGTCCGTCGCTGGAGTTTCCCATGAGCCCTGAGTTCAGCTCGCGCCTGCAGTCGGGTGTTCCTGCCTCTGATGCGCCGGCCGACCGCGGCCAGCTCCGCGCAGCGATCGACGCTACGCGCGGCGGGGAATTGGCCGGTCTGATCGACTCGCGTGTCGACAAGAACGCATTCGGGCACGTGCACTGGCAGGGCACGTTCTTCGATTACCTGGAGATCGTCGAGCGGAACCCCGGCGTGGTGCGCAACGCATATCAGCGGGCGTACGACGCGGTGATGAGCCAGGGGATGGAGCGCTACCGCGTCTTCAAGAAGGACGCGATCCGCTACCACTTCTTCTCCGACCCCTTCGAGGGTGGGGCCGACGCGATCTTCGGCCTCGACTTCGCGCTCATGCAGTTTGTCGACTTCCTGCGCTCGGCCGCGGAGGGGTACGGCACCGACAAGCGCATCCTCCTGCTGCACGGCCCGGTCGGAAGCAGCAAAAGCACCATTGCCCGCCTGTTGAAGAAGGGCCTGGAGCAGTACAGCCGCACGGACGAGGGCGCGCTCTATACCTTCAGTTGGATGCTCGACGAGCACTGCGGGCCCACGAGCAAGGACCATGAGTTCCACTGCCCGATGCACGAGGAGCCGCTGCTGCTGGTTCCCAAGGAGGCCCGCGGCGAGCTGATGGCGAAGCTCAACGAGCGGTACAAGGCGCTGCACGGCGGTGGAAGGCTGAAGCTGCCCGGCGAGCTCGACCCGTTCTGCCGCAAGATCCACGCCGAGCTGATGGACCACTACGGCGGCGACTGGCGCAAGGTGATGGAGCACATCAAGGTGCGCCGCATCGTGCTGAGCGAGAAGGACCGCGTCGGCATCGGCACCTTCCAGCCCAAGGACGAGAAGAACCAGGACAGCACCGAGCTGACCGGCGACATCAACTACCGCAAGATCGCCCAGTTCGGCAGTGACAGCGACCCCCGCGCGTTCAACTTCGACGGCGAACTGAACATCGCCAACCGCGGCGTGTGCGAGTTCATCGAGGTGCTCAAGCTCGACGTCGCGTTCCTTTACGACCTGCTGGGCGCGAGCCAGGAGCACCTGATCAAGCCCAAGAAGTTCGCCCAGACGCACATCGACGAGGTGATCCTCGGACACACCAACGAGCCCGAGTACAAGCGCCTGCAGAGCAACGAGATGATGGAGGCGTTCCGCGACCGCACGATCAAGATCGACGTGCCGTACAACATTCGCCTCGACGACGAGATCAAGATCTACCAGAAGGACTTCGGCCCCCAGCGCACCCGCGGCATGCACGTCGCCCCGCACACGCTGGAGGTCGCGGCAATGTGGGCCATTCTCTCGCGCCTTGAGGAGCCCAAGAAGGCCGGCCTCACGCTGCTGCAGAAGCTCAAGCTCTACAACGGCCGCGCGATCCCCGGGTTCACCGAGGAGAGTGTGAAGGAGCTGAAGGAAGAGGCGCCGCGCGAGGGCATGAGCGGCATCAGCCCTCGCTACGTGCAGGACAAGATCTCAAACGCGCTGGTCAGCCGGCAGGCGATCGAAGACCAGTGCGTCAACCCGTTCATGGTCATCAACGAGCTGGAGGCGGGCCTGGCGGCCCACTCGCTCATCTCCGACGAGAACCTCCGCAAGCGGTTCAAAGAACTGCTGGCGGTGGTGAAAGAGGAGTACGAGGACATCATCAAGGGCGAGGTGCAGCGCGCCATCAGTAGCGACGAGGACGCCATCAAGCGCCTGTGCACCAACTACATCGAGAGCGTCCGCGCCTACACGCAGAAGGAACGCGTTAAGAACAAGTACACCGGCCGTGACGAGGAGCCCGACGAGCGCCTCATGCGGTCGATCGAAGAGAAGATCGACGTGCCCGACAGCCGCAAGGACGACTTCCGCCACGAGATCATGAACTACATCGCCGCTCTGTCGCTCGACGGCAAGCGGTTCGAGTACAACACCAACGCGCGGCTCTACCGCGCGCTGGAGCTGAAGCTCTTCGAGGACAGCCGCGACACGATCAAGCTGAAGAACATGGTGTCGAGCGTCGTCGACGACGAGACGCAGCAGAAGATCGACATCGTCAAGCAGCGCATGATCAAGCAGTTCGGCTACAACCACACAAGCGCGACCGACGTGCTCAACTACGTCGCGAGCATCTTCGCCCGCGGCGACAGCAAGGGCCGGTGAGAGGCTGGATGGCGACTTTGCTGAGCTGTTGTTGGAGTGCGGTGCTGCAGTTGCTGACGGCTAGGACCGTTTGAGATGGCGCGCTAGTCTCTTGCGACCGGCGGGCTCATTGCTTTGGGTTCCTACACCGTCTATGACAGCTCCCAGAGCGCTATAGAGAGCTGCGAAGACGCCCGGGTTGCGCTCGACCGGATCCCCAGTTGTTGGAAGACGTTCATGGCCGCGATGGCCGATTGCCCATGATCAAGACGCGCCTGGCGCCGTTCTCATCTCTAACCCTCTGGCCGCCGGTAACACGGCGGCCGGTGATTCTCTTTCGATCGGCAATCATCTTGGTCGCCGTTGGGATTGTGGTTTCTCTCTGGCTCGTGCTGGGCGTTCACGGGCTTTCTCCGTGGCTCTCACGGGGACCGTTTACCCTCAGCCTTGTGTACCTTGCATGCACGTGGGCTTGGTGCTGGCGCACCGTTCGCGCGGCGGCGAAAATGCGGCGGAACGGTGCAGACCCTTGTCCGCACTGTCTGTACGACCTCTCGCGAACGGCCGACCCCGGCCCCTGTCCAGAGTGCGCTCATTTCTCGACTCGCGAACAGCGAACACGAGTTTGGGCAGAAATGTTGACTGAGCTGTAGCGCTGAAACACACCGCAACAGTGAGCCAGCGGCTCATCGTAAGGTGATAACGGGCCAGCTACCCCAGCCGCTTGCTCATGATCAGGCTGGTGTAGTTGGTGTACGGCCACTTCCACGTACTGATGATTCTGAAGCCGCGCTTGAGGTAGTAGTCGCGGAGCTGGTGGTCCGGCTCGGCCATGCTCAGGGCGAGCTCTTCGTTGCCAAGCTCTGCCGCGCGACGTTCGATCGCGTCCAGCAGCACGCGGCCGATGCCGCGGCTCTGCAGCGAGGGATCGACGGCGAACTGGCTGAACGAACACGTGCGCGGCTTGCCGAACCACTCGGGCCCTTCGTCGGGTTCCTGCTCGTTAAGGATGATGACCCCGACAACCACACCACCGTCGACAGCAACGAACGACTCGCCGCTGGTGAGGCGGCGCTGCGTCGTCGCGTCGTCTTGACGGCCGGCCAACGGACGAAGGCCCATCTGCACCTGACGCGCGTATGCGCGGTGCAGCAGCGCCGTGATGGGCGTCACCGCGTCGTCGGGCGTCCAACGCCGGACAGTTGGAGGAGTGGTGGGGCTTGAGCGCGTCGGTTGTATGGGGCGGTCGCTGATTCGAAGGTCTCGCGGAGCGCCGCGACAGCGGCGTGGGCGGTTGTGAGCGGCAACACTAGACTCTTCAACGATGACCGAGCAGTTCTCACACGTGCCGCGTCCCCCGCGAGCCCCCGCCAGCAGCGGATCGGTGACGTTAAGGGTGCGCTATTGCGAGTGCGACCCCATGGGTGTCGCTCACCACGCCGCATACGCACCGTGGCTGGAGATCGGACGCACCGAACTGCTTCGTGATTGTGGCCTGACCTACGCGGCGCTCGAAGCCCACGGCGTGCTGCTCGTGATCGTGAAGCTCGAGATCCGCTACCGCAAGGCGATCCGCTACGACGACCTCGTCACGATCAAGACGACCGTCTCCGGCGGCTCGCGAGTGAAGCTCGACCACACGTACGAGATCTTGCTGGAGGAACCCGCCGGTGGGTGGGGGGCCTACCCGGGTGGAAAGAAGCCTGACGAGCTGCCCGTGCTCGCGGTAGCGTCAACCACGCTCGCGGCGGTTGATCGTGCCGGGAAGCCGCACCCGCTGCCCGATTGGTTGGTCGCGGCCAAGCACGGCGGCTTCACGCCGCAGTAACGACGCGTCAGCTCAGGTGGTCCATCGCTTGAGCGATCGTCGCGACCTCGATCAGCTCGGCTCCCTTCACGCTCGGCGCCTTGCGGCCGCGAGCCTTGGGCACGATGAGCGTCTTGAACCCCAGTCGCGACGCCTCGCCGATCCGCGCATCGAGCTGCGACACCTGCCGCACTTCGCCGCCAAGTCCAACCTCGCCCACCACCGCCGTGCGTCCCGGGGCGCTCCGCTTGTAGTGAGCCCCCGCGATCGCCAGCAGCAGCGCCAGGTCCGCCGCGGGCTCCGCCACTTTCACGCCGCCGACGGCGGAGGTGAAGATGTCTCGGTCCGCCAGGCGCAACCCCGCGTGCTGCTCGAGCACCGCGATGAGCATTGCCAAGCGGTTCGCATCAAGCCCCGCGGCCTTGCGCTTGGTCGCCCCGGGAAACCCCGTCGCGGTGAGTGCCTGGATCTCAACCAGCAGCGTGCGTGTTCCAGTGAGCACCGGGCACACGACCGTGCCAGGGCGCGGCGGCTGATCCGCCCCCGCCGCGGCGACGAGCGCACCCGCGGGCGCTTTGCGCAGCCCTTCGCCGGTCATCTCAAAGAGCCCAAGTTCCAATGTGCTGCCGAATCGGTTCTTCACCGCCCGCACGATGCGGTGAGCGTGGTAGCGGTCGCCCTCGAAGTAGAGCACGGCATCGACAAGGTGCTCCAGCAGCCGCGGCCCCGCGAGCACGCCGTCTTTCGTCACGTGTCCCACCATGATGACCGTCGCGCCGGTCGCCTTGGCCATGAAGACCAGCTCCGCCGTGCAACGACGCAACTGCGTAAGCGAGCCGGGGAACGCGTCCAGGTCCGCTTTGTAGATCATCTGGATCGAGTCGATGATCAACACAGGCGGTCCGCCTTCTCCATCGGTCAGCACCTTCGCCGCCTGCTCGGTGATCCGCGAGAGCGACGTGTCGCTCAGCACGAACAGCTTGTCCTGATCCGCAGCGCCGAGCCGTGCCGCACGCATCCGCACCTGGTCCCCCGACTCCTCGCTCGACACGTACAGCACGCGAGTCCCGCGAGCCGCGAGCGCCCCCGCCGCCTGCAGCAGCAGCGTGCTCTTGCCGATCCCCGGGTCGCCGCCCACCAGCACCGCCGAGCCGGGCACCAGCCCGCCGCCGAGCACGCGATCAAACTCGCCGATGCCGCTGACAATGCGGTGAGCCGCGGCGCCCGCCGCCGGGTCGATCTGTGTGATCGGCCGCGCGGGGTTCTTGGCGGTCTCTGGCGTCTCGCCTTCGCCGGCGGAGTTTGCCGCCCACGCGCCGACCGCGCTGGCACGCGGGTCCACCTTCACCTTGGTTTCGATGCGCTCGGCCTCGAGCGTGTCCCACGCGCCGCAGTCTGGGCATTTGCCCAGCCACTTGGTGTGGACGGCGCCGCAGGCGGTGCACGCATAAACCTCTTTCACCTTGCTCACGCCAGAGCGTATCCGAACCGGAACGCCCCGCTCACAGCCACCGGCGCTGCATTCCGGGAACACCAATCGCCCCGGCTGCGGGTTGCGCAGGCTGGTCGACCACGGCGACGTTCGACCAGGGTGACGCAGGATTCCCGCCGCGCACCCACCGCGCCTTGTAGAAGATGTTCCACCGGATCGCTCCGGGGCGCGTCGGGTCGTGCCCAGTGACAGCCGCCACGTGCACTGACACGGGGATCGCGGTGGACGGCTTCATCCACCCGTAGTTGATGTACGCCCGCTCCACCGACGCGCCGACGGGCACGTGAGCAGCCCAGACCTCAAGGACGAGTCCACCCGATGGGGGGTTCATCATCGATTGACCGGTGGCGTCAAGAACGTTCACAACATGGGTCTCAAGGCTCAGCGCCTTGGCGGAGATGCGAGGAGGGTCGAATGCGAAGGCCATGCGCGATTCCTTAGGGGGTGCGCGAAGATGGGTAACTCTCAGTACAAACGAAAAAAGGGCCCCCCTCTCCGCGGCTCCTGCGGACCGGCAAGGGTGTGACGCCGCCGCTGGACTGGGTGAGTGCTCATGCGGAGAGGGGGGCTTGCTCCAAAAGTGCTAGTAATTCACCGCCGACTTGTTGATTGCGGCTCCAACGTCATGCATCAGAACAATCAGGCCGTAGCTGCTGCCAAACGGGGGACCCGGGTCCCAGTCCGCGCAGTTTGTAAGTTCAACTGCATCACGTTCAATCTGGGTGATTTCGTCCGCCGTCAGGCCGCGCGGCAGGCCAAAGAGCAGGAACTGCGTCTGCAGCGCCAGCACCTCCGCCTTCAGCGTGGCTCCGGCCGCCAAGGGGGTTCCGTTCACCTTGAACATCAGGCGACGGATGAGCTCTCGGGCATGCTCCTCCCACGTTTCGGTGGCGGGTTCTACCGGTGTGTTGGAAGCCTGGGAAAGGACGGGTTCGTCAGCACGGGTCGCAGCACCGCCCGCAATGGATAGAGCTGCACAAAAAACGCACAAGACGGCTGCGCGTGCACAAATCTGTTGGATTCGCATATGATGATCTCCAAGTGGGACACACGTGGTGTCCCTTTGGAGAGCGAGCCGTGCGCGGCCCGTGTGACGAGAATCCAGAATTTTTTTTGGCCAACCCGGCGCAGCCGACAACGGGTGCCCGTTTCAACACGGAAACAAGTCCGGGAATGGCCGACCAAGGCGGGCTTCCGACGGCCCGTCTGGGCGATACGTCGAGCGTCCGAACGCTGCTGGAAGCCATGGGGCGGGGCGAGCGCCAGGCCGCGGCTGAGTTTGTCATCCGCTACGGCCCGCAGATCCGTCGGCGCGTGCGGGGCAAGCTCCGCGTGTCGATGCGGCGTCTGTTCGATTCTCATGACATTCTCTCGACCCTCGGCCGCCGGCTGGATGGGTACGTTCACCAGGGGAATTTCGAAGCTCGCAGCGAGGGGGAGCTTTGGAGCCTGGTGTTCACCATCGCCGAACGCTCGGTCATCGAAAAGGCGCGAATCTGGGAAGCCCTTAACGAGAAGGAGAGCGGCATCGCGCGCAACGCCGCGCAGGTCGGCGAAGAGCCGATCGCCCCTCCGGCACGGGACCCAGAGAGTGAGTTCGAGCAGCTCCTGCGGTGCATCCCGGTGGAAGAAGATCGCCAGATCGCGCGGCTGTGGTCGTTGGGCAAGGCCAGCGACGTGATCGCGACGGAGGTCGGCATGACCCCCGAGCAGGTGCGCAAGCGCTGGTCGCGAACCCGTGAGAGGCTGCGTGAGCAGTTCCTGGAGCAGCGCGGATGATCGGGACGCCGCCCTTCACCGCCGCGCCCGACGACCTGATTGACGACGACCTGCTCGCCGACGCCATCGAAGCCGACGGACGTGACTGCATTGATCGCGACGTGCCCGTGGTTCTCGACCGCTACTTGCGCGTGGTGCCGGACCTGGAGCGGCGCGCGGTGCCGCTCGACGCGGCGCTCGACGTCGTGCTCCGCTCGGCGGCGCGCTCGCGAGGCGTTCCGCGCCCCGATGCGTCGGACGCCGAGCGCATCGCGTCGGCATACCCGAAGCTGCGCCGCGCGATCAGCGACGCGCTCAGCCTTGACGGCGGGTTGATGGCGACGCAGCAGTTCCGCGCGCCGAGCGCCCTGAACCGCTGACGGGCCTGCCTCGTGACTTCGGTCCCCGCCTGCTCGACGGGCGCGGCCGCTACACGTTGACGCGGCTGATCGGCACCGGCGCGAGCGGCGCGGTGTACGCCGCGACCGACCGCCACCTGTCCGAGCCCGATCGGCCGGCCGAAGTTGCGATCAAGGTGCTCGCCTCGCGTCGCGGCGACGAATGGCTCTCGCGCCGTCTGACCGAAGAAGCGACCAAGGCGCGCCGCGTCGACCACGCGTCCGTCGTGCGGGTGCTCGACCGCGGCGGTGACCAGACCGAGTCGCCCTACATCGTGTATGAGTTGGTGAAGGGCGGCGACCTGCAGACATGGTTCGAGCAGCAGAACAAGCGCGTGCCCGTGCGCCGGGCCGTCGAGATCGTCGCCCAGATCTCTCGCGGCGTTCAGGCCGCGCATGCGGCAGGCCTGATGCACTCAGACCTCAAGCCCGCGAACGTGCTGCTTGATGAGTCGGGCCGCGCGAAGGTCGCCGACTTCGGCATCGCCGCGCGACTTCACTGGGCGCTGCAGGACGGCACGACCGACGCAGCGCCGGTCGGCATGATGGGGAACATGGCCTTCATCGCGCCCGAGCAGTTCCGCGGTGAGCCGGGTTGCTTCTCGGTGCCGGCCGACGTGTACGCCATCGGCGGCATCCTCTACGCGCTGCTGACCGGCGTGTACCCCAACGGCGATACGCCGGCGGAAGTCGCCCGCAACCACGGCGAGGCGGGCGAGCAGGAATACCGCCCCAAGGCTGTTCGCGCCATCCGGGCGGACGTCGACCGTACGCTCGATGCGATCTGCCAGCGAGCGCTCTCGGCTGCGCCCAGCGAGCGTCACCCCTCCGCGGCCGCGCTCGCCGACGATCTTGAAGCGTGGCTGGAGCACCGGCCCATCGAGTGGCAGCGTCCTTCCCATCTGAAGGTGTTCCTCCTCTGGGTGCGGCGCCGGCCCGCGGTGGCGTTCACCAGCGCATTGGCGGTCGTACTGCTGATCACGGGCCTGGTCTCAACCGGGTATTACGCCCGCGTGGCGAAGGACAAGGACGACAGCATCGCTGCGCAGAACCAGCGCAACACCGAGGCCCTGAAGGTGCTGCAGGAGCTGTACGACATGCTCGGGCAGGTGAGGCCCGACGGTACCAAGATCACGCCCGAGGAGTTGATCAAGAGCCTGGGGCCCGTCGGCGACGATCTGGAGCGAGCGATCCAGCCCACAGACAAGCCGGTCAAGGATGGCCAGAAGCCCGTCCCCGCCAAGCCCAAGCCTCACCCCTAACCTTGCCCGATGCCGCGTCCCCGCCCCTCGGGCCAGGAGCCCGACAAGCCGCGCCAGGAATGCAGGCCGCGGCCGGGGAAGCTCTTCCGTCGCTTCCGGCGAACGGTGCGTGCGCTGTTCATCTTGGGCATGCTGGTGCCGATCGTCGCGGTGGTGGTAACGCAGGGCCCGGTCCCCAAGTGGCTGGTGGCTCGCTCGGTGCGCAAGGCGACGGGCGCGGACTTTGACGCGTCGTGGGTCTCGCTCAAGCTCGACGGGCGGTTCATCGCCACCGACGCCAGGCTGACCGCCCCGGCGTCGAGCGGATTGACGGGCGACGCCGCCCGCATCGCCGAGGCCGAACGCATCGAGGTTGTGCTCGACTGGTCGGCTTGGGCGGCGGGCGTCGTGGCACCGCAGTCGGTGCGCGTCGTCAAGCCCGTGGTGCGGCTCTCGCTCGACCGCGCCACCAATCAGTTGAACGTCACGGGCCTGAAGGCGACGGGCGGCGCGTCGAGCATCGCACGCGTGCCGCGCATCGAAGTAGACCACGGACGGCTGATCCTCGCCGAACACGGCGCTCCCTCTGCTTCTTCGGCCGGCGCGGCGCCCTCAACCGACCCGGGCTACAAGGAACTTACGCGCTTCGAGACCGCCGGCTGGATCAGCCCGGTCTTTGGCACCAAGCAGTACCTCATCCACCTTCGGGCGACGAGCCCCGACGACGATCGGATCAAGTTCGATCTCTCCGGCGGCGTCGACCTGGCGACGACGCGGGCCGAGGTCAAGCTCACGCCCATCGACCTCGCGGCCATCGGCGGCGACCGCCTGCCCACGTTCACGCGCGAAGTATGGGACCAGCTGCACCTGCGCGGCAAGGTCGCCGGCACCACGATCCGCTACACGCCCGAGACGGGGTTCGACACCACCGTGCACCTTGACGATGTGTCGCTTAATGCGCCCATCGCGTCGGGTCGAACCGAGATCACCGGCTCTCGCACGCCGCGAATGGAGAATGTGGCGGGCACGCTGCGACTTGTCTGGGCAGGCCCCGCGCAGGGGTTGCACGCGGATCTGCGCGGCCTGTTCGAGGACCTTCCGGCGCGCGTGCGGATGGACTCGCGAGCGCTCTCGCTCGACGCCGGGTACTCGGCCGTCATTCTCGCCGACAGGTTCCAACTCGAGAAGGACCCGCGCATCCTCTGGTTCACGCCCGAGGTGGTGCAGAAGAACTTCGAGCTCTTCAGCGGCCCGACCGCGGTGATCGACGCACGCATCGAGGTGACGCGCAAGCCGCCGGTGGAGGCGGGCGTGCCGGGCGAGACGGCGATCGCGGGAACGTTGGTGTTCGAGAACGGCTCGGCCGCGTACGGCATCTTCCCCTATCCGATGACGGAGATGTCCGGCACGGTCCGCTTTGACGAAGAGGGCGTGCAGATCATCGGCGTGCAGGGGCGCGGGCCCACCGGCGCGCGCCTGTTCGGCGAGGGTTCCGTCGACACCGCCACGCCGGAAGGGGCGTACGACATTCGCGTGACGGCGACCGACGTGCCGATCGACCCGACGCTCAAGGCGGCGCTGCTGGCGAGCCCCGGCGGGCCGATGGTCGACGCGGTCTTCAGCCAGACGCGCCTCGACGAGTTGGTCGCCAAAGGGCTGGTCCGTTCGCCGCGCTCAGGTCAGGTCGCGGCTGCGGATGGCGCGCCGCCGTTCGACGTGCTCTCGGGCATGATCGACTCGATCCAGATCCACGTGAAGGCGTGGGGCGTGCCTGAAGGCCCGCCGGTGATCCACCAGGACATCGCCGTTCGGTTCAAGGACGTGCACGCGTTGCCGGCGATGTTCCCGTATCCGCTCAGCGGCTCGGACGTTGCGCTGCGGATCGGCGACGATTATGTCGAGGTGCACGGCGAGGGCCTGACGGGTTTGTACGGCGGCAAGGCGACGCTCGATGCTCGAGTCGACGTGCTCCCGGCTGCGCCAGGCCTTGCCGAGCAGGACCGTTACCGGCCGACGATCCATCTCACCGCCGCGGACTTCCCAATTGAGCCGGTGCTCATCAACGCCCTGCCCGATGTTGAAGCGCTCGGCGGTGTTCCAGCCGGGGGAGGCGGAGCGTTCTCCGTCAAAACGTTCCTCTCGCAACTGCACCTGCATGGGCCGGTCGACGCCGACATCCGTGTGACGCCCGCGCCGAAACCGTCCGATGCGCCGGCGATCGACACGCAGGTCGTGTTCGAGGGAGTGACCGCGACGCCTGACCACGCGACGACCAGCACCGGCGAGCCGTTGGTGCTCGAAGGGCTAGTGGGCGCGATCCGCGCCGGTGACAAGGGCGTCTACATCGACGCGCTGGAAGGCCGCCTGCTGCGCCCGAGAGCGCAGAGCCGAACGGGCCATTCGGCGGCCCTCCTCTCGCGGCCAGGTTCCGCGTCGACGGCGAGTGGATGTTTGCGCAAGCGGCTTCCGGCCAGGCGGCGCACGCGGACATTGAGCTCACGGCGCGCGACCTCAATATCGGCCTCGCCGTCGAGGACCTGCTTCGCCCGCTCTCGCCCGCCGCGGCGAAGCAGATCGAGTCGCTCCGTGCCGAGCGCCAGCCCGCGGGCCGGCTGGACCTTGCCCTCCAGCTCAAGAGCCTGCCCGCAGACCACCCCGGCCTCGCCGTCGCGGCCCAGGTGACGCGCGGCCAGAATCTCTCGCTTGCGGTGGCAGAGGAGCGCGTGGAGTTGGTGCAGGAAGCGGGATCACTTGGTGTACGGGCCGAATTGCTCGATCAACCCGGCTCCTCTTCGCCCGGTTTGCGCATCACGCTCGACGATCTTTCGGGCCTGCTGAAAGTGGGAGGGGAGCCGGTCGCCGGCATCACCGCGACCGGCGAGGTCACGCCCCCCGGTGAAGGGCCTGATGGCACGCCGCTGCTGGTCCATCGCCCAGTTGATGTTCTTCTCCGCAACGTGCAGCTTGACAGCCCTGTGACGCGCCGGCTCGGCGCTCGGTTCGGCGGGCAAACCGTCGCCGACATCATCACGCCCTACCAGCCCGAGGGTGTGCTGGACGCCGACGTCAAGCTCGCGTTGCCCGCGGGTGAACAGGATCCGGCGAAGTGGGATCCCATGATCGCCGTGCGCCCGCGCTGGCTGGCGATCTCTCGTGACGTCGAAGGGCACGCTCAGCGTTTGATGTTCCCGCTCATCAGCGGCGAGGTACGCATCGACAAAGCGGGCGGCGTCTTCGACGAGCTGTCGGTCGTGGAGCAGAACTGGTTCGCTCGGTTCAACGGCACGTGGGTGCGCGGCTCGAACGCGGCTGGCAGCAAGGCCGCTCCCGGATGGTCGCTGCTCGGCACGCTCGACGTCGAGTCTCACGGGCTGCCCGCGTCGATGCTGGAGGTGCTCCCGCCGTCGATCAGCGCAGGCGCGGCCGATGCTCGCCTGCAATTGCTGGAAGACCTGGAGGTGCCCGGCACCACCGTTCACCTCTGGACCGACCGCCAGGACGGCCCGATGAACTTCACGATCAAAGGCGCGGCACGCTTCGCAAGCCTGTACGCCGATCCGGGCGTCGCTATCGATGATGCGTCGGGCACGCTTGGCTTCTCCGCCGCTCGCGACGGCGACGGCCCGACCAGGTCGCAGCTCACGCTTTCCGACGGCTCGCTCCGCATCACCGGCCTGCGCGTAACTGACGCCTTCGGCGAGATCTCACTGCCGGGCGACAGCTCCGCGACGGTGCCCTCGCTGCGCGGCGAGGCATACGGCGGGCGGCTGCTCGTTTCCGCTCACGCAGCTCCGCGCTCCGCCGGCGACACCGAGGCGCAGAAAGACGGACCCGTTGAGTATCACGGGTGGATGCAACTGGCCGGCGTGCGGTTCGCCGACCTGCTGCGCGACCTCGAGCGCTCGCGTCCGCTCGGCGGCGGGCCCGTGCCGCCGTTGGGCGCGGAAGTCGAGGAGCCTGTCGCGCCGCTCTCTGACGGTTCACGCGGACTCGTCGAGGCGCAGATCGCCGTCGAGGGCGTGTCAGGCGACCCCGAGTCCCGCCGCGGGCGTGGCGAGGTCCGTATCGCCGGCGGGCGCGCCGTGCTCGACACGCCTGGGATCACGCCGCTCATCTCGCTGGCCGCCCTGCAGCTCCCCGTCGCCAACCCGTTCGATTTCGCGCACGCCGACGTTCACCTGGTCGGTGACACGGTCTACTTCGACAGCCTCGCCATCCTCTCCGACTCGCTGGTGCTGCTGGGCGCTGGAACCATGCAGATCGACAGCGAGGCCCTCGATCTGCGCATGGCCGCCCGCGGGCGAGCCAAGATCCCGCTCATCACCGACATTCTCGATTCATTCCGCGACGAGCTGATGACCGCCCGCATCCGCGGCACGCCGGCCAGCCCGCAGTTCTCGATCGAGAACTTCGGCGCCGTTCGCGCCGCGTTCCAGGGCCGCACCAACCCGCTGTCTGAAGCGCTCCGCACCGACCTTGATCGGCTCGAGCGTGACCGCCAGCGCACCCTTCGTGTCAGCGCCAGCCCGTCGGCCGAGCACCGCACGCCCGTGCCCCAGGAGCAGCAGACGTCCGGGCCGACTGGTCCCTAATGTCCGGGTCCGCCAATGACTCCTCCTCCCCCCCCGTCTTCACATCCCGAACCCAACCGTCCCGAGCTCGATCCGCAGATCACCGACGCTGCGATCAACGCGCCCGGCACGGTCCCTGCGACTCCCGCGTCGACGAGCGGAGGAGTGTGGCCTCAGACCGTCACCGGCACGCCCCCGCCGCCGGAGGACCGCGCCGTCAAGCGGGCGGATGCCCCCGACGTGCTCGCTCGCATCGACACGCTCATCAGCGAGGTCGCGCCGGGCACGACGCCCGACTCGATGAAGGGCCGGCTGGTCAAGGACCTGATCGTCAACGCGCTCAAGCTCATCCCCGACGAGCGCGACACCGGCGAGATCAAGCTCATCACCGCCGCGGTGAAGGAGCTCCGCTACGCCTACCGCGTCTTCGGCCAGTACCCCGAGCCGCACAAGGTCACCATCTTCGGCTCCGCGCGCACGCCCAAGACCCACCCCGATTACGCCGCGGCCGTCGAGTTCGGACGCCTGATGGCCGAGCAAGGCTGGATGAGCATCACCGGCGCCGGCGGCGGCATCATGGAGGCCGGTCACGAGGGCCCGGGTAAGGAGAAGTCGTTCGGCGTCGCGATCCGTCTGCCGTTCGAGACGACCGCCAACGCGGTCATCGCCGGCGACAGCAAGCTCATCACCTTCCGCTACTTCTTCACTCGCAAACTCATGTTCGTGAGTCAGGCGGAGGCCGTCGCTCTCTTCCCCGGCGGCTTCGGCACGATGGACGAAGCGTTCGAGAGCCTCACGCTCGTGCAGACCGGCAAGGCCGCGATGCTCCCTGTCGTGCTCGTGCAGGGCAAGGGCGAGACCTACTGGGAGCAGTTCATCACCTTCGTGAAGGAGGGCCTGCTCACCCGCGGCTGGATCAGCGCCGAAGACCTCAGCCTGTTCAAGCTCTGCGCCACGCCGCGCGAGGCGGCCGACCACATCCTCAAGTTCTACCGCGTGTATCACAGCGCGCGCTACGTGAAGGACGACCTGGTGATCCGCACCAAGCGCCCGCTCCAGCAGCGCGACATTGACGCCCTCAGCGAGCGATTCGCCAGCCTCATCAAGAAGCCGGAGAACGGCGGCACCACTGGCGGGCGCATTATCCAGCGCGGCCCGTTCGACGTCGAGACCGATCACCGCGACCTGCCGCGTCTGGTCTTCACCCACACCCGGTACCACTACGGCAAGATCCGCCAGCTGATCGACGCGATCAACGAGTGCGAGCCGGCGAACTAAACCCTTAGGGGTGCCTAAGGTATCTCGTGTTGGTTCGTGGCCCGATCGGGCCTGTTTGTTCTCAAAGCACGAAGATTGGGCGATTTGGAAAAACCTTCCCCTTAAATGCGGGAGAGGGGTTATTCTCAGTACACGCCGCCGCGCGGCACGCGTGACCGTGCCGTGAGAGCCCGGCGGGCAACTCGAAGGGAGATTCCAATGCGTTCTGTCTCTGCGCGTTTCGACGTCAACGGCCACGCTGTTGCTGCTTGCGGGCACGGCTGCGGCCAATCCGGTCCCCTGGTTCAACATCGGCGGCAACACCGCCAGCCGCGGTTTGTACGGCGAGGGCACCAACACGGTGCTGATCACGCCTTCGCTCCCCGCGGGCGGTCCGTTTACCTATCTGGAAGTGAGCGGCACGCTGACCGAGGTGGTGAGCGCCACGTTCATGTGTGAAGCGGCGATCGAGGTCACGATGCCCTCAGGTCAGCGGTTTGTCAGCAAGCCGTTCGATGTCATCGGCGGCGCCAGCGGCACGACCAACTCGGTGGTCATCCCGCTGAGCAACGCGTTCGGTTCGGGCGGCGCCACGCTGCGGTTCTTCGAGCTCTACCGCGACAGCACCACCGGCCCCGACTCCAACTGGAGCAATCTGACCTTCACCCTCCACAACGCGGCCGGCGGCGACGTGCCCCCGCTTGACGCCAGCATCGCGGCGATCCCAGAGGGCCCCGACGTCAGCGGCGTCTTCGCGGCGACCTGCACTAAGGGTGTCGCGTCGGCAGCACAGGCGGTTTCGTTCCCCTCGTCCCGCGTGGCAAGCAAGGCGCGCGTGCGCGGCTACGGCACGTGCCTCAACGGCTGGAACGCGAGCAACAGCAACTCGCAGCTCAGCTACGTCACCATCAACATCACCGCGCAGAAGGCCGACGGCTCCGGCCCCGTCACCTGGTCGACCACTCCGTTTGCGCAGTACGCGGCGAGCAGCGCTCAGTTTGACGTGACCGTCAACGCGCCGGTGCCGGTTCTCGCCGGTCCGGGTGCCGATTGGTCGTTCACGCTGACTGAGCCGGGCACCGCCACTGCCGCGGCGGGCACCGATATCGCACGCGTGTGGATGGCCTTCCAGCCCCTGCGCGGCGACGCCCCCGCGACGACCGACCTCGGCACTATCCGCAGCCGGCCCGCCCTGGGCCCGGTCGACTCCACGCCAGTCTCCTCTACCACGTTCACCCGCGCCGCCAACGAAGTGAAGTGGTACACGTTCAACACCGAGCAACCCTGCAGTGACGCCAGCGGATTCTGGCTGGACATCCACTCCCAGATCCCCGCCGGCAGCACCATCGCCGACCACGAGATGGGCGTCTACTCACCCGACGGCTTCCGGCTCGCCAACGACGATGACGGCGGCTCGAATACCCGCAGCCAGTTGTCGTTCGGCCAGACCTCGCCCACGCGCCCGCCAGTCGATCCGTCAGGCGGGCCGGCCGCGCGCAACGGACACAACGGCACGCTCCCCGCCGGCCAGCACTACCTCGCCGTCAGCGTCTTCAACACCGAGTTCGCCGGGTCGGACTGGTACGTGTACTCCACGTCCGCGGCTGTGGGTGACATCAACTTCGAGTTCCGCACCAACCTGCCGCCGCTGATCCCGCCCTTCACCGATCTCGGAACGCTCGGCGGCTCGCTCCCCGCGCCGGCGTCGACGACGCTCGTCAACATCGGCGACGTAAAGTGGTTCCGTTTCGACGTCCCGCAGCCGATCGACAACGTGACCCGCTACTACCTGGATATCGACACCATCTCTCCTGCGACCAGCTTTGACACCATGCTGGGCCTCTACAACAGCGATGGCGTCGTGGTCGGCGTCGACGATGACGACGGCGGCAGCCTCCGCACGCAGCTCAGCTACGGCATCGGACCCGCAAACCGTCCGTCCATCCTCGGTTCCGCCCAGGGAGACGGGCGCGACGGTAACCTCAACGCCGGCCGCTACTACGTCGCCCTCGCTTCGTACTCCACCGCGTTCGGCAACGAGTGGGTCGCCAACGGCAACCCCGCTTTCTACACCGGCAACGCCGAGCTCAACCTCCGCCACAACTTCCCCTCCGCCGGCTGCGGCCCGGCAGATCTGGGCAGCGCGGGTGGTGCGGCCGGCGCCGACGGCCTGCTGAACAACAACGACTTCATTGCCTTCATCACCTACTTCTTCGGCAGCGATCCGCACGCCGACCTCGGCATGGCGGGCGGCGTGGTCGGCTCCGATGGGCTCTACAACAACAACGACTTCATCGCCTTCATCACGCTCTTCTTCAACGGCTGCCCGTAACTCCTCTCCAGAGCATCCTTGCACACGGCCCCGCCTCCGCGCGGGGCCTTTTTCATTCCTAGCCGCGCCGCTTGCGGACAGCGCATGTCCGTTGGAATCCCCTTCTGGAGCCAACAGATGCGCACTGCCGTCACCGCCCTCGTCGTCGCAGCTCTTTCCGGCGCCGCCCTCGCCGACTCGACCGTCTGGTTCACCATCCCCGGGCCGATCAGCAGCCGCGGTCTCCAAGGCGCGATCACCAACACTGTGACCACCGCGCCGCCCATGCCCGCAGCTCCAGCCGGCTCGCTCGGGTGGAGCTTCATCACCATTTCGGGCCAGCTCACCAAGAACGGGGCTGTCAACACGTACGCCGCCGAGGCGTGCATCGAGATCAGCGGGCCCGGCTTCGACGGCAACGGCGGCACGGTGATCGTCAAGCCGTTCGACACCGGCGCGTTCAGCGGGACCATCCCCGTTCCAGCCGGCGCTGCCACGATGCTCCCCGAGGCGCTCGCCAATCCCGGCCAGACGTGTTCGCTCCGGTTCTTCGAGCTCTACGCCGACAATGCCTCGGGAGCTGACGCGACCTGGAGCAATATCACCCTCACGCTCAATTCGGATTTTGATGCGAATCCGACGCCGGCGCCGTTTACGCAGATGATCCAGCCCACCGCGCAGGACCCAGATGTCGACGGCGACAACTGGTGGGTGTGGGCTCAGGAGAGCCACACATGGGACCTCATGTTTCCGCACGAGCGCGTCGTCGGCCGCATGCGCATGAAGGGGTTCGGCAGCGCGCTCACCGGCTGGGCCACGAACAACTCAGACTCGCCCCTGCACAAGGTCACCGTTACGTTCACCGCGCCGCGCGCTGATGGCACAGGCAACGTGTCGTGGACCGTCACGCCTTTCGGCGCGTACGCCGCAAGCAGCAGCGACTTTGACATGGTGATGTCCACGCCCGTGCCGGTCCAGACCGGCGCCGCTTACCCCTGGACGTACACGCTCAGCGAAAGCGGCTCGCCCGTCCCCGCCGGCACGCGTACCGCCGTGCTCTATTTCACTGCTCAGCCCCTCACGCCAGATGCGCCTACAAGCGAATCGCTCGGCGTCGTTCGCGGCAAGCCCGTGCTCGGTCCCGCGGCCGCGACGGTCGTGACGACCGACGACTACTTCGCTACGCCCGGCCTGGTGAAGTGGTACACCTTCACGACGGAAGCTGCGTGCAGCAACGCCACCGGCTACTGGCTCGACATCCACACACAGCGCCCCGCGGGCAGTGCCATTGAGGACACCGAGCTCGCGCTCTACGACATCGCCGGCAACCGTCAGGCAGCCGACGACGACGGCGGCTCCGGCCACCTGAGCATGCTGACCTTCGGTCAAACATCACCAACTCGGCCGGCGGTCGATCCGACCGGCAGCCCCAAGCCGCGCAACGGCAGCGATGGCTCCCTCGCCGCCGGCGAGCACTATCTGGCCGTTGCGGAGTACAACGCCGCCTTCGCGCCAACCGGGTGGTACGCAACGACCACAGGCACCCACAGCGGCACGGTAACCGTTGAGTTCCGCACCAACCTCCCTGCCCTCCCCTGCGGCCCGTCCGACCTCGGCGGTCCCGGTGGTCAGCACGGTGCCGACGGCCTGCTGAACAACAACGACTTCATCGCGTTCATCGATCTGTTCTTCACCCAGAACCCCCTGGCCGACATGGGCGGCGTCGGCGGTCTCGCTCCCGGCGACGGGCACTTCGACAACAACGACTTCATCGTCTTCATCAACCGGTTCTTCCAAGGGTGCGTCTGAGTTCCATCCCTTTCTCAGCCGCTCTTCAGTCTAGAAAAGCCCCGCGTTTGCGGGGCTTTTTCGTGTGGCATGCCGCTCCCCGAACGGGCGTCGCGCGAAATCGGCGCACTTGCTGCGCTGCAACGTTGCGCGAACGCGCACGGCGTGCGCACGCGTTTCCTTCGAGAAAATCAGTGTGAAATCGCAGAACGGATGTCCCTGCGCGGCATCAAACCTGCAATGAGAAGTGCGGGCCAGGCCCGACGCGCGCACGGTGCGCACGGCGCGAGCCACGGAACGGCCCGGCAAGGAGGCTGACATGTCAGCCATAAGTAGCATGGGCTCGTCAGCGTCGCAGATGCTTCAGCAACTGCGTCGCAATGGCAAGTCCGGACAGGGCGGCACGGAGTTCGCCGCACGGATGCAAGCCGACTTCGAGTCGGCGGCGCAGAGCGCAGGCGTTAAGGACGAGGACATCGCGGGTCTGATGAAGCAGGTCCAGGAGGCCGCGTCCTCGGCTTCGAGCAGTGGTGAGGGGGGGCGTGAGGCGGTGAAGACCGCCGTCGACACCGTGCTTCAGAAGAACGGCGTGGACATGGACAAGTTCCACGCCGCGATGGAGGCCAACCGGCCCAAGCGTGGCGCAGGCCACGGCGGTCCGGGTGGTGCGGGTGGTCCTCCTCCCGGTGGTCCGCCTCCTTCCGGCGGCCCGCAGGGCGCAAGGGGACTGAGGGCTCGACGCAGTCGTCGCAGCTCGAAGAGTTGCTCAAGCAACTCCAGTCCGGCGAGACCGACAGCGACTCGCAGTCCGACTTGGAGAAGCTGCTCAAGCAGCTCACCGGCGGCACCAGCGGCTCGCTCGTTGACGTCGCCGCCTGAGACAGTCAGGCACGCGGGCCGGAGCGCCCGCACCCCCCCGCAGCCCATCGCGACCCGCCGGCGGAGCACGCCGGGCCGCACCTTTCGCTTTCTGCGCCGCCGGCATACGTTCAGTCATGCCCGCCGCAACACACGCCTCCTCTACCCTCTCCGCCCGCCGCGCCGCGGCCGCCAAATACAAGCCCAAGACCGTCAAACTCCTGCTCGTCGCCGAAGCCCCGCCCTGCGACGTCGATCGCTATTTCTATTTCGAAGATGTCGATCAGCACGACTGGCTCTTCCGTTACGTCTACGAAGGCGTGACGGGCGAAAAGCCCACACGCGAGCGCAAGGCCGATCACCTCGCCCGCCTGCGCGACGCCGGCGTCTACATGATCGACCTGCACGAAGAGAACGTCTCGCAGCCCACCGCCGCCGTGCTCACGCCGCTGGTGCCCGGCCTGGTCGAACGTTGCAAGACGCTCAAACCAAAGCACATTGCCTTCATCAAGTCGATCGTCCACGACGTGGCGTTCGAGCCGCTCAAGGCCGCGGGCCTGCCGGTGATCGACGAACGCCTCCCGTTCCCGGCGAGCGGCCAGCAGCGGAAGTTCCTCGACGGCTTCGCGCGTGTCGTAAAGACCGCGGGCGTCAACTGACCGGCACGCCCTTCAACTGCGCCAAGCGACCGACTTCTTCGCTCGTGAGCACGACCTTGTCGTGGAGCACATGCTTTTTCTTCTCGGTTTTTTTCCCGGTAACCGTGACCTGCTGATGCTCGACTTTCAGCGTGTGCGTCATCTTGCAGGTCGGGCAGCTCGTGACCGAGTATCGCAACAGTGAGATATCCCCTTGTATTCCACTGCCGACGGACGACGCGGGCGGGAAGAGTTGATCGAGTTCGCGTGCGCTCCGCACACCCGCGACCAGATCGGCCGAAGGCTGCGGCGTCTCGACTCGCAGCATGTCGTGGGTTGCCCATGTCCCGCACTGCTCGCAATACGGCGCTGATGCCGCGCGATAGCCGCCGATGCCGGCAGAGATCAGGATGAGCAGCGCTTCGATCCCCCAGCAGACGTACACGCCGACGCCGCTGATGTCTCCGCTGCCGCTCGAGGTCGAACTGCCGTGCCCGAGCGTCCACCCGGTCTCTACGCGGAATTCGAGGAATTGGATGAACCCGAAGTGGGCGTCAACGGCCGCGCGCTGAGCGGGCGGCACTGACGCAATCAACCCTGGCCGACTCAACTCATACTCAACATAGTGAGAGACGGTGATCGCGACCAATCCGGCGACGACTCCCAGCGAGGTCCCGAGCAGACGGTTGCGGCAGTGCGCGGTCTTGGCCAACTGGCGAACCAGGACGACGATCGCGAAGCACATCAGAATTGCGATCAGCAGGTGCGCCTTGATGAAAGGGACATAGTGCGTAATCAACTGATAGACGGCGCCCAGTGCGGCTGTTCCCGCCAGCACGACGGGCGCTCCAACAAACAGCCTTGAGGTGAACGCTCCCGACGGGGTGTATTTCGCAAGCATGGGCGGCCAGCATACCGGCCGCGGTCGTTCTCGTGAGTTTGCCGAATATCGCAAGGCGACCGAACTAAACCCGTCCGCGGACGTACGATTCAGTCGCGTCTCTCATCTATTTGGCACTTTGCCATTTGGCCCTTTGGCCATGGTTCACCATGCTCCCTACCTCACGCCCCTTCAAGCTCATCTCGCCGTTCAAGCCCATGGGCGACCAGCCCCAGGCGATCGACGCGCTGGTGAAGCGCATCGACGCCGGCGACCGCGCCAGCGTGCTGCTCGGCGCAACCGGCACCGGCAAGACGTTCACGATGGCCAACGTCATCGAGCGCACGCAGAAGCCCACCCTCATCCTCAGCCACAACAAGACGCTCGCCGCGCAGCTCTATGAGGAGATGAAGGAGCTGTTCCCCAACAACGCGGTGAGTTACTTCGTCAGCTACTACGACTACTACCAGCCCGAGGCGTACATCCCCGCCCGCGACATCTACATCGAGAAGGACTCGTCGCGCAACGACGACCTCGACAAGCTCCGCCTCGCCGCCACCAGCAACATCCTCTCGCGCCGCGACACCATCGTCGTCGCCAGCGTGTCGTGCATCTTCGGCCTCGGTTCGCCCGAGGCCTACGGCGCCAAGGTGATGACGCTCTACCGCGGCATGCAGATCGACCGCCGCCGCCTCTTCCTCGCCCTCGACGCGATGCTCTACGGCCGCGCCGACATCGAGTTCCAGCGCGGCATGTTCCGCGCCCGCGGCGACGTGGTCGACATCTTCCCGGCCTACGAGCAGTATGCCATACGCGTCGAGCTCGGCGGCGGGTTCAACGACACGGTCAACGCCATCTCGCTCATCAACCCAACCAGCGGCGAGATCATCGCCGAAGAGGAGCGGGTTTTCGTCTTCCCCGCCAAGCACTACGTGATGCCCGAGGAACGCATGCAGTCGGCGCTGCAGGGCATCCGCGAGGAGCTCGACAAGCAGGTGCCCAAGCTCCGTCACGAGGGCAAGCTGCTCGAAGCGCAGCGCCTGCTCGCCCGCACCAAGTACGACCTCGAACTGCTCGAGGAAACCGGCGTCTGCCAGGGCGTCGAGAACTACTCCCGCCACCTCGACGGCCGCGCGCAGGGCAGCAAGCCGTGGACGCTGATGGACTACTTCGACTACGCACCTGAGCCCGCGGCGCGGAGGAACGCACGGGCACGCACGACGACCGGCATCTGTACAAGCTGCAGCGACGGGCCGCGCACGACTGGCTCCTCATCATCGACGAGAGCCATGTAACGATCCCGCAGGTGCGCGCAATGTACAACGGCGACCAGGCCCGCAAGACCGTGCTGGTCGAGCACGGCTTCCGTCTCCCAAGCGCGCTGGACAACCGCCCGCTGAAGTTCGAGGAATTCGAGCAGCTCGTACCGCAGGTGGTCTACGTCAGCGCGACCCCCGCGCCGTACGAGCTCACAAAGACCGGCGGCGAGGTGGCCGAGCAGGTGATCCGCCCGACCGGCTTGCTCGATCCGGTGATCGAGCTCAAGCCCGCGCAGGGCCAAGTGCCCGACCTCATCGCCCAGTGCAAGGCCGCGGTCGAAAAGGGCGGGCGCGTACTCGTTACCGCCCTCACCAAGCGGCTCTGCGAAGATCTCACGCTCTACCTGCACGAGCAGAAGCTGCAGGTGCGCTACCTGCACAGCGAGATCGAGACGCTCGAACGCCTCGAGATCCTCACCGCTCTCCGCAAAGGCGAGTTCGACGTGCTTGTCGGCGTCAACCTGCTGCGCGAAGGCCTCGACCTGCCCGAAGTCAGCCTCGTCTGCATCGTCGACGCCGACAAGGAAGGCTTCCTCCGCTCACCCACCAGCCTCATCCAGACCATCGGCCGCGCGGCCCGAAACGCCGACAGCAAAGTGGTCATGTATGCCGACAAGATGACGCCGGCGATGCGCAGCGCCATCGACGAGACCGAGCGTCGCCGCGCCAAGCAGACCGAGTACAACAAGCAGCACGGCATCACGCCCAAGACCATCATCAAGGCGATCCGCGAAGGCATGGAGAGCGAGCTGCGCGCAGTCGCGCAGCCCGCGACGCCGTGCGCCAGAGCGAACCGGAGTACGAGGTCGGCGAACTGGTCCGCATGCTCGAAGAAGAGATGCTCGAGGCCGCGAGCCAGATGGAGTTCGAAAAGGCCGCCCGCCTGCGCGACCAGGTCGCGCTGCTCAAGAGCGGCAAGGTCAAGGCCAGCGGCGTCACCACCGGCAAGGGCGGCGCAACCAAGGTCCGCCGCGGCGACGTCGACGGCGCGCCCAAGACGACCGGCGGTGGGGGCTCATCTTCGGAACGCAAGGCCGGAATGCCGGGCGTGCGGGCGAACAAGAAGTCCAAAAAGAAGGGCAAAAACCTGGGCGGCAAGGCGTTCTAGTGTGCCACACCTTCGCTGCGCAGCAGCAAGGTGTGGAATCGGATGCCTACGTGCGAGCGAACAGAACGAGATGCGGCAGGGCAAAGGCCTCAGCGGTAAAGCAATCTGAAAGTCGCTCACTCGTCCGGCACATAACCTTCGCCCGTGCCATTCAGGCCGCTCACGATCGTTGCCGTCACACCGGAAGACATTGCCTTCTCAGGCGTCAGCAAGAAGCCCCTTGCCGCCCGCGCGAACGCGCGCATCCCGGGCCTCATGTATTGGTCGTCCGTCGCAGCGCTGCTGGCGTGCGCCGTCTTCTGCATCTGGGCCATCGCCACCGGGCGGCTGATCCGAGTGATCTACACACCCACCCAGACCCTCACCGCGATCGTGCGCATGCTCGCGACGCTCGCACTGCTTGCAGGTCTCCCCTTGACACTCGCGCTGATTACCCGAATCAACCGCCGCTACGTGTTCGCCGCGCGCCGAGAGCTCGGCGATCCGATCTGTGGCCGGTGTGGGTATCCGCTTCAGCAACAGAAGCCGTCTGTGTGTCCTGAGTGCGGCATGACAAACACGTGACATGCCGAGCGCCGCTGCACGGCTACTTGGCCGTGGCGGGTTGCGTCGAAAACACCGACTCAGGGAGCTTCCACACGGCAACAGTGGCCGGCGACGGATTTGGAAATACAGAACACACAGTGTGCTCGTCGGCCGAGAAGTGAATCGAGTCTGCGTACCCGTTCTTGCCGGGGTGAACGAGCCGCGCGACGTACTGGCCCGTGTGCAGATCGATGACGATGGTGGCGTCACAGTCGGTGGACGGCACCATCAGGAAACGCCCGCTCGGACTTACGGCGGTATCCGTGGGCCAGGTGGGGGCGGCAAACGGCGTGCCGGGTTCGAGCGTTTCGGTTGAATACGAATTCGCGGTCCGCAGATCGTTGTTCACCATGTAGACGCGCGAGCCGTCTCCCGAGACGCTCGGCACCCGTTCCGCAGCGATGCGAGGGCCCAGATCGCGCGAGACCAGCACGCGCCCGGCCTCATCGAGGATCGCTGCCGGATACGTCTTGCTGGGGAGCGCCTCCATGAAGCTCGGATACCGGAAAAATCGAATGGGCGTCCCTGCAAGACGCAGATAGTGCCGGGGATAACTCCATGCGCCGGGGCGGTAGGACGATTCTTCAACGATCGTTCGAGCAGCTCCGCTCCGCCATCGCCACTCCACGAGTCGACCGTTGCCGGTCACGTCGTCCATGGTGTTCAGCCACGCGGTCTCGCCGTCCTCACTCTGGCCGGCGAGATACGGAGAGACTCGGCCGCTCTCTTGCGGGAATTGTCGCGCTGCGCGGGCGACCGTGGCGCCGTCAATGACGGAGACGAGCGCCACTCCGTCGTCGGCTGATTTCAAGAAGACTGCGCGGGCCGCGCGGTTGTACTCCATGCGCCAGTCCGTACGCAAGGGGCGCGTCGTAATCACGCGGCGCTGCACGCCCGTTGAGCTGTCGAGCTCAAGAAGCGATTCGCCTTCGACGGTCGCTGCGTTGATCCAAGTCAGACGCGGGTCCGCCGACCATCGCAGCAGCGTCGGCGATGCCCACCGCTCGATCGGAAAGAGCGGCAGGTATCGGTGCATGCCGTTGGAGATGTGCCATGCGTACATCAATGCGAAGACGCCCGCCAGTAGCAGTGGGGCGGCGAGTCGTCGAGCCGGGCCGACGCCCGGGAGCGGCTGGTGGCGTGCGAGCGACACACCGCACTCAGGGCACTTTGCCGTATCCGCGCTGCCGTCCTGCTGGGCCATGACGGTGGTGACGTCGTAGTCGCACCGGCGACAGTGGAGCACGCCGTGCGTGCGCCGCCGCCGCGCCGAGCGCCAGCCCCAGAGGATCAGCAGGACCGCGGCGATCGCGCAGCCTGCATTCATAAAGTCGGTGGAGTGTTGGTTGAGCAGCCTACCCACGTCCACCGTCGGTTCATCGGCGAGCACCCACAAGCTCTTGCCGTCTGGTGAAAGGACGGCGTTCATCGTCAGTTGCCCGTTCGAAAGCGACGTTGCGAGCGATGGCTGCACCAGAGGGCCCGCCCACTGGTAATAGTCCTGCTGCGGCGCGGACTCCTCGGCTGGAGCCTGCGAGGCGGGCTGCTCGCTTTGTGACGGCTGTTCCACACTCGCAGCGTACCAGCTTTTGTCCTCGTGTCCGCTACCACGGCGAACGGGATGCTCCAATCTGCGATCGTGTACACTCGCTGGTGCGCATATTCATCTTCGCATCGCTCCTCCTGTTTTCACTGGCGGTTTCCGGTGGTTGCCAGAGCCTGCCGGCGCAGGCTCCGCGTCTCTCGGGCAACCCGATCGCGAACGGCTGGTACGCCGATCCGGAGGCGCAGGTGTTCGGCGATCGACTCTGGGTCTACCCGACCTTCTCAGCGCCGTATGAGAAGCAGGCCCACTTCGACGCGTTCTCGACATCGAATCTGGTGGACTGGACGAAGCACGAGCGAGTGCTGACCAGTGACTCAGTGGCGTGGGCAAGGCGCGCGATGTGGGCGCCGTCGGTCGTTGAGAACGGCGGCAAGTACTACTTCTTCTTCGGCGCCAACGACATCCAGCTCCGCGGCGAGTGGTCGCAGGACAAGGTGAAGGGCGGCATCGGCGTCGCGGTGGCTGACAAGCCTGAAGGGCCGTTTAAGGATCTACTCGGCAAGTCGCTGATCGATCATGTCTACAACGGTGCGCAGCCGATCGACCAGCAGGTGTGGCGCGATGCGGACGGGACCTGGTACATGGTCTATGGCGGCTGGCGGCACTGCAACATCGCGAAGCTGAGCGGCGACTTCAAGGGCCTCGTGCCGTTCGAAGACGGAGCGATGTTCAAGGAGATCACGCCGAAGGGGTACGTCGAAGGGCCGTTCATGTTCAGGAAGAACGGCAAGTGCTATTTCATGTGGTCTGAAGGAGGCTGGACGGGCCCGGATTACTGCGTCGCGTACGCGGTCGCCGACTCGCCGCTCGGACCGTTCCAGCGGATTGGCAAGGTGCTGCAGCAGGACTCAGAAGTTGCGACCGGCGCGGGGCACCACAGCGTCGTGCACCTGCCGGACGCGAGCGAAGATGACGGCTGGTACATCATCTATCACCGCCGGCCGCTGGGCGAGACCGACGGCAATCACCGCGTGGTCTGCATCGACAAGATGGAGTTCGACGCCGACGGCAAGATCAAGCCGGTGAAGATCACCTTCGACGGCGTGCAAGAACGCTCGGTGCGCGGCGGTGGTTCGACGCGTTAGCAGGGCACGAAGAAACGGTTGATGAACTCGATGAAGTCGTTGTTGTCGAGCGAGCCGTCGCTCCCGGGCACCCCTCCTGCGCGCCCGATGTCGGCGAGCAGGTTGTGGTTGAAGAACAAGTTGATGAACGCGATGAAGTCGTTGTTGTCGTAGCGGTTGTCTTGAGCTGTTATGCCGCCTGCGGCTCCGAAGTCGCCGGGGCACGGAGCGGCGTGGGCATGCGACGGCAGGTTGGCGGCCGTGAGCGTAGTGGTCTCGGCACCCGTGCGGGTGCCGACGGGGATCGGTGGGAACTGCGTCGCGATGTGCGTGCCGGTGGGTACGCGCCGCGCAGATCGGGGAGCGCGAAGGTCGTGAAGCCGTCGCCGCCGTACGTGTTGCCGATAAGGGAGAAGAGCGTGTCGTACTCGTCGATCGGGAGCACCTGGCCGTCGCACGGCAGGTATCCCGACGGGACGAAGTTCTCTCCTCCGACGGCCATCGCGATGACCTCACCGACGTAGCCGACGGTGTCATTCATCGAGTTCTGTGTCGGATAGATGCCGTACGTCGCGATGTAGTAGCTGATGGTGAGCGTCGGCTGGGCGGTTTCAAAAGGAATCGATGAGCCCGCGCTCCCGGTGGCGGGCCGGCCCGTCACGGTGTGCGAGTGCGGAGGAAGATACGGCGCGGTGAGGTGCGTCGACGTGGTGCCGAAGTATTCACCCAGCGGGTGGCTGGTGAGCCCAGTGCCTTGGCCCTTTGAGACGCTGAGCCTGCCGCCGAGGTCGGGCAACTCGTAGTTGGAAGTGGCGTTGCCGCCATAGGTGTTCCACATCAGCGCGAAGAGCGCGGTGTTCTGGGGGATCGAGATGAACGCGCCTCGCGCAGCGGTGCGCGACGCGGCCTGCTGACTTACCAGTGCGCCGGTGAGGAACTGCACCTGCGAGAGGTAGCCGTTGGTCGGCGAGACGGCGAGCGCGCCATACGGACCTTCTTGACCCGGGAAGCTGCCCGTCGTGATGATGACGGGAAACACCGCGAGCGCGGGTTGGAGTCCGGCGAACGGCGTGCTGAGTCCGTACCCGTTGCCGAAGTACGTCCGGCCGGTCGGTGAGAGCGAGTAGGCGTGCGTGTGCTCGGCGACGTTGGCCGCGGTAAGCGCAACTGTGTTTGAGCCAGAGACCGTGCCGCGCGGGTAAACGTCGGACTCGCCCATCATCGCGCGGCCTCGCAGATCGGGCAGCGCGAACGTGTTGATGCCGTTGCCGCCGTACGTGGTGCCGAGCAGCGAAAACAGCCCCTGGTTGCCGGCGATGGACAGGAGGCGGCCGTCGGCGGGAATCCATCCTCCCTGCGAAGCAAGCCCGGCCATGACCGAGTCGGTGTACGCGAACATGCGGATCGGCACGCCGATGCCGAACGTGCCCGGCAACTGCACCATCATGTGCAGCGAGAGGCTCGGCTGGCGGGTGTCGATCTGCTGCGGGAAGGCGCTCCCGCTGGAGTTGGTGACAAGCTGGGCGTGCGCGGCGGCGGAGGACAGCAGCACGCACAAGGTCGCGAGGCAGGTGCGGTCGAGCATGTATCGAGCATACCGCCGGACGGGGGAAGTGCCAGTACGAAGCACTCGGTTGCATCAAGTTGATGCAGCGTGAGCGGCATCGACTTGGTGGAGGGTCACTGCGTTTGCGCAAAGCCCTTGTGAATGTCCGCCGGCAGCGTCACGACGATGGCGTGCTTTTTGCCGCCGATAGTCCCCGTGCACAGCACCTTGTTTCCATGGATCGCGAGCGCGCTGTCGATGTGCGTGCACGACGAGCCGCGCGGGAGCAGCGAATCGAGCGTGACAAAGCGGCCGGTTGGTACGTCCCAGATGACGCCGCAAACGCGGAGGCTGTAGAACGTTTCCTTCTGGGCTTCGGTCGTGTCCTTCGGGAGCGCAGCGGAGACGGAGTCGGGAAGGGTCGCGATGCCGCACGCGAGCGTGCCCGCGCCGTCGGTGATGCACGCGCTAGATCCATCTGGGAAACCGTCGAACAGACGGTGCTTGTCCTGCCGGCACACAACGGGATCGCTGAACTGGGCTTCTCCTACCCAGCGAACTCCCGTCGCGAGCACGGTGCCGTCGTCAAGGATCGTGACGGGGCTAAGTTCGGTGTATCCCTTGGGGATCGGCAGGACTTGGGCTTTTCCATCTTTGAGCAAACCGCCGCAGGAAACGGCCTGTACAAAGTTTGGACAGGTTCGTGCCCACTCGCCGTTGTCGAGTTTGATCATGACCGAGCTGAGCTCGCCCGTCGGCGTCTGCATGCCGACGAGGACGTTGCCGAGTCGGTCAATGCCGGCTGGAACGCACGAAGTCACTCCTTTGGGAAGGGCCGGCGCTTCGGCCAGCGGAGTCCACGTTGCCTTGCCCGAGGCGTTCAGCGCGACCCTTACAGGTTTGATCGCAAGCTCGTTTGCGTAGCTGCGTCCCTTGATGATGAGGCCGAGCCCAACGCCGTTCTCGTCGATCGACGCGGCCTGGATGTACTCGCCCGGTGGAACATCGATGAACACAGGCTGCGTTGCACCCGCCGGTAGCAGGAACGCCCGCTTGAGGTACATCTGATAATGCGTGTCGTCTGGCTTCTCCGGTTCGGGGTTGTCGACGATGATCTGCCCGAACACGTCCCCTCGTTCGTTGAGTACGCCGCTGGATGGCCTGCCATTGATCACGTACTGCACGAGCCCTGAAACAGCGTTGCGTGTGATCCCGTCGGGCGGAACCGGTTCGGTGACGACCAAGGTTTGCCCGCGCGAGTTCACTGCGTGGTTCAACGGCCGGGTGACGTACAGCGGGCCCTTGCCCTCCATCTGCGCCTGCATGTCCGGCCACAACCCGATGTCCTGGAAGGTGAGGGGTCCGCACCGTTCAATACACGAGGCGGGTTTTCGGTATTGTTCCGTCGGATCGGCGCCGACATCTTTTGAGGCGGCGGCAGAGCCGGCCGGTCCGGCGCTTTGGGCGAACGCACCTATTCCCGTGCAGGAAACAGCGACGGCGCCAACGAAGGAATGTACGCGCATCATGAATCGGCTCCCTTCAGGTCACGTGTTGATAACACACCAGGCCTGGTGTGCGGTACGTGAACAGCGCGTTCTCTGTTCATGCCGCCCCCTGAGTGCCGACCAAGCACTTTCCCCGCATGGCGCCGCCTGTTGAGGACGGGGTACGCCCTCTACAAAAGAACCCGCTGGAAGCGGGTTCTTGGGGTCGACATTGAAAAATGAGCAGCGACTTTGGCAGCAGGTTAAAAACCCGCTCCATGCTGTTCAATAGCGGCGGACGACGCCGCGGACGATGCCTTGGATCTTGCACTCGCGGACGATGATCGGCGAGAAGGAGGGGTTGGCCGGCTGGAGGCGGACGTGGTCGCTCTCCTTGAAGAAGGTCTTGAGAGTGGTCTGGCCGTCGGGGAGGAGCGCGACGACGCGGTCGCCGTTGTGGGCGGTATCGGTGCGTTCGATCAGGACGTAATCGCCATCGAGGATGCCCTCGTCCTTCATGCTCTCACCCTCGACCTTGAGGGCGAACATGCTGTTGTTGCGACCTGGACGCGGACCCAGGACAGCGCCGAGGTCGAGCTCTTCTTCCTCGGCCACTTTCTCGATGGGGTAGCCGGCGGCGATCTTGCCGACGAGGGGGACGCGGAGGGGGCGGCTCTCGTCAGGAACCGCGATGCCCGGGGCGATCGACAAAGAGCGAGCCTTGTTCGCCTCGCGGATCAGGGCTCCCTTCTTGATCAGCGCCTCGACGTGCTCGAACACGGTGACCTTGCTGACGCCGATCTCGTCGGCCAGCTCCTGCATCGTCGGCGAATAGCCGTGGCGCACCCGCCAGTCGCGGATCAAAGAGAGAATCCGAAGTTGCTTGGGGGTCAGGTTCATGTGAAACCTCCGGGGTGTGCCCGGGCTGCTCGTCGAGCGGCGCGGGCGGGTGGGTCGGTGCGTTCGTCGGGTCCGTTCCGCGGCTCGGCGCGTGCCGTGCTACTTCGGGCGGGCCCGACCGGCTGGCGGATTGCACCAGCCGTCCGGCCGCGGCCGCCAAGGCCGAGGCCGTTTCAGTCGTTTCGGCGAGCTGGCGGCGCATTTCCGCCAGTCTGCCGTAAATGCTCAAGACCTCGATCGCCCGCCGTTCAAGCGGGGACAGGCCAACCAAACTCACTCCCCCTCCTCCCAAACCTCCGGCTCCCAGCGCCGTTCCGTCACCGGTAAGACCGGGGGTGATCAGACCCCGGCCGGCTTCCAACACACCTTCCGCGGCCAGCGGATTGACGCTGACCGACAGGCCGCCGACCTGCGCCTCTGCCAACCCGACTTCAACCGGATCAGGCACGAGTGAGCCGTCGTCGCACGGGACGTACCCCGTGCTGAAGGAGCCGCCCGGCCCAAGACGAAGGAGCGCCGACCAGCGGCTGGGCCGGTGTGCCGCGCGGTCGTTGATCTCCCGATGCGGTGCAGGGTGTGCGTGGTTCATCGAGCACCTCGTTGCGGGCCGCGGGTTGAGCGGCGCGCTGGCGACGATGGGTTCCACCCGCATGCCGGAGTCATCAACGCCCTTCGGAGCGTTGAGGATTTCCGGCGTGGGTCGCTCCGCGACCGCAAAGGAGAATCGGATAGGAGAGGTAGCGAGCCGTAGATTCACCAAGTCGTTTGTTCGGGAAAGGATACCCGACTATCGACCTACCTGCAAGCAATCTTTGGATTTTTTTCGGTTGGCGGTTGGTGGGGCGGCGGAAATACTCCAGCCCAAGGCTGCGATTACACATCTCAATGACGTCGTAAGTTATTGAAAATGCTGGAGTTACAGCGTTCCAAGGACTTACTCGGTCACCGTCTGGCGAACAGGCCCCCTGTACGGGTGATTATGCGTCGGAGCTCGAGAAGGGTGAGGTCCGAACGGAGCGCGCCGGGCTGCAGGCCGGTCGCTTTCAGCAGGTCGTCAGCTGAGAGCGGCGACTCAAGGGCTCGGTAGATCGAGCGCTGAGTATCGGTGAGCGTGGCAATGTTCAGCGATGGAGCGGCTGTCTGCGCCGGTGGATCGAAGAGAGCGGCTTGAGCGCTCGCGGGCGTGTAGCGAGCCGCGTGCGTGCCGTTGAACGTGTGACGGGCGGGCTGCTCGAGGAGGTTCAGCACGTCGGCGGGCGTGGTGACGAGATGGGCGCCGCCCGTCTTGATCAGGTCGTTTGCGCCGTGGCTGGCGGGTGAGTCGACGCGGCCGGGGAGAGCGAAGACTTCGCGGCCGTGATCTTCGGCGGCGAGCCGCGCGGTGATGAGCGAGCCGCTGCCGGAGGCGGCCTCGATCAGCAGGACGCCGAGCGACAAGCCGCTGATGATGCGGTTGCGGGCGGGGAAGTTCTCGGCGGAGGGGGGTGTGTCGATCGGCAGTTCGCTGATGATCGCGCCCTTCCCCTCGGCGACGATCTGGTCGAACAGCGGCTGGTTCTCCGGGGGGTACGTCTTGCCGATGCCGCAGCCGAGCACGACGATCGTGCGGCCGTTGGAACGGATCGCGGCAGTGTGAGCAGCGGTGTCGATGCCGCGGGCGCCGCCGGAGACGATGGTGATGCCGGCAGAGGCGAGTGTGCTTGCGAAGCGGGCCGTCTGTTCGCGGCCGTACTGGGTGCACTCGCGGCTGCCGACGATGGCGAGGGGGTAGCGGTCACCGTCAGCGGGGTCGATGCTGCCACGGACGAAGAGGACGGGCGGCGGGTCGGAGATCGTGCGAAGGTGGGGCGGGTAGGTGGGGTCGGTGAGGCCGATGACCGAGGCGTTGAGTTGTGCCGCGCGGTCGGCTGCGCGTTGGGCGGCGTCGCGCGATTTGGTGCGGGCCTCAAAGAAAGAGCGGGCCTTTTCGGGGCCGATGCCGGGGACAGTCTGGAGCGTGCCGGGTGTGGCTTGGAGGACTTGGTCGGCGCCGCCGAGGTGAGCGATGGCGCGGCCAATGAGGACGGGACCCAGGCCGGGGATGAGAGTGAGGGCGAGGAGGTCGAGGGTTTCGGAGGTGGGGGGTGTAGAGGTGGGGGGCACGGGACGGAGATTAGCAGCGAATCAAATTGTGTGTTGCTTCACGCACCTTCTTCGGCTTCAGCAAGCCGGTTGAGGAACTCGGTCAGTTCGTCAGGAGGAGTGATCGCAGCGCCGCGTTCCGTCACCTTGTATGGCAACTGGATGCGGTCTTCGTTGTGGATCCAGTAGACGTTGGTGGAAATCGACCCGGGGCCGTCTCTGTGCATAATGGCCGCGATGTTCAGCAGGTGCTGGAGCGTGCGGAGGATGTACAGGTCATTGAACGGCAACACGAGCACGGTGTGGCGTGTTGGAACGGAGATAAACGCACCGTGCCTGCCGAGCACGCCGACGTGTCGTTCAAGGTGCAGAGCGTGCGCCGCGGCGAAGGGAGATTCGCCTTCGAGAAGGACGATCTCTCCGCCTTCTTCAAGCGGGAAGGCGGAACGTTTGACTGGCGCGAGCGATTGGAGATTGTCGAAAGCGTTCTCGAAGACGTGTTCGGTGAGCACGCCGAGTTCGATGACGCGGTCGCGCTTGAGGTTTGTGATGGCGGTCGGTTCGTCGACAAAGACCATCGAGGCGATGCCCGGCAGGTCTTCTCGCCAGAGCGACCAGTCGAACATCGAATGGTCGGTAATCTCCATCAGGCGGATGCCCAGGCGCGGCTGGAGTTCGTCCCAGGTCAGGTTCGCCGTTGTCTCGTGATCGGCTCGGCTTTGGAGCATGCTGTTGAAGTGAGCCGTAACAAGCGAGGACCATTCCGCGACGGGCTTCGAGGCGCACATCTGGCCGATGTTCTCGAGTCCGTACTGCTGATTGTCATGTGGCGACGTTGAGCCGTCGCGCCGGGGCGCGACCCGGAGGCCCATTTCAGAAATGAGTACCCCGTGCCCGTGTTGCTTGAAGTAGGTTCTGACCGCGGACTCAAATCGTTCTAGGTCGGCGGCGGACTTGAAGTACGGCGCGAAGGCTGGCGGCGGCTCAGTGTGTTCGGCCTTCGCGCGTTCGGCGGAGTTGGGGTTATCTTTCTTCCGGCGGAATGCGTCGAATAGGCCCATGGCAGTCGTTTCCAGATCGGATGTGCGTCAACTGGGTGTAAGCGAGATGTGCGGGAGAAGATACCGCAATAGCGGCTATGGTGGTGAATGGACCTCTTCGAAACGTTACGTACCCGCCGCTCGGCTGCGTTGTCGTCGCTTGCCGGGCCGGGGCCAAGTGCCGCGGACGTTGACGCGATGCTCACGATCGCGGCCCGGGTGCCAGATCATGGGAAGCTCGTGCCTTGGCGGTTTGTGCTGATCGAGGGGGACGCTCGGGCACGGTTGGGGCGGTTTGTGACGGGCGTGTGGAAGGAGAAGAACGCGGGGATCGGCGAGACGGCGTTTGCTACGGGGGTTGCGCAGTGGGAGGGGCGGTTCAGTGCGCCGCTGGTGGTGGCGGTGGTGTTCAGCCCCAAGGTGAGCGCGAAGGTGCCTGAGTGGGAGCAGGTGCTCTCGTGCGGCGCGGTGTGCATGAACTTGCTGCTGGCGGCCAAAGGGATGGGATTCGGCGCGGTCTGGCTCACCGAGTGGTACGCGTTTGATGCGTTGGTGATGAAGGAGTTGGGGTTGCGCGAGGGGGAGCGGATCGCAGGGTTTGTGCACGTGGGGCGTGAAGCGGAGGGGCGGGCGGATCGGGATCGGCCGCGGCTTGGGGACGTGGTGACGCGGTATTGACGCGTAAGCAAAAGTTCAAATTGCAAAGTTCAAATTCGAGGCTGGAGAAAGCACCCTCATCTGCCCGCTGTGCGTTGTCCGTTTGAGCGGGCGCGTTCATGAACGCGTGGATGTCGCTCTTTTCGTGATCTGTTGCGGGGTTTGGGCGGCTGGGGCTCGGCAATCGCGGGTTCGCGGCCTGTTCGCGGCTAAGCGGTCACTCATGGGGCATTCAGGCGATGGTTACAGAAGCGGTGCAGTCTATATCCATCTTTATCGCACCTGACGGCCGCGGAGCACTTGAGCGGCCGAATCTTGAAAGGAGCCCTCCCGTGAAGAACACGATGAAGCTGTTTCCGGCTGCGCTGGTTCTTGCTGCTGCGATGACCGCCTGCAACAAGAGCGGCACGAACATGAGCTCGAACGTTCCGAAGGACGCCGTGCGTCAGTCGGACGGGACGTACCGGTATGCCGATGGATCGATCCACAACACCGACGGCACGCTGGTGAGCACCGCTCCGCGCCGCGAGGCGCGTGAGGACCGTAAGGACTGGTCGGACAAGCCGCCGACACCGGACAACAAGCCGAACAAGCCCGATTCGACGCAGCAGAGCAACAAGCAGGCGGACCTTGACGTGACGGCCGCGATCCGCAAGGGCGTGCTCGCCCGCGAAGGCGTGTCGATGCAGGCGAAGAACATCACGATCGTGAGCGATGCCAGCACCGTCACGCTCAAGGGCGAGGTGGCGAGCGAGGAGGAGAAGTCGGCGATCGCCGACATCGCCTCGAGCAACGCCGCGGGTCGCACGGTGGACAACCAGCTCACCGTCGCGGCTCCCGCGACGCCCAAGTAACGAATCCACGCACGCGGCGCAGGCGCGGGAAACCGTGCCCCCGCTGCTTCACCGGCCCGCCTAACTGCTCTGACGCTGAGAATGGCAGGGTGCGCCAGAACGGCGGCGGAAGCGGCGTGCGGGTCGGTGGTTTTCTACGGAACGTATTTGTGACCTGTGTGTGAACAACCTTGGACGCCCGTGAGGCGGGCGTCCCACTGAAGGAGCATGAGCATGGCAACGTCAGTCTTCGGCATCGGCAACAGCGAGTCTCAGGTCCGCACGGCGATCGATCGTCTCAAGGCGGCGGGGTTTGCGGAGAACGACATCTCTGTGTTGTTCCCCGACAAGAGCACGACGCGCGACTTTGCGATCAAGCACAACACCAAGGTCGGCGAGGGCACGGCCGTCGGCGGCGTCGCGGGCGGTGCGGCAGGCATGACCGTTGGTCTGCTGGCGGGTCTTGGCATGCTGGCGATTCCCGGCCTCGGGCCGTTCCTGGCCGCGGGCCCGATCATGGGGGCATTGGCGGGCGGCGCAGCGGGCAGCATGGCCGGCGGTCTGGTCGGCGCGCTGGTCGGCATGGGCATCCCCGAGTTTGAGGCCAAGCGCTATGAGGGCAAGGTGAAGGCCGGCGGCATCCTGCTCAGCGTTCACAGCGAGAACGGCGACGAGACCAAAAACGCCAAAAAGATCCTCGAAGAGTCGGGCCTTGAGGACGTGACGACCGGCGGCGAGGTGAGCGCCGGCACCGTGAACAAGGCGAAGGACTCGAAGGAGTTCCGCGACTCGCGCAACCCCAGCGACATGCGCACTCCGGGCAACACCGTGGTTGACCGTACCACGATCAACAACCCCACGCGTCCGACGATCTGAGTTCGCAGGCTGAAGGCATCCTACTTCCCCCCGGCGCAGCTCGTTTGTGAGTTGCGCCGGGGCTTGTCGTTACCGGGCGGAGGTCCGTGTGAATTCTGGGGAGAGAACCCGGATGCGGTGATGGCAGCACCGGAATTCTGGTGGGGAGAGTGGCACTGCGTTTGGATTCTGGTAGATTTTCCGGGTGTTCAGTCGATCGACGCACATCACGTTGCTGGAGCGACTTGGTGGCGGCGTCGTTATCGCGGGTGAGGGGGACGGCTCGCGCGTGGTGGACCAAGAGGCGTGGCGTGCGTTCCACGAGCGCTATGGCGACCTGATCAGGGGATATGCCCGCATGCGCGGGGTGCAGCCGGCGGATTGCGACGACCTCGTGCAAGAGGTAATGGTCTCCCTCGCCAAAGTGATGCAGAGCGGGTTCGTGTACGACCCGAGCAAAGGGACGTTCCGGTCGTACCTCAAGACGACGGTTGTTCGCGCAATTGCGCGGCGGGCGCGTCAGAACCGGGCGGTGACGGGTCTAGAAGGGATCGAGGACCACGCGCCGACCACGGGCGGCGCGGGAGGGGGGGGCGGTGGCTCACCCGAGCAGCCTGATGAAGCGTGGGAGCAGCAGTGGCGTCAGCACCATACCCGGCTCGCGATGAAGGTGGTGGAGGGGGAGTTCAACGCCACGGATCTGGAGGCGTTCCAGCGGTACGCGCTGCTGCAGCACGACGTGCAGGCGGTGGCGCGGGACCTGAAGATCAGCGTGGACAGCGTCTATCAGGCGAAGTCGCGGATCTTGCGTCGGCTGAGCAAGCTGATTGCCGAGCAGGTGGCGGAGGAGGGGTGAATGTCTGACCCCCGCGTGCAACCCGAGGGCGGTGGGGGGGGCGGGGGCGGCGGGGTCGCCGATGCGCCGAGCTGGTTTAGCGATGAGATCAGCTTGCTGGGCGAGGTGCGCCGCGCGGTGGTGTCGTTCGGCGATGCGCCGGCGGTGCCGGGGTATTCGTCGTTGCTGCGTCTGAAGGCGGGCGGGCAGGCGGTGGTGTACGGCGCGACGCAGGTGAGCACGGGGCGGCGTGCGGCGATCAAGATCGTGCGGGCGGATGACGATCGAGCGCGGGCGCGGTTTCGCGCGAGATCGAGCTGGCTGCATCGCTGCGGCATCCAAACGTGGTGCGGGTGTATGACAGCGGCGTGACGCCGCCGCCGGACTCGCGAGTCTTCCTGGTGATGGAACTGGTCGAGGGCCCGAGCCTTGAACAGTTCGCCGACGGGATGACGCCGCGGAAGGTCGCCGCGCTGATGGCGACGGTGGCTGAAGCGGTGGGGTACGCGCACCAGCGCGGCGTGATTCACCGCGACCTGAAGCCCGACAATGTGCTGATCGACTCGGAGGGGCAGCCGCGGGTTGTGGACTTCGGCCTTGCGCGTGCGGAATCGCGGTGGAGGCCGGACGGGAAAGAAGAGCCGAGCGTGACTCGGGAGGGGCAGTTTGTCGGGTCAGTCGCCTGGAGCAGTCCGGAACATTCGAGCGGCAACCCAGACGCGGTGGACACGCGTTCGGACGTGTACAGCCTCGGGGTGATCCTGTTCAAATTACTGACGGGGCAGATGCCGTACGACACGAGCGGGAGCTTGTCGGCGGCGTTTGCGAACATCGCGGGGGCGGAGCCGGGGCCGATGGGGCGGAGTGTGAGCGGGGATGGGATCGATCAGGACCTGCGGACGATCACGCTCACGTGCCTGCGAAAGGATCCGTCGCAGCGGTACGCGACGGCGGTGGATCTTGCGAAGGACCTTCGTCATTACCTGGCGGGCGAGCCGATCGAGGCGCAGCGCGAGTCGGCCTGGCGCGCCGTGAACCGTCGGGCGCACCGGTTCCGTGCTGTGCTGGCGGTGGGGGGCGTTGCGCTGTTGGTGATCAGCGGGCTGATGGTGTGGTCGCTGGTGCAGGCGGCCAACGCCCGGCGCGAGCGCCGAAGCGCTGGCGGCCAAGGGCGAGGCCGAGTCGGCCAAGACGCTGTCGGAACAGCGCGCGAAGGAGGCGCTGGCCGCGAAGACGACTGCGGAGACAGCCAAGACCGAAGCTGAGACTGCCAGGACGCTTGCCGAGCGGCGTGAAAAGCAGGCGGGCATCGTGGCGCAGTTCCTCACCACGCTGTTGCGGTCGGTGGACTCGAGCCGGCTGAAGAAGGACGCGGGCGGACGCGACGTGAAGGTCGTGGAGGTGCTCGACAAGGCGGCGAAGCAGATCCCCGAGCGGTTCGCCGACGACCACGTCATCGCGACGAGCCTGTATGGTGCGATCGGGCAGTCGTACCGCAGCCTGGGGCAGGTGGACGACGCGGAGAAGATGTTCGACGAGGCGCTCGAGCACGCGCGGCAGACCGACGACGAGCAGATCCTCTGCGATGCGCTGTGGCACCGCGCGGCGCTCATCGGCAACACGCGCGGCCGGAACGCCGAGGCCGAACCGCTGATGCGCGAGGTGGCCGCCCTGCGCGAGAAACTCAAGGGTCCCGACGATCGCGGGACGCTGGAGGCGCGCGACGCGTGGGCGTCGCAACTGCAGGGGCTGGGGAAGTTCGACGAAGCCGAGCGGCTGTTCAAAGAGACGCTCGAACGCCGCGGCAAAACGCTCCCCGACTCCGACGGCGACATGGTGACGAGCCTGAACAACTACGGCACGTTCCTGCGCAGCCAGGGAAAACCCGAGCAGGCGCTGGGGTATCTCAAGCGGGCCGCGGAAGGTGCGGAGGTAGGGCTTGGGTCTGAGCATCCCTCGGCGTTGATCGCGTGGGGCAACTACGCGAACACACTCGTGCGGCTCGATAAGTCGGACGACGCGGTGCCGATCCTTGAGCGCGTGGTCGCGGGTCAGCTCAAGATCAACGGTCCCAATCACCACCACACCGCGGGTGCGCTCGATCAGCTCGCCGGTGCGCTTGAGTACACGCACCCGCCGCGGGCGGAGGAGGCGGTGACCAAGTTCCGCGAGGCGATCGCGGCGTCGGAGAAGTCGGTGGGCGCCGCCAACCGCGCGACGATCGCGTACCGCAACAACCTCGCGCAGTGTCTCTCGGAGATGGGCCGGTACGACGAGGCGGTGCAGGAGCAGCGGATCGCGGTCGAGGCCATCGAGAAGGTGCGGGGCGACGACCATTACGACACGCACGCGATGCGCGGCAACCTCGGGAAGATCCTGATGGACGCAGGCCGGTACGACGAGGCGGAGCCGCTCATCCTGGGGGCGTACGAAGGGCTCGCCAAGGCCTACTCACCAAAGCACCCCGAGGCGGTTTCTCGGGCGGAGGACCTGGTGAGCCTGTACAAGAAGCTGGGCAAGCCGGACGAGGCAGCCAAGTGGGCCGAACGGGCGAAGTAACCCGTTGATGAGGAAATCTTCAAGCACGGGTCTGGCAACCGTCAGGGCCGCACCTTCGGATAACCTCTCCGACGCGGAGGTGTTATGAAGCGCGTGGCTGCGTTGGTGATCGGGGCCTGCCTTGGATTTGCGACAATGGGGAGTGCGGCGCTCGCTCAAGAGTCGTTGCTGCCGTTCCCGCTGGAGAAGATCTCGCTCTCGCAGGCGCAGGAGAAGGCGCGGCGTGAGCACCGCATCCTGATCGTCGTGCGTGAGTGGAAGCGGCCGCCCGATGGGCGTCGGCCGTGGTGGATGAACGACTCGGTCCGCGCGTGGGTCGGCTGGCACGCAGTGATGGTGGAGGCCTCACCTGAGGATCCTGAGGGGCGGCATTACCTCCTGGACTATCCCAAGGACAAGTGGAACAAGTTGTGGGGCGTCGACGTGTACGTCGACGGCGAACGCACCAAACTCCTGCGGTGCGACGCGATGAAGACTATCCGGACGATCTGTCCCGATGACCCGTGCGATGCGCCCGTGGCCAAAGGACCCGATGATCATGGTTCCGGCGGTCCGTGTGTCTCGCCCACCGCCGCGTCGATGCTGCAGCAGTTGGATTTTCAACTGCAGGCCGCCAACGAGCGCGACCCGCTGTGGGCGAGCCTTCACAAGCTCGACTGCCCCGAGCCCAAGCGCCGGATCGCATGTACTGGTTCGGCAAGGAAGAGGAGGGCATCCCGCGAACGATCGACGTGCTCGCGCCCGCGCCGGGCGATCGCTACATCGACGTGCTTGCCCGGCTCCGCGAAGCGGACCAGATGCTCGTCGCGGGCCGCCGCGGCGAGGCGTTCGCGCTGCTGGAGTGGGCTTGGGAGCGGGGCGGAGATGCCGATCCGGCGTTCATGCTGGCGCGAGTCGGGCTGGTGCTGCCGCGGATGCTGAACGTCAGCAGCGCCTCGGTGCCGATGCGCGAGCGGATGACCAAGATCATGGACGCGGAGACGGCCCTCTACCCGTGGTTTGACGAGGACGAGGAGGCTGGATATCTCGCGTTGTGCTGGGCGGCGGGAGACAGAGGGCGGGCCACCGAGCGGGCCGCGGTTGAGAATGCCGACGTCGACGAGGAGGCGTTCCAAGGCTTGGTCGGGCTGCGGCTTGCGCGGTTGAAGGCGGGGATTCTTGAGCTGCCGCCGAACGCTCCGGCGAGCGCGAAAGCGTGGAAGGACCTGGTGAAGATCGCCAGCGCCGGGCTGCCGCGGCTGGCTGATGCCGAGCCGAAAGCGCGATGGATGCGTCGGCGCGTCGAGCTGATCACGATCGCCGGCGTCGGCCAGTACTCGATGCTGCTCAAGAGCGACAAGCCCGAAGAGCGGTCTCGTGCCGAGCTGGTCGCCGCCGACGTGCTCAAGCTCGCCAAGACCGCTCCTGCTCCCGTGCAGGCGGCTGCGATGCGTGCGATGGTGTACGCCGCGGCCTCGGCCGACAGAGCAGACGCGACGCACGCTGTCTGGCTCGTCGACGCCGCGACGATCGACCCGCCTGCGGAAGGCAAGGACAAGGGACTGGTCGACCCGCTCACACGCGTACTCACGCGCGGAACCAGGTAGGGAGTGCGATCATGCTCAGTCGATCATGTGCGATCGCTCTCGCCATCCTCATGCTGTGGTGCGGATGCGCCTTTGGACAGGAGAACCTGCTGCCTCTGCCGCTGGACAAGACGCCGGCGGCGCAGGCGATCATCAAGGCCAAGCAGGAACATCGTGTTCTGATTGTCGTTCGCAAGTGGATGCGCCCGCCTTTCCAGCGTCGGCCCTGGTGGGCCAACAACAGCGTGCGGGCCTGGCTCGCCTGGCACGGCACGCTTGTAGAGGTCAAACGCGGCGACCCGGAGTCGGCCGACTATTTCCGCATGGTGCCCGATGACGACTCCAATCGGTTCTGGGGATTCGACGTGATCATCGACGGCAAGTACACGCCGCTTTTGGTGAAGGGGAAGCCGTTGCCGCCTGAACTCTGGGCCGACGGACCCGATGACTGGGACACTCCAAACGATGCACACGTCTCGCCCACCGGTACATCCGTTCTCTTTCAGATCAACCACCGGTTTGAATGCACTTCGGAAGTGTCGCCGCTGTGGAAGCTGATGCACCAGCAGGACTGCCCTGAGCCCTTGCGGCCCGGGCGGATGTACTACTTCGGCAAGGCGGCGGACGGTTTGCCGACGGTGGACGACATCAAAACTCCGAGCCCCGGGGACCGATACATCGACGTGCTTGGAAAGCTCAGGGAGGCGGACGCCAAGGCCGCAGGCGGCGACAAACGCGCCGCGTTCGCGTTGCTTACCTGGTGCTGGGAACGCGGGCGGGAGGTGGACGACGGTTTCGCGCTGGCCGCCTGCGGTCTGGTGTTGCCACGCATGCAGGCGCTCGCCGCCGGCGACAAGGCGTTGAAGGACCGTATGTTCAAGATCGCCGAGGCCGAGCTCGTCCAGTATCCGTGGTACGACGACGACCGCGAGGCGCAGTACCTCTGCCTGCGAGCCGCGGTGGACGACACCGACAACCTGGTCAGACGGTTCAACGTTGAGAATGTCGACGCTGATGAAGAGACCATGGGGGCGCTGGCCTCGGCACGATCGGGCGAGTTGAAAGAGAGCGTGGTGATCCTGCAATCCGCCGACCGCCGCGACAGCGCCAAATGGAAAGACGCCGTCAGAAGGTCGAAGCTGCCGCTGCCGCGTGCGGCCGCCCCTGAGACGAAAGTCCGCTGGGAAACCGCTCGTGTGAAGCTGCTGACCATGTGTGCGGCGCACTACTACGGAGAGTTGCTCACGAGTCCGGAGCCGGCCGATCGCGAGCGCGGTCCAGGTCGCGGCCGATGTGCTCAGGGGCGCGGAGAAAGCGCCGCCGAAGCTGCGTGCATCCGTGCGCCGGGCACTGGTCGCCGCCGCGGCTTCGGTGGGTAAGGCGGATTCAACGCACGCGGCGTGGCTGGCAGAGGCCGCGGCGCTCGACGCACCGGAAACGAAGGAACAGAGCGTGAGGGACCCGCTCTCACGCTCTATCGGAACCGCAACGCGGTAGGAGTCGCCAAGACCATGTCTCTTCGATTCATCGTCGCCGCGATCGTGTGCGTGCTCCTGTTTGCCCGCGGAGTCCTTGCGCAGGAGAACATCCTCCCGCTGCCGCTGGAGAAGCTGTCGATCACCGAGGCGGCCGCCAAGGCCAAGCGCGAGCACCGCGTGCTGATCGTCATCAGGGACTGGAAACGCCCGCCCGAGATGCGCCGCCCCTGGTGGGCCAACGATTCGGTGCGTGCATGGATGATGTGGCACGCGGTGATGGTGAAGCTCGACCGCAACGACGAAGCCGCCGGGGCGTACCTCAAGGCCAACCCGCCGGACAAGGGGACGGCGTTCTTCGGCTTCGACATGTTCATCGACGGCGGCCGCGTGAACTACGCCCGTTTCCTGCCCGAAGCTGTCGGCTCAGGTCCAAACGCGGCGGGCCCTGATGACTGGGAGCCGGCGATCGGACACCTGCCGACCGCCACCATGGCGCTCTTTGCGTTTGACCTGCAGATGGACTTCGCCAAAGCGAAATCGCCGGCCTGGGCGATGTCTCACGAGAAGGACTGTCCAGCTCCCGCACGGCCCGCTCGCATGTATTACTTCGGAAAGGAAGCCGACGGCCTTCCGACCGTGCCCGATGTGCGTGATCCCAAGGTGGGCGATCTGTACGTCGATGTTCTCGCTCGTCTGCGCGAAGCCGACCGGCTGATCGCGGCGGGAGACAAGCGCCAGGCCTTCGCGATGCTCACCTGGCTCTGGGAGCGAGGGCCCGAGGCCGACCCGGCCTTCGCGTTCTGCCGCGTCGGGCTCGTGCTGCCGCGCATGGCCGCGCTTGCCGACAAGGACGAAGCTCTTGCGACCCGCCTCACGCAGATCGCCGAGGCGGAGCTCGCTCTTTACCCGTGGTACGACGATTCCGACGAAGTCGCCTATCTCGCGCTGCGCTACCACGAGGAACGACGCGAGCAGATCATCAAGCGCGTGATCGTGGAAGGGGACGACACCGACGAACAGACGATGGCCGGCATCGTCGGCGGCCGGCTCGGCGACCTCAAGGCCTACATCACCGAACGCACAAAGGACAAGGTGATCGAGACGCGCGACTGGCAGTTGATCGCGCGCGAGACGCGCCGCGTCATGCCGCCCACGATCGAACGCGAATCGCGCGAGTGGTGGCGCCGGCAGACCCCCGAGCTGGTCGCTGTCGCGGGCATCCGCACCTACGCAGCGCTGCTGTCATCCGAGAGTGCCGTCGATCGCGCACGCGCCGAGAGCATGGGCGACACCATCGCCTTGGCCGCGGCCAAGGCCGACCCGCCGCAGCGGGCTGCCATCCTCCGTGCACTGGCCTTCGCCGCCGCGTCGGTCGGCCGCGCCGGTCCCGTGCACGCTGCGTGGATCCGCGACGCTCAGGGCTTCGTCCAACCCCCAGCACCGGCCGACAGCGGCAAAGACGCCAAGCCGCTCCCGACACTCGCCGATCCGCTCATGCGGTACGTTGGAGTAGGGGTCGGCGGTGAGCAGCAGAAGTAGGTTGGCGCCGCGCTCGGACGGCCACCAACGCAAACGCTAAACTCGGCCTCGACCTACCCCTTCCGCGGCGGTTTGCCGCGGCGTTCACGCGTTCATCGAGGATCACCATGGCCGCATCGACCGCTCCGACCGTCAACGTCAAGTCCACCCTCGGCGGAGCCGCCGACGGGCTGCTCTCCCACACCAGCAAGACGATCAGCAAGGAGAGCCTCTATCTCCCCGGTCCGGACTTCGTCGATCGCGTCTTCAGCCAGAGCGACCGCCCGGTGCCCGTTCTGCGCAACTTCCAGAACCTCATGAACCACGGCCGCCTGGGCGGTACGGGGTACGTGAGCATTCTGCCCGTCGACCAGGGCATCGAGCACAGCGCGGCGCGAGCTTCGCTCCCAACCCGATCTACTTCGACCCCGAGAGCATCGTGAAGCTGGCGATCGAAGGCGGCTGCAACGCCGTGGCGAGCACCGTCGGCGCGCTGGCGAGCTGCGCCCGCAAGTACGCCCACAAGATCCCGTTCCTGGTGAAGTTCAACCACAACGAGATGCTGACGTACCCCAACATCTTCAAGGAGTCGTACTTCGGCTCCATCAAGCAGTGCTACGAGATGGGCGCGGTGGCAGTGGGGGCCACGATCTACTTCGGCAGCCCCGACTCGCGCGAAGAGATCAAGTACGTCAGCCAGATGTTCGAAGAGGCACACAGCCTCGGCATGGTGACGGTGCTGTGGTGCTACACGCGCAACAACGCGTTCAAGGTCAAGGGCGCCGACGGCAAGAGCGTCGACTACCACGCCAGCGCCGATCTCACCGGTCAGGCCGACCACCTGGGCGCCACGATCAAGGCCGACATCATCAAGCAGAAGCTGCCGACCAACAACGGCGGCTACGCCGCGCTCAACAGCGGCGGCTCGGCCTACGGCAAGTGGGACAAGCGCGTCTACACGCAGCTCTGCGGCAGCGACGAGAACGGCAACGGCGGTCATCCCATCGACCTCTGCCGCTACCAGCTCGCCAACGGCTTCATGGGTCGCGTCCCGCTGATCAACAGCGGCGGCGAGAGCAAGGGCGCGGGCGATCTTGAAGAAGCAGTGACGACGGCCGTGATCAACAAGCGCGCCGGCGGCATGGGCCTGATCTCGGGTCGCAAGGCCTTCCAGAAGCCCATGAAGGACGGCGTGGCTCTGCTGAACGCCGTTCAGGATGTGTACCTGGATAAGAGCGTCACGATCGCGTGATCTCAGACCGGCAATTTTCACGCCACAACACGGGTTGACCCTCGATCCCCGGCGAATAGCGGGGATTTTGCTTTCTTGATGCTCGTTCGGGTAGACGACCGACCAGTCGGTCGGTACCATCGCCCCGGTGCCCAAGAACCCCCGACCACCCCGGGTCGTCCGCCAGACGAGTGTTCCCGCTGCCTCCGTGCTCCCCCCGAGCCCGGTTGCGCGGAAGCCTGTCGCTGCTGCAAAGCCGAAGGAAGAGCGGGCATCGGCCTGCTCGGTTCCGGCTGACCCGATCCTCGACGCCGCCGAGCGCGTCGCGATGCGCGACGGCGTCGGGCACGTGACGCTCGACGCGGTCGCGAAAGAGGCCGGGCTCTCCAAGAGCGGCCTGATCCACCATTATCCCAGCAAGGATGCGCTCATCGGCGCGATGGTGCTGCGCAAGATCGACGCGTGGGGCAACGCCTGCGAAGAGTCGTTCCAACGCCACGCCGGTCAGCCGGGCGGCGCGGCCCGCGGCCTGATCAATGCCTGCTTTGACTGCCCGGACGGCGAGGGTGGAACGGACGTTGACGACGAGGACTCGCGCCGCCGCGGCTGCGTCGTCATCGCCGCCCTTGTACACGACGCCAAGCACATCGACCCGGTCCGCAAGGTGCACCAGCGCATCGACGCCAAGCTCGCGGGCGACAAGCTCCCCCCCGGTGTAGCCGACGCGATCCACTTGGCCCTCAACGGCATGTGGTTCAACTGGGTCTTCAACCTCAGCGACCTCACCCCGCAGCGCCTTGAGCGCGTGCGCGAGGTGCTGCAGCACATCGTCGATCATCCGCAGCAGTTCGGTGCGCCCGCCGGCGCCCCAGTCAAGAACGGGCGTTCATCCCCGGCCCCAGCGACGGCCGGTTCCAGAAAGCGAGTCTCAAAGTGAAGCCTTCAGCAATCATCGCCGCCGTTTTGTTGTTCGGTGTCATCGGCGCGTCCGGCGCCGGCCTGATGATCACCAAGCGCGTTCAGGAGCAGAACGCGATCAAGAATCAACCTCACTTCGAACCGATGGCCTTCGTCCAGGTGGTGACGGCCAAGACGATCCCGTTTCAGCCCACCTCTGAGCTCACTGGCACCGTGTTCTCGCGCCGCACTGTGCGTGTGCAGAACGAGGTGTCGGGAACGATCAGGAAGGTGAACTTCCAGTCGGGCGACGTCGTCGACGCGGGCCAGGTGTTGGTGGTAATCGACGATTCGACCGACGTGGCCGACATGCACGCCGCGGAGGCGTCGGTCCGCGTCAAGCAGGCCGATCTGAAGGTCGTTGATGCCCGGATCGCCCTCGCGCAGGCCGAATACAAGCGGCAGCAGGAAGCCAACACCGTTGCCGCGACCAGCGCGATGGAGGTCGACCGCGCCAAGGCCGAGCTCGACAAGGCGACGGCTGACCGTCTCCGCTCACAGGCCGAGATCGAAGAGGCGCAGGCCAAGGTCGAGCAGATGCGCGTGCGGCTCGACAAGTTCACGCTCAAGGCCCCGTTCAAGGGGCGCGTCGGCATGCGGACCGTACACGAAGGTCAGTTCCTTCCGCCGCAGATGGGCATGGGCGGCGACTCCGGTGCGGTCGCCGTGCTTGAGGAAGTAGCCGACACGATCTACCTCGACTTCGCCATCCCCCAGGAGTACATGCCCCGCGTGCGCGTCGGTTTGACGGTTGTGGGAACCAGCCCGCTCTTTGGCGACAAACCTGTTACGTTGAAGGTCGTCGCGATCGACGCAAGTGCGAGCATGGAGACCCGCAACGTGCGCGTCCGCAGCGAGGTCGATAACCGTGACGGCATGCTCCGTCCGGGAATGAGTCTACAGATCCGCGTGCCGATCGACCTGCCCGTGAAGTACACGGCCGTGCCGGTCACCGCCATTCAGCGCTCTTCGTCGGGCGAATCCCTGTTCGTCGCTGTGAAGGACAAGGACGGACTGAAGAGCCAGCAGCGGATCGTCAAGCTCGGCCCGGTGCTCGCCGACCCCGACAGCGCAGATCCCAGCGCGCCGGCGCCGGATGGGTCGCCGTCGTTGACGGTTTGGCGGCCGGTGAGCAGGTTGCTGCTGTCGGTGCGTTCAAGCTCAAGGGCGTGCCCGGCATGAAGATCATTCCGGCCGATCCGAAAGCCGCCGCGATGCCCGACGCCCCGCAGGGCGGCCAGCCCGCTACCGGCGCAGCAAAGCCCGAAGGTAAGTAGGCCGCCCGGTTCCGCGTCCGTCCTGGTTGCTTCTGAAATTGATTGCTCTCCTTCCTGGTCGTTCCCCAGACACACATGAAGTCATTCACCGACATCTTTGTCCGCAAGCCGGTGCTCGCGTTCGTCGTGAGCCTCATCATCCTGGCGACCGGGCTCGCCTCGATCAAGTCGCTCCCGATACGTCAGTACCCGCGCATCGAATCGTCGTCGATCCTCATCACCACCGTCTATTTCGGCGCAAACGCCGAGGACATGCGCGGCTATATCACCACGCCCATCGAGCGGGCGGTCTCAGCCATCGACGGCATCGACTACATCGAGAGCAAGAGCACGGCCGGCGTGAGCGTTGTGACCGTCCATCTGCGGCTCAACCACAGCAGCGTCGACGCGCTCGCGGAGATTTCAGCACGCCTCAACCAGGTAAGGTCTGAATTGCCGCAGGAAGCCGAGAGCCCGGTCGTCGATATCCAACGCACGGACAAGCCGTACGCGACGTTCTACGTCTCGTTCACGAGTAAAGAACTGGGGCTGACGCGGCTCAACGACTATCTCGTCCGCGAAGTGCAGCCCGAGCTTGCGACCATCGAGGGCGTGCAGCGGGTCGGCATCGAGGGCAAACGCGACCTGGCGATGCGCATCTGGCTCGACGCCAACAAGCTCGACGCGTTGAACGTCACGCCCACAGAGGTGTTCGACGCACTGCGCAAGAACAACTTCCTTGCGGCTGTAGGCCGCACCAAGACGAGCGAGGTGCAGGTCGACCTGATCACCAACACGGGCCTGCGCACACCCGAAGAGTTCGAGCAGCTCATCGTCCGCGAGCAGGAGGGGTCGATCGTCCGCCTGCGCGACGTGGCCCGTGTCGAACTCGGCAGTGAAGAGCCGACCGGTGAAGCAGGCTTCAACGCCGATCCTGGGATCTATCTCTCGGTGTGGCCCCTGCCCAGCGCGAACGAGCTCGAGGTCGCCGAGCGTCTGCGCGAGCGCATGAAGGAAATCGAGGCCAAGCTGCCCCCCTCCATCAAGATGGACATGGCCTTTGACGGCACCTACTTCATGGAGCACGCCATCAAGGACATCAGCCACACCCTGATGGAGACGATCGCCATCGTCGCGGTGGTGGTGTTCCTGTTCATGGGCTCTCTCCGCACAGTGATCGTGCCGCTGGTAGCGATGCCCGTGTCGCTGGTCGGCGCGACGCTGATGATGATGCTCATGGGCTTCTCACTCAACCTCCTGACGATCCTGGCGATCGTGCTGTCGGTCGGTCTGGTCGTCGATGACGCGATTGTGATGGTGGAGAACGTCGAACGTCACATCCGCGAGGGCAAGAGCAAGATCGACGCGGCCCTCATCGGCGCCCGCGAGCTCTTCTTCCCGGTCATCTCCATGACCATCACCCTCGCCGCGGTCTATGCGCCGATCGGCTTCCAGAGCGGCCTCACGGGCGTGCTGTTCAAGGAGTTCGCGTTCACGCTGGCGTCGGCGGTGGTGGTGTCGGGCGTTGTCGCGATCACCCTCAGCCCGGTTATGAGCGCGATGCTCGTGCCTGCGCACGGAAAAGAAGGCCGCCTCTCGAAGTTTGTCAACGGTGTCTTCGAACGCATCCGCTCCGTGTACGCCAAGGCGCTGACCGTCACGCTGCAGCTGCGCTGGACCATGGCAGTGGCCGCGGTGCTGATCGCCGCGGGGGCCGTACCGCTGTACCGCGGGTCCGCCAAAGAGCTCGCGCCGACCGAGGACCAGGGCATCGTGATGTTCATGCTCTTCGCGTCGCCCGACGCATCGCTCGATTCCACGCGCACCGCAGCCGCCCAGGTCTCCAAGCAGCTCGAACAGATCCCCGAGCAGCGCGTCCGCTGGCGGCTGGTCATGTCTCCGAGCCTCGGCTTCGGCGGCGCCAACATGGTCGAGTGGCAGGACCGCAAGCGGAACACCGAAGAGATCAAGGGCCAGGCCTATGGGCTCGTCTCACAGGTCCCCGGCGTTCAGGCGGCGGCGTTCGTTCCGCCCCCTCTCCCCGGCGCCGGCAACTACGGGCTCGAGCTGGTCGTGACCAGCAGCGAAGAGCCGGAAAAGATGGTGCAGTACGCCCAGGCCCTCATGGGTGCTGCGTTCCAGTCCGGCATGTTCATGTTCCCCGATACGGACCTGAAGATCGACCTGCCGCAGGCGCACATCACCATCGACCGCGAGAAGGTGGCCGATATGGGCCTCGATCTCGCGACGGTTGGGCGTGACCTGGGCGTGCTCCTGTCAGGCGGCTATGTCAACCGTTTCAACTATGAGGGCCGCAGCTACAAGGTCATCCCACAGGTCGAAGACCTGGGCCGCCTTGATCCTGCGCAGCTTCTTCAGCTCAAAGTACGGACCAAGAGCGGCGGCACGGTCCAGATCGGCTCGTTCGTCAAGATCGAGATGAGCGCTGCGCCGCGCGAGCTCAACCGGTTCCAGCAGCGCAACAGCTTCCGCCTCAACGGCATCCTCAACCCCGGCGTGACCAAGGCGGACGCGCTGGCGAAGATGGAAGCGATCGCCCGCGAGATTCTCCCGAAGACCGGTTACGCGATCGATTACGCGGGCGAATCCCGCCAGATCAAGCAGGAGGGCTCGTCGCTCGTCATTACCCTCGGTTTCGCGATCGGTCTGATTTACCTGGTGCTGGCGGCCCAGTTCAGCTCGTTCCGCGATCCGTTGATCGTGCTGCTCGGCTCGGTCCCGCTGGCGATCACCGGCGCGCTCATCTTCACCTTCCTCGGCGTCAAGGGCGCCACCATCAACATCTACTCTCAGGTCGGGCTGATCACGCTGGTCGGACTTGTGACCAAGAACGGCATCCTCATCGTCGAGTTCGCAAACCATCTGCAGGAGCAAGGGCTCAGCAAGCTTGACGCCGCACGCCAGGCGTCCGTTACCCGCTTCCGGCCTGTCATGATGACAAGCGTTGCGACCGTCGCAGGCCACGCTCCGCTCATCTTCATCCACGGCGCCGGTGCTGCCGCCCGCAACAACATCGGTGTCGTGCTCGTGACCGGCATGATCATCTCCACCTTCTTCACCCTCTTCTTCGTCCCCAGCATCTACGTGCTGCTCGCCGGCAAGCACAAGAAGCACGAGTTCCACGAGCCCGAGCTCAAGCCCGCCCATCCCCCCGCGTCCACCAGCAACGGTACCGTCCCGACCCCGGCGCTCGCATAAGAGCCGCGTGCGCAAGCACGCGAACCACGCCTCGGTTCTACGACAGATCATCAAGGCAAAAAACAAGCCTCGGATGAACACGGATTGAACGGATCAACTCTTCTGATCCGTGTCCATCCGCGTTTATCCGAGGCTCTTTCTTTGTCTTCTCTGTGCCTCTGAGTCTCTGTGGTGAAAATCAGGCGCGCCGAGCCTTGGTGATCACCACCGGCTCAACCGGCACATCGCCCATGCCGCGGCTGGTGGTCGTGCGGACGCCCTTGATCTTGTCTACCACGTCCGTCCCCGCGGTCACCTTGCCGAAGACCGCATACCCCGCGCCGTCGCGCGGCTGGTCGAGGAAGGCGTTGTCGCCGACGTTGATGAAGAACTGAGCCGTCGCGCTGTCGGGCATGTTGCCAAGGCGGGCCATCGCGATGGTGTACTTCTTGTTCGAGAGCCCGTTCTTCCACTCGTTCTTGATCTGTGCCCCGGTCTTCTTCTGGTCCATGTCGGGCGTGTAGCCGCCGCCCTGGATCATGAAGTTGCCGATGACGCGGTGGAAGATCGTCCCGTCGTAGTGCCCGCCGTCGACGTATTGCAGGAAGTTGGCGGTGCTGATCGGCGCCTTGACGCCGTCGAGTTCGATCGTGATCGCTCCCATCGAGGTCTCAAGCACGACGCTGGGGTTGGTAGCCGAAGGGATGTTGCTCATGCCGCAGCGTAGCGCCCTGCCCGGCACGCCTCATCCCATGCGCAACGCCTCACCCAATGAAAAAGGGCCGGTCGTGCCGGCCCTTTAAGCTTCGCTTGTGCCGTGAGGCTTACTTGCCTTCGGGCTTCTTCGGCTCTTCCGGCTTGCTGGGCTTGGCCGGGTCGTGCTTGGGGGTCTCGGTCTTGCCTGAGCCGCCCTTCATCTTCGCGGCCTCTTCGGCCGTTACCCGCTTGGCCGTGGTGATCGACACCGGCTCGACGGGCACGTCGGTCATCTGGCCCTGCGGCGTCTGCTTCAGGCCGGTCTTGACGGCCTTGATCTTGTCGACGACTTCCTTGCCGGCGACCACCTTGCCGAACACCGCGTAGCCCGCGCCGCCGGTCCGGGGGCTGGCCCGGTCCAGTGCGTCGTTGTCGCCCACGTTGATGAAGAACTGAGCCGTCGCGCTGTCGGGGGCGGAGAGCCGCGCCATCGCGATCGTGTACGTCTCGTTCTTCAGGCCGTTGGCGAACTCGTTCTTGATCGGCGCATCGGTCGGCTTCTGCTCCATCGACGGCGTGAAGCCGCCGCCCTGGATCATGAACCCGTTGATCACGCGGTGGAAGATCGTTCCGTTGTAGTGACCCTTGTCCACGTACTTGAGGAAGTTCGCGACCGAGACGGGCGCCTTGCTCTGATTCAGCTCCAGCAGGATGTTCCCCGCAGAGGTCTGCAGCTCGACGTAGACGAGCTCTTCCTTCGCGGGCGCCGGCGCGTCGGGCTTCTTCTCCTCACCCTTCTTGGGCTGCACGACACTGGGGGGCTGTGTCGGCTTGTTCTCTTCGGGCTTCTTGGTCTCCTGCGCAAGCAGGCCCGTGCCCGTCGCCGACACCGTCAGCATCACCGCCACCATCGTCAATCGCGAAAAGCGCTTCATTGCATGCTCCCGAAGGTTCCGTCCTGAAAGGTCCAACTACAACCCCGCCCCAGCCGCCGAGGATACCCGTCCACCGATGGATTCGCTCAACGCCAACCCCCGGATTCGGGGGCTGGTGGTGTAGAAAAACCCTTCCAGCGTCTTAGAACCCGAATTTCAGCTCAAGCAGCAGGGCGTCTTGCCGCACCGTCGGCTCGGGCAACTCGTTGCTCATCACTCCGCGCTGGTGCCGCCACCCCACGCTGAACGACGATCCGCCGCCCAGGTTCCACACCTGCTCGAGCTGCAGATTCACGTAGTCGCGGATCACTCCCGGCGCTTCGCCGTTGGCGCTCGCACGGATCATCGAGTTCTTGCCCACCCGCAGCGTGGCATCGTTCCCCGCGGCAGCGTCCATCACCACCGGACGCCGGTAGCGGTCGTCTGGTCGTTCGGCCGCGCGCAGCACCGCGGACACATCAAAGTCCGCGGCGTCGTTGATCGGCGGCATGCTTAGCCGGTCGAGCCGGACCGTCAGGTCGCCCAGGTTCAGCGCGTCATGCACGGCGCCGGGCGTCGTCTGCTCTGGATCGTCGCCGGTGAACGAGAACTCCCGCAGTTGCGGCGCTATTTTCGGGTTGAGGCCGCTTGAGCCGTTCGAGCGATCGGCGTGGCTCGCGATCACATGCTCAACAACGCGCCCCAGCGGCGTGTGTTGCTGCCACTCGATGTAGTCGTACAGCTCCGGCGGACCATATCCGAGTTCGCCGCCGCCCGTGATGCAGCCACGCAGCCTTTGCAGCGGCGGGGAGCTCTCCTGCTGCAATCGCGCGATACGCCGGCTCTCCGCCGCGCTCCCCGTCGTCATCATTTCCGGGAGCGCTGCATACGGATCAGGCTCGTCGGGCATGAACAGACCGCGCACCGAAGCGGGCACCGCACGCACCGTGCCGTGTCCTGTCGCGGCCACCTGCGACTGGCTTGCCTTCCCGGCGATCGACTGACCGATCAGCGGCCACTCGGAGACCACAAGCGTCGCCGCGGTGCCGGCCATCGCCAGCAGCACCACCGCTCCAAGACGGAACGAGCGAACCGGGTTGCGACCCCGACTGGCCATACTTCATTGTTCGCCCATTTCAGGCGCGGCGATGCAAGGTTCACCCCGGGCTTTGCCTAGGGAGCCCCCCGTTCAGGTCCGCGCAAGATCGGCCAGCGTCAGCACGGTGCCGGCCGGGCTGGGGCGTTCGTCGATCTCGGCCCCCTTCCCCTTCCGCAGCGCCGCCAGCAGGGCCGCCAGATCGGGGGGCAGTGGGGCGACAAATTCCATCGCCTTGCCGGTGATGGGATGACGGATCTTCAGCATCGCGGCGTGGAGCGCGACGCGTGCGATGGCTGGGTCGCCCGGCTTGGCGCCCGCCAAGGCCCGGCCTTCGTACATGTCGTCGGCAAGCAGCGGGTGCTGCCGGTGCTGGAAGTGCACGCGAATCTGGTGGGTGCGCCCCGTTTTGAGCTCGACCTCGACCACGCTCACCCAAGGCGACTCCCGTCCCAGCATGTTGGTAGACGTGGCGGGCGCAATAGCAGCATCAGCACTCGTCCCCCAGCCGCCGCGCTTCTTCAGGGCCGGCGAGGCGCCATCGGCGCGTCCAAGGTTGTAGCGGCCCAGCACGCGGTAGACGCTCAGCGCCGGCTTGCCCAGATGATCGTGACGCACCACCTGCTTCTCGCGGAACCCTTTTTCACGCGACGGGTGCGGACCGATCGGCACGTCGATCGCGTCGGCCAGCGGCTCGACCTTGCCGTGTACGAACGCGATGTACCGCTTGTCGGTGCTCCGCTTTTCGAACTGCTCGGCGAGCTTCCAGTGCGCGGTGTCGGTCTTGGCGAAGACGATGACGCCGCTGGTCTGGCGGTCGAGCCGGTGCACGACGCCGGGTCGCGCGAACTCGCCGCCGACTGCCGACAACCCGCCGCCAGTCTTGGAGCGGTGGCGAAAGTGGTACGCCAGCGCGTTGATCATCGTTCCTTCGGTGTGCGTGCGGGCCGGGTGCACGATGATGTCGGGGCTCTTGTTGAGCACGATCATGTGCTCGTCCTCGTACATCACGTCGAGCGGGATGTCCTGCGGCGGATAATCCTCGCTCGGCGGCGCGTCGATCAGCACCTCCACGGTGTCGTCGACCCGCAGCTTCGTGCTCGCCTTTCCCGGGCGCCCGTTGACGGTGACGAACCCCGCGTCGATCAGTTCCTGCAGCTTGTTGCGGCTGAGGAACGTGATCCGATCGACCAGGTACTTGTCCAGCCGCTTGTTCAGATCGCGCGTCAGCGTGAAGGAGACCTTCTGCTTCCGCGAGGGCTGCACGGCGATCACATCGCCGTCGTCGCCCAGACCGTCGTCATTGTTGTCGACCGGCGCGACAATGGGCGCAGGCGAAGCAGCGACCGGCTTCTTATTTGAGCTTTGAACTTTGAGCTTTGAACTTTGGCTTTCGCCTTCGCCCGCAACTTCGCTCTTCTCCGCCGCGCGAAACAGCGCCGCGGGATCCACCTTCCCCCCGGGCCCAATGAGCGGATTACCCCGGCGCGACTCGCTCCGGTTCACGTTGCGGCGTTTGCCGTGGGACATAAGGGAAGGCGCAGGACGCGTGCGACACGCCGCGCGGTCAGGGCTGCTTGGGCTCGGCCGGCTTCGTCGGATCAATGGCAGGGGGGACCGCGGGCGTCGCCGGCGGAGTGGGGGACGCGGGGTTGGTTCCAGGAGTCGTGCCCGGGATATCGATCTTGAACGGGTCGGGCGTGCTGCCGGGCAGCGGTGTGGTGGGAGTCAACGAGCCCGGCGTGAGCCCGTTGGGCGACAGCAGGCTGCCACCCGGAAGCGCCGGCGGCACCGGGGCGGGCTTGTCCCACGAGGCCACCAGTGACTCGGGGAGCAGTGCGGCCGGCTGAGCGTACTTTTCGACCGTCTCGATCCGCTTGGTTGCGAGCGCTGCGTACTCGGGGAAGTGGGCCTTCTCGGCGAGCTCCTTCGCCGACGTGTACGCCGCTTTGGCTTCGGCGATGTACTGTTGCTGCAACTGCTGTGTGTTGCCCTTGGCGGCTTGCGTTTCAGCGATCGCCGCGGTTCCCATGTACGCCGTCAGCGTAAAGGTCGCCTTCGCGAAGTTGCCGGCGGTCTGGTCGATCACCAGCTTGTACTGCGCCTTGGCCTTCTCAAGGAACTCGCTCTTTCCTTCGGCGGTCAGAACGTCGTCCTGGTTGACTACACCGCGCGTCTTTGGGTCCAGTGCTGCGCCCGGCTTGTACCCCTTCATCGCGCTGTCGCGCCACTGCTCGGCGGCACGCAGGCGTGCCAGCACCGGCACGGCCCCCTGGCCGGCGTTGTCCTCGGCGATGCGGACGAGCACGTCGGGGTTCACGTCCATCCCCGGCGCCGCGTACATCGCCTGGTCAAGGTCGCCGAACGCCACGCCCTGCTGGTTGTCGCGCTTCTCGCGCCACTTCTGCAGGCCCCAGAAGCCCATCGCGACGGCCGCGATCACGAGCATGACCGTCGGGCCCCAGCGCTGCAGGAAGTCGATGAACTCGACGTTGTAACGCGCTTCTTCGAGGCCCGCGCCGACTTTGATGTCGCGCTGCCGCTTGTCCAGTCCGCCTTTCCGCTTCACGTCGGCCATAGGGGGAAAGGTTAGGAGCAGAACAACCGCTTGGCACGCCGCCTTGGGGCTTTCACCACCCCTTTGTTCTACCAGAACGCCCAGGGTTCGGCGCTCTCGATGAGCCGCCGCGGCACCACTGCTTCGCGAACGACAGTCACCAGCCGCTCGAGGCCGACCCCTTGCCGAACGCTTACCGCCGCGTCCATTCCGTCAACCCGTCCAAGGTCCGTCCGCAGACCCACTCGAACAGTCGCGCCGGAAGTGGAGGGAGGTTGGATTTGCGCGGTCGAGTCGCCGCACACCAAGAGCAGATCCGCACGAGCGGCCACTTCAAGCGCCAGCTGTTGAGCCTCGCGCTGAATCTCCGCGTCCTCATGCATTTGAACTTCTTCTTCCAGCCCCGGCGTGTCCACCCACCGCACCACCACGCCCCCCAGGTCGACCAGCGCCCCAACATGGTCTCGCGTCGTTCCGGGCGCATCGGCCACCACCGACACCCCGCGTCCCGCCAGCGCGTTGAGCAGCGACGACTTCCCCACGTTCGGCGGTCCCACCGCAACCACCAGCACCGGGTCGATCAGCCGCCGCAGCACGACATCCCGATGTGCCACATCTTCGCCCCGCGGGGGCAAGGTGTGAAGTTCGCTTCCCATTGCCTCGCGCCACCGCCGAGGCTGATCCAACAGCAACTCAACCCCGACAGGGCTGCACACACGAGCCAACGCGCGGAGCATCTCCGCCTCAACCGCATCCGCCGCCTCGGGATACTCATCGCGAGCGTCAGGCCGTCCACCGGCGATTCCCGCCGCGCGGCACGCGTTCAGCAGCCCGTCGACAACCGCACGTCCGCCGTGCGTCATCACCGTCGCGCGATCCTCAGACCATCGAGCAACCAACGCCTCGTCGCGCAGCGACGCGTTCACGCCGACCGGCACGCTCCGCACGCGCACGCCGGCAACCTCCACCGATACGACGCCGAGCCGCGAAAACGCCCAATCGATATCGCCCGCGAACTCAACGCACGCGATCGCACCCCCCGAGAGCGAACTCACCCAGCACCAAGCCTCGGCCATGCGCAATCAAAGCACCGCACTGGTCTGGTCAGAGCCCGACGCGTCAGCGAGGGAGGCCGATGCCGTGCTTGCGGGAGCGCCGCGCACGAAAGCCGGAAGTAAAGAAGTACGCGAAGCGTTATCTGCTTTGCGAGTCGGCCGTTTGGTCTAGACAATTGCGGCACTCGCAAAGTCTTGTGCCGCTTTCCTCGCTAACGCTTCGGGCTCTGACATCACGGAGCCGGCGGCTGCCACGACAGCATCGCCTGCGTGCCGTACACCGGGTACTCCACGCGGCATCGATAGCAGCGGAACGCCTCGGCGTCCCAGCCGCGTTGCGTGCAGACGCTCCGCAGCATCTCCACGTATCGCGGCACCCCGGCGACGCGGCATGATCGCACGCCCGAGCCCAGATGCACGACCGTCTCCAGCAGATCCATCTTGTCGATGTCGCGCTCGCGGTCGTTCACGTTTACGCGTCCGAGCATCGACGTGTCGTAGATCGCAAGGTCCGGCTCGGCGCCCGGCCACACGTCGCGATGAATCAGCGCGTCGAAGACCAGTTCCTCTGCGCAGATCTCGATGTCCGCCGTCACCGAGACTCTGCGCCCCGGGCTCGACGCCGCCATGCCAAAGACCCGCGGCGTGAACTCGCCGAGAAAAATGTCGATCGCGCCCGTCAGCCCGACGCGATCTCCCGCCAGCAGGTAATGTGCAACCGATCCGGCCGGGCGGATCATGATCTCCGGCGTCGGCGTCGAGCAGAACTCGCGCAGCAGCATGTCGACGCCCAGGCCGTCGGTCGGCTCGCCGAGCACCGTCAGCGGGCGCTCGTTCTCCGCTCCGGGCCCGGTGCGTTGCGTCGACAAGTGCAGCGGTGTGCCCGGGCGCGTGCGCCGCAGACCCGCGTATCCGACGATGCCCAGGCCGTCGACGCGCCCCGGTGTCGCCGAGGGGTGCAGGAACGCGACGTTCACCATCGTGGCCGCGGCGCTGCCGCGCAGGTTCGCCATCGCGCGGAACGCCGCCTGCTTGCTCTCGATCTCGAATCGCTCGCGCGCCTCGGGCACCCAGCCGCTGATGATCGCGCCAAGTGCTCCGCGGCTGCCGCCGTGCTCGCGCACCAGCACCTCGAACGCGCCGACGGCGTTCTGCAGCGCATCGACCACTTTCTCCGGCACGTCACGTGCCGCGGCAGTCTGCACCAGCTTGCGGAGCGCCTCGGGACCGGGCATGTAGTAGACGGCCGCGAGCGGGTCGCGCTTGCCGACGGCGATGAGCAGCTTGCTCGAAAGGTCCTTGTTGATTCTGAAGGCGCGTGAGACATCCGTGGGCCGGCGCAGGCAGGGGGAAGCGTCTCCAGCAGACCGTCGACGGCGTCGATGAGGTCGCGTCCGACCACGCCGATTCGGTCCTCGAGCGTGCCGTTGAGCAGCGGTTCCACGCGCACCGGTCGGTTTCGGCCGTTTGTTTCAGATGGGCGAGTTGGACGGCGGCCCGGCACGTAAGCAGTCTACCCCTAATTGCGGCCTTGAGCCAAATTTAATTCGCTGAGCGAAACGAAATGGCTTGCACGCGCCGATAATCTCGTTTACATTGTTCGCGGTTTCGCACCCTCGCCGGGGCCCGTTCTCCGCCTCGATTCCGCACCCATGTTCTGTTCGTCGGCCGCAGTCGCTTTCTCGCGACGATGCGGTGGCATTCACACCTGAGGGATCTCATGAAGACGATCACACTGCTGGCCATTCCCGCCCTGCTCACGCCGTCGCTGTTCGCGCAGACACAGCAGCCGGCCGCGCCTAAGGACGCCATGGGCAACCGCGCGTCGGCGGCGTTCACGCCGCGCCAGTTCCAGGCGACCACGGGTGTTTCGTCGTTCGTCCCCGCGTGGGCGCCGTTCGGCCCCAAGGGCGCTAACGCCAAGGCGGTCGCCGCCTCGCCCACCGCGCCCAACGTGCGCATCACCGGTGTGACCGACAGCTTCGGCTCCGGCGGCCTCTACCGCTCCGGCGACAACGGCGGTTACTGGATGCAGGCCTCAGAGACCGGCGCTCGCGGCATCAACGATGTCGAGTTCACCGCCAGCGGCATCGCCTTCGCCGCGACGCAGGATGGCCTCTTCCGCAGCACCGATGACGGCAACACCTGGAGCCAGGTGACGCTCCCCGGCGGTCAGGCCGCGACGCTCGTTCAGTCGCTCGCCGCCGATCCGACCAACGGGCAGGTGATCTGGGTCGGCCTCGGCCAGTTCCTCAACGGCACCTCGACCGAGCTCGTCCTCCGTTCCCTCGATGGCGGCGACACGTGGTCCGACCTCTCGCCCCCCGCGGCCAGCGGCATGGGCGTCACGGCGCTCGCCGTCGATCCGGCGAACTCGCAGCACATCGCCGCGGCGTTCAGCGGCAACTTTGGCTTCGGCAACGACCTGTGGGTCTCCAATGACGGCGGCCAGAACTGGGAAGAGCGTTCGGCCGGCCTGCCCAACAACATCCTGTGGGACATCGCTTTCGCGCCCGGCAAGCTCTACGTGAGCGGCGGGCAGGACTTCGGCGGCCAGTTCGTCGGCCTCTACAGCAGCCCCGACAACGGCGTGAGCTGGTCCGAGCTCAGCGCCACGTGGCCCAGCCGCTCGGTGACTTCGGTCGCGGTGAACCCCAGCAACCCGCAGCAGGTCTATGCCGGCACGCAGCGCGCAGGCCTTGGCGTCTCGAACGACGGCGGCGCGACATGGACGTTCAGCATCGGCGGCACCGGCAGCCTCCCGGTGAACGACATCTCCTTCGTGCCCGGCCAGGCGAGCACGATCTTCCTGGCGATGAACTCCATCGCGGTGCTCCGCAGCACCAACAGCGGCGGCAGCTTCCAGCCCGCGGCGTTCGGCATCAACCGCATGAGCATCTCGGCGATCGCGGTCAACCCGCAGAATTCCAGCGAGATCGTGATTTCGTACGTCGGCGACAACGACGGCGGCATCTTCAAGTCAACCGACGCCGGTGAGACGTGGGTGTTCGACGAGCAGGCGCCGCTCCCGCGCTGGCAGTTCCTCACCTTCGCGCCCGACGGCAAGCTCTACGCCACGCACGACGGCCCGCTGGGCCGCGCCGACGACGGCGTGTGGCAGCGTCAGGCCGACGGCACGTGGATCGATCTCGGCCCCGGCACGCCCGACTTCTTCGACATGGAAGGCCGCGCGATCGCGGTGAGCAGCGACCCCACGCACGAGATCCTCTTCGGCGGCACCGAGGGCTACTACGGCGGCCAGGACGCGGCGATGTGGTCCTTCAACCGCGCCGGCAACGCGACGTGGGAGAAGAACTACGAGTCCAACCCCGTGCAGAGCGAGCGGTTCTCCGCCATTCAGTGGCTCGGCGGCGGCGCAGGGCCCGAGGCTGTCGCCTCCATGGTCAACTTCGGCTTTGAGAACGGCGGCGCGGGCGGCATCTTCCGCACCACCGACAGCGGCCAGACGTGGGCCCGCTCCGAGAGCGGCTACCCGTTCGGCTGGCACGCATGGACGCTCTCGTCGCGCCCCAGCGAACCCAACACGCTCTACACCTCGTCGAGCCAGTCGACCTTCTCTTCCATCAACAACCGCATCTTCAAGTCGACCGACGGCGGCTTGACGTGGGTCGATCAGGGCAACGGGATCGACACCCCGCCGTTCCGTCAGATGATCGTCGACCCCGCTGCGCCCGGCGTGATCTACGGCGCCGATCTGTTCTCCAACAACGTCTACCGCTCGACCGACGACGGTGCGACGTTCCAGATCTTCAGCGACGGCCTGATCGGTCAGGGCGGCGGCGCCGCCTTCGCCTACGGCGGAACGTTCCGCAAGCTCTACTACGGCACCAGCGCCGGCGCCTTCGCCACCGCCCTTGAGCCCGTGACTCCTGCCTGTGCGGCCGACCTCGGCAGCGTCGGCGGCGTCCCGGGCCAGGACGGCCAGCTCAACAACAACGACTTCATCGCCTTCATCAACTACTTCTTCAACAACGACTCCCACGCCGACCTCGGCACCACCGGCGGCCTGCCCGGCAGCGACGGCCAGTACAACAACAACGACTTCATCGCCTTTATCAACCTGTTCTTCGCCGGCTGCTGAGTCGAACGCTCGGTCCAGGAGCCTGCCGGGCGTCATCCCTCGCCCGGATACCGCGGCCCCCGCTCGCAAGAGTGGGGGCCGCTTTCGTACACTCGGGCTTGGGAGGTCGGTCCAGCCAACTCGTCCGTTCAACCTGCGGCTGCATCGCCGCGGCGCTGCTGCTGCTCTGGGCGGTCGGACCGTTCTTTCTCAGCGCCGCGTGGGTGAGCGCGTCGCGACTCACCAGCGTGCTTGTCGCCGACGGCCAGATCTCGCTCACACTCAGCGAGTCGGCTGACGCTGAGATCTTCGCGACGAAGATGCGGAACGGGCGCGACCGGCTGTCGCTGGGGTTCGACTTCGTGTTCGACAACTCAAGGCCTGTGCTCGACGCGAGCGGACAGCCCAGCAGCTTCTCGATCGTCTGGCTCCCTGCCGGGGGTCCGTGGTCGGTGTGGCCGGGCACTTCGCAGTGGTCGGGCAAGGTGACGTACCACGTGCCTTACTGGTGCATCGCCGTGCCGTTCGCGTTTGTCGCGTTTGCGCTCGACCGCCACCGGCGCCGCCTTGAACGCGCGAATAAGTGCGGCAAGTGCGGCTACAGCCGCTCGGGACTTCCGGCCGGCGCCAAGTGCCCCGAGTGCGGCGCGGGGTGACGAGCTCGCGCACCGTGCTCCGCAGTCGGCTCGGAATCGTGCGAGGGTCACGAAAGAAAACGCCCCGTCTCCTGCTGGAAACGGGGCGAAAGTAACATCGTGCGGTTCCTCGGGTTCTGCGGACGTGTAAGAACCACGCCGCGCGTCGGCTGTGATCAGCCGCGACGGCGACGTGCGAGCGCCAGCCCGCCGAGTCCCAGCACCGCTGCGGCTCCCGGCGTCGGCACGATCTCTACGTGCCAGTTGTCGATGCCGCATTCGGTGTTGAACGTGCCGCTGGTGACGTTGCCGCTGGAGTTGCCGCGCCAAAAGCCCAGTTGCATGATGCCGCCGGTTGCCGAGAAGTCCGGGTTGGAGCCGGAGAAGAGGTTGCCGGCGTTGTCCACCTGCCACAGATCGCTGGCGACGATGCCGCTGGCGGGGTTGAACGTCCACGTCGAGTAGCCGGCGTACGGCATGACCAGGATCGGGTTGCGCAGGATGTAGGTGTTGCCGCCCTGCATGATCGCCAATCCGCCGCCCTGCCCGTTGCCGCCCTGGTTGACGAAGTTGATCGAGTCCTCGCTGTAGTTGATCGAGGTGATCGCCCCCTGCGTGACGGGGTTGTAGAACGCGGTGTTGTTCATGTGCACACCCAGCACCAGAGAGTTGGGCCCGTTGATCGCCAGGTTGTTGCGGATGATCCGGTATTCCAGCGGGTTGCCGCCCACGGGGATCTGGAAGGCGCCGACGAAGCTCCCCGCGCCGCCCGCGTTGGTGATGGTCGTGAGCGACCAGTCGCTGTTGTTGAAGACGCCGTCGAAGTACGACGTGGCCGAAGCGGTACCGGCGAACAGCGTGACCGTGGCGACGGCGACAGCAGCAATAGACGACGAACGGGTAGTAGTTTTCATCACTCTCTCCTCTTGGTGTTGGGGCACCGAACGAATGCGCCACACGGTGTGGGCGATATCGAGGCTAACACCTTCGGGAGAATGATGCAAGCAAAACAACCTAGTGATGATCTCGGAACACCGAGTCAGGTGCTCTGCCGCGAAGCGTCAGACGCAAAAACCGCGCGTCAAACTTCCTCGTCGGCCTCATCGGCGTCGTCGGGCTGCTCACCGCCTGCGTTGGCGTTCGGAGCCTCCTCGCCGCTCTGCAGAATGCCCCACGCCGCCACCATGCCGACCAACTGCAGGTCCGGCACCACGTGCTCGACGAGATCGTCACCCTCAAACAGCAGCGGCGCATCGCCGCCGGTCGCGATCACGCGCGGGTAGCGACCGCCGAGTTCCGCGAAGTGCTCCACCTGCCAGCGCACCAGGCCGCGAACGGAGTTGAGGGCTCCCAGCGTCATGGCCTGCGTTGTGTTTTTTCCGACCGCGCCCTGCACGCCCTCGTCGTTCATCCACGAGAGGTCATCGCCCTTGCGAGGCGGATTCAGTGCGGGCAAAGCCGACGTTTCTGAGTGCATCGCCCGCAGCGCCATCCCCACGCCCGGGGCGATCGCGCCGCCCTGGAACACGCCGAATTCATCGACAAAGTCGACCGTCACGCAGGTTCCCGCGTCAACTACCGCGCACGGCGACCCGCCGCTCCGCGCTGCGGCGGCCAAGGCGCACAGCAGGCGATCGACGCCGACCGTGTTCCCGCCCGTTCCCTCAAGATTGAGAGCCAGCGGCACGCGGACTGTCCCGCCGTTCCCGTTCCCCAGCCGGAGCACGTTCCAATCGGGCCCGAGCGCCGACGACACCCGGGCGACCTGCGCATCGGCCACGCTGGCGACCAGCACTCGGCTCCGGTGTGCCTCCACGCCCGCCGCGGCGTCGCGCACCGCGTCCTCCAGCGCACCGGCGGTGCTGTTTTCAACGACGACCGACGGCTCGATCGTGACCCCCGCTCCGGCAAATTCGCCGCCCGGTCCCCGCGCCACCGCCACCCGCGTCCGCGTGTTTCCGATCGAGACCAGTACCAGTGAGGTCACATTCGCCATGCCGCACGATACGCCTTCATTCCTCCGCTCCCCCTTCGCCCCCCCCTCTTCCCCTCTCCCGCTCTTTTTCTTCCATCTATCCTCTCTCCGTGGCCCGCGCACGCGTTGACAGTTCGATCAAGCGTCAAAGCGCTCCGATCCCCGCCGGTAAAGACGGCGTGGGCGGCGGCGACTTTGAGTTTCCGTTGGGCGTCTACCCCGTCGAGCCGCTGACGCCGATCGAGGGATACACCATCGCGTTTGAATCCGCCGACGATGGCCCCCCGCCGCTGGAAGGCGGCTCAAGTCTCGGCGGTAATGGAGCAGGCGGTGGGGGAGGGGGTGGAGGGGGAGGGCGGCGCCCGGCCGACCGCGGCGAGCCCGCCGAACCGTGGGAAACTGAGGGAGACGACAGCGACGACGAGTCGAGTGAACGCGAGTTTCCTGAGGACTTGCCCGGCATGGACGGCGAAGGGGATCTTGAGCCCTGGCCCGACCGGTACGTCTTCGACATCAACATCCGCGCCTCGCGTGTTGAGAGCCTCTGCCGCCAGCTCTTTGCGATGCTGCCCGGGCGCGTCTTCCCCATCCTCGACGTAATGGGCAACGACGGGTACCGCGAGATCGACCCGTACATCGCTTACGACTTGGTCGGCGTCGAGCGTTTTCTCGACGCGGTCCGGCGGTTCAAGGGCTGGTTCTTCGAGGACGGCATGGTCGGCTTCGGCGCCATGAGCGAGGAGCCGTTCGTTTACGTCTTTGTCGACGAGCACAAGATCGTCACGGTCCGCGTCGCGGCGGGCGCCAAGGAGCAGGTCGAGAAGATCCTGCGGGCCTTTGACCTGCAGGAGGTCGACAAGATCGCCGGCGCCGACGCGGCCGTTCACGAGCACCGCGGCGTGCTCGATGCGCCGAGCAACCGGCCCGATCTGCTTACCCACGACGAGATCGTCGAGCAGCTCCGCGACGACTGGGGCCTCACGCTCAACGTCGATCCGTTTCACAACCTCGACGAGAACAACAACAAGCTGGGCGTCGTTCCGTGGCGGTCGGTGATTCGCGTGTTCGATGAGAAGGGTGAGGTCCGGTACGCGGAAGTCTTCCTCACCGCCGACAGCCTGCAGGCAGCGAACGAACTGGCTGTTTCTGCGGCCGAATCGCTGCTGGTGGGCGACGATCCGACGGGTATGGAGGACGGCAAGCCGGCACCGCTGGGCGATGCAAGCGACAGCCCATCCACGGAGCCCCCCGCGGTGCTGGGGAAAATTGGTGGAAAGCCTGTCGATAAGCCCGGCGAGCCACCTACCGAAAGCCTCGAAGGAGTGCCAGAGGTATTGGGTGAATTCCCACGCTCTGTGAGGGGGAGCGACGACGAGGGCGAGGGTGTCGACTTCGGCAACTCGATCGATGCCGACCTCGCGTCGATGGACGACATCCCCATGGATATTGAGGAATTCGACGTGCTGGTGGCCGACCGCATCAAGCCCGAGGACGTCGATCAATTCCCGGCTTTGGCCGGGAAACGGCTGAATCTGAACGCCAGCCGCGTACTGGCGGCCCGCTGGGTGGAGTAAGGGTGCGAGGGCGGGGCCGTGCAGCCATTGGCGTGCCTGCCGCTGCTGCCTAAATGGAGTAAGGTGTTTTTCCTTTCGCCGTCCCGCAAGAGCGGGGTGGTGGGGGCGTGGTTCACCATTGAGGGACGGGCGGTGACTTCTCAAGTCGTTGCCCTGTCGAGAGTTGTGTACCCACCGCAAGGGGGAGGGTGGGGGAAGTTAGCGTTTGCCTTTCTCTGCGCAAGTCGTTACCTTCCCGTCCTTTACCGGCCGGGATGGACTCGATTAGCCGCGCCGGATACGGAGTTCCTGCATGCGCGTTTCCGCTGAACGTTCTGCCCGCTCACTGATGGTTACCGCCGTGGGCGCTTGGGCTCTGATGAGCGCGTCGGTTGCCTTGGCTCAGACTGCCGGCACGACGAGCCCCGTCGCTCCTACTCCCGTGAACTCCGTCGCCGGCGCACAGGCGCTTGTTGGCAACGGCAAGCTTGTCGAGGCGCGTGCACAGCTCGCCGCGATCGCGGGCGATGCGAAGGCCTCTGCCGAGGACCGGGCGAAGGCCGCCACCCTGCTGGCGGGCGTCGACAAGCGTCTGGCCTCGATGGATGCGAACGAGGTTTCGCTCCAGAAGGCGGAGTGGATGCTGAAGACCGGCGATTTCAAGGGGGCCCGTCATCAGGCCTTCGCCGTCGCCACCAGCTCGCAGGCGAGCACCGCGATGCAGACGCGCGCCGCCCGCATGCTCAAGGACGCTGAGGCCGCCATCGGCAACGCCGCGGCTCTCGATGAGCAGCCGACGGAGACCAAGCCGGGCCAGCCCGCGCCGGTCGACCTGCCCGATCGTCCGAAGCTGCCGGCCAAGCCCGCCGACCCGTACTTCCCCAACCAGCCCAAGGCCGCCGAGCCCGCTCCGGCCCCGGCTGCTCCGGCAACGCCCGCCGCTCCCGCGGCTGAATCGACCCCGGCGGTTGCTGCGGCCCAGCCCGCTCCGGCTCCTGCTCAGCCCACCGGCAACGAGCTGATCCAGGCGGCGTTCCGCGCCAACGCTCAGGCCAACATCGCCGAGGGCGATCAGGCCTTCAGCCAGGCCCGCTACTCCGAGGCCCTCCGCTGCTACGGCAAGGCGATGGCCGACCGCCAGTACCTGTCGGCGGACGAGGTCGCGGCTGTCGAGAAAAAGATCATGGACTGCAACGTGATGCTCGCCAACGCCGGCGGCGGCACCATCTCCGACACGTTCGACAAGTCGGTGGACATCATCCGCGGCAAGACGACCGCCGAGTTCAACAACGCCATCAGCGAAGCTGAGAAGGCGATGAAGGCGGGCGACATGAGCCGCGCAAGCCTTCAGGCGGGGACCGCCCGGCTCACCGCCCAGCACGGCAAGGCCTACTTCTCGCAGGCCGACAACGACGCGATGGACAAGAAGGTCAGCGACCTGGACCGCGCCATCGAGGCCGCTGCCGAGAAGCAGCGGGTCGACAACCGCACCAAGGCCGAGACGGACGCCAAGGTTCGCGCCGAGCAGGCCAAGGCCCAGGTGACGGCCGAGCGTGCGAAGAAGATCGACGACGGCCTGCGTCGCGCCCGTGAGCTGCACAAGGAGCGCAAGTACTCCGAGGCGCTCGAGGTTGTGAACCAGGTCCTCTTCCTGGACCCGACCAACCCCACGGCCGAGCTGATGCGCGACGTACTGAACGAGCTGCGCGTCTTCCAGCTGCGTGACATCCAGATCCGCAAGCTGGGCGAAGGCCGCTTGGCGCTGCAGACCGAGAACCTGCTGGCCATCCGTCCGCCGATCGGCATCATCGAGTACCCCGACGACTGGCCGCGCATCTCGATGCTGCGCACCGGCGCCGGCGGGTTCTACGAGAGCGCCGAGAACCGCCGGACCGAGACGGCGATGAACAAGGTGATCCCGGCGAAGTTCGAGCGTGCGCCGCTGGTGAGCGTGCTGGCGTACGTCGGCCACTCGACGGGCGTTGCGGTCGACACCGACTGGAAGAGCCTCGAGCAGATCGGCGTGGATCAGACCACGGCCGTGAGCATGGACCTTGGCGAGCAGCCCGCGAAGATCGTGCTGGAGAAGCTGCTCCGCCAGGTGAGCAAGGACCGCTTCAACAAGGCGGACTCGGCGATCAACAACGGCATCGTGACCGTCGGCTCGGCCGACACGATCCGCCAGCAGACGGTGACGGTGACCTACCCGATCACCGACATGCTGCTGTTCGCCCCCGATTACACCGACGTTCCTTCGCTGGACCTTGAGAGCAAGGTCGGCCCCAAGGCGATGAAGAAGGTCGCCGATCCCTTCAAGAACGACCGCAAGAGCGTGCCGGACAAGAAGGAGCGCATCCGCCAGATCATCAGCGTGATCGAGCAGGGCGTGGACCCCGAGTCGTGGAAGGAGAACGGCGGCGACATCGGCTCGGTGACCGAGCTGAACGGCCTGCTGGTGATCACCAACACGGCGCACAACCACAAGGAGATCACGGGCCTGCTGAGCAAGCTGCGTGAGATCCGCCAGACGCAGATCAGCGTCGAGTCGCGCTTCCTGCTGGTCGCTCAGGACTTCTTCGAGCAGATCAACTTCGACCTCGACGTGTACTTCAATGCCAACAGCAGCATGGTGACGGCCGCCCGCGGCCTCGACCCCAACGTCATCCCCAGCGACCTGTTCGACCCGACGACCGGTCGCATCCGCCGCGTGCTTGACAGCAACCAGTACGCTCCGGGCGGCTCGATCGTCCCGCAGCAGATCCCCAACGGTCAGGCGATCCGCGGTCTGCAGAACACGGCGCCCCCCAGCAACTTCTCGCCCGTCGGCGTGACGCAGAACGGCGACCTGGCACGCTTCCTGGTGCAGGCCGACTCGTTCACGGGTCAGCTGCTCAACCAGGCTCCGGCGCTGGGCATCGCGGGTCAGTACCTCGACGACGTGCAGGTCGACTTCCTGATCAAGGCGACGCAGGCCGACAACCGCAGCGTGTCGCTGACGGCTCCGCGTCTGACGTTCACCAACGGTCAGATCGCCAACGTCGTCGTCGGCACCCAGCGTGCGTACGTCGGCGACCTTGACCCGGTGACGGGCGACGGCTCGGTGGCGTTCGACCCGGTCCCGGCGACGCTGACCGAAGGTGTGACGCTGCTGGTCGAAGGCGTGGCCAGCGCCGACCGCCGGTACGTAACGATGAACGTCGAAACCGCGATCGCCAAGGTCAAGGCCCTCGACACCTTCACCCAGCAGGCCCAGGCGGGCGGCACGGGCACGGGTGCGGGCGGCGGCCAGCCGGTCGTCGGCACCTTCCAGCTGCCGACGCTCGAAGTGACGCGCGTGAACACCACCGTGACGGTTCCCGACCAGGGCACCATCATGCTCGGCGGCCAGCGCGTGACCGAAGAGGTCGAGCTCGAGACCGGCGTGCCGGTGCTGAGCAAGATTCCCATCCTCAACCGCTTCTTCACCAACCGCGTGCAGTCCAAGCGTGACAACTCGCTGCTGATCCTGATGAAGCCCACGGTGCTCATCCAGAGCGAGGAAGAGGAGAAGGCGTTCCCGGGCCTGAACGATTCGCTCCGCGGCCAGTAAGCCGGGACGAGCCGACAACGTTTCATCCGCGGGCGTCCTTCCGGGACGCCCGCTTTGTTTTTGCTGGTTTTCCCGGCTTTCCCAGAGCGCCGCGCACGGTGGGATAGGGAACTGCGCGGGTAGATCGGCTACACTCGGGGACGCACCAGCCCGCTTGAGCACGCTCTATGCCGACCAGTGATTCCCGGTTGAAAGTCAAACGCGACGGTTCGATTGTCGAGGTCCAGTTCCGCGACCGCAACATCCTCGACGAGGCGAACATCCAGCAGATCGGCGAGGAGGTCAAGGCGATTATCGAGGCCGAGCCGGCCCCGAAGCTGCTGATCAACTTCACCGACGTCGACCACCTGTCGTCGGCGGCGCTGGGCACGCTGATCACGATCAACAACCGCGTGCGCGCCCTCAAGGGGCAGCTGCGCCTCTCCAACATCGACCCGCAGATCTTCCAGGTCTTCGTGATCACCAAGCTGAACAAGCTGTTTGAGATCCACGAGACGGCCGAGAAGGCGCGCGCGTCGTTCAAGTGACCGTTCGTCCGCGGGGGCGCTTGGGTGTGGGGCGCAGGTGAGAGAAGAGTGGGGGCCACGAGTCGCGACGGAGCATCAGCCGCCTTGTCCACGCCCGCACAACAGCCCGGTCGTCACGCCAGCGGGTCGTCTCCTGCCGGCGATCGACTGGTCGTTCACAACGCGCGGGCCGAGATCGACGCAGCGGAGGAACGCCTGCTCGCCCTGCTGACGCAGCACGGCTACGGCGAGGCGGCCCGGTTCGCGGTGCGGCTGGCGTTTGAAGAGGCGGTGGTGAATGCCTTCCGGCACGGGCACAAGAACCTCCCCGCCGACACTCCGGCGGAAGTGACCTTCGCGGTCGGCAGCGACGTCGCGGAGATCTCGGTGACCGACCAAGGCCCGGGGTACGTGCCTGAGCAAGTGCCCGATTGCACGCTCGATGAGAACCTGGAGAAGGTGAGCGGTCGCGGTCTGATGCTGATCCGGTCGTTCATGACCGATGTGCGCCACGAAATGGGCGGGCGGCGGCTGGTGATGACCTACCGCAAGGACGCCGAGGCGGCCTGAGCACGCGAATCAGCTCTCGATGACATTCGTGAATGCGGTGGTAGGCTGTATCGATGCGCAAGAGGCCGCGCGGCGGCAGAGTGATGGTGTGGGTGGGGATGGCGATGGTGTTTACGCCGCCGCTGCTCGCCTTCACGCTTGGGAGCGTGATGCCGAGCGAGGCTGCGGGGCCGCTGGGAGCGCTGCTCGTCGTTGGGCTGATGGTCTGGATCGTCGGGCTCTTCCGCCGCGCCGGCGACGCGGCCAACCGACTCGCCGAGCAGCAGTTCTCGTGGTGCCGCGCGTGCGGTTATCCGTTCGATCCGAGAACGGAGGACCACCAGTGGGTGCAGTGTCCTGAGTGCGGCCGACAGTTCCGTGCCGGCGAAGAGCGGGAGTGGCTGCGCATCCATCCCGAACGGATCCACGTCGAGAAGTGAGCGGTCGCTCAGTGTTTGTTTTTCGCGGTTGCGTTGGGGCTCATCTTGGCGCAGAGCGCGGCCATGGTGGCGATCTCGTCGGCCTTGGCCTTTGAAGGCGATGCCTCCGAGCTTCCGCTGTTCATCGTGACCAGCAGGGCGACGACCAGGATCACGCACAGGGCGCAAGCGCGTAGGCCGCGGCGGTCGCTTTGGGGAGCGTCTTGTACTTCTCCCAGAGCTCTTCGCTCTTGGCGTGGGTGGCGCGTTTGAACTCGTCCCAGCGTTCGCGGGTCGTTTCAGAAGATCGAGAGCGCGAGTCGCTGCTGAGCTTCTCGCGCACTTTCTCCCCGGCGTCGTCGATCGCCCTGCCGACTTTCGAGAATTGCTGTTCGAAGCCCATGGGGAAGAGTGCCGAGTGCCGAGTGCCGAGTGCCGAGTGCCGAGTGCCGAGTGTTAATCACCTCTCGCCGCTCGCGTCTTATTGAATCAGGTCTCGTCCTTGGATGCCGTTGCGGGTCCACCAGAAGAAGGCCGGGCTTGAGACCTCGGTCATGTTGCTGTAGCCGGGGCCGTTGCCCTTCCATCCGAGGGGGATTTGGTCAATCTCGCCGATGGGAGCGAGCTGTTGGTCGCTAAGCGTCGAGCCCGCAGCGCGGTTGATGAGATCGCTCATGTCGATCTGGCGGGCGGCGCCGTCGGTGCTGGCGGCATGGATCTTGGAGCGCAGGTTGCCCCACGGCGGCGGCGTGCCGACCTCCTGCGACTGGCCGCCGACGACGCGCACGTGGCGCGTCTGCATGAAGTCGGCGCGGTCCCAGATCATCACCTTCTGCGATGGGAACGCGACCGACTCGAAGCCGTTCTTGCGGAGCGTGGTGGCGCAGACGTTGGGGAAGTTGGAGGCGGAGTTGATCGGGTTGAACCGCGCGGCGTCTTGCCAGAGAGTGGGGGAGTAGAGGAAGGAAGACGGCGCGAGCAGGCCGGTTACCGCGGCGTCGCGGACGAGCGGCGCGAGCACGCCGTCAGCAGGAGAGATGAGGCTGGACGAGGGGGCGGTCGCACCGGTGTATGAGCCGAGGAAGTGGTACCAGTAGACGGCGAAGTATTCAGTGTGGTGGAGCGGATTGTCGGCGACGAAGTTGTACGAGACGGTGTTGATGTCGGGGGCCGCGGCGTTCCCTTCGACCGCCTGATTCCAGCAGACTCCGGTCGGGCAGGTGTCGCAGGGCGAGCAAGGGTCGCTCATGACGCCCGGGCCCCAGGGGTAGAGGAACTTGCCTTGGTGATCGGTGCTCCACACGGCGACGAGCTGCGAACCGGACTTGAGGTTCGCCAGGCCGACGGTGACCATCGAGCGGCGCCGTGCGGCGCTGAGGGCAGGGAGCAGGATGCCCGCCAGGATGGCGATGATGGCGATGACGACGAGGAGCTCGACGAGCGTGAAGCCGCGGCAGCGGAACGTGGGGCGGATGGTGCGGGGTGCGACGGGCATGGCCGGCTCCTGGTGCAGCTCTGCTTCGGAGAGCGGGCGGCGATCGGGTGGTGTCCGTATCGGCAGATGCGCGACCCAACGTACAGCGGCAAATGTGGACAGACCGAGGGCGCTGCTGGTTCGGGCGAAACGCCTCAGCGGCGGCGGGATTGCCTGATTCCAGGGCCGTCAGGCTGAGCCGACGCGGGAAGGGCGCTGGCGGCCGCTATCCGAGGAGACGGGCTCGGGCGCGGTGTCTTCCTCGTCGGGCGCGTCCTGCGGGGTATCTTTGAAGGTCACATCGGGCTTCTGGCCCATGGCGACCATGGTCTGCTTCCAGAGCTTGTTGTGCCGGCAGGGCTTGCCGTAGTGCCGGTCGGCGAAGATGTGGGCCACCTCGTGCGCGACGGTTTCGTCGGCGACGCGGCGAGACTTGTCCATCAGGTGGTGGTCGCTGATCTTGATGAGGTTGCGGCGGCTGTCGGCCCAGCCCAGCGCGTGCTTGAGGCGCGGCGAGAAGGTCACGGTCGGCGCGTCGTCGATCGACGCATCGTGCGCGCGGTTGGCGACGACCCACCAGTGGATGACGCGCTCGCGCACCCAGGCGCGGCGCTGCTCGAGCGTGTCGCCGTCGATCTCAAGGCCCGCGTCAGCAGGCGCGGTTTCGGGCTGAGTCGCAGGCGGTCGGCGCTTCTTCGCGCCCTTTGGCTTTGTCGCCGGCTCGTTGCCATCCGAGGTGTGGGCCTGCCACTTGTTGTGCAGATGACCGATCGCCAGCAGCGTGAGAAGAATGACCGCGCCCAGGAGCCAGGCGTTCAAGGTGGAGAGAGCGAGCGTCAACGCAAGAAGTATCGGCAAGGCGATTTCGGATTGCGGATTTCGGAGTGCGGATTGGGGGAAAGGCCGTGAATTGAGAGCATTTCGACGGCGTTTTTAATACGAAATGCACGATCCACGATCCGCAATCAAAGAACAAGGGCCGACCCGAAGGCCGGCCCTTGCTTACTGAACTGTGTTACTGGCGAGGCGTGGATTACCAGCCGCCGCGGCCACCGCCGCCGCCGCCGCCACCCCAGCCGCCACCACCACCACCGCCGCCACGACCGCCGCGGCCGCCACCACCGCCGCCGCCGCCACCCCAGCCACCACCACCGCCGCCGCCACGGGGACGATCCTCGCGGGGCTTGGCCTCGTTGACCGTGAGGTCACGGCCGCCGAAGTTCTGGCCATTCAGGGCCGCGATTGCGGCGTTGGCCTCGGCGTCGTTCGGCATCTCAACGAAGCCGAAACCACGGGGGCGGCCCGTCTCGCGGTCCATGACCAGCGAAGCAGAGGCGACCGTACCGTGCTGGGAGAAGAGCTGCTGGAGCTCGCCCTCAGTGGTCTTGAACGACAGATTTCCGACATACAGCTTCATACACAAACCTCAAAAGCCCGAGAGACAGAAAACGGGAGCGGTGCAGGAACTCGGGCGAGGCCGTGCGTCGATCCGACCAAGGCAGCCGCAACCCAGGTGGGATGCGGTCGTACTGGCGGTAGAGGGTATACGGGAGGGAGGGTCCAGAGCAAGTGGAAATAGACCGCCCGGATTCGGGGGGGTGTTTTCCCATAACGACATGGCCTGAAATCGATACGATTGGCTATTCCGGCGGGCGGCAGATCGGTGGCCGCCGGTGACGGAGCGATGCCATGATGCTCACGGTTGAACCAGTTGTGGATACGGCGAGTGCGCCCGGGGTGGTGGTGGCCAGGCTGCGGGGGTCGGCGGATATTCACAGCGACAAGGCGCTGGAGCAGGGGCTGTCGGGGGTGATGCGGCCGGGGACGCGGGTGGTGGTGCTGGACATGGGGGACGTGGACATTCTGACGAGCATGGCGATCGGCGTGCTTGTGGGGTTCCGGACGCGCGTAATGGCGGGAGGCGGGCGCGTGGCGTTTGCGCGGGTGCCGGAGATCATCGTGAAGACGATGAAGTTCACGCGCGTGTCGGAGCTGTTTGCGCAGTACCCGACCGTCGCAGAAGCAGTGACTCGCGAGGCTGCGAAGCGATGAGATGCGGGTGACGGCGGGCGCGGCGTCTTAACAACCGGCGAAGACCGTGTATTCGGGAGCGGAGCGCACGAACACCGGAAGTGAAGCCGTTGCGGCCTGCAAGGCCGCTTTCCATCCGTTCTTCAGCACCCGGCGAAGAACAGATTGATGAAGGCGATGAAATCGTTGTTGTCGTACGCGCCGTCGGAGCCGGTGTGGCCGCCTGATGAGCCGACGTCGGCGCGCGGGTCGGCCGCGAAGAAGGCGTTGATGAAGGCGATGAAGTCGTTGTTGTTCAGCAGGCCGTCGGGCTGGGAGAGGCCGCCGGGGCCGCCGAGGTCGGCTGGGCAAGATGCTGGGCGGATGCTGAAGATGCGTCCGGTGACGACGTCGGCGAAGTAGGGTTCGCCCGCGCTGTCGACGCCGAAAGAGGCGATGTTGGCGGGCTGGTGTCCTTGGGGCGTCGTGCCGCCGGCGGGGAAGAGCGTGGTGCGCGTCGGCGTGTCGCCGGGCATTTTGAGCGACCAGATCGCGGGGACGCAGAAGTCGCTGAAGAGGTACGCGCCGTAGAGCGACGGGATGCGCGAGCCGCGGTAGACGACGCCGCCGGTGATGGAGCAGCCGTCGGCATGCGTGTAGGTGTACAGGGGCGGTGTAAACGGCAGCGAAGCGGTGCACGGCGAGTAGCCGGTGAACTGCGGGCCCTCGTAGCACTTCCAGCCGTAGTTGTGTCCGCCCGCGCCGCTTGGAGCGCCGGTTCGTTCAACATCGATCTCTTCGTAGGTGTCCTGGCCGACGTCGGCGATCCAGAAGTCGCCGTTCAGCGGATCGAAGCAGCAGCGCCAGGGGTTGCGGAGGCCGTAGTCCCAGATTTCGCCGTGCGAGGTCTGGCCGATGAACGGATTTGTCGGCGGGATTCGGAAGTTGCGGTCGGGGTCTGCGGGGAAATCATCGCCGGTGGGGTCGAGGCGAATGACCTTGCCTTGGAGAACCTCGAGCGACTGCGACGCGTTGGTCGGGTCGGGGTTGTCGGCGAAGCCGCCGTCACCAAGTGAGAGGTAGAGGAAGCCGTTCGTCGGTGAGAAGCCGAGCCAGCCGCCGTTGTGGCCGGCCGCGCGCTGGTAGCGGAGGATGGTTTGCGCCGTGCCGGGGAGGGCCTGGGTGTGGTCGGCGTTGAGCGTCCAGCGTTCGAGCACGGCGGTGGTGGCGGAGGTGTTGTAGTAGATGTAGACGTGGCCTCCGGGACCGGTGAAGGCATCTGGGCCGAAGGCGGCGCACTGCGTGCCGTTGTCGCCGTTGGTGTTGACGGGTCCTGAGGGTGTGACGACGACGGTGGGGGCGACCACGCCGGTAGTGGTGTCGACGAGGCGGACTGCGCCCATGCGGTCTGTCACCAGCAGCGTGGGGTGGCCGAGCGCGTTGGGGCGGCCCGGCGAGAGGGCGACGGGGTTGCCGACGCTGCTCACCAGCGTGTGTACGGCGACATTCTGGCCAAGCAGGATTGAGGCGGCCTGGGCTGCGAGGGCGAACGCAAGGCAGGCTGAGTGTGGGTGCGGCACACTGCAAGGTACAACACCCCGGCGGGCGCGGCAAGGCGTTGAAGTACGGGCGGAGATCTCTCTACGCTCTCTTCATGTGCAGCGCGATCACGCATGCAGTGCTGGGGGTGGCGGTGGCGCGGGTGGGCGTTGTGCGCGGATGCCGGCGCGGTACTGGATAGCGGCCGCGGTGCTCGGTGCGTTGCCAGACGTTGACGGGCTGCGGCATTCGTTCGGGCTGGGGTGGGACGAGGGGATGTGGGGGCATCGCGGCTTCACGCACTCGCTGGTTGCGGCGTTGCTGGTCGGGGGTGTGGTGACGCTGGCGCTGTTTCCGCGGTACAGGCCGGACTGGGTGACGCTGGGCGTTGAGCGAGGGTGGTCAACGCCCGTGCCGCGGTGGCGGGTGTGGATTGCGCTGGCGGCGGCGATGCTCTCGCACGGGTTGACGGACATGCTGACCAACGGTGGAGCGGGCGTTGCGCTGTTTGCGCCGGCGACGGTGCATCGCTTCAAGTGGGCGTTCACGCCGGTGGAGGTCTCGCCGATGTCAGTGACGCGGTTCTTCGGCGAGCGCGGGCTGGTGATCCTGTGGAGCGAACTGCGGTGGGTGTTGCTGCCGGCGTTGATGGTCGTCGTTGCGGTTGAGATTGCGCGGCGGAAGGTCTTTACCAAGCGGGCAGATGGGAGATCGTGAGGCCAGTTTCACGCGGGTGTTGAGCCGTGGTGCGTGTTGGCGGTACACAATCGGGCATGCTCCGCACCCCCCTTCTGTCAGTATTTGTCGCTTTGTCGTCGTTGGCTGTGCGCGTTGCGGCACAGCCCCAATCGCCTCAGCCGGGGGAGGTAAGCAAAGCAGCCGCGACGCCGATCGATCCTGCCGAGGCGCCGACCGAACCGCTCGGCCCATCGCTTGAGGGGTACGACTATCCCTTCCCGGTCAAGACGCACACGGTGGCTGTGCAGGGACAGGCGCTGTCGATGGCGTACATGGACGTGCCTCCCGCCGAGGGCAAGGGATCCGGGCGGATTGTCGTGCTGCTGCACGGCAAGAACTTCTTCGGCGCGTATTGGGAGCGGACTGCGAAGGACCTTTCGGCAGCTGGGTACCGCGTGGTGATTCCTGATCAGATCGGGTTCGGCAAGTCGTCGAAGCCGGAGGACGTGCAGTACACGCTGCACATGCTGGCGCAGAACACCGCGTCGTTGCTGGACAGCCTGCATGCGACGAAGGTGGATGTCGTGGGCCATTCGACAGGCGGGATGATCGCGGCGCGGTTCGCGCTGATGTTCCCCGACCGCGTGTCTTCGCTCACGCTGGTCAACCCGATCGGACTGGAGGATTACCGGCTGAAGGTTCCGTACCTGGACGTCGCGGGTTGGTACGAGCGCGAGGTGAAGCAGACGTACGCCTCGCTGGCCAAGTACCAGCGCGACACGTACTACGCGGGTTCGTGGTCGGCGGAGTATGCGAAGTGGGTGAAGCCAATTGCCGCGATGACGCTGGGGCCGGGGTGGCCTCGCGTAGCTCGGGTGAGCGCGCTGACGTATGACATGATCTACACGCAGCCGGTGTGCTACGAGCTGGGGCAGATCAAGGCTCCCACGCTGCTGATCATCGGACAGCGTGACAGGTCGGCGATCGGCAAGGACCGGGCTGCGCCGGAGGTTGCCAAGACGATGGGGGACTTTGCGGCGCTTGGCAAGTGGGCGGCGAAGACGATTCCCAGCGCGCGGCTGGTGGAGCTGGACAATGTCGGGCACATGCCGATGACCGAGGCGTATGACCGGTTTATTGGGCCGCTGAAGGAGTTTCTCGGTGCGCAGCCCGCGGTGCCGGCGCCGGCGACACTGGTGGAGCCGCCGGATGGGGCGGTGAAGTAGGGCGCCCCCCGGTTAGCGCTGCAAGGATTTTGGGCTGATCGGACAAAGACGCGCCGCTCCGCGGCTCAATACGCGCCAAATCCTTACCCACGGCTTGCGCCGTGGGCTAACGAAAGGCGCTGCTCCGCAGCCCAAGAGCAATTGCACGTGAGCGTTTACGCGCCGGTGCCGCAGACGCGTTCGATTTCGTCGAGGTCGGTGACGCCCTTGCCGGCGAGGGTCCAACCGCTCTGCACCAGGGTGGTGAAGAGGCCCTTCTCGATCACGCGCTTGATGGCGGCGATCGTGGGCTCCTTGAGGATCACGTCGCGCAGCTCGTCGTTGACGTCGAGCAGTTCGAACATCGCCTTGCGGCCGCGGTAGCCGGTCTTGAAGCACATGCCGCAGCCGACAGGGACGTAGACCTCGCCGCTGCTGCCGAGGTACTTGCCGATGCGGGTCGATTGGCCGGGGGTGACCTTTACGGGGCGCTTGCAGTTGTCGCAGAGCGTGCGGACCAGGCGCTGGGCGATGACCAGGTCCAGCGAGCTGGCGATCAGGAAGGGCTCGACCTTGAGGTCGAGGATGCGGAAGACGGCCGAGATCGAGTCCTTGCTGTGGACGGTGCTGAACACCAGGTGGCCGGTCATGGCGGCCTGCATCGCGGTGCGGGCGGTCTCCTCGTCGCGGATCTCGCCGACGAGGATCACGTCGGGGTCCTGGCGCAGCACCGAGCGGAGGAGTTGGCTGAAGGAGTTGCCCTTGGCGCTGTCGATGGGGATCTGCGTCGTGCCTTCGAGCTGATACTCGACGGGGTCTTCGATCGTGACGATGTTGGTCGTCTCGCGGTCGATCTCGCGCAGGGCGTTGTAGAGCGTGGTCGTTTTACCGCTGCCGGTGGGGCCGCAGACGAGCACGAAGCCCTGCTCTTTCTGGCAGACCTTCTTCACGCGGTCGTGCATGTAGCCGGGCAGGCCCAGATCGCCCAGTGAGCGCGGCGCGTTGGCGCTGTCGAGCACGCGGATGACCATCTTCTGACCGTGCACGCTCGGCGTGATGCTGACGCGGTAGTCGACGCGCTTGCCCTTGAACTTGGTGGCGAAGTGACCGTCCTGGACCGCGTCGTTCGCTTCCATGCGCATGAGGCAGGCGGTCTTGACGAGGTTCACGGCGACCTGGCCGACCTTGACGGGGATGTCGATCACGCTCACCATCTGCCCGTCCACGCGCATGCGCACCGAGTAGGTGTTGTGCTTGGGCTCCACGTGCAGGTCGGTTGCGCGGCTCTTGCTGCAGAGCAGCAGCATGCAGCGGATCGCAAGCGGGCCGGGCTGCTCGCTGCCGAGTGCGCCGCTGAGCTGGTTCTGAGCGTCGATCATCTGCACGGTGCAGTCGCCCTCGCCCTTGGGTGGGATGAGCTCCAGCATCGCCTTGATCTCGGCCGCCCAATTAGAGGCGGGGCCGGCGCCGGCCTCGACGTCCATCGACATTGTGCGCGCGGTCGCGCGGGCCTCGCCGATCGACTGCTCTTCCTCGATCGTGAAGGTGTGCGTGCCGACCTTGAGATTGTCGCCGGCCTTGACCGACGCCGCCTTGTTGATCAGCTTCTCGTTGTTGTGCTTGGTGCCGTTCTTGCTGCCGAGGTCTTTGACGACAAACCCGCCCGAGCCGTCGGGCTGGATGACGCAGTGGTACCGCGAGGCGGCTTCGTCGTTAATGGGGAGCAGGTTGTCCTTGTTGCGGCCGATGGTGATCGGGTCCCGCCCCAGAGGAATGACATACCCACGACCGTCTGTCGAAGAGAGTGAAAGCGTCGGCATTGGCGATCAGAGGATACGCGAACCCTTAAGGAAAGGTTGCCGGGTGCGGGATGGTGGGCAAAGTAGAAACGGCGGTGTTTGACCGTGATTGCAGGCGGGTGGTTCGGGGGTTTGGCCGCGGTCTACGCTTGGCCCCATGATCGATCTCAAGGCGCTCCGTGAAAACCCGCAGTACTTCAAGGACGGAGCCGCCAAGAAGGGCGTCAAGGTCGATATTGACCAGCTTCTCAGCCTCGACGAGCAGCGCCGGGCTCTGCAGACCAAGCGGCAGACGTTGGCGGCTGAGCAGGGGCAGATCGAGAAGTCGGTCGGGCCGCAGATGGGGAAGCTGAGCGGGGAGCTGAAGAAGGCGGCCGATCCGGCCGCAAAGGCCGCGCTGGAGGCCCAAATGGCCGAGCTTCGGGCCAAGCCCGCGGCCATCAAGGCCCAGGTGCAGGCGCTGGAGGAGCAGGAGAAGGCGATCGAGCCGAAGCTGGCGTCGATCCTGCTGACGGTCCCGCTGCCGCCTGACGCCGACGTGCCGGTGGGGAAGGGGAGCGAGGACAACCTCGAGCTGAGCAAGTGGGGGCCCGCTGGATGGGACTACGCCAAGGGGTTCGAGGCGGTGAAGGGGTTCAAGCCCAAGAGCCACATCGAGCTGTGCCGCGATCTGGGGCTGGTGGACTTTCCGCGCGGCGTGAAGATGAGCGGGACGCGCAGCTACGTGCTGACGGGCATGGGCATGCTGCTGCACCAGGCGATCCTGCGGTACGCGGTGGACTTCATGGTCCACAAGAACGGGTTCAAGGCGATGAGCGTGCCGGTGCTGGTGCGCGAGGAGTGCATGATCGGCACGGGGTTCTTCCCGGCGGGTCGCGAGCAGGCGTACCACATCAACGAGAGCGTTCGTCAGAACGCGGATGCTGCACATGGCGAGGTCAATACCGCGCACGACCTGTACCTGACTGGGACGGGCGAGGTGGGGCTGATGGGGCTGCACCAGGACGAGATCCTCGACGAGGCACAGTTCCCGCTGAAGTACGTGACGGTGAGCACGTGCTTCCGGCGCGAGGCGGGCGCCGCGGGCAAGGACACGGCGGGTCTCTATCGCGTGCACGTGTTCGACAAGGTGGAGCAGGTGGTGATCTGCAAGGCCGACGAGGCCGAGAGCCGCAAGTGGCACAAGACGATGATCGGGTTCGTCGAGTCGCTGCTGCAGTCGTTTGAGCTGCCGTATCGCCTGCTGCAGTGCTGCACGGGCGACCTGGGCGTGAAGAACGCCGACATGGTGGACATCGAGTGCTTCATGCCCGGGCGCGGTGAGAATGGGAAAGGTGAGTTCGGCGAGACGCACTCGGCGAGCCGGCTGTACGACTATCAGTGCCGGCGCTTGAACATGCGCTACAAAAGCAGCGACCCCGCGCACAAGCAGACGATCTTCTGTCACTCGCTCAACAACACCGTGGCGGCCTCGCCACGGCTGATGATCCCGATCCTTGAGATGCACCAGCAGAAGGACGGCACGGTGAAGGTGCCGAAGGTGCTGGTGCCGTACATGGGCGGGGTTGAGACGATCGGGTGATTGGATACGAGGCCCTGGCGCAAGCCTGGGCTGGACGATCGGCGAGTATTCAAATGTTCAGCTTGATCGGACGTTTAGCCCAGGCTTGCGCCAGGGCCTCGTTCAATGTCCGATCAGCCGGATGTCCTTCCACGCGGGGAAGTCGCTGCGCCATGAGCGCAGTGCCGCGGGGTCGAGCTGGACGCTGAGGATGCTCTCTTCGATGCCGGCCTCGGCGATGATGTCGCCCTTGGGGCCGACGGCGAAGCTCTCGCCCTGGTAGGTGAACTTTGGGTCGCTGCCGGCGCGGTTGAGGCAGAGGACGAAGGCCTGGTTCTCGATCGCGCGGGCGATCGAAAGTGCGCGGCGGTGGGCCTTGCGGGGTGCTGGCCACGAGGCGATGACGGTGAAGACTTCGGCGCCGGCGAGCAGGCCGTGCCGGTAGAGCTCGGGGAAGCGCAGGTCGTAGCAGATCGTCGGGCAGACCTTCATCGTCTGCGACTTGTTTCCTTCACCCGCCGTCCAATCGAACGTCACGAGCTTCGAGCCCCCGACGAAGTGCTTGGACTCGTCGCCGTAGCTGAACGGATGGATCTTCTCGTACTCATCGACGACATCGCCTGCAGGATTGATGATCGGGCAGCGGTTGCGGCCCTTGCCCTCGTGTCCGATCGTGGTGCGTGCGCCGACGACGAAGCAGCCGGTCTCCTTGGCGAGAGCTTGCAGGAAGCGGATGGTGGTGCCGTCGCGGTCGGCGGTCTTCTCGAGGTTGAAGGAGAAGCCTGTGTCGAACATCTCGGGGAGGACGATCATCTCGCCGTGGGCGGGGGGGAGGGCGGCGCGGTCGAGCAGTTTGAGCACCCGCCGGAAATTGGCCTGCTTGTCTTCCCACACGACGTCGAGCTGGATCAGGTGAGCACGCATCGGGGGATGATAGAGAACAACGAGGCCCTGGCGCAAGCCTGGGCTAAACGCCTGATAGAGCAGTTTGCATCAAACGACCCTCGGTTATCCAGCCCAGGCTTGCGCCAGGGCCTCGTTATGCGGCCATGCGCTCTTCGTCGCTAAACTTGGTCCGTGGCCCTCACCACCCTTCCCATCGTGCTGGCTTCGACTTCGCCCCGGCGGCGGGAGTTGCTTGGCGCGATGCTGGGAGGTGAAGACCGCTTCTGCGTGGTCGATCCAGCGTTTGATGACTCGGACCTGGTGATGGGGAGCCGCGGGCGGATCCCGCTCGAGCAGTGGGTAGCGTCGCTCGCGTTCTTAAAGGCCAAAGCTGGGGCCGCGGCTGTGGTGAAAGCAGGCGGAAAGGGTGCTGACGACTGCATCGTGATCGGCGCCGACACGCTGGTGGACCAGGACGGCGAGGTTTTGAGCAAGCCGCGCGATGCAGCGGACGCCGAGCGGATGATCAAGCTGGTGCGGAACCGTTCGCACCAGGTGCTGACGGGCGTGGCGGTCCTGCACCCGCTGACTGGGCTGCGTGATGTGTACGCCGACCGGGCCATCGTGACCGTCGGTAATCTGACCGACGAACAGGTCGCGGCATACGTCGCGGGGAGCAACTGGCGCGGCAAGTCGGGTGCGTACAACCTCGGCGAACAGCTTAAGGCCGGTTGGCCGTTGAAGGCCGAAGGCGACTCGGGGTGCGTGGTAGGGCTGCCGACGCGTTCGCTGTCGGTGCGGCTCGCGGCGTTTGTCAGCAGGCTTGTGCCGCGGGAGGCCGCGTGACACTCGCCGCCGGGCCGTTGATTTCACCGTTGATTGCGATTCCGCTTGCCGCGATCGGCATGGTGCTCTTTGCGGCCCACACGCTCGTGATCCAGCGAGCTGACATGCCGCAGTCGCGCCGGAAGGTGCGTATGGCCATCGACGTGCTGAGCATGTTTGTGGTTGCCGCTGTGGCTTACGGCGCGTCGATCGTCAACCCTGCAGACCAGAAGGCCTTCGTACTTTGCTGGCTGTTGGTGGTGGGACTAGTGGGCGTGTCGTTGCTTCTGGCGATGGTGGACGTGGTGATTACGCTTCGGCTCGCGATGCGCGAGCGGCGAGAGGATGCCCGTCGCTCGGCTGACGAGTTGGCGGCGGCGGTGCTCAAAGCGCGGGGTGAGCGTGCGAGTTCGTCGGGCTCCTCGCAGGGGCGGGGGGCGTGAGCGGCGGTGAGGTTTCGAAGCAACGTCCGCATGACACGCTCAGGCGGCTGGTCGGGCCGATCGCGGCGCCTCTGTATGGCGCGATCGTGGGATTTCGCAACGCTCGCTTTGATCGCGGCGTGGGCGTGAAACGCGTGGCTGGGGGGGTTCCTGTGGTGTCGGTGGGGAATCTGACGGTGGGGGGGACGGGAAAGACGCCGTTTGTGATGTGGCTGTGCCGCGAGTTGCTTTCGCGTGGGCTCAAGCCTGCGATCGCGATGCGGGGGTACAAGTCGGAGGCGAACCAGGGTCGGAGCGACGAGGCGGAGGAGTACCGCGCGGCGCTGCCGCAGGTGCCGGTGATCGTGAACCCGGACAGGTTTGCGGGGATCTCGGCGTTTCTCTCCGGCGGCGGTGTTGCAGATGTCGTGGTGCTGGACGATGGGTTTCAGCACCGACGGCTGCACCGGGATCTGGATGTCGTGCTGGTGGACGCACGCGCGGATACGCCGCATGATCGGCTCTTGCCTTGGGGCGACCTGCGCGAGCGAGTGGCGGGTGTGAAGCGGGCGGGCGTTGTGGTGCTGACACACGCGGAGAACGTGGAGGCCGCGTCGCGGACAGAGGCTGCGCTGCGGTCGTTGCCGGCGGATGGCGCGATAGTGGCTCGGGCCGAGCACCGGTGGGACGGCTTTGACGTCAACGACGCGGGCAACGAGCTGTCATGGAAGACTGAGTATCTCCGCAAGAAGCGGGTGATTGCTGTTTGCGGAATCGCAAGACCCGCGGGGTTCTTCCAGCGATTGAAGGAGCTTGGGTGCGATGTTGCCGGCGAATTCGTGCTGGCGGATCACCAGCCGATCGACGCGGCGCTCGCTCAAGCTGTCGCCGATAGCGCGGCCAAGCACCGTGCACAGTTTGTTGTGACCACGCAGAAAGACTTTGCGCGGCTTGGCCGCGTACCGGTTGAGTGGGAAACGCTCACGGTGGTGCGGCCGCGGGTCGCGATGGACGTGCGGCCGGCGGAAGCGGTGATCGAGCGGGTGCTGGGAGCGATCAGAGCGGCCAGAACGAGCGATCTTCCGGCCTGAAACCTACCCTTCGGCGATGAGCCATCTGCTGGACAAACTTGCGGCGTGGAAGCCGTTCCGTGCGGTCGTGGTGGGCGACTACATGCTCGATTCGATGGTCTACGGCAACGTAGACCGGCTGGCCAATGACGCGCCGGTTCCGGTGCTGCACGTGCAGCGGGTCGAGAACCGGGCGGGCGGCTCGGCGAATGTCTGCGCCGACCTGATCGCGCTCCGCGGCCAGGTGACGGCGGTGGGGGTGGTGGGTGAAGACGACGCCGCTCGCACGCTGCGGGCCGAGATGGCCAAAGCGGGCGTGGACGCGAGCGGGCTGATCGCCGATGCGTCGCGCCCGACGACGACCAAGCGCAACCTCATCGGGCTTGCTCAGCACCGACACGCGCAGAAGATGTTCCGCGTGGACGAGGAGAGTCGCGAACCGATCTCGCCCGCGGTCGCCGAGCGGCTGCTTGTGGCGTTCGAGAAGGCTCTTGCAAACTGCGACGTCGTCTGCATCGAGGACTACGGCAAAGGCGTTTGCACACCCGTGTTCTGCCAAGCGATCATCAAGCGGGCAAAGGCCGCGGGCAAGCCGGTGTTCGTCGATCCGGCCGCGATGAGCGACTACTCGCGATACGCGGGCGCGACGACGATCACTCCGAACCGCAACGAGGCCGAAAAGGCCGTCGGCCTGCCGCGCCCCGATGGCGCGCCGCCTGAGGCGTACAACGAGATCGCGACCAAGCTGGTCGATCAGCTCGGGCTCGAAGCGGCGGTGATCACGCTCGACAAGAGCGGTGCGCTGCTGCTGGAAGTCGGGCAGGACCCGCGGGCGGTGCCGACCGTCGCGCGACGCGTGTACGACGTGACTGGCGCCGGCGACATGGTGCTCGCGGCCCTCGCCGCGGCACGGGCCAACGGCATCGACTGGTACGACTCGGTCCGCTTCGCCAACGCCGCGGCCGGTCTTGAGGTCGAAGAGTTCGGGTGCGTGCCGATTGCACTCGAACGCATCCACCGCGACCTGCTGTTGCGCGAGCGCGACACCCGCGGCAAGCTGCGCACGTGGGACGAACTGGTCGTCGAAGTCGCCGCACTTCGGAACCATCACGGAAACGGCAAGAAGCCGGAGGTCGTCCTGGCCAACGGCTGCTTTGATGTCCTCCACGCCGGGCACGTGAGTCTTCTGCGCCGTGCCGCCGCCCTAGGGGACTTCTTAGTGGTGGCGATCAATGCCGACGAGTCCGTGCGGCGTCTGAAAGGGCCGACCCGTCCGATCTACCCCGCGACCGACCGCGCAACTCCTAGGGGAGCTTGAGTGTGTGGGAGCCGTCGTGGTTTTCCACGAAGACACGCCCGAGAAGCTGATCCAGACTGTCAAACCCGACGTACTGGTCAAGGGCCGCCAGTACAAGCTCGAAGACATTCCCGGAGCGGCGTTCGTGCAGGCCAGCGGCGGGCGCGTCGAACTTCTCGACGTCGTCGAAGGCAAGAGCACGACCGGGACCGTGGAAAGGATCAAGTCGGCGTGATTCCGTACATCGCCTACCACAAGGACCAGCCCGCACCCTCTTCAAAGGCTGCTGCCACGCCGAACACGCGCAAGACGCCCAAGAGCGTCAAGCTGCGCAAGAAGGTCAAGCCGGCGCGAACCGCCAAGGCTCGCTGAGCCTCAGCGCCAGTCGATGACGATCTTGCCGAACTGCTCCGCGGCCTCGAGCCGCGCGTATGCCTCTTTGAACTGCTCGGGCTTGAAGACCTTGTCCACCACGGGTTTGAGCTTGCCCGCGCGGTAGAGCGCGGCGATCTCGCGGAACTCGTTGTTGTTCCCCATGGTCGTGCCGAGCAGGCGGAGCTGGTTCCAGAAGAGCCGCGTGAGGTCGGTCGTTGCATCGCCGCCGGTGGTCGCGCCGGGTGAGACGTACGCGCCGCCGCGGGCGAGCGACTTGATGGCGTTGAGGTGCGTCGCCTTGCCGGTGCTGTCGTAGCAGCAATCGACGCCGCGCTTGTCGGTCCACGCGCGGACCTCTTTGCTCCAGTCTTGTCCTTTGTCCAGTACGCCAAAGTCGGCGCCGAGCTTCTTCGCAGCGTCGAGTTTCCACTGGTGCCGGCTGGTGACCGCGACTTGGCAGCCCATCATCTTGCCGATCGCCAGGGCGCTGGTCGCTACGCCGCCGCCGATGCCGGTGACGAGCAGGCTCTGGCCTGGACGCATGCCGGCCTTGGTCACAAGCCCGCTGTACGCGGTGAGGAAGCAGAGTCCAAAGGCTGCGGCCTCGATCGGATCCGCATCGCCGACGGGCGCGATGTTCGTAACCGGCGCGATGAACCGCTCGCGGAACATGCCGTCGACGTGCTCGCCGATCAGTTCGTACTGCGGCGCCAGCGTGCTGCCGGGCGGGTCAGTGGGGGACTGCCGCTCGGGCAGTTCGTATGCCGCGTTGACGATGACGCGCTGGCCGATCCACTTGTCGTTCACGCCCGGGCCGACGCTCTCGACCACGCCGCACGCGTCGCACCCGGTGATGCGCGGGTACGCGTCGATGCCGGGCAGGCCGATGCCGACCCATAGGTCCATGTGGTTGAACGCGCTGGCGAGCGTCTTGATGACCACCTCGCCGGGCCTGGGTGCCTCAAGCTCTTTCCAGTTGCTCTGGAACTCGATGTTCGGCGTGACCGGATTGCCCCGACGCATCAGCACGATTGCTCGCATGCCGCAGGGTACGTATCAATCCCTCCCGCTCCCAGCGGGCCGTGCGAAACGCAGCGCAGCGAAGTAGAGCTGGAAGTTAAGCAGCCGCTCTGTAAGAGCGATTCCTTGCTCTGAGCTCTGCGAGTCGGGGAGGGCAACCAGCGGTTGGGCGATGGTGCGAGCGCGAATCGAAAGACTGCCCTCCCGCCCTCGCAGAGCCTCGGACACCCTCCCGCTGGGAGCGGGAGGGAATAAAAACCCCGGCATGTACCGGGGCTTTGAAGTTCAACGTTGTGCGATCGTTCAGGCGCCGTGGCCGGCGAGCTTCTGGCCGGCGATGTGCTTGGCGCCGCGGCGGCGGTCGCGGAGGCGCTGGCTCTTGCCCTTGCGGTCGCGGAGGTAGTACAGCTTGGCGCGGCGGGCGTCGCCGCGGCGGGCGACTTCGATCTGCGCGATGCGCGGGCTGTTGATCGGGAAGATGCGCTCGACGCCGATCCCTTCGACCATGCGGCGGACGACGATCATCTCGCTGATGCCGCCCTTGGAACGGGAGATCAGCACGCCGGAGAAGACCTGGATGCGCTCCTTGTCACCTTCGACGATTCGGCAGTGCACGTTGATCGTGTCGCCGATGTCCATGACCGGAACGTCTTTGCGGATGATGTCAGCGTTCAGCGACGCGAGAATGTCCTGGATACCCATGGGTCTTGTCCTTCAAATCAGCCGCCGGGCGAGCGGGTCGCTCCGGGCAGGGTCGAGAGTTTAGGCGGCACCTACACCAAAGTCCCCCGCCGTGAACCACAATTCGGAGCCCGTACGGTCATCCTGGCCCGTCAAGCAGGTCGGGTCGACGAGCCTTGGTTCGCGTCAGGCGTTGCTCCAGCCGCCATTTGGCGATCGCCCCGTGGTCGCCGCTCAGCAGGACGTCCGGTACCGGCATCCCTTCCCATTCCCGGGGCCGGGTGTAGTGGGGGCAGTCCAGGAGCTGTCTCTGATCGCCCCCCTTGGTGAGCTGGTGCTCGGCGAAACTGTCCTCTTCGGCCGACAACTCGTGGCCCAGCGCCCCAGGCAGCAGCCGGGCGACTGCGTCGATGAGCACCATGGCCGCCAGTTCCCCCCCGCTGAGCACGTAGTCGCCGATGGAGACCTCCAGCGGGGCCAGGCGGTCGATCACCCGCTCGTCGATCCCCTCGTAATGCCCGGCGATCAGCAGCAGTCGCGGCTTGGCCGCCAGCTCCCGCACGAGCTTCTGCGACAGCGGCACGCCCTGCGGCGTCAGCACCACGCGAGTCGCCGGCCGCGGGTCCTTTGACTCGACGGCCATCACCGCATCCCACAGTGGCTGGCACATCATCACCATGCCGGGGCCGCCGCCGAAGGGGCGGTCGTCGGTCTTGTCGTGCTTGTTCTGGGCGTAGTCGCGGACGTTGGTCGCGTGCCACTCGATGAGCCCCGCGGCCCGTGCGCGGCCGGGAATCGACACGTTCAGCGCCGCTTCCTTCGCTGCGAGGTCGAACATCTCGGGGAAAGTCGTCAGGATGTCCACGCGCAATGCCATGCTCGTCCTGTCAAAGAAAAACGCCGCACCCAAAGGTACGGCGCATTTGGCTTTCACTAATGCCTAGCTCCTAATGGCTAGTGCCTTCCGCTCAGGCCTTCTTCTCGTCCTTCTTCTCGCTCGCGGCGTGCAACGCCTTCTTCTCGGCGGCGGCCTTCTTGGCGGCGACGCGCTTCTCGTGCTCGGCCTTGACCTTCGCGGCGTCGATCACGCCGTTCTTGGCGAGCATGTTGCGCACCGTGTCTGAGGGCTGAGCGCCCATCGAGATCCAGTGCTTGATCCGCTCGATGTTGAGGTCGAGAGACTTCTCCTCGCCCTTGGCCATCGGGTTGTACCAGCCGAGGTTCTCAATGACCGCGCCGTCGCGTTTCACGCGGGAATCAACGGCGTTGATGCGGTAGAACGGGCGGTGCGGGCGCCCGAGGCGGCTCATGCGGATGCGGACCATTCAGCAAATCTCCTGTCAGAAACGGGCCACGACGATAGGCGGGGGTCTCGTCCAAGGCCAATTTCGCGCCGATTGCCACCAGAACCATGCCGCCACCCTCGTCCGAACAGGTGCCGACTGTGGGATTTCTGTCCTCAATCGGGCGTATTTGCACTGGTGTGCAACGACAATGGCCCCGGTGGGACTTGAACCCACACGTCCCTTGCGGGACTACGGATTTTAAATCCGATGCGTCTGCCGTTCCGCCACGGGGCCGCCTCCGCGATTCTACCAGAGTTGATTCGTAGCTCGATGAGTTGCGGTCACAACTCGGCGCGGCCGTCGTATCTGTTCTTAAGCGTGCTGCGCGGATGCGAGCGGCGCTCCGCATGGATGCGCAAAAACCACCCGGTCATTCGGTGGCTGTCATGCCTGGGAGTGCGCTTCTGCGTCGTCGATGTACGGCGCTCAGCGATTCCCGCGGCAATCCGGCCTCAACCTTGAGGCCGCGCCACCCGGGACCGATAAGAATCCAGCCTGCCCGCCTGAGCGGGCTGGTAGTCTCAATGGGAACACCCTCTCCCGGCACGCAGGCAGCTCCATGACGACCCACTCCGTATCACGCCCGCTTCGATCGACCGCCCTGCTGCTTTGCGCGGGGGCCGCGGCTGCGCTCGCCGCTCCGGCGATGGCGCAGGAGAACCAGCGCCAGATCGAACGTGTCCTGCGGTCGGTAGAAGGCGGCGGCACATTCACGCCGACCATCGACACCGGCCTGACGCTCTGGGAGCGGACCCAGTTCGACTACGGCGGCTCGGTCAGCTTTACCTATCTCAACATCAACCAGGCGGGCGGCAACTCGACGCGCCTGTTCCAGCCGGAGGCTGACTTCTACGCCCGGCTGAACCTCGACGGCGTGCACGGGTTCTTCTTCCTCACGCAGTTCACCCACCATGACTTCTCACCCGGCGACTCGTTCGACGGGCGCGGCGACCGGTGGATCGAGCCGTTCGCGACGCGCTACTGGTACGAGTTCGACCTCCGGCGCACGATGGACGTCTACCAGAACACCGACATCGACTACAACATCAACGTCCGCGCAGGTCGGCAGTTCATCGACTGGGGTGGAGGCCTGGCCCTCTCCGAGACGCTCTACGCCGTCAAACCCACTGTGGAATTCGATAAGCGGAACCGGCTTGAGATGCTCGTCGGCATCACGCCCGATCACACCGCCGACTTCGACTCCAGCCGCAAGGACTACGACACCAAGACACGGCGCTTCTACGCCGGCGCGCTCTTCGCTCACGACTTTGAGGGTGGCGACGAGGTGTACGCCTATGCGCTGATGATGAACGACCACTCCGATGAAGACCAGACGCGCGGCGGCGGCCTCACGGGCGTCGACTTCAACCGCGACAGCGTCTACATCGGCGTGGGCGCAAAGGCGCGCTGAGCGACAACTGGCTTTACTTTGTCGAGGGCGTCTACCAGACCGGCCAGAGCGCGTCGGATCCGCTCTTCGGCCTGCAGTCCACCGAGGATCTTGAAGCCTGGGCCGCGCGCCTCCAGTTCACGTATGTCTTCCGCGACGAGAATGACTCACGCTTCCAGGCCGAGGTGCTGATCGCCAGCGGCGACCCCGACCGCCGGTCGACGACCGATACGGTCGCGGGCAACTTTCCCGGCACGGACGACAACGCGTTTAACGCCCTTGGATACGCGTTCACCGGCGTCGCGTTCGCTCCCACGCTCTCGAACCTCGTCTCCATCCGTGCCGGCGGCGCCACGTTCCCATGGCGCAGCTCAGAGGACTACCACGACCTGCAGGTGGGTGTCGACGCCATCCTCTCATTCAAAGAATCGCGCACCGGCGGCATCGATGAGCCGACCAACGACGAATTCTTTCTCGGCACCGAGTTCGACGTCTACGCCAACTGGCGCATCACCAGCGACCTCTCGATCACCTCGCGCTACGGGCTCTTCCTGCCCGGACCCGCGATCCCCGACCCTGACTACGCCCGACACTTCATCTACGTCGGCGTCACGCTTGCCTTCTGACCGTTCTCTCCGCTCGTGCCAACACGCAGGCCCATCCCGCTCATCTGTGCACTCATCGCCGCCGCCGCGGCGGGCGGGCAGGCCGGCTGCGCACGCACCAGGATCGACAAGGGGCTCGACACCGGATACGAGGCGGGCGACATCACGCGCGACGTCGCGTTCTGGCACCGGCTGCCCGAGCGGTCGGCTCTCACCAACGACGAGGGCATCCACGGTTTGCTCAGCGTCGTGCTGGGCAACGATCCAGCGAAGTCGTACGCCGAACGCGTGAAGCTCGCCAAAGAGAAGAAGCTGCTCCCTGAGGGATTCGACGAGCCCTTCAACGCCACCATGACCCGCGGCACGCTCGCTTACGCGCTCGCCAAATACGTCGGCGCCGAGGGCGGCGTGATGATGCGACTCAGCGGCGGCGCGGGCCGGTACGCCGTCCGCGAGCTTTCGTTCCTGGGCATCCTGCCCGAAGGATCAACCGAGAACCAGGTCATCACCGGCCTGGACTACATCGGCGTCATCTCCAAGGCGCAGGACTACGTCGCCGTCCGCGGCACCGGCTTCGAGCCGTTGCAGAAGGACCGCTGAGCCGCCGTTTATCAGATGATTTCCAGCGGCACATCGGCATGGCGGCTCTCGCGCATCCATGGAATACCCATGGTCCACGCTCATGCGCAAGTTACAGATCTCGCACCGCAGACTGCCGATTTTCGCAGATCTGGTAGACTCGGCGCCATGCGAACTCAGTTCGTTGCGTCGTTGTGCATTTGCCTCGCGATGTGTGTCTCGGCCGTCGCCGATCCGCCGCCCGACGATTCGGACGGTGTCCCCTGGCCGCCGGGAACAAGCCCGGACTCATTCGATAGACGAGTGACCATTCAACGTGCCGCCGTTCGCGGCGACCTTGAGAAGATCAAGGAATTGCTGGCCGCGAACGCCGCGCCGGAGGATGTTCGCCGCGCGTTGCTCGCCGCGGCAATCCGCCGCAGGACCGAGGCGGTGCAGTTGCTCCGTGCTGCCAACCCGCCCGCGGACATCTTCACTGCGGCGGCGACGGGCGATTTGCCGGCCCTCAAGCGGTTCATCGAGCAGAACTCGGCGGACGCCAACGCACACGACAAGCTGATCGGGCGTTCCGTGCTGTGCTGGGCCGTGCGAGCCGGGCAGAAAGAGGCCGTTGAATATCTGCTCGGCCAGAAGGCTGATGCGAACGATCGCGCCAAGGTGGATCGATTCCAGTCGGGCATCATGACCCCCGTCGCGTCCGAGCAGACCGACAAAGGCGAGCCCATCCGTGAGGTCGAGTCGCCGCTCTGGGCCGCGCTCGATGACGCCGTACCGATTGATCCGGCGGTTGTTCACCTGCTCCTCGAGCACGGTGCCGACGCGAACGAGCGTGGGCCGTCGAACACCTCACCCCTGGCTCGCGCTGCTTCGAAGGGCGCACTGTCGGTGATCGACGACCTTGTCGCTCACAAAGCTCGCGTCAAGGCGCTCGAGGCGGGCGGCACGCCCCTGCTGGTCTACGCACTCGCGTCGCGCGAGGTCACCGCCTGCCTGCTTAAGCACGGCGTCGATGCCAACAGCAAGCTGCCGAGCGGTTCGCCCGTCCTCGATGCCGCGGTTGATACGCCCGAAACCGGTGCGGCCGACGAATTGATCAAGGGTGGCGCGCAGGTCACCTTTAAGGCCGCGTGCGTGCTCGGCAAGACGGACGATGCCCGCGCGTTCATTCAGCGCAATCCGGCGATCGCCGTTCGCGACATCAACACGCGCACGCACGAAGGGCCCATCTTTCTGGCCGCGCGCTTCAACCAGGGGGAGATCGCGCGGCTCCTGCTGAGCGCGGGCGCCCGTGTTGACGCGAAAAACAGCGATGAGCTGCAGCCGGTTCACGTCGCGGCTACGCGCGGCGGCAACGCCGCTCTCACCGTACTGCTTGAACGCGGCGCAAAGGTCGATGCCGAGAGCCCCTTGGGCCGGCCCATCAACTGCGCCGCCGCCGGCAACAAGGCCGAAACGGTCAAGCTCCTGCTCGACCGCGGAGCCGAGGTCAACGCTCCTTCGCAGGTCAGCAAGCAGACGCCCCTGGTCAGCGCTGCGGCGGCCGATGCGTTGGAAGCCGCGGCGCTGCTCATCGCCCGCGGAGCGGACGTGAACAAGGCGTATGCAGAGTTCAAGCAAACGCCGCTCCACGTCGCCGCGTACCACGCCTCAGTAAAGGTTGTCGGCCTGCTGCTTGAGAAAGGCGCCAATGGCGCAGCGGTTGACGCGCAGAAGAAGACTCCCCTCGACCTTGCCCGTGCCGGCAGCTCGTTCGAACGGCGTAAGGACGCTGCGCGGCGAGAAGAGGTCGTCAAGCTGCTCACACCGCCCCCAGGTAAGGCCACGCCGTAGGGCGGCAACACACGTCTTAGAAATTTCTGGTTTCTGGTGAACCGTCATTGCCCTTGTCCGGTCAAAAGCGCCGGGGCGCTATCGGTACGTTCACACACCATCGTTCGAAGGCGACAAAATGACCACTCCAGCAACGAAGCTCGTCCTCCTCGCCTCCATCGGCCTGTTGAGCGCCGTATCGGCCGCGGAGCCCGTAAAGGCCCCGCCTCCGCCCCCTCCTTTCACGTCCGATGCGCCCGTGGCTCCCGCCGTTGAGTCAGTGAACGGCTTCGGCCTCGACTTCTACCGGGCCTTGGCAAAGTCGAACCCCGATCACAACCTTTTTCTCTCGCCCTACTCAGTGTCGGTTGCGCTCACAATGGCCGCTGAAGGCGCCCGCGAAGAGACCGAAACGGAGATGGCCCGCGTACTCCACTTCCCGGCCGCCGCCGGGAACGCACGCGCGATCTCCCCCGTGCACGAGGCAGTCGCCACCCTCTCACAACGGCTCGTCGCAGCGGGCACGACCGACCCCAAGGCCAAGGCTCGCGCAGACGAACTTCGTGTACAGCTTGACGCCGCCAACAAAGAGTCGCAAAAGTTCGCCGCCGCCCAGGACTGGGCCAAGGCTGGGGAGTCGCAATCGAACGCGTCGAAGATCGCCGCTGAGCTCAACACGCTCCTCACGCAAATCGAGCGGTTCGACCTCCGCATCGCCAACGCCCTCTGGGTCGAGCGCAGCTACGACCTGAGCCCCGCGTATGTGCAGACCATCGACCATTTTTACGGCAGCGGCGGGGGTGGGGGGAGTGGGGTCACCCCGCTGAACATCGCACGCGATCCCGAGGGCTCGCGCTCGCACATCAACGCTTGGGTCGCCGACCACACTGAGCAGCGGATCAAGGACATCATCCCGCCCGGCGGGCTTGCACCTTCCACGCGGCTGGTCATCGCCAACGCCGTCTATTTCAAGGGCCAGTGGGCGACGCCCTTTGAACAGTCGGGGACCAAAGACGAGGAGTTCACCGCAGCCGGCGGGGCCAAGCTCCCGGTCAAGATGATGCACGCGGGCTGGCGCTGGGCTCCGTACGCGGCGTTCTCCGGCAACGGCTCTCCCTTCGCTACTCCTCACAAGATCCCCAAGGACGAGTCCAAGCGCCCCGCCACCTACCCCGACGATGCGGGCTTCACCATGATTGAACTGCCGTACAAGGGCGGCGACCTTTCCATGCTCGTCCTGTCGCCTCGCTCTGCGAGCGGGCTGCCGGCGCTGGAGTCCAAGCTCTCGCCCGAGGCGCTTGCTGGATGGATCAAGCACCTGGAAGCCCGCACGGTCGACACCGCCGTGCCGCGCTTCAAGGTCGAGTCGGAGATCAATGCCGCGGCCACGCTGCAGGCGTTGGGCATGCGTCGGGCGTTCACCGACCCGGCGGAGAAGGGCGGCGCCCAGTTCGCAGGGATCTCGGCCAGCCAGGACCCGTCTCAGCAGCTCTACATCGGCAGTGTTCTGCACAAGGCGTGGGTTGATGTCGCTGAGAAGGGAACGGAGGCCGCGGCGGCGACGGTCGTCACGTTTGCCCCGACTTCAGCAGCGGTGCAGAGGGAAGAGACGGTCCCGTTCACGCCCGTCTTCCGAGCCGACCATCCGTTCCTGTTCGTGATCCGCGACACAAAGTCCGGCGTGATCCTCTTCATCGGCAGAGTGGCGAGCCCCAAGGCCGAGTGAACCGCGAGCCGTCGGCGGTTATCCTCCGTCGATGGACCTCTGGAAGGCCCTGAGGAGCAAACTCGGCAGGAAGGGCGTTGTTGTTGCCGGCGCCGGCAGCAAGCGCGCCGCGGCGATGCAGCGCATCCAGTGGGTGCTGGGCATCTCGATGACGATCGCCATCGCGGCGATCTGGTGGAACGGCTGGCTGGACAAGTTCGAACGCGACTCGTTGGACGTGCGGGCGAAGAACTTCCCGTCAACAAACGCGCACCCGTCGGACCGGGTGGTCGTCATCGCTATCGATGACGCAGCCATCGACAACATCGGGCGTTGGCCTTGGGACCGCGAGAAACTCGCGGCGATCATTGACGAACTGACCAATGCGGGCGTGGCTGTCGTGGCGCTTGACCTGCTGCTTGATAATCCTCAGGAGGGGCGCCCGAAGGAGGGCGCGACGCCCGGCGTTCTTGAGTACGTGAACGACGACAGGATCCTCGGCGACGCGATGAAGCGTCACGGACGGGTCATCAGTGCCGTGTCGTTCATCTTTACGAAAGACGATATCGAAGAAGACGGCGTCGTCGTCCGCGCACCGCTCAGCCGACTCTATCAGGCGATGCGCGAGAAACCCGCGCTTGCGGGCCAGCCGTTTGACGCCGAGATCGGCGGCGCAAAGGTGTCCTCTCTTTTGCGTGCACAGTTGCCCGGCTTCACCGACCTCCAGGTGACGCAGGGAAAGGAGATCGAGAAACTGCGTTTGCGATGGGATGCAGCGAACACGCTTGTCGCTCATCAAGCAGACTCGTCGCTCGCGCTCCCGGCGGCCGATTCGACACCGTGGGCCGTCTCGATCGAGCCGGGCGTCCCTATCGCGCCGATCGCTGCTGCCAGCCGCCGGATCGCCAATGTCTCGTTCGATTCGTACGACCCGGACGGCCTTACGCGGCGTATCCCGCTGGTTGTGCAGCACAACGGCCGGCTGTGGCCCACGCTGGGTCTCGCCGCGGCGTTGGAGTTCTACAACGCCCGTGCGGCTCAGAGTTCAACCAAGCCAGTCCGCGTCGACGTGAACGCCGAGTCGGTCCAGGTCGACACGCCTGACGGCGAAACACGCACACTCGACGCATTCACGCAGCGGGTTCAGAGCACCAACGTCGCCGGCCTCCACATGGTGAGCTGGCCTCGCGCGCTTCGAGGCGGCGGCATACCTGCCGGCGTGAACGGCTGGCAGCGTCAGTTTTACGACGACCGCCCCCAGCCCGGCCATCCCAACGGCGAGCCCGCGGAGGTCCCGATCGGTCGCGTCTACGAGCCCGCGAGGCTGCAACTCGCCGTCACCGCGAACATCGTCGCGCTCCGAAAGGCGATGAACCTTGTGTACGTGCCGGAGCGCGTGATCGGCGGCAAGCGACTCGAAGCTTGGAACAAAGTCGAGCCTGCACTTGTGAGCAACCCGGTGGGCTCCGTCGCATGGCGTGAGGCGCTTGACGCCATGCGTCCTTTGTTCCAGAACGCTGACGTCGAAGCAAAGGCGCTCGCCGATTTCAAACTCCAACGGCGCAGGATCGAAGACTTGCCGCCCGCGGAGCAGATGAGCGTCGGTAATCTACTCGAGGCTCGTGCGGCATCGCTCGCAGCGTTCAAGGCGATCGATGAAGGGCTCGCTTCCGCCAGCGCTGTCCGAAAGGAACTTCGTGAGCGGCTCGCGGGAACGATCTGCTTTGTCGGTTGGACGGCGACGGGGAGCCTCGCGGACTTCGTCGCCACCAGCATTCACCCTCGCACCCCCGGCGTTCACCTCCACGCCGCCGTCTGCAACAGCGTCCTCACCGGCTTCCAGCGCACGCAGGGTTCGTTCACCGGTCAGATGCTCGTCATCGTCTCGCTTGGCCTTGTCGGCACGTGGATCGGCGTGCGCTCGACGGTGGTGGGGGGGCCGCTGCTGGTGCTTGGTGCGCTCGCTTTGTGGACCGGCTTCGCTTGCGTCGTTCTGTGGAGCATGTACGACTCGGTGTGGTCGATCGCCGGTCCGATCGCCGCCGCGACGTCGAGCTGGCTGGTGGTCGTGCTCCATCGTCTGCTGGTTGAGCAGCGCTCGCGCCGCAAGACCGAGGAGCGGTTCAAGAGCTACGTCTCGCCCGCCGTCGTCGACATCCTGGTTGAGAATCCGTCGCTGAGCTCGATGGCGCCGCAGCAGAAGGAGCTCTCGGTGATGTTCACCGACATCGCCGCCTTCACCACGACCGCCGAACGCCTGGGTTCGCAAGGCACGGCCGAACTGCTGGCCGTCTACCTCGGCACGATGACTGACGTCGTGCAGCGCCACGGCGCAACGCTCGACAAGTACATCGGCGACGCCATCATGGCGTTCTGGGGCGCACCGGTCGACGACGCACAGCACGCCCGCCACTCGTGTGCCGCCGCCGTCGAGATGATGCAGACCCTCGACCGCCTCAACGCCGAGAAGGCGTTCGGCGAGGCCGCCGGCACACTCAAGGCCCGCATCGGTCTCGCCAGCGGCGAGCTGATGGTCGGCGACTTCGGCAACCCGCCCCGCAACTCGTCGTACACGGTCATCGGCGACACCGTCAACCTCGCCTCTCGCCTGGAGGGCGCAACAAGGCGTTCGGCACCCGCACGCTCGTCTCTCAGCGCACCCGCGAACTCGCCGGCGACGACTTCCTGTGGCGCCGGATCGGCATGATCCGCGTGAAGGGAAAGAAGACCGGCATCTGGGTCTACGAGCTGCTCCCCGGCCCAATCCGGGGAGATAAGACCACCAAGTGGATAGAGCTTTGTGAGTCTCTGATCACCGACTATCAAGCTGAGCGATTCGAGCAGGCGCTTCAAAAAGCTGTCCAGCTTCGCACTGAGTACCTGGATGAGGGGTTTGCATCCGCCTATGGAGAGGCCATCGCCGCCCATCAAGCGGGGCTCACCGAGGGCGACTTTGACGGTTGTATCACCCTTACGGATAAGTAACCCCTAGGGAAGATAGGGGCGATTCCAACGAAAAAACGGCCAATTCGTCATCCGTCTGGCCTTAATTCACGCATGGATATGTGTCGCGACCGGGAATCTCCGTAGACTTCCCAGTATCGACGGAGGTTTCACATGTTCGCCCAGATGCGTGTTGTGTCCAATGCCGCCTTTGCTTCGGCTGTGGTGCTTGCCACCCTCGCCGGGTCATCGCTGGCCCTCGGCCAGCAGGGGCAGACTACCCAATCTGCCAAGGCGGATGAAAAGCCGGCTGCGACGACCGCTGCCGCGCCCGCAGCTGCGAAGACCACCATCACCTGCATCGCCGTCAAGGGCGGTGTGGCGTTCAAGGCCGACCCGGACGCCGGGCTGGCGGAGCTGAAGGCCGGTCAGGTTCTCTCTGAAATGTCAGAGATCATGACCACGCCCGACGGCCTCGTGCAGATCAAGATCGGCGAGGGCCAGGTCTTCACCATCGACAAGAACTCGCGCGTCCTGATCAAGGACGCCATCAAGCCGGCGTCGGGCAAGGAAACCACCACGCTGCAGGTTCCTTACGGCCGCGTCCGCTTTGACATCACCTCCACCAAGGTGGCCAACGACGTCAAGATCCAGACCCCTGACGCCACCCTGGCCGTCAAGGGCACCCACGGCGTCATCGAGAAGCTGCCCGGCCAGCGCACCCGCGCTTACGGCGGCGAGCTCAACGCCGGCATCTTCAACGTCATGTACACCACCGGTGTGAAGGTGGACGTCTCCAAGGACAAGAAGACCACTGGCGACAGCCCGCTGGTCGCCGCGACTGCCGATAAGGCGTCGTTCGTGAAGTCCAAGCTCTCCGCTACCGGAGATGACACCAACCGCAACGGTGCGGGCTGGACTCCGTCGGAAGGCTCGATGAGCGAGTCCGACGAGCGCGCGATGGACGGCCAGAACAGCCAGAACTTCCTGCCGCATCACAGCGCCAATAACCCGCTCGCGGGCGACGTGGCGGTGGGCATCGATCCCAACCTGGGCACCGTGATCACCATCACCCGCGCCAACGGCACCGTCTCGGTTGCCGGCAGCGGCATCAGCGGGTTCCTCGGCACCGTCGAGGGCGCTGCGCTGGTCAACACCGCGTACGGCCCCTACCTCGTCGCGATCGACAGCGAAGCCGGTCCGAACTACAAGGACGGCACCCTTGCGTTCCGCTTCTGGAACCCCGGTGACCGCACTTGGACCATGCTCGGCTCGGTTTCGGCTCTGGATGTCTGGGTTCCCGATGAGGACGGCGGCGGCCACTTCGTGCGCTCCGCGTACAACCTCGACGGCTTGGGCAACCTCAACGGGTCGCTTTATGCCAGCGGCGTGAACCCGGTTGCTTCGCAGGATCCGAACCAGACCACCGGCAACTGGGGCGTGTTCGCGGTCACCGGTCCGGCGCAGCAGCGCGGCGAGATGAGCCTTCGCCAGGTCATGTCGTTCCCGATGCTGCGAGCCGGCGGCGGCCTCACCGGCGCCAACAGCCGCGGCACCATGTTCGCCGCCGCGCGTTTCAACCAGATGGATGGTTCCCCCGGCCTTGTGCTGCTGGAGATCGACCCGCGCATCAACTACATCGTGAACGCCTGGTCGGCGGTCGAAGGTGACTTCACCAGCGCCGGCGGGCACGGTCCTGCGCTCCCGGGCGGCTTCGAGGCGACCGGCGTCGCGTTCTCAGGCGGCAACGTGGTGCTGACCGGCAACGCGTCGGGCCACTCGGCCACCGTGACTATTCGTCCGGGCGCTGAGTCGCGTCCGACCGCGCGTGTGATCTCGACCCGCGTGGGCGGGACCCCGTCGCGTGACATGGCGGGTGAGGGCGGCTTCAACGCCTCCAGCCCGATCCCCCTCGCCGCGGCCGACCGCAACCTCCCGCGCATCAGCGGCATCGATCCCCTGTGGCTCGCGACCTCCTATTCGCGCGTCTCGGGCAACAACCGGACCTTCCGGCGCATGATGACCGACACCATCTTCGCCCACACTCCTTCGGCGCGTGCTTTCGCCGACTCGCCTGAGTTCAATACGGTTCTGGCCAACGCCATCGCCGACCACTACAACCAGGTCGACGGCGTGAACTCCGCGCTCAGCCAGTTCTACAACTCAATCCTCTGGCAGAACGGCAACGTGTCGGGCGTCAGCGCCCTGCCCGTGGGGCGCGGAGGCGGCTCGGGCCGCTGATCGGATCGTCAAAACGAACTTCGTCGAGCGGTTGACCGACCCGCGTGGGCCGGTCAATCGTTGTTTCTATGTCCACCGGACCCGAGATCGCCCTGCGCCCCGCGGTGATGCACTTGTGCAAGCCCGCGGCTCCTGCGCTTGCCACCATCGTCAAGAACGAGCCCTGTACCGCCGGCCGCAAGGCCGCGGGCTTTACCCGCCACATCGAATTCGACCTCTCGGGCACCGAACTGGCCGGCCGCTGCATCCCCGGCCAGGCGATCGGCGTTCTGCCCGACGGCGCCGACAAGGATGGACGCGAGCACAAGCTCCGCTTGTATTCCCTCGCGAGCCCAACGCGCGGCGAGGATGGCCAGGGGAACGTTCACAGCACCACCGTCAAGCGTGTAATCGACGAGCACTGGAACGAGCCGGGTCTCTTCCTGGGCGTCGCCAGCAACTGGCTCTGTGACCGAAAGCCCGGCGACAAGATCCGTGTCACCGGCCCCAACGGCAAGCGGTTCGTTCTTCCGGCAGACGCCGCGGCACACGACTATGTCTTCTTCGCCACCGGCACCGGCGTCGCGCCGTTCCGCGGCATGATCACCGACCTGCTCGAGTCGGGCGTGCAGAGCAGGATCGCGCTGGTGATGGGAAGTCCATACTCGACCGACCTGCTCTACGACAAGTGGCTGCGCGAGATGGCCGAGAAACACAAGGCCAACTTCAGCTACGTCACCGCGATCTCACGCGAGCCCAATCACGCGAGCAGTGGGGGCAGCACGCTTGGTCCCATGTATGTGCAGGACCGCATCGCCTCCGACTACGCCACGCTCGAACCGCTGCTGACCAGCTCGCGCTGCCTCACCTACATCTGCGGCCTGGCGGGCATGGAGATCGGCATCTTCCGCCAGCTCGCACGCACGCTTCCGGCGTCCGCCCGTGAGGGGTACCTCGAGGCCGATGCCGAGACGCTCGCCAACGTCGATGGCTGGGCCCGCACGATGCTCCACAAGCAGATCAAGCTCACGCGGCGCGTTTTCATGGAGGTCTACTGATGAGCCATCCGCTCCCGCGCGGTGTGAGCGACAAGCTCGCTCCCTTCGGCACCACCATCTTTACGACGATGACGAAGCTCGCGCAGGAGCACGGAGCGGTCAACCTCTCGCAAGGCTTCCCCGACTTCGACGGTCCGGCCTTCATCAAGCAGGCCGCCAAGGACGCGATCGACAACCAGCCCAACCAGTACGCGCCGATGCCCGGGGTGCCGGCTCTGCGCAAGGCGATCGCCCACCGCTTCACGCGCGACACCGCTCTTGAGTGCGATCCCGACACGCAGGTCGTCGTGACGGCCGGCTGCACCGAGGCGATCGCCGCCGCGCTGATCGGTCTCTGCAATCCGGGCGATGAGGTCGTGCTCTTCGAGCCGTTCTACGACAGCTACCGCGCGGCCGTGGCGATGGCGGGCGCGACCGCTCGCTACGTAGCGCTCCGGCCTCGCTACCAGGAAGCGGGAGGGAAACGCACGATCGCATCGTTCGACTATGACCCGGCCGAACTTGCCGCGGCGTTTACGGTGCGCACGCGCGCGGTGCTGGTGAACACGCCGCACAACCCCACCGGCAAGGTCTTTTCGCGTGCCGAGCTGTCTCAGATCGGTGAACTGTGCATCAAGCACAACGCCGTGGCGATCGCCGACGAGGTCTACGAGCGCCTCACCTACGACGACGCGCAGCCGCACATCTCGATCGCCTCGCTCCCCGAGATGGAGCACCGCACGATCACGCTCTCAAGCCTGGGCAAGACATTCAGCTTCACCGGCTGGAAGATCGGTTGGTCGGTCGCCTCGCCGCCCCTCACCGCCGCGGTCCGCGCCGCTCACCAGTTCCTGACGTTCGCCGTGAGCACGCCTATGCAGCACGCAGCGGCCGCGGCGCTCGCTCGCGAAGACGAGGCGGTAGACGAGCTGGTTCCCATGCTCGAGCGCAACCGCGATCGCCTTGCGGCAGCCCTCGGCGACCTCGGCTTTGCGGTGCACCGCCCCGCGGGAACCTACTTCATCTGCGCCGATCACACGGCTGTCTCGCAGAAGATTGGTGGTGGGGAGGGTGGGGGCGTGATTGACGACCAGTCGTTCGCGATGAACCTGATCAAGCACTGCGGCGTCGCAGCCATCCCGCCCAGCGTTTTCTACGACCGGCCGGAGCTTGGCCAATCGCTCGTTCGCTTTGCGTTTTGCAAGAAGCCCGAGACGGTTGAAGAGGCGATCAAACGCCTGCAGAAGCTGAAGTAAGCACGACAACGAGACACGTCTGTCCGTTACCATCCGTCCGTGTCCTCCACCCCTTTTGATCCTGTCGCCGAACACGCCCTCGCGATGCGCATCGTCCGCGCCGTCCTCGAGGCCTGCGACCCACGCGCCGCAACAGCCAAGGCCGCACGCGCCAGCGGCCTCGCCAACACTGACGGGCGCTGGGTTCTCGCCATCGGTAAGGCCGCCATCGGCATGGCCGAGGGGCTGGCTGATGCATGCGGCTTGCCCGACCGCCACCTCATCGTCACCGTCGACGGTCCACACCAAGGCCGCCTTACCAACATCATGCGAAGCGACCACCCGCTTCCTACCCAGGCGCAGTCTCGACGCCGGCCAAGCCGTCAAACGCTTCATCGAAGAAGCCAGGACCGCGAACGCTCCGGCGATCACCGCGCTGATTTCCGGCGGCGCATCATCGCTCATCTGTGAGCCCATTCCGGGCCTTGACCTCGACGACTACCGCTCAGTCGTTCAGGCAATGCTGGCTGCCGGATGGGACATCAAATTGATGAACACCGTCCGCCGCGCCATCGATGAGCTCAAAGGAGGCGGTCTCGGCCTGCTCGCTGCGCCGCTGCCGGTCGACCTCCTGGTGATCAGCGATGTCGTCGGCGCCACGCTGCACGACGTCGGCAGCGGGCCGTTTGTCACCACGCCCACCGATGCCGACGACGCATGGCGATTGCTCAGTTGCGCGTCCGATCTGCCGTCGGTGAGCGACGCGATTCTGGAGGCGTTGAACTGTCGCCCGCGCGGCGATTCTTCGCCTGCGCCGCGCAGAGCCGCCGTGGTTCTGAGCAACCACGATGCGGTGGCGGCGGCGTCCGCAGCGTTGACGGCCGACGGTTTGTCCGTCGTCAGCGAACGTGCTGACTGTGCGTTTGTGGCCGATACGGTCGCTTGGTCCGCTCTTCGCGCAGTTGAGGTCCTGGAGCCGGGCGAAGCGATCGTCTGGGGCGGTGAATGGTCGACACCTGGGGTGACAGGCGCAATCGGCGGCGTCGGCGGGCGATGCCAGTACATCGGCGCGACGCTCGACGGCTCGTTCAGCCGACATACGCGCCATGACTGCATGCTCGTCTTCGCCACCGACGGAACCGACGGCATTGCCCCGCCGGGCAAGCCGACGCCTGCGGGTGCGTTCATCTATGCCGGCATGTCCGTCACGCCCGCCTCGGATCCGCCGATCGAAGGCGCGGGTGACTGGTACGACGACGCTCGCAACGACGAAGAGGATCGCTCCGCCCTGTATTACTGGGAACAAGTCAATAGCTACCACGTCATCGCTCACCGCGACAGGCACCGCAGCGAGGGCGAACCGCCGTCTCACATCTTCACCGGCCCGACGGGCACGAACGTCAACGACCTGCTCGTCGCGTGGCGCCGATAAGGGCCTCGCGTGCAAGAACGTTTTGCGTTACTCTGCGTCTTGTCAGAGCCCGACGCGTCAGCGAGGAAGGCCGACGAGGCTCGGCGAGTCGGCCGTTTGGCTCAGGAAAACGCGGCACTCGCAAAGCCTCGTACCGTCTCCCTCGCTGACGCTTCGGGCTCTGACTCAAGGCGACGTCGTCGACGCAGGCGAGCCTTGATTTCCCGCGATTTGCATCGCTTTGTGCAAGAGGTTCGCAAGCACGAGCCAACTCATCCACGTTTGGGTTTCGAACTCGCGGCACGCCCGCCCATGTCCGCGCTACGAACGCGTTCGCGAGCACGCGGCTCGAAGAACGTGCGCCAGATGTCCTGGAACTCTTCTTCCAACTCCTCTCGCTCGATGTCGGCCCACGCGTGGTGGGCGCGGAGGTCGGCGGGCGTGGGCTGCCACGCTTCGCCTCGCTTAAGGCCCAGGTCGTAGGACGCGCGGCGCTGCGGATCGCTGAGCGTCTCGTATGCCGTCTGCACCAGCGAGAACTTCTTGACTGAGTCCGGTTCTCTGTTCACGTCCGGGTGAAGCGTTCGCGCGAGCGCTCGGTGCGCGCGGCGGATCGCCAGGGCGTCGGCGTCTGCCTCCACCCCCAGGACGTGATAGAAGTTCGGAGCCGACACGGAGATTACTTGGGAGGCTGCTGCAGCTTCGTCTTCAGCCCTTCCTCGGCGCGCTTGCGAATGGCTTCGGGCACCTCGCTGGCGGGGACGGACGTGCCGCCGCTTGCAGCCGGAGTGCCGGCTGCGGGAAGGGGCTTGCCTGCGGGGGGCAGGTTGGCGGGCGCTGCTGCCGGCGGCTTGGGCTCGCCGACCCACTGGACCTGGGTCGTGAAGATCAGGTCCGCGTTGGGCGGCACGTTGCGGTTGCCGCGGGCCGCGAAGCCCAGCGCGGTGGGGACGTAGATGCGACGGACGGTGCCCTGCGTCACGCCCATGGTGCCGATGTTCCAGCCCGGAACGCCAGCCTGCGGAGCGTTGCTCCAGCGGTAGGGCTCGATCGCTCCCGAGCGCGGGTTGGGCGTGTTGGAGTTGTAGAACTCGGCGCCGCCGTCGGTGTAACCGATGACCGCGCCCGCGGCCTCACCGTACTGCTCGAGCTTGCGCTCCTTGGCGCTGGGGGCGACGAAGTCGACGACCACCACGCCGCCGTCGCGCTTCTCGACGGTCGCGACGGGCGTGCCGCGCTTGAAGGTCGGGCCGGCTGCGCCTGCGCGGGACCCCATACCTGCTTGCCCGACACGTCGGTGCCGCGGTCGGTGAACGAGAGGGTCTCAGGGGTGACGACCCAGGACGTAGAGAACTCGAACGCGCCGTCGATCAGCGTGGGGCCGCTGCCGGTGCCGGAGAAGTTGCCGCCGGCGCTGGCGAGGGCGATGTCGGCGACGGGGGCGAGCTGCGAGGACTTGAGGACCGGCAGCACTTCGGGCGCGGCCCAGAAGCCGGCGATGGCCTGCTTGAACGTGCCCGGGACGCCGGCGAAGTCGTACTGGCGGACCATAAGGGCACCGTTCTTCTTCCAGACCTGCCAGACGCCTTGGCGGAACGGCTGCCACGGCGTATCGGCGCGGGCGAGCTCGAAGTAGACGGCGTTGTCGACGCCCGGACCTTCGATGGCCATGAGCGAGGTTGAGAGCGTGAGGGCCGGGGTTTCACCGGCGGCCGGGCTCGAGAACGAGCCGGTGAGGAGCTTGACGAAGGCCTGCACGTCGGCATCGGTGGAGCGGACGGTGGGGGGCACGTGCTCCTTGACGGGGTATTGGGCGTTGACCTTGGCCATGCGCTCGGCCTCGGCGCGTGCCTGCGCGTCCTTCACGCTTTGCGGCACATCCTTGGGGTCGACCGGCTGCTGGGCCATGATCGGAGCGGCGACGGAGAGGACGACGAGGAGGAGCGCTGCGGTGGGGGTCTTCATGGTGGTCTCTTATCGGATTCTGTCGGGTGGGAAGCCAGTATAAGGGGTTCGGCGCGGGACGGTGGGTGGATGCGTGGAGAGGGGGGGAGGGGTGGCAAATGGTCAGGTCAAAGGACCAACTGCCAAATGGAAGAGGCGGCTGGGGGGGCCTTGGTCGTTGGAGGGATGTTGATCGTGGGTGGGAAGCACAGACTCGCAGAGCCGAGTCTGTGGCACCCGGCCAAAGGGCCAAATAAAAAACGGCGGCCCGACTGGAGGCCGCCGTTGGTGGGGGACCGGTTGTGAGACTGGAGGCCGAACCCTTGAGCTTGCGCTCAAGGCTCTTACATCTCCGGATAGAGCTTCTTGACGACGGCCAGCAGGTCCTTGACGTGGCTGATGGACTCGTTCATGAACTTCTTCTCGGTCTCGTCGAGCTTGAAGGTGAGGATCTTCTCGACGCCCTTGTCGCCCAGGACGCAGGGGACGCCGACGAACATGCCCTTGCCCTTCTGGCCGGGGGCGGCGCCGTACTCGTCCTCGCAATAGGCGGCGCAGGCGATGACGCGCTTTTTGTCGCGGACGATGGCCTCGACCATCTCGACGGTGCCGGCTGAAGGGGCGTACCAGGCGCTCGTTCCCATGAGCTTGACGACTTCGCCGCCGCCGACCTTGGCGCGGTCGACGCAGGCCTGGATCTTCTCGGCGCTGAGCAGCTCGGTGACGGGGATGCCGTTGACGCTGGTGCGGTTGGGGAGGGGGACCATGTCGTCGCCGTGGCCGCCGAGCAGCATGCCCTGGATGTCCTCGACGCTGACGCCGAGCTCCATGGCGAGGAAGGTCTTGTAGCGGGCGACGTCGAGCGCTCCGGCCTGGCCGATGACGCGGTTGGCGGGGAAGCCGGTGACCTTCCACATCACGTAGACCATCGCGTCGAGCGGGTTGCTGACGACGATGACGATCGCGTTGGGTGCGTACTTCTTGATGTTCTCGGCGACGTTCTTGACGATCGCGGCGTTGACGTTGACGAGGTCGTCGCGGCTCATGCCCGGCTTGCGCGGCATGCCGGCGGTGACGACGACGACGTCGGAGCCCTCAATGTCGGCGTAGTCGAAGGTGCCGGTGATCTTGCAATCGAAGTTCTCGATCGGGCCGCAGCAGGCGAGGTCGAGCGCCTTGCCCTTGGGCATGTGGAGTTCGGGCTTCTCTTTGTTCTGGATGTCGAGGAGGACGACGTCGCCGAGCTCCTTCATGGCGATGGAGCGTGCGCACTCGCCGCCGATGTTGCCGGCGCCGATGACGGAGATCTTGGGACGACGCATGGGGAGGTCCTTTGGCTGGCCCCGTTGGACGGGGGGTTGGGTGTCGAGGGGGCGATCGTAGAAGTGGTGGAGTAAGGGGGCAACGGCAGAGCCGAAATCGCCAAATTCCAAAGCGCCAAATGGCCAAAGAAGGCGCAGAACAGTGGGGTTTGATCCCGTACGAGATAAAGGAGAGGTAGCCGCGCCGTGAGTGTTTGACGCATTGTGGGCGACATCCGGCCGCGTGGGTACTCGCAGTGCGGTCAGAGTCCACTTACGGAGGTTTGTACATGCGTCGTTCCGCGACTGCCGCTATCACTCTCGCTGCTCTTGCCGCCTGCGGCGCCGTCCTGATGGCTGGACCGCTCTCGCCCCCGATAGGGGCGGTGGGCCCCACGATGAAGACGCTCGACACTGTCGAGCCGCGGATTGCGATCTCCGATGCGACGACTCCGGGCAACTCAAGCTACGCGTACGCCATTACTCAGCCAGGGTCTTACTACCTGACGGGGGACGTGAACGCCGGCCAGAAGATCGGGATCGCCGTTCGAGCGGCAAACGTGACGATCGACCTCAACGGTTTTAACGTCACGACCGAGGCGACGCACGACGGCGCGGCGGCGGTGTGGTTTAACGAGGACGGGACGCTCGCAGCGCCGAAAGGATTTTGCATCCGCAACGGCACGCTCAAGGGCGGCGGGTACTGCGTGCTGGTGATGAACGCGTCGGTCGGCGGCCGCGTGGAGAACGTGGCGATCGTCGGGGGGCCGAGCACCGGCATCGCCGTCGGGCAGGCGAGCATCATCAAAGGATGCACCGTCACCGGGGTTGTGAACGGGATTGACGCGCTGGCGGGTTCGATCGTCGAGGATTGCACGGTGAACGGTGTGACCTCTCGCGGCATCTCCGTCTCTGCTTCGACCGTGCGAAACTGTACTGTGCGGGGGATGACGGGCTCTTCGGGCAGCTGCATCCAGGCACGCGGCGATTGCCTCATCGAGGGCAACAACGTCGGCGACGCCGGTACGGGGCAGGCGACGATCGGCATCGAGTGCACCAATGGCACGCAGGGAAATCGCATTCAGAACAACCACGTGCAGAACATCCGCTGGGGCGTGTACCTGAACACCGGCAGCACGAACAACTTTGTCGTGAATAACACGGTCCGCGGCACGGTTACACCGTTCGTCACCAGTTCAGTGCCTAACGCCGTTGCGCCGGTGATCAGCGGCGCGGCCGCGAACTTCAACGCGATCAACCCGTTCTCGAACTTCTCGTGGTGAGTATGGCGTCAGGGCCGGGGCGATTGCGCATCGCGGACCGCGGCGAGGATTGATCGCGCATCGTTGATGAGCGTGGTGATCTCGTCGTTTGGGTCTTGCGTGAACAAGCCGTTGAGGAGCCTGGCGTGCTGCTCGACGAGGTGCGCTGCTTTGTCGACCGCCGGTGCGCGGTCTGCTGGCGGCAGCAGATGTACCTCGGCCAGCGCGAACGTCACGGCTTGCAGGTTGATGATGCTCGGCACCGCGGCGCGGAGGCGGTCGCCCTGCGGGTTCTTCGGGAAAGCCGATGAGGCCTGCGCGAACGCCAGCCAGTGGGCGAGGAGCGCGGGCCAGGTGGTTGCGCGGTCGTCGTGTGGTGTGGTGTCGGTCATGAGGCTTCTGCCCAGCGGAGTCCGTGCGGAAGGTTGAGCGCCGAACACTCAAGGTGCAGCACGCGGCGGCGGCCTGAGGTCATGGTGGCCTTTGGTGAGCTGTGAACGCTCAGCGGCGTCATGACGGCTGCGCCGCCCGCGGGTGTGACGGCCTCGGTGATTGAGCCGGTGCTTACCAAGGTGGTCATCTGCTCGTCGGTCAGCAGGCCGTGGCGGTGAGAGCCGTTGATGACGCGGAGCGGGCCGGCGTCGGCGGGGCAGGGGTCCAGGTGGATGCGGATGGTGACGATCGACTCGAGGACGTCGAGCGGCGGCTGGCAGTGGTGCTCGCCCTCCTTCAAGTTCCACGGACCGAAGTTTGGCGCGTCGACGCGTTCGGCGACGGCGATCGTCGGGTCCTGATGCCAGGGGACGAGCCAGTTGGTGTCGGGCGTCTTGTCGAAAAGGATGGAGCGAACGACGCGGGCGCTAGGGCCTGCGAGCGTGCGCATGAGGGTAGTGAAGGCGGGATCGTGCGCGACGGCGGCGAGGCGCGGCTCGCGTGCGAAGACTCGACGGACGCCGGGGCGGCGGCGGTCTGAGGAGGCGAGGAGGGTGTCGGCGATCTGGGCGAGTTCTTGTGCACGCATCGGCGTGATGAGTTGATCGATGACGAGGACGCCGTTGTGCTGGAGCTGGGTGCGTAGGTCGGGCACAGGGGATGGTAGTTTTCGTCGATGATGTGTGGTAAGGCGGTGTCCCGAGTGATGGACGCTGACGCCACACCTTGCCGCTGCGCGGCGAAGATGTGGCACATCGCGTCAGCTCTTTGGCGGGATTGTGTTGCGCATTGCGCCGTAGGGCAGGTTGGTCCAGTGTGATGGGTCGCTCGCGCCTGGTTGTGGGTTTGTGCGCAGACGGCGGTGATCCAGTCGCGGACGGGCTCGAGATTGGTGGAGACGAGTTTGTAGAGGCGCTGGCGGCCTTGCTGTTCGACCGCGACGAGACCAGCGTCTTCAAGCTCGCGGAGGTGGCGGGTGATCGTGGGCCAGGCGTGCTTGAAGCGGTCGGCGATGAGGCCGGCGGGCATCGCGCCGCCCCGCGCGTAGAGCACCAGGAGGATGCCGCGGCGCGTGGGGTGTGCGAGGGCGTCAAAGGCGAGGTCGAGCGCGGTGGGGTTCGCGGTGGGCTTGTTTTTACGCGGAGGCATGCGTCAGACCACTGGCGTTGCGCCCCAGAACTCCATGTCGTCGCAGAGGGCGCCCATCGGCTCCCAGATCGCCATGACGACCGGTGACTGGTGCGCAGCGCCGCGGAGGCGCCGGTCTTCCAGGCGAAGTGCTCGACGAAGGCGACGTTGCCCGCCTTGTCCTGGCAGCGCCAGATCTTGGCCGGCTCGTCGGTGGTCAGGCCGGCCTTGCTGAGCGTCGCCCAGTGACGCTTGAGGTGGCCGAGGAATTCGTCGGCGCGGCCGGGCTTGACGCGGTAGCGGCAGATGACGGGCATGGGGGCGGTGGGGGACATGGGGACTCCTTTGGTGATATTTAGCATGTTGGCTAAGTAAAGTCAAGCGATTGCGGATTGCGGATGGGTAGGCGCGTGGGGTGCCACAGACTCCCGCGGCTTTGAGCGGGAGTCTGTGCTTGGGGGGCACTCAAAACGCAGACTCCTTGCAGAGCCAAGGAGTCTGCGGCACCTGGCTTCGCACCTTGCCGCTGCGCAGTGAAGGTGTGGCACATAGGCTGGGGCATGGAGATCGACCCTGCTTCCATCTCGCGTGCTGAGCGGTACAAGTTGATGATCGGGGGGATCGTGCCGCGGCCGATCGCGTTCGTGTCGTCGATGGGCGCTGACGGTTCGGTGAACCTCGCGCCGTTTTCGTTTTTCACGGGGATCGGGTCGGACCCGATGATGCTCATGTTCTGCCCGGTCAACAAGGACGACGGGAGCGAGAAGGACACGCTGCGGAACGTGAAGCCGGTGAACGAAGGGGGGACCGGTGAGTTTGTGATCCACATCGTTTCGGTCGAGAACGCCGAGCAGATGGCGGCGTGCGCATCACTCCTGCCGTACGGCGAGAGCGAGTTTGCACTCAGCGGGCTGACGCCCGTGCCGAGCGTGCGGGTGAAGCCGCCGCGGGTGAAGGAGTGCAAGTTCTGCTTTGAGTGTGTGACCGAGCAGGTGATCCGGACCAACCCAGGCGCACCTGGGGCAGGGAACGTGGTGATCGGGCGCGTGGTGCATGTGCACGCCGACGACGGCGTGGTCGATGCGCGATTGCGGACCGATCCCGTGGCGCTCGACGCGCTTGGCCGGATGGGCGGGCCGCGCGGCTACTGCACCACGCGCGATCGGCTGGAGATCGCACGGGGTGACGAGCGTGCGTCAAACGGGGGATGAGCGCGGGGAGAGGGGAGTTCAGGCACGCCGACGGCGGGCTGCGATCGGTGCGAGCAGAGAGAGTGCGGCGGCCGCGCCCGGCGTGGGCGTGAAGGTGATCTGCACGTTCATGCTGCCACCGCCGCCCGAGCCGCTGCCGCCGCCAGCGGAGTAGGTGTTCGTGCCGTTGGCAAGGCTGGTGATGTGGTAGGTACCAGGCGCGAGCGTCGTCGTCCAGAGAGCATTGTTCCAGTCGCCGTACCACGGAATGCCCGTGTGAACGTTCATGTTGCTGTCGGAGTTGAACAGCTGCTGGTTGGTGACGTTGTCGAGCAGGCGGAGTTGCACGTTGCCGCGCGGGTTGGCGGCGGGGTTCGTCTGGATGACCGAGCTTGATCCGGTAAGGATGCGGATCGAGACGTCGACGGGCGCGCCTGTGACCTCAAATATGACATCCAGGCTGGTGGTGGTTCCGGAGTGATATGGATTGAAGGGACCGCCAAACGAGCTCGTTCCGTGCAGCTGAGCGGTGATCAACTGGTTCGTCACGTTCGACGTGAACGACTCGCCGTGGTCGGTGGTCAGCGTGACGGCTCCAAGCGCGGTCGAGAAGACGCTGTCGTTATAGCCGGGCAACGGGCCGTCTGGGGAGTAGCCCTGAGTCAGGTTGCTGAGGCGATAAACGATCGAAACGTCCGCGAGCGACGTGGCGGCGAACGCGGCGATGCCCAAAACGGGCACAACAGATTTCACGAAATGCATGGGTGCTCCTTCCCTCGTGTGAGTATGACGCGACTTATCAAATACGCAAGGAGACTTAGATGGTTGCGGCCGTGATTGGTTCTTCACGCAGCGTCAGGTATGTGCCGGGTCGCTGGCCACCTGCCCGCGCTAACGTTCGCCGTGCGTGTGCTCGGCATCGATCCTGGTCTGCGGTTGACGGGGTACGCGTGCATCGAGCCTGCGAGCGGAGCCGGGGGGAGAACCTCCGTGTTGAGGAGTCGCGATCCTGCTGTGCCCGCTGGTGCTCGCATCATCGAGGCGGGTGTATTCCGACTGGACGTGAAATCGAGCGTCTCGGACCGGCTGGCGGAACTGCACACCGACCTGAGTGAGCTTTTGGATCGGGCGAAACCCGAGCTCGTCGCCGTCGAGCAGCTCTACGCCCACTACGCCCATCCGGCGACGGCGATCGTGATGGGGCATGCTCGCGGCGTCATCCTGCTCTCAGTGCGCAGGGCGAACGTGCCGCTGGTCGAGCTGCGTCCTAACGAAGTGAAGAAGGCGGCGACGGGGTACGGGCACGCCGCCAAGGACCAGATGCAGAAGGCGATGCAGTTCCAGTTCGGGCTCAAGGAACTGCCCAAGCCGCCTGACGTTGCCGATGCGTTGGCGATTGCGCTGACGGCGATGCGGCGCGAGAGCGGCGCGGGGCAGATGCTGCGAACGCGGTGATGCTCACTTGGCGCAGCCACGCTGCGCATTCTCCATGGAAACAAAGCACGTGCGACGCAAGCGTGTGAAACGCGGCGGGACATGAGAGACGAGGTGCGAGAGCGTGCGGAAGTGGGGCTGAACGACTCACGCAACGCAGCGGCGCGGCCAGCGCGCAGAGACGGCCAAGCCGATGCACAACGCCAGCGCGGGCTGAAACGTGAGCACGAACGGGACGCCAGAAGCGAGTGTGGCCGTTGATGGCGCGTCGATGTCGGCGACCGCCATCGTGGCCGGTTCAGCGATGGTCAGCGATTCAATCGCGAACCCGCCGAGCAAATCCGTGCGGTCCACAGGCGTCACATTCGCCTGAACGAACGGCGACGAAACGACAATCACAGCGGTGCAGCAGAGGCAGCGACGCACGGGGCTCCTTCCAGCTCCTCATTGTGCACTTCTCATCTCCGCTTCACCACCGCAAAATGATGAATTAGTCTTTCCTCACTCAGTATGCTCCGCACATGACCTCACCTCATCTCAGCCGTCGTGGTTTTATCGCAGGTTCTGCCGCAGCGGCCGTCACGATGGCCGGTTGTCAGAGCGACACGTCCTCTGATAAAACCGGTATGAACACCGCAATGCCGTTCGACACGGGCAAGGCCGGAACCAAGCGAGGAAACCCGATCGGCGTTTCCACCTACGCATTCTGGCGGTACAAGGACGACAGCAAAATCCCCGTGCAGGACTGCATCCGCTACGCCGCGGCGATGGGGTTCGACGGCGTCGAGATCCTGATGGAGCAGATGGACTCGCAAGAGAACAGCTACATGCAGATGCTCAAGCGGACGGCGCACCACGAGGGCGTTTGTCTGATGGGGTATTCGATTCAGCAGGGGTTCGTGAAGAAGGACCCGGCCGAGCGTCAGAAGAACGTCGACCACACCATCAAGTGCATCGAGCAGGCGGGGGCGATGGGCATCCCGACGATGCGTGTGAATACGGGGCGCTGGGGTACCACCAAGAGCTTCGACGACCTGATGGCCAACCGCGGCATCGAGGCGCCGATCCCCGGCGTGAGCGAGGACGAGGCGTTCGACTGGGTGATCTCGGCGCTCAAAAAGTGCATCCCCGCGGCGGAGAAGCACGGGGTGTGCATGGGCCTCGAGAACCACTGGGGGCTGGGCCTCACGCCGCAGGGCGTGCTGCGGATCGTCGACGGCGTCAACTCGCCGTGGCTGATGTGCACCAGCGACACCGGGTGCTTCCTCGAGGATCCGTACGACCGTCTGGCGGTGATGGCGCCGCGGACGACACTCATCCAAGCGAAGACGTACTACGGCGGCGGCGTGTGGTACACGCTCGACCTGGACTACAAGCGGATCGCCAAGATCTTCCACGACGCGAATTACCGCGGGTGGGTTTCGCTTGAGTACGAGGGCAACGAGGACTGGCGGACGGCGATCCCCAAGAGCCTGGCGCTGCTGCGCAGCACGCTCGGCAAGGCGTGAGGTACTGAAAACGAGGCCCTGGCGCGAGCCTGGGCTCAGCGGTCGTCACACGTACAGCCCAGGCTCGCGCCAGGGCCTCGTTTTAGAACGCGTTGTGCGGTGGTATCTCGTCCTCGGCGCGCGGCGCATCTTGAGGCGCGATTGAGCGTTCGGTGTCGCGGATGCGTTTGTTGAGCGTCTCAATGGTCTTGTGCATCTCAGCGAGCTGACGCGAGAGCTCTTCGACCGTCGCCGCGAGCGTGTCGTGTCGGTGGTCGGCGAACATCCCGAGTTCCTCGAGACGTTCGACTCTGCGTGAAAGTTGCTCGTGATCCTGCGGGTCGGTGGGCATGATTCCTCGGTTGGGCGAGGGTACGCTGTCGCACTATGAAGCAGATCGTGCGCGGGGTTGCGGCGTTGGGCGTGGTTGTCGGTGGCGGCGCGGCGGCTCTGGCGGACAGTGCGACCTTTGCGCCGTCGCTGTCGCTCGATGTGTCGGCCAGCCTGCTGGCGACCGTGCAGGAAGCGCAGCCCGCAAAGGCGGAGCAGCCCGCGGCCAGCGGCGCGGCGACCAAGGCGGCGGCCCCGGAACTCGCTAAGCCCGACTTCGGCTCTCTGGTCAAGGCCGGTCAGACGCGCACCTGGTTCATGACCGTCGGCGTCGGGCTCGCCGACGACAGCGACCCGGGCACGCACGCGGACGTCTTCGTCGCGTGGTCTACGTTCATCGGCACGGGTCTTGAGATCCAACTGGAGGCGAGCGGCTGGTACTTCGATCAGTCCCCCGACGATACCGCGGGCGCGGGGTTCGCGGTCAACCTCCGCTGGCACGCGTTGCACGGCACATACGGCGGAGGTGAGGGGTACGACTGGACGATCTACGGCGACCTGGGCATCGGCATTATCGCCAGTGGTGACGACGTGCCGCCCGACGGCAGCAGCTTCAACCTCTCGCCCCGGGCGGGCATCGGCTTCACCGCGCGACTCGGCGAGTCGAGCACGCGATTTGTCGGCGGCGTGCGGTGGCACCACATGAGCAACGCCCGCATCCACGGCGACTCGAACAACCCCGATTTCAACGCGCCGATGTTCTACGTCGGTGTTCAGTGGCCGCTGTAAGGGCTTGGTGGGGGGGTGACTGGAACGCGGGCCAGTTTGTTGGACAGGTGAACGGGGGCGGGCCGATCTATCGGTGCCCTGTCGCCCTTTGGCGGGGGGAATCAGCATGGCAAAGAAGACCAGCGGCAACCTGATGAAGTCGAAGAAGTTCTGGGCGCGGCCGTCACAGCGATGCTGGTGGCGAGCCTCGGCGTCGGCGTCGTCGCCGGGCACAGGGCGCTCTCGCGTGCCGCCGGTCAGTACCGCGCGGCCCAGGGCCCGGTGGTTGTGCGCTTTAACTGGCCGATCCACGCCTCGACGCCCGCCAACCCCGACGGCACGCGCCGGTCGTGGCTGCCGCTGAAGGTCCAGCAGGATCTGACGGACTTGGCGATCGCGAACCTGACGCCGAACGTGACCGATGGTGACAGCCTCGCGGCGACCGCCGCGGCTCTCACGCGGACCGGCTGGTTTGAGTCGATCGAGGCGGTGCGGCGCTCAGATGGGAACACGGTTGACGTGATCGGCCGCTGGCGCACGCCGGTGGCGGTCGTGCGCGTGAGCGGCCCGGCGGGGAGCGTCGACCGGTTGATCAGTGCGCGAGCGGAACTGCTTCCGATCGACTATCCGGCCGGCAGTACCGCGATGCGGGCGATCTCGGGCGTGACGCGCCCGGCGCCGGACCAGAGCGGCGCAGCCTGGGAGGGGACCGAGGTTCAGTCGGCGCTCTCGCTGCTGGCGTACGTCTGCACCAACGGCCCGGCCCTCTACACGCAGGTGGCGGGCGTGGACGTGTCGCAGTACGCTTCGGCCAATAAGCTGATTCTCGTCACGGATTCTGGTGCGCAGGTCGTCTGGGGTGAGGCGCCGGAGAAGTGGGCCCCCAGCGAGCCCAGTCCGGACCAGAAGCTCAAGTGGCTGGCTTACCTGCGGAACGGCCCTGAGTTCAGCCGCCGCATCGATGCCGGTCGCCGGATGGTCGACGTCACCAGCCCCCGAGGCATCATGGTTGATCAGGGTGAACTGTTCGGCAGTCCGGGCATGGCCGAGGCCGCCGAAGAGCCCGCTTCCAAGCCTCGCGCAGGTTCTGCGCAGCCGCCCAAGACCGCCGACCGCCGGCGCGCCGACCGCCGCTGAGCGGCCAAGAATCAGGCCTGTCCGGGGACAAGGGGGAAACGCCCGGGGGATGTCGTTCAGTCACAGCGAGTACACACGGGGCGGCCCCTCACCCCGCTTTTTCAGGTTGGAGCACGGCGATGGAAATGGTCACCAAGGCGGAAAAAGAGACCCTCGAGGCCCGGCTGGCGTCGCTGCTTGCCAATCGCCCCGTGGTGAGCCAGCGCATTGCCGAGGCCCGTGCGATGGGCGATCTGAAAGAAAACGGCGACTACCACGCCGCGCGCGAGCAGCAGGGGATCGAGGAGGCGGAGATCCGCCGTTTGCAGGAGCGCCTCGCAGCCGTGTCGGTGGTCGACGAGTCGCAGAAGGGGACGGGCATCGTGTTCCTGGGGGCGACGGTCAAGATGCGGGAGAAGGGGACGGACGAGGAAGAACTCTTCCGGTTGGTGGGCGAAGCGACCGCCAGCAGCGGGGACGTCTTTGAGGTCACAACCAACAGCCCGATGGGCGAGGCCCTGATGAAGGCCCGCGTCGGCGAGACCATCGCGGTGCGCACGCCCCGCGGCGTGAAGCACTTTGAGATTCTGGAACTGATGTGAAGCGTTCGGATCGGAGCCAAATCCCCTGATTCTGGCCGATTGACCGGTGGTGCCGGGCGGCTAAACTCGCAGTCCCCGTGGAAGGATGAGACCACGGGCGTTGAATGGCCCCTTCGTCTAGCCTGGTCTAGGACACCAGGTTCTCATCCTGGTAACAGGGGTTCGAATCCCCTAGGGGTCACTTGAGCAAGCCCGCTGTTTCAGCGGGCTTGTTCGTTTTGCGAGGCTGTGGCGTCTGTGACGGCTGGCTGGCCGGGTCGTGGACGGGTGTTCTGAGGGGGGTGAAGCGAGAGATTCAACGGGCCGATGGAGGTGGCTCTGGAGGCCCGGATGTCGCAGACCAATCCCACTCCCCCGTCTCAGCCGTCGTCGACGCCGCAGTCCGCGGCGGGCGCGATTCGCTCTGAGTTCTCCAACGACCCTGACATGAAGGAGATCGTGGAGATGTACGTGCAGGAGATGCCGTTGCGCGTCGCCAAGCTGGAGGAACTGTGGTCCGGCCAGCAGATGGACGAGCTCAAGCGGCTCGCTCACCAGCTCAAGGGTGCGAGCGGCGGGTACGGGTTTACCCCCGTCGGCGCGGCCGCAGGCCGGGTCGAGGCGTCGCTGGTTGCGCTCTCGGACGGTTCGGCGAGCGCATCGCTGGACAAGCTCCGCGGCCAGTTCGAAGAGCTCTTGAGCATGTGCCGTCGCGTGACGATGTAAGGGGCGTCTGAAGAGAAACCGCAAAGGGTGATCAGTGGCATTGACTGAGAACAAACCGATGGTTGTGCTGATCGACGACAGCGTCGACGTGCATCGGCTTCTCAAGGCCCGTTTGCGGACCGAGCCGATCGACCTCACCGTTTTCGCCGACGGTCAGCAGGGGATCGAGTTCTGCGCCAAGAACCGGCCGGCGCTTGTGCTGCTGGACCTGGACATGCCCGTGATGGACGGCTTCGCGGTGCTGCGTGCGCTGCGTGCCAACCCCGCGACTGTGAATACGTCGGTCGTCGTGCTGAGCGGTCTCTCCGACAGCCAGGACAAAGTTGCGGCGTTCGATCTGGGCGCTACCGACTATGTGACCAAGCCGTTCGACTTCTCCGAGCTCCGCGCCGCGTGCGCAGGCGCCTGCGCACGCAGCGGCTGATGCAGTTGCTGGCCGAGGCGCAGAGGTGGACGGCCTGACCGGCCTTGCGAACCGTGCCGCGTTCAATCGGCGCTGGATGCAGGAGGTCGGCGAGAGCCAGCGCTACGGGCGTCCGCTCTCGCTGGCAGTGATGGACATCGATCATTTCAAGAAGATCAACGACACCTACGGGCACCCGGCGGGTGACGAGGTGATCCAGGGCTTCGCCAAGGTCATCATCTCGTTCACGCGCGACTGCGACATCGCTTGCCGGTACGGCGGCGAGGAGTTCTGCGTGATCATGCCCGAGACTGCGCCCGACGCGGCGAAGATCGTGGGCGAGCGGATCCGCGAGGCGATGGCCGCGACGGTGTGGGCACGCCACCCTGAGCACAACGTGACGGTCTCGGTGGGCATCGGCGGTTGCGCTTCGGGCGTGACGGGACTGACCCCTGAGGCGTGGCTGGACCGGGCCGACAAAGCCCTGTACAACGCCAAGCACGGCGGGCGCAATCGCGTGGTGGTCGACGAGATCCAGACCGGCGCTCCGCTGAAGATGGCGAGCTGATCCGGAGTGGGTGAGGGTCTTGCCGGGGGTGGGTGAGGGGTGTGTGGGAGGGGTACGGGGACCGAACCAGGTGGTGCTGGGTGGGGTAAACCGGTAGAGGGGTCGCTACACTCTGACCCTCAATGACCGGAGCTAACCACATGGGTTTCAGGACGATGGCGGGGCGGGTTTTTGCGGCGGTGACTGTGGCCGCGGTGCTGGCGGGCGGCGTTTCCACCGCGCGGGCCGACGACTATCTGGACCGCGCCAACGAGCTGTACAAGTCGATCCAGAAGGACCGCCGGAGCGATCTGGTCATCCTGCCGCTGCTGCATGACATGGACGCGGCTCCCAAGGAGCCGGGCGACTACCTGGCCGCGGCGCTGATGACCACGCAGAACCAGGCGTGGGGCCCGGCGGCGGCATGGCGCAGGGCGCAAAGCAGCAGGCGGTGATCGCGGGCCTCAAGAAGGTCACTGAGGAAGAGGACTACCGCAAGGCGTGGGCGTTCGGGCAGCCGTACGGCGCGGGCGCTCTTGAAGACGCCAAGTTCGTCGACATGAAGCTCTACACCGAGCTTGGTGAAGACAACCTGCTTGAATCGGCGCAGGTGCTCTACCTCCCGGCCATCCGCACGATGGAGATCCTCTGCCACGTCGAAGCAACGCGTCTGCTGGCCGACGGCAAGGGCGACGAGGCGCTGGACCTGATGCGGCGCTGGGCGTGGTTCAGCTGCCAGATCGCGTCGCGCCAGATGCTCAAGGAGCAGCTGGCGGGCATGGAGATGATGTCGCTCGCGTTCGCGCGGATGCGCGACCTGGCCTACACCGACATGATGGCCGAAACGCACTCGATGACCCCGGGCGGGCTGACGAAGACGATCGCCAAGCTCGGCGAGCGGAACCCGATCAATACCGAGCGCCTGAGCCTGCCCGCGGCGGAGCGGCTGGCTGCCCGGCAGCTGGTCGCCCGTACGTTCGACCCCGAGAAGGGCCGGCCGAACCCGTCGGTGTTCGCCAAGCGGTTTGCAGAGGTCGCTGCGGGGCAGCGCCCGCTGCGCCGGTTCAGCGAGTCGGCCAAGTGGAGCAGCCTGATGGGCCTCCACGGCGGCACCGCCGACACGATGAAGCGGATCGACGACGTCTTCGGCGACTGGGACAAGCGCTGGGACCTGAACCAGTGGGATCCGATGCAGGAGATCGCGACCGACTATGCCCGCCTGGACAAGGTCGAGTTCGCGGCCCTGGACCTTGTGATGGGCGACGTCGGCCTGGTCTTCCCCAAGCGTCGCGAGCTGCGGGCTGAGCTCGTCGGCACGCGGGCGGCGCTGGGCGCGTACGGGTACACGCTCAAGCTGGGCAAGCCTCCCGTTACGCTGGTTTCGTTCGTCCCCGACTTTGTCGGCAAGCAGAGCCTGATGAACGACCCGTTCGACAAGGGCGCTGAGGAAGAGCGCGGTCTGCGCCTGGCGTACATCCGCGCCGGTGTGGACAACATGCCCCCCGGTCAGCCCTCAAAGCCCGTGACGATCCGCGTGTTCCCCAAGGTCTCAGGCGTTGAGTACCCCAACTTCGAAGCGAAGGTCATGATGGGCCAGTTTGTGATCTACTCCGCGGGTCCCGACGGCAACCAGAACGGTTGCGAGCGGGCGACGCAGATGGTGAAGGACGATCACGGCGACTACCTGATCTGGCCGCCCGTGCTGTCGCTGGCGCGTCAGTACCGCATCGACAACTCGACCAAGCCTGAGGACCGGCCGTAACCGGCTCGCGAGCGCACACCTCCATGAGCACAGAGAAGGTCGTCATCATCGGGAGCGGTCCGGCGGGCTGGACGGCGGCGGTCTACGCCGCGCGGGCCAACCTGCAGCCGATCGCCTATATCGGCTTCCCCAAGCAGGATCCCGGTCCCGTATTGCCTGGCGGGCAGCTCATGCTGACGACCGAGGTGGAGAACTACCCCGGTTTCCCGCACGGGGTGACCGGTCCTGAACTGATGCAGCACTTCCAGGCGCAGGCCGAGCGATTCGGCACGCGCGTGGTTGGTGAAGAGATCAAACGCTGCGAGTTCAGCCGCGATCCCAAGGTGCCCCACACGCTGCACACCAGCGAGGGGAAGGTGGTGCGGGCTCACACGGTGATCATCGCGACGGGCGCGGTGGCGAACTGGATCGGCCTGCCCAACGAGTTCCGCCTGGCGACCAGCGGCGGCGGCGTGAGCGCACTGCGCGGTGTGCGACGGCGCTCTGCCGGTCTTCCGCAACAAGCCGCTGGCGGTGGTTGGGGGCGGCGACACGGCGATGGAGGAGGCGACGTACCTCACCAAGTTCGCCTCGACGGTCTATGTGATCCACCGGCGCGACAGCCTGCGGGCCAGCAAGATCATGCAGCAGCGGTTCCTCGGCCGGCCCAACGCCAAGGTGCTGTGGAACAAGAAGGTCGTCGACGTGCTGGGCGACCAGATGATCGAGGGCGTGCTGCTTGAGGACACCGTGAACGGCGAGCGCTCGCGTCTTGACGTGGGCGGGCTGTTCGTGGCGATCGGTCATACGCCGGCGACCAAGTTCCTCGCCGGAAGCGGCGTTGAGCTGGACGAGAGCGGGTACATCGACCTCAAGGAGCGCAGCAGCTATACCAACATCCCGGGCGTCTTCGCCGCGGGCGACGTGGCCGACAGCCACTACCGCCAGGCAATCACCGCGTCGGGGATGGGGTGCATCGCGGCTCTGGACGCCGAGCGGTGGCTGGCTGCGCAGGGCATCGACTGAGCGTCAATCACCGCCCAACGTAAGAACGCAGCCTCGCGGGGCTGCGTGTGCGGTCTCGTGCTCTTGCGAGCACAATGCACGAGGCTCGCAAAGCCGAGCCTCGCGGCACCCGAGCCTGGAGCAGCACGCGGTTCAGCCGATCTCAGCGTCGTCGTTCTGGTCTTCGCCTTCATCGAACCCGATGAGCACGGGCTCGCCGGTCGTGTCGCGGACGGCGCGGTGCACCTCGTCGACGAGGGTGTCGAAGGGATGGTTCTTGGCGGTGAGCCAGCGCCGGGCGGTGGCGACGGGTGCGACGGCGACCTTGCCGTTAGTGCTGACCAGACAGACGGTCGTGTTCTCGGCGAGCACCCAGCTTACATCGCCCTTGGCTTTGAGGGCATCGCCGATCGCGACGCCCAGCGGCACGATGACGTCCTCGACCTGGGGCTTCTCGCTCCAGTGAGCGTTGTTGAAGGCATCGAGCACGGCGACGATCTGTGGGCCGCCCTTGAGTTCCGTCGCCTCGTACTTGGTGCACAGCTCGGCCCACTTGGCGCGGGCCTTGTCCATGCCCTTGACGGAGTTGCGCCCGGAGCCGTGTAGCTGATGCGCATCTCCTCGGGGCTCGGCTGCGAGGAGCGAGAGCTCGAGCTTCGCGATCCCATCCGCATGGCCGTGCGAGCCAGGCGGCCGCAGCCGGGAACGAGGACGATCGATGCGACAACGGCAACAGCGACGACCGAACGCAGCTTCATAAGGGGTGCCTCCACGCGAGCGGCACCAGTATACAGGCAATCTTGCGTTGTGCGTTCGCGTCCGTCGAAGTCTTTACATCCGCCGCCGTATTGACGGCGGTCGACATGTCGTCAATCGACATACTTCGGCAGGTCGGCCTCGCCCAGCAGCCGGTATTCCTTGCGGCGGAGGATCTGGCTGGCGAGGGTGAGGTCGTCTACGGCCAGCACCATCACCGCGGGCCCGGAGGTCCAGCCAAAGAGCGGGTAGGCGAACCGGATCGACAGCTCCGCGGCAGCAGATGCTCGCAGACGGCGCTCAGCGTGTGACCGGGGTCGATCGCGACCGCGAGCACTTCGCTCTCGATGAACGTGAGTTCCTGGTCGCGGAGGATTTTGCGGGTGCCGGCCCCGTTGTTGGGGACGATGCGGATGACCGCGTGGTCGGAGGCCTCGTGCACCGCCATGGCGCAGATGCGGCACATGTTCTGATCGAACCCGTGCACCAGTTCATGCAGCTTGCCGACCCGGTTGGGGAGGAAGACGGAGAACTGAGTCAGCGACGCCGCTTGGTAGCCGCGGGCGGTTTCGGTCGGCGTCGGTGCTTGAGACATGGCGCGAGTTTAGCCGCCGCTCCGGAGGCCGGGACCGCATTCTGGGCAGACGGCGTCAGGGTTTGGCAGCGGGTAAGCGCACCGGCGCACAGGCCGCGCCGCCGCCGCCGGACGGCGCCAAGGCTCGACAGGCCTTTGAAGCCGAGGAACACGATCGCTGCCACCAGCCACCACGGCAGCCTCAGTCCGATCTGACGGTGAAGGAAGCCATCTCCGGCGGACATGTGGTGCCACTCGGGAAGAAGGCCGACACCCCACGGCCAAGTCTGGGTGGTCAAACCGCGCGGGTAGTCGATTCGCCAGAACGTGGCGTCCCATGCAAACATGCAGAGCTGGCCTTGTTCGGCTGAGAATCGCAGGCCATTGAACGGCACCCAGCTGAGGCTCACGAATCCCGTGATGACCGTCAGAGCGATCGTGACCATCGCAGCGATAAGCCACGGGCGGAGCATGCGAAGGCGTGAAGATCGGCCCATGGAGGGCAGACTACCACGCGAGCCGGCAGGTTCGGAAAACAAAGCGGCCCGGCAAGTGCCGGGCCGGTGGAGGGAAGAAGTCTTGAGAAGGAAGAATCAGGCCGAGAAGGACGAGCCGCAGCCGCAGGTGCTGGTGGCGTTGGGGTTGTTGAAGACGAAGCCGCGGCCCATGATCTCGTCCTTGAAGTCGATGGTGACGCCGGAGAGATAGAGGAGGCTCTTGGGGTCGCAGATGACCTTGATGCCGTGGGCTTCGAAGACCTCGTCGGTCTCCTTCTGGCTCTCGGTCAGGTCGAGGAGGTAGGAGAAGCCGGAGCAGCCGCCGCCCTTGACGCCCACGCGGAGGCGGATCTTGTCGGCGTCCAACTCCTGCTGCTGGATGATGTTCCGGATCTCGCGGGCCGCGGCCTCGCTGATGATGACCGGGGCTGAGGAGGTCTGGGTGGTGGCAGTGGTGGTCATGGCTTCTTGATCGTACGTTGGTGGGGGGCTGAGGGTTTGGTCGGCTCTTCGAGGCTAGGGGAGGTTCGTTCCGCTCCCTTACGGTCGCGGTTCGGGCGCTTACCAGAGCGGGTCAGGCCTTGGCGTGCTCGTCGACGGGGGTGGCGATGCCGTTTTTGGCCCGATAATCGGCCAAGGCGGCCTTGATGGCGTCTTCGGCCAAGACCGAGCAGTGGATCTTGACCGGGGGGAGGCTGAGCTCTTCAACGATCTCGGTGTTCTTGAGGTCGTTGGCCTGCTCGAGGGTGCGGCCCTTGAGCCACTCGGTGGCGAGGGAGGACGAAGCGATGGCCGAGCCGCAGCCGAAGGTCTTGAACTTGGCGTCTTCGATGACGCCGGTCTGCGGATTGACCTTGATGGCGAGCTGCATGACGTCGCCGCACTCGGGCGCGCCGACGAGGCCGACGCCGATCTTCTTGTCGGCCTTCATCTCGGACTGGGTGCCGAAGTTGCCGACGTTGCGCGGGCGCTCGTAGTGGTCGATGATCTTGGGGCCGTATGCCATGGCAAATCTCCAAATCGCAAATGGCCAAAGGGCCAGATGAAGAGGCGGGTTTTACTTTGGCCATTTGGCACTTTGCCATTTGGCCATTTCGTCAGTGGTGAGCCCATTCGACCTTGCTCAGGTCGATGCCTTCCTTGTGCATGTCGTAGAGCGGGCTCATGGTTCGGAGCTTCTTGACGGCCTCGACGATGTTCTTGATCGCGAAGTCGACCTGCTCCTGCGTGGTCTGCTTGCCAAACGAGAGGCGGAGCGAGGAGTGGGCGAGCTCGTCGCCGACGCCCAGAGCCTTGAGGACATAGGACGGCTCGAGCGAGGCGCTGGTGCAGGCGCTGCCGCTGGAGCAGGCGATGTCCTTCACCGCCATCATCAACCCCTCGCCCTCGACGAAGCCGAAGGAGATGTTGCTGATGTGCGGGAGGCGACGCTCCTTGTGTCCGTTGACGGCGCACGAGTCGAGCTGGGCGAGGACCGAGTCCTCAAGGTGCTTGCGGAGCTTGCCCAGACGCAGCGCGTCCTGCTCCATCTCGGCCATGGCGACTTCGCACGCCTTGCCGAAACCGACGATGCCGGGGATGTTCAGCGTACCGGAGCGGAAGCCGCGTTCCTGGCCGCCGCCGTCGAGCAGGGCCTGCAGGCGGACGCGCGGGCGGTGCCGGCGGACGTAGAGGGCGCCGACGCCCTTGGGCCCGTAGATCTTGTGGCCCGACCACGAGAGCAGGTCGACGTTGTCGGCGTCGACGTTGACGGGCATCTTGCCGGCCCACTGGGTGGCGTCGGTGTGGAAGAGGATGCCGCGCTCCTTGCAGAGCGCGCCGATCTCACGCACTTCGTTGATGGTGCCGATCTCGTTGTTGGCCCACATGATCGTCACGAGGATGGTGTCCTCGCGGATGGCGTTCTTGACCATCTCGGCGGTGATGATGCCGTCGGCCGCGGGCTCGAGGAAGGTGGCGTCGAAGCCCTCCTTCACCAGGCGCTTCACCGGGTCGAGCACGGCTTTGTGCTCGTGGATCGCGGAGATGATGTGCCCGCGCCCTTTTGGCCGGCGGGCTTCTTCTCGTACATGTACGCCGCGCCCTTGATGGCCAGGTTGTTGCTCTCGGTGCTGCCGGAGGTGAAGATGATTTCCTTCTCCGTCGCGCCGATGAGCTTGGCGGCCATGTCGCGGGCGTAGTCGACGCCCTCCTCGGCCTCCCAGCCGAAGCGGTGGTTGCGGGAGCCGCTGTTGCCGTACTTCTGAGAGAAGTAGGGGAGCATCGCCTCCACGACGCGGTGGTCGCAGGGGGTCGTCGCGGCATGGTCCATATAGATGGGCAGAGTCAGAGCCATGGGGCCTCCGAATGGAAAACTGGGAATGACTGTCAGGTTCCTTGCTCCTGAGCGACCCAATGATAGGTAGCGGCTGAGATTCAGTCTCAGTTCGGTAAAGGCACAGGGCGAACCCGGAAGCGGGAGAAGCCCGTAGCGACTGACCGGACGAGCAGAACGGAGACCCCATGCGGATTCGAACGCTTTTCTCTCTGGCCCTTGCGACGGCGGTTCTGGCGGGCGGGTGCTCGTGCGAGCAGAAGCAGAGCTCTGCAGCGACACCGATGCCCAAGCAGGCCGAGCACGCCGCTGCCAGCACCTCTCCCGCCGCTGAGCAGAAAGGAACGACCATGACGACCCAGACCCCCCCCTCCACCAACATGAACACCGACCCAATGAAGATGACCGACGCGGAGTGGAAGGCCAAGCTCTCCCCGATGCAGTACAACGTGCTGCGCGAGAAGGGAACCGAGCGGGCGTTCACCGGCAAGTACTGGGACACCAAAACGCCCGGCGTCTATAAGTGCGCCGGCTGCGGCACCGTGCTCTTCACCAGCGGTGACAAGTTCGACAGCGGCTGCGGGTGGCCGAGCTTTGACAAGCTCGCCGCCGCGGGCGTGGTGAAGGAGACGCGCGACAGCAGCCACGGGATGGAGCGCATCGAGGTGACGTGCGCCAAGTGCGGCGGCCACCTTGGGCACGTGTTCGACGACGGACCGACAGACACGCACCTGCGGTACTGCATCAACAGCGCGTCGATCGAGCTCGAGGCGTCGGGTGACGCGAAGGACGCACCGAAGAAATAAAGCACCGGCTTCCGCTCCGCTCAGCAGCCCTGGAAGAACAGGGTAATGAACGAGATAAAGTCGTTGCTGTCGAGCACGTTGTCGGAGCCGAACATGCCGGCAGTGGTACCGACGTCGGCCGCGAGGTCGTGCTGGAAGAACGCGGTGGTGAACGCGATGAAGTCGTTATTGTCCAGGCGGCCGTCGCCCGGGCTCACGCCGCCGGGGCTGCCGAAGTCGGCCATGCACCTGCGCGAGGCGACGGTCCAGTCCGTGCCGCTTTGAGAAGTGATCGACCAGTTGGCAACCACACCGGTGCTGCTGGCGACCGAGCTCACGCCGTGCCACCAGCACTTGACGTCGTCGCAGGCGGCGTTGCCGGGAGTTGTCGGCGTGTTGGAAGCGAGCGCGGTCGTGGCGTACTCAACGTGCAGCGACGTCGGCATGCCGACGGGCACCTCGGCGAACGCGCGGTACACGCCGAATCCCTTGCCGGTGGGGCCCGGCTCGGCGTATCCAGGTCCGTCCATGCCGCCCGCGCCGGTCATGTCGAAGGGCGACGGTCCAAGGTCGGTGCGCACCGTCCAGCTGGCGGACGACTCGCCCGCGGTGGCGGAGAGCACGCCGCGGACTTCGACTGAATAGAAGATCGTGACCATCGAACCCGCGGCCATGCCCGGCACGTGGACGGTGATGGAGTCGTTGAATTCTCCGAACGCGGTGGTGCTGAGCGCCCGCCGCCGAGCAGGTGAGGCGGATGAAGCCGTAGTCGGCCCGGGCGGTGCCGCTGCCGGTCGAATCAAGTGCGCCGCTTCCTGAAGCGGACGCCTGGCAGTTGCCGGTTTGATTGATAAGTTGGTTGCCGAATCCTGCGCCGTTTGGGAACGACGGCGTCACGGTGACACGCGCGCTGTTATCAACGCTGGCGTGCAGCGTCGTGACGGCGAACATGGTTCCCGCAGCGAACAAACAGGCCCAGCGAGAGAGGCACATTTGGAGATCCCTTCTTCTGGCTATTAGCGCCAAACGCAACCAGAGGATCCCTCATTGCCGAAAAAACCCCCTCACTAGGCGTGAAGTTTTTTCAATAACTCGATTTCGCGTTCTGAGGACAGCCCAGCACGCACTTTTGCACGCCTGTTCTCGGGGAGTTTGTTCCACCATTTGAGGATGTCGGCGGCCGACTCCTTCACCGGGCGGAACCTGGCGCCGAGTTCGATGCTCTTCATTCCGACGCGTTTCATGGCGCCGGCGGAGTCGGGATCCGCACTTGGAACCCACGCCGGCAGGTCGCTCCACGCCTGCACGCTGTTGCGTTTGAGGAACCCAAGAGGAGCCCAGGTGAGCGAGCCGGCGGGTGCTCCCGCTTCCTTGGCGGCGGCAAGGCAGTCGTTGAGTACGGGACCCAGCGTCATGCCCGGCGAGCCGAGGGCGTTGAACGGCCCTGAAGCGTTCTTTTCAGCCAGTAACACGAGTAGGCCACCCACGTCACGTGCGTCGATGAACGAGCACGGCTCATCGGGACCGACGGGTGCGAGGATCTCGCCGCCGCGCATGCAGCGGAGCGGCCAGTAGGAGAACCGGTCGCTGGGGTCGCGAGGGCCGACGATCAGAGCCGGGCGTGCGGAGGCCCAGCGGTTGGGCATAAGTTCGTTGAGTACGACCTCGCAGCCGCGCTTCATCGGGCCGTAGTTCTCGTTGCTGACCGCTTCGTCATCGGGCCACTTCTCGTGCACGGGACCGCTCTCGTCCTGATCGGGCTCGGCGTCGCTGGTGTACACGTTTACAGAGGCGACCATCACGTACTTGTCGACGGCGTCCTTGAGCAGGGTTGTCGACATGCGCATGTACTTCGGTACGTACGCGCACGTGTCGATCACCGCGTCCCACCGTCGGCCCTTCTTGATCTCGGTTTCGAGGGCGGAGAGGTTGCATTCGCTCTTGGCGGTGCCGCGGTCGCCGCGGAGCTTCTCCAAGTCGGGGAAGAGCTCGGGGTTGGATTTGCCGCGGTTGAAGAGCGTGACGGTGTGGCCGCGGGCGATGAGCTGCTCGACAGTGTGCGGACCGAGGAAGACAGTGCCACCGAGGAAGAGAATCTTGAGCGGCTTCTCGGCTTTGGCGACCAGCTTGGTTGTCGGCTTTGGCTGGGCGGGTTTGTCGCCGGCGGGCTGGCGACTGGCCGCGGCCAGAGCAGCTTGCGCCGGCGGCCGCGGCAAGGGAGGCGGTAAGGAACGAACGGCGAGTGAGTGACATAGAAGGCTCCACGAAGACCCGGCCCCCCCGCTGGTAGGATGCGCGAGGTGTGACGTTCCGGCAGGCGGTCGGACGGAATCTGGCCGGTGCGAAGCGAGCACGTGCGAGTCTCATTCATCATCCCGGCGCATGACGAAGAGCGTTTGATCGCCCGGACGGTCATGAATCTACGTTCCGCGGCGGCTGAAGCAGCCCTCGATGCCGAGCTGATCGTGGTTGACGACGCGTCGAGCGATCAGACGGGCGAGCTCGCCGCAGCAGCCGGTGCGATCGTGGTGCGGCATGAGCGGCGGCAGATCGCCGCGACGCGGAATCTGGGGGCCCGTACAGCGACGGGCGAGTTGTTGATCTTCGTCGACGCCGACACGTGGCCAAATGCGATGGCGTTGCGACAGGCGGTGGCCGCGATGGCGGCGGGGGCAGTGGGGGGTGGGGCGCCGATGCGGTTCGAGGGGCGAGTGCCTCTCTGTGGCCGAGTGCTGACGCGCCTGTTCAACGCGATCTTCCGGCTCAAGGGGCGTTCAGGGGGCGCGTTCTTCTTCTGCACGCGCGAGGCGCTGCAACGGGCGGGCGGGTGGGATGAGACCAAGTTCGCCGCCGAAGAGCTCTACCTGGCGATGGCGCTGAAGCAGTTCGGGCGGTTTGTGGTCATCCGCGAGCGGGTACTGACCTCTGGCCGCAAGCTGCGGTCGCACAGCGCCAAGGAACTGCTGGGAGTGTTCTTCAAGGTGGCGGCCGATCCCACCTTGCTGCACAGCCGCGAGTCGCTGGACATGTGGTACGGCCCGCGGCGGCGGGACGATCCAGATCATCAATTCAAGTGATCAATATCGAGGTTACGATTGATTCGACATATGTCGAATCGAGTGTACGGTTAAGCGTCTTTCATCGATCTCGCACCTCTGAATCTGGAGTCCCCATGTCCTCTTCTCGTCCTGATGCGTTCGGCGCCAAGGCGTCGCTGGCTGTCAACGGCAAGAACTTCACCTACTACCGGTTGGCGGCACTGGACGAGAAGAAGATCGGGCGCGGCATCGGTCGTCTGCCGTACTCGATCCGCGTGGTGCTTGAGAGCATGCTGCGCAACGTGGACGGGTTCGTGGTGAACGCCGACGACGTGACGTCGTTCGCGTCGTACGACCCCAAGGCCCCGGCGAAGGAAGAGATTCCCTTCATGGTCGGTCGCGTGGTGCTGCAGGACTTCACCGGCGTGCCGTGCGTGGTCGACCTGGCCACCATGCGCCACGCGATGAAGCAGCTCGGCGGCAATCCCGAAGCGATCAACCCGCTGGTGCCGTGCGATCTGGTGATCGACCACAGCGTGCAGGTCGATGCCTTCGGTAGCAACACCGCTCTGACGATCAACAGCGAGAAGGAGTTCGAGCGCAACACCGAGCGCTACGAGTTCCTCAAGTGGGGGCAGCAGAGCCTCAACAACTTCCGGTGCGTGCCCCCCGCGACGGGCATCGTGCATCAGGTGAACCTTGAATATCTCTCGCCCGGCACGCTCACCCGCACCATCGGCGACGAGGTCGAGGTCTTCCCCGACTCGTGCGTCGGCACCGACAGCCACACGACGATGATCAACGGCATGGGCGTGGTCGGCTGGGGCGTCGGCGGCATCGAGGCCGAGGCCGTGATGCTCGGTCAGCCCTACTTCATGCTCCCGCCGCAGGTCGTCGGCTTCAAGCTCAGCGGCAAGCTGCCCGAGGGGGCCACCGCGACCGACCTGGTGCTCACCGTCACGCAGATGCTCCGCAAGAAGGGCGTGGTCGACAAGTTCGTCGAGTTCTACGGGCCGGGCGTCGCGGCGCTGGCCGTTCCCGACCGCGCGACGATCGCCAACATGGCTCCTGAGTACGGCGCGACGATGGGCTTCTTCCCCGTCGACGAGCGCACCATCGCCTACATGAAGTTCACCGGTCGGCACGAGCACGCCGCGCTCACCGAGGCGTACTGCAAGGCCAACATGCTCTGGTGGGAGGCGACGACGCCCGATCCCGAGTTCACCGACACGATGGAGCTTGACCTCGCGACGGTTCAGCCGAGCCTCGCGGGCCCCAAGCGCCCGCAGGATCGTGTCGAGATGAAGAATGTGAAGGGTGAGTTCCTCAAGAGCCTGGGCGCTCCGCTGGGCAACACGGCCTTCGGCCTGCCCGCCGAGAAGATCTTCGGCGCATCGGGCACGTACATCCCCGGCGGCCATCACTCGGCCGACCTTGCGGGCACCAAGTTGACCCACGGCGCGGTGGTCATCGCGGCCATCACCAGCTGCACCAACACCAGCAACCCTGACGTCATGATCGCCGCGGGCCTTGTCGCCCGCAAGGCGCGTGAGAAGGGCCTGACCCGCAAGCCGTGGGTCAAGACCAGCCTCGCCCCCGGCTCGCGCGTGGTGACCGACTACTTCGACAAGGCGGGCCTCACCGAGGACCTTAACGCCGTCGGCTTCAACACCGTCGGCTACGGGTGCACCACGTGCATCGGCAACAGCGGCCCGCTGCCCGAAGAGGTCGAGGCGTTCATCCGCGAGGGCGACCTGGTCGCCGCGAGCGTGCTGAGCGGCAACCGCAACTTCGAAGGGCGCGTCCACCCAATGGTGAAGGCCAACTACCTCGCCAGCCCGCCGCTGGTGGTGGCGTACGCCATCGCGGGCAGCGTCGCGATCGATCTGGCGACCGAGCCGCTGGGCATCGGCCACGACGGCAAGCCGGTGTTCCTCAAAGACATCTGGCCGACGCACCAGGAGGTCATGGAGACCAAGGCCGCGTGCACAAGTCCGGAGCAGTTCCAGAAGCAGTACGCACAGGTCTTCACCGCCAACGACATGTGGAACAGCGTCGCGGTGAGCAAGAGCAGCCTGTACAACTGGAACGAGAAGAGCACGTACATCCAGCGTCCGGCGTACTTCGACGGCATGAGCCCCAAGGCGCTCGAGGGCCCGATGCCGACCATCAGCGGCGCTCGCGTGCTGGTGAGCGTCGCCGACAGCGTAACGACCGACCACATCAGCCCTGCCGGCGACATCGCCGAGTCGTCGCCCGCCGGCGTCTACCTCAAGAGCCTGGGCGTTCCCAAGAGCATGTTCAACAGCTACGGCTCGCGGCGCGGCAACGACCGCGTGATGACGCGCGGCACGTTCGCCAACGTGCGCGTGAAGAACAAGCTCGCGGTCGGCGGCGACGGCAAGATCAAGGAAGGCTGGTGGACCAAGGACATGTCCAGCGGCGGCGGCGGGACGATCGTGCCCATCTACGACGCGAGCCTGAACTACAAGAAGGACGGCACGCAGCTCATCGTGCTCGCCGGCAAGGACTACGGCATGGGCTCCAGCCGCGACTGGGCGGCGAAGGGGACGATGCTGCTGGGCGTCAAGGCGGTCATCGCCGAGAGCTTCGAACGCATCCACCGCTCCAACCTCGTCGGCATGGGCGTGCTCCCGCTGACGTATATGGAGGGCCAGACGGCCGCGTCGCTGGGCCTCGACGGCACCGAGTCGTTCGACATCCAAATGCCGGCCGAGATCACTCCTCGCGGCGAGGTGCGCGTGGTGGCGACCCGTGCCGATGGATCGAAGGCGACGTTCACCGTCCGCTGCCGGCTGGATAGCGCGGTGGAGATCAGCTACTACCGCAACGGCGGCATTCTGCACACCGTGCTGCGGAAGCTGCTGAACGACAGCAAGAAGGCCGCGCCCGCGATGGCCAAGGCCTGAGCCGTTCTGAATCCTGATGCTCTCAGAAGCCCCGCGCCGCTCGGCGCGGGGTTTTTCGTTTGGGCTCCGTGCGTAACGGCTTTTTTCGATTGCTTGCGCACAAGTCGAGCGATCACTGGTACCATCGTGCAGTTGCGTCCGCCGCCCGGCTTGTCAGCCGCGCGGCACTGAAGGGAAGGAGATCGCATGATCCGTTCTTGTGTTGTTGCGCTTGCGGTTGGAGCCGCCGCGCCCGCGTTTGCTCAGGTCTCATTGATGGGGTGGGTGAACGTCGACAACGTGTTCACCGCCTACATCAGCACGAGCCCGACCGATCTGGGCACGCCGTTTATGAGCGGCGACAGCTGGCCGACCACGTACACGGGCAACTACGTCTTCCCCAGCGCTGGAACGTACTACCTGCACGTACTGGCGACAGATCAGGGTCGGCCCGAGATGTTCATCGGCACCTTCGAACTCCAAAACGCCAACGGCAGCACGTTCTCCAACGGCGCTGACGCTCTGCTGACCAACACGAGCAACTGGGTCGTGAGCAACACGGGCGTCGGTATGAACACGTCGGCGCCGCTTGATCTGGGCCAGAATGGCGGCGGCGCTTGGGGCAATCTGCCCGGGCAGGCGCCCTTGGCGCACTTCCTGTGGGCTCCTGATTACACGCCGACGGTCTATTTCACCACCGTGATCAACGTCGTCCCGACGCCGGGCGCGTTGGTCAGCCTCAGCCTGCTGGGCACGGCCGCGCTGCGTCGGCGAGCTCGCTGATTGAGCCCTCGCTGATGGTCAAAGAGCGACCGAACATTCGCCGCCCGTCCGACCACAACCTGTAGTACCAAACTCCCAGCCAAGACTGGATCAAGCCCGCTCCGGAAACGTGGCGGGCTTGTTCATTTGGGCGATACTTGCGGTGAGAAGAACGAGTGAAACAGACCGGCAATCGGGCCGGTCAGAAGGAGAAACCAGATGAGCATCGCAAGCCTGACGGGCGGACGGTCCAAGGACCAGGGGCAGGTCGGAGCGAACGGTGGAAGGAGCGGGGCAGGGCGGGCTGAGTGGGAACGGGCGGAGCCGAGCCAGGCGGAACTCTGGCGCAAGATCAAGTCGTTCGAGTTGGACCGAGCGGGTGACAGCTTCCCGTTCTCGGCGCGGCTCGCTCGCGAGAACGGCTGGAGTCGCTCGCACGCACTCCGCGTCGTCGAGGAGTACCGGCGGTTCGTCTACCTGATGGCCACCTCGCCGCATCCGGTGACGCCGAGTGAGGCGGTCGACCAGGCGTGGCACCTGCACATGACCTACACGCGGTCGTACTGGCAAGGCCTCTGCCGCGGCGTCGTCGGCCGCGACCTGCACCACGACCCCACCCGCGGCGGGGGCGACGAGACCGCCAAGTTCACCGACTGGTACGCACGGACGCTCGACAGCTATCGGCGCGTCTTCGGCTACCCGCCTGAAGATGTCTGGCCACCCGCCGATCGGCGCTTTGAGCCGACGCGGATGCAGTGGGTGGACCTCGCGGCCTTCAAGCTCGTACCGCGAAAGCGGACGGCGTCGCGCTGGGCATGGCTGGGCGTCGCGGCGGGAGGGCTGGGGGCGATCGGCTGCGGCGGAACGATGAACAACACAGCGAATGGGCTCGGTGCATTCCTGTGCGTATTCATCGCGGTGGTCGCCGTGCTGATCGTGATCGCCGCGGCACTCTCCAAGCAAACGGCCGCCGGCGGCTCGGGGGCCAGGAAGCAGCGGACGCGCCGCTCATCCAGCGACGGCTGCGGCGGCTCCCCCTTCATCTACACACCGGGCGTCTTCGATAACAGCACACCAACGCACGGTCACGGCGGCCACCACGGTCACGGCGATGGAACGAGCGGCGGCAGTCACGGCCATGGCCATGGCTGCGGGCATGGTCACGGTGGCGACGGCGGAGGCCACGGGTGCTCAAGCGGTGATGGCGGCTCAAGCGGCTGCAGCAGCGGAGGCGACAGCGGCGGAGGATGCGGTGGTGGAGGCGATGGTGGAGGTGGATGCGGAGGCGGCGGGTGCGGCGGAGGTGGAGACTGAGTTACTGATCCAACGGCAACCGCCGCGCGAGCTCCATAAACACCCGCATCTGCTCGCGTACTTCAACCATCGAGTCTCCGCCGAATTTCTCGCGCAGCGCCGTGGCGACTTCGAAGGCCACGACCGCCTGCACGACCACGCTCGCGGCGCTCACGGCGCAGATGTCCGAACGCTCATAGGCACTCTTGGCGGCTTCTTTGGTGTTCAGGTCCACGCTCGGCATGCCGCGCAGGAGTGTGCTGATCGGCTTCATCGCGGCACGAACGACGACGGGAGCCCCGTTGGTCATGCCCCCCTCGAGCCCGCCCGCGTTGTTGCTCGACCGCACGAACCCCAGCGAAGGCTCGCTCTTCCTGGCCGTGTCGAAGGCGATCGGGTCGTGCACTTCGTGCCCGAAGCGATTCGCGCACTCAAAGCCGAGCCCGACTTCGACGCCCTTGATCGCCTGCACGCCCATCACCGCACCGGCGATTCGGGCGTCCAGTCGGTCGCGCCGGTCCATCGTGCTCCCGATCCCCGGCGGGCAGCCGAAGACGTGCACTTCGACGACCCCGCCCACGGTGGTCTTGTCGACCTTCGCTTTGTGGATCACCTCTTGCTGCGCGGCTGTTGCCGCGGCATCAGGGCAGTAGGTGTCGCTCGCGTCGCGAGCCGCGATCAGCGACCGCCAGTTACTCTCGTTCACATCCACATCCGTCGCGGCCTGATGAATCGATCGCACGAACCCGAACACCTCGATCCCAAGCTCGCGCAGCAGGCACTGCGCCAGCCCGCCCGCCGCCACGCGTGCCGCGGTCTCACGCGCGCTGGCACGCTCCAGCGTCTCGCGGCAGTCGGTCGTCAGGTACTTCACGCTCCCCGCAAGGTCCGCGTGCCCCGGCCGCGGCGTGTAGACCGGCGGTGTCTTCTTGTCATCGTCGAGACGCGAGTCCTTGTTCGCAACCTGCAGCGTCACTGGCGAGCCGATCGTGTGTCCCTTGCGCACGCCGGTGAGCACGGCCGCGGTGTCGGTCTCGATGTTCTGCCGTCCTCCACGTCCGTACCCACCCTGCCGGCGCGAGAGCTCCGCGTCGATGAACGCAAGATCCACCGGCAGCCCCGCGGGCACCCCGCTCACCACCGCCAGCAGCGCCGGCCCATGCGATTCACCCGCGGTCTGATAATGAAGGTGCGCCATCTCCTCACAATATCGGCAAAGTGGGGGACGATCCGTCGCCTCACAGCGACAATTCCACTCGGCACTCGGCACTCGGCACTCGGCACTCGGCACTCGGCACTCGGCACTCGGCACTCGGCACTCGGCACTCGGCACTCGCCCCGCCCTACGGTCCGCACCATGCCCGGCACCCTTCCCCTCCGCCAATACGACCTGGTCATCTGCGATATCGACGGCTGTCTCGCCGGCGAGGGGCAGGATCCGTTCGATCTCGAGAGCCTCGGCAAGGTCGCCGAGCACAACCGTCTCGCGATCGAGAACGGCGACCGCCCGCTCGTCACGGTCTGCTCGGGACGGCCGCAGCCGTACGCCGAGAGCATCTGCCGCCTGATCGGCAACCTGCTCATGCCATGCATCGCCGAGATGGGCGTCTGGCAGTACCACCCAGGTACGAACAAGTACGAAATGGATCCCACAATCACGCCGCGCCACATGCAGGCCGTGCACGAGTTGAGCGCCTGGTGCACCGATCAGTTCGGCCACCTCGGTGTCACGCAGCAGCCGGGCAAGAACGCGAGCGTCACGCTGTGGCACCCCGACACGCAGTTCCTCATGACGCTCGCGCCGAAGGTGAAGGCCGAGTGCGAACGCCGCGGAAGTGCCTGGCCTTTTCGTGTCAGTAACACGTGGTTCTACATCAACTGCGAGCTGAGCCACATCGACAAGGGATCAGGCCTCGACCGCATGCTCAAGGACCTCAAGATTCCCCGCGAGCGCCTCGCCGGCATCGGCGACACGCCCGGCGACAAATCGATCGCCGAGCGCGTCGGATTCTTCGCCTGCCCGGCCAACGCGCACGCCGCGATCAAGGAACACGCTCACTACGTCAGCCCGATGTCTGAGACCAAGGGCGTCGTGGACATCTTGAGTCGGTTGAGGTGAATGAAGCGAACTGCATTTTGCCGGAGCCGCGGAGCGGCGGATTTCGATAGCCCCTGGCGCGAGCCAGGGGAAAGCAGCGAGAGGAGAGCCTGAGCCGCGGAGCGGCGCCTCTTGATCTTGCTCACCCAAACGAGGCGCTGTTACGCAGCTCAAGAAGCGGTTTTGCCGTTTACCCCTGGCTCGCGCCAGGGGCTATCGAAACGCGCAGCTCCGCTGCTCAAAACCAAGCTACGGCAGCACCAGCATCCCATCTCCATACGAATAGAACCGATATCCGCGCGAGAGCGCCTCCGAATACAGCGCCTTCAACCGCGCGACGCCATCGCCGGCCCCGCCGCTTCGCTCATCCAGCAGCGCGGCCACCATCGCCATCAGCGTGCTCCGCGGCAGGTGAAAGTTGGTCATCAGCCCGTCGAGGTTCTTGAACGCAAACCCCGGCGTGATCAGCAGGCGCGACCACTTCTCAGCCCCGGCACGCAACTCATCGGGCGTGAAGCTCTCCAGCGTGCGTGCGGAGGTCGTTCCTACAGCAAAAACTCGCCCACCACCAGCTCGGCAAGCGTCAATCGCCGAGCCCGTCGCCGCGGGCACGCCGCACCACTCCGCGTGCATCGGGTGCTGCTCGACCACATCAACCTCGACCGGTTTGAACGTCCCCGTCCCCACGTGCAGCGTCACCTCAGACCGATCGACACCGCGCGAGTGCAGCGTCTCCAGCAGCCCCGGCGTGAAGTGCAGCCCGGCAGTGGGGGCGGCAACAGACCCTGCCCGCTCTCCATCACCAGCGAAGACCGTCTGGTACCGCGACCTGTCAGACGCATCGGTCACCTGATCACCGTGCCGCTTACGTGCTCCAAGGATGTACGGCGGCAGCGGCGTCCGCCCCACGCGTTCAAGAATCGCTGATGCGGTCGTCGCGTCGTTCGCCCCGTAGACCTGCGCCTCCCAAGGCACCGCCCCCTCTTCTTCTTCGCCGCGCTTCAGGAGTGCGAGCCGCACGCCCGTCTCCTCACCCGCCTCCGTCTGCAGGTTGATCGTGATCCCCTCCTTCATCCGCCGCCCGCGCAGCAGCACGCTCCACACCCGCTCGTCGGCCTTGCTCCCGCCGAGTCCGAGAAACAGCCCCTCAACCCCGCCGCGCGTATCGGCCCGATAACCCACCAGCCGTGCAGGCAGCACCCGCGTCGTGTTCACCACCAGCAGATCGCGCGGCTTGAGCAACCCTGGTAGCTCGCGCACCGTCTTGTGCTCGATCCGCGACGGGTCCGTCCGGCTCACCACCAGCAGCTTGGCGCTGTCCCGCGGCTCTGCGGCCGTGCGTGCAATCGCCTCTTCGGGCAGCTCGTAATCAAGATCAGCGACCTTCAGCATGAACATCTCGCGCGTTGCCCGGGCGCGACACGTTGCCTCAAGGCAACGCCATTCGGACGCGACAAGGCCTCACAGACCATACGCGCGTTACAGACCCAACCCAAACTCTCATCTTGGACTCAAGTTCGGTTTAGGCACGCGGTTCGCCGTGGATCAGCGTGAGACTCTCCGAAATCGTCAATACCGTCCAGGCCTACCGCAACCTGCAGCAGGCTGTCGCCGGTCGCACGGTCGCCGCGGCCCAGAAGAATGCCGACGCCGCCAACGACCTGCTGGCGCAGCTCGGCATCAGCCAGGATGCGTCGAGCGACGACCAGGCCAAACAGGCCGATTCTGTCGAGCTCAGCGGTGCGGGAGGTCAGGACGATCCACTCGGCGCGATCGTCGAGGGCTTCTACAGCCAGCGCCAGACGTACAACTTCACCATCCCGGGCGTCGAGGGCATGACCTCACCCATCAATGTCACCTGGGAAGTGCAGAAGGCGTACCACGTCATCCAGTTCGTGCCGCAGAGCCAGGTGAGCCAGCTCGGCCAGTCGGTCGATCAGGTGGCCTGAAGAGATCATCGCTCCGCCCTAGGTGCGAACAGATCAGAAACGCGCAAGACCAGCGCCGCTTACGCGGCGCTTTTTCTATTTGGCGCTTTGGCCATTTGCCATTTGGCAATTCGCCGCGCATGACGTACGCTGCTTCTGCCGCCGGCCTCCGGCGCTCTGTTCGCGCCGGTCGCTTCTCCGACGGATCGCGACGCTCGCACTCTCGGCCCTCTTCACTTCCACGGGCCCCCTGTGCAACGCCGCGACGACGCCGATTCGTAAGGAGAACCCACCATGGGATCTGTACAAACCGCCGACATCCGCAACGTCCTCCTGTGCGGCCCACAGGGGAGCGGCAAGACCACGCTCATCGAGCGGATGCTGGCGCACACCAAGACCATCGCAAAGATGGGCTCCGTCCAGGCCAAGGACACCGTCTGTGACTACGAGCCCGAAGAGAAATCGCACCTTCACTCCCTGAGCAGCAAGGTCGTCTACTTCAGCCAGGAAGGACGCCAGATCACGCTGATCGACTCGCCCGGCGCCGTCGACTTCCTCGGGCACGCCGTCGCCGCCATGGCCGCCGTTGAGAGCGTCATCCTCACCATCGACGCCACCCGCGGCGTGGAAAGCACCACCCGCAAGCTCTTCAAGACCGCTCGCGGCCTCGGCCTCCCAGTCCTGCTGCTGGTGACCAAGATCGATCACACCGACGCAGACTTGTCAGGCCTGCTCGACCGCATTCACGACGTCTTCGGCAGTGAGTGCATCCCCATCAACCTGCCAATCAAGAACAACACCGACGTGGTCGACGTCTTCGATCACGGCGAGGCCGATGGTGGGGGGGATTCCGACATCATGTCGGTCTCAGAAGCTCACCAGCACATCTTCGAGCAGGTTGTCGAGATGGACGAAGAACTCACCGGCGAGTACTTCGAGAAGGGCGACAAGGTCGATCCCGCCAAGCTTCACCGCGCGATGGAAGCGGCGCTCAACGCCGGCCATCTGGTCCCCGTCGCCTTCTGCTCGGCCAAGACTGACGCAGGCATCGAGGATCTGGACCACATCATCGCGCAGCAGCTTCCCAGCCCCGCTGAAGGTCATCCGCCCCTGCCTCATGTGATGGGCCCCGGCGCCGACGGCGGCGAGTTCACGCCCGACGTCACCAAGTCCGCCGCCCCGTGCGTCGCGGTCGTGTGGAAGGTCGTCAACGACCCCTTCGTCGGCAAGCTCGCGTTCGTGCGCGTCCTGCAAGGCACGCTTTCACCCAAGAGCGAGCTCACCCACGGCGAGACCCGCCGCGTCGTGCGCATCGGCCACCTGCTCAAGGTCCGCGGCAAGGAACACCACGAGGTGCAGAGCCTCGCCGCGGGCGAGATCGGCGTCATCGCCAAGGTCGACGAGCTCAAGGTCGGCAGTGTGCTCCACGCTGATGCCAACCAGCACCTTCATCCTGCGCACCTTCCGCTGCCAATCCCGCTCTCTGGTCTCGCGATCGAGCTCAAGAACCACGCCGACGAGTCCAAGTTCACAGCGGCCATGCACAAGATGACCGAAGAAGATCCCTGCTTCCACATGGAACGTGTCGCTGCCACCAGCCAGACCGTCATCAAGGGGTGCGGCGAGCTCCACCTGCGCATGATGCTCGAGAAGCTCAAGAACCGCTATCACATTGAGCTCGACACCAAGCCAATGAAGGTCGCGTACAAGGAGACGATCTCCGGCCGTGCCGACGGGCACTGCCGCCACAAGAAGCAGACCGGCGGCGCCGGTCAGTTCGGCGAGGTGTATCTCCGCGTCGAGCCGCTCCCCTCCGACCACGCGACCGGCTTCGAGTTCGTCAATGAGACGGTCGGCGGCAGCATCCCCCGCCAGTTCATGCCCGCCATCGAGAAGGGAATCCGCCAGGTCCTCCAGCACGGCGCCTTCGCCGGCTACCCGATGACGGGCGTAAAGGTGAGCGTCTACGACGGCAAGTACCACGACGTCGACAGCAAGGAAATCGCCTTCACCACCGCGGGCCGTAAGGCGTTCATCGACGCCATCAGCAAGGCCAAGCCCACGCTGATGGAGCCGGTCGTCAAGCTCGCCGTCGCCGGACCTGCCGCCAGGATGGGCGACCTCACCGCGGAGGTCAGCGGCAAACGCGGCCGCATCGAGGGCACCGACCTCGAGGGCGACCAGTGCGTCGTCACCGCGACGGCCCCGCTCGCCGAGCTTTCGACCTTTGCCAGCGAGCTCAAGAGCCTCACGGCTGGTGCCGGCAGCTACGAGATGGAGTTCAGCCACTACGAGCGCACCCCGCCGGCCGTGCAGCAGCAGGTGATGGCGGCGTTCAAGCCGAAGGACGAAGAAGAGTGAGGCATTAGCCATTAGCCACTAGGCATTAGTGAAAACCAAAACCAAAGGCACGCCGCGAACAGATCGCGGTGTGCCTTTTCTGTCTTTTGTCTTGCACGAATGCCTAATGGCTAGTGGCTAACGCCTCTCTTCGAAAACGCCCGCCGGGCGATCAAACGCGCGGCGGGCGTGGGCATCGGCGGGCAGAATTCGCTCCGGTCATTCGCTCGCGTCCTTGCAAGCGTGTCGACAGGGGCAAGAGTCCGTTCGTTCTCCCGCGCAAAGGTCTGAGGACTGGTTTTCCGAAAGCCTCGCCGACTGTCTCCAGTCGGCGGGGCTCGTCGCCGTCTTCCGCGAGTCGTTGCCTCGTGCGTCCTTGCGCGAGACTCGGTTCAAGCGTTGAGCCTTCCCTGGCTCAGACTCTCAATCTGCAGAGGACGGTTTGCGTGCCGACATCCGTGCCAGCACCGCCGCCATCTGCGTCTTCCGTTGCTCCAGCGCCGCCTTCCATGCTGCGCCGGCGTGAACTTCCAGGCGATCCCTCGCCCCGACCACCGTGACCTCCGTGCCGATCTTCACTTCGTCCGTGTGCCACCGGGGCAGAACCACACGTCCCTGTGCGTCCGTCTCCAATCGCTCGGCCGCCCCGTACAGCAGCCGTTCCATCTCCGCCACGTCCTCGTCGGGCGTGAGCGAGCCTTCCTGCGCGAGGCCAGCCGGTTGAACGTCGCCTCCGTGTACAGACGGAGATGACCGGTCGGCCACGGAATGCAGTACCACGCGCTCCCCGGCGTACCCGTTCCCCATTCCTCGCGCCGGTACTTGGCAGGTATTGCCAAGCGCCCTTTGGCGTCGATGGTGTGGTCGGATTGGCCGGTAAACACCACGCACGTGCACTCCGCAGATCAGGCTCCCCACGATACCCCACTTCCCCCCACATTGCAACACTTTTCCTTTAACCGACAGGTATGTGGAAACCTTGTTTGGAGCGTGTGGAGAGCGTTGCAACCCCTTGCATGAACGCGACTTAACCCCTGTTCCATCCGGGAAACCCCGGGCGAATTGACAGAACATCCACATTCCCCAAATTCTCAGAATGATCTGACAGCATCATTTTGATCGAGATCAAATCGTTGCTGTCACGCGTATTGTCCTGCATGCCCAGCCAATCCACCCCCGCCAACCGATTGGGCATCGACTACGCCGCTGACGCCGCCGCGCTCACCGGTCCCGGGGCCAAGTACGCCGGGCCCGTCATCGACGCCCACACGCACATCCACGGTGCGCAGGCGTCGCGCATCTACGACCGCGTCCGCAGGCTCTTCAACGTCAACCTGACCTACTCGATGACGCAACTCGCGTTAGCCGCCGAGGTCCGCGATGTCCTCGGCGATTCGATCCGCTTCATCGCAATGCCGACGTTCTCTTCCGGCGACCGGAATGAGAACCACCGTGCCGGCTACCTCAAGACGATCGAGTCGTTCCACCGCGACTTTGGTGCGCGGATGATGAAGATCTGGGCCTCGCCGCGCCTGCGCGACATCCTGCCCGGCGGCGCTACCGATCTCACTGACATCGATTCTCCATGGCGGCGCGAGCACGCCAAGCTTGCCACCAGCCTCGGCATGATGATCATGGTCCACGTCGCCGACCCCGACACGTGGTTCCAGGCGAAGTACACCGACACCGCGACCTACGGCACCAAGGCGCACCAGTACACCGGCCTTCGCCGCATGCTCAACGACTTTCCCGTGCCGTGGATCGCCGCGCACATGGGCGGCTGGCCTGAAAACCTGCCGTTCCTCGACTCGATGCTCGAGGCGCACCCCAATCTCCACATCGACACCAGCGCGACCAAGTGGGTCGTGCGCGAGCTGAGCAAGCATCCGCGCGAGGAGGTTCTCGCCTTCTTCTGGAAGTGGCAAGGGCGCATCCTCTTCGGCACCGACTTGGTGACGAGCGAGGATCAGCTCACGCCCCAGAAGGCCGGCCTCAGCGCGATGAGCGATCTTGCCAGCTCGCCCGAGGAAGCCTTCGAGCTCTACGCCAGCCGGCACTGGGCGCTGCGCACCATGTTCGACACCGACTACGACGGCGAGAGCCCCATCGCCGACCCCGACCTCAAGATGCTCGAGCCGGCCAAGTACACCGCCATGAGCGCCCCGCACCTCCGCGGCTTCGATCTCCCGCCCGACCTTCTCAAATCCATCTACCACGACGCCGCCGACAACCTGCTCGGCCGCTGGTGGCGCGAACACCCATAAGCGAACGCTGCTCAATAAGAGCCGAGCCCCGTAAGGGGCCGGCCGCGCGGACGATAGAGGGAGAAAGAGTGCCACAGACTCGGCTCTGCGAGTCTGTGCCCTACGACGCCGTAGCGCTCAGTCGTGCCCCAACCCAAAGTCATCGATCCGTTTCCTCAGCTCCACGATGTGCAGCCGCAGCGAGTCGATCTCCAGCTTGGTCTTCTCGACCGTCAACTCGTGGAATTCCTTGGACGCCTGGATCCGATCCTCGTCATCGTTGCGAACGCGCACCTGCGCCTCAAGCAGCGACACCTCGGCCCGCAGCTTCGCCGCCGTCAGCTCGTTGATCTGCTTGTGCAGCGCGAACATCGCCGCCTCGTGCGGCGAAGGCCCGGCCGCGGCGTGCGAGCGTGCAAGCTCGGTGACGCGGCGCTCCGCCTCCTGCCGTCGCCGCCGCTCGTTGCTGAGCAGGATCGACACCGCCGCCACCGCGGCGCACAGCACCACGACAATCAGGATCGTGATATCCGAAGGCTCAGCGCCCAACGTCACCATGCCCCACAATATGCGGGCGCGACACGACCCCCTCCCCTCTTCTATTCCCTATTCCCTCATCCCTATCCCCTCTTCCTCACGCCGACCGCATCTTGTTCAGCCCGTTGTACGCCGCGACCTTGTAGCACTCGGCCAGCGTCGGGTAGTTGAACACGGTGTTGATGAAGTACTCGACGGTCCCCTTGAACGCCATCACCGCCTGGCCGATGTGGATCAGTTCCGTCGCCTGACTGCCGATCGCGTGCACGCCCAGCAGCGCGTGCGTCTCCTGGTGGATGAGCAGCTTCAGCATGCCGATGGAATCGCCCAGCAGTTGCCCGCGTGCGATCTCCTTGTACTGCGCCACGCCGCTCTCGAACGGAATCCCCTCAGCCGTCAGCTTCTCTTCAGTCCAGCCGACCATGCTGATCTCGGGAATGCTGTAGATGCCGTACGGCAGCAGGTCGGCGAACTGCTCCGCCGGCTCGCCGTACATGTGCATCACCGCCAGCCGACCCTGCTCGCTGCTGGTGCTCGCAAGCGCGGGGAACCCGATCACGTCGCCCACGGCGTAGATGTGCTCCTGCTTCGTCTGGTAGCTCGCGTTGACCGTGATCCGCCCGCGGTTGTCCGACGAAAGGCCCGCCGCCTCCAGGTTGAGCCCCGCCGTCGCGCCCTGCCGCCCGACGCAGTACATCAGGCTGTCGGCCATGATCGTCTTGCCGCTCTCCAGCGTCGCTTCGGCCATCACGCCGTCGCTCGACCTGGCGCCCTTGGGCGCATCGATCGTCTTGATGCTCACGACCTTCTCGCCCATCCGCAGCGTCACGCCCATCTGGCGCAAGTGGTACTGCAGCGCCTCGCCGATCTCGGTATCGATGAACTCCAGCAGCCGCGGCCGCCCTTCGATCAGCGTCACGCGCACGCCCAGCGCCGCCAGCATGCTCGCGTATTCGGTGCCGATCACGCCGCCGCCGACCACAAGCATGCTCCGCGGCAGTGTTCCCAGCTTCAGCACCTCGTCGCTGGTGAAAAGGTTCTTCTCGTCAAACGGAATATTCGACGGTCGCGCCGGGCCCGAGCCCACGCCGATGACGAAGTTCGCGGCCGTCACCGTCTCGCTGCCGCGCCCGTTCTTCGCTTCCACTTTGACCGTTTTCGCGTCGATGAATGACGCCGCGCCGGTCATGATCTCCACGCCGTTGTTCAAGAGCTGAGACCGAAGGATGTTCACCTCGGCGCTGATCACCCGGTGGCATTGCCCGATGAGTTGCTGAAGCTCCTGCTCTGCGCTCACCGTCAGGCACGAGTTGTTGGTGAGACTGGTGGTTGAGAGCACCTGCCGCGCCGCCGTCACCGCGAGCACGGCCTCGCGCAGCGCCTTGCTGGGGATCGTTCCCGTGTTGATCGCCACGCCGCCCACCGTGTCCATCTTCTCGATCACCACGACCGATTTGCCCATCTTGGCCGCGGCGATCGCCGCCTTCGAGCCGCCGGGTCCCGATCCGATCACGCACAGGTCAAAGGTCCGCATGGTGGCTCACAAGCAAGGAGAGTGGGGGGGAAGAGCAGGGGAAGGGCGCGAGGAACAGCCGCCGAGCAAGTCGGTGTCTGTCCGGGCAACGGTATCGGTCTTTGGGTGTGCGTGGGTTGAGCGGCCGCCAAGAAGGCTGGAGCAGGAGAGTGTGGCTCAACCCGCCTCGGAAGGTGGCCGCCTCACCGAGCCCCGTGCGTCTCGTCCTCGTCCGGTTCGGCCGAAACCTCGTCAAGATCCCGCTCAGATGGCGGGTGCACGGGTGTCAAGCGCTGCGGCACGTGGGGCCCCACCCCGTCGTACCGCCCGATGCCCGCCTCTTTACAGCCAAATGCCAGCAGGTCGACGTCCGACGTGATGAAGATTCGCGCCTGCAGCGGGTTCAGCCCCGGTCCGTCGGCTGCCGCGGCGATCGCCCGTCCGACGGAAGCCGTGCACGCGGTCTCGGCCGCCGAGAAGTCCAGCGAACTCTCCGCCGCGTGCGCCGCATCGAGAGCGTAGTACATCGCCGTCGCCGCGCCGTATGACCCTCCGTCTGGATCGAACGACGTCGCCTTCCGCAGTGCTTCCTTCGCGTCGGCGAGCACGCTCCCCGCTACGGTGCAGCGGTCCAGCGCATCGCACCCGGCCACCAGCGCCTCGCGCGCTCTGGTCGACACCGACCGCGGCATCCACAGCGCCGCCCGTCGCGTCATGCGCGATGCCAGCAGCACCTGCGCCCACAGCGGCAGCGTCTCATGGGAGTTGAAATCAAACAGGTCTCGCACCCTCACCCTCCCAGCGGCGACCGCGCCAGCCATAGCACAACCGGAGCACAGACGTACATCAGGGCTTGGAGCAGCATCGTGATCGTCATCGTCGGGCGCAGAGTCGCCGGCTGCCTCTCAACGATCCGTTGACGCACCACTCGCATCAGGTTCCCTGACAGTGCGAGTAACGAGAGCAGCGCCGGCGGACACATGCTCGCCAGCGCCCACATCCACCACGCTCCCTCCGCCCTCAGTGCCAGCGGCGCCGCCAGATACCCCACCTGCACACACAACAGCACCGCCGTCACCCCGCCCACCAGCGGCCACGGCGACTTCTTCACACCCTTCGAAACCCCGCCGCCGATCAGCATGCACAATCCCAGCACCACGCTGATCAGCACGGCGCCCGCGGCGCACGCCCACAGATATCCCTGCACAACGCTCACAGCCCACCCCCGGCCGCAACGCGTGGAACTGCCGGCTCCGCAGCTCTGCGCCCCACGATCCGCACGAGCTCGCGCACGTTCTCCTCCGCCCGCGGTCGTACTGCTCCGCCTCGATCTCCGTGTGCGGGTCGGGATAGCAGCGGCACACCGCCGCCTTCGCCCGGTGGTACATCGTCACCACCACTTCGCGCGAGACGCCCATCGCCACCGCCGCCTTGAGGCAGTCGCGGTAAACCTGCGCCATCATCGCGCTCAACGCCAGTGAGCCGCTGCCGTCCAACATCAACTGCTCCGCTGCGTCAAATTCGCCGGCAGCGATCAGCGCACTGGCCTGCGCAGCCAGTCCCTCCTGCTGACGCCACTCCGCTGCCATATGTGCCTTGAGCTTCGCGCGTCCCATCACATCCCCTCCGGCAGGATGTTCGCCGTCGGCCCACGGCTTTCGGCCAATGCCAGCGACGAGACCGCAAACTCCAGCGCCGGGCCGAAGCTCGGCGCCAGCGCCGCGGCGGTCATCGCCGTCACCAGCACGAACCGCCCGCCGTCTTCGAATGCGGCGACTCGCATCCACAGTTCGGTCCCGTCCTGCACCTGCCGGCCGTCGGCCAGCACGCCCGGGTGCGGACCGATCATGCCCGCCCGCGCCCGCGACATCTCGATCCCCTGCTGGTGGGCCAGGTAGCCGAGCCACTGCGACACCGCCCCTTCGCTGTAGGCAGGCCGCGCCGCGACGCCGACGATCGCCAGGGCGACCTGCGACGAGCAGAGCGCCAGCGGCGCAACGGTCTCGGGCTTCTCGAAGCTGTACGTCTCCGCCGGCAGCGGCACTGAGATGAAGTCGCTCGGCACGTCGATCGCGAACCCCAGGCCGGGGAAGCGCTCTTCAAAGATGCGACGCTCGAGGATCGGTCCAGAGGTGTCGGTCATGACGCCGGCTCCGTCAGAAGGCTGAGGGTTCATCGATTCGCTCCGTGAGTTGATGAGTCGCGTGAGGTCGCGGCCGCGTTCAGGCGGGCCAGGCGAACGTCATGCTCTTGGGAGCCTCGGCCGACCCGTCGAACTTGCGGGTCTGCACGAACACCTCGATCTGCGACGGCTTGCCGTCCTTCACGTGCACGCGGTACTGGATGCACCGGCCGTCGCCGGCCGACGGATCGATGCCGTTGCCCCAGGTGAAGAAGGGCTTGCCCTGCGCGCCGCGCTGCGGGCCTGCAGGCGCATCGCCTCGGGCTCAAAGACCACGCCGGTCAAGTGGCGGGCCTTGATGCGCACACGCCACGAGCCGTCGCTCTTGTCCGTCTCCTTATACGCGCCGAACGCGTAGTCGTCGTTCAGCACGGCGTCGTACGACTCGAGGTAGCCGAGTTCGACGATCTCCTGGGTGGCGGACGAAGCGGGGATGTCAACGAGTTTGGTGGTGGGCATGGGTGGCTCCAGTTCAAAGGCGTTTCAGACTTGCACTCCACTCATCAATGCGACGCAAGCGCAAGCACTGGCCAACCGCGCAAACGAGGCCCTGGCGCAAGCCTGGGCTGGCCTCGAGTTCTGCAGGGGCCTTGAAGCAACCCGCACAGTCTCGCCGTGGGGGGGTGAGGGGCCCGTGACACCGGCCCAATAACCCCTCCCTAAGGCCCACGCGCCTCGGGAAAAACGCGAAATCCGGACCTTCACAAACCCACTGCACTGCTTTCTCTGGTACCGCTCTCAGAACGGCGTATACTCCAGCTCACAAGGGGCGAAAGCCCCGCCGAGGAGAGAGAGACAATGCACAAGCTGAATGTGTTCGTTATCACCGTCGCCCTTGCGGGCTCGTCGTCCGCGTTCGCCGACATCAACCCCTGGGACTTCAACGTCTTCAGCCGGTCGACCATCGGCTCTGCCAATTCGCCTTACGGCTCCGATTATCAGGGCGCCGCGGGCGCCGTCGGCAACGCCTACTTCGGGGGCTTTGAGCTCCGCGCCATCGGCGGTTCGTCCCCGTCGCTCAGCCGCTCGTTCTACGGCGGCGCTCAGTTCACGCTCTTCAGCGGCACCATCCACGGCAGCATCGAGAGCGCCGGCACGGTGTCGGTCAGCAGCTACAACGTCACCGGCAGCGTCTGGTCGGGCGGCAACCTCGCCGGCAACGGCGGCACGCTCAACGGCAGCGCCACCCTCACCGGTGTCAACACCAGCAGCTCGACCATTAACGGCTCGCTGAACACCGGCGTCGCGTACAACAAGACCGTCGACCTCGGCGTCGTGTCGAGCTACTTCCTCAACACCTCCAACTACTTCGCCGCCCAGCCCAACACCAACACCGGTGCGCCCGGCGCGACCACCTACAGCTACAACGGCGGCGGCATCCAGGTCGGCCTCCACTCGGGCCTCAACGTCATCTCGATCTCGGCCGCGGACCTCAACAACGCCTACTCCGTCACCGTCACCGGCGCGGGCACGCTGATCGTCAACGTCCTCGGCGGAACGGCCGAACTCAACAACACCGACTGGTTCTACAACGGCGGTGCTTCGAGCAGCACGACCATGCTCAACTACAACCAGGCGACCACGCTCAACATGCCGTGGGGCGCTAACCGTGTCAACATCCTCGCCCCCAACGCCGCAGTCAGCTTCCCCAGCGGCCTCGTTGAAGGCAACCTCATCGTCGGCTCGCTCATGGGCGGCAACTACTCCGGCGGCCAGGTGAACTGGACCGGCAGCGGCTACGCCGGCCTCATCCCCGCCCCCGGCGCCGCCGGCGTCGTCGCCATCACCGGCCTCGCCGCAATGCGCCGCAAGCGTCGGTGACATCAGGTGCCACACGTTCGCCGCAAAGCGGCAAGGTGTGGAGCCGGACGCACTCCACAATCACCCAATCGGGCCGCGCTCACGCGCGGCCCGTTTTCATTACGCACAACGCGATCCCGTAAGGGGCCGGCAGGTGGTAAGCAGATCCGAGATGCGCACCATGCCACCGGTCACGCCGCTCTGGGCGTGACCGGTGTCTTTCTTGACCAAACGACCCGCCGCATCACCCACCCGTCGGCACAGACCTGAACCCGATCGCAATCCGGTTCCACGCGTTGATCGCCGCGATCGCCCACGACAGATCCGCAAGCTCCTTGTCGTTGAACTGCGCGCGCACCTGCTCGAACACTTCATCCGGCGCGTGCGTCTGCGAGATCAGCGTCAGCGCCTCGGTCCACGCCAGCGCCGCTCGCTCACGTTCGTTGTACCACGGCGACTCGCGCCACGCGTCAAGCCCGTACAGCCGGTGCTCGGCCTCGCCGGCCTTGCGGGCTTCCTTCCAGTGCATGTCGATGCAGAACGCGCACCCGTTGATCTGCGACGCACGCAGCTTCACAAGGTGCAGCAGCGTCTTGTCCAGGCTCTTCAGCAAGTACTGCTCTACGCCGAACATCGCCTTCAGCCCATCCGGCGCCGCCTTCGCATAGTCCACGCGCTGAGTCATACAAGCTCCTTTCGCAGGTGCACAACAGGGTCACGAGCACAACATCCGCACCGGCCGCCCGGCCTGCACGTTTCTCAGTCTCTATAGGCGCAAGGCCGCGACACCCGTCAAGCGCCGCCGCCGCCTCCCTCTCCGAATTTGAACTTTGAACTTTGTCGTTTGAACTTTCGCCTCTTTCCCCTAACATTTCCCGATGCCCCAGTCTGTGGCCCCCTCCTCCGCCATCCGCGAAGTCCTCTCCCGCTACTGGGGCTTCGACGCGCTCCGCCCCCTCCAGGGCGAATCCATCGCCGCCACACTCGCAGGCCGCGACTCGCTCACCGTCATGCCCACCGGCGGCGGCAAGAGCCTCTGTTTCCAGGTGCCGCCGCTCGTCACCGGCCGCCTCACGCTCGTCGTCTCGCCCCTCATCGCGCTGATGCAGGACCAAGTCGCCGGCCTCAAGCTCGCCGGCGTTCCCGCGGCCGCGATGTACGGCAAAATGGACATCGACGAGTTCAACGAGGTCCGCTCGCGCATCAACTCCGGCGAACTCAAGATCCTCTTCGTTGCCCCCGAGCGCCTCTTCTCTCCGTCCTTTATGGCGTTCGTCGTGAAGGCCAACCCCGCTCACATCGCGATCGACGAAGCCCACTGCATCAGCCAATGGGGCCACGATTTCCGCCCCGAATATCGCCGCCTTCGCGAACTGCGCGACGTGCTCCCGAGCGTCGCGATCGGCGCGTACACCGCCACCGCCACGCCGCGCGTGCGCGAAGACATCGTCGAGCAGCTCGGCCTCCGCGATCCGGAAGTCCTCGTCGGCAACTTCGACCGCCCCAACCTCACCTACCGCATCCTCCCCCGCGTCGACGTCGTCAAACAGACCCGCGACGCCATCGCACGCCACGGCCCAGACAACGCGGCCATCGTCTACTGCCTCTCGCGCAAGGACACCGAGACACTCGCCGAATCGCTCAAAGACAAGGGGATCAACGCCGCCGCCTACCACGCCGGCATGTCACCTAACGATCGCACAAAGGTCAGCGACGACTTCAAGAGCGAGCGCCTCAGCGTCGTCGTCGCCACCGTCGCCTTCGGCATGGGCATCGATCGCGGCGACGTCCGCATCGTCGTCCACGCCGCCATGCCCAAGACCGTCGAGGCGTACCAGCAGGAAACCGGCCGCGCAGGACGCGACGGCCTCCCCGCCGAGTGCCTCATGCTCTACTCCAACGCCGACGTCGTGCGCCTGCGCGGCCTCATGGACCGCAGCGCAGGCGAGAGCGAAACGCCCGTCAGCCCGGAGTTCATCGAAGCCCAGCGCGAGCTGCTCGAGCAGATGCAGAACCTCGCCAGCGGCAGCCGCTGCCGCCACCGCGCCCTCTGCGAGTACTTCGGTCAGGAGTACGCGTCTGACGATTGCGGTGCCTGTGACGTCTGCCTCAAGGAGCTCGAAGAAGTCGAAGGCGGCCACGACATCGCCCGCAAGATCATCTCCTGCGTCGCACGCGTCAACCAGCACGGCTTCGGCCACGGCCGCCCCGCGTCGTTCGGTGCACGCCACATCGTGCAAGTCCTCCGCGGCTCGCAGGCCGAGACCGTTTGGTCCAAGGGCCACGACAAGCTCACCACCTTCGGTCTCCTCAAAGACGTCCGCGAAGACCGCCTCAACGCGTATGTGAATCAACTCGTCGACGCCGGCTCTCTCGCCCGCGCCGCCGGCGAGTTCCCCACCATCATCCTCGGCCCCAAGGCGTCCGCAGTCCTCAAAAGCGAAGTTACCGTGCGCCTCGTCGAGCCAAAGGAAGAACTCCTTCCCGAAGGCCGCGGCACGCGATCAAAGGCGACAAGCACCGGCAAGCCGCTCACACGCCTCGAGTCCGAACTCTTCGAACGCCTCCGAGCCCTCCGCAAGTCTCTCGCCGACGAGCGCAAGATCCCGCCCTTCCTCATCGCCAGCGACGTGGTGCTCGAAGAGCTCTGCCGCGTGCGCCCCACGAGCATCGCCGGCCTCACCGGCGTCCGCGGCATCGGCCGCCAGAAAGCCGCCGACCTCGGCCAGCCCTTTGTCGCCGCTATCGCCGAGTTCTGCCGCGAGAAGGACCTCAACGCCAACCTCGCGCCAAGCCGCGACAGCAGCGCTGATGATGACGCGCCGAAGATCACCGCCAACGCGCAAGCCGTCTTCCCGCACTTCCGCCGCGGCGCCCAGATCGACGAGGTCATGCAGCAGACCGGCCGCGCCCGCAGCACGGTGCTCGGCTACCTCTGCGACTTTATCGCCTCTGAACTCCCCGCCAGCATCGACGCCTGGGTCGACCGCGCCACGCAAAACCGCATCCTCTCGATCGCCGAGCAGGAACGCCTCACCGCCATCGGCCCCATCCGCGCACGCCTGGTCGAACAAGGCAACGACACCATCGACTACGACCAGATCCGCATCACCATGACGCACAAGCGAGCGCGGCGCTAACCCCCTTCTCCCGGCTCTGCGGGAGAAGGTGCCCGCTGCTTTGAGCGGGCGGATGAGGGTGTTTTTGAGCTGCGGAGCAGCGCCAATCGATAGCCCACGGCGCAAGCCGTGGGTTTCATCGAGCTCAAGATGCCAGAGCTCCGGAGGAGCGCCTCTGTTCGTCCTTCGGCCAACGAGACTCGTCCCTCCGGGACTCAACGCACAGAAATATTCCGACCCACGGCTCGCGCCGTGGGCTAACGAAAGGCGCCGCTCCGCCGTTCACTTCACCCTCACCCTCACCCGCGCCGTCACCGGAAAATGATCCGACGGATACCGCCCATCACGCGACGTCCGATCGATCTCCGCACCCAGCACCTCCCACGACCGATCGACGAACACAAAGTCGATCTTCTCCGTCAGCGCCCCTGCGGCCCGTCCTTGCCGCTCGTATCGCTCACGCCCTTGAACGCATGAAACGTCCGCACGTTCACCGCATCAGGTCGCATCAAGCGGAACGTATCGATAAGCCCCTTCCACTCCGCAACCTTCTCGCTGCCGCTCGCGCTCTCGACCTTTCCGTTCATGAACCGGATCGCCGGCGTCTCCTCGCCGCAGTTGAAGTCACCGGTCACGATCACCGGATCGGCCGAGCCGCGCGAGCCGATCCGCTTGGCCAGCAGTTCCACGCTCTTGCGGCGCGACGGCTCCGACTGATGATCAAGGTGCAGGTTGTACGCGAAGAACGCTCGCCCCGTCACGCCGTCGCGCAGGTGCGCCCACGTGCAGATGCGCGTGATCCCGTTCCCCCAGTTCTTGCTCGCCACCTTCTCCGGCGTATCGCTGAACCAGAATGTCCCTGACTCCGCAGCGGCATCACCCGCCAGCGAAAGCCGTGAAGACCGATACAGGATCGCCGAGTACTCCCCCTTGGTCTTCCCATCATCGCGCCCGACGCCGACCTCCTGATACTGCGGGAATTCCTTGCGGATCTCGTCGATCTGGAACCGCAGCGCCTCCTGCAGCCCAAGCACATCCGGGTCGTTCTGGCGGATCACGTCCATGAACAGCCCGCGCCGCTTCTCCCACCGGTCCTCGCCGTCGTTCGCCGTGCCGTACCGCACGTTGAACGTCATCATGTTCAGGTCGGCGTTTGCAGGAGAAACGATTGCGGCGGCAGACTGAGAGGCCGGAGCAGTCGGTGCCGGCTGTGAGCAGGCGCCGAGATTGGCCAATGCGAGGAGGGCAATGACTCGTCGAGCGGTGAGGAGCATGTCCGCAGTCTAACGACCACGATGCGAAGCCGCGCGGCCGGCACGAGGCCCTGTGCAAGCCTGGGCTCACCGTCCGCTCTTCCCAGCACGCAAATTCCTCTCGATGGCCCACGATCCGCCGGTCCACAAGCCCAGGCTTGCGAACCTTTTGCGTTAGGCCTTTCCGTCAGAGCCCGAAGCGTCAGCGAGGAAGGCCGATGAGGCTCTGCGAATCGGCAGTTTGACCTGCAGCAAACGCGGTACTCGCGAAGCTGAGACGTTGCGCGTGCATGTGGACTTCCGGCCTTCGTGCGCTTCGCTCCCGAAGGCACGGCGTACCGCCTCCCTCGCTGACGCTTCGGGCTCTGACTCAAGCCGGCTCATTGAGAAGCGTCCATTGAGCCTGATTTCTCGAGCCAAACGATATCTAACGCAAAAGGCTCTTGCACAGGGCCTCGTCAGCAATCCCATCACGCCGACAGATCCAACGGCGGCTTGCCCTTCGGCGGGGGGAGCGGCGACAGCGGCCGCGCAACCGGCGTCACCGGCTTCGGCGCTCCAGCCGGCGGCTGATGAAGTTCCACTTCGTCTCCAACCTCGGGCTGCTTCTTGGGAGGCTGTTCCCCTCCGCTCCCGCCCTGCTGCTTGCGCTGGCCGTCGCGGTTTGACCGCTCGGCGCCGTGCGGCCCCTGGCCAATACCCGAAACTCCGTTCGGCCTGTTGACCTGCATGCCGCCCCCTTCGGCATTCACGGTGCCTTTTCTTCACTAATGCCTAATGGCTGGTGGCTAATGCCTCACAACCCCAGCACGTTGATACCGCTGTCGACGTAGATCGTCTCGCCCGTCACGCCGCTCGCCAGGTCGCTGGCGAGATAGACGGCCGTTCCGCCCACGTCACCGCCCTCGACGTTGCGCCGGAGCGGGCTGTTGGCCGCCACGTGCTCCATGATCTTGTCCGCGCCGCCGACGGCTGACGATGCGAGCGTGCGGAGGTAACCGCCGCTGATCGAGTTGACGCGGATCTTCTTGGGCCCGAGTTCCCATGCCAGGTAGCGGGCCGAGCACTCAAGCGCCGCCTTGGCGACGCCCATGACGTTGTACCCCGGCACGACCTTCTCGCCGCCGTAGTAGCTCATGCACATGATGCTGCCGCCGCCCGAGCGCTCCATGATCGGCTCGTGCGCTTGGCCATGGCGACGAGCGTGTAAGCTGAGATGTCCACCGCGCTCTTGTACGCCTCGCGCGGCGTGCTGCTGAACTTGCCCGGCTGCAGCCACTCGCGGTCGGCGAAGGCGATCGAGTGGACCAGGATGTCCAGCCGATCGTTTTTCTCCGCGTACTTGGTGAACGCGGCGTCGATGTCCTCGTCCTTGCCCGCGTCCATCGGGCACATCCACGCGTCCTTGATCCCAAGGGCCTCGACGGCCTTGCGGGTGCGGTTCTCGTTCTTGTCGCCCGGCAGGTGCGTGAAGGCGAGCTTACAGCCGTGCTTGGCGAACGCCTCGGCGATATACCACGCGTACGAGCGGTCGTTGGCGATGCCCACGATCAGTGCGGTCTTGCCTGCGAGAAGCTGGGAGGTGCTGGAGGTCGTCATGGCGAATATTAGAGGATCGGGTGCCACTGGGCTCGGCTTTGCGAGCCCAGTGTGGTTTGGTGAGTGCGGGGTATTCGGCACGGCCCTGGCAAAGCCGAGCGACCTTGAGTCAGAGCCCGAAGCGTTAGCGAGGGAGGCGGCGGGAGGCTTTGCGACCGCCGCGTCTTCCTCCCATCAAACAGCCGACTCGCACAGCCTCGTCGGCCTTCCTCGCTAACGCTTCGGGCTCTGACAAGGCAGACGCTCGCAACAGGTTCTCGCCCACGAGGCCCTTATCATCGACCCGATGACCGACCTCAACACCCTCTCCCTCCCAGACCTCTACGACCACCTGCGCGATGTACCTCAGGGCAACAGCCTGATCCGCCGGCTCATCGAGCTTGCGCGAGGAAGACCTGGGCGAGGAGTGGCAGCACGCCGACATCACAACGCAGGCGTTCGTCAAGCCGTGGGCGAAGGGTGAGGCGAAGATCGTCGCGCGGACTGCGTGCGTCGTCGCCGGGCTGGCGCTGATCGACGACGTGCTCACGGCCTACCGCGCCGACGTCGACGTTGAGCCGCACGTGAAGGACGGCGACCAGGTGGCCGCGGGAACCGCCGTCGCCACGCTGCGCGGCAACGTCGCGTCGATGGTGACGGTCGAGCGGCCGCTGCTCAACTTCATCATGCGGCTCTCGGGCGTCGCGACGCGCACCGCGGCATTCGTCAAAGCCGCCGCGGCCGGAGCCGGCAAGGCTGGCATCTACGACACGCGCAAGACCACGCCCGGGCTGCGTCTGCTTGAGAAGTACGCGGTCCGCTGCGGCGGCGGCTTCTGCCACCGTCTCGGGCTCTACGACGCGGTGCTGATCAAGGACAACCACCTCGCCGCGATGCGCGAACAGCAGCCCGATGCGCCGCTGGCCGATCTTGTGAAAGATGCGGCCAAGCGTGCCCGCATGGAGGCGCTCAAAGAAGGCCTGCGGTTCATCATGCTCGAGGTCGATTCGGTCGACCAGTTCCGCCAGGTGCTCGAAGGGGGCGCGTGCGGCATCCTCGACGACAGGGTGAACATCGTGCTCCTGGACAACATGACGCCGCAGCAACTGCTGGAAGCCGTGTCGATCCGTGACGCGGCCAAGGTGCGAGTAGAGCTCGAGGCAAGCGGCGGCGTGAACCTCGAAACAGTGGGGGCCATCGCAGCGACGGGCGTGGACCGCATCAGCACCGGAAGCCTGACCCACGGCGCGGTGTGGGTGGACTTCGGGCTGGATATGTAAGGATCCTGCATCCGTGCCGACGGCCGCTGTTAGACTCAAGAGCCGGTCAAGCGACGGCGCGGAGAAGAACGAACCATGAGAATCTTTGCGATCGCCGTTGCCCTGCTCGCCGCCGCGCACGCTTCGGCACAGGAGGCGTACTACTCGCTCTCGATCGACCGCATCTACACGCAGCACGGCCTGCAACCTCCCCAGGGTGGGAGCAGTCTGAGCGGTTTGGGAATACCCCGTGTCGTGCTCGCCGGCAGCGGCGAGGCGTTCATCACCGGTGCGGGCGATTGGCAGGAACTCAAAGACCGCTCCATCGTCGCCAGCAGCGGCAAGCCGCAGGATGTCACCGGCTGGCTCATCGTCCCCTCGCAGCACCTTGACGAAGAACCGGTCGTTCTCGACTTCACAATCCCTGCTTCAGCCGCCGGCGCGAACCTCGCCGGGGCCTTCTACACCGCCAAGTCCGAGCACTACTCCAGCCTGAACGCCGCCGGCCGGCCCGGCGCTGCGTGGTTCCGTTGGCAGGCCGACAAGGCCCGCGCACAGGTTCCCGCCGAGGTTCGTCCGAATGTCAGAGAGCCGCGCCGTGATTTCGGTGCGAACACGATCGACGACACCTACGAGCTCCTGAGCGGCGGCACGGCCGTGAGTGAGAACCTCCAGCTCTTCCGCCAGCTCACTCCGGCGGCCGATGCTTCCGATGCGCCCGAACAACTGGTCGATGTCTCGACCATCACCGGCATCACGGTGCCTCAACTCGATTGGAAAGCGATGAACGCCCGAGACGGGGGCGAGCCGGTGCTCGACCCCTTGGCCTCGCTGATCCCGGCGGACCAGCACGCCTTCTTCTTTCCGTCAGTCGCCGCGGTGAACGCCACCACCCGCGAGGCACGAAGCCGTCTCCTCCCGATGGCCGGTCAGCTCAGGCTGGGATGGGAGAACGCCGACGTGGTCGGACGCTACGAACACCAGATGTGCGTCTCGCTCGATTCGCTCGGAGCGCTGATTGGTGGTGCGCTGGCCGACTCGGTCGCCGTGACCGGCGGTGACTTGAACTTCCCCACCGGCACCAGCATCGCGGTGATCTTTGAGACGCGCCAGCCCGCGCTGCTCAAGGGCGCACTGCTGACGCGGATCGCAACACAAGCGCAAGGCGCCGAGCCCGTGCAGCCGCGCGACGGGGAACCTTCCTTCGCCGGCTTCGCAACCCCCGACCGGCGCATCAGCGCATACGTCGCCGTGATCGGCAACGCCGTCGTCCTGACCAATTCACGCACGCAACTCACCCGCATCGCCGCCGTCTCTGCCGGCGCCACCCCCAGCGTCGCATCTCTCCCCGAGTACCGCTTCCTCCGCCAGCGCCACGCCCGCTCCAAGAGCGAGACCGTCTTCGCCGTGCTCAGCGACGCGACGATCCGTCGCTGGTGCGGGCCCGTCTGGCGCATCGCCGACTCGCGCCGCGTCCGCGCCGCCGCGCTCCTCTCCGATGCGACCGCCCAGCACATGACGGAACTGGCCGCCGGAACCGGTCAAGCCAGCACGATCGAGCCGGCCATGCCGATGCGCACGATCGGCGTCTTGACGCTCCAGCCCGCCTCGCACGCCGTGGTGTCGAGCGTTTACAACCGGGCCGACTTCCTTACGCCCATCGACGAACTCGACGTCACCAAGGTCACCAAGGACGAGCAAGCCGCATACGCCCGCTGGCGCAACAACTACCAGCGCAACTGGTCCGGTGCGTTCGACCCGATCGGCCTCAGCCTCTCGATCACGCCCAAAACGCTCTCGGCGGATCTCTCGGTCCTTCCTTTGATCGTCAACACCGAGTACGCGATGATCGCGGGCGTCGCACGCGGCGCGGCGATCGCCCCGCAAGCCGGGGACCCGCACGACACCATCGCCCACCTTGCGGTCGCGATCAACACGCAGAGCATGGGCGTGCAGTCGCTGGTGGGCATGGCCGGTCAGGCCGGAATGGGTGGCCTCAAGGCCGATCCGCTCTCGTGGCTCGGCTCCAGCATCGCCCTCTACGCCGAACCTTCGCCGATCTGGGAGCGGATCGCCAAGGCCGACCACGCCGAAGACGAACTGACCAAGGAACTCACACACCTCCCGCTCGCGCTCCACGTCGAGACGACCGGCGTGCTCAAGACCACCGCGTTCATCGCCGCGGCACGCACCAAGTTCGAGGAGACGGCTCCCGGCATGACCGAGTGGAAACCGATGGACCACAACGGTCACGGGTACGTCCGTGTACGTGCGTCCGACCAGGCGCGGCAAGGTGGCGGCGGCAAACCCGACGACGTAGACGCGTCTGGCGTGTACTACGCGATTACGCCGCGAGCGCTGATCGTCTCACTCAACGAACAGACCATCAAGAACGCGATCGACCGCGCGTTCGCCCCACCCGCCCCGGCGCCCGCTGCGCAACCTGCTGCCGCCGACGCATCGGCACCACCGGCCGCGGCAGATGCTTCGCGCTGGCTGGGGCAGAGCCTCTGCTTCAATGCCAGCCGCCCCGGTCTGAATGTGCTTGAGCATCTGATGGGCGAATTCCGCACCGATGACACGCTCGACACGAACGGAAACAACATCGCCATCTTGAACGAGTGGAAGCGGCTCTTCCCCGACCAGGATCCCGTCGCGGTGCATCGCCGGCTCTGGGGCACGCGTCTGACCTGCCCGGCCGGCGGCTCGTACGTGTGGAACGAACGCCTCCACACAATGGAATCAACCAAGCTGGGCTCACCTGACCGGCGTCCCTCTGACGAGGCGCTCCGCTCCGTCCGCCCCAGTTCGCCGCTGAAGTCGATCGCGGCGGCACGGTTCGGCATCACCCTTGAAGACCTCGGTGCGCCCGGTGAAGGCCTGCGCAGCCAGCCGGGCGTCGTGCACGCGGGCGAAATGATCACCGGTCTGCGGGCTCGCGTCGAAGTGTCGCGCGAGCCGGAGGCTGACGCCCCGCACCCGTGAGCGACGCTCGCCGCGACATCGCCTACATGCCCGCTTTGCGAGCTTCGGCGGCTCTTCTTACCGCGTTGGCAAGCAGAGCCAGAAGAGCTGGCAGCAGGGCGATGGGCAGGATCCAGAACCATTCCTGGATCGCGGTTGCCCAGCCCCGCACGGAGTCGAACCAGGATCGACCGAACCTGAGGTTTCCGCTGATGTAGTCGATATAGCTCACCATGGCCGGGATCACAAGCACGGCGTACACGCAGCCAACGATGAGGTGCACAATCCCCAGCCGCTTGAGCCACACGCTTCCGGCCGCGCTTCCGAAGTGCGTCGAGCACGCGATGAACGCCGCGCCCATCGCGATGATCCAAGTCGGCTGAGCCGGTGTCACCACCACCGCGCTCCAGAGCAGGAGCGTGAAGTTCGTCGGGTCGATGAACCATCGAGCGACGCCGTAGTAGATAATGGTGGCCGCAACGACCAGCGACACCCAGAACGCGACCGCGAGCGTGCGGCTCTTGCGCCAGAAACAGCAATGCCGGCACGGAGGCAGTGAGCGGCAAAGAGTGTGTTGCCCAGCGAGAGCGCCGACCAAACGACGGTCAAGGCCGCCGCAGCAGCACTCATCGAGGTTGTCGTCGCCATGAAACTGTCGCGGACGAGGAACGAGAGGCCCGCCATCGCCAGCATAAGCACCGCCGCGATCGTTGCTCTCCTGCTTCGCGCTGCAAACGTGTCAAGCAGCGCGATCGGCGCGTTGGCCCACCAGGCCGGGTCGAGCCCCGCTTTCACCGGCGTGTTGCACTCGTTGCACCGCTCGTTCAGCGGCAGGCCGCGGAGGCCGTAGTAGCACTTTCGGCAGATGGCGCCGGGCGGCGCGGTCGCGGGCATTGTCTCGGCTTGGGTCGTCATGGTTCACATCGCAGAAGTGCGTGCGGCGAGAAACCGGCGGACGAACAGGCGAAACAGATCGATGTTCAGTGCCGCGAGCAGGAGCAGAAGACCGAACGCCCATAACGCGACGGTGGCGGTCGAGTCGCGAGCCATCACAAGCCAATCCGGTCTGAAATCGAAGAAGTCGTGCGCGAACTCGATGGCGACCGCGAAGATGAATGTGGCTGAGCTTATCGCGGCCGCGCAGAACTGGAGCCACGAGAGAGCCCGAAGCGGTTGACGTCCGAGCTTTGCGGCCGCGCGGTGCTGGGCGACCGTCCAACTGAGGAACATCAGAGCGGATGTTGCGACGAAGGCCAGAGGTATGGCCTGCCACCAGCCGTCGAAGCCGACAGGGAACACGACCGAGTACACCTGCAACGGGACGAGGAGGACGCAGGAGAGAATCGCCGTGAACCCCGTGACCTTGATCGCCCAGCCGCGTGTAAGGCGTGATTCGCCCGCGGCGATCGCGGCGCGCCGGAGAGAGAGCACGAGCCAGAACCAGAGCGCGACCATGGCAGTGTCGGTGCAGACCTCGACCCACTTCGGCCACGTGCTCGACAGTTTGAAGTGGTCGACAACCATCGCGCCGCAGTAGAAGAGGAAGAAGGCGACGCCTCCGGCGAAGAACGCGCGGACCGATCTGGCGAGCCGCGCGAACGGTTCGGTCGGGCCGTTGCCCCACCAATCGGCGTCGAGCGAGCGGGCGATCGGTTCGCCGCACTCGGGGCAGACCGAGGCGGCGTCGAGGCCTTTGAGCCCGTGCCAGCAGCGCCGACAGACGGCGCCGGGCGGCGCGGTGACGGGCGCCGGGATGTCGGTCTGCGTGTCCATGGTTCAAGCGGCGCGGCGGGCGTTGATCAGGCGGCGGGTCGAGATGGAGAGGACCAAAGCGTTGATCGCCGTCATCAACAAGATCGCGAGGATCAGGTAAGGGAGCGAGTTCTGGCAGAGCGAGTAAATGGCGTACCCACCCGGCAGATACGGCAAGGCTACGAACACGCCGAACATGGCCACGCCGCCCGCGAACGCGATGGCGCAAGCGATCACGAGTTGGAGCAGCGCGAACGTCCGACGTGCGCGGCCGCCGAGCGACCTGGCCGCCAGGCGCTGCGATTGGGCCCAGCACACGGTCACCATCGCGCCGCCGACCCAGATGCTCGTGCCCAACAGCCAAACACTGAGAATCTCGGCGTTGGTGAACTGCTCGACGATCGAGAGCGCCCAGCCGCCCGTCAGGAGCACCGAGCCGCCCAGGATCATGCGCGGCGCGCGGCTGGAGCAGCACCCAGCGTCATGGAGCGCCGCGGCCGCACGCACCGCCCCCACAGATGCCGCGATGAGTGCCACGAGCATCGCTGAGGGCAGAACGATCATGAGCGTGTTGGCCAGGGGTGAGGACGTGCCGACGAAGAACGAAATGCTCGCGATGATCGCGTAGATCAATGCGATCGAGAGGACGAACAGAGCGCCGGCTGAACCCGCCAGCACCATCGACCAGCGACGAAGCCGCGCCAGCACCGCGATCGGTGCGTTGGTAAGGCCCGGCCGCGCCAATGAGTCGGCAACAGGGAGTGCGCACTCGGGACACACATCATCACGTGCCGAGCCCTTGAGCGCGTACCGGCAGCGCAGGCAGAGAAGATCCTGCGGGACAGGGGGAATCGCGAGCGGCTCGTTCACCATCACCCCCCTTGCTGCTGCTGTTGCTGGCGCTTACTCGCCTTCGGACGTTTTCTGCTCGTTGATCTTGGTCAGCAGCGACGCGTTGGGGTCGATGCGGACACGGTTGGGCTTGCCCGGCAGGTCGAAGCTCTCGCTGGCGCTGGTCGTGTCCATGTCGATGTAGAGCCACCGGCCGGCGGGCTGCTCCTTGCCTTCCTCGGCGGGGAACTCGCAGTAGATCGGCAGGCGGAGCGCGTACGCGGGGCGGGTCGCGTCGATGGTCTGCGTCTGCTCGACCTCGACGGTCATCTTCTTGCTCGACTCGTCGTACTTGGTGCTCACCTTGAGCGTGGGCATGCCGGGCCGACGGAGCCACTGATCGAAGAATCGCTCGAGCGCCTGGCCGCTGACCTCTTCGAGGGCCTTGCGGAAATCGTCGGTCTCGACGCTGGTGAACTTGTGCCTGTTGATGTAGAGGTGGACGCCCTTCCAGAAGACCTCTTCGCCCAGGCGCTCGTGGAGCATGTGGAGGAAGAAGCCGCCGCGCTTGTACGGGTCCTCGGCCTTGGTGAAGTTGTCGTCGATCTCTTTGTAGTAGCGGCTGACGACGGCGGGGTTCTCAGGCCCGTTGCGGGTGGCGGTCATGCGGAGGATGCCCAGCGCCTGGCGTGCACCGCGGTAGTAGGCCTCTTCGCCGTCGCGCTTGCGGTTCCAGAGCCACTCGCCGTAGGTGGCCCAGCCCTCGTTGAGCCAGAGGTGGTCCCAGCTCTTGCAGGTCATCAGGTCGCCGAACCACTGGTGGCAGAGTTCGTGGCTGATCAGGTCGTCCTGCGCGCCTCTTCGTCGCCGCGGCCTGCGGCGTATTCGGCGAGTGTGGTGGCGGAGGTGTTTTCCATGCCGCCCCAGCGGAAGTTGCGGACGATGACCTGGGCGTACTTGTCCCAGGGGTAGGGCTCATCGAAGAGCTCGCCGAAGTGCTTCACCATGTCGGGCGTGTGCTTGAAGACGCGGCGCAGGTCGTCGGCCGACCCGGGGGGCCCGTAGACAGGCATCGGCACGCCGGGCTTGCCTTCGTTCACGTCGACCACGTCGAACTTGCCGATGGCGAGCATGACGAGGTACGAGGCATGGGGCTTGTCCTGCAGCCAGTGCCAGGTGGTGCGGTTCTCTTCACCACCTGCGCCCTTGGCGGGTTTCTTGTCGACCACGTGCCCGTTGCTGACGACCTCGTAGCCGCTGTCGACGGTGACGACGATCTCGGTGGTGAGCTTGTCGTTGGGGTAGTCGTGGCAGGGGAACCAGTACGAGTTGTAGTCGGACTCGCCCTGGCTGTAGATCATCGCGCCCTTGGCCTCTTCGCCCTTGCGGGTCTTGAACCAGCAGAGGCCCGACGCGTTGCCGGTCGGCTTGTCGGCGTGGTAGGTCATCTCGACCGTCGCGTCGGCGCCGGCGTCGATCGCTTTGGGGAAGTTGATCGTGAGGAGGTCGTTCTCCTGCGTGAACGTCGCGGCCTCGCCGTTGACGGTGACCTTGGAGAAGGTCATGGTGTGTCGGGCGTTGAGCGTGAGCGTTGAGCGCGCGACGCCGATGGGCGACGTGGTGAGCGTCGCGACGCCGTCGAACGCGGCGGTCTCGATGTCGGGGATGTCGAGGTTGAGCTTGAGGTGCTTGTGGTCGAAGAAGACCGAAGGGGCGTACTTGGCGAGCGAGCGGCCGGTCTTGTCGTCGAAGCGGGGATCGGCGAAGGCGGGTGCCGCAAGGGCGAGAGCGGCGAGTGCGATGGGGAGGAGGCGGGTTGAATTGCGCATGGTGGGCTCAGGGTGTCGTTTGAACGGACCGTTGAGTGTAACGGATGCGCGAAGGACGGTTTCGGGGCGGGAATGGGGGCGGTTGGGTGCGGGCGGCGAGGTGCGTCAGAGCCCGAAGCGTCAGCGAGGAACGCCGACGAGGCTCGGCGAGTCGGCCGTGTAGTACTAAAAAGACGCGACACTCGCAAAGCCTCGTGCCGCCTCCCTCGCTGACGCTTCGGGCTCTGACAAAACGGGCATACGCAAAGGCCTGGCTCGCATCGTCTGTAGTGCACGATGAGATAAAGACACCAGGTCGCTGTGTCGCACTCTGTATTAAGCCCGGAACGTGCCCAGCGGGTGGGGGAGTGGCCTAAGCGATGCGGGGCCGCCGGGTTGGGGCGGTTCGCACGTCGGCGTGAGGGTGATCGGCAGGTCGAGCGGGTGTGCGAGCTCGGCCGGGAGGTCAGTGGGGGACGCAACCGGGAGTGCCGCGGTGTTGAGGTAGAGCGTGCCCAGGGCGTGAGCGGAGATGGGGGTGGGCTCGGCTGGCGCGGGCTCGGCTGCTTTGGGCTGGGCTGGAGCGATCGGTTTGACCGAAAGAATCGCGCGGGCGATGCGCCGGGCCTCGGCGGGGTCTTGCGACGTCCTCAGCAGGTCGGCGAGGACTTTGAGGGCCTCGGTCTTGGCTTCAAGCAGTTCGCGGTTGTACTGGGCGGCCAGGCTCTCGGGCTGGTGCTGCTCCCCTGCGGCGTCGTGATTCATGAGACCCCCTTCTTGTTTGCTGGAAACGCCGATTCTTCGGGATCGGGCTCCGGATCGAAGTTTACCATAAATCCGAACGGCACGCAAGGACAATGTTCGGATATTGGGCAAAATTGTTTGGTTTTTGCGAGGAATCCTTAAGGGGTGTGGTTGGTCTGCGGTGCCTTGTTGGGTCAGGAATGAAAAAACGCCGCGGGGCGCGGCGTGTGGTGAGACTTAGTGGGCATCGGGCGTCAAGGGCGCGCGTGCTTGCGAACGCGGCTCTTATCGGCGGCGGCGGTTGATGGCGAGGCCGGCCATCGCGACCAGCGAGATGGCGCCCGGCGTAGGGATGAAGCCGCGGATCTCGCCGCCGGGGAAGGCGGACGAGTGGATGTTGAGGTACGCGCGGTTGGTGAGCATGGCGTTGAGCAGGGCGGCCTCCGCGCCGGCGACGCTGCCGTTGGCGGTCACAAACGAAGCGTTGTAGCTGGCCGAATCGGTCATGTCGAAGACGTGGAGGTAGGAGCCGCTGGTGACGCCGAGGGGGAAGCCCGTAAAGGACGGAGTCTGGGTCGCGACGCCAGCCGTGCTGGTGCCGGGAGACGCGGTCGCCGCGTGGATGTGCGACGCGGTGGTGGTGCCCACGAGTCCCGAGAACGTGACGTCGAGCGTCATCGTGTGGGCGACGGTGTCCCACGTGATCAGGGCGAAACCGACGCCTGGCGATCCGTTGGCGGGCGATTCGCTGGGACCGTCGAGGTGGACGGACCAGTTGTAAACATCGGCGCTGGCAACGGCTGAGAGCGCAGCGACAGCAAGGACTGCAGCAGACTTGGCGATCATCGGAGACTCCTCTTCTCTTCGTGCCCGAGAGGGGCGGTTTTTTCGAACGTCGCGATTAGACGTTCCCCGGCGGCTGAGCGCAGGTAAGTGGCGCAACCGGGGCGGAAAGATCGCGATCCACGGGCCTCTCCGCCGGTTATCAGTCTACGAAGAAAACCTTGGGTGTCAAGGGAGGTAAGTGAAGATGGGTTGTGAAATGATGCGACGCGCCTCGGGGCAGAAGCACAGACTCGCAAAGCCGAGTCTGTGGTAATCGCTATGGCGCTCGAATATGACCGCATTGCGCCAGATCGGGGTGTTCGTGATCGGGGTTTGCTTTGCCGGGGGGGTGGGTGTCCGCTACCCTGTCTCATGCCCCCCCAAAGTTTTGCAAAGACTGATGGACCCGAGGTGACCGACGGCCAGATGGGGGCCTCCGCGCCTTGGGAGCGTCAGGTGACGGGAGGGACGGGTGGGCATCAGCCGCCGCCGGACGACGATTCTGACGAGGTGGATACAGGGAAGGCTGCGGACATGCTCCGCGCCACTGCGGACAAGAGCGCCCAGCACTCGACGGAGTTCTACTCGCCGATCCCGCAGGGGTATCGGAAGGGGCAGACGAAGTACGTCGTGGTGTTCGGCACGGTGATGAGCGGGCTGGGCAAGGGGATCTTCTCGGCGTCGATGGCGAAGCTGTTCCGCGACAAGGGCATGTGCGTCGCGCCGATGAAGCTGGAAGGGTACCTCAACTACGACGCCGGGACGCTGAACCCGTACCGGCATGGCGAAGTCTTCGTGCTCGAAGACGGCACCGAGTGCGACATGGACCTGGGGACCTACGAGCGCATGCTCGACCTCAACCTGACGCGCCGCAACTTCACCACCAGCGGCCAGGTCTTCAGCTCGATCCTCGAGCGCGAACGCCGCGGCGACTATCTCGGGCGCGACGTGCAGTGGATCCCGCACGTGACCGGCGAGGTGAAGCGGAAGATCCGCGAGCTGGCGATGTACGGCGACGGCACGCGTCCGGCCGACGTGGTATTCATCGAGGTCGGCGGCACCGTCGGCGACTACGAGAACGGCTTCTATATCGAGGCGCTGCGCGAGCTCGCGTTCGAGGAAGGCCAGACCGCCGGCAGCAACAACTGCTGCTTCGTCGCGCTGACGTATGTGGTGAAACCAAACGCCTTGGGCGAGCAGAAGAGCAAGCCGGCGCAGCTGGGCATCAAGCGGATGATGGAAGCCGGCGTGCAGCCGCACATCATCGCCTGCCGCGCTGAGGAGCCGGTGGACGAGAAGGTGCTTGAGAAGGTCGCGATGTTCAGCAACGTGCCGATGTCGCGCATGTTCAGCATGCACGACCGGCCGAGCATCTACACGATCCCCGACGAGATGCGTGCCGAGGGTCTCGATCGCCAGATCCTCAGCCTGCTGGGCCTACACGAGCGCGTCGACTCGCCCGCTGAGGACCGCGCCCGCGAGAGCTGGGGCGTCTTCGTCCGCGGCCTGACGCGCAAGGCGCGGGCCCGTGTGGTGGACATCGGCATCACCGGCAAGTACGCGCACTTGCGCGACGCGTATGCGAGCATCGACAAAGCCGTCGAGCACTGCTCGGCGAAGCTTGAGACCGACATTCGCCTTCACTGGATCGAGACGACCGAACTGACGGAGGCGAACGCCTCCTCGCGCCTGGTCGACCTCGACGGCGTGATCGTGCCCGGCGGCTTCGGCCGGCGCGGCGTGGAGGGAAAGATCCTCTGCGTGCGACATTGCCGCGAGAACAAGGTGCCGTACCTGGGCATCTGCCTCGGCTTCCAGGTCGCGGTGATCGAGTACGCACGCAACGTGCTGGGGCTCAAGGACGCCAACAGCACCGAGTTCGAACCGACCTCGCTGCACGGGTTGATCAGCGAGCTGCCCGACCAGAAGAAAATCGAAGGCCTCGGCGGCACGATGCGTCTGGGCGGGCAGGACGTGCTGATCAAAGAAGGCACGCTCGCGCACTTCCTCTACGCCAAGCGCACCAGCGTGCGCGAGCGTTTCCGTCACCGCTACGAGGTTGACCCGGCATACATCACGCAGCTCGAAGCGGCGGGCATGATCTTCAGCGGCCGGCACCCCAAGGTGCCCATCATGCAGGTGCTCGAGCTCCCCGCGAGCGCGCACCCGTACTTCATCGGCGGCCAGTTCCATCCAGAGCTCACCAGCCGCCCGCTGCGCCCGCAGCCGATGTTCATGGGCTTGATCGCGGCCGCGATGTTGCGTCGCTACGGCACTGATGACGCGGCGCGTCAGGAGCTGCTCGCCGACCCGACCGTGTCGCGCTGGGTGCGTCGCGGCGCGCCGGCAGTGAATGTGAACGTCCCCGGCCGTGGCGTGGAGAAGGCGTAAGAAAGAAGGCGTAAGGAACGCTTCACACGTTTGGCAGGGGCCAAACGCGGTTTTGACGTGTTCTGAGCCTCGCTGCGCTGTCAGGTTTGGTGGTCGATCCGCCTATCTGGGGTAAACTGAACAACACGTTTGAAGGGAGCGATCATGAACTGCACAGCAGTAGCGGCGATGGCTATTTCAGGTCTCTGCGCGGCGTCGATGGCGCAGACGGTCGCACCAGAGTTCAACATCCCGTACTCGATCGTGCAGCTCGGTCCGCCCCCGGGCGTGCCCGGCTCGCTGGGCGGCATCTGCTTCAAGCCCGGCGATCCTGAGACGATCTACATCATGGGCGGAGCCAACGGCGGCAGCGGCGCCATGTACCAGATCGGCGTGCACCGCAACCCCGGCGGCTACATCGATTCGTGGGTCGGCACCGCGACGCTGGTGAGCACGGCCGCCAACAACGATGGCGGCTTGTGCGAGATCCCCGGCTCCGGCGGCACCGTGCTCTTCGCCACGTATCCCAACAACTCCCTCGGGCAGATCAAGCCCGGCAGCACCGTGCCCGACCGCTATGACTCGCTCTCGGTTGCGGGCCCCTTCGGCACGACGGGCACCTGCCAGTTCGTTCCGCCCGGGCTCCCCGGCGCGGGCAACCTGGTCATCGGCACTTACGCCGGCAGCGCGTTCTACACGCTTCCGCTCACGGTGGAGCCCGGCCCCGCGCCGCACACCTACACCTTCGGCGCGGCGAGCCCAACGACGGTCGTCACCAGTGGCGGCCCGGAGGGGATCGTGTACGTGCCTCTTCTGTCGCCGATTTTCGAGAGCACACCCTCGATGCTGGTGTGCATGTACGGACAAGGCAAGGTAATCGCGTACAACGTCGGGCCTGAGGGTCTGCCGTTGCTCTCGAGCGCTCGCGACTTCATCACCGGCCTCAGCGGCGCCGAGGGCGGCTGCCTCGACCCGCGCACCAACACGTTCCTGTTCAGCACCTTCGGCGGCGGCGCGGGCGTGATTGCCGTGCCCGGGTTCACCCCGCCTCAATGCGGTCCGTCCGACATCGGCCGCACGGGCGGCGCCGAGGGGCACGACGGTCTGCTCAACAACAACGACTTCATCGTCTTCGTCGCCCGCTTCTTCAACAATGACATGCGCGATGACGTCGGTCGCGCCGGCGGCCTGAGCGGGTCCGACGGGATGCTCGACAACAACGACTTCATCGCGTTCATCACCAGCTTCTTCAACGGCTGCCATTGAGCGCGTGACCGCATCGGCAGAAGCCTCGAACAAAAACACAAAGGCCCGGGCGCACGCCCGGGCCTTCTTTGTTGAGCGTCTGTGTGAGGCCGGCTTACTGCCCCGGCTGCCCCATCCCCGGCACCTGCTGCCCGCCCTTGGCCAGGTGCGCCGCGTACATCTTCGCCACCGCCTGGCTCAGCTCCACATACCGCATGCGCAGCTCGCTGAGCACCTGCGTGAAGTCGGTCTCTTCCTGGTCGGAGAGATTTCCCTTGGTCTTGGCGTGCAGAATCTCGAGCAGGTCGATGTGGAATCGCGCGTACTCGAGCGACACGATCGGCCGGCCCGTCTCGGGGTCGGGATACGCGCCCATGTACATCAGCGTCTGGCTCACCATCGTTCCAAGCAGCGCTTGCCAGTCGGCCGGCGGCAACTGCTGCGGATGCCCGCCTGTCGCCGCGGCACCCGCCGCGCCGGCGGTTGCGCCGCGGCGCCGCCCATCGCGGCCGGTCCCCCCCCGGCAGGAGCCGCCTTCGCCTTCTCGGCCTCCTTGGCCGCGAGCTTCTCCTTCTCAGCCTGAGCCTGCGACTTCCAGTCGGAGTCGATGATGAGCTTGGGGGCAGGGTTGTTCTGTGCGTTGGGGTCGGTCGGGGAGGGAGGGGGGGCCATAATGGGCACGATAGGCGATATCCTGTGAGGCACGGCCAAGCCGTGAAACCATGAACAAGCACGCGACGACGGCAGGGATGCTTTGGTTGGATGCGCAGCGCGGCCTCACCGCACGGCACGTGATCACGTGCGCGGGCCTCGCAGCGGCGGTGATCGCCGCTGTGACCGCGGGCGGTTGCTCCAGCAGCGGCAGTGGATTGCCCAAAGACGCCAAGCCGATCTCGGCCGACGCCTTCCGTGGGCCTGCCACGACCGCCGCAACGCCGACGGAGAAGGCCGCGGCGGCCCCCGCCAGCGCAAGCACGATGGCCGCCGAGCCGCCCGCGAACCGCACTGCCCTCGCCTCCCCCCCTTCCCCCCCTTCCCCTCCCGCCCCCTCCTCCGCTACCGCCGCTAAGCCCCCTGCTGCCAAGCCCGGCACAGACAACGGCGGTGTCGTCATCAGCAGCGAGCCGGGTCGCCGTGTTGTCGCGGTGGTCGATAAGCCGCCGCAGGCGAACCAGTCCGCGCCGGCCGCGGGTCGTGACGTTCTGGCCGACTGCATGGTGGGCCAGATCAACGGCCGCCCGGTCTTCTCCAGCGAGATCCTCGATCCGCTCGACGGTAAGTTTCGCAATGCCGCCAAGGGTGTCACGATGGGCCCCGCCGCCGGCATCTGGGTGCGCGACGCGGCCGAAGCGATCCGCGCCGCCGTCCAGCTCCGCGTGCGTGACGAGCTGCTGCTCGGCGAGGCCCGTGCTCGCCTTACCCCCGAGGCACGACAAGGCCTGCTCTACTTCCTCCAGCGCATCGACCAGTGGGCCAGCGGCCAGCAGGGCGGCAGCCAGGTCGCCGCTGAAGACGAAATCCGCCGGCGCACGGGCGAGGACTACGAGAAGTTCCTCGAGAGCCAGCGCGACCAGACGCTCATCCGCGAACTGATCAAGGAAAACGTGACCCCCGCCGTCCGCGTCCCGTGGCGCAAGGTCGAGCGTTTCTATAACGAGAATCAGGACGTCATCAACCCCCCGCCTCGCGCGTCGGTTCGCTTCGTGCAGGTCGACGCCGCCAACGCCGCGTCCGTTGCGCGCGTCGAGCAGGCCGTCGGCAACCAGGCTGCGTTCAAAGAGGTCGCTGAGTCGGAGATCAACCTCTCCGACCGCAAGGAGGGCGGCCTTGTGGTGCGCGACCTCGACAAGCCGTACGGCGAGATCGAGTGGGTCGGCGCCGGCGCGTGGAACCGGCTCGCAGCGACGCTCGAGCCGGGCAAGTGGGGCGGTCCGATCACCGTCGGCCCGCACAAGATCTGGGCCTACCGCGAGCAGGATGTCGTCATGTCCCCGCGGTCGCTCGAGGACGCTCAGCTTCAGATCAGCACCGGTCTGCTCGCCGTCAAAGAGAACCAGGAGCAGAGCGAGTTCTTCGGCCAGCTGCTCGGCAAGGGCAGCTTCACGCCCATCAGCAAGATGACGATGGAGCTGCTGGTGCTCGCGGCCCAGCGACATCTCCCGCCCGAGGTCGCCTCCAAGATCCGCGATGCCAACCAGCCCACCGGCATCGATGCACCGGCGCTCGAACGTTCACCGGTGATTCCGACGTTCGATGAGCCCGTCAAGCCGGCCAAGCCTGCCGAGCCCGTCAAGCCCGAGGCCCCCAAGCCGGCCGAATCGACGCCGCCCGCAACCGGCGGTTCGCCCGCGGCGCCGAGCGGGACGCCGAAGTGAGCCGTGCTCCGCGCCCTGCTTGAGAAACTCGGCCTTGCTGCCCGCAAGCCTGTCGGCATGCGCGGCGAGGACGCCGCCGCGGCGTTCCTCAAAAGGGCCGGCTACATCATCCTCGACCGCAATGTCCGCGTCTCGGTTGGCGAGGCGGACATCGTCGCTCGCCACGACGCCCCGTCCGACGGCCGCAGCACGGTGGTGCTTGTCGAAGTGAAGACGCGCGTGGTCGATCCGGCGGTGAAGCGTCCGCGAGCTGAAGAGCAGGTCGGAGCGTTCAAACGCCGCAAACTGCGAGCGGTGATGGAACAACTCGTGGCGCGAACCCGGAGTGGCGCACCTGGCGAAAGCGGATCGACGTCGTGGCGGTCGAGTTCGTCAAGAGCGAGCGCGCGGGCGGGGAGCCGGTCGTGCGCCACTATGTAAACGCGGTAGGCGGGTGAGGAGCGCGTGATGGCGATGGGCAAAGGACGTGTCGAGGCGTTCAGCGACGGTGTGATCGCCATCATCATCACGATCATGGTGCTGGAGATGAAGGCGCCGCACGCCGCCGACTGGGAGAGCCTGCGCCCGCTGGTGCCTGTGGCGATCAGCTACGTGTTGAGCTACATCTACGTGGGGATCTACTGGAACAACCACCACCATCTGTTTCAGGCGGTGGAGAAAGTCGAAGGCAAAACGCTCTGGGCGAACCTGCACCTGCTGTTCTGGATGTCGCTCATCCCGTTCGTGACCAGCTGGATGGGCGAGAGCCACTTTGGCGTATGGCCCGTCGCGGCGTACGGCGGCATCTTGTTCATGTGCGCGGTCGCGTGGCAGGTGCTCGCCGCGGTGCTGCTGCGCGAGCACGGGAAGGATTCAGCGCTGGCGTGCGCGATCGGGGCGGGCGGGTTGTGGAAAGGGTGGCGGTCGGCGGCGCTCTATGTCGTGGGTGTCGTGCTCGCGTTGTTCGGTGGTAAGTGGGGAGGGTGGGGGGCGTATGCGGCGTGCGGGTTGTACTTCGTGGTGGCAGCCCTTTGGTTCATCCCCGACCGGCGGATCGAGCAGACGCTCAAGTCCCGCGGCCAGGCCGGCAATGAGTGAGCGCAAGAACCCGCGCGGGTCTGCTGGCGTACCACGCGCATGCTCTTCATGGTCATCGAGCGCTTCAACCCCGGCAAGAAAGACGCGATCGGCGAACGCTTCCGCGCCAAAGGCCGCATGCTCCCTCAGAACGTGCAGTACGTCGCAAGCTGGCTCGAAGAGAGCACCGGCGAACTCTGCTTTCAACTGATGGAAGCTCCTGACGCCGCGGCGCTCGATCCGTGGATCGCCAAGTGGAGCGATCTGGCTGGCTTCGAGATCGTCCCCGTGCTGAGTTCAGCCGACTACTGGGCCCGCGAAGCACGACGTCAACGGCCGTAGGTGTTGTGGGGGCCTGCAGACTTCAGGGCCTCCGAGATCCCGAACCCCAGGCACGATGTGATCAAGAGTGCCAAGAGGACGCCGATTAGAACGCCTGTTGCGATGGTGCCGATCGGTGACCAGAGGATGCCCGACTTTTCGATCCGCTTCACGTTGTTGAACGCGTCCATCACAAGCTGCGGAGGTGGGAGCGGTTGCTGAGTGGGTTGATCGGGGATGGCGAGGAAGACCTTGCTCACCAAATAGCCCGCAGTCTGGACGCGGTCTTGCGCGTCGAGAGCATCGTTGGCGTGGATTAGTAAGGCTTGGTCCGTGCCGTTGGATTTGTGCGAGCAGATGACGGTATAGGTCGGCATGAGGCGGATCCTCTCAGCCTTGCTTGGAGTATTTCAACTGTTCACCGGTGGGGGGGTGCGGTTTGTGAAGTGCGTCATCCGTTGGTACTGATTGGCGGGGCGGATAGGCCTGAGGGTCGTATGCGGCTGGTTGGTCAGTGTTGTTTGGACATTCTTGTGGCACTTTCATGGCCGCGCAGTTCAACATCAAAGTGTGGAGTTCGTGTAGTTCGCGGTTGTGATCGTGGTCGGTGGTTGTGCTATGGGTCTGGACGGGGGCAATGGGATTTGGTTTCCGGTTGCGGTCCTTGGTGATGGTGGAAGTCTGGTTAGGAACCACCGTTGTGTCTGGATGAGTGCAGCCGAGAGTTTCGGCGTGGTTGGCCTTGGCGTTCTTGACCGGGCGAGTGCGGAGTATGGCGTTAGCGAGTTTGCGGCGCTCAGCAGGATTGGTCTCCTCGACGAGAAGTTCGCGGAGCGCTGCGAGCGCTTCGCGGTGGCCTTCGAGTACCTCTTGGTTGTACAACTCGACTACTGATGGCATGGAGCCCCCTGAGTTGAACCGTCGGAAGCGAGGTTTTTTCTATCAAACGCTGACATCGAATCCTCGTGAATTCCTGCGGTTCAAAGCGAAGTTTACACTATGTTTGGGTGTCATGAAAGGAAAATGTGCGGTACCAAGTAAAAACCGTCTATTTAGGGGGTGCCATGCCGAGAAGTACATTGCTCAGCCACGAACTCGTGACTTTGCCGTTTGCATGAGCAGATTCGTCAACCGATCTCGTATCGCTAGCGACAGTGCACAACGCCTGCGAACGATCCACGCATGACCGAAGACGACTTCCGCACCATCGCACTCAGCATGCCCGGCGCGGAAGAGTCCTCGCACATGAACCATCCCGACTTCCGCGCAGGGCCGAAGCGGAAGATCTTCGCGACGCTGAACCTCGACAAAGACGGCGTCGACTTCGGCGTTGTCATGCTCAGGCCCGAGCAACAGGCGGAATTTGTCAGCGAGTCGCCCGACGCGTTCGAGCCCGTGAACGGCAAGTGGGGGGAGCGCGGCGCTACGCGGGTAAAGCTCAAGCGAGCCGGAAAGCAGCTCGTGCGCCGTGCAGTGCAGGCCGCGTGGCAGGCTGTCACGGCGCAGAAGGGGTGATCGTGGCAGGATGGGCAATGTGAACGTCGGCCCGTTACGACTCAAAACGGTGGTTGACCGCTCCCCTATCGGGTAGATTCTGAGAACTGGCGTGCGTGCTCTCTGCCGCGGAACTGGTGTGCTGCGTGGCATCGAATTGAACTCTTTTGGGCACGTCAGCGTCAGCGGCCGCGTGTACGGCTTTTGGTGTTACGTCAAGGGAGTTTGCCATGCGTTTCGATCAGAGCCGCGCGGGGTCAGTTGTGTCATCTCGTTTCGCTGTTGCTGTGAAAGTGGCGGTTGCATGCGCGCTGGTCGCCATCGGCGCAGGCCGCGCGGCGGCACAGCCAACCAGTGGGCTGGTCGCCCACTGGTCATTTGACGAGGGCGCGGGAGTGGATGTGCACGATTCGTCGCCCAACAGCAATCACGGTCAGTTGATCAACGGCGCCGTGGCATGGACGGCCGGCCACACCGGCGGCGGACTCAACTTCGACGGCACCTCGCGCACGGAGATGCGCATTCCCGCGTCGAACTCGATGGGCCAGTTCACGGGCATGACGTTCGCTGCATGGGTGAACAACGCCGAACCCGGGCGCGACGGCCCGATCATCGCGAAGGAAGGCGGCGGGCTGCTGAGCTACTGGTTCGGCTGCATCGGCGGGCGCTTCGGCATGCTCGCTTCGCCCAACGGCAGCAACTGGCCGACGATCGAAGCGTCGCGCCAGATCGGCAGCGTGCCGGCCAACGTGTGGATCCACCTGGCCGTCACGTGGGACGGCGCGCTGATGCGCATGTACGAGAACGGGCTGCTGGTCGGCACGTACCCCTACGCGCAGGCGATCGCCGACACCAGCCCGTACACCAGCATCGGCGTCAACAGCACGTTCAACAACACGCAGTTCCACGGCACGCTTGACGACGTCTACATGTACAACCGGGCCCTCAGCGCCGACGAGGTGGGGCAGGTCATGCGCAACGGCGCCTCCCCGTGCAACACCGCGTTCCAGGACCTGTTCGCCCCGTTCTCCCCGCAGTGGAGCAACTACTCCGGCAACTGGGCCAATACCGGCGACGGCTATCGCCCGCTGAGCCCCGACAACGACCCGATCACCTGTACGGCACTCCCGTACGACCTTGTGGACTATGACCTGACGGTCGACATCCACAACCTCACCGACGGCGGTGTCTGGGTCCGTACCGACGGAACCAACCAGAACGGACTGCTGCTGATTACCGGCGGATGGGGGTACGGCCAGGGCGTTCGCGGCGGCAACTGCGGAGCCGTGCTCTACTTCCATCGCATCGTCAACGGGTCCGCCAGTGAACCACTGGCACTCACGGCGCCGATCTTCACGCCCGGCACCGACCACTCCATCCGCGTCGCGGTTTCCGGGCCGGTGTACGCCGTGTATGTGGATGGTGCGGCAGCGCCCGCGACGGTGTTGGTGGACACGACGTTCTCACACGGGCGGGTTGGGCTGTACAGCGATCAGCCCAACACGACCGCGGGCGGCTTCGGCCCGCCGCAGACGGTCACAGGACTTGTGCTCTCGGGCATCGGTCCCACCGCGGCTCGCGCGTATCCGGTCTCGGTCTGCCCCGGGGGTGTTGCGTCGCCGTTCCTGATCATCGACGGCTCGGCGGACTTCACCTACCAGTGGCAGTGGCAGCCCGCCGGCGCTGGAACGGACTGGGTCAACCTCGCCAACGGCGATAACGCCGAGGCCGGCGGCGTGCCGGTGCTGAACGTGAACGGCGTCACCACCGGCGCGATCGAGGCGCGCCCGCTGATCGGGTACATCAACTTCCCGCCCCGTGCCGTGCGCTGCGTGCTCAACAGCCCTTGTGGTGGCCTGACCAGCAACAGCGCTCAGATCTTCATCGACCCGGCCGACCTCGGACGCGCGGGCGGCCTGCCTGGGCGCGACGGCGTTCACGACAACAACGACTTCATCGCCTTCATCAACCTCTTCTTCACCGGCAACCCCGCGGCCGACCTCGGCAGCCCCGGCGGCGTGCTCGGGTCCGACGGTCAGTTCAACAACAACGACTTCATCTCGTTCATCAACCTGTTCTTTGTGCACTGTTGAACGCGACTGGCGGCCTCCGTCAGAGCCCGAAGCGTCAGCGAGGGAGGCACGAGGCTCGGCGAGTGCCGCGTTCGATTGCATCAAGCGGCCGATTCGCAAAGCCTCATCGGCTTCCCTCGCTAACGCTTCGGGCTCTGACGGGCAAGCGTCGTATCCCGGTCTGCAGAGGATCGGCGATGCGAAGTCACTACCATCGCCCCCTGTGAGCAAGCGTGACGCGTTCCATCTGCCGGTGCTGATCGATCACGTGCTGGAGGTCATCGACCCCAGGCCCGGGATGGTGATCGTTGATTGCACGCTGGGCCTCGGCGGGCACTCGTCGGCGATGCTGGAGCGCATGCGTTGCGGCAATGCGACCAAGGAGGCGCGGAGCCGGGTCATCGGGATCGATTTCGATCAGGGGAACATCAGGCTCGCGCGGGCGAGGCTGGAGAAGGCCAAAGGGCGCAGCGCGGTGCGGTTCGACATCTTCAATACCAACTTCGCGGGCCTGCCGGGGGTGTTGGCGGAGGCGGGCGTCGAGGGAGGGAAGGTCGATGCGGTGCTGGCCGACATCGGCGTCGCGAGCACGCAGATCGACGATCCAGCACGCGGGTTTTCCTATCGCAGGCCCGGCCCGCTCGACATGCGGATGGACCCGACGCGCGGCGAGCCCGCGTCGGTGCTGCTCAAACGCTTGAGCGAGAAGCAACTCGCCGAAGCGTTCGCCGAGTACGGCGACGAGGAGGACGCGGAAGCGATCGCGCAGCTCATCGTCGAGCGCCGCCGGCTCAAGCCCGTCGTGACGACCGAGGACCTCACCGCGATCGTCTGCGAGGCTCGTAACTTCACCCTCGAACGCGCGGCTGGCGCGAAACTTCATCCCGCGGCTCGTACGTTCCAGGCGCTCCGCATCCTCGTCAACCGCGAACTCGCGAACCTCGACCGCTTGCTCGCGGTACTGCCGGACGTGCTCAAGCCCGGCGGTGTGGGGGCGATCATCAGCTTTCACAGCGGTGAGGATCGGCGCGTCAAGCACGCGTTCATGGAGGGGTACCACGCCGGCGTGTGGAGCGAAGAGAGCCGCGACCCGCTGGTTGCCACGGAGGATGAGATCCGCTTCAATGCCCGCGCACGGTCGGCGAAGCTGCGGTGGGTGCGCAGGGCAGCGGAGTAAGAGGGAAAGCGGAGGCGCGGAGAAACGCGGAGGACGCGGAGAGGGGAAATGTTGGGGACGCTGGCATCATGGCAGCGGTTTGTGGATACTGCCGTCATGGCTTCACTGCGCGCTCTGTTGCTGGCTGCTCTGTGCTGTGTCTTGGCGTTCGGCGCCGGCGGGTGTTCGGTCTCGTCAGGGTCGATCTCGCCCGAAGGATTGACGTGCGAGATGCGCGACAACCCACAGGGGATCGCGGCGACGCGCCCGCGTTTGGCGTGGCAGCTCAAGGGTGAGCATGCAGATGAGCGCGGCGTCTCCATGAGCGCGTACCGCGTCGTGGCCGCGGCGAGCGCCGAGGCGCTGGAGCGCGGGCCGCTGCTGTGGGACTCTGGACAAGTCGTGAAGAGTGGCGAGTCGATGCTCGCGACGCGAGCTGAGTGGGGGGGCGAGGCGCTCGAGTTGCGCGACCGGGTGTCTTGGCGGGTAAAGGTGTGGGACCAGCAAGGGCGCGAGTCGGCGTGGAGCGCGCCGGCGACGTTCAGCATCGGGCTGCTGGACAAGTCGGACTGGAAAGCAGAGTGGATCGGGCTTGAGGACTCGCCGCAGGCGCCGCTGACGGCCGAAGTGCGCGAAGAACTCCGCCGCATGCCCTGGGTGCGGCTGCCGGGTGGCCCTGAGCGCCACGAGCGGGTCGCGTTCTTCCGCAAGGAGTTCGAGCTTGAGAGCGGCTCGGTGCAATCGGCGTGGCTGGCGGGGACGGCGGACATGGTCGGCGACGTGATGATGAACGGCTGGCCTGCGGGCCAGCTTGCGCGGTGGGAGCTGGTGCGCCCGATCGACGTGAAGGGGCTGGTGGTTGCTGGGACCAACGCGATCGGCGTTCGCGTCGAGCAACACGACGGCTTCAATCCGGCGGTGACGGGGATGCTGGTGATCCGCTTCGCCGACGGGCGCGAGCAGCGCGTGTCGATCGACGGGTCGTGGAAGATGTCGGAGCAGTCAGAGCAGTTCTGGGATCGTGCGAACTTTCCTGACGGCGGCTGGAAGTCGCCGGAGGTAAGCGGCGGCGCGGCGTGGGGCGGGTCGAGGAATACCGAGCACTTCATGCCTCGCGCGCCCTTCCTGCGGACCGCCTTCGCGACGACGGGTGGCCATTCTGTGAAGCGGGCAACGCTCTATGCGACGGCTCTCGGGTTGTACGAGTGCCGCCTCAACGGCGCGAAGGTTGGCGACGGTGAGTTGACACCGGGATGGACCGAATACGCCAAGCGCGTCGAGCACCGGACGTACGACGTGACCTCGATGGTGCGCGGCGGCGGCAGTGAGAACTGCCTCGGCGCGGTGTTGGGCGACGGCTGGTATGCGGGGCTGATGGGGTACACCGGGCAGCGGCGGTACTACCACGGGCCGGCGCGGTTCATGGCGCAGCTGGAGATCGAGTACAGCGACGGCACACGTCAGGTCGTCGCGACCGGGCCGGAGTGGAAGGCGTCGTTCGGGCCGATCCTGCACACGGACAACTACATCGGCAGCGAGATGGACTCGCGCCTGGTGATGAACGGGTGGGATGCACCCGGCTTTGACGCATCGGCGTGGGGAAAGGCGGACGTCGGGCTGGCACGCTCGACCAAGACGCGCAGGGCGGACGTCACGGCGAAGGTTCGCAGTGCGATGCGGAACGGGAAGCTGTCGCTCCTGGTCGGTCCACAGACGCTGGGCGATCCGGCCTATGGCGTTGTGAAGACGCTCTCGGTCGAGTACACAACTGGCGGAGCCAAGTATGAAGTCGTCGTGCCCGAGGGAAAGACGCTCACGCTCGAGCCTGGCGCGGAAGGGCGTCCGCTGGTGATCACCAAGGCCGTGTTCGGCGAGGCGACGCAAGCGGATGCGCCGCCGTTCGTCGTCGAGCCGGCGATGGGCGAGCCGGTGAAGCGGTTCGAGACCTTGGCCACAAAGAAGGTGACAGAGCCGCGCCATGGGCGGTATGTATTCGACCTTGGGCAGAACATTGTGGGGTGGGCGCGGCTCAGCGTGAACGGCAAGCCGGGCCAGCGCCTGGTGGTGCGCCACGCGGAGATGCTGAATCCCGACGGCACGCTCTACACATCGAACCTGCGCGGTGCGCTGGCGACGGATATCTACACGCTTCGCGGCGGGCTTGAGACGCTGGAGCCGCCGTTCACGTTCCACGGGTTCCGGTACGTGGAGGTGACCGGCCTGACCGAACCGCCCGCCTCGGCGATGGTGAGCGGCGTCGTGGCGCACACAGCGATGAAACCGGCCGGCAAGTTTGAGACGTCGTCGCCGCTGGTCGATCGACTGGTGCAGAACATCGTGTGGGGCCAGCGCGGCAACTACCTCGAGGTGCCGACCGACTGCCCGCAGCGCGACGAGCGGCTGGGGTGGACGGGCGATGCGCAGTTCTTCATCACGACCGCCGCGTACAACTTCGACGTCGCGGCGTTCATGGAGCGGTGGCTCAAGACGCTCGACCAGGACGCGCAGTTCGACGACGGCACGCTGGCGCACGTGGCGCCGAAGGTGAACGAGCGCGGCGGCTCAACGGCGTGGGGTGATGCGGGGATCGTCTGCACGCACGCGGTCTACACGGCGTATGCCGACACGAAGGTCATTCGCGACAACTACGACGCGATGAAGCGGTACCTGGCGTGGCTGGACACCAAGACGCGCGACGGCATCACACACGTCGGCGGGTTCGGCGACTGGTTGAACCTCGATGACCCGACGCCCAGTGAACTGATCGACACGGCGTACCGCGCGGAGCTGTACCGGCTGATGGCGGAGATGGCCGCGGCGATCGGGAAGACAGAAGACGCGTCGAGGTTCAAGACCGCGCACGAGGCGACGGCCGCGGCGTTCCGCGCGAAGTTCCTCGCGTCGGACGGCACGCTGAAGGGGAGCGGTCAGACCGGTTACGCGCTGGCATTCACGATGGGACTGATCCCCGACGAGATGAAGCACAAGTCGTCGGAGAAGTTCGCGGCGGCGATCGAGAAGAAGGGGTGGCACCTGGCGACGGGGTTCATCGGCACGCCGCGGCTGCTGCCGGGGCTGTTCAATGCCGGGAAGGCTGACATCGCGGCGCGGCTACTGATGAATGAGGACTATCCGTCGTGGCTCTACCAGGTGAAGCTCGGCGCGACGACGATGTGGGAGCGGTGGGACGGCTGGACGCCCGAGCGCGGCTTCCAGGACGTGGGGATGAACTCGTTCAACCACTACGCGTTCGGGTCGGTGGGTGCGTATCTGTACGGGCACGTGGCGGGCATCGCGCCGCTGGCTCCAGGCTATTCGCGCGTGCTGGTTGCGCCGACGCCGGTGAACGGGATGAACGATGCGCACGCGGAGTACCGCTCCGTTGCGGGGACGATCACGAGCTCGTGGAAGCGCGTCGACGGCGGCGTGGAGTACTCGGTGGTTGTGCCGCCGAATACGACGGCGGAAATCCGGTTGCCGCTCTCGCGGAGCGACGCGGCGGTGACCGAGAACGGGCGCAGCCTTGACAAAGCGCCCGGTCTTTCGGCGGCGAAGCTCGATTCATCAGCAGCAGGTGAGCCGGTGATGCGGATGGATGCGATGTCGGGGGCCTACCGCTTTGTGGTGAAGTGATCGGCGGAATTCACACATCGGCGCTTGCGGAATCGTTCGTAGCGTGTACCCTGCGATGAGGCGGTCAACCCGAAGGAGCAACCATGGCGTACGTCGACGGCTACGTGATCCCGGTTCCGAAGAAGAACATCAAGAGCTACATGAAGATGGCGGCCGCGGCCGGCAAGATCTGGCGCGAGTACGGCGCGACGCAGTACTGCGAGTGCGCGGGCGACGACCTGAAGACATCGTTCGGCGTTTCGTTCTCGAAGCTGGCGAAGACCAAGCCGGGCGAGACGGTGGTGTTTTCGTGGATCGTGTACAAGACCAAGGCGCAGCGCGACAAGGTGAACGCCAAGGTGATGAAGGACCCGCGCCTGGCGGCGATGATGGACCCCAAGAAGATGCCGTTCGACGTCAAGCGGCTGTCGTTCGGCGGTTTCACGCGGATGGTGGATGCGTGAGGCGGTGAGCGGTCAGAACGCCAGCGCGGGCGGCAAGGTGGTCGGCGATGTGCTGATGGTGCCGCGGGATCTTTACCTTGCGGTGTGCGATCGCGCATCGGTATTCAATCGGCCGACGGTGGTGAAGGAAGCGTGGGAGTCGACCGTGCCCGATGATCCGGACCGGTTGTTCCGGTTCAACTCCTGCATGGTCCGAGAGATGGAGGCGGGGCGGGCGCTGGTCTGGCTGATTCTGCTGTGGGGCGTGTTTCGATTGAAGGTGCGCGTATATGCGGCGGAAACGGACCTGCCGCCGGTGGACGAACATGCGCCGTTGCTCGGCAGCCTTCTCGAAGCGGTCGTGACGTTCGAGACGGGTGAGCTTGGGTGGTTCGACATGCACAACGGCGAGGGGCGGTGGCACGCGGTTGCGCGAGTTACGCCGGGGGCGTATCGCTGCAGACTCAGCGGCGCCGAGAACCAGGAGCACTGGGATCTGACGGAGCCGTCGCAGTATCCGCCTGATGACGAGGATTGGACGCTGCACATGGCGCCGGTGTGAGTAAAGACGACGATGTCGTGTCGGGCACTGTCGCGCCGGGGCCTTACGGCCCTCGGCTCTTATCGATCTGGTTCGTCGGCGCGCTCGCTTTGCTCGCGTTCGAGTTTGCTCTTCAGGCGGTTGAGAGCGACGTCCCATTGGCGGGAGAGGTGCTCGAGTGATTCGCGGGCGCGGTCGAGCGGATCGGGGCGGAGGGCGAAGCAGCGTTCGCGGCCTTTGCGGAAGCTGCGGACGAGGCCGGCGCGGGCGAGGACGCGGAGGTGCTTGGTGATCGACTGGCGGCTGACGCCCTCGCCCTCGGTTAGGCGAGTGATCGAGTGTTCGCCCACGCTCTGGTCGCTGAGCTTGGCGAGCAGGGCGATGCGGGTTTCGTCGCCGAGGGCGGCGAAGACGCGGGCGTTGCGGCGCAGCGAGGCTTCGGCGCCGGGCTGCTTATCGGTGGGCCGTGGCATAGCGGTTGATCCTGTTGATCTGCTCCGACCAGCCGCCGTCGTTCATGCGGAAGGCCTCGGCGCGGCGGTGCGCGGGGATTGCGTCGAAGCCTGACTCGGTGACGCGGAGGAGCATGCCGGCGCCGGAGGGTTCGAGGCGGAACTCGACGAGCGTCGGCTTCTCGGCTGAGTAGTCGACCTTGGGGTCGACGGCGAAGGGGTGCCATGTGAATGAGAAGAGCGATTGAGGCTCGATCTTCTGCGTGACGACGCTCATGACGACGTGCTCATAGCCGGGGTAGGTGATTCGGCCGCGGGTCTCTTTGCCGGGGATGAAGGGCGTTTCGAGATTGACGCCGAACCACTCGCCGAACTCCTTATGGTCGGTGAGGGCGTTCCAGACGATTGCGACCGGAGCGTTGATGGTGATCTGCTTCTCGATGCGGTCGGTGGAGGACGGGGCGGGGCTCATGTGCAACCTCCTGGGTGCATGTAGCGTACCACCGGTCCGCGTGATATGCAACCCAAAAGGTGCATATTCAGGTTTGGTGATCGCGGGCGGCGATCCGGTCTCCGGGACTAGGCTCTGGCCATGAACCTTCAGCTCAACGGCAAGACGGCCATCGTCAGTGGATCATCAAAGGGGATCGGGCTTTCCATCGCGGCGTCGCTCGCGGCGGAAGGAGCGCGGGTGGTGGTGAACGGGCGGTCGGAGAAGTCGGTCGGCGAAGCGGTGTCTTCGATCAAGAAGAGCACGCCGGGCGCGACGGTTGAGGCGTTCGCGGGTGATCTTGCGACGGCGGAAGGGGCCGCGGCGCTGCAGAAGCGGTTCCCTGAGGCGGACATCCTGGTGAACAACCTGGGCATCTTCGAGCCCAAGGCGTTCGAGGAGATTCCGGATGCGGACTGGCAGCGGTTCTTCGACGTCAACGTGCTGAGCGGCGTGCGTCTGAGCCGGATGTACCTGCCGGGGATGAAGAAGCGCAACTGGGGGCGCGTGATCTTCATCAGCAGCGAGAGCGGGATTCAGATCCCGCTGGAGATGATCCACTACGGCATGACCAAGACGGCGCAGCTGGCAGTGTCGCGCGGGCTTGCCGAGTCGTGCGCGGGGACGGCGGTGACGGTGAACTCGGTGCTGCCGGGCCCGACGCGTTCGGACGGCGTGGACGAGTTTGTCGCCAAGCTGAGCGGCGGGAAGCCGTTCGCGGAGTTTGAGAAGGAGTTCTTCACCAGCGTGCGGCCGAGCTCGCTGATCAAGCGTTTCGCGACGACGGAGGAGGTTGCGGCGCTGGTGGCGTTTGTGTGCAGCCCGCTGGCTTCGGCGATCAACGGGGCGGCGCTGCGGGTGGATGGCGGGACGGTGAAGTCGTGCTTCTGAGGTGAGCGTGCGCACAACGCACTACCCTCGCAGGGCCGAGGGTAGTGGCACCCGGCCAAACAGCCGATTCGCAGAGCGGACAACGCTTCGCGTACTCATTCATTTCCGGCTTTCGTGCGCTTCGCTCCCGAAAGCACGGCATCGGCCTCCCTCGCTGACGCGTCGGGCTCTGATTGAAGCCGTGCATTCACGCGGGGTTTCGCTTGATGACGAGCATGCACTCGTCGTCGAGGCGGGGGGCGGTTTGACGGAACTCGGCGAGGGCGCGGAGGGTGGAGTTGCGGATGGCGGTTGCGTCACCTTGGGCGCGGAGGGAGGCGTTGAGGCGGGCGTCTTCGAAGCGCGTGCCGTCGGGGGCGGCGGATTCAGGGATGCCGTCGGTGTTGATCACCAGGGTGTCGCCGGGGTTGAGCGTTCCATGCCCTGGAGCTTCGAGGCCGAGGTCTTCGGCGATGCCGAGCGGGAGGCAGTGGCCGTCGGTGAGGAGGTCGAGCGTGCCGTCGGCGCGGAGGATGCGCGGGTAAGGATGGCCGCAGTTGATGTAGTTGAATGAGCCGTCTGCGATGCCGATGCGGGCGAAGACGCCGGTGACGAAGACACCGAGCCCATCCATGCGGTTGAAGAGGGCGTTGATGTCGTGGGCGATGTTGATCGCTTCGCGCTTGTAGGCCTGGTGCGATTCGAGCCAGGCACGCAGCATGGCCATGATCACCGCGGCGCGTGCGCCGTGTCCGGAGACGTCGGCCACGAGCAGCATGAGCTCGTTGGTGTTGCGGTCCTGGAAGCCGTAGAAGTCGCCGCCCGAAGCGTCGCAGGGGAGGTAATGGCTGGCGATGGTCCAGCCGCTCAGGTTCGGGAGTTTGGCCGGGAGGAGTGCGCGCTGAATGGCGGCGACTTCGAGGTCGGCGTGCTCGAAGACGGTCTGGTCGGGTGAGCGAGTGGGAGGCGGAGTCATGCCGGCGGGTCCTTCGGCGGGCTTGTGTGATCAGTGGCGATCGCGCGGCCCTGGTAGGTGATCTTTGCGTGGGTCACGCATGAGAGTTCGGGCTGGGTGAGGAGTGCCGCGACGATGCGGGTGACGGCCGCGTCGTTAAAGGCGCGGTGAAAGCGGATCTCGATGGCGTCGCGGCGGAGCATTGCGGCGAGGGCGTTGCCGGCGTAGTTGTCCTCGTAGGAGATGCCCTCGGCCTTTGCGTCGCGGTGCTGGCGGGTTGCGGGGAAGATGACTGCGCCGCGTTCGTTGAAGACCATCTTCGCGTCGGCGACGCGGCCTGCGATGAGGGGTTCGAGATGCTCGGTGCCTGTGATGGTCACGGCGTTTGTCTCATAGACACTCACGATCGTGCTTGTGAGGTTCGGCGTCAGTGCGCGGATGCGATGACGTGTGTGATGAGCAGGAAGCCGCCTACGACGACGTCGTAGATTGCGCAGAAGGGTGGCCACCAGCGTCCGACGGTGTTCTTGTGCATCGCGTGATGGACCCAGTCCCACACGGCGTGGAGCAGGAACCCGACGCCGGTGAGCCACCATGGGCCGCGCAGGGCGGCCGTGGCGACCACTACGCATATCACGGCGCCTGCCGCGGTGACGGCGACGTCGAATCGGTTGCCGCCTTTGAGCGCTCCGCCGAGGTAGATGCCGCCGAGAGCGCCGAGTACGACGGCAAAGAGGTTGTGGCTCGTCTCACGGGGAAGAAGCGCGTGGGCCAGGCACGAGAGGCCCGCGAGGCTCAGAGCCACCCAGACCTCGGATCGAACTGCCCTCTTTGTGCCTGCCAGGGGTGACTCCCTTTGAGAAAAGGACCACTCAGAAGACCGTTTATGGGCGCTGGGTTGCGCCTTTGCAATTCACGTATGTCGATGTCCGCCGGTTGAAATCAGCACGCTCATTTCGTGTCTCTGGGAGAGCTTTACGTTCACAGCCTACCCGTCGTTACGCCTCTTCCGCGATGCCGGCGGCGCGGCGCCATTGCTTCAGTTGGCCCAGGTGATGCGGCGGGTGCGATATGAGCAGCGTGATGGCGATGTGCCCGATCGTCGGCGAGTAGGGTTGGTATTTCGCCGGTGAGGGCCTTGGAAAGTAGGTTGTGTGCTTCTCGGCGACGGCGGCGGCGACTCGAGCGTTGCGGTCTCTGAAGCGGTCAAGCAGTTCGCTCTTGGTCGCGTACGCAGCGGGATTGGGCACGGGCGTGGTGCCGTACCCGAATCGTTCCATCTCGGCGTCGGTTGTCGTTGCGCTTACGGTCGAGTCGTCGAGCATCGACAGCACCACCCCCGTGTACGCATTGAGGTGCGAGAGCGTCCATGCCGGGTGGTTGACGATTGTGCCCGGTTGCTCGGTCATCCTGGACTCGGGAATCGTTTCGATGATGTCGGCGATGAACCCGTGGATCATCGCGTGGATGTTCAGGATCGCGCCGATTGTGTCATAGGCGTCGTGGCGGCTCATGCGATAGATGCTACTCGATGGAGGTTAACGCCGAGCGAGATGGTTGCTCTACTGAGCGTGCACAAAGCGCGAGAATCCACTCCTCAAAAACGACAGCCCCGCAGGTCATGGACCTGCGGGGCATGTACGTCAATCGGGGTGGCGGGATTTGAACCCACGACCTTTTGACCCCCAGTCAAACGCGCTACCAAGCTGCGCTACACCCCGTTGGTGGAGGGGAGGATAGGCAGGGTGGGGCGGGAAGTCGCAAGGGGTGACGCGGCCGTGCCTCATATACAAAAACCACTATCTTTTCAGCCTCAAGCGGCACTCGCCGAGCCTTGTGCCGCCTCCCTCGCTGACGCTTCGGGCTCTGACGGGCGGGGGGCCTGACGCCTCCCTGCCCTCGGTTCTTATTGAGGCACTCCGTGCGCTTAGACCATGCCGCCGTTGGCGCGGATGATCTGGCCGTTGATCCACTCGGCCTCGGGGGTGAGGAGGAAGGCGACGATGCCGGCGATGTCTTTGGGTTCGCCCAGGCGTTCGAAGGGGTTGAGTTTGGCGAGGCGGTCGATCGTTTCCTGCGATTTGCCTTCGAAGAAGAGCTCGGTGCCGACGGGGCCGGGGGCGACGGCGTTGACGGTGATGTTGCGGCCGCGGAGTTCTTTGGCGAGGATGCGGGTGTAGACCTCGACGGCGGCCTTGGAGGCGCAGTAGGTGGCGTAGCCGGGGAGGTTGAGGGGTGTTGAGCTGGTGGAGAAGTTGATGATGCGGCCGCCGGGGCCGAGTCGTTTGGCGGCCTGCTGCATGGCGAGGAAGACACCGCGGACGTTGGTGGCGAAGGTCTTGTCGAAGGTGGCGAGGTCGGTCTCGGCGATCGGTTTGGTGATCATGATGCCGGCGTTGTTCACCAGGCCGTCGAGCGTGCCGAAAGCCTTTTGTGTTTCGTCGAAGAGGCGCTGGACGTCGTCGGGCTTGGAGACGTCGGCGCCGACGGCGATGGCGCGGCCGCCGGCTTTTTCGACCTCGGCGACTGTTTCGAGGGCGGCGGCCTGGTTGCCGGCGTAGTTGACGGTGACGTTGTGGCCGTCTTTACCCAGCCGGGCGGCGATGGCTCGGCCGATGCCGCGGGATGAGCCGGTGACGATGATGGAACGCTTGGATTCGCTTGCCATGGTGGTACTCCGCTGGTGTGGCGGGGAGGGGGCGCAACACGCTAGGCGGGGTGGTGGTTGTTGCGGGTGGTTCGCCTGATCCTGACGTTGGGGCTGGTTGGCGCTTACGCTCCGGGCCGTATGGCCAAACTTCTGATCGTCGGCGGACGCGTGCTCGATCCCTCCAGCGGCCTTGACAAGGCGGCGGATGTCGCGATCGAGGGTGGGGTGGTGAAGGCGATCGGGCCCAAGCTGGACCGGCCGAAGGATGCGCGGATCGTTGATGCCGAGGGTTGTCTGGTGACGCCGGGGCTGATCGATCCGCACGTGCACTTGCGCGAACCGGGGAACGAGCGGGCCGAGACGCTGGCGAGTGGGACTCGGGCGGCGGTTGAGGGCGGGTTCACGACGGTCGCGTGCATGCCGAATACAACGCCGTGCCTGGACAACGACACGATGGTGCGGTTCGTGGATGCTCGCGCGAAGGAGACGGGGCACTGCCGCGTGTTCTCTGTGGCGGCGGTGACGAAGGGGCGGCACGGTGAGGAGCTTGCGGAGATTGAGTTGATGGCCGCTGCGGGGGCGGTGGGGTTCTCTGACGACGGGGATTGCATCGCAAGCGCGGGGATGCAGCAGCGGGCGTTTGTGGCGATCAAGCCGACGGGCCGGGCGATGATGCAGCACTGCCAGGAGCCGACGCTGACCAAGGGCGGGGTGATGAACGCGGGTGAGGTGGCGACGCGTTTGGGGCTGGGCGGCTGGCCGCGGGCGGCGGAAGAGATCATCATCGAGCGCGACGTGTCGCTGAACCGGGGGATCGGGTGCCGGTACCACGTGCAGCACCTTTCGAGCGGCGGGAGCGTTGAGATCGTGCGGCGCGCGCGGGCGGAGGGGATGCCTGTGACGGCGGAGGCGAGCCCGCACCACCTTCTGCTGACGTGCGATCTGATCGAGACTGTTAATGGTGGGTACGACACGCGGTTGAAGATGAACCCGCCGCTGCGCGAGCGGCGCGACATCGACGCGATCAAGAAGGGCGTGGCGGACGGGACGATCACGGTGCTGGCGACGGACCATGCGCCGCACACGCCGGAGAGCAAGGACGTGCCGTTTGACTCGGCGAGCTTTGGGATCATCGGGCTGGAGACGGCGCTGGCGCTGTACATCAAGGCGCTGGTGACTGACGGGGTGATCGGGTGGGAGCGGCTGGTCGAGCTCATGACGATCGAGCCTGCGCGGCTGTGCGGGCTGGACGCGGCAGGACTGGGGAGCCTGCGCGTGGGCGGGCCGGCGGACGTGACGGTGATTGATCCGAAGGCGGCGTGGACGATCAGCGAGGAAGCGTTTGCGGGCCAGAGCGTCAATTCGCCGTTTGTGGGATGGGATGTGAAGGGGCGTGCGGTGGCGACGGTGGTGGGGGGGCAGATGAAGATGGACCGTCGCTCTGCGGTGCAGGCGTGACGCAGGCGCAGGGCGATCGTGCCGGTTTTTACGACGACCCGCTGATCTACCACGTGCTGCACCTGCAGGGGACAGCGGCGGAGGTGCGGGTGTTTGAGCGGATCGCGCGGCGGCACGCGGAGGGTGCGGACTCGGGGTCGCTGCGGTGGCTGGAGCCGGCGAGCGGGTCGGGGCGGTATCTGCATGTGCTGGCGAAGCTGGGGCATCGTGGCGTGGGGATCGATCTGTCGGAGGGGATGAACGAGTTCGCCGCGGCGGAGGCGAAGAGGCTTGGCGTGGGCGGGCGGTTGAAGTTTGTGACGGCGTCGATGGAGCGTTTCGATGCAGGGCGCGGCAGGTTCGATGTTGCGTTCAACCCGATCAACTCGGTGAGGCATCTGGCGAGCGACAAGGCGGTGCTGGATCACCTGGCGTGTGTGAAGCGGTCGCTGCGGCGAGGGGGCGTGTACCTGGTGGGCGTGGAGGTGACGCCGCCGGGAATCGCGCAGCCGACGGAGGACGTGTGGCAGGGGCGGATCGCGGGGCTGCGCGTGCACCAGTTTGTTTCGTATCTGCCGCCGGAGGGACGTTCGCGGCACGAGAAGGTGATCAGCCACAAGACGGTGATCCAGGGAAGGGGCAAGGCGAAGGTCGAGCGGCACATCGACAGCGTGTACTCCCTGCGCACGTACACGCGGGAGCAGTGGCTGACGTTGCTCGACGCATCGGGGTGGGAAGTCGTCGCCTGCTATGGCCCGACGGGCCGCTTAAAGAGGTTTGAACCGGTGGGCTATTGCTTGCAGGTCCTGAAACCGCGCTAGCGCGCGGCTTTATCGGCACACCCAAATCCCATAAGGAGGCCGCTGGCTGAGCGCTGTGTAGGGCGCGGCGGCGCAGGCGTTACAGGCGTTACACGCCCCAGCGGGACCCCAGTGCCCGTGCTCAGCCCATTCACCCCGAGGCCGATGTACATCCCCGTCGCCCTGATCGCGGAGAGGGCGGCACGTCCTCGCCGGCCGCCGGAACAGTTCCTGCGGCGGCCAAAGTCCCTGCAATGGAGTTTCGCAATGCGTAACGGTGTCAAGAAGGCCTTCACCCTCATCGAAATCCTGATCGTCGTCGTCATCCTCGGCATCCTCGCGGCGATCGTGATCCCGCAGTTCACCAAGGCCAGCGATGATGCGCAGGCCGGTAACGTGCAGACGCAGCTGAGCACGATCCGCAACATGATCGAGCTCTACCGCGTCCGCAACAACGGCGCGTACCCCGCCTGCTTCGGCAGCGGCAACTGGGGCTCGGCCACCGGCACTGACGCCGCGGCCCAGGGCCTGCGTGGTCCGGACTACCTGCGTTCGGACCCCGTGAACCCCCGCAACAACAAGTCGGCCATCGCCGCGGGCGCGAACGAGACCGCCGGCGCCGATACCGACGGCTGGATCTGGAACTCGACGACCCACGAGATCTTCGCCAAGGGCTGGGACGAGGCCAACAAGGCTTGGCACTAATCGGCCCACCTACAGGGTTGAACTGAACTCTGTCACGGCCGGGACTCGAGAGAGTGCCGGCCGCTTTTATGAAGGCACCGCTGCCCGTCGTGGTCCGGAGCGTCCACCTCCCCCCTCGTGAAGCCCGCAAGGGGCGGCTGGGGGGGCGGCTGGGGGCGTTCACGCTGATCGAGATCCTGATCGTCGTGGTGATCCTGGGAATTTTGGCGTCGATCGTGATCGCCGCGTCGTGGAACGTGACAAAGGACGCCGAGCGCGACATCACCAGCAGCGAGCTGAAGAAGATCCGCCGGCATCTTGAGGCGTACAACATCGTGGCGCACGGCTACCCGCAGGTGGCGGCCGGCGACGGCACGTGGGGTGGAATTATCGGGCCTCAGTTTCTGCTCAGTGCGCCGGTGAACTCGTGGGTTGGCGGCAACAACGGCAAGAAGATCGTGCTTCGGAGCACGCCGGATACGGCGTACCAGGCCGATTACGGCTGGATTTTCGACCCCGCAACCGGGCGTGTGTGGGCAGGCGGATTCGACAGCGACGACACGGCGTTCCCCAAGTGAGCCAAGTCGGCCTCTGTAAAGGCCGATAGAACCGAGACGCCGGCGTCGCCTGACGCCCCCTCCCTCCCCCCGTTCCATCCGCTGCCCGGAGCGATCATGAGCCAGCCCACCAACGCCAACACGAATCCTCCTTCGTCCTCCTCATCCAAGGTCCGTAAAGAGGGAGCCGATCGGTGGAGCATGGTGCTGAGCGCGGCCCTGTGCACGCTGCTTGGCGTGAACCTGATGTACATGGCGTTCAGCAAGCCCGGTCCATCGTCGGCCTCGGCGCAGGTCGCCGGGTACTCGAACAACAGCCCGAACACGATCAACATGGCGCCGCCGAGCGGCGTGGTGCCGCCGCCGGAGAACATCCCCAGTGCGCCGGCCTCGTCGCCTGAGATGCTCAAGCGCGTGGTGGAGCAGCTGGTTGAGACCAACGCGCGGCTTGCTCGCATCGAGGCGCAGTTCACCAACTCGCACCCAGTGACGGTCACCAATTGGCCGGCGAACATCGGCAACCCCCCCCCTCCCCCTCCCGCTCCGGCCAACGGAAAGTGATCGGATTGGCGGACGCCTTGAGGCACTGACGGTCGCACCGGAACCAATCATGCACGGCACGACCCATCTCGCACCTTCGTCCTCACCCCGGCGCTGCACGCGTCCTGCTCGCGGCTTGCGCCCGGCGTTCACGCTGATCGAGGTGCTCGTCACCGTTGCGATCCTGGCGGTGGCGGCGGCGATGGTCATTCCCGCGATGGGAACGACCGGCGTGCTGAAGGTGCAGGGCGCCATCCGGCAGATCGTGAGCGACATCACGTTCGCGCAGTCGGACGCGATCGCGCAGCAGCAGGGGCGCGCGGTGAAGTTCGATACGGCGACCAACAGCTATCGGCTGATCCAGGTGATCGGCTCGACGGTGGACAACGCCAACACGCTTTACGACCCCTCGCGCACCGGCGGTCGTTACCTGGTCTCGCTGAGCAACGGCGACTTCGGCGGCGCGACGATCGCGTCGACGACGCTCACGGGCAACACGCTCATCTTCGACGACATGGGGACGCCGGTGACGGCCGCGGGCGGCAACACGCCCAGCACCGGCGGCAAGATCGTGCTCATGAGCGCCGATGCGCGCCACGAGATTCTCGTCGAGGCGTACACCGGCCGGACGACCATCCGCAAGGTCTCGGGGAACTGAACGTGAAGCGATTCCGCTCCAAGCCGTCGATCAGCCTCTTTGCGTGTGCCGCGTGCGCGCTGGGCCTGCTTTTGTGGGCTCGGCTGCTGCTGGTGAGCAGCCCGCCTCGGATTGCGACTGCCGAGCCCGCGCCTGCGCTGCCGCAGGGGTTGACGGTTTCGGCTCCGCGGACGGACGCCAAGCCGGTGCAGCCGGCTGAGACTCCTGACGCAGAGAAAGCCGCAGCGCCGGCACACAGCGACCACTGATTGCCGCGGCGCGGGTCGACGCTCCGCCGCTCGTCACTCTGAGAACAGGCCATTACCGGACGCCCTTTTTCAAGGGCGTTTTTCGTTTTTGGCATGGGACTCGGGCCGTGCCCCTGACCCGGGTGGCCCACCCACCACCCAGGCGGCGGAAAGTCGTTGCAGATTCACTGACCGGCGCAAAGTCGCTGCGCGGAACGGACGACAAATCTCTCCAGAGCGCGGGTTCTCGGAGGGCTCGTCGCTGCGGATCAACTTTCTTTCCTCAACGTTCAGATTTTCCCAGGCGGACCCAGCGTCACCTTTTCACTCGGAGTAGAGCCATGCGTCAGACCGGATCAACTGTGTGCACGTTCGCAGCCCTGCTGGCGCTGACCGCCGGCACCGTCACCTCTGTCGCGGCTCAGCCCGGCAACCCGACCGCGTTCGCGAGCGCCGAAACCCGCGGGAACACCGGCGGCACGGCGGTGCGCGTGGCCGACAGCAAGAGCCAGCCCAAGGACCAGCCGAAGGTCAAGGTGAGCGAGCACAACACCGTCGACCTGCACGTGAAGGACGAGGATCTGGTGAGCGTGCTTGAGATGCTCTCGATCTCGGCCCAGAAGAACATCATCGTCTCCAAGAACGTGACCGGCAAGGTCACGATGAATCTGTGGGGGGTGACCTTCTACGAGGCGCTGGACGCCCTGCTGCACGCCAACGGCTTCGCGTACGTGGAGAAGGGCAACTTCATCTACGTCTACACGCTCGACGAGCTGGAGAAGATCGAGAAGACGTTCAAGAAGCGGGTCGCCAAGACCATCGAGCTGAACTATCTCAACGCTCCGGACGCGGCGGAGTTCGTCAAGGGCATGCTCTCCAAGGAGGGCGAGATCAAGGCGACTCCGAAGGTCGAGGACTTCACCATCCCGTCCAACGCGCCGGTCGGCTCGGACAAGTGGGCGCTTGCGCCAAGCTGGTCATCACCGATTACGAAGAGAACATCAAGGCCATCGAGGCCCTGCTGCACGACCTTGACACCAAGCCCGACCAGGTGCTGATCGAGTCGACCGTGCTGCAGACCAAGCTGACCGAGCAGAACGCCTTCGGCGTGGACTTCTCGTTCATCGGCTCGGTCGATTTCAGCGACTTTGTCAACGTCGTCGGCGGTCCGCGTTCGGCGGCCGGCGCCCTGATCAACGGCGGTAACGGCGCGGTGGGCTTCACCCCGCCCGACAACCGTGCCGGCGCCGTGAGCACCACCGTCGGCGGCACCGCCGGCGCGGGCGGCATCAAGGCTGCGATCATCAGCAACAACGTCGCGGTCTTCCTCCGCCTGCTGGACGAAGTCTCCGACACGACCGTGCTGGCCCACCCCAAGCTGCTGACCCTCAACCGTCAGCCCAGCCGCGTGCTGGTCGGCCGCCGCGTCGCGTACCTCAGCACCACCGCGACCGACACCAGCACGACGCAGACCGTGCAGTACCTCGACACCGGTGTGCAGCTCTACGTGCGTCCGTTCGTCAGCAAGACGGGCGACATCCGGCTTGAGATCAAGCCGCAGGTGTCGACTGCGGACACGAAGGAAATCAAGGCCGCCGGCGGCGGCACCGTGACGGTGCCCGACGAGGTGACGCAGGAAGTGGTCACCAACATCATGGTGCCCGACGGCATGACCGTGGTCATCGGCGGTCTGTTCACCGAGACGACGGTCTCGGGCCGCTCGCAGGTGCCGGGTCTTGGCGACCTGCCGATCATCGGCGCCGCCTTCCGCGGCACGAACGACTCGACCAACCGCGACGAGATCATCTTCCTCGTCACGCCGTCGATCGTCTCCGACAAGACGCTTGTCTCGCAGGGCGAACAGGCCAAGGGCGTCGAAGAGCGCCTGCGCTCGGCGCCAAGGAGAAGCTCATCATCTGGAGCCGCGAGCGCCAGACGAGCCAGCTCAACATGCAGGCCCAGCAGAAGGCCCGCGACGGCGACTTTGAGATGGCCCTGTGGCTCATCAACAAGTCCCTGGCGCTCAACCCGCAGAACGAGGACGCACTCCGCCTCCGTGAGCGCATCCTCGGTCAGCGCGAGGTTTGGCCGACCAACAGCCGTCTCCGCGGCCTGTTCGGCAACGAGGTCCGCGAGGAGATGCGTCAGATCACCCCGCCGCCGACTGCTCCGGCGTACGAGTCGCCCATGTTCCAGGGCGGTATCCCGATGAAGAAGATCGGCGACCGCAACAAAGAGGCGAACGCCTTCCCGATCCAGAACGCGCCGACCGCTCCGCTTGCGGCCGATCTGGAGCAGTACATGGATCCGATGCCCCCAGCGGCCCCCGCCACCACGGCTCCGGTCAGCACGCCGACGGACATCACCAACGGCGAGAGCACCGATCCGCTCTCGTTCTACCAGGACGGCTTCGACTTCAACGCTCTGTTCAAGCTCGAGCCGACGCCCGCCGACGTGATCAACGGCTCCACGCAGGCGAAGGCTGCGCAGTCGATCGAGATCCCCTCGAACGGCTCGCTCACCAACGCTCCTGCCGCGCCTGTGACGCAGCAGGCCGCCAAGCCGGCGACCACTGGTAAGGCGACGGCCGCTCCCGCCACCGGGAAGACCGCCGCTCCGGCGACGGCGACCGCGTCTGGCAACAGCGTCGGTTCGTTCACCAACGGGACCAAGCCCGTTGAGCAGCAGGCGACGGTTCCGACCGAAACGCCCAAGCCCTGAGTCTTGATACCTGACATCGCCGGGACGCCGCGTCGGAGACGCGGCGCACCCGTCTGACTCTCACCCCTGTCCCTGTCTCTGCAAGTCTCCTCTCACCACCTCACCCAGGAGTCTCACCCCATGTACGCACGCACGATTTCGGCACTCTGCCTCGGATCACTTCTTGCTCTGGCCGGCTGCAACGGTTTGGGTAGCCAGCACAGCGAGCACACCAGCGAGGGCATCAAGTTCGCCCAGAAGCGCATCAATGCACTCAAGAGCAGCGTTGAATGGGAGACCGCCGAGCGGCAGTTCTACGCCGGCGACCTTGACAAGGCCCTGCGCACGCTCGAGCGTTCGATCGCGATCACGCCCGACGTGCCCAAGTGCTACGTGCTCAAGGGGCGCATCCTCATCGAGAAGGGCTCGTTCGAGCTGGCCGAGCAGTGCCTGCTGACCGCTGAGAGCCTCGATGAGAGCAACGTCGACGCGCAGTACTACCTCGGCGTGATCGGCGAGCGCCAGAGCCAGTTCCCCAAGGCTCTTTCCCGCTACAACGCGGCGATCAACCTCGACCCGACCAACCCGCAGTACGTGATCGCGGCGAGCGAGATGATGATTCAGCTCGGCCAAGTCGAAGAGGGCGACAAGCTCCTCCGCGAGAAGGCCGCCGAGTTCTCGTCCAACGCCGGCATCCGCCACGCGCTGGGCCAGCTCGAGATGCTCCGCTCGCACTTTGACAAGGCGAGCGACTACTTCGGCGAGGCCCGCTTGCTCGCGCCGGACGACTCGCTCATTCTCGAGGATCTGACCCGCTCGCTGATCGCTTGCCGCAAATACGCCGATGCCGCCGCGAACCTTGAGGTTCTGCTCAAGGATCCGGCCAACGAGAAGCGCACCGACCTTCAGGTTCTGCAGGTCCGCTGCCTGGCGGCGATGGACCGTCTGGCCGAGGCCCGCTCAATCATGTCGAACGTCGTCGCCAACCCGACGCATGCCAACGACGTCTCGGCGTGGATCCTGTACGGCAACATCTGTGCACGCCTTGAGGACCCCGTCCGCCTGCGTCAGTGCGTGCAGCGCATCACCACGCTCGCGCCCGACCGTCCCGAGGGATATGCCCTCCGCGCCATGCTGCTGCGCATGAGCAACCAGCAGGCCGCGGCGTTCGAGGCCATCAACACCGCCATCAGCCTGAACCCCAGCGACCCCGAGCAGTGGGTCATCCGCGGCCTGATCCAGGCCGAGTCGGGCGACTTTGCGCAGAGCCAGCGGTCACTCCGCACGGCGCTGAAGATCGATCCCGCCAACGGCAACGCCAACACGCTCCTCAACGCCGTCGCTTCGCTGGCCCACCAGCCGACCGACACCGCAGACGCAACTGCGCGGAACTGAGCAGCGTTCACCGATCCAGGGTGAGATGGTCGCAAGGAAGCGACCGGTGAGACCAAGCGCCCCGGCACGAGCCGGGGCGTTTGCATTGGCGCGGGCGGGGGTGAAAAGCGTGCGTTAGGCGTTGCAGTCAGAGCCCGACGCGTCAGCGAGGGAGGCGGTACGAAGCTTTGCGAGTACCGCTCTTGCGGCAGACCAAACGGCCGATTCGCAGAGCGGACAACGCTTCGCGTACTCATTCATTTCCGGCTTTCGTGCGCTTCGCTCCCGAAAGCACGGCATCGGCTTCCCTCGCTGACGCGTCGGGCTCTGACAAGGCGAAGGAACGCACTGAGTTCTTCCGTACGGGGCTCATTGCTGATTATCCCGGCACGTACGGGTTCGTTTCCATCTCTTCGCCGATGGTCGTTTGCGGGCCGTGGCCCGAGAGCACCGTCGTCTCCGGCGGAAGCGTGTAGAGCTTGGTGCGGATCGACCGTTCGAGCGTCGGAAGGTCGCCGCCGGGGAAGTCGGTGCGTCCGATCGAGCCGGCAAAGAGCGCATCACCCGAGAGCACCACGCCGTGCGACGGCGCGAAGAGCGAAACGCTTCCGGGTGAATGGCCCGGCGTGTGGAAGACCTTGAACGCAACAGACTGCGTGCCCGAGCCGAGCGTCAGCGTGTCGCCTTCAGTAAGGAACCCGTCGGGTTCGCGCGTGGTCACTTCGCCGCCGCCCATCGCCGAGAGATTGAGCACCGGGTCGCTCAGCCACGCCTTCTCGTCGCGGTGGATCAGTAGCGAGGGCGCGGCGGCGCCGGCGGGCGCAGCGCCCGCAGCACCTCTTCAACGCCTGCGATGTGGTCTACGTGCGCGTGGGTCAAGAGCAACTTACTCACCTTCAACCCTTGCGCCGGGCGTCCTTGATGATCCGATCGGGCCCGAACGACGCGTCGATGATCCATGCGTCGGTTCCGCCGTCGATCCACAGCAGGTAGCAGTTGGTCGCGTACGGGCCGAGCGTGTAGGCCTTGATCCGCAGCGGGATCTCGGAGGCTGGTGCGTTCACGACGCCGTTCCGGCCGTCGCTTTGAGCCGTGCTGCTTCGCGGGCCTTGTCGGCGCGCCACAGGATGGCGACCAGCATCACGATGCCGACGATCAGCCAGAGGTCGGCGATGTTGCTGACGTAGGGCCAGATCATGCGGCCCGACCACGGCGTTGAGATGCCAAACGGCCACGGCACGTCGGGGAGTGGATGCAGGAAGTCGCGCACGCAGCCGAAGGTGAGCCGGTCGTAGAGGTTGCCCAGCCCGCCGGAGATCAGCAGTCCGATGGCGATGTGGGCCGCGGGCTGCTTGGCGCGCGTTCCCTTGGCGAAAAGGGCGACGCCCGCGATCATCGCGCCCACGGTGAAGGCGACGAAGAACCACCGCTTGCCGGGCCCGATGCCGAAGACCGCTCCGGGGTTGAGCACAAGGCTCAGCTCCAGTACGTGCGGCACAACAACGACCGGTTCGTGCGCAGGGAGGACGCGGCCGATCGCTTTCGGTCCCTCATCTGCCGCGATCTGCAGCACCCGCTCGCGTTCGACAACGACCGGGGAGCCGGCGATCTTCTCGAACGCCAGCCACTTGCTGCCCAGGTCGGTCACCAGCCCGAACGCAATCACTGCCAGCAGCACCACCCAGGCGCGCGTGCTCCGCCCCGCCCGCTCGTCCGCAAGCGTGTGACCCGGTTGCGACAAGGGGCTTACTCCTCGCTGGTCTGTGGCGCGTTGCGAGGAACGAAGAATGTGCGCTTCTCGTGCTCGCGGGCGGCTTCGATGGAGAACCGCGTCCACGGCAGCTCTTCGAGGCGTTCCTTGTTGATCGGCTTGCCGGTTGCCTGGCACAGGCCGTACGACAGATCAGTAATGCGACCGATCGCGTCGTCGATCTCTTTGATCAGCTTGCGGTCGACGTCGGCGATGTCCAGCGCGAGGCTCTGGTCGTACGCGTCGCTGCCGGCCTCGGCCACGTGCTGCGGCAAGTGGCTGAGCGAGCCGCTGCTGTCCTTGAGCGCCTGCGCCTTCCATATTCTCGACGTCGCCCATCAGCTCAGAACGCTTGCGGATCAGGATCGAGCGGTAGTGCTCGAGCTCCTTCTTACCGAAGGGCGTCTTGCCCTTGAGCGTGCCGGGATCGATGCCGTTCTTGCCGGCCTTGGGCGCGTTAGGGCCGCTCTGGATCAACGGCTTCCACTTCTTCCCGGCGCCGATGAGCGGAGCGCCGAGCGACGGCATCTCGAACACCTTCTTCGGCGGCTTGGGACGCTTGGCGGTCTTGTTGTTGACGATGGTGATGCCCTTGGGCTTGTTCGGATCCACAGGACCGCTGATCGGCGCAAGGGCAGCGCCCGGCTTGAACTCGGGAACACGATTGAGGGGTTTCATCCCCGTCTTTACCACCGGCGCGGGAGCGGGGGCCGGCGCGACCTCTTTCGCCTTCGGCGCGGGCTTGGGCGCCGGCTTCTGGACTGGCTTGGCGACGGGTTTGGCCGCGGGCTTCGCGGCGGGTTTGGCCTTAGGGGCCGCGGCCTTCTTGGCTGCGGGGGCAGGTTTCTTTCCTGCGGTGGGCTTGCTCTTGGTCACCGGCGGACTCCTGCGGTCGCAACAGGGCAGAGACCGCGTCTAATAGAAGAGGCGGTGGAAAAGGTGGCAACCGTAGGCAAACCCCGCCCCCCGCGCCGGGTGAACGGGCGATCATGTCACGGTTTCCCAGACCCCCAAACCGCCTCCATTCCCAGCCACCCCGTGGGGTTTTTTCTGACCCACTCTGCCCACCAAGCTTGCATGGCGGGTGTCCGCGGCAGTACGGGGATGCACCGGCCGTTGTCTGCTCTGCGGTCGCCGGTGATGCAGGCGATTGCGGCGTCTGCGACGTCGGCGGGCACCAGCGCGTCCGACGTGGGGAGGGTGGCGGTGTCGACGATCGAACGGAGCAGGGGCGTTTCCACTGCACCTGGGCAGATGCAATACGCCTCGATGCCGCAGGCTGCTCCCTCTTTGGCCGCGCTGACGGTCATCGCGGCGACGGCGCTTTTGGCCGCGGCGTAGGCGAAGAACCCGGGCAGCGGGTCGTAGACCGCCATGCTGGCGATGTTCACGATCGTCGCACGGCCCCCCTGCCCGACCTTGCTCATGCCGCTCCACGCGGCCATCGTGCAGTAGGCCGCGCTGCTCGCGTTCTGCATAAACGTCGTGTGGTATTCCGCCACGCCGACTTTGCCGAGCGGCACGAGCTCGCCGCCCCCTGCGTTGTTCACCAGCACGCCGATCCCACCCCCCCCTCCCCCCCGTCCCCCAGCGCCTCTTCGGCTGCCTTCACCGCGTACTCGGCTTTCTCTGCGTTCGACACGTCAACGTCCAGCACAAGCACGTCGGGCGCGCTTGTGAGGTCGGCCGTTTCTTCCAGCAGAGGGCGGCGTCGCCCGACGAGCGCGAGCGAGTACCCGCGCTGGCCGAGTGCGATGGCGATCGCCCGTCCGATTCCCGACCCCGCACCTGTGATCAGCGCCGTCTGCATGCGGCAAGATTAACCGCATCGCAGCAGCGCGCGGCTCAGGGAATATTGGCTTCGACCAACGCTTTGAGCAGGGTGAGGGACTCCTGCCAGCCGAGGTAGCACATCTCGGCGGGGATCTGGGGCGGGATGCCCTCCTGCTTGATCGTGAGCTCGGTGATCTCGCCGCCGAGGACGGGGCGGAGTGAAACGGTGACGCTCATCTCGCCGGGGAGGCCGGGGTCGTCGAACTTGTCGGTGTAGCGAATGAGCTCCCCGGGCTTGAGCTCGACGTACGTGCCGCCGAAGGAGTGGGACTGCCCGGTGCGGAGGTTGGTGAAGGACATCTTGTGTCCGCCGCCGACGCGGGCATCCATGCTGTGGACCTGGCCGGTGAAGCCGTTGGGCGGGAGCCACTTGCACATGGCGGCGGGGTCGAGGAAGGCCTTGTAGATGACCGAGGGCGGGCAGTTGAAGACGCGGTGGAGGTTGACAGTGGACATGGGAGAGAGGGTACTGGATCGTGCGACGGAACGGGTGTGGATTTTGCGAAGTGGTGGAAGTGAGGGATTGTTTAGAACGCGGGGAGCGCTCGTTCCTTCTTCCGGCCTCGCCTGTGCTAAGAGGCGCTTCACGGCGATTCAACTGTGGGTGATGGGGCGTGGTGCAGGAGAGTGACGCGGCGGCGGTGCGGCTGCCGCGGACTTCGTTGTCACTCACTCTTCAGCAACCAGATTTCAAGGAGCGTCACCGTGTCAACCCAGCTTCAGGAAGCTCTTGCGGAACAGATCAAGGACCTGTACAGCGCCGAGATGCAACTGACGAAGGCGCTGCCGAAGATGGCGAAAGCGGCCGATTCGCCGTCGCTGAAGGAGGCGATTCTGAAGCACCTGAAGCAAACCGAGGTGCACGTGGAGCGGATCCAGAAGGCGGCGCAGATGCTGGAGATCAAGCCGAGCGGGAAGAAGTGCAAGGCGATGGAAGGGTTGATCGCCGAGGGGAAGGAAACGCTGGATGAGCACGACGCGGGAGCTCTGCGGGATGCGCTGATCATCGCCGCGGCGCAGCGCGTGGAGCACTACGAGATCGCAGCCTATGGCACGGTGCGTGCCATGGCGGAGAAACTTGAGGACATGCGGCTGGCCGAACTCCTACAGACCACGCTTGATGAAGAAAAGGCGGCGGATGAGAAGCTGACGGAGATCAGCGAGGGCGAAGTGCTGCCTGAGGCCGCGCAGTGTGAGGATGACGAGGAAGAGGCCGAAGCGCCGAGCCGTTCGCGGTCCAAGTCGCGGTGATATCGTTGCGTATGGACACACAGAACCGTGAGTCACAGGCCGCCCGCCGCCGGGCGGCTGTGTTTGTTTTGATCGGGGCGGGTCTTGCGGCCTTTGTCGCGGCTTGCGACTCGGGAGCGAATGGGGGCGCCAAGCCGGACTACGACGCCGGGTACCGTAACCAGAGCGGGTCGATCTGGAATACGTACGAAGACAACCCGTCTACTCGCGCAAAGTAGACGTGAATACATGGGGGTAAACGGGGGTTTACGGACGGTTCATGGCCGGCCGGAGGGTGTGCCGTCACGGAATGCGGAAGGAGCGTTCCCGTGCATGAAGCAGTCTCTGTGGCGCTGGTGATGCTGGTGGTGGTGGATGCGGTGCTGGTGACGCACGGGGGCGGTGGCAATAGCGGGGAGTAAAGCTGAACCGTGTGATGGCGCCTCTTCTGCCGGCCCCTTATGGGGCTCGCGGCTTGGTGGAGGGTTTTGAGCGTCGGGTGGGCGTCGTCGGGAAGGAATGGCGTTGCGTCCATCGGGGCTTGGGGGGCTTAACGACCTTGAGCGGGATGGACGTGTCGGGGGCGATACGCGGGTCTGGGACGGAGCGGGTGAGCGGTCGCCGAAGGTGGGGTGAAGCGCGGTCCGCGGCGGCCGTTTCGAGGGCTTTCGGAGCGGATTGATGTACACTCACGTGGCATGGTGCGAGCCCGAGTCATTCTGGCGTGCGTGGGGGGGCTTGTGGCGCTTGTCGGTGTCGGCGCGACGGCCGATTTCGAGCGGCCACGACCCATGCCGCAGCCGCCGGCGGCGGTCGATCAGCAAGCGGCGGAGCTAGATCAGCGGTTCGCTGCTGACGTTGCGCCGCTGCTGGCGAAGTACTGCGCGTCGTGCCACAGCGGAGATGAGCCCAAGGGGGATCTGCAACTCAAGGGTCTGGCAGGGATGCGCGAGGTGCTGTCGGGGGATCTCGATGCGCGGAAGCTGAAGGAGATGGTCTCGACGGGTGAGATGCCTCCGCCGCGGAAGACTGAGTATCCGCGGCCGAGCGAGCATGAGCGGCTGCTGATTACGCAGTGGGCGGACGCGGCGGCTGCGTACGTGCCGTCGGATGCGGCGGTCGATCCGGGTTGGTGCACGCCGCATCGGTTGAATCGAGCGGAGTATCGGAACACGCTGCGCGATCTGCTGGGGGTTGACTCGAAGGTTGTGGATCTTGCGGCGAAGCTGCCGCGGGATGACATGGGGTACGGGTTTGACAACATCGCGGACGTGCTGTCGGTGTCGCCGCTGGCGGTTGAGCAATATCTTGCCGCTGCTGAGCAAGCGGTCGATGCGGCGATTGGACCGGTGGTGGAGTTTGGGGATCACCCGGTGAAGCTTGGGCCGCTGGAGGGGTCGAACGGTCAGCCGCTGCCGAGCGGCGGGTTCTTCCTGTACTCGAATGGGCCGGCGACGGGGACGTTCACTGCGCCGCTTGAGGGTGAGTATCTCGTGCGGGTGAAGGCGTGGGAGACGCACGGCGGCGACGAGAACTCGAAGATGGCGGTGAAGATCGGCGAGAAGGTCGTGAAGGAGTTTTCGGTCGGGGCGAAGAAGGAGAAGCCGCGGGAGTTCTCGGTTCGCACGCGGCTGAAGGCGGGGAAACAGGACGTCTCGGCGGTATTCCTAAACGACTACTACGTGAAGGACAAGGCGGACCGGAACCTTGGTGTTGAGTCGATCAGCGTTGCGGGCCCGCTGGACGAGCGGTCGGCGGTTCGGCCGGAGGGGTGGGCACGCGTTTTGGCGCGGCTGCGGGTGCGAACGACAGTGAGCGGGCCGAGAGTGTGCTCGCGGCGTTTGCGACGCGGGCATATCGGCGGCCGGTGGCGAAAGGTGATGAGGCGCTGAAGGCGCTAGTGAAGGTGTACGCGGCGGAGCGGAAGACGGGGAAGGGGTACGAGCGGGCTGTGCGCACGGCAGTGACGGCGTCGCTGGTGTCGCCGAACTTTCTGTTCCGGAGCGTGGCAGTGCCGGGGGTGGATGAGCGGCGGACGCTCGATGCGTACGAGCTTGCGAGCCGGCTGTCGTACTTCCTGTGGAGCAGCATGCCGGATGAGGCGCTGTTTGCGGCCGCGGCGGATGGCTCACTGCTGAAGGATGAGGTGCTGTCATCGCAGGTGAAGCGGATGGTCGCGGATCCGAAATCGGACGCGTTTGTTGAGAGCTTCGCCGGGCAGTGGCTGGAGTTGCGCGGGCTGGAGGCGGTGGCGATCGACCGTGCGAAGTTCCCGGGGTATGACGATGCGCTGCGGACGGCGATGGTGGGGGAGACGACGCTCTTCTTCGGCGACGTGCTGCGGCGAGACCGGAGCGTGCTGGAGTTTCTGGACAGCCGCGAGACCTATCTGAACGCTGCGCTCGCCGAGCTGTACGGCGTGCAGGGGGTGAGCGGGACGGAGTTGCGGCGCGTGACGTTGCCTGAGGGATCGGCTCGCGGCGGTGTAGTGACGATGGGGGCGGTGCTCACGCTGACGAGCAACACGACGCGGACGAGCCCGGTGAAGCGTGGGAAGTTCGTGCTTGATGAGCTGTTGAACGCGGCGCCCCCGCCTCCGCCGCCGGACGTGCCGCCTTTGGATCAGGCGACGGCGTCGAATCCCAATGCAACTGTGCGTGAGCGGCTGGCGGCGCACGTGGGGAATCCGACGTGCGCGGCGTGTCACACACGGCTGGACCCGATCGGGCTTTCGCTCGAGCACTTTGATGCGATCGGGCGGTGGCGCGATACCGAGAACGGGAAGCCGGTGGACGCGACTGGGACGCTGCCGGGCGGGGTGAAGCTTGATGGCGCGATTGATCTGAAGAAGGCGCTGCTGGCGCGGTCGGATGAATTTGTGGAGGCGCTCTCGGCGAAGATGCTGACGTATGCGCTCGGGCGCGGAGCGGAGCCGTTTGATCGTCCTGCGGTGCGGCGGATTGCCCAGCGGACGAGGGCGCAGGGGGACAGGTTGTCGGCGATGGTTGAGTCGGTGGTGCTGAGCGAGTCGTTCCGCACGTGCCGCGCAAGGAGGCCTGACCGTGATTGAACCGATGAAGCGTCGGACGGTGCTGCGCGGGATGGGTGTGGCGATGGCGCTGCCGTGGCTGGAGGCGATGATCCCGGCGAAGGCGTCGGCCTCTGCCGGGGCCGCCGCGGCGGGCGGTGGTGCGGCTGCGCCGGTGCGGCTTGGGTTTGTGTTCATGCCCAACGGCGTGAACTACGACGCGTGGGTTCCGCCGGGTGTTGCGGCGCCGGCTGCTGCTGTAGAAGCGACAGCGGGGTACGCGCTATCGCCGACGTTGCAGCCGCTGGCTGCCGTGCAGCGGCATGTGAGCGTGGTGACGGGATTGACGCTCAAGAAAGCTCGCGCGAACGGTGACGGGCCGGGGGACCATGCGCGGTCTTCAGCGTCGTTTTTGACAGGTAGCCAGGCGCGGAAGACGGCGGGGAACGACATTCATCTTGGCGTGAGCATCGATCAGGTGGCGGCGGGGGCTGTCGGTGACCGCACGCGGCTGCCGTCGATCGAGCTTGGGTGCGAGCACGGACCGTCGGCGGGGAACTGCGATTCGGGGTACTCGTGCGCGTACTCGTCGAACATCTCGTGGCGTGACGAGTCGACGCCGATGGCGAAGGTGATCGATCCGGGGCAAGCGTTTGAGCGGCTGTTTGGCGACGCGATGGAGGCGCAGGCGGCGCGAGAACGGCTGAGCCGTCGCCAGAGCATCCTGGACTTTGTGCTGGAGGATTCCAAGTCGCTGTCATCGCGCCTGGGTGCGGCGGACAAGCGGAAACTGGACCAGTACCAGACGGCGGTGCGCGAGGTTGAGAAGCGGATCGAACGCGCGAAGGCGGAGTCGCAGTCGCGGAAGGTGCCTGATGTGAAGGTGCCGGCGGGGATTCCCGGCAAGGTCAGCGAGCACATGGACCTGATGTTCGACATGCTGCTGCTGGCGTTCCAGACCGACACGACGCGCGTCGGAACGTTGATGCTTGCGGTGGATGGGAGCGGGCGGTCATTCCCGGAGATCGGCGTGAAGGAAGGGCATCACCACCTTTCGCACCACGAGAACAACGCGGAGATGATCGAGAAGATCCGGAAGATCGACCGTTTCCACGTCGAGCGGTTTGCGCGTTTCGTCAAGAATATGTCGGAGACGAGCGAGGGGAACGGGCGGTCGCTGCTGGACAACTCGCTGATCGTGCTTGGCGGCGGCATCAGCGACGGGAACAAACACAACCATGAGGATCTGCCGATCCTGCTTGCTGGGCGCGGCGGCGGCGTGGAGTCGGGCCGGTTGATCCGGACCAAGCGTGAGACGCCGCTGTGCAACCTATACCTGTCGATGCTCGATAAGGCGGGCGTGCAGCAGAAGAGCTTTGCGGACAGCACCGGCGTGCTGTCGATCTAGACACGAGGAGGCGGACGGTGACGAAGCCCGGAAGACTCGCGGCGTGGGTGCTGGTTGTTGCGTCACTTGGGTGCGTGCCTGTCGTCGCGCAGACGACCGTGGTGTCGACGCCGGCAGTGGAGACTGTCGATCACGCCGCGGCGTGCCGCGCGCTGGTGACCAAAGTCGTCAAGGAGCAGCACCTTGTCGGCATTTCCGCCATCATCGCGAAGGACGGGAAGCCGGTCTTTGAGGAGCACCAGGGGTTTGAGGATCGCGAGGCGGGCGTGAAGGCCGGGGCACAGACGATGTACCGCTGGGCGTCGATCTCCAAGCCGGTGACGGCGACGCTGGTGATGATGCTCATTCAGGCGAATAAGTTCGACCTCGACGCCGACATTCGTTCGCTCGTGCCGGAGTTTCCGCAGCAACCCAACGGCTGGGTGGTGACGCCGCGGCAGTTGCTCGGGCATCTTGGGGGCGTGGTGCATTACAGCAACGGCAAGGTGGTGAAGCTGCCTGTGCCGGAGAAGCCGGAGCACCCGTACGAGGACGTGGTGAAGGCGCTCGACACGTTCAAGGAGTCGCCGCTGCTGTTTGAGCCGGGGACGAAATACTCGTACACGACACACGGGTACATGCTGCTTGCGGCGGCGGTGCAGCGGGCGTCTGGCGAGAAGTTCGCGACGCTTGCGCAGCACTGGGTGGCGGATGGCGCGTCGATGACGACCTTTCAACCGGACTATCAGTGGAAGAAGATCGAGCACCGTGCGGCGGGGTACCGCAAGGGCAAAGACGGAGAGATGGAGCGGTCGACGGATACCGACGTGAGCTGGAAGCTGGGGGGCGGTGGGTTCATCTCGACGGTGGCAGACCTATCGCACTTCTCGGTTGCCCTGATGGAGGGGCAACTGGTCTCGCCGGAGTCGTTCAAGCTGATGTGCACGCCGCAGAAGACCAAGGACGGCAAGGCGACGACGTACGGGATGGGGCTCGGCGTTGGGAAGCTTGGCGACAAGCCGACGGCTTCGCACAGCGGCTCGCAGGAGAAGACGGCGACCATGATGCTGATGGTGCCGGACGATCACCTGACGGTTGCGATCATGAGCAATACCGAGGGCGCTTCACTTGGGCGGTTGGCGGATGAACTGGCCGCGGAGTGGCTGGGCGTCGAGCTCACGCCGGCGAAGGCCAAGCCTGCCAAGAAGCCGGACGCGGAGCCCAAGCCGGCGAAGTGATTCACCGAGCGGTATGGCCGGAGCAGTTGGAGACCATGTCGGCGCGATCAGGGCCGGTTGGCGTAGAAGGCCGCGGCGTCCTCGCGGAGCTTGTGCAGGTCATCCTCGCGCAGGTACATCATGTGTCCGGCGTGGTAGAACGTTTGGGTGATGTTGCCGCGTGCCTGCGGGTCGAGGCCGAGGTGGTTCATGGTGTAGGTCATGGCTGCGTAGGGAGTGGCGAGGTCGTAGTAGCCGCTGCAGACGAGGACCTTGAGCGAGCGGTTCTGCATCATGGCCGAGCGGAGCGCCTCGGCGACCTCGGGATAGCGGTTGCGGGCGCCGCCGAAGTTCCACGGGTGGACGTTGCCGGTGAGGATCTCGTAGTTGAGGTCGCTTTCGAACTTGAGCTCGCTGCGCAGATAGGCGTTGAGACAGGCGGTATACGCGCCTTGAACGACCGCGTACGACGGGTCGTACTCGGTCGAGCCGCCGTTCTGGTTGCGGTCTACGCCTGTGTAGCGGGCGTCGTACCGGCCGACGGTCTGCTGGCGGTCGCGGAGGAGTTCTTTGCTGAAGGCCCACTGGGGCACGCGGAGATTGGACCGCTTGACGAAGTCGACGGAGAGCCCGGTGAACGCGGCGAGCTTTTCGGCGGCCGCGTTGCGCTCCTGCTCGGTGAGGGCGTCTCCTTTGGCGAGGGCGACGAGGTAGTCGGTCTCGGCCCACGCTTTCGCCTGATCGAGCGTCTTGTTCAGATCCTGGTCGAGCGGCGCGGCGAGCTTCTTGTGGTAGAAGGCGGACGCCGTGTAGCTGGGCATGAAGAGCCAGTACGGAAGGTCGTTGCCGTTGTCGAAGCCGAGGGTTTGGAACTGCAGGACAGGCGAGACGAGCACGATGCCGGTGAGGTTGATGCCGAGCCGGCCCTGCAGGTCGCTTGAGAGTCCCGCGGCGCGAGTGGTGCCGTACGACTCGCCGGCGAGATACTTGGGGCTCAGCCAGCGCTGCGAGCGCACGAGGTAGAGGCGGATGAATTCGCCGACCCAGCGGACGTCTTCGTCGAGTCCGTGGAACTGGTGGGGGTCCTCGCCCTCCACGCTGCGGCTGAAGCCGGTGCTCACCGGATCGATGAAGACCAGGTCGGTGAAGTCGAGCCAGGCATCGGCGTTGTCCGAGAGCGCCGGGTTGTTCGTGCCCTCGCCGTCTTTGCCGAGGCCGACGCGGCGGGGGCCAAGGGCGCCCAAGTGGAGCCAGACGCTTGACGAACCGGGGCCACCGTTGAAGGCGAAGGTGAGCGGACGTTTTCCTGGCTCCTTCGCGGCGAGCGTGAGGGGCTTGCCGTCCTTGTCCTTCTCGTCGCCGTCGGCGAGGCGCTCGTAGGCGATGCTGAAGACCTTGGCCTTGGTCTTCAGTTTGTCGTCCATCAGCGGCGAGAGACCGGCGGTCACGCGGTAGCGCACCTGCTTGCCGCCGATGGCGATCTCGTGCTCGGTGATAGAGGGCTTTTCCTCTTCCTTCTTGTCGTCCTTGGGCGGGTCGCCGGCGAAGAGCGCAGCAGGGACGAGCAGGAGCGCGGCAAGCGCGAGGAGGGAGACGATGCGGGACCTTGGCATGGTGGTGAGCCTACTGGAAAACCGCCGCGGCTTTCGGGCCGCGGCGGTGTGTTGGGATTCCGACGTGTCGCGGATTCAAGGAGCCTTTGAGCGGACCTTGACGCCCTCTTCCTGGGCGAGCGAGCCCGGGCGGGGAGGGAGACGCTCGGACTGGGCGGGGGAGAGGATCTCAAGCAGCGACTTCACAGTCGCGTCCTCAATCTCCTTGCGCTCGGCACGCTGGCTGTCGGCTTGCGGGTCCGCGTCCATGGTGATCATGCGCCGGATCATCACGCCGCCGTTGCCGTCCTGTGAGGCTTCGGCCTTCTGCTTGTCACGAGCGGCTTGCTCGGCGGCCTGCTGAGCTGCCTCCGTGCGGCGGTTCAGGTCGGCGGTCTGCGTGCGGTACTTTTCCTTGAGCGTTGCGAGCGCGGTGCGTTGATCGCCCTTGAGGTCGTCGAGCCCTTCGGCGGCGGTGATGGCTTTGCCCGCGTACCGCTCGCGGTAGATCCGTGGATAGACGGCGCGGCGGAAGGCGGTGTCGAACTTCTCCGCGGCTTCTTTGGGCAGGGCGGTGGTGATCTGCGCGGCGTAGGTGCGATGGGTATCGCGCATCTTCACGCCCGCGTCGTACCGATCGTTTTCGGCCTTGGTCAAGAGGGAGAAATCGTGGTTCTTCGCCGCGTCCTTCATTGCCTCGCGCTGCTTGGTCTGCACGTCGGTCTGTTCGCGGAGGCGGATGTCCACATCCCGCTCGTAGTTGTCCATGATCGGCTCGAGCTTGCCCGTGAGCGCGGCGTCAAGATCGAGTGAATCGACGATGGCCGACAGGTCGACGCGTTCGCCGGCGGGACCGAAGGGCGTCATGCCGCGCATCGCCTTGGAGCGGCGGCGGTACATCTCGACCTTCTCCCACCGGGCGGCTTGTTCCTTGCTTGCGATCGACTTGTAGTCGGTAAGGAACGCCTCTTCGGCGCGGTCGCGCTCTTGCCTGAGTTCCTTGGTGATCGGGAGCGTCTTCTGCCACCAGTCGCGCTCTTCGTTCTCTTTGGCCGCTTCGCGGATCGAGGCGACCTTCTCCTTCGCCGCGTCGGCTTTGGTCTTGAAGGCGGTTGCGTAGCCGTCGAGCAGCGAGTTCGCGGCGGCCGCTTGGTCGGGTGAGAACTTCAGGATCTTCGCATACTTCGCCAGATCGGCGGCGCTGATGGGGAAGGTGTAGGCTCCCCCGCCGCCTGCCACAGCCCCTCCGATCATGTCACTCAGGCCGCCGGGGCCGCCGACAAGCATCATGGGGCCGTCGCCGTCCATCGGGCCGTCAAACATGACCTCTTCCCCGCCGCCGTCGTTCATCACCACGACGCCCGGTTGAGCGCGGATTTCGATCTGCTGGCCGAACGCGCCGGATGCCGCGAGGGTCAGTGTGATCGCGGTGGAACACGTCAGGGAACGAACGGTGAGCATGGTGCAGCCTCCACAGTGCCCGAGTTGTCGGGCGGCAAATGGTAGATGCTCGAACAGATCCCTCCCGTCAGGGGAGTGCAAGGGAGAGCGGAGCGGTGACATCCACTTTGTACGCGTTGATGGTTGTTTTGGCGTTTGTGTGGTAGCTTGAAGCTGATTCGAACACCCGAGTGGGGAGATCTCTATGCGACTTCCGCTGGCCGTTGTGTGTGGTGCGGGTCTGGTCCTGGTGAACGCCGCTGCTGCGCGGGCGGGTGGCGGTGAGGAAGACCACGAGGTGGGCATCGGCCGCACGGCGGCGGGGAGGTTGATCGCTCATGTCGGGTTCGAGCAGCCGGAGACACTGGAGGCTTCGATCCACGCGGGTATCGACGGGTACGCCACGGGTTCGCACGGCTTCGCGAACATTGAGATCGACTTTCCCGATGAGGACATGTTCCTGCTGTCACTCTCGTCGGACATCCGCGGCGTGCTGACGTACGCCGATCCGGGCATCTTCGTGCACGACGGCCTGCATGTGATGGCTGTGGGTGAGGAGATGAACTTCGGCCAGCCGTTCTTTGACTACCACCCGATCTTTCACATTCCTGACGGCGTGCCCGGGCAGCACCGCACGCTTCGCTTCAAGTTCCGCGACGCGTCGGGCCTCTACGCCGAGAGCGAAGAGGTCTCGGTGTCGTTCACGCCCGAAGGGTGTGCGGGCGACGTTGGTGAGCAAGGCGGCCAGCCGGGTCATGACGGGCAGCTCGACAACAACGATTTCATCGTGTTCATCACGATGTTCTTCCAGCAGCAGGAAGGGGCCGATCGCGGCGTGCAGGGGGGCGTGCCGGGCGTCGACGGTCAGTTCGACAACAACGACTTCATCGTATTCATCACGCAGTTCTTTGAAGGATGTTGAGCCGGGCGCCAGCGGCGTCATTCACTTGGGCAGGCTGGGCGGGGTCTTACCCGGCGGTGCGTTCATCAACTTCAGGATGAGCATGTTCGCCTTGAAGAAGACGTCGGCGATATCGCCAAGGACTGGGACCCCGCCGATGATCCAGTCGGCGAAGACCAGCAGCACCATGACGAAGATGCGGCTCCACGGCGTGCCGAGCCGACGAGCCTGAATGATCAGGTAGAGCGAGACGACCGCCATCGCCGAGTCGCCGATGACCGGGACCAGGCCGATGAGTGAATCGAGGCCGATGCGCAGCGGCGTGAACGGCACCGCAAACCGGGCGTCGAGCAGAACGGCCAGGCGCTGCACGCGGGCGGTCAGGTCGGCACGCTGTGACGGGGTGAGCGCCATTGGCGGTTACTTACCGCGAGGCGGGACGACGACGCCCTGCTCTGTGGCGAACGTGCGCCAGGCCTTGGCGGCGGGAGCGCCGCGGTCGGTGAAGGTGCCGCTCTCGGCGCGGTGGATGATCCTGATCAGGTCCTCGACGGAGAAGACGTGGTTCAGCCCGCCGTGGCTTGGCCCTGAGACTCGCGCGGCTTTACGGATCGTGTCAAACGACTTGGCCGACAGATCGCAGGCGTCGAGCAACTGTTGCTTGGTAAAGCCGAAGATTTCGGGGCGGCGGACCTGGCCTCTGCGCATGGTAGAGGTTAGGCCGAATGCCTGTCTCAGCAGGTCAGCACGCTGTGCACGTGCCCGCCGCCGAACTTCTTGAGGCGTTCGCGGCCGTTGAGTGCGGTCAGCTCGATGAGAACGGTCATCCCCACGATCTGGCCTTCGAGCTCGTTGATCAGCTTCGCGCAGGCCTCCAGCGTGCCGCCGGTGGCGAGCAGGTCGTCAACCAGCAGCACGCGCTGGCCGGGGCGGATGGCGTCGGCGTGGATCTCCAGCACGTCGCTCCCGTACTCAAGGTCGTACGAGGCGCTGCGGGTCTTGTACGGCAGCTTGCCCGGCTTGCGCACCGGGACAAAGCCAGCTGAGAGCGCCTGGGCGAGCGCCGTGCCGAAGATGAAGCCGCGCGACTCGGCGCCGACGACGATGTCCACGCCCGCGTTTGGGTGCTGTTGCTGCTGCCGCGGAACGGGTTGGCCATCAGCTCGACGGCCATCGCCAGTGCGGCGGCGTCCTGCAGAAGCGGCGTGAAATCCTTGAACGCGATCCCTTTCTTGGGAAAGTCGGGGACGTCGCGGATGAGGCTGCGGAGGCGTTCGACAGCGGGTGAATGCATCGGTGAACCGTAGGGCGAGCGTTCACGTGCGCGTGTATGGATGGTCGGTGTCAACGTCACGTCCAACTGCTCGCAGTTCGCGGTAGACCAGGAACGAGAGGGCCGTGGGCGGGATCCAGAGCAGGACGGCCAGGCAGGCAAGTCCGGTTTGCGGCAGCAGATAGGTGCTGAGGATGGAACTGCTCTCGATTCCCGCGCGGGCGAGCAAGACGGATGAGCAGATGATCGCTGCCGCGCCGAGCGACGCGAACGGTGTGCCCGGAAGGCGGCGCGCGATCTTGTGAAGTTGAATGCTCGAGAGCAGGGCAGGGACGTACCCGAAGACGCTGTCGGCAATGTAACTGACGATCTGCATCGTGCTTGCGCCCGGGCCGGCCCACGTGGAGGTGCGCATTTGCTGGGCGAGCACTGTCTGGAACAAGACGAACCCGCCGGTGAGAACGAGGGCGGAGATGCGGATCGCGCTCTTCCACTCCGGGAATCGGTTGAGTGGCGCAGCGAGCACAAAGAGCGCCACCCAAGGCGCGAAGAGCACGCCGGTCGCGTGACGGACGGCGTCCCAGAGCGGAAGCAGGCCGTTGGAGATTCCTCCGGGAATGAACCAACGCACAAGTTCAAGGAGCGCAAAGGCCAGCCAGGCCGAGTTCATGACGCAGACGAGGGCGGCGCCGGTGGTAATCGTTCCCAGGCGGGTCGGTGGAAGGCGGTAGAAGAGCGTTCCTTCGCGGGTGTCGGTGGCCAGGTTGCCGCACTCAGGGCACTTGCTGTCAGGCGCCGTGTCGCTCAGGTTGTAGCCGCAGTGGATGCACTCGGTGCGGCGCGACGTTGCCTGAGCTGGTGTGGGGGCGACCATTGCGGCAGTCTACCGGGCGACGGCTTCACGGTTTGTGTTGACCGCAGCGTTCTGCCTCCACTACTACCATGCTCGCATGGCCGAAGAGACGCGCAAGGGCGCCAGCGCCCAGAAGATCGAGACCGTCGAGCCGATCGGCGACCGTGTGCTGATCCGCAAGGACGAGGACAAAAAGCAGACCAAGCAGGGGATCCACCTGCCCGACAAGATCGAGATCCCGACCATCACCGGTCGCGTGGTGGCGATCAGCGCGAAGATCGAGCGCGACGCCGACTACCCGATCAAGCAGTACGACAAAGTGCTCTTCAATCCCAAGCACGCCGTGCCGGTTGAGTTCGAGGGGGACAATCGGTTGTTTGTGATCCCCGTTGAGGACGTGGTGGCGGTGTTTCGGAAGGGGGAGTAAGTGAGCAACCCGAACCGCGATCGTGAGGGAGCGGAACGCCGCGTTGGTGTTGGCTTGCGTCTCGTTCCGCTCCCTTATGGTCGCGGTTCGGAGATTGCATGACGCCCACCGTCAAAGACATCGCGAACCTCCCCGCGGACAAGCTGCCGCCGCTTGTGCATGTACCGCCGGTGACCAGGCCGTTCGACATCACTGTGCGCCCGCCGGGGAGCAAGAGCCTGACGAATCGGGCGCTGCTGCTGGCCGCGTTGGCGGACGGAGAGAGCGTGCTGACCGGCGCGCTCGCTGATGCCGATGATGCGCAGGTGATGGTGCGGGCGCTGCGGCAACTGGGGGCGGAGATCGAGGTCATGCCCGAGGTCGAGCCGAACGGTGAATCGTGCGGGAACGCGACGATTCGCGTGAAGGGCGTTGCTGGGCGTTGGAAAATCCCCGCGGGTCAGACTGTCACGCTGAACCTGAACAACGCGGGGACGGCGACGCGGTTTCTTACAGCCGCAGCGGTGTTGCAGCCGCTTGAGAGTGGGGGGATCGTCATCGACGGCAATGCGCGGATGCGGGAGCGGCCGATTGGGGAACTGGTCGAGGCGCTGAAGCAACTGGGGGTAAAAGTTGAGTACTTGGGGCGCGAAGGGTACCCGCCGCTGGCCGTTCGTCCACACCGCAATCTCGACGACCTTGCCCCCGAGCTTGAGATTGGCGTTGCGCAATCCAGCCAGTTCGTAAGTGGGCTGCTCCTCACGGCCGCGTTTCTTCCACGTGGCTTACTGCTGCATCTCAAAGAGCCCGTCACTTCGTGGGCGTACGTCGATTTGACGCAGAGCATCCTGCGTCAATCCGGCGTGCGACCATCGAGCTCATGGCCCCAACGTGACGGCTATCGCAGTTTGAAGGTGTGGCCGATCGCAGAGCGAGAGGCTCCGCCCATCGTGCCAGGCAGCCCGGAGTCGTTCGCACCCTTCCCACTGAAGCCCTTGTCTGCGTTTCGGCTTGCCATTCTGCCGGATAAAAGCGCAATGGCTTTCCCGCTGACAGCCACGCTGGTTGTGCCCGTGCGCTATTGGATATCGGCATGCAAGGGTCGCTCGATCACCACGCGTCGCACTTTGAGATCGATAGCGCTGTAGTCGACCCAAACATCTGGTACAGCCGCTATGTACTCGACAGGCGTGCGTTGGAGATGCCCACGCTGGCGGGAGCGTTGAGGCAGATGGGGCTTCGGTCAAAGGGAGGCTGGAGTCGCACGCTCCTTTTGAAAGGGCCGAAGTCTGTTGAACCTCTCAGCGTCAGCTTGAGTCAGATACCAGACGAGACGATGGCTATTGCTGTTGCTGTGTGTTTTACCGATGGGGGGCCTTCGGAACTCCGCGGGCTCCACACACTCCGCGTTAAGGAGACCGACCGCATCGCCGCCCTCGTCACCGAGCTCGCGAAGGTCGGCGTGAAGGTCGAGCCGTTCACGTACACCGATGATGCTGGCCATCTCGACGAGGGCATTCGCATCACTCCACCGCCCGGCGGCATCGACTGCTCCCCCTCCGCCCCCCGCGTCGAGTTCGACACCTACGACGACCACCGCATGGCGATGAGCCTCGCCCTGATCGGCCTTCGTCGTCCAAACGTCTATATCCGCGACCCTGGCTGTGTGCGCAAGACGTACCCGACGTTCTGGCGTGACCTCGCCAAGGTCTACGGGTAACCGCGGGGATTGCTGCCCGGGCGTGCACCTGGCCGGTACACTCCCGACCATGAAGCACGTCGCCACCGCGTTCCTCGCCTGCACGCTCCTGGCCGCCTCAGGCCTCGCCCAGCCGGCCGCTCCGGCCGCTGACAAGAAGCCCGTTGAAAAGGCCGCCGACGCCAAGACCTACACCGCCGCCGACGGCACCAAGTACAAAATTGAGAACGTCGCCAGCAAGCTCGAGGTGCCTTGGGCCATGGCGTTTGCGGCCGACGGCCGCTGCTTCGTCACCGAGCGCAAGGGGCGCGTCCGCATCATCGGCGCCGACGGCAAGCTCGTTGAGAAGGTGGCCATGACCCTTCCGAACGTCTCCAGCGGCGGCGAGGTCGGCCTGATGGGCATCTGCCTGCACCCAAAGTTCGCCGACAACCACTTCGTCTACCTCGCGTACGGCGACAGCAGCAAGAAAGACATCCGCGTCATCCGCTGTGTGGAGAAGGACGGCGTGCTGACGCAGGAGAAGGACATCCTCACCGGCATCGAGATCGGCGGCAACCACGCGGGCTGCGGCATCAAATTCGGACCCGACGGCAAGCTGTACGTCTCCACCGGCGAGCACTTCAAGCGCGAACTCGCCCAGCAGATGGACGTGCTCAACGGCAAGATCCTGCGCATCAACGACGACGGCAGCGTTCCTGACGATAACCCCTGGGCCGGCGCCAACAAGAAGGACAAGGTCCGCCCGGAGATCTGGACGCTGGGCAACCGCAACCCGCAGGGCTTCGACTGGCACCCGACCACCGGCATGATGTACGAGACCGAGCACGGCCCCAGCGGCGAGCCGGTGAACAACGGCAAGCCCGCCGGCGCGGCCGACGAGTTCAACCTGATCGAGAAGGGGAAGAACTACGGCTGGCCCGCGATCTACGCCGACAACACCGCCGACGGCATGGTGGCTCCGCTCAAGCAGTGGACGCCCGGCATCGCCCCCAGCGGCGGCGCGTTCGTCAGCAGCGACAAGCAGTTCAAGCAGTGGGTGGGCAACTACTGCGTCGGCGGGCTGGGCGGCCTGCAAGGCAACCCCATCCCCGGCGTCTACATGATCAAGCTCTCGGGCGACGGCAAGAGCGTCGAGAGCATCGACCGCCTCGTCCCCGACATGGGCGCATCCGCGCCGTCGCGCAGGCGCCCGACGGATCGATCTGGTTCACCACGAGCAACAAGGACGGGCGCGGCCGCAACATGGGCGACAAGGTTGCGGACGACCAGGTCTGCCGCATCGTGCCGGTGAAGTAAAAGACAGGAACTCAAAGAACACGAAGAGCTCAAAGGGCTCAAAGGTTCTTTGTTTCTGCGCGAGTCTCTCCCTGCCACGGTTTCTTCTTTGAGTTCTTCGAGTCACTTTGAGACCTTTGAGTTCAGGATCGAGTCTTATGGCCACCCCAACCCTTGACATCGTCTCCAAGTTCAACTTCCCCGAGCTCGACAACGCCATCAACAACCTCAAGAAGATGATGGCGACCCGCTTCGACTTCCGCGGCAGCAAGTGGACCATCGAGGTCGATCAGAAAGAGAAGAAGCTCAAGATCGTCGCCGAGGACGGCACCAAGCACAAAGGCATCGCTGAAGAACTGCACAAGTGCGCGATGCGCCGCGGCATCGACCCCAAGGCGTTCGAGTTCATGGAGCCCGAACATTCCCTCGGCGGCATGCTCAAGCGTGACGTGAAGATCAAGAACGGGCTCGAGACCGACAAGGCCAAAGAGATCGTCAAGATGATCAAGGATTTCTGCGCCGCCAACGGGCTCAAGGTGCAGCCGAGCATCCAGGGTGACGAGATCCGCATCAGCGGCAAGCAGATCGATGACCTGCGTACGGTGATGACGATGCTGCAGAAGGACGAGGCGGGGACGATCGGCGTCCCGCTCCAGTTCGTCAACATGAAGAGCTAATAAGAGCCTTAAGCGCAAGCTCAAGAGTGATGGACAGGTAGCAGAACGGTCGCACTCCGTCTTCGCGCCCTCTGGCCGGTCTTCGAAAAAACCCCACCGGTGAGCAGGACTTCACACGGGCACGCGGAAAAGATGCCCCGTGATGCACCACGCGCTGATGCCCCAACCCGCGCTCGTCCTTGCCGCGTCGACCGAGAGCCTGCCGCTCCTGACGCTCTTCGCGGCCGGTTTCGCCGCGGCGTGGTTCTTTGGTTTGATCACGCACAAACTAGGGTTGTCGCCGATCGTCGGGTATCTGGCCGCGGGCGTGCTCATCGGGCCGTACACGCCCGGCTATCAGGGCGATCAGCACCTGGCCCATCAGCTTGCCGAGATCGGCGTCATCCTGCTGATGTTCGGCGTGGGCCTGCACTTCCACGTGAAGGACCTGCTGGCGGTGAAGCGGGTCGCGGTACCGGGCGCCGTAGGGCAGAGCCTGCTCGCGGCGGGCGTCACGATCGCGATCTTCCATTTCGGATTCGGCTTCCCGCTCAAGTCCACCCTCGTGCTCGGCATGGCGATGGCCGTCGCCAGCACGGTCGTGCTGCTGCGTGTACTGATGGACCGTGGGATGCTCTCTTCCAGCCACGGACATGTCGCGGTCGGCTGGCTGATCGTGGAGGACATTTTCACCGTGCTGGCGCTGGTGATGGTGCCGGTGCTCGCGGGTGGGGGAGGGGGCGAAAGTGTTGGAGCGGATGGGGCCGTAGCTTCGGGTCAGGGCACACTGGCCACCATCGGCTGGTGCTCGCAAAGCTCGTTGCGCTCGTGGCGATCGTGCTGCTCGCTGGTTCCAAGGTCGTCCCGTGGATCCTCGAGCGTGTCGCTCGTTTGCGTTCGGGCGAGCTCTTCACTCTTACCGTGCTGGTGCTGTCGATTACCGTCGCCGTCGGTTCCGCGGCCTTGTTCGGTGCGTCGGTTGCTCTTGCGCCTTCCTCGCGGGAATGGTCGTTGCCCAGTCGCCTCTCAGCCATCAAGCCGCGGCCGACGCTCTGCCGCTGCGCGACGCGTTCTCTGTGCTCTTTTTCGTGTCGGTCGGCATGCTGTTCAGGCCGTCGTTCGTTGTCGAACAGCCGCTGATGGTCGTGGCGGGCGTGGGAATCGTGCTGATTATCAAGCCAATCGCGGCACTCGCGATCGTTGCGGCGCTCGGCTACCCGGCCCGCACCGCGCTCACCGTCGCCATCGGGCTTGCACAAATCGGCGAGTTCTCGTTCATCCTTGCGCAGGCGGCGCAGGGTAAGGGATTGATGCCCGACGAAGGGGTCAACGTTCTGGTCGCCGCTGCCATCATCTCAATCACGTTGAACCCCCTGCTCTTCAGATCGCTCGATCGCATCGAAGCTCGGTGCCGCCGCTGGCCGCTGGTGTGGAAGCTGCTCAACGCACGGGCTGACAAACGCATCGCCGCGATGAACTCGCAGGGGAGCGCACGCCTTGCCGCCGAGTCTCAGGCGAACGGAGCAGATACAGAGAGCAATCCCGCGGTACCAGCACCCACGCGGGCGATCGTTGTGGGCTACGGCCCTGTCGGCCGTCTCGTCGACGCTCTGCTGCGGGACGCCAACGTTCGAACGACCGTCGTCGACATGAACGTCGACACCGTCAAAACGCTCGCCGACGAAGGGCGCACCGCCCTCTACGGCGACGCATCGCGCCGCGAAGTGCTCGATCAGGCTGGTATAGCGACCGCTTCACACCTGATCGTTACGCTCCCAAGCGCCGAAAGCCGTACCACGCTCGTCATGGCCGCGCGTGAGCTCAACGCCACGGCCGAGATCACCGTCCGCGCCCGCTACCTCGCCGAGCGCGAGGGCCTGCTCGCGGCCGGCGCCTCCACCGTCATCTGCGAGGAAGGCGAGGCCGGCGTCGCTCTTGCCAAGCACGTGATGGAACGCCGCGGCCTCGACGCTGCGACGACCGACAAGCTGCTCTCGGCAGTTCGGCAGTTGTGGAAGCTCAAACGCTGAGGCGTTGTTTGCGGCAGCAGTGGGGCGGTCAGTTCCACGGGCAATCAGAGAAGAACGCGCTGATGAACGCGATGAAGTCGTTGTTGTCGTAGTGGCCGTCGGAGCCGGCCAGGCCGCCCTGCATGCCGAAGTCGGCGATGGGATTTGACCCGAAGAACAGACTGATGAAGGCGATGAAGTCGTTGTTGTCCAGGTACCCGTCGTGCCCGGGCAAGCCGCCTTGCATGCCGATATCCGCCGGGCAGTAGGGCTGCAGCGTGTGCGTGTGCCAGGGCATGTTCTGTGAGGTCAGTGTCACGTTCTCTGTGCCGAGCACGGTGCCGGCCGGGTAGCCACCCGCGCTGAGCGACGCGCCGACAGGCACGCGCCCGCGGAGATCGGGGAGTGCGAATGTCGACACGCCGTTGCCGCCGAAGCTTGTGCCGAGCAGCGAGAACAACGCTTGGTTCTGAGCGATCGGCAAGAGCTGGCCGTCGCAGCGGGCGTAGCCGGTGGGAGTGTTGTTGCCTGCGTAGACGATGATTTCGCCAAGATAATTGACGCTTTCGCTTTGTGAATTGGCATCGGGGTACGCGCCTTGCAGGTAGATCAGGTAGTTGATCGCCAGCGACCGCTGTGCGTTCGAGAACGGCTGGCTGCCACCAGCAAAGCCGGTGGAACCGAGCGGCGGCTGTCCGGGGAACAGCGCCACCGTGTGCAGGTGCGTCGGCAGATTCTGCACGCTGATCGGACAGACCTCGTTGCCCCAGATCTCACCCAGCACGCGCTGCTCGATGCCGGGACCCTGTCCGGTATGAGCGGCGGTCGAGCCGCGGAGGTCGGGCTTGCCGAAGGTCGTCTGGCCGTTGCCGCCGTAGGACGTGCCGATCAGAGCGAAGAGCCCCGTGTTCTGCGAAACGGGGATCAACCCCGCGTTGCACGGTGAGAACAGGTTGGTGTATGTGCCGCCCGGCGTCGCCGCGTGCAGCATTACCTGGCCCAAGTAAGGAGCGTTGGGCGTCGATGCAGTGCCGCTGCCGCCCAGCGGCGGGAACGGCCCCGTCACCGTGATCTCCCAGTTCATCGCCAGGGATGGCTGCATGCTGCCAATCGCCTGCCCGCCGCCGGTGACGCTCGTGACCCCCGTCACGGCTTTGGCGTGAGTGTGCGAATGGGCCGGCATCGTGCCGACGGTCATGGTCTGAGTCGCTTGGCCGACGGACTGGCCGCGAACGTAATTGCTTGTGCCGAAGCCCTGCCCTTCACCGATCGGCGTTTTACCACGCAGGTCGGGGAGCGCGAACGTCGAAGCGCCGTTGCCGCCGAAGTTCGTGCCGAGCTGCGCGAACAGCGCCTGATTCTGAGAGACCGGCAGCAACTGCCCCGCCGGCTGAATCCACACGCCGCCGGTGAGCTGCGACATCTTCGAGTCGCTGTACGCGAACATCCGCACCGGCACGCCGTTGCCGAACGCTCCCTGCAGAGGGAATGCAAAGTGCAACGCGAGCGACGGTTGCATGTTGTTGAACGGCTGAGTGCCAGGCGAGCCCGCCGGATCGGTATTGATGGGCCCGGCGACCGCTAACCCGCCGAACATCGTGCCCGCGAGCACGACCAACGCGCTGAGACGGTGAGCCGAACGGAGAGTGGTGCAGGTGACCATGAGAGTGCTCGCAGATGCGGGGCCGCTCGCCTGGAGTGGTGAAGAGAGGCCTGCGCATTCAATGCGACCAAACCGGCGAACCCGGCTAAACCACCCGTCCGATAGCCGATCTAACGGCTCAGCAGCCGGTGAAGAACAGGTTAATGAACGCGATGAAGTCGTTGTTGTCGAACGCGCCGTCATGACCGAGCAGACCGCCCTGCACCCCAAGATCCGCCCGCGCATCGACCGTGAAGAAGAGCTGGATGAACGCGATGAAGTCGTTGTTGTCCAGCATGCCGTCGTGCCCGGGCAGCCCGCCCTGTACGCCCACGTCCGCCGCGCACGAGGGCAGGCTGTGAACGTGCGACGGCATCTGGCCGCTCGACATCAGCGTCTGCTCGGTCCCGAACGCCAGGCCGATCGGCAGTGTTGACGAAGGGCCCACTGGCGTCCGCCCGCGCAAGTCGGGGACCTTGAACGTGCCGGGGCCGTCGGAGCCGAACGTCGTTCCCATCAGCATGAAGAGCGCCTCGTTCTCGCTGACGGCCAGCGAGCGCCCGTCGCACGGCACATACCCCGCCGGCGCAAAGTTCCCCGCAAAGAGCATGATCTCGCCGAGGTACCCGGCGTCATCGTTAACCGAGTTGGTCGGGTACACGCCCCCCAGCGCGATGCAGTACATCATCGGCAGCGACGGCTGCATGTTCTGGTACGCAAGATTGCCGCCCCGCGGCCCGGTAAACGGCGGCACGTAGTCGCTTGCCGAATGCACGTGCCCGGGCAGGTTGCCGGGGAACAGCGTGACCAGCCGCTCGCCCGTGTACTCGCCGTTGAAATGCGGCGAGAGCCCAGGCCCGGGAAAGCCCGCGGTGTTGGTGCCGATCGCCACCCGCCCGCGCAGATCGGGGATCGCGAACGTGCTCGTGCCGTTTCCGCCGTAGTACGTGCCGAGGAGGGAGAACAACGCGCTGTTCTGGGCGATCTGGATGAGGCGGCCATCGCAGGGATAAGCGCCGTAGGCCTCCGTCGTGCGCTCCCGCCATGATGTGGATCTGTGCGATGTACGGGAAGTCCGGTGAGATGGCCCCGCCATCCAGCCCCGAGCCGTCGCCGCGGGAAGGGAAAGCCCCCGAGAACGCATGGATCGTGTAATTGAGCGGCAGCGACGCCTGCATGGTGTCGAAGGACTGCGGCTGCACCGCTCCGGCGACGCCCGTGTGCAGCGAGCCCTGACCCAGCGCGTGATCGTGCGCCGGCAGGTTTGCAGACGTCAGCATGTACTGGTCGGCGCCGACAGGCGTACCGCGCGTGAACGGGCCGCCGTTGGGAAAGGACGCCGTTCCTTCGCCGACGATTGCGCGGCCCCGGAGATCGGGCACGCCGAACGTGGTGTCGCCGTTGCCGCCGTAGTACGTGCCGATCTGCGCGAACAGCGCACCGTTCTGAGAGGTCTGCAAGACCCGCCCGTCGCACGGGACCCAGTGCTCACTCATCAACGTCGCGACCGTATCAGGCGAGTATCCGAACATACGGATGTGCACGCCGATGCCGAAGATGCCTTGCATCGTGATAAACGTCGGTACCACCAGCGACGGCTGACGATTGTCGATCGGCTGGTTGTTGCCCGCGGAACCCGTCACCTGTGCCGGGCAGCACTCGATCGCACCACCGACGGCAATGAGAGCGGCGAGAACGACAGAGGCAGTGTGGGTGCGCATGATCTCTCCGAATGTGGGCGGCGAACGGTCCAAATGGGTGGACCGCAGCATACCCCCTGATTGAGGTGGAGGTGTATAAAGCCTCTACAAACATCGATCTCAGATCGCAAGCTGGGTAAACGCGGCAATCTGAGTAAGGCCGCCTTATACCTCTACCGCACCGATCACCGACGCCATCCGCCCGGTCCGTCCAGCATCTCGCCGGTGGCTGAAGAACAGCTCCGCCTCGTTCACCGTGCAGTTGGGTAGCACCTGCGCCCGGCCGCGCCGCCCGCGGCGAGCTGCATGAACACCGCCCGCTTCAGGTCGACGTGCGGTTTGGCCCACTGCGGCCTGCGCAGCACGACCAACGTTTCGGGATTGAACACGCGTTCAAACTCGGCTGCGACCTCCTCGCCGACCTCGAACGCCTCGCCGCTGATGCACGGACCGACCGCCGCGACGATGTCCTTTGCGCCAAGCTGGGCCATGGCCGTGAGCGTGTTGGGAACGATTCCCGCCATCACGCCGCGCCACCCAGCGTGCACCACCGCAACGACCCGACCATCGCCCGACGCGAGCAGCGCAGGCAGGCAGTCGGCCGTTCGCACCGCCAGTACGACCGACGGGTCATCGGTCACGATCGCGTCCGCTTTGGGATCGGGTCCTGTGCCGCGTGGCCGATCCTTCGTCACCACATCGACCGCGCTGCCATGCACCTGATGTACCTCGATCAGTCGCCGACCGCTCGCGCCGGTCACGCCCAGCAGTCGCCGGAAGTTCCGCTCGATGTTCCCCGCCGAGTCGCGGTCATCCAGCGGCAACTCGCCGGGGTTGCCGAAATTGAGCGAAGCAAACATCCCCTCCGACACTCCGCCGCACCGCGTGCTGAACCCGTGCGGCACGTGCTTGAGGATCGAACATCGAAGGGCGAGCGGGGCTGTCTCAGTCATGTCAATCCATTGTTCACCAGGAGACACAGAAAGGAAAAGAGTCTAAAACACGGAGCGCACAGAGGACACGGAGAAAAGCGATGTTCCTTGGACAAGTTGTTTGAAGCCCTCGGTGCCTTCCTCCGTGTGCTCCGTGTTTTACCCTGTCTTTCTTTACGCTTCTGGTGATTAACGCGCTTTGTCAGCCGCCTTTACCACCGCCGCGCACCGCTTAGTGTCCAGCGGCCCTGCCCAGTGTCCGCTGCGTTTGAGCGATGAGCCGACGATCAGCCCATCGGCGTGCGCGAACATCGCGCCGATGTTCTCCGGCGTCACACCGCTGCCGACCAGGATCGGCAGCCCGCACGCCCGCCGCGCCGCCGCCAGGTCGTCCTCGCTCGCCGGATCGCCAGTGTGCGCCCCGGTGACGATCACGCCATCTGCCCGGAAGAACTCTGCAGCGTGGCACGCCTCGGCCAGCGAAACGTCCGCGGTGATCGCGTGCGAAGCGTGCTTCTTCTTCAGATCGGCGAACACGGCCACACCCTCAGCACCGATCGACCGCCGATAGCGCAGCAACTCGCCCGCCTCGGCCGTCGGCATCAGCCCTTCGTCCGCAACGTGCGCGAAGACGAAGTTCTCACACCGAATGAACGTCCCCCCGCACGCGTGCGCTACCGCCAGTGCCTCGCGGTTCCCCGCCGCCAGCACCTGCACGCCCATCGGCAGATCGGGCGCGGCTTCCCGCACTGCCAGGCCCGCGGCGGTCATCCCCGCGACCACCGCAGGATCGTGCCGCGTCACATACGGCGCATCGTGCATGTTCTCGAGCAGCAACGCATCGAACCCCGCCTTGGCGAGCAGCTTCGCCTCCGCCGCTACGTGCTCGCAGATCGCCCGCAACCCCAGCCGCGAAGCCGGCGTCCCCGGTAGAGCCGGCACGTGCACCATGCCGACCAACGCCTTCTCACGCCCCAACGCACGCACGATAACAGACGACTTCGCCATGTCCGAGCGTAGCAGAAGAACAAGCCGCAGATGAACGCGGATCAACGCAGATCAATGCCAAGAAGAACAGTCGCCTTCGCTGTCTTTGTTCCGATCTGCGTCAATCAGCGTTCATCTGCGGCAACTTCTCTTACTGCCCAACCGCTGTCCAGGCCCCGGCAGCCTTCGCACTCCGCACAACCGCGTCGATGAACTCCACGCCGCGCACACCGTCGCGAACCGTCGGGAACTCACCATCACCGCCGCGTTTGCCGGCCTTGTGCGCTCGAACTGCCGCAGAGAACCCGCGATAGACGTTCGCGAACCCCTCGATAAACCCCTCGGGATGCCCCGGCGGCAGCCGCGTCGCGGCGTCGGCCGGCGATCCAAACCCCGATCCGCGAGCCAGCACCTTCGTCGTCCCGTCCAGCGTTGCGATGGTCAGATGGTTCGGCTCTTCCTGCCGCCACCAAAGCGAGCCCTTGTCACCGTGTACGCGCAACGTCAGGTTGTTTTCTTCACCAATGGCGACCTGGCACACCGTCAGAACCGCTTTCGCGCCGCCTCTCATGCGGATCAGTACCGCAGCGTCGTCGTCAAGAGTCCGACCCGGCACAAAGCTCGTCAGCTCCGCGGCCACGGCCTCAACGTGCAACCCCGTCACCGTCGCCAGCAGATTCTCCGCGTGGCTCCCGATGTCACCGATCGCTCCGCCCGCCCCCGCCTGTTTCGGATCGTTTCGCCACGACGCCTGCTTCTGCCCCGAGTCTTCGATCTTCGTCGCGAGCCAGCCCTGGTGATACTCGACAAAGCACTTGCGCACAGTGCCGACCGCGCCGGTCTTCACAAGGTGGGCTGCGTGCCGCACCATCGGGTATCCCGTGTAGTTGTACGTCACCGCGAACGGCACGCCGCTCTTCTCCACCGCAGCGGCCAGCGAACGCGCATCCGCCACAGTCGTCGTCAACGGCTTGTCGCAAACCACCGGGAAACCAGCCTCGACAAACGCACGAGCAATCCCCGCGTGCGTGTGGTTCGGCGTCACGATGCACACAGCATCGATTCGCTCCGACGCTGGCCGAGCCTTCTCACGCTCAAGCATCTCCTGCCACGACCCGTACGACCTGTCCGCCGCGAGTCCCAGCCCACGAGCCGACTCAGCCGACTTCTCCGGCGTCGATGAGAGCGCACCTGCCGTCAGCACAAACGATCGATCCAGCGAGAACGCCAGCCGGTGCACGCCGCCGATGAACGCGTCCTTGCCGCCGCCCACCATCCCGATCGTCAACGGACCCTGTTCACCACTCATGCTGCGCCTTCAGCCCCAGAGGGGCGCAAGTGCGTTGCCGTGAGCTTGAGCCCGCGGCAACGCGCCATTCGTCAGTTGAGCCCCAACGGGGCGCCACCGCGTCGATTCGTACTTCCGACAACGCGCTTCGCCATTGATGTCACGCGGCCGCGTTCAGTGTCCCGCAGACGTCCCGGGCTTGTCGTTCTTCAACGTCTCAATCAGCTTCGTGCGATCCTCGGCGCTCAGCTTCGACTTCTCCAGCATGGCCGCAAAGTGCGCAAGCTCGTCCTTTGCCGACGGGAATCCGACGTTGCCCCCTTTCGCCGCGTCGCTGTCGGCGACGACCTTCCCATCGCCATCAATAAACGCGAACCACGGGATGCCACCGTCCTTCGGGCGGTACTTCTTCAGTACATCAGCGCCGCCCGTCATGCGGTCGGTGTCCACCTTCACGTTGATAAAGCCCTTCCCTAGCAGCGCCGCCGGCTCGGTCTTGTCCATCCAGTCATCCAGCCGGTGACACCACGGGCACCACGGTGCGCCAAAGTGCAGGAACACCAGCTTCTCGCTCGACTTCGCCTCCGCGATCCCCGCATCAATGACTTTCTGCGCCTCGAGCGGCTTCGCTTCGTTGGCCTTGAGGAACTTCAGCACCTTCTGCACGTCGTGCCCCATTCCGTCGCCGAGCACCGACTCGCCGTTCGCGTCCTTTTTCTCAAGCGAGCCGCTCTCTTGATTGGCGATCGCCTTCCCGTCGGCGTCGAGAATCGTCAGGAACGGGAACCCGTCCTTGTCGGGCGTCGCGCCGTAGCTCTTCGCCAGGTCGATGTTCTTGTTCTTGGGCTGGCCGGCGTCCACGTGCACGACGTCGTACTCGTACTGCAGCTCCTTCGAGAGCGAGCGGTCGGTCGTCATCGTCTTGTTCAGCAGGAGGCACCACGAGCACCAGTTGCCGCCCCATTGAATCAGGACGCGCCGGTTCTCCTTCTTCGCCTTCGCAAGGGCCGCGGCGATCTGCTGCTTCGCATCCGCGTTCTCGTCATACACCTTCTTCTTCGCGTCCTTGTCGGTCTTTCCGGTCTCGGCGGGCTGTGTTGCGCCCGCAGGCTGCAACGTCGCTGGCTTCACCTCCGGATCGCCAGCCGCCGCAAAGACCACGCCCGTGCCGGCCGCTGCCACCAACGCACTCAACATCACCCGCTTCATAACCGCCTCCATTCGCTCTATCAGGCAAACATCCTGTCTTCCACTCCGCTTCACCGCGTTTCTTCGCGCCTCCGCGTTCCGCCTTTTCTTCGAGCTCTTCGAGCTCTTTTCTTCGCCCCTTCGAGTTCACCGCTTCTCAAACGCCGAATCGAACGCCCGATCCGACGACGGAAAGTCCAACCGCCGCACAAAGGCACAAGCCTCCGCCGCTCCGTGTTCGCGCGCCATCGCCGAGTCTTCCCACTCCACGCTCAACGGCCCCGCGTACTTCGCATCGTTCAGCGCCCGGATGATCGACTCAAAGTCCACCCCGCCTCGACCCGGCGACCGGAAGTCCCACCCGCGCCGCGAATCGCCGAACGACAAGTGCGATCCCAGGATCCCCGTTTCGCCTCCAAGCGTTCGCGCTGCGTCCTTCACATGAGAGTGGTAGATGCGATCCGGGAACGCCCGGATGAACGCGACCGGATCCACAAACTGCCAGTGCAGATGCGACGGATCGAAGTTGAACCCAAACGCCTTATGCCCCTTCACAGCCTCGATCGCTCGCCGCGATGTGTGGATGTCGTACGCGATCTCCGACGGGTGCACCTCAAGTGCAAACCGCACGCCTTCCTTCGCGAACACGTCCAGGATTGGCCCCCAACGCTCCGCAAAGTCGTTGAACCCATCATCCACATCCTGCTGCGAAGTGGGGGGGAAGAAGTACAGGTTCTGCCAGATCGACGAACCCGTGAACCCGTTCACCACCGTCACCCCCAGCCGCGCCGCGGCCCGCGCCGTGTCGATCATCTCCTGCGCACACCGCTTCCGCACCCCCTCGGCCTCGCCGTCACCCCACAGCCGCGCGGGGATGATCGACTTGTGCCGGTGGTCGATCCGGTCGCACACGCACTGCCCGACCAGGTGGTTGCTCACGGCCCACACGTTCATCCGGTGCTTCGCCAGCAGCTCGTGCCGTCCCTTGCAGTACGCCGCACCGTTCGGCCCCACCGCCTGCTGCACATCAAAGTGATCACCCCAGCACGCCAGCTCAAGCCCGTCGTACCCGTACCCCCCCTCCTTCCCCGCCATCTTGGCAAGCGTCTCAAGGGGCAGATCGGCCCACTGGCCGGTAAAGAGCGTCACGGGTCGTGGCATAGATCGCGCAGTGTACCAGATGCGAGAACTCAGCCGCGGCAACCAACCGACGATCCCGCCGAATTTCCGCGGATGTTTCTGTATGCTCTGCCGACCGCAGACCGTGTGGAGCAACCCTCGATGAACGCGACACCTACTACCGGGCAGAAAAACGCACTCGTTCCACTCTCGGTGATGATGTTCCTCCAGTTCTTCGTTTGGGGAGCGTGGTACGTCTCCATGACCGGCTTCATCAACCGGAGCGGAATGGCCGGCGTGACCGGCGCGGCCTATTCAGTCGGCCCGATCGCCGCGATCATCTCTCCGTTCTTTCTTGGGCTGATCGCCGACCGTTTCTTCGCCACCCAGCGAGTCTTGGGCACGCTCCATGTGCTGGGCGGGGCGCTCATTTGCCTGGCGCCCATGGTGGCCAAGCCCTTTAACGGCGACACCGACGGCAGCCCGTTCCTTCATCCGTTCATCCTCGTCCTGCTGCTCCACATGCTCTGCTACATGCCGACGCTGGGGCTCACATCAAGCATCGCCTTCCACAACCTCAGTAACCGCGAAAAGCAATTCCCGATCGTCCGCGTCTGTGGCACCATTGGCTGGATCGCTGGCAACTGGGCCGTCGCCGCTCTGCCCGGCAAAGACCAGTCGGCTGAGCAGTTCTATCTGACCGGCGCCGCTGCGATCATTCTCGGCGTCTTTTCGTTCATGGCTCTCCCGCACACGCCCCCTCCTGCCAAAGGCAAAGCCGTGACGGCCCGCGAAATCATGGGGCTTGATTCGCTCTCACTCCTCGCGAAACCCGCCTATCTGGTTTTCATCATCTGCTCGTTCCTGCTTTGCATACCCCTCGCCGGCTATTACGCGCAGGCTCGCAACTTCGTCGACGCCACCGGCACGACCGTCGCCGGTTCGGGCGTCCTCACCATGTCCTTCGGCCAGATGAGCGAGATCTTCTTCATGCTCATCATGCCTCTCTGCTTCGCCCGTCTTGGCGTCAAGTGGATGCTCGCCGTCGGCATGCTCGCGTGGGTCGTTCGTTACGGCCTCTTCGCCGGCGCATGGGACGCGTCCGGCGCGAACCACCACATCACCTCGATGGTTCTGGGTGGCATCATCCTTCACGGCATCTGCTACGACTTCTTCTTTGTGACCGGCATGATCTATGTCGATCAGGCCGCCAACAAGGAAATTCGCAGCCAAGCCCAAGGCTTCCTCGTCTTCGTGACGCAGGGACTGGGGATGTTCATCGGCGCGATGGCCTTCGATTGGTGGGTCAAGCGGCATTCTGCCGGGACCGTGCAAGACTGGAAAGGCATTTGGACCGCGCCGGCGATCATGGCTGGAGTCATCTTCCTGCTATTCGTCGTTCTCTTCCGTTCACCTAAAAAGGCCGCAACGATCGGCAGCGCCTGAACAAACCGATTTGGAGTAAGTACCTTTTTCCGAAGGAGTAAGGGATTCCGCACGCTTCACCCTGCGAGTCCTTCACACTTCTGGTATTCTCGCGCAGTCTTCAATTCACCTCACCTCAACCCCTCGACCAAAGGGCCGCACATGTCTAACCACCATCAGGGCTCAAACGCCTCCCGTCGTGAGTTCCTCCAGGCCGCCGCGGCCACCGCCGCCTTCGCCGGCCTCGCTGGCGCCGCCTCGGCTTCAAGCGGCGGCGTCGTGCGTTTCCGCAACATCCAGCCCGCCGGCAAGGCCAAGCCGCGTCTGCAGCTCAAAGACGGCGAGACGATCAAGATGGGCGTCATCGGCGTCGGCGGCATGGGCAGCGGCCACTGCGCCGCCTTTCCCAAGCTCGCCAGAGACCGTGGCGCCAACGTGGAGATCGTCGCGATCGCCGACCCCTGGCCGCGCAACCTCGACGCCTGCTACAAGAACCTCACCGAGAAGTGGCAGAAGGGCGTCGAGGTCCAGGCCTACCCCGATTACAAGCAGCTCCTCGAACGTCCCGACATCCACGCCGTGCTGATTGCAAGCCCTGAGCACTGGCACCATCAGCACGCCATCGATGCGCTGATGGCCGGCAAGGACGTCTACTGCGAGAAGCCGATGACCCTGCGCTTCGAGCACGCCGTGGCGCTCCACAACGCCGCTAAGGCGAACCCCGACCTCATCTGCCAGGTCGGCACGCAGAAGATGGCCCTCCCGTCCTACCTCAAGGCGACGGAGATGATCAAGAAGGGCCTCATCGGCACGCCCACGTGCGGCCAGACCAGCTACTGCCGCAACACCCCCAGCGGCGAGTGGAACTACTACCACGTCGACCCCAAGTGGACGACCAAGGACGTCGACTGGCCGGCATGGTGCGGCCCCATCGGCGAGATGCCGTTCGACCCGTACGTCCTCAACCGCTGGCGCCGCTACCGCAAGACCTCCACCGGCATCATCGGCGACCTGCTGGTCCACGTCATGACCCCGATGATGATGGCCGTCGATCAGGGTTGGCCCGTCCGCGTCACCGCCAGCGGCGCACACATCATCGACAAGAAGATGGAGAACCACGACACGGTCAACGTGCTCGCTGAGTTCGAGACCGGCTTCCAGCTCATCGTCATGGGCGCCACCAACAACGACACCGGCCTCACCCCGATCATCCGCGGCCCCAAGGGCAACATCGAGGTCAACGACGGCTCCGTCCGCTTCATCCCCCAGAAGCCCTACGCCGAGGAGGCCGAGGAGCAGAAGCCCAAGCTCGAGAACATCGGCGACGATCAGGACCAGCACCGCTTCAACTGGCTCCAGTGCCTCCGCGACCGCAAACAGCCGCCGTCCGACACCGCGATGGGCCTCAAGGTCGTCACCATCTGCGACCTGGCGACCCGCAGCCTCTGGGAAGGCGGCACCTGGCACTTCGACCCTGCGACGCTCACGGCAAAGAAGATGTAAGTGGAGCCCTCTGCCGGGCTTCATACCCCCCGCTCCCCCGTGCGCAACGCAGCGGAGCGGAGTGAAGCCGGAAGTCGAATAGTGCAGAGCAACGCTCTGCTTCCTTTTTCAGCCGAGGCTCGGCGGGGGGGAAGTACCCGCCATGCCAGCAGCGAGCGGACAACCAATCCCCCTCGCCTGCCACGCGATGGGCACGCGCTTCGAACTCCTCTTGATCGGGGAGGGAGACGCCGCGCGCCTCCGCGCAGCCGGCGAAGAAGCCCTCGACGAAATCCGCCGCTGGCACGACCTCCTCAGCCTCTTCGACAAAGCCAGCGTCATCTCACGCGTCAACCGCGAGGCCGCCGAGCGGCTCGTTCCTGTCTCGCCCGAGGTTGCACAACTCCTCCGCTGGTGTCAACAGGCCACCGCAACAACCCAAGGCGCGTTCGACATCGCCGTCGGTCACCTCATGCGCCAAGCGGGCTTCCGCGACCAGCAAGCGGACGACACCCCGTTCCGAACCGCGACCGTTAGGGAGCGGACCGACGCTCCAGCCCTCACCATCACCCCCGACAACCGCATCACTCTCACCCCAGGCGCCGCCCTCGACCTCGGCGCCATCGGCAAAGGCTGGGCCCTCGATCGAGCCGCCGACATCCTTAGGGAACATCTGGCGCCCTCAGGCCTCCACGCCGCCCTCCTCCATGGCGGCACCAGCAGCATCACGGCAATCCGCGGCCCGTGGCGCATCGCTCTCGACCCCCACGCCACCATCCACCTCACCGACGAATCGCTCGGCCTCTCCGCTCCCTCCGGCCGCCAAGTCTCAGATCAATCCGGCCACATCCGCGGCCACATCCTCGACCCCCGCACCGGCCAATCGGCCGACGCACTGACCGCCGCCGCGGTCACCGGCCCAAGCGCCGCCCTCTGCGACGCCTGGTCCACCGCGCTCATCGTCAACCCCGCGCTGGCACAAGCACCCGAGTGGCCCATCGGCTACCTTGCACACCTCAACACTGGTAACGGTTTTCATCAACCCCCTCAACCCGTTCAACCCTCCCTCCCTCATCTCTCACGCGTCCCCGTTCAAGGAACACACGCTTGACCATTTCGCTCGACCGTCGTGAATTCATCGCCGCCGCCGGAGGCCTCGCCGCTGTCTCGCTCCTGCCCGCTTCGCTCCCCGCCGCGCTGCGGCTGGCCGATCCGCTGAAGGTCGGCCTGATCGGCGTCGGCCGTCAGGGCCGCGCGATCCTCACCGAGCTCGCGTCGATGGACTCGGTGAAGGTCGTCGCCGTCTGCGACAACGACGACAACCGCCTCAACTCTGCCAAGACCCGCACCGCCGGCGCGGAGGGGTACGCCGACCACAAGGCGCTACTGGCACACAAGGATCTTGACGCCGTCATCATCGCGACTCCCACGCACCTGCACCGCCAGATCGCCACCGATGCAATCGCGGCCGGCAAGCACGTCTACTGCGAAGCCCCTCTCGCCCACACCATCGAGGATGCGCAGGCCATCGCCGCGGCGGCTGCTGGCAGCAAGAAAACGTTCGCCGTCGGCTACGAAGGCCGCGCCAACCCCGTCTACCAGCTCGCCCGCTCGTTCTTCAAGACCGACGCGTTCAAGGACATGATCGCGATGCGCCAGCAGTTCGCCAGCAAGACAAGCTGGCGTTTCAGCGCCCCGACTCCGAGCGCGAGAAGCGCATGAACTGGCGCCTCGACAAGGGCATGTCTACAGGCATGATCGGCGAGATCGCCAGCCACCAGCTCGACGTCGCCCACTGGTACCGCGGCCAGCTCCCCGTCTCCGTCCGCGCCACCGGCGGCGTGCGGTTCTGGTCCGACGGCCGCGAAGTCGCCGACACAGTACAGGCCGCGTTCACCTACGAGGACGGCGCAGTGCTCAATTGGTTCGGCACCCTCGCCAGCAGCTTCCTCGGCAAGGAAGAGATCTTCGTCGGCTCCTCGTCGACCATCAAGCTCGGCTGGACGCACGGCTGGATGTTCAAGGAAAGCGACGCGCCGACGCAGGGGTGGGAGGTCTACGCCAACAAGCAGCAGTTCCACAACGATGTCGGCATCACGCTCATCGCCGGCGCCACTAAGCTCGCCGAGCAGGGCAAGCTCAAAGACGGCGTCGGCCTCCCCAACACCTCGCTTTTCTACTCGCTCGAGTCGTTCGTCAAGGCCGCGGCCGGTCAGGGCAAGGTCGCGTGCTCTGCCGCCGACGGCGCCCGCACGTCGATCATCGCCATCCTCGCCAACAAGGCGCTGGTCGACGGTAACGGTGCCGAGGTCAAGATCGACGCCGCCTCGCTCAAGGTGGAGGGCTGACGCATGGGGTTCCGTCTCCGTCACTTCGGCTTCTTCCAGCGCCTGGGCATCACCGGCGTGCTCGCCTGCCTGGCCGTCGGCCAGCTCGCCGGGCTCTCGCACATGCGCGAGCACTTCGACAAGCGCGACGACCGCCCCGGCTTCACCGTCGACGACATCAAGAGCACCTACCACGGTCTCGAAGCCCCGTCGCCCCTGCTCGCCGCGCTCAGCGGGAATCACCCGCCCTTCCCGCCCAGTCTCAAGCAGGCCGACAAAGACGTCCTCACCAAGTGGCTTACGTCCGGCAAGATCGAGCAGGACTACGACAACCCCGACCTCGGTGCTGCCTCCCCGCGCGAGATCATCGCCGCAAGCTGCTTGCAGTGCCACTCGGCCAAGGCCGAGGCAAGCAAGGCCCACGCGCCGACGCTCGACTCGCCCGCCGACATCAAGAAGGTCGCCTTCTCGCGCAAGGTACTGCCGACGCCCCCCGATAAGGTCGTCGTCTCAATCCACGCCCACGCCTCGAGCATGTCGCTCATGGCCCTCGCCGTGATGACCCTCGCCGCCTTCTCGCGCTGGCCGCGCTTCTTCACCGGCTTCCTCGGCGCCGCCTGCGGCCTCGGCCTCGCGGGCGAGTTCGCCGGCATGTGGTTCGCACAGGGCAACGAGGCGTACATCAACCTGCTTCTCATCTCAGGCGCTGCTTTCCACGGCGGCTTCGCACTCCTCACCGCCCTCACTTTCCTCGACCTCTGGCTCCCCGGCGGTCGAAGTTCCAAGGGCTGCGGCGGTGGCGGCTGCGGCTGCCGCAAAAAACTGATCAAGGAAGCAACTCATGAAAAACGGCTTCACCGCGCAGTCAGAGCCCGAAGCGTTAGCGAGGGAGGCACGAGGCTTTGCGAGTGCCTTCTTCTCCCGCCGCGCCTTCCTCGCCTCAACAGTCGCCGCCGCGGCCCTCGCCGCCTGCACAAAGAACGACGCCCAGCCCGACGGCAAAGCCGCCGCCGCCGCGAAGGAGCCTCTCTTCAAGATCTCTCTCGCCGAGTGGTCTCTTCACCGCGCCCTTCGTGGCAACACGCTCGACCACCTCGACTTCCCCATCGTGGCGAAGGAGGACTACGGCATCGACGCCGTCGAGTACGTCAACACCTTCTTCAAGAAGAAGGGCGACAACGACTACAACAACGAGCTCCGCAAGCGCTGCGACGACGCGGGTGTGCAGAGCGTTCTCATCATGTGCGACGGCGAGGGCGACATCGGCAACCCCGATCAGGTCAAACGCCTCAAGGCCGTCGAGAACCACTACAAGTGGGTCGAAGCCGCCAAGGCCCTCGGCTGCCACTCCATCCGCGTGAACGCCCAGAGCGCCGGCACCTACGAGCAGCAGCAGGACCTCGCCGCCGACGGTCTCCGCCGCCTCTGCGTCTTCGCCGACGGCTACGACCTCAACGTCATCGTCGAGAACCACTGGGGTCTCTCCAGCAACGGCCAGTGGCTCGCCGGCGTGATGAAGAAGGTCGCCCATCCGCGCGTCGGCACGCTCCCCGACTTCGGCAACTTCGACCCCAAGCAGTACGACCGCTACCAGGGCGTGCAAGACATGATGCCCTGGGCTCGCGGCGTCAGCGCCAAGTCCTACGACTTCGATCCGACGACTGGCGAAACCGACAAGATCGACTACCGCAGAATGCTCAAGATCGTCGTCGCCGCCGGCTACCGCGGCCGCCTGGGTATCGAGTACGAGGGCAACAAGCAGTCCGAACCCGATGGCATCCGCATGACCAAGGCCCTCCTCGAAAAAGTCCGCGCCGAACTCTCAAAGGCCTGACTCGCCTCCCCTCCCCGGAGGGGAGGGGCCGGGGGTGGGGTTGGGGGGGCATTCGCGCACGATCGAACTAAAACTCACAAGAAACTGAAACACTCCGCGACCAACACCATGCTCAAACCAACCCTCCTCGCCGCCGCCGTCCTCTCCATCGCAGCTGGCGCCGCCGTCGCCGACGAGCCGATCCGCACGCTCCTCCTCACCGGCCACAACAACCACAACTGGCAATACACCAGCCGCGTGCATGCTGAGACGCTCGGCGATACCGGCCGTTTCGCCGTCACCATCAGCGACGACCCCGCAACTGCGTTAGTCGCGAAGAACAAGCAGCCCTGGCAGCTCTTCGTCCTCGACTACAACGACATGCAGGCCCCCAAGCGCTGGGGCGACGCCGCCGAGAAGGCGTTCGTTCAGGCCGTCAACGACGGCGCGGGCGTCGTCTCGGTCCACTCGTCAGACAACGCCTTCAACGGTTGGAAGGAATACGAGCAGATGCTCGGCCTCATGTGGCGTGAAGGCACCGGCCACGGCCAGTTCCACACCTTCACCGTCACGACCGTCGACAAGGCCGACCCCATCATGGCCGGTCTGCCCGAGTGGTTCGAGACCACCGACGAGCTCTACCACAAACTCGTCAACCCGCAGAACGCCAAGTACAAGCTGCTCGCCCAAGCGATGAGCGAGAAGGCCACCGGCGGCACCGGCGAGAACGAGCCGATGGCCTACACGCTCCAGTTCGGCAAGGGGCGCGTCTTCTCTACGCCGCTCGGTCACGTCTGGAACGGCAGTGACGACCAGAAGACCAGCATCACCAATCCCAATTTCCGCATCCTCCTCTGCCGCGGCGCCGAATGGGCCGCCACCGGCAACGTCACCTTCGGCAAAGAGTGGAAGCCCGTCGCCGCCGACGCGGCCGCCAACACCCTGACCGACGCTGAGAAGGCCGCGGGCTGGTCGCTCCTCTTCGACGGCAAGACCACACAAGGCTGGCGCGGCTACAAGAAGACCGACTTCCCCAAGGACGGCTGGACCGTTGCCAACGGCCTTATCCGCCACGAGGGCGGCAAGGGCGGGGGAGACATCGTCACCGCCGAGCAGTACGACGACTTCGAGCTCATGATCGACTGGCGCGTCACCGAGGGCGCCAACAGCGGCGTGATCTACCGCTGCACCGAGGACCACAACTACCCGTGGGAGACCGGCCCGGAGATGCAGATCCTCGACGACGCGCACCACGCCGACGGCAAGAAGCCCAAGACCCGCGCGGGCACGCTCTACGACATCATCCCCTGCGCCGTCGACGTCTCGCGCCCGGCAGGCGAGTGGAACCACGCGCGTCTGGTGGCCAACGGCACCAAGATCCAGCACTGGCTCAACGGCTTCAAGGTTGTCGACGTCGACACGACCTCCGATGAGTACAAGAAGGCCCACGCCGCCAGCAAATGGCCGGGCATGAAGGACTACAACACCCGCACCAAGGGCTATATCGACCTTCAGGACCACGGCGACACCGTCGAGTACCGCAACATCAAGGTCCGTCGGCTCGGCAAGGCAAACCCCGACGTTCCCACCAAGCAGTCCCGCGCCGTCAAGGCGGGCAACCTCACCCATGGTCCGTTCCCCGGCCACTGCGGCCCGACTGAAGCGATGGTCTGGGCTCGCGCCGCCGAGCCCGGCAACTACCGCCTCTGGCTCAGCGACGCGCAGGGCAAGCTGGTCGCAACCTCCGATGCCAAGGCGACCACCGACGACGACCTGTGCATGACCTTCTCGGTCGGCGCTCTCAGCCCCGCCTCCACGTATACGGCGCGCGTCTGCTCTATCGTCAATCCCGCAACCGCCGAGCATCCACTGGCCGGCTCGGGTGAGTGCATCGTCGTGACCGCGCCCGCGAGCACCGCGGGCGACGCGGCGGCGACGATCGTCTTCGGCTCCTGCACCAACGATCCGGTCGACCGCGAGCAGAAGGTCTGGCAAGCCGTGGGCAATGTCAAGCCCGACGCGGTCTGCCTCATCGGCGACACGCCTTACATCGATAGCACCGATCTCGCCGTACAGCGCCAAGTACGGCAACCTGTTCGCCGTAGACGACCTCGCCGCGCTCCGCAAGCGCGGAGTGATCGTCTACGGCGTGTGGGACGATCACGACTTCGGAAAGAACGACACCGACGGCCGCCTCCCCGGCAAGGAGAACAGCCGCCGCGCGTTCCTCGAGTACCACGCCAACGCCGGCGGCTCCGCGCACGCCGGCGACGGCAAGGAGGGCGTCTACTCCTCCTTCCGTCGTGGTCCGGTCGAAGTCTTCCTGCTCGATGCGCGCTGGTTCAGCAACAACCAGACCCTCCAGCTCCTGGGCGAACCCCAGTGGCAGTGGCTCCTTGACGGGTTGGCCAAGTCGACGGCCAAGTACAAGCTCGTGACGACCGGCATGGTTTGGAACGACTCCATCCGCCCCGACAAGACCGACTACTGGGGCCACTACCCCAAGGAGCGGCAGCGCCTCTTTGACGCCATCCGCACCGAGAAGATCCCCGGCGTGATCCTCGTCGGCGGCGACGTCCACCGCTCGCGCGCCTTCCGCACCCACCCGTTCGACCCCACGTCGTTCACGCGCGATCCGCGTCCGCAGGCACTGGCGTACACGCTGCACGAGTGGACCAGCTCGCCGCTGGGCAACACCGTGCACGAGGCGTGGAACGTTCCCGGCCAGACGCTGGTGTGGGACGAGGGAAACCCCCACGCGTTTCTTTCCGTGAAGGCCGACGCCAAGTCGATTACCGCCACGTGGATCGACTACACCGGCCGCCAGCTCTTCCGCGAGCAGGTCAACGCAGAGGAGCTGACCGTGCCCCCGACCGGTGAACCCTGCAAGCCCACTCCTGCCGCAGTCGCCGCAAGCCGCGGGCCGGACTGGGAGAAGCGTCACGACGGGATCGTCGCCGCTTTCGCCCCCGCGCCTACCCCCTCCGCCGATCGGCACGTCCCGCCCCAGCCCAACGCGGGCCGCCTCGTCTTCCTGGGCGACTCGATCACCGAGGCGTGGAGCAACGCCGGCGAGGCCGACTGGCAGCGCCGCTTCCTCCCCCGCGGCGGTGTGAATGCTGGCATCGGCGGCGACCGCACGCAGCACGTGCTCTGGCGTCTCGACCACGGCCTGCTCGACGCGATGCGCACGTCAAAGACAAAGCTCGTCGTGCTCATGATCGGCACCAACAACTCAAACGGCGGCGACCACAACGCCGCCGAGATCGCCGAAGGCGTGACGCAGATCGTCGACCGCCTCACCACGCAGGCCGGTGACACCAAGGTCCTGCTGCTGGGCGTCTTCCCGCGCTCGCCGAAGGTCGACTTCCAGCGCCGCAAGGTCGCCGAGATCAACCGCCTGATCTCCGTGCTCGACAAAGGCCGCAGCGGGCGCATCGTCTACCTCGACATCGGCGAGAAGTTCCTCGGCGAGAAGAAGTGGGAGGGCGATCTCGCTCAGGACATCATGCCCGACTATCTGCACCTGAGCCCCAAGGCCTACACGATCTGGGCCGACGCCGTCGAGCCCAAGATCGCCGAGATGCTGGGCGAGAAGTGACGCAAAACGAGGCCCTGGCGCAAGCCTGGGCTGAACGTTCGCTCTCTCTGAACGCTCGGAGGAATCGAGAACCCGCTCGCCGATATTCACGCCATGTCGTTGTCGCGCGATCGACACAGAGCCCAGGCTTGCGCCAGGGCCTCGTCAATGCGCTCACACGTCACAGATCGCAACCGCCTCGCGCAGGCTCGTCATCGGATCGCGAGTCGGGATGAACTCCTGCGCGACGAACCCGGCATACTTCTTCTCGACAAGCGCCTTGCAGATTGCCGTGTAGTTCAGTTCCTGCGACTGGTCGATCTCGTTGCGCCCCGGATTGCCGCCGGTGTGATAGTGCGCGATGTGGTCGAAGTTGTCGCGCACCGTGCGGATCACATCCCCCTCCATGATCTGCATGTGGTACACGTCGTACAACAGTTTGAACCGCGGCGAGCCGACCCGCTTCACCAGATCGACGCCCCACGGCGTGCGGTCGCACTGGTAGTCGCGGTGGTCCACGCGGCTGTTGAGCAGCTCCATCACCAGCGTCACGCCGAGCTTCTCCGCCAGTGGCGTGATCCGCTTGAGCCCGGCGGCGCAGTTCTCAAGCCCCTGCTCGTCGCTCAGCCCCTTGCGGTTGCCGGAGAAGACGATCTGGCACGGCAGCCCGGCTTCCTTCACCTTCGGCAGCCGAGCTTCAAGGTCGGCGACGATCGAGTCGTGATGTTCGGTGCGGTTCCACCCACGGTGGATCGGGTTCGCCTTCACCTGTCCCGCGACGGCGCACGTGAGCCCGTACTTCTTCGCGATCGCCCACTGGTCTTCGCCCAGCAGTTCGACCGACTTGATCCCCATCGCCGCAGCCTGCTCGCACAGCTTCTCCAGCGGCATGCCGCCGTAGCACCATGCGCAGACGGAGTGGTTGATGTTCCCCTTGAGCTTTGCCGGCGCGACGCTGCCGTCGACGTCGGGTTTCGGTGAGACCGGCTGGCCCGGCCTGCCGGCTGCCAGCGCGGGAAGCGATGAGCCGGCGGCTGCGATCGCGGCGGAGGAAGCGATGAAGTCGCGGCGGTTCATGGGGTCTTCTCCGGAAGAGGCGTTGGCTTCGGCGTGGCGTGAAGCGAGAGGCGGCGGATGATCGGCTCACCGACCGAGTCGGTCACGCGCAGGCGCACGGCCTGCACGGTCGCTCGTGTGATCCGCTCGATCCGTTTGTGACCGATGGCGGTCCCCTTGGCGACGGTCTTCCATTCGCCCCCGCTCATGATGTCCAGCTCGTACGCGCGAACACGCTCGCCTTTGGTGATGTCTTCCATGATGACGACCCGGTCCGCCTCGACGGGCGCAGACGGGCTGCGCAACCAGCTCGCGCCCAGTGCCTGATGCGTCACTCAGCGACACGCCGTAGGTCGCCGCGATTGCGTCGCCGAACTCCATCGACCGAAACGCGTCGGTCGATGGGATCAGTCCGCTCCGATCGGGCGTGTTGTTCAGCAGCAGCACTCCGCCGCGACCCACCGACTTCTCGTACATCTCGATGAGCTTCGGCAGGCTCTTGAGCGATTCCGCGTTTCCCGTCTTCCAGAACCACGTCGAGCGGATGCGGGCGTCGCACTCGTTGGGGAGCCACACGTCCCCCGCAGAGTCGCCGTCGCTGGCGGTGTAGTCGCCCCATTTCTTCGCGCCCGTTTTCACCGTCGTCCACGCGGGATACGGAGCGATGCCGTCCTCGTTGCCCACCCACCGGATCGTCGCCTGAGGCCCTTGGAACACGATCGCCTTCGGCGCGTGAGCCGCGAGGATGTCGCCGACGTCGAAGACCAGGCTCCCGTCGAACCAGACCTCCACCATGTCGCCGTAGCCGGTCAGCAGCTCAGTCAACTGCTCGCGGAAGACCCGCTCGTACGCCGCCTGGCCTTCCTTGCCGCCGCGCTCGATCCGGCCGCCGATCGTCGCGTGCTCGTGCTTGTCCTGCGGCGAGAGATAGACGCCCAGCATCATTCCCTCCGCCTTGCACGACGCCGCGAGGTCCTTGAGCACGTCTCCCTTCCCGTCGCGCCACGGCGTCGACTTGACGCTGTAGCTGGTGGTCTTGGTCGGCCACCAGCAGAAGCCTCCCTCGTGCTTGGCGACAAAGACGATGTACTTGGCGCCCATCGACTTCGCCACCCGCACCCACTGGTCGGTGTCGAGCTTCGCCGGGTTGATCTCCGATAGCTTCGTCTTCGTCGTGTCGACCTCGGTGTCCTGCCACGTCTGCGGGGCGATGTGGATGAACATCCCTACTTCCATGTCCTGCCACGCCAGCTGCTCGGGCGTCGGCACGGCGAGCTTCTGGCTGTCGACGGTGATCGGTTCAGCCAGACGCGGCGGGTGCTTGGCGGGCGGATCGCTCTGTACCAGTTGGGCCGAACCCGCGATGACCGAACAGGCAAGCACGATGAAAGTGGCTGAGAGCATCATCAGAGCAACAGGTCCTGAAGCGGCCGAGACAGCATGAAGTCAGAGCCCGAAGCGTTAGCGAGGGAGGCTGACGAGGCTTGGCGAGTCAGCCCGGTACTGGAAAGACACGCGATTCACGCTGCAAGGCAAGACACTCGCAAAGCCTCGTGCCTCCCTCGCTGACGCTTCGGGCTCTGACAGACGAGCGGTGGGAGCGTCAGACCAGCGGCGTCTGGCCCGGCACCGCGACCGCGCCCGCGTCCATCTTGCCGAGGGCCAGGTCCGGCTTGGGCAGCAGGTTCAGCTGGCTGTCTAGCGCCTGCTTCCACGTGACGACCTTGCCGGTGTACGCGCTCATGCGACCCATGATCGCCATCAGCGTGCTGTGGGCGATGCGCTCGCCCTCGTTCACGTACGCGCCGGCGCCGGTGACGCCCGCCAGCAGCGTCTTGTGCTCGCTCACGTACGGGTTCTCCTGCTGGCCGGACCACTTCCACCCCTTCTTGCCCGTCAGCATCGCGCGGCCGCTGGCGGTGATGCACTGCCCGTCGGTGCCGTGCAGCACTTCCTCCACGCGGCTGGCGCACCCGTCGATCTGGCGGCAGTAGCTGCTCACCGTGCGCCCGTCGGCGTACTCATACTCGATGCCGAAGTGGTCGAACACGTGCCCGTACTCGGGGCTCGTGCGCACCTGTCGCCCGCCCAGGCCCGTGCAGCGCACCGGGTTGTCGCCCATCGCCCAGTGGGCGACGTCGAGGTTGTGCACGTGCTGCTCGCAGATGTGGTCGCCGCTGAGCCACGTGAAGTAGAGCCAGTTGCGGAGCTGCCACTCCACGTCGCTCCACTTCTCCTCGCGCTTGTTCATCCACAAACCACCCTGGTTCCAGTAGACGCTCGCGGAGATGATCTTCCCGATATCGCCCCCCTCCACGCGCTTCATGCCCTCGAGGTAGCACGCCTCGTGCCGGCGCTGCGTGCCGGTGACGATGTTGAGCTTCTTTTCCTTGGCCGCGGCGGCGCTGGCGAGCACGCTGCGCACGCCCGCGGGGCAGACGGCGACGGGCTTCTCCATGAACACGTGCTTGCCGGCCTTGATGGCGGCGTCGAGGTGGATGGGCCGGAAGCCCGGCGGCGTCGCGAGGATCACAAGGTCGACGCCGCTGGCGAGCACCTTCTGGTACGCGTCAAAGCCGGTGAACATCCGCGACTCGTCGACGTTCACGCGGTCCTTGGCGACTTCCTGTCCCTTCAACTCGCTCAGGCAGCCGTTGAGCCGGTCGGGAAACGCGTCGCCGAGTGCGTAGATCTCCGCCTGGTCGCCGGCCTCGAGGATGTTGACCGCGGCGCCGGTGCCGCGTCCGCCGCAGCCGATGACGCCGACCTTTAGGCGTCCCGCGCCGCGCGACGTTGCGCCAGCGGCGTGGGCAAACGGCAACCCGGCAGCGAGGGCGACGGCCCCGGCGGCGGCGGTGGTCTTGAGCAGGTCGCGACGGGTCAGTTCGGTGTTGTGGAGCATGGGATGATCCAGAAAGGAAAGGTGGGGGTTGTGAGGATCAGTGAACGGGGATGACGCGGACGGCCATGAGGTTCATGAGCCCGCCTTTGAGGTCGCCCGCAGCGCGGACCTCGACACGGGCGACGGGGACGTCGCCGGCGATATGGAATCCGTCGAGCGAGACGGTCTTGAAGTCGTTCCACGAGCCGGTGTTGGGCACAACGCCTTTGACGACCGAGTCGCCCAGAGCGACTTCGAACTCGCTCCCTGCGTCTGTGGGCTCGCAGGCGAGCACGACCTCGACGCGGTAGCTGCCCCGCGCAGGTCCTTGACGTTCCAGAACGTCTTGTCGCTGTTGTTGGTCCAGTATCCGAGGTTCTTGCGGTTTCCTTCGCCCTGCAGCCGCAGCGATGACCCGTCGATCTCGGCCTGCTCAGCCGTGAGCGTGTAGACACCGCCTTGCCAGGCCGGGATTGCGGGAGGCGGTGGAACCAGGACCGTCGCGGGGCCGTTGAAGTCGACGCGAACCACCACGGGTTTATCGCCCGTTCCCGCCGGGCGCTTCCCGAGCCCGGAGAGCTGGACGCCGTCTTTGCCCTGTGTGATCTGCACGTGACGCAGCATCTTGTCGAGCGTCAGGACGCGTGCCGACGTGGGGAGCGGGCTGAGTCCGGGGAGCGCCAGGTCGCCCGTCTCGGGCCAGTCGAAGACCATGAGGTAGAGCGTCGTCTTGCCGTCGGGCCCGTTCTTCTGCGTGGCCCGGCCCCAAGGCAGTTTCTTGAACGGCGACGCGTGCGTGCCGTAGATCGCCTCGCCGTTGAGGCTCATCCAGCGGCCGACCTCGTGCAGCCGGTCGATGCTCTCCTGCGGGATCGTGCCGTCGGGCTTGGGCCCGACGTTGAGCAGGAAGTTGCCTCCCTTGCTCGCGACGTCGCAGAGCGTCCGGACGATCTGCGTGGCGCTCTTCCACTCGTGGTCGCTCGACTTGAAGCCCCACGAGTTGTTCATCGTCATGCAGGTTTCCCACGCAACGCCGGGGAGACCGGTTGCGGGAACCTCCTGCTCGGGCGTGCAGAAATCGCCGACCGCCTTGGTCCCCTTCTTGGTGAACCCCTGCATGTCATTGCGCGACTTGCCGACGCGGTTGTTGATGATGATCGACGGCTTGAGCCCACGGATCTCGTTATAGAGGTCGATGCCGTTCTGCTCGGTCCAGGTGTCTTCCCATTCGCCGTCGAACCAGAGCACGTCGGGGTCGACGTCCTTGATCACCTCGGCGACCTGGGCGCGGACATAGGGCACGAACCGTCCCTGGTAGTCGCGCTTGTATCCCGGCCCGCCGCGCCAGTTGGGGTTGTTGTTCCACTCGCGCAGGCTCGTAGTCGGGGTGGCGCCAGTCCAGGATCGAGTAGTACGTGCAGAAGTGAAGCCCCTCCGCCCGCGTCGCGTCCGCCAGCGGCTTGAGCAGGTCGCGCTTGGCAGGCGAGGCCATGACGTCCCACTCGCTCACCGCGCTGTCCCACAGGCAGAAGCCGTCGTGGTGGCGGCTGGTGATGACGACGTACTTCATCCCTGCCTGCTTCGCGAGCTTCGCCCACGCCGCGGGGTCGTATTTGTCGGCGGTGAACCCGTCGGCGAATTTCACGTACTCGCTCGTCGGCACTTTGAGGCTCTGCATGAGCCATTCGCTCGGCCCGCCGGTCGTTTTGTCGTTCCACGTGCCCGCAGGGACCGAATAGACGCCCCAGTGGATGAACATGCCGAATCGGGCGTCGTTCCACCACGCCATGCGCTCGTCTTCGCGCCTGACCGCCTCGGCCTTTTCGGCGTTGTATCCGGAGGAGGAATGGCTGTTGACCGTGGTCTCGCCGGTGGACGCGGTCTTCACCTGCGGATCGCCCGTGGTGCTTGAAGTTTCGGCGCACCCCATCAAGGCGACAGTGGTGCAGCACAGTGCGGAAAACGCGTGTTTCATCCGCCGGGCATGGTACCATGAACGGCGAATGCGATTCCTCTGGTGCGGCGTCTTTCTCTGTGCCGTTTTCGTGCTGGCCGGCTGTCACGCCGGGCCACCCGATGGCGTGTTCGATGGAGTAGGGGATTCCTTCGCGCCCGCAACACCCGCGGCCTTCGTCGCTCCCGCCGGGTTCGTGCCCTTGTTCGACGGCCGCACGCTCACCGGCTGGAAAGGCCTGGTTGAGCCCGACAAAGGTCCGCCCCGCGCGAGAAGATGACCGCTGCGCAACTCGCCGCGGCACAGGTTGCGGCCGACAAGCGGATGCGCGAGCACTGGTCCGTCGACGCCGACGGCACGCTCTTCTTCGACGGCAAGGGCGACTCGATCTGCACCGCCGCCGACTACACCGACTTCGAGCTCATCGTCGACTGGATGATCCCGCCCGCCGGCGACAGCGGCATCTACCTCCGCGGCTCGCCGCAGGTGCAGATCTGGGAGACCGCCGTCGGCAGCGGCGGTCTCTACAACAACCAGAAACACGAGAACAACCCGCTTGAGAAGGCCGACCGGCCGACGGGCCAGTGGAACCGCTTCTTCATCCGCATGAAGGGCGAGCGCGTGTGGGTCTGGCTCAACGGCGTGCTCGTCACCGACGGCGTGGTGATGGAGAACTACTGGGACCGCAAGAAGCCGATTTATCCGAGTGGTCAGATCGAGCTGCAGAATCACGGCGGGCCGTTGTGGTTCCGGAATGTGTGGATGAGGGAGTTGCGGTAGATTTCAGAGTGCTGATTGAAGGGAAGAGGTTGATGCAACGGTGTTTGCGTTCTGCGGACGCAAACACCGCCTTGTCAGCCCCTTTAACCCACTCTCTCCCGCAACTCGCTCACACGTCAATCCGCAATCCGCAATTCCCCTCTCACCTCGATCTTCCCCATCTCACCATCCACTTCCAATCGCGGTATTTTCCACAAAAACGCTTACACCAGCTAGCCAAACCAGACCAAAGCGGCGCATGGACCGTGAACCCATTAGGAAATGAACACCATGCAACGCACCACCACCTCGTCCGCTGTTGTCGCGCTGATCTGCTCCGCTCCCTTGGCCGTGCTCGTTCTGGCAGGATCGGCTTTGGCTGGACCGGTCAACCCGCCGGCGGGCGCCATCGGCGCGACGGGCAAGACGCTGACGGAGGTCGAGCCGCGCATCGCCATTAACGCCGTGAATACCCCCGGCGACGCAGACGCGACGCCGAGCACGTTCAAGATCACCCAGCCCGGTTCGTACTACCTCACCGGCAACGTCGCCGGCGAATCAGGTAAGCACGGCATCGAGGTTGCTTCGGCCGGTGTGACGCTCGACCTCAACGGCTTCAGCGTGTCGGGCGTTCCCGGCAGCCTCACGGGCGTGTTGCTTCGCACCGGCGGCACGGAGGTTCGCAACGGCTCGGTGCGCGGCTGGGGCGGAGACGGTGTCGCCGCCGAGGGAAGTGTGACCGTCAACCGTGTGATCGACGTGCGGTCGACCGGCAACGGCGGCACCGGCATCTATGCAGGCAACTACAGCGAGGTCCGCAACTGCATGAGCGTCAGCAACGGCTCGCACGGCATCGCGATCTACGCGTTCGGTCGAGTGGAGGGGTGCACCTCGCGCAACAACACCGGCGACGGGATCAACGCCCCCAACAGCGGCAACATCATCATCAACTGCCTCGCCAACGAGAATACTGGCGCCGGCATCAAGGCGGGCCCCAGCAACACCGTCACCGGCTCCACGGCGACCAACAACGGGCAAAACGGGATTGAGTTGGACGGCGGCGTCGTTCGCGACTGTCTTGCCAGCATCAACGGCGGATACGGCATCAACCTGGGGAGCAACAGCATCGCCAGCGGCAACCGCGCCGCCGGTAACACCGTCGGCGGCATCTACACGTTTGCTTCGTGCGTGCTTGAGGGCAACTACGCCGTCGGCAACGGCGCGGGCGTCGCCACGCGTGCGGGATTCGCGATCTCCGGCGCCGGCAACCGTGCGAGCAACAACCACGCCACGGGCAACCCGATCGGCTTTTCCGCTGTCGGCGGGCCCAGTGTGCTCACCGGCAATACCGCGATCGGCAACACCGTGACGGGCTTCTCCGTGAGCAACAACGGCAACACTCTGCTGACCGGCAACGCGGCGACAGGCAATCCAACCAACTTCGCCATCGGCGCGGGTAACGACTCAGGCGCACTGGTCACCAACCCCGGCGTCGGCTTTACCATCACCAATCCTGCGGCGAACTACTCAAACTGAGCGCGCATCCATGCGCGTTCGCCTGCCCGATCCGCAGCTCGTTATTAATGTGCTGAAGATGCTCGTAACCAGACCTGTCGTGGGCGAGTCCGACATGTGCCTGGTGGACGAGCTAGCAGAACGGCCCAAGCGCGAGTCGCTTCGGACGCAGCTGCGCAGCACGATTGGATGGCGCGGAAATGGCGTATCGCGCGGTGATACGGCTTTGGCAATGATGCGATATCGACTCAATCGGCATCGAGTACGAAGCAGTGCTTTCGATCTCTTGCCTCTGAGTTCATTTGGATTTCGAGAATCTGCAGATCACTACGAACGCAATGCTGAATGTGGCGATAAACACACACGCAACCACAGCCGAGTTCATCGCGATCTCGACTTCCTTCGGAGCTGGACCCAGATCAAGCTGGTAGCGACCTTTGTCCACCCGGAGGTGGTCGTCTCCGAGATTGTGAACGACAAAGAACGCGAATGCAGAGGCAAGGCACGACACAATTAGAGCCGGAATTGTTTTAGTCAGCCGAGATGAGCTCATAAAAAACGGTGTGTGGTATGGCCGCTCAGTGGAAAGTTCCGAATCTGCCGCCGATCAGCGATTTGGAACAGTCGACGCGTTGGGCAACGGTAGATGTCCAGGCAGTTTGCTAGAACGCCTTTTCGCCGACGAGTCACGGGCAGCCGGTGTGGTTGAAGAACGCGTTGATGAAGGCGATGAAATCGTTGTTGTCCAGCGCGCCGTCGTGACCGGGAAGGCCGCCTGTCGCGCCCAGGTCGGCAACGCAGCCGGCGGGTGTTGAGCCGCCGGTGATGCCCAGGACGACCTGGCTGCTGGTGACGGACACGTTGGTCGAGCCGCAGGCCGGTGCGCTGCTTACCACAAGCGTGTAGAACGCAACGTCGCTTTGAGTCGCGGGGTTGATGGTGAGCGCGGGCGTGGTGGCGCCGGAGATGTTGCCGCCGTTGACCAGCGGCGCGCCGTTGCGACGCCAGCTGTAGGTGAGCGCGGGGCCGAAGCCCGTCGCGGCGGCGGTGAACTGGACAGAGGCGCCCGACGCGACGATCTGCGCCGCCGGCTGCTGCGTGATCACCGGCCTGTAGTAACCCGGGCTGGTGTTGAGCAGAATGCTGAGGGTCTGGCCGCTCGACGATGTGGCGGCTGCGAGGTCGGGGGAGCCATCGCTGTTGAGGTCGGCCGGGGCGACCACGACTGGCGCGCCGGGCACGGCGTAGGGCGTCGGTGCACCGAACGCGTTGGGTGCGGTCAGCACGCCCGTCCCAAGCAACATGTAAACATTCGCAGGTCCGGAGTTGCCGACCACCAGATCGCGTTTGCCGTCGCCGTTCAGGTCGGCGACGGTGATAGACGATGGGCTGACGTTGGTGTTGAACGTGCCGACATCGGTGAACGTGCCGGTGCCCGAGCCCCGGAAGATCGTTGCCTGCGGCGTCGAGAGCCCGACCACCAGGTCGAGCTTGCCGTCGCCATCAAGGTCAGACACGGTGACCATGCGCGGCGAAGTCGCCGGGTAGGTTGGGCCGACAGTGAACGCGCCAGCGCCGGTCACGCCGGTGCCGTACCAGATGGTGACGGTGTTGCCAAACGCGGCCGCGGCGACGGCGAGGTCGGGCTTGCCGTCACCGTTGAAGTCACCCACGGCGTTGGCGAGGCCACCGTTGGGGATGGTGACGGGCGCGAGGAACGTTCCGTTTCCGTTGCCGTACATCAGCATGAACGCGCCGGTGCTGCCGTTGAGCGCGAGCACGTCGGCCTTGCCGTCCTGGTTGAAGTCGGCGGTATAGATGGCGAACGGTGAGGCTCCGATGGGGATGTAGGTCGGCGCCGAAAAGCCGCCCGCGCCGTTGCCGAGCATGACGCCGAAGTTGGTGTTGCCGCTTCCCAGCGATATCACCAGGTCGAGCTTGCCGTCGCCGTTGAGGTCGACGGGGGGTGTGATGATGGCACCGCCGCTGCTGGCGAGCTGGTACCGCACGGGGTTCGCGAAGGCGCCATTGACGCTATTGAGCAGGACGTTGACGACATTGGTGCCGGCGCCGATGCCGCTGGTCACCAGGTCGATCCGTCCGTCGCCGTTGAGGTCCGCGGGATAGATCGCGAGCGGGATGTCGGGGGCGTATTGGACCGGGTTGGCGAACGTCGGCGTGCACTGGGCGTGCGCGGCAAAGGGTGCGGCTGCCGCCGACAGGAACGCCGCGGTGATGGTCACGAAGCACGTTGTGGGGGGCATTGAAGACTCCGACGCAGGGAGAGGGGGCAGAGGCGAGGTGGAACCTGAGTGTACAGACGGGGAGCGTTCTCGCCAGAAAAGAGGCTGGCGGAGGCGATTGAATCGGGCTTGCCTTGCACTCAAGGGAGGGGTATGGATGAACGCGAGCAGGCGCGGATCATTCAGCACCCGGTAAAAAACGCGTTGATGAAGGCGATGAAGTCGTTGTTGTCGAGCGCGTTGTCGGCGCCGGGCAGGCCGCCTTGGGCGCCGAGGTCGGCGGCGGACTGGTTGTTGTCGAAGAAGGCGCTGATGAAAGCAATGAAGTCGTTGTTGTCGAGCGAGCCGTCGGGGCCGGGGAGGCCGCCCTGTGAACCGACGTCGGCGGTGCAGACGGTGGGCACCTTCAGGCCGGTGACAGCGAGCGTGTCGCCTTGATAGCCGGTGGCGTTGGCGGGTGCGCGGCCGAGTTTGAGGCGTGCGACGCCGGTGGAAGTGGGGGGCGTGTTTGAAGTGAATGACATCGTGTACATCGAGCCCCAGTAGACGTAGTTGGGCTGGACGGCGACATTGCCGATGCCGGTGATGTTCATCGTCGCAGGGAAGCTCGGATTGACGGCGAAGGAGCGGACGCCGCTGGTCTTGCTGCTGAGCCAGAGCGAGTTGTCGATGCGTTCGCCGGAGTGATAGAGCGGGGCCTTGAACGTGTAGCCGGTTTCGGTGGAGTTTGTGGGGACGCGGAGGCTGAACGCGGCCGCGGCGCGGTGGCTGTTGACGTTGTAAACGCCGTAAAGGTAATTCCAGGTGCCGTTGCCATTGTCGGTGACGCGGCTGTAGACCTGGAACTGGCCATAGCAGTCCTTGAGTACTGAAGGTGCTCCGTTCACGTCGAGCGCGGGTTGGGTGAGCTCGTGGAAGTCGACGAGGGAGACCTGCACGGCCCCCGGAGTCGCGGCGTTGGTACGGTTGGCCCAGGCTTGCAGGGCGGTGGTTGAGATCTCGGTGGTGCTGCCGTTGAAGATCAGCGTCGACGCGTACGTGTTGTTGGCGGGGATGTTGACGATCCGGCGGGCGGCGACGTTGTTGCGGCCGTTGTTCCACGTGGCGTCGTCGGCGGTGACGTAGTGGACGTCGACCCAGTACTCAGCGCCGGGGTTGTTCCACTCGGCGGTAGGGACCTGAAGGCGGCGGGCGACGGGGTCTGTGTTTGAAGGCGTGGGGCCGACGATGGTGGACCAGTTCCACGTGTACGTGCCGGTCATCGGGTTGACGTCCCAGCGCGGGCCCAGGCTGTCGCGGTCGCCGTTCTGGCTGGAGGTGTAGGCGTCGGAGCAGTTGGTGCCGAGGGTGTAGCCGTCGCCGAAGGGGGTGACGCACGGGCCGTAGCGCGTAGCGTTTTCCGAAGCGAAGCCGTGCTTCAGCCATGAGACGCCGAGGTTGTCGAGGCGTCCGTTCAGCGAGCGGTACATGTTCTGGGCGATGACCGGGTGGCGCGACGAGCCGGGACGCCAGGCGAGGGTCTGCGTGCCGCGGTTCCACGCGTCGCCGCCGATGCCGAAGGAACGCACGTTCTGGCCGCCCGCGCCGGTGCCGGTGCCGAAGCTGGTGACGCCCCAGCAGTCGCCGGTGACGATGTCGGCTCCTTCGACTGTCGCCGGGGCGACGGGCGCGGGGGGCGTGCCTGCGCCGGTGGTGAGCGTGAAGCCGCCGCCGTAGAAGAGCTGCGGATCGCAGGCGCAGCGGATGAGGAACGACTCGCCCGCCTGCGCGTTCCATTGCAGCAAGCCGGCATCGCTGCATGGGCCGGTTGGCACGGTCGTGCAAAGCACCTGCGTGCCGAGGGTGTTGGAACCATCGGACCGGAAGACCTGGAAGGTGAAGGGCCAGTCGGTGTAGCAGAGGCGAGCCCAGACGTTGCCGGCGCTCTCGCGGTGGCGATGAACCAGACGTCTTCAAGGTCGCTGCCGCCGCAGGTGGAGGAGACGGCGCCTTCGCTTCCGGCGAAGTGCATCATCCACATGTGGCCGGAGCCGTCGAAGTTGAGGCGCTGGGCGTTGCCGCGGGTGTTATTGGCGGGGGCCTGGGCCGACGTGACTGCGGGCAGGATGAGGGCCGCGACGAGCGCGACGACCGAGCGCACGACGGTTGTGCGGCTGTTCCACACGGCGAGCGCGAGGCGGGTGCGGAGTGTGTGCGTGCGGCGTCGCCGGGGGGAAGTCATCCGATGAATATACACCAAAAACAGACCGAAACCGTCGCAGGTGACGCCGCGGCAGCCGTGAAAGCCGCCAGAACGCGAAGCTGGGGGAGGCCGCGGCCGGACGTGTGGGATTGGGGAATGTGAGCGAACGCGGCCGGGCTTATCGGTGCGAGGGCTCGTCGGCGCCGACGGGCTTCGCGGCGACGGCCTTTCGGGCCTGGTCGAGGATGTCGACGGCGATGAGATTGAGCTCGAGGCTTGAGAGCGGATCGACTGCGCACTCGCCGCGGATGACCTTGCGGAGATAGGTCCACTCGTTCTCGAGGTCGGCGGGCTTGGCGGGCGGCTTGACGGCCTTGGGTTGCTGGTTCTCGGCACGGATCGAGAGGTCGTCCCACTTGGCGGCGTGGATCGAGCCGCGCTGCGTGTAGATGTCGGCCTCTTTGTTGTCGTGCGTCCAGCACCAGGAGGCCTGGATGACGGTGGTTGCGCTGGGGTAGGTCACGACGATGGTGGCGTCGTCGTCGACACGGGGGTAGACCGAGGGCTTGAGCGTCGTCGCGGTTGCGGTGACGCTGGTGGGGCGCTCGCCGTTCATGAGCCAGGTGGAGAGGACCGCGCCGTAGCAGCCGAAGTCGACCAGTGCGCCGCCGCCGTTCTGCTCCGGGTCGGTGAGCCATTTGAGGAAGTCTTCGGAACAGCCGATCTCGCGCGGACCTTTGTGGCCGTGGCGGAAGACCATTTTGCGGATAGGGGCTTGCTCGCCGGAGTCGACGAGCCGCTTGGCCTCGCGCAGCGACGCGTACCAGCTTGTCTCGAAGTTCGTCAGCACGAGCACGCCGTGGGTGCGCGAGAGCGCTTCCATGCGGCGGGCGTCGTCGTTGCTGAAGGCGAGGGGCTTTTCGAGCAGCAGATGGATGCCGCGGGGGGCGCAGGCTTCAACGGCGGGCAGGTGGTCTTTGATGGAGGACATGACGCTGACGGCCTCGGGCTTGGCGGCGTCGAGCATCTCGGTGAGCGAGGCGTGGTAGAGCGAGGGGTCGAGCTTGTACTTGGCAGCGAGGCGGTCGAAGAGCGCGCGGTCGGGTTCGTAGATGCCGACGATCTTGATGTCGTCGCGGTGGCCCCCCGTTCCCTGCCAGAGCAGGCCTTCGACGTGGCCGTGGACGAGGCCGATGATGCCGATGCGGAGGGGGCCGGTTTGGGTGGAGAGTTTGACGGTGGAAGGTTGAGGTTGTGGTGGTTGCGAGGTGAGGCCGAAGCAGGCGATGAGGCCGAGGGCGAGGAACGCGGCGAATGCGGGGAGGAGGCGCATGACGAAGCGTACACGGCGCTGAACGTGTGGTGCGCGGCGAAAACGCGGAGAGGCGCCCCTCTGGGGCTCGATGCCGCTACGGACCGCGTACCCGCGGCTTGCGAACCTTTTGCGTTAGCCCGTCTTGTCAGAGCCCGAAGCGTCAGCGAGGGAGGCAGACGAGGCTCGGCGAGTCGACCGTTTGCGCCGGAGAAGACGCGACACTCGCAAAGCCTCGTGCCGCTTCCCTCGCTAACGCGCCGGGCTCTGACTCAAAGCAGCGTCATTGACGCACGCGGTCGAGCCTTGATTTTCCGCGATCTACACCGCTTCATGCAAAAGGCTCTTGCGCCGTGGGCTATCTCAAGCCGCCGCTCCGCGGCTCAGGACTTGATGACTTGAGAGCGTTATGCCTTGAAAATCGCGTCCATCTGCGCGGCGATCTGCTTGAGACGGGTGCGGTCGCCGCCGTGGACTTCGGCGGTGGCCCAGCCTTGTGCGCCGTCGCGACGGTTGTTGTCGGGGGCGGGCTTGGTGTAGCCGGTCTCGTCGAGGGCGGCCATGACCTTTGCCCACTGGGCGTCGCCTTCGCCGAGTTCGACGTCGAAGCCTTTCCAGAGGCCCTGCTCGTCGCGCTTCTTGCGGGAGAAGTCTTTGATGTGGAGTTTGGCGATCCTGTTGCCGAGGGTCTTGACCCAGTGGTGCGGCCAGCCGGCGTTGATGATGTTGCCGATGTCGAAGTGGAAGGCGATGGGGGAGACGCGCTCGGTGCGTGGGTTGAGTTCGTCGACGTAGCGGGCGGCTTCGAGCGGTGAGAGGAGGAAGCCGTTCCAGACGTTCTCGACGGCGATCTGCACGCCCGTCTCGCGGGCGACGGGGATCGCGAGCTTGATCTGCTCCATGCTCAGACGCCAGCAGTCTTCGTAAGAGTTGTCGCTGTTGACCACGCCGGGGACGAGCAGCACGCTGTATGCGCCGAGCTTCTGGCTTGTGCGGAGGCAGTCGATAAGCGCGTCGAGCCCTTTCTTGCGGACGTCGGGCGAGCCGTGGTTGAGCGTGTGCTTCCAGTGCTGGCTGTCGACGATGCCATGGATCTTGAGGCCGGTCTTTTCTTGCGCCGAGGCAAATTCATCGATGGGTGTTTCGCAGGGCCAGTCGATCTCGATGCCTTCGAAGCCGCAGTCGCGGAGGAGCTGGAACTTGTCGAGGGTCGTCTTGGCGGCGGGGTCGTTGACCATGCCGATGCCGACGGCTTTGCGGAGAGAACGCTGGCGCGGAGTGGGTTGAGGGGGCTGAGCGGGTTGATGAGAGGCCAGAGCAGGGGCGCTGAGGGCGGCGAAACCGATTCCTGCGATGAAGTCGCGCCTGTGCATGATCGAGGGTCTCTGTGCTACTGGGGGGCTTCGCGCTCGTGCTTGCGCACGAGGCTCTTATGGAAGCTCTTATATGAGCTTGGTCTTGCCCGGTACGGCGAGCTTGGGAGTCTCGAGCGAGCCCATGGTGAGGTGCTTGGGCATCAGATCTTCCTTGCTCTCAAGGGCCTGCTGCCAGGTGACGGTCTGGCCGGTGTAGGCGGCCATGCGGGCCATGATGGCCATGAGGCACGAGTTGGCGGCGCGCTCGCCGTCGTTGATCGGCTTGCCGCTGCGCATCGCGGCGAAGAGCTCGTTGTGCTCGACCTGGTACATGTCTTCATCGTCGCGCGTGGGGTTCTCGATGTCGGCCTGCTTGGGGCACTGTGCTCCCAGACCGTGTTGCCGTCGTAGTCGCGCGTGAGATAGACCGGCTTCCAGCCGTTGATCTCGCACCAGGCGTTCTGGCCGTAGATGTAGTCGGTGTTGTCGCTGGGGCAGCCGTCGATCTGCCGTGCGGTGTGGTAGGCGCGGGTGCCGTCGGCGTAGTGGTAGAGCGCGGCGAAGTGGTCGAAGACGTTGCCAGACTCAGGGCCGGTGCGGGCCGCGTTGCCGCCGAGGCAGATGACCTTCTCGGGGAGGCGGTCGCCCGTCGCCCACATGAGGCGGTCGACCGAATGGATCGACTGCTCGACGATGTGGTCGCCGCTGAGCCAGGTGAAGTGCCACCAGTTGCGGAGCTGGAACTCCGCGTCGCTCCAGCCCGGCTGGCGCAGGCGCTTGGTGAGCGTGCTGGTGTGGTAGCAGGTGTGCACGGTGATGATGCGGCCGAGCCCGCCGCCGTTGACGTGTTTGAACGCCTCGCGCATGCCGGGGTTGTACCGCCAGCAGAAACCGACAAGGAGATTCAGGCCTTTGGCCTTCGCCTCGGCCGCGGCGGCTTTCACCGTGCGGATGCCGGTTGCGTCGACGGCGAGGGGCTTCTCGGCGAACACGTGCTTACCGGCGGCGATGGCCTTGCGGAGCTGCTCAGGCCGGAAGGCGGGGTAGCCGGTGATGAGGATGGCGTCGATGTCGCAGGCGAGGACCTTGTCGAACGAGTCGAGACCGGCGAAGCGGCGCGACGCGGGAACGTCGATCTTCTTCGCGGCCTCGTCCTTCAACTCTTCGTGGATGTTCTTGTAGCAAGCGTCGAGGCGGTCTTCGAAAACGTCGCCCATCGCGACGAGCTTGACGTCGGAGTCCGCGCAGAGCGCCTGAACAATTGCGCCGGTGCCGCGGCCGCCGCAGCCGACGACGCCGATCTTGATCGTGCCGGTGAGGGGCTTGCCGGGCGGGTTGGGCTCAGGCGTGGGGCCGTGGACGACGGCGTTGGACGACGACGATTGGGCCGCGGTCTGGCAGGCGGCGAGGCCCGCAGCGGCGGCGATGCCGGCGGCGAGGGCTGCGCGGCGTGAGAGATGGAGAGGGTGTTGATCGTTGTTGGTCACGGCTTCTTCTCCGGTTCGGCGGGCGTGGTCGGGGTTGTGGTCGTGGGTTTGGTATCGGCCGGTTTGGCAGCAGCGGGCGGCGTTGCTTCGCAGACGATGCGGAAACCGACGAACGGCGCATCGGCGAGCCACCACTTGCTCTTGGGCACCTGCGGGTCGCTGGAGTTCCAGGCTTTGTCGAGCGGCGCGCGGCCGGTGACGGTCAGCTTGTCGGCCGAATCGCGGAAGGAGCCGCCCTTTGTCGCGGGCTTTCCATCTGTGCCGTCGACCCACTCGGCGACGTTGCCGAGCATGTCGACCAAGCCGAGTGCGTTGGGCTTCTTTGAGCCGACCTTCTGCGGCGAGTCTTTGCTGTTGCTCTCGAGCCAGGCGCAGTCGGCGAGCTGCGAGCCTTCGGGCACCGCGGTGCCGGTGGGTTTGTCGGAGGGCTTGCCGTCGGGATTCGCGCGGGCGGCCCATTCCCATTCGGCCTCGGTCGCGAGGCGGTAGGTGCGGCCGGTCGCGGCCGAGAGCCACTTGCAGAACTCCGTCGCATTCTTGTGCGACATGCTGATGGCGGCAAAGTGCTCGTGACCGAAGCCGCGGTCGGGCGGGAGGTAGGGCTTGCTCGGACGCGTCACCGCGTCAGCGCCCTTCGGCGCCTTGTTGGCCTCTTCGTCGAGCCGGTAGATGAAGACATCGAACGCCTCCCACGTCAGCTCGGTCTTTGACATGTAGAACGGCTTGATCTTCCCGTCGAGTGAGGCGGGGACCGGAAGCATGTCGATCTTGAAGGCCGCGACGGGGATCTCCTGGGCGAACGGCGCGAGCGGCTGCGCGGGCGCGTCTGCCTTGGGAGCGGTGGTCGTGGGCTGGGCGGAAGCGGCAGCGCCGGCGGCGAGGAGGAGCAGCGCGGCGATACGCTGGGTGGAGGCGATTGAGGTGGAGCGTGGCATAATGCGAAGCGTACTTGCTTTGGTGGTCTGGTTGCTGGCGGCGGGGATGGGCGGATGCACGGCTCCGCGGGGGGAAGAGTTTCAGTTTACACGGGTTACCATGGGCGTTGCAACGCGCATCACGGTGGAAGCACCTGATCGTGAAACGGCGCTGCGGGGGGCTGCGGCGGCGTTTGATCGGATCGAAGAGATCGAGCAGGCGGCGAGCGACTACCGGCCGGGGAGTGAGGTGATGCGGTTGTGTCGCGAGGCGCCAGTGGGGGAGTGGCGGGCGGTGAGCGCGGATCTGGGGGCGCTGCTGCGGGTGTCGGCGGAGGTCTCTGAGCGGACGGGCGGAGCGTTCGACGTGACGGTGGGGCCGGTGGTTGGGTTGTGGCGCGAGGCGCGGAAGAGCGGACAACTGCCGGAGCCGACGGTGCTTGCCGAGGCGCGATCGCGCGTGGGGTGGCGCGGCGTGGAGGTTGAGGGCGAGCACGGTGTGCCGCGGGCGAGACTTTCGGTCGCCGGCATGCGGCTGGACTTTGGCGGGGTGGCGAAGGGGTACGCGGCGCGCGAGGCGGGGCGTATGCTGGAGAATCTGGGGTTGCCGCGGTGTCTGGTGGCGCTGTCAGGAGACGTGTACGCGGGCGAAGCGCCAGCGGGCGCGACGGATGGCGCGTGGAAGTGCGCGGCGATGGGCAGCGCGTCGCGGGGGTGCTGGTGGTGTCGCGTGTGTCGGTGTCGACGTCTGGAGATGCTGAGCAGTTTGTAGAGATCAATGATGTGCGGTATGCGCACATCGTCGATCCGCGGAGTGGGCTTGGCGTGGTGGGCGGGGTGGCGGTGACGGCGATTGGCGAGGACGGTGGGTACGTTGATGCCGCGGATACGGGGGCGGTGGTGCTGGGGGTTGAAGGGACGCGGCGGGCGTTTGCGGGGGATCGGAAAGTGACGCTTATCGTGCACCGGGGGGATGGAGCGCCGGAGGTGATCGGGGACGCTTCGCGGGTGCGGTGGGTGAAATAAGAGCCTCGTGCGCGATAACCTTTTGCGATAGCTGCTGTTTGTCTCGGGAAATCAGGTTGTGCGGGCATTTCTCAATGAGCCGGCTTGGTCAGAGCCCGACGCGTCAGCGAGGGAGGCGGCTCGAGGCTTTGCGAGTGCCGCGTTTGTCGCTGGCCCAACGGCCGATTCGCAGAGCCTCATCGGCCTTCCTCGCTGACGCTTCGGGCTCTGACGTGCCGGCCTAACTGAAAAAGCTCGCGAGCACGAGTGAACAGCCGTTGTTGCGCGGCCGGGCTTGAGGTTGGTGCGGCGCTGGGTGATTTGAACGTTGGTTGTGCTTGCGAGAGCACAACCCTCGAGCTTGCGCTCGAGGCTCTTATGGGAGCGTTACGGCCGCGCGGGTTTCGGTGCTGCGGAGTTCGGCTTCGAGCACGCGGGTGACGGTGACGGCGCCGTCGGTGGTTGCGTCGAGCGTCTTTGAGCCCGCAGCGATGGCGTGAAGCAGGTGACGGACCTGACCGTCGTACCCCGTGCCGGAGGGGAGTTCCGGGTGAGACTTGCCGTCCTTGGTGTAGACGGTGACCGTGGGAGTTGAAACGAGGTCGAACTCCACCGTGGCGTGTTCGAAGGCCGCGAGGTAGCGCATGCGGTAACCGAAGGCAGGGTTCAGCGTCCATGCGCCTTCGGCGGCGACGGTGAGGTTGGGATGGTTGGGGTAGTCGTAGATCGTGTGGACGTGCATGGGGCCGCCGCTGCTGCGCACTGCCGCGGGCTGGCCGAAGAGGTAGACGACAAAGTCGGTGTCATGGATGTGCTGGTCGACCAGTGCGCCGCCGGAGCGGGCGACGTTGCGATAGAAATCGCTCGACCAGCCCGGGCCGCTGCCCAGGCGGTGGAGGCTGAGTGCACGGAGTTCGCCGAAGCGGCGGTCGCGGTAGGCGTCGCGGAGGAAGGTCCAGCCGGGCCAGAAACGCATGCACATTGCGGGCATGCAGAGGGTCTTGGCGCTGTGTGCGGCTTCGGCGAGGCGGGCGGCGTCCTTGGCAGCGAGGGCAACTGGCTTTTCGAGCAGCACGTGCTTGCCGGCGCGGAGTGCGGCGATCGCGAGGTCCACGTGGGTGTCGGTCGGCGTGCAGATGCTGACGAGCTGGACGGCCGGGTTGGCGAGCAGTTGCTCGGGGCGCTCATAGGTGGCGGTGACCGCCGGGTCGAAGAGGCGTTCCTGGATCGGTGCGCCGATGTTGCCGCCGCCTGCGGGGGCGCCGGTGCGACGGTCGGGCGATGGGTCGCTGATTGCGACGAGCTTGCACGGGAAGCCGTCGGCGTTGGCCGCGTGGTATGCCTTGACGTGCGTAGCGCCCATGAAGCCCATGCCGATGACGCCGACACCGATGGAATCGTTGCTCATTGGGTTACCGCCACTTCACGCTTGGACGCATGGCGAGGACCGTCGCGGCCGCTGCATTGATGTCTTCAACACGTTTTTCGCCCGCTTCCCGCTCGATAACCGTATCGACGTTGGGCAGTTTGCTGTTGAGCACCTTGAAGAAGCCGCCCCAATAGACGCGGCCCCTGCCTACGGGCATCTCTGTTCCCCACGTACCAGGGATCGTTGTGGGTTGCGCGTCCTTTATGTGTACCTGAAGCACCCAGGGTGCAAGCAGTTCGAGCGAGCGGATCGGGTCGCCCATGCCGTAGAGGATCATGTTGGCGGGGTCGAAGTTGACTCCCATGTGCGGGTCTTTTGTTCCTTCGTCCAGCTCTCTCATCACTTCGACGAGCGTGTCGGCGGACTCCTGACCGGTTTCGAATGCGACGGCGATGCCGTGGTCGCCGAAAACGCGTCCGATGGTGCGGAGGCGGTTGATCATCACAGCGTGCAGCGGGTCGGCGTGGTCGTGTGGGAGGAAGCCGGCGTGGAAGGTGACCAGCTTGATGCCCAGGCGTTTAGCGGTGTCGGCGACCTTGGTGGCGCGGGCAAGGTTGGCCTCCCAGTGCTGGTCGGGGCGCACGCCGCCGGTCTGGCGAATCGTTTCGAGCGTCGAGTAGTCCTCGCCGATCGTCGCGAGCATGCCAGAGAGCACGGTGATGCCCGCGGCGTCGAGCGCGGCGACGGTTTCGGCTTCGTCCCAGCCGGGCTGACGTTCGGCGATGGGAGTAAGGGCGAGCTGGATCGAGGTGAGGCCGGTGGCTCGCACACGGTCGATCAACTCGTGCACGTTGGCGGGATGCAGCGACCAGGAGCAAACGCCGAGGCTGGGCATGGCCGAGCGTAGACCGGTCGCGTTGGGTGTGGAGGGGAGGAGTGAATACATCGCGGGGGCTTGCAAGTTCACGTGCATTCGGGAACGATGGGCGCACGGGTTCTTGATCCCGGTTGCGGAGGTGCGGTGTGAGCGATCTGTTAACGAAGCTGGCGCGAGGTGGCGGTGGAACGGAGCGGATCGACGTCGAGGTGTATCGCGGCAGCCATGAGGCGAGCGCCCATGTCGCGCGAGAGATCGCGTCGCTGATCCGCGAGCGGCAGAAGGAAGGACGCAACGCCGTGCTCGGGCTGGCGACCGGCTCGACGCCGCTGGGGGTGTATGAAGAGCTGGTGCGGCTGCACGAGCAAGAGGGGCTGAGTTTCAAGAACGTCGTGACGTTCAACCTCGATGAATACTGGCCGATGCCGCCGGACGATCTGCAGAGCTACCGGCGGTTCATGAAGGAGAACCTGTTCGACCGGATCGACATCAATCCCGCGAACACGCACGTGCCCGACGGCACGTGCCCTGAGGCGCGCGTTGCCGAGTACTGCGAGGAGTACGAGCGGGCGATCGACAAGGCGGGTGGAATCGACATTCAGCTGCTGGGAATCGGACGGACGGGACACATCGGGTTCAACGAGCCGGGCTCATCGCTCGCCAGCCGGACGCGTCTGGTGACGCTCGACCGCGTGACGCGGATGGATGCCGCGAGCGACTTTTTCGGTGAGCGAAACGTGCCGCGGCGGGCGATCACGATGGGCGTGGCGACGATCATGCGTTCGCGCCGCGTGATGCTGCTGGCGTTCGGCGAGCACAAGGCGGGGATCATCCGCCGCACGGTGGAAGAGCCGCCGACGCCGCTGGTGGCGGCGAGCTACCTGCAGCAGCACCCGCGGGCGCAGTTGATGCTCGACGCCGCGAGTGCCGCAGAATTGACGAGTATCAAGACGCCGTGGCTGAACGGGCACGTGCCGGCGTGGGACGACAAGCTGGTCAAACGCGCGGTCGTCTGGCTCTCGCGCCAGGTCGAGAAGCCGATCCTGAAGCTGACCGATGAGCACTACAACGAGCACGGGCTGGCGGACCTGCTCAACGCTCGCCCCCCCAGCGGCGAGGGCGGAGCGTACGACATCAACATCGCGGTCTTCCGTTCGCTGGCGAAGTCGATCACTGGTTGGCCGGGCGGCAAGCCGGTAGACGAAGGTGGTAAGCCGGGCGAGCCGTTCCCCAAGCGCGTCGTGATCTTCAGCCCGCACCCTGATGACGACGTGATCAGCATGGGCGGCACACTCATCCGCCTGTGCGAGCACGGGCACGACGTGCACGTGGCGTACCAGACCAGCGGCAACATCGCGGTGTGGGATGAGTCGGCGATCCGGCACGCGGACTTCGTGCGCGAGTTCGCCCAGGTGTTCCCGAGTCTCGGGGGCGCGTTCGCCGCGAAGCTCGAAGGAGCGATCGAGGAGTTCGTGTCGCACAAGAAGCCGGGGCAGCTCGACAGCCCCGAGCTGCAGCAGATCAAGGGGCTCATTCGGCGCACCGAAGCGCGTGCCGCGGCGCGGTACTCGGGCGTGAAGCCGGAGGGAATTCACTTTCTCGACCTGCCTTTCTATGAGACCGGTCGCGTGCGGAAGAAGCCGCTGGGCGAAGAGGACGTGAAGATCACCGTTGAGCTGCTGCGGAAAGTGAAGCCGCACCAGGTCTATGCCGCGGGCGACCTGAGCGATCCGCACGGGACGCACCGTGTGTGCTTGGCGGCGGTGATGCGTGCTCTTGAGGTCGTGAAGAACGACGACTGGGCGCGGGATGGGCGGTGCGAGGTGTGGCTCTACCGCGGCGCGTGGCAGGAGTGGGGTGCGGAAGAGATCGAGATGGCGGTGCCGCTGGCGCCGAGCGAGGTGGCCCGCAAACGTGCGGCGATCTTCAAGCACGAGAGTCAGAAGGACTCGGCGCTCTTCCCCGGTCCGAACGATCCGCGCGAGTTCTGGCAGCGGGCGGAGGATCGCAACCGCAACACGGCGAAGCTCTTCGACAAGCTGGGGCTGGCGGAGTATGAGGCGATCGAGGGTTTCGTGCGGCTGAGGTCGGTGCTCTAACGAGGCCCATGCGCAAGCTTGGGCTGTGCGTGGGCACGTTGTGCGAAGGTTTGAGCGCGATCGGGCGTCGGGCCCAGGCCTGCGCCAGGACCTCGTTTGTGCGGGTCCGCTACTCTCCTGCCTCATGACGCCCGTCCGCCCCACGCTTTCGTCGATCGTCGCGACCATCGGGCCTGCCAGCGACTCGCCCGAGATGGTCGCCAAACTGATCGACGCAGGCGTCGCGGTCTTCCGGTTCAACTTCTCGCACGGGACGTTTGAGGACCACCGCCGGCGGCTCGAGGTCGTACGCACGGTTGCGTCGCACAAATGCTGCTGCATCGCCGTGCTGGGCGATCTGCCGGGACCGAAGATCCGGATCGGTCAGGTGCCCGATCCCGGCATCACGCTCGCGGCGGGACAGGACTTTCTGATCGACCCTGCGCTCCAGACATCCGAAAGTGCGGCGAGCGATCGGCCCGCGCGGTTCGGTTGCACCTACACCCAGATCGGGCGCGACGTGCAGCCGGGCCATCGCGTGCTGATCAACGACGGCGCGATTCGTGCCGTGGCGATGGAGCGCCAGCCCGAGGACGCGCCGACCGCCCTTCGCTGCCGCGTGACGACGGGCGGCTTGGTGACGAGCAAGAAGGGGATCAACCTCCCGCAGACCGACGTGTCGATCCCCGCGCTCACCGAGCGCGATTGGGCATGTATCGAGTGGGCCGTTCGTCACGGCATGGACTTCCTTGCGCTCTCGTTTGTGCGGTCTGCTTCGGAAGTGCGCACGCTGCGCGAACGTCTCGCAGGGATGTGCTCGGTCGACGGGAACGCGGGCAACGCCGCGGGCGGCGCGGCGATTCCCGTAATCGCCAAGATCGAGACGCCGCAGGCCGTCGCGGCGATTGATGAGATCGCCAAGGAGGCCGATGCCATGATGGTGGCACGCGGCGACCTGGGCGTGGAGATGGACATCGCCGTCGTCCCCATCGTGCAGAAGCGGATTCTCGCGGCGGCGGACAAGTTCCGCAAGCCGTGCATCGTCGCGACGCAGATGCTCGAGAGCATGATCCACTCGCCCACGCCGACGCGGGCCGAAGCGGGGGACGTCGCGACCGCGGTGATCGAGGGGGCTGACGCGGTGATGCTGAGCGCCGAGAGCGCAACCGGCCAGTACCCGGTGCTCGCGGTTGAGACGATGCGCCGCATCATCGGCAACGCCGAAACGTGGATGCGCGAGACCGGCTCACGCCCGACGCCGACCAGCGATCCGACAACGGCTATGCATCCGGCCGCGGCGGTGGCGCACGGCGTCTACCACATCGCCAAGGACGTGGGCGCAAAGCTGATCGTCTGCTGGAGCCAGCGCGGCGGGACCGCCCGCTACCTGAGCCAGGCGGGGCTCGACGTGCCGATCATCGCCTACAGCAGCAGTGAAACGGCGACGCGCCGCATGGTGCTGATGAAGGGCGTGGTGCCGCTGCTTGCGCAGGCGCCCACCGAGTCGTCGCTGAGTGAGTGGAACAGGATGGTCGATGACGAGCTGCTCAAGCGCGAGTGGCTCAAGCCGGGCGACCAGATCGTGCTCGTTGCGGGCCGACCGTTGGGCGTTGCTAAGCCGGCAAGCGTCGTCGCGGTGCACAGCGTGGGTGACAAGACGACCGGCTTTTATCGTCACCCATAAGGAGAACGCGTGGCTGACAGGTTGCACACGCACGCGGCGATCCTCTCGACCGGCGATGAGCTGGTGATGGGGCAACTGCAAGACACCAACGCCCGCTGGCTCGCCGAGCGTCTGACCGAGTCGGGCGTGCGCGTCGTCGAAGCCGCGATGGTGGGGGACGACCTCGGCGGATTGGTCAGTTCGCTGCGACGGCTTGCCGGCGTTGCGCCAGTGGTGATCATGTCGGGCGGGCTCGGCGCGACCGACGGCGATTTGACTCGGCAAGCTGTGTGCGAAGTGACGGGCGATTCGCTCGTTGTTGATGAGCAGACGAAGGCGGCCCTTTCGACCTATCTGGCTTCGCGCGGGCGAGCTGTGACTGAGCGCCAGCTGCGTCAGGCAATGCGGCCTTCGGGCGCAACGCCGTTGTTCAACGCTGTCGGCACTGCTCCGGGATTGCACGCGAAGATCGGTGAGGTGGACCTGTTGTGTCTCCCCGGCCCGCCGGGTGAGCTCCGCCCGATGTGGCGCGACCACGTTGCGCCGCGCCTGCGGCCTGATCCATCGCGCGGCGTCGCGTCCCGCCTGCTCTACGTGGTCGGCATTCCGGAAGCAGACGCCGCGGACGTACTCCGCGACCTGACCTCCCGCGGCGGCGACATCACCGTGAACCTCACCGCCAGCGGCGGCGTGTTGACGGTCCGCGCTCGAGCGGAAGGGATGCAGACCGACGAACTGCGAACCCGGTTCGAGCGGACGCTCACAGTCGTGCGCGAGCGTCTTCGCAGCCACATTGTCACTGAGGCGCCAGCGTCTGACGTGTCGTCGAACGAACGGCTTTGCGCAGCAGTGCTCGACGCGCTCAAGGCGCGAGGTGAGATGCTCTCAACCGTCGAGTCGTGTACGGGGGGCATGCTCGGCCAGATGCTCACGGCGATCCCCGGCTCGTCGGCAGCCTACCTAGGCGGCTTGGTCACCTACAGCAATGCGCTGAAGTCGAAGTTTGCGAGCGTATCTGCAGAAACGATCGAGACCGACGGCGCTGTGAGCAAACGCGTCGCGGCGCAGATGGCCGTGGGCGGCCTTCGCGGAACTGGCGCAACGTACACGTTGTCAATCACCGGCATCGCAGGGCCCGACGGCGGTTCGGTCGAGAAGCCCGTCGGCACGGTCTGGATCGGGCTCGCCTGCGCCGGCGAGGCCCTGCACGACGCAGACGTGCGCTGCTTCCGCTTCACCGGTGACCGCAACGACGTACGGATCCGCGCGTGTACCACGGCGCTCATCATGCTCGTGTCCGTCTTGCGCGGCCAGCGAGCCGGGCGGCTCCTGTGGCAGCACGTCCCATAAACAAAGGCGTCATTGGAACGCAGGTGTTGCCTCTCCGCAACACCCAGCCGTTACAGACCCACCTTGCGGTGTTGATTTTCGGCGACAGGGAGTTGCCCGTGCGCGCGATCGTGGCCGATGATCTGCGTGCATGAACGGCTCCAACCCCCCGACACCGCGTCAGCCGGGCGATCCCACGCCACCGCATTCGTCACTCAATGGCGCGGGCGGTCTACGTCCTACGCGGTCGGCAGTCTCCAAGCCGTGGCGACGCCCGGCAGAGCCGGACCTGGTGTCCGACCGCCTGGGCGTGCTCGTGCACGAGCTCGCGGGGCTCGTCGACGGCTCCATGCGCCACATCGGCTTTGCGATCAAGTCTGTTGACGAAGCTGTCACCACGCGCCGCGAGTCCGACGACGTCGCTCACCGCCTGCGCACCGTGCAGGTGGCGCTTGAACGCATGGCCGATGCGATCCGCCACGCTGCGGGCGCTCCGCCGATGCATTGGCTGCAGGCGGCGTTCAACGCTTCGCTCGCCGACGCGGTGGAATACGCCGCGGGGATCATGGAGCCGGTCGCGTCGCACCACGGCGTGACGATCGTCGTCAATCTCGAGCCGTCGTTTGCGACGCTCCCGCCCGGTCATCTCTACACGGTCGTCGTCAACGCCATCCGCAACGCGCTTGAGTCGGTGATCGCCGCCGGCGAGCCGCGCGGCACGATCACCGTGAACGGCTGGATCGACGAGCGCAGCGCACCCGACGGCAACGTCCGCCGCACCGTCAACATCGAGATCACCGACACGGGCCTCGGCCCGCCGCCGCTGACCGAGGGGCGCGAGAACGCCGTCTTTGAGCCCACGTTCAGCACCAAGCCCGGGGGGCTCGGCATCGGTCTGGCCTTGAGCCGCCAGATCATCGAGAGCGTCGGCGGGCAGATCGAGCTGCGCGACGGCCCCAACGGCGTTGGCGCGATGCTCGCCTGCTCTTTCCCGGCGCTTGAGATGGAAACGCCCCTCCCGCCGGTCGGTTGATCGTCAGCACCGTCTACGCCTCGCCCCCTCCCCCTCCGCACGCCTCCCGGAGCCGCCCTTGACTCAGCCCGCGAACCAGCCCGAGCCGAGCGCCGCACGCGTGCTCGTGGTCGACGACGACCCGATCGTTGCCGACAGCCTGGCCGAGTTCCTTCGTACGGAGGGGTACGTCGCCGCCACCGCATCGAGTGGCGCGGAAGCGATCGAAGCGGTCGCCGCGGCCGAGCGCGGCAGCGATACAGGCACAAGTGGCGCGGCGGGCAAGCCCGCGCCGTTCGCTGTCGCAATCATCGACGTGATGATGCCCGGCATGGACGGTCTCGACCTGCTCAAGCGTCTGACCGCCGAGCATCCCGGCACGAGCGTCGTCATGCTGACGGGGTATGGCAGCATCGACAGCGCCGTGCAGGCGCTGCGCCTTGGGGCCGCCGATTACCTCACAAAGCCGGTCGTCGATGCCGAGCTGCGCATCGCCCTTGAGCGCGCCCTGCGCCAGCAGGCGCTCGCCGCGGAGAACCGCGCACTCAAGCAGCAGCTCGACACCCGCTTTGGCCTGGAGAACATCGTCGGCGGCGACCCGCGGATGCTCCGCACCTACGACCTGATCGAGGCCGTTGCGCCGACCAAGACGACGGTGCTCATGAGCGGCGAGAGCGGCGTCGGAAAGAGCCTGATCGCCCACGCGATCCACCTTCGTTCGCCGCGCCGGGCTAAGCCGTTCGTCGAGCTGGCGTGCGGGTCGATCCCCGAGACGCTGTTGGAGTCGGAATTGTTCGGTCACGTCAAGGGCAGCTTCACCGGCGCGCACGCCGACAAAGCGGGCAAGTTCCTCGCCGCCGACGGCGGCACCCTCTTCCTCGACGAGATCAACAGCGCCTCGCCCGCCATGCAGCTCAAGTTGCTCCGTGTGCTGCAGGAGAAGCGGTTTGAGCCTGTCGGAAGCAACACGACGATCGAGACCGATGTTCGCGTGATCCTCGCGAGCAACCAGCCGCTGGAGGACCTCGTCGCCCAAGGCCGCTTCCGCCAGGACCTGTATTACCGCGTGAACGTGGTGAAGATCGAGCTGCCGCCGCTCCGCGAGCGGATCAGCGATATCCCCGCGCTGGCCGAGCACTTCCTCCGCCAGCACGCTGCGACGATGGGCAAGACGGTCGTCGGCATCGACGCCGCCGCGATGGATGCGCTGCGCCGCTACGCCTATCCCGGCAACGTGCGCGAGCTCTCGAACATCATGGAGCGTGCTTGCGTGCTCACCCGCACGCCGACGATCCACGCGGAAGATCTGCCCTCGCACGTCGCAACGCCCGTCGTACCCGGCGCGGCTCCGCTCGCGCGTATCGGTCCCGGTTCGGGCGCCGCTGCTGCCCCGACGAACGACTCGCGCAGCCTCGACGATGCACTCAAAGAGCCGGAGAAGCAGATCATCCTCACCGCGCTCCGCAACGCCAACTGGAACCGCGTTCGCGCGGCCGAAGCGCTCAACATCAACCGCACCACGCTCTACAAGAAGATGAAGCTGCTCGGCATCGACCCCGCCCGCGACTCGCTCGCAGGCTGACCCCTCCTTCTCCCGGCTCTGCGGGAGAAGGTGTCCGCCGCTCTGGGCGGACGAATGAGGCGTCTTTCGCTTCGTCCTCAACCAACAAATGCACCCTCATTCGTCGTCGCAAAGCCGACGACACCTTCTCCCGCAAAGCTGGGAGATGGGGCTCAGCACCCGCCAAAGTACGCGCTGATAAACGCGATGAAGTCGTTGTTGTCCAGCGCCCCATCCCCACCGGGCAACCCGCCCGCGTGTCCGAGATCTGCGGTCAATCCATCACCACCGAAGAACGCGCTGATGAACGCGATGAAGTCGTTGTTGTCGAGCATTCCGTCCGCCCCCGGCACCCCGCCCGCGCGTCCGATGTCAGCCGTACACGAACTGCACACCGGCAGCGACGTCATCAGCACGCGGTCTACAAACCCCTGCGACAGCACGTCTGCCAGCCCCAGGCCGCCCATGCCCACATCCGGCATTCCAGCGTCAGTGGGGGACCACGTGGGGTCGGTGCTGGACCGTCGGAACAGCATGCTCGCGCCGCTCCGGAACGTCTGCCGCGCACCCGTGCGATATGCGTGGTACGCCGCCGTCGCCTCGCGCACGCCCAGACCATCGGCACGCGCTGCAAGTCCGCACAACGCCGTGAATGTTGCGACGTTTCCCGGCGAGTCGTTGATGGCGTCGGCGTGATACCCGCCCCATTCCGGCTTGGTCGTCCCCGCGGAGAAGACCGTGAACCACCGCGGCGAGTTGTCGTCGGTCCACGCTGCCGCGGCGGACGACACGTTTGCTACCTGCCCGCGCCAGTCGGCGCGTGAGCGATAGTCGTTGCCCAGCAGCAACGGATAGACCGAGATGAACGCGGGCGCGAAGGTGTTGCTCGTTCCCACGATGCGCCTGCCGATATACGAGGCGTACGGCATCGACGCCCAGTCGAGCCACGAGGCGTAGGTCGCCCGTGTGCCGGGCTGTGATCCGTAGAAGGCCGCCTGCTCGACGAAGATCAGCCCTTCGTGGAACGGCGCAGAGATCGACGCCGCGACCGGTCCGCCGGCGGGGTCGCCCTTGAGATACATCGAACGACTGCTGGTTCCTCCCCCTTGCTGCACATACGCGTCCCAGTTGCGCACCGAGCAGCAGATCGCCCGCGCAGCGCTCACGATCTCCGCGTCGCCGGAAAAGTGATTCCCTGCTCGCGCCGCCGCGGCCACGATCTTCATCGTGCTCATCGTGGCGAACTCAGGGTCCCAGCCGGGCTTCACGCCGCCGGTGAGCGGGTCGATCCAGTGGCGGAACATGCCGTCTGCGTTGCGCGACGGAGCCGGGCCTTGCAGTTGTCCTGCGTAACGCTGGAGAATTGTCCTGACGAGCGGCCGCGCGTCAGGGTCGTTGAACAGCTCATCCGACGCCGTCAGCAGCAGTACCGCCCACGCCGCGGCATCAGGCGTCGCCGGGTGGAACGGTGCGCCCGACGCCACGTCGCCGTCGATGACCCAGCCCGCTGGCTCTCCCTGCGGCGAAATCAGGCCCTTGGCAAACACGACCTGTTGGCGCACCTCGTCGGCGAGCCACTCGTTGAACCCAAGGCGAGTGTCGCTGGTATCCGTGACGCGCCGAACGCCGGTGACGTCGCCTATCAGCAACGAACCGTCGGCGCCGGCCGAAACCTCTTGCACGCCTGTGCCGTTCGCGTAGTCGGTCGCAACCACCGGCGGACTGCCGCGAGCCGCTGCCGCGGAGACAAAGCGCACGCTCCCGTCGGCGAGCCCGAGGTACAACCCGGCATTCTGTGCCCCCCCGAACTGCTCGCTGAAGGCGGCCGAGACGACGCCTGTCCCAACGTTCCCCAGCGCTACCGACGCACCGCCGCTGGCGGCCGGGTTGAGGCGAAACAAAGCGCCGTTGGAATCAATCGCGAACAGCGAGCGGCCCACGCGGTCGTAGGCCAGTGCAGTCAGGTACCCCGTCGACTGTGTGTTCAGTCCGCTCAGCGAACTGCCTTGCGTGTCATATCGCATCGCCTGCCGCTCGATGACCCCCGCGGCGAACCCCACGTGCAGCCGACCGCCCGCGTGGAGCATCGCAAGCGGCGGGTGCGACGCGTACTCCACCGGATTGATGAACGTGTCGAATGCTGTCATGGTTCCCGTATCGGTGTCGATGCGAGCCACGTACTCATAGCGGCTCACGCTGGGAATGCCCGACAGCGGACGCTGAATCAAGACGAACAGCAACCGCCCACTCTCGCTGAAGCAGACCCGCCCGATCCGCGCAGTCGCCGCGTCCAGGCCTGGGAAGAGCGGTACAAAGTCGCTCAGTGTTCGCGACAGCCGCAGCGTTTGCCGCACGTCGCGCACCTCGACGGTCCGTCCGTCGCTGGCGGCCCACAATCCGCCGAGCCCGGCAGACGCGGCCGCGTACGTAGCGGCGCCGCCGCCGCTCACCGGAACGGGCCAAGGCGTGCTCACAGGGTCGGCCGGTGCGGACTGGCACATCGCCGCCGCTGCCAGCACGGCCGCCAGAAACCGGGATCGCACGCCGATACGCATCACAACCACTCTACGACAAAGGGAACTGCGCGGCCCGGTCCAAGTACCGATTAGGCCATTCGCCGCATAAACAACGGGGCGCGGCCTGCGCCGCGCCCCGTCAAAGACGACCGGATAACACTCGTCGACTCAGTGATTGCAGCCGGCGAAGAAGTAGTTGATGAACGCAATGAAGTCGTTGTTGTCGAACGCGCCGTCGTTCCCGGGGATGCCGCCGGTGGTGCCCATGTCGGCGATCACGTTGTGATTGAAGAAGTACGTGATGAAGACGATGAAGTCGTTGTTGTCCAGAGCGTTGTCAGGACCCGGCTGGCCGCCGGTGCTGCCGATGTCCGCCCGGCCGCACTGCGCCGGCGCGGCGTCGTCCTGCGTGAAGCTCACATCGTCGAGGTAGACCTTGCCCCCCGCCGCCGTTGAACTGGGATTCCAGCGACCGATCGTGATCTTGCACCGGTCCGGCCAGCGCGGCGAGCCCGCCGGCGGGTTGGGCCAGGTGCCCTCGGGCGGCAGCGAGTACCCGGGATAGGGCGGCGTCGCGTCAGGGTTGGGGATCGACGCGGCGTACGTCTGGTCCTTCCAGCCTGAGCCGTCGGTCGCGTGAGCGGGCCAGGTGAACGAGAGCTGGCGCCACTGGCCGTTGGTGTCGCCCCAGATCAGCGAGTCGCGTGCCTTGACGTTGCGGGCAAAGCCAAACGACCAGCCGTCGTATGACGCGTTGTTCTGGTTGCCGTTGCCGGCGCCCTTGACCTCAAACTTCAGCGCAGCGGGAGCAAAGGCGTCGGGCCACGCGAACGGCGTCGGGGCGTCGACCGGCCAGTTCGGCGTCGGTGGGTTTCCAAGCGACTGATCCGCCGGGATCATGTACCAGATCGAGCCGTGGATGTCGCCCTTGCGCCAGTCCACCGGCACGTCGTAGAACAGGAACGTGAAGTTCGGCGGCAGGGCGTCCTGCGTGTCGGTCGTGTACCCGTGGAACGCGCCGGCTCCGACGGCGCTGATCGAGATACAGCGGCTCCCGGTGTGAGCAACCGTCGTCTCGCGCCGCCGCGGCGTCGGTGTTGTTCGACATGCCGAACACATTGCCCGGGCGCGAGTTGGCCGGGCGCGGAGGTGTTGCGTCTTGCCAGTCGAGCTCGAAGCTCGTGTTGGTGAGGAAATCGCTGAGCTGACCGAACGCGGCTGTCGCCGTCGCCAGCACCACCGCCGCCGTTACCGCATGACGCATGACTGATCTCCTGGTCCGTCTCTGAGTAGTGAGTATGAGTCGCCCGCCGACCGAGCCCACCGCAGTCACAAAAACCGCGGGAAACCCACCAAGTAAGCCTTTACATTGTACAAGAAGATTCCGTCGCCGCAAGGAATCTCCCAGCTTCACACGCAGAGATGGAAGCGCCGTCACATCCGCGCGAGAAGAGTGCGAACAGAACCCGGCCTCAGCCCTTCAGGCCGTCTGCCGAGACCCCCTTCACAAACGCCCCTTGCGTCACGATGAACAGCAGGATCAGCGGCAGCACGCAGAGCGTGCTCGCGGCCATCAAGAGGTTCCAAGGCGTCTGACCCGCCTGGCTCTGGTAAAGCTGCAGCCCCAGCGCCAGCGTGTACGTGTCGCGATGGTGCAGGTAGATCAGCGGTCCGAGAAAGTCGTTCCAGACATACACGAAGTTGAACAGCGCCACGACCGCCAAGGCCGGCTTGCTCAACGGCACGATCACCCGCCAGAAGATCCCCCAGTGCCCCATGCCGTCGATCCGCGCAGCCTCGTCAAGCTCGCGCGGAATGCCCATGAAGAACTGACGCAGCATGAAGATGTTGAACGCTCCGCCGAACCACGCCGGCACCCAAAGAGGTGCAAGCGTGCCGTTCCATCCAAGCGACTTGAAGATCGCAAACAGCGGCACCATCAGCACCGGGAACGGGATCATCATCGTCGCCAGCGTGACGGCGAACACCGCCGTGCGTCCTTTCCAGCGGATGCGTGAGAGCCCGTACGCCACAACTGCGCTGCTGAGTGTCACGCCCGTCACCGCCAGGAACGCCACGATCAGTGTGTTGCGCAAGTAGAGCGGAAACTGCACCGTCGAGTCATGCCACACGGCGTTGTAGTTCTCGGCCGCCTGCGGCAGTGTGCTGCTCGCAGGATCCGGCAGCAATCGGATCTTCTGGCTCGCGGCCTGTTTCTCAGGCTTCACGCTCGTGCTCACCATCCAGACCAGCGGCATCAGGAAGACCAACGCGACAGCCACCAGCAGAGCCGTGATCGCCGCCGCGCCGGGTTTGAAACGTCTGTCGCTCATGCTGCCCTGTAGTGAACGAACTTCCGACTTACCCACCACATCGCTGCTGTGAGTGCGAGCACGATGACCAGCTGGATCCACGCCATCGCGCTGGCGTAGCCCATTTTCTGATACACGAACGCGTTGTCGTAGAGATACATGGTGTAGAACAAGCCCGCGTCGTTCTGACCGTCCTTCGTGCGGAACAGGATGTACGGCTGCGCGAAAACCTGCAGCGTGTTGATGGTCAGCACGATCACGTTGAAGAGCACCACCGGCGAGATCATCGGCAGCGTGACGCGGAAGAACCGTCCGACGACGCTCATGCCGTCGATTCGCGCCGCCTCATGCAACTCGGCGGGCACCTCGTGCACCGCCGCGATGTAGACGATGACCTGCTGCCCGATCGACCACAAGCTGAGCACCACCAGCGCCGGAATCGCCCACGCCCGTTCCGTCAGCCAGCTCGGCCCTTCGACGCCGACATACTTCAGCGCCGCGTTCACCAGCCCGTACTCGCTGTTGAACAGCCATGAAAACACCACCGCCGTCGCCACCATCGGCACCAGCGTGGGGATGAACACGCACGCCTGCACGAACTTGCTCACCCGCAGCGTTCCGCTCAGAGCCACGGCCAGCACCAGGCTCAACGCCGTCGCTATCGGGATAAAGACCGCAGCGAACAGCACCGTGTTCCGCACGCTCAGCCAGAATCGCGGATCGCTGAATAACCGCTTGTAGTTCTCGCCTCCGACCCACATCGGCGGCTCAAGCAGCGAGTAGTCCGTCATCGAGAAGTACAGGCTCAACGCCATCGGCAGCAGAATGAACACCGCTCCGCCGATCAGCCACGGACTCGTCCAGGCCAGCCCCGGCCCCACATGCTTCCACCGCGCAGAATCTCCCCCTCCGCCATTTGAACTTTGAACTTTGAACTTTGAACTTTTGCTTGAGGTACTCTCGCTCATGCCCCGTACCTCCGCCGCCGCTCATCCGCTCGCCGGTCGATGTACTCCTGCGCCGCGCTGCACCCCCTTGAGCGCCCCGCCGCGCCGACCTCCAGCCGCCACATCTTCTGCACCGTCGCGTCAAAGTCGTCCTTCATCTCCGGCCACGCGCGTGTCTTGGGCACCACGAACGCGCGGCCCGAGTCGGCCAGCGCATTGTGCACCACCAGCCCGCGGTTCTTGTGCGATCGCAGGAATCCGTCGCTCGCCTTCACCAGGGGGCAGATCTTGCAGTGCGCCAGCGCCAGCCGCTCTGTGATCTCCTGTCGCTGTGTGAATGCGACGAACTTCATCGCCGCCTCGGGGTGCTTGGCGCCGCGCGGGATGCACAGCACGTCGGTGTCCACCAGCGCCACCGGGTTTCGCTCGTCGTAGGCCGCCGCGGCGCACGGCATCGGCGCCACGCCGTAGTCCAAGTCCGGCGCGAACTCGACCACCATGTTCGCCAGCCACGGCCCTTGGATCTCCATCGCCACCTTGCCCGCAAGGAACGCGTTCTGCGGCGTGTTGTAGTTGCCGAACCCCTGCCGGAACTTGTCGAGAGCCTTGGCCGCGGCTTCGTCATTGTCCCGTTCGTTCGATGGAGCAAACCCGCGCACGGTCCGCTGCAGCCACTCATACGCCGCGACGTGTTCGGGCCGATCGATCGTCGCGCGGTCCGCAACTTCGTCGTAGATGCTCGCGCCGAAGTGGTACCCCCAGAGCCAGCTCCACCATCCCGGTTCGCCGTGCAGGAACCCCGTCTGCGTGAACCGCCCATTCGAGTCTCGCTTTGTCAGCTTTGCGTGCGCCGACTCCAGTTCCTCGATCGTCCGCGGCGGCTTCTCAGGGTCGAGTCCCGCTTCCCGGAACATCGTTTTGTTGTAGTACATCGCCAGCGTGCCGGCGGTGTTCACTACGCCGTACCACTTGCGCTCCGCCCCGCGCCCCACGGTCATCACTTCCTGCACGCCGCGCCGGTACTGGTCGAGACTCATCCCGACCTTCGCGGCCATCTCGTCAAGCCGGAGGATTGCCCCGCTCTGCGCATACGCCGGCACATTGAAGTTCCACAGCCCGATCAGGTCCGGCGGAGTTCCTCCGGCGATCGCGATGAGCGCTTTCTGCCCGATGTTCCCCGTGACGAAGTAGCGGACGAACACGTCGCTCTGCGACGCGTTGAACTCGTCCACCACCGCCTGCATCGCCTTCCCTTCGTGCCCCGTCCACTTCTCCCAGTAGTCGATGACTGTCGCGCCCTTCGCGGCGCCGTCGCCCCCGCCGCGCGGACCGAACGCGACGAATCCTGCGGCGGCCGCACCCATCGCGCCGAGCACGGCGCGTCTGGTCAGTCCTCCTCCCTTCCCGGCCGATGATCCGTTCGTCGCCATCGGGTTCAGCCTACCAGACTCACGGCGCGGCGTTCTGCGGGAGTTTGAGCCGCTCAACGTCTTTGACGATGCGGCTCCACTCTGACTTCTCGGTGACCATTCCCGACCGCTTGCCCGACTTTGGATTGGTTACTCGCCACCCGTCGCTCGGCCCGCTCGCCGTGAGCAGGTCGCTGGTGACGGATCCGACGGGCACTTTCATCGTCTCGCCGGTGTCCTCGAACTTCACCTGCACCTGCGTGGCCATCCGATCGCCGTTGAGCGCCGGGTCGGTCGACGTCGAAAAGAACACCGCTCGCCCGATCAGCAGCAGCACGAGCACGCCGATCGCCGGCGCCGCCCACTTGATCCAGGGCTTGTCCTGCAGCAGGTCACCGAGCTGGTAACGGAGCGACTGCAGCCTCTCCATGCACGTCCCTTCTCATTCGGGTGAAGCGAGGCCCCAGTCCCAGAACGGATAGGACGAGCCGTCGCGCAGCGTCCGCTGCTTGTAGTCGCGGAACGTCAGCGTGGCGACATGCGTGTCGCCAAACAGCACGTTGTTGGTGCCCGACGCGTTGCCGGAGAGGTTCGAGCTCTTCATCTCACGGTCCTGGTGGCGGGGCACGTCGTCCAGTGCGTCGATCGCCCAGACCATCTTGTTCACATCCTTGAACGAGTGGAACGGCTTGCCCGCCGCCAGGGCGTTGTCATTGAACATGTACTCGCTCCAGCGCACCATTGCGCTGGGATCATGCTCGGCGGGAAGCCACGTGTAGTAGCGGCCGCCGCTCTGCAGGAAGTCGATGTTGCTCGGGTCGCGCACGCTGCGGGTGCCGCGTGCCGCCGGGCACTCGAAGAACTTCTGAACAAACGGGTCGGGCTTCCGCAGGTCCGACATGATGTTCGGCGGCGAGTAGTCGGTGTCAAGCCACTTGCGGGCGCCGCCCAGGTGTTCTTCAAGGATCAGCGTCGCCAGTGTGTGCTCGCGGATCGGCTGGGCCGCCGGGTTCGGCCGCACCAGCACGTTGATGTACGTCGATTTCTGCTCGTCGCCGTACATCTGGATCGCCATGCCGATCTGCTTCAGGTTGCTCTGGCACACCGCCGTCCACGACGCGCACGGGCGCTCGCCAGCGCCGGCAGCAGGATGCCCACCAGCAGCGCGATGATCGCGATCACCACCAGCAGCTCGATGAGCGTGAACCCACGCTGTCGTTTCCCCGCCGCCCCACACGTCTGTCCGCTGTCCATGGATGACTCCTGAACCACGTCGTCCCACACACCGCACTTATTGCAAACGCGTCGAGCCCGCGGCTCCCGCGGCCTTCGCGCCTGCCCCGTTTACCGATGTTCCACTCTTACCCTTCGTGCTCCACCGGCACTCCAGTTCCAGGCTTTCACCACTGGAGGCCGCGATCATGTCGGCGGTCACGATTCCGCCCGGCACAATCTGCCCATTCAACGTCACGGTGCACGCGGCACCGGCTTCAAAGGTCGATGAATCAAACCGCACCCGGATCGGGCGACCTCTGTAGGTACGGGTGACATCCACTTTGCCCAGGCTCTTGGCCGGGCACGGATCAATCACCAGCCCCTCGAGCGTCGGGCGGACGCCGATCATCCACTCAAGCGCCACCTTGTGCAGCCACGCGGCGGAGCCTGAGTACCACGTCCACCCCGCGCGCCCGGGCATCTCGCTCAGCGGGCCGTCGACGTTGCCGGGGAGCACGTACGGCTCAGCCCAGTATTTCTCGGGGTCGCCCACGGCCCCGCCGCAACGAGTGGGGGGGCTGATCGACGACCAGATCTTCTCGACGCTCGCCGTGTCCTTCAGCTTGCAGGCGGTGAGCAGGGCCCACGTCGCCGCGTGCATGTACACGCCGCCGTTTTCGCGTGCACCGGGCGCGTAGCGGGTCACGTACCCGATGCTCGCGTCCGGCACGGTGTACGCCGGTGCCAGCAGCAGCGGACCGTAGTCGCTCAGGAGCTGTTTCTTCACGCTCTCCCACGCGGTGGCGACGCGATCGGCCGGAGCGCCATCGCTCATCACCGCCCACGTCTGCGCGTTGAGGTGAATCTTGCCTTCAGCGCTGCTCGAAGCGCCGACCCAGTCACCGTTGTCCTTCGTCCCGTAGCGATACCACCCCCCCGCGCCGTCCCACGCGTGCTCGTTGATCGCCTTGACATACTTCTCGCGCCGGCCGCGGAAGTCCGCCGCCTCGCTCGTCAGGCCCACGTGATCGAGGATCGTCGCCCAGTCGCGCAGCAGGTACGCCAGGAACCAGCCGAGCCAGACGCTCTCGCCCTTCTCGCCCACGCCCATCGCACTCAGGCCGTCGTTCCAGTCGCACGAGCCGATGAACGGGATGCCCCGCTCGCTCGTGCGCTTGAACCCGCGAGCAAACGAACGCAGGCAGTGGTCCAGCAGGTCGGTCTTCAGGTCCGCGTTGTCGCGGAAGCCGATCTTCTTGTCGCGCAGGATGCCGTAGTCGCCAGTCTCCTTGATGTACGACGAGACCAGCATCGGCAGCCACAGATAGTCATCGCTGCACGCGGTGTGATTGCCAAAGTCGGCCAGCGCGTGCCACCAGTGGTTCACGCTGCCGTCGACAAACTGACGGGTCGTCGCTAAGTGAATGTGGTCCAGGCACCGCTTGGGCGAGAGCGCCAGCCACACGTGCGTGTCCTGCAACTGGTCGCGGAACCCGAACGCCCCCGACTGCTGGTAGTAGCCCGTGCGACCCCACAGCCGACCGCTGATCGCCTGGTACGGCAGCCACGTGCCGACCATCGCGTTGAAGTCCTCACGCTCGGTGCTCACCGTCGCCGGCGCGAGCATCTCGTCCCACTTGGCGCAAGCGCCCTCGAGCGCTCCGGCCGCCGCCTGCGGTGAAGCCAGCTTGTCCAGCGTCGCAACGCACGCTTGCTCGTCGCTGCCGATCGCCAGCACAAAGTGCATCGACACGATCTGCCCCGGCGCCAGCGTCAGGTCGCCGCCCGTCGCGCACGCCGCATCGCCGAAGCGTCCGAACTTGCCATCGCTCGGGATCGCGCCCGTCATCGCAGCAGGCTTGAACGGCTGGCCATAGCGGCCGAGGAACGCCCGCTTGTCGGCAAGGAACAGATCCTTCTCGAACTTCACGCCGCCCACCGCGAACCCCGCGACGTACGGCCACGGCTGGTTCCAGTGCTGCCGCTCGCTCTTGGGCGGGATGTCCCACATGTTCTTCGTCGCCAGCACGGCGCGACGCTTAGCGTCGTGCCACGTGGTGAAGAACAGCCGGTGGAACTCTCGCTTGGTGTCGGGAGCGACGCCGCAGCACCACTCGAACCACGAAGCGACGCGGATCTTCCGCGGCTTGTTCCCCGTGTTGGTCAGCGTCAGCAGCCACACCTCGGCCTGATCGTCGGGCGCAACCGTCAGCGTCCACGACGCCTCGATCCCGTGCGACGACGTCTTGAAGGTCGTTGCGCCAACCTCGTGCGTGCACGAGTACGAATCAAGCTCGCCCCACGTCGGCGCGGGAGTCACAGACCACACTTCGCCGGTCTCAAGGTCGGACAGGTAGATGAACTTGCCGTGCGTATCGCGCGAGAGGTCCATCTCCCAGCGCGTCAGCACACAGTGCTGCGCATCGTCGAACCACGAGAACCCGCCGCCGTTCTGGCTCACCACGAACCCGAAGCGGCCGTTGCTCACGACGTTGCACCAGGGCATCGGCGTCCGGTGATCGCGGATCACAAACGCGCGGGCCGTCGATCCGGCAGCCGCCGTCAACCCGTTCGAGCCTGAACGCGACACAAACTCGCCGTACCTGTTCGCCAGCATGCGTTCTTGCACCTTCCCGAACCCCGGCCCGCCGTGAAGCGGCTGCGAGCCGCGGTGAATTCACATTTCGCAAGGCCCGCGACAAAGGGCCTCGTCAGACCTCCGGCCAGCTAGACAAGCGGGAGGTCATGTAAGCGTTTCCATTATGCACTCGATCAGGCCAAGTGTCAATGGCAGCCTGTTGCCTTCGCCCCCAAACGAGCGACTCGGATTTTCGACAAGTTATCCACATCGCCGTGGGCATACTGCATCCCGCACCTTCCAGTAGAGGAGGGGCTCAAAGAAGCAGGCGGCTCAGGCCAGAAGACCCGAGCCGCCTGCAAAGGATGCAACGACGGCTGAAAACACAAACCAGCCGCCAGTTAAAGACGATCAGCGACGGCGGCGGAAACCGGCCAGGCCGACCAGCGCCAGAGCGCCGGCCGACGCGGGGGTCGGGACGACCGCGCCGATGACGATGTTGGAGTACTGGGCGTCGAAGTTGTTGTCCAGGCCGAGGACCGGGACGTTCTGCATGCGGAAGCCGATCGCGGTGCCCGCGAGCAGGCCGCCCGGCCACGACGAGCCCTGGTCCCACGAGGTCAGCGAGCTGATGCGGAAGTTGCCGGTGGTCTCGTCGAGCACCGATGCCTGGTAGCTGGCGAGCGAGCCCGGGCCGAGAGCGCCGGGAGCCCAGTAATCGAAGCGGTAGGTTGCCCAGCCGCCGACGGTCAGGCCGGGATTCGTAATCGACTGCGGGTTGTTCGGATCGCTCTGAGCAAGGATGCTGAAGTTCGCGCCCATGCCGCCGACCCACGACGTGCCGTTGTAAAGGCTGAAGATGCCGCCATCTTCATAGGGGTGTCCTTCGCCTCCCTGAAGGAACGTCAGGCCGCCTTCGGTCGAGGCGCCGCCGTTGGGCAGCACCGGGCTGTTGCTCACCGCCATGCGGTGGCGGTAGGTGATGCTGAACGACGACGTGCCGTCGTAGGAGTACGTCGTCGCGCCGGCGTCGGCCGACAGGAAGCCGAAGTTGCGGTTCGCAAAGTCACCGTCGGAGTGATCGGTGGTCGGCGAGATGTTCTCCTGGATCCGGAAACCGGCCAGGCCGTTGTTGGTCGTGTTGGTGGTCGAGGTCCAGCCGTTGAAGCCGTTCCCGTACACCACGTGGATGCCGTTGACACCCGCGAGCTGAGCCGAAGCCGTGCCCGCGAGGCCGGCGAGGGCCAATGACATAACGATCGAGCGCATAACGAGACCTCCCATAAAGCCCACCGACACGATGAGAGACACTCCGACCCGGGGCCTGACACTCCCATGTCTCCCGGGTCGTTTTCGCGTTGGTAAGCGTTTTCAGTATGCGCACGGCAAACCACCCGTCAAGCCCGTTTCCACTCAATGGTCAGGAAATTGCAAACGCCACCACAACCGGGGATTCCCCATCTTCACACCATGCGAGAAGAAGGCGCAGCGCTCTCCGACGGGGTCGTTCCGCCTTGTCGAAACCCTGATCGTGTACCCTCGGGCGTGCCCGGCGTGAAACGAATGCGGCGCGACGGGCTACTCCTCTATTGGGGCGTGTTCCTGATGTTCGCCCCCGTGGGCGTCCTCATGATGATGGTCGAAGGCCCCCGCGGCTGGCTCGCCGAGCTGCTCTGCGGCGCCTTCTCCGGGGCCGTGTCGGTCGGCTGGTGCTACGCGTTTGTGCGGCAGCGCTGGTGGGTGCTCGTTCCGACGATCGCGACCTCGTTCCTTTTACCCGGCTTGCTGTTCAGCCAGTTGGCCAAGATCGGCGTGTTCGACGTGGGGATGGATGCTGAACCGCGCGTGCGTCTGCTGGTGGGTGCTCTCCTGTGCGTGGTCTTCACCGGCGCGGGCTTCACGTTCTTTGTCATCCACATGCGCCGCGGCGAGCGCGTGAGCGCACTGCGCGTTTGCGGAACTCGACCTTGCGAGTCAGGTGCACGCATCGCTCGTGCCGCCGCTGGCGGTCGCTTCGCCTCTGGCGGAGGTCTACGGAAGGTCGCTCGCCAGCAGCGAGATGGGGGGCGACCTGATCGACGCGGTGGTGAGCGACGACCGCGTCGAGGTTCTGCTCGGCGACGTGTCTGGGCACGGCGTCGGCGCCGGCGTTGTGATGGCCATGCTCAAGGGGTGCGTGCGAATGCGCCTGCTCCGCAACGCGGATCTTGGCGAAGTGGTGGGGGACGCCAACGCCGTGCTCGCCGAACTGACCGAGCCGCACATGTTCGCGACGTTCGTCGCCATGCGGATTCGCGCCGAGGACGACGGCTCTGGAACGCGGCTGGAGTTCGCTCTCGCAGGCCATCTGCCGCTGTTCCACTTCCGTGCCGCCACAGCGGACTGGGTGCAGCATCCCAACGAGTGCCTTCCGCTCGGCGTCGACGGTACGGAGCGGTTCACCTCGGGCGCCGTCCGTGTCAGCCGCGGCGACGTTCTCGCCGTCTTCACCGACGGACTGATGGAGGTGCAGAACGCCGGCGGCAAAGAGCTCGGCCTCGAGGGCGTGGAGGCTGTTCTCAGGCGGAGCCTGCGGCCGTCGTTGGAAACGACGTACAACGCCGTCATGACGAGCATCGCGGCCCACGGCCCGCGCCTGGACGACCAGTCGCTGGTCCTCGTGCGCATCGTCTGAGCGAAGCGAGCCGCTCTCAGGGCGGCGGAAGCAGGGTCGTTAACCGTCTATACCGCTCGGCGACCCAGGGGCGCGCGTCGCTCACCGGTTCAACGCGCAGGTCGTGAGGAAGAATCAGAACTGTCACGTGGTCCAGTCCCGCGTCCGCAGCGAGCGTGAACAATTCCTCGATCGCCTCGTCTCCCATGGCCAGGCATCCGACCGACGCCGCCTTGCCGTGGATCATGATGTCGCTCCCCAGCATGCCCGGGTCGCGCCCCTCCGATTGCGCGGCCTCCAAGTCCTCAGGGCTGGGGTAGTTGAGCCGCAGGGCGAGGTGGAATGCGCTATTGGGGTTCAGCGACTCGACGCGATAGACGCCTTCGGGCACATGGTTGTCGCCCTGCCTGGTCTTGGGTCCAGGTCCGCCGCTGGCTGCGAGGATGGGGTAGGACTTGAGTCGCCGCCGCTCGCCTGCGTCAGTGCCGATGTAGACGTCGAGTTTCCGCTCGCGTTTGAACGCGACGAACGTGATCTCGCGCGGCTTGCCGGAGACGCCAAGTCGTGCGCGGGCCGCAAGACCGATACGGTCCACCACACCCTGCACGGTCTCGCGCCCTTTCAGTCGGGTGAGCGCCGACCACGCCAGCGTGCGAGCAAGCGGCACGCAGGCCAGCCCGCCGACGATCAGCACTCCCGAAAGCAGCACAACGGCGGCGGTCCGTCTGTTCACGCTCTACAGATCGACCGACGACGGGCGGCCGCTGGTGAACTGAGCCTGCACGCGCGTCGCGCAGGCCCAACTGCCGATTCTGCGCAGAAGTAAAAAGCAAACCGCCGGCGCGCAGGGGTGCATTGCGTGCCGGCGGTTGCGAAGGGACATTCGTCTTCACGCGGCTGCTGCCGATCGGCTCGGCCGCGCGGCCCGGCTTAGTCGTTGCAGCCGGTGAAGAAGATGCTGATGAACGCGATGAAGTCGTTGTTGTCGTACGCGCCGTCGCTGCCGGGCAGGCCGCCCTGCTGGCCCAGGTCGGCCATGGGGTTGCCGGCGAAGAACATGTTGATGAAGACGATGAAGTCGTTGTTGTCCAGGTGCATGTCGCCGCCCGTCTGGCCGCCCTGGCTGCCCATGTCGGCCGCGTTGCACTGCTGCTGGCCCAGATCGATGATGTACGGGCCGATGCTGCCGCCGAAGTCCATCCACTGGCCGGTGATGTAGCGGCCGTCCGACGACATGCCCGCGGCGCTGGTGAGAGTGACGAAGTGCTGGTTGGCAAGGTCAAGGCCGCGGGCGAGGAGGTAGTCGCTCAGCTTGATGCCGCCGGTCTCGGGGGTCCAGATGAACGCCTCGCGGTCGCCGCCGAAGGCGTCCTGGCCGACGATCATCCGGCCGTTGCTGGTGATCCCGTTGACGTTGGGGTGGCGCATCGACCCCGGCATCGTGTCGACCTTGCCGGGCAGGACCTGCACGCCCGTCGCGGCCGACCAGCGGTACAGGTACTTGTTGCCGTACTGAGGGTTCTCACCCGCCGGCAGCAGCTCCGGCGGGACGCAGCTGCCCGCGACGTACGTGCCGTCGGCGCTCACCGCGTCGGCCTGGCCCCACAGAACACTGTGCGGTTCCGCGTCCAGACGCGAGACAGTCTGGCCGTTGTTGGTCCAGACAAGCGCCGTCCGCCCGCCGTAGCCGTTGCCCGACTGGTACCAGCCGCAACCGAGCGAGCCGTTGCGGCTCACGTCGGTCACCTGATGTGACTGATAGCCGGTCTGCCCGAACGGCGGGAAGGTGTCCTGCGTCGCCCACGCCGTCCAACCGGTCGCCTGCGTCCACGCGAAGGGCGCCACGCGGCAAGTGTTCCAGACCGAGCCGATCACCGTCGTGCCGTCGCCAGAGAGCGTGCGCGGCGAGACGATCGACTGATCGCACCCCTGCGCGATGGCCGGGGGCGGGATCACCGTGAACACGCCGTTCTCATAGATGGCGCAGTTGGACAGGCCGCCTGTGTACACCGCGCTGGAAGAGATGTTGGGATCGCGGTAGCCGAACAGGAAGCGCGAGCCGGTGGAGTTCATGCCAGCGACGGAGCTGAACACGCCGGTGGCGGCGGCGCCGCTCCCGCTGCCGCTCACGGTCTCGTACATCGTGGGGACGCCGCTGGCGCGGTAAATGAAGTTCGAGTTTCCCTGCAGGAAGCCCGTGCAGGTCCGACCGTCGTCGGAAACGTACAGCCCGATGACCTGGATCGAGGGATACGAGGGCAGCTGGGTAAAGACCGGCGGAGTAGCGAGTGAGGTCCCGGCCAGCGCGGCTACGCAGAGTGAGGAAACAGCGACTTTGGACATGATGAGCTCCGTTGGAAATGGGCGGGTCGAATGACCTGAGCCGAGTGCTGCCGGTCCACGAAGAACTGAAACCAATCCGTACATTGCGCGAACAACAATTCGCCCTTTGCGCATTTCTCGCCGGGGAATCGAATCGGCACCCGAAACATACGCGAATTTTCATCTGGAGCAAGTTCTTTAGAGAAATCTTTGACGTTTTTTGGGTGTTCTTTGGTTTCGGGCACCGGTTCATGTAGCCTTCGTTGAAGGCGGCCCTCCAGAAGAACGATTCGAGTGTGTAACCAATGGCGATGGACGGAACAGATGCGGAACACGGGTTGGAGGTCGTCGCCCCTGCGGCGGCGCAGTCCCTACGGGGGGCCTTGGCAGAGGCTCTTGGGGCGATCCGTGCGAACACTCTTAAGCCGCTTCAGTTCTCACGAGATCTCGGTTTAGACAAGAGCCTGGGATGGAAGGTCTCCCGGTTCGTGGGAGAAGAGGACGCCGTGGTCGCGTTCCGCCACCTGCCAGGCCGGTCAGGAATGAAGATCGTCGTGGACCGTCTGGCCGCGTCGGGCGTGCCCGACGCGATGCTCAAGCGGATCGGCACGGCGCTTGACGACCTGGACAAGGTGATCGAGAAACACGCCGGGAACCGCGACACGTTCGACCTGATGATGGCGTCGCTGAGTCCTCAGCTGGCCAAAGAACGACATGAGGAATTCCGCCGCATGGCGTTTCAGGGCAACAGCGCCACCTGGGGCGTGCAGGCGCGCTTGCAGCTTGCGATCCACGCCGTTGCGCCAAGCGCGACGACAGACACGGTGGACCTGGCGATTTCCGCCGGGCTCATCGACCTGCGTCGGCTGCGTCCCGAGGTTTCATGGGCGGTTGCGCGTTCGTGGAGGTTCTCCGATACCGGTGAGACGTTGAACACGCTGCACCAGCGACCCATCGATCCAGCAGCGCCCAAGGACAGCCTGCCGATCATGACCACGTTCTCAACCAGCCCGCTGCCGCCGATGGTGGCGCGTCGCGAGACCGAACGTCCGATCGTGCGGTACGAGTTGGAGCCGGGTCCGATCGGCAACACCGGCGCCTGTACGTGCGTGACTGGGTGGTACGACCAAGGCGTTGAGTCGATCTACCGCACCGAAACGGACGTGCATGGTGAGCACGCGGTCTCGCTTTCCACTCCCGCTGAAGCCCTGTACTTCGAGCTGTACGTGCACAAGGACATGACCTTCGCGCACAATCCCACCGTCCACGTCTACAGCCAGCTCCCCGGCGGCCCGACCTACCCGCGCGACGGGATCAACGGCGGCAAGCTGGAGATCCCGCTTGAGATCGTGCGGCTCGGCGGCGGGCGCACGGCGCCGTCGACCGTCAACCCCGAGTACACGAAGCATCGTGAGCTGGTCGAGGCGACAGTGGGGGCGCTGGGGCGGCCGCTGACTGAGTACATCGGTTTCCGCGTTCGGATGGCCTATCCGCCGATCCCCGCACTGGCGGTGTTCAGGTACGAGCTTCCGACGCGTCCCTGAGAGCGCAGTCGTCAACGACCATCGCCGACACGCTCGAGCGCAAACGCGTCTACATCGAGCCGGTCTGCATGCCAGACGATCGGGGCGCCGGAGTTGCGAACATCGATTCCCGCTGCCGCGACCAAGCCGTCGTCAATGCTCAGCAGGCGAGCGTCCCGTAGCGGCCACCGCGGGTGGGTGATGCGCCCGCGGCAGATCCTGCCGCGGCGGCCGACGGAAAAGAGCGCGTATCGCTCGGTGAGAAACCACGCAAGCGAGCCCGGTTCGGACGCGGGCAGCGGTGAGCCGGCTTCCCATTCACAGCGGAGGGCGGCGCGAGGGTTGACGGAGCGGGTCGTCGAGTAACGCACGGTGTCGCCGGTGCGGTCGAGCGACATGCGAGCGTAGAAGTAGGGGAGGTTGAACGTCAGCCGGGCGCCCAGGACGGCCAGACGGCTCTGTGCATCGAGCGAGAAGAACCAGACGCCGAGCGTGCCGTCGGCATCGCGCGCGTAGGTGCGGACGTTGCACTCGTGAAAGTGCGTCGCCGTGGGCACGCCGAAGGCGTCGAACGGGCGTACGTCGCGCATCGTGAACGGGACGAGCCCGACCCACGCCTGCCCATCAAAGGTGTCGAGCTCCAGGCCCGGCGGCAGGAGACGTCGCACAGTCTCCGGCGGAACCGGCCAATGGATAAACGCCAGATGCAGCCAGCGCATGAATAGCGCCGGACGTCCAGCGCGTGGCTGCGTCGCGGTCGGAGGCATTGCTGAGATTATCGCGTGCGGGCCCATCGACCTTCGCACGCTTCACGTGAGGTAACGGTTACCGCGGCTGGTCGGTCCAGCCATAGGGCGCGCCGAGGCCGGCCATGTCGGGCAGAGCTGGAACCAGTTGACGCCGTTGCGCGAGCAATAGATGTCGTTGCCGGTGAAGTCCTGCGGCTCCTCGAGTTCCGGGCGCGGGCCGTGCGGGAAGTCGTACGCCTCGACGCTGTCGTCGAGCATGACCATGTGCCCCTTCTTCTCATGCCGATGGGTTACCTGGTCGGCGTTGCTGAAGAGGCCGTCGGGTGAAACGCGGTTGTACCAATCGACGTCTTCTTCCATGTAGATGGGGATGTTGCGGAAGCGTTCGATCGTGTTGCCGTTGGGGAGGGTTGGTTGATGGTTGAGCGTTTTATTCCAGCCTGCGAACGTGTTGTTGCTCAAACGCGCGCCGGAGGAGCCGGTGGTCATGGTGTAGTCGAAGTTCAGCTTGCGCTCGCCGAGGAACTCGGTCCACAGCGCTTGCTGCGCCTGAATGGCGGGGTCGCCGGACGAGCCGCCGACCGCGGCCGCCGTCTGCCGCTTGTTGGTGGGACACTCAAAGACCTTGTCGACATAGCTGAGATAGATGAACGCGGGGCCCATGCTCAGCGGGTTGCTCGGGCCGGCAGGCATGAGACCGTTGGGCGAACCGCCGTACCAGAAGCGGAAGACAGGCTGCCCGTTCACGATGCCGCTGAACCCCGACTCCCAGATGCGTTCCTTGTTGTCGTTGGCGTAGAAGGTGAACCCCTGGCCGATCGACTTGAAGTTGATCATGCACTTGGTCATGCGCGCCGTCTCGCGCGCCTTGGCCAATGCCGGCAGCAGGATGCCCACCAGCAGCGCGATGATGGCGATCACCACCAGTAGTTCGATCAGCGTAAAGCCGCGGCCTGTTTTCTTCTGCGTGTCCATCTTCACCCTTTCAATCCCGCTCAGCGCGGGTTGTCGCTCCATCCGTACGGGCGAACGTTGCTCGCCCAGGTCTGACCCATCTGAAACCACGATCGACCGTTTCTACTTGCGTAGATGTCTTGTGCGATGAAATCCCCTACGTCGTTTTCTGACAACGGATCCCCGCCGCGCGGCAATCCCATCAGCTGCACCTCGCCCCCAAGGAAGGTCACGTGCCCCTTCTTGCTGTGGCGCGGCGTGAGCTGGTCACGGTTGCAGTTGAGGCCGTCGGGGTCGCGGCTGTTGTACCACTCGCTGTCCTCCTCCAGGTACACCGGGATGCCGATGAAACGCTGGAAGGTGGTCGGAGTCGTGGTGAACGACGTCGTCCGGTCCGTCGATGCGCGCCGGGTGGCGCACGCGGTGTCCCACGCGGCCTCGGTCTGCGTCGCCAGTCGTGCGCCGTTCGACCCCGTCAGCATCGTGTAGTCGAAGTTCAACGCACGCTCGCTGAGGAAGTCATCCCACAGGATCGACTGCATCTGCCCCGCGGGCGTGGACCAGATGGGGTCGCTGGCGTTGCGCGTGAAGCGGGTGGGCACGTGGCGCTTGTTGGTCGGGCACTCAAACACGCGGTCCACGATGCTCAGATAGTTGAACGCCGGGCCGAGCACGAGCGGGTTGGACGTGCCGTGGGCGAGGCGGGGGTTGGTGGGCTGCGCGTACCAGAACCGGTACGGCGCATCGAACCCCGACTCCCAGATCCGGTCCTTGCTGTCGTTGGCGTAGAGCGAGTACCCCTGCGCGATGCTCTTGCAGTTCACGCCGCACGCGGTGGCGCGGGCCGTCTCTCGCGCTTGCGCGAGTGCCGGGAGCAGAATGGACACCAGCATCGCGATGATGGCGATGACCACAAGCAGCTCGATGAGCGTAAACGCAGAACGACGGGGCGACACGGCAGGTCTCCAGAACGGAGTTGCACTGGGCGCAAAAGTGTACTGCACGTGCGGGTCATGTGGTAGTCTGGTAAAGTGTGACTGAGGCCCCTGTCGAGGGGATTTTGAAAATCCTTAGGTAAAATCAAGCTTGTTCGGTAGGTGGACGGATAATGCGATACCCTCTATCGTTTGACGTCCTTCGATGGGTGCCGGAGGAGAACAAGCGGTGAGTGAAGCGACCAGAACGGAGTCAGGACTGGTGAGCAAGCCTGTAAAGGTGGAGGCGGGTGTGGTTGAACGCGCTGGCGGGGCAGCGGCGGGGGGGCTGCGCTGGACCCTGCCAAGTCGATCCGTGTGCGCGGCGGCGCGAGCACAACCTCAAGGGGATCGATGTCGACATCCCGCGCGACAAGCTGGTGGTGATCACCGGTTTGTCGGGAAGCGGCAAGTCGTCGTTGGCGTTCGACACGATCTTCGCCGAGGGGCAGCGCAAGTACATGGAGAGCCTCTCCGCGTACGCGCGTCAGTTCCTCGATCAGCTCAAGAAGCCGGATGTCGAAGACATCCAGGGCCTGCCGCCGACGATCGCGATCGAGCAGCGCAGCAGCGGGCACAACCCGCGCTCGACCGTCGCGACGAGCACCGAGATCTACGACTACCTGCGTCTGCTCTTCGCACGCGTGGGTCAGCCCACCTGCTGGCACCCGACGAAGCTGAAGAAGGACGGCACGGTGCAGGACGCTGCGGCCGGCCGATCAGTGCCACGCCGGCGAGCCAGATCGTGGAGGCAGTGGTGGGGCTCTCGGATGAAGCGGGGACGAAGATGATGATCCTGGCGCCGGTGGTGCGCCAGAAAAAGGGCTTCCACCGCGACGTGATGGAGAGCATGCAGTCGGCCGGCTGGTCGCGCGTCCGCGTCAACGGCACGATCCACGACCTGCGCGAGGTGCTCAAGAACAGCGGCGACAACCCGCTGAGTCTGGGGCGCTACGAGAAGCACGATGTGGACGCGGTGATCGATCGCCTGACATTGACGCCCAAGGACGCCGACACGCGCCAGCGGTTGGCTGAGAGCATCGAGGCGGCGCTCAAGCTTGCGAACGGCTCGGTGGTTGTCAGCACGGAGCAGGCTTCGGCCGCGGGTGGGTGGTACGACCGTGTCTACAGCGATCGGCACTCGTGCGCCGAGCATCCAGAGTGTGCTTTGGCTGAGCTTGAGCCCCGCATCTTCTCGTTCAACTCGCCGTTCGGCGCCTGTCCTGCGTGCGAGGGCATCGGCAGTCGCATGGTGCTCGATGAACTGCTCGTTCTTCCGAACGAAGAGCTCTCGTTCAAGGGTGGCGCCGTTGCGGCGTACGCCAAGAACGTCGCGGTGCGGGCGTGGTTCTCGCGAGGCCTCAAGAAATTCAGCCGCGCGGTGGGGTTCGGGTACGACGACCCGGTGAAGGAGCTGTCGCCCGATCAGCGCCGGATGCTGCTGCACGGCACGACGAGCGAAGACACTGCGAAGTACAAGCTCAAGTTCAAAGGCGTGCTGCCGGAGCTGACCGAGTGGTGGGCGAGCACTGAGAACGAGACGGTGAAGGAATGGCTCGGGCAGTTCATGAGCCAGACGCCGTGCGAGACGTGCTTCGGCGATCGGTTGCGAATCGAGTCGCTGAGCGTGTTGATCGGCACGCTCAGCGGTGCGAATGTGCCGGCGAAGACGGTGGAAGACCGGCTTCGTCACGGACTCACCAGCGACAAACACCGGCTGAACATTGCCGATTACAGCAAGCTCAACATCGCTGAGGCGGTGAAGATCATCGACGGGCTGAAATTGAGCAAGGAACAGGCGTCGATCGCCGAGCCGATCATCAAGGAGGTCCGGGCGCGGCTCGGCTTCCTCGCGAGCGTCGGATTGGATTACCTCTCGCTCGACCGCAAAACTGCGACGCTGAGCGGCGGTGAAGCGCAACGCATCCGCCTGGCGACACAGGTCGGCAGCGGCCTGGTCGGCGCGGCGTACGTGCTCGACGAGCCGACCATCGGCCTGCACCAGCGCGACAACGACCGGCTCATCGGCACCCTCCGCCACCTGACCGACATCGGGAACACGGTGATCGTCGTCGAGCACGACGAAGACATGATCCGCACCGCTGATCACCTGCTCGACATCGGGCCCGGCCCGGGCGTGCATGGCGGACGCGTGGTGGCCCAGGGAACCGCGGTGGAGATTGCCGAACACCCCACCAGCCTGACGGGCAAATATCTGTCAGGACGCTTGAAGATTGAGAAGCCCGCCAAGCGGCGCGAGATGAACGAGAAGAAAGCGATCGGCATCAAGGGGGCGCGGCAGAACAATCTCAAGTCGATCGACGCCGCGTTTCCGCTCGGCGGGTTCGTCTGCGTCACGGGCGTCAGCGGCTCGGGCAAGAGCACGCTGGTGAACGAGATCCTGCTTCCGGCGGTGAAGAAGGACGTGTTCGGTTCGCGCCTCAAGCCGGGCCTCCACACGCGCATCACCGGCGCGAAGCAGATCGACCGCGTTGTCGAGGTGGATCAGACACCGATCGGCCGCACGCCACGGAGCAACCCCGCGACGTACACCGGCTTCTTTGATGACGTCCGCAAGGTCTTCGCGCAGACCAAAGAGTCGAAGGTCCGCGGCTACGAGCCGGGTCGGTTCTCGTTCAACGTCAAGGGGGGCCGGTGCGAGTCGTGCCAGGGACAAGGGACGAAGAAAATCGAGATGCACTTCCTGCCCGACGTCTTCGTCGAGTGCGAGGTCTGCCGCGGGAAGCGGTACAACCGTGAGACGCTCGAGGTGCTCTATCGCGGCAAGAACATTGCCGACGTGCTCGACATGACCGTCGAGGAAGGGACGAAGTTCTTCGAGAACCATCCCAAGATCGCGCGGTACCTGCAGTGTCTGCACGACGTGGGGCTTGACTACATCAAGCTTGGTCAGCCGAGCACGCAGCTCTCCGGCGGCGAGGCCCAGCGCATCAAGCTGGCGACCGAGCTGGCCGGCGGCGACGCTTCGGCGGGCGGCGCGGGCGTGGGCAGCGTGGGTGGGCACACGCTCTACGTGCTCGACGAGCCGACGACCGGCCTCCACTTTGAAGACATCCGCAAGCTGGTGATGGTGCTGCAGCGCCTGGTGGACGCGGGCAACTCGCTGGTGGTGATCGAGCACAACCTCGACGTCATTAAGTGCGCCGACTGGATCGTCGACCTCGGCCCCGAAGGTGGCGCCGGCGGCGGCACGATCGTCGCCAGTGGTCCGCCGGAAGCGGTTGCCAAGATGCCCGGCAGCTATACCGGGCAGTATTTGAAGGCTGTTCTAAGTAAATAGCCCCCTGCGTGGCGAAGGTTGGTGTGTTCTCTTTGACCGCATCCCCGGACCTGGGGAGCGGTATCCGTGTCTGGTGGCGGGTGCGTGCGGCGTATTGACCCGGGCTCGATTTTCGGGCATTCTCTGCGTGTGAACCGATGCCCGTTCTGGGTGGTCGAAGTCACGCGGCGTTCTGCCGGTTCTAAGGGGACTCAAAATGGGGACGACGACGGAAAAGGTGTGCTCGGTCTGCAACCTCGATTGTTCGACCAAGCCGCGCGTGAAGGATGAACTGGGCCGGTACACGTGCAAGGCGTGCTTCGACAGCGTGCCCGCCAAGCCGGCGAAGGCTGCCGCGTCTGCCGCTGCTCCGCCCGCGGGTGCGTCTGGGCCGTCGATCTTCGACGAAGGCGCCGACCTGCGAGCCGCCGCGATGATGGAGGCCAAGTCGGGCGCGGCCGACCTGCCCGAAGCGCAGAGCTGCCCGCGGTGTCAGGGGTACCTGGACGTAGAGCAGCGCTTGTGCATGCGGTGCGGTTATGACCGCAAGCGCGGCGCGAAGGTGATGACGCGGGTCGAGGCCGACAAAGAGGTCAAGTCCGACTGGGTCACCAAGCGGCGGCAGAGCCAGAAGATCGATCAGGTTGTCGGAATTGCCGTTGGATCGGCCTGCCTGGTTCTACTTGCGGCCTTTAGTGTCGGCTTTTACGTGCCAATTCTGATGGTCGTTTCGTTCCCGCTTCTTGCGATCATCTCACTGGGCACAATGGTGACACTGGTCGTGTTCGCATTCATCGATACCGATCGCAGCGCTGCGGTGTGCGGTTTGGCTTGCGTGCCGATCGTCATTGTCAGCACCATGATGTTGCCCGTAATCGGTCCGCTGTTTTGGCTAGGTGGGCTGTTCATGGCCTTCCTCGCCTGGGCGAGGCTGATGTACTTTGGTGCGACACAAGGCCGCTCATGGCTCAGAGCGATGGCGAATACAGTGGTCGCCGTGATTCTGATCTTCATCCTTGAGAGTATTTTGATGGGTTACGGTGTGCTTCCGACGCCGCAATGGATGGAGGAGGCAAGAGCGCGACGTCAGCAGCAACAGGGTTCCTACGACCAACCGTAAGTCTCTTCGTCGCCCCTTCACCGAGGCTTCAGACTCGCGGCACAGCGCCGCAATGAATGAAGAACATGCACCAGGCTCTCGAACCTTCTATCGCCGCGCACGCAGCCTACATGGCGGGGATTGTGGAGCGTTTACGCGAAGTGGCGCAGTCCATTCTGCAGACGGCCGAGGAGCGCCATGACGCCGAAACGTCGTCAAGGGTCAACGGCATCGTGCGGGCGATCGATCAGGAACGTTGCGCCATCGAATCGCTCCAACCTGCGCCGGCCGTCGCGCCAAAGCCCGATCCTGCCGCGGCGAATACCGAGCCGCACGACGAGGTCGAGGAGGCGAGCATGGAGTCGTTTCCAGCCAGCGACCCGCCCGCGTCGCGGAACCACGAGCACTGATCCGCTCGCGGTGTGACGGCGCGTAACCTTGGCCCCATGGCCTTTGTCTGGGAAATCGTGCGTCTGGGGCTCGGCAACCTGCGCCGACACATGCTGCGTTCGATTCTCACCGCGCTGGGCATCATCCTCGGCGTCGCGGCGGTCATTGCGAACGGCGGCATCGGCGAAGGTGCGAAGGAAGCGGCGCTCGCGCAGATCGAACGTCTGGGGGCGAAGAACATCATCGTTCGTTCGCAGCAGCCCGCCGAGAGCCAGCAGAGCCAGGGGAGCCGCGCGAGCTTTACGAACCGCTTCGGCCTGACGCGCAGCGACCTGAAGGTGCTGACTGAGCAGTTTAACGACCGGCTCGCGGCGATTGTGCCGTTGAAAGAGGTGGGAGGGCAGATCATCCGCGGCGTGATGCGGCGCACGAGCCAGGCGTACGGCACCACGCCCGACTTCCTGCGGGTCGCGAACCTGCGAGTGGCTCGCGGCCGGTACCTGACGCAAGAAGACCTGTCGGAACGGGCGATGGTGGCGGTGATCGGCGAGGACGTGGCTCGCCAGTACTTCGGCCAGGACGAGGATCCGCTGGGCGAAACGATTCGCATCGACGCCAAGTCGCTCCGCGTGGTGGGGATCCTCGCGCCGGTCGGGCTCGCAGGCGGACAGGGAGCGGGCCAGAGCTTCCGCGACATCAACGGCGACGTGCACCTGCCGATCACCACGGCCAACGAGGTCTTCGGCGACTTGGTTTACCGCTTTGCCAGCGGCAACCGTTCGCTGAATTCGGTCGAGGTAAGCGAGGTCTACTTCGTCGCTCCCGACCGCGAGAGCGTGACGGGGTACGCCGATCTCATTCGGCGTGCGGTCGACGTGCGCAGGCCCGGGATGAAGGACGTCTCGATGATCGTGCCGTTCGAACTGCTCGAGGAAGCACGCCGGACGGCCCGCCTGTGGCAATTGGTGCTCGGCGCGATCGCTGGAATCTCGCTGCTGGTGGGCGGCATCGGCATCATGAACATCATGCTGGCGAGCGTGACGGAGCGGACGCGCGAGATCGGTATCCGCCGCGCGCTGGGCGCACGCGCCGGCACATCGTGTGGCAATTCCTGGTTGAGACGGGCGTGCTGAGCGTGATCGGCGGCGCGATCGGCGTCGGCGTGGGCGTCAGCTTCACGCTGCTGATCGGCTGGGGCGTGCAGAGACTCCATCACGCGCCGCTGGTCGGCGGCTGGTTCCCCGCATCGGTCGACCTGCCGACGCGCGTCACCGGGTTCTACGTCATCCTCGCCTTCTGCGTGGCGACGGTGACGGGTGTGGTCTTCGGACTCTACCCGGCGATGATGGCGGCGCGGCAGGATCCGATTCAGGCGCTGCGGCACGATTGAGGTGCCACGCCTTCGCCGCAAAGCGGCAAGGTGTGGAGCCAGAATCGATGCGGTCACTTGAAGTTACTTTGGCTGCTGAATCAAGAAAAAGGCCCGGCAACTGCCGGGCCTTCATACTCATGGTTCAATTCTCGCGACTTGTGTCTTAAGCCTTCGTGTCAGGCTTCGTCGCCTCAGCCGCGGGAGCTGCATCGTCCGCACCTTCCGCGCCCTCTGCGCCTTCCACGTCATCAAGGTCGTCGTCATCATCGTCATCGTCCGGCAGTTCGGGGATGACCTCTTCCTTGATCTTCTCGCCGCGTTTGATGGCGTCGGCGCGGGCCTTGGCCTCGGCGCGCTTCACGGCCTCGCACTTGGCTTTGTCGGCGCGAAGATGATGAACGCCTGCGGACCGTTCCAACGCGGCGGAGCTTCGACCTTGCCGACCTCGGCAAGCGTCTTGGCGATTTCCTTCAGGCGGTCGATGCCGATCTCGCGGTGGGCCATCTCGCGTCCGCGGAAGCGCTGGGTGATCTGCACCTTGTGGCCTTCGAGAAGGAACCGGCGCGCCTGCTTGACGCGGATGCCCACGTCGTGCGGGTCGATCTTCACCGAGCGGCCGAGGCGGACTTCCTTGAGTTCGCTCGCCTTGGCGCCCTTGTTCTTGCTCTGCTTGCTCTGCTCGTACTTGAACTTGCCGAAGTCCATGATCTTGCAGACCGGCGGACGCGCGTCCGGCGAGATTTCGACAAGATCGAGCCCCTGTTCTTCCGCCATGCGCAGCGCCACCGGCGTTTCGATCACGCCGATCTGTTCGCCGGCGGGGCCGACGACGCGGATGGGCGTAATGCGGATGAAGTGATTGACACGCGTGCGCTGCGGCGGACCACCAGGACCAGGGCGAGAGAAGCGGCTAATGGGCAGAACTCCTTGGACTCACAGGAACCGAGCCGCACGCCGTCCACATCGGGCGACGAACGCGGCAGGACCCACGACATGGACCGTTGCGCCGCTCATGAGGCGGAGAGCAAGGGCACAGGCTGCGGGTGGATCATCAAAGGTCAGAACTCAAACAGGGTGGATTCCGGGCAGACCGCCCGGGAGTGCACAAGCCTAACACCGGTTCTGGAACCGAGCAACCCCCAAAACGCCGGATAAGCAACGCTTCACCGGTCCTCAGGGATTCTCAGAACGCCGGTCAACGCAGGGCCAGCACGACGTTCACGATGACGCTGACAACGAGCAGAACGCACATGGTGGCGAATAGCCAGATCGCGACGCCGTGGCGGTCCTGGGTGGAGTTGTCCACCGCGATCTCGCCCGCCGCGGCGGCCTGCTCGGCCTTCGCGAGGGCGGCGAGGTCGACGCCTCCCACGTCCTTGTGGGCCATGGGGGGGTGGCGGCCTTCGCGGACGGCCTTGAGGTCGCCGATCAGGTCCTTGGCGGACTGATACCGCTTTCGCTGGTCCTTGGCCATCATCATCTCGATGACCTCGGAGATCCCGGCGGAGAGCTTGGGGTTGACGTGGTCGGGGGCGATCAGCTCACCTTTGAGGTGCTTGTGCATCACGTCCGACGGATTCTTGCCGTCGAAGGGGACGATGCCTGTGACCATGTGGTAGAGCGTGGCGCCGAGCGAGTAGATGTCGGCGGCGGGCCCGATCTTCACCTCGCCGCGGATCTGTTCCGGCGAGATGTAGTAGGGGGTGCCGAAGGCCTTGCCCTTTTCGGCCTCGGCGGCCTCCATATCGGTGACGGCGCGAGCGAGGCCCATGTCGGCCAGCTTCGCGACGCCCTCCTTGGTCATCATGATGTTCTTTGGCTTCACGTCGCGGTGGATGAGGCCGCGTTCGTGGGCGTGCTGGAGCGCATCGGCGACTTGCAGGGCGATCTCGACCGCCTCTTTCTCGCCGTAGCGCTTATGCGTCGCGATGTCATCAAAGACGGTGCGGCCGTCGACGAACTCCATCACGAAGAAGTGGTACTCGCCGGCCTTGCCGACGTCGTACGCCTGCACGATGTTGGGATGGTTGAGCTGGGCCGCGGCGCGTCCTTCGGCGTAGAACCGCTCGATGAACTGCACGTCGTGGCTGAAGCGGCGCGGCAAGACCTTGATGGCGACCGAGCGATCGAGGCTGAGCTGGCGGGCCTTCCAGACCGTCGCCATTGCGCCTTGGCCGAGCTTGCCGAGCACCTTGTAGCCGGGGATCTGCTGGCTGCCCTTTTCGGCTTCGGCCTGCTTCTTTAGACGCTCGGCCTGGCGCTTGGTGATGTAATCGCTGCTGACCAGCAGTTCGACAAGCGAACGCTGGTTGTCTTCCTGCACCTGCAGACGCGCGTGCTCGAGGCACTGCTGGACTTCTTCCGGGGTCGCGAGGCCCTGGTCGACGACGAGGCGGCCGACGAACGTATCGATGTTGGTCGAACCCGCGCGGGTGCGCTCGTTGGGATCTGACTTTGAACCCTGGTTGGAGTCGGAGAGCGCTGCGCAGACGCGCCGCCTGGGCCACCGGCGATGGGCGAGGTTTCTTCCAGCGCGGGGTTGCGGCCTGCGCGACTGTCGGCGGGCCGGGGGTTAGGCGGAGGTGTCGGGCTGGGAGGAGGGTTGCTCATGACAGAACTGCTGAACCATCGGCCGAGCGATCAACCCGCATTACACGGACCTGATCGATCAAGCGACCGGCACGGCGTGGGCGCGAATCCAAGGCTCGGCGTGCGACGCACCCTGCGTCGGCTGCCACCGAATATCGTCCCCACAAGACGCGGCGGCCAGTGTATGAACGGATACGCTGGGATGTTGGGGGTCGGTTCCATCCTGACTGAATACGAACGGTTCTCGGGCCGGTGTGGTTCGCTTCGCAGGCGTGTGAAACGAGCCCTTTGGCCGTCTGCGCCGTGTGGGCGCGGTGCCGGTTGAAGCGTGTCCGTGGAGCGGCTTCACCAATTGAGGGTGCATTGGGGGTCGCCGGCGATCTGTTGGGCATGGAGTAGGGTTGATTCCTATGAAGATTTGATGGATAGTTTGACTAACGGCCATTCGGCCGATACGCGGGCTTGTGGGGCCTGCATGTGGGGCGCGCGTCGGTTCTCGATGCTGCGCATGGAAATACAGGAGTCGCACCATGCGTGCAGACACTCGTTCGTCCCGTAGCGGTTTCACGCTCATTGAGCTGCTGGTGGTGATCGCCATCATCGCGCTGCTTGTGGGCATCCTCCTCCCTGCGCTTTCGGCCGCGCGGAACGCGGCGCGCAACGCGGTGAGCTTGGTCAACCTCAAGTCGCTCAGCACGTCGATCTTGACGTACAGCAATGACTACCGCGAGCGCCTGCTGAACCCGTTCGATCCGACGACCAGCTACAACGGCGTGCCTAACACGGCCAACCCCGAGTGGTACTCCGCGTACGTGCCGCACATGCCCGGGTATGTCTGGCGCTTCAACGACGCCGGCTTCCAGACCGAGATGTTCTCGATGCACTGGGCGGGCATCATGCTGCAGTACATCAACCCCAAAGACCTGCGCAGCGCCGTGCAGTTCAACCCGGCCGACAAGTCGATCATCCAGCGCTTCAACGCCCGCTTCCCCAGCACGACGGACCTTGAGGGCTGGCTGTGGGACTCGTCGTACATGTACTCGCCGACGATGTGGTTCAACCCCGAGCGTTACAACGCGGCGACGCGCGGCACCATCACGGCGCCCAACCAGCTCGGCGGCCTCCGCTCGGTGCGGTACAACCGCATCGCCGAAGTGACCAATCCGACCGCGAAGGTCATGCTCAACGAGCGCTACGACACCAAGCAGAACAAACGCCCCGGCGCGAACCTGCCGCCCAACTGGAACAACCCGATCGCACGTCCGAACTGCTCGTTCGTCGACGGCAGCGCCTCGGAAGTGGACATGCAGGAACTGCATCAGCTTGCCAACTCCAGCGACCCCAATATCAGCGGGATGTACAAGCCCACCAATCCCAACTGGAACCTCCCGACCTCGCTGCTGCGCGATGTGTCGATCGGCTACGAGATCTACGACGGGCAGGAGAACGGCCAGGACAACACGACCGCGTGGCCGGCCTTCTTCTGGGGCACCCGCGGCGGCATCAAGGGGCGCGACGTTCCGCGCCGCTGAATCTCACGAACACGCGCCCGCGGCCGCCGTCGACCGGCGGTGACCGAAGGGCGTTCACGAATGTGTGGGAAATGGAGGCGACCCGGCGGGACACCGCCGGGTCTTCTCTTTGGTGAGCGACTCGAATCCGCTTGTGCCATGAACTCGCTTGCCGAGGCGAGGCGTGCGATACGACGCTCGACCTGCCCCCCGGCCGTACACTCGTGCCGCAAGGAGCACCGTTCATGGCCTCAAAGCCCGCCGCGTCACGCTCGCCCGCCATCCGTCTCTATGACGAGGAGACCGACCACCTTATCTCGCCCGATCTGGCGCCCGACCGCGTCAGCCTGCTGCCCGGCGAAGGGCACGCTCACGACACGCACGGGTCGATGGGGACGAGCGAACGCATTCGGATCATGTGGGGACAGGACCTGTTCCGCGACGTGGTGGACGGCCGGTATCGCGCCATCGTCGTCGGCGTCAACGACAGCGACAACGCGCACGGCATCATCAGCAAGCTGGTCGACACCGTCACCACCAGCCAGTGGACCGGCCGTTCGGTCACCAGCTACGCCAAGATGTTCCAGGACTCCTCGGCCATCCACGCGGCACGCGATAAGGAGCCGTACGTTCTCAAGTACGACCTCGACAGCGTGTTGATCCTCGCGCTGCTGCGCCCGCGGAACCGTGAGTTCTTCACCCTCGACGACCTCTCTCGCGGCTTCGCGACCGTCACGAAGATGATCCAGGACCGGCGGGAGCGTCTGCCGATCGCCACGGTCTCGTTCCTCAACGCCCGCGTCAACCGCCTGGTCAAGAACGCGTCGGAGAGCTCCGAACCTTCGTTTGAGAGCGTGCTCCGCACGATGTTCGAGGCGGGTTACCGCGGCGACGTCTATCCGCCTCCTGCGGCGTGGAAGTCGGGGAGCGTCGGAGTGTTCCCCAACTACCCGTTCCCGGCCGGCATCGCCCGGATGAGCGAAGGGTCGTCGTAAACGACGAATGGGTTGTCAGAGCCCGAAGCGTCAACGAGGGAGGCGGCATGAGGCTCTGCGAGTGCCGCGGCTTTGGGCCCGAAGCAGCCGACTCGCAAAGCAGAACACGCTTCGCGTACTACTTTATTTCCAGCTTTCGTGCGTTTCGCTCCCGAAAGCACGGTGTCGGCCTCCCTCGCTGACGCTTCGGGCTCTGAAAGACCTCGACTTCTGGTATCTTCTGTGCATGGCTAAGAAGACCATCAAGAAGGCCGTGGCGAAGGCCGGCAAGAAAGCCACGAAGAAGGCTGCGCCGGCGCGGAATGCCAATGGCATGGTCAAACGCCGCGACGACTTCGGCAAACCGGTCGCTTCGTACTTTGCTTCGCTTCCGCCCGAGCAACGCAAGATCGCCGAGGCCGCGCATGCCATGCTTCTCAATGCGGCGCCCGATCTGCGCCACGAGGTGAAGTGGGGGATCGCACAGTACCTCTTCCCCGGCGGCGCGATGATGGACGCCGATGGCTTTGCGATCTATGCGACGAGCAAGAGCATCAACCTCGCCGTTGGCAAGGGGGGCGACCTTGCGAAGAAGCACCCGTTGCTGGAAGGGACGGGCAAGAGCATGCGACATGTCAAGCTCCGTTCGCTGGCCGATGCCCAGTCGCCGCAGGTTGCGGCGATTGTGAAGGATGCCGTCGCGCTGGTGAACGCCCGATGAAAGAGCCGGTGCGGTTCAGCGGCTCAGTCTGGCTTCCATCGCCCAGCATGAAGCCGAACATCCTGCTGGCGCTGGGCTTTGGCCTGCTCGTTCCTCTGTGCGTAGTGGCGATTGCCTTCTCGGGCGTGGCCATCCCTCCGTGGCTGAATCCAAACACATGGGGCTGGCTCGAGTACGCCGTTGCAGCGGCGGTTCTCGCCGTGCCGTTCATCCTTCTCACCTCCGGCGCTCGCCGACGCTCGGCCAAACGCGCGCGGGAACGTATGTACGCCTGGTGCGCCGAGACCGTCCGCTCGAATGCCGAGCAGGCCGCCGCGGATTTCTACTCGTCGCTGTGGTTGGGAAAACGCGAGCGTGGCGCCGCCGCGGCCGCGTTTATCGCAGCGGTTCCCGCTGCGCAGTGTCGCACCATCGTGACCGGCGACATGGCGTTGATCCCGGTGGACGACGGCCTGCTGTACGAAGAAGCGGACGCGTTCGAAGGGCGCATCTCGGCCGCGCCGCGGGCGATCCTGTTCCTCCTCGGCCTGCCGCTTGTGCTGCAACTGCTGAGCGTCGTGATGATGGGCGGGATCAACCCGTACTACTGGTCCATCAACACGTGGACGCGACTGACGCCGGCGGTGATCAATGGAGTGCTGCTCGGGCTTGCGTATGGGCTGGTCCGCTCTCCTGGCAATGCCGCGATCGTCACTCCGCGCCGGGTGCAGCACGCGTGGATGGGGAGAATGCAGGACTTCACCGCCGACAACTCGGTGATGCACGTCTCAAGCAGAGGGCCGCAACTCACTGTCGGCCTCTACCGAAACGACGGCGCCCGCAGTTGGTTCGTCTACCCAAGCGCAGAGGCCGCCGGCTTCAAACAGCTCATCAATCGCTGGTGCATGATCGCGCCGGGGGATACAACCGCGCCGCTTTCTCCGCCTGTCGCATACACGACGACAGGCCTAAGTGGGGTGGGCTCGCCCGCCAAGGAAGGCACGTGATCACTCCGTCTCCCACACGTTTCAGCCCGGTCATCCGGCTTCCCAGTCTCTACGGCAATCCCGCGGCACTCGCGGGCGTCGTTCCGCTGCTTTCCATCGGAATGGTCGCCGTCGGCCACTCCTGGATTCCGACCACATGGATCGCCGTGTGGGAGTGGTACCACTACGCAATCATGTTCGCCGTGGCGGCGGGTCCGCTCTCGTTGATCATGTTGTTCATCCAGCATCTGCTGAAGCTCGGCGTTCGCGCGAGGATGCGCGAGTGGCTCGCGCAGGCCCCACGCTCGCCCGCCGATCACGCCGCGGCGGCCTTCTACATCGATCTGCAGAAGACGCGCAAATCGCAGCGAGCCGCCAACACCGCACGCTACCTCGACGCCGTTCCTGCAGACCAGGGCCGCCTCCTGGTGTTCGGCGACCTTCCGCTCCAACTTGCCGACGACGGCACGCTCAGTGAAGAGGCCGACGTGTTCGAAGGGCGCGCGCGCAAAGTTCCCAAGTGGGTGTACGGCTGTCTCGCCGTCCTGCTCGTCGTGCAGGTTTCAATCGCGTTCCTCACCGGCGGCCTCAACCCGCTCTATTGGCGATACGCAACGTGGATGATTCTCCTCCCCGCCGCGATGAACGCCACGTTCATTCTGTTGGGGTGGGGCATTGTGCGTTTGCCCGGGTCGGTCGCGCTCGCTTCTCCGCGCTCGGCGACCCGCAGTTCGCTCTACGGCGTCTTCACGTTTACGACCGACGACTCGCTGCTGGTCGTACACAAGATCAATCGCATGGTGGTCTGCGTCTTCTATCGGCGCGACGGCCGCTGCTCGGGGCTGACCTACCCCAGTGCCGACACCAAGGGTTTTCACGCGTTGGTCAACCGCTGGTGCGTACTGCCAAGAGCAACACTGGTCGCGGTCGATGCGTCGGCTGCTGAGCCCGTTCCGTCGATCACCGTCTGACCGCTAACGAAAAAGCCCCGCTTAGCGGGGCCTTGTTCTCGCGTCTCAAGTCTCGAAGCTCGCGACTCAGATGCCCTTGCCGGCAGCCAGTCGCGCCAGGCGCACCTTCGCCTGTGCCCGCTCGCGGTCGCGACTGTGGGCCGCCAGCGCCTTCGCGTCGGTCGGCTTCTGGGCCTCAACGGCCGCCAGCTCGGCGTTCGCGGCCGACTCAGTCAGGTCCTCGGCCGGCCATGCCTTGGTGGTCAGGACCGTGAGCCGGTTGTTGGCCATCTGCCCGAAGCCGTCCTCGATGAGGTAGCTGCGGCTGCCCCCCCCCCTCCGCCGCCCGCCTTGCCTTCGTTGGCGAAGTCGACCCGCAGTTCGCCCAAACCGAGCTCGAACACGATCGGGGCCCGGTTGGGCTGGAAGCCCATCAAGCCGTCGTGCGCCGGCACCATCGCGTAGGTCGCCTGGCCGTCAAGCAGCTTGCCGGCGGGGGTCACGAGACGGATCGCAAAGGACTTGTCGGCCAAGGGAAAACTCCGAGAGGAACAGGGGGCCAAGCGTAGGTCGCGGGGAGACCGTGCTCCACCCTCTCCCGGCTCGGTGGGAGGAGGAGGGGGCGAAGAGCCGCGAGCCGGGGTGAGGGGGCTGTGCTTCTGCGGGGGCGGGGCGGGGGGGCAGGCGAGCAGGCACACACCTTCCTGATCCCAACCCGTTACGCTCACCCCATGAACCGCACTGCGGCGGTCCTTGCTTGCTTCGCCGCCGCCCTCGTCGTCGTTTGCACTCTCCGACTGCTCGCCACCGGCGACCTCGGTCATCCACTGGGCCTCAGCAGTGACGCGGGGATCATGTCGATCCGGGCGACACGCCTGCTCTCGGCATTGGCGGTAGGTGGAGCGCTGGGCGCGGCCGGGGTGATCCTGCAGACGCTTCTTCGCAATCCTCTCGCGTCGCCAGATGTCGTCGGCGTCTCCGCCGGTGCTGGTTTGGGCGTGATGATCAACCACTCGCTCTCGGCCACCGGGGTCCTCTCGGCGTCGCTCGCAGCGTCGGCCGCGTGGCAGCTTGTTCCTGCGGCGGTGGGCGCGGGGGCGGTGCTCCTGTTGCTGATTGCCGCGGCGGGCTGGACGCTGACGCGCTCCGCCCGTCCGGCCGCCGGCGCGGACCCGGCCTCGCTCCTGCTCACAGGTGTGGTGATCAGCGTGCTGTGCGGCGCGGGCGTCACATTCCTGCAGTACTTTCGTTCCGACTCCGGATTCAGCACCGCCCGTGTGCTTGCCGGCAGCTTGAGTGAGGAGCTTTCGATCATCGCTGCAGCCGTCGCCGCGGCGTTGGTCTGGGTGGCGATTGCTCTCCTGTCCGTACTGGGCGGCCGCTCGCTTGACGCCCTCACGCTTTCGCACGACGAAGCGGTGAGCGTGGGAGTGAACGTCGGGCGCGTTCGGCTGCTCGCGCTGTTGGCCACCGGTCTGCTGTGCGCGGGCGCCGTGGTGGTTGCCGGGCCGATCGGCTTCGTCGGGCTCATCGCGCCGCACGCGGTTCGGGCGGCCCTGGGACCTGCGCGGGCGACGCATGGCCCGCTGATCGTCGCCGCCGCCCTCGCCGGCGCGTTGATCGTCGTCGCGGCTGACACGCTGGTGCGCACCATCAATCTTGCGGGCGGCCGTATGCCGCTGGGCATTCTCACCGCGCTGGCGGGTGCGCCCACCCTGCTCTATCTGCTGCGAAAGGACGCCCGTGCCCGACACTGATCTCGCCGGCCGCGCACAACTCATGCTCGACGCCGCGCGTGCTGCGGGTGAGCGGTCGCTGGAGTACTTTCAGCGTGCGGATCTGGCCGTCGATTGGAAGCCCAACAGCACCGAGGTGACCGAAGCGGACCGCCAAGGCGAACTGCTCATCCGCGCGATGATCGAGGAGTATTTTCCAGACGACGCGGTGGTGGGGGAGGAGCACGCGCCGCGAGCCGGCAAGTCAGGCTGGACGTGGTTCATCGACCCGATCGACGGTACTCGTTCGTTCTCGCACGGCGTGCCGCTCTACAGCGTGCTCATCGGCGTGCAGAACGGTGAGCGCATTGAAGCGGGCGTCATCGAACTTCCCGCGCTCGGTGAGCGCGTGTACGCCGTCGAGCGCGGCGGCGCGTGGTGGGAACGCAGCGGCAAGCCCCGCATCGCGGCACGCGTCTCATCGTGCGATCGCCTTGATCGGGCGTTGCTCTGCACCACCTCGTTTGACTACTACAAGAAGAGCGATCGCATCGCCCACCTCGACCGCCTCAACGCGGCCGCCGGATCGGTGCGCGGCTGGTCCGATGCCTATCTGTTCGCCCTGGCGGCGACGGGGCGCGTGGACGTCGCCATCGACCCCGTGATGAATCCGTGGGACAACGGCCCGTTTCCGGTGATCTTCCGCGAGGCGGGCGGCGTCTTCTCGTCCTGGAGCGGTGAGGACCGAATCGACTGCGGGGACGGACTCGCGGCGAACCCCGTGCTTCACGCTCAAGTGCTCGGTTTGCTTAAGTCGCTCCAGACCTGACCTCGGCACCCATTTGGGTCCTTAGGGCGTACGTGGTGTTGTCGATCGCGCGAACCCACAGGGTTGGCAAGCTCTACCACCTCAGGCAGCCCGCTCCCGCACCCAACGGAGCGTTGAATCGTGCGCCCGCTTACATTCCGCCGCCCTCCGCATCGCACGCCCGTGTGGGCGCTGGTGCTCCTGCCGGTCATCGCGCTGCTGATTTCCAACGCCGACGTGCTGTTGCTGGCAGTCGCACGCCCGGCCACAGACGGCCACAGCCTGCCGCTGGTGCTGGGCACAACGATTCCCCTCAGCCTCGCGGCCGGCGGCGCGACGCTTTGGTTCCTCCTCCGGCTGCGGGCGGAGGTCGACCGCCGTGCCGAGGCCGAGCGCGAAGTGCGCCGCGCCTTGGCCGACCTCGATACGGCGCTGTACAGCGCGAGCGTCTGCTCCGCAGGGAGCTTGACCACCGCGTCCGCAACAACCTTGCAGCGCTCTTGGCGCTGGTCGGCATGTATGAAGAGACCGACGCGTCCCGCGCGGAGATGGTGTCGTCGCTGCGCTTGCGCGTGCTGGCGCTGCGAGAGTCGTACGGCCTGATCGCCGCGTCGCACGCCGAAGGCGTCGATTTGGCGGAGCTTCTCCGCACTGTTTTCGCCGCAGTGCTCGGCGCTCATCCGATGGTGAGCGTCACGATGGATGGGCCGGCGGTCCGTCTCTCGAGCCGGCAGGCCAACGCGGTCGCGATGATCGTTCAGGAGCTGCTTACCAATGCCGCTAAGCACGGCGTGCTTGGCGGCAGGCTGCCCGGCGTGCCGGGAGACGCGCAGCAGCCTGCCGGCACCATCTCGCTTGCCTGGAGCGTGACAAATGTCACGCAGATGCAGGTATTGGAGTTCCATTGGCGCGAGGGCCCGATTCCCGCGGCCGTGGACGCCGCGTCCTCGCGCACACGCGACGCTCGCGGCGGGCTTGGGCTCACCCTCATCGAAGGTTTCGCCACCGGCGACCTGCGGGGGAGTGTTTCGTACGGCCGCACCAACGACAAGCACACCGGCCAGGCGGCCTGGTCGGTCGACCTGACGGCGACACTCACCGTCGCCGGATCCGATGTTCCCGCTTCGTTCCTCACGGAGACCTCAACATGACACGCACGGACGCCACGCTTCAGCCCCGCCCGGATTGGATCGGTCACCCCGAACACCCCCGGAAAATCCTTGTCGCCGATGACGAAAGCCTCTCTGCGGCGTCGCTCATCATGCAGCTCAAGCAGCTCGGCTACAGCGTCGTGGGCCCGGCCCGCGATGGCGAGCACGCAGTCGAGCTTGCGTGCGCCACGTTCCCCGACCTTGCTCTCCTCGACGCTCGCATGCGTACCGACGAAGACGGCATCGAAGCCGCAAGCACGCTCTTCAACGCGCTGCTGGTCCCCGTCGTGATGGTTTCGGCGTATGCCGATCGCCCGCAGATCGAGGCCGCCGCCGACGCGTGTGTCTTCGGCTACCTCGTCAAGCCGGTCGTCAAGGAGCAACTCCGCCCGGCGATAGAGGTCGCTTGGGCGCGGTACAACCAGTACCTCTCAAAGGAGATCGAGGCCGAAGTCCTCCGCCGCCACCTGGAGGACCGCCAGCACATCGACTACGCCAAATGGCTGCTCGTTGAACGCGAAAGTCTCGACGAAACCGAGGCCATGCGAGAGCTCCATCGCCGGGCCAAAGCGGCGGGCAAAACGCTCGGCGACATCGCTCGTGATCTGATGTCCGAATAGGCCGCCCCTTGCCGATCGCAGGGCAAATGTGGGCGGCCTCGGGGCCGGCACAGCGAGTCCAAACGCAATATGCAACACGTGATAACAAGCACTTCGTTGTGAATTGCAGGCCGATCGAGTCGCGAGCAATAAGGTTTATTTAACCGCGGAATCGCGTTTCCGTCCATGTCATACTTTGGCGGTGCGCTCATTCGGTTGACGACAAGCAGACCCCGATCCATGCCAGCAACCGTGCCGCCGCGCAGGGGGTGTCCCTCCACGTGACGCCACGATCCGCAGGAGCCTCCCGATGGCCGATGTGTTCAAAGGCGTTTTCGGTCTGTTCGCTGCCACTACGCTGATCGTCTCACTCGCCGGCACTGCACGAGCGTGCGACGATCCGCTCGGACCTTCCGACGAGAAAGATCCGGCCTCCGATGCGCCCGACGAATGGCCTGCGTGGCCGGGCTTGCCCGCAGTGGAAACTGCGCCGGAACGCACCGGACCGCTTTACATCTATTTCGAAGGCCCTTGGATGGCGGCCAACGACCACCTCTGGGGGCTCATGAACACACGCTTCCAGATCCGAGCCGACACTCGTCTGGACGTCAGCGGAACCAACGTCTGGGCCGTCAATAACTTTCCCGGCGACAATCCGGCCGATAGCACCGTCTTCCGTCCCTACATCGGCCCAACCGGCCTGGGCAAGCAGGTCGTGGCACGCATCAAGAACGCCTACGCGGCCGCAAACTACTGGCCGAGCAACAAGCCCAAACTCCACTCGTTCCAGTTGATCGGTCCCAACGCACAGGACTCTCCTTGCGCGACACCGACAACCCGCACGATTACACCGCCTACGGCGGTTCGCAGTACACCAGGCACTTGGGTAGTGCATCCGTCAACTACGTCAGCGCGACGAACGAAGACCTCCTCTTCTCAACTGACCTGACCACGTTCAGCCCGCCCGATTGGCAGCCCACAACGGCCTACCAGTATGGTCAGCGTGTCGTTGGCGGAGACCACTGCTTTATCTGCACTACTCAGGGAGGAACATCGACGTCCGCTACTCCGCCATGGTCGTTGGGGCTCAGCGGCGATCCTGTCCCCGACGGCCCTGATATCAAGTGGCAGAAGGTCTACTTCGGACAAGCCTTGATCAAGGCATTCTCGAACGGTGCCAACAACGGCGTCTTCTTCTTGGACCGCAAGGCGGGCCCGGAGACATACACCCTCAGGCGGCACGCGGCCGGCGGCGACCCCTACCACGTCGTCACGGAAACGCACGCGAACGTCGACCTCTATCTGCTCAACGGTCCGACGCTCTGGCACGATACCGGCCGGCTCAATAGCCAGAACATCGCGCTGGCGAACTTCCAGGCGATCAAGTACGCACTCGATACTTCGCCTCCCAAAGAACTGTCGGAGGACATCAGCCGATCGTTCGTCTACTACACCGAAGATGATGAGTCCCACAGCGACTACAGGGACAAGTCGCTCGCCTGGTACCACATCTTCACCGGCCCGTACCCCAACAACATGATTGATTGGCAGACCGACGGTCTTTGGCAGCTCAACGCCGCCGACCCGCGGTGCGCCACCTTCGCAGTCGACGGCGTCTACACCGTCAACCAGATGCTCGCGCACGCCGGCGCAGTGCTCAACGGCGGCACGCTGGCAGCCCCCATTCCCATCGATCCGGCCAACTCCGCATTCGTCGACCCGTTCGCCCCCGGCGCAACCACGCTCCGCGCGTGGGAATGGATCAACAAGCGCGCGTCGCAGAACATCCTTGCCAACACTCGGTTTGCCCCGTTCAAGGCCGTCTTTGGTAACATCCCTTGCGGCAACTGGAACAACGGCGTCACCAGCGGTCACCCCGATGCGCGCGTGATCATCGAGCCGCACGGCGGCGAGAAGAGCATGGGCATCGCCATCGACAACTACGCCAACTGGGCGCACTGGAACATGTCGATCCCCGGCATGTACGGGGGTGTCTTGGGCGATTACCGTGGCGTAGATACCAAAACCGGCACCCCCGACTCGCGATACGACTACGACAACCGCTGGTCGACACAAGGCCACTGGAAAGAGGAAGCCACGCTCCAGGGCTATTCCTTCACGCCCGCCGGCCTCGTTCCCAACTCAGTCGCCGAGAGCTTCCAGGTCGGCCAGGTAGCACTCCGCGAATACGCGACAAGCGTCCGGCGCAACTACGGATACAACCACGTCATCATGCCCTCGCTCTCGTTCGAGCAGAGCGTCGCGACTGTGTCGGACCCCACGACTCGCAAGTGGATCCTGATGCGTCTCGCCAACGATCTCAACCGCGCATACCAGGACGGCTTGATCGACAGCATCTGGGTGTGGGAGCCCAAATATCCGGACGTCACGGTCATTCAAGAGTGCTGGTACACGCTCGCGTCGCAGCTCTACCGGCTGAACACCAAGCCAGCCGACTACAACCTTGACGGCGCCATCACACCCACGGACCTCAACGCGTTCATCGCCGTGTGGACCGCAGCCGATCCGACCGCCGATTTCAACAACGACGGCCAGATCACCATCCAGGACTTCTACGACTTCCTCGCCGCGTGGATGGCCGGCTGACCGAACCATCTCGCGAACACCTCAAACGCGGACATACGCAGGGCCGCGGCGTCAAACGCCGCGGCCTTTTTCAAAGAGCACAACTCAATAAGAGCCGAGGGCCGTAAGGCCCCAGCCAAGCGGGTACCGAGCTCACACGTTGAAGTACTTCGCCTCAGGATGGTGCACCACCACCGCCGAAGTGCTCTGCTCCGGATCGATCTGCCAGTTCTCCGTCAGCGTGCAGCCGATCCGCTCGGGCTTCAGCAGGCGGAACAGCTTCTCCTGGTCGCTCATGTCAGGGCATGCGGGGTAGCCGAACGAATAGCGTGAGCCACGGTACTTCTGCGTGAACAGGTCCTTGATGCGCGACGAGTCCTCGTTGCCGATCCCAAGCTCCTGCCGCACGCGTTTGTGCCACATCTCGGCGAGGCCTTCAGCCGTCTCGACGCCCATGCCGTGCAGGTACAGATACTCGCTGTAGTTGTTCGCGCGGTACAGCTCCTGCGCCGCTTCAGTCGCTCGTTTACCGACCGTCACGCACGTCAGAGCGATCACGTCCTTGATCCCGCTGGAAACGTCTTTGAAGTAGTCGCTGATGCACAGCCGCTTGCGCCCTTCCTGGCGCGGGAACGTAAACCGCTCGATCTCACGCGAGTGATCCTGAGCGTCGTAGACGATCAGGTCGTTCCCCTCGCTGTTGCACGGGAAGTAGCCGTAGACCACCGCCGGCACGAGGATGCGTTCATCGGCGCACCGCTTCTTGAGCCGCTCGAAGATCGGCCCGACGGTGTCCTCCATCTGGTGCTCGAAGTCGTCGTCGCTCATCGCTCCCTGCTTGAACTGCCACTGGCCGCGGTAAAGCGCCACTTTGTTGATGAACGGATAGACCTGTTCCAGGTCGATCCCCTCGACCACGCGCGAGCCCCAGAACGGAGCCTTCGGCACCGCGACGTCCGTACGAACGTCCGACTTCTCGATCACGGTGATGGAACCCGAAGCCTTTGACGCCTCGAACGCTTCCATCCGCTTTGCCGACTCGGCTCGCGACCGCGCCACCACCTCTTCCGCGGCTGTGCGCTTGCCGAGCCGCTCCTCGATCTCGGTGTCGAGCGTCGCCGTCGCGTCGCTGACCACGTGGTCCATCGTCCGCAGGCCCTCGAACGCGTCCTTGCCGTAGAACACCTTGCCGTTGTACGACTTGCGCAGGTGCCCTTCGCAGTAGTGACGCGTGAGCGCTGCGCCGCCCAGCAGCACGGGCGTGTCGATCCCCAGCGAGTTCAACTCGGCGAGGTTCTCCTCCATCACGTTCACGCTCTTGACCAGCAGGCCGCTCATGCCGATCGCGTCCGCCTGGTGCTCCTTCGCGGCCTTGACGATCTCGGCGATCGGCTGCTTGATGCCGATGTTGAAGACGGTGTACCCGTTGTTGCTCAGGATGATGTCGACAAGGTTCTTGCCGATGTCGTGCACGTCGCCCTTCACGGTGGCGAGCACGATCTTCCCTTTGGTGCCGCCCTCGACCTTCTCCATCAGCGGCTCGAGCGACGACACCGCCATCTTCATCACCTCGGCCGACTGCAGCACGAACGGCAACTGCATCTGGCCGCTGCCGAATAGCTCGCCGACCGTCTTCATCCCCGCCAGCAGGTGGTCGTTGATGATGTCCAGCGGCTTGTATTTCTTCAACGCTTCGTCGAGCGTCTCCTTCAGCCCTTCCTTCTCACCGTCGACGATGTGCGCCTGCAGCCGCTCCTCCAGCGAGAGCTGTTTCTTCTCTTTCTTCACTGCGCCCGCCGCTTCGGCGTCCTTGAACAGTTCGACGAACTTCGCGAGCGGATCGAAGCCTTCGCGGCGTTTGTCGTAGATCAGCTCCATCGCCGCGTCCCACTGCTCCTGCGGGATCTTGTTCTTCGGCAGGATCTTGGAGAAGTGCAGGATCGCGCTCGTCAGCCCTGCTTCGCGCAGTTCGTGCTGGAAGACGCTGTTGAGCACCACGCGCGCCGCGGGCTTGAGCCCGAACGACACGTTGCTCAGGCCGACGGTCGTCTGGCATTCGGGCAGCTCGCGGCTGATCAGCCGCACGCCCTCGATCGTCTCCAGCGCAGAGCGCCGGTCGCTCTCCATACCCGTACTGATCGGCAGCACGAGCGGATCGAACATCAGGTCCGCCGGCGACATCCCGTGCACTTCCGTCGCCCGCTTGAACTGCGCCTCGCGATCGAGAGCTTGCGGGCGGCCGTGCGGGCCATCGACGCTTCCTTGTCTTCGTCGATCGAGCCGATCACGAGTGCCGCGCCGTACGCCTTGGCCATGTGGCAGATCTGATCGAACTTGTGCTCGCCGTCCTCAAAGTTCGCCGAGTTGATGATGCACTTGCCCGGCGCGTGCTTCAGTCCCGACTCCAGCGTCGCCACCTGCGTGCTGTCGAGCATCAGCGGCGCATCCACCTGCCGCACGACGCGCTTGACGACCTCGGCCATGTCACGCGCGTTATTGCGCCCCGCGTAATCGACGTTCAGATCCAGCACGTGCGCCGAGTCATGGCGCACCTGCTCGCGCGCCAGGCTCACGATGCCGTCCCAGTCCTCTGCTTCAAGAAGCTGTTTGAACTTCTTGCTGCCGCTGGCGTTCATCCGCTCGCCCACGATCAGCAGCGAGTTGTCCTGGCGGTACTCGGTCGGCCCGTACAGGCTCGTCACGCTCGCTTTCGGCGCGGTCTTCTCCACGCGCGCCGGGTCCAACAGCTTCTGCGACTCGACCGCTTTCACCAGAGCACCGATATGCGCCGGCGTCGTCCCGCAGCACCCGCCCACGATCCGCACGCCGTCTTTGCGGATGAAGTTCACCATCGCCTCCGCGTACGGCTCGGGCGCCAGCGGATACTCGGTCTTCCCGTTCACCAGTGCTGGCAGGCCCGCGTTGGGCACCACGCTCACCAGGCGGTTGTTCGCAGCACCCCAGTGTTTACCGAGGTAATGCACGTGCTCGGTCATCTCCGCCGGCCCGGTGGCGCAGTTAAGGCCGATCGACAGGATCGGATAGCCCGACAGCGCCGCGACGACGCCCTCGATCGACGATCCGAGCAGCATCGTGCCCGTCGTCTCGATGGTCACCGACACCATGATCGGCACGTCATTGGTGTCCTTGTTCCGTTCCTTGAGCGCCTCAAGGCACGCATTGATTGCAACCTTGATCTGCAGCAGGTCCTGGCAGGTCTCGATGATGAACGCGTCCACGCCGCCATCAAGCAAGCCGCGAGCCTGCTCGCGGTAGCTGTCGAACATCTCGTCCCACGTCGTGTTGCCGAGCGTCACCAGCTTCGTCCCCGGCCCCATGCTCCCCAGCACGAAGCGCGGCTTGTCGCTGGTCGCAAACTTCGCGCACGCCGCGCGTGCGATATCCGCCGCCATCTTGTTCAGCGTGCGCGTCTCCGGCGTCAGATCGAACTCGCCGAGCACGAGCTTGTTGGCCCCAAACGTGTCAGTCTCCACCGCGTCGGCGCCGACGGCCAGGAACGACTCGTGGATCTGTTGGATCACATCCGGGCGCGTCCGCGCCAGGATGTCGGTGCAGTTCTCGCACCCGCAGTAGTCCTTCTCGACCGAGAGCGGCGGGTTGTGGGCGTAGATGCTCGTGCCCATCGCACCGTCGATGACAATGAGCCGTTTGGACGCGTGCTGAAGAAAGTGGCTGGCCATGTGGAGTCCGAACGTACGAGGTGCTGGCGAGGAGAAGAGGAAGAGCGGGCGGGGGGGACGGGGCGATGAGGCGGCGGAGGTCGAGCCTTCGCGCCATGTCGAAGGTGTGTGATCGGCTGTCAGGTCGTGGGCATCCAAACGAGGCTGACATTCATCCGTTTATGCGGATGAATGGCTGCAGTGTAGGCCGCTGGCAAGGTGGGCAAGGCGGTCTCCAGGGCCGGTGGCCTCGTGCTGTGAAGCCACGGATTGGTCAACTCAGGAAATAAAAACGCCGCGGCATACGCGGCGTTCAGAGTCATGCAAATTGCCGAAGCAGCTGGGCTGCTTATTCCTCGTCGACCTTGACCTGCTTGGGGGCCTTGGCCTTGGAGAAGTAGCTGCCCTGGAACTTCTTCTGGAACTTCTCGATGCGGCCGGCGGCGTCAACGAGGACGTTCTTACCGGTGAAGAACGGGTGCGAGCCGCTCCAGACTTCGACGTGGATCTCGGGCACGGTGGCGCCCACGGTCATGACCTGCACGCCGTTGTGGAAGACCTTGCAGTCGTTGAAGTACTTGGGGTGGGTCTTGGCCTTCATGGGTCTGATCCTTGAATCTGGGGTCGAGATACTAGGCAGGGAGTAGGGGCGAGTCACGAGGAGGAGCCGCGAGTATCAAATCCCGGGTCGCAGGGGATTGGGGGGGGTGGAAAGGAGGGGTAGAGGGCAAAGAGAGCGCGGCGGAGGGAGTGATGAGGTAGCAGAGCGAAAGCGTGGATGCCGTCAACAATACTGGCTGGGCGGGCGCAGCAGGCAAAACACGGCTCACGCGGCTCAGGGGACGGATGGAGTTGACCGATGGAGGGTGGCCGCTACTGTTCCGGCCCTGCCCGAGCGGGTCCGGATATCCGTCCGGCACCGAGCGGGCGGCGACAAGTGAATGAGTTTCCCCGATAGCTCAATGGTAGAGCGGCCCGCTGTTAACGGGCAGGTTCAAGGTTCGAGTCCTTGTCGGGGAGTTTGAGAAAGACCCCCGGAGACCCCGGGGGTCTTTTGTTGGCGCTGCAGATCCCTATTGGGAGAGAAAAGCGTCGGCACGAACGCGTTTTTCCCCGCCGCCGACGGCATCCTCCAGATGCATGAGGTCTCCACGCGGGTCAACAGCCCGAAGAACCAGGGCGAGGAGCTGGTTGCCCGGCTGTAGGAAGGGCCATGCGTTCGGTCTCGGCTCCCCATTCCTTCACCGGTGCCGTCTCCACTGCGAGGCGCAGTGCATCGCCGAGCGTCGAGCGCTCGACGTGGTGGCTCCAGTGCGATTTGCCCAACGTTGGCTTGATGCTTACCCACCAGGTCGGCAACTCATCGGCCGTGATGCGAGCCCGGCCGCCCCACGTTCCCACTCCAGATAGCAGTCGCGCGAGAACGACAGGCAGCACGTCTGCTTTATAGGGTCGTCGTCCACCGCCACAGCTCTCCGTCGATCGGCGGCCCGGCGACCGGGCGGCTCTCCAACGGCGGCAGCGTCGCCATCTTCGCCGCGTTGCGCGGGTCGGCCTCCATTTTCGCGAGCGTCTGCTCGAACGACCGCTCAAGGTCGGAGTGCTCGGCCTGCCACCCGAGCCCGGCCATCTTCGGACGCCCGTGGACCGTGGTCAGCCAGATGAACGGACGGTTGGTGTGGTGTGCCTCAGGCCACGGCAGCCGCCGGGAGGCGCTTATGCCGTACCGGCCGTCCAGCCTCCTCAGCCGGGCGAAGAGGGCAGCGTTAATCGGTGGGCGTGGGCCATCCGATAAATGTGGAGTAGATGGGCGTCTCTCGGTCCATGGGACCTTCACGCTAGCTAGAGAATGTCGCGCAGAGTTGTTGGTTCGCGGTGGACTTTGGCGCGGAGTTCTTCGCGGAGTGAACGGGAAAAATGCGGTGTCGGGGGACGAATCTCGACTTTTCCCCAAGGCGGTAAAGATACAGCGACCGTCGCAAGCCGCCGGTCGGTGCTACGCCCCCGCTCTACGAAGCCATCGCTGCACAACGGGCTGTTCCGTTTCACGCGTGCGCGGTCCTGCACGACTTGGCAAACGCCGACTCGGCGACGCTCTCCTTGTTACTGCTCAGGTGCGCGAGGGTACTCGCCAGGACCATGGATTACATCAACGCCCGGTTCGGCCAGATACGCTGTATTCCGGCAGCGTGCGCGCAGCTAGAGACTCGGCCCCGGTACGGACAGCTACGCGTCGATTCCGGGTATGAAGGCGTGTGGCGGGGCGCCGAAGGTAGCAAACAGCCCGCGCAAGCGATGTCTCGGCTATCCGCGCGTCGGGGCGGACGGATGCCGTCGTGCACATCGGTGGACGTCTCATTTGCTTCCAGGAAACTTCGAGCTTTCAACGGGGCCCGCTTGTGAGTTTAGCGAAAGGGCACTCCGACATCGCGTAGCGTGGCAGGCGGTACTCAATCTGACACAGGCTACCAGGAGTGTTACTGCGCATTTATCGACGATGTCCACGCGGTCTTGACGGTTGCGAGAGATTGGTCTAGCCGTGCGCGAGCGAGCGATACGTTTGGATCGGTCGCTGCAGCGGCAACTACGCCCGCATCGCTCACTGGAGCAGCCAGAGCGCACGATCCATTGATTTTTACTTTGCTTAATGCGGCATTGAGCTCTGTCCATTCCGACTGCGAACGCAGCACGATCTTAAATTCGATCGCTACCGGCTGCCTCTGGTTCGTTCGGATCGCCGAAAGCGAGGACTGCACCTGGGACGTCAACGCCGCCGTCACAGCAGAAAATGCCGTATTGTTCACGGCAACACGTGTTGCAATCGCAGCCTGTAGAACGTTCTGAGCCTGCTCGATCATTGTTGACGAACCTTGGCCCTCCCCGTTCTGCGGGTCGCTGACGAGCGACGCTAGTGACGTACGAGCTGCATCCACATTCGCATCCGTCGCATTTAGTGAGGTCTGCAAGGTGTCGAGCTGCTCGGCAGCCGCCTGAAAAAGGGGCTCGATGTCCTCTGCAGTCATTCCTGCTGCGCATACCGATTCTGGCGTAATTGCCAAACGAGCGAGAAAGGACCGGACTTGAGCGCGGTCAACCGTCATGCTGGCCGGGCAGGTTGCAGTTGCCTTTAGCACTGGCCCGGACAAAGTCGCGACAACGGCGACACATGCAAAGAGCGTCTTTCGCATGCAAATCTCCATATATAGGTGGAGCTTAGTCGTGACGATGTCACGGCTGCAACTTTCATGGCAATGTGGATAACTTCGGGATTTGCAAACCGAAATGCTGCATCGGCATACTTTCGCCCGCACGTCCAGGAGTCATCCATGCAATCGAACGGTCCGGGGTTTGTGTTTGGGGTGTTGACGTTCGGTCTGAGTGCGGCGCTCGCGAATCAGCCGCCTTTACTCAACATTGACAGTGGCTCGTTAACGACGAGCGCAATCGCAAGTGGCGTTCAAGACATTCAGCTCGACGCTATTCAGCGCGGCGTGACCATCGGCGGCGGAGCGCGTGTGTATTCCCCGTTCGGGTGGGCGATACAAGCTGATTCTTCAGCCGCGGACGAGATCGGCGCACGGCGACTGGGACCGATCGACCTGATGACGGGCGCAGTCGACTATGCCGACTCGCAATTGGCGCTTCCGGCGGTTGCTCCCTGGCCAATCGGTGTTTCTTACACCAATGCGCAGACGGGCGGACATGTCAGCGCCGGTGTTCAGGGGAACAACTGGTTTCAGAATTCACAGCCGTCGGTGACGGCGCCGGACAGCAGCGGCGTCGTGCGTGTCTTTTACTCCGCGAACGCATTTGCTGAGTACAAGCGCATCGACTCGACGTCGTACTACGCCGGCACCAACGGCGCCGGCGGCGTGCTGCACATTTCGTCGGTGGTTGATGTCGGCGCCACAATTGAGCTGTACACGTTGCTGGACCAGGCGGGCAACGAAATCACCTTCTTCGGCTTCAGCGGGACGTTCAATGGCGCTTCGGGCCAGATGTGGAAGTACACGGTCGCGAAGGGGGCGGCGACTCCCGATGACGCAGTGGCGTATGTCCAAGACTCCGTGCACCCCTACTGGGCGATGAAGTACGGGTACGACAGTGGCCATATCGTCACCGCGTTTGACTCGGCGGGGCACGAATTCGACTACCTGTATACCACCGTTGCTGGGGTCAAACGGCTGATTTCGGTCACCGCGACGACGGGCGGCGGCTCTCCCAGCACCATCGCGTCTGTCGAGTATGCCTACTACGACCACGCAACGACCGGCAGTGGGAAGGTCGGGAATACAACCACCAACAACGGCTCTGACGGAGATCTGGCGCTGGTGCGCGTGACGTTTCCGACGTCGTTCCCGGCGGTGGGCATCAGCCCTGCAATCCAGGACATCCGTGAGAACCGCTTTTACTACGAATCGCAGAGCCGGCTGAAGCTCGTTCTGGGATACGAGGGCACGCGCCAGCATCTGGTGGCTACCAGCGGATCGCCGGTGTCGTGGGATGCGAACTCGACGACGCTGGCGACGGCGTTGAACAATCGGGCCGAACTGCGTGTGACGTACAACACCGACACGCCGCCGCGCATCGCGTCAGCGTGGTTCGCCGGCATGGACGGGAGCGGCGCAGACAGCCCTGCTGGCCAGCACAATTTCACATACGACACCAACGCCGGGTCGGTGACCACTTGGAGCAAACGCACCATTGTGCAGCTCCCAGCGTTCACCCGCGCCGAGGGCTCGAACCTCGGCACCCTGACGGAGGCGAGCAACAGCACATACCTCACGCAGTACTTTGACGCCATCGGGCAGCCGATGAGCACGGTGGCGAGCGATATCGCGCCGGGAACGAGCGGCGCCAAGTACTGGGTGACGACGGTCGTGCGCGACTCCAGCCGCCGCTTGTCGGAGGTTCACACGCCGGCGGGTTGCTCAGCCTACACGCACACGGGTACGACCGCTGGCGCAATTACGCTTGATGCGACGCATGGCGTCGGGGTGTACTACGAGCGGTCGTCGGCGGGCGACGTCTTTGACAATCTGGTGACAGGCGTACGCCGCGGAGCGGGGACGGCCACGCCCAACTACGTGTCGGCGACAGACTGGACTAAGTTGGAGCAAACGCTCGCGACCGGTACACCCACGATCAAGCTCACGCGGCCGCTGCCGGACTTTGCTTACACGTATCCAGGCGCGACCACCACGCGTGCGACGCCCAGCGCGTACAACTTTACAGACTACGACTACATCGGTTGGGGAAGCACTGTCGTCCTGCGCTCAGTCAAGACAACGCTCCCGGCGATCGCCGTCGCCCACAACGGAACCGGTTCAAGCGACTATCGGCAAACATGGTTCAGCCATCTTGGGCAAGCGATCGCCACACGCATGCCCAACAAGCGGCTGGATACGAGCGAGTACGAGGCGACCACGGGACTTCTGTTCCGCCAAGTGACCGACGCAGGGACGCCAACCAGCTCGTTTATGCACTATGCGGACGTTATCCCATCCACTAGCGGCGGGCCGCAGGCGGACACCGTCGCACGGCAGAATGCCACGAGCGCGTACAAGATCGCCACTGAGTATCAGCACGATGTGCTCGGGCGGACGATCGAGACCACTGCGAACCCCACGTTCAGCCTTGGGCAGGGCAAGCGGATCTCGCGTTCGTACTACTCGCGTTTGACGGACCGGCGCATCGTTCGGATGGACGTGCCCGCTGTCGACACGACAAGCACGACGACGTATAGCGGGCCTGTATCGGTCTGCGTCGTCAATCACCTGGGCGTGACGGAAGAGGTGGGCCAGATCAGCCTGGCCAACCCGGCATCTATGCCGTCAAACCCGTCGGGGTTTAATACCACGGCGTCGCCGAGGACCTGGCTGGCCGAGCCGGGTACCGGGGTCACGCCGCGCCGCCTGGCGGAGGTGCAGGCAGGAAACACTGCCGCCAATGCTGCTGTGTTGATGTCGTTGAGCGTCCGGCGGACCTCACCCGACGGTTCGCGCGTCGTCCGTTCTCTCATGTACACGCGCATCCCGGACGGCACCGGCGTGGGCGGGTGGCTTGGCGAGCTCAATGTTCACGGCAACGATGAAGAGTACGACCAGGCGCAGATTCGCTACAACGGCATGGGACTGGTCGACCGGACGCAGGACGCTACCAACACCATCGAGATTCCTTCGTTCGACGTGCTCGGACGCGTGGTGCAGCGGCGCCGCGGCACCGACGACGTCACGAGCAGTTCTACGTACAACATGCGGGTCTACTCGTCCGCCGCGTATGACGCGACCAACTACGGCACGTCTTCGGGAACGAACCTCAACATCGCGGGCGGTGACGGCCAGGTCACCCAGCTCTTCCAGCATCCGTCGGGCGCCTACGGCGGCGGGGATGACATCCACTCGTTCATGCGATACGACCCGATGGGGAACCCCACCAACGTGTGGCGCGACGGCGGACCCTTCCTTGCCTCTACGGTTGACAACCTCGACCGCGTGACGGCCGCGGGCGCGTTCAACGGCTCGGTCTCGTCGTGGAATAGCGCGTCGGTGGATATCTCGGGGATCGCCATTCCCACCGGGATGACGAACCTGCTCCGGTACGCGCGGAGCAACTACGACGAGCAGGGGCGTGTCTACAAGCAGGACAATTTCGCGGTCGATCCGACGAGCGGCGGGATCTCCAACACCGCCGGCGACACTGTTTCGTCCAACGCGTGGTTCAATCCTAACGGGTTGATCAAGGCGACCGATACGCAGCAGATCACGCGTAATCGCGTGTGCCAGGTGACGGTGACAACCACCGTGGCTCGCGGTCCGGGTGATACGCAGACACAGGCAGTTCAGAACGCACAATTCATCACGTCCGACTACGACAACTCGATCGTGATCGCGCAGACCAATGCGTACTACGACCCGACCCACAGCGTCGTGGTGGCGACGGTGCAGGCGCAGCGGTTCCGCGGACGTGACGATCGGCGGGGTCGAGACGTCGGCGCCCGATCCGTACGCGCCGCTGCTGGACATCCCTGATACCGGGCAGAAGGGTTGGATGGATGTTCACACGTCCACGACCACTCCCGACAATCTCGAGATGATCCTGCGCTCGGGAACGTCGGCCGCACGACTCATCCTCGATGTAAATACGACGAAGTACGACCCGCTGCTCATGGTGCCCGTTGAGCGCTACCACCTCGGTGATCCGCTCCGCCATCCCGCCAGCACGACACCGTCGATCATCCTCTGCTGCGGGCTCACGGGCTCGGCATGCAGCGCTGAGCCGTACATCTCGCCCACCTCGTATCCGTACATCAAAGAAAAGCTGGACTACGACCCGCGGCTGGTCTGGTGCAAGGCCGTGACCACCGACGTGGAGTCGGGGGATGTGCGGACGATCGCGCGTCGTCTCAACCCTGCGGGTCAGATCATCGACACGATGCAGGCCCGCACTCGCGTCGTTCCCTCTATTGGGGAGGTTCCCGTCGGTGATCAGGAGCCGATTCCGGCGGCGAATGCCGAGCCGCCCGCAGGCACGTGCTGCGGCGAGATGGAGCACACCGAGAACAGTTGGGACAAGGGACGCATCAAGCTCGAACGCATGTTCCTATGCGACCCGCCTGAGAACCCCGCCACGTTCAACCCGCAGAGCGATTCCCACTGGACCGGTTGCCACAACGGTTGCTCCAAGGACACGAGCCACGGCTATCCCGACATGATCGGGTGGCCGAGCGCCACGTACCCGGGAACGCACGGACCTCAGCCGTACGACCCCAACGACAACCACTTGGAGATGTGGAACGTCAAGCCAATCGGCGAATCGCCTGATCTTGGCTGGGTCCACACGCCCGATCCGGCGGGAGCGGATGACACCGACTGGTACGTGTATGACTACCTCGGCCGCAAGGTGCGCGATTACTCGCACCGGTATCGGGGCTCGAAGTTCGGCGATCAGAACCCCGCCAGCGGCATCCCCGCGCGGCTTTTCGTGTACGGAACCGGCACCGCGGCGGACTACCCAACGGAGATCCTGACGCCGTCCGGCGATACGTCCAAGCCATGGGAACACCAGTACTACGAGCTCGACTACCTCGGGCGTCCCAAGCACGTCTACCACCTGCTCGGCCCGTTTGCTCCTACCACGCTCGACTACGACGACAAGCTCGAGTACAGCTACGACAAATTCGGCAAGGTTTCTAAGCTCTCGCAGTGGTTCAAGGGAATGTTCCCCACAGGCTGCAGCGGCACCGGCTGGATCGATCTTGGCATTGTGCGCGAAGGAACGCCGCAGCAGCCAGGCGGCTCTTACCCCATCCGGGTCGGTCCCAACAAGATCACGCCGTGGCAAGGGCCGCGCGTGGTGCGGAACACGCTCCCGTTCCCCAATCTTGAAGTGGGGATGGCATACTTCCCCGATCCGTCGGGCACCGACGACAACTCGATGTACCCCTCCGGCGGCGGCTGGGGAGGAGGCGGGTTTATCCCCCAGATGATCGAGCCGCGGCTCGACTGGGCACTGGGCCGGCCGGAAGGTCTGTATGAGGGTGACGGCACCAATCACTACAACGTGCCGATCTCGCAGTATGCCAATCTCGGCATGTACATCCCGCTTTGGCGGCTGATGGCTGACGGCGGCGGCGGCTTGCAGCGGTGGGAGTTCCTGCCGACCACCACAGGCAGCGATAACCCGCCGACGGGTACGGCGCCGGGTGGGTATTACCCCTCTGGCGGCGGCGGCATGGTGCCGCTTGAGTTCCACCCACCCGACTGGCGTCACCGGCTTCGTGATGACCCATGGTGGCGGCCGATCGATGTCGACCCCATTTCGATCCCCTTCGCACCGGCGCTGTGGGCCGAGACCGATGGCCACCAGGACATCCGCTGGGTCAGCGGGCACATCACCTCGTACCTGGACCGCGCGACGAGCCCCGGGTTCTCCGGCGGCACATCGCCCATCGCCGGCTTCGACATCTTCGGCCACGACGAGTTCTATCGCCACGACTGCAACGGCCGCATGATCTACTGGCTGAGCGGCCAAGCGATCAAGTGGAACAAGGGACCGGCGGAGACCGCGTATCTGGCCGGCCTGTCGTCCCCGGTCGGCACGAACACACTTGATGCCACGCGCCCCACGAGCATCACGCATGCCGACTTCCGGTGGCAGGGCGCACCGGGCACCGGCACCAGCGGCGCGAGCTGCGCGGGCTCGGGCCCGCAGGAGCAGTGGCTGATCGCCCCCAGCGGCGAGTTCAACACCGAGCACCCGATGTCGCCGCGCTACCCGACGAGCGGGGGCGGCTCGACGCGTCCTGTCCCGCAGTACGACGAGTGGGCGGACCACAGCACCGACTCAGGTGAAGGGTGCACGCCGCAGGGGATCAACTCGCGGACGCTGCACGAGGGACGCAAGCTGCAGACGGGCACCTCGTCTTCGCCGGTGGACGCCCCCAACGGCTCGGCGGGCGGCAACGGCGCCAAGCACCACCCGTTCGACTACGACTACGACTCTGGCGGGAACGTGCGGTTTGACGGCCGGTTCTACTACCAGTACGACGGGATGAACCGTCTGAAGGACGTGTTCGACGTCAACTGGACCGGCACGCTGGCGGACACACCGATGCAGGGCAACCGCCGTGCCCACTTCGACTACGACGGCCCCGGCCAGCTGGTGAAGTCGTCCTACCGGACGCACGTGCCGAGCACCAGCGGCGACCTTTCGAACGAGGACATTGAGTGGACGCCGCGCGACCTGTTGGGCCGTCCGCTGGGGATCTGGCGTCAGAAGCCGGCGACGGGTGGGGGGGACAGGCCGTGCGCCAAGCCGTACCAGGGGTTCGGCTACCACAACACCGGGTTCCGCGGCGAGGGGGCCGACGACACGCGTGGGATCCTTGACTGCCCGGCGATCCGCTGGCGCGACACCGACGGGGACGGGGTGTTTGACGAGAAGCTCAGCTACCTGCAGGACTTCCGGGGCGACATCCAGGCGTTGATGCACGAGAAGTACGGCGTGCAGGAGCGCGTGCGGTACGGGCCGACTGGGTACCCCGAGAGCTTCCCGGCCTCGGACGTGAACTTCGACGGGATCGTGGACGCGACGGACCTGCAGAACATGCAGGACGCGGTGAAGGCGTTCGGCAACGACCACACCAAGTACGACCCCCGCGCGGACCTGAACCGCGACGGGAAGGTGGACAGCGACGACGAAGGTCTGTTCAACGACAACTACAGCAAGTACAGCAAGTACGAGGGGATGTGGAAGCTCTCTAGCGGCCCTGGCCTGCTGTACAACATCAACGGCGACAACGCGGGGTTGGACAACCGCTTTGGGTGGCGCGGGTACTGGTACGACCCGCACCTGCAGCAGTACCACGTGCGCAACCGGGTGTACGACCCGCGGCCGGGCGCGTGGAAGCAGAACGATCCGCTGGGCTTCAGTGCGGGGGATCAGAACCTGTACCGCTACGCGGACGGGAACTACTCGACGGGGTACGACCCGTTGGGGTTGGACTCCAACCCGCCGCCCAATCTACATAATGGCACCGGATACGTCGACATTCCGATGCCGAATTCACACAACGGAAGTGTCAGCACGCGAATATTCTGGTCGAACGGTCAGATCGTCGGAAGTGTCTACTGGAGCGATGCCACAACAGGGCAGGTAAATTATCGCAGTCAAGAAGTTGTTTCCGGCGGAGTAGCGAATGAACTGGCGCGACGCACGTCGGTGATGGCGGACCTTACAACGCTCGCGCAGAACTTACACACGGGTGCTACGGTCATCGGTATCGGCAGCGAATTAGCGATGCGACTCGCGTTCGCGCCGGTCGACTTCGCGATGTCGGTAAATGACGTAATTCATCACCCTAACGACCCCTTGATGTGGGCCGGTCTGTTGCCGGCTTTCGGCAAGATCAAGGAAGTCATCGTTGTTGTCAAGGAATCGAGCGGCGTCGAGAAGACCGTGGCAATCGGCCTGCGTGAAGCCGAGATGCTCTCAAAGGGTGAAGCGAAGATCGTCAAAGAGGGCGACAAGCTCATCGTTAAGGCGGAAGGGAAAGCAGCCGAGACGTGCGGAGATGCGGAAAAGGCGCTCACGCGCGCACAGAAAGGAGAATTGGCAGAGCGAGAAGCCGCAGAGACGATGCGTCGTGCCGGCTATACTCAACTAGAGTCGAAGCTGACCAGAAACAACGGTTTTGACGGCGTCTGGGTAAAACGCAATGCCGACGGTGAGATCACAGACATAATTATTACGGAGTCAAAATACTCGTCAACTGGTACGGCAACGCTGACAAATACGAAGACCATGGGTCAGCAGATGAGCGCCCAGTGGATCGACGCGAACATTGCTAAAATGCTCCAGAGCGAAAATGCTAGCGTTCGCGAGACGGGACAACTTCTTCTTGAAAATCGCGGCATGATTAGGGGAAAGCTGGGCGTGCGAGGGCCTGACGGAGTTACACGATGGAGCACCGTGCCCTGATAAAGAGCGTGAATGCATGAGCGAAAAAGCCAATCGGTTTTTGGATTCTGATGATTTTCTAAATCGAGATTTAGAATTTCTCGAGCGTAATGAAACAAAGATTGGTACTGAGAAGTTCGATGCCCGTGGCGACGCGACGGCGATGTCCGCTCTGATGTGCCACAGCGCATCAATTCACTCATGGGTACGGAAGGCGAGTGTAAATCTGTACCGTCAGCTGGCGAAACGATCTGCAGAACTACATCTTGAACTCGTAAAACGAAGCGAGCGTGGTGATCCGATAGCCGATTCACGTATTGGCTTCATGTCTTATCAGCGTCTCTTTGACGGACTTGCGTCTGGGTCGTTGCCTCTGGCGGCGGATGTGGCGGGGCGCATTCTTTCGAGAACTACGAAGATTCCCGACCCCGTATCGGCATTTGATCGCTCTTTTTGCCAAGCGCTTTGTGCCTTTGTATTCCAATCTCCTGATCGTGCGATACAGCTTGAAAAATTCAAACCGATGCTGGAGAGTTCGGCTACCAAGCCTTTTGCTGGATATGGTGCGGCCTTTGAGGCAATGCTTAATTCTGATCGCGAATCATTGAATCGAGCCATATTGGACATTGCCGAGGGGCATATCAAGCTCGGTAAAACCGGCGTCTGGAAGGAAACCGTTGATCGCGAGTTATGCGTTTGGGGAATAGGGATTGCGCAGTTAGCAAAGTCGTATAACCTCGACGCCGACATTGATCATGTCCTAATCCCTGGCGCTCTCATTCGCCCGTGATGTGGGAGTCCGGCGAGCGGATCCACGCGTCCTGTCCCGCAGTACGACGAGTGGGCGGACCACAGCACCGACTCAGGTGAAGGGTGCACGCCGCAGGGGCTCAACTCGCGGACGCTGCACGAGGGACGCAAGCTGCAGACGGGCACCTCGTCTTCGCCGGTGGACGCTCCCAACGGGTCGTCCGGCGGCAACGGCGCCAAGCACCACCCGTTCGACTACGACTACGACTCTGGCGGGAACGTGCGGTTTGACGGTCGGTTCTACTACCAGTACGACGGGATGAACCGTCTGAAGGACGTGTTCGACGTCAACTGGACCGGCACGCTGGCGGACACACCGATGCAGGGCAACCGCCGTGCCCACTTCGACTACGACGGCCCCGGCCAGCTGGTGAAGTCGTCCTACCGGACGCACGTGCCGAGCACCAGCGGCGACCTTTCGAACGAGGACATTGAGTGGACGCCGCGCGACCTGTTGGGCCGTCCGCTGGGGATCTGGCGTCAGAAGCCGGCGACGGGTGGGGGGGACAGGCCGTGCGCCAAGCCGTACCAGGGGTTCGGCTACCACAACACCGGGTTCCGCGGCGAGGGGGCCGACGACACGCGTGGGATCCTTGACTGCCCGGCGATCCGCTGGCGTGACACCGACGGGGACGGGGTGTTTGACGAGAAGCTCAGCTACCTGCAGGACTTCCGGGGCGACATCCAGGCGTTGATGCACGAGAAGTACGGTGTGCAGGAGCGCGTGCGGTACGGCCCCACTGGGTACCCCGAGAGCTTCCCGGCCTCGGACGTGAACTTCGACGGGATCGTGGACGCGACGGACCTGCAGAACATGCAGGACGCGGTGAAGGCGTTCGGCAACGACCACACCAAGTACGACCCCCGCGCGGACCTGAACCGCGACGGGAAGGTGGACAGCGACGACGAAGGTCTGTTCAACGACAACTACAGCAAGTACAGCAAGTACGAGGGGATGTGGAAGCTCTCTAGCGGCCCTGGCCTGCTGTACAACATCAACGGCGACAACGCGGGGTTGGACAACCGCTTTGGGTGGCGCGGGTACTGGTACGACCCGCACCTGCAGCAGTACCACGTGCGCAACCGGGTGTACGACCCGCGGCCGGGCGCGTGGAAGCAGAACGATCCGCTGGGCTTCAGTGCGGGGGATCAGAACCTGTACCGCTACGCGGACGGGAACTACTCGACGGGGTACGACCCGTTGGGGTTGGACCCTGACGACGCACACGGTTTCTGGTGGTACCTCGCGCATCCGCGCGGCCAGCAACCCGCTTACGAGGTCCATCCTGCGCTGAATGGCAATGACATTGCGAATATTCGTGGAGGTGCCCAAATCGGTAACCAGCAGTCCGGAATAGCCGGACGGATGGAGCAGGCCGAACGTCGCGGCGCAGAGGACTTATCGCTCGCCTTCCAACAGCGATTTGGCGCGATGCCAAACGCGCTACAGCAACCACTGAATGTCGCGCTTGTGTACACCGTCGGAACCGTGGTAGTTACCACGGTGTTCGCTGGATCGCTCGAGGATCTTGCTGTTGCCGGCGCTATTAAGGTTCTTGGTACAGGGATTAAAGCAATAACGCGCGTTGGCACAAAGTGGATTGCGGAGAGCATCAACGGAGCAAAATATGAGTTGAAAGCAGAAGAAGCCGCGGCGTTGGAGGCCAAAATTGCTCAACAAGAAGCTCGCGAAGTTGCGGGTGCAGGTCGCGGAAAAACGCCCGTTAACCCACATTCTGGTCCAGCGGGGGAGATGAACTGTGGCAATTCCGCCTTGGCCCTCGATGCGAGGCTAAAGGGTGCAAAAGACCTGCAGGCGCTTCCGAATCCAGATGGGGTGGGCTGGAAAGCGTGGGGAGAACTTGCAGAAAAGAATGAATGGACTCGCGATCCGAACGCCGTCTTCGCAACCGAGGCTGAATTAACCGCTGCAATCGCAGCTCGCGGCGAAGGAAAACAAGCTATCATCTGGGGTGTGGCCAGAAATGGTAGAGTCCACCATCTTTTTAACGGCGTGCAGCGAGGCGGTGAGGTGAAACTTCTTAATGGCCAAGAAGGCATTCTCCAAAACACAAGCACATTTAAAGGCTATTACGTATGGTGGACGAACTAGGCGACTCAAGGTGTGCCACCAAATCTGATGCTGAGGCGATAGCCACGCAGTATTTGGATGCGATGTGCGTTAAGGATGGGAGATTGATTGGCGATCTTGCTGTAGATAAAGAACTGATTGAAGAATTTGACATTGGGTGGGTGTTTTACTGGAGTACGGCGCGTTATTGGCAAACAGGCGCTATGGAGGACGCCATTGCTGGAAATGCGCCGCTGTTAATCCGTCGCGGTACGGGAGAGGTGATCGCGCTGGGCACCGGCAGGCCAACGATCTACTACGTCGACTGGATACGGCGCCATGGCGAGGCCTCGTGGCGATAAGCGAGGTTGTATGATATTGTTAGTGGAATTGAGTTCGCCTACCAACCGTACAAGTTCGCTGCTTTAGGAGAACTTCGGTTGACACTCATATTCGGTTGTCAAAGAGCCGGCGAGCAAGCGGTGTTCCACTGCTCGGGGATCTAAGAGCTCTCGGCCATCGGCTCGTCGATTTCACCGTCGAGTTCTTCGTCGTCCGCTTCGTCACGATCGAGCATTGCCATCAAGCCTGCGAGGTACGCCAGCGCTGCGGGCACGTGTGCAGGGCCAAGCTTGGGCTGCGCTTCTGAGGCTAGTAAGATCGAGAGGCCGTCAGCTCAGAATGCGGAGCCTCAAGAAATGATCGATTGGATGTACCGAGAAAACGCACAGATCGGGACAGGAAGTACGGCAGATGCACTGAGGTACAAAAATGCCACCGGTCAGCTAGATAGGTGGAGCCTCACATGCACAAAAGGCGCGGGATACAGCCACCAAACTGACGAGATGGCTGCAAGCCGATGATCTGGCTAAACTCGAAGACAAAGCATCGTAGGCTGACAGGCAAGCGGCTGAAAACATGTTGCGCGACCTTATTGATGCGATTAATGGGCATTAAAATATGGACGACCAGCTGATTGCTAGCGAACTGGAACGACTAGCAGCAGTTCTAGAACTCCGTCCCGCATTCGGGCGCATTCATAATGCAGCGACCAGGGATTCGGAGCCGCTGACGTTTGTGGCAGCAGCTATCGGAGACGATATCGCATTGAACGTCTTGGCAGGCAACGAAGACGAAGGGGCACGCGCACTTGAATTGGTAGAATTGCTGCTTAAGGGCGCGTCAAGCATATTCAGATCGATATTGTGTACTGGCCTACTGGAAGCATATTGGTCAAAGGCAAAGTCGTCCGGTACGCAGCGAGAAGAACTTGGGCGATGGCTTGGCCCTCAATCGTTGGCGTATGTTCGCGAGTGGGATCGTTTCCACGGTATCGAATAACAACAGTGTGTTGACGGGAACTCGTGCGGAGTCTTGGAGTGTGCCACCGATATCTGCCGCTCTAAGCGGACTTCGGTACGTCGCGATAGTCACCATGCTCGAGGCGCAACTTCGCGTAGACGTTTGCGTTGATGACTAACTCAGCGCGACACCGACGGGGACGGGGTGTTTGACGAGAAGCTCAGCTATCTGCAGGACTTCCGGGGCGACATCCAGGCGTTTATGCACGAGAAGTACGGGGTGCAGGAGCGCGGAGATGCGGAAAAGGCGATTACGCGCGCACAGAAAGGAGAATTGGCAGAGCGAGAAGCCGCGGAGACGATGCGTCGTGCCGGCTATACTCAACTAGAGTCGAAGCTGGCCAGAAACAACGGTTTTGACGGCGTCTGGGTAAAACGCAATGCCGACGGCGAGATCACAGACATTATTATTACAGAGTCAAAATACTCGTCAACTGGTACGGCAACGCTGACAAATACGAAGACCATGGGTCAGCAGATGAGCGCCCAGTGGATCGACGCGAACATTGCTAAAATGCTCCAGAGCGAAAATGCTAGCGTTCGCGAGACGGGACAACTTCTTCTTGAAAATCGCGGCATGATTAGGGGAAAGCTGCGCGGGCTCGGGCCCGCAGGAGCAGTGGCTGATCGCCCCCAGCGGCGAGTTCAACACCGAGCACCCGATGTCGCCGCGCTACCCGACGGGTGGCGGCTCGACGCGTCCTGTCCCGCAGTACGACGAGTGGGCGGACCACAGCACCGACTCAGGTGAAGGGTGCACGCCGCAGGGGATCAACTCGCGGACGCTGCACGAGGGACGCAAGCTGCAGACGGGCACCTCGTCTTCGCCGGTGGACGCCCCCAACGGCTCGGCGGGCGGCAACGGCGCCAAGCACCACCCGTTCGACTACGACTACGACTCTGGCGGGAACGTGCGGTTTGACGGCCGGTTCTACTACCAGTACGACGGGATGAACCGTCTGAAGGACGTGTTCGACGTCAACTGGACCGGCACGCTGGCGGACACACCGATGCAGGGCAACCGCCGTGCCCACTTCGACTACGACGGCCCCGGCCAGCTGGTGAAGTCGTCCTACCGGACGCACGTGCCGAGCACCAGCGGCGACCTTTCGAACGAGGACATTGAGTGGACGCCGCGCGACCTGTTGGGCCGTCCGCTGGGGATCTGGCGTCAGAAGCCGGCGACGGGTGGGGGGGACAGGCCGTGCGCCAAGCCGTACCAGGGGTTCGGCTACCACAACACCGGGTTCCGCGGCGAGGGGGCCGACGACACGCGTGGGATCCTTGACTGCCCGGCGATCCGCTGGCGCGACACCGACGGGGACGGGGTGTTTGACGAGAAGCTCAGCTACCTGCAGGACTTCCGGGGCGACATCCAGGCGTTGATGCACGAGAAGTACGGCGTGCAGGAGCGCGTGCGGTACGGGCCGACTGGGTACCCCGAGAGCTTCCCGGCCTCGGACGTGAACTTCGACGGGATCGTGGACGCGACGGACCTGCAGAACATGCAGGACGCGGTGAAGGCGTTCGGCAACGACCACACCAAGTACGACCCCCGCGCGGACCTGAACCGCGACGGGAAGGTGGACAGCGACGACGAAGGTCTGTTCAACGACAACTACAGCAAGTACAGCAAGTACGAGGGGATGTGGAAGCTCTCTAGCGGCCCTGGCCTGCTGTACAACATCAACGGCGACAACGCGGGGTTGGACAACCGCTTTGGGTGGCGCGGGTACTGGTACGACCCGCACCTGCAGCAGTACCACGTGCGCAACCGGGTGTACGACCCGCGGCCGGGGAGCTTCCTGCAGCTTGACCCGTGGAAGCGAACGGCCCGGTTCTGCACGCCGGCGAAAAGACTGGGAGCTGAACTTTCGCTTTATCTGGTAGCTCCGCAGCCTGGTTGCTGTACGTCTCAGCGTGCCCGCGCGTCCAGATTGGCAAAGCCGTCGTGACGCACTCATGCCGCGGGCTCCGTTATGGCGTCTCAGTTGAGCGAGCGGTCTGCAGCGGATGGGTGGAGAGGTTCGGTTGCTTGGTCAGCGTTGCTGAAGCCGTCGCCGAAGCGTGCGATGAGCGCTCTTGATTCGGTGCCTGCTCTTCGGGAGCTTCGCCGCAAGTTCACGATTCGACGGACACGGTGCTCTTCACAGCGTGATCATCGAGACGACGTGTACAGGCAAGTGCGACCGCGCCCTGTGCCTGGCCACCTGGCTGGGGGTGGGGGGTTGGGGGTGGGTTGATGCGAAGCTCAGATCCAAGTTGCGAGCGAGCGCAATACCGCCAACGTATAGCGACGAGTACAACGAGCGACAAAGATGGCTCGCTTAGTAAACACGGGTTAATTCTGCTAAGGCGATCGCGAGATGGATTCAGACGTGGAACCCCTACACGCGAGTTCCATATCTCTATTCAATCCAGCTACGTATCAACCACCCTGAACTAATGCGGCGATATCACTAGGTAGAGTCTTCGCTTGGGCGATGACGATGTTCCGTGCGGCATCCGCTGGAGGCTCTTCTGGCCGACGGAGATGGCGGCTCGAGAAACGCCGCGGAGTTGAAGGGTATCGAGGCGTACGTGGTTTACTGAGCGGGCATCCACGCGGCCTTTACCGCCGCAAGATTCGATTCGACGCGCTGCCGAGCGACCGACGCGGCTGGCTCGCTGGAAGCAGTGTTGACCACCGATTGCTGGCCGCTGTCCGGCGTCAGGCTGCACGCCGTGCGCGACTTGACGTGATTGAGGGCGTTCTCGAGCGTCGTCCACTGCTCCGCGCTCCGTGCAGATACGCGGAGGTCGAGCGGCACTGCGCGCCCGGAGTTCGTACGCAGAGTTGACAGAATCGTCTTTGTTTCTTGCGGGAAGCCCGCGGTAACAGTATCAAAGGCGGTGTTCAGCAGCGCGGCTTGCGTCGCCAGAGAGGATGCGAGCGTCGCCTCCGCTTGCTGAATGGAGTAGTCCAATGACGAGTCGATGACGGTCATCGCCGCTTTGCGATACGTAGCGAGCTGAACTCGTGCTTCTGTGACGGCCGTGTCGGCCGCTTGGATTGACGGCGCAAGCGTGCTCAGTGTGTCGCCGCCAGCCTGAAAGAGAGGCTCGACATCGGCGCTGGTGAGCCCAGCGGCGCACGCGGTCTCCGGCGTGAGCGTCAGTCGTGCAAGGAACATCCGGACTTGAGCTCTCGAAACATCGCACGACACCCATGTGGGGTGCGAACTCTTGCCCGTTGATGTGGCGTGCGCCAGCGGCGACGAAACTGCAAAGGTTGCGCACAGGCTCATTACGACAGCGGTTGTCATCTTCACTGGAAGCCTCCTCAATGCTCACGTTAAGTGTAACTCTGGTGAGCGACAGTTTTGTGTTTGGATAATGAATGTGGATAACGTGGGGCTGAGTGGAAAACGCAAGAGTTGTTCGCCACACTCTGCGGCCGCTTAGGAGCATCCATGACACTCCGCTCATTCGTTCTGCTCGCTGCCACCGCATCGTTGGCAATTCCCACGGTCGCTTCGCAGCCGGATTTGCTCAACATCGACTCCGGCTCATGGCTATCGGGCGGCGCCTCGCCTGGGGCGCAGGACTTTTGGCTTGACCCAGTTCATCGCGGAGTGACGGCCGGCGGCGCGGCCCGTGTTTCCTCTCCTTTCGGCTGGTCTTTACACGCTGATCAGGCGGCGATCGATCATCTGAGCGGGCGGAAATTTGGTCCGGTCGACCTGTTCACTGGAAGCGTCACCTACTCCGATACGCAGCTCGTATTGCCCGCGACTGCTCCGTGGCCCATCGGCACCTCGTACAACAGTGCGCAAACCAGCGGCCACGTTGGCGGGGGCATGCAGGGCAACAACTGGTTCCAGAGCTCGCAGCCCTCGGTCACAAAGCCCGACTCGAACAACATCATCCGGCTGTTCTACTCGGCGAACGCGTTCACCGAGTACAAGCAGATCGACACCAGCAGCTACTACGCCGGCATCAACGGCGCAGGCGGCATCATCAAAATCAGCAACGCGACCGAAGGCTCTCGCACAATCGAGCTTTACACCCTCAACGATGAGGCGGGCAACGAGATCGTCTTCTTTGGGTACGCCGGCGTCGCCAACAGTGCAGAAGGGCAGATCTGGAAGTACACCGTCGCCAAGGGCACGCTCACGGGTGGAACTGAGGCCGTCGCCTATGTGAAGAGTGCGACGGCTCCCTATACCGCCTCCAGGCTAGGGTACAACAAAGGCCACATCGTCGTGGCGTTCGATTCGTCCGGGCACGAGTTTGACTATTCGTACGTAACGATTGGAGCGGGCATCCGGCTCGCGTCGGTAACGGCGACCACTGGCGGCACGACCCCAACCACCATCGCGACGGTTCAGTACAACTACTACGGCGACTCCGTCGTCGGCTCGGCGCCCAACAACGGTGTGGCGAGCGACTTGGCGATGGTGCAGGTCACGTTCCCCACGTCCTTCCCCGCGTCGGGCGGCTCCCCCGTCATTCAGGACCTCCGCGAGAACCGTTTCTACTACGACAGCAGCAGCCGGATGAAGCTGATGCTCGGTTACGAAGGAACGCGCCGTCACTTGGTGGCGACGGCCGGATCGCCCGTCTCCTGGAACGCCAACGCGACCACGCTCGCTTCGGCGCTCAACGCGCTTGCGGAACTGCGAGTGACGTACACCACGGGCACGTCGCCGGTGATCTCGTCGGCCTGGTTTGGCGGAATGGACGGCTCCGGCACGGCGCCCTTCGAGCAGCCCAACGGCCAGTGCGACTTCACGTATGAGACGACCGCGTACACCACTCCGTGGCAGCGGCGCACGATCGTCAAGCAGCCGTCGTTCACTCGTTACGCCGGTTCTGACTTCGCGTCGCCCTCTGCGACCGCCGGCAACGTCTGGACGACGCAGTACTTCGACAGCGCCGGCCAGCCCCTGAGCTCCGTCGTGAGCGATATCGATCCGGCGACGACGACCACGCCCCTGCCGCGCTTCTGGGTTACGGGCGTCGAGCGCGACGCGAACCATCGTCTGAGCGCGATCCACTCACCCGCCAACTGCACCGCGTACGACCACAACGCAGCGAGCTCCAGCCGGGGCTCGTTCACCACTGGCACCAACGGCCTGGTGACGCAGATCGAGCGGTACACCTCAGGCGACACGATCGGGTTGGCGAACGGCATCCGTCGCCGGGACGGCAGCGGCACGAGCGTGCCGTACGTCGCGGCGTATGACCGTTCGATGCACAACGTGGTATTGGCCACCGGTTCGCCGACCGTCACGCTCCGGCGGCCGCAGACCGATCATTCCTACGTCTACCCCGTCGCGACCACCACGCGAACCGACTCCACCCGGATTGATACTCAGTACACGTACGTCTGGTGGACCGGTGCGACCGACACGCTCGTCCCGCGCTCGGTGCTCACCACGTTGCCCGCTGTCGACACTTCTCACAACGGCTCGGGCGTCGCCAACGACACCAAGACGTGGTTCGATCACTACGGCCGCTCGATCGTGACCCGGAACCCCAACGGCCGGCTCGATGCGACCGAGTACCACGCGACCACCGGCGTCGTCACCGCAGTGACGACCGACAGCCCGGTTCCTTCTTTCCCCGATCTTCCTTCTGGCGAGGTGACCGTCGCGACGATCGGTGAGGAGACGACGCCGTACGGTCTTCGGACCGAGTACAAGTGCGACGATCTCGGCCGCGTTCAGCAGAAGGTGGAGAACGCAGAGAACTCCACCAACTCGCGGATGTCCAAGTCCTACTACACGCGGCTTTCAGACCGGCGTCTTGTTCGCCTCGACGTCCCGGCGGTGGATTCGCCCGGCGGCGGCGGCAGCATCACCTACTACGGCCCATTCACCGCGACGGTCTACAACCACCTCGGCCTGACCGAGGAGAGCGGCCTCATCAGCCCGTCGGATCCGACAGCGCATTCGAGCTCGAATCCGTCGCGGTTCTCGACCACCAATGCACCACGCACCTGGCTCACCGACCCGGTCGCCACCCCGACCGAAGAGCACCTGACCGACGTGGTGCAGGACTCCAACGCCGCGGGTCTTCCCAAGCTGATCAGCTTCAACTTCCAGCGGGTTTCCGACGACGGCTCTCGCCCGCTTGAGTCGCGCGTGTACACCAACGTTCCGGCTACCGGGCTTGGCGCACGCAGCAGCTTCAGCAGCCCCGCCAACTTCGACCGATCGCTGACTCACTACAACGGCATGGGTCTCGTCGACCGGTATCAGGACGTCACCGACACGATCTCACTGTACAGCTTTGACACCGTCGGCCGGAGCGTCCGCGTGACGCGCGGCACCGCCGAGAGCGGCGCGGGCGTAAACATGCGTCCGGTCAGCTCCACGGTCTTCGACTCAACGACGTACAACGGCACCACCGCCGCGCTCAATGTCGCCGGTGGAAACGGGCAGGTGACCCAGATTTGGCAGCACCCCTCCGGCAGCTTCGGCGGCACCGGAGACATCCACTCGTACGTCCGCTACAACCAACGCGGCGACGTGACCGACATCTGGCGCGACGGCGGTCCGTTCCTCGCGTCGGCGACCGACAACCTGGGTCGCGCAACCGATGCCGCCGCCTTCGACGGGTCGGTGTCGTCCTGGAATACCTCCGCCATCGCGCCCTCCGCCACATCCTCTGGCACCGGCGAACCGCGCCTGCGTTTCGCGCAGAGCTTCTTCGATGAGCTCGGACGCGTCTATCGCAACGCCAACTACGCCGTCGATCCCACCACCGGAAGCGCCTCGGCGCTGACCGACCCCGAGACCGTCCGGAACGACGTGTACTACGCCAAGAGCGGCGCCGTCAAGTTTGTTGACGGAACCCAACCGACGCAGTACACGCTGAACCGTGTCTGCCAAGTCACCACCACCACCACGATTGCCCAGAACTTCACTTCCACCGCGACCGCAGCGGACAGGTACACGGCCTTCACGACCAATAACCTCAGCAACGCGGTCGTCATCACGCAGACCAACGTCTACTACGACGAGAACCACCACAACGTCATCGCCACGGTTCAGGCCCAGCGCGGCAGTAACAACGTGACCTCGACGGGCGTCGTGACGAGTGGAAATCCCAACGTCCGTGGTCCGTTGATGGACGTGCCGAACGTCCCGTCGCAGACCGGCTGGCTGGGAATCAACCCCCCCAGCGGCGGCACGCTGCACTGGACCACCCCGACAACCGACTGGAGGCCGGAGCTCCTCCTCAACATCAGCACCACTGACTACGACCACTTCCTAGACATCCCGGTGCGCTGGCGCAACTTCGGCGACCCGCTCCGCCTTGCGACGCCGTTCGACACCGTATGCTGCGGCGCAAACTGCGATCCCGGCTCGGTCTTCCCTGCTGGCAACGCGGCTCCGTTCATCGAGCGTGACGCGGAGTACGACCCGCGCCGGGTGATGTGCAAGACGATCACCACCGACTGGGAGTCGGGCGACCGCCGCATGCAGGCGACCATCTTCGACGCCGCGGGCCAGCCGCTGAAGAAGATCGGCGTGCGCACGCGCGTTGACGTCAGCAGTTCCACGATCTTCCCCGATGCGCCCCACACGCTCCCGTCCGACGTGCTCCCGCCCGACCTGAGCGAGCACGGCGGCGGCTGCTGCGGCGAGACCGAGCGCGACGACCTCCTGTGGGACCGCGGGCGCCTCAAGCTCGAGAAGATGTTTCTCTGCGACCCGCCGGTCAGCATGGAGAACTTCAACCCCAACAGCGACGGCGACTTCTGCAGCCCGACGGGTTGCCCGAAGGCCACCAGCCACGGGTACCCCGACGACCTGGTCGGCTGGCCGAGCGCCGGTCTGCCTTGGCAGACCTGGGGCGATCCCGCTCCGATCCCCAACGACAACAACCGTGAGTTGTGGAACGTGAAGCCGATCGGTGAGTCGCCGGACCTCGCTTGGCACACGGGTGATCCCACCGGAAGCGACGACTCCGACTGGACTGTCTGCGACGACATGGGCCGCCCGGTCCGTATTTACCGCCACCAGTACCGCAGCACCAACTTCGGCGACGGCAACGCCGCCAGCGGCACCCCCGCCGAGTACATCGACTGGGGTGCCGGCGGCTACCCCACCGAGATCAAGCGTCCCTCCGGCGACATCACCTCGCCGTGGGAGCACATCAACACCCAGCTCGACATGCTTGGCCGGCCGAAGGTCATCCTGCACGACATGGGTCCGTTCTCGCTCGGCACGATCACCACGCACGATGACGAGATCGACTTCGGCTACGACAACTTCGGCAAGATCAAGCACGTCAGCCAGAAGTTCAAGGGCATGTTCCCCAGCGGATGCTCAGGTCCGGGCACGATCGATTACGACATCATCCGCGCCGGCACGCCGACGGAGCCCGTCATGGTCGGCGGCCGTCCGCTGACGCCCTGGCAGGGCCCGCGCGTCGTCCGTCAGACGACGCCGTTCCCCAACATCGAAGTCGGCATGGCCTACTTCCCCAACCCGGCAGGCACGGTGGACACTACCGGCCCCGGAAACATGTACCCCCCCGGCGGCGGCGGCTACGTTCCGCTGCTGGTTGAGCCGCGCCTCGACTGGGCACTCGGTCGCCCGCAAGGCATCTACCAGGGCAACGGCACCAACCACTATCTCAACCCGGTCTCCCAGTACGGCTACCTCGGCATGGCCGTGCCGCTGCACCGCTACCTCCCGCAGGTTGATCTCAACCAGTGGGACATGCTCCCCACGCAGTACGCCGCCCACCGGCACGCCCGGCGGCGGCATCGTCCCCCTGCCGCACGATGGGCCCGACTGGATGCACCGCGTCCGCGACGACATGTGGCGCAAGGTGATCGACGTCATCCCCAGCGCCGTCGACCCGTCCCTGGTCGTCAAGACCGAGGGCCACGAAGACATCCGCTGGCTCTCGGGCAACATCACCTCCTACCTCGACCCGGCGACGAGCCCCGGCTTCAGCAGCGGCACTTCACCGGTGACCGGCTTCGACATCAACGGGCACGACGAGTACTACCGTCACGACTGCAACGGTCGGCTCATCTACTGGCTCAGCGGCCAGGCCATCAAGTGGAGCAAGAGCCAAGCTGAGTCCGCCTGGATCGCGGGCCACGACGACCTCAACTCAACCGGCACCAAGGGCGCCAGCAGCCCGACGGTCAAGCCGGCGGGAATCACCGAGGCCGAGATGCGCTGGCCGCAGGCGCCCGGCGGCGAATGCCACGCCTCCGGCGGCAACGGCGGCTGGCTCATCGCCCCCCGCGGCGAGTTCAGCCCCGATCACCCGCTCTGGCCCAAGTCGCCCAACCCCTCGACCGAGTGGGAGACCAACGACCCGTTCCCCAAGGACGGCGAGAGCGGCTGCGCTCAGTCGCCCAACAGCCGCATGGACATGGGGCACCACTTCCGCACGCCCACCGGCGGCGGCACGCCCACCGAGCCGACCGGCTGGCCCTTCAAGTTCAAGTACGACGCCGCCGGCAACACCAAGAGCGACGGCCGCCACTGGTTCCAGTACGACGGCGCCAACCGCCTGCGTGACGTCTTCCTTCAGACGATCGACCCCGTCACGCACGCGCCCATCCAGGGCCCCAAGCTCGCCCACTTCGACTACGACGGCATGGGCCGCCCCATCCGCTCGATCTACAACACCGACGGCGACTCGTCGATGACCGACGAGGACACCGAGTGGACGCCGCGCGACATGCTCGGCCGTCCACTGGGCATCTGGCGTCAGGCCCCCGGCACCACCACGTGCGCCAAGCCCTACCAGGGGTTCGGCTACCACAACACCAGCTTCCGCGGCGAGGGGGCCGACGACAGCCGCGGCATCCTCGACTGCCCAGCGATCCGCTGGCGTGACCTCAACGGTGACGGTGTGTTCGACGAGACGCTCAACTACCTGCAGGACTTCCGCGGTGACGTGATCGGTCTTGCGGCCCCCAAGGACGGGATCCTCGAGCACGTGCGGTACGGCCCCACGGGCCGGCCCGAGGCCTTCCCCGCGGCGGACGTGAACTTCGACGGGGTGGTCGACGACGACGACCAGGCCGACATCGACGCGGCGATCAAGGCGTTCAAGCTCGACAACGGGGACTACGACCCGCGCGCCGACCTGAACCGCGACGGTAAGGTGGACGACGACGACGGGTCGCTCTTCCTGGCCAACGCGGGCGCGTACAAGAAGCTGGACAACCAGTGGAAGCTCTCGCAGGGGAGCGGCCTGACGCCGGGCCACACCGGGAGCGAGGCGGGGCTGGACAACCGCTTCGGCTGGCGCGGGTACTGGTACGACCGCCACCTAGAGCAGTACCAGGTCCGCAACCGGGTCTACGACCCGCGGCAGGGCCAGTTCCTCCAGACCGACCCGCTGGGGTTTGGGGCGGGGGACCAGAACCTGTACCGCTACGCCGACGGGCAGTTCAGCACCGGGTATGACCCGTATGGACTGATCACATGGGGCGATGTAGGCGCATTCCTCAAGGGAGCGGTTAAAGCCACGGTAAATGTTGTGGTTGGAACAATCGTAGTTGGAGCCGTGTACACGGTGGCCGCAGCGGCAGCGCCAATCTTAGGGACTGTTGTTTTGGTGGCCGCTACCGCTTATGCTGCTTATGAGATAGGTAAAACTATTTACGAGATCGCTTCCGGTGAAGAAGCATATACACAAACTCCAATTTCTAGAGAACAACGATGGGAACGGGCAGGGAGCACGCTCGTAAACATTGCCGCATTTGGAATCGGATTTAAATTAGCCTGGGGGAAAGGTCCGACAATCCAAGAGGCTTTCAGCTTCAGTCAACCTCCGCCTGCTGTAACCACCCCCGCGGAATCAGCCCCAGGTTCCTCAACGTGCGGTGGGCCGCGAGCATTTGACCCCAACACCGACATGGGGGCAGAACCCTTGCCAGGTGAGCCGCCTGCGCCTGAGCCTGCTCCTACTACCGCTCCTACTCCTGCTCCGAATCAAGGCGTCCCTGCGTTGACAGAAATCCAGCAACTCGGACCCCTGCAGGGGCAGTCCAGAGTGCAGATTGGTACAACGCTTCAGGCGAAGGGTTTCACTCGTGTCACGGGCATGAATGGAGGCGAAGTTTGGACGAAACCGGGATCAGATGGAAACACTGCCATGGTCAGAATTGATCCTCCGATGACGCGCCCAACGCCGCGGGGCTTTGCTGATGAGGTACCTCACGTGCACAAGGAAACTGTGCCCACGAGCAGTGTAATTAATGGCAATACTCCTCGAGGCGTCAGGCCCACTACCTACGATGACACTGGCGCGCCTTCTTCAAACCCCAGAGACACCCATATCCCGGGCGGGCACTAGGTCAATGCATCAAAGCGATTCAGACATCGAATGGGCTGTATCGAGCATCCGCGCAGGTATTCGATCTGAGCAAGTCGCCGCTCGCCTGAATGGCATCGTAGAAAACGGCGAAGAAGAGGTCATCGTTCAGAAACTAGTAGAGGACGAAGCAAGCAGTGGTAAAAGTGCTTCAGATTCGCTTCGGAGGGTCATGGAGAAACTCGAGCAGCTTACAGAGGCTGCTCCTCTGTCTGCACTTGTCCTCATGACCCGTCTCGCTCTTGCTGCCGATGCAGCCGGCCTGCTCGATATACGTGACGCTGTCGGGTTCTGGGTAATCCAGCTTGGAGATGGAGAACTGCTGCGTCGCTTAGGCAACCTCAAGCAAAACGCAAAAGAGCGTTTTGAGAGAGAAATGTACGAGCTTTGGATGGAGCAGCTGCAGAGCAAATAGAAAGTTTGCCTCGGCTACCACAACACCAGCTTCCGCGGCGAGGGGGCCGACGACAGCCGCGGCATCCTCGACTGCCCAGCGATCCGCTGGCGTGACCTCAACGGCGACGGTGTGTTCGACGAGACGCTCAACTACCTGCAGGACTTCCGCGGTGACGTGATCGGTCTTGCGGCCCCCAAGGACGGGATCCTCGAGCACGTGCGGTACGGCCCCACGGGCCGGCCCGAGGCCTTCCCCGCGGCGGACGTGAACTTCGACGGGGTGGTCGACGACGACGACCAGGCCGACATCGACGCGGCGATCAAGGCGTTCAAGCTCGACAACGGGGACTACGACCCGCGTGCCGACCTGAACCGCGACGGCAAGGTGGACGGCGGCGACGAGACGCTCTTCCTCGTGGCGCATATCGTGCATTTGAGCAGACCACTGCTGAAGAAGTCGAGGCCGGAAGTCGCGGAAGTGTTCGAATTTCACCTCTGCACGCGACTATCTGCCACCTGGCGTGTCTCTAGTGCCGGGCGAAGTAGTAGTTTCTGGAACGCGTCACGCAGAAGCGGACATCATAAATTACGCGAATACCAACGGACTCAAGGTGGTCGATATTGGAGCGACGCGGCCTGTTTGTCCCGACTCTCAAGACTTGATTGGGCCTACTGAAGCAAACGTTTCTGCACCACTCAAGCCACGGCCTGGCAATTGAACTGAAGGCAGCAATGACGAGCCGGCTAGAAATTCTGTCTGCGAGCCTTGCGGCTAAGCTGTACGAAGCTCCATTAATCAAGCAACGCTTGGCGTGTGTGGCGGCCTGTGAACTCGCCACAAAGAAAGCGCGAGTTGAAAACCCTCTAGTAGTTAATGCTCTGGGACAATTGCGCAACGGTCACGTTTTTACTCCTCAAGAGAAAGCAGAGATTGATGCCATCGTGGCCCAGCTGGATGATGAGTATTTCAACTTGCAAGAAGAGGCCGAGGCCGGAGGTGTTTCCGCCGAGGACTATTTGCGAGTTTTCGCGAAGGCGAGAGCTATAGCAGCGATATCGTTTGCTGGTAGCAAGGAAAAAGCTGCACTTGCGGAGGCGATTTACGAAGCGGCGGCAGCGGTTGGTTCTGACAAAGCAGAGCTCTTTTCCTATGTCGACGCCGCTCTCAAATAAACTCATTGCTTGAGTCTTCGGTAGCGCTGTCTTTAATGGAAGCCCTCCAGGGGCAGCGGCCGGACGCCCGGCCGCGCCGGAAGCGAGGCGGAGCTCGATAACCGCTTCGGCTGGCGCGGGTATTGGTACGACCGCACCTAGGCAGCAGCGGGTCCGCAACCACATCTACGAACTACGGCAGGGAAAGGCGTTCGACGATCGAGGGTTGCGGTAGACGCAGCGAAATAACCTTCCGCTGACCAGGACACCGAATCAGCCCTGATAAAGGTACTCTATGAATATTGAGGATCCACAGGTAGTGCTTGAGGCTCAAGAGTGGTTAGGTTCGTCGGGTGGTGAAGCAGGAGTCCGGGTCCGTTCAGACGGCGCGACTGCCGTGATCGAAATCGATGTCGATGAGAATGGCAAAATTGTGACCAGATCCTTGATATTCGAGCGCGTGGCAGAATTGTTTTCGTCAAGTGTTCCGGGTGTCCCAAGGAATGGCCACACTTTTCAGAAAGTGCCGGGCCTTCCCATGGATGCGCTGCTGGAATACCGCGTGTCGCCCAGAGCAAACGAATGGTCTAAGCACTTTCAGTTGTCGCCAGGCGCTTCAAGCACTATCAGATTGTCTTTTGGGATGAAAACCGTTTGGTAGAAATTATTGCCAAGAACTTTGGTGGGATGCGGTAGCAAATAGTCGCTGACGCCGCCGACAGCCGCGGCGTTAGCGACTGCTCCGCGATGCTGCGAAGAAGCAAGTATGTGTGTCTCGACAGACCTGCAGGTAGACCTGCCACGCAGGCTACTCTGAGTGGAGCAAACTCTCGCAAAGCCAGAAAAAACCGATGATTAGCGGCAGCACCATAAGGCCGAACGGAAAGCCCCGATGAGCGACCGCGTGTACAAAGCCTTGCCCGGGTCAAATTTGCAGCAGGCCACGGAGGCCGTGCGCAACCGGGCACGAGACGCCATCTGTGAGCTTTTGCCTGCGTTGGCTTTTACGCAAGAGGAGCCTGCGGCTATCGCCGAGCTGTATGCAAAGGTGCTGGCCGACTCGATGTTCGATGAGGCGATTCGGCGAGCTGTCGCCGAGGCGTGCTGCACACTTGTGCAACTCAGAAAAGACGACGCCGCGGCGGCAATCCTTCTGGACGGTCTGGCCCGAGCGAGAGGCGGCCAAGCATTCATGCGACAGATCGAGTTTTGTACGAACGAAGTAAAGGAGTTTCGAGAGATCGCAAAGCAAACAAAGAGCTAGTGCGAGGCGGCGCTCGACAACCGCTTCGGCTGGCGCGGGTGGGAATTGCCGGAGCGCATCGACAATTCGGTCTGAGGTGAGATTGCCGTCTATGCGGCGGCAAGGAGGCGGGTCGTGATACGTGCTGAGTTGCGGGATGGCGCCAGAGTTTGGCTCAACTGGCTGTTGATGACAAATGACTATTCGTCCTCGCCTGAGACCAGAATCGGCGATCCATTGGATGTGCTCGCACGAATCGCGCGACGAAGGATGCCTCCAGCTCGTCACGCTCCGATGAAGTTGCTGGGTGTTGAGCGAGAGATTGCCAGCAAATGGCTGATGGAATTGCGATTCCCGGCCAATATGTACATCGCTGAAGTTCAAACGAGCGTGCCGCGACCCGGACGTAACGATGGGCCGGCGTGGCTGCACGTCGTCTGGTATGGGGACGATACCGACGACGTCTCCGGCGCTGTCGCGATAGCCCTCGGCAGCCTCTCGATCTCCGACTTTTCCGCGGCTATTTGAAGCAGCCCGCACTGCGAGTATCAGATTCGCAAAGAGCAAGCCGGCCGGCGTGTGTGGAGCGGGGGGGCCTTCTGGTCTTGTTTAATCGCCGCGGCTCGCTCTACACGCTTGGGCGAAGGTCCAGGGCCCCCCCCGCCCCCCAACACAAGCGACCCGAGGCCGACTCCGCTACGCTCGGCGCATGAGCATCACCGCCTCGCAGGAGTGGTCCACCCTCACCGCACACGCCAAGGAGATCGAGCCGCGGCACATGCGCGACCTCTTCGTCGCAGACGCGGGCCGCTTCCAGCGGTTCAGCCGCGAGCTGGGTCTCGCCGATGGCAAGCTCCTGCTCGACTTCTCCAAGAACCGCATCACCGACCAGACGCTCAAGCACCTGCTCGCTCTCGCGTCGGCGGCGGGTGTTGAACGCCGCCGCGATGCGATGTTCACCGGTGAGAAGATCAATGTCACCGAGAACCGCGCCGTCCTCCACACGGCCCTCCGCGCACCTGTGGGCCACGCCCCGATCAAGGTCGAGGGTCAGGACGTCCTCCCCGACGTCCACCGCGTGCTCGACACCTTCCTCGCCTTCGCGGAGAAGGTTCGTTCGGGCGCCCACGTCGGCCACACCGGCAAACGCATCACCGACGTCCTCAACATCGGCATCGGCGGCAGCGATCTCGGCCCCGTGATGGTCGTCGAGGCCCTTAAGTCGTACTCACAGCGCAACCTGAAACTGCACTTCGTCTCTAACATCGACGGCACCCACATCGCCGAGACACTCCGCGTCTGCAACCCCGAGACCACGCTCTTCATCGTCGCCAGCAAGACCTTCACCACGCAGGAGACGATGACCAACGCCCACACGGCCCGCGCGTGGCTGCTCGATGCGCTCAAAGACCAGAAGGCGACCCTCAAGCATTTCGTCGCCGTCAGCACCAACGCGAAAGAAGTCTCCGCGTTCGGCATCGATACCGCGAACATGTTCGGCTTCTGGGACTGGGTCGGCGGCCGCTACTCGCTCTGGTCCGCGATCGGCCTGCCCATCGCTCTCTCGATCGGTGAGAAGAACTTCCGCGAACTCCTCGCTGGTGCGCACGAGATGGATCGCCACTTCCGCACCGCGCCGCTCGATCAGAACCTCCCCGTCATCCTCGGCATGCTCGGCGTCTGGTACAACGACTTCCTCCCTGGGCCGTTCGGCGCGTTCGCTCAGTCGCACGCCATCTTGCCTTACGACCAGTACCTCCACCGCTTCGCCGCCTACTTCCAGCAGGGCGACATGGAGTCCAACGGCAAGGGCACGCAGCTCAGTGGGCAGTCCGTCACCGCTTCTACCGGCCCCGTGATCTGGGGCGAACCTGGCACCAACGGCCAGCACGCCTTCTACCAGCTCATCCACCAGGGAACCAAGCTCATCCCCTGCGACTTCATCGCCCCAGCGCAAACCCACAACCCCGTCGCCGGCGGCGAGCACCACCGCATCCTCCTCAGCAACTTCTTCGCCCAGACCGAAGCCCTCATGCTCGGCAAGACCGAGGCCCAGGTACGTGCTGAGCTCGAGAAGGAAGGCGTGAAGGGCGACGCGCTCACCGCTCTGATCCCGCACAAGGTCTTCCCCGGCAACCGCCCGACCAACTCGATCTTCCTCTCCAAAATCACGCCACGCTCCCTCGGTGCGCTCATCGCGATGTACGAGCACAAGATCTTCGTGCAGGGCGTGATCTGGAACATCAACTCCTTCGACCAGTGGGGCGTCGAGCTCGGCAAGCAGCTCGCCAAGAAGATCCTCCCCGAACTCGCCGCGGCAACTCCCGTCGCCACACACGACGCTTCCACCAACGGCCTCATCAACTGGTGGAAGACGCAGAGGTCGTGAGACGTGAGGCGCACGACAGCGCCTCCTTCTCCCGGCTCTGCGGGAGAAGGTGCCCGCCGCTTTGGGCGGGCGGATGAGGGTGCATTTCCTCACACCTCAGCACACATGTCGCATCTCAAACGAACACCGGGAGCCCACCCGCGCGGCCAATCTGGATTCGCAACGTGCACCCCTGCCCGCTGCGTACCAGCCTCGGCCGCGCTTTCGGCTCCCGGCGTCCGAGTGCGCATGTTGCCCAGCTCCCCGGTTCTTGCACTTCATCTTGTGTGCGGCTTCCGGTAAGGGCTTTTGACTTCAATCTGGCCTCGCACCACCGCGCGTCCTGTTCAGCTCACACCGCCCCGTAGAACCCGCCGCCCATGTCCTTGATCTTCCCCTGCTTCGCAAGTTCCGCCCACACCGCGCGGGGAAACTGCATGGGAGGCTGAATGCCGATCCCCGCCGCCTTGTGCCCGCCGGTCATCGGCTTGTGCGCCCCGAGCTTCGACTCCTGATCCAGGATCGTCAGCTTCAGTCGCTTCTTGAACGCGGAGAGGGCGGACTTGAGGGTCGCTTCGTCGATCGGGGGGGCGGGAGGAGTGGGGGGCGGGGTATCCATGCGGGAGGGTAAGGAAGAAAAAACGCAAATCGCAAATAGCCAACGGCAAATCCGATGCGGCGGAGCGGCGCCGTTGCCCTTCTTCTCCGGCTCTGTTCTGAATTTGCCCATTTGTCATTTGCTATTTGCCATTTCTCCCCCTCCAATCCGCCCATGGTCCACCCCTGGCACGACGTCACGCCCGCCTGCGAAGGCAACGAGCTCCCCGAGCACTTCAAGTGCATCATCGAAATCCCCAAGGGCTCGAACCTCAAGTTCGAACTCGATAAGGGTTCGGGCCTGCTCAAGCTCGACCGCGTGCTTTCCAGCGCGGTCTATTACCCCGCCAACTACGGCTTCATTCCCCAGACTCTCGCCGAGGACCACGACCCTCTCGATGTGCTGGTCTACTGCACCGAAGAGATCCCGCCCATGACGCTCTGCAACGCCCGCGCCGTCGGCGTCATGACCATGATCGACCACGGCGAGCCAGACCACAAGATCATCGCGGTCCTCCGCGAGGACCCGATCTACAACGAGTTCAAGACCGCCGAAAACTTCCCCGGTCACATTTTCAAGCTCCTCCGTCGCTTCTTCAACGACTACAAGGCGCTCGAAGGCAAGGACGTCGAGGTCGACGCAATCAAGCCCGCCTCCGACGCCTTCCGCATCATCAACGAGAGCCTCGACCGCTACTTCAAAGCTCGCCAGCGCGGCGCCATCAAGGGCTTGGTTCAATAAGAGTCCCCGTGATAAGAGCCTCGTGCGCAAGCACGAGCGCGATGCCCCGCAACGCGAAAGACCAGGCCACGGATCAGCACGGATGCCCTCGGATCGCGTGGATTTTCGCATCTGATCCGTGCGATCCCCGGTTCATCCACAGCCAACCGTGTTTCACTCGGTCTCTTTGCACCAAATCCCGTCCTTCGATACCTTCGCTCACTTCGTTGTAAAAACGCTTCCCTCCGCGTCTCTCCACGCCCCCCGCGACTCCACGTTCCTGCCTTTTTTTGAGCTCTTCGAGCCCTTCTTCCCACCTTTGAGTTCCACTAAGATCGCGTTATGCCCAAGACCACCGTCCTCATCCCCCGCGCAGAGATCGCCCGCCGCGTCGAGGAAATGGGCCGCGCCCTCACCGCAGAGCTCGAAGCAGAGCGGGAAACGCTCGTAGCTCGCAACGACAAGGCCGCCAATGACCCGGTCGTCCTCGTCCCCGTCCTCACCGGCGCGATGCTCTTTGTTGCCGACCTCATCCGGCACATGCCCATCGCGATGAGCATCCGCCCCGTCACCCTCAGCAGCTACCCCGGCGCCGCCACCACTAGCCAGGGCATCGCCACACCCGCGCCCCACTCGCTCCCCGCCGACCTCAAGGGCAAGCGCCTGCTCGTGCTCGATGACATCTACGACAGCGGCCAGACACTCGGCCTGCTCCAGCGCATGTTCGCCGCTCAGCACCCACTCAGCCTCCGCACCGCCGTCCTCCTCACCAAGCGCAAGGAAAACAGGACCGAAGAGGTGCCCATCACCCACAGCGGCTTCACCATCGATGACCACTTCGTTGTCGGCTACGGCCTCGACTACGACGGCCAGTACCGCAACCTGCCGGATGTGTGCGTGCTGGACTTGAAGGCATAAGTCGCTAGTGGCGAGTCGCTTGTCGCGAGAAAAGGCGGCGAAGGCAGCGGAGATACGCTCTCCGAACTTCTCTCGCGACTCGCGACTGGAGACTCGCGACTACCCTCCCTCGTGCCCGCCGGCGCCGCCATCTACGCACCTCCCGCCGTCCACGACCCGGCCTTCGCGCCAGCTCGCCGACGGCGAAACCGTCATCCTTGCAATCCGGCCCTCCCTTTGGTTCGTGTTCCTCAAGCGGGCGGGCTGGCTCGGCACGCTCGTCACCGTCTGGGTCCTGCTGGCGATGATCGACCGGCTCGGCATCAAGACGGTCACGCTCTACCCGCTGGCGCTCGCGTTCATTCTCGTCGCTGTCATGGTGCTCGGCTGGCTGGTGACCGACCGCCTCTGCCGGCTCTACGTCCTCACCGATAAACGCATCATCCGCGTCACCGGCGTCTTCTCGCGCACCTCCGTCGAGATCCCCCTCCACAAGGTCACGACCGTCGCGCTCCACCGCACGTTCCTCGACCGCCTCCTCGGCGTCGGGAGCATCCTCTTTACCTCCGCCGCGTCTGGAAACGATGCGCCCGCGGGCGACTTGGTCTGGTACATCGTCGACCACCCCGTCGCCGTCGTGAAGACCGTCCGCGACACGCTCTCGCGCTACGGAGGGGGCGGCGGCCCAACTCCCGGCTCCGCGCCGATCGATCGCCCGTTCGGAGCCGCGTCGTGACCGAGCCGAGCCCGGCTACCTCCGCCGCGCGGACACCAACGCCGCGCCGCCCACCGGTCATCGGCCTCGCCGGCGGCATCGGCAGCGGCAAGAGTGAAGTTGCCAAATTCCTCGCCGCCAAAGGCGCGGTCGTCAGCGACTCTGATACACAGGCCAAGGCGCTCCTTCGCGAGCCGGGCATCGCCGACGTTCTGACGCGGTGGTGGGGAGACGCCATCCTCGGGACGGACAAGCTCCCCGACCGCGCCCGCCTCGCCGCCATCGTCTTCAAAGACCCGGCGCAGCGCAAACGCCTCGAGGACCTCATCCACCCCATCCTTCACTCCCAGCGCCGGCGCGCGATCCTCAACGCTTCCAAGACCTCGCCTCCCGCGCCGCTCTTCATCATCGACGCGCCGCTCCTGTTCGAAGCCGGCCTTCACCGCGAGTGCGACGCCGTCATCTTCGTCGACGCACCCCGCGCCGCGCAACTTGAGCGCGTCAAGGCCAATCGCGGCTGGACCGATGAGGAACTCGCCCGCCGAGAGGCCGCGCAGCTCCCCCTCGACGCCAAAAAGAGCCGCAGCGATTTCATGATCGAGAACGCGGACGATGGTCAGGGCTCTTCATCCAATCTGAAACGGCAGATCGATGAGCTCTGGCCCCTGCTCACCTCCATCAGACCTACGCGCCGGCGGCGCGCCTAGTGTTTGCGGCAGGTCGGCAGCAGCCACATCCGGCGGCCGCGGCCAGCGCCCCTCAAGAACATCCGGGTTGAACGCCGTGCAGAGCGCACGCCCCGGCAACTGGTTCTTGAACCTCACTCACTCTTCCATTCAGACATCTCAATCCAAGGACGAACCGTGACCGACAACCCCTCCGCTTCAAACGCCCAAGGTCCCCGCGCCGGCGCTGAGTCCTCCGCAGTCGCCATGCCCCCGACGGGCCCGGGTGGCGGGGGTGGAGGTGGAGGTGGGGGCGGTCCCGGTGGGCAGATGAACGGCGGGGGTGGTGGTGGGGGCGGCGGAGGGGGTGGAATGGGCATGTTCGGCGGCGGGAGCGGAGGGCGGCGCCGCAAGAAGAAACGCCGCGGCGGCGGCGGTCCTGACGGCGGTGGTGGTGGCGGCGGAGGAGGAGGGGGCGGTGGTGGTGGTGGTGGCGGAGGCGGGGGGGGCGGTGGGGGTGGCGGACACCGGCACGGCAGCGGCGCTCCGGGTTCTCCCAGCGCGGGCGGCGAGATCCGCGGCATCCCCGGCCAGAACGGCCTGCCCTCTGACGACGAACTCGAACGGGAAGCAGCGGAGTTGGAGGCAGTCGTCGCCAAGGCCAGCGCCGCCAGTCTGAAAGACACGATCACCATGACGCAGCTGCAGCGCATGGAGATCGACGAGGTCCTCGCAATCGCGAAGAAGGAAGGCCTCGAGAATTACCAGCAGCTCAACAAGCAGGACGTCATCTTCAAGATCCTCAAGGCCCGCGCCGCCAAGAGCAACCTGCTCGTCGGCGACGGCACCCTCGAGATCATGCCCGACGGCTTCGGCTTCGTCCGTTCGCCCGAGAACTCCTACCTCGCCGGGCCCGACGACATCTACGTGTCGCCCACGCAGATCCGCCGGCACGGCCTGAAGAAGGGCATGGTCATCCGCGGCTTCATCCGCCCGCCCAAGGAGAGCGAGAAGTACTTCGCCCTCCTGCGCGTCGACCAGGTCAACGGCAACAAGCCGGCCAAGCTCGCCGAGCGCGTGCCGTTCGAGAACCTCACGCCGCTCCACCCCGAGCAGCGCTACATCCTCGAGACCGAGCCGACCGAGATCGAGTGTCGCACGATCGATCTGGTTTCTCCGCTGGGCAAGGGCCAGCGCGCCCTGATCGTCGCCCCGCCGCGCACCGGCAAGACCGTGCTGCTGCAGAAGATCACCAAGGCGATCGCCAAGAACTACCCCGAAGTCAAGATCATCGTGCTGCTCGTCGACGAGCGCCCCGAGGAAGTGACCGACTTCCGCCGCAACACGACCAAGAACGCCAAGAACGTCGAGGTCGTCGCCAGCACCTTCGACGAGCAGGCCGCGCGTCACGTGCAGGTGGCCGAGATGGTCATCGAGAAGGCCAAGCGCATGGTTGAGTTCGGCGAGGACGTGGTGATCCTGCTCGACTCGATCACCCGTCTCGCCCGCGCGTACAACAACGAGATGCCCCACACCGGGCGACATCATGACCGGCGGTATCGACGCCGGTGCGCTCCAGCGCCCAAGAAGTTCTTCGGCGCCGCCCGCGCCATCGAGAACGGCGGCTCGCTGACGATCATCGCCACCGCGCTCGTTGACACCGGCAGCAAGATGGACGAGGTCATCTTCGAAGAGTTCAAGGGCACCGGCAACAGCGAACTCCATCTCGATCGAAAGCTCGTCGAGAAACGCATCTACCCGGCGATCGATGTCTCCGCCTCCGGCACCCGCCGCGAGGAGCTCCTCATGGACAAGAAGGAGCTCGAGCTGGTCTACCGCCTCCGCAAGGTCCTTAGCGACATGAACGTCGTCGAGGCCATGGAGCTCCTCAAGACCCGCCTGGCCAAGAACAAGTCCAACGCCGAGTTCCTCATGTCGATGGCGATGTCGTGAATCCCTCCCGCTCCCAGCGGGAGGGTGCCGAGGCTTTGCGAGGCGGGAGGGGCCTTTAGGCTTTCGTCGTATAAACACAAAGCCCGCCCGGAACACCCGGGCGGGCTCTTTGTTTACTCATTCCAACCGTCCAACCGTGTGCCACTCCCTCGGTTCTGCAAGGGCAGTGCGTTGTGTCCCGATTGCCACTCCCCCCTCACGCAGCCGAAACCCTCCACCCGCACTCGGCGCACGCTGCCGCGCCGATCACGCCGCCCGTCGGCTGCCCGCACACCGGACACTGGTTCATCCGCCCGCACTCTGGACATACCAGAGGCTCACCTGCCCGCACCGACAAGCCGCGCAAGTCATATCTGCATCCGTGCCCTTTGCACTGCCACGCTTTGGGTCGCCGCACACGCCGCCACATGATCAGCACCGTCACCGCAACGGCTCCGGCGGCCGCCGGCCACAGCGGAACCTTCCAGTACGCGGGCCAGCCGTTCACAGTCGCCTGCGGCCAACTCGGGAACCGCAGCGAGCCGGCGGAGTGCCACGCGAGCGTCTTGCTCAACTGCGGTTGTTCCGGACGGTCGAACGAGCTCAGCGACTGGCTGGGGTTGTACACGCTGTGCGTGACCATCCAGAAGCACCCGTCGCTGAGACGCGCGTGTGTCTCGCCGCGCGTCGCGTCGCCGGAGGCGTTCAACGACGCCGGGCCGGTGACCCAGAATGTGCGCCAGTCGCCCGCGATACTCACCAGATACAACCCGGTGGCCAGAACCGCGAACGCGATCCACACGCGGAGCAGCCACCTCGCCGCGGCCCGCCGCCGCCGCCACGCCTTCACTGGGTGTGAGGCTGGTTCGTGCACGCCGCGAGCATACCGCAACCCGAAGTAAGCTCAAAGAAAACCGCCCGCTGGGTCGAACCCGGCGGGCGGCGAGTTTCAGTTCAGACGCAACAGCTTCACACGCGCCGACGACGCGACGAAGCGAGAATCCCCACGCCCAGCAGCGCCGAAGCGCCCGGCGTCGGCACCAGCTGCACGATCACGTTGTCAAGGCCGAAGTCGTTGCCGGAGAGCGAACCGCTGCCGATCGTGTGGATCGTCAGCGTGTCGTCGCCCGTCGCGACAAAGTCGCGCGAGTAGCCCGCCCACGTCTCGGAGCCGTACGGAACCGGCACCAGCGTGATGTCCGAGCCCAGCGCGTTGCCGTTCTGTGCAAACCGCAGGAAGGTCTGGTCCGCGTAGGGCGGGTCGCCGGCCAGCGTCAGCAGCATGGCCGAGAGGCTGTACGTCTGCCCGACGGTCAGGCCGAGGATGTGCACAGAGTACGCGTCGCCTGACGTGTTTTGGAAGCCGTTGAACGCCGCGTAGGAGCCCTGGGGATTGTTGTCGGCGTCGTACGACACGGAGAACTGGCTGTGCACGTCGTTCGCGCGGTTCACCACGCTGAAGTACCCCTCCGACATGTCGCCGCCGGTGCCGATCGGCCAGAACGCGAAGTTGGTCGTCGCGAAACTGGCGAACATCTGCGTCGACAGGTTCGCGTTGGTGTTGCCGTCGAAATAGTCCTGGAACACGATCTGCCCGTGCGCGAGCCCCGCGGCAAGGCCAAGGGTCGCAACTGCTGCGATGCGGTTCAACATGGTCGTTCTCTCTCTCCCGCCTTTCGGCGGCGTTGCCCGAGTTCCGTCGGTCTGCAGTGACGACGGGCCCGGTCAGGTTCGCGGGTTTTCGCCCGCTCGATCTGCACGGCCGGGCGACGCGCCAGGCCAAAGCCGCGGACCGGGCGTCGGCCCGTTCCGCAGGGGTAAGTCATTCAGACGCGACGGCGACGCGACGAGGCCAGCAGGCCCACGCCAAACACCGCGGCCGAGGCCGGAGCGGGAACAACGCTGTACTGGAGGTTCGGGCCGAAGTACGCCGGCGCGTACGCCGTGACCATGTTCGGATCAAACGCGCCCGCGTCGTTGTACTTGTACCCGTCGAACGACGCGATGCCCGCGCCGAGCCCGACGTTCGCGTTGTCGGCCGTGTACTGGAACCCGCCGGTCGAGGTGCTCACGATCACGTACTGCGTGTTTGCCTGAAGCTCAACGCCCAGGCCCGAAACATCGACGTACGACCAGCCGTTGCCCGACGAATCGGTCGCGACGTTCGCCAGCGCCAGGGGAGCGCCGACGAAGTTCCCGCCCGACGCGAGGAAGATCCCGACGGTGCGGATCGAATCAGCGCCGTTGAACACGCCCATCGACGTGAGCTGCAGGTTGCTCGCGCCGACGGTGAAGAACAGGCCGTCGTTGCCGAAGCCGGCGCTCTGCGTGCCCCCGCTCGGGTTGAACGCGATGTCGGCCGAAGCGACACCCGTCAGCACGGTCGAAGCGGCAACGGCAAGAAGCACGCTGCCCAAACGAAGACGAAGATTCGCGGTCATGGACGTCTCTCTCTCCGCGGGCTCTCGCCCGCCGTTGTATGTGCCCTCCAGGAGCGCCCGGAGGATCAGAGGTCGCGGTGAGCACTCACCGCGGCCAAGCCTCAATCGTCACGCGTCAAGCACGCACGTGTGACGCGATCCGCCGCTCTCGGAACTCACCCGCGGAAACAACAAACACCGCGGACTCGGTCGGAACGGGAACACATCGAGATGGCATGAGGGTCTCTCTCTCCTCACGGGGCTTTCGCCCGCCGCGGCCGCTGTTCATTGCGAACGAACGCCCGCGTGCTCTAATTTACACTGAGAACAGCGAAATGCAAGCGGTAAAGCCGTGTTTTGCTCGGGGTTTTGGGCCAGTTTTCGTACCTCGGGCCTCCCCTCTTTCCACGCAAGAGCCAATCAAAAAGCCCGCCTGGTGCTTGCCAGGCGGGCTTTTTAAACAAAGAGTGCCAACGCTCTCAGGCTCACACGCGCCGACGACGCGACGAAGCCAGCAGGCCGACGCCCAGCGCCGCGGCCGAAGCCGGCGCGGGGACCGCGGTAAGGATGAACGTGCCGTTGTACTCGCTCACATACCCCATCTGCGAGTGCAGCGTGTAGTTCGTCGCGCCGCCGTTGCCCCAGATGTTCATCTCCTGGCCGGTCACCGTGTCGCGGAACAGCAGGCCGTACCCGTCGAGCGACACCGGCCCGGTGTACAGGATGTTGTTGAAGATGTACCCGCCGCTGGGCGAGTATCCCGAGCCCGGGAACAGCGGGAACGTGCCGGCGATCGGGCCGGCGGAGAACGTGATGTCGCCGGTGACGCACGTCAACGTGCCGTCGCCGTTGTCGGTCGCGTCCAGGTTGCCGCCCGCGACGACGCCGTTGGTGTCCGTGTAGGTGAAGGTGAACAGGTCGGCCGAAGCGACCGAGGTCCCGGCGGCGACGGCGAGAACACCGACAAGCGCGGGGACGGACAAGCGGTTGATGGTCACAGTCATGGTCTCTCTCCACGGGCTCTCGCCCGGACAGGTTGATCAACTGGGCGCACGCCCAGCCGAATCCGCGCACGGGAATCTCTCCCCGCGGGCAAAGCCACCGCTCAAACGCGACGCGCAAAGGCACGACGCATCTCACGGTTCACCGGGCTTCCTCATCCTGAAACAAACAGCACCCGCGGATGAGCGGCAAACAGAACGCATTCAGTTTGGCATGAGGGTCTCTCTCTCCTCACGGGGCTTTCGCCCATCGCGGCCGGTCGGCACGAAGGCCAATAGCCGCACGCTTCGACCGTACCACCAGAAATCAGGGGGTGCCAGCGCGAGCCGGAGCTTTGCTCAAAAACCCCTTGTTTTAGTGTGCGGACTGCGACACTGGAGAAACTGCCGGACCTCCGATAACCGCATCGACAAAGAGAGTTGCCCGAACACGTCCCCATCCATACACTCCCGCCCTGTTTGAAAAGCGGGCGAGTGCCGGAGTGGCCAATCGGGGCAGACTGTAAATCTGCTGGCTTAACGCCTTCGGGGGTTCGAATCCCTCCTCGCCCATTACCTTGTTTCGCCTGATGCCGCAGGCTTCTGCGTCGTCTCGCGAAATCCCCCGCGAACACGGCTCTTCTGAGCAGTTCTCTGAATCAGTGCGATCCGGTGCGGGTGGTTGCTGCGCCGCAAATGCGCCATTTGTACGCCGGATTCCGTGCCGCGTTTAGTGACGAGGTCGAAATGGGCGTCGCGGGTCTGCAGGTAGTGCTATGCGGCGATCAGCGGAGAGTGGCTGAGCCAGCCCGCTGCCACGTGGGCCGGGACAGTCTCCACGAGGTCGGTGGCGCAGGAAGCCCTCAGGTTGTGGAACAGCCGCGGCCAGGGCTTCACACCCGCTCGGTGAACGACCTTACGTAGCATCGTCCGGAGGTTGACGGACGAGTCGGACAGGCCGGGGATGACTACCTCTACCCCAAGCTCTGCGGCGTCGAAGAGGTCCTGCAAGATTGCCCGCAGCTCCGGGACGATTGGAACCACTCGGACAGCGTGCCCCTCGTGCCCGGCCGTTTTGGGCTTCGTACCTAGGTCAATCCCTCTCGGCTGGGCGGTTTGCCGTATATCCCCCCGGTTTGGCCGTTTCCGTGTACCTGCGGCACTTCCAGTAGTTCCGTCTAGAAGAGCACGCTCAGTCCGACGCCCGCGAAGAAATTGTCCGCTTCGTTGTTCAGACCGAACCCCACACGTGCATCGAGCTGGATGCGAGGGGTAAGCAGGTACACCGCTCCGAAGTCGGCGTAGTGGGCCGCGTCGCCGCCATCGGTGTTGGGGGTGAGCAGGTAGTACTCGGCAAAGCCGGTACACCTGTCGAAGAGCGGAGCGTTGAGGTAGACCGAGGCTTGGAACTGCTCGAAGTGGTCTGTTCCTTCGCCGCTGGTGGGCCACGCAATGTTGAAGTTGCCGCCCGCTGTCCAGCCGGTCCACTTCTCACCCCAGCACGCGCCTAGGTCGTAGGACCAGAGCAGCTTGAGGGCGGGTTCTGTCTCTTGCGTGCTCACCTCACTGGCGCCGGCTCCGATGGTTGTTTGCGCCGATGGCCAGACGTGGCACCCAGTCCGCGAGCTCGCCCTGGTCGAAGAGTTTGACCTTGAGCCCGAGCGTGACGTCGGAGAGCCCGTTCGCGGTTGAGCTCGAGGAACCGGAGTCGGTCTCGGCATCGATATAGCCGGACCAGATGACGCGAAACTCCAGACGGTCTTCGATGAGGCCGACGCGGGCGAGCACCTCCGGGCCGTTGTGCCGGTTGGTCTTGACGTCGTCGCGGTCGCGGTGGGTGTACGTGTAGCCGGACTCGATGTTGAGATGCCAGAGCGGCTGGATGCCGGTGCCGTCGCTGAACGATGGGCGGTCGGTCGAGATGGTGAGCGGCACGGCGGTCTGCGTTGTCTGCGGAGTCGGAGCGGGCGAAGTAGAAGAAGTGGTCGCAGGTGTGCTGACGGTGGGCTCGGTGCTCTGCGCAACCCCACGGGCGCCAGCAACAGAATGAGTCCAGCCGCCGTCAGCGCCCCGACCGTTGCCGCACGCGGCGCCGGGCGAGGCGACCCCGGGCGAAGCCGCCTCCGTTCGCAGCCCCGCGCGGCTTCGCGTCCTTCGACAACCCACATCCGGATCAACAGAGCGCCGTTGAACACGTACGCGGAGACGAGCAGGCCGGCGGCGGTGTTGAGCATCAGACCGTTCATCGAGAATCTCCTTTGCGGCGCGTCGCGAGGGCTTCAAAGCGAGCGTGCACGCGATGGACAGAGTCTCGGGCGGCCTCGCCTCTCCGTCGATCAAGCCGCGATAAGAACGGCCACCCCAGAGATAAACGCGGCATCAAGTCACCGACGCCCATCCACGCTCAGTGTTGTTGAAGTGCCAGTCTTTATGCCCCCTTTATGCGCTCGCCCATGCTCCTTATGCGGCGTTGAGCGACGCCAGGGCGTAGATACGCGATGCTTGATCCGAATCGGAGTGCCCCATGAACGAATGGACTGTCATCGCGGTTCTCTTCAGCCTGGTCATCGCCGCGGCTGGGCTCGGCGCGTTGTGCGACAAGCTTGACGCACAGAGCGGCAAGCAAGGAAGGAAGTCATGAGCGTTCTTCACATCGCCGTCGCGGTTGTGGCCGCGCTGCTGCTGATCTATCTGCTGTGCGCTCTGCTCAAGCCGGAGTGGTTTCAATGATGCTCGCTTCCTCCCTCGCTGTCTCGGTGCCGGCCATCGGCTGGCTGCAATTGGTCTTGTTCCTGGTTGTCGTTCTCGCCTGTGCAAAGCCGCTCGGGCTTTACATGGCCCGAGTGTTTGAGGGGCGTGCGAGCGGCGCGGCGACGCTCTGGATCGAGCGTGTTTGGGGTCCCATTGAGCGCCTGATCTACCGCCTCGCCGGCGTAAAGCAGGGCGAAGCGGGCGAGACCGGCTGGAAGGCCTACGCCGCCGCGATGCTCGTCTTCAACGTGCTCGGCATCGCAGTCGTTTACGTGCTGCAGCGGTGGCAGGGCTCGCTCCCCCTCAACCCGCAGGCCTTCGGCGATGTCGAGCCCGGCTCGGCGATGAACACCGCCGTCTCGTTTGTCACCAACACCAACTGGCAGGGGTACGGCGGCGAGACCGCGATGTCGAGCGGCACGCAGATGCTCGCCCTTGCCGTGCAGAACTTCCTCTCCGCGGCCACGGGCCTCGCTGTCGTCATCGCCCTCACCCGCGGCATTGCCCGCCGCTCGGCCCGTGTCATCGGCAACTTCTGGATCGACGTCACCCGCGGCACGCTCTACGTCTTGCTGCCGCTCTCGCTCATCATGGCGGTCGTGATGGTGTCGCAGGGCGTCGTGCAGACGTTCAAGCCGTACCAGACCGTCACGCTCACCGAACCCCTGTCGTACGACACGCCCGTGCTGAACGAGAAGGGTGAGCCGGTGAAGAACGCCGACGGCACGGCCAAGGTCACCACCACGGCGGTGACCACGCAGTCGATCCCCCTCGGCCCCGTCGCGAGCCAGATCGCCATCAAGCAGCTCGGCACCAACGGCGGCGGTTTCTTCAACGCCAACGCCGCCCATCCGCTTGAGAACCCGACACCCCTGAGCAACTTCATCCAGACCGTCGCGATCTTCCTCATCCCCGGCGCACTCTGCATCACCTTCGGCCAGATGGTCCGCGACCGCCGCCAGGGCTGGGCGATCCTCGCGGCGATGACCGTGATCTTCGTCGGCATGGCCGTCTTCTGCATGAGTGCGGAACAGGCTGGCAACCCGACGATGAACCCGTTAGGCATCGACCAGAGCGCCGGCAACATGGAGGGCAAAGAAACCCGCTTCGGCTCGCCGACCACCGCGCTCTTTGCCACCGCCACAACCAGCGCTTCGTGCGGCGCCGTCAACGGCATGCACGACTCCTTCACACCGCTCGGCGGCCTCGTCCCCATGTGGCTGATCCAGCTCGGCGAGGTCGTCTTCGGCGGCGTCGGCGCAGGCCTCTACGGCATGCTCGTCTTCGTCATCGTTTGTGTCTTCGTCGCGGGCCTGATGGTCGGCCGCACGCCCGAGTACATCGGCAAGAAGATCGAGCCTTACGAGATCAAGATGGCCTCGATCGCCGTCCTCGCGCCGTGCGCGATGATCCTCATCGGCACCGCCATCGCCTGCCTCAGCCCCGCCGGACCGGTCGGCGTCAGCAACCCCGGCCCGCACGGCTTCAGCCAGATGCTCTACGCCGTCTCGTCGGCCGCCGGAAACAACGGATCGGCCTTCGCCGGCCTCTCCGCCAACACACCGTTCTGGAACACGCTGCTCGCCGTCGCGATGTTCGTCGGACGCTTCTTCATCATCATCCCCGTGCTCGCGCTCGCCGGCTCGCTCGCCGGCAAGACGGCCGTGCCGACAAGCTCCGGCACGCTGCCCACGCACACACCCCTTTTCGTCGTGCTGCTGATCTGCGTCGTCCTCGTCGTTGGAGCCCTCACGTTTGTCCCAGCTCTCGCCCTCGGCCCCATCGTCGAGCACCTCAACCTGACCGCCGCGCACTGATCGGTTTCTCCCCCCCGCCTCGCCTCTTACCCGAACCACCATGTCCGCACACACTCAAAAACGCGCTCTGTTCGACCCCGCCATCCTGCGCCCCGCGATCGTCGCGTCGTTCGTCAAGCTCAACCCGCGCGACCAGGTCCGCAACCCGGTGATGTTCGTCGTCTACATCGGCAGCATCCTCACGACGGTGCTCTGGGCTCAGGCCGCATTCAGCAACGGCGAAGCGCCGGCGTCATTCATCTTCGGCGTCGCCCTCTGGCTCTGGTTCACCGTCCTCTTCGCCAACTTCGCCGAAGCCATGGCCGAAGGCCGCGGCAAGGCCCAAGCCGACTCGCTTCGCAAAGCCCGCAGCGACGTGACCGCAAAGAAGCTCGCATCGCCCGACCGCACCGGCCCATCCACATCTGTCGCCGCCAGCGCCCTCCGCAAAGGCGACATCGTGCTTGTCGAAGCGAGCACAAGCGGAGGAATGATCCCGGGCGACGGCGAGGTCATCGAGGGCATCGCCAGCGTCAATGAGTCCGCCGTCACCGGCGAGTCGGCACCGGTCATCCGCGAGAGCGGCGGCGACCGCTCCGCCATCACCGGCGGCACCCGCGTCCTCTCAGACTGGATCGTCGTCCGCATCACCGCCGACCCCGGCCAGAGCTTCCTCGACCGCATGATCGGCCTCGTCGAAGGCGCCAAGCGTCAGAAGACACCCAACGAGATCGCCCTCGACATTCTCCTCGCAGGCTTCACCATCATCTTCCTGCTCGCTTGTGCCACGCTCCTCCCCTTCTCGATCTACGCGGTAAAAGCGGCCGGCTCCGGCTCGCCGGTCACCGTCACCGTCCTCGTCGCCTTGCTCGTCTGCCTCATCCCCACAACCATCGGCGGCCTTCTCTCCGCCATCCGCATCGCGGGCATGGACCGCCTGGTGCAGGCCAACGTCATTGCTACTTCCGGCCGCGCCGTCGAAGCAGCGGGCGACGTCGACGTTCTTCTGCTCGACAAGACGGGCACCATCACCCTCGGCAACCGCCAGGCCGCCGACTTCTTCCCCGTCGACGGCGCCGACATCAAGGAACTCGCCGCTGCTGCCCAGCTCGCATCACTCGCCGACGAGACACCTGAAGGTCGCAGCATCGTCATCCTCGCCAAGAACGCGCACGGCCTCCGCGAGCGCACGCTCAAAGAAATCGGAGATGGCGCAATGTTCGTCCCCTTCACCGCCCAGACCCGCATGAGCGGCGTCAACGTGCTCGGCGTCAATGGCGGCGAAGTCCGCAAGGGCGCTGCCGACGCCATCGAGGCCTACGTCACCCGCATGGGCGGTCGTCCGAGCGAGCAGGCCCGCCGCGTCGCCGATCAGGTCTCCAAGCGCGGCAGCACTCCGCTTGTCGTCGCAGACGGCAAAGGCCGCACCCTCGGCGTCATCGAGCTGAAAGACATCGTCAAAGGCGGCATCGCCGAGCGCTTCGCCGAACTCCGCCGCATGGGCATCAAGACCGTCATGATCACCGGCGACAACCCCATCACCGCCGCCGCGATCGCCGCCGAAGCGGGCGTTGACGACTTCCTCGCCCAGGCCACGCCCGAAGCCAAGCTCGCCCTCATCCGCAAGCATCAGGAGGGCGGCCGCCTCGTCGCCATGACCGGCGACGGCACCAACGACGCCCCGGCCCTTGCTCAGGCCGACGTCGCCGTCGCCATGAACACCGGTACGCAGGCCGCGAAAGAGGCCGGCAACATGGTCGATCTCGACAGCAACCCCACCAAGCTCATCGAGATCGTCCGCATCGGCAAGCAGCTTCTGATGACCCGCGGCAGCCTCACCACCTTCTCCATCGCCAACGACGTCGCCAAGTACTTCGCCATCATTCCCGCCGCGTTTGCCGCCACCTACCCCGCCCTCACCGCCCTCAACGTCATGCGCCTCAACCCCGCAACGGCGATCCTCTCCAGCGTCATCTTCAACGCACTCATCATCGTCGTCCTCATCCCCCTCGCCCTCCGCGGCGTCAAATACAAGCCTGTCGAGGCCTCGGTCCTCCTCCGCAACAACATGCTCATCTACGGCCTCGGCGGCCTCATCGTCCCGTTCATCGGCATCAAGGCCGTCGATCTCGTCATCAACCTCACCCATCTTGCCGGTTGATTGCTCCACCAGGAGTTATCCATGCTCACCCACATCCGCCCAGCACTCGTCGTCTTCGCCGCCCTCACCGTCATCACCGGTGTCGCTTACCCGCTCGCCGTCACCGGCATCGGTCAGGCGCTCTTCCCCGACAAAGCCAACGGCTCACTCATCAAAGCAAGCAGCGGCGACACCGTCGGCTCCTCGCTGCTCGGTCAGTCGTTCAGCACGCCTGAGTATTTCTGGGGCCGCCTCAGTGGTACTAGTCCGGTCCCCTACACATCCTTCAACGCCGACAAAGCTGCCGGCAGCAGCGGCACCAACCTCGCACCGACCAACCCCGCCCTGATCGACAATGCGAAAGCCCGCATTGACGCCCTCAAAGCCGCCGACGCCGCCGTCGGCTACGCACGCCCCGCCGGACAGCCGATCCCCATCGATCTCGTCACCGCTTCCGGCAGCGGTCTCGATCCGCACATTTCCCCGGCCTCCGCCGTCTACCAGGCCCCGCGCGTCGCCACTGCCCGCAAGATCAGCCTCGACTCCGTAACGGCCGCCATTGCAGCCAACACCACGCCACGTCAGCTCGGTGTCCTCGGTGAGCCCGTTGTCCACGTCCTGAATCTCAACCGTTCTCTCGATGCAGCGGTAAACAGAGTCAACCCCGCACCCAACGTACGATAAACCCGGTCCATGCTCGACCCGCGCCCAGACCCCGCCGCACTCCTCTCGCTCGCCAACCGCGAGGCAGCCTCGGCACACCGCGGCAAACTCAAGATCTTCTTCGGCATGGCCCCCGGCGTCGGCAAGACCTACGCCATGCTCGCCAGCGCCCAGCGCCTCGCGGCCCAAGGGCACGACGTGGTGCTCGGCGTCGTCGAGACGCACGGCCGCACCGAGACCGAGCAGCAGCTTCTGGGCCTCGACGTCCTGCTACGCAAAGCCGTCGCCTACCGCGGAGCAAACCTCAGCGAATTCGACCTGAACGCCGCCCTCGCTCGCAAACCCGAGCTGCTGGTGATCGACGAGCTCGCCCACACCAACGCTCCGGGCGTTCAGAACGAAAAACGCTGGCAGGACGTGCGAGCCTGCCTCGACGCCGGCATCAACGTCTACAGCACGCTCAACGTCCAACACGTCGAGTCGCTCAACGACGTCGTCGCGCAGATCACCGGCGTCCGTGTCCGCGAGACCGTCCCTGACACAGTCATCGAACAAGCCGACGAGATCGAACTCGTCGACCTCCCTCCCGACGCCCTCCTCGACCGCCTCCGCGCCGGCAAGGTCTACGTTCCTGAGCAGATCGCCGCGGCCGCCGACTCCTTCTTCCGCAAAGCCAACCTCACCGCCCTGCGCGAGCTCGCTCTCCGCCGCACCGCCGAGTGGGTCGACGTGCAGGTTCAGCACGAGCGGGCCCGCATGGGCGACGGCTCAGTTGGCGGCAAGGGCAAAGTCTGGGCCGCCGCCGATCGAATCCTCGTCTGTGTCGGCCCGAGCCCCACGTCGCGCACGCTCCTCCGAGCCGCAAAGCGCATGGCCGCCGGCCTCCGCGCCGACCTTATCGCCGTCTTCGTCGAGACCGCCGACCGCCCGCTCGGCGCAGCCGACCGCGAGAGCATCACCGCCACCATGAAACTCGCCGAAGAGCTCGGTGCCGAGGCCGTCGCCATCAGCACCGGCAGCCGCGCAAAGGACGCAGCGGGCGAACTGCTCGCCTTTGCCCGCGAGCGCAACGTCAGCAAGGTCGTCGTCGGCAAGACCGCCCGCTCACGCCTCGCCATCCTCCTTCGCGGCTCGTTCATGGACGAGGTCATCCGCCGCAGCGGCGACATCAACGTCTACATCATCCAGGGTGAGGGCGACGAGCCGATCCGCACCAAACCTTCCACAATCGCGCAGCCCGAAACTCCTGCCGTCAACCCCGCCGCAGCCTGGGCTCGCGCAACCGCCATCGCCACCGGTGGCGTGCTCACCGCAACCGCCATCGGCTTCCCTCTGCGCAACTGTCGCCGCCGCCAATATCGCGATGCTCTACCTGCTGGTCGTCGCCGCCGTCGCTTACTGGGCCGACCGCCGCGCCGCTACCTTGGCCGCCATCCTCGGTGTCGCAGCCTTCGACCTCTTCTTCGTGACGCCCTTCGGCTCCTTCGCGATCAGCGATACGCAGTACCTCATCACCTTCGCCGCGATGCTCACCGTCGGCCTCTGCATCGCCGGCCTCACCGCTCGCCTCCGCAGCGCTCTGGAGATCGCCCGCCGCCGCGAACACCGCTCAGCCGTTCTCTACGCGCTCAGCCGCGAGCTCTCGGGCGCACGCGATGTCCCGACTGTCGCGTCAATCGTCGCTCGCCACCTGCACGAGAACCTCAACGCCGACGCGGCGCTCGCTGCGCCCGCAAAAGGTCCCGGCGTCACCGGCATCGAGCTTATCGCCTTCACCGGCGCTCCCGACTGGCTCGATCCCCGCGAGCGCTCCGTCGCCCGCTGGACCATCGACCACGCCCGCCCCGCCGGCGCAGGCACCGCCACACTTCCCGCATCCGTCGGCCTTTACGTCCCGGTCGCCTCCACAGTCGGCGGCCGCGCCGCCATCGCGCTGCGAGCAACCACGCTTCTCACAACCGCACAACGCGAGCTCGCCGAAGCCGCCGCAACCGCCGTTGCGCAAGCCATCGACCGTGTCCGCCTCATCGACGACCGCGAGCAGGCCCGCGTCGAGGCCGAGAGTGAACGCCTACGCAGCGCCCTTCTCTCCTCCGTCTCCCACGACCTCCGCACGCCCCTCGCCGGCATCGCCGGCGCCGCCAGCACAATCAAAGACGCCGGTGAAACCCTCGATACCGCCACCCGCTCCACCCTCATCGACAGCATCGTCATTGAGTCCGCCCGCCTCAACGACCTTATCGTCAACCTCGTCTTTGCCACACGCCTCGACTCCGGTGCGGTCGACCTCCGCCGCGAGTGGACCACGCTTGAGGAAATCGTCGGCGCAGGCCTTGCCCCGCACCGCGCCGAACTCGTCGCCCGCCCCCTCCGCATCACCGGCCTGTCGCAGCTCCCCATGCTCCGCGTCGATAACGCCATGATGCCGCAGGTCATTGCCAACCTCGTCGCCAACACACTCCGCTACACGCCCCCCGGCACGCCCCTCTCGATCTCCGCCTGGGTCGATGACGACCGCCTCGTCACCAAGGTCGCCGACGAAGGCCCCGGCATCCCCGCCGCCGATTCCAGTCGTGTCTTCGATCGTTTTTTCCGAGGTAAGCACGCGCAACCCGGAGACCGGGGCGAGGGTGAGTCTGGCAGCGGAGGCACGGGCGGGCTCGGTCTCGGCCTCACCATCTGCCGCGGCATCATCCAGGCCCACGGCGGACGCATCTGGGCCGAGCCCAACCACCCGCGCGGCGCGGCGTTTCTGTTCTCTCTTCCGATCGAGCACCCGCAGCCGACGATGCCCGCAAAGGAGGCCGTCGCATGACCGGCCGCGCCTCAGCCATCCAACCAACCCCTCCATCCACACCGGGCCCCCTCGTCCTCGTCATCGAAGATGAAGCCCCCATCCGTACGTTCCTCCGCGCCACCCTCACGGCGCACAACTACCGGCTCATTGAAGCCGCGGCCGCCGGCGAGGGCCTGCTCCTCGCCTCCCAGCAGCCGCCCGACATCGTCATCCTCGACCTGGGCCTCCCCGACTTCGACGGTCTGGAAGTCACGCGCCGACTCCGCACTTGGCTCACCGCACCGATCATCGTCCTCTCCGCCCGTGGCCAGGAACAGGACAAGATCAACGCCCTGGACGCCGGCGCCGAGGACTACCTCACCAAGCCCTTCGGCGTCGGCGAGCTTCTCGCTCGCATGCGGGTCGCGCTGCGGCACGGGACCAAGACGGGCATGGCGAGCCAACCCGATGCGGTCTATCAATCAACAGCCGACGGCCGCACCCTCATCCTCGACACCGCCGCCCGCACCGTTCGTATCACCGACACTTCCACGGCCTCGGAAGCGATCGATCCGCGCCTTACGCCGCTGGAGTACAACCTCCTCGCCTTCCTCGCGAGGCATGCGGGCAAGGTCGTCACCCACAAGCAGGCCCTCATCGCAGTCTGGGGCCCCGCTCACGCCGCCGACGTGCAGTATCTGCGCGTCTATGCGGGTGAACTCCGCAAGAAGCTCGAACGCGACCCCGCCCAGCCGCGGTTCCTGCTCACGGAGCCGGGAGTTGGCTACCGCCTCCGCGAACCGGGGTAATGCTCGGACCGGGATGGCCCGCGTGATGCCGAATCAGATCGTCACCCCTAGTCCGAAGCCGTGGTACCCCCCGGGCCCGCGCGGCATTCACCAAGGCAGCAACCGCTGTCGGATCGCCGCCGGAAGGCTTAGCCACGCCGCCACAGCAGCTGCCAGATCGGAGTCAATCGGCTCTTGGGGTCTCTGATTGCCGGATGCGCCGGATAATGCGCCGCTGCTGCGGCTACCGAGCGTTTTCCGCTTGGATTTACCACGGTGTTCGAATCCCTCTCGCCCATTCAACTGACGCATCCGCCATCAGGGCTCAGGCGTCAGTGCAAGACAAAGACCCGCGAGCATCGCTCGCGGGTCCTTTGGTTTTTGGACTTCGCGGGGGGTGGTGCTGGGTGGTGCTGGGTGGGCGAGTGGGGGGAGGGCGGGGGGTGGGGGGTGGGGGGGCCGCCGACATTGCTGAAGCGAATTTGTGAAAGTGCGCAGTTTGGCTGCCAGATCCGACCTGCCGCGGCCAAGTCTCAGTGGAGCTGAGAGCAATTCCGCCGCGGCAGCGGTTCGCTCGCGGCGGCGCGACACTTTTCAGCGTGCGGACAAGGAGCAGAGAGCCATGAAACTCATCGCAGCAGCGTTGCTCGGCGCGTCGGCTTCGGCCGTCTCAGCGCAGATCAACTACGCCAACTACTTTCAGTTCCAGTCGATCAACGCCGAGGCCTACATCGGCGGCAATCCCGACATCCAGAACTCCGGCGGCATCGGCCCAGGCCTGTACATCGACTCGGTGACCGCCGTCGCCACCGTGCAGACGGGGCCGAACTTCTTCGTCTCCTCGACGTCGACCACCTCGCTCGTCGCCGACATGCAGCCCGGTTACATCTCCCTCGCGGGCACCTTCGCGCAGACCGTCGGTGCCTTCGCCGGCAGCGGCGCAACCCGAGGCCGCATCACGTGTGACATCAGCTTCGAGCTCACTTCGCAGTACTTCTACAGCTTCAGCGGCAACTTCGGCGCCGCGCCGCCCTCGATGCCGAGCGACCCCGTTCACCGCGATGTCTGGATCACCGGCCCCGGCGGCTACAGCGTGGCCCCCGGTCCCTTCCTGTTCAGCGGCTCGATCGGGCCCGGCGTCTACACGCTCCACGTCGACATCGACTGCCGCAAGCCCGGCCAGGACACGCCGGGGTTCAACGTGCTGTTCGAGATCCCGACAATCCCCGCTCCCGGCGCAGCGGCCGTCGCTCTCGGCTCGCTCGGATGGTTCGGCCGCCGCCGACGCTGAGCGTTGCAGAAGCTGCCGCTCAAGGCCTGAGCTTCACGATCACAAACGTCACGTCGTCCATGGGATTGCGCGTGCCGCGGAACGCGGTGAGGTCCGCCTCCAGTGCCGCGGCAATCTCTGACGAAGGCTGCGCGTGGTGCTCGCGAATGATCTTCTGCATCCGCTCCTTGCCGTACTGGCGGTTCTGCTCGTCGGCCATCTCCCAGATGCCGTCGGTCCCGATGATGACCACTGCCTCCGCCGGCAGCGGCTCGCTGGAGTACTCCTCGTATTCCACGCCGTCGCTCAGGCCCAAGGGCATGTCGCCCCCTTCAAGCTCACGTGTCGTGTCGGTCGCAGGGTCGTAGACGACGGCCGGGTCGTGCCCGGCGCTCGCCCACCGCACCAGACGCGTCTCCGCGTCGATCAGTAGCAGTGAGAGCGTGACGAACCGGTTGTGCCGGTTGTCCGATGCCAGCACGCGGTTGGTCCGCGTCATCAACTCGGCAAGACGCGGCGGATGATCGTGCATCGCCGTCGTCCGCAGCGCCGCGCGGACCGTTGCCATCACCAGCGCGGAGGGGATGCCGTGCCCCATCACGTCGCCCACCGCCACCAGCAGCGACGCGGGCGTCACCGGCGATACGTCGATGAAGTCGTAGTAGTCGCCGCCCGTCTCATCGCAGTACTTGCTTCTGCCCGCGACGTCCAGCCGCGGCGAGACCGGGTCGGCCGCCGGCAGCAGACTCTTCTGCACCTCCATCGCCACCCGCAGCGAGTTGCGAAGCTGCAACCGCTCGCGCAAGTCCACGATCATCCGATTCAGCGCGCCCGATAGCTCTTTGAATTCGCGCCCCCCATGGAAATCGGCCTTTGCCTCAAGGTCGCCGTCGCCGACGCGTCGCACGAACGTGATCAACGCCTGCACGGGGTTGGAAATGTGCCGCGCCATCAATCCCGCGACGACCACCGCAAGACACAGAGCCCCGCCCGCCGCCAGCAGCGCCATCAGACGTGCCCGCTGCACAGCTCCAAGAAAGTCCGACTCCGGCGCCACCGCGCCCACCACCCACGACTGGCCGTCGCCGACGGGGAACACCGTGGTCGATGCGAGGTAGTCCGTCCCACCGTTGCTGAACTCGAAGAAGCGGTATCCGGCCGCTGCACCGCTGTTCAAGTCGCCGCCGCGTAAGTTGGCGCGGAACGCGTCCACGAGCCCATCGTTGGTGTCGGCCAGCGTGAGCATCGCGCCCGCCCCCTTCACACCGCTCGCCTTGGCGTTGCGCAGGTTCCGGTGCGCCAACAGCGTTCCGTCGGGCGTGAAGAGAAAGACGCTCGAGTGCTCGCTGATCGAGAGCGCCGACACGAACTCAGAAAGCGCCCGCAGGTCGAACTCCACGCTCAGCACGCCGCGGAGCTTCTCGTTCGCGTCGCGCACCGGCAGCACGCACGAGATCCCCGGCACGCCCTCGGTGAAGAACATGTACGGCGGCGTCCAGCTCAGACGCCCCTTCTCGACCGCCAGTGTGTAGAACGGCCGCTTCCGCGGGTCGTACCCGCTCGCGTTGTCGCGTTTCACTTCCTTGGAAATCCTGTCGCCCAGCACCGCGAACTCGACGAAGCTCACCGTGTCCCCGTTCTTGAACGTCCGCTCAAACCGCAGCGAGCCGTCGGATTGGCGTGCCGCGGCGGTGTACTCGCCGGTTTCACTGCCGTACAGCACGCGGGTCAGGCCCGGGTTCCCATTCAGGAAGGCCACGAGTTGCCACGCCAGCCGCTCCGGTTCGTTCAAGGCCAGCTGGTTTTCAGGCAGGGCGAGTTGCCCGAGCGTCTGAGCGACCGGCGCCGCGCGGGAGACGAACGCCCGCGTCTGGTTCGCCGCATCGCCGCTTACCTGCCGGAAGAGCGAATCGACCAGCACGCGCGTGCTCTCTCGCCCGCTCCGGTCGGCTACCAGCAGTACCAGCGCGCCCGTCAGCAGCACAAGCCCGCAAGTGACCAGCAGCAGCTTCGACCGGAACGAGAGCCCCCGCCCGCCTTGTGCGGCTTGATGCACACCCTGATCACCCGACGCCTCAGTGCTCAACGCAACACTCCCTGCCCGTCTCCCCTCGTGCACTCAGCGTAACCGCAGGGGCGACGAGAGCCAACCCGGCGGTCGCGCAATAAAAACCGCCCCGCGTAGAGCGGGGCGGTTTGGAAAAACGATCCGGGTCGCCGGCTTACTTGGCCAGCTTCGGCCCGCCGGGCCCGCCCTGCGGGTTGAGGGGGATCTCGCCGTTGGCCTGCTCGAACTGGCGGATGACCTGCGAGAGGCTCATCGCCAGACGCTTGGCCGAGCGCCAGTTGAGGACGACGCGGCTGCCGACGTCGAACTGCATCGCCATCTGACCCTCGGGGCCCTGCAGCGGCATGTTGAGGCCGAAATCCAGCACGACCTCGTCCGGAGCGGTCGTGGTGCGGATGGTGTTGGCATAGACCACCTTCATCCGCTGCTCGTCGATGCGGAGCTGGATCTGCTGCTGCTGCTGGTTGCCGGCGGGGGGGTTGCTGTCGGACATGGGTCGGTGTTCCTTGTAAAGCCCTCTGTGTGAGGGGCGGGAGGGTAGGCCGCGGGCCGAAGGGCAACCCGGGCTCGCGTCTTTGCCCGTTTTTACATGATGGGCGGCAGGCCCAGCGCTCTGCGGAGATCCGCGATCTGTCCCAGGTGCCAGCCGTCGTGCCAGGCGCACTGCTACGCGCCGTCGATCTTGCTCTTGGCGAAGCCGCCGGTGTCGGTCGCGCAGGGTGTCCAGGCGTCGGCCTCGCTCAGGCCTTCGACCATCTTGACGTACCCGGCGAACGCCGTGTCGTACCGCTTGCGAACGTCGGCCAGCGGCGGATAGACCGACGCGTCGCTGCTCACTTTGGAGCCCATGCCAAAGAGCGGGCCCCACGACTCGGGGATGTTGAACGCGTCGGACTTCGAATATGCGTCGGCGTCGATCGTCGTCGCGAACCACGCGTAGGTGCACGCCAGGTGGCCAAGCGTCCAGACGACGTGGTTGCTGCTGCCGTGCTGCTGGTGCAGGCACTTGTCCGCGGGGATGGTCTCGAGCATCTTGTCGATCATCCCGTGGGAGAACTTCATCAACTCAACCGCATGCTTGACGCTGCTCATGGTGGCCGTCCTGTTGAAGGTGGTGGGGGAGGGAGGGGGGAGGGGGGGATCGGAGCGCCAGTCTACCCGCCGGGAGGCGGCGCGGCGTCAAAACTGGCGCGGCGAGCGTGTTGATTTCCGACTGAAATTCTCGCCGCGTCGCATAAATTCCTGCCGCAGCGCGGAATCGCCAGGAGCCACGCCGCGGGGTGCGCCGGGGGGTAGGGAGGGTCGCGTCGCGCGTGGCTGTAAAGCCCGCCACGGGCGTTATACGCGAAGCGTGTTTGGGCCTACGAAAAACGCCACGGGGCGTGTTCAGGTGTTGCCGCACGATTCGGCGCGCGCTGTAAGCACGTCGCGCTCGCGATGGTTCCATGTGAGCGACGCCGCGCGCTCGAACTCGGTCTTCGCTTCGCTCAGCCGGCCGAGTTTGAACAGCAAGTCGGCACGCACCGCCGCCAGCGGGGAGTAGTCGCGCAGTGCCGGGTCGGTTGCAAGCGTGTCGACAAGTTCAAGGCCCGCGCCCGGGCCTCGCCCCATGCCGATGGCGACGGCGCGGTTGAGTTCAATGACAGGTGAGGGCGTGAGCGTGTTGAGCTGCGCGTAGAGCGATGCGATGGGTTCCAGTCGGTTTGATCTGCGGTGGTCGCCAGCGCGTGGCAAGCGGCGATCGACGCATGGAGCGTGTACGAGCCTGGTTCCGGCTGGAGGATGGGAATCGGCGATGAAGACGACCGGAAGCGCGGCATTCGCAAAGCCTCTGCCGCCTCCCTCGCTGACGCTTCGGGCTCTGACAAGTTGAATCGCGCTCCGTCCTGCCAGGGAGTGAACGCGGTGAAGGGGTTACGCGAAGTCAGGGGTGGGCGAAATCGACACAGCGCTAAAAGAACTTTGGCGAGGGTGGATACGGGTTCTGGTTGGAGGCGGATGGCGTGGTCGGCACGGCCACATAAGAGCCGATGGCCGTGAGGCCCCGGCCGATCGGCGCGGGTGTGGGCTCGGGCGCACAAGGCGCCGGCCCCTTACGGGGCTCGGCTCTTATGGCGGGTTGCGTCGTTTCTTTGGCGCGTTCAGCAGCCGGCGAAGAACTCGTTGATGAAGACGATGAAGTCGTTGTTGTCGAACCGACCGTCGCCGGGTCCGACGCCGCCGGCGCTGCCGTGGTCGGCGTGCGCGTCGGCGTTGAAGAAGTAGTTGATGAATGCGATGAAGTCGTTGTTGTCGAGCACACAGTCGCCGCGCGGCACGCCGCCCGCTGCGCCAGATCGGCGAGGCAACCGCCGACGGTGATGGTGAACGACGCGCACGCCGAGGTGCCGCACGTGCCGGTAACCGACGCGTAATACGTCGTGGTCGCGGTGGGGGCGGGGGAGATGGTGAGCGTGGCTCCCGTTCCGGCGGCAGTTGTGCCGCAGCCGGTTGAGGACGTGCCGTCGGCCTTACGCCATGAGACCGTGCCGCCGGAGCCGCCGTTCGCCTGCAGCGTGATCGACGCGGGAGCGCTCGCGGGGCAGTAGGTGGCGCTGCCGGAGGTCACCTGGATGCTGGTGGGAGCGACGGGCGCGGGGAGCACTGTGACGGTGACCAACTGGCTGTGGTTACTGGGGCAACTGATGAAGTTGGAGACCGCGTAGTACGAGGTCGTGACGGTGGGGCTCACCGGACTGGTGACGGCCTGGTTGGTCGAAGAGTCGTACCAGCGGATCGGCGCGCCTTGTGCCGTCGCCGAGAGCGTCACGGACGTTCCTGCTCCCGCGCAGATGGTGTTGGGCGTCGCGGAGAGGCTGATCGGCGTCGGCGAGTTTGTCACCGCGAGGGGCGCGGCGTTGCTGGGCGTGCTGCCGCAGAGACTGGTGACGACGCAGCTGTACGAGCCGACGTCGGCGCTCGCAGCGTTGGTGATGGTGAGCGTCGGCGTGGTGCAGCCGCTGCGGTGGCCGGCGACATCGCTGATGTTGGCAGAGTCCTTGCGCCACTGGTACGTGACGGCGCCGGCGCTTGACGCCGTGACCGAGAACGTGGCGGTGTAGTTGCCGTTGCAGCCGGTCTGCGATGCGGGATGTGCGGAGATGGTCGGAGCGGCGCACGGGGTGCCGAGCTCCCACGTCTCGGCGTTGCGCGTGGTGCCGTTGATGCCGCCGAAGAGGACGGTCACGCCGCGGGCGGTGTCCTGCGCCATGGCGTGTCCGTAGCGGGCGGTGGGGCTCGTGCCGGTGCGCTGGACCCAGGCGGTGCCGCTCCAGTCCCAGTTTTCAGCGTTCACGGTGGTGCCGTTCCAGCCGCCGAAGAGGGCGGTGACGGCGCGGACGGGGTCGTAGGCCGCGGCCTGCTGCGTGCGGGCCGAAGGGCCGCCGACTGTGCGTTGCGACCAGGCGGAGCCGTTCCACTCCCAGGTGTCGCCCGGGTATGTGCTGCTGGCTGCCTGCCCGCCGGTGAAGAGGGTGACGTTGCGGCGGGTGTCGAAGGTGAGCGTGTGCCCAGCGCGGCCGGTGGGGCCGGTGACTGAGCGCTGTGTCCAGGCGGTGCCGTTCCACTCCCAGGTCTCGGCGTTGCGGACGGTCGAGCTGGTGGCGCCGCCGAAGAGGACGGTGACGTTGCGATTGGAATCAAACGCCATCGCATGAAGGTTGCGGGCGTTTGGGGCCGTGCCCGTGCGCTGCGTCCAGGCGGTGCCGTTCCATTCCCAGGTCTCGGCGTTGTATGCGCCGGCGGCGGTGTTGCCGCCGAAGAGGACGACGACGTGGCGGTTGGCGTCGTAGGCCATCGCGTGCTGGTAGCGCGCGCTGGGCCCGGTGACGGTGCGTTGCGTCCAGGTTGAGCCGTTCCACTCCCACGTTTCGGCGCTGCGGGCGGAGGCGGTCATGCCGCCGAAGAGCACCACGACGTGCCGGAAGGAGTCATAGACCATCGCGGCGCCGTCGCGGGCGCTTGGGCCGGTGACGGTGCGCTGCGTCCACGGCGCGGCGGGGACCGCGCCATAGCGGCTGACGAGGCCGGCGATATCGCCGGTGCTCAGGTGCGTGCGCTGGCCGATGAGGGTCTGCCAGGACTGGTTGGGCGCGAGCACGGTGATGGTCGTCTGGCCGTTGCTGGAGAAGCTGTATTGGCCGTAGTGCATCACGCTGTCGAAGTCGTACGGGCCTTGGACCGCGGCCTGCACGACGTCGAAGTTGTACGCGCAGGAGCCGCCGCACTGGCCGACGTCGACGTCGACGTTGCCGTAGTTGATGGTGACGTAGTTGTCGCGGTCGGGCCGGCTCTGCTCGTGGTGCATGCCCAGGGCGTGCATGAGCTCGTGGCACATGATGTAGGTGAAGTTCCAGTTGTAGATGTTGACGGTCTGGACGCCGCCGACCATGCCGACCTGCGAGTTGTTGCCGCCGCTGTCGCGGACGGTGATGTAGTTGGCCTGACCGGTGCGTGCGACGAAGTGGACGTTGGCGACGGACTCGAGCGCGTTCATCGCTGTGCGCATGGCCGCCTGCTGGGTGGAGTCGGTGTTGGCGTCGAAGACGTAAGGGACGACGCCGCCGGTCCAGAGGCTGGTGATCCAGAGCGACTTGCCGACGGGCGGCGCGGGCTCGCGCGTGTTGCAGGGGAGCTCTTCGCGAGCGGCGACGTCGGCCGGCAGATCGGATGCGTTGGGGACCTGTGCCGCGAGCGGCGCGGCGGCGAGTGCGACCAAAGCGGTCGCGTAGCGCAGGAGCGCGGCGACGTGAGTACAAGCCTGCAAGACCATCGAAGTCCTCCGAGCACCACCTGGGAAAGTCATGGAAAGAGTCCCACACCGCGCCCCGTGTGACAGAGTCTACCACTGGTTGTGCCGGCGGCCGCTTCAATTTGTTCAAGCTTGCGTGCGGGAGAGAGTTGTCGGACGTTGGGCACCCGATTCCGGGTGGTGCCGAATCTCGATTAAGTGCGGTGTTTTCCGGGGCAATACGGCAACCGCCGCGGCGAGGCCGCGGCGGTTGCGATCGATTGGATTGGGTTTACCGGTTCAGGCGCCGACGGCGGCGCATCGCGCCGAGTCCGCCGAGGCCGAGCGCCGCGGCCGCGCCGGGTGCGGGGACGACGTCGATGGTGATGCTGAAGATGGTGCCGCTCACCGCTACGCCTTGGTCGCGCTGGTAGAGGTAGATGGTGTTCCATCCCTGGCTGAAGGAGATGAACTGGCTGTGGAAGGTGGAGGACGCGTAGTTGCCGCCGGTGTAGCCGGTGGAGACGCCGTTGACGTAGAGGAAGGCGGGGTTGGGGCCGCCCCAGTTGAAGTCGCCGCCGCCGTCGTCGACGGCGAACTCCATGTTGAGGAAGCCGCCGGTCGCGCCGATGGTGTTGACGTAGAAGGGCACGGCGAAGAGGCACGAGCCGGGCGAGCCGTAGCCGCTGCCGCCGAACGTGCCGTCGGGCAGAACCTGGCCCTCGGCGCGGAAGTTGATCCAACGGGCGAGCGGGTCGCTGATGCCGGGAGTCCAGAACGGCGTGTAAGGGTTGATGACGACCGCGGCGGGGCCGGTGTCTGCGCCGCTGAAGTCGCCAGGCGTGAACGGAAAGGCGCTGATGGGTGCGCCTGGCGGGTTGTTGGCCAGGTAACGGACGGTGTCGTCGAGCTGCCCGGCGGTGCCGGGGACGCCGCTGGACTGGCCGGAGCGCAGCACGATGGTCTCCGCGCTCGCGGCGGAACCTGCGACGAGGGCGACGGTCACTGCAACGCTGAACGAAATGGAACGCATCTCTCTCTCCTGTCCTGTCACACCCGCGAGAGGCGCGGGCGCCTGAGGTTTGGCGGGGGTGCTTGTCCGCACGGGCCTCACTGTGACTTGGCACGGCGGTCGCCGACCTTGCAGCAGAAACCTGAGAAAATGGAGAAAGGTGAAGATGGGGGGGGAAGTCGCTAGTGGCGAGGGGAGGAGGGGGTTAACTCTCGAAGATCCAGCGGCTGATGGCTTGTGTGTCGGCGAGGTTCTGGACGGCCAGGTCGGGCGCGTAGGGCGTGCTGGCGTTCAGCTCGTCGACGGAATGGATGCCGGTGGCGACGGCGAGTGCGCGGCAGCCGTTGGCCTTGGCGCAGCGGACGTCGGCGGGTGAGTCGCCGATGATGACTGTGCGGGCGGGGTCGGCCGCGCGGCCGAATCGCTCGCGGTAACGGGCGAGTGCGACCGGGGGCAGGTGGTCGCGGTTCTGGTGGTCTTCGGGGGCGTCGTCGGCGAAGGCGCCGATCGCGAAACGCGTGGGGTCGATGCCGCAGTGGGTGAGCTTGAGCTTGCCGGTGTCCTGGTAGTTGCCTGTGAGGAGGCCGATGGTGACGTCGGTTCCTGCGGCGGCGCGGGCGTCGATGGCGGCGAGGAGTTCCTTCACGCCGGGCAGAACTGTTTTGACCACGGTCGGATCGGCGAGGCGCTGCTCGAGGAGCTGCGCGTAGCGCGTGCGGTAGCTGGCGAGGTTCTCGCGCGAGGGATCGACGTCGCAGTTGCGGAAGATCTCGGGGATGATGCGCGTGTCGAGACGGCCGGCGAACTCGATATTGCCGATGGCGAACTGCGCACCGAAGAGCTCGCGGCCTGCACGCTCCATCGCCCAGAGGCCCGAGCGGCTGGTGAGGATGAGGGTGGCGTCGATGTCGAAGAGGATGAGCATGGAAAGCGAACAGCGAAAAACGAAAAGCGGAAATGAAGGCCGGGTGGTTACCGTGCGATGGTGAAGGGTTGGTCGTTTGGGGTTTCGGGGATTTCGGTGCGGGTGGTCGATTTGATGTAGTGGGACATGGTTGAGTGGAGGTCGTTGAGGGCGGCTTCGATGGCCCGCGCTTCGCCTTGGAGTTCGATCTGGACTGATCCGTCTGGCTCGTTGCGGACCCAGCCCGTGAGGCGCGACGGTTGGCGGTTGACGACTTCTCGTGTGGTGGCGCGGAAACCGACACCTTGTACACGGCCGCGGATGTTGATGGAGAGGCGCACGGGAGGAGAGGGTAGAGGTTTGAGGGCCGAGGGCCGAGTGAAAATGCCTTTGAACTCGGCCCTCGGCCCTGTGCCCTCTAACCTTCCTCGTTGTTCGACTCCAGCGACAAAATCCGCGTGCAGGAAGCGACGGACATCGTCCGGCTGATCAGCGAGTCGGTGGCGGTGAAGAAGAAGGGGAAGGACTACGTCTGCCTCTGCCCGTTTCACGCCGACCGCAATCCGTCGATGTTCGTGGTGCCGGGGAAACAGATCTACAAGTGTTTCTCGTGCGGGGCGGGAGGGGATGTGTTTTCCTGGATGATGAACTATCACAAGATGAGCTTCCCCGAGGCGCTCGAGCATCTGGCTGAGCGGGCGGGGATCAAGCTGACGCCGCGGCGGCCGGCGGGTGGGGGGGGCGGGGGTGGAGGTTATGGAGATGATTCAGGGCCCTCGGTGAGCCGCGAGGAGCTTGCGCGGGCGAATGGGGTGGCGTGCGATTTCTTCCGGGTGATTCTCAAACATGCAGAGCACGGCGCGGCGGCTCGCGAAGTGCTTGAGCGGCGCGGCGTGTCGCCGGCGATGGTGGATCGGTTTGCGATCGGCGCTGTGCCCGACAAGTGGGACGGGCTGGTGCAGCTCATCGAGAAGAAGGGGCTGGACATCCGGGCGTTCGCCGCGGCCGGGCTGGTGAAGAAGCGCGAGGGTGGGAACGGCTACTTCGACATGTTCCGCAACCGGCTGGTGTTTCCCATCCACAACACGCTGGGGCAGGTGGTGGCGTTCGGTGCGCGACGGATTCGTGAAGAGGACAACCCCAAGTACCTGAACTCGCCCGAGTCGGCGCTGTTCAACAAGAGTGCGACGCTGTATGCGCTGCCGCAGGCGGTGCGGGCCGCCGAAGGGGGAACGCAGCGGGGGATTCGCGAGGAGGGGAGCGCGGTGGTGGTGGAGGGGTATATGGATGCGGTGGCGTGTCACCAGGCGGGGGTGTGCAACGTGGTGGCGACGCTGGGGACGGCGCTGAACAACCAAGGCGCGCGTGTGCTGGCGCGTCAGTGCGACAAGGTCGTGCTGATGTTCGACGGGGATGCTGCGGGGCAGAAGGCCGCGGACCGCGCGGTGGAGGTGCTGTTTGACAGCACGCTGGATGTGCGGATCGCGCTGATGACGCGAGCTGCTGAGTTCGGCGGGGGCGCGGCGAAGGACCCTGATGAACTGGTGAAGCAGCCGGGCGGGGCGGACGTGCTGCGGAAGGTGATCGCGGCGGGTGAGGATGCGCTGACGTATCGGTTCGGGCGGCTGCGGTCTTCGGCGACCGGATTGGGCGTGCAGGCGAAGGCGCGGCTGATTGAGACGGAGATTCAGGCGCTGGTGGATCTGGGTCTTGCGCGGCAGAGCCCGGTGCACCGGCAGATGATCGTGCAGCGCATCGCGGGGCTGGCGGGAGTAAGCGAGGCGGTGGTGCGCGAGGCGATCGCCAAGTCGAAGCAGAGCACGCGGCGGGGCGGCGAAGAGCAAGAGGGCGGGCCGGGCGCGGAGGAGCATTACAAGCCGGTGGGGCCTCGAGAGACGGCACTTGCGTGTGTGTTGAGTGAGCCGGTTTTGTGGGATGAGCTGTCGGACGCGCAACGAAAGATGTTGGCACCGGGTTTGTTTGAGCGGGAAATCGCACAAAAACTCGCGGGGATACTGGACGGCAGGGATTTTTCGGCGCAAACATTCACATTGAGCCGCGTGCGAGCCTTTGTGGATGATGAAGTGGTGGTTCGCGCAGCGGTGGACTTTGCCGGCGAGGTCTCCATGCATTACGAGGGCCAGTCGGACATGACGGGGGCGGGTGGTACGACGGGGGGGTGCAGGAAACAGCTTTTGGCGTGCCTTGACCGGCTGGCGAAGTCGGCGGCGGTGGAGGCGCGCGTGAAGAGGCTGCGTGACGGTTTGAACGGGCTTGGGGGCGGTGGTGAGGGTGGGGGTGACCCGCCTGGGAGCGGGTGACGCGGGGGTGCGTCAAAGGGTTTTGGGGAGGAGGGGGGTGACTTGTCCACCCGGGTGTGGATGAGGGGTAAAGTTAGGGTTGCATCAGTCGATCGATCTGGCCTTATGGTCCTCGCAGGAGCCGTTGATGGTCACCAAACTGCCGGAGCGTGTGGCGGCGTTGCTTGATGGTGCGAAGGGTCGGGGATGGCTGAGCTATGAGGAACTGAACAACGTTCTTCCCGATGAGATGGTGGACCCCGAGCGGCTGCACGAGCTGCTGGTGCACCTTGATCAGATGGGACTGACGCTGCTTGACGAGATGGACTACCGCGCGCGGCTTTACCGCGAGCGGAAGGCCCGCGGTCAGGCGGAGCCGGAGGCGCTGACGATCACCGGTCCCAACGACCGGCCCGTGCGAGCGATGACGGTGGTGGGCGGCGAGCGCAGCACCGACGAGAACTGGTGCGCGATGAACTGGAACGTGCGCTGCCTCTCGACGGCGAAGGCGTCGGCGCAGGTTGAGGCCAAGGCTCAGCCGGTGGTCGAAGGCGACGTGTTCGACGAAGAGGAAGACGAGGCGCTGCAGCGTGAGCTGGCCGAAGAGGCGGCGCACGACGGCGCGGCGGCGGGGGCGGGCGGGGCTGTGACGGGCGGGCGGCGGATCGATGATCCGATCCGCATGTACCTGTCGCAGATGGGGACGATCCCCCTGCTGACGCGCGACGAGGAAGTGCGTCTGGCGAAGAAGATCGAGACGATGCGGATGATCTTCCGCCGTCGCTGCCTGGAGAGCGACTACATCCTGACGCAGGCGGTGGCGACGCTTCGCCAGGTCGAGCGCGGCGAACTGCCGTTCGACCGGACGATGCGGATCAGCACGCTGGAGGAGAAGCACAAGGAGATCATCTCCGCTCGCATTCCCTACAACCTCGCGACGGTCGACAAGCTGCTGGACCACAACCGGGCGGACTGGACGCTGCTGCAGCAGGCCCGCACGGCGCGGAACGCCGAGCAGACGGCGCTGATCAGCGACCGGATCGCCAGCCGCCGGCGCAAGATGGCGGCGCTGACGGAGGAACTGTGCCTGCGGACGGGCCGGATCATCCCGCTGATGCGCAAGCTGCGTTCGATCAGCGCCAAGATGGTGGACCTTGAGCAGGCCCTGCGGAACGCGGGGCGCCGTGTGAAGGGCACGCCGGTCGGCGAGTTCGACGAGGACGAAGCGTCGGCGATGCGCGACGAGATGGACGGCTTGCGGTCGATGGTGATGGAGGAGCCGGCGGAACTGGCGGCCCGCATCAAGGCGATCGACACCGTCTTCTGGGAGTACGAGCAGGCGAAGCGCGACCTGTCGGGCGGCAACCTGCGCCTGGTGGTGAGCATCGCCAAGAAGTACCGCAACCGCGGGCTGTCGTTCCTGGACCTGATCCAGGAGGGCAACACCGGCCTGATGCGGGCGGTGGACAAGTACGAGTACAAGCGCGGGTACAAGTTCAGCACCTACGCGACGTGGTGGGTGCGCCAGGCGATCACGCGTTCGATCGCGGACCACGCGCGGACGATCCGCGTGCCCGTGCACATGATCGAGACGACGTGCAAGCTGCGCCAGATCCAGAAGGAACTGTTCCAGCGCACGGGCCTTGAGCCGACGGTGCCGCAGATCGCCGAAGAGGCGAAGATGACGGTGACCGAGGTGATGCGGGTGCTGCGCACGGCCAAGGCGCCGGCGAGCCTCGACAAGCCGGTCGGCGAGACCGAGGACTCGTTCTACGGCGATTTCGTGGAGGATGCGCGGTGCGAGGCTCCGCCCGACGCGGCGACCAACGGCACGCTCAAGCACCGCATCGAGCAGGTGCTCAAGAGCCTGACGTACCGCGAGCGCGAGATCCTGAAGCTGCGGTACGGCATCGGCGACGGGTACACCTACACGCTGGAAGAGGTCGGCAAGATCTTCAAGGTGACGCGCGAGCGCGTGCGCCAGGTTGAGGCGAAGGCCATCCGCAAGCTGCAGCACCCGGTGCGGGCCAAGAAGCTCATCGGTTTCCTCGAGGGCGAAGCGCCGCGCGAGATGCCGACACCGACCGCGGGCGGCGGCGGCGGTGGTGGTCAGCGCGGCCAGCAAAGCGACGCGAGCCAACGCCGCGACGCGGGGATGTACGAGCCGGCGCTGGCGGACGACGACCTCGGACCGGCCGGTTTTGACGACGGCGGCGAGTTCGTCTGAGTCAGTTGCTTGAATGAGACCAACGACGGCCGGGCCCTGCCCGGCCGTTTTTCGTTACGCAGCGGAGATAGAGGGTGCGGCGGGCGGGGCGGCTTTGCGGCGGAGTAGCAACCACGCTGCGAAGAGGGTGCAGGCCGAGGCGATGGCGGCCGCGGCGGCGGCGATGACGAAGATGTGCAGGTTCATCAAGCCGTAGGCAGCGCCGAAGACACGGTACTCGGCGACAGGCGTAGCGGAGCGGCTGTTTGCGTTGACGTCGTAGACGAACTTCTGCTCGTGGTCGTCGCTCGCGACGCGGAGAGTGCAGCGGTCCGAGCCGTCGGGCTGGAGCGTGGTGGTGAGGCTTCCGTGGCGGAACTGGCCGGGGTGATTTTTGTCGTCGTTGGCGATGTAGGCATCAAAGAGAGCCTGGCGGTCGACGCCAGGTGCGGGCGTGAACGAGAGGTCGCTCCGGCGCACCCAGAGTTGTTTGCCGGGCAGCTGGACGGTGATCCACTCGGTCGGGAGCGAGCTGGACTCTTTGAGCGTGTTGACGACGGCACGGTCGAGCAGATCGTGGCTGTCGGCGGTGAGTTCGGGCGCTTCGCGGAGCGGCACGGCCTTGCTCGCCGGGTACATCACCAGCAGGAAGTCGACGGGCGGTGGGCCGCCGGACGCCGCGGACCATGTCGGTTTGGGCTCGCCGGCGGGGATGAGGACGAACGTCGCGATGAAGACGACGACCCCGATGAGTGCGGAGGCGGCGAGAACAGCGATGAGCTTGAACGCCGAGCGGGCGCGGGAACGCGGCATCGCTTCGTTGTACCTGTTCAACCGGCCGGAGGTTGCGGGGCGACTGGAGCGGACATGGCCTTTACAGCTCGTCGAAGCGATGAACGACCAGTTGGATGTTGGAGGTGATCTTGTCGGCCTTGGCGCGTTCGGCCTCGCTCAGCGATGTGGTGAGTGCCACGGCCTTTTCGCCCGCGGCTTTGTCTCCCTGGGCGGCGGCCGAGCGGTACCAGGCGACGGCGCGGACGGGGTCTTTGTCGACGACTTCACCCTTGGCGTATCCGTCGGCGGTCTTGGCCTGTGCCGCGGCGTCGCCGGTACGGGCGAGGGCGAGCATCCACTTGAACTCGTCCTTGGGGTCCTTGGCGCCGTTGAGTCCGGGTCCGCCGAGTTCAAGCAGGCGCCGTGCCGCCGCGGCGCGGTTGACGTTCTTGACGATGTCGTCCTCGGCGACCCTGGCGTACCAAACGCGAGCGGCTTCGACGTCCTTGGGGACGGCGGCGCCTTCTTCGTACATCTGTGCGACCTTGATGCGGGAGTTATCGATTTCTCCCTGGGCGCCTTTGAGGTACCATTTGAAGGCTTCGGCCGGGTCCTTCTCGACGTTGATGCCCTCGCTGTAGCACATGCCCATGTCGTCGCATGAGTTGGCGTATCCCTCGCCGGCGTTGTAGCTCCAGAGCTGGAAGGCTCGAGCCGGGTTCTTCTCGACGCCCATGCCCTCGTAGTAGCACCATGCGAGCTGGTGGATGCCGCGTTTGCTCAGCTTGTCAGCGGCCTTGCTCGCCCACTTGAAGGCGGCGTTGTCTTTGTTTGCGCGGAGATGTGAGCTGAGAGCGCATTGCGCATCGGGATCGCCGGTTTCGGCGGCCTTTGTGAGCAGCTCGCGGGCGCGGGCCTCATCTTTTTCGACGCCGTTGCCGCGCGCGTACATCCTGGCGAGGCTGCACTGACCGGAGACGTAGCCCTTGTCGGCGAGCTGGCGGTATTGCTTGACTGCTTCGGCGTAGTCGACTTCCGCCTCGTCGGCGGACTCGTAGTACTGGCCGAGGAAGAGCCCGGCGTACGCCTCTCCGTTGTCGATCGCCTGCTTGAGCAGGCGGACGGCCGCCGCATTGTCTTTACGGCCGCCGCGCCCGCGCAGGTAGCAGTATGCGAGGTTCGTCTGTGCGCGGGCGTCGCCCTGCGCCGCCGCGAGCGCGAGGTACCTGACGGCTTCGGCCGGGTCTTCTTTCACGCCGCGCCCGGTGTCGTAGCAGTATCCGATACTGGTCTGCGCGGCGGCGAGGCCTTGGTCGGCGGCGAGCTTGTACCACTTGATCGCGGTGGCCGGGCTCGCCTTGACGCCCGCGCCTCGCATGTAGAGATCGCCCATTGCGTTCTGTGCCTCGGGGCAATCCCGGCCGGCGGCGAGCTTGTACCACTTCAACGCTTCGGCGAGATCGCGGTCGTAAACGGTGCCGCGCTCGTAGTTGAAGCCCACGAGGTACTGGGCGAGCGGTGAGCCGGCCTGCGCCGGCTCGACGCACCTGCGGCCGCCTTCCTCGGGGTCGGCCTTCACGCCGATGCCGAAGGTGTACATCCGGGCGACTTGGGCTTGCGCTTCGACGTGCTGCTGGTCGGCGGCGGCGAGGAGTCGCTTGAAGGCTTCAGCAGGATCTTTCGCGACGCCGTTGCCACGGAGGTAGGCCATGCCCAGGTTGTACTGCGCGCTGGCGAGGCCTTTGTCGGCGTTGGTCTTCCACTCCTGAACGACCTCCGGTGAGTTGGCGTCCGTGGGCGGGGTGTCGCCGGGCTGGCTGCCGAACGCCGGTATCGCGAGGCAGGCGGCCATGCTCAGGCTGAATGCGAGACGGCGAATGCTCTTGCGGGTGGTCAGCGGCGCGGAGGGGTGCTTTGCGTCCATCTGGTTCTATCTCCGGGAATCGACCGGACCAGTATAGAAAAGCGGGCGCGAGCGCCGCTTGGCATGCTCTGGTTATTCGAAGAAGGCTCCGACGCACGGCGGCGTCTACGCCGCACGACGCGTGGTGCGTTTCCCGTCGACGGTCTCGCGACAGACCTTGATCAGCAGCACTTTGTCGATGGGCTTAGTGGCGTAACCGTCGCAGCCGACGGCCTGGCAGCGTTCGCGGTCGCCGGTCATGGCGTTGGCGGTGAGGGCGACGATCGGCAGTGTGCTGCCGCGGGCGCGGAGCGTTTGGGCGAGCTCGTACCCGTCCATCTCGGGCATCTGCATGTCGGTGAGGAGCAGATCGATCGGCGGCGGGCTCAGGAGCGGACCGTCGGCGTTGCCCGGGAGCGTGAGATGCTCCAGGGCCCTGCGTCCGTTGGCGGCGACGGTGACTTCGGCGCCGGCGCGGGCGAGGTGGAACGCGATCAGACGCTGGTTGTCGAGTCCGTCTTCGGCGAGCAGGATCCGCAGGCCGCGGAGGGCGTTGGCGTCGATGTCTCTGTGCGTTGCGGCGACGGGCTGCGGCGGGAGTGCGGCGACCTCGTGCGGCGGGAGCGTGGCGACGCCGCCGAGCTCGCCTGTGGCGACGGTGACGGCGAAGGTGCTTCCTTTGCCGAGCTCGCTGGCGACGGTGATGCTGCCGCCGAGGGTCTCGGCGAGGCGCTTACTGATCTGCAGGCCGAGTCCGGTGCCGCCGTGCTTGCGGGTGGTCGAGGCGTCGGCCTGCACGAAGGCGCCGAAGAGGCGGGCGCACTGCTCGGCGGTGAGACCGATGCCGGTATCGGCGATCGCGATGCGGAGCGAGCCCCCCCGCCTCCGGCGTTGTGTTCGGCGGCTTCGAACGAGGCTTCGATGGTGACGCCGCCGGTCTCGGTGAACTTGATGGCGTTGCCGATGAGGTTGACCAGGATCTGGCGGAGGCGGACGGGGTCGGTGTGGATCGTCTCGGGGACGGGCGTGACGACGCGGGCGGTGAGGCTGAGGCCCTTGCCGCGGGCCTTGACGTCCATGAGCGCCAATACGTCCTGCAGGATGCGGTCAGTGGGGGTGGCGAGGTTTTCCACCGTCATGCGACCGGCCTCGATCTTGGAGATGTCGAGGATGTCGTTGATGATCGAGAGCAGGTGCTCGCCGTTGCGGTTGATGGTGTCGATGCTCTCGAGGCGCTGGCGGGGTGCAAGGGCGCGGTCGCCGTCGTGAGCGAGGAGTTCGGCAAAGCCCAGGATGGCGGTCATGGGCGTGCGGATCTCGTGGCTCATGTTGGCCAGGAACTCGCTCTTGGCGCGACTGGCGGCTTCGGCCTCGGTTTTGGCGATGCCCAATGCGGTGTTGGCGGCGTCGAGGTGCGCGGCCTGCTCACGCAGGAGGCGCTCGCTCTCCATGCGGCGGTTGAGGATGCGCTGGAAGGTGATGTGAAGGAACGCGCCGGCGAAGACCAGCACGAGGATGGCTCCGAGGTAGCCGATGGTGCCGAGCCGGCCGGCGGCGGTTGCGTGCTCCCATTGCTCTGCGGGGAAGTCGACGCCGAGCACGGCTTCGATGTTGCCGACTTCGTCGCGCAGGGGGACGAACGCGGAGACCCAGGTGCCCCAGCGGTCGGTCTCGGGCACATCCATGAAGATGGACTCGCCGGCGAGGGCGCGGTTGAGCTCCTCGATCGACTGCTCGTACGGCTCGCCGATCGTGGTGCGCTGCTCGCGGTCCTCGTCGATACGGCCGTTGTGGTTGTAGTCGGTCTCGGAGTCGACGATCAGGCGCCAGGTGCCTTCGTCGTCGCGCCGGAACGTGTAGATGTCGGCGACGCTTGGGTTGGCGGTGAGCCAGCGTTTTTCGTTCTCGATGAGCTCGAGGTAGAGCGGGTCGTCGGGCTTGGCGTTTGATGGGAGTCGCCAGTGACCGTGTGCGCATCTCCGAGGCGTAGGTCGGGGCGATCCCTTCCAACGGGCGCCGCATCGCGGCGCGGGCCGACTCGCCGCTCCAACTGACGAGCGTGAAGCCGACGGCCAGAATGCCGAGCGAGAGAGCCGCGGCCGCGATGACCGTCAAGCGATTAGTGCGCAGCCGGCGCGAGACGACGGCCGTAACGAGTAGTGCAATAAGTGTGAAGCCGGCAAGGGTGAGGAAGTCGGTGTTTGTGTGCAGGGTCTGCGAGAGCGCGGAAGGCACCTGAGCGGCGCCGGGGCCCGGACCGTTGGCGGCGCGCGCGTCGGCCGCGAGGCTTGCCGCCATGAACACTGCGATGGCCCGCGCGAGGTTCATCCGTGTGTCGACTCCGATGGCTTAGAACACGACCTTGACCGAAACTCCCAGCAGCGTGGCGTCCTTGATCGACGGATCGCCGGAGGGGTTGCCGACCCACTGGACGTAAGGCGTGACCGAGACGCCGGGGGTCGCGGCGATGGTGTAGAAGAGCTCGACGAGGTTCTCGTCGCCGCTGGCGCCCGAGGCGGAGGGGAGATCGGCCAACGACCACATGATGCCGGCCTTGTCGGCGTCGCGCCCGTCGAAGGTGCCCTGCATCGAGAGGCCCGCGGCGCAGTGGGTGCGGACGGCGGAGATGTCCTCGTCAGCGAAGGCGGCGCGGGCGAAGACGAAGAGGCCCTTGTCTTTCAAGCCGTCTTCATCGCCGCGGCGGGTGAGTTGCTGCTGAGCCATGGCATAGAAGCCGCCGGTACCGTGAGCGATCGAGCCGTCGAAGCGGTCGTAGTCGCCGGTGTGGTACCAGCCGCCGATCGAGAACTGACCGGCGAAGCAGGCGCCGCACGTGGGCCAGCGGACGCCGGCCTCACCGATGAAGTACCACGAGTCGCTCTTGCTGTCGCTGAAGAACGTGGCCGGCCCGCGCCCGCCGGTGTGGAAGCCGTCGTGCGTGGCGCCGTCGAACGCGCCGCAGCCGACGTAAAAGCTGTCGCAGGGGGTGTAGAAGATCAGGCCGCCGAAGGCGGGGTCGGGGTAGGTGGGCATGTCGAGCAGGTTGGCGTCCCACACGCCGTTGGCGGAGACGAAGCTGCACGCGCAGGGAAGCACGGCGAACTCGGCGTTGGTATCGATCTTGCCGAGCTTGATGCGGACCGCGCCGTCGGCGAACACCTGCTGGAACCAGATCTCCGAGAGCTGGTCGAGGTGACGCGGGGAGGCGATGACGTCGGTGCCCTGGATGCTGCCGGAGGGTTCCTCGAGCTTGCCGCCGTAGTGCGTGAAGTCGGCATAGAGGGTGCCGCCCTTCCAGCCTGTGCCGAACGCCTTCTCGAGTTCGAGCGTGAGGTTCACGTCGACCAGCCGGCGGCTGTAGGTGTCCTTGTTCACGCCGCCGGAGGTGACGCTGGTCCAATCGAAGCGGAGCGAACCAGCAAAGGTGAGGCCGGCCTCCTCCATCTTGGAGCGAGCGCCGTTCCAGTCGCCGGTGATGCGTCCCCACTCGAGCCACGACTTGCCTTCAGGACCGAACCACTCGCGCGGCTCAGGCGCCTTCTCCGGACGAGCGCCCGACTGCACGGGTGCGGGAGTGTTGTTCTCTTCTTTGGTCTTGGGCGCGGGGCCGCGGCCGGGGAGGTCCATCGGATCGCCCTCGGTCGGGACGGCGGTGATGTCGACCGGGTCGTCCGCCGCGCTGGCGGGCGCGATGGGCAGCAGCGTCAGTGTTCCTGCGCAGGCCACGATGGCCGTGGTGAGCGCCGGGGTGTGGATTCGGCCGACCTGTGTACGCGCGTATGAAAGCCAGTTCATGCGCGTTCTTGTCGGCATGAGTTTGCGGCTGGTGAAGCGTTTGTTGAGGCTGAAGAGTGGAGCGGCTGTTATCAGCCACCCGGCGGGGGGCACGCAGGCCGCGCATAGCAATGTGGAGCGATAGTTGGGTGCGGCGTGTCGTCAAGAAATGGCTCAAAACCCGCAGAAAAGCGCGAGTAACGAGGATGGGGAACTGCGCAGAAGTGGAGTGATGCCGCCGCGGATTGAGTTGGACGCGCTGAACGCGCCGCAGCGCAGAGCGGATTTGCTCTACGTTCACGTAGACAGCTTGCTCTTGCATTGCCCTCCCTGAAATCGGGGGGGCGACAGAATTGCGATAACGAAGGAATTACGGGACTTTCCCAGCATCTCTTCAGGGTGACTTCCCGTACATTGTGGGCATCTGGAGAGGAGAGACGGGACCTCCAGATATGTGGATCGCCGGTGTGCGAACGTCGCGCCCGGTCTTCGTGTATTTCCTTCCGCCGGGAGCGGAAGGCAAAGTGGAGAGTGTGTATGCGTGGAGCTGCTCTGTCGTTGTTCGGCGCTGCCGGCGTGGCGTTCGCGTTCGTGATGCCCGCTGCTGCGCAGGGGACCTACTCCTTTGAGATGCGGCTGATTCCTGACGGGGCGAGCGGTGCGCCGACCGGCCTGGGGACTGAATACAACATCGGAAACCCGGGCGCGGTCACCGCGACGCGCATCGGCTTCTGGCTGCAGGCGCGGGTTGCGCAGACGGTCAATCAGAACTGGGGCATCAACCGGTTCTCCACGCCCTCGGCGGCCCAGGGCGGACAGGCGTTTATCCAGGTGACCGACTCGCTCAACGCGGTGTCGATCAGCCGCGGCACCGTCAATTCGGGCGACACGCTGTTCGGCGCGGCGGTCCGTACCGCAACGGGAGCGCCACCAGCAACAACACCAGCACCGGCAACTCCGGTACGCACAACGAGAACGGATTCCTCGACGCGACGGGTCCGAGCGGCAGCGCGACGCGGATCACGGGCATCGACTCCTATGTTGGCGGCCTCCGCATCGATACCACCGGCAACCCATGGGGAATCAACGGCGGCACGGGCGGCGTGCCGTGGCCCAGCGACGGCACCTTCGCGCCGTGGGCCAACCTCTACCGCGTGTGGATCGACATCACCGACTTCACGTCGCGTGAGATCACGATTGAAGCCGGTGGGCTGCTCAACGGCGCGGTGCAGACGCAGGACATCGGCAGCGGTTTCTGGCCGATGCAGGTGGCCGTGCCCGAGGGCCAGGTGGTCGGCAGCAACTTCAGCTTCGAGACCGCCTCGTTCCATTTCCACTTTATTCCCACGCCGGGCGCAGCATCCGCCTTGGCTCTTGGCGGTCTGGCGGCAGTTCGTCGCCGTCGTCGCTGAGTCGCGGCCTTCAGCACATCAACACCACTCAGGCGGGCCAATCGGCCCGCCTTTTTCGTTGGCGAGGCGGCTCTTTCGGGAGCAGCGAGCCCGCCCGTTCCCCCCTATGCTGCCGCCTTACACCACGGAGAGGACGACATGGCAGCGACGGGCACGACGGCGGCTGGGGCGGACAAGCAGGCGGCACTGGCGCGCGGTCTTGAAGGGGTGATCGGCGGCCAGACGGCCGTCTGCTCGATCGAGCAGGACAAGCTGATCTATCGCGGGTACGAGATCCACGACCTGGCGGCCAACGCCACGTTCGAGGAGGTCGCGTTCCTGCTGCTTGTCGGGCACAAAGCGACGGCCGACGAGCTCAAGAAGTTCTCCGCCGAGATCGTCGCCGACCGCCAGCTCCCCGCGGCCGTGACGGCGTTCATCGAGAGCAGCGCGGGCTGGCTGGCCAGCGGGCGCGCGGTGCCGATGGACGTGCTCCGCACGGCCGTGAGCATCCTCGGTCACACCGATCCTGACTGCCAGGACAACTCCGCCGCGGCGAACCTGCGCAAGTCCAAGCGTCTGCTGGCGAAGATCCCGACCATCGTCGGTCACATGCAGAACGCGATCGATGGCCGTCCGGTGATCGCGCCCGACGCGAGCCTCGGTCACGCGGCCAACCTGCTCTACATGATGACGGGGCGCAAGCCCTCGACCGACGAGGCTCGCGTGATGGACGTGAGCTTGATCCTGTATGCCGAGCACGAGTTCAACGCCAGCACGTTCACCTGCCGCGTGATCGCGGGCACGCTGAGCGACATGCACGGTGCGGTGTGCGGCGGCATCGGCGCGCTGAAGGGCCCGCTGCACGGCGGCGCCAACGAGATGGCGATGGAGATGCTCAAGGAGATCTACAAGGACGTCGGTGAGGCCGGCATCGGCACCCCGAAGGTCGACGAGTGGATGCAGAAGGCGTTCGACACCAAGCGCAAGCTGATGGGGTTCGGGCACCGCGTCTACAAGAACGGCGACCACCGCGCGGGCATCCTGCACGGGCTGGGCAAGAAGATGGCCGCGTCGATCGATTCCAGCGGCCAGCCGACCTTCGGCGGCCTGCGTGCGCCCAAGTGGTTCGAGCTTGGCGAGCAGGTGCAGAAGATCATGCTCACGAAGAAGAACATCCACCCCAACGTGGACTTCCCGTGCGGCATGACGTACTTCACGATGAAGATCCCCGTGCCGCAGTACACGCCGATCTTCGTGTGCGCCCGCATCACCGGCTGGTGCGCTCACGTGATGGAGCAGCACGCCGACAACCGGCTGATCCGGCCGCTGAGCATCTACACCGGCCCGGCTGAGAAGCCGTGGAAGGGCTGAGCCGACGCGTCAGAACAGGGTGTTGCCCGTAATGTCGGGTGATTCGCATCTGGGTGTTTGCCCGGGCGAAGATCGTCCCGCATGCTCGTGCTGAGCGTCCCGAAGGGCTGGGGCCGCGTGCGAGTCGAAAGGACGGATGATGACCTCACACGTGAATCGTGCGGCGGCCCTTGTGTCTATTGGCGGGTTGGCGGTGTGCCTTGGGGGCAAGACGGCGCACGCCCAGCAGTACACGGCGATGTTGTTGACCTCGCCTGAATCATTCCAGACGTATCTCAACGGGGCCGGCGGTGGGTTCCAGGGCGGTTCGTTCCTGGGGGGCGGAGACGAGCCCTGGACGCATGCCGTGCTGTGGAACGGACCCGGATCGCCTGGGATCGATCTGAACCCTGCGGGCGCCGACAGCTCGAGCGTGAACGCGTGCGCCGGCGCAGCAGGCGGGCACCGCCTCTTCGCCCGAGGGTGAAACCTGGGCCGTCGTCTGGAACGGGACTGCGGCGTCGGCCGTCGTTCTCAACCCGCCCGGTTTCGGATTCGCCACCGCGTACGGCACCGACGGCTTGACGCAGGTGGGGATCGGGCGCGGACCGGGTACTGGCCGCGGCCCGCACGCGCTGGCGTGGCTCGGGACGGCCGCGTCGTTCGCCGATCTGCACCCTGACGGGTACACCTTCTCGTGGGCCTATGCGGTCGACGGCTCCCGTATTGCCGGCGCGGCGACCGACACGTTTGACATGCCCAACGCCGGGTACTGGACCGGGCGCAGCGCCGACACGTGGGTGCCGCTCCATCCGCTGGACGGGTTCGAGGAGACGACCGCAGTGGGGGTGAGCGGCACGGCGTTCGTCGGACATGGGCGAGGAATGGCGACCAGCGACGAGACGCACGCGCTGCTCTGGCTCGACGACGGCGGCACGCTCATCGACCTGAACCCGACCGACGGAACGCACGCCTCGTACGCGACCGTCGTGCGCGGCGGCGTGCAAGGAGGTTCGATCGCCTACTCCAACAACGAGCACGCAGTCGTCTGGCACAGCACGCCCGATTCGATGGTGGATCTGCACGGCTTGGTAGAAGGCTTCTGGACCGACTCCCGCGTGACGGCGATCGACTCCGACGGTGTGCTCTACGGCTATGTCAGCGTCGGCACCAATGCAGCGGCGGTGCGGTGGACGCCGCAGCCCGTTGTGTGTGGACCGGCGGACCTTGGGAGCGCGGGCGGTCTGAACGGGCCCGACGGCCGGCTCGACAACAACGACTTCATCGCGTTCATCGGTCGGTTCTTCTCGCACGAAGCCGCGGCGGACCTGGGCGTGGCCGGCGGCCAGCCGGGGAGCGACGGCGAGTTCAACAACAACGATTTCATCGCGTTCATCAACCACTTTTTTACCGGGTGCTGAGCACCGCGGAGCATTTACCTGTTCTTCGCAGTTGTGGCGGAACCGCTCGCGGGTTTCTGCCGTGCGGAGTAAGGGACATCCCTTGTCAGGTGGATGAATGACTGGGTGATTGCGCGGAATCTCTGTGAGAACAGGCGTGCGGCGTGGCCGCACGCCTGTTTTTGTGCATTCTTCTTGTTCGCGTGGGTGGTCAGTAACTCCAGAGGTCATCATGACGAGCCCGGCGTCCCGCTGCTTTGTGTCCGCCACGATCGCACTCCTGACCGCTGCCGGCATCGCCAAGGCGCAGCAGTACACCGCGACGATCATCACTCCAACTGGGGCGAACGAGGCGTTCGTGCAGGGGGCGGGCAGCGGTCATCAGGTCGGCTTTGCGAACGGAACCGTGACCGGCGGCAACACGCACGCGTTCCTCTGGTCGGGCACGGCGGGGTCCGCGGTGGACCTGAACCCCGCGGGGTGCGACGGTGGCGTCGCTTACTCGAGCTTCGGCGGTCAGCAGGTTGGCGTTTCATTCCAGGGTGAGCGCACGCTCGCGACGCTCTGGACCGGCGACGCGGCTTCGGCGGTGTTCCTGAACCCCGAAGGGTTCGCGTACGCGGCCGCGAACTCGACCGATGGCACGAACCAGGTGGGGCTGGGGCGCGGTCCTTCGACTGGCTTTGCCACCCACGCGCTGGCGTGGACCGGTACGGCCGAATCGATGGTCGACATCCACCCGCTGAACGCGAACGAGACGTTCGCGACGGGCGTCGACGGCGGCCGGATCTCCGGCGTTGCGACCGACCCCAACGACATGTACAACGCCTGCTACTGGTCAAGCCCGTCGCCCGACTCGTTCGTGCTCCTGCAGCCGGACTTTGGGTACGACGAGACCACGGCCGACGCCATCAGCGGCACCACCATCGGCGGGCGCGGGTACGGCGAGGCCACCGGCGGGCACAGCCACGCGCTGCTGTGGCTCAACGGCGGCGAGACGCTGGTCGACATTCATCCGGCAGGGTACCACAGTTCGTTCATCTTCGCGATGCGCGGGAACCTTCAGGGCGGGTGCGTGCAGACGCTGCCCGACCGCGAGCAGGAGCACGCGGTGGTCTGGTCGGGCACGGCCGAGTCGGCCGTCGACCTGCACGACCTGATCCCCGACGGGCCGTGGCTCTTCTCGCGCGTGACGGGGATCGATGATGACGGAAATCTCTACGGCTACGCCACCAACGGCGAGGGTGGTGTTGCGGTCCGCTGGACGCCGCAGGCGGCGACCTGCGGACCGGCCGACCTGGGACGGGCGGGCGGCCTCCCCGGTGGCGACGGTCACCTGGACAACAACGACTTCATCGCATTCATCTCGCACTTCTTCAACAACAACGCGGCGGCCGATCTGGGGATCGCCGGCGGCCTGAACGGGCACGACGGGCAGTTCAACAACAACGACTTCATCGCATTCATCAACCTGTTCTTCAGCGGGTGCTGAAGAACGGATGGAAGGCGGCCTTGCAGGCCGCAACGGCTTCACTTCCGGCGTTCGTGCGCTCCGCTCCCGAACGCACGGTCTTCGCCGGTTGCTGAGTCCAGTCGGCTGCGCGGGCGAATATCATTCGGTCGCGTGGTGCGATGGGGAGCGGCATCTTGAAGGGACGCGTGGTTGTCTATGTGCTCGGCCTGATCATGGCTCTGTGTGGCGCCGTCGGTGCGTTCCTGGGCTCGCCGCAGCCGCCGGATGGAGTGGTGACGGTGTCGGTACCGATGCGTCCAGGTGCCGCGCCCGCCGGCACGGGCCAGCGGCCATCATGGTCGGTTGCGCCCGAGACCGGCGTGCAGCAGGCGGGCGACGTGGTGTGCGTGGTCAAGATCGAGACGGTGACGACGGGGCGCAACGTGCAGAGGCGGCCGCTTTCGCTCCCGGCGACGACGACCTCGACGGCGACGCTCGCGGTGAATGACGCCGAGCCCAAGCTTGCCGAGGAGATGAAGGACTACTCGTGCCTCACACAGCTCGCCGACGTCGTTGAGCGGCGGACCGGCTGGCCGAGCTGGGCCAAGGCCGTGCGGCGGCTGGGAGAGCCGGTGGAGGCCGATCGGCCCGACAAGCTGCTGTGGTGGTGCCTGGCCGCGCTGGGCGGCTTTTTGGTGTTTGCGGCGAGCGTGCTCGGCGGCCGGCAGACGTGATTCTGCCGTGCCAAGGTGGGCGGCGGACGGGGGAGTAGCAAGAGGGGAACACCGCGGGTTCAGTTCGCGTAGAATCGAGTCATGGGGCAGGAGCGTCGCAAGCTTCATCCGGCGTTGGAACACCTGGTGGACACCGGGCGCGGCTACTTCGGTCGCGTGCGGGTCAAGGCGTTCTCGTGGGTGCTAGGGATCGCTCTGGCCGCGGCTGCGGTGATCCTGTGGACCGGGATCGGCTGGGTGCCGGTGGTGGGGGTCGCGGCGGTCGCGGCAGTCGTGGCAGTGAGTCGAATCGGGCATCGGCTGACAGAGCCGATCTGCTATCAGTGCGGGCGGAATCTCAGCGGTCTGTCGGATGGGGAACACGGCATCGTGTGCCCGGGCTGCGGCTCGCTGCACCAGGGACGGCGGATGGCGCTGGGGAACCGACCGGATCCGCGCAGTGCGGACGGCGAAGAGACCGACGATCGCGTTGGTTGAGCGGCGTTGCGAAACTGAATTGGGCTGAGGCCAATGAAAAAGCCCCGGTGTGAGCCGGGGCTTGTGGTGATCAGTTCGCGTCGTTTTGCGCCCTTACGGTCGCGGTTCGGACGTCATCACTTCTTGGAGGCCTTGGCCTTTTCCTGGCTGGCCTTGTTCTCGGCCTCGACGATCTTGTTGTACTCCTCGAGGGGGAGCTCTTCGACCTTGGCCTTGGCGATGACCGCGTCCATCGTCTTGTGCTCGCGGAGCTGGTTGAAGACGCCGCCGATCATGTTCTGCTGCATGAGCTGCTGACGGAGCTTCTCGGGGCGCTCGTTGCGCTCCATGGCCATCTGGGCGATGCGACCGTTGATCTCGGCTTCGGTCACCTTCACGCCCAGCTCCTCGGCCGCGCGGTCGAGGATGAAGAAGAGCTTGAGGTCGCGGACGGCGTCGAAGGTGCTCGCGGCGCGGAGCTCGGCGATGTTCTCTTCGATCTTGGCGGCATCGACGCCGCGGTAGAGCAGTTCGAGGCGGCGACGCTCCATGTTGCGGGCGATCTGGTCGGCGGTGAGGCGCTGGGGCAGCTCCATCTTCACCTCCTCGAGGAGGTGCTTGGCGAGCTGGGTGCGCATCGCGACCTGCTGGTCGATCTTGATGCGCTGCTCCTGACGCTCACGCAGGGCCTGGGTGAGGGCGGTCTCGTCGGTCATGCCGAAGCGGGCGACCAGGTCGGCGGTCGGCGCGGCGATGATCCGGTCGCAGCGGGCGGGCACGTACTCGATGGTGAGCTCCATGCCGCGGAGCTTCTCGTTCTCGTGGTTCTCGGGGCCCTTGGTCTTGACGGTGACCTTGTCGCCCGGCTTGGGGAGGCCCAGCTGCTTGGAGAGGTCGTCGACCACCAGGCCGACGATCATGCCCTTGGGCGCCTTGTCGGCGGGGGGAACCTGCACGACGATGCCGTCGGACTCGAAGTAGGTGTTGCCGTCGCTGCCGGTCATCTTGGCGTGACCGGTGAGGTAGTCGCCCGGCTCGGCGGTGGGGCGCTCTTCGAGCGAGCCTTCCTGAATGGCCAGGGTCTTGAGGTCGTTGCCGACCATCTCGTCGGTGACGGTCATGAGAGGCTTGCGGAGCGCGAGCCCGTCGAACTTGGGCAGGGCGAACTCGGGGAGGACTTCGACCTCGACGTCGAAGACGAACGGCTTGCCCGAGACCAGCTCGAGCTTCTCGACGTCCTTGGTGATGGGGTTGCCCAGTACGCGGAGCTTGTGCTCGTTGACCGCGGCTTGGAAGGCGTTGCCCATCAGCGTCTCACGAGCCTGGCGCGACACGGCGCCGCCGAAGCGCTTCTCGATCAGACGGCGCAGGGCGCGGCCCTTGCGGAAGCCGGGGAGCTCGGCCTGGCTGACGGCCGCCTCCATGGAGAAGTCGAGCGACTGGCTGACGGTCTCGGCGGGGACCTCGATGGTCAGCTTCTTACGGCTGGGGCCGGCGTCGCCGACGGTGACTTTGCTGGTGGCTGCGGGTGATGCGGTTGCGTTCGACACGGTTCATACTCCGGGGACCGGGACGTTTCTTCGACAATAAAAAAACGTCCCCCGCCCGAGTGGGAAGGGGACGATGGTAGGCCAATGAGTTGCGTCGCCCCGTGTGCCGGGCGGGCCTTGGATTACGGGGCGACCGGGGTGTTGGCGATGTTGATGGTCGCCGAGGTCTGCGTGCCGGAGATGGTGTAGTCCTGATCGCCGTCGTCGGCGTGCAGGAGGGTGATGATCGCGGTCTCGCTGCCCTCGGTCGTTGCGTCGGTGTTCGCCGTGAGGGTGATGGTGGCGAACGTGGTCGAGCCGGTGAAGGTGATCGTTCCCAGGCCGCTGGCGGTGTCGAACGTGAGGCTCGCACCGGGCGTGCTGCTGGAGAGGACGAAGTCGTTCAGCGGGTCGGCCGTGCCGGTGATGGAGAAGTGGACCACCGTGATCTGGCTGTTGCCGCCGGTGCGGGCGATGCGGAACGTGCCGGTGTTGGTGTTGCCCTCGGCGGCGTTGGCGTCGGGGGCGGTGACGCCGAACGTCGGCTCGTTGTCGCTGATCACCGCGGTGGCCGCGCGCTGCGAGGTCGTTGCGCTGAGGCGGTAGGTGGTGTCGGCGACGAGGGTGAGCGTCACGTTCTCGTTGCCCTCGACGATCCCGTCGTCGACGACGTTGATAGTGACGTCGACGAACAGGGAGCCGGCGGGGATGGTGACCGTGGTGGTGCTCAGGACGGTGTAGTCATCGCCCGCGGTCGCCGTGCCGGTGAGGGCGTAGGTGACCACCAGCGGGTTGGTGGTTGCGCCGGTGCGGGTGATGCGGAAGACCGCCGGGTTGGCCGTGCCGGTGAAGACCTCGGCCGCGGCGACGTCGCGACCGGCAACCGTCACGGTCGGTTCGTTGTCGGCGATGGTCACGGTGCCGACGCGCTGAGCGGCGGCGGTGGCCAGGCGGTAGCCGTCGCCCGCGTTGACGGTGAGGACCACCGTCTCGGCGTTCTCGGCGGTCGCGTCGTCGACGACGTTGACGTTGAGCACGGCGGTGTTGCTGCCGGCCGGGATCGTGATCGTGCCCTCGCCGGTGGTGTCATCAAAGACGAGCGTGGCACCGGAGCTGAGGGTGAAATCGGCCCCTGCCAGCGCCGTTGCCGTGCCGGTGATCGTGAAGTGCACCACCAGAGCCTGGGCGTTGCTGGCGAGCGAGCGAGTGAACGTGTAGCGCCCGCCGTTTGCCGTGCCGGTGGTCACTTCGGCGGCCTGCGCGTCGTTAGTGGTGAGCGCGACGGTCGCCTCGTTGTCGTTGATCGTCACGGTGCCGCTGCGCTGAGCGACGGCGGTGGCGAGGCGGTAGCCGGCGTCAGAGATGATGGTGAGCGTGGCCTTCTCGGCCGCCTCGCCCTCGACGTCGTCGACGACGACCAGGTTCAGGTCGACCGTCGATGCGCCGGCGGGGATCGTGATCGAGCCCAGGCCGGTGGTGTCATCGAAGGTGACGTTGGAGCCGGCGGCGCCGAAGAGAGGGTGTAGTCGGTGAAGGAGGCGGTGCCGCTCATCTGGAAGTAGACGGTGACGGCGGGCACGTTGCTGCCGAGCGAGCGGGTGAAGCGGTACTGGCCGGGGTTCTGCGTGCCGGTGGTGACCTCGGCCGCGGTCGGGTCCTGAGCGCGGACGGCGATGGTGCTCTCGTTGTCGTTGATGGTCACCGTCGCGGTGCGCTGGGTGGCGACGCTAGTGAGCGTGTAGCCCGTGCCGGTTGCGAGGGTGATGGTGATGGTCTCGGCGCTTCCCAGACCGAGTCATCGACGGCGATGACCGGGTTGTCGTAGAAGGCCTGGCCGGCGGGGATCACCATCTCAGTGGTGATGAAGTTGATCCAGTCGCCGTTGGCAGCCGTGCCCGTGACGGTGACGTTGATGTGCAGTTCCTGGGCCAGGTCGCCGGTACGGGAGATGCGGAAGTTGCCGAAGTCGTTGACGCCATTGACCAGGCCTTCGGTGGCGGTGCGGTCGGTGGCGGTGAGCGACACGATCGGCTCGTTGTCGGCGATGGTGACGGTGGCGATGCGCTGAGAGGCGACGGTCGACACGCGGTAGGCCGCGTCGTTCTGCAGCGTCATGATCGCCGTCTCGCTGGGTTCGACGGTCGCGTCGTTGGTCACAACGAGGTTGACCACCGCGGTGGTCTGGCCGCTGAGGATGGTCACGGTGCCTTCGCCGGTGGCGGAGTTGTACGTCACCGTGCCGCCCGCGGCGGCGGTGAGGGTGTAGTCGCCCGAGAGTCCGGCGGTGCCGCTCATGGTGAAGTGCACCACCAGGTCGCCGGCGGTGTTGGTCGCAGGCCGGGTGACGCGGAACTGGCCGGGGTTGGCCGGGGCGATGCCCTGGTGCTCCGCGGCAGCGGCGTCGGACGCCTGGAGGGTGACCATCGGCTCGTTGTCGGCGATGGTGACAGTGGCCGAGGCGCTGAGCAGTGGTGCCCAGGCGGTAGGCGTCGTCGTTGTCAAGGCGGAAGATCGCCGTCTCGGGATCCTCACCGGTGGAGTCGTCGGTGACGGCGAGGTTCACCGTGACGAACGAAGCGCCGGCGGGGATGGTCACGGTGCCGAAGCCCGTGCCGGTGTCGAAGGTCAGGTTCGCGCCCGTCACCGTCGACGACAGCACGTAGTCGTTGAGGGCGCTGGCGGTGCCCTGCATGCCGAAGTGGACGACCAGTGCGCCGGTCGTGGCGCCGGTGCGGGTGATGCGGTACTGGCCGCCGTTGGCGGCGCCGGTGGTCTCAGCCGCGGCTGCGTCGGGCGCCGTGACGGTGACGAGCGCCTCGTTGTCGTTGATGGTGACGGTGGCCGAGCCGGCGGTGGCCGACACGGAGTAGAGGTCCTCGTCTGCGACGGGGGTAGCGATGACCGTCTCGGGGTCCTCGCCGACCTGGTCATCGATGACATCGATGTTGAAGGTCGCCGAGAGCTGGCCGATGGGGATGATCACCGTGCCGGTGTGCGTCGTCGCGTCGTAGGTGACGCCGGTGCCCGAGACGTTGAAGTCCACACCGTCGTCGGCCGTGCCGGTGAGGGTGAACGTCACGGTGAGCGCAGCGGCAGTCGAGCCGGTGCGGGTGACGCGGAACTGGCCCTGAGCGGTGGTGGCGGTGCCGCCCTCGGTTCCCGTCGCGCGGACGGTGGTGATCGAGATGCGGGGCTCGTTGTCGGCGATGGTCACCGTCGCGTTGCTCTGGGTGCCGCTGACGGTGTAGAACGGATCGTTGGAGAGCGTGATGATCACGGTCTCGTCGGTCTCGGCCAGCGCGTCGTTGACGGCGCTCAGGTTCAGGAGCACGAAAGCCTGGCCGGCGGGGATCGTCACGGTGCCGGTGAAGGCCTCGGAGTTGAAGTCGCCTTCGCCGGCGGTGCCCGCGACGGTGTAGTGGACCACCAGCTCGCTGGTGGTGGGGCCGGTGCGAGCGATGCGGAACTGCCCGCCGTTGGCCGTGCCCGTGGTCACCTCGGCAGCGGCGGCGTCGGGAGCGGTGATTGAGAGCACGGGGCGGCTGACGGTGGCGGTGCCCGCGGCCGACGCGTTGTTGTTCTCGTTGGTCTCTTCGATGTCGTCGTCCACATCGGCGACGAGGATGACATAGAACGTGCCGTTGGGGGCGGAGCCGGGGATGGTCAGGTTCGCGGTGGCGAAGAGCGAGCCGGGACCGGTGTCGCCGAGGTCGCCGAAGACGTCGCCGCTCAGCAGGACGTCGCCGCCGTCGAGGGTGTTGTTCGCCGACAGGTACGCCGAGAAGATCGGGCTGGCGGCCGTGGCGTTGCCGAGGTTGGCGATGATGGCCGAGACCGTGATCGCCTGGCCGGGCTGGTACGTGCCCGAGATCGGATAGACGTAGGTGGTGAGGTCCGGTCCTGCGGGGTCGTTAGCGGTGTTGCGAGCCGGGATCGTGACGCTCGCAGTGGTGCTGATCGTCTGGTTGTTGCTCTCGCTGGACTCGGTCACTTCCTCGTCGGAGTCGACGGTGACGACGACGCGGTAGGAGCCGGGGTTGAGAGCGCCGCCGCCCGTCGCGCCGTAGGGGATGTACATGCGCAGGTTGGAGAACACGCGCGTCGCGTTGCCGGCCAGGCCCATCGCGGGGTTGGAAAGATCAGTCACGCGGACCGACATCAGCTCGATGTCGTCGTCGTTGCCGGCGATGCCGTCAGACGAGAGGCTGATGGTGACGTAGAAAGAGCCGGAGGCCGCCTGCGTCAGGTTGCGGACCGTGAGGGTGCCGGTGAAGTACGAGCCGGGGGCGATGCTGCCGCCGGAGGTCACCAGCGTGGAGGTGAGGTCGGGCAGAGCCACGACCAGCGCGTTGGCCGCGGAGATGGCGCGATTGTCGCCCTCGTTCGACTCGGCGACGTCTGCGCGGTCGTCAACCCAGACGCCGACGCGGTAGTTGCCCAGCGGGACGCCCACGGGGAGCTGGACGTCGCGGTTGAAGGTGACGGTGCCGCCCGCGGCGATGTTGGAGATGACCTCCGAGTCGATCGCGATGTCGTCGGCGTCGCCGATGATGTCGTTGGTCGAGATGACCCACGTCACGTGCAACTGGCCCGACGCGGCGGCGCCGGTGTTGCGGATCGTGGTGGGGACGGAGATGTGCTCATCAGGCCCGACGATGCGGGTCGTGAACGTGACCGACGCGTTAAGGTTGGGCGTGGCGGCGGCGGGCCCGTTCAGAACGATGTTGGGGGAGGCGGAGCGGACGGTGTTGTTCGCTTCGCCGGTGTCGCCCTCGGCCACCGCGTTGGTGGTGTCGAGCTGAACGATCAGGAAGTACGCTCCCGGCCGGATGTCGGTGGGGATCGTGAATGTGTTGAGGTTGACTGACGAGGTTGCGCCGGAGGCGAGCGACGCGGTGAGGCCGTCGACGCCGGTCAGTTCGACGTCGTCCTCGTTACCCACGACGCTGTCGGTGGAGAGGAAGACGCGGTAGGTGAACCCGTTAGCAGCGGCGTTGCCGGTGTTGCGCAGGAGGATGGAACCCGAGAGCGTGCCGCCGGCGCTGGCCAAGCCGGTGAGCGCGGGAACGGTGAGCGTCGCCTGAATGTCGGCGGCGAGCAGCGTGCGTTCCTCAAGCTGCTCGAACAGCGGCTCAGGGCGCGCTCGGCAGACAGGCGGGAGCCTGCACTGCGGAAAATCGAGGCGGCGCGGCGGGCGACGGACGTCAGCGAAGCAAGGGCGAGTGGGGTGCGGGGCATGTTCAGTCTCCTCGTCTGTTCTTCGGACTGTTCGACCGGTGAGCGGGAAAGTTGCACGCCGGGCTGGATTCGGGGTGGAATGCCCGGTCCCCACGGGGAACCGGGAACGCGACGGTCAATGCTAACGCCGGATGGTTACCGGAGCAACACAAACCCCTACCGCGAAGCAAGATGCTTCCCGGCGGTGGTCTGTGTCGGACTGAAACCACAGTGAAACGAGCTTCACGGGCAGCCGGCGAAGAACAAGTTGATGAACGAGATGAAGTCGTTGTTGTCGAATTGGCCGTCTGAGCCGTACACGCCGCCCTGGACACCAAGGTCTGCCGCGGGGTTGCTCGCGAAGAAGAAGTTGATGAACGCGATGAAGTCGTTGTTGTCCAACTGGCCGTCTTGGCCGGGGACACCGCCCTGCTGACCCAGGTCGGCCGGGCAGGCCGCCTGCTCGCAGGAGATGTTCAGCAGGCCTGAGCCGAAGCTCTCAACGCCTCCGGTCGTGCGGAAGCCGCCCACCCGGATGAGGTAGATGTGTCCCTGAGTCACCGGCACGATGACCCGCGAGTTGAGCGTGCTGTTGGCGCAGGCCGGGTCGGCGTCGTCGTCGCACCCTAGAGCCAGGTTGTTGCCCGCCGGGCACCCTTCATAGACCGCCAACTTGGTGTCAAACGAGGAGCCGCAGGTGTCGACGACCATGTTGCCCGTGCACCCGGCGATGTACCGGTACCACACGTCCTTGGCCACGCCGTTGTACCCGAAGAAGGTGCACACCGTGTCGGTAGTCGCCTCCGTGGCCGCGGGGGTGGTGTTGAACGCGGTCGTCCCGCTCCCGATGGTGATCGCGCCGCCGCAGGTGTCGTTGATCGGCGGCGTGTAGGCGTAGTTGACCCGCAGGGTGATCGGGCCGGTCGTCGCGCCCACATCGCCACGCGGATGTAGACGGTCTGGTTGGCCGCCATCGTGTAGCTGATGTAGCTGGAGAGATTGGCCGAGCCGCCGGCGCTGCACGGGCCGGTGGTGGTCGCGTCGTCGTTGCACGCTACCTGGTTGGCCGCGTTGCCCGGGCAGGCCGAGTGCAGGGACAGCACGGTGTCGGTGTAAGTGGGGGTGGTCTGGCAGGTGTCAAGCGTCAGCGTGCCTGCGGCCAGCGCGGTGAACTTATACCAGATGTCCGGGCGCGTGCGAGCGGCACTCGCCGCCGGGCAGGTGCTGGTGCCGTCGTTGGTCGCGTTGACTGTCGTGCCCGCGTACGAGTTGCCTGAGGTCACGGTGATCGCGTTGGCGCAGGCGTCGTTGGACGGGATCTGCGCCGCCAGCGTCGCCATGTCGTAGGTGTTGCTGGGGTTCGTGCCTGTCAGGTAGACGCGGAGGTAGACCTGGTCGGCCGAGCCGCTGCTGTTCACATAGGTGAGCGTGCGGGTGCCGCCCGTGCCCGTCGTGCTGGCGATCACCGCGCCGCCGCAGGTCGTGAACAACTGGCCGTTCACCGTGCCGTTGGCCGCCGTGAACGTGAGCGTGACGTTGAGCGTCGCGCCGGCGGGCAGCGTGTAGGTGTACCAGTCTTCGTCAGTCAGCTTGACGATCAGGCCGGTGTTGTTGAGCGTGGTGTTCAGGACCGGCGAGAGGGCCCGCGCCGCGGCGCAGGTGTCGTTCTCTTCAAGCGTGTCGTCGCCACCGCCGGCGAGGAACGACGCGATTGATGGATAGAAGCTCGCGAAGCGGCCGTAGCCGTCGTGCAAGTTGGCCCCGGTTGCGCCGCAGAAGCTCGGGCCGCACGAAAGCGTGCCGATGAGCTGCTGGGTGTCGGTGCGGAAGAAGCCCGACCCCGACGAGCCGCCCTCGGTCACGCCGCTGGTCCACGTCGAGTCGATCGTTTCGGCTTGGGTGCCGAGCGTGCAGCCGGCCTGGTCGGTGGCGTTGCCGAAGCTGATCCGCTTCCACGAGCCGTCGGGGTGGTGGATGCCGGCGCAGGCCGTGCCGTTGGTCACCGCCGTGCTGGTCCAGCCAGCCCAGAACAGGTTGCCCGGCAACGCGCCCGTCAGACGCAGGAGCGTGCCGTCGCTTTGCGGGCGGGTCGCGATCAGCGTCGCGCCGGTGGTTGTGGGCGAACTGCCCTGGTTCGGCGCAGCGCCGTTGCACGTCGCCGTTTGGAACAGCCAGTAGACCTGCACAGAGGACGCCTCAGCCGCGGTGTTTACGCAGTGGGCTGCGGTCAGGAAGTAGGGAGTAAGGTCGTGCGAGGTGGTGTCGATGAGCTGGCCCGTGCACTGAGCCGTGCCGCCGCTGTCGGAGAACACGAACATTCCAACCGCTTTCGCGGTGTTCGCCCACGCTGGGTAGCAGGTGACATCGTTATGGCAGTTGCCCACCGTCGGCGTGATGTCCGGGCCGCCCCCGCGCGGCTGCTCACCGCCTCCTGTCAGGTCCTTCATCGGGCTGTGGAAGAGGTGCTGAATGTTGTCGGCGTCGAACGGCAGTGCGCCCTGCTGCACGCCCGGCGGCAGGTAGAACTCGATCCGCACGCGATCGCCGGTGGTCACTGGCGTGTACACGTCATCGCTCTCAACCCCGCCCTGTCCGGTGTACGGGCCGCCGATCTCGTTTGGGTCGACGGGGTTGTATGCCACCAGCTTCGCGCCCGCCGGCAGCGCGATCTGTGTGAAGTGGATACGCATCCCCACCGCGCCGGACGACGTGACGTCCAGCACCCACACGCTGCCGCCGTCGGCGGCAGCGGCCCATGCGCCCATTCCGGCGTCGAGGGTGATCGCCCGTGCGACGCCGATGCGCCGAGGTTTGCCGGGAGCCTGTGCCTGCGCGATAAGCGCGTCGGCCGCCAATTGAGCGTTGTCCAGCGCGTCGAGCTTGATCGTGGGCACGACGCCCTGCACGCCCGCGCCGTAGGTCTTGGTCAGGGGGAGTTCCTGTGCGATCGGCCACTCACCGGCGGGTGGGCCGGCGGTGCCGAACGTTTCCTGAGCGAAAGCGGAGGCAAACGTCGCGCATGCAACGCCGATCGCGGCGGCCAGGGCCATTGGACGGATGTTCTTCAGCACAGGGATCTCCACGTTCGCAACAGTCCGGACCAAGATCGGTCCAAACCAGCCCAGCCACGGCACCCTACACCGTATTGTGGGTCATTGGGGGGCACGGGACCACTATTCCGCGTCCGAGAATCGTGGGTTCACGACCTCTGAACCTCCCGACGAGGGGAACCGCCATATCGACCAATAGAGAAGTGGCCTGCCGCCGTTCGGCGTCTATCCTCCCCTTGCGTCGCCGGAGTGGCGGAATTGGCAGACGCAGGGGATTCAAAATCCCCCGCCCCTTAAAGGCGTGTGGGTTCAAGTCCCTCCTCCGGCATTTCCCTTGTTCAGCTTCCGGTTTTGCGCGACGCCATGTCGTTGATCGCGGCCGAGGCTTGAGCCACCCATTCAGCGTTTGGAATCGCCAGCGGCCTGAACCGCTCGACCGTGCCGCGTTCCTCGCTGAACACCAGAGCACGGTCCCGCCCGAGGCTGCCCGCGGCGGGTGAGTCGATGAGGTTTGATGAATCGTTCACGCTCATCTGCAGCAGCACACGCGCGTCAAACTCGCCGAGTTGCTGGCGCTTGAAGAAACGATCAAGGTTGGCCGCCGAGTCACACCACACCGTGGTGTGGATGCCGACGGCGGGACCTTCACGGACGATTTCGGCGAGTTGCTTGTCCGGCTTGGCCCCCCCTCCCCCGCCGCTGTCGCCGCCGAAGCCGAAGTCGTCTTCACCCTTCTGCAGCACGCGGAACCGTTGCAGACCCGCGATGACCAGGAAGATCGCGGCATCGCCCGTCGCGCCCGACTCGTCGGCCATGCGCCGTTGAAGCTCCGCGTGGAGCGAGGCGATCGACGCTGAGACGCCTCGGTACTCCACGTTCTCAATCCTCGAGCCCAACGCGCCGGCGATCCGCGGCAGTACGCCCGAGAGCGCCGTGTCCGCCGGCGTCCCGTCGATCAGCACGAACTTCGCTCGTTGAGCTTCCGGTGCGCCCGAGTCCTGCAGGCCGAGGCCCACAAGGCCGACGCCGAGCATGCCCATCGCTTGGTCTTCGCTCTGTCCGACGATCAGCAGGTTGCTGGCCGAGCGGCGACGCAGCGCCGCGCCCGTCGGCTCCTTGATCGAGATCGGTGAGCCCAGGTGCCATTTGTACGACCCGGGTCGCTGCGTCGGCCTGTTGGCGATCAGTTCCGCCAGCTCGGGGTTGTCCGGCGCTTGCGCGGGCGCGTTTCCTTCGAACACGATCGGCGCGGGCAGCGTGTGCCCAAGCCGCGAGAGACGCGGGTGCAGTCGCCGTATCCGCTCGGCCCGGTCTTCGTCCTCCAGCCAGCAGACCTGGAACGGGTTGTTCCCTTCCAGCATGCCGCTCGCGTCGTTGTAGATCGCTTCACCCGGCCGGTTGAGCAGGCGCACCGCGGGGTTGTCATCCGCGAGAATGAGATACGAGTCCGCCTCCGAGCATTGCAGCGCAATGCGCACGCCCATCTGTCCGATCGTGCTCCGCGCTAGCGAGTACGCGCCCGCCAGCGTCTGGCTGCCGAGGATCACGTGCATGCCGAACGCGCGGCCCTGACGCACCAGCCGGTCCATCAGCAGGCCGGCTTCCTGCGCCAGCTTGTCGTCTTCGATGAAGAACTCCTGGAATTCGTCGACGATCAGCAGCACGCGCGGCATCACCTGCGAGCCCGGCGAGTTGCGGTACGACCCCAGCGACTGCGCACCCGCCGTGCGGAACAGGTCGCCGCGCCGCGTCAGCTCGGCGTCCAGCTTTCGCAGCACGCTCAGGCCGAACTCGCGCTCGCTCTCAACCGCGATCACCCGCGCGTGCGGCAGCCCGGCGGTCGCGTACGCCTTGAACTCGACACCCTTCTTGAAGTCGACCAGGTACAACTCGACCTCGTCGGGCGAGTACCACAGGCTCGACGCGGTGATGATTACGTTCAGCAGCGTCGACTTACCTGAGCCCGTGCGGCCGGCGATCAGCACGTGCTGCTGCGTGCCGTGACCCAGCGACAGGTTCTGCAGCTTCGTCGCGCCGCGCGCCCCAGCGGCACGCTCAGGCCGTCAGACGTCGACTTCGTCCACGTCTCAGGCTCGGGCGGCGCGATCGCGCCGAACGGCACGCGCACTTTGCTCGCCTCCATCGCCGCCGCGCCCACCCGATCGGCCAGCACCGAGAACTGCTCGGCAGTGGGGGGCGAAGGCAGAGAGATCGGCAACCCCGCGAAGTCCGCGTCGTCCCACGTCCAGTGTCCCGCTTTGTACGTCAGCAGGTGGCACGCGCGAGTCACGTCGGCCCACTTGATCCCCTGCGGCAGGTTGTCCCGTTTGTTCGCTGCGATCAGTACGTACACGCCGCACCGCGGCCCGCTCGCCAGAATGGCCTCAAGCCGCTTGGCCGCGATCTCCGACACGTTGGTCGGAAAGTCCGCCAGCACCACGAAGCGGTACGGCTCGGCCACCTCGCCCGCTGCGGCGTTGTACTGGTCGATCGACGCGTACTGGTTCCGCAGGTACTTCTGGATCACCGTCTCCATGTGCTCGGTGATGTCCGCCAGCTTCTGCTCGATGTGGCGCGGCTCGGTCCAGATGCGTTCGCCCACCAGGCTGCCGCCGGTGGTCGCAAACTCCGCCAGGCGCATGAACCCCGCAAACGACTGCCCCAACCCGACCGGGTCGATGATCGTGAAGCGAGCCTTGCCCGGCGGGATCGTCATCAGCAGACGCAGCATCACGGCCGTCAACGCGTCGGTCGCTTTCTGACGATCGGCCGGCGACGTGAGCAGCGCCAGCGACGCCATCCGCGGCACCTCCAGCGGCACCGACAGCAATGCCGAGCCAGGCAGTTCCGCCGCCAGCCGTGCATCGCTTTCAAGTGGAGCGAGCACGGCGTTGATGTCCAGTGCAGCCGTCGCGGCATCCAGCGTCGGCGTCGGGCTGGTGTGCAGTTCGGGGTCGTCGATGAGGGAGGCCCAGGCCGTACGGGCGATCGCGAGTGTTTCGCCGGCCGCCGTCAGATCGCTCTTGATCGCCTCTGCTTGCGACCGCCAACCCGCCGACAACGCGCTCCAGCCTGCCTCGTGCTCGCGCCGCGCATCGGTTGTCTGCGCTGCGAACTTTGCGTCGGCGTCAGCGGTCGCTGTCGCGGCGGCCTCTTCGGCCTCCTTGAGCTCCGCGTCGCGCCGCGTCGTCGCAGCGCTCAGTGCATTCTCCAGCGCCGACTTCGCCTTCTCAGTGGAGGAGGCGTACACCTCGTCAACCCGCTCGGCGATGTCGTTCAGCCGCTCTTGCAGCTTCTTCATCGTTCCATCGTGCTTGGCCCGCGCCTTGCCCGCGTCCGCCTCGAACTTCGCGTCCGCTTCCGCGTTCCGCTTCTTGTCCGCCTGATCGAACAGCCGGGCCTGCGCGTCATGCGCGCCCATCGCCTCGCCGAGCGCCTCAGAGAGCGGTGTGATGGTCTTGGCGGCGTGCGCTCTCACCGCGCGGAACACCATAAAGACGATCAGCCCGCCGAACGCCGCGCCGCCCAGCAGCGCGTACACGTTCATCAGGTCCACCCGCCAGTTCCGCACCGCCGAAGGCACGACCGCGACGGCCAGCGCGAGCACCAGCACCAGCACCCACGGAGTCAGGCCGCGGATCAGCGCCGGCGGTCCGTACGACTGCATCCCCATCACCATCGACTCGGCCTTCGCTGCCGCCTCGTCGAACACTTTCGCCGGCTCGGCCGATTCGGTCGCGACGGGAACCGGCTGCAGCGCGACGTTCTGTCGCCACTGAACCAGAATGGCGTCCGCCGCCGCGCGCACCTGCTGCACGCGTCCCTTCATCTGTCCCAATTGGATCTGGTCGTTCTGCGCGCTGCGCGGATCTTGGTTCTGTCGGTCTCGAGGCACGTCTCAGCGAACCAGACCGCTTCGTCGCGCTGCTGCTTGCTCACGTCCGCGTCGCGCTTGCCGCGCTCGCGGGCCACGTCGCGGTCGCGCGTTCGAGCCGTCTCCGCATCGCTCATGGCTCGCGCGTTCGCCTGGCGCGCCGAAGACACGCCCTGGTCGTGCGCGCTCTGCGCCGCCTGCTTCTGCTCAGCGAGCGTGTCGGTCGCACGCTTGAGCGCTCGATCGCGTGTCGACCGAGCCGCGGAGGTCTGTTCGTCGAACGCCTGCTCCAGCGCCGCGCGTCGCGTCGCGGTCTCGGCCGTCGCCTTGCGCAATAGGCGCAGCGCCCGCCGTTGCAGGGTCAACACCGGCCCATCCTCGCGCGTTGGCGCGGGTGGGGGGGTGGCGGGCCCGTTGGCTGGGGCTTTGGCCGGCTTTGCTGAAGACGTCGGTAGATCGTTCTGCATGACACCTCGATAACTGGTGCAACAGCGTAGTTTCCACGAGCGAAAAAAACCGCCTGCCCACGATCACCCCTCGGATTTTCCCCTGCCCCGCAAGCCCCCGCGCCCCGTCACTCGACTTCGCGGTCGGCCGCCTGCAGCACCTCGCCCAGCGTCGCCATCGCGCTGATGGTCTGCAGCACTCGCGGGTCCAGCGGCTCGATGACGTCCTTGTAGAACTCCGCCGCGGCCTGGTCGCGCCACTGTTCCTGAGAGCGCCGCCACGTCAGATTCAACTCGCGTAGCGCGTCCTTCAGCCGTGCCTGTGCCGATGTCGTGCTCACGCCGATGGCCCTCCCGTTTCCCCGCCGTCTCCGGCGCCACCCTCGCCCTTTTCTACGGCCGCGCCGCCGGTGGGGTTCACCGAGCGGTATGCCTCCAGCGCATCGGTCATGCGGTCCAGCCGGGCGACGGCCAGCGGCAGCGACCGGCTCGTCTGCTCCGACAGCCCCGCCACGTGCCCCTTGTAGAGCGTGTACTGCCGCTCAAGCTCGGAGATCAACCGTTTGATCCGCTCGATCTTCTGCTGCGCCTCTTCCACCAGCGTCTTGGCCTTCTCCACCGCCTTGCGCTGTTCGATGCACGTGGGGTTGTCGCTCGAAAAGCTCGCCTGCTTGCGGATCAGATCGCTCCGCGCCGCGACCCACGCATCCTGCCGCTCCCGCAGCCGCTTGGCCCAGCGCGGCCCCGCCTCCAGCCGCAGTCTCATGATCGTCTTCTGTGCCTCGCTGTTCACCTCGCCAAGCGCCGACTGGGCACGCTCGTTGAACGTGATCAACGCCGCCCGAACCTGGCGGATGGCGTCGATCGAGTTGACACGCGCTTGCTGAGACATAAGGCGAGGGAACAGGGATTAGGGCCGAGGGCCTGAGGAAGAACGAAGGCCGCCTCGACCCTCGGCCCTAAAACCTCGGTCCTGTTTCTCACCGCGAGTTGAAGTAGTCCTCGATCTTCTCCGCCTTCTTCATCAGCAGCGGCACCTGCGCATCCGCCACCTCGTTGAACCGCGCCATCGACCGCATGATCGCTTCGAACTCGCTCGCGAACTTCGCGTGCTCCTGGTCGCGCCAGGTCTCACCCAACTGGTTCATCATGCCCTGCATGGCGGTCATCTGTTGCGTCACCCCGCCCGTGAACCGCCGGAGCGCCTGCGCAAACCGGCGCAACTCTTCTGGATCGACGACGGCCTTGGCCACGGAACCTCCTGGCATTGAATGCGTCAAAGAGCCGCCGAACCCAACGCGACTCAGTGCCTGTACGGTACGGGAGCGGCGCGCCCTAGTTGCCCCATTGGGCGGAATCCCCAATCACGGCCGCCCGATCGGTACACTCCCGCTCAAAGACCCCACAGGCCGATACTCCCGCCCTGCCCCCCCTCCCCAAACCGCCGAAGGGCCCGGCCCTCTCAAGCATCTCAAGGACCTGAATGAACACCACCCGCAGCGCCGTCCTCCCCCTCCTGCTCGCCGCCGGCCTCATCATCCCTCTGGCCGCCTGCCAGCAGGACCGGGCCGCACGCTCCAACCAGCTCCAGGCCGACATGCGCAACCTCGTCGCCGATGCGCGCGACAAGGTCTTCCCCGCCCTGGTCAACATCCGCACCATCACGCTCAACTATTACGGCGGCAAAGAGAACAAGAGCGAGGGCGCCGGCTCCGGCACCATCGTCACCCCCGAAGGCCACGTCATCACCAACCACCACGTGATCGACCGCGGCGTGAAGTACATCTGCACCCTGGCCGACAAGACCGAGATCGAGGCCGATCTCGTCGGCGACGACCCCCTCACCGACCTGGCCGTCCTCAAGATCCGCACCGACAAGCTCCCCAAGGGCTACACGCTCCCCATCGCCGAGTGGGGTGACTCCAACAAGCTCATCGTCGGCGACACCGTCATGGCGATGGGATCGCCCCTGAGCCTCTCGCGCTCGGTCACCCTCGGCATCGTCAGCAACGACGAGCGTGTCTTCTCCAACACCTGGAGCAACGACAAGGAGATGGACGAGCTGGAGATCGACGGTGAGACCACCGGCATCTTCACCCGCTGGATCCAGCACGACGCGCTCATCAACCCCGGCAACTCGGGCGGGCCGCTCGTCAACCTCCACGGCCAGATCGTCGGCATCAACACCCGCGGCGGCAACGGCATGGGCTTCGCCTCGCCCAGCTCCCTCGCCCGCGACGTCGCCGACAAGCTCATCAAGAACGGCGAAGTCGTTCGCTCGCAGGCCGGCCTCGCGCTCAAGCCCATCGATAAGAGCGGCTACAGCGAAGGCGTCTTCGTCAACTCCGTGCACGACAATCCCCCCGGCCCCGCCGCCAAGGCCGGCATCAAGCCGGGCGACGTGATCACCAAGATCGACGGCAAGCCCGTGACCGTCAAGTTCATCGAAGAGGTTCCGCCGCTGCTGCGCTACTTCGCCGACAAGCCCGTCGGCGCTTCGGTCGAGATCGACTACGTGCGCGCCGGCCAGCCCGGCAAGGCCACCATCGTCACCGAGAAGCTCCTCCGTGAACGCGGCGACGAAGCCGCCCTCCGCGGCTGGGGCGTCAGCGTCAGCGAGATCACCGAGCGCTACGCCCGCGAACGCCGCCTCAAGAACACCGATGGCGTCCTCATCACCGGCATCCGCTCCGGCTCGCCCGCCGCGCTTGCCGAGCCGGCGCTCGGCTGGGGTGACATCGTCAGCGAGGTCGGCGGCAAGCCCGTCAAGAACATCAAGGAGTTCGCCGAGGCGTACAAGGCGATCATGACCCCGGGCATCGGCAACCCCGAGAAGATCCCCGAGAACCTCCTCGTCCGCTTCGACCGCCGCGGCAAGGACAACGTCACGATCCTCAAGCCCCGCCCCAAGCCCGACGTCGACCCCACGCGCGAGATCCCCAAGCCCTGGATCGGCGTCGCCGTCCAGCCCGTGCTGCGTGACCTCGCCAAGGAAATGAACCTCTCCGCCCAGGGCTTCCGCGTCACTCGCGTCTATCCCCGCACGCTCGCCGCCAACAGCGAGCTCAAGGTCGGCGACATCATCACCGCCGTCGGCGACACCAAGGTCACCCCGCGCACCATCAACGACTCGGGCCTCTTCCAGCGCACTGTCCGTCAGCTCAAGAGCGATCAGAAGGACACGGCGCTGACGGTCCTGCGTGACGGCAAGAACGTCACCGTCAACGTTCCGCTCGAAAAGACGCGTATCGGTCCCGAGGAGGCCCGCAAGCAGGAGAACAAGGACTTCGAGCTCTCCGTGCGCGAGATCACCTTCTTCGACCGTGACGACTACGACTGGGATGAGTCGATCAGCGGCGTGCTCGTCGAGGGCGCTGAGCCCACCGGCTGGGCCGGCCAGGGCGGCCTGGGCGAGGGCGACCTCATCATCAAGATCAACGACACGCAGATCCCCGACCTCGAGACCTACCGCAAGACCATGGATGCCATCACCAAGGCCCAGCCGTCGCGCGTTACGTTCGTCGTCCTCCGCGGCGTCAACACGTCCTTCAAGTTCGTCGAGCCCGAGTGGAAGCCCACCGTCACCGAAGGCAAGAAGTAACTTCCTCCTGACGTTCTTGCATAACGTGGGGCCCTTCTGGCTCCCATTCTCTGAACCCCAATCAACGACCGTTCGATCTGATACAAGGAACAACATGATCACCCCCGCAACCCTGATCGCCCTCTCTCTCTTCTCGACCCCCGCCGCTGCCCCCGCGATGGCGACCCTCCCCGCGGCCGTCGCTGCCGAGCCCAACTTCGGCTCCATCGTCGCCGACCGCTCGCCCGCCATGGTCGGCGTGAAGTTCATCGCCTCCATCGAGTTCCGCGGCCAGACGCAGGAGGTCGAGGGCGAGGCGATGGCCCTCATGATCGACGCCAAGGGCCTGCTGGTCGTCTCCGGCAGCGAGGTTGGCCAGCGCAAGGGCATGTCGGCAACGCTCAAGGAGATCAAGATCCTCATCGGCGACGACACCGAGGGCGTCCCCGCCAAGCTCATCGGCCGCGACAGCGAGCTCGACCTCGCCTGGCTCCGCATCGAGAAGCCCGCCGACAAGGGCTACTCCGCCATCGACGCCGCCAAGTCGGCCACGCCAAAGCTCGGCGACACCCTCGTCGGCGTCGACCGCATGAGCAAGTACTTCGACCACGCCCCCGTCGCCTTCACCACCACCGTCGGCGGCATCACCAAGAAGCCCCGCACCCTCCTGATCCCCAGCGGCGGCATGGTGCTCGGCGTCGGCCTCCCCATCTTCAACGCCGGCGGCGAGTTCGTCGGCATGAGCGTCATCCAGTCGGCCAACGCCGACAGCGAGGACGGCATGAACTCCCGCTCGCAGGACCGCATGTCCTATTTCGACCGCGGCCTCAAGATCCTCCCCGCCGCCGAGATCGCATCGGCCACCGCTCGCGCCATCGAGGCCGAGAAGTCCGGCAAGGGCGTCGGCATGGACGAGCCCAAGAAGGAAGGCGACGGCGAGAAGAAGGACGAAGCCAAGCCCGCCGACGAAAAGAAGCCCGAGGCCCCCAAGGACGAGCCCAAGAAGGAGCCGGTCAAGAAGGACTGAGCCCCTCCTTCTCCCGGCTCTGCGGGAGACCGTGCTCTCGGGAGCGAAGCGCACGAGAGCCGGAAGTCAAATAGTCCGCGCAGCGTTGCCTCTTTACGAGGCTTTGAGCGAGCCGGATGAGGGCGTCCTACTGGCGACCCACCACCAACAACGCCCCGCCCCGCGCGGGGCGTTTTCATTTGGCGATTTGGCAATTTGGAACTTTGGCGCTTTCATCCAGTATGGCTGCACCCGACCTCCCGCCTCCAATCCGTCACGCGGCCGTCACAAACGAGCTCGCCGCCCACCTCATCCCCGCCCAGGCCGATCCAGCTGAACTCCGCGGTGCGGTGGTCATCATGGTCGACGCGCTGCGCGCTTCGACAACCATCGCCGCCGCGCTCCACGCCGGCGCAACCGCCGTTCGCCCCTTTCTCACCGTCGAAGAAACTCTCGCCGACGCCGCCAAGACCAAGCACCGCCCCATGCTCGGCGGCGAACGCGCCGGCAAACTCATCCCCGGCTTCGACCTCGGCAACTCGCCGCGCGACTACATCCGCGACTCCGTCGGCGGCCGCTCCATCGCCTTCACCACCACCAACGGCACCGCCGCCCTGCTCGCCGCTGCGCACGCCGGCGCCGCCGAGGTCCTCATCGGCTGCCTCGCAAACCTCACCGCCGTCTGCGAAAGAGTCGCAGCAGACCACAGACCCGTGCACGTCCTCTGCGCCGGCACGCGCGACCGCGTCACCCTCGACGACTGCATCGCCGCGGGCGCGATCGTTGACCGCCTCCTCGCCGGAGGCCGCAACCTCACTCCCGAAGACTCAGCCCGACTCTGCCTCGCAGCATGGCACCTCGCAGAAGAGGACCTTCCCGCCGCGATGCTCGCTTCCCGCGGCGGCCGCAACCTCGCCGCCATCGGCCTCCAGCGCGACGTCCACGACTGCAGCCAGATTGACGCCCACCCAGTCGTCCCCCGCTTCGACCCGCAAACAGGCACGATCACCGCTTGATCAGAGCCACGCCCGTCAAGAAGCGGGACGCGACGTCTAGACGCAGAGATGCAACAACGTCCGGCTCTGCCTCTTCTCATCCCTTGATGTCTCGATGCGTTCCCCAATGACAAGGCCCCGGTTTGCACCGGGGCCTTTCGAAGCGGAGAGGGGGAGATTCGAACTCCCGTAAGACCGAGGCCTTAACTAGTTTTCGAGACTAGCCCATTCAACCGCTCTGGCACCTCTCCGGAGGTTCAAACGCTTTCGCGGCAGGACCAAGGTTATTCGGCGACCCGCCCCCGGGTCTACAGCCCCTTAAGGCGATTTCCAACGACCTCCCACGCGACTTCACACCTCCGCGGACCTGCTCTGCGCACCGATTGCGCAGCCTTGTTCACTCAAAACACGGGTTCCAATCGCATGCGCGCGGTAAAACCCACAGGAAGTAAGCACCTTTGCGGAGGAACTCTTCAAGAGCAAAGAGTTTGCCCAGCAATCTCCAGAGAATTCCGGCCGCGTGGTGTTAAACTCCCTTCACGCCTGGGAGGCACCACCCAATGTTGGGCATTTTTTCCCTACCCGTCACCATCGCGCACGCACCGCGCGCGTTGCTCACCGCATCCATCCTCACCGCCGTGCTCAGCGCGGGGGAGGCTGCGACCGCCACAAAGAGGCTCCGCCACCTCCTCCGCCGCCTGAGGTCGTCGTCGCCCCGGTCACCAAGCGTGACGTCACCGTCACCGGCGAGTGGCTCGGCACGACCGACGGTCTGGTGAACGCCGCCGTCCGCTCGCGCGTGCAGGGCTACCTCCACAAGCAGCTCTACGCCGATGGCGCGTTCGTCAAGGCCGGCACCCTCCTCTACAAGATCGACCCCCGCCCCTTCGACGCCGAAGTCGCCCGTGCCAAGGCCGACCTCGCCAAGGCCAAGGCCAACCAGGTTCGCACCGAGCTCGACGTCGCCCGCCTCACGCCGCTCGCACCCTCCGGCGCAGTGAGCCAGCAGGAAGTCGACACCGCCCGTCAGGAGAACGAGGCCAACAAGGCCGCCGTGCAGGCCAACGAAGCCGCCGTCAAGCAGGCCGAACTCAACCTCGAGTACACCGACGTCATCTGCCCCATCGACGGCGTTGTTGCGGCGTCGAGCGCTCAGGTCGGCGACCTGGTCGGCGGCGTCGGCGGGCCGGTGCTCACCACCGTTTCAACACTCGATCCCATCCGCGTCTACTTCCCCATCAGCGAGCAGGAGTACATGCGCGTCGTCAACAGCGGCCGCTTCGATCCGAAGAAGACCGGTGAGAAGCCCGGAATCGAGCTCGAGATGATCCTCGCTGACGGCTCGGTCTACCCGCACAAGGGCGAGGTCGACTACCTCAACCGCCAGGTCGGCACCACCACCGGCACCATCCAGGTCGGCGCGACGTTCCCTAACCCCGGTAACGGCATCCGCCCCGGCCAGTACGCACGCGTCCGCGCCGCAACGCGCGTCAAGCCCGGTGCGCTGCTCGTCCCCCAGCGCGCCGTGATCGAAGTGCAGGGCCTCCGCCAGGTCGCCATCGTCACCGATGACAACAAGGTCGCCTTCCGCGCCGTCACTTGCGCCGAGCGCATCGGCTCCGACTGGGTCATCGACAAGGGCCTTGAGCCCGACGACACCGTCATCGTCGAAGGTCTGCAGAAGGTCAAGGACGGCTCAACCGTCACTACCCGCGAATACAAACCCGCCAAGCCCTCAGGGAAAAAGAACAACGACGCGGACAACGCCGACGGCGCCGAGAAACCCGAGAAGACTGAAAAGTCCGACAAGGCCGAGAAGAAAGCCCACTAAGCAATGGCAAAGTTCTTCATCAACCGGCCCATCGTCTCGATGGTGATTTCGATCATCACCGTCATCGCGGGCGCCGTCACCATCCTGTCGCTCCCCACCTCGCTCTTCCCCAACATCGCCCCGCCTGAGATCCAGGTGAAGGCGACCTACACGGGCGCCGATGCGCAGACGATCGAGCAGTCGGTCGCCACGCCCATCGAGCAGCAGATGAGCGGCGTCGACAACCTCAACTACATGTACAGCATCAACGCCAACAACGGCGCGATGACGCTGACGACCAACTTCGACATCAAGACCGACCCCAACACCGACCAGATCCTCTCGCAGATGCGCCAGAACCAGGCCGCGTCGCAGATGCCGCAGGAAGTCACCGCCGCGGGCGTCACCGTCCAGAAGTCCACCAGCGCCCCGCTGATGCTCTTCGATCTCTACGCCACCGACGGCCGCTACTCCGCCGAGTGGCTCGCCAACTACGCCTACATCAACATCAACGACCAGCTCACCCGCGTCAAAGGCATCGCGAGCGTGACGATCTTCGGCGCCGGTCAGTACGCCATGCGCATCTGGGTCCGGCCCGACCAGCTCGCCAAGCTGCAGATCACCATCCCCGAGATCCTCGACGCCCTCAAGCAGCAGAACACCGTCAACCCCGCCGGCCAGATCGGCGGCGAGCCGGTCCCGCCCGGTCAGGAGTTCACCTACGCCGTCCGCGGCAGGGCCGCCTCGTCAGCGAAGAGGACTTCGGCAACGTCGTCGTCCGCGCCGCGACCGACGGCTCGGTCATCCGCGTCAAGGACGTCGCACGCGTCGAGCTCGGCGCACAGACCTACAACCTCATCGGTCGCCTCAACGGCAAGCCCGCGGCCATCATCGCCGTCTACCAACTCCCCGGTTCAAACGCCGTGCAGGCCGCCAAGGACGCCCGTGTCCTGATGGAGGAGATCAAGGGCCGCTTCCCCCCGGGCCTCGACTACGCCGTCGCGCTCGACACCACCCTCGCCGTCACCGAGGGCATCAGCGAGATCATCCACACGCTCATCGAAGCGATCGTGCTGGTCATCATCGTCGTCTTCCTTTTCCTGCAGGGGTGGCGTGCCACGCTCATCCCGCTGCTGGCCGTCCCCGTCTCGCTCATCGGCACGTTCCTGCTGTTCCCGATGTTCGGGTTCTCGATCAACACCCTCTCCCTCTTCGGTCTTGTGCTCGCCATCGGCCTGGTCGTCGACGACGCCATCGTCGTCGTTGAAGCAGTCGAGCATCACATCGAACACGGCATGACGCCGAAAGAAGCAACCGTGAAGGCGATGGAGGAGGTCACCGGACCCGTCATCGGCATCGCGCTGGTTCTTTCAGCGGTGTTCATTCCCACCGCCTTCATCCCCGGCATCACCGGGCGCCTCTACCAGCAGTTCGCCGTGACGATCGCCGTCTCGGTCATCCTCTCCGCCTTCAACGCCCTCACCCTCAGCCCCGCACTCTCCGCATTGCTCCTCAAGCCCAAGAAGAAAGACGCCCGCGGTCCGCTCGCGCTCTTCTTCAAGGGTTTTAACAAGGGGTTCGGCTGGCTCACCGGCGGATACGTCGGCGCTTGCCGCGGCCTGATCAAGGTCTACCTCATCAGCATGCTGATCCTGGTCGGCTTCGTCGGCGCCAGCGGCTGGCTCGGCGGCAAGCTCCCCTCAGCCTTCCTCCCCGACGAGGACCAAGGATATTTCTACGTCGGCATCCAGCTTCCCAACGCCGCCTCGCTGCAACGCACCGACGCTGTCGCCAAGAAGATCGAGAAGATCCTCAAGGAAACGCCGGGCGTCGAGTTCATCACGACCATCGGCGGGTACAACATGCTGTCGGGCGTGCAGAACACCTACAGCGGCTTCTTCTTCGTCACGCTCAAGGAGTGGAAAGAACGCAAGCTCCCCGAAGAGAAGTACAAGGCGATCATGGCCCACATCAACGGCGAGCTGCGCAAGCTCCCTGAGGGCGTCGCCTTCGCCTTCTCACCCCCCGCCATCCCCGGCGTCGGCGCCGCGGGCGGCTTCACCTTCGTGCTGCAGGACCGCTCTGGCGGCGACATCAAGTTCCTCGACGACCAGCTCAAGACCTTCATGGCCGCCGCGAAGGAACGCCCGGAGATCGCCGGTCTCTCGACGACCTTCCTGCCGTCGGTGCCGCAGGTCTTCGCACACGTCGACCGCGACAAGGTGCTCAAGCAGAACGTCGAGCTCAGTGCAGTCTATAAGACGCTTCAGACCTTCATGGGCGGCGTGCTGGTCAACTACTTCAACCGCTTCGGCCGCCAGTGGCAGGTCTACGTGCAGGCCGAGGGCGACTACCGCACGCAAGCGGAGAACGTCGGCCAGTTCTACGTCAAGAACAAGTCCGCCGAGATGGTGCCGCTCTCCACGCTCGTGAACATCGAGCAGACGGCGGGCCCCGAGTTCACCATGCGGTACAACCTCTACCGCTGCGCCCAGCTCAACGGCATGCCGCCCCCGGCTACAGCTCGGCGCAGGCGATGAAGGCCCTCGAAGAGGTCTTCGAGAAGACCATGCCCCGCGAGATGGGGTACGGCTACATGGGCATGTCCTACCAGGAGAAGGTCGCCCAGCAGGGCGTGCCGCCGATGGTCATCTTCGGCTTCTCGTTCCTCTTCGTCTTCCTCATCCTCGCCGCGATGTACGAGAGCTGGACGCTCCCCTTCAGCGTCCTCCTCTCAACGCCCGTCGCCGTCGCCGGCGCGTTCGGCGGCCTGCTGCTGTTTGAGATGGAGAACAACGTCTTCGCCCAGATCGGCCTGGTCATGCTCATCGGCCTCGCGGCCAAGAACGCCATCCTCATCGTCGAGTTCGCCAAGCTCGAGCACGAGAAGGGGAAGGAACTAATCGACGCGTCTCTCGAGGGCGCCAAGCTTCGCCTCCGCCCTATTTTGATGACGTCGTTCGCGTTCATCCTCGGCTGCGTGCCGCTCGCGCTCGCCAGCGGCGCGGGCGCGGTGTCGCGCAACGTCATGGGCATGTGCGTCATCGGCGGCATGTGCGCCGCCAGCTTCATCGGCATCTTCCTCGTCCCCGTCTCGTTCTACGTCGTCGAGCGCTTCGCCGGCAAGAAGCACGCACCGCCACCAGACGGCGCAACGCCCACCCCTGCACACGCTGGAGGTGGCCATTGAACCGCTCAACACTCAATCCTGTGACCCTCGCCGCCGCGGCGTTCCTGGCCGTGGGAGTGGGGGGCTGTATGCAAGGCAGCGACTACACACGCCCCGGCACCGAGGCCCCGGCCTCTTTCCGCAACGGCCCCAACGACCCCGCCGCAGCCTCACTCGCCGACCTTCCATGGTGGGAGGTCTTCAAGGACCCCGCGCTCAAAGGACTCATCGGCGAGTCGCTCAAGAACAACTACGACCTGCGACTGGCTGTCAACCGTATCGAGCAGGCTAAGGCCATCCAAGCGGCCGTCGCTTCGCCCCTCTACCCACAGATCGGTTACGAGGGCGGTCTCAGCGGCGGGCGCAACTCGTTCCTTGGCAACGTCTCCCCCAATGGCGGTGACACCAACACCTCCGCTCTCCTCGCCCTGACCGCGACGTGGGAGCTGGACCTCTGGGGCCGCATCAAGCGTGCCGACGAAGCCGCGCTCGCGCAGATCCTCGCCGCCGAGGAGAACCGCCGCGCGGTGCTGCTCACGCTCGTTACCAGCGTCGCGCAGGCCTACTTCGAGCTGCTCGAGCTCGACCTCGAGCTGCAGATCGCCCACGACAACGCCGCATCGTTCCAGAAGTCCTACGACCTGTTCAACACGCGTTCGACCGGCGGCGTGAGCACGCGCCTCGCCGTGCTGCGTGCTCAGGCCGCGCTCTCGCAGGTCACTGCGACGATTCCGGAGATCGAGCGTCAGATCAACGTGAAGGAGAACGCCATCTCCACGCTGCTGGGGCGTGTCCCCGGCCCGATCACCCGCGGTGACGCCCTTCTCGAACAGCGACTGCCCGTCGAGATCCCCGCCGGCATCCCGTCGGACCTCATTCAACGCCGCCCCGACATCCGCCGCGCCGAGCAGAACGTCGTTTCCGCCAACGCCAACGTCGGCGTCGCGCTGGCCGACCGCTTCCCGCGGATCGGCCTCACCGCTTTCCTCGGCAAGGCGAGCCCGGAGCTGAGCGACTTCACCAACAGCTCCTCCAACGCGTGGGCGCTGGGACTTAACGCCGTCGGTCCGATCTTCACCGGCGGCCGCACCGATGCGCAGATCGCCCTGGCCAAGCGCAGTACGAGCAGGCCCTGCTTGAGTACAAGCAGACCGTCCTCAACTCCTTCGGCGAGGTCTCCAACGCCCTCGTCGCCCGCGACCGCCTCGCCGAGGTCGAGAAGGAACTGACCAAGCAGGTCGACGCCCTCAACGCCGCGGTCGACATGTCGCGCCAGCGCTACGACGTGGGCAAGGCCAACTACTTCGAGATCCTCGACGCCCAGCAGCTCCTCTTCCCCGCCGAGGCCGCGCGAGCCCGCGCACACGCCGACCAGTACATCGCCGTCATCCAGCTCTACCGCACACTCGGCGGCGGCTGGAACGTCAAGACTGAAGAGTGGTCCAAGGCCAACCCGTAACGACGGCGATTGCCTTAGGTGCCACTAGGTCCGGCTTTGCGGGCCTAGTGCGTTGTGCGTCGGCGCATCCTTCTACGCCGACTGCCGCCTGCACCCCCCCGCCTCCGTCAAGGCGGGAACCGCCACCCGGCGTCCCGCGAATCGACGGTGCACGTGTCGCCTCTCGTGGAGCCTCTCGATGCATCTTCGCCATCCCGCGTGTCTTGTCCGTATGCTTGTCATTTGCGCCGGCGGACTCGCAGTTCCCGGTGGCGCAAGCACGTCTGCTCACGCCGACATCCTGGTCGCCTGGGGGCGCGACGTGCACGGCGAACTGGGGGATGGCGAAGCAACCGCCACGCCGAGCACCACGCCGGCGCCCGTACTCAACCTCTCGCGAATGGCGCACGGCGGCCGCGGCCCTCTCGGAAACGCGATCTGTGAAGGACAGACCATGGCGATCCAGGACGGCGCGGTCTACCGCTGGGGGATGATCAGACTTGGGAACGACCAGAACGACGAGCCCATCTACGGCGCGGATCCGATACCCGACGTCGTGCCAGGCTGGGAAAGCGGCTTCACGCTCCTGGGGCCGCAGAGCTACAGAGTGCGCAACGGTGTGCTCTACTGGTCCAGCCAACCCGTCCCCGGCGTGCCGACGGAGATCACGGAGCTCTCGTTCAGCAGCTACTACGGCACGACGCTCGCACTCCGCGACGGCGTCGCCTGGTCGTGGGGTTCCAACTCAAACCGCATGCTGGGCGACGGCTCATCCGTCAACAGCCGCGCGACGCCCGCGCCGATACCGACGCTCCAAAGCGGCGTGACCGCCGTCTCCGCGGGCGACTGGCACTGCGCGGCCATCAAAGACGGCGTGCTCTACACGTGGGGCAGCAACTTCATGGTGTGCTCGGCCTTGGCCTCAGCACAGGCGGACCGAGCTACCCCGTGGTCGCCACGCCGACGCCCGTCACCGCCCTAGGCAGCGGCGTGACGGCAGCCTTCGCCGGTCGGCACTTCACACTCGCCGTGCGCGACGGCTTCGTCTACAGCTGGGGGTGGGATCTTTCCGGCGAACTTGGTTACACGGGCGGACCCACCAACCTGCCGCGACAGGTGCCTGGATTGCACGACATCGTTGACGTATCCACCTTTGATGCATGGTGCGTCGCGCTGCGAGCGGACGGGACTGTCTGGTCGTGGGGTGGCGGGGTGATCACGCCGCGCCAGGTGCTGGTGCCCGCGGGATACAAGTTCACGGGTGTCAAGATGGGCAGCGGTTTTACCCTTGCGACGATCGCTCCCGCCTGCCCGGCGGACTTCGGCAGTGCCGGCGGCGAGTTCAAGCCCGACGGTCGCCTCGACAACAACGATTTCATCGCGTTCATCAACGCATTTTTCGCGCAAGACCCGCTCGCCGATTGCGGCTCGGCGGGAGGAACGCCGACTCCCGACAGTGCGTTCGACAACAACGACTTCGTCGTCTTCATCACGCAGTTCTTCGGCGGGTGTTGAGCAAGATCACGCTCAGGTGAGCGGTCCGGTTCCTGCTTCAACCGCGTCTGCTACCGACACAAACCGGTTGACTCCGCCAAGCGCCTCCGCCACGCCCTCGGCACGCAGCCGGTCGCGTACGCCTGACCGCGTCTCCACTACGCGCAGCGTTGCGCCGTTCTTCTTCAGTTCGTCCGCAAGCTCTCCCAGCATGTGCGCGCTGTGCATATCAACCGTCGGCGTCGCCGAGAGATCGATCAGCACCAGCCGGGCTGATTCCGGGCACGTTCGCACGTGCGCCTCGATAAGCTCCCGTACGTGGTCCATGTTGAAGTACGTCAGCCCCGTCTCGGGCCGCACGATCACTACGCCCGGCACGCGTTCGTTGTCGGGATGGCGCTCGAGGTCGGAGAACCGCCGCGTCCCAGGAATACGTCCCAGCACCGCGACGTGCGGCGTCGACGCGCGGCGGATGAGCAGCGCGAGCGAGATCACCGCGCCGATCAGCACGCCGCGCAGCAAGCCCGATGTCAGCACGCCCCCCAGTGCGCACACCGCGACGAACCACTCGGACTTGTCGGCGGTCCACAGGTGCTTGAGCGACGACCACCGGAACAGTCCCGCTACGGCCGTCAGCACCACCGCCGCGAGCACCGGCTGAGGAAGCGTGCGGAGCAGCGGTGAGAGGAAGAGGGTGACGATCAGTACGAGCGTTGCCGCGAACGCGCCCGAGAGCGGCGTCTTCGCGCCCGCCTCGTCGTTCACCATCGACTGCGACATGCCGCCGCTCACCGGGAAACCGCGGAAGAACCCCGCGGCCATGTTCGCCGCTCCGAGCGCGAGGAACTCCTGGTTGGCGTCGAATCGCACTCCGGTCTTCGCAGCAAACGTCCGTCCGATCGCGGCGGTCTCCACCGCTCCCAGCAGGAAGCAGGCCATTGCCAGCGGGAGCAGGTCGTTCAGGTCGCTCCAGTGGATGTCTGACAGTCCCGGCACGGGCAGCCCCTGCGGTACGCTGCCGAGCATGCCGACGCCGCGCGACTCAAGATCGAGCCAAGCGGAGATGCAGATGCCCGCGATCACAACGACGAGCGCAACGGGCTTGTTGCGGAGGAACACCTTGCCCAGCACAAGCACGGCCAGCGCGACGCACCCAACGAGCGCCGAGGTCGGGTTGATTTCGCCGATGTGCCGCAGCAAGTGGCCCGTGTTCTCCCAGAAGCTGCCGTGGGCACTGTGGATGCCCAGCAGCTTGGGTATCTGTGTGCTGGCGATGAACAGGGCCACGCCGCATTTGAAGCCGATCATCACGCTCTCAGAGATGAAATTGACGATCGACCCCGCGCGTGCCAGCCACGCGACGACGCCGATGATGCCCACCAGCACTGCGGTACACGCGGCCAGCGCGCTGAAGCGCGAGGGATCGATGCCCGCCGCACCGTTGGGGCTTGTCGCAGCCATGCCGCTTAGCGTGGCGCCCACCAGCAGCGAGATGGCCGACGTCACGCTCACGGCGGTGAGGCGCGAGCCGCAGAAGAGCCAGAAGACCAGCCCACCGAAGAGCACCGCGTAGAGGCCCGCTTGCGGCGAGAGGCGTGCGAGGGAGGCGTCGCCCAGGCCTGAGGGGATGAGGTAGGCGGCGAGGGTGATGCCGGCGAGCAGGTCGCCGCGGAGCCAGGACGGCTGGTACCTCTTGAGCCATGCGCGTGCGGCGATTGCAGTGCCGAGTCGCTCACCAAGGCGGGCTTCTGTCAGGCCGATGAGCCCGGCTCCTCCGAGTTCGGTTGCAGGTGTGGGAGCACTGGTAGGGGGAGTGTCCATGCGTTCGCATCGATTGCTTGTCAGAGCCCAAAGCGTCAGCGAGGAAAGCGGAACGAGGCTTTGCGAGTGCCGCGTCTTCTTCAGACCCAAAGGTCGACTCGCCGAGCCTCGTCGGCCTCCCTCGCTGACGCTTCGGGCTCTGACAGGACCGGCCCAGCAGAAATGCTCAGTGCACTTGCTTCACAAACCGTCGCTTCGACAGCGTCGCCTGGTCGTCGTACGCGTGCTTTTCGGAACGCTCGGGCAGTTTCACTTTCTCCGCCTTCACCTTCTTGTACGGCACGGCATCGAGGATGTGCTGGATGACGTTGAGGCGGGCCCGCTTCTTGTCGTCGGAGCGAACCAGCGTCCACGGAGCGTGCTTGGTGTCCGTCGCATCGAGCATGGCGTCTCGCGCACGTGAATACTCGTACCACTTGCTGCGGCTGGGCAGGTCCATCGGGCTGAGCTTCCACTGGCGCAGCGGGTCGTCGATGCGGGCCGCGAAGCGTTTCTTCTGCTCCTCGTCGCTGACCTCGAGCCAGACTTTGATGAGGATGATGCCGGCGTCGGTGATGTACTTCTCGACTGCTGGGCAGTTGACCAGGAACGCGTCACGCTGCTTCTCGCTGCAGAAGCCCATGACGTATTCGACGCCCGCTCGGTTGTACCACGAGCGGTCGAAGATCACGACCTCGCCGCCGGCGGGGAAGTGGGCCATGTAGCGCTGGAAGAACATCTGCGACTTCTCGCGGTCAGTCGGCGCCGGGAGCGCCACGAGCCGGAAGACGCGCGGGCTCACCCGCTCGGTGAGCGCCTTGATCGTCCCTCCCTTGCCCGCGGCGTCGCGTCCTTCAAAGACGACGATGACCCGTGCTCCCTCTTTCTTCACCCAAGACTGCAAGTGGCACAGTTCTTCCTGCAGTTTGCGGAGCTTCTTCTCGTAGTCTTTGCGGCCAAGCTCGTCCTTCTGCTGCTCGTCCCTGTCGCCCTTGTTCTTTTTGCCGCTCTTCTTTTTATCCTTCATGCCTGAATTCCTCCGCGCACGACACGCACCCGCGTTGTTCCTTCGCCCCCAGCATACAGCAAGTTTCGGCCCTCCCCGCTCCATTTCAGTCGTTCTCAGGTGAATTCGGGCACCGGACAAGCCGCATCCAGCCGGGCGACGCCACCACTTATCAAGGGGTGGCGTCCAATTTTGTTCAATCGCGTGCTTGCGGCTGGCCGGTGTTCGTGTGTTCCATACCTTGCCAACGATCTTGCGATGGCTTCATTCCTCATTTGATTCGTCGGCTCTCTTTCACCTGATGTCCATGCAGACAACAACCTGCTCCGCTTGTGGTCAACCGCTCACATGGCCGCCGATGTGCTATGGCGCACCGGCGCCATGGCGCGGGTTCGGCATCACCGATGCGGAGTTTCCTCAGCGGGTCGAGCTCAATGCCGACCTCTGCGTCGTCGACTGGAAGCACTTTTTCATCCGCGGACACGTTGAGATCCGTGTGAGCGGTTTAGACGAGCTGTTCGCGTGGTCGGTCTGGTGCTCGTTGAGTGAAGCGAGCTTCCGTCGCGTGTGCAGTCGTTGGGATTCGCCGGGGCGAGAGCATGACGCGCCGATGTTCGGTTGGCTCATGACCGCGCTTCCTTGCTACACGGGACGCGATCCGGTGAAGACGATGGTGCATACACGGCCGGTCGGTCAGGTGCCGCTGATCGAAGTGGATCCTGATGATGAGCTCGGGCGCGAACAACAGAGTGGGATCTCGATGGAGCGCGTATTGGAATTCGCGCAGGCGATCACTGGCGACGGCGGTCCGAAGCGCTGCGGCTGCGCGACGTAAGAAAGTTCGTCGGTCCTCAAGACCGAAGATCATTTGGTACTGTGCGGCGCGTGATTCGTCCCTTCGCTGGCGCGTGCGAGGACCTGGGCTGCGCGGCCGGTGTAGATCCACATAGGTTTCACGGCGCCTGCGGCATGAGCCGGTGGGCGGACTTGCTCGAGGGCGCGTCGGACGAGGTCAGCGTTTACACGCATTGCACGGACAGGGTTGAGCTGGCCGAGTTGGCGGGCGTAGCGGTAATGCGGGTTGGCGCAGAGGCCGGCTTCGATGGCGGCGGCGCAAGTATCGATCAAGCCCTCGACGTCCACGATCCACAGGTATCCGGCAGCCGTGGGCATTTGGGGGCATAGATGCGTATCAATGGTCGCGAGCGCGCTGAACCTGGGTTGGAGCGAGGCGTGTTGCGCACAGGTTGCGAGTATCCCGCCGACAAAGGCGTCGCTAAGTTTCTCGCCGCGAAGGTCGCTCGTGGCATCGGCCCGCCCGATGAAGCGAAGCGACGGCGTGCGCCCGACGAATCCGTCAACGACAACGCGGTCGGGCAAGCGGTAGCGCCAGAGGCCGCCGCCGGTGGTGATGACGGGAACGTAGGTCTCGCCCTCGCGTGCTTGGCTCAGCGAGTGCATCTTGCCGTGCTCATCCTCGAGTTCCACCAGGTGGCTTCGCAGAGCGACCGGGTGCAATCCGCGGTATGGAATCGTGACAAACGCTTCGGTGGCGAGAAGCCCTTTGCCTTGCACCGTGATGCCGCCGAGTCGGTGTTCCAGCGCGCGAGCGTGCGGAGCTGCGGGTCCATCGGCCCAGCAACTCACCATTCGCAGAGCCGGCCAGATGCCTGGCGCGTCCGCCGGCGAGATGTGCGAAAGCTCGGCCGCTCGAGAGATGTCGGGATGTGCGATCAGCCGGCGCGGAACGTCACCGCCTGCCGGCGGCGAAACTTGCCCGTTTCGCAGGTCTCGCAGCAGGCGATCCCACCACTCTGGCAACGCATCGAGCAACAGCCCGAAGAAGGAGGGATGCCACACCGACACCATCCGCAGCGAGCGGCACCGCAGCAGCGAAAGCAGTGTGGCGTACCGCCAGTTCTCCATCGATCTGATACGGGCCACATCGCTCGGCACTGCCTTTACGCCGCTCGCGACCCATCGCCCAAGCGGTGAGAGATATTCGTCGTCGTCGCCGAAGCCGATCGGGACTACGCCTCGATGCCGCGCCGTCTGTGCGCCGACGGGAGAGATTGACCAGTATGCAGGGCCGTCGCGTAGAGATGGATCCTGTTCGAAGAGGTCGTTGATCCATGGCGCGAGGGCAGAGGCGAACTCGCTGCGTAGCGCCGGCGTGCGTGGGATCAGTTTCTCCGCCCCCGTCGAGCCGCTCGTTGGCGTGAGCATCTCGACGGCGGCGGCGGTAAGTACGGCCTTTTCGCCCGTTGCGATGCGGTCGATGTACCGTACGAACTCCGCGTACGAGCGTGCCGGCACGCGATGACGAAACTCATCCATCGTCGTTGATTCGGTGAGGCCGTGCTCGCGTGCGAACGCAGTTGCCGCGTTTGTGCGGAGGTATGCGCGGAGCTTGGCTTCCTGCGCCTCGCGCGGCTGTTGCAACGCCGCGGCAAATGCTGTCGCCTCGCGGTGGTTCGCTCCCTGCCAGACGCGGTTGGCGAGCCATGCGTTCACACAGCTGCCTCCACAGCAGAGTTTGCGACCATGCGGCGGCCCGCCCGTGTCAGGTTGTCGTCATCAAGGCTCGCGAGGCAGACTAACTCGTCTCCCGCTGCGTGACCGGGATTTGCTCGAAGAAAGAACGCCACGTGTGGATCGACGGATCGCCCTTCCGGAACGGCCGCCAGGTGTGGCCGCAGTCGTTGCGGGCGATCGAGTCGGACGATCCCTGTGTGGTGATCGAACATCGGGCCGTATCGCCGGGAGGCGAGGGTGTCGAGCAGGCGCCGTGTGATGGGGGACTTGGAGCCGACGTTTCCGCCGGGAATGAACTCGCGCCAGAACGTGGTGAGTAACCGATACGTTCGCACGCCCGAGGTGAGCAGCAGCCACAGCAGCGGGCGCTCGGGATGGTGCGGTCGGATCGTGCGAATCGCGCCGATCCACGCTCGCGGCAGCGCCGTGCTCGACCACGCGGAAGGGTCGACGATTGTGTCGCCAGAGTGCACGACTGTGTACGTGGCGCCATTAATGTTTTCGTCGCGGATATCGAACGTTGAGAATCCCGCCAGAGTGCCCGCCTCGTTGCGGACCAGCACCGTCCAGCTCTTGTTTGCGAGGTCGGCGTCGAAGCCGTCGGCGTCCACACCTTCAAAGTGGCGCGACAGCAATTCGAGCATCTCGCCGCGGATGTTGGGCGTCAAGGCTGAGATAGGGACGCGCATCGAGTTCACAGCAACGCCACCTCCAGGTGTACGGACGCTTCGCTTCGCGGCCACTTTGAAGGAGTGGGGGGAAGTCCGGGGTTCGTGGGCCACTCGACGGAATAGATCCGGCTTCGCATCGTGTTCCACGCGTGCTGCGAGAGCAGCCCGTGCAGTGGATGGTCCGGCGCTGCGCCGCCGATGAGGCTGGCCCCTTGTGAACGAGCTAGGCCGCACGCTGCGCCGAGGAGCATCTGTGCATCTGCATAGGAACAGCGTTGGAGTGCCGCGTGCGACAGGAATCGCATGCGCAGCGGCTCGCCGACTGCCGGTAAGTGTGGCGATCCCAGTGCAAGTGCGGCCATGTTCAGGGCGCCGCGCGCGAGTGAGAGCGTTCGTGTATAGCCGCGCACGACCGCTTGCTTCACGCCCGACAGGTTCCACACACCGACGCATGCCTGGAGTTGATTGTCATTCCGTAGGCCGAGCAGTGTGAGCGTTCCGGTGCGTATCAGGCGTGCGATCTCGTGCTCGGTCCACGCTGGTGCGAGGGCTGTTGCGCCGCGCTCGGCCGTCAGCAACGAAGCGACGGCGGCGGCGTTGCTCACCGCGAGTTGCTCTACGCGTTTGGACCCCGCAGACGTTCCCTTTCCGCGGCCGAGCGCGAACGTGTGGAACGGCGAGAGGTACTGGTACGTCGGCATGCCCGGAAGGCCGCGCTCCAGCAGGCGCCGGGCCTGCGTGTTGTCGTCGAGGATGCTCGTGAATGTGCATGGCGTGCGGAGCATCGCACCCATGTGCTCGTAGCCGTCGACGATCAGGCGTCGCTTGCCGCGGGCGGCGTGGTCGAGGCGGAACTGCGTGAGGTACGCGACGGGTGTCAGCACGCCGCCGACCCACATGCTGCGCGTCACGCCACTGCCGACGGCGATGATGCATCCTTTGTCGCCATCGCGGCAGACAAGCGTGCGGTGCTCGCCCCCTTCAAGTTCATGCCCCGCGCGGAGCGACGGTTCGCGTTCGAGCGACACGCTCACCGCGCCGGGCATCGCGTGCTCACGCAGTAAACGACGGATCTCCGCGTCGTCTTCCGATCGCGCCTCAGAGAAATCCGTCTGATTGCGGAGATCGGCGCGCGGGGTCAGCACGCCTTGATCAGCGGCCCTTTCCACAGCGGGTCTCCCAACGGGTAGTGATCGCGTCCAGACACGTCGGATCGGTGGAGCGCGTTGATGGTGAAGAAGTTGCGGAACATAAAACCGTCGCGCCGGTTCACCGAGTCGATCGCCCTCCTGAAGATGCTCGACAGCGAGTAGAACTTCCGCCGCGCCTCGCGGCAGGCGGTCTGCAACTCGCGAGGCTCCATGCCGCGCGGCTTGAAGGGGATCATGTTGTAGCTGTACGCATCGTCGAGCCACCACGCTGGATACAGCAGCCGGCCTTGAGCCTCCAGTCGCTTGTAGAGCGGCGTGCCGGGGAACGGCGTCAGGTGGTTGAACGCCGCGATGTACATACGGTGATCGAGCGCAAATGAGAGTGCATCGTCAAACTGCTTCTGCTCGTCGCCGTCGTAGCCGAAGACGAACGTGCCGTAGAGTCGGAGGGCGTGCTTGCGCAGGTTGGCGAGCGCCTTGGAATAGCCGCCGCGCATGAGGTTAAACGACTTGTTCATGCTCTTGAGCACGTCGGGATTGGTGCTCTCGAGGCCGATGAGGAGCCCGGCGCAGCCGCTGGCGGCGATGATCGACAGGAACTCCTCGTCGTGTGCCGCGTTGATGCTGGCTTGGCTGACCCAGCGGATCTTCATCGGCGCCAAGGCGCGGAAGAAGGCCTTGGCTTCGTCCATGTTGGACGTGATGTTGTCGTCGACGAAGAAGAACAGCTTTCGCGAGCCGCGGAGCATCTCGATCTCGCGCAGAATGTCGTCGGCCGGTCGGCGGGTCTGCGAGTGATTGAAGACCGTCTGCACGGCGCAGAAGTCGCACTTGAAGTGGCAGCCGCGGCCTGCCTCCACGAGTCCGATCGGCAGGTAGCGTTTGCCACGGAAGATCGAGCGGTCGGGTTTGAGGCCCTTGAGCGATGGGCGGCCTTCGGCGCGGTACGTCTTTTCCAACTTCCCGTGACGGGCGTCGTCGAGCACGCGTTCCCACACGTGCTCGGCCTCGCCGATGACGACGGTTTCGGCGTGCTGCGCGACCTCGTCAGGACAGAGTGATGCGTGGAACCCGCCCATGACGACGGGCACTTTTCGCCGGCGGAATTCGCTGGCGAGTTGGTACGCGCGCTTAGCCGTGTAGGTTTCGACGCTGATCGCGGCCAGATCGGTCGGCTCGTCGAACGGCACGTCCTCCATCCGGTCGTCATAGAAGCGGATGTCGATCCCCGCGCTCTTTGGAGTCAGGCCGGCAAGCGTCGCGGCGGGAAGCGGCTCCATCTGCCACGTGCGGATATATCGCTGGCCCGGCTTGCGGCCGATGCACGGATGGATGATCGTCAATCGCACGCACGCCCCCCGTCTCCGTCGCATGCGGGCAGGCGATCGATCATCTCCGCGTACCCGCGCAGGCAGGCGTCGCCGGACGTCCAATTACGCTGGAACCGCATGCGTTCGAGCACCCGTCGGTCGTCGTAGACGAGCCCATACATCAGCGCGAGGGCCTTCAGTTTCCGCAGCGACGAACCCGACGGCGGGAAGAACGCAACTTGCGTGCGGCACCCTCCGCCGCATGCGACATCGATCGGCGTCGCAGAGAAGAGCACGGCGAACGAGAGCGGCTCGCGGCAGACGACCCATGTGAGGCCGGCTCCGACGCCGATGAATCGGGCCTCAACGCGCGTGCCATGCATGCCGAGCACACTCCAGCGACGCTTGCCCGTCAGGCGAGCGCGGATGTTCACCGGGTACACCGCGGAGGCGTTCAAGTCGTGGACGCGAGCGTCCTCGAGTTCTACACCGTGGAGAGGCCCGTAGTGCCCGGTATCGAACCCGTTTCCAAGCACAAGGTGCCCACTGGCGCGGATGGTCTGCGACGGCAGCAGCCACGGCTTGCGCAGGTCGAGGGCCTCGCCGGGCATGCGCACCCATGTTTCGCTGATCGTCGGTTCGTCACCGAGCCGTACGAAGACCAGCCCGTGCGCCTCGACCACGGGCAGACACGCCCGGCCGCTAGCGCCGAACTTCCACGCGTGCATCGGGCAGATGAGCGAGCCGCGTTCGACTCGGCCTTGCGTCAGGTCCGCGCCCAGGTGCGGGCAGCGCGCGGGGACGGCGTCGATGCGGCCGTGCTCGTCGCGCCACAGAGCGATGCGTGCCGATCCGATGCTCATCGCCGTTACGCGGCCGCGTTTCACATGGTTGGCGCGTCCGAGGCAGTACCACGAAGCGAGCGTCTTGCTACTCGCGAAGCCGTTGGCCCCGGTGTGCTGTGGCGTCAGGCGGAGAATGGGCTCGCGCACGGAAGTGGGGGCGTTCATCGAGCCTGCTCCGCGAATGCGGGCGCCGCGCCGTTGACGGTCACCGTCGCGCGTGGCGTCGGTGCAACTGCCGGCTTGAGCGGTTCGTTCTTGTCACGGCCGATGATCCAGTCGCACGTGTAGAACTTATTCAGGCGATGCGCGTAGAAGCGGTAGCCGAGGTTCGTTCCCAGTCGCACGCCCCACGGTGCGGGGGAGTGCCTGATTCGCGCGGCGATCGATCGCCACGAGTACGCGTGCTTCCACGCGGCCTCGATGCCGTACTGCAGCTCTTTCGTGCTCATCTTCTTAGGCTGGAAGACGACGTGTTGGCCGTCGTAGAGCTCCCAGTTCTTGGTGAGAATGCGGCCCTCCGCGTCCAGCCGCTTGTAGAGACCGGTATTGGGGAAGGGCGTGGCGATCGCGAAGCGCGGCAGGTCGATCTTCGCTTCGACCGCGAATTTGGCGGTCTTGAGGAAGACGTCCGGCTCATCATCGTCGAGGCCGAACACGAAGCAGCCCTGCAGAGCGATGCCGTGCTTGTGGAGTTGCTCGACGAGCGCGGCGTATTCGCCGGGCGTGTTGAACCCTTTTCGCGACTGACGCAGCGCTGCGGGAGAAATCGACTCGAGCCCCATCAGCAGGCCGCGACAGCCGGATCTGGAGCAGAGCTCAAGGAGCTCTTTGTCCTTGCCGAGCAGCACTGTGGCGAGTCCGTACCACTGGATCTTCAGCGGGATCAGCGCGGTGAAGAGTTTGATCGCGTGATCCCGGTCGGCGATGATGTTGAGGTCGATGAAGATGAGCTTCTTTGCGCCTTGCTGCTTAATGTCAGCGACGACCTCTTCGACGGGTTTCTGATACGGCTTACGGCCCCAAGCGGTCGGCACGACGCAGAAGTCGCAGTTGTGAATGCAGCCGCGCGTTGCTTCGAAGACGTTGCTGGTGAGGAAGCGATTGCTCGGCAGCATCTCACGCTTGGGGAACGGTCGGCCGCCGATGTCGAGGTTGGGCGCCTGGTCGTAGCGGGTCTTCATCTGGCCGCGGGTGAAATCGTGGAGGAGTTGCGGCCAGGAGTCTTCGGCGTAGCCGACCACAATCGAGTCGGCGTGCGGCTGTGCATCTTCGGGGATGAGCGTGACGTGCGGCCCGCCGATGACGGTGGTGAGGCCGCGTGCTCGCATCTTGCGACTCATCTCGTACGCGCGCGGCGCGGTGCCGGTGATGGCAGTGAAGCCGACGACGTCGGCCTGCAGGTCATTGGGCACGTCTTCGATGCCCTCATCGATCAGCCGGACCTGGGCGTTGAGTTCAGGCGGGACGAGGGCTGCGAGCGTGGTGAGCGTGAGAGGTTTGTAGCGGAGCGAACGCGTCCAGATCCCGCCGCGGTGCCGGTAGAGCGGCCCTTTGGGCGAGATGAGGACGATGCGGAGTGGTTTTGAAGTTTCTGGAGCCATCAAAAAGCCTCCGTACGCAAGTTAGTGTATACTAACGTACGGCCGGTGACAAGTGTTGGATTCAAGTATCCGTGATTCAGCGTTCGTTTTCCCGCACCCCCGCGACGATCGCAGTACGCTCAATAGGTGGAGAACACAGTGCATGAATTGAAAGTTCCACTGACCACGACGGCGGCGCATTCGCGTTCTTCCTCGCGAGCAGAGCGCGGCGGTGAGTTTCCGTTCCCGGCGAGCCCGATCGGCTGGTTCCATGCGTGTTCGGCGACGCGGCTGGCCAAAGGGCCATTCAGCGACACGCTGGGCGGCAAGCGCGTGGTGGTGTTCCGTACCGAGAGCGGCAAACTTGGCGCGATCGATGCGAAGTGCTGCCATATGGGCGCCGATCTAGGAACGGGCAAGGTGCGCGGCGAGTGCCTGGCGTGCCCGTTTCACGGGTGGGAGTTTGCCACCAGCGGCGCGTGCGAACGAATTCCCGCGGCGAGCGGCGAGCCGATCCCGCACTTTGCGCGACAGACGGCGTACCCGGTCGCGGAGCAGAACGGGCATGTGTTTGTCTGTAACCGGCGCATTGCGCCGTTTCCGTTGCCTTTCTTTGACAATGTCGAGCCATCGCAGTTGGTGGCGGCGAAACCGTTTGATTTGTTCTGTGATGCTCCGTGGCACGTCATGTGTGCGAATGGGTTTGATCTGCAGCACTTCTCGGTAGCGCACGAGCGCGAGCTGACTGCGCCGGCGAAGATCACCGAACCTGCAGCGAACTGCCGGCGGATGGAGGGATCGTTCCGGATTACGGGGACATCGCTGCGTGATCGGATCATCTCGGCGATCAATGGGAGCGACGAGCGGTTGCGAGTGACGTCTTGGGCCGGGGGAACGGTGCTGGCCGAAGCACACTTTGCGCGGACAAGCACGTTTGCGCACGTGACGTTCAATCCGCTGCCGGACAATCGGACACGGCTGCGGTCGGTCGTGTTTGTGAAGAAGGGGTTCGGTGGTGCGCCCGTCGCCCGGCTGAGCGCGGCGGTGAAGCGGGCCTTTATCATCCCGTTCCTGAGCGAGGAACTGCCCGCGGTGGCGGGAGTTCGCGTCAACCGCGGTACGCTGATCGACGCCGACCGTCCGCTCCAGGACTTTCTGCAGTGGTTGAGCACGACGACAGAGCACCTGGCCAAGGAGACCGCATGATCATCGCGCCCGCTTCCCTCTTCGTCGCCGCGGTTCTTACGCAACCGGCTCCGGCTGCCGGCACTGCTGCGCAGCCGAGCGATGCGACTGACGAGATTTCGCGCATCCGTTTCGCGCTGGTTGAGGGGTTCAATCGGGGCGACGTCGACGCAATGGCGAAGCACTTTGATCCGGACATCGTCGCGGTGTGGCAGGACGGCACGGTGTGTCACGGCGCGGCGGAGATCAAGGCGTACTACCAGAAGCTGATGGCCGGGCCGGAGAAACTGATCACCAAATCGACCACCAGCCCGCAGGTGGACGGGCGTCATTTGTACGGCGATACAGCGGTGTCGTACGGCCGATTCAACGATTCGTACGAACTGACCAGCGGGTCGACGATCGCGCTCAATAGCCGCTTCACGGCGACGCTGGTGAAACGCGACGGCGCGTGGAAGGTGGCGGCGTTCCACGCATCCGGCAACATGTTCAACAACGACGCGATGAAGCTGGCGGTGAAGACGACGGCGTTATGGGCCGGGGTGGGCGCGGGGCTTGGCGGGCTGGTTGTCGGCGCGGCAGCCGGCGCCTGGCTCATGCGCAGGCGCAGCGGGAAGGCGGGATGATCGAGCCGCTTGCGCTGCCGGGTCAGGTGTTCAGTGAGGAGGATCGGGCGTGCTTTGAGCGAGCTCGCGCAGGCGAGGCCGGTCTTGAAGCCGACACGGCGCGCCTGTTTCTTGCGGCGGTCGAACGGGCGCGTACGTTGATCGAGCGATTGCACGAGCAGTCGAATGCCGGTGTGGGCGACGCTCATGTGCTGATCGTGCGTGGAGCGTTTTGGAAGCAGCATCCGTGGACTGGGGCTCGCGGAGAGCGAATTGCGGAAGCGGCCGCGGCTCTTGGCGTGCCTTGCACAGTGGTGGACACGCCGAGCCTTGGGACGCTCGAGCACAACGCAGCGCGAGTTGCATGTGCGGTGGCTGAGCACGCAGAGCAACGGGTTGTCGTGGTGTCGCTGAGCAAGGGGAGCGCCGATGTGAAGGCGGCGCTGAGTGGGCCGGCGGCGGGATGTGTTGCGGCGTGGCTGGATTTGAGCGGCACGACGGAGGGAACGCCGGTTGTTGAACAGGTGCGGTCGGTCTGGTGGCGGTGGACGGCTGTTCGAGTGATTCTCGCCGCGCGGCGGCAGCCGGCCGAGGCGCTGACGGAGCTGCATCTGGACAACAAAGTGCTGGCGCGGCCGGTTGTGCTGCCGCGGGGTGTGCCGCATGTGCGCGTGCTGGCGTTTCCGCTGCGGCGGCATCTTTCATGCCCGTGGGCGGAACGCGCGTACGCGCGGCTCGAGAAGCATGGGCCAAACGATGGTGGGGGTGTGTTGTTGAAACCGGCAGCTGAGTTGGCCGCACGTGGGAACTCGACGGTGGTATTGCCGGTATGGGGGGCGGACCACTATCTGCGACCTCAGTGGAGCTTTGACTCGGCGCTCGCCGCGCTGTTGCGGCTGTTGTGCGCGGCACGCCAAGGGCCGGCCCACCAGTAACAGGCGAGGCCGAGAATGACGCCGCACGCGATATCCACGACCCAGTGTTGCTTGGTGAGCAGGGTCGATGCGAGTACGAGAATGCTCCACGCGAGCACACCGCTCAGCAGCACCCCGCGTTTTGCGCCGGTCAGTGGGCGCCAGAGGTGTGCGACCGCCGTCGTCACCATCGACGCGTGCAGCGAGGGGAACGAGTTGAGCGGCGTGTCGAGCCACGCGGCGAGGCGGTAGAGCGCGAAGTCGCCGAGCTCGTGTGGTCGCGGGCCGTTGACGGGGAAGAAAGCGAAGACGATAAAGCAGATCAGCATCTGCGCGAGGAGTGCGCGGGTGTAGCGGGTGACTGCTGCGCGATCGGCGGAGAGCCATGCCGCGGAGAGCAGGAGCGGGTACATGGAGTGGTAGATGATGATCCACCCGGGTTGGAAGGGGATCGCAGCGTCGAGCGCCGTCGGCAGCGTGTGGATGGGCATGAACGCGAAGCGGCCGAGGGGCAGGTAGCCTGCGGCAAAAACGACGGTGGCCAGCAACGTGCAACGGGCTTTCAGGTGTGCATGTGATCGCACCGTGTCGAGCACGCTCACTGGATGATCCGCCCGGCGAACTTGTTTTCGACATGCTCGGTGGCTTGTTTGGGGCCGCGCCACATACGGAGATAGTGGCCGGGGAGGAAGTCGCGCTGGTCGCCCATTTCGCCCTGCTCGGTCTTGGTGACCGCGGGGAGGTAGATCCACGGGACGGTGGGGTGCTCGTGGTGGGCGCGGTGCCAGTTGTGGTTGAGCAGCAGCTTGTCGAGCCAGCCGAAGAGGCGGAGGTTGCGCGTGCCGCGGGTGACGTGGCGCTCGGTGTCGTAGTGATGGACGTACTGCATCGCGGACCAGGTGAAGCCGAAGGCGGCATAGAGGACCAGGTAGGTAAACCACGAAACGCCCAGGAAGACGATGATGGAGGCGTGGAGGGCCATCGTGGCGATGGCCTCCAGGCGGATCCAGAGCAGGTGGTTGGTATTGAACGCGGCGAGCCAGGCGACGGAGTGGCGGTCGAGCGGGACGGCTTCTTCGACCTTGCTCTTGCGACGGTCGAGCACGCTTGGCCAGACGGCGAGGAGCGGGTTGGCGACGACGACCATGACGTAGTAGAGGCCGGTGAGGATGCCGAGCCAGACCATCCAGCGCCAGACGACGCTCTCTCCCTCGAAGTAGAGGTCGAAGGCTTCATCGTCGGAACGGTTGCGGAGGTGGTGGCCGATGTGGCCTTGACGCAGGAGGTGGAAGGGAGCGGGGAACAGCATCGCCATCGCGATGCCGACGCCGTCGTTCCAGCGGCGGTCGGGGAAGAGGATGGCGTGCTCGGCCTCGTGGATCGTGGAGTAGACCGAGTTCATCAGCACGGCGAAGCCTGCTGCGAGTGCGGCCGTCCACCAACCGAATGGCGTCGCACGGCACAGATACAGGAACGCGGCGAAGACAGCGAGCTGGATCGCGACGATCGCGAAGTTGAGCCGCCAGGGGATCGGATGGGCGTTGCCTGAGCCGGTGCGGATCATGGAGCCGTCCTTTGGTGGGAGCCTATCGCGAAGGCGAAGCGCAGAACGAGCGGAGATGAAATGTTAGTATATACTAACAATTGAAGCAAAGGCCGGTTTGTCTGTGAAGAACCTGCAGATCGACGCGCCCCGAAACAATCGCGGCCCGGTGCATCACCGGGCCGCGAGTCGATTTGAGTTTTTGTGCCGCCCTCAAGCGATTACGGGTTGTTGCCGGTGATCGTGTCGAAGATCTTCGGCAGCCACCCCTTGGTTGCGGCGTCCTTCACGTCGCCGGCGTGCTCGGTGCGGATGACGAGGTTGGCGAGCTGGCTGGACTGCACCGTATTCATGTTGGTGATGTCCTTGGGGTCGCAGATGCCCGATACGACCATCGACTTCGACTCCTTGTCGGAGAGGATCGTCTCGCGGGCCTCGAGCACGAGCATGCCGTTGGGCTTCACGTCGGTCACGATCGCGCTGATCCGCGCGGTGAACTTGTCGGTGCGCTCGTAGGAGCCCTCGCCCTTGTACTTGCTGCCGTTGCCGAAGCCGATCTTGGGCGTCACCGCGCCGGTGTTCTCCAGCGTGCCGTCGGTGAGGATGCGCATGAGGTTCGGCAGGTCTTTCAAGGCCGCGTTGATGTCGGCCGACTCCTTGTTGTCGGCCTTCTGTTCGAACTTCGCCAGGCTCGTTTCGTTGACGATGATCTGCACCTTGTCCTGCTTGCTGAACTTGTGGGGCTTGATCGGCTTGACGGCGAAGAGCGAGACTTGCTCAGCGGAAGGGAGCGCAGGCTGGAAACCAGCCGTGGGCGACATCACTGCTGCCTGCTGCTCACCTGCTTGAGGAGCAGGAGCGGGTGCCGGCGCAGGCTGCCCTGCACCGGCTTGGGGTTGCGTGATGGGGGCAGGCTGGTTCGGCGCGGGCGTGCCGTTCGCCGGCTGCGCGGGAGCAGGCGCGGCGGCGGGCGGAGCCGGCGGCTGGAGGAACGCCGGCGTCTGCTGCTGCGCCTGCGGCGGGAGCGGCGCGTGGAACAGGCTCTGCGCGTGGAGCGTCGCGGGAAGCAAGAGGGCGGCGGCGGTGAGGAGTTTGGCGTTCATGTTCGTTCTCCTGAATTTTGAAACACGGAGGGCGCGGAGAAAGGCAATGGGGAGGAATTTGGAGGAGAGATCAGGAGCCGGAAGCTGTGCATCTCTGTCTTGCTCCGTGTTCTCCGTGTGTCAATTGCTTGCGGTCTGCTTTGTGCCGTCGAGGTCGATGACGGCCTTGCCCACGCCGCTCATGCGGGCGGTGACGACTCTCTTGGAGCCTTCAAGCTGGAGCTGCACGGTCTCGCCATCGCGGGCGGTGCCGAGGCTCTTGGCCTTGGTCTTGATCATCATGCCTCCCGAAAGGCAGGAGACCCACACGTCATCGCCGCGGCGGACGACCACGGTGGCCTTCGCGACGGCGAGGTCGCCGGGGGTGACGGCCTTGCCGGCGTCGATGCGGCGTTTGGCGGCGGCGCCGACGACTTGGTCCATCGTGATAGAGGCGAGCCGCGCGGACTCGTTGACGGGGATAGCGCGCGTTTCGGTGCGGACGTCGGTGGCGGCGATGACCTGGTCCTTGGCGATGCCGCCGGCGGAGGCGATGACCAGCACGTCGCGGCGGACGAGCGCCTCGACGGTGATGGTTTTGCTCAGCGCGACGCGGTCGCCGTCGAACGCTTCGATCTTGATGGGCGTGCGGCCCGACGGCGTTGCGCCCAGCACCTGCACACTGCAGCGCCAGTGAGCGGGGACGGGGGCCGCGAGCAGGTCCTGGTCGGGCAGAGGAAGTGCGTCGATGCGGAGGGTGATCGCCGAAGCATCGCCCTGCAGGCCCGCGGCGTCAGCGAGGGCCTTGAGAAGCACGAAGCGCAGCGCGCGAGGGTCGGCTGGCTTGCTGGGGGAGGAGGACTGGTTGGCCAGCGGGTTGGCCTGCGGTACGTTGACGTTTGCGGCGGGCGCGGGAACCGCGGAGGTGGCGGCCGACGCGGTGAAGGTGATGGTGACGCTCTTGGCGCGGAGCAGTGTGCGAGCCCAGTTGGCGCCGGCGGTGTCGAGGATCTCGCGGAGTTGGTCGCGGCTGATGGTGCGAGAGGCGTCGGAGTCGGCTGCCGTCGCCTGATCGGCGTGGAGGACGACCACGCTCTCGAGCCGATCGGCGTCGGGCCCGGCGAGGGTGGCGATCTGCTTGAGCAGCACGGGCGAACCTGCCGGGAGCGTGATCGAGGAGCGCACGTCGACCGTGGTGGTGATCTGCGCAAACGCGCCGCAGCAGCACGCGAGGGTGGCAACGAGAAGCGCGAGTGTGCGGAGGATGGAGGTGGTGTTCATGTCGGCGTCCTGCCTTACGAGTGCCTATTGCCCAGTGCCTAATGCCTCTGACTTACCTCTTCAACTGCGCGACCGTCTGGAGCGTCGCGTCGGCCGTGCGGATGGTGTTGGAATTCATCTCGAAGGCGCGCTGCGTCTTGATCAGGTCGATGAGTTCCTTGGTCGGATCGACGGCGGAGCCTTCGATGAAGCCCTGCGAGAGCCGGCCGAACTGATCGGTGCCCGGGTCGCCGTCGACAGGCGGCCCGCTGGCGGCGGTCTCCTCGACGAGGTTGCCGCCGATCGACTTGAGGCCCTGGGGGTTGATGAAGTTGCTCACCTGGATGCGCGTGAGCTGCACCGAGTCGGAGCTTCCGTCGACGGTGTATGAGACGTCGCCGGTCTCGCTGATCGTGATGCCCGACGCGTTGTCGGGGATCGTGATCTCGGGGATGAGCTTCTGCCCGATGTTGTTGGCGAGCACGACCTGCCCGTCCTTGTTGCGGGTGAAGTGGCCCGCGCGGGTGAAGGCGTAGCCGCCGGGCGAGTTGGGGGATTCGACCTTGAAGAAGCTCGCCTGGTTCTGGATCATGATGTCCAGCGGGTTGTCGGTGGTGATGGGCGTGCCGAGTTTGTACTCGGTCTGCGTGCCGGTCACCTTCACGCCGAGGCCGACGTAGAGCCCGATCGGCCGGTTGTTGCCGTGCGAGTCCTCGATGCCCGGTTGCATCCGCTCGACGTAGAGCAGGTCCTCGAAGTTGGTCCGGCTGGGCTTGAAGCCCGGCGTGTTGACGTTCGCCAGGTTGTTGGCGGTGACGTCCAGCGCGGTGTTCAGGGCGCTGAGGGCGGACGCGGCGGAGTGGAGGGAGATGATGGCCATGTGGAGCTCAGAGACGCGAGACTTGAGAGAGAAAGCCAGTTAGCCGAGGCGGCCGAAGGTGGAGACGGCGCGGGCCATGATGTCGTCGTACGTCTGGATCATCTTGGCGTTGAAGTTGACGTTGCGGTCGGCCTCGGTGATCTCGAGCATCGCCGAGATGGGGTCGACGCCCGAGGCCTCGATGGCGTGCTGCACCACGCGGGTGTCCTTCGGCGTCGAGGTGCTCGCGCCCTGCGCGAGCGAGTAGAGGCTGTTGCCGAGCTTCTTGAGCGAGCGCGGGTCGGCGGGATTGACGATCGAGAGCTTCCCGGCGACCTCCTGGTCCTGACGCACCGTGCCCTCTGCGCCGATGGCAAGCGGCCCGGTGGCGGTGGGGGAGATGCGGATGGTGCCGCCGGCCTCGTCGAGCATCGGCAAACCGGTGCCGGCCTGGACGAGCACGCCCTGGCGGTCAACGGCCATGCGCCCGTCGCGGGTGAGCTTCACCTGGCCGTCACGGTCGCGGACACGGAAGAACCCTTCGCCCTCAAGGGCGATGTTCAGGTCGCTGGTGCTCTCTTCGAGTGCGCCCTGGCTGAAGTCGACGGCGGTGGGGGCGGTGAAGGCGCCGCCGCCAAGCCGCTCAAGCATCTCGTTGCTGGGGAGGTTCCAGACCCCGTCCTCTTTGCGGACGCTGTCGCGGGCCATGGTCATGGCCAGGTCGGGCTTGAAGCCGGCGGTCTGGACGTTGGCGAGGTTGTTCGCCGCGGTGTCCATCCTGTGGAGCGAGGTGAAGAGGCCGGAGGCGGAGAGATACAGGCCGTAGTTCATGCCCGGCCCCCTTCGACGCGTTGGGCGTTCATCGAGGCGATCAGCTCGCGCAGACGTGAGGCCTGGTCGCGCGTGTTTGCGCGGGGGCAGCAGATTCGGCCATGTGGACGGCCGCGGCGACTCGTGCGGCGGCGGCGATGTCCTGGCCCACAAGCGCGAGCGAGGCGCGGACGGAAAGGAGCCTCTCGGCCTGCGTTTGGCGTGGAAAACCGGCGTTCTGGGCGGTCGTGTTTGATCCGTGCACGGCTTGCGCCTCCTGCGCGGGCCTCCGGCCCGCGGGAGGCGTAACACAACAGGCGTGCCAGATGGAAATGGCCAAATTCGGGGGTGAGGCTGGAGGCGGTTGTGGCTTTGGGTGCCGCCGCGCGACGCCCTCATCCGCCCGCCCAAAGCGGCGGGCACCTTCTCCCGCAGAGCCGGGAGAAGGTGGGAGGGGGGAGGGGGCTGAGGAAGGGGTTGGGGATTTGCTCATCCCCCAGTTCGAAATCCTCCAAAACGCACAAGGGCGTCGCTTGCGCGACGCCCTTGTTCTCTACTCAAAGCGGGCGAAGGGACTTGAACCCTCGACCCTCACGTTGGCAACGTGATGCTCTACCACTGAGCTACGCCCGCGCTTCGACTTGTCAGCCTCCTATCGGCTCGGATCGGGGGGTCCCGAAGGGGCCGGAGGGGGGAGGCAAAGATAGACGGGATGACCGGGGGCGTCAAACGGTCCGGCACTGGTTACCGGGCGGCGGCTTCCTTGCCACCGGCGGCCTTGATGGCGTCTACCACGTCGCCGGGCCCGTAGGCGTTGCGTTTCCAGACCTCCGGCGAGCCCGGACCGGTGATGACCAGCAGGGGAATGCCTGCTTCTTTAAGCTCGTTGAGCTTGGTCCAGCCGGGGGCTCGTTTGCTGGTCAGGTCGACTTTGAAGGTGGCGACGTTGTCGGCCTTGAGGGCGGACTGCACGGTCTCGGTGTTGAGAACGGTCTTTTCCAAGGTCTTGCAGTTGAGGCACCACTCGGCGGTAAAGTCCAGCACGACGACCTTGCCCTGAGCGACGGCTTGCTGAACGTCGTCGGGGTCGTACTCGCGCCAAAGAAGACCGGGTGTCGGGCGCGCGATAGGGCGGCTGCCAGGTGCACCTTTCTGAAGGTCGTCCACCTGCTTGCGAAGGGCGATGATTTCCTGACGCTTGGCCTCGGCGTTGTCGGACCACTCGCGTTCTGCATCACGCGTGAAGCCGGAGGCGGTAAAGAATCCGAAGACGGCCAAGGCCAGGGCTGGAGGAACGAGCAGCGCCATGGCGACCGGACGCGCCTTGATCGTCACCATGCGGATGAGCATCCACACCGCGGCAATGGCGACGACGATCGCGATCGCCCACCAGTGGAACGTCCGTACGGTCCACGGGTAGCCGACGAAGAGCGTCACGAGCCCGCTGCCGATCAACCAGACCGCGGCGGCGAGCATGAGCATGCCCATCACCTGCTTCATCAGGTCGCTTCCAGCGCCGGCGCGGGGGAGCCACTTGAGCAGGCCCGGATAGAGCGACAGCACGAACAGAGGGACGCCCATCCCAAGGCCGATGAAAGCGAAGATCAAGAGGCACTTGAGCCAGCCGAGGCTGATGGCCGCGGCGGCGGCGCCGCCGGCGAGCGGGGCCATGCAGGGCGTCGCAAGCACGGCGGTGAGGACGCCGAAGAGGAACGCCCCGCGAACGGAGTGGTGGTCGGGGTTGATGGCGTAGACCCAGTTGGGCAGGCCGACGTTGAAGGCGCCGAAGAGGCCGACGGCCATGAACGCCATCGCGACGCCTAGTGCGAAGTTGAAGTACCAGTACGACGAGAGGACGCTGATCGAGCCGACCGAGCCCGCGGCGATCAGGCCGCCGAGCACGAGCCAGAACGCCAGCACGCCCAGGAACGACGCGCCGCCGAGCAGGGCCAGCCGAGCCCGGGTGCCGGCCGACTGCTGCAGGCCGAGGATCTTCAGCGGCAGCACCGGGAGCACGCAGGGCATGAGGTTCAGCAGCAGGCCGCCCGCAAAGGCCGCCAGCAGCAGGAGCAGCGTGGGGACTGCGCCTTCAGCTGGGATGCGCCAGCCGAAGATGCCGAGGTCGATGTACGCGACGCTCGCGGCCCGCGCAACGGCGGGTGTGACTGTGACTTCAGCGGTCAGTTCGCGGTCATCGGGCGCAAAGCACATGCTGGCGTTGCATGCTTGGAAGGATGCGGCCAGTGAGAGCGTGTATTTGCCGGGCTTGACGGTCGAATCGATATCGACGGGAACGATGACTTTGACGGTCTCGTGATACGCAAGAAGTTCGCCGCCCAGGAATTTCGTGGCGGTGGCTTCGGGCCAGGTGATCTTGCCGACGGTGACGGTGAACCCCGGCGGGAGGGCCGCGCCCGGGAGGAGTTCGGTGGGGATGGCGCTGGTGTCGGCCATGCCGGGCGGAAGCACCGGCTTGTGAGGCCAGATGTGGAGGTTGTTCTCAAATGTGAACGTGACTTCAACATTCACCGTGCCGCCCGCGGCGACGGTTGGCGAGGCGGTGCTCGCGGAGACGGTGATGCCTTCCTGCGCACGCGCGGTGGCGACGAACAGGCTCGTCACCAGAAGGGCGAACAGGGTCGTCAGGGTGCGCAGCGGTGAGGGCGGGTGCATGAGTGGTAAGTGTACGGGTCGGGTGCGTCGGTGGTTCTCTTGACGTGTGTTCGGCGGACGTCCGGCGTGTTTCAAGGCGGCCGCGTGCGTGGGCCGATAGGTGGAGTCAGATGGCCGAGGTTCTGGACCAAAGCAGTATCGATGCGCTCTTGTCCGCTGCGCAAAGCAGCGACGCGGCATCCAATTCCGGGGAGCCGGTGGCGATCATCAGCCGCCACCGCAAGGACCTTGAGAGCGTCGAAGTCCGGCCCTACGACTTCAAGCGTCCCGAGCGTGTGTCGAAGGACCAGATGCGCGCCTTGCAGACTCTGCACGAGGCGTTTGCAAGAAACTTCGGCGCTGCGCTCTCGGGCTTCCTGCGGACGATCGTCGAGGTGCGCGTTGCGTCGTGCGAGCAGATGACCTACGGCGAGTTCATCAGCGGGCTGCCGAACCCGACGGCCTTCAACCTGATCAACGCCGCTCCGCTCGAGGGGCAGATCTGTCTTGAGGTCTCGCCGCTGATCATCTATCCGATCATCGACCGTTTGCTCGGCGGAACGAACCAGGACCTGTTCATCCCGCAGCGCCCGCTGACGCTGATCGAGACGCGCCTGATCAGCAAGGTGATCGACCGCGCGCTGATCGCCCTGAGCGAGTCGTGGGCGAGCATCAAGCAGATTACCTTCGCGGTCGGCGCCACCGAGAGCAACCCGCAGCTCGTGCAGATCGTTCCGCCGAACGAGGTCGTGGTGGTCGTCGGCTTCGAGCTGAAGATGGGCAACCGCGCGGGGACGATGAACCTGTGCATCCCGTACAACGTGATCGAACCGCTGATGGACACGCTGGCGAGCCAGAGCTGGTTCAGCAACGCCAAGGCGGGCGTGGCGGGCGAGGTTCGCACGCGCGTCGAGCGTTCGCTGCAGCACGCAGGGCTGGGTGTGACGGGGCTGCTTGCTGAGACGACGATCACGCTGAGCGACCTTCACGCAATGAGCGTCGGCGACCTGCTGACGACCGAGAAGAGCACGGCGCAGCCGATCGTGGTGTGCGTCGAGGGAGAGAAGAAGTTCTTCGCGAAGATCGGGCAGCACAAGGGGAGCCGGGCGCTGCAGATCATGCGGGCGGTGAAGCCCGGGGACCGGGTTTAAAGGCAGGCACTAGCCATTAGCCACTAGGCATTAGTGAAGGCATCAGGCAGCGTTGTTGTTGCGTGAGCGGTTGAGCAGGAAGGCTCCGCCGCCGAGGCTGGCGATGGTGACGAGGCCGAGCATCACCGGGTTTGGTGAAGCAACCAACCCCGCAGCGACGGCGGCCGCTCCGCCGAGGCCGCAGAGAGGGCCGACGGTGTAGCCGACGCCGATGAGGGTTTCGTGCTTGCCGCCTTCGTCAACTGCGGCGGCGCCGACCTCCATCGCGTAGTAGAGCGCGGCAACGTAGATCATCGCCATGCCCGAGCCGAAGACGGCGAGCGCGACAGCCGCGACGGCGACGCCGGCTGAGGTCGGCAGGAAGGCGGAGAGGACGCATCCGGCGAAGCCGCTGAGCACGCAACCCGAGCCGACAGTGGCGGTGAACTTTGTTCCGTGCCAGCCCGCCCAGCGGTCCATGACGAAGAAGGTGATGGGGCGGGCGCCGAGCCAGATGGAGGCGAAGATGGATTGCCAGCGTTCGTCGAGCTTGAGCGAATCGCACATCGTGGGGAGGAAGGGCGAGAGCGCGTAGCAGACGAGGTAGCTGGCGGGCATCAGCGCGCGGTGGAGGCGAAGGAGCGGCGCGTAGCTGGCGGGCGTGGGGTGGGCGGTCTCGTCGTGAGAGCCGGGGTGGGGATTGTGCCACAGCAGGAGCGCGAGGGCGATCAGGTGCACGCCGCCCATGACGGCGAAGATGCTGACCATCGCACTGGGGCGATCGATGTCGCGGCCCATCGCGTGGGCGATGGCGGTGATCGCGCCGGGAACGGCGGGAACCAGCCACATCGAGCCGACCAGCGCCGACGACCAGAGGACGTTGAACTTCCCGATGACGCGCGGCAGCGTGTTGCCGCGCCCGCCGGAGACGTAGCTCTCGACCACGGGCCAGAGTCCGCCGCAGATGACTGAGTAGAGAGCAACGAAGATCCAGAGCGCGATCTGCGTGCCGTGGAGGCGGGACTCAGGCGGAAGGAAAAACCAGGTGACCGTCGGCACCGCGTTGAGCACGGCCGAGGCCAGCATCATGAGCACGAGAACCATCCGCGGCGTGCACCAGGGGAAGGTGCGTTCGGCCCAGCGGACGAAAGGGCCAGTGAACATCGCGCCGAAGATGTAGGTGACGCCGAGCATCACGCCCAGTGCGCTGCTCGCGCCGAGCTCGTACTTGAAGAGCTCTTTGTTGATGAACGGGATGCCATTGAACGTCACGCCGGTGGCGACGGAATTGATGAACGTAAACGCCAGGCACGCCCAGACGGGCGAAGGGCGAGAGACAGGGTGTCCAGGTGCGGTCAAGGTCGGTCCTTCGACGCGGGAAGTGGGGCGGAATCGGCGTTGCTTCCGTGCGGCTGCGAGGGTAGCCTTCAGTCTTCACGTCCTCGTAGCTCAATTGGATAGAGCGCTGCCCTCCGAAGGCAGAGGTTAAAGGTTCGACTCCTTTCGAGGACGCTTCTTCGTGTCTTTCTTCCGGCCGATTGCCTTGTCAGAGCCCGACGCGTTAGCGAGGGAATCCGACGAGGCTTTGCGAGTCGGTTTTTCTAGGCCGGAAGAAGCGGCACTCGCCGAGCTCGTGCCTTCCTCGCTGACGCTTCGGGCTCTGACGTGCGTTACGGTGTTCCTGCCTCTCTCCACACCGACGGGTCGTTCACCTTCTCCATCCACCGGTCTGGCGGCGGGGCTTTGAAGCCGTAGCGGGCGTAGAGGCCGTGGGCGTCGCGGGTCCCCAGCGACCAGCGGCGGACAGTCTGCAGGTCGGGATGGGCGAGCAGGGCCTCGACCATCTGCTTGGAGACGCCCTTGCCGCGGTGGGCGTCGTCCACGATGACGTCGCAGAGGTACGCGAAGGTTGCGCGATCGGTGATCACGCGGGCGTAGGCAACCTGGCGGCCGCTCTCGTCGAACGCGCCGATGACCATGCTGTTGCGCATTGCGCGTTCGACCACGTCGCAGCGGACGTCGGGCGACCAGTAGGAGCGTCGGAGCCAGTTCCAGATGGCGTTCAGGTCCATGCGGGCGTGGTCTTGCGACAGCGTGTAGGGCATGACGGATCGTACTGCGGCGCGCAGGCTCTGCTCGCACCTACGCTCACGCCCGCTTGAACCCGTGGTTATGGGTCATCCTGGTCTGCGTCATCGCCGTGCTGGCGGTGGTGGAGTTCACGCTGCTGGCACGCCGGCCGCGAGTGGTCAGCGCGTCGGAAGCGCTCGCTGGAACGTTCATCTGGGTGATGGCGGCGGCGTTGTTTGGGCGCGTGATCTACTACGTCTACGAGAACAACTGGCTGGGCATCCAGGCGCTGCTGAACGATCCGTCGGCGCCCGTGCGGGTGAACGGCGCGACTGCGCTTACGCAGTTCGTGACAGTTTACGTGACGGAGATGGCGCTCAGCCTGGACAACATCGCGGCGTTGACGCTGCTGCTGGTGTATTACAACGTGCCGCGCACGCTGGTGGCGCGAGTGCTCTACTGGGCGGTGACGGTGGCGCTGGTGGTGCGGCTGGCGGTGATCGGCGCGGTGGGCCCCTTCGCGTCGAGTGTGGACTGGCTGCACTACGTGTTCGCCGGCCTGCTCATCGTGGCGGTGGTGCGAATCCTGCTGCTGCCTGATGCGAGCGAGCAGGCCGGGCGGCGGCGGTGGAGGGGCGGCGGCGTGCTGCCGCGCCTGGTCGCGCGGTTCGTGCACGTGGCCGACGAGCAGCACGGCTCAGGCCTGACGACGAAGGTGAAGGACGAGGCGGGCCGCACACGCCGGGCCCTGACGCCGCTGGCGGCGGTCGTGCTGGTGGTGGCCATCGCCGACCTGACCTACGCGGCGGACTTCCTGCCCGCGGCGTACACGATCACGCGCGAGCCGTTCATCGCGTTTGCGGGCAACGCGTTTGCGCTGCTGACGCTCCGTTCGCTCTATTTCAGCATCGCGCCGTTCATGCGGCGATTCCGGTTCCTGAAGTTGAGCCTGGTCTTTATCCTCCTGTGGGTTGCGGTGAACACGCTCTTCTTCTTTGAAGCACGCCGGCCCGCTGAGGTCATGCTCGGCGTTGTGTGCGGGATCTTGGCGTGCGGAGTCGTCGCCTCGGTGCTTGTGGAGCGTCGGCGGCCAGGAGCCGTGGATCCCCACCTGGAGCACGGGCCTTACGACTTCCGGCCCGCGCCGATCGACGACATCAAGGAGGCCGCGGCTGCGACGCGCCGCAACTTCCGCAAGGTGTGCATCCTGATTGCGGGAACGGCGGTGATCATCTTCGGGATCATCATCGCGCCGCTGCCGGGCCCCGGGCCGACGGTGCTGGTGCCGATCGGCATCGCGATTCTGGCGACGGAGTTCATCTGGGCCAGGCGGCTGCTCGACAGGCTGAAGGAAGAGGGGGACAAACTCGCCAGCAAAACCGATCAATGGTCGGCGAAGGTTCCCAAGTGGGCGGTTGTGCTGTTGCTGGTGGTGTGGCCGCTGGTGTGGGGCGGGTTGTGGTGGTGGCTGCACTCGCATGACCGCAAGGTGCTGGCGACGCTGGCGATGGCGACGGGGTTTGGGCTGGCGTTCCCGATCGTGCTGTGGGCTTGGCGGCGTCTGCGGGGAGTGAAGAAGAGCTCAGCCGCAGAGACCAAGACAAGCTGAAACACGGAGCACACTGAGGGCACAGAGGAAGACGGAGGAAGACGGAGAAAGAAGCGGAAGATGGAGAGAGCGAGCCAGCCACACCGTCTTTCTCGCCTTCCTTTCTCCTCTTTTTCTTTGCCTTTCTCAGTGCTCTCCGTGTGCTCCGTGTTTCAAACTGCCTTGATCTTCACTGCAGTGAACGTCTTCACTCGGACGTGACGACGGTCCCCACGCGCTCGCCCGCGACGACGCGGCGGATGTTGCCGGACGTCTTGTAGTCGAAGACGACGATGGGGATCTTGCGTTCCTGGCACATGGCGAAGGCCGTCATGTCCATGACCGCGAGGTTCTGCGTGAGCGCGTCGCGATAGGTCAGGCGCTCGAGGCGCTTGGCGTTGGGGTCCTTGCGCGGATCGGCGGTGTAGATGCCGTCGACCTTGGTCGCCTTGAGAATCACTTGGCAGTCGAGCTCGCTGGCGCGGAGCGCTGCGCAGGTGTCGGTGGTGCAGAACGGGTTGCCAGTGCCGGCGACGAGCACGACGATGCGCCCCTTCTCAAGGTGACGGAGCGCGCGGCCGCGGATGAACGGCTCGGCGACCGCCTTGACGTCGATGGCGCTCATGACGCGAACTTCCATCCCCTGGGCCTTGAGCGCCTCTTTCAGAGCCATGCCGTTGATGATGGTGGCGAGCATGCCCATGTAGTCGGCGGTCGCCTGGTGGATGGTGCCGCCGCCGAGGTTGGCGAGCTGGGCTCCGCGGATGAAGTTGCCGCCGCCGATCACGATGGCGATCTGGGCGCCGACCTCCGCGGCCGACTTCACCTCTTTGGCGATCAGCTCCATCTCTTTGTTGTCGAGGCCGCCGCCGCTCCCGCCGCTGCCGAGCGATTCGCCCGAGAGCTTGAGGAGGACCCGGCTAAAGGGCTTGCCGGAGCGCTCGACAATGGAGGGGGTAGCGGTCACGGGCGTCGTGGTGGGCATCAAGGTGAGGATAGTCGGGGGGCGGACTGTCGCGGGCGGTCCGGTACACTCTGACATGGCCGAGCCGGGCGTGGCGAGAAAACGGAAGCGGTCTTCAGCACGCTGGCGGTGGCCGGTGATCACGTTTGCGGCGATGGCCATCGCGGCGGTGGGGGCGTTCTGGCTCTCGCAGCGCGTGCTGCCGGGGGCGAGCTTCAACCGTTCATGGTCGGCCTTGAGCGGCACGCCGGTGCGCAACGACTTTGTCTACCTGATGTTCCCGGGTCGGATGGACGTTCCGGTGTATGACGCACCCGGGGGCAAGCAGATCGGCATCCTCGAGCGGGCAGTGGGCAATTCGCAGGGGGAACTGGAGGGTGGAAAGTGGGTCTCGGTGCCGCGGATGCTCGCCGACGGCTCGCCGGGATTCGTTCTGATCAGCGACCTGATCTATCTGTCCCCGGCGACGATCGGACGGATTCCGGCAGGCGAGAGGCCGCCCAACTACATCAAGGGGCTGTACGACATCTACCGCGAGCGCGAGCCCGGCCGGCGGCGCGGGATTCAGTTTCAGCTCCGTCAGGGAATCCCTGAAGAGGTGAAGGAAGAAGCGCGGCTGGTGCAGGGCCTGGAGGGGCGGTTTGTCACGCTGCGATTGGAAGATATTGGGAATCGACAGGATTTTCACGCCTTTGTGACCCCAGACAAGGCCATCCCGCTTGCCGAGGACACCCTCTATGCCGGGGCGCGGGCGTGGGCGAAGGTGGCGCGCTGGGGGATCGGCGGGGCGGTGGCCGCCTTGGCTGCGGCGGCGGTATGGGTTGGGTGCGTGGTCGTTCGGGTGCGGATCGAGGCTTCACAAGAACATCGGGAACCCGCGTAACCTCTTATGCGAACATGACTTGCCGACGTGCCGGGGTGGTTCCGGCGTGTTGGTATGTTCCGGTCGCCGCCGCGGAGCCAACCGGTGGACGAACGACGGGGGATCTGAAGAACTGGTACACTGCGCTCGGCCCGGGTTGGGCCCTGCGGCAGGAGGCCTCAGTCGGCTTTGGATGGAGCCTATGAGCTATTCGGCACCAACTGGAGCGGATCGATCCGTCGGGGAGGGTCCGATGAACGAGCGAGGCGCGGCGGTCGATGGAGCTCCTGCAGCGGGGGCAATGGCCGTCGATCCGAGCAAGGGGTGGGCCTTCCGGCTCAGCCGCGCGGGGTTGGTCGGGCTCGGGGCGTCGCTCATTCTGCATTCGATCCTGCTGACGGTCTTCGCGGTCGTGACCATCGTGAATGGTGGCGGCGGCGGACGATCGGTGATGGCCGCTCCGGTTGAGGTGGCGCTTGTCGACTCGTCGGAAGTGGTGTCGCTTAATGAAGGTCCGCTGACCGCCGAAGCGCCGGGCGTTGAGCAGGTGAAGGGTTCGATCGACCTTGCGCCAATGCCGGTGGTGACGACGGCCGGCGGGTCGGGGCTGACCGACGCGGGCGACAGCTACGGCAACATGGGGACGGGGTTGGGCGGCGCGGGCAACGGAACGGGGATCGGCATTGGTAACGGTTCGGGCGGCTCGGGCGCGGGCGGAACGAGTTTCTTCGGCGTCGAGGCGCGCGGGCTGCGGTTCGCGTTTGTTGTCGACGTATCGGGCTCGATGGACGGCGAGAAGCTCGACTGCCTGAAGCGCGAGCTGACCAAGTCGATCGATCGGCTCGCGGAGAACGCCTCCTATGTGGTGTACTGCTTCTCGACCGAAGTGGTTGCTCTGAACAGCAACATGAGGCTGATCCCGGCGTCGAGCAAGAACAAGAAAGCGGCGTACGAGGCGATCAACGCCCTGCGTGCGGGCGGCGGCACCGAGCCGATGCCGGCGTTGAGCGCTGCGTTGCGGAACAGGCCGCGTCCTGACGCGATCTTCTTCATGACCGACGGTTTGTTCGACGCGGGCGTGGTTGAGCAGCTCAAGTCGGAACTGCGTGCTGGCAAGAACGTGCCGATCCACTGCATCTCCTTCCTCGATCGATCGAGCGAGGGGCTGATGCGCCGGATCGCCGACATGTCCGACGGCACTTATCACCACATCGACGGCATCAACGCGATCCCGACCTCGCCGACCCCCAGCACGCAGCCTCCTTCTTCTCCCTCCCCGCCGGGGAGGAAGCCGTGATGTTGCTGCCGCTCGTGGCGGTCGTCGCCGGGCTGGCGCAGCCGCCGGCCGTGGCCCCGCCGATTTCATCACCTCCCGCGCCTCCGGTTGTTGCGGGCGGGCAGGGAAGTGTGCAACTGCGCGGGCAGGTTGCGCCGCTGACGGGCGAGATCGGAACCGTCTCGTACGGCGGCGTGCTGCTCAAGACGTCGTCGGACGATCCGGGCAGGCTGATCTCGTGGGACCGCATTCGCACGGTCGAAGGGGCGGGTTTGTCGATCGAGGCATATCGGCAGTACGGTGACGGATTGATGCGGGCGAGAGCGCGTCTGGAGCGCGGCGACGTCTGGCTCGCCGACCGAGCGATCGACCCGCTCTATCAGCGCGATGGAAGCGCCCGAGGAGCGGCTCGTCGGCCCGTCGGGCCTGCTGCTCGCCGAGTGCTCTCTGCGCTCGAGCCTGGAGCGCAATGCGACGGCCGCGGCGACGGTTGCGTGGCTTTCCTGGAGCTCGGTCGACCGCCAGCGGGGGAAACCGGGGGGGCGCCGGGCAAGAGCGTGCAGTGGGTGGGAGGAGGGACGAATCTGCCGCCGGTGCTCGACGCTTCGACGGGGTTGTGCCCGCTGCTGCCGCCGATCTTCTCGCACCAGGGACCAAACTCAGCGGGGATGCTGCGCGTGCTGACGACCTCGCCGCACCTGCAGTGCTTGTGCAGCGAGAAATCGGCGGTGCGCGGGGTGGCGGCGCCGTATCTGTTTGCGGCGCGGCTCGCGGCGGGTGAGGCCCAAGCGGCTGAGATCTCATCGCTGCCGACACCAGTGGGTGACGCTGAACAACTCGTGAGCGATGTGGTGGCGGCACAGTCGGCCGCGGGTGATGCGTCGCGTGCCGCGCGACAGCGGCTGCAGAAGCGGCTTGAGCTCCTCTCGCGCGACGCCGAGACGAAGGAAACCGACGAGAGCGATGCCGGCGCTGGGTCTGACCGCTCGTGGCAGCGAGCCTGGCTGCACGCGGCGATCGGGCGCTCATTGCTCAACGAAGATCAGCGGACGCTGCGACGCCAGGGGTTGGTCGAGCTGCTGTACGTGCCGGCACTGGACGGCAACACGCAACCCGGCCTGGCCGCGACGGCGCTGCTGGACGTACTTGAAGAGCTGCGGCGCGACAACGACACGGTGGGCGGAGGGAACGACAACGCGATCGCCGCGGTGTCGGCCGAGCTGCGGACACGGTTTGGCGTTGAACCGCCGCCCGCCGAAACCGCGCCGCTGCCGGGCCCGGCGCCGGTGCCGACACCCGCTCCCGCGCCTCCGCTGGCTGAACCATCGAATTCCCCTCCATCCAAGGAGTCTCCGTGATTCTGCAAACACTCGCCTTCATTCAGGACGCCGCGGCGCCGCAGGAAAGCCGGTCGCTGCTGGGCTACATCAACGCCGGCGGTCCGGTGTCGTACTTTCTGGTCTGCCTGTCGATCCTGGCGGTGACGCTGATCGTGACGAACATGGTGATGCTGCGCCGCACGTCGCTGGCGCCCGACCATGTGGTGGAAGGGCTCGAGCCGCTGCTCGCCGAGCGCAACGTCGACCTCGTGCAGGCCTTCTGTCGTGCGCCGGGGAACGACTGCTTCCTGTCGCGCATCGTGTCGCGCGGCCTGGCGGCGGTGAGCCGCTCGCAGTTCGGCTTGCTCGAGCTGAAGCCCGCGGTCGAAGAGGCGGGCGCACGTGAGCTCGCGAAGCTTGAGCGCGTGAACCACGGTCTGGCGATGCTCGCGGCGGTGGGGCCGATGTTGGGTCTGCTCGGCACGGTGCTGGGCATGATCGGCGCGTTCGCCGCGCTGTCGGGCAAGACGGGACTCGCCAAGAACAACGATCTGGCGTCGCACATGTCGGTGGCGCTGGTCTGCACCGCCGAGGGTCTGCTGATCGCGATTCCCTGCACGTTTGCATACGCGATGTTCAAGCGTCGCACCGAGCGCGTGGTCTCCGATGTCGGCGACACGGCCGAGCGGCTGCTGGGCGTGATGGGTTCGGGCCCGATCAAGCAGGCGACGCCGGCGGCGGCGGCCGGCAACGGCGGCGCGCAGCGCCACTCGCGGACGGGGGCTGCGTGAAGCTGATCCGGCGGAAAACAGAGGCGGACTACTCGTTCGATCTGACCGCACTGATCGACGTGACGTTCCTGCTTTTGGCGTTCTTCGTGATGGGCAGCCAGTTTGCCCAGGCGCAGCGCGAGCCGATGGACCTGCCGCGTCAGCCGGGCGAGCAGGCGTCGGCCGAGACGCCGCACGTGGTGCTGGTCGACCTGCTGGCCAACGGCACGCTGCGGGTGGACAACCAGCCGATCGAGCGCGACGCGTTGCTGGGAATGCTCAAGGCGGAGATCGACGCGGATAAGAACGGCACCGGGCGCGAGCTCGATCTGACGATCCGCGCTGAGCAGACGGCCAAGAGCGGGCTGCTCAGCTCGCTCGCCAAGGACGTGGCACGCGTCGGCGTGCGCAAGTGGAAGATTGCCACCATGGGAGGCGGCCTGTGAATTTTCGGAGGCGGCCGGACTCTGGGACGGGGATCACCAAGCTGCCGCTGGCGGCGCTGATCGACGTGGTCTTCTTCCTGCTGTTCTACTTCATCATGGCGGGAACGCTGACGGCCGAGGAGGGCGAGCTCCCGATGACGCTCTCGACGGGCAAGCGTGCCGCGGGTTCGGGGAGCGACTATTCGACGCAGGTGTTGTTCGTACAGATCGAGGGCGGCAAGCCGCGGTACCGGCTTGGGACGCGAGCCATCGAGTCGCAAGAGGAGCTGACGACGGTGCTTGCGCAGCTACCCAAGGAGCCGGGGATCGTGGTGCGAGCCGATGACGAGGCGCCGGTGCAATGGACGGCGGTCGCGCTGCAGTCGGCGCGCGACGCGGGTTTCTCACGCGTGAGCTATGTCGCGGGCAAGTAACCTCATCCTGCTGGCGGGCTTGATGGCGGTTGCGCCCGCGGCTGCCCTGCGCCTGCTCCGCCGCTGCCGACATCGGCCAGCGAGCAGGATCAGGTAGCCGACTACCTGGAGCGGATGAACCTGCAGGGCCTCCTGCTTGAACACCTCTCCACCTCCATGAAGGCGACCGACGCCGACAACCGCCTGCGGATCGCCGAGCGGTTCGGCGCGTCACTACGCCTCGCTGCTCGCCGATGCGCCCGACGCGGCACGCCGTGCCGACCTCGCCGCCAAGGCCGAAGGACTGCTGAAGCTGGTTCCGCAGGCGCGGGCGTATGAGCTGCGCGTCGGCCTGCTCAAGACGCGGTACAGCTCGGCCGAGGAGCAGGCTGAACGCATCCGCTTGCGCTTTGCCGGGCCCGAGACCAAGAGCGACACCGTCAAGGCGCTCCTGGACGTGCGCACGCAGCTCGGTGCGCTCGCGCTCGACCTGACAAGGAAAGAGGATTCGCTCTCTCGGGCGCTCGATTCGGGCCCGGCCGACGCCGATCGGATGGAACGCGACCTGACCGACACGCGGCGCTGGCGTTCGACCGCGCAGTACTTCGCCGCCTGGGCCGGGCTCTATGCCGCTCTGCTCGACGGGCTCCCCAGCCACGCGGTGGAGGCGGAAAAGGACTTCAAGTCGATCCTCTCCTCCGGCGACGCGCCCACGCCTGCGAAGGTAGACAAGGGGCTGCTGCGCTACGAGCACGTGGCCCGCGCCGCAATCGGGCTGGCGGTCTGCCGCGCCTTGCAGGGGCAGGATGCCGAGGCGATGGGATGGTTCAACGCGCTGGCTGAAAGCGATGTCGTCGATCCGGGGGTAAAGGCGTCGCTCATCCGCTGGCGCATCGTGGTGCTCGCTGGCGCGGGCAAGTGGGCCGATCTTGATCGTGAAGTGGGCAAGGCCCGCGCTCATCGCGACGGGCAGCCGGCCGGAAGCGACAAGCCCGAGCAGAGCGGACTCGATCCCGTCACGGCGCGCCTGCTTGCGGTGTCCGCGTTCGAAAACACCGGCGCAGCGACGCAGGAGATCTCGCGTTCGCTGGCGCGTGTCGCAGTGGGTGACCTGATCGCCCGTAAGCAGTTGGCGAGCGTGCTCGATCTTGCACGCAAGTATGGCGCCGATGCGCTCACCGACCCCAGCGCAGCCGGCGCGGGCGGATTCATCGGGCTCTACGTGCGCGGCATGCAGGGGTACGAAGCCGCGGTGGCCGCGGTCAAGGCCGCCAACGGAAACTTGGAAGAGCCGGCGACCGACCAATCGATCATCAACCGGTTCAACGACGCCGCAGTTCAGCTCACGCAAGCGGGCTCGGCGCCCGATGCGACGGCGTTCAAGTCCGAGGCGGGCGCGGCGACGGCGATCTCGGCGCGGGCCTTGTTCATGGCGGGGAAGATGCGCGAGTCGGCCGAGCGGTTCTCGCTGGCGTTCGAGCGCTCGCGCGACGGCGGCGATGCACAGGGGGCGCAGGAGAACCTCTACCTGGCGATCGTAACGCTCGAGAAGGCGCTCGAGCGCGAGCCGGGCAAGGTGGACCAACTCGCGATCGAGGAACGCATCGAGCAGCTCAGCACGCTGTTCATCAAGACGTATCCCACCAGCGAGCGGGCCGTGAACCTCACGCTCCGCTCCATCGCCCGCACCGACCGCACCGACGAAGAAGCCGTCCGTGTGCTGCAGAGCGTCAATAAAGACTCCGCGGCCTACGAAGCGGCACGCCGGCAGTTGGCTCGTTTGCTATACCGGCTCTACCGCGCGTCGCCGACATCCGACCGCCCGTTCGCGTCGACGCGCTACCTCAAGGTCGCCGACGAGGTGTTCGCAATCGATCGCAAGCAGGCCCTCGAAGCCAAGGGGGATGCGATCGCCGCGGCAGTTGAACGGGCTGTGAGCACCGGCCGGCAGATGCTCGATGCGCTCCTCTCGGTCACGCCGCCCGACGCGGTGAAGGCCGAGCAGATCATGGGCTCGATCAAGCAGGTGATCTACACCACCCAGGTGCCCGCCGCCGCGTGGACCGATGAGCTGGACTTCCGCACGCTGCAGATCGAAACCGCACGCGGCAGACTGGACAAGGCCGACGCGATCGCCGATGCGATGCGTGCCCGCATGGACGCCGCGAAGCCCGGCACCGAAGCCCTCGCCTCCGCACGCCGGTTCCACACCGCCGCCCGGCGCGTGCTCTTGCAGAACGCCGACACGGCGATGCGCAGCGCGACGACCGATGACGCAAAATCCGAGGCCGCTCGCCGCGTGATCGCCCACGGGTTGCCGATCACCGACGAGTTGCTCCCTACGCCCGATGCTCTGAAAGACCCCAACTCCGCGGCCGTCTTCTCGCGCGTCGCCGAAGCTGGTGCGGTGCTCTGGCGCGTGAAGCGCGACGGCCCCGCCCGCGACGCATCGCTCCGGCTCGACCGCGCCCTGGTCGCCGCGCGCGGCCCGTCGATCGAGTCCACCACGCGGATCGCCGAGCTGTCCGAGGGCGCGGGTGACGGCGCCGCCGCGCTCGAAGCGTGGCGGTCGCTTGCGTCGATGATCCCCGAGGACGCCGTCGAGTGGCACCGCGCTGAGTACGAAGCGTTCCGCCTGCTCTCAATGGGCGACGCCAAGGGCGCGGCGACCGCGATCAATCAGTACCTGGTGCTCCACCCCAAGGGCCCTGAGCCCTGGTACGGGAAGATCAAGGAAATTGGAGCGAGGGTCGGCGCCAACGGCGGCCCAGCCGCGCCCGCGGCGCCGGCTGGTGGCGGGGGTGGCGGAGGGGGTGGAAGTGGGGGTGGCACGCCGTGACCCCGCGCAAGGCAAAGAAACTGTTGGAGCAGTTCTTCGGTCCGCAAGCGGCGACGATGTTCGATCCGCTTTGGCCTGAAACGATGCTGGGCGTAGCGCCCGGCGCCGGTCGTGACGAAGTCATGGTGGCGCTGCGGCATCGGCTCACCACGATGGCGCTGCACGGCGACGGCCCGTCCGACGACGGCATGGTGATGGCGCGCGTGCTCCGCTCGGTCGCCGCGCAGATGGTGGACGGTCCGGGCGCGGAGTGGACGGAGGACCTCGAGAGCGAACTGGGCGCGCCGCAACTGCGGCTGTCGCTCGCCGACGCCGCCGAGCCGCTCCAGGAGCCCGCAGAATCAGACAGGTTCGTCGCTCCTGTGCCGCCGGTGATCTCTGAGAGCGAGCGGGTCTTCCGCCGCCAGGCGCGCGCGATGGTGGCGACGCACGGCGCTTCGGCGGGCACGGTCGCCCGCCTGCACGCGCTCGCCCAGGCCGACGGATTGCCCGCCTCGGTCGTGCAGTCGTTCCTCGATGAGCTCGTTACGCCCGCCGAGCGCGAGCCCGGCGAACCTACATCCACTGGTTACTCATCGGTGAACGCTTCTGGGTGGTCCGGTTCGAGCGGCGTGGACGTGTTCGGATCGTCCGGCGAACGAAGTGGGAACTCGAACCTGCTGATCGCCGTCGGCGCGGTCGTCACGCTTGCGGTCGTGGCGTTCTCGATCTTCGCGGCTGTCGCGATTATCAACAAGCGTGAACACCCGGCGACGCCGCCGAACCCGCCGCTTCCAAACCCTCCGACGCAGCAGCAGACGGGGACGAAGTCCAACTCAACGCAGGGCGAGCCGCAGCAGAACACCCCCGCGCCGCCCGTCAAGCAGGCCCCCCCGACCGCTGACGGCCCGCCCGACGGACGCGTCTTCGTGCGCACCATCTCAGATGCGCTGCGCACCCAAGGCCCCTCGCCTCAGAAAGAGCGCGTGGTGATCGAGGCGATCGAAACGCTCCGGCGCTGGTGGCCGCGGATCGACGGCGCGAGCCGCGTCGCGGCGGTGCAGTTCATTTCCCAGGGCGCTGTGGACCTCTCGCAGTCCGACGGCTCGCGCGACGCGCTCGTCGCCGCGATCAAACGTGCTCCGACCGACCCGACCGCGGCCGGCGCGGTGTGGCACTCGACGGCTACGGCGGGTCTGTGCGCCGTGCTCTCTCGCGAACGCGAACTGCCGCCTTCGCTGCTTGATGCAGCACGCGAACGCCTGGCCGAGCTGACAGGCCAGGGCATCGCCTCGCGCCGCGGCCCGACCACCTTCGATGAAGCGGCCGTCAACGCCCTGCTGGTTCTCCCGCCGACGCTGCTTTCGCGCCGAGCAGCCTGCCGCCGTCACGCGTGCGCAGGCAGACGCGTGGCTGGAAGCCCTGCGTGCCGGAACGGGCATGGGCGGCAGCAGCGACGACGCTGCGCGCCGCGCCGACATGGCGATCCTCGACACCGTCGAGCGTTTGCTGACGTCAGAAGCCGACGCGTCGTCAAACCGCTCGGTGTTCGACTTTGTTGCAACGGTGCTGCCGCAAGCAAGGTTCCGCGAGGGCGACCCCGGCCGTGACCGCGTGCTCTCGTGGTTCGCCGACACCCGCCTGACCGCCGCGGACCTCCGCCTGATCACAGGCTCAGTCGCCATGCGCTCGGCCGCGGCGGGAATTGAGCCGACGATGGTGCTTGCTCCCGGCGCCACACAGGCCGACCGTGACGATCTGCGTGCTCGGTACGCCGAAGCGTGGTCCAAGGCGCGTGCGAGCAATGGCAAGGCGTCGGGCGGAGCCAACGGCGACTGGTACGACGGCGCGCGGGCATGCATCGCGAGCGCCAACCAGGCGACGGGCGATCTCGAGCAGCTCGCGGCCGCGGCGAATCTCGCGAGTTTCAACCAGGCGGCGTCGCTGCGGTGGCGCGGCCTGCCGGGCGCGATTCCCACCGGCAACACGGTGCAGACGGGCGCGTCCACCGGCAATAACGTCGTCATGAAGTGGGCTGGCACCGGCGACGGCGAGTGGGCGCGGCGGTTCCTGGGCGAGAGCAAGACGGCGTCGGCGCGTTTGTCGCGCATCAGCGAGTTTGAGCAGCTCGGCGACCCGGGCCCGATCGATTGCGAGGTGATCGCTGAGGCGGCGCTGCTGCAGTCGGGCGAGACGCGGGCCGCGGCGCAGCGGGCGGCACTCAAACGCACCGAAAGCGCATCGATGGTCAACGCCGTGCTCGAGGTGCTGCCGAAGGTGAGGCGGTCGGCCAACGCCGGCGCGTTCCTGGGGCAGTTCTCGCTCGCGGGCGTGCTTCCCGCCAGCAACGACCGCTGGATGTTCCACTACCGCAAGGCGCTGGTGGAACGGCTGCTCACGCTGCTGGCGTACACGAACACGACCGTCGCGGCCGACAAGGCCTCGACGATTCTCGCCGAGTCGTGGGGAACCGTTGCGGGAACCGCCGCCGTCGAAGTCACCGACGTCGACGGACCGACCGAGTCGGTCGCTGCCGCCGCGCGGGCGTATTCGGTTCTCATCTCGCAGGTCCGCCAGCAGGTTCCCGCGCCAACGGCTCTTCTCAACCCGGACACGATCGATCGCGCGCGAGCCGGCCGGCTGCTGGTTGCGCGCGGGCTGCCGCAGGGGTTCGCGGCGAATCAGGTCTCCGCCGTCGAGGCGCTCGCGGTGCTGGTGGCGGCCGAGCGCCCGGCGATGGCCGACCAATGCCGCTCGCTGCTTGGAGAGCTGAACGCCGCGCGAGCGACCGCACGTTCGGTGGCGGCGCAGATCCGACTGACCGAGGCCGTCGCCCTTCGTCTGTGGGCCATGCGACTGGGAGAACCGCTGTGAAACGCCTCGTGACCACGCTGCTTGTGCTGTCGGCGCTGGGGATGGGCGCAGTCCCGCAGCCCCCGCAGACCGAGCGTCCCAAGCTGCCCGCAACGGTTGTCGGGCTCGACGCTCGTCTGCGAGCGCTCAAGCCGTCGGACCCGCAGGCGTACTTCGTGCTCGCTGAGGATCTGGCGTCAGAATCGGCGGACAAACCCTCGCGCGACCTGGCGCGCCGCCTCTTCGTCCTTGCGTTCGAGCTTTATCGCGCCCGCAACGGCGCCGGCGATGGAGAGATGGCCCGCAGCGCCACGCTCGGCCTGGCGTCGCTCACCGCGATCGACGCGGAGCGCCGCTGGCTCGCCGCCGTCGGCGACCAGGTTGCGCCGGTGAACGACAAAGCCGCGGCGCAGCGCCCAGCTCCCTGCCGCGGTGTCTGAGCAGACCGCCCTCAACCTCGCCACTGCGATGGGCCTCGCCCGCGCCGGCGAAGGACGCCGCGCCGAGCAGTACCTGGGGCGCGAGGGCGTCCGCGAGCTCCTCGCCGCGTCGCAGACGATCATCAGCGGCGGCCCGACCAGCGGCGCTTCGATCCAGAAATGGATCGAAGAGTGGCCCTACTGCCCCACCTGCAAGAACAAGCGGATCGTCACACGCGGGAACGAGAGCACGCTCTGTCCGTACTGCGATGGCAATCCCGGCCCCAAGCTCAATGACGCCATGCTCCTGAGTCAGTTCCGGGCTGAGTCGTTCCTACTGCGCGGCGCCTATCGCTCGTGGTCGGCCCAGCTTCTGGCGGATGACGGCGAGCCGCTGCGCGACCCCAATCCCAGTGACGTTGCAGTAATGTTCGGCGTCGATTCACGAGCGACGATCTGGGGTGACGGTGGGTGGGTCGCGCCGCCGACGCCGCCGTCCCCTCCCGCCGCTCCGGCTCCCGCGGTCCCGGCGGCTCCGGCTGCGCCGGCTCCGCAAGATGCGCCCGAGTCGCGCTAGACTCGGCCCCATGTCCGACTCAAAGCCTGCACAAACCCCGGCCTCTTCCTCCCCCTCCCCCGCACCTGCCGCTGCGCCCGCTCAACCGGTCGCGCCCACGCCGGGAGGCCCCAAGCCGATCATCGCGTTCGACGACTTCGCCAAGATCGACCTGCGGGTCGCGAAGATCATCCACGCCGAAAACCACCCCAAGGCGGACAAGCTCTTCAAGCTCCAGCTCGACGACGGCTCGGGCACGCCGCGCCAGATCTGTGCCGGCATCCGCGAGGCCTACAAGGCCGAAGAGCTCGTCGGCCGCCTCATCATCATCGTCGCCAACCTCGCGCCGCGCATGCTCCGCGGTGAAGAGTCGCGCGGCATGCTGCTGGCCGCCAGCGATGCGCCCAAGGAGGCCGCCGCGGCTGATCCGAACGTGGTGCGTCGCGTGGTTCTGCTGCGCCCCGACGTGGACATCGCGCCCGGCTCGGTCTGCAGCTGATCGATTGAAGATTCAGAGACGGGCCAAGCTCAGGGCTTGGCCGGGGCCGGCTCGCCCTTCTTCTCGGGTTTCTCTTTGTCCTTGATCTTCGCCAAGTAGTCGTTGGTGCGTTTCTGAACGACCTCGTCGCGAGTGTCGTCGTTCTTCTTGAGCTGCTTCTCAAGCTCGTCGGCTTGCTTCCGCAACTGCTCGAGCTTCAAGCGTGAGATCTGCTGGCGGATGTCGAAACGCTCGTTCATCACCTTGACGAGCTTGCCCTGCGCCAGCTTTGCGGCGGCCTGATCGTCGCGTTTTTCAGCGTCGGTAATCGCTTTGCCCAGGATCGCCACGTCTAGAAGCGTGCTGACGTTCTGAGCCTGAAGCTCGAACTCTTTGTTGTCTTTCTCTTTGTTGTCTTTTTCGCGCTCGCGCATCGCCTCGAGCCAGCGCATGCGGGGACCGACGCCGTCGATCAGGCGCTGCTTCATCTCGTCGTTGCCTGCCGAGAGCGCGTCGATCTTGTCCAGCAGCGGCTGGTGCTTTTCCTTCAGCATCGCGAGCACCTTGGCGTGCTCTTCAGGGCTCAGACGCGGGCCTGTGATGTCGTATTCGGAACGCTGACGTTCTCCGCCCCCTCCTCCTGCTGCGCCCGCTCCTCCTCCTCCGGCCCCCGCGCCTTGTCCGGGGCGAGCGCCCTCGCCGCCGCGGTTGCCCGGGCCGCGCCGCTGCTCGCGGAACTGCTCGAAGAGCTCGCGCCCGATCACCACGGGATCGCCGCCTTCGTTCAGTTTCTTCAGCGCCTCATCGAGACGCTTGATCCCTTGCTTGTGATCCTCCAAGCGGCTCTCGATGAGTTTGCGAATGGCCGCGGGATCGCTGGGTGGCTGATTCTGCGCGCCGGGCTGAGCTTGTCCGCCCCCCCGTTCCCCCCGCCCGAAGCTCCGCCGCCCGTGCCGGGCTGGCCGGCGCCAAGCCCCGCAATCACGAGCGTCGCGGCCAGAGCCGCGGTCGTCATGGTCGATCGCTTCATCACAGGCTCTCCGGATCGGACAGATCGGTCTCAGGGTCGTCCTGGCGTACGAGCGATTGGAGTTTCTCGGCGTCGATCAGCAGATTCTGGATCTTCTCGGCGGTGCCGCCGCCCTCGAGCGACGACCAGATCGAGAGCAGTTTCTCGGCCTCCTGCGTGCCGTCGACCACCTGCTTCTTCGGTGTTTCGGTTTTCACGCCGCCGATGCCGTGGAAGACCGCCCATCCGCCGATCATCACCGAGATGACCGCCGCGACGCGCATCGGCCAGTCGAGCCGGCGTCCGCCGATGCGGGCCAGCACGCCCGTCCGCGGCGTCGGGGCCGCGACCGGCTTCGCCTTCAGCAGACCGCTCGTCGCGCTCATGATGCGGGCCTCAAGCTCCGCGGGAGCCGCGGCGCGCTCGGCGCCGCCCAGTGCATCAAGATGCGCGTCCAGCGCGGCGATCTCGGGCGTCAGTTCGTTGTGCTCGTGTTCGTTCATGTCCGATCCTCCAACAGTCCGGTCCCGGCCCCTTCGCTTCCCCCAGATCCCACGCTTGCCATCAACCCTCTCAGTTTCTTGAGCGCCCGGTGATGCCGCGCCAGCAGCGTTCCGAGCGGTTCGTCCAGAAGCTCCGCGATCGCCGCGAAGCTCATCCCGGCGTGGTGACGCAGCTCGATCACCTGCCGGTCGGCGTCACCGAGCATCCCCAGGCACCTGCGCAGGTCCGCCAGCAGGCCCTCCGCAGGGCCGCTCTCGGCGACGCGCTGCGGCGCCGTGCCCGCGCGGGAGTCGAGCACCTCGTCGTCAGTCGCGATGGCGCCGCGCTGCATGGCCCGCACCTGGTCCCTGATCCGGTTCACCGCGACGCGGAACAGCCAAGGCTCAAACTTGCCCTGCTCGGCGTATTGCCCCTGGCTCAACTTGGTCGCGACGGTGACGAACACGGACTGGGTAACCTCCTCAGCAATCCCATGGTCGCGGAGCCTGCTCCGCGCCAGAGCGAACACACGCCGCCAGTACAGGCCGACGATCCGACGCCACGCATCCTGCCCGCCCGAGACCGCCTCGGCCAGCAGGGCAGCCAGCTCGGTCTCCCCTGGTCCCGTTGCGGCGTCTTGTGCGGGGGGAGTGGGAGGGACCGGAGTCGCCGAGTTGTTGCCGCTCGGTTTCGGTCGTGCCATCGGCTGACTCACAAGTGAAACGTCGATCCCCAAAGGATATTGCCTCGCAGGGGAAGATGTCCGGGGTTTGTCCGGAAGAATTGGCTGACCGCTATTGTTCCGGGACATGAGCCTGATTGCCTACACGGTCACAGCCCGGTTACCGGACCTTGCCACGCGCGAGCGATTCGTCGCCTGGCTCGCCGGCGGGCACGTCGCCGAGGTGTGCGGTTACGGGGCCCTATCGGGACAAATCGTGGTTCTGGATCAACCGCAGGGCGAACCTCCGGTGGTGGAGGTGCGTTACCTGTTCCCCGACCGGGCGACCCTGGATCGGTATTTTTCCGAGTACGCCCCGCGGCTGCGAGCCGAGGGGCTCGCCAGGTTCGGGCCCGAGAGCGGCGTGCAGTTCAGCCGAAGCACGGGGGTCATTTCGCACCAGCAGGGGAGCCGGTAGACTCCGCAGCCGACCCGCATGGATCGCGGACCGCACCCACGCCGTATACGCCGCAGGGAGACGTATTGGACACGCGCACAGACGAACAACTCCTGACGGCGTACCGCACCGGCGAGGCCGTGCGCTCGAGCCGCTGATCCGGCGGCATCACGACGACCTGATGCGGTTCCTGTTTCATCTGACGGGGAACCGCGCGATCGCCGAGGACGTGTTCCAGGAAACGTTCCTCCAGATTCACCTTTCTTCTGGGACCTTCGACGCTTCACGCCGTTTTAAACCGTGGCTTTTTACGATCGCGGCGAACAAAGCACGCGATGTGCTGCGTAAGAACGCGCGTCGGAGGACACTCGACCTCGACGCCCCCGTCGGCGGAGACGGGGATCAGGGCACGTTCGTTGACCTGATGCAGATGGCGGGCCCCACGCCCGCGCAGGTAGTGAACACGGCGGAGCGCGACGCGATGGTTCAGCGGGCTGTTGGTGAAATGCCGCTGCTGCTGCGCGAGATCCTCCTTCTTGGGTACTTTCAGAAAATGTCGTACAGCCAGATCGCCGATGCCCTGAATATCCCGCTGGGAACCGTCAAGAGCCGGCTCCACGCGGCCGTCGCGTCGTTCGCCAAGAAGTGGGAAGACGTGAGCAAGGAAAAGAGCAAGCGATGATGCCCGAGTCTTCTCCAGGCGAGCACCCCCAGCACCTCTGCCCGCGCAGCCGCGAAGCGGTCGACGCGATGGTCGAGAACGGGTTCGAGGTCGACGCCCTCGCCCCCGACCACAAGCAGCGCTGCGCCAATCTCAAGACGCTTCTTGACAAGCTCAAGTCGCACCCCGTTCCCTGCTGCTGCGCCGATGAATCGGTGCATCGCACCATGGCGCGCATCGCCGCCGCCAACAACACGACGCGGTACGAACTGAGCGAGGCCGACGCCGACGCGCTCGAACTGCTGGTCGCTCACGGGTGGGATGTGCGCAAGGTCCCCTCGGCCGTGCGCCCCGCGCTGAGCACCAGGCTGCGCTGCTGGCCCTGCTCGACTCCGCAAACGCCGAGTCGTCGTCCGCCGACCGCATGGTCGTTTCGACGCTCGAAAAGATTTCACAAGAGTCTTCACGCCAGACGGTTCGCATGCGCATCCACGAGCCGGCCGCGCCGCGCCGTTCGCTGCGGCTGGCCGACCTGGGCGCGATCGCCGCGCTGCTGATTGTCGCGGTCTCCGTCGCGTGGCCTGCGCTCTCGTCAGTGCGTCAACGTGCGCAGCAGGCCGCGTGCTTCGGTGGATTGGGCTCGATCGGCTCGGCCATCGGCATGTACGGCAGCGACAACCGTTCCTCGCTCCCGATGGCGTCGGACTCGCCTGCGGGCAGCACGTGGTGGAACGTCGGCCGGCCCGAGCAGAGCAACTCAGCCAACCTGTTCACGCTCTCGCGCACCGGTTTCATCAAGCCGACGCTGATGTCGTGCTCCGGCAATTCCGCCTCCAAAGCGTGCCACTTCGACGACGACTGCCAGGACTGGACCTGCCTCGACCAGGTCTCGTATTCCTATCAGAACCTCTTCGCCCGCAACCGCCCGACGCTCGACGCTTCGTCGAGGTTTGTCGTCCTCGCTGATAAGAACCCCTGCGTCGTCCGCGCTGTGAAGCGCGAGCGGGTGATCTACATCAACGAGAACTCCCCCAACCACGCCGGCCGCGGCCAGAACATCCTCTTCTCCGATGGGCACGCCCTCTGGACCGAAACGCCCGTCCTGGAGTCGGGCGACAACGTCTGGCTCCCCAAGAGCATCGAGCGGCTGATCGATTCGGCTCGGGGCGTCAAGTCGGCCTCCCAGACCGGCCCCCTCAAGGGCGTCGAGGAGCCCGAAGCCGCCGACGCCTTCGTCTGCCCGTAATCGCTCTCTTTTCCCGCCCTCCTCCCTAACGAGTCCTCGACGGGCTGGACCGGGCGCGACCAGCTTCCTATCATCGCGGCCCTGCCCGGCGCCCCCTTAAGGCGTGATGGCAGCACCAATCCTGCCTTCTTGATCGCCCGGGTTAACGCCATGTCAAAGAACAAGCCGCACAAGGGTCTCCTCAAGCGCGTCCGCATCACCAAGTCCGGTCTGGTGAAGCACAAGAGCGCCAACAGCAAGCACTTGAAGTCGGGCAAGAGCCCCAACCGCCTGCGCAAGCTCCGCAAGGACAAGTTCGCGTCCAACGCCGAAGCAGGCGCGCTCGAGCGTCAGCTCCACCGCCGCCTCCGCGGCCGCGACCAGGACCGCGCGACCATCAAGCGCAGCCCGACGCCCGCCGAGAGCAAGGCTCGCAAGGCCGAGAAGGCCAAGGCCGCCGCCGCTCCTGCCAAGAAGGCCGCTCCCGCCAAGAAGTAAGACTGTCCCTGTTCATTTCACCCGCCTGTCGGGAACAAAGAAAGGCCCATTGAGGCCTTCCCCGTACCGGCACTGTTTGGAGTTTCGATATGCCACGCGTCCGCAAGGGCTCAGCCCGTACTCAGGCCCGCTCACGACTCCTCCGCAAGGCGAAGGGGTACGTCGGCGAGGCGAGCAAGAAGAAGTGGAAGGCGAAGGTCGCCGTCATGACGGCCGGCGTCTACGGCTACCGTGACCGCCGCCTCCGCAAGCGCGACATGCGCTCCATCTGGATCACTCGTATCACCGCCGCCTGCCGCATGCGCGGCACGCGTTACAGCCTGTTCGTCAACGGCCTGCGTATCTGCGGCATCGCATCAACCGCAAGATGCTCTCTGAGATCGCGATCCACGATCCCAAGGCATTCGACCAGATCGTGCAGACGGCCATGAACGCTCTCAAGTCGGCCAAGAAGGCCGCCTGAGCAAACCCAAAGTCAGTATTCTCCAGGGGCCCGGCCGACCGCCGGGCCCCTTGTCTTTCTCAAGCGCGAAGACAGTCGCGCAGGTGGGGTTTAGGAGGGTTCGATGAGCGGATGGTGGGGCTTCGACATCGTCAGGATCTTCGACGAGTTCTTCCCGACGACCCCGAAGATCGGCGTGGTCGCGCTCTGTGCGTGGGGTGTGTGGTTCATTCTCTCGATCGTGCTCCACGAGCTTGCCCACGGCTGGACCGCCATCCGCTGCGGCGACGACACGCCCGAGCTGACGGGGCACATGACCCTCGATCCCATCAAGCACATGGGCATCGTCAGCCTGGCGCTCTTCGCCTTCGTCGGTTTGGGGTGGGGCGCGATGCCGGTCAATCCCGCGAACTTCAGGCGCAGGCATGACGATGCGCTCGTTGCGGCCGCCGGCCCGGCGATGAACTTGCTGCTCGCGATCCTCTGCGTTGTCTGTGCGATCATCAGCAACCTCGTCCTCAAGGCTGAGCAGCTTCCTTACGCCCTCGCGATCTTCAGGATCGGCTCGGTCATGAACCTCACCCTCTGCCTGCTCAACCTTGTGCCGCTTCCCCCGCTGGACGGTTCGAGGGTGCTCGCTTCGTTCATAAGGCCGATGCGCGAGTGGGTCTACAGCCCGCAGGGGGCTCTGATCGGCATGATCGGCTTTCTCATCTTCGGACGCCTGGCCGGTCCATATGTCATTGTGGTCGCGGTCCTCGTCTGTGTCGGGGCCGAACAGCTCGTCGTGACGCTCTTGCCCGGCGGGCACGCTACCTTGTCACCGTGAAATACGGAATCGTCATCCTCGACGGCGCAGCCGACCTTCCGATCCCTCAGCTCGGAGGGGGTGGGGGGCGGACGCCGCTTGAGGCCGCGCGGACGCCGGCGATGGACATGGTCGCGCAGCTCGGCCGCCTGGGCACGGTGAAGACCACACCCGACAACTGGCCGACCTCCAGCGACGTGTGCAACATGAGCCTGCTGGGGTACGACCCGACGGTCTACCACACTGGGCGCACGCCGCTCGAGGCGGCGTCGCTGGGCGTGCCGATGGGCCCGCAGGACTGGATTTTCCGCGTCAACTTCGTCTATGTCGGTGAGGAAGGGACGCCCGATGACGGGCTCATGATCGACCACTCCGCCGGCGGTCTGGCCGACGCGGAGACGCGCGTGCTGATCGCCGACCTCGCCGCGCACTGGAAGGAAAAAGAGCCCGCGCTCGCCGCGACGCTCAAGGTCTATCCCGGCGTCTCGTATCGCAACATCATGGTCGACTCGTCGGGGCGGACGTACGGCGCCGTGAAGACGATGGCCCCGCACGAGATGCCGCGCCAGCAGTGGGATGCGCTGCTCCCGCAAGGCCAGGGCGCGGCCAAGGCGTCCGCCGACGTGCTCTGCCGCCTGATGGAACTCTCCGCCGGCTTCCTGCCCGATCACCCCGTCAACAAGGCGCGGCGTGCCGCGGGCAAACGCATCACCAACATGTGCTGGATCTGGGGGCAAGGGACGCGCCCCGCGATGCCCAACTTCCAAGCTAAGTACGCCCTGCCTCGCGGCGGTGCGATGACGACGGCGGTGGATCTGCTCGCGGGTATCGCGAGCCTGATCGGCTGGGAGAAGCTGAACGTCCCGGGCGTCTCCAGCTACCACCACGACAACGACTACGCGGGCCAGGGGCAGGCGGTATGCGATGCGCTCGACCGCTGTGACATCGTGTGCGCACACGTCGAATCGCCCGATGAAGCCGGGCACCAGGGTGATTGGAAAGCGAAGGTCGCGGCGCTCGAAGCGACCGACACGCAGATCGTCGCGCCCCTGCTGGCGAAGCTGCAGGCGTCGGGCGACGCGGAGAAGGGTGGTGAGGGGTGGCGGATGCTCATCCTTCCCGACCACTACACGCTCTGCTCGACGCGCAAGCACGACTCGACGCCATCGCCGTTCGCGATGGCCGGCTCGTACGTACGGGCCCATCGCACCGGCCCGTACACCGAGAAGAACGCCAACGACGCGGACCTGCACATCCGCAACGGCCATGAGTTGATGGAGTTTTTCCTCAACGGCGGACGCGCCGCGACGCGCACGCCCGCGCCGCGCAGGCGGAACCGGAGGACGCTGAATGGGCGGCTACGACCTCGACAAGCCTGTCGATCCACCCTCGCCTCCCAAGACCTCGCTGCTGCAGGAGGGCGACCAACCCTGTCCCTCATGCGGCAAGCCGCTCGCCCCCGGCACTGTCGTCTGCATGGCCTGCGGCTACGACATGCTCAGCGGCGGCAAGGCCCGCACGGCAGTGGGGGAGGAAGAGCTGCCGCCTCCGATCCAGCCGATCGTCGCCGACAAGGGCCTCAAGCAGAAGCCGGCGATGATCATGGGCATCGCGATGCTCTTCATCGCCGTCTGCCTCGCGTGGTGGTTCACCAAGCCCGATACCTCGTTCGGCATCCGCCTCGAGCGCTCGCTGCTGGTGGCGCTCCAGTCCGTGACGTATGTCGGCACCGGCCTCGTCGCCGTCTGGTTCGCCTCGTGGCTCACCAAGCGCCCGTTCGGCCGGATCGATCTGGCCGCGGCGCGGCTGTTCGCGTGCATCACTGCGTTCCTGCTGGTCTTTAGCGTGCAGATCCCCATCCCGTTCCTGGGGATCGGTGCGATCATGAAGGTGCTCTTCGCCGTCGGCATCTACTGGCTGGGGATCTGGGCGTTCATCGGGCGCGACCCGAAGACGACCAACATGATCGCCCTCGCCCACGCCGTCACGACCATTGTGTTCTTCGTGCAGACCGCGCTCTGGTCGAGCACCTACGAGCACGTCGAGTGGTAAGCGGCGACATCAACGGTTCTCTCGTGGAGGTTTCGATGCTCAGCCCCGTCCCGCCCGCGTCCGATTACGTCCCGCAGAACCTCGATGCGACGCAATGGGCCGCTCTTGAGCCGCTCTACAAGGGGCTGATCGACCGTTCGATCGCCGACGCAAAGTCGCTGCAGCAGCTCATCCTCGACCGCAGCGAGCTCGACGCAGCCGTGAGCGAGGCCGGCAGCGTCCTGCACATCAACATGACCTGCCACACCGAGGACGCCGCGACCAACGCCGCGTACCTGGCGTTCGTCGAGCACGTGCTGCCGAAGCTCAAGGAAGTATCGTTCGAGCTCGACAAGAAGATCGCTACGCATCCCACCGCGGCCCAGCTCGACCAGGACCGCTACGGCGTACTCCTCCGCGACCTGCGGCTGGGCGTTGAGCTCTTCCGTCCCGAGAACATCCCGCTCGAGACCGAGCTGACCAAGCTTGAGCAGGAGTTTCAGCAGGCGGCCGGCGCCCTCACCGTCCAGTTCCGCGGCGAGGAACGCACGCTCCCGCAGATGGGCAAGTATCAGGAGGAGACCGACCGCGCACTGCGCGAGGAGGCTTTCAAGGCGGTCGCCGTGCGCCGCCTGGTCGAGCGCGAGAAGTTCGACGACTTGTACGACCGCATGCTGAAGCTGCGCCACCAGACGGCGCTCAACGCGGGGTTCAAGGATTACCGCGACTACATGCACCGGGCCAAGCGGCGGTTCGACTACACCGTCGCCGACTGCAACGCATTTGCCGACTCGATCGAACGCCACGTCGTTCCTGCGCTGCGCCGCATCAACGCCCAGCGTGCCAAGGCGATGGGGCTCGACCGCCTGCGCCCGTGGGACACCGCGGTCGATGCGCTCGGCCGCCCGCCCCTCAAGCCGTTTACGACGGCCGACGACATGGTCTGCCGAACGCACAAGGCCTTCCAGCGCATGGACCCGAGCCTCGGCTCACTCTTCGGCGCCCTCAAAGCGGGCGTCGGCGGTGAAAAGTGCCTAGACCTGGAGAGCCGCAAGGGCAAGGCGCCGGGCGGCTACCAGGCCAACCGCGACCGCAAGCGCGTCCCGTTCATCTTCATGAACGCCACCGGCGTGCAGCGCGACGTCGAGACGATGCTGCACGAGGCGGGACATGCGTTCCACGCGCTGCTCTGCCGCGTCGACCCGCTGCTCGCATACCGCTCTGAGATCCCGCTGGAGTTCTGCGAGGTCGCCTCGATGAGCATGGAGCTCACCGGCCACCCGTTCCTCGACGAGTTCTACGGCAAGGACGAGGCCGACCGCGCCCGCCGCAACCACCTTGAGGGCGTCGCCGGCATCCTGCCGTGGATCGCGATCATCGACCAGTTCCAGCACTGGGTCTATACGCACCCCGGTCACTCACGCGACGAGCGCACGGCGGTCTGGAACGACCTGCTGAAGCGGTTCTACGCCGATGTCGATTGGGCAGGTCTGGAAGCCACGCGCGACTCGCTCTGGCACCGCCAGCTTCACCTCTTCACCAGCCCGTTCTACTACATCGAGTACGGCATCGCCCAGCTCGCGGCGCTGCAGTTGTGGCGCAACTATCGCGCTGTCGCCCGCCAAGGCGATCGAGCAGTACAAGGCTGGGCTCCGCCTCGGCGGCAGCAAGCCGTTGCCGCAACTCTTCAACGCGGCCGGTCTCGACTTCGACTTCTCCTCCCCCGCCGTGCAACGCACGTGGAAGAACGTCGAAGAGGTGCTCGAAACCCTCCCGGTTTAGGCAGGCGGACGATCGCAACTTTTCGGCCCCCATCCGGTATCCTCTTCCCGGATGATCACGATCACCGACTTGCGGAAATCGTTCGGACGCATCACCGCCGTGGATGGGCTGTCGCTGCGCGTCGAGCCGGGTGAGTGCTTCGCGCTACTGGGTCCAAACGGCGCCGGTAAGACCACCACCATCTCCATCGCCACCGGGCTGCTATCTCCCGACGGCGGCTCGGTTGTCATCGGTGAATCGGCAAAAGGCGGAGGCGACCCGCGCGACGCTCAGGTCCGCCGTCTCATCGGCGTCGCTCCGCAGTCAATCGCGCTCTACGACGAACTGACCGCCGAGGAGAATCTCCGCTTCTTCGGCTCGGTCTACGACCTGGGCGGCGCCCAGTTGAGCAGCCGCGTGACCGAAGTGCTCGAGCTCGTCTCCCTCGCCGACCGCCGCAAGGACCGCATCAGCGGTTTCAGCGGCGGCATGAAACGCCGCATGAACCTCGCCGCGGCGTTGCTGCACGACCCGCGCGTCGTTTTCCTCGACGAGCCGACGGCGGGCGTTGATCCGCAATCGCGCGTCGCGATCTTCGGCATCGTCGAGCACCTCAAAAAGACGGGCGTCACGATCGTCTACTCCACGCACTACATGGAGGAAGTCGAACGCATGTGCGACCGCGTCGCCATCGTCGACCATGGCAAGCTGCTGGCGCTCGATACCGTCAAGGGCCTCACCGCCAAGCACGGCGGAGAGAGCATCGTGGTCGTGCACCGGCGCGGCAAGGACGAGCCTGAACGGATCAAGACCTCCGACCCCGTTCACGAGCTCGCCGCGGCCGTGAACGCCGGCGGTGTCGACAGCGCGTCGATCCACACCCCGAATCTCGAGACCGTCTTCCTCGCCCTCACCGGCCGCACCATCAGGGACTAATCGACATGAGCGCCATTTTCGCCCTTGCCGGTAAGGACCTGCGGCTGCTGACGCGCGATCGCGCGGGGTTCTTCTTCACGTTCATCTTCCCAGTCGCCTTTGCGTTGTTCTTCGGCATGATCTTTGCCGGCGGCAACAAAGGCGGCATGGCCGGCTCGGGCATCAAAGTCGCCGTGCTCGACAGCGACAACACCGAGGCGTCGCGGGCGTTCGCCAAGACCCTCGGCGATGCCGAAGAACTGAAGGTGACCGTTCCGCAATCGCTCGACGAAGGCAACCTCCTCGTTGTGCAGAGCAAGGTCGTCGCCCTCATCCAGATCATGCCGGGCTACGGCGAGGGCCAGCAGAACCTCTTCTGGCGAGGCGGCGCCGCCTCGACGATCGAGGTAGCGGTCGATCCCTCCAAGAAGGCCGAGGCCGGCATGCTGCAAGGCGTGCTGCAGAAATACGCCTTCGCCGGCATGGGCAAGGCCTTTACCGACCCAAAGACTTCCAAGGGCCAGATCGAGAGCGTCCGTAAGAAGATCGCCGACTCCAAGGACATGTCCGGCGCCGACCGGCTGATGTTCAACACGTTCTTCAACTCCATGGACACGTTCATGGGGCAGCTCGACCAGCGCGACCAGAAGGCCAAGGACACGGGTACGGACTCCACCGACAAGAAGGACGAAGCCGGCTTCGCGTTCGAGCCGGTGAAGATCGTCAATCGAGACCTCAGCGTGCAGCGGAACGAGCTGCCTCCCAACTCGTGGACCATCTCGTTCCCCCAAGGCATCATCTGGGGCGTGATGGGCGCAGCGCTCGGCTTCGCCGCGTCGCTCGTCGGCGAGAAAACGGGCGGCACGTTCGGCCGATTGATGGCCTCGCCGCTCCCGCGGTGGGGCGTGCTCGGCGGCAAGGCGCGTCGCATGCTTCATCACGATGACGATCGTCACGGTGGTGATGATCGCCGTGGCGATGGTCCTGTGCGGCGTCACGATCAAGAACCAAGGAACGCTGGCGCTGGCGATCGTCTGCACCGGTCTCTGCTTCGTCGGACTCATGACGCTCATCGCGTCGATCGCCAAGACTGAACGTGCCGCGCAGGGGTTCGGCTGGGCGGGAATGATGCCGCTGGCGATGCTCGGCGGTGCGGCCGTCCCGAGCTTTGCGATGCCGGAATTCATCCAGTCGCTCGCACACATCAGCCCGATCTACTGGTGCATGCGTCTGCTCGAAGGGGGACTCTGGCGCGACCTTACCCAGCCCGGTGCGATGCAGTCGGTCGTCTACGTGCCCATGGCGGTGACGCTCGGCATCGCGCTGGGCGGCTTCACGCTCGGCGTCGCTGTGCTCCGCAGGCCCTGAGGGTTACGCCGCCAGGCGCGGCGCCCGCGTCGCGAACAACGCCGCGACGTTCATCGTCGAGGGCGTGCTTGTGAACACCTCGCTCGCACCCCATACCAGGAACTGCGGCGAGCCCAAGGCGCGAACGGGCTCGCTCTGCGCCATCGCGCTGTTGGCGCCAGGGTCGACGCTTGCCAGCGGGCCGTCGGTCGCCAGCCGCAGACCGCGGGCGTACCCGGTGGCAGGTCGGTCCTGGACGTCCACGCAGACCGCCACGCTCTCGGCGCTGTCGGTTGCGCCGTCGTTGACGCGCACGGAGAAGGCCTTCAATTGACCCGACGAGCCGGCGGGCGCGGTCCAGACCACGCTGTCGCCCGGTCGGATGAGCGAGCCGGCCGTCGCCTCGCGCCCGTTGATCGTGAGCGTGCCTTCCATCAACGAGTCGATCCGGAACTGCAGCGGATCCCCCTCGGCGTCTGTCGCGTGCGTGGCTCGCAGCAGCGTGTCGTAGGTGAGCACCGCGCCGCGCCCGGTTACGCCGCCGGCAAGATCGTCGATCCCTTCCAGCACCGGCGCGGTGTTCTCCACCGGCGCCGCATCCACGCGCATCGCCCAGATCGCCTCGGCCATCCCCAGCGCGTTTACCAGCGGGTACTGGGCGCCGTTGTGCTGCACGTTGTCGTCCTCGTCGTCGCCGTCGATGATCGACGTTGCCGACGACACCAGGATCGAGCGGAACTCGTTCACCGTCAGACGGCGGCCGAGCAGGTCGGTCGCCATCTGCTGCGCCAGCACCGCCAGGCCGGCGACCTGCGGAGCCGCTTGGCTCGTGCCGTGCATCAGCGACAGGCCCGTGCCGGTCGACGGCCCGACGATCGGAGCGCCGGGCGCCATGACGTCCAGCAGCGGACCGCGCTGGGAGAACGGTGTGATCGCGCCGGCGACGGTCGAGTTCGCCACCGCGCCGCCGCTGTAGCTGAACCCGCCGCCCGGCTGCGAGTACACCGCGCCGACGCTGACGACGTTCGGATCGGCCGCCGGATACGAGAGACCCGCGCGCGAGTTGCCGCTGGAGTAGCCGTTGCCCGCCGCGACGCTCACCACCACGCCCATCCCCGCCAGCGTCGCCAGTTCGTCGCCCACGCCGTACATGCTCACGTGCTGCGTCCAGTAGTTGCCGTCGCCCAGCGACAGGTTCACCGAGGCGATGTTGTACTGCGCCGCGTGCGACACGACCCACTGCAGGCCGCGCTCAAGCCACGTGAAATTGCCTTGCCCCTGGTCGTTGAACACCCGTAGCGCGATGATCCCCGCGTCGGGCGCAACGCCGCCGTACATCGGATCCGACGAGGCCGCCGCGGCCGCGACGTTGCTGCCGTGCCCCATGTTGTCGCTCGCATCGGCGTCGCCGTTGGCGAAGTCATACTGGTAGACGATCCGGTCGGCGATCCCGTTATGGTCCGCATCGGGCCCGAAGAACGAGCTGCCAAGGTTGATTCCCGAGTCCAGGATCACCGTGCGGAACCCCGTGCCGTGGTATCCCGAGAACCGCGGGTCGTTCCACATCGCGTCAAGGCCCATCAGCGTGTGCCCGTTGTCCCAGTTGCTGCTCGGCAGCACCTCGGCGCCGGAGCCTCCACCGCCGCCGGTCATTGAGAACCAACCCCCGCGTGAAGCGGGCTGCATCAACTCCGCAACCGGGAACGGTGCAGCGTCCGCGTACACCCGAGGCTCAAGCGGTTCGAGTCCGATGAACACCGGCTCCAGCTCGTCGGGCTGACTGGGGGGAGGAGGAACGGCGACACTGCGGTGAAGACGCGACGGCATAGTGGAGGGGGCGGGGGGCGGAGGGGAAGGGGGAGGGGGCACTCGGGACGGGGCCTGCGGACGCCTCGCGGCGACCCATCAAGGTCCGATCCGCCGCGAGCGGCGGCAACCCGATTTCCGCAGATGTCACAGAGCGAGTCTTGCCTGACCGGACCACCCGTTCGCCCTTGACGCGCCGGTCCGATATCCAGCCGCGTGTGGCCGCGCCGGCGATTCCCCAAAGAGATCGCGGCGGCCGAGGGCGCCGCCGCGTGAAGTCATGTTCGCGCAGTTGCTCAGTTGCAGCCTGAGAAGAACACGTTGATGAAGGCGATGAAGTCGTTGTTGTCCAGCTGGTTGTCCGGGCCGGTCACGCCGCCCGCCTTGCCCACGTCGGAGATGAGCAGGTCGTTGGCGAAGAACGCGCCGATGTACGCGATGAAGTCGTTGTTGTCGAGCATGCCGTCCGGGCCGAGGACGGCGCCGGCGCTGCCGACATCTGCGCCGCAGACGGTCGGCACTTTGATGCCCGTTACCGCCAGCGACGTGCCCTGGAATCCCGTCGCGTCGGCCGGCCCGCGCCCGAGATCGATCTCGCCGCGCCCGGTGGTCGGCGCAACATTGCTCACGAACCGCACGTTGTACAGCGTGCCCCAGTACACGTAATTGGGCTGCGTCGCGACGACGGTCGTGGTCCCGGGGATCGTCATCGTCGGCGGGAACGACATGTTTGTCGACGAGGTGAACATTCCGCCCGTCGAGGAGTTCTGCCACGCAGAGTTGTCGATCCGGTCGCCGGAGTGATAGAGCGGCGCGTGGAACCCGGTGTTCGAGATCACCGCGCCCGACGGCGTGCGCACGCGGAATCCCTTGGCCGCGCGGTGGCTGTTGATGTTGGCGATGGCGTACTCGTAGCTGTACGTGCCGTTGCCGTTAGCCGTGACTTTCGACGCGACGAAGAACCTTGCCATCGCCTGCTTCTGCTGGCTCGGGCCGCCGAGCGGGTCGAGTGCCGTTTGCGTTACCTCGTGGAAGTCCACCGGCACCAGCGTCACGGTCGGGTCCACCGTCGGCCAAGCCTCGATGCCGGCGTGGCGCTGCACCGTGCCGCCGTCAAAGGCCCCAGACGATGCCGACGTCACGCTCAGCTTGCGATACGACAGGTTGTTGCGGCTGTTGCCCCACAGCGCATCGTCGGCTGTCACGTAGTGCGTGTCGACCCAGTACTGCGAGTTCGCGTTGTTCCAGTCCGCTTCGGGCACCTGCAGCCGGCGCGACGCCACGTCGTTGCCGCCGGGCGTCGGGCCCACCAGCGTCGACCAGTTGGCCGTGAAGTTGCCGCTGATCGGGTTCACGTCAAACCGCGGCCCGAGGTACGAGCGGCTGCCGTTGAGGCCCGATCCGTACGCGTCGGAGCAGTTGACGCCCAGCTGCGACCCGCCGTCGGGCGGCGGCTGGCACGTGCCAAACGCGTTGGAGTTCGTGCTGGCGAACCCGTGCTTGAGCCACGAGAGGCCGATCTGCTCGAACTTCCCGTCCTTGAGGCGATACATGTGTTGCCCGATGACCGGGTGCCGATTGGTGCCGTTGTACCACCCCGCCGGCCGATCGCCGATGTTCCACGCGTCGGTGCCGACCGCGAAGCCGCGGACCAGCACGCCGTTGATCGTCTGCGTGCCGTAATTGGCGATATCGAGACAGTTGCCGACCGTCACGTCCGGGCCCGAGGACGCGGGCGGCGGCGGTTCGACCGTCTGGGAGGTCATCGTGAACGCCCCTCCCGCGCCGTTGTTGAACGACGCGACACGGATCAGGTACGTGTGGCCGATGGCCGTCCCGAACGTGATCGACGAAGGCGTGCCGCACGACGAGTCGTCGTCGTTGCAGGCGACCTGTGCGCCCAGCGTGTTGCCCGGGCCCGACTCGAACGCTTGCAGCACCGAGTCCCACGTCACGCCGCCGCAGGTGGAGAACTTGACGCCGTTGTTGCTCGTCACCGGTCCCAGGACGTACCACACGTCGGGGCTCGTCGAGGAGCTGCCGCACGCGCCGGAGACCGCCGCGTCGTTGGTCGCCGTCGTCAGCGTGCCGGTCACGGGCGTGCCGATCGTCACGGGGATCGCGTTGGCGCGGTCGTTGTTGGGCGGAACGGCGAAGGCCTGCCCCGCGGCGAGCATCGTGCAGGCGACGGACAGGCGGCGGGCCATCGGGCTTCTGTAGGCGGTCATGCGTGCGGCTCCTCGTTCATGGCCGCGGAGAAAGGGCGCAGCCGGATTCCCTTGCAACCCAATGTACCGCAGACGGCTTGATCTCGCAACCAGTCCGCGTAGTTGACCCCCCAAACCGCCCAAAATGAAAAACGGCCGGCGTTGCCGCCGGCCGTTTGAGTCAGACGCTGTAAACCCTGTCAGGTCTCAGATGCAGCCGTTGAAGAAGCCGTTGATGAAGGCGATGAAGTCGTTGTTGTCCAGCGCGTTGTCCGCGCCGGCGACGCCGCCCGCGACGCCGACGTCCGCCAGCAGCATGTTGCTGTTGAAGAACGCGTCGATGAAGGCGATGAAGTCGTTGTTATCCAGCACGCCGTCGGGCGTGGCGAAGCCGCCCACGCCGCCGATGTCGGCCAGGCAGACCGCCGGGACCTTCAGGTCGGCGACGGCCAGCGAGCTGCCCTGGAAGCCCGTCGCGTCCGGCGCCGGCCGGAACAGGTTAAGACGCGCGTTGCCCTGCACCGGCGCTGCGCCGGTGGTGAAGCGGAAGCTGTACATCGTGCCCCACATCAGCGCGTTGGGGTTGAACGTCACGGCCGACGCCATGCCCGGAACGGTGTACTGACGCGTCGTGGGGTCGACGGTGAACACCATCTGGCCGTTGGCGCCCGCGTTGTTCAGCCAGGGGTTGTTCAAGGTGCGCTCGCCTGAGTGGTAGAGCGGAGCCTTGAACTCGATGTTCGACACCGCCGCGCCCGAGGGGAGACGCACGCCGAACGAAGCGCCGGCGCGGTTGGAGTTGATGTTCATCACCATGTAGTCGTAGTTCCACGTGGTGTCGGCGTTCTGGCTCACGCGGCTGGCGGCCAGGAACCGGCCCTGGATGGTCGACGCGAAGGTCGTCCACTGGGCCGAGGGGAGCATGGTGGCGTGCGGGCTGCTGCTGGTCCACGGCGTCCACTTGTTCACCACGTTCATCACGCGCTCGGGGTAGTCCAGGTAGCTCAAGTTGATGCCCGTGTCGCCCGCGCCGGTCTTCTCCATCGCCCACAGCTCAAGAGCTGTGGTGCGGCGCACCGTCGCGGCGCTGAACGTCGGCGAGCTGGCCACCGACGAAGAGACGAGCTTGCGCGACGAGTAGTTGTCGCGTCCGTTGTTCCACTGCGCATCGTCCTGGGTGATGTACACCGTGTCGCCGTAGTACTCGGCGCCGGTGTTCTGAGCCGGGACCACGTCGGAATCGAGCACCACCAGGCGGCGCGCGATCTGATCGGTGTTGCTGTAGGTGCCGACGACCGAGGTCCAGGGATAGGTGAACACGCCCGTGGTCGGGTTCACGTCAAAGCGCGGGCCCAGGTACGAACGGCCGCCGTTGAGGCTCGATCCGTAGGTGTCGGAGCAGTTCACGCCCAGCTCAGCGCCGCCCGCCGCGGGGACGTCGCAAGTGCCCATCTCCGGGAAGTCGTTGCTGTTGGTGCTGAGGAAGCCATGCTTGAGCCAGGAGATGCCGATCTGCTCGAACTTGCCGCCCTTGTAGCGGTACATCTGCTGGCCGATCACCGGGTGCAGCTGGTTCGAGGCCTGCCACTCTACCGGGATGTTGCCGATGTTCCACGAGGTGGTGCCGATCGCGTACGAACGCACGCCCGAGAGCGTCGACGTGCCCGCCGAGTTGGCGACCCACACCGTGCCCGTGCCGTACTGCGAGATATCGATGCAGTCGCCCACCGTCACGTCAGGGCCGTTGATGCGGGGCGTCGGCAGCGACGAAGTCAGCAGGAACGTGCCCGAGGCCGTCGTGCCGTTGCCGGCGACGCGAACCATGTAGCTCGTGCCGGCCACCGCGTTGAAGTTCACGCGAGACTGCGTGCCGCATGCGTTGTCGTTGCACGCCACCTCGGTCTGCATGTTGCCGGTGTTGGGGTTGATCGTGAACACCTGCAGCACCGAGTTGAACGACGTGCCGCTGCACGTTGAGAATTCAACCGTCGCGCTGGTGGTGCAGTTGAACCGGTACCACACGTCCTTGGCGTTGGCGCTGTTGCCGCAGGAGCCGGTGAGACCGAAGTCGTTGGTCGCGTTGACCGTCGTCCCCGCGACCTGCGCGGGCACGCTGATCACAATCGGCGACGAGAGCGAGTCGTTGACGGGCTGAGCGAACGCAACAGCGGCAACCGTCGTGCCGGCGACGGCTGCAATGACAGAACGCGAGCGTGTGTGGGTCATCTGGAACTCCGTTTCGAGGCCACGTGCGAGACCTCCCGGATTCGGGAGTGTGGGGATTGAGTCTCGTTCGGTGAAGATTACCTGAAGGTCGCCGAAACGGCAACCCGCGCTGAGGGGGATTGGGTAGTTCAGTTTGGAGTAAGGGTGCCGCGGCGCGATCAAAAGAGGGCCGGGCATGAGCCCGGCCCCATAAAAACCACTTCATTCTCCCGGCCGCAGGCCGAGCCCGCGCGGCTTGCCGGTCAGTTGCACCCGGTGAAGAACGCGTTGATGAAGACGATGAAGTCGTTGTTGTCCAGCGCGTTGTCGGCGCCGGGCATGCCGCCCTGGCTGCCGATGTCGGCCAGCAGCGTGTCGTTGTTGAAGAACGCGCCGATGAACGAGATGAAGTCGTTGTTGTCCAGCGCACCGTCCGGGCCCGTCGTGCCGCCCTGGCCGCCCATGTCGGCGGCGCAGACGGTGGGGGCCTTCACGCCCGTCACCGCCAGCGTCGTGCCCTGGTAGCCGGTCGTCGTCGAGACCGGCGCGCGGAACAGGCCGATGCGGACCACGCCGTTGGTCGTCGGGGCCGCCGACGAGGTGAAGCGGAAGTTGTACAACGTGCCCCACATCAGGGCGTTGGGCCCGAACAGACGCGTGCCCGTCATGCCCGGCACCTGCACGTTCGCCGTCGCGGGGTTCACGTCCCACTTCACGCGGCCGGCGCCGCGCTGTTGGTCCACGGGTTGTTCAGCACGCGGTCGCCCGAGTGGTACAGCGGCGCGTGGAAGCCCGCGTTCGCGACGCCCGCATTGACCGGCGTGCGGACGGCGAAGCTGCCGCCGGAGCGCTGGCTGTTGAGGTTCATCACCGCGTACTCATAGTCCCACGTGCCGTTGCCGTTGTCGATCGCTTTGGAGCCGACCATGAACCGCCCGTAGATGTCCTTGGTCGAGGTGACCCACTGCGACGACGAGAGGACCGCCGCGTCGGGAGTGGCCGAGGTCCAGTGGCGCCACTTGTCCGTCACCGTCGCGACCTGCTCGAGGAAGTCGGCCGTCGACATCGTCACTGTCGGGTCCATCTGGGCGTATAGCTCCAGAGCCGTCATCCGGCGGTAGGTCGAGCCGTTGAACGAGCCGCCGCCGATGAAGTTGTTCCCGGCGATCATGCGCGCGAGAAGTTGTTGCGGCCGTTGTTCCACTGCGCGTCGTCCTGCGTCGTGTAGCGACAGTCCACGAAGTACTGCGCGCCCACGTTCTGGGCAGGCTGCACGTCCGCGTCGGCAACCACCAGGCGGCGGCCCACCGGGTCGGTCGAGTCAGACGGCGTGGTGCCCACCAGCGAGTTCCACGGGTAGGTGAACACGCCCGTCGTCGGGTTGATGTCAAAGCGCGGCCCAAGGTACGAGCGGCTGCCGTTGAGGCCCGAGTCGTACAGGTCGCCGCAGTTCACGCCAAGCTGCGTGCTGCCGTTGGGCGGCTGGTCGCACGCGCCGATCTGCGGGAAGTCCGACGAGTTGGTGCTCGCAAAGCCGTGCTTGAGCCACGACATGCCGATCTGCTCGAAGCGCCCGTTCTTGGCGCGGTACATCTGCTGCCCGATGTTGGGGTGGAGCTGGTTGCTCATCTGCCACTCGACGGGGATGTCGCCGATGTTCCATGAGTTGGTGCCGACCGCGAAGGCGCGCCAGCCCGTGGTCGAGCCGACCGAAGCGCTGCTCGCCATCCAGGCGCTGCCGGTGCCCGTGGTCGTGTACGCGCCAAGGTCAGACAGGTCGCCGATCGTCACGTCCGGGCCCGTGCTGCGGGCCGGAGCATCCGGCAGAGGCGGCATCGCGACCGTCGCAGACAGCGACAGCGTGAACGTGCCCGTTGCGCCGTTGAACCCCGCCACGCGGATCCAGTACGAATTGCCCGCCGTCGCGGTGAACCCAATCGTCGAGCCCTGCCCGCACGTGTCGTCGTTGCAGTCTAGCTGCGTGCCCAGCGTGTTCCCCGCGCCCACGGTGAACACCTGCAGCACCGTGTCGTAGCTCGCGGTGCAGGTCGAGGCGGTCACAGCGGTCGTTGTGGTCGCGTCGAGCCGGTACCACACATCGGCCGAAGCGCCGCGCCGCCGCAGGCGCCCGCCGTGTCGTTGGAGTTCGTCGCCGACGCGGTCGTGCCCGAGTAGCTGTTGCCCACCGTCACCGACACAGCGTTGCCGCGCAGGTCGTTGGGAGGAACGGCAAACGCGGGAACGGCGAGCGACAAAGCGGCCAGCGTGCTGGTAGCGGTGAAGCGAACGGTCATGTGCACCTCCGTGATGGCTTTACGAGATCGGAGGCCCGCCCAAGCCACGTGCAGCCGGGTCGGTCGATCTCGACAAATCGATAGAGAACCGCGAGCGCGGTTACGGACTACTGGTCCGAGTAGACACGGACCCCGGTTCCTTTGCCAGTCCGATCACCTTGATCAAGGGAGGAATAAAGGGTTTTGCCTACCTGCTCGGGAGCCCTCTCTTGGGGCATAAAGGCCTCTGAGTAGGGCACGCGATCAAGGCCCGGCGTCACTCGCAGCCGTCGAAAAACGCACCGACAAACGCGATGAAGTCGTTGTTGTCCAGCCGGTTGTCCGGCACGCTCACGCCACCGTGCATCCCCAGGTCCGCGTCATTGAGATCACCCACGAAGTACGCGCCGATGAACGCGATGAAGTCGTTGTTGTCCAGGCGACCGTCCGGGGTCGATGCGCCGCCCGGCCCGCCGAGGTCCGCTGCGCACGATCGCGGAACCGGCAGCCCAGTAAGCGCAAGCTCGTTAGATTGAAAGCCCGCGCCATCCGCCGGCGGACGCCACAGTGAAAGGTGGGCCGTTCCGCTCCGCGGCGGCGCCGCGATGCGTGCCTCGAACGAATAGACCGTCGCAAACCGCAGCGCGTTGGGCTCGAACGTGACCGTACCGACGGTCGGAAGCGTCACCTGCTCCGTCGCGTCATCCATCCGCCAGGTGAGACGCCCACCCGCAACCTGCGAAGCCCACGGAACGTTCCGCACCCTGTCGCCGCTGTGATAGAGCGGCGCATGGAACACCATGCCCGTGACCGCTCCCCCCGCAGGAACATGCACCGAGAACGCCGATCCGGCGCGATGTGAGTTCACGTTCTGCACCGCATAGCGGTACGTCCACGTTCCGTCGCCGTTGTCTGTCGCCGAGCCCGCGGCCACAAACCGTGTGCGCAGGTGACGCGTCACGCTGGTCCACTGAGATTGTGGCCGCGCGACGGCGGTCGAGTCTCCCGGCGCGTAGGGAACCCAGCGGTCGACGACGACGGCGTCACGCTCGTGGATTTCCGCGCTGGTCGCCACGACGCCCGGCGTCGCCCACGCCCAGTACTCAAGCGCGGTCGTCCGGTACGAAGGCCCCGCAAAGCCGACGCCCTGGGCCGTCGTCGGCAGCGAGTTGAACGGGCTCAGCAGCCGCACGCTGGTGTTGTTCCGTCCGTTTCCCCAGCCGGCGTCGTCGGGGCTGTAGATTGCCGTTTCCGCGTAATACGCCGCCTCGGGGTTTGAGGCGGTGAGCAGGTCGCTCTCACGCGCCGCGACTCGGCGGGCCAGCGCGTCGCCGCTCTGCACGGGCGGCGCAAGCGACGCGTACGGCGTCGTGAACGCGCCCGTCGTGGGATTGACGTCGTAACGCGGCCCGAGCCCGCCCTGTGCACCGTTCTGCGCCGACGAGTAGAGATCCGCGCAGTTCACGCCAAGGTGTGCAAAGTCGCCAGGGTTGATGCATGGTCCGTACGAAGGGTCCGACGGCAGGTTCGCCGCGACCACCACGTGCTTTGCCCAGCTCATCCCCAGTTGCTCAAATCGCAGGCCCGAGCCGCGGTAGAGGCCTTGCACGATCACCGCGTGGTGGCTGGTTGTCGTGTCCCAGTCGACCGGCCGGTCGCCGATGTTCCACGCGTCGGTGCCGATGGCGACCGCCCGCCACGCCTCGCTGTTCCGCACCTGAGGCTCGTACACGCGAGCGTCGAAAACGGTGCCGACGATCAGGTCCGGCCCGCCCGTCCGTTCCAGCGGCCACTGCGGCGGCTGAGCGGCACAGAACGTTGAGGGAATCAAAAGAGCCGCCAGGGCCGGCAGCGATGCACGCAAAGAAAGCATGGGCATGGGTCGTCTGCACCGAGCCGGTGCCGTGAAAGCGGAGCAAGCCCACGAGTGATTGGGGCCTCATCCATCGGCACAGCGCGGACAAAAACAACAGCGGCCGGCGTTCGCCGGCCGCTGCGTGAGTTGCACCGATGGAGCGTCGCTCAGACGCAGCCGTTGAAGAAGCTGTTGATGTACGCGATGAAGTCGTTGTTGTCCAGCGTGTTGTCCGGGCCGTCGACGCCGCCCGTCTTGCCCACGTCGGCCGTCATCATGTCGCCGTTGAAGTAGGCGCTGATGAACGCGATGAAGTCGTTGTTGTCCAGTGCGCCGTCGGGGCCGCTCAGGCCGCCCTGGCTGCCCACGTCCGCCACGCAGATCGTCGGCACCTTCACGCCGGTCGCGGCGATCGAGGTGCCCTGATAGCCGGTGGCGTTGGGAGCGCGGTACAGGCCCAGGCGTGCCACGCCGTTGGCGTTGGGGGCCGCCGACGAGGTGAAGCGGAAGTTGTACAGCGTGCCCCACATCAGCGCGTTGGGCCCGAAGGTGACCGCCTGGCTCATGCCCGGCACGGTGTACTGGCGCGACGCGGGGTCGACGCTCCAGACCATCTTGCCCGCATCACCCTGGTTGTCCATCCACGGCGTGTTCAGCACGCGCTCGCCCGAGTGGTACTTGGGCGCGTGGAACCCGATGTTCGCCACGCCGGCATTCACCGGCACGCGGACGCCGAAGGTGCCCGCGGCGCGATTGCTGTTGAGGTTCATCACCGCGTACTCGTAGTCCCACGTCCCGTTGCCGTTGGCGATCGCCTTCGACGCCACCAGGAACCGCGTGTTCTGCGGCTTGACCATCGTCACCCACTGGGCCGAGGGGAGCATCGCAGCGTCGGGCAGCGAGGTCGTCCAGTGGCGCCACTTGTCCGTCACCGTCATGGTCGACTCGACCAGGTCCACCGGCGTCACCGTGACCGCGTTGTCCATCCGCGCCCACAGCTCAAGCGCGGTGGTGCGGCGGTAGGTGTTGCCGAAGTACGTCACGCTGGAGTTGAACAGCGTGTCAGCCTTCAGCAGGCGGGAGGAGAAGTTGTTGTTGGCGTTGCCCCACTGCGCGTTGTCCTGCGTGGTGTACTGGCAGTCCACGTAGTAGAACGCGCCGGCGTTGGTGTCGCCGCGGACGTCATCGAGGCTCACCACGATGCGCCGGGCGATCGGGTCGGTGTTGGAGTAGGTGCCCACCAGGCCCGTCCAGGGATAGGTGTACACGCCGGTGCTGGGGTTCACATCAAACCGCGGGCCCAGGTACGAACGCCCGCCGTTGAGCCCCGAGCCATAGGCATCCGAGCAGTTGACGCCCAGCTGCGTGCTGCCGTTGGGCGGGCCGTCGCACGAGCCCATGTCGGGGAACCCGCCGGAGTTGGTGCTGGAGAAGCCGTGCTTGAGCCACGAGATGCCGATCTGCTCGAAGCGGCCGTTCTTCTGGCGGTACATCTGCTGGCCGATCACCGGGTGCAGCGGGTTGCTCGCCTGCCACTCGACCGGCACGTCGCCGATGTTCCACGAGTCGGTGCCCGTCGCGTAGGAGTAGACGTCCGTCGCCGTCGAAGGGCCGTCCTTGTCGGCCATCCACACGGTGCCGCCGCCGTAGTAGGCCGTGTCGATCAGGTTGCCCACCGTCACGTCCGGGCCCGTCGTGCGCGCCGGCGTCGTCGGTAGCGACGGCATGGTGGGGGACGTCTGGGTCGGGTGCAGCGGGGGCGTGCCCGGCGGCGGGACCGTCGCCGTCAGCGTGAACGCGCCGAAGCGCTGGTGCCGCCGGCCGCCACGCGGATCATGTAGCTGGTTCCCGCAACCGCGTTGAACTGGATGCGCGACTGCGTCGAGCATCCGTTGTCGTCGCATGCCATCAGCGTCGTCATGGTGCCGCTCGAGTTGAGCGCCCACGCCGCGAGAACGCTGTTGTACGTCGTGCCCGAGCACGTGTTGAACTCGACCGTGCGCGAGACCGTCGCGTCGTAGCGGTACCACACGTCCTTGGCGTACGCGCTGTTGCCGCACAGACCCACAAAGCCCAAGTCGTTGGTCGCGTTGACCGTCGTTCCCGTCACCGTGCCGGGCACCACGATCGTGCCGGGGCTCGAGAGCATGTCGTTGGCGGGCTGGGCCAGCGCAGGCGCAGCGAGCGCGGTGCCTGCCAGCGCAATAAACGTGAGCGTTGAGCGGTTCATGTCGGACTCCATTTGTGGGAAAACGCTCCGAGAAGAGGAGCGCGGTCACCGTGCGAGTCAGACAATTTACCGGATCGACGCCGAACCTGCAAGGTCTTTACGTAGCGGTTAGGTAATTTTGCCTAGTTGTCGCTTCCTGAGCTTCAGCACCCGTCAAAGAACGCCGCGATGAACGCGATGAAGTCGTTGTTGTCCAGTCGGTTGTCAGCCCCGGCGACGCCGCCGGCGCTGCCGAGGTCCGCCCGGAAACGGTCATTGGCGAAGAACGCTCCGATAAACGCGATGAAATCGTTGTTGTCCAACTGGCCGTCGGGCCCCGCCAAACCACCCGTTGAGCCCGTGTCGGCGGCGCAGGAGCCGGGCACCGGCACGCCACTCACCGCGATCGACGATCCCTGCTCGCCCGTCGCGTCCGCGGGGGGACGGAACAGGTCTAGGTGTGCCGTGCCTGTGGACGGGGCGCGGTTCACCGTGACTGCGAACGAGTACACCGTGCTGAACATCAGCGCGTTGGCGCAAGGGTCACGTCGCCGACCGTCGGCAGCGTGACGGTCTGGCTCGCCGGGTTCACCCGCCAGGCGACCTCGCCGCCGCCCGCCGCGTAGTCCCACGGTGCGTTGCGGATTCGATCGCCGCTGTGGTACATGGGCGCGTTGAACGCCGGCTGGCTCGCGACTGCGCCGGCCGGCAGGTGGAGCCGGAACGCAGAGCCGGCCCGGTGCGAGTTCATGTTGAGGATCGCGTAGTTGTACGTCCAGGTGCCGTCAGTGTTGTCGGTGACCGAAGCCGCCACGACGTACCGCGTCCAGAGCTGGCGGGTCCGGGTGGTCCACTGATTCTGCGCGAGGTAGACCGACTGCGTGTCCCCAGACGCGTACGGCCGCCACTTGTCCAAGACCGTTCCGCTGCTTTCGAACATGTCGACGTTGCGGAGCACGACGCCCGGCGTCGCCCACGCCCAGTACTCAAGGGCGCTGGTGCGGTAGGACGTGCCGTCGAACGAAACCGGCGACTGGGTCGCGGGGAGCGAGCCGAACGGCGCGAGCTTCACCGAGCAGTAGTTGTTCCTTCCGTTGCCCCACGCCGCGTCCTCGGCGCCGTGATAGCCCGTCTCCGCGTAGTAGACCGCGCCGGGGTTCTGCGCGGGCTGCACGTCGCTGTCACGGACGAAGACGCGCCGAGCCACGTTGTCGCCTTGCACAACCGGCGGGACCAGCGCGGTGAACGGGTAGGTATAGACGCCGGTTGTCGGGTTGACGTCATACCGCGGACCCAGCAGGCCCGAAGAGGAGTTAAAGCCCGAGCCGTACAGGTCGTGGCAGTTCACGCCCAGGCCGAGTGAAGATCCGCCGGTCCGGTTGGTGATGCAGGCCCCGTAGGCCGCGTTGAACGTCTGATTCGCCGGCACAAGCACGTGCTTGAGCCAGCCGGCGCCGATCTGCTCAAACTTCTTACCCGTCGCTCGGTACAGGTTCTGCGACGCAAGGCCGTGCTGATTTCCGTCCCAGATCATCGGCCGGTCGCCCATGTTCCACGTATACGTGCCGATCGCGAAGCTGCGGATGAGCGTGCCGTCGACCACGCGCGTGCCGTAGCCGTTCATGTCGGAGATCACGCCGATCAGTCCGTCGGGCCCATCAGGCCGCACCAGCGGCGTCTGCGGAGGCTGAGCGTGCGCGGCCGCGGCGGCGATGCCGGCCGCGCATACGCAAGCGGTCCGAGTGAACATCGATGCGTGCATTGTCTGGCTCCGTCATTCGCCCACGAGCGTGGGGGCGGAGTCAAGATACCACAAACCGCGAAGGTGTGGCAAGTAAATAGCCCTGCTCGGATTCGAACCGAGGACCAAGGGATTATGAGTCCCCTGCTCTAACCGCTGAGCTACAGGGCCGCGGCGGTGATTATGGCAGGCCGCGCGCAAAGAAACACCCGGCGCGGCCGAGTCGCCGCGCGGGTGTGATCAGACAGTGGGGGAATGGGGGCGTGTCTCTCCTTCGAGGTCACGAGCAGCCGTCGAAGAACGCTTGGATGAATGCGATGAAGTCGTTGTTGTCCAGGCTGTTGTCGGGCCCGGCGAGTCCGCCCTGGCGGCCGATGTCAGCCGCGATCAGGTCGTGTTCGAAGAACTGGCCGATGAACGCGACGAAGTCGTTGTTGTCGAGCGCTCCGTCAGGCCCATTGAAGCCGCCCTGGCTTCCGACGTCGGCGACACAAACGATCGGCACCACCGCGCCGGTGACGGCGAGTGAGGAACCCTGGAACCCGAACGAATCGGCCGGCGCCTTGAACAACCCCAAGTGCAGCCAACCCGTCGACGGCGCACGGTTGACCGTGAACCGGTACGAGTGCACCGCACCGAACATGATCGCGTTGGGGTTGAACGTCACCGTTCCCAGCGGGGCGGGGTAGGTGCGCTGCTCAGTTGTCGGATCGACCCTCCAGCCCAGCCGCCCGGCGGCCTCGCTGGTGACCCACGGCACGTTGCGCGTTCGGTCGCCGCTGTGGTACATCGGCGCGAACGACGCCGCGCTGGTGACGATCGCTCCCGCGGGCATCCGGAACGCAATCGCGCCGGCCGCGCGGTCGGAGTTGACGTTCATGACGGCGTAGTCGTACGTCCACGTGCCGTCGCCGTTGTCGGTTGCGCTGCTGGCGGTGATGTACCGCGCCACGCCTGCGCCGTCGCGGTTACCGGCGTCGCCCGCACCACGATCGTTGTCTCGCCTGGCTCCCACGACTCGTACTTGTCGGCGAACGTGTTGCTCCGCTCGTGGAACTCGGTGTTGGTCAGCACCACGCCGGGCGTGTCGGCCGCAAAGTGCTCAAGCGCCGTGCACCGGTAGTTGGGCGTGGTCGCGAAGTTGATCGTCTGGCTCGTGTTCCCCTGCGTCAGCGTCGGGAAGGCCGCGAGCTTGCGCGTGGAGTAGTTGTTGCGGCTGTTGCCCCACAGCGCATCGTCGGGCGAGACGACGAACGCCTCGGCGTAGTACGTGGCGCCTGTCGCCGCGGGGGGCTGGAAGTCGCTGTCGAGACCCACGCACCGGCGGTCGATGTTCGTCGCCGACACCGCCGGGATGATCGTGCTCGCCGATGCGCCGGCCGTGAACGCGCCCGTCATCGGGTTCACGTCAAACCGCGGCCCAAGGTTCGACTGCCCAGCATTGGTCCCCGCTCCATACGGGTCGGTGCAGTTGACCCCCAGGCGACTCGGGCCCGTGCCGCTGAGTGCCGAAACGCAGTTGCCAAAGCCCGCGTTGATCGTGCCGTTTGCCACCGCGAACCCGCGCTTGCCCCAGCCGAGCGCCACGTGTTGGAACTGCTTGCCCTTGGCGCGATACACGTTCTGGAAGAGCTTGGGGTGATTGCTTCCCTGGCTGTTCCACTCTAATGGCCGGTTGCCGATGTTCCATGTGTTGGTGCCGACCGCGAACGCGCGCAGCAACTGGCCGCCGACCGTCGCTGTGCCGTACGTCTGCACGCCAGAGCAACTCCCCACCAGCCCGTCGCATCCGACGTTGTGCGTGAGCGGCGTCTCCGCCGGTTGACCAAACGCGACCGCCGCCGTGCCGGCGACCACAACCAGTGGCAATGCGATAACCCGTGACATGTGTGCTCCCTTCGAACCCTGGGTCGAACATGCCGCACGCGGATGACCGGAACCGGCCGTGCGAAGACCGCGCGGGGAAGGCGAACGACTCAGGCGATGTCCATACGAGCTTACCCCGAAGCAGGTTGCTCTAGCGCATCGATGAGGGGATCGCGGGCGCGGGTTGCGCCGGCAAGTCCACGCGCGTCAGCTCGAGTTTCACATCCGATGGTGCGGACGGATCGATCAGCCTCGAAACGGGCACAAAGCCGCGTCCAACGACCGACACGCTCGTCGGTCTCGATGAAAGCAGCTTCACGCTCGCTCGTCCATCCGCGCCGGTCTGCCACAGCCCCAGCCGCTCGGGATCAGCCCGGAAGTAGTCGCCGAGGTTCAGCGGGTGCTTGGGCACCACCGGATCGGCACGCACTGATGCGCCCGGCACCGGCGCGCCCGATGTGTCGGTCACCAGCACGGTTCCGTCGCGCGTGTCGAGCGCTCCCCCCGCACCCGACCGCTCCCCCCAGCGTCACGAGCAAAGCGCCGAGCCCGGCGATCAACCGGGCTCGGCGTGAAGAAACAAGCTGTGTGATTGAAGTGTTGATCACTTGATATAGAGCAGGTCGCGGTAGGTCGGCACGGGCCACAGGTCGTCGGCGACTTCGACCTCCAGCGCATCGACGGCGGTGCGGAGTTCGGCCATGGCGCCCTTCACCTCGGTGCGCACCTGCTTGGCGTGCTTGAAGAAGTCCGCCTCGTGGTGGTTGAGCGCTTCGGCCACGTCGTTGATCGCGTGCGAGAGCGCCGTCACCTTGCCGACGAACGCCTCCAGCGAGTTGCGCTGCGAGTCGACGTCGACGCCCGCCGCCTCAGACGAGGTGACCGCCTCGGCCAGACGCGTCTGGTGCAGGATCGCCGCCGGCAGGTACATCGTGCGGGCCATCGTCAGCATCGTCTCGGCCTCGATGCTCACCTGCTTGATGTACTTCTCGATGAAGATCACCGCGCGGCTCTCGACCTCGACGCGGCTGAGCACCTTGTACTTGCTGAACAGGTCGGCGACCTTGCGGCTCTTGATCACCGGCAGAGCGTCCACCGAGTCGCGCATGTGGGGCAGGCCGCGCTTCTCGGCCTCCTTGTGCCACGCCTCGGAGTAGCCGTCGCCGTTGAAGATGACCCGCTTGTGCTCCTTGATGGTCTTCTTGAGCAGGTCGCGGACGGCCTTCTCGAGCTTCGCCGGGTTGCTCGCGCCGTTCTTGCCGACGCTCTTCTCAAGGGTCGTGGCGAAGACGTCGAGCGTTTCGGCGACCATGGTGTTGAGCACGGTGTTGGGCCACGCTGACGCCTGGCTGGAGCCGACGGCGCGGAACTCGAACTTGTTGCCCGTGAAGGCGAACGGCGACGTGCGGTTGCGGTCGCCGGTGTCTCGCGGCAGGTCGGGCAGCGAGTTGGCGCCAAGGTCAAGCTTGCCGCCCTTGAGGGTGCGCTTGGCCTCGCCCTTCTCGATCTGCTCGACGATGTCGTTGAGCATGTCGCCGAGGAAGATCGACATGATCGCCGGCGGCGCCTCGTTGGCGCCCAGGCGGTGGTCGTTGCTGGCGCCGGCGATGCTCGCGCGGAGCAGGTCGGCGTGCAGGTCCACCGCGCGGATCACGGCGCACATGAACACCAGGAACTGCATGTTGTTGTGCGTGTCTGACTTGGGGTCGAGCAGATTGACGCCGGTGTCGGTGCTGAGCGACCAGTTGTTGTGCTTGCCGCTGCCGTTGATGCCTGCGAATGGCTTCTCGTGCAGGATGCACTGGAGGCCGAAGCGCGGAGCGACCTTCTTGAGGGTCTCCATCGTCAGCATCTGGTGGTCGCAGGCGACGTTGGTGGTCTCGAAGATCGGGGCGAGCTCGTACTGCGCGGGAGCCACCTCGTTGTGACGGGTCTTGACCGGCACGCCGAGCTTGTAGAGTTCCTTCTCGACCTCGCTCATGTAGGCCAGCACGCGCCGGGATCGAGCCGAAGTAGTGGTCCTCAAGCTGCTGCCCCTTGGGCGGGCGGGCGCCGAACAGAGTGCGGTCGCAGTGGAGCAGGTCGGGCCGGGCGAAGAAGAGGTTCCGGTCGACCAGGAAGTACTCCTGCTCGGGGCCGAGGGTGGTGACGACGCGTGCCACGCCCTTGTCGGTGCCGAAGATCTTCAGGATGCGCATCGCCTGACGGCTGATCGCCTCCATTGAGCGGAGCAGCGGCGTCTTGGTGTCGAGCGCCTCGCCGGTCCACGAGACGAACGCGGTGGGGATGCAGAGCGTGACCGTGTTGCCGGCGCGGTTGACGAACACCGGGCTGGTGGGGTCCCACGCGGTGTAGCCGCGGGCTTCGAACGTCGCGCGGATGCCGCCGGAGGGGAACGATGACGCGTCAGGCTCGCCCTGGGTAAGCGCACTGCCGGAGAACGTGCTCATCGCGCCGCCGTGACCGTCGGGGCTGATGAACGCGTCGTGCTTCTCGGCCGTCAGGCCGGTGAGCGGCTGGAACCAGTGGGTGTAGTGCGTTGCGCCGCGGTCGATCGCCCAGTCCTTCATCGCGGCGGCCACCACGTCGGCGAGCTCGGGGTCGAGCTTCTCGCCGTTCTTGATGGTCCGCATGAGGCGCTGGAAGGTCTCCTTGGGGAGACGCTCGCGCATGGCGCGCTCGGAGAAGACGTCCTCGCCGTAGAGCTGCTCAAGGCGCTGGCTCTCCGCCCCCGCTTGGCCGTTCGTCTGGGCGGCTTCGCGCCAGGCGGTCGCTGCGGAGATGGCTTCCAGGCGTGACTTGATGAGGCTCATTGAAGAGGACTCCGTGGACGGAGGCGGCCCGATCTCTACCAACACCCCGACCGCGTCTGACCCGCGTCGTCATTCCAGCGACGCTGCGGATCGAACTGAGACACGGCCTGCCAGGCGGCTCGGAAAGGGCTTTCTCGGTCCCCCGATCATCGCATGGCGGCGCGTTAAATCAACCTCAGGGAGTTGTGCCGACGGTGGTGAGGGAAATCAGCTGCAAAACAGCCCTAACGGGGTCTTACCCCTCGGTGTGGCGGTGTGGGAAACGTGTCGGCTGATCCTCTTGGGTGCATCCCGCTTCGCGCTCTTGCGAAGCCAGCGGCATTGGGAGGCACCCGTGCTTGAGGCGCTGCTGGAGATCCTGGGTGGAGTGCTGGAAGGGCTGATGTTCGTCGGCCATCGCGAGTCATCGGACGCGGAATGGCACCCTGCGGCCATCGTTCTGCTCGTGGTACTTGCGGTGATCGGCGCGATCGTCTGGTTTGTCTCAGGCTGAGAAACGACGGCAAGGAGCACTGTTGAGCGATCTCGTGCACGACATCCTGCGCGAGCTGCTCTGGGACCTCTTCTGGCCGCCGGTGCGCGACTGGTGCGAGGCTCGGCGCGGCGAGAGCGTCGAGGCGAACTGGCGGCGCTGCGGCATCTGGTTCGCGCCGTTCTTTGCGTTCTTCGGCTGCGTCGCCTTGCTTGGTGGAATCCTCGGCGGCGGATGGATCTGGGCGATGTGCGGCCCGATCGCCGCGGCATGCACGTGGGTGGTGGGGCGGTGGTTGGTTGCGATTCGGCGGTGTGAGCGTGCGGCCAGAGACGTTATCGACGTTTCGACACCTTCTTCGCACGCCGGTATGCGGCGTCGCGAATCAGGGCCTCGCGAACGCCGCGTTCTACGGCGCGCGTGATGCGGGCGATTCCGAGTTCGTCGAATGAGCGGACGCGCTTAGCTTTCTTGGGCTTCACCTTGGCCATCGGCGATCTCCTGCATTCGCTGCCATGCCGATCGATTCGCGATGCGTTGGACGGTATCCAGGCAACCAGTCGCGACGAGTTTGGGTGACCGGTTTGAGTTGTCGAACACCACCCAGCGGTCCGCGAGTGGTTTGTAGAGTCGAAAGAAATTCGACACACCTCGGCCATAACGTCGGCGCACATCCTCCTCGGGAATATTGTGGCCGCCGCTGGCCACGCGAGCCGCAACTCGACTGAGAGATAGTTCCGGCGAGTTGAGCCAGAGATAGAGCAGGTCGACGCGATAGCCGTTCGCCGCGCTTCAGCCAGCATCGGGGCGAAGGTTCGCGAGGAGAGCGTGCTCTCAAACGCAAACGTCGATCGGGCAGCCAGCAGTTCCTTGACACGCGAGAGCATGATTCGGCCCGCTTGGAAAGCCGAGCGTTCAGGCTCGAACGCTGAAAGGCCGCGGGCGATCGTGTCTGCGTTCAGGAATTCCGCTGCTTGTGCTTCTTCACCAAGAACGGTCACCGCGCTTGTTGACTTTCCGGCGCCGTTCGGTCCGCCGACAACAAAGACAATCGGGTTGGCGTCGTCGGTACTCATCACTCAATCACATCGTTCAACTCATCCAGTCCTGCCGTCAGCACGCGCGGGCCGCCTTCGGTGATGAGCACGTCGTGCTCATAGTGGACGCTCATCGAGCCGTCGGCTGAGTAGACCGGCCACTGGTTGCCGTTCTGCTTCACCTTGCCGGTGCCGACGGCGATCATCGGCTCGACCGCGACCAGCACGCCCGGCTCGCAGATGAGCTTGCTCTCGGGCCACTCGCCGGGGTAATCGGGCACCACGTTGCTGATGTACGGCGCCTGGTGCAGTTCCTTGCCGATGCCGTGACCGCCCAGGCCGCGCACGAGGTGGAAGCCCTCGGCGCCCTCGACGTATCCCTGCACCGTGCGGGCCCAGTCGAGGTACTTGTTCCCCGGCGCAGCTCCTGGATGCCGCGACGGAGCGACTCCTTGCCGCAGTCCATGAGCTTGCGCACAAGCTGCGTCGGCTTGCCGAACGAGTACGTCCACGCCGCGTCGCCGATCATCTCGCGGCCCTTGGGTCCGTGCCACACGCCGATGTCGAGCTTGAACAAGTCGCCGTTCTGCAGCGGGCGGGTGAGGTACGCCGCGGTGCCGTGGACGACGCACTCGTTGACGCTCAAGCACGCGTGGCTGGGGAAGAGCGGGCTTTTGCCGGCGCGGTAGTGCAGGAAGCACGAGCGGCACTTGAGGTCGGCGAGCGTCTGGGCGACGAACGTGTCGATCTTGGCGAGCGTGAGGCCGCCCTTGCGGAACTCGGGCGCAGCCCACTCGCGGAACCGCTGGTGGGTGATGACGACACACTTGGCCGCGGCCTCGGCGGTGGGGAGATCGGCGTGTGAGAGCTTGGGGAGGATCGGCATGAAGGTGGTGAGAGTAGAGGGGGGGAGAGGGAGGAGATTGCGGATTGTGGATTGTGGATTTTTGGTCCGGAGGACGCGCGATATCAGCCGTCCTCCCCGGATTCACCCGCCGGTTGCGGAGTGTGTGGCTCGCGTCGACCCGGGAGGGCCGACGAGAGGGTGACGATGTCGATGCGGTCGAACGGGGGGTTCGTCGGTCCTCCGGACCGAAGGGCTTGGTTGGTGTCGTTTCCGGCAGGTGAACCCCCCCCTGCAGGCTGAGATCGTGCGTCCTCAGGACGGGGAGCATCGTCGGTTGTGGGTGGTGGCGCGTGCTCAGTTGCGTTGGTTGATGTACGGGCGTCTCCCACTCGCTCACGCTCGGGGCTCGTGGAATCCCGGTCGGGCCGCGGCGTGGTGCGGGTGTGTTGCTCGGGGTGCCGGCGTGAGATGGGGAGGGGGTTGCCGTCCTCGCCGATCGGGCGGGTCTTGAGGATCGTGGTGGCGGCGCGCATGCGCTGGGTGCGCTCGGAGACTGCGATGTGCTGCTCGTCGCTGGTCATCCGCGGCGGCTGGAGACGGCTCATGGCCAACTGCTCGTCGTAGGGAATGAGTGTCCCATCGTCGCGTGTGGTGGGGATGCGGCTGCGCTTGGGGAACGCTGGGGCGCAGAGGTCCTCCAGGGTGTCCAGGGCGGTGTCCTTGGCCAGGAGAAGTTTCTCGTTGAAGTCGTGGTGGGTCATGGGGGGGCCTGAGTGCTGGGTCGTGAGGGGGAGGCATCGAGGGATCGAGAAGAGAAAGGCGTCAAGGCACCCCTCATCCGCCCGCTCAAAGCAGCGGGCACCTTCTCCCCCAGAGCGGGGAGAAGGGGGAAAACAAGAAGGCCTCTACCCATGGGCGGAGGACGCTTGGCGCGCGCGCCGTGTGACTTTTGGTGGTCGGGGTGGGGTCAGAAACTCGCGCCGTTTGCTTGGGTCTGCGCGATATTTGGGGAATTTGAGAATTCCGTGGTGTAAGGGATGGTTTTGGTGCGCCGGCGCGCGCAAAAACACGTCAGTTTGTGTGAAGACGCGGGTGGGGGTGAGAGGCGCGAGTTACACGGAACGACACGTCGATCGTTTCGTCGGCCCTGCCGGGCCGGAGGTGAAAAAAAAGGGAGACCGTCATCCACGGGTTCCCTCGTCTCGCTTTGCTCGACTTCGGTCACCCGTGGCAAACGGCAGCGCCCTCCGGGCGGAGACGCGCGGCGGTATCTGTGCTGAACCGTGAGTTTCTGTGCCAACCCTCGTCGGCCCATCCGGGCCGAAACCAACCACGCACCCCATACCCGGCGGGTGAACCCGCCGGCTGAGATCGTGCGTCCTCCGGACGAAAACCAGCCACACATCTTCTCCGGCTCGCGCTTATCGCCTCAGTGGTCTCGGGCCGATCGCGCTCCTTGACAGTCGCGTCTCGTGTTGTGGGGTGTGTTGGAGGTTCAGCGGCGTCGGCGGCGGATAGCGGCGGTGCCTGCGAGGCCGAGCAGCGCGGCTGCGCCTGGCGTGGGGACAGGGGCGGTCCAGAGCACGGCCTCCCAGTGGCTGGTCGCTGGGCTGTAGGCTTCTCCGCCGACGTAAATCGTGATGCCGTCGCTCCAGACGGACCAAGCCCGGCTGTCTTGGGCGAACTCAGCCGGGAGCAAGGAACTGAGATCGACCCACGAATCGGCGGTGCCGTTCCAGAAGCTGGCGTGGTTCTGGCCGACAGAGCCGGGCACCGGGACATTCGCCACGCCGACCACGTAGTTGCTGAACGCGGCGTAGGCCGTGGACGAGGACGCGCCGACTGGGTGGATGTCGCTCCACGAATCGGCCGTGCCCGACCACATGCCGGCGTGCATGTGGCCGCTGATGGTCGCGTAGCCCACCTGGCGCGAGCCGTCCTGGGTAATTCCGTAGGCCCCCGAGCGGGTAGCCCCGGCAGGGTTCAGGTTGACGTACGAGTCGGCGGTGCCGCTCCAGAGCGCAGCACGCGGGTTGGGGCCGCTCGCGGTGGTTCCCACCTGGCGCCCGCCGCCGACGGCCGTGGCGGTGGAGGTCAATGCTCCAGCAGGATGCAGGTCAACGTACGAGTCGGCGGTGCCGCTCCACAGTGCGGCGCGTGTGCTGCCGGTGCCGAAGTTCGCGCTGCCGACCTGCTGCACACCATCGGTGCCGCCGGCGAACGAACTGCTTGCACCAGCGGGGTTGAGATCGACATAGGAGGCGGCGGTGCCTGTCCAAAGGGCGGCGTGCGAGAACGCCGAGCCCACCTGCTGCCCGCCCGCCATCCCTCTAACAGCCGCGGAGGCCGCGCCGGCGGGGTTGAGATCGACCCACGAGCCGACGGTGCCGTTCCAGAGGGCGGCGTGGTCGCCGACTGTGCCGGCCTGCTGTGTGCCGGAGACACCTGTGATCACAGATGTAGAGCCGGGTTGGAAGAAGGTCACGGTCCACTGCGCGTGGGCGGCGGTGGTGAGTGCTGCGGCGGTAGCAGCGGCGACAACGAATGACGACGTGTTCATGGGTGCTCTCTCTCTGGGGCGGGAGCCCGGGGCTGCGGGTGGGGTGCTGTGAGGGCTGAGGGAAGGGCGCTGATTGGCGAGTTGTTTGTTCAGCGTGGCGTTCTGCGGCGGCGAGCGGCTGCAGCGCCGGCGAGGCCGAGTAGCGCCGCCGCGCCGGGCGCGGGGACCGGGGCCGTCCAGAGCACCGCTTCGTTCTGGCCGGTCGTCAGGTTGAGAGCGGTTCCGGTAACGTAGATGGTGACGCCGTCGCTCCAGACAGCCGATGCCTGACTCGTCGAGCTGTACTCCGCGGGAAGGAAAGACTGGAGGTCCACCCAGGAGTCTGCCGTGCCGTTCCAGAAGCTTGCGTGTGGCCTGTGGATGCTTCCCGGAATGAGGATGTTCGCGGTGCCAACCTGGTAGTCGCCGAAGATGGCGAACGCGTTGGAACTCACTGCGCCGGCGGGGTGGATGTCGACAAAGGAGTCGGCGGTGCCTGTCCAGATGCCGGCGTGCAGTTGAACGTTGAAGGTGACGGAGCCCACCTGCCGCAGGCCGTCGTCGGTGATCCCGTAGGCGAATGAACGGGTCGCCCCCGTTGGGGTCAGGTTGATGTAGGAAGCGGCGGTGCCGCTCCAGAGCGCAGCGCGCCGACCGGGGCCTGGGCCACCGGTGTATCCCACCTGCCGCCCGCCGCCTACGGCAGTGACGATGGAATTCGTGACGCCGGGGTTCAGGTCAACGAACGAATCGGCGGTACCGGTCCACAAGGCCGCATGGGAGCCGCTGACGAAGCTCACGCTGCCGCCTTGTTGCACACCGTCGGTGGCGTAGGCGACTGAGCCGAGCGCGCCGGTGGGATTGAGGTCGACAAAGGATTCGGCGGTGCCTGTCCAGATGCCAGCGTGCGAGAACGCGCTTCCCACCTGCTGGCCGGCCGTCATCCCGTAGATCACAGAAGAACTCGATCCGGTGGGGTTGAAATCAACCCACGATGCGGCGGTGCCGTTCCAGATCACGGCATGGTTGCCGATGACCCCGCCTTGCTGTCCGCCGAACGTGGCCCGGGAATCCGATGAGATGCCCGGTTGCAAGAGGGTTACGGTCCACTGCGCGTGCGCGGCTGTAGCAAGTGCGGCAGCGGCTGCAGCGGCGACAACGAATGACGACGTGTTCATGGGTGCTCTCTCTCCTCGGGGCTTTCGCCCGCTGGTGTGCCTGGCATCGCTTTGATGCGGCGCGGCACGGTGGGAAATGGTACTGATTTTGGAAGGCGTGTCAAGGAGGACGGGACCGGGGCAATGTCATGATCCGGTTACGTTCTTACCTAAGTTGCCTGGGCGACGCGGATTCACGCTCGCCATGCCGCGCGGCATTCGGTGCAGCAGCGGCAGCCGTCGAACTCCACTCGGTCGTTGAGCGGCGACCAGCAGCTAGGGCAGAGGTTGTGCTGGAGCACGGTGTTCCGCGTTTGGTCTGCCGTGAGCTTGGCCATGCGGACCAGCGTGTGGAAGAACCCGCACACTGACGCGGTGATGAGCACCGTTGTGAGCCGGTCGGACCAGGAGTCGGACGCGCACCAAACTGCGAGCCCGATCAGCGAGCCGCACAACCAGACGAGCACGAGCGCGAAGACCGCGCCGATGCCGAGTGCGCGGTTGAGTTCCTTTCGAGCGGCAGCGGCGTGCGGTGGGGTCTTGGAGCGGAACAGGCCGCGGGGCCAGCAGTAGGCCTTGGGCAGGCCGACTTTCCGGTCGTCGAGGTAGCCGATCGCTGACGTGGTCTTCAGGCGGGCTGCGGTGACGGTGCCCAGTGCGGCGTTGCGCAACGCGGCAATCGTGACCGGAGTCTTCGCCTCGGGGAACGTGACGCGATCGCCGTGCCAGGCGGCGCCGCACTCGGAGCAGACCAGGTAGTCGCCGATTGCGCGGGGTGTGTCGGCGATGCGGTAGCCGCAGGCGCCGCAGTAGCCGTGGGCCATCACTGTCGGCAGCGATAGGCGGACGCCCGCCAGCGGGCGCACGGTGCGGAGGATCAGGCCGCGTATGCCGAGGGCCAGAACAAAGAACCCGACTCCCGGGCAGAGCGCAAAGCCAATTGCGCTGTAAAGGTATCTGATACCGCCGATGGCGAGCACGTATGTCACTACGCCCAGCACCGCGATCCACGGCAGCGCGTTGGCGGCGAGCGCGATCAGACGCTCCAGTTCGTTGACCTCGCGCCCTGTGATGTTGGAGATCATCTCCGAGCCGGAGTGAGGTTGGGTCGGCTTGCCGCGGTCGTCAAACTTCCCGCCCGTGTTGATGGGCGGGAGAATTTGCGGGCTGGGCTCGTTCACGCGATGACGCTCCCGGCGCAGATCACCTTGTCGATCGGTGAGTCGCCGAAACCGAAGGCGAGTAAGCGTTCGTCGTCTTCGCGGAGCAAGAGGAGGTCGGCTCGCTGGCCGACCGCGACGCGGCCGCGGTCTTTGAGGCCGAGGAGTGCGGCGGGGTTGGCCGTGGCGGTGGTGATTGCTTCCTGGGGCGATAGGCCGAGGTGACGCACCGCAAGGGCGATGATGAAGGGCATGCTTGGGCAGGGGGCGCTGCCGGGGTTGTAGTTGGTCGCGATGCAGAGCGCTCCGCCGTTTTCGACGAAGTGACGGCCACGGGCGTAGGAGGATTTGAGGTGGAACGCGCAGGCGGGGAGCATGACGCCGAACGTTTGAGATTTGGCGAGCTCGTCGAGGTCTTCGCGGGTGGTGGCTTCGAGGTGGTCGACCGACTTGAAGCCCATTTTGATGGCCGCGGGGATCATGCCGAGTGAGGTGAACTGGTCGGCGTGGACGCGGAGGGGCAGGTGCAGGTCACGGGCTCGAGAGAAGAGGAGCATGGCCTGCTCGACGGACCAGGCGCCTTTTTCGACGAAGGCGTCGACTGCGATGCCGGGGAATTCGGCGGCGACGGCGGGGAGTGTTTCGCGGATGACCTTGCCGATGAAGCCGGGTTGTGTGTCGTCGATCGCGTGGCCGAGGAGGGCGGTGGGGACGAGCGTGGCGGCGGTGCGGCTCTGGGCTTCGCGCACGGCGCGGAGCATCTTGAGTTCGGTCTCGGTGTTGAGGCCGTAGCCGCTCTTGATCTCGATGGTGGTGGAGCCGAGGGCGAGCATGCGGTTGACGCGCACGACGAGCTGATCGACGAGGTCGGCGAAGGGGATGTCGCGGACGGCGCGGACGGTGGCCATGATGCCGCCGCCTTTTTCGAGGATCTTGAGGTATGGGACGCCGCGGCGCTTCTGGTCCCATTCGTCGAGGCGCGAGCCGGCCCAGCAGGCGTGGGTGTGGCAGTCGACGAAGCCGGGGATGAGGACGCGGCCGGCGGCGTCGATTTCTGTTGCGCCGGCGGGGGCGGCTTCGGGCTTGCGCGTGACGGCGCCGGTTTTACGCGCGGTGATCTTGGTGATTTGGTCGCCGGTGATGGTGACGTCGGCGCGTTCGGTGATCTCGAGTTCGCCGAGGGGCTCGCCGCGGACGGCTGTACCTGGGGCGCCGGCGGCGGAGGCGATGCGGGCGTTGCGGATGATGAGGGTGGGGGATGTAGAGGTTGTGTCGGGCATGGGGAGGGGAGTGTAGAGAAGCGAGCGCGATGCGATCGGCTCCAGTCAGAGCCCGAAGCGTCAGCGAGGAAGGCCGATGAGGCTCGGCGAGTCGGCCGTTTGGAGCCGTGAAGGCGCGGCACTCGCAAAGCCTTATGCCGCCTCCCTCGCTGACGCTTCGGGCTCTGACAGACTCACCGCTCCTGCATGTCGCGGCCGAGTGTGAGGCCCATGAGGGCGTGGAGGAAGAGGTGGGCGGCGACTTTGGCGGTGCGGGCTTTGTCGTCGTTGGGGGGGGAGAGTTCCATGATGTCGAGGCAGCGGAGCTTTGGGTGGCTGGCGGCCATGAACGTGAGGCGCGCGGCCTCGCGGACGGTGAGGCCCGCTGGGTTCATGGCGCTCACGCCCGGCGCGTGCGCGGCGTCGATGGCGTCGAGGTCGAAGGAGGCGAAGAGGTGGTCGATCTGGAGTGGGCTGGTGCGAACGTCGCCTAGGAGCGGGGCGAGGAGGTCGCTCGGGCCGTCCAACTCGTCGATGCGCGACAGGAGGTCGTCGTCGGCGATGACGTTCCCCCCCGCGGCTTTCGCACGCTGACGAGAACCACTCCACATGCTCGCGCGCGTTGGCGAGCGGGTTGAAGCCGACGATCATGAGCGGGCCGACGCCGCAGTCTTCGATCAGGCGGCGGAAGGGCATGCCCGAGCCGGCGGTGGGGCGGACGTCGAGGTGGGCGTCGAAGTAGACGCCTGCAAAGGTTTCGGCCTTGTTGGCGCGGTGGTGTTGCACGGCGGCGCGGACGAAGGGGAACGTGAGGTCGTGTCCGCCGCCGATGGCGATGGGGAACATACCGGCGCGGTGGAGTGCGAGGGCGGCCTCGGTGATGCGCTTGTGGGTTTCGCTGAGGCCTTCAGGGTGGAGGCCAGGGGCGGGTGTGATGTCGCCCGCGTCGAAGACGCGGGGCCAGTTGAAGCCGGCGGGTTCGGCGACGCCGTAATTGGCGAGGGCGGCGCGGAAGGCGCGCGGGCCGTCGGCGGCGCCGGGGCGGCCGTTGTTGAGCTGGACGCCGCAGTCGTCGGGGAGGCCGAGCAGGGCGATTTTGCAGTCACCGGCCTTGGCGGGATCGGTGGTGATGAGACCGGCCATTCTGCCCTTTGAGATTTCGGGCCAGACGGGGGCGGTAACGTGGGGGATCTGCAAAGGGGAATGAGGAGGCACGCCGGAGCGTACGGCCAATCTTGTGGGAAGTGGCCTTTGCACCCCCCGGGCAGTTCGGATAGGCTGTAGCGGTCGGGGGCGGGGTGTCTGGAGTGCGTGGAATGGCGACGGGCCGCTTTCTCATCAGCCGCGATGCGACGGGTGCGTTCCACTGGGTGCTGCGCGACGCGAGCGGCGCGACGGTGGTTGAGAGCAGCGAAGGCTTCGCCGAGCACAAGGCGTGCGAGGCATCGGTGGAGCGGCTGCGGAAGGCGGTTTCGAAGGCGGACCTGCTCGACTTGACGATGCCGGCGACGGTGATCAAGCCGAAGGGCGGGGCGAAGAAGAAGGCCGCGCCGCCTGCCAAAAGGGGAAGAAGGCCCGCAAGTGACGAATCCTCCCGTGCAATCAGATCAGCCGATTCCCCTGCCATTGCAACCGACCGACCCGACGCACCTGCGGCTGGCGCTGCGGGTGATCGCGATGCCGAAGGACACCAATCCGTATGGGTCGATCTTCGGCGGGGTGATCCTGTCGTACATCGACCAGGCGGCGTTTGTGCAGGCTCGCATGCACGCCAAACGCCGGTGGGTGACGCTCGCATTGGATCGCGTTGAGTTCAAACAGCCGGTGTACGTCGGCGACACGCTGAATTTCTACACGCGCACGATCAAGACGGGCCGAACGAGTGTGACGGTGGAGGTCGACGTGCACGCGGAGCGGTTCGCGCCCGACGCGACGGGTAGGCCGCAGCCGACGGTATCGGTGACGGCGGCGACGCTGGTGATGGTGGCGGTGGACGGGAGCGGTAAATCCGTGCCGTTCAATCAGCCGATGGATGGGAACGCGGACTCGCAGTGGTGATCGGGTAGTCGCGAGTCGCTCGTCTCAAGTCTCTAGGTGTTTCTGGTAGTCCCCTCGCGACGTAATTTATGATCCAGTCAGCACACGTCAGTTCGAGCCTTGTGAACGGCGTTCCGATCGCGGTGCTCACGACCGAGAAGGTCGGCGACTACGAGTGTCACGCGATCGAGGTCGACCTGACGAAGCTGGGGAACGACCACCGGCAGCGTTACGCGGTGGACTTCTCGCAGGTGCGGTTGCTGTCGAGCGTCGGGATCGGGCTGCTGCTGAAGCTGAACAAGCTGGCGGCGCAGCACAAGCCGGCGGGGAAGGTCGTGTTCTTCTCGATGGACCCGCAGATCTTCAAGCTGCTGCAGATGACGCGGCTGGACAAGGGGCTGGCGATTCAGAAGGATCGGGAGTCGGCGGTGAAGGTGCTGCAGGAGCTGAAATAGCCTTCGGCAAATCGCCAAAGGGCCAAATTGCAAAGGGCCAAATGAGGAGGCTGATGTCGGGGGGTGATCGTACTATCTGGGGTGCAGGTGTCGTCGCATTTTTCGCAGACCTTCGTGCCCCGGTTGCCGCCGTTTTTGGCGGGGGATCCGGCGCGGTTGGTGGTGATGATCTCGGGTGGGGGGCGGACGCTTGGGTATCTCGCTGAGGCGGTTGCGCAGGGGCGGTTGGCGGCGCGGATCGCGGGGGTGATCTCGAGCACGCCGGCGGGGAGCGCGGGGTATGAGCGTGCGGTGGCGCTGGGGGTGCCGGTGGCGCATCTGCCGGGGGCGCCGACTGCGGCGGAGCTTGAGCGGCAGGTTGCGGCGTGGCGGGGGGACTTTGTGGTGCTGGCGGGGTATCTGAAGAAGGTGGGCGTGCCGACGTCGCTGCGGGGGCGGATCGTGAATATTCACCCGGCGCTGCTGCCGCGGTTTGGGGGGAAGGGGTTGTACGGGCTGCGCGTGCACGAGGCGGTGCTGGCGAGCGGGGAGACCGAGACGGGGTGCACGGTGCACGTGGTGGACGAGGAGTACGACCGGGGTCCGATCGTGCTGCGGCGGACGTGCGCGGTGGAGCGGGGGGATACGCCGGAGACGCTGGCGGCGCGCGTCTTTGAGCAGGAGCGGGTGGCGTATGTGGATGCGCTGAATCAGTTGATCGCGGGGAAGGCCGCGCTTTCTTCCCATTCTCCGGAGACGGCTCGATGAACCGGATCGCAGTTTCTCTGCCGCTGGTGTTGTGTGCTGCGGCGTTGGCTCAGCCCGCTGCGTCTCAGCCGAGCGAGCCCGCTTCGCAGCCGGCGGCGACGAAGCCCGCGCAGCCGACACGCGAGGCGCTCGATGCGGCGTGGCAGGAGGCGTACGCGAAGAAGGACTATGACGGCGCGGTCAAAGGGCTTGAGGCGCTGGCTCGGTTTGCGCCGGGCGATCCGATCGTGCGGTACAACCTTGCGTGCGTGCACGCGCAGCGCGGCGACATCGACAGCGCCGAGCGGGCGTTGAAGAAGTGCCTGGAGCTGGGGTTCACGGACTTTCCGCGCCTGCTGAACGAGAAAGACCTGCAGCCGTTGAACGAGACGGCCGTATACATGGCGCTGCGCGAGGGATGGCGCGAGCTGCAGGACACGAGCGTCGACCATCGGCTGAGCCAGTTCAGGCGGACGCTGTCGATCCGCAACGCCAAGGGTGAGGTGACGCAGTCGGCCGAGGCGCGCGGGTACCAGTTTGAGAAGGACGCGAAGCTGCGGCTGGCGTACGTGAGCGGGTTCAGCAAGGACGGACACGCCGAGTCGCGCCATGAAATCAAGCTGATCACCGACTACTGGGGACTGTGCGTGCTGCCGGAGGGAGTGGAGGCGGTCGTGTCCGAGGGCGCTAAGCCCGACCCGTGGGTGCTGGTGTTCCTGCCCAACAACGCGGACTGGGCTTCGTGGGCGACGGCGAACCTTGGGCCGAAGTCGGACCGGATCGGCGGGATCTACGACAACTGGAAGCTGCAGTTGATCGCGCGCGACCTGGGTTCGACGATGCGGCACGAGTACTGGCACTCGCTGCACTGGCGGCACATGTCGCGGATCGGGCAGGTTCATCCGGTGTGGATTCAAGAAGGACTGTGTTCCCTGATCGAGGATGTGGACTTGATCCCCGAGGGCCAAGGCAAGGACGGGCGCGAACGCGTCGTTCCCGTTGCGTCGTGGCGGACGAATACCGCCAAGCGGATGATGAAGACGAACCTGCTGCCGAAGCTCTCGGTGCTGATGACCATGGACGAGAAGACGTACATGGGAAGCAGGGCGCTTGGGAACTACGCGGCGTCGCGCGCGTTCTTCCTGTGGCTGTCGTCGCGGATGGCGCCCCAGCCGCCGGCGCCGGGACAGCCGGGGTTTGCGCCCAACCCGGATCACACGCTGCTGAAGGATTGGTACGCGGCGTACATCGCGGACTATCCGACCGATCCGTCGGGCAAGACGACGACCGAGCGGGTGCTGGGAAAGCCGATCGCGGAATTGGACAAGGAGTTCCGCGCATGGTTGACGGCGCTGCCGGACGTGGGCGAGCCGAACACGCCGGGGTTGCCGACGCTGCCGTGCGACATGCAGCCGACGGGAGGCGAAGGGATGGTGGTCATCGGGACGGCGACCAAGGACCTGCTGAAGAACCCGCTGTTGGCGGGCGACGTGATCGTCTCAGTCGCGGGTCATCCCGTGCGTGACCAGTCTGAGCTTGCGCGGTTGCTCGGCAAGCCCGAGTTCAAGCCGGGCCAGAAGGTGAAGATCGTGGTGCGGCGGGATGGGCGGCCGTTTGAGGCGACGGTGACGCTTGGGCGGTACGAGTAATAAGAGCCCAGCCCCGTGAGGGGCGGGCGCCTTGTGCATGGGAAAGCGCAGTGCTACCTGCCGGGGCCTTACGGCCCTCGGCTCTTATACGAGGAGCCGCCGCGATATCAGGCCGACGCGTCGTGGTTCTTGGGCTTTGGCTTGTGCAGCAACGACGCGACGATGCCCGCCGTGAGGAGCGTGGCGATCACCGCGAGCGAGACGAGCGTGTGCACGTGGAACCCCTTCCAGCCCAGGAACGGGAGCTCGGGGGTGAACATCATCTTGACGCCGATGAAGAAGAGGATGCCGGCGAGAGCGGGCTTGAGATAGCGGAACATGTCCATGAGCCCGGCGATCGCGAAGTAGAGCGAGCGCAGGCCCATGATGGCGAAGACGTTGGCGGTGAAGATGATGAACGGCTCGGTGCTCTGGCCGAAGGCGGCGGGGATGCTGTCGACGGCGAAGAGCAGGTCGGTCGCCTCGACGACGCAGAGGACCAGGAAGAGGGGCGTGGCGGCCTTGACGATCAGGTTCGTGCCGTCGGGCTGGCGCGGGCCGACGGGCGCGTTGACGAAGAACTTCTCGCCGTCGACGGTGTCGGTGACGGGGAAGAACCGCTTGACGATCTTGATGGCGATGCTCTTGCTGGGGTCGAACTTCTCGTCGTCGCTCTTGAGCATCTTGAAGGCGGTCCAGACCAGGACGACGCCGAAGAGGATGAGGATGGGGGCGAAGGCCTTCACCAGCGTTGCGCCGACGCCGATCATCACGCCGCGGAGGACCAGCGCGCCGAGTATTCCCCAAAACAGCACGCGGTGCTGGTACTGGGCGGGCACGCGGAAGAACGAGAAGACGAGCGTGAAGACAAACAGGTTGTCGACGCTCATGGCGTACTCAAGCATCCAGACCGAGAGGTACTCGCCGACGGCGATGGTGCCGGTCATGGGCTCACGCGTGTGCGAGAGCGCCCCGCCGCCCATGAGCTGCTTGTCGTAGACGATGTAGACAACCGCCGCGAACATGAGCGCGAGCGAGACGAAGATGGCGGTGATGCCCAGCGCCTTCTTCGGGGGGATCGTGAGTTGCTGGCCCCCTTTGCCGCGGCTGACGATGAACAGATCGACAAAGAGCATGCCGAGCACGAAGAGGACGAAACCGGTCCAGAGAAGGGTCTGGGTCATGGGGGAGGAGTCGTAAGTCGTAAGGGCGGAAGGCGGAAGTGATGGGAGGCGGTGGCTGCTGATACGCGCGAGAATGGCGCGGAGCGCGTCGGGCGGTTGGGGTGCGACTGCCAACCGGGCGACGCGAAGCGTAAGCAGTGTGTCGCCCGGCGTCCGCTGTTTGTGGATGAAGGAACGCTCAGCTTTGGAGCGAGCCGTGGAGCGCCAGCGGACGGCTGGCGTCGATGCGGATCCGGCGGATGGTGCCGATGAGGTCGTCGGCTGCCGTACCGGAGGGCGTGTCGAAGAGGACGATGAGATCGCCGTCGGTGCGGGCGGTCATCTGGACCGGGCCGGTTGTAGGGGCGGGTGCGGTTTCGACTTCGACGTGCGAGTTGCCGGTGGAACAGGCGCCCTGGCAGGCGTCATCGTCTTCGGTTGCGCCGATGGATTTGCCGCCGATCGTCAGGCCGACGCCGCCGTGGGTGTGCTTCTTCTCCGCCCGGGCCTTGGCCTTGGCGGTCTTGCGGCTGATGCCCTGCACGAAGACGTCGAGTGTCTGGCCGACGAATTCGCGGCCAACCTCGTCGCTGATCTTGTTCTGAAGGGCGAGCAGCTCGTTGTTGCGGCGGCGCTTCACCTCGTCGGGCACGTCGTCTTCGAAGCGGTCGATGGCCACCGTGCCGGGTCGGGGCGAGTACTTGAAGATGAAGCAGTTTTTGTAGCGAGCCTTCTCGAGGAGCACGCGTGTGGCTTCGAAATCTTCTTCGGTCTCGGTGGGGAAGCCCACGATGATGTCACCGGCGAGCGTCAGCGGGCGGCCGATCTCCGGCTGGTGGAGAAACGCGCGGGCGCGATCGAGGAACTCGAGGTATTCCGCGACGGCGTAGCCGCGGTTCATGAGGCTGAGGATGCGGTCGCTGCCGCTCTGCGCGGGGACGTGGAGGTAACGGCAGATGCGCGGCGAGTCTCGCATGACGCTGAGGACGTCATCGCCGAAGTCGCGCGGGTAGCTGGTGACGAAGCGGAGCCGCTTAATGGCGGGGACCTGCTCGTGGATCATCGCCAGCAGGTCGGCGAAGGTGGTCACGTTCACGCCCGCGTAAGCGTCTGTCTGTGAGCTTCCACTCTTGTAGACGCGGCCCTTCTGCGGTTGCACCACGCCGTTGAGCGTGACGGCGGCGCCGTGCTCGAAGCGGTAGTGGTTGACGGTCTGGCCCAGGAGGGTGACCTCGATCACGCCCGCGTCGGCGAGGCGTTTGCACTCGTCAACGATGTGCTGCGGCGGGCGGTGGACCTCCGCGCCGCGGGTGAAGGGAACGACGCAGTAGGTGCAGAACTTGTTGCAGCCGCGGGTGATGCGGACGTATGCGCTGCGCGAAGGTCCAAGTGTCTCGGGTGAGACGGCGCGGGAGAGGTCGAGCATCTCCAGCGTGTCGGCCGCGGCTGCGAGGGTGGCGCTACGGCGGCTGGTGTTGCCGGCGAGGGCGGCCTGGCGTGCGCTGACGAGGCCGCTGGTGTCGGGGTGCTGGTCGTCGGCGGGGGCGGGCTCGATCTCGTCGGCGAGCGCAGCGCGAGTGCGGACGGCGTTGTCGAGCAGGCCAGGGAGCTTGTCAAGCTCGCCGGGTCCGACCATGACGTCGACGACGGGCATGCGCTTCATCAGCGCTGGGCCTTCACGCTCGGCCATGCAACCGAGCACGCCGACGACGAGGCCGGGCTGGCGGGCCTTGCGCTGGGCCATCTCGCCCAGGCGGCTCCAGACCTTCTGCTCGGCCAATTCACGCACCGAGCAGGTGTTGTAAAGGACGACGTCGGCGGCCGCGGCGTCGGGCGTGAAGCGGTAGCCCAGGGCGCGTAGGGAGCCGGTGACGAGCTCGCTATCGAGCTCGTTCATCTGGCAGCCGAAGGTTTCGAGATAGACGGCGGGGGAAGGCAAGGGGCAAGGATAGGGGAAGAAAAAGGGCAAAATAGCAAAGGGCCAAATAGCAAATGAGAGACGTTTTCTGAGATTTGCGATCGTTGCCTTGGAATTTGGCCCTTTGGCTATTTGCGATTTGGCCCTTTGCCATTTCCCTACACTCCTCCAGTGCTGGGTCGGATCTCCCTCGCCAACAAGTGCCTCCTGCTCTTCGGCCTGGCCGTCGTCATGATCATCGTGGCGGCGTTGTCGGTGCCGTGGGTGCGGATGAATCAGCTGGTGGACGAGTCGGAGCTGGCGGTTTCGCGTTCGATCCTGGCGACGTGGGAGGCGGCGGAGCGGCGGCCGGTGGCGCACCAGCCGGATCCGGGGTTGTCGCCGCTGACGAGGCCGGGGTTGACGGCGGGTGAACGGCTGAACGTGGGGGACGCGCGCGTCGCGGTGTACGACAAGACGCAGGCTGAGAAGTCGGCGTTTGCGATGCGGGCGTGGGCGAAGCTGGTGGTGCAGCCCGCCAAAGGGGCGAGCGAGCTTGTCGAGGTGGACCGAACCTTATTCCAGCGCGACTACCGCGTTGCGCGGCGCTGCGCGGAGGCCTGTCGTTGGCCGCGGCGCCGGCGGGCGATCAGGCGCCCCCGGATGCGATCGTGGTGCTCGAGCGGACGAGCGAGTCGGCCGGGCGGACGGTGCTGATCAACACCGGGTTCATGCTCTCGGCCGGGTTCGTCGCGCTGGGACTGGCGGTGCTGGTGTTCTACCTGATCACGACGAAGATCATCCTGTCGCCGGTGCGCCGACTTCGCGAGACGGCGGAGATCGTTCGCCAGGGCAACCTGGACCTGCGGTCGGACATCCACACCGGCGACGAGTTTGAGGACCTCGCCGACTCGTTCAACGAGATGCTGCAGAACGTGCAGACCAAGCAGGAGCAGCTTCGGGCGCTCAACGCGAGCCTTGACGACAAGCTGACGGAGCTTGAGCAGCGGAACAGCTCGCTGTTCGAGGCCGCGCGGCTGAAGGGCGAGTTCCTTGCGAACGTGACGCACGAGTTGCGGACGCCGCTGAACAGCATCATCGGATTCACTGAGTTGCTGGACGAGCAGATCTCGCGCGACGGCGAGGCGCTGAACGCCGAGCCGCCGGTGCTTCCTTCGGCGACGAGCCTCGCCAAACGCCGGCGATACGTGGAGAACATCGCGCAGGCCGGCAAGTCGCTGCTGGACCTGATCAACGGCCTGCTGGAGATGGCGAAGGTCGAGGCGGGCAAGATGGAGCTGAATGTCGTCCCCGTGAACCTAAAGGAGTCGTGCGAGACGCTGGTGGCGATGATGAAGCCGCTGGCGGACAAGCGCCAGGTGGAACTGCGATACGAGCCGCTGGGGATCGACGACCTGCCGTCGATGCAGACCGACGCGCGGAAGCTGCAGCAGATCCTGTACAACCTGACGTCCAACGCCATCAAGTTCACGGCCGATTACGCCGACGGCAAGGCGGCGCAGATGGCGCAGATGGATCCCGAGGCGCAGCTGTCGCGTTTTGCTGTGGTGACGGTGCGTGTCGAGCGGCTGGTGGCGCGGGCGGGTGAGTCAGAGTCCGGCGGTGAGAGCGGTGCGGCGGACGCCGCGGGGGGTTCATCGGGTGACCGTGTGCGCATCAGCGTGCTCGACACGGGGCCGGGCATCGCGCCGGCCGACCAGGCCCGCATCTTCGAGAAGTTCACGCAGCTCGACGGCGGCTACCAGCGCAAGCACGCGGGGACGGGGCTTGGGCTGTCGATCGTGAAGGAACTGACGCACCTGTTGCAGGGTGAGATCCAGGTGCAGAGCGAACTCGGCCGCGGCGCGATGTTCTCGGTGATCCTGCCGATGCGGATGAGCGAGGACCGGTCGGCGGAGAACAAGCTGGAGCTCTCGCTGCGCGGCGTGCTCGCGGGCCAGAAGACGTGAGTGGTTTGCGCGAACCGCGACCGTGAGGGAGCGGAACGGAACTCCGGTGATCAGTGCGTGCTGCTTAATGAAACGTGCTGCTGGAATGCACCGCGGTCCGCTTTCTGACGATCGCGGTTCGGAGAACGACGTCACCTTCCGCCGCGGAGGGCGAGCATGAGCTCGATGTTGCCGACGGGCTGGCGGAGAGCTTGAGCGATTTGCACAGCGGACTTGCCTTGGTCGGCGAGGGTGAAGATACGCTGGGTGAGGTCGTCGATCGGCGGGGCCTCTGCGGGTTGGTTGAGCCGGCGTGGGGTGGAGACGGCGGCGGGAGCGCGATCGATGAGGCCGTCGGCGTCGGCGATGAGCCGCTCGAGGCGCTCGGCGCGGCGGTCCAGGTCATCGGCGACCGCGGCGGCGAGGCGTTTGACCTCGACGAGTTGGTTCTTGAGGTCGGCGAGCTCGGCGGCGGCCTTCGCTCGTTCGATTGCGTCGCGAGGTGCCGACGTATCGGCCTTGCGGGAGGCGGCGAAGATCGCTCCGACCACGGCCAGCAGCACCACACCCACGCCGACAAGGGCCCAGGGGAGCCAAGTCGGGAGCGTCAGGCTGGTCGCCGGTTCTTCCGCGATGATGAGCATGAGCCGCACGGCTAGACGCTAGCCTTTGGCCGTGCGGAATCAACCGTCCACACGTTTAGCGGCTGGACGCGGCGGGCTTGAATCGCCCGCTCTGCCTTCGCGCAGGGATGCGGTGGTGCGGCGGGTTGCGGCGCAGTGGCGGCTGCTGACGACGGGGGAGCTGAAGAATCGGCGGGGAGCAGGGAAACCGACGTTGATTGCGTGCAGCGGCGGAGGAGATTCGTCGGCGCTGGTGCTGGCGTTGGCAGCCGCGGCAGGGCAGAACGCCGCCAAGCTGCTGACGGTGGGGCACGTGGTTCACGACCTGCGGAACCGTGCCGAGGCTGAGGCGGACCGTGATATCGCGGCGCGGCTTGCTGAGCGGGTTGGGCTGCCGTTTGTCGAGGCGTCGGTCCGAGTGCGGGAGCAGGTCGGGAATGCGGAGGGGAACGCGCGGCGGGCGCGGTACGCGGCTCTCTCACAGATGGCGATTGAGAGGGGCATCGGATTTGTCGCGACGGCTCACAACAGCCACGACCAAGTGGAATCAGTGCTGATGAACTTGCTGCGGGGGAGCGGGCCGCGCGGACTGGCGGGAGCGGCAGCGTCGCGGGTGTTGTCGCGAGGGGGGCAGGGGGGGAGGGGGGGGTGGGGGGGGCGGGTGGTGCTGGTCCGACCGATGTTGGAGGTGGCGCCGCTGGAGGCGCGCGGGTTGTGCGACGCGTGCGGCTGGCGGTACGCCGAAGACGCGACGAACGCGGATACGACGCGACTGCGGAATGCGCTGCGGCATGACGTGGTGCCGCGGCTGCTGGCGCTGCGGCCGGGGAGCGCATTGCGCATCGCGTCGGCGGCGGAGCGATGCGGCGAGGCTTCGTTGGTAGTGGACGAGCAGGCTAAGGCGCTGCTGGCGCGGGTGGCTCGCGGTCAAGTGGTGGAACTGCCGCGCGAGGCGTTGCGCAGTGCGCCCGTCGCGGTCGTGGCGGAGGTGCTTCGGCGAGCCGCGCTCAGAGTGAACGGTGAGCGGGCGAAGGACCGGCTCTCGGGGCGGACGCTGGCAGCGGCGGCGCGCCTGGTGCGTTCGCGCGAGACTGATCCGAAGGAACTCGTGTGGCCAGGCGTGCGTGTGAGTGTTGACGCTCACGCAGTGCGCATCGCGGCGCGGGTAGGCGACTCGGCCTGAGGCTCAGCGTTTGGCGGCGGCCGCCTTTTCAGCATGGAACGCCGCGGCGCCCCGTGCACGCTCTTTGAGCCTGGTCATTTCTTCGGGGTGGTTGCTGTTGAACCAGTCGATGACCTTGCCGTCGGGGCCGACGAGGAAGAAGTTCATCGCGTGTTCGATGGTGGTCTCATCGGCCTGGCTGCCCGCGGGCTGGTCGGTGACCTTTCTTTCCTCGGCAAACTGATGGAGCGACTGGGTGTAGATATCCCAGCCGGTGCGTTTGCCGTTTGCCGCATCGGGCTCGGTGAGGAAGGTCCAGTTGTTCCAGTCGATGGAGTAGCGACCGCCATACTCCTTGAGGGTGTCGGGCCGGTCGGACTTGGGATCGAGGCTGAAAGCGACGAACTGCACGCCGCTGCTACGGAGCTGCTTCTGGAGATCGGCCGCCTGCACGCTCATCGCGGGGCAGGCGAGCGGGCACTTTGTGAACATGAACCAGACAACGCTGACCTTACCCTCAACCACGGAGTGGTCGCGGGTCTGGCCGTTCTGGTCGATCAGCGAGAACGCGGGGATGCTCAGATCAGGCCCGACGAGCTTTCCCTTGGCGCCGTCAGCCCCGGGTTGAGCGGGCGGGTGGGAGCGGAGCCAGCCGAGGTAGGCCATGAACGAGACGCCGCACACCATGAGTGTGATGCCGGCGGCGAGGGCGATGCGCATTGCGCGGTCCATGGGGAGTCAGATCACAGCGCGGACGAGCGCCTCGGCGGTCATCGCGATCAGGAGCAGGGGGAGGTGGGCGATCGACGCGAGGAAGACCGTGCGAGCGGCGGCGCGGCGGTCGGCTTCCGAAGCGTTCTCGCTCTGGCGGCGGGCCATGCGGATCGTCGCGTAAACGAACGCGGCGCCGCTGACGGTTGCGACGGCGGCGTAGGGGGCACCGAGCACACCGGGGACGCCAAAGACCGGCGCGACCGTTGCGGGGACAAGCACGATCGCCCCGACGAGTGAGACCCAGGCGGTGAGGCGGCCGGTGGGATCGATCGACGGCAGCATGCGGTAACCGCCGGCGGCGTAGTCGTCGCGGTACATCCAGGCGAGGGCTAGGAAGTGGGGGATCTGCCAAACGGTCATCAGCGCGAAGAGCGACCAGCCGCCCAGATCAGCGAGCGAACCCCACCAAGGACGGGTCGACGCACCGATTGCAGCTGCCGCACACCAGCCGATCAGCGGCGGCAGTGCGCCGGGGATCGCGCCGATGAGGGTGTTCCACGGCGTGAGCACCTTGCTCGGGGTGTAGATCAGGACGTAGATGAGGATCGTCGCGAGTGAGACAAGTGCCGCGGCCGGCCCACAGGCGGCGAGCAGGATGCCGACGCCGACGATGCTCATCGCCATGCCGGCCCAGAGCCCGACGCACGCGGGGACTGCGCCGGCGGGGATCGGGCGGTTCATCGTGCGGCGCATGCGGGCGTCGCGCTGGCGTTCCCACCACTGGTTAAGGGCGTTGGCCCCGCCGGAGGAGATCGCGGTGCCGGCGATGCAGCCGAGGGCGCCGACGGCGAGTTCGGTGACCGTCCAAGGACGGGCCACACCGACGGTCTTTGCTGCCGCGGCACGTTCGACGAGGCTCAGGACAAACCCTACCCCTGCGGTCATCGTGACCAGCCGGGTGATACGCGGCTTGCTCAACTCGAGGATCGCGGCAAAGAGGCTGCGATGCTGCGTGGGGTCGGCGACGGAGACGCAGGTGCCGGCGTCGACGGTTTCGGGCCGCGCGACAGCGACGCCTTCGACCCGAACGGGCACCACTTGTTTCGGGGCCTCAACCACCGCCATGACGCATCATTCGCGCACCGGGGGCGGATTGCAAGACGTTTATGGAGAGTGTGAGTGGGTAAGGGTGGATGCGGCGGGCGGCGATCCGCGGCTACCCGATGAGGGGAATGTGTCCCCTCCGCTCAAACTGGTGTGTCGCCGGGGTATTCTCAGGACACGGTTTCGCCTTCTGTGTTCTGCGAGGGTTTTCACGTGATCAAGCACCTGCTGTCTGTCGTTTCCGCCACGGTCTGTTTGTTTGGGACGGTTGTTACCGCGTTTGCGCAGGGTGATGCGGCGTCGAAGCCGAACATCGTGCACATCGTGGCCGACGATCTTGGGTGGAAGGACGTGGGTTTCAACGGCTGCACGGACATCAAGACGCCGAACATCGACGCGCTGGCGTCGGGCGGCGCGAAGCTGACGCAGTTCTACGTGCAGCCGATGTGCACGCCGACGCGCGCGGCGATCATGACTGGGCGGTATCCGTACCGGTACGGGTTGCAGACGGCGGTGATCCCGTCGGTGTCGTCGTACGGACTCGATACCAGCGAGTGGCTGATGCCGCAGTGCCTGAAGGAGGCGGGGTACTCGACGGCGATCATCGGTAAATGGCACCTTGGGCACGCGGACAAGAAGTTCTGGCCCAAGCAGCGCGGCTTCGATTACCAGTACGGCGCGATGATCGGTGAGCTTGATTACTTCACGCACTCCGAGCACGGCGTGCTGGACTGGTTCCGCGACAACGAGCCAGTGAAGGAGGAGGGGTACACCACGACGCTGCTGGGCGCCGACGCCGTGAAGTACATCGAGAAGCAGGAGGCGGGAAAGCCGTTCTACCTCTATCTGACGTTCAACGCTCCGCACACGCCGTATCAGGCGCCCAAGGAGTACGTCGACAAGTACGCGTCGATCGAGGAGCCGACGCGCCGGACGTACGCGGGCATGATCTCGTGCCTCGACGACGAGATCGGGCACGTGGTCTCGGCGCTGGAGAAGAAGGGGCTGCGCGGCAACACGCTGATCATCTTTCACAGCGACAACGGCGGCACACGCAACGCGATGTTCGCCGGCGTAATGGCGGATATGTCGAAGGTGAAGATCCCCTGCGACAACGGGCCGTACCACGAGGGGAAGGGGACGCTCTTTGAGGGTGGAACGCGTGTGTGCGCGTTCGCCAACTGGCCCGGTCATATCAAGGCGGGGGCTAACGAGGCGCTGGTGCACGCGGTGGACCTGTATCCGACGATCGCGAAGCTGGCAGGTGCGGACACAGCCAAGTGCAAGCCGCTGGACGGAGTGAACGTGTGGGAGGCGCTGGCGCAGGGCAAGCCTTCGCCTCGGTCAGAGATCGTCTACAACGTTGAGCCGTTCCGGGCGGCCATCCGCCAGGGCGAGTGGAAGCTGATCTGGAGGACGTTGCTGCCGTCGTCGGTTGATCTGTACAACCTCGCGAACGACCCGTCGGAAAAGACGAACGTCGCAGCTGACCACCCCGACAAAGTCGCGGCGTTGAAGGCGCGGCTTGAGGAACTCGCCAAGGGGGCGGCAAAGCCGCTCTTCCTGGTCGATCAATCCAAGGTTCTGATGAAGAACATGCAGGGTGAGCCGGTGCTGCCGACCGACGACGACTTCAGCGGCATCGAACAGCCCTGACGTGCTCTTGGGTTCGGGGCCGATACGCTTGTGCGCAGGTCCCGGTAGCTCAGTTGGCTAGAGCAGCCGCCTTCTAAGCGGCAGGTCGCGCGTTCGAATCGCGCCCGGGACGTTTTGGAAAGGAGCGCCTTCGGCGACGAATCAACTTCCGGTTTCGCGATGCTCCGCATCGCTTCGCACGGGCCCCGGTAGCTCAGCTGGATAGAGTAACGGTCTTCGAAACCGTGGGTCGCAGGTTCGAATCCTGCCCGGGGCGTTTTTCTTCTTGCACATCTGCTCAACCGTGACAGCGACGGGTGATACTCAATCAGGCACGACCACGACTCCAGGGGGAGGGCGCTGGTACGGACCGCTGCTGGGGGGTGCGTGCGCCTCGCTCATCTGGGCGCTGTCGTTCGCGGTCGTCGCCGATGGTGGTGGGCGAGCGGTGGGTGGCGTGCTGGCGTATTCAGCAATCGGAGGCGTCGCAGCGCTCGCTGCGGCGGGCGGAGCGCGGCTCAAGGTGCGTGCTCGGTTGTGGCTCGGCGCGTTGTTGTTTGGGCTGGGGCATGTCCCGGTGCTCGGTATCGCGCACGCGTACTTGTGGAAGACTGCGGCGCCCGCGTATCCGTTGCTGCTCCTTTACCTCGCATCGTTTCCGGCGGTGTGCGTGTATGCGTGCGCGCGTCTCTCGGCGCGATGGCCGCGGCTTCCGCTCGCGCTGACGGTGCCGCTGGTGTGGGTCGCTCTTGAGTACCTGCGCGGCGAGTGGCTGCTGGGCGGCTACCCGTGGTATCTGCTGGGACAGTTGTTGACCACCGACGGCGGGCCTTCGTGGCTGGCGTCGTGGATCGGTGTCTATGGATGCTCGCTGATGTTGGCGGTGATCGGAGCCGCTGTCATCGACGTCGGTATCAAGCTGAACGATCCGCGGAAGGCGGGTCTTGTGTTCGGTTTGATGCTCGCCGCGGTGCCGGTGCTTGCTGGTTTCTTCCTCGGTCCGTGCGCGACTGCTACGCCGCTCACGGCGTATCGCACGCTGCGTGTCGCGGTGCTGCAGACGAACCTGCCGCAGGACAACAAGATCGGGTGGAAGCTCAAGGACCGCATCGACCAGCACAAGCACTGGCTGGACCTGAGCCGTGCCGCGGCGACCGCGAGCGGTGAGACAAAGCGGCCGCAACTGATCGTGTGGCCGGAGACGATGTTCCCCGGGCAGGCGCTGAACCCAGAAGCTCTTGAGGTGCAGCGGCGGTCGGGGCTTTCGTACTCGGTTGAGGGGGCGGTGGAGCCGCTGCCTGTGACGTGGTTCGCCGACACGCTGCTCAAGACGCAGGCGGATCTGGATATCCCGTTCCTCGTCGGCGCGATCACTGCGGACGATCTGGCGTACGAGCGGACGGCGAGCGGCGGCACCAAGGCGTCGGGCAAGCGGTACAACAGCGCGGTGATGGTGACCGACGGGCGTTCGCAGCGCGAGCGGTACGACAAGATCGACCTGATGGCGTTCGGTGAGTACATCCCGGTGGTGTACCGGTGGCCGGCGGTGCAGAACTGGCTGACGGGCCTGGGTGCGCAGGGGATGGCGTTCGATCTTGGATTCGGCAAAGAGCGGACACTGTTCAATGTGGAGGGCGTGCGCGTCGGCACGCCGATCTGCTTTGAGATCTGCCACGAGGGGACGTGCCGCGCGTTCACGACCGCGCCCGACGGTTCGCGCAGAGCGGAATTGCTGATCAACCTGACCAACGACGGGTGGTTCTACGACTCGGACTTCAACCGCAAGATGCACCAGTTGCAGGCGCGGTGGCGGTGTGCCGAGACGGATACGCCGATGGTTCGCGCGGCCAACACGGGCATCTCCGGGCTAATTGACTCGAACGGCCGGGTGGTGACCAAGAAGATGGAAGACGGCGGTGAACTCTCGCAGCGCGAAGGTGTGGTGACGGTGGATGTGCCTGTCGCTGCTCCCGGGACGCCGGCGACGCTGTATGCGCGGGGTGGGTACCTGGTTGGGCCGGTTGTCGGCTGCGCCGGGGGCGCTGATGGTGATGGCGTTCTGGCCTCGGCGGCGGATGGGCTGAGCGGCGTGGTGCCCTGCGCCTTCTACAGCCAGAGGCCAACTCGCAAAGCCTCGTTGGCCTTCCTCGCTGACGCTTCGGGCTCTGACGGGATAGCAAAACGCCGCGAGGGCAGGTGCCCTCGCGGCGCTGAGTAGCTTCGCTGCTGAGCGGGCGTCGCAGAAGCCCATGCTTGCGCAAGGGCCTCGTTGGTTACCGCTTGCTGTCCTTGACCTCGAAGTCGGCGTCGATCACATCGCCTGAAGCGGTGCCAGGCTTGGGCTCGGCCTGCGATGCGGCGGTCGGACCGCCGGCCTCTGCGCCCGGAGCCGCTCCGCCCTTTGCCGACTCGGATTCATAGACGGCCTTGCCGAGGTCGTAGGAAGCGGTCTCGAGGGCCTTGATGGCCTTCTCGATCGACTCCTTGTCCTCGCCCTTGATGGCAGTCTCGAGCGAGCTGATCGCCGACTCGATCTTGCCGCGCGACTCCTGGCTGACCTTGCCGCCGTGCTCGTCGAGCGCCTTGCGGGTCTGGATGATGAAGGCGTCGGCCTTGTTCTTGAGGTCGACGACCTCGCGGCGCTTCTTGTCTTCGGCGGCGTGGGCCTCGGCGTCGCGCTTCATGCGCTCGATCTCGGCCTTGTCGATGCCGCCGCTGCCCTTGATCTCGATGTTGGCCTTCTTGCCGGTCCCCTTATCGGCCGCAGTGACGACGAGGATGCCGTTGGCGTCGAGAGCGAACTCGACCTCGATCTGCGGCATGCCGCGAGGGGCCGGGGCGATGCCGCTGAGCTCGAACTGGCCGAGCGTGCGGTTGTCCTTGGCGAATTCGCGCTCGCCCTGCAGGACGTTGATCGTCACGCTGGGTTGGTTGTCGCTGGCCGTCGAGAAGACTTCCTTCTTGGACGTGGGGATCGTGGTGTTGCGCTCGATGAGCTTGGTCATCACGCCGCCCATGGTCTCGACGCCCAGCGAGAGCGGGGTGACGTCGAGCAGGAGGATGTCTTTGACGGCGCCGGTGAGAACGCCGCCCTGGATGGCCGCGCCGATGGCGACGACCTCGTCAGGGTTGACGCTCTTGTTGGGCTCCTTGCCGAAGATCTCCTTGGCGATCTGCACCGCCTTGGGCATGCGCGTCGAGCCGCCGACGAGCACGACCTCGTCGATCTTGCTGACGTCGATCTTGGCGTCGCGGAGGGCCGACTGGCACGGGCCGCGGAGACGCTCGAAGAGGTTCTTGGTGAGGTCCTCGAACTTGGCGCGGGTGAGGGTGACCTGCAGGTGCTTGGGGCCGCTGGCATCGGCAGTGATGAACGGGAGGTTGACCGAGGTCTCGTTCATGGTCGAGAGCTCGATCTTCGCCTTCTCCGCGGCCTCCTTGAGGCGCTGCAGAGCCATCGGGTCCTTGCGGACGTCGATGCCTTCCTTCTTGCGGAACTCTTCCGCGATGTAGTCCATCAGCGTCTGGTCCCAGTCGTCACCGCCAAGGTGGGTGTCGCCGTTGGTGGCGAGCACCTCGAAGACGCCCTCGCCGATGTCGAGGATCGAGACGTCGAACGTGCCGCCGCCGAGGTCGAAGACGGCGATCTTGTGGTTGGTCTTGCCCTTGTCGAGGCCGTACGCGAGCGCGGCCGCGGTCGGCTCGTTGATGATGCGCTCGACGGTGAGGCCGGCGATCTCACCGGCGTCCTTGGTCGCCTGACGCTGGGCGTCGTTGAAGTAGGCCGGAACGGTGATGACCGCGCGCGTGACGGTCTCACCGAGGTAGTCCTCGGCGGTCTTCTTGAGGTCCTGAAGGATGAAAGCGGAGACCTGCTGAGGCGTGAACTCGCCCTGGTTCACCTTGGTCTTCACGAAGTCCTCAGCGCCGCCGGTGACGGTGTAGGGGACGAGCTTCTCTTCCGACTCCACTTCATTGTGCCGACGGCCCATGAAGCGCTTGATCGAGAAGATGGTGTTCTTGGGGTTGGTGACCTGCTGGTGTTTGGCCTGCTGGCCGATCAGCCGCTCGCCCTTGTCGGTGAAGCCGACGACCGAGGGAGTGATGCGCGAGCCGCTGGAGTTGATCAGAACCTTGGGCGATCCGCCTTCCATGATCGCGACGCAAGAGTTGGTGGTGCCGAGGTCGATGCCGATGATTTTGCCTGAGTTTGCCATTGTGATGTGTCCCCGTCCGGGTGTGGATGCTTGTTTGGGTGGCCCGTTTCTGAGAACGGGCGGGCCGACTGTGGATGAAGGCAAGCCCCGTGCCAGCCTCGTGAAGGCCGTTCTTCCCATGGAGACCGCTCAGAAACCTGCGGGAAACGCGTGGGTGAGGGTGTGCTCATTCACGGCCGCGACGGGCTGACTTTGGGCGGGACACAGGGTTGGGGGGGTGCCAGATTGGCAGTCCTGAGCTGGGGAAGAGGGGACCGGGTGGATGGCGCATCTGGTTTGCGGTTTGGGGGGGGGATTGGTTACCGTTTGGTGAACCTCTGTTTCTGATCTCGGTCTCACTTCATCCTCGGCCCGGCGGGCCGGTCTCCACGGATACCTCTCTTATGGCCGCACCCAGTTCTGACGTCCCGGCTCAAACGACGGACACCCCATCCATGTTTGGGTCCGAAGTCCCAGCGTTGCCCCCCAACGCGACGCCTGAGGAGAAGGACGCTCACTGGTTCAAGTACGTCTACAAGGGCGACAAGATGCCCCAGCTCACCTGGCGAGCGGTGATCATGGGCGGCGTTCTGGGCATGCTGATGTGCTCGGCCAACCTGTACACGACGCTGAAGATCGGCTGGGCGTTTGGTGTGGCGATCACCGCCTGCGTGATGAGCTTCGTGACGTGGAACCTCTTCCGGCTGCTGACTGGCGGCAGACTCTCGAAGATGTCCATGCTCGAGAACAACTGCATGCAGTCGACGGCGTCGGCTGCGGGGTACTCGACTGGCTCGACCATCGCGACGATGTTCGGGTGCTCCTGCTGTTGGAAAAGGGAGATTCCACAAAGATCGAGACGCTTCACGTGCAGCCGATCTGGATGGTGGCGATCTTCACGTTCTGCACGGGGTTGATGGGTGTGTTCCTGGCGATTCCGATGAAGCGCCAGATGATCAACCACGAGCAGCTTCCGTTCCCGTCGGGCATCGCGGCCGCAGAGACGCTCAAATCGCTGTACAGCGAGAGCCGTGAGGCAGTGCTGAAAGCGTACTCGCTGGTGATCTCGCTTGCATGCGGGGCGATCATCGGGATCATCAACACCGGTTCGGGCACGCTGGGTCTGATTGACAAGGTGCTCGGGCGTTTCCGTCTGCCCGAGCAAATCCCCGAGCACGGGTTCGCGACCGTCACGCCCGACACGGGCAAGTTGAACTGGTTCTGGGGCTACATGGCCGAGGCCAAGGCGACGGGTGCGCAGACGGTGGTGGGCAAGCAACTGATCCAGTTCGGCTTTGAGCCGAGCGTGCTGTTGATCGCGGCGGGCATGATCGTGGGCCTGCGCGTGTCGCTGACGATGCTGGCGGGCTCGATCCTGCTGTACGTGTTTGTGGCCCCGAAGCTGATCGCGGCCGATACGGCGACGATTGCGGAGAACACGAAGCTGCTGGCCGATCCGGCGCTGCTGGCGCAGAAGGCGCAGTCGCTGGGCGTTCCCGCGGCGGACTACGCCGAGCAGATCAGGGCGTTCCACCCGAGCTTTGACGTGCTGGGCGGCGAGGTGTTTCACGTGTACCGCTGGGCTCTTTGGGGCGGCACGTCGCTGATGGTGGTGTCGTCGCTGACGGCGCTGGCCTTCCAGTGGAAGACGATCGGGCGCGCCGTGGCCGGTGCGCTCGCGGCGAGGAAAGAAGCGGCGAGCGACCACGACGAGGCGATGAAGAAGATCGAAGTCCCGCTGTGGTGGATGATCGCCGGCATGATCCCGCTGACGATCGCGATGGTGGTCCTGCAGATCGTGGCGTTCAACATCTCGTGGTACGCGGGCGTGATCGCGGTTCTGCTCAGTTTCATCCTCTCGCTGGTTGCCTGCCGCGCGACGGGTGAAACGGACACGACGCCGATCGGCGCGATGGGCAAAGTGATGCAGTTGACGTTCGCGTTGCTGCACCCCAAGCAGGTGGTGCCGAACCTGGCGTCGGCGGGCATCGCGGCCAACAGCGCTTCGTCAAGTGCCGACCTGCTTACCGACCTCAAGAGCGGCTACCTGCTGGGCGCGAACCCGCGTAAGCAGTTCCTGGCGCAGTTCTTCGGGTGCTTCTTCGGCACGGTGGCGATCCTCCCCGTGTGGTACCTGATGGTGCCGACGAAGGCGGCGCTTGAGGCCTATCCCGCGCCGGGCACGCAGAGCTGGTATCGGGTTGCGCAGGTGCTGACGCAGGGCTTCAGCACGCTGCCGGATTCTTCGAAGTACGCGCTGGCCATCGGCATCGCGCTGGGCGTCATCCTGCCGATCATGGAGAAGTTCGTTATTCCGGAGAAGTACCGGAAGTACTGGCCGAGCACGATGGGCCTGGGGCTCTCGTGGGTCGTGGGCTTCAACAACTCGCTGGCGTTCGCGCTAGGTTCGATCGTGGCGTGGGTCTGGGGCCTCATCAACAAGAAGTCCCGCGACACGTTCAACGTGCCGATCGCTTCTGGCCTGGTCGCCGGTGAGTCACTGATCAAGGCGGCGATCGCCATGCTCGCGACGATCTCAGGGATCGCCGGGTGGAACCTCTGATCGTGGATTAAGCCGCGTTTGTCGGGGTTCCGTGGGTTGGCGATCGGCGGCGGACGAGGTATGCTCACGCCCCAATGGCGATCCCGCAGCTCACCGATGAACAGGTCCAGACGTGGTCGGTCGAACAGAAAGACCGTTGGTGGCTCACCAACGTCTTCCGCGGCGACATGGCGCAGCTGACGGTGCGTTCGGCGATCACCGGGTTCTTCCTGGGCGGCATCCTGTCGGCGACGAACCTGTACATCGGCGCCAAGACGGGCTGGACGCTGGGCGTGGGGCTGACCTCGGTCATCCTGGCGTTCGCCATCTTCAAGATCTTCTCCGCCCTGCGCCTCGCCAAGGACTTCACGATCCTTGAGAACAACGCGATGCAGTCGATCGCGACCAGCGCCGGCTACATGACCGGTCCGCTCATTTCCGGTCTCGCCGCGTACATGATGGTGCAGAACCAGCTGCTGCCCTGGTGGCAGATGCTCCTGTTCAACATGGTGCTGGCCATTCTGGGCGTGCTGGTCGCCTTCCCGATGAAGCGGCGCTTCATCAACGATGAGCAGCAGCCCTTCCCCGAGGGTCGTGCGGCCGGTGTCGTGCTCGACACGCTGTACACGTCCGATCCGTCGGTCGGCATCTTCCAGGCGAAGGTGCTCGCCGTTGCGGCACTCTTCTCTGCGTTTGTGAAGTTCATCACCGCCGAGTCGTTCCAGACGTTCATCCAGATCAAGGCCTTCGGCTTGAGCAAGGCGGTCTGGCTCAGTGAGTACTTCGACCACTGGTACTACTGGATGGTCGCGAAGATCCAAGGCAAGTCGATCGACGATGTGGAGCACGTCCGCATCATGGGCATCAAGGCCGACAACCTCGGCCTGCAGCCGGGGATGGAACTGGCGATGGTGGGGGCGGGCGGGCTGATGGGCGTCAAGTCGGCGATCAACATGATGGTCGGCATGGTGGCGACGTGGGGCATCGTGGTCCCGCTGATCATCAAGCTCGGCGACATCACGCCCAAGGTGGCCGAAAAGGTCGTCGACGGCAAGACCGTCGAGGCCGTCTACAACCAGCGCGACATCCTGGTGAAGTGGCCGCTCTGGCCGGGCGTGGCGATCGTCGTGGTCTCTTCGCTCGTGGCGTTCTTCGCCAAGCCGCAGGTGATCATCTCCGCGTTCAAGGGCCTGTTTGCGAAGAAGGCCGCCGGGGACGACTGCCTCAAGGACATCGAGTTCCCGCTCTGGATTTCGTTCGTCGGCATCCCGGTGGTGGGTGCGATCTGCGTCTGGATGGCGCACGCGTGGTTCGACGTGCCGGTGCTGCTCGGCGTGCTGGCGATCCCGCTGACGATCGCCCTCACGCTGATTGCGATCAACGCCACCGCGCTCACCAGCATCACGCCGACGGGTTCGCTCAGCAAGATCACGCAGCTGACCTTCGGCGTGCTCAACCCCAAGCACCCCGGCACGAACCTGATGACCGCGACGATGACGACCGACGTCGCCAGCAACGCGGCCAACTTGCTGATGGACATCAAGCCCGGCTATATGCTCGGCGCCAAGCCGCGCCAGCAGGCGGTGGGGCACTGCATCGGCATCTTCGCCGGTGCGCTCGCCAGCACGCCGCTCTTCTTCCTGATGTTCCTGGCGGGTCATCCGCAGAACCCGTTCACCAAGCCGAACCCTGAACTGGCCGACCGTTCGGTGCAGGACACGCTGGTCTCAGGCGACTTCTCGTTCGTCGGCGCGGTTCAGTGGAAGGGCATCAGCGATCTGATCAACAAGGGGTGGGGCGGCCTTCCCGCCAGCGCTCAGATCGCGATGGTCGTCGGCGTGCTGATCGCGGTGGTCTTCGAGGTCGCGCGGATCGTGACCAAGGGCAAGTCGCCGATCTCTCCCGTCGCGCTCGGCCTGGGAATCCTCCTTCCGCCCGACTCCACGATGGCGATGTTCTTCGGCTCCATGTTCTTCTGGTCGATGGGCAAGATCTTCGCCGCCCGCAAGGAGTCGTTCGGCCATCGCTTCTGGATCGACACCAAGGAACCGATCTGCGCAGGGTTGATCGCCGGCTGGTCGCTGATGGGGATTGCCGATGCGCTGGTGAAGGGGTTCCTGCTCTAAGCCTGCGCAAGCGTCCTGTGAGATCGCCGTTCGCTCACCGCACCTTCGCGCGATCTGCGCGCCCATCCCGCCTCCTTCCACTAGATTGCCTCCGTCGCGTCGAACCCTCGACGCTCATCCATTCGCACGCCTGGGGAACAGCGTCGTTCCGTAGGTGCGCGGTGGCTACGCACGCTGGAGGTAGCAGATGAACCGTCTCGCGATCACCGCCTTGGTCCTCTCCGCCGTCGGCACGGCGGCGTCCGCCCAGGTTGTCGGCACGCCCGTCTTCCTCGGGCAGGCCACGTTCCAGACCGGGTACCAGTACGCCGGCACCACCGTCGGCGGCCTCTCGGGCGTCACCTACGACCCCGCCAGCGGCCAGTATCTGTCGATCTCTGATGACCGCAGCCAGTTCAGCCCGGCGCGCGTCTACTCGATGACTGTCGTTCCCGGCGCCAACAGCTCCGTTCCGCTGAACGTCAATTTCACGGGCGTCACCACGCTGCTGCGGGGTGACGGTTCACAGTACCCCGCACTGGGGATCGACCCCGAAGGAATCGCTCTCAACGCGTCGGGCAACGGGTTCTGGGTGAGCAACGAGGGTGACGCGAGCGTGGGCGTCGGGCCGTCGGTCGGCTTCTATAACCGCGCGACCGGTCAGCTCACCAGCACGATCAGCGTGAACGGCGCCCGCTACAACCCCAACGCAAACGCGCCGGCGAACACGGTGGGCATCCGCAACAACCTGGCGTTCGAGACGCTGACCCTCACGCCCGACGCGTCGTCGCTCTTCACCGCGACAGAGAACGCGCTGGTGCAGGACGGGCCCGCTTCGGCGGTCGGCGTCGGCACCCGCAGCCGCATCCTGCGGTTTGATGCCGTGACCGGTGCGACGACCGGCGAGTTCCTCTACAACACCGGGCCGGTGATCAACAACCCCACACCGGCTGGCAGCTTCGCGACCAACGGGCTGGTCGACATGCTGGCGCTGGACAACACGCACTTCCTCGCGCTCGAGCGGTCGTTCTCGACCGGCGTCGCCGGAAACGCGATCCGCCTGTACCAGGTCGACCTGAACGGCGCGACGGATATCAGCGGCATCGACTCGCTCAACGCGGTCGACCCCGCGTCGGTCACGGCGGTCAGCCGCACGCTGCTGCTGGACTTCGACACCCTGGGCATCACGCTCGATAACGTCGAGGGTCTGACGCTCGGGCCGGTGCTGCCCGACGGCTCGCGCATGCTCGTGCTGGTGGCCGACAACAACTTCAGCGCCACGCAGGTCACGCAGGTGCTGGCGTTCTCAGTGAACGTTGTGCCGACGCCGACGGCCGCGGGGCTGCTGGGCATCGCCGGTGTGGCGAGCCTGCGTCGTCGCCGCTGAGTCCCGGTCTGCCTGGTAAGGACCGCCGACACCAACAGGGCTCGGGGCCATCGTGCTCCGGGCCCTTTCGCCATGGAGTTTTCAAAGAACTTTGAAAACTCCATGACGAAAGGCTACGGTTTGTCTGGATGACCACTTCGCTTGCTCAACCGATCGCTCCTGCCTCACTTGATTCGATCCGCGCCAAGGTGGCGGTGGGGGAGCGGCTCACCCTCGCTGACGGCCGCTTCCTGTTCCAGACGCCGGATCTCTGGTCAGTCTGCGAGCTGGCGGACGTGGTGCGGCGGCGGTTGCACGGCGACACTGCCTATTACAACATCAACCGGCACCTGAACTACTCCAACGTCTGCGCACTCTCGTGCAAGTTCTGCGAGTTCTACCGCAAGGACGGCGACGAAGGTTCGTACACGCGCGACCTTGAGTACGTGAAGCAGCAGGCACGCGAAGCGGTCGAGAACGGCGCAACTGAGATGCACTGCGTCGGCGGCCTGCACCCCAAGCTGCCGTTCTCGTACTACACCGATCTTGTTCGCACGATCCGTCAGACGGCGCAGGAGATGGGGAGCGACCTACACGTCAAGGCCTTTACAGCTGTCGAGATCGTGCACCTCGCGAAGATCGCCAAGAAGTACAAGATCGACGATCGCGCGGCCGGCATCCGCTACGTGCTGAGCGAGTTGAAGGCCGCGGGGCTGGGCTCGCTGCCGGGTGGCGGCGCCGAGGTGTTCGACGACCGCATCCACGACGAGGCGTACAAGGGGAAGATCCGCAGCGACGTATGGCTGGATGTGCACCGCATCGCGCACGAGCTGGGGATGAACACCAACGCGACGATGCTCTACGGGCACATCGAACGGCGCGAAGAGCGGCTTGTGCACCTCGACATGCTCCGCCGCGCGCAGGACCTGGCGCTGTCGCAGATGGGGTACGAGGCGAGCGGCCAGGAGAACCAGTGGGGGGCCGAGGACGAGCAGAGCGGACATCTCGGCGCGGGCGAAGCCGGCGACCCAGGGCTGGGTGCGCCGGTCATTACGCTGACGCGTCCTGGCGTGCTCAAGCCGCTCGACTTTTCCGCGAACTCATTCGGCACTCGGCACTCGGCACTCGGCACTTCCTCTCGCGGCTATTTCCAGACCATCATTCCGCTCCCGTTCTTTCCCGACGGCTGCGATCTTGAGCACCTGCCGGGCCCGACGGGCCTCGAGAACCTCCGCTCGCTCGCGGTTGCACGCCTGATGCTCGACAACTTCCCGCACGTCAAGGCGTTCTGGATCATGCAGACGCTGCCGATGGCGCAGCTCATGCTCCAGAGCGGCGCCGACGACATCGACGGCACGGTGGTGTGGTACGACATCACAAAGGTCGGCGGCGCATCGACGCATCAAGAAGTGAGCGTCTGGTCGCTCACCAAGGCGATCCGCGAGGCGGGCTTCCAGCCTGTTGAGCGCGACACGCTCTATCGGCGAATCACTCGCGACGGCAAGAAGTGGACGCTTGCGTAGCGCATTGGATCAGGCCATCTGCGAGACAACTTTGGCGTCTTCCGGCCTTTTTCTTCTAATCCCTATTCCCTAACCCCTCTTCCCTGCCTCTCATGCTTTGCCCATCAGGTGCAGCATGATCGCGTTTTGCGCGTGCAGACGATTCTCCGCCTGATCGAACACGACCGAGGCCGGCCCGTCGATGACGTCGGCTGTGACTTCGACGCCGCGCTCGGCGGGCAGGCAGTGCATGAAGATCGCGCCGCCGGCCTTGGCCATCATCGCTGAGTTGACTTGGTATGGCGCGAACGCCTTGAGACGTTTGGCCGCGTCTTCATGATGCATGCTGACCCACGCGTCGGTGTAGATCACGTCGACACCCGAGACCGCGTCGAGGTCGTTGGTCGCGGTGAAAGAGCCTTTGCTTTCAACGAGGCCGCGGATCGCCGAAGCGTCCTGCTCGCTGACGCCATACCCCTTGGGCGTCACGATGATCATGTGGCCGCCGAGCATGACGACGGCCTGGGCGAGCGAGAGTGCGACGTTGTTGCCATCGCCGACGTACGCCACGGTCTTACCGGCTACGCCGCCGAGGTGTTCAGTGATGGTGAGCACGTCGGCCACCGCCTGGCATGGGTGGTGCTCGTTGCTTAGCGCGTTGACGACCGGGACCTCGCAGTTCGCGGCGAGCTCCTCCAGCACGCGCTGCTCGTAGACGCGAGCGACGATCATGTCGCAGAACCGTTCCAGGTTCCGCCCGTAGTCGGGAACGCTCTCGCGGTCGCCGATCCGCTCCTTGGAATGGTCGTAGAACAGCGCGTGCCCGCCGAGCCGGGTCACACCGACCTCGAACGACACGCGAGTGCGAAGCGAAGGCTTCTCGAAAAGCATCACCGTGCTGGTGTTCGCGAGGGCTTTGGCACCGAACCGCCGGTCTTTCTTGCCGCGGGCCGCCGTCGCCAGCACGCGCGTAAGCTGCGCGGGGGTGAGGGCATCCACGGTGAGGAAATCGGAGGGGAAGGTCGCCTTGGCCATGTCGGGCTCGCTGGAACAGGTGGTGCGGCCCCCCGTGAATCGGTTGGGGGGAAGGGGAAGCATACGAACCCAGGAGGCCGGCGTGTTGGGATCGAGCGAAGCTCTTTCGTAAAGAGAGTGCTGGCTTCTTCCCTCCGGTTTGGGAACAATGCACCGATGACCACGGCACCGATCGCAGCATCCGCACCCGCCCAGTCATTCTTCCAGCGACACTACTTCCTGCTCCGCAGGCTTCACTCGCTGACGGGCATCGTCCCCATCGGCGTCTTCCTCCTGGCCCACCTGCTGACCAACAGCTCCGTGGCGTGGGGCAAGTTCGGCCTCCGTGGCGAGCATGCCGAGCTGGGCGTTCGCGAGGGCGGCGTCGCGTACTTCTGGAAGGAAGTCCTCTGGATCAATCAGCAGATCCCGCACCTGATTCTGGTTGAGTGGGTGCTATGGATCTCGATCGCGTACCACTCGATCCTGGGCGTCTTCTTCGCCATGCAGGGCAAGAGCAACGTCTCACACTACAAGTACCAGGCCAACTGGCGTTACACCCTGCAGCGCATTAGCGGCTATGTCGGCATCTTCTTCATCTTCTACCACGTCGCGACGCTCCGCTGGGGCTGGACGTGGCTGGTGCCCGGCGGCGCCTCGTGGAGTCACAACCAATCCGCCAGCACCCTCGCCGCGGCACTCCGCGGCGGTGAGAACTTCACCGCGGCCGGCTTGATCGTTTCGCTCTTCTACTTCGTCGGCGTGTCGTTGCTGGTCTTCCACTTCGCCAACGGGCTCTGGACCGCCGCGATCACCTGGGGCGTGACCGTGAGCGCCAAGGCACAGAAGCAGTGGGGGTACGCGTGCGCGGCTCTGGGCGCAGGCCTCATGCTCGCCGCCTGGGCATCGGTGATCGGCTTCGCCACGCTGAGCCCGTCGCAAGCAGCCGTGGCCGAAGATGTCGCCCGCGGCGCTCCATTCAAAGCCGGCAAGTAACCCCCTCCCGCACCCCTTGGTCCCCTGACCTCGCAGACTTCCCTATGGCAACAGATAAACGCGTCATCGTGGTGGGGGGCGGGCTCGCGGGCCTCGCCGCGGCCGTGCGGCTGGCTGAAGCCGGCATCTCGGTCGACATGTTCAGCCTGGTGCCGGTGAAGCGCAGCCACAGCGTGTGCGCTCAGGGCGGCATCAACGCCTGCAACGAGGTGGCCCGCCAGCAGGGGTACAGCGAGTACGAGCACTTCGACGAAACCATCTACGGCGGCGACTTCCTCGCCGACCAGCACCCGGTGCTGGAGATGGCCAACTGGCGCCGCGCATCATCGACCTGCTCGACCGCATGGGCGTGCCCTTTAACCGTACCAGCGAGGGATATCGCGACCTGCGGCTCTTCGGCGGCTCGCTCTTCAAGCGCACGCACTTCTCCGGCGCAACCACCGGCCAGCAGCTCCTCTACGCCCTCGATGAGCAGACGCGCCGCTACGAGAGTGAAGGCAAGGTCCACAAGTACGAGTACTGGGAGTTCCTCTGGCCGGTCATCGAGAACGGCCGCGCGGTGGGCATCGTCGCGCAGGACCTCCGTTCGATGCAGATCCGTTCATTCCGCGCGGCGCGGTGGTGATGGCCTCCGGTGGGTGCGGGCTGGTGTACGGCAAGAGCACCAACAGCATCATCTGCACCGGTGCAGCCAACAGCCGCGTCTTCCAGGCCGGCGCGTGGTACGGCAACCCGGAGATGATCCAGGTTCACCCCACCGCCGTTCCCGGCGCCGACAAGCTCCGCCTCATGAGCGAGACGCCCGCGGCGAAGGCGGCCGCATCTGGGTGCCGCGGAAGAAAGGCGACACCCGCGCCGCCAAGGACATCCCCGAAGCCGAACGGTACTACTTCCTCGAGGAGAAGTACCCGGCGTACGGCAACATCGTGCCGCGCGATATCGCGACGCGCGAGATCTTCGAGATCTGCGTTGGCCAGGGGATGGGCGTCAACGGCGAGAACAGCGTCTACCTCGATCTGACGCACAAGGACCCCGACTACCTCACGCGCAAGCTCGGCGGCATCCTCGACATCTACGAAAAATTCGTCGGCGTCAACCCGCGCTTTGAGCCCATGAAGATCTTCCCCGCCGTGCACTACAGCATGGGCGGCATCTGGACGACGTTCACCAAGGGCTCGTACAACCCTGCTGGTCCGATCCCCAAACACAAGAGCGGCGCACCTGCGCCCATCGGCAGCGCGATCGGCCAGGGCATGCAGCCCGGCGCGATGAACAACGCGATGACCAACATCGAGGGTCTCTACGCCTTCGGCGAAGCCAATTTCGGCTACCACGGCGCCAACCGCCTTGGCGCCAACGCGTTGCTCTCGTGCATCTTCGACGGCCTGTTCTGCGGCGACGGCGTGAAGAACTACCTCGACGCGAACCTCAGCAAGGTGGCCGAGGCCCCGCAGAGCGCCTTCGACGCGGCGACGCGTCAGGAAGAGGCAAAGGCCGCGGCGTTCGTCTCCACCGTCGGCAAGGGGGCAGCGACACCCGAGACCAACCCGTACCAGATCCACAAGGAACTGGGCGACGAGATGACCGCCGCCTGCACCGTTGTCAAAAGCGAGCCGCGCCTGCTGCAGGCGCAGACGAAGGTCGGCGAACTTCGCGAACGCTTCGGACGCGTGCAGCTCGCCGACGCCGCGAGCTGGACCAACCAGACGCTCGCCTACACGCGCGCCGTCGGCGACATGCTGATCCTCGCCGACGCGATCGTCAAGGGCTCGCTGCAACGCAAAGAAAGCCGCGGCGCCCACTACCGCACCGACTATCCCGACCGCCACGATGCCGAGTTCATGAAGGCCACCGTCGCCAAGTACAACCCCGCCGACCGCTCGGTCTCGGTGAGCCTGATGGACATCGACGCGTCGCTCATCCAGCCGACCGCACGCACCTACGGAAAGAAGGGATAAGCCGCTCGCGCTGACCGATGGCCCGCAAGACGACCCAACCCGCCTACCGCCACCCGCGCGACACCCGCCCCGCTCCGGGCGAGGCCGAGCTGATCGCCGTCGCCAAGCGTGTAACGCAAGCGACGGGCGCTCCGGTGATCGGCGGCGTCGCCGTCATCCTTCACGGTGGCGGCCGCACGACGGCCGACGTCGACATCCTCAGTGAAGACCTCTGGACGACCCACATCCAGCTCGAAGACGCCGGCATCCTGTGGGACTCCAAGCGCCGCGAGCACGTCACCGACGGGATCCCTGTCCGCCTTGTCCCGATAGAGATGGTGGGATCGGCCGAGGAAGGGCTGCGCAAGGCCAGCACCATCAAGGGTGTGAAGGTGGTCAGCCTCGCCGACCTCGTGCGCATCAAGCTCGCCAGCGGGCTCGCCAACGCCGCCCGCGCCAAGGACCTCGCCCACGTCGTCGACCTTGTTCAGCGCGTCCCGCTCGACAAGTCGTTCGCCTCCAAACTTCCGCAGCATCTGCGAGCACCGTTCAAGAAGCTCGTCGACACAATCCGCCAGGACTGAACCATGTCCAACGCCACGACATCAACCGCAGGCCCTGCCCGCCCCGCTCCCAAGGTCGGGCGCAAAGTGAACATGAAGATCAAACGCTGCGACGGCCCGGGCAAGGGCGAGCGGTGGGAGACCTTCAGCGTCACCATCGAGCACGGCGCGAACGTGATCTCCTGCCTGCAGCAGATCGCCGCAAACCCCGTCACCGTCGAGGGCGTCAAGACCACGCCGGTCGTCTGGGACTCGGGCTGCCTCGAAGAGGTCTGCGGCGCGTGCACCATGGTCATCAACGGCAAGGCGCGCCAGTCGTGCTCCTGCCTGATCGACAACTACGCGCCCAACGAGGGCGACACGATCACCCTCGAGCCGATGAGCAAGTTCCCCGTCGTGCGCGACCTGTGGGTCGACCGCTCGCGCATGTTCACCGCGCTCAAGACGCTCAAAGCCTGGGTCCCCATCGACGGTACCTATAGCCTCGGCGCCGGCCCCAAAGAGAAGCCCGACGACCAGGAGATCCGCTACAAGCTCTCCGAGTGCATGACCTGCGGCTGCTGCCTCGAAGCCTGCCCGCAGTACAACATCGAGCCCGAGCCCGCCAAGTGGGACGCCGCATTCATCGGCCCCCAGGCGATCAGCCAGGCCCGCCTGTTCAACGAGCACCCCACGGGCAAGACGCTCGCGCCCGAGCGCCTCGAAGTCCTCTCCGGCGAGGGCGGCATCAACGACTGCGGCAACGCGCAGAACTGCGTCAAGGTCTGCCCCAAGCACATCCCACTTACTGAGTCGATCGGCCAGATCGGCCGCGCCGTCACCATCCACCAGGTCAAGAAGATCTTCTTCGCCCAGCCCGACCCGCACGCGGCCGCGAAGGGCCCGGGTTAATCCGCCCTCCTTCTCCCGGCTCTGCGGGAGAAGGTGCCCGCCGGCTTTGCGGCGGGCGGATGAGGGTGCTTCTGCTTACGCTCTCCTAAAAGGACCAATCTTTATGGACCCCGACACCATCCTCCTGACCGCCGAAGAGTCGATGACCAAGGGCATCGATCACCTCAAGAAAGAGCTCCACGGCATCCGCACCGGCCGCGCCAGCCCCTCGCTGGTCGAGTTCGTGAAGGTCGAGTACTACGGCAGCATGACCGACCTCAAGAGCATCGCAGCCATCAGCGTGCCTGAGGCCACGCAGCTGCTCATCAAGCCGTTCGACAAGAGCGCGATCAACGACATCCGCCGCGGCATCGAAGCCAGCGGCCTTGGCCTCGTCCCCAACAGCGACGGCCAGCAGATCCGCATCAACCTCCCGCCGCTCAGCGGCGACCGCCGCAAGCAGCTCGCCGGCCACTGCAAGAAGCTCGCCGAAGAGACGAAGGTGCAGCTCCGCAACGCCCGTCGCGACGCCAACAAGCACGCCGATGGCATCAAGGCGACGCTCCCCGAAGCCGAACTTGAGACCCTCAAGGAAGAGGTGCAGGAGCTGCTCAAGAAGTTTGAGACCACCTGTGACGAGCTGGTGGCCAAGAAGCAGAAGGAAATCGAGACGGTGTGATCGAATCACATATCCGCGCAACACGAGCCCCGGGCGGAAGCCCGGGGTTTTTCGTTGCGGCAATTCGATTCCACGAGCCCCGAGCGTGAGTGAGCGGGCCCGAATCGAACGCGACCCGGCGCAGGCGAAAGCACGGCCGATCAGCGCCCAGGAACGAGATTCAACTTGCCCGGCAGCGGGTTCGCAGGCAGCGCACGCGCCGGCTGATCAGGCGGCAGCTTGGCGTTCCACGCGAGCGTCGAGTAGAACTCTTCGAGGAACGAATACGCCGTTTCCTGCTCGGCAGGCTGTTCAAGCACATACGGCACCGCTCCCAGCGCGACGTTCGCCGCTGAGAGCTGATAGCGGATCGACGTGAGCTGATCGATGCGTGCCTGGCGGCTCGGTACGTCCGCGGCAAGCGCTCGGTTGAGCTGGTCGTCGAGCAGCGACTGTGTCTGGCGCGAGCTGCTCTTGACTTGGTCGTAGCGCGACTGGGCGCAGCCGCCGATCCCAAGCGTGCAGGCGAGCAGCGCAACGGCGAGCCGGGTAAGAGCCATGGCAGAGGGTAGCGTGAAGAAACTCCCGAACGTCCGGGAGTGGGGGATGGCAATGAGCGTCAGGTCGCCGGACATAAGACGTGAGACACACAACCTCGTCTTCACATCTTTTCTTCAATCTCCTACCCGCACTCCTCTCTTCCTCCGCGTCCCCGCGCCTCCGCGTTCCGGTCTCATGTTTCCCGTCAGCGGCACGTCAACCGCCTTGTCCCCGCACCCCTGCGCAGCACACTGCAACCATGAACGACTCCCCTCTTGATCGTCGCTTCCTTCTCGGTGGCCTCGCCGGCGTCGCCGGTATTTCCGCCCTGACCGCCATGAGCAAAGCAGGCGGCCCGCTCAACCCGCCCGCCGGGGCTGTCGCGCCCACTTCCAAGCCGCTCGGGGAAATCGAGCCCCGTGTCGCGATCAACGCGACCAATACGCCCTCCGGCGCCGGTTCGCTCTTTCGCATCACACAGCCCGGCTCGTACTACCTCACAGGCAACGTGAACGTGCCCGCCGGTCTGGGCGGCGTGTTCATCGCCGTCGGCGACGTCACGGTCGACCTCAACGGATTCTCGATCATCGGCGCAGCAGGGACCGGCGCGGGGATCTCCTCCAACACCGGTGTGACCAACATCACCGTGCGCAACGGCGCCGTCCGCAACTTCGCCGGAAACGGCATCGACCTTTCCGCGACGCCCAGCACGCGCGTCGAAGACATGACCGTGTCGGGCTGCGCGCAGTTTGGCATCGTTACAGGCGACAACGCGCTGGTCAGCAACTGCTCCAGCACGTCCAACGCCTCGGGCACTGTCGGCGGCGGCGGGACGCAGAGCTCATTCGACGGCATCTCCGTCGGCGTCGGCTCGATCGTGCGCTCGTGCGCGGTGCGATTCGCGGGCCGTTTCGGCATCTATCACAACGGCTACGGCCTGGTCACCGACTGCTTCGTCTCCGATGCTGCGCGAACGCCCAGCATCGGTATCTTCGTGAACGAGCGAACCGTCGTCCGCGGCTGCCAGGTCAGCGTCTGCACCACCGGCATCCGGGCCAACTTCATCTCGCGGGTGGAGTCGTGCCACGTGAACAACTGCACGCAGTTCGGCATCCTGTGCGATAGTGGAGGCGTTACCAAGATCATCGATAACGACGTGGCGAGCGTCGGGACCGCCGCCGGCCACGCCGCGATCCGCATCGGGACCGGCGTGTCCGGGTGCACCGTCGAGGGGAACAGGCTTGAGTTCAACTTCCGGCACATCGAGGTGCTCAACGCCGCGAACATGATCGTGCGGAACACGATGGCCTTCACCGGCGCCGGCGGTCCGCTGAACATCGTCGGTGGCAACTCGTTCGGCCCGCTCGTGGTCGTCGGCGGCGTAGGCAACATCGCGGGGACGGCGGGCTCAGATCACCCGCAGGCGAACTTCGCGTATTAAAGCGATGAGCAATCTGCAGCCCGCTCTTCAGCCGACGCGGCTGAGCGTCGCGCGGTAAAACCGCGCCCGCTCTCCTTCCTTAATCCCCGGTTTGAGGTTGGGTTCCAGTTCTCCCGAGAGTTCAGTGAACACTGTTCACTGAGTCGCCCCAATACCTCATCAACCCCTGCTTAAGGGCCTAACCTTGCTTCCCCGTCGGATGGACCCGCCGGGGTCCGTTCCGGCTGTAAAGCCGGGCAAACCGGCACTTTGCCGGATGATTCAACACCTTTGACCGCCGCAGCATCGCCATGGCCACCACCCCCACGACCCTCAAGGCCGCATCCCCCTCTGTCAACGGCTGGAACGCCGAGTACCTCCAGTCGGTTTACGAGCAGTACAAAGCCGATCCGGCCTCACTGCCGGCCGACATGCAGTCGTTCTTCGCGGGCTTTGACCTCGCAGTCGCCAGCGGCGGTGGGATGACGTCCAGTGGGGGCGGCGGTGGTGGTGGGGTGGGGGGTGGGGGCGACACCCGCGAGGCCCTTCGCCTCTTCGCCGGCACACGCTCACTCATCGACGCGTACCGCCGCTACGGGCACATCGGCGCCAAGATCGATCCGTTCGGCCGCGCACGGCCGCGCGACAAGTCGCTCGAACTCGCGTTCCACGGGCTCACGCAGGCCGACCTGAGCAAGCCCGTCGACGGCGGCGACTTCCCCGCGCCCAAGGGCTCGACGCTCGGCCAGATCGTCGATGCGCTCGAGCAGACCTACTGCGGGCCGTGCGGTGTGCAGTACATGCACATCAGCGACCACGCGCAGCGCGAATGGCTCCGCGAACGCATCGAGTCCACGCGTTTCCGCCTCCCGCTCAACCAGCAGGAAAAGGCCCGCGTCTACGAGCAGATCTTCCGCGCCGAAGCGTTCGAGCAGTTCCTGCAGAAGCGTTACCAGTGGGACAAGCGGTTCGGTATCGAGGGCGGCGAGTCGATGCTCGCCATTTACCACCGCATCATGCACGCCGCCGCCGAGACGGGCTGTGAGGAGATCATCCTGGGCATGAGCCACCGCGGCCGCCTGGACGTGCTCAACGGCATCCTCGGGAAGAGCTACAAGCAGATCTTCACCGAGTTCGAGGAGAATTGGGAGCAGAACTTCGAGGGCTCCGGCGGCGACGTGAAGTACCACATGGGCTACTCGGGCGATTACAAGACGCCCGGCGGCAAGACCGTGCAGGTCTCCATGACCGTCAACCCCAGCCACCTTGAGGTGGTCGCTCCCGTGACGTGCGGGCGCGTCCGCGCCAAGCAGCGTCTGCGCGGCGACACCGACAACCGGCACAAGGTCATGCCCGTCATCCAGCACGGCGACGCGGCGCTGATCGGCCAGGGCGTCGGGCCCGAACTGCTCAACATGAGCCAGCTCGAGGGGTATACCAACGGCGGCACGATTCACATCGTGGCCAACAACATGATCGGCTTCACCACCGTGCCGCAGGACGGGCGTTCTTCGCGTTACTGCACCGACGCGGGGCTCATGGTCGATGCGCCGGCATTCCACGTCCGCGCCGCCGATCCTGAAGCGTGCGTGGCCGTTGCACAGATCGCGGTGGACTATCGCCAGCAGTTCAAGCGCGACGTCTTCATCGACATGTACTGCTTCCGCAAGTACGGGCACAACGAGCAGGATGAGCAGGGATATACCCAGCCGGTGCTGGTGCAGCTCATCAAGGACCAGAAATCGATCGCGGCCGAGTACGCGGAGAAGCTGGTGAACGAGAGCGTGCTGACCGCCAACCAGATGTCGGCGTTGCAGGAGACCCTCGAGCGTGAGCACGAGGCGGCGCAGGCCGACGCGAAGAAGAAGCCCGGTCCGACGATCAAGGAGCCGGGCGGCTGGCGCTGGAAGGGGTTCGGCGGCGGCTGGTCGTTCGACGCCGTCAAGACCGCCGTCACCCGCGAGGCGCTCGCCGAGGTCTGCGCTTCGCTGGGCGCGTCCCCGAAGGGTTCGAGATCCACCCCAAGCTCAAGATCGTCGCCGAACGCGGCGCGCTTATGGAGACGGGCGGCGTCAACCACGCCGACGCTGAGGCGCTCGCCTTCGGCACGCTCCTGCTCGAAGGGCACGCCGTCCGGCTCTCGGGCCAGGACTGCCGACGCGGCACCTACACGCAGCGGCACGCGGTCATCCGCGACGTCAAGACTGGCGAGTCCTACACGCCGCTCAATAACATGCGCCCGATCTCGCACAAGCCCGACGACGCGGGCAAGAAGAACGAGCAGGGCAAAGTGACACAAGCGAAGCTCTGTGTCTACGACTCGCCGCTGAGCGAAGAGGCCGTCATCGGCTTCGACTTCGGCTACTCGCTGGCCGACCCGAGCATGCTCGTGCTGTGGGAGGGTCAGTTCGGCGACTTCGTCAACGGTGCGCAGGTCATGCTCGACCAGTACGTCAGCAGCACCGAGCACAAGTGGAAGCGGTGGAGCGCTTTCACGCTCCTGTTGCCGCACGGCGCCGAGGGCAACGGACCCGAGCACTCCTCGTGCCGTCCTGAGCGTCTGCTCACCGCGTGCGCCAAGGAGAACTGGCAGGTCTGCTACCCCAGCACCGGTGCGCAGTACTTCCACCTGCTCCGTCGCCAGGTCAATCCTGACCGCAAGTTCCGCAAGCCCCTCGCCGTGCTCACGCCCAAGTCATGGGTCAAGACCGCGACCTCAAACATCAACGATCTGATGACGGGCACGTTCCAGGAACTGCTCGACGATACGGCGTTCACGCAGAACAACGGCACAGCCCCCAAGGGCGATCGCAAGAACGTCAAGACCGTCATGCTCTGCTCGGGCAAGGTCTACCACGAGCTCGCCCTCCACCGCGAGGCGACCAAGAAGTACGACACCGCCTTGGTGCGCATCGAGCAGTTCTACCCGTTCCACAACGAGCTGGCCAAGAAGATCCTCGGCCAGTACCCGGCCAAGGCGAAGCTCGTCTGGTTCCAGGAAGAGCCCCGCAACAACGGCGCATACATGTTCCTCGAGGACATCTTCCGCAACCAGCTCGGCCTGCAGCTTGACGTCATCAGTCGCCCCGCGAGCCCCACGCCCTCGGGCGGCAGCAAGCACCTGCACAAGGACGAGCAGGCCGCGCTGTGGGAAAAGGCGCTCGGCCCTGCTCCCAAGGCGGCCGAGTCGGGCGTGAAGGCCAAGGCCTGATCTCACCTCTTCGCGTCACCAGTCCTTCAGCGTTCCATCCGGTCTTCTCTCGACTCTCAGCACTCTTCAGCCAGAAAGCACTCTCCACATGGCCGTTGACATCATCATCCCGGAAATGGGCGAATCGGTTCGCACCGGCGTCGTCTCGCGTTGGGCCGTCGCCGACGGCGACGTGGTCAAGCGCGACCAGCTCTTGATGGAGCTGGAGACCGACAAGATCACCGCCGAGATCACGGCGACCGCCGCCGGGCGCGTGAAGCAACTGGTGAAAGTGGGAGAGACTGTGCCGGTTGGAGCGGTCGTTGCTCGCATCGAGGAAGGTGCCGCCGGCGCTGCCCCCGCGGCTGCACCGTCACCGGCTGCTCCCGCCGCGGTCGAAGCTAAGCCGGCGCCGGCCCCCAAGGCCGCGCCGCAGCCTGCCGCTCCGGCCGCGACAAACGGACACGCGGCCGACGTCCGCGCCACTCCGCTCGCCGAGAAGATCGCCAAGGAGCAGGGCATCGACCTCAGCCAGATCCAGGGCACCGGCCCCGGCGGCCGCATCCGTGAGCAGGACGTCACCGGTTTCACCCAGAACCGCGCTGCAGCGACCGCGGCTGTGGCCACGGCCCCCGCGCGAGCGCAGCCCCCAAGGCCGCTGCCCCCGCGCCCGCCGCCCCCCCCGGCTCACGCGGCAGCCGCCGCGAGCGTCTCACCCCGCTCCGCAACCGCATTGCGCAGCGCCTGGTCGAGGCGCAGCACACCGCCGCCATGCTCACCACCTACAACGAGGTGGACATGACCAACGTCATGGCGCTGCGCAACAAGTACAAGGAAGAGTTCGAGAAGAAGCACGGCGTCGGCCTTGGCTTCATGTCCTTCTTCGTCAAGGCCGCATGCCAGGCGCTTCGCGGCTCGCCGGTGGTCAACGCCTACCTGGGGCAGGGTGCCGACGGCGCGATGGAGGTCGAGTACCACGATTACGTCGACATCTCCGTCGCCGTCAGCACACCCAAGGGCTTGACCGTCCCTGTTCTCAGAAACGTCCAGTCGATGTCGTTCGCGCAGATCGAACTGGCGATCAAGGACATCGCCGCCCGCGCCCGCGACGGCAAGCTGACGCTCGAGGAACTCCAGGGCGGCACGTTCACGGTGACCAACGGCGGCATCTTCGGCAGCATGTGGAGCATGCCGATCCTCAACTCGCCGCAGACCGCGATCCTCGGCATGCACGCGATCAAGAACCGGCCCGTCGAGCATCCGGACAAACCCGGTGAAATCGCTCTCAGGCCGATGATGTATCTCGCGATGTCCTACGACCACCGCCTGCTCGACGGCCAGGAGTCGGTCAAGTTCCTCGTGAACATCAAGAACGCCATCGAGCGCCCGAGCGCCTGATGCTCGACCTCTAAGGGCACGGGTTTTTGCGGAACCTCCCCCCGATTCCAGCGTATGGAACGGGGTGCGGAGGAGTTTTCCTCTGCCGGTTTCCCGGCCAGAGTTCGAACATTGTAAATCCTGCCTTCACATGACCTTAGGGATGTCTCAGCCTACGATGGCATCCGCACAAATGCCCATGGAACGGGCAAAAATTCCTAAGGGCTTTCCGTGCTTCATACAACGACTGAGTACTCCGTGGGGATGGAGCGAGTCATGCCAAGTAATCTGAATGAGCACCCCGCCGGCGGTCCGCTGCCGGCTGATTTGGGTGAAGTCTGGGCCTCAGTGACGTCTGATTCCGGTGCCGACGTCGCAATCGTGACCCCCGAGGGTCGGGTTCTGTTCATGAGCCCCGTTCTGTCATGGTGGGCGCCCAGCCGCCCGTTCGACGGCTTCTCGGGAAAACTCCTGACCGACCTATTCCCCAAGCCCATCGCTGACGAGCGTGCTCAGCTCATCCGCCGCGTGCTTGATACCAACAAACCGCTGGTGATGCACGCCGCGTGGAAGGGCATCCGCACCCGCACGGTGATGCGTCCGCTCCCCGGTCCCGCCGGCAAGCCCGACCGCGTCCTGATCGTCTGCCGCGGCATCGTCCCGGCTGACGACACCCGCGCCGCTCAGGCGGACGTCGAGGTGGTGCAGGCCCAGCACGTCGACAAGGGCCAGCTCGCCAACCTGACCCCGCGTGAGATGGAGATCCTGGCCCTCATCGGTCAGGGCCTGACCACGGCGGCAATCGCCGAGAAGCTCTTCCGCAGCCGCAAGACGATCGAGGCCCATCGCCTCTCGCTGGGCATCAAGCTCAGCGCCCGCAACCGCGTCGACCTGGCCCGCATCGCGGTCCAGAGCGGTCTGGTTCCGCCCGACGCGGCCAACGCCGCTCGGAACGACCGTCGCAAGAAGACCGGCTAAGCCACGTAGAAACCCTGCCTCAAACGCCCGGGCTGTCCCGGGCGTTTTTCATTTCCGGCGTCGTGGAGTTTCAGCGGATAACGTCCGAGAAGGCCTCGGATAAGCCCGGAAACCAAGCGTTTCTGTTGGTTGGGGCTGACTTTGTGGGGTATGTTCGAGGACGGATGGAGTAGAGGAGAGACCAGATGATGAAGGCTTTGAGTATCGCTTGCGCGGCCGTTCTCGGCGTGTCCGCTGCGGCGTTTGCTGATCAGACGATCGACTTTGACGCGCTCGCCCCCGGCACGGTCGTTTCCGACCAGTACCGCGAGGCAGGCGTGGTGTTTGGCGGGAACTGGCAAGTGGAGGGGCCCGGCGCCTTCACCAACGCGGTGAGTGCGCCCAACTCGGTGCAGATCTTCGACCCGGCGAACACGCAGAACAACTACCTGGTCACGATCGACTTTGTGATCCCCGGCACGTCGCAGCCTGCGGCGGTGCCGTTCTTCGCGTTCACCGCGACAGACTCGAGCGTGAACAACACGAACTTCTTCATGCGCGCGTACAACCCGCAGGGGTTCGAGATCGGCTTTGCGCACGCGATCGTTCAGCCTGACGGCGTGTACAACCCCGCGACCGATCCGGAATTGATCTACACGCCCGCCGACCCCAACCAGACGATCGCGCACATCGAAGTCACGGTCTCCGCGCTCGAAGGGAGCCGCGTGATCGAGGGCGACAACTTCCGCTTCGGCGATCTGATCTTCCCGCCGTGCGGCCCGGCAGACCTTGGCAAGGCCGGCGGCGTGGTGGGCCACGACCACCAGTTGAACAACAACGACTTCATCGCCTTCATCAACCTCTTCTTCAACCATGACCCCAGCGCCGATCTCGGCACCACCGGCGGCCTGCCGGGGAGCGACAATACCTGGGACAACAACGATTTCATCGCGTTCATCACCTACTTCTTCAACGGGTGTTGAGCCAGGTCGAACGCAGCTTTGAAAGCCCCGGTAAGTGCCGGGGCTTTTTCATTTGGCTGCCGAGGCTTGAAGATCAGCCACGGATGTACACGGATCTGCTGCATCAATCCGTGTGATCCGTGTTCATTCGTGGCTCGCCTTGTTGCCTCGCCGCGGCCGGGGTGTGCTTGCGGTGAAGCCTGTTTTAGACGCAGGTGTGACCTGCTCCCACGCTTATGATGCATGGGGGCGGATAGGAGCACCCACATGGCCAAGTCCACGATCACCAAGTCCGACCGCAAGCCCGGCGCACGCAACCCATTCGGTCCAGTCAAGGCGAACGAGATCCAGGCCTTCGGGCACTCGCGTCCAGTGCCGCTGGCGCTGGGCGAAGATGCGCGCGACGCGAGCATCGACGACCTGAACCAGGTGCTGGCCGACACGATGACCCTGCGCGACATGTACAAGAAGCACCACTGGCAGGTGTCGGGCAAGGACTTCTACCAGCTGCACCTGCTCTTCGACAAGCACTGGGAAGAGCAGGCGGAGCTCGTTGACGAGATCGCCGAACGGATCATGGCGCTGGGCGGCGTCAGTGTCGCGATGGCGGCCGACGTCGCAGCGACGACGCTCATCCCCGCTCCGCCGCGCGGCGCGAGGATGCGGTGACGCAGATCAACCGTCTGCTGCACGCGCACGAGATCGTGCTGCAAGGAGCCCGCGCCGGGGCGCGTGAGGCGTCGAAGAACGGCGACGACGGCACCAACGACCTGCTGGTGTCGGATGTGGTCCGTACCAACGAGATGCAGGCGTGGTTCCTGTATGAGCACGTCGCCCCGCAGAAGCTCGGCGAGTGAGCGACGGTGCTCAGAGACGTCCGGTCAGGTTGGCGACCACCGCAAGCAGTTCAGCCGGCTCGACCGGCTTTGAGATGTGCATCTGGAACCCCGCGAGCATGATGCGGCGGCGGTCTTCTGCGCGGGCGTAGGCGGTGAGGGCCGCAACGGGCGTGCGGCGGCCGTTGCGGCGCGATTCCAGTTGCCGGAGCGAGCGGATGAACGCGTATCCGTCCTCGCCGGGCATGCCGATGTCGCTGATGATCAGGTCGAACGTGCGGTCGTGCAGGAGCGACATGGCCTCCGCCACCGAGCCTGCGCCGACGGCGTTGATCTTGCGTTCAGCGAGCAGGCGGCAGACAAAGTCGCGTGCGTCGGGCTCGTCTTCGAGTACCAGCACGTGAAGGCCCGACAGCGCCGGCGTGTCGGCGTTGAGCGGCAGCGTCGAGTCGGCGGCCGGATGCGGCTCGTGGGTCATCGAGGTGTTGACCGCGCGGACCGGAAGCGTGACGGTGAAGACCGAGCCCGAGTCGTTTCCCGGGCTCTCGACGGCGACCGAGCCGCCGTGCATCTCGACAAGGTGTCGCACGATCGACAGGCCAAGGCCGAGCCCGCCGAAGGAGCGCGTGGTGGACGCATCGGCCTGGCGAAAGCGGTCGAACACGTGCGGCAGGAAGTCCTTGGGAATCCCGATGCCGTTGTCGCGCACGCTCAGCTCGACGTAGGAGCCCGAGCGTTTCACTTCGACGTGCACCAGCCCACCCTTGGGTGTGAACTTCACCGCGTTGCTCAGCAGGTTCCAGACGATCTGCTGCAGCCGCTGCGGATCGCCGCTCACTGTGACGCCGGGGAGCGGGTCGATCGTGGTGTGAAGCCGGATCGACTTGGCCTCGGCGGAGAACTTGATGGTGTTGAGCGCGGAGTCGACGACCTGCGGCAGGTCGACGCTCTGCACGTCGAGCCGGAGCTTGCCGGAGTTGATGCGGCTCATATCCAGCAGGTCGTTGACCATCTGCGTCTGGACGCGCGCGTTGCGGTCGATGACGTCGAGCCCCTGGCGAAGGTCGACGTTCGCGGCGCCGGTGCGCAGCAGGTGGACCCACCCCTGGATCGCGTTGAGCGGCGTGCGCAGCTCGTGACTGAGAGTGGCGACGAACTCGTCGGTGAGGCGATTGATGCGTTCGGCCTGGGAGCGGGCGGCACGCTCGCTGTCGAGGATCTGGTCTTTCTCCTCGCTCGCCTGCTTGAGCACGGCGTTGTGGCTCAGCACGTCGTCGGCGTGTGAGACGAGCTTGCTGATCATCGACTTGCGGAGCTCGGTGGCGGCGGCGATCTCATGGGCGGACCACGGGAGGCTGCGGCCGCGGACGGTCTCTTTCCAGAGGGCGAACGAGCCGCGGGGGCTGAGGCGTGCGGGCTCGTCGCTCTTGGCGACGCTCTTGACGGGGTCGCCGGCCCAATTGACGACGCGCACCTGCTCGGGCCGGAACCAGATCAGCGAGTTTCGGCCCGTCCGCGAGAACGAGATCGCGAGCACGCCGCTGGCGACGGGGATGAGCGAGGCCTGCTTCGCATGATCGTCGAGCTTGTCGGTGGCGAAGACTTCGGCGTTGGCCTTGTGCGCGAGGTCGGCGATGGCGAGGATGTCCTGCACGCCGGGCGTCTGGCCGACGCGCGTGACTTTCTCGCCGTGGACGATCGCCAGTCCGCCCGCGGGGATCAGGCCCATGAGCTTGTCGGCCTGGCTGGCGAGCGTCTCGTTGAAGCGAGGGCCGGGGAGCAGCGCGTCGGTCGTCGAGACGATCGTGCCCGCCGAGCGAGCGACCTGCCCGTCGGTCTCCGCTTGCTCGCGTTCGGCGAGCTGCAGCGAGACCACCTGCCCGATCAGTTCGCAAGCGGCACGCACGTCGTACGGCACACGCCGCGGGCTGTAGTGGTGGCACGCGACCAGGCCCCAGAGCTGGCCGTTGCGGATCAGCGAGATCGACATGGACGCGTCGACGCCCATGTTCTTGAGGTACTCAAGGTGGATCGGCGAGACGCTGCGCAGCACGCAGAAGCTCATGTCGAGCGGGCGGTTGCTGCCGGGCGCCTTCGAGCTGGGGTAGATTGATGCGGGCGTGTAGCTGCGGTCGGCGATGAACCGCAGCCAGTTGCGGGTGTAGAGCTCGCGCGCCTGGCGGGGGATGTCGGCGGCGGGGTAGTGCAGGCCCAGGAACGGCTCGAGGTCCGTGCGCTTCTCTTCGGCGATCACCTCGCCGTGCCAGTCGGCATCGAACCGGTAGATCATCACGCGGTCGAAGCCGGTGATGCCGCGGACGTGCACCGCGAGGCGCTCGCATAGTTTGGTGACGGTCGCGGGCTGGCGGAGGTCGACCATCGCCGTCTGCAGGCGGCGGTAAAGGTCGGTGGCGTTGACGCCCTCGTCCGGCAGGACGGGCTCGAGCTCGAGGGCCGTCCAATCCTCCAGCCGGTGCGCAACGGCGTTGAAGACGGTGTCGACTTTCGCGCCGCGCGCGGCGTGGATGTAGACCGGGTGGAGGTGGAGCGGCCCATCTCCCAGCCGTTTGGCGATTTCCAGAGCGTCCTGCTCGCGCAGCACGTCCTTGAGCGTCAGGCCGATCATCTGCTCGGGCGCGATGCCGACGACCTCGGCGCTGTTGCTGCTGGTGAGCAGAATTTTCGCGCCGGGCTCGGAGTTCTCCAGCAGAAGCATCAGCCCGTGCGGCTGGATCAGGCCCGGGATATGGATCGGTTCACGGTCGCACGAAGTGAGATCGACGGTTTGCATGTGGCTGCGCCGCGGTGCATGTGGATGCACCGGCGGCGGCCGCCGATGGCTCCCGTGACACACTCACGGTGAACCATTGAACCCCGACCGTGTATTCGCCCGGGTGAAGGCGGGATGAAACCAAATCCATCCCGGAGTTTCATCCCGCCGAACTGGTTACCTGGTGATGGCGGACGCGATCGACATCCACGCCGGGGTGGTGGCAAGGTGCCACATGACCGTCGTCGAGGCGATCACGACCGCGACACCGATCGCCAACGGTTTGTCGAACCGTTTGGCCAGTAGGCTGCGGATGACGACCATCGCCACGCCGATGACCACGATCACGAAGAACGGACCGAAGGCCTTGTCGAACACGGTGCCGATGAGCGGCGCGTTGAGCCAGTCGATGCGGTTGAGCGCGGCGGTCAGCCCCGCGAGGGTGGCGAGGAACATCATGGGCCGGTGGAGCGCCGGCTTGCGGCGAAGCGCGACACCGAGGGTGACGAAGACGGCGAACAACGCGATCGCGCCCAGCGGCACGATGGTGAACTCCAGCGGCGAGATGCCCCACATCTTGGCCTCGGGGGGCATGTACTTTGAGAAGCTGCAGCCGACGATTACGCCGCTGACGGTGACGATCGCGGCGAGGGCCGTGCCGACCCACCCCATCACCATGTGCTTCTTGCGGTTGCCAGTGGCGACCAGCAGCGGCTGCACGACGAGCATGATCAGCCAGAGCGACATCGTGACGCCGTGGGTGATGACCAGGCCGCGGATGGGCGGAGTGATCGGGCGCAGACCGCCCGGCCTGTACGCCATGCCCTGGAAGTAGAAGCCGCTGAAGCCGACGATCGCGACGAGCAGGAAGAACACGCCGGTGGCGGTGTAGAAGTACTTGTTCAACAGCGCGGCTGTGCCGAGCTTGGGGCGAGCAGCCGTCTGGACGCGCGGCAACGGTGCGGATGCGGACGGAACGGAGGATGCGTGGGTGCTCATGGGCGCGGTCACAGTGGGGAGGAAGGTGCGAACACCGGCCGGGCACGGCGCCCGGTTTCGGCTGATCAACGTGAGTTGATTCGCACACCCTTCTGCGACCCCACCCGGGCGTGTCGCCCGAGCAAGGGGGCAAGTTTACCCGGGTGGTGACCGAGGGTAAAGCGCCGCATCAGTGCGGACGTATGTCGTGCGGGTGGAGCGGCATTGCACGCGCGTCGAGCAGCGTGTGGGCCGACAACGAGCCCCGAGCGGAAGCTCGGGGAGGGTGTACTGAGCGCGTTCCTTTCGCGGCGACTTGCGTGAAGCTGAGCGTCCGGTGTTTTTGGCCCTGTGCTTTGGCACACGGCTCGTGTGAAACAAAAAAGCCCGGGCTTGGGGCCCGGGCTTTGGTGGTTGTTGTGTGGTATTGAGCGTTGCAGTTGCAGCGAGGGCATCGCGCTCGTGCTTGCGCACGAGGCTCTTATTGAGGCGTCGCGCTTACGGGAAGATGCCGCGGACTTCGTAGGCCTGCTGCAGGCGCTGGAGGGCGGCGATGTAGGCGGCAGTGCGGAGGTCGCAGTTGAACTGCTTGCGGGCGGCGCGGGTCTTCTGCGCGGCCTTGACCATGTGCTTGTTGAGCTCGCGGTCCACGTAGTCCAGGTCCCACGACTGGAAGGTCTTGTTCTGGACCCACTCGAAGTAGGAGACCGTGACCCCGCCGGCGTTGCAGAGGATGGCCGGGAGGACTTCGATGCCGCGCTCCTGCAGGATGCGCTCGCCGGCGGGAGTGGTGGGGGCGTTCGCGCCCTCGGCCACGACCTTGGCGTCGATCATCTGGGCCTCGCCCTCCTGGATCATCTGCTCCAGCGCAGCGGGGATGAGCACGTCGACCTTGGTCTTGTAGAACTCGTCCTTGCTGATGGCCGCGGCCTTGCCGTAGCCCTTGACGCCGCCGGTCTGCTTGACGTGCTCGTCGAGGTCGTAGGCGTCGATGCCCTTGGGGTTGGCGATGAAGCCGGTGTGGTCGGCGACGGCGATCATCTTGGCGCCCTTGTCCTGGAAGATCTTGCCGCTCCAGGAACCCACGTTGCCGTAGCCGAGCACGGAGAAGGTGCACTTCTCGGGCTTGAGCTTCAGCTCGGGGAGCATCTCGACGAGCGTGTCGACGACGCCCTGGCCGGTCGCCTTCTCGCGGCCGAGGCTTCCGCCGTACTCGACGGGCTTGCCGGTGATGACGGCGATGGGGTTGTTGCCGCCGATCTCGCTCAGGAACGAGTAGGTGTCGGCGATCCAGGCCATGTGCTGGCTGCCGCTGCCGACGTCGGGCGCGGGGATGTCGTAATCCGGGCCGATGTTGTGGGCGATGGCGGTGGTGAAGCGGCGGACGATGCGCTCCATCTCACCCTTGCTGTGCTCGCGGGGGTTGACCTTGATGCCGCCCTTGCCGCCGCCGTAGGGGACGCCGACGAGCGAGCACTTCATGGTCATCAGGAAGGCGAGCGACTTGACGTCGTCGAGGTGGACGTCGTGGTGGAACCGCAGGCCGCCCTTGTACGGGCCCAGGGCGTTGTTGTGCTGAACGCGGTAGCCCTTGAAGAGGCGCGTCTTGCCGTTGTCCATGCGGACGGGGAAATGCACCATGATCTCGTTCTTGGGCTGGGCGAGGATCTGCCGGAGGTAGTCGGGCAGGTCCATCACGTCGGCGGCGTGCAGCATGGTGCTGACGGTCTGGCCGTAGAGGTTGTTGGGGTCGGTGGGGAGGCCGAGCTCCTCGAACATCGCCCGCATCTGGCCCGCACTCTTAGGGGTCGGCGCTGCCGCGGTCGTCCCACCTCCCTGGTGGTTCGATCCGTTGGCGGCGGCCTTGGACTTCTTCGCGGGGGCGGTTGGGGTAGGCATTTGGGTTCCTGATAAAGAGTTGAAGCGTGTTACCCTGTCCCGATCGGCCGTTCTCCTGGTTGCGCTGAAATCGCTGTCGCGCAACGACTGGAGACGGGTTTTGCACAGGAGCAAGGGTGGTACTTTATCTCGCTTCAGACCTGCTGTGGGCTACTCGGATCAAGTCGTGTGCCGAGGATTTGGGTGTTCCGGCACGCCCGGTGCGCACCATGGACATGCTCGAAGCGCGGCTGGCCGATTCGCCCGTGACAGGGGTGCTTCTGGACCTCGCGGCAGGCGAAGAAGGGCAGGAGGGTGTAATCGCTTTCGCGATGCTGGGGAGGCTGAAAGGTGGGAACGCGGAGACGCGGAGAAGCGTCGAGGAACGCGGAGGAGGAGATGGGGAAAAACCCGAGGTGATCCGGGTCGTGGTGTTTGGGCCTCACGTGCAGGGGGCAGACCTTGTGCGGGCTAAGCGCGAGGGGGCGGACGTGGTGATGGCGCGGGGGGCGCTGGCGGCGAACCTGCCCCGGGTGCTGCAGGAGCTCAGCGCGGCCGCGGGCGGCAGGTCCGAGATGCGCGATCAATTGACGGACTGACCGGTCGGCGATCAGTTGTGGCGACTCAGAAGCGCGGGTAGTCTCGTCGGATGAGCGAGTTTGAACGCCGTGCGTTGTTGGGCGCTGCCGGGGTTGCGGGGATGGCCGCGCTGGCGAGGGCAGGGGGGGCGGGGCCGATTGATCCGCCCGCGGGGGCGGTTGGGCCGAGCGGCCACACGCTTGATGACGTGTACAACAAGATTCCGTCGTTTCCGAACGGGAGCGGCGATGGGCGGATTGCGATCGCGGGCGGGTCGACGCCGATCATCATCAGTCAGAGCGGCTCGTATGTGCTGACTGGGAACATCGCCGTCGGGGCGGCGGTCGCGGTCACGATCTCGGCGAGTCACGTCACGCTCGACCTGAACGGCTTTGCGGTCAGCGCAGCGGTGGGGGCGAGCTCGGTTGTCAGCATTGGTCCGTCGAGTTCGACAACGAACGTTGACGTGCGGAACGGCACGGTCGCGGGTGGGGTGATCGGCGTGGCGCTCAGCGGCGCTGCGAACCTGACGCTCGAAGACTTGCGCATTGTCGGGCCCAAGCAGTACGGGATTGTGACCCAGAGCGGGGGGACGCAGGCACGGAACGTGGTCGTGCGGCGGTGCCGCGTGATGGACGTCGGGGCGAGCACGACGAGCGCCGACAGCAACATGACCATCATCGCGATCTCGATCAGCTCGGCGGGAACGGTGATCGCCGACAACGCGATCGGTTCGCTGTCGTACAACGGTTCGGGCACGGTGACGTTCCGCGCGATCTCGATCAGCGGTCCTGGGGCGGCGAGCGCGCTGATCGCGGGCAATCTGATCAACTGCTCGCCTGCGGTCGTTTCGACGTCCACGTTCCCTTCTACAGGGATCAGCTTTGCGACGAATATTGCCGGTGTGGTGCGCAACAACACCGTGATCGGTTTTACCACGCCGTACGCGGCGTTCAACGGGGCGGGCGGGGTGATGACCGACGGCGGCGGGAACGTGTGACGTGAGAGTCGGTCACCGCGGTGCGCAGGCGCGGGTGAGGCGGTCGTGCACGGCGCGCCAGATGGCGGCGGCTTCGGGCGACTCGCTGTGCTGCGGCAGCGGTGGGCGGTGGATCGCGATGATGAAGTTGTGACCCGAGTCGGCCTGGCGGAGTGTGCGGTAGAAGGCCGCGGCGTAGTCGATCGGCGTTGGAGGCAGGAGGTAGAGCCGAGCGTTGGGGGGAAGGTCTGCGTCTTCGGCCAATAGCGAGTGTGAGAGCACCGCGAGCGACGGGCGGCTCTGGTCCATGTCAGGACGGCGAGCAAGGAGCTCGGCAGCTTCTTCGGCGAGTTCTTCGACGTCGGCCCAGTCGTCAAAGGCGATCGCGCGGCGCGGGGGGCGTAATGGCTGCCGAGCAGGCCGGGAGCCGGTAATGGAAGAGACGGATCGGCGACGCTTGGGCCGAAGCCGACGGGGGCTTCGAGGACCGCTTCGATCTGCTCGGGGCCGATGATGCCGGGGCGGAGGATGGTGGCCGCGTTCCCGCCGCCGCTGCGGTCGTCGTGCAGGACGAGGACGGTGCTTTCAAGACCGGTCTGGCATGCGCCGCCGTCGATGATGACGACGCGGTCGTCGAGGTCGCTGGCCGGATCGGTGTCCAGCGACGCGGGGATGATGTCGCCATCGAACTCTTCGATGACGTGTGCCGCGGTAGTGGGGGAGACGTTGCCGCTGCGATTGGCGCTCGGCCCGACGAGCGGGCCGCCGAAGGCGAAGAGGAGTGCGAGAGCGACGGGGTGATCAGGGCAGCGGAGTGCGACGGTCGAACCGCCCGCGCCGCCGGCGACCGCGTCGGGCACGCGCGGGTGGCGCGGCAGCACGATCGAGAGCGGGCCGGGCCAGAAGCGGCGCATCAAGGCCGCGGCGTGCTCGCTGAGCGGCCCATCGACGAGCGTGGCGGCCATGTCGACGCCCGTCACGTGCACGATGAGCGGGTTGTTGCTCGGGCGCCCTTTGGAGGTGAAGACGCGCTTCACCGCGGCTGCGTTGAGCGCATCGGCGCCCAGGCCGTAGACGGTCTCGGTTGGGAACGCGACCAGCCCGCCGGCGCAGCCGGTTGGCCGCGGCCTCGATCTCCGCGAAATCGGGTGTGCGTGTTGGGGGGAGTGGAAGGCTCACGGCTCGGCCTTCTCGCTGGGGAGCGGGTCGGTAGCGCGGGGAACGTTGAACGCGATGTTGTTGCGTTCAAGCGCTGTGCCCATCGCGGCGTAGAGACGCCCGATCGACGCGTTGTACTCGGTGATCGACGCGAGCTCGGCGGCCTCGGCGGCGGCGAGGCGCTGCTGGCGGTCGAGCTTGAGGTTGAGGAACTCGGGCGTGAGCGCCTGGATCGTGCGCTCTTCAACCTCGATGGTGCGGAGATTCTCCGCAGCGGCGATGCGGCTGGCACGCGTTTGCTCGATGAGCTGGTAGGTGGTGGCGACTGAACGCAGGCCGCTTTTGACGTCGAGCAGCACGCGCTGCACGACGTCGCGGTAAGTCGTGCGGGCCTGGGCGGTCTCGAGGAACCGGCCGCGGTAGTTGGCCTCGGCGGCCTTGTTGCCGATGGGCTGCTCGAAGTTGAGGCCGACGAGGTAGTCGACGAAGTTGCTGTCGCTCAGAAGGCGGTCGTAGGTGCCACTGGCGCTGGTGCCGATTTCGCTCGCACGCATCTGCAGGCGGAGGTCCAGCGCGGGGAGGCGCGCGTTGTCGGCGAGCTGCTGACGGATGGCCGAGTCGCTGATGGCGAGCAACGTGGCGCTGGATTTCGGGTCGGTTGCCCAGCGCGGTGGTGACGATGTCCTGGAGCGAGACCGTCAGCGGCTCGGCAGTCGGGTCGTCGACCGGCTGCAGCAGGATCTCCGAGCCGACGTTGAGGTCGGCGTCGTTCATGATCTGCTTGAGCTTGTCGCTGGCTTCGCGAAGCGTGTTGCGGGCGCGGATGACGTCTGACCGCCGGGCCTCGACTGTTGCGACGGCGTCAGAGTACTGGCTGGCGCGGACGTCCTGGCCTGTGCCCTGGCGGTTCTTGAGCGTGTTGCTGACGTCCTCGCCGCGGTCGAGCAGGCGCTGAGCGATCTTCAACTCGCCCGTTGCGCGGACGAGCGTCCAGTAGGCGGTTTCGGCGTCGGCGATCTGCTGCAGCAATGTCGCCTTGAGCTGCTGCACGCTGTCGCGCTCGGCGTTGACGGCTTGGCGCACGTCGGCGAGGTTGGCGTCTGTACCGAAGTTGCGGAGTAGCGGCTGATCGAGCTGGACGGTGATGGCGGGCTGGATCGCCGGGTCGGGGTTGGGGAGCAACCCGGGCGAGTTGTTGGCGAGCCGGCTGATCTGGTTCTGGATCGTGAACACGCCGCCGGTCTCGAGCTTGCGCCGGAGGCCGATGGTGGCGTTGGTCGTGTTCTCGATGTTGGTGAGCGGGCCGGTGCCGAAGCCGGTGCGCGAGACTGGTTGTCCTGCGTCTGGAGCTGGGTGCTGGCGAAGAGGGTCCAGTCAAAGGCGGCCTGGGCACGCTCGGTGTCGGTCTGCTTGATCGAGGGGACCAGGCGCGCGAACTGGAGCGTGAGGTTGTTGGAGGCGGTGGTCAGGATGGCCCGCTTGAGGCTGATCGTGGCCACCTTCTGCGGTTCGCCGGTCAGCGTGGGGCCCAGCGGCACCACGAAGCTGGCGTAGCTCGAAGGGCCGCTGTTCTGCTCGAGCTTGGTGAGGATGTCCGGCGACAGGCCGAGGCTCTGCACGCGGGGGGCGGTGGGCTCAATGGCCGGGTGAACCTTGCCGTCAGCGGCGGGGGCGAGGGAGCCTTGGGTGTCGTGCCGGATGGAATTGAGGATTGAGTGTCGGAGTTCCGGCTCGGTGTCAGGGTGAAGTGGCGAGGCGCAGCCTGCGGCGAGGGAGAGAAGAACGGTTGCGGTCGCCAGTCGGGCCCGGTTTGCGGTCAATCGGGGTGCGGCGGCGGGTGCGGTCAGCTGGGGCTTGGGCATCTGGGCAGCAGGGTATTGTGCGGCGGACGAGGGGGCAAAGCCGATTCGGACCGGGTAGCATTGCGCAGGGCGGCATGGACGGTGGTACCCCCCCTCCTCCTCCCACACGGATGTTAAGGAGTCGGCGCATGAAGCGGCTTGATGGATCAGCGTTTTTCCGGCTTGGCACGGCGGCATCGACGGTCGGAGCGCTGCTGACGGCAGCGGCCGCGCCGGTAGCGCTGCTCGCGCCCGCGACGGTGGCATCCGCCCAGGAAGGCGCGCCGACCAAGGTCGAGACATACGTCGCGATCGTCACGCAGTCGGGCATCCCGATCCGCGCGAACAACTCCATCTACTTCTACCCGCTCACCTTCACCAAGCCGGGCGACACGCTGGTGGTGGACGGCGAGTCCTCCAACTGGCTGCGTGTGATGTATCCCGCCGGTCTGCGCAATCGCCACCGCCGACGAGGTGCAGGATGCAGGCAAGGGGATGGTGCGGCTGACCCGCGCCAGCCGCCTGAAGGCCCCCAATGCCAACGGCGGCGCCAAGGGCGCGTTCCTCGGCGCAGTCGAGAACGACCTGCCCGTCGGTACCGAGCTCAAGATCTCCGACACCGTCAAGGACGATTCGGGGAAGGTGACGTATTACTGGGTCGAGGCGCCCGCGAACGCGCGCGGCTGGATCAGCCGCGACGCGGTCCGCAAAGCGACCGACGCCGAGGCGCAGCCGATCCTGGCGAAGCTGACGCCCGCCGCCGCGACGCCCGTTGGAACTGCAACTCCGGCCGCAACGCCGGCGACCACGCCCTCTCCGTCCGCCCCTGTCGCCGGCAGTGGCGCCCCGTCTGCGGCGACCACCGACAAGCCCGCGACGGACACGCCCGCTGCGACGACGCCGGCAGCGCCGGCCGGGACACCTGCGACCACGCAGGCTCCCGCTCCGACGACCGTTCAGCCGGTCACCCCGCCCGTCGCTCCTCCGCCGGTTCCGGCAACGACGCCTGCCGGCGGCGAAACGACGCCAGCGCCGATCGCAAACCCGGTCGCCACGCCTCCGGGCATGGAGATCCCCGCGACGGTGCCCGTTGGCGACAAAGACCATCCCAGAACCGTCGGGCCCGCGGTGGCGACGGCTCCGACGACCATGGAGGGGCTCAAGGCGCTCTACGACCGCGTGCGAGCTCAGCCCGCGGCCACGGCCGAGCTCGATCAGGCGATCGCCGAGTTCGAGCGGTTCAAAGGGACGCTGTCAAACAGCCCGCGCGACGCGGCCGTCGCCAAGCAGCTCGACGCGTACATCGCGGTGATGAAGATGCGCAAGGAGATCCGCGACGCGCAGGCGGCCAACGCCGTCGTCAACCGCGACACGGAGCTCATGAAGAGCGACGTCGGCAAGAAGGTGATCGAGCTCGAGAAGCAGCGGGTCTACACGATGATCGGCCGCCTGGTGCGCAGCACGGTCTACGACGGCGCCCGGACGCCCGAGCTCTACCGCGTGATGTCCCCCGAGCCCGGCTCGGCCCGCACGCTTGGGTACCTGCTGCCCGACCCGAAGTTCGATTACTCCAACAAGCTCGACCAGGTCGTCGGCATCATCGGCGAGGTGCGCCCTGACGAGTCGCTGCGCACCAACCTGATCATCCCCAAGCGGGTCGACGTGGTGTCGCTGGCGCCGATCGTCATGTCGCCCGACATCCCCGGCGTCGTCGTGAAGAAGCAGCCCGACGGCCAGCCCGCGGCTCAGCCGGACAAGCCCGTCGAGCCCGCCAAGCCGGCGGCCGACGCGCCGAAGCTGCCCGCGACGCCTGCGCCGGCCATCGGTTCGACGCCGAGCAACCAGCCGGAGAAGCCGTAAGCGCGGCGGGCGGTTGGAGTAATCTGCGCGAAGTTCACGGTTGAGCGCGTCGTGGCGCAGAATCGCCCGCACGCTGGTCCTACATTCGGTCCATGCAGCTCTCCCGTCGCGTTACGTCGCTCAAGGCCTCCTCAACTGTCGCGGTGATGAACAAGGCCAAGGCCTTGAAAGCCGCGGGCGTGGACGTGCTGAACTTCTCAGCGGGCGAGCCGGACTTTCAGTCGCCGACACTGGCGGTTGACGCGCTGGTGACGTCGCTGAAGGCGGGGAACACCAAGTACGTCGACACCGCGGGCGACGTGGCGAGCCGCGAGCTGATCGCCAAGAGCCTCACCGAGGTGAACAAGATTCCCAACGTGACCAAGGACCACGTCCTGATCACCGCGGGCGTAAAGATGGCCCTTTACCTGACGTTCCAGGCGCTGTTCGACGTCGAGGCCGCGGGCGAGCAGAAGGAACTGCTGCTGCCCGTGCCCGCGTGGGTGAGCTTCGCGCCGATCGCGACGCTCGCGGGCGCGAAAGTCGTCGAGCTCCCGACGACGCCTGAGGCGAACTTCAAGGTGACGCCCGAGCAGCTCCGCAAGGCGATCACGCCCAAAACGCGCGCGATCCTGATCAACAGCCCGAGCAACCCGTGCAGCACGATGTACACCGGCGCGGAGCTCGAAGCGCTCGCCGCGGTGATCGCCGAGGCGGCCAAGACCATCGCGCCGGAACTGGTGGTCGTGGCCGACGAGCTGTATCAGCACATCGTGTTTGGAGACGTGAAGCACGTGTCGATCGGCTCGATGCCGTCGATCGCTGAGCGTGTGCTCACCATCAGCGGCCCGGGCAAGAGCTTCGCCATGACCGGCTGGCGGCTCGGCTGGGTGAGCGGCAGCGGCGACTTCGGCAAGCAGGTGATCGCCGGGCTTACGAAGCTGCAGGGCCAGAGTGTCACGTGCGTGTCGGGCTTCTCACTCGCAGGCATGCGCGCGGCGCTCACCGAGTGCGGCGCGGACCTCGAAAAGGCCCGCACCGCGTTCGCCAAGCGTGCAGAGGTGATCTTCGGCGAGTTGAGCAAGATCCCGGGCGTGAAGGTCGCCAAACCGATCGGCGCGTTCTACGTCTTCCCCGACATCTCGGCTCACCTGGGCAAGACGTCGCCAAAGGGCGTGAAGATCAACGCATCAGCCGACTTTGCCGGTGCGCTGCTCGATGAGCACAACATGGCGGTGGTGCCCGGCGAGGACTTCTCGTCGCTTGTCGGCCACAAGCACATCCGCATGTCGTTCGCGTGCTCGGAAGAGCAGATCCGCGAAGGGTGCAAGCGGCTGGGCGCGTTCATCGCGTCGCTCAAATAACAGCCTCGTGCGCAAGAGCCTTTTGCGTTAGTCTCATCTGTCAGAGCCCGAAGCGTTAGCGAGGGAGGCCGATGAGGCTCTGCGAATCGGCCGTTCGGCCCGCGGCAGACGCGGCGCTCGCAAAGCCTCGCACCGCCTCCTTCGCTGACGCGTCGGGCTCTGACTCAAGACCGCCCTTGAGCAACGTCGGCTAACCGCGATTTCTCGACGCAAACAGCACTTAACGCAAAAGGTTCGCAAGCACGAGGGTTGAGCCGCGGATAAGGCAAGCCTCGCATAAACACAGATGACACGGATGAGGAAGAGGCTGGTTCGTAGCCTCTTCTTCTTATCCGTGTCATCCGTGTTTATCCGAGGCCGACTTTTTCGTGGCCTTTGGGCTCAGTGTGGCGCCGGAGCCTTTTCCTCGTGCTTGCGCTCGAGGCTCTTATTCCAGTCCGGCTCACCGGTGAGCTTGGCCACCCAGAGCTGGCTGCTGGGCTTCTGCTCGCCTTCGATCTTCGGGCCGCGCTGGCTCGTCCACATCATCAGTTTGCCGTCGTCGGAGAAGACGGGCAGGCCGTCGAACCCGTCGGCGCTGGTGACGCGGACGCGCTTGAGCTCCTCGCGCTTCTTGGCGGGGTCGAACTCGATAGCGAAGACCTCGTAGTTGCCGTGGCTCACCGCGCTGGTGGCGTAGACCATGTACTTCATCGACGGGTGCCAGAACGGGCACCACGAGACGACGCCGTCGTCGGCGGTGAGCTGGATCTCGCGCTTGATGCCGGTGATCTTGCCACCCATGAACTCACCGTCTTTCTGGTCGAAGGCGAGCTCGGCGACGAAGAGCTGCAGGTTGTTGTCCCCCTTGCGATCGGAGCGGTAGCAGATCCACTTGCCGTCGGGCGAGAAGAAAGGGCCTCCGTCGTAGCCGGTCGCCTGCACCAGCGGCGTGTGCGTCTTGGTCGGCTCGTCGTAGACCCAGATGTCGGGGTTCTTGGTCTTGGGGTCTACGTACGTGTACAGCAGGCTGCGTCCCTTGGGCGACCACGAGCACTCGGCCATGTAGCCGGCGCCGTTGGGAGGCTCGAACTTCACCGTGAGTTCGCTCGACGGACCCGGTCCCTTGACCGTGCCGCCGTGCTGCTCGCGCATCACCTCGTCGTAGATCGCGGGAACGGACGTCGAGACGACTCGCATCTCTGCGGGGAAGCTCCACATGTAGCTGCCGCGCTGGCGCTGGTAGCCGGGCGTGTCGGTGCTGGGGGCCGGCGCGACAAGCGTCGAGCCGAAGATCACCTTGCCCCACGCACGCTCGCGGCTGAGCGGCTCGAACCAGGCGCATGTGTTGGCGCTCCCCTCAGGGCTGATGCGTTGGATCTGCTCAAGGCCGCTCGGCACGTCGCCCGCGTACGCCAGCTTGGCGACGTACATCGCGTAGTTCGGCGATGCTTCCTTGCCCGCCTCCGGGCGCTCGACGCCCTGAAAGACGACCCAGCGCGGCGGCGTCTGGTGGTCGAAGTAGGCTTCGCCGGCTTTGGCGAACCGCGCCGGCAGGGTGAGCTGCGTCTGACCGGAAAGGAACGGGCCTTCGAGGCCTTTCCAATCCAGCGGCGCGGCAGGGGGGAAGGGGGGGCGGGGGGGGCGGGGGTGGGTGCGGAAGCGGGGTGGGCGGGAGGCTGAGCCGCCGCGAGGGCGATCAAAAGAGCGGGGAGGGCGATCATGCGGCATTCTAGAGGGCTGAGCGGTTGGTAGAAGTACGGATAAGCGGTTGAGCAAGACAGGCGGATGGTCCGGGGGTGGCCACGCGTCTAACCTTGCCCCCACAACTCATCCGCTGCCCCCGGGCCCGGTCGTACCGGCTGCGTGGGGGCAAGCCCAGAGCGGAACCAGCAATGTCCCAGTTCAACCGTTTTGCTCCCCCCCAGAAGGTCAAGGTCGTCAAGAAGACAGCCGCCGGCAAGGTCGTCATCGACTACAAGGATGTCGAGAAGCTCCGCCGGATGATGTCGCCCAACGGCAAGATCTTCACCAAGAAGCGCACCAGCAGCACCGCCGGCGAGCAGCGCATGCTCTCCCAGGCGATCAAGCGGGCCCGCTTCATGGGTCTGCTGCCGTACACCTCGGCGACCCTCTGATCGTCTTCAAAGACTTCAACTCCTGCCAGCCCCGGTGTTTCGCCGGGGCTGGTTGTGTTTTACGGGTACCATCGGCCCATGCCGCCGCGGACACAGCGTGAGTACACCCGCCTCGTGAACGCGACCTCGCCGACCGAGACGCGCGAGGAGGCGATGAAGCGGGTGGTGGACGTGCTGTGGGAGGCGTTCGCCGATCAGGGGCTGTCGTGGATCGGGTTTTACACCGCGACCGGCGAGACGGCGACGGAGATGCTGCTGGGCGCACGCCGTGACAAGCCGGCCTGCTCGCCGATCGGGATGCACGGCGCGTGCGGGAAGTGCTACCTGTCAAAGCGTGGGCTGGTCGTGACGGACGTCGCAAAGCTCGGCGAGGGGTACATCGCGTGCGACCCGCGCGATCGCAGCGAAGTGGTGGTGCCGTGCATCGACGTCGACGGCACGTGCTGGGGCGTGCTCGACGCCGACAGCTACGACGTCAACGCATTCACCATGCACGATGCGCTCTCGTTGATGAAGCTCTTGCGCCACGCCAAGCTGTCGTACCACGGCGACGAGTCGCCGAGCATGGTGCAGATCGTCTGACGACATAGCTCGACGAACTGGATGGGCTTTTCGCCCGGAGGGCGGGCGTTGTTTGCCACGGGTGACTGAGCGCAGCGAAGGAACCCGTGGAGGTCGGTCATTCCATTTCTCTTGTTTCTTCCGGCCCGATAGGGCCGACGAAACCTCACGTCGGCCCTGCCGGGCCGGGAGACCCCAAAGACAAAGAGAATTGAGCGGGCCCACGACCACGGGTTCCCTTGTCTCGCTGCGCTCGCCGGCGGTCACCCGTGGCAAACAACGCCCGCCCTCCGGGCGAAAGCCGCGGCACCTAGAACGGTGCGAGCGACTCGATCGTGATCGGTTGTCCGCTTCCCGGGTCGGCGAACGCGAGCCGCTCGGCATGCAGAAGCAAGCGAGGGGCGGAGGTGCGGTCGCCGTAGATGATGTCGCCGAAGATGGGATGGCCCGCGTGTGCACAATGCAGCCGTAGCTGGTGCGTCCGTCCAGTCAGCGGCACAAGCTTTAGCCGCGTGCGATCGTCCTCCGCCGCGAGCACACGAAACTCCGTGCGTGCCGGCTTGCCCTGCTCGAAATCGATCACCTGCCGCGGCCTGTTTGGAACATCTAGCCGCATCGGGGCGTCGAACACCCCGCTCGCCTGTCCAACCCGCCCGGCAACGACGGCGACGTACGACTTTTCCACCCCACGCGCCTCAAAGAGCATCGAGAGCGATCGCTGAGACTCAGGCGTCAGCCCCACCAGCAGCAAGCCCGAAGTATCCATGTCGAGCCGATGCACAGTGAGCGGCCCAGTCGCATGCGGATACCGCTCCTTCACCCAGCTCACGACGGAGATCGCGCCGACTTCACCCTTGCCGGGAACGGACAAAACGCCCGCAGGTTTATCCAGGGCGAGCCAGTCGGCTGCTTGGTGAATCACCCGCACGCCGGCGAGGCGAGCGAGCATCGACTCCGGCGTGAGAACAGGCGCAGGCCCGATTGGCGGCTGCGACGCAGGTCCTTGCATCACTGCGCTGGCGCCAGGTCGCCGCGCCGGTTGACCACGAACATCGACGGCAGCAGGTAGTTGCGTCCCTTGTAGACGTAGACCGTGCCGCTGATGGTGAAGCTCGTCCCATCACCCGAGCGTTCGACGGCCTTCTCCATGTTCTGGAGATTGAGGCACGGCATGAGCACCATCGCCGGCTCAGCGCGCGTGCCCTTCGCGTCGGCGTCCATCGTGAACACCCACTCGTTGGTCATCGAGCGCGTCATGCGTCCGCGGCGTTGCGTGATGAACGTGTTCTCGCGCAGCAGGCGCGTGCCCGTCGTGGCGGGCTCGGCCGCAGGCTGCTCCGGCGCGCCGGCAGGCGGACGCGGCGCGGCCGGGTTTGCTGGCGCAGGCGCTGCGGGGTTGTCCTTGCGGCGCTGCTCCTCCATTCGCTTGATGGTGTCGGCAGGGTCGGCGGCTGGGGGAGGGGGCGTCTGCGCAGGAGGAGCCGGAGGTTGGCCAGCGCCGCCCGCGGTCAGAACGATCAGCGGCGAAGCTGCAACCAAGCCGAGGGCGGCGAGGCGGACGAATCCATTCATGCGGGCGAGGGTGTGGCGGGGGGAGCGGGGGGGGGGATGGCAACATGGCGACCTCCGTGCTGACGGATGGTATCGACTGGCGACCGGCCGTGCGCCCAGCGAAGACTGTCCCTTGTCTCGAGGGTGTCCGATTCATACAGTCCCCTTCTGCCGGCCGCGTGCCAGAGTGGTCTAATGGGCGCGATTGCAAATCGTGTATTCGTCGGTTCGAATCCGACCGCGGCCTTTCTTCGGCGTATTTCCGGGGCGTCCGACCTCCGAGCCTCACCCCGCTATGGCTGACTCTTCGACTTCCCAGCCGCTGCCCGCTGATCTTGCCGGCGCGGCGGAGCGTTTCCGCGCGGACGTTTCAGCGCTCCGCGAGCAGGTCGCCAAGGTGATCGTCGGGCAGCAGGGGATCGTCGACGGGGTGCTGATCGCCCTGTTCTGTTCCGGCCACGTGCTGCTCGAGGGCGTGCCGGGAGTCGGCAAGACGCTCCTCATCCGCACGCTGTCGAGCGCTCTGAACCTCTCGTTCTCGCGCATCCAGTTTACACCCGACCTGATGCCGGCCGACATCGTCGGCACGACGGTGATCGTCGAAGGTGAGACGGGTGCGGGAAGCCGCGAGCGGCGGTTTGTGTTCCAGCGCGGCCCGGTCTTTGCCCAGGTGCTGCTCGCCGACGAGATCAACCGCGCAACGCCCAAGACCCAGAGCGCGCTGCTCGAGGCGATGGCCGAACGCTCGGTCACCGTCGGCGGTGCCACGCACGCACTCGAACGCCCGTTCTTCGTGCTGGCGACGCAGAACCCGCTGGAGCAGGAAGGAACCTATCCGCTCCCCGAAGCGCAGCTCGACCGGTTCTTCTTCAAGCTGCTCGTGGGTGCGCCGTCACGTCAGGAACTGGCGAGCGTGCTCAGCCGCACGACCACCACGCACACCGCGACGGTTCAGCCGGTGCTCGACGGCGCACGCCTGCTGGCTCACCAGCAACTCGTGCGTGAAGTCGCCATCGCCGACCACGTGCAGGACTACGCCGTGCGCCTGGTGCTCGGCACGCACGCGCAGGCCCAGTTCGCGTCGTCGATGGTCTCGCGCTTCGTCAAGTTCGGCGCCTCGCCGCGCGCTGCGCAGGCGATCGTGCTGGCGGCCAAGTGCAAGGCGCTGATGGACGGACGCGCCGCCGCAAGCATCGCCGACATCCAGGGCGTCGCCGCCGCCGCTCTCCGCCACCGGCTCATCCTCAACTTCGAGGCTCAGGCCCAGGGCGTGACCACCGACGCGGTGATCGAGAACCTGACCTCCACGCTCCCGCAGTTGCAGGAGGCGTGACCTCACGCGGCGATGCCGCTGAGCACGGGCCGAACCATCAGCTTGCTCACCCACCCGCCGTTGCCGGTCAGGCTCACCCCGTTCGCGGCGTAGTCTGCCAGCCACACGCGGCTGTCGACCAGGTAGCAGAACTCCTGCTCCCCTTCCGGCAGTTCGACCACCAGATTCCACCAGCCCGGTTCCTGGAACTCCATGGCGAGCCGCCCGTCGCGCCAGCGGGTAAAGCCGCCCACAAGCTCCACACGCGAGGCGTTGGGGAGGTAGATGCGGAAGCGGAACCGCCCGTCTTGGAGTCTGGAGACCATCTCGTTCGCCCTTCAACCCGGCAAGCCGAGTGCGGCCGGGGTACGCTCTGACTATCGGACATGAGGCGGCCACACTTTCTTCCAGCCCGGCTTTGCGTCGCGATTGCCACGATCGGCGGGTCTTCCGCGGCCATCTGGGGGCAGCAGCCACGGATGATCGGGGGCCCCGGCGTTCCCATTACCCTGAACGATCCGGCCGTGACGGAGCTGGTGGTGGGGGGCGTAGGGGGAAAGCCGCAGCCCGTTCACTCCGTCACGATCGTCGACGCCCCGCCGCGCATCACCGGTAAGGCCGATCAAGGGTGGCTCTGGCTCGCGGGGTTGCCGGTGGCGCGACGGTGGGAGGTCGCTTCACCGTCGATCAAGGCGTCCGAGCGCGGCGGTGGAGGATTCGACATCCGCTGGACCGAGCCGCTGACCAAGGCGGAGTTCGAGTCGGTCCGGTTCATGGGCAAGGACGGCAAGCCGGTCTTCGGCGCAACCGAGTTCGCCGCGCCGGTCTGGATGGCGGACGTACAGGCGGGCTGGACAGCGCTCAGCGCGGTGGCGATCGAGGTCGTGTTGCAGATTCCCGCGGATCAGAAGCAAGGCGCGTACACCGCGCTCGACACCGCCGCGCAGACCCCCGGCGATCACTCGCGCGCAGCACTCCTGCGCCGCGCCATCAAGCCCGAGACGCCCGGCGTTCCCGACTTTGATCCTCCGGCGCTCAACACGCTCGCGTTCCAGGTCGGCGATCAGTGGGCCGGCGCGATCGGGCGCCTGCAGTGCTTCGACAAGGCCCTCGCGCGCCAGGTGGCGCGGCGCATGCTGCTGCTGGCCTATCTGCCCGGCGACGAAACGCACGGCTCATGGCAGCCGCTCTGGGCTGACGCCGACCCCGCGGTGCTCCAGTCGCTCCTCTCAGGCCCGCAGAACTCGGCGACCGCCGCCGCGATCGGGTTCATGGCGGTCCAGCCCGCCGCCGTCGCATGGGTGCAGGACGACGCCGGCCTGCGCGACCCGCTCACGCGCGGCACGCTCTCAACGGGCGCAGCCATTTCGCTCGCCGAACAGCCGGTTGTGCTCTCAGTCCGTACCGCGCCCGGCGCAGGAGCCGAAGCCTTCGAGCCGCGCGCCGCCAAGCCGCTGATCGGCCAGATGTTCACGATCGCCGCCGGCAGCCTGGGCGCCGAGCCTGGTGGCCTGCTCAAGATGGGCACTGCGCCGCTGGCTTTTGCTCCATCGGCAGCGCCGGTCCGCGCCACGCCGCCGGGCGTGCTCATCGGTCCGTTCTCCTTCGACTGGTCGCGCACCGCGTTCCTGCGCCAGGAGCCGGTGAGGGTCCCATCGATCGCCGGCTCGCTCGTTCCGGCAGAAAGCGGCCCGGGCGCAGGCTGGACGCTCTACCTCGAACGCCGTGCCCAGAACGAGACCGAACTCGACCGCGAGGTGCTGCGCGTGTGGGTCGGGCCGACCGGTGCGCCGTCGCATTGTGTCGAACTCACACCCACCGGCAACATCAAGCAACTCAGCGGCTCCACGCAGGCGCAGGTGAGTCGCCTGCCGGGCGGCGGCGGATGGTGCGCAACGGTCACCATCCCGGCTTCTGCAGTCGATGACAAGGGCGTCCTCCGCCTGGCGGTAGAGCATGCCGCGTCGACCGGTCTGCGTGCCTCATGGCCGCGTCCGATGTTCCCCTGGCAGAAAGAGCCGGGCGCACGGCGATCGATTCGAGCGCGTGGGACCGCGAGCTCAAGCCCTGAGATCGAAGCGGATCAGAAATTGAACGCCGCGCCCAGGTAGACGTAGGGCGACGGGTCGGTGTTGAGCTTCGACTGCTGGTCGCCGTTGCTGTCGTCGACACGGAACTCTTGCCACGCAGCCACACCGGCACGGGCCGTTACCTCAATCTTGTCGGTGGGACGCCACAGCACGCCCGCACCGATGGTGATGCGCCAGTCGCGCACCACGCCCAAGGCCAGCGGCCCTTCGTCGTTGAGCCGGTACTCACGCGACGCGTACTCGCCGTCGATCAGGAACGACCACTGATCGTTGAGCTTGCTGCTCACCCGCAGGGCTTCGCCGCCGACCGAGGGGATGAGCTGCACCCGCACGGTCTGGTTCACGTGCCAGTCCATCGCCAGCGCCGGCAGGATCCGCCAATCTTCCTCAAGCCGGCTGTTGACGCGCACGCCCAGCGTGACCGAAAAATCCTTGCTCGGGCTGTACCGCCCGGCGATGTACCCGCCCCAGGTGAACGAATCGGAGACGTCCACGTCGTTCTCACCGGCGAAGCGGAAGAGCATGCCCGTGACGGCCCGCCACTTGTCGTTGATCTTCCACGACAAGCCCGGTGAGATGTCGGCCAGCGCCAACTGGCTCCACGGCTTGCCGGTGCCGGCGATGAGTCCCGTAGCGTTCTTGAAGTCGTACCAGCTGAACTCCGACTCCATCAGCAGCGTGCCTCGCACGGTCTCGGAAAAGTCGTGCGCAAGTTGAGAGCCGCGAACGCACGCGAGACCGACACCTCGCCCCCGCCGTCAACATCGCCCGAGAACGTGTAGTCGCCTGAGAAGCTCAGCTCGGTATGAAAGAACGGCTCGTTCTTGGCGGACGAAGGAGCAGCGGTGCCCGCCTGCCCCGCCTCGGCTCCGGGTGGGGGAGTCTGCGCTTGCGCAACGCTCACAAATCCAGCCGCTCCGCCCGCCGCAACGATGACCGCCAGAAGCCTGTTCATGCCGCCACTCTACCCGGACCGACCGGCGTTTTCAGCGGCGAACCAGCGCCGCAAACAGCAGCCATTCCAACGCCAGAACCCCGATCGCGCCCATCACAAACCAGTCCCACACCTCCCGCGGCGGCGACTCACTCTTCGCCGACGCCGCGGCCACGCCTCGCGCCCGAATCGGCAGCGTGTCGTTCGTCGCCAACCGCGACTCCAGCACGCTCGACAGATTCACCGCGAACCGCTCAACACCGTCCGCGGCGCCGCTCACCGTGTAAACGCCCACACGATCCGCAACACCCACGGCCGCCGCACGCCGCTCGCCGCCCGCGCCGACCACGACGGTTTCCCTCGCCCCGTCCGGGCGCACGAGGCTGAGGCTCGCACCCGCGCCCGACACAACCGCCGAGAGCGTCTCGCCCGTCGCGAACTGCCTGCCCGCCTTGCCGCGCCCGCGCAACGTGAGGTAGTCCATCGTGTTCCCCATGAACACGACAAAGCTCAGATCCGCGCCCCAACCACCTTGTTGCGCCGTGAGCGATGTCACCGCGTGCCCCACGCCGTCCGCCCCTTCAATCAGCCCGATCAGCGGTCCCCGCACGCCGTCGGCCAGCGCGATCGCCCGCGCCGGTAACGCCAGCGTCGCCGGTCGATCGAGCACCAACGCATCCAGCGCCACGTCGCGCATCAGCGGGTGGTCCCGCTTCCACGACACGACGCGATCCGCCCCGCGCGCGGCCGCCGCGGGTGCAGGCGTCAACGCGACCCCCAGCGGCCGCAACCCCGTCCCCAGCGACACGCTCGCAACCGGCGGCAAAGCGCCAACTGGCGGGTCAGCCCGATCGAAGATCACAAGATCAACGCCCGACCAATCGATCGGCGACTGCAGATCCGCGAGCGTCAGCACCCGCACCGCCTCGGTGTGCCCCGCGCTCTGTGCGAAGCTGACCACCAGCGGGTCGGCGGAATCGCGCCCCTTGGCGCAACGATCACCACCGCCGCGTCGCGAGCGCCGTCGATCACCACCGACGCCGCGTTGTCGCTCGCGAGTGCATCGTCGTTCATCACGCGCAGCGTGAGCACGCCCCCCTCGCGCACGCTCACCGGCAGGATCGCCGTCTGCTCGCCCGATCCGGGAATCACCAGCGTGGACGATCCCAGCGCTGCGCTCCCGAGCGACACGCGCAGTGAAACGGTCCGCCCTTCCGCAAACGTGCTCACCAGCCGCGCCACGATCCGCACTGTCGCAGGGTCGGTTTCGTCCCGCTGCGCCGCGATCGACACGATGCCGACGTTCTGCGTCGGCGGCTCGTTCACCGGGTCGGGCCCGATGCGCACCAACTTCACGGCAACCCCGGGCGGACCGTCGGACTGCGTCGGCTCGAACCCGCCGTCGCTGAACACCACCGCCTGCACGCCGCTGCTCGCACCTTCTCCCGTCTCGGCGCTGCTCTCGCGCCCCGATTCCGCGAGCGACCCAAGCACCTCGCGCAGCGAAGCAAGATCACCCACCTCGTCGGTCTGCGTCACGCGCGCGATGCCGTCGACCGATGCCGCCGACGTCCGTGTGAATCCCGACTCCACGCGGCTCGTGCGCCCGAGCGATACGACCGCCGTCTCAGCGACACCCGCGCGCGAAGGTTCTCCACCATCTCGGTCGCCAGCTTCTTCGCCCGTTCAAGACGCGTCCCCTCCCCTTCGCTGTCGCGGTCGACCGCCCCCATGCTCGCGCTGCGGTCGATCACGACCACCACCCGCCGTTGCGACGCGTTCATTCCTATCGCGGGCCTGCCGATCGCCAGCGCAAGGCACGCGATCGCCAACGCCTGCACCAGGAACAGCCAGTCGGGCCGAAACCGTCGCCACGGCGTGTTCACCTCGACCTCGGCCAACGCCTGTTCCCACAGCAGTGTGGAGCCGACGCGCACGACACGCCGCCGCAGCTTGAGCACATACAGCAGCGAAAGGAACACCAGCCCGACGCCCCCCGCAACCGCCGCCGCCCACGGCTGAAGGAGTGTCACGCCTTCCCCCGGGGGGAGGAAGGGGTTGCTCGACCCCAGCCCGAGCCCGGCGTGGGCCGCTTGGGCGCCACCTTGTGCTTGTCCTTCGGCTTCACCGTGACCGGCTTCACCTCCAGCGGCCCTTTATATCGGTGTCCGATGATGAACATCTCGCGCGACACCTCGCGCGTCGCCTCGGGCTTCAGCCCCTTGACGAAGCCAAAGTGCCGCGAGGTATCTTCGAGGAGCTGCGGATACTCGCCCCCCTCGAACACCTTCATCGCCAGCGAACCGCCCGGGTCGAGCACGGTCGGCAGCAGTTCCAGCACGCGCCGGCAGAGCGCGACGCTCCGGTAGTGGTCGCCGCTGGGGTCGCCGGTGGTGTTGGGCGCCATGTCGCTCAGCACGACGTCGGCGGGGCCGCCGAGCATGTCGACCATGTCTTCCGCGGTGATCTTGAAGACGTCACCCGTCACCGTCCGCACGTTCTCGGGCAGATCGAGCGTGACCGGCGTGAGGTCGATCCCAACCACGGTGCCCCGGAGCTTGACGCGCTTGGCAGCCACCTGCAGCCAGCTCCCCGGTGCGCAACCCAGGTCCAGGATCCGCATGCCGGGGCGCAGCAGGTGGTGACGCTCCTGGATCTCCTGCAGCTTGTACGCAGATCGCGCGGCGTACCCCTCGGCCTTGGCCTGCAGGAAGAACTTGTCGTGCAGCTCGCGTTTCTTGGGGGGCACGGGCAAGCATAAGAGCCCCAGGCATAAGAGCCTTGTGCGCAAGAACCTTTTGCGTTAGACCGCCATGTCAGAGCCCGACGCGTCAGCGAGGGAGGCCGATGAGGCTCTGCGAATCGGCCGTTGGGCCTGCGACAAACACGGCACTCGCAAAGCCTCGTGCCGCCTCCCTCGCTGACGCGTCGGGCTCTGACCAAGCCGGCTCATTGAAAAATGCCCGCACAACCTGATTTCCCGAGACAAACAGCGACTATTGCAAAAGGTTCGCAAGCACAAGAACCCCACCGCGGCCCACTCACCGCCGATCCAGCAGATCTCCCAGCCTCCCGCGCACCGTATCAAGCTTCAACTGCGCGGCCTCGGCATCAAGGTTCAACGCGTGCATCGCGATGGCCAGTTTCGCCCGCCCGCCCGCCCGCTCGAGCAGTGCCAGCGCCGCCGACCGGTCCAGCCCCGTCAGCGTCGAGATCACCCGCGCCGCCCGGTCGCGCAGCTTGCCATTGGTCGCCCGCAGGTCCACCATCAGGTTCTGGTACACCCGCCCCGACCGCACCATCAGCGTTGTGCTGATCGCGTTGAGCGCCATCTTGGTGGCGCTTCCCGCCTTCATCCGCGTGCTTCCCGTCAGCACCTCCGGCCCGGTGTTCAGCACGATCAGGTGATCGCAGTGGGGCGGCTTGGGTACCGGCGAGCACGTCAGAAGTCCCGTAAGACATCCGGGCGCGAGGTGCTTGGCGACCTCCAGCCCACCGACCGCATACGGCGTGGTCCCGCCCGCTGCAATCCCCAGCACCGTGTCACGGTCGGTGAGCCCCAGCGACCGCAGCTCGCCCATCGCTCCGCGCGGGTCGTCTTCCATCCCCTCGCTGCTCTTGCGCAGCGCGCCATCGCCCCCCGCGATGATGCCGATGATCCGATCGGTCCCCACGCAGAAGGTGGGGGCGCCTCGCTTGCATCGAGCACCCCCAGCCGCCCGCTGGTCCCCGCCCCCAGATAAATCAACCGACCCGCCGACTGTGGATGCGTAAACCGCGGCTCAACCGCCTGCACAAACGCCGCTAGCGCCTCCTTGGCTCCAGCGACGGCCTCCAGCACCGCACGGTCCTCGTTCAAAATAAGGTCAAGGCAACCGTCCGCTGACAGGGCGTGCAGACCCGCCGAACGCGGGTTCCGCTGCTCGGTTGCGATATGCCCCCGATCGGGCGGCAAATGGCCGCCCCCGGCCCCCCCAGGCGCCCCCGCGTGCCCGGTGCCACCATCCTTGACGGCAGGTCTGAAGCTCGACATCTGATGATCGTAGAGGGCCGCGTGGCCCCGATTGTGGATACCCCACCCGAGTGTGGAAACCCGGTACCATTCCGTACGTTCCCGACTCTCCCCACGGATTTCCTTGGAGCTGACCATGACAAAGTTGACCGTTGCGTCCCTCCTCACCGCCGCCCTGCTCGCTGCGCCCGTCTGGGCCCAAGAGAGCAAGCCCGACGCGGACAAGCCTGACGCACCCAAGCAGATCCAGCCCGTCCCCACCATCGACAAGCAGCCCGCCAAGAAGGAAAAGGCCGAGGAAAAGAAGGGCCTCACCGTCGGCGACAAGGCGCCGGAGCTCAAGGTCGAGGCGTTCGTCAAGGGCAACCCCGTCAAGTCGTTCGAGAGCGGCAAGGTCTACGTCGTTGAGTTCTGGGCCACATGGTGCGGCCCGTGCGTCGCCGCGTTCCCCCACCTGTCTGAGAACCAGGCCAAGTACAAGGACAAGGTGACCTTCATCGGCACCAACATCTGGGAGCGTCCGTACAACGCCGACACCCTCCAGAAGGTCAAGGACTTCGTCGAGGAGCAGGGCGACAAGATGGCTTACACCGTCGCGTTCGACGGCAAGGCCGCCGCGATGGACAGCGCCTACATGAAGGCCGCCGGCCGCAACGGCATCCCCTGCGCCTTCATCGTGAACCAGGAAGGCAAGATCGCCTGGATCGGCCACCCGATGTCGATGGACGACGTCCTCGCGCAGGTCGTCGAAGGTAAGTACGACATCGACGCCGCTCAGAAGAAGGCCAAGGCCGCCGCTGAGTCCGAGGGCAAGCTCAAGGACATCAACAGCCGCATCATGAAGGCCGCCCGCGCCGACAAGTGGGACGAGGTCGTCACCGGCATCGATGAGCTCATCAAGGCCGACCCCGAGCACAAGTCCATGTACCTCACCCGCAAGTACGGCATCCTGCTCACCAAGAAGCAGGACTACGCCGCGGCCTACGGCATGAAGGACGTGCTGCTCGCCGAAAAGGGCATCGGCGACGAGAGCCAGGCCCTCAACGAGATCGCCTGGGGCATCGTGAACCCCGAAGGCGACGTCCCCAAGAAGGATCGCAACCTCGACTTCGCGATGGCGTTCGCCCTCAAGGCCAACGAAGTCGCCAAGGGTGAGAACGCCGCCATCCTCGACACCGTCGCCCGCGTCTACTGGGACAAGGGTGATCGCGCCAAGGCGATCGAGTTCCAGGAGAAGGCCGTCAAGGCCGCCGACAAGGACGGCACCGCCGAGAACATGAAGGACGAGATCAAGGCGACCCTCGAGAACTACAAGAAGGAAAACGCCAAGTCCGGCGCTTGAGACTTGAGCGATAAGTGAAACAAGAAGGCCCGGGCATCGCCCGGGCCTTTTTTCATTGATGGTCGATCAGGTTCAACGCGACCGACGGCGCGTCAGCGTCGCGCCGCCTGCAAGCAGCAGAGCCGCGGCGCCGGCGCGGGGAGCGCAACGATGTTGTCGATCCCCACCGACGACGCGAAGTTCACGCCGACCGCCGACGGATTGGTGGAGTGAAAGATGCGGACCTGGTTCACCATCTGCATCGCCGTCTCCCAGTCGTACGGGCTGCCGACTGAGACCATCGACTGCGCGGAGATCAGGAAGACCGCGTGGTGCCACTGACCGTCGGCGGGGAGCTGGTACGCCTGGGTGCACCACCCCGGCTGCCCCGGCCCGGCCGAAGCGAGGAACCCCATGCGGATGCTCAGCGTGCGGTTCTGCGCAGTCGAAGTTCCGCAGGTCCATCTCGACGCGCAGGACGCCCGCCGAGACCCACATCCCCATCCACTCCTGGTTGTTGTTGAAGACGGTGAGCTTGCCGCCCGCGCCTGCTCCGTCGCTGGTGACGCGCAGGTACGGATCGTTCGCGCCGCCCGGCCCGCCCAAGAGCACCTGCGGATCGGCCACCTGTCCGTTGGTCCACCCCTGGATGTCGCCGTTGTTGAAGTTGCTTTGAGTGCCGATGACGACATCGGCCAAGGCCGGGCGCAAAGGCACCCCGCCAGCAATGCGGGCGCAACGGCGACAAAGAGACCATGTCTGGTCATGACCACTCCTTCTCCACCAGCGGGGGAAACGCTGGCCGACAACCAGAAGATACCTCAGCCGCCGCGTCCTCGCCAGCTCATTGCCCGCCCGAAGGAGAGGAAACTCGGCGGCAAGGCCCGTGTGTCAATGAGCGGGCGTCGAGTCAGAGCCCGAAGCGTCAGCGAGGGAAGCGGCAGGAGGCTTCGCGACTGCCGCGTCTTCCGGCGCTGAGCGGCCGACTCGCCGAGTTCTGACATGCCGGGGAAAGACAAGGGCTCGCTAGGGAGTGCCCCGTCCCGCTTTGCGGCACAACAGCGAATCGAGCGCCGGCAGGCCCGCGCCCATGATGAGCACCACCAGCGCCGCGCCGATCATGATCGAGTTCCGCACCAGGTGGCAGACGCCCATCGGGCGGTCACCGCAGAACATCTTGAGCTTGCCGAAGCACCCGCACGTGACATCCAGGTTCCGCGCCATGACTGAGGCAATTCCACCGATGAAGCCGGCGAGCAGCACGATCGCCAGCACCGCGGCGCCACGCGCCCACAGGCCGAGGATCAGCAGGACGCCGGAGCATAATTCGGCCCACGGAACGACCTTCGCCAGGATCTGCGTGAGCTGATCGCCGATGCCGAGGTGGAATGCGTTCACCGCGTCGTACGCGCCGCGGTCGTCGGAGAGCTTGGTGTACGCCGCGAGCACAAACAGCCCTCCCAGCACCATGCGCACCACCGCGGGCACGCCGGTCTTCAGGCTCAGCCCACACGCCGAACCCTCCGTGTTGCACGCCGGTCCGCTCACTTCTCCACCGCCTCTCCGGCCTTGGTCCAGCCGGTATATCCGTCCTCGTACACGTACGTCTGCAGGAACCCAAGATCGATGAGCCGCATCGCCACCGACTTCGACGCGTCGCAGTTGCCGCCCGAGCAATACACCACCAGCGGCAGGTCGCGGCTGAGGCGCTGGGCCACCACGTCGGGCATTCCGCCGGAGAACGTGCTCGGCGGGATGTTGATCGCGCCGGGAATACGCCCGGCCTGAAACTCCGCGGGCTCGCGCGCGTCGACGATCTGCAGCGGCAGTGAGCCGCTCATCAGCTCTTTGACTCGCTCGAGCGTGATCATTCGTTCGTTGCGCTGAGGCGCGGGCTGCGCCGGCGGAGTGTCCGTCGGCTTTGTCGGTGAAGCCGGCTGCGACTGGTGTGTAGGTGTGGGAGTCGTCGGCGCGGACGGCTGCGTCGGCTTGGGCGTGGGAAGAGGGGGGAGCGGAACACTGTCCAGCGTGCGCACGGGCTGAATCAGCGCGTGCGCCGTGCCGATTGCCAGCGCCGCCAGCCCGATCAACACTCCCTGTCCGATCGCTCGTTCCAGCACGCGGCGTCTCCTGAATCTCCGGCGGCGGCGCTGGCCGCCGCCGGAGCGATTGTTCAAGCGTTACTTGCCGTGCGGCATCACCGCCGGAGCCGCGTTGGCCGGCGGCTTCATCGGGCCGCGCCACAGGCCCATCAGCGGAATGCTGAAATCTTCCATCCCCGCGACGTTGGTGCGCACGCGCACCGACCCGCGGATGTCCGTCACCGCCGCCGGCGTCAGGCCGCTGGCGCGGACGCGGTACGTGTTACGGGCCGACGGCTGCTGCGCCGAGCCCGCCTGCACGTCGAGCACGATCTTCATCTCCGGCGGGCAGTCCACCGGCTCGACGGAGTAGATCTCAAACTCCTTCTGCGTGCGGGCGCTCAGTTGCACCTCGGCCGTCCACGGCTGCTGCACAGCGCCCATGGCGACGAACATGCGCTCGGGCACGGGCTGAAGCTCGCCCACCACGCGGCACGCCAGCGAGATCGTGTACGACGGGTTCTTGGGGTCGTTGGTGTTGATCGTCATCGACGTGCTGTACGTTCCGATCGGCGATTCACCCAGGAACGACGCCTTGAACCGCACGCGGTCCACCTGCCCGCCGTCCATCTCCACCTTGTCCGCGTCGATCTTCTCGACCTTGAATTTCGCGTCAGGGCAGTTGAAGCTGGTGACCTGGAACCCTTCCATGCGGTTCATCACCGACAGCTCCTGCTCCTTCGCTTCTTTCAGCTTCAGGTCGCCGAACCAGACGCTCGAGGGCTCGATCACCATCCGCGGCCGGACCAGCGCCTTGAGGTGCAGGTCGATGTTCGGCTGCTGCGGGTAGTCCGTCTCAAGCGTGATGGTCTTCAGCTCGAGGCCGCGCTTGCCCTTGGGGGTGAACACGATCTCGATCGCCGCGTCCTCGCCGGGCGCCAGCACCTGCTTGGTCGGCGTGCCGACGGTGCAGCCGCAGCTCGTCTTGGTGTTGATGATCTTGACCGTCTTGTCGGTGATGTTCTTGAACGTGAAGGTCGTCTTCACCGGCTCCTCGTCGCCGATCGCGCCCCAGTCGTGCACCATCGTCTCGAACTGGAACGCGCCGCCCTTGTTGGTCTCCGCCAGCGTGGGCTGCGCGTTGATCGGCGTGAGCGGCCCGCCCCCCCCCGGCTGCGGAGCCTTGGGGGTTTCCTGGCCGAGGGTGGTGCCGGCGACGACGGTGAGCACCGCCGCGCAGAGAACGCCTGTCTTCACAAAGGTCATCGTGAACTCCTGGGAGATCGTTCGAAACGCCAGAGCAGCCAGAATCGGACACCCGGCGGATGCGGGTTGAGGTTCCCGCAACGGTAGTCCATGGACACCGGATTCTTACCTGCGCTGGCCGTGGCGCTCGGCTCCGTCGTGAATTCTCCGGACCTTCGAGCGCGGGCACGGCTGGGAGCAACAATGGGAAGCCGCGTGGAGCAAGATCCCTCGAAATCGACGACGCCTGAGGATTTTTCCCGAGCCCACGCCGCGCTCGCAGGGTGGACGCGCCGGCGGCTCAGTGACCTGTGCGGCGACCCCCACGTAGGGGAAGACCTTGCCCAGCAGACTTGGAAGGCGGTCTGGGAAGCCTGCTCGACCGGCCGGTACGACCCCAAGCGGTCGGCCATGTCCACCTTCGTCTACGCCGTCGGTCAGAACGTCTTCCGGCACTGGGCAAGACGCCAGGCCACCGCGGCGGCATGGGCGGACAGCGTTGTTCCGGACGAACCGCAGCCGGAACCGGCGGACGAGGCGGAAGTGATCGACGAGGTCCGCCGCGTGGTCCGGGACGGGCTGCCGGGCCTGGGGTCCGAGCACGTGCAGGTTCTCAGGCTGCTCGGACAAGGCTTAACTGACCGGGAACTCGCCAAAGAACTGGGGGTCGCCCCGAGCACGGCCAACGCCCGTAAGCGGGCAGCACTCGATGGGCTTCGGGAGCACCTGGAAAAGCGATTTCCTTCCGAGCGCCGGGCCGCGGAGCGGCAAGAACCAGAGGGGACAGCGCGATGAACCACGACAGACTCCAACAACTGCTCCGTGACGCAAACGCGGTAGACGCGTTCGAGCGACCGGTTCACCCGGCCGGACGCTCCGCGCCCAGTCGTGGAAGGGAAACGGTGTTGCGCCGCCGCGTCCGCTGGCTGCTCCCGGCATGTGCCCTTGTCGCCGCGTGCGTGGCGGTGCTGATGGTGCCGGGAGTTCTCGTGTCGGAGCGTGACACGAAGCCCGCGGTGACGCCGCCGCAGGTGGCCGCCGCTGATGACAAGGCCTCGCTGCTGCTGGCCGTGTACCAGAACGACCGGGGATCGCTCTCGTGCGTCAACTGGTCGGCCGAGGCGCTCGAAGGGCGCAACGTGTCCAAGCTCACCGCCGACGAATTGACGCGCCTGGGCCTCACACTCTCGTGCGATCCCGCGGCCGCCCGCGTGCTCGTTGTCGGGATCGAAGGCCCCTTGGCCGCGCTGCCGACCTCCGACGATCGCGCTCGCGCGGTGGCCCAGTGCCTCTCGACGACCACGCCGTGCTCGCCGGGCTCTTTCAACCCGCAGACGTGCGCATCGGCCGGCTGCTTGAGCCAGGACGTAACGGTTCGGATCGAGACGCTCGCTCTGAAGTAATTCAGGACATGCGGTCGAGCACGCCGGCCAGGTCCATGTCCTTCTGGCTGATTCCACCCGCATCATGGGTGCTCAGCGTCATCGTCACCCGGTTGTAGCGGATGAGGATGTCAGGATGGTGCTGCACGGCTTCGGCCGTCGCGGCGGCGCGGTCGACGAAGGCCATCGCCTGCACGAAGTCCTTGAAGGTGTAGGTCCGCTGGATGGCGTCGCCGACCTGCGCCCATTCGGTGAGGCGCTCAAGCCCCACGGCGATCTGGGTTTCGCTCAGACGCGGGACTTTGTAGACCTGCTCGACGTTTCCCGACGCCGATGCCTTGGAGGGTCGCTTGGCCATACGCGGCGAGTGTATCGTGTGCCGCCGTGCCGCACCAGCAGGACGACAATTCGACGAAGGTGTGGAAGACGCGCCTGGCGCCGTCGCCGACGGGGGCTCTTCATCTAGGGAACGCCTACGCATTCCTCTTCACCTGGGCCCTGGCGCGGCAGGCCGGATGGCGGATCGTGCTGCGGATCGAGGACCTCGACGGCCCGCGCGTGAAGTGGGGGGCGGCCGACGACATCATCGACACGCTCCGCTGGCTCGGCATCGACTGGGATGAGGGGCCGTACTTTCAGACCGCCGATCTTGCGCCCTACGCCGCGGCGATGCAGACGCTTGCGCAGGCGCGGCATGGCCTATCCAAGCGAACTGAGTCGGACGGAGATCGACGCCGCGGCCGGCGCGCCGCAGGAAGGCTCCGGCGAGGTGCGGTTCTCCCCGTCGCTCCGCCCGGCGGATTGGAACACGCCCAAGGCGTTCACCGACACAGGCGCAACTGGCGCTTCGCCACGCCCGAATGCACGGTGCAGTTCGAAGACGGCCTGGCGGGGAAGCAGGCGATCAGCCCCGCCGAGACGATCGGCGACTTTGCTCTCTGGACCAAGCGTTACGTCCCCTCGTACCAGCTCGCCGTTGTGGTCGACGACGCCCGGCAAGGCATCACCGCCGTGGTGCGGGGGGCCGACCTGCTCGATTCGGCGGCACGCCAGATGTTGCTCTATGAGGCCTTGGAGCTCGGGCCGCCCCCCTCGTATTACCACCTGCCGCTGATCGTCGGGCCCGATGGGAGGCGCCTGGCCAAGCGTCACGGCGACAGCCGTGTGGCTTATTACCGCAGCAAGGGCGTGCCGGCCGAGGCGGTGATCGGCTTGATCGGCCAATGGTGCGGGGTGACGTTTGAGCGCCGGCGGCTGTCGGCGATAGACTTTCAGCGTGGGCTCAACTGGGGTTGCGTACCCCGGGGAGTGGAGCCGTTCGTGTTCACGCCCGAGGACAACCAATGGCTCCTGTCGCAGACATGACTTCGTTCGTTCCCACCCGCCGCGTTGCACGTCGCTGGGCGATGGCGGCGCTGCCGCTGGCGCTGTGCGGCTGCGCCGCGATGAACGGCTGCGACGACAAAGCCGGCGCACAGAACGCCAAGGTCAAGATCTCCGGCAAGTCGTTCTACCTCGAGACGGCGATGGACGGCACCAAGCGGTTCCGCGGCCTGAGCCAACGTACGCAGATCGACGAGAACGGCGGGATGCTCTTCGTCTTCCCCGAGCCGCGCGATCCGCGCGGCGGCGGTTTTGTGATGCGCGACTGCCCGATCCCGATCGACATCATCTACCTCGACAAGTCGGCGCGTGTCGTCACGACTTACGCCATGGTCCCCGAGACGGCACGCGCCGCCGACGAGGGAACTCCGGGCGAGCACGCCGGCGACATCACGCCCGCCAACCAGAAGTACGAGAACCGACTGAAGCAGTACGTCAGCCGCTACCCGTACACCTTCGTGATCGAGCTCAAGGGAGGCAAGATCAAGGAGATCGGTGTCAAGGAAGGGGACACCGTCGACTTCGATCATGACGAACTGTTCAAGGCGGCCCACTGAGCGTCAGGCCACAGGCTCCGCCTGCTGAAGCGGCGGCACGCGCCGGGCTTCGCCGCGCACGTCGCTCTCGATCAGGCCGTCGCGCAGCGTGATCACACGCTGTGTGAGCAGCGCAACGTCGGGGCTGTGGGTCACGATGATGATCGTGCGTCCCTGGTCGTGCAGCTTCTCGAACAGGCGCAGCACCGCAAGGCCCGTCTTGCTGTCGAGGTTGCCTGTCGGCTCGTCGGCCATGAGCACCGCAGGGCCCGTCACCAGCGCCCGGGCGATGGCCGCGCGCTGCTGCTGACCGCCGGAGAGCTCCGCGGGCCGGTGACCGAGGCGCTGGTCGAGCTCGACGGTCGCGAGCACTTCCTCAGCGCGAGCGCGGCGTTCGGCGCGGTCGACGCCTTGGTAGAAGAGCGGTACCTCGACGTTCTCGCGCACCGTCAGCTCGGGGATGAGGTTGAACGCCTGGAAGACGAAACCGATCTTGCGGCCGCGGTACGCCGAAAGCTCGTCGTCGTCCATGCTCTCAACGGCCTTGCCGTCGAGCAGGTAGCGTCCCTGCGTCGGGCGGTCGAGGCAGCCGAGCACGTTCATCATCGTGCTCTTGCCGGAGCCCGATGCGCCCATGATCGCGACGTACTGGCCGCGGGGGACGGCGACGTCCACGCCGCGGAGGGCCTCGACCAGCACCGAACCGTCGGGCTTGAAGTAGGTCTTCCGGACGCTTTTGAGTTCAACAACCGCGTGCGAATCGCTCACGCCTGGAGGATAGGAATGGTCGCGCAACCCGCGCCCGCCCTCCCTCCCCCCCGCCCCCCTCTCCCTTACGGCTCAACTCGCGAAGGCGACTCGGGGTCGGGCACGCGCGTCTTCCAGTTCGCAAGGTCTTTCCCGAGCCCGTATCCGAGCTGCGCCAGCGATTGCATCGTCTCCTTCTGGAACAGACCTTCTACCGGCGGGCGCCAGTCGTCAGGAATCGCGATGAACCGGAACTCCACGCCCTCGACGTTGTCGTAGCGACCCTCCTGGACGGCCAGCGAGAGGGATTTGAGCGACGCGATCGTGTTGGCGCGGCTGGAGATCTCCAGCGCGCGCTTCACCTGCTCGGGCCACGGCGCGCCGACGGAGCGCGCGGGCGTGCCGAGCTGGTTGTTGATGATCACCCAGATGCGCACGTGCGGGATCTTGCGGCCCGGGTATTTCTTGTGCCACATCTGCACCGCCGAGAGCTCGCTGTCCTGGTCGGTCGTGTAGGCGATGTTGCGCGTCACTGCGCCGTCGGCGTAGAGGTCGCCGTCGATCTCGACGGGCGGGAATGCGGCGGGGATCGACGCCGACGCCATGATCACGTCGTAGATCCGCTTCTGCACCGTTTCGTCTGCGCACCCGCCGCGCGCCATCGCGGTCAGGTCCCACATCTTGAGCATCCCCTGGTCCAGGTTCGTGGTGCCGATCAGGAGACAGCGATCCTCGGCTGCGCCGGCGGTGATCGCGTCGAGCATCGTGCAGTCGACCTGGCGCGCCGTCTCCTCGCGCAGGCCCTTGTTGTCGACGTACGACTCGCGACGGAAGAGGAAGTTCATCAGGCCGCGCCCGACGAACCAGTCCTTCTTGGGGTTCTGGTACGTCACGAACGCGCGCTCGTACGACTCGTCGGACCCCACGAAGGCCAGCGGAGCGATCAGTGCGCCGGTGCTGACGCCCGACACCATGTCGAAGACCGGGCGCTGTTGGGCCCGTCTGAGATCTCGCCCCATCCCTTGAGAACGCCGGCGCCGAATGCGCCGTAGTCGGCGCCGCCGGAGATCACGAGCATGTCGAACGTCCCGCCCTTGCCTGTCTGACCGGCGAGTTCGCGCCTCCCAGCGAGCCACGACTGTGCGGCTCATCGCGGCGCGATCTTCGATCGCGCGGTTCACGAAGTCGATGTGACTCGTCTTGATTTGCTCATCGGTGCGTGCCGCACGCTCGATCGCGCAGCCGCCACACGCGCCTCCTGCGAGAGCCATCACGCTTGCAAGGAGCCACGCCGGAAGTCGATGTGCCATGGGTCGGCCCTTTCTTCGCTCACTAGGCTAACAGCGACTCACCGCTCTTTTCTGCTCTGACGGCCATCTTACAAACGCACAGAGCGCACGGACTGCGCCGTGCGCTCTGTGGTTGTTCAGGCAGTCGTCGGTTCGTCGCTTAGCGGCGGCGGCGGGTTGCGGCAAGGCCGGCGAGGCCGAGCATGCAGGCCGCGCCCGGGGTGGGCACGTAGCGACCGGGGTTGGCCAGGTCGATGTAGTCGGCGGCGTTGTAGGGAGCGCCGGGGGTCGGGAAGTTGGGGGGGAAGCCGGTGGGGCTGGGGGCGAGCCAGGACTGGAACGAGTCGCCGGCGGCGGAGATGACCCACGCGCCGTTGAGCGACTGATCCGTCCCGCCGTACGGACGGTTGCGCGAAACGCCGCTGCCGCGAGCGTCGGCGAGGTAGTCCAGCGTGTCGACCAGCGTCGAGGCGTTCTGCGTGAACGAGTTGTAGATGTTGATCGTGTCGGCGTTGCCGAGGTTGGAGAGCTGGCCGTAGGTGAAGACGCGCACGCTGTTGTCCAAGCCCCAGTACGAGCGGAAGTCCGCCGCGCTCATCTGCGTGAAGACGATGCTCTCGCCCGCACCGATCGTGCCGACCGAGGGGCCCCAATTGATGGGGTCGTTGGTGTTGTTGTCGTTGTACGACCAGCCGGAGACGTCGACGCTCACCGCGCCGAGGTTGGTGATCTCGAAGAACTCGCGCTGGCGGCGGCCGCCGTTGCCGGAGAGCAGGTCGCCCTGGCCCTCGGACATGAACTCGGTGATGCGGACCTGCGCATCAGCGGCGGAAGTGGACAGACCGACAACTGCCGCCGCGAGGGCGGTGAACGCGAAAACGGAACGCTGCATGGGTGCTCTCCTCCAGAAAAGGGGTATCTCTCGCAATCCGGAGGTGACAATACCGGGCGGTTTGTAAAGGGCAACACGTGTAGTCATCAAGATCGTGTAAGCGAACGGTGTAGTGTGTGCGTGTTGAGTTTGAAGCACTGCTGCCACAGAGTGGTGAAGACGGCGCGATGCGCGTGGCTCGGCGTTGTGGGCGAGGCGCCGTTGCGCATACTGCGTGCACGGCGCACGACCTTCGCAGAGCCGAGGGGCGTGGCACTCGGATTTTGTTGATCGCACGCTGCAGTGTTTATCGACGCGTCAAGGTTGGAGTGCGGGCATCGCGCTTGTGCTTGCGCACAAGGCTCCTATGCGGCCGGTCGCGGTGCGCCGGCCGCGGCGGTGAGAGCGGCTGCTGGGCGCGAGGGGAGAGATGCAGCGAACGACGTTGCAGCGCTGATCGCTTGGAGGATGACGTCGGGTGTTTTTGTGGCGGGCGCAGTGCCGAGTGGTTTGATGCGGAGCGCGGCAATGGCGGCGCGGAGGCGGAGGGAGATGCGCTGGACGTGGAAGCGTCGCTTGGCGCGAGCCTTGTCGTCCTCGTGTTCGGGCTCCTTGGCCGCGAGGGTGGGGTCGCTGAGGATTTCGCGGATGGCGCGGAGGGCTTCGCGGTGGACGTGGAGGAGGTCGTCGTTGAAGGTGGCGAGGGTGGACATGGCGGCTCCGTTTTGAACGGAGAATGTACGGCATAGTGATGCAAAAGCAAGGATTTTGTTCGTATTGAACAAAACCCGCCTATTGGGGTGGTTTGGGCTGCTGAGGTGAGGTAAGAGAGAAGCATCGTCGGTAGTCTCGAACCGGGTGCATGCGACGGCTGGTCCAAGGGGCGTGCGCAGGAGGGCCTCATGCTGAATAACTGGTGTCGTCGTGTGTGGTGTGCGGGTGTGGCCGCGGTGGTTGTCGCGGGCGTGGCGCTTGGGCACTTTGGGATTCCGAGCACTGCGCCCATCAGCCGGCTTGTCTCGAACCTTGAGCGGATGCTGAAGGATCGGCCCGACGACTCACACGTGGAGTATCTGCTGGGGCGGGTGCACGCGATGGCGTTTGCGGGTCGGTGCCGGGAGCTGTCGTACTACGAGCGCGGCGGGCTGCCGGAACTGGTTCAGCACGGCGGGTGGGGGAGTGCCGCGGGGTCGCCGGGGAACCCACCAATGACGAGTGCAGAGCTGGTGGTGCACGCGGAGGAGTCGGTGAAGCACCTGCAGCGCGCGGTGGAGTTGACGGGGAAGGGGGACATCTCGCAGCTTGGGTTTGCGTACGCGCTGGAGCAGGCGGCCGGGCTGGCGATCGACGTGAAGGTGCTGCCCGCGATTGCGGGGAGCAAGGCTGCGGTGCTCAGCGATGTGCGGAAGGGTGAGCTGCAGAAACTGATCGACGCGCTGAGCGGGAAGGACGCGAAGGAAGCGGAGAAGGCGGAGAAGTCGCTGCTAGAGAGTCTCGGCGAGGCAGCGCCGCTGCTGCATGCGCAGCGGGAGTCGTTCAAAGGTGAGGGGCGGACGCGGGCGAAGAACCTGCTGAAGCGGCACTGGCTGCGGATCGCGCGGGCGGGATACGTCGCGGCGTTCGATTCGGCGTACGCGACGGAGTCGAAGATGTGCACCGAGACGCCGATGGGGGGGCTGGAGTGCCTGGTGAGCTATGAGTCGGCGAAGGCGATCGTGCGGCTGGATGCGGCGGACGAACCGACGGAGAAGCTGTCAAAGGAGAAGCACGATGCGGTTGCGGCGGCGGTGAAGAAGTACGAGGCGCTGCCGCCGTGCAGCGTGATCACGCCGGTCGTGCTGCCGGTGACAGGACGCGGGTGGGAGTTGTCCGATCTGGTTGATGAGGAGGCGTCGGTCGCGTTCGATCTGGACGGGACGGGACGGGCGCAGCGATGGTCGTGGGTGAAACCGAATGCTGGGCTGCTTGTGTGGGACCGTGACGGGACGGGTGAGATCACCAGTGGGCGTGATCTATTCGGCGCGGTGACGTGGTGGCTGCTGCCGGGGGACGGGTTTACGGCGATGAGCCTGCTCGACGACAACGGGGACGGATGGCTGAGCGGGAAGGAGTTTGAGGGGTTGGCGGTGTGGATCGATGTTGATGGCAACGGCGTGTGCGGCAAGGGAGAGGTGGTGACGTTGTGGGCGCTCGGCGTGGAGGCGCTGCGCGTGCGAGCCGACTGCATGACGGGCGACGCACCGACGGCGCTTAGGGGCGTGCGGATGCGGGACGGTTCGGTTCGGCCGCTCTATGACTGGATCGCGAAGTCCAAGCCGGCGGTGAAGAGCGATGCAAAGGTCGGGGGGACGAAGTGATTCGGCGTGGGACGGATGCGGGAGCGGAACTGGCGATCTTCACGCCGGTGGTGGCCTGGGCTGCGGTGGCGTGCGGGTTGGTGTTTCTGTTGATCGTGGTTCCGGCGCTGTGGGGTGACTGGTGGCGGTGCCGGAAGCAGAGGCCCGTTGGGCCGCGGTGTCCGAAGTGCTGGTACAACATGTCTGGCGTGACGGGGCTGCGTTGCCCTGAGTGCGGTCGTGAGGCGAAATCGGCGGCGGCGCTGCTGAAGAACCGTCGTCGGTGGCTAGGGGGCGCGATCTCGTTGTTCCCGCTGGCGGGGGCGGTTGTGTGCGCGGTCGCACTGTTCATGGGGGTGACGGCGTTTGCGGCGCGGTGGGTGCCAGACTGGGAGCTGGCGGAGGAGCTGTACGGGCAAGGGAGCACGAAGGGGAAGGAGTGGCACGCGTTCTGTATGCGGGTGATGTACGAGCGGTACCAGTGGCGGCTTCCTGCTTCGGTGCGAACGCCGGCGTTGAAGGCGGCCGGGGTTGTGGCGGTGCCGGGGAAGGTCACGACGCGTGCAGTGTGGCCGAGCGGTTCGATGGTGCAGATCCGGCTGGAGCCGGTGCTGCCGGGGGGGAACACTCCGCTGTGGGGGACGCGGACGACGGTGACGTTCGATCAGCGTGGATTAGACGCGGCCGGCTCGCGGGCGCCGGGGGAGTGGGACCTGTCGGGGATCATGCTGCTGGAGATCGGCAAGCCGGCGGACGGCTCGTACACACTGCCGTACGTGCTCACGTTGCGCGACGATTCTGGGGCGGTGCTGATGACGACGCGGGCGAGCGTGGCGTTTACGGTTGGAGGGGGTGCGGTGCTCAAGAACGAGAAAGACCCGTGGCTGGAGAAGTGGGCCGCGGCCGAGCTTGAGAAACGCGCGACGTACAAGGCGAGTGACCGGGTGCTGCGGATGGTCGTCATCCGGGTGGACGACGGGACGGAAAAGATGGAGGGGCTGGCGTCGCTGGAGGGGCATCCGATCCCCGTGTTCCCGCCGGCGTTTCGTGTGCGGGTGGAGCGTGGGGGTGTGACGGTGGCGAAGGGGATTGGGCTGGTGACGGTTGTTGCCGCTTCTCCGACGAACTACACGATGCTGTTTGGCGGGAATTCGCTGACGACGCTGGTGTGGGAAGAGGGTGAGGAGGAGAACGGGCTTATGGGGTGCGATCTGGTGCTGGAGGCGGATGAGCAAGCGGCGCTGGCGAGCCCGGGTGTAACGACGTTTACGCCGCTGGTGTTGCGGATGCGGATGGAGCGGGTGGTGCAGAACAAGCTGTCGCGGTGGGAGGGTGGGGAGGATTGAGTGGGCTTGGCGAGGCGGGGGATCCCAGACGCAGATTCCTCGCAGAGCCGAGGAATCTGCGGCACTCTGGAGACTCGGCCCAACACCGTGGAGTCTGCGGTACCCCGGGTAGATCTGTTTCTTCTTCCGGACGCTGCGTAAACTGTGGTCGAGGCCACCGTAGCTCAGTTGGTAGAGCATCGCTTTTGTAAAGCGACGGTCGCAGGTTCGACTCCTGTCGGTGGCTCTTGAGAAGGTCGGAAGTCGGAAGGGCGGAAGGCGGAAGTGTGCCTTGGCGGCTCTTGTCGATTTCTGCCTTTCACTTCCGTCTTCCGACTTCCGCCCCTTCGACTTTCCATGCCTTCCCACGCCCAGTCCATGCTTGCCCTTCGTGTCGCCGTCGGCACGCTGTGGGGTTCCATGCTCTTTATCGCCGGGCTCAGCATCGCCGCGCGGCACGCGAGCCGGTTTGAGAGCCCTGAGCTCATTCGCATGGTCGGCGTCGGGCTCGCGGCGCTGGGGCTGTACGTGTTCTCCGCCGTCGTTGCCGACCGCATCTTCCCGCGAGCCGACCCGCTTATCTGCTGGGGCGTGCAGATCCTCCTGGGTTCGGTCGTCGCTGCCGGGCTGGTCTGCTTCATCATCGCCTTCATCCGCTTCAAGTTTCCGGGCGTCTGAGGCGCGCGTTTCCGCGGCTTCCGCCCGCTAACCTTGGCTCATGCCCGCACAACGCTCCTGCGCCGTCAGCGGCGCTTCGATCGCGCTTCTCTCCGCCGCACTCGCCGCCCAGACCACACCGCCTCCTTCAGCTCCACCAGCGCCTCCGTCTCGCCCTGCGGGCACCCCGGCGCCAGCGGCGGCGGCATGTACATGCCGCCCGCTCCGGCGAAAGAGGCGGAGCCGCCGAAGACGCTGACTGTCTCGAGCATCGCCGGCCTGCAGCTTGCTCGCGCGGCCCTGATCGACCTGCGGCTGCAGGGGGACCCCACGCCCGCCGACGCTCGCTATGCATTGGCGATCTTCAAGGACGCCGTCCGGCTCGACAGCGCCAACGCGCCGCTCATCCGGATGGCCATCGAGACCGCCCAGATGGCGGGCGACCAGCAGGCTGTTCTTGACCTCTGCCGCGCGCTGGTCAAGCTCGATGCGCAGGACACCGACGCCCAGTTGCAGATCATCCTGGCGCGGCTGGCCCTCTGCCAGACGATCGAGGAGCGGCTCGCCATCTTCGACAGCTTGCTTGGCCCCAAGGGGGACTCGCTCGACTCCGCCGTGAGGTCGCGGCTGGCGCTTCAGGCGGCGGTGATGAAGCGCGAGCGCGGCGACGCGGAGGGCTTTGCCAAGGCGCTCACGCTCGCGACGACGCTCGATCCGTCCAACTACGCGGCGGCCGCTCTTGCACTCGATACGTTCTCGCCCCGGCTCAAGGACCCGCAGGCCCGCTTCGAGCTGCTGCTCAACACGCTGCAGGCCGCGCCGCTGGACCCCACTGTTCACGCTGCGGTTGCGCACGAGCTTGCCGCGGCGGGGGCGGTCGATCAGGCAGTGCGTTTCTACGAGAACGCGCGGCGGATCTACTCGCGCCACGGGCGTTTTCTGCCGCTGGATCAGAACGCCGAGTTCCTCGTCCAGAGCTGGAAGCAGCTGGGGCCCGACCCGGTCGTGAAGCCGCTTAACGACGCCGTGGAGTCCGAGCGCCGCGAGGCGCAGCTTGATCTCGACGTCGCCAACGCCACCGGTAAGCCGGTCGACACGCTCCCGACGCCCAACAGCTTCCGTCAGCCGGTTCCGCTGGAGCGCGTGCGGTTCGCCGCTGCGCTCGCCGCGGGTGACAAGTCGACCGTCGACCGCTCGCTGACCGACTACGCGCTCTCGGTCGCGGAATTGCCGACCAACGACCCGGTGCGCGGCGCGGCAGAGGCGGAGATTGCGTTCTGTCGCGGGCTGGCCGACTCGGGTGATCTTCGTCCCGAAGTGTCGCGGCTGCGTTCAACCCCGGGCGTGACGCAGCAGATGCTCGCGCGTCTGGACGCGTGGGTGAAGTATCGCTCTGGCAACCGGGCCGGCGGTCGCGCCGACTTTGAGGCGATGAAGGATGACCAGCTCGCCGCTCTCGCCGTCGCCGTCATCGACGCCGAGGCTGCGCCGCCGGCCAACACGCCCGCGGGCAAGGCGTTCGACGATCGGCTCACCGCGCTGGTGAACGCCGATCCGCTCTCGCCGGTTTCGGCGTGGGCGCTTACCAAGTACAAGGCTCGCAACGGCGACAAGGCGCCGCCGGTGACCGAGCGTGCCGAGAAGTTCGCGGCAATGGGCGCCGGCATTCCCTCGTGGGTCGACGACGGCGCTCGCGACTCGTCGAAGGTCGCCTCCGTCCGCGTCGATCCGCCGCGGCTGGGCGGGCTCCCGCCGCTGGCGCCGGGCTTTATCTTCTTTCGCGTCACCAACAACGCGCCCGTTCCCATCGCCGTCGGTCCCAACCTCACCGTCGACAACCGGCTGATGATCGGGGCAACCGTCGACGTCGGCGGGCGTGCGCTGGCTGATCCGCCGCCGCCGGAGGTCACCGAGATGCGCGGGCGGCTGCGTTTGATGCCGCGCGAGGAGGCGGTGTTTCCTGTCTGGATCGAGCCGGGGCTGGGCGGCTGGGCCGTGCAGAACCACCTCAGCAAGACCGTCCGCCTGCGTCTGAACATCATGCAGGGGTACATCATCGACGAGATCCCCAAGCCTGGGCTGTTCGGCGCGTCGATCTCCGCGACGCCCGTCAGTCGCAGCAGCGCGCCCCTCACCGAACCTTCGCGCCTCAGCGCCGAGATCGCGACTCTCAGCGAGGAGGAACTTGCTCTTGCGGTGCTTCAGGCACGGCTTGCGTTGCTGCCGCGCGACAAGCCGCTCACTGTTGAGCAGGCCAAGTCGCTCGTCACGACCGTTGGCGATCGCTATCGCAGAGCGTCGGCGGCTGAGCGGATTGCGATTCTCACCATCATGCCCACGCCGCGCATGGTTGGGGCCGCGGTTGACCTGGAGCGAGTCCTCGCTCAGATCGACGAGACCGATCCAGCGGTCGTCCGCGCTGCGCTGCTGACGCGCGTGGATGATCCTGCCTCGCCGTTGATCGCGAAGTATCGCGCGGTCAACGACCCGGGCGTGCAGGAGGCGATCAAGCTCGTCGAGGCGCGGCTGGCGAACAGCGACTCGCGCTGCTTTGCGCGGATCTCCTTCCGCAGCGAGCAGCCGACGGCGCCCTCCAAGCCCAAGACTGGCGGTGACACGCCTCAGCCTCCGGCAGGCACCCCTGTTGCAGATCCCGCCGCAACGCCTGCGGCGACGCCGCCGCCCGCATCCCCTTCTGACAAGCCGGACGCGACCGCACCCCCCTCCTCCCCCCCGGGTTCTCCGGCGCCCGCGCCAGCCAACCCCGCTCCGGCTCCGGCTCCTTCTCCCCCGGGCAACCCGCCCAAGTGACCGGTCAACCCCCAAGCACACCCGCCTCCGATCGCGAGCAGGTCGGCGCCGCGAGCCTCGGGCCCGCGGCGGTGCTGCGCCGGCGCATCGTGCCGTGGGTGCAGGCCTTTGGTTTCCTGATGCTGGGGCTTGCGGTCTATATGGTGGTGCGCCAGCACGATCCTTCGGGCGCAATCTGCTGGGAGCGGCGTGGGATTCGCTGCGGAACGCGCCGGCGTGGAAGATCGCCGCGGTGGTGCTGCTTCCGCTGACCAACTGGGGGCTGATGACGCTGCTGTTTGGCGTCCTCACGCGTCAGCGTGCGCCGCACGTGCGGTTCGGCGAGATGGGGGCGCTCATCGGCTCGGCGTGGCTGCTCAACATCATTCCCGGACGACCGGGCGTGGTGGGGCGCGTCGCGTATCACTCGGCGGTCAACAACGTGCCGGTGAAGGAGAGCGTGCGGGTCATCGTGGTGGGGCTGGTCTCCAATGCGGTGGCGCTGGCGCTTGCATTGCTGCTGGTGGGCGCGGGGTGGCTTGCGGCACAGATGCTGCCGCGCGAGCTCGCCGTGGAGGCGACGGCCAAGTTCCTCATCCTCGGCGCTGCTGCGACGCTTTCATTGCTCATCTCGTTCGCGTGGCTGCAGCGCGGCAAGGCGTCGCGGCCTGATGCGCCGGTCGAGCCGTGGCGGTTTGGGTTTGCAGTCGCGGTGCGATATGCCGACTATCTGATCTGGGTTGCGCGCTACTGGCTGGCGTTTGACGTGATCGGCACGCCCATCTCGCTGAGCGAGGCGGCGGGCATCGCGGTGGTGAGCCAGGTCGTCCAGCTCTCGCCGGCGCAGCTGGGCATCCGCGAGTGGGCGGTGGGCGTCGCGGGCACCGCGCTGCCGAGCTTGCGTTCGCTTTCGTCGTTGGGCAAGAGCCCGGCGACGGGGTTGACGGCCGACCTGCTCTGCCGCGCAGCCGAGCTGGCCATGCAGCTTCCAGTCGGTCTGGTGTGTACGTGGTGGGTGATGCGCCAAGTGCGGAAAGCCACCAGCGAGCCCCCCGCGCGGGCGTGAGCCCGGGGAACGTAAGCGTGGTGCGTCGGCCGCCGGACAGGTCTTCCCCAGAAACAGAACTCCCCATGAACCGTCCCTGTGCTTCCGCACAGGGCTCGTTTGGTGATAACACGTTGTGGACCCGGAGTCTGTTCGCAATCAAACCGATGCATCCAAGGCCCCTTCACCTGCGCATAACAGGTGGGAGGCAGGAGTGGCACATGATCAGCCGCATCGAGCAGGACCACGGCCGGTTCCGCCAGATCGTCAAGGGGACGATCCGGAAGGATCTGCGCCGGTTCATCGCGCGTGACGAGATGATCGGACAGGAAGGCGGGCGAGCCGTCTCCATCCCCGTGCACGACATCGACACGCCGACGTTCCGATACGGCGACAACTCCGGCCAGGTTGGGATGGGCGATGGTGAAGGGGAAGGTCAAGGCGAGGGCGGCAAGGGCCAACCGGGTGAAGGGGAAGGGCGTCACCTGATGGAGGTGAGCGTCACGATCGAAGAGCTCGCCGACATTCTCGGCGAGGAGCTGAAGCTGCCGCGGATCGAGCCCAAGGGGAAGCACACGGTCACCACGGTGAAAGACCGGTACAACGGCGTGCGGCCGACGGGGCCGAACTCGCTGCGCCACTTCAAGCGGACGTACCGCGAAGCGCTCAAACGGCAGCTGGCGATCGGCGACTACGACCCGGAGAACCCGGTGATCGTGCCGATCAAGAACGACCTGCGGTTCCGCTCGTGGACGGAAGTGAAGGAGCCGCACAGCAACGCGCTTGCGGTCTACATGATGGACGTCTCGGGCAGCATGGGGAGCGAGCAGAAAGAGCTCGTTCGGCTGCAGGCGTTCTGGATCGATTCGTGGCTGCGTAGGAATTACAAGGGTTTCGAGTCGCGGTTCATCGTGCATGACGTGAACGCGCAGGTGGTGGATCGCCAGACGTTCTTCTCGCTTCGCGAGGACGGCGGGACCAAGATCAGCAGCGCGCTGGTGACTGCGCGCGAGTTGCTCAAGACGCAGTTCGACCCGGCGAACTGGAACACGTATCTGTTCCATTTCTCCGACGGCGACAACTCGTCGGAGACCGACAACAAGCTCTGCCTTGAGATCCTGCAGAACGACCTGCTGCCGTTGGTGAACCAGTTCGGGTACGTGCAGGTCAAGAGCGCGTACGGGTCGGGGCAGTTCCTGCAGGTGGTGCGAGAGGCGTTCCCCGAGACGGCCGACGAGTCGAGCCTCGCGGCACGCGTGGCGACGGCGAAGGTGAACGAGCGCGAGGACGTGCTCGATGCACTGCGGGCGTTGTTCAAGGCGGGGCGGTAAGAGTGAGACGTCTGCCGTAGGAGCCGAGAGCCGTGAGGGCCCGGCGCGTTGGGTGTTGGCTTCGCTTTCTGGCGTCTCTCAGCCGGCCCCTAACGGGGCTCGGCTCTTATCGAATCGGCTGCCAACGATGGGGGATGTGGTCGATTGGGTGTTCGCTTGCGTTGACTGGAGTGGGGGGCGGGGAGGGTGATCCTGCGTGCCGGTTGCGGGAGGGGCTTGGGTTAGCGCGAGCGAGTGGGTGCGCGGGGGTGCAGCTTGATGGCACGGTGGCGGGGATGCGGGCGCGGGAGCTTGATCGCTCAGCGCGGCGCGACGTCGCGGCGACGTTGAAACGCGAGGGGGCGGCGTTCAGCGGTATCGACCTGTGGGTGCCTGAGCGGCACTTTGTCGAGGCAGCGCACGTCGATCGCGCGGTGCGTGCGGTGAGTGAGGCGTGCGGGCTTGCCGGCGAGGTGGCGCGGCTGACGGAGGCGGGTGGGGTAACGGTGTGCGTGACGCTGCCTGCGGGCGTGATGCCGGCGGTGGTGAGCGAGATCGGGGCCGCCGCGCGAGCGCGGGTGTGGTGGTGGCCGACTACGGCGGCGGGTCGGAGGCGGTCGGTGGTCGGCTGGGGTTTGATCCCGCGGCTGAGTTAGCCGCGGGGCGCGATCCGCTGGCGCGGCTTGGCGAGGTCGGCGCCCGCGTGGCCGATGCGCGGTTGACGGACTCGGCGCGGATCGGGCGTTGTGCTGTTGGGTCCGGGTCGCTGGATGTGCGCGGGTATCGCGCGGTGCTGGAGACCGTGACCGGTCTGCGGTGGGTGGTGGTGGATGTGCGCGGAGTGGCGGGGGCGGTGGCCGCTGTTGGAGCGGCGGTGGGGAAATGGGGATAAAGCTCAAAGACTTCCCCCCTGTCGTCGCAAAGCCTCCGACATCCCCCCGCTAGGAGCGGGGGGAATCAAGACGCCCTCATCCGCCTTCGCAAAGCCTCAGGCACCTTCTCCCGCAAAGCCGGGAGAAGGGGGTTATTCCGTTTCTTCGGGAAGATCGGCGTTGGTGTAGACCTTTTTGACGTCCTCGTAGTCTTCGAGTTCTTCGATGAACTTGAGGAGGTCCTTGGCGGTCTGGCCGCTCACCTGCACCGTGTTGAGCGGGAGCATGTCAAACTCGGCCGTATTGATTGCGAACCCGTCACCTTTGAGCCGGTCGCGAACAGCTGTGAGTTTCGTGGGGTCGCAGAGGACGATCCAAGTGGGTGGGTGGCCTTGCTCGCCTTCCTCGCCCTGCTTGACGTCGTCGGCTCCTCTGTCGAGTGCCGCGACGATGAGGCGATCTTCGTCTTTGAGTGGGGCGGAGACAATGACGACGCCCTTGTGCTCGAATTGGTGGGCGACTGAGCCAGTGACGCCCATCTTGCACTCGCTGCGGGCGAAGGAGAGGCGGACGTCGCCGGCAGTGCGGGTGCGGTTGTTGGTGAGGGCGTCGACGATGATCGCGACGCCGCCAGGACCGTACCCCTCGTAGCGGACGGGCTCGTAGTTCTCCTGGTCGCCGCCGCCGGCGCCCTTTTGATGGTGCGCTCGATGTTGTCGTTGGGGACGTTGTAGTACCGCGCCTCTTCAAGAGCCGTGCGGAGCAGAAAGTTGAATGTGGGGTCCGGCCCGCCCTGGCGCGCAGCGCCGATGATCGCGCGGCTGCACATCGTCCACGCCTTGCTGCGGCGCTTGTCAACGACCGCTTTGCGGTGCTTGACCTTGCTCCACTTGTTGTGTCCTGCCATGGGAAGTCGGAGGGGCGGAAGTCAGAAGGCGGAAGTGGGAAGCGGAGGAGACGAGCGCAATCGTTATTTGGACTTTTTGGTCGTGGCCTTGGGCTTGGGACGAGCGGCCTTTGCCGGGGCCGGCTTTGCCGCGGGCTTGGGGACGCGGGTGGCGGTGACGGGGGCTTCGTCGGCCGCGGCCTGGAGGAGGGCATAGGCATCGCGGGCTTCGCCGGCTTTGAGCAGGCGAGTGGCCGCGGCGGCGGTCTCTTCGATCGGGGCACCGGTGTCGGCGACCTTGGCATTTTGCAGGACGTCGGCGATGCGACTGTCGACGGGCAGGGTGTGGACCTGGCAGCAGAGCAGCGCGATGCGGCGGGTGGCGAAGGAGGTTGCCGGGTTGCGAGCGAAGGAGTCGAGGAAGACCGACGCCTGCTTCTTGCTCAGGCCGGGGAGGTGCGCGAGGCGCAGGCGGTTCTCGCGTTTGAAGAGGTCGTTGAGAGCGACACGGAGAGCCGCGACGCGCTCTTCGATGCGCGGGTAGCTTGGTCCGATCGCGGCGGCCATCTCGATGGGGAGGCAGACGCGGAACTCGTTGATGTCGACGACGGCGGAGGCGACGCGCTTGAGGGCGGCGTCGGCCTTGGCGGTGGTCGACTCCCAGATGAGGAAAGAGCGGACGAACTCCTTGAGGACCGGATCGCCGTGGAAGATGTCGGGGGCGGAGGGCTGGGCCTGCTGGGGCGCGGCTCAGCGCCGCTGATCGTCGCGGCGTCACCGGGGGCCGGCGCGGCCGGCTGGTCTTGCGGCGAGGCGGGGAGCGACGCGGGCTTGATGCGGGCGCGGAGCTTCTCGATCAGTTTCGCCAGGAGCTTGGCCTTATCAACGCTCGCCACGGGGGGGCTCCTGCTGGTCTTCGTCGGTGGTGTGGGCGGCGTCTGCCTGCGCCTCGCGCTCGGCGGCGACGCGGCCGAGAGCTTCGAGAAGGCCGGCCTGCTTCTTGAGGCTCTTGTCGATGACGAACGCGAGCTGGGGCATGATTTTGAGGGCGAGCAGCTCGGCGGCCTCGCGGCGGATGAACGCCTTTGAGTGTTCAAGAGCGGCCTGGACGCGCGTCTCGGCCTTCTCGGGAAGGACGGAGATGTAGATGGTGGCGTTGCGCTCGTCGGGTGAGAGCGAGATCGACGTCACGGTGATGAGCGTGCCGTGGGTGCGCGGGTCGTGGAGGCCCTCGACGAGGACTTTCTGTACGGCCCGCTGGAGCGTGGCGGCGGCTTTTTCGTGGTGGTGGCTCAAGCGGCGTGTTCCTGGGACCCGTTGTCGGCGTCGTTCTGATCCTCGATGGCGTCGAGCTCGGCGTCATTCCAGATCGGTGTGGGATCAGCGAGCGAACCGTGCTGAATGTCCTGCGCGGAGAGGATCTGGCGTTCGCACGCGCCGAGCCGGCCTTCGGGGAGCGTGGTCAGCTTGTGCTCGATGACGTCGAGAACGGAGCGGAGGTATTTGCGGTCGGCGCCGACGAAAGCGATCGCGACATCGGCGAGCGAGGGGTTCTCGAGATTGCCGACTTCAGCGACGGAGCACTGGTGGTCGCGGTGGAAGCGGTCCTTGATCGACTGCACCACGCGGCGCTTGTCCTTGAGGGATTCGGCGCCGGGGATCTCGATCTCGAACTGGAGCAACGCGATAAACATGGGCAGTGGAGCCGTCGAGCGGCTCATCGGCGGAACGGGAGCAGGGAGGCGTCGGTGTAGTCGCAGCTACGGGCGAACCCACACCGGTTGACTGAGGAGTTGGGAAGGTCGCAGCCGGTCTTTTCCTTGTAGAGAGCGCAGTCCACCACCGTGCCTGACGGATCGACCCTGAGCGCGGCGATCACGCCCCTGTCGAACGAATCATCGGAGGAGTACGTCACGCTCCATCCTTCCACGCGACATGCCGCGTCGGGCTCGCCCTGGAGATAGCGGATTGTCGCCATCGACTGGCCGATGATCGAGCGGCTGCGCACGAGTTCTTTGACCGGCGGCTGGGACACCTTGTAGACGTTGAGCGCAAACCACGCCATGACGAGCGTCATCGCGCCCAGCAACGCGCACAGCACCAGGGCCTGGGGCCTTGTGAGCGGGGCGTGCTGGGGGATGGCGGTCTGCTCGGTCATGCGCTTCACAGCGTGCGCTTGATCTCCACTTTCTTGTAGCACTCGAGCACGTCGCCGGTCTTGATGTCGTCGTAGCCGACGATCTTCATACCGCACTCCATGCCCGACTTGACCTCCTTCGCGTCGTCCTTGAAGCGTTTGAGCTGCTCCAGGACGCGGTCCTGCTCGATGACGATGCCGTTGCGCGTGACGCGGATGAGCGCGTCGCGCTGGAACATGCCGTCGGTGACGTAGCAGCCGGCGATGGTGCCGACCTTGGTGACCTTGAACACCTGGCGGACGTCGGCGTGGCCGAGGACCTCCTGGCGGATCTCCGGCTCGAGGAGACCGCTGGCGGCCTTCTTGACGTCATCGACGATGTCGTAGATGACCTGGTAAGTACGGACTTCGACGCCCTTGCGGTCGGCCTCACTGCGTGCCTTACCGGAGGGGATGACGTTGAAGCCGACGACGACGGCGCTGGACGCGTGCGCGAGGACGATGTCGCTCTCCTGGATTCCGCCGACGGCGGAGTGGAGGACGCGGACCTTGACCTCGGCGGTCGAGAGCTTCTCGATCTGGTTCTTGATGACGTCGACCGAGCCCTGCACATCGGCCTTGAGGACGATGAGGATTTCCTTGACGCTGGCGTCCTTCATCTGGCTGAAGAGGCCGTCGAGGGTGACCTTGGGCTGGTGGAGCGACGCCTCGCGGTCGCGGATGCGGCGCTGCTCGGCGGCCTCCTCGGCCTGCTTGAGCGTGGCGGAGACGAAGAAGGCGTCGCCGGCGCTTGGGATCTCGTCGATACCGCTGATCTGCACCGGCGTGCTGGGGCCCGCGATCTTGATCCGCTTGCCCTGGTCGTCGGTGATGTCGCGGACGCGGCCGAACGCGCGGCCGACGACGATGAAGTCGCCGACTTTGAGCTCGCCGTCCTGCACCATGATGGTCGCGATCGGGCCGCGGCCTTCGACCTGGCCGGCTTCGACCACGCGGCCGCGGGCGTTGCCCTGGAAGTCGGCCTTGAGCTGGAGGAGCTCGGCCTGGAGCTCCAGGATCTCAAGGAGCTCCTTGATGCCGGTGCCCTTGATGGCGCTGGTGTGGATGACTTCGGTGCTGCCGCCCCACTGGGTGGGGTTGAGGTTCTGCTCGGCGAGCTGGCCGTAGACCTTCTGGATCTGGTTCTCGGTGGCCTGGGGGGAGTCGATCTTGTTAAGGGCGACGATGATCGGCACGCCGGCGGCCTTGGCGTGGTTGATCGATTCGACGGTCTGGGGCATGACGCCTTCGGGGGCGCCGACGACCAGGACGACGACGTCGGTCACGTTGGCGCCGCGGGCACGCATCTCGGTGAAGGCTTCGTGGCCGGGCGTGTCGATGAAGACGACGTGCTTGGTCTCGCCGTTGACTTCGACGGCGACCTTGAAGGCGCTGGTCTTCTGGGTGATGCCGCCGGCCTCGCCCGCGGCGACGTTGGCCTTGCGGATGGCGTCGAGCAGGCTGGTCTTGCCGTGGTCGACGTGGCCCATGATGGTGACGATCGGAGGACGCGGGCGCGAGTCGAGGACCTTGCGGTCGGTGAACTGCGACTCGACTTCCTGCTCGGCGGTCTTGGCCTGGGTGACCACCAGCTCGATGTCGAAATCGATCATGATGTCCTGGGCCTTGGCCGGGTCCATCGCGGTGTTGATGGTGGCCATGACGCCCTGCATGAAGAGCTTCTTGATGATGTCGGCGCCCTTGACGCCGGTGGCGGCGGCAAGCTCCTTGATCGTGAAGGGGGCGACGATTTCGACGCGTCCCTCGAGGGTGTCGTCGATCTGGCGGCCCTGTGCATCGAGGCGGGCCTTGGCCTCGCGGCGGCGCTGCTTGAGCAGGCCGGAAGAGCGGGCCAACCGCTCTTCGCGTTCGGCAAGATCTGCTTCGGTGAAGCCGGTGCGGCCTTCAGTCGAGGTGTCGTTCTTGGGGTCGCGGATCTTGCGCTTGGGGGGGACGGCCGGGCCTGCTTGACCCGGACGAGCCGGACCACGGCGCAGGTTGCGGCGTGCGGGGTCGTCACCACCGCCGCCGGGGCCGCTGCCTGGGCCGCGAACGCCCATGCCGGTGCGCATGCCGGGTCCGCCGCCGGGCCCGCCGTAGCTGGGGCGCGGAGCGCGGCGCTCGGGGAGCTGCTCGGGGGCTTCGATGCGGACGACCTTGGGGCCGGCGAGGGTGATCTTGGCCTTCTCAGTGAGCTGCTGGCCGACGGGCTTGACGATGGCCGGACGCGTCGGGACGTTCATGGCCGCGGGGCGGAAGCCGGGGCGGAGTCCGGGCGGCAGGTTGGCGGGGTTGGTGCCTGCGGGCGCGCCAGGAGCGGCGGGGCCCGAAGGACCGGTCGGACCGCTGGGGCCCTGAGGTCCTGAGGGCGGGCGCACGGTCGGCGCTGCCGGCGCGGCTGGAGTCACGGCAGCGGGGCGGATCGGCGCCGCGGGCATCGGCGCGGCGGGCGCCGCGGGACGGACCGGCGCGGGTGCGGCGGGGGCCGGAGCAGGCCGTGCGATCGGGGCCGGCGCGGCGGGGGTCTCGATCGGGCGCGGCTCGGGCGTCGCCGGCTTGGCGGGGACGACGACCGGTGACGTGCGTGCGACGGGCGCCACGGGGATCGATGGGGTGACGGTGGGTGCCGGCACGGTGGCGGTGGTGGCCTCGGGTGCGCTGGTGGGGGCGTCGTGGTCGTTGCCGTGGGCTCGCTTGCGCGGGTGCGTGGCGTGGCGTGCGGCGTCGACGTCGACGTGCTCTTTGGTCTCGACGGCAGTCGCTACTGCGCCGGTGCTGAACCACTCGCGGATGGAGGCTTCAAGGCCTGCCGATACGACGCTGGCGTGGCTCTTGACCTTGTCGGCGGGGACACCTTCATCCACACACTTCTGGATGATGAGCTTGCTCTGGATGCCGAGCTCTTTTGCGATGTCGCTGATTCGTTTAGCTGCCAAGCGGGACTCCGGGGTGAGAGACAGATTCCTGAGAAGCCGTCGCCGCGGCGGTGGCCGGGGCGGCGGTGTGGCTTACGTTGATGATCAGCCGCCGAGGATGTCTGCGGCGCGCTGGTCGTCGGACTGGGTGACGGCGGGCGGCGTCGCGCCGTCGGCCATGGGGGAGGCGCCGGATTCGAGGAGGCGAGCGGCGGCGTCGAACTGGTCGCGCTTGGCCCGTTCCTTCTCTTCCTTCTCCTTCTGCTGGATGATGGCGACTTCCTTGGCCTTGATGCCGGCGGCTTCGACCGCGGCGACGGCGGTGGCCTGATCGATGCCCAGCTCGTTGACGAGCACGTCGGCGCCGACTTCTTCGATGTCGAACACGCTCACCATGCCGAGCGCTGCAAGGCGGTCGGCCATCTCCTCGCTCATGCCTGGGACGGTGAGGAGGGTCTGGCTCATGATCTCCAGGCCCTTGTTGAACTCGTCGGGCGTGAGGATGTCGACGTCCCAGCCGGTGAGGCGGGCGGCGAGGCGGACGTTCTGGCCGCGCTTGCCGATCGCGAGGCTGAGCTGGTCGTCGCGGACGACGACGGTGGCGCGGCCGAGCTCGAGGCAGAGGGAGATTTCGGCGACCTCGGCCGGCTTGAGGGCGTTGCCGATGAGGATCTGGCTGCTCTCGTTCCAGCGGACGATGTCGATCTTCTCGCCGTTGAGCTCGTCGACGATGTTCTTGATGCGCGAGCCGCGGACGCCGACGCACGCGCCGACGGGATCGACCTTGCTGTCGACGGAGGCGACGGCGACCTTGGTGCGGTAGCCGGGCTCACGAGCCATGGCCTTGACCTCGATGATCTTGTCGGCGACCTCGGGGACTTCGACCTCGAAGAGGCGCTTGATGAAGTCGGGGTTGGCGCGGCTGAGGACGATCTTGACCTGGCTGCCGGCGTCGCGGACGTCGAGGCAGAGGCAGCGGACGCGGTCGCCGGGGCTGAACTGCTCGCCGGGGATCTGCTCGCTGCGGGGCATGAAGGCCTCGGCGCGATCGAGGGTGATGACGAGGCTGCCGCCGTCGTAGCGCTGGACGGTGCCGGTGACGATGTCGCCGACGCGCTTGGAGTACTCGTCGAGGAGGCTGGTGCGCTCGTCGTCGCGGTTGCGCTGGATCATGACCTGCTTGAAGGTCTGCGCCGCGATGCGGCCGAGGGCGGAAGGCTCGATGGTGACCGGCTCGTTGTGCCGGAACATGGAGATGGTGCCGGAGATGGGATCGATCTCGCAGCGGAACTCTTCAGTGTCGAGGGTGTTGTAATGCTTGCGCACGGCGGAGGCCATCGCGAGCTCGAGGTTCTTCAGGAGGATGCCCTTCTCGATCTTGCGGTCGCGCGCGATCGAGTCGAGGATGCGCATCATCTCTGCGGTGTTGATGGCGGGGGCGGGTTCGGCTTTGGGGGGCATGCGAGGCTCCGAGTTGTTGAGTTGTCAGGACGAGGGGACTGAAGGATCAAGAAACGAGGCGGGACAAAACGAAACCGGCCACGGTTTTTGCCGTGGCCGTCATTTCGGTTTCCCTTTGTGTGGGGAACCGACGCTCGCGGGTTTCCTTTCCGTTCCACTCAGGCCATGAGGCCCTCCTGGAGAGACGGGGGGGGGGAACCCGCGCCCGCCTTGAAGCATCCGGGCTTCAGTGAGGCGGGACGTGACCGCGCAGGCGTGTTGGCCTGGAGATCAGCGAGCATGATGACGGCGAATGGTCATGAGACGAGCAATCCTTTTTCTGACGACCGTACCGTAAACCGGAATATCTGCGGGTGGAGTTTATGCGGGGTTTGGTGGGGGGGCAAGGCAGGGGGAGGGGAAGAACGCTTGGGGATCTGGAGGGCGGTCAAGACTGGAACGCGGAGGCGGGGAGAAGTGTGGTTGACGCGGAGGTGGAAGAGGCAGGTCGAGAGACGGAGGGTGTTTTCGCTCGTTGAAGAAATAAGAAATTGTGGAGGGGTGGTGTCCCCTCATGGTGGTGGGTGGCCAATTGAGGGCATGGAACGACTTGGTCGGAACGGTGATCCCTCGGATTCGGGCGGCGGTGCGTCTGGCATCGGTGACGGGGTGCGTGAATTGATCGGCGAGGAGATTGAGCAGCTTTCCGGGGTGCTGGTGCGCCTGGGACATCGGGTGCGCGAGGGGACCGCAAATGCGGCGGAGGCTCGAGCCGCGGCGTTGTCGGAGCGCGAGTTGGAGATCGACTTGGCGGCGGCTGCCGCGTGGTCGCCTTCGCTGGTGCTGTGCGCGCTGGTGGCGCGGCCTGATTCGGCGCGGGTGGTGGCGGCGATCGTGGCGGCGGCAGGGGTGGGTGAACAGGAACCGTGAGATCAACGAATCGGGTGTGGTTGGCCTATCTCTGGCCGCATTCGGGGCATGGTGCTTCTGTTGACAGACCAGTGAGCAGGTAGCCGCAGTGGCGGCAGGCGTTGGCGATGGCCCGTCGCCGTGCTCGGTTGCCGGAGGTGAGCAGGAGTGCTGCGAGACTCCAGAGGACGAGCGGTACAGGCCAGATCGCCAGGCGGAGGCGGAGCAACTGGCGTGTATTGCAGTCGGCGTGCTCGGTGCGGACAAGGCGCCAGTCCAATGTCGGCATTCGCGTCTCGCTATCAATTCGATCGGACGCAACCCAGATTTCGCGATTCGCGGTGGCGTGGCCCTTGTCAAGCTCGAGCTGTGCCTCGCGGTTCATTTTCTCGGCCGTTTCAAGCATCTTTGCGTTGCGTGCGGCGGCTCGCCAAGCCTTCTCTTCCGAAGAAAAGCTGGTGGTTTGCTTGGGTGGCTGCTGAACCTTCGTCCATTCGATTACGAGCGATAACTGGCCGGCGTACGCGTGTGTGGACCAGAATGAGCCGAGCACCGTTTGCGTGGACCAGACGCAGGCTGCGGCCGCGAGCACGCCGAGGGCGATGAACAGCCAGCCGGCGATGCGGCGTTTGCGGCCGGCGGAGCGGCTGGTTGCTTTGGAGTTTGTCGAGCTGAGAACCCTGCGCATTTGGTGATTTTCTCGGTAATGCGGCTGAACGCGGCAATGTTCCCGTAATGTTACGGATTGAACGCTCGGTAGGATCGTTCTGCTCGCGGCGCGAGCAGGAGCGGTTGATGGGGAGCACTCATTCGAGTCAGATACCGGTCGGGCCCGGCGGTGTGACGCCGCTGGTGGCTTGGTTGAACCGATGGCGGATCTCGGCCGGGCTGGCGGTGGTGGGGTTGTGCGTCACCCAAGGCGTGATCGAGCGCGAGGCGCCGTTGAACCTGCTGCGGCCTTCGTCGGTGGTGCTGGGTGCTTTGCTGCTCATCGGGGTCGGCGTCGGGCTGCGGGTGTGGGCGCTGGGGACGATCGACAAGAACCGCGTACTGACGATGACGGGCGTGTATTCGCTGTGCCGGCACCCGCTCTATCTTGGGTCGTCGCTGCTCTTTCTGGGATTTGCGCTGCTGATGAACGACGGGGAGTTTCTGCTGCTGGGTGTGCCGTATGTGCTGCTGTTCTTCGGCGCGGCGGCGTTCAGCGAGGAGCACTTCCTCAAAAGCAAATTCAATGGCGAGTTCGAGGTGTACCGGCACCTTGTGCCCGGGTTCCTGCCGCTGGGGCGGTGGAGGGGGGGCGGGTTCTCGCTTTCACGGGCGATGCGGAAGGGCGGGGCGGAACTGATCGTTGCGGTGGTCGTGCTGTTGGCGGCGGTGCAGTGGATGGCCGTGCGCTACGGGTGAGCGGCGGTGCTCAGCGGCCGCTCATTTTTTCGAGGTGCTCGGGGTAGCGCGCGCCTTGCACGTCGATGTGCTCGGCGGCGGTGGTGAGGTTGCTGAGTTCCTGCGGTGTGAGGGCGAGTGTCGTCGCGCCGAGGTTTTCCTCGAGTCGGCTGAGCTTGGTCGTGCCGGGGATGGGGACGATCCATGGTTTGCGGTGGAGGAGCCAGGCGAGCGCGATTTGGGCGGGAGTGGCGTTCTTCTGTTGCGCGATATTTGCGAGGAGGTCGACCATCGCCTGGTTGGCCTTCATCGCGTCGGGCGTGAAGCGGGGAAGATTGGCGCGGAAGTCCTTGGCGTCGAGCTTGGTGTTTGCGTCGATCGTGCCCGTGAGGAAGCCGCGGCCGAGCGGGCTGTAGGGGACGAGGCCGATGCCGAGCTCTTCGAGGGTCGGGATGATGTCGCGTTCGAGGTTGCGGTACCAGATGGAGTACTCGCTCTGGAGTGCGGTGACGGGCTGCACGGCGTGAGCGCGACGGATGGTCTGCACACCGGCTTCGGAGAGACCGAAGTGCTTCACCTTGCCCTGCTGGATAAGCTCTTTGACTGTGCCGGCGACGTCTTCGATGGGGACATTCGGATCGACGCGGTGCTGGTAGAGGAGGTCGATGGTCGGGATGCGGAGGCGCATGAGGGAGCCTTCGACTGCACGGCGGATGTGATCGGGCTTGCTGCTGACGTCGCGTTTGTCCGGGTTGCTGAGGTCGAAGCCGAACTTGGTGGCGATGACGAGCTTGTCGCGCAGCGGGGCGAGGGCCTGGCCGACGAGTTCTTCGTTCGTGTAGGGGCCGTAGACCTCGGCGGTGTCGAAGAACGTGACGCCGCGGTCGACGGCGGCGTGGAGGAGGGCGGCCATCTCCTGCTTGTCTTTGGGAGGGCCGTAGCCGTGGGACATGCCCATGCAGCCGAGGCCAAGGGCAGAGATGCGGAGAGCTGAGGGGCCGAGTGTGCGGGTGGGGAGTGTGTGGGGCATGGTGGTGGTGGAGAGAAAGCGGGAAGCGGAAAGCTCAAGACTTCCCCCCTGTCCTCGCAGAGCCTCGGACATCCCCCCGCTGGGAGCGGGGGGAAATAAGACACCCTCATCCGCCCGCCCAAGGCGACGGGCATCTTCTCCCCCAGAGCGGGGAGAAGGAGGGAGCGAAACGCCGCTTGCTCGGTTACGAGGAAGCGGCGTGGGAGTTTGGTGTTACTTCTTGATCGATGCCATGTCGATGCAGAAGCGGTACTTGACGTCAGACTTCAGCAGACGCTCATAGGCCTCGTTGACCTTCTGGGCGGGGATGACTTCCACGTCCGCGGTGATGTTGTGCTTGCCGCAGAAGTCGAGCATTTCCTGGGTCTCGGGCAGGCCGCCGATGGGGGAGCCGGAGAGGCTGCGGCGGCCGAAGATGAGGCCGAAGGCGCCGACGCCCAGCGGCTTGGAGGGCGCGCCGACGAGGGTGATGTTGCCGTCGCGCTTAAGAAGGTGGATGTAGGCGTTGATGTCGTGGTCTGCGGAGACGGTGTCGAGGATGAAGTCGAAGGAGAAGGCGTGTTTGGCCATCTCGTCAGCGTTCTTGGAGACGACGACCTCGTTTGCGCCCAGGCGCTTGGCGTCCTCGGTCTTGCCGGGTGACGTGGTGAAGACGACGACGTGTGCGCCGAACGCATGAGCGAACTTGACGCCCATATGGCCGAGGCCGCCGAGCCCGACGATGCCGACCTTGGAGCCCTTGCCGACCTTCCAGTGACGAAGGGGCGAGTACGTAGTGATGCCGGCGCACAGGAGCGGAGCGACGCCGGCGAGGTTGAGGTTGGCGGGCACGTGGAGGACGAAGCGCTCGTTGACGACGATGCTGTCGGAGTAACCGCCATAAGTGACGGGGGCGGTGCCGTGCTTGTCGGGCGAGTTGAAGGTGAGCGTCATGTTCGGGCAGAACTGCTCGAGGCCTTCCTTGCAGTTGGGGCAGGTGTGGTCGGTGTCGACCAGGCAGCCGACGGCGGCGAGGTCGCCGACCTTGAACCTCTTCACCGCGGAGCCGACCGACGTGACGCGACCGACGATCTCATGTCCGGGGACGCAGGGGTAGACGGTGGGCATGACGCTGGCCCACTCGTCGCGGACGGTGTGGAGGTCCGAGTGGCAGATGCCGCAGAAGAGGATCTCAATCTGGACGTCGTAGGGCTTGGGGCTGCGGCGGGGGATCTGGTGGGGGCCGACGCCTGAGGTGGCGCTGGCGGCGGCGATGGCTTTTGCGGTGTACATGCGGGTGCTCCTTTCGTGCGCGGCGGTTTGCGGCGCGGGTCTTTTTGACCGTGCGATTACAGCGGGGAACGGGCGCGGGTTCAATGCCTGTTCCTGCCGATCCGTTGCCTAATCCTGCAGCAGGGCGGATGATCGTGTCATTTGAGCCGCTGGGGCTTTAGCATTGATGCATGAAGCGGATGCGCAAAATCACACGTTCTTCACCCGCGACGGCTGAGGCCGGCGGGCGCGAGCGATTTCTTGAATTGCTCGATGGGCTTACGCCGCGGGAGGGTGTGCACGGCACGGCGGTGCCGGGGGTGTACGTTGCGCGGTGGTCGCAACCTGAGACGCGCCATCCGGCGATCTATGAGCCGATGATCGTGTTCCTCGCGCAAGGAGTGAAGCGGTTGTATCTCGGGGACGAGTCGTTGCGCTACGACGCCGATCACTATCTTGCGCTCGCGGTGCCGGTGCCGGTGGAGTGCGAGGTGCAGGCGACGGCGGGGAAGCCGCTGTTGGCGCTCTCGGTGAAGGTTGAGCCGGCGATGCTGGGGGAGATTCTGCTCGCTCTGGACGGTGAAGCGGGTTCGGCGGAGAGGCTTGATTCGCCGCCGCGAGGGATCTTTGCGGACGCGATGACGCCGGAGTTGCGCGGCGCGGTGATCCGGCTGCTTGAGGCGCTTGGATCTCCGGCGGACAGCCGCGTGCTTGGACCGCATTTTGTGCGCGAGATCGTGTACCGCGTGCTGCGGACTGGTGAAGGCGGGGCGCTGCGAGCGATGGCGAGCCGGACGGACGGGTTCATGCGGATCGCGCGGGTGCTGCAGCAGATGCACGCCGAGCACGCGCGGGCGCTGAGCAGCGAGGAGCTTGCGCGTCGAGCGGGGATGAGCGTTTCGGCGTTCCATCACACGTTCAAGGCGGTGACGGCGACGTCGCCGCTGCAGTATCTCAAAAGCGTGCGGTTGCACCGGGCGCGGCTGCTGATGGCCAACGACGGGCACACGGCAGGGACGGCCGCGGCGGCGGTGGGGTATGAGAGCGCTTCGCAGTTCAGTCGCGAGTTCAAGCGGACGTTCGGTGCGACGCCTGGGTTTGAAGCGGCGCGGTTCCGAGCTCAGGCGGTGGGATGAGGCGAGGCGGTTTAAGAAGTGCCGTCGCTGATGGGCTCGGCGTCGCCGGCGGCGAAGCCGACGTTCTTGGGGTGGGAGCGCATGGCCTTGTGGCGTTCCATGAAGAAGTGCGGATCCTTCTTGTACTCCTCGCTGAGGGAGCGGACGAAGAGGCGGCCACACTCGGGACAGCGCCCGGAATCGCCGAGGCCCTCGAGGGTGTAGCCGCAGTGGATGCAGAAGACGCCGGGCCGGTCTTTGACGCCGCGCTTGACGGCGCGGACGAAGAGGTAGATGCACCAGGCGCACGCCATGACCCAGAGCTTGATGCTCCAAGCGAGCGTGCCGAGCACGATGCCCGGCCTGAAGATCAGCAGCACCACGGGCGCGAGGACGAAGATGATCGCGGGGGCGAAGATGATCCAGCGCCAGCCGATGTACTTGAGGGTCTGGAGGGGCGAGGGACGCCAGAAGGGGACGTCGCCGCTGAGGATCGTGTGGAAGTCGGGGATAACGGCGTCTTCCGGCGCGGGCTGGATATCGCCGGGCGTCGCGACGACGCGCGGGGGGATGAGGTCGCCCATCGGCGTGCGCGGCGGTTGTTGGGCGTCGGCCATCGGGGCGGATGGTATGTGGACGGGAGGAGACATGATTTCATGCCGCGGAGGGACCAATAACCAGCGGTAGAAGAGGCCTGCAGGCAGCATCTAGAGCCGGATTTCGCATATGCTCCGGCCCATATGTCACTTCCCGTTACCACGACGTTCACGATCGACGGCTACCGCATCCGCGAGTACAAGGGGGTGGTGCGCGGCATCATCGTGCGCGCCCGACGATCTCGCAGGGGATCATGGGCGGGCTGAAGTCGATCGTCGGCGGACAGATCGGCGCGTACACCGAAATGTGCGAGCAGACGCGTCAGCAGGCATACGAGTTGATGATCGACCACGCGAAGGCGGTCGGCGCCAACGCGGTGGTGGGTTTGCGGTACGACGCTTCGGACGTGGGCGGCGGGAAGTCGGCGACTGAAGTGCTGTGCTACGGCACGGCGGTGGTGATCGAACAGGTCGCGCGATAACGCGCAGGCGGAGGTTGGAATGATCGCTCTGTTGGACGCTGCGCGGATCGGCATCGAGGCGGCGGTGGCGCAGGCACGCAAGAGCGAGCGAGAGGGCGGGATTCCGATCGGATCGTGCCTGCTGGACGCCGACGGCGTAGTGGTTGCGCTCGGGCACAACATGCGAGTGCAGGCGGATGATCCGACTGCGCACGCGGAGACGGTGTGCATTCGCAACGCGGGCCGGCGCCGCGACTGGCACACGCTGACGTTGGTGAGCACGCTGAGCCCGTGCGCGATGTGCACGGGGACGAGCATCCTGCACCGCATCCCGCGGGTGGTGATCGGGGAGCGCCAGAACTTTCAGGGGCGCGAGGATTGGTTCGCGGCGGAGAAGGTCACGGTGGAAATCGTGAACGACCCGCGTTGCGTGGAGATGATGGCGCGGTTCATCAAGGAACGGCCGGAACTGTGGTGGGAGGACATCGGGGTGCCGGAGGGGGGCGACAGCCTGCAGGTGAATGTCACGAGGGGCAGGAACTCAAAGGTGTAAAGAAAGGGCTCGAAGCTCTCAAAGAGCAGCGGAGTCCGTTCTCCTTTGGTTTGAGATCTTGGGATCTTTCTTCCGTCTCTTGTTCCTTGGGGTCATTCTCTCTGGGCTTCTCCAAGCCGCACCATGTCCCGCTTGTTTGCCCTGCGTTGGCGGGCGTTTGTGCGGGTGTGATGTATAATCCAGACAATGAGCACGAACGGGCATTCACAGCCGCACTACACGCCAGGGTCCTCCAATGGGCCGGCTCATCACACGATTCGCCAGGGAGAGGATGCCGTGAGCACGATCAACAGCGCCGGTAGCAGCAAGGTCGACCCGCAGGCGGTCACGATTTCGGGGATCATCACCCAGCCGTCGTACGGGCCGGGGGTGACGGTGGGGCAGAGCGAGCCCGCGGAATCGCTGAAGAACATCGACCGTGACATCCCCGCGCCGGGCAAGTACCCGTACACGCGCGGCCTGTTCCCGCAGGGGTACCGCACGCGCCTGTGGACGATGCGGCAGTTCGCCGGCTTCGGATCGGCCGAAGACACCAACAACCGGTTCAAGTACCTGCTTGCGCAGGGAACGGGAACGAGCGCCAACACGGGGCTCAGCACCGCGTTCGACCTGCCGACGCTGATGGGGCGCGACAGCGACGACCCGCTCTCGGCGGGCGAGGTGGGCAAGTGCGGCGTGGCGATCTGCACGATCGAGGACATGCATCGCCTGTACGACGGCATCCCGATCGACAAGGTGACGGTGAGCCAGACGATCAACGGCCCGGCCGCGGTGATCTGGGCGATGTACCTGGCGATGGCGAAGCAGCGAGGGATCGGCTGGGAGACGCTGGGCGGCACGCTTCAGAACGACATCCTCAAAGAGTTCCACGCGCAGAACGAGTTCATCTATCCGCCCGAGCCGAGCGTGAAGCTGGTGGTGGACACGATCGAATTCCAGAGCAAGTTCCTGCCCAAGTGGAACAGCGTGAGCATCAGCGGGTACCACATCCGCGAGGCGGGCTCGACGGCTGTTCAAGAGCTTGCGTTCACGCTGCGCGACGGTATGGAGTACGTCGAGGCGTGCATCGAGCGCGGCATGGACGTGGACGAGTTCGCGCCGCGGCTGAGCTTCTTCTTCAACTCGCACAACGAGTTCTTCGAGGAGATCTGCAAGCTGCGGGCGGCGCGGCGGATCTGGGCTCGCGCGATGAAGGAGCGGTACGGCGCCAAGAACGAGCGTTCGCTCTACATGAAGACGCACGTGCAGACCGCGGGCTGCTCGCTGACGGAGCAGCAGCCGCTGAACAACATCGTGCGCGTCGCCTATCAGGCGATGGCGGCGGTGCTGGGCGGGTGCCAGAGCCTGCACACCGACAGCATGGACGAAACCCTCGGTCTCCCGACAGAGCAGGCGGTGACGGTGGCGCTGCGGACGCAGCAGATTCTGGCGCACGAGACGGGCACGACGCGCGTGGCCGATCCGCTGGGCGGGTCGTACTACGTCGAGCAACTCACCGACACGGTCGAGAGCGGAGGCGCTGGACTACATCGCCGATATCGACGGGATGGGCTCGTATGGAAATAGCCAAATGGCAAATGGCCAAAGTGCCAAAGAAAGCAAGAAGGCAGGCGTGTATGCGCCGAAGACGACGTACGGGCGCGGCGTTGTCGCGGGCATCAACCGCGGTTATTTCCGCAGGCAGATCGCCGAGGCTTCGTACCGCTTCAGCGAGGAGTGCGAAGCAAGCGACCGGATCATCGTCGGCGTGAACGCCTATAGCGACCCTGACGAGAAGCGGCCGATCGACATCCTCGTCATCCCTCACACCGTCGAGGTGCAGCAGAACGAGCGGCTCGCGGCGTTCAAGAAGCGTCGCGACAAGGGGCAAGTCGAGCAGGCGCTGGCGAACATCCGCGCCGCTTGCCAGGGGAAGGCGTACACGCCGGTCGCCGGCGGCACGGGCATCAGTCCCGCGAGCTCGAAGATGCACGCGACCAACGTGATGCCGGCGCTGGTCGACGGCGCATTGGCCAACTGCACGCTCGGCGAGATGGTGCAGGCGATGGCGGACATCTACGGGCGCTACAGCGGCGGCCCGGAGTGGTGAGTGGAGAGCGGCCAGCCATCAGGCATCAGTGAATGCTCAACGTAAAAGCCCCCGTGAGGGGGCTTTGTCTTTGATTCCGGAAGTTGAAGCTTGAGGCCGTTGCTCACCTTGGGCGCGGAGCGTCAATAGGTGAAGTTGGCGTTGGGGTCCGCGGATCCCATCGTTCCGGCGGCGCCGTTGCCGTTGACCGCGGGCGTCGCGGCACCGGAGCGGTCGATGATGGGGCCGTAGAAGTTACTCGCGGCGAGCGACCAGTTGGTGGAGCAGTTGCGGACGGTGTTGCGCACGAACACGCTCCTGGAGAAGCCGGCCTTGATGCCGATCTCGCCTTGGTTGATGTTGTTGCCCTCGACGCGGTTGTTTTCGCCGCCGACGGTGATGTTCCCCCAGCCCTGGTTGGCGTGACAGTTGCGGTCGCAGGCGTTCTCGATAATGAGGCAGTTGGAAGTGCCGAAGATGCCCGCGTAGTTGTTGTCTCGCGCGGAGCAGTGGGAGATCGTCGTAGCGACTTGCACGTGGAAACCGCAGTGGCCGTTGTTGTTCGAGGTGCAATCGGAGATCACGGTGGCGTTGTTGCTGGTGATGCCGTCGACGCCGTTGTCTTCGGCCTGCGCAGCGGGTGATGGTGCCGCTGACGATGTTGATTCCTGCGCCGGCGTTAGAGGCGGCGGTGCAGGCGGTGACGACGGTTCCATCGCCGGCGTACATGCCGTCGCTGCCGTTGCGAGTGACGGAGCAGTCGGTGAGCAGCGCGTGCTTACCGGCGTAGATGCCGTACTGGCCGTTCTTCAGGGCGCTGATCGAGTCTGCGACCGCGTCGTCGGGCAGCTTCAGGCCGGCGCCGGTGCACTCGCTGACATTCACTTGCTCGACGCGAGCGCCGACGGTGCCCTGGTCGCCGCTGGTCAGGTTGATGCCGTCGCCCTGGATGTTCTCGACCATGCCGTTGCGGATGATGATGTTCCGGCGGTTGTTGCCCGACAGGGAGATGCCGGCGGTGCTGGCGGCGATGCCGCCGATGCGGTAGCCGCTGAGGTCGATCGTGACGTCGTCACATGCAACGACGATGCCGGCCTTGCCCGGGCCCACCAGCAGCAGGCCGGTGAGGTAGTACGAGCCCGGCGTGGTGATCTTGAACATGCTTGTGGCGTCGCCCGGCGCGGTGGTGGCGTTGATCGGCGTGCGAGGCTCGATCTCGGTGAGGGTCTTCATCGTCGGCGCGATGGCGCCCGCGGGGGGAGCGATGGGCCCGGCGCCGGCGACGTGGGCGAGGAAGGCGGCGGTAAGAGCGAAGACGAGGTGGCGCTTGTTCATGCGGGTGTTCTCCCGTTGTCATGCGCCATAGGAGACTGCGGCGGCTAACGGCCGACGAATCAAAAGAACAAGGGCGGACCAGGCGGTCCGCCCTTGCGGGGTGATCCGTTCTTGACCGCGTTACTTCTGGCGGGTGAATTCGATGTGGATCATCTTGTACTCTTTGCCCGTCTTGTCGTTGCCGTACATGTCCATGGTGAACGAGTCGGGACCGGTGAAGGTGTCGACCTCGCGCATGGTGTCCTGCTTCTTCGTCATCGGGTTAACGAAGGTGTAGTTCCAAGTGAGGGTCTTCTTGTCGGAAGAGAGCTCGCCCGTGCCCTGCATGATGCCGGTGCCGTGGTTGTCGATCCACGTGGCGACGAACTTCTTGGCCATGTTGTCGTAGCCGGAGGTGCTGATGCCGTGGAACGGCTGGCCCATCATCTCGCCGGTGATGTTGCACTGAACGTAGCGGCCGTCCATGAGAGAGGTCGCAACGCTGGTGACATCGGCGGTGACGGCGGGGGCGCCCGGCGCCATCCACATCGTCTCCTTGCCCTTCCAGGTGCCGGCGCTCTTGGCGAGCCAGGCGTGCATCTCACCGGGGGTGCCGGCCTCGATGCAGGCCTTCATGTCCTCCATGGTCACGCCCGGGGGGAGCTGCATGTCGCCGGGCTGGCCGTGGCCGGCCGCGGGGGCAGACGGCGTGGGGGACTTGTGGTCTTTGCCGGGCTGGCTGAAGCCAGCGGCGATGCCGACAGCGGCGACGGCGGCGAGGCAGAGGGTCGTGACGCAGGTCTTGCAGAACATGAGTGTGCTCCCATTCGATTCACGCTCGACGCGGCGGCGGCGCCGCCGCGGGGCGTGTAGGAAATGGTACACAAAGGGCGTGACGTGGTGATGAAGTGCCACGAGAAAAGCCGCTGCTCTGAGAGCGTTTGCAGGCGTTTCAAGGCTCTTTGTTTACTGCTGGTTGCGCCGGTGTAGAGCGGAAGTACACAAGGTCGTACCCGTCTTTGACGCGGAAATCGTTGATCTCGTTCGTGTCGTTGTTTCCGCCGTTGTCTGTGCGGTCGCGGCCGAGCGAGTAGACGATAAATCCAGTTCGGTCTGGCGTAGACCGCACGACAAGCTGTCCGGAGCGAGCGGAGGGAGGGAGCGCGGCGATGTACTGCGGCGCGAGGTCCTTCTCAGAGGCCGGAGGTTGGCCGGTAGCAAAGCCGAACGCGCGGGCGGCAAGGACGAGCCGCGTCGCGTCGTAGCCGATCTGCACGTCGACGTTGGAGTTGTAGAACTTACTGAGAGCAGGACAGAAGACGCCGGTGAACATGAAGGATGGTGGCGGAAGGACCGTTCGGTAGCGCAGCAGCGAGCGGTCCTAGGTGCGGACGCTCTCGCGGTCGTTCGCTGCGGTGGTCGCAACTTCGAGACGATCGAACTCGCGGTTCAGAAGACGAATGCTCTCCTGTTGAGACGCGCCGAAGCGGAGCGAAAGCGCCATGGAGAGATGCATGCCCTTTTTCACGGGTGACTCGGTGCCGTTGATCTTCGCGGCGTCGGACTGTCCAGGCTTTCCGCCGAAGACGACTCTGTCGAAGGCCGACGCGGAGAAGCGGCCGCTCGGCGTAAAGCAGGCGGCGGTCGCGTTCAGCGAAGAGAGTCGCTCGAGTTGCAGCGCGGGAACGGGCGAGCCGATGTCGGCGTGGTGTTCAAGTACGGCGGCAAGGACTTTGCAGGCTGCGGCGTCGGGCTGGCGCTCGCGCACCAGGTGGAGCACCGTGTTGCAGGCGAGCTGGCGCATCGCGACGCCGACGAGGTGCGCAATGAGGTTGGAGCGGCGGGCTTCGATGTCGGCGAGTCGGAGGATGCGTTCGATGTGCCGCGCAGCGCCGTCCCAGTCCCCTTTGGCGGCCGAAAGGTCCGCAGCGACGGTGCTGAGCCGCGCGGCTCGACGCTCGAGTGCGAGAAAGGGCAGGAGTGACGAGATGTAGGGCTTTCCTCCGTCGTACTTGGCAAAGTAGGCATCGGTGGGGTCGAATGAATCGATGCCGTCGAATGCGTGCGCGTCGAGCATGCGAGAGGCGTACGCGCTGCGTTCGCGGTTGAGGACGGGTTCGTTGGCTTCGGTCAGAGCCATGCCAAGGTCGAGCGGCCAGTCTTTCCCTTCCGGCCAGTCGGCCGGCGGCGCTCCCTTGAGCTTGTCAAGATCTGCGGCGGTGATGTTGGCGAACGTGTCGAGCGTGCGGATCAGGTCGGTTTGGCGGTTGGGTTTCCCTGCGGGCTGTTGGGCGGCCAAGTGGGCGTTGATCTCGTCCTTGTACGCGTCGGTCCGCGGGGAGCCGTCGTAGACGGGCAGTAGCAGGTCGTATCCGCGAAGGAACGTGGGCGCGCTCAGTACGATGAGGAGGTACCAGTACCCAAGCAGCGTGGTAAGACCCTGGCGAAAGTCAATAAATGGCGGCATGGTCAGGCGTGGTCGGTGGGAAGGGGGACGAGCCCGAACTGGCGGTGCATGATCGCGCGGCCGGCGTAGATGATCGGTGTGAGCGCGATCGCGATGACGAACTTGAGCCCGTAGCCGGTGAGGGCGGCCGCGGGAACGGCGCTGAGGGGCATCGGCGTGCCGCCGCCGAAGACCATGCGTCCGAAGCTGAGGCCTAGCGCGGTGACGACAAAACTGTCGAGCAGCTGGCTGATGATGGTCGAGCCCGTTGCACGCAGCCAGACCATCTTGCCGCCGGTGAGACGCTTGAGCCAGCCGAACACGGCGATGTCGCACAGGCTGCCGGTGAGGTACGCGATCAGCGAGGCGAAGTACATGACCTGCGAGGATTGGAAGACTGCCTCGAACGCGCCCGGCTGCACGTTGAAGTCGGCTTCCCACCGCGGCATTGAGAGCGTGGCTCGTACGACGAGCCAGACGAAGGCGCCCATCGCAAAGCCGATCCAGACGATTCGGCGGGCGGCCTTGCGTCCGTAGTACTCGTTGACCAGGTCGGTGAGAAGGAACGTGATTGGGAAGGTCAGCATGCCGCAGGAGTGCTGGACGGTGATCCCAAGGGTCTTGAAGGCGAAGAGCTTGACGCCTGTGATGTCGGCGACCAGGAGGGAGGCGACCGAAAGGCAGCAGAGCCAGAGGTAGATCGTCTGCGGCGTGCTGAGAGAGGTTTGGGCTTTGATGGCGGTCGAGTCGGTGGACGTTGGGTTGTCGGACATGGGAGGAGTGTACGAAGAAGAAAAATTGCAAATCGCAAATGGCAAACAAGCAAATACGGAGCGGGGCTAGAGGAAACGGCCGCGTTCATTTGCCCATTTACCGAGTTGCCAGTTGCCATTTTTCCCGCCCCTCCCCGCTACGCTTCCGCCGCATGGCTACCCCCTCAACCCATCAGGCTTCCGCGACGCTGAACACCGCGACGACCGAGTTCGAGAAGATCGATCGGTGCACGAATCTGGATCACAGGCCGCGCGTGCTGCTCGGCAAGATGGGTCTGGACGGGCACGATCGCGGGGTGAAGGTCATCGCCCGTGCGCTGCGTGACTCGGGCGTGCATGTGATCTACTCGGGCCTGTGGCAGACGCCGCGGTCGCTGGCGATCAGCGCGGTGCAGGAAGACTGCGACGTCATCGCCGCGAGCATGATGAGCAACAGTCACTTGGTGCTCGGGCCACGGCTGGTGGGGGACCTGAAGGCGCTGAGTCGGCCGGACGTGCCGGTGTACATGGGCGGCATCCTGCCGTCGGAGGATGTGAGTGAGTTGCTAAAGCTGGGGATCAGCCGGTGCTTCACGACCTCGACGGGGTTGCTGGACATCGTGGAGGCGGTGGCGGGCGCAGTGAAGCCGCTGGCGACCACAGTGGCGGGCGAGGGGACGCAGGCGCAGCTTGCACGCGACATTTCCCTCGTGCACGCGGGCAAGCCGATGCGGAGCGGCGTGAAGAAGGCGCGGCCGGCGCGGGTGGTCGGTGTCACGGGTTCGCCCGGCGCGGGCAAGAGCACGCTGGTGGCGCAGCTCGCCGGTGAGTACACACGACGCGCAAAGGAACGCCCCGAAATGGGGCGTGTGGCCGTAGTGGCGTTCGACCCGATGAGCCCGATCACCGGCGGAGCGCTGCTGGGCGACCGGCTGCGTGTGGACTTCAACTCGATCGACGACGCGATCTTCTACCGGTCGCTGGCGATTACCAGTGAGGACTACCACACGCTTGACGACATCGTGCAGGTGATCGGCGGCGCGACCGGAGCCGACGGCAAGCCGATCTACAAGACGGTCTTTGTCGAAACGGTGGGCGCAGGCCAGAACGAGACGCGCGTGCGCAACCACGTGGACCGCACGGCGGTCGTGCTCACGCCCGGCATGGGCGACGCGGTGCAGATGGACAAGGCGGGCATCCTCGAGATCGCCAATGTCTTCGTCTGCAACAAGGCTGACCAGCCCGGCCAGAACGAACTGGTGAAGAACCTGCGCGATGTGGCGGGCCGGCGCCCTGTTGTCGAGACGGTCGCGACGATGGGCAAGGGCGTCCCCGAACTCCTGGACCTGCTGCTGGCATGAGCGATCACGCGGCCATCGAGTCGCGGAGCGAGGCGGTGCGGATGCCGTTGCGCAGAGCGGAAGTCCGCACACCATGCAGTGCATGGAGGTGTGGGGCGGCTACGGCGTGAGCGACAACGGCGTGATCATGCCGGGCCTGGACGTGTGGGTCTTCAGCCGCCCGTACCAGCAGTCGGAGTTCGGCGGCGACGTTCACTACGTGAGCAGTTGCGGCACCGGGCGGATCAGCCGCCTGTTGGTAGCAGACGTTTCCGGGCATGGTGAGAGCGTCGCGGCGATCGCCAAGGATCTTCGCGATCTGATGCGGCGGTACGTGAACTATGTCGATCAGCGGGCATTCGTCGAGCAGTTGAACGGGTCGTTCCTCGGACTCGCAAAGAACGGTCTGTTCGCCACGGCAGCGGTGGCGACGTTCTTCGCGCCGACGCAGACGCTGACGCTTACCAACGCGGGGCATCCACGCCCGCTGCTCTACTCGCGCGAAGCGCAAGGCGTGGCGGCTGATGAACGACTCGCGTGATCCGGGGCTCAGCAACCTGCCGCTGGGGATGCTGGAAGAAACAACCTATCCCTCGGCAACGCTTCAGGCTCAGACGGGCGATGTCGTGGTGATCTACTCCGACAGCCTGATCGAAGCGCCGCTCGGCGGTGGACGGCTGCTTGGACAAGAGGGATTGCTTGAGGTGGTGAAGTCCGTCGAGATTGAGCCGGCGGCGACATTTGCGCCGCGCATGCTCGCAGCGGTGCTTGCCAGATGCGAGCTGGGAACCGAGCGGCTGGGCGACGATGTGACGGTATTGGTGCTGCGTCCCAACGGCCGCAAAGAGCCCGCGCCGTTCTTCGAGCGCGTGTGGGCGGGCGTTCGCTTCGTCGGCATGTTCGCAAGGAGTCTTGTCGGCGGGCCGCGGGCGCCGTGGCCCGAGTTGAGCCGCGAGAACATCCTCGTGCGTGCTCGTGCGTCGGTTCGCGCGCGGATACGGCGGCGGCGCCGAGCGCATTTGATCTCAGCGCGCTGTTGTGTGTCTCCCTGAATTGAGGGAGTGAAGCGAATCGCGAAGGTGTTGCGTTTTTTTCTTCTCCCGCAACCGCGCCGAGTGCGCTTGCGAAGAGTCCCGTAACACGCCCCGGTCCGCTTTGCAGTGACTCCGCCGGATGCGTGCTCGTGGACGGTGCCCGTTGCACGTCGGGCTGAGAGTCGCAGCAGGGGAATGCTCGCAAGGGTTCGTGCGGTCATGACAAACAAACGGCTTGTGTTTGCGGCCGGCGCTTCGGCGTCCGCGGGGACGTCGCTGTCGCCGTGTTGGAGTTGCGAGCGCGACGGGCAGGGTCGAGTACATCTCAATCGTCGGTTGAAGGGAAAGGTCGGTCGCAGGAGCCTGGCGCCGTGAGGGCAATGGGTCTTGTGGGGACTACAGCCGTGCGGCGGCGCATGAGCGGCTAGCCGTATTCCCTTCCCGTGGTCGCCGGGGGGCGCGGTGTCCCGCACTTGGTCACGTGCAGCGGGTCCGCGCTCCCCGCGGCTTTTTTTACATTGCGGATTTGCGGACGACGACACCCGCAAATGAACAACGCTCGCGTCCAAGCGGACGCGAGCGTTTGTGTTTTTACAGAGCTGTGGTTTTGCCGACGAACATTACTTCGCCAAGGCCGCCTGAGCGGCGGGCCAGAGCCAGGAGAAAACCGCGCCGGTGACCATGCCGTAGAGCACGCCGTCGACGGTGCAGTTGACCATGCCGCGCTTGCCGGCCTGGAACCAGATCTGGTTGGGGAGCGCCGAGAAGCACCACGTGAGGATCCCGATGGTGCCGACGATTTGGAAGCGGTCGGCGAAGTCCTTGTAGTGAAGTGCGGCATACACCGGGTCGCGCCCGATGATGTGCCACGCGAGGTAGCCGGTGAGGGCCGACGCGATGAGCATGACCACGAACGTGCCGGCCATGTTCTTGCCCATGTTGGGCGGGGTGAATACGGTGAGGACGCCCGCCGGGGCACGCTCCCACGCGGCTTTGCCTTCGGGCGTATTGCAGTCGGATTTGCCGAGTTTGGGGAAGACGTAGACGCCCGGCGTGACGCCGCGGGCCTTGAGGTCGTCGCGGACGGCGTCCTCATTGGGGAGCTGGGCCCAGTCATCTTTGTGGTGGGGCAGGATGGCCCAGACCAGGAAGCTGCATATGAAGACGGCGACGGCGCAGACGACGATCGGCAGCCAGAGGTGAGTGATGAAGTCCATGCGTACTTGCTCCCTGTCGGGGCGCGTGCGTGCACAGAAGAACAACGTGCCGCGGCCCGGAATGGGTGGGGTATCGGCGGGGAGGGGGGAATCCCTGTAAAGGATGGCGGACAGGCCTGTGGGCAGTTTGTTACGGTCTTCGCAGCAGGAGTGCGCAAAGCGACTGGCCGTGCAGGTAGGTGTGGTTGCCGACTGGTCCGAATTCGCCGGCGGCGAACATCCCCGCGAGGGGGAAGGTGGGGCGGAGGTTGATGGGCGTGCCGGCCTTGGCCTTCATCTCCGCGGGCTGGTCCTGGCGGAAGGCGTTCTGGATGGCCTGCGCGTCGTGGTGTGGAGTCTGGAACAAGGGCGTGCCTCGCCCGTTGCAGGTGAAGACAAGTGCGCCGGCGGGGGACTCATGGAGAGCCTGCGCATCCATGAGCATGGCGAGGTCTTCGTGAGCGGTCAGGGCGTCGCGGACGTGGAAGCGGATGGTCTGGCCCGGCCGGACGCGATCGGCGATGGCGATCGCGCGGTCTTCTTTCATCACGCCGACGACGGCACGCATGAGATAGTCGTCGCGCCCGAAGTGGTCTTTGTACTCGTTGACGACGCGCCCGACCATCACGCCGCCGCCCAGCGCCGCGCGTCCCGGGCCGTCGAGCGACTCGATGATCTCCTCGAGCACATGGAGCGCCGGCTTGCCGCCGAGCCCGCGGATGAACTGTCCCTGCGCGCTGGTGACGATCAGGTTCGGCCCGATGGGCCTGCACCCCTGGCTCAGCACGCAGTCGGCGCGGAGTGAGCCGGAGAGCGAGACGCCGACGCACCCGGTGGTCAGGATGCGGCCGTCGATCATCAGCGTGTTTCCGCCGGGGCGGTTGGCCGGCGCGGCGGACGCGAAGCCGCCGACGATCGGCGCACGCCGGTGGTCGCCGTCGCCGGTGGCAGGCCCTGCGCCGTGGGGGTTTGCCAACGCGCGGGCGTTGTTGAGCGCGGAGAGAAGCCCGTCGATCGGCGTAGTGAACGGGTCGGCGATGAGCACCGTCGCGCGGTGGCCGGGACCGATGCCGGTCGCGGCGGCGACGGCCGCGAGATCGGCTTCCGCTGTGGGCGACTCATCGATCTCTGTGCGGGCGAGATCAGGCGGGAGATCCGCCGAGCAGAAGGGCGTGATACGCACGCCGGGAAGGACACAGGCGAGCATGGAGAGGCCGTGCGCCCCCTCGAGCTCGAACTCGCCGGCGAGCACGGCGCTGGTGGTGGCGGCGACGATGTGACCCGGCGCCAGACGCGTCGCGATCGTCTGCTCGATCACCGCGAGCGACGCTGCGTAGTGGGGGGTGAGGAAAAGGAAGATGAGGTCAGCAGGGCCGGTGAAGCCGGACGCCGCAAGCGTCGCGATCACACGGTCGCAGAGCTCATCCGCGGCGGCGCGGGCGTCATCGCGGCACGACGACGCATCGGCGATGAGCAGGCGTGCCGCAGTGCTCGGAGTCTGAACGCCGGACGGAAACGGGGGAGAAGGGGGTTCTTGCCCGTGCTGCATGTCGGGTGGCTCAGGGCTCCTGGTCGCCGGCGCGCTTCGCCTCAAGGCCGGTGACGTTAAACCGCTTGACCAGCGAGTCGCGAGCGAACGGACGGGGTGAGTCGGCGCCGATCTCCATCGCTTCGATCATCGCGAGGAAGCGCGGCTGCGATGCGATCTGCCGGAAGTCCTCGAGCGTGAGAGGTTTGAGGCCGGTGACCTGCGCGACCACGATGCCCCTGCCGCTCTCAAGGGCGTAGACGAACGTGCGGTCCTTGGCCGTGTCCTTGTCGACGTGCAGCGAGGGGTCGAGCTTCTCAGCGCGGGAGACCGCGGCTTCGACGAAGGCCTTCTCCTGCACTTCGGGCTGCGTCTGCTGGCCGGTCTCGGTGATGATGCCGCCGCGGCCCTGCTCAGCGCTGAAGCGGTTGGCCTGCGCGGTGACGGGCGTGAGGCCGGGGAAGCCCAAGAGCGCGAGCTGATCGGGTGCCGCGGTCATGCCCAGTTCGGTCACCGGTCCCAGGCGGGCCTCGGCGTCGGCCTTGAGTTGCGCGACCGCCTTGATCTTCTTCAGGTCGGCTTCGACCTGGGGGCGAACCTCGTCGAGGCTCTTGGGGCTGGCGGCGGGGGCTGCCGAGTCGAGCATGACGTAGTAGATGGCGCCGTCGTAGCCGCCGGTGAAGGGCGTGGCAATCGGGACGCCGACCTGCGCGGGTACGCGGCCGGCCGGCTTGCCGAACTCCTTGGCGGCAAAGAGCACGTCGCGGGCGAGGACCGGCTGTTGGCCGGCGCGGGAGCATGGCGAAGCCGATGCCCTTCTCAGCCATGAACGCCGTGGGGTCCTGCAACGTGGTGACGCTGTTGACCTGCGGCGCGGGGATGGTGACCTTCTTCTCAGTCGCCAGACGCGCGACGGCGTTGGCGACCGCCGCGGTGAGGTCGGGCTTCTTCCAGTCCGACGGGAGAACCTTGTAGCCGTCCTTCTCAGGCAGCAGGGCGCTCTGCTTGAGGAACTCGGCGCAAGGCGCTGAGGTGAGATCATCCAGCGCGCGCTGGGTGAGCTCGCCCCGGATCTCGCTCTCGATCTGCGAGCGGAGGTTGGGCTCCACCTTGTCGCCGCTGGCGCGGTCCAAGGCGCGCTTGGAGACCTCGATGGGGTCGACGCGGACGGCTTTGCTGATCACCTGCTTGTCGATGGCGAACCATGAGTAGGTGATGCGGTCGTTCTGGCGGTAGCCCGCGCCACCCTCGCCGGTGCCGACGGGCGTGTCCTTGAACTTGTCGAACTGGGCCTGCAGCTCCTGTGGAGTCGGCGCGGGGGCGGCGTCGATGCGGGCCTGTGTGATGGGAACGTAGATGTACTTGAGGGTCGCGACGTCCAGGAGCCGGCGTGCTTCGGTCGCCAGGCGGTTCTCGGAGGTCTGCGGCACATCGCCGTAGGAACGGAGCAGGCGGAGCAGGCCGTGGTACTCGGCGAAGGCGTTGGCGCCCTCGCTTGACGCGCTGCCCGAGCGGGCGGTGTTGGAGAGGATGCTGTCGGTCGCGGCCTCGACACGGGCCTCGACCTGTTCGTCGGTGATGCTGTTGACCTGCTTGAGATACGCACGCCAATCGTTGAAGCCCTTGCTGGCGGCTTCGCGAGAGATCATCTGCAGGGCGTACATGCGCACCGTGGCGCGGCCGTCGGCCGGCCCGCCGACGACGCCGGCCCGCTGAGCGGCGATGGCCGCCAGGTGCCACTGCTCGGCGCTGTCATCGAGCCCCAGCGGGCGGAGCAGCTGGTCCTGGCCGACGACGCGCTTGAGCCCGTCGAAGTGCATGCTCGCGGCCTGATGCTGGGCCTGGGTGATCTTTTCGCCGTCGACGGTGAAGTAGCGCTTGTTCTCCATCGCGTACTGCGTCACCTGCTTGATGGCGTCGGAGAGCAGGAAGGCGATCATCACGAAGATGCCCACCACCACCAGGATTTGCATCTTGTATTTCTGAAGCAGCTTCATCATCGGCGGTGCTCGCAAGGGCCGGTCGAGTAAGACAAGGGCGGGATGATAGAGGGGGATCGGGAAACAAACAGGCCCGCGCAGGGCGCGGGCCTGTGGTTGCAACTGCTGTCGGACGGTTTAGCGATAGAACTCGACGATCAGGTTCGGGTTGATGTCGAAGGGGATCTGATCGCTGGTGGGGAGGGCGACGATCTTGAGCGTCAGGTCGCCGGGGTTGGAGTCGATCCACTGCGGAACCTCGTGCCCGCCCATGGACTCCATGTTCTCGCGGACGAGCTTGTGGATGCCCGGCTTGAGGGTGATGACGCTGCCCGGCTCGACGGCAGCCGAGGGGCGGTCGGTCTTGCGGCCGTTGAGCAGCACGTGACCGTGGGCGACGAGCTGGCGGGCGGCCCAGATGGTGCGGGCCCAGCCGGCGCGGCGGATCGTGTTGTCCAGGCGCGTTTCGAGCAGGCGGAGGAGCACTTCGCCCGTGTTGCCCTTCATGGCGCCGGCGGCGGCGATGTAGCGGCGGAACTGACGCTCCTGCACGCAGTAGTGGAAGCGAACCTTCTGCTTCTCGTTCAGGCGCAGGCCGTAGTCGCGCAGGCGGCGCGAGCGGAGGCCGTGCATGCCGTTATAGATGAGCTCACGCTTGGACGTGTGCTTGGGGCTGTCGGCGATGGGAACGCCGACGCGACGGGACAGCTTGACCTTGGGACCGGTATAACGGGCCATATGCGAACCTCCGTCACCACAGCCGGGAGCAGAACTCCCCGTGGCGTGCAGGCATAAAGCCTGCGACATGTGCCCTTGGCCGAGACTCCGGCGGGGCAGGGACATCCGGGCCGACACTCGGCCCAGCAGGGAGGAATGAAAGACGCCTCGGAGCTGTGAGTCAAGCGTTCGGTATCGGTGCTGTCCCTTGAGGCGGGGAGCCGCATTCTGGGCAAATGGCGTCGGCACTCAGGCCGGACCGGTTGTACCCGCAGCCACCGCACATTCCCGATCCCCAGAATCGAGCCGCTCGGACCGCCCGATAGGCGAGGCATGTGAAGAGCACGACGACCGGCCAGAGGGGAAAAGCGGCACGCCAGCCGGCGGGATCGTCTGTAAAGCCGGGAAGCAGATCAAAGACGAAAGCACCGCCGCGGGAAGGGGAGGCGGGAGCCCCGCTCGTGCCGACGATCAGTGTGACGGTGCCGGAACCAGGCACTTTGTTTGGTGCGACACGGCTGGCCGCCTGCGTGACCACCAGAGCCCCGTTCTCAATCGTCAATGACGGGGCCGTTCCGAAGACCGGCTCCGCACGATGGTCCACCGTGACGGCGAACACCGCGCAGGCCGCTCCTGCGGCAATGGCCATGGCCGCGGCGGAACGCCGGCTGCGCCGCACGATCGGGGCGCAGTGTCGGGTCCGCGCGAGGTAACGGCGCACCGCGATCATTGTGAACACGCCGCCGGGCAGCCAGAAAGGACCGCCAAAGCCGTATCCCCAGCCGTCCGACCAGGCGAATGGCCGGTGAGCCGAGGGCTGAGAGCGGTACGCGGTGACGGTCAGTTCGTCGCGGATTCCGCGACTTGGCCGGTCTTCGGGCGACCAGATCCACAGGGCGAAGCAGCCGCGCTGCAGCGACATGTACAGATGGTCGGTGGGCCGCCACGTGACGGGAAGGTGCGCGGAGAGCACCCAAGCGATCCAGCACGCTGCCGCGGCGAGCAGCGGCGGCCAGAGACGCACGTTTTGCGTGCGACGGGACATTGGGGCAGCATACCTCGAACGGCGCGTTGTTGAGCGCGTGCCGGACGCATAGACTGGATGCGGATGCCAACTCCACGCAACGTATCGCTCCCCGTCGTCACGTCGCCGGCAGGCGGTCAGGCTGTGGGGGGCTGCGCCTACGAGCGATACGAGAAGAAAGAGAAGTGCGGCGTCTTCGGTGTCTGGGGGACCGAGTCGGCCGCGAGTGTCGCGTACTACGGCCTCTACGCCCAGCAGCACCGGGGGCAAGAGGCGGCGGGGATCGCGGTGAGCGACGGGCATCGACTCAACGCCCATACGGCCAACGGACTTGTCGCGGAGGTCTTCGACGAAGATCTGCTGTCGCGGCTCAACAAGCGGGCGGGCAAGGGGGCGATCGGGCACACGCGCTATTCGACGGCGGGCGGCACGCTGGCGTGCAACGCCCAGCCGCTGCTGGAGCAGTACATCGGCGGGCAGGTGGCGGTTGCGCACAACGGCAACCTGGTCAACGCCGACATGCTCAAGACCTACTTCGAGGAGCAGGGGCACCTGTTCCACACCACCAGCGACACCGAAGTCGTGGTGCACCTGCTGGCGAGCCCTGAGCAGCAGCGGAACCCCGACCCGGTCGCGGCGACGCTCCGTCATCTGCAGGGCGCGTTCAGCCTGCTCATGCTCTTCCCTGACCGCATCGAGGCGGCGCGCGACCCGCACGGGTGGCGTCCGCTGGTGCTGGGGACGATGCCTGACGGCTCGCCCGTGGTCGCCAGCGAGACAGTGGCGCTCGACTGTGTCAATGCCACGTTCGTGCGCGAGATTGAGCCGGGTGAGATCGTGACGCTCAGCGACGCGGGCGTCACGTCGCGCCGTTTCGCCGAGCCGGCGGAGAACCTGGCGCAGTGCGTCTTCGAGCACGTCTACTTCGCCAGTCCCAGCTCGGTGGTCTTCGGTCAGAACGTTCAGGTCACGCGCGAGGCGATGGGCGAACGGCTCGCCAAAGAGAGCCCGGTCGAGGCCGACTGCGTGGTGCCGATGCCCGACTCGGGCCGCTCGGCCGCGCTCGGCTACGCGCGTGCCAGCGGCATCCCTTACCGTGAAGCGATCGTGCCCAACCGCTACGTCGGGCGCACGTTCATCAAGCCCACGCAGCAGCAGCGGGTCAGCGCCGTGCGGCTCAAGCTCAACGTCGTCAGCGAGATCGTCCGCGGCAAGCGGCTCATCATCGTCGACGACTCGATCGTCCGCGGCACCACCACCAAGGCCAAGGTCGATCAGATCAGGGCCGCGGGCGCGAAAGAGATCCACCTGCGGATCAGTTGCCCGCCGATCCGCCATCCATGCTTCTTCGGCGTCGACTTCGCGACGCGCGACCAGCTCATTGCGGCGGGCAAGAGCGTGGAGCAGATCCGCCAGTTCCTCGGTGTCGACTCGCTGGCATACCTCTCGCAGGAGGGGATGCTCTCGTGCGTTCATCGCCCGAGCCGACACTACTGCGCCGCGTGCTTTGACGGCAACTACCGCGTGGACGTCGAGCACCCGTCGATGGACGAGGTCGGCACGCGCCAGTTGAAGATGTTCTCGTGAGCGGCGGCGAAGCGACAACCCGAGTGAGCGCCAAGCCGCGGCTCACGCTGGCCCATTCGGCCGACGCCGACGACGTGTTCATGTGGTGGCCGATCACCGGCAAGGTGGACCCGGCCAACGCGGCCAACGTGATCGAGCCGCCGGCGATCGACACGGGTCCATTCGGCTACTCGGCCCTGCCCGAAGACATCCAACGTCTCAACCTGCGCGCAGTGACCGCCGCCGACCTGGAGATCACTGCGATCTCCTACGCGGCGTACGCGCACTGCGCGGCCAATTACGTCATCACTTCCTGCGGGTCGTCGTTCGGCGACGGGTATGGCCCCAAGCTCGTTGCTCCGGCTGCGCTTGCGGGGATGTCGGTGGCGGAGGTTCGCAAACGCCGGTGGCGCATCGCCGTGCCGGGCGTGCACACGACGGCCTATTTGGTGCTCAGTGTGCTGCTCGGGCGCGACGGGTTCACCGGTGTCGAGACGCCGTTCGACCAGATCATCGACGCGGTCACGGCGGGGAAGGTCGACGCAGGCCTCGTCATTCATGAAGGCCAGTTGCTCTTCGCAGAGAGGGGCCTCGGCCTTGTTGCCGACATGGGGACGTGGTGGAAGCAGCAGACCGGTCTGCCGCTGCCGCTTGGTGCCAACGCGGTGAGCCGCCGCTTGGAGACCCAGTTTGGGCCCGGCACGCTCAAGCAGGTCGTGCGAACGCTCAAGGCCAGCCTCGATTACGCCCTCGCAAATCGTGCCGAGTCATTGGCGTACGCGAAGACCTTCAGCCCGCTGAAGGGTGATGCTGAGCTGAACCGCTACATCGATATGTATGTCAATCGCTGGACGGTCGACGCCGGTGCGGAGGGCATCGAGGCGGTCCAGCTACTCCTGCGGCGGGGGGCCGATCTGGGGTTGCTGCCCGACCCAGGGCCCGTCCAGATGCTGGTCCCCTAACCCGGGTCAGCGCCCCAGCGGGGGGCCCAAACGGCGGGCCGGGGGGCGGCACAACCGTTTCAGGCGAAAGGAATCTCACCTATTTACCGGATGAATACCGGGTGGGGGTGGCCCGAACTGGAACCCGTGTGGTATCTGTACGAATGAGTACTTGGTGACCGCCATTCGGCGGCCCGTTTGTGCATTCTCCGCCCGGGGTGTCAGCTCCTGCCGATTTGATGGGCGGTTTCCGGAGGCGTTGTCCATGCGTCAGTTCACGGTGCAGTCGCTCGTGCGTGCCGTTGCGGTCTCAGCGTTGGGGGTCATGGCGGGGGTGGCCCACGCTCAGGAGCCGCGCGTCTCCACCACGGCCAACGACTTTTACATGTACGGCTCTCAGCCCGCCGTGCCCGACGAGATCAATTTCGACTTCCTGCGCGAGGCCGACGTGTGCGCCGCATGCCACGGTGACTACACCGAGTCGCAGTCGCCCTACGAGCGGTGGCGCTGCTCGATGATGTCGCAGGCCTACCGCGACCCGGTTTTCCACGCGGCCCTGCAGATTGCCAACAAGGATGCGGGCGACGCGGGTCAGTTGTGCTTGCGCTGCCACACGCCGATGGGCTGGTTCCAGGGGCGGGCGGGCGCCAACGACGGCTCGAGCATCGACCCGCTCGACACCGAGGGCGTCTCGTGCTCCATCTGCCACCGCGCAGTCGATCCGCAGTTCCGCGCCGGCAACCCCGACGTCGATCAAGAGGTGCTCGCGGCGCTGGGCATCGACCGTCCGCCTGCGACGGGCCAAGGTGGCCCGCTTGCCAACGGTCATCTGGTGCTCGATCAGCAGGACCGCCGGCGCGGTCCGCTGGATCTCGGAGAGTTCTTCTTTCACGACTGGCTGCAGTCCCAGTTCCACCTCTCCAGCGACATGTGCGCGGCCTGCCACGACGTGAGCAACCCGGCGTACACCAAGGTGACGGGTACGGGCGGCTCGGTCAGCTACCAGGCCGGCACGCTCGACTCGCACCACCCCACCGGCAACAAGTACGACATGTACCCCGTTGAGCGTCTCTACAGCGAGTGGGCCCAGAGCGCCTTCGCCAATGGAGGCGTTACGCAGACGATTTCTGACGGCCAGGGCGGGTTCGTCGGGCGCTATGGCGGCAACGGCGTGACGCAGTACAACACCTGCCAGAGCTGTCACATGCCGTCGATCGAAGGGACAGCCTGCGCCCGTGGATGGGCCGCCCGGTCCGGCCCGATCTCCCCCAGCACAACTTCGCCGGCGCCAACACGTGGGTGCTGCGCGGTGAACGACCTGTTCTCGCCGTACGAGACGCGTCTTGAGGACCCTGCGCTGATCGACGCGGCGATCGGACGCGCGGTGACGATCCTTCAGCGCGCGAGCGATATGGAACTGCTGGTCGCCGGCGACAAGCTTCGCGTCCGCGTCATCAACGAGGGCGGGCACAAGCTTCCCTCCGGTTACGCAGAGGGCCGGCGCATGTGGGTGAACGTCAAGTTCTTCAACGCCTCCAACCAGCTCGTCGCCGAGCGCGGTGCGTACGACTCGTCTACCGGCACGCTCAGCCAGGCCGACACCAAGGTGTACGAGCAGAAGCAGGGCATCGACCCCGCCGTCGCCGCCATCAGCGGCCTGCCCGAGGGTGAGAGCTTCCACTTTGCGCTCAACAACACGATCGTGAAGGACAACCGCATTCCGCCGCGCGGCTTTACCAATGCAGGCTTCGCTGCCGTGCAGTCGGCGCCGACCGGCTACACCTATGCCGATGGGCAGTACTGGGACGACACGCTCTTCACAATTCCGGTGGGCACGACCTCCGCGACGGTGAGCGTGTACCACCAGACGTCGACCAAGGAGTACGTCGAGTTCCTGCGTGACAACGCGAACAACCCGATTCAGCCGGGCGACTTCGTGCAACCCCCCGAGGGAAGCGAAGCGACGACGATCGGCGAAGTCGTCCACGAGCAGTGGGTCAAGTGGGGACGCAGCACCCCGACGCTGCTGGACCGCTCGTCCACCGCGGCCCGTCCGTGCAAGCCCGACCTTGGCCGTCAGGGCGGCGTCGTGGGCGCCGATGGAGGCGCTCGACAACAACGACTTCATCTCCTTCATCAACCTCTTCTTCCAGCAGAACCCGCTCGCCGATCTCGGCGCACCGGGCGGAGTGTCAGGTTCCGACGGCATGTACAACAACAACGACTTCATCGCGTTCATCAACCTGTTCTTCAACGCGTGTCCGTGAGCCAGACGCGAGACGCGAGTCTTGAGACATGAGCAAAGACAAACGCCCCGGATACCCGGGGCGTTTTTATAGGATTTGTCTCACGTCTCACGTCTCACGTCTCACGTCTCACGTCTCACGTCTCACGGCTCGCACCGCGAGGAACAGCGGGATCTCCCGCCGCGCGCGGTTCTCTTCGTTAGCACGCGGGCCGGGTTGGCTGGTGCGCTGGCCCGCCCATTCTTCGAGCGACTCGATCGCGAACCCCGCGGCGTTCAGCGCCTTGACGTACGACTGCAGCGGGCGATGGAACGTCCAAGTGACGACGTCGGGCGCGTTGCCCGGGTGCATCGAGATGCGGTGTTGCCCTGACGAGAGGTAGCCGTCCACGCGCCGGAACTGGCGCGGGGGCACGGCGTCGTTGTCCCAACCCCATGAGGTCTGGCCCGGTGCGCGGAAAGCGGGGTGCGAGATCACAAAGACGAACGCGCCGCCCGGCTTCAGGCGGGCCGCGACGCCCTCGAACACCGGCTCGATCGGCTCGATGTTGCCAAGGGCCATGATGCAGGTGGCCGCGTCAAACCCGTCCGGAAGAGTCAGCTCGCGCAGCTTCGTCGCGTCGCCGGCGATGAACGTACCTCCACCGTGTTTGTTGGCCGCTTCGACGAGCTCCGGCGCAGCGTCGACGCCCGTGATCTTGGCGCCCAGCGCCGCCATCGCGCGGCTGACGACGCCTTGCCCGCACGCGACGTCGAGCACCGACATCCCCTCGTGGGGCCCGACCATGCGGAGCGTGCCGGGGATGATGACGTTCTGGTAGTGATCGCTGCCGGCGCTCTCCTGCAGCTTGTCGTACCACCCGGCAACGGCGTTCCACGAGGTGTCCTTCTCCGCGCCGGCCGGCTTCGGCTTCACGCGCAGCAGGTGAGCAACCTCGGCAGGGGCCGGCACTGGAGAATCGACGGCGGTGTAGAACGCGGGCGGCGCGGGACTGTTGAACCGCACCGACTGGCCGGTGCCGGCGTGGGTGAACCCCATCTCCGTCGCATGCAGCGCAACGCGTTTGATCGGGTCGGTGCGTGCGCCGAATCGGGCGTCCCCGATGATCGGGAATCCCTTGTGCGCCAGGTGAGCGCGGATCTGGTTCTTGCGCCCCGTCTGCAGGCGCAGTTGCACCAGCGTGCGCCCCTGACCGACCGCGGCGATTCGGTAGTGCGTGACCGCCAGGCGCACAGCGCCCGGTCCCGACTCATCCGCGCCCGCGACTGGGCCGGAGAACGCATCGATCGGTTCGATGATCACTCGCCCCTCGGGCGTCTCGCGCAGGAACGTCTGGATCGTCCCCGCGTCGTTCACCGCACCCATCACGCCTTCAACGACGGCGGTGTACAGCCGGTGCACGCGCTTGTGCTTGAAGTCGTCCTTCAGCCACGTAAATGCGCGGCGGCTCTTGCTGAAGACCAGCAGCCCGGATGCTTCTTTATCCAGCCGGTGGATGATGCCCGGCAACGGTCCTGGAAGCGTCGACGTTTTGCCCGCCGCCTCCAAGTCCTTCAGCCGCGACCGCGACAAGCGCGGCTTCTTCGCCATCAGGTACCGCTTCAGGCGGCCGGCGAGGCTGTCGCGCACGTCGTCACCCTGCCCCTCCATGTCCACCGTCAGCAGGTGGGGGGGCTTGTCTACCACAATGAGATCATCGTCCTCATGCAGAATGCGCACGCCCGGGCCGAGCGGACCCGGTGGGCCCGCGTCACGCGTGTCCGGCCGGCGCGGCTTGCTGCTGCGCGGTCCCCCCGCCGAGCGGTCGTCCGATGAGGCCTTCCCCTTGGGTCCGAACTTGGCCGGCCCTTTGAAGCGGCCGCCGGGTCCACCCTTGCCACCCGGACCACCGCGCGGCGGGCCGCTGCGTTTGTTCGGGCCGCGGCGCGAGGGAAACGGGGAGGAGGGCGAGGGCGGGGGGGTCATCGGGTGAGCGTAGCGCGACGATGGGCAATCACCAGCCCCACCAGCCGTTTGGCGAACGCCCGCTTAGAGAGCGGACGGCCTGTGGAGAACACCGGACCATGGATGCCAAAGACGGTGCCGTTGATCGTCGGAGACTCCATCGTTTCCAGAGGGTTGGCAACGATCAGGTCGAGCCCCTTGCGGTTGAGCTTTCGAACCGCCCGTGCCGCCATCGTGGCGCGGGGTTCGAGGGCGAATCCGACAACCGTCTGGTTCGGACCACGCCTCTTGGCCACGCCGGCCACTAGGTCGGGCGTCGCTTCCAGCCGCAATGTCAAGCCGGCCGCTGAGCGTGGCAGTTTGCCCTTGGTCGTGCCGCCTTTGGGCCGGTAATCAGCGACCGCCGCAGCCATGATCAACACATCACAGTGGGGGAATTCGGTTGCCAGGAGGGCCTGAAGGTCGGCGGTCGTTCGGAACCTTTTGGTCGTCACCGACGAATGGAGTGAGGTCAGGGCTGTGGGCCCCAGGAGCAGCGTGCATCGATGACCGAGGTCGGCGGCGGCCTCGGCGATAGCGACGCCCATGGCGCCTGACGAACGATTTCCGATGAAGCGAACGTTGTCGATCGGCTCGTGCGTCGGACCGGCGGTGACCAGCACCCGCAGCGGGCGGTCGGCCGTTGGGCGTGGAGGGTGGGGGGCACTTGGTGGGGGGTCAACGTTGCGCAAACCCCGCCGAAGCGGTTTCGGGAGGGTTTTCGCTGGCTTGCGAACGGTGCGGCGAATCGTCATAATCCTCGGCCCTGCAAAGACTTGGAGGGGACAACCCTCCCACGGACTATCCTTGACCCCTCAACATGGCCAGACAGCGCAAGAAACTCGGTGAGATCCTCGTCGGCTGGGGGGCCGTTACGCAGGACGCAGTGGACGGAGCAGTGACCAAAGCCCGCGCCAGCGGCAAACGGATCGGCGACACGCTGATCGAGCTGGGCGTGGTGAACGAAGAAATGGTGGCCAAGGCATTGGCCAACCAGTTCGGGCTCGAGTACGTGGACCTTGCGTCCAACGGCATCGCGAGCCAGGTCGACGCCAAGCTCATCCCCGACGACCTGATCAAGAAGCATCTGGTCCTGCCGTTGGCGAAGACCAACGGCCGGCTCACGATGATCATCCACGATCCGCTCAACCTCGAGCTGCAGGACATGCTGCGGTTCCGGCTGAAGGTGAGCGAGATCGAGACCCGCCTGGCGAGCCGCTCGGCGATCAAGGGGTTCATCGACGGCAAGCTCGGCAAGCCCAAAGAGGTCGCCGCGGGCGCCTCGCTGGTCACCGACTCGATCGACAAGACGATCGACCGCTCGGTCGATAAGTCGATGGACAAGTCCATCGACATCACCGGCGAGGACGCGCCGATCGTCCGCCTGGTGACGCGCATCCTGACCGAGGCGGTCAAGATGCGGGCAAGCGATATCCATATGGAGCCGATGGGCGACCGCGTCCGTCTGCGATACCGCATCGACGGCGTGTGCATGGAGCGAGACAACCTCCCCAAGCGCATGCAGAACGCCATCCTCAGCCGCCTGAAGCTGATGGCGGGCATGAACATCGCCGAGAAGCGCGTGCCGCAGGACGGCCGCATCAAGCAGCCGATGGAAGACGCGGTGATCGACTACCGCGTGTCGGCCTGCCCGGCCTATCACGGCGAGAGCGTCGTCCTCCGTATTTTGCGTCCTGACTCGGTGAAGATCGGCCTCTCGAACCTCGGTTTCGAAGACGACAACCTCGCGACGTTCAACAAGATCATCCGCCGGCCCAACGGCATCTTCCTGGTCACCGGTCCGACCGGTTCGGGTAAGACGACCACGCTCTACTCGGCGCTGGACGTGCTGAACCGGCCCGACAAGAAGATCATCACCGCCGAGGACCCGATCGAGTACAACTTCACCGGCATCAACCAGTGCCAGGTGCGTGAGAAGATCGGGCTGACGTTCTCCGCCATCCTCAAGACGATGCTGCGTCAGGCCCCCAACATCATCCTGGTCGGTGAAATTCGTGACCGCGAAGTGGCGGACATCGCCATTCAGGCCGCGCTCACCGGCCACTTGGTGTTCAGCACGCTGCACACCAACGACGCGCCGTCGGCCATCACCCGACTCATCGACATGGGCGTCAAGCCGTTCCTGGTGGCCTCGGCCATCCAGGCGATCATGGCCCAGCGACTCATCCGCGTGCTCTGCAAGGAATGCAAGCAGCCCGACCCGGATCCGGATCCCAAGTACCTCCACCTGGTCGGCCTCAAGCGTGAGGAAGCCCTCGGCAAGGCCCTTATGCCCGTCGGCTGCGCCGCCTGCAACAAGAGCGGCTACCGCGGCCGTAAGGCCATCTTCGAGATGATGCTGATGAACTCGGAGATCCGCGAGATGGCGTTCCGCCAGGAGCCGCTCACCAAGATCCGCCAGGCCGCGCTCGCCAACGGCATGCGTCCGCTGGTGGAGGACGGCAAGATCAAGGTTCTCAAGGGCGTCACCAGCGCCGAAGAAATCGCACGCAACACCCAGGTCGAGGGCATCGGCTGAAACCAGCCGTTCGCTTCTCGCGGCACCGTCAGAACTGACCACCCACCCAGCCCGCGGCGTCCCCCACATCACGCCGCGGATCGACCGGAGACCGACGTATGCAAATGGACCGCCTGCTCGAGACCGTCGTTCGCGAAGGCGCGAGCGACCTGCACCTGACCGTCGGCCGCCCGCCGGTCGTCCGTCTGCACGGCCACCTGGTCGACCTCAAGACCAAGGTGCTCGACTCAGACGACATGGTCGCGCTGATGAAGTCGATCACGCCCGAAAGCAAGCAGGCCGAGCTCTCCGAGCAGGGCGGTACCGACTTCGGCTTCTCCTTCGGCGACGCATCCCGCTTCCGCGTGTCGATCTTCAAGCAGCGCGGCGATATCGCGATGGTTCTTCGCCGAATCCCCAACAAGCTTCTGACGTTCGAGCAGATCGGCCTTCCCGACATCTGCCGCGAACTGATCCGTCGTCCCCGCGGCCTCTTCCTGATCACCGGCCCGACCGGCTCGGGCAAGACGACATCGCTGGCGACGATGATCGACTACATCAACATGAACTACGACCGTCACATCGTGACGATGGAAGACCCGATCGAGTACTACCACTACCACAAGAAGTCGATCGTCAACCAGCGCGAAGTGGGAACCGACGTGCCGAGCTTCTCCGAAGCCCTTAAGCGCGTGCTGCGGTCGGACCCCGACTGCATCCTCGTCGGTGAAATGCGAGACCTTGAGACCATTGAGGCTGCCATCCGCGCCGCCGAAACGGGCCACTTGGTGTTCGGCACGCTGCACACCACCGGCGCCGCCAAGACGATCGACCGCGTGGTCGACGCCTTCCCGCAGGCCCAGCAGAACCAGATCCGCGTTCAGCTCTCGACCGTGCTCATCGCGGTCTTGAGCCAGGCTCTTCTCCCTAGGGAAGACACGAAGGGCCTGATCGCGGCGTACGAGTTCCTGGTGATGACGCCCGCCATCAGCAACCTGATCCGCGAAGGCAAGACCTTCCGCATCGACTCGATGATCCAGACCGGCAAGAAGTTCGGCATGCAGTTGCTGGACGACCATCTCTGGGCCCACTACATGGCGGGCAAGATCAACGCCGAGGAGATGGTCGACAAGGCCAAGAACCCTGGCGAGCTCCGCGACAAGGTCCACAAGCTGGGCCGGTCGGTCGGGCGCGCCGAGTTGGACATCGACGACGTCAGCAACTGATCGGGCGGTCACCCTTTCGGTTTCCGAACACGTTTGTGTATTCGTTCGGGCTCCTCTGGGTCGGCCGGCGGTTCCATTGGTCATGCGCGGAGCGGTGAGCGGTTCGTCGAATCGGTCGGCGGTGGGCAGACAAGGGCAGATCTGTTAGGGTGAGGGCTTGCGAGCCTGGTTCGCTGGCGGAGGAAGGCAGAGCGTTGATGGTGCGGCGGAGCTCCGTGCTCATATGTGCCAGTGCCATATCGCGATGCATGCGAGACGTGTGTGTTATCCGACGCGATGGAAACGCGTAAGCGGCTGCAGGAGAACGCCTCAGATCGGCCAAATGTGGCTGAATTGTTCTTACAATTGTCTTGTCGTATTGTCCAGTGATTCAAAAACGCCTTTGAATCATGGAACTGTTGATGTACATTTTCGGATAAGCATTCTGCACGGTAAACACTGTGCGCGTGGCCTCGGTGGTGGGTGTTGGTGTCAGTGACTCGGAGCCTCCAAGAACAACGCCGCTGAACGCCAACGTCTGATGATCGAGAGCGACTCGATCGACTGAGGCAAGGCCGGATTTGTTAGGGGGTAGAGGTGGGTGGGGGGCGAAGTCGGGGACTGGGGGCGAACGCAGGTCCCGGAGCAGACATGGCCCAGACACAAGCCGATCTGAATGAGATGAAGGGCAAGAAGCTTGGTCGCGTGCTGACCAAGCTCGGCCACACCACCCGTGAGCGCGTCCACGAGGCGCTGGCGATCCAGAAGACCCGTAAGGTGCCCATCGGCCAGTTGCTGGTCGAGCTGGGGTACTGCGTGCCGGCTCAGGTGAACGAGGGCCTGGCTGCCCAGGCCGGCCTGGGGTACATGGACCTGACGAACTTTGATATCCCCGCGGACATCAAGGACGTTCTCCCCGCCCAGACCGTTCAGGCGTACCAGTGCGTGCCGGTGGCGTACAACCCCACCAGCAAGCGCCTGAAGGTCGCCATCAAGGACGCGAATTCGTTCGTCGCCGTCGACGACCTCCGTCGCCTGATGGGGTTCAACGTCGAGGCCGTGGTCGCCGAACCGTCCCAGGTCGAGGCGCTGATCAAGAAGCACTACTCCAAGGCCGAGTCGATCACCGACGTGGTGAGCGAGCTGGCCAAGGACACCAAGCTGGTGGACCTGGCCAAGAAGGGCGCCGGCGGCGACAAGTCGATCGACCTCGACGCGGTGATGGACGCGTCGGAAGACAACAAGGTCAAGAAGCTGCTCAACCTGGTGCTCCTCCAGGCGATCAAGGACCGCGCCAGCGACATCCATTTCGAGCCGTTCGAGGGCGAGTTCAAGATGCGCTACCGCATCGACGGCGTGCTGTACGAGATGCACCCGCCGCCCAAGGAACTGGCGACTGCGATCACCAGCCGCGTGAAAGTCATGGCGAAGCTCGACATCGCCGAGCGTCGCCTGCCCCAGGACGGCCGCGTGGAGCTGACCGTCGGCGGCGGCCCGGTCGACCTGCGTGTCAGCGTTCTGCCGACCATGTACGGCGAGAGCGTCGTGATGCGTGTGCTCGACCGGAGCAACGTGCAGTTGTCGCTCGACCGCATCGGCATGCGCGAGGATGACCTCGTCACCTTCCGCCGTCTGATCAACAAGCCCAACGGCATCGTGCTGGTCACGGGCCCGACCGGCTCAGGCAAGACGACCACGCTCTACGCCGCGCTGGCGGAGTTGAACGACATCGAGACCAAGATCCTCACCGCCGAGGACCCGGTGGAATACGACATCGACGGCCTGTGCCAGGTGCAGGTGAACAACGAGGTCGAGCTGACGTTCGCCAAGGCGCTGTGCAGCTTCCTCCGTCAAGATCCCGACGTGATCCTGGTCGGCGAAATCCGCGACCTTGAGACCGCCGAGATCGCGGTGCAGGCGTCGCTGACGGGCCACTTGGTGGTGAGCACGCTCCATACCAACGACGCGCCCAGCAGCATCATCCGTCTGGTGGACCTTGGCGTCGAGCCGTTCCTCCTGACCGCGACGCTCGAGGGCGTCGTGGCTCAGCGTCTGGCACGCACGATCTGCTCCAAGTGCAAGCAGGCCTACACCCCAAGCGAGGAGGAGCTCATGGAGCTCGCCCTCAAGCCGGAGGATGTCGCGGGCAAGAGCTTCTTCCGCGGCAGCGGATGCGGCAACTGCTACTCGTCGGGGTATCGCGGGCGTATGGCGATCTTCGAGATCATGGGCGTCGACGACCACATGCGCACGCTCATCATGGACAAGCAGAGCACCAACCAGCTCCGCAACTACTCGCGCAAGCGGGGCATGCGGACGCTGCGTGAGTGCGGTCTGCTCGCCATCTACGAAGGTCAGACGACCATCGACGAGATCGTTCGCGAGACGATCGCTGAAGATTGATCAACGGCGCCGTGCTTCGGCACGGCGATCCGATTCGACCACGGGACACACGGGAAACTCGGACGAGTAAGGACCAGCCATGGCCACGTTTACCTACGAAGCGTTGAACGCGCAGGGCAAGCCGCAGAAGGGCTCGATCGAAGCCGGTACCTCGGAAGAGGCGATCCAGCGGATCAAGCAGCAGGGCTTCTTCCCCACCTCCGTGCGCGAGCAGAAGGAGAAGAAGGGCGCGGCTGGCGGCGAGGCGGCGCCGAAGAAGAAGAAGGGGAGCGGCGGCATCAGCATCGGCGGCGTGAGCAACAAGCAGCTTACGACCTTCACTCGCCAGCTCAGCACGCTGCAGGACGCAGGTCTGCCGCTTCTGCGCTCGTTGCAGATCCTCGAGGAGCAGCAGAAGCCGGGCAAGCTCAAGAGCGTGCTTCTTGACGTCTGCGACGACGTCGAGGGCGGCACCTCGCTCAGCGAGTCGATGGCCAAGCACCCCCGCGCGTTCGACAAGCTGTACACCAAGATGGTGGCGGCCGGCGAGGTCGGCGGCGTGCTCGACATCATCCTCCAGCGTCTCGCCGACTTCATGGAGAAGGCTCAGCGCCTGAAGAGAAAGGTCATTGGTGCGCTGGTCTACCCGGCGGTCGTCGTGTTCGTCGCCGTCGGCATCGTCATGTTCATCATGATCGCGATCATCCCGAAGTTCTCCGAGATCTTCAAGGAGTTCGGCGTCAAGATGCCCGGCCTGACCAAGTTCCTGGTTGACGCCAGCCAGTGGATGGCCGGCAAGTGGATCACCGGCAACCCCGCGGCGCCGATGATCCCCGGCTTCCTGTGGATCACCTGCGTGCCGGTCCTGCTTGTGATCCTGTGGAAGCTTGTGCGCACCGCGACGCCGGGCCGCGCGGTGACCGATACCGCTTTGCTATGGATCCCCATCTTCGGCGGCCTGATCCGCAAGACCACGATCTCGCGGTTCACCCGCACGCTGGGCACGCTGATCAACGCCGGCGTGCCGATCCTCGAGGCCATCACCATCACCAAGGAGACGTGCGGCAACTACGTCTTCGAGAAGGCGCTGCAGAAGGTGCACGACAGCATCCGCGAAGGCGAGTCGTTCGCCGGCCCCCTCCGCGAGAGCAAGACGTGCGACTCGATCGTCGTCAACATGATCGACGTCGGCGAGGAGACCGGTGAGATCGACGCGATGCTCCTGAAGATCGCCGACAACTACGACGAAGAGGTCGACGTCGCGGTCGGCTCGCTGGTCAAGCTGATCGAGCCGCTGCTGGTGCTCTTCCTGGGCGGCGCGGTCGGCACCATCGTCGTGGCCATGTTCCTCCCGATGATCTCGATCATCGAGAAGCTCTCCTCCGGCGGCAAGGGTTGAAAGGGGTCCAGATGCGAACAGGCACTCCACACGCTCGAGCGGTCCGCGCCTTCACGCTGATCGAAGTTCTGCTGGTGGTCGTCATCCTGACGATCCTGGCGGCGCTCCTCTTCGTCGCGATCGGCGCGGCCGTCCGCTCGGTACGCCGGGCGACGGAGCAGCAGTACGTCCGCTCGCTGGCGACGGCGGTGGAGCAGTACAAGCAGACGTTCGGCGCACTTCCGCCTGTCGTCTCCGACGGGCTCGCTGCTGCGGATGGACCGCTTTGGAGCGCACCCTCAACAGGCCCCGCTCGTCCTCGCATCAAAGGCGAGGGTAATGCGGCCGATCTCACCCGTGTCAGCAAGTTCCTGCGCTACGAGGTTGACTCCGACAACAGCGACATCACGCATCGCTACAGCATCTACACCCTTCCCGTCTACGTGCTGGGCACGCTGGGCAAGAAGTACGACGGAGTCGACGGCCCGGGCTTCACCAAGCCCGACACCGACGGCGTCTTCGCTCGTGCAGGTTCGGTCACCCAGCCGCTCTTTGACGTCTCGCGCCGGCCCGATCGTCTGGTGCGCGACCCGCGCCCCGGCGTCACCGGTGGTGAAGACGACCCGATGAGTCGCCAGGTGCTGATTGACCGTTGGAACAACCCCATCCGTTACTACTCGTGGCTGCCCACGTTCCACAAGACCGGCGCGGCCACGACCAGCGTGTACGGCACGCCGACGCCGCCCGCCAACAACGTCGCGCTGGCCAAAGAGGTGCGCAGCTACAACGTGCCTCCCGCGGTGGGCAACCCGCTGACCAACACCGAGCTGCGCAATGCGCGGGCCGCGGTCGTCTCTGCCGGTCCGGACGGCCTGATCAACGACGCCGATCCCGACGCGCCGGAAAACAAGGACAACATCGTGGAGGTGATCCAGTGAGCCTCGCGCACCTGCGAATCCGTTCACGCCGCGCCGCCTTCTCGCTGACCGAGATGCTGGTGGTGCTGGTCATCATCGTCATCCTGCTCGGCATCGCGATTCCGGCGTTCCGCTCCATGTCGCAGAGCCAGGAGAAGACCGCGAGCGAGGCTCGCCTGGGCTTTGCGCTCCAGGCCGCGCGAGACGCGGCGATCAATCTCGGCGAGGGGAACGACGTCGCGGCCGTCTTCACCTACGAGATGGGCGGCCCGATGCGGATCGTGCCCTGCCAGGTTGCCGGGACGCTCGTCAACGTGACGAACAACTCCGCGACGCTGCCGGTGACGATGGAGGTTTTCGTTCCGCTCTCGTCGATCGAGCCCACATCGCTGCCGACGGGCTGGACTGTTCGCGCCTGGCGCCCGGCGCCACGATCAATGGCGGCTGGTACGACGACGGCGGGCGCTACGCCGCCAACGCCCCCGCCTGGGTCTTCCCTGAGACGGGCTTCTTCGATCACACGTCGACGGTCGACGGCGTCAACCGCCAGACCTTCATGGTGCGGTTCGAGGGCGGCACCGGCAAGCTGGTGGGTGTCAGCACCCGCCCGGTGCTGGTTGTGCTTCCCCGCCCGTCGTCGCTAGGCCGCACGGCGCCCGACTTCCTGCGCGCGACCTGGCTCCTGATCTGCGGCAGTTCGTGCAGACGTGCCTGCGCGACCCGCGCGTGCCGAACCTCTCTGTGGCGATTCGCAACGAAGTGCTTTCCACCCAGAGCAGCGATTGCGTGCTGGCCAAGTCCGTCCGCGTGCTGGCGCTCACCGAAGAGTCTGCGCTGGCGGGGCTGCTTGGCGTTCGCGTGGACGACACCACCCGCTGCCTCTACACCGTCAACCCCGCCGACGTGAGCAACGGCCTTGCGCTCAAGCCGCGCCTGGTCAACGGACCCACCGGCAACAACCCGCTCGACACCGTTTCGGTCGGGCGCGCCATCGAGTATTTCGACAACCCCACCGGCACCGGGCCCAACCGCACGCAGGCGGGCGAGGCGCGTATCTACGCCGTCGACCGTTACAGCGGGTCGCTGAAGGAAATGACCGTCGCCGCCCAGTGAGGCGCGAGGGAGACCACCGATGAACCACGCACACGCGATCATCTTGAGCGGCACGACGGCGGCGGAAGCGGCGAAGACGCGGTGCGCCTTCTCGCTCATCGAGGTGCTGATGGCCGTGCTGATCCTCAGTCTCGGCCTGCTCGGACTGGGGGCGATCATGCCCGCGGTCGTCAAGCAGCAGCGCATCGGCGCCGACCAGACCCACGGTACGCTCGCGGCCCGCTCGGTAGGCGCGATCATCAAGGGCAATGCGCTGTTCAATAAGGTGAACCCCTCCGGTCTCACCGTCAACACGAACATCAACATCCGTTACTACAACCGCTGGGAGGCTTGGGCACGCTGCCTGGCCGAGCAGGGGTACACATACGCGATCCCCAGCGATGGCAGTTGGCTGGTGATGCAGGTCGAAGCCAATCCCAACGGTTCGGGGACCGCCCGCGCCGTCATCGGTCCGCTCGCGGGCCCGCAGATCGGCGCTGAGAACCAGGCGTTCATCAACCTCAGCGACCGGCTTGTTCCATCGCCCGCGTCGGTGACCGCTGTCGCAGGCGTCATCAGTGATCCGCAGTTTGTGGTCGACCTGGCCGTGCGCCGCATGACGCCGATCATCGCGGCCGATCAGCTTGTCGGCACGCCGCCGACGCTCAAGTACGAGCGCCCCGGCAACTTCACGGTGCAGATGGCCCTGATCACCCGCCGCGTCGACGCTCGCATCCGCCCACCCGCGGGCGTGAGCGTGATGCAGGCGCTGTCGGATGTCGGCGGGGCTCAAGCGAACCGGCGCTGGCCGCTGAGCGAGGACGCCAACGGCAACCCGCTCGGCGACGGCACCCTCTCAGGCAGCGGCTCGCCCCGCTACTCGCTGCCGTACTCCGTCAACGTGACCTACGCGCCCTCGCCCGCCGATCCCACTTCTTATGAGCGACTGGTGGTCGACAGCGCACAGGCTTCCTCGCTGCCGGGCGGCGGCACCAATCGCACGGCCGCCACCGCCTTCCAGCAGGCGGCGGCTGACGGCCAGATCATCATCGACAACCTCGGCACCGTCTACAACGTGGTCGGAGCCGACGCCGTCGGCGGACGGCGCTCTGCGCATCTCGCCCCCCATCAACAGGAACGTACCCGGCTCGTCGGGGACCGACCCGCGCCGCCTGCACCAGATCCTCGTCTGCCCGCAGCCGCCCGCATCGATCAACGTCATCACGGTGAACCCATGAGCACCACCCACCCGCTCCCCGCGGCCACCCGCAACGCCGGCCTTGTCCGCCAGGGCTTCACGCTGACGGAGATGCTCGTCGCCGTCGGTGCGCTCGCTCTGCTCGCGCTGGGCGTGGCCGAGGTCTTCTCGCTCACCACGCGCACCGTCGCCGCCGGTCGCCGGCTGAGCAACCTCAACGCCGTCGCCAGCGCCACCGAGCGCCAGATGCGAGCCGACTTCGCCGCCATGACCAGCCGCGGCCCGATGGTCATCCGCAACCAGGTGGCCAACAACGGTCAGAAGGTCGACGGCTACGCAGGCGATCCCAACGGACGCTGCGCGTCGGATCGACGAGATCGTGTTCTTTGCCACCGGGCACTTTGCGAGCCAGCAGCAGCCCGTGACCGCCGACGGCGACCCCGTCGCCGGCAGCGGCGCGATGATCTACTACGGGCACGGCGCCCGCCAGGACTCAACCGCCGCCGGCGCGTCGGGGTTCACCAACCCCGTCAACGTCGCCGACACCAACGCCGCGGGTCCGGCGCTGGGAGTCAATACCGGCGCGGGCGGTTCGAAGGTCAATCTCTACGCCGCCGAGTGGACGCTCGTCCGCCGTGCGTTCGTGCTCGCTCCGCCTTCTCCGCAGCTCAACGTGCGCGCGTCGTTCCGGGCGGCCAGGGTTTCGGCGCCGGCACTGCGCGGGACTCCTTCGCGCAGATCAACGGTCTCCCCGCCGCGCCCTCGCCGAGCTGGGAGGACTCGCGGCTGTGGAACGGCCCGTCGCAGACTAACCCGCGTCTTCGCAGCGGGCAGACCCCTGCGCTCTCCAGCGGCGTGGTGGACATCATCGCCATGGACCTGCGCTCGGTTGAAGCGCAGCTCTCCTACGCCGCCAACAACGCGGGCTTTAACAACCTCGGCGACGCGGGCGGCCTTCCGCCCACCGCTAATCAGGTTCCCATCGGCGCCGCCGGTGCTGCTTCCGCCGCCCGTCAGCAGGCGTGGATGCGCACGCTCCTGCCCGCCGACTCGGACAACGGCCGGCGCATCCGCGTCGAGACCACCGCCCCCGACTTCCTCAACATGAACGGCGGCGCCCCCAACGGCGTCAGCAGGTCCGACCAGCTCATGCTCGCCAGCGGCGCGTTCCTGCCCCGCTGCAGCGAGTTCATCGTCGAGTACTCGTTCGGCGCAGCTTCCAGCCCATCGGCAACGGGACCAACCCCGAGCCGTCGGGTCCCTCTGCCGGGTCGACAAGCATCGGCGACATCTACTGGCACGGGCTGAACCGCAAGACGCTCTCGTTCGGCGGCGGTGTGCAGTGGGGGCACGACACCGCGCGGTATGAGGACTGGATCGCCGCCAACGGCGGGCGCAGATCACCGAGCGCGTCCGCTACCGCGACGTCAACCTGCTCAATGCGGCACAGCGCAGCAGCCCGCGCAAGGTCAAGCTCCTCCACGACCTGATCGATCCGCGGAACGTCGCCTCGTGGCGCACCAACGGCAACTGGACGTTCAACGGTTCGTCCTCCTACGCCTTCTTCGGGACCAACGACCCGTTCTATTCACCGACGCTCAACCTGCTGGTGAAAGACGTGAACAAGAACGGCGTGTACGACTGGGCTGACGGGGACATCCTGCAGGAGCCCGAGAGCTGGCCCTGGGTGCGCCCGACGATGGTCCGCATTACCTTCACGCTCGCCGACGCGACCGACCCGACGCTCGAGCAGACCTTCCAGTTTGTTTTCGACATCCCGCAGGACGTGCGCACTAACGACATGTGATCGACACCGCTCAGTGGGGACGTAGACGGTGTGGGGGTTAAAACCAGGACTCGACCGGCCGCCGCCAGAGGCGAGCCAGGAGAATGACCATGCTTCCCGCTTGCTCAAAGAACGCTCAGAACGCCCGCGCTCGCATCGCGGGCGAAGCCGCCCAGGTGAGGGCCTTCGCCGGTACTTCGTACAGCCGGCGCGGCTCGGTGCTGGTGCTCGTCGTCGGCGTGCTGGCGCTGCTCGCCATCATCGTCGTCGTCTACACGTCCGTCGGCCAGGCCGACGTGCGCGGTGGGCGAGCACTGGTGAACAAGGCCCGCCTTGACGACCAAAGCCGCGCCATCGGCGACTACATCACCCGCATCGTCGCCGACGACGCGTCGGCCACCAAGATCCAGCCCGTCTCGCTTCCCAACAGCATCACGGCGAACCTCTCGGTGCACGAAGGGATGGACTACCCGTACACCTCGACCAGCGTGAGGTCCATCCTTACGACGCCGTATGGTGTCAACGCCGCCGATCGCGACTTTGCACGGTTCGATCCCTCCGGCAACATCACCAAGCCGTACACCGGCGGCGGCCTTGATCCGCGCACGTCCAGCGATCCGTTCCTGGCTGCGACCGAGCCGACGTGGATCAACAGCGGCTTTGCCACCCTCGGCGCCCTGCCCACCCCGGGCGCGCTGCTGGGCCACCAGCGCGACTGGGCGCACATGTCGCTCGTCTCGCCCAGCGGCCTGCCGGTCAACCTCGCCAACCTGCGCGGCAACTTCCCCGCCGCGTCGGGTTTCAGCACGCGCCCCTACAACGCCAACACCCAGCCGATGATGAGCGACTGGATGTACCTCTGGCGCGCCGGTAGCGCGCAGACCGGCTACGGCGTAACCTCCGCGCCGATCCCCGTCAACAGCACCGTCGATTACAACACCCCGTCGGTCTGGAGCAACGACCGCACCGACACGTTCCGTCCCGTGACGTGGAACCCCAACAGGCTCGCTCTGGGTGACGTCAAGTTCATGGGCAACATGCTCGGTGACGCCGATGGCGACGGTTTCTACGACTCGCTCTGGCAGGAGCTTGTCGACGTCTCGGACCCCGCAAACCCCGTCAACCTGCTCCCCGGCGGCACCGGCGGCGGCGTCCGCTGGTTCGTCGCGCCGCGCATCATCGACCTGTCGAGCATGGTCAACGTGAACACCGCGACCAGCTTCTCCGTCGCGCCCGACGCCGAGAACCCCGCGGGCCTCACGCCCAGCGACGTCGACCTTGAACGTCTGCTGACCAGCGTCGACGTTCGCCAGTACTTCGGCATCAATCCCTCGACACACCTGGTCGGCGGTTCCAACGCCAACCTCGGGTGGGCTGGCGCAACGCCGGGCGATTTCACAAACGCGGGGCGCTGGGCCTTCGCCGGCATCCTCGAGAGCCGCGCCACCGGCATGACCGAGGTCATCGACAACGGCGTGACCGACGAGGCCGGCACCGGCCTCAATTCTCCCCTCTGGCTCGCCGACATGGGCGTCACGCGCGGCGCCGGCGCGCCGCCGGCCCTCGGCTCGGTCACGCGCAAGCTGCTCTATACCACGGTGGGCAAGGACGAGTCGAGCGGACAGCTCCGCAACCCCGTTGGCACCAACGCCAACTACTTCCTCAAGCAGGCCAGCGGCTTCGGCCTCGCTGACGAGCTTGAACTCCGCAAGCGGAACGGGCTCAACGACCCCTCCGCCCGCTCGCGCCTTGAGGCGGCCGCGCAGCCCACGCCGGGCCTCGCCATGATCTCGCCGTTCCGTTCCGAGCGCGATCTTCCCACCGAGCTCGACGCCGGGATCTTCACCGGAAACAACGTCAACATCGGCGGCGAATCGATGCCGCGCGGCTTCGTGCAGCACTTCTACGACTCGCGCCACCTGCTCACCACGCTCAGCGGTGCGCGTCCCTTCGCATACTCCGCCTCCTTCATCAACACCGGCCTGGCGAACTCCACGGCCGCCCGCGAGCTCAGCGACATCGAGCTGCGGACCGACGTGACCACGCTCATCGAGAAGGCGCTCTCCGACTCGACCCAGGCGATCAACAACACCCGGAAGATCTACCCCCTGTCGAGCGCCAACGCCATCTTCCAGAATTACGCGATGGCCCTCTCGCCGTTCCTGGGCGTCGTCGATCCGCTCGGACCGACCCACGCCAACTCCGAGTCGCTCTGGGCCCCCGCAACCACCGGGCCCGCGCAGCGCGCACTTACGCTCAGCTTCGGCGGCGTCACTTACGACGCCGCCCTCACCGGCACGCAGGTGGGCGAGACCATTGCACCGCAGTTCAAGGGTCGCGCAGCGGAGATCGCCGTTCGCACCGGGGCTCACATGGCCCTCAACCTGCTCGCGACGCGTGACGACACCCGGATCGTCGGCACCGCGACACAACCCGACAACCGGCCCCTTGTCGCCACGGTGCTGCTTGACGAAGCCCATCGCAGCGACATGGTCGGCGCCATGTACGGCGGCACCGGCGGCAGGCGGTTCCCCTTCTGGCAGTCCACCACGACCGGCCGCCTTGGAACCGCCGAAGACGCGTCAATGGCTCCCCCCGGCGCCACCATCACCGATTACAAGGCTTACACGTTCGACCTCAATGGCGGGCAGCCCGGCACCGTGCAGCGCCTGGCCAACGGCAACTCGGACACGAGCGCCCTCCCGCTTAAGCCCTACGCCGTCAACATCTACGCCACGCAGCCCCAGCCCTTCATCACCGCAGTGGTCTCGTTCGACATGTATTGCGATGCGCCGCGCAGCATCGGCGGCGACAGCATGGCCAGCGGTCCGTCGGATTCGCAGGGCGAGTGGTACGTCTCCAATCCCGGCGACCCGGCAAACAACGTCCCGCCGACCACTGAGTCGCTCGGCGTCACCATCAAGGGCAACGTCGACGCCAACAACCCCGACTTCCTGATGGAGTGCGTCGCCTTCCAGGTGACCAACCCCTTCGATGTCGCCATCACGTTCGGAGACTCGACCGGCGCCTTCTCGTATTACTTTGAGTTTGCTGGAAAGTACTACGACGCACGGCAGTACGACGACAACGGCATGCCCATGGCTGGGCCGCTGCGCCTTCTGCCGCGCCAGTCGATGTGCTTCTATGTCCTTTCGCAGGAGCCCGCCCAGATCCTTCAGCGCTGGCGCGCCGCCGACCCCGGGGTCGACGCGCTCGGCTCGATGGGCTCAAACCCGGTCAATTCGTGGCTCAAGAAGCAGCTCGCGGTGATCACCGGCGGCGGCGGCGCGTTCCGCACCGTCCAGATCAACCGCGCCAACGGTGTGCCGATCAACCCCAACGGCGTGCTGCGCGTGCTCAACGCCACTCCCAACGCCGACGAGAACAAGGTCGTCAAGCTCTGGCGCGTCACCCTCGACCGTGCCGGCGGCGAGACCTCGGCCGCCACAAACCGCCCCGAGAACGACTACCTGGTCGATCGCCTGCACGACCCCAGCTTCGGCGATGGCAACCAGCGGGCCGGCCTCTTCCGCCGCCTCAAGGACGATCAGAATCGCTTCATCAACATCCCCGCTGGTCCCGAGCCTACCGACACGCCGTACTACCAGGGCCCGCCCTCGCAGCGTGAGAACGTCGGCTACGCCATCACCATGTTCGGCGGCCTGCGTCGCCGCACCGACCCGCTCGGCGGGCCGATGCCCGGCCAGACCAGCGACATGACCACCGGCGTCATGCCCGCCTGGTGCATGGAGCCCAAGGTCGGCATCAACTTCGAGGCGTCGATCAACAGCCGCAACATCGTCGACTCAAACACCGGCATCCCCAACACCAGCACCACCAGCAGCCTCAGCCAGAACGACTTCACCAGCTTCCCCTGGGGAGCCCGCCTGACCCACGACATGTTCGTCAAGGGCCTGGCTCGCCAGTACACCGCCGCGGCCAAGCACCCCGCCTCGCGCACGGGCGTCGGCGCCGCCGGCAGCGGTGGAATCGGTGACGACCCTGCGGACCTGATCGGCAACGACATCGGCGCCGATATCAACAACGCCTCCAACGGCGTCGGCTGGCTCGCCGGCGGCAAGGCCGCGCAGCTCCCTGTGTATCCACGGCGCAAGACCGCCGCGACGGCCACCGATGTCGCGCTGCAGCCCCTGCGTCCGGCAGACCTGCTCATGCCGTGGGCCATCGGGCCGTACTCGTACGGCCAGATCGATCCGGGCTTTGCCAACGACGAGGTCAAGCACACCACGCTGTCGGAGGCGATGGCGTTCGGGCTCAACTACAGCCGCGCCAGGGCCACCAACGCCGAGGCCTATGAGTTCCAGATCTCCCGCGTGCTCGACCGTTGCCACCTCCCGCTCGACCGGTACGTGCCGTTCAACGACGCAAGCGGCCCGACCCCCAACGCGATGTGGGACTACAACCAGGGCGACCCTGATCCCTCGATCAGCAACGGCGTCCCCTTCGCCCTCAACATCCTCGACCGCTTCCGCACCACCCGCTACGGCACCGCCGACAGCATGGTGCCCGGTCTGATCAACATCAACACCGCGCCGTTGAGCGTCCTGCGGATGCTCCCGTTCCTCACGCCTCCCTCCAGCGACCTTTATGCCGGCGGTGACAACCTTGGTCTCACGGGTCACTGGATGACCCGCACCGCGGGCACCGGTCCCTTCGCTCTCAAGGCACGGCAGGAGAACGGGCAGCTCGCGGCACGCTCCCTTTGGGACGACCACGACGCCCAGGGCACGGCGATGAACAACCGCTGGGACGTCGCCGCGGCCATCGCCGCGTACCGTGACCAGCAGGCTGTCGTCGCACGCGGCGGCCAGATGGCCGAAACGGCCGACCTGGGCGGCAACGGCCGTGTGTTCATCGACTTCTCTCGCGGCATGAAACTGCTGCCCAGCGCGACCACTGCGGTCGCGGGTAACGACGGCAAGTCTTACTTCCACGGCGGTGCTGACGCCCGTCCGGGCCGTCCCTTCATGACCAACGTGCCCGCGATCCGCCAGGATCCGGGCTTCCAGTCGCCCGGCGAGGTGCTCATGGCCGTCGTGCGCGACAACACCCAACGGTTTGCCACGCAGAACCTCACCGACGTTCAGCTCAAGCAGCTCGGCGCCGACCGGCTTGAGACCAAGCTCAACGCCAACGGCACGCAGACGACTCTCACCAGTTACCTGGCGCCGGTGAAGCCGATCGTGAACGTCAACGCCCGTGGCCTTACGACCGGCACAGAGCAGACGCGTACGCAGGCGGTCGGCATGACGGGCATGCTGCCCGTCCGCCCGCCCACCACCGGTACCGGCCCGGACACGTTCGTCCAAGGCGGCTACAGCAGCGACTACGACCGCAAGCTCGGAATCGCCAACGCCCTGATGAACTGCATCACCACGAGCTCCGACGTCTACTGCGCTACTTCCTGGTCCGCGGCTACACCGAGGGCGACGTGCAGGGTCTTCAGCCCTACACCGGCGGCGTGCAGCCGACCGAGGACCGCTACACCCGCCCGATGACCCCCAGCGTCGAGCGCCGCTACATGATGGTCATCGATCGCTCCAACTGCCTGCGCACCGGCGACAAGCCCAAGGTCCTCATGTTCGAGGAACTCCCGGTCCGCTGACCGCAGGAAGCGACTCCGTCACTCCTATTGCGCCGCCCCGCGCTCTGTACCGCGGGGCGGCGTCGTTTTTGTCGGAAACCAGCGGCGAAAGTGGGTGGCGGCCCGCACCGCGCCTACGGTCCGGCTAGAACAGGGTGTAGCTCAGTTTGGTAGAGCGCGGGGTTTGGGTCCTCGAGGTCGCAGGTTCAAATCCTGTCACCCTGATTGAACAGAGTTCCGATATGATAGATCGCATTGCAGTGCCCATTCCATTTACTCGTGAAGAGTGGGGTGGCATTCGCATGACGGATCTCCCAGATCATGCGAAGTTCATGGAATTTCATTCGGCGTGCGTCGATGACATCCACAAGAGCGGCCGTGTTAGCGGCTACGTGAAGATGTTCACAATGGTTACGCACATTGGCCGGTTCCCAGAATTCGACAAGCGGTCTTATGGACGATTCCTGAAGGAGGCTGAGGGTCAGCCGCTCACGGCGACACGACTCGAGCGTGCGCTCGACGTCGTGCTGGCAGTCTCGGGTCCGGAGGAAGCGCTGCCAAGTGCCGTCTCAGCATTTGAGTTCGCCACGATCGTGAGCGATTTTGCTGGGTACGTCGTGGAGCAGCAGTTCAAGGGTCATAAGCGATTAGAAGAGTTGGTAGAGCACATTGGTGCTTTCGCCATGATGGCGTTCATCGTCGCGGTGAACGTCGAATTTGGGTTAGCCGATCGGAAGAGCTGGAGCTTGAAGGGTGGTTCATAAACTCAGCCGTCGATTAAGCTCTTGACGCCCGACTCCCAAGCCCTTGTTGCCGCCAAGAAAAGTTCAACTGGCGTACTGTCACCCTGATTCGTCTTCCAGAAAGACTGTTTATGCGCATTTCTTTGTGCAAGTCCACAGACGGAGACGTCGTTGGTCGTGACGTTTCTGCCGACGGCGAGTTCTTTCTCAAGGATGATGGAGCCATCTGGTACAGAAACGAGCTGGATCAGCGGCAGTGGTTTGTCAGCGACGACCGTGCGACCTGGGAGAATGCGGTTGCAGCAATGAATGGGCGGGTAACCACAGTTCAGAACGCGACCGAGGAGCGTTCGGATAATGTGCAGCTCCGTAAGAAACTCTCCGAGTTAGGATGCTTGTCAGGCCGGTCCGCGCCATTCTGGTCGATTATCTTGGAACAGATCGAAAACGGCTTGCTGTAGCAGAGATTCTTCGGCCGGATCACGGCCCCAAAGAGTTCAATTGGTGCCTAGTCACTCGATTTGTTCTCGAGATGAATCGTTCGGTACGCGCGTCGAAAAAGCCTCGATCGTCGTACGAATGCGTTACGACGATCGACGTGACGTCGCACTTTTCGCAGGGCGGGTGGCAGAGTTTGGCTGCCGCGGCTTGGCCTTGGCTTTAGTTGCAACCGATGTGCGGCGCGGGCGTTGCTGTGCTGAGACTGACTTGACCATTGTCTTTCCGCGTCCGTCTTTGGGGAGCGGCGGCTCAGCGTTCGCTACCGCGGCATCGATCAACGCGGCAACGGCCGGTTCCCGAAGCGTTGCGGCGCTGACGAGGCGTATATATCTGTTCTGGTTGCCGCTGCCGAGCAGGATGCCGTGCGGATCGGCAAGCGAGGCGCCGTAGTAGAACGAAAGGGCCACGCCTTTGGCCGAGCAGGCCAGGGAGCAGATGCAGTCGGATGTGCGTTCCGTCGTGCAATAGCCGATCGCCAGGAAGTTGTAGTTGTCGTAGACCTGCTCGATCGCCGTGGGGAGCCGTTTGCGAAGGGCGGATCGACAGGAGCGAATCACCGAGCGAATTTCGGGGTCAAACTTCTCGATGAAGCCGGCAATCTGCTTTGCAACTGATTGCTTCGATTCGGGCTTAGAAGTTGTACTTGCCTGGCGCTTTCGCATGACGATTCTCCAGAGGATGGCCGACGATAGTGAGTCGGAGCCTGCTGTCCCGCACCCGAACGCCTTTGTCAAGAATAGCTATATTGGCGTAGTGTCACTCTGATTCACGGCAGGTGGAAAGCATGGCCCTCTATGACAGCATCGGACGCGGGTACGCAGCCTTGCGACGGCCGGATCCGCGGATCGCCGCGGCGATCGATACGGCGCTCGGGGATGCCGCCAGTGTTGTGAACGTCGGTGCGGGGGCGGGCTCGTACGAGCCTGCCGGCCGGACACTCATCGCGGTCGAGCCTTCGGACGTGATGATCCGTCAGCGTCTCGCCGGTGCTGCGCCGTGCGTGCAGGGTTCTGCCGAGGCGCTCCCGCTGGAGTCGGCGTCCGTGGATGCCGCGCTGACGGTGCTGTCGATGCACCACTGGACCGACCGAGAGCGCGGCCTGCGCGAGATGGCACGGGTGGCTCGCAAGCGAGTCGTGTTGCTCACCTGGGTGCCCGACGCGACTCCCTTCTGGCTGACCCAGGACTATTTTCCGCAGGTCGAGGCTCACGACCGCACGATCTTTCCGAGCACCGCCCTGCTCACGGAACTGCTGGATCGCACGGTTGGGCCGGTTCGCATTTCGCCGGTTCTCGTTCCGCATGACTGCATCGATGGCTTCTTATGTGCGTACTGGCGCAGACCTCAGTCATACCTCGATGCCGACGTGCGGAACGCCATCTCAAGTTTCTCGCGGATCGACGCTGGGCCGGGCGTCGCAAAGCTCCGTGACGACCTGGCGAGCGGGCGATGGTCAGAGCGGAACCGCCACATCCTGGACTTGGACGCGATGGATCTGGGCTACCGCATCGCTTGCTGCGAGATTCGCGGTACGAGCGGCTGAGGGAGCGGAAGCTGTTGCTGGGCGAGCAAGCGAAGGTGCGGAAGGTCTGTCACCGCGGATACGCGGGCAGACGCTTGTCGCGTTTGAGCTTCGCGATCAGGCCCGCCACGTTCTTATCGTACTCGCGCAGTTCTGCGTCGCTCAGGGGGATCGCGGCTAGAAACGAAACCCATCCTTCGCCGCAACGTTTCCAACCCGAGAACTTAGGCGTGGCCGTTACCTGGTCGGTGAACAGCAAGTGAGTGCGTAGCCGGGGGCGTACACGCCGTTGTACTCGATGAACGGGCGACGCTCGTCGGCGTCGACGATCTTCAGGTTCTCGAGCGCGGCCTGAGCGAGCAGTTTGGCGCTATCGCTCGCCGGTTGGGCGAGGGTGAGCGTGAGTTCGAACCCAGCGTCAAGGCCGCGGTGCATCGTGACCGGCTCTTGTGAGAGACCGACGGTGACAAAGGTCACGAGCTTTGCCGACGGGTAACCGTCGAACTGCGCGATGAGGACCTGCCGCTTTCCCTTTCCGTGAGCGGTGAGCCGGGGTGTAAGCCCGGCCGTCTCTGTCAGCAGGTCGATCACCGGCTGGAGTGCCTTGGGTATGCGAGTCTTTGCCATTGTGATGGTCCGAGCGGTCCGTGTGTTACGTGCTCACGATGATCTGCTGCGGCGACTCTGCGGGCTGATGCAGTGTGTTGCTGGCGAATCCGGCGGAACGAAGCATGCTGTCCAGTTCCTTGAACGTGTAGGCGTCACCCTTCGCGGTTGTCGCGAGCATAACGAGCGGAAACGTCGCCGACATCGGCGGTGAGATGCGGTCGTCATTGGGCACGAATTCGAGCGTGACAAGCCGCCCGCCAGAGCGGAGAGCCGCACGCAGCCGTCTGAGCAGCGTGGTGCACTCATCGGTGCTGAAGTGGTGGAGCAGATTCGTCAGCAGGATGGTGTCGTAGGGCCCCTGCAACTCGACCTTGAACGCATCGCCGGCGATCGTTGAGAACCAGTCGCCTACGCCCATGCGGTCGGCGTTCTGCTTCGCGACGTCGAGCACGTTGGGCCAGTCCAAAGCAGTCAGACGAATGCCTGGGTTCTTCTGTGCCAGCACGATTCCGAAGAGACCGTGGCCCGCCGCGACATCCAACACGCGCCCCGAGACCGGGGAGACGAGGCCGGCGATCGCCTGCGCGGTGGGGTACATCATCGCCCCCATCTCCTGCGCGAAGGGAACCCAACCGGCGTACTCGGTCTCGACGGTTCCTGTACTCTCGCACCCGCCGTGACGGACCGCCTGCGTCAATCTTCCGAAGAAGGGCGTGATCGGCCCGTTGAGGAAGCCCATCGCGCCGCCCAGGTACGCCGGTGACTTGCGGTCGAGGAACATCGCTGTCTCTGGCGTGAGGCGATATGCATCGCCTGACTTTGTCAGCAGGCCCTGCACGCACCAGTAGTCGCACAGAACCCGCACGCCTTTGGGCGATGCTTCGCACGCCTTGGCAGCGGCCGCGGCGGTAGAGTGCCCAGCCGCGATCGCGGTGAAGAGCCCGATGTCGACCGACGCCTGCATTGCGGCAGTCTTCTGGTACGCGGAGAAGCAGTCAAAGATGGGTGCGGGGTTCAAAGGGGTCCTTTCAGCGGCAGGCAGATTCCAGGGCGGAGTAACGAGTCTGTTGACGGTCGTTGGGAATCTTTGCGTTCGGGTTCCAGTCGCGGCAACGGAGCATCGCAGGAATTCGCGCAGATTTTCTGAACAATGATGTCCGGCCTGGCGGTGCTCAAACGTCGTCGTGGTGAAAGGAGCTCTTCCATGAGCGAGTTCGTGTTCCTGTATCGCAACGGTCAGCGTCCGACGTCTCCCGAGGAGGCGCAGCAGGTGCTTCAGAAATGGATGGCGTGGTTCAAGGGCCTGGCCGAAAAGGGCCACGTGGTCGACCGCGGGCAACCGCTGGAGCGCAGCGGCAAGGTCGTCCAGAACGGCACCAAAGCTGTCGTCGACGGTCCCTTCGCAGAAGCCAAGGACGTGGTGGGGGGCTACTCGCTGATCAAGGCTGCCGACATCGCCGAGGCGTCGGAACTCGCCAAGGGGTGCCCGGTGCTCGATCGCGGTGGGTACGTCGAGGTGCGCCCTGTCATGAAGTTCTGATGGACGAGACCGGTCCATCGTTTGAAGAGATGGAACATCTGTTCCGGCGAGAGTCGGGACGGATGGTTGCGGCGGTGACGCGCGTGTTCGGCGTCCACAACCTGTCACTGGCCGAGGACGTGGTGCAGGACTCGTTCTGCCGTGCGCTGGAGGTGTGGAGCCTGCGCGGCGTGCCGGAGAATCCGGCGGCGTGGCTGGTCGCGACGGCCAAGCGGTGCGCGATCGACGCACTCAGGCGCGAGCGGACGGCCCGTACGTTTGCACCGGAGCTTGGGCGGCTGCTGAGCAGCGAGTGGACGCTCTCGCCGACCGTCGACGAGTTGTTCGACGCCGGCGCGGTGAAGGACTCGATGCTGCGCATGATGTTCTCCTGCTGTCATCCGTCGCTCTCGGAGGAATCGCAGGTGGCCCTGGTGCTGCACATTCTCTGCGGTTTCAGCGTCGGCGAAGTGGCGGGGGCATTTGTGAGCGGCCACGACGCGATTGAGAAACGGATCACGCGGGCCAAGACCGTGCTCGCGGGGTCTGAGCGGTTGTTCGACGTGAACATGCAGGCGGAGTTTGTCGCGCGTTTGCCGGCAGTGCAGAGGGCGCTCTATCTCCTCTTCAACGAGGGGTATCACGGCGCTTCGGCCGAGTTTGCGGTGCGAGCGGAGCTGTGCGGCGAAGCGATCCGCTTAGCGTCGCTGCTGCTGGAGCACCCGAGCGGTGCGTCGCCGGCGACGTTCGCGTTGGCTTCACTGATGCACTTGAACGCGGTGCGCCTTCCGGCGAGGATCGATGCGATGGGGGATTTGACGCCGCTGTTTGAGCAAGACCGGGCGCTTTGGGACGAGCGGATGATCGGTGACGGACGGCGGCTCATGGAGCAGTCCGCGTCGGGTGACGAGTTGAGCGAGTACCACATCGAGGCGGCGATCGCTTCGGTGCACGCGATCGCACCGTCGGCCGCCGAGACCGACTGGCGGCAGATCGTGGCTCTCTACGACGCGCTGCTGGCGCTCCGCCCGTCGCCGATCGTCGCGATGAATCGAGCGATCGCGGTCGGGCAGAGTGAAGGCCCGGTCCGTGGTCTGGCGGAGCTGCGGTCGATCTGCGGCGTGGAGCGGCTGAAGAGCTACCCGTTCTATCCGGCGGCAGAAGGCGAGTTCGAACTGCGCATCGGGAACGCCCGCCGGGCGGAAGAGTGCTTCAAGGCGGCGGTTGCGCTTGCGCGGAACGCGACGGAGCAGCGTCACTTTGAGCGACGCGTACGGGCGTGCGAAGCGGCGAAGGGTCGAATGAAAAACTAAACCAAATGGTTGACAGTCTGTGCTCCGTCTGTATACTAAACCATATGGTTAACTATGCAGTGCCGGCGCTCGACCGCGTGTTCCACGCCCTGGCCCACCCGGCCCGGCGAGCGATCATCCGGCAGCTCTCCGAAGGGGAGCGCAACCTGAGTGAGCTCGCCTCGCCGCTGCGGATGACGTTCCCCGCGGCGACCAAGCACGTGGCGCGTGCTGGAGCGGGCGCAGCTGGTGCGCCGGCGCGTCGTCGGCAGGCAGCACATCTGCCGCCTTCACGCCGCTCCGCTCAAGGAGGCGACGCTCTGGACTGAGCAGTTCCGCCGCAACTGGGAAGTTCGTTTCCAAGCGTTGGACGCTCTTCTGGAGGAAATGAAATCTGAAGAGCAGCCGCGTCCGCGCGGCGGCGCCCGCTGAACGTTTCGCACCGTCGTTTTTCACGTTTATCAAGAGGACCATGTCATGAGCCAAGCTCCCGCCAAAGGCCTGCAGATCTCCACGCCCACTGACACCACGATTTCGATCGTCCGCACATTTAACGCTCCTCGGCGGCTGGTATGGGAGGCCATGTTCTCTCCCGACAAGATGCGGCGCTGGATGCTGCCTCCCCCGGGTTGGACCTTGACTGTCTGCGAGTGTGACGCCCGTGTGGGCGGTGCGCTCAACGTTGCGTGGAAGAGCGCCGAGGCCGATCCGGCTATGACGCTCAAAGGTGTATTCACCGACGTCGTCTCGCTCGAGTATGCCGTTCACACCGAGAAGATGGCGCTGGGGTCCGGGCAGGTGGTTGGCGAACTGGTGGAGAAGCACGCGTTTGCGGAGCACGGCGGTGTTACCACGATGAGCATCACGCAGACGTACGACTCCAAAGAGGCGCGTGACGGAGCCATTGCTTCTGGCATGGATCAGGGGATGGAGGCCTGCTATGTGCAGTTGGACGGTGTGCTCACCGGTCTGCAATAACCTGTTGTGTGACTGATCTTGTCAGAGCCCGAAGCACTAACGAGGGAGGCCGACGGAGTTCGGCGAGTCGGCCTGGTCCACAAAGGCGCGGCACTCGCAGAGCCTTGTGCCACCTTTCTCGCTGGTGCTTCGGGCTCTGACTCATGCATAGGGACACCGGTTTGGAATCGCATATTCGTCGCGTTTTGGTTCATGGGTTTCGATCGGCAGGCCAAGGATCTGGCTGATGGCCAGCAAAACCACCGCCGGTACAACCACCGCCGCCGACCTGCTCCAGACGCTTCGAGCTGAAGCGGACCCTCGCATGCGAGCCAACATGGGGCCGCGCTTCGGCATTACCGGTCCGACTGCTGACACAGCGTTTGGGATGTCCGTCGGCCGGATCCGGGCGATCGCCAAGCAGGCGCGTGGGCGCGGGAAGACGGCCGAGGATGCGGCGCGGAACCACGCATTGGCCGCGGAGTTGAGCAAGACAGGGCAGTACGAGGCTCTGTTCCTGGCGTCGTTTGTCGCCGAGCCGTCGTTGCTCACGGCGCGGGAGATGGACCGACTGGTCAAAGACTTCGACAACTGGGCGGTTTGTGACACGTTTTGTTTCTGTCTGTTCGATCGCGCGGACGTCGAGCTGGTGCTCGGTCGGGTGAGCGCGTGGGCCGCTCGCAAGGAGGAGTTCGTTCGTCGGGCTGCATTCGCGCTGCTGGCGTCGGCGGTGCTCCACCGCAAAGACGTGCCGGACGAACGGTTTATTGCACTGCTGCCGCTGATTGAGCGTTACGCTGACGACGAACGGAACTTTGTGAAGAAGGGCGTGAGCTGGGCGCTGCGGGCGATGAAGCGCCGCAAGCCGGCGGCGCGGGCCGCCGCCGTTGCGGTAGCGAAGCGGCTGTCAGAGGCGGAAAGCCCTCACGCACGGTGGGTGGGGCGAGATGCGCTTCGCGACCTGACGCAGGGAACGGTGAAGAAGACGCTGAAGAAGAAGACAAAGGCCTGAGTCCGCGTCAGCGTGATTCGATTTCAAGTGCCGCGCCGGTTGCCAATACGGCGTCGATGAGCACGTCGAAGTCCGCCTGTGTCGTCCGGTGGTTGGTGTTGGCGACGCGGATCGCGAATCGGCCGTCGATGCGTGCGTTGGATGGCACGGCGACACCTGATTCCTGGATCCGCACCAGAAGTTCGGTGTTCAGTGCGTCGAGCTTGTCCTGCGACATTCCCTCGACGATGTACCGGAAGCAGATCACGTTCATGTCGGCGGGTCCGACCTGTTGTAAGCGCGGCTCGCGCGCGATTCGGGTTTTGAGGTACTGCACGTCGTTGATGTTCTTCTCGATCGCAGCCCCGATCAGATCGGTCCCGTAGTGGGACATGTTCATCCAGACTTTCAGGGCTCTGAAGCTGCGTGAGAGTTGCAGGCCGCGCTCGGAGAATTCGATGGGGTTGACTGCCGGTCCGCCGCGGAAGCGGTCCAGGTACGACGACGAATAAGCGAACGCCTCGGCGTGCGCCTTGCCGTCGCGCACCAGGACCACGCCGACTTCGTACTGCATGTACCCCCATTTGTGAAGGTCAAACGCGATTGAGTCGGCCCGCTCCATGCCGTTGCAAACGGCTTGGTACGTTGTCGAGAGCTTTGCCAGAGCGCCGAAGGCGCCGTCGACATGGAACCAGATTCCCTCGGCGGCGGCGAGATCGGCCAGCGCGTTGAGGTCGTCGGTTGCGCCGCAGGAGACGGTGCCCGCGGTGCCGATGATGCAGGCGGGGCGAACGCCGCGGGCACGGTCTTCGTGGATCATCCGGGCCAATTCGTCAACCTTGACGCGGTGTTTCTCGTCTACCGGCGCTTTGCGGAGCCAATTGGCGCCGAGGCCCAGCCAGTCGCACGAACGGTCGGCCCAACTGTGGGTCATCGTTGAGCCGTAGACGGCGAGGTTACCGTGCCGGGCCGGATCAACCCCCTGTGTTCGCACGTCCTTTCCGGCCGCGCGGTCGCGGGCGATGGTCAGGCCGATCAGGTTCGCGACCGTGCCGCCGCTGACGAGCACGCCGGTGCTGTCGGCGGGCATGCCGAGCAGTTCCGACAACCACGCTAACACCTGATGTTCGACGAGCGTCGCGGCCTGGTCGTAGCCCGAGACGGGTGTGTTCATCGCGCCCGTCAGCAGCTCTGCGAGCACTCCGGCTGGCGTGCCGGTGCCGATGACCCAGCCCCAGAACCGCGGGTGCGTGTTGCCGACTGGGTAAGGAAGGATGTGGCGCTTGAAATCGTCGTAGACGGTGTTGAGATCGCGCCCGGCACGGGGCACTGGCTGGCCCAAAGCCTGGCGGGCCTGCGCGCTTGGGCTCTGCCAGACGGGGCGTTTGCGCGTGCCCTGGAGGTGGTCGATCATCTCGTCCACCATCGTGTGGGCGAGGGCGCGGAACGACTCCCAGTCGGCGGGGTCGAAGAGTGATTGATCGGGTGCGTTCATGATCGGTCTCGCGGCCGGGTGCGGGCCGCGCAGTATTGGTGGGCTTGCGCTGTGGCGCGGCCAAATCCGCGGACGGCGCAGACTATCCTGCCCATGTGCCCGGCGTGAAGGACAACGCGGACGCCCCCCCCTCTCCTCTACACGTCGAGCAGGTGACGCCCGGGCGTTCGCTCCTGCGTGTGCTTCTGCGGTCGTGGCCGGCGGCTGTGGGCTTGGGGCTGTTGGCGGTGATCGTCAGCGCGTGCGTGCTGTCGCTGCCGTGGACGCTCGGTGACCAGAAGGACGCTGGGCTCGCCGTGCTCGGCGACGCTCAGCCGGCGGGTCCGATGTTCGACCATCAAAACCGCGGAGCTCCGCGGCTTCCGCCGTCCTGGGCCGTGCGCGCCATCGACGAGCGCAACATCGACGCCGCGACGGTCGACGCGGCGGTCCGAGCTGAGGCGGACCGGCGGAACATCGAGTACACCGAGTTGGCCAAGTCTCCCTTCCGGCCGACTGAGGAGCAACTCGCGGCCGCGCGGCCTGCGTATTTGATGGGAACGGACCACCTCGGACGGAGCGTGGCGTCGCGCGTGCTGGTGGGGGGCGCGATCTCTCTGACCATCGGACTCGCGGCGGCGACGCTGAGCGTGGTGATCGGCACGCTGTATGGGGCGCTGGCGGGGTACGCGGGCGGTGCGGTCGACGGCGTGATGATGCGCATTGTCGACGTGCTGTACGGGCTGCCATACGTATTGCTGGTGGTGCTGCTGGCAGTCGCGGTTGACGGGGCGCTGGCCCGGTGGCAGACGGCGCGCGTGGAGCGGGTCGTCGTGCAGACGCGCGAGATGGTCGACGCCGAGATGGCGGCGCTGCCCGTTGCGGAACGCACCGACAATGCGCGGGGTGCGGCGATTCTCAAAGCACGGGCTGCGCTGGGTACTGGCGAACTGACCCCAGGCCAGTCGCAGGCCGTGAATCTGCTGACGCTCCTTGTGGCGATCGGCGGAGTGAGCTGGCTGACGATGGCGCGGGTCATCCGCGGCCAGGTTCTGAGCCTGCGAGCGCAGCCGTTTATGGAAGGAGCGAGGGCGCTGGGCGTGCCGGTCTGGCGGCAGTTCTTCAGGCACCTGTTACCAAACCTTGTGGGGCCGATCGTCGTGTACGCGACGCTGATGGTGCCGCAGGCGATTCTGCAGGAGAGCTTTTTGAGCTTCCTCGGCATCGGCGTGCGTCCGCCGTTGCCGAGCTGGGGAAACCTTGCCGCCGATGGGCTCGGCGAGCTGAACATCGTACGTTCGCACTGGTGGCTGCTGGTCTTTCCATGCTTGCTGCTGGGGTTGACGCTCCTTTCGCTGAACTTCGTGGGCGAGGCGGTGCGCGAGGCGCTCGATCCGCGGTCGGGGGGGCGAAGGGCGTGAGCGAGCTCGAGGCGCCCATTCTGACTGTGGAAGACCTTGCGGTCTCGTTTCCCGGCGCCGGTTCGCGGCGTGTGCGAGCCGTCGATGGCGTGAGCCTCACGCTCTTTCCACGCCAGACACTGGCGGTTGTCGGCGAGAGCGGCAGCGGCAAGAGCGTGACGGCATTGAGCACGCTGCGTCTGATCCCATCGCCGCCAAGCCGCGTCGAACGGGGCGCATTCTGCTGCGGGGCGAAGACGGGAATGAACGCGACCTGCTGACGCTGAGCGATACGCAGATCCGATCGGTGCGCGGCGGCGACGTTGCGATGATCTTTCAGGAGCCGATGACGTCGCTCAATCCGGTCTACACCGTTGGTGAGCAGCTCATCGAGGCCGTGCAGCTTCACCAGAACCTGGGCCGCGACGCCGCGGGCGCCGCAGTTGTCGAAGCCATGACTGAGGTGGGCATCGTCAACGCGGCGGGCCGTCTCGACGCCTACCCGCACCAGTTCAGCGGCGGCATGCGCCAGCGTGTGATGATCGCGATGGCGCTGGCTTGCAGGCCGCGGGTGCTGCTGGCAGACGAGCCGACGACGGCGTTGGACGTGACAGTGCAGGCGCAGATCCTCGAGTTGCTGCGATCGCTGCAGGAGCGGCGCGGCCTGGCGATCATGCTGATCACCCACGCGCTGGGCGTGGTGGCACAGAACGCGGACGTCGTCGCGGTGATGTACGGCGGGCGCATTGTCGAATACGCGCGAGTTGACGAGCTGTTCGCCAACCCGATCCACCCCTACACGCGAGGCCTGCTGGCGAGCATTCCGCGGACGAGGGCTCGAGCTGAGCGGCTGACGACCATCAAAGAGCTTGTGGAGCGGCCGAGTGAATTCGAATCGCTGGAGCGCTCGCGCGGCCTGCGGGCGTGGTGGCCGACTCACGAGCCTCCTGCGGGAATCGTTCCTGATTCCGCAACCGGACTGTCCTCAGTGCTCACTGAGATCAATCCGGGGCATTGGGTGTGCGTGTGGCGATCGCGTGGTGTGGAGCAGTTAAACGCGCCGATCCCTACCCTCAAATACCGAAAACCCAGAGTTGCGACGGCGGTGATAGAGCTTCGGTAGATGGCTGGTTTTGCACAATTCGGGCAAACGTGAACATCTGATGAAGCCGCCTACATGAGGGGCTCGAGAACCAGTGGTTTGATCGTTCTCGCAACGAACATCCTCGAAACGAGACCAATCCGGGGGGCATTTGGAGGGGGGCGGCAGATGTGGGAGAAACCCTCGCGTGACCGCCTCTTTCGTCAGCGACTGGTTCTCCACTGTCCGTGCACAGACGAAATGAGGCTGGATTCGGTCTCAAGAAAACGCTTTCGCCATCCATTCTGGCGATTTGATCCCAGTACGCCGATCGACACAATTCTCAAGCGATGCTGCGAGTGCTCCTGTTGCCAGATCGGACGTTTGCCACCCGCGAGCGGGCGCTCTTGGAACGGCTTTCAGTCGGACTCGCCGACGAGGGCGTGCGCGTGTTTCAGGGGGTGCCGGGAGTAGGGCTGGACGCGGAGGAAGTGGTGGCTCAACGGCTGGGTGTGTTCGCTACGCCCGTGCCGTTTGCTGACCGCGGGTTGCCGTGGACTGAGCGGCTGCGGGCCGGAGCGCTGATCGATCGACTGGCCGCGGGGCGGCGGCGTGGCGTTGGGGCGCTTGGAGGAACGTCGCTGGCGGACTCAAGTGGCGACATTGGGACGGATGTCGTGCAAGTCGTGCATGTGTTTGGGACGGAGATGTGGGAACTGGCGTGGCAGACGGCGCAGAAGAGCCGCGCAGCGCTGGTGATCGAGGTGTTCTCGCGTCGATGTGTTGAGGCGGCCGAGGCGTGGGGGCGACGGCTCGGGAGCCGAGAAGGCGCAAATGGAGGAGGGGCGGGACCGTCGGTCTGGTACAACGCGGCCGATCCAGCGCTGGCGGCGGCGCTCAATCGGTCGATGGCGGGGACGAAGGCGGCGCTGCGGATCTCGAGCAACGCGTGGGGTGTTCACGTGCCGGAGGAGCCGCACAGTGAGCTGGATGCGACGCGAACCGGGACGCTGATCCTGTGGTGCGGAAACGGGGCGAAGGGAACCAGGGACGTCGCGCCGCTGCTGGAGGGATTGCGGTCGCGCGCCGAGTCACCGCGCGGGCTGCTGGTGCTGGCGAATGAGCCGACGGCCGACCGGCTGGGGTTGTGGAAGTTGGCGCGGTCGATGGACCTCTCGGCCTGCTTGAGCGTGGTGCCGGAGTTGACTGAGCGATGGGACCTGACGCTGGAAGCTGATGCGCTGGTGATCCCGTCCGCGGAAGGGGAGCAGCACGGGTTTGTGCTCGATGCGATGGCGTCGGGCATGCCGGTGGTCGCGAAGGCGGACGATCTGGCGAGCCACTTGGTGGACCGCGAGACGGCGGTGCTGGTGCGCGACGGCGATGCGTCCTCTTGGCGGAACGCCGTTTCAGAGGTGCTGGACATGCCCGAGCGTGCGGTGGCACTGGGGTCTTCTGCGCGGCAGTTTGTCCGTGAAAAACGGCTGGCCAGCGCGTGGGTGGCAGGGGTGGTGGCGATGTACGGACGCGCGGTGGGATGAGCGATTGCGGATTGCGGATTGCGGAATTCGGATTGAGGGGTGGGGCGTAGGCTTTGGGGCGTGCGTTGGCGTTGGCACGCTGACGTGATGAAAGGATGACGCGGTGATTGAGGGGTTGTTTACGCCTTCTGGGAATGGTGATGAGCCGAAGGCGAAGCCGGCCGCGTCCGCGAAGACGGAGGGACCTGCCAAGCCTGCCCCGGCTGCTGTTGCTGTTGCTGCTGCTGCTGAACGCGTCGATAAGCCGCTGACTGTCTCGGCTCTTGCGTCACGGATCAACGAGGCGGTATCTGCCGGATTTCCTGATGCGGTGCGTGTGCTGGGTGAGGTCTCAAACTTCTCCAACCGCACACACTGGTATTTCGCGGTGAAGGACGCGGGGGCGGTGCTCAACTGCGTGATGTTCGCGGGGCGTGCGCGGCGCAGGGGTTTGTGCCTGCGAATGGGCAGAGCGTGGTTGTCACCGCGAAGGTCGAGGTTTACGAGCCGCAGGGCAAGCTGACGCTCATCGCGGAGAAGATCGAGCCTGTGGGCTTGGGGGCGTTGGAAGAGGCGTATCGGCGGCTGGTGGCGGAGCTGCGCGGGCTGGGATGGTTTGAGCCTGAACGCAAGCGGGCGTTGCCGGTGTTTCCGCGGCGAGTGGCGGTCATCACCAGCGCGAAAGGTGCGGCGCTGGCGGACGTGCGGAACACGATGCAGCGCCGGTGCCCCGGCGTGGAACTGTGCCTGATCGATTGTCTTGTGCAGGGAGGGAGTGCGGCGCCCGATGTTGCCCGAGCGGTGGCATGGGTGAGTGCGAACGCGGCGAAAGAAGGAATCGAAGCGTTACTCGTGACGCGCGGCGGCGGGAGCATGGAGGACCTCTGGGCCTTCAACGAGCGGATCGTCGCTGAGGCGGTGCGGAACTGTTCGGTGCCGGTGGTCGCCGCGATCGGGCACGAGACCGATGTGACGATCGTTGAGCTCGTTGCCGATGCGCGGGCGAGCACGCCCACTCAGGCCGCGATGTTGCTGACGCCCGATCGTGAGGCGCTGCGGCAGGAGCTGACTCAGAACGGACGGCGGTTGTACCTGACGGTCAAACGCGACCTGACTTCCCTGCGCGAAGGACTGGACGCAGACCGTCGTCATCTGGTGAGTGGGACTCGCGAGCGGCTTTCGTTCGCTGCAACGACTGTTGCGCGGCTTTCGGCGCGACTCGAGCGGTGCAAGCCGGCGTCGCAGCACGCGAAACGATCAGCGGCGGTTGAAGTGGCGATGGGACGGCTGCACACCGCACTGCGGGCACGGCTGCGTGTTGAGCGTCAGTCGCTCGACGCCTTGCACGAACGCGTGGAGGCCGTTCAGCGAGCGGCGTTTGCCGCGGCAGCGCAGCGCCTTGCGTCGGCGGGTCGTCAGCTATCGCTTGTCGGGCCGGTATCGGTGCTGCAGCGCGGGTACTCGGTGACGTACCGGGCGGACGGGCGCGTGGTGCGCGGGCCCGCGGATGTGAAGGCAGGCGAGGCGATGGTGACGCGCCTTGCGGAAGGACGGATCGAGAGCGTGGTGGGGAAGAGCTTGTCTGCGCCGCTGCCGCGAGCGAGAAAGAAGAAGCCTGCCGATGATGGTGCCGGCGGGCTTTTCGAGTCGATGGGCAAATAAGAGCCTCGTGCGCGAGCACGAGGGAGATGCGACGATCGCACAGCGGTCGAGGAGCAGGTGTGCGTGGGCTCTTTGGTATTTTCAACGCTTGAGGCGTGACGGGCGCACCAACCTCGTGCTTGCGCACGAGGCTCTCATTTGCGCATGATGAAGAGGTAGTTGAAGCCGCGGAGGAAGAAGTTGCCCGCCTCCGCCGCCTTGTGCCAGTTGCCCTGCGAGAGCTTCTGGTTGCCGCGCACGACGGAGATGATGTCGACGGCGGTCAGGCCGGCGCCGCCTTCGCTCCATGGGCGGCGCATGATCTCGAACAGGTCGAAGCCGATCGGCATAAACCCGCCCTCGCGTGTTTGTTCGCGGCCTTTGACGTAGGAGTCGCTCACATAGAGGCCCATGAACGAGCCGGGCCGCAGCACGCGAGCGATCTCGCGCGTCACCTGCGTCATCGCTTTGTAGTACGCGGCTCCGTGGTCTTGGCCGCCCGAGTCGAGTTTGCCGATGCAGCGCGGGTCGTCGGAGTAGTTGACGTGCGTGCTGTAGGGCGGGTCGATGAAGACGAAGTCGACGCTTGAGTCTTTGAGCGGGAGCGAGCGTGCGTCGTTGAGCTTGATCTCGGGGCGCTGCGGGTTGAGGTCGAAGCCCAGGCCGCGGCGGCCGAGGTCTTCGCACACGTCGAGCGTGGTGCCGCTGCCGACCATCGGGTCGACGACGGTGTCGCCCTCGTTGGTGTATCGCGTGAGCAACTGCCAGATGAGCCAAGAAGGTGTCGCGCCGGTGTAGCGAGCCCCCGCGACGCCGACCATACGGCGCATCCGCGAGCTCCAGTAGTGCTGGCTCGGGTATGTCCAGAGCGTGGTCGTCATGACCTCCAGCGGCGGCAGGTTGAATGGAGCGCTCTTGCCGCTGGAACGCTGTGAAGTGGGAGCTCCGCGCGGCGGATACGGCTTGACGTCGCCGGGCACGAACCGCGGCTTCGGGCCTGAGGGCTTCGGCTTGCGATCGGGATGGGGTGTCTGATCGTTCACGTCAGGCGAAGGCGTTGATGATCGTGCGTTGAGCTTCTTCGATCGTCGTAAAGAGCTTCACGCCCGCAGCGCGGGCGTGCCCACCGCCGCCGAGTTTGTTGGCGACGGCCGCGACGTCCACCGCGTTGGGCCCGGGCTTGCTGCGGATGCTCACTTTTACCAGCAGGCCGCTGCCGGCCGGGGCGGACGTGGGAGGGGGCATCTCGGTGAGCGTGGCGACGACTTGAATGCCAGCGACAGCCAGCACGGGCTCGGAGAACCCGCCGGTGTCCTCGCCGACGGCGCCGAGTTCCCGCAAGTCGCGGTCGCGCAGGGTCATCAGCGCGAGCTTCTTGCCGTGGTGCATCGTCAGGCTGCTGAGCGCGCGGCCGAGCAGGACCGGGCGCGTTGGTTTTTGCTGCTGCTCGACCATCTGGTACAGGGCAGGATGGTCGACGCCGCTGTCAAGCAGGCGTGCGGCCAGGCGGAGCGTGTCGGAAGTGACGTTGCTGAAGCGCAGCCAGCCGGTGTCAGTTGCGAGGCCCAGGTAGAGGGGCGTGGCGACGTCGAGCGGCAGTGGGGCGGTTGCGCCAGCTTTAGCAGGTGCGTGGCGACGTCGGCGACGACGTGCGACGCCGCGGCGGCATTTGTGACGACCAGCCGCTTGTGCGCGACGTCCGCGTGCCCGTGCAGGTGGTGGTCGAGGATGATCGCTTTGTCGGCCTTACCCGTCAGCCATGTGCGCAGCCCTTCGAGCTGATTCCAACTGCCGGTGTCGCAAACGGCGATGCCGTCGGCGTCGTTGCCGGAAGCGGGAATCTGCGTGTTCTCGCTGCTCAGTTTCTTCACCGGCGTCGAGCCGACGACAGCGTCGGTCCACTCGGGGAACGGGCCGATGAGCCACAGCTCGCTCTGCACGCCCGCGTGGGCGAGAGCACGGCTGAGGCCGACGGTCGAGCCGAGGGCGTCGCCGTCAGGCTTGGCGTGGGTGCAGATGATGACCTTCTTGCGCGACTTCAGCCACGCGGCCATCTGATCAGGCGTCGAGTTCGAGGTATAGGTGCTCATGCGTTTCTGGCTGTAGCTGCTCGTTTCGTCGCTTCGGCGATCTTCTCGACGCGCTCGCAGTCGTGCCTGATCGCGGTGATCAGGCCGTCGAGAGTAGTGAAGGTGGCCTGCGCGCGGATCCACTCGAGGAATTCCAAGCGGATAGGCCAGCCGTATTCGTTGTCTGCGATCAGCCGGTCCGGGCCACCGACGCCGAGCAGGTGGGCTTCGAGCGTGCGACGCTTGCTGGTGGTAAAGGTCGGGTTTGTGCCGACGCTGACGGCCGCGGGAACGGTTGTCCCGTCGGGGAGTTCGGCGAGGCAGGCGTAGACGCCGTCGCCTGGGAGATCGCAGGCGGGAGTGATGTTCGCCGTCGGAAAGCCGATCGTGCGGCCGCGGCGGTCGCCCTGCGTGACGCGCCGGGGATCTCGAAGCGTCTTCCGAGCACAAGCGCGGCGTCTGACACGCGGCCTGATGCGAGCAGCTTGCGGATGACGCCGCTGCGCAGGGACGCGTGAGCCGTCGCTCAGCATGACTTCGACGTTCTCGACTGCCTGAACGATCCCTCCGATGTCCTTTGCAGTATCACGGAGGGTCTCGATCGAGCCTTGCCGTCCCTTGCCGAATCGGAAGTCGGATCCTTCGACAAACCCGCGTGTGTTGTGGGTCCGCACGAGCCAGCTGACAAACTGCTGGGCTGTCATATCGATGACCTTGTCCACCGGGGCGCCGGGTACTGGTTCGTGAGGGTCGAGCTGGATCACCTCGTCGGCCCCAAGGTGTTGCAGCCATTGCTTGCGCTGCCCGAAGTTGCTGATGAGCGAAGGAGCCTGTTCGGGTCGGCCTAGCGCGATCGCGGGGTGCGGGAAAAAGACCATCGCCACAACTCGTTCGGCGTGCCCTGAATCGACAAGCCGACGGGCGGCTTCGATCAGGGCTCGGTGGCCGAGGTGGACACCGTCGAAATTGCCAATGGTCACGATGGAAGGCGGGGAATCCAAGCCGCGAACGCTAGGCGGCGGGTTACCTTGTTCACGGACCCCTAAGGGAGCGATACACTCGCCTCTCCGCTCTCCACCGGCCCCCTCGCCCCGCCCCCGCCCAAGGAACAACCCAGATGGCCTGGTTCGGCAAGAAGTCCTCGAACGTTCCCGCCCCCCTCGCTCCTGCCGCCCCTTCGCCCAACGCACGCCCTCCAGCAGCCAACGGCGGTTCGGCGTCGGGTCCGTTCATCCCTTCGTCCGAGCAGGAGGGCAAGATCCTCGCGATCGGCACCGAGCTGCTTGACCGGGCACGGGCGCACAAGTCGGGCGTGCTCTCCAGCGCGTTCTATTCCGACGCCTTGATGAACTGGTCCATGAAGGACCACAACTTCAAGGTCCAGATGTTCCGCTTCGTCGACGCTTTCCCCGTGCTGCGGGAGACCGACGACATCTACGACCACTTGCAGGATTATCTCTCACAGCCGGGCGTGACCGTGCCGGGTGTGATCGCGACGGCTCTCTCGGCGGGCAAGCTGATGAAGGGCGTCGCAGTCGCGACGATCCGCAAGCAGATCGAAGGCATGGCGGGCAAGTTCATCGCCGGCACAGATGCCGCGAGCGCGCTGCCGAACCTCAAGGAGATGTGGAAGGACGGCATTGCGTTCAGCGTCGACCTGCTGGGCGAGGCGTGCGTGAGCGATGCCGAGGCCGATGCCTATCGCGACAAGTATCTCGACCTCGTGAACAACCTTCCCTCGCAGGTCGCAGGCTGGCCCGCGAACACGCGGCTGGAGTCGGACCACATCGGCGCGATCCCGCGCACCAACGTCAGCATCAAGATCAGCTCGCTCTCGGCCCGCTGCGATCCGATCGACACCGAAGGCTCGATCCGCGACCTGATGACGCGGCTGGTGCCGATCCTGCAGGCCGCGAAGGCCAAGGGCGTCTTCGTCAACTTCGACGTCGAGCAGTTCGCTCTCAAAGACCTCAACCTCGAGCTCTTCTTCCGCTGCTGCGAGCAGGTCGACTTCCAGGCCGGTCTCGCCATGCAGGCCTACCTCAAGAGCGGGCCCGACGATGCGAGGCGTGTGTGCGAGTGGGCGAAGCGGACGGGGCGTGCGGTCACAGTGCGCCTCGTCAAGGGCGCGTACTGGGACTACGAGACCATCAACGCTGAGCAGCGCGGCTGGCCTTGTCCGGTGTGGCCGACCAAGCGCGAGACCGACGCGTGCTTCGAGCGCATGGCGGGCATCTTCCTCGATTCGTCCCCGCGCAAGGCGGGCGAAGGCGGCGTCAAGCTCGCCCTCGGCTCGCACAACGCTCGCTCGATTGCCGCGGCCCTCGCTGCTGCCGAAGTACGTGGCCTGCCGCGCAACGCCGTCGAGCTGCAGATGCTCCACGGCATGGCCGACCAGCTCAAGCACGCCGCGGCGGAGATGGGCCTGCGGATCCGCGAGTACGTGCCGGTCGGGCAGATGATCCCGGGCATGGCGTACCTGGTGCGCCGCCTGCTGGAGAACACGTCCAACGAATCGTGGCTCAAGGCGGGGTTCCTCGACAACGCCGACCCGGCGAAGCTGCTGGCGAGCCCGCACGAGTCGCCGATTGCTGCTGGCGGCAAGGGCCTGAACGCTGACCCGAGCACGACCGGGGATGCAAACACGATCAAGACTGCCGAGCCTTCGGCCGCGGCACTGGAGAAAGCGCCCGAGCGGCACCGGCTCTCCGATGCCCATCCGAAAGTGGGGGATGGGCGGCCGTTCTTCAACGAGCCATTCCGTGATTTCTCGCAGAAGGCTGTCCGCGAGACATACGCCGCGGCCATCGCCAAGTCACAGGTTCCCAAGGTCGCCAACGATCGCACGCCCGAGCAGGCCGCGGAGATGGTGAAGCAGGCGAACGCCGCGTTCGCTGCGTGGCGCGACACGGATCACCTCGTCCGCTGCAACGTACTGGTGCGGGCGGCTGCGCTCATGCGTGAGCGGCGTGATGAGCTCTCCGCCGTGATGATCAAGGAGTCGGGCAAGACGTGGCGCGAAGCCGATGCCGACACGTGCGAGGCGATCGATTTCTGCGAGTACTACGCGCGCCAGGCTGCGCGGCTGTTTGAGCGGCAGCGCATCGGCCGGTTCATCGGTGAGTTAGACGAGGCGATCTACCAGCCGCGCGGCGTCGCGGTCGTGATCGCGCCGTGGAACTTCCCGCTGGCGATCTGCACGGGCATGACTGTGGCGGCGCTTGTTACAGGCAACCCGGTGATCGTCAAACCCGCAGAGCAGACCCCCGGCATCGCCAAGCTGATGGTGGAGATCATTCAGCAGGCGATCGCTTTTCATATGCCGATGCACAAGAGCGGCCCGGTTGATGAGATGACGGTCGTTCAGTTCTGCCCCGCCCCCGGCGAGACCACCGGCGCAGCGCTCGTTCGTGACCCGCGCATCGCGATGGTCGCCTTTACCGGCAGCCGCGATGTCGGTCTGGACATTCTCAATGCGGCTGCTCCGCAGTCACCCTTCTCTGCTCCTCGGCACTCGGCACTCGGCACTCAGAATTCTCTCTCCCACGTCAAGCACGTCGTCTGCGAGATGGGCGGCAAGAACGCCGTGATCATCGACACCAGTGCCGATCCCGACGAGGCGGTGCTCGCCGTCCGTCACTCGGCGTTCGGCTTCCAAGGCCAGAAATGCTCAGCTGCGTCGCGATTGATCGTCGTCGACCCGGCCGGCCCGAACGGTCCGGCGATCACGCACTTCCGCGAACGGCTCGTCGAGGCGACCCGCGCCCTCACCATCGGCGACCAGACCAAGCCCGGCACCGACATCGGGCCGGTCATCGATGCACAGGCCGCGGCGAAGATCAACGGGTTTATCGAGCGTGCGAAGAAGGATGGCTTGCCGCTCTTCTCGCTGCCCGTGCCCGCAGGGCTCACGGGCAACTTTGTACCCCCGACGATCGTGTGGAACGTCCCCGAAACGCACGAGCTCGCTCGCGAGGAGGTCTTCGGCCCGGTGCTGGCCGTCATGCACGCCAAAGACTTCGACGATGCCCTCCGCATCGCCAACAGCGTTCCGTACAAGCTGACGGGCGGCCTCTACACCCGCAAGCCGTCGCACCTTGAGCAGGCCAAGCGTGAGTTCCGCGTCGGCAACCTGTATATCAACCGCGGCATCACTGGTGCGCTGGTGGCCCGCCATCCGTTCGGCGGGTTCGGCATGAGCGGCACCGGTAGCAAGGCGGGCGGGCCGGATTACCTGCTCCACTTTGTGGACCCGCGCGCGATCAGCGAGAACACAATGCGTCGCGGATTTGCGCCGGAGCTCTAAGAGCATCGAGCGCAAGCTCGAGGGAACGCGGATGCGGATGTGGAAGGTCGTTGAATGACTTGGATGCGCTGAGCAAGGGGCGCCGTCTCCTCGTGCTTGCGCACGAGGCTCTTATGAAAACCCCGCCTTGCGGCGGGGCTTTAGTCAACAGCTTGGCGGTTCTTACTTCTTCTCGCCTTCCGCCGTCACTTCCACGGCGTTTGAGAGCAGGCTCTTGAGCTCCGGCGTCGCTTCGAGCTGGGCCTTGATCAGCCCCTTGTCGCCGACGAGCACGAGCACCGCGTGGTCCAGGTCGACCGCCCGCTTGGAGATGCCGTTGATCCCCGTCGTGTTGATGCTCCGGAGCTGCGCGAAGTCGTCGGTCAGGCTGCTCCACGGCATGCGGTCCTCAACGGTGCCCAGGGCGACCAGCACCGTGCCGCCGATTGTGCCGAACGGCTCGGTCATGTTGTCGGCGGTGACCGCCTTGGCCTTGGCGGCCTCGGTGTCGTTCACATCGCCAGTGCGGATGCGCGTCAGCTCGCCCAGGAACTCCTTGAGCGCTGCGCCCGTGGCGTCGGCCCGCACCGCGCTACTGGCGGTGAAGCTGCCGGTCGTCGGACCGCTGGAGTACCCCGTGCGTGCGCCGTAGGTGTATCCGTGCACTTCACGCAGGTTGTTGTTGATGCGGCTGGTGAACGAGCCGCCCAGCAGCGTGTTCAGGGCCGCGGTCTTGGCGCGGTCGGGGTCGCCGGCGGAGAAGCCGGGCGCCCGCAGGTGGACCATTGTCTGAACTGCGCCGGGCCGGTCGACGATGTAGACCCGCATGTCGCTGGTCTCGCCTCTCGGTGCGCTCACGCGTGCAGCATCGGGAGCCGCTTTCGCCCCCGCGGCCTTGCGCGAGCCCAGGTGCTTCTCAAGCAGGGCCTTGGCCTCGTCGGCGGTGATGTCGCCCGCGACGACGACAGTGGCCTTGCCGCCTTCAACGACGCCCGCGTGGGCGGTCTTGATGTCGTCGATCGACAAGCCTTCGACGGTCTTGAGATACCCGCCCGTCGGCGTGCCGTAAGCGGTTCCTTCACCAAAGAGCAGGCGGGCGCTCACCTTGGGGGCGACGGCGCGCGGCTCGTCCATCTCCTGCCGCAGACCGTCGATCCGCAGGCGCTTGACGCGGGTGAAGTCTTCGTCGTTCATGCGGGGCTTCAGCAACGCTGACGACGCGAGGCCCATCGCCTCGTCCAGGTTCTTCTTCAGCGAGCTGACGGTCGCGGTGAACCCTTCAATGCCCGCCGAGGCGCCGAACGAAGCGCCAAGCGACTGGAGCTTGGACGCGAACGCTGCGCCGTCCATGTCGCCGGTGCCCTCGCTGAGCATCGAGGCCATCACCGAACTGCGACCCGCCTTGGCGGCGGGGTCCCACGTCACGCCCTCGGGCGGCGTGAACACCACGCCGACAGAGACCAGCGGCAGACCGGGACGGCTGAAGACCATGGCGTTCATCCCGTTGGAGAGGGTGAACGTCGCCGGCGCGGGGGCACGAAGGCGCCGGTGGGGGCGTCGATGGGCCGGATGTCGCGCGGGCTCTCGGCACGCTGCGGTTCCTCGGGCAGCACCTGACCAATAAGGCAGGCATCGAGCGTCAGCGTCTTCTTTGCCCACGCCTTGCATGACTCGGCGGTCGCGTTGCGGTAGCGGTCGAGATCGCGTTTGAGGCCGTCGGCGGGGTTGAAATCCTTGTTCCCCGCGTTGAAGCCGAAGTAGTACAGATACTCGTTGAGCGCATCGGCCTTGGCCTCGATGCTCTGCAGACGCGTGAGCTTGGCGACCTCGATCTGCGTTTTGCGCTGGTCGAGCTCGGCGGCGGTCGGTCCTTCGGCGATCAGCTTAGTGATCTCTTCGGCGATGATCTTCTCGACCTGCGCGAGATCCGCGTCGGGCTTGGTCATCACGGTCACACGGAAGATCGACGAGAGGGCTGCGGAGTCCTGCCCTGCGCTTACCTCGGCGGCGAGGCCTTCCTTGACGACCAGACGCTGGTACAGACGGCTGCTGTTGCCGTCGCCCAGCACCTGGCCGAGCAGTTCGAGCTCGGCGTCTCCTTCCGCGAATTGGCCGGGGCTGTGGAACGCGAACGACACCGACGGCAACTGCACCTTGTCCAGGTGCGTCGTGCGCAGCACGCGGTCGAGCTTGGGCATCGGCGGCTTGGTCTGCGGCGCGGTGTTGCCCACTGGGATCGAGCCGAAGAGTTTCTCCACCAGCGGCTTGATCGTCCTGGCGTCAAAGTCGCCCGCCACGATGAGCGACCCGTTGCCCGGCGTGTAGTACGACGCGAAGAAGTTCTTCACGTCGTCCACCTGGGCCGACTCCAGGTCCGCGTGCGTGCCGATCACGCCGTTGTGGTACGGATGCCCGACCGGATACATGAGCTGGTAGCTCGCCTCGTATGCGCGGGCGTACGGCGCGTTCTCGACGCTCTGACGCAGCTCGTTGCGCACCACGTCGCGCTGCTTGTCGAGCTTCTCCTTCGACATCATCAGGCCCATGTCCTCGAGCCGGTCGGCGTCGAGCCACAGGAGCGTGGGGAGCAGGCTCGAGGGGCCGCTCGAGAAATAGTTGGTGCGGTCGAGGCTGGTGCTGGCGTTGTTGCTGCCGCCGCCCCCTTCCATCAGGTTGTCAAAGTCGCCGCCGGGGACGCGCTTAGTTCCCATGAACATCAGGTGCTCGAACAGATGCGCGAAGCCCGAGCGTCCGGGCGGCTCGTTCCGCGCGCCCACGCGGTACCAGATGTTGATCGAGGCGCGCGGGAGCGTGTGATCCTCCATCAGCGTGACACGCATGCCGTTGGGGAGCGTGTAGCTCTCGCAGGGGATCGAGACCGTGTCACGGGAGGGGGCGGGGGCAGCCGCGCTCGGCGTGGCCACGGCGCTCGACTCGGACGTTGAAGTGGAAGCGGCACACCCCGCGAAGAACATCAAGCCGAGAGTCGCGGGCAGCGCAACGAGACGTGAGCGGTTGGTCATAGGTGCAAAGAATATCGAGGAAGGGGGACGGAATCCGAACAAAGCCAGCCTGTCAAGGATGCGCGGGCGGACCGAATCCGCCAATCATCCGGAGAACGACCGATTGGTATGAGTTGGGGTTTCACGGGGCAACTCGCGCCCGAATGCCTGCGTACCGAATTCGCGGTTCCGTCGCTCCGTTCTGGAGATAGGCGGTACCGCTATTCGAAGGGACGGCTTATGCAGAAGCTGGTTGGTTTCATCATGTTCGGCCTGACGGCGGCTTCGGCATTCGGCCAGACGCTTCCCGACTACGTCCAGCTCCTTCCGCTCCCGGTGCCCGGCGATGCCTGGGTCTGGGCCGGCAGCCCTCCCGGTGACACGGCGCGCCTCTTTGTGATGGAGGGAGGCGGCACCATCCGCGTCCTCGACATCACCAAGCAGCCCGGTCAGCTGCCAACGTACACGCTCCGCACTGCGCCGTTCCTCGTCAACGCCAGCCCGCAGGCTCGCAGCGTCGCCTTCGCCCCCGACTTTGCAACCAGCGGCCGCTTCTATGTCGCCGCCGAGGTGACCGGCCCCACTGGCACGGCGATCAAAGAGTTCACCGTCTCCGCGGCCGACCCCAACATCGCCAACGCCACGCCGACGCGCACGATCAAGACGTTCACGGGCCTCACATTCGACCACGCCGTGGGCTCCATGTACTTCGGCCGCGATGGCATGCTCTACGTCGGCGTGGGCGACGGCATGTCCTCGAGCAACGGACAGGCGATCAACACGCCGCTGGGCAAGATGCTGCGCATCGACGTGCTCAGCGGGCAGGACGATTTTCCTGCCGATACTGCCAACAACTACCACGTGCCCGCCGACAACCCGCTGGTGGGCCGCTCCAACGCCGTTCCGGAGATCTGGCACATCGGCATCCGCAACCCGTGGCGGTGGTCGTTTGACCGCTGGAGCGGCGACATGTGGATCTGCGACGTGGGCGGCAATCGCGCCGGCGAGGTCGACCGTCTGGTCGGCAGCGGCACGCCCTATTCCAATCTCGGCTGGCCCGTCTTTGACGGCACGCAGCAGTACAGCGGGAATCTCAACCCGGACTTCACCATCCCCAGCCTCGTCGTTCCGCTGGTGTCGATCAACCGCGAAACCAGCCAGTGCTCCACGATCGGCGGCGTGATGTACCGCGGGAACGAGCTGCGCCCCTGGCGCGGCCGATTCGTCTGGTCCGACGCCTGCGGGGGCGACGTGTATTCCGCTGCGTTCGACGGGACGGCGCTGGGACCGGTTCAGTCCCACCGCGACCAGCTCCGCAACGTGACCACAGGCGGTACCGTCAGTTTAACCAACGTCTCCATGATCGCGGAGGATGGCTCGGGCGAGCTATACGTTCTGCAGGCCTCGCGCGGCGGGAGCAGCGGCGGCATCATCCACCGCTTTGTCGGGGTCGGCGATCAGCCCGCTCTGGCCGACGTTGGGCAAGCGGGCGGCATCGTCGGGGTCGACGGGTTGTTGGACAACAACGATTTCATCGCGTTCATCACGCTCTTCTTCAACAACGACCCTCGGGCCGACATGGGCGCCCAAGGCGGCGTGCAGGGTGTCGACCAGCGCCTGGACAACAACGACTTCATCGCATTCATCAACGCATTCTTTGATGGCATCTGAAGTGCTGCGGCGATCACTGCGTCAGCAGCGCCGCTTCCATCGAGAGCCCAGGTCCGAAGGCGAGCATGACGATCGGCTCCTTCGGCGCGACGTGAACTTCGAGCAGTTGCTCGAGCGTGAAGAGCACGGTTGGCGACGACATGTTGCCGTGCGCCGCCAGCACGGCGCGCGACGCCCGCATGGCTTGGGTGCTTAGGCCCAGCGTGTCGGCCACCGCATTCAGCACCCGCGGGCCGCCTGGATGGATGGCCCAGCCTCCTTGCGATACCAGTTCGTTCAGGCTCGCGCCTTGCCCGTCGAGCCACGCGCTGAGCCAGGGACGCAGGTGCTGCCGGATCAACTCTGGCACGCTCTCGCTCAATGACATCTCAAACCCGTGATCACCGATTCGCCAACTCATCGCGTCGGAGGAGTTTGGCGCAACGCACGAGCCCGTTGCCGCGATCGCGGGCTGTTCTCGTTCGCCGCACGCGCCCACGACGCACGCCGCCGCGCCGTCGGCGAACAACGCGTTCGCGACGGTGCGATCCGGCCGGTCCGTCACTTGAAAATGAAGTGAGCACAGCTCCACGCACGTCACCAGCACCCGTGCCGACGGTTCGCTGAGCACGATCGCCCGTGCCGCGGCAAGGGCGTTGATCGCTCCATGGCATCCCATGTACCCCACGTGGAGACGTCGCACCGTCGGCGCGAGCTTCAGCCGCTCGATCAACGCGTGATCGATGCCCGGAGCCATGAACCCCGTGCACGACACCGTGACCACGTGCGTGATGTCCGGCGCACGTACGCCCAGCTTGGCTGCCTTCTGTAGGGCGTTCGTACCCGCTTCGACCGCAAGTTCACCGGCAAACCGCGCGTAGAGCTCCATCCGTTCCGAGGTGGTCGCTCCGCGCGGCCGCTCGCTCGATGCGCGGAGTTGAGCGAGAAGGACATCTTCGCCGGCAATGCAACTGGCCCGCGAGTCGATTCCCGATCGTGCGTAGATCGTCTCGGCGAATGTCCGCGCGTGTCCGCCCAGCCGACCCGCATCGATCGCGAACGCGACGGCCTCCTGCTGCGTCACGCGTGCGCGCGGCGTCACGCACGCCAGGGAGAGAATCGACGCTTTCACGCGTGACTCCCTTCGTCGTGCGCCGGAAGCGGGTACGGACGTGCCAGCGCCGCCGCGACGTCCGCGGCAAGGCGGCCGATCGCTGGGGCGGCTCCGATCAGGCCGAGCGTCGTGCCGGTCATCAACGGCGACCGCACGATTCGTCTGAGCAGCGTGCATGCGATCTGACGCGATCGCACACGACGCGCGTGCCAGCGCGTCCACGCGGCCGCCAGCCGCTCACCTGTCAGGCCCATGATCACCATGGCCGCGGCTGACTCCGCACCGGCGAGCGCCCAGGCCATTCCTTCGCCCGTGAACGGCTCGACAAACCCCGCCGCATCACCGAGCACCAGCAATCCGGGCAGAGCCACGCGCGTGCGTCGACGCGTGAGCAGCCCCGATCCGTGAAACGCAGCTTCGCCCAGCGCCCACTCCACGCCGCACTCGCCCAGCACCGCACCAACCGCCGCATCAGGCCCCCCGATCTTCCGAGTCCAGCCCGGATCGAGTGCAGCGGCCACGTCGACCGCCCCGCTTGGTAGTTGCACCATCCCTACGTATCCATGCCTGCCGATGTGCATCCGCACCGCGCCGAGCTCAGGCGTGGCAGCGCTGGGTTTCACCAATGCCGAGACCCCAAACCACGCGGCTCCAGCAGTGCGAACCGGCAGCGGCAACTCCTTCAGCGACGAACCGTTCAGCCCGTCGGCGGCCACAACCAATGGCGCCCTTACCTCTGTGTTCCCGCGCCCGTCAATCGAACGCACCAGTCATTCCCAACTCGAGGGCCTACCACCGCCGACGTGCCTGGCAGAAACTCCGCTTTCCGAGCCTGCGCGATCGACACGAGGCCCGCGTCCATTTCAGATCGCAGGACGGCCGCGCCGCCGGTGGTCTCGACAACCGCTCGTCGCGACCCCGAGACCAGCTCCAGTTGCGACAGCGGCAACATCTGGAGCCCGGCAGCGAGCTCCAGGCGTTCAAGCGTGCACACCGCGCCGGCGTTCAGACATCCTCCGCACACCTTCTCTCGCAGCCACGCGGAACGCTCAACAAGCAGCACGCTCCGCCCGCTTTGCGCGACGACCGCCGCGAACGCGCCTCCAGCCGGGCCGGCACCGATCACCACCACGTCGTACCGCTCCTTCACGCGCGGCTCCACGTAAGCGTGAGGCGGAACGGCCACGACGCCAGGATGCGAACGCCGCTCAACCCAGCTTGCTCTGCGAGTGTCGTAAGTTCCGCGACGGTGAACGCCGCGCGTACCGACAGCACTGCGTCAACGCGCACAACGGGAGACCTCGTCAGCACCCGTCCCGCGACGTACGCCGCAGCCAGACCTGTCCGGCACCGGCGCAGATCGGAGACGACCACGCCGCGCCGGGCGACCCGTTTCATTTCCCGCAGGATCGAAACGACTCCGTCTTCGGTTAAATGATGAAGAAACAGCGAGCACACCGCGACGTCGACCGATTCGTCGGTGAGCCCCAACCCCTCGGCCACGGCGTCCCGCACGTCGACGGTCATGCCCACGCTCGCGGCTGACGCCCGGGAACGGATCACCGACGCCGCCTCCGGACTGATCTCCACCACGCGCAAGTCGAGCGAAACCCCGTCGCGTCGCGCTGCCTGTGCAACCGCCAGGGTGACGTCACCCGACCCGGCCGCCACATCCAGCAGCGTGCCGCTTGAAGCTCTTGCCAAGAGCGGGCGAACATTCCGCCAAAGCGACGTCCCCGCGCCGCTCAGGGTGTTGATCCGTGCCAGTCCTTTCAACGCCCGCCGATGCTCCGCAGGATCCAGCGACGGATCGTCCATCAGCTCGGGAACCAGCGTCCGTGTGTTGAGTGAGAGGAGGGGCATGTCGCTCAGCAGATGTCGCGAAGGACGGCAGAATTGCCCGTACGTTCAACCGTATGCTCGGGAGCCGTCCGCACCCCGAGCAAGCACCGCCCATGCAGACCAAGAACGCGATCGTCCGCGACTGGCTTCCCCGCTATACCGGCCTCAAGCCCGAGCAGGTCGGGCGTTACATCCTGCTGACCAACTTCATCAATTACGTCGAGTTCTTCGCCGACAAGTTCAACGTGCCCGTCATCGGGCGCGACCGCGCGATGACTTCCGCGACCGCCGAGGACATCACCATCATCAACTTCGGCATGGGCAGCGCCATGGCCGCCACGTGCATGGACCTGCTCAGCGCCGTCCAGCCCGAAGCCGTCCTCTTCTTGGGCAAATGCGGCGGTCTCAAGAAAGAGAAGCTCGGCGACTTTGTCCTTCCCATCGCTGCGATCCGCGGCGAGGGCACCAGCAACGACTACCTGCCGCCGGAAGTTCCCGCGCTCCCGTCGTTCCGCCTGCAGCGCGCCGTCAGCCAGTCGATCATCGAGCACGGCTGCGACTACTGGACCGGCACGGTCTACACCACTAACCGCCGCGTCTGGGAACACGACGATAAGTTCAAGGAATACCTCCGCACCATCCGCTGCAACGCGATCGACATGGAGACCGCAACACTCTTCGTCGTCGGGTTCGTCAATCACATCCCCAAGGGCGCGCTGCTGCTGGTCAGTGACAACCCGATGACCCCCGACGGCGTGAAGACCTCCGTTTCCGACGCGTCGGTCACCGCCAAGTTCGTCCAGACCCACCTGGAGATCGGCCTCGACGCCCTCCGCGACCTTCGCGACAGCGGCCAGAGCGTCAAGCACCTCCGGTTCGAATAATCCGCCTTTTCATTTGGCACTTTGGCCATTTGCCCTTTAGCCATTTACGCTTACGTATGGGCCTCTTCGACGGAACTTCACTCCAGCGCCCCGTGACCTGCGAACGCTGCGAGCGTCCTCTCGCCGAGTGCAAGTGTCCGCGCGATGCGGGCGGCAGCGTGCTGCTTCCCAAGGACCAGGCGCCGCGCGTGCGGCGTGAGAAACGCAACGGCAAGTTCGTCACGGTGATCGCCGGCCTCGACGCGACCGCCAACGACTTGCCCGCGATGCTGAAGGCCTGGCGCAGCGCCATGGGAACAGGCGGCACGCTCGACAAGAAGACAGGCGAGCTCGAACTCCAGGGTGACCACCGCGACCGGATCGTCGCCGACCTGGTGGCAAAGGGCTTCAAAGCCAAGCCCGCCGGCGGGTGATTGCGGCCTCGGTTGGTGTCCCACCTGGCCGTCGCTTCTGATAAATTTGAGAGCGGCAAGGGCAATACGAACGGCGCGCATCCGTTTCCGTATGAAGACGACGTGGAGGTGCCCAATGGCTCGACCGCTGCTTCACCTGCTCGCGTTAGTGGCCGGCGTCTGCCTGGCGAACGGCGCCCGCGGCCAGACAACGGGCGTTCCTCCCTTGCCCAATGGCGACTTTGCCAAGGGTCAAGTGGGGGGCATCCCGACCGAATGGTTCGTGCCGACGGGCCTCAAGGCCTCGATCGCCGACGGCGCTGAAGGACGGCGAGTCACGCTCAAGTCGACCGGCACGCAGATGGGCAACTTCATGCGGTCGGTCGACGCCAAACCCTACCGCGGCAAGGACGTGCTGCTCAAGTTCAAACTCTCGGTCTCCGGGAGTGCTGGCGCTGCGCCCAACCGTGGATCCGCGTCGACAGGCCGAACGAAGGCCGCGGCTGGTTCGACAACAGCGGCGACAGCCCGGTGACGGCGACGGACAAGGAAGCAACGACGCTGCTCGCCGGGCACATCGACGATGACGCCGTCTCGCTCAACGTCGGCGTGCTGGTCTTCGGCGGTGCAACGGTCTCGCTCCGGTCAGTCTCAATCGAAGAAGGCACGCTGCCCGACGCGAACATCAAGCCCAGTCCGCTGACGGATCGCGGGCTGGCCAATCTCACCGCCTTCGCGCTCATGTACGGTCAGGCGAAGTACTTTCATCCCAGCGACGCGGCTTTCAAGGCCGACTGGTCGCGTCTCGCCGCCGACGGCGTGCAACGCGTGGAGTCGTGTCCGGATGCGCCGGCGCTCGCCGCCGCGCTGGCGGATACGTTCGCGGAGGTGGGGGTCGGGATCCAGGTGTGGGCCGGTGACGACGCCCCGGCCGTTCCGCCCGCGCCGGCGGCGGAAACACGTGTGACGGGGTGGCGTCATCTGGGCGTGAACTTCGGGCCTGAGTTCAGCACCGGGAACACGCAGACTCCGTACAAGTCTCAGCGGATCAAAGAACAGGCGGCCGACGGTGAGGCCCGCAAGCTACCCAAGTCGGGTGCGTTCGCAACAGGATCGGCCGCGGGCGTGTCGTGGCGAATTCCCGTCGTGCTCGCGGTGAACGATCGCGGCGCGACCGAGCCCGCCGCCGCCACGCCCAAACCGATTGCCGCGCGAGCCGAGGGCTTCCGACCTTCCGGCAACGACCGCGTGACGCGACTTGCCGACGTGATCGCCGCCTGGAACGTCTTCGAGCATTTCTACCCGTACTTCGACGTAACGCCCGACGCAGACTGGAAAGCGACGCTCGCGAGCTCACTGAAAGCCGCCGCCACCGATGCCGACCAGGCGGCCTTCCTCTCCACGCTTCGGAAGCTGGTTGCGGATTTGCGTGACGGCCACGGCAACGTATTCAAAGCCGATCTGCGGCCGCAAAAGGGTCTCCCCTGCGGTTGGCGGATCCTCGCAAGCGGCGACCTCGTCGTGACCAGCGGCGAAGGCCCCGACGGTCTGCACGCGGGTGACAAGGTGGTATCTGTGGACGCACAACCTGCCGCCGAGCTGATCGAGCGCCAGCGTTCGCTGGCCTCGGGTGCCACGCCGCAGTGGCGCAACTGGGTGGCGGCACGCAACCTGCTCGGATACGCGCCGACAACCGACCCCAGTGTCGTGGTCGTTGAACGTGCCGGTGTGCCGCAAACCCTCCACATCCCGCTGGTCTCGGCGGAGAAGTTTGCGACGAACGACCCCCAGCGCCCCGCCACCGGCGCGGTGGTCGGCCGCGTCGACGGGAAGGACAACGGTGAGATCGTTTATTTCAACCTCGACGGCGCGAAGTCCGACGAGGTCGACAACCAGATCGAACGCCTGCACAAGGCGGCGGGCATCGTCTTTGATCTCCGCGGCTACCCCAATGACGCCGCCACGATCGTGCTGCGCCATCTGACCGACGAGCCCATCCAGATGCCAAGTGGATCATCCCGATGGTCACCATGCCCGGCGGCGAAAAGGGCGGCGGTTGGGAGTGGCAGGAACGCGGCCGATGGAATCTGCCGCCGATGGAGCCGCGTCTCGGCGGCCCGTCGCAGCCGGTGGTGTTTCTGACCGACGGCCGCGCAATCAGCTACGCGGAATCTGTGATGGGGATCGTCGAGGCGTACAAACTTGGCGACATCGTCGGTGGGCCCACGGCCGGGACCAACGGCAACATCAACCCGTTCACGCTCCCCGGTGGCTACAGCGTTATCTGGACCGGCATGCGAGTGATCAAGCACGATGGGTCGCGACACCACGGCGTGGGCATTACGCCGACCGTGCCGTGCGAGCCGACGCCCGCAGGCTTGGCGGCGGGCCGCGACGAGGTTCTCGAGAAGGCGGTCGAAGTCATCAAGGCCAAGGCCGGCAGGTAGAGCCCGTGACCTTCTTCATAGGAGCGCAGCCCCGTAAGGGCCTGCTGCGATCTTCGCGCCTCAACTCGTGCTCACGCAAGGCCAATCGGCATTGATCGTCAATGCCGCGCGTTCGCGATCACGATGATGATCACAACGGCGATCAACCCAAGCACCACCAGCCCCGCGATCTTCCACGGGCTCCACGGGCGTTGGCCGCGCACTTCGCCTGTTCGGGCGTTGACCAGGAACCGGTACACCTTGTTCTGGTAGCGATACGCGCTCACCCATACCGGCAGCAGCAGGTTCTTGTACGTAATGTCGTCGTACCGCGTCCGCTTGCTGTCGATCCGCTGCTCATCGCCGCCGATATCGCTGCAGATCGCCGAGTCGATGCGCGGCTGCATCGCGTCCTTGGCCATCTCAAAGCACTTGGGCAGGTCCATCTCCGGCGGGTACGCCTCCGCTCGGAACCCCGCGAGGAACTCGTCGCGGTACGGCAGGCACGCTTTGAGGTCCCACGGGCGCAGGTGCTCCAGGTCGCCGCGGTCCAGCGAAGGCGTTGCCTCCACCAGCACGTCGTCAAACGCGACGTAGACCGTGCCGCTCGCGTAGCTCCAGCGGATCCGCCGCTCGGTGTACGTCTGCGTCTGCCCGTTGACGGTGCGCGTGCGCGTCACGTAGTACGCGTCGCCGCGCTGGCCTGTGTACGCCGTCGTCGTCGCGGTGTCGTACGTCCACGCGGGGATGTAGACCCCGTTCACCGATGCGTCCAGACGCCCCTCGCGCTTGAGAGCGCTCGGCGCCAGCCACCGCGATTTCAGCCACGATCGGAACGCGTCGATCGCCGCATCCCGCGTGATCCGAAACGGCAGCACCGCGTTCGGCTTGACGACCGGGCACGCCCGCGCCTGGCTCACGATGTTCGCCGCGCAGAACGGGCACGAGAAGCTCGTCGTGTTCTCCGGCACAGTCACATTCGCGCCGCACGAGTCGCAGTGCACTACCGGCACCTGCTCGCTCGGCGCCGCGTTCCGCAGTCGCTCAAGTGCCGTGTGGTAATCCAGCTCCTGCACCTGCTCCTCGGCCGCGATCTCGTTCTCAGCGCGGCAGTAAGGGCAGATCAGTTTCGTCGTTCCGGGCGAGAACTCCAGCTTCGCGCCGCACTGCTTGCAGGGGAACCGTGTTGGAGAGGAGGTGTTTGTCACAGAGAGACAGAGTCGCAGAAAAGAACAGCTTCTGTATGAACATAGAACGACGGCGTCGGACGCTCAAAGAGAAAGGAAGAGCCCCGAATAGCACGGATGGATCGGATCAATCCGTGTCGATCCGTGTTCATCCGAGGCTCTTCCAGCCTTCTTTACGCCGAAGTTACTGAGGCATCGGCGGAGGCGCCGAACCCAGCATCGCCGCCACCGCGGCCACCTGCGCCGCCGGCTGCCAGTTGGCCATGCCCTGCGTCCAGACGAGCGTCTGCGCATTCACCTGTCCGCGAGAGGCCATCCCCGCCAGCGTCGCAGCGTCAAACGGGCCCTGCTGCTGGCCGTTGATGCCGACGAAGTACTGCACGCTCGGGCTCATGGGGGGCGGAGCCGCGCCGGCCGCCTGAGCCTGGCCCAGGTTGCCGCCGATCATGCCGCCCATCGTCTGCCCCACGCCCACGCCGACGAACGTGCCGGCGGTGCCGGGGTTCTTCGCCGCGTCGCGCAGCGCATCGGCCGCCTGCATCTTCGTGTAGGCGTCCAGGTTTCCAAGCACGCCCATGCTCGTCCGCTTGTCCAGCGCGGCCTCCACTTCCGGCGGCATCGAGATGTTCTCGATCAGCAGCGTCGGCAGGTCGAGCCCGTACTTGGCGAAGTCGGTCTTGATCTTGCTCTGAAGGATGCCCGCGACCTCGCCCTGCTTGGCCGCCATGTCCAGCACGCTCACGCGCGTCTGGGCGATGCCCTCGGTGAACGAGGCGACGATCAGGTTGCGAAGCTGCCCGATGATCTCTTCGGTCGTGAAACGACCGTCGGTGCCCACGACGTTCTTTATGAACGACCCCGGATCGCTGACGCGCGTGGTGTACGTGCCGAACGCGCGGATGCGCACCGGCCCGAACTCCGGGTCACGCAGCATCACCGGGTTCAGCGTGCCCCATTTCAGGTCGGTGAAGGTGCGCGTCGAGACGAAGTAGACCTCCGCCTTGAACGGCGACTCAAAGCCGTACTTCCACCCCAGGATGGTGGAGAGGATCGGCATGTTCTTGGTGTCGAGCGTGTAGGTGCCGGGCCCGAACACGTCGGCCAGCTTGCCCTCGTTGACGAAGACCGCGGCCTGTCCCTCGCGAACCACCAGCTTCGCCCCGCCCTTGATCTCGTTGTTCCGCCGGTCGAACCGGTAGACCATCGTGTTCGACGTGTCGTCGATCCACTGGACGATGTCGATCAACTCGCCCTTAAGCCAGTCCTTGAACGCCATCATGTTGCTTTTTCCCTCCGAACGTCGCTCATCGCTGTGCGGTTGGTTGCCCCCCTTCGATTGGGGCGGAGGCCGCGAGAGCCGTCGGTATGGTAACCGTCTTCGCTCAGATGGTTGCGGGGGATTCACTGCTCGATCCCTCCCGCTCCCAGCGGGAGGGTGGCCGAGTCCGCGAGGCCGGGAGGGCAGTCTTGCGTTGTTCCTCCACAGACTCGCCGCTCGGGACGAGTCTGTGCTGGCAGCACTGCTCGCCCGCGCCCGTCCGCTCTCCACCCGCTACGCTGCCACGTGCCCGATCCGACGCCGCCCCCCCCGCCCCCCCAGCCGGACCCCCAGCGTCTCGCAGAGCTCAATGAGCCCACCGACGGCCCAGGTGGACTCGTTGACAGTTCCGGCCCGCCTCCCGCGCCCGGCGAACCCCACGACCCCTACGAAGCCCTCCGCAGCCCCAACTTCGTCCGCTTCGCCTCCGGCTTCGTCTGCTCCTCCTTCGGCCTGCAGATGCTCGCCACGGTCGTCCTCTTCGAGGTCTACGACCGCACGCACGACGCCATCCACCTCGGCTACACCGGTCTCGCTCGCGCGCTCCCGGTCGTGCTGCTCGCACTCGTCTCCGGTCACATCATCGACACGCACGACCGCAAGAAGATCCTCGTGCTCACCCAGTTCGGCTTCGCGGCGGTAGGGATCGGGCTTGCTGTCTGCTCGCTCTTCCACGCGCCGCTCTGGACGCTCTATGTCCTGCTCTTCTGTGCCGGCTGCGTCCGCAGCTTCAACGGCCCAAGCCGGCAGGCCCTCCTCCCGCTGCTCGTCGAGAAGGGCGGGTTCGAGAACGCGATCAAGTGGACCACCGGCCTCTTCCAGTTCTCAGCCGTCACAGCGCCGCTCGTCGCCGGCCTGCTCCTTGACATCACGAAAGCGGCGTGGGTCGTCTACGCGTTGATGGCCGCTCTCTGCCTCGCCTTCGCGATCTCGTCGATGGGCCTCCAGCCGCGCGAGCAGGTTCGCACCGCCAAGGGGCTCTCGCTCGACTCCATGCTCGCCGGTCTCGGTCACCTCCGCCGTGAAAAGACCGTGCTCGGCGCACTCCTGCTCGACCTCTTCGCCGTCCTGCTCGGCGGCGCGACCGCACTGATCCCCGTCTACGTCACCGACGTCCTGCACATCGACAAGAACTGGGCAGCCACGGCGCAGGGTGCTCTACGGGCTTCGCTCTACGTCGGTGCGCTCATCATGGCGATCATCCTCGCTCACCGCCCCCCTTTCCGCCGCTCGGGGGCATTGCTGCTCGGCTGCGTCGGCTTCTTCGGCGTCTGCATGATCGGCTTCGGCTACTCCACCAGCTTCTGGCTCAGCGTCACGTTGCTGCTCATGGCCGGCGCCGCCGATCAGGTCTCCGTCGTCATCCGCCACGTCCTCGTGCAGGTGCGCACGCCCGACGACCTCCGCGGCCGCGTCGGAGCCGTGAATTCGCTCTTTATCGAGTGCAGCAACGAACTCGGCTCGTACGAGTCTGGCCTCACTGCCAAGCTCTTCGGTCCGGTCACCAGCGTGGTCGGCGGCGGCATCGGCACCGTCGTCGTCGTCGCGATGATCGCCTGGCGCATCCCCGAGCTCGCCGGCTCGGCTCGCTCCGTGAAACCGAACCCAAAGGCTAACCACCACACACTCGGGCGTGCACAACCTGTGCGCGGGCTTTTAGACCGCAAATCCCCCAGTTTCCACCCGTAGACACACGCCGCGCACGCTCTACCCTTTGTCATGCCGACGACCGCCCTGAACACGTTCCTGCACGGCCTGGTCGATTACGCCGGACTCTTCCCGCCGACCCAGCTCTCGATGGAGCAGGCCGTCGCCGAGTTTGCGCCTGCGCAAGAGCACGCACGCAGCGGGCCTCGCCCGCTTCATCGTGCCGCTCTCGCGCCTCGACGAGTGGGACGAGGCGGCTCGTCCCTACCTCCGCAACGGCTGCGTTCCGGGCAACGAGCCCGCTCCCGCGCCGTGGGGTCTCTCGGTCCTGCTCGACGGCCCGCTCGACGCCGGCCTCGCCCAGATCGAACGCTTCAACCAGACCCACGAAGCTGGTGACGGCCACAGCCACAAGCACGCCCACTCCGCCGTCGTCGACACCATCGAGGTCAAGATCCAGACGCCGGAGATCATCGACGTCGCTCAGGAAAAGCTCCCCGAGGACCTCTTCCCGTTCTTCGAGCCGCCCGTCGACGGCGACTTCCGCTCCTTCGCCACTGCTCTCGCCGGTACCGGCTTTGGCGCCAAGCTCCGCACCGGCGGTGTGACGCCCGAGCTCTTCCCCTCCGTCGAGCGCGTCGCCGACTTCCTCGTGACCTTCAACGCCGCGGAAGTCCCCATCAAGTGCACCGCCGGCCTGCACCATCCCGTGCGCTCGGTGCAGAAGCTCACCTACAAGCCCGACAGCCCGACGCACATGATGCACGGGTTCCTCAACGTCTTCTTCGCCGCGGCCTTCGTCCGCGGCCTCAACGCCGATCGCGACACCGCGATCCGCATCCTCAGCGAGACCGCCGCTAACGCCTTCCGCTTCGAGGAGGGTGCGATCGTCTGGCGTGATCTGCGCCTCACCACCAACCAGCTCGAAGAGGTCCGCGAGGACTTCGCGATCTGCTTCGGCTCCTGCAGCTACGACGAGCCGATCGAGGACATGAAGAAGCTCGGCTACATCGTCTGATCTGCCTATCAGAGCCCGAAGCGTCAGCGAGGGAGGCACGAGGCTTTGCGAGTGCATTTGCCTTCTTGCTTTATTTGCGACTGCTGCGAGAGCTGGCCGACTCGCCAAGCCTCGTCGGGCTTCCTCGCTGACGCTTCGGGCTCTGACTACATCGCGATCGCGGTCATACGCTCCGCCCTATGACCGACCCGACCCTCGACCCCGCCCTCCGCTCCTGGCTTCCTTCCGCCAACGAGCCCACGACCGACTTCCCGATCCAGAACCTGCCGCTGGGCATGTTCATCACCAAGGACGACGAACTGAAGGTCGGCGTTGCGATCGGTGACCACGTCGTCGATCTCGACATGCTCGTCCACTCCGGTGTGCTCAACAGCGTCGCCGAGCAGAACGAAGAGCTCTTTGACATCGTGCACCACGCGCTGCACCACGCCGCGCCGCAGATCATGCTCGAGCGCCGGAGTCCTGGACGCCCGTCCGCCGCGCCGTCCAGCAGTGGCTCCTCGACGGAGCGCCCGGCGGCCAGCAGTCTCGCCGCCTGCGCGAGAAGGCCGTCACCCCCATGAGCGACGTGCAGGTCGTCGAGCCGGTCGCCTTCGGCAACTACACCGACTTCTACGCTTCGGTCCACCACGCCACCAACGTTGGCAGCATGTTCCGCCCCGATAACCCGCTGCTCCCCAACTACAAGCACGTGCCGATCGGCTATCACGGCCGCGCGTCCAGCATTGTCGCAAGCGGCACGCCGATCCAGCGCCCCAAGGGCCAGCTCGGTATTCCCGAAGGAAAAACGCAGCCCGACTTTGGTCCCTGCAAGCGCCTCGACTATGAGCTCGAGCTCGGCTGCGTCATCGGCGGCGGCAACCACCTCGGCAACTCCATCGGCATCGACGAGGCCCACAAGGCCATGTTCGGCTTTGTCCTCGTCAACGACTGGTCCGCCCGTGACATGCAAGCCTGGGAGTACCAGCCTCTCGGCCCGTTCCTCGCCAAGAACTTCGCGACCAGCGTGAGCCCGTGGATCGTCACCCGCGACGTCCTCGAGCCCTTCCGCATCGCCGGCCCCGCGCGTTCATCGAGCGACCCCGAGCCGCTCCCGTATCTCACGGGCAAGGACCGCAACTGGGGCTTCGACATCCAGCTCGAGGTGCTCCTCTCCTCCGCCAAGATGCGTGCCGCTAATCAGGGGCCGATCCGCCTCAGCCGCGGCAACCTCAACCAGATGTTCTGGACGTTCCCGCAGATGATCGCCCACCACACGGTCAACGGCTGCAACATGATGCCCGGCGATCTCATCGCCAGCGGCACCATCAGCGGCCCCGAAGCAGACAGCCGCGGCTGCATGCTCGAACTCACCTGGGGCGGCAACGGCCCCGACGGCAAGCAGCTCCCGCGCAAGCCGATCTCGCTCCCCACCGGCGAGACCCGCACCTTCCTCGAAGACGGCGACGAAGTCATCATGCGCGGCTGGTGCGAGAAGCCCGGTCTGCGCCGAATCGGCTTCGGCGAATGCCGCGGCATCATCGTCCCGGCCCAATAAGTTCGTGTGAGCATTGCCAGGGCGAAGGCCTTGTCGTCAGTAGCCGGCGGTGAAGGTTGCGAAGCAACCGCCACCACCGGACTTCACGTTGTCGTTGAGCTGCACGCTGAAGGCGTGCTCGTAAGCGACGCGAGTGAGTCGAACATCGCCCGCGTTGCGCAGAGTGTGTCCGCGCGGGCTACGCCAGCGACCGCCCTCCATCCAATCGCACAATCTGACCCGTGCAATACGTCGCCTCAAGCGCCAACCACTGCACGGCTTCCGCCGCATCTTCCGGCGTTCCCGCCCGCCCCAGCGGCACGCGCGACAAATACTGCGTCTGTGCTTCGGCGTCCGAGTCCGCCCCCTTCTCCGGCCACGCGACGACGCCCGGTGCCACCCCGTTCACCCGGATCGACGGAGCAAGCTCACGCGCGAGCACCAGCGTCATTTCCAGCAACGCTGCCTTCGACATCGAATACGCCAAAAACCCCTTCCGGGGCCGGCCCGTCTCGCCCATCGCGTGAATGTCGCACATCGTCACGACCGATCCGCCGCCTTTGAGCCCGCTGTTCTTCAGGCCCGGCAGAAAGTTCTGGAGCACAAGCGCAGGGCTGAACGCGTTGATAGCCATCGCGCGAGCGAGCATGTCTGGCTGGACGCGCTCGAACGGTGAAGGCTCGTAGGCCGACGCACACAGCACCACCACATCCCAACGCCCCGAGCTGTTAGCGATCTCATCCGCCCGCGCCCATGCCCCCTTCGGGTCGTCCAGAGACAGCGGCCATGTCCCGCACTCACCCCCCAGCGCCTCCACATCCGCCGCGGTCCGATCCGCATCCGCGCGGCTGTGGTTGTAGGAGAAATCCACGTCGCAACCCGCTTTCGCGAGCGCCAGCACGATCGCCCGCCCCACGCGCTTCGCCCCACCCAGCACAAACGCCCGAGGTCGCTCGACTGGTGCAGGTGCGCTCACGGCTCTTCCCCTTGCTCATCCTCCGCAACTCTGGGCACGTCCATCCGCCGCCCCGACTCCTCCCACGCGCTGCTGGTGTCGGTCTTCCGCCGCTTGCTGTGCCGCGAGCTGACCGCGCGCGACGCCAGCGCCCACCGCCGCGCCACCATCAGCAGCACCACGCCCACCATTACCGCGACAAACAGCCAGATCACCCCGTAGACCCACGTCTGCACAGCTTGCGCACGGATATCCGATCCCGGCGTCGTCGTCGGCGATGACGGAGCAGGTTGAAGAACATGCGCGAGCAGGCCCAATCCTACGGACGGCCACTCAGTGAACGCGCGGCGGCGACTCCTCGGCCACGGCCCGATTGTTCAGCACCAGCACCCCCCCCCGGCCGCCTACCCGCACAGTTCCGTATTCCCCCTGCATCGCCAGTTCCTGTGCGAACGCCTCGTCGGTCAGCGGCTCGGCCACCACCACCCGCCGCAGTTTCGACTCATCCAGCCGCTGCACGCCGCGCCCCGCCGACACAAGGCTGGGAGCTGGGTTGGAGGAAGTGGGGGACGGAGCGGGAGAATGGGGCAGGGAATGAGTCGTGCCGGGCAGGCTCGCCACATCCTGCTTCGGCTGCACCGGTTGAACGGGAGCAGGGGGAGCCGTATTGGCCGCCGTCGCTCCGCCATTGCCAGTGCTTGGGCGAGTCGCAGGAAGCGACCCAAGTACGCCGACGACCACAACGACCACTGCGGCCGCACCCAGTGATACTCCCGCCACCTGCTTGATGCGCCGCATCCGCCGCCGCCGATCGGCGACCGCCACCATGACGTCGAAGATCGCCTCCTTGCGACGCGCCGTCTCCGGTCCCCAAGCCGGTCCGCCTGTCTCCACCGAGTTGACGCTCTCGTCAGGCATCATTGAACCTCGTCTTCCCCGACTTCCGGAGCGCATCGAGCAGGCGCCGTAGCCGCCCGTGCGCCGCCGGACCGCTCATTCCAAGCAATCGCCCCGCCCGCGCCATCGTTCCGCCGTTGAGCAGCCGTTCCCGCAGCAGCAGCGCTTCCTCCGCGTCGATCTCCGCAAGCTCCGACGCCAGCCACTCCAACCGGTCCGAGTACCCCGGCGCTTCCGGCCGTTCGTCGCGGGCCGCGCCCCGCTGTCGCGCCGTGCGCGACGCCTCCTCGCGCAGCCGGTCCACCGCGCACGAAGCCACCACCCTTCGCACCCACACCGACAACTGCCGTTCGCATTCCACCCGCCGCATCGAGCCCGCGGCCTTCACCATCGCGTCCTGCACGACGTCCAGGCAGAACGACTCGTCGCGTCCCGTCGACCGTCGTGCGTGCGCCAGGCACCGATCGAACCACGCCGAGTAGAACTCCCCTAGCGCCGCCCGGTCCCCCCGTTCGATGCCGAGCGACACCCGCCGCGCCCACGCGTCGTCCTCGCGCCCATCCGCCCGCGGATTCAGCCCGCATCCGTCGCGCAAATGCACCTCCGACGCCGGGTTGGCTCGGTGACGGCCGCACCATGTTACTTCGAATCCGAACGCGACGCTCTAAGTTGGGCGATCTGTTCGCGGAGCTTGTCGATCTCCGTACGTAGCGCGGCGATCGTCGCATCGCCCGACTGCGTATTCCGCGCCTCGCGGGCGGCCTCAAACGAGGCCTCCGCAGCCTGAACCTTGGTCTGTGAGAGCTGCGACCGCAGCGACGACGCCGTCGCTTCCAGATCGCGGATCTGCGACGCCAAAGCCGCCAGTTCGGCTGGATTTCCGTCCGCCCGTGATTTGTCCAGCCCCGGCCGGATGTCGGCGAGCCGCTTTTCAACCTGCTGGAGCTGCGATGTCAGCGCCTGCTGACGCACGTCGTATTGCCGGTGAAGCTCGTCGGCGATCTGCGCCTTCTCGCGCTCGCGATTCGCCAGCGAACGCGTGCGATCGGAATCTTCCTTCAACCGATCGAGCACCTGCCGCACAAGCGCGTTCTGCCTCACCGTGCCGCGCACCAGGATCAGGTTCGACGCCTTGTGCACCATCAGCTTCGCCGGCTCCCCTCCCGATCCCCCGTCCCCCGCGTCCACGTTCAGCGCCGCCTCCAGCGGCTCGACCACCTGCTCCATCGTCAACCCGGGGAGTCCGCCCGCTGCGTCCCCACCCAGCAGATCGCGCACCGCGTACACCTGCGTCGTCACTTGGTCCATCGGCCCGGTCATAAACGGTGTCGCCTGGGCCTGTGCATTCCGCCCCAAAGCAATCGCGAACGTCTGCGAACGCGGGCTGCTCAGTTGTTCCGACCTATTCAGGTCCATCACCTGCAGGTACGCCGTCGACATCCCCGGGGCCGCCACCGCCCCGCGGCGTTCGTTCACGTACTCCAGCGTCTGCAGAGCCATGTACGCAGTCACGTTCTTCAGCGACACCGCCGGCACCATCATCTTCATCGCCTCGGTCGGCCCCACCACGTTCACCGGCATCGGGCTCACCGCCTTCACCGCTTCCACGAACTCCGCCACCGTGCCACCCTTGAACTCGACCGACAGCAGCGGCCGCTCTTCTACCGAAGCGGCTGGCGGAGCCACGCGCACGCGCCCTTGTGCCGGCGTGGTGGTCACGGTTGGAGTGGCGTCCTGAGCCATCGCGACCGGCGAAAGACACGCCGCCAGCGTCAGCACCGCGGGGATCGAGGACCGGCCAGTCAGGAATCGGCTCATGGGCGCTCCAGGAAAAAAGGGCAGAAAAACGACCAGACCCACCCAATACGGAGTCGCCCGCACAAATTGGCGCACCCCGAAAAGAAAACGCCCGGCCAGCCGGCCGGGCGTCTGTATGAACCTTCTGCTTCAACGCCTCACTTGGCGCTGACCTTGTTTCCTTCTTCCTTCTTCTTCGGATCCGCCATCGGCTCGGCCGGGGCCTTCAGGTGAGCCTCCGCCAGCAGGGCGTCGATCTTGTCCGCCACGTCCTTGGCGTGCATCGGGTGCAGGCCGTTGTGACGCACCTTCCCCTCCGAGTCGATGATCGCCAGGTGGGGGATGCCGTTGACGCCGAAGTTGGGGTTGAAGCACCCGTCGGGCGTGAACCCGACCGTCCAGGTCATGTTCATGTCCTTGATGAACTCGGGCATCAACCCGTATTCCTTCTGCTCATCGCCCTTGCAGTCGATCCGCTCAGGCTTGTTCCCGGCCTCAAGGTTCCGCTTCATGTGGAACCCCTGCAGGCTCGTCACGCCGATCACCTTCACCGGCGAGCCCGCCGCCTCGTACCGCGCCACCAGCTCGCGGATGTTCGGGAAGCTCGCCACGCACGGACCGCACCACGTCGCCCAGAAGTCCAGCACCACCACGTTCCCCTTCAGCTCGGCGATGTTCTTGGTCTTGCCGTCGCTCGACCACGTGAACGCCACCTCGGGAGCCGCGTTGTTCATCAGCTCGCCGCGGGCGAACGAGCTCTTGGCACGCTTCACGGTGTCGCCGGCGCGCTTGGCCACCGCCTCCTTGCCCGCGGCCGGCGTTCCGGTCCGGTCGATCGCCGCCTGGCCCGCGGAACCGATCTTGTCCAGCACGCGCGTCAGCTCGGCCTTGTCGAGGCCGGCGTCGCTCAGCTTGGCGACAGCCGAGGCCAGTGCCGCTGTCGCCTCAATCGACATCTCCGGCATGATCAGCTTCTCGAGCGAAGCGGTCAGCTTGTGCTCCTTGATCGCCGCGGTCGGCAACACAGCGAACCGCGCGAAGATCTGCTCACCCTTGCCCGACTTCACAAGATCCGTCGCCGCGGGGTGGTTGATCGCATCCAAGTACAGCGGCACCATCGCCGCCATCCGCGCCTCCTGAGACTTGGAGCGCTCTTCCGGCGTCTTGCCAGAGATCGGCGGGAGCGGCGCCAGCATCAACCGCAGTTCCGCGGCCCGCGCACCTTCCACCGTGCCCGCCTTCGCCAGCTCGGTCAGGTGCGGCATCAGCGTCGCCACCGCCTCGGGGCTGACCGCGAACATGTTGTTGCTCGCCAGCTTGTCGATCTGCGATACCGTCAACTCGGTCAGCGAGAGCGATGCCAGCCCCTCCTTCGCCGCGTCGTTCCTCGCCTTCATCGCGGCCTGACGACCAGCGGTGTCCTTCGTGTCGGTGGGAATGGTGATCCCCATCACTTTCTCAACCACCCCGTTCACCTGCTCGTCGGTGGGGGGTGTGAGGGCGAAGGCCGTGCCGGCGGTCAGCGCAAGGGCGGCGATGAAAACGCGAAGGTTCATGGTGTGCTCCAGTGGTCAGCCGTGCGGAATGTCCGGTCCGATTGTACAGACTTTGCAAACCTCGCGCCCCGTCGCCCTCGGCGGCCGGCCCCGTCAATTTAACGCTGGGTCCCAGCCATTCCTGCCGCCTCGGCCTGCCGCAGGTTCAATTCCAGGATCCGCCGGTCGTTGGGGTCCATGATCCCGTTGCGGTTCATGTCCGCCTCGCCCTGGTAATTGCTCCCAAGAGCCCACGACGCGTACAGGTCGTCAATCGTGAGAATTCCATCACGGTTCACGTCCCCCGATCCCAGGTTGACCGTGATGTTGTCGTACCGGTACACCCCCGCCCGCCCGGTCTTCTCGAACGCCACAACCGTCAGCGAGTTGCTCCCCGTCGGCAGCGTCCCCACGTTCCGCCGCCACTCCATGCGGTCGTATTGATACGCCTGGTTCCCCGAGTTGCACAGCGGCACCGGGTCGACGCCCGGCGCAACGTTCACCAGCAGGTGCACCCGCTCAACCGTCTTGTCCAGCGCCTTGACGCGGTATTCAAAGTTTCCGTTCGCCGACGACGGGTTGTCCAAGAGCTGCGCCGCCGGCGCCAGCCGATCGACGTAGATCACCTTGCGGAACTCGCGGAAGATCGGCAGCCCGCCGTCTGTCCGCCGCCGGTACGCGATCACGCTGATGTAGTTGAACCCTTCCGGCAGCAGCGCCGCGTTGATCACCTGCCGGTAAACACCCACCGTCCCCGTTCCCCCCGGTCCGCTGATCGGCGACGACTGCGTCAGAAACTGCTCGTACCCGGCATCGACAGTCGCACCCGGCGGCAACTGATCCACCACGCCGTTCCCGTTCAGATCCTGGAACCCCTGGTTGATCCGGAAGTCGGCAAAGTCATCGAAGTTCGTGTCCCCTGCGATCGTCTTGCTCGTATCCAGCCGCAGCTCGAACGTGTCGCTCGCCACCACATCCACGGGTGTCAGGCGCCGCTTGTACGTCGGCACCGATGCGCTGTCTGCCGTCAGCACGCCCGCCACCGGCGACACGCTCACCGCACCTGACGGCGCGGCGGGCCCGTACACCACATACCCCCGGTGATGCTGTACGCCGTTCGCATTCACATTCCGCGGCACACGAATTGTCACCCGCCCGTTCGCGCCGACCGTCACCGTGTCGGGAATGTCGCCGTTCGGATCAACCGTCGCATCCGCCGCGGTCCCCGACAGCTCCTGCAGGATCGTCCCCTGCGCAAAGTGCGTCGTCACGTCACGCGAGTCGTATCCGCCGTCATACCGGTCGTTGACGCCTACCACCACGTTCCCCGCCGTCCCGTTGCCGCGCTCGAAGATCAGCACGTCCGACAACCCCTGGATCGACGCGTTCGATCCGTCGCCGTTGAGGATGTACATGTCGCCCCGCGCGTACCCCGCGTGCGTCTGCACCAGCCGCGTCAGGTTGCTGTCGAAGTTCCCAATCGCCGTCGGATTTCCCTCACGCGCCCAGAACCCGCGGTTCTGGAACCGGTCGTGCATCTCGCGCCCGTTGTAATAGACGATCGGCACGCCCGTGCGGAACAGCACGTACGCGTTCTCCGGCAGCGCGTACAGGTTCGGCGTCGGCAATGCGGGCGCTGAAGACCCGTTCCCCACCGATCCGTTGTCGTGGCTGTACACGTGGTGCACGCCCTGTGTCCCGTTGTTCAGCCCGTCGTCCTGCCGGTCCACCGACGCGTTGATCGGGTTCTGCCACGATCCGAACCCGCTGTTGCTGCGGATGTCGCGCAGTGCTCCCGCTTCGTTGAGGTCCAGCGCATCGCGGTTGCCGATCCCGTCGTTCTTGCGGATATACGTCTGGATGAACGAGTTGCTGTCCACCGCCTCGACGAACGAGAACGGCGTCACTCGCGTTCCACCCGGCGTCACGCGCCGGTTGAACACCGATGCGTCCCAATACTGATCCCAGAACCACTGCGGCACGTGTTTCGCAGCGTCAAGCCGGAATCCGTCCACCTTGAATTCATCGACAAACCACTGCGTGGCACGCATCAGCATGCCCGTCCCGTTCTCCGCCACCGCGTCACCCTGCATCGGGTCCGCGTTGTTGAACGGGTACATCGTGAACGACTGGTTCCCGCCGCGCCCGGTGTTGACGAACGTCATCGGCGCCAGCGAGCGGTCGGGATAGAACCGTGCATTCGCGGCGTTCACTTTGTTTCGCACGCGCCCCGGCGGAATGTTCTGCGCGTTCGCGCCCACCGGGTGCCGGATGAACTGGAAGTTGCTCTCCTGCGCGATATCGATCAGTCCAACCAGATCACCCGTCCACAGGTTGTAGTTCGCGCCCCCCGGGTTCTCGCTCTGCGTGCTCCCATCGTGGAAGTCGCCCCAAAAGTTCGCCCCTCCCGCGGAACCCGGCAGGTAGAACCCCGGCCATCCGCCGTCAGCGATGAACGACGCGTTGCTCGTCCGCCCGCTGTTGTGGTTCATGATCCAGTCGACGTTCACAAGCTGACCCGCCGCGTGCAGCTCGCTGATCACCTGCCGGAAGCTCGCCTCCGTCCCATACGCCGTCGGCGCCTTCAGGCGACCCCAGATCGAACCGGTCGAACACGTCGTACCCCACCGAGCCATCCGAGGCCTTGCACGGAGGCGGCAGCCACAACGCGCTGTACCCCGCCATGAATAGGTCCGGCGTCCGCAGCTCGATGTTGCTCCAGCTCGTCTCAAACCACTGCAGGTATGCCGGGTTGTCCTGTGCAACCGCCGTCGTCGCGCCAACGCACGAACCCGCCGCGGCCACAACCCACGCCGCCAATCGACGCCTGCCAAACCCGTCGAGCATGACACCCTTTCACACCCACCGCGCGAACCGGCCAATCACACCGAGCTGACATACCACCCCCGACGAGAACCTACCAGACAGAATGTAAACCATTTCTCCCGCCGCGGCCACAATTCCAACCCCGCGGATAGGGGCTGATTCATCAAAAAATGATCACAAACCCCTTCTGTCGAAGGTCAATTCACAATCCCATCGGCACTCGGCACTCGGCACTCGGCACTCGGCACTCGGCACTCGGCACTCGGCACTCGGCACTCATATCACTTCGAAAACGGCGACTGCCCCATCGTCACCCTCTCGCGAGCGCCCACCGCCACCGCCTGCTTGCAGAACCGCTCGTACTCCTGCCCCACGTTCCGCAGGTCGTTGCCGAAGTACGCCCGGAACGTCTCAACTGCTACAGCCCCCGGCAACAGCCGCCCCCCCCCGTGCGCTCCACCGCCCCCCTCGCGGGACTTGTCCTGCACAAACCGCACCACGCGGGCCCGCATTTTCCCCGCCGCGGCGTCCTGAACCATTTCCTGGAATGCCGCGCGATACTTGCCCCCTTCGCCTTCGTTGAGGAACTCGATCAGCGCCCACACCTGCGAGTACCACAGGATCGGCCCGTCAGTCGCCCCTTTGTCCGCAAATGCCCCCGCTTCGCCCGTCACGCCCGCGATCTGCTCGATCGCGCCGCGCATCCCGATCATCTGGTTCGGCGAGCTCGCCAGCACCGCCTCCAGCGACATCAACCCGTTGTCCTTCGCCGCGACACGCAACCGATCGAACCGCGCCACGTTCGCCCATCCGGAGAACTGCGGCACAGCGCCGTTCCACCGGTGCCCCTCCATGAACGTCGCCAGTCCCTCCTCCGCCCACATCGGCAGCGTCTCGGCGAACGTCGTCTGCGTGTACGCGTGCCACGCCTCGTGTGCCGCGATCGACATCGTGTCGAACGAGCCGATGTCGAACAGCAGGCTCTTCCCCTGCGTCGTGAACCCGCCGCGCTTGATGCCGTTCACCACCGGCTTGCCGCGCTCGCCGAGAATCCCCAGCGTCAGTGTCTGCCACTGCGCCCGGTCGTTCATCACGTACACGTCGATCGGCCGCGTCGGCGCCGGCAGCTCCCCGCCGCCCACCGCCGTGCGGTAGTTGGCGATCGCCGCCTCCAGGAACGCCGGCATCCGCTGCGTGATGATGCTCGACCGCTCCGTCGTGTAGATCACGAAGTTCTCGGTCGTCACCATCTTGCCCGGGTCGTTGTTGAACGACCAGTCCGCGACAGACCGGATCACCGGTGTCGAGGCATTCTCCGCCGGCGCGTACGAAGGCGGTGCCGACGGCACGCCCGAGAACGACGGCGCCACCGCCGGCCCCGATGAAGTCGGGGACTCAGCGGACTGCGAGCACGCGGCAAGCCCTGCGGCAGCCAGCATCAGCCCAGCGAGTCGAGTTCGTCTTGGAGCTTTTTGAGCTGTGATCGTGTTTCCTCGATGAGCTTGGGCGGAGCCCGGTCAACATACCCCGGGTTGTTCAGGCGTGTCTTGAAGATATCGATTTTCTTGCGAAGTTCGTCCTTGTGCTTCTCGATTCGTTCGGCTTCGGCCCCCGCATCCGCCGCGATCGCCGCATCCGCCAGGTCCGAGAGAACGATGTCGTGATCCAGAACGCGGAGCTTGGCCCCAGCCGTACCAGCGCCGGGCGCATCGGTCTTCACCGTACCGATTCCAGCCAGCCCGTACACCCAGCTCAATGCGTCCGCCGGTGCGCCCGCGGCCAGTTCCTTCGCAAGTTCCGCAGGAACATGCGCGGTTATCCGACGCTTGGGCGGCACCTTGTGCTCCGAACGTACCTCGCGCACCGCGTACACAAATGCGCGCAGGCGATCGAACTCCGCCTCCGCCTTCGGATCACTCAGCGATGGCGCAGCCGTCGGCCAGCCCGCCGTGCACAACAGCCCACCCTTGCGCGACCCCTCGCACGCCAGCCCCGGCACCGCCGCAACCGGCAGCCGCGACACAAACGGCCACAGCGCCTCGGTCACGTACGGCATCACGGGGTGCGCCAGCCGCAGCACTGCATCCAGCACGCGCCCGAGCACCGCCTGCTGCGCGGGGTTGCTCTTGAGCGTCCCCTTCACCGCCTCGATGTACCAGTCGCACAGGTCGCGGTAGATGAAGTCATACAGCAGCGTCGCGTACTGGCTGTACTCATACGACGCGATCGCTTCGTTCACGCCGCGCACCGTCGCCTCAAGCCGCGAGAGCAGCCAGCGGTCCACGGGCGAGAGCGTCTTGAGATCGACCGGCGCCGACGGCGCAGCCGAGCCGGCGGCCGGCATGTTCGGCAGAGCGACGCCAGTGGTCGCGAACCACAGCTTGTTCACCACCTGCCGACCAAGGTCGAACTTCTTGCTCGTATTTCGCCCGCTCTTTGAGTCCTTCTCGACGGGCATCCGCACGTCCTGCGTCTGCGTCGTCATGTGCGTCAGCGTGAACCGCATCGCGTCCGACCCGTACGCCGCGATGATGTCGAGCGGATCGACGCCGTTGCCGGCGGTCTTCGACATCTTCTTGCCTTCGCCGTCCTGAATGACCGCGTGGATCACCACATCACGGAACGGCACCGGACCCTTACCGCGACCCATGGCAGGGCTCTCAGCGCCCGAACCGCGCCCGTCAGGAAGCGGACCGGCGCCCCGCCGGCACTATTGCGCCACCCCTTCGGCAGGAAGTACCGGTTGAACATCACCATCCGGCTCACCCACAGCGTGATGATCTCACGCGCCGTGCACAGCGTGTTCGTCGGGTTGAACGCCCGCAGCAACGCCGTGTCGTCGGGCCACCCCATCGTCGAGAGCGGCCAGAGCGCGGAGGAGAACCACGTGTCGAGCACATCCGAGTCGCGCGTGTAGCCGTGCTTGACCAGCTCATACTTCGCAGCGGCCGCGTCGTTCGCGGCGCAGATGAAGATGTCGTATTCGCCGGTGAGGAGATCCTTCAGCGGCGACATGTCGCGAGGCGACTCTTCCTGTCCAGTCGCTACGTTGACGTAGCGCACTGTCGCGTCAGTTGCATTGCCAGCGAGCACGTCGCCGATGGACGGCCCCCCAGCCCACGGGTTGTTGCCTAATTCGTGCGCCCAATTCTCTCGCGTAAGCGTGACTCGCTTGTGCCACACTGGAATCTGGTGCCCCCACCAAAGCTGCCGGCTGATGCACCAGTCCCGGATGTTGTCGTGCCACTGTTCGTACGTCTTGGCGTAGCGAGGCGGATGGAACGTCACCGTGTTTTCCAAGCCGGTGGGGCGGGCGTCCCCGCCCGCCTCCGTGCGGGCTAAGTGGCTGTGCGTTTCCCGGAAATACGGGTACAGCTTCGGAGCAGTAGCCAACCCTTTCCGCACGGCGTTCTGAGCCACATACTCGCACTTCTCGTCGTACTCGGCGTCGTCGCGGATGATCCGGTCGAACCACTCATCCTGCCAGAGCACACCAGACGTGCCTCGCAGTTTGTTGATCTCATGCGACGTGAACGACTTGATGCCGTGCATCAGCTCGCCGAGCGTGTGGCACGTGCCATCTTCCCGGGCCATAGGCCTCAGGATTACATGCACATGGTCAGGCATCACAGTGACTGAGTAGACGTACGCCTTTTTCGTGTTCCAGAAGTAGCACGCGTCGAGCACAACCTGGCGCTCCGGCCCCGACAACTCGCCCTTCAGCATACGGAACGTCACAAAGTACGTGCTCCCGGCTCGCTCCAGATGAGGAAGGCGGCGGATGTACGTCCGGGTGGAGCGACCGGTGCCTTGCTCCCATTTGTGCTTTGACGGATCCAAGACTGTCCACGGTGCGGTCGGTGCAGGACCACCGGCGGCGGGCGGGGACGCCCGCCCTACCGAGGCACTCTCCCCACGCGACAGCACCGCGTTCGCCGCCTTCGCCATCCGCTCGTCGGTCACCTTCACGTACCACTGATCGCTCAGGTAGGGCTCGATGATCGCCTTGCTCCGGTCGCTGTGCTTCAGGCTGTGCGAGTGCGGCTTTACCGCTTCAAGCCAGCCACGCGTCTTGAACTCCTCCACCACGTGCTTGCGGGCCTCGGCCATCTTCTTGCCGAGCAGCGAATGAAGGATCTCGTTCCCGTCCCAGTTGTGCTGGTTGCTCACCCGTCCGTCGGGCGACATCATGTTCACCACCGGCAGCCCGTGCCGGCGGCCGATCTCGTAGTCGTTGGCGTCGTGACCCGGCGTCACCTTGAGGAAGCCAGTCGCCATCCCCGCCTTCGGGTCGTTCGCTTCTTCGTCGCGTCCGAGCCGCTCGGCCATCGCCTTGGGGAGCACCACGTAGCTGTCCTCGACGATCGGGATCACGCGCCCCACCAGCGGCAGCTCGATGAACAGCCCGCGCAGCGCCTTCGCCCGCGTGTCGTGCGGGTTGATCGCCACCGCCGTGTCGGCGAGGTACGTCTCGGGGCGCGTCGTCGCGACCGTCACCCACGCTTCCAGATCGGCGTCGTGCTCGTTCGCGCCCGGATAGCCCCGCCGCGCAAGCTCGCCCCACGTCACCGGCACCGGGTCCACGTTCTCGCGCCCGCCGGTCGTGATCGCCGCGTCCTGTGTGCCCGCGTGCACCAGCGGATAGCGCAGGTAGTAGAAAGCGCCCGCCACGTCCTCGTCGTAGCACTCGTCATCGGCGACGGCCGTCTGCAGCGCCGGGTCCCAGTTCACCAGGCGCTTGCCGCGGTAGATCAAACCGTCCTTAAACAGACGGAAGAACGCCTCGTACACCGCGCGGGCGCACTGCTCGTCCATCGTGAACCGCTGCCGGTCCCAGTCGCACGAGCACCCCATCAGCTTGAGCTGATTGGTGATGACCGCCTCGTACTCGTCCTTGAACGCCTGGATCTTGGCGACGAACTCCTCGCGCGAAAAATCCTTGCGCCGCTTGTTCTCTTCCTTCTGGACGCGCTTCTCCACCACCGCCTGCGTCGCGATGCCCGCGTGGTCCGTGCCCGGCATCCACAGCGTCTCGAACCCGCGCATCCGCGCGTTCCGCGCCAGGATGTCCTGCAGCGTGTTGTTCAGCGCGTGACCAAGGTGCAGCGCCGCCGTCACGTTCGGCGGCGGGATCACGATCGCAAACGGCTCCGCCTCGCCGCGCAGCACCCGCTCCGGATCCGGATGAAACGCCTTCGCCGCGTCCCACGCCGCCCGGATCTTCTCTTCATGCTCAACAGGAACGAACGCACCTGTAGGAAGAGAGGAAGACGGAGAAGCCGGATTCTGTTCGGACGAGTTCGCCATAAGGAAGGGGAGTGTAGAAGCGGGAGGCTGTACAGATGGTGGGAACAAAACGGTGGGGCGGGCGTCCCCGCCCGCCTCTGTGGGAGGACAGACTTACTGAGGCGGGCGGGGACGCCCGCCCCACCGATGCGTCATTCACCCTCACCTCTCTGCAACGCCGATCTACCCTTCCCTATGCCCTCCGGCCCGACGCTCAGACCCGCCCGCTCAACCGCCGCCGTCGTCGCGGTCGTCGCCCTCCTCGGCCTCGCCGGCGTCGCCGTCTACGGCGTCCTCACCATCGCCCGCGCCACGCCGAACCAAGCGAACGGGGCTCCAGGAAACACTCCTCTCGCCAACACCGGCCCGCTCCCCGCCGACGTCCTCGCCAAGGTCAACACCCTCTCCGCCAGCGGCAACGCCAAGCCGGCCGAGCTCATCGCGCTGCTCGCCCCCGCGATCGAAGCCAACCCCAACGAGCAAGACCTCCGCATCGCCCTCGCGCACGCCTACGTCGACCAGAAGGACTGGCCCCAGGCGTACAAGTCGTTCGAGGCCGCACTTGCGATCGGCCCCGAAACCGCGCCGCTCCAGGCCGAGGCCGGCACCGTCGCCAACGCCGCGGGCCTGCTCGACCGCGCGATCGAGCACTACGGCCGCGCCAAGCAGCTCGAGCCCAAGAACCCCGTCCACCCTCTCTATCTCGGCATGATCCAGATCAAGGCGGGCAAAGACCGCGACGCGATGACCAGCCTCGTCACCGCCACTGTCCTCAACCCCGACCTCGGCGCCGCCTGGGGCTCGATGGGCGAGCTCGAGCTCCGCAACAACCAGCTCGACCTCGCCATGCAGCACCTCGAAAAAGCCCGCAAGCTCGAGCCCGAGAGCCTCAAGTGGCGCATCGCCGAAGCCAAGGTGCACAAACGCCAGAACGAGCCCGCCAAGGCCCTCGACCTGCTGGTCAACCTCCCCGAGAAGCAGCGATACAACGCCGACGCCATCCCCGTCGTCGCCGACGCCCTCGCTATGCTCAAGCAACCCGACAAGCGAGCCGACTACGCCAAAGCCGCCGCCGACTTCGCCCGCAAATCAGGCGACCAGAAAGCCCTCGAACAGGCCGAACGTATTACCCAGCCGCAGTGACCCCCGCCCCCTTCTCCCTGCTCTGAGGGAGACCGTGCGGACGGAAGCGAAGCGCACGGGAGCCGGAAGGCAAGTAGTTTTTTTCCATCTTGCCGGCTCTGCGGCGGCGGATGAGGGTGCCTTTGTCTTACTTGGGTGCCACAGACTCGGCTTTGCGAGTCTGTGCGATTGTGCATCAGCCATCGGTCGGCGGTGTTTTTCGCTCGTGTCGGCGTGCTAGAAGTCGCGCCGGCTAAACAGCCAGCACGCGCTCGCGACGATCACCGCCTCAAACGCCAGCGACGTCCCGATCGCCCACCAACTGCTCCGCGCCCGCATCACCTGGCCAAGCTGCGCGCAACCTTGTAGTCGACCGTGCCGAAGATGTCCCCCTTACCTTTCTGCCGCTCGCGCTCCTCTGCCGCATCCATCAGCTTGGCCATCTCTTTGTCCGTGGCCAGTGCTCGATCAACCAGTTCGCGCGTCTCGCTGGTCTTGGGCAGCAGGGTCTTGGCGGTGTAGAGGTACGAATGCCACTTGACGGTTGACGCGATCTGGACCTGTCGCTTGGCGAGTTCTTCTTTCTTCTCCGTCAGCCGGCGCTCGAGGGCCGCGTAGTCGGCCGGATCGTTGCTCGTCTCTTTGGCCTTCGTGATCTGGGCTTCGCGGGCCTCGATGTCTTTCTCCAGCAGCGGCACCGGGAATTCGGCGTTGAGCCGCATCTCCAGCACTTTGCCCTCGACATACCCGGTCGCGAACACCGCCCCCCACAACGCCAGCGCGGCGATCAGTGCCGCCAGCGTCGAGCGCGTCCACACGCCCACCAGGGCGCTCACCGAGTACAGGTAAGAGAACGAGAGCGTCACCAGCGGGATTGCCCACAGCAGCGGCCACATCCACACCCCGCCGCGCACGCCGATGATCAGGATCGACGCCACCACAAACACAGTCGTCTGCAGGATGACAAACAGCAGGCCCGCTACGTACTTTGTGAGGAACAGCCGTGCCCGCGACACCGGCTTGGAGAGCATGTTCTCGATCGCGCCCCCGCTGACAAAGTCGGGGATCAGCGATGATGTTGAGACCAGTGCCAGCGCTGTCGATCCGATGCCCAGCCACACCGTCAGGCCTACAAACGAGAAGAGCGTCTTGTAGAACAGCGTCCTTGGAATGTACTTGGTCGTCGCGTACTCGCCGACTTCCCACGTCCAGAACCCAAGCTCCAGCCCGCGATCGTTGATCCCCAGCACAAGGAAGACCGACACCACCAGCAGGCTGATGGCCATGGCGATCCAGAACATCTTCCGTGCGTTCAGTTCGCGGTACGCGTCAACCAGGATGGCCCACGTTTGGATCACCGATTCACCCCCGTCGGCTGACGGCCGCGCGACTTGGCATTGTCGATCACCCGCATGAACGCGTCCTCCAGTGTCGGCCGCGCCAGTTCCACCCGCGTCACCGTCCAGCGAGATGCGCGCAGCGCATCCAGCAGTGGTTGGAAGTCGTATGCGCTCAGCGTACCTGTCGCGATTGTCACGGTTGTGCCTGTGTCCTTGATCACCTCGACACCCCCGCCCATCGCGGTGTACGGCGGCAGCGGCGGTTCCGCCGCGCCCGGCGGGCGCTCGGCGTCGATCTCGTACTGGGCGCCGAAGTGGGTGAGCTCGTTGATCGTTCCGTGCGCGTGCAGCTCACCCGCGAAGATGATCGCCGCGCGGTCGCACACCATCTCAAGCTCGGCCAGAATGTGCGAGTTGATCAGGATTCCCTTGCCGCGAGCCCGCAGGTCGCTCAGGATGCGCCGAATGTCGCGCCGTCCCTCGGGGTCCACACCGTCAGTCGGTTCGTCCAGTAGCAGCAGGTCCGGATCGTTGATCATCGCCTGCGCGAGCCCTAGCCGCTGCCGCATTCCCTTGGAGAACTGCTTTACCGTCTTGCCGCCCACGGCGCCCAAGCCCACCAGCCCCAGCAGTTCGCCTGCACGCGTCCGCCGCACCGCCCGCGGCACGCCCGAAAGCGCACCAAAGAAGTCCAGCACCTGCGGTGCCGTCAGATAGTCAGGAAACCGGTGATGCTCCGGCAGGTACCCCACGCGAGCGAGCGTGGGCTTGTGCCCGATCGCCTCTCCGAGCATCGCACCCTCGCACTTGGTCGGGCGAATCACCGTCATCAGGATCTTCACCAGCGTGCTCTTGCCCGCTCCGTTGGGGCCAAGCAGCCCGAACACCTCACCCTTGCGCACCTGGATCGACACGCCGTTGAGTGCACGAATCCCGCCGCGATACGTCTTGTGCACATCGTGCACGTCGATCGCAAGCCGCTCATCGCGCGGCCCGGCCGGCAACTGCACCGCTCCGGGCTCCGCAATCGCCGGTGCGGGCTGATGCTGCGTATTGACAACGGCGCTCAGTGGATCGCTGAAAGGGCTTGGAGGTGGGGGAGGGGGGGGAGGGGGGGGAGGGGGGGGCATCCGGCTCACAGTTTACGGGCCACGACGTGGAAAACATGGTGCCGCTTCGTGCCCCCCATGGCGTCATCCCCTTCTTTCTCAACCTCTTCTAAGTGCTCGATGGCGAACGGTTGCAAGAGCGACTCCACTTGAGCCCGGGTGTGATGGCTCCCCGGCCGCACCGGCTGCCACTCGTCGCGGTCGCCGAAGAACTGCCCGCTGAATCGGCCGCCGCGCCGGATCCGGTCCACAATGAAGGCCCACACCGTGGGGAACGCCGTCGGGTCGCAGAACGGCAGGGCGAAGCTCGCGTTGACCAGATCCAGGTTCCGGGGGATCACCTCGCCCCCTTTCGCGGGCGTCTCTTCCATCGTGAGCTGGCAGATCATCACACGCCCCATGTCCTCAAGCCCGATCGAGTGCAGCGTCCGCTTGGTCCCGTCGGTGTGATAGTCCGTCGCAATCACCCGCCACCGCGGCGAGGCCTGCCGCAACAACTCCAGCGTGTCGCGTCCAGACCCGCACGCGATGTCCAGAGCGACAAGGTCCCGCTTGAACGGCTTGGCCGCGTGATCCTGGTTGAACAACTTCACGGCCCGCACACAGGTGTCGCGAGCCGGCTTGCCGTCCACCGCGTCGTAGTACGCCGGCCAGTCGCGCTGGTAGTCGGCCGTCAACGTCGCCCGCGGCTTGTCGGAGGGGGATGCCTGCTCCATCGCCCGACTGTATCGAGCCGTACGCTCCCGCAATGTACCGATCGGTAGGGGAATTCGTCGCGGCGCTTGAACGGGTGGGTGAGCTCAAGCGGATCAGCACACCCATTTCGCCGGTGCTCGACATCTCCGCCGCGGCGGAGATCGAAAGCAAACGCCCCGCGCCCTCAGGTCCCAGTGCCTCCGCCCGCGTCAACGACCCGCGCTTCCACTCCCGCGGCGGGCACGCCCTGCTGTTTCAGAACGTCGAAGGCTCGAAGTTCCCCCTGCTGATCAACGCGTTCGGCTCGTACCGGCGCATGGAAATGGCGCTGGGCTGCCACGACTATCTGCTTGGTCACGCGGCCAAGTCGATTTATCCGGAACCCGGAAGCGGCATGAACGTGCCGAACGAGATTCACCGCAGGAACGACCGCGGTAACACGCCCGGCGGCTTCGACGCGCTCGGCGCCAAGATCGGCGCCCTCGCCAAGCCTCAGCCCCCTGCCGGCCTCGCCGACATGCTGGCCAAGGCCAAGCAGTTCCTCCCGCTGCTCAAGACGCCCCCCAAGCGAAAGAACGGCCGCGGCCCTTGCCAGGAAGTCGTTCTCACCGGCGATCAGGCCGACCTCACGACGCTCCCCATCCTCCGCTGCTGGCCGCTCGACGGCGACCTCGCCTCCGTCGGTTACCCGGCGAACGTCAACGACGGCATCCAGGGCTTCGGTAGCGGCCCAGAGTGGGACGCCAAGTTCCGCGGCCGCTACATCACCTTCGCCGGCATTCACACGATCCACGCCGACGACGCGGACAACCCCAGGCCCGCGAGCCACAACATCGGCATGTACCGCGTGCAGCTCCTCGGCAAGCAGCGGGCCGCGATGCACTGGCACATCCACCACGACGGCGCTCGCCACTGGCGCTCGTGGAAGGCGAAGGGGAAGCCCATGCCAGTCGCGATCGTCCTCGGCGGCGAGAGCGTGCTGCCATACGCCGCCACCGCGCCGCTCCCCCCGGGCGTAAGCGAACTCCTGCTCGCCGGCTTCCTCAACCGCGGCGGCATCCCGCTCGTCCGCGGCATCACCGTGCCGCTCTGGATCCCATCAAACGCGGAGATCGTGATCGAGGGGTACGTCAGCCACAAGGCTGGCGGTATCGGCTGGGACCCGCGCAAGCCCGAAGACGGCCCGCTCGGCGAAGGCGCCGTCTTCGAAGGCCCCTTCGGCGACCACACCGGCTTCTACTCGATGCCCGACCGCTACCCCATCATCGAGGTCACCGCGATCACTCATCGCAGCAGCGCGATCTACCCGACGACGATCGTCGGCCTCCCGCCGCAGGAGGACTACTACCTCGGCAAGGCGACCGAACGCCTCTTCTTCCCGCTGCTCAAGACGATCGTGCACGACGTGGAGGACTACGACCTCCCGCAGTTCGGCGCGTTCCACAACTGCGCCGCCATCCGAATCAAGAAGGCCTACCCGCTCCAGGCCCGCCGCATGATGCACAGCGTCTGGGGCGCGGGCCAGATGGCCTGGACCAAGTGCGTCATCGTCGTCGACGACGACGTCAACGTGCACGACACCTTCGCCGTGCTCCGCGCCGTCGGCGAGCGTTGCATCCCGGGCGCGATATCGAGCACGCCAAGGGCCCGCTCGACATCCTCGACCACGCCGCGCCGTTCCTTGGCGCCGGCGGCAAGATCGGCCTCGACGCGACACGCAAGACCTTCGACGCTGAGAAGCACCGTTACGTCGAAGGGCTCGCAAGCGAACTGTGCAAGACAGGCGACATCCCCGCCTCCACCGCCGACGCCGCCCGCGCCATCGAAGCCCGCGTCAAGCAGATCGACGGCGTGCTCGACGCACGCGTGCCCGACGAACTCGGCGGCTACTGGATGCTCGTCCGCGCCGCAAAGAAGGCCTCGGGCGATGGCGCGAAGGTCGTCAAGGCGATCGGCGCCGCGGCCAACGACGTGGCAATCCCGCGATGGACGGTCGTAGTGGGAGATGACGCCGACCTCGCCAGCATCGACGACGCACTCTTCCACTGGCTCGCACACAGCGCCCCCGATCGCGACGCGTACCTCAGCGTTTGCGGCCGCCGCATCGCGTTCGACGCCACGCCCAAAATGCCGGGAGAGGATGAACGCCACGGCCTGCCCGTGCGTGCCTGGCCGCCGATCATCGCGATGGAGCCGGGTGCAACCGAACGCGCTCAACGCACGTTGGGATGAGCGAAGTCGGTAGCCCTTTTCCGCACAAGGTGAGGAGAGTGAGAGGGAGCCTCGGTCCGCCCGTGCTCTCAAAGGGCTGCCTTGTCAGAGCCCGAAGCGTCAGCGAGGGAGGCAGATGAGGCTTGGCGAATCTGCCGTTCGGCGTGCGAAAGACGCGGCACTCGCTGAGCCTCCAGCCGCCCTCATCGCGGACACGTTGGGCTCGGACAAAACCTTCTGACTCAGCTGAGCCTCAGTTCCCGCCGCGCTGCCGGGCCAGCCAGTTGTCGATCGTCATCACCACGTCTTCCTGGAAGTCCTTGACGCGAGCGATGTTGCCGCCCACGTCGTTGGCCAGGACGCTGTAGGCGATGGTGCGGTTGCCGTTGACGACGTAGCCACTGAGGCACACCACGTTCTTGATGTACCCGGTCTTGGCGTAGATGTTTCCCTTGGGCTTGCGGTCGACGAAGCGCTTGAAGATCTTCGCCTCCTTGTCGTCCGCGCTCGCCATGCTGGCGATGAACGCCGCGCCGGTGGTCTGGTCCTGCTGCAGAGCGCTCAGCCACTTGGCCATCGCCATCGGGGTGACCTGGTTCTCCTTGCTCAGGCCCGAGCCGTCGACGATGCGGATGCGCTGCGCATCCTGCCCGAGCTTCTCCGTCAGGCGCATGGAGACGACCTGCGCGCCCGTCGCCCATGAGCCCGGCTGCTGCGTGACCTCAAAGGCCGTCCGCTTGAGCAGGCACTCGGCGTACAGGTTCTGCGAATCGACGTTGCACCGCTTCATCACCGTTGCCAGCGGCGTGGTGATCACCGCAAAGGGCGTCGCCTGCGCCGCGACCAGATCCTCGCCGTCCGCCGCGAGCCGCACGGGCACGCCCGCGCTCCCTTTGTTCTGCGCAGCGAGTCCCGCTTCCCAGAACGCGTGTTCAATCAGGCGACCCAGCAGCATGCCCGGAGCCGCGACGGTGACGTCCAGCTTCACCTGATTGGAGCGAGACGCGCCGTCGAGCTTTACGTCGCCGAACACCTTGAACGTGATCCCGCTGACCGCGTTAAGGCCCCCAGGCCCGGCCGCTTCCTGCTGCGCCCAAAGGGAGTTGCTCCCTTCCTTCACGGTGCGGGCCGAGGCAAGGTCCAGGTTGATCAGCCACGGGGCAGACGGTTCGGTGCGCACGTTCGGCTTGCGCCCGACGCCGTCGCCCGGTGTTGCACGCATCGTGATGACGTTGGTGAAGAAGTTCAGCCCGCTTACCGGAGCGCAGTACCACAGGTTCAACTGCTCCCGCGGCCACGAGTTGTGCACCGGAGCGCCGCCCGTGACGTCGCGCTCAAAGACGCGGTCGTCGACGATGACCTCGGTGATGAGAGGCGCCTTGGCGGCGCGCGGCATCAACGATGCGAGCGACGAAGCGTTCCACCGACCAGCCCTGCTGCTCCAGCAGCTTGGGGTCGCACAGGGCGGGGTCGCCCGCTCCCTTAATGATCAGGCGCCCGTCGGCCGTGATGCTGAAGGTCGTCTTGAACTCGAAGTCCTTCATGATCGACAGCGCGACGCCCGAGGTGATGAGCTTCAGGTTCGACGCGGGCGCGAAGAGCTCCGACGCGTTGATCGATGCGAGTGACTCGCGGCTGTCGCAGTCGACGATGGCGACGCCGACGCGGACCTTCTCCAGCTTCGCCGTCGAAAGCGACGCACGCACGGCGCCCTCCAGCGGCTCGGCGCCCGCCATCGCGGCGGGAAGAGGGGCCAGCAGGGTCGAGATGGCCACAAGCCCGCCCGCGACAAGCGCGGTGGACCACGTGATGCGACGGCGGCAATTGGTGAAGAGGAGGGGCATGCTGCGAAGAGATTTCGGCGACGCGTAGGGGCCGGCTGCAATTGTTGGCGGTGTTGAGAAGTAGGGGTGAATTACCGACTGTCTTTCGCCCGGAGGGCGTTGCCGTTTGCCACGGGTGACTGAACGGAGTGAAGGAACCCGTGGATGGCATTACTCTTTGCTTTTCCGGCCCGGCAGGGCCGACGTGAGTTTCCTCGCCTCTGCCGGGCTGGGACAACCAAGACAAACAGAATCAGGTGGCCTGCCACCACGCGTTCTCTTGTCTCGCTGCGTTCGCGTTGCGGTCATCGGAGGGAGCGTGGCAAACGGCAGCGCTCCCCAGGCGGAGAAGGCAGTTACACTGCAACGAAATACGTACTAAATAAGAACAATTTGTTTGGATTTTGATTGCGTATTCTTCAAAATCATGTACATTTCGTTCTGAACCACGATTCCAAGGGGGAAACCATGGCCGCAGCACCCGTCCTGACCGCCTCAGACGCCGCAGCCCAATTCACTGCCGAGATCATGGAAGGCCACCGGGAAGCCTTCGCCGCACTCCGTCAGATAGTGGCTGCAGCGGTCAACGCGGTCATTCCGCGTCCAGACGGCGCAGCACCCGGTCTCTCTCCTCCCCAGGCCCGCGCCCTCTCGATCGCCCTCAAGGCCGCGATGGCCGTGCTGCGCACCAAGCCGCCTGAGACCGAAGACGACGAGGAAGATCAAAAACCCTTCCGCGCCCCACCCCGCCCCCTCACCAGGGACGATGTCCTGCTCATCGCCGCCAGCCAGAGCGCCGGCAGCAAGTACCTCCCAATCCAAGTCGTCCCTCGTCTCAAAGCCTGGCAGGACTACGCCGACCACATGGGTTTCCCCGCCCCATTTCACTTCCCAAAGGAGCTTCTCGAGTAGTTTCCGGGAAGACCCGAGCAATCGCCGCAACCAGCAGAAAACCGCGACAACGAGACGCGACTGTAAAGAAGCGAGCTGTGCCCCCGGCAACATGACGGCCCGGCGCGAACCAGAACAGCCGCACCAGATCGACCCGCACCTCTCCGCTCTCCACCAACAGCCGTGTGATTCCACCACCATCCACACCCACCCAGCCTCGGGCCAACCACTCCTGACTTCTCAAGCCGATCGCGCTCCTTGACAGTCGCGTCTCGTCACCGCGCAATCCGCGTCACCGTGCGATCAGCGCTGTGTGCGCTTTTTCCGGCGCACCCTGCACACTACCCTCTGCCCGAAATGGGCATCAGCGACAGGGATTACACGCGCGTCAAGAACGACCGTTGGAGCTCCGGTGGGGCCCGGGGGGGAGGGCTGGGTCTGCTCAACCCGCGCTCATGGACGATGACCGGCTGGCTCGTCGGATTGAACGTGGCCGTCGCGGTGCTTGGGTTCGTGCTGCTGCGGTTGCCGGGCGACAAGGGGTGGGACGCCGTCCCCGTGAGTACGGCGTGGCGTGAGGGCGTGACCGAGCGCGAGAAGACAAATTCCGCGCCCGTCAAAGTCGACAAGCACACGGCCATGACCAAAGGTGCGCCGGTGGTGAAGGTTCCCTTGACGACGCCGCCGCAGGTCCTCGGCACCGAGGTTTACAGCCAGATGTCGCTGGATCAGAAGTGGGGGCACTTCTCGACGTTGACGGCGTTTGGACAGTTGGAGGTCTGGCGGTTCATCACGTTCCAGTTCCTGCACCAGAACTGGCTGCACCTTGTGCTGAACCTGGTTGGGCTGTGGACCTTCGGCCCCGACGTAGAGGAATATCTCGGCCGGAAGCGGTACTTGGCGCTGTACCTGGTGTGCGGCGTGTTCGGGGCGCTGGCGTACCTGCTCTTGAACCTGCTGGGCAACCTGCTGCCGGGCGTGCACCTGCCGGCGCTGCTCATCGACGACGTGCGCACGCCGCTGGTGGGGGCGAGCGCCGGCATCTTCGGCATCATGCTCGCCGCCGCGTTCGTCGTGCCGCAGCGGGTGATCGATCTGTTCTTTGTGATTCCGCTGCGCGTGAAGCCGGCGGTGTATCTGTTCTTCGGGTTGTCGGTGATCAGCCTGCTGCTGGGTAGGCAGAACGCCGGCGGCGAGGCGGCGCACATCGGCGGCGCGGTGGCGGGGTACTACTTCATCCGGCACATGTATCACCTGCGCGACTTCTTCGACGTCTTCGGCGGCTCGAAGAAGCCCGGCGCAGCGCGGATCAACCAGAGTGAGATCGACCGCATCCTCGCCAAGATCCACCAGCACGGTGAGTCGTCGCTCGACGACGACGAACGCGCTGCGCTCAAACAGGCGACGGAGGCGGCCAAGGGGTCGCGCCCGGAAAGCCGGCATGAGCGGCGACCCGTCGCAGCATCCGGTGCGGTATGAGCTGGTCGCCCAGTCGAAGGCGACGGGCGCGCGCCTGGGGCGCGTCCACACGCCGCACGGCTCGTTCGACACGCCCGCCTTCATGCCCGTCGGCACCCGCGGCACCGTGAAGGGCGTGTTGCCCGACATGCTCGCCGCGACCGGCGCAGATCTGCCTCAACAACACCTACCACCTCCTGCTGCGCCCGGGTTCGGAGTTGATCGCCAAGACGTTCGGCGCCGAGGGCGTGCACGCGTTCATGGGGTGGAGCGGGCCGATCCTCACCGACAGCGGCGGCTACCAGGCGTTCTCGATGGCGGACCTGAACACCCTCAGCGACGAGGGCGTTGCGTTCAAGTCGATCGTCGATGGTTCGACGGTCCATCTGTCGCCCGAACGCGCGGTGAAGGTGCAGAACGAGCTGGGTGCCGACATCATCATGGCGTTCGACGACTGCCCGCCCAGCGCTACCGCCGGGACCGATGCCGCCGATCCGGATGACGCGCGCCTGCCGCGCGCGCTCAAACGCGACAAGGTGCAGACGCCCGCCGACTACGCCAAGCGCGTGCGGACCGCCAACGAGCGGACGGCGCGGTGGCTCGAGCGCTGCTGGGCGGCTCATCAGCGCAAGCACGACCAGGGGCTCTTCGGCATCGTGCAAGGGGGCACGCTGCTGGAGGAACGCACGTGGTCGGCGCAGCGGCTCACGCAGATCGACCTGCCCGGCTTTGCGATCGGCGGCGTCGCGGTGGGGGAAACGTTCGAGCAGATCATGGCGGTGGTGCGCCGCACGGCGCCGCTGCTGCCGGCGAACAAGCCGCGATACCTGATGGGCGTGGGGTACGAACGCGATCTGCTCGGCGCATCGCTGGCGGGCGTGGACATGTTCGATTGCGTCCTGCCGACGCGTAACGCGCGGAACGCCAACGCATTCAACCCTGACGGGCAGATGCGCCTCCGCAACGCCAAGTACGCGACCGACACGCGCCCCATCTGGCCCGGCTCCGAAGACGGCTCGATCCCGCCGTGCGATTGCTACGCGTGCAGACCACCTGCCGGCGGCCCGCCGTTCACGCGCTCGTACCTGCGCCACCTCTTCATGGCCGGCGAGATGCTCGGCCCGATGCTCGTGTCGCTCCACAACCTCCGTCACTTCCAACGCTTCATGGCCGACCTCCGCGCGACGATTCTCACCGACGAGTGGGGGGCGTTTGTGAAGCGATGGCCGATCGCGGCGGAGGGGATAACAAACGCAAGATGAGTGCGCCGGGGGCCTTGTGGCCTTCGGTTCTTATGGTCTGTTCGGGTCGGGAAAGGCCCCGTCCCGTGACCTAGACTTCACCCTTACACCCCCCTCCCTCCGGTCGTGCGGCCGGATGAGGTGGTCTTTGTCCGGGAGCAAGCTCTTGCTCTGTGCCGGACGCAGGAATCGCCGTTCATGACGCAGCAGAACCAGCCCGCTCCGACCACTGCCCCCGCTCCCGCCGCGACCACGCAGGGCGCAGCGCCGGCTTCTTCAACGCCGCCCGCGGCGAACGTCACGCGTTCCGACGGCGTGGTGGGTGGGAACGCTCCGGCGGGAGGCAATCAGACGGGGACGGTGCAGCAGGGAGGCGGGAACGCTCCGCTGACGCCGCAGCAGTCTCAGGGCCAGGGCGGCAGCAGCTTCATGCTGATCATGCTGCTGCCGCTGGCGGCGCTGATGGTCATGATGTTCCTGGGTCAGCGCAACGAAAAGAAGAAGCGGGCCGAGGTCGCGGCGACGCTCGCCGCCCTGCAGCGCAACGACAAGGTCGTGACGATCGGCGGGATCATCGGCACCGTCGCCGAGATCCAGGACTCGGAGGTCGTCCTCAAGACCGACGAGATCGTGAACTCGCGCGTGCGCGTGCAGAAGTCGGCGATCACGGCGGTGTTGAACCGCGCCGGCGGCAAGCCCGCCTCGGCGACTGCGTGAGCCCGCGCACGCACGTTTGAATCACCAGTTGTTCTGATCTTCCGGCTCGGCCTGCTGCGGTCTTTCTTCCGGCTCCCCCTGTCTCCTCCCGTTCACGACCATCCATATGCGGAACGTCTATCGCCACCTCGTCTTCGTCCTCATTATCGTGGTCGCGGTGGGAGCGACCATCTTCCCGCCCGAGCGGAAGCTCAAGCGTGACAAGGACCTCGCCGGCGGCTCGACGCTGGTCTACCAGGTGGACATCCGTCCGACGGATCCGCCCGACACCGTCAACCGCGTCAAGGACCTGATCTCGCGCCGGCTCGACCCCAACGGCGTCATGGGCATCACGCTGGTGGTGCAGGGCGGCAACCGCATCGAGATCACGATGCCGCTGCCCAACGAGGCGATGAAGCGGCTGCGCCGCGAGTTCGAGGAGGCCCTCAGCGCGCTGGGCGAGTCGAGCATCACGCCCGACAAGGTCGACCGCGTGATGGAACTGCCCGTCCAGGCTCGCGGGCCTGAGCTGGCGAAGCTGGGCGCGGGCGACCCGTCGCGCCTCAAGGCGTTCCAGGATGCGGCCGTCGCGCACGACGCGATGGTCACGACGCTTACGGCGAACAAGGAGGCCGTCGGCCCGCTGACTGAGCGTCGCGCCGCGGCCGAGAAGGAACTCGAAACAGCTCAGGCCGCCACCCCGCAGGACAAGGCGAAGATCGATGCGCTGCAGACCGCGGTGAACGTGGCGGCCGACGCCGAGTTCAACGCGACGCTGCCGGCCGGCCGCGCCAGCGCGCGTACGAGGAGTCGCGCAAGGCGGCCCTCTCCACGGTGCTGACGGCGCCGGAGGTCCGGCGGGTGCTTGAGCTGAGCGATCTGGACCCCAAGTTCCAGACGCTCACGGGCGCGTACGAGACGGTCCCCAGCCCGCGCAAGAAGGCGATCACGCGTCTGAAGGAGTCGCACCCCGCGGTCGCGGCCCAGCTCGACCGGATCGTTGAGAAGTGGAACCAGTACCAGCGCGAGCGTTCGACGCTCGACGACCCGGCGGACGTGCGCCGCCTGCTCAAGGGCGCGGGCGTGCTGGACTTCCGCATCGCGGTGACCAAGGACGACCACCACCCCCAGGAGCAGGAGCTGCGCAAGCGTCTGCGTGAGGCGGGCCCGCTGGCAGTCGGCAGCAGCGATGTGCGGTGGTTCAAGCTCAACAAGGTGGACACGTGGTTCCGCTCTTCCAGCGACTACGCGCTCTACGAGCAGGACCCGGTCGGCTTCTTCGCCAACCGCGGCGGCGGCTATGTGGTGGACGTGTTCGACGGCGAGCCGTACATGCTGCTGTACGACTCCCCCGGCATGCGGCTCACGCAGGCCGAGGGCAACTGGTCGGTCGCTTCGGCACGCCGGAGCGTGGACCAGATCGGCAAGCCGAACATCGCGTTCACGATGGACTCGCTGGGCGCCTCGAAGCTGGGCGAGTTGACCGGCGGCAACGTGCACAAGCCGATGGCGATCCTGCTGGACGACCAGGTCTACACCGCGCCGAACCTCAACAGCCGCATCAGCACCGACGGCCAGATCACCGGCGTCGAGGTGGCCGAGATCGACTACATCGTGCGCGTGCTGGGCGCGGGCTCGATGGCGGCGAAGCTGAGCCCCGAGCCGGTGAGCGAAAGCACCGTCGGCCCTGAACTTGGCGCCGACAACCTGCAGCGCGGCCTCAAGGCCGGCGCGATCGCGTTTGCGATGGTGGCGGCCTTCATGGTCGTCTACTACTTCGGGTGCGGCATGATCGCGGTGGTCGTGCTGGTGGTGAACGCGGTGATGATCCTGGGCGTCATGTCGCTCTGCCATGCCGCGTTCAGCCTGCCGGGCATCGCCGGCGTCGTGCTGACCTTCGGCCAGGCGGTCGACGCGAACGTGCTGATCTACGAGCGCATGCGCGAAGAGCTCGGACGCGGGTACGACCTGCGGAACGCGGCGCGCCTCGGCTTCAGCCGCGCGCTGTCGCCGATCGTCGACGGCAACATCTCGAACCTGATCATCTGCGCGATGCTGGGCTTCTTCGGCACCCAGGAAGTGCGCGGGTTCGCCATCACGCTGAGCATCGGCATCCTGACGACGCTCTTCTGCACGCTCTACATCACGCGTCTGCTGTTCATCCTGCTGATCGAAAAGTTCGGCTGGCGCAAGTCGTCGCAGCTTCCGATCGCGGTGCCGTTTGTTCAGAAGCTGATGCACCCCAACGTCGACTGGATGAAGCACCACTGGACCCACCTTGGGATCCTGATCGTGTTCCTGGTCGGCGCCGGCGGCGTGGCGTGGCACCAGGGGGCGAAGCTGCTGGGAACCGAGTTCCGCGGCGGCACGGCGGTGACGCTGACGCTCAAGCAGACCGGCGAAGCCAACGGCAAGCCGACGCAACTGAAGCTGACGCGAGCCGAGGTGACCAAGCGCGTGCGCGACATCGCCGACAAGGCGCCCGCCGAGAGCCCGCTGCACGGGCTGAGCGATGCGCAGATCATCGCGGTGAACCCCGAGGCCGACAACGTGACCTCGAGCACGTTCACGGTCAAGACGCGCCTGACTGACCCGCAGCTGGTGCAGTCGACGATCGCGGCGAACTTCGCCGACGTGATCGAGTCGCGCCCGCAGTTGACGTTCACGGGTTCGGACGTCGCCGGCGGCGCGGCGGCGCCGGTCTTCCCGATCGTCGACACGGTGGTCGGCAAGTCGATCAACCGCCCGGGCCTGACGGCACTGAGCGGCGACGTGTACGGCGGCACCGCCGTGGTGGTGGAGAACCTCTCTCCAACGCCCTCGCTCAAGGAACTGACCGACCGCGTGAAGCGGGCGAGTGAGAAGGCCGGCGTGGGCGACACGGTGTGGCGCGTGCTGCTGGTGGAAGGGACCGACGAGGCGGTGAAGACCGCGGCGATCGTGTTCAAGGAAGCGGGCGGCTCGTACTTCGACGACCCCAAGGTGTGGGAGGGCGGCGCTCGCGAGCGCGAGTGGAAGCTGGTGCGCACGGCGCTGACCGAGTCGCAGACTCTGGCGAGCGTTCAGTCGTTCAGCCCGGCCATCGCGCGGACGTTCGCCATTCAGGGAGCCGTGTGCACGGCGCTGAGCCTCATCCTGCTGACGCTGTACGTGTTCATCCGGTTCGGCACGCTCCGCTGGGCCATCGCAGCGACGGTGCCGCTGTTCGCGGACGTGATCGGCATCGTCGGCCTGTTGGGCCTGGCGCAGCTGCTGTACGAGAACGCGTCGACCCACAACTTCGCGGTGGCGATCGGCCTGCTCCCCTTCGAGGTGGACCTGGCGCAGATCGCGGCCATCCTGACGATCGTGGGCTACTCGCTCAACGACAAGATCATCATCCTCGACCGCATCCGCGAGAGCAAGGGCGCAACCCCTACGCGAGCAGGCGGGTGATCAACGACTCGATCAACCAGACCCTGAGCCGCACGATCATCACCGCCGGCGCCCACATGATCACCACGATCGTGCTGTACGCCTACGGCGGCGAAGCCGTGCGCGGCTTCGCGTTCACGTTCAACCTGGGCGTGCTGCTGGGCACGTACACGTCGATCGTGTCGACCCCGCTGGTCTGGTCGAAGAAGAGCGAGGCCCTCGAGGCGACGCGAACGGCGGTCGGCGCTCCGGCCTGAAGCCGGGTCCGGTCGGATCACAAGGCGAGTCGGTGACACGCGAGGTTTGGGCGTTCCGCGCTGAGCGGTGGGCGGTCTGATATCCAGCGCAGACGTTACGGTGCGCGGCAGTTGCGCTTTCGGCTGTGGGTCCGCTGTCAGTTATCGCTCATCCGCGGCCGATGACGATCAACGGCAGGGCCGCGAGGCCGCTTGCCCCGTACACTCAACAGACCTCCGCAAGGTGCGCCAGACATGACCCGCAGCCCGTCCAAACTGGTGTTCGGCATGGCCCTGCTGCTGGCAGTGTGGATCACCGTGTTCTGGATGTGGAAGCCGCGGCCCAATGGCGCGAGCGGCGCCGAAGGCGGCATCACGTTTGAGAACCCGCAGGACATGGCCCGTGCGCTCGCGGCGACAGATCCGGTGCTGACACGCCGCGGGCCCGAGGCGCCGGCGGTCAAGCCGCTGCCGGTGGCGCCGCTGCCGAACCAGCAGCCGGGTCACATTTCGCCGGCGCCGGCTCCGCTCGATCCGTCCGTGCAGCCGGTGGGCAAGCGGCTGGTGGCTCCTGAGTTCACCGATTACACGGTGCAGAAGGGCGACGGTTCGTTCGCGGCGATCAGCAAGCGGCTCTATGGAACGACCAAGCACGCCGACGCGATCTCGCGTGCGAACCCATTCGTGACGCCCGACCGCCTGGTGGCGGGCAAGACGAAGCTCCGGATCCCCAAGGACCCCACGAACATCCAAGGCAAAGTTGAGGACGGCGCGGGCGGCGAGCCCGATCGCGCGGCATCGACCCCGCCTGCGGGTGGCGCGGGCGGTTCCAATGCGGGCGAGCAGACGCACACGGTGCAGGCGGGCGAGACGCTGGGGGCGATCTCCAAGCGGTACTATGGCACGACCACGCGGTGGAAGGCGATCCTGGACGCCAACACCGACGTGCTGGACAAGCCCGAGCGTCTGAAGGCCGGGATGACGCTCAAGATCCCCGCGAAGGACTGAATGGCCCTGACACCTCCTGCACCCTCCGACAGCCGACCCGCCTCTCGCGCGGGCGGGCCGGGCATGAAGCGGATCCTCGTCACCGGCGGCGCCGGGTTCCTGGGTTCGCACCTGTGCGACCGGTTGGTCGAGCAGGGGCACGACGTGGTCTGCCTGGACAACCTGTTCACGAGCCAGAAAGAGAATATCGCCCACCTCCTGGGCCGGTCGAACTTCGAGTTCATCCGGCACGACGTGACGCGCGAGATCTGGCTCGAGGTCGATGAAATCTACAACCTCGCCTGCCCCGCAGCGCCGGGGCACTACCAGTACAACCCCATCAAGACGATGAAGACCAGCGTTCTTGGTGCGATCAACATGCTGGGGATGGCCAAGCGGTGCAGGGCACGCATCCTGCAGGCGAGCACCAGCGAGGTGTACGGCGATCCCGACGTTCACCCGCAGCCGGAGAGCTATCGCGGCAGCGTGAACCCCATCGGGCTCCGCGCGTGCTACGACGAAGGGAAACGCGCGGCCGAGACGCTCTTCTTCGACTATCACCGCAGCAACGGCGTGGCGATTCGCGTAGTGCGGATCTTCAATACGTACGGGCCGCGGATGCACCCGTTCGACGGGCGAGTGGTGAGCAACTTCATCCGCCAGGCGATTGAGGGGACGGAGATCACGCTGTACGGCGACGGCATGCAGTCGCGGTCATTCTGCTACGTGGACGACCTTGTTCGCGGCATGATGCTGATGATGAACCAGGGAGCGGGCCAGGGGCGCGAGGATGCGCCCGGCGCGTTCATCGGGCCGGTGAACATCGGCAACCCGACCGAGTACACGATGAAGCAGCTGGCGGAAACGGTCATCGAGGTGACCGGCAGCAAGTCGAAGATCGTGCACAAGCCGCTGCCGGCGGACGACCCGAAGCAGCGCCAGCCGGACATCACGCTTGCGAAGAGCAAGCTAGGGTGGCAGCCGACCATCGAGCTGCGCGAGGGTCTGAAGAAGACCGTCGACTACTTCCGCTCGATCGATATGCGCAGGTTCCGCGCTCCGACGCCGAACTATTGAGCCGGCGAATCTCGCGGCTGGGTCTTGCGTCATCGTGATCTCCGTGGTAGGTTGGCTTGCCGACGCTGCGCCACTTCTTGACGCCGCGAGCGGTCAAGGAGCCCACCATGGCGAAGAAAGCGAAGAAGAAGGCCAAGAAGAAGGGCGCGAAGAAGAAAGCCAAGAAGAAGGCGCGCCGCACCGTGATGTACAGCAGCAAGGGGAAGAAGCTGTACGCCAAGCGCGACGCGAGCGGGAAGTTCAAGGACATTCAGCAGTACAGCCGCGCGCACGCGGCCGATCTGCGAACCAAGGCGAAGGACGAGGCCTGAACTCGTTCCGCTTCGAGAGAACTGGACAATGAAAAAGGCCCGGGCAATGCCCGGGCCTTTGTGTTTTCTATCTCGCGATTGAGGCTCGATGCCTCATGCCCGACTCAGTGGCAGCCGGCGAAGAAGTAGTTGATGAAGGCGATGAAGTCGTTGTTGTCGTACGCGCCGTCGCTGCCGGGGAGGCCGCCGGTGACGCCCAGGTCCGCGTGCGAGTCGTGGTTGAAGAAGTAGGTGATAAAGGCGATGAAGTCGTTGTTGTTGAGTTCGCCGTCCTGGCCGGCTTGGCCGCCGGCGGCGCCCAGGTCGGCCGGGCAGGAGGGGCGCTGCTCACAAAGCAGGCGCCGACGAGGTCGATGGTGTAGTTGCCCGAACCGCCGAAGGTGCCGGTCCACGCGGCGAGCGGGTTGGCGGCGCCGGGGCCGTCGGCCCCGCGGACGACGTTGTAGGGGGTGTCTTGCCAGAGGTCCTGAGCCGACGCGTCCTGCGGGTCGCGGTCCCACAGCGTGACGGCGAGGTAGTAATCGCCCGCGAAGAAGGAGCCGTAGATCGTCGACTGGAGCGCGCCGTCACCGGGGAGGCCGACGGGCACGTCGTCATCGAACGCGACGCCGACGCCGTTGGCGTCAAAGAGGAACAGCTGGGTGTCCATCGTGGTGCCGGGGTAGGTCGACGCCGAGAAACCGCTGCCGTTGTCGCAGAGGGTGATCTTGTACAGATCGGTGTCGCTGGCGGTGAGCGAGCCGCGGATGCGGCCGAGGGGGCCCGAGCCCGACACGAGGGCGGCGGAGTCGAGCGTCTCACCAGCGTCGCCGTTCTCGGTGTAGGTGGGGACGCACTGGGCGACGGTCACGTCGGCGGTGGTCGTGGCCGAGTGGCCGGCGGTGTCCTCGGTGGCGATGTTGAAGGTGGTGACGCCCAGCGGGTAGTTGGCGGGGAAGTTCACCGTGGCCGACCAGATGCCGTCGCCGGCGACGGCGTCACCGTCGGCGCCTTGGTCGTTGAGCTGCGGGAAGCCGCTGGTGGGGCCGCCGCTGAGCACGACGTTAATGATCGGCGCCGGGCCGGGGATGACGCGGGTGGAGACGACGACATTCTGCGAGCCGCACATCTCGACGGTGGCGGGCGCGACGGCGGCGTTGGCGAGGGCGAGGCGGCTGTTGCCGGTGAAGCGGATCTCGCTGATGCCGGTGACGCCGGTGGCGCCCCAGTTCTGCGTGACCTGGATCTTCACGTAGCGCACGTTGGCGGCGACGAGGCCGTAGGTGTCGCCCGAGTAGGCCGTGGAGCCCGGGCCCTGGCTGACGTTGGTGTATGGGACGGGCGAGCTATAGGTGACGTTGTCGGTGGAGACTGAGATCTCCATGTTGCGAATGCCGCGGTTGGTCTCGCTGGCGCCGCCGGGGGCGACCTGGTTGTGATTCCAGAGGCGGAGGCCGGTGACGTCCCACGCGGCGCCGAGGTCGAAGATGATGTAGGGAGTGAGGTCGGCGGTTGCGCCGCCCTCGCAGGTCGAGCCGCTCTGGCCGATGCAGCTTGTGTGCCACATGTTGTTGCAGCCGTCGGTGCCGTGGCTGGGCCAGGCGGCGGGGATCGCCGAGCCGCTGGTGACCAGCGCGGCGTTGCTCAGGCCGTTGCCGTTGATGACGTTGATCTGCGGCACGCACGAGCGCCATGTCGACACGGCGGTGACGGCGGTCGGCTGGATGACGACGTCGGCGTTCGCTGCGGCTGTGAGGGTGCCGGCGATGAGAAGGAAGGCCGTTGGACGCATGATGGAATCTCCCTTTGCGTGGACGAGTGCCCACTTGCTGCGGACGAATGCCCGCGTAATGCGGACGAACGCCCGCTGGGAGAAGATACCACAGGATTGCGCTGAGAACATCCCCTTGAACGAGGGGAATAGCGTCGGCGCAGGGTATAGCGGTGCGGGTGATCCCTTAGGGAGCATTGAAGGGGTGCCTTGGTGCTTCGGAATGGCGCTGCGAATTTGGGGCCCGTTCCGTCGCCTGCCGGGGCCTTACGGCCCTCGGCTCTTATACAGGCGGCATCCTCGTACTGGTCAGACCAGCAGCGTGGCGGGCTTCTCGAGCATCTGCTTGACGGTCTGGAGGTACTGCGCGGCCATCGCGCCGTCGATGATGCGGTGGTCGCTGCTCATCGTCATGCTCATGACATGCCCGATGCCGACGGTCTTCTTGCCCTCGGCGTCGGTCTCGATCACCGGCTGCTCGACCGCGCCGCCGACGGCGAGGATCGCGGCGTTGGGCGGGTTGATGATGGCGGTGAAGTGGTCGACGCCGTACATGCCGAGGTTGCTGATGGTGAAGGTCGAGTCACTCATGTCCTCGATCGAGAGGCCCTTGGTGCGGGCCTTGTCGGCGAGGGCGCGGGTCTCGGCGCTGATCATGCGGAGGCCCTTCTGGTCGGCCTGGCGGATGGTGGCGACGACGAGGCCGCCGCCCTTCTCCTCACCGAGGCTGATGGCGACGCCGATGTTGACCTGGTCGAGCAGGTCGATCGATTCGCTGCCGCGGCTGGGGTTCCAGCGGCTGTTGACGAACGGGTGGGCGTGCATGGAGAGCGCGCAGGCGCGGACGATGAAGTCGTTGACGCTGAGCTTGACGCCCTGGCTTGCGAGCTGCTCGTTGAGCTGCACACGGAGTGCCATCAGCGCGTCCATCCGGGCCGAGACGGTGACCTGGTAGTGGGGGACGGTGGTCTTGGACTCGACCAGGCGCGTCGCGATGGTGCGGCGCATGTTGCTGAGCGGTACGTTGCGGGCTTCGAGGGCGCCGAGCGTGGGCATCATGAGGGCCGCGATGGGCGGGACGCTGGTGGCGGCCGCGGCGGCGGTCTTGGTCGCACCGGCCGGGGTGAGCGGCTTGGGCTTGAAGATGGGAGCGGACTCGCTCTTGATGGGTGCGGCAGGGGCCGCGGATGCCTGCGTGCCAGCTCCCGCGATGAAGGCTTCGACGTCCTTGCGGACGATGCGGCCAGCGGGGCCAGTGCCCTCGATCTGGCTGAGGTTGACGCCGGAGTCGCCGGCGATCTTGCGGGCGAGGGGGCTGGCGAAGATGCGCTCCTGCTCGAGCACGGCGGTGCCAGTTGACGCGTTTGCGCCGTTGCTGGACGCGTTTGCGGCCTTCGTCTCGGTGCGCTTGGCTGCGTTTGATGCGCCGGCTGCGGCCGGAGCGGCGGTGCCGCCTTCCCAGGTCAGGATGGTGGTGCCGACGGGGCAGGACTGGCCTTCGTTGACAGGGAGCGATGCGATGACGCCGTCATCGAACGTCTGGAGTTCCATCGTGGCCTTGTCGGTCTCGATGTCGGCGATGACGTCGCCGCTCTTGACTTTCTGGCCGGGTTTCACGTGCCACTTGATGATGGTGCCGACCTGCATGGTGTCGGAAAGACGCGGCATGGTCATGTTGCTGGGCATAGGGGGTCCAAATCGCCAAATGGCCAAAGCGCCAAAGCGCCAAAAGGGAGGGCAGCCTATTCGTCTTTCTGACGGTCCGGGTTGGTTTTATGGAGGATTGAGCCCACGATTGCGCGGATCTCTTCCAGTTCTGTCAACAACGGGTCAAGCTGATCGGGTGCAATCCATTCGCGGCGCACACATAGGCGGAAATAGAAACGGGTTTCGTTCAGTTCTTTCTTTGCGATCGCGAGGCACTTGCGGAAGTCTTTTTCGCTCATGGCGTCTGAAGCCTCAGCGATATTTGCTCCGACTGAGGTTCCGCTTGCTGCGAGCTGTTCGACAAAGCGGTTGAAACGGCGATCACTCTGAAGGCGTTCGGCCACAGCGAGCGACCGATCGCTGAAGTCCTCGGCGCAGGACGAACTCGTGGCGAAGCCTGCCACCTCGTCCTTCTTTGGCGCTTTCGCGCTTTGGCGCTTTGGCCATTTTCGTGCTCACAGACGGTTCAAGCTCGCCTTTACCGCCCGCATGATTTTGCCCTTGTGGGGGAGGAACTCGGCCTCGAGGTTCTTGGCGTACGGCGCGGGGACGTCGTCGCTGTTGACGCGGAGCGGCTGGTGGTCGAGGTAGTCGAAGGCCTTCTCGCAGACCTGCGTGATCACTTCGCTTGCGATGCTGGAGAAGGGCCAGCACTGGTCGACGACGACGATGCGGCCGGTCTTCTTGAGGCTGCGGATGATCGACTCGGTGTCGAGCGGCTTGATCGTGCGCATGTCGAGGACGTCGACGCTCACGCCTTCCTTCTCGAGCTCCTGGGCGGCTTCGAGGCAGAAGTTGACCGGACGGCCGAAGGAGACGACGGTGCAGTCACTGCCCTCGCGGCGCAGGTGGGCCTTGCCGAAGGGGATGTAGTACTCCTCCTGCGGGACGTGGGCCTTGTCGCTGAGCATGCGCTCGGACTCGAGGAAGAAGACGGGGTCGTCGTCGACGATGGCGGTCTTGAGCAGACCCTTGGCGTCGTAGGGGTTGCTGGGGATGGCGATCTTCATGCCCGGGACGTTGCTGTAGAGAGCTTCGACGCACCATGAATGCGTGGAGCCGAGCTGGCCGCCGGCGCCGTCGTTACCGCGGAAGACGACCGGGCAGCCCCACTGGCCGCCGGACATGTAGAGCATCTTGGGGACGTTGTTGAGGAGCTGGTCGGCGGCGACGAGGCTGAAGGACCAGGACATGAACTCGATGATGGGGCGGAGGCCGTACATGCCCGCGCCGACGGCGAGGCCGGCGAAGCCGTTCTCGCTGATGGGGGAGTCGATGATGCGCTGGGGGCCGAACTCGTCGAGCATGCCCTGGCTGATCTTGTACGCGCCCTGGTAGTACGCGACCTCCTCGCCCATGAGGAAGATGCGGTCGTCGCTGCGCATCTCCTCGCTCATGGCCTCGCGAAGGGCCTCGCGGAACTGGATCTGGCGGTCGCCGTTGAAGGCGGGGAGGGGCTTGGTGAAATCGACTGGGCGTGAGTAGGCCATGGGTTGCTTTTTCGTGCGTGTCACGTATCGGAAATTTCAACGACGGTAGCGCCGGCGGACAGCATGTCGAGGGCGCGTGGGAGGTGCTTGCGCAAGATGGTCATTACCTGCGCAGACGAGCGGTTGCCGCACGTGAGCCAGACGAGACGCGGCGGCGGCGTTGAAGATTCGACTATCTGGACGATGTCAGCGTCTTTGCTGATGATTACGTCGATCCCGTCTTTCTTTGCTTCTGCGAAGATTCGGTGGTCTGATGCTTGGGCCAATCCCTTTGCACGAAGGCTCTGGACATCGAATTTGAACTCGTCGCAAAGCCAGCGTGCGACGATCGGTGAGAGTTGGGCATCGAGCCAGATTTTCATTGGCTCACTCACGCCACCAGCCGCGGGTGGTTGAGCTTGGCCGCGGCGTACCGCAAGCACGCCTCGATGTCTGCGGCTTCAAGATCTGGAAACTCGCTGAGGATCTGGTCGGTCGTCATGCCGGACGCGAGCATCTCAAGCACGTCGGTGACACGGATACGGAACCCTCGGATGCACGGACGCCCGCCGCAGATGTCCGGCGACGAGGTGATGCGTTGGCTGCTTTGAGGGCTGGGGTCGGTCATGCTTTGCTCACAGCAGCGGGTTCTTGACGCCGTGGTTGTACTCGCGGTGCGGGCTCAGGCCCGGCTGCGGGTTGACGTAGACGTCGCTATAGAGCTCGGTCTCGACATCGGGGATCGGCGAGGCCTCGGCGAACTCGACGGCATCGACCGCGTCGGCCTTGGCCTTGGCGACGATCGCGTCGAAGTCGGCCTCGCTGAGGCACTTGCGCTCGCCCATCAGGTGGCTGGCCAGCAGCTCGATGCTGTCGGAGGACTTGATGGTGTCGACCTCTTCCTTCTTGCGGTACTTCTGCGGGTCGCTCATCGAGTGGCCCTGGTACCGGTACGTGAGCAGGTCGACGAACGCCGGGCGGCTGTTCTCGCGGCAGCGGTCGACGAGCGGCTTGAAGAGGTCGTAAATGTTGAGGATGTCCAGGCCGTCGATCTGCACGCCCTCGATGCCGTAGGCGCGGGCCTTGGCGGTGAGGTCGTGTGCCATGGTGGTGCCGCGCTCGATGGCGGTGCCCATGGAGTAGCGGTTGTTCTCGACGATGAAGATCACGGGGATGTTCATCAGGCCGGCGAGGTTCATCGCCTCGTGCAGTGCGCCCTGGTTGAGCGCGCCGTCGCCGAGGTAGGAGAGCGAGACTTTCTTCTTCGGCGCGCCGCCGTCGATGTCGCGCTTCATGACGTCGTGGGCGTACTTGGCGCCGAAGGCGAGGCCGGTGCCCAGCGGGGTCTGCGCCGACGATGCCGTGGCCGCCGTAGTTCCAGTTGGGCTTGTCGAACATGTGCATGCTGCCGCCCTTGCCTTTGGCGCAGCCGGTGATCTTGCCGAACATCTCGGCCATGCAGGCGCGCATGCTCATGCCGCGGGCGAGCGCGTGACCGTGGTCGCGGTAGGCGGTGACGATCGGGTCGTCCTTCTCAAGGCAGTTGATGGTGCCGACGGCGAGGGCTTCCTGCCCGATGTAGAGATGGCAGAAGCCGCCGATCTTGGCCTGCTGGTACGCCTGGGCGCAGCGGTTCTCAAACTCACGGATGGCGACCATGTCGGTCAGCCACTGGATGAGTGTCTGGTTGGAGACCGCCGCCGAGGGGCGCTGGGTGCCGGGCTCGCGCCGGCCGACGCCGGTGAAGCCCTTGGGGCCCAGGTGGACCTTGCTGGAGGTGATCGAGTACAGGTCCTGGCCGTTGGCATGCGCAGCGGCGGCAGGGGTGGGGGTGGAGGGCTGTGAGTTGGCGTTCTGCATATGGCCCGTCGACGAAATGGCGCTGGTACTCAAAGTGATTGATCCTGCGAACGGACACCGAGCAAATCGAACGGGATGATAGGCGATTCGGCCTTGGATGGCCGGTGGGGTTTTCGCCTTTACCTGCGGGTGTCAGCGATTGCAATGAACAAGGCCGCGCGGGAGCCGCGCGGCCTTGGTGACTGCAGAATGATGCCGTCGGCTCAGCCGCCCTTGGCGGGCGTCTTGTCGCCCTGGGCGGTGGTCTGCGACTGGCGGGCGACGGCCTGCGCCTTGAGGATGGCGACGGCCGCTTCGAGCTGGAGGTCGAAGCCCTCAGTCAGCAGCCGGTCGGGTTCGGGCTCGCCGAGGCGCTCTTCACCCTCTTCAACCTTGCGGGTGACGCGTCCCTCGGGGGGCGTGTCGGCGTCGATGCGGAGGGTGAGCGCGTCGGTGATCTGCTTGGGGAGCATCTCGACGGCGAGGTCGGGCGAGACGCCCCAGTCCTTGGCGCCGGCCTTCTTGTGCAGGACGCGCCCGTCGGGCAGGTGGTAGTACTGGCGGGTGAGCTTCATCATCGTGGTGCTTGAGAGGCCGATGACGTTCTGCACCGAGCCCTTGCCGAAGGAGCGGTGGCCGAGGATCAGTGCGTTGAGCTCGCCGCGCTTGGCGTAGCACTGGATTGCGCCCGAGACGATCTCGCTGGCGGAGGCGGAGCCGTCGTTGACCAGCACGATGACCGGGACGCCCTTGATGAGCTGGTCGTCCTTGTTGGCGTAGTGCTTCTCACCCGGAGCGCCGCCGGCGCCCTCGGTGTAGACGACGACGCCGTCGTTGATGAAGGTGTTCGCGACGCTCACGGCCTGGTTGAGGAGGCCGCCGGGGTTGAATCGGAGGTCGAGCACGATGCCGTTGAGGCCGTTGGTCGTCGTCTGCATCGAGCGGATAGCGGAGTGGAGCTCGTCGGTGGTGTTGTCGTTGAATCCGCTGAGGCGGACGTAACCGATGCCGGCGCTGCGGTCGACCATGTAGTCCCAGTCGGTGTCGCTCTCGCCGGTGCGCTTCCAGCCCTTGGCGGTGCGGATGGGGATGCTGTCGCGGGCGAGGTCGAACTCGACGTCGGTCCCCTTGCGGTCGACGGTGAGCTTGACGTGGGTGCCGCGCTTGCCGGTGATCTGCTCGATGGCCTGGTCGAGGGAGAGGCCGACGGCGGAGTTGTCGTTGATCTTCTTGAGCATGTCGCCGGCGCGGACGCCGGCCTTCTGCGCGGGCGTACCCTCCAGCGGCTGAACGACCTTGATCATCTGCGACTCTTCGTCGAGCTGGATCTGGATGCCGACGCCGGTGAACGAACCCTCGGTCATGCGCTTGAAGCGCTGGAGCTCGTCGGGCCAGACGATCTGGCTGAACTCGTCGAGCTCGCCGAAGGCGCCGTTGCCGAACTCGTGGATGATCGCCTCGTCGCTCACCTTGGTCGCGGCGCGGTTGCTAGCGAGTACGTCGGCGACGAGCACGGCGGCGTCGTGCGTCGAGGGGTTGTCCTTCTGGTTCTTGAGCGAGGCGATCTGCTCGTCGAGGAAGCCGAGCATGCGGTCGGTCGCGGCCTTGTCCTCGATGCCGGGGAACGCCTTGCCCAGGTCCTTGGTGGTGACCATGGTGCGGACGTGCTCGAGGCCGCCGATGAGGATCTTGCGCATGCCGACGCGCTCGACGTGCCCGTCGCCCGCGGCCTGCAGGGCCTTGATCAGGGCGATCTGCGTGATGCCCTTGAGCTTGGTGGCGTAGTCCTCGCCCTGGGGGTTGAAGGCGGGGAGGGGCTTGCCCTTCTCCTCCATCTTCTGACGGGTGTCGCGCATCTCCCAGAAGGTCTGGGGCGTGTAGAGGCGGATCATGCCCAGGCGGTCGACGAGGCGATCAGCGTCCTTGCGGTAGGTGCGCTCGTCTTCAAGAAGCATGTTGAGGCGGGCGAAGAGCTCGGAGGCGAAGATCCAGTCGCCCTTGGCCTCGCACTCGCGTGCCGCGTTGTCGGAGGCGGTGATCAGGCGGGTGAAGCGCTCGGACTTGAGCAGCGCGGCCTTGTCGGTCTCGCGCGTGAGCATGTGGAGCTCGATGGCTTCCTTGAGCGCGCGGCTCAGGTTGAGCGGCGTCTTCTCCTTGCCGAGCTGCTCGTCGAGCTTGGTGGTGACCTTGGCGATCTGCGCTTCGCGGGCGGTCTCGCGCTTGGCGATGTTGGCCTTGAGCGTCTTGAACTCGGTGAGGACGTCGGCGAGTTCGGGCCGGTCGGCGGGGATCTGGTCGATGATCGAGAGAAGGGCGTCGAGGTCACCCGCCTTGGCGTCGGCCCAGACCTCAGAGGCGATCGCGTGGGCGGACTTGGCCGGAGCAGCCGCGGTGGTGGGCTGCTGGGCCAGGGCTTGCGAGTAGGTGGAGATCGAGCCGGCGACGAGGACGAGCGAGAGGGCGATGCGACGGGTGATGGTCATGGTGTTCCTGGTTGAGTGCACGGGAATGAGGCGTGCGTGAGTCAGCGGAGGCCAAGCCGCGAAGGGCTCCTGCACCGTGGTTACGGATCAGATGGGTATCGGATGCTCCTGGGCGGGCGTGCGGTCCGCCGACGGCCTGAGGCGAGAGACCAAGGATATCGGGCCCGGCCCGCCCACACCGGTGGTACGGGTTGCCGACCGGGAACGGTTCGGCCATGATCGATGGATGCGCGTGGGGGGTGTTTCTGGCGGGAGGTGGCTGGGGTGGGTGCCCCAAGTGGGGGCCGTCCTTGAAGGGCGGGGGGTGGCCCAATACACTCCGCCCCTACAAGCCGAAGTAGCTCAGCTGGTTAGAGCGGAGCATTCATAACGCTCAGGTCGGCGGTTCGAGTCCGCCCTTCGGCATTTCAGATGGTTGGTTGGGGTGAGGGGGATAGCGGTAGGAGGGGAGGGGGGCGGGATCAAAACTGCGCGGAATCGGCGTGTTTGGCCGATGCTTGGGGCATGGGCGATGCACGTTCTGCCGGTGCTGACGCGTCTTGTCTGATCATCTGCGACGGATCACCCGCGACGCTGGTGGCGGTGTGGCGCGAGGCGGTCTGTCGCCCGGGGGGTGGTGACGGTGAACTTCTCAAGCCGCTGATGTGGTCACCGGTTGGGTTGACACCCGCGGCAGGTGGGGCGAACGACCGAATCGCGCAGGCCGCGGGACTCGATGGCGTGGTGACAGGCGGGCTTGCCGCCGCGACCGAGGGGTTGAGCGCATCGGCGTTGCTGATGGCGGCGGGGGAAGAGGCGGCCAAGCGCGGGATCGGGCGGGTGGTGTGGCCGGTGCAGTTTGGGCCGGGGAATGATGAACAACGGATCGGATGGATCGCCGACGCGTTCGATCGGGCGTTGCTCGCGGCGCGCCTGCTGAGCGTGGACACTCGCCGCGCGAGCGGGCTGAACATCGTGGTGCACACGCCGCTGGCGGAATTGAGTGACACTCAATTGATGGAGCTTGCGGCCGACCTGGATGCGCCGGTCGGGCTGAGCTGGTGGTGCGAGCGTCAGCGTGCGAACGCATCGGCGGCCTCTGAGGTCTGCGGCCAGTGCGGCGCGTGCGTGCGCTGGTCGGCGGCGATGCGCGGAGCGGGGATCGTCGCGCCTGTCGCCGGGCTTCCGGCGTCGGTCCTCGAAGACAAACCCGCGGTTCACGAGCCTGTGTAGCCTATTGTCGCGGCCCATCGCTGCGCGAGCACGCGTTGGCGCTGCGCCCTTCTTTTCCAGTCTTTTCAGGCGCTCATGGAGGAGCGATCGCTGTGCAAACCCTGAACACCCCTTCAACGTTGCCCCCTCTGTCGCCTGAGTCTTCGGCTGGTCGTCCGGCCGCGGTGGTGGTGCAGAAATTCGGCGGCACGTCGGTGGCGGATGCGGAGAAACTGCGAGCGAGCGCGCGTCACGCGAAGGAAGCTCGTGAGCGCGGCCAGCCGGTGATGGTGGTCGTCAGCGCGATGGGCGACGGGACCGACGACCTGCTCGCGCTCGCCGCGACGCTTGGGCCGAACGCGGCCGACAAGCGCGAGCTTGACCAGATGCTGGCGACGGGCGAGCAGGTGGCGATCTCCATGATGGCGATGACGCTGCGGTCGATGGGCGTTCCGTCGGCGAGCGTGACCGTGCGCAGGCGGGGATCCGCACCGACGGCGTGCACGGGCGTGCGAGCATCAAGAGCATCGAAGGAACGAAGATCGAGGCGATGCTGGCGGCGGGGACGGTGCCGGTGGTCGCGGGGTTCCAGGGGATCACCGACGGCGGGGACGTGACCACGCTTGGGCGCGGCGGGAGCGACACGACGGCGGTGGCGCTTGCGGCGCGGTTCGGGGGCGAGTGCGAGATCTACAAGGACGTCGACGGCGTGTTCACGGCCGATCCGCGGATCGTGCCCGACGCTCGCTTGCGCGACAAGGTCTTCTATGATGAGATGTTGGAGGCGGCGTCGCTCGGTTCGCAGGTGATCCACCCGCGGGCCGTCGAGCTTGCGAAGAAGTTTGGTGTTCCTGTGCGGGTGCTGCACAGCCAGCGGGCCGGCGCCGATCAGCGCGGCACCGTCGTAGTGGCGGAGGATTCGTCGATGGAAAGCAGGGTCGTGTCCAGCGTGGTGCTCAAGCGTGGCGTCGGTCGCGTGTCAATCCGCGGTCTGAAAAACACGCCGGGCATCCAGTCGGCGGTCTTCACGCCGCTGGCGCAGGTGCACATCCCCGTCGACGACATCATCCAGGAGGACGACGGCCCGGGGACGATCGGGCTGACGTTCACGCTCGACAAGAGCGACCTGCCCGAGGTGAACGCGGCGCTGCAGCAGGTTGCACCCACGTTGGGCGCGCAGGCGCTGCGGATCGACAGCGGGTTGTGCACGGTCTCTGCCGTGGGCGCGGGCATGCGGACCAGCAGCGGCGTCGCGGCGGTGATGTTCCAGGCCCTCGCGGGCGAGGGGATCACCGTCGAGAACATCACCACCAGCGAGATCCGCATCTCGTGCGTGGTGAACGAGAAGGAAGGGGAGCGGGCCGTGCGGTGCGTGCATCGCGCGTTCGGGCTGCACAGCGGCGCGGCCGAGGCCGAGGCGTCGAAGCTGCTGTTTGAGGCCGAAGTGAAGCCGGCATAAGAGCCTCGTGCGCGAGAACCTTTTCCACAAAGTGCTGGGAACCTCGAGAAATCTCGAGGCATCCACGTTTCTCAATGAGCCTGCTTGAGTCAGAGCCCGAAGCGTCAGCGAGGGAGGCGGCACGAGGCTTGGCGAGTGCCGCATTTGTTTTGAGCCAAACGGCCGATTCGCAAAGCCTCATCGGCCTCCCTCGCTAACGCTTCGGGCTCTGACATGGCGGCCTAACGCAAAAGGTTCGGGAGCACGAGGGGTGTGCGGCGATTGCACATCAATCGAATAAAAAACGGGAGACGTGGGTCTCCCGTTTGTCGTTGGGTTTTCTTGTGATTCTGGCCCGAACCCTCGAGCTTGCGCTCGAGGCTCTTATCGCTCTTATTTCTTCTTGCCGAGCCACTTGTCCCAGTTTTTGCCGTACTCGTCGGCGTTCTCCTTGGTCACGCGATCGAGCGGGGCGTTGACCTTGGGGTCGCTGGGGGCCTTGCCCTCCATGATCTTCTCCATGATCAGGCGGACCGACTCGGCGCCCCAGCCGTAATAGCGCTGGCCCAGCAGCACGGAGACGTCGCCGTTCTTGACGTAGGGCAGCGTCGGCGGAAGCGTGTCGAGCGAGACGACCTTCGCCTTGCCGCGGAGGCTGTCGAGGGCGTTCTGCGTGTAGAGGGGCCAGCCGCCGACGAAGACCCAGCCGGTGATGTCGGGGTTTGCCGCCTGCACCTCTTCGATCTTCTTCACGGCGTCCTGCGGCGTCTCCTTGTGGTAGTAGACGTCCTTGATCTTGATGCCCGGGTGGGTCTTTGCGAGCGTCTCGCGGACGCCGCGGACGCGCGACTGAAGGTTCGGCGCGTTCTGGTTGCCGGCGAGGATCGCGATGGTCCCCTTGTCGCCCATCGCCTTGACGATCTCTTCGGCGAGGCTCTTGCCCGCGAAGAAGTCATCGGTGCCGAAGTACGCGAAACGCTTGGAGGTCGGGACGTCGCTGTCGAAGGTCATCACCTCGATGCCCTTGTCGACGGCGCTGTCGATCGCGCCCTTGAGCTTGGTCGCGTCCGAGGCGCTCACCGAGATGCCGTCGGCTCCGCGCGCCGCGAGGCCGTTGATCAGGTCGGCCTGCTTCTGCGCGTCTTCGGCGGTGGGGGTCTGCCAGTCGATCTTGATCTCGACGCCGTACTTCTTGCCGATCTCCTTCGCGGCGTCTTCAGCGCCCGTGCGGGCCGCGACGAAGACGGGGTTGTCCTGGCTCTTTGCGACCAGACCGATGGTGTAGCTCTTCTTACCTCCGCCCTTTGGCTGGGCTTCGGCGACGCCGACCGCCGCGAGGGCGACGAGTGCCGCGACCGAGAGGATGCTTGCCGCACGCTTGAGACCGAGGTTCATCGAACTACTCCTGAAACGGAAGAGGGCAGAGAAAACCGCCCGTGGAACCGCTTTCGCCGAGGCTGCGTTGACAGACGCAGATCGGGTCTGGAGCATACAGGAACCGGGAAGGACAAGGCACCCTCATCCGCCCGCCCAAAGCGGCGGGCACCTTCTCCCTCCGAGCAGGGAGAAGGGGGGATGGAACCCTAACGACGCGGGCCGAGGCCTGCGAAACGGGTCTTCATCTGGTCGACGACCACGGCGATCACGATCGCGAGGCCGATGACGATCTGCTTGTAGTTCGCGTCGATCTGCAGAACCTCGAAGCCGTTGTTGATGAGCTGGATGACGATCGCGCCGAGAATCGCGCCGATTGCCGTGCCGCGGCCGCCGGTAAGGGAAGCGCCGCCGACGACCGCTGCGGCGATGACGTCGAGTTCGTAGCCGGTGCCGTCGGCGCTGCTGGCCGAGCCGTATTTGCCGATGGCGATGGCCGCGGAGAGGCCGGCGAGCAGACCGGCGAGGACGAAGACCCAGATCTTGGAGGCACGCACGGGGATGCCGGCGTACCGCGCGGCGGTCTCGTTGCCGCCGATGGCGAAGATGCGGCGACCAAAGACGGTGCGTGTGAAGACGAACGCGCCGGCGAGGCCGGTGGCGATCATCACCAAGAGCGGCACCGGCTCGATGCCGCCGACCTTGGTTCGGATGAGGTTGCCGTACGCGGGCGGTAGGTCACCAATGGAAAGGCCCTTGGTGATGACGAAGGCCGTGCCGCGATAGACGCCCATGCCGCCGAGGGTGATGATGAACGGATGGACCCCGAGACCGACGCTGGCGGCACCGTTGATGAAGCCGCACGTTGCTCCGATCAGGCAGCAGACGCCGACGCCCGCGGCGAGGGCGACGAAGAGGTTGACGGAGCCTTCGCTTCCGGCACCCTCCTGCATGCGATGGAGCAGGCTCGCGCCGACGACCGACGCCAGCGCGTAGATTGCACCGACGCTCAAGTCGATGCCGCCGAGCACGATGATCGCCGTCAGGCCGACGGCCATGATGCCGTAGAACGACGCGCTGGTGGCGACGATGAAGAGGTTGTCGGCGTTAAGGAACTTGTTGACGTGCGGGTCGCGCTCGAGGGTCCGCCGGCCGTCGTCGGTGGAGTTGAGCGTCCAGTGGTGGCCTTCGCCCGTGGGATAGTCGCCGTCGGCTGAGCCGGAGCCCGTAACGCGGTAGCCGAGCTGGTTCTCGTACGAGAACGGGCCGCCGACGCGGGCTCGCATCTCGGCGACCTCTTCGACCTTGGCCGCGGCGGGGAGCGGGATTCGTTCTTTGCGTTCCAGGCGATGCGTGTTGCCGCGCTGGCCAAGGGTCCATCCCTTGGCGGACGAGAAGTGCTCGGTCTTTCCAGAGGCGAAGGCGACGTCGAAGCCGTCGGCGGTGGTGGCGACCTTGTCGGCCGCGATGAGGGCGCGGAACTCAGAGCGCGGGATGCTCGGCGTGAAGAGCCACAGCCCGGCCATCAGCACCGCGATGACCGCGATGAGGCCGAACTCCTGAACCACCGCGAGTTGCTTGAGCCAACGCATGCGGGGGGAGTTTAGCGGAAAGGGGTGAAGGGTGTAGCCGCCAGTGGACCGGTGTCGGGTGCCACAGACTCGCCGCTCTGGGCGAGTCTGTGGTTGGGGGGCCGCAGAGCACAGACTCCGCTCAAAGCAGCGGAGTCTGTGGCACCCAGGAACTGCACCTGGATCTGGTCATTACTTCAGCTTGGTACGAAGCAAGGCCTGCGAGTCGGGCGAGCTGATGACGCGGGCCGAAAGTTCTGCCGCGCGGCGGGCCTGCTCGATGTTGTCCGACCCGTCCAGCTCGTTCATGAGCTTCTTCGTCGCGGCGAGGGCATTAAGCGAGCCGCCGGAAAGACGGTTGACCACCGCGTCGACCGCCGCGGGGAGCTCGTCGAGCGTTGGAACAACGCCGGTGACGATGCCCAAGTCGGCGCACTCTTTGCCCGAGAGGAGGCCGCCGGTGAGCAGCACCTTGCGGGCGGGCCCGGCGCCGATCTTGCGGACGAGCCAGGCGCTGATGACGGCCGGGCAGATGCCCAGGTCGACTTCGGGGAAGCCCATTTTGTTGTCGGCGTAGGTGATCGCCAGGTCGCAGACGGTGACGAGGCCGCAGCCGCCGCCGATCGCCGGGCCGTTCACATGTCCGACGACCACGCACGGGAGCATGCGGACCTTGTGGCAGAGCTCGCCGAGGCTCAGGAGCAGCTTCTGTGCCGCGCCCTCGACGCCGAGGACCTGCTTGAGGTCCATGCCCGCGCAGAAGGCTTTTCCCTCGCCGCGGATGACGCAGACGATGGGGGGCTCACCTTGGATGTCGCCGTTTGCGCCGGTTTTGTACATTGCGGCCAACTCGTCGACCCTCTTGTGAAGGTCAGAGAGCAGGTCCATGGACATGGCGTTGCGGGCCTCGGGCCGGTTGATGGTGAGGGTGGCGACGCGGGCCTGGATGGTGAGTGTGGCGAGCATGGGGCGGAATATAGCGTGACGGGTCGCGGGGCGGGCCTTCGGGGCCGGTGGTCTTGAGTCAGAGCCCGAAGCGTTAGCGAGGGAGGCCGACGAGGCTTGGCGAGTCGGCTGCTTGACTCCGGAGAACGCGGCAGTCGCAAAGCCTCCTGCCGCTTCCCTCGCTGACGCGTCGGGCTCTGACTCGAGACACGCGACCTGGCGCTTCGCTCGTCAGGCCCACAGCGCGGCGACGCGGGCGAGTTGGTCGGGGGATCCGACGAGGGACATGGAGGCGGCGAGCGCTTTGTCGAAGGCGTCGTCGTTGGATGAGCCGTCGAAGTCGTTGAGGTCGCGCTTAGTGGTCGCCCAGTTGGCGCGGTCCCACGCGGCAAGATGGTGGGCGATCTGAAGCGACTTTGGGAGCACCTCCGCGGCCGTGTCGCAGCAGTGGTGAGCGAGGCCGATGCGATACGCCTCGCGCCCGGAGATGAGGCTCGGGTCGAGCATCATGCGTCGGGCCGGGCCGAAGCCGACCGCCGAGCTGAGCGAAGGTCCGTTCACCGCAGGAGAAACACCGAGCTTCACGACCGGGTAACCGAGTTTGGCGTCGACGTTGGTCACCGCGACATCCGCTCCGCCGAGCAGTGCGCACCCGCCGGCAACGGCCGCGCCGTGCGCGGCGACGACGACGGGCGCCTCGAGTCGGCGAAGAGCGCGGATGAGCGTGCTGAGCCCGGTGAGCAGGTCGGCGAGGACGCGCGGCTGCTCGTGCACCATCTTCATGTCGAACCCGGCACAGAAGGTGTCACCTTCACCGGCGACTACCAGCGCCTTGCCGTCGGTCTTGCAGCGTTGCACTTCGGCGAGCGCCTCGGTGAGCATCTGCGGCGTCATCGCGTTTTTGCGATCCGGTCGGCTCAGCATCAGGATGCGGACAGCTCCGTCATCGCGCGTAGTTACCTGCGGGGCGCTCATTGTGCAGCTCCGGTTCGGGACTTGGCGACGATGGCCCTGGCAAAGTCAGCCGCTTCCGCGAGCCGCGCCTTGTCCACGCCTGTGGTAAAGCCGTGCGCTCGATCGTCTCAACGAGGGTCTCGGTTGAGATGTTGCCGGGGGCTCGCTTGCCGGGCGTGCTGGCGTATGGGCAACCGCCCAGCCCGGCGACTGAGCCGTCGAACGAACGAACGCCCAGGTCGAGCGCGGCTTTCACGCAGTCCGCAGCGCGGCCGAACGTGTCATGCAGGTGGAGCGTGATGTTGCGGTACTTGCCGAACTCGTTGCCGAGGGTGCGGCTGACGGCGGTGAGCATCGCGACGACCGTTTCCGGTGTGCCGGCGCCGATCGTGTCCCCCAGATCGATCTCATCGACGCCGAGCCGCGCGAGCTGCGCCGCGACGTCGGCGACCTTGGCAGGTGCTATCGAACCTTCAAAGGGGCACGCGATGACGCAGGAGATGTAGCCGCGGACTGGGAGTTTGTGTTCGTGCGCACGCGAGATCACCGGTTTGAAGCGTTCGAGGGTCTCGGCGATGGCGGCGTTGGTGTTTTTCTTGCTGAACGTCTCGGACGCGGCGGTGAAGACGGAGACCTTGCCGAGCAGGTGTGTTGCAGTGAGTACTTCAAGTGCGCCTTCCATGCCACGGTCATTTGGAACGAGCGCAGAGAACAGTGGGGCGGATCGGCTCCCCTCCCCGGAGGGGAGGGGCTGGGGGTGGGGTTCGTGTTTGTCGGCGTTTGTCATGGCATTGCCATGACGATAAAGACGTTCGCAGGTTGTCTGAAGCGTGCGTGCAACACCTTCGACATTCTGCAGTGCAAAGTCGTTTGTGAAGCGAACGACGGTCAGGCCGTGGCTCTCAAGATATGCGGTCCGTCGTTCGTCTTGTCCGCGTGCCTCCGCTCCAGCGTGCGTACGACCGTCGAGCTCGACGGCTAGGCCAAATTCCGCGCAGAAGAAATCGAGGATGTAAGGGCCGAACGGGTGTTGGCGGCGAAATTTGAAGCCGCCGATCTGTTTGCCGCGCAGAGCCGACCATACCGCTGCTTCCGGACCCGTTTCGGTTCGGCGGAGCGTGCTTGCTCGGGCGTAGGCCTGTCGGTCTCGCGGCGGAACGGTGTATTCGATGGCCGCCTTTCGATAGACCTCGCCTTCTCGAGCTTCGTTTCGAGGAGACTTGAAGCGTCCTGGTAAATGAGAAGAGACCTGCGTGTTTCGGAGCCTATCGAACCCCACCCCCTGCCCCTCCCCTCCGGGGAGGGGGGTACGCAACAGTTGTTCGAAGACCTCCTTAGCATCGCCGAGCTGCGGCACCCACTTGGCCGAGACGAAGCTGGTGACTTCGACCTCGTCAACGCCGGTTGCACAGAGCAATTCGACAAGGCGGACCTTGTCGGCCGTGGAGATCACGCCCTGCTCGTTCTGCAGGCCGTCGCGCGGCGAAACGTCGGTGATGCGGACACGGTCTGGCATGCGTCGATCCTACGGGGCACTATCGTTGCCGCGTGGATGGCGAGTTGTTCCTCGTGGTCGTGGCGTTTTCGTGTCCGCTGCTTTTGAGCTGCGGCGTTGTGCTGGCCCTGCTCGGGCTGCGGGTGCGCGGGCCCGGTCCGGTGTGCGTCTGCGGGTACAGCCGCGCAGGGCTTCGGTCCGACGTCGTATGCCCTGAGTGCGGCTCGCTCAAAGTCTCGACCGCGACGCAGTCGTACGTTCTCTGGCAACTCATCGCGGGAGTGGCGCTGGCCGTGATCGGCGCTCTCTGCTGCCCGCTCAGCATGGTGTTGTTGATGGCCCGTTGATGGACGCCAAGACGCGGCCGCGTGACAGGCGGGATACGTCGTGATTGCAGTACACTGAGGCGTGCCATACGTCACTGACCTGTTCATGTCGATCGTTTCGGTGGGGATCCTCGGGGTGATGATGCTGCTGATGGGGCTCGCACGTTTGCGGTCGAATGTGTGCGTCGTGTGCGGTTACAGCCTGCGGGGGCTCAAGCCCGATGCGAAGTGCCCCGAATGTGGCAGTCAATTGCCGCCGCGCGAAGGGCCCGATGTTGGCCGCTCGCCGGTGCTGATCGTGGTGGGGTGCGTGTTGTTGGCGCTCGCCGCGGTCTCGATGGTTTTCTGGTGGATTCAGACGCGTTGAACGCCGTGCCGTCGTGGTTTCCGCCCGTCGTTTTCGCGGGCTAAATACGTACAGCGCGGCGTAAACTGGCCCCGGTGCTCGACGTCTGGGTGATCATGTTGGCCGTGCTGTTCTTCCTCTGCGTGCCCGGGGGGCTCATCCTGCTGGCGCTGGGGCTCTTCAGTCAACACGCCCGCACTTGCAGCGCGTGCAGGTACGACCGCGCGGGGTTGCGCAAGGGCACGCCGTGCCCCGAGTGCGGTGCACCCGCGGCGGCGATGACGTACAAAGAGGTCCTGCGCAACTCGTGGCAGGTGCGGATCGGGATCGCGCTGCTTGTGATCGCCGCGGTGCCGATGGTGCTGCTGATGGGCTTTCTCGTGCGAGCCGCCCTGTGAACCTCAGGTCGTGTATTCGGCGTTGATCGTCACGTAGTCCTTGGTGAGATCGCAGCCGAGCATCCACGACTCTCCGGGCCCGGAGCCGACGGTGAGCACGCACTCGACGCGTTTGGCGGTCATGGCCTCCTTCAAACGCGGGTCGCTGAGAGCCTCGATCACCGGCACGCCGGCGCGGTAGACCTCGACGGGGCCGATGGTGAGGCCGGAGCGCAAGGGATCGAAACGCACGCCCGCGTTGCCCGCGGCGGTGACGATGCGACCCCAGTTGGGGTCGCGTCCGTGAATCGCGCATTTGACCAGCGGCGAGTTGACGACCTCGCGGGCCATCTTCTCCGCGTCCGCGGCCGAGGCTGCTCCCTTCACGGCGATCTTGAAGATGCGCGTCGCGCCTTCGCCGTCGGTGACGACCTTCTCGCTCAGCTCGCGGCAGAGGTCGGTAAACGCTTCGGCGAAGGCGGTGAAGTCCTTGGTGCCGCGATCCAGACGCACGCCGCTCTTGCCGCCCGCGAGGCAGATGACGGTGTCGGAGCAGGACGGGTGGTTGTCGACGCTGATGCGATTGAAGCTGCCGCCGCAGGCGTCTTCAAGGAGCATCTGCAGATCGCGCGAGGCGATCGACACGTCGGTGGTGATGAACGCGAGCATCGTCGCGCTGGGAGTGGGGGCGTGGGCGGGCGAATCGAGGCGCGGAGCGATCATGCCGCTCCCCTTGGCGATCGCGCCGATGCGGACGGGGGTGCCGCCGATGGTGATCTCGCGCAGTGCGGTCTTAGGTACCAAGTCGGTGGTCATGATGGCCGCGGCGGCCGCGGCATCGGCGTCATCGCTGCGGGAGACGGCAGCTGCGAGCCCCGCGACCTGGGCGACGATCTTGTCGACCGGAAGCGGACGGCCGATGACGCCGGTGGAGGACATCACCACCTCGTCGGGCTGGCATTTGAGCTGCGTTGCGACCGCGGCCATGCAGGCCTTGGCATCGGCGATGCCTTTCTCACCCGTTGCCGCGTTGCTGTTGCCGGCGTTGACCAACACCGCGCGCGGCGTGCGGAGCTGGCCGCGGAGGTGGCGGAACCGCTGGTCGCGCCCGATCGCGACAGGAGCGCCGACGATCTGGTTGGTCGTGAAGACCGCGGCGAACGACGAAGCCGCGGAGGGGTCGCGCACGAGCAGGAAGAGGTCGGGCTTGCCGGAGGGCTTCAGGCCCGCGGTGGTGGCGGCGGCCTTGAAGCCGAGGGGATAGGTCACGCTCATTGTCCAGGTCTCCGGTCTACTGAGCCGCTGTTCCAGCGGCGCACGAATTCGTCGTATTGCTCGCGCGTGTCGATGCCGGTCAGGCCACTGGCGGCGTCGCAGCGTGCGACGGCGATGGTGTGTCCGTGCTCGAGGACGCGCAACTGCTCAAGGCTTTCGGCTCGCTCCAGCGGCGTGCTGGGGAGGGTGACGTAGGTCTTCAGGAAGCCGACCCGGTACGCATAGACGCCGACGTGGCGGAGCGGGCGTGCGTCCTCACCTCCGCGAGCGTCCCGATCGAACGGGATGCGCGAGCGTGAGAAGTAGAGGGCTCGGCCGTCGATGCCGCGGACGACTTTGACGATGTTGGGGTTCGCGGGGTCTTCGCCGGGCCCGAATGCGCAGCAGGCTGTGCCGACCACCGCGGTGGGAGTGTTGACGAGAGTGGTCGCGGCGGCGTCGATGACCTCCGGCGGCATCTCGGGCTCATCGCCCTGCGCATTGACGACCACGTCGTTGTCGTCCAAGCCGAGGATCGAAGCGGCTTCGGCGAGGCGGCTGGTGCCGTTGGGGTGGTCCGGGTTGGTCAGGACGACGCGCGTGCCGTAGGGGCGGAGCGCATCGGCGACGCGCTGGCTGTCGGTGGCGATGACGACCGCGCGGCGCACGACGCGAGCGTCGCCGCGTCGGCGACGTGCTGGACCATCGGGCGGCCGGTCTGCGCGAGCAGCACCTTCTCCGGCAGGCGCGTGGAAGCGAGCCGCGCCGGAACGACGATCGTTGCGTTGACCCCCGCCCCCGCAGCAAACCCGCCCATTTCGTGCCCCTCGCGTTACTCCGTCAGGAGTTTCCTTGCTGCTTGAGCTCGGTGATGAGCGCCTTGATCTGCGTGCGCTTGTTGCGGATGTCCTTGTACGTGATGCTCTGCATCGCGATCGCGCTGGCGAGTTTGTCGGCCTCTTCAGCGCTCGGAAGATCTCGAGCCGACTGGGCTTTCTTGAACAGCGCCTCAGTCAACTCGTACCGAAGCTCCATTCCTGTGTCGTCGTTCGGGTCCGGGTACTCGGCGACGCCGGAGCGGAGGGTCTCGACCGCTTCGTCGAGCCAGTCGATCGCAATGAACGCGAGACCGAGCTGGAGGGTGGCTTGGTGCTTGAGCTTTCCGTCGTTCTTGGCCTGCTGCAGCTGGCCGATGGCGTCGGTGTGGCGGCCCGCGAGGAGGTAGCGGAGGCCGAGCTCGAACTTGTGCTTGAGGTCGGTCGGGTAGGCCTTGACGAGCGCCTCGTACTCGGCGATCTCGAGCGCCAGCTGTACTTTGTCCGCCGCGAGGAAGGCCTGCTTGGCGTCCTCGTCTTTCGGCGCCGCCTCCATCGCGGCTTTGAGGGCGCGCATCTTGCGGCGGCCTTGCTTGATCCTGATATCACCGGCGACTTGACGGAAGCGGAACTCCTGCGAGTCGGCGAACGCCTTCATCAGCAGGGTGTGCGCCTCCTCTTCATCGGCGGGTGTGGCGCGCTCCCTCAGAGCGCTTACATACTTGATGAGCGTCGGCCGGTCGGCGGGGTTGGCCTTGTGCGCGGCGCGAGTGTCGTCGACCTGGCGGTCCAGGACGCTGCCGCTCTTGGAGATGCGGTCCTGCTCTTCGAGCTGCCGCTGCTGATCCATGTTGCGGATGTTGCTGCGGAAGCCGCCCTGCTCGCCGGTCTTGTCGTAGTTGCCCTTCGACATCGTCGACTGGGCGGCGAGGTTCTTGACGTGCGCGGCCAGTTTGCCGTCGGAGGGATCAAGCTTGCGGGCGGCGTCACCGGCGGCGAGCGCGGTCACGAAGTCCTCGCACTTCTCGGCGGCCTCCATCAGCTTGACGAGCGACGTCTTGCGCGGACGCTCGGCGCGGAGCGTGAGCTTGACGGCGTTTTCGACGAGGTACAGAGCGACTTCGCGGAGGCCCAGTTCGGAAGCGGAAACACCCGCGGCGACGGCCTTCTCGGCGTTGAGCTGGTCGTACCCCCAGGCGAGGAGGTTGGTGAGGAAGCGATGAACCGGCGTGCGGCCGCTGACAGCCGCGTCCAGGTCTTTGCCTGGAGCCTTGGCGCCGGTGGCATTGATGTGTCCGCTGGCGGAGGCGAAGAAGCCTTTCACCGCGTCGAGGTTGTTGGGGTTGAACTTGAGGCCCTGCAGCCACATGTTCACGGCGTAGTCGAACGAGCCGACCTCGTGCCGGTTGCGGGCGACGCTGAAGAAGCGTTCGGCCTTCTCCGGAGAGAATTCGAGCTTGCCGTCGCCCTCACCCGCGCCGGCCGCGGCTGTGTTGGGGCCGCCGGTGCTGCCGTTGCCGTCCTTCCCCTCCGACCCGCCCTTCTTCCATGGAAACAGCGCCAAGCCCGCACTCCTTGAGCCCCCGCGGTCCTTCTACCCGGCACCCGCCAAGCGGTTGCCGGGCCACAGTTTAGCGACCCGGCGGGACTGAATCAGGGCCGGGCGTGTGAGGGATGCAAAGCGTCTCCCTATCCTCATTCCGAATGTCCCGCACGTCCTCCAGTAAGCCCGACTCATCCTCCCCCCAGCCCCATCGGCCCGCGGCCGTGGATCCGGCTCAACTGCACATCGTCAGTTATCCGGACCCCGTCCTTCTCCAGAAGGCGACGTATGTTCCGGCGGCCGATGCGCAGACCCAGGCGGTGGCGACGCGGATGGTCGCCCTGATGTTCCAGGCAGAGGGGATCGGCCTGGCCGCGCCGCAGGTGGGGCTGCCGTGGCGCATGTTCGTGCTCCACGTTCCCGAGGACACTGAGGCCGACGATGGGCCGCGTCTGGCAAGCAGCACTCCGCCCGAGGCGACGCTGACGCCGCGGGTGTACATCGATCCCAAGATCACAGCCTATCGCGGCTCGCTCTGCCCGTTCGAGGAGGGGTGCCTGAGCCTGCCGGGGATCCGCGGCGAGGTCTACCGCCCGCCGCAGGTGACGGTGACGGCGATCGGGCTGGACGGCAAGCCGTTCACGGAGGAGGCGGGTGGGTTGCTCGCTCGGTGCATCCAGCACGAGCTTGACCACCTTAACGGCGTGCTGATCATCGACAAGATGACGCAGCCTTCGCGGATGAAGAACAAGAAGAAGATCAAAGAACTGGAGCAGGGTTAACCACAGAGACACAGAGGCACAGAGAAAAGTCTCTGCTGTTTTCTCTGTGCCTCTGTGTCTCTGTGGTGAATATTCATGCGGATCGTCTTTCTCGGTTCTGGCGCGTTTGGGCTTCCGACTCTGCAGGCGCTGCGCGAGCATGAGGTTGCCGCGGTCGTGAGCCAGCCGGACAAGCCCGCCGGGCGCGGGATGAAGCTGACGCCGACGCCGATCGCTCAGTGGGCGGCGGAGCATCTGACGAACGTTCCGCTCTTCAAGCCCGCCGATGTGAACGAGGCGTCGGTGCGAGACGCTGTGCGCGCGATGCAGGTGGATGCGTGGGTGGTGATCGCGTTCGGACAGAAGCTGAGTGAGGCGTTGCTGGCGGATCGGTTCGCGATCAACCTGCACGCGAGCCTGCTGCCTCGGTGGCGCGGGGCGGCGCCGATCAACGCTGCGATCCTGGCCGGGGACACGGTGACGGGGAATAGCGTGATCACCCTGGCGCAGCGGATGGACGCAGGGTTGGTGCTTGGGCAGTCGACACGGCCGATCCTGCCGTCACAAACAGCAGGTGAGCTGCATGATCTGCTTGCGGCCGACGGGCCGGCGCTGGTGCTGGAGGTTCTGCGGCAGCGGGCAAGTGGAACGCTGCAGCCAGTGACGCAGGATGAGCCGAAGGTCACCAAGGCTCGGAAGCTGAGCAAGGACGACGGGCGGCTGGACTTCACGCAGCCGGCGTCGGTGCTGCGGTGCAAGGTGCATGGATTGACTCCGTGGCCCGGGGTGACGGTGACGATGGGGGAGCTGGCGATGAAGGTGCTGCGGGTCGCCGAGGCGACCGGCGCCGCAAACGGCACTCCCGGCGTGATCGTGGATGCCGCCAAGGGCGTGGTCGCGTGCGGCGGCGGGACCGCGTTGCAGTTGCTGGAGGTTCAGCCTGCCGGCGGGAAGCCGATGGCGTGGGACGCGTTTGTCCGTGGCCGGGGGGGCGTGGTGCAGAGCGGCGCGACGCTGGCCTGAACTGTTCACTCGTGTCGTGTAGGCTGTGGGGATGGTGCCACTGTTCTTTGTCGCGTTGACGCTCGCACAGCCCGCTGGTGACGAGCGGTATCAGCCGGGCGTCACGCTCCGGCTGTTTCAGCTTGAGGATGCGTCGCTCAAAGCCGTGCCGAAGTTGAAGGAAGGACAGACGCCCAACGTCGACGAGCTGCGGCCGGTGATCAACTGGAAGAACGCCGACTTCCCGAAGGTGAAGGCGCCGTTCCTCAGCCAGACGATCGCGCTGCTGGTGACGACGGTGGACGGCGACTACACGTTCCGGATTACCAGCGACGACGGGTCGCTCTTCACGCTCGACACCAAACTCGTCATCGATCACAACGGCACGCACGGCGCGACCGCAAAGGAGAGTGCGCCGGTTCATCTGCGCCCGGTCGGCACCCGCTGCTGATCGAGCACTTCGATCATGCGAGCGACCGCGTGCTGAAGCTCGAATGGCGTCCGCCGGGGGCGAGCGGTTTCACTGTCGTGCCGACGGAGAGTCTGCTGACAGAGATCGACAATGCTCGGGTCGTCTCGCCGGGTGTGAAAGTGCTCGCCGATGCGCGACGGCCCGGTGACGGCGTGCCCGTCGCGGGTGTGCATCCGGGCTACAAGCTCGACACGTTCCATGTCGAGGGATTCGACCCGATGGTCGGCTGCATGGCGCTGGAGAACGGCGGCAAGCAGCGTTTGATCGTCGGCACGTTCAATCCGCTGCAGCGCGACGACGTGAAGCTGCCGGACATCGAATCGAAGAAGCCCGACAAGCTTTATGCGGTGAGCGGCGTGATGGGCGACCCCGCGGCCGCGACGGTCTCGGTGTGCGCCGATGGCCTGTTCGAACCGCTGGGCCTGTGCGCAGTGGGGGACGTGCTGTACGTGAGCCACCGGCGTGCGATCACCCGTTTGATCGACAAAGACGGCGACGGGTTCTATGAGACGCACGAGGACGTTGCGTCGGGTTGGTCTGCGTGGAACTACCACCAGTTCACCTTCGGGCTCGTTCATCGGCCGGATGTTGACGGCGGCGGGCCGGGCTGGCTGTATGCGACGCTCTCGACGGCGATGGCGCCGCCGAAGTGGGAGGGGATGGGGACCAACGCCGCGCCGAATGATCCGCTCCGCGGTACGGCGATCGAGGTGGACCTTGCGAGCAACACGTTCCGCGTCATTGCGGGCGGCCTGCGCGCTCCGAACGGCATCGGCTGGGGGCCGCGCGGGCTCGATGGCGTGCCGGCGCTCTTCTACTGCGACAACCAGGGGACGTGGACGCCAAGCAATCACATGGGGGAGATCGTGATCGACGGGGGCCGGTTCTTCGGGCACTACAACAACACGAACTTTGTGCCCAACTTGGCCGACCGCTTTCCCAAGGGGGGCATCGCCAGTTCGTGGTGCGACCGGATGCGAGCGCGGCCCGTGCTCGACCTGGTGTACGGTGATCTTTGCAACTCGCCGACGCAGCCGGTGTTGATCGAGACGGGGCCGTATCGCAATCAGTTGCTCATCGGCGAGCTGACCGCCGGCGGACTTCGACGCGCGTGCATGGAGCAGGTGAACGGGCAGTGGCAGGGTGCGGTGTTTCAGTTCTCGCAGGGGTTCAGCGTGGGGATCAACCGCGTGGCGTGGGGGCCGGGTGGCGTGCTGTTCGCCGGCGGGATCGGCGCGGGGGGCAACTGGAACTGGAAAGGGACCAAGTCGGGCCTGCACCGGCTGACGCCGACGGGCGAGCTGCCGTTTGAGATGTCGGCGGTGCGTGCGATGCCCGACGGGTTCGACGTGCAGTTCACGCGCGAGGTCGACGGCGCGTGGCTTGCGAACTCGGCCAACTACACGATCAAGCAGTGGACCTATCAGCCGACCGACGAGTACGGCGGCGAGAAGAAGCAGGTGGAGACGCTGACGGTCGCCGAGGCCAAGCCGACCGGAAACGGCAAACGGGTTTTCCTGCGCATTCCCGGTCTGAAGGCTGAGCGGACGGTGCTGATCCGCACTGACCCGACCAGCACGGGCGGCGAGAAGATCTGGTCGACCGAGGCGTTCTACACGCTCAACTGCATCCCGAAGGTGTGGTCGTCGGGGCCTGCGTTCCCGGAGCCGTTTGACCTCGGCGCCTGCGCCGCCCGCTGATGGCGTCGTGCTGATCGGGCGTTCGACGAAGGCTGCGTTTACCACACCGAAGGAGACCGCGAAGGACGTGGAGACGGGGCGCTCGCAGACGGACATCACTGGCAAAAAGTGGGATGGTTTCGTCGACGTTGGCGGCGGCGATTTGTTGTCGCGCGCTTCGTTCGGCGACTGCCGGTTGCACGTGGAGTGGCTTTCGCCTCCCGGCGGGACGGGTCAGCTTGCGGGGAACAGCGGTGTCTATCTGCAGGACAGGTATGAAGTGCAGATCCTCGGCACGCTTGCGGCGAAGCCCGGTGACAAACAACTGGAGTCGAATGAGGCGGGTTCGATCTACAAGGTGCGGCCGCCTGATGTGAACGCGTCGAAGGGGCCGGGGGCGTGGCAGGCGTACGACATCCTCTTTACTGCTCCTCGCTTCAAGGACGGGAAGAAGGTCTCCAACGTGCGCATCACGCTGTACTGGAACGGTGTGCTCGTGCACCGGGACGTGGAGGTCAAAGGGCCGACCGGATCGGCCGCGGCGAAGGGTGAGTCCGCCGGCGACCGAGCCGATGGCGTGCAGGTCGGGCCGTTCCGGCTGCAGGCGCACGAGACCGCAGCGGAGGGGCCGGTGCGGTTCCGCAACGTGTGGGTTGATCCGCTCGATCCACATCGTGGGGGTGCGAGTCATTGGGGAGGATGGGAACCGCTGTTTGCGCAGGGCGATGCTCTCGACGGCTTCGTCACGCGCGGCGGCGCGGCGACGTTCCGCATGGACGGGGTCGAACTCGTCGGCGCCACGGCGCCGAACACGGAGAACACGTTCCTGGTGACGAAGAAGCGGTACGGCGACTTCGACCTGCTGGTGGAGGTGAAGGTTGATCCGGCGCTCAACTCAGGCATCCAGGTGCGGAGCGACATCAACGGACGCGGCGATGATGTCACGATCGATGCGACGCCGCGCAATGGGCGCGTGCGCGGGTATCAGGTTGAGATCGATCCCGGGCCGCGCGCGTTCACGGGGGGCATCTACGACGAGGCGCGGCGTGGGTGGCTGTATCCGCTGACGGACAACCCGGCGGCGCGGGCGTCATTCAAGGGGGGAGATTGGAATTTGATCGAAGTCCGGTGCCGCGGCGAGCGGATCCAGACGTGGGTCAACGGCCTGCCCGCTGCGGACCTGTTCGACGCAGTGGATGCCGCGGGGCACATCGCCTTCCAGGTGCACGGGGTCGGCGATCGGAAGGAGTCGCTGGAGGTGCGGTTCCGGAATGCGCGAATTCGTGAGTTGAAATAAGCGAAGGCGTGCGCCGTTCTTTTTCTCAACCGTGTCCGTCGCCGCGCCAATCCGATTCCGCGCCTTACTGCCGCTGCTGATTCTCTACGCTTTGTCGTCGATGATCCTGATCGCCGACGTCTCTGTCGTGCAAGCAGTCGTCGAACGACGCGGCAACACTGGCCAATCCATCGCCGCCTGTGTCGCGGTCTGTCTCCCTATTGCACTCGGAACCCTCTACGGGCTGGTCGTGCGCCCGGTCGCGGCGCGCGTGTTCGCCTTCCGATGGACGGGTTGGCACGAGGCCGCGGGCTTTCTGCTGCTCTGGCTGGTGACCACGCCGCTGGCGCTCGGTTTGATCCGCGTGTTGTGGTGGCTCTGAAGCAGCGCCGCTCGATTCCGTGAAGCCGGGTTTGCCGGCAGCCGAAACACCCTCGTCCGCCCGCCCAGAGCGGCGCGAGAGGGGCAAGGCACCCTCATCCGCCGGCTCAAAGCGGGAATGTGGATGGAGACCATTTGGCTTCCGGCTCCCGTGCGCTTCGCTCCCGTCTGCACGGTCTCCCCCAGAGCGGGGAGAACGTGGGAACGCCGTCTTGACCGGCCGGGCGCGAAGGATGGCGTTGGCGAGTTTGCGGCGTTCGGTGGGGTCACGCTCGGCCGCGAGCAGTTCGCGGAGCGCGGCGAGGGCTTCGCGGTGGCCTTCGAGGACTTCCTGGTTGTACAACTCGGCGACGGACGGCATTGGGCACCCCCTTGGTTCTTGCTCCCTGGTTTCAGCTCGTTCCGTGTGGCCGCGTGGGCTGGAACGTGGCTTGATTGCCGGGGTTTGTGTCGTAGTTTACAAGATGTTTGGGGCGTATGCAAGGAAAATGTACGGTACGTACAAAAACCATCTTTTGAGGTGGTTGAGACGGGTGGGCTCGTCGGCACGAAGTCGGCTGTGGGCTGTTGAGGTATCGGCGGTGTTTGGCGATGGGCGGGCGCGCTGTCTGTGAATGGGCCGTTTGTTCTGGCAAAGGCGCGGCACTCGCAAAGCCTCGTGCCTTCCTCGCTGACGCTTCGGGCTCTGACAAGACGCAGTTCATTGTGAGCGACGAACGGATGGCGCCGCCGTGGGCGTGGGGTACCAAGGCAGCAAAGACGTGCGGCGTTGTCCTCTTTCTCTGTGTGAGCGGCTGCGCGGAGTAATCACTTCTCCGGAAGGATGCCTTGAAAGGTGTTTGGGGATGACGTGGGGGTAGTTACGTGCTCAGTTGCTGGAGACACACGAGCCCCCACGTGAGGAGGCGAGTGCGGGGCGCCAATCTTCTATCGTGCCAGTGCAAGGCAGCGGGTGACGAGCGGCAGTTGTGGATGGTTCTTCGGGGCGGCGGCAACGCCTCATCCTTCCGACGACCGACTTCAGTGTTGTCTTGCCGATCGGCTCGTCCGACGCCCAACGCACTGAAGTCCGCCCAAAGCGGCGGCCTTCAGTGGCACAGCTTCAATGCCACGCCCTGCACAGCATTACGCCTAGCGGCCATTTAGCAAGCCGCGAACGGTCGCCGCGGTCTGGGAGCCTGGGCCTGCTTCGAGCACGCGGTGCATCCACGTGTCCGCCTCGACCGACTGTCCAAGGGCCTGAGCGGCTTCTGCAGCTCGGAAACAGATCATCGCGTGCGCTTCTGTGATTGCCGCGGATATCTCCGGCAGTGCGGCAAATCCGTTGCGAGCTTGCCAGAAGCGTTGGGCATCGGCGATGACCTGCTGATGGTTGGATAGGCGGAGCGTTTGTAATTCCAGATAGATCAGCGCCGTCGCCGCGGACGGCGACTCCGCAGTGTTGGCGATCGCGCCCTCTAGAAGGGTTACCGCTTCCTGTCGTCCTTCAGGGCCGCCGGCTCGCGCCGCCTGGACCAAGTACTCCGCGCGTGTTTCACTCATCACCGCGCCTTGGTTCGCCGACGCAACCTCCAAGAGAAGGGGTTGCGCTTCCGCTGCGTGGCCCATCCGAAGCAGGTCGTTTGCGAGGTTCTGGCGAGCGTTCCGTAGTGCCTGAGGAGAAAGGACTCCGGCGAAGCGGTCGGCGTAAAGGCGCTGCGTCGAGGTCGCCTGGTCGAACCGGCCTTCGCGGCGCATGCGGGCGATGGCCGACCACACCAAAGGCAGGGGTGCATCGGCGCTCGGCTCACCGTTCAATACTTCCATCGCCCGCGCTTCGACCAGCACATTGAGGTCATGACGGCGCAGATCATCATCCGGCGTGTATTGGTCGAGAAGCCGTGCCGCGTCATCGCGAGCTCCCTTTGGGCAGCCCGTGCAGTTCATGAGCGGAGCGAGCATCGTCCAGCCCGCGTCGACGTAACCCTGCGAGAGCGCGTAGAAACCCATGCGCCGTTGCAGAGAAGCGTGCTGCTCCGGCGACAAGAGAGCGACCTGGCTGGCGATCTCCGTCATCCAACGGGCTCGCGCGTCGGCGTCCATCCCCGCAAGCACGGTGCGCAGCACATCCCGATCGCCAAATGGGTCCACTTCATCGGCGAGAATGGCGCGAAGAAGCTGGTCAGGTGAGTACTGACGCGGCGCCGTCTGCTGTTGCTGTGTCGTGGGCGTTTGCTTGGTCGCCGCCGACGATCCGCCTCGTAGGGCCACGAACGCAACGGCTACCAACGCCATAGGCGCAGCCAGCATCCATACCCGTTTTGACCTTTGCTTTGTGTTCATGGAAGAGCCTCGGAAAAGAGGCTCGTCAGTTTACGAGTCCCCCTGCTTAGTGGCCTCAAACCGTTGTGCCGCACTCTGGGCAGGCTGCGTTCGCGCTGATCCCTTTTCGATCAAAGGCACATATAGGGCACTGTCCCGCTGCGGCGCACTGCGCACGGTGGCGGCGACGGAGCTTTGAGGCTCCGCCGATCAGCACCGCAGCGCTCACCGGCCCGGCTAGAACATAGCTTGTTGCCAAGAGGGTGACGACACCTCCCGTGTACCAGATCGTTTGGTCGTAAGGTCCACCTGGTACGGCGACCTTCACGTAATCCAGGCCGGGCATCATCTCCAATGCCGACATGTTTGCAGCGGCTGGTGCGAACTGTTCTTTAGTCGGCGAGGGAACGTCCGAGCGGCCCGCACCGCTGCCGCTCCAGCCCGTCCATACCCACGCTCCCCAGTAGCGGTCGAAGAGCGGGAGGCCGAGGAAATGCGCCGTGCGACCGATTGAGTCAGCATGGCGCGCCGTCGCGTACAGATCGCTTCCCATCGCCGGGTTGAGGTGGTAGAACCCAGCGCCGTCTACAAGGAAGGAGTGACCCGTGCTTGTCGACGCTCTCACGCCTTGGAACGCTCGTGCGATTGCCAGAATGCCTGCTGCCCACAACGTTCCGGCGGCAAGAGAAGCCAATGTGTACGACGCGATCTTCATCTATTCAGTGGTTGTTGATGTTGATCCAAGCGGTGATGTCGGCGGCGGTCAGCCGACCATCGCCATCGACATCATACAGCCGACGCTTCGCGACAGTGTCGGATGGGTTTATGACCACATCCTAAGGATTGAATTGAAGTCAATCGCCGAGTGAAGATCCCGATCGTCAAAGGTCCCTGCGAGGTTGATGTGGAGCTCGGCTTTCGTCGAGCCGGGTAACGGCGGGCCACCAGCCTGCGGCCTTGCCACGCTCCCGGTTCACGGAATAGTTACTGTCAGCACATCATCATCGCCGCCGATATCAAACGGCACCCAGTCAGTCGTGATCTTTTTGATCACGCTGCCCTGTCGCTGTAATATCAGGCGAACATCCGCTTGTTGTGTGCGGGCGGCCGCGAGAATCTGCTCGCTTCCTTTTTGGCCCAGGATCGGGTAAGTCGTAACGATCTTGCCACGCAGTAGTTCACTACCCTTGATTACACCCGTTCCGGAGAGCTTGGCAAATCCTTGCTCGCCTGCTGCGTTGCGAGCTGGAACCTGTACCGTTCCGTCGACGTTCAGTTTTGCACCCTGCTTGGTGCGAAACTCAATCTGTGCTTTCGGAGTGATCAGTAGCGCTGCGCCCCTCGATTGACTAGACAGAATTGACCCGCAATCCGGGCCTCTTGACCAAGAAGTGGTTGAATGGTCTTGGCGATCTTGCGGTGAAGTTCAAGCTGTTCATCCAAGAGCCTTAGGCCATCGCTGAAGAACTTCGCCAAACAATGAACGTCAGCGCGTTCAAAGGCTTTCAGAAATGGAGATGCTAAATCGAAATTTGTCGGCGTGCGCGGCGTTTGTCCCACTAATGGATGCAGAGCCCCTCCGTGTTTTAGGCTAATTAGTTCATTGCCATCCTCGGTGGACTTCAAAAGTGGAAGGACGACGTCAGCAGTCATGTCAACGTCCGTGCCCTTCAGCACTAGCTCATCACGGATCAAGCCCAGAACAAAAAACTCCGGCAACACCTTGAGTCTGGCCGCCCGAACAATCCACTGCTTTCGTTCGGCGAGCGTTGTCGCTGTTGCGGCGGAAGCGACCAACTGCTCAACGTCAGGCTTTGAAATCTGGATTAGGCGGATAGTGGCAAGGCATTCTGTGAAAGCGCTAGTGGCGTCTCGAACGGATAGGTTCGAGTAGGGCTGCACCGCAACGCTCGGAGACTTAGCGAAAAGATCGTGAATTGAATCGGGTAACTTGATAGTCTCGTGAGCAGGCAGCCCGGTATAAAAGGACTCGGCGAAACAAAGCGGCCTTGCTCGCTCCCAGTACTTTACGGCACACCAACCCGCAGCACCGGCGAGTGCTGGATATAGCCAATCTGAGTTGGCGCTGATGAAATTGGCGAGTTGTTCACGCATGTGGCTCAATTGATATACTAGGGAATCGGGTTTAGATGCTAGTCGACGGGTGCCCTCTTTACCGAGTGGCATGGACAGCGTGCTTTGACGCCGCCCGTGATCTTTGGCTTGGCGTTCTGACTTCGCGTCCCAACACCCTCCAAAGCACCGACGCGCCGAACCATGGTCAGCCTAGAGCGGCCCCCCCGGACCATGCTACCTGTGCCGATGGCGTGGCATCGCAGGCCTTGTCGTGAGTAAACGGCGTGCGCTCAGTGCGCGACGACGGGAAACGCCGAGATCCGCAGCCGCGCGCCACCCATCGGCACGAGCGTCAGCGGGACGTCTGGACCTTCGATGGTCACCGGGCTTTGCGGCAGCGTCGCGACCAGCCCGTGCTCGTCGAGGGCCCATGCCGGGAGGAGGCGCCCGGTGGCCCGGAGCTCGATCGGTGCGCCGTCGTTGGTGAACGGTTCGTCGTTAGCGGGCCACGCTTTGCGGACGACCTGGAACGAGGAGGCGGGGCGGTCCTTGTCGAGCAGCAGCGCGTAGTTCCACGCCGAGCCGGGGAGGATCTCGTATGACGGCCACTTCTGCGGGTCGGCGCCGGGTTGCCACCCCGAGTCGCCGATCGCTGTCTTGTCGCTCTCGGCGGAGGTGAGCCGTTCCTGGATCTTCAGTGAGAAGGTGAGCGGGCCGTAGTCGACGCTGACGCTGTTCTTGTTCTTCTCCCATGTGCGGACGGAGAGGTGCATCGGCAGCGTCAGCGTGACCGTGTCGCCGGCCGCCCACGGCCGCGAGAGACGTGCATAAGAGCCTGGCGTCACCGGTCCGCCGGCTTTCGCGCCGTTCACGCTGATGGCCGCGCCGTCGGCCCAATGTGGCACGCGCACATACAGGGGGAACTCACCCGCTCCGCCCGCCCCGCTCCCTCCGCCGTCGGTCTTTTTCACATGGATGGTCACAGTTTCCTCGAACGGGTAGCGCGTTTCGGTCACGAGCGTCACCGTTCCCTTGCCTGCTTTGGCGGTCAGTTCGCCCGGCGCGTAGAGCACGGCCGCGAGACCGTCGTCGTTGGTGGCCATCCACGCGTGCTCTGTGTAATTGACCCAGGCGCTGGAGTGGTTGTGCTGACAGCAGCGGCTGCTGAAGGGGTTCATCAGGAAGAACGGGCCCTCGTTGGCGATGCCCGGGGCGTGGTTCTTCGCGTCGCTCACGCCCTGGTTCGGCGCGGTGAGGTAGCGGAGCGCGCGGTAGTCGGGCGTGAAGGCCGCGGGCATGGAGTTGAAGGCGACGTCCTCGCTGTTCTCTGCCCACAGCGGGTCGCCGGTCAGAGAGCTCATGACGAGGTTGGAGCCGATCTGCTCGACGAAGCTGCACGTCTCCGACGCCTGGTGCGGGTCGGTGTGGCCGGGGCGCGCGTTCTCGTCGGCACCGAACATGCCGCCGGGGACCTGCCCGTAGCGCTCGCGTGCGAGCTGGTGGTTGCGGTACGAAGCGTCGAGGTCGCTTTGCTTGCCGCTCTGGAGCCAGAAGGTCGCCGGCTCGCGGAAGCACTCGGCGATGTTGACCACGTGCCAGTTGGGGAGTTCGTTCGCTTGGCGCCAGTTGGCGGTGTTGCGATCGATCTTCGCGGCCAGGTCGAGCAGGAATGCGTCGCCGGTCTGGTTGTAGAGCCAGTAGACGCTGGCGAGGTTGTCGCCGCCGCGGCTGTTCTCCCAGTAGTCCCGGAGGAAGTCGGCGTCGGGGATCGTCGCCTGCCACTTGAAGTAGCGCGTCATGAAGGGGATGACGCGCGGGTCACCGGTGTGCTCAAAGTACGACTGAAGGACTTGCAGCATGAGCATCTGAGCCCACAGGTCGCGCTTGCCGTTGCGTTCCTGAACCGGCCCGAAGTCGCCGTTCTCCCGCTGGCTGCTGAGCGTCCCGTCGATCCAGACCTTCGACTCGTCGAGCATCTTCTGGTCGTTGAGCACGGTGGCGATGCGGTAGTAGCCGCGGAGCCAGTAGGGGAGCTCCTCCCAGCCGTATTCACCCTTGCCGTCGGTGCGGAGCCAGGCGTTGTCCTTCTTGGTGAGCCAGATGCTGATCTCGCCCAGGTGTCCGGTCAGTCCGTCGCGCTGGAGGGCGAGCAGACGGCCAAGCCAGCCTGAGGGTTTGAACGAGCCGACCGGGAGCTTGATCAGCGAGCCGCGGTTGAGCGGGGCGCGGTTGGACTGGTAGACGTGACTTGCGGCGCTTGTGGGGGGGCGATCGACGCTGGTGCAGGTCACATCGGTTGGGTCCTGAACGCCCGCCGAAAGTGACGGGCCGATCAACAACGCAGCGACAAGGTTCAGCATGCACGGAGCATATCGGGGCGCGATACGGCTAGGTTGTCTGGCGTCCCTTGCTGCTTCGTCATCCCTTCTTGGTGACGAGGAACGGGCCGATGGCGAGCGCGTCGAGGTCGGTCTTCAGGAATGTGCGCACCGCGTCTGCGGGTGAGCAGACGATCGGTTCGTCGCGGTCGTTGAAGGATGTGTTGAGCACGATGGGGACGCCGGTGCGGCTTCCGAAGGACTCGAGCAACTGGTGGAAGAGCGGATCGGCCTCGCGGGCGACTGTCTGCACGCGGCAGGTGCCGTTGTGCACGACGGCGGGGACGCTCTTGCGGCCTTCGTCCGTGACGGGTACGACGAACTGCATGTAGGGCGATTCGCCTTTCCCGCCGTCACTGCCGACCTCGAAATACCGCGGCGCGACTTCGAGCGGGATTGCGCCGGCGAAAGGGCGGAACTGCTCGCGGTGCTTAATACGTTCGTTCACCAGGTCCTTCATGTCGGCCCGGCGCGGATCGGCGAGGATGCTGCGGTGGCCCAGAGCGCGCGGGCCGTACTCGGCGCCTCCCTGGAACCAGCCGATGATCTGTCCCTTGGCGAGGAGTTCGGCGGTGTCGTCGGCAATGTTGTCCGAGCGGCGGTGGTGCACATTGGGTGCCGCGGCGTGCAGTGCGGCTTCGATTTCTTGTTCTGAATAGGCGGGTCCGGCGAAGGGGGTGAAGTGCATGTCGCGTCGTTGGGCGCCTGACAACGCGTAGTACGCGCTGGCGGCCGCGCCGAGGGCGGCGCCGTGGTCGCCGGGGACGGGCGGGATGTGGACGCGGTCGAAGAGGCCGCTGCGGCGGATCTTGCCGTTGGCGACGGAATTGAGGAAGACGCCGCCGGCGAGGCAGAGGTTGCGCGAGGAGGAGAGCTCGCGAAGCCGGCGGACGAGGCTGAAGAGGACCTCTTCGAGCTTGGCTTGCAGGGCCGCAGCGAGGTCGAAGTGGATCTGTGTGAGCGGTTCGTGGTGACTGCGCTTGGGAATGCCGAGGATCGCGGCGAGGAAGTGATCGCAGTAGCCGGGCTTGAAGACCATGGCCGTTCGGAAGGTTCGGTAACGGCCGTGCGGTTTCAGCATCACCAGCTTGTTAAAGGCCGGAGCGAAGCGAGCCGGATCGCCGAGCGCGGCCATTCCCATGACCTTGTACTCGTCCCAGCCTGCGCCATGCCGAGGAAGTCGGTGATCATGCCGTACAGGATGCCGATCGAGTCGGGCGAGTAGACGCGTTGGAATGCGGTGTAGGTGGTGCCGCGCCATTCGCCGATGGTGGCGCTTTCGTCCTCGCCCTGGCCGTCGACAGTGAGGACGGCAGACTCGTCGAAGGGGGAGGTGAAGTAGGCGCAGGAGGCGTGCGAGAGGTGGTGCGGGACGCCGTGCACGGGCGGCAGGGGGTGACCGAGCGCACGCGCGAACGCGCGGGTGGCGCGGCGTGGGGACATCAGGTCGCGAAGCACGCGCTGGCCAGTCCAACCGAGCGCGGGCCAGTGCCACACGGGGATGCGCAGCGGGTGGTGGAGGTACATGTGCAACTGGCGCAGCGGCGTGGCGTTCCAGCAGTAGGCGACGGCGTCGATGTCGGCGATGGTGAGGCCGTGGCGCTCAAGGCCCCAGCGCAGGCCTTTGACGGGGAGTGCGCTTGTGTGTTTCTGACGCGAGAGGCGCTCTTCTTCGACAGCGAAGAGGAGGCGGCCATCCTGGATCAGAGCGACGGCGCTGTCATGGCCGACGAAGCGGATGCCGTATTTGGTTTCGTAGTGCTTTCCCGTCGTGATGCCGGAGAACCCGAGGATGTTCATCGGTCATTGCTTTCTGATGGACATGCTCTGGGGTGAGCTTGTTGCGCTGGTTCGATGTTGTCGGAGTGTACCGATTGGGAGTGCGATGAGGTTGATTTCGCTTGTCGGTGAGCGGGTGCGTCAGAGCCCGACGCGTCAGTGGATTCTGCACAAAGAGCGACTCCCCTCCCCTCCGGGGAGGGGAGGTCAAGGCATGCATTGTGGGATTGGTGCATAAAGCCCAAGCCCGTCAGCGAGGGAGGCCGACGAGGCTTGGCGAATCGGGTGTTGGACCCGGGAAGAGGCGACAGTCGCAAAGCCTCCTGCCGCTTCCCTCGCTGACGCTTCGGGCTCTGACAAGGCGCCGGGCCGGCGGTCGCGGGGGTGTCAATCACCTTCACGCTTCAGCTTGGCGGCTCACGTTGGCGCCGTCGTGCGGTTTGAGCGGCAGGAAGATCGTTCCGGCGGCGATGGTGATCACGCCCATGGTGATGAAGGCGTGGTGGATGCCCGGGATGATCGCCTGGCCGTCGGGGTGCTTGTGCCCGACGAAGTAGGCGGTGAGGAGCGACGCGAACGCGACGCCGAAGCTCATCGACATCTGTTGAGCGGTGCTTGCGATGCTGCTTCCCATGCTCGCCTGTTGGTCGGGGAGGTCCGCGAAGGTGAGCGAGGACATCGACGTGTATTGCATGGTGGAGAAGAAACCGAGGCAGGCCGCGGCGAGGACGATGACGACGACCGGCGTGCCGGGGCCGACGAGCGCGAAGGAGGCGATCAGCAGGCCCATGAGCGCCGTGTTGACGAGCAGCACCTTGCGGTAGCCGAAGCGGCCGAGCAACTTCGTGACCAGCAGGCGCAGGCCGATTCCTGCGAGGGGCTGGGGCATGATGAGCAGGCCCGCTTTGAGCGGCGAGAAGCCCATGCCAAGCTGGTAGAGCAGTGGCAGCAGGAAGGGCATGCCGCCGGCGCCAAGTCGCGTGATGAAGCCGCCGACGACGGGGACCCAGAACGTGCGGTACTTAAAGAGAGAGAGGTGAAGCAGCGGGAACTTTTCACGCCGCGCGTGGAAGCCGTACGCGCCGATCAGCACGAGCGAGCCGGCGAAGAGGAAGAGGATCGTGCGAGTGGGAAGCGTGTGCTCGCCGAAGACCTCGAGGACATAGGAGAGAAGTGCGATGCCCGAGCCGAAAAGTAGCAGGCCGATCATGTCGAGCGGCTCGCGGCGCTCGGCGCGGTAGTCGGGCATGTGCCGATAGGCGAGCCATCCGCCGACCACGCCCATCGGCACGTTGACGAAGAAGATCATCCGCCAGTGCGAGTAGTCGACCAGGATTCCGCCGGCGAGCGGACCCACCAGTGGGCCGATCAGCCCGGGGATCGCGACGTAGCTCATCGCCCTGAGGAGGCCCGAGCGCGGGAACGTTCGCACGAGCGTGATCCGGCCGACGGGCATCATGAGCGCACCGCCGCACCCCTGCACGATCCGCGCGGCGACAAGCATCGGCATGTTGACTGCAAAGCCGCAGAGGATCGAGCCGAAGGTGAAGACGCCGATGGCGGTGAAGAAAACGCGGCGGGTGCCGAAGCGGTCGGCGATCCAGCCGCTGACGGGGATGAAGACGGCGAGGCTGATCGTGTAGCTTGTCAGCGCCGCTTTCATGCTCAGCACGGGAACTGACAGCGCATCGGCGATCGTCGGTACGGCCGTGTTGAGGATCGTCGCGTCGAGCGACTCCATGAAGAGAGCGACGGCGACCAGCCAGGGGAGGATGCGCTGCGCTCGAGCGACGTCGAGCGGCAGCGCGTTCGGTACGTGCCCGGGCGCGGGGCCGGCGGGCGGCACGTCGACGATCGGACCTGCATCAGCGGCGGGGCGGGGGCCTGCGTCAGCCATTGATGGATCAGTTGTAGCGGGCAAACGCGGCACGCGAAGGTGTGGCCGCTCGGGGTGAGGGCTCGGTGAATCGGTCGTTGGGTGTCTGCCCCTCTTCACCTTCCGGGTGTGCTCTCGGGCAAATTGCGGATCAGGTCAGGTCTTGCGGACCGGCTCGCGGCGGGGGCGGCGGAGGCTGGCACCGGCGCCGGCGACAATCCAGGCCGCGGAGCCGTGGGCTGCGGCGGGGACTCGGCTTGTAAGTCGGGTTGAGATCCCCGGCCGCGAACTCGCCTCCGCAGGCGGCTGGGGGAACGAATCGGCGAGCGCCGTGGCGCACGGGAAGGCCGCGAGAACGAAGAGTACCACAGACTTCCGGCACGACAGCATGGTGCGTCCATCGACTGACAGGGCAGCCGGGGTTCAATATGGTTCGTCGATTAGGGTGAAATCGACCGTCAACGATCGTCAAGGGGCGGGATCGTTGAGCTTGACCTCTTCCCAGCGTCCTTCCATGTGGCGGACGATCTTGCCGGTGGCGGTGTACATCACCTGCTCGGCGATGTTGGTGCAATGGTCGGCGGCGGTGACGCACTGCATGGCGACGTCGTGGAGGGCGGAGGAGACGTCGATCTGGATGCCGCCGCCCTGGAGGCGTTTTTCGGTTTCGGCGACGAGGGCCTTTTTGAAGGCCTTGACCGCTTCTTCACTGAGCAAAACGACGCGGGCGAGGTCGGGGTCGAGGCGGTCGAGCGAAGAGACGCTGTCGCGGATGATCCCCAGCACACTGTTGGCCAGGACGCGGAAGGTGGGGGGGAGGTCCGATGCACTGTGGAACAGGCGGCAGTCCTCGGCGATGGCGACGCCGACATCGGCGATGCGCTCCAGTTCGTTGTTCACCTTCACGATCATCAGCACCCAGCGGAGCTGCGAGGGGTCCAGACGGGCGCCGATGCCGGTGGCTTCGGTCAGAAGCGCGACGGCCGAGCGCTCAAGGGCGACGTCGACGGCGTCGACCTCTTCGTCCATCTTGCCCACCTGCTGGGCAGCGGCGAGGTCGCGGTTGAACACCGATTCGAAGCTGGCCTCGACGACGGCCTGCACGCGGCGGCCCTGCTTGACGAGGTCGGCCTTGAGCCGGTCCACTTGGATGCCGAATTGATCAGTGCTTCCGGGCAGACGCAGTTCCTTTGGACGCGGGAAGTCGCCAGTGACTGCCAACAGGATACCCGCACCGGGGAAGGCGTACACGCAGGGGTCTGGAAGGTCGTCATGAGGCTGCCCGGCGTTTGGCCGGCGCGTCCGTGCTCAGGCGAGGGAATGGCGGGTGGGCGAACCGTGGGTGTCTCTTCGTATCATGCAGGCGGTTGGCTGCTGATGCCACCCGTCTTTTTGCACCTTGGGGATAACGCCCCATCCATCGTGATGCCTCAGGTCGGATAACCCCGCTGCGTTTCTCCAACCTTTCCTTTCCGCACGCCGCCTCTCGCACGCTCTTCTTCCCCGCACCCTTCCCACAGCACCCGGAACCTCTATGAAGAACCATCGCATCGCCCATGTCCACGCTCGTCAGGTCCTCGACTCCCGCGGCAACCCGACGGTTGAGGTGGATGTGCGGCTCGAGTCGGGCACGCTTGGCCGCGCTGCCGTGCCGTCGGGCGCTTCGACAGGCGAGAACGAGGCGTGCGAGCTGCGCGACGGCGACAAGTCTCGCTACGTTGGCAAGGGCGTCGGCAAGGCGGTGCACAACGTCAACGCCGTGATCGCGCCGATGCTCAAGGGACGCGACGCACGCCAGCAGGAGGAGATCGATCAGGCGATGATCGACGCCGACGGCACGCCGACCAAGTCGAAGCTGGGCGCCAACGGCATCCTCGGCGTCAGCATGGCGGTGGCCAAGGCCGCGGCGGCTGATTCCGGCTTGCCGCTGTATCGCTACCTCGGCGGCGCATCGGCGCGGACGCTGCCGGTGCCGATGCTGAACATCATCAACGGCGGAAAGCACGCCGACAGCAACGTGGACTTCCAGGAGTTCATGGTGCAGCCGTGGGGGTTTGACGACTTCGGTGAGGCGATGCGGTGCGGCGTGGAGATCTACCACGCGCTGAAGAAGGTGTTGCACGACAAGCACCTCAACACCGCGGTGGGCGACGAGGGCGGCTTCGCGCCGTCGTTCAAGAACGGCGCTGAAGAGGCGCTGCAGGTGATCGAGGAGGCCGTGAAGAAGGCCGGTTACAAGTTCGGCCAGCAGGTCTTCATCGCGCTGGACCCGGCGGCGAGCGAGTGCTGGAACGAGGCCGCGGCCGAGGGGAAGACGGGCTACAAGATGTTCAAGAGCACGCAGGAGGTCGTCAGCAGCGACCAGATGATCGACCTGTGGGCGTCGTGGTGCGCCAAGTATCCGATCCGCAGCATCGAGGACGGGCTGGCGGAGAACGACTGGGCGGGCTGGGCCAAGCTCACCGCCAAGCTGGGCGACAAGATCCAGTTGGTCGGCGACGACCTGTTCGTCACCAACCCCAAGTTCCTGGCTCGCGGCCTGAAGGAAAAGTGCGCTAATGCCATCCTGGTGAAGGTGAACCAGATCGGCACGCTCACCGAGACCTTCAGCGCGGTGAACCTGGCGATGCGGAACAAGTACGCCGCGGTGCTGAGCCATCGCTCGGGCGAGACCGAGGACGCGACGATCGCCGACATCGCCGTCGCCACCAACTGCGGCCAGATCAAGACCGGCGCTCCGTGCCGCAGCGACCGGAACGCCAAGTACAACCAGCTCATTCGCATCGCGGAAGAGTTGGGAACTTCGGCAATCTACGGCTCGACGACCTGGAGTCGTTGAAGCCTTACACCAGCTTCTCAGACACCTCCATAGGGGAAGGTGGACCAGCTGTAAAGGCTTTCGATACGAAAGCTGCGTTATGGATTTGGCGCAGGCGATTTTTCTGGTAATCTGGAGTCTCCGCGGGGGTTCTCTTCGCGGCTAAGGGAGATCCAGAATGCGTAATGCTTTTGTGTATGGCGCGGCTGCTCTTTTGACGCTCGCCGGTTCGGCTATGGCCGATGATTCACACGTTGCCTTGAACTACAACTTCAACGGCATGGTTCATCCGGGTGAGGTCGGCTTTGCCGACAGCATCGGGCCCAGCGGTTACCGCTCGATCGCCGACCGCGGTCTGGCGATCGACAACACCAGCGGGTCGCTGACCACGTCGTTCGGCTTCAACCCGATCGTCGGCGCGACCGGCCTGACGTACGACATCGTCCGCACCGCCGGGGTGCTCGACATCGTCATGCTCGGCAACCGCAACATCAACGCCGCGTGGGACCTGACGGTCGACGGCGACAACCGCGGCATCCGTCCCGACTGGCTCGCCAACGACGACCAGCGCGGTCCGCAGACCACCACGCTCGCGACGCCGATCGTTCTTGACGCGTACGCCGAGATCGGCGTGCTGTACCACATCAGCAACGTCGGCACCGCCACCAGCACGTTCACGGCGACGCTCGGCTTTACCGACGGCAGCTCAGCGACGGTCACGATCACGGGCCGCGACTGGTTCGGCACGCGTCCCGTCATCGCGCCGGCCGCGAACTCCGGTCTGAGCTCGCAGACGCAGATGGGCGTGTACAAGGGCGCCAACAACGGCGACATCGGCACGATCTCCGAGGACGCGGGCCAGGCACTCAACGTCTGGGAGGCCGTGATCGATGTGCGCAAGCTCCTGCTCGCCGGCCTGGGCGACTTCAACGGCAAATCGCTGAACACGATCACGTTCACGTACCCCAACCCGGTGCCCGCCGGCAACCGCGACTACGCGATCTTCGCTACGACCGTGCGTACTGGGTCGGCTACGGCGGTCAACGGCACCTGCGATACGGCGATCACCATCCCGGCCGGCGGCGGCACCATCACCGGCAACAACAACCGTGCTCCCAGCAGCTTCGGCGCGTGCGGGACCGATGACGATGCCGGCGTGTGGTACCGCTACGACGCTACGACCAACCACACCATCCAGGCCCGTACCTGCGGCTCGGCGATCGACACGACGCTGGCCGTTTACGACGGCTGCGACGGTGCGACGGTCGCCTGCAATGACAACGCCTGCGGCAGCGGCTCGCTCGTCGAGTGGACCGGCGTTCCCGGGCATTCGTACATGATCCGCGTCGCCGGCAACAACCACGCCAACGGCAACTTCACCCTCTCGCTGGACGATCCCATCCACGCCAGCCAGCCGGTCGCTCTCAACTACAACTTCAACGGCATTGTGCACGGTCTGAACGAGCAGGGCCAGCTCAACCTGGACAACCCCAACGGGTACCGCTCGATCGCCGACCGCGGCATCGTGATGGGGAGCGGCGAGGCGGACAGCATCGACGCCACCCCGCTGGTCGACGTCGACGGCATGAGCTACTCGCTGGAGACCGAGGCGAATACGCTCGACATCGTCCACCTTGGCAACCGCAACCTGGTCGCCAACGCGGCACGCGTGTACGGCACGGGCGGCAACAACGCTCCTCAGCCGGCGTGGCAGACCGACCCGGACCAGTCTGGGCCGCAGACCACCGACCTCTCCAGCCAGCACTACTTGCTCACGGCCGACTCACGTCTGGGCGTGCTCTACCACGTGACTGACTCGGGCGGCCGGTTCGACACGACCCTCAACTTCACCGACAACACCTCGGTGACCGTCACGATGCGCGCGCCCGACTGGTTCAACAGCCAGACGGTCCCCGCTCCGGCCGCCGGCTCGGGCCTGATCGCTCAGCGTCAGCTGGGCGTCTACGCCGCGACCGACAGCACCGACTTCGCCAACCTCTCCACCAACAACCTCAACGTCGTTGAGGCGGTGACGTCGGTTGCGAAGCTCTCGGCTGACGGGCTGGGCAATCACGCCGGCAAGGAGATCTCGTCGATCGTGTTCTCCAACCCCGTGTCGAATGCGGCCTACCCCAACACCACGCCGGCCAACCGCTCGGGCTTCGCGATCTTTGCCGCGACGTTCCGTGACATCGGCGTAGTGCCCCAGTGCACGGCCGACCTTGGCATGGGTGGCGGCCTGCCGGGCCAGGACGGTCAGCTCAACAACAACGACTTCATCGCCTTCATCACCTACTTCTTCAACCACGATCCGCACGCCGACCTGGGCACCACCGGCGGCCTCCCCGGCCATGACGGCGCGTACGACAACAACGACTTCATCGCCTTCATCAACTACTTCTTCGCCGGCTGCCCCCACTAAATCGGTCTGAGGCGTAAGGCCTCCGCCAACAGGCATGCACAAAGGCCCGGGCGTTTGCCCGGGCCTTTTTATTTGTTGATGCGAGAGCATCCTGGTGCGGTGCAACGCCTGTTCAGGAGGCCAGGGACGCCAGGAAGGCCCCGGCGTCTTCGCCGCGCTCGATGGCGCTGATGAGGGCGGAGCCCACGATCGCTCCGTCCGCCTTGCCGGTCAGTGCTCGCACCTGCTCGCGGCTCTTGATGCCGAAGCCGGCGCACACGGGCACGGGCGAGACTTGCCGCAGGTGCGACAGGTATTCGTCGGTGTTTGCGCCCTGGGCTGCGGGCGAGTTGCCGCCGGTGACGCCGGTCACTGTCACCGCGTACAGGAAACCGTCAGATGCCTTGGCCAGACGTTCGGCTCGCTCGCGCGGCGTGACTGGCGACACAAGTTGCACCATGCCCACGCCGCGCGCGTGCAGCGCACTGCGCAGACCATCGGACTCTTCCAACGGTAGGTCCGGGATGATCAGCAGCGAGACGCCGGCGTCAGCGCATCGCGATGCGAGGCCGTCCATGCCGAGGTTGATCAGCGGGTTGAGGTAGCTCATCAGCGCCACCGGGGCCGTCAGCGAACCCTTCAACGCGGCGAGCGATGACAGAATCCAGTCGAGCGTCACGCCGTTCTCGATCGCTTTGCGAGAGGAGCCTTGGATCGTCGCGCCATCGGCCATCGGGTCGCTGAACGGCACGCCGACCTCGACCAGAGCCGCGTGCGGCTGCACCGCGCGCAGTTGCTGTGCGAAGGCGTCCTTGGTCGGGAATCCTGCCGTCAAGTAGGGAACCAGCGCGGGCGCACCGCGCAAGGCGCGTGACTTGATCCGCTCAGAAACGTTCGCAGCGATCGCCATGGTCACAGGTTCCCCCCCCTCATGAGAATCGGCATGTCCTTGTCGCCGCGTCCGCACAGGTTGATCAGCACGGTTTTGCCCGGGTTCTTCGACGCCCACGCCTTGGCCGCCGCCAGCGCGTGGCTGGGCTCAAGGGCCGGCAGGATGCCTTCTGCGCGGCACAGTTCACGCACCGCGGCGAGAGCCTGCTCGTCGCGCACCGCTGTGAATTTCACGCGTCCGATCGCATGCAGGAACGAGTGTTCGGGCCCGATGCCGGGGTAATCAAGGCCCGCGCTGATCGAGTGCGTCTCCTGCACCTGCCCCGCGTCGTCCTGCACCAGGTACGAGTAGCACCCATGCAGCACACCGGGTCTGCCGAATGCGATCGTGGCCGAGTGCTCGCCCGTGCCGTCGCCGTGCCCGCCTGCCTCGGCACCGAAGATCGCCACCGATGGGTCGCCGAGGAAGCCGTGGAACATGCCGATGGCGTTGCTCCCGCCGCCGACGCACGAGAAGACGGCATCGGGGAGTTTCTTCGCATCTTCAAGCATCTGGGCTCGCGACTCCTTGCCGATCACGCTTTGGAATTGCCGCACGATCCATGGGAACGGGTGCGGCCCGACGGCCGAGCCGAGCAGGTAGTGTGTGCCCAGCGGGTCGCTCACCCAGTCGCGCAGGGCTTCGTCGATGGCCGCTGCGCAGCGTGCGGTCGCCGCTCTCCACCGCGACCACCTCCGCGCCGAACCATTTCATGCGCTGCACGTTGGGCTGCTGGCGCTCGACGTCGATGGCCCCCATGTAGACGCGGCAGGGGAAACCGAGGCGAGCACAGGCGGCCGCGGTGGCGACGCCATGTTGACCCGCGCCGGTCTCGGCGATGATCCTGTTTACGCCCAAGCGTTTTGCCAGGAGTGACTGGCCGAGGGCGTTGTTGCCTTTGTGCGCGCCCAGGTGGGCGAGGTCTTCACGCTTGAGCCAGACGTCGCAGCCCCACGCCTTGGAGAGGTTCGCAGCACGCATGAGCGGCGTGGGGCGGCCGAGCCACGTGCGAGCGTGCTCGTGCAGTTCCGCCATGAACGCTTTGTCCGCAAAGGCGGCCTTGGCCGTTTCTTCGAGCCGGGTGACTGCGCCCCAGAGCGTTTCGGGAATGAAGCGGCCGCCGAACGGGCCGTAGCGGCCGCGGGCGTCGGGATAGTGACCGTCGAGGAGCTTGCGCAGCTCGGCCTGCGGATCGCCGAGGGCGGGTGCGAAGGTGTCCGAGTGCTGTGCATAGGGGGCGGTTGTCATGACGAAAGCTCCCTGTCCACATCGCGAACGGCTTGGAGGAAGTCGCGGATCTTGATCGGGTCTTTCTTACCCGGGCTCGACTCGACACCGCTGGAGACGTCGACGCCGTATGGGCGGACGGTGCGGATGGCGTCGGCGACGTTGTCGGGGGTGAGGCCGCCGGCGAGGATAATCGTCAGCCCACGGCTCGCCGAAGCGACGCGGTCCCAGTTGGGTATGCAGCCCACGCCCGATTTCTCTCCTTCGACAAGCAGCAGGCGGGGTTGTGAGTGGTCGCGCTCGGCGCAAGCTGCGAGGTGAGGTCGGGTGAGTCGCGATGGACCGGGAGAAACACCCCTTCGTAGTCGAGGCCTTGAATGAGATGTTCCTGGTCCGCGTCCGCTTGGACAAAGTCGTGATGGCGAATGTCCAGCAGCTCCGCCACATGGTTGGAATCGATCTTGCGGAATACAGCGAATGACTTCACCGGAGGGATGATGAAATCGCGGAACGAATCGGCAGTCTCGAAGTCGACCTGCCGAGGTGAGGGCGAGAACACAAAGCCCACACCCCATGGAGTGTGCTCGTTTAGCGACTGAGCGTCATCGAGTCGGCAGATACCGCAGATTTTGACGAGGGTTCGGTGCATGAGCGAATGGACGTTGCTGCGGCTCGGGCGGGCATCGCGCTCGTGCTTGCGCACGAGGCTCTTATGGGGAGGTTCTTATCGGGCGGCTTGAAGCATCTGGCGGGCGAGCTGTTCGGGGTTGGCGGACTTCATCAGCGACGAGCCGACGAGGGCGAGGGTGTAGCCGAGCTTGGCGACTTTGGCGGCGTCTTCGGGTGTTGCGATGCCGCTCTCGGCGACGGCGGCGTAGCCGGCGGGGATGGAACTGCGGAGTTGCTCGAATCGGGATGAATCGACCTGAAGCGTGGCGAGGTCGCGGCAGTTGACGCCGACGAGCAGTTCGCCCAGATGATCGCCGGTGGCGAACTCGCCGCCGCGCAGGATGAGCATCCGCCGAAGGCGGTCGAGGTCGGCTTGATCGAACGCTTCGACGAGGCAGAACATGCCCATGTCGCGCGTCAGGTCGATCATCTCGAATAGGTCGTCGTCACTGAGCATCCGCACGATCAGCAGTACGCCTGAGGCTCCCGCTTCGCGTGCTTCGACGATCTGGTAGTCGGCGACCAGAAAGTCCTTTCGCATCACCGGCACATTCACTGCGGCAGCGACCGCACGAAGGTGTTCGAGTGACCCGCCGAAGGCCGTCGGCTCGGTGAGTACGCTGATTGCCGCGGCTCCCGCTTCTTCGTAGAGCTTCGCTTGAAGCACCGCTTCTTCGATGGCGTTCTCGGGCGTCACTGATTTCAGGACGCCCTCGGAAGGTGACGACGCTTTGACCTCGGCGATCAGATCAAAGCCTGCATGCTCGATCGCGAGGGGCGCCGGTGCATCGAGCGCGGCATCCCACACATCCTCAAACTCGCGTTCTTCGTGCGCGGCTGCGGCGCGTTCTTCGCTCAGCTTTGCCATCTCGGCCAGGAAGTCACGCGGCATGGGCAGACTCCCGTCCGAACGATTCGAGCTCAGCGAGCAGATTTGCGGCGCGGCCGTCGAGCAGCGCTCCCTCGGCGATGCGCGTGCATTCCGCCGAGTCGCCGGCGACCCCGCCGGTCCAGAGCGCCAGGCCGGCGTTGAGCAGCACGGTCTTCCTCGCGGCGTGCTGGCGGCCTCGGAACAGGTCGCGGATGACCTCCGCGTTCTGAGCCGCGTCGCCGCCGCGGAGCCCCTCGATGCGGCACGGAGACGGCCCGAGGTTTACGCGACGCTGCGTCACGCCGCTCGGTCGCACGAGCCACTCGGTGTACGGCAGAGCCGTTGTTGCTTCGTCCAAGCCTTTGTCGGGCCCGGTTTCCGTGTGCACGACCACCGCCGACGTGAATCCGAGCTCCACCATTGCGTTGGCCATGAGTTCAGCCGCTCGCGGCGAGTATGCACCGATCAGCCCCGCAGTCGGCCGCGCGGGGTTGGAGAGCGGTCCGAGCAGGTTGAAGATCGAACGCGTGCCGAGCTGCTTGCGGGCATTGGCAACAGCGGCGACCGACGGGTGGTAGTGGGGGGCATGCAGATACGTGAAGCCCGTCCGCTCCAGCAGCGTGCGTGCCCTTGCGGGATCCATCGCTGCCGGCAGCCCCAGCGCCGTGAGCACGTCGGACGCGCCCGAGCGACTGGAGATCGCGCGATTCCCGTGCTTGACGATGCGGATCCGGCGGTTCGCTGCTGCTGCGGCCAGCAGAGCCGCGGTGGTCGAGATGTTCACCGTGTTTCCGCCGTCGCCGCCGGTGCCGACGACGTCGACGATCACCCGCCCATCACGGCCGATACCGGGATCGAGCGCTGCCGAACGCATCGCTCGCGCAAACGCGGCAACCTCCGTCGCGGTCTCGCCTTTATCTCGCAGCGCGGCGAGCAATGCCACGCGCTGGTCGTCGGTCGTGCTTTGATCGACGAGCAATGAAAACAGATGGCTCGCCTGCTCGGCCGTCAGGTCCCGCTTGGCTTCAAGCTGGGCGAGCAGGCGCTGCATGGTCAGACGACTGCCTCCGGCGCCATGGCCGTTTCAGCCGAACTTCCGCCGGCCGGCGTCGACACGTGTGTAAGGAAGTTGCGCACCATCTCCGGCCCGCGCGGCGTCAGCACGCTCTCGGGGTGGAACTGCACGCCTTCAACTGGCCACGACGTGTGACGGATGCCCATGATCTCGCCCATCTCCGTGCGGCTGGTCACGACGAAGTCCTTCGGCATCGCGTCCGCCTGTACGGCGAGCGAGTGGTACCGGCCGACCTCAAGCGGCGACGGCAGCCCGGCGTAAACGCCCAGCCCATCGTGCGTGATGACCGACGCCTTGCCGTGCATCAGCCGTGGGTGCGCGAGACCGTGCCGCCGAAGACCTCTGCCATTGCCTGATGACCAAGGCATACACCGAGCACCGGAACCTTGCCGGCAAAGTGCTCGATCATCTTCATGCTCACGCCCGCCTCGCGCGGCCCACCCGGGCCCGGCGAGATGACCAGGTGCGTCGGGCTCAGCCGCTCGGCCTGTGACACGGTGATCGCGTCGTTGCGATAGGTTCGTACGTTCGCGCCAAGCCCCAGCAGCAGCTGCACGAGGTTGTACGTGAACGAGTCGTAGTTGTCGATCACCAGCACGCGCGGACGCGACGCCGGGTGCATCCCCGCGCTGCTCAAACCTCCGTGCTCCGTCTGTCCCTGCTCCATCACAAACCCTCCTCAGCCAGACTCAACGCGGCCTCCGCCGCGCCCACCTTGGCGCGGACCTCACGGTACTCAGCCCGCGGGTCGCTGTCGGCCACGATCCCCGCGCCGGCCTGGTAGGCGTACCGCCCGTTATGGAAGCAGAGCGTTCGGATCGCGATCGCCATGTCCATGTTGCCGCTCTTGGAGAAGTACCCGACCGTTCCGCCGTAGAAGCCGCGCCGCACAGGCTCCAGCGTATCGATGATCTGCATCGCCCGCACTTTCGGGGCGCCGGTGAGGGTGCCGGCGGGGAAGCAGGCGGCGAACAGATCGAAGGCGTCTTTGCCTGCCGCGATCTTGCCGGAGACGCCGCTGACGATGTGCATCACGTGGCTGTAGCGTTCGATCGACCGGTAGGGTTTGACGGCGACAGAGCCGGGCTCGGCGACTCGCCCAAGGTCGTTGCGGGCGAGATCGACGAGCATGACATGCTCGGCTGATTCCTTGGGGTCGGCGAGCAGTTCGGCCTCCAGGGCCTTATCCGAAGCGTCGTCAGTGCCGCGCGGCCGGGTGCCTGCGATTGGCCGGAGGGTTCCGACGCCGTCGGTCAGCTTGACCAGCGCCTCGGGCGACGAACCGACGAGTTGCGTCGATCCGAAGTCGAAGTAGTACATGTAGGGCGACGGGTTGAGCAGCCGCAGGGCGCGGTAGACCTCGAACGGGTCCGTCCTGCATGAGCCCGTGAACCGTACCGAGAGCACGAGCTGGAAGACGTCGCCCGCGGCGATGTGCTCCTTGGTTTTGGCGACCGCCGCGAGGAATGCGTCCTCGCTCAGGCTCGCCTCGGGCGGGGCGTGCCCAGTGCGGACACTCGGCATCGGCAGGCCGGCGCGTAAGGCGTGGACGATCTCGCGGCGGAGCGACTGACGCTCCCACTCCGGCCCGCTGTGCACGAAGGCGACGCGGCGGGTGAGATGGTCGAACACCAGTAACGAACGCGGGGCGACGAGATCGATCTCGGGCTCCTCTGCCGGAGCGGTCTGTGTCGGCAGACGTTCGATGCGCCGGACAAAGTCGTATCCCATCAGGCCGACCAAGCCGCCATCGAGCGGGAGGCCGGGGATCTCCGGCAGCAGCTTCGGCGCCGAGGCGAGGCCGGCACGAAGGGCTTCGAGCACTGTCTCGCTGGTCACCGGACCGCTGCGTGTCTCGCCGTCGACCAGCAGCGTGTCGCCGCGAAGCTGCACGCCGCCCGCGCGACCCAGCCCGATGAACGAGTAGCGGGCGAGCCGCTCGCCTCCCTCGACGGATTCGAGCAGGAAGATCGGCTCAAAGGCCGCGAGTTTGCGGAACGCCGAGACGGGCGTGTCGAGGTCGGCCGGGATGTCAAAGGGCGGTTTCACGGGTGGAGTGTGTGGGAAGGGCAAGAGGGAAAAGGTGTTCGTCGGGCAGTACATCGGCAGACAAAAGCAAAGCGGGCCACCGGTTCCGGTGGCCCGCGAGGATCAGCATGGGACGTGCGCGTTACGACCGTCCAGCCCGGGCCACCGTTGAGGAATCAAGCCACCAACGCCAGATGGCGTTGACGGGGGTGGTCGGGGTGGTCGAGCGGGCGGTCATCGGTCGCAAGCATGCCATCAACCGGGCGGCGAGTCAAGGGAGCAGCAGGATTTGAACAGCAGGATGGGGGCGGGTGTCCCGCCCGCCCGTTGCCGTTGCAGGCCGCGGGTCCGAATACGTTCTTGCGCGGCAATAACCTCTGCCATGCGAACGGCCTCCCCCCTTCTCGCACTCATGCTCGCGGCAACGGCGTCGATGGCCGGGTGCTCATCTGATCACCTGGCGGATGCTCCGCCGGCCGAAGGCCGCCCGGCGGCACTGGTCGATGGTCGGCCCATTACGTGGGACGACCTTCAGCCCGGGCTCGCCGAACTGGCGGGCGGCGAAATTCTTGAAGAGGCGGTGCTCGACTCCATCCTGAGTGAGCGGTGCCGTCGGCAGGGCATCGCGATCACGGCGGACATGATCGCCGCGGAACGTGCGCTGCTCATCGAGTCGATGGACCCGTCGCCGGACCGGGCCGAAGAGCTTCTCCGCGTCGTGCGGGCCCAGCGTCGGCTGGGCAACGAGCGGTTCAACGCCGCACTCCGTCGCTCGGCGATGCTGCGGGTCCTTGCGCCGGTGACGAAGTCGGAGCAGGAAGCCGAGCTGCTCCAGGTCGTGCGCGTCCGTCAGAGCGAGCGGTCGGTGATCCGGATCATCTCGGTGCTCAACGAGGTCGACGCCGCCGCGGCTCGTGCCCGCGTCGCAGATCCGCAGAACGCGGCCGACCCGATGCGTTTCTCTGCAGTCGCTTCCGAAGTCTCGCAGGACGAGTCGCGACTGCGCGGCGGCCTGGTGGGCGAGGTGAGCGCGGCCGACACCACGGTCCCCGCGGCACTCCGCGAGGCGGTCGCCAAGACTCAGCCGGGGCGCGTCACGCAGGTGATCGCGACGGGCAAAGTCTTCGTCGTCGCGTTTGTTCAGGAACGCTTGCCGCCGTTGCCCGCCGCAACGAGACAGGAACTCGAAGTGCTGGCGCGGCAGGCGAGCATCCGCGTGCAGCGGCGGGCGATGGAGCAGTTGGCGAAGTCGATGCTCGCCGAGGCGCACGTGCAACCGCTCGACCGGGCGCTGGGGTGGTCCTGGGACCAGCGGGTGAAGTGAAGAGCGTTAGCGGGCGATCTCGATCGCCCGCGTTTCGCGGAGCACGGTCACCTTGATCTCGCCGGGGAAAGTCATCTCTTCGCTCACGCGTTTGGCGATTGCCTGCGCGATCGAGTACGCCTGGTCGTCGGAGACCTTCTTGGCGTCGATCATCACGCGCACCTCGCGTCCGGCCTGGATGGCGTGCGCCTCGGTCACGCCGGGCTGGTTCATCGCGATTCCCTGGAGCTGCTCGAGGCGCTGGATGTACTTCTCCATGCTCTCGCGGCGGGCGCCGGGGCGGGCTGACGACACGGCGTCGGCCGCCATGACGATCGGCGTGTAGAACGAGGTGCTCGGCACGTCGCCGTGGTGGCCGGCGATCGCGTTGAGCACCGGGTCCTTCTCGCCGTACTGCTTGGCGAAGTCGTAGCCGATCTGCGGGTGCGTGCCCTCGATCTCATGGTCCATCGCCTTGCCGATGTCGTGCAGGAAGCCGCACCGGCGGGCCAGGGCGCCGTCGAAGCCGAGCTGGTCGGCGATGATCTGACAGAGGTACGCCACCTCGATCGAGTGACGCAGCACGTTCTGGCCGTACGACGTACGGAAGTGCAGCTTGCCCATCGCCTCGGTGATCTTGGGGTGCAGGCCGCGGAGGTTCGCTTCGTTGGCCGCGTCGCGCCCGTACTTCTGGACGCGCTCCTCCATCTCGCTCTTGACCTTCTCGACAACTTCCTCGATGCGAGAGGGGTGCATGCGGCCGTCGGCGATCAGGCGCTGCAGGGCCTCGACCGCGATCGCCTGACGCACTTTGTCGAAGCAGGAGACGACGATCACGCCCGGCGTGTCGTCGACGATGATGTCGACGCCCGTCGCCTTCTCGATCGCGCGGATATTCCGACCCTCGCGGCCGATGATCCGCCCCTTCATGTCGTCGGAGGGGATCGGCACCGCTCGGACCGTGCTCTCGGCCGTGTGCTCGGCGGCGAACCGCTGGACGGCCATGAGCGTGATCTCGCGGGCTTTCTCCTTGGCATGCCCCTCCGCCTCTTCGATGGTTTTGCGGGTGATCTTGGCCGCGTCGGCCCGGGCTTCGTTCTCCACCCGTTCCAGCAGCATGGCCTTGGCCTGATCCAGCGACAGCCCGGTGATGACCAGCAGCTTGTCACGCTGCTCGACCAGCACCTTGTCCAGTTCGGCCGACTTGGCTTCTGTTGCCGCCGTCTTGTCCCTTAGGGAAGTGGTCGATCGATCGAGCTGTTCTTCCTTGGCCGTCAGGGTCTCAAGCTTCCGATCGACCAGGTCTTCACGCTTGGCCAGCCGCCGCTCGGTCTCACGGAGCTCGTCCCGCTTGGAGGCCGTCTCGGCTTCGAATTTCTCTTTGCGGTCCTGGATGTCCTTGGCCGCGTCGAGTTCCTTGCGTCCGATAACCGACTTGGCGTCGGCTTCGGCGTCGGCGCGGAGCTTGTCTGCCTCGGCCCGGGCGCGGGTGACCGCGCTATGGCCGAGCTGCTTCAGGAGGAGCAAGAACCCCGGAATGCCCACGACAAGCGCGGCGAGCGCGCCGATCAGCGCGCTTTCCGTGTTCCAATTCAGATCCGATAGGGTCACCACGGCCGGTCCTTTCGGGGCGCACGGCAGCGTGCGCGGCTGCGACCAGCCCGATCGAGAAGCCCACGGTGCAATCGTTTCAGATCAGAATGTGCCTATGTCCCCCGCAAGACCGTCCGGTGACAACCCTCCCCCGGTGATTACGTCCGGGGTGTTTGCAGAAACGAATTGTGAGGGTGTGCAGCGGATCACAGATCGGTCAAAACCCTGCGGTTGGAGGCAAATCCTGATCTATCCGGTCATTTCAACCGGGCCCGAGCCGACGCGTCCTGCGGCGGCTTAGACATGAAACGATCGCCGATACTCGATCGGACGGATCGCGAGGAACCCCGGTACTTCTACCGGTAGCTCGATTATCACACAACTGAATGTAAGAAACAAGGGGTCAGTTCAGGCTTGGTAAAGCTCGATCTGGTACCCATCGGGATCGATCAAAGCGACCGACGCCCGCGCCTCGTCTGGCGTTGCCTCGGGTGAGGCGCCGACCCAGCGGATCTTGCCGGAGAGCCGGCGGATGGCGGCGGGGAGGTTTGGAACGGGCAAACTGATCGCCGTGATCCCACCTGGCGAGGTGCCCACCGCTCGCTTGCCGAAGGACGCACGGATGACCAGGTGCACGCCGGGGTAGGCGGAACTGGTGAGGTCGCGCGTCTCGAAGATCTGCCCGGCGCGACTGGCCGACGCGGTCACGAAGCCGCCGAGCGTCTGGTAGAACGCGCAGCTCTTGTCGAGGTTTGTGACGTCAAAGGACAGCTTGAACCCGGCAGGGGCGGGGGGAGCGAGTTCGGTGGTGGTGGCCATCGGCCAACGGTAGCGACGCCGCCGGGAGACGGCGCAGCCGTTACGCCGCCTTGTCGCGCCGGTTCTCGCGCTGGCGGGTTTCGATGAGTTCGACGTAGCGGCTGAAAATGTCCACGATGAAGCGCTGGTGCGCCTGGTGGAAGCCGAATTCGAACGAGAAACCGCCGTAGACGTTCTGGCCGCTGTCCATGTGCGTGTGACAGCGCTTGAGCGTCATCGCGACGGGCTGAGCGATGACGGGTTTCATGTTCACCTTGACCCACAGGAATTGGTTGCGCTCGACGGCGCTCTGGTTCTTGGGGTCAAACAGCAGGCCGATGCCGCCGCCGGAGACGTTGAGCAGCTTGCCGTGGAACTTGGGCCCGACGCTGGGCAGCAGCATGCCGTTGACGCCGCCGTCACCCTCGGTCGCCGGCGCAGCAGCGGGCGGCGTCACGCCGTTGAGCAGGTCGGTGATCACCGCGCGGTTGGCGGTCTCGGCCGGGACGGCGCTGGCGGGGTCCAGCAGCGGCCAGCACTCGACGTTGGCGAGCGAGAATTCGGCGGTGGAGACGCGGAAGAACTCGCGGCGCGAGCAGCGCTCGACCTTAGTGGGGAGAGCGAGGATCAGGCCTGGGGTCTCGCGCCCCGTCTGCGTGCGCACGGCGCGGGCGCCGACCACGCGGGTCGCGAACATCCAGCGGTTCTGGCCGATCGTCATGCCGCAGACCAGTTCGGTCGCGGTGGAGAGCTTGAAGGTGCGTCCGACGGCGGCGGGGTGCTCGACGACGATCTCGGTCTCGTTGACCTGCAGCAGTCGCACGCGCCAGATCAGGTCGCCGCCGGGGTTTAGCAGGTGGTCGACCTTCACGGCGACCTCCAGCGCGCCGTTGCGCTCGGCGATCTGCAAGAGGCATTGCTTCCAGTTCTCGGTGCGCGAGCGGTTTGACGTGGGCATGGTGCTGGCTCTGCGTGTGAGGGAAGATCGCCGGAACAGAGCTCCGGTCGAACACGGGTCTATCGGTCAGGGGAGGGGGCGTGTAGAGCGGGTGGCTCCGCTCCCTGATTCAGGCGGTCGTTCTCGGACCGTGCGACTGGCCTGCGGCGGCCAGGGCCGAGCGCAGGTCGGCCAGGGCCGCTTGGCCTTGGGCCCGCTCGTCGGGGTTCAACGCGAGTTGACCAAAACGGGCGCGGTAGTACAGGGCCGCGATCCGCTCAAAGGCGGGGCTCGCGGCGGGGCCGAGCGTCTGGGCGAAGGCCAGCGGCGGAGTGGCGGGCGGCTTTCCCATGCCCGCGGCGGCGAGGGCGGCGAGCGCATCGCCGTAGAACGCGGCATCGGGCGGGATGGCCAGGCCGCTCTGCTGCGCTGCGCGAGTGCCGGCGAGGAGCTTGGCGATGCGGGCCCGGATGCTCGCGCCGAACGGCGGATCACGCGGACCAGTCCGTAACCGGTCAGCACCAGCGCGAAGGTGGCGAGACCGACGACCACCGATCGGACCGCGGCGTTCTGCGGCAGGTGCGACTTCACCCACTCCTGCCATGCGCGGATCCGATTCTGCCATTTCACCGCGGCCTCACCCGGGTCGGACCGGCCTGCCAGTCCGGCGACATCAAGCTTGAGGCCTTTGTCATACGCGACGACGTTATCGAGCCAGGAGAACTCGATCGCGTCCCACAGGTGCTTGAGCCACGCGACGGGCCCGCCGCCTGCGCGTCGCGTGGACTGCAACTCGCCCGGCGGCGTGGGGTCGAAGGTCTCCCAGCGGCCCGGCTCCATCTCGACCTCGACCCACGCGTGCGCGTCCGATTTGCGGACGGTGAAATACCCGCTGACGCTGTTGTACTCGGCCGCGACGTATCCCGTGGCGATGCGGGCGGGCACGCGCACGGCGCGGAGCATCTGCACCATCGCCGCGGCGAAGTACTCGCAATGCCCGCGCCGCGTCTTGAAGAGGAACATGTCGATCGGGTCCTCGCCCGAGTCTGGAGCGATCATCTGGAGCGAGTACTCGAAGCCGGCCAGGTGCCCGATCATCGCCTGTGAAGCGCGGCGGACCTCCAGCGGGCCGTCCTGGTATGGGTCCGGCTTGATCGCCCGCTCGGTGAGGAGGCGGGCAGCGAGCTCGCGGATCTCGGCCGAGAGGTTGGCGGGGTCGGGCTGCGCGGCGATCGCGTTTGGATCGCGGGCGTCGGGCACGCTTGTCACGTGGTAGGCCAGGCGGCCGCCCAGGCTCGGCATCATGCGCAGGATCGCGTCGGACTTCTGATAGATCAGCTTCGTGTCGGCGTCGCAGGTCACGACACTTGGCTGGAACGGCGCAAACAGCAGCACTTCCGGACCCGGCTTGGTGCTGCGCTGGATGATCTCGTACTCGCGCCTGTTCCGGACCGGCGGGTTCTCAAAGGTCGTCAGCGACCGACGGTTCTCTTTTTCCTCCGGCGGCCCTTGGCGGTTCTCATCGTCTTTGCCGCGTTTGACGGTCGTCCACTTGTGCGTCCGCTTGTCATAGTCGCTCAGGATTGCGCCGCGCAGGTAGATCGGGCCGGGCGCCAGGATCGTGCCGGCTCCTCCCGCATCTGGCACGATGCGGACGTCGATCACCGGCGTGCCGTCCTGGCTGATGTTTCCCTGAGCGCCGAGGGTGATCTGGTCGGAGAAGTCGGTGGTCGGAGACTTCACGAACGGCGCGGTCGCCATGCCGAGCTGCTGCGCAAGCTGGCGCGGCGTGATGACAAACGCGATGACGCCGGTCGCCATCGAGAAGACCACGCACGCCGCGGCGATGCGGCCGACGGCGCGGGGGCCGAACTGGCGTTCAAGCTGCAGGTCCACGTCCTTGGCCTGCTCGGTCAGGCCGACTGAGCGGAGCAGTTCGCGCTGGCGCTGTGCGCCGCGTAGAACTGGAGCGACACCGTCGCGGTGATGGCCAGCGGCGTGTACGCCATGAGCGCCAGGCCCATCGCAAGGCTCTGACCAGTCAGCAACGCTCCGATGACTACAAAGAGGCTCAAACCCAGCAATTGCGCCTCATCGCGCATCCGCGGGCGATCGAGCGCTTTGACGAGCATGACGTATGCGAGGAAGTCGGTGAGGCTGGTGATGACCTCCTGCGTCCGGCCCATCAACTGCCAGAGCAAGTGAAGGATGGCCGTGATCACCAGGCCGTTGAGCAGCGCTCGCGGCAAGGCCGTCGTGCGCCCGGCGAGCGTCTGCCGGACCAGCCACGCCGACAGCACGGCCGCCAGCAGCGCCACCAGCATGAGCCCGGGCTTCCCCGCCGCGATCGCATACGCGAACTGACCCGCCAGTGCGGTGAGCAGCACGGTGCGTCGGAATTGGCGTTCGCCTTTCACCGGCTCACCCCCGCGCCACCAGCTGCGAGGCGGCCCGCCGGGCCCGTTCGCTCCGGGCGTGCGCTCCCGGACGCATCGAGCTGACCGGTTGGGCCAACCCGCACGACGAGATCACCGGTCGCCAGCCGCGGCTCTTCCTGCGGCGACACTGTCGGCTCATCCGCGCCGGGGATCTGCAGGAGGGAAAGGTCGTTAAGGAGCACAGCGGCGCTCGTGCCCGTGCGCGGCGGCAACTCGAATCCCGCGGCGACTCGGCTGCCCGCGTCCCCTCGCTGCGCCGCCCAGTCGGTGCGGAGCGAGAGCCCGACACGAAGGCCGTGCTGCGTCGCAGCTCGGACGACGCTGGCCGCGGCGGTGATCGCCGCTTCGGATTGCGCAGATGAGCTGGCGTGCGAGAGCCGCAGCAAGACCCAGAGCCGCTTGGGCGAGCCCTCGGCGTTCTCGCGCACGAGCAGGTCGCCGCTTGGCGCTTGGCGGAGGCCCGCCATGACACAAGCTTGGGCGCATCGCCAGGCCGGTATTCGCGCAGGCCGACTGGCTCATCGCCGAGGCGCCCGCGCGGGTTGCCGCGGCGCCGCTGCCAAGCAGGCCGCTTGCCGGGTCGATGAGCGAGTCTGGCACGGGCGCGTCGGCCGGGTGGATGATCACCGACGCCGACGACTCGTGCCAGAGGCTCTTGCGGATGATGCCGAACGGGAAGGTCGTCATCACCTCGTACCCGGTCAGACGCAGGCGTCCGCGGCCAGTGGGCATGGCCACGGTTTCGATGATGGCCGACGACTTCGCCGGCACGTGCGCGACGGCGCCGGCAGGGGGCGCGGCCAGCGCGGCCGCCTGCTCTCCCTCGCGGGCGGCTGAGGCTTCAACACGCTCGGAGATGGTCAACCCGATCACCGGCAGCCAACGGGAGCGATTGGTGATCCTGTATCTGACGCGCAGCGCCTGTCCGACGCGCGGCTGCTCGATCGGCAAACGCTCCACGCGCAACGACATCATCATCGTCCCGCTCACCAGGCCGGAGACCAGCAGCATGCCCATCGACAGGCCGAAGAGCCAGAAGAGCAGGTTGTTGTTGGCGTTGAACGCACCGACGGCGACCAGCAGCGAGACCAGGCAGTAGATAAGAAAGACCGCGTGCAGCGGGTAGCGGCGCTTGATCTTCGGCGGCTTGGGCTTCTTGGGCTTCACGGTCTCGCTCATTGAACGCTCGACTCAGAGGTGAAACACGGAGCACACGGAGGGCACGGAGAAAGACAGGAATTTTTTTACAACGAAGGAAGCGAAGGCATCGAAGGGATGAGGCCAAGAGATTCTTGTCCTCGCGGGCGTTTGCTCTCGCTCTTTGTTCGCTTCATTCGGCGATTTCGTTTTTCAAAGCTCCTTCCCTTTCTCCGTGCCCTCCGTGTGCTCCGTGTTTCAATATCCCGGTTCGTTTCCGGGCTTCCATTTGATGTTGCACCCCAGGCTCGGCAGTTGAGGTTGCGGTGCGGACTCGCCCGTCAGCAGGCGCTCCAACGCGTCGCGGAGATCGCGGCCGTCGGAGGCGATGTGCCGGCCGTCGAGGTACTTGCTCGGGCGGCTGGCGTCGAGCTGGCCGCGGTAGAAGAGACGCAACTGACGGTCGAAGAGGAAAAAGTCGGGGGTGCAGGCGGCGCGGTAGGCCTTGGCGATTTCCTGCGACTCGTCGTAGAGGTAGGGGAACGTGTAACCGGCGTCGGCGGCCTCGCGCTTCATCAGCTCCGGCGAGTCGTCGGGGTGGCTCGCGACGTCGTTGCTGCTGATCGCGATCGCGGCGACGCCTCGAGCCTGATACTCGCGCCCCAGCACCGCGAGCTGGTCGCGAACGTGCTTGACGAACGGGCAGTGGTTGCAGACAAACATCACCAGCAGGGCGGGTGGCGCGGTGTAGTCCGAACGGCGGACGGTGCGGCCGCTGACGGCGTCGGGGAGTGCGAAGTCCGGGGCGTGCATCCCCAGTTCGGGCATTGTGGAGGGTGTTCGGGCCATTGGATCGGCTCCGGCGGGGTTGGATGAGCCATACGAGCCTAATCCAAAACGCACAAGCCCGCCGGAAGGTTCCGGCGGGCCTGATGAAGAAGTGGCCGCAACAGGACTCGAACCTGTGACCCCAGTCGTGTGAGGACTGTGCTCTAGCCAACTGAGCTATGCGGCCCCGATTGGGCAGGGGCAAGTATACCCGGCGGGGTTTAGGAGGCGAGCGAGCGGACAGAGGTGTCGCATTTGTCCGCTGTTTTCCGATAGACTCGCGCGAGGGCGGGGTTCATTGCAGCAGGAGACCAAGCGGTATGAATCCAGCGTCCACCCAGCAATCCACGACCGTTCAGCCTCCGGCGGGCACGGCCACGTTCCTCGGCCATCCTGCGGGCCTGTTCCTGCTGTTCCTGGTGGAGATGTGGGAGCGCTTCAGCTATTACGGCATGCGTGCGCTGCTGGTGCTCTATTTGACCAGTCCTCTCACCGGCATGCGCAAGCCGCCCGACGGCGCCGTCGCCGGCTTCAACCCCGGTCCGGGCTGGGCCGATGCCGACGCCAACACGCTCTACGGGTGGTACACCGGTCTTGCGTACCTGACGCCCGTTCTCGGCGGCATCATCGCCGACAAGCTGATCGGCACGCACCGTTCGATGATGGTCGGCGGCACGCTCATCATGCTGGGACACATCGCCCTGGCGGTGAGCGGCATCGGGCCGCTGGCGCACACGTCGCTGGGAATGAGCATCTTCATCGCCGGCCTGGCGATCATCGTGCTGGGCACCGGTCACTTCAAGCCGAGCGTTTCGGTGATGGTGGGGCAGTTGTACGCCCCCAACGACCCGCGCCGCGACGGTGCGTTCAGCATCTTCTACATGGGCATCAACCTCGGCGCGTTCCTGTGCGCGTTCGTCTGCGGAACGCTGGGTGAGAAGGTGGGGTGGCACTGGGGCTTCGGTTCTGCCGCCGTCGGCATGTTCCTTGGCCTTGCGCTCTACACCCTCTGCCGTCCGATGTTCCTGCGGGGGATCGGCCTCCCTCCGGCGACTGTCACCCGCAACTGGAGTCCGATGTTCATCGCGGCCAGCCTTGGGCTTGCCGTGCTCACGGCGATTCTGTTCGGCGCAGGCTTCTTCGGTGCCCTGCAGAGCCAGATGGCCTCGTTCGTGTCCAAGTACCCGACCGGAGCGCTCGCGGTGGGGCTGGTCCTCTTCGCGGCGTCCGTCGTCGCGGCGGGCGCCTTCACGCTTTCACAGCGACGCGAGGATCGCGGGCCGGTCGCGACGATCTTTATCTTCATGTTCTTCAACGCCTTCTTCTGGCTGGCGTTCGAACAGGCCGGTAGCAGCATGACGCTCTTCACCGACCGTTACACCGACACACGCGTGGGTTCATGGGTGATGCCGACGAGCTGGTTCCAGTCGGTCAACCCGGCGATCATCTTCGCCTTCGCGCCGGTGTTTGCGGCGTTGTGGACGTGGCTCGGAAAGCGGAAGGCCAATCCGAGCCAGCCGCTGAAGATCTCGCTGGGCCTCATCCTGCTCGGGCTGGGCTTCCTGATCCTGGTGTTCGGCGCCCGCACGATCAACGTGTCGGGCACCGGCGAGACTCAGGTTGTTCACGCCAAGGCGGCGATCTGGTACCTGCTTGGTGCGTATCTGTTCCACACGCTGGGCGAGCTGTGCCTGTCGCCGACGGGTCTGAGCTACGTCACAAAGGCGGCGCCCGTGAAGTTCGTCAGCCTGCTGATGGGCATCTGGTTCGTCTCGTCGTTCATCGCGAACCTCGGCGGCGGCCTGATCGCCTCGCAGACGGAGAAGATCGAGCGCGGCGAGATCAAGCTGCCGTGGTCGTTCGGGGCCGGCACGGGCAGCATCCAGGCGGACTTCTTCTTCCTGTTCGTGGTCACCAGCATCGGCGCCGGTCTGGTGATCCTCGCTCTCTACCCGTTCCTGAAGCGGATGCAGCGCAGCGCCGAGGATTGATCCGGCGGATACGACAACCCTTCGCTACGCTGGTACGTGCCACGCACTGTCACCGCTCAGCACGGGTCCATGACGTTCGCCAACCGCTCGTGGGGCATGCTGATGAAGCTCGCCTTCGACAGCGGGTGGAAGCCCATGGGGTGCGAGCGCCCGCTCGACTGGGAGGCGATCGACAAGTACGGCAATCCGCGCCGCTTCTTCTCGATGGACTACTTCTCGCGACGGGGTCAGCGCGTGCTCGCGGCGGATGCCGCGGCGATCGCCGATGCACTTGAGTCTGGACTCCTGGACGTTCCGCCGTTCGATGCGCTGGGGCTCAAGGTCGTCAGCAGCATCGACATGCCTCACCTCGCCAAGCCGCTGCGGTCATTGCGTCCGGGCGTGAAGGTGAACCCGTTCGAGTACTTCAGCGGCGACAACCGCGACGGACTGCGCGAGTTCATCGCGTACTGCCGCAAGGGTGGGTTTGAGATCAGGTGAGTGGGAGGATCGCGGCGGTGCCAAGCGAGCGAGCCTCGTCTGGCAGCACTATCCAAACAGCCAGAACGCCACGAGCGCCAGCACGCCCAGTGCGAAGAGGATCACGCAGCCGAGAACCAGGAATGTTGCCAGGCCAGCGCGCTGCTTGACCATGCCGATCGGCGACTCCTTGTCGCGGGGCGAGCCGGCGTGCTGACCTTTGTGCTTTGTGTGAGAGTGAGGGTGAGACATGGCGGCCTCAGTGTACCAAAGGGCTCACTCGCCCGGCACGTAGCTGACGGTCCCTTCCCATGGAGAGCTGGCGGTCGCGTAGAGTCGCTTGGGGATGCGACCGGCGAGGTACGACTGCCGACCGGCGATCGTGCCGTTCCGCATCGCGTGGGCCATGAGCACCGGGTCGGTCGCGTGGGCGACGGCGGTGTTGAGCAGCACGCCGTCGGCGCCCAGTTCCATCGCGACGGCGACGTCGCTCGCCGAGCCGACGCCGGCGTCGACGATCACCGGGTAAGACGCATCGCCCTGCTTGAGCAGTTCGAGACAGAGCACGACGTTGTTGCGGTTCAGTACACCCTGGCCGCTGCCGATCGGCGAGCCGGCGGGCATCACGGCGGTGGCGCCGGCCTCCTTGATGCGTACGGCCGCGATCGGGTCGTCGCTGGAGTATGCGAGCACCTGGAAGCCTTCTTTGACGAGCGTGCGAGTGGCTTCGACCGTGGCGGTCGGGTCGGGAAGGAGCGTCTTCTTATCGCCCAGCACCTCGAGCTTGACCCACCCCGCGCCCGGGTTGCCGAGCTGGTCGAGCAGCTCGCGCCCCAGCAGCGAGACGCGGATCGCATCTTCAGCAGTGAAGCAGCCCGCGGTGTTGGGAAGGATCGTGTAGCGGCGCGTGTCAAGGGCGTCCAGCAGGCTCTGGCCTTGCTCGTTGTACAGCCGCTCGCGCCGCACCGCGACGGTGACCACCTGGGTGCCGCTGGCGTCCAAGGCCTCGCGCATCAGGTCGAGCGTCTTGTACTTGCCCGTGCCGACGATGAGCCGCGACGTGAACGACTTCCCGCCGATGACAAGCGGCTTGTCCGCGTGGGCCGAAAGGTCGATCGCGACGGGCCGGTTCTGCGTGCCGCTGGTGCTCATTCAGCCTCCTCCAACCAGTGTGACGACTTCGACGACGTCCCCTTCCGCCAGGCTCCGCTCGCCGTGCTGGCGCTTGGGGACCAGACGCTTGTTCACTTCGACCGCCGCGGGAAGGGCTGACAGGCCAAGCTCAGTCAGCAGCGAAGCGACCGTGGCGCCATCGGGAATCGACCGTTTCTCTCCGTTGACCGTGACCGTCACGCGGCATCGTAGCGGCGGGGGGGTGGAAGGGGGGTGGGGGGACGGGAACCGCAAAAGCTGGGGCGGGAAAAGACCTGTCCCCACCTGCAACCGAACGGCTCGAAGGCCCTATCACCGGTGCGATGCACGTGGACGCGTACAAAGAAGAACCCAAGGTCACCAAGCGAGCCATCGGCGGCTTGGTCTGGATCGTCGCGACCGTGCTGGTCGGCGTCGCCGTCTTTGCCGCCATCCTGATCGCGACGCAGCGCAAGGAATACAGCCAGGCGACCCCCGAGGACGTGCTCGCCTCCGCCATTCAGATGGTGAAGGACGGCAACACGGAGCGTCTGAGCGACCTGATCTACGCCGACAACGTCGAGTACCGCTCGACGCTGAGCCGGCTCGGCCACCTGTTCGGCACGATGCAAGGGCTGGGCAAGGCAATGCTGCAGGCGTTCCCCAAAGAAGTAACTGCAGCGCGTGATCGTCTGAAGGACGAGCTGGAGGGCAAGAGCGAGGGGATCGCCACCGCGCTGATGACCGCCAATCCCAACGGTCCGATCCGGTTCGACCAGCCCAAGACGCCGCAGGAACGCGCCGAGCGCGAGCAGCAGTTCCAGGACTTCACCACCCGCCTCTTCGCGGACCCGTTTGGTTGGCTTGAGAGCGGCTCCGCCCGCCTGAGCGTCGAGCGCATCGCCGACGACGCAGCGGTTGTGAAGTTCGACAAGACGCCCATCCTCGGCGGCGTGCTCACTATTCGCAAATACGACGATCGTTGGTGGTTCGTTCTGCCGCTCAACCTGCCCGGTGTGAACCAGTACACCCCGCAGACCCGCAACGAGTGGGCGATCGTCGCCAGCCTGATCAAGGTGATCGACAACGCGATGGGCGAGCTCCGCGACGACGTGAAGGCGGGCAAGGCCGCCACTGTGCAGCGCGTCAGCGAACTGGCGGGCGAGAAAGCCTTCATCCCTGCCGCGATCGTCTTCGTGATGTACGGCAAGGAGATGGACGTCCGCAACCGGCGAGAGAACGCCATGAAGGCCTTCCGCAAGCGGTGGGGGGAGTACACCAAGACTCGCACCGACGAACCGGCCGCGATCCGCCTCATGACCGACGCCGTCGCCAAGTCCGCGATGGAAGGGCTCGACGCGATCGTGCGCAAACGTACCGCCGACAAGAACGCCGCCGCGGTCCCCAAGTTCGATGGGATGCCTCAACCTGAATTGACCGCTCTGGTCGAGATGTGGATGAGAGACGCCGGCGCTCCAGTGAAGCTCGACGGCGCGATCACCGAGGCCGCGGCCAAGGACCTGCAGGCGAAGATCGACGCCAAGAGCAAGAGCGGCATCCGTACCAAGCCGGCGCCGCTCGGCAAGAAGTAGGCGGATTACTTCTTCTCAAGCACGGCCTTCAGCGCCGCCCGCTTCTCCACCTCGGTCATCTCTTTCCACGTCTCCGGGCAATCGTCGCAGCAGAAGCCGACAGTTTTCCCTTCGAACTGCACCGTGTGCTCCGTTGCGGTGAACTTGCCGAGCACGTTCTTCTTCATCACCGGGCAGTAGTGGTTGACCGTGGCGGCAAAGCCTGAAGGAGCTTCCTCTGCCGCCGGGCCCTTCAACGCTTCCAGCTCAAGCTCCAGCGCCCCGATCCTCTGGTTCAGGGTTTCAGAGATCGCGTGCGCTTCCGCCAGTTGCCGCAGTGCGGACCTCATGGGGTCGTCATACAACGAAAGTGGGTGTGGATCGAGGTCGGGCACTTGGTCGATGTGGGCGGGCGGGGCCGCAGGTGGCGTGGCTGTGAGCCCGGAGTCAGGCTTCACCCCCGTCTCACAAGCTCCGCACAGAGCGACAACGGCTATTCCGATCGCGATGCCGCACTTCATGGGGTCTGCTCCGTAAGCCGGTGTATCCTTTGTTCAGCAACTTCGACCGCTTAAGGGCCTAACGAGTTCATCCGTACGACCATTTCAGGGCCTAACAACACCCGAGACCCGAACAATGCCCGACAGCTTCAGTGCGTTCACGTCGGACTTCTACGTCAACATGCGGCTGCAGGTGAAGATGGACCTCCCGACCAACCGGGACACGGTTCTTAGCCTCTTCGAGCGCATCCGCCGCGACCGGCCGGAGATGAATCGGTTCCGCCGGTACGACAACGAGCTCGCTCTCGAAGGAGGCGGCGAGGAAGGGGACGCCTCCCAGCGCTGGATCGGCGTCCGCAAGACCTCGATCCGCACCGGTGACGTGAACCCGGCGTCGCTTGCCGAGGGAATGAAGCTCCACCGCCTCGTTGTCGACGTCGCTCCAAACTACCTCTCGATCAGCCCGCTCGACGTTGAGTACATCGAGCTGGTCTACGGCTTTGACCTGCCCGCCTCGGGCAACCACGACGCCATCGTCGCCGACGCCCTCATCGGTACCGGCCCGCTCGCCTCGCTGCTCAACATCCGCAACGGCGTGCCGACCAGCTTCCAGCCCGTCTTCGGCATGGCCCTCACTGAGGACGCCGAGCTTCAGGTGCAGTTCGAGGTCAAGACTCGCCCCAGCAAGGCCCCCAAGGGTGAAGAAGCCAATCCGACGCCCATCAGCGTCATCTGCTCCCTCCGTAAGTACGGCGTCATGGCGGACATCAAGGATCTCCCCTCGGTCCTGCGCAACCTGGCCACCACAGGCGAGGACATGGTGGAGAACCGCGTGATCCCGCACATGATCAAGCCGATCCACCAGGTGATCACCACCAATAACCTGTAAACTGCCGCCCCATAGGAGCGACGGTTGCTGACGCTGGCCGAAACCGACACCCTCAAGCTCATCACCCTCGTCGGCATCATGATCGCCGTGGTGTTTCTCGCCACTGTCGCGATCCTGATCGTCAGGAAGAAGATCCTCTCGTCCGACAAGCCCGGCAGCTCGGGCCTGATCATGGACGATTTTCGACGCCTCCACGCCCAGGGCCAACTCTCCGACGCTGAGTTCCAGGCGCTCCGCAACCGGATGGCCGCGCGGATGAAGGGGCAGACTCCGTCCACGCCGCCCGCGCCCTCCCCTCGTCCGCAGGCTGCCCCGCCCAAGGCCTTGCGCTCAGAGCGTCCGATCCAGCCGCCGACCGGTCAGCCCAACCCTCCGCGTCCATCCCGTCCCCCCGGCCCCCCCAGCACGCCTCCCGGACCTCCGTCTTCGCCTCCGTCGCCCCCCCGGTCCGGTCCGCGCCCTCCCACGGACAAATAACCGCTGGGGTTCATCACTGAATGTGAAGAGCCCATCCAGCCCTCGCCATTTTCGACCGATACAGTGGTGATCCACAAGCACCAAACGTGCGTACCGGACGGTGCGCGCGCACACGGTTTACGAGAGACACCCGCATGGCGAAGTCCCGCAACGACGGCAGCGACAACCCCCCTTCCGACAACGGAAAGGGCGGTTCTCAGGGGTTTCAGGGCCGTCGTCTGACCACCTGCTCGTTCTGCGGCAAGACCTCCCGTGAGGTCGGCCCGATGGTGGAAGGTCCCAGCGACGTCTACATCTGCAACAATTGCACCGACCTCTGCCAGAACATCTTCAAGCAGGAACGCCGCCGCGTCGGCTCTTCGGCTCCGCTTTTCACCGAGATCCCCTCGCCCAAGAGCATCAAGGAAGTCCTCGATCAGTACGTCATCGGCCAGCACTGGGCCAAGCGCGCCCTCTCGGTCGCCGTGCACAGTCACTACAAACGCCTGATGCACCTTGAGCGTGATGACACGGGCATCGAGCTCGACAAGAGCAACATCCTGCTCATCGGCCCCACCGGCAGCGGCAAGACGCTGCTCGCCAAGACGCTCGCCCGCATGCTGAAGGTCCCCTTCGCCATCGGCGATGCCACGACCTTGACCGAGGCCGGTTACGTCGGCGAGGACGTCGAGAATCTGCTCCTCAAGCTCCTGCAGGCCGCCGACTTCGACCTCGAGTCCGCCCAGCGCGGCATCATCTACATCGACGAAGTCGACAAGATCGGCAAGACCTCCAGCAACGTCTCGATCACCCGCGACGTGTCGGGCGAGGGCGTGCAGCAGGCCCTGCTCAAGATGCTCGAAGGTACCGTCGCCAACGTCCCGCCCCAGGGCGGCCGCAAGCACCCCGAGCAGCAGTACATCCAGCTCGACACGAGCAACATCCTGTTCATCTGCGGCGGCACGTTCGTCGGCCTTGAGGACATCATCCGCCGCCGCGTGGGCCGCTCGCGCATCGGCTTCACCGAGGTCGCCGACACCCGCACGCAGGGCAGCGAGAGTGAGCAGCTCCTGCAGCAGGTCCAGCCCGACGACCTGGTCGAGTTCGGCATGATCCCCGAGTTCATCGGCCGCCTCCCCGTGATGGCGCCGCTGGCGCCCCTCACCGAGGAGGTGCTGGTCAACATCCTCACCGAGCCGAAGAACGCGATCATCAAGCAGTACCAGTACCAGTTCGGCCTCGAAGGCGCCAAGCTCACCTTCACCAAGAAGGCGCTGCACGCCATCGCCCGTAAGGCGCTGGAGCGCAAGACGGGCGCCCGCGGCCTGCGCGGCGTGCTCGAGGAGATGATGCTCGACCTGATGTACGAGCTCCCCGAAGCCAAGGCCCAGGGCGTCGAGTACATCATCGATGAGGCCGACGTCAACGCCAAGCGCAAGCTCAGCGAGATCAAGACCCGCCGCAAGGAATCGGCGTAACCGTTCCTCCTTCTCCCTGCTCTGAGGGAGAAGGTGCCCGCTGCTTTGAGCGGGCGGATGAGGGTGCTTTTCTCTGAACGCCCAGCGACCGCTGGGCGTTTTCTTTTAGAGCCCGACGCGTCAGCGAGGGAGTCTGACGAGGCCTTGCGAGTCAGACCGTTCGCGGTGGCAGTGACGAACGATGAGCACTCGCCAAGCCTCGTGCCTCCCTCGCTGACGCGTCGGGCTCTGACAAGGCACTACGCTTGCCCGATGCCCTTCCGCCTCGAGCAATCCCTCACCGACGCCCGCTCCGCCCTCGACGGCCTCCTGACCGACAAAGCCGCGCTCGATATTTGCTCCGCAGCCTGCGCCACCATGGCCGTCAGCCTCAAGTCCGGCGGCAAGGTCATGATCTGCGGCAACGGCGGCTCGTCGTGCGACGCCAACCACTTCGCCGAAGAACTCACCGGCCGTTTCCGCGCCGATCGCCCGCCGATCGCCGCCCTCGCCTGCACCGACGCCGGCCACATCACCTGCACCGCCAACGACTACGGCTTCGACCATGTCTTCTCGCGCTGGGTGCTCGCACTCGGCAAGCCGGGCGACGTGCTGATCGTTCTCTCTACCAGCGGCAACTCCGCCAACATCGTCAAAGCCGTCGATGCCGCCAAGGAGCGCGGCATGCAGACTGTCTCGCTGCTCGGCAAGAGTGGGGGCGCGCTCAAGGGCAAGTGCCTCCACGAGATCATCGTGCCGGGAGCGACCAGCGACCGCATCCAGGAACTCCACATGCTCATCCTCCACGCCTGGTGCGAGGGGATCGAGAAGCTCATGGGCTACGCGGGTTGAGGAATGAGGCGATTCGCGAAGATTCTGGGGTGGGCGGCCCAGAGGCTTCGGATGTACAGCGGAAAGATCCACGGTTTGTGCGAAGGGCGAGCCGCTTAGAGGGCGATCCCGGCGGTCTTTCCGCTCCACGCTTACCATTTAACATGGGACCAGGGGGCCAGCAAAAAGCAACGGCAAGCGGCGGCCGCCGCTCATCGGGCCGGCCAAGGTTCAAGAACCTCTGGATCGGCGCGATCGCGGTCACTGCCGGTTTGTGGATGGGGATCGACACGCTCTCGAAGATGATCGGCGGGCGGCCGATGAACTGGATGAACCGTGTCTCGGCGAGCTCCACCTTCGCCCTTCGGCCCGGTGAGACCCTGTGGTGGTTGGGCGGAGCGATCGCGATCGCCGTTTCGGCGTTGATGTTGGGATACGGACTGTTCGTGCTGTGTCGCGGAAGAACGACGGGAGTTCAGTCGCCCGAGGAGTAACTTTCGGCTGACGGAGTGACGCATGAGCACTTGGTCAATGGAGCAGCAGAGCAGCGACCTTTACGTGTGCGTGACGGTGCACAACGTCAAGGCCACGGTCGGCTTCACGCTCTTCGCGCCGTTGTTCATCGCTTTTGGTGCCTACTGGCGATGGCAGGCGCTGCAGCAAGCTTCGCCTGCGTGGCCGGGCGTCGCACTCGGTGTGTTCGGGGCGGCGGTGTCGCTCTGGGCAGCGTCAGTCGCCTGGTTCCAGACGTACGAACTGACTGTCTCAAGGAGCGAAGTCCGCTTGCGCCGCGGCCTCGGCCCGTTCCGCCGCACGCAGATCCTGCCGCTTGATCAGATCCGCAAAGTCGAGCGAGTCGATCAGGTCTGGTCCGACAGCGGTAAGCGAGCCGGGACACGGTTTGACGTGTTCCGCGCGAAAGGTCGGCGGTGGCAATTCGGGCAGTTCCTCTCTGAGGAGCAGGCGGATCGCCTCTGGGCGGCGTTGTCCCGTGCAGGACGTTCTTCTCAACGCACCGAGTTGATCACTCCGTCAGCGGATTGATCGCCGAAGGCCCGCTCCGTTCTATCATTCCCCATGCCTCACTACTACCGCCTCGGCACGCTCCCCAAGAAGCGCCACGTGCAGTTCCGCCGGCCCGACGGCGTGCTCTACTCAGAGGAACTCTTCGGCACCGAAGGCTTCGTCGGTCCGACGTCGACGATGTACCACATCAATCCGCCGACTCAGGTCTACGGCTGGAAGACCCTCTATTCGACCAAGACCGAGTACGTCGAGCAGGACACGATGCGGATGCGCCACGTCAAGAGTGCGCCGATCGCGCCGCACGGCGACGCGATCACCGGGCGCGTCGTTCTCTTCGGCAACAGCGACTGCGAGATGGCCGTCTGCAACCCCGACCAGCAGATGACCTACCACTACAAGAACGGCCAGGGGGACGAGTGCCTGTTCATCCACTTCGGCTCAGGCGTCTGTTTCACGATGATGGGGGCCATCCGCTTTGGTCCCAAGGACTACGTGATCATCCCCAAGGGCGTGATCTACAAGCTCGTCTGGGATGAACCCGGCAAAGACGCCGGGAAATCGTCAAATGGCCAAATGACAAATGGCCAAATCGGAACTGCTGCTTGGAAGCCCGCCGGCGCTCCCGACAACTGGACCGCCGCGACGATGCCGCTCGGCAAGTACCTGCTCATCGAGACGACCAACGGCAGCCACATCGGCCCGCCCCCGCGCTACGTCAGCAAGCAGACCAGCCAGTTCCTCGAGCACGCGCCCTACTGCGAGCGCGACCTGCGCCTGCCGACGCACGACCCTGCCGCGGGCCTGCCGATGTACTTCGAGGACTACGGCGAGTACGAGGTCCGCGTGAAGGCGCGCGACTGCATGCACAGCTACATGTTCCACTACCACCCCCTCGACATCGTGGGGTGGGACGGCTGCTACTACCCCTACGCCTTCAACATCGACGACTTCGCACCGATCACCGGCAAGCTGCACATGCCGCCGCCGATCCATCAGACATTCGAGGCCCACAACTTCGTCATCTGCAGCTTCTGCCCGCGGATGCTCGACTACCACCCTCAGGCGATCAAAGTTCCGTACAACCACAGCAACATCGACAGCGACGAAGTCCTCTACTACGTTGAGGGCAACTTCGGCAGCCGCAAGGGGATCGAAGTCGGCTCACTCACTCTGCACCCGCAGGGCATCCCGCACGGCCCGCACCCCGGCACCATCGAGGCGAGCATGCAGCACACATTCACCGGCGAACTCGCGGTGATGTGCGACACGTTCCGCCCGCTCTTCCCCACCAAGGCCGCGCTCGGCCTTGAGGACATGAAGTACCCCGCCTCGTGGGAGGGCGAGCACTTCCCGCGCCTCACCAAACACGAGCCGGTCGGCGGCAACATGATGGACCACGACGCCAAGCCGAAGGAGGTCATCGCGGCCCGCTTCGGCGATCTCGTCGACGTCTACGACAACAAGATCACGCCTCCCAAAGCGGCGCCCGGCGACAACAAGCCTGGCAACGTCTGGGCGCCCGAGACCAACGGCGTTCCAAAGAAGTAATCCGCGTCGGCGAGACCCGACTGTCAGGGAGCGCGATGTGCTTACAGCGACGTGACGGTCCGGTGCAAGCCGGAGCCGGTCGCCATGCTGTTTGCCTTTGCTCGCGCCGGCTGTGAATACGCACCGGCATGGCGAAAAGGCGATGCTTTGAGCATAACACAGCGGGCGGTCCACCTTGATCCTGCCGCGGGTACGCTCTCATCGTGCTCCGCAATCTCCTCAAACGCTGGCCGATCACGATCCGCGACGACCGCGGCAATCCTGTGCCGCTCATCGCTCCGCCGCGCATCGCAAAGAAAGACCGGACCGGCTGGTGGAACCCGAAATACACCGGCGGCCACGCCGGCTACGCGGTCGATTGGCAGGTGCAGATGCGCACCGCCCAGATGTATGGCGTTTTCTGCGGCCTCGCGATGATGGTGTCGCGTCCGCTTTCGGAGTACTGGCTCAGGAACACGGTGTTTCCCGGTAAGACATACCTGGTGATGCTCCTGACCGGCATGCTGTGCTGGCCCTTCTTCCCGTTGGTGACCCGGCTCATCCGCAACTCGCGCCGTAGGGAGTTGCGGGCCGCGTACCTCACCGCCCGCCACTGCCCAAGCTGCGACTACGCCCTCGCGAAGATCCCGCGCCCCGATGGTGAGACGAGCGTCTGCCCCGAGTGCGGCGCGGCATGGAAACTCGACCCCGCCGGCAGGCTTGAGCCACAGGCGATAAATACGTGAGCTGAGCCATCACGAAAAAGCCCGGGCACTCGCCCGAGCCTTTTCATTGATGCAGCGGCGTCACGAGCTGGTCAATCGAACTTATGGATAAGGGCATCCGCCGAAGTACGCGCTCATATACGCGGTCATGTCATCCGCCGTCACCTGGCCGTCCGGTCGCAGGGCGCCTCCTAGCGAAGCAATGTCGGCGACCTGCAGGTTGGCGCGAAGAACGCACTGAGGTAGGCGATCATGTCGTCGACCGTGATCGCTCCGTCGGGCGTCAATGCGCCGCCCAGGGTGGCGACGTCGGCCAAACACGGATAATGGAGACGTTGCCCGGCGTATGCGAGCGCAGCGTTTGCGTCGATCAGGCCGTGGCCGTAGTAGTTGTCCCGGCCTGAAGTGCCCAGGTCGGTAGCGGTCTGCTCCAACGCCTCGCGAACGAGGTACGGAGAAACGCGGCTCGATCCGTACTTGCTATAGATCAGGCCTGCCACGCCGGAGACATGCGGAGCGGCCATCGACGTGCCGGAAAGCGTGCCGTATCTGGAGCCGGCTTGCACGTCAACGGTCGCGGTCGTGCCGGGGTTGCTCTGGAAGAACGACACCTCACTGTCGGAAACCGCAACGATGGGAAGTGCCCACTGCGCGGCCAGGCCTTCGATGTGGACGTCTCGCAGCAAGCCGTCGCACACGACGACGGCGACCGCACCCGCTCCGACGGCGTTGCTGATCGCTCCGTCGAGCCCGTACGCGTAGGGGAGGGCGCCGGGCCGGCCGATGACGGCGATATTGCCGGAAACTGCAGAGGGGAAATCACCTGACGATGCGCCGTAATTACAGTAATACGCGGGACGCGTGTAGGTCCCGGGAGCCCCGCCTGCGATGGGTGAACCTGAAGGAGTCCGGCTGTCCCAGGCGAGCGAGACGGTTGAGCCGTTCACCCAGCCCACCGAAGAGTTCACGGCGACGCCGGGAGCGCAGACGGAGATACTCGTCCCGTAGTTCGAGAACGACGCACGTGCGGACGTGCTGTCGACCGCGGCGACTGAGATCACGCTCAGGTACGACGACGGATAGTGAGTTGTCGAGGTGTTGTCGTTGCCGGCCGACGCCACGATCGTCACATTCGCGCCGTACGCCGCGTCGCACGCGTCCTGCAAGGCCGATGATGCGGCGTAAGCGCCGAGAGAGAAGTTGATCACTTCCGCGCCATTTGCCTGAGCCCACTCGATGCCCGCGATGATCGAGGAATACGGACCCGTGCCGTCGTCATAAGCCCCGCCGTAGTCGTCGAGCACCTTGCCGACAAGCAATGAGGCGTCCGGCGCAACACCCACGACTCCTTGCGTGTTGTCCGCGGCCAGGATCGTTCCGGCGACGTGAACGCCGTGCGTGGCAAAGTCGCGTGCGATAAACGACTGTTGAGCGCCGATGAACCCTGCGCTGGCGAAGGTCGCCGGCAGGTCGGGGTGGAGTGGATCGATCCCGGTATCCAGAACGGCGATCTTCGCCCCGCTACCGCGGCTTGTGGACCACGCGCTGGGCGCGTTCACAAGACTGATGCCGTACGGCGTGGTCTGCGACTCGGCCGTGGCCTTCCAGTCAAGTTCCGCGTACGCCACGTTGGGGTCGCTGTTGTACGACTTGATCGCATCTTCCTCTTTTCCTTCGTCCACGCTGACGAGCTGGAGCCCCGGCACGAGCGTGTAGGTGCGGAGAGTGGCGGTTTTTCCGGCATTCTTGTGAGCATCATCGATCTGGCCGGACGTAGCGGTGTCGATAAACCGCACAAGCACGTGGCCGACGCGATAATCGTTCCCGTTCGCGTCAGTCGCCCAGAGAATCGGCGGGTCGACATGCGCATGGGCAGCCGACAAGGCTGGCATGCCTGCGGCAGCAAGCAGCCAAACGGCGGTCAATCCAGCAACTCGGTTCATGGGGTGCTCCTTCGTGCGGCCTGTGGCAACACAGGTTCGGAAGGTACCGAAACCAAGGAATAGCGTGTTGTAAATAATTGAAATCCGCGTACAAATGTGCGCGAACTAAACAATATGTCCGGTGTAACCAGTTACGTGTGGATGGTTAACACGTGATAACCACGTCGCGAGGTTTGTGCTACCGCGGCTCGCGCGGCACCATCCGCTTCAGCGCCACCATCTGCCAGCTCGCCCACACAAAGCTCGCCGCGCCGATCACCAGCGGCCACGCAAAGCTGCCCGTGACCGTGTAGAGCCCCACGCCCAGAAGCTGGAACAGCGACCCGCGCACGCCCACCATCGTCGCGTGGATCGCTACGTACTGCGGCACCTTTGCCTTGCTCGGCGCCAGCGCCACTGGTCCGAGCATCCACCCCGCGTCGACGCCCGCGGCCGCCACGCCCCAGAGCACGCAGGCCACGGTCAGCGCCGCCTGCCCTTGTGCGCCCGCCAGCAGCAGCGGCACAAAGGCGTACACGCCGAACGACACGGCGCACGTCTTCATCGCGCCGTACCGGTCCATCATCCAGCCGGCGATGAACGTACATGCCGCGCGAGAAATCTGGAACGGCATGTGCGTCGCTGCCGCCATCTGGTCGTAATCCAGATGCAGCCGCTCGGTCCCCACCAGCGGCAGCAGGGCATAGAAGACCATCCAGCCGATGCCGTAGGTCATAAACGCCGCCTCGTACCGCGCAAAGACGTTGTCCTCGCGCAGCACCTCGCGCGTGTGCGTCAACGGCTCCAGCACGCGCTTGAACACGTGTCCCTCGTGCGGGTCGGCCAGAACGCGGTGCTTCGACGCCCCCGCCTTCTCCGCGATCCACGCGAACAGCAGAACGCCGAAGAGTTGCACGCCGGCCAGGATCGGGAGGAAGTAGCGGTACGAATCAGGCCATTTGTGCAGGCACTCGCCCAGCCCCCACGACATCAGCCCCGAGACTGCCAGCGACGCCGTCGTCACCCCGCCGAATACGCGCCCGCGCACCGAGTCGGGATAGATGTGCTTAAGAATCTCGCCATTCACCACAGGCCACGCGGCCTTGCCGAAGCACGAAAAGACGTAGACCGCGGCCAGCGCCCAGTACCCGTGCACCACCGCCATCGCCGCCATCGGCAGCATCGCGACGGCCCAGTAGATCACCAGGTACTTGGTAATGTTCTGCCGCTTCAGCCGATCCGCCCAGAAGATCGACAGCACCATCAGCACCATCGGCGCGGCGGTAATCAGCACGACCTGCCACGGCGTCGCGCCGAACGCTTTCTTCGCGATGACCGGCATCAGCAGGTCCGTCGCTTGCACCGTCGACCAGCAGAGCACCAGCGCGATCACGTGCGCCGCGACGCGCCACCTCGGCACCGACGCCCACCCCTCCGTCATTTCCGGTTGTGCGATACGCTGCGACAAGGGCGAGACAGTAGCACCCATCCGCAAGTTAGTTCGATGGGCATCAAAGTGTTCGCGAGAATTGAGCATCTCCGAGCGCCGCGACACTCGGCTCTTCCGGGTGCCATGACCCTCGGCTTTGCGAGGGTCGTGCCGCCGGTTGCTCACTCCTGTGCTTCATCGCCAACTCATGCACCAAGCCGCGTCGGTGCAAGCTCCGTGTCCCGCGCCAGGAACCGCGATCCCACCAGCCAAGCCACGCCACTCAGCACGATCGCCACGCCGGCGACGAAGAACGCCGCCGTCAACGCGTGTGCGTTTGCCTCGGAACTCGCCGGGTCCGCAGCCTTCGCCTTCACGCTGTCGGCGATGCGCCCCATCAGCGCAGGGCTGATCGCGTCACCTAACGCGTGCACAATCAAGATGTTCAACGCGAACGCGCTTGATCGCACCGCCGGATGCGTCACGTTCGCCAGCGCCGTGTTGCTCGGTCCGGTGTTCAGGAACAGGAAGAAGCACGCCAACCCCAGCAGCACCCACGCCATCGGGAACGGCGCGTAGATCGCGCCCAGGAACAGCGGGAACGCGATCAACATCGAGATCCCCGACATCCCCAGGTACGCTCCGCCCCAGCGCTTCCGCAGCCGGTCCGCCAGATACCCGCCGGTGAGCGTCGCCACCACGCCGGTGACCGCGACGATTGCGCCGAAGCGGAAGTTCGCGGCCTCGAGCACTTGTTCCGGCTGTTGGCCCGGCAGTAACGGAGCCAGCCGCGACGCGTACAACTCCGGAGCCCACGCTTGCATGCCGCCGAGCGCGAACGTCAGCAGCGTCATCCCCGCGCAGTTGCACAGGAAGCTCGGCGTCTTCACCATCGTCACGTAATCTGCCCACTTCGCCTTGCGGGTCGCGGCTCCGTCGCTCGTGCCGCGCGACGGCTCGCGCATCGCAAAGCACACCCCGCCCAGCAGCACCGCGGGCACAACCAGCAGCATGAACGACCACCGCCAGCCATACGCCGCGGCGATGTGCCCGCCGTACACGAACCCCAGCGCTGAACCGACGGGGATCGCCATGTAGAACCACGCCAACGCACCGCCGCGCCGTGAAACAGGGAACATGTCGCTGATCAGCGTCGGCGCGGCCGGCCCGTACGCTGCTTCGCTCAACCCCACAACCGCCCGCATGATGAGCACGAGCCCGAATGTGTGAGCGATTCCGGTCCCCAGGCTCGCAACGCCCGCTCCGAGCACGCCCAACCCGACGATCCACCAGCGCTTCCACCGGTCCGCCAGCAGACCGAATACTGGCGCCGCCACCATGTACACCACCAGGAACGCGGTGACCAGCAGGCCCATCTTCGTCTTCGCGTCCGGATCGTCCGGAGCGAGCAGTTCCTTGCGCATCAACGGTTGCACGGCAAACAGCACCGAGCGGTCCGCGTAGTTGAGCAGGTTCAGGCACAGCAGCAGCCCCAGCGCCATGATCGCGCCGTCTTTCCGCACCTCAGGCAAGGAGCCGGGCGCGGTGGGGGGCGTGCTGGAGGCGGGGAGAGGTGCTGTCATGCACCAAGAAGGTAGCGACTCAGAAACGCAGTCTGCTGAGTCTTGGCCTCCCCGGCGACCCGACCGAACCCGTTGTGCTCCAGCGGAGCGCCCGTCTCCGGCCACGTGCGGAAGTCGATCATCGAGTCATCGGCGCCTGACGCCCGGTAGTGCGCTTTGAGCCGCTCGATGAACGACTCGATCCCCGCGATCGGCGCAACTTTGTCTGCCCGCGAGTGCATCGCCAAGAGCGGAATCGGCCGCCACTGATTGATCCGCCGCAACGGGTCGACCCGCGCGATCTGCGCCGGCGAGTAAACCGCCTCGCGCTGGAAGAAGAACTCCACGTTTCCCACTGTCGACTCGACCGACGCGCACGAGTACCCGTGCGGCTCGCACAGCCGCCGCAGCGTCACGATCCCCCCTGCCGACATGCCGCCGATTCCCACGCGTGTCAGATCGAAGAGCGGCCCAAACTGCCCCAACGCCTCCACGACGCCGTCCACCTCGCTCACCATCTGTTCGATCACGTCCAGCGTCCGCCCCGGCTCGTCCCACCCGGCGGCTTTCCGCTCACCATGCCCCGGCAGATCGATCGCGCACGTCGCGATCCCGCCCTCGTCCGCCCGCATCCACCGCAGGTACCGCCCCGGATCAAGCTCCTTGTTCACCGTTCGGCCGTGCATCCACACCATCACCGGCCGCGGAGCTTGCCAGTCAGGATGGACCACCAGCGCAGGCACCTCCGACGGCCCAAGCCGCACCCACTTCGCTTGTTTGGCGAGTGCCGACGGAAGTTGTGAAGAAAGGTCAGGCATCGCAACCTCCTTCTCCCGGCTCGGGGGGGGCGGGAGAAGGTGTCGCCGGCTTTGCGGCGACGGATGAGGGTGTCTCAATTCGCTCAAGAATACAAGACGTAAAGACACCCTCTCCCGGAGAGCCGGGAGAGGGGGGCAACCCTACCGCCATCACAAAACCACCTCGTCCCCCCGCGCAATCGGCTTCACCGTCTTCCCGCGCAGGTCTTCCGCTTCCATCGCGTGCAGCGGCGACAACTCCAGCGTGCAGTCCGGCTCGCCGTCGGCCTTCAGCGGCACCACGTTCCCCTTTCCCACCGCCGCGAGCCACTTCGCCGCCCGCTTGGTCTGAATCCGCCTGCACGACTCCGGCGAGTCAACGCCCTCGGCGTTCTTGATCGGCGCAAACTCTTCCACACGCTCGGTCTCCAGCACGATCGACTTCTCCGCCAACGCGAGCGCGTCGAACACAAACAACTCGAGCTTCACCGCGTTGTTCTTCTGCGGCTCGACGCGCTGCCCCGTCGCAGAATCGACAAACGGCACCTTCTTCTCAGCCCGGTGATACGGCAGCGCGATCCCCCCGTCCTTGCCGCCCTCCGTCAGCTTCTGCAGGAACTTCACGCCGATCACGTGGATCGCGATATTTCCCGCCTCAAACTTCAGCCGCCCGTCGTCTCCAACCGCGCGGCTCAGTTGCAGCGGCATGTCGCTGTACTCCACCACCGCGGTCTTCCCGCCCACCTTGCACAGCACGCCGACTTTCTCGTCCGGCCCCGCTTTCGGGCACATCTTGCTCGACATCTCTCCCGAAGAGTCCGGCGCAAACGCGTGCAGCCCGATGAACGCCGGATCGATCACCCGCACCAGCGGGTTGTCGATCTGCGTGTACGACAGGTGCTCGACGCCGCGCTTCACCATGTCCGCCAGCGCTCCGCTGTCGGCGAGCGCTTTGATCGAACCGCCGTGCCCGTCGGGGCTCACTGCCGGCATGAACGGCTGATCGAGCAGCACCTTCCCCGTCGCCATGTCGAAGCTCGGCATCACCCCTTGTGTGAAGAACATCACGTCGTGCTTCTTGAGCCCGAAATACCCGTTCTCCTTGAAGAACCGCACCGTCGAAGCGTGGTTCAGCGGGCTCGTCATGATGTACCACGGGATCGCGCAGTGCGTCTCACGGCAGTACCGGCTTTGAGCCGCCGCGATCCACTCCGCCAGGCACGCAAACAGCGGTTTGTTCGTCACTGCCGCGCCGGGGAAGCACCCTTTGGGCCCGTCGTACCCAAGACGCGTCCCCTGCCCGCCCGCCACCGTGAACGCCGCGATCTTCCCCGCGCCGATCAGCTCCGCCCCCTTGGCCTTGTACGCCGCGCGGTCCCAGTTGCTCCCGTCTGCGCGGTAGCACGACACCGGTTCGATCCCCCCATCAACAGCGAGCTGCGGCTTGCTCAGCACGTACCGCTCGACAAGCCCCGGCACCCGCGCCCACTCGATCGCCGAAAGCTGCCGCTCCAGCATCGCCCGGTGCTGCTCGTCCAGCGAGTCCCAATACGCCAGCAGGTGCTCCTGCCCCGCCGCCGTCAGCCGCTCGCGCAGCTCATCCACCGTCAACACCGCAGGCTCGCTGATCTGGCTCACAAAGGGCTCCTCTTCTTCAAAGTCTACGAACTCGTCAACCGCGAAACCCTCAAGCCGGCAAAACACGGAGCACACGGAGGGCACGGAGAAAGGCGTGAAAACAGCCACAACTGAACAAGCATGCGCCCAGGTTTGAGCGTCTTGATCCGTGTCAATCCGTGAGAATCCGAGGCCAATGCCTTTTCTCCTCGCCTTTCTCCGTGCCCTCCGTGTGCTCCGTGTTTCCATCTCTTCCGAGTACCATGCCCCAATGGCCCCCCCCCTCTTCACCCAGCCATCCCCTCTCCCCCTCATCGCCCCCTCCATCCTCGCCGCCGACTTCGCCAACATGGGGGCAAACTGCCGCGCGGCCCTCACCGCTGGCGCCGACCTGCTCCATCTTGATGTGATGGACGGCCACTTCGTCCCCAACCTCACCATGGGCTCGGACATGTGCCGCGACGTCCGCAAGGCCTGCCCCGAGGCCTTCCTCGACGTCCACCTCATGATCGAGAACCCCGCCGACTACGTCGACGCCTTCGCCAAAGCCGGGGCCAACAACCTCACCTTCCACATCGAGGTCGTCAAGGGCGGGGCAGTGGGGGACCTGATCGCCAAAATCCGCTCGCGAGGCATGACCGCAGGCCTCGCTATCAACCCGCCCACCCCGGTCGAGGCGATCCTTCCTTACGCCCAAGAGCCTGACCTGCTTTTGGTCATGTCCGTCAACCCCGGTTTCGGCGGCCAGGCCTTCATGCCCGAGGTCCTCGCCAAGACTCGCGCCTGCGCGCCCGTCAGAACCCCAACCAGCACGTCGAGATGGACGGTGGGATCAACCTCCAGACCGTCCGCGCCTGCACCGATGCGGGCTGCGATGTTCTCGTCGCCGGTTCCTCCGTCTTCGGGCATCCTCAGGAAGACTGGCCCCACATCATCCGCTCCCTCCGCGGCGGCCCCGTTACGCTCAGTTAGGTGTAAGGCCGGGTTCGGCCGCCCGACCTTTGACTCGCGCGTATCCTCCGCCCTGTCGAGTCGGTATCCACCGCGCATCCACGTTAAGAATCGGTTTGGGTGGATACTTGCGAAGACATCCTGACTTCATAGACGATTCACAGATCGAGAGGGGCAGGGGAGAGATCAGGGCAATCGGCAAGGAGTGCCACCGCCCGGCTCTATAGAGGAACACATACTCATGACACAAGCCGCATCACGGACACAGCAGACTTCATGGAGTGAAGTCCGTCCTCAGCGCAAAGCAGTCATCCCCGAGGGCCTCTGGCTCCGCTGCCCGTCCTGCTCGCACCTGATCTACCGCAAGCAGATGGAGGCCAACCTCCACTGCTGCCCCGAGTGCCAGCACCACTTCCGCGTCAACGCCGCCGACCGCATCGAGATGATCGTGGACCAGGGCACCTTCGAGCCCATGTTCACCAATCTGCGGCCGACCGACCCGCTGAAGTTCAAGGACCTCAAGACCTACGCCGAGCGCATCAAGGCCGAGCAGAAGAAGTCCGGCGCGCTCGACGCGATTCAGGCCGGCGTCGGCTTCGTCAAGGGCCGCCAGCTCATGCTCGCCGTTCTTGACCTTGGCTTCATGATGGGCTCGATGGGCTCGGTCGTGGGCGAGGTCATCACCCGCGCGATCGAAGAGGCCACCGCCCGCAACCTGCCGCTCCTGATCGTCAGCGGTTCCGGCGGCGCACGCATGCAGGAGTCGGGCCTCTCGCTCATGCAGATGGCCAAGACCTCCGCGGCGCTTGCTCGCTACGACCGCGCGGGCGGCCTGTTTATCAGCCTGCTCACCGACCCGACCACCGGCGGTGTCACGGCGTCGTTCGCGATGCTCGGCGACGTCATCCTCGCCGAGCCCAAGGCCCTCATCGGCTTCGCGGGCCCGCGCGTCATCCAGCAGACCATCCGCCAGGAACTCCCCGAGGGCTTCCAGCGCTCGGAGTACCTCAAGAACGGCGGCATGGTCGACCGCGTCGTCGCGCGAGCCCAGCTCCGCAACGAGATCGCGCGACTGATCGACTACACGGGTAAGTAAACGAAGAGTGTGTCAAGCCTCCTTCTCTCGGCTCTGCGGGAGAAGGTGCCCGCAGCTTTGAGCGGGCGGATGAGGGTGCCTTTCTTCACGGCTCAGCCTTGCTGTGATGTTGACAGTTGCAGCAGCGTGCAACACACCGTTCTCGTCGTCAAGGACAACGCCTGCGTTAGGCTCCGGCGACATCATCATTCCGTAATGACCGGCCAAACCCGCGCCCCGAGAATGGTGCTGTCGCGGGCGAACGTTGCCCGCGTGCAACGACGATCCCACACCGGAGTCAGCCCATGAACGCACTGCTCATCGCTCTCACCATCCTCGCACTCACCCTCGGCGCCTGCGCATCCAACGGCAACCGCGCCGCCACAAGCAAGAACGGCGAGACCGTTGCCAAAGCCAACGCACACAAGGACGGCGGCAACGACGAAGGCGACGACGAGACCGACATTGCTTTCGATCAAATGCCCGCCGCCGTCAAGACCACCGCCAACGCCCGCCTCAACGGCGCGACTGTGAAAGAGTGCAGCTACGAGGATGAGAATGGCCGCCGCGTCTACACCGTCGAGTTGAGCGACGGACGCGAACTCGAGATCGCTGCCGACGGCAGCTTCATCAAGGAAGACCGCGCCGACGAGGACAACGACCACGAGGACCACGACGACAACAACGCCTCCGCCAAGCGTCACTGAGCCCCTTCGCCTCGGCCGCGGGTTGACGCCCGCGCCGAGTTTTCCGCCCCCGTCGCGTACGCCTCCTCCCTCTCCACGCCCCAATGATGCGTGCCCTCAACCAAGGAGCCGCGCGTGCGCGTCCTGCTGGTCGAAGACTCCGACACCATCCGCAACTCCCTGACGCAGGCGCTGCGCGAAGCGGGCTACGCGGTCGACGCCGTCGCCGACGGCCGCCGTGCACTCACCCACCTCCGCACCAGCGACTACGACGCCGCGGTGGTCGACTGGGGTCTCCCCGAACTCGACGGCCTCTCGCTCCTCTCCCAGGCTCGCGAAAAGGGTGTCCGCACGCCCGTCCTTATGCTCACCGCCCGCGATGCGATCGACGACCGCGTCCGCGCGCTCAGCACCGGCGCTGACGACTACATCGTTAAACCCTTCGCCCTCGCCGAGCTCAAGGCACGCTTGCAGGCGGTGATCCGCCGCGCCAGCGGCCACGCACGCTCGGTCGTCACCATCGGCCCCCTCGTGATCGACGCCGGCTCGCGCCGCGTCACCGCTCACGGTCGCCCGCTCGAAGGCCTTACCCCGCGCGAGCAGTCGCTGCTCGAATACCTCGCCCACCGCGCCGGCAAGCCCGTCCCGCGCCGAACTCGAAGAACACCTCTACGACGACCGCACCCGCGTGCTCAGCAACGCCGTCGACTCCGCCGTCTGCTCACTTCGCGCCAAGCTCGAGGCCGCGGGCTGTCCGGGCCTCATCAAGACCCGCCGCAAACTCGGCTACGTCCTCACTGCGGCCCCCGATGAGGCAAACGGGGCCGACACATGAGCCTCCGCGCCCGACTCACCCTCGCCCTCCTCCTGACCCTCCTGCCCGCGCTCGCCGCCGTCAACGCGGCACTCTTCTTCTCCGTCCGCGCCGCGCTCAACACCCGTTTCGACGACGCCCTCCACGCCCGCGCCCGCTCGATCCGCGACCTCGTGCACCTCGAAAACGGCCGCGACGGCGAGCCCCCGCGCGTTGAAGTCGAATTCACTGCATCTCCGCCACCCCACGGCACGCCCACCGAGTTCTACCAACTCTGGCGCCTCGACAGCGGCCAACCCGCCCCTGTTCAAGGCACCTTCGCCGGCACACTGATCCCTGCGGATTTGCTCCCTGCATCCGCCACAGTGGAGCAGTGGGACATCCACGCCGGCTCGGCTCCCTACCGCTGCACCGCTCTCCGCTTCGACGCCCAGCGCGACCCCGACAGCCAGGCCGAGCACGCAGGCGAGCCGCCGCTCCCCCACACGCCCGTCCTCCTCGTCGTCGCCGCAGACCGCAAGGAACTCGACCGCACCATCTCGCTCTTCGGCCTCGGCCTCCTCGCTGCAACGCTCGTCATCGCCGCCACCGCCGCGATCGCAGTCCGCATCGTCCTCCGCCGCGGCCTCACGCCAGTCGATGCGCTCGCAAGCCGCGTCGCCGCCATCGGCCCCAAGAACCTCGCCGCCCGCGCAACAGACAACCACAACCCGCTCCCGCAGGAACTCAGTCCAATCGCCACCGGCATCGACGCACTCGTCGACCGCCTCGCCGATGCGCTGCAGCGCGAACGCCGCCTCGCCGCCAGCGCGGCCCACGAGCTCCGCACCCCCCTTGCCGAGGTCCGCGCCGCCGCCGAAGTCGCGCTCCTCCAAGACCGCACCGGCAACCACTACCGCCAGACACTTACCACTATCCTCGCCGACACCGCCGCGGTCAGCGAAGCCACCGACGCCGTCCTCCGCCTCGCCCGCATCCGCTCAGGCCGCGAGCAACTCCAGGCGTCACCCGTATCACTCACAGACGCGACCTCTCCACACTGGCACAAGCATCTCGATTCCGCCGTCGCCTCCGGCGTCACCCTCACCATTGACATCCCGCAAGACACCAGCCTCGCAGCCGACCCCACCCTCCTCGCACTCCTCCTCAGCAACCTCATCGCCAACGCCGCCCGGCACGTCCCCAAGTCCCCCTCCGGCCAGGTCACCCTCGCGGCATCACCGGCCGACAGACACCAGGTCCAGATCCAGCTCACCAACACCCTCCCCCCCAACACCGCCGAACTCCCCAATTCCGCCACCCCGCACGCCGGACTCGGCCTCCTCATCGCCCGCGAGATCGCCGAAACCCACGGCGCCACCCTCCACACCCACGCCGAAGCCACCACCTATACAGTCACACTCCTCTGGCCGGCCCCGCAAAGCCCCCAGCTCTCCGCCGCCGGCCGCTCTTGACCACCCCTTACACCCCGCTATCATCCCCTCCCTCACCCCGGGCCCGGGGTGACTGTCTCAATCACTCCGGACGAACCATGCCGACGATCAACCAGCTCATCCGCAAGCCCCGCAAAGTCCAGAAGGCCCGCGGCAAGACCCGCGACCTCGCCGAAGCTCCCCAGAAGCGCGGCGTCTGCTTGATCGTCCGTACGCAGACCCCCAAGAAGCCCAACTCGGCTCTCCGTAAGGTCGCACGCGTCCGTCTGAGCAACGGCAAGGAAGTCACCGCGTACATCGGCGGCGAAGGCCACAACCTGCAGGAGCACAGCATCGTGCTCGTCCGCGGCGGCCGCGTCCGTGACCTCCCCGGTGTCCGCTACCACATCGTCCGCGGCACCCTCGACTGCCTCGGCGTCGAGAAGCGCAAGCAGGGCCGCTCCAAGTACGGCGCCAGCGCGGCAAGACCTCGTAATTGATCTTCATGGGCAGCCCGGCGGTCCCCCGTTGGGCTCCTTTGTTTTCTGTCTTCACTAGTGCCTAATGGCTAGTGGCTAATGCCTCAACTGGTTCCATCTGCGTCGATTCCGCCCGCCGTGTAAGCAGGCCGAGACGATTCCGGGAACCTCCACCACGCAGGAGTTTCGAACATGGGTTTCAAGGCAACCGCATCCACCCGTCAGCTCAAGCCCGATCCCCGCTACAACGACCTTGTCCTCGCCAAGTTCATCAACTGCGTGATGGAGCGCGGCCAGAAGTCCAGCGCCCAGCGCATCATGTACGACGCATTCGACATCATCGAGCAGAAGCTCTCCAAGGAAACCTCCCCCGAGGCCCCCAAGGCCGCGATCGAGGTCTTCCAGAAGGCCATCGAGAACGTCAAGCCGTTCGTCGAGGTCCGCTCCAAGCGCGTCGGTGGCGCCAACTACCAGGTCCCCATCCAGGTCAACCGCAAGCGCCAGCAGGCCCTTGCCTTCCGCTGGATCATCGGCGGCGCTCGCTCTGAAAAGGGCCGCCCCATGGCCAACAAGATCGCCGACGAGCTCTACGCGGCCGCCAAGGGCGAGGGCAAGGCAATGGCCACCCGCGACCAGACTCACCGCATGGCCGACGCCAACAAGGCGTTCGCTCACTTCGCATAAGAGCCTCGTGCGCAAGCACGAGGGTTTTGCTCCGGCAAACAGAGCGAATCCGAAAACCACAACGCACACCAAAGCCCGGGCCCAAGCCCGGGCTTTTTCCTATCCGAACCACACCCGTTACGTGCACAGTTCTTCGCCAGATTATCTCTATGCTGCCGCGATCCCCGCTTTCACGCCGGTTTACTCGCACCAACACACCGCCGCGGGTATCTTGATTCCATGACCACCCCAGACTCATCCGACCGCCGCATGCTTATCGGCAGCGTCGCCGGCGTTGCGGGCATCGCTGCCCTCGCCGCCATGTCCAAGGCCGGCCCTCTCAATCCGCCCGCCGGTGCCGTGGCCTCCACGGGCAAGACCCTCACCGGCGTCGAGCCGCGCATCGACCTCAACGCCTCTGTCGGCTCTTCCGGTGTCACCACAAACGGAACCTGGGAGTTCATCATCTCGCAACCGGGGTCTTACTACCTCTCCGCGAGCATCGCTACGGCCAAGTCAGGCGCGATCCTGATTAACGCCGCCGACGTCACCCTCGACCTCAACGGGTTCCGCGTCACGCGAGCGTCGTCGAGCGGTGGCACGGGTATCTCGATCGGCGCGGGCTGCGACGGCGCCGCTGTCTTCAACGGCTCCATCTCCGGCTTTTCAACAAGTGGAATTGGCTACGACGCCTCAACACCCCCGCGCGGCTGCGTGGTCCGCGCCGTCAGGGTCCGAAACTGCGGTAACGGCATCGACGTTGCGGAAGCAGCCATCGTCGAGTCGTGCACCGCCGTCAATTGCGGAATCGGAATCATCACCCGGAAGGGCTCCGCGATCGCACGCTGCACGGTTGAGAACGCGACAAGCGCAGCAATCGGGGGAGACATCGCTTGCACGCTTGTCGCGTGCTCGGTGATCGGCGGCGGGTCGGGCGTCTCTAGCGGTGCAGCTATTAGCACCAGCTACGCCTGCGTGCTTGAATCGTGCACCGTGTCCGGTTTCAACGGGGGTTCGGGCATCACCACCGGCCGCGGCTCCGTCCTGTCCAACTGCTCGGTGATCCAGAACATCGTCACGTTCGGTATCAATATCGGTGAGTGCTCAACCGCGACAAATTGTGTTGCCAGCGCAAACACGGCTTTAGGCGTCCCGACCTTCGCGGGTGGAATCATCACCGCCAGCAATTGCGTGCTCGAACGCTGCACCGCCAGCCAGAACACCGGCACGCTCACCAGCAACGGCATTTACTGCGACACCGGATGTACGGTCGTCGGCTGCACAGCCAACGGCAACGGCGGGCAAGGCATCCAGGTCGCGGCGGGCAACGTGAGCGACTGCACCGCCTCGGGCAACCATTACGACGGCCTGCACGGCACAGACCGTTCGTCGTTTACAAACTGCGTCGCCCGCGGCAACGGCAGCAGCGGCGTGTATGCCAACTACGTCGCCACCATCCGCGGCTGCGTCTTGGCATTCAACAACGGCGGCATCCTCGTCGATGGCGGCGGCGGCGGTGAGATCGCCGGCAACCAGTGCGAGGAAAACGGCAACAACTCCACGCTCCTGGGGTTCGGCATCCGCGCTCAAGGGCCCTTCGTCCGGATCAAGGACAACCACTGCTACGCCAACTGGCGCAACATCGAGGTCGTCAATACCGTCGGTGTCGTTGTGACGGGCAACCACTGCGGCGCCCCCGGTAGTGGCAACAACTTCAACATCGTCAGCGGCAACAAGGTCGGTGTCATCGTCTCCTGCCCCGCCAGCGGCGCAATCACCGGGAACACCGGCGGCACGGGCCTCGGCTCAACCGACCCCACCGCCAACTTCTCCTACTGAACTCACGCAACACGCGCTCGCGATCACTCACCGCCGCCTGCGGCGACAAGTCGCGCCGCAAACGCACAGCAGCAACCCGCCCGACGCCGGCGCAGGCACGCCGATCGCCCCCGTCAGCGTCCACGCAAACGCGCCGCCCGGCCCCACGCCGGTTCCGGAGATCTGCGATCCATCTCCTGATACTGCCGTCGCGCTGGTAAGAACCCAGCCTTGCAGATTGACGCCCATCTGCGGCAGCACGATGTTCAGATCGACGGCTCCGAACGCGCGCGTCCACACAACAGCGTGGCCCCCCGCCGGAAAAGCGGCTCCCACCACCACGCTGCCGTCGTTGTTCACGTCCGACGCGTAGAACGTCCCCAGCAGGCCCGGCGCCTGATGTCCTCGACGCTCCACTCGCCATTGAACAAATCGCGCCGCCAGATCATCGGCCCACCGCCGCCGGTGACCGGTGTTCCGCCCCGTCCGACGATTACCGTGCCAAGGTCGTTCATCCCCGTCACGCTGGCGTAATACCCCGTCATCAGACCCGGGAGTTCCACAAACGAGCCGTCGCCTCTGGATTGCGGCGTCCAGACAAACGCGCCGCGGCTGTGCGGCGTGCCGTACGGCAGATCGGTCTGGAACTGACCGGCGATGACTGACCCGGTGAAGTTCACCAGGTTCGGTGTGATCGTTCCCGCCCACGCGGGCGCGGTGATCGCCTGCATCCCGTCCGCCGCGGTCCAGCGGAACGCCGCCCGCTGATCCCACTGTTGGCTGAACTGCGGCCGATGTCCCGAGATTCCGACGACGACCTCGCCGTTACCGCTGACGGACAACGCATCCGCAGTGTTGTGCCCCGGCAACTGTCCGAGGTCCTGCATCCCCATAGCGGCCGTCCAGCGGAAGGCCCGCCGCAAGTAATCGTTCGGATAGCTTGAGGACTCCGAAGCGCCCACCAGAACTGCCCCGTTGGCGCTGAGATCTTCGGGGAAGAGCCGAGCATCGCCCGGCAGCGTTCCCATCAACTGCAACGAAGACGAACCGGCGGTCTGCCGCGCGACCTCCCATCGGGGGTATACGTAACCCACGTCGATCGCCGTGCTCCCATCGCGCGTGATCAGGCCGTTGGTGTAGTGGTAAGACGAATAGCCGTTCGCCTGTGTGAACGTGAGCCCGTGAAACTGCGGCGATTGACCCCGCGCAGCACCCGCGGCCAGCAGCAGGCTCGTGGCGCCCACCCCGCACGCCAGCGCAGTGCGACGACCGGCGACCGGAAGGTTCTTCATGGGCATTGAGGAAGCCATGGCAGCTCGCGACAACACAGGGGGTCGTGAAAGCAGCCGCAGACCGAAGGTGGGGCCCACCCGGTCAACGACGCGACATCGCAAATCTACCCGAACAAAGCCAGTGTTGCTACCGGGAAGTACCCGAATATCGCAACCATCACACTTGGCGCTGCTCCAACCCCCTTTGAGACTGCGAAGAAACAGAACTCCTCCGGCCTGCTCCCAGTTTGCCCGTGGTTTCCAAATAAAAACGCCCCGGCGTCGACCGGGGCAAAGGGGGTGCGGGGCATGCATGACTACAGGCCAGTTCACCGCCGCCGCCGACCCGCCGTCAGCATGCCAAGCCCCAGCACCGCCGCCGCGCCCGGCGTCGGCGTCACGCTGAAGTTGTCAACCATGAACGTGTTGTCGTTGAACCCCGACTGCGGCAACTCTTCCACGCGCAGACGCAGCGTGTTGCCCGTCCCCACGAAGTTCAGCATCTCGTGGTGCAGCGCCGCGTCGTACCCGTAGTTGCCGAACACAAGCACCGTGTTCGTCACCGTGTCGGTGATCGACACGTTCAGCCGCGGCACGCTGTTGCCCTGCCATCCCTGCCAGTCGAACTCCAGCAGATACCCGTTCCCCAGCGTGCTGGCGAAATCCTGGTACAGGTTGGCGTTGTTGCCAAAGTGCCCCTCGCCGTCCATGTTGATGCTGTACCCGCCGCTAATCGTCGGGTACAGCACGGTGTTGTGCACCGTCGCCGCATGCGAGGCTTCGATCGTCCAACCCGGGATCTGGTTCCCGGTCAGCGCGGAATACCCCGCGTCGCCCGAGATGCCTGCGCCGAAGTTGGGCATGTTCTCAAAGTTGCCGTTCACCAGCAGGTCGGCCGACGCGGCTGCGCCGCCGAACACCACCGCCGAAGCGGCGATCAATACGAATTTCGCGATCATCGATGTCTCCCTTCAACTGCTCCGGCGCCGTGGTTCGGCGCCGCTCTGACTGAACATACATCAAATGCACCCTCCGGGCGAACCCTGACACAAATCAGCCGTCAAATCCCCCGTCCAGACGCCTCCACACACCAAACGCCTCCCGCTTGTAAACTCCGTGCACTGGAGCACGCCATGTTCCGCCAACTCATCCCCGCCGTGGCTATCGCGATCGTCGCACCCGCCGCGCTCGCTACCGACCGCTGGTACCGCGACTGCTCCGCCACCTCCCCCAGCGGCCGTTATCGCATCGACGCCAAGAGCCCCGAAAACGCCGGGCCTAACCCAAGGCCCTTCGCCGCGAACTTCACCTACACGCTGACAGACACCACCACGGGCAAGACTGTTTGGACGCGCCAGCAGCCCATGCGTCGCTCCAAGGGTGAGTCTCACGCGTACTCCGAAGAGCCCTCCCCTGTCTTCCTCTTCGTCACCGACGGCGGCCTGGTCGTCGCACGCTCCGCGTGGGATTCGCTCATCGTCCTCGACCAGGCAAGCGGCAAGAAGCGCGGCGAGTTCCGCTTGCTCGACGCGTTCCCCAAGGCCGAGCAGGACGACTTCGTTCACAACACGACCGCCGGCCCCATGTGGTCGCAGCGCTCCGACTGGTTCTTCGTCAATGTCCCCGCCGCCGACAAAACGCCCGCGACAACGCTCTTCGTCGTCCGCCCTTTCTGGCGTCACCGCATCGTCATCGACTGCGCAACTGCATCGCAGCTCGACCTCGGCGTCTACCACAGCGCCGCCGCTCCTGAGGATCTGAACGAAGCCAAGCCCGAGATCAAGCGGGCACTCACCGCCATCATGAACGACGAGGCCGCCTGCGCTCGCGCGGACCTCAAGCACGCCAAGGTCAGGCTCACCGATCCCAGGGATTACGGTGCGCTCTGGGCCGTCGAAACAGCCCTCGACACCGCGGCTTTCCGCAAGCTCGCCGACACCGAGCCCGACATCCGCCGGCTCGAAGCGTGGCTGCCCACCCAGCCCGAGTCCGCGCACGCGATGCAGGCGGTCCGCCAATCCCTGCGGGCCATGGGCAAGGTCCCAATGCCCGGCTGCGGCGTGCAGCTCTACGCGTACATCCGCAAGGAGTACTACATCACGCCCGACACCGCCAAGCCCTTCACCGCAGCGGTTCCTACCGAAACTGCGCGTGCAGAACGCGCCCAAGATCGTCGCCGGTATGACACTCAAGGAAGTCTGCGACGCCATCGGCTGCCCCGATGCCGAGTGCTACGACGGCGGCACCGCGTACGACTACGACATCGACGCAACGCCGCCCTACACGCTCCGCATCGTCACCGAGAACATGGAGACCGTGAAGCAGGTCCGCACCATCACCCCTCTCGCGTTCCTCCACGACCCCAAGCGCATGTACGGCCGCTGACCCATGACCATGCCGCGCACCACCCGCCCCGGCCGTCGCCGCACGCTCCTTGGCACTGCGATCGCGTTACTCGGCCTTGTCGCGACGGCCGCGTGCGTCGCCAGCATCTGGTGGTGGGTGGGCTATGTCTCCCCGAACTGGCTCGCCGACTTTGGCGACGGCACGCTCTACACCGCGAAGTTCGATACCCAAGCCCCTCGCTACACAACCAGGTCTGTCGGCTGGGAGTTCGACCGCAACACCGACCGCAACTCCAGCCGTGCCTGGACGTGGACATGGTGGAAATGGGGTGACCCGATCGACAAATGGTCCGACACCGTCGGCCACTCCGTCTGGCCGATCGCCCCGGCCCTGCTGCTCACCGGCGGCGTGTTCCTCTTTGCAGGCGCCAGAGCCAGACGCCGCGCCCGCCACAACCAGTGCCTCAAGTGCGGCTACTCCCTCATCGGACTCGATCAACCGGCCCTCTGTCCTGAATGCGGTCACGCCCGATAACTCGGCTTCCTCAAAAGTAAGGAATTTGTTTGCATATCCGTCCATATTCCGTATATTGGACGAAGGCATGCACTCTGTCCCGCTCCAATCCGCACCCTTGCCGCTCGAAGAGGCAGCCCTCGCCGCGCTCCGCGCGATCGGAGAGCATCTGGATGCCGCAACCGATCCGCGTGAGATCGACCGCCTCATCAACGCCATCCTCCGCCTCAACCTCAGCAGCCCCCGCATCCCGGACGCCAACGCCCTCCTTGCCATCCTGAATCCGCGTCCTCCACGCCGGCGTGCCAAGCGTCAACAATCACCCGATGCCAACCCCCGCCGACCAGACCGCTCCGGTCAAGATCGACCCCAAAACCAGCTTCGAAACCGCCCAGCAGGAGCTGGAAGCCCTGATCGAGAAGATCGAGGGAGGAGAGATCGGTCTGGAGGAGTCGATGCAGGCCTACGAGCGCGGCCTCGCCCTGCTCCAGCACTGCAAATCAATCCTGGATCAGGCGGAACAGAAGTTCACCGACCTGACCGAAAAGGTAAAGGGTGGGGAAAAATAGCAAATGGCAAATTTGGAATGGCAAATCCAGAAGGGACTTGCCTCGAAATTTGCGATTTGCCATTTGCGATTTGCCATTTTTCCTTCCCCTGCCCGATAGACCCCTCCAATGTCCGTCGACGCCCAACTCTTTCTGATCCGCCTGGTGCCGGTCCTCTTTGTCTTCTGCTTTGGGGCGTGCGTCGGCTCCCTCTTGAATGTGCTGGTCTACCGCCTACCCCTCGGGCAAGGCGTGGTGACCGAGCCGAGCCACTGCCCCAAGTGCAACACCCGCCTCACCTGGCGCGAGAACATCCCGATCTTCGGGTGGCTGTTCCTTCGTGGAAAGTGTCGTTTCTGCAAATCCCCCATCAGTCGCAGTACCCGCTGGTCGAATTCGCCGTCGCGATGATGTTCGTCCTCCTCTGGGCCGAGCTCTACTGGATCCCCTCGGGCGCAACACTCTTCGGCTTGCCGGTCGGCCAGCTCACGCCCGATTGGGCGCGCTCCGGCCTCACCGACTGGACCTACACCTGGCCGATCTTCGCGGTCGTAGCCCTCCTCTTCTCAGGGCTCCTCGCCTCGACCATCATCGACGCCCGCACATTCACGATTCCACTGCAGATCCCCTGGGCCTGCACGCTGATCGGCGTGGTCGTTCACACCCTGTGGGCAGTCTTCGTGCAGTATCGCTCAGGGCGACTGCCGTCGCTTGCGCCGAACACCGTCTGGTCGATCAGCACGCCGGTGAACTGGGCTTATCCCGAGAGTCTGCTGGGCGTCCCGAGCAACGTCTCGGTCGCCGGCGGCGGCTGGTGGTGGTGGATCGGTGTCGCATTTGGCGCGACCGCCGGGCTCGGCATCTCGTGCCTCATGCTCAAGTGGGGCTGGATCCGCCGCTCGATGGACGACTACGAGCAGTGGGAGACCGAGGAACTCGCCCGCCAGGCCAAGCTCACCGCCGATCCGACCGCCAAGGCGGACACGAACTTGGTTCCCATCGATCCCGACACCGGCCAGCCCGCCGACCCGACCATCCTCTGGACGCTTTACCCGCGGCGCGGCAGGAGATGGTCAAGGAACTCGCCTTTCTCGCCGCACCCATTCTGCTGGGGCTCGCGATGGGCGTGCTCTTCTTCAAGCTCAACGTCACTCTCCCCGACCCGGCCAAATTGGCCGGGCTGGAAGGCATGGTCATCAGCCCCAAGTCGGTCCCGCCCCTCTGGCTCTTCGTGCTGGCTGGCACGCTGCTCGGTTACCTGATCGTCGGCGGCATCCTGTGGGCCATCCGCATCCTCGGCACCCTCGGCTTCGGCAAGGAAGCCATGGGCATGGGCGACGTCCACCTGATGGCCGCCGTCGGCGCCTGCCTGGGCTGGATCGACGGCACCTTGGCCTTTTTCGTCTCGGCTCCCGTCGCGCTGATCGGCTGGGTCGTCGGTTGGGTGATTGCGAAGATGGGTGGTTCCAACAAGGGTACCACCCTTCCCTTTGGCCCCTGGCTGAGCATCGCCACCGTGCTGGTCTTCGTCTTCAAGCCGGTCATCGAATGGGGCCTGACAGCGCTCATGCACGCCAATCCACCGATCAATCTGCCATAAGGCCCTTCGGTCAGAGCCCGAAGCGTCAGCGAGGGAAGCGGCACGAGGCTCGGCGAGTGCCGCCCGGCTCAGCGTTCGCCGCCGATGCTGGTAGCAGCGATTCTGGTTTGGCAGAGTCCCGGAAGTTGGACGCGAACATCGTCAATCAAAAAAGGGCCTCCCAGCCCGCAAAAGCCGATAAACCCGGCGCCTTGACGGCTATCCTCGGGCGATTGACGCGAAACACCCTTGGCCGCAGGAGCGGCCGATTCACCGCGTCTGCCGAGCATGGAGGTTCTATGAACAAGTTGATCGTGCGCGTGGGTCTCTTCGGTCTGGTCGCTGCCGCGGCCATGGGTCTTGGCGGCTGCAACAACGGCCTGAAGGAAGAGAACGCACAGCTTCGCGAGAACAACGCGAAGCTCGAAGGCGACAAGACCGACCTGACCAACAAGCTCGCCCAGAGCGAGACCGCCCGCGGCGAGGCCGAGGGCAAGGCGTCGAACAAGGACGCCGAGATCAACGGCCTCAAGGCCGACCTCGCCAACGCGCGGAACAACACCGGTCCGTACACCCGTCCCGATGGCAACGGGAACGGCGGCAACGGCGGCAGCCGGCCCGACAAGTCCAAGCACGAGGCCGGGACGACCATCGTCGTCGCCGGTGACGTCCTCTTCTCCCCCGGCTCGGCCACGCTGACCGCCGGCGGCAAGAAGGAGATCGACAAGGTCATCTCCACGATCAAGGGCAAGTACAGCGGCCATGACATCCGCGTCGAGGGTTACACCGACAGCGACCCGATCGTCAAGGCCAAGGACAAGTTCCCGACCAACAAGGCGCTGAGCCAGGCCCGCGCCGAAGCGGTCGAGAAGTACATGTCCACCAAGGGCATCAGCGCCTTGCGCGTCTCCGCCGTCGGCATGGGTTCTGCCAAGCCCAAGGAGACCAAGGCCGCCAGCCGCCGCGTCGAGATCGTCGTCGTCGGTAACTGATCGAGCAGACAAGCCCAAGCGCAAGCGCGGGTAAAGAAGAACTGACCAGCGGCCCTCGGAAACGAGGGCTGTTGTCTTTCCGAACCGCGACTGTAAAGGAGCGGACCGACGCACCCGTGCACCAGACGCGTCGGTCCGCTCGCTGACGCGTCGCGGTTCGAATGGAGCACGCCCAGCCGAAGCGACTCCGAATCCACATCTACACTTCCATCGGAAGGATCAACCGAAATGACCACCGCTTCGCCCGCCACTTCTGCCGCGCCCTCCATCAGCAGCGCCAACGCCGGCCCCAACAGCCACGGCCAGGCCCTGCAGCAGAGCCCCGTGCTCGCCGCCGCGATCGACTCGATCGTCGCTGAAGTCCGCAAGCACAGCGCGCAGATCACCGACGTCCGCGGCCCGCGTTCCGACGTCGCGAAACAGTCGTTCGAAGCGATGATGAAGATGGCCGCCGACGTCCGCGGGCGCGCACTGCTTTATCCGTACCTCGGCAGCGGCCTGGGCAACGGCGCGCTCGTCGAACTCGCCGACGGCAGCGTGAAGTGGGACATGATCTCCGGTATCGGCGTCCACTTCTTCGGCCACTCCGACCCCGGCATCATCGCCGCGACTGTCCGCGGCGGTACGAGCGACATCGTCAACCACGGCAACCTGCAGTCGGGCCCCGAGGTTTATCAGTTCGGCGATCAGCTGCTGCGCCTGGCCAGGCGCCAGTCGAAGCTCGCGCACGTCTACTGCTCGACGTCGGGTGCGATGGCCAACGAGAACGCGCTGAAGATCTGCTACCAGAAGCATGCGAGTGCAACGCCCGGCGGCGCACCGCGCGTCATCGCGTTCAAAGACTGCTTCATGGGCCGCTCGGTCACCATGAGCCAGATCGGCGACGCCGCGGCCAACCGCATCGGCGTCCCGCTCAGCACGCAGGTCGACTACATGCCGTTCTACGACGAGGTCGCCGCGCAGCGCATGGGCCAGACCAAGCACATCGACGCATGTGTCGCACGCCTGATGGAGTACGTCGAGCGTTATCCCAAGCAGCACGCCTGCTTCATCTTCGAGCTGGTGCAGGGCGAGGGCGGTTTCAACACGGCGCCGCGAGACTTCTTCAAGGCCCTCATGGACGTCTGCAAGGCGAGCAACATCGCCGTATGGGACGACGAGATCCAGACCTTCGGCCGCACCGAGCAGATGTTCGCGTTCGAGATGCTCGACCTCGGGCAGTACGTCGACGTCTTCTGCATCGGCAAGATGACTCAGGCGTGCGCCACGCTCTTCACCGCCGACTACAACCCCGGGCCCGGCCTGCTCAGCGGCACGTTCGTCAGCGGCCCGGCCCAGTTCGCCGCCGGCATCGAGGTGCTCACGCGCCTGGAGAACGGCGGCTTCTACGGCAAGGACGGCGCGTTCGCCAAGCACTGGAAGACCTTCAAGCAGCACGTTGATGCGCTGATCGCCAAGCACCCCGACTGGTTCCCCGCAACCAGCCCCAAGTATGGGCAACTCCCGCCGCTCGCCGGCGGCGTGGGCGGCATGATGAAGTTCACCCCGTTCGCCGGCGACAAGGAGAAGGTGAACAAGGCATGCAAGATGATGTACGAGGAGGGCGTGATGAGCTTCATCGCCGGTCACGGCCCGTACCACGTCCGCATGCTGCCGCCGCTGCCGGTCTTCAATGAGAAGGACTGGCCGCGTGTCTTTGCGTGCATCGAGAAGGGGCTGGCGAAGGCCGCGCAGTAAGAGTTGGGTTGACGAGAGCGTTGCGTTGGTTTGCCTTGGCGCCAAGCCATCGAGAAATCTGCTGATTGACCTGACAACCGGCTGCCAATTGGTTGTGGCGCGGGCGGTTGCGCAGTACATTCAGCCTCATGAGCAACGAGCTTGACCGTCGGTTCCTCCTCGGTGGCTTTGCCGGTGTGGCGGGTGCTTCAGCTCTCGCGGCGATGGCGAAGGGCGGCCCGCTCGATCCGCCGGCGGGCGCCGTCGGGCCCAGCGGCTCGACGCTCCAGCAACTCAGCGACAAGATCGCTCGCAGCGACTCGGGAGTTGCCGAACCACGCATCCCGGTCACCAGCACGACGTGCCCCGGCGACTTGCGCGGCGTTTACGTCATCACTCAGCCGGGCTCGTACTACCTCATCGAGAACCTGAGCGGCGTCGCCGGCAAGCCGTGCATCTATATCACCGCCGCCAACGTGGTGCTGGACATGATGGGGTTCGCGATCAGCGGCGGCAGCGACGGAATCGTGTACATCGGCTCAGAGGGGTTCACCCTCCGCAACGGCCTGATCCACAATCTCACGGGTTCCGCGGTGAACGCCGCGTCGTTGCTCACCAATGCCGGTCCGTCGTGGATCGAGAACCTGCGGATCAAATTCTGCACCGGCAGCGGTCTGCTGATCACAGGAGGTTCGATCGTGCGGAACTGCGTCATCCGCAACTGCGGCGGAACAGGCATCAGCACTGGCCAGCAGTGCCTGATCGAGGGGTGCACGATCTCGCTGTGCGACGCCCAGGGCATCGCGCTGACGGGAGCCAACAGCGTGGTGCGCGGGTGCAATTTGATCAACTGCCTCGCACCCGGTGTGTCCATCAGCTCCGTCTGGTGCACGATCGTCGGGAACGTGCTGAGCGCCTGCGGCTCAAGTAGCGGTTCAACTCGCGCGGCCATCCGTTGCGCCGGATCCATCAACTACATCGCTGAGAACCGCCTGTACAACAATCCGTTCGGGATCGAGTGCACCGCAGGCGGGAACATCGTTGTGAGCAACACCGTCGCCGGCAGCACCAGTGCGTTTGAACTAGCGGCGGGCAACCTCTATGGGCCGATCGTGGCGCCGTCAGGCGCGACACCGGCGGTGAGCGGCGGCGCAGCAGCCTCGACGATGGCCTCGGTCGATCCGCGCGCGAACTTTGTATTCTGATCTTTGCGCTTTGGGCTCGCAGGCCGCGGAGCAGAAGCGTCGTGATCAGAATCGCAGGTTGGCCAGCGGGTGGTTGGCGTTGGCGACCGTTGAAACGTCGGGAGCGCCCGCCACATTGACCACGGGTCCGCAACTGTTTCCCACGCCGAAAACGTAGTCGGTGGCGTTGACAATGGCGCGGTTGCCGTAGATCGCGTTGCGGGTCGAGATCGCGTCGACCCCCTTGAAGTTGGCGCTGACGTGGTTGCCCTCGATGAGGTTGCCGGCGGCGCCGGTCACTCGGATTCCCGCGCCGTTAGCGGCGGCCGAGTTGCCGTTCTCGCCGCAGGTGTTGCCGCGGATGGTGACGGCGCCGCCGCCGTCACTGAAGATGCCGCACTGGCCGTTGCTCTCGCAGAAGCAACCTTGGACGAGGCCGGAGAAGTTCGCGTGGATGCCGTGCTGAGTGTTGGCGACGGCCTCACAGTTGAAGACAAGGTTGCGCTGGATGGCCTCGATGCCGTTGAGCGAGTTGGCGTTGGCGACGCAGCCGATCACGCTGGCGCCGTAGTTGACGCGGATGCCGTGCGAGGCCGTGCTGCCCGAGCCGTTGCAGTCGCGGACGATGCTGCCGTTGGCGGCGTCGATGCAGGGGCCGGCGCAGATCAACGCCACGCAGCCCTGGATCACGCAATTCTGGCCGGCGAGGATGCCGGAACCGTTGGTGATGATGTCGCGGGCTTCGCAGTTCACCACGCGCGAGCGGTCTCCCACGGCGATGCCGACCGTGCCGCCGCGGACGTTGACGCGCTCGACCGTGGCGTCTGTGCCGGTGGCGAGACCGCCGGCGGCGTTGGTGGTGAGGTTCAGGTCGGTGAATCGGGACGACACGGAGCCGTTGTTGTTGATGCCGCCGCCGCCGAAGTCGGCGATGGTGCCGTTGGTGATCACGGTGTTGCGGGTGCCGGATGCGGCGTTGACACCGTCGAGGGCGCCGACGATTCCCTTCATCGTGAAGCCGCAGAGGTCGATCGTAACGTCGTGGGCGGTGATCTTGATCGCGTGCTTGCCCGAAGCGGCGTTGATGTTGCCGGTCAGGTAGTAGGAGCCGCTCTGCGAGATGATGTAGAGGCTCGTGCTGTCGCCGGGTGTGTTGGTGGCGTTGATGGCGGTGCGCGGCTCGAGTTCGGTGAGCTGTTTGCCGGTTGAAGCGACGGGGCCAGCGGGAGGGGCGAGTGGGCCGGCTTTCGCTCGTCCGGCGAAGGCAGCGACTCCGGCAAGGCCGGCGGCACCCAGGAGCAGACGGCGGTCAAGGTCTTCCATGGCGAGAGACTACCACACGACGGACGGCGCGGCCTGTTCACGGCAAATGAATAGGCGAAATGTCCAAGGGCGTGTGAATCTGGGGTGCGGGAAAGCACCGGCGTGTCAGACGTTTCCGCCGCCGTTGGTCGCTCCGGTGGTGGAGTATGCGTTGAACGTGGCGGTGACGGTGTTGTCGCGGTAGACGATGGTCGCCGACGAGTCGGTGCGGATGCCGATGCCCGCGGCGTTGACGGCGTTGCGGCGGATGACGATCGCGGTGCCGCCCGACTGGTAAATGCCGACCTTCGCTCGCGCGGGGTTGGCGTGTGTGACAAGGTCGATGACGCAATCTTCGACCACGCCGCTGCAGCCGGTGAACTCGATCGCCCGCACATCGATGTTGTCGTTCGACGCGGTCGCTTCGCCTGTTCGCACGATCATGCACCGGCGGACGACCGCGTGGCAGCCGCCGGTCCCGAGAATCGAGATGGCCTTCCATCGCGCGCGGGTGAAGACCAGGTCCTCGAACAGCAGGGTGCCGTTGCCGACCAGGATGGCGTTGACGTGTCCGTTGAAAGTGCCGTTGCGGATCGTGATCGACGCGGGGACGTTCCCCGTTCCGATGATCCCCTGGCTGGTGTCGGTCGAGCCGTTGATCGAGAAGCCGTTGAGGTCGATGGCGACGTCGGCTCCGGCGGGGACATTGATGATGATCGCGTTGCCGCCGCTGGGGAGCGTGATCGAACCGGTGAGGACGTAGCTGCCGCCCTGGGTGATCGTGTAAGGAGACGAGCCGCCGGGGATCGGCGTGCGGCCGTCGGCGCCGCCGGGCGGGGCGATCTTGTTGTAGACCTCGTCGAGCGTGCGGCCGGTGGAGCCGACGGCGCCGGCCGGCGGGTTGAGCGGCCCTGCGGACGATCGGCCGGCGAAGGCGGCCACTCCGGCGATTCCGGCGGCACCGAGCAGCAAACGGCGGTCGAGGTCTTCCATGCCGCCAAGATAATCACCGTCGGCTTGAATGCAAGCCCGGGGCGGGGATTCCGGCCGTTCCGAGTGGAAACGCCGACGGTCGGAATGCCCATGCTTCGTGTCGCGGGTTTCGCACAGACTCCCGCTCAAAGCCGCGGGAGTCTGTGGCATCTGGGCGATGAGGCTCTGCGAGTCGGCCGTTTGGTCCAAACAAGGCGCGGCAGTCGCAAAGCCTTCTGCCGCCTCCCTCGCTGACGCTTCGGGCTCTGACTAAAGCCGGTCTTTAGCGCGGTGAGGATGATTCGGGCTGCTGCTGCGGGTTCCAGCCGCCGCCGAGGGCTTTGTAGAGGGCGACGAGGTCGGTGCCGACCGAAGTTTCGCTGAGCGCGAGCGCGGCCTCGATGTTGCGGAGCTGATCTTGAGCGGTGAGCACGTTGAGGAAATCGGTGCGGCCGTTGTCGTAGAGCTGGAGGGAGAGATCGACGGCCTGGCGGCTGGCGGCGACAGAGGCTTCAAGGGATGCGCGGCGCTGCTGCTCGCGGGTGAAGTTGACCAGCGCGGTGTCGACATCCTGGAGCGCGACGAGGATGCTCTGGCGATAGGCGAGGAAGGCTTGGTGGGCCACGGCCTCGGCCTGGTCGATTTCCGCCTGCGTGCGGCCGCCGGTGAGGATCGGGAGGGAGACCGATGGGCCGATCGACCAGAAGCGGTCGGCGAGGGTGACGAGCGAAGAGGCCTGGTTGCCGGAGAGGCCGATCGAGCCGGTGATTGCGAAGCGCGGGTACTGGTTGGCGACAGCGACGCCGATGCGCGCCGTAGCGGCGTGGAGATCGGCCTCGGCCTTGCGGACGTCGGACCTGCGGAGCAGCAGTTCTGACGGGAGACCGATGGGGATGTCGCGTGGAGGCTTAGGCGATGGGGAGACCGGCGGCGGCTGCGAGGTGAGCGGTTGATCCCCGGGCGGGACGGTGGTGGGGGGCGGCGTCGTGGTCGCCGGAGGCTCGGGGGCGAGCGTGGCGAGGAGCGTGCCAGGCTCCTGACCGAGGAGAACGTCGATGGTGAAGACGTCGGCTCGGATACGGGCGTCGAAGAGAGGGATCTGAGAGGCGGTCTGGTTGGTCTGGGCGGTGGCGTTGGCGACGTCGAGGGCGCTGACGAAGCCGGCATCGAACCGTTGCTGGGTGAGCTCGAGGGTCTGCTGCTGAGCGATGAGGTTCTCGCGGGCGATGGCGAGCTGGTGTTGCTGGCCGCGGAGGTCGAGGTAGGCGGAGGCGACCTCGGCGACGAGCGAGACGAGGACGGAGCGGCTGTCGAGCTGGGCGGACTGAACGTCGGCGTCGGCGGCCTCGACGGCGCGGCGAGTGCCGCCGAAGACGTCGATCTCCCATGCGGCGTCGAAGCCGGCCTGGTAGAGGTTGCGGGTGCCGGCGTTGGTGCGGGCGCGCGAGACGGCGGCGGAGGCGTCGAGAGTGGGATAGAGGCCGCTGGCGGCGATGTCGCGGAGTGCGCGGGCCTGACGGACGCGGGTCTCGGCTTGTGCGAGGGTGAGGTTGCCGGAGGCTGAGCGTTCGACGAGGTCGGTGAGGGTGTCGTCGCCGAACTGCTTCCACCATGCGGCAACGTCCGCGGGTGTGGCGGCGACGTGGCTGGTGACGCCGGGGGCTGATGCGCCGGCGTCGAGGCCCGCCCAAGGAGAACCAGCGCCCATCTGGGGTTGCTGGTAGTCGGGCCCGACCGTGCAGCCGCCCGTCAGCGCGAGCGCGGTGAGTAGAGCGGCGGCGGTGCGGCGTGCGCGAGAAGAGAACGGGTTGAGTGTCGTGGTGACATTCATGGACGGGTTTACTCGTACCGGAGTGCGTCGATGGGGTCGAGGCGCGAGGCCTTCCAGGCGGGGTAGAAGCCGAAGACGATGCCGACGGCGGCGGAGACGACGATGGAGGCGACGATCGCCTCGACCGACGGCTCGACGGGCCAGCGGAGGAACTGGCGGACCAGGAGCGCGGTGCCGCGGCCGATGCCGAGGCCGACGATGCCGCCGAGGAGGCAGAGGACGGTGGCTTCGACGAGGAACTGGGTGAGGATGTCGCGAGCGCGGGCGCCGACGGCCATGCGGAGACCGATCTCGCGGGTGCGCTCGGTGACGGAGACGAGCATGATGTTCATGATGCCGACGCCGCCGACGACGAGGGAGATGAGCGCGACGGCCAGGAGCAGGTTGGTCATCATGCTCGTGGTGGCCGAGAGGGTGTTGGCCATCTCGGTCATGTCGCGGATGGAGAAGTCGTCGGGGTTTCCTGAGCGGATGCGGTGACGCTCGCGGAGCAGGTCGGTGATCTGACGCATCGCGGGCTGGATGTCGGCGGGGGACGGAGCGGAGACGAGGATCTGATCGACGTTGGCGAAACGCGGCTGGGTGGGCATGTCTGCAGCGCGCGCGGCGGTGGGGACGGGGAAGACGGCTTCAGCGCCGGGGTAGACGGAGTTGCTGGTGGATGTCGCGGCGGCGTTGCCGCCGCTGGCCGCGCCGCCGCCTGCTGAGGAGCCTGCGACGCGGTATTTGATGGTGGTCCAGGGGGCGACGATGACGTCGTCCTGGTCTTGGCCGAAGGCGTTTGCGCCCTTGGAAGAGAGGACGCCGACGACGGTGAAACCGACGCTCTGGAGGCGGATCTCCTGACCGATGGGCGAGCGGCCGCTGAAGAGCTCGCGGACGATGGTCTGGCCGACGAGGCAGACGCGCGAGGCGTTGCGGACCTCTGTTGCGCCGAAGACGTCGCCTTCGGTGAGGTTGGCCCAGTCGCGGACATTGAGATAGGCGGGGGTGGTGCCGACGATGGACTGCGGAACCCAGTTGCGGTCCTGGTAGACGACTTGCGCGCGGCGCGGACGAGCGGCGCGGCGAAGGCGACGCTGGGGCAGTCCTGGATGATGGCGTCGCAGTCTTCGGCGGTGAGGGTGAGGGTGCTGCCGGCGCCGAAGGAGATGCCGCCGCTGGCTGCGGTGCCGGGGAGGACCAGCAGGTTGTTGGCGCCCATGCTGGAGATGGTCTTGGCGATTGAGCTTGAGGAGCCCTTGCCGATCTCCATCATCGCGATGACAGCGGCGATGCCGATGACGATGCCGAGCACGGTGAGGGCCGAGCGTGTGACGTTGCGGCGGAGGGCGCGGAGTGAGATCTGGAGTGTTTTCTTGACGGTCATGCATTCGCTCCTGCTGGTTGTGGAGCGGAGGACGGAACAGTTGCGATCTTGGTGTCGACTGGCGTGTCGGACTCGATGAGGCCGTCGCTGAGGCGGATGTTGCGGCGCGTGTGTGCGGCGACGACGGGGTCGTGCGTCACGATGATGATGGTGATCCCCTCGGCCTTATTGAGCTGCTGGAGCATGGCGAGAACTTCGATGGTCGTGCGCGAGTCGAGGTTGCCGGTGGGCTCATCGGCGAAGAGGACGGGCGGGCGGTTGACCAGTGCGCGGGCGATGGCGATGCGCTGTTGCTGGCCGCCGGAGAGCTGCGCGGGGGTGTGGTCCATGCGTTCGCCGAGGCCGACCATGCGGAGGAGTTCCTCAGCGCGTTGGCGGGCCTGCTTGTCGGTCATCTTCGCGTTGGTGTAGGCGAGGGGCATCGTTACCTGCTCGAGCGCGGTGGTGCGGCTGAGGAGGTTGAACGACTGGAAGACGAAGCCGATCTTGCGGTTGCGGATGAGGGCGCGCTTGTCGGCGGAGAGGTTGGAGACCTCCTCGTTCTCGAGCTTGTAACTGCCGGAAGTGGGGCGGTCGAGGCAGCCGAGAATGTTCATCAGGGTCGACTTGCCTGAGCCGGAGGAGCCGGTGAGGGAGACGAGCTCGCCGCGGTTGATCTCCAATGAGATCCCTTTGAGGACAGGGATGTCGATGTCTCCCACGTGGAACGTGCGGCGGATGTCTTCGAGTTGGATCAGTGGCTGGTCCATGTGGTGTTAGCGCCCCCCCGCACCTCCACCACCACCGCCTGCGGGGCGTTGGCCGCCACCGCCACCACCTCCGCCGCCGCGACCGCCGCGGTTCATGGTCGGCGCGAAGGGGTTGCTGGTGGTTTGTGAGGATGCGGCCGCGGAGTTCTCACCGATGATGACGGTGTCGCCGTCTTCGAGCTCGTCGGTGGTGACTTCGGTGACGGTGCCGTCGCTGAGGCCGGGGCGGACGGTGACGGCGACTGGCAGACCGTCGCGCAGGACGTAGACGCGGGAGAGCGGCTTGCGTTGAGGGCGGTCGGCGCGGGGTTGGCCCGAGGAGTCGGAGGCGGGTTGATCGCCGTTGCGCTGGCGGCGCGGCCCACCGCTGGATGCGGTGTCGGTCGGCATCGGGGCGGCGTCAGCGGGCGCCCAGCGGAGGGCGGCGTTGGGGACGGTGAGGACGTCTTCGCGCTTGTCGGTGATGAAGCGGACGTTGGCGGTGAGGTAAGGGAGCAGTCGGAGCGAAGAGTTGTCGGTGACGATCTCGACGGTGTAGGTGACGACGTTCTGTGTCATCGTGGCATTGAGGCGGACCTTGCGGACGGTGCCTTTGAAGGACTCACCGGGGAAGGCGTCGGCGGTGAAGGTGACGGCGGCGTTGGGTTTCACCTGGCCGATGTCGGCCTCGTTGACCTGCACGAGAACCTGCATGCGGGCGAGGTCTTTGGCGATGAGGAAGAGGCTCGGTGCGTTGAGGCTGGAGACGACGGTCTGGCCGATGTCGACGCGGCGGTCGATGATGACGCCGGTGACGGGGGATTTGATGGTGCAGTAGATGAGGTTCTGGCGTGAACGGGCGAGGGCGGCCTGTGCACCGGCAACCTGCGCCTGCGACTGGCGGATCTGTGCATCGGCGAGCGTTACGGCGGCGGTCGCTTGCTCGAAGTTGGATTTGGCGGTGTCGAAGTCGACTTGCGAGAGGGCGCGGGTGTTGCCGAGTTTCTGGGCGCGGTCCCAGTCGCGGCCGGCCTGGTTGAGTCGGGCGACGGCCTGCTCCTTGGCGGCCTGATTGACGTTGACGACCGCTTGGGCCTGCGCGAGCGACGCCTCGTCTGAAGCGACATTGGCGGCGTAGACGGTGTCGTCGATGGTCGCGAGGAGCTCGCCTTCTTTGACGGTTGAGCGGTAGTCGACGGTCTTGCCGTCGGTGTCTTTGCCGAAGGTGGCGACCTGGCCGTTGACCTGCGTGCCGACGTCGACGACGTCTTCGGGGACGACGGTGCCGGTGGCGCTGATCGTGGCGGTGATGTCCTGGCGTTTGACCTGCGCGGTGCGGTAGCTGACGGCGGTGGTGCGGGAGCGCTGCTGATACCAGTGCCAGCCGTAGTAGCCGATTGCGCCGAGGAAGGCGAGGATGACGATCCAGACGATCGCGCGCTTCATGAGGGGCTCCGATGGCCGTTCTTCGATGAAGTTGGCCGCGGGGGGTTGGCTTGGTGGTCGAGGTGGGTCGAGAGTTTGTCGATCAGCGAGCGGAGCGTGTGACGCTCGCGCGAGGTGAGGCCGGCCATGAGGCGGTCGGCGAAGGCGCGGTGAGTGGGGAGCTCTCTGGCGAGGAGCGCGCGGCCTGTTTGAGTGATGGCGATGCGGCGGGTGCGCTGGTCGGCGGGATCGCTCTTGCGGGCGATGAGGCCTGCGTGCTCCATGCGGCTGAGGGTGGCGCTGAGGCTTGGGGGTTGGACGATGAGGGCGGCGCCGAGTTCACGCATGCGGGGGCGGGGGTTGCCGGCGTCTTCGAGGCGCGTGAGAGAGCGGAGGATGCCCCACTGGGCGCCGCTGATGCCCATACGGGCGAAGTGGGGCTCGGCGAGGCGGCGGACCAGGTTTTCGACACGCAACAGGCCGCGGAGTGCGGCCTGGGGGTCTTCGCCGTTGGTACGGCGGGGCCTGGAAGTTCGTTCGCTCACGAAGTGTTTAACGGTGAGGTGTGTGGAGTATTGCCGTTGTTCTTGCGGTGTGGGTGGGGTTGGGGGACGTGGGTGAGAAGGGATTTAGATTGCGCGGTTTGCGCTTTCGTGGGGCGGCAGTTGGGTGTGGGGCCGCAGCGCCGGGGCCTTACGGCCCTCGGCTCTTATGCGGTCGCTCGTGTGGATTGGATGGGTGCTGTTGATGTGGGACGCAACGCACTAGGCTCGCAAAGCCGAGCCTAGTGGCACCCGGAAGGGACAACACCCCATGCTGTCCAGTATTCACGAGCCTGGCCGCCGGCTCCTTTCGGATCAAGCTCCAAGAACTCACTCATGAGCGACTGTTTAGTCGCTAGGTCGGCAGGATCGTCGGACTTATCGTGATAGGTGAAATTTACGTCGTGCTGAGCGACGAAATGGAGACACCTGAACATGGCTCGACTGCTGGAAAAGAGTGGTTGAACCTCCCTCGGCGTTTTGACGTTGTCGTGATCCCAGAAAACGACTGGACAATCTCCGTCGCTCAGCCGCGTGCGCGTGTCGAAGCAAACCGGTCCCGCGTCCATGAACGTTTCCGAGCCGAAAGGAATAAGGCCGATTCCAATCACGCGTTCAGGAAGCCACGCTTGGAACCAGTACTTTCGTAAACGCTCGTGCCAACGGTCCGGAAGGTGGCTTTCAAAACGCACCCCCCTCTCAGTAAGGTCAACGAAGTGCTGGTATTTGAGAAAGTCGCGATAGAGCGGCGGCAGCTTTGTGCGAGCTTGGTGTTCAAGCTCGTCGAGCTCTAAATCCGTGACGGTGGATGGAATTGGCTTCCACCCCTTCCAGTCACTTGACACCGCGATCGTCGAGTCGTGCATCGCCTCCGGCAGGTTTCCGGGCCCGCTCATGAAATTCAACCGCCGTAGCTGCGCGACCGCTGCATCGACATATGCAATCACCAGCGGATCAAGGTCGCCCATGCCTGTTTCTCTCAGACCTGCACGAGTTCAAAGACGATGCGGCCGTCGACGTTGCGGGCGAAGTAGGCGTCGATGTCGTCGATGCCGGTGACGCGGTGGGCGAAGGCGGCGGCGCGGACGAGGTCGGCCTTTTGGACGAGCTCGAGGCGGGGCTCTTTAAGGGCGAGGCGCGAGGCGTAGAAGGCGCAGTTCTGGTGGGTGATCAGGACGATGCGCTTGAGGCCGTGGACCTCGACCAGAAACTTCAGTTCGTCCATCACGCCCTGCTCTTCAAGGTGGGCCTGGGGGTGGCCGGCGATGCAGGCGGGGCCGCCGGGGAGCGTCACGCGGTCGTAGCGCGGGAGGGCGAGGCCGGTTTCGAGGAAGTCGTCGAAGTGCTCGCCGAGGCGGCCGTCGGAGCAGTAGATGGCCGCGGCGTGGATGCGAGCGGCTTCGTAGCGGTGGCGGCTCTCGTAGGTCTCGGGGATCGCTCGGGTGGGGTTCTTGGCCATGGTTGGACTCTACGTCGGAAGCTGCGAGGAGTTTTTACCACAGAGACACAGAAGCACAGAGAAGAGAAAGGCGGAACTCGAAGAACTCAAAGAGCGCGAAGAGCTTGAAGAGGAAACGGGAACGCGGAGGCGCGGAGGGAAAGACAGGAGGGAGAAGAAGAGGGAAGAGGAAGGGAGAGAAAGAGAAGCTGGTAGGAGTTAGATTTTCTGTGGTTCGCGCGGGTCGTTTCTGTGGCTGGGGGCACATCGCGCTCCTTGACAGTCGCGTCTCGTTTGTCGCGGTTGTCGTGTTTTTGAGCGGATTAATCGCCGCGGGCTTTGAGGGTGCAGTCGAGAGTGAGCGTTTCTGTGCCGCGTTTGACGGTGAGCTTGACCTTGTCGCCGGGGTTTGCGCATGAGCTGGGGCATCCAGTCCTGGACGCTGCTCAGCGCGGCGTCGTTCCACTTGGTGATGATGTCGCCGGTCTTGAGGCCGGCATCGGCCGCGGAGGTGTTGGGATAGACGTCGCCGACGAGGACTCCGTTCCCGCCGTCGTAGTCGCCAGGAGCGATGCCGAAGCGGACTTTCATGCCCGAGCGCGAAGGAGTGGCGGGCTCGTCGTTTGCAGGAGGTGTGGCGGGCTCGGGCGCCTGGGTGCGGGCGCGGCGGCGGGGACCGTTGTCCTTAGCGGGGGCGGGCTTGGGGGCGGCGGCGTGTTCGGCTGGGGCCGCGGCGGTGGGTGAGGGGGCTTCTTCGTTGGGCTCGGTGTAATCGACGCTTGCGCCCTTGGCGGTGGTGAACTCGAGGGGCTCGGTGCGTTGAGCGAGGTTTGTGCCGACAGCGCGGACGAGCTCGATGATCTTCACTGCGCCTTGCGGCTCGATCATGTCGTAGGTGTCGCGCGGGGTGTGGTACTGGTCGTGGAGGCCGGTGAAGAAGTGGAGGACGGGGATATTGGCCTTGTAGAAGCTGGCGTGGTCGCTGGGGCCTTGGCCGCCGGGGAGCGTTTTGATCGCGACGCCGCTGTCGTCGAAGAAGGGTTTCAGGATGTCCATGAATCCCTTGGCGGTCTCGACGCCGGAGACCTCGCACTTGGGGCGGCTTTTGCTATCGTGGCGGGGGCGGCCGATCATGTCCATGTTGAGCATGGCGTAGACGCGGCTGGCTTCGAGGGGCGAGTTCTTGACGAAGTGGCGCGAGCCGATGAGGCCCCCTTCTTCGCCGCTGAAGGCGACGAACATGACGGAACGGGCGTTGGCGTCGGCCGGCAGCTTGGCGTAGTCGGCGGCGAGCTTGGAGGCGATGACGAGGAGGCCGGCGGTGCCGCTGGCGTTGTCGTCGGCGCCGGGGTGGAGCTTGTTGGTCTCGTTGGTGCGGCTGCCGAAGAGGCCGTAGCCGACATGGTCGTAGTGGGCGCCGATGACGATGTAGTCGTCCTTGAGCGAACCCTTGCCGGCGAGGACGGCGGCGACGTTGTCGGTGCTGTTGCGGCGGCGTTCGACTGCGGCGTCGATGGAGACGGAGAGGCCGGTGACTTCGGTGATGCCGCCCTTGTCGTCGGCGGCCTTGCGGAGAGCGGTGAGATCTGCGCCGGTTGCGGCGAGCATCGCGGCGGCGGCGTCGACATGGAGGTTGATGATCGGCACGGACATCGCGGTGCCGCCGGTAGAGGACTTGGTGTCCTCGATGGTGTTGGTGCGCGGATCGTCTGCACCCGGCGGGCTGACGAGGATGATGGCGGCGGCGTGGCGGTCGGCGATGGCGCGGAGCTTGGAAGCGAGTCCGGACTTGCCGCTGAAAGCGCCGTCGGCGGTCCAGCGGCTCTTGCCCTTGTCGTTGAGCGGCTCGAAGCGGAGGACGAGAGCGGCCTTGCCTGTCAGGTCGTCGTCGGCTCCGAAGCTGGCGTATCCGTCCTTGCCGTCTTGGATGGCGTAACCGACGAAGACGACCGGGGCGTCGAGTTTGGCGTTGCCGGAGGTGCCGCGGACGGCGAAGTCGCGGTCGGCGATGAGCGTGGCGGCTTTGCCGTTGGCGGTGTAGGTGAAGGACTGGGTTTTGGCGACGGTCTCGCGGCCGGTGCTGAAGGACTGGCGGTAGGCGGAAGTCGGCGCGGCTTTGGCCTGGTCGTCGTCGCCATCGGCCTTGTTTGCGGCTGCCGTGAAGGCGGGAGCGAGGCCGAGCTTCTTGAAGTTGAACTCGACGTACTCCGCGGCGAGCTGGTTGCCGTGGAGGCCGGGTGCGCGGCCTTCGAAGAAGGGGTTGCTGAGGGTGGTGACGTGCTGGAAGTAGACCTTCTCGTCGGCGTCGAGGGTTTTGAAGGCCTCGTTGAGCTGGGTCTGGGCGAAGGCCTGGGTGGTGAGGAGGGTGAGTGCGGAGAGGGTCAGGAGGAGCTTCATCGTGAGGGGATGGTACAGGGTGGGGTGGTCGGGTGGGGCGCGGAGCGTCAAGGCGGCCCTCCCGCCTCGCAGAGCCTCGGCACCCTCCCGCTGGGAGCGGGAGGGATCCAAGGCACCCTCATCCGCCGCCTCAAAGCAGGCGGCACCTTCTCCCGCAGAGCCGGGAGAAGGAGGTGAAACGCACCTACACTTAGGTATCGGTCGAAAACCGAACATTTTCAGCATCTGTGCGGGCGGGCGGGCCAGTGGACGGCCTGCGTTTGCTCGCTTTGCGAGGCGATCATGACCATGACTTCCAGCGGTGCGGCGGCGGCAGTGACGGGCAAGGGTGTGGCGGGCGGGTCGGTGCTGAACGCGTCGGACGCGTTTGTGCCGCGGCACATCGGGCCGAGCCTTGGTGAGATCGAGGAGATGCTGGGGGTGGTTGGGTATCCGACGCTTGATGCGCTGGCAGATGCGATCGTGCCGTCGGTGATCCGGCGCGGCGAGATGAAGCTGCCCGCTGCGCTGACCGAGAGCGAGGCGCTGGCGAAGCTGCGCGGGTACGCGAATCAGAACGTGGTGGGGCGGTCGATGATCGGGATGGGGTATTACGACACGATCGTTCCCGGGGTGATCCTGCGGAACATCATCGAGAACCCGGGTTGGTATACGCAGTACACGCCGTACCAGGCGGAGATCGCGCAGGGTCGGCTTGAGGCGCTCTTGAATTTCCAGACGATGGTGAGCGACCTGACGGGGTTGCCGCTGGCGGGCGCGAGTCTGCTGGACGAGGGGACTGCGGCGGCCGAGGCGATGGCCATGTGCTATGCGATCTGCGGCGGGCATGAGGCGCAGCCGCAGCGGAACGTGTTTGTGGTGGCGAGCGATTGCCATCCGCAGACGATCGGCGTTGTGCAGACGCGCGCGGAGTCGCTGGGGTTGAAGGTTGAGGTTGTGGATCCGGCGGGGATCGGCGCCGTGAAGGGGGACGTGTGCGGCGTGCTGGTGCAGTATCCGAGCACGTTCGGCACGCTGCGCGACTTTGAGAAGGCGGCGAAGGAAGTGCATGCGGGCGGGGCGCAGTTCGTCGTGGCGACGGACCTGCTGGCGCTGACGCTGATCAAGCCGCCGGGTGAGTTCGGCGCTGACATCGCGATCGGCAGCAGCCAGCGTCTGGGCGTGCCGATGGGGTTCGGCGGGCCGCACGCTGCGTTCATCGCGACCAAGGCTGAGCACGCGCGACGGATGCCGGGTCGCATCATCGGCGTGTCGCGCGATGCGCAGGGGAACGCGGCGCTGCGGATGGCGATTCAGACTCGCGAGCAGCACATCAAGCGTGAGAAGGCGACGAGCAACATCTGCACGGCGCAGGCGCTGCTTGCGATCTGCGCGGGCATGTACGCGGTGTACCACGGGCCGGAGGGGCTGCGGCGGATCGCGCAGCGGACCCACGCGTACGCCGAGGCGCTGCGCGCGGGCTTGAAGAAGCTTGGGCACAAGGTGGCGGGGGAGTCGCTCTTCGACACCGTGCACGTGCGGCCGGTGGGCAAGGCGGCGTCGGACATCGTTGCGGCTGCGAAGGCGAAGGGCGTGCTGCTGCGCGACTGCGGCGACGGGTCGATCACGATCTCGTGCGACGAGACGACTTCGCGGGCCGACGTGCAGAATGTGCTGGCGGCGTTCGGCGGCACCGGCAAGGACGACATCGACGCGTTTATCACGGGGATGAGCCTGGACTGCGGCGGCGCGTTTGCGCGGCAGAGCGGCTATCTGACGCACCCGGTGTTCAATACGCACCACAGCGAGAGCGAGATGCTCCGCTACATCTTCAAGCTGATGGGGCGCGACCTTTCGCTGGCCCAGAGCATGATCGCGCTGGGCTCGTGCACGATGAAGCTCAACGCGACGAGCGAGATGATTCCGGTGACGTGGGAGGCATTCGGGCGGCTGCACCCGTTCTGTCCGGCCGATCACGCCAAGGGGTACCACGCGCTGTTCAAGGACCTGGAGACGTGGCTGGCCGAGTGCACCGGCTTTGACGCGGTGAGCCTGCAGCCCAACGCGGGGTCGCAGGGCGAGTACGCGGGCTTGCTTGTGATCCGCGAGTATCACCGCTCGCGCGGCGACACGCACCGCGATGTGTGCCTCATTCCGACAAGCGCGCACGGGACCAACCCGGCGAGCGCGGTGATCGCGGGGATGAAGGTCGTGCCGGTGGCGTGCGACGCCAACGGCAACGTGGACCTGGCAGACCTTGAGAAGAAGGCCGCGGAGCACGCGAAGGACCTTGCGGCGCTGATGGTGACGTACCCGAGCACGCACGGTGTGTTTGAAGAGCGGATCAAGGAGATCACCACGATCGTGCACAAGCACGGCGGGCAGGTCTACATGGACGGCGCGAACATGAACGCGCAGGTCGGGTTGACGTCGCCGGGCAACATCGGTGCGGACGTGTGCCACCTGAACCTGCACAAGACGTTCTGCATCCCGCACGGCGGCGGCGGGCCGGGCATGGGCCCGATCTGCGTGCGCAAGCATCTGGCGCCGTTCCTGAGCGGGCACCCGGTGGTGTCGCCGTTTGTCGATCAGAGCACGGTGAACAACGCCGCGTCGGCCGGGTCGAAGGCGACCGGGCCGGTAAGCGCTGCGCCGTGGGGCTCGCCGAGCATCCTGGTCATCTCGTGGATGTACATCGCGATGATGGGGGCCGACGGGCTGAAGAAGGCGACGCAGGTGGCGATGCTGAACGCCAACTACATGGCGAAGCGGATTGAGTCGAAGTTCCCGGTGCTCTATCGCGGCAGCAAGGGCCTGTGCGCCCACGAGTTTATCCTCGATACGCGCAAGGCCGTGGCAGCGGCTGGGTGCACGGTGGACGACATCGCCAAGCGACTGATGGACTACGGGTTCCACGCGCCGACGATGAGCTTCCCGGTCGCGGGGACGCTGATGATCGAGCCGACCGAGAGCGAGGACAAGGCCGAACTCGACCGGTTCTGCGAGGCGATGATCGGGATCGGCACGGAGCTTGAAGAGGTCGCGACCGGCAAGGCGGACAAGGCGAGCAACGTGCTGAAGAACGCGCCGCACACACAGGCGGTTGTCGCCGGCGATGAGTGGTCGCGGCCTTATCCGCGGAGCAAGGCTGCGTATCCGGCGGCGTGGCTGAAGGATGCGAAGTTCTGGCCTCCGGTTGCGCGGGTGGACAATCCGTTCGGGGATCGGAATCTGATCTGCACTTGCCCGCCGATGACGCAGGAAGCCTAAAGGCGAGCACCTAGAGAACGCGTGACATGGATCCCGTCGTGTTCATCGAGAAGTGCCGGGAGACGGCGTTTGTCGAATCGGCGGAGGCGACGGCGTTGCTGGTTGATCGGTTCTTCCGTGATCAAATTCTGCGTCAACTCGGCAGGAAGCTGGATGCCGGTCATCGGCCGCTGCTGCTGAACCTGCTGGACCGCGAGGCGCGGGCTCGTTTGGAGCCGTCGTTCGACGATGGTGAGACCGAGCTGTTCGAGAACATCTATTTCTGCGCGCTGCTCATATACCGGATTGGCGACGTGCGGGACTCGCTGGCGATCTGGAAGGCGAAGATGACCGACATGGACACCGGGTTCGGGATGGACGGTGAGTTCATGACCGGCGCCGGGTGGGAGGCGACCATTGCCTACCTGCGGTCGCTGCCGGATCCGCAGGCGACGAAGGCCGCCGAGCATCTCTCGCGTGGCACTGATTACGAGTCGATCGAGGCGTGGTACGCGTATCAGTGCCAGTACTATTCGCACATGGCTGAATGAGCCTGTCCGGTGGTTGGCGGCGTTGAGTCGGGCGGGCTTTGATTCGCGATGGAGCCGCTTCAGCTTTACGACTATCTCACTCTCGCCCGTACACGTGTGCTTGATGCCGCGGCGGGGTTGCCAGAGGAGATGCATACACGCGTGCTGCCGATCGGGCTGGGGACGATCAACGCGACGGTGATTCACGTGGCGATGGCGGAGTGGTTTTACGTCCGGCGGATCGCAGGGCTCGCGGTGCCGCCGTATGACCAGTGGGCGTTTCAGTATGAGAAGCCGCCGGCGTTCACTGTTGCACGCGCGTTCTGGGATGAGCAGGCGGGTGAGACGCGGCGCGTGCTGCGTGGCGTGAGTGATTGGCATGCGATGATTCGGTATCAGACGCTGCCGGATCCCGGGGAGGAGTCGCGTGAGATCAAGACGACGCCTGATGGGATCGCGACGCAGCTTGTGCTGCATGAGGTGCATCATCGTGCGCAGTTGATGGCGATGCTGCGGCAGTTGGGGAAGCCGGTGGAGGATCTGGATTTCAGCACGATGACGTATGCGCGGCGGTAGCCGAAATAGCTAAAGGGCAAATGGCCAAAGGGCCAAATTGCGTGGTGCCGGGATTTCAGTGAGGGCGGGAGACACGGGTGTGTGTGAGGGCATCGCGCTCGTGCTTGCGCACGAGGCTCTTATGCAGAGCGTGCTCGCGCAAGAGACGCGCGTGGTGCGTGGGCGGAAAGTGATGTTTGGGCACACGTTCGGCCGTGGTGATGCCCTTGGCGGGTGGCGTGTTGTGCGAACGGCGGATAAACAGATTTGCGTTGATCGAAGGGTGCTGTGAAGCGAGTCGATTTTTCTTCGCGAAGTCCTTGCACGAATACGGAGCGCGGGTAGGTTGGCAGAGTGGCTCACTTGCGATGGGTGACCACGACTTGCTGCGGGCGTGTGTGGCTCGCGGCGTGCAAGTCCTCACATAGCGCTGCCGCGATAGGGGTTGTTCCTCTCGCACGGACGGCGCATCTTCCGGGAGCGGAGAGATGAACCTTTCTCATTTGCAGTTGGGCGCGATCGCGGTTTGCTGCAGCATTGCCAGCACGGTGTTGGGCGGGATCGATACGCCTCCGCCGTGGGCCGGCTCGGGAATCACTGGCAATTCCACGCACTGGCACTGGGACTTTGGCGCCAATTCGACGGCGCCGGCGATCGGCGTCGGCAACGGGCCGCCAAATTCGCCGCCGCCGATTGTGACCGGCGGTGCGTGGGCGCCCAACGTCGGCGCCAACGGATCGTGGGGGCTTGCTCCGGGCGACAGCATCACAATCGATCTTGCGAACTACCCCAATCCAAACGACTTCAAGCTGATCTGGATCCAGTACCACCTGGTCGGGCTGGCCGGCGCACCGGTGCAGCCGCCGCAGATGCAGGTTGAGTTCGGCGGCACGCTCGCCGGGCCGTACGGCACTCCGGTCTTCGCGCCGACGCCCGACGGCGGCGCGATCGGTGCGCAGGGGTTCCGGTTCCCGTTCAATCCGCCGGTGGAGATCATCCACATCTTCAACAACACGCAGGTCCCGATGTTCTTTGAGTGGCTGACGATCGACACGATCTGTGCGCCCACGCCGGGCGCTGCCGCGATGATGCTGCTGGGCAGCACTGCGTTGATGCGGCGCCGCAGGTGAGTGCTTTGAAGCGTGAGGAGTGAGAGGCGAATTTGAATTGGCATGCGACGGCATGCAGGCCTCGGGTGTCTGGCTCGAGGCCTTTTCGTTGAGCAATGTCGCGCATGTTTGAGGCGGCAATCCGGTGCGTTCAGCTTGGCGCGATCGTCGCCCATGCGGGAGCGACGTCATCGGGCCACAATGGGCCGAGTCGATCGGGATCGACTGGACTCTCGGATGTCCATCGATCTGCCTGCGATAGCGTCATGAGTTGCTCGTAATCTCGCCACGCCGCAGCGGAAACCTGTGCCGCAGCGGCTGCGGAATGGCTCAGGGCTGCGAGATACGCGGCGAATCCGGCGTCAACTGCCGCATGGATCGGTTCCGTTACATCAGTGTGTATGTCTGCGTCGGCGGCGGCGTGGGCGGCATCGGAGGCTGCCCCGCTAGCGTCGATCGCCGCTTTTTCGACTACATCGAGATTTCCAGCGAGTCGCGCCATTTCCACTGCTCGTCGATCGCCGCGGGCACAACGAGCCGACTCCTCGCTGCAGGCAAGAGCGAGGTCGATGATCTGTCGTTGCTCAACGCCGAAACGCTGGTCTTGAGCGAGCAGCATCTGAACGCGACGGCCGCAACGGGCTGCGAAGGCCACTTGCGCCCATCTGGGGAGCAGCGCCAGTTCGCGCTCTGCGGGTGAGCGCCGCTGCGGGTCTGTTCTGTGCTGGTGTTTATCTGTTGACACGAAGTGGCTTCAACAGCAGACGGTTCGGTATCGCGCTTGTGCTTGCGCACAAGGCTCTTATTTCAGTGGATGCCCGCCGCGTTTTTGGCGTTGCGCGTTCCACTCGGTGAGAGCGGGTGGGTGGTCTTTGATGAGCTTGATGAGCTGGCTGGGCGTAATGCCGAGGCGGTCGGCGGCGGGTTTGGGTTCCCAGGCGCAATCGGCGATGGTGTCGAGGGCTTCGGCGAGGAGGGCGGGGTAGTCGTGGTGTTCGGGGTTGCAGGCGATCTTTCCGCCTTTGCCGCCACGAGTTCCGCCGACGCGCGAGCGCCAGAGTTCGGAGTTTTGCTCGCCGGGATGGCCCTTGGTGGAGATCGAGGCGTCGAGCGCGGCGAGGAACGACTCGCGGGTTTTGCCTTTGGGGGCAGGTGGTTGCGGGGCGGTGGCGCGGACGTGGGTCGCGAGGATGAGACGCAGGCGGCGGAGGGCGACGTGCTTGTTCTCGATCTGGCTGCGGCGCTCGCCGGCGTGGGCTTCATGGCCTGTCGGGTTGTGGTTGATCGTGATGAGCGTGGCGACTTTGTTGCGGTGCTGGCCGCCTGGACCTCCGCCGCGGCCGGCGCTCACCGAGCACTGGGCGAGGAGGGCTTCGTCGTCGAGGCAGGCGGGATGGGGATGGGGAGAGGAAGACAAAGTAAAATTGAAATTGAACGTGAAGAAAGGCGGGCAAGGCTATCGGGGCCGAGATCGCGATGGCTTGTCTTCAATTTCAATTTGTCTAAAGAGACGTCGTTGGGATCGCTGAGAATCCAGCGTCCTGACCGCAGGTGGAATCTGTGTCGAGCATTACGCCGGCGAGGCCGGCGATCATGGCGGCGTTATCGAGGCAGAGGTCCATCGGGGGGAGGCGAAGGTCGAGCTTGTGTTTCGCGGCAAAGGCTGCGAGCTCTGAGCGGAGGCGAGAGTTGGCGCTGACGCCGCCGCCTACGAGGAGCGACTTGATGCCTGCCCCCCCGTGCTGCTCAAGTGCGCGGCCGAGTTTCATGGTGATGGCGGCGACCGCGGCGTGCTGGAAGCCGGCGCAGAGATCCTCGGCGGTCGGGCGTTCGTGCTTGGGAGCCCTCGCGCCGGGGACGCCGTTCCACTTGTAGAGCGCGGCGGTCTTGAGGCCGGAAAAGGAGAAGTCGAGCGAGCCGGGCGCGATGCGCGAGATGGGGAAGGGGACTTTCTGCGGGTCACCCTTTTGCGCGAGCTTGTCGACCTGCGGTCCGCCGGGGAAGCCGAGGGGGGGGCCGATGATCGCGGCGACCTTGTCGTAGGCCTCGCCGATGGCGTCGTCGATTGTCGCGGCGATGCGGGTCATCTGCGACGGTGACCGCATGAGGTAGATCGAGGTGTGGCCGCCGCTGACGACCAGGCCCAGAGCGGGGAAGGCGGGTTGTGGGTTCCCGTCCTCGGCCATGCAGCCGGCGTAGAGGTGGGCGTGCACGTGGTCGACCGGCACGCACGGTTTGCCGAGCGCGAGGGCGAGGCCCTTGGCGCCCGCGACGCCGACGAGGAGCGAGCCGATGAGGCCCGGCCGGTTGCCGACGGCGACGGCGTCGATCTGCTGAAGCGTGGTGCCTGCGGTGCTCACGGCCTGGCGGACGATGAGCAGCAGGCGTTCGGCGTGAGCGCGGCTTGCGATTTCGGGGACGACGCCTCGGTATTCGGCATGGAGTTCGTGCTGGCTGGCGATGATGTTGGAGAGGACCGAGGTCCGGCCGGTCGCTTCGGTGCGTACGACCGCTGCGGCGGTCTCGTCGCAGGAGGACTCGATCGCGAGGATGAGGCGGCTGTCTGCGGTCGCCTGTGGAGTTTGAGATGGAGCGGTTTTGATGGTCATCGTGGAAAAGACAAGAGCCCCACCTCCGGCCCCTCCCCTCCGGGGAGGGGAGCAGTCAACAGCGGCATTAATCGCCGTGGAATGCGCGGAGCTTGGTGGAGAGGCGGAGGAGGAGGGCGACGCGCTCGAACTCGTCGACCCAGTCGGCGGTGACGGCGGCGACTTCGTCCTCAGGAACCGGCGCGCGGGAAGCGGGCAGGCGGCGCCGAGCTTCACAGCCGCCATGCGGCGGTAGCGTGCGAGGGTGCGGTCGCCGGCGAGGGCGACGAAGTCGAACTCTTCGTTGAGGAACAGGACCACGGGCACGCGGCCGCCGCCGCAGATGGTGAAGTGACGGGTGAACTCGGCGTGACGATCGCGGTCGATCACACGAAGGTCGATGCCTGGTTCGCGGCCTGAGTCGTCCTTCGTCGGTGCGGCGTGGACACGCGCGATGGCGTCGAGGATCGGGACCTGCTGGACGCAGTCACCGCACCATGTGCCGGAGATAACGAGGACGTTGAGCCGGCGTTCGAAGCCGCGGATGAGCGATTGCTGGGCCTGGGTGAGTGAGACGCGAGAAGCGAACGAGGTCCAGTTGGGGCGTTCGTTGGGCTTGGCGGTTTCGAGGTAGGCGGGGTACGGAAGGGCTTGCTGGAACGTGGTGCGGTAGGCCGCGGGGGTGAGCATGGGGGAGGGTAGAGCCGGCACGAGGCCCTGGCGCAAGCCTGGGCTTGGCGCGAGTGGTGCAACGGACGCAGAGCTCAGGCTTGCGCCAGGGCCTCGTTTTTCAAGCGTTGATCGAGAGGATGAGGCACACCGCGGCGGAGGTGATCGCTGCGGCGAGGGCGGCTTTGGGGAGGCCGCTGGCGCGGAAGGCCTTGGAGGTCGCGAGCAGGACGGTCGAGACGACCCACACGACGAGGAAGCAGGCGGCGATGCGGGGCCACTGCTGGACGGCAAAGGCGTGCTTGAGCACATACAGCAAGATCGCGCCGGTGCCGAATGGGGCGATGCCGAAGATGAGCATCTGGCGCGTCTCGGGGCTGCGGTTGGCGGCGGCCCAGTCGACGGTGATGATGGCTCCGGCGATCACCAGGGCGCAGACGATCAGGATGATGACAGTGAACGTGGTTGCGGGCATGGTGCGGCCCTTGGCATTACTTTGTGCTGAGCAGAGCGAGCAGGAAGAAGGCTGCGAACTGCACGCAGGAATAGATGGCAGCGACGATCATTCCCTTGCTCCAGGAAATCTTGGCGTTGCTGACAAGTAATCCAGACAGAACCAGCCACCCTACCACGGTTGTTGAGAAGGAAATGAGCAACGATGGCAATTCGGCAGCGGCCATCCCGTATTGCACGAAGATCGATGCGACCATCGCCATGATTACGATAATGACGCCAGTCGACACTTCAATCTCGGACTTGGCGACCATGCCACAGATCCAAGCGAGGCAAAAACCAAACACGGTAGCGATGCAGAGCAGAATGAAGATGCCAAAGCACATGGACGCGCAGTTTACAGGCTTGGAAAGTGGTATTTGCCTCAGGCGAACAAGCCGGGCTGATCGGCGTTGGCGAGGGTCAGCTTGGAGGGCGGGAGTTTCTTGACGACCTGCACCTGGGCGTTGATGAGGGCGGAGTGGTCGACCTCCAGGCACTCGAGCACCTGCTTAGCGCGCTGCACTGTGCGCGTCGGAAGGCCGGCGAGCTTGGCGACGTGGATGCCGTAGGACTTGTCGGCGCGGCCCTGCAGAATGCGGTGGAGGAAGATGATCTGGTCCTGCCACTCGCGGACGGCGACATGCAGGTTGGTGACACGCTGGGGCATGAGTTCTTGAAGCTGCGTGAGCTCGTGGTAGTGGGTGGCGAAGAGCGTGCGGGGCGATGGTGTTGGCGGTGTGCCGGCGAGGGTCTCGGCGATCGCCCACGCGAGGGAGAGGCCGTCGAGGGTGCTGGTGCCGCGGCCGATCTCGTCGAGGATCACCAGCGAGCGCGGCGTGGCGTGGTGGAGGATGTTGGCGGTCTCGGTCATCTCGACCATGAAGGTCGATTGGCCCGCGAAGAGGGCGTCGTCGGCGCCGACGCGGGTGAAGATGCGGTCGCAGACGCCGATGGTCGCGCTGGTTGCTGGGACGAAACAGCCGGTGTGGGCCAGGAGCGTGATGAGCGCGGTCTGGCGGATGAAGGTGCTCTTGCCGGCCATGTTGGGGCCGGTGATGAGCGCGAGTGGCGCGAGTGAGTCTGCGGTCGCCAGCGAGAGGTCGTTGGGGACGAAGTTCTGCTCCATCAGCTCTTCGACGACGGGGTGGCGGCCGCCCTTGATGGAGAGGATCGGCTGATCGACGATCTGCGGGCAGCACCAGCGGCGTGAGAAGCTCTTGGCGGCGAAGGCGAGCAGGACGTCGAGCTCGGCGATGGTCTGCGCGAAGGCGGAGATTTGCGGGATGAGTGCCGCGGCGCGGTCGCAGAGGTCGTCGAAGAGGGCCTGCTCGCGGGCGAGTGCGCGAGTGTCGGCGTGGGCGACCTTGTCCTCGTAGGCCTTGAGCTCGGGGGTGATATAGCGCTCGGCGTTGGTCAGTGTTTGACGGCGCGAGAAGGCGTCGGGTGCGCGCTGGGCCTGGGCCTTGGGGAGCTCGATGTAGTAGCCGAAGATCTTGTTGAAGCCGACCTTGAGGTTGGGGAGGTTGTGCTCGGTCTGAAGGCGGAGCTGATAGTCGACGGCCCACTTGGAGGCGTCGGTCTTGAGGGCGCGGGCTTCGTCGAGGGCGGCGTCGATGCCGTCGCGGATCAGGCCGCCCTCGCGGAGGTGGGGCGGAGGGGAGTCGTTGCAGGAACGCGTGATCGCTTCGGCGAGCGGTTCAAGCGACTCGGTGAGCTCGGCGACCGTGCCGGCGTGCTGGATGAGCGCGGGAGCGGGGGTAAGGTGGTCGCGCAGCTTGCCGATGCAGGCGAGCGAGCGGCCGAGGGCGACGATGTCGCGCGGCGTGCAGCGGCGGAGGGCGACGCGCGCGGCGATGCGGGCGACGTCCTGCACTGGCTCGATCAGGGTGACGAGTTCGCCGGCGTAGCGGAGATCGTCGCAGAAGAGGGCGACGGCGCGCTGGCGGGCGCTGATCGCGCCGACGTCACGGAGCGGGCGGCAAAGCCAGTCGCGCAGAAGACGCTTGCCCATCGGTGTGCGGCAGAGCGGGCGGCCGGCGGGGGTGGTGAAGACGCCCACGAGCGAGCCGTCGCGCTGGCCTGCGGCACCAGGAGCCTGGTGCTGCGAGCGGATCGTGCGGTCGACTTCGAGGGCGCGGAGTGAGACGGCGTCGATCGTGAGGTGGTCGTCGAGCGTCTCGACGCGCGGCGGCCGGAGGTGGGAGAGGGCGGCCTTGGAGCGATCGACCTGGCCCGAGCCGTGGGCGACTGCGCCGGCGCCGCCGGGGAGCTGCGTCGCACGCAGGTAGCGGACGAGCGCGCCCGCCGCGGCGACGAGTGGGTTGCCGTCGTCGAGCCCGAAGCCTGCGAGCGTTGAGACGTTGAACTGCTCGAGCAGGGCCTGGCGGGATTCGCTGGGGCGGAAATGCCACTGCGGCTGGGGTGTGGTGGAGACCGCGAGGGCCTTGAGGGCGGCGGTGAGGCGCGGGGGCGTGCCGCCTGTGCCAGTTGAGGCTTCGGGGTAAAGCAGTTCGGTCACGCGGCGGCGGGCGAGCTCGTCGGCGACTTGGTCGGGCTCGACGCTGAGGACGATGAAGTGGCCGGTGGAGAGCTCGGCGATAGCGATGGCCGCTTGGCCGGTGGTAAGGGACGGTGTGCCGTTCTTGGCGACTGTTGCGCCGCTTGGTGACTCGGGCGGGAAGCAGACCGCCGCGAGCACGTTGGGCGTGTCGTCATCGAGGAGGTTCTCGTCGATGAGCGTGCCGGGGGTCAGGACGGAGGTCACGCCGCGTTCGATGACCGTGTTTTTGGCTTTGGCCTCGGCCGGGTCTTCGAGCTGGTCGCAGATGGCGACGCGGAAGCCCGCGGCGATGAGTTTGCGGGCATAGATGTCGAGTTGGTGGTAAGGGACGCCGGCCATGGGGATGCCGGTGGTGCGCTGGGTGAGGGTGAGGCCGATCGCCTTCGACGCGGTGACCGCGTCGTCGTCGAACATCTCGTAGAAATCGCCCATCCGGAACATGAGGAGGCAGTCCGGATAGGTCTTTTTGAAGCGTGCGTACTGACGCATCGCCGGGGTGTCGCGGGGGTCTGAGGCCATTGGTCGGCGATGGTACCGCCCGGTGGACGGGTTTGGATTCCGACAGGAATTTCAGGGGGCAATTTACGGTGGGAGCCTCAAAAACGGCGGTGAGGTGAAGTTGGGGAAGGGTGGTCAGAGCCCGAAGCGTGAGCGAGGGAGGCTGACGAGGCTTGGCGAGTCGGCCTGGCGCCGGAAGACGCGGCACTCGCAAAGCCTTGTGCCGCTTCCCTCGCTCACGCTTCGGGCTCTGATCGAAGCTGTTACAAACCGGTGACAAACCAACGTCGGCGCACGAGGTATGTTCCTGTGTTTCTCACACAGGAGCTTTCCATGATGATGCGCAGAATCGTTCCGTCGCTGGTAGCGCTGGCGGTCATTCCTGCCGCGGCGATCGCGTGGCAGCAGTCGATGTCGCAGGGGCCTCGGGTGGTGCAGCGGGAGCCGGCGTCGGTGGTGTTGGGGACTGACGCTGAACTGCGGGCTCAGGGGCCGGAGGGGCTGCGCACATTGCTTGCGCAGTACGACCGGACGAAGGACGCGTCTCTGCTCTCGCGCATCGACTCGGTGGCGGGGCAGCATGATGCGGTGTGGTCGCGGCTTTACTGGTACACGGATCTGGAGCAGGCCAAAGCAGCGGCGAAGGCGGAGCACAAACCGATCCTGTACCTGCGGCTGCTCGGCAAGCTGACCGACGAGTATTCGTGCGCTAACAGCCGGTTCTTCCGGACCGTGCTGTATGCCAACGAGTCGGTGTCGAAGCTGATGCGTGAGAAGTTTGTGCTGGTGTGGGAGAGCGAGCGGCCGGTGCCGGTCGTGACGATCGACATGGGCGACGGGCGGGTGCTCAAGCGGACGATTACGGGGAACAGCATTCACTACGTGCTCGACGTGGATGGTCACGTGGTGGACGCGATCCCCGGGCTGTACGACCCGGCGACCTTTGCGAGTGTGCTGACAGCGGCGATTGAACCGTCGACGTCAGGAACTGCCGTGGCTCGAGCGGCTCACCTGGCGGATGCCAACCAGGCGATCGTGCGGGACGTGCAGCGGGACTTCGAGGCGACGCGTGCGGGTGCTCCGGCACCGGCGGTGTTCACGCCTGTATCGGAGAAAGCGACCGCTGCTGATGCGGCGGTGACCACCGAGGCGAAGCGTCGGGTTGAGAGCCCGGTGCTGACCACGGTGGAGGCCGGTCGGCGCGGAGGCGCACCCAGCGCTGTCGCCGCGGGAGCGGTGTCACCGGCGAAGTTGGAGGTCGAGCAGCCGATCGTGAAAGCGGTCGCTGCGAAGTCCTCAGCTCCAGACGCGGCCGACGCGTCCGGGCGGGCCTTTGGAAAGACGATGGTTGAGCGGCCGCTGGTGAATGCGGCGGTCCGGCCGATCGTGTTTGATGATCTCGGCTGGGAGGAGTTGGCGGTCGCGCACGTCGCGTTCGTTCATCTCGACGATCAAAGCATGGCGCTGATGCGTTCGCACAACCCCGCCTACGTCGACCCGGCGGTCTTTGGCCGCGCCGTGGAACAGTTCCGCACGTCGATCGCCCAGGACACGGTGCGTAATCAGTACGACTTCCGGGTGAAGATCATCGGTTGGCTCGGTAAGACGCCGGAGATCACGCTCGAGGCCCTCAACACCCGCGTGTACAGCGAGCTGTTCCTGACGCCGCGGTCGGACACCTGGCTGGGACTTAAGTCCGACGATGTCTATTCCGCCCTGCCCGGTGACGGGTGTCCTGCGAACTAGCACACCGCTGTGCTGGTACTCTCCTGAAACATGGCCGCGCGGATGAGCATCCTGGTGATCGAGGACGACAAGGCCATCCGTCGCGGGTTGGTCGATGCGCTGCGGTTTGAGTCGTTCGATGTGTTCGAGGCCGGCGACGCTGTCGCCGGCCTCGATCTTGCGTTGACGGCCGGGTGCGACTTGGTGCTGCTGGACCTGCTGCTGCCGGGGGGCGACGGGCTGTCGGTGCTCAAGAGGGTCCGGGAGGTGCGTCCAACACTGCCAGTGATCGTCCTCACCGCGCGGGGCGACGAGTCGGACCGGGTGAAGGGACTACAGCTGGGGGCTGATGACTACGTCGTCAAGCCGTTCAGCGTTGTTGAGTTGATCGCCCGTGTGCGCGCGGTGCTGCGGCGGTCGCCGGGGCGACCGGTGGACGTAGCGGGGGTGCGGTTTGCGAGCGAGGGCGTGTGTGTTGATCTTGAGCGGCGCGAACTGCGTTTTGACGACAGCGAGGGCCGGCGGGAAGAACTGTCGGAAAAGGAGACCGATCTGCTCAGGTACCTGGCGACCAATCCCGGGCGGGCGGTGGGCCGTGACGAGCTTCTGCAGGCCGTGTGGAGGCTCGATCCGCAGGGTGTAACGACGCGAACGGTGGACATGCTTGTCGCTCGCCTGCGTGAGAAGCTCGGCGACGACGCCGAGTCACCGCGGCTGCTGCTCACTGTGCGCGGCAAGGGGTACATGCTTGCCGCCGACGCGGCCGCGGAAAGGCCCGGAGCATGAAACGCCCCGGCCTGACATGGAGTGCTTTCGGTGCGGCGCTTGCCCTGGTGCTGGCGGTAATGATCTTCTTTACCGTCAAGGTGTTGTCGTTCGAGCGGTCGATAGCCGAGGCGCAGATCAAGGCCGCGCTGGAGGAGAACGTCCGCGTGGCGTTGTGGCGGATGGATTCGGCGGCGGCGTTGTTGCTGGCGAGCAGTGAGTCGAAGGCGTTGTCGGGTAATCTCCAGCCGCAGCAAAGCGCCGAGGCCCAGACCGAGCAGCGTTTTCAGCAGAGCGTTCAGTCGGACCTTAACCGGCAGGAGTATCAGCAGCGGGCGGCTCTTAATGATCAGAGGAAAGGGAAGACACAGACACCGGAGGTGTGGAGAGATATCGAGCCGGTGTTGCTGGATCGCATCCGCGACATCTTCCCGGAGGCGAGCCTTCAGCCTGTGCCGGAAGAGGCCGACCCTGCGGCAGACCCGCGGCGGCTGGCGTCGATTCCGGCTCGGCTCGTTCTACCGGCGTCGGTGATGCCAAGAGTGGATCTTCCGTGGAACACGCCCCTGCGCGTCTCCCTGGTCGTCGCGTGGATCTGCGTGCTACTGGCGGCCGCGGCGGTCGGGTCGTTGCTGGCGGCGACTTTGGCGCTCAGCGAGCGGCGCGGGGCGTTCGCATCGGCGGTCACGCACGAGCTGCGCACGCCGCTGACGACGATCCGGATGTACGGAGAGATGCTGTCGGGAGGCATGGTGGCTGATGATGCGTCCAAGCGGCAGTACCTTGACACGCTGGTGACCGAGTCGGACCGTCTTGGCCACATGGTGGAGAACGTGCTGGCGTATGCGCGGCTGGAGAAGCGGCTCTCGCCGCGCCAGGCTGAAGCGATGTCGGCAGGAGAGCTTGTTGAGCGGGTGCTGCCGTCGTTGCGGCGGCGAGCAACACAGTCGGGTCTTGCGGTCGAAGTGAACGTACCCGAAGCGGTTGCAAAGACACTGTGCCGAACCGATCCGGTAGCTGTGCAGCAGATCCTGCAGAACCTGGTCGACAACGCGTGCAAGTTCGGTCAGACGAATATCAGGCTAGACGCGGAAACGACGGAGCGGTCGGTCGTGTTGACGGTGTCGGACGGCGGGCCCGGGCTGGGGGGCCGGGCAGCATCGCTCTTTACGGCCTTCGGCAAATCCAAGACCGATCCCGTACCGGGGATCGGTCTGGGGCTGTATCTGTCACGTGAACTGGCCCGTCAGGTCGGGGGTGATCTGCGGCACGTTCCGGCGGCGAAGGGGGCGGTGTTTGCACTCGAACTGCCGCGGTCGGAGGGGTGATGGCGGATCGGCGAAGCCCTCCGACCATGCAATGAAAAAGGCCCGAAAGCGTCTGCTTTCGGGCCTTTGCGGGGAAAAATGGAGCGGAGGAGAGTCGAACTCCCGACCTCGTCATTGCGAACGACGCGCTCTACCAACTGAGCTACCGCCCCGGGTTTTTCGAACGGGCGGAGTATAGCCCGCGGGGGTGGCGGAGTCAGCGTTTGGGCTTCCCGAGGACGGTCCGAACCACGGCTTTGCCCCGCGTGGGCGACCCAACGGCATGGCGGCGGCGTAGGTTTGCCCCTGGAGGGCCGTTATGCGTGCTGTGTGGGTTGTGCTGGTGCTGATCCTGGTGGGGGCGTTGGGCGTGGCCTCGTGCAGAAAGCCTGCGGCTCCTGCGCCGGCTCCCGCTGCGCAAGCGTGGCCGGCTCCGATGAAAGTCGTTGTGTCGATCCCGCCGCTGAAGGGACTGGTTGCGCCGCTGCTGCCGCCGGGGAGCACGGTGACGGTGCTGATCCCGCCCGGGGTGAGCGAGCACGGGTTTGAGATCCCACCGGCTCAGGTGCGCGAGGCGATCAATGCCGACCTGCTGGTGTGGGTCGGCGGCATGGAGCCGGCGGTCGACACGCTGAGCAAGGCGAACCCACGGCCGGGACGGCTAGAGGTGCGGCTGGCCGATGCGCTGGGGATCGCGGTGCACGAGCACGACCACGATGAGCATGGGGAAGCGGAGAAGGGTGGGCATGAGGCTCACGCCGATCACCACGATGAACACGAGCACGGTGCCGAGGGGGAGGCGGGGGATCCGCACATCTGGCTCGACCCGCAGAACGCGGCGTTGATCGTGAAAGCCGTGGAGGCGAAGGTCATCGCGGCGCGGCCGTCTGATCCGGTCGCGGAGGGGGGAGCGGGGGGCAGCGGGCACCCGGCGCACTGGAAGTCGGTGGGAGTGCAGGCGGAGTTAGACACGCTCGACCAGGCATTCCGGAGCGGACTTGAGCCCGCCAAGGCGCGGACCATCGTGGTGGCGCACGACGCGTATGCCCGGCTCGCCAAGCGGTATGCGCTGACGACCGTCGCGATCAGCGGGCTGACCGCAACGGAGCCGACACCGGGCGACCTTCAGAAGGCGAAGGAAGCTGTGCGGGCAAACGGGTTGAAGGCCGTGTTCACCGAGCCGCAGATCAGCGACCGGGCGGCCAAGAGCATCGCCGAGGCGACGGGCGTGAAAGTGCTGTCGCTAGACCCGCTGGGCGACGGCGATTACTTCAAGATGATGTACGCGAACCTGGAGGCGCTGAAGCAGGCGCTGGGGGTGGGGGGCGAGCCGACGCGGGAATCCGGCCCGAAATGAACTACCATTCGTCTGTGTCCAGCGCTCCATCCGCACCGTCGAGTTCACTGGCAGTGCAGGTCGACGGCGTGTCGTTTTCTTACCCCGGAAACGATGCGCCCGCGTTGGAGAACGTGTCGCTGTCGGTGGCGGAGGGAGGGCGGCTGGGGATTCTCGGACCCAACGGGGGTGGCAAGAGCACGCTGCTGAAGCTGGTGCTTGGCGTGTTGACGCCTGCGTCGGGGCGGATCACCGTGCTTGGGCGGTCGCCGTCGGCCGCGACACGCGAGGGGTTGGTGGGGTATGTGCCGCAGGGGCTTGAGGTTGAGAAGGGGTTCCCGCTCTCGGTGCGGCAGGTGGTAGAACTGGCGGTGTCGTGGCGGCTTGCGCCGTGGAAGCAGCTGCCTGAGTTGGAGCGGGAGCGGATCGAGTCGCTGCTGGGGCTTGTGGGGGCTGCCGGGTTTGCGGAGAGGCCAATCGGGTCGCTTTCGGGCGGGCAGTTGCAGCGGGTGATGATCGCTCGGGCGCTGGCGCCGCGGCCGCGGGTGCTGGTGCTGGACGAGCCGACGGTTGGGATCGACGCGGCGGGACAGGCGCAGTTCGCGGCACTGCTGGATGCGGTGCACAAGCAGACGGGCGTGACGCTGCTGATCGTGAGCCACGACATCCGCGCTATCGCGGCGGGTTGTGACCGGGTAGCCTGCCTGTCGCAGAAGCTGCACTTCCACGATGCGCCGAGCGGCCTGACGCCGACGGTGCTGGCGGAGGTGTTCGCCCACGACGTTGCCGGGCTAGCGGGAGTCGGGCCTCTGGCGGGTATGCACGTGCACGCCCACGGGCCCGGTGAGGTTTGTCCGCTCGACCACGCCCACCCCTCCTCGCACCCTGTGCAGGTGACACTGGGCGTGAAGAAGAACGGGGGCGGGTCGTGAACCTCTTCGACGCGATGAAGAGCTTCGACGACGCCTGGCCGCTGCTGCTGCGCCCGGGGCTGATCGGCGCTGCGCTGTGCGTGATGTGCGGCGTGCTGAGCGTGCCGGTGGTGCTCAAGCGGCTGTCATTCGCGGGGCAGGGAATCAGCCACAGCGCGTTCGGCGGGATCGGCGTCGCAGCGGTGGTGGGGGTGCTGGTCAGTTCCGGGGCGGGCGTCGTTGGTGTTGGGCAGGGTGGGTTGGTGGAGTTCGCGATCGTTTTGATCTTCTGCATCGCGGCGGCGTTGCTGATGGCTGCGGTGGGGGATCGGAAGGCGACGCATGAGGACACGGGGATCGGGATGCTGCTGGCGGCGGCGATGGCGCTGGGCGGTCTGTTGGTGGAAGTCGCGCGGCAGATGGCCGTCGCCAAAGGGCTCGCGCCGAGCACGCGGACATGGGAGAGCGTGCTGTTTGGATCGGTGATGGTCTCGGAGGACCGCGACGTGCTGCTGGCGTGGGTGGTGGCGGCGCTGGTCGTCGCCGGGGCGTGGTGGTGCAGGCGGCCGCTGCTCTTCTGGACGCTTGACGAGCAGGCGGCGCCGGTGTTCGGCGTGCGCGGCGGGGTGATGCGGTCGATGCTGATGGTTCTGCTGGCGGTGGCGGTGGTGACGAGCATGAAGCTCGCCGGCGTGGTGCCGGCGACGGCGCTGCTGGTGCTGCCGGGCGCGATCGCGCTGCGGCTGAGTCGGTCGCTGGCGCAGGTGCTGGTGCTGGCGGTGGTGTGTGCTGTGGGTGGGTTGGTGATCGCGCTGGCGCTGGCGGTTTCACTCAACGTTCAACCGGGCCCGGCGTTGGTGCTGGTGCTTACGGCGGTATACGGCGTCGCGGCTGCGTTTAGTAAACGGTGAAGGAGCGTGTCATGGCGGAGATGAAGGCGGAGCGGCTGCTGGCGGAACTCGACCGGCTGCGCAAGGACGTGCCGGAGGACAAGAGCGACTTGGAGTGGCTCACGCTCTACCACGTGTTCTGCTTTGTGTCGTACAAGATGACGGATTTCCGCAAGTACGTCGAAGAGCAGAAGGCGAAGGGGGCGTTTGAAGAGTTCGAGGAGTAAGGCGAAGCCTTCGCCGCGTGGGGTTTGTTGCCCAGATTGACGCCTTACCTGGGCTATGCGGATCAAAAAACGGTCTTTCGGTGAACCGATTTGCATTTGGTTGACGAATATGTCACTGTCTAGTGCCTCGGAACGGCATCGGCGGGACCACGAGACATCCGCCCTTCCCAACCGAGGAGAACGCTTCGAGGGCTGCAGACCTTTGGGGCGACACGTTCGCGGGCGACGGCCCGTGTTGGAGAGCCCGGCGGCCGGCGATCCCCGGCGACGGTTGGGCAGACCGCGTGTGAAAGGAGGTGGTCCAGTGCAAACTGACAATGGATCTCAAAAGGGGTGTGGCCTGTAATCAGGCCGCTCGACGGATCGGCCGTTGAGGCCAAACCCCAAAGCATGTGAATGCTAAAAGCCCGCCCGGATTTCCGGGCGGGTTTTTTGTTTGGCGGAGTTTGGAGAGATTAGCGGTCGCCGAGGCGGATGATGAGCGGCAGCAGAAAGAGGGCGACCCCGATCAACAGGCCGACCATGCTTGGGCTGCGCCAGCGGTCCTCGCGGCGGACCGAGGCGAGCGCAAGGACCACAGCCGTGCCTGCGAGAAGCGACGAGGCGCCTGCGAGCCCCTCGGCCGCGGCGGTCACCGGGAGCATGCCGGCAAAGACAATCGCGGGCACATGCGCATCGCGAGGGGATCGGACACACCACAATGAGAGCACGCCGGCAAGGATGATCAAACCGAACCAGACGGCGGGATTGGTGGGTGAAACCGACGCCCACGCGGCGAGGTCGGTGGGCGTGGCGGTGCGGACGGGGACGGTCTGCACGACCGCGATGCGTTTTCCGACCAGCACGGGCTGGGTGACCGCGATGTGCCGCGCGTCTTTGAAATCGTCGCCGGTGGATGCCCCGTGCTCGTCAACAATCTCCACGCCGTAGTACGGGCCGGTGCTCTCGGCGTCGGGCGGGATCGGCTTGGACCGGTCGGTGACGATGAGGGCGTCGCGCCAGGCGTAGTCGGGCGTCCACCACGTGGCCTGCGGCAGGACCCACGCGAAGCGCCCGCCCTCGCCCATGTGCAGCGCGTGCGGGTGGCCGACGGACTCGCGGCGGAAATCTTCGCCTGCTTTGATCAGCCGGTCGTACCGGAAGTGGCGACTGAACTCGGTGGACTGGTAGATCAGGCTCGAGCGCGCGGCGAGCGCGATGGCGACGAGGCCCACGACGGCGAGTGCCGCGGCGACAAACACCGGATTGCCCGGCCCGTGTTGAGCGGCGTCAGTGTTGTTGGCAACCGAGCGGCGTGCAGTTACTCCCGCCAACAGGAGCCCGAGCGACGCGAGCGCGGCATTCCAGAGTGGAGCGAACGCGCCGGCGCTCGCTTCGTTCGGCGCAGTGATCGCAGCTCTCAGCGCGATCACTACCGCCATAACGCAGATCACCGCTGCGACGAACGGACGCCAGCGGATCTGGCTCCACGCGGCCATGCCGAGCACGAGGCCGCTGGCGAAGGAGACGACCGAGCGGGTTGCGTGCTGGGCAAACGGCGGCGTGGCCGTCGACGTGGCACAGGCGGCGTTGATGGCGAACGCGCCGACGAGCACGCACGCGAGCACTGCGACGCCTTGCCAGCGACGGGTGAGCCAACTCATCGCGCCGGCGCCCAGGGCACAAAGACCGCCGAGCATGGCCGAGGTGGCGAGCGCAGCGTTGAGGTACTGATAGCGGTGGACCAGCGGCGAATCGAAGGGGAGCGGCGTGGCTGCACCGAGTGTTGCGCCAGCCGTAGCGATTGTGAGCAGCGAGAGGAACGCAGCGGTGAACACGAGCAGAGCGTGTCGCGACTGAGTCGCGCGAGGGTGATCGCGCGGCAGCAGGAAGAGCAGGGCAAGAGGCGTGCCCGCGGCGGGGAGAAGGCAGCCCAGAGCCTCGCCGGCGCTCAAGCCCATCCGCCAGTTGGTTCCGTTGAAGAAGATGAGCGGGATCGCGGCCAGCGTAAGAGCGATGCCGAGAGATAGGGGAAGACCGGTGGACTGGGCGAAGCCGCTTGGCGCGGAGTGATCCGCGTGCCACGCCGCCCAAGTGACGAACGCGCCGCTCACGAGCAGCACCGCCGCGGCACACGCGGCGGCGGGGTGAACGAGTCCTCCGCTTGAGCCTCCGCTTCCTACGAAGGCCATGGCTGCAAGGAGGCCGCAGGTGGCGACCAGCGTGACGGCCAGCCAGCGGGGCGAGAGCGGGCACCGCTCCGGCGATCGACGGACGCGTACGACGCACGCCAGCGTGGCGAGGCCGGCCACGGCGAGCCCGCCCCAGACCAGCGGCGCGAGCGGCTGGGCGAGCCAGGGAACGACCTGCGGGGCTGCCGGAGAGGGCTGGAGTGGCATCGGGCGGATGCTATCGCATCGGTGGTTGATGTGCGGGAATGAAAAGGCCCGGCGGGTGCCGGGCCTTGAACGAGCGGTTCAGGTGGAGAGGAATCAGTGCGACTGCTTGGCCGCAGCGCCGCCGATCATCATGCCGTAGAAGGAGCGGTAGACGAAGATCACGCTGGTGACGAAGAACGCGATCGTCAGAATCGTGGTCAGGGCGTTGTGGGTCTTGGGGCCGCCGGCGACGGCGGGGCTGTCCTTCATGCTCACCGCAAGCTCGACGGCGAGGAGGCCGAAGAGGGTGGTGAACTTGATGACGGGGTTCATGGCCACCGAGGAGGTGTCCTTGAACGGGTCGCCCACGGTGTCGCCGACAACGGTCGCGGCGTGCAGGTCAGAGCCCTTGCCGCGGCCGGTGCCCTTGAACGCCGGGTCGGTCTCGACGATCTTCTTGGCGTTGTCCCAAGCGCCGCCTGCATTAGCCATGAAGATGGCCTGGTAGAGGCCGAAGAAGGCGATGGAGACGAGGTAGCCGATGAAGAAGAAGGGCTCGTAGAAGGCGAAGGCGAGGGTGGCGAAGAAGACGCCGAGGAAGATGTTGAACATGCCCTTCTGCGCGTACTCGGTGCAGATGGTCACGACCTTCTTGCTGTCCTCGACGCTGGCCTTGGTCGCGCCTTCAAGCTTGATGTTGGCCTTGATGAACTCGACTGCGCGGTAGGCGCCGGTGCTGACCGCCTGGGTCGAAGCGCCGGTGAACCAGTAGATCACAGCGCCGCCGGTGACCAGGCCGAGCAGGAACGGCGGGTGCAGGATTGAGAGGTTGCTGACCAGAGCGGAGTCCAGGCCGTTGGTGAGGCCGACGATGATCGAGAAGATCATCGTGGTCGCACCGACGACGGCGGTGCCGATCAGCACGGGCTTGGCGGTCGCCTTGAACGTGTTGCCCGCGCCGTCGTTCTCCTCGAGGAAGGCCTTGCCCTCTTCGAACTGCGGGGTGAAGCCGAAGTCACGCTTGACCTCTTCGTTGATGCCGGGAACCGACTCGATCTGCGAGAGCTCGAACACGCTCTGAGCGTTGTCGGTCACCGGGCCGTAGCTGTCGACGGCGATGGTCACCGGGCCCATGCCCAGGAAGCCGAACGCCACGAGGCCGAACGAGAACACCGCGGGGGCGAGCATGAACGTTTTGCCCGCGGCGTCCATCGGGAACGTGCCCGAGATGAAGTACGCAGCGCCCATCAGGATCACGATCGCCAGGCCGAGCCAGTAGGCCGAGAAGTTGCCGGCGACCATGCCCGAGAGGATGTTGAGCGAAGCGCCGCCCTGCTCGGAGCTGGTGACGACCTCGCCGACGTGACGCGAGTGGGTGGAGGTGAAGACCTTGACCAGCTCGGGGATGACTGCGCCCGCCGCGGTGCCGCAGGTGATGATCAGCGAGAGCTTCCACCACATCGTCTTGTCGCCGTGCAGCTCGGGGATGAGCAGAGCGGAGGCGATGAAGGTCAGGACGACCGAAACGACGGAGGTGATGACGACGAGGCTGGTCAGCGGGTGCTCGAAGTTCATCTTCGAGGAGTTGCCGTACTTGGCCTTGGCCATGGCCTCGTTGATGAAGTACGAAGCGGCGCTGGCGATGACCATGATGATGCGCATCATGAAGAGCCAGACCAGGAGCTGGATCTGCAGCGTCTTGTAGTCGGGGCCGGCGGTGGTCTGGTTGATCGCCAGCATGATGAAGGTGATCAACGCGACGCCGGTCACGCCGTAGGTCTCAAAGCCGTCGGCCGAGGGGCCGACGCTGTCGCCGGCGTTGTCTCCCACGCAGTCGGCGATGACGCCGGGGTTGCGGGCGTCGTCTTCCTTGATCTTGAAGACGATCTTCATCAGGTCGGAGCCGATGTCGGCGATCTTGGTGAAGATGCCGCCGGCGATGCGGAGGGCCGAAGCGCCCAGCGACTCACCGATCGCAAAGCCGATGAGGCACGAGCCCGAGAGGTCGCCCGGCACAAAGAGCAGGATGCCGAGCATGATGAGCAGTTCGACGGAGATCAGCGCCATGCCGATCGACATGCCCGCCTTGAGGGGGATGGCGTAGCAGGGGAACGGCTTGCCCTTGAGGCTGGCGAAGGCCGCGCGGCTGTTCGCGAAGGTGTTGACGCGGATGCCGAACCAGGCGACGCCATACGAGCCGGCGATGCCGATGAGGCTGAAGACGAGGATGATCAGCACCTTGGTGATCGGGAAGCCGTGCACTTCCTTGCCGTCGACGAACTCGCCGGTGGGGACGAGGCGCGCGAAGTAGATGCCGACGATCGCGGCGATGAAGAGCCACAGGATCATCAGGAACTTGCCCTGCTGGACCATGTAGGCCTTGCAGGTGGTGTAGATCAGTTCGCTGATCTCGAGCATGCTCTTGTGGACGGGGGCGTTCTTGAGGCCTGCGTAGATCCACATGCCGAAGCCCATGCCCAGCAGCGAGACGATGAGGCCGGAGTAGAGCAGGGTCTTGCCGTCGACCGCGCCGCCGAAGAATTTGACGCTGCCGACATCGGGCAGCACGAGGCTCGCCTCACCGCCGCCCTTGTGAGCGGTCTCGGCGGCGTGGACCGGCACCTGCGGAGCGGTGCCGGCGGGCTGTGCGAAGGCCGGCACTGCGAAGAACAGGGCCAGCAGCATCGGGAGGATCGAGAGTGACAGTCGCTTGATGAACGTGGTGTTCACTGCGGTTTCTCCGGGACGTCCAGGTCTGTGCGGACGCGGGGCGCGTCATCCATGACGCGTAGAAGTTGTTGAAAAGGGTTACACCTACGAGACGGTCAAAAGCAGAGACGCCCGGCAGAGGGCCGGGCGTGCGTGAGTAGATCGTTTGATCAGCCGCGCGATTGGCGCGACGGACGCATGGGCTTGAGTTCGCCGGAGGCGATCAGGGCCTCGCGGATGCGGCGGCCGATGGCCTTGCGCATGTCGCGGCGGTTGCGCTCGGAGGGCTTCTCGTAGTATTCCTTGCGCTTGATGTCCTTCACGAGCCCTTCCTTCTCGCAGAGCTTCTTGAACCGGCGGAGCATCTGCTCGGTGCTCTCATTGCTGCGTGATTTGACTCGGATCGCCATAACTTCGTGAACCTCGTTTCGTACCGGAAGGGAAGGTGGGAGGGCTCGACAGCCGGTCCCTAGGGGTGATGGACGGGTGCAAGTAAAGCCGACTTGCCGCTAGGGATCAAGTAGGGCCGCGACGGTAGCAGGGTTGGAGCGGTGGGACCAATCCTCACCCTTCGCCGTTCGGTAGGCCGATGATCGGGTTATGTCCCACCGTTGGATGAATTTCGGGCTTGCTGGTTTGGTGGCCGCCGGGATTGCGGGATGCGCCAGTTCACCGCCGCCTCAGCCGCAATCACTCGACCGGCAGGACGCCCGGCCAGCCGAGGAACGTGGCGCGGGGGCGATCCAAGTCGTTGTGCAGAACGGGTCGGTGCGGACGGACCTTGAGCGGCGGCACGAGCCGGACCAGCTTGTCGCCGCGGCGGAAGCGGCGTTGCGGTCGCGTGGGTTTGTGATGCCGCCGGATGCACACCGCAACCGGTTGGAAGAACCGATCACTGTGTCGGGCGTGATGGGCGGGACGCCGGGTTCGCGCCGGGCGGATGTTTCGCTGCTGATCGGACCGACCAAGGTGCGGTTCGAAGTGGCGATCAAGCCGTGGGGGAACGACGCGGAGGCGCGGGCCATCCTGAAGCGGATGCTTGAGTTGCTGGGGTACGGCGCGGAACGCTGACGAGCAGCCGTTACTTAGCGGGCTTGTCGGGCTGAGCCGGCGTTGGTGGTTCGTTCGCTGCCGTCGTCTGCTTGAACTTCTTCGCCCATTCGGCGGTCGCCTTGATGTACTTGTCGCCGTGTTCGTTTGAAGGTTCGATCTCGCTTCCCTCGTGCCATTCGTTGAACGAGGTGATGAGTACCCAGTCGGGCTTTGCGGCGATGGCGTCCTTCCAGAGCGTGTCGTAGAAGCGACCGTTGTCCCGGTCGACCCGGATGCCGGGCTTGCGGATCTTCAGGTCGTCGTAGCCCGGAAAGACCGTGACGCACGAGAGCTTGTTGTACTTGTGGGCTTCGCTGACCCACCACGGCATAGTGCGGTGCGACCACGCCTCGGCGGTTTCGCCTTTCTTGATGGCTGCGGCGGTGCCGCCCGCGGGTCCGTAGTCGTGGACGCCGTCGAAGAGTTTGATGGCGCGGGAGTCGAAGCAATCGGCGACGATGAACGGTGCGGGTGAGACGGTCTTGTGGAGTTCGGCGACGACCGTTTCCCACGCCTTCCAGTCGAGCTGGAAGATCGCGCGGCTGTAGATGAAGATGACCGGGCGCTGCTGGCCGTTGTCGTCAACCTTTAGATAGGCCGCGTGGGATCCGAAGCGTTTGGCGATGTCGGTGAGTTCCTCCACTGCCGCGGCGGCGTTGGTGGGGGACTTCACCTGTTCGTAGTACACCGCGGCCTGTAGGCCGTGCTTGGCACAGCCGTCGAGGATCGCGGGGGTGGCCTGGTCCTCGAACGTTCCCTTGCCCCACCATGAGATGATCAGGCCGTCGATGCCGGCGTCTTTGGCGAGCGTGCAATGTCGTTTGATGACGGCCGGATCGTGTGAGTCATACACGCCGCCGGTGGGGTAGTTGGTGCTGCTCGCGATGCGCGGCGGGGTGGCGGTCGGTTCCACGCCTTCCCAATGGACGAACTTTCCTCCGTGCGATTTGCCGCCGGGGCCTTCGGGTGTTCCGTACCAGGGGTAGTAGAAAGTAAGCACCTTGCTTGGGACCTTGGCGGGCTGAGGCGCAACCTTTGCTGGTTGCGTGCTTCCCCATGCGGGGAATAGAGCCGCGGCGAGTGCCAGCGTGAACACGAATGCTCGGTGCATTCACAGAGTGTACAGGAGTTTGGTTACACCCTTGCTGAAATGCATGAAAGCTGGTAGCGTGTTGTTGATCGCCTTGCCGTTCCCGAGTCTGGGACTGGCGCATCCTGTGAGGTGTTCCGTGAACAACAAGTGCCTGCTGCTCGCCGCGTTGTGTCTCTCACCGCTCGTGCTGAACGGCTGCAACTCGGACTCGAACGGCGACGCCAAGCAGATGACCGCCAGCGGTGAACAGCGCACCCCATTCTCGGTGATGGAGGTGGCGGAACTGAGCGTGGTCTCGCAAGTGCAGGCGATCGACTATTCGACGCGCCGCGTGACGCTGGTGGACAAGTGCGGTGCCACGATGACATTCACCGCCAGCGACGAGGTAAAGCACCTCAACGAGATCAAGGCGGGCGACAAGGTCAAGATCGAGTGCGGCGTGGCCGTGCTGGCCGAGGTCCGCGAGGCGACGGCCGACGAGAAGGCGAACCCGGTCGCGACGATCGGCACCGGTCAAGGCGCAGGCGCGGGGAGCGCACCCTCGGTGACCAAGGGCCGTTCGCTGCGAGTCGTGACGACCGTGAAGGAGATCGACGACCAGGCGATGCGGATCACGCTTGCCGGGCCGCGCGGCGACAGCACGACGTTCAAGGCGAAGAAGCCGGAGAACGTCAAGCGGCTGCGCGTGGGTGACACAGTGGTGCTGACGTATTCCGAAGGTGTCGCCGCGACGGTCGTGCCCGCGGCTGAGTGATGCAAGCGGTTGTGCGTGCAGCGAAATAAAAACGTGCCCTCATGGGGCACGTTGTTTTTGCTGGAAGTCGAGCCGCTTTGAGCTGGTTGTTGACTCAGCGCTGCGTGATCGGCACGTACTTCACCGCGTGCGGGCCGACGTACTTGGCGGCCGGGCGGAAGAGGCGGTTGCCGTCGAGCTGCTCCAGGACGTGCCCGCTCCAGCCGCTGATCCGGCTCATGGCGAACATCGGGGTGAATAGGTCGAGTTTGAGGCCGATGCTGTGGTACGTGGTGGCCGAGTAGAAGTCGACGTTGGGATAGACGCCCTTGGCGCCGACCTCGCGGGCCATGATCGACTCGATCTGGCTGCTCATCTCGTAGAGCTTGAGGTTGCCGGTGTCGGTGGCGATCTGCTTGCTGAAAGTCTTGAGGAACGTGGCGCGGGGGTCGATCGTCTTGTAGACGCGGTGCCCGAAGCCCATGATGCGGGCGCCCTCGTTGCGCTTGGCGAGCCGGTCCATGATGAACGGCTCGATGACGTCCTTGGGCTGCTTGCCTTGCTTCTTGGCAAGGTCTTCGATCTCGCCGAGCATGACCATCACTTCTTCGTTGGCTCCGCCGTGCAGCGGGCCGCGGAGGCTGCCGATCGCGCCGGTGAGGGCGGAGTAGACGTCGCTGAGGGTGCTGATGATGACGCGAGCGGTGAAGGTGGAGTTGTTGAGGCCGTGGTCGGCGTGGAGGATCATGCACACGTCGAAGGCGCGGGCCATCGCGGGGGTCGGCTCGGCGCCGTTGAGCATGTAGAGGAAGTTCTGCGCGAACGACAGGTCCTTGCGCGGGGCGACGAACTTCTCGCCGCGGCGGTAGCGGTCGAAGGCCGCGATGATGGTCGGGGTCTGGGCGAGGACGGCGAGCGCCTTCTTGCGGGCGCTGGCGATGTCGTTGGCATCCGCGTCTGCGTCGTACATGGCCAGGGCGCTGACCATGGTGCGCAGCACGTGCATCGGCGCCGCGTCCTTAGGGCAGGACTGGATGCGCTCGAGCATGCCGGCCGGAAGTTCGTAATGGCTGCGCAGGTCGGTGGTGAAGGCGTCGAGTTCGGTCTTGTTGGGCAGGCGGCGGTTCCAGAGGAGATACACCGTCTCCTCGAACGTGCTGTTGCGGGCCAGGTCGTCGATCGCGATGCCCACGTACTCGAGGATCCCCTTCTCGCCGTCGATGAATGACATGTTCGTCTCGGCGGCGACGATCCCCTCAAGGCCCGGTTTGAACGCGGGAGCGGAGGGAGCAGCGGGGGCGGTTGGCGCGGTGGTCATAGTGTGGGTTTGATGGAAGGGGGTAAGCGGGGGGGCGGGGGGGCGGCCTGCAAATCCGGCGATCCGCCGACTATAGACGTTTGGGCCATTCTGGACCGGCGTTTGGAGCGGCCCGGGAATGGGTTGGGCGTCATGGCGGAGCGCCACAAGGGGGTACCCGATACGTAGACTGATGCCGTGCTGATCCCGCTTACAACAGACCGGCCGCAGCGGACACCCCCAGTTGCGACGTGGGTGCTGATGCTGGTCAATCTTGCCCTGTTTATCGTGATGGTGGGTGTGAACGCCCGCCATCCGGGCACGGACAACCGCCTGCAGGAGGTCATGGCGTTCGACCCCATCGCATTTGGGCTGCATCCAACCCATGGGGCGGTGTTGACCGACGAGGGGGCGAACCGTGGCCAGTGGTGGACGCTCTTTACGTACCAGTTCGCACATGCGGGGTGGTTTCACGTTCTAGGGAATCTCCTGATCCTGTGGGTCTTTGGGCCGGGGATCGAGGATCGGTTCGGCAAGATCGGGTTCACGGTCTTCTACCTGCTTGGGGGCGTGCTGGCGGCGCTGGTGCACGGGCTCTTCCATCCCAATCCGGTGGTGGGTGCATCGGGAGCGATCGCAGCCGTGACGGGCGCGTTCCTGGTGCTGTTCCCGCGGACGCACATCAAAGTGCTGCTGTTCTTTGTGCTGGTGGGCGTGTATGAGCTGCCAGCGTGGGTCTTCATCGTGTTTGCCGTGGCGAAAGACATCTGGGGCGTCGGCACGGGCGGGTCGGACGTGGCGTTCCTTGCGCACTTGGGGGGTTACGTCTACGGCTTCACCATCGCGATGCTGCTGCTGATGACGCGCCTGCTGCCGCAGGAAGACTGGTCGCTCTTTGCGATCGCCAAGCACGCCAAGCGGCGGGCCGACTTCAAGGCATCGGCTCGCGAAGCGGACGCGGAGTGGAAGCGGCGCGTGGAGTCGAAACGACCGACGACCTCGGACAAGCCGCTCGCGCGCGAGTCGGAGGATTCCGGGCGGACGCGTACGGGGCCGGCTGGGGTTGAAGAACGGATCCTGTGGCAGCGGATGGAGGCGGGGGAAGCCGAGGCGGCGTCGGTGGTAGAGAGCGAACGCGTCGCGACGCTCCGTGCCTCACTGGCGGCGAAGGTCGAAAGCGGTGACGGCGAGGCCGCGTCGGAGGCGTTGCGGGTGCTGCTGAAGGAAGCCCGGGGAGCGGTGGGGAGCCGGAGGGTGCTCGTGGATGCGGGCAACCTGTTTGTCGCCGTCGGCAAGCACGGTGACGCCGCGGCCGCGTACGAGGCGTTTCTTGGCTCGCTGCGCGGAGCCCCGGACAGCGACGAGAACCGCGTGCGGCTCATGCTGGCGCTGGTCTATCAGCGGTATCTGAAGGATCCGTCGCGCGCGACGCGTGCGCTCGCGGGCATCAAGGGCGCGTTCTCTGACAGCGAGTTGCACGCACTGGCTGATTCCCTGCGCACGGAACTGCGGGCAGGTCGACAGGTCGGCTAACCCACGAGCGTTTCGGCGGTCTGCTGCGGGGTGAGCAGATCGACGTCGATCACGCGCGTCGCGAGCGCGAGGTAAGGCTCGTCGCGCTGCTGGAAGACTTGATCAACTTCTTCGAGCACGCCTTTGCCAGTGAGCGAAGGGCGAAGCGACAGGTCGGTTCCGCCGAGCCTGCGGACGAGCGTGGAAGGCGTGGCACGCAGGTAGACGAGCGTGGCGGGACGCTCCGTGCCGACCGCGAGATCGCGGAGGAAGGCGTTGGAGGCCGGGTGTGTTGGAGTGCCGCCGCCGAGGCTGAGCACGGCTGGGCGATGGGCCGCGGCGAGGCGGAGCGTGGCGTATTCGAGCGCCCGGAAGGCGGGCTCGCCCTGGGTGCGGAGCACTTCGCCGGCGGTGGTCTTGCGTCCAACCAGCGCGGTGCCGGCTTCGGCCACAAGATCGTCGAGGTCGACGAACTGCCCCTCGTCGCCCAGGCGGCGGGCGACGAGCTTGCCGACCGTCGTTTTTCCGCTGCCTCGAAGGCCCATGAGGATGAGCATGGGGCATCATAAGAGTCTCGTGCGCGAGCACGAGGTGGCGGGAGTGATCGTCAATAAAAAACGACCGCGTTCGCACGCGGTCGAGGGAAGTGCATCGTGATGCTGAACTGCTCACCTTGAGCTTGCGCTCAAGGCTCTTATTCTTTGGCTCGGCTCATGTACGAGCCGTCGGCGGTGGAGATGCGGATCGTCTCGCCCTGGCTGATGAACGCGGGAACGCGCGTCTGGAGACCGGTCTCCAGCGTCGCTTCCTTCTGCACGTTCGTGACGGTGGCGTTCTTCACGCCCGGCTCGGTCTCGGTGACCTGGAGTTCAACGGCGGCGGGGAGCTCGATCAGAAGCGGGCGGCCATCGTAAAGAAGGATCGTCGCCGTGGCGTTGGGGCGCAGGTACATCAGCGCGTCGCCGAGCACCGCCTCGCCGATGGTGATCTGGTCGAAGGTGTCGTTGTCCATGAAGACAGCGTCCTTGCCCTCGGGGTACAGGAACTCCATGGGACGGCGGTCGAGGTCGATCACTTCGACGTCGTCGGCCGGGTTGAAGCGGCGCTCAACGACGCCGCCCTTCTGGACATCCTGGAACTTGATGTTCACGAACGAACGGAGGTTGCCGGGGTTGCGGAACTCGTACCCGCGCACCACGCAGAACTTGCCGTCCATCTTGATGCCGTAGCCGGGCCGCAGGTCGATCGCCTTCATGAGCTGTGTCCTTTAGGGGAAAGTCGGGGCGGATGGTAGGAATGGCCACCCCTCACAGCAACCGGCTGTGTTTTCCACCAAAGTTGACCGAATTCCGGCGCCGTTACGACGGACGGGCCGGCCGCAAAGCCGCCTTGTCCTTCACAACCGCCGTCGCGGTGGTCCGAGCCTCGTGCTCTTCGCGTGCCCGGAGCAGGCCCGCATAAAGCACGGGAGCGCTGCCCACGCCGATGAAGCAGACCATGAACAGGGCGCCGATGACGATCCAGACCGGGGCCATCCCCGACACGATCGCCCAGACGAGCCCGCCCGCGAGCACAATGCCAATCGCCAGGGCGAGCCAGCGCCACTCCGCGATGCGCAGGTCGTGCCGCGGCGGACGCCCTTCAGGAGACCGCTTGGCCATCAGGTCGTCCTGCAGGTCATCGACGGCATGGATCTCGCTCGGCGACATCGGCACGGGCCTGTCGAGCGGCCAACCAACAGCGTTCTTGATCTCCATGATTCGCGAGGTCGTCTCCTCAGCGGGGACAACAACTCGGGAATCGACACCGCTGGTGGGCGCGGTCTCCCTGTAGCGCGAATCGTTCATGGCAACCTCCGTTGTTACCGGGAGTATGCCACAACCTCGTAGCTGGCGTCCATATCCGCAGTGAAAAGCCGCTCACTGCAAACAAAGTGCTTACCGCATGTCGCCGCGATCAGGTCGAGCTGAGGCTGGTCTGCCGCGCCCGGGCGTCGTCGGTGTGGGGCACCATCGGCGTGCCGGGGAACTGCTTGATCCCGTCCTGCTTGAGCGTGCGGCCGGTCCCCTTGGCGTTCGGCGACTTTTCGTGGATCGCAAAGTCGCTGTTGGGCTCGGCTTCGGACTGCGTCATCGCCGCCGCCGCCGCGAGGAGCATCGTCTCATCGGCGTTGACGTTGAGGGCGTGGAAGTTCTGCTCGATCTCGCGCTGGGCGAGGTCAAAGAAGTGCAGGGCCGCGGCCTTGTCGCGCTGGAACTCCACGTCGTTCGCGCCGTTGCCGGCGTGAGCGCGGCAGTCGGCGTCGAGCTTGGCGAGCGTCGCCGCCCAGGTGTGGAGCAGGATCGCGCCGTTGGCGACGCGGGCCTGGATCGACTGGCGGTCGAGGATCTTCACGTCCCACTTCTTGCTGGTGATCTTGAACTGGTACGACAGCTCGCGGGCCATGTACGCCAGGCGGTCGGCGTACGGCTGGTTCTCCGGTAGCACGCCCTTGATGGCCGACATCGCCGGCTTGATGCCGAAGAAGACCTCGAGCCCGAGCGGGATTGCCTTCTTCATGATCGCCGGACGGAGCGAGTTCTTGACGGCCTTGCCGACAAACGAGCCGAGCCCCTCGTCGGAGTCCTTCATCAGGGCGTTCTTGATGCCCAGCATCTGCTCGGCGAGCTGCTTGCCGCCGTAGCCGAAGATGTAGTTCTGCATCACCTCGTTGGCGCCCTCGACGATCAGGTCGATGCGGGTGTCGCGGAAGATCCGCTCGATCTCGTTCTCCGTCATGTACGACTCGCCGCCCATGATCTGCATGGCGTCGTTCACCACGCGCCAGCCGTACTCGGAGCAGAAGACCTTGCAGACCGCCGTCTCGACCTGGATGTCCGCGTCGTGGCGGTCGAGCATGCCCGTGGTCATGTAGAGCAGCGCATCCATCGCGTACGTGTACGCCGCCATGCGCGCGATGTTGACGCGCACCAGCTCCTTGTCCGCCAGCGGCTTGCCGAACTGGTAGCGGGTCATGCCCCACTTGGTCGCCTGGTCCTTGGCGCGACGGGCGCCGCCGACCATGCCGGCGCTCAGCGTGCAACGACCGTAGTTGAGGCACGAAAGGGCCATCTGCAGGCCGCGGCCTTCCTGGCCGAGCAGGTGCGACTTGTGGACGCGAACCTGGTGGAACTTGATGCGGGCCTGCCACGTGCCGCGGATGCCGCACTTGCTGCGGTTCTTCTGGAAGATCTCAACGCCGGGCATGTCGGGGTGGAGGACGATCGCGGAGATCTTGCCCTTGCCGTCGGGCTGCTTCTGGCGGCACATGACGGTGAAGAGGCCGCTGATCGCGCCGCTGGTGGCCCACTTCTTCTCGCCGGTGATGACGTAGTAGTCGCCGTCCTTCTCGAAATAGGTCTCCTGCCCGCCGGCGTCGCAGCCGACGTTCGGCTCGGAGAGACAGAACGCGCTGACCCAGTCCTTCGCCAGGTGGGGGAGCCACTTGGCCTTCTGCTCGGCGTTGCCGAAGAGCATGACGGCCTTGCAGCCGATCGACTGGTGGGCCGACACGAGCACCGCGGTCGAGCCGTCGTACTTGCCGAGCATCTCGAGGACGCGGTTGTAGCTCGTGATGCCCAGCCCCTGCCCGCCGAACTCCTTGGGGATGGTCAGGCCCATCACGCCGAGCTGGAAGAGCCGGTCGATGACCCAGCGGGGGATCTCCTGCTCCTGGTCGATCTGGACCGCGGGGTGCTCGTTCTTGAGGTAGGTCTCAAGACGCGCCAGGAGTTGGTCGCACTCGGCCTGCTCGCGCGCATCGGTCTGCGGGTAGGGGAAGTAGAACTCCTCCTTCACCTTGCCCCAGAAGAAGTTCTTGACCGGGCCCATCTTCGCCGGCTCTGCGCCAAGCCACTCCTCCGCCTCCTCAAGCAGCTTGCGGTCCTCGGCCTTCATTCCTTTGAGGTTCTTCAGATCAGCCATGTGGAGAAGTCCTGAGACGCGAGACGTGAGATATGAGAGGAGGCCGGCGGCACCCTTACTCCAACTTTACCCGCTTCCTTGCCCAAAGACACACCGGTAAAACACCGGACAGGCTTGGAGACCGGAACGCGGAGGCGCGGAGGAGCGCGGAGAAGACGGAGGAAAGGCAAGGAGAGGGGTGGCAAGGCAGAGAAGTGTTGAAAGGCTGGTGAGGCTACTCGTCTGCGTTCCATGCCTTTACCCATTCTTCCTCCCTGTCTTTCTCCGCGTCCTCCGCGATTCTCTGCGCCTCCGCGTTCCGGTCTTTGAGGTACGCTGACCGCATGGACTACAGCAAGCTCTTCCGCATCAAGCCCGGCTCAAAGGTCGACATCACCAAGCTCGACCCCGCCGACACCAACGGCTTTAAGGACAAAGACGCGGCCGAGCGTCAGGTCGCCAAGAACGTCGAGCGGCTCTCGCACCTCCAGAATGTGCTCTACGCCGAGAACAAGCGGGCCGTGCTGCTGGTGCTGCAGGGGATGGACGGCAGCGGCAAGGACGGCACCATCCGGCACGTGATGACCGGCCTCAACCCGCTCGGCGTCGACGTAGTCAGCTTCAAGAAGCCGACCGAAGAGGAACTCGACCACGACTACCTCTGGCGTGTGCACAAGGCCTGCCCCTGCCGCGGCGACATCACCGTCTTCAACCGCAGCCACTACGAGGACGTGCTGATCGTCCGCGTCAACAAGTGGATTGACAAGGCCGAGTGCGAGCGTCGTTACGACCAGATCAACGACTTCGAACGCATGCTCACCGAGAACGGCACGGTCATCGTCAAGTGCTTCCTGCACATCAGCAAGGACGAGCAGCGCGAACGGTTAGAAGCGCGGCTGCACGACCCGGAGAAGAACTGGAAGTTTCAGCCCGAGGATCTCAACGTCCGCAAGCAGTGGGGCGACTACATGGGCAAGGGAGGTGCGTACGAGGATGCGATGCGCCAACCAGCACCGACCACGCGCCGTGGCACGTGATCCCCGCGGACAAGAAGTGGTACCGCAACCTCGCGGTGAGCGGGCTGCTTGTGGCGATGTTGGAAGGGATGAAGCTGAAGATGCCGAAGGCGGTGAAGGACTGGGGGAAGGTGAAGGTGGAGTAGGAGGGGAAGGCGTGCCACTGAAGGCGGCGGCGACGAGGTGGGCTTGCTGTTGAGACCCATCGACTTCACGGAGCAAGGTCCGACGCTCGACGGCCGACTTCAGTGCTGTCTTGGCTAGCTGGACGTCCTGTGACCCAACGCACTGAAGTCCGTCCAAAGCGACGGCCTTCAGTGGCACGGGTTCAATGCCACGCTCCCATCCGGATGGGCTCGGAATGACCGCGGCACGAAAACCGCGCCGCCGAGCAACCCGTGAGCGGCCGCGCGGAGATTTCTTTATCCCCAGAAGCATGCCTTGAAGTAAGGCCGAGGAGAAGGCGAAGGCGGTTTGGAGATGACGTGGGGGCGGTCACACGTCTGGTTGCTGGGAGCACACGAGCCCCCACGTGTGGAGGCCTGTAGTACGCCGTGCCACCGACCGGCGGCTTTGCGACGGTCGGTGCGTTTTGACCGTGGTGCACTGAAGACGCAAGAGGTTGCCGTGGATCGGTGCCACCCCGCCGAAGGTGTCCGGAAGTTGTGGGCAGGATCAACCCCACCTAAAGGCTCTCTAGGTACGCTATTACTTCATCGGGGTCAGCGATCACTCGGCAGTTGTACGCCTTATCCAGATGAACGGGCCCTGCTTTTAATAGAGCACAGAGGTTCTTTTCAGTGAAAAATGCATCGCAGTACCCGAGAGCAGAGTGAGCGTGCAGATGGTCCCATTGATCGGTGGATTTGTATGGTTGATTTCTGTAACGAATCGCCGCGTGTAGAGTGGCGTGGACGTGAATAAACGGGAGTGCCGTGCTCAAGTGACCCATCCGGAGTAGGTTGCCGATCAGATTGCGCACCAATCGGAATCCCTCGGCTTCGTCCTCCGATCCCGGTACAGGTAAAGCGACTTCCGGCTTAGTGCGGAAGAACATTCTCGTCGCTTCTTCGATGTCGGGTTCGATCGCATCGAGTGTTCCGGCAACTTCGCTAGAGAACGCAGCCTCGAAAGAAGTGACCTCTTCGCGATGCGCCTGTGCTCCTTCGTTAAGCACGCGCCCTACATCCTCCCCATCTTCAATGGGATCCTCGCCCGCGTTTGTCCATGAATTGACAATCGAAGAGAGTGGAACACCTTTTGCAACGTCAAAGGCGACTTTTTCAAGGATAATCCGCTCGTTTTCAGTCACCCAATCTGGCGCCGCCTCACTCTCACCCACTACGTGGAATGGGTAGGTCCATCCTGCGTCAATTGGCTTTGCAGGAAATGGCCCTCCGGAAAGCTCAGCAAGTGTGTGCCAAATCTCGAGGCGGATCAATTCCTCGTAGGGGCGCAGCGCGATATTGCAGCACAAAGTGTCGATGACGGCAGCCGTCTCTCGACACTTTTCAACCCGTCCCTGTTTTAGTGTTTCCATCAGGATGGGGTAGGACGCAGGGCAAACAATGCGTCCCGCGACGGTGAGGGATAGAAGTTTGTTCCAGATAGCGCGGTGTGACAAAGGCGCACTAATGTCATGGGCAGCGTCGCGGCAATAGATCCAGTATTTTTGATCCAGGTAGATCGCCGTCCGGTTCCGAACGAATACTCCGAGTTCAAGGCGTTGAGTCAATGAGTGCTGTTCAGCCGAGATACTCCCCTGCGCAGCGTGGAGATCCCAGAGTCGGCTGAACTCTGCTTTCTTTACTCGATCTAGACCTTCATCGCGCCACACCATAGATTTCCATTTCGCCCAGCTTCGAGAGGCACGGTGGCACCAAAGCGGGTTAGGGGAGCGCTTGACGGCAGTGCGCAGCCAAGTGATCGAACCAGCCAGCAGATATTTTCAGAACAAACTCTGGGGCGCCGCCTGCGCCACAGACAGCTCTTTGCCGGGCATGATTTGCACGTCAACGGGCAGATTACCCTCGTGCACTAGTTTGCACCTCATCCATTTGTAGAAGACGGTTTCTATTGGGCACAGCTCGCCGCGAAACTCGACGGAAAGTTTGGGCCACCATTTGCTGCGTAGGAAACGCTCGAACTTTGCTCCGTCTTTTTCTCCCGTGATTTTTGTCTGTCGTTCGCTGCACGCTGCCACGGCCGTTAAGAGCAAAACGAGAGCGGATTCCTGCCGGCCGCTGTCCCATAGCAATTGTGCATCGTCGAGTCGCGCTTGAATACTCATCTGTTACCCCCCGGAAGCGTGCCACTAAAAGGCCCGCTATGGCAAGATTGTAGTATGTCTTGAACCCCGCCTGCATGCGTCTGGGCTCAACCGTCTCCCTGCCACTGGGGTCGTCGAGGCCCCGACGCCATCAAAAGGCCTCTTCTTCGAGACCTTCGCCCCCCGCTCTTTGCGCTCTTTGAGTTCCTGCCTTCAGCCTCCAACTCGTGACTCATCACTCGCCGCTTGTCACTTCTCTTTGTCCGGCCGCGGCCCGCAGAAGACCACAAAGTCCGCCCGCCCCTTGTCCTCGTCGCGCCAATCTTCGGCATCCTGGAAGCTGACGACGAGCACCTTGGTCGGGCGGACGGCTCGGAGCGCCAGCACCGTCCCACCGCCCGCATCTGCCCACACCGAGTAGTCGGCGTGAAACTGGCCGACGACGAGGAAGACCGGTGAGTGGCCTCCTCCATCCGCGAGCGCCTTGCGCACCGTGTCGGCCATCGTCGCGTCCCAGATCGACTCGGCGCGGAACATCGAATCGACCTTTTCGCGTTCGGCGACAGTGCCAGCGGCGTACTTCTCCGGTGTCGTGTCCATGAACGTGAGGAAGTCGCGCCAGTAGCGGTTCTCCGGCGGCCGGCCCGCGGCGGCGAATCGCGGCAGGGCGAAGAGACGCTGCTGCTCCGGCGTGAGGCGTTCAAGGGCCGCGTAACCGCTGGTACGAGCGAGGCGGACGTACGCACGCGGGGCGTTGGCGGCGTAGACAGCGAGGTGGTCGGCCTTTGCGGCCTCGACCATGTCGCGGTGGCCGGGTGGGTAGCCGCCGTCCCACGCGACGTTGGTCTTCCCGGTCCGCTTGAGGAAGACCTCCTCAGTGGAAAGGCCCGCGAGGTAATCGTCGATGCGGCTCTGATCGTCGCGCTCGAAGAACTCGAGGGCGAGGGCGGGTTGCTTGCCCTTTGAATGCTTGAGCGTTTCACGCCAGAGCGCGGCCGCAGCGCTGAGGCCCACGGGGTGTCCGTGCTGCTCGGCGATGACGACGACCTCGGCCTCGGACGCCTTCTTGATCACGTCGTCCCACGTGGCGGGCTGGCCGGCGGTCCAGTAGACCTTGGTGCGGCTGAAGACGTCGGCGACGAGAGTTGGAGGAGCGGCGGTGGTCGCTGGAGCAGGAGTCGGCGTGGGCTGTGCTTCTTTCGTTGTGACGCTGGCACAGCCGGAGAGAAACATCACCGTGAGTGCGAGAAGGAGTTTCATGCGACCTTTCTAGAGAACGGAGAGTACAGAACCCCACCCCCTGCCCCTCCCCTCCGGGGAGGGGAGTCAGAGTGCCGCGGCGATCGCCTTGGCGAGTTCCGCGCCCTTGGCGTGGTCGATCTTGCCCCCGTCCCAGTCGATCATCAGCCCTTCGTTCTCGTTCGGTTTGGGGATGATGTGGAAGTGCACGTGCATCACCGCCTGGTTGGCGATCTCGCCGTTGTTCTGCAGGATGTTGTAGTGGGGCGTGCCGGTCGCCTTCATCACCGCGCGGCAGAGTCGGGGAAGCACCCGCCCGATGGCCGCGGCGGAGTCATCCGACAGTTTGTCCACCGTCGCGACCGCCTCCTTTGGAATAAGAAGCGTGTGGCCGGGTGAGAGCGGTCCGATGTCGAGGAAAGCGAAAACGTGCTGGTCCTCGTAGACCTTGTGGCAGGGAATTTCACCCCGCATGATGCGGGTAAAGAGCGACGGCGTGGAGGGGGACGACATGCCGTGAGCGTACCATCCGGGCATGGACGGCGGAGCCGCCCCTTCATCCATCCCGACCACTGCCCCGCCCCCCCGCGCAAGCCGATCCAGGTTCTGCCGACGCTGGTGGCGAACCAGATCGCCGCGGGCGAGGTGGTGGAGCGTCCGGCGAGCGTGGTGAAGGAGGTCGTGGAGAACGCCCTCGACGCAGGCGGCACGCGGGTGACGGTCGAGCTGGAGCAGGGGGGGATCGAACTGATCCGGGTGACCGACGACGGCTGCGGCATCCCGGCCGATGAACTCCACCTGGCGCTGGCGCCGCACGCGACGAGCAAGATCCGCAGCAGCGAAGAGCTTGAGGCGATCGCGACCAAGGGGTTCCGGGGTGAGGCGCTGGCGAGCATCGCCAGCGTGAGCCGGATGAGCATCCGGTCGCGGACGGCGGATGACGATGGGGGAGCGGTGATCGAGTGCGAGGGCGTGACGATCGCTCCCGTAAAACCCGCCTCGGGCGCTGTCGGCACGGTGGTGACGGTCCGCAACCTCTTCTTCAACACGCCCGCGCGGCGGAAATTCCTGCGTACGCCCGCCACCGAGCAGGGGCGGTGCGTGGATGTGGTGAAGGACCTTGCGCTGTCGCACCCGTCGATCGGGTTTACGGTGATGACCGACGGCAAACGCGGGTTCAATGTGCCGCCGGGCCAATCGCCGCGGGAGCGGGCGCTGGCGGTGCTTGGAGAGGAACTCGAAGAGCAGATGCTGGAGGTATCGGCGGACTCCGCTGATCGGGGCGGACTGGCCCACGCGGGCGCGGCGACGCTGTGGGGACTGGTGGGGATGCCGACGCTCGCTCGCGCGACCGCGTCGGCTCAGCACGTTGCGCTCAACGGCCGCATCATCCGAGACAAGACGATTCAGCATGCGATCAAAGAAGCGTACCGCGGCCTGATCGAGCCCGGTCGACACCCGACGGCGGTTTTGCTGATCGAGATGGACCCGCGCGGCGTGGACGTCAACGTCCACCCGGCCAAGACCGAGGTGCGGTTCCGCGACTCATCGCTGATCCACTCGCTGGTGCTACGGACGATCCGCGATGCGCTGCAGCGGACGGACCTTACGGCGGGGTACTCGGCGCCGACCCATCCGCGTTACACGCCGGGGATCGCACCGACGAACGGGTCGGCTTCTCACGCATACCCGCAGCGGATAAATACAAATCCATCGAGCGCCGCGGCGTTCGCCGAGGCATTCAAAGAGCGATTCACTGCGCCGCCCGCCAGCAACGGACGGATGGACTTTGCTCCGACATCGACGAACGCGGCGGAAGAAGGCAGCAAAGCATGGCCGCGGATGAACACGGATAACACGGATCAAGGCGCGATGCCTTTTCCGATCCGTGTCGATTCGTCTTCATCCGGGGCTGGTTCCCCGTCTTTGCCTTCCTCCGTGTCCTCCGTGGGCTCCGTGTTTCAAGCGCCTGCTCTCGTGGACATCACGCCCACGACGCGGCCGCTGCAGGTGCACAACTCGTTCCTGGTGACGCAGGACGAACGCGGGATGGTGATCATCGACCAGCACGCGCTGCACGAGCGGGTGATGTTCGAGAAGCTGCTCGACCGTGTGATGGGGAACGCTGAGCGAGCAGGTGTGCCGCTGGAGAGCCAACGTCTACTGATGCCGGCGATCATCCCGGCTGATTCGCGGCGGCTCGAGGCAATGGAGGCGTGCCGCGTGGAGGGCGGGCTGTTCCACCGCATCGGGCTCACGGCCGAGCAGGTCGGGCCCGAAACGATCGCGGTGCACGCGTTCCCGACGTTCCTGTTCGATCGGAACGTCGAGGTCGAGTCGTTCGTCACCGAGCTGCTCGACCGTGCCGCGGCCGATGCGGCAGGCGGCGGGAGCGGCGGCGGTGGGGCCGGGTTCACGGGCGGGCCGTCGAGCGAGCAGGCCCTGCACGAGGTGCTCGACATGATGGCGTGCAAGGCGGCCATCAAGGCCGGTAACGCGCTGAGCGACCTGGAGATCGCCGAACTGCTGGCGTTCCGCGAGCGGACCGAACGGTCCGCGTCGTGCCCGCACGGCCGGCCGACGAGCGTGCGGCTGACGATCAAGGACCTGGAGCGGATGTTCCACCGTTCGTGAGCGAACATCCGCATCGAAACGGCAAGAAACGAGCCCCTTGGCCGTTGTTTCCGGTGCGTGTCCCCCCGGGCGTGTCGATAGACAACACCCAGACATCGCCGGAGTCTGACCGTGGCAAAGCTGCTCACTCATGCAACCCGCATGTCCTTGGTTCTCGCGCTGGCGATTACCGCTGCGCCGTGCCTCGCGCAGCCGCCCGCCGGTGGTGAGGACGACGACGGGCCGCCGCCGTTCGGTCCGATGCGTGGCCCCGGTGGGGGAGGCATGGGACCGGGTGGCCCGATGGGCCAGGAGCGAAAGCTCATCAAGCAGTTCGATACTGACGGTGATGGCAAGCTCAACGCGGCCGAGCGTGCCGCGGCGCGCGAGTCGATCAAGAAAGATAAAGCGAACCGGCCGAACAGGATGATGGGGCCGGGGGGACCTGGTGGGATGGGCGGTGACGAAAAGGGAACGCCCGGGCCGCACGTGTCGCCGTCGGATGTGCAGCCCGCGTCGGGCGACCTTTACGACCAGTCAGTGCTCCGCACGATCTTCCTTGAGTTCGAGTCGTCCGACTGGGAGTCGGAGATGGAGGATTTTTATAACACCGACGCCGAAGTGCCGGCCACGATGACCGTCGACGGCAAGGTGTACAAGGGCGTCGGCGTGCACTTTCGCGGCGCATCGTCGTTCTTCGGCGTGCGTGCGGGGAGCAAGAGGTCGCTCAACGTGAGCATGGACTTCACCGACGAGAAGCAGTCGCTCAAGACCACCGCGGCAGGTGGTAAGGAGCATGGGTATACCACGCTCAACCTGCTCAACAGCCACGAGGACCCGTCGTTCATGAGCACCGTGCTCTACTCGACGATCGCGAACCGCTACATCCCCACGCCGCGGGCGAACTTCGTGCGCGTGGTGATCAACGGTGAGAGCTGGGGTGTGTACGTCAACGTCGAGCAGTTCAACAAGGACTTCATCAAGCGGAACTTCAAGGCTGCTGATGGGAAGAAAGTGAAGAGCGACGCGGGCGGTGGGCACGATGCGCGGTGGAAGGTGAAGGGGAGCCCCGGAGCGCGATCGGGCCTTGAGTACACCGGCGACGACCTGGCGACGTACAAGCAGCGTTACCAGATCAAGAGCAGCGAACGCGATGAGGATTGGAAGGATCTGGTCAATCTGTGCAAGGTGCTCAATACCACGCCGCCGGAGAAGCTTGAGGCGGCGTTGAAACCGATCCTCGACGTCGACGCAGCTCTGAAGTTCCTCGCGCTGGACGTCGTGCTCGCCAACGGCGACGGGTACTGGACGCGGGCGAGTGACTACTCGATCTACAAAGACGCCGCGGGTGTGTTCCACATCGTGCCGCACGACATGAATGAGTGCTTCCAGGCGACGCTCATGGGCCCACCGGGTGGCATGGGGCCGGGTGGTGGGGGCGGGATGCGTGGGCCGGGACAACAGCGCCCAGATGGGCAGAACAACGCGGGTGGTCCGCCGCCGAACGAGCCGCCAACTTCACAGCGCCCAGACGAAAACGGGCGCCGGGCGGAGGCGGCAACCGCGGTCCGCGCGGGATGCGCGGGCCGGGGGGTGGCGGCGGCCGCAGCGGCACGGAACTCGATCCGCTTGTCGGGCTCGATGACGCGACCAAACCGCTCCGCAGCAAGCTTCTGGCTGTGCCCGCGCTTCGTGAACGCTATATGACGTACGTAAAGCAGATCGCGGAGAAGGACCTGAACTGGGCGTCGCTTGGCCCAATCGTCACCGCCAACCGTTCGCTGATCCAGCAGGCTGTCGAGGCCGACACGCGGAAACTCACCTCGGCCTCGGCGTTCAAGCTGGCGACAAGCGACGAAGTGCCAGGAGCCGCGGCCAGCGGGCGCCCTCAGATGAGCCTACGCGGCTTCGCGGATAAACGCCGCACGTACCTCATGGCGTACACGCCTAAGCAAGCCGCGGCGGCAGACAAGGACGCCAACCGGTGAGCGACCGTCTGTTCGAGCACGCCGAATCTCCATCGCTGATCGTCGGACGCATCGCAGAGGGTGAAGAAGCACCGGATGCGTACGAGCTCAAGTTCCTCGTGCCCGAAGCGGTCGCCCGCGCGGCCGAGGAATGGGCGCTCGGTGCGGGCCGCATGGGACGCGACCCGCACGCCGACGCGGCGACTGGGTGGGCCTACACCACCACGACGCTCTACTTCGACACGTCTGCTCTTGACGTCTATCACCGACGCGAGGGGTATGCTCGCGAGCGGTACCGCGTCCGCAGGTACGGTGACGGCGACACACTGCACCTTGAACGCAAGAACAAACGCGGCGATCTGGTCTCCAAGCTGCGTGCGCCGATAGTCATCGACGAATTGTCTCAGTTGGCCACCGCGTCGCAAGGTGAAGCGATTTGGGCCGGTCGCTGGTTCAGTGAGCGCGTGAGCGAACTCAGTCTGCACCCGGCCATGCTGCTGACCTACCGGCGAACGGCGTTCGTCGGCGCGTGCATCGAAGGGCCGCTCCGCTTGACCGTCGACCGCGGCGCTCGGGCACGGTTGTGCACCGACGCCGATCGCTGGGACGTGCGGCCGCTCGCTGTCGACGAGGGGGTTGATGTTCTGCGCGGCCAAGCCGTGCTGGAGCTCAAGTACCTCACGGCTCTGCCCCTTCCGTTCAAATCACTCCTGAAGATTCTCAACGTCCAACCCGGCAGCGCGTCGAAGTACCGTCTGGGCAGAGACGCCGCCGCGGCTCGCCTTTAGACCGGAGCATCCGTTGACGCTGCAAACGCCCGACTGGCTCACCGAGTCGTTCAATACCGAGGTCGAGCACCCGCTGGGTGTGCTGCTGGTGCGCCAGACGCTCGCGTTCGCGCTGGGGTGCGTCATCGCGTACATCTATTGGCTGACGCACGAAGGCCTGCATGGCGATCTGCGCACCGCCCGTTCGCGCCCGCAGCCGATCACGATGATGGCCACGCTGGTGCTGCTCACCGTGTTGATCGGCATCATCGGTTCTGTCGTGGGCAACAACGCCGCGCGAGCGTTCGCGCTCGTCGGCGCCCTGTCGATCGTGCGGTTCCGTACGGTCGTCGAGGACACTCGCGACACGGCGTTCGTCATCTTCGCCGTTGCGATCGGCATGGCGGTGGGGGCCGGCTACCTCAAGGTGCCGCTGGTCGGCATCCCATTCGTCGCCACCGCCGCGTTCCTCTTTCGTCCGCGCCGCCAACCCGCTGTCGAAGGTGAACCTTGGACGCTGACCGTTCGTCTCGGCGCGGCATTCAGCCGCGGCGAGGCCGTGGATGCACTCCTCAAGGGCCAGAGCCTGAAATCCGACCTCACGCAGGTCGTCACCGTGCGCGAAGGCGCCGCAGTGGACCGCACATACCGCCTCCGCATGGCCTCTGACTGCGCGACGAACCTCGCCGAAGCGTTGAATAGCGTCGAGGGCGTCCAGCAGGTCGAGCTCAAGAAACAGGACTGATCACTTCGCCTTGTTCAGGAAGGCGTCGATCGCCCCCTTGCCCGCGGGCTCGTTCCGTAGCCGGTTCAATTCACGCCGCTCGACTTCAAGAGCGCCGCCCGCGGCGTCCCAGCCGTTCTCGAGCCCGGCTGCCACGGCTTTCATGCACGCGCGGCCCTGATCCGTCTGGCTGAGCGTCTCCGACTGCGACGCCAGCGCCGCCTGCACGCGGTTGCGATACCCGTCACGGCCGATCCAACGCGACGGCGCCCCATCGCGCCTCTTGCCCGCTTCGCCCGGGTTCGCCTTCAGCCACGCCTTCGCGGCGTCAAGTAAGCCCTCGGCAGAAGGGGCCATCGTCACCAGGCCCGCCGCCGCGGCCTGATCGATCGTCATCGTCTTGCCGGTCGCCGTGCGCATCAATGCCTCGGCGGGCTCCATGCGGGCCGCCAGCAGGTTCGTACCGCCCCAGCCGGGACAGATGCACAGCCCCGCCTCGGGCAGGCCGATCGGATACGGCTTGGGGACGCCGTCCTTCATCGGCGCCGGTGCCGCGACAAGCTCGTCGCAGTGCATCGCGATCTCGAGCCCCCCTCCGAGCACCGCCCCGTTGATCGCGGCGACCGTCGAGCAGGGCATCGTGCAGAGCATGCCGAACACCTCCTGCCCGTACCGCAGGTAATTCTCAAGCTCACTCACGCTCATTGCGGCGATCGACTTGAGGTCCGCACCCGCGATGAACACGCGCGGCGAGCCGCTCGCCAGCACCACGCCCGCCGGCTTCTGCTCGCGCACGATGGTGAACGTCGCAGCGAGCCGTTTGATCAATGCGTGATCAAGGATGCACATCGGCCCTTGATTTGGCTCGATCGTGATCGTGGCGATGTGGTCGGCGTCGACGGTGATAGGGAGGACGGTGCTCATGCCGCCATCATTGGTCGCGGCTCACGTCTTCGCCGCGCTGAGTGCCTTAAACGCCCGCACAACGCGGTCCCGTGTCTTGGTGCGATCGACAATCGGCCGGGGGTAATCAAGCTTGTACCCGGCGATCGTTTCCGGGTCGTGGATGTCGGCAAGCGGCACCTTCGCAAGCTCCGGCACCCACGCGCGAATGTACTTCCCATCGGAATCGTGCGTGCGGCTCTGCGCGATCGGGTTGTAGACCCGGAAGTAGGGGACCGAATCCGTCCCCGTGCTCGCCGACCACTGCCACCCGCCGTTGTTGTTGGCCAGATCTCCGTCGGCCAGTGTCCGCATGAAGTGTCGCTCCCCCCAGCGCCAGTCGATGAACAGGTCCTTGCTCAGAAACATCGCGACGATCATGCGGACGCGGTTGTGCATCCATCCCGTCGCGGCAAGTTGACGCATGCCCGCATCCACGATCGGATAGCCCGTCCGCCCCTGCTTCCACGCCTCAAACAACCGCTCGTTGTACGACCACGCGAGCCGATCCGTCGCGGGCTTGAACGCGCGGCCCATGCTCACGCGGGGGAAGTGCACGACGATGTGCCGGTAGAACTCGCGCCACACCAACTCGCTGATCCACGTCGACGGCCCGGCCTTGCCCGCACCGAGCTTTCCGCCGTTCTCCTCCGCCGCCGCGGCGATGCATGTGCGGGGGCTGATCGCGCCGACGGCCAAGTGCGGCGAGAGCACGCTTGTGCCATCGATGCCGGGTGGGTCGCGATCCTCCTGATACCGGTCTAGTCGGTCTTTGCAAAACGTGTTGAAATGCCACAAGGCGGCGCTCTCGCCAGCGGGCCGCGTCATTGATTGCGGCAGCGGTTCGTATCCGAATGAGGCGAGTGTCGGCACGCGACTAGAAGCGATTCCGGTCGTTTCCTGCTTGCGGGGCTTGCCGAGCACCGCCACGCCGCCGCGGCGTTCAACTTCGGCGAGCCACGCCCGCTTGTACGGCGTGAAGACGGAGAACGGCCCGCCTGCCTTGGTTCGAACATCGCCCGGCGGGAGCACAACCTGATCATGGAAGAACTCAGTCTTCACGCCGGCGTCTCGGCACGCGGCGGCGATGGCCGCATCGCGCCGCGACTCGTTCACCTCGTACTCAGCGTTCGCGAAGACCGAGTCCGCCTTCGTCTGCCGAGCGGCTTGCGTCACAACTCCAGCCCCGTCATCTGGCGTTTCGGCGGCGCGTACAAGTAGCGGAATGTTCAGCTTGGCGAGGCTCTCGCCCATCTCCGCGAGCGATTTCAGCCACAGGTCGATCTTCGCCGGCGCATCATCGTGCCGCTTCCAGTCGCCGGGCGAGATCACCGCCAGGCAGACAACGCCGCGGGTGCTTTTGCGCAGCGTGATACAGGGCCGTGTTGTCGGCCACTCGAACGTCGCGCCGCACCAGCACAAGCGTTCGCACAGACCGCTCCTTGTCGGGCTCGCCCGTGCTGGTCAGTTGAGGTTCAAGGCGAAGAAGATCACCGTGAAGATCAGGTCGGCGATCACGATGCAGACGACCGACTGAACAACAGTCTCCGTCGTCGCCTTACCCACGCCTGCCGCGCCGCCCGACACGCGCAGGCCATTGGTGCAGGCGATCAAGCCGATCAGCAGCCCGAAGACCAGCGACTTGACCATGCCGGTGATGAAGTCGACCGTCTTGGCCTGCTGCAGTAGGTTGTCCCAGAACGTCTGGCCGGGGATGCCCACCGCCAGCACGCCGATGGCGTACCCGGCGCCGATCGCCATCACATTGGAGATGATCGAAAGCACCGCCAGCCCGGCGATCGTCGCCAGCACGCGGGGGATGACCAGGAACCGCACCGGGTTGAGCGCCTGCGCCTCAAGCGCCTCGATCTCTTCGCCCACCACCATGGTGCCCAGCTCGGCGGCGATTGCCGCACCGGCAAACCCTGTCAGCACAATCGCGGCGATCAGCGGCCCAAGCTCACGCAGGATCGCGACGCCCAGAATGTTCGCCGCAAGGTCCTTGCTGCCGAACTGGTCCAGCGGCGGCGCCATCTGCAGCACCAGGATCAGGCCGACGCACCCCGACACCAGCGACACGATGAAGACCGACCGCACGCCGACGCGCACAAGCTGGCTGACGATCGCGGGTCGCCCAAGGCGCACCTTCTTGCGCGTCATCGACCGCCAGATCCACCGCACCGACTCGCGCAGCAGCAGAACAGCCGCGCCCACGCGGTCGATCACGTCGAGCATCAGCTCGCCCGCCCCCTCGACGAACGCGTACGCCGCCGCCGCCGGGCGGACCCGGTGCAACCCCGTCTTGGCGATGGTCCGCTGGATCTGCGACATCCGTGCCGATTCTCCCTGCTTACACCTGCAGCGCGCTCTCGAGCGTGGGGGCGATCGTGAAGACCGTCGCCAGCTTCGCGATGTCGAAGATCGCCCGCACGCGCGGCTGGAGGCAGCAGATCACAAGCTTGTACTTGTTCTTGCGCGACGACTGGAGCGCCTCAACCAAGGTCGCCAGTCCCGACGAGTCCATATACGACACGGCCGAGAGGTCGATGACCACCCGCGTCGGCGGCGGCGTTGCGCCGCCCACTCGGCGCAGCTCGACCTTGAGCAGCGGCGAGCCGGTCATGTCCACGTCGCCACGGGGAGCGATGATCGCCGCCCCTTCGCGCCTGCGCGGTGTCGATGGTCAGTGTGCCGTCGCTCACGAGTGGTCTCCCTTCGATTCGCTGCCAGTATCCCCTGCCCCCCCGCGCCCCCTCACCGCCCGCCTGAGACCCCTTCCGCTTCACCATCGTCAAACGCATTCCTCCGTTGGGGCCCGTCCGGTGCTCGTAGTTCACGCTGTCCATCACCTGTTGGATGATGTGCACCCCAAGCCCGCCGGGCCGGATCTCATCCAGATCGCGGCTCTTGATGATCGAGGGGTCGACCTGCTTGGCTTCGTCTTCGATCACGATCCTCAAGCCTGTCGTCGGGCTGGCCTTCCCCTGCGTCAGCGGCGACGAGACGCCCCCCTCGGGGAAGAGGCTGATCCAGATCGGACGCTCGTCCTGCTTGTCGTATCCGTGCCGGATGACGTTGCACAGCGCCTCGTCGATCGCCAGTGCGATGTGAGCCGCCGCTTCGTCGCTGAAGCCAAGGCGCTTGGCGATGCTCGACACCATCTCGCCGCCCCGCTCAGGAAGAGGGGATTCGAACGCAGCTCGAGTTTGACGTGCGGTTCTTCGGGCGTCATCGGGGCAGGCGTGCTCCCCCAACGGTAGCCGGATCAACCTGCGGGCGGAGGTCGTTGGTCCTCAGCCAGTCGTACCACCGCTCCACCGCGAGCTTCCGCGAATGCGAGCTGGCCGTCGGTGAATACCCCAGCCGCTGCCCGGTGAGCTTCTCCAGCACGCCGATCGCGACCAGCCGCTCCGCCGGGTCGTCGCTGGAGAGCATCTCTACCAGCATCGGCACCGCCGACGTGTCGTGGTTGGCGTCGGCGACGGCCGCCGCGTGCATGCGGCCCGCTGGATCGACGCTCGCGAACGTGTCCGGTCCGGGCGAAGCTGCGCAGCCACCGAGCATGGCCGCAGCAGCGGCTATGCAGACGGCCGGGTTTCGTGGCGACAGCGCCATACGTCCTTTATCGGCCGCCCTCAGCCGTCGGGCGAGCCCCGATCCGCTGCAGAAGCTCCTTCACAGCCGCCTCCAGCTGGGCGTCCCGGCCTGCCGCCTCGTCCTGGGGCAGCTCGGGCACGTCGATATCGGGCTTGGCGCCGTTGCTCTCCATGTCCTCGCCGTTGGGCAGGTACCAGCCGCGTCCGGGCGTCCGCACCGTCGTGCCGTCCACCAGCGTCGCTGCGCCGGTCGAGATGACACCGCCGTACGTCGCCGTGCCCGCCAGCTTGCCGCGCCCGATCGTCTTGATCGAGTGGGCGAAGATCTCGGCGTTGGAGAACGAGTTCTCATTGATCATCACCGTGATCGGCCGGCCGTAGCCGTAGATCAGCCGGCGGTCGCGCGGATAGGCGTCCTTGGGCGTGGTCTTCGGATCAGCGCCGCGCGGCACCGTGTATGCGTGCTGCGGAGCGGTGAGACTGGTGAGCAGGATGTCGGCCGTGCTGCCGCCGCCGTTGTCGCGCACGTCGATGATCAGGCCTTCCTTGCCGCTGGCCGCGGCGAAGAGGTCGCGCTCGAAGTCGCGCACACTCGCCTCGCCCATCGCCTTGATGTGCAGGTAGCCGAGCTTGCCGCCCGAGACCTTGTCGACGATCGCTGCGCGGCGCTGCACCTCGTCCCAGTACCGCAGTTCGGCGTCCTCAGCGCCGCTGATCGGCGAGATGAGCAGGTTGACCGTCTTGGTCTCCGGCTGCCCTCCCCCCGCCGGTTCGCCTTCCTTCGCAGGAGGCGGCGTGACCGTGCGGACCACAGTGATCAGCGTCTCGCGCCCGGCCGTGCCCTGAAGGGCCCAGTCCAGGTCCTTGCCCGCCGTCACGCGGTCTTCGACCTGCGTGATGACGTCGCCCGCCTTGAGGCCCTGCGGCCCCTTGCCCGTCGGCGCGTTGAAGAGCACGCGCTCCACCTTCCACCCGTTGGCGACCGGGTCTGCGTCGACCGCGAGCGCACCGACCGCGAGCGCGGGGGGCGTGAAGCTGCTCGGGCCGCCCATGATGCCCGTGTGTGAGCCGTCCAGCTCGCCGAGCATCAGCGTGTAGACGCGGTTGAACTCCGCCGTCGTGCGCGTCTGCTCCGCCAGCGGCAGATACCGCTCGGTCATCCCCTTCCAGTTGAGCCCCTTGAGCGTGGGGTGGTAGAACTGATTGCCAATGATCCGCGCCGCTTCGACAAACTTCTGCCGCTGCGCAGGCTTTCACGTCCATCACCACCGGAGCGTCAATCGCGTACGTGTCGACCTTGCCACCCGCGCCTGCCGTGAGCGCCGTGCCCGCCGCCTGACGCGCCTTGACGAACGTCACCTTGTCACCAGCGATCGAGACCGACACGCCGCCGGCCGCGCCCGCGGCCACCGTCTTGCGGTCGTCACCCTTGTACGAGACGCTCACCAGCGACGACTCGGCGCCCGGTCCGGGCGCATCGGGCGGGGCGCTGTAGATCACGCGGTCGCCGCCTGGGGTCGTCGCCAGGTTCGAGATGCTCCCTGACGAGCCGACGATCTTGCGAACCCGCATGTATGAGTTGGTCGTGTCCATCACCAGCGGCTTGGCCGGCTTGGGCTTGTCCTTGGCGACCCAATCAGCGTCGTCCCACAGCACGGCGTTGATCGGTTTGATCGCCTTGGCCGCGGTCGCCTGCTTTTGAAGTACTCCTCGAGCTCATACGCGGGGAGCGACTCGAGCTTCTGGTCGAGATAGACGCCCCAGACCGCGAACTGGAAGTTCTCGCCGTCGCGCTCGGAGAGGAAGTAGAGCACCTTGCCGTCGTGCGACAGACGAGGGCTCGTGTCCAGGTCCGGATGGCGGGTGATGTTGACGGGCTCGCCGGCCGCGCCGTCCTTGCCGCCTTCGGTGTCCATCAGGAACACGTCGCTGTTGAAGTCCAGGTCCTCGCGCGCGTACACGATGTGGCGCGAGTCGGCGGCCCACTGCACGTCCGGCTCGTTCCAGCCCTCGAGGATCGTGCGGGAGGTCTTCTTCACCAGATCGATCAGCACAAGGTCGCCCTTGCCGCGCGTCACGATGAGCTTGCGGCCGTCGGGCGACGGGACCGGCGTGCTCAGCTCCATCCCCAGCACGCCGTCGTTGCGACCGGCGCCGACGATCGAGTCATCCAGCTTGTGCACCTCAAACCGCAGGCTCTCGGCCCAGCGCTTGCCGAAGTCGGGCTTCTTCTCCTTGGCGGCGGGCTTGGCGTCGTCTTTCTTCTCGCCATCTGCAGGAGCGGCCTTCTCGTCCTTCTTGTCGCTCTTCTCGGCGGGCTCGTCCTTCTTGGTGTCGTCCTTCTTCGCCGCGTCGTCTTTCTTGGCGTCGTCTTTCTTGTCAGCGTCGTCCTTCTTCTCTTCGTCCTTCTTCTCGTCCTTGGGCAGCAGATCCTCGCGGGCCATCGTCACCGTCGCGTAGTAGATGCGATTGGTCCCGCTCTCATCGCTGGCGAACCACAGCACGCGCCCGTCAGGGCTCCACGTAAGGCCCGTCTCACGCCCCGGCGTGAAGGTCACGCGCCGAGTTGGGCGGTTCTCGTCGGTGGAGCGCACGAAGACCTCGCCGCGGGCGATCACGGCCATCGTCTTGCCGTCGGGCGACAGCGCCTGCTCGCTCACCTCGCGAGCAAGGTTCATCCGCTGAAAGTCCACGTCGTTCAGGTCCACCGCAGTCGTGACCGACACCGCGGCCGGCTTCGCATTCGCGTTCGTCAGGTCGAGCGTGTACAGCGTGTCCCACACGCAGAACGTCGCGACCGTCCCCTTGGCGTTGACGCTCAGGTCGCGTACGCCGTGCCCGATCGTGATCTCTTCTTTGCTCGGGGCAAAGCGCGTCAGCTGCTGCGCGTTCGATTCGCTCCCCCCCTTGGGCATTCGATAGATGTTGCACGTGCCGTCCTTGGTCGCGACGTACACCATCGAACCGTCCGGCAGCACATATCCGTCACCTTCGCTGCGCGGGTCGCTCGTCAGTTGCTTGAACGACCCGTCGCCGAGGTTCATTTCCCACAGGTCGCCCGCGCCCGTGCCGCTGTAGCGGGGCGCGTGTACTCGGCGCACGGCGCGTGAACACAACCTCTTTGCCGTCAGCGCTCACGCGCGGCGCAGCGCCGTACGCCTCGGTCACCGGCGTCACCGGCCCGCCTGCCAGCGGCGCTTTGTACATCTTGTACCCACGGAAGATTCCCGAGTTCCGCTCGGTGAACACGATCGCCGACCCGTCCGGCGTCCACGCGCCGCCGCCGGTCGCCAGCTCCTGCGGCTTGTCCGACACCGTCACGCGTCGAACGACGCCCGTCGTCAAACCGCCCGCTTCACCCTCTGCGTGAGCGACGTGCATGACATAAATCGACCGCCCGCCGTCGCGGTCGCTCTCAAACGCGATCATCGAACCGTCGGGCGAGAAGTTCGCGTGCCGGTCGTCCGCCGGGCTGCTCGTCAGCCGCGTCGCGACACCGCCGCGCGACGACACCGCCCACAGATCACCCAGCCAGTTGAACACGATCGTCGAGCCGTCAGGGCTCAACGCCGGATATTGCACAAACCCCGGCTTCGCCGGCTCAGTCAGCCGCGAGTTCACACCGACCGCCTCGGCGCTTTTCGAAGCTCCAGCGTTGCCGGCCCCTTCAGGTCCCCCAGCGCCGGCCCCCGCGCACCCCGCGAACGCCAACGTCACGCCAACGACCGTCAAACCGAGTTGCTGCTTGTGCATGCCCCAGCATACCCGGGCGGGCCACCATCTGCACACTCAAGCGCCGGTCAAGCCCGCGCCGCACCACGCGGTTTCGACAGGTGCTCCGGCTGCGGCGCATCCATCGGCGTGTAACCTGCCGCCCCCTCGGTCGCGCCGGCCGCTCGCAGTGCGTCCCAGCTCGCCCGCGGCAGACAAACTCGTTCCTGCCGATCGATCGTCACCGGCGTCTGCATCGCCACAAACTCGCCGTCCTGATCGATCACGCTGACGACGCCGTACCCCTTGGCCGCGCCATCCTTCAGCGGCTTGCCCAACTCGAACCGGCGTGTCTTCTGCACCAGCGAGATCGTGTCCGTCGGCGCCTCGATATGCGGCCCGCCGTCGAACGGATCGACCCGCATGTGGTACTTGAACCCCAGCTTCTCCAGCATCATCTTCGCCGGCACCGTCTCAGGACCCACCTGCCCGACCACCGCACGCGCCTGCGGCGGCAGCAGCGAGAGATAGATCTCCTCGCGCGGGAAGAGCGAGAGGATGAACTCTTTGTTGTCGGCGCTGAACGCGTCCGCTTGGTCGTAGCTCAGGTTGATGAACTGTCGCGTGCAATGCTCCCAGAAGGGGCTCTTGCCGCCCTCGCGGTCCACCGTCACCACGCCCATCATCTCCGCCAGCACGCGGTTGGCGAACATCTGGCGATAGAGCCCGATGTAGTGGAACCGCACCAGCGACATCAACCGACCGAGCTTCTGCTTGTGACCGCGGAAACTCGGCTGCATGATCAGGCCGCCGATTTCCGTCGGCCCGCTCTGATCAAGGTGCAGCTTCGCCACCGTGTGCGTGACACCCGTCTGCAGCCGTTCGCTGAACATCTCCTTGCGGGAGAGCTGCAGCGACAGGTTCGGTTGCGCCGGAGGCGGCCCACCCATCTGCGCGATGATCTGGCTCGACCCGATCACGCCCTTGGACTCAGTCTCCTCCATCACAAACAGAAACTGTGGCGGCCGCTTGGAGACCGTCTGGACGACTTCCGAAAAGTCGTGCCCCGCTCCTGGAACCCCTCCTCCGCCCCCCTTCTTGCCGTTCGTCCGCCCCTTCGCCGCGGCCCGCTGCCCCGCCACGGCCGTCTCCTGGGCCAGCATAAATGACTGGCGGCTCCACGCGACCTTGTCCTCGATGAACGATTTGTCCGACGGCAGGTTGATGAAGTGCACCATCCGCGCCAGCTTCAGGAGCGTTCCCACGTCATCAGGCTTTCCGCGGCGGATGAGGAACATGCGTGGCAGGATAGGGACTGGGTCTATCGGCCTGTTTGAGACCCGCCTACGGGGTTATCCGGACCTTTGAGGCGTTTCTCACCGCAGAATCCGTGAACGACCGTTCAGACCTCTCTACCCTGCCGCGATGTCCCAGCGCCATCTGCCCACCGCAGCCAATTACATCGCCGGCCACGCCCACCCGATTCCGGGGGGTGATCTAGTCGTCCGCGACCCCGCCGAGCCGAGCCGGGTGGTCTACTCGTGCAGCCCCAACGCAGCGCACGTGGACCAAGCGGTCGACGCGGCACGCCGAGCGCTGCCGGTCTGGTCGGGTCTGCCGAAGGAGAGGCGGTTCGCCGTACTGCATCGCTACGCGGCGATCGCGAAAGCAGGAATCGCCGAGATGGCGGCCGTCATCGCCGACGAGGTCGGCAAGGCGATGTGGGAGTGCAAGGCCGAGGCCGGCATCCTCTCAGGCAAGGTTGACATCACCCTCGACCCCGCCGAGACCGGCGGCCTGACGCGCGTAACCGACTTTGAGATGGCGCTGAGCCCGACGCGCACCGGCCGCTGCGTCTTCAAGCCGCACGGCGTGATGGCGGTGATCGGTCCCTTCAACTTCCCGGCGCACCTGCCCAACGGCCACATCGTGCCCGCGCTCGCCGCTGGAAACACCGTCGTGTTTAAGCCGTCGGACAAAGCACCCGGCGCCGGTCAGTTGCTTGTCGAGTGGTTCCTCCGCGCCATCCGCGAGGAACTCGGCGATACGCCCGAAGCCAAGGCCTGCGGCGGCGCGGTGAATCTCGTGCAGGGTGGGGGGGATATCGCCGCCAAGCTCTGCTCACACCCGGGCATCGACGGCGTCGCGTTCACTGGTTCGTGGCCCGTTGCGAAGAAGATCGCACTCGCGAACATCGATCGCCCCGGCCGCATGCTCGCCTTCGAGCTCGGCGGCAGCAACCCGACGGTCGTGATGGACGACGCCGACATGCGCCTCGCGGCTCTCGAAGTCGCTCGAAGCGCCTTCAATACCACCGGCCAGCGCTGCACCTGCACGCGCCGCCTCATCGTTCACGAGGCGATCGAGCGGAAGTTCGTCGCGCTCATCGGCAAGATCGCATCCAACCTGATCATCGGCCACCCGCACTCGAGCCCGGTCTTCACCGGTCCCATCATCAGTCGCTCGGCGCTCGATTCGGTGCTCAACTTTCAGGCTGCCGCGGCCAAGTCCGGCGCATCGGTGATCATGGAGGCGACCGAGGTCGACTCGCCGACCAAGGGGTACTTCGTCTCCCCCTCGATCATCCGCGTCGATCGCTTCACCGCCGACCCGCTCGACCACGCTGTCCGAGCGGGCGAATCGATCGATCCCGGTGCTGACATCGAGGTCTTCGGGCCGGTTTTGCGCTATGCCACCGTCACGTCGATCGAAGGGGCGATCCAGCAGGCCAACGCCACCCGTTACGGCCTCGCGGCCTCGATTTTCACCGGCAACGCTGAGAGCGGCGAACGGTTCATCCGCGAGTGCCGCGCGGGGTGCATCAACGTCAACACGGGTACCGCAGGAGCTTCGAGCAAACTGCCCTTCGGCGGGCTTGGTCTCTCAGGAAATCACCGGCCCGCGGGCAGTTTCGCGATCGACTACTGCGCTTCGCCCGTCGCTTGCATGGTCGAACGCTCGTCAACACCCCCCGCGGTGAGCGAGGGGATGCGATTCGACGACGCGTGGTTGGCATAATGGTTGGCCATGGAGACCTCCATGGACATCCGTAGTTGGGCGACGCTGTTGATCCGGTGCTTCGGGTTGTACCACCTGATCACGTCCGGAGCGACGATCTTCTGGTACTGCACGCAGAGGCTCGCGACCGCTTCGGGAGCGGTTCCGGCCGCGACAAACCGCTACTCGGAAGAACCGCTGTTCCAACTGGTGCTCTATCCCATCGTGTGGTGCGGCATCTCGTTGTTGCTGTTGGCCTACTCCGACGGGTTGATCCGCTGGCTCGCCCGAGTCCCCGGTGACGCTGCGAACAAGGCCGCGTAATCAATACACTGCACGCAATGCCCACCCCTCATTTGTTTGAAGCGAACTTTGACGGCCTCGTCGGCCCCACGCACAACTACGCCGGTCTTTCGGTCGGCAACGTGGCGAGCACGAGCAACGTGGGCAGCACCAGCCGGCCAAAGGCCGCGGCACTGCAAGGGCTCGCGAAGATGCGGCGGCTCGCTGCAATGGGGGTGCCGCAGGGCGTGCTGCCGCCCCACGAACGCCCGCACGTGCCCACGCTGCGGGCGATGGGTTTCTCCGGCAGCGACGCAGGAATCATCGAGGCCGCGCACAAGGCCGACCCGGTGCTGCTGGCGCAGGTCTGCAGCGCCTCGCCGATGTGGACGGCCAACGCCGCGACAGTCGCTCCCGCGGCGGACACGGCCGACATGCGCACGCACATGCTCACCGCGAACCTGGTGAGCATGTTCCACCGCAGCATCGAGCACCCGACCACGACGCGGATCCTCAGCGCGGTCTTCTCCAACCGATCGCGGTTCACGGTGCACCCCGCGTTGCCCTCCTCGCCCGCCACCGGCGACGAAGGCGCGGCCAACCACACACGGCTTTTCGATGACACGCCGGGAGGGGACGCTGCGGAGAGCGACGCGGTGCACATGTTCGTCTACGGCGCATCGGCCAACGACAAATCCGCTCCTCGTCCTTCGCGTTTCCCCGCTCGCCAGACGCTCGAAGCGTCGCGCGCAGTGGCCCGCACGATGGGCCTCGATCCGACACGCACACTCTTTGTCCAGCAGAATCCTGCCGCCATCGACCAGGGCGTGTTCCACAACGACGTGATCGCCGTCGGCAGCGGGCGCGTGCTGCTCTACCACCGCCAGGCGTTCGCCAACGAATCCGGCACGATCGACGCGCTGCGTTCCCTGCTGCCGTCGCTCGTGCCTGTGCCGATCGACGCCGATCAGGTGCCGGTGAGCAAGGCGGTTTCGTCGTACCTCTTCAACTCGCAGTTGCTGGCATCGCTCCCGATCGGTACGTCCTCGTCGCGCCGATCGAAGCCGAATCGGACGAGGTGGTGAAGAAGGCGGTCGACCGCGTGATCGCCGACCGCGCAAACCCGATCTCCGAAGCGGTCTATCTCGACGTGCGCGAGAGCATGCGCAACGGCGGCGGCCCCGCGTGCCTCCGTCTCCGCGTGCCGCTGAACGAGGGCGACCTCAAGGCGGTCAACCCCGCGTGCATGCTGACGCCTCCCGTCGCCGATGGGCTCGAGACGTGGATCAACACGCACTATCCAGACGAGCTGACGCCCGCCGACCTCCCCGACCCCGTCCTGCTGCGCGAATCGCGCGATGCCCTCGACGAGCTTACCCGCCTGCTCGGCCTCGGCAGCGTGTACGACTTCCAGCGGTGAGACCTGCGGTACCAACGCGCGCATAAGAGCCGTGCCCCGTAAGGGGCCGGTGCCGTGTGGGCACACACCACCGCGAGCCGGCCGGGGCCTTACGGCCCTCGGCTCTTACACGACGCGACTGCTCATATCCGCGCGGCCGCCGGGAACGCGCAACGTCAAACCGGGCACCCGTTAAAGAACGCGTTGATAAACGCGATGAAGTCGTTGTTGTTGAACGCTCCATCAGAACCCGGCTGTCCGCCTGCAACGCCCATGTCGGCAACGGGGTTGGCCGCGAAGAAGTACGTAATGAACGCGATGAAGTCGTTGTTGTCCAGAGCTCCGTCGTTGCCGGGAACGCCGCCCGCGGCCCCAATATCAGCAACCGCTCGCGTCGTCTGCGCGAACTTGGCGAACCGCGTCGCGGTGTGCCCGTCGGCGGTTGTGAAGTCACCCCCCGCGTACAGCTCGCCGTTGAGCTGCGTAAAGCAGTAGACGATCCCGTTCATGCCGGAAGACCCGACGGCATGCCACGACGTGCCGTCCCAGCGAGCGACGTTGTGCGCCGTCGCCGTGCCGGCGGTACCGAAGTTGCCGCCCGCGACGATGTCGCCGTTGGGAAGCAGCGCAAGCCCATAGACGCCCGGGTTGGTCGCCGTGCCGTTGCTCATCCCGCCGCCCATGCTGTGCCATGACGTCCCGTCCCAACGCGCGATGTAGTTCACCACGTTGTCGGCTGGCCCCGCCACGGTGAACGAGCCGCCGACGATGAGATCGCCGTTAGGAAGGGCGAGCATGCAGCGAACGAGGGTGCTCGGGCCTGCGAGCCCCATGCCCTCCGCCAGCGGGTGCCACGCCGACCCGTCCCAGCGGGCGATGCTCCGCGCGTCAACGCCGCCCGCGGTGACGAACGAACCGCCGGCAACCAGGTCGCCGTTGGCGAGCACCGCCATCGCGCCGACGAGGCTGCTCATCCCGCCGTTCATGCTGTCCCACGTCGAACCGTCCCACGCGCCGATGCGGCTCAATCCGCCGCTGAATGCCTGCCCGCCGACCACGATCTGCTCAGCGCCGGCCCCGCCTGAGCCGTGATAGTTGACCACCGACAACGCCACACCGCCGGTGATCCCATTGCCCAGCGCACCGAACGTCGTCGCGCCGGGTGTCCACGTCGCGACGTGGCCCGTTCCCGGCTGGCCGTCGGCCGACGTGAACTCGCCCGCGACCACCAGGTCGCCATTGTCGCGCACCACCAGCGAACGAGCGCCGCTCGCGCCGAAGCCGGTCGCAAATTGCTGCCATGCGGTGCCGTCCCAGCGCACGATGCGGGCCGACGGGTTGCCTCCCGCGGTCGCAAAAGAGCCGGTCGCAACGATCTGCTTCGGCGTCGCCAAGGCTCCGTCATGGTCCCACACGGTCATCGCCTGCACGATCCCGCCCAGAGCGGAATCGGCCGCGTTCCCCACCGCGTCCCACCCAGACACGCACTGCGCCCGAGCGCTGTTCACGCCCAGCACGGCGACAGCCGACCCGGCCACGAGCGAAAGACGGTTCGTTCCCTTCATGTGCAGTCTCCCTGTATTCACCCTTTGATACAGCCGACTCCGATCAGGAGAGACTACACAACTTTTACAATTGGAGAAGCAAAACCGGTCTTCATGAAGCCGGCCGAGGGGATCCGCCGCAGGTATGCGAAAAAACCCCTGCCTCAATCGAGGCAGGCAAGCCCTTTCATCGAACGCCTATCAGATGATGGTTTGCCTGGGCGAAACGGCCGTTATTCCAGCCAGTCCTTCGCCTTCAGCCGCTGCGGCACATACTCCTCAGTGACGTAGCTGATCCGCTTGTTGATCATGGCTTCCACTTCCATCTTGAAGCCGTTGGAGAGCAGGCCCTGGATCTCTTTCTGCCACCCCTTGTGGTCCTCAAACCACGGGTACGCGGCAATCTCCTTGGCTCGCTTGATGTCGGTGTCGGTCAGCGCGATCTGCACGTCGTCGCTCAGCCCGCACTCCTTGTAGTCCTTGGAGCGCACGCCGATGAACTTCGCGTCGGGGATCGCGAGCCGGTTGCTCTCAAACGCCAGCGAGATCGAGCCTTGCTTGATGACGCTGAAGATGTAGTGCCCCCACGGGTCGCAGTCGAGCAGGCAGTAGATCGGCAGGCCGAGCTCGTTGTTGAGCCGCTGCAGCAGCCGCCGCACGCCGCGCGACGGCTGACCGCCGCCCTCGGTGAGGATGCAGTTGTGCTTCTGCCAGAACTTGTCCTCGTTGAACCGTCCCCACACCGTGTCCTTCTCGACGTGCAGAACGAATTTCGCCTCGCACTTCTTGAACTGCATGATGTCGGGCTCGACGATGCTGGGGATCGAGTACCCGCCGCTCCCCATCCGGCGGCAGTCGATCTCGTCGCCGCTGTCGATCAGCGTGATGTTGCCGATCATCGTCCCCTTCTTCTTAGCGAAGATGTGCAGCTCTTCGCGAAGGGCGCCCATCGACACCTCGAGATCTTCGAGGATGCCGTCGCTCTCGTCCTGGTCGGCGAAGGTCTTCTCCTTCGTGCCCGCGACGGTGTGCAGGCCGCGGTAGTACATGCCACGAAGGCTGAGCGTCTTCTCGACGTCGATCAGGTCTTTGATGCCCTTGGCGTGCAGGCAGGTCTGCATGAACTGCTTCGCCTGGCCGAGGTTGAACAGCTCGCGCTCTGCCGTCGCGTCGCCCATGCTCAGCACGCCCGCCTTGCGGCTCCAGATCGTGTTGCTCTTGGTGCGCAAAGGGATGTCGAGCTTTGGTTCCTTGCCCGAGAGCGACTTCTTCGCCACGTCGTCGGCGAAATCGACGATGCGGCCAAGGGTCTTCTTGTCACGCGCCTTGACGCTCTTGCTCAGGGTCCCCGATGTGCCCGCCCCGCTGTCCTTCTTGGCCATGATCCGCACTCCTTTGCGTACAGCGCAAGCGTACCCCGCAAAAAGGCCGTGTACACCGACGCAGGAGATGAACTTCTACCATCGCCTCGCCCATGAACGACGCTCTCGCACGAACCACGCGGCCGGCGTTCCGCCATGGAAAGTGGTGCCTCATCGCCCTGGTGAGCGGCGCGTGCCTGTTACTGGCATACCACCTCATCGCGGCGAGTGTGCCGTACGCCTGGTATAACCGGCCGTGGAATTCCAATCGCCTCTATTCAGAGAACGACACGCTCTACTCCACGCCCCAGATCGAGGACGCGGCACGCTATTACAGCTACGAGTTCCAGATTGAGGGGTACGGGACTCCTGTCTGCACCTCCACCCGTGTCATGGTCATCGTTACACCCACTCCGCTGGCAGCATCGGCCGATCAGGACACATTGAATACAGCCTTTGCTGCCGTGCGAAACAGGTTTGGCTGGTTCACCCGCTACAAAGACCCCTGCGTCCGCTCGCAGTTCGACGCCGCGCGGGCGGCCGGTGATCACTATGTGATCGTGCCGCACCCTGAGCGAAGCGCCGCCTCACTGCTCTGCCGGCTGCAGCCGCTCGTGTACGGAGTGGCGCTGATCATGCTGGCATTCTCGCTCGCCTGGGGTTGGATGGCCGCGGCGAGAGTGCTCGCACAGCGGAGTCGCGCCTCTCGGTTTGCCTGTCGAAAGTGCGGGTACAGCAGGATCGGGCTCAGCGGCGCGGCGATCTGCCCCGAATGCGGTTCCACACCCAAGCGTGCGGATCCTGCCGCTTGACGGTGGTTTGGCGGCCATGGCCACGGACTTTTCTGCTTCGCGTTCCTATCTTGCCGCATGCCCCCAGCACCCGCTCTCACCCCACCCGGCGCCGACCTCCGCGCCGACCGCCTGAAGAAGCTCCCCCCCTTCCTTTTCAATGCCATCGACGACAAGAAACGCGCGGCCATCGCGGCGGGCAAGGACGTCATCAACCTCGGCGTCGGCGACCCCGACCAGCCGACGCCTCAGTTCGTCATCGATGCCATGAGCGAGACGATGCGCGTGCCGGTCAACCACCAGTACCCCGCCTGCTACGGCACCTCGCGATTCCTCACCGCCGCTGCGGAGTTCATGCGGCGCCGCTTCGGCGTCACCGTCGACCCCAAGACGGAAATGGTCGCGCTGATGGGCGGCAAGGACGGCATCGGCCACCTGCCGATGGGCCTGCTGAACCCCGGTGACGGCTCGATCATCTTCGCCCCCGCGTACCCGGTTTACAAGCAAGGTTCCGTGATGGCCGGCGCAACGGTCCACACGCTTGAGACCACGCCCGGCAACCACTGGGCCCCGGCGGTCGAGCAGCTGACCGACGACCTGCTGAGCCGCAGCAAGCTCTTGTGGCTCAACTTCCCCGGCAACCCGACGGGCGCAACAGTCACCTCTGATGAGTTCGCGGCCCTCGCACGCCGCGGCCTCGATAACGGCCTCAGCGTCGCGAGCGACCTTGCGTACAGCGAGCTCTACTTCGACGGCCCACAGGCCTGCCCCAGCCTCCTCGCCGCGCCGGGCATCGACCACAAGCGCGACCGCGTCATCGAGTTCCACTCGCTGAGCAAGACGTTCAACATGACCGGCTGGCGCATCGGTTTCGCCGTCGGCAACGCCGCGATGATCGCCGCGCTCAAGCAGGTCAAGGACAACTACGACTCGGGCCCGTTCAACGCCGTGCAGGACGCCGCGGCCGTGGCGCTCGACCGGTTCGATGATCCCGTGATCGCGAATATGCGCCGTGAGTATCAGGTGCGTCGCGATGCCGCTGTCTCCACCCTGCGGTCAATCGGCTGCCAAGTCGAACCACCCCGCGCCGGCATCTTCGTCTGGGCCCGCTGCCCGATTGACTCGACCACCGGCAAGCCCATGTCTTCCTGGCGCTTCGTCGAGAAGCTGATCGAAGAGGCGGCCGTGGTCACCGTGCCCGGCGCCGGCTTCGCCGACACAGCGACCGACTGGTTCCGCCTTAGCCTGACCCGCGAGACGCCGCGACTGATCGAGGCGATGGAACGCCTCGAAAAGCTGCGGTTTTGAGCCACCTCCAGGCATTGGACACCCGTCACACTTAAGGGGGGGCGAACTCCCCAATAGTCGCTCGAATCCTTGACGAGTGTTCTGAGAACAGGCATACTGACACTGGATCGCGTGGGAACGTCGGTGGCCGTGCATGCGCGGCCGCGGGCGATGTGTGTGTCTTTCAGGAGAGAACCGTGACAAAGTTGATGATTGCGTCGTCCGTTGTGGCATTGGGTCTGGGGTGCGGTGTCGCCGGCGCTGACGTGCTGCTGAGCAATCTCTCGTCGTCGGGAACACTGGGTTGGATCACCCTCGGCAACCTCGGTGCGCCGTCGGCCATCGGCGTGTCGTTCACAATGACGCAGAACGCCACGCTCGACTACGCAACACTGCGCCTCAACGTCGGCTCGACGGCGACGCCCATCGTCTCCATCTGGAGCGACTCGGGCGGCCTCCCCGGCACCATGCTCTACACGCTCACCAACCCGGTGTTCAGCACCGGCTACAACAACTGGTCATTCACCGCTCCCGCGGGCTCCACGCTGAGCAGCGGCAGCACGTACCACCTCGTGCTGCAGCGCGTCGCCGGCGGCACGATCGCCTGGAACGCCGGCACCGCCAACGCGACCGGCGCGGGCGCGACGTTCAACACCGGCGTCAAGCTCTCCGGCGGCGCGTGGGTGGCGCAGGCGAACACGCCGGTGTTTGAACTCGTCGCCACGCCGACGCCCGGCGCCGCGGCCCTGTTGGCCCTCGGTGGCCTGGCCAGCGCGCGTCGCCGCCGCTGAGCCGACCTCATAGCCAAACTTGTTGACCTCACGGGCCCTCCGCCGCACGGCGGGGGGCCTTTGCTTTACGCCGGAGCCACGCCGGCGAACCCTTCGTCGTAACCGCCCGCGCCGCCGACTGTTCGCGGCATCGCGGCCTTGGCTGCGAGCGGTACGCCCAGCGCGGTGAGCGTGGCAACGGCGCCGGCGAGTGTCGTCACGACGTGCTCGGTCCCTGCCTCGCCCAGACGCTCGCGCGTCGTCGCCGGTTCCGACTCACCGGTCCAGAGCCCCGCGACGATCGGCAGCTCCGAAAACCGCCCTCGTACGCGCTTGCTGACGACTCGAGCATGCAGTGAGGCCGAGGGCGGAACGGCGGAGAGGCACACCGCCGCGGGCCGGGCGTTCTCGATGAGCGCGAGCAGTTCGCCCGTCAGCGTGTCGTGCGTCACCACCTGAACGCTCACGCCCTTGATCTGCAGCGCCGTGCGCGAGCATGCGAGCGGCGATGGTGTCCGCCTCGTCGCGCACCCCGACGCACAGCACCGGCGCAACGCTCGGCGTCTGGCCGGCAAGCGGCTGCTCGGGCCCGATGCGGCTGACGAGTTCGGAGACGATCTCGTGCACCGAACGCTCCTGCTGCTCATCAAGCTCGCCCGCATGCCGCGCAAGCTCGGCGGTCCGCAGCGCCGGCAGCACCAGCCCGTCGTACGCGTCGATGACGTCGGTGCGGCGCGTGCGGAACTCGGTGACGATGCGCGTCGCCTCGTCGCGGTCGTTGGCCAAGAGCCGCTGATAAAGGTGTGATTCCGGGGGGAGAGCAACCTTGTCGCTCAGCAGAACGTCGAGGAACGCAAGCCGCGGGAAGTGCTTGCCCGTCACCGCAAGACAGACGGCGATCGGCGTCGAAAGCAGCAGCCCGACGGGACCCCACAGCCAACCCCAGAAGAGCGCCGACGCCAGCACCGCCAGCGGCGTGAGGCCGGTTCCTGAACCAAACAGCATCGGCTCCAGGAACTGCCCGCACCCCACCTCGACCACCGTGATCAACGCGGCGACCAGCAGCGGCTGCTGCCAGCCCGGCGAAACAGCGAGCGAAACAAGAATCGGGAACGCCGCGGCGATCCAGGTTCCGATGTACGGGATGAACCGCAGCCCGATCGTCAGCGCACCCCACACAAGCGCTCCGGGAACGCCGAGCACCAGCAGGCCTGCGCCGATCAGTACGCCGACAAGGGTGTTGAGCACCAGTTGCAGCAGCAGATACCGGCTGACGCGTCGCGCTGCATCATCAAGCGCCGGCGTGGTCTGGTGGATCGAGTCTTCGCCCAGCAGCCGCACGATGCGGTTGCGCAGCTCCTCCCGTTGTACCAGGATGAACACGGAAAAGACGATCACGATGGCCGCCGTCGCGAGCCGCCCGAACACCGGGCCCAGGATGGCGCGTGCGGTTTCCAGCGGCGTCGTGCCCGCGTCGACCACTCGCACGGGAGTCGGTTCATGCGCAAGCGGAGTGGGGGGCGCGGCGTCGTCCGATGCGGGCGTCTTGGCGATCTCCTGCCCGATCTCCTTGATCGTGGCGGTCGCCTTGTCGATCGTTCCAGTCGAGCGACCGCGCAGCTCCGCCAGTCGCGCGGCGATGTTCGACTTGTACTGCGGAAGATCAGTCGCCAGTTGCGCCGCTTGCCCCTGCAGCATCCATCCCAGCAGAATGACGATCGACAGGAACCCGCTCATCACTGCCACAACGGCTGGCACCCGCGGCAGCCGCCATCGCTCAAGCCGACGCACCAGCGGCGACAGCGCAAACGCCAGCAACACCGCCGCGGCCACGGGAATCAGCACCTCGCTGGCGAGGTACAGCGCCGCCACGCCCGCGATCACCACCAAGACAGTCGACGTTCGCGCTCCGCGCGGAAGGCGTGCCGAGGGACGGGGCGGGGCAGGAGGGGCGGACGATTGGGTGCTGCGATCGCGCTCCATGCTCCACCCTACCTCCTCACCCTAACAGAATGATGAAGAGAACCTGTGCCCGGTCCGCATGTCGGCGCGCGTCTGGTAGACCGTGAAACGCCCCCTCCTGCATCCGCGCAGGCCTTGAGGCGATACCGTCAGCCATGCGCTGTGCGGCAAGCGTGCTGACCTCCATCGCGGTGTGCGCCGTTGCAGCGGGTGGGGCGCACGCGCCGGAACCCGGGCTGTTCGAGCTCCCCACCGGCAAGCCCTCTGCCGCAACCGTCACGGTCGGCGACAAAGCCGCACCTGTCAAACCCGCCGGCCCAGACGCGACAAGCCCGATGCTCCTGAACCTCGAAGGCTCGCTCGCGATGCTGACGCAGGCGCAAGTGACGCAGCTCGCCGACGCCATCCGCGGCGGGCGGACGGTTCAGTTGACGCCTGAGTACAAACGCATCGGCGTCGTGCACCTGAACGATCGAAACGGCAACGTCGCCAAGCGCGTCGAGCTCCTCGTCGGCCCTGCGGCGTCGATCATCGCCCACGAGTTCACCGACGAGTCACGCGCAAAGTCGCCCGCCGGCGGCCCGCTTCCGCTTGCGCAGCAATTCGACGCCGAGAAGTTCCGCAAACTCTCCGCATCTTGGAATCTCTACCGCGGATCGTTGGAAGAAGGCGCCGGCGGCCTCGCTTCGCAGGGCGTCACTGCAATCGCTTCAAGCGCCGGGACGAAAACGAACAAGATCGAGCTCCCCGCTCCCGCGCTCATCTACCTCGACGAACGAACCTTCAGCGACCGCTTCCTCGCCGGCGGCACGGCGCGCCCGCTCAAGCCCGTCCGCGTTCTGTCAGAGGAGAAGTTCTTCCTCCGCCCGCCGACCGGCTATACCCCGCGCCGCCCTGTGGGACTGCTTGTCTGGATCAACGCCTCGCGCGAAGGCCCGCCGCCGGAGGTCTTTTCCAAAGCGCTCGATGAGCTCGGCATCGCCTGTGTCGGCATCGAGAACGCCGGCAACGACCGCCCAGTCGTCGACCGCTTCCAGCTCGCCCTCGACGCGTTCTTCGCCGCGAGCGAACAGATCCACGTCGATCCAAGGCGCGTCTACGTGACTGGAATCTCCGGCGGCGGGCGCACCTGCACGCGCCTGGCGTGCTGCTTCCCCGACTACTTCACGGGCGCTGTGCCGATTGTCGGCCTCAGCGCGTACTTCGACGTCCCGCTCGGCAACGGCAAGCACTCCCCCGCCGGGTTCGACCGGCCCAACTCCGCGCGGTTCACGCTCCTCCGCTCACGCAGAATCGGCGCGATCACAGGCGACAAGGACTTCAACCACGACGAGATGGCCGCGATCGTCGAGCGTTTCACCAAGGACAAGGTGCAGGCCCGTCTCTTCGACCACGCAGGCTTCGGGCACCAGATGCCGTCGCCCGATCAGTTCGTGGAAGCGATCAAGTGGGTCGACGAGCCGTATCAGGACGTGGTGAAAAAGGAAACCGCCGCCGCGCAGGCCCTGCTCGACGCATACACAGCCAAGCACGGCGAGCAGCCTCCGGTGTCAACCGACGCCAAAGCCCGCGCCGAGCTCGCGAAAGTCACGCAGACCGCGCCGTGGACCGAGCCCGCATCGCGCGCAGCACGGCTGCTGCGCGGCACAAGCCCTGCGGCGTCCACTACGGACACCCGCTGAAGAACAGCGTGATGAACGCGATGAAATCGTTGTTGTCGAACCGGCCGTCGGAACCAACCAGGCCGCCCGACACCCCCACGTCGGCGTGCGGATCCTGATTGAAGAACATGTTGATGAACACGACGAAGTCGTTGTTGTCCAGCATCCCGTCGAAGTTGGCATCGGCCCCGACGCTCCCCATGTCGGCCCCTCCGCAGCGCTGGATGATCCGCAGGAACACCTGTGTCGGCGTGTAGACCACCATGTAGCGGATGTTGTCGATCGGATCCGCCGCGACCAAGGTAGTGAACTGGCCGGTCACCCCGCCTGGTGCATCGAGGATCAGCATGTCGGTGCCGCCGATCGGAGCCGGGCTCGTGCCGGCCGGGAGCGTGACGCGCAGCGTTCCGCCCAGCGTCGCCTGACCGTTGAACCCGCCGTTGGCGAGCACCAGCCTGTCGCACGACTGGGTCACGCCGTTGGAGACCAGCCCGATCTCCAGCGTGCCGCCGGCGTTCTGGTTGTACCGCTGGTTGCTCGTCAGCGTGCCGATCGCCGTGCCCGCTCCCGGCGCCACCGTGCCGCCCGCGTTCACGAATCCAAGGCCGCCCGAATAGAAAACGCCCGTGCCTTCAAAACGCCCGCCGGTCATGTTCCAGTCGACCGGCAGCGTCAAGGAAGCGTCCCCGGCCACTCGCACGACGCCCTGGCTGCTGTTGACTACGGTCAGGCCGTCGACGCTCGACGCGCCGTTGGTCACCACCATCAGCGAGTTGTTGGTGAGCGTGGCCGTCGCGGCCGTGCCGCCGTTGCGCGGCAGCGACGTGCCGTTGCTCAGCGTCAACGTTCCGTTGTTGGTGAATGACGCCATGCCGGTAGAGCCGCCGGGCACAGGTACAGGTTCCCTTGCGTGCAGGTCAGTGAGGCGCCGGCCGCGTTGACCATGCGGCCGGTCAGGAACTTGTTGAAACCGGTGTTCGCTTCCAGCCGTCCGTTATTGGTGAGCGTGAACCCGTTCGCATCGATCGACGCGGACGTCCACTGCCACGGCTTCACACTCGCGCCAACTGTGGTGAACGTGGTGTCGCCGGACAACGCCATCGCACCGCCGAGTACACCGTCACCGGTGAAGAGTCCAAAGAACACGCCGCTGAGTTCGCAATCGCTGATCGCCAGCGTCGCGCCGCTCGCCGCGCTCCACGTGCCCGAGTTGCTCGTGACGCTGAGGCTTTGGATCGTCCCGCCCGTGCCCGACGCGGTCCACGTCCCGCTGTTCACAAGTCGGCCCTCCGCACGCGCGCCCCCGTTGCGTGTGACGCTCGTGTTTCCCGAGTGCGAGACCGTGCCGATGTTCGTCAGCGTCGTGACTGCAGGAGACGACGGGGAGAGGTAGAAGTTCCCTTCCGTGAACGCCCACGCCCCGGCCGCGCTGTTCACGACCGTGCCCGTCAGGAACTTGTTGAAGCCGGTCCTGGTCTCCATGCCGCCGGTGTTGGTGAACGTAAATCCGTTCGTATTCATTGCGGCAGACGTCCAGCTCCACGCGTGTGGGCTGCCCGGCGCCGTCGTGAACGTCGTGTTGCCCACCAGTTGCAGCGTCTCCCCCAGCGACGCCGTGCCCGCGTGGTTGCCGGTGAATGTGCCGCTGAGCCCGACGCTGACAATGTCAAGCGTTGCGCCGGATCGGTGGCCCACAAACCGCCGCTCACCAGCGCGATCCCCGAGATTGCCGCGCCCGACGCCGTCGTGCGCACGGCCCCGGTGTTGTTCAGAACCGCGTTCTGCAACGCTCCGCCGTTGCGCCGCAACGCTGAGTTGACCACGACCGTGCCGATGTTGGTGAGCGTCGTCGGCGTTGCGCCGGGGCTGAGATACAGCGCTCCCTGCTCAATCGCCCACGTACCAGTCGGGCCATTGACCGCTGCGCCGGTGAAGAACTTGTTGAAGCCCGTATCGAGCCGCAGCCACCCCGCATTCGTCAGCGTGAACGTGCCGGTATCGAACGCCGCGCTGCTCCATCCCCACGGGTTGCTCCCCGGAGCGGTCGTCAGCGTCGTGTTGTCCGCCAGGCCGCACCCGCTCGCGAACGTCACGTCGCCGTCGTGATCGCCGTTGAGGGTTCCGCTGAGCATCACCCCCTCGAGCGTGAGCGACGAACCTGTCGCCGTCTCGAACACCCCGGTCGCTCCACCCTGCAGCGTGATCGAGCCCAGCGTCGAGTTCCCATCCGTCACGCGCACCACGCCCGAATTGCTGAGCACGCTCTCGGCGATGCTCCCGCCGTTCCGCCGCAGAGCGCCGTTGTGCGAGAAGTTCACCGTGCCGCCGCTCGCGTTCGTCAGCGACCCCGGCGACAGGTAGAACGAGCCGTCCGAGATGTTCCACACGCCGCCGGCCGCATTGCCGGCCGAGCCGAACAGGAATTTGTTGGAACCCGTGTTCGCCGACACCGTTCCACCGTTCGTGATCGCGCCGGTAAGGGCCGTGCTCGACCAGACCAGGCTCGAACCCGAAGGAACAGTCACGAGCGCCACCGTCGGGCTCACGTCCATCGTCACCGTTCCCGAAATCGTGACAAGGTCGCCCGCCGCCGGCAGCAGAGCAGGTGACGGAGCCCCCGTCCGTCCCCAGTTGCTCTGGTAGTTGCCGCCGCCGATCGGACAGAGTGTCCCCCACAGGCCGGTCCCGCAATCGTTGCTGAACGTGAGGGTGTCCGCGTGAGCCCTTCCCCCCAACCCCGCCGCCACGCCGGCCATCGCAGCAAGCACCGCCGCTGAACGCACACACATCGACATTGATCGCTCCCTTCAGGCCGGACCTCGTCCGCCGCGGCGTCCACGCACCGCGACGAGCACGGTGCAGTCTACCACCGGAGCCGGATTTGACCCATGAACTCGCTTAAATTCAGCGGTTCCCACGACCGTCGGAAGCCTCAATCACTCTCAGCCGACGACGTCAGTCCCGATGTCGCGCCGGAACTGCATCCCCGCGAACTTGATCCGGCTCGCCGCGTCGTACGCCGACGCCCGCGCCGACGTCGCGTCGCGACCCGTCGCCACCACGCTCAGCACCCGCCCGCCGCTGGTCACGATCTCGCCCTTCTCGTTCCGCTTCGTCCCCGCGTGGAAGACCATCGCACCGCCGCGTTGGGCCTCTTCGATACCGGTAATCACCGACCCACCCCGCGGCCGCTCCGGATACCCCTCCGCCGCCAGCACAACGCACACCGCCGTGCCGGCATCGCCGCTCTTCCACCGCAGGTCGATCTGGTCCAGCTTCCGCGTCGCCACCGCCTCGCACACGTCGATCAGGTCAGTGTCGAGCCGCGCCATCAGCGTCTGGCACTCGGGGTCGCCGAACCGGCAGTTGTACTCCAGCACCTTCGGCCCGCCCGGCGTGAGCATGATCCCCGCGTAGAGCACGCCGCTGTACTCGATCCCGTCGCGCTTCATCGCGTCGATGGTCGGCACCAGCACCTCGCGCTGAATCCGGTCGAGCATCTTGTCGTCGATGAACGTCTGCGGCGCCGGGCAGATCGCCCCCATGCCGCCCGTGTTCGGCCCCTGCGCCCGATCGCGCAGCCGCTTGTGATCCTGCGCCGTCTCCAGCACATAGATCGTCCGCCCGTCGACGAGCGCGAACACCGACACCTCCCGCCCCTTCAACCGCTCCTCGATGAGCACCTTCTTGCCCGCGTCCCCGAACTCCTTCTTCAGCATCACGCGGTCGAGCGCCTCCATCGCCTCCGCCTGGCTCGCCGGCACAAAGACGCCCTTCCCCTTCGCCAGCCCGCACGCCTTGATCACCTGCGCCTCGGTCCGGCTGTCAAGAAACGCCCGCGCCTGCTCGTAATCAGTAAACGCACGCCCCTCCGCCGTCGGCACGCTCGCCTGACGAAGCACGTCCTTGCAGAACGACTTGTCCCCCTCAAGCTGCGCGGCCTGCTTACTCGGCCCAAACACAGCAGGCACAGCACCACCGAGCCCGCTACCCACAACGCCCGACTCCTCGCCGCGCAGAATGTCCGCCAGCCCCAGGCACAGCGGCTCCTCCGGCCCGATCACCGCCAGCCCGATCTTGTTGGTCACGCACCACCGCTGAATGCGGAACGGATCCTTCAGGTCCCACGGAAAGTCCACGGCCTTGGCGAGCGCCGCGATCCCCGGGTTGCTCATCCCATCCGGCGTCGCAAAGAGCGTCCCGCACCGCGCCGACTGCTTCAGTTTCCACGCCAGCGCGTGCTCCCGCCCACCACCACCCACAAGAAGCACGTTGATCTGTTCGGTTGCCATGAAGGGCCGATGATAGAGGGCGGGGCGAGGCGAGCGGGAAAAGCGAAGCGCGGCATAAGAGCCGAGCCCCGTAAGAGGCCGGCCGTCACCCCTCGACGCGACGAACCCGCAACGGCCGGTGCCTTACAGCGTGAGACCGTTCCGTCAGAGCCCGACGCGTAAGCGAGGGAAGCGGCACGAGGCTTGGCGAGTGTCGCGTTTGTCCCGGATCAGACGGCCGATTCGCAAAGCCTCATCGGCCTCCCTCGCTCACGCTTCGGGCTCTGACCAAGGCCGGCCTCTGAACATCACGTACGGCCCGAGATTTCTCGGTGTTTCCTGCACTTTGTGCAAAAGGTTCTCAAGCGGGCGGCACTTATTGCCATCGGAATACGGGCGTGCACGATCTCACAAACGTTGACCACCGCCCCCCTCAGCGCTAAGATGCTGGCAGATTGCGGGGTAGAGCAGCCTGGTAGCTCGTCGGGCTCATAACCCGGAGGTCGCTGGTTCAAATCCAGTCCCCGCTATTTGAAGGCCGCCCACGAATGTGGGCGGCCTTCCTCGTTTTGGAGCTCGACTCGCTCGGCCGCCACGAGCCCCGAGCGTGAGCGAGTGGGTGCCTTGAATCCCTCCTCTCTCCCCGTGCGCAACAGAGCGGAGCGCCGTGGAGCCGGAAGTCAAAGAGCCGCTCCGAAGGAGCGCTTCGTCACTTCCGAGGGCGGGAGACGACCGCGCCCGCGTCGTCCAGAACGCCGCGAGTTTCACACAAATCCATGCTCTTCGCCCTGCGGGGCGCACCGGCCATGCGGCTCCGCGCCCGCCACAACCGTTACCATCACTCGTGAAGCCGGTGACGATCAAAGACGACCGTGGCCGAAGTGTCCCCCTGTTCCCCGGCAACGGCGGCCTCAAGACGGAAGCCGATCGCGTCATCCTGCGGTCGTTCGACACCTCGCGCACTCGAACGCTCGGAACAGGCGAGATCGTCGGCATCGCGGTATCGGTCTGCTTCGTGCTCGCGGCCCTGGTGATCAACGACCTGGGCTTGCTGCGGCCGCTCCCTAGATTTGTCCCGCTGCTGATCGCGGCCGGCCTGTCCGCTCCGTTCATCATCATCGCCGCACGCTCGATGCTGCAGCGTCAATCCAACCGAGTCCGCGACGCCCTCCTGCAGGCCGGGTTCTGTGCGTCATGCGGATACACACGCTCCGGCCACGAACCCGGCCGCAGCGGCTCCGGCGACGACGGCCTGGTGCTCTGCCCCGAGTGCGGCGCCTGGTGGCGGCCGACGAGCCAACGCTCTATACCTTCGACCCCGACGGGGTCATCGTCAGTAGCGGGGGGCGGGGGTTGAGGCGGTGCTCTGACCGCCGACACCCCCGGTAAGCAAAAACCAAAACTCCCCCTTCCTCGCTGCCGCAGGCCACGGAGCCCGGCGCTTCGCCCGGGCGGATCGCCTGACGCTGCGAGCGCCGGCCAACACAAAGACCCTCAAAGCAGCTTTGGAGATAACGTGGGGGCGTCAACGGGTGAGGGCGACTGGGCGCAACTGAGCCCCCACGTGATGCGGCGTGCTTTGTACCACGACTCTGGAGCCGAGGCCTCCGGGCCTCCTGCAACCACGCCTGTCCACAACGACAGCCAAACCCCGCACCCATCTGATATCTTCTCGCCCCATGGCACACGCCTACGACAAAGCCAAGTACCACGACGAAACCGTCCAAGGCCACGGCCTGCCCGAAGAGCACGCGTCGAACCACATCGTCTACTTCCTCCGCTGGCTCATCGACCGCCGCCTCACAAGCGACCTCCTCGAGACCGAGTCAGACGGCCTGGTCGACAGCGTCCGCCGCGGCGACAACACCATCCACGACCTCTTCAACCACTGGGACCGCTGCCTGGTCGACGACATGCTCTCCGACGAGGGCAACGCGTTCGCCATGGTCTACTTCGACTACGAAAAGGGCGACTACCTCAAGGACTACGAAAAGCTGCTCAAGCCGCGCTACGAGGACGTGTACTTCGCGCCGTACAGCGACGAGACGTACCGGCAGTTCGCGGCGGTGATTGATGGGCGGTATCGGGCGTGGAAGGGGAAGTAGGAGTGGGTGGCCTCGCGAGATCTGCAAAGCAACACGACCGTCGCAAAGCCATCGGTCGGTGGCACGGCTCGGAGTTCGGTGCCACACCTCCTTTGGACTACTTCGATTCGATGCTCAACCCCACCCTCTATTTTCCTCCGCGAACTAGTTCCGCGATGATGTGCGTTGGGTTCGCGTCTTCGCGACCAAGACCTGTTCCGGCGCTTTGAAAGAGCCGGCCGAGCATGATGTCCTCGCCTTTGCCATCCTTAAACGCTCCTTCCGTACGCAGTGACAAAAACGCTTTGGTCATAATTTCTTTATCTCGACAGTCGCGTTCTAAATGGAGGTTTGACAAAAATAGCCTTGCCAATATCCGCAAAATCCAAATGCCCAATGTGACTGTAATCGCGGTCGCAGCGACGTGAGACAGATCCAGCGTCTGCCACCACGAGACGGAACCAGATTGCGGCAACCCGGCAGAATTCGCGCCGCCCGCAACTGGAACTACCGAGCCGGGTAGCAGCCTGGCACCGAACTCTATAAACAAGCAAACAGCGCTAGCTGTCGCGGCCAAAAAAATGATGCCCCAAGCCCGCGCCCACCGTCCATGGGAAATGGCACGATCGGCCCAATACTGGACTGCCGTATTCAGACTCATCTTCTCGCGGTAGACCGACGCAATTTTGGTCGTCTCATTCGCCAGAGTCTTTTTCATTTCATCAATCGCAGCCCTCACGTCGGTATCGAGCCGAGACCGGGTTTCGCTCGCAAATTTCCTGTCCTCTGCAAGTTCTTCGACCGCTTGTTTTTGCGCAGCAGCGCGTTGGCGATCGACCTCCGCTTTCAGGGCTTCCGCTGACGCCGACGCAAGCCGCTGCTGATCTTCCAGCTGTCTACGTGCAGCTTCGGCTTCCTGAGCGCCGACGCGGACGGTGTTCTCTAATTGCGTAAGCGTGCTTTCTACGCTTTCCATCGAAGCGATTTTGGAGTGCCCGGTACCCCAAAGCGCCGCAGCTGCGGCGAATTGGTCTGGACTTGGCCAAGGTGCCCCGCCGCCATCCGGCCACAGGGGGCCAAAAACGCTGAGCTCAATCGGCTGATCCGGGCGCATCTCTCCCTTCTCATAAAGGCCACGCGCCTTCATGACATCTTGCTCAATCGCTTGATCTAGACGCCGCTCTTGCATGGACAGCTCCATGCTTATATGCATTGGCGCGTGGGCCGATCGGAAATTGTTGACTCGCATACTTCTCATCGCGAGCTTTCTGGCGACGTCCCTCGCCGCGCGCTTTGCTGCTTCGGCGCTGGCCATCGATTGGATGACACTTGGCTCAACTTCTCCATTGCTGGATTGAGCGATGCTAATCGAAGAGAGGTGTCGAGCAGCCAGCGCCGCTGCGACCATGCTCGGCAAGTAGTTGGGCCGGGCTTCAACATCTTCAAGTTCATTTATACTGCCCTGCTCGAGCACTGTCACCATGATGGGCCCATTGCCCGCGATCACGTTCTCGACTGTGCTCAAAATACTCTCAGCGGCTCGTATATCCTGCTTTCTAGCGTTGGGCATGTCGGCAAGAAGTGGGAGAACCCGTCGCGCATAGCGCACAGCAACTGCGATCTGCCCTCGAGGCGGAATTCCTTTGAGAAGCTCTTCAGCGTTACGGATTTGCGATTCTGGCATCTATTGGCCTAGCCTCTGAGCGGTTTTAGGTGTGTGTGATTCACACGCTATTTATTGCTTGAGAAATGGTATCGATCCCGTGCCACCGATTGGCGGCTTGGGACTGGCGTGCGTTCAGCTTTTGAAGCTCCGACCGTCCGCCGGACTACACTCGACCGTCTGCGCTGCGATGGCAGTTCGTGGGGGATCCGAACGCAGACCGGCAAAAAACAATACCGATTATCCACAGCGGGCTTCGTTACAGGGCTGGTGCCACCTTGTCGCACAGTGCAGTATCGCGTTGCCGCTTTGGGCATCAGCATCCAGCAAAGAACTGATTGATGAAAGCCACAAAATCATTGTTATCGAAATAGCCGTCCGATCCAAGTACCCCGCCTTGACGCCCCATGTCTGCACGAGGATTGCCTTCAAAAAAGTAGCCGATAAAGACAATGAAATCGTTGTTGTTGTAAAGCCCATCCTCGCCCGCTATCCCACCTTGCCGTCCAACGTCCGCGGGAGATGAATAAAAATTGGCAGCAATACTGACAGCAGTTGCGCAAGCACTTGAAACGACGCAGCGAAACATTGCTTTGGTCATTCCTAGGTGAGCCGTGATTTCGAGGATACGGGCGGTCTGGCTATTATTGCGGCATATAAATCCGCTTTGATCACCCGCGGTGTTTTCACCCGCCACAATGTCAGTCCACTGCCCAAGATCATCGTGTCGCCACTGCCAGTGATACTCGGGTGTTTCTGAGCCCACCACAAGTACCGAATAGGAGATGTCTCCGTTGCATGTTGCAGAAGATGCTGGTTGAATCGCGAAGGATAGTGTGCCATCGCGCCAGATGAACGCTCGGCGTTGGTTTGACGGGATAGCCGCCCCGCCGACAATTGCTCCGCCGTGTGCCGACATCCCTATTGCTTGAGAAAAAATACCACCAAAGTCACCTAGATCCTGTATGCCGCTCGCCAGAGTCCAGCGAAAAGCGCGGGGCTGAGCAATCCAATTCCACGAACTGCCAACAACAATATTTCCGTCATCAGATACCGCATACGCTGCAGCGGAAAGCTCTTGTGGCAGCATACTTAAAATTTGTAGACCAGTTGATTCAGCCCATCGAAATGCTCGGCCTCGATTGAGTTCGTCCGCACATTGACCAACGAGCACGCTTCCATCAAGTGACATCCCAAATACAGTTGCCCGACTAGGATCAAAGTGAGCTATTTCCTGCATTCCCTCCGACGTAGTCCACCGGAACGGAATCCGCTGGTTGGAAGAGTTGATGTAGGTTCCGAAAATGATATCGCCCTCGGCGGAAATAGCGTGAATAGTAGCCAGCGGGGGCATTCCTTGTAGCGGTTGTATTCCAGCTTCCGCGGTCCATCGAACTAATACGTAGTGTTCTTCGTCAATGCTGGACCCGCCCACAACCACTCGTCCGTCTCGCGAAATTGCGAGTGCCGACGAATTACCGCCTCCTAGGTCGCCTAAGTCCTGCATTGGTCCAGGAGATTGCCAGCGAAAGGCTCGATAGCGACCAAGACCGTCAAGGGAGTTGCCAACCACAATGGAGCCGTCGCCCGACACGGCAGTCGCCCAAGCCGTATTTCCGCCGAGCGTCCCAAGATCAACCATTCCATCAGCGGCAGTCCATCGAAAAGCTCGCGAAACATTTCCGTACTCTTGGTTCGCCCATCCAACGACTACTTGGCCGTCCGCGGAGACTGCCAACGATCCCGAGTCCCGTCCTCCGAAAGTGCCAAGATTTTGCATCGTCCCGCAATCTTGCGCAACGGCGGCGTGTGCTGGCAGCGCGAACGTAATTAGAGAAAACAAAGTCTGCAAGAAAGTTGTTGAACGCATGCGTGAAGTGTACTAGAAAATAAAAAACCGTCGAGAGGATGCCTGGAGAGTTCTGCCACAGCAGTCTGTTGTTTGCGCGGCAGGGTGGCGCCGACCTGCGGGTGTGTGGTACTGATGTCGTGCCACTAAGGCCGCTGCTCTGAGCGGACTTCAGTGCGTTTGACTCTCAGCGTCCAATGGTCTCAGCCCGTGCATATCCACTTTTGTCACCGCCCGCGGGCACCAAGACGCATACTCAGGACACAGACCAACCCATCTTCATCGCTGCGCGGTTTCGAAGGAGCTGCGGCCTTTGAGAAGCCGGAAAAGTAATCTGACTAAAATCCAAACAAAAACCTTGCACGTCGTTCGGATTTAGTGTATATTCCGATCTGGACGCCAATCCTCGGGAGAAACCGCCGGCCGCACCCACCACCCGCGGCCACCCCGACAACCAGCGTTCACATCGAAGGGGGAACACCACCACATGCAAGCCACCGCACCGCTACCAGCAGAAGCACCAGGAGACCTCGCCGCCCTCCTCGCGGCCGAATCCCAGCAGGCCCAGCGTGACGCCCTCAAGACGATCCACACCCTCATGCTCCTCCTCGCCGACACGCTCACCAACCCCAAGAGCGACGCGGCCGCACCCGCCGCACCCGCCGCACCCGCCGCACCCACCGAGGACGCCGCCCAGGCCCGCAACACCACCCAGCGATTCCGCCTCTGCTTCCAAGCCGCCCGCGAACTCCTCCGCTTCGGCGCCCCAACGAGGCCCTGGCGCAAGCCTGGGCCAGCGCACGACGACAAGCAAACCGCCCAAACGTGCGCAGACGCTCGCTCCGACGCGCACGCCACAAGCACACACGAGCACGTCACCCTAAACGCACAACCAGCCCAGGCTCGCGCCAGGGCCTCGTCACACACCACCGACGCACACCAAGCAACCCAACTCCTCGCTGCCGCAGGCCGTGCTTTCGGGAGCGACGAGCGTACGAAAGCCGGAAGTGAAGTAGACACGCGCAGCGTGAGCCCTCAAAGCCGCTTCGGCGAGCGACTCTCTTCCCCTCTCACGTCTCAAAGCTCAAGTCTCGAGTCTCCCTCGCCTTCCTCCGTGCCCTCCGTAAGCTCCGTGTTGAACCCTCTTCCCGCCGAGCTCATACCGCCGACAGCCTCATTCGAACAAGGCAGGCAGATCATGCAGATCGTCCGCGCAGGTCGGACGCTCTCCGTCGACCTCTACGAGAAATATCAGGCCTCGGCCAGATACGCACGGGCGACGGGACTGCCGCCGCCGTACGGCTTCACCCCCGCGGAGGTCGAAGCCTGCAGCCCACACAAATCATCACCTTCATAGAGCCAAACCCGCCACGGACAAACGCGGATCAACAGGCTCTGCTGAAATCCTCGTTCTCAGCCCGAAGGGCTGGCAGTGAGTAGCCGGGCGGTGGAGCGAGTCTTCGAGCGACACCCCCGGAAACCAAGCGCAGCACATTCTGCACTCCGAAGGAGTGCTCGAGAGCGAACGAGGATTTCAGCGGAGCCTGATCACACGGCTCAAATCCGTGTCAATCCGCGTCCATCCGAGGCTGGCCTTCTGCATCACCACCACGACATCCTCACCGCCAGCGGCCGACTTGCTCTTGCCAGTACTCAAGCACCGTCGCCGCGCGGCCACGCAGCAGGTCGATTTCCTTCGTGCGGTCCTCAGGCTTGGCGTTCTTCCAAAACTCCGGCGAGCGGCTGCCGGTGAACCGCGCGATCCGAGCCGCGGCGTCATACGCCGCAAGCTGCGTCGCGTCCGCTCCTTCCGCGGTCGGCAAATGAGGCAACAGGAACTCCAGTGCGCCCGGTTCGGCCTTCGCCAGCGCCCCTTCGGCGTCCTTGTCGCCCTGGGCGGTGAGCGAGAGCAGCTTCTCCACCGTCGCCTGCGTGCACATGGCCGCCATCAACTGGTAAAGGCGCCGCTTCTCGGTCGGCAGCAGATCTTTGCGGTCCATCAGAGCGATCACGTCCTTGTCGGCGGTGAGGATCCGCAGCCGCCACACGAACTGCAGAGCCGTCCGCACGTCGCGCTTGGCAGACTCGGCCGCGGTGACCACCTTCTGTAGCTGGTCGCGGTAGAACGAATCGCGGTACGACCGCAGCGCGGTGACGAGACGAGTCGCGAACACCTGCGGGTTCGCGACCACGCCGGGGTCGATCTGGTCGAGCACCTTGCCGTCCGGGCTGAGCAGAGCGACATACAGCCCGTGTGTCGTCGGAAGCCCGAGCTTCTGAGCCTCTTCGAGCATCCGGCTGTTGCGGCTCACCCGCACGGGAATGAAGTCCTTCTGCGCCAGCGACACCACGATCGGGTCGCGGAACGAGTCCGACTGCGCGTCCTCAAGATCGTCCTCATCGTCTCCGTCGCGCCCCTGCGACACCCAGAACAGCAGCGGCCGGTGCTCCGACTGCGCCCGCTCGATCGCAGACTTGGCGTTGCCGCCCCATTGCACCGGATTCTGCGCAAACGCGCCCTGGGGAAGCAGAAGTGTCAGGAGCAGGACGGTGATCGAAGCGAACAACAGTCTCATGGAAACCTCCCGGAGAAAGACGAGCATCAAGAGCGTACCACACAATTCGCGAGCTCTTTCGGCGGCTCTTCCACGTCGTCACGTCATCCGGTATGCTGTCTGGATGCGATTCCTGCCCTGCGCCGTTGCCGCCTTGCCGCTCATGCTGGCCGCGTGCGCATCGGCTCCTCCCTCTTCGTCGGCGTCGATGGCGACGGAGCCGCAAACGTCTGCGACTCGAGCCGGAGTCGAGCCGGTCTTGCCAACCTGCATCGATCTCCGCCCGACGTTCGCGGAGTGGAACCTGCCGCCGCGGCCGCAGGGGCACCGCGGCACGTGCTCGATCTTCACAACGTGCGAGGCGATCGAGTTCGCCCACGCCAAGAGCACCGGCAAGCCGATTCGATTGAGCCCGGAGTTTGTGAACTGGGCGGCGAGTCAGGCCGCGGGCGGGCCGTCGGACGGGAACTTTTTCTTCAACGCGGTTGCAGGGTTTGAGAAGCACGGCGTATGCACAGAAGAGCGGATGCCGTATCGCAAGTCGTTCGACGCGAAGAAGGGACCGTCGACGGAGGCCTCAGCAGAGGCGGCGGCACTGCGCGACGGAGCCAAGTCGACGCTGCGCGTCCGCTGGATCCAGCCGTGGAAGCCGGACGTGATGGGCGTGAGCGAAGAGATGTTGCAGGAGATGAAGCGTGTCATCGCGTCGGGGTATCCAGTGGCTGCGGGCTCGGGGCACAGCCGGTTGTTTGTCGGATATCACGACAACCCCGACCTTGCGGGCGGCGGGGCGTTCATCACCGAGGACTCGGCGCTCAACCGCTACGACGAGGTGACGTATCGCTGGGTGCGCGACAACGTGGCGGACGCGTTCTGGGTCGAGGCGTTGCCGGCGACGACGGCGTTCGCTCAGTAACGGCGCTTCACGGGGCTTCGGGCAGGTCGAACCACGTGGTGAGCGAGACGAAGGGGAGCGGGTAGCGCCAGTAGCAGCGGAAGACGCGGAATCGCGACGGGTCCCAGCCGACGCGCGAGAAGGTCGATGCGATCGCCGGCTCGTATCCCGCCCATTCCTTGACGCCGATGCGCTCCATGCCCCAACCCAGGCGAATCATGTCGATATCGAGGTCGAGCCTGTCGACGTCCAGCAGCTCTTCATCACGGGCCGAGATGTCGGGGCCGATGTTCTCCATGCGAGCGGTGATGTTGGGCACGAAGCGCGGGAAGGCCTCTTCGTGAATGAAGAAGTCCTGCACCAGCACGCGGATGGGCACCTTGCACGAGTTTGTGAATACGTCCGTCGGCCGGTCGTCGATGCGGTAGCGCCGGTACTGGTTGCGCGTCACATAGCCGACTGCGGCCGTCACCGGCTCGTTGAGCGCCGGGCGCCGGAGTCGAGCACCACGCGCGTGTGGAGCGGGCGTTCGATGAGCTTCAGCGGCAGGGCCGCGCTATCGCCGACATCGGCGAGCACCAGCTTTCGGGCATCGGTGACTTCGCGTTCGCCGTCGAGCGATTCAAGCACGGGAGTCGGCAGTGGGGGGATGCCGGTCGGTCCGGCGTGGGACGACGGCTCATTGTGGCGCGGCGAGTGACCGTACAGGAGGATCGGGGCTCCCTCGCGCAGACGACGGATGCCGTCCATCGCGACGAATGTCACAGCGTCGCACATGTCACCGGCTGCCGACGGCTGGATGATCGACGCGAAGCAGACGGTGTCGACGGTGAACCCGAGCGTCTGCGACAGGGCCTTGAATACGGCCTGCTTGGACGCGGCCTCTGCGCGAGCTCGCCCGCTTGGCAGCCATCCGTCGATGGCTGTGTTCATCGATGCGCGGCCGAGCGGGAGCTGCGACAGCAACCGCTCGAGCCTGGCGACCTCGCCATCCGCCGTTTCGCATGCGGCGGCGGAGGCGCCGTTTTTCCGCGCGGCTTCGAGGAAGAGGCGCAAGCCCGCGGGGGCCGGCAGCTCTCGGAGCACTGACAACGGGTCGCTGGACCGGACGGATCGCAGAATGCGGGCCGAGAGCGAGTCATCGAGGCGCAGCGACCGCGAGAGCACGACTGGGCGAATCCCCGCCCTCTCCCCTCCGCCGACCTGACCGAGCACTCCCAGCAGGGCGGCGCAGAGCGCCGTTCCCATCTCCTGGAAGTGGGCTCGCGTCGCGGATCCGCTCGCGGGGTTCTTTGTCTTTGGTGCGGCGTTTCTCGGCATGGGGGGGAGCCTCGCTGGGTCTGTGAAGTGTACCACAGAATTCCGGCTTGCACAACTCCCAGAGTTGTGTTAGACTGGCGGAATGGTGGCAAGAGCCGACAGGGCCACATGGCCGCGAAGCGTGAATCGGAGGGCGTGGTCGTGCACAGCGTGCGGCCGGGCGTTCACGCTGATTGAGCTTCTGGTTGTGATCGCCGTCATCGCGGTTCTCCTTGCCATCCTGCTTCCGGCGTTGAACGCGGCGCGGAAGACTGCTCGAGCGGCCGTCTGCCGCTCCAACCTCAAGCAGTTTGGGATCTCGGCGGGGACGTACGCGATCGATTTCCGCGGCATGATCTTCTCATACACGTGGACGTCGCACGAGGCGCCGACGCAGTATGCCGACCTTGTGCTCCCCGCGGGCTGGACCACGATGGACGTGGAGATGGATGCCCGTCAGGCGACAGACATCATCCGCCGGCGTTCGCCGAGCGAACCGAACTTCGCCAAGCCGCAGCCGTGGAATCCCGCGGTGGACTACTCGCACCTGGTGCTGCTGGATTACCTGAGCGTCGAACTTCCGGTGCCGATCGCCGCGTGTCCGGAGGACCGTCCGCTCAAGCTCTGGCAGAGCGACATTGCGCGGTTCAACGCCGGCGGGTTCGGCACTGATCAGCCCGCGTTCACCGGCATGGAGTCGATGGTCATGCGGGCCAAGCCCTACAGCAGCAGCTACGAGGTCTGCCCGGCTGCGTACGACCGGAGCACGGCGCCGGATCGGATCGAGCAGTCGGCGGCGGGGCAGTACTACTACGGCACGACATCGCTCACCAAAGTCGGCCAGCTTCGGATGGATCAAGTGGCATTTCCATCGCTGAAAGCGCACATGTACGACACCATTCAGCGCCACGGGCGGCGGAAACTGTACTTCCTCCATCCGGAGGTCGTTCAGCCGGTGCTGCAGTTCGATGCGTCGGTTGTGGACCGCGCGACGAAGGACGCGGGACTCGGCTGGCAACCCAATCACCCCACCGCGGGCCCGACCATGGTCATGTATTCGCCGTACCAGTACGAGCCGCCGACATCGACGGGCGCGGCGAGCGAGACGTTTCCGGGCCGCTATCGCTGGACGCGCGGCGGCCTGAAGGGGGTCGATTTCGGTTCTGAGGTGACAGGCGTCAATTAGTTCCGCGCGTATGAGGTTCGAAGGTCCGTTCACAAAGCGCAGCTCATCAACGTGGCTCTCACGCGAACAACCCGGAAACGATGCAGCCTGGGCGGTGCGCGGGGCGGCAGCGGCTTCACGCTCATTGAAGTGCTCGTTGCCGTTGCGATCATCGGTTTGCTGGTGACCATTCTGCTGCCGGCCCTGAATGCTGCGAGAAAGACTGCGCGGGCGACGGTGTGCCGGTCGAACCTGAAGCAATTTGGATTCTCCGCGGGGGCCTACGCCATCGACTTCAAGGGGACGATCTTCGCGTTCTCGTGGACTGCGCGGACGATCAACAGCCAGTACCCCGACCTTGTGCCGCCGCCCAACTCGCTCTTCTTCGACACCGAGGCCAATGCGCGGCAGGCGACGGACATCATCCGGCGGCGGTCGCGGTCGGAGCCGATGTTCGCCGAGCCGCAGCCGTGGATTCCCGCGGTTGACTACTCGCACCTTGTATTGCTGGACTACATGGCGGTCGAACTGCCGGTGCCGATCGCCGCGTGCCCGGATGACCGGCCGCTGAAGCTGTGGCAGAGCGACATCGCGGCGTTCAACGCGGGTGCGTTCGGCATCGAGCAGCCGGTGTTCACCGGGTTTGAGGGGCGCGTGATGCGGGCGAAGCCGTACAGCAGCAGCTACGAGGTCTGTCCAGCGTCGTACGACCGGAGCGTGGCGCCGAATCGGATCTCGCAGCCCAACGCGGGCGGCCAGTACTACTACGGCAGCAACTCGTTCACGCGCATCGGCGGCAACCGAATGGACGAAGTCGCGTTCCCCTCGCTGAAAGCGCACATGTACGACACCATTCAGCGGCACGGGCGGCGGAAGCTGTACTTTCTCCATCCGGAGGTCGTTCAGCCGGTGCTGCAGTTCGACGCGTCGGTCGTCGACCGCGCGACGAAGGACGCGGGGCTCGGCTGGCAGCCGAACCATCCGGAGCTTGGACCTTCGTTGATCACGTACCGGCCTTATCAGTTCGAGCCGCCCACGTCGACGGGGGCTGAGAGTGAAGTTTTTGCGGGCCGCTATCGCTGGACGCGCGGCGGTCTGAAGGGCGTTGATTTCGGGCCGGAGGTCACTGGTGTCCGTTAGGCGAGCACCCACCATGAGCATGCGGCTCCGTTCAATCCGCTCTTGCCATTCGCGCCGCGCGTTCTCGCTCACGGAGCTGTTGATCGTGGTCGTGATCATCGCGCTGCTGCTGGCGATCCTGCTGCCGGCGCTGCGCAACGCCCGGCGCGTGGCGCGGACGGCGGTGTGCCGCTCGAACCTGAAGCAGTTCGCCACCGCGGGGGGCGAGTACGCCATCGATTTCAAGGGGTGCATCTACACATTCTCGTGGCGCAACGGGTACACGCCGACCAGCTATCCAGATCTCGTACCACCCGGCGGCATCTTCAATACGTCCGCCACGGCGATTCAGGCGACGGAGATCGTGCGCAAGAACGCGCCGCTTGAGCCGAATTTTCCGCTCACGTCGCTGTGGTGCCCGCCCATCGAGTACGGGCACCTGGTGCTCTTGGACTATCTCGCCTCGCCGTTCCCGGTGCCGGTCGCGGCCTGTCCGGAAGACAAGTGCCTGCTGCTGTGGCAGAGCGATCCGCTGAAATTTCAGGCCGGCGGGTTTGGCGCGATGCAGCCGGAACTCACGGGCGGCGGCTTTGTTCCCAATCTCATGCGCGCGAAGCCGTACAGCAGCAGCTATGAGACTCCGCCTTCGACCTACGACCGCACGCTGAACGCGGTCGATCGACTGCGGCAGGGCGTGGGCAACCACTACATCTACGGCGCCGACAGCTTCACCACGTTCGGGCCGGCCCGGTTTGATCAGGTGACGTTTCCGTCCCAGAAGGTGCAGTTGTACGACACGCATCAGCGGCATTACGGCCGCGCACTGTTCTTTGCGCACTCCGAGGCTGTGCAGCCGATCCTGCACTTTGACGGGTCGGTGGTAGACCGGAAGACGGCCGACGCCGGCCTGGGCTGGCAGCCGCACAACCCGACGGCGACGGCGTACACAACCATCACATACGAGCCGTATCGCTACGAGCCGCGCACCTCGACCGGCGCAGCGACGGAGGATTTTCCGGGGCGTTATCGCTGGACGCGCGGCGGCCTGAAGGGGATCGATTTCGGGCGCGAGGTGACGGGCGTGAACTGACGCGCTGCGGTCCTTGCGTACCGTGGTGTGATGTCTCAGTCGCCGCGCATCATCGACAAGGCCACGATCGCCGACACCTATCCGGTGCATGCTGAAGCACTGGCAAGAGGCGATGAGGCGACGGTCCGCCTGGTGAACATGTGCCAGTATGCGGCGGTGGCCGCGAACGAGGGGCGCGTGCCTTCTGCTCGCCAGAACCTGGAAGCGGCCTTGCCGCAGACGGAAGATCCCCGGCTGCTCTTTCTGGGGTTCCAGTTCTACTTTCGCACGGCTGTGGCGGAGGAGACGACGGCGGAGGAGCGGACTGCCTGGTTGGACATTGCAGAGCAGCTTGTGCGGCGCCGGTTGGCGGTCGTCGAGGCTCGCAAGGATCAATCCGGGGTTGCGCGTGCTCACACGAATCTTGGACTGGTGCTCCACTATCAACAGCGGCACGCCGACGCCGAGCGGCACTACACGCGAGCGGTCGAGATCGACGACGCGGCAGGCGATCCTCGCGGCCTGATTCGCAGCCTCGGCAACCTTGGCAATTTCTACGAGTCTCGTAACACGCCCGCGACTGAAGGGGATCTGGCCGCGGCTGAGTCGCTCTACGTGCGGGCCATCGACGTCGCGGAGCGTGCTGGATGCCCGGACGCGGCGGGCACTGCGCTGAGCAATCTCGGGGAGATCAATGCGACGCGCGGCAACGTTGCCGCTGCGCGAGAGCTGTGGGAGCGGGTGCTCACCATCATCGCCACGCCGGACGACAAGGCACGTCTTTATTGCGAGCGGCGGTTGCGCGAAACCGCTTGAGCCTCACAGGCGCCAAGCACGCACGCCGTCGACGGGCAATGCGATGAATGGGTCGGCGGCCTGGGGAGCGGTAAGGCTCTTGAGCGTTTTTGCAAGCTGTGGGAGGGCGCTTGGAGCGCAGAGCGTCACCGTGCATCCGCCGAAGCCGCCGCCGGTCATGCGCGAACCGAAGACTCCGGGGACCGCGCAGGCGGCTTCGACCATCGCGTCGAGCTCCGGGCAGGAGACGCGGAAGTCGTCGCGCAGGGATGCGTGCGAGGCGGCCATCTGCTTGCCGGCAGCGGGGAGATCGTTCTGTTTCAGAGCATCGATCAAGGCGAGTACGCGGGCGTTCTCGCTGATGACGTGGTGCGCGCAGGCTCGGGCTTCGGGTGTGAGTGAGCCGCCCCCCCCCCGGCGTTCGAGCAGGGCTTGGTCCGCCTCGCGCAACAGGGAGACGCCGAGCGTTGCGGCGGCGCGTTCACAGGCGGCGCGGCGGGCGGCGTACTCGCCGCCGACGAGCTCGTGCTTCACACCGCTGTCGGAAACGACGACGATCGCGGCGGCGGGGTCGGGCAGCGCTATCGGCGTTCGCTGCATCGAGCGGCAGTCGATGAGCAGGGCCTTTCCGGCTTCCGCGAGTGCGCAGACGGTCTGGTCCATCCAGCCGCAAGGGACGCCGGCGTAGCGGTGCTCTGCTTCGTGGGCCGCGGCGGCGAGGCGTTCGGCTCCGAGCACGTTCCCGGCCAGGGCGTCGACCGCTCCGGCGGCGGAGAGCTCTACGGCCGCTGAAGAAGAGAGGCCGCGACCGACGAGAACGGTCGAGAGCATGACCGCGTCGATCGCCCCGGGCGCCCTGGGGCCGAGCATGTCGGTAGCGGTCCAGACCGCGCCAACGGCGTAGCGCGCCCAAGCGGAGAGCGCGGCCGCGTCGCGGGCGTTTGCGTCATACTGGGTCGACTCGCGCAGCTTTGCCGTGACGATTCGGCCGCGTGCTCCATCGGCGCGTGCGGCGGCGGTGACGCACCAGTGGTGGATCGCCATGGGAAGGACGAAGCCGCCGTTGTAGTCGGTGTGCTCGCCGATGAGGTTGACGCGTCCTGGAGCGGCGGAGACGACCTCGGCGGGGCGGCCGAACTCCTTAGCGAATTGCTGTGCGGCGTCGCGGGCGAGTTGTTGAACGGAAGGGTGAAGGTGGTGGTGGCTCATCGCTGCACCGGTGCTCCCGCCTTGGCCCAGGCGGCGAACCCGCCCGCGAGGTTGGTGACCTTGTAGCCGTGCTTCTGCAGGAGCGAGCAGGCGCGGGCGGAGCGGACGCCGCCTTGGCAGTTGACCAGAACAGGCCGGTCCTTGGGCACGCCGGCCATGTTCGCCAGCAGGCGTGTGTGGGCGACGTTCATCGCGCCGGGGATGAAGCCCTGCGCGAGTTCAGCCCGGCGGCGCGTGTCGAGCAGGAACGGCTTGCGACCTCCCTCCTTCCCCTCCCCCCCTCCTCCCCCGCAGCGATCAGACCTTGGGCCTCGGCGACGGTGACTTCGTCCGTCGTTTCGAGCGGCACACCCGCAGCGGCGAGGTCGGCGACCTTCGTCGCGTCGAACCACCCTTCGAGCCGGTCGACTCCGACGCGGATGAGAGCCCGTACGGCTTCGTCGAGCTTCGCGGGCTCGACGATCAGGTAGACCTGTTCGTCTTCGCCGACCATTGAGCCGGCATCGGTGCTGAAGGAGCCGACGAGCGGCACGCAGAGGCGCCGGGAACGTGGCCGGCTTTGAACGCGGCCCATGGGCGTGTATCGAGGATCGCGTTTGAGCGACCGTCGATTGCCTTCATCGCTGAGGCATCAAGCTGGCGCGGCTTGGGAACGCCGCCGAGCACGCGCGGGCCTTCTTTGTTCACACGCTTCATGCGTGCGAAGTAAAGCGGCGGCTCGGGCTGCTCCTCGAGCATGTATTTGACGAACCCGCTTTCACTGTCAGCGGCCCGGATTGAGGCGTTGAACATCTTCTCGTAGCCGACGGTCGACTGCGGCACGGCTCCAAGCGCCTTGCCGCAGGCGCTGCCCGCGCCGTGGCCGGGCCAGACCTGCAGGTAGTCGGGCCACGCGGCGAAGGCTCGCACGGAGTTGAAGAGGCGCTTGGCCGATGCGTCGGCCTGGCCCGCGACGCCCGCGGCGGTCTCGAGCAGGTCGGGGCGGCCGAGGGCGCCGACGAAGACGAAGTCGCCCGTCGCCACGCCAAGCGGCTTGTCGGCTCCTGCGCCGCGGTCGGTCACCATGAAGACGAGGTGCTCGGGCGTGTGGCCGGGCGTGTGGACGGCTTTGATGTCGATGTTGCCGATCGAGAAGGTGTCGCCGCTCTTGAGGAGCTTCACGTTGTACGGCGTGCCGCTTGCCGAGCTCTTTGACGCCCACTGGTACTTCCAGTCGGCGTCGCCTTCGTCGGAGAGGTAGACCCGCGCGCCTTTCTCGGCGAACTCGCGCACGCCGGAGACGAAGTCGGCATGGATGTGCGTCTCAGTGGCGGCGACGATGCGGAGACCGTTGGCCGCGGCGATGGCTTCGTAGCGGTCGACGTCGCGCTGGGGGTCGATGACGACCGCCTCGCCGGTCTTCTGGCATCCGATGAGGTAGGCCGCTTGTGCGAGTTTGTCGTCGTAGACCATCCGCAGAAACATGGGGTGCTCCTCGAAGAGAGAGGGTAGTGCGGCGCGAGCGTCGAGCGTTTTCGTTGCACGGCCTTGTCAGAGCCCGAAGCGTTAGCGAGGGAAGCCGATGAGGCCCTGCGAATCGGCCATTTGGCTCGCAGCAGACGCGGCACTCGCAAAGCCTCATGCCGCCTCCCTCGCTGACGCTTCGGGCTCTGACGTCTGGCCGCCTTTGAGGTAGAGCATCGGAGAATCACTGCCGCTGGGACATCTCCTTTACGATTCCTGCTGTACACTGCGTGCGCGTTTTCTGGTTTCAACCGCGAAACTTACTCCAGCACCCGGAGCACCCCTCATGTCCCTCCAACTCGGCGACACCGCACCCGACTTCACGCAGATCTCCACCGAAGGCACCATCAAGTTCTACGACTTCCTCGGCGATTCGTGGGGCGTGCTCTTCTCGCACCCCAAGGCGTTCACGCCGGTGTGCACCACCGAGCTGGGCATGGTCGCCAAGCTCAAGCCCGAGTTCGATAAGCGCGGCGTGAAGGTGCTGGGCCTCTCGGTCGATCCGGCTGAGGACGACATCAAGTGGTCGGCCGACATCAAGGAGACGCAGGGGGCGGCGCTCAACTTCCCGCTCATCTCCGACACCGACCGCAAGGTGGCGACACTCTACGGCATGATCCACCCCAACGCCGGCGACACCATGACCGTGCGCAGCGTCTTCGTCATCGGGCCGGACAAGAAGGTGAAGCTGACGATCACCTACCCGCCCAGCTGCGGGCGCAACTTCGACGAGGTGCTGCGCGTGATCGACTCGCTGCAGCTCACCGCGAAGCACAAAGTCGCGACGCCGGTGAATTGGGAGCACGGGCAGGATTGCATCGTGGTGCCGTCGCTCTCCGACGACGACGCGACGAAGTTGTTCCCCAAGGGGTACAAGAAGATCAAGCCGTACTTGCGCGTGACGCCGCAGCCGAACCTGTGAGTTGGGGTGCGTAGAGAGTTTGAAAGCCCGCGCCGGATGAGCGCCGATACGCACGGATCAGCGCTCAAGACAGATGCGCCGATTCGTGTTTGTTCGATGCCGCCTTTTCGCAGTTCGGCTGAATGCAGCCAGGGCTATTCCGCCGCGATTTCCAACGGGCGTATCCAGGCCTCAACTCCGTTCTGGTCCGTGCCCACCATCGCGAAGCTGTTCTTGTTGAGCACTCTTCTCCAGGCCGGCGTATTGCTCGGTACAACCGTCGCACGAAAATGAGTGGCCAGTCGCAGCATGCGAGGCCAGTTGGTCAGCATCTTCAGTACCTCAGAGCCGATCCCTTTTCCCTGTTGGCTCGGCACAACACTCACTCGCACGTCCAGCACGCCCGCTGCATCAGCAGGTCCAGCGAACCATGCGGCGGCTACGTACCGAGCCTCCGGGTCGTATTTGCCGCGAAGTCGCACATACCACGGGCGCCAGAGGAGTTCGGACCGATGCTCCAGAGCCATCGCAAACCGCTCGTGGAGAAGCGATGCGGACCAGAAGGGCGGGGGCCAGTCATGCGCCACGGGGCCATCATTTGCAATGAGATTGCGCGGCCAATCCGGCGCGGCCTCGGCTTTCAAGTCTCGCCAGCACCGGGTGTGCATCGTCAGGCGGTCACTCGTGCACGACCAGCCCGGTATGTCGTGCTCGTGCGAAAGCGGCAGGTACCAATCCAGTGGGTCGGTCAGGGGAGAGTCTCCGCTTGGCGTAGTGCCCTTATCACCTTGAACCGCTCCATCTCACGCGGGCCAGTCATCACCTCAAGAACCTCACGCGGCGTTCGTTCCGGTCCCGGCGGCGGCATCCCTGATTCTTCTTCATCCCACCCTGTAAGCAGCTCAATCTGGAACCCGGCTTCGAGCTGCGCGGTCAGGTACGCGACGAGTGCTTCGCGTGACGCCAGGGTTGCTTTAGTCGCGCCGCTCGTTGGATCTGAAGTCTCTGCGGCCAGCCGTTCAAAGCCGCACTCGCACCCGCTGTGAGCGCCCGCCATCTGTACGTGCGGCAGCGACACGCGGTCCGCCAAGTCGGTCACCGCGCGGATGTAAAAAACCGTGCCTTGCTCAAACGGCACCAGCGGCAGCGGCCGATCCGACGCGATGTAGACCACACGGCACACAACTAACTGTACGGACCCGCTAAAGGCCAATCCGCCTGATGCGGGAACGAAAGGCAAGTCACACTGCCATGCTCTTGCGTATCCGTGCTTCCTGCTCCGTGCGATACTCCGCAACGCGTCTCCGCTCGGCCCGTGCGAGCGCATCTCGAAGGGCCGCCGCGTCAAGATCCTGGCAGTACGCCGGCGTGCCCGTCTGCTGGCGCCACGAGTCGTCCAGCGTCCCGCCGTTGACTGGATCAAACCCAAGCTCATCGATCAGGTCGCAGACCGTCGCTTTGTCGTTGGGCGCGTCGCCTGCGACGGAGAGGCCGATCCGTCCCGGCATGCCCTTGCGGCAGCCTCGATCCTGCAGGCTCTGCGCGTAAATGTTGTTGAACGCTTTGATGACAGGGCGTCCGATCTGCTGAGCTACCCACTGGCTGTCGGGCATTCCGCCGTCGATGGCCGCGATGCGCCCGTCGCGAAGTTCCGGGTGGTAGTTGCCGATGTCGACGACCACCGTTCCAGCGGTTCTCACAAAGAGCCCGCCTGGAAGCGTGGGCACGGCCCGCGTTGGAATAGCCAGAACAACCACTCCCCCGGCCTGTGCGGCCTCGATCACAGTCACAGCAGTTGCCCCCGTCTCAGCCGCCACCGCGGTCAGCGTTCTGGGCCCTCGCGAGTTGGCGATGCAGACACGATGACCTTGCTCGCAGAACCCGTGAGCAAGGATGCGGCCCATGGTGCCGGCTCCGATGATTCCAATGTTCATGCCGAGTCTCTCACGATCATCTCGCAGCCCAGGTTCGTAGAGCCGCGCGTCCGGCGAGCGCCACGATCGCCCCCACGCAGACCCAGATAACGCCGACCCGCAACCAGCTCGCTTGCGTGTACGACAACCCCAACCCGGTCGCGGCCGCGACGTACGCCATCACGCACATCGGGCACTTGGGTACCAGCGCCAGCGTGATGATCGGCGTCGCCCACTTCATCGCCGCCGCAAGGCGACGGGCCGTCCCTTTGAGTGTCCTGTACCCGGGCGTGGGATGACCCGCCCCCCCAAGCGCAGGACGATCCGGCCCGCCGCCGTTGCAGCAGTGCATGTGGGTGCTCCGTGAGTGTCAGGCTCGATCGGTGTCAGCGACGATCAGTGCGCCGGCAGCGGGCAGGTGACGCCCGGTTTTTCCATCCAGGGCACGACGAAGTTCGAGCCGTCGTAGCGGTCGCGATGGCGCAGCCATCCCATGCCGCCAGTCTCCTCTTCGTCGCGTCCCTTGGGTGTGATGTCGATGAACCGGTAAGCGGTCAGGAAGTCTTCAAGGCCGCGGGCGAACTGCGAATAGGTGTGGAAGATCTGGTCTTTGTCGTCCTTGTAGAAGACGGAGAGGCCGGGGAGTTCGCGGATGCCGCCTGCCTTGTCGACGAAGTTGTACGTGCGGGTGCCCGACAGGAGTTCCTCGTCGGTGAACGAGACGTTGAAGTCGCTGCTGAAGTCGGTGTGGGCCGCGGAGACCCAGGGGAAGCTCCAGCCGATCCGCTTTTTGAACGCGTCGATCTTCTCGATGGGTGCCTTTGACACCGTGAGGAACGAGATGTCGCGGTGAGCGAGATGGATCACCAGGCGGTCGTAGTGGTCGGCGATGAACGAGCACGACATGCACCCCTGCGACCACGTCGGGTCGAACATGAAGTGGTAGACGATGAGCTGGCTGCGCGATCCGAACAGGTCCACCAGCGATTTCTTGCCGGTGGGCGAGTCGAACGTGTAGTCCTTGGTCACCTTCACCCAAGGCATCGCCCGCACCTTCTCCGCCAGTTCGTCGCGTTCGCGCGTGAACGCCTTTTCCTGCTTCAGCAGCGCGATGCGTTCCTTCAGCCACTCGTCGCGTGACACCACGCGGTGAGATTTCGTCGTGTTTGTGGACATTGCGATGCTCCCTTCGTTGTTGCTTGGAGAATGATCCATGAACTGGCGGCAGGCCATCGGTCAGAGCCCGACGCGTCAGCGAGGGAGGCCGACGAGGCTTTGCGAGTCGGCCGCTCTTCTCTGGCAAACATCGCGACACTCGCCGAGCCTCGTGCCGCCTCCCTCGCTGACGCTTCGGGCTCTGACTTGAGGCCGCCGATACTCGCGCGATTTAGAGCGGCGCGGGCGGTTCATCACCGCTTGGCCCGTAGCTCGACGGCACCGCGACGCCCAGCAGACGCAGGTAGACACCCAGCTGGCCGCGGTGGTGGTACCAGTGGTTGAGCATGATGGCCCGCACGAACCGCTGACGCGGCAGCTCGATCTTGTTCCCGTCGGGCAGGTCGATCGTGAAGACCTGCTTCATGCGAGCGTCGTCCATGGTGGGCAGAATTTCGCGAACCATCGCGGCGCTCTCGTCGAGCGTCTGAAGCAGCGCGGCCACGTTCTTGGCCTCTTCACGCTCGGACGTGTTGGGCACGTTCGCCCGGTCGGGGCTGCAGAACTGCAGGACCATCCCCGGCGTCTCGGCGATGTGGTGGGCGAGCTGCCCGACAGACATCGACTTGGCGTGCGGCTTCCAGCTCATCTTGTCCCCGGCGTCCCACAGACGCTCGAGGAACCTGCGCGTCGTCCCTACTTCGCGCTCGAACTCCTCGAGCATCCCCATCGCGATCGTGTTCTTTGCTGCCGTGAGTGTCTGGCTCAATGTGCACCTCCGTTCTTGCGGGCGACTTTGCCCTCCGCCACGAGCTTGATCCGCTTGACGCCGTGCTCCCAGCCGTCGGGCATTCCCTGCTTGAAATCCTGCGGGATCAGGCCCATCGCGCGGTGGTGCAGCGTCAGGAGCGTTCCGTTCCCTTCGGCCTTCAACCGGTACTGCACGTGGTTGATCGCGGGAAACGACATCGGCATCTGGCCGACGATCTCCAGGAGGTTGGGAGCCTTGATCACCTGCACGTGCCCCCAGAGATGGCCGGCCTTGTACCCGCCCATCTCGCCCAGGTCGCGGTACCAGCGGCCGCCGACCCACGGCTCGATCTTCATTGGGAACGGCTTGCCGTCGGGCATCTGGCTGCCCGGGCCGAGCTCTTCGAGCACCGTCTCGAACACGAGCTCGATCGGCGCTGCGATCTGTGAGCTCTTGAGGATGTTGATGGTCTGCACTGCTTCTTCGATCGTCGTCTGCATGGTGATGCTCCTTCGGTTGCGTGCGTGCCTCAAGGGAAGAGGCAGGCGATTACGTGTGCTTCGAGTCGTTCGCGTCCGCGGCCTTCCTGGCCTTCTCTTCCGCCCGCCGCTTGATGCGGGCGAGCTGGCTCTCCCAGAACCGCTCGAACAGCTTCGTCCAGTCATGCACTGATTTGATCGCCTCCCCGTTCACCCTGTACAGCCGTTCACGCCCGTTGCGTCGCACGCTCACAAGACCCACCTCCCGAAGCACGGCCAGGTGCTTCGACACCTGCGGCTGCGGCCACCCCAGCACCTGCACCACCGTGTTCACCGGCAGCTCGCCGTCGCCCCCCTCGATGGCGAGTGCCGCGAGCACCTCCCGCCGTTTGGGCTCAGCGAGTGCGTTGAAGGGGTCCAGTGTTGTGGGGGCTCGTGCCACGGGCTAAATATATACCCATATCGGCATATGTCAAGACACAAGCCGTTTTTCTGCAAATTGTGAGACTTTGACCACTTGTTGTTTCGGAGAACGGCCATGCACCAGTGGACGGCCGTCGCACCGAAAACCCCCGCCGATACCTCGAACTTCTTCCACTTACGGCGCGTTCATCCGCTTCAGTTCCTTCACGAGGAACTCCATGTCTGTGAACGGGTCGCCGCCCGTTCGTTTCCAATGCACGCGACCACGGGTATCGATCAGGATCGTCGAGTGGAGCTCGATGTCCTCAAAGTCGTCGTACGAGGTAAAACGCCGCGCGTTCGCGTGGTCGGTGTCGGAGAGGAGCTTCGCACAAATGTTGCCGAGCTTGAGCGATTCCTTGTTCTTGTCCGGAGGTGTGCTGCTGACCGCGAGCACCACCGTGTTCTGCTCCGTCCATTCACCCGCGTGCTTGTTGATGTCAGCCAGCTGCTCCACGCAGTGGACGCACGCTTCGTTGAGGTAGAAGACCAGCAGTACGTTCTTGCCGCGGAAGTCCTCGAGCCGGACAGCCTTTCCCTCCGAGTCCACACACTCCAAGTTCGGGGCGGGGAACGGTTCCCAGTTCAGCGGTCCCACGCTCGCCAGCATGTCCGGCCGGTACTCGCGCTCGGGCGCGGCGGTCTCTGCAACCGGTGATGCCGAAAGCCCAAGGTGGTCAACCTCGGTCTTCCACTTCAACCCTTCGTCAGCGTTCGACCACACGTACGCGAGACGGCCCGCAAACCGGGTCGCCGCCTCCCGCTCTCCTAACGCAGCGTGTGCCCGGGCCAGCCCCGACAGCGTGAATGCGTCGTTCGCCTCGACCTTGAGCGCCCGCGTGTACGCGTCAATCGCCAGCCGGTACTCGCCACGGACCAGGTACACGTCGCCAAGCAGCCTGAACGCCGGCCACGGGTAAGGAGGCGGGTCGTTGCGGTATGAACCGTCGTCGCGCTTCTTCGACTCCGCGGCGGCCGCCTGCAGCAGGAACCGCGTCGCCTCGAGCGTGTCTCCTTCCGCGGCGCGGAGCAATCCCTCGGCTGCATCGGCCGCGAGCCCGAGCTCGATGAGATAGCCCTTGTCTGCGTCGCTTTGACCCTTGACCGCAGCTCTGAGTTCCGCCAGCTTGGCCCGGGCGTCGGTCAGGTTCCCCTTGCCGATGTACGCCAGCGTTTCCGCGAGCACGCGGTCCGCCTTGTCCGCCGGCGTGTCCCGCCAGGGGATCGTTCCCTCTTTGAGGATCTCGTCCCATCGTTCAAACTTGACCAGGCAACGCACAAGCGCTTGAAGCCCCTGCCCAAAGGTGCCCTCGGCGTCGTCCTTGTTCTTCACTTGATCGTGCGGCGCCGCCAGCATCGCACGCGCCCCTTCCAGCGAGGCCTTCTCCATGCCCAGCTGTTCCTGGATGTAGCACAGGTAGTTGCGGTTGTGCGCGAAGTTCCAGGTCTCAAACGGGAGCGCCAGCCGCTCGTTCATGTATTTCAGCTCGACGCGTGTCGCCGTCTCCATCGAGATCGCCGCTTCGCGCCACATCCCCAGCTTGCTGTAGTTGTGTCCCGGCATGTGGTTGGAATGCCCGACGTTGGGCGCAATCCGGCTGTAGCTGCGGCAGCTCTCAAGCGCCTGCTCCGTCGCCACACCGTCCCAGTTGTGGATGCGGTAATGGTGAGCGCCGGGGTGGTCTGGTTCCTTCTCGAGCACCTGACGGATCACCAGTTCGGTGGCGAACGAAGACGCGGGGTTCATGTTGTACAGCGCGTAGTACGCCTTCGCCTCGACGTCGTCGGGGTACGCCAGCACGATCTTCTGCAGCTCCCGGGTGAGCACCATCGGGCGCGCGGAGTCCGGATAGTCACCGTTGAACGCGGTGTCCCACGCTTCGATGTACATTCGCTCCCGGGGTGAGACCGTCGCCTTGCGCCGCACCGCCTCCTTGAGAAAATCGCGCCCCCGTTTCCCGTCGGGCCCCCCCGCCGCGGCATCATTCGACCAGTTCTGGCTCGTCATTGCCAGCCCCCAATACGCCATCGCACAATCGGGGTCGAGCTTCAAGCACCAGCGGAACGACCGCTCCGCCTCCTCGTACCAGAACGCGTGCAGCAGCGTGTTTCCCTGGTCGAACCACTCTTGCGCCTCTGCTACTTTCGTCGTTACGGCAAAGTGCGTCTGGCCGATTCCCTCCATGTGCCAGGGACGCTGACGCATGCCGGTATCGAATGCTGAACCGTGCGAGGAGTGACCGGGTTTGTCATCGGCCAGACCCATCTGAGCACAGGTGATGGCCAGCATGCACGCAAAGATTCGCGGGGTGCGCATGCCGCGAGAATACCGACCGCCCCCGTCACTATCGCCGGATTCTCGTTGCAGGAGAGGGCGAGCGTGACCGCTTATCGAGGCGGAAGGATCGCCCAAACGGAGACCGCCGACATGGCCGCGGCCGGGAACCGCCCCCCGGGGATACCGACTGCTCCGCCGTCTGCGCGAAGCCGCGATCACCGCGTATCGGGAAGCACTCTGAACCGCTCCATCGCGTGCCGCTCGAAGCACAGCGAAGCTGCTACTTCACGTACACGCCGATCGGCCGACAACGCTGTCGCGGCCTGTTCGTCCTCCGGCCAACCGGTAAGCACTTCGAGAACGCACCCCTTCTCCAGTTGACTGGTCAAATATGCCAAAAGCTGCCCACGCGCTTGCAGCGCTCGGGCCCCGTCAAATTGACGTGCGGCGTCCTCTTCCGGGTCAAGTTCAAAGCCGCAACCGCAGCCGCTGTGCGAGCCCGCGTGGTAGCAGTAGGGCAGTGAGAGAGGGCCGCAGGGCACTTGGTCGGGTTCGACAGCGTGAACGTAGAAGGTCGGCGCTGCGCGGTCGAACGCGACGAGCGGGAGCGGGCGATCTGAAGCGATGAAAACGGCTCGGCACATGATTCAATATCCAATCGGCTCAGCGATGATGCTCACTTCGATTCCTTCCCTGCTGAACTCGGCGCGGCAGGGCTCGCCGTTGCCGACTTGTCTTCGGGCATCCGCCGCATCGTGAGAATCGACTGGCGGATGCCCCACAGACCGATCTTCGCGCCGTCGTCGAAGTCGCGCATCGGTTGGTCGTCGATGCCGTATCCGTTGTACGCCGCGAAGAGGGTGTTGACCTTCCAGTCGTGGTGGTCGCCCGGGTCCCAGCGGAAGGTGTAGACGGTTCCTTGCGGGCCGTCGGCGAAGCCGCAGGCGACGCGCGAGCGGGTCCACTCGTCGTAGAGCTGGCTGGTGAGCCAGCCGTCATCGAGGGCTTTGTTGCCGATGCGCGTGGTGCGCCAGGCGGTCCAGCAGCCGTTGCCGTCGGTCCAGCCGGTGTGGAAGATGACGAGCTGCGGCGTCGCTTCCTTGCCGCTCTTGTGCCAGACGGGAACGGGGCGGCTGGTGCAGTGGTTGTGGCCGTGGCCGTGGGTCCAGCTCGGTTCGCTTGCCGTCACCGTGTCGCCGTCGATGGTGAGCGTGGTGATCTGCATGCAGAACGGGCCCTTTTGCGGATGCCGTGCGCCGCCGACCATCGTCACCTTTCCGTCATCGCCGACGACCATGCCGACGGGGACCATCGACGTGACCGCGGCGGGGAGCGGCTTGGCCTCGGTGAACGCGGCCTTGTTGTCGGCTCCAAGCGTCAGCCAGCGTGTTTCGAGTGCGTCGTTGTCGTGACGCGACACGAGCAGGTACCGCGTGCCGATCCGCACGCCTGACACGTCTGTCGCCGGCAGTTCGGGAAGTGCAACCACTGATCCGATGGTGGGAAGGGCATCGCCCGTGGGCACAGTTACGCGTGCCGCGGTCCATCCCTCGAACTTTCGTACGAGAACCAGGCCTTCGTCGACGCCGCCGATGAGCGCAGGATCGAAGCGCGACGACGAGTTGCCGACGCCGACGTTGTCGCTCCACGTTTCAGGTCCGCCGCCACCGCCTTTGTACGCCCGCAGGTTCACGACGGTCTGCTTGTGGTCGCTCGCAGCCATCACGCAGCGGCCGTTGATGTACGCGACCGGCGCGGCGGAGCCGAGGAGTCCGATGGTCTTGCGCTCTCCAGCGTGCGTTGAGCCGCCGTAGTTGATATCGGCCTCAACCTCGCCCTCGTCAAAGACGCCGTTCTGGTTCCAGTCCACCAGGGTGGTTCCGTCGCCGTTGTCTTTGAGCGGGAATCGGAACGGGTGGTTGGAGAGGAAGCGGAGTTTGTCGATCGGGAAGTCGAGCTTCTCTTTGAGATGGCGTTCATCGAGAACTGCAGCACGGAACTCGCCGTTGCTGAAGTGGGACTTCTCGCCCGTGCCGTCGAAGCTGTAGTGGTACGCGTAGTTCATCATGGACGTGTAGAGCGGGCACCAGCCGGGGGCGGAGTCGCCGGTATGCGAGAGGCCGAGCTGGTGGCCGAACTCGTGCGCGAAGACGTGCCAGCCGTTGCCGCAGCCGCCCATGTCGGCGGTCTCCCCCGATTGGCCGCCGCCGTGTGGCGTGACCTGCATCCAGTGCATAAAGCCGCGTTCTTTGGCGGGGAAGTACTTGTTCCCCACGTCCCACCACGGCATCTTCTGGTCTTCCTTGCTGACGAAGCCGGAGATTTCGCGGAAGTGGACCCACAGACCTGTCGTGCCGTCGGTGTTGGCGATCTTCAGATCGCGGAACGCCTGCTGCACCCGCGGCATCTCCTTGCGGAACTGCACAGGGTCCACGCCATCGAAGTACGACACGTTCACGATGACGTCCTGGCGCAGCGGGTTGAGGCGGCGGTCCTTCTCCGCACCCGTCGCGTCCTTGTCATAGAGACCGATCATCGAGCCAAGGTCGATGCCGCGGGGGAGGCCGTGGACTTCCCAGCCGTCGAGCAGGCCGTCGCCGTCGGTGTCGCGGCAGTGGGGGTCGGTGCCGATGGCGGCTTCTTCGGCGTCGGTGAGCCCGTCGCCATCGGAGTCTGTTCCGCTTGCTGCGCCGAAGAGGATGCGCACGGCGTGGTACCCGTACGGCGTTGTGCAGGCGAAGACGCAGGCAGTGTCCTCGGCGCCGTCACCGTTGAAGTCGCCGCCGAACTGGGTGACCAGCTTCGCCCCGGTGTCGTACGGCGGTTTAGCCGTGTCGGCTGGAGGGAGTGGCGCCGGATCGTTGATCGGTTGCGGCCCCGGATCGACGAACGCGCCGGTTTCGAGCTGCCAGTGCTTGTCGTCGCGGTTCGCGAACACGCGGCGGCCGTCAGTCGAAACCGTGGCTCCTTCTGGCGCTGCGATCTCTTTGTGCGTGGCGAACTCGACGCCGGCGAGCTTGTAGCCGGTGTAAATCATGACACGGCCGGGTTCGACGACGGCGACGTCGACCTTCTTCCCGCCGACGAAGTCGCCGACAGCGATGCCGATTGCCTTGTCGCTCACGCCGTGCGCGAGCACATCCCACGCTGCGGCCTTCCATCCCCGCACTGAGAGCGCGACACAGAGGTCGCGGTTGCTGTTGATGGTGACGACGTCGCCAAACCCGTCGCCGTCGATATCGCCTGCCGCGAAGAGCGTGCAGTCGGTGCCGGTGCTGGTCCAGTCGCCGGCCTTGAAGATCCCGGCATCACCCGGACCCGCAGCGAATACAGATGACGCCACGACGATCGCGCTCAGCAGCATGCACGCCTCCCGTTGGGACAGGCAGCATACCGCGGGTGGACGGCATGTCCTTGGTTTGTCAGAGCCCGAAGCGTCAGCGAGGGAGGCGGCATGAGGCTTGCGAATACCGCGTAGCAGGTGGGAGACGAAAGCCGACGCGCAAAGCCTTGTCGGCCTTCCTCGCTGACGCTTCGGGCTCTGACCAAAAACAAACAAGCCCGGCGTGAGCCGGGCTTGGAGGGTGGACTGTGTCGGCCGCTCAGTGCTGGCCGTCGGCGCGGCTGACCGTGCCGGGCTGGCCGTACTGCTGCTGCGGCATCTGCTGCTGCATGGGGGGCGCGGTCGAGGACCATTCTGCGGGAGCTGGCCCTGGTAGCCGGGGTGGTAGCCCTGCTGCTGGGGGTAGCCCTGCGCCGGGTACTGCTGGTTGAACTGACCCTGCTGCTGCTGCTGGTTGCTGCGCTGTTCGATTTCGTCGTCAACGCCCTTGAGGCCCTTCTTGAACTCGACGATGCCCTTGCCGAGGGACTTGCCGACTTCGGGAAGGCGCTTGCCGAACAGGAGGAGGCAGATCACGAGGATGACGACCCATTCCATCGGACCGATGTTCTGGATGAACGCGAGCGTGCTCATTGAATGTAAACTCCGAGACCAGTGACCAGCACCGGCCTCATGTGTGAGCCGACAGGCGACCGGAGGCCCGCGGCGGTGTTTGTACAGGTCAAACGATCATACGCCGACTTTGTTCCACGAAAACCACCACTTGATCTGGTGGGAGAGAGGCGTCTTACCCAAGTCCAACCGCTCGCTCGGCCGCCTGCACGACGTTGAGGAGCAGCATGGAGACCGTCATCGGCCCGACGCCGCCGGGAACCGGACTAATCCAGCCTGAAGGCCCAAGCGCCGCCCGAACGGACTCGAACTGCACGTCGCCCACCGTCTGTGTCTTGCCATCGGGTCCGGGAACCCGGTTTACGCCTACGTCGACCACGATCGCCCCCGGTTTCACCATGTCTGCGGTCACTAACCCGGCGACGCCGGCGGCAGCGATGACGACGTCGGCCTGGCGGGAATAGGCCGCGACGCGGTCGGCGCCGGTCCACTTGTTGACACTGATGACGCTGGCGTCGGTCCGCATGAGGAGGACGGCGATGGGCTTGCCGACGACGTCGGAGGCGCCGATGACCAGGGCCTGCTTGCCGCGCATCTCAACGCCGGTGGCCTCAAGCATCTTGATGACCGCCAGGGCGGTGCAGGGGGCGAGGCTGCTACGGCCGTAGACGATGTTGCCGATGTTGGCGGGGTTGACGCCCTCGACGTCCTTCTCGGGAGCGATCAAGCTCTGCACGCTGTAGGCGTCGACCGCCGGCGGCAAGGGCATGTGGAGCATGATCGCGGTGACGTCGTCGCGGGTGTTGAGCAGCAGGACGCGGCCGGCGATGTCGTCGAACGTCGCCTCCTCACCTGCGTCGCCTATCTCATGGAGCTTGTACTCGATGCCGACGGCGGCGCAGGTCTTGCCTTGGTTGGCGGCGTAGACGCGGGCGCCGTTGTCGGCCGAGCCGACAAGGACGGCGTCGAGTCGGACGCGGCCGCTGCGGGCCTTGACGGCTTCGACGCGGCGGGCGATCTCCGCGCGGTATTTTTCTGCGAGTGCTTTGCCGTCGAGCAGGCGTGCCGTCATGGAGGGAGTGTACTGCGGGAAAGCGGGGCAGGAACGCGGAGAAGCGCGGAGGAGACGGAGAAAGAGATTCAGATTAGAGGACTGTCTTCTAGCTTTTCTCAGCGTATCTCGGCGCTTCTCCGCGCCTCCGCGTTCCAATTCGTGAACCAGTACACTGTCGTTGTGCCCACTGCCGCCGCCAAACGTGTTGCCGAGCTTTGCGTGTTACTTGAGAAGGCGAACCGCGCGTACTACGCCGATTCCAGCCCGATCATGAGTGACAAGCAGTACGACACGCTCATGGACGAGCTGATCGAGCTCGAGAAGCAGCACCCCGAGCTTGCCGGTGAGCATTCGCCGACGCGGCGCGTCGGCGGCGAGCCGGTGGACGGGTTCAAGACCTTTCCGCACGCGGTGCCGATGCTGTCGATCGACAACACGTACCACCTCGGGCATGAGGAAAACCGGGGGCTGCTCGACTGGTACGACCGGGTGCTTAAGGCGGTGGGGGGCGGCGATGAGGGAGACCTCTTCAAGCCGAAAGCAGCCGCTCCCAAGCTGATCGCCGACGTGAAGATCGACGGCATCGCGATGAGCCTGCGGTATGAAGAGGGGAAGCTGGTGCGAGCTCTCACTCGCGGCGACGGCGTGCGTGGCGACGACGTGACGTCGAACATTCAGACGATCCGGAGCGTGCCGCTGGTGCTGCATGGGAAGGATGTGCCCGATGTGCTCGAAGTCCGGGGCGAGGTCTATTTTCCGCTCTCGGAATTTGAACGTGTCAACGCCGAACGTGAGAAGGAAGGGGAAGAGCTGTACCTGAACCCGCGGAACGCGGCGGGCGGGACGCTGAAGAACCTGGATCCCAAGCTCGTGGCGTCGCGGAAGCTGGGGTTTGTGGCGCACGGCAAGGGGGAAATCAGTGGGAGGGGGGGTGAAGACTTTGCGGACAGCCACGGCGCGTTCCTGGGGCACCTGACGCGTCTTGGATTTGCGATCAACAAGCCGCTCGCGCACACCGACGACGCCGAGAAGGTCGTCGCGGCGATCGAGAAGTTCGGCAAAGTGAAGGACAAGCAGCCGTATGGCGTAGACGGCGTGGTCGTGCGCGTCGACAGCTACGAGTTGCAGAGCAAGCTTGGCCGTACCTCCAAGAGCCCGCGGTGGATCGTCGCGTACAAGTACCCGGCGGAGCGGAAGACGACGCAGCTCATTCGCGTCGAACACCAGGTGGGAAAGACGGGGAAGATCACGCCGCGGGCGGTGATGGAGCCGGTGCTGCTGGCGGGAACGATGGTGAAGCACGCGACGCTGCACAACTACGGGCGCGTGCGTGATGCTTCGACCGAGCCGGAAAACCCCGAGGCAAAGCGGACGGACATCCGGATCGGCGACTGGATCATGGTGGAGAAGGCGGGCGAGGTGATCCCGTACGTGGCGGGGGTGGACATCACGCGCCGACCGAAAGGTGCGGAGAAGATCGAGGCGCCCGACCGGTGTCCGGAGTGCAAGGGGCCGGTGGAGGTCGATCCGCCCGACAGCGACGGCACGGCGCTCGAAACTGTCCGCACGTGCACGAACCCCGAGTGTCCCGCGCAGGTGCGCGAGAAGCTGATCTGGTTCGCCGGCCGCAAACAGATGGATATCGAGGGACTGGGTGAGAAGACGGTGGACCTTGTCCGCACGAGCGGCACCATTCCGCTGAATACGTTCGCCGACATCTTCCGACTCAAGGACTACGCGGCCCAGATGGTCGAGCTGGACGGGATGGGGGACCGCAAGGTGGAGATCCTGCTCGGCGGCGTCGATCAGGCGAAGACGCGTGGGCTGGCGAAACTGCTGGGGTCGATGGGGATCCGTCACGTGGGCGAGTCGACGGCGCGGTCGCTCGCGCGGCTGTACAAGGATCTGGATGCACTGCTGGAGGCTTCTGAAGCGCAGTTGCGGCCCAAAACACTGTCGAAGGACGATGCACGCTCGCTTGGGTTCCCCGAGGATCCAAAGGAGAGACCTGAGACAGGGCTTGGCAAGGACACCGCGCCCGCGGTGCATGAGTATCTGCACTCCAAGACTGCACAGCGGACGTTCAAGGAGCTGCGCGAGCTGGGCGTCGATGTGACGAGCCGTGAGTACGCGCCGCCCGGCAAGGGGCCGGCGAAGGACGGCCCGTTTGCGGGCAAGACGATGGTGATTACCGGCACCCTGGCGAGCTACGAGCGGGACCCGCTTTCGCGGTTGCTTGAGTCGCTGGGCGCGAAAGTCAGTGGGAGCGTCTCCAGCAAAACCAGCGTGGTGATTGCCGGAGAATCGGCCGGTAGCAAGCTGGCAAAGGCCAACGAGCTGGGAGTCGAGGTATGGGACGAAGAAAAGCTGCTGAAGGAGCTGAAAAACGCGGGTGTCACGCCCGACGCGTGAGCCGCATTGGCAGGCGGAACGATCCGATAGAGAAGGTGGTTCATCCGTACGCCTCCTGCCTGACGCCCCACGCATTTCACCATGACCAACATCGAGTTCAAAGCTGAGCTTCGTGATCCTGAACTTGCCCGCACGCTGCTGCGCAAGATCCACGCGACGCCGATCGACACGCTGGAGCAGACGGACACGTACTTCCGGCTGTCCGACGGCCGTCTGAAGAAGCGCGAGACAAAGGGGGCGCCGACGGAGTACATCTTCTACAACCGCGAGAACGCGCCGCGGCGCGGGCTTCGCGGTTCACGATCTACTCCGAGAAACAGGCCCGGCAGCACTTCGGCCAGACCGACTTTCCGGTGTGGGTGAAGGTCGTCAAGACGCGCGAGGTGTACATGCACAGCGGCGTGCGCATCCACCTGGACAAGGTGGAGGGGCTGGGAACGTTCATCGAGTTTGAGGCTCTGGTGACGCCGCAGACGCCCGAGCGGACGTGCCATCAGGCGGTGGAGTTGCTCAAGCAAGCCCTCACGCCGGTGATGGGGGAGTTGCTGAGCCACTCGTACTGCGACATGGTGGCCGTGGACTGAGCGGGCGCGCAGGGGCGCGGTCGATCGTTGCCAGATGATGGATTGGTCCCCCCGCCCCCCCACGTTTTGCCCCCTTGTGCCGCTTGCGCGGCTTCGGATCGAAATTTACCACAAACGGCGGGTGTACGCAAGGTTTTTGTACGGTATTCGGTCGCGATACAGTGTTTTAGCTTAGATGCGGGGGGTAGGTTTTTGGAGCCGCCGCGCCGGGGCCTTGCGGCCTTCGGTTCTTGTGGGCACCGTTAAACATGGTCACGCAGGGCTCATCCGAGCCTGTCGCACCGCTGTCGCGGTGCAGTTCGTACGTGGAGGGGACCGGGGGCTGCGCTCGCAGGCTCGCTGCGCCCCCGGCTATTTCGTCTCGCCGCTCCGCGGCTAAGAGCACCGACTCGCAGAACCGAGTCGGTGGCACCCGTCTCAGTAGTTGAAGTTGGCGAAGGGGTCGGTGGTGCCGAGGGTGGAGGCGGCGGTGCCGTTGCCGTTGACCGCTGAGGTGGTGGTGCCCGCGGTGACGATGGGGCCGATGGCGTTGCCGGAGGCGATGGCCCAGTTGGCGGTGTTGCCGGTGCAGTGGTTCTTGACGATGACGTTGCCGCCGGCGTCGACGTCGATGCCCGTGTCGGCGGCGCTGCAGGCGTTGGCCTCGATCAGGTTGTCGGTGCCGGTGACGTGGATGCCCGCGGCGATCGCCGTGCTGAAGCCGTTGCTGGTGCAGGTGTTGGCCCTGATGACGCACGAGGCCGACGCCTTGACGCCGTCGCCGGAGTTGATGCGGCAGTTGTTGTTCTCGATGGTGCAGCCGGTGAGGGCGTTGATGCCGCTGGCGACGTTGAAGTAGGCGGAGCAGCGCGTGACGCTCGCAGCGTTGTTGACGTTGAAGCCGTTGATGCCGTTTCCGTAGGAGGAGCACTCGGTGATTGTGGCCGCGGCGCCGGTGTTGAATCCGTTGCCGAGGTTGTTGGAGGCCTGGCAGTGAGTGAGGACGCAGTCGGTGCCGACGGCGATGCCGCTGGCGCCGTTGTTGGCGGCGCGGACTTCAGAGACGCGGCCGTTGACGACGAGGGAGGCGAGCATGTCGATTCCGCTGCCGCCCCAGCCGCGGATCGAGCCGTTCGTAATCGCGATGTTCGACTGGTTTGTGGCGGTGAGTGAGATGCCGTCGAGCGAGCCGGAGCCGCCGAAGAGCTCGAAGCCGTTGAGGTCGAGGGTGACGCCGCTGCAGACGATTTCGATGCCGTGCTTGCCGGAAGCGCCCTGCAGGTTGCCGGTGAGGTAGTAGCTGCCGGGAGTGGTGATGCGGTAGAGGGAGTTTGTGCCCGCGGGTGTGTTGGCGGCGTTGATGGGTGTGCGGGGTTGGAGCTCGGTGATCGATTTGCCGCTGGGGGTGATGGGGCCGGAGGGGGGTTCGAGTGGGCCCAGACCTGCGGCGCAGAGAATCGCGGTTACCACGAGTGCGATGTGGGTTGCGCGGAGTGGCATGGGATGAAGGTACTGGGTGCGGGTGGCGCGGCAAGGTCGCGATGGCGCTGCGATGCGAGTTTCGGGTTATCGGGGGCGCAGATGGGATGTCGGACGTTGCGGGGCCAAGCACAGACTCGCCGAGCCGAGTCTGTGGCACGCGGGTGCGAAGCACCAGTGATCCGTGGTGCAGTGGTATGTCACGACTAAGAACCCCACCCCCGGCTCCTCCCCTCCGGGGAGGGGAGTATGCGTCAAGCAAGCGCGATGACGATCGAGCCAGCGACGATCAAGGCGCCGCCGGTGGCGTGCTTCCAGGTGAGGTGTTCGCCGAGGACGAGAACGGCCAAGAGCATCGCGATGGGGACGCTGAGCTTGTCGATCGGGGCGACGCGGGAGGCGGGGCCGAGCTTGAGGGCGCGGAAGTAGCAGAGCCACGAAGCGCCGGTCGCGAGGCCGGAGAGGACGAGGAAGGTCCACGAACGGGGGGTGATCTGCGTGACGTTGGCGACGCCGCGGAAGAAGACGATGCCCCACGCGAAGAGGACGATGACGATCGTGCGGACGGCGGTGGCGAGGTCGGAGTCGACGTCTTTGACGCCGGCTTTGGCGAGGATGGCGGTGAGGCCGGCGAAGAGGGCTGAGAGGAGGGCCCAGTGGAGCCAGGTCATGGGGAGGTACCTCGGGGTGGGAGTATCTGCCAAGTAAAATAGGGCCAACCAGCCAAAACCCTCCCCGCCTCGCAGAGTCTCGGTAATGCGGAATCGCTCTTTCAGAGCGGCTCTTGACTTCCGGCTCCGCGGGCCTCCGCCCGCTCCGCACGGCCCGACTAGGAACGGGAGGGTTAAAATGCGGTATGACCACGCTCAGCCCCGCTACCCGCCCGTCCATGAGCACCGATCCTCTTCAGCTCATCGACGTCGATCACGTTCGTTTTTACGTCGGCAACGCCAAGCAGGCGGCGATGTTCTACGCCCACTGCTACGGCTTCCAGATTTCTGAGGTGCAGGACCTCACCACCGGCAGCCGCGACGCGGCGACGTACCTGCTGACGCAGGGGAACATCCGGTTCCTGCTCACCACCGGCCTGAACAGCAGCCATGAGGCGAGCCACGACGTGATGCTGTACGGCGACGGCGTGAAGGATGTGGCGTTCACGGTCTTTGACGCCGAGAAGGCGTACGAGCGGGCGATCAAGAACGGGGCGCAGTGCGCCGGTGCGCCGCGGACCATCCGCGATCAGCACGGGCACGTGACGATCGCGTCGATTCACACGTACGGGCGCGCGATCCACTCGTTTGTCTCGCGCAGCGGCGGGTACGACCTGACGGCGGTGAAGCAGGGGCAGGCGCCGGGCTTCATGCCCGGGTTCAAGAAGCTGCCCGACATCGCGATCAACAAGTACAACCGCGAGCATCCGTGCGGGCTCAAGTACGTGGACCACCTGGTCGGCAACGTTGAGCTTGGCAAGATGAACACGTGGGTGAAGTTCTACGAGGACGTGCTGGAGTTCAGCATGTTCAAGCACTTTGACGACAAGGACATCGGCACCGAGTATTCGGCGCTCATGTCCAAGGTCATGGCGAGCGGCAACAACCTGATCAAGATGCCGATCAACGAGCCCGCCGAAGGCAAGAAGAAGAGCCAGATCGAGGAGTACCTGGACTGGCACGCCCACACGCCGGGCGTTCAGCATCTGGCGCTGCGGACCGACGACGAGCTGCACTCGATCGCCGAGCTGCGCCGCGCAACGTCGAGTTTCTCACGCTGCCCGACGCGTACTACGAGATGGTGTGGAAGCGCGTTGACAAGATGCTGACCGACCACGGCCACCAGCCCGTTCGCGAAGATCACGAGGCGGTGAAGAAGCTGGGCATCCTGGTGGATGCGGACGACGAGGGGTATCTGCTGCAGCTGTTCACCAAGCCGTTGCAGGATCGGCCGACGCTGTTCTTTGAGATCATCTGCCGCCGCGGCAGCCAGAGCTTCGGCAAGGGGAACTTCAAGGCGTTGTTTGAGGCGTTGGAGTTGGAGCAGGAGCGTCGCGGGAATCTGTAAGCAGCTAGGAGTTCGCTGGCACAAGTGATCTCCGTCCACTGCGTCCTAGAAGCAGGAACAGGCACGAACGAGGATGATCACGAGCGACTTCAGGCCCGGTGACCCCAAGAAGACAAAGCGACTCTACAACGTCGCTTGTCCGTACTGTGGCGTCTCGTTTACGAGGCAGTTGCCGCGCACAAAGGACCACGTCATCGCGCGGAACTTTGTACCACCAGGTCATTTTGACGGGCAATGGAATTTGATCGTCAATGCCTGTGAGAAATGCAATAGTACAAAATCTCAACTAGAAAACGAAGTTGCTGCGATCTCCATGCAGCCGGATGCATGGGGCAGGCATCCCGAAAACGACCATCAATTGGCTAGCGAGGCGATGCGGAGAGCGCAGAGCGTAAAAAACTCTCGCACGGGCAAACCGCTCCATATACCTGAGAAGCCAATTGTGTCCGAGTACGATGTCATGCCCGGTCTCAGAATGACGTTCTCTCTCGTAGCTCCTGCACAGTTGTCCGATGACCAAGCCTTTCGGCTTGCTTGGCACCAGATCGCGGCTTTCTTCTATCTGATCACATACAAGCCAGATCTGAAATTGGGCAGGCGGTGGCCCGGAGAGTTTTTGCCTATCGCTGTGGTCAGAGAATCGGACTGGGGAAATTCGTTGATGCGGACTTTCCAAGACCTCGTTGGGCCGTGGGACCATCGCGTCCACGGCATTGCCGCTTCAGGTTATTTCGGTGTTTGCATCAAGAAATCGCCAGCCCCCCGTGAGCTTTGGTCGTGGGCGCTCGAATGGAATCGCACGTTCCGAGTCATCGGCTTTATCGGCAGCCAAGAGGCGGCTCAGGATGCCGCTCGCAGTTTGGTCTGGCCTCAAATGCGTATTCGTCAAACAGGAGCCAATTCCTCAGAATCGTTTCGCCTAGAAGAACGAATGCCGGAGGGTGAAGATAAGCTTTTTCTGCCACCATCATTACTTGAGGCATGATGACTGGCTACCGGCATGCTGACCATCCGCTGCTCGTACTCGGCTTGCTACGGAAAACCCCGCGCTACCTTTTGGCACGAAAGACTGCTTTCTCCGTTGGCGTTGACCAGGCAGTTTTGATGTGCTGGACGATTTGAGGATGACGTCGGGCCTGGGCGGCAGCGACCGTAGTACGACTGCCGAGTTCCCACGTGATGTAGCGTTCACGAGAATGTGGTAGTCTCTGTTCGCGGAGGTTCCGATGTCGCTCACCCTCTCTCGTCGTTCATTCCTCGCCGCTTCGGCGCTCGCAGTGGCTTCGCGGTCGGTATTTGCCCGAACGACAGACAAGTCGGGTCTGAGCAACCCGATCCTCGGCTCAGGCGAGTACAAGTACGAGTGCATCCACGACTGGCTGCAGCCACCGAAAGGGTCGCTGTTCGGCGACACGCACGGACTTGCGCAGGACGCCGCGGGGCGGATTTATCTGGCGCAGACTGTGCACTCGACGAGCACTAAGAGCGAGGCGGTGTGCGTGTACGGCGACGACGGGAAGTTCATCGCGGCATGGGGGGAGCGGTATCGCGGCGGGGCGCACGGGCTTGATCTGCGGGCCGAGCCGGGAGCGAAGGCCGGCGATAAGCCGGCGGAGTTCCTGTATCACTGCGACACCAATCGTCGCGTCCTGGAGAAGACCGATCTGGACGGCAAGGTGGTGTGGGAACGCGGGTACCCCGTCGAGGCGAGCGTCTATCCGGCGAAAGAGAAGTATTGCCCGACGAACGTTGCGTTCATGCCGGATGAAGGTGGGAAGGCGGGCGATTTCTTTGTTGGGGACGGATACGGGTCGTCGTACGTGCACCGCTACACGGCCGACGGCGAGTTTGTGAAGACGATTATTCAGCCGGGCAAAGAAGCGGGGAAGGTGAATTGCCCGCATGGGCTGTGGGTGGATACGCGCGGGGGTAAGGTGCGCCTTGCGGTGGCGGATCGTGGGAACAACCGCATCCAGTACTTCACGCTTGACGGCAAGCACGAAGGGTTCGTCACAACTGGGATGCGTCAGCCGTGCCACTTCAAGACGCGCGGCGACGTGCTGCTGGTGCCGGACCTCTCGAGCGTGGTGACGCTGCTGGACAAGGACAACAAGGTGATCGTGCACCTTGGAGATGGGCATCCGAGCGATCTGCGGGACAAGCCGCGGGACAAGTTCATTGCCGGCAAGTTCATCCATCCGCACACGGCGATCTTTTTGAAGAACGGGGACATCCTGGTTGCGGAGTGGGTGCCGATCGGGCGGGTGACGCTGCTGCGGAAGGTGTCGTAGAAACTGCCTGGATTGCGTCGCTTGGACAGATAGTGTGGTGTTGAGCGGGAGCCTGTCGCACCGCTAGGCGGTGCAGCGGCTGCTGCGGCTTGACCGGGGACTGTGCTCGCATTGCGAGCTTGTCCCCGGCTATTTTTGTGTAGCCGCTCCGCGGCACTGACAGGGTGGGCCGCAAGTTGTTTGAGGTCACCCGAGAGACGTTGTGAGTGCTTACAAACCGCGGATTGTGCGCGGTTTTCAGCGTTGAACGCGGGATTTGACGCGGTGTGAAGGCGGGAGGGGCTGCGCGGCGGTGAAAGTGCGTCGGGCGTGGTGGGACGGTCGAAAACAGGAGTATGGAGTTGACTGCCGATAAGCCGCTTTTGCCTGCTTCTGGTGCCGCTGACGGTGGGGCTGTTGAGGCCTCGCGGGTCGTGCATGTTCACGCCGCAAAGCCTGCGCGGTCGTGGTCGAAGCTGGTGCTGTTCTTGCTGCTGTCGGTATTCGCAGTGTTTGGGCTGGTGAGCCTGGTGGTGATCGCGTTCTCGGCGGGAGCGATGCTGCGGCACACGCCGACATCGAGTTTCACCGCGGGCGTTGCGACGATCGATCAGGTGCGATCGCTCAAACTACTGACCGTGCTGAGCTTCGACGTGACGAGCGACATGGAAGCCGAGCACGCGGAGCGCAAGGGGCTGTGGTTGGCGCGGGGGAGCGCCGACTACGTCGTGGACTTCAGCAAAGCGCAGGTGTTGAAAACCGACGAGTCGACTCACACCGTCACGCTGCGCCTGCCGCGGCCGACGGTGCGGAACGCGAAGCTCGATGCCACAAGGACGAAGCTGCTGACGTACGAGAAGACCGGGTGGGGCTTCTGGTCAATGGGCGCGATGGGAAGCCGCGAGGAATTCGAACAGCAGAGCCGAATGATGTTGCAGAAGCGGATCGAGTTGGCCGCGAGCGAGGCCGCGCTTCTTGAATCAGCGAAGGGATCGGCGGTGCAGTTGATGGGGAGCCTGTACGCGCCGGTAAACTGGACGGTGAAGGTGGAGTGGGACGACCAGGGGCGGTAATCCAGATGCGTGAGCATGCTCGATAAGAGCCGCGGGCCGTAAGGCCCCGGCTTCGTAGTGCGCGAGTACACGTCACGCGCCGGCCCCTTACGGGACTCGGCTCTTATTCAGTTGCTGGCGCGCACGAAACGCTGATGCGTAGTTCGGGGCGGGTGATATCAAAAATACTGAGAAAACCATTGAACCGGCGGGAAAATCCCTCCGTACGGCGAGAGACATCGCTGCTCACTCTGGGCGGCTCGCACCTCTCTCCTCCTCCAAAACAGGACATCTCGATGACCACGCCTCCCGCTCGTTCCGAGCGCAGCGCGATCGCTGCGCTCGATCGCCTCCTCCGCGGCCAGCTCACCAGCCCCGAGCAGGTACGCGAGGGGGACGGGCTCTCGCTGCGGACGTTTCTGCCGTGGGCGATGGCGCTGGGCGCGGTCTACGGGTTCTTTGTCGGGTGGTTTGCGCTGACCGGAAAGGCATCGCAGGCGGTTGCGCACATGGCGGTGGTGATGGTGAAGCTGCCGCTGCTGTTCCTGCTCACGCTGGTGGTGACGTTTCCGTCGCTCTACGTGTTCAACGCGCTGATCGGGTGCCGGCTGGGGTTCAAGGCCACGTTGCGCCTGCTGGTCGCGACGATCGTGGTGAACCTTGCGATCGCGGCCTCGCTGGGGCCGATCCTGGGATTCTTCACGTTGAGCACGTCGAGCTACGGATTCATGGTGCTGCTGAACGTGGCGCTGATGGCAATCGCCGGGCTCGTGAGCGTGGGGTTCCTGATCAAGACGCTCTCGGCGCTGCAATTCTCCACGCGGATGCCTGAAGCCCCGCCGATCGAGCCGGGCGTGGAGCGGCCGCGGGCGTCGGGGTCGGCAACGGGCATCTTCTGGGTCTGGATTTTGACGTACGGGATCGTCGGGGCGCAGATGGGGTGGATCCTGAGGCCGTTCATCGGGGCGCCCAACGCGCCGTTTGAGCTGTTCAGGCCGCGCGACGGGAGCTTCCTGCACGGGTTGTACAACGCGGTGCACAGCATGCTGTGAGCGGCGACTGGGACACCTCACCACTTATGGCAACTTCCCTGCCTGCTCCGAACCTGCTGCACGCGGTTGTCCGGCCGCTGCCTGAACGACGGCCGTCTCTCAAAGAACTGGTTGTCGCGATCGCCTGCCTGAGCCCGGTGTTCGGGGCGGCGATGGGGTCGCTGGACCTTGGAGGTGATCGATGGCTGTACAGCGTGTTCAGCGCGGTGAAAATGCCGCTGATGATCGGGATGACCTGGGTGGTGTGCCTGCCCGGATTCGTCGTGTTGTGCACGGTACTGCGGCTGCGTGAGGATTTGCGCGAGTGCCTTCGGTCGATCGCCTGCGGGCAGACGACGGTGGCGTTCGTGCTTGCGTCGCTCGCGCCGGTGCTCGTCTTTGCATACGCCAGCGGCGTGAACCATCGATGGGCGCTGCTGCTGAGCGGCGCGATGTTCGCCGTCGCAACGGCCACCGGGCAGGTGGTGATGATGCGGCGGTGGAGGGGGATGCTGCTGCGCCGGCCGCGGCACGTCGTGCTGCTTGGATATTGGCTGGCGGCGTACGTGGTGGTGGGGATTCAGACTGGATGGATGCTGCGGCCGTTTGTGGGCTCGGACGGGCTCACGCCGACGTTTCTGCGGTCGGAGGGGTTCAGCAACGCGTACGTGGTGGTATGGGAGCTGGTCTGGGGGCACCGGCGGTAGACGGGCAAAGGGACACAAACTCGTCGAGCCGAGTCTGTGGCGCCCATCGATTGCCAGGAGCTGCTTATTGCGTCGCGACGACTTCGGCGGCGGCCAAGCGGCCGGCGGGAGCGCAGTTGCGCGAGAGAACGCGAGGCCTTCGCGTGTCATTCGCTCACGGCGCCGATTGCGCCAGCCGCGGATGACGCGGAAGGCGACGTACGCGAAGGTCAAGATGGCGAGGAACGCGAGGATCGGGAAGACGACCGCCATCACGCTCAGGACGACCGCCGAACCAGACTCGATCGTGGCGAAGACGGGGTTGGCGAGGCCGCCGGTGAAGGCGGTCGACACGCTGCGGCCCGTAACGGTCGCGGCCTGGACGGCACCAGCCGCGCCGCCGCCGATGATCGCGGCAAGACCCCACTTGAGCAGGTCGCCGTTTGAACCGGTGAAGGTGAACTGGCTGGCGACCACGAGCGTGCCGGCAACGACTGCGGCCGGCGACGCGATGGTGTCGAGGGCGTGGTCGACCCAGGGGATCTTGTACGCGAGGATCTCAACGACGGTGGCGACGCTGAAGCAGATCAGCGCGGGCGTACTGGCGAGGAAGGCGAGCGATGGATTGAGGTGAACCGCACCCGCTTTGGCGGCGATACAAAGCACCAGCATCGGGACGAACACCCGGAAGCCGCATGCCGCGGCAAGGCTGATCCCGATCATCACAGACAAGACGATGTCCATGGCCACCTCCGTTACCAAGAGTATGGGTTCGGATCGGGGCGGTTGCCAGATTCGCTGGTTTTGAGGGCGCGAAACCGGGTTACGGACGGGCCCTAAGGGGTGTTAATTCAGGGGGAGCGTGCCTGTGACAGCCGCCGGGGGGATGCGGAGGTGCAGCCGGAGGTCCGAGTCGATGAGGCGGTTGACGTCGGTGGGACGGTCAGTCACCAGGTGCAGGACCGGCTTGGTGTCGGTTCGCAGAGCCGGGCAAACCATCGAAAGGAGCTCGCGGCTCGCCCAGAACCACGCGCCAACGGCGAGCAGACGCTGGGTGGCGGTGGACGACTCTCCCGCCGAAGCGGCGGCGATGATCTGGGGGTGACCGGCCGCGTCGATTGCGAGGATGGGGTCTCGATCGAAAGGGCAGCGGACTGGCAAGGCCGCCATGCCAGCGGGGAGGGTCGCGGCCATCGGCTCGATCGTGGGGAGCGATTGCCTGGGAAGCTCGATTACTGGCGCTGCTGCGACGGGTGAAGCGGCGCCAGTAATCGGTTGGTGCACAGAGAGAATGTGGCCGTTGGTGTGCATGGCGAGCGGCGCTACTTGAGGGAGCGGCGTCGGTGCACCGCTTGATGGGCGTGTTTCAGGTGGCGAGGGCTCGACGGCGCTGAGCGCTTCCAGCGCGGCCTGGGTGGTCATCGCGCTGGGCCCTTCGAAGAGGAGCGTGCCCGGAACGCCTCCGGCGATTTGGCGGCAGTGCCCTGCGAACTCGATCGGGAGAGCCAGGAATGAGCGGGCGGCGTCGGCGAGCCGGTGGAATGCGGCGGTGGCCTTCTGCTCATCGCTGCCCATCACCGCGATGCGGAAGAGGAGCGAGCGGGCGGGCGAACTCGCTGACTCGGAGGTGCCGAGGCGCTTAACCGCCTTGTACGCGCCGACTGCGCTTGCATCGTCCGCGCCGGTCAGCAGAGCCATCGAACGGACAGCGTCGCAGCGGGCCAGGAGAAGCTCGTCAGCGGGCAAAGACGAAAAGACGATGATTCTGGAAGCGACGCGGGCGGCTCGATGCAGTGCCGATGCGAGGTCGGAAAGCTGCCGTTCTGCCAGCGCGTGTTCGGTGCGTGCCCGCGGATCGAGCCGTGAGGCGTGGGTGTCGTGGTGCGGCGGGTTGAAGAGCTCGACGCGGGCCGAACCCAAGTCCAGACGCACGAGGGCGACCGGGCCGTTCTCTGCCGCCGCGGCCATGCGGACATACTGATTTGCCCAGAGCGAGCCCATCATGGGCAGGTGCCCGAGCACGAGCCCTTCGACCGCGAGCGGCTTGGCGGCGCGGACCTGCGGAGCGGAAGAGGCGAGGGCCGTCTCGACCGAAGTGGCGGTTGCTTCCGCGCCTTGCTGGGGGTGTTCACCTTTCGGCGGCACCGGCCCGCCGAGAAAGAGATCAGCCAAGTCGTCGAACGCGTTTGAAAGGGATGCGTCTGCGATCATCGTGCTCCGCCGACGGTCGAGAGAAAAAAGGCCCCGGTGTTCTGTCACCGGGGTGTACTCGAGATTAGAGACGCGTGCCGGAGGTCGCGGGCACGTCGAGAATGCTGTTGAGGCCGCCGAAGGGGTTGCCCTGCGTCGAGGGATTGCACGAATCGTGCGTCCAGTGCCCGTCGATCACCAGGCGGTACTGCCAGCGGCCGGGCGGGATGGGAACGAGACGCTCGTAGACACCCAAGCGGTCGTTGCGGGTCATCGGGAGCGACGTCGCCGACCAGCCGTTGAAGTCGCCGGCGATGAAGATCTGCTTGCCGGTTGAGAGAGGCTGCACGAAGAGCACGCCCGCCGTCGTGAGCTTGACGCCCAGGAGGGCCGTTGCTGCCGGATCGGTCGTCTTGCGCTGCGGAGCGGTCTCGGGGATCAGCGTAAGCGGGGTGATGTTGGTGACCGTGCCCGACTCGGTCCGGGCCTTGTCGGCCAGACGTGAGACGCGCGAGGTCAGCTCGAGCAGGCGGGTGCGAACGTCCTCAGCTGAAAGCGAGGCGGCCTTGGGCTCGGCGATCGTGGTCGTCACGTTCTCCTGCAATGCCGCGGCAACGGCGGCAGCGCTGGGGGCGATCGGCGTAGCGTCGAAGGTGACGGTGGGGATTTCCGGTTGAGCGGCTGCACCACTCGCCATGGGCGTTGAGCGGGAGAAGAACTCAGCCGCGGCGCGCACCTGCACGGGGCTGGGGCCGGCCGGAGCGGCGGGCTGGGTGCGGGTGAGCGCATCGAACCGCTTGCCCTTGCCCCCCGTTTCGCCGATGAGGTGCTGGCCGAGCGCGAGGTAGTCCTGAGCTCCCGCCGCATCGGCGGCGTAGTCGACGACCGGCTGGCCGAAGGAGACAGCCTCCTTCAGGCGGTGGTCGAAGCGGATGGTGACGGGCAGGACGGCGTCGCCGAAGCGGCGGTTGAGCTCGTCGAGCACGTCCTTGGCGAGGGTGCTACCCGGGTCATGCATGGTCGGCAGCACGCGCCAGGTCGGCTGAACATTGAGCCGCTTGGAGAGGCTCTTGATGGCGTTGATCTGCTTGGCGGCGCCCTGGAGTGCGAAGAACGCGGTCTCGACGGGGACGATGACCTCGCTGGCAGCGGCGAGGGCGTTGTACGTCAGGAGGCCGATGTTGGGCGGGCAGTCGACGAGGCAGATGTCGTACTGATCGGCGAGGCGGCTCAGAACGCCAGCCAGGCGGGTCTCTGCGCCTTCGGTGTTGGCGAGGCCGCCGCGGGCAGACTCGAGGGCCGCGAGGCGGACGGTTGACGGTGCGAGGTCGAGGCAGCGGCCGACGCGCCAGAGAAGGCGAGTCCAGTCGATGGTCTGCTCGGGCCGGGCGAGCATGGCGTCGCCGATCTGCACGTCGATCCGTTGCTCAGGAATCGCGAGGCCGGCGGCGCAGTGGCTCTGGGGGTCGAGGTCGACCAGGAGGGTGCGTTTGGAGAGCCGCGCGAAGACGCCGGCGAGGTTGATGGCGGTAGTGGTCTTGCCGCAGCCGCCCTTCTGGTTGACGATCGCGATGATCCGCACGCGGGTGCTCCTGCCCCATCGGGGCTTCGCGGCGCGGAGGGCCTGTTGACAAGGCCAGGAGAGGACTCCGCCGCTCGCTAGGCGAAGTATCGGCGGCTGTCAGGTGAAACCTTGAAAAGGCAGGAAAGATGGAACGCTGGGCAGGTTCCGGCTCTTTACATGGGAATGTCAACGCCGGTCGCGTCGGCGCACTGGCGAGCGAGGTCGTAGCCTGCATCGGCGTGGCGGAGGACGCCCATCGCCGGGTCGTTGGTTAACACGCGTTCCACGCGGCGGGCGGCTTCGGGGGTGCCGTCAGCGACGATGACCTGGCCGGCGTGCTGGCTGTAGCCGATACCGACGCCGCCGCCGTGGTGGAAGCTGACCCATGAGGCGCCGCTGGCGACGTTGACCATCGCGTTGAGGAAGGCCCAGTCGCTCACCGCGTCGGTGCCGTCCTTCATCGCTTCGGTCTCGCGGTTGGGGCTGGCGACAGAGCCGCAGTCGAGGTGGTCGCGGCCGATGACGATTGGAGCGGAGACCTTCTTCTCAGCGACCATGCGGTTGAAGAGCAGGCCGGCCTTGTCGCGCTCGCCATAGCCAAGCCAGCAGATGCGAGCGGGGAGACCTTGGAAGGCGAAGCGCGGCTCGCACTTGTCGTAGTCGCCGGCGAGCAGGGCCTGCGGATTCTTGTGGCAGCCGAGGATCCACGAATGGAGGCGAGCGCGGTAGCCGGTGGTGTCGCCTTCAACCGGGAACAGCTTCAAGATTTCGTGATCGGTGCGATAGATGTCGCGCGGGTCGCCGCTCAACGCGACCCAACGGAACGGGCCGCGGCCGAGGCAGAACTGCGGACGGATGAACGCAGGCACAAAGCCCGGGAAGTCGAAGGCGTTCTCGACGCCATTGTCCTTGGCACGCTGGCGGAGGTTGTTGCCGTAGTCGAACGTGTTGGCGCCGCGCTTCTGCAGTTCGAGCATCGCGCGGACGTGGCGGGCCATGCTGGCGAGCGTTTTCTGCTGGTAGCCGTGCGGATCGCGCTTCTGCTCGAGCTTGGCCTCCGCGAAGGACATGCCCATCGGCACGTAGCCGATGAGCGGATCGTGGGCGGAGGTCTGGTCGGTGAGAACGTCGACCTTGGTGTTCCGCGCGATGAGGCGTTCGAGCAGTTCGATGATGTTGCAGCAGACGCCGATGGAGAGTGCCTTCTTCTCCGCGGCGTACTTCACTGCGCGGTCGATGGCGCTGTCGATGCCAACCACGATCTCGTCGAGGTACTTGTCGGCGTGGCGGCGGTCCAGGCGGGTCTGATCGACGTCGGCGATGAGGCAGGTGCCCTTGGCGAGGGTGATGGCCAGCGGCTGCGCCCTGCCCATGCCGCCGCAGCCCCCCGTCACGCAGAGACGCCCGCTCAGATCGCCGCCGAAGTGGCCGCGGCCGCACTCGGCGAACGTCTCGTACGTCCCTTGCAAGATGCCCTGCGTGCCGATGTAGATCCACGAGCCGGCGGTCATCTGGCCGTACATCATCAGGCCGCGCTTCTCGAGCTCGTCGAACTTCGCTTGCGTGGCCCACGCGGGGACGAGGTTGCTGTTGGCGAGCAGGACGCGCGGGGCATCGGGATGCGTGCGCAGGACGCCGACGGGCTTACCCGACTGGACAAGGAGCGTTTCATCAGCCTCGAGGCGTTTGAGTGTCGCGCAGATCGCGTCGAAGCTCGGCCAGTCGCGGGCGGCCTTGCCGCGCCCGCCATAAACGACGAGGTCTTCGGGGCGCTCGGCGACGGCTGGGTCGAGGTTGTTGTGGAGCATCCGCAGCGCGGCCTCGGCCTGCCAGGTTTTGCAGGTCATGGTGGAGCCGGTGGGGGCGTGGAGAACGCGGGGTGCCGAGGCGGGCTTGGTAGGGGCGGTGGTCATTGCGGCCCATGATAAGGGCCGCATACTCCGGCGAATCACGCCGGCGGCAGTTGGACGGCGACCACCAGCGTGTCGTCCTGAGGCGGCCCGCCGCGGAATGCGCGGACCTGGCTGACGATCTCCTCAGGCGTTTGAGCCCGCTTGGTTGCGATCTCCAGCTCGTCGATGCCGAGCATCGTTCCGTTCACGGAACGGGCCTCGGTGGCGCCGTCGGTGTACACCACAAGCCTGTCGCCCTGCCCGAATCGCGAAGAGGCTTCCACGCTCACGAAGTCTTCGCCGAGCGCCGCGCCGGCGCCGAGCATGAATGTGGTGGAGTCGAGGCGCTCGACTGTTCCCTCTGCGCGAAGAAGAAAGGCCGGAGGATGTCCGGCATTGGCGAACACGATCGTGCCGGCGACCGGATCGACCCGCACGCAGATCGCCGTTGCGAAGAACCCTTCGTCGGCCATCGTGAGCGAGACGTACTCGTTCAGGTCGTCGATGATGCGTCCGGGCGTCGGAGGGCTCTCACTGTGCATGCCGTAGAGCCGGTTGAGTTCCGCGTGCAGACGGTTCACCGCGAGCGCCGCCGCGATGCCGTGGCCGGTGACGTCGATGACAACCAGGTCGATCGGCGACGCTGAGTCGGCGGGGCGCAGCTTGCGCGCGTAGAGAATGTCGCCGCCGATCTGACGCATCGGCTCATACGCAAACTCGACGCGAAGCAGACCGTCGCGGATCGGCGCAGGAAAGAGGCGATCGTGGATCCGTCTGGCGGTGTTGAGCTCGCTGGAGAGCTCGGCGTAGCGGGCACGCACGGCCCGGTTGGTGAACGAGCGGGCGAAGGCCGTGTTGCGCAGCCACGCGACGAAGAGACCCGGAAGGCCGATCGCGGCGATCACCGGGAGCACGAGCACCATGTCGGATGGGCTGTCCTTCTTGAAAATGAACGGCGCGGCGATGGTGACCGCGGCATACGACGCCAGGAACGGCAGCAATGGGCGGATGGTCTCGCGCGGAGTGAGCGGAAGCATGACCGCCGCGGTGAAGTGAATGAAGAACGTCGTGAGCAGCAGCGGCACCATCGGGCCGACTTGAGCCTGTTGGTCGATCGCGTGGGCGGTTTTGAGGTATGCAGTAAGCGCGGCGGCGATGGGGAACGAAACCGCGAACTGCAGGAGAAGGTTCGCGGTGATCACCCGCGACGCGGTGCGGACGAGGGCGTCGCGGCTGGGGTGGACCGCTCCACGGAGCGTTCGCACGAACGGGACGATGAAGATCGCCGCTTCAACAGCGAGCGCAACTGCGGCGAAGATGGCGACGCCGGTCATGCTTGGCCCGAGCGTCAGCAGCACCAGGGGAACCGAAATCAGTGCGCGGCCGCCGAAAATCGCCGTGTAGATCAGGAACCGCCGGCGCAGCCACGCACGCCGCTCAGCCTCATACTCGTGATGAAAGTCGTCGAGGAGGCCGGCGGACATGGCCACAGAATAGCGAACGCGGCGGGACTAAATAGCCGCGCTGATTTCACTGCAGCCATCGCGAACGGGAGCTTACGGGGTTGCCGTTTCTGAGAAAGCCAGTTTTGCTTGGATGGCCCGAGAGCAATCACTCTTGCTTCTGGACCCGGAACACCAAGGCAGCGGCCGCGGCGCCGATGCACGGCCCTGCCAGATAGATCCACCACAGGCTGGAAACTGCGGCTCCGGTGAGGGTGCCGGCCAAGGCGGGGCCAAGCGCTACCGCAGGGTTGAACGCGCCGCCGGAGACTTTGCCGCCTGCGAGAATGGCGACAAGCACCGTGCCCCCGACCGCGGCGCCGAAGTACGAGTTGCCTTGCGTCTGCCTCGCCGTTGTCGCGTTGAGTACCACCAGGGCGAGGACGAAGGTGAACAACGCCTCGACAGTGAGTGCCGCGGTGCTGGTCACATGGTCACCTGGGGCGAACAAGAGCAGTTGCCCGGTGATGCCTCGCGCCGTGACCGCACCGGCTGCCGCGCCGGCAAGCTGAACCACTACGTACGCGATCGCCGCGGCCGGCTGGAGCTTGCCCCTCAGAAAGGCGGCGAGGGTCACGGCGGGGTTGTAGTGCCCGCCCGAGACGTGCGACCCCATGTAGGCGAGCGCCATCACGCCCACCCCGACAGCCACCGGCGCCAAGGGGCCCGCATACACAGCCGCGAGCGCCGCGATGAGCACCCAGAAGAAGCTGCCGATGAATTCGGTGACGAGCTTGGGGGTCATGGGAGGGAGGATACAAAGCGAAAAACGAAAAGCGGAAAGCGAAAATATGGAGGTCCTTCCCTTCATTTCCGTTTTTCGCTTTTCGTTTTTCGCTTTCCTACGCTCGTTTATGTACTTTGACGCACACGCTCCTGTCATCGCCGATCTTGAGGCGCGGATTTTGACGATCCGCGACTCGCTTTAACTACCCAGCTAAAGCGAAGCTGAGGGCCGAGCTCAAGGCCCGCATGGAACAAGCGGATTTCTGGACGAACCAAGCGGTGGCCAACCGCGTGGTGATGGACCTCAAGCTGGTCGCCGGTCAGATCGACCCGGTCGACGAGTTTGTCGCCAAGCTCGACGAGGCCAAGACCGCCTTCGAGATGGCCAAGGAAGCCGGTCCCCCCGGTCAGCCTGACAAAGACTTCCTCTCCGAGGCCGACACGCTCCTCGGCGGCCTGAGCGAGAAGATCGATGCGCTGGAACTCCGCTCGCTCATGAGCGGCAAGCACGACTTCCGCAACGCCTTCCTCACGATCTCCGCCGGCGACGGCGGCACCGAAGCCAACGACTGGGCAGAGATGCTCTTCCGCATGTACCTCAACTACCTCGAGCGGGCCGGGTTCGGCATCGAGGAGGTCGAACGCGGCTTCGGCTCGGAGGTCGGCATCGACAGCGTGACGCTGCACGTAAAGGGGCCGTACGCCTTCGGCTTCCTCAAGTGTGAGCGCGGCACGCATCGCCTCGCGCGCGTCTCCCCGTTCAACGCGCAGGGCAAGCGTCAGACGTCGTTTGCGAGCGTTGAAGTCACGCCCGAGCTCGACGACGTGAAGGTCGAGATCCCCGACCGCGACCTCGAAGTCACGCCGTTCGTCCGTGCGTCGGGTCCCGGCGGTCAGAACGTCAACAAGGTCGCCACCGCGATCCGCATGGTGCACAAGCCGACGGGCATCATGGTTGTCGCCAACACCTTCCGCGACCAGCCGCAGAACCGTGCGCAGTGCCTCCGGCTGATCATGGCCAAGCTGGAGCAGATGGCGGAAGAGAAGCGCGAGAAAGAGATCAACGCCGCCAAGGGTGGCGCGATGGAGAGCGGCTGGGGCGCTCAGATCCGGTCGTACGTCATCTACGACTCGCGCGTGAAGGACCATCGCACCGACTACGAAGACCGCGACGTGGACAAGGTGCTGGCGGGACACATCCAGCCCTTCATCGACGCCGAGCTGAAACGCCGCCGCAAAGAAGAAGCTGATCGGGCAATGGCGAAAGATTAAGAAAGCCGTTGATTTGCGCAGATGGGCGCAGATCAGAAATGGCAAGCCACGGTTTCACGGATAGACACGGATCAAGACAGACGGTTCGGCAACAAGACCGAGCTCGCTGCTCGAATCCGTGCCAATCTGCGTTTATCCGTGGACGCTTTCCTGCCTTGATCCGCGTCAATCTGCGTCCATCAGCGGCTACGCTTTCCGTATGGTGATCCCGCAAGCTCAGCTCAAAGCGAACGCACCCAAGGTGCTGCTGGTTGACGACCACGAGCAGAACCTCGAGCTGCTCGAGGCCTACCTCGAAGAGCTGAACGTCAACATCACGACTGCGGCCGACGGACTCGACGCTCTCCGCCAGATCCAGGCGCAGAAGCCCGACTTGATCCTGCTCGACGTGATGATGCCCCGGATGAGCGGCTTCCAGCTCGCGCAGAAGCTCAAGGCGGACGCAGCTCTGAAAGAGATCCCGATCATCATGGTCACGGCGCTCGGCGAAGAGAGCGACGTGGAACGCGCCCGCGACCTGGGAATCGGCGACTTCGTCACCAAGCCGGTGAACAAGGTCGACTTGCTCAACCGCGTGAAGTCGCACCTGGCGAAATAGTCAGAGCCCGAAGCGTCAGCGAGGGAGAGGGCGGAGGCTCCGCGAGGCCTTCGCAGCGTTGCGTAGAGCTCGCTATCGCTGGATCGCCCGCCACCCCAGCCGCACCGCGACCAGCAACAGAATCACCGCAAGCCCGCGCACGATGAACGACGGCGTCGCCTTCGTGCTGAGCCGCGCACCGATCTGCGCTCCAACGACCGCACCGATCGCCAGGTAGATCGCCACCGCCCAGTAGCCGTCCAGCGAGTGCTGCCAAATGTGCTCCGCTGTCACGACTCCCGACGAGATCGCCAGTACGTAGTGACTCGTCGCCGTCGCCCGATGCACCGGGAACGACAGGATGAACACCAGCGCGGGCACGTGAATCACGCCGCCGCCGATGCCGACCATCGCCGCGACGAGGCCGACCGCAACGCTGATCGCCGCGCCGATGAGCAACCCCTTATTTGAGACCCGCTGAGCAAGGTGCCCTTCCGCTGCCAGTTTTTCCTCGCGCTTCTTCAGCCCTTCTTTGCCGCCGATCACCAGCAGCAGCGCGGCCCCCAGCGCCAGCATGCCCGCCAGCAGCCCCTCAAAGAGCGTCGCCGAGATGCGCGTCGTCAGCCACGCTCCCAGAACACTCCCGGGAATCGTCGCGGCCGCAAAGACCGAGCCGGATCGGTAGTCGATCCGCTTCATCTTCGCATATGAGATCGTGCCGCTGACGCTGTTGGCGAAGATCGTAAAGAACGAGATCGCTGTGACCTGATCGGGCGTCGCGTTCGGATACAGCGCCCACAGGATGGGCACCATGATGAATCCGCCGCCGACGCCAATCAGCGTGCCGATCAGGCCGACGATGACGCCCAGCAGAAGGAAGAGTGGGGGAGGCACGGGGGAGGCTAGGAAACGTGAACGTGAATGTGAACGTGAAAAGAACGCCCAGTGCCGTGGCACGAGCTCGTCTTCTTCACATTCACTTTCACGTTTGCATTTCCTACGCTGGCGCATGCCAAAGACCGCCAAGCGTGGAGCCTCAGCCCGCTCCCCTCGCCAGCAGCAGCCCTCGACCAACGGAGTCGCCAAAGCCCCCAAGGGCGCCCGCATCGAGAAGGACACGATGGGCGAGATGCCCGTTCCCGCCGACGCCCTCTACGGTGCGTCTACGCAGCGCGCCGTGCTCAACTTCCCCGTCTCGGGCCGCCCGGTCCCCTTCGGCATCATCGCGGCCTACGCCGAGATCAAGGGCGCCTGCGCCACCGTCAACCAGAAGCTCAAGCGGCTCGACAAAGGCCGCGCTGACGCGATCCGTCACGCATGCGGCGTCATCGCCGGCGGCATGGAGGATTTCGGCGCGGGGGGGTGGGCGAAGCACTTCCCCATCGACGTCTTCCAGACCGGATCGGGCACCAGCACCAACATGAACGCCAACGAGGTGATCGCCAACCTCATCTGCCTCTCGCGTGGTGCGCCGATCGGCTCCTCCAAGAACGCCGACTACCTCAAAGCCGGCGGTGTCCACCCCAACGACCACGTCAACATGGGGCAGTCGAGCAACGACACGTTCCCGACGTCGATCCACGTCGCCGCGGCACTGGCGATCGCCGATGAGCTCCTCCCAGCGCTCGGCCGCATGTTCAAGCGGCTCGAGAGCCAGGCCGAGCAGTGGGACAAGGTCGTGAAGATCGGCCGCACGCACCTGCAGGACGCCACGCCTATCCGCCTGGGCCAGGAGTTCAGCGGGTTCGCTTCGCAGGTTGCCCACGCCGAGACGCGCGCCATGCAGGCTCTCTACGCACTGCTGGAGCTGCCGATCGGCGGCACCGCCGTCGGCACCGGCATCAACGCGCATGAAGAGTTCGACGCGATGGTGTGCGAGGAACTCGCCGAGAGCACCGGCCTGGAGTTCCGCCCATGCGAGAACCACTTCGAGGCCCAGCACGCTAAGGACGCCTGTGTCGAAGCCAGCGGCCTGCTCAAGACGATCGCGACAAGCCTCACCAAGATCGCCGCCGACATCCGCCTCATGGGTATGGGCCCGCGCTGCGGCATCGGTGAACTGATCATCCCCGCCGTCCAGCCCGGCTCGTCGATCATGCCCGGTAAGGTCAACCCGGTCATCTGCGAGAGCCTCATCATGGTCTGCGGCAAGGTGATCGGTAACGACGCCTCGGTCACCTACGGCAACCTCGGCGGCCTCAACAGCACGCTCGACCTCAACGTGGCCATGCCCCTCATCGCCGAGTGCTTGCTCGAGAGCATCCAGTTGCTCGCCCGCGGCTGCGATATGTTCACGACGAACCTGCTCGAAGGCCTCAAGCCCGACGAGAAGCGCTGCAAGGAGCTCATCGAAGGTTCGCTTGCGATGTGCACCAGCCTCGTGCCGGTCATCGGCTACGACGCGTCGGCCACGCTCGCCAAGGATGCGTTCAAGCAGGGCAAGACGGTGCGCCAGCTCGCGCTTGAAACAGTGGTCGGTCAGCCCGACCGCTCTACCGGCAAACCGCTTACAGCCGACGCGCTCGATGCCTACCTCAACCCGTGGAGCATGACGCTCCCCGGCGGCGAAGGCAGCGCGGGCGGCTAAAGAGTGGAGTAAGGCGAATATATAGATGAAATCTATGTAATCGCAATGAGCCGCGCTTCTTTTGCGCGGGCTCATTACGTAATCCAATCGCGCCTCCACCATTTCAGGTGACTCGTCGGTAGACTCAACTGCCCGGCTGTGCAGTGCCGGGCCGAAGGAGCCAATCCGTGACGAGCACCTTTTTGTGTGGATGCGCGATCGCGGTCGCCGCGGGAACAGCGGGCAGTGCGTTGCACGCGCAGGCTCCGCAGACGCCGGCTGAATCATCGCCACCTTCGCCCCCGGGCATGCGCTGGATCCCCGCCGGCGAATTCACCATGGGCACCGACGATGCGCAGTCGCAGCTCAACGAACGCCCCGCTCACCGCGTGCGCGTCTCAGGCATCTGGATGGACGAGACCGACGTCACCAACGCACAGTTCGCGGCGTTCATCAAAGCGACCGGTTACATCACGACAGCGGAGAAGCCCGTTGACTGGGAAGAACTGAAGAAGCAGGTCCCACCCGGCACGCCCAAGCCGAGCGACGAGGATCTCAAACCCGGCTCACTCGTCTTCACCCCGCCCGGCCAGCGCGTCGACACCCGCAACATGGCCAACTGGTGGACCTGGACGCACGGCGCCGACTGGCGTCATCCTCAAGGTCCAAGCAGTTCCATCCAAGGCAAAGACGACTACCCCGTCCTGCAAGTCTCGTGGGACGATGCGGCCGCGTACGCCAAGTGGGCCGGCAAACGCCTCCCCACCGAAGCAGAATGGGAGCACGCAGCTCGCGGAGGCGCAGAGAAGAACACACGCTTCTGGTGGGGCGACGAGTTCAAGCCCGCGGTGCCCGGCAAGGGCGCGACGTTCATGGCCAATACCTACACCGGCGAGTTCCCCGTCAAAGACACCGCCGAAGACGGCTACGCAGGTCCATCTCCCGTGAAGGCGTTCCCCGCCAACGGGTACGGGCTCTACGACATGGCCGGCAACGTCTGGAACTGGTGCGCCGACTTCTACGCCGACAACGCGCACGTCGAAGCAACCGAGCAGGCCAAGAGCCCTACGAGCAAGACGCCCGGCCTCACCTGCGATCCATCCGGACCCGCAAAGACCTTTTCCGCTCACAATCCGCAGGCCTTCGAACGTGTCACCAAGGGCGGCTCGTTCCTCTGCTCCGCCAGCTATTGCGAGAGCTATCGCCCGACCGCTCGCCGCGGCACGCCCCCCGACACCGGCACCGGTCACATCGGTTTCCGGTGCGTGATGACCTCGGAGATGTGGGAGAAGGCCAAACCCCGCGCGGCGGAGCCCGCGCGCGGTCCATCCAATACCGGCACGGAGGCCGCACCGAAAGGAGGTTCCAAGTGAACACTCGCATGCGTTGGTTGAGTTCCGCACTTGTCGCGACAGTCGGGCTCTCGCTCGCTCCCGCCGCCACGTTCGCTCAGCAGCCGGGAGGAGGAGGGAATCCAGGCAGTGCGACGACGCCCGCCGCGTCACCCACCAAGCCGAACATCCTCGTCATCTTCGGCGATGACATCGGCATCACCAACCTCAGTTGCTACAGCGACGGGCTGATGGGGTACGACACCCCCAACATCGACCGCCTCGCCAAGGAGGGGCTGAAGTTCCTTCATTATTACGGCGAGCAGAGTTGCACCGCCGGCCGCGCGGCCTTCCTCACCGGCCAGCACGGCATCCGCACCGGCCTGACCAAGGTCGGTTTCCCCGGCGCACCGATGGGCATGAGCCAGCTCGACCCGTCGATCGGCGGCCTCCTCCGCAGCCTCGGCTACGCCACCGGCCAGTTCGGCAAGAATCATGTGGGCGACCGCAACGAATCGCTCCCCACGGTCAACGGCTTTGATGAGTTCTTCGGCAACCTCTACCACCTCAACGCTGAGGAGGAGCCGGAGCTTCCCAACTACCCCAAGGACCCTGCGTACCTCAAGAAGTTCGGTCCGCGCGGTGTGCTCGACTGCAAAGCGAGCGACACGGACGACGCGACCGAGGACCCGCGCTTCGGCAAGGTCGGCAAGCAGACGATCAAGGACACCGGCGCGCTGACCAAGAAGCGGATGGAGACGATCGACGACGAGACCTCCGACCGCGCCATCGAGTACATGCAGCGTCAGCACAAGGCGGGCAAGCCGTTCTTCTGCTGGTTCAACTCCACGCGCATGCACCTGCGGACCCACGTCCGCGCCGAGCACCGCGGCAAGTACACCCACGGCGACAGTGAATACGCCGACGGCATGATCGAGCACGACGAGACGATCGGCAAGATCCTCAAGGCCCTGGACGACATGGGGATCGCCAACGACACGATCGTCGTCTACTCCAGTGACAACGGGCCGCACATGAACACGTGGCCCGACGGCGCGATGACCCACTTCCGCAGCGAAAAGAACACCAACTGGGAGGGCGCCTTCCGCGTTCCGTGTCTGGTGCGCTGGCCCGGGCACATCAAGGCCGGCAGCATCACCAACGAGCTCATGAGCCACAACGACTGGATCCCCACGCTGTGCGCCATCGCCGGTGAGTCTGACATCGTCGGCAAGTGCCTCGGTGGGTACGACGACAAGCACGGGCACTCGTACAAAGTGCACCTGGATGGTTTCGATCAGTCGAAGTTCCTGACGACCTTCGACGGCGGCGCCAACAAGAACAACGGCGTCAAGAGCGCCCGCAACTACTTCTTCTACTCAGACGACGACGGCCTGCTGGTCGGCTACCGCAAGGACGACCTCAAGTGCGTCTTCTCCGAGCAGCGCAAGGAAGGCACGATGGGCGTCTGGGCCGAGCCCTTCACCACCCTGCGGATGCAGAAGATCTTCAACCTCTTCCAGGACCCCTTCGAGCGGGCCGACATCACCAGCAACACCTTCTGGGACTGGCAGATGAACAACGTCCCGATCATGTACGGCGTGATCGACGACGTCTCCAAGTTCGCCATGACCTTCAAAGACTTCCCGCCGCGCTCTTACCCGCCGAGCTTCAACCCCGCCACCATCATGGAGGAGGTGAAGAAGGGCATCAAGGCGAAGCAGGCCCTTGAGAAGACTTTCCCCATGCTCAAGGACGGCCAGAAGCCTGATGAGAAAAAGTAATCGACGCGTCCGCGCCGTCGAAGGGCGGCGCGGACGCTTGAAGTCCGATGGCACGACGTTCGTGCCAGTCCTTGCTTTCTCTGGCAAGACCACCCGGTCATCGCCGCACCGATCAGGAGGCTCATCATGCGTACCAACAACACCATCTGGACACTGGCTCTCGCCGCGGCGGCTGTATCCGCGGTCTCGCTCACCGGGTGCGCTTCGTCCGATCAGCAGCGAATGGACGTACGCGAGTCCGCCGCTTCGCTCCGGAAGACGCTGAACACCGCTCCGGCGCAGATCGATTCGACGATGAACGCGCTGTATCAGGCGACCTCGGGCGACGACACCAACCGCCTCGCGCGGTACCGCGACTTCAAGACCAAGTTCAGCGCCTTCAAAGAGAACGGCCGCTACGTCGCCGACCACTCCAAGCAGGCCCGCGCTCACTCTGCTGAGTACTTCAAGGAGTGGGCCGCCGAGTCCGTCGCCGCCGACCCGTCCAAGAAGGTACAGATGACGCCGGTGATGGAAGGCCGTTTCAACAACTACGAGACCGCTCTGAGCTACCTGGACGGCGGCCGCGACTCGTACAACGCGCTGCTCGCCGACCTGTCCGACATCGAGAAGGCGCTCGACGCCGACCTGAAGCAGGCGAACTCCGCCGCGGTAGAGAAGAAAGTAAACGCCGCGAAGCTCCATTCGATCGATCTGAAGAATTACTGCGCGGTCCTGACCAGCAGGATCGATTCGTCGCTCTCGACCAAGTAAGCGGAGTTTTTTCGACAATCGAATCGAGGGCCTGCCGCTACGGCCTCGTAGCGATAGGCCTTTTGCGAAAACCTGAGGATCTCCACATGACCGGACGACTTACTTGCAGCGTTCAGGATCGTCTTGTGCTCATGGCGCTCGGGTGCGCAATCGTCTTTGCGCACGCCGTGGCCGGCCAGGTAGACAGTTCACCCCAGGCGACCAATTCCGCAGCACCGACGCCGCTCGTCTCCGACGGCTTCGCCCCGCTCGCGCTCGGCCTCCTCGCCGATCCGCCCCCCGCGGCTCAGACAGCCGCCGACTCCGGCAACGCCCAGAACGACGCAAACAACCCGCTCACCCCCAAGGTCACCTTCAACCTCCACGACTACTACGTTCCGTCCTACTACGGCCTCGCGGACCGCGACGCCAACCAGTTCCTCCTCCGCGGCCTGCTTCCACACAAGATCGGCGGCGCACCCCAGCTCTTCCGCTTCACGCTTCCCATCGCCAACGCCCCGACCTTCCCTGACGGCAGCGACAGCGGCCTGGGTGACTTGGTCCTGATCGACTGGTTCATGTTCAAAGACGAATCACACGGCCTTGAGTTCGGCATCGGGCCGATGCTCGTCGCCCCGACCGCGAGCAAGGAATCGCTGGGCGCAGGGAAGTGGCAGCTCGGCGCATCGGGCATCGTGGTGTCCCCGCAGAAGTGGGGCATCCTCGGCGGCCTCGTCACCTTCCAGCAATCCATCGGGCGCAGGGAGGCGACGTCGGGCGCGACAACGTGACGCTGCTCACCTTCCAGCCCCTGCTGATCTACAACCTCCCGCACGGCTTCTACCTCCGCTCCACGGCCATCTGGAACTTCGACCTCGAGAAGGGCACGTACTACATCCCCGTCGGCTTCGGCGGCGGCATCGTGCATCAGGAGGGGAACCTGACCATCAACATGACCCTCGAGCCGCAATTCACCGTGCTCCACGACGGCCTGGCGCCGCAGTGGCAGATCTTCGCAGGCATCAACTTCCAGTTTTCGTTCTAACTCTCCAGCACTTGGAGTCTCCCATGCGCACGCCCCTCGTTGTCATCATCGCGTCGATGTCGCTGCTGACCGCCTGCAGCGACACCCACCGCGCCGAGCCTTCCACCCAGAACACCGCGAGCATTAGAGACGCGTCCGTCCACCGTCGAGCGATCGAGGCCGTCATCTGGGGGATGCCGGCGGTGAACTACGAGCGGATGTTGGCGGCAGCGGCCGCGAACGGTGCGCGGCCGAATCAAGTCGTCTATTGGTCGCGGCCGCTGAACTGGAAGACGCAGAACCTCACGCCGAATCCGGACACGATCTACTTTCAGCCGTTCTACGACACAACCGCGGGCCCGGTGGTGCTGGAGGTTCCAGCGAGTGACGGCGGGTGCGTGATCGTGGGGAGCGTGGATAACGGCTGGCAGGTCGCGCTTGAGGACGCGGGTGTGGCGGGCATGGACAAGGGGAAGGGGGGCAAGTACCTCATCACGCCGCCGGGATATACGGGCGCGACGCCCGACGGGTACTTCGTGCTGCGGTCGGACACGTACCGCGGGTTTGCGATTTTGCGGTCGAACTTCAAGAGCCGGAGCGATGCGGACATCGCTGCGGCGGTGGCGCACGGGAAGAAGATGCGGCTTTATCCGCTGGGTGGTGACGCGGGTTCGACGGTGTTTGTGGACGTGTTCGACAAGCCGTACGACGCGACGATCCCGTACGACGCGTCGTTCTTTGATTCGCTGAACCGGTTCGTGCAGGCCGAGCCGTGGATCACGCGGGACAAGGCGGTGATCGATTCGCTCAGGACTGTCGGCATCGAGAAGGGGAAGCCGTTTGCACCCGACGCGGATCGGCGAGCGGCGCTGGGCGCGGCCGCCGTGGAGGCCCGCGCGTACCTCAACATGAAGTATGAGGCGGGGTACGCGGAGCCGTTCTTCGCGGGCACGCACTGGGCGATGCCGTTCTCGAAGGAGGCGCTCGAGGGCGTGCCGAGCAACTTCGCCGATCCGAGCAGCTACGTGCTGGACGAGCGGGCGGTGATGTACTCGATCGCGTATTTCAGCGCGAAGCACCTTGGGGCCGGGCAGTTTTACCTGCTGAACACCTGCGATCGGTCGGGGGCGGCGCTCGACGGCGGCAAGACGTACCGGCTGCGGGTGCCGGCGGATGCGCCGGTGGAGCAGTACTGGTCGGTGACGGCGTACGACCGGGAGACGCACGCGCTGATCGTGGGCGTGCCGCGGCCGAGCCTGGCGTCGAACGACGCCTCTGTGCAGAAGAATGCCGATGGCTCGACGGACGTGTACTTCGGGCCCAGGGCTCCGGCGGGGAAGGAGTCGAACTGGGTGCCGACGGATGCGGGGCGGGGGTTTGAGCTGCTGTTCCGGTTGTACGGGCCGAAGAAGGCGCTGTTTGAGAAGAGCTGGAAGCTGCCGGATGTTGAAGAGGTGAAGTGAATCGAAAGGAGAAATGTACGATGACGCGGATCATTTCAATCGCACTCTTGTTTACGGTGGCTGGGGCTGCGCAGTGCTTGGCGCAGCCGAGTTCCCCCGCTGTGGCGGCCGCCCTCCCCACCGATCCCGTGAAGGCTGAGGGCAAGCGCGGCTACGACCACCCCGGCCAGTACCTGCACGTGCAGTCGACGAAGATCGCCGAGAACATGGAGCCGGTGATGCCGCACCCCGAGCAGGATGCGCGGGTGCGGCAGAAGCTCGCCGATCTTGAGAAGAAGACGGGGAAGAAGCCCAACATCCTCGTCTTCCTCACCGACGACACCGGGTGGATGGACTATGGGTTCAACGGCGGCGGGACTTCCGTTGGCAACCCGACGCCGAATCTGGATAAGTACGCTGCGAGCGGGCTGATCCTGACGTCGGCGTACTCGCAGCCGACGTGCTCGCCGTCGCGTTCGACGATTCTGACGGGTCAGTACCCGGTGCACCACGGCATCCTCTCGCCGCCCATGTACGGGCAGCCCGGCGGGCTGTCGGGGCAGGTGACGATCGCCAAGCTGCTGAGCGATCAAGGGTACACCACGCAGTGCATCGGCAAGTGGCACTGCGGCGAGAACGAGGGGAGCCAGCCGCAGAACGTCGGGTTCGACGACTTCCGCGGGTTCCTGTCGGTGTCGGACATGTACACCGAGTGGCGCGACGAGAGCATGAACCCGGAGATCGCGCTCTCCCCGGCACGCATGGAATGGATGAAGAAGGTCCCGTTCAATAAGTCGGAGGTTCGGGCCAAGAAAGGCGGGCAGGTCGAGAACATCCGCGAGATCACCGTGGATGTGTGCAAGGAGCTGGATCAGGACTGGTGCGCGTACGGCGAGGAGTTCCTCCGCAAGCAGAAGGGGAGCACGAAACCGTTCTTCCTCTACTACAACACACGGGCGGCGCACTTTGATAACTATCCGAACGACAAGTTCGCGGGCAGGTCGCCGGCGCGGACCAACTACAGCGATGTGATCGTGGAGATCGACGACACCTTCGGGCGGCTGATGAAGGCGCTGGAGGAGTCGGGCGAGGCAGAGAACACGCTCGTCATCTTCTCCAGCGATAACGGGCCGGAGCAGGAGGTTGCGCCGTATGGGCGCACGCCGTTCCGGTCGGGCAAGGGCTCGACGTGGGAGGGGGGTGTGCGCGTGCCGACCTTCGCGTACTGGAAGGGGATGATCGCTTCGGGAGGTCCCGGGGGACGCAAGAGCGAGGGGCTCTTTGACTTCGCTGACATCTTCCCCACCGCACTCTCGCTGGCGGGCAAGCCCGGCGCCGAGGCGGGCAAGCTCGTCCCGAAGGACCGCTACATCGACGGCATCGATCAGGCTTCGTTCCTGCTCGACGACCACGGCCTCTCGAACCGGCGTGCGATCCTCTACTTCCTCGATGAGAAGCTCTCGGCCGTCCGCGTGGACGAGTTCAAGCTGTTTGTGTGGGCCCGCGTCCCCGATCTGCTGAACCATCGCGGTCAGCCCGGCGGCAACACCGGCGCAACCGTCAAGGCATTCCAAGGCTACAACCTCTACACCAACCCGCAGGAGGACGATTCGATCGCGCTGCGGCACATCCCCTCCTTTGTCGGCGTCCTTGGTGAGACGGAGCGCTACGCGGAGGTGCTCAAGAAGTTCCCGGTGAGCGTGCAGATCAAGGCGCCGTGACGCGGTAAAGCCTGCGGATCGAAGAGACGCCTGCGCTGCCGGAAGGCGGCGCGGGTGATTGAGAATCAGAGCGTGCCCGCGTGCACACAAGGAGTTTCCGATGAGCCGATCACTTCTCGCTGTACTGGTCGCCTGTGCCGGTTCGGTAACGTCGGCAGCCTACGCCCAGCAGGTCCCCGCTCCGGGCACGTTCGCCGATGTTGTTGCGCCCGCCGACGGCATCGCGATGAGCCCCGGGTACGCCAGGGTCGTGGCGCAGCAGGCGTACATCTGGGGGTGGCCGATGGTGAACATGCTCAACCGGAACGCGAAGATCACGCAGGCTCCTCACCCGGGGCTGTTGAACGGCGTTTTGCCGGCCGCGCCGCGCGGGCAGGTGGGGATGCTGCACGACTACATCGAGCCGACCGAGACGTTCGTCACGTGCCCGAATCAGGATGTGGTGTATGGGCTGGGGTTCTTTTCGCTCGATGAGGAGCCGGTGATCGCGCAGGTGCCGGACTTTGGCGACCGGTTCTGGGTCTACGCGCTCTACGACGCGCGCACGGACCAGTTCGCGGAGTTGGGCAAGGCGTACAAGACCAAGCCGGGCTTCTACCTGCTCGTCGGCCCGAACTGGAAGGGTGAGAAGCCCGCCGGGGTTGAGGCGGTGATCCGGGCTCGCACGCCGCTGGCCAACGGCATCCCGCGGATCTTCATGGACGACACAAAGGAGGACCGCGAGGCGATCCAGAAGGTCATCAACCAGGTCGTGTTCTATCCCCTGAGCAAGTTTGATGGGAAGATGAAGACGATCGACTGGAAGACCACGCCGAACATCGAGGGGCCCAAGTCTGACGCCAGCGCGGGCGAGACGAAGTGGGTGGTCCCCGAGAAGTTCTTCGACCAGTTCTCCGAGGTGCTCGCGACGGTGCCGCCGCTGCCGGGCGAGGAGACGCTCTATGCGCAGTTCCGCCAACTGATGAACGCCGCGAAGGCGGACCCTGCGATCAAGAGGGTGCTGGTTGAAACGGCCGTGGAGACCGAGAAGGAGGTGATCGCCAAGTTCCACCAGTGGAAGCACAACGGCACTCCGGCGGGCAACGGGTGGAACCGCTCGACCAACAACGCGCAGTGGGGCGTGGACTACTTCAACCGGGCCGGTACCTCCAAGTCGAACATGTTCGACAACAAGCCGACGGAGACGCAGTACTTCTACACCGACTTCGACGGTGACGGGAAGGTGCTGGAGGGGAAGAACGGGTACACCGTCACGTTCCCGAAGGGCCAGACGCCGCCGGTGGAAGGGTTCTGGTCGCTGACGCTGTACAACGACAAGCACCTGTTCCACGCCAACGACCTCAAGCGGTACTCGCTGGGGACGAAGAACAAGACGCTGAAGTACAACGACGACGGATCGCTGACGCTGTACGCCGGGGGCACGTCGCCGGGGAAGGACAAGGAGAGCAACTGGCTCCCCGCGCCCGAGGGGGCGTTCTCGCTCTACATCCGTGCATACTGGGGCAAGCAGCCGATCCTTGACCGGTCGTGGCAGCCGCCGGCGATCAGGAAGGTGAACTGACCACGAAGGATCGTGTGGACCGGGCGTTTCTTGAGGTGGTGGGGCGAGAGCCGCCCGGTCGGGAGCCACCGCTGTCCGTCGAGGCGTGGTTGATTCGGGACGTTGAACCTCTTTGTGTGTCTCTTTTGAGCAAGGGAGAATCGTGATGAAGTCAGCGATCAGTCTGCTTGTGTTGCTCGCGCTTGCCGGGTGTGCGGCCGAACGCTCCGCGGAGAGCGACTCAGCGTTTGTTCAGGGGTACCCGACTGCGGAGGCCGCCAAGGCCGCGCAGGACGAGGCCGATTTTCAGCGTGCGGTAACGGCGTACCGGTTCTGGTACCCGACGGTTTCGTGCCACGGCATGGTCGAGGGCGGTCGCGCGGCGGGCGTGAAAGACAACACGAGCTTCATGATCATGGCGTGCGGGCCGAAGCAGGTGGCGTTTACGCCCAACGCCGACACGCCGTACGGCGCGGGGGCTCTCAACCTGAGCGAGGGGCCGTGGGTGGTGGAGGTTCCGCCGGGGCCGTTCATCGGGCTGGTGGACGATCATCACCAGGGGTGGGTGATGGACATGGGGCTGCCGGGTCCGGCGGGGCCGAAGGGAGGCAAGCACCTGATCCTGCCGCCGGGGTACAAGGGCGATGTGCCGCAGGGGTACTTCGTGGGCAAGAGCCTCTCGAACATCGCGTTTGTCGCCGTGCGGTCGATGCCGCAGAACGGGGATCAGAAGGGCGCGCTCGAGGCACTGCGGAAGCTGAGGATTTATCCGCTCTCCGCTGCGGGTGATCCGACGGGGAAGATGCTGAACTTCATCGACGTGAGCGACCGCGCGATCGACAGCAGCTGCCTGAAGTGGGAGGACAACCTCCAGTACTGGGAGAAGCTCAACGAGGTGATCCAGTCCGAGCCGCTGGTGGAGAAGTTCTTCCCGATGTACGGGCAACTGGCCGCGCTGGGGATTGAGAAGGGGAAGCCGTATAAGCCCAATGCGCGGATGACGGGGATTCTTGAGCGTGCGGCCAAGGTCGGCCGTGAGCAGATGCTCGTCTCGGCGTTCGCCAGCAACCGACCCGACCGCATGGCGTGGCCCGACCGCAAGTGGGAGTGGGCGAGCCTCGTCCCCGGAAGCGTGCAGTTTGAAACACCGGGCGGCATCGATCTGGAAGCCCGCGACCGTTGGTTCGCACAGGCGATCGTGACGTCCCCCGCGATGTTCCGGCGCGACGCCGGCGCAGGCTCGCTCTACTGGCTCGGCCACCGCGACATCACCGGTGCGTACCTCGACGGCGGCAAGACATACAAGCTCACTGTCCCGCTGCCCGTGCCCGGAAAGCTCTTCTGGTCGTTGACGGTTTACGACAATCAGACCCGCAGCCAGATCGCAGCCGACCAGAACAAGGCCGCGCTCCGCTCGCTCTTTGAACTCAAGGACAAGACCGGCTCGTCCGTCGATCTGTACTTCGGCCCCCATGCTCCGACAGGCCATGAAGACGCCTGGATCCAGACCTTACCCGGCAAAGGCTGGTTCTCGTACTTCCGTATCTACGGGCCCGAAAAGCCCGCGTTCGATGGCTCGTGGAAGCCAGGAGATTTCCAAGAGGTCAAGTGATGAATTCGCCAAAGACCCGAGCAGTCATTCGACAACCCGATTTCCATTGAAGGCCAGCAAATGGGTTTCGACCTCATCCACCTCGCCATCCCGCTGGGCATAATCGCCGCCCTGCTCATCGCGGTCGAAGCCGGCCATCTCGCCGGCAAACGCCGCGTACAGACGTCGCCCGGCGAACACAAGACCGACACAGGCGCCATCCAAGGAGCCATGCTCGGCCTCCTCGGACTGCTCCTGGGCTTCAGCTTCGCCGGCGCTTCCCGCGGTTCATCGAACGCCAGGACCTGATCAGTAAAGAGGCCAACGCCATCGGCACCGCCTACCGCCGCGCCGATCTGCTCAATGCGAAGAGCGCCGACGAACTCAAGGCCGCTCTGCGAACCTATGTGGACCACCGCTTGGAGCTCTCCCGCACCGTCGGAGCCTCCCTGTCAGCAGAGGGCACGGCGTCCGTTGCCGCGGACCACGACCGCATATGGGCTGCGGCAATCCGCGGCGTCGGCGAGCGGCCCGCGGCCATGAACACCGTCGTTCCGTCGGTTACCGATGTTCTCGATATGCACGACTACCGCATCGCCGCCGGCCGCAAGCACCTGCCCGCACTCGTGCTGGTGCTCCTGGGCGTCTGCTCGCTCCTCACCCTCTGCGTCATGGGCTATGCCTCCGCATTGGGACGGCACCGCAACACCCTCATGATCTCGTCTATCGCCGTGCTCGTCGGGGCGCTCCTCTGGACCACCGTCGACCTCGACTGGTCGCGCATGGGATTGATCCGCGTCTCCGATGTGGCCCTCTACGACCTTCAGCAATCGCTCCACTCCTCAACCGCACGCTGACTCTCCGGCTTTGAAGGACGAATTACATGTCACCAACCGTTCGATCCATCACCCTGTCTCTCGTGCTCACCCTCGCGTTCGGTATATCGGGGTGTGCCGCTCCCGGCACAGCCGATGCAGGCCCCAGCACGCAGGCAATCGCCGCGACGCTCCCTTCTTGGAACGACGGCCCTTCCCGCCGCGCGATCATTGCGTTTGTGAACCGTGTGACAACCGAAGGCGGCTCGGACTTCGTTCCTCCCGCCGAGCGCATCGCCGTGTTCGACAACGACGGCACGCTCTGGTGCGAGCAGCCCGCGTATTTTCAGCTCTTCTTCGTCATGGACCGCGTCAAGACCCTCGCCCCGCAGCATCCGGAATGGAAAGAGACCGAGCCGTTCAAGTCCGTGCTCGCCGGTGACATGAAAGCCGCTCTCGGCTCGGGCGAGAAGGGGATCGCTCAACTGCTCGCCGCCACCCACGCGGGCATGACGACGGAGGAGTTCTCAAAGACCGTCGGCGACTGGATCGCCACCGCCTGCCACCCCCAGACCGGCAAGCCCTACACCGACATGGTGTATCAGCCCATGCTCGAGCTTCTTGCCTACCTCCGCACCAACGGCTTCAAGACCTTCATCGTCTCCGGCGGCGGGGTCGAGTTCATGCGCCCCTGGGCCGAGCGCGTCTACGGCATCCCGCCCGAGCAGGTCGTCGGCTCGCGCGGCAAGCTGAAGTTCGAGTTGCGGGAAGGCACGCCAGTGCTGGTCAAGCTCCCCGACATCGATCTCATCGATGACGGGCCCGGAAAGCCCGTCGGCATCCAGCAGCAGATCGGTCGTCACCCGATCGCCGCGTTCGGCAACTCCGACGGCGACCTGCAGATGCTGCAATGGGCCACGCGCGGCGGCCGAAGCGAGGGAAACCACTTCGCCCTCATCGTCCACCACACCGATGCCGGTCGCGAGTTCGCTTACGACCGCACCTCGCATATAGGGAAGCTCGACAAGGCTCTCGATGAGGCCGCCGCCAGGGGCTGGACAGTCGTCGACATGAAGACGGAGTGGAACACGGTGTTCCCGCCCGACCGCAAGTAATCCGGAGCGAAAGCAAGGCCCGCTTCAGGTAGGCTGACTCCATGATGCACCAGACCGCCGCCCGCCTGATCGCCGCCGCATCGCTCGGCCTTTCCGCTCACGCGATCGCTCAGAATACCGAGCCAACTTCCACACCGCCCGCCGCAACGCCGCCCACCGGCATCATCCCGATCCCAAGTTACGCCGGCGACCTCGCCGAGCGCCGCTTTCTGCTGGGCGACTTCGACGGCGGCCGCACGTCGCTCGCCAACAAAGGCCTCACCTTCTCCATCGACTGGACCCAGGCCCTCCAGTCGGTCGTCGACGGCGGACGCAAGGAAGACACGGCGTACGGCGGCGGCCTCGACTACCTCATCACCCTCGACCTCGACCGCGCCGGCGTCATGCGCGGCGGCGTCCTCAAGTTCCGCGCCGAGTCGCGCTACGGCGAATCGGTCAACGGCGACGCCGGCCCGATCAGCCCCGTCAACTTCAACGCGATGGTTCCGCTCACCGACGAGCTCGACGAGGGCATCCCTGCCGTCATCACCGATCTCAACTACATGCAGTTCCTCTCGCCCAACTTCGCCGTACTGCTCGGCAAGATCGATACCGCCGACGGCGACGCCAACGAGTTCGCTTCCGGCCGCGGCACCGGCCAGTTCATGAACTCCAACCTTGTCGCCAACGGCGTATTCATCATCGGCCTCCCCTACAGCACGCTCGCCGTCGGCGCCGTCTGGCTTCCCGACCCCAACGTCACCGTCACGCTCACCTTCGGCAACGCCGCTGACTCATCGACCAACAGCGGGTTTGACGACTTCGGCGACGGCTGGCTGCTCGCGGGTGAGGCCCAGTTCCAGTACAAGTGCGGCGGGTTGCCCGGCGGTGTCACGCTCGGCGGGCTTTACGTCGGCGACTCCAACTTCAAGAAGCTCAGCGGCCACCTCACGCTGCAGCCCGGCGAAGGGATCGTCGTTCCGACCTCCGATCACTTGTGGAGTCTGTACGCCAACGTCTGGCAATACCTCAACGTCGCGGATCAGAGTGACAAGCCCGTCACGATCGCCGATGGCCGCCCCGACCGTCAGGGTTGGGGACTCTTCGGTCGCGCGGGCATTTCCGATGACGACACCAACCCGCTCAGTTGGTCCCTCAGCGCCGGCATCGGCGGCCGCGGCGTGATTCCGGGCGCGAGGGGGACTGGTTCGGCGTCGGCTACTACTACAACCGCGTCGACCCGGGCCGCCTCTTCGGGTTCACGGACATCGACCACCACGCGCAAGGTGTTGAAGGGTTCTACAACATTGCCATCACGCCGGCCGCGCATCTCACGTTCGATGCACAGTGGGTTGAGGCTGCTCTGCCCGACGCTGACTCAGGAATCGTGCTGGGCCTCCGCTTGCAGTTGGTTTTCTAGAGGGCACGCGAAATGGCGATCCGGATCTTCGCGGCAGGAAACACGCTGACGCCCGCTTATCTGTGCCTTGTGCAGAAGGGGTATGCAGTGACGCGGACCATCGGGCAGACGGGTGAGGAGTGGGTGGCGAAGCGAGCGTCTGATTCCGGACAAGACGAGTACATCGCTGAAGATCCGCTCACGCTGCTCGCCCTTGTCTGCATCGGCGAAACGCGCGGCGACCGGTGGCAGGCAAGCGATGAAGAGATCACGGCGTTCCTGAAGCTGTCGGGGCAGGCGTGAGCGGCGGAGAAGCGGGTGGGTAGCCGGCCTTTGTGAGCGCGGCTTGGAGCTTGCACAGCGCGGTATCGGCCTTGAGGTTGTCTGTGGCGTTGGCCAGACGCTGGAGGGCCGCAGCGACAGAGGCGTGGTGCGAGGGCGCGAGCGTCTTGCAGCGTTCGGCGGCGGCCAAGAGCGCGGCGATTGTGGCTTGCGGGTCGAGGTTCGCGTCGAAGCGCTCGCTGAGCCACGAGGGACGCAGCTCGATGCCGCTTGTGCAGGTGTTGATGCCGACGACCAGTGCCGAGGTCCATGACTCGGCGTGGGCGGTGACAGCCTGCTCCTGGACAATGGCGATGAACTCAGCGGCCGCGCGGACATCGTGGTAGCTACGCGACTGCATGCATTGGGTGAGCTGGCGGTCGATGTCGGGCACCTTCAGTGCGCGATCGATGACGATCTGCTTGCAATTCTTGTTGAGGCGAACCGTGTCGGGTGTGTTGGGAAGGAAGGCGATGATGCGCGAGAGGGGGGCATCAGCGTCCATCTGATCCATGTCGCGCTTGAGCAGCTCGTCGAGCGGCTGGCCGGTCGGGGAAATACCAGCTTGGTTGGCGATGGCGGCCCGAGCCTTGGCGGCGGACTCGCGCGCCTGACGCGCGATAGGTGTGCCGAAGGCGACGATGCCGGCCCCAAACCCGGCAAGTGCGAGGAGCGAAACGAAGGCCGTCAGCACCCAGATCGCGCGGCCGAGCGAGGGAGAGTTGGCAATCGCGGTAGGAGAGAGCCACGCGTAGAGCCCCAGGAAGAGCGCGAGCAGCACGGGACCCAAGAGCCCGGCGAGCCAGCCGACCGTCACGCGCAGAAACTCGGCGCGGCCGGGGAACATCGCGGGCTCGCACCAGAGCAACAGCGCCATGAACGCGGCGAGCGACGCGCCGAGCGTGGCCAGCACAACGGCCGCCCCACCGAGCCAGCCGGTCAAGTGCAAGTGCGCAGCGAGCGTTTGCCCGGCGCCGGACGGACGAACGACCAGCAGCAAGGCCGCGAGAGTGAAAGCGAGGATGGAGCCGATGTTGATGACCAGCGGCACCACGAGCCCCATGGCCTGGTCGCCGCGCGGCGGTGAGGAGAAAAAGAGGCCAGTAAAACCGGCGTTGAGGAGGAGTCCGAGCGTCGCGAAAACGATGATGACGGTGGCCAACACGGCCAGGAGCATGGTCATGAATGAACGTCCGGCGGGTTGACGGGGAAACGCGATGGTCATCGGCGGTGAGCGCCTTTGACGTGGCGTTCTCGTCTCTATGCGCCGTCAGCGCGACCGGGGGCTAGCTCGCAGACCGCAGCGGCGGAAGGCAGTTTCAACACGGAGCTCACGGAGGGCACGAAGGAAGGCGAGGGAGACTCGAGACTTGAGCTTTGAGACGTGAGAGGGGAAGAGAGCCGCTCGCCGAAGCGGCTTTGAGGGCTCACGCTGCGCGTGTCTACTTCACTTCCGGCTTTCGTACGCTCGTCGCTCCCGAAAGCACGGCCTGCGGCAGCGAGGAGGTGGATTGTTTGTTGTGCGTCGGTGGTGTGTGACGAGGCCCTGGCGCGAGCCTGGGCTGGTTGTGCGTTTAGGGTGACGTGCTCGTGTGTGCTTGTGGCGGACGCGTCGGAGTGAGTGTTGGAGGAGGCGTTTGTGCGAGGTTGGGCGCGTTGGGTGTCGTCGTGCGCTGGCCCAGGCTCGCGCCAGGGCCTCGTTGGCGTGTTGTCGCGCTTGGTGGATGTGCCGAAGCGGAGGAGTTCGCGGGCGGCTTGGAAGCAGAGGCGGAACCGCTGGGTGGTGGTGCGGGCTTGGGCGGGGTCTTCGGGGGAGGCGGCGGGTGCGGCCGCGTCGCTCTTGGGGTTGGTGAGCGTGTCGGCGAGGAGGAGCATGAGCGTGTGGATCGTCTTGAGAGCGTCACGCTGGGCCTGCTGGGATTCGGCCGCGAGGAGGGCGGCGAGGTCTTCTGGTGCTGCTGGCGGTGCGGCGGCTTGCATGTGGTGGCGTCCCCCTTCTGATCTGAACGCTGGTTGCCGGGGTGGCCGTGGGTGCGGCCCCCCCCCTTGGCCCCAGAATTGGCGTTCGGATTGGAATATACACTAAAGCCGAACGGCGTGCAAGGTTTTTGTTTGGATTTTGGTCAAACTGCGGACTCCTCCTCTGAAAGCAAAATGCGACACGTGGACACGGCTCGTGCGGTCGTTCTTCAATTTGCTAAAAAATTGCCCAGGTCCGCATTTTGCACCAAGAGAGCTTGCATTGCGCCGGAGTCTGTGTATTCTGCCAACTGTGAGCGAGCAACCTCACGATCTCTTCTGAGAAGGCGCGACACATGTGCATATGCATAGTGCGTCTATAACGCTCAACTAAACAATTATATTGCCATCCGCAAGGACACTGCGCACTGTGCGAATGTCCCTTTGTCGTTTTTGGCGGTGATTGCGTCTACGCAATGCCGGAATTCGTTCTTGTCATTGCTCGACGCGTGCCCTCACACGCAAAACAGCGTTTTACATCTCGGCGCGTCGATAGCTGTAGTGATTCGCGTTCATGTCTGCAAAATCTAGAAGATCGTTCCTTCGCACGATATACCCACATGACGTTGTTCAGTAGCTTGAAGTCTGAACGGCTAAAACCAGCCGTCAACAACTAGTCGTCGAACCTTACTCGAAACTCTCCAGGAGTCGCAAAATGAAAAGCGATCGCGGTATCCCCACGTCCATATCCAACCAGAGCAAACAGATCAGCACTGGTAAGACTCGTAAGAAGCTCGTTTTCAACTGGAAAACGGGCAATCTCGAATACCACAGTGAAGCCGAAGGGCATTCACCTTCCGCCAAGCCGCTCTTTGGATTCCTGCGGCTAGAGAGCCTTATTGGCGCCCTTGTCGTCCTAGGCATCGCGGCTTTTTTCCTGTCGTTCAAGTATGGATGGTGGTGAAGTTCGAGCGCATATTGCGCTCAGCGCCATCAAGGCGTACGACATGCCGACGGTCGCAAAGTCGCACCTCGGCCGATGAGTTGGCACCACGCCCCCTTCGGCTTGGACCATTCCGTCCACCCCGGTTGTTGTTAACGCACCAATGGGCTCGCAATCGAGTATCATCCGTTGACGGACAAGAACGTGTCGCGTTTCGGAGAGCATCAATGCGGACACTTTTTCAGGTTGGTTTTTTGTTGCTAACAGCTTCCACGGTGCAAGCGCAGCCTTGCGACGGTCCGATCGTGTATTTGCCGTTCGATGGAAACGTGCTTGACCTGAGCGGGCACAATCATCACGGCTTGCCAACTGGTTCCGGCGGATATGTGCTCGGCATCGATGGTCAAGCGTTCGTACTCGGTGCGCAGAGCGCGACGATCGCCGATGCGCCCGACCTGAATCCGGCAACGGCGATCACTCTTGCGGCGTGGTACTTTTCCGCGGACTATGAAGGCCACGGGAATGATGCGCTGATCGACAAGGCGTGTCCAACTCATTCGGCGCCGTTCTACCAGTACCACCTCGGTGTAACGGGCAATGACTACCGCACAGACCATGAGCCCGCGTCATTTGTCTTTGACCTCGCCGTGAACGGCAGCAACAGGTCGTTGGTCTACAACCCGTGGACTCCCGGCCGTTGGTACCACGTGGCGGGGACGTACGACGGTTCGATGCAGAAGCTCTACGTGAACGGGCAGCTCGTCAGGTCGCAGCCGGTGACCGGATCGATTAGCGTCTATGGGCGACCTCTGACCATCGGTACCAATGTTAACACGGGGTACTACCCATCAGGCCTGATCGATGAGGCTCGGATTTACGACAGAGCGCTGTCGGCCGAAGAGATTCGCGTGCTCTCAATGAACCCCTCGGGCGTTCCACTGATGGAGCCGGCCATTGTTGCCGCGTGCCCGGGTGAGCAAGCGGATTTCACCGTGTCGGCGGTTGCAAATGGACCCAGGACGTATCAGTGGCAGATCGAGGCACTTCCCGGCGAGTGGCATTCGCTTGGCGATGACGCCTCTGCGTTGCCGGGAGGGGGCTTCGCATTCGCGTCGCCAGCAGGTTCACCGGGCGCCTCTATTACTGTGAACGGGCGGACAGGGATCTTTCGCATTCGCTGCCTGCTGACAAGCTCATGCGGGACTGAGGTGAGCACGCCGAGTCAGTTGTTTGTAGCCGCGGCAGACTTGGGGGTCCAAGGCGGCCTCACCGGTTCAGACGGCCTCTACGACAACAACGACTTCATCGCGTTCATCAGCCTCTTCTTCAGTCACGATGCGCGGGCTGACCTTGGCAAGGTTGGAGGGTCGTTGGGGAGCGATGGCGCGTTCGACAATAACGATTTCATTGTGTTCATCGCTCTCTTCTTTGCGGGATGCTGAGAACGTGCTTGGGCGGTGGAATGAGTAGGAGGGGGACGGTCGCCCTACTTGGGTGTGGCACCGACTGACGCGGCTTGGTCGCCTTCGGCACTGCTGTCGCCAGAGGCGGGTGGCCGCGCGGAAATTGCCTCCTCCCTTAGAGCATGCCTTGACGGTGCCGCCCCGTCTGCTCAAGATGATCAGTGCCGTAAATGAAAAGGGCCGGCTCGAAGTGAGCCGGCCCTGAGAGGTAACGCTCTGGGATCAATAGCCGATGATCGGCGCGATCGTCACATGCGTGTTGATCTCGAGATTCCGCTGGAAGGGGCCTTCGGTGTCGCACCCGGGCGAGTTTGCTCGCAGAGTGCGAATCCCTTCCTTGATGTGCACAACGAACCGGAATTGGCCGCGGTATTGAGTGGCCCGAATGAAGTAGTCGACCTCCTGATACCACCCATTCTCAGAGGGCGTGGTGAACACGCTGCGATCGAAATCGATGACGCCGTCGGCGTCCCAGTCTTCCTGGACAGACAAGTAGACCTGGTGGTAATAATCTGTCTCGATGTGCACAGTAAGGCCCGCGTCGAGCCGTTTGTAATTCCACTCAAGGGGAATATCAATTACCGCGACGTCAGGCTCGGCCGCTGCTCCAGGAACGTGGTCGGACGTGGCCAGGTATGCATCAGCGCGGAACCGCGGATCGCAGTAGCCGATGTCGCCGTGGTGGTACAGGCCCGCGTTGAAGTCGACGTCGATGTAGCTACCGGTTCCAATCGCCGTGAACGAAGTGGTCCCGGAGACAACGCTGTGGATGTGGCGGCTCTCAGTCGTAGGGCCACAGTCAAACACCGGCAGGTCGACCGCATCGAGCGACAACGCGTTCGAAGTGGCCTCCGAAAAGGAGAACGGAGAGGAGGTGCGGACAGGGTGATCGAGGACAAGGGAGTATCCTGGCTCGCTCCGGAAATCGACCGTCGGCAAATGGCCGGGCACTGGACTTGCCCACGCTCTGGAGATGAGGTAAGTGGTCGAGTTGAATCCGAGCGGGCGGCCGTACGAGAAACCCATCTGCGGATCAGGGAACGTACGTGTAGAGGCATCCATGTAGCCCATGAAGGCCCAGTCGTTGGGAAGAGAGGACGACAATGCCGCAAGCATGTTGCCACCAGCAAGCCCGGTATTGTTGTGGCCATAGATGGTGCCTATGAGCGTGAATTGTCCGTCCGGGTCCAGGCGCATGAACGCACCGCCGGAATCATGCAAGTTGATCGTCGGGGGGCACGTGCGGCACGGGTCTCCGGAGAGGGCGTATCCTCGTTCAATGATCCAATTTATCTTTGAGTTGTACGCCTCATATGCCTGAGTATGGAGCAATGGGCTGCGGCCGTACGTCAGGCGGCGAGTGGTCGATATCTGATCCAGCGTTTCCGACTCACTCCCCCATCCTGCCATATAGACCATCTCGCCCGGTTGGAGACCAAACTTGCTGAGGTCATATCGCATCGGCTGGATATGCGTGACGGGCTCACTCAGGTACAGCAAGGCGAAGTCGGTATCAGGGTGAACCACGATCGCGCTGACAGTGACAGAATGGAGCGAGTCGTGACCGCCCGGTTTGATAGACCCCACTGAGCCGTCGAGCTTGCGGCGAAACGAAACAATGCCCTGGCGGCCACCTTGGATTTCGACTGTTACGTGCCTAGCGGTCAGGACGATGTTGGGTGCGATGAGCACGCCGCTTCCGTAGTAGTTGTCGATACCGATGAAGTCTGGTTCGTTCAGTGTCAGTGCGCACACGGCGTCGAGCCGCGTGTCGTTGGCGTCTGGCTCTGTTCCTCGGACCACCGCAGACGCGAACCCGGCGAAGACGGCCGCCGCAATCCCGGCGACCGTCACCAATTTGCTGAACATATCGAATTCCTTTGTGGCCAACTCTTCTCTTCACACGCGCCGCCGACATCGGTCAAACGGCGTTCCCGCGCGGGGAGGCTAGTTGTCGATTCGACCGCTTACAAGCACTCACTCCGCGAACACGCCGCGACGAGCCGCTTGCATCCACAGCAGATATGCGTACTTCAAGAACTCAAGAAGACTCGCGCAAGTGTGACGTGGCAATTGAGGTCGCCTGTAGCGTCGCCACTTCCGTCAAAAACATGAGAAATATCTCGACGTTACGCGGGCTGCACTGGCGACGAGTCTCACGCGGCTAGAACATCCGCAGCTCGCGGAGCATCCATTCGGATGTCGGAAACAGCTCAGCTGGGGAAATTTGTCGCGCGTTGCGAGGAGAATGTCGGCGACGTTCACGCGGAGATCACATGCCCCAGCATTACCGCGATGCCGATCAGCACCGCGCCGACGACGATGGCCACGGCCATGTTCTTGTTGTCGGCGAGTTCCTTCTGCACGTCGATTTTCGGGGTGATCGCGTCGAAGAGCTTGAAGCCGAGGAGGAGCAGGCCGATCCCCAGCACGCCGTAGAGGGCTGCGGAGAGCAGGCCGCGGAGCATCAGCTCCATTGCTGACGGGGCTTGGTATGGCTCGACCATTGATACCGCGTGGTCCGTTGCGTGGTTCGTCTGCGACAGCACCGCTGAAACAACACCGATCAATTCGTTCGTCATGCATGCTCCTTTGCTGAGTACGTAATTGCGTTCAATGCTCGATCACGTGCGGCACGAACCGCGACGTGTTTCCTGTGATCGGACCGGCGTCCTCGCGGATGCCGATGCCGCATGCGTATCCGTTCACCATCCAACTGCCGATGATCGGCCGCGCTTGGCCGCCTCCGGGCAAGTCACCCATGCGAGGCGGTTCGCAGACGGCCTGGTAGACGCATGCGCCGCGGTAGGGGCCGCCAGTGGCCGCGGTGACCGTGCCGTTCTGCACGATGCGGATGTTCGCACCCTCGCGCGAGCGCAGCGGCTTCTCGACGTACGTGCCGAGTCCCTGGCGCTCTTTGCCGCCGCCGAGGGGGCCGGGGTCGCGGTAGGTGGGCAGCAGGTAGGGGCACTGCGGGAACATTTCCCACAGCACCGCGAGCAGCCCCTTGCTCGAGAGGACCATCTTCCACGGCGCTTCGAGCCAGCGCGTGGGGGACTTGGCCACGTGCTTGCCGAACTGGTCGGTCAGCATCCACTCCCACGGGTAGAGCTTGAACATGATCGGGATCGATCGGTCGTTGAGGTCGACGAACTCGTGCGTCGTCTCGCGGCAGCCGATGTCCTCGACCGAGAGGTACTCGGTGCGCAAGCCGGCTTGCACCGCAGTGTCGCGGAGGTAGTTGGCCGTCACAGTGTCCTCGAAGCTCTCCTGCATCGCGCTGAACCAGACGGCGGGGCCCATCTCCTTCTTGACGCGGGCCCACGCTTCGATGAGCCGCTCGTGGATGCTGTTGAACTGGTCGAGCGACTTGTCGCGTTCCTGCGCCCAGTGGCATTGGACAACCGCGGCCTCGAGGAGGGCGGTGGGCGTGTCGGCGTTGTACTCAAGCATCTTCGGCGGCCGCCCCATCAGGCCGTCGTAGACGAGGTCGAAGCGTCCGTAGACGGTGATCTCGTCTCGCTCCCAGCTCTGGGTCACGAGTTCGCCGGCCGCGGCGTCGAGGCCGACGTCGGCCCAGCGGCGCTTGGTGATGACCTCGTCGCACGCCTTGAGGCAGAGGTCGTTGAGAGTCGCCGTCGCTTTTTCGAGCTCGTCGACCTGACGCGAGGTGAAGGTGTAGAAGACCGACTCGTCCCAGTAGACCGCGCCATCGTCTGACGTGTGGTAGATGAGGCCGAGCTGTTCGACTTTCGCCTGCCAGTTTTCGCGCGGCGTTATGCGAACCCTTTTCACGTTAGCTACCCCCCGACATGCCGTGACCGGAGCCGCCGAAGCCGCCACGCGATATCGTGCCGGACGAAGTCCCGCTGGAACCGCTGCCGTATCCGCCGCCACCCCAGAAGCCGCTGTGGTACCCCCCGGAATGTCCACTGCCCCCGTTCTCGCTGCTGTCCCCTTCGCACGATTCGCAAGTGGCAAGCAGCAGGATCACCACGCCACCGAGAATCACCAACGACACAGCCGTCGACTTACGCATTCCAAGCCTTTCTGCATGGCGCCTCGGCGTGTAGCCCCCTGTAGTACCGGTCGTGTATGAAGAGTGCAGAGGCGCGATGCGAAGGGCGTGACGAACAAGTATACGCGAACGCGAAGGTTGCGATGCAACTCGCGCGTGCGGAGAAGGTTCGGAGCCGTGCGGCAGCCGAATGGCCCGTTTGGTTGCCCGCGACGCCGCTGTGCACGCGCGTGAGGCCGACTCTGCAGAACTCCTCACTATCGCAAGAGTGCGCAAAGAGAAAGACGAGATGCAACTTTCGGTATGCTCTCGCGTGGTTGGAGCCTCCGTCATGCACGCTGGTGTGACAAACAGGCGTCTCGCGGCGATCGCCTCGGCGGCGCTTGGTGCTGCGGTGGCGCAGCGGGCACTCGCGGAGACGACGCCGGACTTTCGCGGCGTGCTCGCGCCGATGGCGACCGGTCTCCAGCCTCCGGCTTCTGCGACGCCCGCGCCGGTGGTTGATCTCGCGAAAACGGCGACGCCGATCGACGCGTCGAAAGAGTCCGAGCGGCCGCTCTTCACGTCGCCTGATGACGGGCAATTTGATGCTTCCGGCTTTCTGTCTAAACGCACGGGGTTCCTGCCGATCGCGATGCCGATCACCGAACCCGCCGTCGGCTACGGCCTGGCGGTGGGCCTCACGTTCTTCCACAGTGAGCCGACCGTGAAGGAAGAAGCCGGCGGCTCGCGCGTGGTCATGCCGAGCACCACCGTCGTCATGGGCGCCGCCACCGAGAACGGCACGTGGGCGGGAGCGGTCGGCCACCTGGGCGTCTGGAACGAGGGGAAGACGCGTTATGTCGGCGCCGTCGGCTACGCGTCGCTCAACCTCGACTGGTTTGGCAAAGGCGACTCACTCAACGGCAAATCGATTTCGTACACCAACGACGTGCTGTTCGTCGTCCAGAACATCAAGTTCCAACTTGAAGGCACGGACCTCTTCATCGGCCCCACGTACCGATTCATCGGCTCCGACTCCACGTTCAATCCCAGTGGTCTCCCCAGCGGCATCCCGGGCTTTGAGCTCGACTCGCAGACCAGCGGCCTGGGCATCGAGCTTACCTACGACTCGCTCGACCATCCTTTCGCGCCCACCCGCGGCATGCGAGCCAACCTCACCGTCTCGCAGCAGGCCGAGGCGTTCGGCGGCGACTTCAACTACACCAAGATCCAGTCGTTCCTCATCGGCTACATTCCGTTCAATGAGAATGTCGTGCTCGGCCTCAAGGCCAATGCCGACTTCACCACTGATGGTGTTCCGTTCTACGACCTTTCCGGCGTCGTCGTCCGCGGCCTTGATCGCGGCCGCTACATGGACAACAGCGCTGTCTACGGCGAGGCTGAACTCCGCATCGACCTCAGTAAGCGTTGGACCGCCCTCGCCTTCACCGGCGGCGGCATGATCGGCAGCACGATCTCTGATTTCAGTCTCGATAACGCCCATTTCTCCGGCGGCGCAGGCTTCCGCTACCTCATCGCCGAGCGTTACGGCATTCGGCTGGGTATCGATCTGGCGTATGGCGACGGCAAGGGCACGATCTACGTCGGCGTCGGCACTGGCTGGATTCGCCCGTAAGTCGGTCAGACCAGCCGCGCGACCTTCGCGTTCAGATACCACGCGTGGTGCTCGAGGTGCCACGTGGTGATCTCGATGATCCGGCGCACACTGATCGACCTGCGCTCGGGGTGCATCGCCGCCCGCTGCCATTGAGACTCGCTGAGCGTCTCAAGCCATCCGGCCATCCAGAGCCGCTGCGAGTGCACGACTGCAACGAACGCGCCGGCCGGGAACCGCGATCCGTTCTCCGGCGTGCCGTACATGTTCGAGTCGACAAACGCGTTCTCGTCCCACAGCGCCAGCACGGGACGCTCTTCACCGACGGCGCGGCGGGCGCGATGGTTCCAGAGCATCTCCGCGTCAGCCAGGTGACCCAGCAACACGCGACATGGCCACCGGCCGACGCCGGTGTCAGGGCGGAACGCCGTGTCGAGCTGCGCATCGGTGAGCGTCAGCACGCGCGGGTCGTAGTTTTCCACCCCGGTCTTGAACCGCAGGATCAACTCCCCGTGCGGCAGATTCTGCAACGACCCAAGCTCCGGCTTCGCCCGCGTGTAGTCCAGCATGCCGCAGAGTATCCGTCCGCGAAACCGCGCGGCAGGATCGGCGTTCATCTGCGGCCTTTTCCCCTCCTCTTCGTGGCCCTTCGTGTTCTCCGTGGTGAATCTCTTACGGGCGTACCATCGGCCCCTATGGCCACTCCTTTCCTTAAGCCCGCCCCCGTCATTCACCGCTGGTCCCAGACGCTCATCCCCACGATGCGCGAGGCCCCGGCGGAGGCGGAGACGCCGAGCCACGTTCTCCTGCTGTGCGCGGGATACGTCCGCAAGCTCGGCGCGGGTATCTACGACTACCTGCCGCTTGCCCAGCGCGTGCTGACCAAGATCTCGACCATCGTCCGCCAGGAGATGGATGCCGCCGGCAGCCGCGAGGTCCTACTCCCCGCGCTGCTTCCCATCGAGCTCTACAAGGACACCAAGCGCGACGTCGACTACGGCGACCTCCTCTTCAAGGTGACCGACCGCAAGGGCGCCGTGGCTGCTCGGCCCCACCCACGAAGAACCGATCACCGAGGCCGTCAAGGGAAGCGTCACCAGCTACAAGCAGCTCCCCCTCAGTCTTTACCAGATCCAGACCAAGTTCCGCGACGAGGCCCGCCCCCGCGCCGGCCTTCTCCGCTGCCGCGAGTTCATCATGAAGGATGCCTACACCTTCCACACCACCGTGGACGGGCCGGGCGGCCTCAACGATGCCTACGACGGCATGTACAAGGGGTACGTCAACGTCTTCACCCGCTGCGGCCTCGACTTCACCGTCGTTGAGGCCGAGAGCGGCCCCATCGGCGGCTCCGCCAGCCACGAGTTCATGGTTAACGCCGAGAGCGGTGAGGACACCATCCTCAAGCTGCGCCGCCAGCGGCTACGCCGCCAACGTCGAGAAGTGCGAGATTGGAGCTCGCGCAACGCCCAGCAAGGGCTACTTCGCCGGCGACCCCAGCGGCACGCTCGAAGAGGTCCACACCCCCGGCTGCCCGGGCATCGACGACGTCGCCAAGTTCACCAAGGTCAAGCCGCAGAACATGCTCAAGAGCGTCCTCTTCCGCGTCAAGAGCACGCCCGCCGACCTTGAGAAGTATGGTGAGGAGTACATCCTCGCCGTCGTTCGCGGCGATCACGACGTCAACGAAGGCAAGGTCCGCGACGCCGCGGGAGTGGGGGGCGTCGAGCTCGCCGACCCGGCGAAGGCCAACGCGATGGGCTTCGCCATCGGCTTCGTCTCGCCCCGCGCCGCCGTCGGCAAGAAGGGCGTGCTCATCCTCGTCGATCGCGATGCGGCCATCGGCTTCGACGACGCGGCAGGCAAGCCGAAGTTCTGGATGACGGGCGGCGACAAGAAGGACTACCACGTCAAGCACTTCAACTGGCAGCGCGATCTCGGCAAGGACGCCCTCGCCGCCACCGCACACAAGCCCGAGACTCACGGCGCCGGTGGGCTGACCAGCAGCGATAAGTACCTCATGGTCGCCGACGTTCGCAACGCGATGGTGGGGGACCCCTCGCCTCGCAAGGCTGGCGAGAAGCTCATCGCCGGCCGCGGCATTGAAGTCGGCCACATCTTCAAGCTCGGCACCAAGTACTCCGAGGCGATGGGCCTCAGCGTGCTTGACGAGACCCAGCAGCGCAAGACCGTGATCATGGGCTGCTACGGCATCGGCGTCTCGCGCACGATGGCCGCCAGCGTCGAGCAGAACAACGACGCCGACGGCATCGTCTGGCCCGCGCCGATTGCTCCGTACCACGTCATCATCACCACGCTTAAGCCCGAGCATCTCTCGGTGGCTGAGAAGATCGCGGGTGAGTTGGCCTGCGCAAGGCTGCGAAGTCCTCATCGACGACCGCGACGAACGCCCCGGCGTGAAGTTCAAGGACGCCGACCTCATCGGCGTCCCCGTTCGCATCGTCATCGGCGACAAGGCGCTCGCGGAGAACGCCGTCGAGTTCAAGCCGCGCAAGAGCAAGGACAAACCGGTCAACGTCCCCATGACTGAAGTCGCGAGCAAGACACTTGCCGCCCTCAGCGTCTGAGGTTCGTCCGAGTTATGTAAAGCTGAACTGGTCCACCCTCTCCCGGCTCTGCGGGAGAGGGCAGGGTGAGAGTGTCTTCGCCCGGAGGGCCGACGAATATCGCACGTTGCAGCACGCGGTGATGTGCAATCACGCGGCTCATAAGAGCCGAGCCGCGTAAGGGGCCGACCACTGCGCCACCACATGCTGCTGCGCGGCGTGCACTCCTCACTACGCTTCCGGCGCGATGCCCATCCTCACTGTCACCACGCCCGCCGAACTCGCCCACGCTAAGGCCCTCTTCATCGAATACGCCCGCACGATCAACGACGTTGCCGGCGAATCGCTCCAATACCAGAATTTCGACAACGAACTCCAAACCCTCCCCGGCCTCTACAGCCCGCCCCGCGGCCGCATTTATCTCGCCACGCTCAACAACACACCAGTCGGCTGTGCCGCGCTGCGGCCACTGGCCAACCTTGGCCCCACAACCGGCGAGGTGAAACGCATGTACATCCAACCAACCGCCCGCGGCCACGGCCTGGGCCACGCGATCATCGCGCAGCTCATCAACGACGCCCGCGCGATCGGCTACACCGTGCTGAAACTCGACACCAGCACCAGCATGCACGCCGCGCAGCACGTCTACACCAAGGCCGGCTTCACCCCCTGTGCCGACTACAACAACGACCCCATGCCCGACACCGCCTGGTACGAGCTCCGCCTCAAATAAGAGCCTTGAGCGCAAGCTCAAGCGCGACGCCCTCACGCATACGCAGGACGTCCCGTTCAACAGAGCGACACCGTAAGTCGGCGCCGCGGATCATGCATTGCGAGTCTGTGGCTTCGCGAGCGACTCAGTAATTCCGATACCCGTTCTTTTCAGCCTGCGTCCGCGAGGCGAACAGCAGCATGATCACGCCCAGGATCCACCCCCAGATCCAGATCGTGCCGACCAGCAGCAACAGCGTGGACATCGCGATCAGCAGCAGCCCCACGCCATAACGCAGGTACCAGGGCAACTCGACGTACCAGTCCCAGATGAGTCCGAACATGCTTACCAGGATATCAGAAAGTCGTGGGCAGGTGCGCGAGGTATATCCGCTATATCATGCCGCGCAGGCGTGTGCAGCAGCGGTACACGCAGAACGTGACTGCCGCATCGAGTTTTACATAACCTATATTATCGGACGTTCCGTGGATTGTGCGCTGTGGTGAGGCTTTGCCTCGATCTGTGATCTGTTGAATGCCCAACATCGGGAACGGCATCGGCCGTCTCGGCAAATGGCATCCAACGTTCTCTCCCTCACCGGCGACGCCCTCGCCATCACCGACATCGCCGCTGTCGCCCGCAATAACCAAAAGCTCCAACTCGCCCCAGCTGCGATCAAGAAGATGACCGCCGCCCGCCGCGTCGTCGAGCGCCACCTCGCCGACGGCCAGGCCCACTACGGCATCAACACCGGTTTCGGCTCGCTCGCCAAGAAACGCATCGCGCAGGACGATCTGGAGACCCTCCAGCGCAACCTCGTCCGCAGCCACTCGGCCGGCGTCGGCGAGCCGCTGCCGCGCGATGTCACGCGTGCCATGATGCTCTGCCTCGCTGCGTCGCTCTGCCGTGGTTATTCCGGCGTGCGTCCGGAACTCGTCGAGCTGCTCGTCGGCATGCTCAACAAGGGCGTTACGCCGGTGGTTCCGTCGCTCGGCTCGGTCGGCGCTTCAGGCGACCTCGCTCCCCTCGCTGCAGTTGCCCTCGCCATGATCGGTGAAGGGACGTGTGAGTTGAACGGGCGGGTTATGTCAAGTTCAAAGGCCCTCGCCGCGGCCCGGCTCAAGCCCGCGACGCTCAAAGCCAAGGAAGGCCTCGCTCTCATCAACGGCACGCACCTCATGTGCGGCTGGGGCGCCCTGCTGGCCAGCGACGCCCACACGCTTCACGATGCCGCAGTCGTCGCCCTCGCCACGTCGATCGACGCCTGCCGCGCATCGCACTCGTTCCTCGATCCGCGCCTCTACGCGGCTCGTAACCAGTATGCCCAGGGCCTCTCCGTCGCCCGCCGCCTGGGCGACCTTCTCACCGGCTCGGCGATCCGCGACAGCCACGTGGAGAACGACCCTCGCGTGCAGGACCCATATTCGCTGCGAGCCGCTCCGACCGTGCTCGGAGCCGTCGACGAGGCTCTCGGCCAGTTCGCCGACGCCATCTCGCTCGAGCTCGGCGCCGTCACCGACAACCCGCTCGTCTTCGCCCGCGGCAGTGAATTCGAGATCGGGCACGCCAACTTCCGGATCGACCGCGGCGAGTTCACCTGCGACACCGAGACAGCCGTGTCGGACGAAGACGCCATCGTCTCCGGTGCCAACTTCCACGGCATGCCGCTGGCGATTCCCCTTGATTGCCTCGCGATCGCCATCTTCCACATCGCCGGTATCAGCGAGCGCCGCTCCTACCTCATGACCGGCGCGTTCGAGCCTGAGAGCCATCTCAAGCCCTTCCTCACGCCGCAGCCCGGCCTCTCGAGCGGCCTGATGATCGCTCAGTACACCGCGGCCGCGTGCGTCAACGAGATGGCCACACTCGCCACGCCCGCGAGCGTCGTTCAACTTTCTACCTGCGCAGGTATGGAGGACTACAACTCCTTTGGTCCGCGAGGAGCCGCCAAGGCCGCACGCGCCATCGACCTCGCCCGCAAGGTCGTCGCCGTCGAACTTCTCTGTGCAGCGCAGGGCGTCGAGACCCACCGCCCGCTCAAGTCGGGACGCGGCGTGGAATTCGCCGTCAAGCTCGTCCGTTCTGCCGTCGCCCCCCTCACCGACGATCGCCCGCTTACCGAGAACATCGAATCCATCGCAACCCTCATCGCCGAAGGCCGCTTCACGTGCGCGTTCGACGAGTCGGCGGATGAGCCGAAGAAACGCAAGGGCCGACCGAAGAAATAAGCGCTAACAAGAGCCTTGAGCGCAAGCTCGAAGGCCGCCGCAGGCGGCATGAGGTCTGCAAGTGAAGCCTCACGGCTTCTCTTGTCCCTTCTTGTCCTTGCCGCTCTCATCCGGCACCGTCCCCACCGCCGGCTGCTGCACCGCGTTGGTCGGATCAAACCGTGTCCCTTTGAGCCGCTCGGTTACCGCGGCCATCGTCGCCTTATCGCCCTTCCCTTCCGCCAGGTCGTACAGCAACGTCACCGCCTGCAGCGTGTCGTCGTCTTTAGGGCCAAAGAGCTCTTCGTTGCGAGCGATGAACGCGCGGACCATCTGCTCCGCCTCATCGAACCGTTCCTTTCCCTGGGACATCACGCACGCGATCATCAGCCCTTGCGCCTGCAGCGCCAGACGCGTGTTCGGACCAAGCCGACGCGATCGCGCCTCCCACACTGCGCGAGCTTGCGCCTCAGCTTCTTTGAACCGTGACTGCCGAAGCAGCAGTTGCGCCAGGTTGCTTCGAGCGTACTGCGTGCTGGGGTGATCAGGACCGAACACCTTCTCGGCCAGTGCCACGTTCCGCGCATTCAACTCCAGCGCACGATCAAACTGACCCATATTTGCCAGCGCGGCCGTCAGGTTCCCCAGCGACACGATCGTCTCAGGATGGTCCTCACCCAGTATGTCCTTGCGAGCTTCGTACACCTCCTGCGTCAGCGGCAATGCCTCAGCCCCCCGCTGCAGATTCAGGTACAAGGCTGCCAGGTCGCTCAGCGCCGAGAGCGTCACGCGGTCGTGCCGCCCGTGCACCCGCGTCATCCGCTCGATGGTGTCGTTCAGCAATGCCTCTGATTCCCGCGCTTGCTCCGATACGTTCGGATCCAGGCAGTATTCGAGCACCATCGCCGCACGCAGAGACAGCCGCGCATCTGGCCCCATCAGCCCCACCACTCGATCCCGCCACTCGCGGGCCTCCTTGAGCGCATCGGGCTGACCGCGCTGCGCCGCGATATGCGCCGCCAGCAAGCCGCTCTCGATCGTCTCACCGTCGTCCTCACCGCGCACCACCCGGTTGATCGCCAGCGCCCGACGCGCCAGCGGTTCGGCGGTCACCGGCTCGCCAACCTCTTGAACCGCCTCGGCAAGCAGCCGGCACGCAGTCGCTGTCGCCCTGTCATCGGGCATCGAGCGCACCTCGATCACCGCGGCCTTGAGCATCTCGCGCACGGTGACGTCCTGGCCGCGCGTCTCGTCGGGGCTCCCAGCGTCGATCATCCGCTGCATGAACCGCAGCGCGCTCCGTGAAACCTCGGCTTCAGATTTCGCCTGCTCAAGCGCTCGTGTCGCCCGCACCGCCTGCCACGTCGCGACACTGGCTCCCGCCAGCAGCAGCAACAAGCCTGCCGCGATCGCACCAGCGGCGACGCGGTTCCGCCGCACCAGCCGCATGAGCTGCTCGCTTGCCGTCGGCGGCCGAGCCGTGATCGGCTCATCCGCCAGCACTCGCCGCAGATCGGCGGCCAAGTCGCTCGCGTGCTGATACCGGTCGGCCGGCGCCTTCTCCAGAGCCTTGAGCACCACCGTTTCAAGATCGCCACCCGTGCGCTTGCCAAGCTGGGCCGCCAGGCCCACTGGTCGCGCAGGCGTCGCCGTCGCGATCCGCTCCACCGCCCCCACGATCGACGCGTCATCAACCGGGATCGGCGGGGCGCCTGTGATCAACTCGTACAGCACCGCACCCAGCGAGTACACGTCCGACCGGCTGTCTACGTCTGGTCCGCCGGTCGCCCCTCCGCGGGCCTGCTCCGGACTCATGTACCGCAGCGTTCCGACAAGCTGCCCGCGTGCCACGTTCAGCGTCGCATCGGGGCGATCCGCCCGCGCACGCCCCGTCAGGCGAGCAACGCCAAAGTCGAGCACCTTCGCTTGTGGCGTCGCTCCCCCGCCGCTCAGGTCCACAAGCACGTTGCCGGGCTTGATGTCGCGATGCACCACGCCGCGCCGGTGGGCGTGCTCGATGGCATCGCACACGTCCGCCAGCAGGGATACTTTCTCGCGCAGTGAGCGTCCTTTCGCCCACTCGCCGAGCGTCGGCCCCTCCACCAGTTCCATCGCCATGAAGAGCCGGCGCACCGGTCCTCGCACCGGCGTTCCATCCTCGCCCGGCAGCACGCGCAGCGTTCCCGCCGCGTAGACGTGCGCGATCCCCGGGTCGTGCAGCGTTCCAAGCGCCTCCGCCTCCAGGATGAGCCGCCGCGCGGCCCCCATCGCAACACCTGCGATGTTCGACGGCTTCGTCCGCCCCGCCGTATCCCCTCCACCCCCCATTCCCGCACTTTCCCCCCGCCGAGAGCGCATCGATCCCACGCTCGGCACCGTCGTTCCCGCGTGTCCAGCGCCGCCACGCAACAGCTTCAACGCCACCATCCGCGAAGGGAACGACTGCTCCGCCCGGTACACGATTCCCATCCCGCCGCGGCCGATCTCGCGCTCGATTCGATACGTCCAAGGCGCCTCCGCCGGGGTCGCGTCGCTCTCGATCTCCGTCATCCCTTCGGTCGAGAGCAGCGTCCCTTCCGGCAGCGCCGGGTCCTCCTCAGTCCCCTCGACGGCCTCGCCGCTCAACGACAAGCCCAGCAACGCCGCAGCGGGTCGGTCAAGCAGCGACGGCATCCCCGCTGTCCCGTCCGGCTCCGCCTTGGTTCCACTCTCATCTGCGTGATAGTCCAGCAGCGACGCCACCTCGGCCGCAGTCGCTGGATCCGTAGCTCGCAATGCCTCGATGTACCGCGCCCGCGCCGCCCCGCTCAGCTCCGCGGCCTCCGCGAACGCCTTACTCAGCGCATCGGGCTCGGGAGAAAGGTCGCTCACTGCCCGCCCCCCCCGCCCCCCCCGCACCCTCCACCACCGTTGCTCCCCCGATCAATCTCGCGCAACAGCCAAGCGCGGGCGAACGCCCAATCGTTCTTCACCGTCGCGGGAGACACTTTGAGCACCTGGGCGGCCTGTTCCACCGTCAGGCCGGCGAAGAACCGCAGCATCACTACCTCGTGCCGGCGCGCATCGATCTTCGCGAGCGCATCCATCGCGCCATCCAGCCGCAGCATCGCGTCGGGTTCACCCGGCTGCACGTCCGCGTCTCCCGAGCTGAAACTCGGCAGCGAACGGTCCTCAACGCTCACGCCGCCGTCACCGCGCACCTGACCGGCAAGGCCCTTCAGGTGCCGAGCGCGGTCGATCAGGATCCGTCGCATCGCGATCGCCGCCGCGCCGAAGAAATGCCGCCGTCCATCCCAATCCGGCCCCCCCTGCCCTTCTTTTCCCGCGCCAGGCCCGAGCAGGCGCAGATACGCCTCGTGCACCAGCACCGTCGGCTGCAGCGTCACACCACCCGCCACACCGCCCCGTTCGCGCTCGCCCGCCAGCATCGACGCCGCGAGCGCCCGCAGTTCCTGGTACACCAGCGGCAGCAGTTCCTCGCTCGCCATCCGCGCGGCGTCCGCCGCCCCACCACCGCCCTCGCCGTCGCCGCGACCACCCTTCTCACCGCTGCTCATGGCCCCACTTTAGCAAAACAGAGTTGACCGAGAGCGTCGACTCAGCTCCGGCCCCGATTTCTGCCACTCCGTGTAAGCTCCACTGGTGACAGAAGCTTCGGCTAAGCAGGTGAAGCCAAGGAGGTACCCGGGCCGAAAACGCCGAACCGCGGGCACGATCCTCCTCGCCCTTGCGCTGCTGGTCGCCACCGCATGGGGCGCCTCGAGATGGTGGCGGTTCTCGTACGACTTTGAAGACGGCCAGAACGACCGCGTGCTCTACTTCACGCGCGGCTTTTTCGGTTACTGGCAGCGAACCGTCGCCTCAAACCAGTTCTCGCCCGGGTGGAGCACCGAGAAGCTCGACGACGAATCAATCGGGTGCATCTGGTGGTTCGGCTGGACGACCGATCAGAGCGCGGCCTCCTCATCCAGTGTGTTCTGGGGTGTCGCCGGCGCCACACCATCCACCGGCTCGCCAAGCGGGTTTGTTGCCCGCTGGATGCTCTTCTGGCCCGTCGTCCTCGTGCTGACTGCGTCAGGAGCGTCAGTATGGTGGTCCGGTTCCCGAGCCCGCAAGCGAGCGATCACCGGATGCTGCCGCCACTGCGGCTACTCCCTCGCGGGTCTCGCGCCCGACGCCGCCTGCCCCGAGTGCGGCCGGCCCAGTGCGCCCTAGCGGCCAGGGGGAGCGGTTGGTGTGTCCTCCGCGGCAAATACGCTCTACCCTTACGCCATGGCCACGACCTCTCCCGCTCTGCAGACTGCCGCCAAGGGCTCCGGTTCCACCCGCGTCTACAACTTCGGCGCCGGCCCCAGCACCCTCCCTGAAGAGGTCCTCCGCCAGATCCAACAGGACGTCTGGAACTTCCGCGGCAGCGGGATCGGCATCCTCGAGCTCTCACACCGCGGCAAGGAATACGACGCGATCGTCGCCGAGACTGACAGCGATATCCGCGACGTCGGCAACATTCCCGCCGACTACGACGTCCTCTTCATGACCGGCGGGGCGACGAGCCAGAACTACATCGTCCCTGCCAATCTACTCCCCGCCGGCGCGACCGCCGACCACCTGGTCACCGGCCACTGGGCACAGAACAGCTTCGATGATGCGAAGCAGTACGTCTCGTGCCACAACGCCACCGCGAACATCCACGCCGCGTACCAGGGTGATGCGGACAAGTTCGCCCACCTGCCTGGCGAGGCGGAGATCCGCTACAGCAAGTCGCCCGCCTATGTGCACATGACGAGCAACAACACGCTCTACGGCACGCAGTGGCTCGACGCGCACGGCAAGGCCCGGATCCCCAAGATTCCCTCCGGCGCGTTCCTTGTCAGCGACGGGTGCAGCGACTTCTTCTGGGACGAGCTCGACGTCAGCCAGTTCGGCCTCATCTATGGCGGCGCTCAGAAGAACATGGGCACCGCGGGCACCACGTTCGTCATCGTCCGCAAGGACCTAGTCGCTAAGGCCAACAAGAACATCACCCGCATGATCCAGTACGGCCTCTTCGCCAAGGACGAGAGCCGCCCTAATACGCCGCCAGTCTTCGCGATCTACAGCGTCGGCCTGATGGCCAAGTGGGTCCGTGAACAGGGCGGCCTCAAGGCCATGGGCCAGCGCAACCGCATGAAGGCCGGGCTGGTCTACGCCGCGCTCGATCGGCACGCGGGTTTCTACAAGCCGCACGCCGCCAAGGCCGACCGCTCGATGATGAACATCACCTTCAAGTGCGCTGCCGGCCCTGAAATGGACGATCGCTTCGTCGTCGAAGCCAAGACTCACGGCCTGGACGTGCTCAAGGGTCACCGCATGACCGGCGGCATGCGCGCCAGCACCTACAACGCCATGCCCGTTGAAGGCTGCCGCGCGCTGGCCGATTTCATCGACGACTTCGCCAAACGCCACGGCTGATCGACGCGTCGGTTCACACGCCGTCAATGAAAAGGCACCGTACCAAGGAGTACGGTGCCTTTGAATATCGAACGTTCAGCCAGGCTCAGGCGCGATGGCGCCGCAAGGCAATCAGACCGCCAAGGCCAAGCATCGCAGCAGCGCCCGGACCGGGCACCGCCCGAATAATCATGAACGAGACGGCATGAAAGTCGGGGTCACCGATATTGGTGTACTCCCAGTGAAATCCGTTGTGATCGGGGTTGTACGTCACCACGCCGTGCGTCGCGATTACCTGTGAGAGCGACCCATCCTCGGTCATGTTGGGGATGTCGATCGTCAGCAGATCAAAGTCGCGAGCAGGAAGCCAACTAAAATCGACGTCAAATTCGATGGCGAACGCGTCGTACGCCGCCGACCCGACCAAGATCCGGCGACCGTTCCCAAGCAAGAACGTGGCGCCAGAATTGATGAAGTAGGGCCCATCGCCATTATCGAATCCCCAAACAAGGGGCGATTGAGAACCCGCCGTTCCGTTCAAGAAGATCATCTGGCCGTCCTCAAACTGGAAACCGGCCAGTGAAACAGAAGCGGTCGCGGTGACAGCAACGGTTGCCAGAGTGGTCAAACGAATGCTCATCTCTCCTCCTGGGTGGGCGAAGCCCACATGGTGTGCAGCTACCCGTTGGCTGCTGCGTCCCCAATATACAAGACACACTGCTCAGGTGCAACCTTTGCCCAAAGTAGTCATTGCCACGGCCTTCTCAGGGGTGAGAGAACGCTTTTCAATGACAAAGCCGCGCCGGTGAACCGGCGCGGCCTTGGGTTAAATCGAATCACGCACACTCAGGCGCGACGGCGACGCGAGGCCGCCAGGCCGCCGAGAGCCAGAACCGCGGCAGCGCCGGGGGCCGGGGTCTGGGTGATCTCAAACGTCACGCTCGGCGGCTGGATGCTGCCCGAGCCGATCCACGAGAAGCCGTTGCCGTCAGGGTTCACCACCACTGTGCCCTGCGAGGCGAACACGTTGATGATCGAGCCGTCCTGCTTGAGGTCGGGAACGGAGATCGAAAGCTCGCTGAAGTCACCGGGAAAGAACGAGCTGAAGTCAACCGTCAGGCTCAGGCTGTAGGGGTTGTTGACCACCGAAGTCACAAATACGGGCAGGGTGCCCTGACTGAAATTGGCGTCCCAGAATTCGCTCGAGCCGCCAAGATTGTGCAGCCCCTGGCCGGCCCCCGTACCCCAAGACGTTGCGAACTGCGGCCCGGCATTGCCGGTGATCGAGATCGACTGGCCGTCATGGAAATCGGCCAACGACACAGAAGCGGTCGCGGCAACGGCGAGCGTGGACAATGCGATAAGACGAATGCTCATTTCTCTCTCTCCTCTGTGGGAGGTGTCCCACGATTTGCGCGGCCAAACTACTTGGCCACGGCTCATTCAACGTACAGAAGTAACCCTTAGGATGCAAGACGAGGAGGCAACTCCTCACGTAAATGCCCTTCGCAGGGGGGTGAGATGGTGCAATGGGTAACCCGCTGGGCCACATGGCGGCAACCTGGGTAATGCACAGTGTGCCCTGAACCCTGCCGTGCCGGTTACGCTTGATCCGTGCGATCGCTCTTCACCGCCCGCCGGACGCTGATTCCCTTCCAGACCTCGCTTCTGCCGCAGATCTTCTGCGACACCCTCGTCATCGGCGGCGGCGTGGCCGGGTTACGAGCGGCCATTACGGCCGGAACGGGCAACGGCGGCGGCACGATTCTCCTCTGTAAGGACGAGCCGCAGCTCTCCAACACTGCGTGGGCGCAGGGGGGCATCGCGGCGGTCACCGCTCAAGGAGACACCACCGCCTCGCACGTGCAGGACACGCTTGTCGCCGGCGCCGGCCTGTGTGACCGGGCGATGGTCGAGCAGGTCGTGCAGCGCGGCCCGGCCCGCATCGCCGAACTGCTCGACTGGGGCATCCGGTTCGATAAGGACACGCACGGGCGTCTGAAGCTCGGCCTGGAGGGGGGACACTCGCTCCACCGCATTCTGCACGCCGACGGCGACGCGACGGGGCGCGAGCTGTTCCGCTGCCTCTGGGAGAAGACCTCCAAGACGCCCGGCGTGCGCATCTTCACCAAGTGCTTCACGCTCGACCTGCTGACTGAGCCGCCAGACGGCAACGCGGGCGGGAAGCACGGGACGATGTCGCGAGCTCGCGACCTCACCGAGCTCCTAAACACGGGCTCGAAGCAACACCAGCCGACCGTCCGCGGAGCGCTCACGTATCACCCCAAGTACGGATACCAGGTCATCTGGGCCAACCGCACGATCCTCGCCTCGGGCGGCGCGGGCGTGGTCTACCGCGAGACGACCAACCCACGCACCGCCACCGGCGATGGCATCGCGATGGCGTACCGTGCCGGCGCTGCGATCGCCGACATGGCGTTCGTTCAGTTCCATCCCACGTGCCTCTATCTTGCCGGTGCGCCGCGATCGCTGATCACCGAGGCGATCCGCGGCGAAGGGGCGTTGCTCATCGACCAAAACGGCCAGCGATTCATGCCGTCGGTCCACCCGCAAGCTGAGCTCGCTCCGCGCGACGTGGTAACCAAGGGGATCGTTGAGCACCTTTCCAAGCACGGCGGTACGCACGTGTTCCTCGACTGCCGCGGGATCAAGGATTTTGCCAACAAGTTCCCGGGGATCGCCGAATTGCTGCGCCGCTACGAGCTTGATGCGAGCAAAGACCCGGTCCCCGTTCACCCTGGACAGCACTACACCATCGGCGGCGTCGTCACCGATCTCCGCGGCCGCACGAATCTGCCGGGCCTGTGGGCGGTCGGCGAGGTGTCGTGCTCGGGACTTCACGGCGCCAACCGTCTGGCAAGCAACTCGCTGCTGGAGGGGTTGGTGATGGGCGAGATCGCGGGCGGCGACGCCGGCGGAGAACGCCCTGGGCTGCCGGCCCCGTCTGCGCTGACTTTCACCATCCCGCCGTCGGACGCCGGCGACCTGGACCTCGCCGACGTCGAGTCTTCGCTGCGATCGGCGATGTGGAGGAACGTCGGCATCGAACGCAACGGGGCGAAGCTGCGCAGCTCGGTAGACATGATCGAGTTCTGGGGGCGGTACACGCTGGACAAGGTGTTCGACGATGTGAAGGGGTGGCAGGTGCAGAACATGCTCACCGTCGCGCGGCTAATCGCGCAGAGCGCCTTGGCTCGCGAGGAGAGCCGCGGAAGTCATTGGCGGAGCGATTTTCCTGCACTTGCCGCGGAACCACTCCACGATGGGACGGCTCGGTAAGCGGTTCACTACACAGGCGCAGAGAAGAGGCTTGGCAAATTGCCGGTTCCTGTTTTCTTCCTCTTTGCCTTCTTTGTATCTCTCTGGTAAAAAAGGCCTTGTCGGATAGACTCAATGCAGCTCATGCGCCTGCGTCTCCCCAATCCGCGTTCATCCGCGTTCATCTGCGGCTCCTTCGCCTTGCTCACTCTCGCCGGATGCGCCGAGGAGGTGACGATCATCTCCGAGAACGGCATGCTGATCGGCCTGCCTGACGCCAAGCGGGGGGGCGAACAGACCCGCGACAAGTCGCTGGGCGTCAGCCCAATGGAGACCGTGGCCGACGCTGAACTGATCCGCTCGACGCCGACGGGCGAGCGGTTTCTGGTCTGCCAGAGCCCGCGCCACGTGGTGATCCTGTTCCGCAAGCTGCTGTCGAGCAGCGACGAGGCCGACGGCGTGCTCATGTACAACCAGCTCGTCAGCGACGACACCAAACGCCGCGCAGTGATGGAGGGCGAAGACCCCCACCGCATCCTGGAGTACTTCAAGGACAACCGCTCAGACATTCTGGACCTGCTAGCGGCGATGCCGATGGGCGAGCTTTCGCCCGACGTCGCGTACGAGCCGGTCGACGACGGGAGCGGCAAGGAACGCGCGCGGCTGCGGATCCGCTCGTCGCTGAACCGCAAGCTCCAGTTCACGCAGTTGTGGGTGCAGAAAGAGGGGCGGGGGCAGTATCGGTTGCTGTGGGTGAAGTGACGCCGCGGATTGATTATGGATCGAAGAGGAGGGGTTGGGGACGGTGAGTGGGTTGATGCGATGACGTTGGCGCTTAGAGGACGCGAAGGCGACGGATCTGTTGCGTACGTACTGGTTCGCGCGAGGCGTTTGAGTTGCCGCGGGCACATCGCGTTCTTTGAGAGTCGCGTCTCGTTTCGCTCGCCGCAGACGGCTTAGCCGCCGCGGCTGCGTTCGCTGGATTGGCGGAGGAAGGCCTGCTCGCTCCGCGAGAGGCTCGCCATGCCCTTTTCTTTGATCTTGGCGAGGATGCGGTCGAGCTCTGCGTTGTTGGACTCGGCTTGCTTGCGGGCCGTCTCGGCTGCTTTCTCCGCCTTCGCTTCGCGGCGGCGGTCGCGGCCGGACTGCCGAACGACCTGGCCACCGTACTTCCAGTTTTCGCCGGTGTCATCTTCGCCAAAGCCGGCGCCCGACGCGGCGAGGAAGCGGAGTTGCTGGCGCATCTGATAGCAGGAGAAGCCGCACATGAGCGCCAGGCACAGAAGCATCCAGCTCTGCACCGTCGCAGCGAAGAGGCCGACGAAGACCGCGGCGACGAGGCCGACGGTCGTGGAGATCATCATGCTGCGCGAGTAACCGAGCCAGCGCCAGAGGATGTTCTGCACCAGGCGGCCGCCGTCCATGGGGTACATGGGCAGGAGGATATTGAACAGGAGCAGTGCCAGGTTGGTCATGTAGGCGCAGAAGAGGAGCGTGCCAAGCCAATCGGGCACGCCGGCACCCATTCCGTTCACGGCGGTGCGCCACGCCTCGGTCACGCCGCCGCCCCAGGGGTTGAAGATCATCGCCTTCACCGGCGCACCCAGAGCAATCATGGTGCCCGCGAAGACCGGGATGAGCAGGACGTTCACCAGTGGCCCACCGATGGTGGTGATGAGGTGCGCCTTCCAGTTGTGCGGCGGGCGGCAGAACGCCAGGCCGCCAAGCATCCACATGAGAATGTCGTCGGCCTCGCCCCCCACCTTGCGGCAGGCGAGGCAGTGCCCGAGCTCGTGCAGCAGCACGAGCACGAAGAGCGTGCCGACATAGGTGAGCTTGAACTGGAAGTCGCGGGTGGTGAGCAGTTCGAGCACCATCCACACGATGTAGATGACGCTGATGCGCAGGGTGATGCCGAACACGCGGCCGAACGGGACGGACCACATGAAGGGGTTGTCACCCCGGAGGCCGCCCTTCCAGCCGCCTCCCATGCCTCCGCCGCTACCTTGAAAGATGGACCTCCGTGCCGCCATGCGCTGAACTACCTCCTGAGACTCTAGATACGCACGAACCCGCGGCGCGTTGCGAGAGTGAGCGCGACAATGCTCTTTGCGTCCATGAGCATGGTCCTTCCATCGGACCTTCGTTCCCCCACCTCCACCGCCTTCCACGCCTGGGCGGGGGTCATGGTGACGACCTCGATCGACTCATACTCCTCCAGGTCCTGGCCGACGTACTCAAGCCCGGTAGCGACAAAGGGAAACATGCGTTCGCTGGTCAGCCCGGGGGTGGTGTAGAAATAGCCGGCACCGCTGGCGACCTTGGCAGTAGGGTCGGAGGGAGGGGCGGAAGGCGAGGCGGGTGACTCGGCCGTCTTTTTGTCTGGACCGTGAGGGGGGTTGCCCTTTTGGGCCTTGGAATCGATGGGCTGGGTGAGCGAGAGCAGGGGCGTCATGCTCTTGGCCCTGTAGCCGCACTCTTCGATCAGTTCGCGTGCGGCGCAGTCGATGGGGTCTTCGCCCGGGATGTCGAGCGTGCCGGCACAGAACTCCAGAACCCACGCACCGGTGTCTTCAACGGCAACGCGGAAATTGCGGATGAGGACCAGCCGGCCGTCCTCCATCACTGGAACGACGACGACCGCGCCGGGGTGGGTGACCACCGCTCGCGTTGCGTCTTTGCGGCCGGGATTTCTGACCGTGAGTTCGTCGAAGTTGTACTTCGGGCCGGGGACGAGCGTCCTGCGTCCGATCACCTTTGGTTCATCGCCGGGCATGAGGTCCTTTCGTGCCTGGTGAGCGGATGCGAAGCCTGCTCTTACTTGAAGATAAGCACGCGGGGAGAGGCGAGGATGACGGGCTCGTCGCGCATCTGCCACAGCGCCGACATGGCGGTGGTGAGGCGCTGCTCGTTGGCGGAGCCGACGACCGAGCGGATGATGCGGCGAACCTCGGTGGCGATGGGCCCGGGGGCGGCGGCGTTCACGCGTGAAGCTGAGGCGCCGACGCCGAAGTTCTCGAGCATGCCGCCGATGGCCTCGGCGAACGACTCGGGGGCCGGATAGTCCATGACGTCATACGTGCCGGTCTTGAGGTTGAGCGTCTTGGCCAGGTCTTCACGGGCGGTCTCAAGGCCGCCCAGGCGGTCGGCCATCTTGAGGTCGATCGCCTGCTGGCCGACGAAGAGCCGCCCCTCGGCGGTTTTGGCGAGGTCGATGCCGGTGCGGCCGGCGCTGACGCGCGAGGTGAAGAGCTGGTAAGTCTCGGTCATCTTGTCGCGAACGAGCTTCTTTTCTGCGTCAGACCAAGGGGTGGCGCTGCCGCCCAGGACGCCCGCATGCGGACCGCGTGTGCGCGGGACGACGTTGATGTGCAGCTTCTCGTAGGCGCCGGCGAGGGCGACCTTGCCGCCGACGACACCGATGGAACCGACGATGCTGGAGGGGTTGACGTAGATGCGTTCGCCGCTCACGGCGATGTAGTACCCGCCGCTTGCGGCCATGCCGCCGACAGAGACGTAGACGGGCTTGGTCTTGCGAAGGCGTTTGACCGATTGCCAGATCATCTCGCTCGCGACCGCCGAGCCGCCGGGGGAGTCGATGCGGAGGACGACGCCCTTGATGTGCTTGTTATCGATCAGGTCTTCGATCGTGCGTTTGATGGTGCGCGAGCCGACCTCGCTCTCTTTGCTTAGAAGGCCGCCGCGGCCAGATTCGCCGTCGGCGATTGCGCCGTCGATGTGGAGAACGGCGATGGTGGCACGGTGGGGCTTGTACTCGGCCTCGGTGAAGAGGGAGCCGAGAATGGCGAAGGGGGAGCCGCTCATCTTCTCGCGCCGGCCTCCTTCGGGTCGAGCAGGAGTTGGTCGTCCCACTCAAAGTCCTTGCCATAGACGGATTCGAGATGATCGGAGAGGTCGGGCAGGTCGCACTCGACGTCGATCAGGCCCGCGGCCTTGGCGGTCTTGCCGTCGGCCATCCACGCCTTCTCCATCGCTTCGTCGAGCTGCTTGTCGCTGAGTTTGCGGCCTGTGCCGATCTGCTTGCGCACCTGGCCGTAGAGGCCGTCGAGCAGGGCGTTGATGTTCTGATCCCACTGCGGGCTGGGCTTGGCGTTGGCGTACATCTCCGAAGCGCCCTTGTAGTCGCCGACCTGAACGAAGTCGGGCGTCGCGCCGACCCATTTGAAGGCGTCGGCGAGGAACATCTCTTCCATGTAAACGCCCGGAAGGCTGACCTCGCCGCCGGTCTGCAGGATGATCTCGTCGCAGTGGCTGCCGAGGACCATTTGCGGCGTGCTGTACTCCTCGGCATAGAGGTGGGCCTTCTTGCCCGATGCACGGAGACGATCGATTGCGGCTCCGAGTTCCTCGACTGTCGCGGTATCGAGTTCTACATCCTTGAGGCGGATGACGACGCCCTTGATCTTGGCATCGTTGCGGGCCTTTTCGATCGCGCCGAGGATGTCGGAGAGGGTGGTCTGGGCGAAGACGCCGCCGAGCCCGAGGACCGAGTGGCGCGCGGCGATGGAGCCATCGAGCTCGATCATGCCGACCTGGGACTGAGCGAGGGCCGTTGTGGCGAGGAATCCGGCCGCGAGAACGGCGACGGTCTTGGTAAGTGCTCGCATAGTGGTTCCTGTGGGGAGGATTGTCGGCTTAGGAGAGAGGCGGGACGGAGAACTTTACGCGTAGCCCAGGCGGTCGAGGTCGTCCTCATCGAGGCCGAAGTGATGGCCGATCTCGTGGAGAAGGGTGATGCGGATCTCTTCGTAAACCTCTTCATCGTCGGTCGGGAGATTGCCCCAGTCGCGCCAGGTGGGCTTGGGTGTGCCCTCGGGGAGCGGATCGACGCTGCCGCGGAACTCTAAAGCGTGTTCGACAATCGATTCGCGGAAGAGGTGGATGACGGTGGGGAGCGAGCCGGTGTCGCCCGTTCCTCGCTCGGTGATGGGCTGGCCGGTGTGAAGGCCCATCACGTCGCCGGACTCTTCACCTTCAGGAGTCAGGTCGAGATCGCGGGCGAGTTCGTCGGCGAGCTTCTTCTCCGGGGCATCGTCGACGATGATGGAGAGCTCCTCCATCGCCGCGCGAGTGTGCTCGGGGAGCTCGTCGATGACGTCGTGGAGCAGGTCGTCGAAGCGTTGGCGGAGGGCGGGGGTCACGGGCGGCCTCCCCCGCGCACGCTTCCCCCTGGGCCGACGGGTTTGCCAACGACTTGGCGGAGCGAAGGACCGGGGCGGACGACGGCGCGGGCGATACGCACCGCGTCGACAAGGCTGCCGAGAAGGCCCAGCCCCAGCAGAACGCCTCCGAAAGCGACGAGTGTGCCGGCGGCGAGCATCCCCCACTCACCAGTGACGCCGCGGCTGTTGCGCGTGAGGAGGCCGATCAGGTCGCCGGTGACGAAGACGGCGATGGCCGCGGCGGTGGCGAGCATGGTCTGGCGGTCGACGCGACCGGTGCGGATCGCAAGCGAGCGGGCGACAAGGACGCGGGCGACGGGGCGCATCGCGACGATGATGAAGAGGCCAAGCACGCCGGCGGTAGAGCGGAGGATGGAGCGGTCAGGCGCCGGGTCCCAGGCGACCGCGAACGGGCCCAGCACGTCGGACCCGGGCCGCACGATGCCGGTGGTGAGCGGTTGCAGGCCCCCGAGCATGAGGGCAACGCCCGCAAGGGGCAGGTGCGCAGCGACGCCGGCCCAGGCGGCGAGCACGTACGACTGCGGGACGCGGGCGTGCGGACGCGTGAGGAACGTTGCTCCGACGCCCGCGACGAGCACGAGCACGCAAACCACCCACGCAAGCCACTGGGGCGCCGGCGCGGTCTGGCCGCTCTGCCATTGGGTGACGATCTGGTGGATCGCGCTCCAGGCGGTGAGCAGCCCGGCGAGGCTCAGGGCGCCGATCCAGACGAGCAGGCCGATGGCGACTGTGCGGGGACGGTCGATAGGCCGGAGTTCATCCGCCAGCGGATCGACGACGGCCAGGAGCGTGGCGCGGACGGCGGTTCCGCACTCAGGGCATACGCCGAGGATGGAGACACCGCGGAGGTCGTACCGGCAGACGACGCAGGGGAGCTTGCCCTCGAGCGAGACGGCGATGCCGGGGAGGGGCAGGGGGGAGGGGGCGGGTGTGGGCGTACCGCTCGCCGGGTCCCCCGCGTCACTTCCCGTGTTACCAGCCGATGGCGGCATGAACGGATGAGTTTAGTGGGTTTGAGCGCGGAATACGAAATCGGGGCGGGCGGTTCGGTCGCGCTACCCTCATCGGCTCATGAATCAGCAGCTAGGTGCACTGCGGGACTCGATTGCGTCGGTGTTTCTCGGCAACAGCGCGGCGATCGACCGCCTGGTTGTGTGTCTGCTCGCGCGCGGACACTGCCTGATCGAGGACGTGCCGGGGGTGGGCAAGACGGTGCTGGCGACGGCGCTGGCGCGATCGATCGACGCGAGCTTCAGCCGGCTGCAACTCACGCCCGATCTGCTGCCTACGGACATTCTCGGAGTGAGCATTTACCGACGTGACAACGCCGGCGGCGGTGGGTTTGAGTTCACCCGCGGGCCGATCTTTGCGAACATCGTGCTCGCGGACGAGATCAACCGGGCGACGCCTCGGACGCAGACTGCGCTGCTCGAGGTGATGAGCGACGCGGCGGTGACTGTGGACGGGGTGACGCACCCGCTCGCTCAGCCGTTCATGCTCGTGGCGACGCAGAACCCCTCGGACTTCGAGGGGACGTTCCTGCTCCCTGAGAACCAGCTCGACCGGTTTCTGATGCGCGTCACGCTTGGATATCCGTCGGCGGCCGACGAGGCCCGCATCCTGCAGCAGCGGCCGAGCAACGGCGTGCTACACGCGCTCAAGCCGGCGATCACGCGCGAGCAGGTCGTTGCATTGCAGGCCGTAACGGACGCGGTGCGGTTCGAGGAGTCGCTGCGGAACTATGTGGTTGCGCTGGCGCAGGCCTCGCGCGCACACCCGGATCTGCAACTTGGTTTGTCGCCGCGCGGATCGCTGGCGCTGGCGCAGGCGGCGCGTGCGACGGCAGTGCTTGCGGGGCGCGACTACGTGGTGCCCGAGGACATCACGGGGAACCTGCTTGCGGTCGGTGCGCACCGGGTGATCCCACGGACGACGGTGGGCGGGTCGGCGATCGCGGCAGCCGAGCGGACGCTGAGTGAAGTGCTGGGGACGGTGAAGAGCCCGGCTTGAGCTTTCACCACAGAGAACAGAGAAGAAGATAGCGGACCGTGTACGCGCTTCAGGGTTCCACGTGAAAGCAATTGCCAAAGAAGGCTTCAGCGCCGCTCTAGCCGCTGACACCGCAGCGGCAATGCTGACCTGTAAGCGGCGAGCATTGGCTGGCGTTACAAGGCGGCAGATTGGTCGCTATTTTCTCAAGTGTTCATCTGATGGGATCCAGTGGCTCTACCCCGGGCGGCAACAACGGCGGGCTGGTGCGACCGGGAAGTGCAGGGCTTTCGGCGTCCACGGTTGGACCTACGCCCAAACTGACACTCTTCGCGCCATTAGCCAGGACTTCGAGGTCCTTAGCCAGCTTCTCAACATTTGCCTGCACCGCATCTGAGAGCGACGTTCCATCAACGCCCGCACCTGCCAATTCGGTCGCTCGTTGTTGCAGACTTCGAAGCAGATCTGCTCGCTGCACGAAGAGTTCAAGTTTTCCATTCGTTGTGGTGCGTCGGCGAATAGAACTTCGGGCATTTTCAAGAAACCACTTTACCAGCCCCGCAATTTGCTTGGGAATGGCAACCCGAACAAAGATGCTCCCAAGCCTGATCTCTACGAGGCGCACCATATTTTCGTGAAAAGACTGGATGCCAGCCAACGTCGCCATCGCATCAGATATCGCGCCGATTCGGCGAGCGATATCTGGCAGAGACTCATCGACGTCGATGTAAAATTCTACTGCTTCTTCCGTTTCCTTAAGTGTTGCTGCAGGTACGTGGAGTCGATCCACAGTCTGGGATATGGCGGACGCTGTTTGCGACAGCGAGTGGCGCAATCTGGCCGCGGTCACCGCCGCTATCACCAAAGACGAAGTAGAGCGACTTTGCAGAAACGCCTGGTAATCGCCCTTGAAAAGTTCCAGGGTGCGGGCCAAATCAGAGCGTCTTCCCAGTGCATCATCAAGACGCCCAACGAGCGTACTAAGTAATTGAATTTCTTCGAATGAGAAACTCGCCGATGCCTTTTGCCGCAGATTGTCGAGTTTGGAGTTGACCCGCTGCCAGCGATCGTTTGCTTCACGATCCCCTGAAATCGGCGCCGCCCAAACCGTCATCATGGCGGTCAGTATCTCGTCGCTCATCTCCGAGAGCTGACGAAAACCCGGCGTGGTTTCGGCCAGTGCATCGATTTCGGACACTGCATCGTGTAGCTGCTGGACGTAATCTGGTGTGCTCATTCCGACAGTCTACAACAGCAGAGCGATAGCGCCAATTCCAAGTTGTGCGTGGAACCTGTTCCTTTGTTGCGACGACCCGCAAAGCAGGCATTACTTACCACCCGGCGCCTGGGTTCTTAGTACCGATCTTGCTCACGGCGTTGCCGTTCGTGATGAGGAGGGTCTTGCCGTCTTCGCCGCCGAAGGCGAGGTTGGTGGCGCGGGTGGGCAGGTGGGCGACGAACTCACCCTTGTCATTAAGAACCCAGATGCCGCCCGGGCCGGTCGAGTAGATGTTGCCCTTGCTGTCGGCGCGGATGCCGTCGGCGCCGCCGCGGCCCTTGATGCCCTGCTTGCCGGCGATCTCGCCGAGATTGGCGAAGAGCTTCTTGTCGCCGAAGGTGCCGTCATCCTTGACCGGGTAAGCGTTGATCTTGCCGGCGCTGTACTCGGTGACGTACGCCGTCTTGCCATCGGGGCTGAAGCAGATGCCGTTGGGGCCGCTGAGGCCCTCGGCGACCTTGCTGGTCTTGCCGTCGGGCGAGATGCGGAGCACGCCGTGGAACGGCGTGGGGTCCTGGCCGATGAACCAGTTGCTGTGCGTGACGTAGACCGAGCCGTTGCCGTGCACCGCGACGTCGTTCATGCCCCCGAGGGGCTTGTCTTCGAACTTGCTGGCAGCCTCGGTGCGACGGGCGGGTTTACCGCTCTCGACGCTCCATGAGCTCACGACGCGGCCTTCGGTCTCGACCTGGTAGATTGTGCCCTTCTTGTCGGCCGCGCTGCCGACGGCGTTACCCGAGGGCTTGCGGAGTTCAGCAGGCGTGTCCTTGCCGCCGTCCCAGCGGTAGACGGTGTTGCCGGCCATGTCGCAGAAGATGAAGAACCCCTTGCCCTTCTCCTGCGGCACCCACGTGGGGCCCTCGGTGAACTTGTACCCCTTGGCGATCTCTTCGGGCTTGTCAGCGGTGAAGGGCCAATCGGCGGACTTGGTTGGATCGGGCTTGGCGGCCTCGGGCTGCTTAGGGGCGTCGGCCTGCGGCGCGACAGTGGGCTGAGCAAGGCCGAGAGTGGCGGCGAGAAGGAGGGCGGCAGCGAGGGTCATGTGAGGCTCCGTTGTGTGGAATGGAGGATAGCGGAAATGGGTGCGGGCTGGGGTGTAGGGTGAAAGGCGAGTCATGTGCGAGTGAAAGGCACCCTCATCCGCCCGCCCAAAGCGGCGGGCACCTTCTCCCGTTCAACCGCGAAAGAAGGGGAATGAAAAGCCCCGGCATGTGCCGGGGCTTGGAATCTACTCACGTCTCATCGCTCGCGTCTGGCCGCTCACCGCCACTTCGGATCGCTGCCCATGCCCGAGCGGTCGGGGCTGGCCGGACGCTTGGGACGCGGGTGCGGGTTTTCTTTGTTGGCCTTGAGCATCTCTTCGATGGCACGGTCAAGCTGCGGATCGCCACCGTCGAGCATCTTCGCCGGGTCGTCAAGGACCTCGATGTCCGGATCGGTGCCGTGGCCTTCGATGCCCCAGTTGCCGTCGGTCTTGTAGAAGCCGAAGGTCGGGACCGTAATCACGCCGCCGTCGATCAGGCCCGGGTTGCCGCTGATGCCGACCAGGCCGCCCCACGTGCGCGTACCGATCGCCGGGCCGAGTTTGTGGTGCTTGAAGAGCCAGGGGAACATGTCGCCGCCAGAGCCGGCGAGGCCGTTGATGAGGATGCACTGATTGCCACCACCGCCCGCGCCGTAATGGCTGTCGGGCGGCCAGACCCAGTCGACGCCGTCGCGCTTGGCCCAGTAGTTGGTCACCGGGCGGTTGAGCAGTTCGATGAAGCGGTTGGGGATCTGCCCGCCGCCGTTCCAACGCTCGTCGATGATGAGCGCCGGCTTGTTGCGCTGGCCGTAGAACTGACGCCACAGGTCGCTCTGGCCGTCGACGCCGGTGTTGGGGACGTAGACGTAGCCGACCGCGCCGTCGGTCTTCTTGGCAACGTACGCGCGCTTGCCCTCGATGTACTGGCGGTAGCGGAGGTCGGTCTCACTGCCGATGGGCCGGACCAGGACGTCGCGGGCGTGCTCGTCGAGCGCGGGTGAAGAGGAAACGGTGATCGTCGTCGTCTTGCCCGAGGTGTTGAGGAACGCGGCGAAGGGGTCCTTCTTCGCGTCGACCTCGACGCCGTTGACGGCGAGGAGGTAGTCGCCTTCCTTCACGTCCACGCCCGGCTGCGCCAGGGGGCCGACGGCGTCGGCATCCCACTGCCCGCCGCGGACGATGTGCTTGATGCGGTAACGGCCACCGCCAAGGCCATCGCCCTTGACGAGTTCGTAGTCGCAGCCGAGCAGGCCGACGGCGGCGTTCTGCGGTGCGTTCTCGACGTCGCCTGGACTTGAGATGTAGGCGTGGCCGATGTTCAGCTCGCTGACCATCTCGGCCTGGATGTAGGCGATGTCCTCACGGGTCACGGCGTCGTCGACCATCTTGAGGTAGTGGTCGCGGACCTTGTCCCAGTTCACACCGTGCATCGTCGGCTCGTAGAAGTAGTCGCGGTAGATGCGGTGGGTGTCGAGGATGATCTGACGCCACTCGTCGCGCGGGTCGATGCTCGTCTTCATGTCGCCGGTCGGAACGCTGGCCGCCTTGGCGGCCGCGCCGGGGGAGACGTCGCAGATGGCCATGCTGGCGCCGCCGCGCATGAGCAGGAGCTTCTTGCCGTCGGCGGAGATGTCGAAACCGCCGCCGTCGCCGATGGTCTCTTCCTTGCGGTCCTTGGCGTCGGCGTTGATGTCGTAGAGCTTGATCGAAGCTCCCGCGCCGCCGGGGCCTTCGTCGTCGCGGATCTTGGCGCGGCGGACATAGACGAGCTTGCCGCCGTCGGCGACGGTCATGCCGCCGAAGAGGCCGCTGCCCAGGGGAAGCTGGATCGCGCGAGCCTCGAAGCCGTCGAGGTCGATCTTGAGCGGAGCCTTTTCCTTCTTCTTGTCGTCCTTCTTCTCGTCCTTCTTGGGTTCATCCTTCTTGTCTTCCGGCTGAGCGGCTGCGGGCTTGGCGTCGTCACCGAGCTTGCGCTCGGTGCTCTTATCTTCCTTCTTGGGCTCGTCGGGCTTCTTGTCCTCGGGCGGGGAGGGCTTCTTGTCGTCGCCGGGGGGCGTGGGCTTCTTGTCGTTCTTGGGCGAGCTCCCCTTGTCGTCGGCCTTCTTCTCTTCCTTCACCGACTCCTCGTCGGCCTTGGGGAGGAAGGGGTTCTTCACGTCGGCTCGCAGAGGCACGGCGTAGAGGAGCGAGGTATCGACGTACGCGAACGAGCTGTCGAGATCGCTGTAGACGGGGCGGCTGATCGAACGATTGCTCGCGAAGTAGAGCCAGTCACCCGCGCGGTCGAAGCACGGCTGGTAGCTGCTGAACATCGGATCAGTCACTCGCGTCTTCACGTCGGTCTTGACGTTGTAAAGCCAGATCGCTGACTGGCTGTTCCCCTCGTCGCCGCGGCCATACGCGAGCCAGTTGGAGTCGTGCGACCACGACGGCACCAAGGCGGAGGAGAGGGGGTCCTGATCGACCGTGCTGATCGCCTGGGTCTCGACGTTCAGCAGATACAAGCGACCCGCCTGATCGGTAAAGGTGAGCCACTTGCTGTCGGGGGAGAACTGCAGACCAAAGCGGAAGCCCGGCCCGAGGTTGGTCAGCTTCTTCGCCGTGTTCGGCAGAGCGCGGCTGGGCGTGGAGGGTTTCTTGGCTTCCTTTGCCTCTTCCTTCTCGGCCTCGTCGGCCTTCTTGCTGTCGCCGGCGGCTTCAGCCGCGGCCTTTTTCTCGGCGGGTGTCGCGTCAGAGGGGCGGATATAGAGCTCGTACTCGCCGGTGGCGTCGGAGAAGTAGGCGATCGACTTGCCGTCGGGCGAGTAGACCGGGCTGCGCTCGTAGTTGCCGTCGGTGTGGGTGAGGTTGCGGGTCACGCCCTCCTTGCCTGGGAGTGTCCAGACATCGCCGCGGGCTTCAACGACGACCCGCTTGCCGGTAGGCGAGAGGCTGGCGCCGGTGACGTTGCGCGCGGCGTCAACCTGGCGTGCGCGAACCGCGGGCTTGTCGCCGGGGACGGTGACATTGACAACCTTGCTCTCGCCGCTCTTGAGGTTGAGCAGGCGGAGCTGGCTGCCGAGTTGGAAAACGATCTCGCCTTCACCGTTGTCGCCGGGGCCGATGGAGGGCCACTTCACATCATCGTCAGCGAACTTGGTGACCTGGGCACGCTCGCCGCTCGAGACGGTGTAGGACCAGACGTTCAAACGGTGCTCGGGCCCGGCATCGCTGATGTAGTAGACCTTGTCGCCCTTGCCGCCGGGAACCCACATGGGGATCGTGTCGGTCCCTTCCCAGTCGGTGATCTTCTTGCTGGTGTTGTTCTTGAGATTGAACAGCCAGACGTCGGTGGCCATGCCGCCGCGGTAGCGCTTCCAGGTGCGGGTGTCGGTGGAGTGCGGTGTGTACGCGAGCCATTCACCGTCAGGTGAGATGGAGCCGAAACCGCCGTAGGGAACGGGAAGCTTTTCGGGAAGGCCGCCAGTGGCGCCGATGGTCCAGAGCTGCGTTTGGCGGGCGAGGCCGGCGAAGCCGTTGGTCAGGTAGAGAAGCTTGCCATCGGGTGTCCAGTCGGCCAGCGTTTCGGGCGAGGGGTGGTACGTAACGCGGGTAGCGCTGCCGCCGTTGATCGGGAGCGTGTAGAGGTCCCAGTTGCCCTCATAGTTGCCGACAAAGGCGACGGTTCGGCCGTCGGGGCTGAAGCGGGGAAGGCGTTCCTGGCCGGGCGCGGTAGAGAGGGGCTGGGCGGCGCCGCCGGCCTTGGGGACAATCCAGAGGTCGTTGGCGTAGGAGAAGACGATGTGCGTCTTGCTAACGTCGGGCCAGCGGAGCATGCCGGCGGAGGGCTGGTTGTCGCCGCCCCCCCCGCCCCCCCACCCGCGGGCTGAGCGAGGGCCGTACCTGCGAGCGCGAGGAGACTGAGGGCCGTAGCCGGCAGGGCGAGAAGAGCGCGGTTGATCGCGCGACGGTTGGTCGTCTTGGTCACCTGAGGTTCCTGTTGAGAGTGGTACGAGATATTCACGTACTGTGGCACCGACGCAGACGCCCGCAGGATAGCGGATCATCGGTCGGTAAGTGTACCGAGAATCACACGACCGGCGCGAACCGAGACCAATCGTACTGACAAGGCCCGCATGCGGAAATATGCTTGCTTGCGACGCTTTGTCGTCAGGAGTTTCGTATGCCGTCAGCTCTACGGACATTCGGCTTTATGTTCGCCGTGACTCTTATGACCGCGGCCGCGATGGCACAGCCTCGCTTCTGGGCGACGGGCCGTGTAAGAGGGACAACGCCGGTTGGAACGCCCGTCGCACAATTTGAGAACACTGTCGACTATGACATGGAATGGGGAGCGTTCTACACAGTCATCGACCCGAGTACTGCATCAGCACTTGCTCCTCGCACGGGAACTGAAACAGGCACGCGAGTTGCGAAAGAAGTGATGCAGCGTGGCTACCTGCGGTCGGGTTCGACGCCTGACCCGAATCTTGCGCTCTACATCACAAGGTTCGGGCTTCGCGGCTTGACGGTAATGGGTCGCAAGTATGACCCATCTCAGGCCAGTCATGACTACCCGAACGATCCCACGTATCCGGCGTTGTACTGCCACGCCGGAGACCTGGTCACTTACACGTCGGGCGGCCAAGTGCGCACCAACCGTGGAATCTGGATGCGGAATGGCATAAATGCGACACAGAGCTGGGTCGATGCCTTTGTGGCGTCGTACAACACGACGAGGAACGGAGCGGGTCAGTACGCTGCAATCCCCAGCCGCGTGATATTCGACCAGGAGATCGACTTCGTGTTGGGCGACTACAGAATCTGGACAGATGTGCTCGCGTACTGGGGCGCGGTTTCAGCAGCCTTGTCACCAACTGATCCAAACTACGCCACGCCGCTGCCTGGAGGCACTCAAACGCTCGCCGCTCTTTGGGCGGCGGCGAGTATTTCGCCGCCGGGACCTGCAGGCTCCGACCCAAACCTTGTTGGCGGCACGGCTGCCAACCACGAGTGGTACCGCTGGTGGTGCGGCGTTGAGCAACGCGTCCTGGGTGGCGCGATCAAGGAAGCGTTTATCGACCGCGCAGCCCTTCAGTGGCCCGGAGTCAAGGGCATTGACTATGGCGCGACGATCAAGACGCTCGGCGTTGTACCGATCACTGATCTTGCGTATTTGGGCGGTGCGTGGACAACCCCGGAAGACCGGGGATTCAGTTACTCGGTCGACCAAGACCTTTCGAACAGCTTGAACAACTTGGTTCTTTATCTCAACAGCAACAGTTCGTTGTGGGAGTATTTTAGAGTCAAGTCACCGAACCCGCAGGGCCCTCCCGAATGGACAACGTCGTTGCGATGGCGGAACACAGACGACCAGGGGACGCCGATGTACGGTCTGGTGGCGAACGGCTTCGGTTCGCCGCGCATCACACCGGACGATCAATGGTCGCAGGATGGCGACGAATTCCTGGAGAGCAGTTCGCTTCGAATGCGGCGGCACGCGTTGGACCTCTGCTTGCGCAAAAACGCCGGGACCGTCATCGGGGGCGAGCCAACGACACCTATTACGGCTTTTATTACTCTTCCCACGCAGACGTTCACCGTTTCGTACGGCGCGAGACCTCAACAGGGCTGGGCGCTGAAGTACGACGGACTCACCGCGACCGACAGTTTTCCTGTTCGGCAGTCGACCTATGGGACATACCGCCTGCTGGCTTCGTGTCGCACGCGCGGTGTCAATGAACTCATCGTGTGGAGCGAAACCAGCGGGAGGAACGGCCCGTCGGGCTCGACGTGGAACAACCCGGACATTTTCCACCTCGGCGTTGAGCCCGACTTTGACCGAAACTGGACGATTTTGCGGCGTGCAGCGAATCAGGTGTACGAATTCGACACCCTCACAGCCAGCGCGTTCGCCGGAACGTTTTCTCTGCCTTCTGGAACGACGGCGGCGTCTTGCCTTCGGCTCGCGGACGAGGGCGTCCCCGGAGAAACCCTCGGCTCCAGGTCCGCCGCGGTCACATCTCCAGTAGGTTCGCACTGCTCGATGGAGATTGTGTTTCAGCGCACACGGCCACAAGCCGCGCCGCAGTTTCTGAATTTCGAGCTCGAGGTGATCCCCGACTTACCGGGAGTCGTGCGTTTCCCTACCGGTTCGGTGCCGACGTTTGAGGTGTGGATTTTCAACTATTCGCTGAATCAGTATCAACTCCTCAACAACGTCGTCGCCAATCCTCAGCTCAAGGACCAGGACGCACGGAGCTGGCTTAATTTAAACGCGTCTGCGACTTTCCGGTCCAAGTCACGCCTCACCATCCGCGTGCCCTACTCGCCCAGTCTGGTCAGCTCGCAGCCCGGTGTTCCACAGCAATCCAAGATCTACATCCGCCTCTCGCCTACGACGGGTTTCTCTTCGAAGTTGATGGTCGACAGCGCCATCTGTTACGGGAGCGACGACAATTTCCGTTTCAGGTGCGACTTGAATGGCGACGGCCTCTACGACGGCGCTGATCTTGCGATGTACAACACGCTTCGGGCAAACCCCGGTCCCGGAGGGGCGAGCGGATGGCGTCTCATCGATTTCAACAATGACGGCGTTCTAAACGGCGTCGACGATGCGTTGTGGGAGCAGATGACGGGTCACTACGACCTCTCGCCTGAGACGAGCCCGGGCTTCAAGCTCATGGACGATCATCGCCAAGTCGGCAGCGACCCACGAGACCCTCCTCCTAGGCCGCTTCCGTAAGACCTCGGTAGATCGCCCTGCTTAGAGAGGCCGAACCTCCGTTGGAGTTAAGGGTACCTTGTGCACACTGTATATCTGTACGTCTCAGCGGCGCACTGTCACGAACTATCGCGACTACGGCACCTTATCTAAGCTGCTCGTTGAGACATTTCACAGCCCCAGCTTCGCCCGCTTGGCCACCCACTCGGCCTGCTCGCGCTTGTTGTCACTCTTGAGGTCGCCGGTGCCGCCGGCCAGCTTGTCCTGCACGGCGGCGATCTCGAGCTTGGTGAGGCGCATCGACTCAAGCGTGTAGTCGTGCCACGCTTCCATCGTCACCGGGACGATCGGCTGGACGAGGTCGTACATCGCGCGGCCGTACTGCTGGATCTCCTCCTGCGCGTGGCTGTCCATGCGGAGTGAGAGGAAGTGGAGCAGGTTGTGCAGGTCGATCTTCCAGTACCACTGGGTGTAGAGGCTGACGGGTAGACCAATGCACAAGCTCGCGGCTGACGCCCTTCTCGGTGAGACCAATGTAGCGTTCGTAGAGCTTCTCGCTGTCGGCGAGGAACTGGTCGAAGGCTTCGGCGGTGGCGGCGTCATCGGTGTTGGCGCCGCTGACGTCGAACCGCTGCTCGCCACCCTGCCGGTTGGCGGCGCTCTGCTTGCGGATCTGGTCGAGCGTGGGGCGGTAGAACTTGTCGGGCATCACCGAGTAGCGACCGGAGTACTCGTTGACGTTGGCGGTGCGGTGGCGAATCCACTGGCGCACGATGAAGATGGGCATCGAGATGTGGAACTTGAACTCCACCATCTCGAAGGGCGTGGTGTGCCGGTGGCGCAGGAGGTAGCGGATCAGGCCGCGGTCTTCGCTGACCTTCTTGGTGCCCTGGCCGTAAGAGACGCGCGCGGCTTGGACGATCGCCTGGTCGGCGGTCTGACCCGTGGGAACAAGTCGCGGCATCGCGTCAACGAGTGCGACAAAGCCATGGTCGAGCACCTTGATCTCGCGGCGGGCGTCGCCGTGCATGACGTCGGTCAGCCCCCCGCTGTTCTCATGCCCATAGCGGTGAACGGGCTTGCCGCTGACGCTGCCGGACGCCGGCGCCTCGATCGCGACAGGCTTTGAGGGGACCTCGGCCGTCGGTGTGATCGGTGCGGTGGTTGCGGCGGGGGGGGCGGCGATCTCGCTCATGCGGTCAGGTTAGCGGCGCGGGGCTCGCGCGTGGTTTGCGCTGCGTGCGACAAGCAGGATGGGTGCGAAGATGCGATCCGACAAGTTGTTCAGAGAGAGGGCAAGACCACCTAGTTGCCCGCACCACCTAAAGAGGCGCAACGCGCGTTGCGGGATTCTCAGAGCATCAACCTGCTTCGACGTCCCTTGGAGATCGCGAAGTCAGGCCTTAGACTGTTCGTGAGCCATTCTTCATGTATCGCCGCCTTACCTATTTCTCCAACCGGATGCCGGGACTGACAGACGAGCAACTGCTCGAGCAGGTCGTGGTCCCTGCGCGTGAGAAATTTGCAAACAGGGGTGACCTCGTGCCTGTGGGCGGATGGGAAGCGTTTCTTTCAGTTGCTGGAGGGGCCTGAAACGGCGGTTTGCGGGCTCTTTGACCGGATTTCGACCGACCAGCGGCACAGCGGAGTGCGGGTGGTCTCCAGCGAGCCAGCCGACAGCCTTGTCTTTCAGGAGGAACCTCTCAAATTGGTCGTGCCGTGCTCCGGCAGGACCGAAGCGGTCGAGCGAACAGTTCGAGAGCTGGTGGACCTGATCGAGCGTGGTGTGCCGAGCGGCGAGCCCCGCCCCTTCGCTGCGGGGTCAGGGACGAAGGGGGCGGTGTGGGCCGGGGGAGAAGCGAAGCGTGTTCCGCTGGTGGTGCACGTGCTGACGCGGCTGACATGCGTGCGGGGCGTTTGAGTCAATCAGGACGGCATCGGGCGCGGAAACGAACAACGCCGCGCGTCTTCACGCGCGGCGTTCTGGAGAGGTCTATAAGCGAAAGAGGCGGGATCAGGCGCGGCGACGGCGGGCCGCGGCGAGAGCGCCGAGACCGAAGAGGGCTGCCGAGCCCGGGGTCGGCACGACGGTGCCGATGATGTTGATGGTGAGCGAGACGTCGTTGGCGGCGCCGCCCTGGACGGAGGCGGTGTCGCGGCCGGTGATGGTGTAGGTGGTGCTGAACGAGCCCATGTTGGAGGTGTCGAAGCTGGCGTTGTAGTTGTTGCTGGAGCCGGCGGCGAGGTTGGTCAGCGCCGCGAGGTTGGCCGAGAGAACGCCGGTGTCGCCGGTGGCGTTGATGTCGCCGGCGAGGATGTCAAGGCCCGCGGTGAAGCCGAGGGTGGCCTGCAGGTTGGCGATGATGAAAGCGTACGGGCTGACGGCGTCGCCCTGGTTGACGGTGCCGAAGTCGATGAGCAGGGTGTTCTGCGCACCAGCCGCGCTGAACGAGGCCTGCGAGGGGTCGACGATGTTGGCGGTGACGGCAACCTCGTGGTTCGCACCCGCACGCTGAACGTCGGCGGTGTTGCCGGTGTTCGCGATGGTGTACGTGCCGCTCACTGCGCCGGCGGTGTTGCCGCCGAAGGCGAGGGTGCGATTGACGCTGCCGCCGTTGGCGATAGAGCCGGTAGCGGCGCCGGAGAGCTGAACGCCGCTGCTGCCGGCGTAGGAGATCGAGTAGTTGGTGGAAGCCTGCGAGCCGCCGGCGTTCTCGCCGATGGCCATGTTGGCGTTCACCGAGGCGCCGCGGCGGATGGTGCCGGCATTGACGGGCGTGCCTGCGTTGATGGCCGAGTCGAGAACGCTGTAGGTGATCTGGAGGTCGTCGATGCGCCAGTTGGCGGTGCCGGCGGCCGGGCTGCCTGCGCCGCCGAAGCCGTAGATGCGGAAGTTGGTCGCGCCGGTGATCGTCGTGCCGGCGTTGCCCGACTGCAGAGCCCACGTGCTGTTGTTGCCGAGCGTGCCGCTGAACAGGCCGCTGGCGTAAGAGTCAGTGCTGGAGCGGAAGGAGTAGGCCTGCGGGCCGGTGGAGGTGCTGCGCGACCCGAACTGAACCGCGCCAATGGCCAGCGAGGTGAAGGCGTTGGGCGTGATCGTGAACTGGAAGTTGGTCGACGTGTTGGTGTTGATCGCGCCGATCGGGACGGCGGCGCCGGCGTTGCCCGTGCCGGTGGCGCCGGCGTAACCGCTGGAGACCGACGTCGTGTTGACGAGGTCCGTCGAGCCGTTGTTGTTGTTGCGGGTGAGGGCGGGGGTCGCCGACAGGCCGCCGCCGACGGCCGAGGCGTTGATGCTGCCGCCGTTGGCGACGACGCTGGATCCGAAGTTCCAGGTGATGATGTCGGCCTGCGCGGAACCAGCGAGGGCGAGCAGGGCGACGACTGACAGTGACTTGATCATTTCTCTCTCCTCTTTCGAAATCGCGAGGGACTTCGCGGCACTCGCCGCCAGTCCCCGCACGGGTCTGACAATACAGGAGAGACACTTGTGCAACCATCGATGTTGCGCTAAGTGCTGGCGACTTCACACGTCCTTTGCGCTGACGGGCTATGACGGGTGAGGGAACTCACCAAGACAAAGCAGGGTGAGCCGCCGGCCGCTCATAAGGGAGGGAAGAGGCCCGGCCCGGCGACGGTGTCTAGCATCGCGATTCCCCCCGTCGCTTAAAGGAGCCCCGCCGATGAGCCACCCCGCTTCCGCTACCGCCCCCACTGCCGCTCGTGAGACCGTTCTTGTGCTGGATTTCGGTGGACAGACGGCGCAGTTGATCGCGCGGCGGGTGCGTGAGGCGGGTGTGTTCTCGCTTCTGATCCGGCCCGACACGCCGCTGGCGGAGATCAAGAAGTACAACCCGGCGGGGATCATCCTCTCGGGCGGGCCGATGAGCGTCTATGACAAGGGCGCGCCCACGTGCGACAAGGGCGTGCTGGCGATGGGCGTGCCGGTCTTGGGCATTTGCTACGGCTTGCAGTTGGTCGGGCACCTGCTGGGGATGAAGGTGCAGCCGGGAAACCACCGCGAGTTCGGGCGGGCGGAGATCGAGGTGCGGGGCGGGCGCGGTGAATCGGGTGGGCTCTTCACCAGCCTGCCTCAGAAGACCGTCGTATGGATGAGCCACGGCGACCAGGTGCTGCTGGAGGGGGCTCCGGCGGAGGTCGCCAAGGGCGTGAACGTGCTGGCGAGCACGGCGACGTGTCCGCTCGCGGCGTTCTCGTATCAGCAGGGGGATGTAAAGTCGGGCGGCGTGAAGTTCGTGGGCGTGCAGTTCCACCCCGAGGTCACGCACACCCCGCACGGCGCGACGATTATCGAGAATTTCCTGTACGAGGTCTGCCACTGCAAGGGCGAGTGGCGGATGGCCGACTACCTGCAGGAGGCGACGGCTGCTGTGCGAGCGAAGGTGGGGACCGGGCGGGTGATCTGCGGCTTGTCCGGCGGCGTGGACTCGTCGGTCGTTGCGGCACTGCTGCACCGCGCGATCGGCGACCAGCTCACGTGTGTTTTTGTCGACAACGGGCTCCTACGCAAGAACGAGCGGGAGAGCGTGGAGTCGATGTTCCGCGATCACTTTCACATCGACCTTCGCGTGGTCGACGCGTCCGCCGAGTTCCTCGGCGACCTGGCGGGGATCACCGAGCCCCAGGAGAAACGCAAGCGGATCGGGCACCGGTTCATCGAGGTGTTCAACGGCGAAGCGGCAAAGATCGTCAAGGAGAAGGGGCAGGCCGTCAAGTTCCTTGCTCAAGGCACGCTCTATCCCGACGTGATTGAGAGCGGCCACAGCACCGGCGGCACGGCGGCGGGGATCAAGCTGCACCACAACGTGGGCGGGCTGCCTGCGGACCTTGAATTCTCGCTGATCGAGCCGCTGCGTGAGCTGTTCAAGGACGAAGCTCGACGGCTGGGCGAGGTGCTGGGCCTCCCTGAGAAGCTCGTCTGGCGTCATCCTTTCCCGGGTCCGGGCCTGGCTGTTCGCTGCCTCGGCGAGGTGACGAAGGAAAAACTCGACGTGCTGCGCGAGTGCGATGTCATCCTGCTGGAGGAAATCGTCGCGGCGGACCTGTACAAGGCCCCGCACACCAGCCAGGTGTTTGCGGTACTTCTGCCGGTCAAGAGCGTCGGCGTGATGGGCGACGGGCGGACGTACGACTCGTGCGTGGCGCTGCGTGCCGTGACGACCGAGGACTTCATGACCGCCGACTGGGCGCGGCTGCCATACGACGTGCTGGCGCGGATCTCGAACCGGATTATCAACGAGGTGCGCGGCGTGAACCGCGTGGTATACGACATCTCGAGCAAGCCGCCCGCGACGATCGAGTGGGAATAAGCCTGGTTCACCACGGAGAACACGGAGGGCGCCGAGGAAGGTGGGAACGCGGAGGCGCGGAGAAAAGGCGAAGGAGTTGAGATGGGTGCGCTGACTCAGGTGTTTGAGGTGAGCACGCGGGGGCGCGGGTTCTACGAAGTGACCGATGCGGCGGCCTCGGTGCTCCGTGCATCCGGCGTTGTCGAGGGGATCTGCTCCCTCAGCGTCATGCACACGTCGGCGAGCCTGATCATCTTTGAGAACGCCGATCCCACGGCGAAGCAGGACATCGAGGCATGGATGCGCAAGCACGTGCCGGATGGCGATCCCGCATATGTGCACAGCGACGAGGGGCCGGACGACATGCCGAGCCACATCCGAGCGGCGCTCACGGCGACAACGCTGACGATTCCGGTAAGTAAGGGGCGGCTGATGCTCGGACGATGGCAGGGGGTCTATCTGTGGGAGCACCGCACCGCGCCGCACCGGCGTTCGATCGCGGCGGCTTGCGTGGGAGCGAGCTCCATTTGAGACGGCTGACGGCCTTCACATCGCCTTCAGCGAGATTGTCCGTGCAGTTCCAGTCGTCAGGTCGACGACGGTGAGCACCGGCTCAGTAAGCTGCTGAGGTTTTTCGCCGACGAATGCGGGGAGACGCGCGTGCGGGAGGATCTGCGTGAGGCGGCCGATGCCTGTATCCGCGGTCCAGGCAATCGTGCCGTCGGTGCTGAGGCGCGAAAGGCGGATGGTCGGATGTACCGGATCGCCGTCCTGGTGAACGACGAGGAAGCCTTCAGGTGTTGACGCCGAGGCCGCGAAATGGGCCACGCTCCCGCCCGCGGTCGAACGCATGAACGCGCCGTTGCGCAGAATGGTCGTGCCGTGCGGGCTGATAGCGGCAATCTGCGGGATCGGACCGGGTTGCGTGGTGGCGGTGTAGAGGCCGCGGGGCTTGTAGGTTCCAGTGGCGCCGGGGTTGTCGTAGAGACGAGTCCCGGGCTTGAGGTCAACCTTGGCTTCGTCCTCCGCGGCCAAGAAAAGCCACGACCCGGGCGTTGCGGAGAGCGGCACGCCCTTGGACCGGTACTGCTCAAGGGGGTTCTCACTTGAGCCCATAAGCTGTGAGATCGGCGCATTGACAAGCGACGCGGGCGGAGCGGATTTCACGTCTCTACCCGAAGCGAGGTCTATGCCCTGCAGAGACTGGATCGTGTACCACAGAGTGGAACCGTCGAACTGCTGAACGCCGATGTTGTGCGTGCGGGCGCCGGAAGCGACGCCGCGGTCGAGACGAATGGTGCGTGTCTCGCTATCAGCAGCCTCAGGGATGACCCACATCGCGTACGAGTAGCTCTTACGGCTTTCGTCGACGCCCTTGAGCGAGGGCATGTACGGATCGCAGGTCTCAATCAGCACGCAGAGGTGCTTGCCGGCACGCACCACGCGCCCTGCGGGGTGGCCGTACGACTTGACGCCCATCTGCTTCCAGACGCCGAAGATGAGCGCCGTGGCAGCCGCGAGACTGCCGACGCCGAGAGCCAGGATGGAGCGAGCGTTCACGAGGACTTCCGTTTGAGTCGCGTTGCTGAGAGAGAATGGGCGAAGCGCCCATCAGTCTTCATGCGACGGAATGCTCTTCGGCGGCCAGTGCGGTCCCTGGACGACTCGCGGCGGGCTTAGCCGGCGCTCGGCGCACTGAACCAGTCGAGGTCGAAGACCTCTTCCATCGGCGTCCACCACTCGCCCGCCGCAGCGCCGGGCACCCGCTGCTGCATAGTCCGCATGAGTTCGTCCCACTCGCGGCCGCGTGGGCTCGCGGCGAACGACTGGAAATCGCGGGCGGGGTCGAAGGTGTCAGGGGCGTGGAAGACCATGAACAGGCGGGTGCCGGTGAGGTAGATCCGCATCGACGTAATGCCGCAGGCGCGAAGGGCGTCGGTCACCTCGGGCCAGACGTTGCGGTGGTAGCGGCGATAGGCCTCTATCAGGGCGGCGTCATCCTTGAGGTCCAGCGCCTGGGCGAACGTTTTCATCGGTTTCCTCCGTGTCAGACGGTACGCGACGGTCTGCCGTGGTTTGCTGTATCATGAGCCGGGATGGGGTGAAGGCAGGAGTGATCAGGCGTGCGAATAGCTTTGGCATTAGTACTGGCGGCGGCCGTCGCAGCGTTGCCCCTGGCGTGCGAGAAGAAGGCGGCTGACCCCAAGGCGGGGGGAGGCGGCGGCAAGGCGCTGCGCGTGGCGCTGGTGCCCAAGGGGACCGCGCATGACTACTGGAAGTCGGTGCACGCGGGCGGGATCAAGGCCGAAAAAGAACTCTCGACGGCGACGTCGAAGGTCGAGCTGGTGTTCCGCGGGCCGGAGCGCGAGGACGATCGGGATCAGCAGATCTCACTGGTGCAGAACCTGGTGAGCACCAAGTACGACGCGATCGTGCTCGCGCCGCTGGACAATGCGGCACTTGTGACACCGGTGAAGGCCGCCAAGGACGCTGGGATTCCGGTGGTCGTGATCGACTCAGGGTTGAACGGCGAGGCGGGCAAGGACTTCGTCAGTTTCGTCGCCACAGACAACCGCAAGGGAGGAGGCATGGGTGGCGACCACCTTGGCAAGCTCCTTGGGGGCAAGGGCAAGGTGCTGATCCTGCGCTACCTGGAAGGATCGGCCAGCACGCACGAGCGCGAGGAAGGCTTCCTGGAGGCCGTCGCGAAGTTCCCTGACATCAACATCGTCGATCCCAAGCGCTACGCCGGAGCTACGCGAGCGACGGCGCAGGAGGCCGCGGAAAATCTGTTGGCAACCAACCCGGATATCACGGGCGTGTTCTGCCCCAACGAGTCATCGACGTTCGGCATGCTACTGGCGCTGCGGTCAAAGGGGATGGCCGGAAAGGTGAGATTCGTCGGCTTCGACGCGAGCGACGCGGCCGTCGCGGCTCTTGGCGCCAAAGAGATCGACGGGCTGGTGCTGCAGGACCCGGTGCGGATGGGATACCTCGGCGTGAAGACCGCCGTTGAGAAGCTTCGCGGAGTTGTGCCCCCGAGTGCGATCGACATGGGTGTCGCGCTGGTGACGCCTCAGAACATGAGCGATCCGGCGATGAAGCAATTGCTTGCTCCAGACCTCACCAGCATGCTCGAGGGACGATGAGCCTCACTTCCGACGCGACGCACAGTCCGCGGCGCAGCGTGCTCACCCGGCTGGGCCCAGTCGTTGGGCTGGCGGTGGTGTTCCTGTTCTTCCTGATCCTCCAACGCGGCGAATGCCCGTCGGCCGACGACCTGCGGACGGTCGCGGTGCACGCGGTAACGGTGGCGGTGGTAGGGATCGGGATGACGCTGGTGATTCTCTCGGGCGGGATCGACCTTTCGGTAGGGTCGTCGGTTGCGTTGTGCTGCGTGGTTGCGGCGCTGGCCAGTCGGGCCGGATGGCCTCTACCTGCGGTGGTCTTCGCCGCGTGCGGCGCAGGGGCGATGTGCGGGCTCTACAACGGCCTGCTGATCACGGCGCTGCGGCTGCCGCCGTTCATCGTGACACTTGGGACACTTGGGTTCTTCCGCGGGCTGTCGAAGCTCATCGCCCACAGCCGCGTGATCAGCGCTCCAACGCAAGGTCTCGAGTCGTTGGTGCAGCCCACGCCGCCGCACCCGGCATTCATCGTCGCACCGTCGGTCTGGCTGGTCATGCTGCTGGCTGCCCTGGCATGGCTGGTGGTGCAGCGGACGGTGTGGGGGCGGCACATCACCGCAATCGGCGGGAATCCAGTCGCGGCCCAGTACGCCGGATTGCCCGTCAAGCGACGGCGGGCGCAGGTGTACGTCGTCTGCGGCGTGCTTGTGGGCGTCGCGGGCGTGCTTCAATTCGGACGGCTGACGGTTGGAGACCCGACCATCGCCGGCGGGCTGGAGCTTGACGCGGTGGCCGCGGCGGTGATCGGCGGCGCCTCGCTGGCGGGCGGAACCGGCTCTGTGTGGGGTGCGGTATGCGGCGCGGTGATGATGGCCTACCTGCGCAACAGGTGCACGGCGCTTGAGTGGCCCAACTACGTGCAGGAGATCATCGTGGGGCACGTCATTTTGCTGGCGGTGGGAATCGACCAGTGGCGGCGGTCACGCGAATCCACGCGGAGAGCAGAGTGAAGTCGTTGGAGTCTGCAAGATCGTCAATGAACGGTGCGTGTACGTATCACGACGTGGTCGTCACCGCGGCCAACGAATCGCAGGCCGCCGCATATCGCGCGGAGCTCGACGAACGCAAACGACTCGGCCGTCTGGCGGCAGGAACGGCGTTCCATGTGATGGCCGATCCTGGTGGACGGCGCGTCGGATCGGGGGCCGCGACGTTGGTGGTGATCGAGCGGCTTGCGAAGCTCTACCGCACCACGCCCGCGAAGCTCGCGACAAAGCGACGGGTACTGATCCTGCATTCCGGCGGCGACTCGCGCCGGCTGCCGGCCTATGCGGCGAGTGGAAAGTTGTTTGTGCCGCTGCCGCGGACGGACGAGCGGGGACGTGACGTCAGCCTTTTCGACCTGTTGCTGGCGGACCTCTCGACGCCTGAACTCGGCCGGCCTGGTCGTGTAGTTGTAGCGGCGGGAGACGTGTATGTGTCGCTGGCGAGCCGGCGTCTGGCTCTTGATGGAGCGGACGTTGTTGGCGTTGCCCTGCGGAGAAACGCCGCGGCCGGCACGCGGCACGGCGTGTACGTCGCAGGACCGAGCGGGCACGTGGCGGACTTCCTACAGAAACCGAGTATCGACGAAGCGAAGCGGGCTGGCGCGGTCGACGCGGACGGGAAGGTGTTGCTGGACTCGGGTGTCGTCGCTCTTTCAGCGCGGGCCGTGGGTGAGCTTACACACGCGGCGCGGATGGGTGGAAGGGCCTCGCTGCTGGCGAATGTTCTTCGTGGCGAACTCGGTCAATTCGATTTTTATGAGCACGTGCTGATCGCCGCATACACGGCTCAATCGCCGCGCTCGTACGCCGACGGACTTGCGCAAGCGGGGAGCAAGTTGCACGCCGGCCTTCAGGCGTTCAAAGAGCTCTTGCGACGCTCACGTCGCGCGTGGCCGTGGCGGAGCAGGGCCGCTTCTCACACATCGGCACCACGCGTGAGTTGCTCGACCGCCTTGGCCCGGAGTTCGGGGAACTCGAGGGCCAGCACGAGCGCCTCGTGTTCAACACGGCGGTGATATCACCGCTGGCGGCGCGAGGAAAGGTGGTAGTCGAAGGGTCGGTGCTCGCCAGCCGATGGTCGCTTGAGGGCGACAACGTCGTCGTCGGCGTGCCGCGAGAGCTGAAGGACGGGGTCAGGCTGCCACGAGGCGTCGGCGTTGTATTCCTGCCGGTCGGGCGGAGAGAGTGGGCGGTATTGCCGTTCGGTTCAGGGGACGACTTCAAGTCGCTGCTGGGACCCGGCGGGTCCGGAACGTTTCTCAATGCACAGGCCCAGTCTGCGACGCTGGCGGACAAATCGCTTTGGGATGCGCCGATCTGGCACGTAGGCCCGCTGCCCGCCGCCATTGCACACGCTTTCTCTCTGATCGCTCGGCCGGGCAGGCTCGCGGCGAGGCAGGGGCTTTGGTCCACACAGGAGATCGTTGCCGGCGTGAACCACCGGCGGCTGCAGGCAGGGCGCCAGGAAGCTGCGCGACTCTGGCGACTGGAAACGATCGCTCACCGTCTGAACGCACACGAGTGGCTCTCTGCGGCCGACGCTGCTGAGGACGTGCGGACACGGCAAGAAGCAGCGTTTGCCTCCGAGAAATTGACCCGCGCGGCGATGTCTGTGGAGCTCCCCCACTCACGCGCAGGCGCGAGCGCTGTATCTCAAGGCCGCGGTCCTGCGGAAACACGGCTCACGGCACGCTGCTGACAGTGCGACCGAAGAAGCGTTCGCCCGCGTGCATGAATCGGTCAGCCACGCGGTGGAGCGAGTTAAGTTCCCACGCTCACCGGCAGTGCTGCGCGATCAGGTCGTGTGGGCGACGTGCCCCGCGAGGCTCGATCTTGCCGGCGGCTGGACCGACACGCCGCCGATCTGCACCGATGTCGGAGGCGCGGTGGTGAACGCGGCGGTAACGCTGAATGGTCAGTATCCACTGCAGGCGATCTGCAGACTCACCGACGAGCCGGTGATCCGACTAAGCAGCATCGACCTGGGACGAACGGTGACGTTCCGCACGACCGGCGAACTCCTCAAGGTCGGCGATCCATCGGACTGGGCGGCGCTGCCGAAGGCGGCCTTGCTGCTGGCGGGGTTTGTCCCCACGCCGACCGCTCGCGGCACGGCGCAATCACTACGTCGCCACCTCGAACGCTTCGGCGCGGGGCTTGACGTGACGCTGTTCTCCGCGCTGCCCAAGGGCTCGGGACTTGGGTCGAGCTCGATCCTCGGAGCGACATTGATTGCGGCGCTGTTGCGCGTGCTCGACGCGCGTCACGCATCAAGGCAACGCGTCATCGACCTGACAAGCCAGCTCGAGCAGATCATGAGCACCGGCGGCGGCTGGCAGGACCAGGCCGGCGGCACGACGACGGGAGTGAAGCTCATCACGTCGAACGCGGGCCCGAGCCAAGAGCTCACGTTTACCGAAATCCCGTATCGAGACCTTCTGCTCACCCCCGAGGCGCACGCGCGGTGCCTGCTCTATTACACAAGCCAACGGAGGCTCGCGAAGAACATCCTCCGCAACGTCGTGGGCGGGTATCTCGGGCGCGAACCACGCGTGCGAGGCGTAATCGATCGCCTCAAGACCGGCGCATTCGAAATGGCAGAGACCTTCAAGAACGGTTCGCTCGATCAGGTCGGCGCGTGCCTGTCGGACTACTGGTCGCTCAAGAAACGGCTGGACCCCGGCTCGACAAACCGCGACATCGAGTCGCTCTTCGGCTCGATCGAGCGTGAGCTCTCGGGCGGAACGATCCTTGGTGCGGGCGGCGGCGGCTTTGTGTTGTTCATCGCGCGCGACGAGCGTGCCGCGGCGAAAATTCGGCGCCGACTGACCGGCGCTAGGGCGTCAGAGCTCGCGCGGTTCTATGACTTCGCGATCGACAGGCAAGGGCTCGGCGTGTCGGTGCTTTGAGCCTCTTCGACCGGGCCTTACGGCTCTCGTCTCCTATCGCTCAACGCCTGCGTTTACTCGCTGAACATCGCCTCGACGAAGCTGTCGGGGTCGAACGGCGCGAGGTCCTCGGGGCGTTCACCGGTGCCGATGAACTTCACCGGGATATCGGTGGCGGCCCGGATCGCGACGACGACGCCGCCCTTGGCGGTACCGTCGAGCTTGGCGAGGATGATGCCGGTGATGCCCTGCGGAACAGCCCCTTCGGGCGCCGTGCTTCCCACTGCCTTGCCGAACTCTTCCGCTTGACGCAGCGCGTTCTGACCAGTGGTGGCGTCGAGTACCAGGAGCGTCTCGTGCGGAGCGGGGGGGACACTTTCCGGGATCGCCTTGGCGATCACGCCGCGGATCTTGGTGAGCTGCTTCATCAGCGGGTCCTGCGTCTGCAGGCGACCCGCGGTGTCGATGATCAGAACGTCTACGCCGCGGGCGACAGCCGCTTTGCACGCATCAAATGCGACGGCCGCCGGGTCGGCGCCCGGATTGCCCTTCACGACGTCGACGCCCAGTCGCTCGCCCCAGATCTCAAGCTGACGCACCGCGCCGGCGCGGAAGGTATCGCACGCGCCGAGGAGGACCGTCTTGTTCTGATCACGCAGGTGCTTGGTGAGTTTGGCGATGCTGGTGGTCTTGCCCGCGCCGTTGATGCCGGTAACGAGGTAGACGGTGGGTTTCGCCGGCGAGACCGCGAGCGGTACGGGCTTGAACGTCGTTTCGACGTTCAGGGACTCACCGGTGGCGGACGAGCCCTGAGCGAGCATCGCCTTGAGGCCGCGCTTGAGGTGGTTCAGAAGATCGGCGCTGTCCTTAAGCCGACCGGCACGGAAGTCCGCTCTGATCTTGTCGATCAGCGTCGCAGTGGCCTTGGTGCCGACATCCGCCTCCAGAAGCATCCGCTGCACGTCGTCGATGAGGGCTTCGTCGAGCTTGCGCCGAGAATGAGCGACTTGAGCCCGTGAACGAACGTCTCCTTGGTCTTGGTCAGCGCATCGCTGAACTTCGAGATGACCTTGGAGAAGAAACCCATAGGAAGTGGCCGCTGATGAAGGCGGAACAGAAAGAGAAATCAGCCTTCCCCGTCGGCGGACGTGTCGATGCCGGCGTCTTCGGGAGAGGGGGTGGGAGCAGAGGGAGCGGGAGCCGACGCGGGCGTGCTCGGCGCAGCGTGTGCGGCCTCTGACTCTTTCAGGATTTTGTCGAGCAGAGCGTTGACGAACGCCGGCGACTTTTCGGTGCTGTATTCCTTGGCGAGCGCCACCATGTCGTTCACCACGACCTTGGCCGGGCTGGCGTCGGGGAGCGCGCGCCCTTGGTGAGCTCGAAATGCCCCAGACGCAGGATCGCCCGGTCGGCGAGCGCCTGGCGGTGCGCAGGCCACGCGGGGGCGAGGCGCGTCATCGCCGTGTCGGCTGCGCGACGGTCAGACCACGCCGCCAGGGCGAGCTTCATCGCCTCCTCAAGGTCGTCTGCACGCGGCTCGTCGTCAGAGAGACTGTCGCGCACGGAGTTCACGTCGGCGCCGTTGCGGGCGTCGAGCTGGAACATCGCGGCGAACGCGAGGCGGCGAACGGTTTTGCTGGAGGCCATCAGCGTCCTCCCTTGGTGAGTTTGTCGGGCGAAGCGAGGTTGGACAGGTCGATCTCAAATGACGCCGGGGCCGAACGCGGCCCGCGACGTGCCGCGATCCGCTGCGTCTGCACCAGCGTCGCGAGCAGGGCGTCCATCGCCTCGGCACCCTTGTTGCCCAGCTTACCGCCGGAGCGGTCTTTGGCCTGCTTGGCGTTGTTCACAGTCAGCACGCCGAGCGTCACCGGCACGGTGGTCACTAGCGGAATGTTCGCCAAGGCCTGCGTCACGGCGTGAGCGAGCACCTGGTCGTGGATCGTCTCACCCTTGATGATGCACCCCAGGGCAACCATGCCGTCGTAGAGCCGACTGTCGGCCGCGGCATGAGAGATCGCCACCAGCTCAAACGCGCCGGGGGCGAAGTAGATGTCCTGATCGGTAAGTTCAGCCCCGGTAGCCGCCTTGTAGCTCTTTTTCGCCCCCTCAAGCAGAGCCCCGGTCACCGTCCAGTTGTAGCGGCTGACAGCGATCGCGATGCGCGGTGCGCGGCCGAAGGAGGCGGCACGCCGGCTGAGCCGTTGTCTGAGGAGGGGGAGGGCAGCGGGGTTGTCAATGAGCGTTTAGCCATCGGTCTTTACGGAGGGCCCGAGTTTAGGAGGCACCCCCGCGTCGGGCACGTACGGGAAGTCCCTATCATGGACGGCAGAGCCCGCCTGACGGGCCGGAAAGGGACGTTGCTTCGTGAAGATCGCTCATGACGGTTGGCCGGTGATCGGGATCTTTTTCGGCGTCGCGGCCGCCATCACGGCGCTGGCGCTCTGGCTCTCGACGGGGGTGGGGATCGCAGTTGCGGTCCTCATGCTCGTCCTGTGCGGCTGGTGCCTCTGGTTCTTCCGCGACCCCGACCGCAATACCCCCCAAGACCCCGACGCGATCATCAGCCCGGCTGACGGCGTGGTGATCAAGATCGACTCGACGCCCCTCCCCAGCGAGCTCGCGCCGTACGCGCCTGACGTCACGGGCCCGGTTCAGCGGGTGATCATCTTCCTGAACGTCTTCAACGTGCACGTCAACCGCGCGGTGGCAAGCGGGCGGATCGAGAAGATCCGCTACACGCAAGGCAAGTTCCTCACCGCCTCGGTCGACAAGGCCTCGCTCGAGAACGAGCGGTGCGCCGTGCTGATGCGTGACAAGAGCGGCCGCCCGATCGTTTTCAGCCAGATCGCCGGCCTGGTCGCCCGCCGCATCGTGAACCACCTGCGCGAAGGTCAGGAGGTCAACGTCGGCGACCGGTACGGCCTGATCCGCTTCGGCTCGCGGGCCGAGATTTTCCTGCCTCCGGGCACGACCGTGAGCACGAAAGTCGGCGACAAAGTTGTTTGCGGCGAGACGATTCTTGCGAAAATGGACGCCGCTCCGTCGGTGACCGTCGTCTCAACCGGTACTCAGGCGACCACAGCGGGGTAACTCATGCCGGTTCCTTCGTCCAACTTGGAGTCAAAACCGTCGAGCGGCGATTCGTCGTCTTCGCCGGTGCGCCGACAAATGAGGGGGGGAAAGGCGGAAGCGTGAACGAGAGCCCGATCCGCTCGGTCGTTCACGCCGCGAGGTTGAGCTCCGCAAGCTCATCCCCAACATGATGACGGGCGGGGCGTTCTGTTGCGGGCTGGCGAGCATCTACTTCGCGCTCAAGTACAACCCCAACTCCGTCTCCGCAACATTCAAACCGGTCACTGGCTGGACGCCGGAAAAACACCTCGCGACGGCGATCGCGCTGCTCGGGCTCTCGTTTCTTCTCGACGGCTTTGACGGGCGCATGGCCCGCATGCTGAAGGTGACCAGCCGGTTCGGCGAGAAGTTCGACTCCATCGCCGACTTCGTCTCCTTCGGCGTCGCGCCCGCGTTCATTCTCTTTAAGTGGCGTCTGTACGACCTGGACGTAGACGAACTCGGATACGGCGTAGCCGTCATCTACTCGCTGTGCGCCGCGATCCGACTGGCTCGCTTCACCGCTCAGGCGAAGAAGAAAAAACTCGGTGCACCGGTGAGCAAGTTCTTTACCGGTCTGCCCGCGCCCGCGGCCGCTTTTGTGGTGCTCATCCCCGTCATGCTCTCGCTGAGCCACATCGCCGTGAACAAGTTGGCTATCGACTGGACGCAGCAATGGGCAGTCTGGACGGTTGTCGGCTACACGCTGCTGGTGGCCGGACTGATGGTCAGCACGATCCCGATGGCGTCGGTCAAGCACGTGAAGATCAACCGCAAGCTGCTGCCGGGTCTGATGATCGCCGTCGGACTCGTCGCGGTCTGCATGATCAAGGACACCTGGCTGACGCTGAGCGTTCTGGCGGCGATCTACCTGCTGAGCCTGCCGCTGAGTGTCTATCGCGCCAAGACGCAGCCGACGACGTGACCACAAGCGAGCCCGGTGCGCAAGCACAGGAACGGTGGTGCTTATGCGCCCGTTGCGCGATCGTCGCAATTGGTTGATCGTCCTCGGGCTGCCACCAAGGGCTCGTTACGGCTCGAGTAAGCGATCCAGCAACTCAACCGGATGCATCGCCGTCCGCCGCCCGCCGGACACGTCACGGATCTGATGGCGGCACGACGTTCCAGTTGCGCACACCGTCGCTGCTCCCCCTGCCGACGCCTGCTCAACCGCAGGCATCACGCCCCCTTGATGTGCCGGCAGGTTCGCGATCGCGACTGAGAGATCGAACTTGTCACGGTCGTAGCCGAAGCTGCCCGCCATGCCGCAGCAACCGGTCTGGAGCGTCTTGAAGCGGTCGCCCAGCACGCGCCGCAGCAGCGCCCCGCTCGAATCGGCGCCCCACAGCGCCTTCTGATGGCAGTGGGCGTGGAGCAATACTCGATCGACCTTCTCCACCGCGACCGTCGGTGTGCGAGGCGAACTCCCCCACTTCGACTCGATGAACTGCTCCACGAGCATCGCCTTTGCGGCCAGCCGCTCGCGCACGTCGAGCGGCGTTGCGCACTTGAGCCGCAGCCAGTCGTCCTTCACCGCACTCAGGCATGACGGCTCGAGAAACAGAATCGCTTCAACCGCCGGGTCATCGATCAACGGCTTGAGCTGAGCGAGCGTCGCGTCCACCGTCGCCGACGCCTGCTCAAGCATGCCGACGGAGATCATCGAGCGGCCGCAGCACCCGTGCCGCGCCAGTGTCGTTTCGAAGCCGAGCTTGCCGAGCACGCTCCGCGCAGCAAGGCCGATCCCCGGCTCGTTGTAGAGCGTGAAGCAGTCCCCAAACAAAGCCACGCGCGGCGCGGCGGAGTTCGCAGTCGACGAACCCCACTTGCTGTACAGACTGGCCTCAAACCGCGGCAACGGACGCCGCTGGTCGATCCCCATCAGCTTCTCTGCCAACCACTTGCCCACACCGCTGGCCGCGGCGCGGTTGGCAAGTCCGGGCATGAACGACCCGAGCCGGTTCAGCACGCGCACGTGCCCCGTGATCAGTGCCGCAAGCGGTACACGCCCCCGCTGCCTGTAGCGCTGCGCCGTGTACTCAGCCTTGAGCGTCGCGATGTCGACGTTGCTCGGGCACTCAGTCTTGCACGCCTTGCACGAGAGGCACAGGTCGAGCGTCTCCATCGTCTCTGCGTCGTCCCACGCCGGACCATCGCCGCCCGTCCCCCCCGCCTGCCCTGTGATCGCAAGCCGCAGCGCGTTGCCGCGGCCGCGCGTGCTGTGTCGTTCCTGCGCCGTGCCGCGGTAGGAAGGACACATCGTCCCCCCGCTCTGCTTGCGGCAGACGCCCGCGCCGTTGCACTGCTCCACGGCCCCGTCGAACCCGTGCTGGTCGTCGTAGGTGAAGAACGTGCTCACGTGCGGCACTGCGGGCCGCCGCCCGTGTTCTACTCCATTCGCTCGCTTGGGATCAATGCGCGTCCGCTCGACGATCGACGCGATCGGCCCCGGCGCCACTTCATTTCCGGGGTTAAGGATGCTCTTGGGGTCAAAGAGCGCCTTCACCTCACGGAACGCCCGCATCAACTCAGGCCCGTAGAACCGTTCGAGGAACGGCCCGCGAACCCGGCCGTCGCCGTGCTCGCCGCTCATCACGCCGCCGCACGCTTTGGCCAGATCGGCCGCTTCGGTTGCGATGCGTTGCAGACGCTCCAGATCCCCCTCGTCATGCGGGTTGAGCAGCGGCCGCACGTGCAACACGCCGACCGACGCGTGCGCCCAGAACGCTGCGCGCGTTCCCTCACGCTCCACCACAGCTCGCAGCGATCGCACAAACTCACCCAGCCGCTCCGGTGGCACTGCATTGTCTTCGATGAACGTCAGCGGTTTGCGGTCGCCGGGCAACCCGTGCAGCAATGGTTCGCCTGCCTTCCGCAGTTTCCATGCGTCGGCCATGCCCGGCGTATCGGTCACCAGGCGGACCGGCGTGCCCGCGGGAAGCGAACCGCCCACCTCCGCCAACCGCTGCTGCAGAGCCTCCGCCGACTGTTCGTGGTACTCCACGTACAGCACCGCCGCGGGGGCTCGACCGTTCACAAGCGGGAACGCCTTGACGTACTCGCGGCACTCGATGTTGTGCAGCGCCGCCTCGATCACCACGTCGTCCACCAACTCAACCGCGCTCACGCCCGTCGCGAGCAGCTTCGGCACGACTTCGATCGCCGCATCCACGCTCGGAAAACTCACCAGCGCCAGCCCCTTCGCTTTAGGCACGGGGAACAGCTTGAGCTTCGCGGCCACGGTCACCGCGAGCGTCCCCTCACTGCCGCACAGCAAACGTGTGAGGTCCAGATCGCGGTCATCAACGCCGCGGTCGAGCTGCGCGAGGATGAGGTCGAGCGCGTAACCCGCATTCCGCCGCAACGTTTTGGGATACCGCTCGCGGATCAGACGCTCATTGGCACGCACGATCCGCGCAACGCCTTCGCTCAGCTTCATCGCAACCGGGTCGCGCGGCCCGCGCCGGGTTCAAAAACGACCCGCTCGCCATTGCTGAGCACCGCGTCGATCGCCAGCAGGCTGTCGACCGTACGGCCGTACTTGATCGACCGCGAACCAGACGCGTTGTTGCCGATGCACCCGCCCACGCACGCTTGAGCTGTCGTCGCAGGATCCGGCGCGAAGAACAACCCCGCCCCGCGCCGCGCCAACTCGTTGTTGATCTCGTCGATCGTGCATCCGGCCTCCGCCCAGACCGACGCACTCTCCACCGGACCCACGCCGCGCATCGCCGCGCTGGTGTCAACCACCACCGCCCGATTGGTGCACTGACCGGCCAGGCTCGTCCCGCCCCCTCGCGGCAGCACAGCCACGCCGTTCCGCCCGCACCACCCCACCGCTGTCTCGACCCCCTCCGCATCGATCGGCACCACGACGGCCAGCGGCTCGACCTGGTACATTGACGCGTCAGTTGCGTACAGCATCCGGTTGTGCCGGTCCGACATCACCCGCCCATGCCCACCCAGCGCGGCCGCCAGCCCTTCAACGAGCGCGGCCGGCAACCCCCCCGTCTCCAGAGCATCAGACAACGGGCTGGGAAGAACCGGAAGCTGCATCCGTGCGGCCTACTCCATCGGCGACCGGCGGGGTTATCCACCAAACGCCCTTGTCTTCATTCCTGCATCGATCGGTGGCACAATAGCGAACCGAACAGCCACCCAGCCTGTCCAACCGGTATCTAAGGAGCTCCCATGTCCGCCAACCGGTCCACTGCCACCTTCGCCCCCGCCCGTCTTCTCCTGCTCGCCGCATTGGCGGGCCTGACCGTCGCTCTCCCCGTCTCCTTTGCCCAGACCGACCGCGCCCCCGCGGCCCCCGCCGCAGCAGCCCAGCCCAAGGCCGATGCCAAAGCGACCGAGCTGCCCGTCACCGACATCACCCTCTACCGCTCCGGCGTCGGGTATTTCCTGCGTAAGGGCACTGTCGACGGCTCGCAGCGCGTCAGCCTGCGGTTCGACATCAACCAGATCAACGACGTGCTCAAGAGCATGCAGGTCCTCGACCTCGACAAGGGACGCATCGACGCCGTCAGCTTCGCCAGCAAAGACCCGCTGGAGCGCCGCATGCGGTCGTTCTCTATCAACATCGGCGACAACCCCAGCCTCCCCTCGCTCCTTGAACGCCTCCGCGGCTCGCCCGTCACGCTCAAGACCACCAACGGCGACGTCTCCGGCACGGTTCTCTCCGTCGAAACTCGCAAGATGCCCGGCGGCGAGAAAGGGGGGCAGCCGATCGACACCCCGGTGGTCAACCTGATCACCACCACAGGCATCCGCTCGGTCTTCGTGCCCGACGTTCAGAACTTCACGATCAACGATCCCAAGATCGCCGAGGAGATGAACAAGGCCCTTTCGGCCCTGGCCGACAGCCGCGCTGAGCGGATCAAGTCGCTCGACTTCTCCCTCTCGGGCGAAGGATCGCGCCGCATCGCGGTCGCGTATGTGCACGAGTCGCCGGTTTGGAAGGCTTCCTATCGCTTGCTCCTACCCGAGTCGGTCGACCCTGCCAAGCCCGACCCCGAGAACGTCGCGCCCGTCCTCAAAGGCTGGGCGTTGGTCGAGAACACGACCGACAACGACTGGACGAACGTGAAGCTCTCGCTGGTCTCCGGCCGGCCCGTCAGCTTCAAGATGGATATCTCCGAGCCCATGTACGTCTGGCGCCCGGATATCCCCGTGCCGACCGTCGCTGGTGTGATGCCCAAGGAATACACCGGCGGCATCGACGGCGACGTCGCCCGCCGCGCTCTGGCGGTGAGGGACGCTGAGAAACGCGACATGCCACCGGCGCCGCCCGCTTCGCTTTCGGCGGCGCCGATGATAGAGTCAGAGCGTTTCTCCATGCGCAAAGCCGGCAACCGACCCATGGCGCCCGGAGGCACAGGCGGCGGGGGCGGCCGTGGCGAAGAGGGCAGGGCTGACTTCGACGTTTCCGCCGCCGACATGGCCGACTATGGCGCCCGCTCGGTCGCCAAAGGTGGAGAGGTCGGCGAGGTCTTCCAGTACACCCTCGCCAACCCCGTCACCATCGAGCGTCAGCGTTCGGCGATGATTCCGATCATCGACGCCAACATCACTGGCCGGCGCGTGAGCATCTACAACGCCGCCGACCGCGCCGACCACCCGATGCGCGGCGCCGAGGTCACCAACTCCTCCGGCGGCCAGCTCCTGCCCGGCCCGCTCGCCGTCTACGACGGCGCCGCGTACGCGGGCGACGCCCAGATCGGCCAGGTCTCGGCCGGCGAGAAACGCCTCATCGCCTACGCCCTGGACCTTGATGTCGCGGTCGTCACCAAGTCGATCAGCGAATGGAACGTCACGTCGTTCAAGTTCGTCAACGGTCTGCTCATGCGCACCAGCAAGGTGCGCGAGGGGACCGAGTACGTCTTCGACAACAAGGACGCCAAACGCGGCCGCAATATCGTGCTCGAGCATCCGAAGATGGCCGGCTGGGACCTCAAGGACATCAAGGCCGCCGAAGAGACGCAGGGCCTCTACCGCTTCAACCTCTCCGCCGAGGCGTCCAAGGCCGTCGCGACCAAGGTGATCCAGGAGCGGACCGACGTCAGCCAGATCGGCGTCTTCGACTACGACAACAAGACATTGCTCAGCTTCAGCCAACAGGGCAAGCTCTCAAAGGCCGTACTCGACGCCATCAACGAAGCGGGCCGCCGCCAGACCACGATCAACGATCTCGAGCGCCGGCTCAACGAGACCAACGTCTCGATCGACACGGTCAAGAAAGACCAGGGCCAACTGGTCGACATGATGAACAAGCTCGACAAGCAGAACAACAACTACGCCACCTTCTCCACCCGCCTGAGCAAGTCGAGCGAACGCCTTGAAGACCTGGAAAAGACCCGCGCCAGCACGCTCGAGGCCCTCGAGAAAGCCCGGCGCGAGCTCAACGACTACGTGTCGGCATTGAACGTCGAGTAAGCCGATCCATCAGAGCCCGAAGCGTCAGCGAGGGAGGCGGCACGAGGCTTTGCGAGTGCCGCGTCTTGGATTGCATTCGGGTCGACTCGCCGAGCCTCGTCGGCCTCCCTCGCTGACGCTTCGGGCTCTGATAACCATCTCCAACGAAAAAGGGCCGGCAACGCCGGCCCTTTCTTCATTGGCTGAACTGAACGATCACTTCTTCAGGATCAGCGGCACGATCCGGTCGCTCTGCAGGTTCAGAGCTCCCAGAAGAGCCGAAAGCGCCGTGCCGGCCTCGCCGGTCGTCGTCTTGCCCGCGGCCTCCAGCAGCCGCTTGACCTGACGCTCCTCAAGCTGGTTGCCGAACCGCTTGGCGCTGGCCGTCGCAGCGTTCACCAGCGAGACCATCTCAGCGTCGGACGACGCGAGGGCTGCATCGACGATCGCCTGCTGGGCCTTCTTGTCGCCGATCATCGACAGGACGTCGGCGATCTTGAGCTTGAGCGCTCCCTTGGCGTCGCCCAGGGAGGCCGTCAGCGGGCCAGTGGCGTCGGCGACCGAGAAGGCCGCTGAGCCGCTCATCGCAACCGACTTGATGGCGTCGAGCGAGCGGCTCTGGTAGTCAGCAGCTTCCTCGGCGCTCAGCGGCTCCCCGATGGTCGACGCGTTGAGTTGCTTCAGAGCCTCCATCCCCTGCTCGTGGCTGAAGCCCGAGCGAACGACGCGGACCATCACGTCGCGGTCGTACTTGCCGCCCAGCTCGTTCACGCCCTCGAGGTCGGTAACGACCATCACAGGCGACGCGCCCAGCTTGTTGTGAGCACGGACCGCCGCGAGGGTCGAGGCCGTTTCCTTGGCGGGCAGGGCCGTCACGACCAGGTCGACGCCGGCGACCTGCGACACAGCGCTTTCGATCTCAGAGGCCGAGGTCGCAGGAGGCAGCACGGTGTACCCCGCGCCGCGGAGGGCGTCGGCGTACATCTTGTTCTTCTCGCCGTCGTTGGCGAGCACGAGGGCGTACTTGTGCCGGCCTCGCGGACCGCGCTGGCCAGCACCGGTACGACGCGCTCGGCGCCGTCGAACGTCTGGCCGCCTGCTGCACCAGCGAGCACCAGGGCCGCGTCGGTCTGCACGCGACGGTTGGGGAACCGCAGTGCTTCGACCAGCGCGTTGCGCCGCCGCTCTTGACGGCGGCGGGGCCGGAGATCTTGCCCAGAGCCGCGATCGCCTTGCGGGCGAGCTGCGCGTCCTTGGTGTCAAGGGCGCGGGCCAGCACAGCCTGCAGCGCCTCGGTCCCGGCGGCGGAGGCGTAGAACATCGCCTCGGGCCGGTCCTTGTACAGCGGATTCACGTAGTCCTTGGCCGAGTTGATCTCTCGCGAGAAGTCAGCCGCCAGCCAGAGGGCCACGGCCTTCTTGTTGCTGTCGTCGAGCGTCAGGGCCTGCTCGGCCTCCTGCATCGCCATGGTCTCGTGGAAGACCGGCGTCGCGACCGGGGTCGCCAGCAGGCCGACCGCCGGGTCGTACGACCAGACGATCTGCTGGTCGTCGCCAGGGAACGGGGTCAGGCTCTCGGTGCCGGCGTAGTACTGCTCGGCGAGGGCCAGATAGTCGTTGGAGACAGTGCTGGCGCTGCGCCCGCCCAGACGTGCGCGGGCCTTGGTGGCCGCGGCACGAGCCTGCTCGGACTTGCCGTTGTGGATCAGGTCGTCGAGCACCGCGACGCTGCTGGTGTACGGGATCTCGCCCAGGATACCGATGGCCAGCTCCTGCGTATCAGCGTCGAGCCCCTTTACGGCCGCCTGCAGCGGACGGGCGGCGTGCCGGCCCATGTCCACCATCAACTGGCGAACCTCGGCGACAAGCGCAGGGTTCTCACGCTTCTGAAGCGCCGCAAGCAGCTGCGGCATGGCGTACTCGCCCGCCGCGGCCAGCCGCTCGCGAGCGACAAGGCGCTGACGCTGCGTGCCCGTCAGCAGGCCGATGCTCTTGGTGATCTCGGCCGCGTTGCGGGCGATCTCAAGCTTGCCCTTGGCGTACGCGTGAGCAAGGTTGGAGCTCACGTTCTCGATCTCGGCGATCCGTTCGCCGCGACCGACGGCTTCCTCAAAGCGGGCCAGCTCCCCGCTCCCCTCGACCAGACGGACGAACTCGCCGAGCGAGACCGCCGCGTCGCCCTCGCCCTTGCCCATCGGCTTGGCGAGCTTGTCGAGGACCGACTGCCCGAACCCGGCGGCCAGGTCGTAGCGTGCGATCTTGACGTAGTGCACGTAGTCGCGCACCTGGCTCTCGGCCTCCTTGAGCGTCTTCTCATCCGCACCGAGCGCCGTCGAGAAGCAGGAACCGGCCGCGATGGCCATCAGCGCGAGCGCTGCACGGGAAGCCGAGATCTGTCGCACGATCAACTCCTTGACTGACAAGTCCTTGACTGACAAGGGGATAGCCACGGGCACGGTCCCCTCAAATCGTCCGAGAAGATAGCGACAACCGCCTATGGATTCAATGGGTCAATTGGCCGCAAGTAAGGTATTTTTCTGGGTACCGAGCCGAAGCCAGCTCACTCCAGCCGACATCACCCAATTGCCCCCACACCAACGCTCGCAACTTGATGAGGACGACACGCGCCGCGCGTCCGGGAACCGCCGCGCCAAGGTCCGTAACGCCCGCAGACAGGGCCGGAAACACCGGATTCCACCCGCGCAGTCCGTTCTGGCGTCAAGAGCCGCCCTTCAGCCGCCGATTTCCACCCCAGCAGGCGGCGCAACGGTTGCCGCCTTCGCACGGATGCTGGAAAGGGTGAGACGATGCACTACGAGAAGGACGTCCTGACGACCGGCGAAGTCGCCAAGATCTGCAACGTCGCGCCGCGGACGGTCTCCAAGTGGTTCGACACGGGCGTCCTGAAGGGGTACCGCATCCCCGGATCCAAGGACCGTCGCATCCCGATGGCCCAGCTCGTCAAGTTCATGAAGGCCCACGGCATCCCGATGGATGGCGTCCTCTCCGGCCGCACCCGCGTGCTGGTGGTCGACGATGAGCCCGAAGTCGTGGACATCCTGACCAAGGTCCTCTCCGAGCAGGCCAACTACGAGGTCCGCTCCGCCGCCACCGCGTTCGCCGCCGGGCTCGAGTGCGAGCGGTTCAAGCCGCATGTGGTCCTGCTCGACGCCCACCTCGAAGAGCGCGACGGCGCGAGCTCGCCAAGCTTCTCCGCGGCAACGACGAGTTCCAGCTCACCCGCGTGGTCGCCATGAGCGGCAAGCTCAACGACACGCAGCTCCAGGCGATGAAGGGCAACGGCATCGACGCATACCTGCGCAAGCCTTTCCAGGTCCGCCAGGTGGTCGAGGCGATCGAGTCGGTCGTCTCGCCGGTGAACTGATCGCTCTGACGACTACTTCGGTTTCGGCGCCGCGAATACGCCCGCGTTCTTCGCAGGGCCGTCGCGAGCCGGCATGAAATCGCCCTTCGCGGGATCGCGCAGCCGCGGGTCCACGCCGTAGCTTCCACCGGTCTCCTTGACTGGAAGCGACGGCGGCGTTGTTCCAAACCCAAACCACACGTTGTTCGCGAAGGTGAAGCTCGCGGCGTCCGTCGCATCGCCGACGTTGACCGCCGACGGCGCTCGTCCACCGACGCCCCCGCCCACCACCACAATGTTGTTCTCGAATACGCCCTTGCGGCACGGCACAAAGCCCTTCGAGCGGGTCTCCTGCAGGATCCGCAGAGCCCACCGCCGCGGCTGATAGATCGTATTGAACCGGACGATCGCGCCGTCGACGCCGACAAACGCCACCGCTGCGTCGCTGCCGACAAACGTGCAAGCCTCAACGTTGATATCGCTCGCTTCGCTCCGCGGAGCATCGCCGTCCGACAGCGGCGGCCGGAAGAACTGCAGCCCGGTGCTCCCGCCGATATTCACTGCTCGCTGCCCCGCGTGCTCAAACCTGCTGCTGGTGACGGTCACGCCACGGGTTCCGCCCTTCATCTGTACCGCGCTGGCGCCCTGCTGCTCTCCATCACCGGGATCGACATGACGGAAGGTGCACCCGGCGATCCAGCCGTCGTGGCAACCGACCATGTCGACCGCCGACCCGCCGGTTCCCCACCGCTCGACGGTGCATTGCTGGACCTTGAACCCCGTCAACCCTGAGAGCTTGATGCCGTCGCAGTTCCCTTTGCCGGCCTGATTCTCTGACGCTCCTTCGCCGATGTCGCGCACGCAGAGCCGGCTCAGTTGAACGCCGGGCGCGAGCGCCGTGCGGTCGCCGCCGTCGTCGATGTTGATCCCGTTCCCAGTTGCCCGTTCGACCACCAGGTCTTGCACCGTCACGTACGCCGGCTTCGACAGGTGCAAACCTTCGCTCCCGCCGCGGATGACTGGCGGGTTCTTGGGGTCGACGGCCCCGATCACGATCGGCCGTCCCTTTTCACCCTTGAGGCCATCCAGCATCAGCGTGCCGCTATACGTCCCCGGCGCCAGCAGCAGCCGATCACCCGGCTTCGCCGTTCGCGCGGCATCGCGCAGCGCGGCGATGGAGTCCACCTTCACGTCGGTCAACGTGACGGAGGCCACCACGGCCGCAACGGGGGTGAACCACAGCATGTCGAGACCCTCTTAGCCGATCGTGGGAACCCACGCCGCCAGGATGTCGCGGGCGGCCTTCAGGTCCGCCTTGTCGATCATCTCGGTGGTCGTGTGGATGTACCGCGTGCCGACGACGACGCCCAGCGCGCGGGCGCCGCCGCCGCTCTGCTGAGCGGCCGCGCCGTCTTGTCCGCCGCGCATCAGGATCGTGCGTTGGTAGGGGATCTTGTTCTTCTTCGCGCACGCCTCGACCTCGTCGATCAGGCGGTAGTCGCTGATGAACGATCCATCCATCACGTGCAGGCCGAACCCCTTGCCTTGATCGGTGACGGCCTCGTCGCTCGGCACGCCGGGCGTGTCGCACGAGAGGGTGACGTCAAGGCCGATGCCGATATCGCAGCCGATCGCGTGGGCCGCGGTCTTGGCTCCGCGCAGGCCGACCTCTTCCTGCGTGGTGAACGCGACATACAGCTCGCACGCGTGTCCGCGACCTTCTTCCTCGATCCGCCGCACGCTCTCGATGCCCAGCCAGCACGCCACGCGGTTGTCCATCGCCTGGCTGACCAGCTTGGTCCCGATCTCGACGAACGGGTCGTTGTAGACGACGTAGTCGCCGATCTTGACGCGCTTCTTCACCTCGTCGGCGGAGAGGCCGGTGTCGACCAGCAGTTCCTTCACCTCGGGGATCTTGTTCTTGTCGGCCTCCGACGCGATGTGCACCGGGCGACCACCGGGGTTCATCACCGCGTCAAGGTCGCCGCCGGAGGTCACGACCTTCACCCGGCGCGAGAACAGGTTGCGCGTGTCGAACCCACCCGCGGCGTTCACCCGCAGGAAGCCCTTGTCATCGATGTGCCGCACGTAGAACCCGATCTGGTCCATGTGGCACAGCATGAGCACCTTGGTCGCGCCGTTGCCGCCGCGCGCCGCCCCGCCACCCCCGCCGCCCTTCTTCTTCCCCATCCGCGGCCCGCGCCGGCAGATCAGCGACCCCATCGGGTCGGTCCGCACCTCGTCAAAGAGCCCTTCTACTTCTTCCTCGATCAGCGCCCGCACGCGCTCCTCGCGACCTGGAACCCCCGGCGTCTCACACAACCGCTTGAGAAGATCGACGTTCATTTCAACTCCGTAGTCTGTAGAAAGAAGAGCAGGACAGGGATGAACGATACCGATCCCCGGCCTCACTGTCACGCCGATGCGCATCCCCCTACCTTCCTGTCACCCCGTTTTGCCCTGTTCGCGCCCCCTTCCCACCCTGATTGAGGCGATGGCTTACCCAACCCCACTCCGCGACCTGTTCGAGCACGCCGACGCCCGTTGGGAGCCCTACGGCCCGCCGCCCGAACGCCCCGTGCCGGACGCCGGAACCCCGCTCACCCATGCCCGCTCACCCATCGAGGTCGCAGGCCAATTCGACCAGATTGATATTGAGTACGCGGCCATCCGTAAGGCCTCTGCCCTGCTCGATCTGCCTCACCGGGGCACGCTCATCTTCACCGGGGCCGACCGCGTCGCGTTCCTCAACCGCATGGTGACGCAGGAATTGAAGGACGCGGGGAGCAAACCGTTCACCTCGCGCCGGGCATTCTGGCTCAACCGCAAGGGGCGTATCGACGCCGACCTCCGCCTGATCATCCTCGAAGACCGGATCCTCGCCGACGTCGACGCGTTCGCCGCCCCCCATGCCCGCCAGTCGCTCGACGCGTACGTGATTGCCGACGACGTCGCCATCGAAGACGCGACCCAGCGTTTCCACCGCCTCTCGCTGCAAGGGCCCGGCGGTCCCGCCGTGCTCGCATCGTTCGCCAAACCCGTTGCGGGGGGGGGCGTCGCCGTGGCCGACATCAAGCCGGGCGAGGTCTCCGTAATCGATATCGATGGATACCAGATCATCGTCGATCGGTGGGACTCAGCGGGCGAGATCGGGCTTGAACTCACGCTCGAGCCCGCCGCGGCCGCGCCAGTGTTTCAGCGCTTGCTCGAGGCCGCGCACCGCAACGCCCCAGGACACGCCGGCCCGAACCCGCGCCCGCAATTGCGTCCCATCGGCTGGCACGCGTACAACATCGCCCGCATCGAGGCCGGCACGCCGCTGTTCATGCTGGACTTCGGGCCCGATGCTCTGCCGGCGGAGAGCGGCGTGCTGAACGACCGCGTCAGCTTCAAGAAGGGTTGCTACCTCGGCCAGGAAATCGTTGCGCGGATGAACGCGCTGGGACACCCCAAGCAGACGCTTGTCGGCTTGAAGTTCGAACCTTCCCCAGACGCACCTCTTCTCCCCCTCGCCGGCGCACCTGTCTTTCTCGATCCGCTACCTACCGATAAACAGCCCGAGCCGATCGGTACCGTCGCCAGCGCCACCGCCTCGCCGATGCTCAGCGGCACGCCGATCGCCTTCGCGATGGTGAAGTTCAAGCAGACGACCGCGGGCACCAAGGTGCACGTGCCGTGCCTTGAACATCCCGAGGCCCAGCCGGTACTCCGTCCCGCGACTGTTCAGCCATCGCTCGCGTTCTGGTCCCGCATCGCGCCCGTTTAATCCTTGCGGTAGACGCTCTGCACATCATCACCCACGCGCCGCACCGAGAGCAACCGCCACTTCGGTGCCTCGTCGATCGACGCAAAGCTCAACCCCGCGCCGCCGATCGACGGCGAAAGCAACCCGTCGGACAGCAGTCGCGGCCCGGTGTGGACATGCAACTCGTTCACCAGCCGGGCATGGAGCAACGAACCGAGCAGGTACGCGCCTCCCTCCACCATCAGCGAATGCACGCCGTGCTCGGCACGCAGACGCACAAGCACGCGGCGCAGCCACCCTCCACCTTCCTGTTCCGCGTCCGGTTCTTTCAGGAACGCCACGCCGGCCTCAGCCAACTCACGTTCCCCGCTCAGCTCAACCTTCGAATCACACACAATCAGCGTGGGATATGTCCTCGCCGTTTGCACCAGCTTCGCTCCCGGCGCAATCTTCCCGTGAGGCGTCACCACCACCCGCAACGGTTGGCGCCCAGCCCCATCTCCGCCGGTCTTGCGGCACGGAACGTCGCGGACCGTCAGCGTCGGATCGTCAAACTCAACCGTGCCGCCGCCGACCATTACCGCGTCCGCCGCCGAGCGGATGCGGTGGACCCGCACCCTCGAGCGATCGTTGCTGATCCACTTGCTCAGGCCGGACGCGGTCGCCAGTTTCCCATCGATCGTCTGCGCCCACTTGGCGACCACCCACGGCAGGCGCGACTTCAACCGGTGCCGCCATGGCTCGCTCAGGTCGATTGCGCTTCGGCTGGCATCCGTGAACTCGCAGGGAATACCGATCGCCCGCAGCGCCGCCGAGCCGTTCCCCTTCCCGTCCGTCACGTCGCGTGCCGCGCACACGACCCGCGCGATCCCCGCCTCCACCAGCGCCATCACGCAGGGCGGGTTCTTGCCGTGCCCGTTGCACGGCTCGAGCGTCACGTACGCCGTTGCACCCCGCGGGTCGTTCCCTAGCTCCTGGCAGCGTTTTAACGCATCCACCTCTGCGTGCGGACCACCAAACCTGCGGTGGTGCCCGATCCCGATCACGCGTTCGCGCGCGGCCCAGACCCTGGCCGCACGATCACACACCCGACCAGCGGATTGGGTTCGACGCATCCAATGCCGCGAAACGCAGCACGGGCGGCAAGGTCAAGCATCGCTTTGGCGTCTGGATCCATCACACTCAACCGTAGAAAGGACTGAACCACAAAGGCGCGAGAAGAAAAGGCCGCAGATACACGCAGATTGACGCAGATGAATCAGAAAGCAGACACAAACGAGCCATTCTTCCGCTCTGATCCGCGTTCATCTGCGTTCATCAGCGGCTGCTGCCTGTCCTCTGCCTGTGGTAAAGATGCTATTTCCTCCGTCGTAATTCATCGCGAGTAGCGCCAATGAGCGCTTCAAAGTCCAGCGCCGGCCCCGGGTCGATCTTGTCCGTCGTCACGTGGTAGTGCCCGAGCACACCCGTAAACGCCGCGAGCTGATCGTCGGGCAGCTTCGCCGTCGCCACGGTTCCATCCGCGTTCCGCGGACACTCAGGCCGCAAGTTCGGCAGCACTTGGCATAACGTCGCCGTCAGTTTCACCAGCGCCGCCCGCTGCTGCGGCGTGTACGGATACTGCGCCAACCGCTGCCCCTGGATTGTCTGGATACACAACCCTCCACCGGGCGCTCCCACCGGCACTACCCACGGCACAAACGCCGACCCATCGCTGTTCCGCGTCCGCACGCCGCCATCTCCCAGCCACTTGGGCAACGACAGCCGCACCGCGCCATTCTGCTCGCGGATGTACCACTCACCGAGCGTCCCCTTCGCCGGCGGGATCAGCGGCGTGCCGTCCTCCGCCAACACCCACCCCGCCGCGACCGGGTCCTTCGCCACGCTCATCGCACCCGGCGACGCGATCTCGACACCAACGCTCCGGTCGTTGCTCGTCGTCGCGTGCCACGCACGCTCCTTCACGTCGAGCGTCTGGTAGATCGTCCCGTCGATGTCGAGCATGAAGTGCACCGACAGCCCGCGGTGGTCATGCAGGATGTTGAAGCACTGCCGCGAGCACCCGCACACGTCGTAGTGCAGCACAAACTGGTCCACCCGCGCCTGCACGTCCTCCAGTGTCCACCCACCGCCCCGCACCCGTTTGAGTGTTTCGTCGTCCAGCTTCTCACCGCTCCCGCCCGCCCCGCGCCCGGCCTCCGCAAAGCGCAGCCCGAACCGTTCCGGTCCCTTCGGCCCGTCCGCCCCCTTCTTGTCCTTGCCGGCGTCCTTCCACGCGTCAAACTGCGACTTGTCCCACGCCGCGAACCGCTTCTCCACCCGGTACGCGTCGTACCCGCCTGGATCCGTCCACAACACCACCGGCGTACCGGTGTGGAAGTACCGGCCCGCGACGACGATCTCGTCGCCAGATCGAACCAACTCGGACCCTTCGCGGAGGCAGCACCCCGATGCGCCGGCCGCGAACAACGCCAACAAGAGCAGCAGAACCCTCATCCCACCAGCCTACCGAGTCGCGCCGCTGAATCCACGCCGCCCAGCACGCGAATTCACGTTCCGCGCGGCCAAAACCCGCGCACGGCGCGTCTACATTTGCGCGTCCGTTTTCGGTCCCCACCCGCACCAACCCACGCAGAAAAAGCCCATGGCCAAGAAGATCGTCATCGCCTACTCCGGCGGCCTCGACACCACCGTCGTCATCCCCTGGCTGAAGGAGAACTACGACGCCAAGGTTTACTGCGTCGTCGGCGACGTCGGCCAGGGCGCGGATGAGCTCAAGGGCATCGAGAAGAAGGCCAAGAACACCGGCGCCGAAGCGTGCAAGGTCGTCGACCTGCGCGAGCCGTTCGTCGAGGAGTTCTGCTTCCCGATGCTCATCAGCGGCGCGGTCTACGAGAACAAGTATCTCCTGGGTACCTCCATCGCCCGTCCGATCCTGGCCCGCGCCCAGGTCGAGTACGCCCGCGAAGTCGGCGCCGACGCCGTCGGCCACGGCTGCACCGGTAAAGGCAACGATCAGGTCCGCTTCGAGAGCACCTACGCCGCCCTCGCCCCCGACCTTGAGATCATCGCCCCTTGGCGCATCTGGAACATCAAGGGCCGCGAGGACCTTCTGAACTTCCTCGCCGAGCGCGAGATCCCCACCACCGCGAGCCTCACCAAGATCTACAGCCGCGACCGCAACCTCTGGCACATCAGCCACGAGGGCGCCGCGCTCGAGGATCCGTGGAACACGGTGCCCGACGACATCTGGATGCTCACCGAGCACCCGTGGAACGCGCCGGCCAAGCACGAGGACGTGAGCATCACGTTCGTCTCCGGCCGCCCGCGCGCCCTCAACGGCAAGAGCATGGAAGGCCACGAGCTGGTCGCCAAGCTCAACCAGATCGCCGGCCGCCACGGCGTCGGCCGCGTCGACATCGTCGAGAACCGCCTCGTCGGCATGAAGTCCCGCGGCTGCTACGAGACCCCCGCCGGCACGGTCCTCTACGAGGCCCTCCGCGGCCTCGAAGAGCTCGTGCTCGACCGCGAGACGCTCCACTACCGCCAGCGCATCGCCCTCGAGTTCGCCGAGCTGATCTACAACGGCCAGTGGTTCACCCCCAAGCGCGAGGCGATGTGGGCCACCTTCGACCAGATCAGCCAGGTGATGAACGGCGAGATCGTCGTCCGCCTCTACAAGGGCACCGCGACCACCGTCCGCCGCAAGAGCCCCAACTCCCTCTTCAGCGAGGCCTTCGCCACCTTCAGCAAGGACGAGGTCTACAACCAGAAAGACGCGGCCGGTTTCATCAAGCTGTACTCACTGCCGAGCCGCATCAAGGCCCTCAACGAAATGGCCAACGAGCACGGCGGCAACGGCAAGGTCGTCGTGAAGTCCAAGCGCAAGACGGCGAAAGCGAAGTAAAACGAGGCAATAACCAACCAGCCGCAGATGAACGCAGATAGACGCAGATTCGGAGAGGCCAAACCCTTCTGATCCGCGTTCATCAGCGTTCATCTGCGGCTTATTCTTCTGACTTAGCTGATTCAGCAAGGAGCATCCGATGGCCCTTTGGGGTGGCATGTTTGAAGGCAAGTCGTCGGCGTTGTTCCGCGCCCTAAACGACTCGCTGCCGTTTGACCGCGCGATGGTCCTCGAAGACATCGAAGGTTCGATCGCCTGGAGCAAAGCGGTTCAGTCAGCGGGCGTGATCGACGCCGCCGACCAGCAGAAGCTCGAAGCCGCGCTGAAGGAACTCCACGCCCTCGCCTCGAATGACGCGTCGCTCCTCGCTGGCGCGACTGACGAAGACGTCCACTCCTGGGTCGAGCGTGAGCTCGTCGCACGTGTCGGCGACCTCGGCAAGAAGCTCCACACCGGCCGCAGCCGCAACGACCAGGTCGCCACCGACCTGCGCCTCTGGACCAAGAAACGCGTCGCCACGCTCATCAAGATGATCGAGGCGGCGCAGAAGTCCCTCGTCACCTTCGCCGCCAAAGAGCTCGACGCCAAAACCACCGTCCCTGGCTTCACTCACCTCCAACGCGGCCAGCCCGTCCTCCTCGCTCACTGGGCCATGGCGTACGTCGAGATGCTCTCCCGCGACGCCGCCCGCTTCGCCGACGCCCTCCGCCGCATCGACGTCTCCCCCCTCGGCTCCGGCGCCCTCGCCGGCACCGCCTACGCCATCGACCGCGCCAAGCTCGCGGCCGACCTCGGCTTCGCAGGCGGCCCCAGCCGCAACAGCCTCGACGCCGTCAGCGACCGCGACTTCGTTTACGAAACCCTCTCCTGCGCGGCCCTCTGCTCCGTCCATCTCTCACGCCTTGCTGAGGATCTCATCCTCTACTCCTCCAGCGAGTTCGGCTTCGTGCAGATGGACGACAGCGTCACCAGCGGCTCATCGCTCATGCCGCAGAAGAAGAATCCCGACGCCGCCGAGCTCCTCCGCGGCAAGTCCGGCCGCATCCTCGGCAACCTCGTCGCCCTCGCGACGACGCTCAAGGGCCTGCCGCTCGCGTACAACAAGGACCTGCAGGAGGACAAGGAAGGCATCTTCGATACCGTCGAGCACCTCTCGATGTGCCTCGCCGTACTCCCCATCTGCATCGACGGCATGAAGGTCAACCGCGACCGCTGCAACGCCGCGGCCGACGACAGCGTCATCGCCGCCACCGACGTCGCCGACTACTTGGTCCGCAAGGGCGTCCCATTCCGCGACGCCCACCACATCAGCGGCCGCCTCGTCCGCCGCGCACTCGAGCTCAAGACCTCCCTCGCCGCCATGCCGATCGCCGAGATGAAAGCCATCGAGTCCCGCATCGACAACGACATTTATCCGCACCTCACCGTCGCCGCGATGCTCGATAAACGCAACGTCACCGGCGGAACCGCGCCGGCACAAGTGGCAAAGGCCATTGCCGAAGCCAGAAAGCGGCTCGGCGCCGAACCCGCATAACGAGGCCCTGCGCAAGCCTGGGCTAGACGTACATCACAGAACGTGCGTAAATCCGGCCCAGCGCCGTCACGGCGTATTCCACAACTGCGCCCACGGATCATTCCGCTCCACTCCCCGCGGCACCCCCGTCCGAGCGCCGTCCGTCGGCACAATCGGCCCCCACTCGTCCATGACAATCCACTCTCGCCCCCACCACTGATCGCGCACCCCAACCGGCCGTGTATCGCCGATCGCTACCACCTCTCTCTGCGGCGCCACCAGATGCGTGTCGGGCGCGGGCACAGCGAAGGTACTCGCGTCGTCAGAGTCGACGGTCTGTACCGCCTCACCCGCGATCGATCTCACCGTAACATCAGTCACCTCCGTCTCAAGCGACTTCCGCACCCACAACGCAGCCCCGCCTTTCTGGGCGACGCCGTTATGAAAAAAACGGTTCTCTCGGCTCCCGCGGTGATTCGCAACCGCCCACGGAGTCTTCAGTAGCGCTCCGTCATCATCGTCCCACAGCTTCAAAGCCACACTGTTGCCGACAAAGCGATTCCGCTCGACTGTGTTCCGGTACCCGTGCTCGATGTTGACACCGCCCCCCTCGCCTGCTCCACGAGCGCCGTTGTCGTAGAACTTGTTGCCGCTGACCAGCGTCTCCTGACTGTAACCGCCCCAGATCCCACAGATCGCATTCCCCTCAACCAGGTTCTCTTCGATCCGGTTCCCAAATGAGAACGTGACCTCCAGCCCGTGCGCCGGCGCGAACGACAGATCGTTCCTCGCAAACACGTTGTCATTGCACCCCAGCCGCGCGTAATCCAGCTCGCGCTCCTCCGGCTTCTTCTCTCCAAGCGCCTCCTTACCCGCGAACACAAATACGCCGTCGCCGCAGTGCGTGATCGAGTTCTCGACCACCGTGTTCCCACTGCACTGCTCGAACATCAGCAGCCCCGCAGAATCCTGGCCGCGATTGTACTTGCCGTGGCTGTACCCCCGCACGCAGAAATCCAGCGCGTTGCGACTGATCAGGTTCTTGCTACTCCGCCACATCGCGATCCCCCACCCTGACAGGAACGAGCAGTCGTTGTCGTAGAGCATCCCCTGCTCCACGCGGTCCAGGATGATCCCGTTCTGCCCTCTCCGCACCTTCACCCCCTGCACTTTCACGCCGCCGCTCCGCTCGATGCACGCAGCCGCGCCGTAGTTGGTCACCCATTCCTGCTTGTCGTTCTCGTGCGGCCAGAGCCAATCGTCGTTGTGCTCCTTCTCCTTTGTGCTCTTGAGATGCATCCGCCACAGGTTGTCAAACAAGCAGTCGCGCATCTCCAGCCCGTCAGCGTTCGTCGCACGAAGCCCCACCTTGTACCCGCCCACACGCAGTCCACGCACGTGAACGTTGCGGGCTCCTTCGACGCGCACACCGGTTCCAGCGAAAGTGTCGGGCACGGCATCGGTCGCAGCACCGTTCAAGGTGCCTTCGAAGTCGACCGTCACGTCCGAGGCAGTGATCTTAATTACACCGTCGCCGGCCGCATCCGCGACGACGCTGCCTCCAAATCGCACTGTGAAAGAGTGGGTCTTGCAGCGGCTGACAAACGCCTCGTCGATCACTACGTCGTCATGATCAACATCGACGATGGCCGCAACATATCCCAGCCCGTCATTCGGCTCGACCTGGCTTGAAGCACAACCACCGGCCACAAGTACCGCCGCAATCAAGAGTCGTCGCATCGCGCCAGCATACCGCCCCCTCCTTCTCAATCCGCCCTCCCAAATCCGCAATCGCCTCACCACACCATCGGCCCAACATCCATGATCGCGCACGCTTGCACGAACACCACCCCAAGCTTCTCCGCTTCGGCGATCACCTCGTCCCCATCCGCCCCTGGGTTCAGCCACGCCTCTTTCACATCGCCGCGTGCCGCAATCTCGCGCACCGCGTTCACTCCGTATCGAGGCGGGATGTAGAACAGCGCCCGATCCCACCCACCGTCCAACCGGGGCACGTCTGCCACGGTCGGATACACCTTCACCCCCTCCACCTCACCCGCGGCATTGGGATTCACGGCGACCACCTCCCACCCCTGCTTCAGGTATGCCCGAACAGCCCGGTTCCCGAACTTGGAACGGTCCGCCGACGCTCCGATGACGATGGCTCGCATGCCTGATTCTGGCCCCGCGCCATGAACCCTGCCCAAATCTGATCTCGAAAACCCCAAGAACTTGCGTTCATCCGGATGAACGGATATAATCCCATCGCCCCCAATAACCGATTACCCATCTTCACAAACTTCAGTCTCTTCAACCCCCTCAGCCCACTCAACCCCCTCAATCCACTCCTCTCCGGCCGCCGCAAATGCACATCAGCGACATCTTCGCCAAGCACGCGACGACCTTCTCGTTCGAGTTCTTTCCCCCCAAGAACCCTGAGTCGGCCGACTCGCTTTTCGCCGCGATCAAAGAACTCGAGCCGCTCGCTCCGCAGTTCGTTTCAGTCACCTACGGCGCCGGCGGCTCCACGCGTGACGCGACGAACAACCTCGTCCTTCGCCTCAAGAGCCAGACCAAGCTCGACCCGGTCCCTCACCTCACCTGCGTCTGCCACAGCGAGCACGAGATCGCCGCCATTCTCGAAAAGTACGCCAAGGCGGGCATTTCCAACATCCTCGCTCTCGGCGGCGACGTCCCCAAGGACAAGACCAACTACGACCGCTCGCAGGACGCCTTCCGCTTCGCCGCCGACCTGGTCAAGCACATCAAGGCCTTCAACGGCAAGCGCGTTCACCCAGACCCGCGCGGCTTCGGCATCTCCGTCGCCGGCTTCCCCGAGGGTCACCCTTCCACGCCCAACCGCGTGAAGGAGATGGACTACCTCAAGGCCAAGGTCGACGCCGGCGCCGACTACATCGTTACGCAGCTTTTCTTCGATAACGACATCTTCGACGACTTCCGCGACCGCTGCGAGATCGCCGGCATCCGCATCCCGATCATCGCGGGCATCATGCCCGTCACCAGCGTCAAGGGCATGTATGCCATGGCCGACATGGCCTTGGGCGTCCGCTTCCCCGCGCCGCTTCTCCGCGCGATTAACCGCACCGGCGGCGACCCCGACTCAGTCCGCCGCGTCGGCATCCACTGGGCCACTGAGCAAGCCCGCGACCTGCTCGACAAGGACGTCAAGGGCATCCACTTCTACACGCTCAACAAGTCCACCGCCACCCGCGAGGTCTTCCTCAACCTCGGTTTCAAGGCGCCGTGATACGAGGCCCTGGCGCAAGCCTGGGCTAAACGTCCGATTGACCAACCGGTGCCAAACAACAAGCGGCCGTCCTGCCCAGGCTCGCGCCAGGGCCTCGTTAAGAGATACGCCCCCGCGCAGCCTCCACCAACCGCGCCACCACCCCTTGCCCAAGCGCCGCATCCGCCGTCCGCTCAGGGTGCCATTGCACGCCCACATAAAACGGTTTCGACGGATCATCGAACGCCTCGAGAATCCCGTCCTCGCTCACTGCGAGCGTGCGCAGCCGCCCGCTCTCCGCCGCATCGCGCCGGATTCCCTGATGATGACTGCTCGCCACTGCGCCGCCGTGTTCAACCGCCGCAAGCGGACTCTCCCCCCACGCCCGCGTCGCGCGGATCGTGTGCTTCCCGTCCCCCACACCCGGCGCAGACGAGTGCCGCTCCGCCCCCGCGAACGCGTCGGGCAAGTGCTGCTCTAACGCACCGATCCCCGCGCGATGCACGCCCATCATCTGCATCCCCAGGCACACGCCAAGCGTGGGGGTCTCGCCGCCGCGCACGCCGTCGATCGCCGCCAGCAGCGCAACTTCAAACGCCTGCCGACGCTCGTGCATCGGCACGGCCTTGGGGTGCATCTTCACGCCCCATTTGGTCGTGTCAACGTCGTTCCCGCCCGTCAGCAGCAGGCCGTCCACGCTCGCGACGTACTCAGCCGCGAGCGCCGGATCAGGATGCAGCACCACCGGCACACCGCCAGCCGCCACCACAGCATCCAGGTACGCCCCGCCCACGCGCACGCGATAAGCCCCCGTCGCCGAACCCGAAACCGGCTCAACGTCAGCGGTGATCCCAATCAACGGACGAGTGCGAGTGGACGCCATACCTCATTGTTCGGTCCGCACGCGCCCGCGGCTCCATCCTCGCCCCTCTTTCCTCTCCGCCTGCCCCGCCCTCTATCCTCAACGCGCAATGTCCAGCCGCCCCGCGATCATCGCCCTGCTCCTCTGCATCCTCCTCGCCATCGGCGCCTACTTCGTCATCAAGCCCGCCGGCGGCACGGGGGAGGGAGGGGGGGAAGGGGGAAGCTCGAGCGGAGCGAACGCCGGCGTCGGTGAGCGCCTCACCGCGCTGGACCTCGCCAGCGTCACCTCCTTCACCCTCCAAGTCCCACCCGCCGAGCCTCAGACCGTCACCAAGTCCACCGACGGCACCTGGCAGTGGAAAGCCAAGCCGACCGACGACCGCCAGTACGCCCTCGACGAGAACACCCTCCGCGCCTTCTTCCGCAAGATCGCCGAGAGCAAGACCATCGCCGCTCCTCCCGCAGGCGAAGGCCTCCCTGATAAGCCCGCGCCCGTCACGTTGACCTTCCGCGCCAAGGGCGGCGACACCGTCATCCGCCTGGCCCCGCGCGCCCTCGGCGGCCAAGTCCTCGCTGACGTCAAAGAATCCGGCGCCGCCAAGCCGCGCACGCTCGTGATCGGCGAAGACCTCCTCACGCTCCTCACCTCACCCGGCCCCGCCGCGTGGCGCGACACCCGCGCTCTCCCGGCCGACGCTTCCCTCGCGGCTCGCATCACCTTCACCGACGGCACCGCCACCAAGGGATTCGGCCTCGCTCGACGCGCGGGCCGCTACGTCCTCACGTCCCCCTCTCCCGTGACCGCCGCCGCCGACCTCGACGTCGTCAACAACGTCGTCCGCACCATCAACAGCGTCTCGATCACTCGCTTTTTGACGACGCATCAGGTCTGACGCCCAAGGCCACCGGTCTCGACGCTCCCACCGGCATCCTCACGCTCGAGTTCGACGACCGCTCGATCGACGCGGCCACTCAGCAGTCCGTCGTCGCCACTCGCACGCTCCGCCTCACCCTCGGCCAACCCGCCGACGCCGGCGGCACCACGCTCTTCGCGTCGGCCGACGGCGGCAAGACCGTCTTTGCCGTCGGCGCTGCGCCGCTCGCGGGACTCACCGGCCCCATCTCAAACCTCATCGCCCGCAACCCCTCCGCCGTCCCCGCCGCCGACGTCGGTCAGATCCAGTTCACCTCCGCCGACGGCAAGCACACGCTGCGCCTCGCGCGTGACAGCTCAACCGGCACGCCGCGATGGACTGAGTCGCTCGACGGCGCCGAAGGCGTCACGCAGAGCGTCGAAGAAGCGCAGGCGTGCGAGACAATCCTCAGCACGCTCACCGCCACATTCACCGACTCCGTCACACTTGAGTTACCCAAAGATGCCGCCCCTGCAGGCACCGTCGCGCTCGCCACGCCCTCGGGCCAGCCGCTGGAGCGTTTCAGCCTCCTCATCACGCCAAACGGCGGAGTCGCGCTCGTGACCGCAGGCACGGGCAACACCGGCGCCGTCTGTCGCCTCATCGGCCGCCCCCCCGCCGCGCTCACCTCGCGGCTGCAACGCCTGGCTCGCTAAGCGCGGCCCCTCGCACGCGCTCACTTTGTCTTGTCTTTGTCCTTCGGCTCTTCCTTCGGCGCCTCGGGCAGCGGCAGCAACTGCGGGATCCGCTCCTTCAGCGCGGGGATCGCATCCCCATCGCGCTGCGCGTGATCCACGTAGTACAACGCCACCGTGTTGTAGCTGTTCCGCAGCGGCACGCGGTCCTCGTCAAACCCGCCGCGCCCGTGCTCGAGCGTGAAGAGCAGCGACGTCGTAAACGGGATCGGATCGGCCGTGTGCCACCGGTACACCGTGTTCTGGATGCCCCGCTTCTCGCCCCCTTTTCCCTTGTTGTCATAGAACGTCACGCCAAACGACGGCGTCCAGAACGTGCGTCCGAAGTCCCACGCGCCGCAGAAATAGTCCTCACTTCCCGTCCCTGAAAGGTCCGGCTTCTCCTTCCCATCGATGAAGAAGTTGTCGTCCCCCTCGCCCCACCACCCGTCGCTGTTGGCCAACACGCTCACCACCGTTCCCACGTAGTGACCCGCCCCTTTCACATCGCAGATCGTCAGCGGCTTCCCTTTCGGCGCCGGCAATGCCGCGTGATACTGCGTGTGGAAATACCGCGGCGGCTCTTTCGCCTCCGACTGTTCAAGCCGGTAGTCGAAGTTGTAGTAGAACGAGTTCACCGGCTTGTCCCCCTCGTTCGTCACCGTGATCACCGCGTGGCTGCGGAACGGCATCGGCCAGTAGCAGTTCAGCGATTTGCTCCCGCCGACGCTCACCGCCGAGCTCGCAAACTCGACGTACCCGTTCCCCTTCTCCGCAGCGGCACCGGGCCCCTGCGCGAAGAAGTCCCCCACCGGACACTCCACCGCGGACGTCGGCGCATCATCCCACGTCATCCGCAGCACCAGCTCACGCAGATGGTCCGGCGACTGCGCCGCGATCGTCATCCACAGGTGCGTAAAGCATCCGTTCCCACGCACATCCGCCAGCGTGAGCGTCTCCCCCGCGCAACGGGCCGGGCATCGGCGTTCTTCCCACTCGGATCAGCGCTCGACGCCCGGTGCGCCGTGAAGTTCTTCGGCGCGGCCAGATCCGCCGGCACCTGGCCGAGAGCTACTGAGCAGCCGAGAACAACGACAAACGACGAGAGCAGGCTGATGCGCATGGCGGCTCCTCAGGTATTGGCAAAATATACTCGATTGAACTGATAAATGACCAAGCAGTATGCTCACGCGACCTCCATGCACTCCGACCGTGATGAGCAATTCGAACGCCTCGAACGCGCCGGGCGCTCACGCGCGGTTGGAACCGTCTGGAACTCCCGGCTGGCGAACCCGTCATCCGCGCAGCCGAGCAACGGCACGGCGTGACAATCCCACCGGACCTACGCGAACTCTTCAAACGCCACAACGGCCTGAGCTTCATCGACGGCACATCCATCGATCCGCTCAACACTCAGGCCGATGCGAAGATGTGGATGCCTCGTCTGCCGGATGCTCCGCGCCAGTTCATGGCCTTCGGGAACGATGGTGGGGACGGAGGGCTGGGTATCTGGTGCAGCCAATCGGCGCTTCGCGGCGGCCCTTGCGCCGTGATCGACGTGCTCGACTGGAGCTGGATGCCCGGCTGCGTCACTCCAGTTTCACTCGATCTGGCCGCGTTCTTGACCACGCATACTGCTTATTCCCTCATGCTGGCCAGCGACTGCTGGGCGACCGGCGGCAGCCGCGCCGACGCTGTTTCGCCTGAGGACTGGAGAGAAGCTCTCAACGTACTTGATATACCCGACTGGATCCGCGCTTTCGGGCACAATGTCGGCGACAAGGAGTTCGCGGCGATCAGAGAATGGGCCGAACCGGCTGAAACGCTCTTTTTGCAGCCGCGGGAGCCCGCTGACGGATGGACCGACGAGGATCTCCTCCGCATACTTGGCGAGTAAACGAAGTCGTAGCGTCACTTCCCCATCACCACAAACCAAATCATCCGCCCCGCCACCGCCGCCGCGGCGATCAAGAACGCCCACCGCACGAACCGCGCCCCCTTCTTGATCGCCAGCGAGCTCCCCACAAAGCTCCCCGCGGCATTCGCGATCCCCATCGGAATCGCCACCGGCCACACCACCAGCCCTGCGATAATGAACGTCGCCAGCGACCCGACGTTGCTCCCGAAGTTCATCGCCTTGGCGTTCCCTGTGCCGATCACAAAGTCGAACCGCAGGAACCGCACCATCACAAAGACCAGGAACGACCCCGTCCCCGGCCCGAAGAATCCGTCATAGAAACCGATCACCAGACCCGCCGCGACCACGATCGCCGTATTCCGCGCCGTCGGCCCTTCGTACGCGCTCTCGCCCCCGAGCTTCGGCTTAAAGAACATGTAGAGCGCCATCACAATGATGAGGCACCCAAACAACCCCTTCGCCAGCGGCTCGTTGATCTTCCCCAACCCCATCAACGCCAGCGCCCCGCCCACCGCGCCGACCAGTGAACACGCCCCGCCCAGCAACGCCGTCCACTTGTCGAGCTTCCCCCGCAGCAGGAACGACGCCGTCGCCGTACTGCTCCCGCTCGTCCCCACGAACTTATTCGTCCCCGCGATGTTCGGAATCGGCAACCCCAGCGTCGCGATCGCCGGCATCGTGAAGATACCACCCCCGCCCGCCATCGCATCCACACCCCCCGCGACAAACGCGACGGCCGAGCAAGCAGCGATATGCGCAACAGAGAAGTCAGCCAAGGTGCGGAGGTTACGGAGGGTACCAAGCCCGCGGCTTTCCCTGCCAGACCGCGCTAGCTAGGAAACGAACGCTTCGCACGGACCCAAACTGAGCAGCCTAGAAAGAACGATGCCGGTCTTCTAGGCACAACGCGCTACAGTCGGGAAAGGGGTTCGTCATCATGTTTATCGCACTATTCCACGACGGGACACGGCTGCCACCGCCTGTATTAACACGAGTTGCCTGCCTTACGGCGCCGGAAGCTGCAGTACCACGCTCCCGCCAAGCGTGTCAATAGTTATTCAAGTTTGTGCCATCTGCTTTACCACCTCCTCAACTGCTTCCACATCAAATGCACGCGGAATCGGAGAAGTTCTTGCCTGATGAATAGACATATTAAGCGCATCTACAACAATTTTGCGAGTCTGCTTATCAGCTCTCAGCACGGCATGGCTTAAACATCGCAAAGCACTTGGCACCAAGTGCGCCATACCAGATTTTCCGCATCCTACGCCGACCACTACTAGAATAGAAGAAAATACCGCGCCCGCTTTTTGGCTTCTAACTGGCGCTCATGGGCACATAGCCAACTTTCTGCCGCTGCATACAATTCCGTGTGACCTTGGTCAAGTGAATTGCCTTGTTCAATCAAGCTTATTGACTCATCGAGCAAATAAGTTTCCCAAGGATGCATCAAGGGCGATAACTCGGCAATCACTCGCTGGACATCGGTTTGTCGAAGCCAATGAGCAATCTCACTACTCATTTGGATGCCCTTCATCAAAGGACCCATCATTCCCAACTGCTTCAACGCCACCGCGAAGCTGCGATAAACAGGCTGGCGACAAGCAGCGACCAGAACAACTTGTAGCGGCCCGTCCGGTATTGTCTACCTCGGTCTGATGTCCAATTCTACTTCCAGGGCAACTGCGATTGGCATGATATGCCAATCTTGCTGCGTAGCATGCGGCCCAACAGGCCGATGCCGCACAGGCCTGCACACATGGTGTCGTCGTGTTGCAAGAGCCCAATCCACTGCACGCGCCGCAAATTCCTTTATACGCTACGTACTGGGTGGCGCACCAACTGCTCGCATTTCCAAAGCGAGCAACTGTTTGAACTGCTTTTTTAACAGCTTGCCGCATGCCAGCTAGCATTCTCGCAATTATTGCGTCGAGTTCCGCGCTCAATCCTACCAGAGCTTCTAGGCACTGGATACGCTGCGCTGCGGTTGGGAGACGCAGGCATCCAAGGACAGCACAATCGACGCTAGTGATACACTCACCGTTCCAATCTGTATTATCCACCGGATCACTCTGACAGTACTCATACAGGTCCATGGAGTCGTGGTACCCAAGCGGGTCCTTCTGGAGCCACTTGCCGCTGTCGCAGTTGAGCACGCGGTTTCGGACGTGGTAGAAGGGGATGGTCCCTCCGCCGCCGTTGCTACCCGCCAGGATGGGGTCGAACTCGTAGCCGGCGAACCCCTTGCGGTTGTCGATGGCCGTGGCGCTCTGGCGGCTGAAGCCGCCGATGTACCCCGAGCCGTAGTAGGCGGTGAACGCCGAGCTGTCGCCGCTGTCGAGCTGGCCGTCGGGGATCCCGGCGCCGGCGGTGTTGCCGATGTCGCTCTGCCAGCCCACCGCGCCGCCACCGCCGCTGTAGGCGGCGTTGAAGGCCGCGGTATCGTCGGTGGTTATGACCCCGTCGGGGTAGCCGTTGACACTGGAGAGGTCGCCGGAAGAGAAGCAGTAGGGACGGCCGTAGGCGTCGTAGCGGTAACGCTCGACGATCTCGCCGGTGCTCTTGACCAGCTCGACCACGTCGTTGCGCCAGTTCTGCAGGTAGTAGCGACGCTCTTCCAGCGTGCCGTCGCCGCCGGAGGCCAGGCCGTTGACGTCGCGGTCGCGGTAGATCGTCCGGTCGATGTAGCTGCTCCCCCCGCGGCCGTCCAGGCCCGCCGAGTCGTACAGGTACAGCTCGATGGGATCGGAACTGACTGCGCCGTTGGCCGCGGTGGTCCCCAGGTACATTCCGACCTGCTGCCACTTCTCGTTGTACTGGAAGTAGCGCCACTTGTTGTTGGCGTAGGTCTGACCGATGTCGAAGCGGGCCTTCCAGCCGATGCGGTGCCCCAGCCCGTTGTAGCGGTACTCGGCCACCACCGACGAGGAGGAGATCTGCGTCGTCACCTTCACCAGCCGGTTCCACGCGTCGTAGATGTAGCGGTAGCCGGTGAGGCTGAACGTGGTGGTGTCGTCGCGAGTCGTCAGGCCGTTCTTGGCGGCCAGGTACCGCAGCGTGGTCCCCAGGACCGCGTCGGTGGTCTCCTTGGGCTCGTTGCGCCACAGCGACTTGCGGGTCTCGTCACGGTTGTAGCCGCCCAGCGTGGGGTCGCCGTAGATCTCCTTGTAGACGCTCCAGTTACCCGTCTGGCTCAGCCGCACATCGTTGGTGCCGCCGTAGTCGCGCCAGCTCTCGTAATGGATGGTGGCCGCGTCGGCGATCGAGCCGCTCGCCATGGTGCCGATCCGGTCCTCGTCCAGGCGGTTGATGGCGTCGACCCCAAAGCTCTGGCTCCAGAGCGTCACCCAGTTGTTCTGCACCTTGGTGATGTTGGAGTTGTCGTCGTAAACCGGATCGCTGTCGAACCAGATCGCGCCGTTGCTGACCTTCCGCCAGCGGCTCTTGATCACGCGGCCGAACTGGTCCAGGAACGTGTTGTACCCGCTGGTGCCGCTGGTCGCCAGCTCGTAGGTGATCCCCGGCTCGCTGAGCTTGGTCTGCACCGCCATCCCCACCCCGCCGTAGAGGTACTCGGCGTAGGTCGTTGAGCCGCCGCTGTCGGTGAGGGTGGTCACGCGGCCGATGTCGTCGTCATAGGACGAGCTGTTGGAGAAGGTGCGGCGGATGTCCTGCTTGGTCGTCGCGCCGGCCGAACGCTCGAGCTTGACGCCCGTCACGCGGATGCCGCTGCGGCGTTTGCCGCTGACTGACGAGGTGTCGTTCACCTTGCTGTTGGTGTACTCCACGCCCAGGTCGTCACCGCTGCTGCCGGCGACTGTTCCGTTGTAGTCCTGCTGGAAGACCTGCAGGTTCCCCCACTCGTCGTAGGTGTTCTTGACCTGGTCGAGCACGGTCCCCGACGAGGTCGCGTCGTACTGGGTCACGGTGCTCACCATGCCGCGGGTATCGTACGCGGTTTCGATGCGGCGCACGCCGCCGTCGATGTTGCTCCCCGTCGAGCCGCTGCCGGTGGCGATCTCGATGTTGGTCCCAAGCGTGGTCGCCTTGTCGGCGGTCACCCGGCCCGCGTTGTCGTAGGTGTAGTCGTGCACCGTGCCGTTCTGGTCACGGCTGGTGAGCTTCTGCCCCTGCGCGTTGTAGGCGAAGTACTCGCTGGTGTCAGCGTCGGCGGTCTTGGTGCTGTCCTGCGCGGGTAACGCGCCTGCTTGAGCAGCCGGTTGCTGACCAGCTTGCTCGCCGCGGGGGTGCTCCCCGAGCCGGTCTTGTCCACGCCGTAGACATAGTCGGTGAGCTGGTCGACCTCCCAGTCGTTGGTGCTGGTGCTGGTCACCGAGCCGCTCCCGTCGATGTCGACCCAGACCCGCGTCATCAGGCCGTTGGTGTACTGGTAGCGGGTGAACAGGTCGGTGTCACGCCGCGCATCGGACTTGGAGCCGCCCACGTCGTTGCGGATCTCGGTGATCTTCCGCGAAGCGTCGTCGTACTCGTAGCTGTTGATGTAGCCGGTGGTCCCGGTGCGGACCTTGGGCTGCTCGACGGAGGCGACGCGTCCCCACCCGTCGAACGCGGTGGTGGTCCGCAGCGGCGTGCCGCCGCGGCTGGGAACGCTCAGCCACGAGCCGCTGGGACGGCGGTCAAAGTCGCTGCCCCCGTTGGTGCCGTACATGACGGTGTCGGTGGCGCGGTCCCACTCGTCGTACCAGTTCGCGCTGATCTGCACCCGCCCGGCCAGGTTGGCCATCGTCAGCTTGTACTTGTTGCCGTCGGCGTTGCTGTCCAGGGCGCCGGTGGTCGAGGTGTCGTTGTAGTTGCGGATGATCGTCGCGCTCATGGCGACCAGCCCGGTCTTGTCCGCGTCGTCGTAGACCGTCTGGCTCTCTTCGAGCACGATGTCGCCGCTCACGCTGTTGAGCGCATCGCTGTACGTCGAGTCGTCGGTGCGCGCCAGGGTGAAGCGGTTGGTCGGACGCCCCAGACGGTCGTAGAACGTCTTGCTCAGGCTGGTGCCGCCGGTCTTGATCGCCCGGCCGACCGAGTCGTACCAGGTGAGGCTGTCGAGCGAGTCGCTGCTGGTGCCGGCGCTCTGGCTCACCTTGTGCCGGGTCGTCTTGTAGACCCGGCCGCGCTCGTCGTAGAACGTCTCCGATGCCCCCTGGCGGATCGTCGCGCCGCTGGCCAGGGTGTAGTCCGTCAACGGGTTGACCGTCGCGTCGACGCCGCCGGTGGCGCTGTAGATGGCCGTCGCCGTCACCCGCCGCCGCACGTCGTAGGCGCTCACGGTGTGGGGCGCCTCGGGGTTGCGGGTGGCGATCAGGTTGCCGCGGACGTCGTAGTACATCGACGACGCACGCTGGGTGCCGCTGTCGCCGATGCCGGTGGTGGCGTTGCCCTGCACGTAGCCGACGCTGGAGGTGACGTACCCGTCGCCGACCGCAAGCGTGCTGTTGACCGTCGCGCCGTCGAAGGCGACGGCCGAGGTCTGCGTCAGGTCGTCGGTCTGGCCCGCACCGCCGCCAGTGGTGCCGTTGCCGGCGCTGGCCGTCCACCCGTTGGTGTCGATTGTTCCGGTCCAGGTCGCGCAGCGCCGGCCGATCGCGTCATACACCGTGCGGTCGATCGTGTCGGTGGCGTCCTTGGTGCGCACCACCCGCCCCATGTCGTCGTAGGCGTACTCCGTCCGGTCGTAATGAGTCCCCGCCGACCCCGCCCACGCGCCGCTGGTGATCACCACCGTGTACTTGCGGGCCTCAGTCGGGCGGACGCCCGGCGTGTCGAGGATCATCGTCGACATGTTCTTGACGAACGCGCGGCTCGTCCCCGACAGCGTCGAGTCCAGCGCATCGAGCGGGTCAGACTGCGTCTCGTCGATCCACGAGCTGAGCGAGGTCGTCACGCCCGAAGAAAGACCCAGCGTGCAGGAGAACTCACCCTTGCCCCCCTGGTTGACCACGCTGTACCCCATCGGCCCGTACCACGTCGGCGTGCCGCTGTTGTCGTAGCGCGGGGCCGAGAGCGTCGCCAGCCGGTGGTCGGCCAGCTGCGAGTAATACATGTACGCGATGCGTTTGACCGGGAACGACGAACCGGGCCGGACCGTCGAGGTGACCGTGCGGCCGATCGAGTCGTAGGTCGCCTCGGTGGCGTACGTCAGCCCGCTGTTGCTGGACGTAGAGAGGCCGAAGTCGCTCGGCCCGTAATTGGTGTCAAAGTCCCCCGAGACGCTCGGGTCCGCGTCGCGCACCGTGCGCGTCGGCAGCCCCAGGGTGTTGTACTTGCTCGCGGTGTAGATGCCGTCGGGCGCCACGCTGAACGCGGCACGACCGTCCTTGCGCAGATAGCTCACCGCGTTGTGCGTGGCGTTCTGGCCGTTGTTGGCGGCCGCGACCGCCGGTAGCGTGGTCGTCACGCTCTTGAGCGCGATGTAGAGCTGGTTGGTGTTGGTGGACGTGTCCCACCAGTCGTAGGTGTAGGTCGTCGCGTCGTACCCGCTCACCCCGAACGAACTGGCTAATGCGTAGTACGCCTGCGACTCGGTCACCAGCGGCCGCACGATCGTCGAAGAGCCGACCGTCAGCGACCGCTTGCCCAGCACGCTGTGGCTGGTGTAATACCCGGTGCCGCTGGTGCCGGTCTTAAAGCCGGTCCCCGAGACCAGGCCGTCCAGCTCGCCGCTCAGGTCAGGAGAACCTTCACCCGTCGGGTAGCGGTCGACGAACGTCACCAGCCCCACGCTCGACGAGTAGGTCGCCGCGCCGGTGCTGTGGGTGTAGCTGGAGAGGTTGGAGGGCGAATGGATGGTCGTCACCCGCCCCGCCGAGTTGCGGTCCACACCCGTCACCCAGTACAGAGCGCCGCCCGTGCTGGGGTTGATGTTGCTGACCACCGAGTTGAGCGGCTGGCCCACCTCGTCAAAGTACCGCGTCTGGTACGAGCCGTCGGGCTGGGCGATCTCCGTCCGCGTGCACCAGGCCGTGTCGTAGCCGGCGTTGTTGGTGTACGACCCGTTGGCCGAGGGCGTGAACGTGTAGGTGCCGGCGCTCGACCCGCCCGCGCACCCGCACTCGCCGTTGAAGAACGCCGTCTCGATCCGCTGCGTGCTCGACGACGATTCGTACTCGAAGTACGCGTCAGCGTACGACTTGAGGTTGCTCGTCAGGCCCGCCGAGGTCGCTTTGTCGAGGAAGTCGTCGTCGAACGTGCTGTCGGTCCAGTCAAAACGCCGGCATCCTTCGAACCCCATGATCAGCTTGATCGCGTGGGGGTGCCCGTGCCGGCCCGCCCCCGCGTCGTAAGTGTCGTAGTAGCGGTAGTACTTGGTCCGCTCGTCGTAGACGCCGCTGCTGAGCGTCGAGCCAGAGTCGGAGAGAGGCGTGCGGATCTTCACCGTCATCAGGTCGCCCGCGTTGCCGTAGTAGTCGGTCGAGTCGGTGGTGTTCGCCGTCGCCGAGTCGTAGTACGCGTACGTCACGCGCCCGATCTCCGTCAGGCCCGTCGGAGACGCCCACGTCCCCCCGGTCTTGGTCTCCACCTTCACGATTCCCACCCGGTTCAGCCCGCCGATGGTCAAGGTTAACGTGAAGGTGTACCGACGCTCGTCGCTCCCCGTCCCGTACTCCTGGAAGATCTCCTTGGGCGTGCCGTTCGAGTTGTAGTCCGCAATCGCCGTCGCCTCGGTCGTCTTGTGCCCCACGTACGCCGTGCGCCCCGCCGCGTCGGTCTTCTTCCACAGCTGCCAGTCACACGCGTTCTTGTTGTTGCCCCAGAACGTCCAGACCGTCCCCGCCGCGTCGCTCAGCGTGTACTTCTCGTTGGTGCCGCTCACATAATGGATGACCCCCGACGCCCCGTTGACCCCCTTGAACTCGTTCGACTTGGTCACCGTCCGCTTGTACTCAAGGAACCGCCCCGCCCCAAGCACAACATAGATCACGTCCTTGTCGTCGGTCGCCCCCGCAAAGAACGCCAGCTCCGGCATCGCCGACTGGAACCAGTTGTACCCCTGCGGGCCGTTGGAGGCCGTCACCGACGAACCCGTCCCCTGCCGGTGGTTGAACGTCCGCCCGATCACCACCGACGGACCGTCGGTCGGCAACGCCAGATCCACGTCCGCCTGCGCATAGGTCAACGTCGCCAGATCAATCCCCCCAAGCGACGCCGAGGAATAGCCAGACGACGGCGCCGGCAACACCGGACCCGGCGCCCCGCCCAACCGCGCCCCGCCCTCAAGGTCGCTGCCACGCTGCACCGCCAGCGGCTTGATCTTCTGCACGCTGCTCGCCGCGGCGCCGTAGCTGGTCAGCGAGTCGTTCCACTGCGTCAGCACCGGCTCGGCGAGCAACGGGAGCTGAAGTCCGGCCGACAAAAACAGAGCGCCGACAACAAAGGACCTGCTTGTACGCATGGGTGGCTCCACGCCGCAACAGAACGCGGCTCTGCGCAGACTATCAGCCCGCCGGATTATTTGGCGAACAGGTTGTTAGGAATTGACATGTTTTTGATAACACACACCCATCATGGTGGAACAGACCGCGCCGATCGTGCGCAAAGAAGAGTTTTCTGCAAACAACTCGAACACTTTGACGTTGCTTCGGTTACCCTCACGCTCTCGCCTCCATCTGTACCGAGGAGTCACCAATGGCCGCACACAGCAAAAACGGGGCAGTTACATCAGTCGTTCTCGTCGTGTTGTCCGCCGGGTTGCTCGGATGGGCAGGAATCAACCTGCTCCCGACAACTTCCAATGCAACACGTGTTACCCCGAGCACGATGCCACGCCCCACCGCCCCCCCCGCCGCCCTCGCCTCCGCACGCGCCTGGCTCGGGCTGCTCAGCCTCGACGCTGAGTCCCTCGCCGCTGCAGGCGTCCCCGCCGGCTCCGCTCAGGTCATGCTCGAAGACCTCCAGGCCTACCTCGACGCCAACGCCCAGCCGCTCCTGGCCGCCATCGACGCCCACAACGCCGCGAGCAAGCAGGCCGACAGCGACGCCCGCATGCTCCGCGCCGGCAAGGGACCAGACGAGCAGACCCTCGCCAAGAACGCAGCCGCCGCAGCAGCAGCACTGGCCAACCGCACCGCGCTCCTCACCGGCGCCGTCGAAGCCGCCTCCGCCCACCTCAGCGACCAGCAGAAGACCCGCCTGGCCACCATCAGGCTCAACGCCGACAAAGAAGTCCCCCCCGCCTACAAAATCGTCGCACGACCCGACCACGAATGGGTGGAACTCCGAGAAGCACTCAGCGCCGAACGACAGGCCGCCGAAAAAACACTCCCCCTCCCACACGCCGCCGCCGAAAAACTCGCCAGGCTCCGCGCAGAGCGCACCACCGCCGACGCCCTCGCAAACGCCAACAACCTCCTCCCAGCACTCAAGCAGGCGATACGCTGAGCGGAATCATCCCAATTGATGTCGATGTGCCGACAACCGTCCCGTGCGCGGTAAACGCAGCCTGAAGACACTCTGCCGATTTTGGTACACTCCGCAAACGGAGGCAGTACCGATGGCGGCACACGGGTATTCGCGGCGTCTTTTTCTTCAGCAGGCAGCGGGTGTCGGCGCGGGTGCGGTCATCCTCGGCTCACCTCAGACGAGCTGGGGGAAAACCGGAAGACGCTCATTGGATGACACGCGTCTGCGAGTGCTCTCGATCGGCGTTGTCGGCACGATCGGCGAACACGACCGCAAAACCGTCGCTTCCCATCCGCTGGTCGACATGGTCGGCCTCTGCGATGTCGACGCCGCCGCGATTGACAAGGCTTCAAAGGACCACCCCAGCGCGTTTACCTGCGTCGACTATCGCGAAGCGTTCGATCGCTACGGCGACAAGTTCGACGCGGTGATCGTCGCGACGCCCGACCACTCGCACTGCGCCATCATGACGCTGGCGCTCTCGAAAGGAAAACACGTCTACGGGCAGAAACCGCTGGTGCACGAACTTGAAGAGCTCGACATCCTGGAACGGGCCGTCAAGGCGAATCCGAAGCTGGTAACACAGACTGGCGCGCAGCGGATCGAGTCCGAAGCCCGGCGCGCGGCGGTCGAGATCCTGCGGAGCGGAAAACTCGGCAAGGTGATCGAGGCACACGTTACATTCGGCAATGGCGCATTGGCAGGCGGGTTCTACTTCGCCGATGGCAAGCTCGGCGAACCGTGCGAGCCACCGGCTGGCTTCAACTACGACTTGTGGCTCAACGGCGCGCAGTTCGAGCCGTGCCGGCCGCAACTGGTGCAGCGCCAGTGGCGCAGCTGGTGGAAGTACGGCGGCGGCCAGATTACCGACTGGGTCGTGCACCTCACCGACGTGCTCTTCTACTCGTTCCCCGAGCTGCAGAGCCCGATGCAGGTCTGCTCGCGCACACCCAGCCGCGACCTCTCAAACTTCCACGCCGACCGTGTGAGCTCTCTGCTCACCTACACCGTGAGCGGCGAGAAGTTCGCCAACACCACGTTCAACCTCCACTTCTACGACAGCGGCATGCAGCCCGACCGCGCAGCTCGGCATCGGCGACGGCAAGTGGCCCGACGGCATCGTGACGGTCGTCGTCTGCGAGGGCGGAACGCTCGTGCTCGCACCTTCCGGCCCGATCGAGGTCTGGCAGAAAGGCGCGGACGGGAAGAGTCAGATGATCGACGGCCTGCAGTTCCCCGGGCTTCCGAAGTTTGAGAAGTTCAACCACTGGCACGCGTGGGTGGACAAAGCGCTCGGCAAAGAAACGCCCCATCGCTGGATGCCGTTTGAGACCGGCCTGCGTTGCACCGAGCCGGGCCTGCTCGCAGTGAAAGCGACCAAATACCCAGGCCAGGTGCTCGCGTGGGACCGCGGTTCGCTCACCTTTACCAACCACGCAGAGGCGACCCGCACGCTCGTCAGCCGCGCCGGCGGCTATCGCGCGGGCTTTGAGCCGGTACGGCTCTAACCAATACCGAGAGCGAACTCCCGTGCGCACAGAGCGATGTTCAGCACGCTCCGCGCGATGACTACAGCGAGAAGTTGGCGTACGGGTTGGTCGAGCCGGGCGAGACGCCGCCGCTGTCGCCGTTGATGGCGCCGAGCCCGCCCACCGCGGCGACGACAAGGCAGAAGTTCCCTCCCACGACGTTCCAATTGGCGGTGGAGCTTCGGGCCGCGGTATTGCGGATGAGCAGGTTGCCGCTGGTGTTGATCAGGAAGCCGGTAGGGTTGCTGCGGGCGCTGTTGCCCTCAAACCGCACCTCGCCGCCGGAGGAGTTGTAGAAGCCGGCGGTCGTGTTGCTCGACGCGTTGTTGTTGAGAACGACTGCGCCGTTGAAGGCCTGAAAACCGTACGTGTTCCGGTGGCTGAAGCAGCCTTGCGCGTGACTGACGCTGTTGAGAAAGAAGCCTGCGTCTTCGTTGTCGTGAGCGATGCAGTCAGCGGCGAGCGCCGCGGTGAGAATGAATCCGTCGCCGTTATTGAAGGATGCTGCGCACCCGATCGCAACGTCCCCTTCGCTGAGAGCGAAGCCGTAACCGCACCCGTTGGAGGTGCAGCCGTGAAAGACACAGGCGCCATTGGTGGAAAAACCGGCGCCGCCGGTATTGAGCGCCGTACAACCGCGGGCGGTGCACTGGCTGCCGAAGCCGAAGCCACCGACTACGCCACCGCCGTTGACGACGCAGTTCTCGATGGCGCATCCGATACCAAGGTAAATAGCGGTCCGGCTGCTCGCCAGACCGCAGTTGATGACGCTCATATTGCGGACCGAGGCGGAGGTTGAAAGATCGACGCCGGCCCCACCCCAGTTGCGCACCGTGCCGCCCAAAACCTGCGCTCCGGTGTAGGTGGAAGTCGCGGCGGTGATCGCCGAAACGGACCCGCCCGCAGCTCCCATCCCCAACACCTCAAAGCCATTGAGGTCGACCGTCACGCCCGGAGCGGCGATCTCAATGGCCGCGAAGCCCGCGGTGGTCACCTGGATGTTCCCGGTGAGGTAGTAGCTGCCGGGCTGAATGATCTTGTAGAGGCTGTTTGCATCGCCGGGCGTGTTCGCTGCGCTGATGGCAGTGCGCGGTTCGATTTCCGCGAGTGTCTTGCCGGTCGGCGCCACCGCTCCCGCGGGCGGGTTGAGTGGACCGGCCCCCGCACGGGCCGATGCGAGCGCGGCCACGCTCGCGAGCCCCGCGGCTCCCAGCAACACACGACGGTCAAACGAGCCGGCTGATTCCAAGTGAGGGGTGGTCATGGCGAGAACATACCTCACAAACGAGCCTGCCGCGAGGGTTCCGAGCCTGCCGAATCCCGCGAACCTGCTGCCTCATCAAAATGAGAAAGGCGGCGCCGGGACCTCCCGACGCCGCCGACTGCATCAGACTCCTCTCAAGAACGTCGCACGATCGTTACGGACGGAGAAGCTCGAACGAGGACATGTAGTCGTCCTCGGCCGGGTCGTCGTAGTGGCCCGACGCTGCGACATAGAAGAGGTAGTCGAGGCAGTTGATGGTGCCGTCACCGTTGAGGTCTGCCGCCGCGACATCGGTGTCCTTAGTGCGGTGGCCCGGGTTGTTGATCAAGTCGCAGAGCATGGCGAGGTCGTCCTCATCGACGACATAGTCGCCGTTGATGTCGCCTGCCGGACGCTTGACCTCGTGCGTTCCGTAGAGCTGCACCAGATCGGTCCAGACCGAGACGGTACCGGTGAGGCTGTGAGGCTTGTAGTGGAGGGCAAGGTGGCACGGCCCGCCATCAAAGAGGTCGGGGTCGTAGGGAATGCGGGCGTGGATGCGTGCGGTACGGTCGGCGGGCATCAGGAACCCGGAGTCGCGGATGTCGCTTCCCCAGTGGTCCACCGTGCCGCCGTCGGTGATCTGGACCCAGCTTGTGTTCGTGCCGCGGATGTAGAGGTAGCAATCGGCGTCGACGTTGGCGACGCCCTCAATATCGACCTCGAGGTAGCTGGTGCCGTCATCGGCCGGCTGTGCAAGAGCCGAGTCACGGGCGAACGTGACGACGAACCACGTACCGACGCTGCCGGTGAGCGAGTCGACGCGGACGCGCCCGGTGTAGGTGTTGCTGTAGCTGCGGTCCGACTCGCGGACGAGGTCGGCGACGGGCGCACCGTACTGGGGGTGACCGGAGGGAGGAACGACCAGAGCGGTTGCTCCCGAATCGATATAGGTTGAGTAGATCTGGTAGCCCCAGACGTTGTTCACGGCCTCGTTGAAATACTCCCAGTTCTGCGGGTACTGCGAGTGCGGACCGTAGTTGTACTGATCGTGGAACGGTTCGGCACTGAACGCACTCCAGTTCCACTGGATCAACTCGTTGCTGCCGCGGGCGCGACAGGCGGCCAACTGCCTGGTGAGGTAGCGAGTGGAGGTGTTCACGGGCACCAACCCCGTGTCGTAGTCGGCTCCACGGAAGTCGTATTTGGTTTCCATGCTGGCGACGGTCGCCATCTCGTTGGCCATCGGCACCCAGGGAACGATCGGCGTGGTCCGGCCGTTGGTGGAGCGGTGCATCGCGTCGAGGTTGAACCGGTTGGTGCGCAGCGAGACAGTCGACCAGCACTCCTGCGGCGCGGTGCCGAGGAAGGCGTCCCAGTCGTCGTCGGTTGCGGCGCCGGGGGTGAACGGATAACCCGCAAAGTCATCCACCTCGGTGTCGTACGGAACAAGCGCCGGGTTGTAGTACCCCATGTGGTACCAGGTCATGCCCGCGTACAGGCTCGGCGACTGCATGATGTTGCTGCCGGGCGCGTCCCAGACGATGCGTTCGCCGATGCCGTTGTTCAGCGCACGGCCCGGTCCTTACGGCGGAAGCCGTTGGAGATTCGCGAACCTAACTCGGCGTTGGCGACCGAATCGAGCCGCAAACTCCCGTCATAGTCCGAGCAAAGAGGCACCACGCCCGTCCCGCCGAAACCGGGGTCGGCGGTCGTGGTCCACTTCGCGCGGATCACGCTGTAGTACGCTTCGTCCATCGCGCCGGCGACCGACGCGCGGCAGACGCCCGACCACCAGTTCCACCACTGCTGGTTGCACCAGCTCCCGGACTTGTACTTCCAGTCGTAGCCGGTGGTCTTTTCGACGAACTCCGGCCGGCCTGCGTTGTCCCAGAGCGTGTAGAGGTTCTGGCCGGTACCCGGCACGAGAACCGTCGACGTTGAGCAGAAACGCGAGTCGAGCTTGAGCAGGTTCCAGTACGCCTCGAGCTGCGTATCGGACGCGTTGTCGCCGATGACCATCACCTCGTCATCAAAAAAGAACCGGGTAGGCCGCGGTGTGTATGGCGAGGAAACCGTGGCGGACTGCAACGACTTGTACTCGTCGACAAAGTCCTCCATCCAGGCCTTCGTATCGGCGATGCCGTTGACCTTCCACGGCGTCCAGGTGAACGGCAGGGTGACCGCCGCGGAACCCGGGTTCTCGATCGCATCGTCGTCGTGGGCGTAGAGCGAAGTGACGCCGGTGCCGAACTGGTTGTCGTGCTTGGGCATCCCGTCTGTGCCGACGCTGTAGAGAAGCACCGCGTTGTCGTCGTGCCCGAGGCCGACCTGTGTGGAAACTGCGCCGAAGATCTCCGATGCGGCGACGGTCGCATAGCCTGGGTTGGTGGTCGGGTCGTGCAGGCCGTACGCCGTGCTGTAGCTGATGATCGTCCGGTACTGGTCCATGTCCGGGCTCGAATGGAGCGGCTCATGGAAACACCAGACCCGGGGGTAACTGAACGTCTGGGCCGAGGCGCTTGCGGCGAGCATCCCGACAGCGGTAACGGTGAACAATCGCAACATCTTCAACTCCTTAAGACACAAAGCACACCGCCTGCTCGCCGACAACGATCGGCGTGCGACGGCGCAAAGAAGACACCGAGAACACTCAAGAACACGTGTTGCACCAGCCACACCCAGGTGGGTGCAGAGCGACAGCGCAGGACGTTCAAACGACGCTGCGGTGTTTGCTCAGTGCATGAGGGTGACAGGCACGCCTACGTGCTCAGCCACAAGGAAGGGTGTGGCGGCTATCAGGCCGCGAGCGCGATACTCGCGACGGCGCACGACAACTTCGATTGGGGTCAGCATGCGTGCGCATCAGGCCGGCGTGGCGCTCTGCGCGAACAGCCCGTTGTCGCAAATGCGGCTCGCGGAGTTCGCTCTGATCGGGAACATCCTGCGATCCAAGGCGGCCTGTCTGTGCGCGCTGGTTCTCGAACGCGTCTGCGAATGGCATGGCGAAATCCCCCTTCGGATCGGCTGGGTGCGTGTGCGGACGGGCTTATGTGTTCCCGCCCCTGACACCCATATCTTACCCGAATACCGAACATAACGCAAGGTTTTTGTTCGTATTTTTGCAAATTGATATCTTTGGCCTAAATTACAGCGTTAACTCGCGTTTTCATGCCATCGAGATACTTACTCCAAGTCTCCTTTTTCTCTCGCACCCTAACAGACTTCGTTGAATAAAAACGGCCCGGGCAGGATGCCCGGGCCGTGTGTGAAACTGGTCGTGGAGAAATCGGTTCAGCGGCGACGGCGCAGGGCCGCGATACCGGCGAGCCCCAGCAGCCCGGCCGTGCCCGGCGCGGGGATGCTGACGCGGTAGACCATGAACATCGTGTCGTTGTTGATCGAGTCGCTGTAGTGCTGCACCTGGCCGTCGGTGGTGATCATCGTGCCGTCGGTGGTGAGGAAGTCGTTGTCGTTGGCGAGGAAGAGGAAGAAGTCGGTGGGGTCGGCGGTCGAGAGGTCGGGCAGCAGGGTCATGCCCTCCCACTTCTCGCTGAGGGTGTTGCTGTCGCCGTTGGGGAACTGCGCGCTCAGGTTGGTGTTAATGCCGAAGCGGTTGAGGTCGTACGTGTTGAGCATGTTGACGACCTCCGTCGTGGCGGCGGGCGTGATGCCCGAGACCAGCGAGCCGGCCGGCGACACCGGCTGCGTCAGCGCGAAGTTGGTTCCCTGCAGGTTCGTCGCGCCGAGATGTCCGCCAACAGCACGCTGCGGAAGACCGGCGGCAGGCCGGTGCTGGGCCCGCGGCCGTTGCTGTCGCGCGAGAGGATCATGAACTGCGTGTCGCTGATCGCGACGATCTCGCTCGCCGCGGCCGTGCGGTTCACCGCACTGCCGTTGCCGTTGACGTTGGTCGTGGGCAGTTCGACGACGTACTGGCCGATCGGGTCGGTCGGGATCGGGTTGTTCTGGAGGTCGTAGACCATCACGCGGGTGAAGCGGCGGTTGGCCTGGTTGCTCCCCGCGCTGTCCTGCATCGCGCCGCTCTGGTTCATGGCGAAGAGGTAACGACCGTCGGGCGAGAGGCTCAGGCCCTCCATGCCCTGGTTGTTGCGGCGGCCCTGCTGCGGAGCGGTGGCGGAGTTGAAGTCGAGCGCACCGTTGTTCCGCGGCATGAGCGCCTCGGGCGGGTTGATGACGCCCTGCAGCACGCCGCCCGCGTTGAAGCGGTAGATCGCCGAGCCATACTCATCGCTCACGTAGTAGCCGCCGTCGGGCGTCGCCACAAGGCCCTCGGCGTCGATCGCGAGGTTGCCGTTGGGCCCGCCCACGCGCGGCACCGGGCGGCCGAAGGCCGTGCCGACGCCCGTGCCGGGGTCCATGCCCACCAGCGGTTGCCCGTTGCTCTCGGTGAGCATCGTGAGACCCTGGTAGTTGAACTGGATCTGGTTCTGCGAGGCACCGCTGCCGTTGTACGACGGCGTGAACGTGAACCCGAGCTGCTGGATGCGGGCCTGGTAGTTCACGTAGACGTTGTTGACCGGGTCGTTACGGCCGCGATCGGGCAGGGTGAGGAACTGGCCGCTGAACTGGCCGGTGGCGGCGTTGTACTGCCAGGAACCGGGGGAGATGGCCAGCGACGAGACGGAGCCGAAGGTGGAGCCCTGCGCATCGAGCATGCTGGCCGAGATGCGGCCGACACCGACGAGCCCGTAGTTGGTGAACTGCGTGCCGTTGAGCGAGGTGGTGATCGGGTTGGACGTATTGATCACGTTGGGCGTGGTGTACTGGGCCATCGCGGGCGCGACGAGACCAGCGAGCAGCGCGAGCGCGGCGGCCGAACGGACGGTACGGATCGTCGAGGGCATCCCATTCTCCTTTCGATGTGAACACACAACCCCCCTCCGCGTGGACGGGGGCGTTTCACGCGCGGCGACCTGACAGCCGGCGTGAAGGGGCGAAGGTACTCGGCGCAAGTGGTGCGCTGGGTTTGCTGCGCGTGAAGAACGTGCGAATGTGAAGGACGTAAAAAGACCGGTGGCTTGGCGTCTTCGGTCGTAGGGCCCACGCCGTTTGCCATGGGTGACTGAGCGCAGCGAAGGAACCCGTGGACCTTGGCTCCTTTGGACTTCCGGCCCGTAGGGCCGACGAGAGGTACGCCGGCTCTCCGAGCCGAAGAAGAAGAAGAAGAAGAAGAAGAAGAAGAGAGCCACCTTCCACGGGTTCCCTTGTCTCGCTTCGCTCGACGGCGGTCACCCGTGGCAAACGGCAGCGCCCTCCGGGCGAAGGCAAGGAGGTCAGCGTCGAGACAACGCCAGCCAGAAGAACAAACACCGCCGACCATCCCACGCGGATGGTCGGCGGCAAGGGATTCACGGCTTTTCCGGCAACACTCACCCCATCATGCAGAGCTGGGTGAGAGCGAGCGGCACGCGCTTACTTGCGACTGACGGCCGGCGCGATGGGGGCGGTCTTCCCCCTTCTCCGCGCCGATGGCCTTTTTCGGACCGGTGCCGAAGAGTTCGAGCAGAGCGCGGCTAAGAAATAGCGAGACGACAACGGCATGGTCAAGCCCCATGCCCGCGACCACCTAGCACCGCGTACGCATCGACTCGCGCGATCTCTCATGAGCGGCCGGGCTCTCGAAACCCTTTAACTTGGAATGAGCCCACGCCTTTTCGATGTAGCCCGCGGCGTCGGGCGTGCTGCAGTCGGTATCGCCGTGATCGATCTCGACGGCGCCGATCCGCTTGGCGGCGGCCAGGGCCAGCTTGCGGAGCGCGGCGGTGCGACCGCCGATGGCAATGATCGCCTGGTTCATGATGTTCTTGTGGGCGTTGGAAGCCGTGTGGATCGTTTTCTCGATCTGCGCGAGCCGGTCGGCGAACCAGGCGTCCGTCTCGCTCTCGTCGATCATGGCCATCGCGGCGAGGGTCGACCATGCGGCGAATCGCGTCTCTTCATCCTTGGCGGTCGACCATTTGTCGAACTTCGCACGCGAGTGCGGGCTCTCGGCTGTCAGGTGCCCGACGTACGCCCCGCACATGCGGCCGGCGGGCGTCGCGGCCCACTGGTCGAGCACGCGCGAAGGGATCGTTGCAGGATCGGCGACTTTGACGGCGAGGTTCCGGGCATCGAAGTTGCCCGTGCTCCACAGGGCTTCGGCAAGCTCCTGGTCGACTTTGATCCGCTTGACCAACGTCTTGAGAGTGGCGAAGCTGACGCCGAACATCGGTTCCGGTGCACCATGGCGCGCGTACGTCTTGCGCGTCTGTGCAGAGCCAGCCGCTTCGAGCGAGGCCATCGCATCCCGCAGAGTCATGCGCGATGCGGGCGCAGCAGAACGCCCGACAGCCTTTGCCGCTTTCTTCTTCGGACTGTTGGTCTTTGGCATCGAGTTCATCCTTCGGCGAAGGTTCAGCGAGAAAAGTTCGCGATCGCGTGCAGGACCACTGCCGCGATCGTACGCAAACTCCCCAATCCTTCACAGGCTTGCGCTCGAAGCTCATTCAACCGGCGACGACCTCAACAGATCCGCTTGCGGCGGCGGAGGAGCGTACTTCCTGCGAGGCCGGCGAGCGCCGCCGCGCCCGGGGTGGGGGTCTGGGTGATGGAGAAGTTGTCAAAGCCGGCACGGGCGCGCTGGCCGCCGGTGGTGTTGGTGCGGCCCTCAACAGACATGTCGAAGTCGTGGAAATCGGTAGCGCCCGCGAGTGAGCCGACGTAGCTCAGCAGGGTGCCGTTGACCGTGCCGCGGTACGTGCCGGTCGAGTAATCGAGGATCAGGCCGAGGGTGTAGTAGTGGTTGAGGTCGGGCGTGGAGCCGATGTCGTAGACCATTCTCGATGCGCCGCGGTCGAAGAACTGCAGCAGCATGTGGTTTGCGCCGAAGCCGAAGGTGTTCTGGCTGTCGACGATCAGCGAGAGGCTCGCGATCATGAAGAGGTCTGCGTTGTACGCTGATACAGAGGCGGACGTGGTGCGGTTAAGCGTGCCGCTGGCGGGCGAAACGAGCTTCACGTCGGCCGACCCCGTGATGATCGGCCGTGTGGAAAAATCGGTGACGGGCGCCACAGCCCATTGGATGCGGCCCGTCGTATTCACCGGTGCGGTCGCGAGCACCCACTGCGAGCCACTCGCCGCGCCGGAGCCGCTGACGGTCGAGTTGGTCACCGTCCAACCAGAGCTGTCCTGGCCGTCGTCGTTCCAGTTGGCGTTGGCGAAGAGCTGCGAGCCGTTGGTATAGCCCTGGGACGACTCAAAGCCCGTCGAGAAAGGGAGGTCGACGGCCGATGCGCGAGATGCCAAAACGCTCGTGGTGGCAGCCGCGAGCACAAAAGTGATCAGATTACGGTTCAAGTCTCTCTCCTGTGCACGAATGCACGTGTGTGAGCCGGATGCGCATCTGTCAAGATGCGTTCGACCTGCGAACGAAGCGAATGTTGGCGAGTAAAAGGGGTTGGAAAGTCATCGATTCCGCGCTCGGCGGCGCGCGAGCGTGGCGCCCGCAAGGCCTGCGAGAGCGGCCGCGGCGGGGGCGGGGACCTGCGCGATGGAGTAATTGTCGAACCCGGCGCGAGCGCGCTGGCCGCCGACGGTGGACGTAGTGACTTCGACAGACATGTCGAAGTCGTGGAAGTCGGTCGCTCCGCCGGTGTTGCCGATCTGCGGGAGGAGCTGGCCGTTGACCGAGCCGCGCACGACGCCGGTGGCCATGTTCGCGCTGAGCTCAAGGTGGTAGTACTGACCGAGGGTGCTCGTCTGGTTAAGGTCGTAGATCGCGTCGGAACCGTCGCCCCAGATGAACTGGATGTACATGCGGTTTGCGCCGAGGCCGACGGTGTTCTCGACGTCCATCATCAGGTACATCGACGCAATGATGTCGATGTTCGCGTTGTACATGCTGATACCGGCGATGGTGGTGCGATTGAGCGTGCCAGACGAGGGGCTGAGGAGCCGCACGTCGGCCGCGCCGACCATCACGGGGTTGGTGGTAAAGTCGGTCACAGGAGTCACCGTCCACTGGAACCGCGTGGGGATGGAGCCGCCGGCGGTGGTGACGGTCGGGCTGCTTGCGAGCACCCACTGCGTGCCGGAGGCGGCCGCGGTGCCGTTGACGGTGGAGGTGGTCACGGTCCAGCCGGAGGTGTCCTGGCCGTCGCCGTTCCAGTTGGCGTTGGTGGAGAGCTGCGAGCCGCTGGCGTACCCCTGGTTCGACTCGAAGCCGGTCGAGAAGGGAAGGTCGGTGGCCCGTGCGCGCGAAGCAACGCCGGCCACACAGCCCGCCGCGAGCGCGGCGACGATCACATTCTTGGTCATTTCTTACTCTCCCTCGACTCTACCGCCACAAGGCACACACACGGGCACCGTTGGTGTCTAAGAGAAGATACGGAGAGTTTGGTGTGAGGCAACGGAACTTTTACGAATTAGGGAGATTGAGAGGGGTGGGGTTTGGGTAACGCGGGTTACTGGTGGCATGCGGAGGTCGGAGACTGTGGGCGCGGAGTGACGCAATCGGTGCTGGCCCTTTCGTCGGCCCTCCGGGCCGAAGATCAATTGAGATGCTCGCATACCGGCAGGTGAAGAACCTTTTGCGTTAGATACCGTTTGGCTCGAGAAATCAGGCTCAATGGGCATTTCTCAATGAGCCGGCTTGAGTCAGAGCCCGAAGCGTCAGCGAGGGAGGCGGTACGCCGTGCCTTCGGGAGCGAAGCGCACGAAGGCCGGAAGTCCACATGCACGCGCAGCGTCTCAGCTTCGCGAGTACCGCGTTTGCTGCAGGTCAAACTGCCGATTCGCAGAGCCTCATCGGCCTTCCTCGCTGACGCTTCGGGCTCTGACGGAAAGGCCTAACGCAAAAGGTTCTGAACCTGCCGGCTGGAATAGCCCGCGCTCCAGGCGAAGAGAAGACCCGCTCGCTCACGCTCGAGGCTTGTCAAACGAAAAGGCCCGCGCCTTGCGGAGCGGGCCCTGTTGAGTTCAGCTGTCTCCACACCTTGCCGCTGCGCGGCGAAGGTGTGGCACCTGCTCAATAGCGGTAGTGGTCGGGCTTGTAGGGGCCGTCGACGGGGACGCCGAGATACGCGGCCTGCTCCTTGGTGAGCTTGGTGAGCTTCACGCCGAGCTTCTCGAGGTGGAGGCGGGCGACCTCTTCGTCGAGCTTCTTGGGGAGGATGTAGACCTTCTTCTGGTCGTACTTCATGCCCGAGAGCGTGGGCTTGCCGTTGAAGTAGAACCACATGTCGAGCTGCGCGATCGTCTGGTTGGTGAACGACGAGCTCATGACGAACGAGGGGTGGCCGGTGGCGCAGCCGAGGTTCATCAGGCGGCCCTCGGCCAGGACGAGGATGCTCTTCTCGCTCTTCTTGCCGGTCTCGAAGACGAACTCGTCGTACTGCGGCTTGATGTTGATCCGCTTGACGGCGCCCTTTTCAACCCCCTTGTAGAGGTTGTGCATGTCGATCTCGTTGTCGAAGTGGCCGATGTTCGCCACGATCGCCTTGTCCTTCATCTTCTTCATGTCATCCAGCGTGATGACGTCCTTGTTGCCTGTCGTGGTGATGAAGATGTCGGCGGTCTCGACGACCTCGTCGAGCGTCGTCACCTGATACCCCTCCATCGCGGCCTGGAGGGCGTTGATGGGGTCGATCTCGGTGATGATCACGCGGCAGCCCTGGCCGCGGAGCGACTGGGCCGAGCCCTTGCCGACGTCGCCGTAGCCGAGAACGACGGCGACCTTACCGCCGAGCATGACGTCGGTGGCGCGGTTGAGGCCGTCGACCAGCGAGTGGCGGCAGCCGTAGAGGTTGTCGAACTTGCTCTTGGTGGCCGAGTCGTTGACGTTGATGCCCGGGAAGGCGAGCTTGCCGTTCTTCTGCATCTCGTAGAGGCGGTGGACGCCGGTGGTGGTCTCTTCGCTGACGCCCTTGATGGCCTTGAGGAACTTGGTGTACTTACCGGGGTTCTTCTTCTGCTCGTCGCGGAGCAGATCGAGGATCACGCCCCACTCCTCGGGCTCGCTCTTGGCGTTGAACTGCGGGACCTTGCCGGCGGCCTCGAACTCAGCACCCTTGTGAACGATGAGGGTGATGTCGCCGCCGTCATCGAGCAGCATGTTGGGGCCGTCGCCGTCGGGCCAGGTCATGGCGACGTTGGTGCACCACCAGTACTCGGGGAGGGTCTCGCCCTTCCAGGCGAAGACCGCGGTCCCCTTGGGGTTGTCGATCGTGCCGCCCTTGTGCTGGCCGACGACGACCGCGGCCGCGGCCGAGTCCTGCGTGGAGAAGATGTTGCAGGAGACCCAGCGGACATCGGCGCCGAGCTCAACGAGCGTCTCGATGAGCACGGCGGTCTGCACGGTCATGTGCAGCGAGCCGAGGATGCGGGCGCCCTTGAGGGGCTTCTTGCCGGCGTAACGCTCGCGGAGGGCCATCAGACCCGGCATCTCGTGCTCGGCGAGGCGGATCTCCTTGCGGCCAAGCTCACTGAGGGTGAGGTCGGCGACCTTGTACTCGAGGCCGTTCTTGGCCTTATCGATGGTGGGCATGGAGACCTTGCTGGGTTTGACGGGCTTGACGGGGGCGGTGGTCATTGGGGTTCCTTCGGGTAAGACGCGAGGCGCGAGACTTAAGAGGTGAGACGGAGGGGAAGCGTGTATCGACTGAGGCCGCTTGAGCCTCTGGTTTTCGTTGTTCGTTTTTCGCTTTACGCTTTCTTCTTGGCGGGCTTGCGGGCTGCGCAGGCGAAGAGGCCTGGGCCTTTGGCTTCGGCGACTGCGGGAAGGACCGATACCTTCACGCTGTCGAGGCCGACGGTGCCGAGCAGACGGACCAGCTCGGGGACGCCAAAGCCAAGCCAGCGATGACCCATGGTGTGCTTGTACTGCACACGGTCATGCTCGACCATATCGACAATCAGGCAGACGCCGCCGGGCTTGAGAACACGAGCCATCTCACGACAGGCGACGGTGGGATCTTCGATGTGGTGAAGGACCAGCACGCAGACGGCGGCGTCGACGCTTGCGTCCTTGAGCGGGAGCTTCTCGACATCGCCGCGCATGAACTCGACGTTTTCGACGCCCTTGAGGCGCTTGCGAGCGGCGGCGAGCATCGCTTCGCTCTGGTCGATCGCGATGACCTTGGAGACCAGCGGCGCGAGGACTTCCGCCGCGTTGCCTGTGCCGCAGCCGATGTCGGCGACGGTCCAGGCTTCGGGAAGGAGCGCGAGCAGCGCCTGCACGGTTGCACGCTCGCCAAAGAGCTCGCGGCGGACGCCGTCCCACTCACCCGCGACGCGGCCGAAAAAGGCCTGCGTGTCGCCCATGCGTTCGGCAAGAACGCTTGTGAGGCGACGAGTGTCTTCTTCGAGTTCGGGCGTCCCGCCGAGCTGCTCACGCACGGTTCGCCAGAGCGCACGGTGCGGTTCGTCGAGGTCATCAAGCACAAGGCGGAGGAGCGTGCTGGTTCCTTCGGATCGAGAGACGATCCACCCGCCATCGCCGAGGACCTTCAGGTGCCGACTCACGGTGGACTGGGGAAGCTGGACGATCTTGGCAAGCTCGCCGACGGAGAGCTCCTCGCGTTCGAGGAGCCGCAGCAGGCGCAGGCGGACGGGCTCGCTGAGTGCAGCGAGTCGATCGACCAGGGTGATGTGCGCGGCCTTGTTCATCCGTTTATCCGGATGAAGTATACATTACCTAGGGATGTGGTGTCAACCCAGCTTGACGTTGCCTTCCCGAGCGCCAGTTACTGCTTTGGCGCGGGTTCGGCCGCGGGCGGCGTGGCGCCGTTGGCCGGGGCAGCGGCGGGCTGAGCATCGCGTTTGAAAGGGTTCACAGGCTCGAGCACCGGGTCGAACATGCGAGCGTCCCACTCGGCCGGGCGGAGGGGGAAGGTGGGGCCGTTCACCTCACCGGACTCCTTGATGCGTTTCTGCACTTCGGCGCTGCGCGGAGCAACCCACGCAGCCATGCGGATGCGGCGGATCGCCTCGGGCTTCTGGCCCATGGAGCGGTAGTAGTCGTACAGAGCGACGTGCGGTTCGTAGGAGCGGCCGCCGTCGACCTTCGCCGAGGCGAGGAGGGCGACGAGAGCGGTGTCCTTGTCGCCCTGGCGGAGGGCGAACTGGCCAAGGCGCAGCCAGTCGGACATGGTCTGCTGGTCCATCGCCTCGCTCTTGAGCAGGCGGTAGAGCTCATCGCGCCGGCCGCTGGCGAGGAGAGACTCGGCGAGCAGTTCGGTGTACTCAGGGTGGTTGGGGACCTGCGTGTGGACGATGCGGAGGTTGGTCGCGGCCTTGGCGGGCTCGTTGACGGCCATGTACGCCTTGGCCAGGTTGAAACGGGCCTCGTTGTCACCGGGGCGCAGCTCGAGGTACTTCTCGTAGTTCTCGATCGACTGGGTGTACTGGCCGGCCTCGAGGCGCACCTCACCCTGCTCGCGGTAGGAGGAGGCGGGGGGCGTGCAGCCGGCGAGGAGGGCGGCGGCGGTCAGGACGAGTGCGGTCTTGGTTGCGTTCACGGAGCGATGGTATCGGGAGGATGGGGGAAAAAGTTCAAAGTTCAAAGTGCAAAGTTCAAATGGGGGAGGAGACAGACGAGAACGGGGAGCTGTCATCGGGCATCTGGAGATGGCGGGTAGTAGGATCAGGTGATGGCCGAGGGTTCTCCATTGCTTCGCGTGCAGGATCTGCGCGTGCACTTTCCGGTGCGGTCGGGGCTGCTGCAGCGGACCACCGGTTGGGTGAAGGCGGTGGACGGTGTGAGCTTCAGCGTCGAGCGGGGAAAAACGCTGGGGTTGGTGGGTGAGTCGGGGTGCGGAAAAACGACGGCGGGACGAGCGGTGCTGCGGCTGATTGAGGCGACTGACGGACGCGTGGAGTTCGACGGGGTGAACGTGCTGGCGGCCTCTCCCGGAGCACTGCGCAAGTTGCGGCGGCGAATGCAGATCGTGTTTCAGGATCCGGGGGGATCGCTCAACCCGCGGATGCGGATCGGCGAGGCCGTGGCGGAACCGCTCATCGTGCATGAGCCGAGTGTCACCCGCGCAGACGTGCGGAAGCGCGTCGGCGAGATGCTGGAACGCTGTGGGATGCCGGCGAACATCGTGTCACGCTACCCGCACGAGTTCTCAGGCGGCCAGAAGCAACGCATCGCGATCGCCCGGGCGCTCATGCTGCACCCGGACTTCATCGTGTGCGACGAACCGACCAGCGCGCTGGACGTGAGCGTGCAGGCCCAGGTGCTCAACCTGCTGAGCGACCTGCAGAAGCAGATGGGCCTGAGCTACCTGTTCATCAGCCACGACATGGCGGTGGTGAACCACATGTGCGACCGAATCGCAGTGATGCAGGGAGGCGTGATCGTGGAGGAGGGGAATCGCGACAGTGTGCTGAACCGAGCGCAGCATCCATACACGCAGCGACTGCTGGCGGCCGTGCCGGAAGTGGTAGTGTGAAGAGAAGCGGGTTGAGGGGGCTGAGTGAGTTGAAGGAGTTGCTCGAAGCACGCAAGCGTGGCGTAGGGTGATCGCATAGAGAGCGCAGGAGCTTCGTACTCTTTCGACGATGGGTGACGAGCCGAGTACATCAGGAAATACGAGTGGCACGAGTCCGCCCGGCAGTACGGATTCAGGGTTCGCGTCGGCGGAGATCCGGGCGTTCTTGAAATCGCACTCGTCGAGTTGTCCTACTTGCGGGCTGCAGCTCAAGGGCGTGAAGACGCCCAAGTGTCCGGGGTGTTCGTGGGTGCTTGAGCTTGAATCGCTCAAATCGCGCGAGCCGACGGTCGCAAACATGACCAAGTGGGATTGGTTGTGCCCGGGGTGCGGCTACAACGTGAAGGGGATCAGTGAAGCGACATGCCCGGAGTGCGGTTGCCCGCTGACGCCGCAGACGCTCGTACACCCCGAGGAAGCAAAGCGGGGCGTGCGGCGGCCGAAGACGGTGGCGCTGGCGTGCGCGGTGATTGTGATGTGGTTGTCGTTGCTGGCGATCAGCTCGGTGCTGGACGCGAAGGGAATCAACCAGTCGGCACTGCCGTGCGGCGGGGCGCTGGTGCTTGGGGTTGGCGTGGGGTGGCTGGTGTATCTGGGGGGCGGGAGGAAGAAATAGCTCACCACAGAGACACAGAGAGCACAGAGAAGAGAAAAGCAATGGCACCGGAGGTCTATGCCCTCCCTCCTTCGGCCCTTTGTGATTTGTGCGCCCTCCACACCTTGCCGCTGCGCGGCGAAGGTGTGGCACCTTCAGACTTTGTCGATGCCGGTCTTTTGGCTTGGGGGGCTGAAGACGTCGAGGATGACTGACTCTTCGACCGCGAACGCGGAGTGTGGGAGGTTGGAAGGGAGATGGAGCACCTCGCCGGCGTGGAGCGTGACCTCGCGGTGCTGGGTGGTGCGCGGCTCGCCGAGGCCGAATCGCATCGTGCCGCTGAGAAGAACGGCGAACTGTTCGTTGGCGTGGCTGTGGCTTGGGACCTCACACCCCTGCTTGAGGACCACACGCGAGATCATCGCCTGGTTGCCGATGATGCGCCTGCGAGCGAGCAGGGGCATCGGGGCGTCTTCGGTCAGTTCGGTCCACCGGTAGACGAGCGGGTCGTTCATGGCGGCTCCTCCGAGTGAAGGGCGTGCGCATGGTACACTCGCGCGGCCTGGATTCCTGATCCCCATACGTGAACCAGATCGCGGTTGGCAGGGTCGAAACGGCACTGGAGGCCCCGATGTTGATGCTTGCGCTCTCGCTCTTGATTCTGCAACCTCCGGCGGATCGACCGCCCATGGAGACGCAACCGCCCTCCCCCACGAGCCGTCCGCCCATGGATCGGCTGCCCATTGAGGGTCTGCGGGACCAGCCGCTGGCACGTGATGTATGCAGATTGGTTGACGCGGACCGGTGCTACAAGACGGTGGAAACGCTGTGCTCGTTCGGTACGCGGCACACGCTGTCACCGGATGCGGAGGGGCGCGGGAATGCGGCTGCGCGGGCGTGGATCAAGGGCGAACTGGAGAAGGCGGCGGGCGGGTTGCTGACCGTGTCGGTCGAGGAGTTCAAGGCGCCGCGGACGCAACGGCTGCCGGACGGGGCGTCGGTGTACAACGTGGTGGCGGTGCTGCCGGGCACGATGAAGGAAGCGGCATCGCGGCGGTACTACGTCGTTGGGCATTACGACACGATCAACGCCGACAAGATGGACCCCAAGGGGGATGCGCCGGGCGCTAACGACGACGCTTCGGGTGTCGCGGTGATGCTTGAGTGTGCGCGGGTGCTGGGAGCGAAGCGGCTGGACGCGACGGTGGTGTTCCTCGCGGCCGGCGGCGAGGAACAAGGCCTGGTGGGTGCGCGGTTCCACGCCAAGGCCGCGGGGGAGCGCGGCGAGCGGGTGATGGGCGTGCTGAACAACGACATCGTCGGCGACCCGTCGCCCACGGTGTGGACGAGCCACAAGAACTCGGCGATGAAGCACCGTGAACGCGACCTGGAGATCGCCGGGCGCATCACGCCGATGATCCGCGTCTTCAGCGAGGGCGTGCCCAAGGGGCTGAGCGAGGCCGATCGCGAGCGGTACCGGCTTGAGGGCGCGGAGAGCGACTCGCCCAGCAGACAGCTCGCGCGGTTCATCCCGCTGGTGGCGGAGCAGGAGCAGACGCGGCTGCGTCCAATCCTTGTGTTCCGCCAGGACCGGTTCCTGCGCGGCGGGGACCACTCGGCATTCAACGAGAGCGGTTTCCCGGCGGTGCGGTTCACCGTGCCTGGAGAGGATTACACGCGTCAGCACGCCAACGTGACGGAGAAGGACGGCAAGCCATACGGCGACGTGCCTTCGTTCGTCGACGGGAAGTACATCGCCGCGGTCGCGGAGTTGAACGCCGCGACGCTGATGCACCTTGCGAACGCGCCATCGCCGCCGCCGCGGGCGCGGATTGATGCGAAGGAGCTCTCGACCGACACGGTGCTGAAGTGGGACGCTTCACCGGAGCCCGATGTGGCGGGGTATGAAGTATTGATCCGCGACACGACGGAATCGGACTGGCGCGAAGTGGTACGGGTGGGGAATGTGACGGAGTTCCGCACCCCCGTGAGCAAAGACAACGTGTTCTTCGCGGTGCGGGCATACGACAAGGATGGGTGGATGAGTCCGGCGGCGTTCTGCTGGGCTGAGCGGGCGGAGGCGAAGTAAGGCTGGTTTTTACCACAGAGGCGCAGAGGCACAGAGAAGAGAAATGCCGGCCGCTTAGTCGGACCCTCTGTTGTTCGCGATTACTCAGAAGAGGCCCGGGCGGAGCCAGGGGCCGTCGTCGTTGAGATCGCGGGTAAGTGGATTGCTGTCGCTGCGCTCGACGGTGGAGCGATTCTGCAGGATGTTGGGGGCGCTGCGGCGGAACTGCCACAAGTCGCCGTCGCGCATGCCGGCCCAGGTGTACTCGACGCCTCCGCCCGGGCCAGTGAACTTGCCGCGGATGGATACCGCGTCCATCTGCCCCTCCTTCTCGTGACCCATGATCTCGACCTTGCGGACCATGCCGCCGGCGATGCGCCGGACGGAGCCCTTGCCCGCGACGTCCCCCTGGAACTCCAGGTACTTGCGGCGGTGAAGCGGGAGCGCATCAGCCGGGAAAGCCATGATCTTGGGGTGGTCGATGCGGTCCATCACGCGGAAGGAGAGGAGGCACCTTTCGTCTGGGTCCCCGCCGGATTCGACGGCTCGGGCCGAGTTGCTGCCGGGCCCCCCACCCACGGGCTCGATGAGCCAATCGAAGTGCCTAGTGCCGTCGGGCAGGGTGTGCTCAAGGAGGACCATTCGGGCCATGCCGCAGCGTACTGCGGAAATGGCTAAATCCCAAATAGCCAAAGGTCCAAATATGGAGGCAGGCTTGATCTGGCAATTTGGCCATTTGACCTTTGGCTATTTGCCTCCACAAGGCCTCCCCGCGTATCCTCCCCACCTGACGGGTAGGTAGCTCAGTTGGTAGAGCATCGCATTGAAAATGCGAGGGTCCCCGGTTCAAGTCCGGGCCTGCCCATTGAACAAGAAAACCCCGGGCCTCGCGGCCCGGGGTTGTTCGTTTTGGAAGGCCACATGGATGGCGGCAGTGGGAGTCAGTGCGGCCCGATCAGTTGGTCGTGGGGATCAGGAAGCTGTAGTCCCAAGGCTTGAGGCTGGTCAGGCTTCCTGCGCCGGTCGGTGCGTTCGGGTCGTCGGTGGTCTGGGCGCGACGCTCCATCTGCACGTAGTCAGCGTGGCCGTCGAAGAAGCCCATGACCGACTTCATCATCTCGCCGTAGTCGTTCTTCCAGAGACGCTGCTGGGAATCGTTGATGACGACCCAGGCCGACTGGTCGGCGATGGTCACGAACTTCGACGTGTTGAACGGCGCGTTCAGCAGGCGGGAGTTGGCGCGGTTGACAGTTCCGAGCAACTGAGCGAATGTGGAGTCGGGCGCCTGCTGCAGGCGGAAGAGCGTGTGCCAGATGTAGTTCTGGAAGTAGGACGACCCGACGTCGTCGTACGAAGAGATCGAGCCGTCGATGGTCAGGGGCTGGCCCTGCACCCAGCCGCGCCACATGGACGACTTGTCAGAGGGGGCGTGCCACACCTCGAACTCGTAGGTCTCCCGGTTGGGCGTCGCGCGGTCGGTCGCGGGGTTAAACGGCGTCGTCTTGGCGAGGGTCGACTCGGGATTGGTGAAGGGGATGAGGGATCGCCACTGCGGCGGGATGTCGCTGCCGCCGAAGCTCGTCCACCATGTGTTATTGAACTTGCCGCCCACGGCCCAAGGGGCGTTGGCGGCGCCCATGCCCGCGGGGATGCCGCCGGGGATCTGCCCGGGGTTGGACCAGTAATACGGCGTCATCCAGCCGGGCCCATAGAACACCACCGAGGAGGGGAAGAAGTCCTTGTTCTCCACGCGGTACGACTGCTGGGCCGTCGTAATCTGCGCATGTTGCTGAGGCTCTTGACCAGGCGCGCGGTCTGACGCGCCCTGGCGAGAGCGGGGAGCAGGATGCCCACCAGCAGCGCGATGATCGCGATGACGACGAGGAGCTCAATGAGGGTAAAAGCGTTCTTACGGAGCATGCATCACCTGTGCGATGAAAATCAACGGACCTGGAAATCGCCCATCGGCTGCGCAACCGGTTGCGATACGGCGCGCGGGTCGGAGTATTACGGGGGCCCGGCGCGGCGGGCTGCTGAGCTGCGGTGTCCGGCGCGACGTTCGGAGAAGGCTTCGGACCGTCGTCGTGCCCGAAGACACCGAGGTTCCATGCGATCAGAACGCCGCCGACGACGAGGCCGCCGATCGCGACCGCGAGCTTGACCGTCTTGGCAGTCTCTGAACCCTGCGCGCTTGCCTTTGCGGCCTTGGCGGCGGGCGGAGTTGTGTCGATTCCTTCAAGCAGCGATCCCACAGTCGCGCTCCTTCGTTTGCGCCCTTTCGGCGCCAGATGCGCCAGGGCAAGGATGCCGTCCCGAGAACCGGGCAAGCTGATGATTATACGGGAACTGATCGGCTAAGGATGCACCAGAGGATGACAAGCTTTCGCAATTGGTTAGATGACCACCTAAGCGATTTCACGCTCGGCTACACACCTCACTGCCTGTGGTGACTCTTGCGCGTTGGTCCCCGTCCGCCCGAGGCCTTCAACCGCTGGTAAGACGTGCAAGCAGTAACGCGAGTAACTGAGCCCGTTCGACCAGGCTCGGGAGTTCGATCCACTCCTGTGGAGTGTGGAGGCCGCCGCCGCGGACGCCGAGGGTGTCGAGAACAGGGAAGGGTGGAAGGGGGGAGATTGCCGAGGGAGTTCCCGCCTGGAGGTTGTTGCCGTCGCAGACGCCGGCCGTTGTTGTGAGGGTGAGTGGTTGGCCGAGGAGGGCGGCGATGGCCTGCACCTGGTGGGCGAGTGCGAGCGTCTCGGGCGTAGCCGGCTTGGCGGGGCGGATGAGCGAGACGGCAGCGGCGAGGTTGCGGCCGTCAGTAGCAAGCGTGCGTTCGGCACAGAGGCGGTGGATGGCCGCGGCGAGCTTTTCGCCCGACTCCTGGGACTGGTAGCGGAGGTTGCCCCAGGCGGCGGCGTAGTCGGCGACCTGGTTGGGCGGCTGGTCGCAGAAGAGCGTGGAGAAGTTGACGATGTCGCCGGTTGCGGGGTCGGTGAGCTTGTGACCGGCGACGATCATGCGGGCGAGAAGGTCGGTGGCGGAGCGGCCGGAAGCGAAGTCGCGGCCGACGTGAGCGGCACGGCCTCTGGCTTCGATCATGCACTGGCCGGAACCGCCACGGGCGGTGACGAGACCGTTTGTCCCGTTCGCGGGTTCGAGAGCGAGGGCGCTGGCGTAGAGGCGGGCGCCCGTCTTGTCGGTGCGCGAGGCCTCGACGCGGAGGGCGCGGTCGGAGGAGAACGAGCCAGTCTCTTCGTCGCTGTTGAGGATGAAGCCGAAAGGGACGTCGATGCCGGCTTCGGCGAGTGCCTCGAGAGCGTGGATGGCGATGACCAAGCCGCCCTTCATGTCAACGACGCCGGGGCCGGTGGCCTTGGTCTTGTCGGCCGACACGGTGAGGGTACGGAAGGGGGCGTCGGGAGCAGGATCGTGGACGGTGTCGAGGTGGCCGCTGAGGAGGATGGGACGGCGGCTGGAGCGAGTGGCGAGTCGGCGGGCGACAAGGGTGGGCGGCGGTGTTGGTGGGGTGCCCTGCTTTGTGCCTGGGCCATCGAGCCAGAGGGGGCGGGGGTCGCCGGGAATGAGTTCGATCGTCGCGCCGAGTTTTTCAAGGCGGGCGCGGAGGAGAGAGCGGGTCTTGTTGAGGCCCTCGACGGCGATGGGATGGGGTGCGCGGCCCGTGGGGATGTTGACCAACTCGGTCAGGTCGGCGAGAAGCTTGCTCCACCTGGCCATGATGGACATGGTGAGCTTTCGCTCGGCGTCGGAGAGAGGAGCGGCGGTGATCGGCTGCGTGGAGGCGGTTGCGTCGGTCACTTGCGGACTCCGGCACGTGATGCGGGGGCCGGCTGATGAGCCAGCCACTGTTCACGGGTGATCGCGTAGCGCATGACGTTGAGCGGCTCGCCGTGCTTGCGTGCCGCCGAAAGGCATTGACCCTCGGAGACCATCCCGGCGTTCTGCATCACCTTGCCCGAAGCGTCGTTGCCGAAGAAGTGATGCGCGTCGACACGCTGCAAGGGCGGGGTGCGTTGTTCGAAGGCGTACGCAAGGACTGCTGCGAGCGATTCTGTGGCGTATCCCTTGCCCCAGAAGGGGACGCCGGTCCAGTAGCCGACTTCGGCGCCGTTATGCCGGTTGTAGACCAAACCCATCGTGCCGACGAGTTCGCCGGTCGTCTTGTCGGTCATGGCCCAGACCGTGTTGATGCTCGCGCTGTGACTAAGGCGGTGGGTGCTGATCCACGCGACGGCCTGCTCGGGCTTGTACGGGTGGGGCACCGTGAGCGTCATGTCGCTGATGCGCTTGTCGCCGGCGAGGGTGGCGACGGCCTTGGCGTCGGCAGGCGTCATCGGGCGGAGGATGAGCCGTTCGGTGGTGAGCGCGGGGATAGCGGCGATCGCGGGTGGATCGTCGGTGGGCCACTGGCCGCTGCAGATCTCTACGGCGGGACCGGTCATGAAGAGGTGATTGGTCGCTTCGTCCCAGCGCACGGAGAGGTCACCGCCGGGGAGCGCGACCTTGACGTCGCGGCTGAGCCGATCCGTGACAACGCCCGCGGCAACGACGGCGCATGCCCCGGTGCCGCAGGCCTGCGTGATGCCGCTGCCGCGTTCCCACGTGCGCATGTGCACGGTCTTCTTCCCTTTCACCGAGGCGAAGTGGACGTTGGTGCGGTCGCGGAACATGGCGTGGTGCTCGAAGCGCGGGCCCCAGGTCTTGAGGTCGATCGAGACGAGCTCGAGGACTTCTGTCCCATTGGGGCCCAGGCTCTTTGGCCCAAGGCCGGAGCGCACCGCCGTGGGCGGCGACTTGGGCGATGAGCCGACGTCGTTGGGGCCGTTGCCGTCTGGCTCGAGGAAGAAGACTGCGTGCGGATTACCGGTGCCGACCATGACCGCCTCGTAGCGATGGTCGTCGAGGACGACGGGAACGGGCTTGCGCGGCGTGTTGGCCTTGGCTTCAAGGCCGCGGAGGCCGGCGGCGTGAAGGTCGAAGTCGGGCTCTCCCATGTCGACGGTGGCGGTCTCGACACGCCCGTCTTCGCCGAGGGTGAGGGTGATGGGACGGACGTGGATGCCGCTAGGCGATTTGGCGTCGCCCGTCTCTACGAGCATGGGTGAAGCGGTGAAGCCGAGACGGTCATGGGCGAACTTGGCGACGCAGCGGATGCCGTTGCCGCACATCTCGCTCTCGGATCCATCGGCGTTGAACATGCGCATGCGGACATGGGCGCCCGCCTTGGCGCCGTCGGCGGTGGGCTGACAGACAAGAATGAGGCCGTCGGAGCCGATGCCGGTGTGGCGGTCGCTCATCTCCCGGGCCAGCTTCGGCAGGTCGCGGCGGGTGGCGAGCGACGGATCGCCGACCGCGTCGAGATAGACGTAGTCGTTGCCAATGCCGTGCATTTTGACGAACGGGAGCATGGCGGAGGGTAGTTCACGCGCCTTGCTAAATCGTCACAGCAGCCCGAGCGTCGCCGCGATCACCAGCAGGCACGACAGACCGATCAGCAGCTTGATGCGCCGCACGCCGCGGTCGATCGGCAGCCTGTCCAAGGGGATCCCTTCGAGCTGCAGCAGGCGGTTGATGCGGGTGGAGATCGAGCCATGCCGGAAGGTGAAGCGGTCGCGCGGCAGGTGGTTGGCAACCGCGACGGTCTCGAGCGCTCCGCACATGGCGGCGACGGCGGGGCGTGTGACGGTCACGGAGGGCTGCCAGGGCGCCGCCGGGTCGTCAGTCGGCGGGGTGTGGGCGGAGATGTGTTTGACGGCGAAGGCGTCGGCCTGCCACTCAAAGCGCCGGCTGACATATCCGAAGGCGAAGACCGCAACGACGACAGCGCCGCCGGAAGCGGCCAGCTGGAGCGATGGGCTCGCGTGGTTGACGTCGATGCCGACGAGGTGCGTGAGCACGAGATCCGCGGCGACAAGACAGACGCCGCTGACGGCAAAAAGCGTTGCGGTAAGCCACGGGACATGTTTGCAGCGCACGTGCCCGATCTCATGGGCCATCACGGCTTGGACGAAGTGGCCGGGGAGATAGTCGAGCAGAGCATCGGTGAGCAGGATGTAGCGCGCGCCCCCCACCATCCCCAGCACCGCGCCGTTGATCATCGTGCCGCCGGTCCGCCAGACCAACAACCGCCGCACCTTCACGCCCTGCTGCTCGCACATCTTCAGCAGGCCCTGAGCAATCGCGCCTTCCACAAGTGGCGTGGTGTCCCAGATGCGTCGGATGAGCAACGGGGCCGCGGCGACGATCAGCAGGAGCCCGCTCAACTTGACTGCGGCGTACGTTAACTGTGCCGCGTTGCTCTGTGTGATGACGAAGCGGCCGAGGGGCGCGAGCCAGCCCGAACCGCCGTCGGCCTGGTGCACGGCGGCGCGGAGCACGGCTTCGGTCGCGTCGCCCCACGCCGAGAGGAGCACCATCGGCACCAGCAGGATGAAGAGCTGATGCCGCGCGTGCGACCAGACGAACTGCCAGCGCGTCGGCGGCGGATAGATCGGCCGCCCCTCGTCAAGGTCGCGCACGAGCGTCGAGTCGCGGACGATGCGTTCCACCGGGTAGACCGACCACCACCCTGCGACGATCAGCAGCAGGAACGGCGCGATCGTGAGCGCTTCATCGAGCAGCACCGTGTCTCCCACCACCGAGCGCACGGCATCGAGGTAGCCGAGCAGGCAGACCGAGACGGCCGTGAGCAATGCCCCGCAGATCCGTGCCGCGGCGACGATCGCGTCGAGCGATTCGATGGGGCGGAGGCGGTTGGTGCGCTCGATCGCGTGGTACGCCCTGATCGCGGCCGCCTGAATGACTACACCCATCACCACGTGAAGGACGGGGACAAGCCAGAGCGTCATCGTCGAGCCTGGAGAGATCCCCAGCAACTCATACGGCAGGTTCCCGCCCACCTGGTCGTGCAGCACGATCGACGCGAAGACCACGATGAGGCAGACGTAGAGCAAGCGGTCTCTTGTGTCGGACGGGTCTGGTTCTCAGCGTGAACCGGCGGCGGAAGGTTGCCCGATGGTCCCCAGGTCGCAGCGAACCCACGAGCCGAAGTACGCGTCGACATCGAAGGTGTTCGGCCCGATGGGCGTGAGCACGACGCACAGGCGGCCCGAGTCGCGGGCGTACTCCATGTCGCCGCCGCTGGGGCCGGCTGCCTCGGTGTTGGTCATGTTCTGCGCATGAAAGTGATAGACGGCCAAGCCGGTTGCACCACTTGTCAGCAGGTCGTCGCTGGCGACAAACCGCGTATCGCTGAACCGCTGCGTCGGACGCGGCGGATAGAGGTTGGCCTTGAACAAAGAGCCGTCTGGTCCGATGAACCCGCCGTATTCGGTCGTGGTGTCGCCCTTGTCCTCCTGGGCCTGGGCCCAGAACTTTTCGGCGATGCCCGGCGCGTGCACGGCGCGGTCGAGCACCATGAGCGAGACCAGATCGGCCCAGTTCATCCGCTCGACGTTGTCGGCGAGCCGCTCGGTCTTCTGACCCGCGTCGCCGCCCGACTCGGAACGCAGGATCATCCGGCGGCCCTTGAGCGCATCGGCCAGCGTCGCGGCGAGCTGGCCGCGGTCCATCGCCAGCCACGAGGGTTCGTTGGCGGCGGCCCAGCGGATCGGCTCGGCGTGGCGCATCGACAAGCCCTGCTTCTTGTCCTCGCTCAGGCCCGCGATCGCAGAGGTCGCCTGCTTCCACCAGTCGGCGTTAGCGGGACGCTTGAGTATCCGCAGCCACTCAAGCTCGCTGGCGGTGAGCGGAACGCATCCCAACTCGCGCGACACGCGCGAATGTCGGCCATCGCCGGCGAGGGGTTCTCGGCCATCGCGGCGAGGTAGCCGCGGCGTTTGGCGCCATCTTTGTCCAGGCGCGTGAGCACCTGCCATGCGGCCTCGCGCGCCTTCTCGGCACGGTCGTGGCCCGCTCCCTGCACTTCAGGAGCTGCGAAAACCTCGAACGCGACTTCGTCCACCGTCTTGCCGGGGTTGATCTTCGCGAGCGCGATCCACTCCGGCCGGTCCGGGTCCTTGGTCTCGAGGCCCGGCTTGGCGAGCTGGCGGACAAGCGGCGGCGTGAGGTCGGCCCAGCCGCGGTCGCCCGCGAGCTTGCTGATGTGCTCGATCACGCCCTTGTCAGGCTCAGGGCCCAGCAGCAGCGCGAGCATGTTGCGGGTATCGGTGTTGTCGGGATCGATCGGGTCGTCGATGAGCTTGTCGATCGCGTAGTTGCGCGTGCGGTAGCCGTTGCTCGCCGTCCACGCGATGTCCTTGAGCGCCTTGCGCCGGGCCTGCGGCGTCGCGGCGGCGTTCGCGACGCGGTCCACCACGCGTTCTTTCTCGCCGGTGCTCAATACATCGCCGGCAAGGGCGGACTTTGAATCGGTGACCTGCGCCACCCGGTCGTTCTTGCACCCGCTCAGTCCACCCGCCACGGCGCTCAGCAGCGCCACGACACTCACCGCCATCGCGTTCAATCGCATGGGGCATGGTAGCGAAGCCTGTGCGAACGGCGCGCCGCGGTGCCACCCCCCCTTCCTTCCCCTCCCTATCATCGTGCGTGTCGCAAGGACGAACAGTTCCACTCCCGCAGACCGGCCCGCTGAGCGGAAAGCCGATCGTGGTCGGCCAGACGACCGCAGGCCCCGCCGCCGATGAGGCAGTGACGTCGCGAGTCCGCAAGGTGCTCGAGCTCATCCGCCCGGCGGTGCAATCCGACGGAGGCGACATCGAGTTTGTCGCGATGGGCGCCGACGGCGTGGTGCAGATCCGGTTCCACGGCGCGTGCGTCGGCTGCCCGAGCAGCCAGATGACGCTGCAGGTGGGTGTCGAACGGAACCTCAAGGACTACATCCCTGAAGTCCGCGGCGTGCAGGCGATCGACTGACGGCCTGCTCCCAGATCTGGGTTCTTGCGTTCTCGGACACTCTTTGCGCGAACCGTCGGCACGTTCTACCCGAATAGACCCCTGAAATACGTGCGTGGACGAGCGTGAACAGGGTGATAGGGGGTATATTCACATTGTCCACCCCGTTCGATGGGCAGTGGGGTTCGGGACAGGAGGTCCGTGGATGCTGGTGATCACGCGGCGTGAAGGTGAGGAGGTCGTCATCGGCGACCCGGCGAATCCGCTGGGCGTGGTGCGCATCGCCTCGATCCGCGGCGACCGGGTCCGCATCGCTTTCGACTTCCCGCGCGAGATCCCCGTGCACCGGCGCGAGGTCGCCGATCAGATCAACGACGAGGGTGACGGAAGCGGCAACGGCGCAAAGCTCCCCAAGCCGCCAGAGGGCACGCCGCCCACAACCGCGCAGCCCGCGGCCGCAGACCGGAAAGAGGTCATCGGGCAGATCAGGCCCAAAGCGGTCTGAGGCATTAGCCACTAGCCAATAGGCATTAGCAAATACAAAAGCCCCGCGCAACGGCGGGGCTTCTTCTTTGCTCTTCACTAATGCCTAGTGGCTAATGGCTAATGCCTCTCGACTCATTCAGCCTTCCCGCCCGACATGTCGTAGATCCACGTGTCGCCGGCGCGGTTCCAGTTGAGCACCTCGCCCTGGCCGAAGAAGAGCTTCAACTCGCGCTCGGCGGCCTCGGGGCTGTCGGAGCCGTGGATGAGGTTGAACGAGTTGCTGACGCCGAAGTCGCCGCGGATGGTGCCGGGGTTGGCCTTGCTGCCGAAGGTGGCGCCCATCATGTTGCGGGCGATGGTGATCGCGCCGTTGCCGCGGATAGCCAGCACAACAACCGGGCTGGAGGTCATGAACTTGACCAGGCCGGCGTAGAACGGACGCTCCTTGTGCGCCTCGTAGTGGGTCGCGGCGAGCTGCTGGCTGATCTGCATCAGTTTGAGGCCGACGACCTGAAGGCCCTTGTCCTCAAAGCGGCTGATGATGCGACCGGACAGGCCACGCTGCACGGCGTCGGGCTTGAGGATGATGAGGGTGGTTTCCATAGTTTCTTTCTCCCGCGGGAAATGGGGCCAAGGATAGGCCCTGACCGTTCCGACCGACGTGAGTTGAAGGAGAGCAGACCGTGCCCCGCCCCCGCCAGAACGCCGCATCCACTTCAACCCCGGCCCCGACTGCGCCCCAGCCAGTCCAGTTGAAGACCCCGCCGGTCCTTTATCAGCAGACCCAACCGATCATCGCCAAAGTGCAGGACCGCATCGGCATGCCCCTGCTGACCTACTGGAACTCGACCAACGGCGCCGTCTGCCACAACGACGTGGTGGGCATGCACGAAGTGCTCCGCGGCATCGGCCAGTGCAAGGAACTAGCCATCTTCATCAAGTCCGACGGCGGCACGGGCACGGCGTCGCTGCGAATCGTCAATCTGCTGCGCGGCAAGGCCAAGCGGCTCACCGCGCTGCTGCCACTGAACGCCGAGTCGGCGGCGACGATGATCGCGATCGGGGCCGACGAGATCCAGATGGGTCCGATGGCGTTCCTCTCGGCGGTCGATACGTCGCTGCGGCACGAGCTTTCGCCGATCAATTCCGACAACCGGCGCGTTTCGGTGAGCCACGATGAGCTGCTGCGAGTCATCCGCCTGAGCCGCGGCGCGGCGACGGGTGAAGAAGCCGGAAGCGATGCGGGCGACGGCGCCGCGTACCGCCACCTGTTCCCGCACATCCACCCGCTGGTGATCGGCGCGGTGGACCGCGCGAGCTCGCTCTCAGAGAAGCTCTGCACCGAGATCTTGGGCTTCCACATCGCCGACCGGGCGAAGGCCGCGCGGATTTCGCAGACGCTCAACTCCGAGTACCCGTCGCACAGCTATCCGATCATCTTGTCCGAGGCGCGTCGCATCGGCCTCAACGCAAGCGCACTGCCCGACGACGTGAACGACCTGCTGCTCGATCTCAACGGCCTCTACTCAGAGATGGGCCAGGCAGCACTCACCGACCGCGACGAACGCAACTACCACAGCAACGAGATCCTCAACATCATCGAGTGCCAGGGCCTGCAGGTGTACTACCAGGAAGACAAGGACTGGCACTACCGGCTCGAGGAGCGCAAGTGGGTTCCGCTGAACGACAACAGCTCGTGGCGGGCCGTGCGGTTCGACGGGAAGAAGGCTGCGGTTTCCCAGCTTCACATCCGCTGAGCCTGTGCCCCGGGTTGAATCCCTGAATCCGGGCGTTTGACCGTGTATCTCGCTGCAAAGCTTGTGTTTTTGTTGCACACCCCACAAATGGGTGTAACCTGAGAACACTTGGCCGCGGGAGATCCGTCGGCCTGAGGAGAGAGAGACATGAACAAGATTGCTATCGGTTTGGTTGCGCTCAGCGCCGGCGTTGCGGCTGCTCAGGCGGACGTTGTCGACACGTACATCACCGCCGACAACCACTACGCGCTGTACTCCAGCGACGGTGGCGGTGTGTGGGGCTACCACGGCCGCAACGAGCTCGGCTCGGGCGGCGCTCCCGGCACGTACAACTGGTCGGAGGCTGAGCACTTCACGTACAACTCGGTCGGCGGCTACCTGTACATCGCCGCCTGGTCGGACAACAGCAGCGCTCAGGGCCTGCTGGCCGACCTGCAGATCAACGGCGTCGACTACAGCAGCGGCAACGCCGCCTGGGAGGTCTACCGCACGAACGTCGACCGTGGTGACGGCGACGCCGAGCCCACGATCGCCGAGATGGCTCAGTACGTCCTCGACGCCAACACCAGCGCCAACGGCAACACCTGGGAAACCACGGCTGTCGGCGGCATCAACGGCTCGCAGGCTCCCTGGGCGATGGTCCCGGGCATCAACAGCCTGACGGCCCGCTGGATGTGGGTGAACAACCCCAACCAGCCTGACCCGTTCACCCCCGGCACGGGCTACGGCGAGATGCTGGTCTTCCGCATCTCCGTCCCGACCCCCGGCGCCGCGGCATTCCTGGGCCTGGGCATGCTCGGCGCGACCCGTCGCCGCCGCGCCTGAAACCAGCCACACAGTTTGTCATCCTTGCCACCCGCGGCGCTGTCGCCGCGGGTGGTATTGTTTTTTGACCGTGCACATGTCTGACGTGCATGATGGAGTGCGCCGCGTGCGGATCGGGATTGTCGGCTGCGGAACGGCGGGCCCCGCGGCCGCGATCATGCTGGCACGGCAGGGGCACGCAGTGACCGTGTTCGACAAGGCGCCTGTGCTTCATCCGGTAGGTGCGGGGCTGCTGCTGCAGCCGAGCGGGCTGGCGGTGCTGGAGTCGATGGGGCTGCGAGGGTCGATCGAGCGGGCAGGTTCCGTGGTGCGGCGCATGCACGCAACGCTGCCTGGCGGACGCACGATCCTCGACCTGCGGTACGCCGATCTGCGGAGCGATCTCTACGGGATCGGCATCGGACGCGGAGTTTTGCTGAACGTGCTGATGGGAGCGGCGCGAGCGGCGGGCGTTGAAGTGCAGACGGGGGTGGAGGTCACGGCGTTCAAGCCCGGTGCAGCCGCTGCGACGCTCGAGTCGCGCGGCAAGACGCTCGGCACATTCGACCTTGTAGTAATCGCAGACGGAGCCCGCTCGGGCTTGCTTCCGACCCTGGGGATTCCGGTTCGGGTAAAGCAGTACCGCTGGGGTGCCTTGTGGTGCATCGGATGCCGCCCGCTCGATCCGTCGCGCCCACATGCCGACACGCTGAAACAGGTCTACCACTCAACGACCACGCTCATCGGTGTGCTTCCCTCAGGACCGCTCAGTGACGGAACCGAGGCTGTGAGCATGTTCTACAGCGCACGAACGGACAGGTTCGACGCCGTCCGCCTTCACGGACTGGACGCATGGAAGCAGGAAGTCGCTCGCCTGCATCCGCAAGCGGGCGAAATCGCGGCACAGGTCCAATCGCCCGATCAACTGCTCCCGGCGGCTTACCGCGAAGTGGTGCTTCCACGGTGGCACGGGGAACGCTTCGTCATCCTTGGTGACGCGGGACATGCCCTCAGCCCACTTCTCGGGATGGGCGCCAACATGGGGCTCGTTGACGCACGAGCACTGGCGGACGCGGTCGAGCGGCACGGGATCACTGGAGCACCCGCAGCATACTCAACCGCAAGGCGGCCGAGCATCCGCGCCTACCAGCGCATGTGCCGGTGGATGACGCCCTTCTTCCAGAGCGACGTGACGCCCCTGGCGTGGGCCCGTGACCTGACCGTTCATCCGTTATGCCGTTGGGGGTGGTCGCGCCGGCAGGCACTGAACACGATCGCCGGGGTCAAGGTCGGCCTGTTCGCATCCGGGGAATTGCCCGCTCCGTTCCTGCCCCGCACGGATGCCGAGCCTATTTTTGCCGCATCGGCGGCCGAGTAACCACCGCCGACACTGCTGACGGATCAGCGATGAGCAAAAAGCCAACGCCCACGAACAACAAGAGGCCTCGCATGGACGCGACGCAGCTCCTTTCCTCCTCCCCCACCGCCGCCGAAGAGGCCGAGCTGGCAGCGGCCAAGGGACGCATCGAGAAGAAGCAATCCAAGTCGGCCCCGCGCGCGACCGCGGAATCGATGGCTGCCAAGCAGCGCGATATCTCCGTCAGCGAGTTCTTCGCCAAGAACCGGCACCTGCTGGGCTTTGATAACCCGCGCAAGGCGCTGTTGACCACGGTCAAGGAAGCCGTCGACAACTCGCTCGACGCGTGCGAAGAAGCGGGCATCCTGCCGGATATCACGGTCGTCATCGAGGACCTGCAGCCTGATCGGCCCGCGTCGGCCAAGACCAGCCGCTACCGCATCACCGTCGTTGACAACGGGCCGGGCATCGTTCGCAAGCAGGTCGAGAACGTCTTCGGTCGGCTTCTCTTCGGCAGCAAGTTCCACCGGCTCAAGATGTCCCGTGGCCAGCAAGGCATCGGCATCTCCGCCGCAGGCATGTACGGCCTGATCACCACCGGCAAGCCGATGATGATCCAAACCCGGCCCGATGCGCGCAAGAGGCGCACCACATCGAGCTGGCGATGAACACCAAGACCAACCGCGCTGAGGTGACGGTCGACGAAGAGACCGACGACTTCCCGCTCGCCCGCCTCCGCGCGCTGAACGCCGAAACGCGCGACCTGGCGGATCGCGGCGAGTTCCTCTCTACCCAGACGTACCCCACCGGCACGAGCGTCAGCATCGAGCTGGAAGGCAAGTACCAGAAGGGCCGCGGCAGCATCGACGAGTTCCTCGAGCTGACCGCAATCGCCAACCCGCACGCGAAGTTCACGCTGGTGCGTCCATCGCGCACGACCGAGGACGAAGAGGACGTCCCGCTGCTCAAGAAGAAGGCCGCGCCGGACGCGGCTGCGACACCCGAGGAGCCGGCACCGGCCGAGCAGCCCCAGGTCACGCAGGATCTCGGCACGCTTGTCGTCTTTCCGCGCGGCGTCACCGAACTGCCGCCCGAGACCAAAGAAATCCAGCCCCACCCGCGCGGCGTCGAACTGGGCACGCTGCTGCAGATGCTCAAGGACTACGAGCTCGCCGAGAAGGGCGGCACGCTCTACACGTTCCTGCAGGAGAAGTTCAGCCGCGTCAGTTCGCAGACGGCGTCGGCCTTCTGCCAGAAGATCGGCGTCACCAGCCGAACCAAGGCGGCCGACGTCGAGCCGCAGCAGGCTGAGAAACTCTACAAAGAGTTCATGGAGGCCAAGCTCCCGCCGCCCCCCACCGACTGTCTGGCGCCTATCGGCGTGCAGCAGATGCTCAAGGGCATGCACAAGGGCGTGCGCGCCGAGTTCTACGCGGCGAGCAGTCGCGAGGCGGCGGTCTATCGCGGGCGTCCGTTCCTGATTGAGGCGGCGGTCGCGTTCGGCGGCCAGCTCGCGGCCGACGATTCGGCCCGCGTCATCCGCTTTGCCAACCGCGTGCCGCTGCTCTTCCAGCAATCGGCCTGCTCCAGCTTCAAGGCCGTCAGCGAGACCAACTGGCGTAATTACGACCTGCAGCACCCGCGCGGCGGCCTGCCCGTCGGGCCGCTGGTGGTGATGATCCACATGGCGAGCGTGTGGGTGCCGTTCACCAGCGAGAGCAAGGAAGCGATCGCCGACTACGACGAAATCCGCAAGGAGATGAAGCTCGCGCTCATGGAGTGCGGCGCAAGCTCGGAGCCTACCTGCGCAAGTGCGCAAGATGCGCCGCGAGGGCGAGCGCCGCGACGTCTTCGAACGCTACATCGGCGAGATCTCCCAGGCGATCAACGCCATCAACGGCACCGACGCCAAGAAGCTCTACGAGGCGCTGCATACACAGGCCAAGAAACGCACCGCCATCGCCGACCTCGAGTTGAACGACGAAGGGAAGGCGATCAAGGACGAGGACCCGGCCGACCAGGAAGGGGTGCTCATCATCGAGTCGGAGCGAACCGACGCTTCCGCCGTCGAGGCGGGCACACCGGCCCCGACCAAGACCGCCGCCGAAGCGAAGGAAGAGGCCAAGGTCGCCAAGAAGGCCCGCAAGGCTGTTGAAGAGCTCAAGGCCAAGCGTGCGCCGAAGAAGAAGGCGGCCGAGGAAGACGCGACACTTCTTCCATCCGCAACGAAGGAACCCTCCAAGAGTGCGAAGACCGCCGCAGCACCGGCCGCGCCCGCGAAAACGGCGAAGCCCAAGATGCGACTGGATCCAAAGACGGGCAAGCTGACGCCGGTTGATGATGGCCCGAAGCTGTTCTGACCGTCGTTTAGCGCGTTGCTCAGCGTCGGAAAACGCATGATGCACCTGGTGACAAAGCGGCTTCACTTCACGGTGATCGCCGCCGCCATCGCCGCCGTCGTTCTGACGGCTTGCTTGCTCGCGCCGCTTGCGTTCCCCAGGCAGTGGCGCGAAACGTCCTGGAGCAAGTCGCTCGGCGGCAGCGAAGCGTTCGTTGCTCGCGACGGCGAGCCGGCTCACAGACTGCTCTACGGGTTCCAGTTCGAGCCGATCAGCGACTACGTGCAATACGCGGTGCGTGTGACCATCGAGATCGGTGAGTACCCACCATGGACGACCACCGAATCTCCCCCGCAACGCGAGGCAGCCTTGGAGCGCATCCGCACCGCGTTCATCAAAGACTGCAACGACAGCGCACTGCCGGAACTCTCTGGTCTGTTCGGTACCGCTTGGGACTCGCCCGATCATGCGACCGTGTACGAATACCCGCGCCGCAGGCTTGCCAACGGGCTGCTGTGGGCCGCAGTCGTCGGGCGCTGGATCGCGGCCGTCGTCCTCGCCGCCGCGGTTCTCGCCATGCTTCAGCTCGTTCCCCGGTGGCTAGCGATCCGCCGTCGTGATCGCTACGGCTTGTGCCTGCACTGCGGGTACGACCTGTCGGGCACTACGACCGGCCAGTGTCCCGAATGCGGAAAGTGACTTTTTTCACGACGAGACAGCTCTCTGCCGGTAAGCTCCCGGCATGCGTCGCTTAAAGATGGTGTTGAAGTACTGCTCAGCTTTGCTTGCACTGCTTTGCGCGGTGCTGTGGGTCGCCACCGGCCGCTTGTACGTAGGCTACATCGGCGATCGCACCGGGCTCGCGATCTTCGCCGGCCAGATCGAGTACTCACACGAGACAGCCAACGGCGGCATGCCGTTCAACTACGCGGGCCGCGAAGGCTGGCACACGGACATCTCCCGCACGTGGGAATGGCGGAACGGGTTTGAACACTTCCCGCCGATACGAGGCATGGGAACGCGCGAGGTCTACTACATCCCCGTCTGGTGGTTCTCTGCGGCGACAGCGGCGCTCGCGGCGGTGCTTTGGTGGCGACTGCGCACGCCTGCTCGCACCGCAGATCTCATCTGCTCCACATGCGGCTACAGCCTCAAAGGAATCGGTCCGGGCTCAGCCTGCCCTGAATGCGGGAAGTAGTCGCTGCGGAGCCACGCACCACTCAGTCTTTCATCAACTGCTGATACGCAAGCTCGTACGGCTCGGGCCCGATCCCCGAGCTGCCGCGGAACGGATTGTCCATCTGCACGGTGATGAAGATCAGCAGGCCGATCAGACCCGAGATGAGCCCGACGAACACGGCGTGCACGCGGAACTTCTCGAGCACCATGCAGTACATGATCCCGATCGTGATCGCGGCGCCGGCGAACACGACGCCCCAGAGCACGCCGGGCATGCCGCCGTCCATCGCCTGCAGGCGCTGCCGGCGCGCCATAGAACCGGTTGAACTGCGTGAAAACCTCGGCCATCAGCACCTGTTCGCCCGTGTCGGCGGGCTTGAACTTCTTGATTGACTCGGTGAAGTCGGTCATCAACTGCACGCCGCCTCGCGGGATATTTCCCTTGCGGTGCTCGGGCCAGGCATCGTCGATGAGGTAACGTGTGTACTTCCGCAGGATCGTCTGCAGGTCGTACTGGGCCCGCTCGGGCAGGCACGAGACGTCACGGTAGAGCGCCGCGATTTCCGCCGCTTCGTTGGCCACCTTCGTCTGCGCGTCGCCCGACGCCGACCAGGCGCCGACGGTGATCAGACCCAGCGTGATGCCGTAGAACGCACCCGCGGCCTGGAGCACGTCGCCCACGATCTCGTTGGAGCCGCTGGTGCCGAAGAACCGTCGCGCCAGCCTGCGCGTGAGCGCCAAACCCGCGATCGAGACGAGCACCACGCCGCCGACCACGATGATCGCCAGCACAAACGGCGGCAGGTTATGAACCCAGTACATATGCACAGGGAGAGCCTACCAGACTTCACCTTCCATGCTTGTACGTCCTATACGAACCTTCCACTACCACGGCCCCGACGGCTCTTCGCCCTCCTCCTCACACACCGGTCTCCCCGGAGGTATCCTCCCTTCATGAGCACGCACAATGTCCAGCCCTCCGAAACCGACGGCCTCCTCCGCTGCCCCAACGACAACTCGCGCATGGAGAAGGAAAAAGTCGGCTCGATCGTGATCGACCGGTGCAACTCCTGCGGCCGGCTCTGGCTCGACAACGGCGAACTCGACGCTCTGCTCGCCCACGAATCCACCGTTAAGGAGGCCGACGCCGGACCGTTCGGGCGCGAAAGCGGGCGCATGGCCTTGGGAGGCCGGCGTTGCCCGCGCGACGGGCGCGAGCTGCTGGAGATCAAGCACCCCAGCCGGCCGGACGTGCTGATCGAGGTCTGCCCCGGCTGTAAGGGCGTGCTGCTCGACGCAGGCGAGCTCCGGCAGATCAAGGGCGCAAGCTCCGCCGAGGCAAGCGGCTGGCTGAAGAAGATGCAGAAGATCGTGCGGTGGTAAACAAGACCGTTTTTTACCACAGAGACGCAGAGGCACAGAGAAGATAAAGAACAAGCCTCGAACGAGCGCGGATATGCACGAATCAATGCCTCTGATCGATAAAATCCATGTCGATCCGAGGCCGATTGTCTTCGATGTGTTTCTGAGAAGAGAAGTCTCTCAAGGGCTCGGGATGCTGAAGGTATCGCCGAGCGACACATCGCCTGTTTCGAGCCCGCGTTTGAACCACTTGACGCGTTGAGCGCTGGTGCCGTGGGTGAACTTCTCCGGCTGCACGCGCCCTCTGCCGCCATTGGCCTGACGTTGCAGATGGTCGTCGCCGATCGCGGCCGCGGCTCGCAACCCTTCCTCTACGTCACCGGCCTCGAGCACGTTGCGCATCGCCTGCGCATGGTGAGCCCACACGCCCGCATAGAAATCGGCCTGCAGCTCTAGTCGCACCGAAAGGTCGTTGCGTTCCCGCTCACTCGCCCGCTCCATCATCGCTTGCACGCGATCGCTCGTGCCGAGCAGCTTCTGCACGTGGTGCCCCACTTCGTGCGCGATGACATACGCCTGCGCAAAGTCTCCCGGCGCACCGAAGCGGCGTGAGAGTTCGTCGTAGAACGACAGATCGATGTACACCTTCTGATCCGCCGGGCAGTAGAACGGCCCCGTCGCCGCATCGCCGCCGCCGCAGGCGGTCTCGGTGTAGCCGGTGAAGAGCACGAGCTTGGGCGCCCGGTAGTTCTTGCCCATCTTGCGGAACTGCTCAGTCCAGACGTCTTCGGTATCGCCCAGCACGCGCGAGACGAACTGTTTGCCCGCATCGTTGGTCGCACCCGGGGCCGACCCGCTCGCGCCCGTCGCGGACGACGGCATTCCTCCGCTGCCTCCGAGGCCACCTGCGCCACCCGGCTGGTTGCGGCTGTTGCTGAACGCGATGAAGAGCACGATGGCGATCACCACGACGGTGCCGAACCCGCCCTTGAGCAACCCGCCCCCGCCACGTCCCGCGAGCATCCCGCCCAGCAAGCCGCCGAGCCCTCCAAGCCCCCCGCCGCCACCTCCGCCGAAGCCGCCAAACCCGCTGCCTCCGCCCCCGCTTTCGCCACGCCGGTCCTCGACGTTGTCGCTCTCACGCATCTGGTCTTGGCGCATGGTCGGCTCCTTGCACGTATGTGGGACTATGCCTCCGCATCACCGCCACACGCGCAGCTTACCGCCACTGCGACGATCAAACGTGAAACTCTTTTTACCTCACCAACTGCTGCGTCGCAGTCAGGCCTGTTTCGCGGCGGCTGCCGCCGGCCCGCGCCGCCGCCTGCGAACAAGCTCGATGACGCCCAACAGGAGCCCGATGACCCCGGTCATTCGCAGACCTCCCCGGAGCAGCAACAGCTCCCGCACCGGCGAGGACGGGATGGCGAGGCCCAGCATGATCAGCAGCATTGCGATTACAAACACGGTCCCCCGCGGTGCCCGTCGTCCGATCAGGTAGAGTCCGGTCAAACCGATGACGATGAACACGATCAGAGCGATCAGCAGATACGTAGCGTAATTCGGCGACCCGCTGATCGACGCAGGCAACAACGATCGGTACCAGTTGGTCTGGCCGTTCAGCCCCCGCAGCATCGTATCCAGCAGCGTCCGAAGCGCCGCTCTGTCGGCGCCCGGGCCGAACACCTTCACCTGCACCGCGAACGGCTTCAACGGTACCTGCGCGTTGTACGTGACAAACTCACTCCCGTTGACTTGTTCGACCACCTCGAACACGTCGATGGTGAACCCCTGCCACGCCGCCTTTGAGATCATCCCCAGGCGGTCTTTGGGAACGAACGATTCCATCGACTCGCGTCCGATCGGGCCTTTGAGCCGTTCAATCGCCACGATCGTGACCGCCCGCGCTGAACCCATTCGTCCGTAGGCGTACATGATTGAAGGGTTCTGCGACACGACCTGAGGCAGCGGGTCAAAGCCGTCTGGCGGCGTGAACGTAAACCCCGATGCATCCCAGACCGGCGTGTTCGACGCTGGTGGTTGCGCGAACAACGGCAGCCCGGAGGTCGCGATCAGAACAAGTAAGGATCGCACGTAAACGAGCAGGGCGGACAACGTCATGCCCGAGCATACCGCTCGCAAGCAATTGATGACGCTGTGAACGCTCGGGCGATTACCCGAAGCGGCCCGTCACGTACTGCTCGGTCTCAGGCAGCTTGGGGTTCTGGAAGATGTCCGCCGTGCGGCCCAGTTCCACCAGCCGGCCCATGTACATGAACGCGGTGTTGTGGCTCACGCGAGCGGCCTGCTGCATGTTGTGCGTCACGATCACCACGGTGATGCGCCCGGCGATGCTGCGGATGAACTCTTCGACCTTCAGCGTCGCGATCGGATCGAGCGCACTGCAGGGCTCGTCCATCAGCAGCACCTCCGGCTCGGCCGCGATAGCACGGGCGATGCACAGGCGCTGCTGCTGACCGCCGGACATGCCAAGCGCGTTTTCCTTCAGCCGGTCCTTCACCTCGTCCCACAGGGCCGCGGCACGCAAAGCTCGCTCGGCGGCCTCTTCCAGCACGCTGCGTCGCTTCTCGCCGTCGATGCGGAGGGCGTAGACCGCGTTCTCGAAGATGCTCATCGGGAACGGGTTGCTCTTCTGAAAGACCATGCCGATCCGCTTGCGGATGTCGATGACGTCGACGTTCGGCGCGTAGACGCTGCGACCGCTGAGCTTCATGTCGCCGGTCACGTTCACTGAGTCGATCAGGTCGTTAAGTCGGTTGATCGAACGGAGGAGCGTGCTCTTGCCGCAGCCGCTGGGGCCGATCAGCGCCGTCACCTTGTTCTCGGCGATCGGCATCGAGATCGAGTAGAGCGCCTGCGACTGACCGTAGAACAGGCAGAACTGCTCGACGGTGATGAGCGGCTTCTCTTTCTGGAGCGCCGGATGAATCGTTGCCGGGAACGGCTTGCCCGCCTTCACACACTGGGCGAACTGCGAGCCGGTGAGCGTCTGCTCTTCCGCTGCGAGCACCGCTGCTCCGGGATCAGTTTCGCCGCCTGGCGTGGTCATGGCCTGTCCAGTTCCATGCGAAACCGTAGCCGGCGTCTGGCCCGCTCCGACCTGCACCTGCACGGGTCTTTTCTCGTCACCGGTGGTCAACATCACCCCTCCTGACAGGCGGACCCTCTTGCACGAACGAACACATCAGAACGCCTCCCCGAGGAACTTCTTCCGCAGCTGCGTGCGGATGCGGATCGCCGTCGCGTTGAGCGAGACGACCACGATGATCAGCAGGAACGTGGTGCACCACACCAGCGGCCGCGCCGCCTGGCTGTCCTGGCTCTGGAACCCCACGTCGTAAATGTGGAACCCCAGGTGCATGAAAGGGCGGTCAAGGTGCACAAACGGCGCGTCGGTGTCGACCGGCAGCGCCTGAGCCACCTTCACCGCTCCCACCAGCATCAGCGGAGCCACTTCGCCGGCGCCGCGCGCCATCGCCAGGATCGCACCGGTCATCACTCCTGGCATCGCTCGCGGCAGCACGACACGTTGGATCGTCTGCCACTTGGTGGCGCCGCACCCCAGGCTCGCCTCGCGGATCGTCCGCGGCACCGCCGCGATCGCCTCCTCGGTCGCCACGATCACCAGCGGCAGCGTCAGCAGCGCCAGCGTCACCGCGGACCAGAGCATGCCCTTTGTCCCCATCGTCGGCCCGCCGCCCGACTTGGCCTTGGCCTCAAAGAACCCGTGGAAGTACGGCGTCGACGCGATCAACGCCGCTGCGCCACAGACCGCGACGATCCACGTGGCAAAACCGGCTCGCGCAAACCACCGTTCGCGCGATGACTCGCGCTTACCGGGTGCCGGCTTGGCGAGCATGCCCAGCAGCACCGCGAGCACCACCACCACCGCCGTCGCCAGCGCACCCACCCACCACAGCGTAACTACACGCCCGGAAATCGCTCCGCCGACCAGGCTCACATGGGCAGCGCCGTTCACGCCCGAGCCGGTATCAGCGAACGCGCCCACGAACGTGCAGAAGAAGCCAAGCCCGAACACGCCGTACACAATGCTCGGCACGCCCGCAAGGTTGTTAATCGCGATCCGCACCGCACTGGTGAGCGGACCCTGCCGCGCGTACTCGCGCAGGTAGAGCGCTGCGATCACCCCCAGCGGCACCACCACGACGCTCAACAGGATGGTCAGCGTCACCGTGCCGATGATCACCGGGAAGATGCCGCCTTCGGTGTTGGCGTCGCGCGGCTGGCCGCCGATGAACTCGCCCCACCGCGACGCATACACGCCCAGTTTCTGCGCGAAATTGAGCTTGTTGGGCTGAACCGCCCGCACCACCTGCGAAAGCCGCATCGGCACGTCGGCCTGCGTCGGACGCTCGGGCGCGAACTTGCCCGTCGCCGGATCAACCACCACCAGCCGCCACTCGGCGTCGGCCGCTTCAAGCTTGGCGACCTCAGACTGGGCCGCGGCGTATTCGCGGTTCAATCCCTCGACGCGTGCCTTCGACTCCGCCTTGGCCGCCGCCAGCCGCTCGGACGTCATCGGCGAGCCGTGCCACGGCCCCTCCACCACGCCAAACAGCAGCCCCAGGATTCCAAACACCACCAGCGACGCATTCACCGTGAGCCGCGCGCGACGCGGCGGCGGCAGGAAGCCCGGTTCTACCGGGCCGGCCGACTTCAGCCGCGTCACCACCAGTACCAGGCACGCCAGTCCGAAAATGCCCGCGCCAACTGAGATCACCGTGCGCATCGAACCCATCGACTCAGGGAGGAGCATCCGATCGCTCCCCTGCTGCTGCCGCGCCAGTTCGATCTCCGCCGCGGCGACGTTCAGCCGCTCGTCCTCGATCTGGCGGTTGATCGCCCCCATCTTGTTGGTCTTGAGGTCCTCGATCCGCTCCGCGGTCGCTCGCACCTCGCCGTGCCGCGCATCAAACTGCGCCATCACGGCAGCGGCACTGCTGTCCCAGGTCGTCCGCTCGACAACCACCGCCGACGCACCCTCACCCTCGACCTTGCGTTCCTTCCGCCCGTCGCCGGTCCCCTCTGTGGCAACGACTTTCCCGGCGTCGCCGTTCAGCGGCGAGCGCTTCTCGTGAACGAGCGCCTTGGGAAGCCCTAGCCAGATGCCCCACGACTCGCGCTCCAGCAGCGTCGCGTCGGCCGGCACTTCGACCTTCGTGGTCCGCCACACCGAGCGCCACGCGAAGGGCGCGTTGGTGAAGTCCTTGTTCCCCACGCGGTAGAGCTTGCGCACCGGCTTGCCGTCGGCGTCTAACGATCCCGCCGGCAACTTCCCCGCGTCGCCCGCCGCCTTCAGCTCCGCCTGCTCCTTGGGAGGCGGCGCATAGGACTCGCTATCCGATTCGATCGCCAGGAACGCCGGCTGCGCCGCTCCGTCTCCATCCGCCGCGGTGACCGAATAGACCGTCCGCGGCCAGAACGCCTTGGACCCGCTGATCACCACCGCCGCCAGCAGCGACACAACCATGATGCCGCAGAGCGCCAGCGCGCCGCCGGTCAGCCACACCATCGGTTCGCCGCGCGAGGCCAGCGCGGTTGATCGCGAACGAGCCGTATACGTCTTCTCGCCGTTCCCATTCGTCTTGGTCTGTGCGTCGCTCATGATGCCACCGCGCTACAGCGCGGCTCGCGCCCTCCTCACCCGTTGGCGGACCATCTCCGCCAGCGTGTTGACCAGGAACGTGAGCGCGAACAGCAGCAGCGCTCCAAGGAACAGAATCCGATAGTGCGTCCCCCCCACGTCCGCCTCGGGCATTTCCGTCGCGATGTTCGCCGACAGCGTGCGGAAACCGCTGAAGATGTTCCAGTCCATGTTGGGCGTGTTGCCCGTCGCCATCAGCACGATCATCGTCTCACCCGCCGCTCGCCCCAGCCCGATCATGATCGCCGAGAAGATGCCTGAGAGCGCGATCGGCAGCACCACGCGCGTCGCCGTCTGCCACCGCGTCGCGCCGCACCCAAGACTCGCCGACCGCAATTGACCCGGCACGGCGCTCAGCGAGTCCTCGCTGATCGTGTAGATGATCGGGATGATCGCAAAGCCCATCGCAACGCCGACCACCAGCGTGTTGCGTGCCGAGAACGAGCCGATCAGCGAATCTCGCGCATCAAAGCCCATCGCCGACAGCACCGTCGCCAAAAGGCCCGCGATCCCGATCCCCGTCAGCAGCGTCCCCGCAAACTTGCCGATCTCCGTCGTCGCCGCCGCCGTGCCCACCCGCGGCAGCACGGCCGCGAGCTTTGCATCGACGAACCGCGACCGCAGCATCGCCGCAAGCAGCACGCCCACCGGCGTCATCACCAGCACCCAACCCGCCCGCGGCGTGCCGATCAGCCCGTCGAGCCACGCACGCATGTCGGCGTGGTGCAGTTCGTTCTTCTGGATCACCTCGCGCACCTTCGGGTCGTCCACCGAGCCCGTCGGCCGCACGATCTTGCCCGCCGCGTAGTACAACCCCTGCGAGCGATACGGCAGCACGTCGGGCCCGGAGATCGATCGCTTGTCGCGCAGCGCCTCGGGGTACTGCTCGCGCGGCACCTCTTGCGTGCTTCCCGCAAGCACCAGCGTGTCGGCCGTGCTCGGCGTGAACAGCATCCGCTCCATCAGCTTGCCCAGCCCCACTGACGCGACGCCCGAGAGCAGCACCACGCATAGCACCATCCCGATGTGCTGCAGGCTCGTCAGCCGCGTCGAGAGCCGAATCGGCACAAGCTGCCACAGGTACGCGCCCGTCAGCACGCCAACAGGCACAACGAAGAAGGCCATCAGCACGCCAGGCAAATGCTCGGCAAAGATCGGCGCGATCACGATCGACGCCAGGAACCCGAGCACCACGCTCGGCAGCGACGCCATCATCTCGATCACCGGCTTCACACGGTTTTTCACTCGCGGGTGCAAGAACTCACTGGTGTACAGCGCCGCCGCCACTGCAAGCGGGATCGCAAACAGCATCGAGTAGATCGTCGACTTCACCGTGCCGAACACCAGCGGCACGTTGCTGAACTTCGTCTCCGCCGTGTCCTCGCCCGTCGCCGCCTGGTAGGTGAAGCTCGGCTCGGCGTCCCCCTCGTACCAGACCTTGCCGAAGATCGCCTTGACCGAAACCTCCGCGAACCCCGGGTCAAGATCCAGCACCGCGACGTTGCCGGCCTTGCCGATCGTCACCACACCGTCGCCCTTGGGCGTCACCGCAGCCACCGCCACCGGCTCGCCCCCGCCCAGCACCGCGCTCTTCTGCGCAACACGCTTTTCACTCGTCACGTGCCGCACTGTCACGCCGCCGCGCGAGTCGCCCAGCACCACCGACCGATCACGCAGCGCGATGCCGAGCGCCGAAGCGACCGTACCTTCGCCCGTCAGCCCTTCCAGCGTGTGCCCAGCAACCAGTTCGCGTCCGTCGGGCGTCCGCATCGTGTCGCGGCGGGCCGCGAACGCGCACACCACGCTCCCCGCATCGTCGCCGATCAGCAGCGTCCGGCTCCCCAGCAGCATCCGAGCTGAGACGACCGTCCGCCCCGAGCGGAGCAAGCCCGTCGTCTCCGCGAGCACGAACGCGTCGTCGTCCCCCTTTGTCATCAGCGAGTATCGCTGCGCAGTCCCGCCCTTCCACAGCGCCAGGATGTTCGTCCCATCGCCGGTCGAGAACAGGTAGTCGGGCACCTTTGATAGACCTGCCGGAGGAGCAAAATCTACCGCGACGCTCGCCAGCGTCGTGCGCGGCTTACCGCCGCCCATCGGCTTCACTTCAGAGACGCGGCTGAACGCCACCGTGCCGTCCGCCCGCGCGGTCACCATAAACTCAGACGACGACGCCGAGCGGATATCCGCCCGCACCACTGCGCCGCTCCCGCCCTCGAGGGCGACGGCTTTGCTCAGCGAAAAGTCGGCCGACACCACGCGCAGCTGGCCCAGCGGCGTCATCTCTGCATACCCGCCACCGCCCCCATACGCGCACCGCTCTCCAGAGCGCATCGCCGCCGCCTTCTTCCCCTCCTCGGTCGAGCGATCGATGTCCGCTCCCTCGACAAACGACGACTTGGTCCCGATCCGCCCCACCTGCACCGACCCGTCGGCGTACCCCACCACCACCTGGCCCGACTCGTTCACCGCGGAAACAGCCGACACCGCCACGCCCGCCGGCCGCTCACCGCCCGCGAGCGGCGCCGCTGCGACGAACGTCTGCAGATCCACCGGCTGTGCGGTCCCGTCGGGCAGCAGCGCCACCATCAATCCCTTGTACTCGTCGCTCACCGCATCCAGCGGCGTGACGCCGCCGGCGAACGCCACCTTTCCCCCGCGCTGGCCGAACAGCACGCCTTGGCGGAACAGCGGCACGACTGTCGCCGCCAGGTACACCATGATCACCAGCACGGCCGCGATAATCCCCAGCCCGCCCACAGTCACGCCGATCGCTCCTGCACGATCGATCTGCCTCACGATGGGACGCGTGACACGCTTCATGAGAGAATGCCGTTCCTGCGCTTCGCTCCGACTCGTCGGCAACCGAGCTCACCGCACTCAGTTGAACCAGAAAGCCCGGCGGACGTCTTCACGCGCCGCCGGGCCGATTGTTCACACGCAGGACGGGGCTTGTCCGCACCCGTCCGTGGAATTTCAGAACGCGGGCTTGAGGCCGACCGACTTCAGCTCCTCGCGGGCTGTCTCGGCCGTCACGGGGATGTAGCCGTCCTTCGAAACGCCCTCCTGGCCCTGCTTGGTGTAGATCATCTTGATGAACTCAGCACGCAGCGGGTCGAGCTGCGAGCCCGGCTTGTAGTTGATGTACACCAGCAGCCAGCGAGCGATCGGGTAGCTGCTGTCGTAGCAGGTCGCGGCCGACGGAGCGATCGCGGTGTCCTTGGCGGTCTTCTTGACCTTCAGGGCCTTGACCTCGGCCGTCTTGTAGCCGATGCCCGAGTAGCCCATCGCGAACTTGTCGCTGCCGATCGCCTGGACGACGCCCGACGAGCCCGGCTGCTCCTTCACCGAAGCCTTGTAGTCCTTCTTACCCAGGACGTGCTCCTTGAAGTAGCCGTAGGTACCCGAGGCGCTGTTGCGGCCGTACAGAGCGATCGGCTTGCTGGCCCACTCGGGGTTGGTGACGCCCAGGTCGCCCCAGGTCATCTCCTTCTTCTCCTCGACGGAGAAGATCTGCTTGAGCTGGTCGAAGCTGATCTCCTCCAGCGGGCAGTCCTTGTTCACGAACACGGCCAGCGCGTCGATCGCCGTCTTGAGGCCGGTCGGCTTGTAGCCGAACTTCTTCTCGAACGCGTCGATCTCGGAGCCCTTCATCTCGCGGCTCATGGGGCCGAACTGGCTCTGACCCTCGGTCAGCGCGGGCGGCGCGGTCGCCGAGCCCTTACCCTCCATCGCCGTCTGGACGCTGGGGTAGAGCTTCTTGAACTCTTCCTGCCAGTGCGTCATCACGTTGTTCATCGTGTCCGAGCCGACCGACTTGACCGAGCCCGACACACCCTCGACCGCCTTGTACGTCGGCAGGGCCGAATCGACAGTGGTCTGGGCCATGCCCACACCAGCCAGCCCCCCCACAACCGCGACGCACAGACCGCCAATCAGGTTCCGCATGCTTAACTCCTAGAAGGATGACTCTCCGATCACGCCTTACTCCAGAAGTATCCGCAGCACCCTTTGCATTAGCGTCAAGGCCACGGTAAAGGTTGCGCGAAGGTCTTAACAATTGGACCCCAAAGCCCCATCCCAGATCGCCAACCCCCGATTCGGCGCTTGAAATCGACCTTCCGCGCCCAAACCCTTGCCGCACGGCGAACTATTCGCTCCGCCGCGCATCTGATTCCTGCTCCACCACTTCTGCCTCCTCCGCAAAGCCCCCCATGAGCACACCCGCCACCTCCGCTTCCTCCTCCGCGGCCGGACCTGCTCCGTCGATCCACGCCAAGGGGTTGTCACGGCAGTTCGGCTCCTTTCTCGCCGTCGACAATGTCTCCTTCGAACTGCCAAGCGCCTCGCTCGTGACGTTCCTAGGCCCCAACGGCGCCGGAAAGAGCACGACGATGCGCTTGCTCACGGGTTTCCTGACCCCATCAGCAGGCTCGGCCCAAGTCTGCGGTCTCGACGTCGCCTCAAACCGCGTCGCCGTCGCCAGCCTGCTCGGCTACCTCCCCGAGAACGGTCCGCTTTACCACGACCAGACCCCGCAGGAGATCCTCTCCTTCCTCGGCCAAGCCCGCGGCATCGCCAGCAAAGACCTGAACGACCGCATCGACGCGGTGGTCGCGCAGACCCGACTCTCCGAGGTCTTCCACAAGCCCACGGGCAAACTCTCCAAGGGTTTCAAGCAGCGCGTCGGCATGGCCGCGGCCCTGCTCCACAACCCGCCTGTACTCATCCTCGACGAGCCGACCGCCGGCCTGGACCCCAACCAGGTCGACCAGATGCGTCATCTGCTCAGCGACCTCGCCAAGACCAAGCTCATCCTCCTCAGCACGCACATTCTCAGCGAGGTGCGGGCGCTCTCCCAACGCATCCTGGTGATCAGCCGTGGCCGGCTCGTCCACGACGGCCCGGGCGGCTCGCTCGGCTCAAGCGAACGAGAGATGGAAGAACAGTTCCGCAAGCTCACAGCCTCCAAGGCCGCATGAAACCGTTCGAGTTCGATCGCTCTGTCTCGAATTTGAACTTTCAACTTTGATTTTTCCTATGCCTCACCTCACACCCCACCCCGTCCGGGCGCTGCTCAAGCGTGAGCTCTCCGCCTACTTCACCAACCCGACGGCGTACATCTTCATCACGCTCTTCGTGCTCCTCTCGGGCATCGCCGCGTTCTGGGTTGAGCTCTTCTTTACCCGCAACCTCGCGAACCTCGACCAGCTCAACGCGTGGTTCCCGATTCTGCTCCTCTTCCTCATCCCCGCCGTCACCATGGGCGCCTGGGCCGAGGAGCGCAAGCAAGGCACCGAAGAACTGCTGATGACCCTCCCCGCCAGCGAGTGGAAGCTCGCCCTCGGCAAGTACCTCGGCTGCGTCGCGATCTATGCCGTCTGCCTCGTTTTCGCGATGTCGCACATTGTCGTGCTCGCGTATCTCGGCCGGCCCGACGTCGGCCTGCTGATCGCGACCTACTTCGGCTACCTGCTCGCCGGCGCGGGCCTGATCGGTGTCGGCCTCTTCGCCAGCTCGCTTTCGTCAAACGCCACCATCGCGTACATCACCGGCGCGTGCGCCTGCATGCTGCTGGTCTCACTCGGCCGCCTGAGCCCGGTACTTCCCGAGAGCATCGCGCCCCTGCTCAAGAGCCTCAGCGTCCCCGCTCGCCTCGAGTCCTTTGGCCGCGGCGTCATCGACCCTGCCGACATCGCTTACTTCGTCGGGCTCGCCGCACTGGGCGTCTGGCTCACCGCGGGTGTGCTCCGCCGTCGTCGCAGCGTCGGCCTGCCGCAGGGCTCGCTCGCGTTCCACGGCCTGCTCCGCTTCGTGAGCATCGTGCTGATCGTCGCGTGCGGTACCCTCACCCTCGACCGTGCCGGCCTCCGCGCCGACGCCACCGCCGAACGCCTCTGGACGCTCTCGCCCGCGACGCGCGACATCGTGAACCAGATCCCCGCGGGCGATCATCTCACAATCACCGCCATCGTCTCCCCCGCTACTCCCCCCAGCCTCGTACAACAGCGTGAAACGGTCGACGGCATTCTCCGCGAGCTCTCTGCCACCTCAGGCGGCCGCATCACCTCCGTCACGCGCGTCATCGAGCCCAACACCGAAGACGCCCGCGACGTCGACCGCTCGCTCGGCATCAAGGCCCGCTCGATGCCCGCTGAAGACGGCACCGTCGGCGGCTTCAAGGACGTCTACCTCGCTGTCGCCGTCGAGTCGGCAAGCGGCGAGGTCGCCACCGTCCCGTTCCTCACCAAGGGCCTCCCTGCCGAGTATGAGATCGCCCGCGCCATCCGCCGCGTGACGACACCAGCCTCAGCACGCAAACGCATCGGCGTGCTCGAAACCAATGCGCAGCTCTTCGGCACCTTCGATTTCCAGTCCATGAGCCCTAAGCCTGACTGGCCCATCATCGCCGAGCTCCGCAAGCAGTACACCGTCGATCGCGTCAGTCCGGGCGCCGACTATCCCGCCAACATCGACGCGCTCATTGTCGCGCAGCCAAGCACGCTCAACGAAGAACAGCTCGCCAAGCTGATCAACTGGGTCGGCAGCGGAAAGCCAACGCTGATCTTCGAGGACCCGCTCCCGATCATCAACCCGGGCATCGCCACCGCCGAACCCAAACAGCAGCGCAGCCAGTTCGAACCTCCCGACCAGACCCCCAAGGCCAACCTCCAGCCTCTGTGGGATCTTTTCGGCGCCAGAATCCCCGGCGATGCCGTCGTCTGGGACAGCTTCAACCCGCGGCCCGCTCTCGCCCAGACCGCGGGCGAGTTCATCTGGGCCACTGCGCAAGGACACCGGTTTCGACCCCTTCGCCCAGGACAGCCCCATCACCAGCGGCATGCAGGAGGTCGTCCTGCTCTTCGCCGGCCGCGTTGAGCGCCTCGAGGCCAAGGCCGGCGCAGCGCAGCCCGGCCTGACCGAATTCAAGACCCTTATCCGCTCCGGCCCAACCAGCGGGCTTGTGCAGTACAGCACGATCCTCACCCGCTCGTTCTTCGGCGGCCCACAGCTCAATCCCGAACGCCGCCCCAGCAGCGTCGGCGTCAGCCGTTCGATGGCCGTTCAAGTCACCGGCGGCCCCAAGAAGGTCAACGCCGTCCTCGTCGCCGACCTCGACATGATCAGCGACACCTTCTTCACCATGCGCGAGCAGGGTGCACAGGACATGGAGTTCGACAACGTTCCCTTCGTCCTCAACGCCGTCGACGCCCTCATCGGCGACCAGTCGCTCGTCGAGCTCCGCAAAAGGCGCCGCGTTTACCGCACCCTCGACCGCATCGACGTCCGTCGCCAGATCGAGGTTGAAGAAACCCAGAAAGCCGAAGCCGCGGCACGCGAAGAAGCTGAATCCCGGCTCCGCGAGGCCCAGGCCCGCCTCGACCAGCGCGTGAAGGAAGTCCAGGACCGCACCGATCTTGACCAGCAGTCCAAGGAGATCCTGATGTCCTCGGTGCAGAGCGCCGAGAGCAGCCGCGTCAACGCCCAGCGCGTCGCCATCGAGGCCGACCGCACCCGCAAGGTGGAAGACGCACGCCTGGAGAGCAAAAAGAACATCGATCGCATCGAAAGCGGCGTCCGCGTCGCCGCCGTCGCGCTCTCCTCCCGTCCCCGCACTCCTCACCGGCCTCGCCGTCATGATCCGCCGCCGCCGCGCCAGCGCCGCTCCCCGCACCGAATAGCACTACCCATGGCCACTAACCCCTGGATCAAGACCATCGCCCTCGTGGCCGCCGCCGGCGTCGCTACCGCGCTCGCTGTCGCCACCCACCAGCCGCCCAAGCGCATGGCGGCCGCGGCCAGCGACCAAGGCTCGGCCCTCGCGCCCGACCTCACCGACCCCGCCAAAGTCACCAGCCTCGAGGTCATCTCGTGGGATGACCAGGAAGCACGCCCGCGCGCCTTCAAGGTCGAGTGGAAGGACAACCGCTGGACCATCCCCTCCGCGTACAACTACCCAGTCGACGCGACGCAGAACATGGCCGCGGCCGCCTCCAGCTTCGTCGGTGCGTTGAAAGAGCGCGTCGTCACCGAGCAGGCCGCTGAGCACGCCAAATTCGGCCTCGTCGCCCCAGACGACCTCAACTCCGCCGCCACCACCGGCCGCGGCACCCGCGTCACTATGCGCGACGCCACCGGTAAGACCGTCGCCGATGTGATCATCGGCGGCCCCGTCGCCGATGAGTCCACCGCCGCCGTGCGCCGCCGTCTAAGCGATACGTCCGCGAAGCCGGCAAGAACCGCGTCTACACCACGACGCTCAACCAGGCCTACTCCACGCGCCTGGCCGACTGGGTGCAAACCGACCTGCTCAAGGTCACGGCCGATCAGGTGCGCGAAGTCGGCGTCGAGCGCTACCACATCAACGAGCAGAACGGCACGCTCACCGACCTGTCGAACCTGCTCATCTCCCGCCCCGATGGTCCGCCGCCAAACCCGCAGCAAGACGCGCCGCTACAACGCAACTGGACCCTGGCGGCGGCGCAGGGCACCGCGCGGCTCGCTCCAGTTGCGGCCCCCATCAACCAGGCTCGCATGGACGACGTGCTCACCACGCTCACGACGCTTCGCATCGTTGGCGTGCGCCCCAAGCCCCCGAACCTCGTCGCGATCATGGGCGCCGAAAAGAACGAAGGGAAGATCGTCGCCAGCGATCAAGCCAGCCTGCAGCGCCACGGCTTCTTTCTCACGCCGCAGGGCGTGCTGGTCGCCAACGAAGGCAGCATGACGCTCCAGTGCACCGACGGTGTGCTCTACACGCTCTGGATCGGCGAGCTCGCCACCGACGATGCTACCAAAGACCAGGCCGCGGGCACGCCCCCCCCTACATCCCCCTCCACCGCGGACAACAAGCCCCGCAATCCCGACGGCCGCTACATGATGGTTACGGTCTCGTTCAACGAGGCCGCGCTCGGTCCCGCGCCCGCCAAGACGGCTGAGCTGCAAGACCTCGAGAAGCAGTCCGCCTCGGCCACCGCCGACAAGCCCCTCAGCGACGACAGCAAGGCCCGGCTCGCCAACCTCGCCGCCGAGTTCAAGGCCCGCTCCGACGGTTACACGCGCAAGCTCCAGTCCGGCAAGGAACGCCAGGCGTCGCTCGCCAAGCGTTTCGCCGCCTGGTACTACGTCGTCGACGCCACCAGCCTCAGCAAGCTCCGCCCGACCAAGGACGAACTGCTCTCAGCACAGCCCCCCACCCCCGCTGCACCGGCCCCCACGGTGATCCCTACACCGGGCGGCTGAATGTTAATTTGACTAGCCCCTACCACCTGGCCGTCCGCATGTCACACTGGCAGGACGGGCGCGGTCATTTCTCGGACCGCGCCGATCGTCTCCGTCAGTTCAGATACGAAGGAGGCCACACATGAACCGTTCGCACGCTCCCGCATTCCTTGTGCTCGCGGCCGGACTCGCCGCGCCCGCATACGCGCAGGTCCTGATGCCCGAGACCACCCGCTGGACTCTGCCCGACTTTGACCAGCGCCGCAACGGCTTGGCCAACAGCGGCAACAACCACTGCGTCCCCACCAGCCACGCCAACATGCTCGCCTACATCGGCGACCACGGCTTCAACCTCGTCTTCCCCAACGTCACCAAGTCCTCCTGGGCCAGTGAGTACCAGGACATCACCAACAACATCTTCACCCTCGGCATGGACATGGGCACCACCGGAAGCGGCGGCACCAACGGCCAGGGAACCAAGGACGGCATGGCCACCTGGCTGGGCGGCTTCCAGTTCCTTTTCAACATCACCTACCTCAACGGCCCGAGCGTGACGCCCGCCAACATCTACTTCAACGGCTTGGGTAACGGCCTCGTCGCCGTCTGCTACGGACGCTGGGAGTACATCTCCGCCAACAGCCGCTACGAGCGCACCGGCGGCGGACACTGCATCACCGTCCGCGGCATGAAGAACCTCTACTTCCCCTTCACCAACGGGCATCAGCCCATCCTCAAGTACCGCGACCCAGCCAGCGACGACGGCAATCTCTTCCAGCAGTCCACCTACGCCACCACCAGCTATAACCTCCGCCCCTTCACCGCCAACTTCAAGGGTTACGGCAACGTGACGATGTGGGAGATGGTCACCAACTCAGGCGACCAGTACCGCCGCTGCCTCGATGGCTTCACAGCCATCCACCCGATCTTCGTCCTCCAGCCTGATCTGAGCAACTCCTCGCTCCACATCAGCACGATCGTCAACTTCGTCGACTCACAGAGCCAGGGTGGGTTCGACCTCGCGAACATTCAAGACTTCGGCTTCGGCATGCTGCCGCACAACGTCTTCGCCGTCGGCAACTTCAACAGCGACTTCTCGCGCGTCGTCCTCGGCAACGCGCTCGCCGGAGGGATCAGCCACCAGGTCCTGCTCCCCGGCACCGGCGGCAAGGTCGCGCCCGGTCGTGAGGGCGAGGTCTTCGTCATCACCGGATCGTCGCTCCGCAAGATGCTTCCCAACGACGACGGCGGCATGGACGAAGGCGCCGGCCCGCTCGCCCTCGGCGGCGCCGTCGACTGCATGGTCTTCGACGACATCCGCAACGGCCCCACTATCCTCATGGGCGACGGCTCGGTCCGCGAATACGACAAGGCCCTCGGCGGCCTTGTCACGCGCACGCTCGCCACCTCGCCAGGCTGGCCCGTCACGACGGGCGCTGGTCACCACCGCATCATCCCCGGCAACACCCCGGGCGACTACTGGTTCGGCCCGCTGCAGAACGGCCAGTTCAAGCGCTACACGCCCGCCCCCGGCGCACCGACCCGCCTGGTCCTCACTGAAACCGTCACACCGCCTGCCGGCGATACCCCTACCGATTTCGACCTCAACGACCTCGACGAGTTGATCCTCAAACGCAACGGCATCCTGCAGGTGCTCAAGCGCAACATCGGCGGCGCTGGCGGGTGGATCATCGATACCGCCAATCCCTTCAACGGCCTGGCCATGCCCGGCGGCGGCCACCTGCATCTCTCACGCTCCCGCAACAACTTCAATCCCGAGATCCAGGTCGGCCCCGAGTGGTCGCTCGACGAGCCCAACCCTCAGCCCCTTGGCCCCGAGGTTCCCGACTGCATCGCCGACTTCGGCCGCGCCGGCGGCATCTCCGAGCCCGACGGCATGCTCGACAACAACGACTTCATCGCCTTCATCAACCAGTTCTTCGCCCTCGACGAGCGTGCCGACATCGGCACCACTGCCGGCTTCTTCGGGCACGACAGCCGCTTCGACAACAACGACTTCATCTCCTTCATCAACCTCTTCTTCAACGGCTGCCCGCAGTAACCGCGCCCTCCCCCGCGCAAGGTTCCAACTGACCAGCCATCACGCTGCACGCACGACGCCCCCCTCGCTCACGACGTTCAGGTCGCCGAGGGGGCGTCGCTTTGTTCCGGGACCGGCTCGTCAGGCGGCCGCTCTGGATGCGGGTGCGAAACCGCCTCCGGCGGCGGCCATGCCTTCATCGTGTATGCCGCGATCACCAATCCCACCACCCCCAGCGTGCCGGAAACGAAGAACGGCGCACCGTTCTGAATCATTCGCGGGTCGTCGGTGATGAAGTGCGAAAACGCCCACCCGCCGATCAGCGGCCCCATGATTCCCGCGACGCTCTGCATGCTCGTCAGCGCCCCTTGGATCGTCCCCTGCTGCATCGGGCCAACCTGCGCCGTGATGATCGCCTGACACGCCGGCTGTGCGATGCCGCCCAGCGATGCAACCGCCACGATGCAGTAGACCATCCACCCCTCGGGCGCAAGCCCGTACCCAAAGTACGCCAGCACCGCGATCCCCACGCCGATGAGCAGCGCCCGCGGTTCGCCCAGCCGCGGAATCAGCTTCCGTGCCAGGCCGCCCTGCACCAGCGCCGCGGTGATGCCAACCGCGAACAACGACCACCCAATGTGCTTGGCGTCCCAGCCGTACCTGTGCCCGGTGTAGAGCGCCCACGTCGCGTGCAGGCCGAACTGCGCCATGTTCAGCAGGAAGAGCGACACCGCGAGCCCCAGCACCAACGGGTACGCCGCGACATGCGCGTACGCACCCACCGGATTGCACCGCGCGATCTTCACCGGCGAACGCCGTTCCAGCGGCAGCGACTCAGGCAGCACGAACATGCCGTACAGCCAGTTCACGATCGTGAGCGCACCCGCTGCGTAGAACGGCGCGCGGATGTCGATCGCGCTCAACTGCCCGCCCATCCACGGACCGATCACAAACCCCAGCCCGAACGCCGCGCCGATCATGCCGAACGCCGCGGCCCGCTTCTGCGGCGGCGTCACGTCCGCCACGTACGCGCTGGCGACGGTCATGCTCGCTCCCGAGAGTCCGTTGACGATGCGCGTCGCGAACAGCCACGGCAGCGTCGGTGCCAGCGCCATCGCGAAGTAGTCGAGCCCTGAACCGAGTAGCGCGATCAGGATCACCGGTCGCCGCCCGAAGCGGTCCGACAGCACGCCCAGCAGCGGCGCGAACAGGAAGCTCATCGTGTAGAACGTCGCCATCAGTGCCGCCACATACGGCGCCGCCTCCTTGTCCGTCCCGCCCGCGCCACCGTGCAGCAGACTCTTGACGAGGCTCGGCGCGACTGGAATCAGCAGCCCGAACCCGAGCACGTCCAACAACAGCGTAATGAAGATGAACCCGACAGCGGGCTTGGTCGATCGCACAGGCGGTCCCTCGCAGTTGCGGCATCATTGGCCATTCCCCCCGCTCCCGGCGAGGACGTGTATGCTCGGCCCATGGCCCCGCGCATCCGCCACGCCGCCCTCGCCGACACCGAATCGATCGCCGATGCGCACCTGGCCGGCTGGATGGCCGCCTATCGCGGCGTGCTCGACGACGCGTTCCTTAGCACTTTGGATCACGCGAGGTTCGTTGGCTACTCGCGTCCGCGTCTGGAGAATCCTGAGCAAGGCAACGCCTTCCTTGTCGCCGAGTTCCAAGGCTCCATTGCCGGCTTCACACGAGCCGGCCCGACGCGCACAGCAACTCCCACAGGCGACCCGCTCCCCGACGGCTTCACGCAGCACGCTTCCGCGGAGCTTTACGCCATTTACCTGCAGCCTTCCGCCTTCGGCACCGGCGTAGGCGCGGCCCTCCTCGCCGCCGCCGCGAAAGAGATGTTGTCGTTTGGTCACAAAGCCATGTGCGTGTGGGTGCTTACTGACAATACACGCGCTCTGCAGTGGTACAAACGCCGAGGCGCGGTGCCGATCGCCGAAGCACCCATCACCCTCGGAGGCGTGCAGTACCCGCAGACGGCGCTGCTCTGGCGGGACCTTCGTCCTCTCGCAGCAGACGCGGGACACACATAAGAGCCGAGGGCGGGGGGGCGTAAGGCCCCGGCCGCTTCGACCCACATCCCACCATCGACGCTCATCGCGCCGGCCCCTTACGGGGCTCGGCTCTTATGCCTGCCGTCCGAAACGAAAAACGCCCGGGCACTCGCCCGGGCGTCGATTCACTCACTGAAACGTGCTTACTTCTCGCCGCCCTCGAGCATGCCAAGCTGCCACATGATGAAGATCCGCTGGTCCGCCGCGTCGCGGATCCGCAGATTCAGCGGCTTGCCCTGGCCGTGACCGCCCTCGCGGTCGACCCACAGCATCACCGGCTTCTCCTTCGGGTCGCTAGTCGTCGCCGCCTGCATGGCCGCGGCCATCTTCCGTGCGTGCAGGGCATGCACGCGCGTGTCGTTCTCGCCCGCGGTGAACAGGATCGCCGGGTACTTCACGCCCTCCTTGATGTTCTGGTACGGCGAGTACTTGATCAGCCAGCCGAAGTCGGCTTCGTTCTCCGCCGTGCCGTACTCACCGACCCAGTAGCGGGCCATGAGGAAGTTCTGGAACCGCACCATGTCCAGCAGCGGCACCGCGCAGATGATCGCGCCGAACAGGTCCGGGCGCTGCGTCATCATCGCGCCCATCAGCAAGCCGCCGTTGCTGCCGCCCGTCGTCGCCAGCTTCTTGGGGCTGGTGTACTTGTTGGCGATCAGCCATTCCGCGGCCGAGATCATGTCGTTGAACACGTTCTGCTTCTGGTCCTTCATGCCAGCCTCGTGCCAAGCCTTGCCGTATTCGCCGCCGCCGCGCAGGTTGGGCAGGGCGTAGACGCCGCCGGCGTCGAGCCACTGGAAGAGCGTCGCCGAGAAGCTCGGGGTCATCGAGATATCGAAGCCGCCGTAGGCGTTGAGGATCGTCGGGTTGGTCCCGTCGAGCTTCAAGCCCTTCTTGTGCACCAGGAACATCGTGACGGGCGTGCCGTCCTTGCTGCTGTAGGTCACCTGGTTCACTTCGACAGTCGAGGGATCGACCGGCACCGCGGGACGTTCCCAGACCGCCGGCTCGGCGTCCGCCTTCGCCAGATCGACCTTGAAGACTGTCGGCGGATAGTTGAAGCTGGTGAACGAGAGGTACGCCTCGGTCCGGTCGTCCTCGGTGCTGATGCTCGCCGTGCCGATGCCCGGCAGCTTCACCTCAGGACCGGCCTTGCCGTCCATCGAAAACGTGCGCAGCTTCGTGCTCGCCTTCTCCTCGTAGTTGGCGACGAGCATTCCTTTGGCCAGCCCGAAGCCCTTGAGCGTCGCGTCCTTGTTCTCGGGAACGAACACCTTCCAGTGGTCTTCCTCGGGGTTGTTCAAATCGACGGCGACGATGTGGTTGCGCGGCGCCTTGTAGTCGGTGATCATGTAGAACGTGTCGCCCTGGATCTCGCCGGTGAACTTGTTCTTCGCGCCAGTCTTGATCACCTTCAGCGACTCGTTGATCGGCTTGCCCCAGCCGGCCTTGGTCAGATCGACGCACCAGATGTCCTGCGACGAGCCGCCGGTCCAGTAGTTCAGCACCATCCACTTGCCGTCCTTGCTGAACGTCGCGCCCGGGCCCCACGTCGTCGCGAGCTCTTTGTTCTCGCTCGGCAGGTACTGCCGGAAGAGCATCGGGTCGCCCTTGGGGTTGTAGCCCAGGATGTGCACCTTGATCTGCGCCGAGTACGGGTTGTTCACGTCGCCGAGGCGCTCGTAAAAGAACCCGTTGCCCGTCGGCAGCCACTCGGTCACAGCGGCCTTGCCCTCGATCTGGTCGGGCAGCCACATGCCGGTGTTCGTGTCGATCACGTAGACCGTCGTGTTCTCGTCGCCCGCTTTGTACAGGCCCACCGCCAGGTACTTGCCGTCCTGCGAGGGGACCATGCCGCCCAGCGCGGTCAGCCCGGTCGGGTCGACCACCGCAGGATCCAGCAGCACCTTCGCCTTATCCCACGACTTGTGCTTCGCGTAGATCGTCGGCTGGTTGGCGCTCCCCTCGCGCTTGGTGTAGAAGTACCACTCGCCGCGCATGATCGGAGCCGAGACGCTTCCGACTTCCATCAGCGGCCGCAGTTTCTCCTCAAGCGCCTTGCGCCCCGGCAGGTTGTCCAGGATGCTGCGCGTGTACCCATTCTGCGCATCGGTCCATGCGTCGACCTCGGGCGTGCGCTTGCCCATCTGCTTCGCGTCGCTGTTGTCGCCTTCGAGCCAGCGGTAGTTGTCCACCAGCTTCTTGCCGAAGAGCGTCTCCTCGACCGGGCGCTTTTCCGTCTTCGGAACCCCCCCTGGACCTGCCCCGCCCGCAGCGTTCCCAGCGGTCCCACCCGCCTTAGGCTGGTCATCAGCCATCGCCGTTCCACCTGCCGCAAGAGCCATCCCGATGGCCGCGATACCGGCCGTCCACGCACGCTGAAGCTTCGCCATTGCACGTTTCTCCGTTTGCGAACCGCTAACAGTAGACGGCCGCCGCCTTACTCCGGGCCCCCCTTGGGAAATCACCCAAGGACGCCCGGCACGCAAAGCACCTATCTTCACCGCGGCGTCAGCGAGAACCGCCCGAACGCCGATAAGACCCAGAAGGCGGCCCCTCCCTTTTGAAAGGGCCGCCCCACGAAAAACCGCTCCGGCAGTCAGCCGGAACGGACCTGGCGCAGAGCCAGCATGGAGATAGATGCATGGGCGTCTTCGATCTGTTCAAAAGAAGGGCGGCCCAAGCCGCACCGCAACCGTCACCGCCGCCGCGCCGGCTTTCTACGACATGCTCGCCAAGAAAGTGGCCGCGCAGAGCGCCACGCTCAGCCCTGAGAGCGTCGAGAACATCCGCTCGCTCCTGTCGCCGCTGGCCAAGATGGGCGCGGACATCGACGCTCAGCTCGCCAAGATCAAGGTCGAGGTGGACAAGTCCGGTCGCCCGAACCAGCTCGTCATCCGCACCATGGTCGGCGGCAAGCCGATGGGCCCGCAGACGACCTTCGACGTGACCCCCGTCGACGACAAGTCCTGCCACGTGAAGGGGCACATGACGATGCCCGAGGGCGGCGGCATGAAGGACAAGCTTCTTATGGCCGGCCTCGGTCGCAAGCTGGAGCAAGACGGCAGACTCGCCTTCGACCAGCCCATCGCCGACGCGGCCAAGACGCTCGGTGCGTCGGTGAAGTTCGAAGACTGAAGGCCATCTTTACCACAGAGGCAAAGAGGCACAGAGAAGACAAAGAAGTTGAAACACGGAGAGCACGGAGGGCACGGAGAAAGACACTGATCCAAGGAGCGGAGGCATCGGACCATTCCCTCCCTTGCCTTCCTCAGTGATCTCCGTGTGCTCCGTGTTTCGCTCTGTCTTTCTCTTCTCTGTACCTCTGTGGTAAAACAAGTCTTACTGCACGAGACCCTTGGTCAGGCGCATGAACGCCGTCTCAAGGTTCACCGCCTCTTCCGTGAACTGCGCCAGACGGAAGCCGTTGTTGATCAAAATGTTGGGGATGTCCGACAGGTCGACCTTCGCCGCCGTCGCAGTGCCGTTGGTCGAACCGCCCGTGACCGCAACACCACCTGCGGCCGAACTCGGGCCGTCGAAGTTCACCTGGATCAGCGGCAGCGTCACGCCGCCCATCACCGGACCTTGGCCCTCGTTGATCTGCACCTTCGTCACGCCCGGCAGCTTCGCCAGTAGTTCCGCAGCTTGCTGATGACGGCCAGTCACCGCGACCTGCACCACCTGGCCCATCTTCGCGCGGCGGACCGCTTCGTTGACGTTGCCAGAGAAGAGCAACTGTCCACGCTCGATGATGCCGACGGTGTTGCACATCTCCGCCAGTTCGGGCAGGATGTGGCTCGAGATGATGATGGTCTTACCCATCCGCTTGAGCTCTTTAAGCAGCTCGCGCATTTCAACGCGGGCCCGCGGGTCGAGACCGCTCGCCGGCTCGTCCATCAGCAGCACCTTGGGGTCGTGCAGCAGCACGCGCAACGCTCAGTCGCTGCTGCATGCCGCGCGACAGGCTGTTGACTTCCGCCGTCGACTTGTAGTTCAGGTCTGTCAGGCCGAGCACGTCCTGCACTACCTGCTTGCGCTTCTTGCCGTGGATGCCGTAGCAGGCCGCGAAGAACTCGAGGTACTCGACGACGACCATGTCGGTGTACGCGCCCATGAAGTCGGGCACGTACCCGATGATCGGGCGGATCTGCCGGTTCTGATACCCGACGGTGAGGCCGTCGATCATCGCCTGCCCGCTGCTGGGCTTCAGCAGCGTCGCCAGGATCTTGATCGTGGTCGTTTTTCCCGCGCCGTTGGGGCCGATGAACCCGAAGCAGTCACCCTTGTTGATCGCCAGGTTCAGGTTGTCCAGCGCCGTGAAGTCGCCGTACTTCTTCGTCAGGTTGATCGTCTCGATCATCGCCACAGTCGGATTCCTTTGCTCGCATCAATCCCCGCCCAAACGCACGTGCCCGCTTTGAGCATTCCGTCCAACTTCAGACTTCGATTCGCTTCCCGCGGTTCTTCCCCGCCTGAGAGACCTCAGTTTGCAGTAATCCGCGGCGGGGCCTCCGGCAGCGGGTACACCCACCGCACGATCGTCCGCCCAGTCGTCCCCATCGTGTCCCCGTTCAGCGTCATCGGCACCGGCGACGGCGCGTTCTCCATCTGCCCGATCACGATCAGGCACGGCCGATTGAACCACCGCGCCAGATCCCATCCGTGCAAGTCGGCTCGCTGCATGAGCACTTGGCGGCCGTTCTCATCGCTCGCGTCGGGCGGCTCAAGCACGCCATAGAACGTCATCGCCTGCAGGTGCTGCCACACTGCTGACGACGACACGGGCGCCGGCGTCTGTCCGCCTCGCCCGCCCCGGCCGCGGGTGGTGGTGCCGCCGCCCCACGCGTTCAGGTCGTCGTTATCTGCCGTGCCAACGAGGTTGCGCAGGTACGACGACCGCTTGCCAGGCTGCCACAACTGGTCCCAGCCTCGCGTGTCGTTGCCCAGATCGAGCACCTCGCCCGCCTTCCACTCTGAGAGCTGGAAGTACTCCCCTTCGGTCTGCAACTGTCCGACATAGCTCTCGCTCGGCCGAACCGGGCGCCGGTTGCGCACCAACACCACCGTCACGTCCTTCAGCGTTCCCGGCAGCTCATGCTTGAGCGATCCGTCGAGTCGCCAGCCGCGCGGGGAGTTCTCCGGCGCCAAACGCAACTCGCTCGGCGTCGCACCGTCGCTGGTGAACGGCATGGGCATCTTCCACGTCGGCGCTCCCATCCACTCGCCCACATAGCTCTTGGTCGTCGAGTGCGCGGGTGTGAGCACCCGTGCCGGAGCCCGCCCGTTCACGCCGTACCCCTGCGAGTCGGCGAACGACGAGCTCACCGGAGCCGCCAGTTCGCTCGGCGGAGCGTCCCACGGCGCCAGCACGTCGTGCGATGCTGCCTTGGGATCGGTGAGCGCTGCGCCGTCGCCGATCCCCACCTCCATCATGCCGAACTTGGGCAGCAGCACCGTCATCCACACCTTGGCCCGTTCCTGATCCTGGCCGTACACGTGGTCGACGATCGTCAGGTGCTGCGCATCGGTCTTCCCCGGCTTGAGCCACGACGCCCCAGTCCACGCCACCGCGGTGAACAGCACGCCCACCGCCACGAACCCCACCCACGCGTGACGCGACATCTCGCGCCGCTTGGCAACCCAGAACCCCAGCGGACCCGCGATCACCCAATAGCACGCGAACAGCACGAACGAGAGCATCACGCCGGCGAACGCCTGGCCCGTCTTGTTGATGATCCCCGCCACGTCCTGATCAAGGTGCTTGGGCTGGCGGTTGGTGAAGTTCCGCGGCCCCTTGTAGTTGGGCTCGCGCGACTTGACGACGTCCGCGTCGCTGATCAGCCGACCACGCTTCCCGAGCACGCGGTTCCAGAACACGTCGGCCTTCACCGCAGGCTCGAGCGTGCGCGTCAGGTCGAAACCAACCAGCGTCACGGCACCCGAACCTACCACTCGAGACGTCACCACGCTCTTGCCATCGGGCCCCGTCAGAATGCGCACCGCCTCGTTCGGCTTGCCCCCCTGCGCAGGCTCAAGATCCTGCACCACGCCCGACGTCGGCAGCGCCAGTTCCTTGTTGTCAGACAGCAGAGCCCGGTACGGGTTCAGATCCACGTTCTCGCGGCGATTCACCGTCACGCGCGGCATGATGTCCGCCAACGGCTGACGCGGATCGGTCCAGTTCTGCCCCACCGCCGGCAGCACGATCACCAGGTGCCCGCCACGCACGACCCACTCGCGGATCGCCGCAGCACGGTCCTCGGTCAATTCTGACGGCTCGAAGTCCGGACCCGTCCCCGTCCACACGATCACGTCGAACGGCGAGAGCCCCATCCAGCGGTCAGGCATCTTCGGCACGCTCAGACCGACCATCTCCACGCGCTCGTGCGTCATCGGCGCATAGCCCGACTGGTAGCCCGCATCGGTCGCGAAGTTCTTCAGACCTGCCAGGTTGCGCCCGACGATGCCGAACATCCCTGCGCGAATCGGCCTGCGGCGGCGACTTAAACGGCAGGCGCCCGAGCAACTCACCTGCCCGCGCAACGCCCGCGTGCCGCTGGTCGCTCTTGGCCTCCAGGACCGCGTGCGCGGTGACCACAAACTCCTTGTTCGCCGACGCGCTGAACGGAAGGCGGGCGTAGAGCCACACCGCCTTCTTCTCACCGCCGACCGCGACGGTCGTCTGGTAGAGCGTCGTATCGCCGTCAGGGTCGGGCAGACCGAGTTCCAGCAGCACCTCGCGCGTCTGCTGACCAAGGTCGGTCACCTGCACCTGCACGCCGATCCACGAACCAGGCCGCGCGATCCCCCCCGCCCCACTGCAGCACCTGAAGGTCGACCCCAGCCCCATCCGACGGGGCCACTTGGGCCTTGACCCCAACCCCAAACAGGCACGCCAAGGCGGCCGATAACACCCTCACCCACAGGCTAAACATCCTCGCACGCTCCCAACTCATGGCCGGAGAGTGTACGGGCAAAAGCTCCCGGTTGTTTGTGCCGACCTAACAGCTATGGGCGGATTCTCACTCGAAGCTTGGACGGTCATCGCCGTGGTCATGGCCGCGGCGGTGTTCGGCACCCTCTATATCCTCGCCTCGATCCTCCGGGATGCCGCCCGCCGAGTTGAGCTGTACAAGCGGGTCGCCGACCTCAGGGCCGACTATGCCCGCCAGATCGCCGAGCACGAGGAACGCCGCTCCAAGTCGATCCAGTACGCCGAGCCGGCCGCCTTCACCCCCGCCATCCCCCGCAAGGCCGCCTAAGAGCCGAGTGCGCAAGCACTCGAGCCCGATGGCTCCAACGCCGATCCCCCCCTCCCCCCTCCCTTTCACCCCCGCAGGTCGTGGTAGAAGTACGTCGTCCCACATGGCGCCCCATCAGGCATCAGTGCGAAGTTCGGTACGTCCCCCACGCGCACCCACCCCAGCCGCTCGTACAGCCGCGATGCGTCGCCGCCCGTCACCGCATCGAGCACCAGCAGCGTCCGCCCGCACGCCTTCGCCTCCGCCTCGGCCGCGCGCATCGAGCGCCTCGCCGAGGCCGCGTCTGCGAGCGCGATGGTGGACCAGCATCTTGCACAGGTCGGCGCGGTGCGGTTGGTTCTCCGGCAGGTCAAGCGCCAACTGCACCGTCCCGCAGATGCCGTCGGCATCCTCGGCCACCAGCAGCACACGCTCGCCCGCAGCGACGCCCACGCCGACCTTGCGCCAAAACGCAGCCGCGCGATCGCGCGTGATCGGCAGCATGAAGCTGACCGAAGCACCGCCCTCCACGCAATCGACAAGCACGTCGGCCAGCTGATCGATCTGCGACTCATCGACCGCGCGAAGACGCCGGATGGAGACGCCCGCGACGCTCACATGCCCATCGAGTAAAAGAACTTGCCCTCGGTGATCTTGCCGTTGGTCACGGTGTAGAGCGCCGTCTCGGTCATGTTCATGCGCTGGCCCTTCATTGGCCCGTCGTTGGACGTGCAGTCGAGGCTCATCGGCAGCACAAACTGATCGCCGTTGACGATCGGTTTGCCGACCGTCGCGCCGTGCACCGTCGTGGACGCGTGGAACTTCTCCGCCTTCTCCAGCAACGTTGCCTTGCCTTCGATGATCCGACCGCACCACGGCGCGTCGATCACCTCGACGTGGCGCGCGTTGTCGGCGTACAGCTCCTTGATCGCGTCAAGGTTCTTCCCCTCGCTCATCAGCGCGACGAGCCGCTCGGCGCACTTCTGCGTCGACATGTGCTCAGCGGAGAACGGGGGCATGGAGAAGGCCTGCTTGCATTGATCGGTGGTGGTGCTCATGCCCCGACCATACCGAGAACCCCGCCGCTTGGCAAGAGATTTCCAGCACGATACACGCGATTTCACAGGTTCAATGCCCAGTATACTGAAGCGATGCGACACGTCCTTTGCGCGGCCTTTATTGCGCCTGCCAGCCTCCTTATTTCGTGCGCATCCACGCCTCAAGAGGACCACGGCGTGAGCACTCCTCCAGCTCCCGTGAACGCCGCGGCCGAGCCCGCACCGACTGAATTACCCGGCGTGGTGATTGAAGACCACGGCTCCGAGCCAAGGCGCTGCCTCTTCTTTGAGTCTCCCATCGGATGGCGCGGCGCCGAGGGTCGCAATCGGAAGTTCGAGTATGTCATCCCCGACAACAAGGGCGATACGGAGACGTTTAGCTACAAAATCACTGAAGGGCGCGAAATACGAATCGAAGAAACCGCCCCGGACAAAATCATGATCAAGGCTCGCCTGATTGAGTCACCTGAACTCTCGGACGTGCAGGCTCCGGCCCATCGCACCGAGGCGATCCGCAAGGAGCTCAACGCTCAGTCACTCGACTGGACCACCTGGCCGCGGAGCCGCTGGAACGACGACTTCCTATCGCGCATTGCCGCGTCATACAACGAGAAGAACACCCGCGACAGTGTCGACTCGACCGTCGAGTCGTCTGTCGGCGACGCGTTCTTTGTCCGCTCACCGGTCGGCAAAGGCGCCAAGTGGAACTACAACAGCACCACGAACAATGTCACGGTTCACATCGACGTCGAGCTGCTGAACTTGACAGACGACAGCGCTTTACTCGCCTTCTCGTACACCAGCAACGGCCCGAACATCACCTCCCCCACAAGCTCGAAGGCCGGCGTGCGCGATGTAACCTCTGAAACCAGAACGATCGGACGCTGCACCTGGAAGCCGGGGCTGCCCACATGGGAAAGGTCGTCAATCGAATCGGTTCACTTCGAAACAAGAACCTTGTCTGACGGCGCAGGCCACGAAATGGAGCTCAGAGTCGGAGCTCGCACCACGAGTCAAACACGACTCCAAACCGTGCCGTCGCGCTGACGCACTCCTCGCTCGCCGCGCCGCATTGTCGCCCTTCACGCCGCACCGCGAACCGCCCCGCACTCCGGGCATTTCACATCCGCAGCAAGACCCTGCAGGTCGTAGCCGCACGACAAGCATCGCCCACGCCGCATGCGGCTGCGAATCACCAGCGCCATCGGCACCACCACAAGCCCCCACAGCAGGGAGAAGATCGCCACATCCGCAACAAGCCCCGGCCAAATGGGCCGCAGCGGCAGACAGCGCGGCAGGAAGATTGTCGCGCCGTCCTTGATCACGTGCGTCGGCAGTGTGAGACCGCCACGGAACGAATAGACGGCCAGCCTGGTCGTCGGGTCCTGCACCGGTTCATCGGTCTCGGCGCACAACGCTCGGAACGGCCAGCCCGCTCCTATCTCAGTCAACCGCGCCTCATGCTTCCAGTTTCCCCACGTGCCGGGCGGGCGCGACGGTCTGCTCGGCAGCCACGCCTGCGACCAGTACGGCGACTTCGCATCTGCGGCGTTGGTCTGCGTGTTGATCCACGCCGGGTTCATCGGTACGAGTTCGACCTCGTACTCCCAGTGCACGATGTTCCGCGTGATGAACACACCCTTCTGCAGGTAAGAGTTCGACGTGTGTGTTGGAAACGTCAGCGTCTCGTCGATGGCCTTGGCGCCATACGCCTTTTCGAAGGCCGCTCCGAGCCACGCGATCGCGACCGTGGTCGCCAGCCCCAGCATCAGGCACACCGCCGCTCGCCCCAGGATGGACGGCCGTCCCTTTGGCACCACGGCAGTTTAACGCATCGCAGCGAGTCGTATTTCCACGCTCGTCGTCGTGTGACGAGGCCCTGGCGCAAGCCTGGGCTTGGCGCACGTGGCTGCAGAACGCGCATCGAGTCAACAAACCCCAGCCCAGGCTTGCGCCAGGGCCTCGTCCGCTGCGCCAGCGCCTCGTTAGCCGCCCCACCGCCGTCGTCGCATTGATCCTGACGCATGCTCCTCAAAGCACTCCCATTCCTGTCCGTCGCCGCCAGCATTGTCGCCACGTTGCTTGCCCTCGTCATGCTTGCCGCGGGATGCGCGAACATGAAGCCCGACAAGCTGGTCGTGATGAAGTGGCTGGCGATCTCGATCTCCGGCGTCTGCCTCGCCGCGGTCGTCGCGGCGGTCTGGACGTTCATCGTCGGCCGGTACGGCTGGTCTGCGGGCGTTGGGGCCTTCCCGGTCGTGTTCATCATCGCCCTCTTCGCGGTGCTCATCAAGATCCAGTTCTGACCATGTCGTTCCCCTCGTCCATCTCCGACCTGACGCCTCCCACTCCTCGGCGCCGTATGCCCACCATCGCCCAGCTCATCGCGTACGCCATCTGCCTCGGCTTCGCCGGGATGTTCCTCGTCGTCGGCACGCGCCAGTTCTTCGAGCAGCGCACCCTGTTGAGCAACGCCGAGCAGATCGAGGTCGAGATCACCCGCTCGGAAGTCGTCGTCAGCAAGACCGAGGACACCGACCGTCGCCTCAACCGCGACAACAGCACCACCACCTACCGCCCAGAAGTCGAGTTCACTTACCTCGACCGCGGCGTCCGCTACAAGAGCGACCGTCTCTACCCCACCATCATCATGCGCACCTTCGCCGGCCACGACTCCGCGGCCGAAGTGCTCGCACCATACCGCGTCGGCACCAAGGTCAAGGCCCACATCAACCGCGCCATGCCCGACAAGGCCTACCTCATCGCCGAACGCGGCGCGGGCCCGGTCGTCTTCATGTCGCTGGGCGTGCTGCTGCTGCCGATCGCGTGGCTGGTCGGCAAGATCGTGTGACCAAATGTGCCACACCTTCGCCGCGCAGCGGCAAGGTGTGAAGGGCCGATGCATCGCCTCGGACTCCAAAGGGGTCATAGTTCATTGCCGGGGCGTGGAGGCGGTCCTCCGCCGAGACCTCCCGAAACTCAAACACAAAATCCCCCCTTCCTTGCTGCCGCAGGCCATGAAAGTCGGCGCTTCGCCGACCGGATCGTTGAGCGCCTGGATGGTGAAAGGCTACATAGGTCTGCCGACGCCAGTCGAGCGTCGGCTCGGAAAGGCCACCTCGTCCACATAGGTTTGACGCCGACACGGCCACTCGCCAATACACCTCACAAGTAAACCGTCACGGCAGCTATAGCTCCGCGTCGATTGTCGATTCCCGCATGGGTTAGTGTGATATATCAGCAGCCGTTCAATGTCTTCCAGCAAGCTCTTCGTCAAACGTGCTTGCCTTGTCGTTTCCACAAGTCCCACGTACACGTCAAGCTGATGGGCGCGAGGGAGTGCTTGCTGCGAATCGCGTCAAAGACGCGGTTTTTATCGCTCGCAGTAAAACGCTGGTAAACTGTCGCGCCCCATGCTTTACCCACATAAAGAGCTTCTTTATTGCGAGGATGAAAGAAGGCGTAAAGTGCTCGAGTCGAGTCCCAAAGGTCATCACCGACCGGCGTAGCTGGAATAGGCTGTCGGAGCAGCCCGCGAAACCAATCCTTGACGCCTTCGAATGGGCCGGGAAGGCTTGGAAGTAGAACCCAGTTGATCTCCGCGTGCGGCTGCATGCCGCAAGAGTACGCGATGCAAACCCCACTCTTTATCCTTGGGCATGGCTGATCAACGGTTCAGAGGGCGGGTGGCATGAGCAAGCCTACTTTGAGGTTTGCAAGCGTGCCCTCACCTTGTTCCGTTTCGCGAACAAGGTGGAGATCGGGCGCATCGGACAAGGAAACCCCACCTAGTCCGCAAAGCCGGACAAGGTGGGGGCACGGTCGACGGGGAAGGTGGGGCCACGCTCCCGCCGTCCTCCAGCGACCCGCTGGTGAACATCACGTACTAGCGCAGCCGGACCCTGACGATTCTGGTACGCTACGCCACGATGCACTCCGCTACGTTCGTCGCATGCGCCACGCTCATCTCACTCCTTGCGGGATGCGCGTCAAACCAGACTCAACCAGTACCCGTCGCCGCGGTGGACAGTGCCGGCGTGCCGGCGCCAGACACCAGTTCAGTTCCCAGTGTTGTGGTTGACGACGCCGGCGTCGAGCCACGGCGGCTCTTGTCGTTCAGCGGCGCTCCGGGCTGGAAGGGCCTGATGAAGTGCCGCGACGACGCGTCTACCAAGGTCACCTGGCAGGGGACCGAGCCGATCGACGTTTTCAGCGCGACGTTCACGCAAACGCTCGAAATCGAGCAAGACGCTCTGGATTCGCAGACGATCCGCTACCGCTCAAGGCAGTTCGGCGCCCCCACGGTCATCAACGTGTCCGGCGATCCGGACAACGTCCGCGATGTGCTCGCGGGTTCAGCGACCCCTGACCACGAATGGACGACGGTCACGACCACGCGGTTCGGCGACGGATTTGCTCGCACCGGCGTCCAGCCGGGAAAGGCAAACCGGTCAAAGTCAGGCGGAACCCCCATCCACGGCGACGACGCAGCCGCGGTCTTCCTGCCGAACACGCCGGTGGGCACCGGCGCAGCTGGCACTGCACGCAAGCGGGCGGTGGGGAGTCGCGCACGATTACTGTGAAATTAGACCGCCTCTCCGGCGACGAGGCAGAACTGAGCTACGACGTCCGCATCACCTACTCCGTAGCCGCCACACGGGCCGTCGAGAACGGCGACGGGGTCATCAAAGGACAAGGCGGCGAGTACACAGACCGCGGCACGTGCTGCTGGCACGACGGCTACCCGACCTGGCGCCGGCTCCGCGGCGACTCCGTCGGCGAGATCCGCATGGACGCCGCGAGGCGCGGCGTGTCGAACTCCGGCGTGTACACGGACCGCAACGGATACGCGATGGAACTTGAACGTCGCTGACTACTCGCCCCGCAACTGATGATTCATGACCAACCCCCCACCGCCCGAGTATGACCCGCACGAGCAGCCGGTCCTTGACGACATCGCCAAGTACGGGTGGTCAGGAATCATCATCGAGAAGGACGACGAAGGCCCGGGCTTCGAGTACACAGTCGGTCTTATGGCGAAGTTTGACCACCCCGAGGTCATCGTCTTCGGCTGCAAGCGAGAGACCGGGCACGGCATGCTCTGGGCGATCGTGCGGGGGATCGAGGAGGGCACGCCTTTCACAGCAGGAATCAAGCACAACCATGTGCTTGAGGGATACCCGTGCGAGAGCAGGCTGGTCCACGAGTCTCAGCACCCTGAATACCTCGGATACGCGATATGGCACCACCGCCACTTCGGCAAGCTCGGCCCTCTGCGTGCTGTGCAGTGCGTCTGGCCCGATAGAGACGGTCGGTTCCCCGGCGAGCCCGGCTGCGACGCTAACGCGGAACGAGACCAGCCCGACTTGCGGCAAGTGCTTCCTACTCAACCGCGGCCATAATGCGCTTGGAAGGTGCCGCGCTTTCACCGCGGCCTATTTCTGAACCGCAGGCGTTTTTGCTTCAGGCTTTTCTGCGGGCGTGTTTTCCGGCGACACAATCTTCGTCTTTTTGAAGACAAAGGTCGTGTGGTCGTACATCCCGATCAGGTGATCGCCGTCGCGACGAAGCGCCATCTTGAAGTCAGACAGTGGCTTGAGCTTTTTGTCGTCCTGAGCCTCTATGTTCTTGGGCTGCGGCTCGCCAGAGAGAATCACTGTGTCGTCAACGATCTCGACTTTGACCGGCGTTGGCGCAAGCTGCGGCATAGACACGATCCCGATTTTCGCGTCGAGGGAATACTTGAACTGAAATTGCTTCACTTGCCAGTGCACAAGTCTCTCGATCCGGTCGTGAATGTCCTGGCTCAGTCCTGGAGCGCACGCAAACCAGCGTTCGAGTTGCTTGTCGTTCGCCGCGAGCGACGCGTCGTGATCAACTTCCCACTCGCCCCGATAGTCTGCCTCAACGATCGATTTTCCGCGCGGCACGGTGACGAACTTCGTCGCACCCTTTGTGCGGATGGCAACCTCAACACCCCCTTCGATCTTCTTGACTTTGTACATCCAAGAAGGAAGGTGCTTGCCGATGAAAAGCTCGCCGTTGTGACAGACCCACGGCAGAACGTCTCCCTCCGGCAAGACAAATGCTGTGCCGTCATCGCGGATGTCGAACGACGTGACCGTGGCGAACTCCGCCGCACCCATCGCCGCTTCCGATCGCTTCGGCTCGTCGAGCCCCTTGACTGCGTCACGAACGGACTGCTCAAGCTTTGACTTATCAACACTCCAGCGACCGACAAAGGCCCGCTCTTCGTCCGTTAGCACCCGCGGTTTCTCTGGCTCTGCCGCTGGCTGCCCCGTCAGAGGCGACGCGGAGTGGGCCGCAGGTTGCACTCCCGCTTGGCTGCTTGCCCGCACATCGAAGATCGCGCTGATTGCACCAGCACAGAAGCATGCATAAACCAGACGCGATCGTGATGTGCGCACTTGCATTTCCGCCTCCTCACCGATCCTGCAGCCCCCGCAACTCATCAATCAGCAGCGCATGGCTGCGCGCCCCAAGCCTGAAGCAATCAATCTCGAACTTCTCGTTCGGCGAGTGGACGCGGTCGTCGTCGAGGCCGAAGCCCATGAAGATGGTGCTGATGCCGAGGATGCTCTTGAGCATCCCGGCGACAGGGATCGAGCCGCCGCTCTTGATCATGGCCGGCTCCACACCGGGGCCGGCCGCTCGCTTGAGCGCTGCGCTTGGCCGCCTGCAGGTGGACCGAGTCGGTCGGGAGCGTCGCGGGGAAGCCGCCGTGGAGGTCTTTGAGTTCCCAGCGGAAGCCCGCGGGCGTGCGCTCTTGCAGCCACTTGAAGAAGAGCTGCACGATCTGGTCGGGCTGCTGGTCGGCGACGAGGCGGAAGCTCACCTTGGCTGACGCGTGCGCGGGGATGACAGTCTTGGCGCCCGCGCCGGTGTAGCCACCGTAGATGCCGTTGATCTCCGCCGTGGGCCGCGCCACTCGCGCTCGATCGTGTTGTAACCGGCCTCGCCGACGTCGGACTCAGCGGGCAGGCCGATTTTCGCCAGCGCATCGGCCGCGCTGAACGGGAGCTTCAACCACGCGGCACGTTCGTCGGCCGAGGGCTCAGGAACGCCGTTGTAAAAGCCCGGGATGGTGACCTTGCGGTCCTTGTCCCAGAGCTGGCTGAGGATCTGCACCAGCGCGGTGTTGGGGTTGAGCATGCGCCCGCCCCACAGACCGCTGTGCAGGTCCTGGTTGGGGCCGTGGAGCGTGATCTCGGTGTAGGCGAGGCCGCGGACGCCGTAGGTGATCGCGGGCTTGCCGCGGTCGAGCATGCCGGTGTCGCTGATCAAACAGACATCGCAGTCTTTGAGCTTGGCGAGGTGCTCTTTGACGAACGGCTCGAGGTTCGCCGAGCCGCTCTCCTCTTCGCCCTCGAGCAGCACGGTGAACTTCACGCCGCCGCCGACGAGGTCGGTCACGTGCCGATAGGCGCGGACGGCTTCGAGGAAAGTCATCACCTGGCCCTTGTCATCGACCGCGCCGCGTGCGACGATGCGCCGGCCGGGGCCCCCCGGCTTCCCCTCGCGGATCACCGGCTCGAACGGCGGCGACTCCCACAGGTCGATCGGGTCGACCGGCTGCACGTCATAGTGACCGTAGAAGAGGACGTGCGGGCCGCGGTAGTCGGGTGCGCCGGGGCAGTGAGCGAGCACGGCCGGATGACCCGGCTTCTCGCTGGTGCCGGTCGGCACCACGTCGGCCTTGAAGCCGCAGTTGCGGAGGTAATCCGCGGCCCACTGCGCAGCACGCTTACAGTCGACCGCGTAGTGCGGGTCGGTGCTGATGCTGGGGATGCGCAGCCACTCGTCCAGACGTTGGAGCGAGGCGGTCTCCTCATCGGCGAGGAACTTCAGGACGCGGTCGACGTTGGCGGCGGTGGGCATGGACGGTCCTCCGTGACTGGCAGGTGAGCGTAGCTCAGGGCTGTCCACCACGGCCGGACGCATGAGATTAGAGATGGGCCGCAGATCAACGCAGGCTGACACAGATCACGCCGGGAAATGCAGGCCACGGATTGACACGGATGAAGACAGATCGGATTGAAATCCGCGTCTATCCGCGAAGCCCGTGGCTTATCTTCGCCTTACGGATCTGCGTCAATCTGCGTTGATCTGCGGCCTCGCGCGGCTCACTTCTGCGGGAACAAGTTGCTCGGCGGCATCTTGTTGTGCGGCGTCACCACGTGCCCGCAATCGGGGCAAAGGGTCGGCTCGTTGTGCCGCTTGTCGCCCTCGGGGTACTTGTGGGCGTTGAGCAGCACATAGGTCGGCTCGAGCTTGGCCTTGCCGTCCTTGGTCCAGAAGCACGGCTCGGCCGGGTAAAGCGAGCGTTTGCCGGTCTTGGTGTTGACGTAGGGGAACGCGTCGCCCTGGATGACCTTGTAGCTCTCAAAGAGCTCGCCCGTCTCCGCGTCGATCACCACGCGCGTGGCCGAGACCGAGCCCGCATCCGCCTTGAGGAAGCTGGACAGCGCAAGGAAGCACATGAGCGCAATACCGACGACCGCCGCGACGCCCGCGACGATCGCCTTGACGCGCTGAGGGTCCTTGGGCGTCGGGCCAGCCGCGCTCTTCTGCGCTCCGCCCGACCCACCCGAGCCGTGTCCGATCCCTTCGAGCAGCGAACCCTGTCCGTGGCTGGCCATGATCGTCTCTCTGCGTGCGTGGGTAGGTCGCGTCTTAGGGGACGATGTACGGCGTGTTGGTGTTGGCGTTGGCGTAGCGCTGCGCCCACTTGGTGCGGGCGGTCGCCCAGAAGGCGGACGTGCTGCGGATGCGCGTGCCGGTGGGGAACCAGAAATCGGGATCGATCGCTTCTTCGTCGCTCATCGAGGCGCCCGAACCGTCGAAGAAGACGACGTTTCCGACGACCGACTTGGTGCTGGGGTCGGTGGGGCTCTTCTTGGCGCCGTAGCGGAAGGCGTAAACGCGGGCATCCTTGAACTGCGACGGGTTGGAGACGTGGGCGGTGCGGAGCGGCTCGCCGGGGGCGCACTCGCGGTTCATGCCCTTGCTCTGGTTCTGCCATGCGCCGACGTCCTGGAACGCACCGCCGTACGCGGCATTGAGCGCGAGGTCAAAGTCGGGCGCCTGCGTCGGCGAGGCGTAGCGGTGGGCGCTGAAGAACGCAACCTTGCGCGACCCGACGCGGCTGATCTGCGGCTTGAAGCCGCCGCGATCGGTCTCGGGGCGCGGATCGGTGCCGATGTCGCTCGAGTCGGTGGTGCTGGTGAACTGGGTCGACATGTTGTACGAGATCATGCGCCCGTCGGAGACGCCGGAGGCGCCGCCGGTGCTGTAGACCGTCGCGGTGATGTTGTTCTGCGGGTCGAGGAACTGGGGGAGCGTGCGCAGCCAGTTGAAACGGTCGCCGCGCGCCTGCTGGCTGGTGTCGCCAGTGGGGTTGGGGCCGCTCAGGCCCATGGCCTCGGCCATGGGGCCCATCCAGTCGTAAGTCTGCACGGCGATGCCGTTGAAGCGCGGCGCGTACGACTTGACGTAGCCGAGGTTTTGCGAGGGAGCGGCGGCGCTGCACGCGTCGTAGCCCGACGCAGCCGGCGAACCGATGATCCAGTCCTTCATGTCGGTGCCGTAGCTGACGACGCCGGTCACCAGGTTCTTCTGCTTGACCAGGTCGGCGATCTTGCGGGCCTCGTTGCGCGCGCCGGCGAGGGCGGGAAGCAGGATGCTGACCAGCAGCGAGATGATGGCGATGACCACCAGGAGCTCGATGAGGGTGAAACCGCTGCGCTTGAGTACCGTGAGACGGCCCATGGGCACCTCCAAAAACAACGACAGATTACTACAAGTGCGGCGAGAAATGGCTGCCGCTGCGACAGGAGTAAGGGTAGCTCACAAACCGCTTGAAATCCGCTTTCAGATGGGTCTAAACCAAGCCTTCACACAGGGATAGGGGTGGTTTTGGCTGTAAGAATTGCCTAGATTGCGTTTACCGATCGAGGGGTTTTGCGGGGCAGCCCGGGTTTGGCGATGTGGGCAACTTGTCGACAGGTTGCCCACACGGCGACGGTTTCGTGAACTGCGACCACCTACTCAGTTGGCCTCGACCGGGGTGAGATCAATCGACACGGGATAGTGGTCAGAGGCGTAGCCCTTGGGCTTGGGGGTGACGCGGTAGTCGGCGTTGGCCGGGATGGCGGGCATGCCGAGTACGAATCGCGAGTCGAGCTTGAGCTCGGGCTTGATGTTGGCGTTGTAGAAGATGTGGTCGATGCAGCGCGCGGTCGTGTGGGTCATCGTCACGGTGTCGCGCGGGTTGCGGTCGTTCCAGATGCTCGGCATTCCGGCAGAGGCGAACTTGACCAGCGACTGCTGGTTGAGCGTCGCGTTGCAGTCGCCGAGCACGAGCACGTTGGCTTTGGGGTTCTCTTTGGTCACCGCCTCGACGAGCTTGATGGTGCCGCCGGCCTCGGCTTCGCGCTGTGCGTCGTAGTCACGCCCGCCGCTCTTGAGATGGACGACAAAGAGCGTCAACTCATATGCCTCGGCGCGTGCTTCGGTCTTGCCGGCCTTCTTGAGCAGGTCGGCAACGGAGGTGTTAGGGACGGTGATCGTGACCTGGAGCGGCGAGCGCTTGAACTCGAAGGGCGAGCCGGCCTCGGGGTTGTTGTCTTTCCCCCACTTGTCGGGCTGGCGGCCGCCGAGCTTCTGGTGCACGTAGTTGCGCGCGTTCTTAATGGGGAAGCGGGAAATGACCGCCTGTTCGATGCCACGGGGGTCACCGGCGTCGAGGGAAGCGATGTGGTCGTAGCCGGCGCCCTTGAGCCAGTTATCGCGGAACCACTTGACGGCCTCTTCGGACTCAACTTCCTCGAGGCAGACGATGTCGGCATCGAGGGCGATGATGGCATCGGCCGCGGCCTTGAGCTGGTCGGCGGGCTTGGTTGAGTTCTTGTCTTCGAAGTTCCCCGAGAGCTTCGGGTCGTCCTTGTCATCGAACATGTTCTCGATGTTGAACGTGGTAATGCGGATGGTGCCGGGAGCCTTGGCGGGCGCCTTCTTGAGACCGAAGCGGACGGTGGAAGCGGGGTCGTCGGTCTTAGGCTGGTCGGGCTGCGCGGCGGGGGCGGCAGGGGAAGGAATCGCGGGCGGCTGCGCGGGCTTGTCGTCCTTCAGGCCCGGCTGGGTGAGGAACGCGGCGGCGGCGAGAATGGCGACAGTGGTGAGTGCGGTCATGGCTTGGATGGTCCTGGAGGCGGGCACCGGCAAGGGTAGAAAAGGAAAGTGCCGAGTGCGGTGTTCCGAGTGCAAATGGTGAGTCTGAACAAAGGGAGCACTACGATCCTCACGTGAAATTGATCCTTGCGAATCCGCGTGGGTTTTGTGCGGGCGTGCACATGGCGGTGGACGTGGTGGGGATCCTGCTGGATACCCGGCCGGACGTCACGGTGTACGTGTACCACGAGATCGTGCACAACCGGCACGTGGTGGAGCGGTTTGTCGATCGCGGGGCGGTGTTTGTCGACAGCCTTGAAGAGGTGCCGCACGGGTCCATTGTGGTCTTCTCGGCACACGGGGTGTCGCCGGCGATGCGGAAGCTGGCCGAGGCTCGCGGGCTGATCGCCGTGGACGCGACATGTCCGCTTGTGACCAAGGTGCACAGCGAGGCGGTGCGGTACGCCCGCCAGGGGTACCAGATCCTGCTGGTGGGTCATCGGAACCACCAGGAGGTCATCGGAACGATGGGCGAGGCGCCCGATGTGACGCAGGTTGTCGAAAGCCCTGCCGACATCGCGAACCTCTCGATCAAGGATCCGGCGAAGCTGGTGTACCTCACGCAGACGACGCTGAGCACGGACGATGCGGGAGTGATCATCGATGCGTTGAAGAAGGCATTCCCGATGATCAAAGAGCCGCCGGGGAGTGACATCTGCTACGCGACGACCAACCGGCAAGCGGCGGTGCGGCAGATCGCGCCCGAATGCGACGCGGTGCTCGTCGTCGGAAGCCGCAACAGCAGCAACAGCGTGCGGCTCACGGAGATCTCGCAGAACGTGGGGACCAGAGCGTACCTGCTCGACGACGCGAGCGAGCTGCAGGATGCGTGGTTCAAGGATCTGCCGGGAGCCGGACGCGACGCGACAGTGATGGTGACGGCGGGAGCGAGCGCCGGAGGACCTGGTCGCGGATCTGTGCCGCACGCTGCTGTCGCGGTATCCGTCAAACGACCCGGCGAAGCAGGGGATCGAGCAGCGCGACGTAGTGAGCGAGGACGTGGAGTTCGGGCTGCCTGCCGCGCTCAAGCGGCTGATGCGCGAGAAGGGGATCGACCCGGAGGGGCGGCGGATCCGCGTCGGCAACTACCAGATCACCGAGAGCGCCTACGGAGCGGTCGCGCTCACGGTGAATGGGCGGGCTTAGCGATTCTTCGACGGCTTCTTGGGCGTGTATCGCTCGCGCCGCGCACGCGGCTGGAGCGGCTCCTTGATCGCCTTGATCGAGAGGTTCTCGATCCGCACTTCGCCGCCGACTGACGACCTGCCCGAGATGCTGAGCCAACGCTCAATCGGCTGCTCGCGATCAACCGGGCCGGCACTCCAGTCGACCAGTTCGCCGTCGCTGTAGAGCTCGGCGACCAGGCCGCTGGTCACCAAACGAATCGACCGCTTGAGCACCAACTTGGACATTTCCGCAGGCGTCCACTTCCGCGGCGGACGCTCCGAGAAACCGTTTGAGAAGCTTGCATCCCGAGCGGAGATGATGATGTACGGGCTTGAAGAACTGCGATCGTCGCCTTCGTAGTCATCGGCGCCTTGGTTGTTGAAATAGATCTTCAGTGTGTTGGCGACATCCTCATCGCCGGGCTTGATCGTGAGATCGAACGAAATCTCGTACCCCGCCGGGAACTGCTTGAGAGGCGACGGGAGATAGCACCGCGCCGGGTCCATCGCGTACTTGAGCGGCCCAAAGACGAGCGCATCGCGGTCGCCGTTGCGTTCGATTGTCAGGTTTTCACCGCCGCGCATCAGCCACGCACGCAGCGCGCTCTGGCCGGCGAGCGGCGGCAGCACCTGCTCAACCGCCGCGAGGTTCGCGGCCTCCGGCTTGACGGCCTGCTCAAGGCTTTTGCAAAGCGCGGCACGCGAAGCAATGAGGATCGCGGTATCGCCGGCTTCGATTTTGGGAGCGATGTCGGTCAGCGTCTTGAGAGCCTTGGAGGAGCGCCCGTTCCGGAGATTCGCTTCAGCAGCGGCAATCTCTTTCTGCTCCGCCGACTGCGCGACGGCGGCCCACCACTGGATCGACGAGGTGTGGGCATCGGCCACGGTGAACGTGGGACGAGGCGTGAAGCCGGGCATCGCGAGCACCGCCGTGGCGTCGGCAGGTTTGCCCGCGTGGTAGGCCAGGAGGAGAAGCCACTCGCGCGCCAGGTCGGGTGACATGCCGGGGTTTGGCGCGGCGAGGTAGCTGCGCATCGCTCCAGTCAGCAGGTCGTAGGTAGCTGGGGCCGCAAGGACGTGCTCCAGATTCTCAGTGCGATCGTCACCGGCGTAAAGGAAAGCGGTGATCGCGACCTCGGGGAACGCACCGCAGTAGTTTCCGGCCGCGGCGTCCTTCATCAGTCGCCAACTCCACTTGGGCTCGCCTTTCCAACGCGGAGTCGCGGCCCAGGCGAGATGCTTGGCGGCGGAGATCGGATCGGGGTCGGCTTTCGCCGCGCGCTCATACCACTCCAGCGGCGTGCCGTGCGTGACGTTGTTGGAGCACATGGCGACCGAGACCATCTGCGCGGCAGCCTCTGGCCACTGCGGCTTGAGCTCGTGCGCGTACTTGAGCGAACGGATCGCCCAGATCAGTTGTTCCTGAAAACCCTGATACTCCTTCTCAGTCACCTCGCTGATGAACCCGCCGCCGCGGATCTCCCAGGCCGCGACGATGTTCGCGACGCCGGTGAAGTAGGCCGCGAGCCACTTATCGGCATCGGGGCGCTCAGCGTAGATTCTCGACGCGTTGAGAATGAGCGCACTCTCGCAGTTTCCGAGGTCGAGCGAATCGAGGACCGCAGCGATCAGACGCACGTTCTCACCTTGAAGGCCCGGCTCGGCTGCGGCCGTGGCGAGCGCCTGAGCGATAACGTCGGCGCCCGCCGACTTTGGGGTCTCAGGATCGGACCACGTCTGATGCAGACAGACGCTCAGCCGGACCAGGCCCGGCTTGAGCAACGGCGACTGAAGGCCCGCGGCACGCTCGTGATAGATGGTGAGTCGCTGCTGACGAACGTCCGCCTCCCTGATCGCGGTCTGCAGCGCTTCGTACGCGAGGCGCAGGCCGTCACGCGTCAGGGCGTCGCCGCCGCTCGCTTCCGCTTTCTCCCGATAGGCGGCGACCCGCTTGAGCGCCTCATCGCTCAGCGGCACGGCTTTGTAGTTGTTGCAGTACGCGGGGATGACGCGGGTGGTAAACCAGGTGCGGTCTTCGTCGCTCCATTTGAGCTCGGTGAGCAGGGCGCCGTATTCGTCGGTAAGTCGCTCGCACAGGGCGCGTTCGAGCCACGGGGTTTCCTTCGCAGCGGCGACTGCGTGCGCAGGCGCAACGGGGGTTGGCACGGGTTGCGCAGCCTGCGGATGCCCGGCGGCGGCCATGACGATCGATACGAGCGCGGCCTGAATCATGTCGGAAGGTATCAGCTGCTCGTGCGATTCTCGCGTTCAACTGCGCGATGGGCTGCCGCCGCCATAGGCGGTGAGCGCCGAGACGAGCAGGAGAACCCCACCCCCGACGTAGCGATAGAGAGCCTTGATGGTCTCAGGTTCTAGCCCTCTTGAGCCCGGAACGCCAGGGCTGCGAACCCAGTGAACGAGCAGGAAGGCGTACGCGTTTGCGTGATCCAGGAGCAGCCACGCGGCGGCACCGGCGAGCGTGAGGAGCGTGAGCGTCTTCGGACGCGCCAAGGCCGCGACTGCGAACAACGGCACGCAGAGAACGACGAGAACGGGCCAGAGAATGAGCCAGTCGATCCAGAGAGGGTGAGAAAGCTCGCAGGCGGCGCCGAAAAGGAACAGACCGAATAAGGCGCAGGCCAAGGCAAGGACCGTATCTTCGCCGGGCCTGCGCGTGGCTCGTGGGCTGGGTGATGACGGCCCGATCTTTAGTGCGGACCATGATGCGCCACACTCTGGGCAAGTGGGCTGATCAAGGCCAGCCTTGAGGTACCCACACTGACGGCAGATGTCGGTTCGCTTTCGCTTCCGCCAGGTGAGGAAGAACTGACGGACCCAAAGGCCCGTGGTGATCAGGAGGAGAATGACCGGCATCAGCACGAGCGGGTTTCCGCTGGTGATCTGGCGTGCGCGACCGCCGACCCCCGTCCGCCACAGCACGCTTGCGCGGTCGCCAAAGCCGACCCACTCGATGATCGGCCGCGCCTCGACGGTCAACGGACGGTCGGGCGTCACGTCAGAGACGAACCAGCCGCCCCGGTGGATCCCTTCTTCGTGCCAGGAGATCGTGCCGTCGCCGTTGACAACCGTGCGCTGGTCGTAGCGGAAACAGACCACAAAGGTGAGGCCGACGAGCAGCGATCCAAGCAGGCTGAAGCCGGTCACCCACTTGAGGAGTATCGAGCCGCCGCCGTGCCGCGTGGGCTCTCCGCTTGGCGCAGGCGAGGCAGGCGTCGGGAGGGGAGTGTCGCTCACGGCATTCCTAGAATAGTGGGAATTGACCAGCGCGCAACCAACCCGAGTTCTCCCGCTCCTTCTCTCCCCCACTTCTTCGACTTCACGCCGGAGACGTTCGCGGCTTGGTGCGAGTCGAAGCGGATGCCGGCGTTCAGAGTGAAGCAGATCTTCGAATGGGTGTATCAGAAGGGCGTGATCGACCCGGCGAAGATGACGAACCTGTCGGCGCTCGACCGTAAGACGCTGGCGGAGGGGATGCGGTTCCTGACCGGCGACGTGGTGCGACGGCAGGACGCGACGGACGGGACGACGAAGCTGCTGATTGCTTGGAATGAGCCGGAGTCGCAGGTCGCGAGTCGCGAGTCGCAAGGGGAGGGCAAGACGCTCTCATTGACGGTGGCGGGGAATGCGGATGAGCGCAAGACGACTGAGTGCGTGATGATTCCGTCGGAGGATCGGCGGACAGCGTGCATCTCGTCGCAGGTGGGGTGCCCGGTCGGGTGCAAGTTCTGTGCGTCGGGCGTGGGCGGGCTTGAGAGCAACCTGACCGGCGGGCGGATCGTCGAGCAGATCTGGTGGCTGCGCGAGATGCTGCGGTCGCACCCGATGACCGATGCGCAGCCTCCCGAGCGGAGCGCCACCAAAGGGGGCTTCGGCGACAAGACACTGGTGCATGAGTTCCCCAGGATCACCAACGTGGTCTTCATGGGGATGGGCGAGCCGCTCTCAAACTTCGGCCCGGTGATGCACGCGGTGAAGGCAATCACGTCGCTGTGGGGGCACGCGATCAGCGCGCGGAAGGTGACGATCTCCACCGTCGGTCTGCCAAAGGCGATCGAGAAGCTCGCTGCGGAGTGCGACGTGCCGGTGACGCTGGCGCTCTCGCTCCACGCGCCGACCGACGAAATCCGCCGCGAGCTGATCCCCTGGGCCCAGTACAGCACCATCGAGCAGCTCCTTGGCTCATGCCAGAAGTGGTTCGAGAAGACGGGCGCGAGATCACGCTGGAATACACACTGCTCCGCGGCGTCAACGACAAGAACGAGCACGCGCACGAGCTTGCCCGCCTCGCCAAGACCCTGCGTGCGAACGTGAACATCATCCGCTACAACGAGGTGGCGGGGATGCCGTTCGGGCGGCCCGAGACGCAGACGGTTCACGACTTCCAGCAGGTTCTGCGGGCCAAGGGCGTCAACTCGCACATCCGTGCCTCGCGCGGGCGAGACATCGCCGCAGCCTGCGGACAGCTTCGGTATGAGGAGCGGAAGAAAGCCGGCGGCCCAGAGGGGCCGGCCCCATCGAGTTCTACCCGTGGAAAAGGTGCGACCGCTTCCCGGCGTTCAGGTGTGCGGGGTGAGTAGCGTCTAGTCGGGCGGGCGAGACGCCCGCCTCCCCCTGTTGCGCTGCCCTTGTCTTCCAAATCCGCAATCCGATTTCCGCAATCTCCGGGCCTCCGGCCCTCCAAGAGCCTCCCATGTCCACCGACCCCTCCAACTTTCCCCGTCGCACGTTCGCGATCATCTCTCACCCCGACGCCGGCAAGACCACGCTCACCGAGAAGCTGTTGCTGTACGGCGGCGCCCTCGGCCTCGCCGGCTCGGTCACCGTGCGCAAGGACCAGCGGGCGACCACCAGCGACTGGATGGAACTCGAGAAGCAGCGCGGCATCTCGATCAGCAGCACGGTGCTGCAGTTTGACTACAGCGGCTACCGCGTGAACCTGCTCGACACGCCGGGCCACAAGGACTTCTCCGAAGACACCTACCGCGTGCTCACGGCCGTCGACTCGGCGGTGATGGTGATCGACGCCGGCAAGGGCGTAGAGCCGCAGACGCGGAAGCTCTTTGAGGTCTGCCGCCGGCGCGGCGTGCCGATCTTCACGTTCATGAACAAGTGCGACCGGCCGACGCGCGATCCGATCGACCTGCTCGACGAGCTCGAGAAGGTGCTCGGCATCGGCGCGTTCCCGGTCAACTGGCCGCTCGGAAACGGGCCCAGCTTCAGGGGCGTATACGACCGGCTGACGCACCAGGCGCACCTGTTCGAGCGAACCGCCGGCGGCGCGTACGTGGCCCCCGTGGAGATGAAAGGAATCGACGACCCGACGCTGGCGGAGAAGATGGACGAGGCCGTCTACCGCCAGAGCCGCGACGAGATCGAGATGCTCGCGGGTGCGGGCGAGGCGTTCGACGAGCGCCGCGTGCTCGAAGGCAAGGTCACGCCCGTCTACTTCGGCAGCGCGATGAACAACTTCGGCGTGCAGTTGATGCTCGACGGGTTCCTTGCGCATTCGGCTGCGCCCGGGCCGCGGATCGCGAAATCGCCCGATGGGACTGAACGGCTCGTCGAGCCGACGGATCCGAACTTCAGCGGGTTCGTCTTCAAGATCCAGGCGAACATGGATCCGCGCCACCGCGACCGCATCGCGTTCATCCGGATCGTGTCGGGCTCTTTCACACGCGAGATGACGACCAACCACGTGCAGACCGGAAAGAAAATCCGCCTGTCGAACGCGCAGAAGCTCTTCGGCCAGTCGCGCGAGACGGTGGATGACGGCAAGGCAGGGGACGTCGTGGGCATCGTCGGGCACGACGGCCTGCGCATCGGCGACACGCTGAGCGACGACCGCACGGTGGTGTTCGACGAGATCCCGCGGTTTGCGCCGAGGTGTTCCAGTACGTGTACAACCCGCAGCCGGGCAACTCAAAGAAGTACAAGCTGGGCATCGAGCAGTTGCTGCAGGAGGGTGTGGTGCAATTGCTGCAGGTCGGCACGTCGGAGCCGAAACGGTGCTGCTCGCGGCCGTCGGTGTGCTGCAGTTTGAAGTGTTCCAGTACCGCATGCAGTCTGAATACGGAGCGGAGACGCGGCTTGAGCCGTGCCGCTGGACGATCGCGCGGTGGTGGCGGAAGAAGGCGGGGTCCGAGCCGGGATGGCTGCCGGAACTGCCGTCAGAAGCCGCGCACGCGACCGACCGTGACGACAACCCGCTGGTGCTCTTCGCCGACGAGTGGGCTCTCAAGCACTTCATCTCGCGGAATCCCGAGCTGGAGTTCTTCGCGGAACCGCCGACGAAGCTCGCGGCGGCGGCGAAATGAGTTCGTACGAGGCCCTGGCGCAAGCCTGGGCTAGATCGACATACGCAATGCAGCCCTGGCTTGCGCCAGGGCCTCGTTGCGCGGTTCTTGCTAACCTACCGCCGTGGTCGTCCCGATCCTCCTTCTTGTCGTGCTCGCGTTCGTGCTGGCGTTGCCGCTGACGGTGTACGCGCGGTCGATGGGGCATCGGTTGGCGGCGCTGGATGGTGCGGGGGTGACGGGGCAGGTAAAGGCGGCGACCCGCAGAGTGCCCAATACCGGAGGCGTCGCGGTGTTCGCGGCGGTGACGCTGCCGCTGGTGGTGTTCCTGGTGGGCATGCGGACCGGCCTCGACAAGCAACTTGTAGCCTGGGTGCCGGCGTTGGCAGAGCACCTTGACCGCGTCGCGGATCAGGCGGGCGCGTACGGCTGGCTGCTGATCTGCCTGGGCGTGCTGCACGTGATGGGGCTGATCGATGACCGCAAGCCGCTGGGGGCGATGCCGAAGCTGCTGGTGATGGCGGGGTGCGCGGCCGCGTTTGTGCTCCTGACCGATACGCGAGTGCTGACGCTGCTCGATGCGCACGTGGGCGGCAAGTGGCTGAGCGTGCTGCTGACGGTGGTCTGGATCGTCGCGGTGACCAACGCGATGAACTTCATCGACAATATGGACGGCCTGTGCGGCGGGGTGGGTGCGATCGCGGCTGCGTGCTTTATGACGGGCGCGCTCGTGCACCGGCAGTGGTTCGTCGCGGGCGTGCTGGCGCTGCTGGTGGGCGCGTGCCTCGGATTCCTGGTGCTCAACTTTCCCTGGCGGAAGCCGGCGACGATCTTCCTTGGCGACGGCGGCTCACTGATCGTCGGATTCGTGCTGGCGACAATGGCGATCCGCATCACCTATGCGCGGATCGGCGTCGCCGAGGGGCCGGCCGATGCGGTGAGTGACACGGGAAGATGGCACGCGGTGCTCACGCCGTTTGTGGTACTGGCGGTGCCGCTGTATGACATGCTCAGCGTGACGTTCCTGCGGCTGAAGCAGGGCAAGAGCCCGTTCGTCGGCGACCTGCAGCACCTGTCGCACCGGTTGCACTTTGGCGGGTTGAGTAAGGAGGGCAAAGGGCTCACCAAGCGCGACACCGTCATCGTGATCTGCGGGTTGACGGCGATCACTGGCGGCGGTGGTGCGATCCTGCCGAGCCTCGCGCCGTGGCAGGCGCTGGTGGTGTTCGGACAGACCGTCGCGGCGTTGACGCTGCTTGGGGTGTGGGAATATCGGGCGAGTGCCGCGGCGCGGGAGGGAGCATGAGCTCGGAGGAACACGCGAACCTGGACCGGTGGGCCTGGGCGCGGATCGTCGGCCTGGCGCTGGCGCTGATCCCGCTGCTGGTTCGGGTGCAGACGCTGCTGGCGCCGCTGCCGTATTGGGACGGCGACCCGGTGAACCGCGAGGTGATCGTCGCGGGCATGACGCCGACGGCGAGCCTGATCGCGGACCTGGTGACGATCATCGGTGCCGCGGTGCTGATCGGCGCTTCGCAACGCCGCGGAGCGGGCGCGCTGCTTTCTGTCGGGCTGACGGCAATCGGCGCGTGGGCGTGCCTGTGGTGGGCGCCGCAGAAGAATTTTGACCCGCGGACCGCGATGTCCGTGGGCGCGTGGACGGGCGGCGTCGCGGCGGCGCTTGGGCTGTGGTTCGCGGGCGCGACCGACGTGTGCGTGTGCTCGGGTTCGCAGTGATCGCGGGTTTGATCGGGCTGCTGGCAGCGCGGGGGTTGTACGAGTGCTTCGTGCAGCATCCGACGGTTGTCGCGGACTTTCAGAAGAACAAGGCTCGCATCTTCGCCGAGAACGGCTGGTCGCCCGAGTCGTCGATGGCCAAGTCGTTTGAGCGGCGGGTGGTGCAGAGCGAGGCGACGGGGTGGTTCGGCTTCGCCAACGTATACGCGAGCTTCGCGGCGATGGGCGTAGCGGCGTTTGCTGCGTTACTCGTCGGCGCAGTGCGGGCGCGACGCGAGGCCGTGGAAGATGGGGATGAATCTGCGGGCAAGTGGCCGGTACTGATCACCGGTGGCGGGCTGGTGCTTTCCGGCACAGCGCTGGTGATGGCGGGGGCGAAGGGCGGGTACGCCGCGGCGATACTTGGGCTGGCGGTCGCGGGTGTTTTGCTGTGGCTGCGGAGCGAACGCGGAGAGAAGTTCCGTCGCGTGGCGTGGATGATCGGGCCGCTGGCGATCGTCGCTCCGCTGCTGGCGGTGGTGGCTCGCGGCGCTGTGGGCGAGAAGATCGGCGAGCTGTCGATCTTGTTCCGCTGGTTCTACATGCAAGGAGCCTGGCGAATCTTCGGCGCTCACCCGATGCACGGCGTGGGGCCAGACGGGTTTCAGGCGGCCTATTCGCTTGCGAAGCCGGCGCTGAGCCCGGAAGATGTGACGAGCCCTCACTCATTGCTGTGGGACTGGATGGCGTGCCTGGGGATCGGCGCGGTGGCGTGGGTGGTGTGGCTGGTGTGCAAGAGCACGCGCATCGGCCCCGCGGCGATCGCAGACGCGAGTGACGATCCCACTGAGCTCGGCGATCCGATCCAGACGCGGACGTTGATGCGGACGGCGTGCCTGATCGCGGCGGCGTCGGCGTTCGTCTCGATCCCGATGCAGGTCGCATTACTGCTGCCGGAGGAGGCCCTGGGCGTACGCATCGGCGGGCTGGTGGTATGGTGCGTGCTGAGCTGCGGGGCACTGGCTGTGGCGCGGCTGTGGAGCGGGTGGGTCGTTGCGCTGGCGGCGGGCGCGGTGGTGATGCTGGCGCACACACAGATCGAACTGACGGGCGCGGTGGTGCAGTCGTGCGGCTTGCTGCTGGCGCTGGTAGGGCTGGCCGCGTCAGGAGCTGAGCGTGACACGGGGGCAGAACGTGCTGGAGCGGTTCAGTCGGCTCGCAGCGGCGCAGCGCTCGCTCCGCGGCTCTTGGGCGTCATCGGATGTCTAGCGGCGGTTTTTGTTCTACTGGGCACCACGTCGGCTATGCGGCGCGGCGAGGTGAAGCTCAAGGCGGCGTACACGGTGCTCGAGCCGGTGCGAACCACGCGTGAGACGCTCGAGGCGGCGGTGCGTGACAAGTCGCCCGATGCGCCGGAGCTTGCGCGAAAGCTGCAGCAGATCGAGCCGGCGTTGATGCGCGACGCGGCGGCGCAACTCCCGACGACATGGCCGTCGGCACGCAACGCGAGCCACATGACGATGCAGGTATCTCAGGCGTACGGATCGATGGGCGCGGCCGCCCAGAGCATTGCGTGGGGCGTGCGGTCGGTTGAGTACGGGCTGGGCGTGCCGGATGAAGGGCTGGATCGCGCGTTGGCGGCCGGGGAAATCTCCGGACAAGCGGCCGCGGCTGCGTTTGAGCGGCTGAAGACGGCACAAGGGGGGGGGGGGCGGTCAAAGGCCTTGAGTCGACGCGCGCAGCGTGGGTGGCGACGGTCTGCCTGGCGGCGGCGGAGAAAGGGCAGGCGCCGTCGGCGCGGGCCTGGCAGGAACTTGCACTGCCGGCGCTCGAGCAGGCGGAGTTGCTGGATCCGTACAACCCCTTCCATGTGCAGCGGCGCATGGAAGTGCTCATCGCGCTCGGACGAACAGACGACGCCCAGGCGGCCGCCAAGCGGCTGCTCGAGGTGGATGCGCTGCAGCGTCTGGATCGTTCGGTCCGGGGACTGAACGACCGAGACCGCTCGAAGGCCGAGCGGATCGCAGCGGGCAAGTGACGCAAGCCGTTGCAGGTGTCATAACCGGCATAGATGGACCGCCACCCGCGGATGGGCGGTTTCGCCCGCGTGCAAGCGTGTACACCGGCCGACTTGTGCCAGAGAGCGGGTCGCGCGGCCTATCGTCGCCGCCGGCCTTTGACCTGTTCTTTACGCGAGGCCGTTCGTGATGAGCATGAAGACTGGAGACGACATGACCCACTCACGCTACCGCACGATCCTGCTGTTCGGCCCGCCCGGCTCGGGCAAGGGAACGCAGGGGAAGATCCTCGGCCACGTGCCGGGGTTCTATCACCTTTCGTGCGGCGACGTGTTCCGCAACGTGGACACGGCGAGCGAGCTGGGCAAGACCTTCATCAAGTTCAGCAGCAAGGGCTTGCTGGTACCCGACGAGCCGACGGTGGCGATGTGGTCGCAGCACATGTACGCCCGGACGGTGATGAGCATCTACAAGCCCAACGTCGATCTGCTGGTGCTCGACGGCATCCCGCGGAACGTGAACCAGGCGAAGATCCTGGAGAAGCACATCAAGGTGCTCAAGATCATCCACCTGGTCTGCCCCGACGAGGAGAAAATGATCGAGCGTCTGCGCAAGCGGGCGATCAAAGAGAACCGCATGGATGACGCGCGCGACGAGGTCATCCGCAAGCGCTGGGAGGTCTACAAGAAGGAGACCCACCCGGTGCTGGGGTTCTATCCCAAGGAACTCATCGCCGAGGTGAACGCGCAGGCTTCGCCTGCCCAGGTGCTCATCGACGTGCTGAAGGTCTGCGTCCCCGTGCAGCAGCAGCACTTCGCCAGCGGCGGCGAGGGCAGCGACCCAAAAGCAAGTGAGCCTTCGTCGAACGGAACGCACAAGACGCCGGCGAAGGGCGCGAGCAACGGCAAGCGCGTAATGGCGAAGAAGTAAGCCGAAGGGAATGGGGATGAGGGAATAGGAAATAGAAAAGGCCCCGGCACGCTGCCGGGGCCTTCTTGTTTTCTAATCCCTATTCCCTATCCCCTCATCCCTCCTTCTCACATCGCACTCCCAAGCCCCATCATGCGCCGCCAGGCGCTGACTTGGCCGAAGTGGCTCATCGGGTGAGGGCCGAACGTGAAACCGATGGCGTGGGCCTTGAGCGGGAAGAGCTCGCGCGAGCGGCCCTCGGTGGGGTTGGGCTCCTGCAGTACCTTGTCGTCGGCGGCCTTCACTGCGGCGACGGCGGCGTCGAACCCCTCGAAGAACTTCTTGGTCACCTCGGCGAACGAGGGATAGAGCTTCCCGTCCACGTCGTCCTTGCACTCAGTGCCCGCCTTGAACAGGTCGGTCCAGTGGTCGGGCACGGCGGTGACGCCCTCGGGCTGGCCGCACATCGCCATCACGCGCCGGTTGTAGAGCGAGAGGTGGCCGAAGACAAAGACCGGGTGGTTGCTGACGACTTTGACGCCGCCAGGCGTCGCAAACCGAGCGGCCTTGTCGGCCGGGACGTCCTTGAGCATCGACTCGCCGAACATGCGGGTGACGACGGTGGGACCGGCGATAATGGGGCCGATGACGTTCGACATGGCAGGGGTTCCTGAAAGAGCAAAATTGCAAATGGCCAAAGGGCCAAATGAGAGCAAGGGTCAGGTGCCGACGTAGCGGGCGTAGATCGAGCGGGCGGTCGCGAAGTCGGTGGTGTTGCCGACGATCGCGCGGCCGTCGCGAAAGAGCGTGAGGGGGGTGCCGTCGCTGAGTGTGCCGGTGAGTGTGGCTGGGCCGTTCATCTGGAACGTTCCGTGAGAGGCGAGTCGAGCGGCGATGGCTGAGAGATCGATGGGCCGCGAGGCGGAAGGGGGAAGTTGAACTGCGTTACGGCCGCAGAGGATAGACGGTTCGATCTCCATCGAAATGTAATCGAACAGTTTTTTCTGGCAGCACGGACAGACCGGATCGCGAGCCTCGGTGAGGTCCATGCGCGACCGCTTGTTGGCCCAGAGGTCAAATCGCAGGAGCGAGTTGCTGAGCGTCTGCGGGGCGACGAGCAGTTTGATCGCGTCGGCCGCTTGCGTGCTGCCGATGATCGCGCTGACGGCGCGAAGATGCCGGCGGTATCGCACGTGGGTGCGGCGCCGGGTGCGGGAGCATCAGGGAACAGGCAGCGGAGGCACGCTGTGAGGCCGGGGCGAATAGTGAACTGCACGCCCTCGGTACCGACGGCGCCGCCGTAGACCAGCGGCACGCCGTGCTTCACGCACGCGTCGTTGATGAGGTAGCGGGTCTGGAAGTTGTCGGTGCAGTCAAGCACGACGTCGGGACGCGGGTGGGTGACGACCATCGCCTCGGCGTTCGACGGCGAGAAATCCTCGACGATCGCGTAGACCTTGATCGACTTGTTGATCTCGCGAAGACGTGCCGCGGCGGCCTCGGCCTTGGGCCTGTTGACGTCGCGCTCGGCGTAAAGGGTCTGTCGCTGGAGGTTGGTGAGTTCGACCAGGTCACGGTCGACCAGCGAGATCGTGCCGACGCCGGCACGAGCAAGTAGGTCGGCGGCCGGACAGCCGAGCGCGCCGAGACCGACGATCATGACATGCGACGCGGCGAGTTTGGCCTCGGCATCAGGGCCGAAGCCGGGGAGGATGGTCTGGCGGTGGTAGCGGGAGGACACGGGAGAGGGTAGTTCTTATCCCTCCCGCTCCCAGCGGGAGGGTGCCCGCCGTGCTTTCGGGAGCGAAGCGGACGAAAGCCGGAAGTCAAGTAGTTCGCGAAGCGACTACCCCTCGGCGAGGGCGGGAGGGCAGCCTTTGGCTCAGCGCGAAACAAAACAACCCTCCCGGCTCGCAAAGCCTCGCCACCCTCCCGCTGGGAGCGGGAGGGATTAAGCGATCCGCACCAGCACCTGCCGCTCTTCCTTGCTCACCACCTGCCGCGTGTCATCGAGCCAGCGGCGAGCGTCGTGGTAGTAACCCGCGGTCGGCTTGAGCTCGACCCCCGCCGCGGCGGCTCGCCCGCACCAATAGCGGTTGAAGCGAACCATCAACAGTTCACGCGTCAGTTTCGCCGCCATACTCGCAAGGGCGATGGGCAGATGGGCGCTCTCACTATCGACCTCGAAGGAAAGCGTCGCCTGACGTTTAACGCCGGTCTTCGAACACGGCGCGTGGCAGCGGTAGCGCGAGCGTGAGTCGGTCTGTTCCAAAATGCTCAACGCACCAGCGCCGTTCTTGAAGGACTCGGACGCGTCTGGCAGCCAGTCGTGAATCTGCGCGGTGTAGTCGGCACGCCCCCCCTGCCGGTCGCACACCACGCGCGGGCCTCCTTCGACCTCTTCGTGCCCCCACTGCTCCCACGTGTGACGAACGTGCTCGCCAATCGCCATGCTCGTCGTGCACGACTTGTTCTTGTCGCGTTTGACGATGTGGTTGAACGTCCGCTCGCCGATGGCGATCACGCGCAAGTCCAGCACTTCAATGCCAGCGTCGGCCATCGCCGAGGCGAGCGTGTTGGCGTCGATGCCGATGCCGGCGGCGCACGACTCGCTGTCGAAGCCGGGGAGTGGGATCGCGTCGCCGTCGTACCACGGCTGCGGCTCGACCAGCACGCCGACCGCCTGGAGGAACTCAAGGTCGGTCGTCGGCCGGCTCCCTTGAAGTGCAAGTACCGCCAGCACGCCGCGGAGCAGGTGGATCAGCGGCTCCCCCGTGTCGTTGGGCCGTTTGAGCTTCTTGCTGTCGTCGAAGGGGATGCGTCCCTGCTTGTCGCTGGGCTTGCGGCATGCTGCGGGCTTGAGGAGCTTCCACAGATCGGCGCGGGCTGGCTGGGCTGCCAGTCGCGGACACGGAACGCGGCGCGCGCGACCGTCAGCGGACCGAGGAGCGGCCCGTACCCGGCTTCATCGATCCCGACAATCACCAGCGGCACGCGCAGAGATTACCGATGCCGACATGCAGAGTCGAGGCGCAATCCGAACCGCGCCCGTCAGGAAGCGGACCGAGACGCCGATCGCTCAACGACCATTCATCTGCCAACGCGTCATTCCGCTCCCTGACGGTCGCGGTTCGGAGGTTTCCCTTTCCCCAAACAAACAAGCCCCGGGCGATGCCCGGGGCTTAATGCGGCTGAGAGGACTTGAACCTCCACCCTCTTGCGAGGACTAGAACCTGAATCTAGCGCGTCTGCCAATTCCGCCACAACCGCGGTGTGGGGGGGAGGATACGCGCGATGGAGCGGAGGGGCAAGACGAGCCGGCTCGCACTTGGAAGCCCTTTATTTGCCCGGCACCTCGGTGATGGTCATCTGGCGGTCGTACTCAACCCGGAAGGTATATTCGACGGCAAAGGGCTTGTCAGCCGAGGTTCCGGCCGGGACCTCGACATCCCAGCGCAGGATGCCCTTGGGGCGCTGGTCGGCGTTGTAGACCGGGTCGCTGCTGAGGGTGCCCGGCTTGGTCAACTCGACGCGGATGTCGTTCCCCTTGGTCACCGGGATGCGATCCATGAGTCGCACCTTGGCGGGGGCTTTGCCGAAGTTCTCGACTGTGAGGCGGTAGGTGAACTCGACCACGCGGTTGCCGCCCTGGGTGCGTTCGGTGCGATCGACCAACTCGCGCGACGTGCGGAGCGACGAGTCGTTGCCGAACCCCGTGATGAACGGCTGGCCTACCGCCGTGGTCGGCAGCACGCCGCGGCCGACGAACTCGCCGTCGACATAGCTGGCGCTCGGGCCGGCGAGCAGGAGCTGGCTGCCGGTGTTTGTCACGGCTGATTCGTTGTAGACAAACGAGCTGAGCACCGGCGTCGCGACGCGGTAGAAGTCGGCGCGGCAGTCGGACTTATTGATCTGGATGAGCTGCTGGTCGTCGCGGCTAGGGAGACTCGTGCGGCTGGCGAGGGTGTAGGCGACGCTCACGCCCTCGGTCGCGACGGGCGTGCGGGCGGAACCGGCGGTGTCCTTAGCGCGGGTGATCGTCTCGGCGGAGAGGAAGTCGAGCAACTGCTCGCGCGAGGCGTTCTCGTTGATCGCCTTGTCGGCCCATTGGAGATTCCCCGCGAGGCGCTCGGCGTCTTTGCGGTCCCACGCGCCGGCGTTGCCGGCGGGCATGCCGGCTCCGCCGATGGCGGCCTGCTGCCCCCCCTGGTTGCCGAGGACCGAGTTGCTCTGACGCGCGCGGTTCAGCTCGTCGCGCATCTGCTGGGCCTCTTCCTTCGCCTGCTTGTAGCCGAGGCTCTTGAGCTTCTCGCTGATCTCGCTCTGGGCCGGGGCCGCGAGCGCGAGCGTCATGGGCTGCAGCGAAGGAGCCGCGGCCACCAGCGCCGGCGTCGCGGTGCTGAGGGTCATCTTCACGTCGGTCCAGTCCTCGCCGCTGACTTGCTGCACCGACGCCTGGTACTCGATCGAGACGGTTCCGTTGGGCGTCACCGTGCTCGCAGGTTGTAGCTGGGAGACCATGTGGCGTTGCTGACGATGTAGCTGACGCGGAGCTTGCCCCCTTGCGGCGCGTTGACGAAGATCGTCGCCTCGCGCGGTGCGGTTGCCGCGAGCGTTGAGCTGCGCGAGGTCGCGCTGCTTGAGGTTGAGTTGCTCCTCCAGATCGCGGGCTTCAAGAACGAGCTTGCGGGCGTCGTCGGTCGTCTTGCCGCGCTGAGTGACCAGGTGATCGGTCATCTTGGTGAGCGTGTCGGCATTGAGCACGCCCTTGTTGTTCTCGACCACGGCGGTGCCGCTAACGAAATTCTCGACCTTGTCGAGGTAGGCCCGCTGCCAGTCGATCTGCTTGATCTTGCCGCGAACGGTCTCGAGCTGGTCGCCGAGCGTGCGGACCTCGGACTCGAGCTTGCGGACGTCCTCGCGCACATCCTGTGCGACGGCCCGCTGGCGATACCGCACCGACCGCACTTCGACGCCGGCGTCGGCCTCGGCGTAGAGCGATTCAGCCTCGATCGCCGTGGGCAGATCGGTAACGACGATCTCCTGCAGACCGCCGTTTGCCCCCGTTCCCACATCGATCACGCGCGTGACCAGGGCTTGGCCGCGGTAGACGGTGACGGCGTCGATCTTGCCCTTGGTTTCGGTCTGGCCCAGGGCCGTTCCGGCGAGAGCGAGCGTGAGAAGTGTGGCGGGGATCACGAGGTTGGCGCGGGTCATAGGTTCTCCAGTGTTGGACGTTTGACTAGAGATACCGGCGATCGGTTCGTAACGGGTGTGTAACGGGATGCGAGCGCGTGTTTGATCCCTCCCGCTCCCAGCGGGAGGGTGGCGAGGCTTTGCGAGCCGGGAGGGTCTTCTTTGTTTGGTGACAGAACAAAGACTGCCCTCCCGCCCTCGCCGAGCCTCGGGCACCCTCCCGCTGGGAGCGGGAGGGATCAAAAAACGAAAGCACCCCGGTCGTCACCGGGGCGCGGATAGGTCAATCGCAGCTTGCGATCATCAGGTCTGGTTTACGCCTCGCCTTCGTCTTCCTCACCGGGCTGCGGCTTACCCGCCTCCTGCGGCTTGGCCATGCGGGCGGCGAGGGTCTTCTTGCGGATCTCTCCAAAGAGCTCCGCGTTCTCCTTGAGGAACCGCTTGGAGTTCTCGCGACCCTGGCCGAGCTTGAGCTCGCCGTAGGTGTACCACGCGCCGCTCTTGTCGACGACGTTGCTCTCAACCGCAAGGTCGAGCAGGTCGCCGGTGGCGCTGATGCCTTCGTCGAACATGATGTCGAACTCGGCGTCGCGGAAGGGGGGAGCGACCTTGTTCTTGACGACGCGCCCGCGAGTGCGGTTGCCGACGGTGACCTCGCCCTCCTTGATCGCGCCGGTGCGGCGGACGTCGATGCGAACGCTGGCGTAGAACTTCAGCGCGCGGCCGCCGGGGGTGGTCTCGGGCGAGCCGTACATGACGCCGATCTTCTCGCGGATCTGGTTGATGAAGATAACCGTGCAGCTGGTGCGGGCGATCACGCCGGTGAGCTTGCGCATCGCCTGGCTCATCAGTCGAGCCTGCAGACCGACGACGCTATCACCCATCTCGCCTTCGATTTCGGCCTTGGGAATCAGGGCCGCGACCGAGTCGATGACGATCAGATCGAGCGCGTTGGAGCGGACGAGCAGCTCGCAAATCTCAAGCGCCTGCTCGCCGCTATCGGGCTGGCTGACGAGGAGGTTGTCGATATTGACGCCGATGCGGCGCGCCCACGACGGGTCGAGCGCGTGCTCGGCGTCGATGAAGGCGCACACGCCGCCTTCTTTCTGAGCCTGCGCGATGCACGTGAGCGCGAGCGTGGTCTTACCGCTGGACTCAGGGCCGAAGACTTCGACAATGCGGCCGCGGGGAATGCCCTTGCCGCCCAGCGCGAGGTCGAGCGAGAGGGTGCCGGTGCTGATGCCGGGGATGGCGAGATAGGCCTTCTCGTCGAGCTTCATGATCGAGCCCTTGCCGAAGGTCTTCTCGATCTGGCTGACAGCCTGCGTCATCGCAGCGAGCTTCTCCTTGGTGGGAGCAGGCATCGCAGGCGCGGCGGGCTTGGCAGGAGCAGCAGCGGGCGTGCCCGGCTTCGCACCAGCCGCGGGTGCAGCAGCAGGAACAACCGCGGGCTTGGCAGCAACCGCTGGAGCTACCCCCCCAGACTTGGTTTCGTTTTTCGGATCCGCCTTCACTTCGACGGGAGGCTTGGGCTTCTGACCGTTCGAGGCGGCGGGGACGGGCGCGGGACGTGAAAACGCCATAGCAAACCAACCTTTCAGACTTGCCGTGCCGTGGCTGCGGGAGCGGTGTGGAGTGGCAGGTCCGAGAAGCTCGATGCCTCGCGGGGTACTGGCTCCACCCGGTCGCAGGCGACCCGGGGACCGGCGAGGGCGGCTGGCTTCAGCACATGCGGAAACCGAACCGGTCAGGGACGCGCCGGGCGTTCATCTGACCCGATAAGCTTAGCAAGTGCCAAACAGAGATCAAGTGTTCGGGTCAAATTTGGCGATTATTTCTATAACCCGTTGAGTTTTCGAGGGTTAGAACCGGACAAACGCCGTGCTCCCTCTACTCACTGCTCCTTTCGCAGTAGGTGCGGATATTCGGCGGGCAGGTCGTCAAAAAGGGGCCCGACGTCCGGCTCATCGCCTTCAGCGGCGGCCTCGATGCACTGCCTTACCGCATCAAACGGCGAAAGCACCGCTTCACCATCGACCTCTGAAGCAAGTCCGACTGCCCGTTCGCCGTTGTGAACGGCCACGGCCCATGTCAAACGCAGGTGAAGGCGGAGGTAGTCACCAAGCGCAGCGCCGACGATGGTGGCGATGATCTCCGTCGGCAGCCGGCCTTTGGGGCTTTCAGCGGCCCAGCGGCCGAGGAGTTCCTCGGCAAGCTCGGGGGTTTCAATGTCCTCCTCGTCGCCTTCAAAGCCAGCGTCGCGGGCCATTTGCACAAACGCGCTCATAGCGTCGTCGATTCGGGCCTGTTCCGCGGCAGTAAGAGGCTGGGTCTTCACGCGGAAAGCGTACGCGGGGCGGCTCTATGCTCTGCGGCGTTGTCAGAGCCCGAAGCGCGAGCGAGGGAGATTGGCGAGGCTCTACGAGCCAGCTTCTTCAACCAGAAGAGGCACTCGCAAAGCCTCGTGCCTCCCTCGCTGACGCTTCGGGCTCGGACGAATACCGAGGATTGAGCACGCATGACGACATCCCCCACCATTGCCCAGCAGGCCGAGCTTTCATTGAAGGAGCTCACCGATCTCTACCGCGTCGATGAGCAGCTCATCCGCGCCGGGGGCGGCAAGGGCGCGATTGCGCGGCAGCACGAGAAGGGACGGCTCACCGCACGTGAGCGCGTGGAAATGCTGGTCGACGGCGGACCGAAGGACGCGAGCAACCTCAAGGGCGTGTTGCCGTCGGGCGGGCCTTCGCGTTTTACTGAGCTGGGCCTGTGGTCGGCGTGGGGCATGTATGGCGACCAAGGCGGCGCGCCCTCGGCGGGTGTGGTCACCGGCATCGGGCGTGTGAGCGGCACGCAGTGCATGATCATCGCCAACGACGCGACGGTGAAGGCGGGCGCGTTCTTCCCGATGACGTGCAAGAAGATCATCCGCGCTCAGACGATCGCGATGGCGGTGCGCATGCCGCTGGTCTACCTCGTCGACTCCGCAGGCGTCTTTCTGCCGATGCAGGAGGACGTCTTCCCCGATACCGACGACTTCGGACGGATCTTCCGCAACAACGCGGTGATCTCCGCACAGGGCATCCCGCAGATCGCGGCGATCATGGGGTTCTGCGTCGCCGGCGGCGGGTACCTGCCGGTGCTGTGCGACACCCTGCTGATGACCGAGGGGTCGGGGCTCTACCTCGCCGGTCCGGCGCTGGTGAAGGCGGCGATCGGCCAGAGCGTGAGCGATGAAGACCTGGGCGGCGCGAAAATGCACGCGAGCATCAGCGGAACGATCGACTTCCGCGAGAAGGACGACGTCGCGTGCATCGAGCGTGTGCGATCACTGATGAGCAAATATGGGTCGCAGAGGTCCCAAGAGACCCATACGACCTCTACCAGCGTGAGGGCTGGCGCCGATGCGCTCGCGGTGTTCACCGACAAGCCCGGCACGCAATACGACGTGCGCGACCTGCTCGCGTGCTTCGTCGACGCCAAAGCCGACAATCCCAAGGCCCCCGACTTCGACGAATACAAGATCGAGTACGGCCAGTCGATCGTCTGCGGTTACACGCGGATCGGCGGCATGGCGTGCGGCATCGTGGCCAACCAGAAGAAGATCAGCAAAGCAGGGCACGGCCAGGTGCAGATGGGCGGGGTGATCTACGACGACTCGGCGGAGAAGGCCGCGCGGTTCATCATGGACTGCAACCAGCGGAAGATCCCGCTGGTGTTCGTGCATGACACGACGGGGTTCATGGTGGGCAAGGAAAGCGAGCAGGGGGGCATCATCCGCGCCGGAGCCAAGATGGTGAACGCGATGAGCAACTGCGTGGTGCCGAAAATCGTGCTGATCACCGGCGCGAGCTACGGCGCGGGCAACTACGCCATGTGCGGGCGCGGGTTCGACCAGTTCGTCTCGCTGGCGTGGCCCAACGCGCGGTGCGCGGTGATGGGCGCCAACCAGGCGACTGGCGTGCTGGCGATGATCGAGGAGAAGTCGCGCGAGCGCAAAGGCGAGGTCATCGACGCCGAAACGCACAAGCAGATTCTCTCGGCCGTCCATGCGGGATACACCGGGCAAGCCGACATCCGCTACGGCGCCGCCCGCGGCTGGGTGGACCGGCTGATCGACCCGACGGACACGCGCACCGAGCTGATCGCGGCTCTGCGAGCGGCCGAGAACTGGGACTACTCGCACCCGTTCCGGACCGGCGTGCTGCAGACCTGACCAATAACTCCGCCCGCTGAGGTGCATCTGAGAACCCCCGCAGGCGGCCCGCGGGACTGCTGATCGGAACGGCCAAAACAGCCGATCTGGTGCCTCTACAGCACACGGATGCGAAGACTCTTTACAGCCTGGTTGAACGGCTTTGCCAGTGAGCGGCACCCGCGCGAGGCGGCGTTCATTTCCGCAGGAACGCTGATGGCCGGCTGTTGGCTCGCGTGCTTCGGTGCACTGTCAGCGGCGGGAGTGAACGCGCAGAGCGCCGAGTACTGGCTGCGGGGGAGCATCGCGGGCCTTGTGCCGGCGGTGATCCTGAGCGTGGCGCTGGGGCTGGCGATGTACCGCATCCGCCGGCGCGAGGCGCAGACCGCCCAGATGGTCAAGGTCGCGGTGATGAACTCGCTCGCCGGCGAGGCACGCATGACCACGCTGATGGAGAACGCGCCGATCGGGCTGGTCTTCATGGCCAACGACGGCAGGGTCATCCGCACCAACCGTGCGTTCCAGGCAACGTGCGGGCTGGGCGAGAAGCAGTGCCTCAACCGCGGCATCGCCGACGCGATTCACCCCGAGGACCGCGACCGCGTGATCTCGGGCTGGAAAGAAGCCTCGGCTGCGCGGCTGCAGTTCCGCACATCGCACCGGTTCCAGCACCCCGACGGAACGGTGAGCTGGGTCACCTCGACGGCGGTGCCGGTGATCCACGCGGGCAACCTCAAGGGATATATCGCGGCAGTCGTCGACGTCTCCGAGCAGGTCGCCAGCGACGAAGCGCTGCGCAAGACCAACACCGAGCTGGAAAATGCGCGTCAGGAGGCCGAGCGCGCCAACCTCGCCAAGAGCGACTTCCTGGCGAACATGAGCCATGAGATCCGCACGCCGATGACTGCGATCATCGGGTACAGCGACATGCTGCTGGACCCCAACCAGACGGCCGCGGAGCGCACTGAGTGCGTGCAGACCGTCCGTCGGTGCGGTCACCACCTGCTGGCGCTCATCAACGACATCCTCGACCTTTCCAAGATCGAGGCTGGGCGCATGACGCCCGAGTTGATCGAGTGCGTCCCCGCACGCGTGGTGCAGGAGGTCGCCTCGTTGCTCCGCGGCAAGGCTCTGGAGAAGGGCATCGCGTTCGGCGTCGAGTTCGCGACGCCGATCCCCGACCGGCTGATCACCGACCCGACGCGCCTGAAGCAAGTCGTCACCAACCTCGTCGCCAACGCGATCAAGTTTACCGAAGAGGGCGGCGTGCGCATCGTCGCCCAGATGACTGAGAGCGGCGACGGCCGCCAACTGCTGCAGATCGACGTGATCGACACGGGCATCGGCATCACGCCCGAGCAGATCGGCAACCTCTTCGACCCCTTCCGCCAGGCGGACGCGTCGATGACCCGCCGGTTCGGCGGCACGGGACTTGGGCTTGCCATCTGCAAGAGCCTCGCCGAACTGATGGGCGGCGGGATCGCCGTCGAGAGCACGCCGGGCGATGGCAGCCGCTTCAGCGTCACCGTCGCCGTCGGCGCTGTCGCCGGCTCGCACATGCTGTCGGACCCGGGTGAGCTCCGCACGCACAAGCCGACCGGCACGCTCAGCCGCGGGAACACCGAACATCGCCGCCTCAGCGGCCGGGTGCTCCTGGCCGAAGACGGGATAGACAATCAACGGCTGATCGCGACCATTCTGCGCCGTGCCGGCGCGGACGTGACGGTCGTGGAAAACGGGCTGCAGGCGATCGAGGCGGCGACCAACGCGGCCCGGGCAGGAACGCCGTTCGGGCTGATCTTCATGGACATGCAGATGCCGGTGCTCGACGGCTACTCCGCCGCCAGCCGCCTGCGTGCCGAGGGGTACCGCGGCCCGATCGTCGCGCTCACCGCGCACGCGATGGCCTCCGACCGCGACCGGTGCATCCGCGCCGGGTGCGACGACTACATGACCAAGCCGGTCGATCGCACGCTGCTCACCGAGACGGCTCACGCTTGGCTCTCCGGCGAGCGCGACGGGTACCTCGGCCGTGCCGCCTAGGCTCGGCGATGCGGACGATCCGCCTGGAGTCCACCGACTCGACGATGCTCGAAGCCCGCCGACGCCTCGCCGCCGGCGAAACGACTCCGTTCGTAATCGTCGCGACTGAGCAGTCAGGAGGCGTCGGGCGCCTGGGGCGAAAGTGGTCGAGCCCGCGCGGCGGATGGTGGCTGACAATCGCCGTTGCGCTGGTCGACAACCGCCGATCGCTGCGCGATGACACGACGCTGCAGGTCGCGTTATGGGTTCACACCTTCTGCTGCGCGGTGTTCGCCGCGGTGAACGCCGACCATTCGGCGCTGCGGATCAAGTGGCCCAACGACGTGATGGCCGGAGACCTGAAGCTGGCGGGAATCCTGACGGAGGTTGTCGTGCATAACGGCCGACCCGTTGCCCTCTTCGGCATAGGCGTGAACGCCGACGTCAATCTCGAGGACCTCGATGAGGCCGTGCGTACCCGCGCAATGACGCTGCGCACACTCATCGGCGCCCCGGTGCCCGCGGAGCTCGTTCGCTACGTGCTGGAGACGCTGCCGACAAAGTGCGCCGAGGCCGTCGAGTGGCCGCTGCCGCCGGGCGGTGCCGCGGAATGCGTGCGACCGCTGTTGTGGGGCGTCGGACGAACGGTCCCGATCACGCTGCCGGGCGGCGCACGCGTCGTCGGCCGTATCGAAGGCATCACAGACGATGGGAATCTGCTCGCCACGATCAACGGCGAGCAGCACGTCATCCGATCGGTCGAAGAGCTCGGATAAGAGCCCTGCCAGAAAAGAGCCTTGCCGGATAAGAGCCTTGAGCGCAAGCTCAAGGTTCCAGCGCCCGTCGCACCACACGCGTCGAGCTGCTCACACACTCCCGCTCAGCGCATCGTGCACGAACCGCCGCTCTCCCGCCCCCGCGCACGACGTCCAAAACAACCGCGGGGCCTTACGGCCCCGCGGAAGATTCGTTCGTCATGAACTCAGGCGCTCAGACGGCGCTCTTGAGGCCCTTGAGGGGGCGGATCTTGATGACGGTGCGGGCGGGCTTCGCCTTGACTTCCATCATCTCGCCCGGCTTGAAGGGGTTCTCGCGGGTCGTCGCCTTGGTGGCGGGCTTGTAGATCGACTGGACCTTCATCAGGCCCGGGACCACGAACACGCGGGGACGCTTGTCAGCCGGCTTGGCAAGGTCGACGGCCATGACCTTGTGCAGCGTCTCGAACACGGTCGCGACCTGCTTGCGCTGCAGGCCGGTGTGCTCGGCGAGGAGCTTGAAGAGCTCGCTCTTGCCACGCTGCTTGGAAGCCTGCGTGAGCTTGGGGGGCTTGGGTGAGGACTTGGCGGCGGTCTTGGTTGCCATCTGCGAACTCCGTAAAAAGTGCTGGTGCTGCGCGGCTCCTCCGCGAGCATGCCTATTGAACCCGCTTTTTTCCCGGGTTTCAAGGGCGTTTCACTTTGTGGATATCGTCTTTTGCTTGAAAAACGTGCACTTTTGCGTGCGCGGTCTGCTCGACCACTGCGATCGCCGAGCCTACAGCCGCTTGATGACGATCCCGGTGCGATCGTCAGGCAGGCACGATGAGCACGCGAACGCCTCGGTCACCCGGTTGATCTCCGCCAGCAACTGGGCCGCCGTGAACGTCGGGTTGTTGATCACAACCTCGGCGACCCCCTCCACGCCGAGGTACTTACCACCCGGGCTGGGCGCTTCGTAGTACCCGTCGGAGAGCAGCAGGAACGTGTCGCCGGGGTTGAGCTGCAGCGGGTCGACCGGTTCGTTCTCGATCTCCGGAGCGACGCCCGCCGGCACGCCGTTGGCCGGGATCTCCTCAACGCGGCTGCTTTCGTCCCCTCCGTTGCCGGCCGCGCGGACGATCACCAGCGGCGCCTGCCCGGGCGCGTCGTACGTCAAAAGGCCCGTCGCCGGGTCCAAATGAGCGAAACATGCCGTGATAAACCGGCCGAGCGGCAGGTCGACTTCCATCTGCGCATCGGCCAGCCGGCTGATCGTCCGCACGTCGGCTCCGAGCCGGGCCCCCATGCGGAACATGCCGCGGAACTGCGCAACGCTCAACGCCGGCCCCACGCCGTGCCCGGTCGCATCGGCGAGCATGAAGAGCAGGCCGGTCTTTCCTTCGCAGAACCCCGACCAATCAAGCAGATCGAACGCGTCGCCCCCCGTCTCCTCTGAAGGAATGGAGGCCGCGGCGATATCGAACCCCGGCATGGCGGGCAGGGTGTGGGGGAACGCCGACTGCTGGATGTCGCGGGCCAGCCCAAGGTCGCGCTCGAGCTTCTGCTTGCGGCGCTCAGCCTCCATGAGCTTGGCACGCCGGATGGCCACCGCTGCCTGGCTCGCCAAGGCCCGAGCAAGGGCTTCGTCATGGTCGTCGAACGGGGCGCAGGTCTCCTGACCGTCGGCAGCCCGCTTGTTCAGAACCTGCGCCACCCCCTCGAGCATCCCGTCGAAGCTCATCAGCGGCACCGTGAGCATGCTGCGGGTGCGATACCCCGTCTTGCGGTCGACCTCGCGGTTGAACCGCGAGTCGGCGTACGCGTCGGGCAGGTTGATCATTCGGCAGGAGCGGGCGCACTCGCCGGCGATGCCGCCCGTACCCGCCTCCTTGGTCTTGAACCGGAATTTCTCCACCCCGTGCGCCTGGTGGACCACCAGGTCGCCGGCTGCGGCATCAAACTCGTAAACGGTCGCCCGGTCGGCGCCGAGGGTGTCGCGCAGGGCGTCGATGACCAGCGCAAGCACCTCGGCCAGATCGCTGGACGCGGCGAGGCGCTCCATGACGATCAATAGCCGAGTCCCCAGCAGGTTGTCGGGCCCGTCACGCACGAGGGCAGGATAGCAGAAGCACCGGCAGTCAACCGACCACGCAGAGTGCCGGACCGGGGGGCGACGGCCGGAACGGAAATGAACAAGGCCGCGGGCAAATGCCCGCGGCCTTGTGGTTAGACGTCAGACGTCACACCTTCTGCGAACTTAGTCGCGGAAGAGGGTGATCTGGGTCGCGGACGAGGTGAAGAACGGGCGCAGGTAAGCGTTGCTACGCGAAGCCTGAGCGGTGTTCTCGTCGGTCTCGTCGACGAAGAAGTTGTCCGGCACGACGCGGGGGGTCACCGTGCCCGAGCGGGTGAAGGTGATCTCGGTCGGATCGGCGCGGGTCTCGAAGTTGACGTGGTTGTCGTTGTAGCCGATGTTGCCTTCCCAGGTCGTACGGCCGCCGTGGATGGCGAGCGTCTGGCTGCCAGTGCCGGTGGGGCTGTTGGCCAGGAGGGTCCAGCTGGCGGTCCAGGCGACGGCGTCGCTGGTGGCGGTCTGACCGGTGAAGGTCGGGCCGCGGTTGCCGAAGACGGCCTCGGTGGCGTTGAAGGTGTTGCTCCACTTGCTCATGCGGTTGCCCCAGCTGAAGACCAGCGAGGCGTAGGAGCTGTTGCCCGAAGCGGTGTCACGGCGGGTGCCGCCGTTGCCGCCGTCACCGGCGAAGGCCGAGAAGCCGGGGTCCCAGACGGCGTTAGCCGGAACCGCCGCCTGAGCGGGGTTGCTGTTCTGGTACTGGGTGTCGATCTTGATGGTGCTGTTGGTCTCGCTGGGGCAGTAGCAGAGCTCGGGGCTGATGCTGCTGTTGAAGATGAGGACCGACAGGACGTTGGCCGTGCAGACCTTGAGGGCCTGGTTGGTCTGGTTGACCGTCTGGTTGTTCATGTCCAGGACGGCGGGGTTCGGATAGGAATCCTTGTTGCCCTGGGCGAAGATCGTCATCGCCTGGATGACGTTGCGGACCTGGGTGCCGCACTTGATCTGACGGGCCGAGGCGCGGGCCTTGGCGAGAGCGGGCAGCAGGATGCCGACCAGCAGGGCGATGATCGCGATGACGACGAGCAGCTCGATCAGGGTAAAGGCGCGAGTCTTCTTCATTGCAAACCACTCCTAAACGGGCCGGGGCCCGCGTTCCACGCGGCAAATGCCCCGGCAATTCTGTGTGAGCCTCCGGAACATCCGGAAACTCAAGCCGAATCTCAGGCCCGCGTCGGCGATACAACCGATTGTGAAGTGGAGGGCACGCAGCGACAGACGATGCAACCCCACGCGGCATACGCCGCGCGGCGCACCGACGGATCACAAGCGATGCACGCTTCCGCCAGCCTGGCTGGCCCTGCTCACGCCGCGCCGGTCTGCACCCCGACAGAAACACTCTGTCAGGTGATCGGGCTTGCGAGCGGGCCATCGAATTGTCGGCTGATGATCGGATCGGCCCGCCGCCCTCACGGCCGACGCTTGCGCGTCTGCTGTGCGAACGGTCGAGGCCGGTGTTGACGGTGTACGGTTCGGGAATGACTGCGGGGCGATTGCCCCATAAGTCCGGATCGAATCAGATTTCCCGTACACTGCCGAAGTCAGCCAAAGGACGTGGACAAGATACGACTTTCCATCCGATTGTCAAGGACACGCGGTTCCAGGCAGTTACCTAAATCCGGGTCTTTTCGCGGCTTACGAGCAATTCCGCCTGCTCGGGTACTTCCGGCACGCGAGGATTGGGGGGTTCACCCCAGCCGTTCCACATCCTCTCCAAATTGACACCAAACAGGAGCCTCTCCGATGTCTATCAACGCTCGTCTTGCCCAACTTGGCATCACTCTTCCCGTGCCTCCCAAGCCGGTCGCGGCGTACGTGCCGTCCAAACGAGTCGGGAACCTGCTGATGGTGTCCGGGCAGATCCCGTTCAAGGACGGCTCGCTAATGGCGACTGGACCAGTCACCGACATCGCAACCGGAGCCGCGGCGGCGCGGCAGTGCGCGATCAACGCGATCGCGGTGGCGCAGGATGCGCTTGGCGATCTGGAGAAGGTGGCGGGCGTGGCGCGCGTCGGCGTGTGGGTCGCGTGCGCGAATGAGTTCAAGGACCAGCCGAAGGTCGCCAACGGCGCGAGCGAGTTACTGGTGGAGGTCTTTGGCGATGCGGGGCGTCACCCTCGCGCGGCCGTTGGCGCGAATGCGCTGCCGCTCGGCGCGATGGTGGAGGTTGAAGTTTGGTTTGAAGTGAAAGGGTGAGAAGAAGTCGGAAGGACGGAAGTCGGAAGGCGGAAGTTGAGCAGCCACGAGTTATTTCGGCGGGCGCGTAATTGAGTTGCGCAGGCCGATGATGATCCGTGAGACCTCCAATGCCCTCGCGGCGAACTCTTCGAGTTCTTCTGCTGTGATGTATCCGGCGTCAAATGCACAATACAGATCGGATCGGACCTCTGCAATTGAACCGAGAGCTATCGAGAGATGGTGGGCAAATTCCGCTCGCCCTCTGCGATCGAACCCTTCGGCTATGTTCGACATCGTGGAACGCGCTGCCCTTGTAATTTGGTCGACGAGTGCAAAATCACGCCGGAACGATGACTTTAGAGCAAGCACGCGAATATCTCGGCAAAGAGCCCGAGCCTTCTGCCATGCAATAAGATCTTCGAATCGCTCGATTCTCGCTACGAGAACCCCTCCCAATTGTCATTTTTTGCGAACAACGCTGGTCTTCAACTTCCGCCTTCCGACTTCCGCCCTTCCGACTTTGTATTACGTCGGCTGCGGGAATCTCGCGTCCGTAAACCGCCCGTCCTTGTGGAACAACTCTCCATCCGCGTAGATCGCCCCGCCCGGGCATCCGTTGCGCGGGCGCATCTCGCAGATCATGTCCCAGTGCAGCCCGCTCTCGTTGGTGCTGCCGGTCTTGGGGTAACCGGCCCCCACCGCCGCGTGGAACGTGCCGCCGATCTTCTCGTCGAAGAGGATGTTCTTGCTGAAGTCGGTGATGCCGTAATTGGTGCCGATGGCGATCTCGCCGAGGTTGCGGGCGCCTTCGTCTTGGTCGAGCATCTTGATGAGGAAATCGAGACCCTTGCTCGCGCTGGCGTCGACGACGCGGCCGCCCTTGAACTGCAGGCGGACATTGTGTACCTCGTTGCCCATGTAGACCGCGGGGAAGGTGTAGTTGACGTGCCCCTCGACGCCGAAGCCCCCCATCGTCGGCAGCGTCGGGCCGCAGAAGACCTCGCCGTCGGGAAAGTTGGCGTGTCCGCAGCAGTTCTCCCAGATCCCCTTGCTCACGTCGACGCGCAGGTCAGTGCCGTCGTTGCCGTTGCTGGCCGGAACGACGAAGCGGAGTTCTTTCTTCTTCTGCAGATAGTCGCACACAAGCTGCTGCCGCGTCTCGATGGCCTGCCACGCGGCGACGGGATCGGGCAGGTGGAGCAGACCGGCGCGGAAGACAAAGTCGGCGTACTGGCGGAGCGACATCTCCGCGTCCTGCGCCGACGCGTTGGTCGGGTACTGCGTGCCGCACCAGCGGAGCGTCTTCTCCGCCTCGCGCTGCATAAACCGCGCCAGGTACGGCTTGCGGGCCTGCTGCAAAAGCGCCGCCTTCTCAGACGGGTACTTGGCGAGGTACTTGGTGTTGTGCTCGCTCCAGAAGCTCAGCGTGACGTCGACGCGTTCCACCAGGTCCATCTGGATCGGGTTCGAGAAGCGGATTTGCTCGTCGCTGCCGTGCGCGACGAGCGATTCGGTCAACGCCTCGCTCCGCGGCCAGAAGAACGGGTTGGCTCCCGTCTTGAGCACGGCGGCAAAGAGCTCTTCTACCAGCGGCATGCCGGCAGGGTCGCCGATGATGGCGACTAGGTCGCCCTTCTTGACCTTCGTGGAATAACGGACAAGAACGTCGGCGAGGCGGGCCAGTCGCGGGTCGTGCATGGCCGCAGGATAGGGGTCGGAGAGAGCTTAAACGCCTTCGGTCCGCGCGGGCTTGCGTTCGTTGTACGGGGGCAGCACGTCGCCCAGCGAGATGCTGATCCGGTCGGCCCGCTTGCTCAGCGTTGCGCAGTGGTAAACGAAGAACATCTGCGCAAGAGACGGGGCGACACGGATCGCGGCCTGCTTGATCCCAAACTCGATCGTGCCGCGTGTGCCCTTGTAGAACGTGTGCGTGCCCTTCGACGCCGGGACAACCTCGATCTTCTCCGGCTGCCAGCCGGAGGTCTGCAGCAACCGCTTGAAGACGTCCTTCGTGTAGTAGTTGATGTGCCCAGTGCTGTCGAGAACCCAGTCTCCACGAAGGGTTTTCTTGAACGCCGCAATCTCCAGCGGAACTTCGGCGTAGAGGTAGCGGGCCACGCGTGCCGCCTCATAAAGCAGCAGGCGCGGATGCTCGACGTGCTCGATCACATGGCTGAGGACGGCCAGATCGAACGAGTTGTCGGGGTATGGAAAGTGGACGCCGTCAAACGTGCGCACGTCCGCGAGCCTGGGAAGCGACGCTCGCCGCGCGTTGAGCTGTTCGAGACCGGAGCGGCTGATTTCGATCGCGCTCAACCGCTCGCCAAGACCGCCGTCGTGCATCTTCTGCAGGAGCGCACCGTTGCCCGCACCGATGTCGAGCACGGTCGCGGGCTTGAGCGGTTTGCAAAGCCGGAGGATGTTCTCGACCTTGCCGGCTGCTCCGACCTCGTACCACCGCTTCTTTTTTTCAGTGTCGTAGTACTGGTCGTAAAGTTGATCGATTGGCACTGTTCCTCCCGTAGGTCATTCTGTAGCCACGCCGGCAGGCGCTGCCGGTTTTCGCCGCATTCAGCATACAGGCGGCGTCTCTCTTAGCCGAACGCCTTCTTGTAGTCTTCGACAAACTTCTTGAGGCCCGAGTCGGTCAGGGGGTGGTTGAGCATCCCCTTGATGACGCTCATCGGCACGGTGGCGACGTCGGCGCCGGCCATCGCGCAGTCCACCATGTGCTTGTTGTGGCGGATCGACGCCGCGAGCAGCTTGGTGGTGAAGCCGTAGGTGTCGTAAATCTGGCGAATCTGGTGGATCAACTGCGTGCCGTCCTCGCCGACATCGTCGAGGCGACCGATGAACGGGCTCACCAGGAACGCGCCGGCCTTAGCGACCATGAGCGCCTGGAGGGGCTGGAAGACCAGCGTCATGTTCGTCTTGATGCCCTGATCGCTCAGCTTCTTGCAGCCGCGGAGACCGTCGACAGTCGTCGGCAGCTTGACGACGATGTTGTCGGCGATCTTGATGAGGGCATCGGCCTCCTTCATCATGCCGTCGAAGTCGGTACTGATGACCTCGCCGCTGACGGGGCCCTTGACGACCTCGCAGATCTGCTTGAGGCGGTCGTGGTATTTGACACCCTTCTCTTTGGCGATGAGGCTCGGGTTGGTCGTCACGCCGTCGAGCACGCCCAGGGCCGCTGCTTCCTTGATCTCGTCGAGGTTCGCCGTGTCGATGTACAGGTCCATTGCGCTGCTCCGTGCGTGATGAGGGTGCGTGTGCGGCGAGTGTAGAGCGTCCGAACCGCGACCGCGAGGAAGCGGAACGAGTCTCCGCTTACACAGCCGCACTGCCAGCGAACCGGCGTTCCGCTCCTTGACAGTCGCGGTTCTGATCGTCAGAGCAGCTTTCGCAGCTCGCGCCGGAGCACTTTGCCCGTCGCGTTGCGAGGCAGGGCCTCGACGCACCGCACCTCCGGCACCTTGTAGCCGGCAAGCTTGGTGCGGCACAGGCTCACGATCGACTGCTGATCGAACGTCTGGCCTTCCTTCAGCTCGACGAACGCCACCGGCTGCTCGCCGCGCATCGGATCTTTCATGCCGACGACGCCCGAGTCCTTCACGCTGGGGTGGTGGTTGATGACCTCTTCGATCTCGCGGGGGAATACGTTCTCGCCGCCGATGATCAGCATGTCCTTCAGGCGGCCAGTGATCGAGAGCTGCCCGTCGTCACTGAATCGGCCGATGTCGCCGGTCTTGAACCAGCCCTCGGCGTCGAAGGCCGCGGCGGACTCCTGCGGCAGGCGGTAGTAGCCCTGGAAGACGTTGGGGCCCTTGATGCGCACTTCGCCGTCGGCGTTGGCGCCGAGCGTGACGCCAGTCTCAGGATCGACGATGCGTTCGCGCACGCCGGGAAGCGGCGCGCCGACCGAATGCGCGCGGTAATCCTGCGGACGGCACCAGTTGGTGACCGGGCTGGTCTCGGTGAGGCCATACCCCTCGGCGATGCGCACCTGGTAGCGATCGAAGAAGCCGTTGGCAACGGCGTCAGGCAGCGGCTCGCCGCCGCTGACGGCGTACTTCAGACTCGCAAAGTCGGCCGGGCCGGCATCTTTCACGTGCAGCAGCGCGTTGTACATCGACGGGATGGCGATCATCGCCGTCGGACGATGTTGGCGGAAGAGCTTGATGATCCGCGGCGGCATGAACCGCGCCGAATAGACGACCTTGCAGCCGCGCGTGAGCGGCAGCATCGTGAGCACGGTGAGGCCGAAGGTGTGGAACTGCGGCAGTACGCCCAGCAGCACCTCTTCCTTGGTGAAGCCGACCCAGTCGATGCACTGGCGGATGTTCACCGAAATGTTGCCATGGGTGAGCATCACGCCCTTTGGCTTGCCGCTGGTGCCGCTGGTGTAGAGGAGCAGGGCCAGATCGTCCTTGCAGGCCATCGCGGGGAAGCGCGGCTCGGGCACGCGTTTGAGATCGAGCGACTCCATCTCCATCAGCGTCGCACGTTCGGGCCGATACCCCAGATGCTCGATGAGCGCTCGCGAAGTCACGATCAGGCTGCATCCGCAGTCGTCGATCACATACTGCAGTTCCTCCTGCTTGAGCAGGAAGTTGAGCGGCACAATCACGCGCCCGCTAATCCACGCGGCGAGTGCCGCGATCGGAAAGGCGCCGGAGGAGGGGAGCATGATGCCGACCGGCCCGCTCTTCCCGACGCAGGCCTTGTCAATCGCGTCGGCCAGGTTAAACGCCGCGACGAGGATCTCGATCCGCCGGTAGGAACGGGTGTCGTCGGTAACCCCGATCTCGAACGGGTGACGGAGACAGGTCCGGATGATGGGCCAGTGGATGCTCAAACAAGGCTCCGTCAAAGTTTGCTGGGCGGGCTCAAGCGACGCCGATAGTACCGGTTGGCACCCGCACTTTTGCCGGACGACCAGCCATGAACACGTTTCGCCCCCACCACCTCCTCGCCGTCGCCGCGATCGCTCTCACCTCACTGCTTGGCGCATGCAATTCGCAGCCGCAGTTGACCTATCAGGAAGCCTACGAGCAGAAGCTCTATCCGCAGGCATTGGACAAGGCGACGCTGGTGGCAACCAACGAGCAGGCGCCTGACCGCCAGAAGGCGGCGCTGGTCGCGGGCATGTCGGCCCAGGCACTGGGCCAGAACGCCGAAGCCCGCAAATGGCTCGCTCCGCTCCGCATGAGCACAGACAAAGACGTCGCCGCGCGAGCCAAGGCCAGCCTCGGCCTGATCGCCAAGGCTGAAGGGAACAACGCCGAAGCCGCGACGCTCCTGGCCAGCAGCGCCGAGCACCTCGACGGCGATGACGCCGCCCAGGCCCAGCTCAACGCCGGCGATGCTTATCGGAAGCTCGGTCTGGAGTCGCAGGCCCGCCAGGCGTACGCCAACGCCCGGTCCGAAGCTGAGGACCCGGCCCTGAAGGCCGCGGCCGACCAGAAAGCAAAACCGCAGGCGTTTTTCGTCCAGTGCGGGGCATATTCCACCCGAAACGCGGCCGAGCGACAGGTGAAGGCGATCCGCGCATCTGTTGCCAAGGCCGGGCAGCCTGCCCCGGCGATCGTCCAGCTTGCCCCGAACGGAACCCCCCTGTTCGTGGTCCAGATTGGACCGTACCCCAGTCGGCCGCAGGCGGACGCTGCCCGGACGAGAATCGGCGTGAGCAACTCCACAGTGCTCGCCAGGCAGTAAACTCTTGTCGGGGAACCACTTAGCGTTCCCCGCGTATCACCTGCCTACAGGGCTCCTCGTGAAGGGCGGCCAGGGAGCAGCAGCATGAAGCGGACAAGCGTCGTTGTGTCGCTGATGGTGGCGGCGGTCATGTCCTGCGCTGTGGGAACCGCGTTTGGTCAGGGGATGGCCATCCCCAAGGCCAACGCGCACGGACCCTCATTCCAGCTTCCCGAGGACGAAGCCAAGGCGCTGGCAGAGGCGAACCTGACGCCCGAGCAACGCGAGGCCCTCAAGCAGTGGAACAAACGCAAGGTCGACGCGGAGAAGGTCATGAAGACCATCCGCTTCAAGAACTTCGGCAGCAAGAACGTGCAGGACATCCGCCAGGCCGGCATCGCCGAGCTGCGCAAGATCACCGAGCCCGCGGCCTTCCCGTCGATGATCGAGATCTACCGCGACGAGCAGGCTGACGTGCGCAAGGCGGTGTGCGAGCATCTGGCCGACCTGAACACCGACCAGTCGCTCACCACGCTCGCGTACACGGCCGTCTTCGAGCGCAAGCCGGAGTTCCGCCAGGCGGCGACCGACGCGCTGAAGGTGAAGCTCGCCGAGCGCAAGAGCGTGCCGGCAGGCGTGCACACGGTGGTGGCGTCAGGTCTTGACAATGTGAACGGGCTCGTGCGCGGCGACGCGGCGCGGCTCGCCTCGACGCTCAAGCTCGTTGAAGCCATCCCCGCGATGATCGCAGCGCAGATCTCGCCCAGCGGCGGCGGCAGCGCGGGCGGGTACATCGCGTACATCGTGGTGGGCACGCAACGCGCGTACGTCGCCGACCTTGACCCGGTGGTCGGGGACAACTCGGTCGCATTCGATCCGGTGCCGGGTGTGATCACCGAAGGCACCGTACTGGCGATCAACGACGCGGTCGCGATCCAGTACCACACAGGCGTGCACGATGCGCTTGTGGGTCTCACCAGCGGCCTGAGCGGCGACGACACCTCCAAGCTCGGCTGGAACCCCAAGAAGTGGCAGACGTGGTACGCGGGCACGCTTGTGCCGAAGCTGCAGGCGCAGAAGGCCGCCGCGGAGAAGGCGCAAGCCGAGCAGAAGCCCCCCACGACGATGGGGCCGACCAAGCGGCCCAAGGGCGTCAAGGGGCCGCCGATCGCGGTGTGAGTTGCACGCGGTCGCTTACGGGCCTCGGCCGTCACCGCCGACGAGCAAGAACAACGCGGCCATCATCGCGAAAAAGCTCAGCACGGCTGATGCGATTGTCACAAGCAGCAGGCTGAGGAGATACCGCGCGAACTGACCGAGTGAACGGATGCGGCGCAGCGTGCTGATGACTGCAAACGTCCAGACAAGAACACTTGCCAACAGCGCGTAGTTGGTGAGCCGTGAACAGATGACGCCTGCGTCATCGAAACCGTCTGGATGAGGGTGGGCTTGAAACAGCGGCACGTACCACGACCAGATGGCCGCAACGATGACGGGAACCATCGCGATCGGCACGATGGCGCGAGCCGCGCCGGCGTTGCGAATGAGGGCGGCCGGACGCACGTTTGGCTCGCGTGGAGATAAGGACCACCCGACGGCCATCGCGACGCCGATTCCACCGACCAGCGCCTCGATCAGCAGCGCGATCGCGATCCCTCTGCCGTTACCGCTCAACAGCGTGGCGATCGCACAGCACACGATGACGATCACCGCGCCCCATACCCATCGCTGCGCACCACGGTGCCAGCGAATGACCGCACGCCGCTCAGCGGCGGGGTCCTGACCGCACTCGGGGCAGACGGGTGGGTCGCCGCCTGGGAAACCAGCAAAGTCGTACGCACAGAACGGACACTCAAGACCGGCCGGCCCGGCAACGGAGGGCTTAACGGAGGGAGGGATGGGGAGGGACTCGAGGGGGAACATGCGCCTGCCGAGCATACGGGAACGAACGCCCGCTGGTTCTCAGCCGGTCGCGATGACCGTCGCTGCGGCGTAATCGCCGGTGTGAGTGAGCGAGACGGACCACCCGGTGATGCCCTGGGCCGCCGCGAGTTCAGCCGCCTTTCCGGCGACGATGAGGATCGGCGCACCGGCGGCGTTGTTGCGCACGCTGAAGTCGGTCCATCGCACGCCATCGGCCAGGCCGGTGCCGAGGGCTTTCATCGCGGCTTCTTTCACCGCGAACCGCGCGGCGAAGCGAGCGGCGCGCGGACGTCGCCGGCGCACTCGGCTTGTTCATCGGCGGTGAAGAGTCGATCGAGCGCTCGGTCCTGGTGTTCGTTGAGCATGCCCGCGACGCGGGAGATCTCGACGAGGTCGATGCCATGCCCGATGATGCGCAACGGTCAGCCCTTGCCCTTCTTCGCCTTTGTGGCCGGGGCGGGAGCTTCCTTTTTCGACTTCGGGCGCTTCGGCGGCGGGCTTTGCTGACGGCGTGCTGTCGCCGCTCGCTTTGGTTTCGATCTTGCCGCTGCTCGCTCCGTCACCCGACGACGACTTCTTGTCGGCCTCCGCGGCCTTCTTGTATCCCTCGCTGCGATAGTCGGTCAGGTAGAAGCCCGAACCCTTGAACAACAGTGCCGCGCCGGTGCCGATGAGCCGCTCGGCGGTCTTCTTGCCGCACGACGGGCAGACCTTCTCATGCTTGGCGGTCATCGACTGGAAAAGCTCCCAGGTGTGGCCGCAGGACTTGCACTTGTAGTCGTAGGTGGGCATGCGCGGAAATTACCAAAGGGCCAAATTGCCAAAGCGCCAAATCGGGTCAGGCGTTTGGTGCGACGGAGACCTTTGCGGGGCGGATGACTCGTTCGGCGCCGTTTGGCGTTGCGAGTGCGTAGCCGGGTTGGAAGGTGTTGACGACGTTGCCGGGCTCGACACCCTCGGCGGTCTGCTGCGTGATCGCTTCGTGGCGGCCGGGGGTGAAGGCGTCGTTTGGCTTGGGAGCGATGAGCGTGACGCCGTGCCTGGCGAGCACGCGGATCAGCTCGTCGCGGATCATCTTCATGCCGTCCATGATCGACTGCGGCGTCGCTTTGGAGAGGTCCTGGCCGAGCGCGAGATCGAAGTGGTCGACCACCTGCACGACGTCGGCGGCGACCTTGGAGGAACCCTCGGTCTTGGCGACCTGCTCGTTCTGCAGCGCGCGGCGCTGGTAGTTGGAGAAGTCGGCCAGCACGCGCTGGTAGTCGCCCTGCGCCTGACAGACCAGGTCGCGGAGCTTGCCCATCTCGTCGCTCTCGGCGGCGCGGTTGAGCTTGAGATCCTGCTCGCAGAATTCCCCTTCCCCTTCAGAGGGCGGAGGCGTCTGGTTGGTTTGCTCGGTGGTCATCGTCTTATCCACTGAATCAGCGGGCTAAGCCCGCGGTGAACCGTGCGTTGAGCGGCCCGCCGGTGGGCGGCCGCGGAGTGTTACTTGAACGTGTCCTTCACCCGCTTCCAGAACCCCTGACTTTCGGGGAGGACCGACTCGTTTTCCGTCTTGGCGAACTCGCGGAGCAGCTTTTCCTGCTCGGCGGAAAGTTTCTTGGGCGTCTCGAGCTTGGCGACAACGATCATGTCGCCGCGGTGACCGTTGCGGATGCTCGGCATGCCTTGGCCGGCCATGCGGAACATCGTGCCGTACTGCGTGCCGCGGGGCACACTAAGGGTCGCCTTCTTGCCATCGATGGTCGGCAGGTCGACCTCGCCGCCAAGGGCCGCCTTGGAGAAGCTGATGGGCATCTCGACGATCAGGTGGTCGTGCTCGCGCTGGTAGAACTGGTGCGACTTAATGCGAACGACCACGTGCAGGTCGCCGCGCACGCCTTCGCCGTTGGGCGACTCTTCGGGCGCGGGGGGTTCGCCCTCGCCGCGGACGCGGATCATCTGGCCGTCGCTGATGCCCGCGGGGATCTGCACCGAAAGTTTGCGCGAACGCGGGACGCGCCCCTTGCCGCGGCAGCCTTCACAGAACTCCTTGATGATCGTGCCGCGGCCGCCGCAGACGGGACAGGCGGTAACCATGCGAAACATGCCGCCCATGCCGGTCTGTTGCACCTGGCCGCTGCCGTTGCACTTTGTGCACTTGGCGGGCTTTGAGCCGGGCTTTGCACCCGTGCCGGTGCACTTCTCGCAGATATCAAGCCGGGTGAACTCGACGTCGCGCGTCGTGCCGGTGAAGGCTTCTTCGAGCGTGAGGACGACTTCGGTCTCGAGGTCGTAGCCACGCGCAGGGCCCCGCCGACCTCCACCCCTCCCACCACCACCGAAGCCGCCGCCACCACCGAAGATGTCGTTGAACATCGAGAAGATGTCGTCGACGTTCATCCGGTTGAAATCGTGGGCCGCAGCACCTTGACCCTTCACGCCCTCGACGCCGAACTGGTCGTACCGCTTGCGCTTCTCGGGGTCGCTCAGGACCTCGTATGCAGCCGCGGCCTCTTTAAAGTTCTTCTCCGCCTCGGCGTCGCCGGGGTTTCGGTCGGGGTGGTACTTCATCGCCAGGCGGCGATACGCGCGCTTGATCTCTTCCGTGTCCACGTTCTTCTGGACACCGAGAACCTCGTAATAGTCACGCTGGGCTGATGCCATAGTTACCGTCCGTACTCCACCACAGTGCAAGCAAGCGTCGTGCCGCTTGCTTCAATCGCTGAGACGATCACTGCCTTTGACTGTTCGGCGGAAAGACCACCAGTCCCAGCACCAATGAGCGGAAACGCGACCGACTGGAAGCCGGCCCTGCCTGCCAGTTGAAGTGCTTGCTGCACACACCGCTTCACAATCACTTCCGACGATCGCCAGAACATGCTCAGCCCGGCAACGTGAATGATCCCTTTGAACGGAAGCCGACCCGCGCTCGTCAACACGGCGTCGCCCGGCTTCAAAGTTCCTGCTTTCGAGAGTTCACGAAACGGATCGAAACCACCCCGCTTTTTGATCGCACCAGAGACACCTTGGGGCAACAAGAGCCACCAGGGAATGAAGTTGCGGTTCCATGCGTTGACGATGGCATCGACCCGCTGATCGAGCAGGTCGCCTCTGACAACCATCAGTGTGACGGCGGCCCCGGCCATGAAAGCGCATCCGCGCTTCTTCGAGCGCGGATGCGGAGTTCTTACTTCGTCGCACCGACCGAGGCCGGCTTCTTGTCCGCCAGTTCGGCGATCATCACCTTGGTGGTGAGCATCAGGCCCGCGACCGAGGCCGCGTTGACGATCGCGGTCTTGGGAACCAGGGCCGCGTCGATGATGCCCGCCTTGACCAGGTCGGTGTACTCGTGGCTCATGGCGTTGAAGCCGAAGCTGCCCGAGCCGTCCTTAACCTTGCTGACGACGATGTCGCCGTCAAGCCCGGCGTTGACGGCGATTTGGCGCGCGCAGGCTTCGACCGCCTTGCTGACGATCTTGTAGCCGAACGCCTCGTCGCCTTCGACGGACTTCGCGGCCTTGTCGATCGCCTGCTGCGTGCGGAGGAGGGCGACGCCGCCGCCGGCAACGTAGCCGCTCTTGGCCGCGTGACGGGTCGCGTTGAGCGCGTCGTCAACGGCGTCCTTCTTCTCCTTCATCGAGACCTCGGTGGCCCCGCCGACGGAGATGATCGCGACGCCGCCGGTCAGCTTGGCGAGACGCTCCTTGAGCTTCTCGCGGTCGTAGTCGCTGGTCGAGCGGTCGTGCTGAGCCTGGATCTGCGAGGCGCGGGCCTCGATGTCCTTCTTCTTGCCGGCGCCCTCGATGATCGTGGTCTCATCCTTATTGACGACGACCTTCTTCGCGCGGCCGAGCTCAGAGAGCTCGATCGACTCAAGGCTGCGGCCCAGGTCCTCGGCAAAGAACGTGCCGCCGGTCAGCACGGCGATGTCGCCGAGCATGGCCTTGCGGCGGTCGCCGAAGCCGGGGGCCTTGACGGCGCAGATCTTGATCGTGCCGCGGAGGCGGTTGACGACCAGCGCAGCCAACGCCTCGCTCTCGACTTCTTCAGCGATCACCAGCACGGGCTTGCCGGCCATGGCGATCTTGTTGAGCAGCGGGAGGAAGTCGGCCAGGTTGGCGATCTTCTTCTCGTTGATCAGGACGTAGCAGTCCTCGAGCACGCACTCGGCGGTCTTGGGGTCGGTCATGAAGTAGGGGCTGATGTACCCCTTGTCGAACGCCATGCCCTCGACGTAATCGAGCGTGGTCGTGGCGCCCTTGCCCTCTTCGACCTCGACGACGCCCTCAGCGCCGACCTTCTCGATCGCCTCGGCGATGAGCTGACCGATCTCGGCGTCGTGCGACGCGGAGACGGTGGCGACCTTCACGTAGTCGCTCTTGCCCTTGCACTTGACGGACATCTTCTCGATGGCGTCGGCGGCGAGCTCCGCGGCCTTGTTGATGCCGCGCTGGAGCAGCACGGGGTTCGCGCCGCTGGCGACGTAGCGCATGCCCTCGAGGAAGATCGCCTCGGTGAGGACGGTGGCGGCGGTGGTGCCGTCGCCGGCCTGGTCGTTGGTCTTCTTGGCGACCTCGGCGACCATCTTGGCGCCCATCGACTGGAAGTTGTCGGGGAGGGTGATCTCTCGCGCGACGGAGACGCCGTCGTTGGAGAGGGTCGGGGAGCCGTAGCTCTTGGCAATCGCGACGTGACGAGCGCTGGGACCCATCGTCACTTTCACGGCCTTAGCGAGCTGCTCAACACCCTTCTTCATTTCAAGAAGGGCGGAGTCATCAAACATGATCTGCTTCGATGCCATTGTTCGTATTTCCTTCAAAAGTCAGGAACGCGGAGTTCGCGGAATGAAAACCGGAGGGACGCGGAGGGGTTCAGGTCAGGGCACGCGGCGCGGAGTCTTCACTCCGCGTTTCTCGGCGCTTCTCCGCGCCTCCGCGTTCCGCCTCTCAGGCTTCCACAACGCCCAGGAGCTCCGACTCCTTGATGATCAGAAGCTTCTTGCCCTTCAGTTCGACCTCGCTGCCCGCGTACTTGCCGTACACGACTGTCGCGCCGACCTTGACGCTCATGTCGGCCCGCTTGCCGTTCTCGAGCAGGCGGCCTGGGCCGCTGGCGATCACCTTGCCGCGGACGGGCTTTTCCTTGGCGCTCTCGGGCAGGTAGATGCCCGAGGCGGTCTTGGTCTCGTTCTCAATGGGCTCGACAAGGACGCGGTCTTCGAGGGGCTTGATGGCCATGTTGCTCTCCAGAAAATCAGAAACTCAGTTGCCGGCGCTCTGCGCCGAGGTTTGTGTGGAAGCCTGCGCCGCACGCGCCCGACGCGCACGGATGAACTCGATCAGCACGGGGATCAGCGAGATGGCGACTACCCCGATCATCACCTGCTCAAAGTGGTCTTTAACGAACTCGAACCCGCCCAGGAAGTATCCCGCGCCGCAGCAGACGCTGACCCACAGCGCCGCGCCGACCACGTTGAAGAAGATGAACTTCGAGTAGGTCATCGCCCCAGCGCCAGCGATGAAAGGGCAGAACGTCCGCACCAGCGGCACGAACTGGCCGAGCATCACCGCCTTGCCGCCGTGACGCTCGAAGAACGCGTGGGCACGTTCGAGGTGCTTGCGGCTGAGCACTTTGCCAAGGATGCCCTCTTGTCCGTCCTTGCGGAAGACCTTGGGGCCGATCCACTTGCCGATGTGGTAGTTGGTCGTGTTGCCCATGATCGCTGCCGCGAACAGCAGCGGCGCGGCGATGTAGAGTTTCAGAACACCCGTGCCCGCCAGCATGCCCACGATGAAGAGCAGCGAGTCGCCCGGCAGAAACGGCGTGACGACGAAACCCGTCTCCGCGAAGACGATCGCGAAGAGGATGCCGTAGACCCACATGCCGTGCGCCTGCGCGAACTGCTCCAGCCATTTGTGCAGGCCGACGTCAAACAGATTTTGCAGGAACTCAGGCATGGGGAAGGGACGTTAGCCGATTCAGCGACGCTGGCGTTAGCCGATTTTCAAGACCTTGTTCACGATCCGCCCGAGCGGATCGATCTCAAGCTGCTTGCCGCGGCGCTCGGTCGCCGCGTCGACCATGTAGATTGTCTCGCTGCCGCTGGTGCGAACGCTGAAGGACCGCGCAGGGAAACCGAGCGTCTCGGCATCAACGATCCGCTTTACGACCGTGGGGAGCTCCCACGCCTCGAGCTCGGTCGTCACGCTCTGAACCGCACCTGCCGCGTCGACTTCGACACCGGTGACGTGACCGTCGCGAACCATGTCCGCGGCGTAGAGCGGCGTCTTGTCGGCACGCTCCACGAGCGTCACGGGCCCGAAGTCCAGCCCGCCCGCCTCGCGCACGATGGCGTCGAGCGCCGGCTCGGGCACGTCGGCCCGCGCCACCATGCCGCACTCGCCCGTACACGCCTTGCGACCCGTCTCGGCCGAGGCCGTACCCATCGCGGCGAGCATGGCCGCGGCGAGAGGGAACCGGATGAAGGAGTCGGCGAGGGACATTAAAAACACTCCGTAGAAGCCGCAGCGCCGCCGTTACGCGGCGCTGCGGTCAATCAATCTCTTAGAACCCCATCCCGCCCATGCCACCCATCCCCATGCCGCCCATGCCACCCATTCCGCCCATGCCACCGCCGCCGTGACCATGGTCATGGCCGTGGTCGTCCTTCTCTTCCTTGATGTCGGTGACGACGCAGTCAGAGAGGAGCAGCACGGTCGCGACGCTCGCAGCGTTCTGCAGGGCCGAACGATCGACCTTGGTCGGGGTAAGCACGCCCATCTTGAGCATGTCGCCGAAGTCGCCGGTCAGAGCGTTGTAGCCGAAGGCGTTGCCGCCCTTGCCGGTGGATCCCTCTTCGACCTTCGCAACGATCACGGTGCCGCGCTCGCCGGCGTTCTCGGCGATGGTCGCGGTCGGAACAGCGAGGGCCTGGTAGACGGCGTTCATGCCCGCGGCGACGTCGTACTTGGCCTGGCCGACGTCGTCGGCGGTCACGTCGTCCTTCTTGCCGTAGACGGCCTTCCACTCCGGAAGCTTCTCGATCGCGGCGCGGCGCGGATGAAGCTGGTGCCGCCGCCGGGAACGACGCCCTCGGCGACCGCGGCGCGGGTCGCGTGCAGCGCGTCCTCGACGCGGGCCTTCTTCTCCTTCAGCTCCGCCTCGCTGGCTGCGCCGACCTTCACCTGTGCAACGCCGCCGGTGAGCTTGGCCAAGCGCTCCTGGAGCTTCTCGCGGTCGTAGTCGCTGGTGGTGACCTCGACCTCGCGGCGGATCTGCTCAACACGGCCCTGGATGGCCTTGGTCGAACCAGCGCCCTCGACGATCGTGGTGTTGTCGTTGTCGATCTCGATCTTCTTGGCCATGCCAAGGTGCGAGAGTTCGACCTTCTCAAGGTCAACGCCCACGTCCTTCATGATCGGCGTCGCGCCGGTGAGGACCGCGATGTCCTCGAGCATCGCCTTGCGGCGGTCGCCGTAGCCGGGGGCCTTCACGGCGCAGACCTGCAGCGTGCCGCGGAGCTTGTTGATGACGAGCGTGGCGAGCGCCTCGCCGGTCACGTCCTCGGCGATGATGAGCAGCGGCTTCTTGGCGCCCATCACCTTCTCGAGCAGTGGGACCATCTTCTGCACGCTATCGATCTTGTCCTCGTGCACGAGCACGAAGCACTTCTCGAGATTGGCCTGCATCTTCTCAACGTCGGTCACGAAGTTGGGGCTCAGCATGCCGCGGTCGAACTGCATGCCCTCGACAACCACGATCTCGGTGTCGCGGCTCTTGCCCTCTTCAACGGTGATGACGCCGTCCTTGCCGACCTTCTCGAACGCGTCGGCCATCATCTTGCCGATCTCGGCGTCGTTGTTGGCGCTGATCGTCGCGACGTTCTGGATGTCCTTGGCGCCTTCCACCTTCACGCTGATCTTGCTGATCTGGTCGGCGGCGGCCTCGACGGCCTTCTTCATGCCGCGGACGAGCGCGTTGGCGTCGACGCCGGCGGTGATCTGCTTGTACCCCTCCTTGAAGAGGGCCTCGGCGAGCACGGTGGCGGTGGTGGTGCCGTCACCCGCATCGTCAGAGGTCTTGCTGGCGGCCTGCTTGACAAGCTGGGCCCCCATGTTCTCGACCGGGTCGATCAGTTCGATCTCCTCGGCGACACTGACGCCGTCCTTCGTGACGGTCGGACCGCCCCAGGACTTGTCGAGCACGGCGTTTCGGCCGCGGGGGCCGAGGGTCGCCTTCACGGCTCGCGACAGCTTCTCCACACCGGCGAGCAGGGCTGAGCGGGCGTCAACGTCGAAGGCGAGGTTCTTAGCGGCCATTCCGTGTCTCCAGTCGATGCGATGCGGGAAGTTCTGAACCCTTGCAAGGGTGGGTTGTATGAAGCCTGACCCCGCCGGGCGCAACCGCGCACCGACAGGTGGCGAGGGAATGGCAACACTCGTGCCGCCCTCCCGCAACCCTGCACCATGGCTTTTCAGCTGGAAAACAGTCCGGCCCCTGCTGCGCCCCTCCCCCCTTCCCCTGCCGAACGCCGCGTCGGCCCCCATAACCCTGTCAGATTGGCAGGCCACAGAGAACGAGGTTTTGCCATCACCAGGACCCTTCCGGACCCCAACCAGCCCTTCAGAGCGGCTATGCTCGGTGACCAAGGACGGATCCCCTCGCTATGACCACCCTCGCCGATTCCGCCGTGACGACCTACCTGCCCATCCTGCTGTTGCTGGTGGCGGCGATCGGGTTCGTCGTGCTGAACCTGGTGGCGACGAAGATTCTCGGTCCCAGCCGACACGGCGAAGTGAAGGACATGACGTACGAGTCGGGCATGAACCCGATCGGCACCGCGCCAAGCGGTTTAACGTCCGGTTCTACCTCATCGCGATGGTCTTCCTGGTGTTCGACATCGAGATCATCTTCCTCTACCCGTGGGCAGTGACGTTCCGCGGCCTGAACATGGATGTCACCGACGGCGCGGTGTGGCTCGGCCGCATCCTGTTCTTCCTGTTCACGTCGATCGTCGCGTACATCTACGGGTACCGCAAGGGCGTGTTCCGCTTCGATTGATCGCGGCGCTCTGAGATACACAGACCCATAAACAGCGGCCGCCGCGCTCCCCCAAGCACGGTGCGCGATAACTGTCCACACAGACCCACTCGTCAACCCATCCGGCGCACGCGCACTGCGCCGGCGTTCATGAAGCTTGACGGCCGTTGAGCCTTTCCCCGCCGACGCCGATTCACTCTGCGACGCCTCACCCCGCGTCGAGAGTGAAGACATGAATTCAGACCCGAAGAACTCCACTCCGTTGCCCGAACCCGCGGCTCTTGATGCGCTGATCGCTCAGCGGGCCGTGACGACCGTCTTCCAGCCGATCGTGTGCGTGGAAAACGGCGAGGTCAGCGGCTTCGAATCGCTCGCTCGGCCCGCCAAAGGCGCCGCCGTGCCCCACGTGGGCGCGATGTTCGACATGGCCGAGCACGACGGGCGCCTGTGGGACCTCGAGGAGGTCACCCGCTCTGCCGCGTTCGACTGCGTCGAGAACTTCCCCAACGGCGTGCTGTTGTTCACCAACTCCACGCCCGACGTGTTCGCCGACCCGCGCTTCCCGCAGCGGATGAGCGAGCTGGTCCGCAACGTCCCCGGCCTCACGCCTTCGCGCATCGTGCTTGAGATCACCGAGCGTGCCGGCGGCGACGACCTCAACGCCGTCGCGGAGCAGGTGCAGAAGCTCAAGCAGATCGGCTTCCAGATCGCCATCGACGACGTCGGCGCCGGCACCAGCGGGCTCACCCGCATCATGATGCTGCGCCCCCACTGGATCAAGCTCGACCGCGAGCTGGTCAGCGGCATCGACCGCAACCGCTTCAAGCTCAACCTCATCCGCTTCATGGTCCACTTCGCCCGCCTCTCGGGCGTCAACGTGATCGCGGAAGGGATCGAGCGTCAGGAAGAGCTCGCGGCCCTCATCAGCCTGGGTGTTCACTACGTCCAAGGCTTCCTCATCGCCAAGCCCAACGCCGCCTACCAGACGGTGGACCCCAAGCTGTCAGAGTGGATGCGTACGCGCTGGCACGAGGCGGAGCAGCACCGCTGCGACGACCCGCGCCGCGCAACGCTCGCCTCGTTCTGCAAGCCGATCGACACCGCGCAGATGACCAGCCCGATCGGCGAGCTGGCCCTCTCGATGCTCAAGGACCCGCACGCCCAGGGCGTCGCCGTGCTCGACGGCACCCGTCTCGTCGGCTGGTGCGGACGCGAGCACGTGCTCAACGCCGCCCGCTCGGCCGACCCGCGTCTGCAGCTTGGGTTCATCTCGTCGGCCGACCTCGGCACGCTCCCGCCCAACGCCACCATCGGCGAGGGGATCGAGATGCTCTCGTCGCGCCCCGACGCGTACCTCTCCGATCCGCTCATCGTCGCCGAACATGACCAGATCGTCGGCGTCGTCACGCTTCGCGCACTGCTGGAAGCCACTGTCGGCGAGTCGCGCCTGTGGGCCGGCGTCGGCTCGGGCCTCACCGGCCTGCCGGGCAAGGTCGCCGCGGAGAAGCGCGTGAGCCGTTTGATCGCCGACCGGCGTTCCGACGTCGCCGCCGCGTTCATCGACGTCCGCGCCTTCGCCGGCTACAACGCCGCCTACGGCTACGACACCGGCGACCGGCTGATCCAGGACATCGCCGCCCACCTGCGCACGCACCTGGCCTCTGGCGACGAAGCGTTCATCGCTCACCTTGGCGACGACCGCTTCATCGCGCTCGGTGCGCCCGACCAGTTGAGCAAGGGGGTCGACGCCGTCGTGCGTGCCTTCGACGAGTCCGTCGCCGCCACGCCCGCGTGCACGCTCCAGCCCACCCTCGCGCAGCGCGAGCCGGACACGAGCCCTCGTGTCGGCCTGCGCGTCGTGATGGTGCCGCGCCCGTTCACCGCACTCACGTCGTTCCGTGAGCTGCTCGAGTTCGAGCGCGACGTGCGCACCGACCAGCGGGCCGGCGACGCTGATGCGACCAAGAGTGTCGTAATCAACGCCGAGCCGCCCACCGCGCGCCGCGCCGCCGCCTGACCTCCCCACCTCCGCCCCCGCCCCCCCGCCCCCCCCCGCTCCCACCTCCCCGCTCCTAAACTCGGGGATGACCGACGCCTCGGCGTCCCCGATCTCGCCGCCGACCGCGCCGCGCCCGCTCCCTGGAGTCAGCCGGGCCTCATCCGCCGCTCGGATCGGAGCCGCGATCGCCGCTGCCGCGATCCTGGCGGTGCTCTACCTCGCCGCGACGCTGCACGCTGATCCCGCCGGGCACGGCACCCACCAGCAGCTTGGCTTACCCGCTTGTGGTTTCGCAGCCACCACCGGTCACCCTTGCCCCACCTGCGGGATGACCACCGCCTTTACCCTGACCGCCCATGGACGGCTGCCATCGGCCCTGCGCACCCAGCCGGGGGGGGCCTTGGCCTGCCTGGCCGCAACCACGCTCCTGTGGCCCTGCCTGCATACTGCCGCGACCGGCTCCCGCGCACTCGAACTTTGTGGTAAACTCCTGACCCCAAAGGCCTTATGGACCGCCGCGGCGGTCTGGCTCGGCTCGTGGATCTACACCTTCCTCACCTGGCAACAGGCGTAACACGGTCCCGCCCAGCCAACCCCTTGAGCCCCGATCAGGAGCCCCCGTTGCGATCAGCACCCCTTGTCCTTGTCGCCGCCACGCTCTGCGCACTCGCCTGCGGCGGGTGCAACATCATCGGTGGAGCGATCAGCTTCTGGGCCTACCACGAGCAGCGTGAAGGGTCGCACACCGTTGACGCTGAGTACCGCGGCCTGCCCGACAAGTCGTTCGCCGTGCTCGTCACCGCGCCGGCGGTGCTGCAGTCTGAGCGTCCGGGTCTGACCGCCAAGCTCGCGATGGGCGTTTCAGACAACCTCGCCCAGAACAGCGGCGCCACCGGCTTCGTTCCCGGCGCCCGCATCATCCAGTACCAGTACAACCGCCCCAACTGGGTCGCGCGTCCGATGGGCGAAGTCGCCAAGGAGCTTGGCGTCGATCGGATCATCTTCATCGATATCAGCGAGTACCGCCTGCGCGATCCCGGCAACCAGTACGTCTGGGACGGCGTGACCAGCGCCACCATCGCCGTCTACGAGACCGACTCGGCCATCCCCGACGATGTCGTCTACCAGAAGATCGTGCAGGTGAAGTTCCCCGATAACCCCGGCTTCTCACCCACTGACATCCCCGAGGCCGCCGTCAACTCCGAACTCACCCGCCGCCTCTCCGAACGCACTGCGTGGCTCTTCTACACCCACGACGAAAAGAACATCCTCAAGTACTGATCCGCTCACCGCATGAGACCCGCCACCGCACTGTTTGCTGTTCTTCTTACCGCCGCTGCCGCCGCGATGACCGGCTGCGGCGCCGCCGCGCAGGCGATCGCGATCAACGAGTACTACAACCAGAAGGAAGGCTCGCACACCGTCGACGCCGAGTACCGCGGCCTGCCGACGAAGTCGTTCGTGGTGTTGGTGTCGGCCCCCACGGCGCTCCAGGCCGACCGTCCCGGGCTGACCGCGATGGTCTCGCTGCGCGTGTCGGCGGATCTCGCCGAGCACGCCGGCGCTTCGGGCTTTGTGCCCGGCGACCGCGCTGCGCAATATCAGTTCAACCACCCCAACTGGATCGCCCGCCCGATGGGCGACGTCGCCAAGGACCTGGGCGTCCAGCGCGTCATCCACGTCGACTTCACCGACTACCGATTGCGCGAACCCGGCAACCAGTATGTTTGGGACGGCGTAGCAACCGCGACCGTCGCCGTCTACGAGACCGACACGACCATCCCCGACGACCCGGCCTTCCAGAAGATCGTCCGCGTCGTCTTCCCCGACGAGAAGGGGCGAACGCCCGCCGAGTTCTCCGAGAACGTCGTCAACACCGAACTCACCAACCGCCTCTCACAGCGCACCTCGTGGCTCTTCTACTCGCACGACGAGAAGAACGCGCTCAAGTACTGAACCACCAGGCACACATGAAACTCACCACCGCCCTCCTCGCCGCCGCGCTCTCCGCCGCCACGCTCACCGCGGGCTCGTGCAACATCGTCGGCCCGCTCATGATCCTCGCCTCCGGACCGGAGAAGACGCCCGCCCAGTTCATTCTCCCCAAAGACAAGACCGCGGTCATCGCCATCGACGACCGCGGCAGCGTTCTTCCACAGCGCAACCTGCGCGACATGATTGGCAAAACTGGCGAAGAAGAAATCCTCGCCAAGCAGCTTGTCAAGGACATGGTCGCGTCCCGCCTGGTCACCGCCATCATGGCGCACGAGCGCACCGGCGACCCGATGCCCATCGCCGACCTGGGCAAGGCCGTCAACGCGGACATGGTGATCTTCGTCGCGATGGAGCAGTTCACCCTCAGCGAAGACGGCAGCACGCTTTCGCCGCTCGCGGTCGCACGCGTCAAGATCGTCGACAGCAAGACCGGCGTGCGCCTTGGCCCGCCTGAGAACGACCCCACCGGCTTTTTCACTCTCACCGTGCGTCTCCCGCCGCAAGGCAACGTTGCGCCCACCACCAGCAACGAGTTGTCGATGCTGCAGGACCTCGCCCGCGTGACCGGCGTTTATCTCTCCCGCATGTTCTGGGATTCCGAGAAGATCACCGAACCGACCAAGCTCGAAGACAAGTGAGCCCATACGCCGACACAACGCGTTCCAGCGCGTCCTCTCCGCGCGTGCTCCACATCGCCGACATGCCCGGCGCAGGGTGGGACGCTCTCGCGGCTGCCGCGCGCTGTGCGGACGAATGCAACGCCCACCAGCGTCTGCTGCTGATCGGCGACCGCACCGCCGTCGCCGACGCCGCGACGTTCGGACTCGCCCCCACGCGCACCGCCGCGCCGCCGCTGCGACGGCTGGATGCCGCCGTCGGAGCTCTCGACCGCGCCGTCGAAGAGCTTCACCGCCAGTCGCCCGTCGACGTCATCCACGTCTGGAGCGATTCGGCCCGCGTCATCTGCCGCGAGACCTTCGCCTACCGCTTTCCGCTCACGCAGGAAGACCCGGGTCCGTTCGTGACGCCGCGGCACTTCTCCGCCTCGCGTGAAGCGCTGCGCACGAGCTCGGCATCGCGCCCCACGAGATCGCCATCCTCATGGCGACCGACCGCCCCGGTATCGGCGACGCGCGCCGCTTCGCCGGCCTCATCGGCGTCTTCCACCTCACCAACATCCCCGCTGTCGGCATCGCTTCCGCGCATTTCCGACAACTACCGTGCGCCGCTCGCTTTCTTCGCGGCTTCCAGCGCGCGTGGGACGTCATCCCCGTCTCTTCGCCTCCGCACGCGTTGCTGCGTGCCGCCGACATCGTCTTTTACGATCAGGGCGACACGCTCTCTGCCGACGGCGGCCCCGGCGTCGCCACCGGCGGCTGCGCAGGCCGCGGCAGCGATGGGCCTGCCCATCTTCGCCACCGACTCGCCCGTCGTGCGCCGGCTGCTCGCCCCGCTGGGCACGCAAGCCATCGCGGCCAACGGGCTGCTACCTGAACTCGCCCGTGTCGCGATGCCGCTGTGCGAAAGCACTGCGCTGCGCAGAGAAGCAGGCGACCGCTTGCGGGCACACGCGCCGACGATCGCCGCCAGCCCCGCCACGTTGAACGACCGCTGGCACAGCGCCGTCCTCGCGGAGGCCGTCGCGTGACGCAGTCCCACGCCCACGGCGCTGACGGCCGCACCTCGGTGCTCTTTGTCTGTCTCGGCAACATCTGCCGCTCGCCCTTGGCCAAGGCGCTCTTCGAGCAGCACGTCACGCGTCAAGGACACGGTGATCGCTTCACTATCGACTCCTGCGGCACCGGGCACTGGCACGCCGGCGGCCCCGCCGACAGGCGCTCCATCGCGGTCGCGCGGCGCAACGGCACGCCGATGAACCACACCGCCCGCCAGATCGACCTCGCCGACTTCGACCGCTTCGACACCATCATCGCCATGGATCGCGAGAACGTCCGCGCGCTGGTCAACCTCGGCGCCCCGCCCGAGCGCGTCGCACTTCTCCGCTCTTTCGATCCCGCGCTCCGCGGCCGCGAACCGCACGAACTGGAAGTTCCCGATCCCTACCACGGCACCGACGCCGACTTCGACAAGGTCTACGCCATGACCGACTCCGCCTGCGCCGGCCTGCTCGACGCTCTGCTCCGCCGTACCTCGACACCGCGCGGATCGGTCACTCCGCCACGCCGCTCGGCCTTCACGCTCATTGAACTGCTGGTGGTGATCGCGATCATCGCGTTGCTGGTGGGCATTCTCGTCCCTGCGCTCTCCGCTGCACGCCAGGCCGCCAAGAACGTCGCGTGTTCGGCCCGCCTGCAGCAGCTAGGCGTCGCCCTCACCGGCTACACCAACGACTTCCCCGATCAGCTCCCGCAGGTCCGCATCCCGATGGGACCCGTCACCGCCAACATCGGCGCCCTCTTCGGCGGCAAGAAGGGCACGCTCCCGGTGTACGGCATCGATCAATACGGCGCCGAGCGCCGCCCCCTCAACCGTTACCTCGCCATGGGCCACTTCGCCCCCGACAGCGAGCCAGGCACCATCGAGGTCGAAGCCTTCCGCTCACCGGCCGACACCGGCGGCGAGATCCCCTTCGTCGGCACGTTCCGCAGCATGTACGACGCCGTCGGCTCCAGCTACACCCTCAACGACCACGCGCTGGAGGGCGAGCAGTTCTCCACGCTCATCCCGCCTCAGGGCGGACGCATGCCCCCGGTCGTCGCGCCCACCAAGACCTGGGTGCTCGGCCCCCACCCTATCTACAACCACCAGCAAGCGGGCGACCGCAACATGCGCTGGTACGGCCGCAAGAAGACGTCGGCGAACCTTCTCTTCCTCGACATGCACGTGGGCGGCCTCTTCGAGGTTCCCCCCACCGTCACCGATACCACGACAGACTACACGTTCCTGCCGCGCGCCGACTGGCCCGTAGGACCGTAAGCGATCAGACATAGCGGCCAATGAAAAAGGCGGCGTGCCATGCACGCCGCCCTTGCTTTGTTTTCACGCCTCGCAGCTCGCCGCTCACGGCTTCTTCTGCGGCTGCTTCTTCTTCTTTTCCGCCTCGTCGTTCTTTTCCTTCTCGCGCGAGTCCTGGCTCATCGCCTGGATCTTCAACGTGTGAGGCAGCGTCGGGGTCTCGGGCGTGCACAGCCAACCCCAGAAGGCCGGGTAGCTCCGCACCGTCACGCCTGTCGGCGGATGCGCGTGGAAGCTGATCGGGATCATGTATACCAGGTTGTCGTTGGAACCGAAGTACTTCCACGGCTTGTCCAGCCGCTGCATCCGGTTTCCGTTCTTGCGCATCTCGACGATGTCGACCGGCACCCAGACCGTCGCGTTGGTCTTGGGGTCCATCACTGCAAACTCGGTCCACGCTGTGATCTGGGCGCTGCCGCGCGTAGTCCCCATCTTCTTGGGGTCCTTCTTGTCGGCGATGTCGTACCCCCACACCGTCCGCGCCGGCAGACCGGCACGCCGGTAGAGAGCCGCCAGCAGATTCGGCGGCGTCAGCGAGTAGACTCGCTTGGCCCCCAGCGCCTCGGTCACCGTCTGCATATCAAGGCCCGCGAAGTTGCCCGGCGCGTTGTACACGACCGTGTCGCCGGCGCCCGGGTCCAGCAGTTCCTGCACATGCCCCGCCAGTTCCTTCGCCAGCGCGATCGGCTTCATCTGCTTGGGATCGCGGTTGCCCAGCCACCGCTTGAGCAATTCGTCCAGCGCGTGCTGGCTGTCGGCGATCTCGTGCTCATCCTCGGCGTACTCGACGAGGTAGACCGGCTCCAGCGCCGTCTTCGCTTCCATCGGCCAGTCGCTCTTGGGCCACTCGACGTTCGCCGCTTCTTCCTCGTTGAACCCAAGCTCCCAGCACGTGACTGGGATCTCGATGTGCATGTTCAGCTTCTTCGCGCTGACGTCGCGGATGTCCCACCGCGCCAGACGCTCGCCCGCCTGGTACCCATCGGTGAACTTCGGCGGATCGATCGCACGCGTCACGCCGCCCAGCGTCAGCTCATACTCGAATGTTCCCGTCTGCGTCATGTGCCCCGCCGTCGCCGCGGGCACTGGGAACACAATCGCCGCCGTGTCGAACTTCACGCCCTGATCGGCCATCTCGCACACCTGCTTCCAGTCCGCAGGCACGTTCAGTCTGCTCCGCAGGCTCAGATCGGGACGCACCTCGCCCTGCCGGTTCAGCGGTGGGTTGTTGATCCCCACGCCCGGGTAGGTGATGTCCACGATCATCACCCACTGCTTGGTCTTCCCCTTCGGAAGAAGGCGGTCCACCAAGGGCGCGTTCGGATCAGGCGGTGCGTTGCGGCCGCCTCCGTTGTTGTTGTTCCGATTGTTCCGATTGTTCTGCGCCAGCGCCGAGCTTCCGCTCAGTACCGCCGCCGTCACCGCCGCGGCCACAACCCCCTGCTTCCAGAACGCCGTCGCCATGGTCAACTCCTATCCCCGCGTGATCCTGACAGTGTACCAGACCACCGCCCACGGAACGTAACCACCGCTCTCACAAGGAGATGCGCGTACCGCTACCACCTGTCTTTTCGCCCGCCGCCCCCCTGTGGATGCCATAAGTGCCCGGGGCCGTAGGCCCCGGCAAAATGTACGGTGGACGCCCTTTTCATGAACGCGTGCCTTACCCCTGCCGCCGGAGCACGGCCATCTCGGCCGCGCTGGGCAGGTCCTTCAGGCTCGCCAAGCCGAACGCCTCAAGGAACCCCTTGGTCGTTCCATAGAGCATCGGCCGCCCCAGTTCCTCCGCCCGGCCGGTGATGGTCACCAACCGACGCTCGATCAGGCTGCGGAGCACTTCGCCGCACGCCACGCCGCGAATCGCCTCAAGGCGTGCGCGAGTGATCGGTTGCTTGTACGCGATGATCGCCAGCGTCTCGACCGACGCCTTGCTCATCCGCTGCTGCGCGCTCAATCCGTGGAACGATGCGATCACCGACCGCCACGCAGGCAGCGTCATCAGCCGGTACCCGCCCGCCAGCAGCTCGATCGAGAACGTCCGCCCCGTCTCGCGATAGACCGCGTTGAGCGACGCAACCGCGGCCGCGATCACCTTCTCGGGATCGACCGCCGCTCCAGCTGCTTTCTTACGCGACCGCTTGGGCTTGACGACAACTTCCGCTGCGGGAGCCGCCTCACCCGCTTCGGGAATATGCACCGCGGCCGTCTCGCCGGCGGGCGTTTTCACCTCTTCGTCGGGCGCAATCAGGCCCAGCGTCTGCCCCAGCCGACGCACCGGCACCGGGCGCCCACTCGTCACCACCACCGCCTCGATCTGTGAAGCCAGCGTCGCCAGGTCCATCCCCGGCGGCAGCACAAGTTCATTACCCGCCCCCCCGTTCCCACCGCCCCCTCAGCGCCTCCCACCTCGCCCTGCGTCTTGGCCTCAACAGCCGGCGATTCGATAGCAGCCGTAGCGACGTCCATGTCCTGATTCATCCTGAGGTTCTCCGAACCAGCCCCAGTCTATCAGCCCCGTCTTCCGGTTGCCGGACCACGAATTCCACCGAACCACCCAACCCGATCCCCGGTCCAACCCGGTCGGTGCCTTTGAAATCCGCAATCGCCAATCCGCAATTGAAGGAGCCCCCATGCGCCCCCTCGCCGCCGCCACCCTCCTCGCGCTGATCGCCGGGACGATCACCGCTCAAATCACTCAGACGACGACCACCACCACCGTCACCACAACCACCCAGCCCGGCATTTCAGCCGACCACATCTTCATCACCCCCCAGGCCCGCCGCCCGGTCTGGCACACCTCCGCCGCCGTCCGCCTCGACGCCGTCAACATCGACCTGGCGATTAACGACCAGGTCGCCGGCACCACCCTCGAGCTCACCCTCTTCAACCCCAACAGCACGCCTCAGCAGGCGGAGATTCTCATCCCCGTCCCCGAGGGCGCATCCGTCCGTTCGCTCCAGTACGACGGCACCGGTCCCGAGCCCACAGCCAAGGTCCTGCCGCGCGACGAAGCCCGCCGCATCTACGACTCCATCGTCGGCTCGATGCGCGACCCCGCGCTCCTGGAGTTCGCCCGCTACGGCGTCCTCCGCACCAGCGCCTTCCCCATCCCCGCCAACACCAGCCAGAAGATCCGTATCACCCTCGAGCAGGTCATGACCGCCGACAGCGGCCGGCTCGATTGGATCCTCCCCCGCACCGAGATGCTCTCGGGCACCGGCGGCACCACGCCGTGGACGCTCAAAGCGACCGTGAAGTCGAAAGACACGATCGCAAACGTCTTCTCCTCCAGCCACAACCTCCGCATCGAGCGCAAGAGCCCCACTGAATTCGCCGTTAGCGGCGACGCGAGCACATTCCGCTCCTCGGGCTCCCTCCGCCTCTCGGTGATGAAGGCCAACGCCAACCCCAGCGAGCCCGTCTTTTCCACCGCGGCATACCCGGACGCTTCACTCCCTGGGCCTGGCGGCGGCTACTTCAACCTCATCGTCTCGCTTCCGTCGCCCACCGCCGCAGATCAGAAGGCCGTCAAACGCGAAGTCGTCCTCGTCATCGACCGCTCCGGCTCGATGCGCGGCGAGAAAATCAAGCAGGCCCAGGAGGCCGCCCGCAACGTCCTCAACGGCTTGAACGACGGCGAACTCTTCAACATCATCGACTTCAGCGACTCGATTAACGGCTTCAGCCCCACCGCGGTCGTCAAAGACGCCGACAGCCTCAAGCGTGCTCTGGCCTACATCGACGGCATCCAGGCCAACGGCGGCACCAACATCCGCGACTCGCTCGTCGAAGCCGTCCACAGCACCCCCGCAACCGGCACGCTTCCGCTCGTGCTCTTCCTCACCGACGGCTGTCCGACGGTCGGCGAACGCACCGAGAGCGGCATCCGCGCCGCCGTCGCGCAGGCGAACTCGGCCAACCGCCGCCTCTTCACCTTCGGCGTCGGCTTCGACGTCAACTCGCCACTGCTCAACGCCCTCGCCCGTTCCGCTCGCGGCAGCGCCACCTTCGTCACGCCCGACGAGAACATTGAGGTGAAGGTGAGCCAGATGTTCAAGCGTCTCACCGGCCCGGTCCTCGCCTCGCCCAAGATCACCATCATCGACAGCGCCACCGGCCAACCCACCACCACGATCGCACGCGATCTCATGCCCGCCGCGGGCGAAGCGCCCGACGTCTTCGACGGCGAGCAGTTTGTCGTTTCCGGCCGCTACACCGCAGGGCAAAAGTTCAAGGTCCGTATCGAGGGCGACTTCCTCGGCAAGGCCCACACCTTCGAGTATGAGATCGATCCGTCGCAGGCCAGTGCCCAGAACTCCTGGGTCTCGCGCATGTGGGCCAGCCAGCGCATCGGCAAGCTCCTCGAAACCCTCCGCACCGACTATGCCGACAAGCAGATCGATCCGCGCAGCGACCCGAAAGCCAAGGAGCTTCTCGACGAGGTGGTCACTCTCTCCACCCGCTTCGGCATCCTCACCGAGTACACGGCCTTCCTCGCCACCGAGCCCACAGTCGCCCTCAGCGATGCATCCGCCATCCGGACGCGCATGAACGAAGAGCTCACCACCCTCAACGGCGCCCGCTCCGGCGGCGCCGCCGTCAAGCAAGACGGCAAGCTCGCCGAGCTTACCGCCGCTCCCGCTTCGGCCACGTCCCGCCCCGGCTTCGCAGGCGGAGGCAGGGACAAAGACAGCGACGGCGCGGGAGCTGCAAACTCTGCAGGCAACAACGTCCAGTACTTCTACGACCTCACTACCGACGGCCGCGGCCTCCAGAAGCGCGAGCTCACCAACGTCAACCAGGTGCAGGACCGCACCTTCTTCAACCGCAACAGCCGCTGGGTCGACGGCAACTCCATCACCAAGGAAACCGAGAAGCCCGACCGCACCGTCACCGTCGGCAGTGACGACTACACCAAGCTCGCCGACGAGCTCATCGCGGCCAACTTCGGCGGCATCCTCGCCCTCGAAGGCGAAGTCCTGCTCAACTGGAAGGGCCAGAACATCCTCTTGCAGAATTCGGTTCCCCAGACTGAACAACCCAAGCCCCAGAACCCGTAACACAGCCTCAACCCAGTCCTAAACGTGCCGCGGCAGGCGGGTCCGACCAGGATCCGCCTGCCGCGCCTTCTTTGGCCGTCAGAGCCCGAAGCGTTAGCGAGGGAGGCGGCATGCCGTGCCTTCGGGAGCGGAGCGTACGAAGGCCGGAAGTCAAGCAGCACGCGCAGCGTCTCGGCTTTGCGAGTGCCGCACGTTTGCATAAGAGCCGAGGGCCGTAAGGCCCCGGCCTGAACGACGCTGAGCGAGCCAGCGGGTTTCGTTACACTCACGACCCCTTCGACTACTCGCGCACCGCACCACCGGAGCCGCCCAATGCCCCTCACCGCCCGCCTCATCGGCGTCGCCTCTTTCACCACGCTCCTTGCGCAAGCCGCATACGCCGCCTTTCCCGACCCCGACCGCTGCATCGCCTTCGTCACCACCAACCTCGCCAAAGGCCGCGGCAACTGGTACACCTACCAGCGCTTCTCCGACCAGCGCGTCAAGATCGCCGACGGCGACGTGCTCACCTACCGCATCTACCTCGACCCGCGCAACCCCGAACCCAAGGGTTCCGTCGACGCCGACTTCGAGGACGGCGGCAAGCCGCTCCGTGACCTGCACATCAAAGACGACGCAGGCGCCGACTCCCACGGCGACGGTGATCTCTCCGCTGCCAAGGGCAAATGGGTCACCCGCCGCATCCCGCTCTCGGCCGCCAAGGGCCGCACCATCGTCACATGGTCGCTCACGGAAGAAGGCGACAAAGACGGCCAGTACGCCTTTTTCGTTGACGACATCGCCGTCATCCACGCCGACGGGAAACGAACAGAGATCTACCGCGACGGCCCCGTCCCCTCGCGCACCCCGGGCGGCCACAACGGCTACACCAACCAACCCGCCTGCGTCGCCATCGACTCATCACTCATCGCCGACGGTAAGGACGTCGCCCAGACCGTCGCTCTCGCGCAGGAACTCGGCAAGCGCACCAAGGCCCTCGACGACCTCCGCCGCGAAGCGAAACTCGCTCAGCAGTTCGCAGAGCGCGACAGCGACCCGCACATGAAGGGCCACGCCGAAGAAGCCGCCGCGGCCATTGCTCGCGCCGACCGCGCCAACGCAACCCCCGACGAAATCGACGCCGCCCTCAACGCCGCACGCGCGGCCCTCACCCACGCCCACCCCGCGATGGAGAAGTTCACCGGCCACCTCGTCGGCCACGCACACATCGACCTGCAGTGGCTCTGGGAATGGCAGGAGGGCATCTGCTTCACCCACGACACCTTCGCGCAGGCCGTCCGCTTCATGGACGAGTACAAAGGATTCACCTTCAGCCAGAGCAGCTCGTGCCTGTACCAGGCGATGGAAGAGTCCTACCCCGCCCTCTTCGCCGACATCCAGAAGAAGGTCAAGGCCGGCCAATGGGAACCCGTCGGCGGCCGCGTCTGCGAGGGCGACACCAACATGATCTCCGAGGAGTCCAGCGCCCGCCAGTTCCTCTACGGCCAGCGCTACTTCCGCGAGAAGCTCGGCACGACCACCACCGTCGGCTGGGAGCCCGACACCTTCGGCCACACCTTCCAGATGCCGCAGCTCCTCAAACTCGCCGGCTGCGATTCCTACTACTTCTGCCGCGGCGGAAAGAACAAACCACTGTTCTGGTGGGAAGGCCTCGACGGCACCCGCGTCCTCGCCTTCGACGAGCCCGCTTCCGGCTCGTGGTATAACTCCGACCTCTCTTACCAGCAGTTCCAGGAGATGCTCGACTTCGACAAGAACACCGGCAGCAAAGACTCGCTCTGGGTCTACGGCGTCGGCAACCACGGCGGCGGCCCCACGCGCGAACACATCACCTGGGCGCTCGACCAGATGAAGTCCACCACCGCCCCCACCGTCCGCTTCTCCACGGCATCCGAGTTCTTCAAGAAGCTCCGCACCTACGACCTCACCAAAATCCCCGTCGTGCACGAAGAGCTCAACGGCGTCTTCAGCGGCTGCTATACCACCCACTCCGACATCAAGCAGCTCAACCGCCGCGCCGAAGCCGCCACCACCAGCGCCGAGGCTGTCGCCGCCGTCGCATCACTCAACGGCTTCAAATACCCGACCGATCAATTCCGCCGCAGCTGGGAAGAGATCTGCTTCAACCATCACCACGACACGCTCCCTGGCACCGGCACGCATCCAACATACGACCGCACGCGCACGCAGCTCAACCGCGTCATCGCCGACGACCGCGACATCACCACGCGCGCGATGGAAGCCCTCACCATCCGCGTCAAGCCCAAGTCCGGCGGCGTCAACGTCCTCGTCTTCAACCCCACCGGCGCACCGCGCACCGAGTGGGTCGAGACCTGCCTCGTCCGCAGCGGCTGGGACAACACCGACATCCCCAAGCCCGACCACTGCGTCGCCGAAGCCCCCGACGGCAAACGCTCTCCCGCCACGCTCATCGACGCCAACACCGACCGCATCCGCTTCCGCGCCGACAACATCCCCGCCTACGGCTACCGCGTCTTCCATCTTGCATCCGGCGACCCGCAGCGCCAGCCGCTCACCATCCGTGACGACGGCGCCACGATCGAAACCGACAAACTCATCGTCGAGTTCGACCGTGAGGGGGGGCGGGGCGGCATCAAACGCCTCTTCGACAAATCCGCCAATCGAGAGGCGTGCAAAACCGAAGGCACACTCGGCCGCCTCGAAGCCCACTGGGAAGCCAACAACCCCATGGACGCATGGACCCTCGGCCACATCCAGAAAGTCGACCAGCTCAAGCCCGCCGAAGTCACGTTCACACACGGCGTCGACTGCGCCGACGCCACCTTCACCTACATCCTCCCGGCGTGGAACAAAGAGAGCCGCGACTCGCGCATCACACAGCGTTTCCGAGTAATGGCTGACACCGGCCGCGTTGAGTGCGACGTCGACTGCCAGTGGAACGCTGTCGGCTCTCCCCACTCGCCCAACGCCATGCTCAAGGTCGCCTTCGACACGGCCACTCAGGAACCCGCCGCGACCTACCACGTCCCCTTCGGCGCACTCCAGCGCCCAACTGACGGCCACGAAGTCCCCGCGCTGCAATGGGCCGACGTCAGCGAAACGCTCAACAACGCGAAAGGCGGCGGCGGCGTCACCGTCCTCAACGATGCCAAACACGGCTTCGCCTGCAAGGGCTCGACGCTCACCATGTCTCTCATCCGCGCCACCTATCGGCCCGATCCACTCCCCAACGCCGGCGATCATCACTGGCGCTACGCCATCCTCCCTCACAGCGGTGACTGGCACGCAACTTCCCCCTGCGCAGCAGGCCGCGGCCTTCAACCAGCCCCTCCTCGTCGCAACCGTTCCCTACGACGCCTCCGGCTCGCAGCCACTCGAGTGGAGCTTCTTCAAGGCGCCGTCACGCTCCATCATGGCAACGGGCCTCAAGAAGTCCGAAGACGACAACGCCCTGATCCTCCGCGCCTACGAACCCACCGGCGCAGCCACAACCGCCTCGTTCGACACACCCATCGCGGCCACCGCCACCGAGGTCAACCTCATCGAAGACGCGGTCCCCGCGGCAACGCCGCTCAGCCTCTCGAACCCGATCAATTTCCGTCCGTTCGAGATCAAAACCATCAAGCTCCAACCTCCTACCCCATCCAACTAAGCACTTCCCCCACTGATCCACCGATTTCGCACAGAAACCGGCCCGCTAAGTCCGCCTCTTGCCCCTAAGGCCCACCCCTCCTATCCTCTCAGTCCCAACCGGCCGAGACCTGGCGGCCGGCGGTGAGCGGTTGTTGCCCTCACCGAACCTCTGTTTGCCGCCGCAAGCGCCCTTGCGCGACAGACTGGTAAGGCTTCCGGAAACACCGGAACGCCGAGCCTGCCCCGGTTGTCCGTCGCGGGTGTCGCTGAGAGGAACCCTCTTATGGCTTCGCAGCTCGTTTCAGACCTCATCGAATCCGGTATTCACTTCGGCCAGCGCTCCGCCTCTTGGAACCCCAAGATGGCCCCCTACATCTGGGGCAAGCGCAACGGCATCCACATCATCGACATCAAGGAGACCGTCAAGGGTCTCCTCCTCGCCAAGAAGTTCCTCGCCCGCGTCACCGCTGACGGCAAGGACGTGTGCTTCGTCGGCACCAAGCGCCAGGCCCGCGACGTGCTCATCAGCCGCGTCGGCGACGTGAAGATGCACTACGTCACCGAGCGTTGGCTCGGTGGCACGCTCACCAACTTCCGCACGATCCGCGCCCGCCTCAAGCGCTACGAAGAGCTCGAGACGATCGAGAACACCGACAACTTCGCCAGCTACTCCAAGAAGATGGAGTCGCAGCTCAAGCGCGAGCTGGCCAAGATCCGCCGCAACCTCTCGGGCATCCGCTCGATGGACAAGCTCCCCGGCGCGATCGTCGTCATCGACACCAAGCGTGAGACCAGCGCCCTGAAGGAAGCCAAGAAGCTCGGCATCCCGACGATCTGCCTCATCGACACCGACGGCGAGCCCGACCTCGCGGACATCGCGATCCCGGGCAACGACGACTCGATGCGCTCGATCGACGTCGTGATCCGCGAGCTCTGCCTCGCGATCGCCGAGGGCAAGACCCAGCGCGCCCAGTCGAAGGAGAACGCCGGCGGTGGCGCTCCCAACGCCGGCGATCAGGGCGAAGGCCAGGGCGGCCAGCGCCGCAGCCGTCGCAGCCAGTTCCGCGCCGACGAACCCGGTTTCGCCCCCAGCGAAGCTCCCGCCGCCGCTCAGTAATCCCGCGCTCGACATCGCTCCGGTTTGCAACCAACCCCGAGAGCGCAAGCGACCGGGGTTTCTTGTTCACGACATATTCACACGACAGCACCCATGCGCACCACGATGCGCACGCAAAGGATCAGCCACATGGAAATCTCAGCCTCAACCGTCATGCAGCTCCGCAACAAGACCGGCCTCTCGATGATGGAGTGCAAGAAGGCGCTCGTCGAGGCCGGCGGCGACATGGAGAAGGCCGAGGACATCCTCCGCAAGTCCATGAAGGGCAAGCTCGACGCCAAGGGCGATAAGCCCGCCGGCGAAGGTCGCGTCGCTGTCGCGATCGGAGGCAACGGCGCCTCGATCGTCGAACTCCGCGCCAACACCGACTTCACCGCCAAGAACGACACCTTCGTCAACCTCACCCAGCAGCTCGCCGACGCCGCCCTCAAGGCCCCCGTCGGCGCGTACACCCCCACCGGCGCCGAGCAGGCCGCCATCGACGACATCCGCATCAAGACGGGTGAGACGATCACCATGCCCCGCGGCGAGCACGTCGCCGGCGGCGCAGGGGTGGTGTTCGGCTCGTACGTCCACCACGACGGCAAGACCGGCGCGCTCATCCGTGCCGAGGGCGACGTCAGCGTCGAGACCCTCAAGCAGATCTGCATGCACATCGTCGCCGCGGTCCCCTCGCCCAAGGGCGTGAACCCCAGCGACGTCCCCGCCGCCATCGTCGACAAGGAGCGCAAGTTCCGCATCGATCAGGCGATGGAGAGCGGCAAGCCCAAGGAGATCGCCGAGAAGATGGTCGAGGGCGGCATGCGCAAGTTCTTCGAGGAGGTCGCCCTCCTCGAGCAGCCGTACGTCATCGATCCCAGCAAGAAGGTCAAGGACATGGTCGGCAAGGCCAAGGTCACCAACTTCTGGCGCTGGGCCGTCGGCGAGCAGGCCTGAGCCACCCTCCTTCTCCCGCGTTCAAAGGGGAAGGGAGAAGAGCAAGAAGGGCCGCGATCTGCGCTTCTTGGGATGAGTGTGTTTTAACGCATTACATTCGCACACTTTTCTGCAACCCCAAAGCCCGTGCCCGCGCACGGGCTTTTTCAATTGAGGCAGGCTTTGCATTGCACGCAGCCGCACTGTCAGGCATGCTTTCATTCTTCCGTGCCTCTTCGAAGGGAGTATCCGTGAACTCAACCCGCCCGTTCCGCGCGTTCGCGCCGCTCTTCTCCGCCGCTGTTGCGATGTCCGCCTCCGCGGCCTTCGCGCAAGACCCCTGCGCCGCCCGCTGGCTCCCCGGACCGGCGCTGACCGATGTGAACGGAACGGTCACCGCACTTGCCAACTGGGACCCCGACGGCGCGGGACCCCTCCCCTCGATGGTCGTCGTCGGCGGCACGTTCACGGCCGCGGGCCGTATCAGCACGCAGAACATCGCGCTCTGGAACCCCGTGAGCGGAGAGTGGTCTGCTCTGGGGGACGGCGTCGCCGGAACGGTCAACGCGCTCGCTGTCGACTCCAGCGGCGGTTTGATCGTCGGCGGCGACTTCCTGTTCGCCGGCGAGCTGAGCGCCAAGCACATCGCCCGCTGGGACGGGACCAACTGGGCCTCGCTCGGAGCCGGGCTAGACGGCGGAACGGTGAGCTCCGTGGCCGTGCGCAACAACGGCGACATCATCGTCAGCGGCTCGTTCACCATCATCGGAGGGGTGCCGACGCCGGATACGTACGTCGCTTCATGGAACGGCTCAGCGTGGACGCCGCTCGGACCAACCACCCACAACAACGACGTCAAGACGGTCGTGACTCTGCCGAACGGCGATATCGTCGCCACCCTCCAAGTCCAAACTAACGGATTCCCCAACTTTACCTATTCAGGCATCGGCCGGTGGACCGGCTCATCGTGGCAAGCGATGGGTCCGAACTACCCCATCAAAGGGATCGCCGCGTTGAACAACGGCGACCTGGTGATCGGCGACCTGAACGGCGTGTCGAGGTGGAACGGCTCTACATGGACGCAGATCAGCGGCTTGACCATCTACGGACAGTTCGGTGAGAGCATCGACAAGCTCACGGTGACGCCGACCGGCGACTTGCTTGCCTCCGGCCCGTTCTCGGCCGGCGGCGGACTCATGCGTTGGAATGGGAGCACCTGGTCGTCGTTCGCCGCCAACAACCCGGGCGTTCAGTCCTTCCTCGGCATGCCCGACGGCTCGATCCTGCTGGGGAGCATCCCCCTCGCCGCGTCCGGCACCGGCGCGGTGTTCCGGTGGGACGGAACCGCTTGGCGCTTGATCGGCCCGCCCGTTGCCGCGGCCAACTCGAACACGAAGCTGTCCAACGGCGATGTAATCGTCTGCGGTAATTTCATCAACATCGGCGGGGTCGATGCCCGCAACATCGCCCGGTGGGACGGCACGCGCTACTGGCCCTTGGGCGCCGGCCTCACCTCGCGGAATTCGCCCCCCATCGAGCTGCCCGACGGCAGTATCCTCATCGTCGGCCGCCTCACCGGAACCAACGGCACCTACTACCTCTTGCGCTGGGACGGGACGGCGTGGACGACCGTGACGACCGTCAACTCCAGAAGCACCAACCGAATCCTGCGCGCACCCGACGGAAGCCTGCTCGTCTCCGAAGTGACTCTCCCCGGACAAAGCGATGGCGGCTTTGGTCGCCTGGCAAAGTGGGACGGCACAACCTGGTCGATCCTCGGTCAATTCAACAACTCGATCTTCGACATCGCCTACATGCCCAACGGCGACCTGATTGCCGCCGGCGCGTTCGGGCAAATCGGCAACACACCCCTCGGCGGCGTCGCCCGCTGGAACGGAACGTCCTGGTCGCGCGTCGGCACCAACGAATCGTTCACGCAGGTCAGGAAGATCGCGGTGATGCCAAACGGCGACCTCATCGTCGGCGGAGCGTTCACCGGTTCGTTCTCGAACATCGCTCGCTGGAACGGGGCGACTTGGTCCTCGCTTAGTTCGGGCGTAGATGCACTGGTTCTGGAGCTCGAAGTGCTGAGCAACGGGAAACTCGCGGTCGGCGGTACCTTCACCTCCGCCGGCGGCGTCCCCGGCACCCGCGGCATCGCCTGCTGGGACGGAGCGGCGTGGTCCTCCATAGGCGGAGGAGTGACCGGTTTGGCTGGCTCAAATACCGGCGTCTCGAGCATCTCAGAACTCAACAACACGGACCTCTTCGTCAGCGGCGTGTTCATCGGAGTCGGGAACGTCTTTGCCGCCCACATGTCGCAGTACACCTTCGGCGGATCCGCGCCGCTGATCTCGCATCAGCCCGCGCCCGTCGTCGCCTGCGTCTCCGGCTCCGCCTCCTTCTCGGTCACCTCTACACCCGGCGCAGGTCAAGACGGGCCGACAAGCTACCAGTGGCGCAAAGACGGCTCGCCCCTTGGCGCCGCGGCCAACCCCAGCGCCGCAACCGCGACGCTCAGTTTGACCGGCCTGCAGACCGCCGACCGCGGCGACTACACCTGCGTCGTCTCAAACGCCTGCGGCGCCGCGACGACGTCTCCCGCACGCCTGCTCGTCTCACCCGCCGATATGGGAACGACCGGCGGCACGCCCGGAGCGGACGGCGCGTACAACAACAACGACTTCATCGCCTTCATCAACGCCTTCTTCGCCGGCGATACCCGCGCCGACCTTGGGAAGGCGGGCGGCGTCACCGGCAATGACGGCCTCTTCGACAACAACGACTTCATCGCCTTCATCAGCCTCTTCTTCGCCGGCTGCTGAACGCAGAACCAACCCACCCGCAACCAACTCCCCACCGCCCGGCCCGCGCCGGGCGATTTTATTCGTAATGTGCCACACCTTCGCCGCAAAGCGGCAAGGTGTGGTGCCGGGAACCGCACAGAATTGATTACGCGCCGCTAATGCCCTTGCCCCTCGCAGGCATCATCCGCAGCGACGCCAAAGGCGTAGCCGGCTCCAACATTGCCGTGGTGATCCCCTACACGCGCATCTGACCCGGCCTGCTCGCTGACATTGTGAGCTGGACGGTCGCATCGTGTGGGCAACACGTGTCGTCCGCGCACTCAGTTCGCGAAACTCCCGCATAGCGCTCCCCATCCTGCCCCATTTCACACTACGTTCATTCGTTCTCCCCACGCGTTCGAGCTGAGGAGTCAAACGGCGCGCTGAGCTGGCGTGCTCTCCGTTTAAACACGAGGTGCGTTCCGCGCCGCTGAGGTTGTCGCACGCACCGCTTAAGGAGCTACACCGTGGCCACGAAGTCAAAGCAGTCCGGCAAGTCCAAGGCCAAAGGCGCAACCGCGGGCCGCGCCAAAACCAGAGGCGGCTCGCGCGCGGCACGCGCGGCCGGATGAGCATGGCGAACGACAGCCATTGGAAGGGAAACAAGACCCAGGGCAACCCCTCCACTCTTCAGACCTCCGCAGGCACGACCTATCAACGCGGCGCCAAGGGCAACTTCGGCGAGGCGGCGGGCGGCATCTCGATCGCCTCCACGTCGCTCAACGAGTCCAACCACGGCAGCTACGACGACCAGGAGTCGCGCGGCAACAACCAAGGCCGCGGCCAGCGCTACAGCGGGGCAGAGCACGGTGAAGCGACTGACTACGACCACGCCGACGAGCACTCCAGCCGCGGCGGACGCGGCGGTCGTCGCGGAGCCGTCAGCTCGCTGACAGCAGGCCGCCACGAAGAAGGCGGCGAGTGGGAGCAGGACGAGGACGGCTCTTGGCGCAACACCGATTCAGACCACGCGCAGTCCACTGACCGCACCAGCTCGCGCCACGGCGACGAGGACCAGGAAGACGCCGACGATCAGCCGGCCGCCTCCCGCGGCAAGACCGGTCGCTCGAACCGCTCCGATGAGTCCGAGCAGTCCGAAACACAGTCGCCCCGCGGCCGCGGTTCACGCAACTCAAAGGCCGCCGGCGAATCCGACACCGACTCGACCTCCGAGAGCGATACCGAAGAAACGGGCCAGACGCGCCGGTCCAACTCGAGCGCCGGCGGCCAGACCGGCCGCGCCTCGCGCGCTGACAAGAGCTCTCGCTCGCAGAACGACAAGCAGAGAAACTCGCGCACCAAGCAAAGCACCCGTTCGGGCTCGCAGCAGAGCTCGCGCTCAGATCGCGAACGCAACGACGAAGCAGGGGAGGGTTCGCAGAGCCGGGCACGTCGCTCGGACCAGGGTTCACGTTCAGGCAACCAACGCAGTCAGGAGCAGGCAATGAATCGCAGCAACGACGGCTCGCGCGGCAGGTCCCAGGGATCTCGCCGCGGCGGCTCGATGGATACAGGCAACTCAGACGGCAGCGGCGGCTACGGCCGCGGCGGAGAACAGGGCTGGGAAGGCAACTACGGCAACCGCAGCAGCTCGCGCGGCACCTACGGCGGCTACCCCGACCGTGAGTACAACCGCGGGCGTTCGGACCGCCAGTCCTACGGCGGCGGCTACTCGAACCAGGGCGGTTCCTACGGCGGCAACGACTACAACCGCTCGAGCAACTACGAGCGCGATCGCGCCGGCTACGGCTACCAGGGCGGCGGGTACGGCGGCGATTCCAACAGCGGCGGTCGGCGCAGCGACCGCGACATGCGCTCGTCGAGCGGATACGGCAACAACTACGGCTCCGACAACAACGACCAGTTCTACCGCGACAACGACAACCGCGGCTGGGGCAACGACAATCGCTCCGGCAACTACGGCGGCTCGTCGTACGGCTCGCAGGGCGGATACGGCAGCTCGTGCCGGCGGGCGGTCGGACTGGAACGACCAGGACAACGATCACGGCAACCGCCGCAACTACGGCTCAAGCAGCAACTACAGCGGCGGCTACTCGGGCTCGATGAACGACGAAGACTTCGAGCAGGACACCGGGCGTGACTACGACCGCGAGGACCGCGACATCGAGTCGTCATACAACGACAGCGGCTGGAACAACCGCGGCGGATACCGCAACTCCGAGCACGGCGACACCAATTCCAATTACGGCGGCGGCAACTACGGCAGCCGCGGCACGTGGGGCGGCGGCGATTACGGCGACTACCGCGGCGGTTCGTACAGCGACTCGCGTGCCGGATACGGCGGCGGCTACGAGCGTGAACACGACGAGAACGAGGACAGCCGCAACAACAACACCTCCAGCCGTTCCGGGTCTCGCTCGTCCAACCGCTCGGGCAATCGCGACTCCAGCAACCGCGGCGAGTCGAGCAGCAAGCGCGGCACCAGCAACCGCAACAGCGGCTCTAACCGTTCGTCCAGCTCCCGCAGTCGCTCGTCGTCAGGCGGGCGCAGCGGCCGTTCGTCTCGCTAAACCTCCTTGAGTTGCGCCCAACCTCGCCCCTCCATGCCGGCAACGGCGTGCACCAGGACGAGGACCAACGGACGCAGCATGAAACCGTGGCGAGGACTCTCCTCACGCCACGGTTTTTTCGCGCGCGGATCGCGTTCGATGCGCAAGGGTGTTCTATATGAGTCATGGGACGAGATCGCCGCACAGGCAGGCCAACGCGAATGGTCTCTGTGCGCACCAGAGGCCGGGGCCAGACGGCCCTGCGCTCTTATGCACTGACGCGGTGGGTTGAGAGAAGACTACAGCGGCTGGTACGGCGTGTCGCTGCCGCGATAGCGGAACAAGTTGCCGCGGTTCCACTTGAGGCGGATGGTGACCAGCAGCGTGCGGTGCGGCGAGAAGTAGTCGCGGATGGAGTCTGCGGGGATGCTGACGGAGCCGATCTCGTCATCGGTAAGGGTGAGGAAGCCGACGCGGGCGTGCGTCTCGGAGAGCTGCGGGTGAGCGTTGACGGAGACCTGGAGGGTTTCCTCTTCCTTATCGATGCGTTTGAGGAGTTTGCTGGTGTTCACGTAGAGGCAGCGATAAGAACTGTCGTCGCTGAAGTTATGAACGTTCTCGAGCGCGGCGGTGTGAAAGAACTTGGCGAGCGCGCCGCCGTCTTTGTCGTTCTCGAAGAACTCAACGATGAAGTCGGTAACCGGCCGGCCGCCCAGGCCCTGATCGTCGACGCAGTGGACGACAGTGTTCTGGTACCCCTCCTGTTTTTCAGAGGTCGTGCCGCTCACGTCTTCGAGCTCGTCGCACCAGGCGTCGAACTTTGCGTCGGTAACTGAGAGCGCACGCGAGACGAGGTCGACGACCTGATCGAACTGCGCCTTGCTCGCGCCGCTGCCGGTGATGGTCGCGTGGTTGTACTTCTCCAGGAACCCAAACGCGGTACGGCCGGATGACAACTGCAGATCGTGGGTCGGGTTCTGCACATCCTGCGTGAAGTCGATCGTCAGCGCAGCGCAGTTCATGTTGGCGGTCGAAACGCGGACCGTGCCGTCGCCGCCGTCCTCGTTGGCCATCGCCGCGAGGCCGTCGTACCCCTTGTTGCCGACCAGCACGGTGCAGAGGCACCGGCCCTTCTTGTAGAGCTGCTCGTCGGCAGGGACCAGGCGGTCGCGGTACGCGAGGTTCCATGTGAACGGCGAGCCCAGTTCGAGCCCCTTGAGGATGTACTTACCGCTCTGGAGCGGGCCGTCGGCGTTCTCCTGCGCCCCTTTGATGACGCGCCCGATGAAACTGAGGCCCTTGTGAGCGAGCGGCGAGCCGAAGTTCGCGGGCGCAAGCATGCAGAGGTGTTTGACGGGGCAGGGCTCGGCGGCGCTGCCGCGGGGAGAAGGCGCGGCTTTCTCGTTCGTCAGCCAGTGGAGCCACTGGCGTGCGACGAGCGCACCGGTCGAGTGGACGACCATGTCGACAGCGCCTTCGTCGCGCGGCAGGTTGTGGTCGGTCCACGCCTGGTCCAGCGCGGCGAGCAGGTCGGGAAAAGCAACGTAGTCGTTGAGGGTGACGTAGTCGCCTAGCGAGATGGTGTCGGGCTGGACACCGAGGTTGTCGGCGAGGGCGGCCGCGAGAGGTTCGAAGGTCTTGGAGGTGTCGCTGTAGCCGTGCAGGATGACGAGTGGATTTGGCACTGATTGCTCCCTTCGGGGGTCTCATCATTTACGGATTGCTGGTGATCGAGTTCTTCAAGTTGTCCTGCGCGTTCTGCTTTGCTTCTTGCGCGGCCTTGGAGAGCGCAGCAACAGCGTCTTTCACGCTGCCGGCGGTGTAGTAGTCGAAGAGATCGGTGAGCGCCGCCTGGAGCGGGTAGTCGGCGTCGCTGCGTTTGAGCGCATCGCGGACCTTGCTCTCCTGCTCGATGCGCATCGCTTCCATCTGCATGAGGATCGCCTGCGAGGTCTGCTCGGCAAGGATGTTCTTGGAAAGTGCGCTGCGCGTGCCGATGCCGAAGGCGGCAAGCGCGGAGTACGCGGCCTTGTCCGCCGAGCTGCCGGTAGCGGCGCCCAGACCGCCCATCGCCATGGAAAAGATGTCGAAAGCGGAGGCGATGCCGGCGGTCAGCTCGTACACGTCGTCGGTCGTGGCGTCGTGGTAGTGCTTGATCAGTGTGAGCATCGTGTAGGCGATGTCGTTGCGGATCCGGGTGCGTTCCGTGGCGTCGCCCTCGTTGCGATACCTGACGTACTTCTCGCGCAGCCCCTCGGTGACGGGGTAGACGCCCGTCGCGTCGCCCTTGTACTCAGTGGGCGGCGTAAAGCTTGTGCCCCAGTGGTTGGCCTCGACCATCCGCACGTCGTTCATCGCGAACGCGGAGAGGACCGGCTCACGTCGCGGCGGCGCCTGGCAGGCGGCGAGGAGAAGAGGTGCGGCGACGAAAACGCGGCCAATCTGCACGGGAACAACTCCCGACAGAAGCGGCGTCACACGGCGCGAGAATACCGGGCACTCGGATAGGTGCATAGGGGCGGCTCCAGGAAATGGGGTGCGGCTCAGGTCGAAGTTTGCCACAGAATGGACATCGAAGCAAACAAAATCCGTACATTTTGAGCAATTTTGTTCGTATTTTTGTTGGGAACCCTCATTTCTGGTCATGACTACTGGAATCGCATCGGGGTAATGGGGGTGGGTCGTGCGGAGAGATTTGGCAGAGCCGCCTTTGGCAATGGACGTCTCCACACTTTGCCGCTGGCGCGGCGAAGGTGTGGCGCATCTGCACATTTGCTTTGACCCTTACTCCAGCCTAGTGTTTAGGCGCTTTGGCTGGTTCATCCGTTGATCCGGGTGAAGGACCAAAGCGACTATGAGCGACGACTCCGACGAGGACGACGAAGCGCGGTGAATGACAGGCTCTGCCTGCACCCTTTGTCCGTCTAGTCTCGACGCTCTCCCTCAATCTTCCAAGCACTGACCCACCCGCGGTGTTCCGCGGGCGGGATGTTCAAAGCAAAACGTTCGCCTCATTTCTTTTTAGGAATCACCATGACCACCGACCTGTCAAACATCCGCAACATCGGCATCTGCGCCCACATCGACGCGGGCAAGACCACCGTCTCCGAACGAATCCTCTACTACACCGGCAAGACGTACAAGATCGGCGAGGTGCACGAAGGCACCGCGACGATGGACTTCCTGCAGGAAGAGCAGGAGCGCGGCATCACCATCCAGTCTGCCGCGACGACCTGCCCGTGGGAAAAGGACGGCCGTGAGTACAAGATCAACCTGATCGACACCCCGGGCCACGTGGACTTCACGATCGAAGTCGAGCGTTCGCTGCGCGTGCTCGACGGCGCGGTCGCCGTGTTCGACGGCAAGGAAGGCGTCGAGGCCCAGTCCGAAACCGTGTGGCGTCAGGCCGACCGGTACGGCGTGCCCCGCCTTTGCTTCGTGAACAAGATGGACAAGATCGGTGCGGACTTTGAGTTCTGCATGAAGACGATCAAGACGCGCCTTGGCGCGAACGGCATCGCCATTCAGTATCCGATCGGGCACGGCCACGAGCTCGAAGGCATCATCGACCTGATCAACATGGTCGCGCACTACTACATCCCCGAGGACAAGGGCGCCAAGATCGAAGAGCGCCCGATCCCCGCCGAGTGGATGGACAAGGCGAAGCAGTGGCGCGCCGAGATGATCGAGAAGGTGTGCGAGCTCGATGAGAAGCTCACCGAGAAGTTCCTCAACGGCGAGGAGCCGTCGGTCGCCGAGATCAAGGCCGCGCTGCGCAAGGGCGTGGTGACCAAGGCGTGCTTCCCGGTGCTCTGCGGCGCCGCGTTGAAGAACGTCGGCGTGCAGAAGGTTCTGGACGCGGTCATCGACCTGCTCCCCTGCCCGAGCGAGAAGGCCGAGGTCCAGGGTACCGATCCGCGCGACAAGGAAGCCAAGATGACGCGTCCGCACGACGACGCCGCGCCGTTCAGCGCGCTGGTGTTCAAGGTCGTGAGCGACATCCACGGCGACCTGACGTACATGCGCATCTACTCGGGCTCGCTCGAGAAGGGCCAGCGTGTCATCAACCCGGTGAACGGGAAGAAGGAGCTTGCGTCGCGCATCTTCGAAATGCACGCCAAGGACCGGATCCCGCTGGAGAAGGCGACGTCGGGCAACATCGTCGCGGTCGTGGGCATCAAGGACTCGTACACGGGCGACACCCTGTGCGATCCGGACAACCAGATCGTGCTCGAGCGCATGACGTTCCCCGAGCCGGTGATCTCGATGAGCATCGAGCCCAAGAGCCAGGACGACCGGCGCAAGCTGGCGGACGCTCTCGGTACGATCCGTCGCGAGGACCCGTCGTTCCGGACGAACTTCAACGAGGAAACGGGCCAGACCATCATCAGCGGCATGGGCGAGCTGCACCTTGAAATCATCAAGAACAAGCTCGTGCGTGACATGAAGGTGAACGTCGAGGTCGGCAAGCCGCAGGTCAGCTACCGCGAGGCGATCAGCCGCAAGGCCGAGGACGTCCGCGGTCTGTTCAAGAAGCAGACCGGCGGTCGCGGTCAGTTTGGTGACTGCACCATCACCCTCGAGCCGTACACCGCGGCCGAGGCTGCTGAGGCGGAGCTGGACTTCACCGACAGCATCGCGTTCGAGAACGGCATCGTCGGCGGCTCGGTTCCCAAGGAGTACATCCCCAGCGTCGAGTACGGCGACTCGCCAGGCGGCGATCAGCGGTGTGACGGCGGGCTTCCCGCTGATCAACATCAAGATCACGCTGACCGACGGCAAGTACCACCCGGTCGACTCGTCGCAGATCGCGTTCGAGCAGGCCGGCCGCCTCGCGCTGCAGGAGGCTGTGGCGAAGGCCGGTCCGATCCTGCTGGAGCCGATCATGAAGGTCGTCGTGACCGTGCCCGAGGAGTACTTCGGCGCCGTGACGGGCGACATCAGCAGCCGCCGCGGCATGATCATCGAGCAGGAGGACCGCGGGGTCGTCAAGCTGGTGACTTGCGAGGTGCCGCTGAGCGAGATGTTCGGCTACACCACGCAGCTGCGTTCGCTGACGCAGGGCCGCGGGTCGAACACCATGGAGTTCCAGGAGTACCGCGCGATGCCGCGCAACCTCATGGACGAGGTGGTGAAGGCTCAGAAGGCCTGAGACAGACTCGAGACGCGAGACTTGAAACGTGAATAAAGACAAGGCCCCGGCAACTGCCGGGGCCTTTTTATTCGAGGTAGAACGACGGAGCGGGAATTCCCTTGGTATTGAAGCGAGTTATGTAAATGACCTCGCGTGCCTGCATCCTGCGTTGCACGGGCTCGAATGGAGAAGTAGACTGCTTTGTCGCGTCGTCAAGCCCGGCTCCTGGCCGGGTTGAAGGAGATCACATGACTGCAACGAGGACCGGGGTGGCGGCGGCCGCGCTCATGGGGGCTGCGGGGTCGGCGTTTGCGCAGGGCGTGTTCCTGGGAAGCACGCGCTCTACCGGCGTTGCGATGAGCGGCAACGGGGCCGTCATCATCGGGAGCGAGGGGACGTGGTACCGGCGGGTCAACAACTCGGACTCAGACATGCCGGTGGTGCCAGGGGCTCAAGCGGGTGTCGCGACGGCCGTGAATTGGAACGGTTCGGTGGTGGTCGGGCACAACTATTTTCCGGGCGTGAACAGCCAGGCAGCGCAATGGGTGCAGCGTGTCGGCACTTCGCTGCTTCCGCTGCCGCCGGGCCTCGGCACGGTTACGTACAGCGAGGCGACTGCGGTCAACGGCGCGGGGAACGTGATCGCGGGGTACGCGCTCACCGCCGGGCCGACGCGGACGCTTGTGCGGTGGGTTGACGGCGTTGCACAGGCGCTGCCGAGTTTGACGCTCGGCGGACTCACGTACAACCCGATGATGGACGGCTCGGGCAGCATGATCGTCGGCACGAACGCCGCTTCGCAGCCGTTTGTGTGGACCGAGGGCGGCACGGTGACGCTGCCGACGGCGGGCGTGAACGGCGCGGTCGAGGCGGTAAGCTCAGACGGCAACGTCATCGCCGGGTTCACGTACACGAATACCGCTGTCCGGACCCCGGTGCGATGGATTCATGAGGCCGACGGATGGACGATGCACGCCATGGGAACCCCTGCGCCCGGGACCGGCTTGTTCCGCGCGTACGACACGAACGGGGACGGGAGTATCGTGGTCGGGACGTGGAGCTTTGGGGGGCACACGTATCCGATGGTCTGGACGCAGGACTACGGCTACCTGTACCTCTCGCGCATTCTGGAGCAGCTGGGGATCACCCCGCAGTCTTGGACGCTCGACACGATCCTGGGGATCTCCGACGACGGCCGGACGCTTTTCGGGGAGGGACGCAACTTCACGATTCCTGCGACGCGGGACTGGATGGTCACCAGCCTGCAATTTGCCATTCCGAGCCCCAGCGGCCTCGGGCTCTTGGTCTTGAGCGGTCTGGCGGGGCTCCGGCGGCGGCGAGGGTGAGCTCGGTGTTCTGGACTCGCTAGGCGCGCGGCTCCGGCGACCGCCGGAGTTTTTCATTGACAATCGATTATGAACCGACGAACAGCGGGCCCGGTCTGAGTACCGGGCTCGGAGGTGTTCGTGGCCGATAAAGCGAAGGGTGACTGTGTTCTCTGGGAACGCTGGTCGAAACCGGCGGGGGTGGCCGTGTGCGCAACCGTCGTTGTCGTGGTTGCCGTCAGCATGTTTGTACCGGTGGGCGGGCGGGCCGGTGTGATTCTCGAGCCTGGGCGCGCGGATGTTGCTTGGCGAATGGGCATGGCGCGCGGCGTACTGTGGTACCGGCGAGAGGAACCGCCGATCTTTCAGGGGCAGCACCTGATGTGGGAGCCGACGCTGCTGGGCGCCGACTCGTTCGGCCCGTGGCACCGCGACATTTCATGGTGGCGGATCACGTGGGAGGCTCGCAGCAGGCCGGCATCGGTGCGCGAGGCGCACGTGCCCGTATGGCCCGTAGCGCTGGCGCTGGTGGCGTGGGCCGCGTGGGTGCTGCGAAGTTGGGCAGTCATCGCGAAACGGAGACGTCGCGGCGAGTGCAGGCGATGCGGGTATCCGCGAGCCGGCGGAGCATGTGCAGAGTGCGGGTGGGTGGAGGGCGGATGAGGCAGTAAGGCGAGCGGGTAGGCCGCGGGCTACTTTTATCCGGCCGCCTCGTGACGTCGGCCACGTCACACATGCCCATCGGGAGGACTTTGTGCACCCCACCGTCGCTCGTCATGGATACCGCTCGTCATTCGTTGTTGCGCTGCTCGCCGTGATGGGCGTCGCGCCCTCGTGGACTCTTGCCGCCGAGCCCAAGTCCGAGCGTGACGTCACCTACGCGACGCGCCAGGGGAAGGACTTCCCCGTCGATCTGAAGCTCAACATCGTCACGCCCGATGGCGGCGGCGACAAGCGGCCGTGCGTGGTGTGCATCCACGGCGGCGGCTGGGCGGCGGGCAACCGCAACCAGCTTGACGACATGACGCGTCAGCTCGCGGCACAGGGGTTCGTCGCCGCGACGATCTCCTACCGGTTCGCGCCCGCCGACCGCTTCCCAGCCCAGATCAACGACTGCGCCGACGCGGTGCGGTTCCTCCGCATCAACGCCGCGAAGTACGGCATCGACCCTGACCGCATCGGAGCCGTCGGCTTCTCCGCCGGTGCGCACCTGTCGATGCTCCTGGGCGTCGGCGACGCCGGCGACGGACTGGGGATCGAGGCCGAAGGCAAGCCGTCGGCCAAGGTGAACGCCGTGGTGGCGTTCTTCGGCCCGACGGAGCTCGGAGCCGCCGACTTTCCTCAGCAGACGATCCCGATCCTCGACGGTTTGGTCGGCGCGGACAAGGAGGGGCGCGAGGCGCGTGTGAAGGCCGCGTCGCCGATGACGTACGTCACAAAGAACGACGCACCGATGCTGCTCTTTCAAGGCACCGCCGACGCGCTGGTTCCAAACACGCAGGCGACGCTGATGATCGAAGCGCTGGGCAAAGCGGGCGTCCGCGGCCGCGCGGAGCTGCTGGCGGGCGCAGGTCACGGCTGGGGCAGCCCTGAACTCGAGCGCACGCTGAAAGAAACGGTCGAGTTCTTCAAGCAGGAACTCAAGGGCAAGGACGAGACCAAAGCCGCCGCGTCCAAGTACACCTTCACCGTCAACAGCACTGACGCGCCCGACCTGGCCGACTGGGGGGCTCAGGCGAAGAAAGTCTGCGAGGAGTGGTATCCAAAGCTCATCAAGGAGTACGGCAGCGACGGCTTCAAGCCCACTGAGAAGATCAACATCGTCTTCAAGAAGAGGATGCGCGTCCCCGCGGCCACGGGCGGCGGCACCATCAGCGTCAACGCCGAGTACGTGCGCGGGCACAAGGACGACATGGGCATGATGGTGCACGAGCTGTTCCACGTCGTGCAGTCATACCCCGGCCAGAAGGGCGACGTGGGATGGCTCACCGAAGGGCTGGCCGACTACGTGCGGTTCTGGCAGTACGAACCGCAGGTGCGCCAGAATCCGATCGACAAAGAGAAGGCCTCGTATCGCAACAGCTACCGCATCACCGCGGCCTTCCTGGGCTGGCTGGAGAAGAAGTCGCCGGGCTCAGCGGTGAAGCTGAACGCGAAGATGCGAGCCGGGAACAACGACGAGTCGATCTTCAAGGAAATCGTCGGCACCGACGTTGACACGCTCTGGAAGCAGTTTGTCGCCGACGGCGCTCCGAGCTCGCCATAAGAGCCCCGAGCGCAAGCTCGGGGGTTGCGCTCTAAACCACTGCACAGCCGGATTCTTCGTTGAGACGTTGAAGGATGAGGCGACCGTTGCGCAGCGGTCGCATGGCCCTCGTGCTTGCGAACCTTGTGCATGAAACGGTGTAGGTCACGGGAAATCAAGGCTCGACCGCGAGCGTCAATGACGCTGCTTTGAGTCAGAGCCCGACGCGTTAGCGAGGGAAGCGGCACGAGGCTTTGCGAGTGTCGCGCCCTTTTCGCGCAAACGGCCGACTCGCCGAGCCTCGTCGGCCTCCCTCGCTGACGCTTCGGCTCTGACAAGACGGGCCAACGCAAAAAGTTCTTGCGCACGAGGCTCTTATTGATCCGCGACCTTGAAGAAATACCCGTAGTTCACCGTGCGCATGTTGCCGGTGTCGGTCACGCCGTCGTCGAGCTGCTGGTCGACCATCTGGATGACCTGCGTCGCGTCGGATGTGAGCGCCCCGCCGTATCCGTTGCGGATGCTGACGCCGACGACCGGCGTGTTCCACCCCCACTGCGGCGACGTCCAGTTCTCGTAGTCGTACGTCGTGCCGACCGGCGTGAGGTCCGTCCACACGCCCGGCTCCATGTACGCGGTAAGCTCCGGCGGGCAGATGCGCGGGTTCACGTCGGCCGGCCAGAGGTTGTTGTCCTGGTAGTACGTCAGGATGCCGCGCTGCATCACCTTCAACGTGCCGCAGATGGCCGACGCGCGGGCACGCGTCGAGTAGTCGTAGTACTTCGGCACCGCGACGGCCGCGAGAATCGCCAGCACAACGATGACGGCGATGAGCTCAACGAGTGTGAAGGCTGTGCGGCGCTGGGGGTTCACATCATGGTGATCGGGCCGCCCAACCACCAGGTTAAGGCCGAGGTGGTTATAGGGCATAAGAGCCTCGTGCGCAAGCACGAGCGCCCTCACCTTACGGCAACATGGCCGCGCCGATCCCGCGGTTGCGCCGGAGGGAATCCGGCGCTCCGGCCACGGGCGGCGGTATAGCAGCAAGCGCCGCAGCTCAATCTACGGGCATCGCGCCCGAGCTTGCGCTCGGGACTCTTATTGATCGCGCCAGAGCTTCTTCAGCTCGCGGGTGCCGATGTACACCTTCTCGTTGCTCTCGAGATCGATCACTTCGAGGTTCACCTTGTAGTACTGCACGCCCGCTCGCCCGTCGAGCGTGCGCGGCGCGTCCTGCATGATGCGACCGAGCATGATGTAATCGGCGCCCGTCTCGGCCTTGAGCTGCTTCTGCGTCTCGGGCCGGCTCCACTCGCGGCTCTGGATCCGCTCCTCGCGGATCGGGTCGCGCTGCGTCTTGTCGGCCACGAACCGCACCTTGCCCGAGTTGATCAGCTCGCGCTCGATGTCGGTGGTGAACATCTTGGTGTCGATGTAGCTCTGCGTCGCGTTCTCGATCGGGCCGACGACAACGACCGGCCGCTGCCCGCCGTGCTGGCCGCTGAAATTATCAATCCACGGACGCGAGAGCGCATCCTGCACCATGTGCTGGTACGTCGCGCGGGCGTCCACGTCATTCCACTGCTCGTTCACGTCGACGACCGTGTTCGGATCGACGCGCGTGATCTCGCGGTGCGGTGCGCACCCGCCGACGAGGGCCGGAACAAACGCCGCGGCCGCCATCAGCGGGATCGAGAGAAACGGCGCCAGCGGCGGAAGGTTGTCGAGAGCCGGGATGCTGGGAAGACGGGGGATGCGTGGAGTGTTCATGGCTTGCCTTTCGTACGAGTGATTGTTCGCTGTGGTTTGTTTGCCGATTGGGGCGATCGCCCCACTTCGATTGGTTGAAAAACGGCCTACCTGGTCGTGAACGTCAGTGAGGTGGCGAGCGCGGATGACGCATCCTCGGCGGTCAGGTCCTTGACCGTCCGCGTATCCACCACGCGCCCGCCTTGATCGAGGTACTCAATGGTCGCATCGAACCGCCCGGCGGGCAGCTTGGCGAGAGCGACGTGCGCCTGCCCCGGCAGGACGACCCAGCATCGCACGTCAGCCCGTTCCAGCGCGGTGATGGCGGCGAGCCCGACGATCGTCGCGCCGAACGCGACAAAGTCCGAGTCTTGCCGGCTGCTCTGCCGCCGCAGCGCCTCGGTCGCGGCGAAGCTGATCCCCGAGCGGATCATCGCACGGATCAGCGTCCGCTGGTAGATCAGCGGCATCGCCCGCTTGTGGTTCTCTTCCGCAACGCGAGAGAGATTCTCCACGAGGTTCAGCTCCACCACCTGCGGCGGGTTGGCCTCGCTCTGCTCATGCGGCGTCAGCGTCGCCTTCACGCTCGCCACGTGCGACTGCGTGATCCGCAGCACCGGCAGCTCGAAGTAGACCGGCCACGTGAAGATCGGGATCGGCCCGAACCGCTGCGGCACCTTCGTCGGCCCGATGCCGCTGAACGCGACGACAAGCACGTTCGCATCCTGCGGGTGCAACGAACCCAGCGACTCGAACGCCGCGGGCTTCACATCGCCGATCAGCCCGCCCTGGCTCTTGATCGAGTCCACCAGCCGCCGTCCCGCGACGTCCTGCAGCGATGTCTCACCCGCCTTCATAAACGTGACCGCGGTCAGATAGGTTCCCAACGGACTCTCGATGAACTGCCCCGCCGTCGACGCCGGCGCCGCGGCGGTCGGCGGCGGCTCGGGCGCCTGCGTCGCGCCCCGGTTCTTCGCTTCTTCCGTCACCTTCGCCTGCGACGCAGCGAACCGCTGGCGCAGAAAATCGGCCTTCGCCGCGGCGCGCCGAGCTTCGACCGTCGCGCCGCCCGAGATCACGCCCTGCGGGCCAACCTGGCCGTCAGCACCCGTATCAGTGCGTGTGAGCTGAGCCAAGAGCTTCAGCACGTTCACGTAGATCGACTCATAGGGCTCGCCCGCGTACGCCGCGGCGGTGTCGTTCACCAGCCACTCGGCCAAGTCGTCGCCTGCATTGCGACGGCCGCCGTAATCCATGATCGACTCGGCCTTGTCGAGATCGACAAACGCATCGCTCGGCCGCCCGCTCTCCAGCAGCAACGCCCCGCGATCGAGGAAGAAGAGCACCTGGTCCTGCGGGCCGTAGAGCTTCTGCGTCTGCGGGCTCTGCAGCAGATTGAGCGCCGCGGCGTCCTGCCCGCTGGCATGCAACTGCGCAAGCTGCTCGCGGTGCTCTTGGAACGCACACCCCCCCGCCCCCAGCGACAGCGCGGCTCCACACAAGCTCATGATGGCGAATCGGTGCAGGCCCATCTCCACCGGTACAGTACGGCCGGTTAGTGGTTGCTTACGGAGACTCGCCCATGTCCGATTCAAGGAACGAGATGAACCCCGCTTCACGCCCCAACCCGGGCCAGAATCCCCTGACCGTGCGGGCCTTCCAAGGCCTCATTCGGGAAAAGTACTACACCACCGACGCCGCCCGCGGCACCCCGGCGACGTTCATGTGGTTCATCGAGGAGATCGGCGAGCTCAGCACCGCCCTAGCCAACAACGCCCCCGGCAAGTCCCCCACTCCCGAAGAACGGGCCAACCTAGACGAGGAGTTCGCCGACGTCATCGCGTGGCTCTGCACGCTGGCGAACGTGAACAACGTTGACCTTGAGAAGGCGCTGGAGAAGTACACGGTCAAGGGCGTGGAGGGTGTAAAGAGTTGACCTGGCCGCCGACTACACCCGCTCGGCCTGAACCGCCGCGACGTCAGTCCCCGCTGCGACCGATGCGCCGACCACAGCAGACTTCCACACCGCGCCACATTCCGAACAGGTCGTCAGCTCTCCTGCCGTCTTCGTCAACGGATACCCGCACGATGCGCAGTGGCCGTGCGCCAACAACTCGCTTGCATACGCCAAAGGACCGCTTCGAATGCACCGCGAGTACGCCCACGCCGCCACGACAACGAATGCAGCCCACAGCACGCTGAACAGCACTTGCCAAACCGACTTGGCAATAAGCACCGTCCGGGCAACCGAAACGACCGTTACGAGCGCAAAGACCGCCACCAAGGTCGTGAATATCCGTCTCCCCCCGGGTTGTTCGTACTCGTTGCACTCACAGCGCACAAGCGCAAACGTGCTACGCGGCACCGGCACATCGCCGCCAAACTGGAAATAGTCGTACAGCCGGCGATGCGTTCCACCTGCATCACGCACCTGCCAACCCGCCCCGTGCATCAATTGTTGCAGAAACGCCACGGCGACAGCATATCAGACGGCGCTCGCTTGTCCCTGCTCCGCCCGGCGCGAAGTCGCCCGCCAAACCCCGCCACACTCTGAGCAGGTCGCACGACCGTCGAGCCCCGCCGACGGAAGGCGGTACGCGCACGATGGACAGCGCCCGGACTTGAGCATCTCGCGCAGCACATCACGTTCGGGAATGTTCACAAACGCGAGAACGCCCCACGTCCTGGCCAGAATTCCCTTGAGCCCGCCCAGCACCAACAGCATGACGATCAGTGGCAGCAAGGTAAAAGGCACCGCTTGCCAGAACGGAACGCCAGAGCTGATCAGCAGCCAGATCGGAACGCCGAACCCGACAAGGCACGGAGCGATGAGCCGCAGCCAAGGCTGCCGGTGAAGCTTGCTCACTCGCAGGGAATCAAGCAAGCTCTGCCACTCGGCGAGCGTGAAGTCGGTCCCCGCCGGCGGCTCGTTCGCTCGCATCGCCGGGTTGAACAGCGACAGCTTTCGGCCCTTGGCGTCCCTGCAATGCGTCGGGATGTACTCGCGCCTCCCTCCGGGCATGGGTGGTGTTTTCGCTAGTGCAGCCCCGCAGATTCAGCAAGCCCCAGCATCAGATTCGCATTCTGAATCGCCTGCCCGCTCGCCCCCTTCACCAGGTTGTCGATCACCGCGACGACGACCACCTTCCCTCCAACCACGCGTGCGTTGATGTGCACGCGGTTGGTGCGCTGCACGTCGTGCAGCGTCGGTGAGTCATCGCGCACCGTCACAAACGGCTCGCTCGCATACGCCGCGCGCAGCGCCTGCTGCACCGCCGCGGTATCGACAGACGCTGCCGCAGGCGTCGCGTAGATCGTCTCGAGGATGCCGCGTTCGATCGGAAGGAGATGGGGGACGAAGAGAGCGAAGGCACCCTCATCCGCCCGCCCAGAGCGGCGGGCACCTTCTCCCGCCCCCCCCAAGCCGGAAAAAGGAGCAGCAGAGTTCAGCGTCTGGATGATCTCCGGCTGGTGCCGATGGCTGCCGATCCCGTATGCCGAGTAGTTCTCGCCCGCCTCCACCAACGTCGTGTGCGACTTGGGCTCGCGTCCGGCACCACTCACGCCGCTCGCCGCGTTCACAATGATCCCCTGCGCGTCAATCAGCCCCCCGCGCAGCAGCGGCAGCAGCGAGAGCGAAGCCGCCGTCGGATAGCACCCGGGATTCGCCACGAGTGTCGCCCGCGCAATCGCGCCGCGCACGTCGCTCCCAATCTCCGGCATGCCGTATACCGCGTGCGCCAGGTTCGCTTTGTCCGTGTGATGGTGCCCGTACGTCTTCTCGTACGTCGGCACGTCCTTGATCCGATACGCCGCCGAGAGATCCACCACCTTCACGCCGCGCTTCAAGAGCTCCGGCGTGTGCGCCATCGCCGCCTCGTGCGGCAGGCACAAGAACGCCAGCTTGCACGTCCGCGCAATCTCATCGTGCCCCGCCGAGTCGATCGGCCGGCACTGCGCAACCGCATCCGGCAGCAACCCGCGCAGACGAGGAAACTCCGCATCAATCCGCGGCTGCTTCTCCCGTGCCGAACCGAGATACGCCACGTGCATCGACGGATGACGCGCCAGCCACTCGATCAGCTCAAGCCCGGTGTACCCGGTCGGCCCGAGGATCGCGACGGAAATGCTGGAAGACGAAGGATGCGAACGGCTGCTCATGTCGCCGAAGTGTTCGCAGGCTCAGAGACCGGCGACGGCGAAACCGACACCGGAGACGGAGAATGTCCGTTGGTGTGCGATGTGATCGGCGGAGCAGCCGGCACCGCAATTCGCCCGATCTCCACAATCAGCGTGTCGTCGGTCAGCGGCCCGAACCGGTGCCGCGTCACTGCCGCCAGCAGCTGGTGGCACACCGGTGTTTCCCCGACCGCCGCAATGATCGCCCCCTTCAAGCCGTCGACGTTGAACATCCGCCCCGCCTTATCGCGCGTCTCCATCGCACCGTCGGTATACGCGATCACCGCGTCACCCTCGCCCAGCGGCACCCACGCGTCCTCGACCTCTACGTCCAGGTCCTTGGCGACGCCCAGCACCATCGCCGTCGGCTCAAGCTCGCGCACCACACCGCCCGATCGGTGGAACGCGGGGGGATGCCCCGCGTTGGCGTAATGCAGCCGGCCGGTCGCGTGGTCAAGCCGGAACGCCACCGCCGTCACAAACAGCGAGTGGTCAGACAGCGTCAAGAACGCGTACCGGTTCAGTGCCCGCAGCACACCCGTCGGCGAGATCTTGGGATCCTCGGCCACCAGGCGCTCGATCTCACCGTACAACCGGTTCACCGTGAGGGCCGCGGGAATGCCGTGCCCCGTCACGTCCAGCAGCAGGCAGAGCAACTGCGGCTCCAGCCGATCGTCGGTCGTGATGAACCGCGCGTACAGATAGTCGCCGCCGATCAGCCGCATCGGCTCGTACCGGTAGTCAAACCGGACCGACCCTCGCACCTCAGGCCGCGGGAAGAGCTGCTCGTGAATCCGCTGGGCGCCCGAAAGCTCGCGCCGCATCTCGCCGTAGCGTCCCGCGACCGCCTTGAACGTGAACTCCTGCGCAAAGCGGTTGTGCCGCCAGTAGCCGATGCCGATTCCCGGCATCACAGCACCGATGCTCATCACCGCGTACACCAGCAGGAACAGCAGGTCGAACACCGTGAACGAGTCGCGCCGGATCACCCACAGCGCGGCCAGGCCAACCGCGTTGATCAGGTACATCGGCAGGAACGGACGCAGCGACTCGCGCCACGTCCACGGCAGGAACATCGACGCCGTCGCATGGAAGAACAGGATGAACAGCACCTGCTGCAGCGCCAGGAACCCCAGCCGCAACCCGCCCTCAGTCAGCACGCCCAGCGCGAAGATGTTCACCGAGCTGACGATGCCGCTGATGGCGATGAACGTGCTCACCCGACGCAGGTGCTCTTCGCGATCCCGCTCGTTGGCTCGCGCATCTCGCGCCTCAATCAGCGCGTACGCCATCGTGAACCCAGACGCCAGCAGCGGGATCACCCACTGCACGATCTCGCGCCACTTCAGCCCCCCGATGTCCGCCAGCAGATCCTGCGCGTCGTACACCATCCACACCAGCCGCACCAGCACCAGGAACGCGTAGAACCCGCACGTCGCGGCGCAATACCAGAACACGCGGTCACGCAGACGCCGCGTCTGCTGCATCTCAAACTCGTGCTGGAATTCCTCGAGCAATGCGGACACAGGCTGCCTTCCTGGCGACTCCCTTGTAACAAACGACGCGTGACACTCGGCCAAACCAGAACGGCCCGGCCGGAGAGGGGCCTTGGAAGACCCGTTCCCATGGTAAGCCAAACGGCCCCGACTTGCCCCGATTGCTTCTACTTACTCCACATGCTGGCGGTTGCGGCCCGGCACCCACAGCACGTCTACAGACGCCCCACCTGTCCCCTGGTTCGCCACTCGCCCCAATACAAACAGAAGATCGCTCAAACGGTTCAGATAGACGACCGTCTCAGCCCCCGTCGCCGCAGATTCTGCCTCGCGAAGCGCAACAACCAGCCGCTCCGCACGACGGGTCACCGTCCGCGCCACGTGCAGCGCCGCGGCCAGTTCGGTCCCTCCCGGCAGCACAAAGCTCGTCAGCGCCGGCAACCCCTCGTTGAACCGGTCGATCAGCCGTTCCAGCCGCGCCGATTGATCAGCCGTCACCCGCAACGCCTCACCCGGCTTCTCTTCCTTCACCATCGGCGTACACAGATCCGCCCCAAGGTCGAACAGGTCGTGCTGAACTGATCTCAGCACGTCGCCGATCGCTTTGGCCTGCCCGCCCGCCCCGGAGTTGTCCGACACCACCACCGCCACGCCCACCGCCGCGTTCGCCTCGTCCACCGTCCCGTACGCCTCAACCCGCAGCGAGTGCTTGGGCGTCCGCGACCCATCCCCCAGGCCGGTGGTGCCGTCGTCGCCGGTCTTGGTGTAGATCTTCGAAAGTCGGACCATGAGGTGTTCGCCGGAGGAAGGGGGGAGTATGCTGGTGACCAAGGAGTGAACCGCTGCGGAGCGTCGGTTCGCCGGAAGGCAGATCAGGCACGGAGGCCGGTGTGGAAGCCAGCGGAGTGTATCTCGACTCGACGACGGCCCCCCCCCCGACCGCCGTCGATCCCCGCTCGCTCGGCCGCGGCAACGCCAAACGCTGGCGACTCCGCCGCGTCGACGTCCCCACCGGCGAGACCCTCGCCGCCCGTGTCCTCGCCGCCCGCGGCATCACCGATGAAGGCGACCGCGTCGCCCGCTACCTCAACCCAAGCCTCACCCACCTCCACAATCCTTCGCTCCTCCCCGACATCGACCGCGCCGCAACCCGCCTCCTCGATGCGCTGAAGCGTCAGGAACCGATCGTCATCTACGGCGACTACGACGTCGACGGCGTCGCCGCGACCGCCATCCTCTACCACACGCTCACTCACCTCGCGTCGTGGATGAACGTTGGCCCCAATATCCGCACCTACGTCCCGCACCGCCTCGATGAGGGGTATGGCCTCAACCGCGCGGCGATCGAGTCGCTCGCTGCCGAGGGCGCACGCCTGATCATCTCTGTTGACTGCGGGGTGACCGCCGTCGACCCCGCCCGCGCCGCCAAAGCTGCAGGCGTCGACCTGATCATCACCGACCACCACAACCCGCCCCAGCGCGATCAAGACCTCCCCGACGCCTACGCCATCGTCCACCCGCGCCGGCCCGGCTCGCAATACCCGCGCAGCGACCTCTGCGGCGCCGGCGTCGCGTACAAGCTTGCCTGGCGCACCTGCGTCCTCGCGCAAGGTGAACGTCTCAACGCCGACACGCGCAACTCCTCGTCGAACTCCTTTCCTTCGCCGCCCTCGGCACCATCGCCGACGTCGTTCCCCTCGGCGGCGAGTCAGGCGAGGGCGACGAGAACCGCGTCATCGCCCACTTCGGCCTCACCCGCATCCGCACGTCGCCCTTCATCGGCCTGCGCGCACTCTGCGAAGCCGCCAGCCTCACCGGCGACAAGGTCAGCGAGTGGGACGTGGGCTTCAAGCTCGGGCCGCGTCTCAACGCCAGCGGCCGCATGAACCACGCACGCGACGCCGTCGAGCTCTTCACCACCGCAAACGAAGACCGCGCCGCCCAGATCGCCGAAGCCCTCGAAGCCGCCAACACCGACCGTCGCGCCGTTGAAGCCCGCATCGTCAAGCAGGCCGAGGAAATGGCCATCGCCGCGGGCATGACCGGCCCCGACCGCCGCGCCATCGTCCTCGCCCATAAGGACTGGCACGCCGGCGTCGTCGGCATCTGCTGCTCGCGGCTCGTCGAACGCTTCTGCCGCCCCGTCATGCTCATGCAGATCGCTGAGCATGAAAGCATGCTCCAGGCCCACGGCTCAGGCCGCTCCATCGACGGCTACAGCCTCCACGCCGGCCTCGAAGCCTGCGCCGATCACCTCCTCAAGTTCGGCGGACACGACATGGCCGCGGGCCTCCGCCTCGACGCGTCGCGCCTCGACGCCTTCGCCGAGTCATTCATCACCCACGCCAACGCGCGCATCGAGCCCCACATGCTCACTCACGCGATCGACGTGGACGCGGTCATCGACGCCGCCTCGCCGACAACCCAGCGCATCGACCTCCGCTCCATCCAAACGCTCGAAAGCCTGAAACCCTTCGGCCGCGGCAACCCCGCCGTCAAACTCCTCCTCCGCAACGCCCGCGTGAAATCGATCCGTCCCTTCGGCAAGACCAACACGCACGCCGAGATCCACCTCGACATCGGCCAGGCTCTCCCCGGCCAGTACTTGCCGATCACCGCCTGGAGTGCCGCCGCCGACCTCGCCCTCCCCGGTGCGCCCAACCGCCTCACACAAGGCCAACCGATCGACATCGTCATCGAACCCAAGATCGAAACCTACGGCGGCCCCCGCCCCGCGGGCACACTCATCGACCTGCGGCTGATCTAACGAGGCCCTGGCGCAAGCCTGGGCTAAACGTACGACACACGCAAACGGCCCGGAACAACCGGACCTTTTCCATTCTCGGCTCTCCGCCCCCATCCCTCGCGTCGCGGTAGAGACGAGGCCCTGGCGCAAGCCTGGGCTGGGGGTCGTTTGTTCTACGCGCGTCCTGCTATAACCGGCGTGCAGCCCAGGCTCGCGCCAGGGCCTCGTCTCTACCGCGACAACTCCCGCGCCCGCAACCGCGCCGCGATCACCGCCGCCTCGATAGCCGCGCGCACCCCGTGCTCATCCAGCACCCCCACCGCCGCCTCCGTCGTCCCCCCCTTGCTCGTCACGTTCGCCCGCAGCGCCGCCGGATCGCTCATCGTCAGCCGCAGCACCTCCGCAGCACCCACAAGCGTCTGGCGTACCGCCTGATCCGCCGTCTTCGCGTCCATCCCCGCCGCAACCGCCCCCGCGATCATCGCCTCCGCCAGATAAAACACGTACGCCGGCCCGCTCCCCGCCACCGCCGTAAACGCATCGAGCTGCATTTCCGATAGCTCAAGCACCTCAGGCCCGATCGCCCGCAGCAGCGCCCCTGCGATCTCCGCATGCTCGCGATAGGCCGCGGGCCCAAGGCAGAACGCCGATGCGCTCTGCCCAACCATCGCCGCCAGATTGGGCATCGCCCGCACGATCGGCACCGTCGGCCCCAGCGCCTCGTGCATCTTCGCGCACGTCACTCCCGCCATCACCGAGACCACCGTCACCCCCTTCCGCTCAGCCTTCGCAAGCAGCGCCCGCAACCCCGGCGCAACGTCCTTGAACACCTGCGGCTTCACCGACAGCAGCACCACGTCACCCGGCGCAAGCCCCCCCAACTCGTCCAGCGCCTCGACCGACGCCACCTGCTTCAGCCCCTCGGTCCCCTTGAACCACTCGTGCCGCATATCCCGCTTGACCGGGTCCACCAGCGCGATCCCGCGCAGCTCATCCCCTCCGGTGCCCGGAGCGCCCATCCGGCGCAACGCTCCGTCCACGATCGCCTTCCCCATATTCCCATACCCAACCACGATCAGCCGCTCAATTTTCACCGCCACCGCTCACCACCTTTCAAACCCGCCCCTCCGCCCCGAAGCCGTCCACAACGATAAACTACTCGCAATGTCCCAGTACTACGTCCTCGATTTCGAAAAACCCGTCACCGAAGTGGAAGCGAAGCAGGAGGCTCTCGACGCCCAGCTCCGCGCCGCACCCGCCGACTCGCCCGAGCAAACCAAGCTCGCCGAGCAGGCCCAAGCCCTCGCCTCCGAGCGTACCTCCACTCTCCACCAGGTCTATGACACTATCAGCGCCTGGGACACCGTCCGTGTCGTGCGCCATCCCAAGCGCCCCCAGAGCCGCGACTACATCGAGATGTTCTGCAAGGACTTCTGCGAGCTCCACGGCGATCGCCGCTTCGGCGACGACCCGGCGATGATCACCGGCTTCGCACGCATCGGCCCGCACAAGGTCCTCGTCGTCGGCCACCAGAAAGGCCGCACCACCGCCGAGAAGATCGCCTGCCACTTCGGCTGCGCCCACCCCGAGGGCTACCGCAAGGCCCTCGCCAAGATGAAGCTCGCCGAGAAGTACCGCGTCCCCATCGTCACCCTCGTCGATACGCCGGGCGCGTACCCGGGTCTCGGCGCCGAAGCCCGCGGCCAGGCCGAGGCCATCGCCGTCAACCTGCGCGAGATGGCCGCCATCAAGACCCCCATCGTTTCGATCGTGATCGGCGAAGGCGGCTCGGGCGGCGCGCTCGGCATCGCCGTTGCCGACCGCGTCGCGATGCTCCAGTACGCCTGGTACTCGGTCATCAGCCCCGAGGGCTGCGCTGCGATCCTCTGGAAGACCGCCAACGAGCAGACCAACACCGCCGCGGCCAATGCCCTCAAGCTCACCGGCAAGGACAATCTCGAGCTCAAGATCGTCGACGCCGTGATCCCCGAGCCGCTCGGCGCCGCCCACCGCGACCCCGCCGGCATGGGCAAGACGCTCGAAGCCTGGATCGTCGACCAGCTCAACCAGCTCAAGAAATTCGACAACGACACCCTCGTCAACGCCCGCTACGACCGCTTCCGCCGCCTCGGCTCCTACGCGGAATCCGAAGCCGCAGCAGTCTAAACGAGGCCCTGGCGCAAGCCTGGGCTACCCGTCATTTCACCGGACGTCACAAATTCGGCTTGTGAGCCACGCGCCACAACGCCCACACTCAGCGCCACCAATCACAAAGGACCACCCCATGACCCGCCTCCTCACCCTCCCCCTCCTCACCGCCGCCCTCCTCCTCACCGCCTGCAACTCCACCCAGACCGCAGCAGTCGACGAGCACGAGGACAAGACCAAGTGCATGGCCCCCAAGCCCGGCGTCATCACCAGCGTCAACGCCACCTGCGCCATCATGCACGACGAACCGGTCGACCCCGAGCTGACCACCGAGTGGAAGGGCCAGAAGGTCGGTTTCTGCTGCAAGGGCTGCATCCCCAAGTGGAACAAGCTCACCGCCGCTCAGAAAGACGCCGCCCTCGCCGCTGCAACACCAAACGCCGCAAACCGGTAAACTGATGACGAGGGGGGCAAAGGGGGGGGCCGGCGCGCGCCGTGCCCACTCCCGCCGCCCCCCCTCCCCGCGCATCAGGAGCAGGCATGAACGCCACGATCGTCTCGATCCTCCTCGGCGTCTTCCTCGCAGGCATCCTGCTCTTTGTCCTCGGCCGCCGCGGACGGCGGCTCAACAGCCACCCCCAGTGCAAGTGGTGCGGGTTCGACCTCCAAGGCGTCTACCCAGAGAGCGTCACCTGCCCCGAGTGCGGCGCGGGCCTCAAGCGCAAGGGCGCGGTCCGCATGGGCGTCCGCAATCGCATGCCGCTGGTCATGGCCCTGGGCGTCGTCGTCGCTCTGCTTCCGCTTGCCCCACTCTTCACTGTCCTCTACGCCGCCTTCACAGGCACCAACCTCGCCAAGTACACCCCCACCGGCGTGCTCTTGTGGCAGACCAAGGTCGCCAGCCCCGCCCTCAACAAGCAAATCGCCGAAGAGCTGATCGACCGCCTCATCAAGAAGCAGCTCGACAAGACCCAGGCCAAAGCCGTGGGCGACCGCGTGCTCGACATCCAGGGCGACCGCAACGCCCAATGGGACGACGTGTGGGGCGACGTCATCGAGCGCCTCAACCTCAACGGCGACCTGAGCAAGGAGCAGCAGGCCCGCTTCCGCAAGCAGTCGGCCGTCCTTACGCTCCGCGCCCGCGCCGTCGTGCGCGCCGGCGACACGCTCCCGATCAGCGTCAAGCTCGCAAGCAACCGCATCGGCGCAAACTCGCAGTTGCTCGCCGTCGCGATGCTCGACAGCGCCAAGATCGGGGACACATCGCTCAAGAAGCCCTCCGCCATCACCTCCACCGTGTTCCGCGGCGGAGCGATGCCCGCAAGCTCCGTCTACTTCTATCTCTACGGGCCCAAGCTCAATGCCGGCTGGACCATGTCGCAGCCCCAGGAGCAGGTCGTCACCATTAATGTCCCGCGAGCCACTGAGCCAGGCACATTCACCCTCAATGCCACCCTCCGCTGCATCGTCAGCGACGCGCAGTCCGGCTGGGGCAACACGCGCTCAAAGGCCGGCGACCCCGACGCCAGCGACTTCACCATCACGCAGCAGATCACCGTGCTCGCACCCGACGCAGAGCCCGTCAAGCTCACGACTCCGACGCCCGAAGCCGAGAAGGAGCTCACCGAGCTCCTGAAGCAGACCAACCTTCAGGCGAACGTTTCCGCATCGCAGAGCTTCATCCCCCTGCTTTCACCCGTCTCAGTGAGCCGCAGCATCTCCGGCCAGCTCACCGTCGACAAGCCCAAGACTCCCTTCGCCTTCGACGTCTTTGTCCGCCTCAGGGACAAGGAGTACTCGATCGGCCAGATCGCCAGTGCGCCCGCCGCTCAGCGTCAAGGCGGCTACTGGGGCGGCTATGCGGGCAACGGACAATTGAGCTACTACCTGGCCGCCGAGCTCCCCACGCTGCAACGCAGCGACAAGGCCATCGACCTGATCTTCCGCCCCAGCACCAAGGCCGCACTGCGCACCGCCGACCTCGTCGAGATCTACGGCAAGGAGATCGTCTTCAAGGACTTCCCCCTCACGCGCAACACCGATCAGTCGATCCAGTCCACCGGCACGGTCACGACCACGGTCGTCGACGACACCGCCGAGCCCAAGACCGAGCCCGAACCCAAAGACGACAAGAAGTAGCAGAGCAAATCGCCGTCGTCAGAGCCCGAAGCGTCAGCGAGGGAGACCGACGAGGCTTTGCGAGTCGGGAGTTTCACTAGACAAAGGCGCGGCATTCGCAGAGCCTCATGCCGCCTCCCTCGCTGACGAACCTTTTGCGTTAGGCCTTTCCGTCAGAGCCCGAAGCGTTAGCGAGGAAGGCCGATGAGGCTCTGCGAATCGGCCGTTTGACCTGCAGCAAACGCGGTACTCGCAAAGCCTCGTACCGCCTCCCTCGCTGACGCTTCGGGCTCTGACAAAGCAGCCATACGTGGGACCTAAGGCCCACCATGACCTCTGCTTTGGCAATTTGGCCATTTGACCTTTGGCCATTTGGCTATCCGCCCTTCTCCCCACTATCCTGCCGCTCGCACCCGCTTTCCACGGAGCTCCCGCATGGCAGTCCGCGTCGGCATCAACGGTTTCGGTCGCATCGGCCGCCTCTTCTACCGCATCGCCGCCGAGCAAGGCGTCGAGGTCGTCGCCGTCAACGACCTCGTCCCCGCCGACAACCTCGCCTACCTGCTCAAGTACGACACCATGCACGGTCGCTTCATGATCGGCGGCAAGCAGGCCGAGGTCTCCGCCACCGAGAACTCCTTCACTGTCAACGGCAAGACCACCAAGACCACCGCCGAGAAGGACCCCGCCAAGCTCCCCTGGAAGGATCTGGGCGTCGACTTCGTCGTCGAGTCCACCGGCCTCTTCACCGACTTCGAGAAGGCGAGCCTCCACCTCCAGGCCGGCGCCAAGCGCGTCCTGATCTCCGCGCCCACCAAGAGCGAGCCTGCGCAGGTGCCGACCTTCGTCCACAAGGTCAACTGCGCCCAGTACGACCCCGCCAAGCACACGGTGATCTCTAACGCCAGCTGCACCACCAACTGCCTCGCGCCGATCGCCAAGGTCATCAACGACGCCTTCGGTCTCGAAGAGGGCCTCATGTCCACCATCCACGCCGCTACGGCCACTCAGCCGACGCAGGACGGCCCGAGCAAGAAGGACTGGCGCGGCGGGCGCAACGCCTACCAGAACATCATCCCCGCCTCCACCGGCGCCGCGAAGGCGACCGCGCTGGTCATCCCCGGCGTCAAGGGCAAGCTCACCGGCATGTCCTTCCGCGTCCCCACCGCCGACGTCTCGGCCGTCGACCTCACCTTCCGCACCGCCAAGGAGACCAACCTCGCCGCGATCAACGCCGCGATGAAGGCCGCGGCGGACGGCCCCATGGCCGGCGTGCTCGGCTACACCGAGGAAGAGGTCGTCAGCAGCGACTTCATCGGCGACCGCCGCAGCAGCATCTTCGACGCCAAGGCGGGCATCGAGCTCAACAGCCGTTTCTTCAAAGTGGTGAGCTGGTACGACAACGAGGCCGGCTACGCCGCCCGCTGCGTCGACATGATCAAGCTCATGGCCAGCAAAGAAAAGTAAACAACCCCGCACGAACGAGGCCCTGTGCAAGCCTGGGCTCACCGCCAGAATCACACAAAAGGCCCGGACCAACCGGGCCTTTTCTATTCCCTATTCCCTATTCCCTATTCCCTATTCCCTATTCCCTATTCCCTATTCCCTATTCCCTATTCCCTATTCCCTATTCCCTATTCCCTATTCCCTATTCCCCAACCCCTCACCTCACGGCGCCGCATCACTCGGCCCCGGCGTCCCCAGGATCGGCTCCAGGTACGCGTCACGCCCGATCCGGCGCATCGTCTCAAGCCGCCGGTTCTTCCCCAGCGGCGTGAAGATCAGGCCGAACGTCGTCTCGCTGGTGATGTTGTTGTACCGCACGCGCAGCGTCAGCGTCATGTCGGGGAACTCGCGGTTGATGCGCACCGCAAGGTCCTGGATGTCGCCGCCGTCGGTGTCGAACGAGAAGCCCGCGCCCAGCGTGTAGAGCGACGAAAGCCGGTAGTCGCCGCCGAACGTCACGAACGTGCTGTCGAGCGAGTTGAGGAACCGCAGCTCGGCGAACGTCTTCACGTCGCGCCCGTGGTCGTTGAGGATGCCCACCGTGGTGCGCGACGGCTGGTTGATATCCAGGTCGTACGTCGTCCCCGCGATCAGCGTCGTCGCGTCCGTCAGCAGCAGCTGCGCATCGGTGTTGACGTAGTTGCCAAACACGCTCTCTTCAGGCCGGAACTCGAACCAGTGCCCCACCGGGCCCGTCTTGTCCGTGTCGCTGGTTCCGTTGACGTAGTCGATGTTCCACTTCAGCAGGTCGACCACGCGCCCCGCGGCCAGACCTTGCCCGGCGTTCGCGCCGCCCGTCCGCGTGTTCGCCGATGCGATCTCTCGCCCGCGCAGCGTCTGGAACGTCTGGTTCAGCCCGAACCGCCACGCTGTGCCTTCCTGCGCACCTTCGACGTCGTAGTCGTAAGTCGGCAGGTACTCGTTGCGCCGGTTGGTCCCTGCTGAGAACAGCTCCGCCGAAGGCTCGACGATGTGCCGCAGCTGGTGGATATCCAGCGACGACGACTCGAACCCATCGTACACGCGCTGCATCTGCGTGCTCGCCTTGATGCCGCCGCCCGCCCACCAGCGCAGCTGGTCCTGCTGGTCCGTCGGCGCGATCCCCGTGAACGAGTCGTCGTAGTACGTCGCACGCCCCACCATGTACGGAGCGATCTTCACCGGCCCCGCGTTCATGTTGTACTCGAACTTCTGGCGCGTATCGGCGCGGATCACCGTGTTGTCGTTGTACCCCGCCGCCAGCGCCGCGTCCTCGAACGTCTGGTCCACGCCCAGTCCGAACGCGTCCATCGCCTTGTCCGCCGTCGAGTACCCAAGCTCGCGCGGCGTCGTCTTGAAATAGTCGATCCCCACTCGCCCGACGCGGTACTCGTGCGTCCACAGCAGCGCACCGGGATCGCTCTCGGGCATCAGGTCGTCGGCGATACGAGTGAGCAGCAGTTCCGGCACCTTCCGCACCGTGTACCCCTGCGACTGCATCAGGTACTCGTTGGGCGCAAAGTCGTCGAACGTGCCGCGCACCTGGAAGTCGAACACCTTGTTGTCGGCCGTGTGCCGCAGAGCAAAGCTCGAGGTGAACTCGCGCCGCGTCTCGGCCATCTGCTCGAAGTACGCGTCGACGAAGTTCGGATCGCTGACCGTCGACGCCTCGGCCATCATCGTCCAGCCGCCGTCGAGCTCAAGCCGCTGCTCGTACAGACCCAGGCCGCGCCCCTCGCCCGTCCGCTCCTTGTGCTCGCCGCTGGTGAGTACGTCCGTCCCCTTGTCGTCGGGAACCCAGTAGCCGAGCACCGAGCCGGTGTTGTCCGGATCCAGCCACCGGATGTCGGCGCCCAGCGCCACGCCGCGCTTGAACCACCCGTCCAGCAGGATGTCCACGTCGAGATTCGACCCCTCAGGCGGACGCGTCCCCGTCAGGCCGAAGTAGTCCCACCGCGTCTTGACGCCGAAGCCGCTCTCGCTGCTGCTCTCAAACCGCACGTCGCGAATCGGGAACCGCTCGATGTCGCCGTTGTAGCTCGGCACCCACATGAACGGCAGCCCGCCGATCCGCGGCGACAGGCTCTTGCCGTCGATCATCACCCGGTCGGGTCCCCCCGCGGGATCCGACTCCTTATAGAGCGTCACCGACGAAGCACCCAGCGACAGCACGGGGTCGTAGAACGACGACGCCGCGATCGTCATCCCCTCGCCCGTCACGCTGTTGCGCGTCGTCTGGCGCAGCGTGTCGGCCCGCACATACAGCGGCAGCCCGCTCCGCTCGTCGTAGGTGAAGAACACCGCGTCCACGGTGTACGCCTGGTTCGCCACAAGGTCGTAGTAGATGTACGGCGCACGCAGCGTGAACCGGTTGTCCGTCGCGACCACGTCCCCTTCGAGATAGATCCCCGCCACCGCGTCGGCCGGCGCACGCATCAGGTCCTCGATCTTCCCCGGCTTGAGGAAGATCACCGCGTTCTGGGCCGAGAGCTGCAGGCCGCGCTCGCGCGCCGGCTCGCTGTACTGCAGCACCACCCCGCCCGTCACGATCACGCGATTCTCGCCGCCTTCGGTCTTGAGCACCGGCTGGCCCGCCGCCACCGTCAGCACGCCGCGCGAAGAGAAGATCCGCTGATCGCCGCCCGACCCGCCCAGCGGGTCCATCCCCGGCGCACGCTTCAACCGCGTCAGCGGCGCCCGCGGCCCATCAGCTCCATACGGCGAACCGGCGCATAAGGCCGGTTCAGACTCGGCTGGTACTTCTGAACGTTCAGCGACGGATCCGGACGAGGCAGCACCGGCGCCTCCGCCTGCGCCGCGGCCTCCGGCTCGCTCAACCGATCCAGGAACCGCGCCAGACGCTCCTCGCCCTCGACGACCAGGTTGTCGGTCATGGCGGTCGTCGGCCGCCCGTCGCGCGGCGGAGCATCCGCCGCCAGCGTCAGCTTGCCGTGCACGCGCGCCGTCAGCAGCAGTCGGTCGCCGCTCGCCCCCGCGCCAGATGCGCCCACTGGATTGGCCACGCGATCGAAATAGACCGCGAGCTGATACAGCGCCGCCGCGTCATCCGTCCCCTCGTCGATGCGCTCCACCCACACCACCGCGCGGGCGGCCGTCAGCCGGCGCTGGCCCACCTGCATCCGCACGTCCCCCTTCAGGAACATGCGCTGCACCGCCGCCCCCAGCGTGTGCGTCTGGCCCGTCACCACGTTCGGCGCCGACGGCGCATCCTCCACCCACGTCCACGCCGTGCGCGACGTGATCGTCAGCCCACCCTCCTGCGTCGGCAGGTCCAAGAGCAGGCCGGCGAAGTCACGCCCGCTCGCGTTCAGCGAAGACTGTTCTTTACTCGGCTGCAAGAGCGCCGCCGTCGGCGTCTGCGCCGACGCGATGCCGATCCCTCCTGCCAGACCCGCCGCGAGCGCAGCGCCCGCGCGGCAGAGAGCGTGCGTACCACAAGCCTGTCACCGTCCGTGTGACCCATTGGGGCGGATGCTACGTGCCCCCGGCCCGAACTGCAACCGTCCACACGCTCGCCCGTTGCCCTTAACGCTCCGGCGTGAGCAAGGATTTCAGGGCCTCGCTGATCGTGTTCCCAAGCCCGCCGATCCGCCCCGCGCCCGCGATCCGCAGCCCCCTGACCGCCTCCAGCGCCGTGCGCCGCCGACGAGAACCCCGGCGACCCCAGGCCGGTGTGGAAGAAGTCCCGCCACGACTGGTCGATGTGCTCGACCATGTGCTCCACCGGGATCACCGGCTTAAGCGGCAGCAGCCCCGTCACAAGCTGGTAGCCGATCGCCGCGATCGACCGCACCTCATCCGCCCGCGCCGACCGCGACGGCTTCACCTGCTGTAGAACCCCGTACAGCTCGATCAGCAGCGACCCGCGCCGGTCCACGTGCACCTGCGACATCGTCAGCGTCCCGTGCTCGACGCCTCCCGCCTGCCCGGCCACGCACGCGCCCATAAGCTGCTCAATTGCCCGTTTGCTCTCCTCAAGGGTCAGCGAGCCCCCCTTCAGCGCGATCAGCCGTTCCAGCGTCACCACTCCGTCCGCGTCCCCCGTGTAATCGGAGATCACAAACGGGCCCGCCCCCTCCGGCGAGTCGTCCCAGCCGTACTCGTCGATCCGCAGAATGTGCGAGTCGTCCGCCCGCTGCACCGCCTCCACTGCGCGGGCGAACCGCTCCCGCGCCCCCGCCCGCGGCGGGTTCTCACCGAACACCGTGCCCACGCGATGCAGCAGATGGCTGGTGTTGTGCTCGGCCCGCAGCACCAGATGGCGCGAGCCGTATGGCGTCTGGTCAAGGTCGCGCGTGAAGACGTACCGGTGCGGCGTCTGCAGGTGTTTCCCCGCTCCTTGCGCCGCGCCGACAGGAACCGTGCGCCGGGGGGAGGAGACTGAAGAACAGGATGGGCCAGCACTTCCACGGGAAAGGTAAGGATGACGGGCCCACCCGCCGTAATCAAGCTGGACCACCCAATTGGGAGAATGCAAGCGGCCGCCACCCACTCCGCACCCAACCGCGACCCGTCAGCACATCCGTGCGGGCTGTGACGACCGGTAACCACCCACCAACATCCCTCCACATGAAGAAATCCTCCTGCAAGCTCGATCCATCCCATGCCGCGGACACCCGCGGCGGCGGACACGGCGAGCACGCCGTGCCCGGACGCCCACGAAGGCCCCCGTACGTTGCGGGGACCAACCTTCCGAGGCCGCAACGGACTGTGGCGGACCACCCGCCGGGGTTTGCACGGAGGAATCATGAGTCGTATCAACACCAACGCGTCGTCGATGATCGCCCAGGCCAACCTGAGCAAGAACAACAAGCAGCTCAACACGACGCTCGAGCGTCTCTCGACCGGTCTCCGCATCAACCGCGGTGCGGACGACCCGGCCGGTCTGATCGCCAGCGAAAACCTCCGTTCGGAGAAGACGGCCCTCAGCGCCGCCATCTCCAACGCCGAGCGCGCTGACCAGATCTCAAACATCGCCGAAGGTGGTCTGCAGGAGGTGTCGAACCTCCTGACCGACCTCAAGGGCCTCGTCACCGCGACGGCCAACGGCGCCGGTCTCTCGACCGAAGAGAAGCAGGCCAACCAGCTGCAGATCGACTCGATCCTGCAGACCATCGACCGAATCAGCGACTCGACGAACTTCCAGGGCGTCAAGCTGCTCAACGGCAACCTCGACTTCACCACCTCGTCGGTCTCGACCAACGTCAGCGACTTCCGCGTCAACGCGGCCAAGCTGAACCAGGGTTCGACGATGGGCGTCGTCGCCAACGTCACCACGTCGGCCCAGCGCGGCGCCGCGCTGCTGGACTTCAACGCGGCCGGCATCGTCACGACCTCGGCCGGCAAGCTCTTCACCATCGAAGTGCAGGGCTCCAAGGGCAGCCGTGAGTTCTCGTTCAACAACGGCACCACGATGGCCCAGGCCGTCACCGCCATCAACTCCTTCAAGGACGTTCTGGGCATCTCGGCTGCTGCCAACAGCACCTCGGGCCTCGACCTCCGCTCGACGGAGTTCGGCTCCGACCAGTTCGTCGCCATCAAGGTCGTTGAGGACGCCGGCGTCGCCGGCGCCAACATCGTCCAGGGTGGTGCGACCGCTGCTTACACCTACACCGGCACCAGCACCGCCGTCGCCGACGGCGCCTCGGTCCGTGACACGGGCCAGGACGTCGGCGGCACGATCAACGGCGTGCTCGCGACCGGCAAGGGCCGCACCCTCGCCATCGCCAGCGACTTCCTCGACACCAGCATCACGCTGGCCGCGGGTACCGCCGGCGCCGCCGGTTCGACCAACGCCTTCACCGTCACCGGTGGTGGTGCGTCGTTCCAGCTCTCGTCGAAGGTGAACATCGGTGGTAAGACGACCCTGGGTGTCCAGAGCGTCGCCACCCGCAAGCTTGGCCGCACCGAGGTGACCTCGACCTCCGGCACCGCCAACTACTACCTGTCCGACCTGGCCAGCGGTAAGCACTCCAACGTCGTCACCGGCAACCTGACCGACGCCGGTGGAATCGTCGACGAGGCCATCCGTCAGGTCAGCTCGCTCCGCGGTCGTCTGGGCGCGTTCCAGAAGAACACGATCGGGTCGACCATCAACAGCCTCAACGTGTCGCTCGAGAACTCGGCGGCCGCTGAAAGCGTCATCCGCGACGCTGACTTCGCCACGGAAACCGCCGCGCTCACCCGCGGCCAGATCCTGGCTCAGGCTGCTGGTAACTCGCTGAGCCTGTCCAACAGCCAGCCCCAGCAGGCCCTCTCGCTCCTCCGCGGCTAATCACCGCGATAGGTAACAGAGAACTCCGTGCATCCAAACCGCCGCCCGGGCCGCCCCGGGCGGCGGTCCCCTTTCGAGACGTGAGGAATGAGGCGCGGGCTGTACGCCCCCTTCTCCCTGCTCTGCGGGAGACCGTGCGGACGGGAGCGAAGCGCACGGGAGCCGGAAGACAAGTAGTCTCCTTCCAAAATTCCGCCGGCTTTGCAGCGGCGGATGAGGGTGTTTTTCTGCCTTGATATGAACTTTGAACTTTGAACTTTCTCGGCCCTGCCTCACGCCGCCCGATCTCTCCCCCGTGGCCCGCGCCAAACCCAAACCCGACCTTCCCCCCGAGGTGAAGACCTTCATCACCTGGCTCACCGTCGAGTGCGGCTTCGCGAAGAACACCATTGCCGCCTACACCCGCGACCTCGTCGACCTCATCAACGACTTCAAACCCACGCCGATCCTCACCCTCTCGCCGCGCCAGCTCTCCGAGCACCTCGCGCGCCTTAAAACTGATCACGACCTCTCCGCCTCGTCGGTCAACCGCCACCTCGCCACGCTCAAGGTCTTCTACCGCCACATGACCACCCGCGGCCTCATCGCCAACAGCCCCGCGGAGATCCTGGACCCTCCCACTCGCTGGAAGCGCCTCCCCAACGTCCTCTCGCCGCGCCAGGTGCAGACGCTTGTGGAATCCCCCGCTCCGCGCGTTGTCGTCCGCAAGCGCAAGGGCAAGGAAGAACAGAAAGAAGACCCCCTCAACCTCCACCTCCGCGACCGCGCACTCCTGGACCTTCTCTACGCCTGCGGCCTGCGTGCCAGCGAAGTCTGCTCGCTCGACTTCGGCAGCGTGAACGTCAAGGAACGAATGCTCACCGTCATCGGCAAGGGCAACAAACAGCGCATCGTCCCCGTCGCGCAGGCCTGCGCTTGATGCGATCGAGCAGTACCTCGAACACTGCCGCCCGAAACTCGACCGCGGCCCCAAGCTCAGCAGGCACAAGCTTCTGCTCTCACGCACCGGCCGCCCGCTCGAGCGCGTCGCCGTGCACCAGATCGTCAAACGCTCCTCGAGCGCCGTCGGCGGTCCGAAGGTCCATCCGCACATGCTCCGCCATTCGTTCGCCACGCACATGCTCGTCGGCGGCGCCGACCTACGTGTCGTACAGGAACTCCTCGGGCACGCCGACATCACCACCACGCAGATCTACACGCACGTGGACCGGACGCATTTGAAGGATCAGCACAAGCGGTTCCACCCGCGCGAACGCAAACAAGCCGCGCGCGAATAAGAAACTCCGGGTTCCGGAGCTGCGGAGCAGCGCCTTTCGATTGCCCATAGCGCAAGCTATGGGTAACGCGGCTGATGAGATCGAGCTCCGAAGGAGCGGCTCTTGTAAACCATCGCTACCGCAATCACTCGCGGAACGAACCGCAAGGTCACGCGGCTTTGTCGGATCTCGGAACGTGTTGCGGCATTCCTGCGCGTTCAAGGAGCGCACGGGCCGGCGAGAGGGGTGTGATCGGCGCCAGCGGCGTGGGCGGCAGTGCGTTGAGCAACGGGAGAAGGGATGCCGCTGCCGGCGTGGCGACCTGAGTAGCTAAAGATTCGAGCTTGGGGTTTCCGGCGCCTTTTGACACCTTTTCCGAGGCGTGCTCGCCGGGGACTTTCCGCGGCTTGAGACGGAGGAGAACGAGCACTGCTCTGAGGCGGATGTTGAAAAGCTGAGTGGTTGTCTTTGCCCGCGCCGGGTCTTGGGCAAGCGGCTGGGCCGTCGCGCTGACGAGCGAGTGCAGGGCTTCAAGGGCGTCCAACTGGGCCGCCGCGAGTTTGTCGTTGTAGATGTGGTCGTGGGTCACAAGGTGCTTCCTGAGTTGGCGTGGCTTCAATATACCATCGCGTTCGGCATGTGCAAGGTATATATACGAACTAAATACAAACTACTCCAGAGACGACGGGAACGACTGGGATCGCACTGGAACGCCGACGAATTTTCAACTATCATTGAAAACTGCCGGCAACCTGCCGGGCCACGGAGCGAGCCCGCTTGAAGACCCCCATCGAAAAATCAGGCCTCTCAGGCACCGACACCGGCCTCCTCGCCGCCGTCGCCGCGGGCGAAGCCCGCCTCACGCCTGATCAATGCGTCGAGATGCTGCGTCATGGCGGCACTCACACGCTCGGCCGTCACGCTGACGCGACCGCTCGCCGCATCCACGGCGATCGCATTCGCACGTACATCATCGACCGCAACATCAACTACACCAACGTCTGCAACGCCAAGTGCACCTTCTGTGCCTTCAAGCGCAACGAGGGCGATGCCGACGCGTACACGCTCAGCTACGAGCAGATCCACCAGAAGATCGCCGAGTTGCAGGCCATCGGCGGCACGCAGATCCTGATGCAGGGCGGCATGAACCCCGCCCTCCCGCTCGACTGGTATCTCAAACTGCTGCGCTCGATCAAAGAGAAGTTCCCAAGGATCCACGTCCACGCCTTCAGCCCGCCCGAGATGGTGGAGTTCGTCCACTTCTTCGACCCGCCCGGCTCGACGTTCGAGGAGAAGGTTCGCTGGGTCATGGTGCGCCTCAAGGACGCCGGCCTTGACTCGCTCCCCGGCGGCGGCGGCGAGATCTTCGCCCCCGCCGTGCGCCAGAAGATCGGCCTGGGCAAGTGCGACGCGGAGAGCTGGCTGACGGTGATGTACGTCGCTCACTCGCTGGGCATGTTCACCAGCGCCACGATGATGTTCGGCCACATCGAGGGCATCCCCGACCGCGTGCACCACATGCTGCAGGTGCGCAAGTGGCAGGAGCGTGCGCTGCGCGAGAGCGCCAGACTCCCCCACTCCGTTCGGCCACTACGTCTCGTTCATCTCCTGGCCTTTCCAGCGAGAGAACACGCCGCTCGGCCGCGTGCCCGACTGGGGCGCGGATCCGGCCGAACTCTCGCAGGAATTCCCCGGCGAAGCCATCGCCCGCGCATTCAACTGGGGCGACACGCTGCCTGGCACGCCCAAGGGCGAGCGCGCCGCGGACTTCTTCGACTTCAAGAAGATGGACCCGACGGCCTATCCCACCGCGCACCTCTACGGTCTACGCGTCAAGATGAGCGGCAGCACCGACTACCTCCGCACGCAGGCCGCGGCACGCCTCTTCCTCGACAACGTCTATTCGATCGGCAGCTCATGGGTCACCATGGGCCCGCACATTGGTCAGGTCGGCCTCAACTTCGGCGCCAGCGACATGGGCAGCGTGATGATGGAGGAGAACGTCGTCTCCAGCGCGGGGACGACGTACTGCCTCGATCAAGCGGTGCTCTGCCGGTTGATCCGCGACGCCGGCTTTGTGCCCGCGCAGCGGAACAACACCTACGACGTGCTGCGTGTACACGACGGCGCCGACTCACCCGACCTCGCGGTCACTGACTGGTCTACGCACCGCGCGCGCCGGCTGCACCACGAGAAGACCAAGAAGCCCGCGGCGAGTGCGCCAGTGGCGGTGACGGTCAGCCGTTAGCGCCGAATTCCGTATCCACCTGGTTGCGTGGTGACGGTGTTTATGTAATGATGCGGGGGTGGCTGACAACAAACTCCAACACGGCAAAGCACAGTTGCTTTCAAAGTCCAAGCTCAAACCCTTGCGACTCTTGGAAGACGAGCCCGTCCCGCACCATGACCGTGACGAGCTTCAGTTGCTCCCGTTCGCGAACATCGTTGCAGGGGCAGCTGTTGGCACCGACGGCCCCTTCACCATCGGCGTCTTTGCGGATTGGGGACAGGGCAAGACTTCCGTGCTGCGCCAGGCTCGCTCGTTGATCGAGCATTCTCCCGAGCATTCAGATATCGTGACCGTATGGTTTAACGCGTGGCAGTTCGAGCGAGAGGAGCACCCGATCGTCCCGCTGCTGGCGAGCATCGTCGCAGCAGTAGACGCAGCGCGAGCGCACGCCGAGCGCGACGCCTCACTTGCAAAGAAAATCGGCCAGAGAGGAAAGGAAGGCTGGGCGAAACTGAGCCGCGCGCTGCGGGCCATGGCCTACGGATTTTCCGCCAAGACGACCGTCAAGGTACCTGGCTTTGCCGACGTAGAGGCGGAGTTTGTCGCTAAGGAGATGATCGAACGGTTCGAAAAACTCAGCGCTGGCGACGGCGCAAAGGGTTCAGACCCATTGCTGATGCGTAGTCTCTATTTCGACGCCTTCGAACTCCTGCAGAATGTCGTACAGCCGGCGGAGTCAGAAGGCGAGGAGAGCCCTTGGCGACCGCGGATTGTCGTGTTTGTGGACGACCTCGATAGATGCATGCCCGACAAGGCACTTGCTCTGCTGGAGGGCGTGAAGCTGGCGCTGGCTCAACGCGGATTCATCTTCGTACTGGCGGTTGCGAAACGCGTGCTTGAGTCGTACCTAAAGAAGCGGTACAGGGACGACTACGGCATGGAGAGCTATGCGGACGGCGCCTCGTATCTGGACAAGATGGTGCAACTCCCGCTGCCAATTCCTCCGCACAAGGAGCGATTTGCCGACTACGTCACGAAACTGATCACAGCCCAATTGGGTCGCTTGGATCAGGAAGCAGCCGTGATGATGCAACCGATTGCTCCTTTGCTAGCGATCGGCTCCGACGACACGCCGCGGTCGCTTGTACGCCTCGTCAACAACCTACTGGTCGACGTACGTCTGCGCTCGCTCACCGCTCCTGCGAACGATCCGCTCAAACAAGCGGACTTTGTCGGGCTCTGTGCCGTGGCACGAAGCCTGCAACTTCACCTCTCTACCGACGCTTATGCCACACTCGTCGATGACCAAGACCTCTGCACATTGCTGGCCGAGGAGGGGCTGTCGGGCCTCGACGAATGGTCGAATACGGGAGGAACGTGGTTGCCACAACCACGCACAAAGGACCAACCGCGCGTCACGACGGCCGTTGCTTCCCCAAGCGCATCGGGAGCACACGCGTCCCGTTCTCCCGCCTTAGGTGGCCCGCCGGGGAGTGGCGGAAACCCTCCGTCGCCGACGGGCGAACGGCTCAGTGTTCTGCGCAAAGACCGGTGGCGTCTAACGATCAGCGAACTCCAGCGGCACGATTTTCTGGGAGAACTTTTCGAACACGCGTTCGCGAAGCGATGGCTCAAGAATAAACAGGAACGTGCCGTGGTGGATCGCTTCTTGGCTGCACAGCGTCAGGAACCAGACGTCAAGCCCGAGACACAGGCGGATATTGATCAACTCGCGGTGGTCGAACGTGCGATCAGACAGAGTCTAAAACTCGCCGCAGTTGATCTGATTGATGACAAAGCCAAGTCGCTAGTGAAGACACTGAACTTGGCTGGATCCGGCTTAACAGATGCCGGAGCACTTCATCTCAAAGACGCGACTTCGCTGCAAAAACTGATGCTGAACGGCACAGCAATAACGGACAAAGGGCTGGAGACCATAAAACGCCTGACCTCACTCACAACTCTTGTCCTCGACGAAACGGCCGTGACGGATAACGGTGTGGAGCAACTTAAAGGGCTGGCGTCACTGCAAGAACTGTCCTTGGAAGACACTGCTGTAACGGATAAGTCGTTGGGGCACGTTAAGGTTCTGCCCTCGCTACAAACTCTGTATTTAGACGGCACTGCTGTAACGGACAAGGGGCTAGAGCATATTAGACGCTTGCTCTCACTGACGAACCTGAGCTTCAAGCGCACTGCGGTGACAGACAACGGTCTAGAGCACCTCAAGGGCCTGGCATCGCTGCTAGAGCTATCTCTAAGCTACACATCGGTGACCGACAAAGGGCTGGAGCACTTGATAGGTTTGCTGTCGTTGGAATACCTGACGCTAAATGGCACGGCTGTGACAGACAGGGGACTGGGACACCTTAAGCAGCTGCCCTCCATACATTACCTGAACCTTGACGATACCGCAGTAACAGACAAAGGATTAGAACATCTCAAGGATCGGCGCCGCCTGCTCACTCTGTCCTTGGAACGCACAAAGGTAACAGACAAGGGCTTAGAGCACATCAAAGGCCTTACATCGCTAAGGACTTTGTACTTGAACGACACGGCAGTATCAGAGAACGGAGTGCGAATGTTACAGACGTTCCTACCGGATATCAGCATTCGCAGATAAAGCGTAGAGCGATCCGGCAAGTCACGATTTCGATCTACCTGCGGAGCGGCGAGTTGCAACGGACCGCCGGTTTCGCGCAATCGGCCCAAGAGGTCACTGAGGCGACCGCGTTTCTGCAGAGTGTGCTGGATGATCCGCGTGTGAAACCGCCGGGAGGGCGCGGTGGTGGACGTCGGGGTGCTCGAGGGGCGCGGCTGGGCGGTCATCGAGCAGAACGCGGCGTGGGGATCGGGGATCTACGGGTGCGATCCTTTGCGCGTGCTTGACGTTCTGCGCGTGGTTTCGCGGCGGGATTGAACAGATCGGTCGCACGCGGCAGCTTCGCGTCGGTATGCTGCTGCGCCATGCAATTCCTTGAAGCCATGACGCCGGAGCCGCCCAAGCCCTTTGAGTTTGAGCCGCAGTTCCCGCCGTCGGCGCGTGTGCTGCTGGGCACCACGCGCAACCTGGGACGGGTGCTCAAAGAGATCGAGCGCGGCAATGCGAACGGGTTGTGCCTCAACCCGCACACCGGATTCAAGAACGGCAAGCTCGGACAGATCGTCGGCGCACCTGGGCTGAAGTACCTGACCGTGACCGACGTCGAGTATGTGCGAGAGATCGAGGCCGTTGAGCAGATGCACCAGTTGGTCGGGCTCTCGCTGGGGAGCCGGGACGTGCATCTGAATCTCAGCGGGTTGAAAAAGCTCGAGGGTCTTATCGTCGGGTGGACGCCGAAGCTCGTCCTGCCGCCGACGACCGCGCCGCTCAAGGGGCTGATCCTGTGGCACTACCGGCCGCGCACGCTGGACCTGACGGAGCTCCCCCACTACCGCAAGCTGGTCTGCCTGAACCTCAACCACGGACGTCTGACGAGCCTGAAGGGGATCGAGCGGTTCAAGCAGCTGCGCGAGAGCGAGGTCTGCTACGTGAAGGGGCTGCGGAGCATCGCGGCGTTTGCCCGCACGCCTGTTCGCGCGATACGCATCGGCGAGTGCAGCGGTATCAAGGACTTCGAGACCCTCGCCGGCTGCCGCAACCTGTGGAAGGTGCAGATCAGCAACGGGCCGGAGATGAAGTCGCTCAGGTTCCTCAAGCGTTTCAAGAAGCTCACGAGCTTCCGCTTCGTGATGACCAACGTGGTCGACGGCAACATGCGGCCGCTGCTTGAGCTGAAGGACGCGGCGTTCTATCCGAACAAGCGGCACTTCTCGCACACGTGCGAGGAGATCGAAGAGGCGCTGGGGATCAGCGAATAACACCGCAGCACGAAAGCGCCGTCCGTGTGCGCACCGCACGGACTGCGACAAGACCGATCAAGACGCGTGCGCACGGCGTCTACCGAGCGGAAGCGACGCTCTCAGATTCATCATTGAGATAGCTCCGGCGGCCCGTCGCCGCGCTTGTTCTGCTCCTGATAGCGATCAGGCAATCTGGTTTGACAGAGAACTTCATGATTCTTGAGCGGCGCGCTCAGAACATCCCAGATTCGTGTGCGGCCGACTGAATTGCGGGTATGCTGCCGGTGAGCCGACGCGGGTCTGGGCCCCGCTGGGCGATGAGGTTCGTCCTCCAACGCCAGCGCTCCATGCGTTCCCCGCGCAGCCGGTCGAAGGGAGCTTTTCCATGCATCATGTGCGTGTTGGCGTTGTCATGTCCGCGGCGGCTGTTGTTCTTGCCGCGGGTGGTGTGAGTCGTGTGGCGTCGGCGCAGTCGTGGGCGAATCCGGCGAGCGGTTCGTGGTTTGATCCGCTGAACTGGTCGCCGCAGGTTGTGCCGACGGGCGCGGGGGCGACTGGGACGCTGGGGCTGAGCGGTGCGTACGACGTCACGACGACGACCAACGTGCTCAGCGGGATCAACATGACCAACCCGGCGGCGCGGCTGCTGGTGGCGGGGAACAGCCAGCTCACGCTGCTGGGCGGGTCGGCGATCAACGGGCAGTTGATCGTCAACGGGAACGCCGACTATCAGGTGTGCCTGCTGATGATCGGCGGACCGGTGACGATCGCTGGGAACGGGAGCGTGCTGCTCAACTGCAGCCCATCGGACCCGAGCACGGGGGCGAGCACCTCGTACATGCAGTCGCAGAACGGCGGAACGCTGACGATCGGCGCCAACGCGACTGTCGGCGGGTTCGGGCGGATCGACACGGTGCCGACGATCAATGACGGAAAGATCTGGGCGAACCTCACCGGGCGGCCGGTGTACGTCAACGCCGGGACGCACCAGAACAACGGGGTGTACCGCGCGAGCAACGGAGCGGAGCTGCGCTTCACGAGCGCTTCGATCACCCAGAGCGGCACGGGCAACATGACGCCCGAGCCGGGCGGGGTCGTCTCGCTCTACGACACGTCGCTGACCGGCGGCACTGTCACCAGCACGGCGACGGGCCGGGTGCAGTTCGTCGGCGTCACTCCGATCAACGGCGTGACGATCGCGGGCGGGGCCGACATGGTCGGCGGGTGCACGTTCAACCTGGGCTCCTCGGGCCTGACGCTGAACAACGGCACGCTGATGGTCAACTCCGCCGCTTCGTACAACTCGACTTCTCTGCGGGCGATCGGCGGGCCTGTGGCGATCGGCGGCGTCGGCACGGTGATGCTGAACGCGAGCCCGAGCGATCCGGCGACGACTGCGAGCACGGCGTCCATCACGCGCACCGACGGGGCCGGCAGCTTTGTGTTCGGGCCGCAGGTGGCGCTGGCGGGGTTCGGGTGGATCAACAGCGTGCCAGTGACGGTCAACGGCGTGATGACGGCCAACGTCGACGGGCGGCTGATCCGCATGGACGGCCAGACGCTGCAGAACAACAACACCGTGGCGGCGTTCGACGGCGGCACCTTGCTGCTCAACAACGTGGCGATCAATCAGTCGCCCTTGGCTGCGCTCTATCCGTCCGGCGCGGGGAGCAGCGGTCCTTCGGCGGTTCTGCTGAACGCCTGCACAGTGACAGGAGGCGCATTGCGGAGCAACGGGGCCGCAAAGGTGCATCTGATCGGCGTGACAGGGATGAGCGCGGCTCAGCTCGGAGGCGAGATCGACCTTGACGGCGGCGCGAACGTGATCCTGGGAACTCCGTCGATAGGCCTGAACAACGCAACGCTGCTGGTGAACACCGACAGCACATACTCAGCAACGCTGATTCAGACCGATCATCCGTTTACGTTCACGGGGAGCGGCACGGTGCGGCTCAATAGCAGCCCCAGCGACCCGAACGCGACGGCGGGCACAGCGTACCTCACAACGCCGGGCGGCGGTTCGTTCACGTTCCCCTCCTCGGTCACGCTCGCCGGGTTCGGCTGGGTGAACAACGTACCGACGGTGAACAACTCGAGCTTCACGGCAGACGCGACCGGCTACCCGCTGCGGATCTCGGGGGCCGAGCACCAGAATAACGGGCTCTACCGCGCATTGAACGGCGCGCGGCTTGTGCTGGTAAACACAACGGTGACGCAGTCGGGCGGCGCGCAGATCACCCCGGCCGACGTGTCGTCGTTCGTCGATATCGCGGCCGCGTGCGTGGTCAACGGCGGCACGGTGGGCGGGCCCGGCACCTTGACGCTGGATGGGACGGGACACCGGTTGAACAACGTAACGGTCAACCGGCAGCTTGACCTCAACGGCGGCGGTATGCTCTCGACGCCGGGGCTCACGCTGGCAAACAACGCTCAGATCGCCATCAACACGGCGGCTGGGTACGCCGGTACGTCGCTGGTTGCAACCGGCGCGCCAACGGTGCTCGGCGGCACCGGCACGATTCATCTGCGGGCGAGCACCAGCGACCCGAGCACAACGGCGGGAACGTCCGATCTGCGCAGACGGGAACGTCGCCGGGGCCGGGTTCTCGATCTCCAGCGGCGTCACGGTCGACGGGTTCGGGCAGATCAACAACGTGCCCACCACGAACAACGGCGTCGTGCGGGCGAACGTGAGCGGCTATCCGATCCGCTTCACCGGGCAGACGCACCAGAACAACGCGATCTACAGCGCCGAGAACGGCGGGCTGCTGGTGATGTCGAACGCGACTGTCAACCAGTCGCCGGGAGGCGTCATCTCGCTGGCGAACGGAACGGGCCTGACGCTCGATGTCTCGACCGTGAGCGGCGGCGCGATCAACTCGCAGGGTTCGGCCCGCGTGGCGATCTCTGGCACCGCGACGCTCTCGAACGTGACGGTTCAGCCGCCCATCGACGTGAACGGCGGAACGGTCCTCTACGTCACCGCGCCGGGGATCACCAGCAACGGGGTGATCGAGGTGAACCCCGCCGCGGCCTACGCCGGCACGTATCTGTACGCGACGGGCCCCAACGTGGCGATCAACGGAACGGGCGGCGTGCACCTGAACCACAGCCCGTCCGACCCCACCACTTCAGCGGGGACGGCGGACGTAATCGGCCCGGGTGGGTCGAGCTTCGTGCTGGGAGCGGGGCAGTCGCTCACCGGCGGCGGTCGGCTGGTCATCCCGGTGACCAACAACGGCCTCACCTCGCCGGGCACCGGCGTCGGTTCGATCGACCTGTTCCGCATCGATGGTTCGGGCTCGCTGACCATGACGCCGACCAGCGAGCTGCGGATCGAAATGGGGCCGGGCGGTACGTTCGATCAGATCGTGAACCTGGGGAACTTCAATGCTGCGGGAACGGTCCGCGTGCGAGCGCTGGCGGGGTTCACGGCCACGCCGGGCGCGACGTTTGACGTCGTCGCGGGCGGCGGCACGACCAGCGGCGGGTTTGCGCACGTGATCTCCGAAGGCCTGTCGGCTCCGCGTCGGTTCGGCGTGCGCGTGGACCCGGGGCGCGTTCGCGTCACGGTGCTGTGCGGCGCGGCCGACATTGCCGGCGCGGGCGCCGACTCCAACGGCGACGGGCGGCTGGACAACAACGACTTCATCGTGTTCATCAGCCGGTTCTTCAACCAGGATCCGAGCGTCGACTTCGGTTCTGCCGGCGGCGTTCAGGGTGCGGACGGTCTGTTCAATAACAACGACTTCATCGCCTTCATCGACCTGTTCTTTGCCGGCTGCCCGTGAGCCGGTCGGGAAAAGTGCGGAGGATGCGGGAGATCTGGCTGCGTTCTCGGGTCGCGTTGCGCCCTGAGAACGCGGTCTTCGTGCCGACCGGCGTGGGCCGGGCGGGAATCTGTCAGAGAGTCCGGACTCCCTTTCTAGGGGGTGTTGTGGGGACTGGAATCTGACACGAAGGACGACTCCCAGAACGGAGGATGACCACATGGCACTGCAGACTCGAACGGCATCGATGGCGGCGTTGTTGATCGCGGCGGGCAGCACGGCGAGCGTGGCGAATGCGCAGACCTGGGCGTCGCCGGTGGACGGGAACTGGTTCGATGCGACAAAATGGACCCCGCAGGTGGTGCCGACGGGGGCGGGTGCAACGGCGGTGCTGGGCGGGTCGGGTGCTTACACAGTCTTCACCTCCAACAACACCATGGGAACGGTGAACATCACCAACTCTGCGGCGACACTGGCGGTGGACCCGAGCAACAGCCTTTCTCTGGCCGGCACGGTCCAGACACTCAACGGCGTGCTGCTGGTCAACTCGACCGGCGCGTACGCGGGGTGCAACCTGAACCTGGGTGCTTCGGCCATTTCGTTCAGCGGCACGGGCGCGGTTCGCCTGAATTCCAGCCCCAGCGACGGCAACACCACGTCGAACACGGCGGCGATCTTCGCGGGCGGCGGGTCACTGACGATGGGCGCGGGCACGCGGCTTGAAGGGTTCGGCATCCTGAACAGCGTGCCATCGACCAACAACGGCACGTACACGGCGAACGTGGCGGGCCGGCCGCTGCGGATCGAGAACCAGACGCACCAGAACAACGGTCTGTACACGGCCGCCAACACCGGCGTGCTGGTGATCAGCAGCGCGACGATCAACCAGGGCGGCTCCGGATCGATGGCCCCGGGCGCAGACTCGGCGGTTTCGCTGAACAACACGAGCGTGAACGGCGGGTCGCTGGTGAGCAGCGCGACGGGGCGCGTGCAGGTGGCTTCAGGGACGGTGAACCTGAACAGCGTCTCGGTGGCGGGCGGAGTGGACCAGTACCCCAGCACTGCCGCCGTGCTGGGCGCAGGCGGTATGTCGTTTGTCGGAGGCGCAACGTACACCGTGAACGTGCCTGCCAGCTATGCGGGAACAGGGTTCTATGTCACGGCCCCGTCAACCCCGATCGGCGGGAACGGAACGCTCCGGCTCAACGCGAGCCCGAGCGACGGCAACACGACCTCGAACACGGCGATGCTGAGCCGAACGGGGAGCGACGCGACGGCGTCATACCAGTTCGGCCCGGGCGTGACGCTTGCGGGCTTCGGCATCGTCAACAGCGTCAACACCACCAACGGCGGCCTGTTCAACGCGGACGTCAACGGGCGGTATCTGAACCTTGCGAGCTCGACCCACCAGAACAACGCGGCCTATACCGCAACGAACGGCGGCGTGCTACTGATCAACAACAGCACGGTGAACCAGGCGTCCGGCGCGTCGATCTCTGCGATCGGCGCCGGAGATAGCCCCTCCGCGGTGGTGCTGGCCAACTCGTCGATCAACGGCGGGTGGCTGGTGAGCAACGGCGCAGCGCACGTGCAGCAGGCGAGCAACGCCTCGGGCACGCTGACGGGCGTGACGATCCAGGGCCAGTTCGACCAGAACCCCAGCAGCACGATCTTTGTCAATGCTCCTGGCATCACGCTGGCGAGCGGAGCGACCCTGCTGGTGAACAGCAACGCTTCGTACTCGGGGACCGTCTTCCGCACCGGCGACGCCGTGACGATCGGCGGCAATGGCACGCTGCGGCTGAACGCCAGCACCAGCGACGGCAGCACCACGGCCAACACCGCGTGCCTGGCGGAGGACGGCGGAGACGCGGGCGGTCAGTTCACGTTCGCACCGGGTGTGACGCTGGCGGGCTTCGGCATCGTCAACGGCGTGCCGACGGTGAACAACGGCGTGTTCAATGCCGACGTAGCCGACCGGTACCTGCGGCTTGAGAACTCGTCGCACCAGAACAACGCGCAGTACCGCTCGTCGGGCGGAGGCGTGCTGCTGGTGTCGAACACGGCGGTGACGCAGTCGCCCTCGGCCAGCACGCTGGCGGGCAATGGCTCGGCGGTGGTCTTCAGCAGCTCGTCGGTCTCCGGCGGCACGGTGGGGAGTGCCGCGGGGGGTAACGGCGTGACATCGGTCAACGCCACGACGGTGACGCTCAGCAGCGTGACGGTGTCGCGCCAGCTGACGGTCGATCCGAGCGGGAATCTACGTGCTCCGACCACGCTGACGCTGAGCAACAACGCGCTGCTCACCGTGAACACCAACGGCTCCTATGCGGGAACATCGTTCCAGTTGCCGGGAGCGCCGACGACGATCGGCGGCACGGGCACCGTTCGCCTGAACGCCAGCCCAAGCGACGGCAGCACCACGGCCAACACCGCGCTGATGTACGGCGACGGCAGTGTCGCAGGGAACGCGGCGGTATTCGGGCCGGGCGTGACGGTCGCGGGATTCGGCCGGATCTCGGGCGTGCCCACGACCAACAACGGCAAGGTGAGCGCCGACGTGAGCGGACGCATCCTGCGGATCGACGCCGTGACGCACCAGAACAACAACCGGTACGAAGCGGTCAACGGCGGCGTGCTGCAGCTTGTGGGCACCACGGTGAACCAGAGCGGCCCGGCGGTGACCGTGGCGGGCGACGCGTCGAGCATTCAACTTGCGGGAGCGACGCTGATGGGCGGCTCGCTCAACGCCGACGGGAGCGGGCGTGCGACAATCATCGACAGCTCGACCATCGGCGGCGGGCTCACCGTGAACGCGCCCTTAGACGTAAATCCCGGCACGAATCCGACGGTGGACCCGACGGGCATCACCAACAACAACGTGCTGACGGTGAACGCCAACGGCTCCTACTCGGGCACCAGCCTGAGTATCGGCGGCCCTAACACGCACATCAACGGCACGGGCGAGGTGCGGCTCAACCGCAGCGGCTCTGACGGGAACGCGACGGCGAACACCGGTCTGCTGCGCAACTCGGGCGCCGACTCATCGGTCACCTTCGGGCTGGGACAGAAACTCTCGGGCAGCGGCAACTCCAACGCGACGATCACGTTCGAGGGCGCGCTGTCGCCGGGCTACCCCGACGGGGCGGTCGATTTCATCCGCAACGACGGCACGATGACGTTCACCAACACCGGCGAGATGATCATCGACATCACCGGGCCGGGAACGTTCGACCGGATCGTCAACGCCGGCACGATCGTGGTCGACGGCACGATCCGCGTGCACGCGACGCAGGACTTTGCCGCGGGGACGACGTTCGATATCGCCACCGGCGGCACGATCACCGGCGCGTTCGACCACGTGTTGACCTCCGGGCTGACGTCGCCGAAGCGGTTCGGCGCCCGCGTCGATGCGGGGCGCATCCGCCTGACGGTGCTGTGCGGCGCGGCGGACATCGCCGGCGCCGGTGCCGACGCCAACGGCGACGGCCTGCTGAATAACAACGACTTCATCGTGTTCATCAACAAGTTCTTCGCGCAGGACCCGTCGGTCGACTTCGGCTCCACCGGCGGCTTCCAGGGCTCCGACGGCCGCTTTGACAACAACGACTTCATCGCCTTCATCGACCTGTTCTTCGCCGGCTGCTTCTGATCACTCCATCCCTTAGCCCCCGCCTTCGCGTGGGAGCGGGCCTCTGCTTATGCAGGGGCCCGTTTTCATTGCGGATCATCGCGGCATCGGGTTTTCGGACGCGCGAGCTCTCGGACGTTTGGGTGCGTATGCGAAGTTTCGGTCCGCGGTGTTGAGTGACTGGATGAGACGGGTTTCACAGGTGCCCCCGAAGTCGTGGCAGATGTGGTGAAGATTCGCGGTTGGAGCGGCGATGGGTCTGTTCTCAGGTGCTTTACGCGTGTGGGGACGGCCGTACGCGTGCCGATAGGTTGTGTGCGCCGTGTGTGGGGCCCGGCGCACACGATGCTGATGTGCGGGATCAATGACGTGCCGGCAGGAGCGGTCCTTGGATCGATCGTGACCGATCCGCGCAACCCCTCCCACGACCTGCTGCGCCCGGGCGTGACGCTCGATCCGCCGATCGTGGCGAGCCTGCGGTCGCGCGGCGTGACGCAGGTGTGGATCCAAGACACGCTGACGGCGGATCTTGACGCGGCGGTGGCACCGGGCCTGACGGCGGCGAAGCTGGAGGTGTACGGCAAGCTGCGCGACGGGCTGGCGACGTGCGCGAAGGGGACGATGAGCAGCTCATCGCTGGCGTCGTACCGCGGGGCCGTGCTGAGCATGGTGACCGAGGCGATCAGCTCGGAGAAGTACGCGGCGATGACCGACGCGCTCTTCAGCGCCGACGGGCTGGCGTCGCACGGAGCCAACGTGGCGTACCTGTCGCTCTTGTGCGGGCTGCACATCGAGCAGTACGTGGTCGCGGAGCAGAGCAAGCTGGGGCCGAAGGAAGCCCGCGAGATGGGGCCGCTGGGATTGGCGGGGCTGCTGCACGACATCGGCAAGACGCGCCTGCGGCCGGTGGGGCAGCGGTATCACGATCAACTGGCGCCCGAGTCGGGCGGCGGTTCGGCGCGGCCTGAGGGGTATATCGATCACGTGCGGATCGGCCGGATGCTGCTGGAGCACTGCGGCGCGCCGGCTCGCGTTGGGTACACGGTGCTGAACCACCACCAGCGATTCGACGGGTGCGGGTGGCCGGACTTGGCCGCGTTCACGGCGGGGCGGATCAAGGGGAAGCTGGCGGGGCGGCGGATCCACATCTACGCGCGAATCGTGGCGGCGGCGAACGTGCTCGACGGGCTGATGCGCGACGCGGAGGGACGCAAGCGTCCGCCGGTCGCGGCTCTTGGCGAGTTCGCTTCGTCGCGGTTCGAGGGGTGGTTCGATCCGATCGTGCGGCGGGCGCTGCTGCTGCGTGTGCCGCCGTTTGCGATCGGCGTGGATGTACGTCTGAACGACGGACGGCGTGGCGTAGTGATCGGCCTGAACGAGCACGACCCGTGCCGGCCGGTTGTGCGGATCATCAACCCGTTGCCGCCGACACCGCCGGGCGGCGTAGTTGAGCCGGAAACGGTCGAGCTGGAGACGAACCCGGCGCTGCGGATCACGCACTCGCTGGGGGAAGAGGTTGAGAAGTACCTGTACGAGGTGCCGCGGGCGGATAGCCGCGTGCCGGCGGGTGTGTCGGCGCCGGAAGAGGACGGGAGCGACTGGCGCGAGTGAGATACGCTGGGGCGTGGATCAACGACCGCGGCGTACATCAAAACTTGGGTCGGCTCAATCAGTGGTTCCGCTCCGGCGGTTGCTGGTGGCTGCTCTTGAGCGTCGGCGGTCGCTGATCGATAAGGGGCGGGCGCGGATGTTCCGTGCATTTGGGGGCGAAGCTGACGGACTCGACGGGGTGTTCATCGACGTGTACGGCGAGGGAGCGACGCTGATCGTGTACGAGGGGCGGTGCTGCGCGGGTTTGAAGGCGAGGCGCGTGCATCTGATGTGCTGGAGGTGCTGCGGCCGCTGGGTGTGCGGGCGGTGTATCTCAAGCCGTTTGCGAAGGACCGGTCGAAGCTAGGTGGGGCGCTGCCGGCGGTGGTGACGGAGGCGACGCCCGCGGCGGGCGAGACGTTGGCGGAGTCGCTTGTCGTGCGCGAGGTGGACTGGAAGCTGGAGGTGCGGCTGTACGACGGGCTCTCGACGGGGGTGTTCCTGGATCAGCGTGAGAACCGGGCGTTCGTGCGTGAGTGGTGCGCGGCGCGTGGGGCTGGCGTGAGTGTGTTGAACACGTTTGCGTATACGTGTGCGTTCTCGGTTGCGGCAGCACGCGGCGGAGCGGCGACGACGAGCGTGGATGTTTCGGGGCGGTATTTGGATTGGGGGAAGCGGAACCTGGCGCTGAATGGAGCGGCCGTTGAGAATCGGGATGGCGGCGGTGCTACGCCCCAAGAAAAAGGCAGCCCTCCCGCCTCGCAGAGCCTCGGCACCCTTCCGCTAGGAGCGGGAGGGACCAAGGCGCCCTCATCCGCCCCGCCCAAAGCGGCGGGGCACCTTCTCCCGCCGAGCCGGGAGAAGGGGGCGGAGCTTTCCGCGACCTCGGAGCAGCACCGTTTCGCGCGGATGGGGACGTTTGAGTTCTTTGCGTATGCGCGGCGGAAGGGGTTGTCGTATGACATGGTCATCCTCGATCCGCCGAGCTTTGGGGCGGCCTCGAAGAAGGACGGGGTGAAGGCGTGGAGTTCGGTGGACGGTTACGCGGGGCTCGTGGCCGAGGCGGCTGAGCTTGCGAGGCCCGGCGGGTTGGTGCTGGCTTCGACGAATACCGGGGAGTTGTGCCGCGGAGGGGGGGTGGGACTGGAGAAGCAGATTGTGAAGGGGTTGGGACGGAGTCCGTCGTGGGTGAAGCTGCCTGCCGCGCCGGTGGATTTTGCGGGGGAGCGGGACCGGTTTGCGGCGCGGGCGTTTGTGGTGTGATGACGAACGAGGGTTTCTGTCGATAGTTGGCGCGGCAGGATGCCGTGTTCTCTTTCAGCAGGAGGCTTCGCATGGGCGTTCGCGTGCTGGCGGCTTTGGGTGTTGTGGCGGCGGGGTTGGGTGGGTGTGCGGCAGAGAAAGACTGGTCGCAGACGCCCGTGAATGATGCGGGACCTGTGGGCGAGCAGGCGTCGCGGCTCGCGCGGTTGCGCGCTGAGTGGGCGATGCAGAACCTGGCGAATGTCGACACGCCGGGGTTTCGCGCAACGCGGATCGTGGGGCCTGACCTGACTGGGAACGGGCTGATCACGCGGGTTGATCAGTCACAGGGCATTCCGCACTCGTCCAATTCTCCATTGGATCTGATGGTGAGCGGACCGGGGTTCTTCCGGCTCGCCGGCGATGATGGCTACGTGTATACGCGGTGCGGGCGATTCACACGGAACGCAGACGGTGAGATTGTCTGGGCGATCGATCCGTCGCTACGGCTGGAACCACCGATCGCGGTGCCAGAAACGGCTACGTCGATCTTCGTGGATCAATGCGGTGTCGTGTCGTGCGCCACCGCCGACAGTCCGGGTGTTTCGACCGAGCTTGGCCGCGTTCAGTTGACGACATTCCGAGCCCCGGAGCGGTTGCTGGGCCGCGGCGTGTTGTTCTGGGAGACGGCAACTTCCGGGCCTGCGATCGACTTTGATCCGAGCATGGAGGTGAGCGTCGTGCAGGGGATGTACGAGGGATCGAACGTCGATCCGCAAGAGGAACGCGTGGACATCGAGCGTGCGCGGCGGGTGATGAGAATCTGGGCCTTCGAGCCGGCGAGTCAGGAGACGGCGGTTCGGTTGTTTTCCGCGAATGAACGCGCAGGGCACGAGGTTCGCTGAGCCGGGCCTCGTGGCACCGGCGACCACTGAGTTTCGACGCCGTAGATCCGAGGCATCGCATCGCGCTTGTGCTTGCGCACAAGGCTCTTATGATCCTGCATGCTCCAGCCTGTTACCGCTCCTGACGTCACTGGTTTGCTGGATCACTTCGCGGCGGTGGTGCTGAAGCACACGTCGCGGGAGTATCCGAGCAAGCTGGATCACGTCATCAACGACGCTTCGGAGGTGATCGCTCCGAAGGATCTGCACCCGATGTTCTTCGGGTCGTTCGACTGGCATTCGTCGGTGCACGGGCACTGGCTGCTGGTGCGGGCTCTGCGGCTGTCGCCGGCAATTGACTCGCAGGTGCCGGAGATCCGGCAGCTCTTTGACTGCCGGTTTACCGCTGCGAACGTGCAGGCGGAGGTGGCGTATCTGGGAAAGAAGCTGCGGGAGACGTTCGAGCGGACGTACGGGTGGGCGTGGCTGCTGAAGCTGGCGGCGGAGCTCAAGCTCGCGGCGGCGGAGTCAGCGGCGGCGAGCCGGGGGACGGGTGGATTGACGGAGCTTGGGTCAGCCCTGGCGAAGTGGGATGCGGCGCTCCAGCCGCTGACGGACGCGTTCGTGCAGCGGTATTTGACGTATCTGCCGAAGGCGACGTATCCGATCCGGGTCGGCACGCACAACAACAGCGCGTTCGGGCTGTCGCTCGCTCTGGACTACGCGCGTGTGGCGAAACATGAGACGCTCGAGAAGCTCATCTGTGACAAGGCACGCGGTTGGTACATGAACGACGTGGCGTGCCAGGCGTGGGAGCCGGATGGGATCGACTTCCTGTCTCCTGCGCTGATGGAAGTGGAGTGCGTGCGGCGCGTGGTTTCAAAGACGGAGTTTGTGCCGTGGCTCGATAAGTTCCTGCCGCGGCTTGCAGAGAAGCAGCCGGCGACGCTGTTTGTGCCCGGCACGGTGAGCGATCGGACGGATGGGCAGATTGCGCATCTGGATGGGCTGAATCTGAGCCGCGCGTGGTGCTGGCGGTCAATGGCGCGAGCTCTGCCGGAGAAGGATGCGCGGCGGCCGCTGGCGGAGGAGGCGTACCGGGTGCATCTGGACTCGGCGCTGGCGCATGTCACCGGGGACTACATGGGGGAGCATTGGTTGGCGACGTTTGCGCTTTTGGCGCTGACGGAGTGAAGAGAGGCATTCGCCACTAGCCATTAGGCATTAGTGGAAGGCATCGAAAGCCACTTTGGAAGGTGGGTGACGACGTATACGGATGTCCAGTGGGATCACGAGCAGGATTGAGAGTGTTGCCGCGATGAGGTCGTAGGGGCTGAAGACTTCGCCGAAGACCTGTCGCAGGAACCAGTGCTTGCTGGAGAGCCATCGCGAGGCGTCGGTGAGCTGGAGGCACTCGACCGCGTAGCTGATGCCGATGGCCCAGGCGGCGGCAGCGGGGACGGAGAGGCGAGGGTTGACGAACCGCACGCAGGCGTGGACGACCCAGCACCAGAGAAGGACGCCGACATACTTCCACCAGAAGAACTGCGTGGAGTTGCTGAAGATCGTGCGGGCGGTGAGGCCGGCCGCAATGCAGGCGGCTCCGAAGATTGCGGGGATGATGCGGGGGGTGAACCAGCGTCTGAGGGGTGATGGCGGCGGGGTGGGTGCGGTGGGTGCGGGGGGGGCGGGCACGGGAGCGGTACGGGGGAGGGCGGGGGGTGGTTCGTAGTCGGAGAAACGGCTTTGTGCTTTGGGGCTCCAAGCCGGCCCCTTACGAGGCTCGGCTCTTGTAGCGAGATTGGGGGCTTTGGTATAGCTCCGGCGTCTGGGCGCGCGTGCTTGCGCCCGCGGCTCTTATGCAAGGCCAGGCATCTTGGTGGACATTGGGGGTGCTGCCGGTCTTGCGCGGTGGCCGTGGTTCTGTGCTGCGGCGTGGGGATTGAGCTGAAGGGGTTTTTTATGCGGAACGTGCGTGCGCTCATGGTCGTGCTCCCGGTGTCGGTTGTGGTCGGGGTGATGATGCTGGCGGGCGCGGGGCCGGTGTCACCGCCCGCTGGGCCGGTAGGGTCGACGATGAAGACGATGGCGGAAGTGGAGCCGCGGACGGCGCTGAGCGCGACGAATACGCCGGGCGATACGGCGAGCGTGTTCATCATCTCGCAGCCGGGTTCGTACTACCTGACGGGCGACGTGCGCCCGACGGGCGGCAAGAACGCGATCATGGTGAACGCGGACAACGTGACGATCGACTTGCGCGGGTTCTCGCTGGACGGGTCGAGCGATTCGACGGGGTTCCGCGCGGGGATCACCAACTCGGCGAACCGGCGGAACCTGCGTGTGTACAACGGAACGATCCGACAGTTCCGCGGATACGGGATGATCGGACGGTTCGACAATTCATCGTTTGAGGACATGGCGTTCATCGACAGTCAGGGGGGCAACCTGGAGATCCTGCAGTCGTCGGGGTGCACGGTGCGGAACGTGCGGGTGCACGCGGCGAGCGGTGAGACGGGGATTCAGGTGGGCTCAAACAGCACGATCGAGTTCTGTGCAGTTGAAGGGGGTGGCGTTGGGATCACGATCCAGTCGGGCGTTGTGCGCGGGTGCTCGGTTTTGAACCCGAGCGGCATCGGCATCTCGGCGAGCTGGGCGGTGGTGAGCAACTGCACGGTGGAAGGGGCCAACAACACATCGTCGATCAGCAACGGCGGGATCAGCATCGGCAACGGCGGGCGCGTGGAGGGATGCGTGCTGCGCGCGTGCGCGGCGGGCGGCGTAAACCTGGTGGGACGCGCCGACGTGGTGAACTGCGATTTTTCGAATTGCACCAAAGGGGTGACGTCGTCGCTGAGCGGGCGCGGGCGGATCGAGGGGTGTCACTTCTCGCTGTGCACGACGGCGGTCTCGCTTGGCGGGACCAACAGCATCGTCATCGGGAACCGATTCCAGGGGAATACGGCGAACATTGTCGCGTCTGCGGGGAACACGGTGGGCGAGGTGCTGGACTTCTCGGCCGGTGGGACGCTGACGGCGGGGAATTCGCATCCGATGGCGAACATTGTGTATTGAGCGGTGTGGTTGAAGCAGGGCGAGCAACCCCTCATCCGCCCGCCCAGAGCGGCGGGCACCTTCTCCCCGCCGAGCGGGGAGAAGGGCAAGGCTCCCTCATCCGTCGCCGCAAAGCCGGCGGAATTTTGGAAGGAGACTACTTGTCTTCCGGCTCCCGTGCGCTTCGCTCCCGTCCGCACGGTCTCCCGCAGAGCCGGGAGAAGGTGGTTACTCGGCCTTCGCCTTCAAGTAGCGCGTTGTCAGTGTTCTTGCCCAATAGCGGGGGACGTTGTGCTCGTTCTGGAGGTGCTCGACGGATTCGGTGGATTTCTTTTCCGCCGCTTTGAACTTGTCGAGGACCTTTTCCCAATGCTTGAGGGGCTTGCCGGTCTTTTCGATGACCTGCTCGTCGTCGACGTTCCAGTAGTCGGATTTCATCGTGTGTGCTCAGCGTGAGGCGGTGCGGATCCAGCCGCCGGCGAGGATGCGGGTATCGGTCTGTGCGTCGTAGAGAACGATGGCCTGGCCCGGTGTGACCATCTCGGCGGGGGTGTCGAAGCGGATGTCGAAGCCATCTTCCGTCTTGCGGGCGGTTGCGGGGACCGACTGCATGGTGGAGCGGAACTTTGCGCGGACGGGGTGCCAGTCGGCGAACGGCGCGGGGTCGGTGAGCCAGTTGGTCTGGTCGGCGGTGCAGGCGGAGCGGAGGAGGTCTTCGCGGGGGCCGACGGTGACGGTGTTGGCAGCGGGGTTCTTGCCGGTGACGAAGAGGGGCAAGCCGATTGAGACACCGAGGCCGCGGCGCTGGCCGATGGTGAAGCGGTGGTGACCGGCGTGCGTGCCGACGACTTCGCCCTCGTTGTTGATGAGGTCGCCGTCGGTCGGGGCTTGCTCGCCGAGGCGGCGCGAGACGAAGCCCGCGTAGTCGTTGTCGGGGACGAAGCAGATTTCCTGACTGTCGGGCTTGTTGAAGACCGGGAGGTTCAGACGTTCCGCGATCGCGCGGACTTCGGTCTTCCGCAGGCCGCCGATGGGGAGGAGCATGCGGGTGAGTTTCTCACGCTGGGCGCCGAAGAGGACGTAGGACTGGTCCTTGCTGTGATCGAGGCCGCGGAGGAGGGCGGGCCCCCCCTCGCCGTCAATGTTCTCAACGCGGGCATAGTGGCCGCTGGCGACGTAGTCGGCGTCGATCTGGCGTGCGTAGTCGTGGAGCTTGCCGAACTTGAGCCAGTCGTTGCAGCGGACGCAGGGGTTGGGCGTGCGACCCGCGGCGTACTCGGCCGCGAAGTAGTCCATGATGCGGCCGAAGTCCTTGCGGAAGTTGACGACGTAGAAAGGGATGCCGAGCTGGGCTGCGACGAGGCGAGCGTCGGCTGCATCTGACACGGAGCAGCAGCCTTGGTGGCCGAGCTTCAGCTTGCGCGGATCGCAGGTTGGTGGCGCGGTGTCCTCCTGGAGTTCGTCGATGGTCTCGCCGGGTGAGCCGAGGCGCATGAAGACGCCGACGACGTCGTACCCCTGTTGCTGCAGGAGGGCAGCGGCGACGGAGGAGTCGACCCCGCCGGACATAGCGAGGAGGACCTTGGGTTTGCGGGGGGCGGGCGTCAAGACGGAAGGGTACGCGGCGGTCGCAGGAACCGGAGCAAACGGAGCCAGTGAATGGCGGCGAGAAGCATCCAAAGGCCGATGACCGCCGCGGCGCCCTCCAGCGCGTAGATCACGACGACAATAACGAGCATCCCCAGGTCCTCGGCGAATACGACGCTGATCGCTGTGAGCCACATGACCGCTGCGGGGAGGAGCAGCATGACGCGGGTGACTTTGAGGAACCGTGAAGCGCGGATCTCCGGCGTGCGTGACGCCAGGCCCGGAGCGAACTTGGTCACACAGATCTGGAGCGAGAGGCCGGCGAGCCAGCACAGTGTGATGTTGACCGCGAGACCGACGTACATCGAGAGGGGCCCCACGAAGTACCGTTCTCCGACGAAGGTCAGCGCGGCGATCGCCAGGAGCAGTACCAGCGGCAGCCATCGCCGCCACGCAGGGCTCCCGACGCCGGTGCCGAGTAGCACCGCGCCGGTGAGGAGCACCAGCAGGTTTGCAATTGCGACGGAGACGAGCATGGCTTGCACAACGATAAACGTCGAAGATTCGTCGCCAGCGATCGTGGGCGGAAGTGCGATCCCCAGGAGCAGGAGCCCAAGGAAGAGCAGAAACGATGCCGCGATCAGGCGGAGACCCCACGCGCGTGCGTCCCAGGGCCCGGGGGATGGAGACGGACCAGAGCGGACGCGAGGTCGTATCGGCCACCTTTGTGCCGCACTCGGGGCAGACGCCGAAGAGGTGTTGACCGAAGATGTCGTAGCCACACTTCACGCAGTCACGGTGGTGCGGGTAATTCTGCTGCGGGGGTGGAGTAACTGATGTCGGCTCGGGCATAGGTGCTCAGCGGGCAGTACGAACCCGAGCCTCGGTGGATTCAGAGCGACGCCGAGTTGCCGAACTTCTTCTCACGCTCACGGTCGACGCGGGCTTGCTCGCGCCAGCGTTCGACCTTGCGGCGGTAGCGGTCGACGGCGGCGTCGAGGTTGTGGCGCGACCAGGCGATGCCGTTGCCGATGTCGTAGTTGGCATAGATGAACCGGCCCCAGATGTAGCCGCAGAACATGAGAAGGAAGCAGCAGCAGATGAAGGTGATGAGGGGGATAGTGGCGATCAGCACGAAGAAAGACGTCGACAGCAGAAGTGCGATCAGGGCGATGGGGAGGCCGAGCGTCGCGGCCTGCATCATTGTTTCTGAGCGGCCGACCATCCACGCCAGGGCGTACATCACGCGGCAGTGGAAGCCGAGGAGGATCGACGCGAGGAGGAACGAGCCGTGAACGGCAAGCAGGATTTCCGCAGACCAGTTCAACCACAGTCCGAGACCGACCGCTGCACAGGCCGCGGTCCAGAGCAGCGAGCCGAGCGTCGCGGCTACGCGCGTGGCAGTAGCGGTCTGCGCCGCAGCGCCAGGGGTGGGTCGGTCACGAAGATGCGCAATGATGCATAGGTTGCGATCAGCGCTCCGAAAGCGGCCGCGGGGTAGAGGAACTGGCCGCTGAGGGCCCATGGCACGCCGCCGAAAGAGACGTCCGCGGCGAAGGAAGTCCACTGGAGAGCAAGCGCCACGCCGCAGATGACCCAGCCGAGCGCGAGCAGCCTGCCGTTTGCGCTGTGACGGGAAAGGGCCTGCATGTCGCGCTCGACCTCCGCCGCGGCGGGGCGGACCGACTCGCGGCGTTGGACACCGCACTCGGGGCATGCGTTACCCGGAGGGATACCGGTGCAGTCGTAGCCGCAGGCGCCGCAGAGGTCTTTGCGGGGCTTGGGTTTTTCCGGCTTATGTTCTACGGGCGCTGGTTCAGGCTTTGGTTCAAAGGTCTTGCCCGGGCCGAAGAAGCTAACCCACCACTTGGGTCGCCAGTCCTGGGGTTCGATCCAAGGCTCGGCGTCGGGGTTGTCGGGGTCGATGGAGCGTTTGACGTCGAGGCCGCATTCGGGGCACTTGGCTTCGAACTTGACGCCCTTGATGTTGTAGCCGCAGCGGACGCAGGGGCAGTCGCGCATCACGACGCCGACGGTGTTACCCCCGCCCCCCGCGCGTTTGGACTCGCGCTGTGCGCGGCTTCGGCCATGCGTTTGAGGTCGCGCGGGTCGATCACGGGGAGAGTCTAATCGATTGCGGGTTGGGGATTGCGGATTGGAAGGCGGGAAGGCGGAGGTGCTGTGTCGCCAGTTCTTGGCTTTACGTTGATTGGTGCTGTGGGGATCCGTCCGCTTGCCGGCACCGGTTACGGTCAAAGCACCGTGACCGGTGGCACGGATGCTCAAATGCGACTGGTGGTTTCTGTTGCGTCGCAGACTCCACACCTTGCCGCTGCGCGGCGAAGGTGTGGCACCTTTACGCCCGCACGGCGGTGGCGGCTTCGACGGCGTTTTTGAACATGCGGAGACCGGGGGTGTCGCCTTGACGGGTCTTGGCGTCGAGGCGGGTCCAGAACGGGTGGCGGTTCCAGTCGAGGTAGCGCTCGGGGTGGGGCATGAGGCCGAAGACGCGGCCGCTGGGGTCGCAGATGCCGACGATGTCGTCGCTGGAGCCGTTGGGGTTGTTTGGGTGAGTTGTGGCGGTGGCGGTCCGAGCGGCGGCACCGTAGCGGAGGGCGACCTGGCCGTTTGCGCGGAGGCGGTCGAGGATCGATTCGTCACGCGCGACGAGGCGACCTTCGCCGTGAGCGATAGGAAGGACCAGCGACTCAGGAGCGTGAGCGAACTCTTCCTGCAGACCCTTGGTCCAGACGCAGACGGAGTTCTCGACGGCGTGGACCGGGACCCACTTGTCGATGAAACGGCCGCCGGCGTTGTATGTGAGGCTGACTTCCTGCTCGGCGGGCTCGTCGGGCCATGCCTGGCCTGCGGTCGGACCCGGGAGCAGGCCGGCCTGGACAGCGATCTGGAACCCGTTGCAAACGGCGAAGACGGGGCAGCCGCGGGCGACGGCGTCGCGGAGGGCGGGATAGAGGTGTTTCTTGAGGCGGAGGGCGAAGATGCGGCCGCTGGCGACGTCGTCGCCGTACGAGAAGCCGCCGGGGAGGCCGATGAGGTCGGCGCGTTCGAGGGCTGACGGGTCGGCGATGAGAGCGTCGAGGTGGACGACGTCGGCCGTTGCGCCGGCGAGGGTGAAGGCGCGGGCGAGCTCGCCGTCGCAGTTGGTGCCGGGGGCGCGGATGATGAGGGCATGGGGCTTGGGCGCGGGCATGGGGGAGGGTAGGTAGATTGCGGATTGCGAACGAAGGCAGGAACGCGGAGGCGCGGAGAAGCGCGGAGGACGCGGAGAAAGGCCGTTTTTAGCTAGGGAAATCCCGCAGAGCCGCGGCTCGCCTGACAAACCATCGCTTCACTTCTAGAATGGGTTGTCCGATAGGTCTTGCGGCGGACCCTCTGTATGGGCGACCGCTGCGGGTCGGTTTTCAGTCACCAGAGAAAGGTGCGCAACATGGGTCAGTCTTCGACCGTTTCGGGCGGTGTTTCCGCTTCTGCTGCTGCCAATGGCTCTCACGCCTCGGCCGGCACCCCCCCCACTCAACTGACGATCGCGCTGGCTTCCGGTGACGGCATCGGGCCGGAGATCATGAACGCGACGCTCGACCTGTTCAAGGCCGCGGGCGTGCTTGAGCACCTGAACTTCCGCCCCGTCGAGATGGGCGCTTCGGTGTTCGCCAAGGGGAACAGCAAGGGGATGACCGACGAGGCGATCCGCGTCGTCGAAGAGAACGGCCTGCTGTTCAAGGGCCCGATGGAGACGCCCAAGGGGGGCGGCGGCAAGAGCATCAACGTGACGGCCCGCAAGATGTGGAACGCGTTCGCAAACCTGCGGACGTTCCGCACGCTGCCGGGCGTGCAGACGCCCTACAGCCGCATGGGCCTCAACCTGCACTTCCACATCGTCCGCGAAAACATCGAGGACACCTACGGCGGCGTCGAGCGCCGGATGTCCAACGACGTGGTCGAGTGCAAGCGTCTCATCAGCGCCCCCGGGTGCGACGAGGTGAGCCGCTTCGCCTTCCAGACCGCGCAAGCTGGGCGTGAAGAAGGTGCACTGCGGGCACAAGGCCAACATCATGAAGCTGACCGACGGGCTGTTCCTCGAGCGGTTCAAGGCCGCGGCGAAGGACTTTCCGGAGATCGAGCACGGCGACGTGATTGTCGATGCGCTCTGCATGAACATGGTGGTGAAGCCGCAGCAGTACCAGATGATCGTGCTGCCGAACCTGCAGGGTGACATCGTGAGCGACCTTGCGGCGGGACTGGTGGGCGGGCTGGGGTTTGCGCCGAGCGCGAACATCGGCAAGCACATCAGCATCTTCGAGGCCGTGCACGGGACGGCGCCGGACATCGCTGGACAGAACAAGGCGAACCCGACGAGCCTGATCCTCAGCGGCCTGATGATGCTGCGGCATGTGGGCCTGACCAAGCAGGCGGCGCTGATCGAGAACGCGCTGCTCAAGAGCCTGGAAGAGGGCGTGCGGACGGGCGACTTCGGCGATGCGGCCAAGCCCGTGCTGAGCACGACCGACTTTGTCAACGCGATCAAGGACCGGCTGGGCGGCAAGCCCGCGACGGTGACGCCGGTGGAGGCGCCGGCGACCGGCGGCGATCGGATTTCGCTTATCAAGCCCGCGGTACCGCAGCAGCAGGAGACGATCCGTACGTTCACCAACGCGGTGAAGCACGTGGCCGGGTGCGACCTGTATCTTGAGACGCCGCTGACGCCGGCGGCGCTGGCGGTAGAGATGCAGAAGATCTCGGCCGACACGCCGTTCCAGCTCACGCTGATCAGCAACCGCGGCACGCAGGTGTGGCCGACGGGGAGCGTGTTCACCGAGTGCGTGGATTACTTCCGCGTGCGTTTCGAGCTCAAGGACGGGCACCGGCCGGGCGACTTCGGCCAGGCGCGATGCGTGAGCCTGATGGACAAGGTGGCGGAGAAGTTCACGGTGTCGTCGTACGAGTTGCTGCGGACGTTCGAGGGCGTCAAGGGATACAGCCTGGCGCAGGGTCAGTAACGCGGCCGCCTCGTTCACGCGGCAAGATCAAGGTGAATCGACCGAGGGCTGCCGGACGTCGATCGTTCGCCGCGGTCCCATGCGCTCACGTAGGAGCGTGCCTCTGGCTCGGTCGACCCGCACCGCCTCGCGGCGGTCCTTCATCTGTTGCGTGTTGCAGTCGTTGTTGAAGTAGGCGTTGAGGAACTCGGTCATGTCGGTCCCGTCGACGACACGGTCGCGGTTTACGTCTGCGCGGCGGTCCGATGCCTGATCGCCGAGCTGCCAGCTCTCCACGTACGCGGCGAGGTCGGCGCCGTCGACGGTGTCGTCGCGGTTGAAGTCGGCCGGGCAGTACTGCCGGGATCGGTAGCGGTCCTGCACAGCGGCGATGGGCGCTCGCTGCTGAAGAAACTCGCGTCTGGAAGGCGGGGCACTCTGAGGTGCGGCTTGCACGATGGGCGTTGGCGGGGGAGCTTTGGGAATGACGGGGACCGGCGTTTGAGCCTGTTTGTTTTCAGCACCCACGTCAACCGGCGAAGCAGGCGCGACCACGGCCACTCCATTCGGCAGGCGCCACGAAAGCACGAACGCGATTCCGATAGCGATGCACGCGGCGATCACGCACACTGCAGCCGTTTTTCGGTATCGCATCGGCGTGCTCCGGGAGCGGGTGGGCTCGTGTGCAGAACGCTCCCAGAGCGGCTTTGTTGCAAGAGAGCACTCGACGAGTCGGCCGGCGGTTTGCGGAAGGCACGGCACTCGCAAAGCCTCGTACCGCCTCCCTCGCTGACGCTTCGGGCTCTGACAGAGCGTCAGCACGAATACAGCCGCACGTCGGACAGTTCTTTGGGGTCGCAGTCGTTCTTGAAGTAGGCGTCGAAGAACTCGTTGACGTCCTGCTGGTCAAGCACGCCGTCGTGGTTCATGTCGGCAAGGTAACCCGTCAGGTCGTCGCCGCGGGTCCAGATGTCCATGAACGCGGTGATGTCCGCGGGCGTGACCTCGTCGTCACGGTCGAAGTCGGCGGGGCAGAACGAGTCGAGCTTGAACAGATCGCCCCGGGCCACCTTCGGGAAGATGGCCGCGAGGCGGTCAAGACGCTCCACCCATGCGGCCTGGGTGGGCGCGGGGTCGGGGCGCGCGACTGGACGCGGCGGGATCGCCGGAGCCTCGACACGCGGTTTCGGAGTTGAAGGCTCGATCGGTGCTCGCAGTGTGGTGTCGCACGCGTATAGGTCGCTGACACCCGTGGCTCGATCGGCGACACGTGAGAACGAGGGGAACAGCAGCGAGCACACGGTGAGCGCGATCGCTGCTGCCGCGCCGTATCGGAGGCGTTTTCCCTTCGTCACTGTTCACCTCTTCTGCGGATCAGGAATCAGTGGCAGGTGCCGCCGTTCTTCTCGTGGTAGACCTGGTGGTAATCTTCGGCGGGCCAGAACTTGTCGAACTTGACGATCTGCGTCGCGATCGGTTGGTTCCACTTGCCGCTCTTGGCGAGGTCGGTCTTGGCCTTGTCGGCCGCGGCCTTCTGCGCATCGTCGTGATAGAAGATCGCGGTGCGGTACTGGTCGCCGAAATCGGGGCCCTGGCGGTTGACCTGCGTGGGGTTGTGGTTGGTGAAGAAGACGTCGAGCAGCTTCTCGTAGCTCACAACCGAGGCGTCGTAGACGACGTCCACGGCCTCTGCGTGGCCGGTGCCGTGCTCACAGACCTGCCGGTAAGTCGGGGATGCGGTCTTGCCTCCGCTGAAGCCGGCACTGGTGGCGATGACGCCGGGAACGGCGCGGAAAGTGTCCTCGACGCCCCAGAAGCAGCCGGCGGCGAACGTTGCGGCCTTGAGATCTGTTGGCAACTTGCCGGCGGCGGCGAGTTCCTTGCCCTTGAGGGTGAGGGTGTGGCTCTTGCTGATCAGCGGGCTGGTGGCGGCTGTGGCCGTGGTCATCGAGGTGTCGTCCTTGTTCTTGGCGGGTGTGGACGGTGTGGTGGTGACGGGCTTGGTGGTCGTCTCGGGGGCGCGGCGTTCCGGTTCGACCTTGGTGGTCGTCTCAGGAGCATCTCTTTTCGCGGGCTCTTCTGACTTGCGGCAGCCGGACGCGGTGACGGCGCACGCGAGCAGGGTGGCCGCGAAGAACTGGGGACGGGTGTTCATGGTGTTGCCCTCCGTTGGGTGATCGTACGTGGGTGGCGGGTGTTGGGTTCTGATGCCAGTATGTCGTACGACGAGGGGAAACCTGACAGTCGTGGCGATATTGCCCTGCTGCAGCTTTAAAAGACGAAAATCGCTCTTTATGGCGGTAAATGAGAAGAGCGAATGCTGTCGTGGGATCGGCGTTTCGGTCCGCTTCCTTACGGGCGCGGTTCGGGCACAGAAGGCCTCTCAAGCTTCGTCGCGACGCTTGCGGGTTTCAAGACGCCCCCCCCCGTCCGGCCATTCGACGAGGAGGGTCTCGCATTCCATGAGGAAGAGACCGTGGTCGAGGACGCCGGGGAGTTGCTTGAGGTCGCTGTCGAGGGCGAAGAGGTCGTCCTTATCGGCAGCGATCTCGGCCGCGAGCGTGAGGTCGAAGATGAGGTTGCCGTTGTCGGTGAGGTAGTCGATGGACGAGCCCGTGCCGCTCATCGCGCGTTGACGCCAGACGCCTTCGAAATCCATGTGGTCTTCGAGCTCGCGCTGGACGAGGGCTTTGGCGAGCGGGAGGACTTCGATGGGGACCTTGAAGCGCGTGCCGAGGCGCGGCGTGAGCTTGGAGCTGTCGATCATGTAGATGCGTTTGGCCGCGGCGTGGGCGACGATGCGCTCGCGCGTCATCGCGCCGCCGCCGCCCTTGATCATGAAGAGGTTGGGGTCGACTTCGTCGGCGCCGTCAAAGAGGATGTCGACTCCCTGAACGGAGTTGAGATCGACCAGGCGGAGGCCCAGTTCGACGGCGAGCTCGTCGGTGGCGCGGCTGGTGGAAACGCAGCGGAGATCGAGCTTCTCGGCCTGCACGCGTTCGGCAAGGGCGCGGACGCCTCGCGAAGCGGCGCGGCCAGTGCCGAGGCCGACGACCATGCCGGATTTGATGCCTGCAACCGCTTGTTGAGCCAGCTTGTCCATGATCAGCTTTCGGTTTGCCTTGAGTCGATCCAATCCTGCATAGAGCTGTAGAGGATCGTCTGCGGAAATGGGGACTGCTGTGCCCGGCTCCATGTCAGATGCACGATCGCGAAACACTTTCCGTCATCAACGTCGTACCCGTAGTCATCGCTTGAATTGCAGCGGCACACGGCGTTCACCTTTCGCCCATAGAGCTGGTGACCGGTCACGATCTCCCGGTGAATCGCACGAGTGAATTGCTTTGAATCCTCGAGCGATAGTCGACTCCAATTTGAAGGGAAGCTACTCGCCAAACTTGATGCCCTGCGCGAGCTCCAGTTTGCCGCTGTAGTTCACGACGCTGGTCTGGCGGCGCATGTACGCCTTCCACGAATCGCTGCCGCTCTCGCGACCGCCGCCGGTTTCCTTTTCACCGCCGAATGCGCCGCCGATCTCGGCGCCGCTGGTACCGGCGTTGACGTTGGCGATGCCGCAGTCGCTGCCGGAGCCGTCGGCGGCGAGGAAGGCCTCGCTGTGGAGGATGTTGTTGGTGAAGATGGCGCTGGAGAGCCCCTGGTCGACGCTGTTCTGCATCGCGATGGCCTCCTCAACTGATTTGCAGGTGAAGACGTAGAGGATCGGGGCGAAGGTCTCTTCCTTGGCGATCGGGAGCTGGTTGCTGGCGGGAGCACGGACGATCGTGGGTTGGACGTAGTGGCCGCCTTGCTTGACGACTTCACCGCCGATGAGGACCTGGCCGCCCTGCTTCTTGGCCTCGGCGACGGCGTGGGTGTACCCCTCGACGCTACGGGCGTTGATCAACGGACCGACGAGCGTGCCGGCGGTGAGCGGGTCGCCGATCTTGTCCATGACCTGCTTGTAGCCGTCGACGAGCCGGCGGCAGACGTCGTCGGCGATCTTCTCGTGCACGAAAAGGCGGCGGGTCGTCGTGCAGCGCTGGCCGGCGGTGCCGACGGCGCCGAAGACGATCGCGGGGATCGCGAGCTTGAGGTCTGCGTCCTCGGCGACGATCACGGCGTTGTTGCCACCGAGCTCGAGCAAGCAGCGGCCGAAGCGATCGGCCACGACCTTGCCCACTGCGCGGCCCATGCGGCACGAGCCGGTGGCGCTGATGAGCGGGATGCGCTTGTCGGCGACCATGCGCTCGCCGATGACCGAGTCGAGGCCCATCACCAGGCGGAAGACGCCGGGGTGGCCCATCTGCGTCGCGATGCGGTCGGCGATGCGGTTGCAGGCGAGAGCGGTGAGAGGAGCAAGGAGGCTGGGCTTCCAAATGGAGACATCGCCGCACACGGTCGCGAGGCAGGAGTTCCAGGCCCAGACGGCCGCAGGGAAGTTAAACGCGCTGATGATGCCGATGGGACCGAGCGGCAGCCACTGCTCGAGCAGCCGGTGCTTGGCCCGCTCGCTGGGGAAGATCTGGCCGGGAAGCTGGCGGCTGAGGCCGACGGCGAACTCGGCGATGTCGATGATCTCCTGGATCTCGCCCTCGCCCTCGGCACGGATCTTGCCGACTTCGAGGCTCACCAGCTCGCCGAGGTCCTTCTTGTGGGTGCGGAACTCTTCACCGATGGCCCGGACAATCTGGCCGCGGACGGGGGCAGGGATGGAGCGGAAGGTCTTGAACGTCTCGACGGCGCCGGAGATTTCGCGCTCGTACGCGGCGGCGTCATCGAGCTTGACGTGGGCGATGGGCTTGCCAGTCGCGGGGTTTTCCGAGGCAATCCAGCCTTCGCCGGCAGGGCCGTCGGTAGTCTTGACGCGGGGGTGGTCGGCGAGGCCGAGGCGCTTGAGGAGGTCGGTGGGCATACGCGCAGGTTACGCCGGTTTTTCCGGTGTTGCGAAGGCGCGGCTCGATTCGAGAGCATCCACCGACACCGGGCCGATCTTCGAGCCCGTGCTCGACTCGACGACCAAGCACCTGATCGTTTCTCTCACGTCCAAGGCGGCGTTTACGCTGGGCGGGTTGTTCCTGCTTTACTGGGCCTGCTTTGTGCTGCGGAAGCCGCGGCGCTTCTGCCCGGGCGTCCGTCGGCCGTTTGCCGCGTGGCTGTGGCCGTTTACATGGATCACGTTCCCCCTGTGCGGATACGACCTGACCAGCCTGCCGGTGAAGGACGGCGAGGCACAGTGCCCCGAATGCGGCCGGTTGAGCAAGGCCAAGCAGCGCCGACGGACGGCGGGGTCGCTCGCTCATCGGCGGATCGGTGTGCTGCTGATCTGCGTTGGGCTCTTCCCGCCGGCGGCGCTATTCGTGCGATCGGGAAAGTGGGCCGCGTACCTCCCCACTACGGCGCTGCTGGCGGCTCGCTGGAGCCTGGGGACCTGGACCCCTTCGGCAGTACGGCTGCAGATTGACAACCGGTGCAACCCGTACGTGGGTGAGAAAGGCGAGTCGGTCCGCGAGATCCCACTGTGGCAGTGGCAGCAGCGTTGGGCTGTCAGCCTGTACATCGACGACCTGCGCGACGACGACGTCGCGAACAACGCCGACGACGCCCTCTACACGCTGGAGTGGTTTCCTCAAGCGATGACGACGCCGCTACTGGAGGCGGCGCTGCGTTCGAACGACCACCAGCAACGGCAGTACGCGGCATCGATCCTGCGCGGCCGATCCGGCTTTGTCCCGACCGACGATCTCCTTCGCGTGATCGTCGAGGCGCTGGAGGACGACTACACCGGGAAACGAATGAGCTGGCTGGGGATGGGCAACGCGCGGGAGTGCTTCGACTACCTGCTCGCGCGGCCCGGGGTTGCTGAGGCGTACATCGGTCGGGGCATCGCGTCAAAGGACGGACAGCAGCGTTTTTTGTGCGCGGTGATTGCCGCGGCTACGCGTCGCGAAGCGCTGGCAGCGCAGGCGTGCCCGGTGCTCATCGACTCGCTTGGGAACGATGGGGTTTCCGAGAACGCCAAATTCGCGGCCGCGGCGTTGCTTCGGCTGGGAACGCCGGCGCTTCCGTATCTTGAACCCGCCTGCAGCGACGACGACGATCAGCGCCGGCAAGTCGCCTGCCTGCTGAGGGACCGCATTATCGAACCACGGGGTCCGGCGACGCGGCTGCTCGCGTCGGACGCGGCATCGATCAGCGAGCTTGTCCTGGAGCCGTCGCTCTTGAACATCGATCACCTGGAGCGAAGGTTCTGGGATTTCCCTGCGTTGTCGACGCACGGACGATGAAGGTCGCGTTGATCCGGACTGCGGAGACGTACACAATGCCCGCATGTCCCCCACTGCATCCGCGATTCCGCTAGAGATCGTGCTCGCCACCAGCAACCCGCACAAGGTGGAGGAGCTGCGGGCGATTATGGGCCGGGGGGGGCTGGAGATCCCGATCATCGGACTGAGCGACCTGCCGGGGCATCCCTTTGCCGAGCCGCGGGAGACGGGCACGACGTTTGAGCAGAACGCGACGATCAAGGCTTTGGCGTACGCAGGGGCGACCGGGCGTATTTGCCTCGCTGACGACAGCGGGCTGGAGATCGACGCACTGGGCGGCCGTCCGGGCGTGATCAGCAGCCACTATTGCACCGATGGTCGCGAAGAGGGGATGGACCGGCCGACGCGCGATGCGGCGAACAACGCGCGGGTGCTGCGAGAGCTTGAGGGCGTGGCGCCGGAAAAACGGACCGCGCGGTTTGTGTGCGTGATGGTGCTAGCGCGATCCGGGCAGGTGCTTGCACGAGCGCGGGGGACATTTGAGGGGCGGATCGGACTCGCGGGAAATGTGCCTCGCGGTGGGAATGGATTTGGATATGACCCGCTATTTCTGGCTGGACCCGAGTTTGCAGTGAGCAGCGCGGAGTTGTCGGCGGAGCAGAAGAATGCGCGGTCACATCGTGCGGCGGCGGCCCGGAGGATCGCCGAACAGATCAACGCGCGTGCTCGCGCACTAGCCGCGGCGGCGGCGACGCCGCAAGCGACTCTTAGGGGCTTATGGTCAGCCGCGCAGGAAATGAGGCAACGGATCCGCAACTCGAAGAAATCACCAGACGGTACCTACCGGCGTCCTGTGCCCCAAGGCCGGTGATCGCCAGCGTGTTGGTTGTCGCACCCGACAGCGCACCGGACGGTCGGGGGCCATCGGCCAGATTCACGAATACTCCACCCACCTCGCGCTGCCACTGAAATTGGCTGCCGCCAGTCGACGCAACAGCCATCGACATGTTTCCTCCCGTCGCCGCAATTGCGTCCGCGGGCGGCTGGCTAATGCTCGGAGCACCATCACGCTGCCACCTTGCCCAACCCGATGGGTAGCCAGCTCCGCCATTTTGCAATCCGGACATGAACAACTGACCGTTGTGGACAGCAAACACAGATGGCGTGATCGCCGGCGCGTCACCACCGAGCAGGTTCCATTGAACGCCGTTCCAACGCAGCACCATGGCCACCGGCGTTGAACCGTTGAAGGTACCGGGGCAGGTGACGTAGAGCTCGCCGTTGTATTCCATTCCGGCGGTGAACTGGAAGGTCCCTGTCGACAATGGCGCGATGCCGGTGGTGGGAATTCCCTCCCACCGGCTGCCGTTCCAACGCGCGATTCCGTTTGCGGACTGGCCCCCAGCTTGAGAAAAGCGGCCGAATGCGATGAGCTGGCCCTGATACGTGGTGAACGAGTTCACGTTGTTGTTCACGCCGCTGCCGAGTGGACGCCAAGTTGCGCCGTCGTACATCGCGACATGGTTGGCCTGTACGCGGCCGAGGTCGAGGTCCGTGAAGTTACCCCCGATTACGATCGCACCGCGGTACTCGATCATGCAGGAGAACAACTCCTCGCGAGTAACGTTGATCCAGCATGATTCGTCCCAGTACGAGAGTGACGGGTTCTTTGCGTATACACGCCCATTGTGGATGAGGAAGGGGCCGAACGACGCGGTTGGGTAGCGGCTGAATACGCCAGACGTCATCGGCCGGAGATGCTCCCCGTCCCATCGATCAAGCCCGCGTGTCGCCGGTGCGTACGCCGGCAACTGACTTTGATCAGAAGGGGCGTGATTGAGCAAAAGCTGCCCCTTCCAGACCGCCATTGAATCGACGAAGTCTTGCGGCGGGAGGGGGACATCGGCTTTCTGCCACCCGGTGGTGGTCCACTTCGCGAGCGTCGGCACGACCTCACCCGTCGAGGTAATAAACTGCCGCCCGCCTCCGATGTAGAGTTCGCCGCGCCATTGCTGAATGGCGTTGAATCGCGAACCGATCGTGACCGACTCAACGCCGCCGCCCATTGCGCGCCACGTGACACCGTCCCATCGCCCGGCCCGCGGCGAGTCCCATCCTGGAACTGTGTCTGTACCGAAGTACATGACTCCGTCGAGCACCAATGTAGAGGTCGGGTCTCCAAACGGTGCGACCGTGCCGGTGGGATCGAACGTCGTTGCCACTGACCAAGCGGTTCCGTCCCACCGCCACCACTGGTGACCGAGGATGGATGAGCCGGGGTTTTCCTCACCATAAATTGACCCGTTGAACGCGGTAAGCCCGTTCAACCGCGTCGGCGATCCTGGAATCGCCGCCCAATTACCACCATCAAGCTTGAAGAGCCCGTAACGACCGTTAGTCATTCCGGACCTGGAGGTCGCGTAAAGCACTCCGTTGTCAAACGTGATCGTCGGCGGGCCTGCGAAGCCCGGGGTCAGCGTGCCGACTGGGTAGAACGTCGTTCCGTCAAACCGGGCGATTCTTGTGGCAGCAACCCCTCCAATCGACGTGAAGTCGCCGAGGAAGTAGAGTCCATCGGGCCCCTGCACCGTCTGGCTGATAAACCCATTCGCCGCGGGAAACGGATCGATGGTCCACGTCGAGCCATCCCAACGCGCAAAGTGATAGATTGAGCCGGAATTCGTCTTGGTAAAGAGATAAAGAGAACCGCCGAAACTGAAGATGTTGTTGGCGGTCGTTGAAGCGCCATTGATGAAGTAGAGTCCGTTTCCGACCGGCTGCCATCGGGTGCCGTCCCACCGAGCAACGTTGTTAATTGGCCGCCCGCCGATTGTCTGGATTGAGCCACAGATGTACAGCTCGTTATTGTGGATCGTCGCTCGTGAGGTGGGTTCGGGGCTCGTTGAACCGCCGGACGCGCCGGCGACAAACTGCTCATTACCGAGCACGAGAATGGAACCGTCAGGTGTATAGGTTGCAGCGGGCTGGTTGTACGCGACGGGCTTTCCGGTAACGCTGAAACTGCCGATCCAGACTACCGATGGAGGCTGCGGCCCTGGACCGTCGGCGTCCCAGAGAAGCGGTGCGCCACCGGGCGGCTGCTGCTCAGTTGGTCCGTATTGCCAACCCTCTACGCACTGAGCAGCCAAGTGACCACAGACTGCGGCGCTCGCAATCGCAACGAGAAAACAGCGTTGGCACAGCATCGAGGGACCTCCGATACTCGCAGTCTACTGTAAAACAGGTGCGCAGTCGGCATTCTGTCCATGAACGTCTCCCCTCTTCTGGTGGTCTTCTCTCAAGGAGGAGATTGGGAATGCCGGTTGACGCCCGAGGCCGCGTCGGTGATACTGCAAAGGGTGCACACCGGGAGACCAGCATGATCCGTACGCGGCAGTTCATCGGTATGTCGGCGTCGTTCGCGCTTGCCGGTGCCTGCTTTGCAGATCCGATAACCCTCAGGTTTTTGGGCTCGCTCCCCGGGCAGTCTGGTTCACGCGCTTTCGCGCTGAGCCCTGATGGGTACGTCGTCGCCGGCGCGGCGTCGACGGCACAAGGCGAGGTCGCCGCTCGTTGGTCACCGTCTCACGGCCTGGTCGCGCTTGGCACGCTTCCGGGCGACTACACGTCTGACGCTCGCTTGGTGAGCAGAAGCAGCCAAATTATCGGGCGGTCAACGGGCCCAACGGGAAGTCGCGCATTTATTTGGGATCAGCAGAATGGGATGACATTCTTTGGAACTGCGCCGGAGAACGCGTTCCCGATGGGGTTCACTCGCGACACAGGCGTCGTCGTGGGAGACTACGTGGCGACGCTTCCTGACGCGGTTGCCTGGATCAACGGTGGAGCGGAGGCGGCGCTCACTGGACCGTTCGCAGGGTTTGTCACAGGTGGGCGATCGGCGCTCGCGTGCAGTGCCGATGGATCCGTGGTCGTTGGAAAGGCCGACACCGCGGACGGCAACCACGCTTTTCGCTGGACTGCAGCTCAAGGTTATCAGGATCTTGGCGTCTTCCCCGGCGGCACGCTCTCCGTCGCTTGGGATGTGAGCCCTGACGGCGCGGTGATTGTGGGCTCGAGCACCGACGGCACCGGAGCGCAACGTCCATTTCGCTGGACCGCCGCGGGTGGAATGGTGCAGATTGCCACACCGTCCAACGTCGTCGGTGCGATCGCCTATGGCGTGAGCGCCGACGGAGCGACCATCGTTGGCACGTGCTGGACCTCTTCGTCGTCGACCATCTCGCCCTCGCCAAACGCCTTCCTTTGGCGACAGCAATCGGGGTTTGTCGTGCTACCGAGCTACCTGCTTGGGCTTGGTGTCATGACAAATTTCGGGCTGATGGACGCGCAGGCCGTTTCGGACGACGGACAGGTCATCGTAGGGAACGGAAGCTACCGGGCCGCGGGCGTTGACTATTACCAAGGGTACATGGTGCGACTCGCGGGTGCGCCGCCGCTGTGCCCCGCCGATCTTGCGCGCAGGGCGGGCAAGTCGGCCATGACGGGTCGTTGAACAATAACGATTTCATCGCGTTTATCTCGCTCTTCTTCCTGCAAGATTCTCGCGCCGACGTAGGGCGCCAGGGCGGCCTGCCCGGGAGCGATGATCAATTCGACAACAACGATTTCATCGCGTTTATCAGCGCGTTCTTTGGGGGGTGCCCTTGAGAAAGGTCTTCGCGGCGATCGTGCTCGGCGTGGCAGCCGGGTCAGTCCGGGCGCAGTCTGAAACGCGTTTTATTCAGCTTGATACGGGACCGGGCGGAGCGTTCACGCCGATGTGCATGAGCGCGGATGGTTCGACGGTGGCAGGACCGATCGCAGTCGGAAGTGGGGTCGACGCCGGATACGTTCTGGGCCGGTGGACGCTGGCGGCAGGTCTGACGGCGTTTCCGCGGTCGTCGGTTCAACCGACGTGGCCCGCAACCGACTTCCCCGTCGGTTTGAGCCGGGATGGTTCCATCATCGGCGCAACTGTGGGGAACCGGCAGCACATGGCGGCGCGGTGGTCGCTCGAACACGGCTTTGAAGTCGTTCCCCAGTTGGACACCGGGAGCCAGCAGACCAACGGCGTCGCGATGTCGTCCGACGGGCGTTACATGGTCGGTACCGGCTCGACCAACGGTGGGAGCCGCGCCTTTCGCGCAGACTTCGTGACGTTGTCCAATCTCAACTTGAGCAACGTTGCGCCGAATCCGACGCCTGACCGCGATTCGGGCGCGTACGCACTGGATGCGACGGGCAATAAAGTCGTTGGCGCGTACGCCTCTCAGGGGTCTCTCATCAATGTTCCGTGCCTTTGGGAAAACGGCACGACCCGCACGACCCTTAATTGTCCGCCGCCGCTCGCCCACTGGTTTCCAAGTCGGATCAGCGGCGACGGCCTGGTACTCTGCGGGCGAGGGGACTTTGCGAGTGCTCCGGGCGTGCTGGTGCCGTTCCGCTGGTCCGCGCAGGCCGGGCTGGAGTTGCTGCCGACTGGTCCGCTTTGGGAGTCCGCGTTCGTTCAGTACATCGACCGCACTGGGGCGACGTTTGCCGGCGGCGCTCGGATCAGCAATGTCGACCACGCGGTGCTGTGGCTGCCCGGGGAGGGGAGCACGACCGTCGACGCCTACTGCGATGCGCACGGTTTCGTTCGCAACGGGCTCCATTTCAGCGCGTTGACCGGGCTATCGGCAGACGGCAAGATCGCGCTTCTGAGCGGGACGCGCAACGGCGTGAACGAGGCGTGGATGCTGCGTTTACCGGGAGCAATCGGCTGGTGCGCCGGCGACCTGGGCGGCCAGGGGGGACAGCCGTCTCCAGATGGTCAGCTCGACAACAATGACTTCATCACGTTCATCGCGTACTTCTTTACACGAAACGCCCGCGCTGATGTTGGAAAGCAGGGCGGCATGCGCGGCGCAGATTTTCAGCTCGACAACAACGATTTCATCGCCTTCATCAACCTGTTCTTCCAAGGTTGCCAGTGAGGCGCGGAACCGCCGTCACTTCACCGCGCGGTGGCAGACGCAGACGCCGAACGTGAGCGGCGTATACGCCGCCTCTTTAAAGCCTGCGCCCAGCAGCATGGTGCGCATCGCGTCGCGATCGAGGAAGGTCTCGACGCTCTTGGGCAGATACTTGTACGCACCGCTGCGATCACCGGCGATGAGCGTGGCGGTCCAAGGCATGATGCGACGGGTGTAGAGGTCGTTGCCCCACCGGATGAGCGGGTTGCGCGGGCGGTCGAACTCAAGAACGAGCAGGCGGCCGCCGGGTTTGAGCACGCGGAAAAACTCGCGCGCGGCCTTGGCGGGATCCTGCACGTTGCGGATGCCGAAGGCGATCGAGACGGCGTCGAACGATGCATCGGCGAAGGGAAGAGCCTGCGCATCGCCGCGGACGTACTCGATCTCGCGGGCAATCGGCCCAGCGCTCTCGGTGCGTTTCTGCTTGGCGACGTCGAGCATCTCCTGGGTGTAATCGAGGCCGGTGACCTTGCCGCCTCCCAAGCGCTCGAGCTGCCCGGCAAAGAGGCGCGAGAGGTCGCCGGTGCCGCAAGCGCAGTCGAGAACTGATTCGCCGCCTTTGAGATTCGCCTGGCGAACCGTGAACCGGCGCCGGCGCTGGTCGAGACCAAACGAGTGGACCCGGTTGTTCAGGTCGTACGAGCCGGCGATAGCCGCGAACATGCGGCGGACGCGCTCCTGCTTGTCGGAAACCGCATGCGGACTTGCGGCAAGGTCGGTCGAGGTCCATGCGGCCCCGCCACCCCCCCCTCCCCCTGCTCCTCCTGCTCCTCCGCCTCCTGCTGCGTTCATACCGGTTTCACCCGTGGTCATCACCCGCATCGTACGCTTCACCGCACCCACCCTCCTTCAGGAGCACCCAATGCAGACCACCGTTCGTGTTCTCGCCGTCGCCGGGCTTCTCGCCGCTCTCGCCGGAACTACCGGCTGCGAGACCAACGCCGCGACCGGCCGCAGCCAGTTCTCCGCGCTCAGCCGTCAGCAGGAGATCGAGATGGGCACCAGCGCGATGCCCAGCATGATCAGCGAGAACGGCGGCAAGGTGAACAGCGCCGCGGCCACAACTTACGTGACGAACCTTGGTAAATCGCTGGCGGCTCAGACCGAAGCCGACAACCCGAGCCTGCCGTGGGAGTTCACACTGCTGGACACGCCGGAGGTGAACGCCTTTGCCATGCCCGGTGGCAAGGTGTACGTCGCTCGCGGACTGGCGGAAAAGTTGACGAACGAGGCGGAGCTCGCCGGCGTCATCGGGCACGAGATCGGACACGTGACCGCGCACCACATCTCGCAGCAGATCGCCAAGCAGACGGGCGTCGAGGTGGGCGCCGCGATCCTGGGCGTCGCCGTCGCGGCGGCCGCGGGCGAGAAGCACCAGACTGAGGCGGCGGCCGCCGGTACGGCAATCACCGTGGGCGGCCAGCTGGTGACGCTGAAGTTCTCGCGCGACCAGGAGGCCGAGGCCGACCACCTGGGGCTGCGGTACATGACCAAGCTGCACTACAACCCGCAGGCGATGGACCAGGTGATGGCGGTGCTGCAGGCGGAGATGGGCGCTGGACGCACGCCGGAGCTGCTCTCGACGCATCCGGATCCGGCCAACCGTCGCAAGAACATCGCGAAGGAACTGGCGACGACGTACAAGTCGACGCAGAACAACCCGCAGTACGTGCTCAAGGAACAGGAGTACCGCAACGGATTGCTGAACATCCTCAAGAGCCTGCCGGCGTCGAAGAAGACCGCCTTGGACGTAACGCCGGAAAACGCCCGGACGTTCGCGCTCGGGCGGCCTCAGACGTGGTGCGCCCACTGCGCCGCGGCGGCTGCAGCGGAACAGGCTGCGCAGAACGGGCAGTAACGGTCACACCTTCGGGAAGATACGGCGCCAGTTGCCGCTTGCGAAAGCGGCGACATCGGTGTCGCTCCAGCCTCTCGCCGAGAACGCTTCGGCGAGCTTGATGTAATCGACCGGCGCGTCGATCCCCTCCGGCAGTCGCAGACGGCTGAAGCCGCCGTCGGCGTCACTGCCGAGCCCGACGCACGACCGGTTGCCTGCGATCTCGCAGATGCGCTCGACGTGGGCGATGCAATCGTCGATGGTCGCCCGCTGCGGCTCCTCGCAGTTGGGGCGCAGAAAGAGGCTGAAGAGGTTGAGGCCGATGACTCCGCCGCGGCCGGTGATCTCGCTGATCTGATCGTCGGTGAGGTGACGCTGACGACGGGCGAGCGAAGTGATCGCGTCGCCGCCGTTGAGCTCGCGGCAGTTGCTGTGGCTGGCGACGATCACACGATCGGTCGCGTCGGCGAGTTCCCAGAAGGCCCGCTCACTGAGATGCGAGGCGTCGTGGACGACGCCGAGCGTGTCCATTGCGCGGACGAGATCGTGGCCCAGCTCGGTGAGGCCGGTCTCGACGCAGTTGCCGCCCGCGTAGCGCGACTGGTGTGCCCACGCCAAGCCGATCGCGACGACGCCGCGCTCGACCCACCAGGACAGCTCGCTCGGAGCGCGGATCGGATCGGCGCACTCCATCAGCACGCCCATACCGGGGCCGAGACCCCTGCTGCGCCAGTTCGCGTAGAGGTCGATCTGCCGAGCACCAGCACGATGAGCGGTCTCAGCGTCACCGGTGTGGTACTGCTGGTCTTCCTGAATGATCGCGCCGGGCTCGATTGACTCAGTGAAGACCGTCGCGAGGCAGCGCGTAACGGCACCGGCTTTCAGCGACGGCAGCGTGATGCAGCCGGGCTGCCAGAGGCCGCCTTCGGCACGCTCTTTCAGCAGATCGCGCCCGTTGAGGTGGATGCATGCGAGGTCGAGGTGTGCGTCGAACCACTCCATAGGCAACGCTACGCGAGAATCTTCTTGACCACCTCGCCGTGCACGTCCGTCAAGCGGAAGTCGCGGCCCTGATAGCGGTAGGTGAGCTTGGTGTGATCGATGCCCAGCAGGTGGAGGATCGTCGCCTGCAGGTCGTGCACGTGCACGGGGTCTTCAGTCACGCGGTAGCCGATGTCGTCGGTCTTGCCCAGGGTGAACCCCTTCTTCACGCCGCCGCCGGCCATCCAGACGCTGAAGGCGTGCGGGTGGTGGTCGCGCCCGAGGAACTTGCTGCCGTTGCGGGCTTCGTTGAGCGGCGTGCGGCCGAACTCGCCGCCCCAGATCACCAGGGTGTCGTCGAGCAAGCCGCGCTGCTTGAGGTCCTTCACGAGCGCCGCCGAGGCCCGATCGGTCTGCTTGCAGCGTTCGGGGAGCGAGTGGACGATGTCGTCGCCGGTATTGGTGCCGTGGCTGTCCCAGCCCCAGTGGTAGAGCTGCACGAAGCGGACACCGCGCTCGAGCAGGCGACGGGCGAGAAGGCAGTTGTTGGCGAAGCTGGTCTGGCCGGGCGTGGTTCCGTAGGCCTCGTGGACTTCCTTGGGCTCCTTGGCGATCTCCATGAGTTCCGGCACGCTGGCCTGCATGCGGTAGGCCATCTCGTACTGCGCGATGCGGGTGGCGATCTCGGGGTCGCCGGCCTCGGCGGCGTGCAGGTGGTTAAGCTGGTTGACTGCATCGATGGACGACTTGCGCATCGCGCCGTCCATGCCCGCCGGGTTGTTGACGTAGAGCACCGGATCACCGGCGCTGCGGAGGGGCACGCCTTGGAACTTGGTCGGCAGAAACCCGCTGCCCCACAGTGAAGCGCCGCCGTCAGGATTGCCGCCGCTGGTGAGGACGACGAAGCCGGGCAGGTCGGCGTTCTCGCTGCCGAGCCCGTAGGTGACCCACGACCCCATGCTCGGGCGACCGACAAGCTGTGAACCGGTCTGCACAAAGAGCTGCGCGGCGCGTGATTGAAGTGGTCCGTCCGCATCGAGCGGATGAGCGTGATGTCGTCGGCGATCGAAGCGGTGTGGGGCAGCAGCTCGCTGAGTTCCATACCGCTCTCGCCGTGCGTGGCGAAGTTGAACGGCGATTTGAGCACCTTCGGCGTGCCGCGGGTAAAGGCGAACCGCTCCCCGGCGATGACGTCGGCGGGGCACGGCTGGCCGTCGAGCTTTTCGAGCAGCGGCTTGCGGTCGAACAGGTCGAGCTGGCTCGGCGCGCCCGCCATGTGGAGATAGACGACGCGCTTGACCTTGGGCGGAAAGTGGACACCGCGGGTGCCGCGGGCGATCTTGGAGCCGGGCTTCGTCGGCTCTGGCTGCAGCGTGTCGATCGTGCCCGTTCCGCCGCGGAGGAGCGACGCGAGAGCGATCATCCCCATGCCGGTGGTGCAGTTGACCAGCATCTGCCGCCGCGTCATGGCGAGCAGTTCTGCAGGGCTGCGGGGTTGTTGCTGGCCGTGGCACATGGAAAGCCTCAATCAGCCTTTACAGAGGACCTCGTCGAGGTTGAGCAGGATGTTGGCGACGACGGTGTACGCTGCAAGCTCCGCGGCGTCGGCGTCTGGGAGGCCGGCGGAGCCGGTGAGTTTGCGGGCGTCGTCGGGACGCTTGCGATAGTCGGCCTCGGCCTTGGTGAAGGCGTCGAGGAGCACCGCCTGCTCCTGCGCGGTCCAGGCTCGCGCGGTGCACGCGCGGAAAGCCCACTCAAGCCGCATCTGCTGGGCGCCGCGAATGAGCTGGATTCGCTTTGCGAGGCCCGTCGCAGCTTCGATGAACACAGGGTCATTGAGCGTTGTGAGCGCCTGGAGCGGTGTGTTGCTCTTGACGCGACGGGGGCATGTGACCTGTCTTGATGGAGCATCGAACACGGCCATCGACGGGTAGGGCGTGGCCCGCTTCACGAACGTGTACAGGCCGCGCCGGTAGCGGTCTTCGCCCGCGCTCTCAACCCACTTTTCACCGCTGTAAGCATGCCCCCAGATGCCATCGGGCTGGGGCGGTTTGACGCTTGGGCCGCCGAACCGCGTACTCAGGAGACCGCCCAGCGCCAGAGCCTGGTCGCGGATCGCTTCGGCGTCGAGGCGTGGACGCGGCGCTCGGGCGAGCCAGATGTTGGCGGGGTCGTGCTCGAGCGAGGCTCTTCCTTCTTCGCTCGCCGCGGCGCGCGACGACTGGCGGTACGTTGCGCTCGTAACGATGAGCCGATGGATGTGCTTCTGACTCCAACCGTGCTCGACGAACTCGCGGGCGAGCCAGTCGAGGAGTTCGGGGTGCGTCGGTTCCGAGCCGCGCGTACCGAAGTCTTCTTCCGTCTCCACGAGGCCGCGCCCGAAGTAGAGGCTCCAGATGCGGTTGACCTGCACGCGTGCGGTGAGCGGGTTGCCTTTGTCGGTGATCCACTCTGCGAGCCCCAGTCTGTCGGCACGCGTGGGCGCCACGGCCTCACCGTTCATCGCAGAGGGAATGGCAGCAGCAATGACGTCGCCGCAGTCGCGGAAGTTGCCGCGGTGCATGAGGCGAGTCTCGCGCGGTTTGTCGAGTTCCTGCATGACCTGGACCGACGCGCCGGGAACGCCGGCGATCGTAAGGGTGGGCGCGATGACATGCGTCTCACCGTCGCCGACCTGCTTGATCTCGTCGGCAGAGCTGTTGAAGTAGGCGAAGAGGGCGTAGTAGTCCTTCATCGACACCGGATCGAACTTGTGATCGTGGCAACGCGCGCATCCCATGGTGGCGCCGAGCCAGACGGTGGCGGTCGTGTCTACGCGGTCGACCACGGCGGTAACGCGAGCTTCCTCGGGGTCGACGCCGCCCTCTTCGTTGAGCATGCTCAGACGCTCGAACGCGGTGGCCACTTTCTGCTGCTCGGTGGCGTTGGGCAGCAGGTCGCCGGCGATCTGCTCGACCGTGAAACGGTCGAAGGGCATGTCGGCGTTGAGGGCGTTGATCACCCAGTCGCGATAAGGCCACATGACCCAGGTGTTGTCTTTCTCGTAGCCGCGAGAGTCGCCGTAGCGGGCGAGGTCGAGCCAGGGCGCGCCCAGCGTTCGCCATAAGCCGGTGATGCCAGAAGGCGGTCGACGACCTTCTCGTACGCGTCGGACGCTGCGTCGGCCTCAAAGGCGTCGAGCTCTTCGACTGTCGGCGGCAGGCCCGTGAGGTCGAGCGTCACGCGGCGGAGAAGGACGCTCTTGTCGCTCTCGGGTGAAGGGGCGAGTTTGTGGGCCCGCATTGCCGCGAGCGTGAAACCGTCGATCGGGTTGCGCCCCCACTTGCCCGCGTCAGGCGCCTGTGGTTTCAACGGCGGCACATACGCCCAGTGGCGTGCTTCGGGCGTCTCTGCTGGGACAGCCTGCGCCCCCTGACCCGCGGGCCACTGGGCTCCATCGTTGATCCATGCTTCGAGCGCCTTGACCTGCTCATCGGTGAGCAGGTCGCCCTCGGGCGGCATCTGCTCGTCGGGGCCTTCGCCATGGACGCGGGCCATCAGGTAGCTCGACGCCGCGTCGCCGACGACGACTGACGGGCCGTGCTTGCCACCCTTCAGCACCGCCTCGCGCGAGTCGAGCCGCAGGCCACCCTTGCGTTTCACCTGGCCGTGGCACTCAATGCAACGATCTTCAAGCACGGCGAACGCGCGGGTGAACGGCGTGTCAACGCCCCCCGCGCGCGAGCTCGCGAACCGGGCGTCGGCTGAAACTCACCGCCTGTTCCCTGATTGGCTCGGCCGCCCGCGAGATCTCGCCCTGCCTGTCCGCCGCGGAAAAGCTGCGCCCACACTTCGGTCAGATACCCCTGGCCGTGCGTGATCGAGCCACCCAGATGACCCGCGAAGCCCGCGACGAGCGCGACAAAGGCGACACCCGCCAAGTACACGCCGCGGCCGGCCGCCGGCACGTTCACTCGCACCGCTCGTGAGCGCAGCACCCAAGCAATCACCGCGAGCACAGCGGTTGCCGTTCCCACCCAGCGGTGCAGTTCGACCTCTTCACGCCCCGCGGGCCACCCGGCGAGCAGCCAGCCTGTGAATGCACTGATGAAGGCGGAGACCGCGCCAAGTCCCAGACAGGCGCCCGCGGCCCGACTCAGTTCGCCCCGCCCGCGTCCCTTTATCCACGCCCAGGCTTCCAGCGCCGCGGCGACCACCAGCAGTGCAACGGGAAAGTGGAGCAGAGCGATGTGGAACCGCCCCACCGCTTCGGCGAGCAGTGTCCAGAACCCTGGCGGAGACGACGGCACCCAAGCGATGGTCACCGCTTGAGTCTACCAGCCGTCACATTGGCTGCAAGTCGATTCGCGATTACCAGCCGCTGCGCATCTCGCCGATGATGTCCTTGGCGAGCTGCTGCGCCGCGGCGTCCTCGCCGACGTCGATCCGCTCACCCACGCCGCGAGCGGGCGCAAACGACCGCGCCGCGGAGAAGTTCTTGCGCGCCGTAAGCACTTTGCCCGTGCGATTGTCCTTCCAGGTGAAATCGACGACGATCTCGAACGAGAGTTCCTGCACAAGGCCGGACTCGCGCCCGGTCGAGAGCTTCTTCATCTCGGCGGAGACGATCGTGCCTTCAAGCACGGAGGTTGCGCCGTCGCCGCTGGTCACGCGATAGGGCGTAGTTTTGTTGATCTCGGCGACCAGCGCCTGCCCGAGCTTGGCGTCAAGCCCGGGGTAGAACGTGTTGTTGTGCCAGACCGGGACCGAGATGGTCTTGACATCGGTGCGGAATGACTGGGAGAACGAGTACCCCTGGTGGGGGTCGTCAGCGCAACTAGTGACCAGCAGAGCGAGAGCCGTCGTGGCAGAAGCGAGCAAGATGCGGATCACTTGGGAGCCTCCGTGGAGGGCTGCGCGGACGTGGCCGGCTGCGACGGCTGCCCATTGGACGCCGGCGCGGATGCCTGGGTGTTGGGGCTCGTCGCTGTTACAGAAGGGGCAGGGGCGGACGCGGACGGAACCGGAGGGGGCATGTCACCCTCCTGCAGCCATCCCCGCGACTTGAGCATGTCGTAGGCCTTTCCGCCGGCTGCAGTGCGGGGGTGAACCTTCAGTAGGCGACGGAGCTCGGCCCTCGCGCTGACGGGGTCGCCGCGCTTGAGGTACCACCGCGAGGCCTCCAGAAGCTGCGAGGCGCGGCTTTCATCGATCCGGGTAAGAAGCGCGTCATCGAGACCGACGGCCTGCGCCTGGGCGGGGTACTCGTTCTGGAACCGCCGAATCAGCGCACCTGCGTCGAGGAGGATGGTGGTGTCGTAGCGCGGGCCCTTGAATCGTCCGAGGCTGGAGAACACCTGGCGCTGCTTGGCCCGCATGACGTACGCGCTGCGGGGGTAGTTGGCGACGAACGCCTTGTAGACCACGGCCGCGGACTCAAGGTCGAGCTCGCGGTAGTAGTAGTCGCCGAGCTCGATGACGGCGCACTCGCCAAGCTGCGAGCCGGGGAGACGCTCGTGCACGCGGATGAGGAGCTCCTCGCCGACGCTCTCGGCGCCGAGCATGCGCATGCCCCACTGCTTGCGGTCGAGGCCGTTGAGGTAGCGCACGCCGATCTCCAGCTCGCGCTCGACCGCCGTCACGTACTCGGGCGAGCCGGGAAAGGTCTTGATGAGCGTCTCGTAGTCGTACAGAGCGTCGTACTCGTCATCGACGGCCGTGGCGTCGGCGCGGATGAGATACGCCTGCGGCACCAACGGCGTGGTGGTGCGTTCGCGCGGCTTGAGCCACTTGTCGATGGTCCGGCGGGCGACCGAGGCGCGGTCCTCGGCGAGCTCGCGGCGCGCCTGGGCGAGGACGGCTTCGTCACTCCCCTGCTCGGGCGCAACGTCGCGGGCCCAGCCGCCCTGGCCGTCATTTTTGTATGTGGTGCTGGTAGCGCCGACGAGCGGCGCTTCGCCGACCCGCGCGAGCGCGGGCGTAGAACCAGCGCCCAGCGTGGGCGGGGTGTTGCAGCCGGCCGCCAGCGTCAGGCAGCCCAAGAGGGATCCGATCAACAGGAACTTCACGTGCCGAGGGTAGCAAAACCCAGACGGCGTTTCCGCTCAGTCTCCACCTTCTGCTCCCGAGCCCTCGCGGAGCTTCAACTCGGCCTCCGCCCACAGCCAGTTGTCGACGGAGCTTCCGCCGACCTCAAGCCAGCGCAGGTATGCCAGGCGTGCGACCTCGTCGTGCATCAACGGCCTGCCGTGCTCAACCGCCGAGCCGGCGATCGGGGCTTCCTGCTGCACCGCGCTGTCGGCGGTGCCGCCAACGATCGCGCGCCCCGGCAGCGGCTGCGGAGCATCGCCCGAGCCCGGCCGGGGAGTGATCGAGGGGAATAGTGAACGGAGCTTGCGACCCATGGGCGAACCTCCTTGGAGCACTCACCTCAGTGGTGAAGCGTACCAAGGCCGGCCCGATCGTGGGTGAAGATTCGCTCAGCAGCCGCCAAAGAACTGCGAGATGAACGCGATGAAGTCGTTGTTGTCGAACTGACCGTCGGACCCCTGCAGGCCGCCGGCGACGCCGCGGTCGGCCCGCGCGTCGTGGGCGAAGAAGAGGCTGATGAAAGCGATGAAGTCGTTGTTGTCCAGGTGGCTGTCGGCGCCGGGGAGGCCGCCGGCCCGGCCCATGTCGGCCGGGCAGCCGGCGACGCGGAGGAACGAGCTGCTGTTCGCGCTGTTGGGCAGGTCGGTGGTGGCGGTGGCCGACCCCTTCATGCGCGAGGCGAAGTAGACGTACCCGTCGTCGGCGAACATCAGGCGGTTCACCATCACGTGGATGAAGAGGTCGGTCTCGCGCTGGCCGTCGCCGTTGAGGTCGACCGCATCGCTCTCGCGAGCGACGACAAAGCGGTTGTTCACGACGATCACGTCGCTGAGGTTGGCGTCGGCGTTGTTGGTGCGGCCGACGATCGCGAAATCACCGCGGCCGTTGCCGTGAACGTCAAGGAAGCTGGTCCACATCTCGCTGCTGCCGGCAACGATCGCCGTGCCGGTGCGGGCGATCACCGCACCGTTCTTGACCAACCAGCCTGTGCTGTCGGAGTTTGAGCCGCGGCAGTACCAGTCGCCGTTGGCCTCCATAAACGCCTCGGAGATGGTGGTGACCGCGGCGGTCATTCCCGCCAGCGGGGCACCCTCCTGAACGCGAATAGCGCCGTCAACGATCAGCACCTTATCGAAGCCGGTGTCGGGGTGCAGGATCTTGCCCAGCGCCAGCCACGACGTGCCGGCGTTGTTGGTCCAGAACGCGTTGGAGTCGAGCTCGCTGATCGGGTACTCCGTGCCGCCGAACTGGCCGGTGGGATAGTCGACAAACGCGCTCGCCAGGGCCGTGCCCGAGACGATGCCCATCTTGTTCGAGCCGTTGGGGGAGTTGGCGATCACCGCCAGGAAGGCCGGGCCGGCGATCGTGTCGTTGGCGGAGCTGAACGCGTTGCTGCCGTACACGACATCGGGCGGAGCGAACTCGGTGCCGCCGCCGTGAGCGACGAGGGTCACGTTGCCGAGGAGGTCGCCGCGCACGATCTTGTCGCCGCTGCTGACGGCGGAGATCCAGTGCCCGTCGTTGGAGATGCGCGGCGAGACGTTGGTGAGGAACTGGAACGTGGAGCCGCCGCTATCGAGCGTCACGCCCTCCTGCGCCACGGCGGCGCCGGTGGTGCCGACGCCGGTGATCAGCGCCTGGTCCTGCGTGCCGCCGAACCCGTTGACCGTGGCGACCAGCGCCCAGCGCTGGCCATTAGGCGAGATGTAGGGACGCGGGAAGTTCTTGAACGTCGCGCCGACCAGACCCGGCACTTGCGTCTTCACGTTGCCAGGGGCGTGCGCGTCGATCGCGTACACCACTTCAACCTGGCCGTAAGAGGCCGCCGCACCGGCTGTAAGCGCAACCATCGCCGCCATTCCACGCACGTTCATTTTGTTCATGAAGTCAGTATGCCCGCGTCTTCCCCCGAACGCCACCCGGATAAGAGCCTATTCCGCATCGCCAGCCGGGTACGCTCATCCCCGTGGAACTGACCACCCTCAGGTACTTCCGAGCGATCGCCAAAGCCGGGCACATGACCCGGGCCGCCCACGCCCTGGGCGTTACCCAGCCCGCCCTGAGCGCGGTGGTCAAAAAGCTTGAAGCTGAGGTTGGAACCACGCTTCTGCACCGGACCGGGCGGGGTGTGCAGCTCACCGAAGCCGGGCGGGTCTTTCTGGCACATACAGAAGAAACCCTACGTCGCGCCGATAACGCTGTGTCGGCCGTGCGAGAGTTGATGGGCCTCCAGACCGGGTCCATCCGTGTCGGCGGCGGGGCCACAGCGACGACCTACTTACTCCCACCGGCGATCGGTCTCTTCCGGCGCGACCACCCGGGCGTGCGGTTCTACGTCCGCGAGCACGGGTCATCGTCGATTGCCGCGGCGGTCATCTCCGGCGAGCTCGACCTGGGGATCGTGACGCTGCCGCTCAAGCGGTCGGAAGGGGCCGACCTGCTGACGACGGCGCTGGCGGAGGACGAACTGCGACTGATCACCCCGCCGGGCCATCGGCTCGCGGAGAAGAAGAGTTTCTCGTGGAAGGACCTTGAGGGAGAACGGGTCGTGGCGTTTGAGGCCGGCAGCGCGGTGCGCGAGCTGATCGACCGCTCGGCGTCGAGCGCGGGCGCTCACCTTGATGTCGTGATGGAATTGCGGTCGATCGAGTCGATCAAACGCTCGGTCGCGGCTGGGATCGGGGTGGGATTCGTCAGCCGATTTGCGCTCGACGCGAGTCAGCCGGGAGCGTCGTGCAGAGATGGGAAGCTCGTGCGGTCACTTGCGATCGCGAAGCCGAACGACCGCGCCCTGTCGCCGGCAGCGCGGGCATTTGAGACGACGCTGTTGCAGGCAGCTCGGCGCTCATAGGTCATATGGGTCTCATTGGACCTAAAGGACCCGTTCGAGGTGTTTCAGACAGCGACGGTCTTCACCGAGGGCGCCACGTCAAACACGGCTTCGGTCTTGGCTTTGACCTCGTCGACCGTCAGACCCGGCGCGATCTCGGTGAGCACGAAGCGGCTCTTCGCACGATCGAACTCGAAGACCCCCACCTCGCTGATCACCATGTCGACGCAGTTCTTCCCCGTCAGCGGAAGTGAACACTGCTTGACGAGCTTCGCACTGCCGTCTTTAGCGTTGTGTTCCATCGTGACGACGACGCGCTTCACGCCTGCGACAAGGTCCATCGCGCCGCCCATGCCCTTGACGAGCTTGCCGGGCACCATCCAGTTGGCGATGTCTCCCTTCTCACTCACCTGCATCGCGCCGAGGATGCACATGTCGATGTGCCCGCCGCGGATCATCGCGAACGAGTCGCTGGAGGAGAAGTACGCGGCGCCCTTGCGCCGTGACAGTCTGCTTGCCAGCGTTAATGAGATCGGGATCGACCTCGGCGTCGGTCGGGAATGGTCCGATGCCGAGCAAGCCGTTCTCGCTCTGCAGCCAGACGTCCATCCCGGCAGGAATGTAGTTGGCCACCAGCGTCGGCATGCCGATGCCGAGATTGACGATGTAGCCGTCTTTGAGTTCCTTGGCCGCCCGCTGAGTGATCTGGTCGCGTGTCAATGGCATGCAGAACCCTAGGGCGATGAACTGCCGGCTCTCTCGCACAGACTTCACGTCCAATTTACCCGACCACCTCGGTAGAGGGGTGCGGCCAACGTCGTGCCGCAAAGAGTCACGCACAACTACACGATCCGTCCAAGGACGGAAGGACGCGCCATATGCCCAACAACGCCAACCGCAATCAGTCAAACCAAGGCCGCGACGAGAGCGACCAAAACTCCGGCCGCTCACAGCAGTCGAAGGGTCAGCAGGGACAGCAGCGCCAGCAGGAGCAGCCTAGCTCCGCTCAGCGCGGTTCCACCTCGACGCAAAATCGCGGCTCCAGCAGCACCGCCGGACGCGATGTAGATAGCAACTCCAGCCGCCAGGGCGACAAGCAGTTTGATCGCCAGTCCCCCAAGTCGGGCGGCAGCTCGGCACCGGGGCGCACGAGCGAGACGGACACCGACACCGATCGCGCCGCAAGCAAGGGCAATTGGGACAACAACAGCACCAAGGGCGGCCAGAACGCTCGTTCCAACCAGAGCCAGTCACAAAGCTCCTCGCAGCACTCAGGCTCGAGCGGCTTGGATGAGAACAACAACGCCGCCGACGAGACGCAGATCGAAGGCAGCAGCGGCCCAAGCCCGAGCGCTTCGCGCAACAAGGGACAGGCATCCAACCAGTCCCAATCCAAGAAGAGCGGCGGCAACGACGACTGCGCCTGCTCGTGAAACCTCCCACGCCCATGGACCTGACATCGATGGGCGAACATGTTGACCTTGTTTCGATGGTCGATCCGAGCTCTCTCCGGGTGCGGATCGACTACCAGACACGGTCACACCCGCCGGAGCCGAGGCCGAACAGCGGCTGCGGCTCCGGCGGTTTTTTTGGCGGCGCAGCACCCCATTCCTCGCTCTGGAGCTCACTCAATGCACAGCAAGGACGAAAAGCCCCGCAAGACGGACCCGTCTCGGTATCAACTCCCTCGCGCAGGACGGAAAGACCGGCCAGCACTGCCCGCTGACTCGGCGCGGGCGGGCCCACTGCCGTCCGCTCCTTCGGCAAATCAACTGAGCGAAGGATTGAAGGCCTGCCAGGATTGCGCGGGACTCTGCCTGCGCACGGTGACGATGTGCCTGGACGCGGGCGGCGAAACGGCGAACACCCATCACGTCGCGACGCTTCAGGACTGCGCCGATATTTGCGAAACCACCGCTCGTTTTCTCGCGCCGGTCGCCGCACATGGCCCAGCTCTGCAAGACGTGCGCTGAAATCTGCACGCTCTGCGCAAAGGAGTGCAACGCGATCGACACGCAGACGTGCATCGTCGAGACCGCACAGGCTTGCAGGTTGTGCGCCGAGACGTGCCTTGGCCTGACCGTGCATGCCGGCGAAGGGTGAGCGTCAGCCTGCCGCCGGGGCCTTCGAAGCGGACGCACCCGAAGAGACCGGCGCCCGCGCGTCAGCCGACCCGCGCCCTTCACAACAACCGTCTCCTCGCCGTCGAGGCCGGCGGTGATCTCGATCATCCCGTCGCGACGTTCACCCGTCTCGACGAGATGCTCGACGGCCTTGCCGTCCTTGACAGTGAACACCTTCTTCACGCCGGCGAAGGTCACGAGCGCTCCCGCGGGCACGAAGAGCGCTTCGGCACGCTCACCTACGGCGATCCGGCCGCGCGTGAACAAGCCGGGCTTGAGCACTCGCGACTCGTTGGGCAATTCGATCTGCACGTTCAGCATGCGGCTTTCGGCGTCGACGATCGGCGACACGCGACGGACCTCGCCGCGGGCACTCCCCTCGCGCGCCTCGACGTTGACCTCTACACGCTGGCCTTGCGCCACCTTCGCGGCAAATCGCTCGGGCACGCGGGCTGTGAACTTCAGCGGATCGTCCTCGACAAGCGTGAACGCCGTTGATCCGACGGCCAGCAGGTCACCCACTGCGACGGCCCTTATCGCGACTCCGAACCCTCCGCCCTTGCCGCCTACTCGCGTCGGGGTCGGCGCGTGGATCACGGCCTCTTCAAGATCGCGCTGCACTTTGGCGACGTCGGCCTGGCGGGTCGCAGCCGTCGCGACCAGCGTGCGTGCCTCAAGCGCCGCGACTTCCGCGTTCGCCGCCGCGACGTCGGCGGCGGTCTTGATGTCTTCGAAGTCCTGCGTCGAGAACGCCGCGGGGTCGTTACGTACCAGCGTGGCGATGCGATCGCGTTTAGCCGCGGCGTTGGCCGCCTGCGCACGCACTGCGCGAACGCGCGGAACGGTCCCCACGTCAAAGCCCGCCGGCGGCGGTTCGGTCAGGCCCAACTCAGCGAGCGTCTCGGCGAGGGCCAGCCGCTTCTGGCTCAGCACGATCTGATAGTCGGCGTCGTCGATCTTGGCGAGCACCGCGCCGTCCTGCACGCGGTCACCCAAGTCGTGCTCGACTGTCACCACGCGGCCCGCCACCTTTGCGGACACCTGGATCCGCTCGTTGGCCTCCAGCGTGCCGCTCACATCCACCCATTGGGTGACTGGGAGGTGTTTGACCGGCGCGAGTTCGACCGGCTCAACGGGCCGCTCCTGCTTGCCGGCGGCAGCGGCGCCATGCCCCGGGCCGCAAGAGGCGGTCATCAATGCAACTGCCGCCGTCGCGGCTGCCAACAACATCCGTACAGTCCTCACGCGACAAGGGTACGTCGCGGCCGCTCGCAAGATGCGATTTTGCGGTTTCATCGTGGCTTCATGCATCGTGTCTGGCGCGGGCGAATAGTCACATCCCCCACATATGCAACGGCTTGCTGAAGTCTGCATCCAGCGTCCCGTCTTCGCGGTGATGCTCATCCTCACCCTGACCGTCGTCGGCGCCTCCGCCTACTTCAGGCTGGGCGTCGATCGCCTGCCCGCGGTCGACCTGCCGACGGTCTCGATCCGCACGACCTTGCCGGGCGCAGCGCCCGAAGAGGTCGAGAGCGAGGTGACACGTCCGATCGAGGATGTCGTCAACACCATCGACGGCGTGGACGAGCTGCGGTCGATCTCGACGCAGGGCTCTTCCAACGTGATCGCGACCTTCCGGCTCGACCGAAACATCGACACTGCTGCGCAGGACGTCCGCGACCGCGTCGCGACGGTGCTCCGCCGCCTGCCCGACGACGCCGACCCGCCGGTCATCAGCAAATTCAACAACGACTCGTCGCCGGTCATGACGCTGGCCCTCTCGGGCCCGATGTCGATCCGCGAGCTCACCGAGATCGCCGACAAGACGATCAAGGTCGACCTCGAGCGTGCGGCCGGCGTCGGCGAGGTCGCCATCGTCGGCGGCGCAGCACGCACCATCAACGTCTGGGTGGACGCCGACAAGCTGGCGGCGCAGCACATCCCCGCGACTGCTGTACGCGAAGCGCTGGTCCGCCAGAACGCCGACGTCCCCGGCGGCAACATCACCGGCAACCGCCAAGAGCAGACGCTCCGCACGATGGGGAAGATCGTCGACCCCGCGGCGTTCAACGACGTGATCATCTCGACCATCAACGGCGCACCGATCCGCGTGCGCGACGTGGGGCACGCTGAGGACGGCCAAGCCGAGCGGCGTTCGAGCGCCACGCTCAACGGCCAGCCGGCGGTCTCGCTCGAAGTACGGCGTCAGTCGGGGGCGAACACCATCGCGGTGATCGACGGCACCAAGGCACGCCTGGACCGCTTGCGTGCCCAGCTCCCTACCGGCGTGACGCTCGACATCATCCGCGACCAGTCGCAGTACATCGAAGCGGCGCTTCACGAAATCAACGTCCACCTCATCCTGGGTTCGATTCTGGCGTCGATCGTCGTGCTGGCGTTCATGCGGTCGTGGCGCTCGACGCTCATCGCCGCGGTAGCGATCCCCACGTCGCTCATCGCGACCTTCGGCGTGATGTGGGCGCTCAACTTCACGCTCAACAGCGTGACGATGCTCGCGCTGGTGCTCATGGTCGGCGTGGTGATCGACGACGCGATCGTGGTGCTGGAGAACATCTATCGCTTCGCGGAGGAGAAGGGCCTCAGCGCGGTAGAGGCGGCGAAGGAAGGAACGCGCGAGATCGGCCTCGCCGTGCTGGCGACGACCCTTTCGCTGGTCGTGATCTTCATCCCCGTCTCGTTCATGTCGTCCATCTCCGGGCGATTCGTCTATCAGTTCGGCATCACCGCCGCGGTCGCGGTGATGGTGAGTCTGCTGGTGTCGTTCACGCTCACGCCGATGCTCGCCTCTAAGACGATCAAGGCCTCCGCTGGCGCAACGGACGGGCACCACGGGCACGGCCACGCGTCGTCCAAGCGCGGCTTCTACGGCAAGATTGAGGGGGCGTATGAGTGGCTTCTGCGGTTTGTGATGCGGTTCCGCCTGGTGACGGCGATCTTCGCGATTGCGATCATGGCGTCGGCCGTCCCGCTGTACGGCCTGCTCAAGCAGGACTACCTGCCATCGGACGTCGACGAGGGCGAGTTTCAGGTGACGCTGACCGCCAAGTCGGGAACAGCCTTCAACTCGATGCAGGAAGCGACGGCGCTGGTGGACGAACGCCTCCGCGCGCACCCGGCCGTGTCGACGACGCTCGCCAGCGTCGGCGGCGGCTTCGTCGGGCAGGTCAACCAGGCGGACATCTACGTCCGCATGGTCCCCTTCGAGCAGCGGATCTTCTCCTTCTCGCGACTGTTCAAGGCGCTGATTCACGGCAAACCAGGCGACGCCTGGCGCGGCAACACCGACCAGACGCGCGTGATGCAGGAACTGCGGCGCATGCTCCGCGAGTTCCCCGACCTCCGCGCCTCGGTGTGCGCGTACCCGGCCTTCAACATCGGCGGCGGCAACAACGACATCGACATCAACATCCGCGGGCCTGAGCTCGCGTCGATCGCCGACTACGCCAACCGCCTCCGCACCGCGGGCCTTGCGCTCCCGGGCCTGCCCGACCTCGACACGACGCTCAAGCTCGACACGCCCGAGCTCCGTGTCGACATCGACCGTGACAAGGCAGCCGACCTGGGTATCAGCCCGTCTGACATCGGCACGACGCTCCGCCTGCTGGTCGGCGGCGACACCCAGGTCACCCGCTATCGCGACCAGACGACCAACGAGGACTACGACGTTCAGCTGCGGCTCATCGAGAGCGACCGGCGCACGGCCCGCGGCGTCCCCAACCTGCTCGTCCCCGGCAGCAACAACCGGCTCGTCGAGCTCCGGAACATCGCGACGCTGCGCCCGGCGCAGGCGGCCGCGCGCATCGACCGGCTCGACCGTCAGCGTGCCGCGAGCGTCCGCGGCTCGGTCGGCCCGGGCTATGCGCTGCAGGACCGGCTGGAGCTTCTCCGCGCCGAGGTCGCCAAGCTCGACATGCCGCCGGCCTACACGTACAAGATCGCCGGTCGCGGGCGCGAGCTCGAACGCACGTTCGCAGAGTTCCTCATCGCGTTCTCGCTGTCGATGCTCTTCATGTACATGATTCTGGCGGCGAACTACGAGAGCTACACCGACCCGCTGACGATCCTGCTCTCGATTCCGCTCTCGGTGCCGTTCGCGTTCCTCAGCCTGCTGATCTTCGGCGGAACACTCAACCTTTATTCGGCGCTAGGGCTGCTGGTGCTCTTCGGCGTGGTGAAGAAGAACGCCATCCTGCAGATCGACCACATGAACCAGCTCCGCCGCGACGGGATGAGCCGCGCTGAGGCGATCGTCGTCGGCAACCGCGACCGATTGCGCCCGATCCTGATGACCACGCTTGCACTGGTCGGCGGCATGATCCCGCTCGCGCTGGGCACTGGCCCAGGTGCGCAGGAACGGCGAGCGATCGCGGTCGTCGTCATCGGCGGACAGACGCTCTGCCTCCTGGTCACGCTGCTAGTGACGCCGGTGGTGTACTCCTATGTCGATGACGCCCGGTCGCGGCTGACCCGCCGCCTCAAAGCGGCCGCTCCAGCGCAACCCGCCCCGGCTCCCACGAGCATCTAGCGGCGTGCGGGCAGCGAAAGCAACCTACTGAACGACGGCCGGTACACACGGTCGCACCCCTCCCGTTCCCGGAGCCACCCGATGCGCCCAGTCCCCATCATCGCTCTCCTCGCCTTAGTCGTCCCGCTCACGCTCGCCGGCGGCTGCATCGTCGTCGCCGAGCACTGCGACCACTGCGATGTGCCCGAGGTCGACAGCAACTGCACACCCCCCGCCCCAGGCCAGCCGGGCAACTACGCCGGCGCTATCCGCGCCGCGTGCACCCTCCACTACAGCAGCGAGAAGAGTTCCACCTTGAGCACGATTGCCGCCAAGCCCGACATCGATGAGCCGAGCCAGTTCATGCTGATCAACGCCCTCCGCGGCTCGTGGGGCTACTCCAGCGACAAGACGCACGTGCTCGAGACCCTCGTGTCGAACCCGGCATTAACGCCCCGCGCCTCGCTCCACGTCGCCAACAACTTGGCCGGGATCGTGCCCTACAGCAGCGATCGCAAAAAGATCGCCGATCTGCTGGTCAACAAGCCGCTGCCCCCCGTCCCGGCACCGACCGCCGAAGCACTGCCCAAGTAGCGGCTGGAAGCCTCGGACCACAGACACTTTACCGATTTTCACACCCCCAACCAAGGGGGTCCGCCTATACTCACCCCCTGTCCCCGTACGGCCAACCCGCGGCGGATACGACGCTGTTTCAGCGAGGTGCAATGTGCCCGACTGAAGCGCGGCGGCTCCGACTCCGGCCGTTGCGGGGGGTGTTTACGCACGTCCCGCGGAGTGAGTCTTTTTCCACATGATCGATCAGAACCTCATCGCTTCCCTTGGCCTGGACCTCGACACCGACAAGCTCCTCAACGCTGAGCTTGGCGGCAAGAACATCGAGATGGACTCGGTCCTTGGGACGCAGACGGCCGACTTCGCGGCCGGCACCATCATCGAAGGCTACATCCGCGGCTTCGCGGGCGACGACGTGGTCGTCGACGTCGGCCTCAAGAGCGAAGGCCTCATCCCCAAGGAAGAGTTCGAAGGCACCGACATCAAGATCGGCGACAAGGTCAAGGTCTACCTCGACTCGCTCGAGGGCGAGGGCGGGCTTGTTCAGGTGAGCAAGCGCAAGGCCGACCGCATGATCAACTGGCAGAAGCTGGTTGACACGACGCGCGAGGGCGACGTCGTCGAGGGTCGCATCACCAAGAAGATCAAGGGCGGCCTGCTGATGGACATCGGCGTGCCGGTGTTCCTGCCGGCGTCGCAGGTCGACGTCCGCCGCCCGGGCAGCATCGACGAGTACATGGGCCGCATGGTCCGCGCCACGGTCATCAAGATCGATCTTGAGCGCCGCAACATCGTCGTCAGCCGCCGCAAGCTGATCGAGGAAGAGCGCGACCAGGCCAAGGGCCGCCTGCTCGAGCGTCTGGCCGAGGGCCAGATCATCGAGGGCGAGGTCAAGAACATCGCCGACTTCGGCGCGTTCATCGACCTGGGCGGCATCGACGGCCTGCTGCACATCACCGACATGAGCTGGAGCCGGGTCAACCACCCCAGCGAGATGCTCAAGCTCGGCCAGAAGATCGAGGTCAAGGTCCTCAACATCGACCGCGAGAAAGAGAAGATCGCTCTCGGCCTCAAGCAGAAGGAAGCTTCTCCCTGGGAGGCGATCGAGCAGAAGTACCCCGTCGGTTCCCGCGTTCGCGGCACCGTCGTCAACCTCATGTCGTACGGCGCGTTCGTGCGGCTTGAGGACGGCATCGAGGGCCTCGTCCACATCTCCGAGATGTCCTGGACGCGCCGCATCAACCACCCCTCAGAGCTCGTGCAGCCGAACCAGGAGGTCGACGTGGTTGTTCTTGCCATCGACAAGAACAAGCAGGAGATCAGCCTCGGCATGAAGCAGACCGAGGTCAACCCCTGGGAGCTCGTCAGCGAGAAGTATCCCCCGGGCACCGTCATCGAGGGCACGGTCCGCAACCTGGCCAACTACGGCGCGTTCGTCGAGATCGAGCCGGGCATCGACGGTCTGCTGCACGTGTCCGACCTGTCGTGGACCAAGAAGGTCACGCACCCCAACGAGATGCTCAAGAAGGGCGATCAGCTCCGCTGCGTCGTGCTCGACGTGGACAAGGAGAAGCAGCGCATCGGCCTGGGCGTCAAGCAGCTCACCGAGGATCCGTGGATCAGCCTCATCCCCGAGCACTACCGCCCGGGCATGGTCGTCCGCGGCAAGGTGACCAAGGTCACCAACTTCGGCGTCTTCGTCGAGCTCGAGGCCGACCTCGAGGGTCTGCTCCACATCTCCGAGCTGGCCGACCACAAGGTCGAGAACCCGCAGGACGTGGTCAAGATCGGCGAGGAGGTCGACGTCAAGATCCTCCGCGTCGACACTTCCGACCGCAAGATCGGCCTGTCGCTCAAGCGCGCCCAGTGGGGCGATACTTCAGCCCAGACCGAGACCCGCGAGCGTCGCAGCCCGGCCCCGACCCGCGGCGGCATGGACAGCCACGGCGCCCTGGGCACCGACAAGATCAGCTTCGGCAAGAAGCACGACGGCGAGTAATCACCGTCTGATCCAACTGTGAAAGCCCCCCTACCGCCCGGGCATGCCCGGGCGGTTTTCATTTCGGCCCGCCGCATATTTGGTTATCGCCCCAATCGACAAGACGCCCGGACGGACGAATCCGCCGGGCGTGGGGGGTTGTGTAGAGGTGGCAGGTTCGTTCATGCGGCGCTGTTCGACGGTCGGAAAGAGCCCCTACCGTCGGTTCCGCCGGGTGATGCTCAGTGGGGACTCAGCACATCGCAGCAAAGCTGAGGATGAACAGGACGATCACTCGCTGCTGGTTGGCGCTGATGTTGAGGATCTTGGACATGGTCGAGCTCCGCTCTTGGGTTGTAGTTGGACCTGACCTGAAGAAGAGTACAACCAGCGTGCCACCGCTGCATGATGGGACCATGAACGCCCTGGCGCTGCGCCAGCGAGGTCAAGCGTCCGAGAACTGTGCACGCCGCCGCGGAGGTGTTGCGACAATGCAGTGCGCCGCCACGGCGCTCTGTTGCGTGCTGGCAACACTCGCGACGGCGTCCTTCGCTTTCGCCGCATGCGAACCACGTGCGTTTTCGGACCAGTTGCAGCCCCCGATTCCTTCCGTGCGCCCGCCCGCGGTTGCTGCGTCACTGACTGCGTACAACCTGGTCGAGGCGTACATCCACGCCGGTCAAGAGCTACCGGACCTGGCGGCGCCGAAGCCCGGCGCCCCCGTGCTGCCCGACGTCGCGGGCTGCTCAGTCACTCTTCGTCTTGCGGGAGAGGTGGTCGGACGTGGGTCCGTCTTCAACACGCCGGGCACGCCGCCGTCAGCGGCGCCCATCGTCGCAGCGGCCAGGGCCGCATGGACCGAAGCCGAGCTCAGACTTCCCGCCAGCGGCACACCCGAAAAACGCGCCGAGAAGATCAGGCTCATCCGGCAGGACCTGCTCATCTCCATCGAGTTTGCGGGCGCTCCCCTCCCACTCACGGCTTCGACCTTCGCCGATTGCGATAAAGCGCTGCAACCCGGCATCGATGGAATCGCCGTCGTGATGAACGGGAACGTCGGCACGACTTTTCCCGGCACGGCCGCGTCGACTGGGCTGCTCCCGGCCGACGCTTTGCGCCGCGCCACGTCCGGCGCGGCCACCGCGGCGCGGGGCGAGAACGGCAACTCCGCCGCGCTCACGCTGCTTGAGCCGCAGGAACTCATCAAGAAGCACGGCGCATCGTTCTACACGTTCCGCACCACCCACTTTGCACAAGCCCGCGCCGACCAACCGCCTGAACTGCTCTATCGCGGCCAGCGCCTCGTCACCAGCGACGACGTCGACGAGCTGGGCGAACTCTGGCACATGGCCGATCGGCTCGCGGGCAATCTCGCCAATCGGCTGACGGTCCAGCCTGCCGCCGGCAACATCACGCTTTCGACCGGCGACGCGGAACCGCTCGATCCCAAGAGCGCTGCGCTCGCGCGCAGGCGCTCCTGGAGTACTCGGCGCGCTGGCCGACGCCGCAGCGCTTGCAGGCCTTGGGCGAGCAGCCCGTGCGAGCCGTGCTCGACCGCACGCACAACGCGGCGGTCGAGTATCTCCGTCTGGCCCGACAAGGGGCCGACCGGTTGGACCCGCGGGACACGCTCGCGATCAACGCACTGATCACGCGCCATGCCGATTCCAAGATCTCATCAGAAGAGAAGTCGCTCCAGTTGGAGTTCCATGACGGCCTGCTCAACGACACCGTCCCGGCAGGCATGCGAGGCCTAGCGATCTGGGGCAACGGCGCCTGGCCAAAGGAGGTCGCTGGCGACACATCGACCTACCACCCGATGGAAAAATCTGTCCGCAGCGTGATGGCCCAAACACCCATCGCTTCGCTCCCCGGCGAGATGCCCTGGCTTGGATGGATCGACCTGAGCATCGACCACCACCTCAAGCGCCCCGCCGGCGCCAAGTCCGCTTCCGCACTCCGTGAGATGCGCACGCTCATCTGGAAGCACCAGCTCCAATCCGTTGATGCCGGCCCGGATCGCCAGGACCTCATCGGCGGCATCGCCGTCCCCGGCAGTCCCGATCCGCTCCCCACCTGGCAAACCGCGCAGCTGGTTGCGTTTCTGGGCACGATGCTCGGCGAACCTGAGCTCACAACCAAGGCGGAGCAACCGGGCGAGATCGTGCGACTCCTGAGCGCCGCCCGTTACCTCCGCCAACTCCAGGTCGATGACGCGATGGGCTGGATGTGCAAGGACCCCGTAATGGCAAAGGGCGGCATTCGCATCGCGACCTGGGACCAGCACACCCGGACCGACTCCACGGCCATGGCCCTGCTGGCCGTTCTGGAGATCATCGACGGGCTTGAAAAGGCTGCCGCGGCCAAACCCTGACCGGCCGCCCGCTGGGCCAGATTCAGACCCCGCTTTGCCGCTCAAAAACAGCGGTCTGGACGTGTCAAAAAAGTACCTTTTCACCCCGACCAAAACAGGAATCTTGACGCCTGTTTTCCTATCATTTCCTCTGTGAAAGACGGCCCGGGACACTCAAGGCACGGAGGCCTGTGAATGCCGACTTTTGATGCTGAAAACGCGGTGTCCAGGGGAGCGGAATTGGAAGTCAAAATGGTCAGCGGCAACCCTTCTTCTTCGCCTGCACCCGGCACCCCAGAAGAGCTTAAGAACGATCTCGCAAACGGTGGCGGCGGCTCGGGCAACGGCCCGGGCGATGTTGCCTCAGGCGGTGGTGATGGAGGCGGAGGCGGTGGCATCCACGATCTCCGCATCGAGCGCGAGCTCGCCGAGTCGTACCTCACCTACGCGATGAGCACGATCATGGACCGGGCCCTGCCCGACGTCCGTGACGGCCTCAAGCCCTCCCAGCGGCGCATCCTCGTCGCGATGAACGACCTGCGGCTTTACCCCAGCCGCAAACACCTCAAGTGCGCCAAGATTTCCGGCGACACGTCAGGTAACTACCACCCGCACGGCGAGTCGGTTATCTATCCCACGCTGGTCAACATGGGTCAGGGCTGGCGCATGCGCACCACGCTCATCGACCCGCAAGGAAACTTCGGCTCGATCAACCCCGACCCTCCCGCGGCCATGCGTTACACCGAGGCCCGCCTCACGCACGCCGCGGTCGACATGCTCGCCGACCTTGAACTCAAGACGGTCGACATGCAGCCCAACTACGACGACCGGCTCCTGGAGCCGACCGTCCTGCCGGGCAAGTTCCCCAACCTGCTCGTAAACGGCGGCGTCGGCATCGCCGTCGGCATGGCGACCAACCTCGCCCCCAACAACCCCATCGAAGTCCTCGACTCGATCGTCCGCTTCATCGACAATCCCGAGATCTCACTCGGCGAGCTGATGAACGACATGACCGACACCGAGGGACGCATCGTCCGCCGTGGCATCAAGGGCCCCGACTTCCCCACCGGCGGCACCATCCTGGGCCGTCGCGGCATCATCGAGGCGTACGACACCGGGCGCGGCAAGATCACCGTCCGCGGGCGAGTTCGTTCCGAGCCGATCCCCGGCGCCAAGGACCGCCAACAGCTCATCATCGATCAAGTCCCGTTCAACGTCACCCTTCAGAACTTCATCGAGAAGATCGAAGCGGCGATGGAGGACGACCGGATCAACGAGATCGCCGACGCGAACAACGAGAGCAGCTCCAAGAGCCCCGTCCGCATCGTCATCGATCTCAAAAGGGCGCCGATCCCGGTGTCGTCGAGAAGCAGCTCTACGAGTACACCCCGCTCCAGCAGAGCTTCACCGTGCAGAACATCGCGCTGGTCAACCGCCAGCCGCGCACGCTCAGCCTGCGCGAGATGATCCGCTACTACGTCGACCACCGCGTCGACGTCATCCGCCGGCGCACCGCACACCTGCTCAACGAGGCCCGCAAGCGTGCACACGTCTTGGAGGGCATGCTCTACGCGGTCTGCGACATCGACGAGGTGATCCGCATCATCCGCAGCAGCCGCACGCGTCAGGAGGCCATCGAGCGCCTGATGGAGCGCCGGTTCGCCATCCCCGACGGGCACAAGTACGCGCCGCTCCTGCCCGCGCGCCTGCTCAACTACGTCCGCACCTTCGACGACAAAGGCGGCGTCGCCCTCTCGCGCATTCAGGCCGAGACGATCGGCAACATGCGCCTCATCCAGCTCGTCGGGCTTGAGATCGAGCGCCTCACCGCCGACTACGCTGCACTGGTCCAGCAGATCGAGGAGTACGAGCGCATCCTGGCGACCCACCGCCTGGTGCTCGACATGATCAAGGCCGACTGCGACCAGATGCGTGCCCGCCTGCTTCCCACCCACGGCACGCGCCTCACCGAGATTCAGGAAGCCGCTGACGATGGCCTTGACATCGGCGCCCTCATCCCCGTGTCGCAGGTCGCCGTCACCATCAGCCGCGCCGGGTACGCCAAGCGCGTCCCCCTCGACACCTACCGCCAGCAGGCCCGCGGCGGGAAGGGCGTCATCGGCGGGCGCAGCAAGGACGAGGACTACGTCGAGCACCTCTTCGTCGCCAGCACGCACGACGACCTCCTCTGCTTCACCGACACCGGGCGCGTCTTCAAAATCAAGGTCTACGAGTTGCCCGAGATGGACCGCACGGCGAAGGGACGCCCGTTCATCAACCTTGTCGACATGAAGCCCGGTGAGCAGGTCAAGGCCTTCCTCAGCGTCAAGAACTTCGAGGAAGGAAGCCACTTCCTCACGTTCGCGACCGTCCGCGGCGTCGTCAAACGCACTGCGCTCAAGGCGTACATGAACGTCCACAAGGGCGGCCTGATCGCCATCGACATCCGCGAAGGCGACGCCCTGCTCGACGTCGCGCTCACCTCCGGTGAAGACGACGTGCTGCTCGCAACGGCCCAAGGCAGCGCCATCCGCTTCATCGAGACCGACGCGCGCGACATGGGCCGCGGCGCCGGCGGCGTCAAGGGCATGGACCTCGACGAGACCGACGAGATCGTGGGACTCGTCACCATCCCGATGAGCCGCGATGCCGAGGGCGACACGATCACCCGTGACCCCGCGCTGAGCCTGCTCACGATCACCCGCAACGGCTACGGCAAGCGCACCGCCATCGACGAGTACCGCGTGCAGCCCGAGGGTGCCAAGGCCCGCAGCCAGAGCCGCGGCGGCAAGGGACGCGCCGACATCAAGACCGAGGGGCGTAACGGCCCGTCGGTCGCGTCGATGGGCGTGATGGACGGCGACGGCGTCATGGTCATCACCAAGCTCGGACAGATGGTCCGCGTCGCCGCCACCGACATCAGCAAGATCGGCCGCGGCACGCAGGGCGTCCGCGTCGTCCGCCTGGACGAGGGCGACGAGGTGGTCGCCGCCACGCGCATCACAGCCGAGAGCAACGACGGTGCGGGCGGCGCGCCGCCCCCCGCCGACGCGTCAGCGAGTTAACCCGTAGAGTTGCACAATTCTTTCGATCGTGAGGAGCTATTGATGAAGAAGTTCACCCGTGCGTTGCTGATCAGCCTGTGCGTCGGTTCACCCCTGGCCCTGGCGCAGCAGCCGGCCGACAAGCCCGCGGCGACCGCCCCGGCAGTCAAGGCCGCCGATCCAATCAAACTGCTCGACGCGGGCGCCGAACCGCGCCACACGCTCCGCTACAAGGCGACCAAAGGCGATACGTATGGGTTCGAGATGAAGATGAAAATGTCGATGGCCATGAAGATGGGCGGCAACGCCATGCCCAGCACCGCCATGCCGACGATGGTGATGGGCGGCGACGTGAAGGTCATCGACATCACGCCCGACGGCAACACCAAGCTCTCGTTCACCTACGGCCAGGGCCGTCTGGAAGACACCGAAGGTGTGATGCCGCAGGTCGTGTCGGCGATGGAGCCCGTCATGTCGCAACTCAACGGCATGTCCGGCGAGTTCGTGTTCACGCCCCGCGGCGAATACGTCTCGGGCGAATTCAAGATCCCCGAGGGCATGGACCCAATGGCCAAGCAGACCATCCAGGGGATGAGCAAATCGATGGAGCAGTACACCGTTCCTCTCCCCGCCGAGCCTGTCGGCAAGGGCGCCAAGTGGGAGTGCGCCCGCACCCAGGAGAACAACGGCATCAAGATGAACGCAACCTACACCCAGCAGGTCATCGACCTGAGCGACAAGGACGCTTCACTCAAGACGCAGATCAAGGGAGAGGCGAAGGACCAGCAGGTGCAAGGCATGACCATCGACTCGATGATCCTCACCGGCGACGGTGAGCAGCGGATCGGGTTCAGCCGGATCATCCCCGACGCCAAGGTCAACTCGGGCGTGGCCATGACGATGGACTCCCCGCAGGGCAAGATGGAAATGAACATGTCTGTGAAGATGGACATGAAGTCCACCGAAGCGGGCAAGGCGACGGCTCCGGCCAAGGAAAAGCCGAAGGCCACCGAGCCGGACAAGACCAAGCCGGCTCCAAAGTTCTAAGTGTCTCCCCGGTGAAGAAGCCCTGAGAAGCCCCTTACCCAGGGGGAATTGGGTGCATTCTCAGAGCATTTTCCGCGTTTTCATCGAGTGCCCTTGGGGTGGAAAGCCGCCCCCGATCCGTTACACTCGGCCCGTGCCAACGGATTGGTCTGACCAGATTGCGATTTCCGACCTCAGCGACGAGCCGCAGCTCTCCGAAGAGCTGTCCTCCATCATCGAGAAGCTCGAGGCTGAGGATTCACCCGCCAAGAGCGTGGTGCTCAACTTCACCAGCGTGACGTACGTCTCCTCTTCGCACCTGGCCCAGCTCCTTCGGCTGCGCAAGGCGCTGATCGAAGATGGCAAGAACCTGGTGCTCTGCTCGCTGAGCGACAACATCTGGTCGGTCTTTCTCATGACCGGCCTCGATCGCGTTTTCCGCTTCGCGCCTGATCCACTGACCGCCTTGGCGACGTTGCAGCTCGAAGGCGAATAACGCCGACTCGGCTGCGTCTGCCTGGACGCTCACCACTTCGATGCTTGCGTAGAAAACACGCGTTGCGCGTTCGCACGTTTCTGAACGTCTACCGCACGCATCAGCGGTGGGCAATCGCTTCAAGCCGTCTTCTGCAATGCAATCGCTCCGCCACCCGCACCTGCGGGTAGCGGAGCTCGCTGATATGCCTTGGGCGACCGAGACACCGCCGAACGTGCATCTGCAAAGACAGATGCTGCGCGGAGTTACTTCTTCGGCGCGGCAGGAGCGTCTTTGCCATGGTCGTGGCCGTGACCGTCACCTTCCTTGTGCTCGTGCCCCTCGTGGCCCTTTGCCTTGCACTCCTTGCACTCACCGTGGGCGACGACGCGGAGGGTGGCGCCCTCGCGGACCCACAGGTGGGCACCCTCTTCGCCGTCGGCGGTGACGAAGTACTGCGGCTCGCTCTTGACGGGCTGGCTGGCCGCACCTTGACCCATCATCGCGGCGATCGCGCCTGTGAGGCCGGCGCCCAGAGCGATGCCGAGGATGACGCGTGAGCGAGAGGTATTGGTCTGCACGGAATTCTCCTTGCTGAATCGGTGAACGCCCGGGAAAAACCGCCCGGGCAACGGTGTCAGTTCGAAGGCGTGTAGCCGGGATGCTCTTTGAAGCCGCGGCGTTTGAGGTAATCGTCGACGTTCTTCTCACGGTCATCGGACGCAGCCGCAGGCGCCTGGCCCAAGGCCGCGGTGGGTGCGCCGGCGCTGGCGTTGGCGGGGACCGAGATCATGGGCGTGAGCGACTGAATCGCGGCGAGTGCGGCCTCGACGTCGGCAGTGTCAGCGCCGGCGAGGGTGCGGTCACGGATGATCTCTCGCTGAGCTGCGGCCGCCAGGGCGACAAACGCCCGCTCGGCAGCCGCCGCATCGGCCTGCCCGATTACTTCGGCGTCGTCGGCGAGGATCAACACCGGACCCTTCGAGTCGGCGACGAACGCTTCGGCGATGGTGCGAAGCATGCGGCAGTGAGCGGGGTCGGCGGGATGCGCCGTGACGGACGTGCGGCGGAGGAACGCCGCCGCGGCGCGATTGCGCCGCTCGATCGGCGAAGGTGCGGCTTTCGACGGAGCCTGTACGCCGCTCTCAGCCTGCGGATGTAACGGCTGCGGATCGCTCGAACAACCCGCGAACAGGATGAGTGCAGGAAGGATCAACGCGATTGAGCAGGTGCTTTTCATGGTGTTGCTCACTGGTCCTGGCATGGATACACAGCGGTGACGAACACTTGTTATGTCATGGCACGGCGTGCGTCTTGGGATCAGGTCCGGTGAAGATTCGGTAGAGGGCAGGAAGCACGACCAACGTGAGCAAGGTGCTGGAAATGAGGCCCCCGATGACGACGGTGGCGAGCGGACGTTGAACCTCCGCGCCGGTGCCGGTCGCAAGGGCCATGGGGACGAAACCGAGCGAGGCGACCAGTGCGGTCATGAGAACAGGACGGAGACGGGTCAGGCAGCCGGTGAGGATCGCCGTGTCACGGGACGCGCCTTCGGCGCGGAGCTGATTGATGAACGAGACCATCACCAGGCCGTTGAGGACGGCCACACCGGAAAGGGCGATGAAGCCGACGGCAGCGGAGATGGAGAAAGGCATCCCGCGGAGCGCGAGGGCGACAATGCCGCCAGTGAGACCGAGCGGAACGGCGCTGAAGACCAACAGGGCGTACCGGTGCTCTTGAAGGTGGAAAAAAGGAGCAGGAAGATGAGGAAGAAGCATGCCGGCACGACGAGGGTGAGGCGCTGCTTGGCGGCGACAAGGTTCTCGAACTGTCCGCCCCACGCGAGCCACTGACCCGGCGGCACGCGAAGCGCCGCAACGCGGGACTGGGCCTCGCTGACAAACGAACCGAGGTCGCGCCCGCGGACGTTGCACTGGACGACGATGCTGCGCTTCCCGTTCTCGCGGCTGATCTGGTTAGTCCCTTCGGCAACGTCGATGGCGGCGACATGACCGAGCGGAACGAACGGGGGAGCGGCGGCTGTACGGGCGATAGAGGCTTCCTCTGCCGGTTGCGACTCAACGCGCGGCAGTGGGATGGGGAGGCGTTGGAGATCCTCGGCGCGGGTCCGCATGGAATCGGGCAGGCGAACGACCAGATCAAAGCGGCGGTCGCCTTCGAAGACCTGACCCGCTTGCGCCCCCCACCGCGACGGCGACGACTTCCTGCACATCGTGAACCGAGAGTCCGTAACGCGAGGCGGCGTTGCGGTCGATGTCGATGGTCATCACCGGAAGCCCCTCGGTCTGCTCGGCCTTGGCGTCGGCTGCGCCGGGTGTTGATTGAAGCGCGGCGAGGACCTGCGCCGCGGTGCGCTGCATAGCGTCGAAGTCGTCGCCGTAGATCTTCACGGCGACGTCGCCGCGGACGCCGGAGATGAGCTCGTTGAACCGCATCTGGATGGGCTGGGTGAACTCGTAGTTGTTGCCCGGCACCGCGGCGACGGTGAGCTGGATGAGCTGGATCAGGCGACCCTTGTGCCCCTCGATCTTGAGCTCGTGCTCATGTTCGTGGGCATGCCCTCCCCCCTCCCCGGCTTCGTGACCGTGCTCATCCGCGTGCGTGCTCAACGGAGCGAGCTTCGCTTGCTGGGCTTCAATGGCCTTGCCGAGCTCGCTCTCGCTGCGCCACTGGTCGGCCGGTTTGAGGATGATGAACGTGTCGGAGACGCTTGGGGGCATCGGGTCGGTCGCCATCTCGGCGGTGCCGGTCTTGGAGTAGACGAAGGCGACCTCGGGGATCGACGAGACCGCGCGTTCGACCTCGGCCTGCATCGCCTGCGACTGAGTGAGGCTGGTCGACGGGATGCGCATGGCGTGCATCGCGACGTCCTTCTCGTCGAGGGTGGGGACGAACTCCTGGCCGAGCCGGGAGAAGAGCAGCAGCGAGGCCGCGAACGCGAGGAACGCCGCGGCAGTCACGCCCCAGCGCAGGCGGATCGCGAGTTCGAGCGTGGGCTTGTACGCGGCCTTGGCCCAGCGAACGAGGAACATCTCCTTCTCTTTGACACGGCCGCGAATGAGGAGCGCGACGAGCGCAGGGACGAAGGTGAGAGAGAGAATGAACGCAGCGACGAGGGCGAAGATGACCGTTAGCGCCATCGGGTGGAACATCTTTCCTTCGACGCCGGTGAGAGCGAGAATGGGGACGTAGACGGTGATGATGATGGCCTGCCCGTAGACGGAAGGCTGGACCATCTCCTTGGCGGCGAGCATGACCTCGTGGAGGCGTTCGTCGAGGGTGAGCAGGCGGCCTTCTTTATGCTGGCGTTCGGCGAGGCGGCGGAGGCAGTTCTCGACGATGATGACCGCGCCGTCGACGATGAGCCCGAAGTCGATCGCGCCGAGCGACATGAGATTGCCGCTGAGCTTGCTCTGCACCATTCCAGTCGCGGTGATGAGCATCGAGAGCGGGATCGCCAGCGCGCAGATGATCGCGGCGCGTACGTTGCCGAGCAGGAGCAGGAGCACCGCGATGACGAGCACCGCGCCCTCGAGCAGGTTCTTCTGCACGGTGGCGATGGTGGCGTCGACGAGCTTCGTTCGATTGAGGACAGTCTTGGCGTGGATGCCGGGAGGGAGCGTGCGATTGACCTCGGTCATCTTGGCGTCGACCGCCGCGGCGACGGTGCGGCTGTTGGCGCCGACGAGCATGATGGCGGTGGCGACGACGACCTCTTCACCATTCTCACTGGCGGAGCCGGTGCGGAGCTCGCGGCCGATACCAATACCGCCGCCGTCGGCCACGATGTCACGGATGCGGATGGGCACACCAGCGCGCGCGTCGATTACGATGTCGGCGAGCTGGTCAGGGTGCTCGATGCGGCCGCTGGCACGGACGAGGTAGCTCTCACCCTTGTGCTCGACGTAGCCGGCGCCGACAGAGACGTTGTTCTTCTCGATCGCCTCGATTACTTGTGAGAAGGTGATGCCGTACGAGACGAGCTTGGCCGGGTCGGGCTGAACGTGGTACTGCTTGACGTAGCCGCCGATGGCGTCGACGCCGGCGACGTCCTTCACGCCCTTGAGCTGCGGGCGGATGATCCAGTCCTGCACTTCGCGCAAGTAGGCGGCGAGTTCGAGGTCACCCGTGAGCGTGCGGCCTTCGGGCGTGAGGTAGACGCCTTCCTTCTGCCAGCCGGGTTTACCAGGCGCGAAGGCCGCTTTCTTACCCTGCGGATGCGCGTACTCGACGGTGTACATGTAGATCTCGCCCAGTCCGGTGGCGATGGGGCCCATGACGGGCTCGACGCCGGGGGGGAGCGATTCCTTGGCCTCGCCGAGGCGCTCGGCGACCTGCTGACGTGCGAAGTAGGTGTTCACGTCGTCGTCGAAGACGGCGGTGACCTGCGCGAAGCCGTTGCGCGAGAGCGAGCGGGTGGACTGCAGGCCGGGGATGCCGGCAAGGGCGCTCTCGATGGGAAATGTCACCTGCTTCTCGACCTCGATGGGCGAGAGGCTCGGCGCGAGAGCGTTGATCTGCACCTGGTTGTTGGTGATGTCGGGGACCGCGTCGATCGGGAGACGGCGCAGCGAAGCGACACCGATGGCCGCGGCGAGCACGGTGAGGAGCAGCACGAGCCAGCGGTTCTTGATCGAGAACTGGAGGATGGAGTCGAGCATCAGATGTGCCCCTGACGTGCGTGGTGGGTGATTGAGAGGCAGAGCATGGAACGGCGAGGTTCAGTGCTCATGAGCGGCGCTCCCCTTGCCGAGCTCGGCCTTGAGGACGAAGGTGCCGGTGGCGACAAACTCCTCTCCTTCAACGAGACCAGCGAGGATGGGGACGAGACCGCCGATCGGCTTGCCGACGGTGACGGCGCGCTTGGCGAACGTGTTGGCCTCGCCTTTCACGGGGACGAAGACCGCCGGGCCGCCTTCGACCGTCTGGACCGCGGCCTCAGGGACCGCGACGACGGGCGCGGTTTCGGGTTCACTGCTCGCGGCAACGATCTCGACTTGCGCGAACATGCCGGGGCGAAATTTGGATGCGGCCTCGGCGGGGAGCTCGATGCGGACCTGTGCGGTGCGAGTATCGGTGTTGAGCTGCGGGCCGATGTGGGTGACACGGGCTTCGATGCGTTCCGCTGCGCCCGTGATGGCGATCCACGCAGTTGCGCCGGTTGCCGTCTCGAGCAGGCTGGCTTCGGGAACGTCGGCGATGACCCAGAGCTTGGCGGTGTCGGCGATGACGAGGAGCGACTCGCGGTCGGGACTCACGAGTTCGCCCTGTGTGATCTCGCGCTGAATGACTTGGCCGTCGATCGGGGCTCGCACGGTGAGACGCGGCTGCAGTTGGCCGGTCTTGGTCAGCTCGTCGATGGCCTCGACTGTCATACCCAACAGCGCGAGGCGGTGGTGCGCGGCGGTCGCGGCGCTCTGCGCAGCCTTGAGGTTCGCGGCGGCGGCCTGATACTCGGCTTCGCGGCGCTGCACTTCGGTGAGGGCGATGCCTTGAGAAGACTCGTAGAGGCCCTTGGCACGCTCCCACGACGAGCGAGCGAGGTCGACAGCGGGGCCAGCGGACTCAACAGCGGTGCGGCGCTGGAGTAGATCGGTCTGAGCTTCACCAAGCTCAGGGCTCTCGATGACGACGAGGGTGTCGCCTCGCTTAACCGTGTCGCCGGTGCGAGCGGGGATCTCAATGGCCCGGCCGCGGAGGGGTGCGCCGACGTGGGCCATGGCCTCGGTGTTGAAGGCGATACGAGCGGGGGCGGGGAATGTGGGCCGCAGCACCCATCGCTGCGCAGGCTGAAGGGTGATGCCGTAGGTCTTGATGGCGTCGGGAAGGAGCTTCGTCTCGTCGACGTGCTCACCGCCCTCTCCTGCTGCTTCGCCGTGACCGTGGTCGTGTCCGTCGTGGTCGCTGTGCCCGCCCCCTGCACCGGCGGTCGCCTGAGGCGTGCCGCCCTTCTTGCAGGCGGTGAGTGTCAAGGGCGCCGTCGCGAGGAGGGCGATCAGCAGGGCTCGCGTTGTGGTGTGTGTGAACATGAGGTGCTCGGGTTGGCGGTTAGCGGTGATCGGGTGAGGAGGTGTTGCCGGCGGTGAACGTCTGCGCGACGCCTGCGCCGCCGACGGCGCGCTCGAGACGAATGACGGCAACAGCGGCCTGGTGCTGGAGTTCAAGCGCACGGGCGTGGGTGAGCTGGATGTCGGACTCGGCGAGGCCGAGCGCCGTCGAGTCGCTCTGACCGGCGCGGAAAGCTTCGGTGGCGAGGCGGAGACGCTGCTCCTGGAGCGGGAGAAGCTCGGTTCTGACACGGTTGAGGTTCGCCGCGCCGGCGGAGGCGGTCGCGTATGCGACGCGGACGTCCTCGACGACTTTGCGGCGGGCGAGGACGAGGTCGTGGCGAGCCTCAGCGATCTCCGCAGCGAGGCGTGCGCGGCGGGCGTCGCCAGTGTCCAGGAGTGGAAGCGGCGTAGAGAGACTGGGACCGGCGAACCACTTGTCATCGCGTTGCACATCGGCGCCGGCGCTCGCACCTTCCCACGGGAGCAGGCGTGTCAGGGCTTCGTCGTCGCCAAGAGCAAGGAGGCGCCACGCGATGGACTGGATTTCGGGTCGATGACGGAGCGCGGCGTCGATCCAGTCTGCTTCGGGCGCGAGGTGGGTCGAAGGCTCACTCCACGGTTCGAGACGCCACGCTGCGGCGGAGGAGGGCTCGCCGATCAGACGGGCGAGGCGGAGGCGTTCCTGTCGCTCGGTAAGCGCCGAGGCGTCAAGCTCGACTTGGAGTTCGGCCCGTTGAGCCTGGAGCGCGGTGAGGTCGGCACGGGTGCCTTCGCCCGCGTCGAGACGCGCCTTAGCGAGAGTGAGGAGCTTGTCGAGCGACGTTGTGCGTGCGCTCAGCACGGGCGCAGCGGCCGCGGAGGCTTGGGCTGCGGCGTAGCGCTCCTGCACTTCCGCGGCAACGTCGAGAGCGATGGTGACGGCGTCGGCAGCGGCCTGGCGGAGGCGGTTGTCGGCAGCGCTGCGCGCGTGGGGAGTTGCAGGGCCTGCACGAACTCCTGCACGAGCGTGGCTTCGATCTGCGGTTTGCCATCACCGAAACGGACGGCGACGCTGAGGACCGGGTTAGGGAGCAGGCGCGCCTGGTCGGCGTCGGCCATGGCGATACGGACGCGGGCGAGGGCGGCCTGCAGTGCGGGGTCGGTGGTGACGGCGCGACGGAGGGCCTCACTCAGCGTCAGTGTGCCACCTGGCGCTGCGCTTGGCTCGTCCAGCGGACCGCCATCCGCGCCGTAGGTGCGGAACTCAATGGGGACTGAGAGGCCGAGCGCGCGGGCGGCTGCGCCTTCGGCACCGGGATCGGTGCGCGGAGGGGCAGAGCAACCACCTGCAGCCTGCAACACGGCGAGCGCGGCGGCGAGCGCGAGGGATGGAACGTAAGTCGAGCGCCGCGTGTGCGGCGAGACGGGTCGATCGGTTTGCATCGAGGGTCCTGTGATGGAGTGATCGCAAGTGCACAGAGCGGCCAATCCACTCCGCACGGGGTGCGGAGCGGCGAGAAGCCGGTGCTACACGATCAACACGGTCACACGGACGACGGCGACGCCCGGCGGGGGGCGGTCTGGAGGCGGGAGGGCGAACGCGGGCCGCGCGGTCTCGAGCGAGGCGACGGGCGAGGTTGCGGTGAGGATCGCCTGGAGGGCGAAAGCGGAAGGGAGCGACTGCGCGTGGGGCTGGATCTCGCCGTCACGAGTGAGGGTCGGCGTGGCCGCGTCCGTTGAGCGGCAACGGTGGCAGTCTTCGCAGGCGCCTGCAGAGCCGTCGCAGCCGAGTGAATCGCTGTGCTCGTGGGCGTGGGCTCGGTCGCCTTGCTCAAGCGAGGAGCACACGTTGCCGGCATCCGCTGTTCCACCTGCCGTTACGCAGACGCATGCCGACGGCCCGCCCACACGGAGGAGGGTGACCATCACCAACAGGCTGACTGCGAGGAGTCGGAGCAGCACGCGGCGGAGTATACCGCCGACGCGTCGTGTTTGTTCGGTCGAGTTACATCGATCTTCATCGATGGCGAACAGACCGGCGGCTGCGCATATCACTTAGCGGACGGGGGGAGAGTTCGCGCGGTCGCGGGTGCTTCGAGCAAGGAAGCCCCTGGAAACACGCGGCCGCCGGACTCGTGGGCGAGGCGGTCTGCGGCGGCGCGGTCGGCGAAGGCGACCATGCCGGAGCCCATCGGCGTGTGCAGGCCTGAGGCGGCGACGATCCACGCGGTTGAGCCCGCAACCCAGCGGCGCTGGGCGTGGTCGCGCACGAAGTGCTCGACGTGTGCACCCTTGGTCTTGGGGAGGTAGTCGAGCATGCAGCCGATATCGTCGAAGACGACGCTCTCCTTCACACCGCGCCCCCCACCCCCATCCCCCTGGCCCGCGGAGCCGTTCTGCTCGATCAGCAGAGCGCTCGCGCACGCTCCGTCGCTGATGAGCATGCCGCATTCGGCGCACTCGTCGCGGCCGATGCGCGGCTCCAGCGGGCCGGTGAGGGGGTCGGAGGTGCAGGCGGAGAGTGAGAGCGCCAGCGTGAAAGGGAGAAAGAGGCGTGTCATACGGGGGCCTTTCTGGAAAAGACCGCCGCGGCGGCGGTGAGCGGGAGGAGGGTCCAGGCGGCGAGGCAGCCGCCGAAGAGGAGATGGAGCTTTGCGCCGAACTCTTCCTGTGCGTAGAGGCCGGCGGGGCCGAGCACGTCGAGGTTGGCGTCGACGGCGTGGAGCGACCACATCTTGAAGACCTGAAGCGGGTTGAGCATGCTGAAGGTCAACAACTGCTCGATGCGCAGACGCATGGCGAGGGCACCCGCCATAAGACCGAGGTCGGTGACGAAAACGAGCGTGAGCCAGATGAAGACGGCGGTGCCGACGGCGACCGACGCCTTCCGGGCGAGGACCGAGACGAGCACGCCGAGGCTGAGCATCGAGAGGGCCAGGCCCATTGAGAGGCCGACCAGAACGGCGAGACCGACGACACGGACGGGTTCGCCCTTGAGCGCGAGGACGGCTGCGCACGCGCCGTATCCGAGGCAGAGGCAAGCGAGGAGTGCGCCGGCGAGGCCGAGGTATTTGCCGAGCAGGATCTCGATGCGTGAGACGGGTTGGGCAGCGAGGTAGGCGAGCATGCCGCGCTCACGGTCGCCGGCGATCGTGCCTGCGCCGGCGGTGAGAGCCATGAGCGGGATGACCAGCAGCACGAGGTTGACCAGGCCGGCGGTGGTGCGGCCGAAACCGGCGAGGCCGGTGCCGCCTGCCGCGGCGGCGGAGAGGTAGGAGACACCCAGGCCGAGGAGGGCGAAGGCGAGTGTGTAGAGGAGGAACCAGCGGGAGCGCACGGCCTCGCGGAGTTCACGGCGGGCGATGGTGAAGATGTTGGAGAGAGCGGAGGGTGGATTGACGGCGATAGCGAGGACGGGGGTGCTCATGGGTGGGCCTCCGTGTGCGCGGCCGCGGGAGAACCAGAGAGGAGTTCGAAGTCGTCGATGCGCAGGTGGGCGTCGGCGAGGAGACGGAACGGGGCGGCCTTGCGATCAGGGCTGACGGGGACGAGGAGGCCGACGCCGTTGAGGCGGGCATCGAAGCCCGCGGTGCGGAGTGCGGTCATCGCGCCGGCGCGGTCGGAGATGGGGATGGTGAGGTGGAGGGTGGTGTCGGCTTCTTGAGTGCGAGCAAACTGCTCGGCAATCTGCGTGCGCTGTACGCGGCCTTGCTCGAGCACGACGACGCGCTTGGCGAGGGCGGAGATTTCCTCCAGTCTGTGTGACGCGAAGAGGAGCGTGCGGCCGGCGCTGGAGAGACGCGAGAGGAGGCCGATGAACTCGCCGCGGCCGCAGGCGTCGAGGCTGGCGGTGACTTCGTCAAGCACGAGGACGGGCGGGTCGCCAAGCATGGCGACGGCGAGAGCGAGGCGCTGCTTCATACCGCCGGAGAGCTCGCGGATGCGCTTGGCGGTCTGGCCGGGGAGGCCGACGGTGGCGAGCGACTGTTCGACCGAGTCGATGCGAACGCCTTTGAGGGCCGCGAAGTAACGGACGGCGTCGCCGGCGCGGAGATCGTCGTAGAAGCCGAGTTCCTGGGGGACGTAGCCGATGAGCGAGCGGGCTTTCTTGCCGCGGGCGTCGTGGCCGCCGACGGTGATGTCACCGTCGAAGTGGTAGAGGCCGAGGATGCAGCGGAGGAGGGTGGACTTGCCGGCGCCGTTTGGGCCCCAGAACGCGACACTCTCGCCGCGGGCGACGTCGAGCGACACGCCGTTGAGGACGGTGGCCTTGCCGAACCGCTTGGTGACATTGCGGACAGTGATCATTGGGCGCCTCCGTTTCGAGCCAAGCCGACCAGACTCGCGCAAGCGCAGGAGCGCAGCGCCGAGCAGGCCGAGGGGGAGCGTGGATGGGCGCGGTCCGGCGGTGGAGGCCGCGACCGGGCGCATGAGGGGGACTTCGTCGGTGAACTTGGGCTCGGGGCGCACGGCGGGGAGCGCGCGGCCGACGAGTTCGACCGCCTGCTGCGCCGGGCTGAAAAGAAAGAGGCGCAGCTTCGGCTCGCGGTCGGTCATGTGCTCGAAGAGGGTCTGCGACTCGTGGACGAAGTCGCCGATGCCGTCGCCGTCCTTGTCGTAGCCGGTGTAGTCGCTCCAGTAGTTGCCGCGGTCGTTCTTCCAGAAGCGGTTAGCGGCGAGGGAGCCGCGACCGGCAACGGAGACCTGGTCGAGGTTGTCGATGAAGTTGTTCTCGGTGAACTCGTTGTTGCGTGCAGAGGGGAGGAAGGTGAGGCCGATGTCGTTGCTGGCGAGCGTGTTGCGGTGGAAGTCGCCGGGCTGGGCGGCGGTAAAGGGGGAGCCGTCGAGATAGACGCCGACGCGGTTGCCGGAGAGGACGTTGTCGTGGACGGTGTAGCGGTCGGCCTCCTTGAGACCGATGCCGTAGCCGCTGGGGCCGCGGTTGCGGGTGAAGGTGTTGCTCGCGATCGTGATGCCGGAGGAGTACATGATGTAGAGGCCGACGGAGTTGCCGGTGAGCGTGTTGCTCTCGATGGTCACCGAGTCGCTGTACATCAGGTGGAGGCCGTAGCGGCAGTCGCGCGCGGTATTGCCGCGGACGGTGACGCCGGTGGAGTACCAGAGGATGGCGTCGCGTCCGTCGTGCAGCGTGTTGCCCTCGACGACGGCGTCGTTGCAGCGCCAGAGGCGCAGACCGTCGCCACGGCGGGCGATGTCGAGGTCTTTGCCGCCGATGCGGTTGTTGCGAATGACGCTGCCGGCGGCGTCGCGGAGATCGATGCCGAAGAGGACGTCTTCGACTTCGTTGTCCTCGATGGTGGTGTTCTTGGCGGTTGCGCGGATCGCGGCGTTTTCTTTCTCGAGATCGATGCCGGTGTTGCGGACGACGAACCCTTTGAGCGTGACGCCGGGGACGGTGATCTCGACAATGTCGCCGCTGCCACCTCCGTCGATGACCGGTTTGCCGACACCGATGAGACGGATCGGCTTGTCGATGCGAATGTGCTCGCGGTAGGTGCCGGCACAGACCTCGATGGTCTCGCCGGGTTGAGCAGCGGCGATGCGACGGGCGAGTTCGCCCTCCGAACCCTCCCCCACTTCCGCCATTTTTACCACTTGGCCCGGCTGAACGAGCGCGACTGCGGCGATGGTCATGGCGAAGAGGGTGTTCATGCGGCGGCCTCCGCGGTGCGGGCGGCGAGGGTGAGCGGGCGATAGGCGCGGCGGTGGAAGTAGAACGCGGCGATCGTCAAGGCCGCGCAGGCGAAGGCGAGCCAGAGGCCTGGGCCCATCTGGGAGTATGTGCGGAACTGACCGATGCCGCCGTCGCCGAGGACGGTGGGCGTGAAGGGTTTGACTGATGCGGAGAGAGGCGCGGAGGGGTCGAGGTTCTGACCGAACGTGGTGAGCCAATAGCGAAGGTCGACGAGGAAGCCGATGGGGAAGAGGATCGCGGGGAGCGCGAGCAGCACCGCCCAGCGCGTGTGCACGAGGGCGGCCCCCTCGACGAGCAGAACCATCGCGATGATGAGCCAGACGGACGTCGCGCGTTCGAGAGCTCCGGCCTGCTCGATCGGGCGCATGCCGATGTAGTGGTTGAGGCCGTCGATCTCCTTGACGTCGCCCTCCAGGTGATTGACGTATGCGGTGATGCCGAGGCCGCTTGGATACTGCGGTGCTTCCAGTTCCATCTTCCAGTAGGGCAGGAAGAGTGAGAGGAGCAGCGCACAGCGCGCGAGGGTGAGCAGCACCGTGGGGAGCAGGTAGCGGAGCGGGCGGCGGCGGAGGTCTTCAGCGGGGACGCGAGGGCCGAAGACGGTGGCGAGCAGGGGGGAGGCGGTCATTTGGTTGCTCCGACGGGGTTGGCAATGCCGACGGCAGGGCTTTCGCCCAGCCGCGGCGGGAGTCGCTTGGGAGGAGGGTCACTTGGCCTTGGGCTTGACGTGGAGGTAGCCCATCATCTCGAGGTGGAGTGCCGAGCAGAACTCGGTGCAGTAGAACGGGTAGGTGCCGGACTTGTCGGCGGTGAAGTGGACCTCGGTGTACTCGCCCGGTTCGAGGGAGAGGTTGATGTTGTACCCGCCGATGCAGAAGCCGTGCGTCGCGTCGACGGTGGTTTCGGTGGAGACGATGCGCCAGGTCACCTCGTCGCCTTCGTTGACCTCGACGTGCTCGGGCGTGAAGTGCGAGCGGACGGCGACGGTCTTGATGAGCACCTTGTTGCCTTCGCGCGTGACGCCCTCTTCGCCCTTCTTCGGCGCATCGGGATCGAGTGCCTGGGTGTGCGGGTTCCAACCGACCTGCGGGTAGACGCCCCAGCTCTTGAGCTTGTCGGCCTTGATCATCTGGCAGTAGTGCGGCTCGCCGACACCGACGGGCATGTCGTAGAGGACCGGCATGGTGGTGCCGGGGTTGTTGATGTCGACGAGCTGGAAGTTCTGCGGCATGAGCGGGCCGGTCTGGAGGAACCGGTCGACCGACCACTTGTTCATCGCGATGAGGTACTTGCCGTCGGGTGAGACGGTGTCGCCCTCGGCGGCGCACAAGTGGCCGATGTTGTACTGCACGGGCGTCTTGGTGACGAGCTTCCAGGGCTGCTCGGCGTGCTTGCTGGCGTACTCACCGCCAAGCGACCAGCGTGCGACGGCGGAGTCGAGGAAGAGGGACGTGTAGGCGTACCCCTTGTCGTCGAACTGGGTGTGCAACGGCCCGAGGCCGAGTTCAACCTGCGCCTCTTTCACAGCGTCGAATTCGAGGACCGGAACGCCGTACTCGTCGCTGCCGCTGACTTTCTTGTCGGCGATCGCCTTCTTGATCTTCTCGATCGAGTAGACCGTGACGTGCGGATCGAGCTTGCCGGCGACGATCATGTACTGGCCGTTGGGGGTCACGTCGACGCCGTGGGGGCTCTTTGGCTCGGGAGCGAACCAGAGGATGCCGTCAGCGACGGACGTCTCGATGCTGATCACCGGGAAACCGTTGATCTTCTTCGCCTTGCCGTCCTGGAAGGCCTTCTCCGCCTTCTTCCAGTCGATGATGTGGAGGTAGTCCATGTCGCGCTTGGAGGCGCCGGCTTCGAAGGGCGGGTTGCCCTTCTCGACGCCGCCGGTGGCCATCTCGACGTTGAACGAGTTCACGAAGAAGAAGCCATCGCTGGCGAGCTTGCCGGCGTCGGCGAGATCCTGCCAATAGGGCGGGAGCTCGATGGCGAACGACTTGGACTCGTCGATGCGGCCTTTGGCGCGATCGAACTTCCACATGGTGACCATGCCGCGGTAGGACTTCTTGTACTCCTCGGGCGGGGCGTAGCCGTAGCCGAGGACGGTGGCGTACTGACCGCCTTCGATGACGTAGTCGGTGTTGGGCGTGACGAAGGCGGCGCCGTGGTCGCTCACCGTGAGGGGGTTCTTGACGATCTGCTTGGTTTCCCAGTCGCGCAGGTCGATGACGCCGAGGCGAGCGTTCGCCTTGTCGCCGATGAAGAGGAACTGGCCGTCGTAGTCGCCGGCGGTTTCGGAGAGGGCCGGGTGGTGGGTGTCGCCCCAGGGCACGAGCTTGCCGTTGATCTTGAGGCGCTCGACGATGGGGTCGTTCTCACCGGCGAAGCCGTAGCCCTGCCACGACTCGGGCGTGAAGACGGCGATCGAGCGGAGCAGACGCATCGACGGCACGCCGAAGGCGAAGACCTGCCCGCTCTGACCGCCGGAGGAAAAGAGCACGTAGTCGTCCTGCCGACCGCTGGGGGTGTAGGTCTTGGAGGCGGCGAGAAGATCGTCGACGGTGAGCTTGCGCTCGGTGGCGATCTTGCTCAGCTGCGACGCTTGGTCGGGCGTGAGTTCGACGGGCTTGGCCTCGTCGGTCTTGCGACGACGGCGGTTCTCCTGGGCGGAGGCGTTCTCGGCGACGGCGCTGAAGGCGGTGCCGCAGAGCAGGGCGATGAGGATCGGGCGGAGCGCGGAACGGTTCATCGTGTTCTCCAGTTGCGGCGCGGGGCGGTCGCCCGCGTCGTGGCGAATCGGGTGCGTTACTTCTGGGGCGCGGCCGCGGCGCCTGCTTTGGGCTGGAGGGTGCGGAGGTAGGCGATGACGTCGAGGATGTCGTCGTCGGACATGGCGGGGTTGCCGCCCTTGGGGGGCATGGCCACGCCGGTGGTGTTGCCGGGGTCGGTCGGGCCGCGTCCCTTTTTCACGAACGCGAGGAGGTCGTCGTCCTTGGTGTCGTGGACGAACTTGCTCTCGACAAGGTCTTTGCCGAGGCCCTTGATGCCGCGGCCGTTACCACCGTGGCAGGCGGCGCATGTTGCGGCATAGATCTTGGTGCCGCTGGCGATGACCTCGGCAAGGTCGGCGTCTCCGCCGGCGGCGGCGAGGGCCGCGGCCTTGTCGGCCTGCGACGGCGGCGCGGGCGGCGCGGCGGGGGGGAGCGGATCGAGCTTCGGTAGCCGGCGTCCATCCTGGATGCCGCGGAGGTAGACGACGACGCTGGCGATGTCGTCGCCGGTCAGCGCCTCGTTGCCGCCCTTGGGAGGCATGGCGACCTTGGAGGTGTTGGCGGGGTCGGCGGCGTCGCGGCCTTTGATGATGAACGCGGCGAGCGCATCGTCGGCGGAGCGCTCGACGAAGTCGGAGCGAATCAGGTCCTTGCCGAGGTTGGGCTTGCCGCCGCCGGATGAGCCGTGGCAGGTGGCGCAGGTCCGCTCGAAGATGGCGTAGCCCTTGTTGGCGGCGGCTTTGTCGAGGGCGGCGAGGGGCGCCTTGCGCCGAGTTTGGGATGGATCGCCAGTTCGGGCTGTGGAGACCACCAACGGGAGACGGCGACGCCTCCGAAGGCGGCGGTGATGTAGAGGGCGGCTGCGGTCGCGATCACGGCGACGGCGATCGCGACGGCGGCGGGGTGGCCTTTATCAGCCGCCACCTGAACAGGAGCGGCGTGGGGCACGGCGTCAGAAGGCTTGGCAGAGGCGACCGAAGGCAGGTGCAGGGTGGACATGTTCGACTCCCAGGTCTGCAATCTGTATATACAGGTATAGATATCGTCTTGTTCTTCGTCAAGGGTTGAGGGCATATTTTCTTTTTCTGGATCTTGATATCCTGATTTATCCAATCTAGGGTGTTGAGCGCTGTCCGTAGAACCCGCGGCACGACCCGTTTGGGGCCTTGGGCGAGGGGCCGGCGCCTTGGAGAACTCACCATGAACGCGGTTGCCACCACCCCCGTCGGCGAAATCGTGACGCACCAGCCCGGAGCAGCGACGCTGTTCGGCCGCTTCGGCATCGACTTCTGCTGCGGCGGCAAGCGGCCGCTCGCCGAGGCGTGCGCGAAGGCCGGCGTGCGTCTGGAGCGGATGCTTGAGGAACTCGCCGGGATCGGCCCCGGCCCGGAGCGGACATGGGCCGACGCGACGGCCGCGGAGCTTGTGGCGCACATTCAGGAGACGCACCACGAGTATCTCAAGCGCGAGTTGCCTTCGCTGCTGCTGCTCTTGCGGAAAGTGGCTGACCGGCACGGGGGGACGCACCCCGAGCTGGCCGAGCTGTCGTCGGTCTTCGAGATGTTCGCAGCAGACATGTTCGAGCACATGGCCAAGGAGGAGAAAGTGCTCTTCCCTGCGATCTGCGAAATGGAGGAACGCGGCGGCGGCCCTTCGCTCAAGGCGCCGATTGAGTGCATGGAGCACGATCACGAAGACGCGGGCAAGGCTCTTGCCCGCATGCGCGAGCTGACCAACGGGTTCACGGCGCCGGAGGGGGCATGCCTGAGCCTGGTAGGGGCTTACAGCTGCGCCGGCGCGGTTGGAAGCCGACACGCACCGGCACGTGCACAAGGAGAACAACGTGCTCTTTCCACGGTGCAACAGGCGGCCGACCTGAAACGATTGGCGTGAGCATGCCCCTCCTCTTCGCCTGCAATCGCGCGGAGGAGGGCGAAGGAGTCGTGTGTGCTGTATCAGTTGCTCGTGATTGTCCATCTGCTTGGCGCGTCGGTGTGGGTCGGCGGGCACCTTGTGCTGGTGCTTGGGGTACTGCCGCGGGCGCTGCGTGCCGGTGATGCAGGGCCGGTAGCGGCGTTTGAGCGTGCGTACGGGCGTGTGGGGCTGAGCGCTATGGTGGCGCAGCTTGTCACCGGTATCTGGCTTGCCGATCGATGGCTCGGCGGTTGGAAGCACGTGTTCAGCGAGCCCACGCCCTCAACACACAGAGTGTTCATCAAGCTCGGACTTGTGGTCGCGACGTTGCTGGTGGGCGGATACGCGTACCACAAGGTGGTGCCAAAGCTCGCCAGCGGGCCCGAAGGTCTGCGGCGATTCGCGGTGCATGCGTGGATTACGACGGCGCTTGCGATCGGGCTGGTCGTCGCGGGCGGGTCGATCCGTATGGGTGGACCGCTCTAGACCCTTTGCGTACGCCTGTCTCGTCAGAGCCCGACGCGTCAGCGAGGGAGGCGGTACGAGGCTTTGCGAGTATCGCGTTTTCTGAGTCCAACGACCGACTCGCCGAGCCTCGTCGGCCTCCCTCGCTGACGCGTCGGGCTCTGACTCAAGGCGGCGTCATTGACGCATGCGGTCCAACGTGGCACCCAAATGCCCAAAGACTCACTTGCGTTTGCTTGCCGGACGCTTTTCGGTGAGCGGCTTGCCGTTCACCATGGGGAAGACCGACTGACCACGCGTGGGAGGAGGCTCGGTCATCTCTACGAGCGTGGAGTTGCCCAGCGCCGTTTCAACGAGGGCGATTGCCTCGTCGAGGCGGCGGTGCATGGGGCAGAGCTGCTTGGCGTGCGAAGGAAGCCCGAGCGGGCAGGCAGTGATCCGGTGGATCGGATCGACCGCGTTGACGACTTCGAGAGCAGTAATCTGCTCTGGCGGACGGAGGAGCGTGAAACCGCCGCTCGGGCCGCGCTGGGACTTCACCAGGCCGGCGCGAGCGAGGTCCTGGAGGACTTTGACGAGGTAGCCGGCGGGGACCTTCGTCGCCTCGGCGATCTGCTCGCTGGTGCAGGCGTTTGGTGCCCGCCCAGCAAGGTGGACGGCGGCGCGAAGGGCGTACTCGGCGGTGCTGGAGAACATAGGGTGGGGCCTCGGGGTAATTGAACGTCCTTGGCCGCGGGAATGCAAGCGCTACCGCGGGGTGATCGCGAGCAGCCGGTCCGCGGCGTCGTCGCGGCCGAATTGGCGGAGTTGGTCGGCGGCGCGACCGGCCACTGAGCGGGTTGCGTCACGATCGGCTCGGGACCACTGGTTGAGAGTGGACTCGACCCGCACACGATCGCCGGCGAGGAGCTCGAGCACGAGGTAACGTGCTTGGATCTCGGGAGTCACGTGCGCGAGAACGGCGGCTTTGCGATAGTCATCAAGGGCAGCGGCGGTATCCCCCACTGCCAGTTGCAGTTCCGCCAGGCTGGCGTGGGCTTGCGGGTCCCATGGGCGGGCATCGCGGCAGCGCGTGAGCAGGTCGGTCGCCTCGGTTACGCGGCGTTCTTCGAGCAGCATTGAGCAGGCGCCGGAGGCCGCTTGGAGCAATGCGGGTTTGGCCTTTACGGCGGCAGTGAGGTCGTTGACGGCTCGCGTGCGGTCGCCGGCGGCGAGTGTGATGCGTGCCCGCTGCAGCAGGGCGCCGTCGGTCGGGCCTTCGCGCTCGATCACGGCCGTCATGAGCTTTTCGGCGCGGCGGAGATCACCGCACACCACGGCAAGCCAGGCCATTCGCAGTTGTGCCGCGGGCGTGTCGAGCAGGCCGATCCCGCCGCTGGTCACGGCCATGGCCGCGCTGTAGGCATTGAGCGCCTTCTGCGCGGCCTGGAGCTGGTCGGGCGGCACCTTGTGGGCGAACGCGTCGGCGGCACTGACACGGACTGCGTCGTCGAGCGATTCGGCGTGCAGCAACATGAGTCGGACCGCCGCAGTATGTACAGACAGCAGCAATGCTGCCGTGGCGGCGGCGAGCACGGTCCACCCGCCAACTGAAAGACGGCCGCGAGCTTTCACTGTTCGCGAGAGGATCGAGACCGCAGGCTTTACGAGCAAGCGGGCCGTCCAGAGTGTGAGGCCGGCCAGGCACACGCTGAAACCAACTGCCATGAGCAACGGCACTGAGTCGTACGCCCCGCGGAATACGACGAAGCACGCAATGGCCGCGGCGGTGACGAGGAGTTCTTCGCCGACCGTCAACGAGTAGATCGGGCGGGCCTTCTGCGGCAGCCGGATCGAGATCGCCGGGCGTGCCGGCTTGAGCGAGAGCGCCTCCGTGCGGGCAGACAGCGATGCAATCGAGCGACCGCACGCAGCGGCTGCTCACCACGCGGCCGGTTGCCGCGGTCTCCTCCATCACGCGGACGCCCACGTCGCACGCCTTGGTGCATAGCCCGCAGGAGTCGCAGAGGGACGGGTCGACGGTGACGGCCACAGGCGCGAGCGTCGAGGCGGGCTCGATCAGCCCGCCGTATGGGCAGACGTAGCGGCAGACGGCACGTGTCCCGAGCATCAGCACCGACGCGACGCCGCAGATCAGCAGGAACGGCACGGCCACCTGCCAGCGTGGGAGCCCGGCCCAGAAGTCATCGGTCATCAAGCGGTCGGTGAAACCATCGGGACGCGGTGCGACTGGACCCAGCCACGTCGCAAACGCCGGCCACCAACGCGTGGCCCCGGGGATCATCAGTTCTCGCTTGAGCGTGGGCCATAGAAAGAGGTAGAACGCCACGGCGTACGGCGCCCACGAGAGCCATCGCGAACGGATCGGCTGCGGCTTGAGGTTGAATCGCTTCAACACCCAGCCGGCCGCGTCCTGCAGCGCCCCCATGTGACACGCCCAGCCGCAGAAGAAGCGGCCAAACAGCAACGACGTCCCCACGGCAAGGGCGAACATCAGCACGCCGCAGGTCACCTGACCGAGCTCGAGCGTGCGCATGGTCTCAGACATCACGGCGGGGGAGAGCGAACGTCCGCGAATCGCGTAGTGAACGAGGTGACCGGCAATGAGCAGGTGGACCGCAATGAGCGACGCGGCACGCCACCGGCGGATCCGGCCGTGCGGCGGAGTCGGCTGAATGACTTTGAGATGTTGCGTGGTCGTCATATGGCACCTCGCTGCCTTGCCCCCTCCCCCCACCCCCGGCTCCTGCTCCCGGTTCTTTCCCTTCCCCCATCAAGGGCAGGCGCGTGCCCCCTGGAGGCAGATCAGCACGAAGCAGCGGAAGAAACTGGAACCCGAATTGGTATATTCAGATATTTAAATATAGAATTGGCCGACGATCTGTGCAAGGGGAGCAGCCGATGAAATGTGCAGCCGTACTCGCAGCCGTTGGTGCCTTGGTCGGGTCCGCATATGCAGAACCCATCCCGATGACGCAGGCGGACTTCGTTCTGCCCGGGACGCAGCCGGGAACGGTCTCCACCTCGGTGATCATGGACTCAAGCAACTGCCGCGCGTGTCACGGGGGGATCAACACCAACGACCCATACTCCACGTGGTCTGGCAGTTTGATGGGCCAGGCGGGACGCGACCCGCTCTTCTTCGCGCAGATGTCGCTGGCGAACCAGGATGTTGCGAACGTCGGCACATACTGCCTGCGGTGCCACATGCCGGCGTCGCAGGTCTCGGGACACGTGACGAACCCGTCGGGCTCGTCGATGACCGCGTACGACAAAGACGGCGTGTCGTGCCACCTGTGCCACTCGATGGTCGACCCGCTGCAGCCGGTGGGACAGCGGACGGCGGCGGATAACGCGATCCTGGCAGCGCTGGGCCCGCTCGCACCGCAGGCGTATGGCAACGCCATGTTCGTGATCGACCCCCAGGGAGTGCGTCGCGGCCCACGGCCTGAAGGGAGCCCGCTTCACACGGCGGTGCAGAGCGCCTTCTTCCGCAGCGGCAACATGTGCGGCACGTGCCACGACGTGGGGAACGTCGCGAGCGTGCGGCAAGCCGATGGCACGTACGTCTACAACGCGCTGAACACAGCGCCGGCCGACGTCGACCCGCGCCATCAGTTCCCGCTCGAACGGACGTACACCGAGTGGCGTCTCAGCGCGTTCAACAACGGCGGTGTGGACATGGGGGGCAAGTTCGGCGGCTCGGGCGCGACGGTCGTCTCGTCATGCCAGGACTGTCACATGCCTCGCGGCAGCGGCAAGAACTGCATCGTCGGCCCTGATCGGGCTGACATGGCGCGGCACGACTTCGCAGGCGCTGCGGCACAAGTGCTGGACGTTATCGCGGCCTTTACAGCCGGCGATCCCGCAGTCGACCAGGCGGCGATCTCGCGCGGCCGGACGAAGGCTGTGGACATGCTGCGGCGTGCGGCGGTGCTCTCTGCGACGCAGAACGGCTCGTCGCTCGTCGTCCGCGTAACCAATGAGTCGGGGCACAAGTTGCCGACGGGCCACATCGAGGGCCGGCGGGTATGGGTGAATGCGCGTTTTTTCGATACGCGCGGCTCACTCGTCGGCGAACGCGGCGCATACGACGGCATGACCGCAACGCTCGACGAAGAAAGCACGACCGTCTTCGGGATGCACGTGGGACTCGACCAGTACGCCTCAGGCGTGACGGGCATCCCACCCGGCCCGACGGCCCACATGTCGCTGGCGAACACGATCGTGAAAGATAACCGCATCCCGCCGCGCGGCTTCAACAACGCTGCGTACGCCGCCGAAGGTGCGCCCGCGGTCGGCGCGGTGTACGCCGACGGGCAGTACTGGGCGGATGTGCCGTACGAGCTGCCCGCGGCGGCAGCGCGAGCCGAGCTGCACGTGTACTACCAGAACACGCCGCGTGAATACATCGAGCACCTGCGCGACGCCAACCACACCGACAACTCAGGCCAATTGCTCTACAACCTCTGGTCTACCACAGGACGCGGCGCACCGATCGAGATGGCGTCGCTCGCCGTCGATCTCACGCCAGTCTGCGCCGCCGACATCGGCGGGCCGGGCGGCTTCCCCGGCGCCGACGGCAACCTGAACAACAACGACTTCATCGTGTTCATCAGCTGGTTCTTCGGCAGCGACCCGCGCCGACCGCGGCGCAACCGGCGGTTTCCCGGGAGCCGACGGGCGGTTCGACAACAACGACTTCATCGCCTTCATCAACCAGTTCTTTGCAGGGTGCCCGTAGCACTCGCAGAGTCCTTCTCGCGAAGGGAGTAGGCATGCTGTTTTGCTTTCCCGAACGGCTGCCCAATCACCCGGAACCGAAAGGAAAACGGCCCGGCGATTGCCGGGCCGTTTGTGTATTTGAATGAGCGATACTGGACTCGAACCAGTGACCTCTTCCATGTCAAGGAAGCGCGCTAGCCAACTGCGCTAATCGCCCGGATTGTCGCCGCGGACCCGAAGGGGCCTGCGGCATGGGGGCGACTATAGACCGCTGCCCCGAAAGGGCCAAATGGCAAATGGTCAAAGTGCCAAATGGCTGCCGTTAGGACGGTTCTCGGTCCGAGGGGGGCGTGTCAGCGATGGGGGCATCTTCCGCTCGGTCAGCAGGCTTGGCCAGGGAGCGGTTCCAGCCGCACTCGGGACAGCCCGGAACAGGCTGGCCTTTGAGGTTGTAGCCGCAGACCGGGCAACCGTTGCGTTTACCGCGAAGGGCACGGACGATCGCTCCGGGCATGAAGGAGAGGGCGTAGAACAGGGCACCCCAGATCAGTGTGTCGGCGGCCAAGCCGGGCCAGAGCGGGCGCGTCGGCACCGCGCGGACGGACTGGATGGGTTCGCCCCCTCTCGCACTCATGGCCGCGGGATCGGTACGGTCGGCCCAGATGCCGTCCTCCACCACGTACGTCGGGGCGGTTGGGTCGTCCATCGGGGCGCTGATGCGGCAGGTGAAGGCGCGGAAGGGCCAGCCGCGTTCTTCGATGGCGGTCGCCCAGGTGTGCCCGCTCTTGTTGCTCCGGGTGAGTTCGGACGGCTCGGGCAGCGGCCCGGTGAGCTTGCTCCCGGTTGCACTCCAGCACGACGTGGCGAACGACCAGCAGGACACCGCGGCTGACGAAGCGGACGCCGGAGCCTTTCCACCGCTCTTGTTGTAGACGCGTCCCTTTTCAAACCAGACGAGGCGCGACGCGAAAGGAGATGAAATGCGCAGATGCCAAGGAGCGAGGTGATCGCCGAAAACGGCGACCTCGATGGTCTCGCGGGCGGCCATCCAGTACTGCACGCGCTCGCCGAAGGTGGTCGCGGTGGCGAGGGTCGGGTATGCGCCCTGAATCATGATCGTGCCTGACTGGAGCGACGATCCCAACGGATTGGGACGCATGAACGGCAGCAGCACGGCGCTCGCGATGGAGAGGCCGAGGGTCGTGAGGGCACCGAGCAGGCCACAGGCGATGATGCGTCCGACGCGGAGGCGTCGGCGTTTCGGACCGGACGCGGGCGGCTGAAGGGCCGGCGTGGGATCGACGTTCGTCGCGAGGGGAGGCTCGACCGTGCGCGTAGTCATGGGACCCTCCTTGGACGAGTGGAGGTTACCAGAAGTTCGCGGAAATGGGGGCTCAATCGATCAGCGGGCCGGGAACTCCCACGGCTTGCCGGGGGTGTACTCGATGAGCGAGTAAAGCTGCTGGCGGGTCTGCATGCGGCCGAGGAACGGCTCGACGCTGCCGGTAGCCTTGAGCTGCTGGAGCGCCTCAGTCACCGCACCCATGGCGACGCGGAGCAGGCTGACTGGGTAAATGACGCAGGAGTACCCCATCTCCTGGAACCGCGCGAGTGGGATGATCGGCGTCTTGCCGAACTCGGTCATGTTGGCGAGCAGGTACGGAGCGGACGTGCCGGAAGAAGGCAGGCCGAGAATCGATCGGAAACACTGGGCGAAGTCGAGGAACTCCGCTTCGCTTGTGAGGCCCTCGGGGAAGATCATGTCGGCGCCGGCCTGCACATATGCGACCGCGCGTTTGACGGATGCATCGAAGCCCTCGACACCACGCGCGTCGGTGCGGGCGCAGATCACGGGACGGTCGGCCGCATTGGCCCCCCCCACCTCAGCAGCGGCTCGCTCGGCCCACTGTACCTTCTCCACCATGTGGTCGACAGGAACGAGGGCTTTGCCGTCGAGGTGGCCGCAGCGCTTGGGGAACTGCTGGTCTTCAAGGTGAAGGCCCGCTGCGCCGCGCGGGCGTACTCAATGACGGTGCGGCGGACCATTTCGGCTTCGCCGAAGCCAGTGTCGGCGTCAGCAATAAGCGGCAGGCTGGAAGAGTCGTAGACCTCGCGAATGACGCGGCAGAAGTGCTCGAGCGTGAGCAGGCCGACGTCGGGGACGCCAGCACAAACGCTCGTGGCGGCACCGGAGACGTACGTCGCCTGGAAACCGGCCTGGGCCACAGCGCGGGCACAGAGACCGTTAAACGAACCGGGCATCGCCAGGCCGCCCTGGTCCAAGAGGGCACGAAGGCGAGCGGCGGGAGTGATCGTGGGCATAAGACAGGATAAGGAGCCGCGTGGAACACAGCAACCAGCCCCGCGAGAGTGAAAAAGGCCCGGGTTCGCGCCCGGGCCTCGCTCAATCCTTGCTCTGGTTGATGCCGCGGCTCAACCCTCGACGGTGATCACGCTGCTGGTGATGGCGCCGAGATTGCCATAATTGTCGGTGACGCGGGCGAAGATGGTGTTGGTGCCCAGCGACAGGTTGGTGCCGGCCACGGTGTAGGCCCAAGCGCCGTTGGTGTAACTGGCGCGGCCAATCAGGCGGTCGGTCGCAGAGTTGAACTGGCCGTCTCCGTTGGTGTCGATGTACAGCGAGACACTGCGGATGCCCGAGGCGTTGGGCAGGTCCGGATCGAAGCCCAGGTTGACGTTCTGGCCGTGATCGACGGTGACGGTTTCGGGAGTGACGCCGCCGGACGGGACGGCGGCGCAGGAGCGTAAAGACGCGGCTGGTGGTCGCGACCTCGCCGTCAGTGTCGGTCACGCGGGCGAAAACGCGGTTGGCGCCGGCCTGCATCGCGCTGGTGTCGATGCGGGTATTCCAACCACCGGCGGCGGAAGTGTCGGAGCCGACCAGGATATCGTCGTCAACGTTCAGCTCGCCGTCGTCGTTGGCGTCGTACCAGAACTCGACGCCGCTAGCGGCGATGCCGCCGCCGGTGAGGGCGTCGGGATCGCTGACGCCGTAGGCGCTCACGAGCATGCTCTGGCCGACGGCGACGTTTGCCTGACCTTGGATGCCACCGATCAGCGGGGCGTAGTTGTCGATCGTGAACGTGAACGAGTCGTCGGTCGACGAGGTGCCGTCGATGCTCGTGACGTGCATATTGATGGTCATCGTGCCACGGTTGTGGGCGGCGGTGGGCGTGATGACGAGGTTGCCGTTGACGACCGAGACGGTGCCGATGTTGGCGCCGCTGGTGATCGAAGCCGCCCAGCCGACGGTCTCGACGCCGGTGTTGTCAGCCAAGAGCTCCGCGCCCGTGATGCTGATGTAGTCGCTGGGCGTGATGGGGAGTGAGAGGGGCACGGGCCGGACGAGCGGCAAGTTGGCGAGATCGGGGTTGGGGCGGACGATACCGTGCTCGTCCGGGGGAAGGGGGAACGCCGATGCGGCGTTGTAATAGGTGTAATTGTTAATGGTGGTGACGGTCGACCGGGTGAGCGGAAGCACAATACCGAAGGTGCCGTAGCCCGCGAAGCCGTCGCCCGCGTCAAAGAGCGCCGAGTTGTCCAGCGTATGGATCAGGAACTCACTGGTGCCTGTGGTGGCCGAGGCCGTGTGATAGAGCGCGACCGTCCACGCGGTATTTCCGGTGGGGTGCTCCAGCGCCACGGCAGTGTGACGTTCGCCCGTAGGGATCATCTGCGGCTGGTTGGTCGCATTGACAGAACCGCTGTATTCGGTGGTCGGCGGGCGATAGCCGCCCGCCTCGATCAAGCCGAAGTTGGCGTCAGCCGTGGGGCGCTGGGAGAACTGAAAGATGGAGTTGGCGTAGAAGCCCTCATTGACGTACTGGAGGAAGTTGGTGACGAGGTTGGGCGCCCAGTCGGAACGGAGCGCGATGTCGATATTGCCCGCGGTGGTGGCGATGCGGACGATCTGCAAGCCCGAGGCGAAGGAGTCGGTATACCGCCCCAGCAGGCTGACGGAGTAGTTCGAACCCATCGACGACGTGCTGATGTTGGTGAGCTCGTTCACCGTGTCGACCGTGAGCAGCTCGCGCTTCTCGAGTTGCTCGAACATCGACTGATGGTCGAACTTGTCGGAGGCGGCGCGGGTACGGCTGCGGCTGGTGCGTGAGAAGAGCATCGTGGTTCCTTAACGCCCGGGGTGCGGGCCGGCAAGTCGGTGCGGACCGAACGGTCCGACGTCAAATTATGCACGAGTATCGGTCAGATGGTAGTCGAACGAGAAAACGGGCCGAACAGAATTGCTCTGTTCGGCCCGATTGGGGACGATGAAAATCAACTCACACGGCGTCGCTCAGTCGGCGACGGTGATCACGCTGCTGCTGATTCCGCCGAGGTTGCCGTAGTTGTCTGTGACGCGGGCGAAGACCGTGTTGGTGCCGGCGGCGAGGTTGCTGCTGCCGACGGTGTATGCCCAAGAGCCATTGCTGTAGGTGGCATACCCGAGGAGACGGTCGGTCGCCGCGTTGAGCTGGCCGTCGCCGTCGGTGTCGATGAACATCGCGATCCGGCGAAGACCCGAGGCGTTGGGAAGGTCGCCGTCGAAGCCGAGGTTGACATCTACACCCGAACCCACCGTAACGGTGCCCGGCGTGACACCCGAGCCGGGGACAGCGGGACGCAGGGTGATCACGCGGCTGACCGTCGTGGTACCGCCATCGACGTCGGTGGTGACGGCGAAGAAGCGGTTGGCGCCGGCCGAAAGGCCGGTAGTGTCGACGCGGGCGTTCCAGCCGCCAGTGGCGGACGTATCGGTCGCCATGAGCGTGTCGGCGTCATCGAGCGTGCCGTTGCCGTTGGTGTCGTGGTAGAACGCCACCGAAGAAACGGGGCTGGTGGAGTCGGGGTCGCGCACGCCGTACGTGCTCAGAAGCATCGAGCCGCCGACTGCCACGTTGGACTGACCCTGCATGCCGCCGGCGGTGGGCACGGCGTTCTGAACGGTGTAGTCGAACGCGGAGGTGACGAGCGTTCCGTCAAGGCCGGTGATGCGAACCGTGATCATCGCCGTTCCAACGTTGGTCGTGCTGGGAGTGATGACAAGGTTTCCGCCGACGACTGACGCGGTGGCGATGCTGTTGTCGCTGCTGACCACCTCAATCGAGCGGTAGATGCCGTTGGGGACAGCGTCGATGTTCGTGTTGGACAGGACGCTCGCCGAGGTGATCTGCAGGAAGTCGCTGCGGGCGATCGGCGGGTCGACGTAGAGCCCGTCCTGGTGCTGCGTGGGAGCCTTCCGCAAAGGCAGGTTGGCGAACGAGCCGCCGTTGCCGCCCGAGCCCGTGTTGAAGTCGGGGCCCATGTCAGAGTTCTGGTACGCGGTCAGCGCATCCAGGATGGCCAAGCTGGCGGTGGTCAACTGCCCGAAGACCGAGTAACCGGCGTCAGGAGTGTTCGGCGTCGGGTCGTCCAGAATGGAGGTGTTGTTGACGGTGTTGAAGAAGAACTGGCTGGTGGCGGTGTTGATCTGGTTGGTGCGGGCCATCGCGATCGAGCCGCGGATGTTGCCGGTGGGGTGCTCGAGGTTGATCGCCGCGTTGGTCGCGATGGGCTGGGGGGACTGGTCGGCTTCGGCTGGGAACGGAGCGGCGTAGTCGTTCTGAGGAACGGAGAAGCCGCCGCCCTGCAGGATGCCGATGCCGTTGGCGAGCAGTTCCTGCTCGCGGTGGAAGATCGTGTTGTTGTACGCGCCTGTGTTGACGTAGTTCAGGAAGTTCGCCACCGTGTTGGCCGCGACGCCGCCGAAGAGGGCGATGTCGAGGTTGCCGGAGTTGGTCGCAAAGCGGACGACGGAGGTGACCCAGTCGTCGAGGAAGTGGTTGCTCAGGCTGACAAGCGACGCGGTCGACCCGCGGTTGACCGTCACGTCGCTGAACGGGTTGTTCACGACGATCGTCAGCATCTCGCGCGACTCGAGCTGCTCAAGCGCAAAGCCGTCGTGGATGGAGGGGTTGGTGCGGGTCTTCATTTGGGTGTCTTCCTCGTCGGGTCCCTTGCCTTGTTTGGGAAGGCGAATTATCGCGGGATGCTGCTTGGAGAAAAGGGGGAGCGGAAAATCAGGGCGGAATGAGGCCGCGCTCACACGGCGATTCGAAGGCTTTGGGCGAGCGGATGCTCCGCCAATCTCCCGGATAGGGGGAAAGGTGGCGGTCTGGCCCTCGCGACCGCCTAAAGTCGGGCCGTTTTGCCCGGCGGGTGAAGAAATCCTGCCGGCTATCAGGCAAACCCCTCAGACCATGCTTGAGGGGATACCGCCCGGCCGCACCCGGCTGGGGAACCAAGGAAGGGCCAGCAGCCTCATGCTCCGTCGCACCGTCAACTGTGGTGAACTCCGCGAATCGCACGTCGGCCAGGAAGCCGTACTCAACGGGTGGGTCAACTCCTACCGCGACCACGGCGGCCTGATCTTCATCGATCTGCGCGACCGTTACGGCATCACGCAGTTGGTCTTCGACCGCGAGGACGGCGCGTCCGCCGCGGCGATCCAGGACGTGGCCGACAAGCTTCGCAACGAGGACTGCATCGCGGTGAAGGGGAAGGTGCGCGTGCGCATCGGCGGCGAGAACCCCAAGCTGGTGACCGGCAAGGTCGAGGTCGTCGTCACGCAGCTCGACGTGCTGAACAAGACGGAGAACCCGCCCTTCCTGCCCGACGACATGCTGGCGCTCCCCAACGAGGACCTTCGCCTGAAGTATCGGTACATCGACCTGCACCGCCCGAAGATGCAGCACGTGCTGGGCATGCGCAGCAGAGCGCTGAAGGTCGCCCGCGACTACTTCCACGGCAACGGGTTCCTCGAGGTCGAGACGCCGGTGCTCTATAAGAGCACGCCCGAGGGCGCGCGTGAGTTCATCGTGCCCGTGCGCAACGTGCCTGGCACGTTCTACGCCCTACCGCAGAGCCCGCAGCTGTTCAAGCAGATCCTGATGGTGAGCGGCGCCGACCGGTACATGCAGATCTGCCGCTGCTTCCGCGACGAGGACCCGCGTGCCGACCGCCAGCCGGAATTCACGCAGATCGACCTTGAGATGAGCTTCGTCCGCCGTGAGCACATCATGGAGACGATGGAGGGGTTCATCAAGTACTTCTGGAAGCAGATGCTGGGGTACGACGTGCCGACCATCCAGCGGATGAACTACCGCGACGCGATGGAGGACTACGGCATCGACCGTCCCGACACGCGGTACGACTTGAAGATCAAGGACATCAGCGCGTTCGCGGCGAAGACCGACTTCAAGGTCTTCAAAGATGCTCTAGCCAAGGGCGCCGACCGCCCCGCCTTCAACAGCAAGAAGGGCGTCGTGAAGATGCTCCGCGTCCCCGGCGGCGCGGAGAAGTTGACGCGCAAGATCACCGACGGCTACACCGAGTTCGTCAAACGCTTCGGCGCCGGCGGCGTCGCCGTAGTGAAGATCATCAAGGGCGAGGACGGCCAGCCGAAGCTTGACACCGGCATCGCCAAGTTCCTCGAGCCGGTGAAGGCCGACTTCATGGCGGCCAGCGGCGGCCAGATCGGCGACACGATCCTGTTCTTCGCCGACACATACGCCGTGGCGACCAAGGCCGCAGGCGAGCTGCGCCAGCAGGTGGCCCGCGACATGGGCGTGGTTCCCAAGAACGGCGCCGAGGGCGGGCCGTGGAACTTCCTGTGGGTCGTTGACTTTCCCATGTTCGAGAAGAACAAAGAGACGGGCAAGTGGGTGGCGATGCACCACCCGTTCACCGCGCCGCGCGACGACCAGCGCGACCTGTTCGTAAACGCGGGCGACGAGGACGAGGTGGCGATCGAGTCGATCGTCTCGGCCGGGTACGACATCGTGCTCAACGGCAGCGAGATCGCAGGCGGCAGCGTCCGCATCCACGACAAGGACGTGCAGAGCAAGGTCTTCAAGCTGCTCGGCCTCACGCCCGAGCAGGCGAAGGAGAAGTTCAGCTTCCTGCTCGAAGCCCTGTCGTACGGCGCGCCGCCGCACGCGGGCATCGCGTTCGGGTTCGACCGGCTGATCATGCACATCTGCGGCACGGAGAACATCCGCGATGTGATCGCGTTCCCCAAGACGCAGATCGGCCAGGACCTGATGACCCGCGCCCCGAGCACCGTGCCCGACAAGCAACTCGCCGACCTGCACGTGAAGAGCACGTGGGATCCTGCGGCCGCCACTACTCCGAAGCAGGGTTAACCACAGAGAAACAGAGAAGACTGGCCTCGGATGAACGCGGAGCGACACGGATCAGAGACTGAGTTTCTGATCTGTCGTGTCTGTGTCGATCCGAGGTTTTCTTTGCGTTCTGTACTACCGGTCCATCTGCCGGCGGGCGCGGCGTTTGGCCGCGGCCAGCGGGGAATCGGATTCCGACGACTCAGTTGTCGTTGGCACCGTGAAGGTCTTTGCGCCGCTCGGCCTCTTTGCTTTTGCTTTGCCGTCGACATCCGCCGGTCCCCAACGGTCCCATGCGATACGGCGTGTGGCGATATCGAGCAGGAGCACACCCCCGGCGATCAATACCAGCGTGGGCCAGAGCGGGGATCGCGACTCGCGCGGCTCCACTTTGTCGCGGTTAAAGAGGGTCTTGGCGTCCATCGCCGCAAGGTCGTTGAGCGTAAAGACGCGGCCGCCGGTCTCCGTGGCGATCTGCCGGAGCAGTTGCGTGCCCGCGGCCGATGTCTCGGGCACGTGATACTCGGCCGCGGCGGGGTTGGGCTTGACGACGCCGCCGATCACCGGTGTGGCCCCGGGCGTGCCGGGTGAGACGGTGACGACATAGACGCCCTCTGAGGCCTCGCCGGAACCCGCGTCAGAAAGGGCAGTGGGCGAGCTTGCTTCGTACACGCCCGGCGCGGTGAGCGAGGGTGTGAGGTCGCGCCGATCGCCGGCGGGCGTGTAGAGCGTGACACGGGGCGGTGGACCGTTGCGGACAGCACCCGCGCCGGGAACATCGACCCGCACACGAACCATGTCGCCCCCACCGTCCAAGCTCGCCACCAGGTCGGGCTGGTCGGCGGCGTCACCCCCGCTGCCGCGCGAGAGCGCGCGGGCAAGCTGCGACCACAGCGCGCGTGCTGCAGGCGTAGCCCACTCCGCGGCCCAGCCTGAACCAGCCGGAGACGACGTGAACGCACCGACCTGACCAAGCCCAACGCGCCAGTGCGCCAGCAACGGTTCACCTTGGGGCGTGAGCAGCGCGTACGTCACGCCTTGCACATTTTTCTTCTGCTCGTCAAGTCGCGGCTGAGTGAGAATCACCCCGCCCAACTTCGGGAGAGCGGTGACGCCGGTAGTAGCAGGCGAGCCCGATGTTGTGATAGCGGGCACGAACGGCTCTTCACGAATGAGCGGCGTGCGGATCACGCGCACCGCCTTCACAAAGATGCGCGGCAGCGTGTTGGGGTCGATGACCTTGAAGAACTCACCACCCGCGCCGACCGCCAGCGACCTGAGGCTGTTGCTGTCGGCGTCGTCACCGACGGCGATCGAGCTGATCTTGATCGGCCCGCCCGGCGCATCGCGGAACTTCTTCTCGATCGCGGCGAGTTTGCCGCGGCCCTGCGACTGGCCGTCGGAGAGGACGATGACGTGCTTGACGGCGGCGCGGGCGGGCTGGAGGGCCTCGTACGCGAGTTCGAGCGCGGGCGGGAGGTTCGTGCCGCCGCCCGGCGAGATGCGCATGATTTTCCTGGCGGTGTCTTCGGGTTCGTCGTTGGCGCGGAGGGGTACGACCCACGACGACATGGAGTTGAACTCGATGACGCCGACGAGGTCCTGCTTGTCGAGGGCTTTAAGTGCGGCTGCGGCGCCGCGGTTGGCGATTTCCTGTTGGCTGGCGGCCGAGCCCATCACCGAAGCGTTCATCGAGCCCGACGAGTCGAGGATGATGACAACCGCGGTGGCGGGCATGATGAGCCGGTCGGGCAGGTCGAGCGTGACGGGGAGGAGCGGCTCGATCGGCGTGCCCTTCCAGCCGCCGGCGCCGAAGGAGTTGGCCGTCGGTGGTGGACCGCCGACCATAAGCAGGCCGCCGCCGGTGTCGGAGACGTATCGCGCGAGGTTCTGCTGGGTGGCGCTGGAGAGCGCATCGGCGGGGACGTCGACGAGCACGATGAGGTCGTAGGCCTGGAGGGAGAGGAGGTCGCCGGCAGAATCGAACGCGAGGGCGGGCGTGACGGTTGCGCGGATGCCCGCAGTAGTGAGGACAGACGCGAGGGGGGCGGCGGGCGAGGGGGTCACACCGGTTCCGTCGACCAGCAACACGCGCCCGACACCGGGGCTGGTGGTGAAGGCGACCGCGCGGTTGTTGGCCTGCACGGTGTCGGCTTCGGGCGTGGAGGGCTCGAAGGAAGCTTCGAAGCGGTGGAGGCGTCCATCGGAGAGCGGGACGCGGAGCGTGAGGACGTTGCGGCCGGGCTGGAGCGTGACCGTCGCGGCCTCGGGCGGGAGCGAGACGGCCTGGCCCTCTTGCATGAGACGGAGCGTGCCAGTGACAGGACCGGCGTTGATGGACGTGATGACCAGCGTGAGCGGAACGGGCGCGCGGTCGGACGAGACGCGCGTCGGGGCGTCGAGTGTTTCGACGATCACCTCGCGCGGGTGGTCGAACGTGAGCGGAAGGACGTCGATCGGGGTTTTGCTCGCTTTGAAGGCCGCACGTGCCGCGTCGATGGCGTCGGCGAATGGGTCGTCTGTCTTCCCACCGTTTGAGCGGGAAACCCGGTTTGTCATCCCGTCTGAGACGAGCAGTATGCGGGCGGTGGAGTCGGGCGGGATCGCGGCGGCGGCTGAGCGGATCGCGGCGGCGAGGTCTGAGCCTTGGGTGCGGGCGTCGGGGGGAGGGATTTCCGTCTGAAGCCGCGCGGTGCGGGCTGGCGCTGTGGCGGCGAGCACGTGCGGTGCGGCGTCGAAGGTGAAGAGCGTTGCGCTGTCGTCGGGGCGTAGAGCGTCGATGCCCTTGTCGCGGGCTTTGGCGAGCAGTTCGGAGACGGCCTGCAGCACGGGCTTGGCCGATGCGCCGGACTTCTGCGCATCGGGTGCGACATCGGGCACGAACGAACGCACGGAACCGGAGTTGTCGATCGCAACGACGAGCGCGGCCTTGTCGGTGCGGCGGACCGACGACGCGCCGGCGAGCGCGGCGATGAGCACGGCGAGCAGCAGCACGCGGGCGAGGATCGCCGACCACCGCCGCAGCTGTGACATCGCGGTGAACGCGTAGAGGGCCACCAGCGCGAGCGGCAACGATGCGAGCATCAGCCAGAGCCAGGTGGGGTCTTCGATGCGAAGGCTCATGGCTTGGCTGGGACCGGTGCGAGGGGGGGCGAGGGCTGCGGCTGCGTCGAGGATGGCTGGGTGCTTCCCCCTGCATTTCCCTCCGTGCCGATGGCCTGTGGCAGGCGGTCAAAGTAGCGGCGGATGAGGGGCGTGAGGCGCGCGGGAACTGTGCGCTGCTCGAGCGCGCGCTCGGCGTTCTTCTGCTGCTGCTCGATCGCGCGAGCTACGTCGGCCGGAGCGGCCGTGGGCGTGCCGGTGCGCGGCGCGGGCTTGCTGGTCAGCCACTCGGCGATGACGCGTGATGGGGCCTGGTCTTCGCCGCGGGAACGGGCGTCGATGTCGTGGGTGGTTGTCTGCTGGTTGTTGGTGGTCTGGAGCGGCGGCTTGGCGCCTGCCGGCCCGTCGCCTGGGCCGCGCGAGTTGGGCGAGTCGGTCTGGCCGGATCCGCCGGCCATTTCCGGCTTGGAGGGCTTCTCTGGTTGATCGGGGTGTTCTGCCGTACCGCCGGCTTGCTGGTCCTGCTGCGGGCGGTCGCCCTGGCCGGGCTTCGCGGCGTTCTTCTTCGCCAGCTCGCGGGCGAGCTGCTCCATCTGCTTGCGCTGCTGTGGCGTGGCGTTCTCCCACATTTTCTGCGCCTGCTCGCGGAGCTTCTGCGCATCCTGGCGGTCCTGCTGCGACTGCTGGTCCTGCTTGGCGAGTTCGTTCAGCTTGTCCTTGAGCTGATCGAGCGAAGGTGTGGACGAGTCTTTGTCATCGCCCGCCTTGGGCTTCGAAGCATCTGTGGGCTTGCCGCCCCCCTCGGGCGCCTGCTGTTCGCTCAGTTGCTCGCCGTTCTGCTGAGTTCCGGGCTTGGGTTTGGGTGTTTCCGAGCCGCGCTGGTCGGCACCTGGTTGCTGCTTCTCACCCTGCTGGGGAGCCTGACGTTGCCCGTCTGCCTGTTGCGGCTTGCCCTGTTGCTGCTGCGTGCCGGGCTTGGTGTCGCTGGGGTTGGGACGCTGCGCTTCGGCACCGGGCTGAGATGCGGGCTCAGTCGATGGAGATTGCTGCGGGTCTTTCTGCTGCTGATTTGCACCCTGCTTGTCGGTGCCGGGCTTCTGCTGCTGGCTGGACTGATGGCCGTTCTCTTTCTTCTCGCCCTCTCCGGGCTTTGGTTGTTGCGAGGGCTGGGGCTGCGCGCCGGGTTGTTGATCGCGCGGGGTCTCGCCGGGCTGCTTCTGCTCGGGTTTGGATTGCTGCGTGCCCCCCTCTTGCTTGTCACCGTTCTGCTGCGACTGCTGCTGCTGGTCCCCCTGCTGCTTGTCGCCTTGCTTGGGCGGCTGGCTGGGGTCGGCGTTCTGCGAGGGTTGCTGGCTGGGCTGCTTCTCGTCCTGCTTGGAGTTACCTTGTTGATCCTGCTCGCCTTGCTGATTCTGTTTGCTCTGCTGGTCCTGCGAGCCGGGTTGCTTCTGGGGTTGCTGGTTCGCGTCTGACGACTGAGGCTGGGGCTTGCTCGGCTGGCTGTCTTGCGGCTGATTCTTCTGCTGATTGGACTTCGGTTTGTCTGGCGCATCAGCGCCCTGCTTCTGCTGCGGCTGGGGCTGGTTCGATGACTGCTGGTCGGGCGGGGGTGTGGCCGCGTTGTTTTGCTTGTCGGCGCTGGAGGGTGGCGGCTGCTTGAGCTCATCCGCCGCCTTCTGAAGCTTGTCGGCAAGCTCGCGGGCCTGCTGCTCGGCCTTCTCCTGTGGAGAAGGCGGCTTTGGTGTTGAAGCGTCCTGTTGCGCCGCCGGTTTGTCCGCCGACGGAGGCTGCGGCGGGATGGAGTCTTTGGGCTGTGCTGCGGGCTCTGAAGATTGCGGCTTGGTCTCGAGCGACCGCGCGAGTTGCTTCAGCTCCTCAGCCAACTTTGCTCGCTCAGGAGCCGTGAGGTTCTCCGCCGCGTTCGCCAGGCGCTCAGCTTCGGCCGCGGCTTTCTCGACGTCGCCGCTTTTGAGCACGCGGGCGAAGTCGCTCTCAGGCTGGCTCTGTGCGGCGTCCTCCTTGGCCTTCTGCGCCTGAGCGAGCCGGTCGCGGAGGAGGTCCTGAGCTGCCTGAGAGTCAGCGGCCCGTTGATCGAGCCGGTCCGCGGCACGCTCGATCGCTGTCGCGGCCTGCTGGGTGGCGTCTTTGGGGGTCACCTGCCCCTGCTCGAGCTGCCTGCGGAGGTCGGCGAGCGGGTCGGACCTCTGTGCCTGCCCGTCGGGGGTATCTGGTCGCACGGGTGCTGCTGACGGCGTGACGGCTTGAATGAGCTGCTCGGCGGCTTGCGTATTGGCGAGGGCCGTCTGCACCTCGGCCTTGGGTGGGCCCTTCTTGAAGCCCGCCAGTTGCATGGCCTTGGCTGTCCATCCTGCGGGGATAAACACCGCGCCGACCAGCATGGCCGCTGCGATCGCAGTGAAGAGCGCCGGCTGCCGAAGCCGCCAGGGGAATGCTTGAGACGGGGCAGCGGAGCTTGCGGCAGTATCGGCGTCTGCCACGGCCTGTTTCTCAAAGGGTGAGAGGGCAGACTTATCCGAAAGCTGCAACGCCGACGAGAGGGCATCGTTGAGGCCCGCATGCTTGTCCAGGCTGACCGCGACCGCCAGCGGCTTGGGGCGGCGGAGTGCGCCGATCACCCCGGCAACGCCCACCGCGGCAGCCGTCAGGCCGCCGATCAGCGGCCAGTTCACAGCCTGATTGCGTGCGGCGGAGACCGCCACCCAGACAAAGGTCACGGCCGCGGCCACCGGAGCCGTCTTGGCCGCGGCGGTAACTACCGCCTGAGCCATGACTCGGCGGTTGGCGACGGCGAGGGTGTGCCGCCAGGGGGGCATGAAGAATGGTACGAAGCCGCCGCCTCATTCGTGCGCCAATGGGCCACAGGTGGTCGCTCCCCCACTCATCCGGGCTTTCCGGCCGAGATCTCAACTGGCAAACGGGGGTTCTGGCCGATAACCTGCCGTACGACCGTCTGCGCCCTTACTCCCGACCGACCGGAGCACCACCCTGGCTTCTTTGTGGGATCAGTTCGCGAACCTCTTCAGCATCGACATGGGCATCGATCTGGGCACGTGCAACACGCTCGTGTCGATCCGTGGCCAGGGGATCGTTCTGAATGAACCGAGCGTGGTCGCGGTCCGCAAGGGGACCAACCAGGTGCTGTACAACGGCCAGGCCGTCGGCTGGGTCGCCAAGGACATGCTGGGCAAGACCCCCGGCGCCATCACGGCCATCCGTCCGCTCAAGGACGGTGTGATCTCCGACTTTGAGATCACCGAGGCGATGCTCCATTACTTCATCTCCAAGGCCAGCGGCAAGAGCCGCATCATCGGACCCCGGGTGGTGATCAGCGTGCCGAGCGGCATCACGGCGGTGGAGAAGCGGGCCGTCTACGAGAGCGCGGCGCGAGCGGGGGCCCGCCGGACGTTCCTGTGCGAAGAACCCCTCGCGGCGGCGATCGGCGCCGGCCTGCCTGTGACCGAGCCGACGGCGAGCATGATCGTCGACATCGGCGGCGGTACGACCGAGGTGGCGGTGATCAGCCTCGGCGACATCGCGGTGTGCGAGAGCCTGCGGGTGGCGGGTGATGACCTTGACGAGGCCATCATGAACCACCTCAAGAAGACCTACAACCTCATGATCGGCGAGCAGACCGCCGAACGGATCAAGATCGACATCGGTTCCGCCGCTCCCTCGGGCGACGAGAAGAGCATGGAGGTCCGTGGGCGCGACATGATCAGCGGCCTGCCGCGCAAGACCGTCATCACCAGCGAAGAGGTGCGCGAGGCGCTCTCCGAGCCGTGCGGAGCGATCATCGAAACCGTCACTCGCGTGCTGGAGCGGACTGAGCCGGAACTGGCTGCCGACCTTGTCGAGAACGGCATCACCCTCGCCGGTGGCGGCGCCCTGCTCCGCGGCATCGCAACGGTGCTTCAGAACTCCACGGGCCTGCCGGTGAAGATCGCCGACGACCCGCTGACGTGCGTGGCACGAGGGACGAGCACCTTCCTGGACAACATCGAACTTGTGAAGATGACGCTACCGAACGACCTTGACGCGTAAACGCGTGAGGACTCTCGGAGCAAACGACGTCAAGGGGTAGCGCGGAGCGCTTCTGAATGATCGGGTCGCGGTACTCATGGACGAACCCGCGGACGCTGCTGACGGCGGCCTGTTTCGTTGCCGCGGTGCTCGCGATCACACCCTGGCGGTTCTCGTTCTGGCTGCAGGCGCCGGCGAACGCGGTGAGCATCTTCGTCTCGCCGCTGCAGAACGGGTTTACAAAAGTGCTCACACCGATCGCGGTAAAGGGACGCGGGAACAGGCCCGGCGGTGATGCGGACGGCCCGGATGTTGAACTACTCCGCACGCGATACCTGCAGCTTGAGGAAGAGAACCGCCAACTCCGCCAACAGGTCGAGTCACTCCAGCAAGGCGTCAAGGTGTACGCCGACCTCGGCACGCCCCGAGTGATCGCCGCCAGTCTGGGGATGCGCGGTTCGCTGCTGCAAGTGCGGACCGACCACGTGCAGCCGCAGGCCGATGGAACGAGCCCGATCGGGCCCGGAAGCATCGCGGTGCTCCGAGGCGTCTGCCTGGTGGGCCGGGTCGTCGCACCCGGCAACAAAGTGACACTGGTGCAACTCGTCGGCGACCCGTCGATCGGCGAACTGCGCGGCGTCGTCCGCCCGAGTGAGTCGGCGGCTCCGGCCGACGGACCGGTCGCGGCCCCCTCATCCGATGCGGACAGCAGCGAGTACGGCGTGAAACTGACGCCGACCGCCGACGGCAAACTCACCGGCAGCGTCTACCTGATCGCACAGGGAGCGGGGAACCGGGGGAGGAAGCTCGAGCCCGTTAAACCTGGAGCCCGCGTTCGGCTGTCCGACCCAGGATGGCCGCGGTTTGCGCAGATGCTGATCCTGGGCGAGATCGAGTCGGTCGGCGTGGCTCAGAACGACCGGCAGACGGTGACGGTGCGCCCGATGTACGAGGTTCGCGAGCTGGCGGGCGCCGAGTTCACGCTGCTGATCCAGCCGCCGGTCACCGAGAAGGATGTCGCCCCGCCCCCAGCAGCAACCACGATCAAACCTGGTTCCAAGAAGGGAGGGCGTCCGTGAATCGCCTCGCCCTCCTCATCGCTCTGCTGCTGTGCATCGGACTGGAGCTTGCGCTCAGGCAGACGCTGGGCCTCTCCGACGCCGGCGGCGGCATCGGCGGCCCGTCGGTGGTCTTCGCTCTGGTCGCTTGCGTGGCATCGTTCGGCCCTTCGGTGAGCTCGCTCTGGGTCGCGTTCATGGGTGGGCTTCTGGTGGACTTGACCTGGAGCGTCGCCCAGCAGGGGCAGAGCATCGGGCAGGTGACGTTCGTCGGCCCGCACGCCCTTGGGTTCCTGCTCGGCGCGTGGGTCATCCTGCGCGTGCGCTACGCCTTCGGCCGGCGGGTGCCTGTCGCCGTCGCGGTGATGGCGGTGCTGGGCGCGGTGGTTGCGCAGATGACCGCGCTGATCATCCTGCTCGTCCGCGACGCGATCGACCCTGCCGTCGCCCTGCCGGCGCAGGGCTTCGTCCGGCTGGCAGGAGCTTTCTACACCGCGTTGCCCGCACTGCTCATCGCCCTGTGCCTTCGCTGGCTGCTGCCCATGCTTGGCCTCCCCGACCCCTACGACCGGCGGACCATGTACGGACGAGGGACGTAGGAGAAATTGCCAAAGCGCCAAAATGTCAAATCGCCAAAGATGGCCGTTCTTTTGGCGCTTTGGTGATTTGGCGCTTTGGCAATTTGCGTCCGCTACTCTCCCGCAATGCAGCCTGCGATTGTGTTTGACGATGGGCTTGGACGGCTCGGGCCCCTGACGGACCTCCGCGCGTCCTTCGACGTGCGCACCGGCGCACGCACCACACTCGACCGCCTGCGGCACGAGTTGGGCCTCGACGTGCGCGGTCTCGCCACTCCGCCGGAGCTTGTCGACATCACCCAGGAACGCCACAGCGCCGAATGCGCGGCGGCGAACGGCGCCCACGCCCTGCAGCCAGTGATGAGCTGTGGCGCAAGCAGCGGAGGCCTGCCGTGGTTCGTGCCCGGCCTGCTCCTGGTCAACGGCCGCTGCGTCGTCCCCCTCCCGGAGATCGTTCGGCTCGACCTTGGTGAATGCCTGGTCGACGCATCGAGCGGTCACGTGCTCGCCGCGCGGCCCGCAAAGCGTGAAGACGGCGAGCGCATGCTCAGCTCGTTTGACAGCAGCGACGGGTGGACGCGACTGACCCACGATCGGCCCGTGCTGCTGCAGCGCCCATGGCACGTGCGCACGTTCCTTGAAGATGCACTGAGCACCGACTTGATCTCCATGGCCAGCCACGCCGACGAGCCCGAGCTCCGCGGCGTAATGGCGTTCGGCGACGCCCCGCTGGCGATCCACCCGACGGCAAAGGTCTGCCCCGGCGTCGTGTTCGACTGCGAGAACGGCCCGATCGTGGTGGACGACCACGCCGTGGTGCGCCCGGCGCGATCGTCGTGGGGCCGGCGTACATCGGCTCGCACTCGACGGTCATCGAGCGGACGCTGGTGAAGGCTCACTCGTCGATCGGCCCGTGGTGCAAGGTCGCCGGCGAGGTCGGCGGCGTGGTGTTCCAGGGGTTCGCCAACAAGGCCCACGACGGGCACCTGGGCGACGCATTCGTCGGCGAGTGGAGCAACCTGGGCGCAGGCACGACCAACAGCAACCTGCTCAACACCTATGGCGAGGTGACGATGCGCAGCGCATGACCAACCCATGGAGCGGACCGGCCGTCAGTTCATGGGGTGCGTGATCGGCGACCACGTCAAGACGGCGATCTGCACGCGGATCATGACCGGCGCCACGATCGGCACCGGAGCGATGCTCGCCCAGACGGCGCCAATTACCGGGTGCGTCGCACCCTTCACCTGGGCGACCGACGACACCCCCTGCGGCAGCGGCAAGGTCTTCCGCAAGGACAAGTTCCTCGAGGTCGCGCGGGCGGCGATGAACCGGCGCAAGCACGTGCTGTCGGATGCTCAAACCACCCGCCTGGCTTCGCTCGCCGGCTGGTGAGCACTCGCGGTACTGCCGGGTATTTCGAAGCGGCGCATCTCTCTGTCGCGTTTGCACACGCACCGGAGGTCCAGATGAACACCGCCACCACTTCTCAGGCTGCTCAAACCCGCCTTTCCGGCACCACAATCTACCGCTTGTGCGTGCTTGCTCTCCTGACGCTCGTCGCCTGGCCGCAAATCGAAAACCTGTTCAATGGTCGCGGTCTCTCCACTGTTGCGAATGCCGCTCAGCAGCAACAGAGCACACCCCCCGTCACGGCCGCGCTTCCCACCTTTGCCACCGTCTATCCCAACGGTGGGATCACCGTTGACCAAAAGACCAAGGGCGGGATCCCCGTCGTCTACGTGGTCAACCTGCCCGACATCGAGCCCAACAACAACCGCCAGGATGTGCTGCGGGTCAAGACGACCAAGTGAATCATGGCATCGTCTTGCCTTGATCAAACCGCCACGACGGCTCAGACTCGATCGCCACGCGTGCGTTGGTCAGCTCCACCCGGATGAGCTCGATCGGAATCGGCCCGAGCTTCAGCACCGCGTCGTTGAACGTCTTCTCGGTCATCTTCGACGGCACCAGCTCCGCGTGCAGGGCTCGCAACTGCTTGCCCCCGACCATGTATCCACACTGATAGAGCGGGCTGTAATCGCCGCCGATGTACCGGCGCACCTCCGCGGTCGCGTTCGCGCGCTCGTGCCCGACATTGTCGCAAAGGAAGTCGATCATCTGCTGCGGCGTCATCTGCCCGAGGTGGAACTTCAGGCTCACCGTGATGCGGGCGCACCGATGCATCCGCCAGAACAGCATTCCGATCCGGTCCTCCGGACTCTTGGCCCACCCCATATCCCACAGCTTCATCTCCCAATAGAGCGCCCACCCTTCAACGAGGAACGGCGTGCTGAACTGCCGGCGATACGGCCGTTCGCGGTCGGCCATGAACCCCTGCAGGTGGTGGCCGGGGATCAGCTCGTGCGGCACCACGATCCGTGTGAACCGACGGTTGTTACCACGCATCGCCATCAGCTTGTCGTCGTGGCTCATCGAGTCGGTGGGCGCGGCGATGCCGATCGCCTGTGGGAAATAGACCGCAAACGGCAGCGTGCGCTGCGTCTGCGGCGACAGCATCGCCGACTTCCACAGCTCTTCGCACAGCGGCGGCACCGTAACCATCCCTCCGTCATGCGTCTTGACGAACTCAATCGCCTCCTTCGCCACCCCCACCACGTACGGAGCCTGCCCACCGGGTGCCGCGGCGTCGTCCTTCACCTTTGCCAGTGCCTTGCGCCAATCGCCCTCGCCCTTGTCGTCCAGACACCCCATCTCCTTCGCTGCGGCCTTGGCCTGCTCGGCACACCACGCCATTTCCCGATCAGCAAGGTCGATTAACTGCTCGGGCGTCAAAGCGATGTACTCGTTCTTGAGCGCTTCGAGCAACGCCTCCCGCCCGATCGGATCGCCCACCAGCGGATCCTCCGGACGACCTCGCACGCCTGCAACATCCTCTCGCAGATACCGCGCAAAGTCGTCGATCGCCCGCACTGCTTCCTCGTGCGGCTTGGCGCACCACCACGAGAATTCCGGCAGGTATCCCGCTGAGTTCTCGTACCAGTCTCGCAGTGTGCGTGAGTACGACGCAAGCGCCGACGCCGTTCGCTGCGCGACGACCGCCGACGGCTTGTCCTTCTCCGCCTTCTCTCGCGCCGCCTTCACCGTCGCGGGGATCCCGCTCAGCACACCCGCAGCGCCCCGGCAATCTGGCGGTTCGAGCCGCCAACGCGCTTCTTCCAGCGGAACCACCGCCGCTCGCACAGTGAGCAAGTCGGCCATCTCGGCGAGCTGCCGGCGGTCGAGCCGTACCGCCGCGAGCTTGGCTCGCAGGTCGTCCCGCAGGAGGACCGCGTCGATCTGAGCCGACGTAGTCAGTATCGAGAAGTCGTTGTTCCCGGTGTGCAGCGCCCACTTAGCGTTCATCAAGGCGTTGAGCTGCTCGTTGAGGAACGCCTCGCGTCGGTCAATCGCTCCCTCCGACCACCGGACCGTGTAATACCGGTCGAACGACTCACCGTCCTTCACGACCCGGTTGATCTCGTCGGCGATGTCCTCGCGGCGAATCGGCTGGTCAGCCAGCACCGGCGCGACGAGCGAAGCAAGAACAAAGACGCCTGCGTAGAGCAATCGCATGCCGCCAGAATACCAAACGGCGCCCTCGACCACAGCGACCGTCGCACCCGCGGGGTCACGCCCGCGGCTGCGTTTCGTCGACCATCCGCTTCATGTAGACCTGGAAGCTGTCGTGCATCAGCTTCATGCTCGGCGTCGCGAACATCGCCCGGAAACTCGGCTCGGCCGCGATGTCGCGCATGCGGCTGTCCCATGACTTGTAATAGTCGTCGGGCAACTGCCCCTGCTGGTGGGCAAACCAGACAATCTCGAAGACCGAGAGCTGCATCAGGTTGAAGAAATACTCGCGAATCTCGGCGGGATTGGTCGCGTGCTCCACGTCGTGCCGGTAGACCCGCGCCAGCGTTGGGTCATCCACCCGCATTTCACGCAGGTGCATCTGCAGTTCCACCAGGCGGGTGAAGTTGGCGACGTGCTGGGCCTTCTTGTAGTTGCGAAACTGGAAAGCGGAGTAAATGAGGCCGCCTGCGATCGCGACCGAGCTGATTGCCTGAAAAAACACCTGCACTTCGAGGAGCGTGGGCATGGCCGAAGGTAGCGGGGGCAATGGGCTAAATCGCAACGAGCCAACGTGCAAAATTCGAGGCAGTCGTGGAGCGTCGTCTTCTTTGGCGATTTGGCCCTTTGCGATTTAGCCCTTTTACCCCCCTACGTTCCGGCGTGGCGACAGACTCACCCAAAGCCCCGCCGACGCTCTACCTCATCGACGGGTACGCGCAGTTCTTCCGCGCATACCACGCGATCCGCACGCCGATGACCTCGCCGGTCACCAAAGAGCCGACGAACATGACGTTCGGCTTCGTCGGCATGCTCCTCAAGCTGCTCAAGGGCGAAGGGAAGATCAGCGAGGGAGGTGGGCGGGCCGACTACATCGCAGTCGCGCTCGACGTGGGCGGCGACAAAGAGACTTTCCGTTCCGAGCTCTACCCCGAGTATAAGGCCACACGCAGCGAGCCCCCCGTCGACCTGAAGCCGCAGGTCGAACGCGCCCTGGCGATGCTCAAGGCCGTCGGCGTCCCCGTCATCGGCGCACCCGGCTACGAGGCCGACGATGTGATCGCCGGCATCGCCCGTGAGCTGCGCGAGAAGCACCCCGGCATCCGCCTGCGCATCATCAGCAAGGACAAGGACCTCAAGCAGCTCTTGGACGACCGCGACCAGCATCGCGTCGAGCTCTACGACATCCACACCGACCTTGTGATCGACCCCGCGGCTCTCATGGCCGACACCGGCCTCACCCCCGGACAGATCGTCGACATGCTCGCACTGATGGGCGACACCGTCGACAACGTGCCCGGCGTCCCGGGTGTCGGCCCCAAGACCGCGGCGGACCTCATCAAGGAGTACGGCACGCTTGAGAACCTCCTCGCCAACGCCGAGAAGATCAAGGGCAAACGCGGTGAGGCGATTCGCGCTCGCGCGACGCCAAGACGCTCGACCTGAGCAAAAAGCTCGTCACCCTCCGCGCGGACGTGCCAATGGAAGGAGGGTTCGAGCTCGCCGCCGCGGCACGCGAGCGTCTGAACCTCGCGGTCATGATCCCGATCCTCAAGGAGCTGGGATTCAACCGCTACCAGGAGGATGTCAAGGGCCTCATCGGCGGCGGCACGATCGCCGACGAATTGGTCGCCGACAAAGCCGAAGGCGTCCCGTTGCCCGCCCCGATGCCCACGATCCCCACGACGCCGACGGGGCGGGCACCGACCCGTACGAAAAAGGAAACAGCCGGCCCGTCGCTCTTCGACGCATTCGGCGGAGGCGACGGCGGCACGGACGCAACGGGCACGGTCATCGCCCCCAGCGCCACCCGCGGCACCTACCGCTGCGTGAAGTCAAAGGCCGACCTTGACGAGCTCATCGTCGAGTTGAAGTCCGCGCCGCTCGGTATTTTCGCGCTCGATACCGAGACCACCGGTCTGTCTCCCATCCTCTCCGACCTCTGCGGTCTGTCGTTTTCAACGAGTGAAGGAACCGGCTGGTACGTGCCCGTCCGTTCGCCCAACGTTTCATCCCACCCAGACCCCAAGACCACTCTCGACGCACTGCGCCCGATCCTCGAAGACGCCTCGCGCCCCAAGTGCGGTCACAACCTCAAGTTCGACTACATGGTCCTGCGCAAAGCAGGAATCAATCTCCGCGGCCTTGGCGAAGGCGGCTTCGACTCGATGGTCTCGTCGTACCTGATCGACGCCGCGCGATCATCGCACAGTCTCGATGCGCTCGCCCTCGCCCTGCTCGGCCACACCAACATCTCGATCAAGGAACTGATCGGCTCGGGCCCAACGCAGAAGACCTTCGACCAAGTGCCGCTCGACCTTGCGACGCAGTACGCCGCGGAGGACGCCGACATCGCCCTCCGCCTGCGGAACATCATGGCTCCACAGCTGACGGAACTGGGGCTGAGCGACCTGTTCGCCCGCCTCGAGATGCCGCTGGTGCTCGTGCTGGCTGAGCTGGAGTGGAACGGCGTGCTCGTCGAGCCGGGCGAACTCGACCGCCAGCGCGAACGCCTTGCGAAACAGATCGTCGAACTCAAGGACAAGATCGACGTCTCCGCGATGGAGACGCTCGGCCGCACCTTCAACCCCGATTCGCCCAAACAGCTCGCCGGCGCACTCTTCAACAAGAAAGACGCTGAAGAAGCGGGCCTCGGCCTCAAGATCGTCAAACGCACGCCCAAGGGCGACGCCTCCACGGACGTCGAAGTGCTCGAGAAGCTCGCCGAAGACGCGACCATCACCACGCCGATCCCCGCCCTGGTCGTCGAATACCGCACGCTCACCAAGCTCGTCTCGACCTACCTGGTAGCTCTAAAAGAAGCGATCAACCCGGTCACTCATCGCATCCACGCGAGCTTCAACCAGACGGTCGCCGTCACCGGCCGCCTGGCCAGCAGCGACCCCAACCTCCAGAACATCCCGATCCGCACCGACGTGGGCAAAGAAATCCGTCGCGCGTTCGTCGCCCCCAAGAGCCGAACGCTGGTCAGCGCCGACTACTCGCAGATCGAACTCCGCCTGCTCGCCCACCTCTCGCGCGACCCGGCCCTCATCGAAGCCTTCCACCAGGGCATCGACATCCACACCGCCGTCGCCGCGCAGGTGAACAACGTCAAGCCCGAAGACGTGACCAAGGCTCAGCGCTCCGGCGCCAAGATGGTCAACTTCGGCATCGTTTACGGCGTCACGCCCTACGGCCTGGCGCGCCGGCTCGGCGTCCCCACCTCCGAAGCCGAAGCGATCATCACCGGCTACAAGAAACGATTCGCCGGCATCACCACCTTCCTGCAGGAGTGCATCGAGCACGCCCGTTCGCTCGGCTACGTCGAAACGATGCTCAAACGCCGCCGCAACCTGCCCGACATCCACAGTAACGTCCCCAACCGCCGCGCGTTCGCCGAGCGCAACGCCATCAACAGCGTCGTGCAAGGCTCCGCCGCCGACCTCATCAAGCTCGCGATGGTCGACCTGCACGCCCTCTTCACCGGGCCCAAGCCGCCGGTCAAGAACGTCAAGATGATCCTCCAGATCCACGACGAACTGGTGTTCGAAGCGGATGAATCAACCGCCGAAGAGGCCCGCAAGATCATCGTCGATCGCATGGAGAAGGCGATGACCCTCTCCGTCCCGCTGCAGGCCGATTCCTCCATCGCCGCCAATTGGTTCGACGGCAAGTAGCGCACCTCTTCGCCTCCTTCCCTATCATCGCAAGAGAAGGGCGGGGGCTCTTCACGTGATCATCGCGGCCATCTATCCGGTCTTCCTTTGGTTCATGGTGTTCCGCTTCCGGCGCACATGGCTCGGAGCCGCCATCGCCATCGTTGGAACGCTGCTTGTCCTGCCGATCGGCCTGCTCACCCAGCGCATCAGCGGAGCGACCACCGGATTTGTGCTCTCACGCATCATCTACGGCGAGATGACACTCATCGGGATCGTCTCCGCCTGGCTCGCAACCATGCGCCGCGCTCCGGGCAATCCCGTTTGCCCATACTGCAAATACGACGTCACCGGCCTCTCCCTCAACCCAGGCACGGTCTGCCCCGAGTGCGGTAACGAGCTCATCCCCGGCAATCGCGACCCGCGCGAACCCTACTGCCTCTGCTGCGGCCAGAAACTCGGCCCTCTCAATCCATCGGTGCCAGGCCAGACCTGCCCCTCATGCGGAGCAGGTGAGGTCGACTTCGGCAACTGGGGGCGCGCCCGCGTGCTCCGCGAGCAGGCCCGTGCAAAGAGAGACGGACGCTTCCGTTAAGGGCGCAGCAGCCGGTAGGCGGCGCCCGCCGCCAGCACCAGCGCCGGCAGCACGACCACCAGCAACCACCGCATCCACGCCTGCTGCGTCGGGCTCAGCGCAGGGATCGTCGGCGCCGATGCGACGCTCGCGCTCCGCAGGATCTGATCGTCCTGTCCGGCAAGCCACGTCACCGCGCTCTCAAGCAGTTGCAGGTTCCCGGGGAAGAACGCCACCTGCCGGCCATCCACGGTTCCCACCGCGTCCGTCAGGTCGTCAAGGAACCACCCGTTCGCGCCCACGACCACCACGCGCTGCCGCCCCCGCGCACCGCCGCCGCTCTTCTCCACCTCCGCCGCCAACGCAAGCGTCCATCCCGCGCCGGGCGCTGTGCCGTCGCGAGCCGAGTCCTTCACCGGCGGGTTGGCAATCCGCGTGTAGTCTCCCTTCACCTGCCCCACCAGCCCGTAGAACTGCTGCCACTCGCTTTCGGTCCACAGCGCACCATCGGCCGGCAGCGTCACCAGCGGCTGCACGTGCACGCCCGCGGCCGGAGTATCGGCGTTGATCGTCACTGGCCACTGCAGCCGCAGCCGCAGCCCGTTGATCGCCTTGGCGATCGGGTGGTCCGCGTGCGGGTCCAGCACGTCGATCCGCGGGCTCGCAACAGTGCGCGTGTCGATCTTCTCCGACCGCAGCAGCGGCCGTCCGGAGTCAACCTGGATCCCCAGCGGCACCAGGCACTGCGTCAGCGGGTCGGGGCTCCCTGTCGCCGGCACGTTCGACAAGTTCACCGACACCAGTACGTTCCGGCCCGTCGAGATCAGCGTGTTCAACGCGTTCGAGAACGCCGCAATCCCCGCCGCCAGTTGCTGCGGCGTGTCACGCGTCCCTCCGCCCGCGGTGACCGTGACGAACACCACCGGACGCGAGGGTGAATCGGTCGCAACGATCGTCGGCATCTCGCGCTCGATCGCCGCCGGCCACTCGACAAGGTCGATCCCCCGCATCGACAACTGCTGCCGCGCACGCTGGAACATCGGCCAGTCCGCCGCCGCCAGCCGTTTGGCGCACACCGTGCACCACGCACACGATCGGACGCACGCCGCTCACCATCGTCGCGACCGCACCAGCGATCAGGTCCTCCGTCCGCGCCCGCAGGTCCACGCCTTGGCCGCCCACCGCCAGCAGCGTGTCGGCGTCGATCGCCGTCACGCCCAGGCCGGAACTCGGGCTCTCGTCGATCAGCAACGCCGCCTGACGCAACTGCAGGCCACGTGCGACCTTGAGCACCCGCGGAATCTGCACCCCCTCAAGCTCCACCGAGAGCGCCGCCGTCGCCTCGCGCGCTGCACGCACCCGCGGCATGACCGCGCCGACCGCCGCCTTCTCCGCGTCGGACGCCTGCGGGTTCACCGCCACCGGATCGAGCCCTTCAGCCAACTGCGAAAGCGACTGCGCCGCGTCGCTCACCGGCCGGCGCAGCTCCGCCAGCGCCTTGTCGATCGGCGGCACCGCCGACGATGACGCATCCGCCGCCAAGCTCGCCCGCGCCTTGGTCGCCCCTTCGCGCATGTCGCGCAACGCAAACCGCAGCGCCGCCGCCTGTGTCTGCAGATACTGATCATTCAGCGGCCCGCCCGCGGAAGCGCCAACCTGCTCGCGCAGCTTCAGCAACCCCTCCTGTAATGCGTCGATCGCCGTCGCCGCGGCCTCTGCCTTTGCCGCGCCCGAGTTGATCTGCGCCACCGAGGCCGTGATCGCCCCCTTATCGCGCGTCACCAGCTCGCTCAGCACCCGCTCGTACGCTGCCTGCCCGTCAGGGTCCGACGTGCGGATCAGATCCACCTTGAGATGGCCCCCCGCCTTCTCGAACTTCTCCAGCACGTCCACCGTCCGCTGGTACGTCGCGTGGTCCATCGCGCGCACGTCGGCCGCGACGACCAGCCGCAGGTCGCGGTCCACCCGCGAGAGCACCTGCTTGGTCCGCGGCGTCAGCTCGTGCTCGCGCGTCGCCGTGCGGTCGAACTGCACGTTCTTCCGCGTCGTGATCACCACGCCCAGCACCGCGCACGCCGTCATCGCCAGGATCAGCACAATGGCGTTGAACCACGACGCGGCCTTGCTCTTGGCCCCGACAGTCCCAAGAGGACCAGGCTTCACCGGAGGAGTACTCATCGCCACCTCCGCGTCCGCAGCACCATCGCTGAAAGCCCGCACAGCCACGCCGTCACGATCACAAAGTACGACACGTGCGCCGTGTCGATCACGCCCTTGGCAAAGTCCGCAATCCGCAGGTCCGTCGAAAGCGCCGACGGCACGCGGTCCCACGGCTCGGGCAGCCACTGCACGCCGTACGACGAAGCTGCCTCAAGCACCAGCAGCGTCACCAGCGTCGCCAGGAACGCCAGCGTCTGGCTGCTCGTCAGCGTGCTAAACAAGAGCCCCAGCGCAAGCTGGAACGCCCCCAGCAGCAGCACCCCCAGGTACCCCGCGTAGATCGGACCCGGGTCCGGGTTCGACAGCAGCATCAACGTCGCCACGTACACCAGCGTCGGCGTCAAACACGCGGCCAAGAACCCAAACGCCCCAAAGAACTTCCCCACCACCACGCTCAACTCAGACACTGGGCTCGACAGCAGCGGGTCGATCGTCCCCGTCCGGTGCTCCTCCGCCAGCAGACGCATCGAGATCGCCGGGCTCACCACCACCAGGATGCGCCACCAGAACGAGAAGAAGTCGCGCATCGTCGCCGGCCCGCCCGGCTGCAGCGAGAACCGCACGAACACGAACCCCGACAAGAACAGAAACAGTGCCAGCACCACCCACCCCAGCGGCGTACGGAAGTACGACGCCAGCTCGCGCTTCGCGATGACAAACGCACTCCTCAAGCCGCTTCTCCCTCAGCTTGAGTCACCCGCGTGAACACCTGCTCAAGCGTCGGCCGAAGCATGTGCAGTTCGGTGAGCAACACCCCTTGCTGCGCCGCCGCCACCGCGATCGGCTCACGCAAGTCCGCCGCGCCGGCGCAGGCACCACGCGCAAGCCTCCCTCCACCTCGCCCGTGTTCACTGCCGCCACGCCCCCGATCCCCTTCACCGCCGCAACGAAACGCTCCACCTGATCCGCCGTCGTCAACCGCCCCGTCACCACCGAGTACCCCGGCATCGCCGACAGGTCCAGCAACTCCCGCGGCGTCCCCTGAGCCCGCAGCGTCCCCCGCGCAAGATCAAAATCCGATCGCAGCTCGCCTCCACCTCAGGCAGAATGTGCGACGACAACAGCAACACCCGCCCCACCGCCAGTTGCTTCAACAGCGCCCGCGTCTCGCGAATCTGCGTCGGATCAAGCCCCGTCGTCGGCTCGTCGAGCACCAGCACCTTCGGGTCATGCAGGATCGCACCCGCCAGCCCCACGCGCTGCCGATACCCCTTGCTCATCGCGCTAATCCGTTTGCTCGCCACGTCCGCCAGCCAGCACCGCTCCAGCGCCCCCTCCACGGCCGCCGTCGCCTCGCGCCCCTTCAGCCCGCACAACCCCGCGCGGAACCGCAGGTACCCCACCGCCGTCATCTCCGGGTAGAGCGGCGCAAACTCCGGCAGATACCCGATCGACGCCCGTGCCTGTGCCGACTGCGTCACGGTGTCAAACCCGCACACCCGCACCACCCCGGCCGTCGGCGCCAACAGGCACGTGATCATCCGAATAATCGTGCTCTTCCCCGCCCCGTTCGGCCCGAGCAGACCCGTCACCTGACCCGGCTGGATCGACAGCGACACATCGCTCACCGCGCGGAACCGTCCATAGTCCTTGGTGACGCCTGACAACTCAACCATCGCGGGAGGAGGGTACACACCTGACAGCCCCCTTGCCGATGCGCGAAGGGTGTGACCGAGCAAGGGCGGCGCGGCATTCCCCCTTCTCCCGGCTCTGCGGGAGACCGTGCTTTCGGGAGCGAAGCGCACGAAAGCCGGAAGTGAATGAGTTTCCTTCCTCATTGCCGGCTTTGCGGTGACGGATGAGGGTGCCTTTCCGCAGTGGGTGGCACGGGCAACGTGCTCTGACGTTGCCCGTGTCTTCGAAGTGAGTAAAACGCAAACCCACGGGCAAACCCAAAGCAGCTTACCCGTGCCACCCAATGCTCTTACGTCAACCCGGCCGGCCCTTCCATCTCAGCGGCGGCGGCGGGACAGCCCCGCGGTTGCGCCCAACAGCAGCGTGGCGGCCGCGCCGGGGGTCGGCGTGAGGGTGAGCGTGCCGATGGTGTGGCCGGAGCCGCTGCGCGCGTGCCCCATCTCGGTGATCCCCGTCCCGTTGGCGTTGGCCGTGAGCGTGTAGACGCCCGGGTTCAGCGTGCCGGAGAAGTTGTACGGGAGCGTCGTGAAGATACCGAACGTGGGTCCCAGCAGGTCCACACCCGGGCCGGTGAGGTGGACCGACCCGCCGCCACCCCCCGCCATCGGGCCCTGGTTGAACTGGATGGTGCCGCTGAGGGTGAACTGCACCGACTGGAAGACCTCGAACGTAAAGGAGAGGTTCGTCAGCGCTGAACTCCCCGCGCCGCTGGCGCCGGCGCTGAGATCGAACGTGGCGCCGGTGACGCTGAGATCGGACGTCTGTGCCGCGTTGTTGCTGCTGCCAGGCGAGGAGGCGGAATAGAGCCCGAAACCCGATGCCGGCGGGACAGAGATGCCTCCCGAGACCGAGCGAGCCTGCGCGACCAGGCCGACCTGCCCGTACGCAGCGGCGGACAACACACACGCACCAAACGCAACAACGATTGAACGCATCGCAACACTCCTGACGAGCAAGCTACCCCATCCGGCATAGGTGTGCCACCGTGTTGGGTAAAGATTCGGCGCGAATCGGTGAGATGCCGGGGAGGGACGGCGTGGCACCAACGCCGTACCACCGCGGGCGGCAACCGCTTTGGGATGATCGCCCTCCCCGCCCTCGTGCTGCCTTTCGCTCCGTACGACTTATACCCGACGCACCGACCGCCGCAAACGCGATCGGTGGCATCCGGCTAGCCAACCAGCATAGCGGACGCGAGATTTGGGTTACCACCTTCAACCGTGTCACTGCAAGGCGGCAGGCGACGATTTTCGCTTGCGGATGGCTCTCGAAGACGACGACAACGCCCCATCGCGCGACGGCCGACTTCAGTACTGCCTTACCAATTAGCCCTCTAGAACGCAACGCACCGAAGGCCGCCCAAAGCGGCGGCCTTCGGTGCCACGCCCCCAGCGGCGGATGAAAGTGCCTTACGCCCGTGCCACCGCAAGGCGGCAGCGACGATTGTGGATAATTCTCCAAGACTGCAACCACGCCACGCCCTCGGCGACTTTGCCTGCTCGATCTACCAAGCATAACTTGGCTGGGGATTGGCCGAAATCTGCCTGACCACAAGAAGGCGACCACCATGTGACAAGCAGAAATCTCCTTGATCTCTGACGTTCAATTTTTGACTACGCGAGAGACGCAGGTCGCGAGTTGGCGTGGCTCCCCAAAGTACTTGCTGACTACAAAAATAGAACCTTGTCTTGGTATATTCGGGCTCATGGCAAAAAAGCACGGCGTGCTTGTGCTGCAGGGTAAGGATCATCGCCAACAGTTCTGGGCTTGTTTGCGATTGCTCACAGAGGATCCCGGCACTCTTCCAGAAGGCGCTTTCGAGCCGGCCAGTATTAACATGATCTGGGTACGCAAGTTTGGACCCATTGGCGTCGTTCAACTCCGCTTTGAGACAAACGATGACACTCTAAGCTACCTGTGTACAAGGTTGCCGCAGAGTAGAATCGACCGCACTCTTAGAGCTGCGAACCCAGACCTATACGCCCAACAAGACCATGAACCGCCGCTTCTTGTAGTCGCTGAAGCCGGAGAACCACGGCATCTTGATCCGACAATTGAGCATCAGATATGGGAAGGAAGGAGCGAAGATCTTCCTGGTCAGAAGTCGGGCGAACACGAGGAAGATCATCGTCTCCAACGCTTTGCTGCAATGCTCGCGTCTTTTCCTGGCCTTGAGCTAGCACAATACGACAGTGCCCGCTACCGAGACCCGGAAACGAAGGCCGCGTCGCTATTTCAGATTTTCCGCCTGTTTGATCATCAACGCCGCGGTCCGGGGTGGCTCCAGCGTCGAGTTGAAGAAGCTCAAGAGCTCGTATATTCCCACCCTGATAAGGCGAGGCAAGGAGAGTGTGCTTACAAGCTTGAGAAACAGGACCCAAGCGGTGTCGGCGCCTACTTGAACAAAATACTTCGCATCCGCAAAGACTTTCACGACGATGTGCTTGGTCCCGAACATATCGATCGTTATTTGTATCTCTTGGTACACTGCACAGACCGTCCTGGTCTTTTCGCCGACCTGTCTTCGTTCCTGCAATCAGAACCCGGAGCAAACAGGCGTCCCGCGAGACGCAAGATCTTTCTTGGCGCATGTCGCGGAATGGGCGAGCAAGGCATCGTCATGCTGGCCGCTCGCGCGGACGGAACCACAGACGCTGACGAAACGGCTCTCAACCAGCGTTTACACAAACTTATGGAAGCCCGACGTCGAGGAGTCGACGTGTATTCTCGCAGAATGAGCGACGGGCGATTCCATGTTCATGACGCTCGTGTCTTTGTATCCACTGAGATTCCTGGAATGGTCAATGCGGGCGACCATTCACACGGATATATCACTGTTGAAGCAAAACATCCGCTGGATGCGCCGGGCCTTCTTCGTGGCCTTTGTGAGCACGTTAACGAGAACGCCGGATCAAAGGCCAATTTCTACCTAGTAGACGGACGCTCACATAGGCGTCCGGGTGAAACAGAAGGGAGCTTTGGGTTGGCAATGGGCCTCGTGGTGTCGAGTGCGTACGGGCCCACGCTTAAAGAGTCATTAGATAGATACCTATTCGATACAGGTTGGACGCAGGTCCGAGTAGAGTGGCAAGCGTTCTGATTCTCGGGAGCGTGGCCCGACCGTGCCACGACTCTCGCTTTGGAGAGTCGTGGTCTTTGGCGACCCCAGCCACGACTCTGTCAAGGCCCAGAATTGCGACACTATGACGTTCGGCCGCCTCACGTGGGGGCTCGTGTGCTCCCAGCAACCGGAACCTTCCACGCCCCCACGTTATCAAAGAAACTGCCTTGGCCTTGCCCCCCTCCGCCCCACCGCATCCCACATCCTGGGGCGCGCCTCGCTCTCATTGTTGAAGACCGAACCGCCTGACCGCGCGGTCGTATTCTGCGATATCTTCTCCCCTTTCCACGTGAGCACAGCCCGCGCTGCCAACATGATCGGCCGCAAGCGGCGCGCCACGGGGTGGACGCTGCTGGTTCTCGGCGTCGTTGTGGCGGGTGTGTGGATCGCGAGCGGCTGGTTCAGTGTGACCTGCATGCGGCCGACGTGGCAGGCCAACCTCGGCGGCGGGATGTTCCACGTCATCCACGGTCCGTTCTCCAAGCCCAAGATCGGATGGGAGTATCTGCCGCGAGCTGCGCAGTGGGAGCGGCAGATCGCTGTGCGGCCGTCGCCGCCCGGGGCAACAAAGATCGACTTGGGGGTCGCCGTGTACGCGGACGACTCACCGTTCCCCGGATACACGGTCGCGGCAGCGTTTCTCTGGCCGGCGCCCGTGGTGCTCTGCAGCGCGGGGCTGCTACTCCTCCGCTCGGGCGTTCTGGCGCGGCGGCGGGCGATGACCGACCGGTGCCGCGGGTGCGGGTATTCCCGCGCCGGACTGTCGGCCGGTGCTCCCTGCCCGGAGTGCGGTAAGGCGGCCAACGCCGCGTGAGCCACAGCAAGCGTGAAGAGCGGTCAAGCACCGGTCCCATGCCACCCCCGAAGGCTGCCGCTCAGGATGCCCCGGTGTGCCGCGGGCCCACTCAACGCCGGTCTCGGGCGAAAGGCCTCCCTCTGCCCCTCCCCCTTCTTCCTCCGAGTCCTCCGCGTTTCTCCGCGACTCCGCGTTCCCGCCTTCCTCTTCATCTGTAACCTCTGTGTCTCTGTGGTGAACCCCTCCCACCCCGCCCGATGCACTGACGTGCCCACCGCGATATCCTCCCCCGCCCCCCCCGTTCGCGAGGTCCTCGACGTTCCCTGCATGGCCGACGGTCTGCCCAGATTGCTGCTCGTCACCGGCCCGACCACGGGGAGCGTCCTTCCGGGCGTTGCACCGAACGCGCCAGGGGGGGGCACGCCCTCGCCCTCATCACAAACCCTCGCCCCCAGCCTCCTGCAAGCTCTCGGCACCCTCTTCCACGTCGAGACCACGACCCCCGACAAGGTGGCCGAACGCCTCCAGCAGGGCCGCTTCGACCTGGTCATCAGCGCGGGGGCCGACTTTCTCACCCTCGCCCGTGCCCTCGCGACCGGCCGCGACCGGCTGCTGCTCAACGCCTTGGGCGAGGGCGTCTGCCTCACCGACTACGACGGCCGCGTCCTGTGGCACAACGACCGCTTCGCCCAATACGACGGCCCAACCCAGCACCGCATCGCCGCGGCCTGCCGCCAGGCCGCGCGGCAGAACGTCGATCCCTCCCATGGCGACCAGAACGTCGGCGGCCTCGCCGGCGGTGGACGGCGCTATGAGGTCAGCGGCAGCGACGACCAGCGCGTCCTCGAAGTCGCCATCTCTCGCGCCGACAACCTGGGTGGCGAAGGAGTAGCCGGGGCGGCGGGCGGCAAAGCGATGGTCGCCGTCGCCTGGGACGTCACCGCCGCGCGACGCACGCAGCAGAAGGCCGCGGCCATCGACCGCGCGGGCGAAGAGCTCGTCCGCCTCGACGCCGAGCTGGTCCGCACGATGCACACGCCCGAGCGCATCCGCGTGCTCGAGCAGAAGATCGTCAAGATCGCCCACGACCTGCTCGCCTTCGACCAGTTCAACATCCGCCTCATCGACCACCGCACCGGCAAGCTCGAACTGGTGATGAGCAAGGGCCTTCCGCCCGACGCGATGGAGGTCTCGCTCTACGCCAAGCCCGACGGCAACGGCATCTCCGGTTACGTCGCCGCGACCGGCCGCTCGTACATCAGCTACGACACCACCACCGACCCGCGCTACGTCTCGGGCATCCACGACGCACGCTCGAGCCTCACCGTCCCCCTGCGACTCAACGACAAGGTCATCGGCATCTTCAACGTCGAGAACACCCGCCCCGCGGCCTTCAACGAAGAGGACCGCCAGTTCGCCGAGAAGTTCGCCAACCACGCCGCGCTCGCGCTGCACATCCTCGACCTGCTCCGCGTCGAGCGCGTCGAAACCAGCGAGACGGTGAGCCACACCGTCGAAGACGAGCTCTCCGCCCCGCTGGCCGAGCTCGCCGCGGACGCCGCCAAACTCAAGGCGACCGCCGAGGCCGACCCGGGCCAGGCGATGCGAGCCATCGACCGCATCATCGCCGAAGTCGAAGCTCTGAAGCGGCACGGTCAAAGACGTCACCAGCGGCCCGCAAACCATCCTCGGCGCCAACGAGGCCCTCAGCGACTCCACGCTCGACCCCGTCATGGCCGGCAAACGCGTCCTCGTCGCCGACGACGAAGCCCGCATCCGCCAGGTCATCCGCGACGTCCTTTCCGCCCGCGGCGCCGAGGTCATCGTCTGCGAGAACGCCACCGACGCCATCGCCGCTCTGCAGGGCGCAGCGCCGGGCGCTGGTGGTGCCTCTCCGGGTTCAGAGCGCGGCGGCCCCGACTCCGGCGGCGCAGGCCGCGGCTTCGACGTCCTCGTCAGCGACATCCGCCTCCCCGACAAGACCGGCTACGAGATCTTCGCCGAGGCCCGCAAGCTCTACGCCGACCTCCCCGTCATCCTGATGACCGGCTTCGGCTACGACCCGCACCACTCGATCGTGCGAGCCAGCCAGGAAGGCCTGCAGTGCGTGCTCTTCAAGCCGTTCCAGGCTGACCGCCTGGTCGAAGAAGTGCACAAGGCGCTCGCCAAAAAGGCGACCTGATACGGCACGAGACGGCCGCGCGTCAGAGCCCGAAGCGTCAGCGAGGGAGGCCGATGAGGCTTTGCGAATCGGCCGGCTTGTTCTGCGGCAAAACGCGACACTCGCAAAGCCGAGACGCTGCGCGTGCTTGTTGACTTCCGGCCTTCGTACGCTCCGCTCCCGAAGGCACGGCGTGCCGCCTCCCTCGCTGACGCGTCGGGCTCTGACAACACAGCTCAAGCCTTCTTAACGCGCGGTCACAAGCACAAATCGATCCAATCCCTCAAGGTCCTTCACCACGCGCCCATCCGCATAACGATCCGCATCCTCGGCGATCTTCAGCGCATCCTGCGCCCCGCTCGCCGCGGTCTCGACCATCAGCACACCCTCAGGCTTGAGCCATTCAGCCCCCTGCTGCAGAATCGGCCGCACAAGCGAGAACCCATCCAACCCGCCGCGCAGCGCAAGCTCCGGCTCATGGTTCTTCACGTTCGCCGGCACCTCCGCCCACTCGACATCCGGGATGTACGGCGGGTTCGACACGATGAAGTCAAACGTCCCGCGTTCATCGCCGCGCAGCGCATCAAACAGATCCCCCTGCCGAAACTCAACAGCCACCCCATGCCGCGCGGCGTTCGACCGAGCAACCTCAAGAGCCTCCACCGAAACATCCGTCGCAATCACAGTCGCCCCCGGCAAGTTCTTCGCAAGAGCAACCGCCACGCACCCACTCCCCGTGCACAAGTCCAACACCCGCACCCCCTCACCGCGCGGCATCCCACCGCGAAACCCGCCCTTCGTCAACGCGTCCGCCTCAGCCACCCCCTCCGAATTTTCGCTTTTCGCTTTTCGTTTTTCGCTTTCTCTCCCCCGCACCCCCTGCAACACCCCCTCCACCATCATCTCCGTACAAGGCCGCGGCACAAGCACCCGCCGATCTACCGCAAGCGGCAACCCAAAGAACCACCCCTCGCCCGTCAGATACTGCACCGGCTCATCCTTCAGCGCCCGAGCCACCAGCCCCCGCAGAGCATCAAGCTCGCCTTTCGCAAGCTCACGATCCGCCTCGATGTACAGCCGCAGCCGCTCGATCTTCAGCACGTGCGAGAGCAGGATCTCCCCCGACAGCTTCGGCGAGTCGAGCCCGCGCTTGGTGAACGCCTCGGTCACCCACGCCAGCAACCGACGCACTGTCCACACCTGCTCCGCCGTCGAGGTCGTCCGTTGCGCATCGGTCATCGAGCAAGCGTAGATTCACCCGCCCCAGATGGACCACGACGCCTTCACGCAATGGGACCGCCTCCCCCTCGCCTACCCCGGCCTGCACGAGGGCGTCCGCGGCCGCGCCGACGCAGACTGCATGCTCCGCTGCGTCGCCCGCATCGAACCCTACGAACTCGCCGCCCGCGCACTCCGCGACCGGGGCCCCACCGACCCCGCCGTCATCCGCCTGATGCACGGGCTCGACGCCGACTACCGCGCCCGCTGCCGCGTCTGGTCAGGCGGGGAAGGAGGTGGAAAAAACCGCATCGAGCGCCCCACCGGCGGCTACACCCTGCTGCTCGCAGCCATCGGCGTCGTCGGCCCGCTCTCGCTTCTGGCCGTCATCGCCACCGACCCGCGCATGACGACACTGAGAGGCTGGCCGGCCGTCTTCCTCACAGCGCCGCTGCTCATCCCGCTCGGCTTCGTCGCCGCATCCGGCACGGTCCGCCTCGCCGTGCCGTCTTTGACACCGGCCCAGGCCCTCCGCCAGCGCCGTTGCCCCGACTGTGCGTGGCACCTGGTCGATGCGGCCGCCGGCATCAACCCAACGCTGCTCGAAGGTGTCAACATCGGGCCCGCCGCGTGCCCGCGCTGCCGCCGTCCGTGGCCGCTCGTTCCGCCGCCCAGCGACGCCGCGCAGAACGTGCGATCCTGACCTCACGCCGCGGCGGTACAGTGCCTCATGCATCCGTTCGCGCGAGCTGCAGCAACACTCCACCTCTCCGCACTCGGGCTCTGGGCCGGCGTCACCGCCATGACCGGTGCCGCCGCGGCCGTCACGTTCCCGACAATCAAAGAGATCAAGCCCGTCCTCGCCAACACCAAAGACCCCGACACGCACTGGCTCCTCGTCGCTGGTAAAGCGGTCAACTCGATCTTCGAACTCAGCAACTACGCACAAGGCCTGTTCGCGGCCGTTGTCGCCGTCACCGCAATCCTGATCCTTCTGACCGAAGCGGCCCCTCGCAAGGCGTGCCGTCACATCTGGCTCGCCGCAACCGCCCTCGCCGTCGCCATCCTCGCGTACTACCTGTTCATCGTGTGGCCGCGGATGGAGCACAACCTCTCTGAGTTCTGGGACATGACGATGATGGACAAGGAGGGCACGAAGGAACTCGCCGATAGCGCCGCGCAGCCTTCCGCTCCGATCACCCCCTCGCCTCGCGCCTCATCGGCGGCACCCTGTTCTGCACGCTCGTCGCGCTTCTTTCCGGCACGTGGACGCTCCTCTCGCGCAAGGAGCACCCGTGACGCCCGCACCGCGCAAGGCGGCCGACAACGAGAAGGCCGAGTTCGGCTTCGCGCTCCCAAAGACCACCGCGCCCCAACGCGCCCGCGCCGAGAAACTCCTCGCCGAGCTCCGCCGCTTCTACCCAAACGCCCACTGCGAACTCGTCTACACCTCACCGCACGAGCTGCTCGTCGCCACCATCCTCTCCGCCCAGGCGACTGACGCGAGCGTGAACAAGGCGACGCCCGCCCTCTTCAAGGCCTTCCCCACGCCGGCCGACTACGCCAACGCCACGCCCCAGCAGATCGAGCCGTATATCAAGTCGATCGGCCTTTACCGCAACAAGGCCAAGCACATCCATGCCGCGATGAAGGACATCGTGGAGAAGTTCGGCGGCCAGGTGCCACGGACGATGGACGAGCTCCTCACCCTCCGAGGCGTCGCCCGCAAGACCGCCGGCGTCGTGCTCGGCAACGCGTTCAACATCAACATGAACGTCGTGGTCGACACCCACGTCCACCGCCTCAGCCAGCGGCTCGCCCTCGTGCCCGACGGCGCGAACGTCCAGCAGACCGAGCGCCACCTCATGGCCCTCTTCCCGCGCGACAGCTGGTGCGAGCTCTCACACCTGCTCATCTTCCACGGCCGCTACACGTGCAAAGCCCGCGGCGTGCAGTGCTGCCAGCACCCCGTCTGCACCGACTTCGGCCAGCGCTGCGAGCTGCGCGTGTCAGCCAAGCCGCGTTTGTCAGAGCCCGAAGCGTCAGCGAGGGAGGCCGACAAGGCTTTGCGAGTCGGCCAGCGGTCGTCACGGTCAGGCTCGCTGAAACGACAATCGCGGCAATGAAACGGTCGCCGCGCCGCGGCTTTTAAAACCGCCGTCCGCTGCCGAACTCAACCTCAAGGAACCGCGCCACGTAGTCCACGATGCTCATCGCCTCGGGAATCGCCGGGTTGTTCGTCGCCCCCATCGGCTCAAAACGCATTCCCTTGAATCGCACCACCGCCTCGTCGACCGTGAGGCCGAACTGCAGCGCCAGCGAAAACGCGCGGCAGAACGCCTGGCACATCCCGCTGATGGTCGACCCTTCCTTGCTCATCTTGATGAAGATCTCACCCGGCCGCCCGTCGCCGTGCAGGCCGACAGTGAGGTACCCCTCGTGGCCGCCGATGGTGAACTTGTGCGTGATGGACGAGCGCGTGGCGGGAAGAGACTGGCGGACGCTGACCATGGCGTGGACTTCCTTGTCGAGGTCGTTGGGTCTGCTGGCCGGCTCGGAGCCGGACGGGTGCTCGTGTTCTGAGGAGTCGGGCATCGGGATTCCTTTCCCAAGCGGCCTGCATCCTACCCGGCATCCGCCCCTGAGAGGACAAATACCGTCGAAGGCAATATCGGCCGCCTTGCCGGAATGGCACCACTAGATGAAAACAACCCGCCAACCCGTGCCCGCCGGCCACCAAAACGACGACCAGTTTCCGGTAATGTCGCGTTTTCTCACTTCCGGGCCCCCACGCTCCGATAGCCCACGCTCGCACGCTCTTTGCAGGTGAACGACCGCCCCAGCACCGCACGTATACCCTCCCGACGTACGCAATGGCCGACGCCCCCGCCATCCAGAAGCAGCAGCCCCTGACCGCCGCCTCGCGGCTCGTCTCAGGAGGCCTCTCCTTCTTGCTGGTGCTCGCGTTCGCCCTCGCCTCCGGTGTTCCGACCAGCCGCGTCCTGGCAACCGCCGCGTCGGGCACCTCAGGCTCGACCGGCCTCGAACGCGCCGTTGCGCCCCAGACCGTCGAACGGCACACCCACCAGCTCCAACAGGAGCGGCCCGACGCCGCCAGCACGCTGGTCGATGCAATCCGCCGACCCGGCAACCAGATCACCGTCAGCTCATCGACCGCTGCTCATCGCGCGGCGTCGCTGCTCCGTGAAGCACTGCTCGCCCTACCGCCCCCAGCGGTCTGATCGCGCCAAGCACGCCCCGCCCGCCGCGCTCGTCTCCGAGCCGGCAGCCCCCCCCCACACACATCCATCGATCCCCCGGCGAGCGCCAAACGCGCCCAGCCTCCCGCCCTCTTTGGCCATTTGGCACTTTGCCATATGGCGATTTGCGAGCACGCCATGTCCAAGCAAGATATCCCAGTTCTCGGCCCCATCCTCAACCGCATCATCGGCTCGCGCAACGAGCGCTTCGTCAAGCGCTACAACGAGCGCGTCAACCAGATCAACAAACTGGAGGCCGAGACCCGCAAGCTCACCGACCAGCAGATCAAAGACCGCCTCCAGACCTTCCGCGCCCGGTTCGACAAGGGCGAGACCGAAGACAAGCTGATCCCCGAGGTCTTCGCCACCGCCCGTGAGGCCATGGACCGCGCCGTCGGCATCCGCCAGGTCTTCAACCCCGCCCGCAACTTCGACCCCTCCGCCCTCCCGGCCGACATGCAGAAGGTCTACGCCGACCTCCGCGCACAGGCGGACGCGACCCCGCCCGCTGACCCCACCGGCCCCTGGCGCGGCAACACCGCGCCCGTCCCCGGCTACATGCAGATCGACATCCCGCCCGCGTTCTACGAGGCGGTTCGCGAACTGTTCCCTGAGAGCCGCCCCCCATACCGCGGCGCCCCTTCGATGTGCAGCTCATCGGCGCGATGGTCCTCGCGCAGGGCAAGATCGCCGAGATGAAGACCGGCGAGGGCAAAACGATCGTCGGCCCGCTCGCCACCTACCTCGCCTGCGTCGAGCGCCACAAGGTCCACGTCGTCACCGTCAACGACTACCTCGTGCAGCGCGACCGCGACTGGACCTCTCCCTTCTTCTACGCGCTGGGCCTCACCGTCGGCGCCATCCATCCCCAGCACATGCAGACCGAGGACACCAAGCGCGTCATGTACGGCTGCGACGTCGTCTACGGCACCACCAGCGAGTTCGGCTTTGACTACCTCCGTGACAACATGAAGCAGGTTGCCGCGCAGCAGGTGCAGCGCCGGCGCGACTTCGCGATCGTTGACGAGGTGGACAGCACGCTCATCGACGAAGCCCGCACGCCGCTGATCATCAGCGGCCCCGCTCACAACGTCCGCCCGCGCTATGAGCTGGCCGACCAGCTCGCCAAGCACCTTGTCGCCAGGCAGCAGCCCTGGCAGGAGGCCGAGGACCGGCTCGAGCAGCTCAAGCTCCGCATCAAGGGCCTCGAGGGCGACATCCGCACCACCGCCGACAAGAGTTCGGTCCCCGCGCTGCAGGGTGAGCTCAAGTCCCTCCAGTCGCAGCTCCCGGCGCTCGAAGCCGAAAAGAAAAAGCACGTCCAGTACTACGAGGTGCAGCTTGAGCGCAAGGCCTGCCACCTGACCCACGACGGCGTGACCGAGGCGCAGAAGGTCGCCGGCGTCGGCTCCTTCTACGTCGGCGAGAACATGGACATGCCCCACCTGCTGGAGCAGGCCCTCCGCGCCCACGTGGTCTATCAGCGCGACCGCGACTACATCATCCGCGACCAGGAGAGCCCCGACACCGGCCAGATCGAGCCGGCGGTCGTCATCGTCGACGTCAACACTGGCCGCCCCATGGTCGGCCGCCAGTGGTCAGACGGCCTGCACCAGGCGTGCGAAGCGAAGGAAGGCGTCCCCATCAAGCGCGAGACGCAGACCGTCGCCACCATCACCATCCAGAACTTCTTCAAGATGTACCGGCGTCTCTCGGGCATGACCGGCACCGCCGACACCGAAGCGCAGGAATTCCACGACATCTACAAGCTCGACGTCGTGGCCATCCCCACCAACAAGCCCGTCGTTCGCAAGGACAACGACGACATCGTCTACCTCCGCCAGAAGGACAAGTGGACCTCCATCGTCGACGAGATCAAGAACCTCAACGACCTCGGCCGTCCCGTCCTGGTCGGCACCACCAGCGTCGAACGCTCCGAAATGCTCGCCCGCATGCTCGGCGAGCGCCACCGTGTCAAGCACGAGGTCCTCAACGCCAAGCAGCACGAGCGCGAGGCCCACATCGTCGAGAACGCCGGCCAGATCGGCGCCGTCATGATCGCCACCAACATGGCCGGCCGCGGCACCGACATCAAGCTCGGCCGCTTCGCCCGCCAGGAACTCCTCGAGCATTGGCTTCGCCGCGGCATCGCTCCCGCCGAAGCCAATATCGAGATGAACGACCAGCAGCTCAAGGAAGCGATCTACCGCAAGATCGCCCCGGCAGAGCTGGGCGGCGCCGAGCGCGACTACGAGGGCACCCCCTTCGAGGAGCTTGAGCTGAACCTCCTCCGCCACTGGGCCGAGAAGTACACGCTCATGTCCGACGGCCAGATCCGCAAGGGCAACGCCGAGTCGCTCCGCAAGGCGCTCGACGAGTCGGGTAAGACCATGATGCACCGCGTCCGCTGGTTCGAGAACGTCGAAGACCTCGGCGGCCTCCACGTCATCGGCACCGAGCGCCACGAGTCGCGCCGCATCGACAACCAGCTCCGCGGCCGCTCCGGCCGCCAGGGCGACAAGGGGAGCAGCCGCTTCTACGTCTCCCTCGAAGACGACCTGATGAAGTGGTTCGGCGGCGAGACCACCCAGAAGGCGCTCACGCTCTTCGGCATGAAGGAAGGGATGCCCATCGAAAGCGGCTTCCTCTCCAAGCGCCTCGAGGCCGCGCAGCGCAAGGTCGAAGAACGCAACTTCCAGTACCGCAAGCAGATCCTCGATTACGACGAGGTCATGGAGTTCCAGCGCCGCCGCTTCTACACGCTGCGACAGCGCATCATCGAGGGTCGCGACCTCCGCGGCCTGATCTTCGAGTTCATCGAGTCGGCCGTGCGCGAGGCCGTCAACGGCTCGTTCCTCCACCCCGACTACGCGAGCCACTGCGTCAGCGAGCTGGTCCGTCAGAAGGTCGACATCGTCATTCCGGCGTCGCGCCTCCGCAAGATGGAGCCCGAGGACCTCATCCACCGCATCCGGGCCGAGGCTCTGGCCGATACCAGGAACCTCATCTCCGTCACCCTCGGCGAGTACATGCCCCTCACCGACATCGATCCGGCGGATCTTGAAGACGGCAAGGAAGGTCGCGCGGTCGAGTTCGACGCGCCCGGCCTCATCCGCTGGGCCGCCGACCGTTTCGGCGTCGAGCTCGCCCCCGACGAGGTGAAGACCTGCGATCAGGCCACGCGCCAAATGATCGAGGAGCGCCTGCTGGCCGCGGCCGAGGAGAAGATCGAGCACACCGACCTCTCCGGCCTCGTCCCCATCATGGAGAAGATGTACGGTTTCAACGAGCTGTCGTCGTGGATCGCGAGCAAGTTCAACATCCAGATCTCGCCCGAAGAGCTCAAGAAGGTCGACAACGACGGCGGGCACGACGCCGTCGTGAAGCTGATCGTCGACAAGGCGAGCGCCGAGTACGTCAACCGCGAGATCGAGATGCCCGTGCAGATCCGCATGATGATCACCATGCAGCAGGCTCGCCAGAGCCAGATGGGCGCCCTCACCGAGCTGATCGAGTGGGCCAACCGCCGCTTCAGCCTCGGCTGGAAGCCCGAGTCGCTCATGACCATCGGCGGACCCGCGCAAGTCGCCGTACGGCTGGGTGAAGAGAACCGCAAGTGGGTCGAGGCGGGCACCCTCGAGAAGACCGTCAAGGAAGCGATGGCCCTCAAGACCGACGCGGAGGTCGAGAAGTTCCTCGCCGACCGCTTCGGCGTCGAGATGCCCGAGACCATGCGCTACCTCACCGGCGAGGAACGCACCAACTCGATCCGTGCCGCGGTCGAAGACCAGCTCCGCGGCGAGATGATCCAGTTCGAGCGCATGATCCTGCTCCGCATCCTCGACGAGATCTGGCGCGAACACCTCTTCTCCATGGACCAGCTCCGCGACACCATCAACTACCGCGCCTACAGCCAGCAGGACCCCCGCATCGAGTACAAGCGCGAAGGCTCGCGCATGTTCAACGAGATGATGGACAATGTCCGCGAGCGCGTCACCGACCTCATCCTCAAGGTCGAACTCGGCGCGGGCCCCGGCGGCCAGCCTCCAAGCGCCCCCCGGGCCCCGATGGGCGGGGGAGGCGGGCCGGGCGGCGGGGGTGGGAGCGGAGGCGGGGGGGCGTTCGGCTCCATGATCACTGGGCCCGGCTTCTGACACCTATCCCTTCTTAACACCCAAACCCGACCCAACCGGCGGCAACCCTTTGCCGCCGGTTGTCGTATGGAGAGGGACGGGCGGTCGTGGCACGCGGACAGGGGTTCCCCCCTACTCCTTCGCGGCACGATTCGTGTACCCTTGCCTGCGACAGGAGCCGGATCAATGCCGACCAGCCACAACGCCCGCCCAGCCCACACCAACCGCCGCGCCTTCACGCTCCTCGAGCTGATGGTCGTCTTCGTCATCATCGCGATCCTCGTCGGCGTCGCGCTCATGGTCGGGCACAAGGTCGTCGGCGGCAGCAAGATCAAGTCGACGCAGAACGTGCTGCAGTCCCTCGACCAGGCGATGGAAGCCTACATCCAAGCCAAGGGTGGTTCCGCGGCACGCTTCCCCGATCGTTTCGTCGACGTCGCGAAGAACGAGTTTCCGCTCGCCGACGCCTCAACCGCCGGCGCCGGCGGCGCTCCGCTCCCCAGCGGAGAACTTACTGTCGAACTGCTTCTGAATGAGCCGCGGTCAGCCGCGATCCTCAAGGGCATCCCGTCCGAGTTCCTCGAGCGCGTCGACAGCGCCACCATCGGCAACATCGGCAACGCAATCCCGCAGCGAGCGACCAGCTCGGGCAACCAGAACGTCACCTACACGCGCGTGAAGGACGCCTGGGGCAGGCCGATCCGCTTCGTCCACCCGGCCTTCCAAGGGATCTACGGCACCGGCGCATCCCCCGTCCGTTCGTTCAACCTCAGCCAGAACAACGGCTCCGTTGCCCTGCAGCTCACGCGTGACTGGAACCGCGTCATCGCCAACGGCGATACGACCTTCCAGGGTGTGGGCGACGGCGGACGCTGCGAGGGCGGACGCCCGTACTTCTACTCAACCGGCCCCGACGCCAAGGCGGCCACCGTCGAAGACAACGTCTACTCAAACCGCCCCCAGTTCGACGCCGCCGTCAAAGCCGCGGGCCAATAACCGCTCGCGCAGCCGCGCCGGCCGTAGTTTCGCTCCGCCCGGCCTGCCTGCTCTTGGCCTCACCCCGCCGTGCGCCTACCATCGCCCTCAACAGACGGGGCGTAGCGCAGCTTGGTAGCGCGTTTGGTTCGGGACCAAAAGGTCGGAGGTTCAAATCCTCTCGCCCCGATTTCGAAAACAATGATGGCCTCGGCAACTGCCGAGGCCATCGGTGTTTTTGGAGCTGCTTGAGAAGTTCGGCAGCTTCGCGAGCTGGCTTCAACCGGCGCGGTCCGCGCAGCTCAGCCGCGCTGCGACCCCAGCTCGAACCGATCCAGATTCATCACCTTCACCCACGCCGCGACGAAGTCGTGAACAAACTTCTCCTTCGCATCGGCGCTCGCGTAGACCTCGGCTAGAGCTCGCAGCTGCGCGTTGGAGCCGAACACCAGGTCCGCCCGCGTACCGGTCCAGCGAACCTCGCCCGTCTTGCGGTCGCGTCCTTCGAACAGCCGGGCGTCGGTTGCCGACGGCTTCCACTCTGTCCGCTGATCGAGCAGGTTGGTGAAGAAGTCGTTGGTCAGCACGCCGGGGCGCGCCGTCAGCACGCCGTGCACAGCGCCGCCCGTGTTGGCGTTCATCGCCCGCATGCCGCCGACCAGCACGGTCATCTCCGGTGCAGTCAGCGTCAGCAACTGCGCCTTGTCGACAAGCAAGGCCTCTTCCGAGACTGTGTACTTGCCCTTGCTGAAGTTACGGAACCCGTCCGCGATGGGCTCGAGCACCGCGAACGACTCGATGTCGGTCTGAGCCTGCGACGCGTCGACGCGGCCGGGCGTGAACTGAACGCTGACGCCAACGCCGGCCTCTTTCGCCGCACGTTCGACCGCCGCGCATCCGCCCAGCACGATCAGGTCCGCCAGCGACACTCGCTTGCCCCCCTTGCTCGCGCCGTTGAACGCCGACTGCACACGCTCCAGCGCCGCCAGCACGCGCCCGAGCCGCTCGGGGTCGTTCGCTCGCCAGTCGCGCTGCGGCAGCAGCCGCACGCGAGCACCATTCGCGCCGCCGCGCTTGTCCGACCCGCGGAACGTCGAGGCCGATGCCCACGCCGCGAACACGAGGTCTGACACCGACACGCCCGAGCTCAAGATGCTCGACTTCAGCGATTCGACGTCGGACGCATCGATCACCGGATGATTCCTCGCAGGCAGCGGGTCCTGCCAGATCAGTTCCTCAGCCGGAACCTCCGGACCCAAGTACCGCGCTTTGGGCCCCATGTCGCGGTGCGTCAGCTTGAACCATGCCCGCGCGAACGCGTCGGCGAACTGGTCTGGGTTCTCCAGGAACCGGCGCGAGATCTTTTCGTACGCCGGATCGACGCGAAGCGCAAGGTCCGTGGTCAGCATCGTCGGCGCGAGCTTCTTCGACGCATCGAACGCGTGCGGAAGCGTCGCCGCCGCGTCGACCGCCACCCACTGATGGGCGCCGGCCGGGCTCTTGCTCAGCTTCCACTCGTGCCCGAACAGGTTCTCGAAGAAGTTGTTGCTCCAGCGCGTCGGCGTCCGTGTCCACGTCACCTCCAGCCCGCTGGTGATCGCGTCGGCCCCCTTCCCCGAGGCGTAGCCGCTCTTCCATCCAAACCCCTGCGCCTCAAGCCCCTCTGCCTCCGGCTCGACCGACACGTGCGACGACGGCGCAGCGCCGTGCGTCTTGCCGAACGTGTGGCCGCCGGCGATCAGCGCCACCGTTTCTTCGTCGTTCATCGCCATGCGCCCGAATGTCACGCGGATGTCGTGCGCCGCGGCCACCGGGTCAGGCGTGCCGTCGGGCCCTTCGGGGTTGACGTAGATCAGGCCCATCTGCACCGCCGCGAGCGGGTTCTCGAGCTTGCGGCTGTGCAGCGTCCCGTGCGGTGAGTCGTCCGAAACGACAACGCCGCCGCTCTTCACCACGCCCTCCGACCCATGCTTGTACCGCACATCGCCCGCGAGCCACGTGGTCTCAGCGCCGAAGTACACGTCGTGATCCGGCTCCCACACGTCCTCTCGCCCGCCCGCGAAGCCGAACGTCTTGAACCCCATCGTCTCCAGCGCGACATTCCCCGCGAGGATCATCAAGTCGGCCCAGGAGATCTTGCGTCCGTATTTGCTCTTGATCGGCCACAGCAGTCGGCGCGCCTTGTCGAGGTTCACGTTGTCGGGCCAACTGTTGAGCGGGGCGAACCGCTGCTGCCCGCGCCCGCCGCCGCCGCGCCCATCGCCGGTGCGATAGGTGCCGGCGCTGTGCCACGCCATGCGGATGAACAGCGGCCCATAGTGCCCAAAGTCTGCCGGCCACCACTCCTGCGAGTCGGTCATCAGCGCCGCGAGGTCCCGCTTGAGCGCCGCGTAGTCGAGGCTCTTGAACTCCGTCGCGTAGTCAAAGCCGCTCCCCATCGGGTTCGACTTGCCCGAGTGCTGGTGGAGCAGGTCGATCTTGAGCTGGTTCGGCCACCAGTCGCGGTTGGTCGTGCCGTTGCCCCGCCCGTGGTTGAATGGACACTTCGACTCAGTGGTCATGCGTTGCTCCTCTGATCACGCAGTTGAAATCAGTCGTTCGACCCAAGCATGCACGTGCTCAACCGGACGTCGCCGCCTTGCGCAGCAAGACACTGTGGGCACGTGCCCCAATAGATCACCTCGGCCTCATCGATCTCGAATCCAAAGTCGTGCACAGCCGCAAGACACGGCGCTTTTCCCACCGCGCAGTCCACGTCCACCGTCTTCCCGCATGCGCGGCAGATCATGTGGTGGTGGTTGTCCCCCACCCGGTCCTCGTACCGCGCAACCGATCCCGCCGGCTGGATCCGTCGCAGCAGCCCCGTCTCGCTCAACACCCCAAGCGCGTCGTAGACCGCCTGCTTCGAGATCGATCCGATCTCCGCGCGAACCGCTTCCGCCACTTCATCCGCAGTTGCGTGAGGCCGCTTGGCCACAGCTCGCATCACGGCCAATCGCTGCGCAGTGACCTGCAGTCCGCGATCTCGGAGTATCTGGGCGTCGTCGCTCACGAGCCGATCGTAATCAAACCTTGGACTTAGTCAAGAATCAGATCAAATCTAAATAAATGCCTCAGTGCGGCCAGCGCCAAGCGAAGATGACCCCAGTGACCAAGCCGCACACGATGCCATCGACCACACCGGCGACGATCGACCGCTTATACGCGCCGAACCAGATCGCACTGGGAATGAACGCGAACGAGTACGCGAGCACGCCCGCCGTGCCGACGACCTGAACGACCTTCCCGAACTCCGCGCCCTTGGCAAGCGTGACCGACGCGAGGTACCCGATGAGCGCGCTCACCACGAGATATACGGCAAGCGTCCCCATCATCTTGGCGCCCATGCTCAGTGGCGGCGTCCAGAGGCTCAGATGACCGACGGGCCCGTGCTCGAGTGTCTTTTTCACCTTTTCCGATTCCATCGCCTCGCGCGTGCGGAAATCGGGGAAGAGGTAGTTGCCGGGCTTGATGCCGCTAGATCGCAGGAACTCCATGAACGCGTCTTCTTGGGCAGTCGGTAGTCCGACAAAGTCGTTCTTGTGATGGAGGAACGGCAGGCCCGCGATGGTTGAGACGATCCACACCGTAACTGCGGAGAGGAGAATTGGAAGCCAGAGTGCGAAGAAAAGGTCCATGCGGCCGCCCCTTTCGTGAGTCGCCGGGCAGTGTACAGACAACCCGGTGAACGGTCGCGACAGCGCCGGAAGCCGCGATTCACAGGGTGGCCGTTCTGTTAATCTAGAGACGGCACCCATGAACAACTCGATCGCCCGACTCCTCGTTGCCCCGATTGTCCTGTCGTCACTGGTCGCCGCTGCGTGCGAACGGGCGCCTGCCCAACAGGCCGCGAAGTCTGCTGGAGAGTGGCGGGAGTTCGAGGGCTCATGGAATGCGTCGGGGCACCGGCGCGTGCTCGACCTTGGCTCCGAGCGTCGCGCTTCCACAATCGATCTCAGCGGCTCGATGCTGCTGACCGGACCTGACCGCCCGAGTGCCGCCCTCCGCGCCGAGGCGATCGTGCTCAACGACACCCAGACCGGGCTGATCGGCCGCGCCGTCTGGACCGACGACCATGGCGACCACGTGTACTGCGAGCTCAAGGGCGATGCCGCCACCACGGCGCGAAAGTCACCGGCACCATCGTGAGCGGAAGCGGCCGCTTCCACGGCGTGACCGGCACCTTTGAGTTCTCGTGGCAGTCGGTGATTGATCTAGAGGATGGGCAGATCCAAGGGTGCGCAGTCGGTTTGAAAGGGAAGTACAAAGTCGTCCAATCTTCACAACGCGCCGGGGAGGAGACCAAGTGATCTCTCCCTGGCTGCTGCTCAAGCGTGCCGCGCCATTCTTAATCGCCCTGGGCATCTGGTTCGCGCCGATCCCTGAAGGACTCACGCAGGAGGCGTGGCACCTGTTCGCCGTCTTCACGGCGGCGATTGCGTGCGTGCTCCTTGGCTCGTTCCCTTTGCTGACCGCGTCGATGGCGGCTGTGGCCGCGGTGGTCCTCACGCAGACGATCACTCCTGCACAGGCCTTCTCCGGCTTCGCCAATGCGAGCGTGCTGCTGGTGGTGATCGCGTTCATCGTTGCGCAGGCCGTGGTCAAGTCGGGACTCGGCAAACGCATCAGCCTCATCATGGTCAGCCGCTTCGGCGCCTCGCCGCGCGGCCTTGCGTACAGCCTCGTACTCACCGACGCCGCGATTGCTCCTGCCTTTCCTAGCAATACGGCGCGTGGGGGTGTGCTTTACCCGATCGTGCTATCGATCGCCAAAGGCGCAGGCTCTGAGCCGAATGACGAAAACGGGCGGAGGCTCGGCGGCTACCTGATGTTCTGCTCGATGGCGGGGCTGGCGGTGACCTCGGCGCTTTGGCTCACCGCGACCTCGGCCAACCCGATCGGCGTGCAGGCCGCTCAGAACGCCGGCGTGAAGCTCAATTTCGCAAGCTGGTTCATCGCCTCGTCGGTGCCGACGCTCGCGGCGATCCTCCTTCTTCCGCTTGTGGCAGGCAAGTTCTTCCCACCCGGGGTCGGCGCAACGCCCGAGGCGCCCCTCGCCGCACGCAAGAGCCTGGCAGAAATGGGGTCGTTGTCGCGTGACGAGTGGATCACTGCGGTCGTCTTCGTCCTGATGGTCGCGGGGTGGGTGCTTGGCGGCACGCTCCACCTCAACACCACCGCCGTCGCGTTCTTCGGCTTTGCAGTGCTGCTGGTGAGCGGAGTGCTCACCGTCGACGACATCTGCAAGCAGGGCGACACGCTCGTCACATTCCTATGGCTGGCCGTTCTGTTCGCATTAAGCGCCCAACTCAACGAGCTCGGCTTCATGGACTTCGCCGGCCAGCGCCTCGCCGCGCGGCTCGCGGGCCTCGCGTGGCCGGTCCTGTACGTCGCGCTCGTCGGGCTGTATGTCGGCCTGCACTACTTCTTCGTCAGCCAGACCTCGCAAGTCCTCGCGCTCCTGGCGGTCTTCATCGACGTCGGCGTCCGCGGCGGCGTGCCCGCGCCACTGATCGTGCCAAGCCTGCTCTTCGCCAGCAGCTACTTCTCGGTGATCACGCCGCAGGGGGGAAGCCAGAACGTCATCTTCGTCGCCAGCGGATATCTCAAACAGCGCGAGCTCTACCGGCTCGGCTTCTTGACCACGCTGGTGTTCATGGTTGTCTACTTGGTGGTCGGAACGCCGTGGCTCCTCTTCATCGGGAAGCAATGAACGGCTGCCCGAGCGCGATCGCGTAGACTCCGATCCACACCTGATCGGAGGAGCGGCGACATGGCCAAGAAGGCGACCAGCAAACCCAAGAAAACCGACACCTTCACTGACGACGAGAAGGCGGCGATGCGCGAGAGGGCCAAAGAGCTCAAGGCCGAGGCCCGCGCAGGCAAGAGCAGGGAGGAGGGCGAGAAGGCTGTTGTCGCCGCCATCGCCAAACTGCCTCCTGCTGATCGCGCACTTGGCGAGCGCCTTCATGCGATCGTCACCGCCAACGCTCCAGGCCTGATGCCGAAACTCTGGTACGGCATGCCCGCCTACGCCAACGTCGACGGCAAGGTCGTCTGCTTCTTCCAGGCCGCAGCAAAGTTCAAGACCCGTTACGCCACCTTCGCGTTCGCCGACGCAGCCAAGCTCGACGAAGGCGCCGGCGGGATGTGGGGCACCGGGTTTGGCATCAAGACACTCAACTCGGGCGACGAATCGAAAGTCGCGGCGTTGGTAAAAAAGGCCGTTGGCTAAGGCTGCTTCAGGCCGCCTTCCGCGTCACGTTGGAAATCGCTCGACGTGCATCTCACCGTTGCGTCCGTAGTACTGCACGCAGCGTCCGGTGATCTGGACGACGTACCCCACGCACCCAACTGCGGTGGTCTTGCGCACGAAGTCGAGGAAGGTGTGCTCGCCGCGCTGGCTCTGGCGGACGGCGGACTCGACTGCCACTGCTGAGAAGTCGCGTGCGATCGTGTGCTCACCCCACGGCACGGTCATCACCAGTGAGCCGCCGTCGGAAAAGTAGTAAGTGATCTCGCAGCGGTTGTAGTCGGCGTGGTACCGCTCCACACCGATTGCCGCCAGCTCGCCGACGATCTGCGGGAACGTCATCGATCCGGTCAACGACCCGCGCACCGTGTCGTGGATCACCATCACCTGCTCTGCATTCATTGCCTGCTCCGTTGAATTCAGTCTAACCGCACTGCCACTTTTTCTTGCACACTTAGAACAGCCGCATCTGCCCATCGAGCACTGGACGTTTGAAATTCGCCGCCGACAGCGGGCGGATATCGCGGTTCAAGCCATGCTTGCGCGTGAAGACGTCGAACACCTGGGCGATCTGCTCCACCATCGGGCCGTTGCCGCGTCGACGGTTGACCGTCGCCTGATAGAGCTTGCCGCCGCGTGCTTGGCGGATCAGCGACTCGACTTTTCTTGCCCGGTCTGGATGCACCGAGCGTTGCAACCAGTCAAGGAACAGATCCTTGATCTGGTACGGCAGGCGCAGAAGCACCCACGCCGTGCGCCGTGCGCCGGCTTCGGCCACAGCCTCGATGATGCTGGGCAGTTCCGTGTCGGTCAATCCGGGGATGACCGGCGCGATGTTCACCGTCACTGGCACGCCGGCGTCGGTCAACTGCCGGATCGCGCGGACCCGTGCCGATGGCGCCGACGCCCGCGGCTCGAGCTTCCGTGCAAGTTCCGCATCCAGGGTCACCAGTGTGATGGTGACTCGTCCGGCGTTCATCGCCGCAAGCTTTGCCCATAAATCGGTGTCGCGCAGCACCAGCGCGCTCTTGGTCATCGTCGTCACCGGCTGCCCGCATTCGGCGAGCACTTCCAAGCACTGGCGCGCCAGCGCATCTTGTGCTCGATCGGCTGGTAGATGTCGGTGCTGGCCGACATCACGATCGGCTCGGGCTTCCAGCTCGGTTTGGCGAGCTCTTGGCGCAGCAACTTCGGCGCATCCGGCTTGGCCATGAGCTTGGTCTCAAAGTCGAGGCCGCAGCTGAAGCCGAGAAACTCGTGGTACGGGCGGGCGAAGCAGTAAATGCACCCATGCTCGCAGCCGCGGTACGGGTTCAGCGTCCAGTCGAAGGGCACGTCGGAGGTCTGCGCCACGCGGTTGATGATGGTCTGGGTTTTGTCGAAGAAGACCTTCCGCTCAACCTTCCGCAGCGTCCCGTCGTCCCCCTCATGCTCGACCATCTGGCGGTCGAGCTCCTCGCCAAGCACGTGCAGCCGCACCGTCTCAAAGCGGTTCCCCGGATTGATCCCGGCTCCCCGCTGACGAGCAGGGCCCTTTTCCAAGGCATCCCGATATGTGAAGTCGTCGGAAATCACTCCATACACAATACGAACAAAATCCGCAAAAGCAAACATTTTCCAAACAAATTCCCTCCTCAAACGCCAAATTCTCAGTCCACGGGCGGACCCGGTATCCTCAAACACAGGTGCGAGGACCGTGACGTATGACCATTGGTAAGCGACTGACCTTTTTGCTGGCCCTGCCGCTGGCTTGCCTCGTGGGGCTGGCGGCCCACAACTGGTTCCAATCGCAGGAACTGGAGCACCAGACGCGGTCACTGACCGACACACAGGTCGGCAGCCTGTCGGTGATCGGGCAGATTTCTCGTGCCTTGGACGACCGGCGGCTGAACCTGCGCAAGTGCGTGTCGTCGGCGGACGCCGCCGAGTGCGACCGATCGCGGCAACTGTTCAACACGGGCGGCGGCGATCTTGAACGGTTGTTCCAGCGGTACGGCGAGAAGTTTGTCAGCAACGAGGAAGACGGCCGTGTGTTCGAAGACGTGCGAGCCCAGGCACGGCGCTGGGAAGGTCTGGCCGCGAGCGTGCTGGGGAACGTCGACGCCGGCCAACGCGACATCGCGGCCCACCGCCTGACGAACGAGATCGTGCCGATCGCCGAGTCGATGGCGACGCGGATCGAGCAGTGGGCGGAGCTCAACGCCAAGATCGCCGAAAGACTCGGCAACGAGCTGATGAGCGAGTACCGGCTCACGCGCCGGCGCTCGCTCGTGCTGGCGATCATCGGCGTGGCGCTGACGGCCGGCTTGGGAGCGGTGATGGGGCACCGAATCCGCAAGCCGCTGCGGCTGCTGGACAAGTCGGTGCGTGGAATCGCCCAGGGAGACCTCAAGGCGCGGGTGCCGCTCACGGAAAAAGAAGACGAGTTCGGAGGGCTGGCCAAATCGGTCGAAGTTCTCCGCGCCGGCGCTGCGGACGCCGCGCGGCGTCAATGGGTGAAGGTGAACTCGGCCCGAGTGGCGTCGGCGTTGCAGGGACTCGATTCGTTCGAAGCCTTCGGGCGTGTATTCCTGAACGAGCTGACGCCGCTGTTGGGCGGCGGCGTGTCGGTGCTGTTCGAAGTTGAAGGAAAAGAACTGCGACCGATCGGCACGTACGGCCTCTCGGATTCGAACAGTGTTCCCATGCTGCGACTGAGCCAGGGGCTGGCCGGACAGTGCGCAGCATCTGGAGGCGTCGCCGAGCTCGGCGACCTGCCCGCGGACTACCTGCGGATCAGCTCTGCCGTAGGGAGCGCCGCACCCAAGCACGTATCAGCGTGGCCCTTGAAATCGGCGGGCGGCGTCGCGGCAGTGCTTGAGGTCGCGGGGTTCGGCGCATTGTCGCACGAGCATCGTGAGCTGCTGGAGGAACTGTTACCGGTCGCGGCCCTCAGCCTGGACGTTCTGGAGCGGAACATCAAGACGCGGGCCCTGCTGGCGGAGACCGAGGCGCAGGCGCAGCGGCTGACGGAGCAGCAGACGGAACTTGTGAAAGCGAAGGAGAAGGCGGAGGAAGCGACGGTTGCCAAGAGCGCGTTCCTCGCCAACATGAGCCACGAGATCCGGACGCCGATGAACGGCGTGCTGGGGATGACCGAGCTGGCGCTCGACACGAACCTGACGGCCGAGCAACGTGACTACATGAACACGGTCAAGAGCTCGGCCGAGGCCCTGCTCTCGATCCTCAACGACATCCTCGATTTCTCGAAGATCGAAGCCGGCCGGATCGAGCTGGACCCGATCGAGTTCCTGCTGCGCGACTCGATGAGCGACACGCTGAGCCCGCTATCGCTGCGTGCGAGCTCCAAGGGTGTTGAGCTTGCGTACGACATCGATCCGGCCGTGCCCGATGCAGTGGTCGGCGACGTACACCGGCTGCGGCAGGTGATCGTGAACCTGGTCGGGAACGCGATCAAGTTCACCGAGAAGGGCGAGGTCGTTCTCTCGGCGAAGCTGATCGAGCGGCGCGGCGATGACATGATGATTGAGTTCGCGGTGCGCGATACCGGCATCGGCATCCGCCCCGAGGTCGCAGCGCGATTGTTCACGGCGTTTGAACAAGCCGACGCTTCGACTGCGCGAAAGTACGGCGGCACCGGGCTGGGGCTGGCGATCAGCCGGCAGCTTGTCGGCCTGATGGGCGGAGAGATCCGGCTCGAGAGCACGCCCGGCGTCGGCAGCACGTTCAAATTCACGATCAAGCTCAAGGCGGGAACGCCGCGGCCACAGACGAGCGCGGAGGACGCCGCACGCGAGTTTGCGGGCAAGTGGGCGCTGATCGTCGACGACAATCACACGAACCTCCGCATCCTTGAGACGATGCTCGGGCACTGGGGCCTGCGGTGCATCAAGGCCGACTCGGGCGCCGCGGCGCTCGCAGCGCTCGACCGGAGCACCAACGCGGGACAGCCGGTCTCGCTCATCGTCAGCGACCTGCACATGCCCGAAATGGACGGGTTCGAACTGGTCGCTGCCGTGCGGAAGCACCCGCATTTCAAGAGCGTGCCGGTGGTAATGCTCACCTCATCAGGCTCGCAGGGCGACAACGCACGATGCAATGAGCTCGGTGTCGCAGCACGGCTGCTCAAGCCGGTGAAACAATCGCTGCTGATGGACAACCTCGTTCGCGTGCTCGCAGGCGCCGAGCGGCGTGGTTCGACAGCCACATCAGGCGCCGCATCCGCCTCCCCCACTTCAGCCGCGACAGACGCTGCGCCCATCGCCTCACTCAACGTCCTTCTGGCGGAGGACAACCCAGTGAACCAGAAGTTCGCGGTGCGCGTGCTCGAAGGCGCCGGGCACAAGGTGAAGGTGGCCAACAACGGGCGTGAGGCGGTAGAGCATACCGCAGCCCAAACGTTCGACGTCGTGCTGATGGACGTGCAGATGCCGGAGATGGACGGGCTCGAAGCCACCAAAGCGATCCGCCAGCGCGAAGCGACGGGTGCGGGCGAGAGCAACGGCCACCGATTGCCAATCATCGCGATGACGGCGAACGCGATGAGCGGCGACCGCGAGATGTGCATCAACGCGGGGATGGACGGGTACGTGCCCAAACCGGTAAAGCGAGAAACCCTGTTCGAAGAGATGAAGCGCGTGCTGAAGGAGACGGGTCATGGGCGCGTTTGACGAGCAGGAACTGCTTGGCCGCGTAGACAACGACGTCGGGTTTCTCGGCGAGACTGTGGAGATGCTCGCGACCGACGGGCCGTCGCTGCTTTCGCAGGTGCGGGCTGCCGCGGCAGCGGGAGACGCCGCAGGCGTCGGCCGGCACGCGCACGCATTGAAGGGAATGCTGTCGAACTTCTGCGCACCGGCGGCGCACGCCTGCGCCACGAGCTTGAGCGGATGGGCAAACAGGGCGATCTGGCCAGCGTGAACGACGCGGCAGCACGGATGGATGGCCTCCTTACGACGCTGCTCGGCGAGCTTCAGGCGTTTGTAAAGGCGCGGGCGTGATGCGCGTGCTTGTGGCGGAAGACGATCGGATCACACGCATGTCGCTGGTGCGCCAGCTCGAAGCGTGGGGGCACACCGTGACGAGCGTCGAGGATGGCGCCGCCGCGTGGGCGCTGCTGGAGAAAGGCGGGAGCGGGTTCGATCTGGTATTGACCGACTGGGAGATGCCCAACCTCTCCGGACCGGAGCTGATCGGACGATTGCGGTCGCTGAGCGGGACGCCATACGTGTACACCGTGCTGCTGACGAGCCGGAGCGGTAAGGGTGACGTCGCAAGCGGCATCGAACAAGGCGCGGACGACTATGTCGCCAAGCCGTTCGACAAGGGCGAACTTCGTGCACGGCTGCTGGCGGGTGAGCGCGTCGTGCGGCTCGAACGGACGCTGGCAGAGCAGAACGCTGCATTGCGAGAGGCGGACGAGCGGCTGCGGCGCGACCTGCAGGCGGCGGCGCGGGTGCAGCGGGCGATGCTGCCGCGGGGCGTGATCGAGACGCAGCGCGTGAAGACCGCGTGGCGGTATGTGCCGACCGAGGAACTGGCGGGGGACGCGCTGGGGCTGGACCTGATCGACGATCGATACCTGGTGAGCTACGTGCTCGATGTGAGCGGACACGGCGTTTCGGCGGCGCTGCTGGCGGTGACGGCGATGCACGGACTGGCGCCGTCGAGCCGCGGCATGGAGGCGCTGCGGCACGGGCTGGAGCATCCCCGGCCCGAGCCGCTGACGGCGTCGGTGGTGACGGAGCTGAACCGGCGTCTCGCGCGATCGGACAATGACGGACGGTTCCTGACGATCGTGCTGAGCGTGCTGGACACGCAGACCGGCCGCCTGCGGTTTACGCGCGCGCGCATCCGGTGCCGATGCTGGTTCGCGGCGGATCGCTCGTCGAGGTAAGTGACGCGGGCGGGATGCCGCTGGCGGTCTCCGACGACGCGGAGTACGAAGAGGTGGAGATGCAGCTTCAGCCGGGGGATCGGCTGATGATCTATTCCGACGGGTTGGTGGAGCAGCTTGACCCGACGAAAGAACGCCAGTTTGGCGAAGAGCGATTGGGGCGGCTGCTCGTGCAGCATCGCTCAGAATCGGGCGGGGCAACGATCGATCGTGCTGTGGATGCACTGACGGCGTGGGCAGGGGGTACGGGGTTCGCGGATGACGTAACGGTGATGTGTTTGGATTGGGTGGGCAGGTGACAAATTGCCAAAGGCCAAACGCCAAATGAAAACGGCCGCCGCGGGATCGCGGCGGCCGTTGAGTTGCCAGGTATTGGACGTCAGTTACCGGGTTCGGTTGGGTTCTGGGCCGGAGTCCAGCCCTCGCTCGGATCGAACTTGCGCATGCCGCGGGCGTCGCCGTCGGTGCCTTCGCCGAGGTCCTTCTGGTAGACGATGCCCTCGTGGTTGGTGATGAAGGTCATCACGCCGGAGTTGCGGTACTTGGCGGGCCAGGCGACGATGGCGAAGCCGTTGACGAGCTTGCCGTTGGCCTTGTACTCAAGCTCGCCGCCGTTTGCAGCGCGGCCCTGTTCGAAGACGATGCGATAGAAGTAGCCGTGGAACGGACGCGGCTCGGACGTAGCGCCGGTCGCGTATCCCTCGCCCGACGCCGCGGCGACCATCTCGCCGGCGGGGCTGGGCTTCTCACCCTCGCGTGTCTGCCAATAGAGACCGTCGTGCTTGCCGGGCGTGCTGTAGAACTTGGTGGCGTACTCGTGGAGCCCGTTGTTGTCGGGATCGAGCATCGCGTACTCGCGCTGGGCGTCGACCAGCGCCGGCAAGGCGCGAAGCGTCCAGTTCTCGTTGGCGCCGACGCGGCGGCGGAGAACTTCTTCTTTGCCTTCGGCGGTGTCGAAGAACCAGCCCTTTTCGTCCTTGGCGATAGGGATCGGCATCGGCCAGTCGCGGTTGCCGACGATCAGTTCCATGTCGCCGTCGGCGTTCTGCTGCAGACGGTGACCCTTGTCGTAGTTGGCGATGAACTCGGCCGCGTTCTCGGCGTCGGCGACCTCGTCGCCTGAGGCGGTGATCTCCTTGCCCTCTGAGCCGAGGATCTGGTTGAGCCGGTCGCGGTTGAGCGGCGGGCGGAGCGCGGCAACGAGGGCGTTGACCGCGTTCTCAGGGGTGTCGAAGGTCTCGGGCTCGACGTCCGAGGCGCAGGCGCCCAGGCCGGCCGCGATGACGAGTACAGGGACGACCAGAAGGCGCGTCTTGGCCTTTCTGGCGTGAGTGATCAGAGTGCTGAGCATGGTGAACTCCGTGCGTTCGTTTGTGTGTTGAGAGGTGCTGGTGAACGAAGGCGATCAACGACGGCCACCACCGCCACGGCCCCCACCACCACGTGATCCACCGCCGCGGCTCGCGCCGCCGCTGCTGCGGCTTGCACCGCCGGAGCGGCTACCACCGCCCAGGCTGCTGTTGCCGCGGCTGCTGTTGTTGCGAGCCGAAGCGCCCGAGCCGTTGGATCCGCCAAACGCGCCGCGGTTGGATGCACCTGCGCCGGAGCCCGCTCCTGCGCCGCCGGCGCCGCGATTGCCGGCGCCGACGTCGCGCGTGCCCGCGCCTGCTCCACCTGCGCGGTTGCCGGCACCGGGGTCGGTGCGGCCGCGAAGTGCGTCGCGCGAGCCGGCGGTGTTGCTGACACCAGCGCCGCCGCGATTGCCGGCGCCGACCTTGTTGGCCGTCGCCTGGTTGCGGTAGGAAGCGCCGCCGCGGTGCGCGGAATCGTGCTTCCAGTTGCCGCGGCCGTTCGAGCCTGCAGCGCCGGAGCGGCCGGCATTCTGACGGGCCTTGTCACGGTTGATGTTGGTATTGCGGTTGACGTTGCGGTTGCAATCGATATCGATGTCGTTGCCGCCCCAGTTGCAGTTGCCCCAGGCGTAACCCCAAGCGAGACCACACGCCACACCAACGCCGAACGAGACGACGTTGGAGGCCACATAGCCCGGCGGGTAGTAGTACGCCGGCGGGTAAGACGGGTAGGACCAGCCGCCATAAACGACGGTGGGGTTGTATGTGGGAACGTAGATGACCTCAGGGTCTGACTGCTGGATGATGTAGGTGGTGGTGCCGCCGGTGTTCTCGGTGGAGACCTTCTGCTGCTCGTTGCTCTTGAGGTTGCCGGTCGCATTCGCCTTCGCGCGGAGTCGCTGCACAGCGTCCATCACGGCCTTTTGGTCCTGCAGCACGGCATCGCCGAGCTTGCTGGTCCAATCGAGCTTGTCGCTCATCATCTTGAGGGTCTGCGGGACGTTGCAGAGCGACTTGACGCTCGCGTCCCACGGCTGAGCCTCGAGATCCTTCGCGACGGCGTCGTCTTTGACGTTGCCACCCTTGGAGTCAAGCCAACGCTGCGCCTGCACGACCTCAACTGGGTACGTCGAGGCCATCAGCACCTGCGAGAGCACCGAGTCGGAGTAGAGAGCGATCGGGGCGACGAGCGCTTCGATCTCCTCGGCCTGCATTGGGGGCTTCTCGTCGGTCGGGGCCGCCGCGGCAGGCGCGGAGCCTGTCGGCTGGGTGGCGGGAGCCGTCTGCGCGCTGGTTGCGAGCGCGGGAATCAGTGCCGCAGTGATGAGCGCGGCCCATTGAGTCAGTTGTGGAGTAGGTTTCATGATGCGTTCTCCGCGATGGTGTGGATGCTGTGTCGCGTTTGATGCTTGTAGCCCCCAATGGTTACGAGTGTACCGAAATTGAGCCTTTGTTGGGGCCTTAGGGGTCGACCTTACTTGGATTGCCGGCGGCCCACTCGGCGTGGAGGCGCTTGATTTGCGCGATCGCCTCGTCGGCGGTGTCGACGCAGGTGGGGATGCTGAAATCCTCGGGGCTTGCGAGGTGGAGGCGTGGGTCGAGCATGGAGGCCTTGGACCAGTCGATGAGGCCGCTCCACATCTTGCCGACGAGGATGAGCGGGGTGTTCTGGACGTGGCGCACCTGGATGAGCTGCCAGATCATGAGCATCTCAAGGACAGTGCCGATGCCGCCGGGGACGACGACGAAGGCGTCGGAAGCGATGACGAAATGCTGGAGACGGCTGAAGAAGGTTTTGTGGTCGAAGGCTTGTTCGACGAAGGGGTTGACCTCCTGCTCGAACGGGAGGTCGACGCGGATGCCGACAGACCGGCCCGGGTTCTTTGAGATCGCTGCGCCTTCGTTGGCGGCCTGCATGAGGCCAGGGCCGCCGCCCGTCACGATGTCACAGCCCGTGTCGGCGAAGGCGGCGGCGAGACGCTTGACCTCTTCGTACACAAAGGAGCCGGGCTTGGCGCGGGCGGAGCCGAAAATGGCGACGCGATATCGCTCGTGCTTGGTGGGGCGAAGGCGCGAGAGGTTGTTGACCAGCTCCCACATGCCCATCATGGTGGTCGCGAGGATCTTCTTGACCTCTTCTTCGTCGTTGAGGGGGACGAGGCAAGCGTTGTCTGGCACCGGCGCGGTGTTGGACATGGGTGCTCCTTCAGTGTTCGGCGGCGAGTGCCGCGGCGTGACGGGCGATGACGACTTCTTCGTCGGTTGGAATGACGTATGCGGCGATACGACTGGTGGGCGCTGAGATGCGCTGCGCGTGGGCGACATTCGCGGCGGCGTCGAGATCGAGGCCGTGCCACCGGCAGCGGTCACAGATCGCGGCACGGACCGGAGCGGCGTGCTCACCGATGCCGCCTGTGAAGACGATCGCGTCGATGCCTTGCATCGCGGCGGCGTGTGAGGCGATCTCTCGAGCGGCGCGATAAGCGAAGAGGTCAAGGGCGAACTTGGCGCGAGGATCGGCGGAAGCGAGGAGCTCGCGGACATCACTTGAAATGCCGGAGACACCGAGTAAACCGGACTCTTTGTAGAAAGTGCGTTGAATCTCGTCGATCGCCATTCCGTGTTGCATGTGCAGGTAGAAGATCACACCCGGGTCGATCGAACCCGGGCGGGTGCCCATGACCAGCCCATCCAGCGCGGAGAAGCCCATGCTGGTCGCGACGCTCTTGCCATTGTGCATCGCGCAGAGGCTGGCGCCGTTCCCCAGGTGCGCGACGATGGTGCGACCCTGGGCAGCACGAGGATCGATGAACGCCAACTTGCCGGCGATGAACTCATAGGACAGACCATGGAAGCCGTAACGACGCACGCCCTGTTCGGTGAAACGCCGCGGGATGGCGATCGCCTGCGCTTCCGGCGGCATGGCGTGATGGAAGGCCGTGTCGAAGCAGGCGACCTGCGGGACGCCCGGCGCGGCCTTCGATGCCTCCGCGATCACCGCGAGACCTTGCGGCTGGTGGAGGGGCGCGAGCGGGATGATCGCTTGAAGGTCGGCGAGAAGACCGCCCTCGACTCGACGAGGCGTATCAAATCGCGGCCCGCCGTGCACGATGCGGTGGCCGATCGCTACCAGACGGTGAGAAGCGGCGAACGAGGATGCGAGCCAGTCAAACACGGCCTGCGCGGCAGCTTCGTGAGGAATCGGCGTAGCGGCGAGATCGCGCGTGGCTGCATTTCCGTGCAACGCGTTGTTCACACTGAACACCGGGCGCACGTTGATCGCGTCGACCACGCCACGCGCTAAAGGCGCAAGCGTTCCGGCCTCAAAGAGGGCGAACTTAAGGCTCGATGAGCCCGCATTGAGAGCCAGAATGGCCGGCGTCATCCATATCTCCTCTGCGCCGTGACCAGAGAAACGCAGAGGCGGTCACACATTGTCGCCCTCGGTCGAACTGCGCACGATGTCGGTGTCTCCTCCCCACTTCCAACCGAGGATGCGTGGGTCGTCCTCACCGCGCCGGTTGATGTACTGGCGGTGCTCGATGAGGGCGTCGCGGATGGCCTGTTTGGTGTACGCGGCCTTGGAGCCGAGGCCGGGAACGCGGTCAATGACGTCGGCGACGAGATGGAACCGGTCGATGTCGTTGAGGACGCACATGTCGAACGGGGTGGTCGTTGTTCCCTCTTCCTTGTAGCCGCGGACGTGCATGTTGCGGTGGTTGGTGCGGCGGTAGGTGAGGCGGTGGATAAGCCAGGGGTAGCCGTGGAAGGCGAAGACGATCGGCTTGTCCTTGGTGAAGAGGGTGTCGAAGTCGTGGTCGCTTAGGCCATGCGGGTGTTCGCGCTCGGGCTGGAGCGTCATGAGGTCGACGACGTTGACGACGCGGACCTTGATGTCGGGAAGGTGCTTGCGGAGGAGATCGACTGCGGCGAGGGTTTCGAGCGTGGGAACATCGCCGCAGCAGGCCATGACGACGTCAGGGTCGCTGCCTTTGTCGTTGCTCGCCCACTCCCAGATGCCGATGCCCGCCTCGCAGTGCTTGACGGCCTGGTCCATGCTCAGCCACTGCGGGCCGGGCTGCTTGCCGGCGACGATGACGTTCACGTAGTTGCGGCTGCGGAGACAGTGGTCGGTGACGGAGAGGAGCGTGTTGGCATCGGGCGGCAGATAGACGCGGATGACATCGGCCTTCTTGTTCACCACATGGTCGATGAACCCTGGGTCCTGGTGGCTGAAGCCGTTGTGGTCCTGCCGCCAGACGTGGCTGGAGAGGAGGTAGTTGAGCGACGCGATGGGCCGCCGCCATGGGATGTGGTTGCACACCTTGAGCCACTTGGCGTGCTGGTTGAACATGGAGTCGATGATGTGAATGAAGGCTTCGTAGCAGTTGAAGAAGCCGTGCCGGCCGGTGAGCAGGTACCCCTCGAGCCACCCCTGGCACTGGTGCTCGCTGAGCATCTCCATCACTCGCCCGTCGGGGGCGATGTTGTCGTCGGTGGAAAGCGTCTCGCCGACAAAGCCGCGCTTGGTGACGGAGAAGATGTCCTGCCAGCGGTTGCTGGCGTTCTCGTCTGGACTGAAGACGCGGAAGTTCTTGTGCGAGAGGTTGCGGCGCATGACCTCGGCGAGGAACTTGCCCTGCACACGCGTCGACTCGGCCGTGGTTGCGCCGGGTGAGGGAACATCAACCGCGAAGTCTTCGAACTTCGGCAGGTTCAGTTCGCGCAGAAGGAGGCCGCCGTTGCCGTGCGGGTTTGCGCCCATGCGGCGGTCGCCCGCTGGGGCGAGGGCGGCCAGTTCGGGCACAAGACGTCCAGTCTTGTCGAAGAGCTCCTCGGGCTTGTAACTCTTCAGCCACCCTTCGAGGATCTTGACGTGGCCGGGCTTGTCCATGTCGCCCATCGGCACCTGATGCGAGCGCCAATAGTCCTCGCACTTCTTGCCGTCGATCTCGGCGGGGCAGGTCCAGCCTTTGGGGGAGCGGAGGACGATCATCGGCCAGCGCGGCGCTGCTTGAAACCGTTGGTGCGTGCATCCTGCTGGATCGCTTTGATCTTGCGGACGCAGCGGTCCATCGCGTCCGCCATGAGCTGGTGCATTTTCTCAGGCTCATGGCCTTCGACGTGAATCGGCTCGTATCCGTAGCCGCGGAAGAGCATGTCGAGCTCTTCTTTGGGGATGCGAGCCAGGACCGTTGGATTGGCGATCTTGTAGCCGTTGAGGTGGAGGATCGGGAGAACCGCGCCGTCGGTGACGGGGTTGAGGAACTTGTTGGAGTGCCAGCTCGTTGCGAGAGCGCCGGTCTCGGCTTCACCGTCGCCGACGACCGTGGCGACGATCAAGTCGGGATTGTCGAACGCCGCGCCGCACGCGTGACTGAGCGCGTACCCGAGTTCGCCGCCCTCGTGGATGGAACCGGGTGTTTCAGGCGCGACGTGACTCGGGATACCACCCGGGAACGAAAACTGCATGAAGAGGTGCTTCATCCCCTCTTCGTCTTGCGAGATGTTCGGATAGACCTCGGAGTATGTGCCCTCGAGATAGACGTTGGCGACAAGCGCCGGGCCGCCGTGCCCCGGACCGGCGACGTAGATCACGCTCAGGTCGTCGCGCTTGATGACGCGATTGAGGTGCACATAGATGAAGTTCAACCCCGGCGTGGTGCCCCAGTGACCGAGCAGACGCGGCTTGACGTGCTCGCGCGTGAGCTTCTGGCGCAGGAGCGGGTTGTCCAGCAGGTAGATCTGCCCGACGGAGAGGTAGTTGGCCGCACGCCAGTAAGCGTCGATGAGCGCCAGCTCTTTGGCGTTGAGCGGGCCTTCGCTCTTGGATGATCCGTTTCGAGACGCGTGCGCGGCCGTGCGCGGGCTGCGCGAAGGTGTGGAAGTGCGAGGCATGGTGACTCCAGAGTCAGCGTGGGTCAGATCTCAATCTTCTGCAGGTAGTCGGGCATCTCAGCGTCAAGGCCGAAGCGGTCTTTGATCAGGCCGCGGAGGATGGAACGCTGCTTGTCCTCACCGTGAGTGAGAATGACGCGCGGGCGCGACGGGGCGAGTGAGCCCATCCATGCGAGCAGGTCCTTCTGGCCGGCGTGACCACTCAGGCCGCCGAATGTGTGCGTTTTGGCCCGCACCGTCACCGAACGCCCCATGATGCGGACGGACTTGGCGCCGTCGATGATCGCGCGGCCGATTGAGCCGCGTGATTGGTAGCCGACCATGAGCAGCAGCGTGGTGGGATCGGAGAGATGGTTGGCAAGGTGGTGCATGATGCGACCGCCTGTGCACATACCGGCGCCAGCCATCACGAGGAACGGACCGGGCATCTTGGCGAGGGCCTTTGAGTCGGCCGGCTTTGCACAGGCTTTGGCAGAGCGCAGGTTCTTGGCGAGGTCGCCGGAGTTCATCATCTGCAGCGCCTCTTCGTCGAAGAGGTCCGAGTGGCGCTTGTAGATGTCGGTCGCCTCGATCGCCATCGGGCTGTCGAGGAAGATCGGGAACGGCTTGAGCGTCTTGCGTTTAAACGCGCCAGCGAGAAGCAGGAGCAGCAGTTGGCTGCGACCGATGGCGAACACCGGCACGAGGATGCGGCCGCGCTCGGCGACCGCTTTGGCGACGGCTTCGCGTGCTTCGACAGCGGTCTCCTGCAGCGACCGATGGTCGCGATCGCCATAGGTGGCTTCCATAAACACGACGTCGGCCTTCTTGAACGGCGTGGGATCGCGGTGGAGCGGCGCACCGCGCGGTCCGATGTCGCCGGAGAACACGATCACTTTCTTCTCGCCGTCCTCTTCGACCGTCACCTCAAGGCTCGCTGAACCGAGCACGTGCCCCGCCTCGACGGCGCGGACGGTGATTCCCTCAGCGACGCGCGTCGGGGTGTCGTACTTCATTTTGCGGAAGAGCGGCCGCAGAGCGTCGACTTCCTTCGCGGTATAGAGCGGTTTGACGGGCGGCTTCCCCTCCTCCTGGCGACGGCGGTTCTGTCGCTTGGCGTCTTCCATCTGCAGATGAGCGGCATCGCGGAGGATGAGATCGGTGAGGTCGATCGTCGCGGGCGTGGCGTAGATCGGGCCGCGGTAGCCGAAACGTGCGAGCAGCGGCAGACGACCAGTGTGGTCGAGGTGCGCGTGCGTGATGACGACGGCGTCGAGATCCTCCAGCGTCTCACGCTTGGGGATGCGGTTGTGGTTCTCCCATTTGCGGGCGCCTTGGAACAAGCCGCAGTCGATCATGACGTTCGCGTTGGCGGTGCGCAGCACGTACGCCGAGCCGGTCACTTCGCCGCCCGAAGCGCCGAGGAGGGTGATGTTCATGTGGGTGCCCTTCGTGATCCTGCGAATACATGCGCGTGTCGGCGTCGGCCGTTTGCAGTTCGTACGCTGCGCCACCCGACGAGATATACAGACTATCCGGATTTGCAGGTTCTTTTGTCGACGGACATGCAATTCAGGTGGATGCTATGAGCAATGCGTAAAGGCCTTAAGGTGCAACAAGCGTGCAGACGAGGGCTGCAGAATTCCCCCCCTCAGAAGGGCAATCCCCGCCTGTACGATTACGGGTGATCTGCTTCGGTTGCAATATTAATCGCTATCGATGCGTTCAGAAGTCCAGCCCAACAGGGGCTACGAAATCCTTATACGAGAGCGGTAGACTGCGGACGGTCCAGGGAGGCATATGGACACCGGCTCGCACCCAGCTCTGCAACGTCGTTGGAAACATCAATCCACTGCGGCGGCGTTTGCGCTCACGTGCCTTGCTTGCGCGGCGCACGCGCAGCCACCGCAGGCGGACCCTACTGCGCCGACTTCGCCGCCCACCCAGTCGAGCCCGCCTGCGTCTCCAACACCGACAGATGCGAGTGCCAACCTCGCGACAGACCCTCAGCCTCCCACATCGATCGACGAGGAACTGGCCGAGATGCGGCCCGGCGTCGCGTTCGAAAAGGCGCTCGACGACTTGGCTGCTCGCACCGGCCTGCGCATCGGTCTGGCCAACACGTTGCTGTTCCAGCAGGCGAGCGGTGGCCAAGGCGACCGTTCTGCCGCCAGCGGCGACATCGACCTGCTTGCCAAGTGGACGCTGGTCGGAGCGGGCACCAAAGACACCGGCGTGCTCGCGTTCTCTGGCGAGTATCGCTACCAGATCGGCGACCAACCGCCATCCGCGCGAGGCGGCCAAATCGGCACGCTCATTCCCACCACCAACGGGTTCAGCGAGCGCCCGCCCGTCGTCAAAGAGCTGTACTGGGACCAGCGCCTCTTCGATGACCACTTCCGCTTTGCGCTCGGACGCATCGACCCTGAGAACCTCTTCGGCGGCCACCGTTTACAGAGCGCCAACACGTTCTTTCTGAACAAGGCGTTCTCCGGCAACCCGTCGGTGGCGTATCCCGGGCAGGGCGCAGCCGCCGCCGCCCAATGGAAGCCCGTCTCGTGGTTCTACGTCACCGGCGGCATCACCGACGCGAACGGCAAGGCCACGATCGGGAACATGGACGGTTTCTTCAGCGACCACGAGTTCATGAAGTTCGGCGAGGTGGGATTCACGCCGACCATCGACGGGCTGGGCGCTGGGCGCTACCGGTTGGCCGCCTGGCACATCGACTCGCGCGAGCAGGCGAACAAGCCCTCCGACGAGGGGGTCACGATTTCGTGCGACCAGGACTTCGGAAAATCGGTGACGGTGTTCGCTCGCTACGGCCACGCCGACGGCGACGTGACAGCGGTGAGCAACTCGATCCAGGGCGGCGTCGGGTACAAGTCGCTCTTTGTCGAGAACGACATGTTCGGCCTCGCCGCGGCGTGGTCGGAGCCGAAAGACGGCAGCAAGCGCGACGAGAAGGTGATCGAAGTGTTCCAGCGATTCCAGATCGTCGAGTCGACGCAACTCACATTCGGCGTGGAAACGATCTTCGACCCGAGCAACGCACCGGGGGACGACGTGGTGGCGGTGTTTTCCGTACGGTTGCGCGTTGCGTTCTGAGCGACCCGATCCCGTAGGTTTGAAGGGAGATTGACGATGGCCGGCAAGAAGGGTTCACGTTCTGCGAAATCGACTCGGCTCGAGCACGACCTGCTCGGCGAGAAGCGGATTCCCGCCAACGCTTACTACGGCGTGCAGTCCGCTCGCGCGATGGAGAACTTCGCGATCTCCGGCGTCAAGCTCTACTTCTATCCCGACATCATCCGCGGCTTTGCGATGGTGAAGAAGGCCGCGGCCCGTGCCAATCACGACTGCGACCGCAAAGCGATGCCCCGCGCGGTGCTCAAGGGGATCGAGGCGGCCTGCGACGACCTGATCGCCGGCAAGCTGCACAACCAGTTCGACATCGACGTCTTCCAAGGCGGCGCCGGCACCTCGACCAACATGGCAGCCAACGAGGTGATCGCCAACCGCGCACTGGAGCACATGGGCAAACGGAAGGGCCAGTACGAGTTCTGCGATCCGCATGACCACGTGAACCTGGCGCAGTCGACCAACGACTCGTACCCCAGTTCGCTGCACATCGCGATGGCGCTGGGCAACGACAGGCTCATCGAAGAACTCGAGCGTCTCGTCGGCGCGTTCCGTAGGAAGGCGAAGCAGTTCGCCAAGGTCATCAAGATGGGGCGTACCCAACTCCAGGACGCCGTGCCGATGACGCTCGGCCAGGAGTTCGCTGCCTGGGCCGCGAGCCTCAGTGACGAGATCATGGCCCTCCACGCCGTCGTTCCCGTGCTGTGCGAAGTGAATATGGGCGGCACCGCGATCGGCACCGGCCTCAACGCGCCGCGCGGCTATGCACAGAAGTGCGCACGTCACTTGGCGAAGATCACCGGCAAACCCGTCCACCTCGCCGACGACCTCGTCGAGGCGACGCAGGACACGCAGTCATACGTGCTGTACTCCTCGGTCCTCAAGAGCCTGGCCATCAAGCTGTCGAAGGTCTGCAACGACCTGCGCCTGCTCTCCTCCGGCCCTCGCGCCGGGTTGCATGAGATCAACTTGCCCGCGATGCAACCGGGCTCATCGATCATGCCCGGCAAAGTCAACCCGGTGATCCCCGAGGTGGTCAATCAGGTCTGCTTCCGCGTCATCGGCAGCGACATGACCGTCACGATGGCCGCGGAGGCCGGGCAGCTCCAGCTCAACGTCATGGAGCCGGTCATCGCCGCATGCATCTTCGAGTCGCAGCAACTGTTCATCAATGCCGCCGAGTCGCTACGCGTCAACTGCGTTGACGGGATCACCGCCAACGAGGACGTCTGCCGCCGACTTGTCGAGCAGAGCATCGGCATCGTCACCGCGCTCAACCCCGTGCTTGGGTACGACACGGCAACGAAGCTCGCCGCCGAGGCGCTCGCCACCGGCAAGGGCGTCGTCGACCTTGTGCGTGAGAAACGCCTGCTGACCGACGCGCAGATCAAGAAGGTTCTAGACCCGCGCCGGATGGCCGGCACGGCGAAGTGATCCCCCCCGCCCCCACTCCCGCCTCCCACTGACATGGAGACGCCATGGTTTGGCTTGAATTCCTCGTGGTGATCTCGGCGATCGTGCTCGGAGCACGCGTGGGCGGTGCCGGGCTTGGCACCATCGCGGCGATCGGGCTCGCGGTGCTGGTATTCGTCTTCGGGCTGCCGCCGTCATCACCGCCGGTCACGGTGCTGATGATCATCATTGCAGTCGTCACCGCCGCGGCGTCAATGCAGGCCGCGGGCGGCATGGACCTATTGGTGGTCTGGGCTGAGAAAGCCCTGCGAGCAAACCCCAAGTACATCACGTTCGTCGCCCCCGCCGTCGCCTATGTGTTCACCTTCTGCTCCGGCACCGGTCACGTGGCGTACGCCGTGCTGCCCGTCATCGCCGAGGTCGCTCGCAAGGCGGGCATCCGCCCGGAGCGGCCGATGTCGATCAGCGTCATCGCGTCGCAACAGGCGATCACCGCAAGCCCGCTCGCCGCCGCCACCGCCGCGCTCCTTGCCCTACTCGACAAGGACGGCAAGATCGGGCTCTCGCACATCCTGATGATCTGCATCCCCTCCACGTTCATCGGGTGCATGATCGGCGCACTCTCGGTCTACAAGATGGGCGTCGAGCTCGACCAGGACCCGATCTACAAGGAACGTCTCGAGAAAGGGCTCGTCGAAGCGCCCAAAGCCCCAAAGGTGCTCCAAGGCGCCGAACGCCGCCGCGCCCTCGGGTCGGTCATCACGTTCCTCTCCGCAGCGGCTCTCATTGTGGCATTCGGCCTGTTCACAATGCTGCGTCCGGGATACACGATCCCCGCTCCCGCCAGCAGCAGCACCCCGATCCCGGCGTCAGTAGTGGCCAAGTCCATCGCCAATCTGTCGGACCCCGACAGAGCCGAGGAGACATTCACCGCCGAGCAGCTCAAAAACCGCCTCGCTGAGATCCAAGCCGAACAGGCCAAGCCTCGGAATGTCACCGTCGGCATGGCCGACATCATCCAGATCGTCATGTTCACCGCCGCCGGAATCATGATGCTCTTCTTCGGCGCAAGACCCGACGCCGCGATCAAGTCCCCCGTCGCACTCGCGGGCGTCGTCGCGGTGGTCTCCATCGTGGGCCTCGGCTGGATGGGCAGTTGCTTCTTCGACGGCAACAAAGAGACGATCATCGACGCCCTCTCCGGCGTTATCAAAGCCCACCCCTGGGTCTTCGCTATCGGCCTCTTCGGTCTCTCCGTCGTCCTCTTCAGCCAGGCATCCACTGTGGCCGCTCTGATGCCTGTCGGCATCGCGCTGGGCCTGCCCGCCGGCACGCTCATCGCCATGTTCCCGGCGGTGAACGGCTACTTCTTCCTGCCGACCTACGGCACGATCGTCGCGGCCATCGCTTTCGATCAGACCGGCACCACCCGCATCGGCAAGTTCGTGCTGGCCCACAGCTTCATGCGCCCGGGCCTGGTGGCGACCGCTTCGGCCGTGATTATCGGGCTTGTGCTGTCGAAGATCGTGCTGTAACCGCGTCCGCGACTCCAAAGCAGCGGCAACCGGCGCTGAAAACAGTCGCCCCAAACCAGTACCATCGCGCCTTCTCCGCGGTCATTCGCCGCGACCGTTTTCGCTCTTTGAAGGGTCCGCTCCCATGGAATGGCTCAAAAACTCCGCCAGCACCTGCTGACCGGCGTCTCGTTCGCGATCCCGTTCGTCGCCTGCGGCGGCATCCTGATCGCCGCCGCTCTCGCCTTCGCGCCGATCGGCAAGAACGGACCGGATCCATCCGGCATGCCAATCGCGATGTTCATGCTCAAGATCGGCGCCCTCTCCTTCAAGCTCATGCTCGCGATCCTCGGCGCATACATCGCCTATTCCATCGCTGGCAAACCAGGACTTGTCGCCGGTGCGATCGGCGGCTTCTTGTGCAACGACCTCAACGTGCTGATGTTCTTCCCAGATGCCACCAAGCAGCCGGTCTCGGCTGGATTCCTGGGCGCGATCGTCGCAGGCCTGATCGCCGGCTACGTCGTCCAGGCGCTCAAGCAGATCCCCACACACAAGTTCATCAAGCCCATCATGCCGATCCTGATCATGCCGATCATCTCGTCGCTGGTCGTCGGCGCGGTGATGATGCTCGTGATCGGCCCGCCGATCGCCGCGCTCATGGTGTCGCTCGGCGAGCAACTGAAGGCCATGCAGCAGGGAAGCGCGGTCGTCCTTGGCATGGTGCTCGGCGCCATGATCGCCTTCGACATGGGCGGGCCGGTGAACAAGGCCGCGTTCTTCTTCGCCTCGGGCCTGATCTCCCAAGGCAATTTCACGGTCATGGGCGCGGTCGCCGCGGCCATCTGCACGCCGCCGCTGGGTATGGGCCTCGCCACCGTGATCAAGCGCAGACTCTGGACCGATGAACAGCGCGAGTCGGGCTACGCCGCCATGGGCATGGGGTTGATCGGCATTACCGAAGGCGCCATCCCGTTCGCCGCGGGCGACCCGCTGCGGGTCATCCCCAGCATCGTCGTCGGCTCGATGACAGCCAGCACCATCGCCATGTTGGCTGGCGTGGGCGACCACGCCCCACACGGCGGCCCGATCGTCCTGCCGGTAGTCGACAACCGAATCATGTACGTGGTCGCGATCGTTGCCGGCACAGTGGTGACCGCCGTCCTGGTCAACACGCTCAAAACGATCTGGAAGGCTCCGGGCGAGAAGCCGGAAAAGGCGTGACAGGCGTCTTCGGGCCGGTACACTCTGGGCCCGTCCGCCGCTTTCCACGGAGCAGAAGATGAAGATCGTCGCAGTGACCGCCTGCCCCACCGGCATCGCTCACACCTACATGGCCGCCGAGCAGCTCGAGAAGACCGCCAAGGCCATGGGGCACCAGATCGCCGTCGAGACTCAGGGCTCGATGGGAGTCGAGAACGAGCTCTCCTCCGCCGCCATCAAGGAAGCCGACGTCGCGATCTTCGCCGTGGACATCGAGGTGGAGAACCTCGACCGGTTCAACGGCAAGAAGGTCGTCCGCGTCGGTGTCTCCGAGGCCATCAAGAACCCTAAGGGTGTGCTCGCCAAGGCCGGCGGCTGATTGATCCCCTCCCACTCCTAGCGGGAGGGATAAACGAGTCCTGCTCCTCTTCACTGGCAACCCCACGACATGATCGCCGAACTCGCCTTCGTCTGCCCGCTTCCTGCAGGACTGCACGCCAGGCCCGCGAGCATGCTGGCCGATGCCGTCCGCCCGTTCGTCGCCGGCGTCACGCTTGTAAACCACCGCACCGGCGTTTCGGTGGACGCCCGCAGCGTTCTGTCGATCGTCGGTCTCGACGTGCAACTGGGGGACAAGTGCCTGCTGCGTGCCGACGGAAACGACGCGGAAGCGGCGCTGGCGGCCGCGCCGGCTGATCGATGGTGAGTGGATGGCGTCGGAACAAGCCGCCGCGGCGGGAGCCGAGACCGCCAAGGCCACAGCAACCGTTCACCGTGAACTGCCCCGTGGCCTGCGCTCGCCCGAGGTGAAGGCCGTATGGGGTAACGCCGTCTGCCGCGGGATCGGCCGAGGTGTGGCCGTGCATGTGTCTGGGCTGTCGCTGCCTCCGCACCTCCGCACGGCGAAGGCCGCCAGCACAGAGACCGAGCTTGCGTCCGCCCGCGCTGCGTTCGCTGCGGTGACGGCCGATCTCCGCACGCGCGCGAGTGCTGCCCACCGCAAGTTCGAAAAGGACCTCCTCGCCGCCCACGCCGGTATCGCCGAAGACCCCGCCCTGCGCACCGAAGTGGAACATCGCGTGCGGGCAGGCGAAACGGCCGCACAAGCAGTCGTCGGCGCAGCGCAACGCTTCATCGACAAACTGCGCGAGGCCCAGAGCGCATACATCCGCGACCGTGTAGTCGACATCCAGGACGTCTGCATGCAGGTGGTCGACCACCTCGCAAGGGGAGGCGGCGGCAAGGGCGGAGGCACCGGTGGCGAACATTCCGCCACCGAGATCGCCCTCGATCGCGACAGCATCCTGGTCGCTGACGTGCTCACAGCCAACCAACTGCTCCGCTTGAACCAGAAGCTCCTCAAGGGCTTGGTCCTCGGCTCGGTCGGCGCAACGTCGCACACCGTCATCCTCGCACGGTCGCTCCGCATCCCGACGCTCCTCGATGCGCACGACGCGCAGTCGGCCATCACCGCAGGAGACGAGCTGATCGTCGACGGGGACCGAGGGCTCGCCCTCAATACCGCGACGCCGGCCGTCGGCCGCTACTACGAACTGCAGGAACGAACCAACCGCCGCCGACTCGATCGCCTCGCACCCGTCATCACCCGCACCGCGACCACCCGCGACGGTGCGCGCATGGAGATCGGCGTCAACGCCTCGACACCCAACGAAGTCACCGCCGCGGTCGGTCTCGGCGCCGAAGGCGTGGGCCTCCTCCGCACCGAACTCCTGTTCCTCGACCGCCAAACTGCTCCCACCGAAGAAGAACAGTTCGAGGCCTACGCGGCCGTGGTCAGGGCCGCCGAAGGCCGGCCGGTGATCATCCGCACGTTCGACATCGGCGGCGACAAGCCCGCCGCGTACATGAACATCCCGCAGGAAGAAAACCCCTTCCTCGGCTGCCGCGGCATCCGTTTGTACCCGCTCTATCCCGACATGCTCCGCGGCCAACTGCGGGCCATCGTCCGCGCATCGGCGATCGGTCCTGTCAAGGTCATGGCTCCGATGGTCGCTCTGCCCTCCGAAGCAGAGTGGTTCAAGGCCAAAGTGCGCGAGACGCAGGAGCAGTTGCGCACGGAAGGCGTCAAGTTTGATGACCAGATGCCCGTCGGCGTCATGGTCGAAGTGCCGTCGATGGCGCTGTCGATCGGCGACCTGCGCGGGCACGCGGACTTCGTCAGCCTCGGCACTAACGACCTTTGTCAGTACTGGATGGCCGCCGACCGCGGCAACAAGAGCGTCGCCGCGTTGAACCGCTCGCGCCATCCGTCATTCCTGCGGCTGCTCACCCAGATCGCAAGTTCCGCACGCGAGGCGGGCATCTGGATCGGCGTCTGCGGCGAGATGGCCGGCGACCGCGCCAACCTGCCTCTGCTGGTGGGCATGGGGATGAACGAAATCAGCGCCGCCCCTGGCGAGGTGCTCAACCTCAAGGCCGCGCTCGGCTCGTTCGACTCGACGCGTTGCCGCGATCTGCTCGCCGCGGCGATGGCGTGCCGCACGGTTGAAGAGGTCGAGACCACCCTGCAGAACCCGGCGTACCGCTCTACCGATGGAGCCGGCATTCTCGACTCCTGCACCATCCAGGTCGGCAGCGATGCCCGCTCGAAGGAAGAGGCGATCAAAGAGGCCGTCGACACGCTCTTTGTCGCCGGCCGCACCGAGCGTCCGCAGGCCGTTGAAGAGGCCGTCTGGGCTCGCGAAGCGACTTACTCCACCGGCCTGGGTTACGGCTTTGCGGTCCCCCACTGCAAGACCGACGCCGTCACCGTCCCCACGCTCGCGGCCATCAAGCTGCAATCGCCCATCGACTGGGGCTCCAGCGACGGCCAGCCCGTCGGCGTCGTCCTGCTGCTGGCCATCCCGGCCGCCGACACGACGGGTGCCCACATGAAGGTTTTCGCGAAGCTGGCCCGCAAGCTGATGCACGAGGAGTTCCGCGACCGGCTGAACGCCGCCGCCGATTCCCAGGCGATCGAGCAAACGCTCCGCGAAGAGCTCCAGATCCAGTAACACCTCAACAGGTTGGAGTAAGGGAAACAGCTGCAAAATCTCTGCAAGATGTCTCCCGTCTCAGTATCCTGTTGCTCCTTTTCACAACCCCAACATTCGCGTCGTCCCACCAAGTGAGCCACGCCATGAAGCATCTTCTTCCTCTCCTCGCCGGTCTCGCCCTCTCCATCAATGCCGTCGCGCACGCGGAGGAGCAGCCCGCTTCGCCCGGTCCCGCCGCGACGACCAAGCGCACCGCCGAGCCCACGCCCGATCTCACCAAGCAGCCGACGCTCTACGTCGTCGGCTACGCTCACCTCGACACGCAGTGGCGCTGGACGTACCAGGATTCGATCCGCGAGTACCTCCCCAAGACGCTGCACGACAACTTCAAGCTCTTCGAGAAGTACCCCAGCTACGTCTTCAACTTCAGCGGCTCGCGCCGCTACCAGATGATCAAGGAGTACTACCCCGCCGACTACGAGACGATGAAGAAGTACATCGCCGCGGGGCGCTGGTTCCCCTGCGGCTCGTCGGTCGACGAGAACGACGCGAACGTCCCCTCGCTCGAGTCGTACGTCCGCCACATTCTCTACGGCAACAAGTACTTCCGCAACGAATTCGGCGTCGCCAGCGACGAGTACATGCTCCCCGACTGCTTCGGCTTTCCCGCGTCGCTCCCCACGATGCTCAACCACTGCGGCGTCAAGGGCTTCTCGACGCAGAAGCTCACTTGGAACGCCGTGGTTCCCATCCCGTTCAAAGTCGGCGTGTGGGACGGCCCCGATGGCAGCTCGGTGATGGCGGCGCTCGACCCCGGCTCCTACTCCGCCGAGGTGCGTGAGAACCTCGCCAACAGCGATTCATGGGCCAAGCGCATCGACAACAACGCCGCCAAGTCCGGCGTCAAGGTCGATTACCACTACTACGGCACCGGTGACACCGGCGGCTCTCCCACCGAGCGTTCGGTGAAGGCCGTTGAAGAGGCCGTGCACACCAGCGGCAAGGTGAAGGTCATCTCCAGCGCCGCCGACGAGATCTTCAAGGCTCTCACCCCGGACCTGCAGAAGAACCTCCCCCACTACAAGGGCGAGCTGATGCTCACCGAGCACTCCTCGGGCGCGGTGACGTCGCAGGCCTACATGAAGCGTTGGAACCGCAAGAACGAGCGGCTCGCCGACGCCGCGGAGAAAGCCTCGCTCGGCGCATGGTGGCTGGGCGGGCGTCCCTACCCGGGTCAGAAGCTCGAGGACGCCTGGTACCTGGTCCTCGGCTCGCAGATGCACGACATCCTCCCCGGCACCAGCCTTCCCAAGGCGTACGACCTGGCGTGGAACGATGAAGTGCTTGCGGGCAATCAGTTCGGCGAGGTGCTCACCGACGCGTCCAGCTCCGTGATCTCGGCGCTCGACACGCGCGGCGACGGCGCAACGCTGGTCGTCTACAACCCGCTCTCATTCGCACGTGAAGACGTCGTCGAAGCAAGCGTTCCGGCGACAGGCTCACCCAAGAGCGTGAAGGTCACCGGCCCCGACGGCAAGGCCGTTGCGGCGCAGGTGCTCTCGGTAGAAAACGGCGTCGCCAAGATCGCCTTCGTCGCCAAGAGCCCCTCGGTCAGCTACTCGGCATACAGCGTCGAGTTCACTGACGCAGCCCCCGCCTCGACGCTCAAGGTTTCAGACCACGAGCTCGAGAACGAGACCTACGTCGTCAAGCTCGACGCCAACGGCGACGTCTCGTCGATCTTCGACAAGGCGGCCAAGAAGGAGCTTCTCTCCGCTCCCATCCGCCTCGCCCTGCACCACGAGAACCCCCGCAACTGGCCCGCGTGGAACCAGGACTGGGCCGACCGTCAGCTCGCCCCCAAGGCGTTCGCCGGCAACCCGACGTCCTTCAAGGTCGTTGAGAACGGTCCGGCCCGCGTCGCCGTCGAGGTGACCCGCACCGCCGAGGGCTCCACGTTCGTGCAGCGCATCCGCCTCGCCTCCGGCGCAGCCGGTCAGCGCGTCGAGTTCGACACCGATGTCGACTGGCGCTCCCGTCAGCGCAGCCTCCGCGTCCACTTCCCCCTCACTGTCTCAAACCCCACCGCCACCTACGACCTTGCCGCCGGCGCGATCGAGCGCGGCAACGGGCGTGAGAAGCAGTACGAGTACTCCTTCCACGAGTGGTTCGACCTCACCGACGTGTCACACGAGTACGGCGTCACGGCGATGTGCGACAGCAAGTACGGCACTGACAAGCCCGACGACAACACCATCCGCCTCACCCTCCTGCACACCCCCGGCACCCGCGGCGGCTACCCCGACCAGGGCACGCAAGACCTCGGCCGGCACCACGTGCTCTTCGCCCTTTATGGGCACCAAGGCGACTGGCGCCAGGCGGCCGGCCCGGCGCAGGCGCGCGGCTCAACCAGCCGATGGTCGCCTTCAACGCTTCCAAGCACGAAGGCTCCAAGGGCATGGGCAAGAGCTACTCGCTCATGCAGGTCAACAAGCCCGGCGTGAGCATCAGCGCCGCCAAGAAGGCCGAGGAGGGTGACGAGGTGATCGTCCGCCTCCGCGAGCACATGGGCATGCCCACCAAGGACGTCCGCGTCGCCCTCGGCCTCCCGATCGTCTCGGCCCGCGAGGTCGACGGCCAGGAGCGCCAGATCGGTACCGCCACCGTGAATAACGGCGAACTCGTCACCGACATGCACGGCTACGGAGTCCGTGCGTTCGCCGTCAAGCTGGGCTCGCCGACCGCGAAGGTCGCTGCGGCCGAAAGCAAGCCCATCACGCTCACCTTCGACACCGACGTGGTCTCGACCAACGCCTCCTTCACCGACGGCTCAATGGACGCCGACCGCTCCTTCCCCGCCGAAATGCTCCCCGCCTCGCTCACCAGCGAGGGCGTGAAGTTCAACCTCGGCGCCACGACCGACGGACAGAAGAACGCAGTGGCCTGCAACGGCCAGACCGTCAACATCCCTGAAGGCTGCGACCGCCTCTACATCCTCGCCGCCGCCAATGTCGACACCAACTCGTCGCTCACCGTCGACGGCCAGACCGTGCCGTGGAGCGTGCAGGCATGGAACGGCTACGTCGGCCAGTGGGACCGGCGCATCTGGGCCGGCGAGATCACTGAGTCCTCCGAGGGCAATGGCGAGATCGTCGGGCTCGAGCCCGGCTTCGTGAAAGACGATGCCGTCGCCTGGTTCTCCTCGCACTACCACACCAAGGCGGGCAACACCTTCTACGAATACTGCTACCTCTACAAGTACGGCATCGACGTTCCCGCCGGCGCCAAGAGCGTGACGCTTCCCACCGCGCCGGGCATCAAGGTCTTCGCCATGACGGGCACCAAGGGCGGCGGCGCGCGCGTCAAGCCGGCAGCCCCGCTGTTCGACACCCTCGCCGACCACCGCCAGGACGCTCCGGTCATTTCGCCGGCGTCGGGCGCGTTCAGCGACACGACCGAGGTGCGGATCCAGCCCAACATGTACTTCCGCGCCGGCGCAGTCCACTACACCACTGACGGGTCCGAGCCCACCGCGCAGTCGCCCCTCTACCACGGACCGCTCACGCTTACCAAGGCGTCGGTCGTCAAGGCCGCGGTCATGGGTCGCGACGGCAAGTTGAGCCCGGCCGCCTCTGCCGATCTCAAGGTCAACGACCAGACGGCCCCCAAGATCACCGCCGTTGAAGCGGTCTACCAGTCCCCCACTCTGCGCGTCGACTTCTCCGAGCCTGTCGCCGCTGCGGCTGCCTCTAACTTCACGCTCTCACCCGCGGTCGCCGTAACCAAGGCCGAGCTGCAGCCGAACGGCCGCAGCGTCGTCCTGACGCTCGCGAGCGCTCCTGAGCTGAACAAGCCCTACACCCTCACCGTCGATGGCGTCGCCGACGCCTCGCCCGCCGGTAACAAGGTCAAGGCGGCCACGAGCCAGTTCACCGCTGCGGGCCCGGTCTACACGCTCAACTCACTCGGCGCCGACCAGCGCGGCAAGACGATCAACGTCCCCAACCTGCCCACCAAGGCGGGCGACAAGTGGACGATGAACATGTTCGTGAAGCTCGACAAGCAGCTCCCCAACCGCACGATCATCGCCGGCTTCGGCAAGTGCGACGACGGCGGCCCCGTCGGCGGTGCACGCTACATGGCCAAGTTCGGCGGCGGCGCCCACTTCTGGTCCCGCAACCAGGACGTCGCCAGCCGCACGCAGCTCGAGCTCAACAAGTGGCAGATGCTCACCGCCACCTACGACGGCAAGACGCTTCGTCTGTACAAGGACGGCAAGAAGATCGGCGAAGGAACCCCCAACTTCGCCGACGACGTGAGCAGCGTCTCGCTCGCTCCCAAGGATCCATGGGAGCAGATGCGTCAGTTCGACGGCGAGCTGCGCAACTTCACGATCTGGAACGCGGCGCTCGGCGAGGGCGCGATCGCGACGCTGGCCAAGGACACACCGAAGTAACGTCGGAGGTGTGATGAGACTGTTCCGCGGAATCCTGCGCTCGGTGCGGGCATGGGCGGTGATTGCTGTGCTGGCGGCTGTAACAGCCGCCATCACGCATCCAGCGGTTGCCGGCTCTGTCCCCCACCCGCCCGTGCCGACGGTCGGGCTGGTCAAGGTTTCCGCGCCGGCATCGGGCAATGAGCCGGCGATCGTCACCGTCACCATCGTCCACGATGCGCTCGCCTACGCGCTCAACGACACCTCCAAGGCGGTGGGCGACCAGGCGATGTACGCATTGCTGGACGCACCCGAAGACGAACTCCGCATCGCGTTCGAGGACGGTCTGGCGCGCCTGAAGATCGGCCTCAAACTGGCGGCCGACGGCAACCCGCTCCCCTTCGAGGTCACGCATTCGCCCTCGGTTGCGGACGTGAAGACCTGGTTACACGACAACCCAAGCCGCAGGCTCCCCTGCAAGCTCGAGTTCGTTGCCAAAGCAGCAATCCCGCGCGGAGCAAGCGCACTGACCGTCCGCTTCCCCGAGATCCTCTCCGACGTGCTGGTCGTCGCGGATCGCCCCGAATCCGAGACAACGGAATTCCCGCTCGCACCCGCCGAAACCAGCCCACCCCTGAACGTCCAAACAACTGCGACCTCCCCGGTATCCCAAGAGCCCAGCACTCTGGCGCTGCTCTGGCGTTACGTCGACTTCGGCTTCCGGCACATCATCCCCGCCGGGCTCGACCACGTTCTCTTTGTGCTCGGCCTCTTCCTCCTCAGCCCGCGCAAAGCCGGTGCTATGGCAGATCACCGCCTTCACCGTCGCCCACACCGTCACGCTGACACTGACCACGCTGCACGTCATCGGGCTCCCCAGTTCGATCGTCGAGCCCACCATCGCGCTCTCCGTCGCTTTCATCGGCTTCGAGAACCTCTGCACCACCAAGGTCCACCGCTGGCGGCACGCCGTGGCCTTCCTCTTCGGACTCGTCCACGGCATGGGCGTCGCCACCGCGTTCGACGAGGTCGGCTTCGCGCCCGGAAAACTGGTCCCCAGCCTCGCCGCGTTCACCGTCGGTGTCGAAGGAGGTCATGTTGCGGTGCTGATCGCCGCCTTCGCCCTTCTGGGCTGGTCGCGCGACAAGCCATGGTACCGCAACCGCGTCGCTATCCCCCTCTCGTGCCTCATCTCGATCGTCGCCCTCTACTGGATGGTGCAGCGAGTCTTCTTCTAAACCGTCCCTGCCCTCACCATGACCACCGGGATCATGTCCGCCATGCCGCAGGAGGCCGAGCGCCTCGCCCACGCGCTCAAGCGCGAACGTGAGCACGTCCACGGCGGGCGCACCTACTACACCGGCACGCTCGACGATCAGCCGGTCGTGCTCGTCTACAGCCGCATCGGCAAAGTGGCCGCCGCAGCAACCGCCCAGCACCTGATCGATGTCCACCGCGTGAAACGGATCGTCTTTACCGGCGTCGCGGGCGCACTCGCCCCCGGGCTGGCGGTCGGCGATGTCGTGGTCGCCGACCGTCTGTGGCAGCACGACATGGACGCCTCGCCGCTCTTCCCCGCGCTGGAGATCCCGCTCCTGGGCGTCTCGAGCTTTCCGGCTGATCGAGAACTCGCCGCGCTGCTGCGGCAGGCCGCCGACGCCTTCGTCCGCGACGACTTCGCCAATGCCGTTACTGAGCATGCCCGCAACGAGCTGCGGCTGCGCAACCCGCGCGTCCACGTCGGCGGCATCGCCAGCGGCGACCGGTTCGTCTCGGCCAACACCGAGCGCAACTCGCTGCGCGAGAAAGTGCCGTCAGCGTTGTGTGTGGAGATGGAAGGCGGCGCCGTTGCGCAGGTGTGCTACGAGCAAGGCATACCGCTCGGCGTCGTCCGCGTCATCTCCGACAGCGCCGACGACCACGCGGCAATGGACTTTAACCGCTTCATCCGCGACGCAGCCAGCCTCTACGGCCTCGGCATCGTCCGACGTTTCCTGTCCCTCCGATGAGGCGGAGAAGCGTGGAAGGTGAGTTCTCACGTAGTTGACACGTGTTACCTTGTTCGCGGATGCATCGCATCCGCCGCGAGTGGCCATTCTCAGAACGCCCAGGCCGGGTGTTGCCTGCCATCGCGAACGCAGATTTTACGAGCAATGCCCTGAGCGTTTCGTTATCGTGCCCTTGATTCTCATTTCAATTGGAGAACAGGCATGCGTTACTTGGTGTTTCACCGTCGCGCCCTGAACGCCGCGGCCTGCACGCTCGCACTTGTGCTGGCGAGCGGCGGGATCGTCCGTTCCACCTATGCGCAGTCGACCAAGCCGGGAATGGGCGCGGTGCCGTACAGCGGCGGCGTCACGTTCCGCGTCTGGGCCCCCAACGCCACGTCGGTGACCGTCGCGGGCGACTTCAACTCCTGGTCGTCCACGAGCCTGCCGCTCACAAGCGAAGGCTCCAGCGGCAACTGGTCATGCGACGTCGCAGGCGCAACCGAAGGCCAGCAGTACAAGTTCGTCATCACCAACGGCAGCGCTCTGTGGAAGAACGACCCACGCGCCCGCGAGATGACCAACAGCACCGGCAACAGCGTCATCCGCGGCGACACGTTCGACTGGTCGGTCTACGGCCCGACCGTCACGCTCTTCTCCGACAACTTCGAGGCCGTCAGCATCAACTCCGCGTGGACGCTTAGCGGCACCAGCACCTGGCGCGTCGCCCTCTCCACGACGTACAAGGCGACAGGCACGCGCGGATGCACCTTCGACAGCTCCGCGTCGAGCTCTTACGAAACCAGCCGCCTCACGACCTCAATCAACGCCACCAACTACGGCCAACTCCAGCTCTCGTACGCCGTCCGTAACGTGGGCGAGGAGGCCGACACGACCGACGGCGTCTTCATCTCCAACGACGGCACGACTTGGTACAAAGTCGACTCCTACCCGGCCATTGCGTCCACCTTCTCAACTCGCACCGTCGACCTCTCCGCCGCGGCGACGACGGCCGGCATAACGCCCGGCTCCAACTTCCGTATCCGCTTCCAGCAGTACGACAACTCGCCTCTTCCGTCCGACGGTTTGGCGATCGACGACGTCGTGATTACCGGCCGCCAGAAGAGCCCCTCGTATTCCACGCCGGCATGGAACGAAACGGTCGTGTACGAGATGCACGTCGGCACGTTCAACGACACTGCAGGCGGCAACCCCGGCACCTTCGACACCGCCATCGCCAAGCTCGACACGCTGCAGGCGCTGGGCGTCAACGCCGTCGAAGTCCTCCCACTCTGTGAGTTCGCCGGCGACTACTCGTGGGGCTACAACCCCGCGGGCCCCTTCGCCGTCGAATCCATCTACGGCGGCATGAACAACTACAAGAAGTTCATCAACGAAGCCCACGCCCGCGGCATCGCGGTCATCCAGGACGTCGTCTACAACCACCTCGGCCCCAGCGACCTGGATATGTGGCAGTTCGACGGCTACTCCAGCGGCGGCATGGGCGGCATCTACTTCTTCCAGGACTGGCGTGCCACCACGCCATGGGGCAACACCCGGCCCGATTACGGCCGCGGCGAGGTCCGCACCTATCTGCGCGACAACGCCATGATGTGGCTCCAGGAGTTCCGCGCCGACGGCCTGCGCTGGGATTCGACCGTCAATATCCGCACGCAGAACAACGGCGGCGGCGGCGACATCACCGACGGCTGGACGCTGATGCAGTACATCAACAACGAGATCAACACCTACGCGGGCTGGAAGCTCTCGATCGCCGAGGACCTGCAGGCCAACGACTACCTCACCAAGACCACCGGCGCCGGCGGAGCAGGCTTCGACAGCCAGTGGGACTCGCGGTTCGTGCATCCCATCCGCACCGCGATCATCGGCTCCAGCGACTCCTCGCGCGACATGTACGCCGTCCGCGACGCCATCCAGACCCTTTACAACAGCGACGCCGTGCAACGAGTGGTCTACACCGAGAGCCACGACGAAGTGGCCAACGGCCACTCGCGCGTGCCTGAGGAAATCTGGCCCGGCAACGCCGGCTCGTGGGCGAGCAAGAAACGCTCCACTCTCGGCGCGGGTCTGGTGATGACCAGCCCAGGCATTCCCATGATCTTCCAGGGCCAGGAGATCCTTGAGGACGGATATTTCGCCGACACCGACCCCGTCGACTGGAGCAAGGCCACGACTTACTCCGGTATCCAAACGATGTACCGCGATCTCATCCGCCTCCGCCGTAACTGGTACGACACCACCCGCGGCCTGCGCGGCAACAACACCAACGTCTTCCACATCAACAACACCAACAAGGTCGTCGGCTTCCACCGCTGGCAGAACGGCGGCGCCAAGGACGACGTCATCGTCGTCTGTAACTTCGCCAACACCTCCTACTCCAGCTACAACCTCGGCTTCCCCCGCGGCGGCACGTGGAAAGTCCGCTTCAACAGCGATTGGAGCGGCTACTCGGGCGACTTCGCCAACACCAGCAGCAACGACACCACCGCCAACGCAGGCGCGAAGGACGGCCTGAACTACAACGGCAACATCGGCATTGGACCGTACACGGTCATCATCCTGTCGCAGGACAACTGAGCGTCGGCCACACAGCCTCCAGAACAAACGACCCCGGCAAGCACGCCGGGGTTGTTCATTCCAAGGATCTCTGCTTTGCCCTTTGCTGTCGCGATTGGTGCACTTCGTCGAATTCTCCGACAGTCTAGAAATTCGCGAACCCTTGGTAGAGGCGGATTACTCGCATGTAGTCATCGCTCGCACCTCGCGCTCAGCCGTGTATTTTGCTCGCTGGATCAGCAGGGCGACTTGCGCGAGGCCCTTCTCCGCGAGTAGCCGGAGGCGAAATTGACCGGAGCGGCAAGCACCCCGATGGCGGAAATGTCTCGGACTAGCCACGGCGCCAACCTACTGATTGCCCACCCAAGTCTGGAAAGTCCTTTGAACGATGTCGGACCCCATGCCCCACATGAATGGCACAACGTAATCGGTGAGCCCGTTTGCACCCATGACCGCGCTCCCGTTGACATAAAAGGTTTGAATGCCGAGAACAACCAGAGCGAATGTCACTCCCAAAAAGACCAACGCCCTAGGAACGGAGTGCGCCGGAGCTTGTTCAGGATTGGTACCTGCGAGTTGATACACAATCTTTTCGAGAGAGTTCGCATCTGTGCGTGCCTTAGCGACGGCCGCAGGGTCCACCTTCGGCTTCGTCCATCTTCCCGCGACGATCCCCAGCACGATGGCCAACACGGTGAGATAGACCGCGTCGCGAATCTCTACGACAATGCTCGCCGCTGCGCTACCCGCTCCCAAGCCGATGCCTACCGGAAGTCTAAGCGAGCCGGTGTACCTGCCAGCGCTCAACGATTCAAGCCCGCTTAGGCCAACGAATGTCTGTGTTCGAGCGGCAAGAGTTGGTGCCACCGCCGCTGAGAACCCAACTGCGGCGCTTACGTCAAACCCACTCTGATCGCGTCTGAGCGTTACAGACGGGGCGGCGGGAGTGGCAGGCCAATCTGATTCATTGAAAAAGCACACCGAACGAATCCCAGGCTTAAGCCCTTTGGGCAATAGCAGGCTGTCAAGCCAACTAAAGACTCCAATCGACGGCCGCGCCACCTGGATTGACTGTGTAGCCGGCTCAGCCTTCACAACTGACTTGGCGTGCACGACGAGATGCACCCTCACCTTTTGAGAAACGGCGCGACGCCGTTTGAGAGAATCCGGCTTGTCCCCCGTCTGAGGCTCCAGCGCCGATCCAACAAACACGAGATCACCGATGAATAGGCCGGGACGGGCGATATCCTGGATGTTAACCTTAACTGGCTGCGTCGCATCCTTTCTGATGTTGATCGCCGCTGAGCACGAACAACTGAGCGAGTCGCCCGGGTTGGACGTGCCGCCCTGGAGCATGAATTGCGACGCCTCTACGGAGATGGAATCCACGTCGCCCAACGTTGCCCGGACCATGAACACGCGGCTCAGGGCAACGGTCTTTCCGTCCAGAACCCCCTCGATCTCAATGACCCCTACCGGCGGCGTTTCCACGACGAGATCCACGGCGGGAGGCTCGAGAAAGCTCAAGAGCGATATCAGGAAGGCCAAGAGCACCGTTTAGGCGTCTCCTTTCTTTTTCGCCTTCGGCTTCGGCTTTAGCGGCTTCGCAGCAGCAGCGAAGAGCGACAGGGGGTTTTCAGCTGTGCAGTCCTCGAAGATCGCGACGCCGTCGGCTACCGAGTCGTTCGCGTTAAACTCCGAGTTGTCCAAATTGATATCGAAGGTATTGTCCGTCATCGAGTTGACGTCGAGCTTCGACCTTTGCTCAACATCCCGCTCGTTGGGCTCGACAAGAGCTTCGTGGTGCGCGTCTGGCGCACGAACGACCTTGTCTTCAGGCGTGTTCTGGGCCTTGTCGAGCAAGCTGTCCATTTTCGTACGGGCGCCATCGTTGATCTTGACTCGCTTCATCGCGCACCGGGCCGCTCGCCCAGACGAGCTGGATTCGTTCTTCCAATTCTCCAAAACGGTCATTTCTTCATTGATGACGTCAGAGCTCCGATTCAGGAGTTTCATCATCGCGTCTTTTTGTGTCTTCGCCATGTCGATTCTCCTTATTCTACTTGTTGGCTTCGCTTTCATGCTTCTGCACCTCCTGATACGCCTTGGCAAGTCTTGTCAGGAGCGTGATCGTGCTGGCGCGAGCGTCTTCCTTCTCGGCGAGATCCGCCACCTTCGACTGGGCGGCCGTGATCTTGCTCAGCTCCAGCTCCAGCGCCGCGTACGCATCGGCATACCTCTTGCGTACATCCGCGATCGCGGTCGCTCGGTCGTCGATAGCCTTCATCTCCCGAGTGCGCGTGCCATCTAGACTCGCCAACACAGCCGTCTGGGTGGACTTTTTCTGCCAGTCCACAAGCATCTCGTCCGCGGCCATACGAGCCTCCGTTCGGCGACCGATGGAGAGCGACTCATCTGTCGTAACGCGGTACTGCTTCATCAGCGACAGGTAGGTGGCGCGGTAGCTCGCATTCACCTTCTGGATCGCCTGATCGCGATCGTCCTTGTACTTTCCAAGGCTCTCTTTCAAGTCCGTCGCGAGCGATCGGCTTCGATCAGTACTCGCACAGCCGGCCAACACGAGGAGGAACACAAGGGTGACGGAGATCCGAAAAGTGGCTTTCATTGACGCGCTCCGATCCAAGCGAGCAGCCCGCTTTGAACCGTCGAAATCAAGACCTGAAGGTCCTCGTCCGTAACCCCGCTTGAGTGGAACGCCATCAGTTCGTCGAGGCTGTACCGAATGTCCAGCTCCACTCCCGTCGTGAGCAGATCGTCGAGATGGACGGAGTGCTCTTCCACCTCACTCACGAGCGCGATGGTGTTCTCCGCCGCGCGACGGGTGTTCACCGCCGTCACAAGCTCGAATCCCTGCACTGCTTGATATGCCCGGGCGAGCCGAGCCGCTGCATGCTGGGAAGGCTCCGAATCCTCAATCTTCACGCCCGGCGCCACCATCTGCGTCTTGTTCGCGTACGCGGCAAGACTCCGGAGGCTCGGGAGCACGTGGCTGTCGAGCGTTACTTGCGGCGCATTCTTGTCTGTCGGCTTGTCCAAGAGTTCGCAATCCGAACAGGTCGTCCGCTCCGTGCTCTTCTTCTGCTCAACCTTTTCCTTGCGACCGAAAATTGGATTGATCTCCCCCATGAGCATGCCAGTTGTGGTCCACCGATCAACTTCGGCAGTTGCAATGGTACTGAGGGCCAGGAAATGCCGTACGTTTTCCTCGTGCATTTGCTCGTGGAGTTTTTGCACACCAGCAAGAAGATCAACGACACGCTTTGAGGCCGCGTCGCTCTCCTTGCCCGCAGCTACAAGCGCTTCTTCGATCGACTTCCTTCTTTCCTTGCTCAGGCTTTTGCCAAGTTCCTTGTCGAGCTTCGCGCTACGTTGCGGCCCGAGCAAGAACTGCACGAGCGTTTTGGCCGATTCCGCCGAAACCGTGCCAGAACCCGCCGAGGTAAGAATCGCCTTCACGGGGGCGTCGAGTTCCGCTGCATACTCGGCCGTCTTTTTGAGTGGAGAACGTCCAAGTCGAGGGAAAGAGCATCGCTTGCTTTTACCACATCCTTGAGGATCTCTACGAGGGATGGGGGTTTGTCCCCCATCGCCTTCTTCAGGTGGTCCCATGCATCGCGAAACTCCGTGAGCGCGGTGACTTTGCCCTTCTCGTCCTGTTGTGCCTTCTCATTCCCGCCGGCCTGCTTAACTTTGGCAGAACGCTCGGTCTCATCATCCTCGATGGCTTTCGCCAACTCTTTCTCGAACGCCTTGGCCTTCTCCCCGGTGAACTGGTCTTTCAGCGCGTTTATGTACGACTCAAGCTCCTTCAACTCGTCATCGCTCAATCCGGATCCAGTCAACGGAACCAGGCTGTAGACGCCAGCTGGGTCCCGGCTCTGGTCGGCCGTCTTGAGCAGCAACCGCTGCAGCTCCGATGCGGTTCTCAGGTAGTTGGCCCGGTGCTCCTCGTTTGTCCAGTAGTTGTTGAGAGTGTCGTGGACAAAAAACAGAAGATTGATGGTGGCCTCAGTGTCAGGATTCGTCGTATCGGTGCTCGGCGACGTGGGGGCCGAGGGCGACGCGGGGAAGGTCTTCTTCGCTCGCTCGACCAGATCCTTCTGCGCCTTCTTGAACATTGCCATCCTCGCTCGTTCCCCGGTCACGAGGACCTCGTAGACGGAGACGGACTGGGCGAGCAACTTCAAGCGCCGCTCTATCTGGCCATCATTCTGGAGGCGTTCGAGATACGCCGCAAACTCGCTTCCATCGGACTTAGCGAGGAGTATGTTCGCCTTTTCCTCTCGCACCTCTGGATCCGCCCTTTGCAAACGCCTTTCAAGGTCTGCTCTGCTCCAGCCCAAGACATCTTTAAAGTCCCTCTCTGTGATGGAAATCATGTGATCGCGCGCGGCTTTAAGTCTGTTGGTGAAATTCAACTCCACGGGTGGCGACTTTGGATTCTGTGCCTCGTAGTCCTTGTTGAGAGCCGCCACTGAGTCGTTCACAGAATCCCGAAGCCCGTACGGATTGTCTTGGCTCGGAAACACGGCATCCAACCGGGCGATGGCGATGGCGATTGTGGTAGCCCGTTTCTGGATGTCTGCACGCCGGTTCTGCGGCACCGCGTCCAGATTCGCCAAGATGTCCATCAAGCCGTCCGCAGTGGAGTCCGTTCGATAGCCGAGTTGGCTCCGAAGATCCCGGTAGAGAGTTTTCCACGGCATGCTCTCGAGTTGCTGCAGATTGACCTGGGAGGCGAACTGAATCGAGGCGCCCGCAACGGTTGTGCGCAGGGCCTTCTCCGCCTCAAGATTCGCCAGCATCCGTGCCGGAAGACCGGTTCGTTTCGAGCGCACGGCCTCAAACAGATCGCTCGCTTCCTTAGCCTTCTGGGCATTCGCGTCATCGTGCAAGTGGTCGAAGCGGTTGACGCCGCACCCACACACAAACAGTGACGCCACAAGCCCGGCTGCAATACCGACTGTGGTTCGTGGCCCAAGCACAACCAAGCTGCTGCTCATAAAAGAGCTCCCTACATGAGGCGCGTTCTTAGGCAGAATATCAAATTGCTCTACGGTGCGCCGCAATTATCTGTTAAGAAATCAATTAGCGACAATCGCTACAGCGCAGCTATTGCGCATTCTGACAGTGAGTACTTGTTGACTGAGCAGACAAAGCCGCGTCAGATACACCGCGGTCTCTTGCGAATTGTCAGCGTTGACTGGGCACGGAGGGTTTGTAGTTTTTCTGCGTAAATAACCAATCGTTTTGTGGGCAATGGCTAAGACGAGGCTATCGCCGATGGCTCAGGGCCAAGTTCCTTCTTGAGACTCTCCGGTGTCGCGTCAACCTACAGGCGCAGTTTGACTTGAGCCGTGTCGTTGTACTTGGAGTTCACCCGAAACGTGAAGTCCCTCCAATGACATCTAGGCGAAGCCACCAAGCCTAATTGTCTCCAGAATCTCGCCGCGAACACCGCTCGTTATCGAGTGGCATGCGGCGCTCTTGTACAGTTCCAGTACAGCAGCTCGTCGCGGTTCGTCTCTAATGGTGCTACGACCTTCGCCGCCTGTGCGATGTCCCAGTCCGTGTAGATTTCCGTGACAATCATGACGCCGCGGTCTAGAACAAAGTGGCGCGGTTTCGACGCCGAAGAGTTGCACATCTCGATGGCTCTTCTGCGCGGAGCCGATTCGGTGTCCATCGGTGCGCCACCTGCCATGCCGCCAACTTCTTTCGCTGCTCAACCGCAAGCGGCACCTTCTTGACACCGCTCTGCAATGAATGCCCCAAAGTCCGATCACAGGCGATCGCTCGCGCACAGCTCAGTGTCGTATAGCGGTTTCCGGACGACCTACGCAGAAGTAGGCCGGCAACAATTCGGCAATAACAAACGCAAGCAGCGCAGCCATTGCAGCCTCGTTGGCGAACGCCAGCTTCTAGGTGAGCCATTCTGGCAATCACAGCTGACGCTTCGATTGACTTTTCTCAGTGCCATGCTTTTGAGACAGATGTCGCGGCCGTCGATCCGAACAACACTGAGGCCGCGCGTCTTTTGCAGGCGGTAAACAGAAATGCGAGAGAATTTGGCTGACACCCGCAGTTCCAACAGCGAAAGTGGTAGCTACCACTTTTCTTGCAGTGCTAGAGCCGTTCTGCCTCACACCGGCGTGTACGCTAAATAGCGTTCGGCAAGGGGTTTACGACCAAAGCGGGCGAGGAGGATCGAACTCCCGACATTCAGCTTGGGAAGCTGACGTTCTACCGCTGAACTACGCCCGCGGCTGGCACCAGTATACCCGCCCGCAAAGCCACCTGCTGGTGGCTTGCACAGCACGCACCGCTGGAACCTCACCAGCCGATTTCGCCGCTCTGGATCACACTCACCCCTGCCGCTCGCATCCGCTCCACCGCCGCGTCGCAGTCTCCGGACTTCAGTTCTACACCGCGACAGCCGTCGATCGCCACCACGGTTTTGAACCCCTCGCCCGCGGCGTCGATCGCCGTCGCCGCAACGCAATAGTCTGTCGCCAGCCCGACGATCACCACCCGCTCCACGCCGCGCGAGCGCAGCCAGTCACTCAGGCCTGTCGAGCGCCGACGGCCGTTGTCGAAAAAGCCGCTGTAGCTGTCGATCGATGGGTCCTCACCCTTGGGAAAGACCTTGGCGATGCGTGAGCGATCCAGTCCGGACGCCAGCTCGGCGCCGCGCGTGCCCTGCACGCAGTGATCGGGCCACATCACTTGGGGCAGGCCGCCGAGCTCTGCCAGTTCGCCCACGCGCCGGCCGTGGTTATTGCTCGCGAACGAGCCGTGGCTGCGCGGGTGCCAGTCCTGCGTCGCCACCACCAGCGGTGCTTTCGCCGAGAGTTTGTTCGCCACCGGGATGACCTCGTCGCCTTTGGGCACCGCGAGCGCACCGCCGGGGAGGAAGTCGTTCTGAATGTCCACCAGGATCAGCGCATCCATCGGCCATTCCTTTCAGAGTTCAAAGTTGAAACCCTTCTCCACCAGCCGGTCGTACTGCCGTTTGTCGAAGCGGTAGAGCTTGGCCGCGCGGTGCGCAACATCTTGCTCAACCTTGTCGGTGTCCACAAGAACGCCCATCTCCATGATCCGCTTGCGGAAGTTCCGCTTGTCCAGCGGTCGGTCGAGCACGACTTCGTACAGCTTCTGTAGCCGCGAAAGCGTGAACTCGCGCGGCAGCAACTCGAACCCCACCGGCTGATACCGCACCTTCGCGCGAATCCGCGCGTGGGCCATCGTCAGGATCGCGCCGTGATCAAACGCCAGCTTCGGCAAGTCGCTCATGCCGAACCACATCGCCGACTCCGCATCCGATGCGGCGCGGACCGGCTGCGCAAGTACGCGCGTGAGCGCCCAATACGCCACCGACACTACCCGTCCGCGCGGATCGCGCCCTGGGTCGCCGAAGGTGTACAGCTGCTCCATGAACGCCTGCCGCAGGCCCGTCTCTTCCTCCAATTCGCGCCGCGCGGCCGCCTCCAGCCCTTCGTCCATGTCGACAAAACCGCCCGGCAGCGCCCAACGACCTTTGAACGGATCGCCGGCACGTTTGATGAGCAGGACCTTCAACTCGTCCTCGTCAAGTCCGAAGATCACGCAGTCGACCGTGAGCGCCGGACGCGGATACTCATAGGTATAGCTCACGCTTTCCCTCCTTCTGCTTTGCGAAGCTCGGCAAGCTCAGCTGCAAAGCCGCCTGAGAGAATCGGGAAACGGCACCAGGTCTTCGGATCGAGATTGTGATCGTCAAGGTGGAAGCTCGGCGCATACCGCTCGCGTTTCCACTGGTTCCGACTCCACAGCGTGAAGAACTTCTCGACCCAGCCGGCGAGCATCGCCCGCTCGACATTCGGGTACGAACTTGAAAGAGCCCGCACAACCTCCGCCGGCGACCGCTTGTAGCTGATGGCGTGCTCCTCGATCGCCTCCAGCACCGCGTACGGCATCAGGTCCCCTTCGCTCGTCTGATTCATTGCGCCCGGCCGCAGCTCCGGCGTCGGCGTGCGCGAAGTGATGACCGACAGCGCAGGCAGCGGTGACAGCCCGGCAGGTCCCGTCGTCTCCATCCACCGCAACCATCGCAGCAGGAACGCCTTGTCGATCCCGCCGATCGGCGCGAGACCGCCGCACGTGTCGCCGTCCATCGTCGCGTAACCGACGGCCGCTTCGGAACGATTGCTCGTCGTCAGCAGCAGCGCCCCGCTGATGTTGGCCAGCAGCCACACGCTCGGCGCCCGCACGCGCGCTTGGATGTTCTGCAGCGCCAGGTCGTCCCGCTCCCACGTCAGCTCGCGCCCGACAGCTTTCGAAACCATCGAGACGTATGCCGACGCCACGCCTCCAACATCCAACTCGTGATGCCGTCCCCCCACCGCCGCGGCGATGGCCCGAGCCGAATCGCGCGACCCAATCGAGCTCCCTTCCGCGGCCTGGTACGCGGTCGTCAGCAATTCGCTCATCACGCTCTCGAGCGTTGCGCCCTTGAGCCCCATATAGGCTAGCTTCACCCGCACCCCGGCGTCCCCCAGTTCCGCAAGCGCCAACTGCGCCATTGCGCGAATGAGCACGATCACGCCCGCCGAGTCGGCTCCACCGCTGAGCGACACCACAAACCCGCGCGACCGGCTCTTGCGCAGGTAGTCCCACAGCCCCAGCGACACCGCCCGCGTGAATTCCTCTTCCTTCACGCGTTCGCTCTGCTCCCACGCGGCAAGCTCGACCGGCGCATTCTCCAGTCGCTCCGCCTCGGGCAACCGCGCATCCACGCGCACAGCTAGCGGGTCCTCGCGCACATCCGGCTCAAAGCTCGCCGTTCGCGTCTGCGCCGTCCGAACGGCGTCCACGTCGATCACCGCGGACGTCACCGACCAGTCACCCATCGAGAACCGCGCCCCACGCGCCGCGAGTTCGCCGCCCGACGCGATCATCACGCCGCCGTCATAGATCGCCCGCCCCGACTCGTTGCCAAGCAGGTTCGCGTAGATGTACGCCGCGCCGAACGCCCGTGAACCCTCCACCACAAAACGCTCTCGCACGCCGATCTTCCCGAACGCAAAGTGCGACGCGCTCGGGTTCAGGATCACATCTACGCCCCGAGCCGCCAACTGCGCTCCGGGCCGCTGCGCCACCCATGCGTCCTCACAGATCTCAAAACCGACTTTGACTCCCCCGACGTCGAACATCAGGTCGCCTACCGGCGTCGGCCCAATCGGCGTCTCCACCTCTGCCCGTACGCCCCCGGGCCAAGCCTTGAACCACCGCGGCTCATAGTGCAGCCCCTCACCCGCCAGGTGCCGCTTGCACGCCACACCCGCGAGCTTCCCATCCACCGCAAGTGCAACCGCGTTGAAGAGCCCGTTGCGATAGATCAGCGGCAGCCCGAAACAGACCGCCATCCCCTTCGTCTCCGGCAGCAACTCCGCGAGCGTTCCCCACGCGCGCCGGTGCACATCGGCGCCGGAGAACGCGTCTTCGCACCCATACCCCGTGATGCACATCTCCGGCAGACACAGGAGCGTGACTCCCTGCGAACGTGCGTGCCGCACCGCGGCGCGGATGTTCGCCGCGTTCCCCGCCCAATCGAGCGGCGTCTGGTTCAGCGTCGCACCGGCGATCTTCAGCAGCCTCATGACGCCACCTCCGCCGTCGCAGGGTGCGCGGCCCGCGCCGCCAGCACCATCGCCGTCCGCCGTTCGTGCAGTCCGAGTTCCAGCCCGGCCGGATACGCGTGCGGGTTCAGCAGCCGCTTGCTGCTCTCGTGCAGCAGGGCCAGTTCTGTTTTTCTGCGCTCGGCAATCCGCTGAATAGTTTCCACTGCTCCGACCGCGACGCCCTTGCGGAGCACCGGCACAAGCACGTCTCGATGAGCGCCTTCGAGTGTTCGCCGCCGGATCGGATCGGCAGGATCGACAATCACGTCGCTCCCCTCCGCGGGCGGGTTCAACTCGTCGTAAATCATGTCCGCCACCAGTCCGTTTGCGTTGCGGTACCGGCGCACCGCCAGCATTCCCGGCACACTCGCCTTCGCAAGCTGCTCGCTCGCCTTGATCACCGTGCGCCATTCCGCACCCTTCTTACGAATCGCTCCGAGCTTGTACACACCACCCAATGCCGGCTGGTCGTTGCCGGTGATCAACCGCGTCCCCACGCCCCACACGTTGATCTTCGCGCCTTGCTGCTTCAGACTCTGGATGGTGTGCTCGTCCAAGTCGTTGCTCGCCACGACGGAAGCGTCCTGCAAGCCCGCTTCATCGAGCATCTTGCGAGCCTGTACGCTCAGGTACGCCAGGTCGCCCGAGTCCAGCCGCACGCCCAGGAACTTCCGCCCCTCCTTCTTCAGCCGCTGCCCAACCTTCACCGCACGCTTCACGCCCTCAAGCGTGTCGTACGTATCGACCAGCAGCAACGTATTGCTCGGCATCGCCCGCGCGTACGCGTCAAACGCCTCCGCTTCACTCCGATAGCTCATCACCCAGCTGTGCGCGTGCGTGCCGCGCACCGGCACGCCCAGCAACCGGCCCGCCAGCACGTTGCTCGTCGCCGACACGCCGCCGATAAACGCCGCCCGCGTCGCTGAAAGCGCGCCATCGATCCCCTGCGCCCGACGCAGACCAAAGTCGACTACCGGATCACCAGCCGCGGCATGACAGATCCGCGCCGCCTTTGTCGCGATGAGCGTCTGGAAGTTGATGAGCGTGAGCAGCGCCGTCTCGACAAGCTGCGCCTGCCACAGCGCCCCGCGCACCCGCACCAGCGGCTCGTGCGGAAACACCACGCTCCCCTCTGGCGCAGCATCGACATCGAGCGCCATCGCCTGCGAAGCGAGCCAATCGATAAACGCCGGCTCAAACAACGCCGACCCATCCGCCGTCTTCAACGACGCCAGGTAGGCCTTGTCCTCACCATCCAACCGCAAATGCGTCAACCAATCCACCGCCGCGGCCAACCCGGCAGCCACCGTGTACCCGCCGCCGAACGGATGCTTGCGGAAGTGCAGATGGAACACTGCCTCATCGTCGCACCGACCGTCCTTCCAGTACCCGTAGACCATCGTGAGCTGGTACAGGTCGGTCAGAAGTGCGAGCGAAGGCCGGTACAGATCGCTGGGGAAGTTCATGGGGTACTCCGACTTCGTGTATATATTACACTATGTCGGCCGGAAGTTCAAGGTTCGTGACCGGAAAGAAAAACGCCGCGGCTCTTCAATGACCGCGGCGTGGATCAATGCGTTATCCGCACAGCGAACGGCTACCAGACGCGTCAGGCCCCAACGGCCTGCGCATCCCGATCGCTCAGCATCGCGCCGTTCGCCTTCTCACGCGCCTTCACCGTCCCGTCCCGCTTCCACGACCGCTCACACCGCGGCTCGTTGCGCAGATCCGCAACCTTCACCTCGCCCGCCATGCGATCAGCATGCGCCCGGCTCACGCCCAGCAGATCGGCAAGGTCCGTCGCATCAAACCGTGCCAGCTCCCCGGTCGGATCAGGCAGCGTCACGCCCATATCGAGCGGATTCTCGACGCCGAGCGTCTTCTTCGACGCCTCCATCACACCCTGCGCCTTCTCACGCGTGGTGATCACAGTCGCCCAGCCGTTGTCGGCAGCAACGCCCGTGGGCTTGGCGAACAACTCCATGTGCACGCAGAACCCGGCGTCCTCATCGGGCGCCTTGTGCAGCGCTCGGTACGCTTCATCCGCCGTGTGCGCACAGATCGGCGCCAGCAACCGGCACAGTGCATCGGTGATCGTCCACAACACCGCCTGGCACGACCGCCGCCGCGCCGAGTCGGGCTTGTCGCAGTACAGCCGGTCCTTCACCGCCGCCAGGTACACCGCGCTCAGCGTGCTGTTACAGAAGTCGAACATCAGTGACGACGCAGTGCGGAAGTCATACGCCTCATACGCCGCTGTCACACCCGCCGACAGCTTGTCGAGTTCCGCCAGCGCCCACGCGTCGAGCGAAGCCGGCGACGCCGCAGCCGCCGCAGCACCAGCCGGGACTGTGTAGTCGTACAGGTTGCTCAACATAAACCGCAGCGTGTTCCGAACTTTCCGATACGCCTCTCCCGCGGCATCAAAGAACGTCCCATCCACCTTCACGTCGTTCTCATACGCGAGCGTGCTCACCCACCACCGCAGCACGTCGGCCCCGTACTTGGTCATCAGGTCGTCGACGGTGTCGCCCTTGCTCTTGCTCAGCTTCTTGCCGTCCTTGCCGACCATGAACCCGTGCGTCAGCAGCGTCTTGAACGGCGGCTTGCCGGTTGCGCCAAGCGCCGTCAGCAGCGAGAGCTGGAACCACCCGCGGTGCTGATCCGATCCTTCCAGGTACAGATCCACCGGCGTCTCAAACCCGCGCTCCCGCATCGCGCTGTTCCACGACGACCCCGACTCAAACCACACGTCCAGGATGTCCGGGCCTTTCTTAAGAGCCCCCATAAGAGCCCCGAGCGCAAGCTCGGGCGCGATGCCCGTTAGCTGGGATGCAGCCTCCGGGTCACTCTTCAAGTCGTAGTACTTCAAAAGCTCCGCAGGCGAAGCCTTGAACCACACATCCGCCCCCTCCTCACGCACCAACCGCGCAACGGCCTTTACCGTCGCCGCGGTCATGAACGCCCGCTCGTTCCCAACCGCATCCTTATAGAGGAACGCCGGGATCGGCAACCCCCACGCCCGCTGACGGCTGATGCACCAGTCCGGCCGGCTCTCCAGCATGCCGCGCATGCGGTTTCGTCCCCACTCGGGCACAAACGCCACAGCGCCGGCCTCGCCCGTGCTCTTGAGCGCCATCTCTCGCAGCGTCGAACCAAACGGCGACGACGCGTTCTGCAGTGATTGGTCGACACCGACGAACCACTGCTCCGTACACCGGAAGATCACCGGCGTCTTGCTCCGCCAGTCATGCGGATAGCTGTGCATGAACACGTGATCGTGGAACAGGTGCCCGCTGTTGCGCAGGTGCTCGACAATCTCCTTGTTCGCCTTCCAGATGTTCTGGCCGCGCAGCCATTCCGGCACCGTCCCGTCGTACTGCCCGTTCCCCAGCACCGGGCAGTAGACCGGCAACTGGTTCGCAAGCCCAGTCTGATAGTCCTCAGTACCGTGGCCAGGCGCCGTGTGCACCAGCCCAGTGCCGTCCTCAAGCGTCACATACGCCGCGGGCACCACGCGGAACTGCTCCTTCACAGCGCGCTCCGGCGCGCCCTGCCCCTTCGCGCCGTCGACAAACGGATGCCTGTACTTCAGCCCGACGAGCTTCTCCCCGCTCGTCTTCGCCAGCACCACAACCTCTTCCGCCTTCGCCAGCGCCGTCACCTTCTCCACAAGCGCCGACGCCATCACCGTCACGTTCCCATCCACCCATACCAGCGCATACTCAAACGCCGGGTTCACCGCGATCGCCACGTTCGCCGGCAGCGTCCACGGCGTCGTCGTCCAGATCATGAACGTCGGCCGCTGATCAGGCCTCTCACCGGGCTCGGGCTTCCCCTCACTGATCTCAACTTCTTCCTCCCCCTCGGCACTCGGCACTCGGCACTCGGCACTTAATCCGAACGCGTCATACACCGCGTCCGCATCCGCCGCCTCAAAGTCCACATACACGCTGATGTCCTGCCGATCCTGATACTCAAGCTCCGCATCAGCCAGTGCCGTCTCATTCGCCACGCTCCAGTGCACCGGCTTGAGCGCACGGAACACGAGCCCTCGCTCCATCAGCGTCGCGAGAACCTCCAGCGTCGCCCCCTCGAACGACTTGCTCATCGTCAAATACGGATGCGGATAGTCCGCCATCGTCAGCAGCCGGGCCATCTGCCCCTTGTGCAGATCGACGAACTTCGCCGCGTACGCCTGGCACGCGGTGCGCACGAACATCTTGCGCTCCGCCTCCGGCATCGCCATCACCTCGGCGAGCTTCTTCGCATCCGCAAGCTCCGTCATCACCTTGTGCTCAATCGGCAGCCCGTGGCAGTCCCACCCGGGGATATACGGCACATCGAACCCCGCCATCGTCTTCGACCGCACCACAAAGTCCTTCAGACACTTGTTCATCAAGTGCCCAAGGTGGATGCTCCCGTTCGCGTACGGCGGCCCATCATGGAATGCAAACGTCCCCTTCGGCGCTGATGGCCCCTTCGCCCGTAGCGCCTCATACAAACCCTTCCCTCCCACCTTCGACCACCGCTCCAATGAAGCGGGCTCGTTCTTCACCAGATCCGCCTTCATGCTGAACGCCGTCTGCGGCAGGTTCAGCGTCTCCTTGAACGGATTCCCCTTCTTCTCCGACTTCGGAGCGACGGATGAAGGCGTGTTTTGAGCGGCAGGCTGATTCGACATGCAAAGTCCTTAGAGCCCCTATCGCCGGGGCTGAAGTTCGGGGGGCGGATGGTATGGAACGGATGAGAGTGGAAGAGCGGCGGCCCAAAGACCACGCGGCAGCAAAACAAGCCCCAACAGGCTCAATCAGCGTTCAGCAAGCAGTGAGCAGCCAAACACCTCAAGCCCCAAGGGGCGAGGTAATTCGAGCCGAAATGACCGCAAAGCAGCAAGTCACGCCCAAATTATCGGCGCAACAACGACGAATCGAGCCCCCTTCTCCCGGCTCTGCGGGAGACCGTGCGGACGGGAGCGAAGCGCACGGGAGCCGGAAGACAAGTAGTCTCCTTCCAAATTCCGCCGGCTTTGCGGCGGCGGATGAGGGCGTCTTGGTTCCCCCCGCTCCCAGCGGGGGGATGTCGGAGGCTCTGCGACGACAGGGGGGATGCCTTTATTTCAGCTTTCTGCTTTCCCCCTTCTCCCTGCTCTGAGGGAGAAGGTGCCGCCGGCTTGCGGCGGCGGATGAGGGCGTCTTGATTCCCCCCGCTCCCAGCGGGGGGATGTCCGAGGCTCGGCGAGGACAGGGGGGGATGTCTTTGTTTCTGCTTTCCGCTTCAGCGACAGAAGGTGGCCGAATCCGCGAGGCCGGACGAGGGGGTAACAGGACCGACGCAGAAGCACTTAACGCTCCTCCACACGCTTCGCCTTTCGCCCCCACGCGTCCGGGCGCAGCGGCCCCCAAACAACCCAACGCCCACTCGCCCCGACGCCATCCCCAAAACTCCTCCCCCAAACCCACCCGCCTCCCCCCCCCCAACAAATCCAGCAACTCCCAAGAGCGTCCCGCGTATCACTCCCACACATGAAGCTCACCCTCGCCCTCCTCACCGCCGCCACCTTCACCACCCCCGCCTTCGCCGACGGCTACGCGGTCCTCGTCTCCAAACAAACCGCCGCCGACCCACAATGGTCCAAGGTCGTCCAAGCCCTCGTCAAAAAGCACCAAGCCCAAACCATCACATATGAAGGTGACATCGACTCGGCGAAAAGCTCCCTCGCCGCCCAGATGCCCATCTACACCGCCATCGTCGCAAAGCCCGAAGAGCTCGGCCGCGGCTTCGTCGCCAAGACCCACCGCATGATGCGGCGCCTCGATGACGACCCGTACACCGACACCATCTGGGGCATCGTCACCGGCTTCACCCCCGCCGATGCGCTCACGCTCGTGAGCGACGACAAGCCGCTCGTCATGAAGCGTGTCGTCAGCACCACCGGCGTCAACGGCGGTCTCTTCGATCAGATGTTCACCGTCTCCGACGGCGCGGAAGGCCAGTGGACATTCAAGAACGGCGACAAGACGAGCAACGGCGGCACCAAAGACGACAACGACCGCAAGTACGACCGCGCCGTCCTCTTCGCCCAGCACTTCAAACAGATCAACCCCGACGTCATCGTCTCAAGCTCCCACGGCTTCGAAAACGGCATCGAGATGCCCTGGGGCCACGGCATGCTGATCGGCCGCAACGGCGAACTCGCCATCCTGCCGCAGAACCCGCCCGGCAAGGACGGCTCACCGGGCAAAGGCCTCGGCAAGCCCGTGAAGCTCGACCAGTCCACCAACCCCAAGGTTTTCCTCCCCGTCGGCAACTGCCTCGTCGGCCACATCGACGCCAAGCACACCAAGGACTCGCTCATCCTCGCGCTCCAGCACACCGCCGCAGTCCGCCAGAGCATCGGCTACACCATCGAAACCTGGTACGGCCGCGGCGGCTGGGGCACCCTCGGCCTCCTGCAGTCCCAGCCCGGCCAGTTGACCGTCGCCCAGGCCTGGTTCTTCAACCACCAGCAACTCCTCGAAGACCTCCGCACCAAGCACGCCAAGGCTGCAAGCTTCGACTACGAATGGACCGACAAGAGCTCCGTCGAGTCCTTCATGCGCGAAGCCCAGAAATCCGGCATCAGCGGCCAGAACAAAGACGAAATGGGCCTCGCCTTCGACCGCGACGTCGTCGCCCTCTACGGCGACCCCGCTTACGACGCCCGCCTCGACGCCAGCAAGTGGACCGCACCGGTCACCGCCACGCTCGACGAGTCGAGCGACGAGCGTTCGATCACGCTCAAACTCAACGACGACAAGTACCACGGCCCCCTCATGCTCACCTTCACCAAGCGCTGCCCGAGCCCCAAGAGCGCAGCCGACCTCCCCGCCGGCACCATCCTCACCGACAACTTCATCATCATCCCCGACGTCCGCAACGCCGCGGGCGAACGCGGAGCAGCCACCATCCGTTTCCGCTCCGAGAACGCCGCCGCTCCAAAGCCCACCGCGGGTTGAAGCCTCCTTCTCCCGGCTCTGCGGGAGACCGTGCGAACGGGAGCGAAGCGCACGGGAGCCGGAAAACAAGTAGCCCTCTCCACCTTCCGTCGGCTCTGCGGCGGCGGATGAGGGCATCGCGCAGCCGAGCCGACCTCAACAGCGGCATGCGACCTCTCACCACAGGCAGTTCCGCCCCCATGCGTCTGGCGCGGAGGCGACCAGCCACCCTAGCCCCACTCGCCCCGACGCCATCCCCAACCAATTCATCCCCCGCCGATCTCACACGTTCTGTACACTCCCCCCGTGTCCTTCCTCACCTGCACCAACATCTCCAAACGCTTCGGCCCGACGCAGGCTCTCTCCGACGTCACCGTCGAGTTCCGCGCAGGCGAGGTCCACGCCCTCATGGGAGAAAACGGCGCAGGCAAATCCACACTCGGCAAGGCCATCGCCGGCCTCCACAAACCCGACACGGGCTCGATCACCCTCAACGGCCGCGAACTCAAACTGGGCGACGTCCACGACGCCTTCGACGCAGGCATCCGCATCGTCCACCAGGAACTCGCCCAGTGCCCCAACCTCTCGGTCGCCGAAAACCTCTGCCTCCACGCCATCCCCACGCGTTCCGGCCTTGTTGACCGCAGCGCGATGAACGAGCGAGCAAAGAAACTCCTCGCCAAACTCGCCCCCGAGATCGACGTCACCGCCCCCCTCGGCACCCTCGCCCCGGGCCGCCGCCAGATCGTCCAGATCGCAAGCTCGCTCGACGATGACAACGGGAAGCGAAAGCCCAAAGTCATCATCTTCGACGAACCCACAAGCTCACTCTCGATGGCCGAGGCCGACCGCCTCATGACCATCGTCCGCCAACTCGCATCAGAAGGCCTGCTCGCGATCTACGTCTCCCATCGGATGAACGAGATCTTCACCTGCTGCGACCGCATCACTGTCCTCCGCGACGGCAAGTTCGTCGCCACCAGCGTCATCAAAGAGACCGCCGAGAGCGACATCATCAGCCAGATGATCGGCCGCACCATCGATGCCTCGCGCTCCCACCGCCGCGACACGCCCGTCCCCCCCACCGTCCCGCCGATGCTCGAGGTCCGCAACCTCACATCCCCCGGCAAGCTCCACAACATCTCACTCGCGGTGAAGCCCGGCGAGGTCCTCGGCCTCGGCGGCCTCGTCGGCGCCGGCCGCTCGGAACTCCTCGACGCAATCTTCGGCCTCGACAAGCGCGCGTACGCAACGGTGAAGGTCGATGGCCAGACACTTCCACTTGGCGGAACGAACTCCGGCCCCAAACCCGCCATCGCCGCCGGCGTCGGCTACGTCCCCGAAGACCGCCGACTCCAAGGCCTCTTCTTCCAGCTCGGCGTCGACGAGAACATCGTCAGCCCGCTGATGCACATCCTCGCCCACCTCGGCCTCCGCAGCGCGACGAGCGAGCGCCAGCTCGTCACCGAGCGCCTCAAACGCCTGCAGGTGAAGACCGCCTCGCAAAAATCCCTCCCCGGCGAACTCTCAGGCGGCAACCAGCAGAAACTTCTCATCGCACGCTGGCTCGACAAGAAGACCAAGATCCTCCTCCTCGACGAACCAACCCGCGGCATCGACGTCGGCACAAAAGCCGAGATCTACCGCCTCATCCGCGAAGCCGCGAACACAGGCCTCGCCGTCCTCCTCGTCTCCAGCGAGATGCCCGAGCTCCTCCTCCTCAGCGACCGCATCGCCGTCCTCTGCGAAGGCCAGCTCACAGGTGAACTCACCGGCCCCGACATGACACAAGAGAACATCCTGCGTCTCGCAACGGCCACTCAAGGCGGCCGCGAAGCAAGCTAGAACCCCCTTCTCCCGGCTCTGCGGGAGAAGGTGCCGCTGGCTTTGCAGCGGCGGATGAGGGTGTCTTGATTTCCCCCCGCTCCCAGCGGGGGGATGTCCGAGGCTCTGCGAGGACAGGGGGGGAAGCTTTCAGCTTTCAGCTCTCAGCTTTCAGCTTTCAGCTTTCAGCTCTCAGCTTTCAGCTTTCAGCTTTCAGCTTTGAACTTTGGTACTCCACAAACCTCCCCACCAACTTCCCAACCACCACCATCCCCACCCCGCACGCCACCCACCACGTCTGCCGCTCCACAAACCCCAGCCAGTAGAACCACACAGCGCAGACCACTACCGCCGTAAACACCGCAACGCGCCCGCGTCGAATCTCCGCCCCGCCCAGCTTCACCGGCCACGACACGATCGCCACATACGCCGGTGCAACCAGCCCGTAAAACCCCATGAACACGCGGTAGAGCACCTCCGAAAGATGCAGCGGCCCAAGCTTCGACATCAGCACACCGCCGTCGACCACCGCGATCCCCAGGCCCGCGACAAACGCCGCGACGACCATCCACACGCGCTCGCCGCCGCGCACCTCGCACCCGTGCACCCAGCACGTATACACAAGCTGCGGCAGCGTGTGCAGCCCCAGCAGCGCCGCAAGCAGCGTCGCCGCTCCGCGATCCAGGAACGGCCCGCGCCCCACCAGCATCAAGAGCGTCGGCGCCGTGACGAGCGTCCCCACGATCATCAGCGCAAAGAACACGCCGAACCCCACGCCGAACGCGCGCTTGCTCTGCGCCCCGCTCTCGATCCGCGCACGGTGGAACGTCAAGTCGAGATATGGACAGAGCATGAACCCCAGCACGCACACCATCGCCAGCGGCGCAAGCTCGCCGGCTGGCCGCTCCCCGGGCCAAGCGACCACATCTTCAAGCCCCACGCCCTCGCCCGGCTGACGGAAACCCACCCACACGATCACTGCCAGCGACACCACCCACGCGCCCGCGGCCACTCCCGCCACCATCCGCCCCCACCTCGCGCCGCCGAACCGCCCGATCGCCGCCGCCACCACGCACGCCACCCATCCCACCTGCCACAACCACCCGCCTTTGCCGCCGAGAGCCGCCCCCATCACCCGCGCCACCCACGCGGCGAAGAAGACCTGAAACGCCACCGTCACGATGCTGAACGCCACGCACGCCGCCCGGTACCGCTCGATGTACACGCGCGACGCCTCAGGCGACCGCATCACAAACCCCAGCAGCGCCGCCCCGATGACATTCGGAACAGCGAACGCGGCAAACGACCACACCCCAAAGTCGCTCAGCAACAGAGCCGGCAGAAACATCCCAATGCACCAAGTCCACGAAACCCCCACGTAGACGGCCCAAGCAGGCCAACTACGAGACCCCGGAACCGCGCTTTGAGAAGAAGTACCACCGACATCAGGCATCCCCGACTGTACTGGAGCAAATCGCTAAATAGCAAAGAGCCAAATGCCAAACAGCAGCCCACTGTCCAATGCCTCCAGCCTTTTCATATGGCCCTTTAGCCATTTGCCATTTGGCCATTTGATACCCCCCCGCCCCTATGATCCCGCCCTATGCCCACAACGACCGCTGCCACCACCAACGGCTCCCCCACCCTCGCCCCCGGCATGCTCTCCCCCACCTTCTCCGTCGCCGAGCGTGACAAGCTCATGGCCGACGTCGAGAACTACTGCAACGAGCTCCGCCCGATCGAAGAGCTCTGCTACGTCGAGCGCAAGCCCAACGCCGCGATCGCCGACCTCGCCAAGAAGCACAACATCCTCGGCATCCCCGTACCGAAGCAATACGGCGGCCGCGGCGCCGACTCGCTCACGTATGCCCGCTGCCTCGCTCGCATCAATCGCGAAGGCACCGGCCCGCGCACGTTCTTCTCCGGCCAGACCTCGATCGGTCAGTACCCGATCATGAAGTACGGCACCGAGGCGCAGAAGCAGAAGTACCTCACCGCTTCGTGCAACGGCGGCTGCGTCCTCGCCTTCGGCCTCACCGAGCCCGACGCCGGCAGCAACCCGCTCGAGGGCACCACGGTCTGGAAGCGCCAAGGTGACAAAATCATCCTCAACGGCGTCAAGTACCTCATCTCCAACGGCTCGATCGCCGACGCCGTCATCGTCTTCGCCTTCGACAAGGAAGTCGGTGTCGAGGGCCGCCGCATGTCGGCCTTCATCTGTCCGACTCAAGGCGCGAGCTTCGAGAAGGAAGCCCTCCACTCCAAGCCGGGCATGTACACCTGCGACACCGCGATGTTCCAGATGAACGACCACGCCATCCCCGCCGAGAACATGCTCGGCGAAGAAGGCAACGGCTTCCGTATCGCGATGCACACCCTCGTCTCGGGCCGCCTCTCGGTCGCCAGCGGCTGCCTCGGCGTCATCGAAGACTGCCTGCACGAGTCGCTCGAGTACGCCAAGGCCCGCCACCAGCACGGCAAGCCGATCGGCAAACACCAGCTCATCCAGGACCACATCGCGCAGATCGAGATCATGCGCGCCACCGCCGACGCCATGATCGAACGCGGAGCCCTCGCCAAGGAGCGCTACGAACAAAGCGGCCAGGGCAACAGCAAAGAAGCCCTCGCCGAGGCCGACTACGCGATCGCGCAGGCCAAGTTCTGGGCTTCGAACGCCGCTTGGAAAGCCGCCGACCATGCCGTCCAGATCTTCGGCGGCCGCGGCTGGAGCGAGCTCTACCGCCCCTTCCGCCACCTGCAGGACTGCCGCGTCTGCCGCATCTACGAAGGCACCGACGAGATCATGAAGATGAAGATCGCCAGCAAGCTCCTCGGCGGCAAGGAATGGGAAGCGTTCAAGTAACGCGCGTTACCGACCTTCTAGCGGTGACCCACATCAGCAAGTGACACGCAACAAGCCCGGCACCGCCGGGCTTGTTCATTGTCCGCATCGTCAAGATTTCAACGCTCGTGTTGCACGCCGCGCATTGACGGGGCATGCTGTCACCAAGGAGCACCCCATGAACCGCGCGTTGATCGCTTCCGCCGTCGTGTCGACGTTGGCCGATGCGTCATTTGGCCAGGCCACCTTCGTCTCCCAGTCCCGCTCGGTCAACCCCGCAGGCGTCTCCTCTCCCGCGCCCGGGTTCGGACCCTACAGCGCCAGCGGCAGCTACACCAACGAGGGCGGCTCGGGCGCCAGCGCCGGCCAGACCTCCGACCTCACCATCACCGGCGCAACGTTCGACATGGGCGCCACCGGCAACGGCGGCGGCAACGCCGGCTCTTCGATACTCGTCTTCTCCTTCACCGTCCTCCCCGGCACGACGTACACGCTCGTCGCCAACGGCTTCCAAGACGGCGGCCCCGGCTCGTACGGTTTCGGCACCACGTCCGTCACATTCACTGGCCCCGGCGTCAACGACCAGTCGGTCATCGCAGGCTTCAACTACATGAGCCTCAACACCAGCGGCACCCTCAGTGGCGGCCTCTACACGCTCACCGTCGAAGTCCACGGCTACGGCAACCACCTGCAGAGCCGCGACTGGCCCGGCACCGCCAACGCCAACGGTGCGCTCACCCTCGTCCCCACCCCCACCGTCGCCGCGGCCTTAGGCCTGAGCGGCTTCGCCACCCTGCGCCGTCGTCGCCGCTAACCCGCCGCGCAGCCTAAGCACTTCCCCGTAACCCGATAAGGCCTCATTGCACACCCCTCGTTCGTGTGGCACTTTCCTACCAGAAGGAGTCACCCCATGCGTTGCGCGATCCGTTCATTCGCCGTCATCACCCCCATTCTCGCTCTCACCGCCGCCTCGTTCGGCCAGGTGACGCTCGTCAGCCAGTCGCGCTCGATCGACCCCAACACGATCGGCCCCGCCGCCGGCTTCGGCCCCTACGCCGATTCGGCGTCGATCTCCAACCAGATGTTCAACACGGCCGCCAGCGCCTCGCAGACTTCCGACCTCTCGATCACCGGCGCCACCTTCCACATGGGCGCCAGCGGCACCGGCAGCGGCTCTCATTCCACCTCGCTGCTGACCTTCACGTTCAACGCTCTCCCCGGCGTGATGTACACGCTCGACGGCACCGGCGATCAGGGCGGCGGCCCCGGCACGTTTGTCAGCGGTTCGATCTCGATCTCGCTCATCGGACCCGGCGTCAACGACCACGAGACCATCACGAACTTCCACGCCGTCAGCATCCACACTCTCGGCACGCTCAGCGGCGGCGAATACACGCTCACCATCTCGGTCCAGGGCTTCGGCACCTTCCAGCAAGGCTCGCCACGCACAGGCTCCGCGTTCTTTGACGGCGCCCTCACCCTGACCCCGACACCGGGCGCGGCCGCGCTGCTCGCCCTCGCCGCAATCCCGACCTCGCGCCGTCGCCGCTGACCGAAACTCGCTTGCGAGAAAAGGGACGCGCCGACACTCGATGCTCAGCCTTCAAGCCCCGCTCGCGGGGCTTTTTGATTGGCCATGGTCCGCATTCACCCCGCGCCGCAACGGCTTCTGCCGATGTCTATGACGAGAGAGGCATTTGCCACTCGCCAGTAGCGGTGCGCAGTGAGTCGCTCGACGCCAGTGGAAGACATGGGCCCGGGATTTGCCGGGCCTTTCTTCGTTTTTCGCGAGGTTTGTTTTTAACCGCGTCTTGAGGGCTCGTCGCGCGCGGGTGCGCGTTGTCGTCGTCGCGACTTCGCCTCTGCTTCTCGCGCGGCTTTGGCCGCTCTGGCTTCGAGGAACGCCCGACGGTTTTCGAAGAGGTGCTGCTGGTAGTTGGCGGTGCTCACCGCCATAACGGCGCACTCGAGCTTCGTTGGGCGAATCCCGCCCGGGGGAATCTCGACGAGCGGCTGCAGTGTGCCGTCTGCGCGTTGCGGGTGCGAGATGTGGTTGTTTTTGACCAGGTAGTCGGTGGCGAAGATGAATGAGGGCGGCTCGGGCGGCCGCGCGGCGAACTCGGCGGCGGCTTCCGCGACAGCGTCTTTGAGGAACTCCTCGATGGGCATCTCGAGGAGCCGGCGGCGGAGCGCGGTGCGCGACTGCGCCTGCGATTGCGGATTGGGGGGTTCGGATTGCGGACTTGAAGGCGCGGCTTCGGATTGATCGGGAGTTGCTGGTGCTTCGGTGGCGTGCTGCGCTCTGCGCATTAGCGAGCCGCTCGCCGCGACGGCTCGCTCCATCGCCTGCGGCAGCAAGGAATGGAGATGCGCCGGCAGGGTTGATGCTGCGCGTGGCGGGTAATGACTGGCCTTGGGGCACACCTTCACTTTCGGTCTTCGAGCGTTCGGCTTCTGAAGAGACGGCGCCTGTGTTCGTGCGCGGCTCGCTTCCCGCTTCGAACGCACGGCCTGCGGCAGCAAGGACGGGAGGCGCGTCGGCGCGGGGGGTTGGTGCGTTGGGTGGCGCGGGGGCGGGGTGGCGCTCTGCTGGGGCGGGGAGATCGGTGGTGTCGGGTGTGCGGCGACGGCTGGCTGAGGGCGGGGTGGGCGAGAGGGCCTTGGGGATCCTCGCTCGGAGGGCGAAGATGAAGAGGTTGTCCAGCCGCTTGGGGTCGGTCTCGGCCTTGATCTCCGCCGTCAGCCGCGCGAAGGTGGCGAGGAGGAGCTCTTCCATGGATTGTGTGAGTGCGGTGGACACTGGGCCCCTCCCTTCTTCGTTTTTGGTGCTCTGCCGTGGTAGTGCGGGTCCAGATTGAAATATATGGTAATTTTTAGGGTGATGCCATGCATACGGTTGGATTTTGATTGGATACCCCTATTGAGGGGGCAGCCAGTCCTCCAGAAGTGAGCCGAGGCCTGATGCCGCAGGTGATGAGCATGCGTGATTTCGATTGCGCGGAGGGCGACAAGTGATGCGGGCTTGCCGCTTCGATAAGTCAAGGCGCAAACACCGACCGTCGGAAAAACCGTCGGTGAGGTGGCACGGTTGATGCCACGCTCCCCTAAATGCCTTGAAGGCCATACGGAAATTCAGAGACGACCTGCCCTCGCACGCCACCTTCAAGTTAGCAGTTACCACCGAAGGCTTCTGGACGGTAGCGCGGAGCGAAGAGTTCCATTCCGCCAGACAAACCTCAACGCTAACAGGGTCCGAGCGGCGATACAGTGCAAGCCCTCTACCCGCCGTCAGGAAAACGTGTTCATGCCGAGAGTTTCGCGCCAAGAAGATCCACCGATCGACGCCCCGCGCGTCCCGCTGCCCGCGCTCAGGCATCTCTTTACGACTCAGAGCGACCCGCTCCAGAGGTAATTGAAGGAGACGCTCGCGCGATGCCCGACGTTAAAGACGAATCTGTCGACCTAGTCGTAACTTCGCCCCCCTACTGGCGTAAACGTGACTATGGAATTGACGGACAAATCGGACAGGAAGACACTCCAGATCGTTACATTGCCGAACTTATGAAAGCCATAACCGAATGGCGGCGAGTGCTGCGGCCAACTGGCTCCATTTTCATAAACGTAGGCGACACGTACTGGCGAAAAGGCCTGGTCGGTATTCCCGGATTATTAGAGAACGCTGCACGAGAAGCAGGGCTAATGGTACGAAATCGGATCATCTGGGTAAAGAAAGCGGGGCACCCTGATCCCGCCAAAGATCGCTTAGCCAATCGGCATGAGTACATTCTTCATTTGGCAGTAAACGGTTACTATTACGATCTCTTTGGGTATGCGGAAACGTACAGTCCAGGAACACCACCTCGAGGTGCGAATCCTGGGGATGTTTGGGAGATCGGACGCAAGCGAGATTTGGGAACTCATTTGGCGCCGTTTCCGGTAGAGATCGCGCGGCGAGCGATTTTGTTGGCCTGCCCCAAACAAGTCTGTACTAAGTGCGGGGAGCCTCAACGCCGCATTATCAAGCGCACCAGCGAGTTAAACGAGTCCCGGCCTCAGGCCCGTCGTGCTCTAGAATTGTATCGCGAAAAGGGTCTCACTCCAGCTCATATTGCTGCAATCCAAGCCACCGGCATTTCAGATGCTGGAAAGGCGCGCCGCACTCAAGCGGGTACCGACAAAAATACCGCCAGTGTCCAGAAGCTCGCAAAGGAAGCAAAGATTGCGTTGGGGGGATATTTTCGAGAATTCACGTTTCCGAAATGGCGTACCGACGGATGGGAGAAATGTGCGTGCAAAGCACCGTTCTTACCCGGCGTCGTTCTGGACCCCTTTATGGGCACAGGAACTACATTGGAAGTCGCTTCGGAGCTAGGGCGACGCTCAATCGGCATTGACCTAAATACGGCCCAATGGGAGGAAACCCGACCATGATGCAGGTCATTCGCAAGAACATTGTATCTAGCGCTTTTGCTTCCCTTCGCAGCAAAAAAGTTCATCCACTCTTTGCTGGCTATCTTCACCTGCGTTCGCTTGCTCAAGAACAGAACTCGCGCTCGGTACGACCTGACTTTACGGGATTTTACAAGCGTTTCTTTGCGGTAGCCGATGGCCCCGAGACCGCTCCATTTCTCCGGCCTTTCGTCAACCACAAAGCGACGGCCGACAACTTATGGATGAATCGCAACGTCGCCGGTTCTTATGCCAAGAGCTCGCTGCGCGAGGGCCAGCCTTTTAGTAAAGTTGTAGAAACAACGGCCGATGGAACTTACAGACTTAAGAACGGTCACGGGAAGCTGGCCGCTCGACACCTGCTGTACGGTCGGCCGCTGCCCGCAACGGAATTGGCTGCTTTCCTCTACCGCGATTTTGGGCTAGCTGAGACTATGCGACAGCCTCTCGATTTACTGCCCTTATTTGCAAAGTATTTCGGATTCTCTTCCAGCGAAGGCGCGTTATCCAGCGATTTTTTCGAACTATTCGAATCGCTCGATACCCATCCCCAACAGGCGAATTGGTTCGAGACAATCCCTCTCGATGTCACAGCACCCGACTCGTTGAAGCAGGGAGAACTAGCTACAGCAAACCCCATCAGAAAGTTGTCAGCAACTGAGGTTCTTGAGTCACCAAATGATTATTCGCCCAACGGGCCTCCGCTCATGCGGTTGCGCGTAAGCGGGCTATTATCTTTTGCCCACGACACCGAATTCGAATTAGGTCGGCTGAATATTCTGGTTGGCGCGAATGGATCAGGGAAGTCCAATTTCATCGATTGCATAAGATTACTAAAGAGCTCTCAGCTGAATATTCAGGAGCCATTCTCTTCAGACGGATTCGAGGCGTGGCTTTACAATGGCTCCGACAAGAGTTCCGCCACGGCGACGCTTGTGGCGCATCTCAATCTCGCCGGAGTCTCTCAGCCGATAATACATACTGTAAGGCTTGGACCGTCCACTCCCAATTCTGGGGCACCTGTTGAAGAAAGCCTAGAAAGTGCGACAAGCCGCGACGAAGTACATGCCTTGCCTTACTTTGCAGGCTCACACCGACTGCCGGCGACTCTGGCTGCTCGCGGATCAAGAAAAGGCAGCAAGCCGATTGCAAGAAAATTTCCAGACTACAACCCGCTCCAATCGATCCTCAGCCAAGTAAGGGACGCCGGTGAGTATCCCGAACTGGCAGCCGTGGGCGCCTTTTACGCCCACATTCGCGTTTACAGCGACTGGGATTTTGGCAGAACTGCTCGATCACGCAAGCCAGCTTCGGTTGCGCTCACATCCGCAGAACTGCCAGAGCGGCTGGACGCGCACTTAGCCGCGACCCTCTATAGCGTCATTCAGACGTCCACCCACACTAAAATTAAGCAACTTCTTCCAGAGCTCAAGGCTACATACCAGGACTTTGCGGCGAGAACGGCTTGGGGACAGGTAGGGCTAGCAATCCGCGAAGCATCATTCAAGAGCGACGTTCCTGCGTCTCGGCTCTCGGATGGCACATTACGATTCTTAGCGCTCGCAGCTGTCTTGCTGCGTGATGATTTACCGTCATTGATCTGTCTAGAAGAGCCGGAACTTGGAATGCACCCTGACATGACACGCCTCGTAGCTACCTTAATAGCAGATGCCTCGGAACGAAGCCAAATTGTAATTGCCACCCACTCGCAGGACTTGCTGACCGCCCTTCAAGACCGGTTCGATTGTCTATTTGCCTTCAGCGGATCTAGCACGGGAAGTACCGTTTTAACGCTCACGCGGGGCGAGTTCAATCAATGGCGCAAAGAGAACGCTCTTGGAGACCTTTGGGCATCGGGTGAACTCGGTGGAGTTCGCTACTAATGCGCAAACGCGTGGTGGTATATGTTGAAGGTGAAGGCGGCGGCGGAGATGGTGCAATTCGCACGGCTCTGAGCGGTGAGTTCCGAAGGGCTTGGAGTACTTTCTTAAAACCGATTGAAGAACGAGCATCTCTAGGAGGAGCCGAGTTTCAGGTAGTCGAAGGAGGGAGTCGGAACGCAGCAATTGGCAAATTTTACACACCACTGCCACACAGCATGGCAGGCTCTTTTCGAGTACTTTTAGTTGACTCCGAAGGACCCGTTAAGAACGGGAATAAGCCTTGGGAGTGTCTCGGCAAAAGGCCCCTTCAGGCACTGGCGACCGCAACTGTTACCTGATGATTCAATGCCTCGAGACTTGGCTCGCTGCGGATCCGACGTCTCTCGCCAAGCACTACGGCGATGGTTTCGTGATAGATGAATTGGACAACAAGAAGTTCAAGAAGTGGTCCGGTCTGGAAGCAACTCCAAAATCAGAAGTTCAGAAATCAATTAATCGAGCAACTGCGAATTGCAAGGTGCCGTATCGCCATGCGCACGGCAACCAAATAATTGGCAAGGTGAGTAGAGATACGCTGAAAGCGCGCGGCCTTTCTGCCGTGACGCGGTTGTTCAGAGAACTAGAACAAGCGGTATCCGAGTACACGAAATAAATCCTTGAAGCGGATAGACGTCACATACGCGGTGAGGCGTGATGCGTGCGGTGCCGTCGGCGAAGGTTCGTAGCACCGACGTGCTTGGAGAGTTGCACAGGCCGGTGTCGCCGATCAGCTGCTCAAAGCGATCGGCGCTGGCGTGTTGATCTGGCCATTGAGGAGGGCGAACGCGCCGACCGTTGCATGGCCGCAGATTGATGGCTCGTGACGGGCGTCTTACTCAGCAACTACTGAGATCAGACGCAAATCGCTGGCGTCCACCAAGCCTGCTGTCTTGCTACGTGTCAAGAGCCTTTATCACCGACGCTACCGCCGCAATGTGCTCAGGGGCTCGTTCACGAGTGCCAACGTTGAATGCGACTGCCCGCTGGTTCGCCCATCGAAGGTCCGGCGAAAGCAGCAGCGCGTGCACTCGCTCCAGTGGCTCACTGGGGGCCACTACATCGATCGCTGCAGCGATCGCAGCCCTCACCAACGGACCCACGGGCACGACATCGCATTCGACCACCACCACGCCGGGCAGTTCGGGCGGAATCTGAGTGCAGGCTTCGACTAAGTGATCAAGGATGCGTCGAAGCGTGGCGGCCTCGTAGATCGGGCCGCCGGATACCTGTCCTCGGCCGGACGCATCCGGGCGGACACGCACCTTTGCGATGCCTGGGATACGGATATCGCGCTGCGGCGGGCTCTGGCGAAGTGCGAGAGCGACCGTTTGCGCTACCTCTGCGGCGAGTGCTCGCGCCAGGGCGTCGTTCCATGTAGGTGGCCGCTCCGAGCGGAGGAATGTGAGACCCACGTCAAGCTCGATATCGAAGCCGTTCTCGCCGAACTCAGGGCCATGCGGCATGACCATCGACATGAGACTGCTCATCCAGCGATCCACGTTCTGTTTCAGCAATTTCTTACACTCGACGGCAACTTCGCCATGGTCGGTATCAACGATGAGGTCTGGAGTTCGATGAGCCTGCGCCTGCGCAAATCGCGGCAGGAGTCCTGCCCGCACGATCGCAGCACAGGCTTTCAGCTCGAACAGAATTCCCGGGGGGGCCGTTCCTATTCGAAGCTCTGCGATCTTTCGCATGCCACCTTCGACCCCCGCTACTGATCGAAGTGTGCTCCCCAGAAAGTGGAGATTCTTAAATGGCCAAGTCCCTTGTCCGATGAACCACGCCGCTAGCGGATGAGGTGCGCGTTCAGGGTTTTGTATCTCACCCCACCACTCGCGGTCAAACACATGCATGAGGTACTCAAACGCAGATACGGCATCCTCTCGTGAGATTCCGTCCACGTCTGAATACGAACTGTCTTCCCACCACCTTGTCTCGGCCCACCAGGGAAAGTCGGAAAGTCGCGGCACCATCTCAAATCATATTGACAGTACAGATTTCTTGTCGCTCTTCTGGGCTCAAACAAGCCATCTATGCATCCCGTGTCGACGACAAAACCCGCGCCTCTTCAAAGGCGAGGGTTTTCAACGGGCCTTGCGGCCGTTGGTTCTGATGCGGGAGATTGGTTGGCTGTGGAACAGAGGGATTAGCGGCCGCGGCCGGGGATGACGCGGTCCCAGGCGTCCTTGACGGCGGCCTTGGCCTTGTCCCAGGTGAGTTCGGCCTTGTCCTTGGTCTTCTCCCAGCCTTCGCGGAGCGAGCTCTCGGAATCATCGAAGGAGCGGCCCTTGGCCTTGGAGGCGGACTCCCAGCCGTAGCGGTAGGCGGGGGCGACGTCGTCGTATGACTTGAAGTTCTTGGAGTACGGGCGGCTGTTGAAGTTGGAGCGCCAGTACTTGTCCTGCTCGGTGGGGTCGATGGCTTCGCCGGCGGCCTTGCCTGCGAGTCCGCCGGCGACTGCGCCGACGGCCGCGCCGATGCCGGTGCCGACGGGGCCAGCGATCGAGCCGACGGCTCCGCCGGCCACGCCGCCGGCGACCGCTCCTGCGCCGGTGGAGACGGGGTGGGAGCCGGGCTCGCCGGTGATCGGGTCACGGTTGGCGGGGTTGCTGTCGGGGCGACGGTTGTTGTTGTTCTTGTTCATGGCGGTGTGGTGCGCGGCCAGTTCGTGGGCAGAGTGAGTGCGGGATGAGTCGGGTGTTACCGAGCGGGCGCGGTGAAGGAGCGGCTGAGGTGGCGGGGGCGTGGGCGCCGATCAGTCGCTCGGGGGATGAGCGGCTCGTAGCGGGGGTGCAAGGGCGGCGGCGAGGATGCGCTGAGTTGTTGAGCGGTGTGCTGTGAAGCGGGCGGCGTTGTTTGCTGGGTGCGTGCAGTCGCCCTTCCTTGCGGTCGGGCCTCTGTTGAGGCGGGATGTTGCGGTGTGCTGGGAAGCGGGCGGCGTGTCGTGTGAAAATGCGGATGAGCGCGGGGAAATTGGTTGTCTTGGTGTGGCTTTGCGCCGGCGGTGCGTTATGGGTGTGCGGCCGCACCCCCCCCTTCCCCCTCCCACTTGTGCCGCGTGTCTGTCGTGCCCGGTACCCGGGCGCTTACCCGCAACTCATAAGTACACACTGGAGCAATCCATGGACGCTGTCTCTCTTCGTTCTGAGTCGAATCCTGCCTCTCCCGCTTGGAACGCGATCTATCAGGCGACCGTGCGGTCGCCAATCTTCGCTGCGTTGCGGCTTGCGGCTGAGGACATCGATGCGCTCGCGCGGCAGGTGGCCGACCGGTGCGTGTCGAGGTCGTGCGCACGGCGGAATGTGCGTGGAATCGCGAAGCGTTCGCGTCGGGCGCGGTGAGTGGTGGCGGTTGAGCTGGTAAGTTCGGCGGTGTTTATCCGAAGTTGTTGCCGCCGTTGGTGCCGCCGCTGTAGGCGGTGCTGTAGCCGGTAACCACGTTGTCGCGGTAGTACGCGGGGCCCATGAACAGGATGCCGACGCCGGCGACGCCGCCTGAGTTGCCCAGGTGGCAGCGGGAGACGAAGTTGCCCGTGGCGTTGGTGGTGTTGAGAAGGATGCCGCGGCTGATCGGGTTGGTGCCGTTGTTGGCGAGGGTGTGGACGGAGCAGTCCTCGATGCGTGCGGCGCTGCCGTTGTAGACGATGCCGATGGCGACCCAGTTGGGATCGGAGGCGGTGCTGGAGATGCCGCACTCGCTGACCTCGCAGCGGCGGATGACGCAGTCGCGCGAGGTCGAGCCACCGATGGAGATGCCGACGCTCTTTTGGCCGTGGAGGCGCAGGTTCTCAAGGAGCACGCCCTTGATACCGGCCTGGTCAGTGACGATGCCGCCGATGCCGCCGACGATCGAACCGTTGCGGATGACGAGGTTGGAGATCGCACCGTTGGTGACGATGCAGTAGCCGCCGAGGGTGTTGCCGATACGGAAGCCGTTGAGGTCGAGCGTGACGTTGTTCGCCGTGATGGTGAACGTGTTGCCGCCGGGCGGGGTGTCGATGTCGTTAACCAGCACGTAGTTGCCGGGGCTGGCGATGGTGCCCGCGGCGGAGACCGCGATGCGGCCGTCGGAGCCGCCGACGGCGGGGATCTTGTTGTAGATCTCGTCGAGCGTGCGGCCGGTGGGCGCAACAGAGCCGGCGGGTGGGTTGAGGGGACCGGCCTTTGCAAAGGCCGCGACCGCGCCGATGCCTGCTGCGCCGAGGAGTGCACGCCGTTCGATGTCGTTCATAGAGCGCAGTCTAACTGTCGGTGCTCCCACCGCAAGAGGGTGGATTGCAAAGATCGCCCGCCGTGCCGGCCTTTGGCATGGGTATTCACGCACTTTCCCCGTACAAACAAAGAAACCCCAGGCTTTGACACCCGGGGTTCTTCGCGGCCTTGCGGCCGTTGCTTGTGCAGCGGGTTGCGCAGTGTGTTCGCAGACCGCCGCGTTTGTCTCTCTGTCCCTCACGATCCCTCTATCTCACTGGCATTTGATGCGGCCCAAGGTCTCGCGTGTGATGAGGTTCCGATGAAGGCGGCATTATCACCGAGAGGCTGTCTCTTCCGCGGGTGGTATGCCAAGTCAACGAAAAAGCCCCGCGTTGTGCACACGGGGCTCGTTGCTGTTGGCGGCTCGACTGTGTTCAGGCCGGGTTCACTTCTTCGTGCCGGAGCCCAGAGCGTCCTTCACGCCCGGGACGCCTTCGGCGCCGGTCGGAACGGTGATAGACGAACCGGCGAAGTCGTTGCCGATCGGCTGAGCCCGTCCGCCCAGGTGCTTGGCGAGGAAGGCCTCAGCGACCGCGAAGAAGCTGGTGCGGTTCTGCGGGCGCTGGAAGCCGTGCCCCTCGTCGGGATACACGACATAGGTGACGGGCAGGTTCTTGCTCTGCATGGCGCTGACGATCTGCTCCGCCTCCATGTACTTCACGCGGGGGTCGTTGTACCCCTGGCCGATCAGCAGCGGCTTGCTGATCTTCTCCACGCGCGTCATCGGGCTGCGGCTCTCAAGGAGCTTTTTGCCTTCCTCGGTGCGCGGGTCGCCGATCTGGCGCACCATGGTGTCGAGCATGGGCTTCCAGTAATCGGGGATCGTGCTCAGGAGCGTGTTGAGGTTCGCCGGGCCGACGATGTCGACGCCGCATGCGAACACGTCGGGCGTGAAGGTGAGGCCGACCAGCGTGGCGTACCCGCCGTACGAGCCGCCCATGATGGCGACCTTATCCTTCTGGGCGATCTTGTTCTGCACCGCCCAGTTCACCGCGTCGATCAGGTCGTCGTGCATCGTGCCGGCCCACTGCAGGTTGCCGGCGTTGAGGAACTTCTTGCCGAAGCCCGTCGAGGCGCGGAAGTTGACGGCGAGGCACGCGTAGCCGCGGTTGCTGAGCCACTGCGCCGTGGGGTTGTAGCCCCACGAGTCACGCGCCCACGGACCGCCGTGGACGTTGAGCACCATCGGAACCGGATGATCGGGAACGCCGTCGTTGTCGGCGTCGGTGCCGGGCGGGAGCGTGAGGTAGGAGACCAGCTCCAGTCCGTCGCGGCTCTTGATCACCACCGGCTTCATCTTCACCAGCGGCTGGCTGTCGAGCTTGCTGTTGGTGGAGTAGAGGAACGTCGCCTTCTTGGCCGCACGGTCGTAGACGTACGCCTTGGGGGCGCCGGTGTCGACGCCGTAGCCGACGAGCCAGACCTGGTCGTCGTCGGAGCGTGCCTGCACCATCAGCTCGCCGTCGGTGACGGTCTTGAGGTAGTCAAGGTCGGCCTGGATCGACTTGTCGAGCACCTCCCACCGCTGGCGGTCGTACTCGAACGAGACCGCCTGCACCTTGCCGGTGTGCGGGTCCTCGAGCGTGACGCCGACGTCGGCCTTGGGGTCCTGCGCCAGCACCTTGGTCGCACCCGTCGCCCAGTCCATCTCGACCAGGGCCGTCGTATCGGTCTTGCGGCCGTCGCTGATGTACAGCGTCTTGCCGCTCTTGTCAAAGCCGTGCGGGGCCGTGGAGAGCGCATCCTCCAGCGCCACGGACATGAACGGTTCCCACTTGGCGGGCTGGCCCGCCGCGGCGGTGTTCTTGTCGTAATCGAGGCCGCCCTGCGCGTTGGGCTTGCCGGCGATGCGGACGTTGTAGTCGTCATCGATGACGAACTCGGCGTATTCGTCGGTCTGCAGCAGCTGCTCGAGCTTGCCCGAAGCGAGGTCGAGGGTGAAGAGGTCGTGGATCTGCGGGTTGCGGTTGTTCAGACCGATGACGATCTTGCCCGGAAACTTGTCGCTCATCGCGACGAGCTTGGCCGACGGCCGGAGGTTCTGACCAGTCGGGAGCTTCAGCGGCTTGCCGTCGGGACCGTTGATGCTGTCGATCGGCGTGAGATCGCGCGCCGCCTGGTCAGGATGGTGCACGTTGACGGCGAAGATCTTCCAGTTCTCGTCGCCGCCCTGGTCCTGCATGTAGAGAAGATGGGTGTTGTCGTAGGCCCACATGTACGTGCGGATGCCGCGGCCGGAATCCTGCGTGACGACCTTGGCCTGATCGGGATGGTTGCGCGGCGCAACCCAGACGTTCATGACGCCTTTTTCATTTGGCGCGACCCACGAGACCCACTTGCCGTCGTGGCTGAGCGAGCCGCCGCGTTTGTCGGGATTGCCAAAGAGCACGGTGCGGGGGATCAGAGGAACGTCCTTCGCGGCCGCGGCAGCGGGCGCCTGGGGCGCAGAAGCGGCGGGCTGGGCGAGCGCGGCTGCGCTGAGAGCAAGCGTCGCGGTAAGGACGGTGGTGATCAGCTTCGTCACGAGCGGGGTCTCCGGAGTGAATGAACTGTCAGACGGAACGGACAAGCATATCGCCATAGACGATTGAGCCCGTTTTAGCAGTAGATGCGCGCGGTTCGCTTGCCGTGCGGCATCTCATCGGTACACTCAAACTGACCCCCGCGATTGCGGGGGACGAAGGGAGCCACCCATGCCGTTCACCCGGATGTTGTTTGTCCTGCGCACTGTGATTGCCGTCTGCGCCGGGGCGGTGTTGCCGGCGGCGGCTTTTGGTCAGCCCGTGGTGTGGACGGGCGGGGGCGACGGCGTGTCGTGGAACCAGGCGGCCAACTGGTCGCCGGCCGCGGTTCCGGGCTCGACAAACGATGTCACGATCCCGGCCGGCGCGGGAATCAACCTCAATGTCGGCGGCACGATTCGCAGCCTCACGACCGACCGCGCAGTGACGCAGACGAGCGGCTGCTCGCTGTTCACGATCACCAACGGCCTGACCTTCACCAGTGCCACCGGGTCGCTCTCAACCGGAAACTCGTTCTGCGAGTCGCTGCGTTTCCAAGGCACGCAGGCGATCAGTGGGCCGGGGCAGCTGATCATCCGGCAGGGGAGCGTTCGAGTCTCCGGAGCGGGCACCACGCTGACGGTTTCTGCCGGCGCGACGGTGCAGGAGAGCAGCAACACCGGCATCGCATTGGATGCGAGCACTACGCTTGTGAACTCCGGGCTCATGCGCAGCAGCGCGTCCGGGCAGGTTCTGACAATCACCGGTGCTGCGGGAAGCGTGCTGACCAACGCCGCGGGGGGTGTTGTCGAAGCTTCGAGCAGCGGCACGTTCGTGTTGACCGGCTCATCGTGGAGCAACGCGGGCACGCTGACGATCAACGGCGGAGCGATGTCGCTGGGTGGAACATTCAACGCTCTTGGCACCGTGAGCCGCACGGGCGGCACGCTGACGATTACGGGCACTTATACCGGCCCAACGCTGACGGCAACAGCAGCGACGGGCGTGATCGGGTTCAACGGCGTGACGCTCACGGGGACGGTGCTGGACGGCGCGGGCGGACCGGGGTTCACCAACAGCGGCGGCATCACGCTCAACGGCGTCACACTCAACGCGCCGTTTAACCTTTCCAGCAGTTGCTCGCAAGTCACGATCAGCAACGGCTTGACGTTCGGTGCGGGAGGGGGCGGATCGATCACCACCGGCGGTTCCTTCTGCGGCACGCTCTTCTTCAGCGGCTCCCAGACGGTCGGCGGTCCGGGCGTCATCACGCTCGGCAACGGCTCGGCGAGCGTGACCGGCGCGGGCGTCCTGACCTTCGGGCCGGGCGCGATCTTCCAGACTGCAACCGGATCGGCCAGCATCGACATCGGCGCGGGGTCGTCGATCACCAACCAGGGCACGTTCCGCTCCAACGCGGCAGGGCGGCTCCTGACCGTCGACGGCGCCGGATCGTTCACGAACGCACCGAGCGGCACGGTGGAGGCCAGCACGGGCTCGCTTACGCTCTCGCCGGCGTCGTGGACGAACAACGGGACATTCGTCATCAACGGCGGAACGCTCACGCTTGAGGGCACATATGCGGCACTGGGCAACGTGAGTCGCACCGGCGGCACGCTCACTCTTTCGGGGACGTACACGGGCCCGATCCTGACGGCCAACGCGATAACGGGCCCGCTGAATCTCGGCGCGTTCAACGCGGCCAACACCCTTCTGAACGCCCTCGATGGACAGGGGTACACGCAGGGCGGCTCGCTCAGCTTCAGCAACGTCACGCTCGGCGCCCCGCTGACGATGGCCAACAGCTGCCAGACCCTCACGATCACCAACGGTCTCACGTTCGGCGCGGGAGGCTCGATCGCGACCGGCGGGTCGTTCTGCCAGACGCTGGTCTTCAGCGGCACACAGACGATCGGCGGCACCGGAACGATCAGCATCAACGCCGGCTCGTCAGCAGTGAGCGGCACGAACGCGGTTGTGACGTTCGGTCCCGGCGTCATCGTGCAGGCCGGCAACAACTCGGCGAGCATCAACGTCGCCGCCGGGTGCTCGATCACCAACCAGGGCACGTTCCGCGTCAACGCGGCGAGCCGGACGCTCTCGGTCGACGGCAACGGCTCGTTCACCAACGCGCCGGGCGCGACGGTTGAGGCGACCACCGGCACCTTCAACCTCTCGCCCGGGTCGTGGGTGAACAACGGCACGCTGCTGATCAACGGCGGCACGATGAACCTGTCGGGCACATACGCGAGCCTCGGCACGGTCAACCGCACCGGCGGCAGCCTGAACCTCGGCGGATCGTTCACAGGCAGTTCGCTCACGGCTAACGCTGCTACCGGCTCGCTTACGTTGGGTTCGAACCTGAATCTGACGAACGTTACGCTCGGCGCCGCCGACGGCCAGGGCTTCGGCCAGAACGGTTCCATCACGTTCAACAACGTCACACTCAACTCGCCGTTCACGATGCAGAACGGGTGCTCGACGCTCACGATCATCAACAACCTGACGATGGGCGCGGGTTCGTCGATCTCAACCGGCGGGTCGTTCTGCCAGACGCTCATCTTCAACGGCTCGCAGAACATCACCGGCGTTGGAACGATCTCGCTGAACGCGGGCTCTTCCGCGGTCACCGGCACGGGCGCGACCGTCACCTTCGGGCCCGGCATCATCGTGCAGGCCGGCGGCGCCAACGGCAGCATGACCATCACGGCGGGCAACACCGTCGTCAACCAAGGCGTCATGCGGGCCAACGTGAGCAGCCGCGTGCTCTCCATCGACGGCTCCGGCACGCTCACCAACGCTCCGAGCGGCTCGATCGAGGCGTCGAGCAGCGGCACGTTCAACCTCAACAGCAGCGGCACCACGCTGGCGTGGTCGAACCTCGGCACGCTCACCGTCAACGCCGGCACGCTGAACCTCGGCGGCACGTGCAGCGGGCTCGGGACCATCAGCCGCACCGGCGGCACGATCACCTTCAGCGGCATCTACACCGGTCCGACGTTCACGATCTCCAACGCCACCGGCCCGATCAACCTCGCCGGCGGCACGACGTTCAACGGCACGACGCTCTCGGCGATCGACGGGCAGTCGTTCGCGCTCTCGGGCGCGGCGAACTTCAACAGCGTGGTGCTCAACGCGCCGATCGCGATGGGCGCCAACTGCTCGCTGCTGACGATCAGCGGCGGGCTGACGTTCGGAGCGGGCGGCTCGATCTCGACCGGCGCCTCGTTCTGCCAGACGCTCATCTTCTCCGGCACGCAGACGATCGGCGGAACGGGCACTATCACGCTCAACGCCGGCTCGATGGCTGTCACGGGAACCTCGGCGACGACGACGTTCGGCCCGGGCGTGACGCTCACAGCAGGCGGCAGCAACACTTCGTTCGCTATCGGCACCGGAAACACGCTCAACAACCAGGGCACGATCCGGAGCTCGGCGCCGGCCGCGTACTGGTCGCGAACGGCCCCGGCACCCTGCAGAACGCCCCGGGCGGCACGCTCGAGGCGTCAAACGGCGGCACGCTCACCATCAGCGGAGCGACGTGGGTGAACAACGGGACGCTGGTAGTCAACAACGGCACCGCAAACCTTGGCGGCACGTGCACCGGGCTCGGCAACGTGTCGCGCACGGGCGGCACCATCAACTTCACCGGCACCTACACCGGCCCGGTGCTCACCATCTCCAACGCGACCGGGCCGATCAACTTCGCGGGCGGAACGCTCTTCTCCGGCACCACGCTCAACGCGCTCGACGGCCAGACGTACGGCCTGACCGGCGGCGCGACGTTCAACGCGGTGACGCTCAACGCGCCGATCGTGCTGGGCAACAACTGCAGCCAGCTCACCATCACCGGCGGGTTGACGCTCGGCGCGACCGGATCGATCGCCACCGGCACCTCGTTCTGCCAGACGCTCGTCTTCCAGGGAACGCAGGCGGTCGACGGAACCGGGACCATCACCATCAACAACGGCACGATGGGCATCACCGGAACCGGCGCGGTGCTCACAACCGGCGGCGGCGTCACCATCCAGGCGGGCGGCAACAACGCGAGCATCGCGATCGTCGACGGCGGCGCTCTGAACAACGGCGGCCGCCTGCTCGCCTCCGGCTCATCGCGCACGCTGGCCATCCAGCCCGCGACGGGAACCGGCACCTTCACGCTGATGAACCAGGGGCTGATCGAAGCCTTCGCCAACGGCTTCATCATCCTCAACGTCAACGCGACCAACACCGGCACGATCCGCACCGGCACCAACGGCACCGTGCAGGTCTCGGCCAGCCGCACGCTGACCAACACCTCCAGCGGCATCATCGAGGTGCAGTCGACCGGCCCCAACCCCACCAACGACTTCGGGCACGTCCGCGTGCTCGGCACGCTGGTGGCCAACGGCCAGTTGATGGTCTCCTACCCCAACGGGCTCGTCCCCGGCTGCCGCGTGCAGGTGCCGGTGATCACCACATCGTCCGGCGGCACGGTGACGGGCATCTTCGACATCCGGACCGGCCCGAACAAGCCCGCGCCGTTCGGCATCAACATCACCGTCACGCCCAACGGAGCAACCTTCACCTCCACCAACCAGGCCGACATCGGCTCGCCCGGCGGCGTGCTGGGGCCCGACGGCCTGCTGGACAACAACGACTTCATCGTCTTCATCAATGTCTTCTTCGCCCAGAACCCGCTGGGCGACCGCGGCATCGCGGGCGGCTTCCCCGGGTCCGACGGCCTGTTCGACAACAACGACTTCATCGCCTTCATCAACCAGTTCTTCGCCGGCTGCTCGTGATGCATATCCGCGGGCAACGAACTTGCCCAGTTTGACACGTAGCCATCGCGTTCCCTTGCAGAACGGGAACTGTGTGATACCTTTGTTCGGGCCTCGGCTGTGTCGTCGCTGGGCGCCGCGATAGACAACCAACCCTGACCGAAACGCCTGCAACGGCGGGACCGTCGATCGGTACCGCCCCTACCGGAGATCTTCCCCATGCGACTCGCCCTGCTCGCCGCCGCGGTTGCCGGCATTCCCTCGCTGGCGCTCGCTCAGCCGTACCACTACGCGGTCAACCAGCCCAACTCGACCCTGTCGTACAACATCTCGTTCACCGCGCCGTTTCGGACATCGCCCGCCGCGAGCAGCTACATCGTGGGGACGCGCGCGGGAGCCGACGCGATTCCGGGCAACGCTGACGACGTGGTGCCGCCGGCCGCGGGAACACGGACGGTTCCGGGGATCGTCGGCGGCGACACCAACGGCAACACGATCATCAACCTCAACAGCGGCTCGCTCGCCGCCAGCGGCACAAACGGCAGCACGGTCTATCACCCCAGCGGCGCGTTCGATGCGTCGTTCGACACGACGGCGGGGACAGTCTCGGTGAGCAACCTCGTGTCCAGCCTGCTCGGAGGCGGCACGGCGAGCATCGACGCGACGGCCGTGATCAACTACCCGACCTTCCGCGAGCGCGAGCCGACGTGCACGATCTTCGGCGTCGGCAACATCTCAGTGCCGGTTGGAAGCATCTCCGCCACGGCGATCGACGCCGCGCAGACGGGTGGCCCGGCGTCGGGAACGCTTACCCCGATCAACGGACAACCCGGCCATTACACCTTCAGCGCGTCGGTGCCCGCGATCGTCACCGTCACGGCCACGCTCAGCGGCGCTCCGGCGCCGATCGACCCGCAGCCGGTCACACTGGCCATCACCGGAAGCGTGGACATGACGCAGCCGGGCGTGCCCGTCACCGCACAGATCAGCGTTGACCAGACGCAGACGGCCCCCGACCCGCTCGCGCTCGACCCGCTCCCCTTCACCGAGCCGCTCTGCCAGGGGACGCTGACGATCAAGCTGACGCTGGCGTCGACGTCGACTCACATCGGCATGACGGCCAACCTCGCCGCGGCGGGAACACTCGCAGCGTGCGGTCCGGCCGACATCGGCCGGCAGGGTGGGCTTCCGGGGTCCGATAGTCACCTCGACAACAACGACTTCATCGCCTTCATCAACTACTTCTTCAACCACGACTCGCACGCCGATCAGGGCATTCAAGGCGGCCTGCCCGGGCACGACGGCGCCTACGACAACAATGACTTCATCGCCTTCATCAACCACTTCTTCGCCGGGTGCTGAACGGCGTTTCGTCCGCACAAACCCTCAACCAACTCGGTGGAGTAAGGTGGTCAACCCCGGATTTCGAGGACGGGCGAAGGTTGTGCGCGCATCGAAAATCGTGTAGGATGGAGTGTCGCTCGACTGGGGAATTTCGAAAGGGAGTGATCACAATGCGTTCCTCTGTTCTCTTCACTGCCGCCAGCACGCTGCTGGCTGCTGCTGCGTTCGCTCAGCCCGCCAACGACAACTGCTCGTCGCCCCAGCCGATCACCGGCTTCGGCCAGACGTCATTCGACTCGACCGGCGCCAACACCGACGGCCCGTCGACCAGCTGCACGAACGCCCAGGCGTTCAACGACATCTGGTTCGTCTGGACCTCGGACTTCACCGGCGACGTCCTGCTCGACACCTGCACCACCACCCAGTTCGATACCGTCTTGACCGTCTACGACGGCCCTGGGTGCCCCTCGGGCAACGAGATCGCCTGCAACGACGACACCTGCGTCAACCGCAGCAAGGCCCGCTTTAGCGCCGTGTCAGGCAATCAGTACCTCATCCGCATTGCCGGCTACTTCGCCAACTCACTGGGCGCGGGCGTGCTGAGCATCAACCAGGCGCCCCCCATCGGCACCATCGCCGGCCCGATCGTCAACGAGGCCAACGGCCACACCTATTACCTGCTCGAGTCCGGCTCGTGGACGGCGGCGGAGGCTCGCGCGGTCGAGATGGGCGGCCACCTCGCCACCATCCGCAACATCGACGAACACTCCTTCGTCTTCTTCAACGTCATGCAGTTCGACGGCCCGAACTTCCGCCGCGGCTGGATCGGCCTCAACGACTTCGGCCGCGCCGAGGGCGACTATGTCTGGACCAGCGGCGAGCCGGTTGACTTCACCTACTGGGGCAGCGGCGAGCCCAACCACGCCAACGGCACCGAGTTCTACGCCCAGATCCCCTGGTTCGCCGCGGGCGCATGGAACGACAACAGCGACCTGCCGGGCGACGACGCCACCTACGGCATCGTCGAGATCATTCCCAACAACCCGCCCGCCTGCCCGGGCGACCTGGCGCCGCCGGCGGCCTCCCCGGCCAGGACGGTCAGCTGGACAACAACGACTTCATCGCCTTCATCAGCTACTTCTTCAACCACGACACCCACGCCGACCTCGGCACCACCGGCGGCCTGCCCGGCAGCGACGGCGCGTACGACAACAACGACTTCATCGCCTTCATCAACCTGTTCTTCGCCGGCTGCGGCGCGTGAACAAGGCTTGAGGCGTCAATCCTCGAGCGACATCTCGTGACACAAAGGCCCGGGCAATGCCCGGGCCTTTTTTGGATTAATGAGATAGCGACGCTGCGTCGAGAGCCGACACGATCACATGCGCCACAGGCTGCCCGACCACGTCAAGCCGGCGCCGAAGGCGATGAACATCACCAACTGACCTTCCTGAATGCGCCGCGCGGCGGAGTTCATCGAAGCAAAGCGGCACGCTGCCGGCGGAGGTGTTGCCGAAGCGGTCGATGTTGACGTACACCTTGTCCTTGGCGATGCCGAACCGTTCGACGGCCGCGTCGATGATGCGGACGTTGGACTGGTGGCAGACGAACATGTCGACGTCGCTCGCCTGAAGGCCCGCCTTGTCGAGCGTCTCCTGGATGAGCTGGCAGAAGGTCGTGACGGCGAACTTGAAGACCTCGCGCCCGTTCATGTGCAGGCAGCCGGTCTTCACCAGCGCGCGGTCGGCGCCCTCTTTGATGTGCGAATCCCAGCCGGGAACGAAGAGCTCCTGCCAGCCGTTGCCGTTGGCGTGGTTGGACTGAGCAACGACGCCCTTGCTCGCGTCGTCGGTCGCACGCAGCACGACGGCGCCGGCAGCGTCGCCAAAGAGGATGGCGACGTTGCGGTTGGTGTAGTCGGTGATCGCGCTGACCGTGTCGGCGCCGATCACGCCCACGGTCTTGAACGTGCCCGCCTTGATCAGGTCGTGGGCAGTGTTCAGCGAATAGACAAAGCCGCAGCACGCAGCCCCCAGGTCCCACGCGGCCGTCGTGCCGCAGCCGAGTTCCGAAGCGACCAGGCAGGCGGTCGAGGGGCAGCGCATGTCCTGGGTGATGGTGCCGCAGATGACCAGGTCGAGCTCGGTGGGCGCGACTTTGGCAGCCTCAAGGGCGCGCCGGAGAGCCTGAGTACAGAGCGCTGCGTTGCTCTCGCCCTTTGCGGGGTCGCAGACGCGGCGCTCGTGGATGCCGGTGCGCTGAATGATCCACTCGTTGTCTGAGCCGCAGAGCGAAGCGATCTGGTCATTGGAGACGACGCGGGAGGGGACGGCGGAGCCGGATCCCAAGATCCGTACACCGAGCTTGGGCGTTGAAGGAGGCTTGGCGGCGGTCGCAGCGGCGGATGGGGTTGCCATGGTGCTGTGGCATCATACGCGCCGGGCGGGAGCCGACCGGCAGGTTGAAGCCATGGCACACAACCGGGTGGACATGTGGACTTGTCCGAACGTCAGGCGATGGGCGTGGGGTTGCCCATCTGGCCGTTCATCTCTTCAAGCTGCGCAGGGCGCTCGACGATCGCGTGGTTGAGCCCGGTGCGAACGTACATCTGGCACTGCTTGATCGCAGCGCGGATGGAGCGGGCCTCCGACGAGCCGTGAGCGATGAGGCAGATGCCGTTGACGCCCAGCAGCGGCGCACCGCCGTGCTCGTGATAGTCGTTCTTCTTGAAGATGTCCTTGAAGACCGGCTCAAGCGCGATCATCAGGTTCGGGTCGGCGGTCATGATCTCGCGGGCGAGCCCGCTGAAGAGACTCTTGGCCATGCCTTCAGCGGTCTTGAGCACGGTGTTGCCGAGCATGCCGTCGGAGACGACGACGTCGGCGCCGCACTCAAAGAGCTCGCGCCCCTCGATGTAGCCGACGAAGTTGATCCCCGGCGTGTTCTTGAGGAGGTTGTACGTCTCGCCGATCAGGTCGGTCCCCTTGCCCTCTTCGGTGCCGATGTTGAGCACCGCGATGCGGGGATTGTCCTTCTTCAGCAGAACCTTGGCGGCGACCTCGCCGATCAGGCCGTACTGCTGCAGGTGGGTCGGGCGCGGCTCGGGGTTGCCGCCGGCATCCATCAGGATGAACGGACCGCTGAACGTGGGGATCGTGACCGCGATGCCAGGCCGGTGCACGTGCTCGAGCCGACGCATGTACATCGTCGCGGCGCTCACGCACGCGCCGGTGCTGCCGGCCGAGAGCACGGCGTCACACCGCGTGCCGGGCGCGGCCTTCACCGAACCGAGCTTGGCCATGTGGACGATCGATGAATCAGGCTTGCCGCGCACGGCCTCGACGGCGTGCTCGTGCATCTCGATCACCTGCGGAGCGTGATGGATGACAAATCGCGGGTCGTTGATGCCGTAGTCGGCGAGGTAGTCCTTGATGACCCCCTCGGGCCCAAAGAGGACGAGGACGTCGTCGTCAGCGAGGATGTCGCGCGCGAGGATGCATCCCTTGAGGATGGCATCAGGAGCGTGGTCCCCACCCATCACGTCGATGCCGATGCGCATGTGGCCGCCTACTCCGCGTGGCTATCCCCCCCACCGCCCGGCTTTCACGCCGAGCGGGGACGAACGGCTCCCCCGTGCGTACTTCATTCCCCCACCGACGGTTTACTGACCGTCGGCCTTTTTCTTCTTCTTTGGGGCGCCGATGCCGAGCTTCGGCACGACGACCGTCAGGCCCGGGCGAACGTAGCCGGACTCGGCCGCGGCGCGGTGGTGGGCCTTGGGCATGCCCGAGACGGGGTCGATACCGATCGACTTGGCCTCGAGGGCGTGGTGGTTGCGGCGGCGGCGGCTACGGCCGTACGAGACTCTTTGTGGAGGGAGCATGGAAAAGTCCTATCAGCAATCGAAACGGCTTGAACCGAGCCGGTCCAAGGGGGGAAAGGTTAGGAGGGAGGGGAGGGGGGGTCAACCCTCGGCGAAAGTTGACCAAGGACCCGAACTGTGACCGTAAGGGCCGTGCGCCGGGAGGCGCAGCCGACCAGAGCCGGAAGACCGGTAGCGAAGTCCGATGAGGACTTCGTCCTCTTCACCTTACGGTCGCGGCTCGGAAAGAGACCTTGACCCTTGGGCAATGTGCGCTAAACTGGCCTCCACGTCCGCGAAAAACGGACGCACGCCTCCGTAGCTCAGTTGGTAGAGCAGCTGACTCTTAATCAGCGGGTCAAAGGTTCGAGTCCTTTCGGGGGCATTTCGGCAACTTCAACGATTCCGGCCAGGCGGCCCGGACAAACAACCCCGCCCTGCCCGTGTTGGCGCAACGCTCCAACAACCTGATGTGTCGGCGATTCGCTGCTGGCTGACCAGCCCCGCGACGGTCGCCCGTTCATCTCCTCGCATCCCCCCCCACCTTCAGAATTTCGTCGGGTTCTTGAGCCCGGCGTTCCATGTCTTCGTCGAGGCACCGGCGCCAAACGTCGGTGGCGCCCCATGATTGTCAACATTGATCACACCGCCGAGCGCGGCGTGCCCAACCGAGTGCTTGCCGCGCAGCACTTCATCGAGTTCTGCCGCTCAATCACCGAGCCGTGCTGCGGTGACGAACAGCCCAAACGGCGCTCACTGTCCGCCAAGGAACTGTCGGCGTACGAGGCGTCGATTGAGACGATCCGCGCGTACGTCGTCGGCGAGATGGACTTCGGCGAGACTCCAGTCGAACCGGCGGCCAAGCCAGATTGAGAACAAACGGACTTGCGGCTCCGCGAGTCCTCGCCGCGAGCCTTGCTTTTGGTATGCTGCCCCGATGCTGATTCTTACCGCCGCACTCGCCACCGCCGTACTCGCTCAACCAAAGCCCACGCCTGATACGTCCACGCCGCTCGTCCGCCAGTACTTCAAGAAGACCGCCGCCGCAGCCTCGCTCGACGACGCGCTCGGCTGGACGTGGTTGACCGGCTCAGACAGAGAGTCGCTGTGGCGCGGCTACAAGCAGCAGACCTTCCCCGCGGGGTGGACGATGATGAAGGCCGCGCTGGCGAGCAAAGCGGGCGGGAGCGGCGGGGACATCATGACCCGCGAGCAGTACGGCGACTTTGAGCTGACGTTCGATTTCAATTGTGACGCGAAGGCGAACAGCGGCGTGATCTACCGGGCGACGGAGCAGTACGACGCGAGCTGGATGACCGGCCCCGAGTTCCAGGTGATCGACGACGCGGGGAACAACCTGCAGCCTGGCGATCCGCACTCGTCGGGCGCGCTGTACGACATCATCAAACCGCCGGCGGGCAAGACGTTCAAGGCGGGCGACTGGAACACCGGCCGAATCTACATCCGCAACGGGCTGATCCAGCACTGGCTGAACGGCAAGAAGGTCGCGGAGATCGAAGCGTTCGACGCGCAGGGCAAGCCGACCGCGGCCTGGACGAAAGCGATCGCCGCCAGCAAGTTCAAAGACTACACCGGCTTCGGCGTGCAGCCGAAGGGGTCCATCGTGCTGCAGGACCACGGCGACAAGGTGACCTACCGCGACATCAAGGTGCGCGCACTCGATACGAAGGCGCCGAGACAGGTTGATCTGTTCAACGGCAAGGACCTCACAGGCTGGACGGCGGTCGTGCCCGACCTTGCAGCGAAGAAAGAAGACCAGACCAAGCCCTGGACCATCAACGGCGGCGTGCTTTGCTGCGCTGGCAACCCCGGCGGCTACATCCGGACCAACGAGAAGTTCACCAACTTCGTCTTCCGCTGCCAGTGGCGGTTCGATCCGGCGAAGGGCGCCGGCAACAGCGGCGTGCTGCTCCGAATGAACGGCGAAGACAAGGTCTGGCCGCGGAGCATCGAGGCGCAGCTTGAGAGCGGCAACGCCGGTGACTTCTGGAACATCGATCAGATGAAGATGGGCGTCGCCAAGGAACGGACCAACGGGCGCAACACCAAGCACACCCACGGCGCCGAACGGCCGCTGGGCCAGTGGAACGAGTACGAGATCGTCTGCGACCACGGCGCGGTGAAGCTGTACGTGAACGGCGAACTGCTCAACGAGGCGGTCGATTGCGAGGAGACGCCGGGGTACATCTGCCTGCAGAGCGAGGGCTCGTACATCGAGTTCCGGAATATCCGGATCGTCCCGCTGCCGTGAGCCCCTGCGAGGCGCCTTTCGTTAGCCCGGCCTTGCCAGAGCCCGAAGCGTCAGCGAGGGAGGCCGACGAGGCTCGGCGAGTCGGCCGTTTGGTGCAGGAAAACGCGACACTCGCAAAGCCTCGTGCCGTCTCCCTCGCTGACGCTTCGGGCTCTGACAAGACAAGCGAACGCCAAAGGGCGCGAGCCGCCAGGCTATCAAAAGCCGCTGCTCCGCAACTCCCGAATCGCACGCTCACCGATCACCCCACGCGCTTGAGGTATTCCTCTTCAAGCGAGTCGAGCTTGGCTTTGAGATCCTCGCGCTTCTCGGTGAGGGCCTCTGCGTGCTCGCGGTTCTTCCACGTTTCGGGGAAGGCAAGCTCCTCGTCGATGGCTGTCATCTCGGCCTGCACAGCGCCCATCTGCTCTTCAAGCTCTTCAGCAGAGAAGCGGGCGAGCGCTGAACCCTTACCGCGATTGTCCTTCTTCGGCTTGGGCGGAGCGGCCGCGGCCTGTTGCTGCTGAGCCTTCTTGCGTTCTTCGGCGGCCTTGCGATCGGCCTCGGCCTTTTCCTTGCGGGCCTTCTCGGCGACCTCGGCCTCGCGCCGCTCTTTCTCACGAGCGACGGCCTTCTGGTGCCACTCGGTCCACGAGCCCACAAACATCTCGGCCCCACCCTTGCCGTCGAGGATCAGCAGGTTCGTGCACGTAGCGTCGATCAGCGCCCGATCGTGGCTGATGAGGATGAGCACACCCTCGTAGCCGTCCTCGCCCGTTTCTTCGTCCGGCGGCGCGAGCGCCTCTTCCAGCCGTTCGGCGGCGGGGATGTCGAGGTGGTTGGTGGGCTCGTCGAGCACCAGCAGGTTCTTGGCGCTTGCGAGCAGACCTGCCAGCACGGCGCACGACCGCTCGCCGCCCGACAGGCTCCCCATCTCCCGGTCCTGCTCGCTCCCGCTGAACAAGAACGCGCCTGCAAGGTTCCGCGCCTGCTGTTCGCTGAGCAACTGGCCCGGGCACTCCTTGAGGATCACGTCCTGCAGGTAGCGCACCACCGTCTTGTCCATCGCCAGGTGCTCGTGGGTCTGCTTGTAGTGCCCCACCACCACGTTGCTGCCGATCCGCACCGTCCCCTCATCCGCCGGCTGCTCGCCCAACACCACACGGACGAGCGTGCTCTTTCCGGCGCCGTTGGGGCCGACGATCCCCCACCGCTCGCCGCGCCCGATGATCAGGTCGAGCTGCGTGAAGAGCTGTTTCCTCGCTCCGTCGTCGCCGTCGTATCCCTTGCTGATGCCGCGTGCCGTCACCACCAGGTCGCCGGTGCGCGGCGCTTTGGGGAGCTCGAGGCGGAACGTCGCCAGCTCGGCGGGCCGCTCCAGCGTGCTTTCTTCTTTGGCGCGTGTCAGCTTGCTGAGGCGGCCCTGCGCCTGCTTTGCCCGTTGGCCCGCGCGGTAGCGCCGGATGTACGCTTCTTCCTTCCTGAACTTCGTCTGCTCGTTGTCGAACGCCCGCGACTGGCTGAGCCGTCGCTGCGCCCGGATCTCGACAAACGCCTCGTAGTTGCCCGGGTAGTCGATCAGCCGGCCGTGCTCAACCTCGATGATCCGGTGCACCACGTTGTCGAGCAGGTAACGGTCGTGGCTGATCACCAGCACCGCGCCCCGGAACTCGTTGACGAGGAAGTCCTCAAGCCACAGGCGTCCGTCGATATCGAGATGGTTGGTCGGCTCGTCGAGCAGCAGCACGTCGGGCTGCTGCAGGAGCATCTTCGCCAGCGAGAGCCGGCCCTTCTGGCCGCCGGATAACCCTTCAACAGGCGTCCCGAACTGCCCGTCGGTAAACCCCAGGCCGTGCAGCACCGCGTCGATCTTGTGGTCCACCGCGTGCCCGCCGGCGGCCTCGATCTGCCCTTCCAGCCGGCCCTGCTTCTCCATCAGGCGTTCGAGGGCCGTCCCTTCGGCGTGCGCCATCTCCTCAAAGACCTTGTTCAGCTCGTTGTGCAGGCGGTGCAGCTCGGCAAAAGCGCTCTCCGCCTCGCCGCGCAGCGTCTCACCGGGGGTGAGCACCGGGTCCTGCGTCAGATAACTGACCCTGCACCCCTTGGCAAGCTGCACGTTCCCCGTATCGGGCTGCATGACGCCCGCGAGCACCTTCATCATGGTGCTCTTGCCGCCGCCGTTGCGGCCGACGACGCCGATACGCTCGCCCGGCTCGATGGAAAGGCTGATGCCGTCAAGGATGACCTTCAAGCCAAAGGCCACGCGCAGGTTTGTCGCCGACAGAAGAGGCATTGAGACTCCGAGAAGTAGAGCGGGGAGTCTAGAACACATCCGGCGCGTCGCCGGGGGACACGCACTTCACGAATAACTCTTGATGGACTCGCCCAGCCGGTACGACCGGCGCGGTCGAGCAGTTGGGGGAGGACTCTTTTGCGCCCGACCTCAACCCAACCTTGCGCCCAGCCGATCAGGTGGGTCGGCACCGAGCAGAGAGGTCACGGATGAGCACTTCCCAACGCACGTTCAATCAGGTCAAATCGATTCTGGGCAAGCTCGATCAGCGGATCGACTCGCTTCGAGCCGCCCGCAGCACGCCCGTGCAGCCGGCCCTCATCGGCGGCGACCGCCTGATCGGTCAGGCCGTCAACCCCGTGGCGATGCCCGCACCGGCGTTCATCGCACCGACGCAGCCGGCCCCCAGCCGCAGCCCCTTCGGCCGCGCGACGCCGATCCGCCCCGTCAACGGCTGAACCGACCTCAACAACGACCACACCCAAAGCCCCGCGTTCGCGGGGCTTGTTCGTTGATAAAGACTTGGACCGCCCCGCCCTTGCCGGGTACACTACGCCCCCAGCAGGGACACCCATAGGGGTATAGTGTAACGGTAGCACATCTGACTCTGACTCAGCTAGTCTAGGTTCAAATCCTAGTACCCCTGCTTCAAAACCCAAGACCTTCCGCGTAGACCGCGGAAGGTCTTTTGTTTTTCATTTGCTCGCTGCCTTCGCGGCGCGCATGATCGAACAAGCTTGGCGCCGTCTGCGCCCGCCGTTTCTTCAGGATCACCCCCATGCCCGACCGGATCAAAGTGATCTGCGTGGACGACAACGCCGACCTGGCGGAGATGCTCGAGGTATTGATCCGGCACGAGACGGACCTTGAGCACCTGGGCACGTTCGACAGCGGCGACCGGCTGGTGCCCGCCGTCGAACAGTTGAAGCCCGACGTCGCCATCGTCGACCTGACGATGGCCGGGCGCTCGCCGCTTATCGCCGTCAAGGAGGCGTGCGAGCGGTTCCCCCAGACTCGCTCGATCATGTACAGCGGGCGCGACGACCAGCCGACCGTGACGGCGGCGATGGACGCGGGCGCGTGGGGCTTTGTCTCCAAACATGAGCATCCCGTGGTGCTGATCGATGCGGTCCGCCGCGTGGCGCGCGGCGAGATCGTCGCACCCGGCGTCTGAACCGCGAGTGAGCCGCTTTTCACTTCGATGGCGTGCGTCCGCGTGTACGCTCGACGGCTGCTTTTCGCATTCACTCCGCCGCTCGAGAACACACGTTGACAAGGTCCAGAGAGACTTCAAATCAGCGCACGGCCTTTCTCTCCGGCGGGGGCGAAATGGGCGAGCGGATGCGCGCGTTCGACTGGACCTCCACACCGCTCGGGCCGCCTGAGTCGTGGCCGCAGAGTTTGAAGACCGCGGTGCGCATCATGCTGATGTCGCGTCAACCGATCTGGATCGGCTGGGGCGAGCAGCTCACCTACCTGTACAACGACGCGTACAAGTCGATCATCGGCGGCAAGCATCCGGCGGCGCTCGGCCAGCCCGCGTCGGCGGTGTGGCGGGAGATCTGGGGAACCATCGGCCCAATGCTCTCGGGCGCCATGTCCGGCAGCGAGGGGACGTACGTCGAGGCGCAGCTCCTGATCATGGAGCGCAACGGCTACCCCGAGGAGACGTACTACACGTATTCCTACACGCCGATCCCCGGCGATCAAGGGGGCAACGGCGGGATCATCTGCGCCAACACCGACGACACGCAGCGCGTGATCAGCGAGCGCCAGCTTGCGCTGCTGCGCGACCTGGCGAGCGCGACGACCGATCTGCGATCATGGCACGACGTCTGCCGTCGCGCGGCCGCGGCGATCGCCAAGGACCCCCGCGATCTGCCCTTTGCGATGCTCTACGCGTTGGATGGGCCGCAGAGCACGTCGCTGTCGCTGGTCGGATGCGCTGGAATTCCCGCGGGACACGCGGCCGCGCCGGACCGTTTGGCGATCGATAGCTCGGCCATGTGGCCGGTCGCCCGGGTGCTGGAGAGCCACGCTCCGCGCATCGTCGAAGACCTGTCCACAGTCGGCGAACTGCCGGCCGGAGCATGGCCGCATCCGCCGACGCGCGCGATCGTGCTCCCCATCTCATCGTCCGGCGCAGGAGCGGCAAACGGCCGCTCAGGCGTGCTGATCGTCGGCCTTAACCCGTACCGCCTGATCGACGGGCCGTACAGCGACTTCCTCACCCTCGCGGCGGGCCAGATCTCCGCGGCTCTCGCGGTCGCCGAGGCGTACGAGCAGGAGAAGCAGCGCGCCGAGTCGCTGGCAGAGATCGACCGGGCCAAAACCGCGTTCTTCTCCAATGTCAGCCACGAGTTCCGCACGCCGCTGACGCTGATGCTCGGCCCGACCGAACAAGCGCTCAGTAACGAAGAAGACCCTGAACGCCGCGGACAGCTCGAGGTCGTTCACCGCAACGCCCGCCGCCTGCAGAAGCTCGTCAACACGCTGCTCGACTTCTCGCGCATCGAGGCCGGGCGCCTGCAGGCGGTGTTCGCGCCGGTAGACGTCTCGCGCCTCACGTGCGAGCTCGCGAGCGTGTTTCGCTCGACGATCGAGCGTGCGGGGATGCGGCTGGAGCTGGATTGTCCGGCCCTCACCGGCGATCCGGTGTACGTGGACCGCGACCTGTTCGAGAAGATCATCCTCAACCTGCTCTCCAACGCGTTCAAGTACACCATGAGCGGCGAGATCGGCGTGAGCGTGGCCGACCGTGGTAGCGACGTCGAGATCGCCGTTCGCGACACAGGCTCGGGCATCGCGGCGCACGAGCTGCCGCGCCTGTTCGAACGGTTCCACCGCATCGAGGGCGCAAGGCGCGGACGCACGAAGGCTCGGGCATCGGCCTTGCGCTGGTGTACGAACTGGTGAAACTCCACCACGGCAGCGTGCGCGTCGAGAGCACGCCGGGCGTGGGGAGCACGTTCTTCGTCACGCTCCCCAAGGGGCACGCGCACATCCCGGCTGACCGTCTCGGCAAGCCGGACGGGCACGGCATCCTGGACGCCGAGGGATACGTCGAGGAAGCCCTGCGATGGCTGCCCGACGACGCGAAAACCGCCGCGACGCCTTCACCAGTTCTGTCGCAGATGCCGGGCGAGGCGCAGTCAAGCGAGTCGCACGAACGCATCGTGCTCGCCGATGACAACGCGGACATGCGCGAATACGTGCGCGGCCTGCTCGCGCAGCGCTACCGCGTGGAAACAGTCGGCAACGGCCGGGCGGCAATCGACACGGCCCGTCGCGAGCGGCCGGACCTGATCATCACCGACGTCATGATGCCCGTGCTCGACGGGTTCGGATTGCTCGCCGAGGTCAGACGCGACCCCGTGCTTCAAAGCGTGCCGGTACTCATGCTCTCCGCCCGCGCCGGCGAAGAGGCGCGGCTGGAAGGACTGCGTGCGGGCGCCGACGACTACCTCGTCAAACCGTTCAGCGGGCGCGAACTGGTCGGCCGCGTCGGATCGCTGCTCCACATCGCACAGGTGCGGCGCGAAGGCGAATTGCGCGAGCGCGAGCTCCGCGGCGAGGCCGAAGCCCTCAATGAAGTCGCGATCGCGATCGCCGGCGACCTTGACCTCGACAAGATCGTTCAGAAGGTCACCGACGCCGCGACGGAACTCACCCACGCGGCCTTCGGAGCCTTCTTCTACAACGTCATCAACGAGAAGGGCGAGTCGTACACGCTCTATTCGCTGTCGGGCGTGCCGCGCTCGGCGTTTGAGAAGTTCCCGATGCCGCGAAACACCGCGGTCTTCGGGCCGACGTTCAACGGCGAAGGCGTCGTCCGTTCCGACGACATCACCAAGGACCCGCGCTACGGCAAGAACGCCCCCCACCACGGCATGCCCAAGGGCCACCTGCCCGTCCGCAGTTACCTGGCCGCGCCGGTGATCTCGCGCTCCGGCGAGGTGCTCGGCGGCCTGTTCTTCGGACATCCCGAGACAGGCGTGTTCACCGAACGGGCGGAGCGTCTCGCGGCGGGCGTCGCGGCCCAGGCTGCAGTGGCAATCGACAACGCGCGCCTCTACGGCCAGGCCAAACGCGAGCGCCAGGCGCTCGCGCAATCGGAAGAACGCCTGCGCCAAACCCTCGAAAGCGAGCGCGCCGCTCGCGCCGAGGCAGAGCGCGCCGGCCGCATGAAAGACGAGTTCCTCGCGACGCTCTCACACGAGCTCCGCACGCCGCTCAACGCCATCCTCGGCTGGACCCACCTGCTCCGCAAGCAGGGAGCAAACGCGGGAACCGTCGAGCAAGGCCTGTCGGTGATCGACCGCAACGCGCGGCTCCAGACGCAGCTGATCGCCGACCTGCTCGACATGAGCCGCATCATCTCCGGCAAGATGCGTCTGGACGTTCAGCGCGTCGAGCTGCCGCTGGTCATCGAGGCGGCCCTCGAGTCCGTCCGCCCCGCGGCCGAAGCCAAGGACGTCCGCATCCAGAGCGTGCTCGAGCCGATCAAGGAGCCGATCCACGGCGACCCGGCCCGCCTGCAGCAGATCGTCTGGAACCTGCTCAGCAACGCCGTGAAATTCACGCCGCGCGGCGGACGCGTGCAGGTGGTGCTCGCCCGCGTGAACTCTCACGTAGAGGTCACCATCAGCGACACCGGCAAAGGGATCAAGCCCGATTTCCTGCCGCACGTATTCGACCGCTTCCGCCAGGCCGACAGTTCCGCGGCCCGCGAGCACGGCGGACTGGGGCTCGGGCTCGCGATCGTCAAGCAGCTCGTCGAACTCCACGGCGGGAGCGTTCACGCCGCGAGCGAAGGAGACGGAAAGGGCGCAACCTTCTCGATCCACCTGCCGCTGGCGGTGCTGCATCAGGCGGCGCACCAGACCGAAAAAGTGCACCCCCGCGCTGCCCCGCTCTCACCGGTAGACGGCGACGAGCCCGACCTCGCCGGCGTGCGCGTGCTGGTGGTCGATGACGAACCAGACGCCCGCGACATCGTGCGGCGCGTGCTGGAGGAAGCGGGCGCCACCGTGTGGGCCGCCGGTTCAGCCCGCGAAGGGGTCGAACAAGCCGCCGCGCACGCGCCGGACGTCATCATCTCCGACATCGGCATGCCGGGGGAAGACGGGTACTCATTCATCCGTTCCCTCCGCAATGCGGGCCACCAGATCCCGGCAGCGGCACTCACCGCCTTCGCCCGGTCCGAAGACCGGACACGCGCGCTGCTCGCCGGCTACCAGACGCACCTGTCCAAGCCGGTCGAGCCTTCCGAACTCCTGGCGGCAATCGCCTCGCTTACGAATAAACCCGGTGTCGTCAGGCCTCCGCGGCGTCCAATCTGAAGGCCTCACAAGCCCCCAAAAAGGACGCCCGTTTCTCACAACAAACGACACGCGGCACGCGCGCCATGTGCCTCCGCGCGTGTTCGGGCTACACTCGGCCATTCGACTCTCAGGATCGGTGGAACCGACGCGCATGAATCTTCTCGACATCCTTCAGCCAAGCTGTATCAAGGCCCCGATGGCCGCCACCGACAAGAAGGCGGCGATTCATGAGCTGGTCGACGTGCTGGCAGCCGCCGGCAAGGTCACCGATCCCGCCGCGCTCAAAGAAGCGGTCTGGACGCGCGAGCAGACGCGGACGACTGGCATCGGGCACGGGCTGGCGATCCCCCACGGCAAATGCGCGGGAATGGCCCCCGGCGTCGGCTTGGCGATGGCGATCGGCAAGCCGGCCCAGCCGATCGAGTTCGGCGCAATCGACGGCAAGCCCGTGAAGCTGATCATCATGCTGGCGAGCGCGCCGACCGCAACAGCGACCACATCCAGGCGCTCGCCCGCGTCAGCCGCCTGATGACTATGACCGACTTCCGCGAGCGCATCTACGCGGCCAACACCGCCGACGAAGTCTTCGCGCTGATCAAAGACCAGGAAGGTCGCTGACCGTGGGCGGAGCTGCGTCCGGCGCCGATCCGGTGAGCGCGACCGACGCGTTCCTGCGGGAATCAATCGAACGACTGCGGCTCCCCGCAAACCTCAGCGAGGCCGTTGTGTACTCCCTGCTGGGACCCGGCAAGCGTCTCCGCCCCGTGCTGGCGTGGCGGTGCTGCCAGGCCGCGGGCGGTCAAGGCCCTGAGTCGCTCCCCGCAGCGGCAGCGGTCGAATTGGTGCACGCCTTCAGCCTCGTGCACGACGACCTGCCCGCGATGGACGACGACGACCTGCGCCGCGGCCGGCCCACGCTGCACAAGCACACGTCCGAAGCAATGGCCATCCTCGCGGGCGACGGCATGCTCACCTTCGCCTTCGGCCTCCTGGCCGACCGTGTGAGCGACCCGGCCCTCGCGACGCGGCTCAGCTCGGAGTTGGCCCGCGGCGCAACGGGAATGATCGTCGGCCAGGTCTGCGACACGCTCGGCGGCGTCGACGCGGCGATGTCGCCCGAACAACGCCTCGCCCACATCCACGGCAACAAGACCGGCGCACTCATCAAGGCCTCCTGCCGCATGGGGGCGCCTGCGCATACGCGTCCGAGCGAACGCTCGACCTGCTCGACACCTATGCCGACGCCGTCGGCCTGATGTTCCAGGTCGTCGATGACATCCTCGACGTCACGCAACCCGCCTCACACGTGGGCAAAGCGACGGGCAAGGACGCCGACGCCGGGAAAGCGACCTACCCGGGCCTGGTCGGTCTGGAGGCATCACGAGCACACGTCGCTCGCCTCGAAGCAGAAGCCGTCGCCGCGGCCGAAAAACTAGGCCCCGGCGCAGCGCCGCTCGCGACCCTCGCTCGCGAGATGGCCGTACGAACACGGTGAACACCTCGGCGGTGAGGCCGCCGCGATCGGGTACCATCGCCCGATGTTGTTTCAGCGCAAGCCGTGGCAGGAGGAACTCGACATCGTCGACAAGACGATGAAGGCGATCTCCAGCGTCACCGACCCCGAGGACATGGTCGACACCTATTGGCAGGGGATCGGCGAGCTTCTCCCGATCGGCGATTTCGTTGCGCTTTCACGCCGCGGCGTGCAGCCCCCCCACTTTCTTGTCACTCGTTCATCGCGCTTCACCGAAGAGATCAACCCGTGGACGCAGCGCGACCGCCTGCCGCGCCTCTCGGGGGGCCTGCTCGGCGAGATCGCCTTCGCCGGCAAGCCGCTGATCATGCGCGACCTGAAGGCAAGACTCCGCGAAGACGATCCGGGTTGGTTCTACCTCCAGGGGTTCGAGTCGCTCATCGCCCTGCCGCAGTACGACAACGGCGAGGCGCTCAACGTCACCTGCATGCTTTTGCCGGCAGGGCTCGAGCCTGACCCGTCGATGATCCCGATCCTCCACTGGCAATCGGGCCTCTTCGGACGCGGTACGCAGAACCTGGTCCTGCGGAACCAGCTCGCCACCGCGCTCAACACGCTCGACCGCGAGCTGCAGGTCGTCGGCGAAATCCAGCGCTCGTTGCTCCCCAGCCGCTTGCCGGAGATCCCCGGGTTCGATCTGGCGGCCTTCTACCAAACCAGCGCACGAGCCGGCGGTGACTACTACGACTTCTTCCCCCTCGACCAAGGGCGCTGGGGCGTACTCATCGCCGATGTTGCCGGGCACGGAACCCCCGCGGCCGTGCTTATGGCGATCACGCGCGCCGTGGCGCACGCGCAACCCGCGATGCAGGCCCACCCCCACGCGCTGCTCACGCATCTGAACTCCGAGCTGACCAAGTCCTACACGCGCGAAGGCACGTTCATCACGGCGTTCTACGCAGTTATCGACCCCGCCTCGCGCAAGCTCAGCTACGCCAGCGCCGGGCACAACCCGCCCCGCCTGGCCCGCCGCGGCCGCGTGCTCGGGCTCGACGAGCTCGCTGATCTTCCCATCGGCATCGACCCGGGCGTCTCATACGGCAAGGCCGAGTGCCCGCTCGAACGCGGCGACTTCCTGCTCATGTACACCGACGGCATCACCGAAGCCATGCCGCCTCGCGATGGAAACGCCCACCGCGAAATGTTCGGCGTGGAACGGGTCGACAAGGTGCTGCTCGAGCACGGCGAGAACGCCGCCGGCGCCATCGAGCACATCCGCGCCGACGTCGACGAGTTCAGCGAGCACGGCCAACCGTCAGACGACCAAACGCTCGTCGCCGTGCGCAGCCTGTAGAACTTCTTGCGTGAGCTCGATCCGTCAGAGCCCGAAGCGTCAGCGAGGGAGGCGGCACAAGGCTTTGCGAGTGCCGCTTTCCCGGACCGGCCGAGCGCACAAACAGCCGATGAAAGAAGAGCCGAGCCCCGTAAGGGCAGGCACGGCACGCCCCCACCGCGCCGCAAGCGCCAAACGGCCAAAGCCCGCGCCTCTCGACCCTTCCCCGCGTCACAACGTCGGCAAACGTCCACCATCAACCGGCAGATTCACGCCATTGATGTACGCCGCCGCCGGCGACGCAAGAAACGCCACGGCCGCTCCGAACTCGCGAGCCTCGCCAAAGCGACCCGCGGGGATCGAGGCGATCAGTTCCGCCTCAATCTCCGCGACGCTCTTACCCGCCTTCTGAGCGCGCCCGGTCACAAGCGAGTCGAGCCGATCGGTCTTGGTATACCCCGGCAGCACGTTGTTCACCGTAATCCCGAACGGCCCAAGCTCAGACGCCAGCGTCTTCGCCCAGCTCGCAACCGCCGCGCGGATCGTGTTGCTGACGCCGAGGTTGGGGATCGGCGCCTTCACGCTCGTCGAGATGATGTTCACGATGCGTCCATACCGATCCGCCTTCATGCCCGGAACAAGCGCCGAGTAAGAAGCTGATTGGCGATCAGATGTGCGTTGAACGCGGCGACGTAGGCAGCGGGATCAGCATCGATCGCGGTCCCGGCGGGAGGCCCACCGGTGTTGTTGACAAGGATGTGGTACGGACCCGACGCACCGAAGCCGCCCGCAGCACGCGCAACGCTCTCGACGCTCGCAAAGTCGGCGAGTGCACTGGTGTGCTTCTGCCCGTTGGGCGTGGGCAGATCAGCCAACGCCGCGCCGAGCTTCTCCGCATTCCGCGCAACGAGCGTGACCGTCGCGCCCAGCATCGCCAGCTCAATCGCCGACGCCTTGCCCAGACCGCCGGTAGAGCCACAAACGATCGCACGCTTGCCGACAAGGGAGAGGTCCATAAGCAAACGTAGGACAAAGTGAAAGTGAAAGTGAACGGGAAGACCGATTGGCCAGACCGGCTTGTCTTCACTTTCACTTTCCCGTTCACTTTCTCTTCCCCTACCCTCGCGCATGACCGCCTCTTCCGAGAATCCGATCTACCACTCCACGACGCTCACCTACGGGTCCTACCTGAAGGTCAACGAACTGCTCTCGCTGCAGAAGCCCAAGACCGACCACCCCGACGAGCTGCTCTTCATCCAGGCTCACCAGGTCTACGAGCTCTGGTTCAAGCAGATGCTCCACGAGCTGCAGCGCATCGGCGAGTTCCTCGACGCCGACAAGCCGCTGCGCGCGGCCCAGCTCTTCGAGCGCCTCCATCTCATCCAGCACCTGCTGATCGAGCAGATCCCGCTCATCGAGAGCATGTTCTCCACCGAGTTCGCCAAGTTCCGCGACGCCCTCCGGCCCGCCAGCGGCTTCCAGAGCGTGCAGTTCCGCAAGATGGAGTTCCTCTGCGGCAACAAGAACCCCAAGATGCTCGCGCTCGTCGGCGAGGACGAAGCAGCGAAGGCCGAGATGGCCACGTTCCTGAATAAGCCGACACCCTACGACCACTTCCTGTGGCACCTGGCGCGCGAGGACAACAACGTCTTCAAGATCCCCGCGGCCTTCCTCAAAGGCAAACGCGACACCACGCAGCCGCACGAAGAGAGCCCGGACCTCGTCAACTCACTCGAGATCCTCTACCGCATCCACAACGACGCACAGCGCGTGGGCAACGCGGAGCGGTACTACGCCCAGTTCCGCGTCGCCGAACACCTGCTGACGTTCGATGAGAAGACCGCGATCTGGCGGTTCCATCACGTGAAGATGGTCGAGCGCATGATCGGGCTCGGCACCGGCACCGGCGGCTCGAGCGGCGCCAAGTACCTCGCGAGCACGATCAAACCGTTCTTCCCCGACCTCTGGGCCGTCCGCAACCGCCTCAGCGGCGGCGGCGGATACTCAGCCCCGGCGACGCCCGCGGTGCCGGGCCAATCCGGCGGCGGATGCCCGATGGGGCATTGATGGCCCCCCTCTCCCGGCTCTGCGGGAGAGGGCCGGGGTGAGGGTGCCTTGACTCTTGGCGCGGTCAGCCCCCCTCATCGGCCGCCCAAAGCGGCGGCACCTTCTCCCGCAAAGCCGGAAGAAGGCGGATGCCTATCGCCTCTACTCTTCTACGTGCCCGAGAAACTCACCAACTTCGTCAACGGCAAGCACGTCCCACCCGCCGACGGCAAATACCTCGACTTGATCGAGCCGGCAACCGGCCTCAAGGTCGCCGACGTACCCGACTCGACCGCGGCCGACATCGACGCCGCAGTGAAAGCCGCGCAAGCTGCGTTCCCCGCATGGTCGGCGACCTCAGCACAGGAACGCTCGCGCCTGCTCACAAAGATCGGCTCGCTGCTGGAGGCGAACAAAGAGCGATTCGCCGCGATCGAGAGCCGCGACACCGGAAAACCGATCAGCCTCGCCAACGAGGTCGACATCCCGCGCACCGCGACCAACTTCAACGCCTTCGCCGGCATCATCCTCAACACCGCCGGCGAGTTCCACGGCTTCGACCGCGGCGGCGTGCCGGGCGCGATGGACACCGCCGGCTTCAACTACACGCTCCGCAAACCCCGCGGCGTCGCAGGCCTGATCGCGCCGTGGAACCTGCCGCTCTACCTGCTCACGTGGAAGATCGCCCCCGCACTCGCGACCGGCAACACCGTCGTCTGCAAACCCAGCGAGATGACGCCCACGACCGCGACGATGCTCTGCGACCTCTACAACGAAGCGGGTCTGCCGCCCGGCGTGCTCAACCTCGTGCACGGCCGCGGCCAGACTGCTGGCGGCTCATTGGTGACGCACCCCGACGTGCCGACAATCTCCTTTACCGGCTCGACCGGCGTTGGCCGCTGGATCGGTAAGGAGTGCGGCGACCGACTGAAGCGTGTATCGCTCGAACTCGGCGGCAAGAACCCGTTCGTCGTCTTCGCCGACGCCGACCTCGACAAGGCCATCGCTACCTCGGCGCGCGCAGCCTTCTCAAACCAGGGCCAAATCTGCCTCTGCGGCTCACGCTTGCTGCTGCACGAATCGATCGCGGACCAGTTCATCGCGGGGCTCGTCGATCGTGCCAAGACGCTCAAGCCCGGCGACCCTTCACTGCCCGAGACGCGATTCGGCGCCCTCACCGGCGCCGCACACCTCAAGAAAGTCGACGGCATGGTCCGCCAAGCCCGCGAATTGGGCGGGCGCGCGCTCTGCGGCGGCTCACCCGCGGACCCAGCGACGCTCCCGGCTCGGTGCAAAGGCGGATCGTTCTACCTGCCGACGGTCATCGAAGGCCTCGACCCCACTTGCACCATCGAACAAGAAGAGATCTTCGGCCCGGTCGTCACCGTCCAGCGTTTCAAGACTGACGACGACGCCGTGCGGCTCGCAAACGGCACGCAGTACGGCCTCGCCTCGACGATCTTCACACGCGACCTCTCCCGTGCTCACTCGGTGGCCTCACGCATCGAATCAGGACTCATCTGGGTCAACTGCTGGATGGTCCGCGACCTCCGCACACCCTTCGGCGGCATGAAGCAAAGCGGCGTAGGCCGTGAAGGCGGCCACGACGCTATCAAGTTCTTCACCGAGCCGAAGAACGTGTGCATCGGAATGTGAAACACGGAGCACACGGAGGGCACGGAGAAAGGCGGAGAGGAAGGGAGAGGGAGAAAGAAAGAGAGAGACCTGACATGGCGCTGCTAGACGAAGAACTTACGGAACAGATCATCGGATGCGCGATCCGCGTGCACAAATCGCTTGGACCTGGGCTGCTGGAATCGGTGTATGAGACTTGCCTGGCGCACGAACTTGCGAAGGCAGGATTGACTGTGCAGCGACAAATTGAATTGCCCATCGTGTACGACGGCATTCGCTTGGAGTGCGGCTTCCGGATCGATCTGCTCGTATCGAGCCGGGTGGTAGTGGAACTCAAATGCGTTGAGAAGATCCTCCCAGTCCACGAAGCGCAGCTGTTAACCTATCTGAAGCTCTCCAACCATCGCACCGGCCTGATCCTGAACTTCTTCACTAAAGTCCTCAGCGAAGGAATCCACCGCCGCGTTCTCTAAACTCTTCCCTCCTCTCTTCTTTCTCTTTTTCCTCTCTCATTGCCTTTCTCCGTGCCCTCCGTGTGCTCCGTGTTTCACCCTCTTCTCCCATGACCAAAGCACCCGAACCCGTCGGAGCCTACCCATACGTCCGCCGCGCCGGCGGCCTGCTCTTTATCTCCGGCGTCGGCCCGCGCAGCGCGGCAGCAAAGACATTCCGGGTGTGACGCGTGACGCATCAGGCAAGATGACCGACTACGACATAGCCGCGCAGGTCCACGCCGTCATGCAGAACCTCCGCTGGATCCTGGAGGAGAACGGCTCCTCGTGGGACAAGCTCGTCGACATGACCTGCTTCCTCACCGACATGCAGCGCGACTTTGCGGTGTACAACAAGCTCTACGCCGAGTACTTCCCGCAAGGGCCCAACCAGCCGTGCCGCACGACGCTGGGCATCGCGCACCTGCCGCAGGCGGGCAACGCGCCGATCGCCTTTGAGGTGAAGGCAATCGCCTCGCTGTAGAAACGCGAAGAGCAGATCATCGCGACCGGCGAGCCGTTCGCTTCTTCGTCGCGGGCTTCTTGCTCATCGGCTTCTTCGCGGCGGACTTCTTCCCTGCTTTCTTGGCGGCCTTCTTCTTCGTTGTCTTCGCCTTTGAGGAACGAGACCGCTCCGGCGGCGCAATCGGCACCCAATCACTCGTCGCATTGCGGCGTTGTACTTTCCATCCAACAGGCATGCCTGCCAGTTGCATGATTGTCGGGTCCAGCCGGACAATCTCCTCCAGCCCGACGACCGCGGCGTCGCTCATGTCCGGATCACGTCTACCGCCGGTGTTGAGGAACTGCCAACCGTCGTCGTCGTGTGACACGAGCGTGATGGGGTCTTCCCGGCTCAACACACGCCGCACGGTGATGACCGCGGTGTTCGGCGCGTCCTGAAACAACCACTGCGTCCGCTTTGCCACTGGGTGCTCTCCTGTTCACATCAGATCGTTCGTAGCACGGCCCGCACAGGGCTCGCGTCCCACCCGACCATTCTCAGCGGCAGGGCGATGAGTTCGTACACCCCTGCCGGCACGCCGGCGAGCGCCAGCCCTTCGAGGATCTGCATATCCCGCCGCGCGATCGCCTTGTGCGCGGGCAGATCCTTGCTTTCCTGCAGGTCCACGCTTGGCGCATCGACGCCGATCGTCACTACCCCGCGCGGCGCGACCGATGCATCACCCGCCGAAACATCCGCCGCGGCGAGAAATTCAATCAGCTCCGGCGAGAGTCCCGAAAAGTCCTGATTCCACTGCTCAAAGTCAGGGAACGTGCCCGTGCGGATCAGTACCCGCGGTGCCTCCACGCGGCCGCGCGGAAGCTTGAGATCGTCGGGACGCACGCGAGTACCCCGCCCAACCGGCGCGTCGATCACCTGGCACGGCCCGAGGAAGTAGGCCAGCGACCGCTCACCAACGCCCGGTGCCGGATGGCTGTAGTGATTCGGCCCATCGGCGTGCGCACCGAGATGCAGCGTCGCTCGCATCGCCGAGAGCGTGATGTTCGCTCCATTGGCCATGTCACACACCATCTCACGCGAGATGGGCGTATCACCCGGCCACACATTCGTCCTCGTCGAGATGACCGGCGTGATGTCGTAAATCATGTGTTCTTCCCCCTTCTCCCGGCTTTGCGGGAGACCGTGCTTTCGGGAGCGAAGCGTACGAAAGCCGGAAGTGAAGTAGTTTCCTTCCTCATTGCCGGCTTTGCGGCGGCGGATGAGGGTGTTTTAGTTCCCCCCGCTCCCAGCGGGGGGATGTCCGAGGCTCTGCGAGGACAGGGGGGAAGTCTTCCACTTCTCCAACAACCTCACACCCAAGCAACCAACGCGATCGTCATAAGAATCGCCAGCACCACCAGAACAATCCCCCCCACAATCAACCTCTTCACCAGCCGATCAAACTTCTGCCCCGCCTCCAGAGCCTGCGTGTACGGCACGGTCGAGAAGCTGACCATCTCATAGCGCGACGGAAACATGCCCGGCGCAACCCCCTGCACCGCGTGCTCGAACTTCTTCTTCCACAGAAACGATTTGCTCCCCACCTTGTCGCGCATCTCGACGAAGTTCTCCAGCGCCATTTGCGCGATCGCGTCGGCGTTCGGCTTGCGGAGCCGCTGGCACTCGTCCATCGCCGCGCGAATGTCTCCGCCCTTCGCCGCCAGACACTCCGCCAGCACGCGCCACATCCTCGAACGCCGCGTTCATCCCTTGCCCGTAGAACGGCACGATCGCGTGCGCTGCATCACCTAGTACCGCCACTGTTCCGCGTTCTGAGTGCCGCGCCCACGGCCAGCACCGCACGGTGACCAGCGATCCCACCGGATTCGCCAGGTAGTCGTCAACCAGCGTCGGCATCAGCGGCACGGCGTCGGGGTAATGAGCCTGGAAGAACCGATCAACCTGCTCGCGCGTCGTTAGCCCCGTCAGCATCTCAAACGGCCAGAAAAGCGTGCACGTGAAGCTCTTGTCGGGGTTCGGGAGCGCGATCATCATCGCGCTCCCCCGCGGCCAGATGTGCAGCGCATTTGGATCAAGTGCGAAGCCGCCGTGCGGCCCGCCGCCACCCGCAACCGCTGGAATGTGCAGCTCTTTGTACCCGGCCTCCAGATAATTCTGGCTGTACTCAAACCGATCGGTCTTCTGCAACGCTCCGCGCACCGCCGAGAACGCGCCGTCAGCGCCGATCACCAGATCGGCCGCCACGCGTTCCTCCGAACCATCCTCTCGTACGAACACGGCCGTCGCCGAGGCGACATCCACATCCACGCACCGCCGGTCAAAGTGCAAGGACACGTTCTCATGCCGCGCCGCGGCATGAACAAGCGCCAGGTTCAGCCCGCCGCGAGAGATCGAATTGATCGCGTGCTCAGAGCGCGAGCCGTACGCCTGAAACACCAGCTTCGGGTTCGCCTCCGGCGCGTGCATGATGCACCGCGCATCGGGATGGCGTGGGTGAGGATCTCGTCCTTGAGCCCAACGCCGTCAAGAGCCCAGAGTCCCCGCGCCGACAGCGACAGGTTGATCGACCGCCCACCCGCGTACCCAGCCTTCCGCGGATCCGACCGGCGCTCGTACACGGCGACGCGATACCCGAGCTTGCCCAGATAGCACGCCAGCAGCGAGCCCGCAAGCCCGGCGCCGACGATCACAACGCTCTTGCCGGCGCCGACGCTCACCGCCCGCCTCCCAGCGTCCCCATCGCCTTTTGCAGGATGGTCGCAAACCGCCAGCAGTCGTGGTACGAGTTGTACAGCGGCACCGGCGCCACGCGCACGACGTCAGGCTCGCGGAAATCGCTCACCACGCCCGCCGCGCTCGGCGCCCGATGCAGCGCCCGCGGCTCACCAACGCGCACCGCGATCGACAACTGACACCCACGCGACGCCATCTCGCGCGGCGTGATGAACTTCACAGCTCCTCCTTCTCCCTGCTCTGAGGGAGAAGGTGCCGCCGGCTTTGCGGCGGCGGATGAGGGTGCTTTGGCGTCGCGCGCAACCTGTTCAACCAAACTACGCAGATACCCGGCCATCTTCTCACTCTTCGCCCGCAGCGCCGCCATCCCCACCTTGTCGAAGATCTCCAGCGACACGCGCACCGGCGTCAGCGCCATGATCGGCGGGTTGCTCAAACTCCACGCGTCGGCCGTGTTCGACGGCATGAACTCCGGCCCCATCTTGAAGCGCGTCTTCGGGTCGTTCCCCCACCACCCCGCCAGCCGCGGCAGGAATCCTGTCTCGCCGAACCCCGCCGTGTTTCGCGCGTGCCGCTCGTGCACGAAGCAGCCCGCGATCGCGCCCGGACCCGAGTTGAGATACTTGTACGAACACCAGCACGCGAAATCGACGCCCCATTCGTGCAGCGACATCGGCACATTGCCCGCAGCATGCGCCAGGTCCCACCCGGCGATCGCACCGACCTTCTGTGCCGCACGAGTGATCGTCGGCATGTCCATCCACTGGCCCGTGTAGTAGTTCACCGCCCCGAGCATCACCATCGCCACCGACGAACCGTGCCGCTCGATCTCCGCGAGCACGTCCTCGGTCCGCAGCGTCTCTTCGCCCGCTCGCGGCTTCAACCGCACCACTGCGACCTTCGGATCAAACCCGTGCAACGCCGCCTGGCTCTGCACCGCGTACGAATCGCTCGGAAACGCCGTGTCCTCGATGACAATCTTGAACCGTTCCTTCGTCGGCCGGTAGAAGCTCGCCATCATCAGGTGCAGGTTCACCGTCAGCGAATTCATCACCACCACTTCATGCGGCAGCCCGCCGACCAGCCGCGCCGCGGCCTCGCGCACGAATTCATGTGCCGGGAACCACGGGTGCTTGGCGTGAAAGTGCCCTTCCACACCCAGCCGGCCCCACGCCTCCAGCTCCTCCTGCAGCGCCGCCGGCGTCGCCTTGGGCATGAGCCCAAGCGAATTGCCGCACATGTAGACGCACGGCTCGTCGCCGCCGCTGCCGGAGAATCCCTCCACCACATCGCGCACGCGCGGAATGCTGAACCATTCACGGCACCCCTTCCCGCGCAACGGGTCCGCCCGATCCAACTCCAACGCGTACGCCTCGCTCATATCCACCTGAGTGCTCATGCGGCCGCATAGTACGCATAAGAGCCTTGTGCGCAAGCACAAGAACCGCCCCACCATTACGCGTACACGTCCAGCAAACAGCGGTGCCCACTCACCCCTATTTGAACTTCAAACTCTAAACTTTCCTCCCAAAAACTCCGCCGCCGACCCCCACAGCAACCGCTCCTCCACACCGCGATCAAGCCCCATCCCGCGGATCAACTCCCCGGGCCGATCCTCGCCAAGCGGGAACGGATAATCACTCCCCAGCATCACCCGCCGCTCGCCGAAGAGCTTCACCAACCCGCGCAGTGCATCCGCGTCGTGGACAAGCGAATCGACGAACACCACTCCCTGCTCTACCTGCACGCGCGGCGACACGGGACACTCGGTCGCGCACAGATCAGGGCGCGCGCGGTACCCGTGCTCGATCCGGCCGATCGTGCCTGTGAACGACCCGCCGCCGTGCGCGAAGCCGATCCGCAAGCTCGGCAGCCGCGCGAGCATCCCGCTGCAGAGCACTGAGCAGAGCACAGGCACGTCTCGGCGGGCATGCCGACAAGCCACGCGCCCCAGAACTTCTTGTACCGCTCGGTCATCTCCGGCGGCGCGGGCGGTTGCTCCAGGTGACGATGCCGCGCTCCGATCATCTCCCACGGGTGCACGAACACGCACGCTCCGAGCCGCGCCGCGGCATCAAACACCGGCGCGAGCGATGGATCACCGAGCTCCATTCCATTCACGTTCGACCCGATCTGCACGCCCGCAAACCCCAGCTCGTTCACGCACCGCTCGAGTTCCTGCACTGCCGCGCCGATGTCGTTCATCGGCAGCGTTCCAAGCCCGACAAACCGTTCCGGATTGCTTCGACACGTTTCGGCAAGATCGTCGTTCAGCCACCGAGCCAGATCAACGGTGTGCTGCGGCTTGGCCCAGTAGCAGAACATCACCGGCACCGTGCTCAGCACCTGCACGCCGACGCCGTGCTGATCGCACTCCTTGATCCGCTGTCCGGCATCCCAGCAGTTGTCCTCGATGACGCGGAACAGCCGCCCGTCGACCATCATGTTCGCCTGGCAGCACCCGCGCGCGTTCCGCTCCGCAAGCTCCTGCAGCGAGACGAACCCTCCGTACCCGAACCGCTCACTCAGCTTCAACCACCGCCGCGGCGAGGGGAGTATGTGCGTGTGCACATCGATCGACTTCATCGCGAAGCGTAGTGCTCAATGCCCCCCGCTCCCAGCGGGGGGCGACCGAGGCTTGGCGAGGTCGGGGGGATCTTTGCTTCCTCACGTACGACCGCGATGCGCAGTTGCGCAAAGACATTGCCCTCCCGCCCTCGCCAAGCCTCGGGCACCCTCCCGCTGGGAGCGGGAGGGATCAAGCACGTCGCGCTCACGGATACATCAAACTCCCCCGCCACCCGCTTCCGTCCCGCATCCACACTGCCCGATCGTGCAGCCGCCCGCTCTTTGATCCGGACCAGAGCTCGATCCGTTCCGCCCGCACGCGGAATCCGCCCCAGAACGGCGGTCGAGGCACAGCCGTTCCTGCCCCCCCGGTCATCGACTCGGGCATCAGCAGTTTGAGCGCGGGGACACCCTGCTCTTGCGCCACCCGCAGCACGTCCTTGAGCAGCACGCCGCGGCTTTCCATCGGCTCACTCTGCTTGCTCGCCCACGCGCCGAGCCGCGAGAGCAGCGGGCGCGACGCAAAGTACGCATCGCTCTCCGCGTCGCTCACCTTCTCGACGCGTCCTTCAACTCGAGCCTGCCGCCGCGCTGCGTCCCAGTGGAACACGCACGCCGCGCGAGGATTCTCCGCTAACTCGCGTCCCTTGCGGCCGTTGTAATTGGTGAAGAAGACCAAGTCGCCATTCGCTTCGATCGACTTGCAAAGGACCACGCGTGCCGAAGGCGCACCATCGCGCGTCGCCGTCGCCAACGTCATCGCCGTGGGGTTGTGCGACGCACTTGCGGCTCCGCCTCCCGCCGCTTCGTCATACCACGACTTCAGCAGCGGAACTGGATCAACCGGCAGCGGCTCCGGCAGTCCGTCCCCGCCACTCCCAAACAGCAACTTGCGAAGATCATCGAGCATGGGTTTCACGCGGGTATCGAACGAGTCCAGTTCATCGCTTCTGTCAAATTCTGATACGGGCCGCGATGCGTCCGGACGATTCGTCCGTCGTCGATCCAGAACAACTCCACGCACCTGTTGTGCAGCCATTCCTCTCGGTGCGCGACTCCTGACCAATCCAAATGCGCGGTTCGCGGCCGCACTTCTTTTATCGAATCGGAGAAGGGAATGAGCGCGACCTGACGCAATGGACGCTGCGCCTGGCCGCGGCGATCAACTCTCGTACAAGCACCATGTCGGGCGCACTCCAAACCGCGGCTGAGACCAGCAGCCAACGACCGTTCAGCAACGCGGCGTCCAGCCGCTCATCACCGGGCAACCCCACCACCCACTCTGGTTCATCACTCAGGCGGTACTCGGCAGGATCGCCTTGAATCTGATGGGCCACGTCGCCTCCAAGCTGTCGCCGCTCTGCCTTCCTCCGCGCCCTCTGCGTGCTCCGTGTTGAACAAGGAGAGCAGGTTTTCAACCTGCTGCGGTTATTTTCCGGTTCCAGTGCGCTTCGCTCCCTTGCGCACGGCCTTCTTGCCGGCCTTCTTTACCGCTTTGATCTTCCCGCCCTTCAGCGCGATCGCGCCGGCTCGCTCGATCACCGTGCCGCAGTGCTTGCAGGTGCGCTGCTCGACCGGGCCGCCCCAGAACTCGTTCATGATCACCGCCAGGTCCTCGTCGATCTTCTTCAAGCGCCAGTTCACCTCGTGCACCAGCTTGTCGCACTTGGGGTTGACGCAGAACCAGCGCAGGCCATCGAGCTGCCCTTCAGGCCGTGGGAACTCGACGATCAGACCGTACGTGCCCGCCGGGCGCTGCGGGCGGTGCGGCACCCAGCGCGGCAGCAGGAAGAGTTCCCCTTCCTTCACCACGATGTCTTTCGGCTTGCTGCCGTCGAGCGGCCGCACGCGCACCGCGATGCTCCCCTTGAGCTGGTAGAAGAGCTCCTCGGTCGGGTTGACGTGGTAGTCGTTCCGCGTGTTGGGTCCGCCCGACACGAAGAGCACCATGTCGTCCGCTTCGGGGAACAGTTGCTTGTTGCTCACCGGCGGGCGCAGATTCTTCTTGTTCTTGGTGATCCACTTCTTGAGGTTCACCGTGGGCATGATCTTCTGGTCGACGTGGTCGGCTGCGGTGGTTGCGGTGCGTGGCATGCGCCAATATAGCGCTCAAATGACCGTGCGGTCAGGAAGACGGGAACTCGAAGGGCCGAAGCGAAGAACTCGAAGGTCTCGAAGAGAAGGCAGGAACGCGGAGGCGCGGAGGAGCGCGGGAGGGAAGAGGGAAGAGGGAAGAGGGAAGAGGGAAGAGGGAAGAGGAGGTTTTACAACGAAGGGATCGAAGGTCGCGAAGAAGAAATGTCACACTCTGAGCAAGGGCGGCGACCGAAGGCGCATTGCGCGAATAGCCACAATGCGCATCCTCGGCTGTGGCGTCAGAAGCTTTCGGGTGTGGTACGCGGCAGGCCGACGGCGTCTGCGCATTCGAGCATGAATGCGTGGAGCTCGCGGAGGGCGCCGTGGCGGTCGGGGCCGCTGACGAGGCGGCGCGAGAGTTCGTCGGCTTTGCGGTCGAGGGCTTCGTCGGGGCCGCGGTCGTCGTCTTCGAGGTCGAGGGGATCGTCGGGGTCGATGTCAAAAGCGTCGTCAGAGTCGACGTCGTCCTCGGGGTCGAGGGCGGTGCCGGAGCCCAGGTTAAGAGCAACGTCAGGATTGGCCCTTGCCGGCGGCCTCGGCGTGGAGGGTGACGGGGGCTGGTCGGTCTTGGCGCGTTTCACGGGGCGTGCGCGGAGGATCGCGTTGGCGAGTTTGCGTCGTTCGCTCGGGTCGGTCTCCTGCGCGAGCAACTCACGCAGCGCGGCGAGGGCTTCGCGGTGCCCTTCGAGGACTTCCTGGTTGTACAACTCGGCCACCGATTGCATGTGGAAACCCCCTTCGTTGAGCCGCGGCGGATGCGGGTTCTCGCGGGCTGGAAGGTCGCCTTGAGAGCTCGCGTTTTTCCGGCGGTTCGGATCGGAGTTTACATGATGTCCGGTTGGCATACAAGGTAAATGTACGGTAGCGAACAAAATCCATCTATTCGGGTGGTCGTTGCAGATTTTGAAAGGTGTGGAGTGGTGGCAATCGCGACGGATGCCTTCGAGTTGTTTGACGCGCGGGCGGGCACGCGAGGTGGGCTGTAGGGCTTGGGATGATCGGCTCGCCGCGGATGATCCGGCGGGGCTGTGACGGAATGCGGAAGGCCTTGCCGCTGGGGCCGCAGAAAGAAACCGATGCGTGGATGTTCGGTGTGAGCGGCCGCGCGCCAGCGGATCCCTTTCGTCGGAAGGAATGCCTTGAAGACAGTTTGGGGATGACGTGGGGGCGGTTACACGCTCAGTTGCCGGAGGCAAACGAGCCCCCACGTGAGGAGGCACAAGGCGTACCGATTGTGCTAAAGCAGTTGATCCTTGGCACGGGCGGTGCCGCGCTCTCCAAGCCCCCTCCGCTCACGCTTCCTGAGCGGCGAACCACGGCAGGCCGTGGTCGCGCGTGACCCGCACCAGGTCCTCCAGGCAAGGCAGCACCGATCATCCCAAACCGGCTGCCCCCAATCGGCGGCACGGATCGGTGCCACGCCCGGTGCGGGTACGACCGGAAGGGAATCGAACCGGGCAGGCCGTGCCCTGAGTGCGGGCGGTGAAGGCGGAAGTTTGGAGGGTGCCACGGCCCCTTGTCCGTGGTGACCGTGTTCCCAACGATCCGGCAATGCGTCTGGACCCCCGTGAGTACGTGTACATCGAGTCGGACGGCTCAGCACGCGAGCTGCACGAAAAGGAGCGTCTTTATCTCGGGACGGAGTTTCACCCCGCCGACGGCGACCGTCCGTACATCAAACACACGTACGAGCAACGCGACACGCGGGGCGATCTGTCCGGCTTCATGGAACGTGAGCTGCTGCCGCCGGGCACCGCGGTCGCGGCTGCGCCGGCGGCGAGCCCGATGAAATGGCTGCCGCCCGGTCAGTAAGGGGGGTGGCAGCGATCCTCCCGAATGCTACCGCCGAGTGCCGCTGACGGGGGGGGGGGCGGCTCTGCGACGGTCGGTGCGTTGGGCTCAGGTGGTACTGAACGAAAGGCAGCACCGATCATCCCAAAGCGGCTGATCGGTGGCACAGTCGGTGCCACGCCCCGGCGGGACTTAGCCGGTGCTGTGCCCACGCAGGTTTGAGCTCGGCTCGTCCAAGGGCCGTTCCGGGAACCCCGGACGGGGTTCGCGAACGTAGCCGGGGGTACGCGACGCCCATAAGGCGGCGTACCCCCGGTAAACGTCCCCCGCGCAGCACTTCCTTGCTGCCGCAGACCACGGAGCGAGGCGCTTCGCCGAACGGATCGTGAGACGCACCGGAAGGCGGGAAGGCCAAGGCAGTTTCTTGATAACGTGGGGGCGTGAACGGTTCAGATGGCAGGAAGCACATGAGCCCCCACGTGAGGCAGCACAAGGTGCACGGCCAACAATGCCCTTGAAGGAGTGTCCAATTGTGCGTGACTACGGAAATGAAAACGCCGTCGCCCACGCCGCGCAGGCGTTCGCAGAAACGATAAGTCTGAAGGTCAAACAACTCACAGGAACTACGTTCCCAAGGGTACAAATCCCGCACTAGCCGGAGCTTATGTGGAAGAAGTCGTCCGTGGCTTCCTCAAAGATTGGATCGGCCACCGACTCTTGCTGCATGGGACTTTCTACTCAGAAGAGTCAAGAACTTCTGGACGCTCACCCATGCAGATAGACGGAATCGTTTACGATCCCCATCGCGGACCAGTGGTATTGCGTGAGGGAGGATTCGCAGTCGTTCACCCAGGCTTTTGCACCAGCGTGGTGGAGATCAAGACTTCATTTTCTCCGCCGCTGATGAAATTTCGCGAAAGGCTCTCTGAGATCCACGAGCGCTACATGCACCATGTAATGAAGCTACAGGTGATGGGCATCGTGATCGTGGACAAGGATGCCGAGGCCAAGTCAGTAATGGAGTGGCCCTCAGGTGAGCGCATACACGCCTACTACTACCAGCACAGCGGCTGGCACCCCATGTTCGTACTGTTTAGCGAAAAGGACGGCGAGTATCGGCCACATGTGCCCGCGATCGAGGCCATGATTCGTGCCGTGTTCACTATGCAGTATGGCGGCAACAATCTCCTTTGACCGTTGCCTCGATGCCACATCGCCGACCTCCGGCAGATGTGGCGGGACTAGCCGGTGGCGCCGGCTGCCGAGTGCCACTGACCGGCGGCTTGGCGAGGGGGGCGGTCGGCGTGTTGGTCGTAGGCAGTAGGGAACGAAAAGCAGTACCGATCATTCCAAAGCGGCTGATCGGTGGCACGGGCGGTACCACGCCCCCACATCGTGCCACCCCGCCGCGAATCGTGACGCGGCCGGACAACGTTTCCTTTGTTAAACTGTTTGCGTGAATAAGAATGGAACAGTATCTGCGCAAAGTCCTCTGCACGAAATTGCATCTCGTTTTTCAGCGAGCATGATTGCTATGCGACACTTTGCAGAGCACCTCGGTCCGCTCGCCGATCAGCACGATGCACAATCATCAAAAGAGAATTTACTAGAGTGCTTTCAAAGGATGGGGCTTAAGCCTCCGCCTGCGCTGCTGGGCGAGAGCGGTGCCCTCAACGTGGAAATCCGGCTGACTCAGAGCGGCGAAGATGGGCTTGTAGTGCCTTCGAACGATTCTGCGCACCGAACGATGGTTCCCGCGGATCGTTTTTACTCTGCAATGAACGGATTGCGACGAAGACTAACCAGCCATGGAGTAATTCTGCGAACAAGTGGCCTCATTCAGACAGTTTGTATGCTCGATGCGCTTGTTGCTGATTTGCTCCGCGCATACTACACCATGCGACCGGGCGCACTTGATGGCGATGAAGGCAGGATCTCATTTCGAGATTTAAATGAACTCGGGTCTATCGATACCGCACGTGAATTGATCTTGGAACAGAGAATCGATGCTCTTCTGCGCGGTAGTATTTTGAACCAACTCGAGTTTTTTACGAAATCACTAAAGGTAAACCTCAAGTACCTTAACGAATGGCTCGCTCGCTTAAATGAAACCGTTCAACGGCGCCATCTTTGGGTGCACAACAGCGGGCGAGTAAGCAAGCTCTACATGGCTAGGGTCAGCCCAGAGTTGCTAGCTGAAGTTGGCGCGAAGGAGGGCGAAACGCTGAAGGTCGATCAGGTCTACCTTCGGCGTGCCATTGACAGAGTAAATCTGGCGGGCGTTGTCCTCGCTCAGCAGTGCTGGCGACATTGGGTGCCTTCAGAAAAGGCACAGGCGGATGCGTCTCTAAATGAGGCAATTTTTGACACTGTCTGCGATAGTCGCTTCGTTGCCGCACAGTTTCTTGGTAAGTTTGCTTGCGAAGTGGTGGAATCGTCCGACATGGCAAAAAGAACGCGATTCTTAACTATGCCCAAGGATTGAAGTGGGCTGGGAAAAACGGAGAGGCTAAAGATCTGGTGGGTAAATTTGACTGGACGGCGTCCGCATTGCGCTTCCAGGTCGCAGTTGCTGCAATTAATGATGATCTTGCCGCGGCAACTCGTTTGGCTAAATTGTCAATCCAAGCAAAGGATCTCACGATCGATCAATTGCGCGAATGGCCGATCTTTCGCGAGCTTCGAAAAACACCCGATGTTCAAGCCTTTATTACCAGTGGAGCGTGGCCGCCAAAAGGGTGAGATGGACGCGCGGTATTGGGGCCGCGCACCATCGACCGGGAGCATCGCACCAACCAGCCGCTTCGGGATGGTCGGCGTGTCTTTCTGCCTGGGGGGGCAGTCGGGGGCCCTCCCCCGACACCGCATCAGCGCCTTCAACAGCACGACCCCGGCCTATTGAGAGCCAGGGTCGCGGGGTTTGTTACACATTGGCGCCGAGCACGCGGCTGCTCAGCGAAGAAAGATAGTGATCAGCGACGACGGCGCAGGCCGGCGATCGCTCCCAAGCCGATCATGGCCGCGGCGCCGGGGGTGGGGACGGCTTCGCCCACGATGCGGAAGACGACGAACTCGCCGTGGTCAGCGCCCGGCACGAGCGGGTTGCCGCCGCCGGCCGCGGGGGACCAGACCCATTCGGCGCTGGAGGGGATGTTGGGCATGACGCCCCAGGGGGCCACGCCGTTGGTGTAGCCGGGGGCGGAGACCGCGGCGGTCCAGAGGTTGTTGACCGTCGCGTACGCGATCGCGGCGTCGAGCTCTGCGGTGGTGGGGAGGACGTTGGCGGGCCAGGAGCCGCCCATGCCGTAGATCTGCTGGAGGTAGTCGCCGGCGCGGAACGCCTGCCACTGCACATCGCCGGTGATGATGGTGTTGCCGGTGGTGGTGTTCAGGAAGGACCCGAGGAAGCCCTGCGCGGTGGAGCGGTCGCTGGAGGTCGCGACGTAGAGGTAGTCGGTCGACGCGCGGCCGTAGACGTTGTAGGTCTCGACCGAGGGCCAGTCGGTGTCGGAACCGACAAAGGCCGACGTCGCCATCGACGTACCGAAGTACGTGGCGTACTGGTTGTCGACGGTCATGTGGATGGTCCAGTCATCGGCCAGAGCGGGGGCGGCGAACGCCAGCGACGCCACGACAAGACCACAGGTGCGTGCGATAGACATTTCTCTCTCTCCTCAGGCCTTCCGGCCGCAGTGGCGGTTTGAGGGTGGCGACAGCCACGCGTCTCTTACCGCTCAGGTTCAGAATACACCCAAGTGGGTGCGGCGTCAAGGCTTTTTTCGGATGACGCGTGGCGCGGGGGAGGGGGGGGAGAGGGAGAGGGGATGGAAAATCCTCGGTCACTCGCGTGGGCCCAACTTTGTGCGCCACCATAAGCCGAACGCGGTTTTCAGTCCCGCCAGCAGCATAAGAAACGATTTCTCGGCACGGAAAGCTCTTCGTCCACACGCAGGAGAGCACTGCAACACGCCGCGAGCCGCCGCGTGAGGAACCGCAGCGCGATCGTCCTCTTCGTTAGACTTGACCATGGAAAAGGGCGGGCCGCGCGGGGAGTTCGGCTGGCGGAAGAGGACCGTGGCACTCGTGCTCGTCGGGGCCGTGCCGGTGTGCGGCGGTTGTCTCGCGCCGCCGAGGACTGTCGAGGTGCGTGTCTACCGCGAGGACTCGCAGCAGCCGATCCAGAACGCGCTGGTCTGGACGTCCGCCAGCAGCCGCATGGCGTGGGCGACGCCGATTCAGCCGCCGGAGTACGAGGACGCGTATACGGACGCCGAGGGCAAGGCGTTTGTCCACACGTACACCGGGTCTGAGCTCAGCCGGTGGTACTGCAGCGTCACCGCCGGTGCTCCGGGTTTCCAGCAGAACTTCTACGAGTTCCAAGGCGAAAACACGCACGGGCACGGCTCGTCCTATGAAAAGGGAGTCGTGCACATCCACCTCTACCGCACGCCGGGGAGCGCGGTTGCGCCGATCAAGTACGGAGAGCGGCTCGACGGCCCGTTGGTGGTGGAGAAGATGAAGGCGGTTGAGAACCCCGCCGATCGGCCGAAGTACGACCCTCACATCGGAGTGGATACTCGGACGTGCGGGCCCGGGTGTGAGTGCGGGCGCGATCGCTGAACCCAGCGGCCTGAATACGGTAGATTAACCGCGCCGTGGCAAAGCCCCGCCCCCTACACAAGATCGGACGGAAACGAAGAGTCGCGGGCTGGACGCTGCTCGTTCTCGGTGTGGCCGTGGCGGCGGTGTGGGTGGCGAGCGGGTGGTGGAGCTTCACCGTCACGCTTTCCGATCCGCTGCGCGTCCAAGTCGTCCAGAACGGTCGCCTCAGCAGCACCCATCGGTACATCCTGATCGCGCCGCCGAGGGGCATCAGCAACACGTGGGGCCTGGGTGCGACCACCGCGCCGCGGGCGGGCTGGGACTGGCGGGCAAGGAGCCGTCAGGACATGGACGACTTCAGGCGGTCGCCCGGCATGACCGTTGTCGACCTGTACGTTCTGGCCTACTTGAACGACGCCGCGTCCCAAGAGTCGCTCAACGCGAGCGGCGTCCCGGGTAGCCTCGCCATCTGGGATGTTTCGTTCTGGCCCGTCCCCCTCCTCCTCTGGACCCCCGCCGCGCTGCTCCTCCGCTCGGGCATCCTTGCGCGGCGGAGAGCGATGAAAGGCATGTGCCCCAAGTGCGGCTACTTGCTCGCCGGGATTGCTGATGGCTCGCCGTGCCCCGAGTGCGGCAAGGCGGGCGAAGTCGCCAAGACCATGTGATATGAAGAGCTCGGGGCGAGTTGGCGTCACGACCACGGGCACGTCTCAGCCCGGAGCTATCGACGCTCGATAACACCGGCGTTCTCCTGCCAGACGCTTACAAAGCTTGCCGCATGTCGTGGCTTTGCCCCGGGGGCCGACAACCGCGTCCATCTGAACAGCACTTCACCCGCTTCCGACGGCCGCGCGGCGTTGAGCACGCATACCACAGCACTGAATGCCCCGCACTCCCCACCAGGCTGACCACGCGCATGACGGGCACGTCCACGTGCGCGGCGCTCGCGAGCACAACCTCAAGAACGTCTCGGTCGATATTCCGCGCAATGCGCTGGTCGTCTTTACCGGCGTCTCGGGTTCGGGCAAGTCATCGCTGGCGTTCGGCACGCTCTATGCCGAGGCGCAGCGCCGCTATCTGGAGTCGGTGTCGCCTTACGCGCGGCGGTTGTTTGACCAGATGCAGGTCCCCGACGTGGACCGGATCGACGGCCTGCCACCCGCGGTTGCGTTGCAGCAGCAGCGCGGCACGCCCAGCACGCGCTCGTCGGTCGGGAGCGTGACGACGCTCTCCAACCTGCTGCGCATGCTCTACTCGCGCGGGCGAGTATCCGAAGGGTCAGGAGATCATCTACGCGGATGGGTTCTCACCCAACACGCCTTCGGGCGCGTGCCCGACGTGCCACGGGCTTGGGCGCATCTACGACGTGACTGAGCAGTCGATGGTCCCCGATCCGAGCAAGACCATCCGCGAGCGGGCTGTTGAGGCGTGGCCGCAGGCGTGGGGCGGGCAGAACCAGCGCGACATCCTGGTCTCGATGGGGATCGACGTGGACATCCCCTGGCGCGAGCTGCCGAAGAAGACGCGCGAGTGGATCCTCTTTACCGATGAGCAGCCGGAACTGCCGGTCTATCCGGGCTACACGCCGGAGGAAACGCAGCGGGCGATCAAGCGCAAAGAGCCGCCGAACTACATGGGGACGTTCACGGGCGTCCGCAAGTACGTGCTGCACACGTTCGCGACGACGCAGAGCGCCTTGATGAAGCGGCGCGTCGCGGCGTTCATGACCGCGGCTGATTGCCCGGAGTGCAGGGGCAAGCGGCTCAAGCGGGAGGCGCTCAGCGTGACGTTCGCGGGGCTCGACATCGCGGATCTTTCGCGCGAGCCGATCAAGTCGCTCGATCGAATCCTCGCGCCGTACGCGGCGGGCGATGCGCCGTCGCTTGCGAAGACGCGGAAGATGCACCCCGAGCGCGCGGTTGTAGCGCAGCAGATCGCGCAAACTGTGAGCGATCGCATCACGGTGCTGATGGATCTTGGCCTCGGCTACCTCTCGCTGGAGCGCAGCACACCCACGCTCTCCCCCGGCGAGCTGCAGCGCCTGCGGCTGGCGACGCAGGTGAGCAGCAATCTTTTCGGCGTCGTCTATGTGCTTGATGAGCCTTCGGCGGGGCTGCACCCTGCCGACACTGCGGCGCTGCTGCGCGCTCTCGACCGCTTGAAGGCCGCGGGGAACACCATCTTCGTCGTCGAGCACGAGATCGACGTGATCCATCACGCCGACTGGATCGTCGACATCGGCCCCGAGGCGGGACAGCACGGAGGCCGCATTCTTTACAGCGGTCCGACGAAGGGGCTCGCGGAGATCGAAGAGTCACGCACGCGCCGTTACCTGTTCGCCCCCTCCGAGCATGTTTCGCCTGCACGGAGGCCGCGCACTCCAACCGGCGTGTTGAACCTCCGCGGCATCACCCGCAACAACCTGCATGATCTGAGCGCCGACATCCCGCTCGGCGTCATGACCGCCGTCACCGGCGTCTCGGGGTCCGGCAAGTCGAGCCTCGTCACGCAGGCGCTGGTCGAGCTGACCGCCCGCCACCTGGGGCACGAGCCGCCGATCGAGGATGAGGAGGCGAATGTCCTTGAGCGTGCGGTGACGCAGCCGCTGAAGGGCCGAATTGAAGGCGACACCAATCGCATCAAGCGTCTCGTGCAGGTCGATCAGAAGCCGATCGGCCGGACGCCACGATCCAACCTCGCCACGTACACCGGCCTCTTCGACCACATCCGCAAGCTCTTCGCCGATACGCCCGCGGCCCGCTCGCGCCGCTTCGATGCCGGACGTTTCTCGTTCAACGTCGCGAAGGGGCGCTGCGAGAACTGCCAGGGCGAGGGGTTCGTGATGGTCGAGCTTCTCTTCCTTCCCAGCGTCTACACGCCGTGCCCGGTCTGCAGCGGCGCCCGCTACAACGCCAAGACGCTTGAGGTCACATACCGCGACAAGAACATCGCCGACGTGCTCGGCATGACCGTTGATGATGCGTGGGCGTTCTTCCAGGACGCACCCGCGGTCTGCCGCGCGCTCGGCGTCGTGCGCGAAGTCGGGCTCGGGTATCTGCGACTCGGCCAGCCCGCGACCGAGCTCTCCGGCGGCGAGGCGCAGCGCATCAAGCTGGCAACGGAGCTTCAGCGCGCTCAACACGGGAACAGCCTGTATGTGCTGGACGAGCCGACCACGGGCCTGCACCCCGCCGATGTGGAACGCCTGATGGCGCAACTTGATGGTCTGGTCGCCGCCGGCAACACCGTCGTCGTCGTTGAGCACGACATGCGCATCATCGCCGGCGCCGACCATGTCATCGATATGGGTCCGGGGCCAGGCGACGAAGGAGGCCGCGTCATCGCGGTCGGCACACCGCTGCAGGTCGCCAAGTCGCGCAATAGCCGGACCGCGCCGTACCTAGCCCGGTTCCTCAAGCAGGGCGACGCGCAAAGGCCGCGTGGATAAAGCGCCGCTCATATTCGGGCCGTCCGCTCACCGCCGCTTGCGGCGCACATTCAGCAGGCCCGCGGTCGCCAGCAGGCCCGCTGCGCCGGGAACAGGCGTGACGGTGATCTGCAGCACACCGTGCGAGTCGTTACCGCCACCCGGCGTGCTCGCAAACGGCGACACCAAGTTGTCAGTCGACTGCGTGGTGATGACCGTGAAGTTGGTGACGGTGATGGTGGTCGAACCGAACACCGCCGTCAGCGTGCCGCTCCCGGTGGTATTGGAAAACGTCGGCGTCGGGACGCCCACAACGCTGCTGGGCGCGAACGATCCGCCCTGCGGGGCGAGCACCGAAATCAACGGCGTCGTCGCATCGCCGTTAAAGAAGAGGTTGAGCCCGAGCCAGGTCGTCCCGGTCGCGCCGCGCCCGTGTCACCGAAGTACTCAAAGGTGTACACGCCCGGCGTCGAGAGGTCGATGCTGATGTTCGTCGTGGCGGAATTACCCGTGTTGATGAACCCGCCCGCGTCGCGCAAATACAGGTTGTAGATCGCGTCGGTGCTCCGCGTGTTCCATCCCTCACCGATGCTCGCGCCCGTGGGCGTCGTGCGATACAGCACAAGGTCGGTCAGGGTCTGGGCCTGCGACATGGACGAAACCGCAAGAAACGCGCAGACGGCCACCGGCAGGATCGCTTTGTTCATGCCGGAAAATACTCCCCGGTAACACGTCCCTGCCACCGAACCCGGCAATGGACAAAGAGAACGGGTAGATCAACCGAGTTGAAAGACAACTCGTTCTGCCACTCAACACCGCTGCGTGAAAATAGGCAACCCCGGCCGCTTCACCACGCCCGCAGTTCGCCGGTCAGCGGCTCAACCAGATCCTTCATTGTCACCAGGCCGATCGGCCGGCCTCCCTCCATCACCACCGCCATGCGCGAGCCCTCGCTCACGAGCGTCTTCATCGCGTCGCGCACGGGTACGCCCGCGGCGAGCCGAACCGCGGGCTTGACGAGTTGCGACACGGGTCGTCCATCGGACAGACACAGGTCCACAAGCTCCACTACACCCAGCAGACGCGAGCCATCTGCCACTGGGAAGCGGCTGAACCGATGACGCTCGATGTACGACAGCACCGCGTCGCGCGACCACCCGACCTGCACCACACGGCAGCGGCTCCAGGGGATCATCTCGTCGGAGACTTCCGACTCGCGGAGGCCAAAGGCGCGATCGACAAGCGTGAGCTGCGCTTCGCTCATCACACCGTTGCCGCCCTCTTTCAGCAGTGCGTGGATGTGGCCGCGGGCCTGCTCGAACTCGCTCCCCGTGCCCTCTGACGAGGCGCGTCGGACCAGCACGCGGGAAAGGCCGTGCGCCAGCCACTGCACCACCGGCAGCACGCCGGTGTACTTCAGCAGCAGGCGCCACGCCCGCACCATCCACGCGGCGCTGTACATCAGCCGGTCGGCATCGGCGCGAAACAGTTCCTTCGGCAGCATGTCCGCGGCGACGAACGCCAGCGGCGTGACGAGGAAGAGGTTGACCAGCATCAGGCCCCAGTGCCCCAGGCCTTGCTCAGTGAGGAGCACCGTGATGCCGTAGCTCGCCAGTGCACCGGCGATGTTGTAGCCGATGAGCAGCGCGGGGAGCACTTCGGCCAAGCGGTTGACCTCGCCGGACAGCATCCGCGCCGAGAGGTCGGGCTTCTCGCGGCGCGACGACCGCACGCGCAGCCGCACGCGGTTGACGGTGTACATCCCCGTCTCGAGCCCGGCGAAGAGTCCCTGCCCCAGCGTTCCGACGATCACCGCGCAAACCATCGCCCACACCATCCCGGGCGCGAGATGCGAGACGGGCGGCGCCGGCGCGTTGGGCAGGTTCTTCACCTGTGCAACCGCCGCGGCAACACCGAGGCTGTTCGCGAGCAGCAACATCCCTAAACGAGTCGTCGCTCTCATAACGCGCCCCCTTCCTCAGTCTTCATGGCGCGCTCGTGCTCCCCCACTTCCGACTTCCGATTCCCGCCGCCAACGTCCGACTTTCCCACCAGGCTTACCGCGGCCGCGCCGACGACGCGCCCGCCCTCGCCTGCCATCGCCAGCACTTGGAGGCGCAGATTCCCCACGGTCACGACATCTCCAACCCGCGGCACGCGCCCGAGCGTCGTGAAGATCAGGCCGGCGACGGTCGAGACGCGTGCACCGACACGCTCCTGCCCCATGCCGGTGAGGCCGAACATCGACGCCCAGTCGCGCACGCTCAGGCGGCCCGGCACGCTCCAACGGCCGTCGGGCAGATGACGGACCTGCGCTTCAAGCTCGACGTCTTCGTCGCTGGTGAGTTCGGCGATCAGGCGTTGAACGACGTTCTCGGTGCTGACGATGCCGGTCACCGCGCCGTGCTCATCAACAACGAGACCAAGCTTCACGCCGGCCGAAGCGAACTGCTCGAGCAGCTTGTCGAGGCTGCCGCTCCCCGGCACGTACCGCACCGGCTCCATGAACTCGGTCACCTTGGCGCCTTCGCTTGGTCCTGGTGAGCTTGACGCGCCGGGCGCCTTCGCGGCAGCGACGAGGTACCGCTTCACGTCGAGCAGTCCCAGGACACCGTGGTCGATGTCTTCGCCTGTTTTTACCACAGGCAGGCGCGTCACGCGACGCTCGCGCACAGCGCCGCCACTTCGGCGTGCGTCGCGCGGTCGTCGATCCACTGCATCTCGACGCGCGGCGTCATCACGTCCTTCACGCGCAGGCCGCTCAGGCGGATCACCTGCCCGAGCACGCGCCGCTCATCCGCGTCGATCGCACCCTCTGCGCTTCCCTGGTGCAGCAGTGCATCGAGCTCTTCTTCCGTCAGCCCCTCGTTCATCGGCCGCGGCGTCACGAGCCGCACCAGCGGCGACACCACCCACTGCTCGATCCCGACCAGGAACGGCTGCGTCAATCGGAAAACGCGCAGCACCCATGGCGCCGTCGCACGGCAGACCTCCACGCGGTACCGGGCCGCGAGCACCTTGCTGACGATCTCGCCGACCAGCGTCATCAGCAGCAGGTTCACCACGCCGACGATGAGCTTGACCACCGTGCTCTCGCTGGCGATGAGCGCCAGGCTGGTGAGCACGAAGTAGGCCGTCGCGGCGGCCATCGTGACAAACAGCACCAGCACCAGCAGCGTGCGCGGTCGGGCGAGCAGGTATGACACGGCATCCGCGGCTCGCGGGCTCAACCGCTTGAGGCGAAGTCGATCTTGATACGTCATGCTGAAGAGCGCCGTCTCAACGCCCGACGCGACACCGACGATCGCGAGCGGAATCGGCACCGGCAACAAGATTGGAATCGCACTCAGATCCACGTGGTCACTTTCTTCTCTTTCCTACTTCCCAGCCCCATCCCCCACCCCCCCCATTCCCTTCCCCTCACAACGCTTCCATCTGCTCCACCATCCGCTCGATGTACCGCCAGGCGTTCAGCGTCTTGCGGATCTCCGACAGCACCTTTCCCGATCGCTCCGTCTCATATCGGCGGAACAACTCCCCGACCTGCGCAACATACCCGTCGCGTTCTTTCTCCGCCCACGCGAGCCACTTCTCCACGCCCGCCCGGTCGCCACGCTCGGCCGCGGCCTCCAGATCCTCACGCACCTCCATCATCTGCATGAGGAAGCCGTCGGGGAGGTCTCGGGAAACCTCCTTGCTCGGACCGCCGAACCGCGACAGCAGCAGGTTCGCGCGGGCCTCGGGGTCGCTCAAGGTCATCTTCGCTGCGTTGAGTGCGGCGTCCCCTTCCTCTCCACTTCCACCTTCCGCCTTATTCCCTCCCCCCCCCGCTCCCACCCGCGCCAAGTACGCAGCGCGCACCTCCCCCGGCGTCAGGTCGAACTTCGCGGGCAATCCAAGCACATCGAACGCGTCGGGCACGCGGGAGGATACCCTCACCGTCCATGGCAACACCCGCGGCCAGCCCATCGCCCGCACGGCACGTCGGCATCGTCGCCGCCAGCCCGGAAGGCAGCAGCCTCTTCTATCGCGAGTTCTTCCGGCGCGCCGAGGCCCAGCACGGGCACGCGTTCCCCGCGCCGCGCGTCTCGCTGCATAACGAGCCGCTCAACGCCTACCTCGACGCCGTCGACCGCGCCGACTGGCAGACTGTCGGCCAGCTTCTGGCCGAGAGCGCAAAGAAGCTCGTCTCCATCGGCGCCGACCTGCTGGTGGTTCCCGAGAACCTCATGCAGTTCGGCGTCCACCTCGCCGAGCACGCTACCGCGCCGGTTCCCTGGCTGAAGACGACCGACGCGGTCGCCGACGCCGTGAGCGCCGACGGCCGCACCGCGGTCGGGATCATCGGCACGCGGCTCGTCATGGAGGGCTCGACCTACCAGACGCTGCTAGGAATCAAGGGGATCAAGGTCATCGCGCCGGCGCCGGAAGACGCCCAGATGATCGACGACGTGATCTTCGACGAGCTGGTGCATGGCGTGGTGAATCCCGCGAGCCGCGCCAAGTGGCAGCAGGCGATCGACCGCCTGGCGCAGCGTGGCGCGCAGGGTGTGATCTTGGCCGCGACTGAGGTGCAGTTGCTGATTACCCGTACCGAAACCACGCTCCCGATTTACGACTCACTGGCCCTTCTTGCCGACACCTGCGTCAAACGCTGCATGCGTTGACCCCCACCATCCGAAACTCACCACTATGAAGCGATTCCTCGTCCTCGCCGCGCTCTGCTTCGCAGCCTGCACCCCCAATATCAACGACACCGACGTCGAGAAGGAATCGCTCACCGCGGCACAGGTTCGTTCGATCATGTCGACCCGCGGGGACCGGACCCTGCTCATCGACGCCCGCGCGGCGAATGAGTATGCGGCCGGCCACATCCCCGGAGCGGTGAACGTGACGGTCGCCAACGTCAGCGGCGTTGAGGGGGACCTGGACCCGCGTTTCAGCAAGTACAACACGCTCATCGTCTACGGCAACGACCCGGCCTCCATCCCAGCCAAGGCGCTGGGCAAGCGCATGATCGCGACGGGCTACAAGGGCGTTCGCTTCTATCCGGACGGCTTCTCCGGCTGGCAGAAGGAAGGTCTGCCGGTGGAAACGGGCAAGAAGTAAGAACCGCGATCGCAAGCTCGCGCACGAGAACGTCCGGCACCTTGAGCTGTGTTCTTTCTCGAGAGCGACACCCTCCGCATCGTCCCCCGCCCAGGCGGATAGGGATTAAACCTCATCATCCCGCAATCCGGGGGAAAACCCCTTCGAGATCGGTCGCACAACCGCGCGTCGGTTGGTAGACTGCATACCCTTACTCCACGTGGCGGGATGGGCAGACAGGCCCACAGTCACAACTACGCGCACTTCGGAACCCTTACTCCGTTTTTCCGGATTTGGCACTCTGGCCATTTGGGGAACCCCATGCCCATCACTACTGCCTACACCGCCAAGATCACCCACCTGCAGATCCTCAAGGAGGACGGCACGCTCGACACCTCGCTCGCCCAGCCGGGCGGCGGCGGTGATCCGAGCATCATGACCGACGAGCAGGTCCTCTTCGCCTACACGAAGATGATCGAGTGCCGCAACCTCGACGAAACGGCCTTCAAGCTCCAGCGCTCGGGCCGCATGCACACCTATCCGCAGAACAAGGGCCAGGAGGCTTGCGCCCTTGGCAGCGGCATGGCGATGCGCGTCGGCACCGACTGGCTCGTCCCCTGCTACCGCGAGAACGCCGCGATGTTCCTGCACGGCGTGCCGATGACGCACATCCTGCTCCACTGGGCGGGCGACGAGCGCGGCAACCACTTCCCCAAGGGCGTGCAGGTCACCCCGATCGCCGTCCCCATCGGCACGCAGATGCTGCATGCCGCGGGCATCGGCTGGGCTGCGAAGCTCCAGAAGAAGGACCAGGTCGTCATCACGTACTTCGGCGACGGTGCGACCAGCGAGGGCGACTTCCACGAGGCGATGAACTTCGCCACCGTGATGAACGCGCCGTGCATCTTCTTCTGCCAGAACAACCAGTGGGCCATCAGCGTGCCGCGCGAGCAGCAGACCGCCAGCGAGACGATCGCGCAGAAGGGCCTGGCGTACGGCGCGACGGTCCAGCAGGTTGACGGCAACGACATCTTCGCGGTGTACAAGGCCGTCTATGACGCCCGTGAGCGCGCCCGCCAAGGCGGCGGCGTCACGATGATCGAGGCGATCACGTATCGCCTGGCCGACCACACCACCGCCGACGACGCCCGCCGCTACCGCGACCAGAACGAGGTCGAGGCCTGGAAGGGCAAGGACCCGATGATCCGCACCCGCAAGTACCTCGAGTCGCGCGGCCTGTGGAACGACTCGCTTCAGAAAGAGCACGAGGAGCGTGCCGAGGCGTCCGTCAAGGCGATCGTCGACCAGGTCCTCAACTGGCCCGCGCCCGACAAGAGCGAAATGTTCGACTCGCTCTACGCCACGATCCCCGCGCACCTGCAGAAGCAGCGCGACACGATGCAGACCCATTCACTGGGCCAAAACCCCGAGCAAGTCGGGCTCAAGGCCCAGCCCGAAACCGTCTGATTTCCTCCTTCCTTCGTTCGCTGCATCATCCTCTTCCGACTCACACGCCCTTTGGCATCTGCCATTCGGAGCATTGACATGGCTCAGTTGACACTTGTGCAGGCAATCAACCAGGCCCTCGACCAGGAAATGGCCGCCGACCCGCGCGTCATGTGCCTGGGTGAGGACGTCGGCCTCAACGGCGGCGTCTTCCGCGTCACCGAAGGACTGCAGAAGAAATACGGCGCCGACCGCGTCGTCGACAGCCCCCTCAGCGAGTCGGGCATCATGGGCTCGAGCATCGGCCTCGCCATGAACGGCATGCGCCCGATCCCCGAGATCCAGTTCGAAGGGTTCATGGGCCCCGCCTTCGACCAGCTTGTGAACCACGCGGCTCGCTACCGCAACCGCACCCGCAGCGGGATCACGATCCCCCTCACAGTGCGCGTCCCCTGGGGCGGCGGCATCCACGCCCCTGAGTTCCACAGTGATTCGCCCGAGGCGATCTACATCCACAACCCGGGCATGAAGGTCATCTGCGCCAGCACGCCCGCCGACGCCAAGGGCCTGCTGCTGGCCGCGATCCGCGACCCCGACCCGGTCCTCTTCTTCGAACCCAAGCGCGTCTACCGCAGCTACCGCGAAGAGGTCCCCGAGGAGGCATACACGATCGAGATCGGCAAGGCCAAGATCGTCAGTGAAGGTTCCGACTGCACCGTCATCACCTGGGGCGCGAGCGTCTTCCAGTGCCTCGCGGCCCTCGACAAGCTCCCTGAGGACGTCAGCGTCGAACTCATCGACCTCCGCACGCTGCACCCGTTCGACCTCGACACCATCGTCAACAGCGTGCAGAAGACCGGGCGCTGCGTGATCGTGCAGGAGGCCCCGAGCCTCTGCTCGCTCGCCAGCGAGCTGAGTGCTCTGATCCAGGAGCACTGCTTCCTGAACCTCCAGGCCCCCGTCCAGCGCGTGACCGGCTTTGACACCATCATGCCGTATGCGAAGCTCGAGCTCGATTACCTGCCTGATGCGAAGCGTGTGGCCGGGGCGGTTGAGGCCGTGCTGGCGTACTGAGGCAAATCTCCAAATAGCAAATGGCCAAAGGGCCAAATAGACTCTTCAACCTTCTGCCTTGAATTTGGCCCTTTGGCTCTTTGCCATTTGGCCCTTTGGGAGCCTCCCATGGCGCACCACACTTCCAGTAATCCGAACGAGTTCATCCTGCCCGACCTCGGCGAGGGTGTGGCCGAAGCTGAACTCATCAAGTGGCGTGTCACCGTCGGCCAGACCGTCAAAGAGCACGACATCCTCGCCGACATGGAGACCGACAAGGCCCTTGTCGAGGTTCCCTCGCCGCGCGGCGGCACGATCGCGTCACTGAACGGCGCTGAGGGCGAGATCATCAAGGTCGGCGCCGTGCTCGTCACGTTCGGCACCGGCGCGTCGGTTGAAGCCAAGCCCGCTGCCAAGGCTCCCGATACCTCCCACGCCCCCAGCAAAACGCCCCCCGGCTCCAAGCCCGGCAACGTCGACAACTGCGACATGGGCGGCCAAATCGCCGCGGGTCTTCCCAAGACCATCCCCGGCGCTGAGCACATGAACGGCTCGCACGGGACCGCAGCACCGCAGGCGGATGCCGGCACCGTCGTCGGCAAGGTCGGCGGCTCGCTCGAAGGCGTGACCGCCGAGGCCGGCAAGGCTCTCGCCACTCCGGCCGTCCGCCGTCTCGCTCGCGACCTGGGTGTTGAGATCGATTCGGTGCACGGCACCGGCATCGGCGGCCGCGTGACTGACAAGGACGTTCGCGCAGCGGCCGGGGGCGGCGCTCCTGTTGCAGCTCCTGCTCGCACGGCCCCCACTCCCGCCCCCGCACCGTCACGCCCCGCACCCGCTCCGGTTGCTCGCCCGACTCCGGCTCCCGCGCCGGCACCGGCTCGCCAGAGCGATGACGCGGCCATCTACGCCGCGGCGTCGACGCGCAGCACCTCCGCTGCACCGGGCGCTGAGGAGACAACCCGCATCCCGTTCCGCGGTGTTCGCCGCACGATCGCCAACCGTCTGCACCAGAGCGTCAGCACCGCCGTTCACTTCACCGTGATGGACGAGGCCGACGTCACCCAGCTCGAGTCGCTCCGCAAGAAACTCGCCGCCGCCAGCGGCGAGAAGGTCTCCTTCCTCCCGTTCGTCGCCGCGGCCGTCTGCCGCTGCCTCGCCGGCGAGTTCAAGGAGTTCAACTCGACGACCGACGACGAGAAGAGCGAGATCGTCCGCCACCGCGCGGTGCACATCGGCATCGCGACCGACACTGAGAACGGCCTGATGGTGCCGGTGATCCGCGATTGCGACAAGCTGGGCGTGCTTGAGATCGGTCGTCACATCGCGCATGTCGCGGAGAGCGCCCGCAACCGCACCGCCCCGCGCGAGATGCTCAGCGGCAGCACCTTCACGATCAGCAACGTCGGCAGCCATGCCGGCCGCTTCGCGACGCCGATCATCAACTACCCCGAGTGCGGGATCCTTGCCGTTGGTCGCGCCCGTGATGGGGTGGTCGTCAACAAGGGGATGCTGGGCGTCGGCAAACTCCTGCCGCTTTCGCTCGCCTGCGATCACCGCGTCGTCGACGGCGCTCAGGCGGCGTTGATGCTGGCGCGGATCGTCGAGATGCTCGGCAACCCCGAAAGCCTGCTGGCGCCTGCGCGATAAGAGCCTCGTGCGCAAGCACGAGGTGATCGTCTTGACAAACAAACCGCTCCTCGAACAACCCGCGCCACGCGGGTTGTTTGTTTCCCACATACCTTCCCGCCATGTCCGACGTCCTCACCACCGAAACTCACGTCTTCTTCTGGGGCGGCTGGCCCTCCCAGTGGTTCAAGAGCCGCTTCACGGTCGACGGCGTCCAGTACGCCACAGCCGAGCAGTTCATGATGGCCGAGAAGGCGCGCGTCTTCGGCGATACCGACGCGGCGAAGGACATCCTGCGCAGCCGCAACCCGCGCGAGCAGAAGGAAATCGGCCGGCGCGTGCGGAAGTTCGACGCCGATACGTGGAACAGCGTCTGCCGCGGCGTCGTGTACACAGGCAACCTTGCGAAGTTCACCCAGAACGACGACCTCCGCGAACTCCTGCTCGCCACCGGCGAGCGAACGATCGTGGAGGCCAGCCCGAAAGACGCGATCTGGGGGATCGGTCTCATCCACACGGACCCGCGCGTCCACGATCCGGCACAATGGCTGGGCACCAACTGGCTGGGGATCGCCATTGAGCAAGTGAGAAAACAGCTCCGCTCTGACGCGAACCACGCGACCTCGCTCGGCGCTGAGTTGCAGAAACAACTCGACATCCGCGAACGCCTGCGGTAATCGCTTTCTTCCGGCACTCGCCCATGGCATCCGGGTATGCTGCGGTTGAATGTCGATCGCCCTTCGCCTCCTCCGAGCCCTCCGCACCCTCGCCCGGCACGAGCTTCGCTTCTCTCCCTCATCGCCACGCTTGCCGGACTTCTCTGGGCGTTCGCCGAACTCGCCGAGAAGGTCCGCGCCGGCGGCACACAGAGCTTCGACGAACGTTTCTTGCTCGCCTTTCGCAACACGAGCAATCTCGCCGACCCCATCGGCCCGCCCTGGGTCGAAGAGATGGCGCGGGATTTCACCGCCCTCGGCGGCATCGGCGTGCTCGCGTTTCTGACCGTCGCCCTCGCTTTGCTGCTCGCATTCCAAGGCAAGCTCCGCACCGTTGCACTCCTCGCGGCCTCCGTCCTGGGCGGCCTCACGCTCAGCTCCCTCATCAAACACGCAATCGAACGACCCCGCCCCGCCCTCGTCCCCCACGGCTCGCTCATCTACACCTCCAGCTTCCCCAGCGGCCATTCCACCATGGCCGCGGTGACGTACCTCACCCTCGGCGCCCTCCTGATGCGCACCGACCGCCGCCCGCTGGTGAAGCTCTACCTCCTTTCACTCGCTGTGATCCTCACGGTGCTCGTGGGCGTCAGCCGCGTCTACCTCGGCGTCCACTGGCCGACCGACGTGCTCGCCGGCTGGACCCTCGGCGCCGCGTGGGCCATCGTCTGTTGGCTGGCCGCCCGGTGGCTGCAGCGCAAAGGCCAGGTCGAGCCCCCCACCGCCGACACGCTCCCGTAACTGAACGGACTTCGCCATGAACCCCACCGCTCAAGCCGTCCTCAACCAATACCACGCATCGCTGCAGATGCTCACAGACTGCATCGAACGCTGCCCCGATTCGCACTGGGATGAACCCGTCGTCAAGTACCCGTTCTGGGAAGTCGCGTACCACACGCTCTGCTTTCTCGACTACTACCTCGCGCCAACCTCCGAAGCTTTTACCACACGTCCGGATCTTCACCCCCGCGGCATGGCCGAGCTCAACGACGAGCACCCCAGCCGCCGTTTCGACCGCGTCGAACTCCTGCGCTACTCGGCCATCTGTCGCGAACTGGCGACGACGACGCTCGCGAACGAGAACGAGACCGCACTCAACGCTCCCTGCAAGTTCCCCCGCAAGTCCTTCTCGCGCCTCGAACTACACATCTACAACATCCGACACGTCCAGCACCACGCAGGATCACTCGGCGCCTTTCTCCGCAAAGCGGGAGGCACGCCGCCTTGGCGCTCGTCCGGTTGGGAATGACGGCAGAGTGCCCAGACTACAAGCAGCAAGATCGCCCCTCTCCACCGCAGAAACACTCTCCCTGACCGCCATCTCCCGCTCTAACTCACGCGATCCGCTCCACGCCATTGCCTCGCATCCACCGATACCGCCGCGTCTCAAACGGCTCATCCCTCTCCCCGTCAAACGCGCCAAGCACAAAGACGGTGCCGCCCTGTTCCGATTCCACTGAAATGGTGACCGGAAACGCCACGCCCCCCACCGTCGCCAGCGTCGTCTCGCCTCCCTCTTCGCTCATAAGTTCAGCGGCATCATCATCGAGCGTCAACAGGTACTTCTCGAACTTGTCGAGAACGGCGGGCCATCGAACGTCATCTTGGTCGGCAGTCTCAAGCGGCAAAATACCTCCTCTCTTCCACAGTGCGAGCAAGCCAAGAATACACGGCGGAGCCAGCACGATGCCCAGCACCCATCCCAACCTCCGCCGCAAACTCATCGCTCTTCTCTTCGCCCTCCCCGCGATCGCCACAGCCGTTCTCTGGACCGCCAGTCACTTCTGGTTCGTCTGGTATTGCTCACTCCCTCCCGGCACTAAGCTCGGCCCTTCTGGCTTCCCCCCCGCCACCAAGATCCGCATCTGCGCCGGTGCTATCCATTACACCGACGACGCAACCCTCAGCGCGGCCCAGAAGGCCAATTTCTCCGCCAACGTCGGCTCTATGTTCCTCGGAACCAGCTACGACGGCGCCACTAAGACCGCCAAGAGCGGCCTAAGCATCAACTGGTCCCCCTACGGCTTTGAGGCGACACGCTGGAAGCCCGAGTACTTCACCGGCAACTGGAATCTCCCACTCTGGCTCCCCTTCACCATCCTCCTCGTCCCCCCAGCGTTCTACTGGCTCCTCACCCGCCCCCGTAAACCGGGGGTCTGTGCTAAGTGCGGCTACAGCCGCGCTGGCCTTGCCCGGTCTTCCGCCTGCCCTGAGTGCGGCGCAATGTCTTCGGCGGGTTGAATCAACGCCGCTCTTCATTACACTGACCCGCTCTCCTCTCAGGCACCCCGGAGCGCCGTCATGTCTTTCCTCGAAGAGGCCGGTTCAATGTACCTGGAGCGCCTCAAACTCCGCCTCATGCTCGGCGTCATCGTTCTTTTCATCGCGTCGTGCGTGGCGTCTTGCAATGAGGTGCGGTACTTCATCTGGAGCAAAACGACAAGCGCCAAGCTCACCGGCATGCACGGCGCCCGCGGCGGCGTGGCTGTCTCCTACAGCTTCGACGACGACGGCACGGTCCGCAACGAGGACGACGACGTCTCCGCCGACCTTATCCGCAACGGGTCCGCTGCGGTTCCCGGCGACGGCACCGTCACTATCCAGTACATCCCCGGCGCTGCTGATCGTTCCCGCGTGAAGGGCCATAACTACGCCTGGCTCACGATCCCATTGGTGATCACCGGCGTGCTGGCTACGGTCTTCGGCGTCCGCTTCTGGATCGAGTTCAAGGACCACGAACGGCGATCTAAAGCGACCAGCGAGTTGTACAGGCGATAATCGGCCGGCAACGCGTCCCCGCCCCTTGAACATAACAATCTGATAAACTCGCACTCCCGTGCACGCACACCGACGCCAACTCTGGCAGTCACTCGTGGTCGCCGTCGTCGCGATGGCCGTGCTCGCCCTCTGCTGGATGCTTCCCTCGCTGATCCCCGCGGCGTGGCGTTCGGCCGGAAAAGGCGTCAGCGACTCGACGTACGCGCCGTATGTCGCACCGGACGGCCAACTCATCTACCTTGTCGTCGACTTCAAGCTCTTGCCCGTCGGTAGTCCGCTGGAGACCGAGACCACTCTTCAACTCAAGGTGCTCGACCGTCCGCAGACTTTCCCCGCGCAGGCGGGTGTAACCGCCGATCGCGCGGAGGCAATGGCCGAGTTGCAGGCTCTCTTCAGCACGCTCTGCAGGACGCACGGTTACCCCGACGCGGCGCGTGAGTTTGCGACGGCCCAGACTGCGCCTGGGTACACGGTCACGATCCGCTATCCCGACCGTGCCCGCATCGCGTTCCTGCTGCGGGCACAAACGTTCATCGTCGCGGCGGCGTGGCTGGTGCTCGCCGCATCGCTTGCGCTCGTGTGCCTGGGGATCTACCGCCTGCGAGCGGCAAGGCGTGCGTTTGCTGATACGACCTGCCGGCGCTGCGGGTACGACTTGTCGGGCCTGCCGCATGGCACACCCTGCCCGGAGTGCTCCCTCGACAATGCGGCGGCACGAGCCGAAGCCGTGAGGCGCGCGGGGCGAGTCTGTCGATTCGCGGGCTATGTCGTGCTCGTCTTGGGATGCGTTTTGCTCACGCTGGGACTCTCCTCCAGCGGCGCACCCGCGCGGCTTCTGGATCGCTCGGGCGCCACGCGGCTCGATGGCTGGCGAGTCGAGTTCGGCGACGGCGCGGTTCGGCTGGTGACCTACGACTACTCCCGATACATCACCGCGTTCAGTGGCACGGCCGCGAGCTCGCTCATCGACGCGGAAGACTCTCTCGGCGCGACCGATCAGAATCGCTGGACGCCGTGGCAACATCAATCCTCGCTGACGTCTCATCGCTTCGTTCTCGCGATGTGGGCGCCGGGCGCGTTGCTCGTCGCGCTGGCGCGTGCCTGATCTCGGTCGGTATTGCAGCGCGGCGCGATGCGGCGGCGTCTCGGCGTTCTACCGCACGCCGGCGGCCCTTCGCGGTATTGGCCCGCTTTGCACTGCACCTGCTGGTGCTCACGGCGGCGTTCTGCTCGATCGCCATGCTGCCGCTGCTGAGTGCCGTGGCCGCCGAGCACTTCATCTCGCTCAAACGCAACAAGAGCGGCACTCTGATCCTCAGTGCCCAGCCCGAGGAAGGGGACACGACCGGCACCGTCACATACACGCTCCGTACTTCGCCGATCCTCGCTATCGATACCACAACCACACGCTGGCGTCCTGCCGCGCCGTCGTTCGAAGAGCTGCGAACAGCCGTCAACAAAGCCGAGTCCGATCCGTTTCAACAGCGGTACGGCGCTCCCACTGGCGTGTTCCGTCTCGCCCTCGAATCGCTCGCTTCGCCAACTGGGTCGGTCGCGAGCGCCCGTCTTCAGTCGGGGGTGCTTGTGATCTTGGCCTGTGCCGCCTTATTGATTCATCCCGCGCGACTTGTCGCTTCACGGCTCAATCGCCGACCAAAAACAGCATGCCCGCAGACGCCGGCGGGCTCGCGCACTTGAAGCGACCCTTCGTATCGGCCGCGCTCCGCGCAGGTCGCAGCAATTGCTCACTTGGTGTATGCTCGGCCCATGCCACGCGGTGTTCGCAGGCTTCTTCGGGCTTCCATCAGCATCGTCGTGGTGGCGGTCGTTCTGCTCATTGCGTGCGCCGTACTTCCCGCGCACGTGCCGGCTGGTTGGCGGCCCCGCGCACCGAGCGTGTTCTCTGAGTTTGAACCGTACAAAGACGCCCAGGGCAAGGTGGTCTACCTGACTTTGCGGGTGTCGACGATCGCCGTGGGCGAACAGATCGAAAGCGGCCTGCAGACGACGGTCAGGTTCTTCGATCGACCGACTCATGTTTCGGCCGGCCCGGAGGCTCAATCCCGCGAGCAGGCACAGACCGCGCTCGTACAGACGTTCTGCAGGCAGCACATTGATGACGGGACAGGCGACGGCGCCGAGCTTCTGCGCTCGGCGAGTGGTGCACCTGGCGGATCTGTGGTGGTTCACATCCGCTCGCGTCAGCTCATCGCGGCGTTGCTCGCGGCGGAGCCGTACGTCTCGTCGGCGGCGGAGCTTTCGATCGGCACCGCGGTCCCGCTCCTGATCTACGCGCTCTATTGCATGCGGCTGCAGCGACGACGCGCGCTCGCCGAAGCCTGTCCGCGCTGCGGCTACAGCCTTCAAGGCCTGCGCGATGGCGCGCCGTGCCCAGAGTGCAACTTGGACGCCGCCGCCTTTCGCACCAACGCGACCCGATCGGCGGGTCTCCGACGGGTCATCCTGGGCTGGGTCACCATTGCCGCCGCGGCGGCTCTTGCGGGCGTGTACGCGTACACGTTCCAGCCGCGCGACTGGCCGATTGAGGTCGCATCGGTGCGCGGCATGTCGTCTGACCAATGGAGCGTGGGGTTCCTGATGGGCGGCGTCTATCTGCGCAACGACCGGTCGGCGGCGGTGCTTTCCTCGCCCCCCGCGCCCACCGTTCCGCCGTGGGCGCCCGACGTGCGCTCAACAAGATGCTGGACGGCGGCGTGGTCCAGCCATTTGCCGCTCCAGACCTTCCGCTGGTTCGCGCTCTGGCCGCCGGCGCTGGTGCTTTGCTGTGCGGCGCGTGGCTTCTTCTGGCGCGGCCGCACCATCAATCACGATTCACACAGCTCCGCTGATGCCACGGGTTCGCTTGCTTCCCCGAACCTCACGGTCGGTCAGTTTCTTTTCCGTTGGGGTGCGCTCACCGCGGTGCTCTGGGCCGCGTTCGCGCTGCCGCTGCTTTCTTCGCGTTCAGAGCTTCACATCCGGGACTTCGCCCGAGATGGAAAGGGAGTGCTCTTCGGCTCGTACGACTACGGGAACGGCGGCGCGGAAGCGAAGCTCACTCGGACCGTCCGCAACTCGCCGCTTCTGCTCCTGACGCGCGACACACTCTTGTGGTTCCCGCAGCCGCCACGCCGCGACGAAGTCACTGGTGCGATCGGCCGGGATCCATCCATTGTCATCGACGATGTGCTGACCGCCGACGACATCGCCCGAGCGCCCGGCACTCGCTACTCGGTCCGGGTTCAGGCCGGCGCGGTCGTCGCTCCGGTGTGTGCAATTCTGCTCGTCTACCCGATCAGCGCGGCCCTGTCGCGAATCGCGCGGAGGAGGCTGGGCAAATCGCCGGAGCCGACTCCACCCGGCCGGCATCCGTGATTTGCTCAGTTGAGCCGTTGCGCCGAAGCAGCGTTTTCGCGAACGCGTGCAAGATTGCGAGCGTCGCCGACATCGGAAGACGGATCGCCGCACGTGACGCCACCTGCGGTATGTGTGTAAGCCTCGCCTTTCCGGGGATCAGGAGACAGAGCATGCCGAACATTCTCGGCCGTCGTTCCATTGCGCCCGTAGTCGCCCTCATGCTCGCGCCCGCGGCGTTTGCCGACGGCTACAACGAGTCGATCTCGGGCGACCTTTCAAACAGCGCCGCGGCTCCTACGCCCGTCACGCTCACCGTCGGCGGCACAGCGTCGATCATCGGCGTTGTCGGCGGTGCGGAGAACCAGGACTGGATCACCTTCACGGTTCCCGCGGGAGCGCAGCTGACCTCGATCACGCTCGTTTCGTATGCGTCGACCGATGCGCAGGGATTCATGGGCTTCCAATCCGGCGCGACCTTCGCCGGCAGCCCGTTCGCCGCGGGCTCGTACGCCGGCTACGCCCACTTTGGGACCGGCGCGGTCAACGGTGCGCTGCCGCCGACAAACCTGATCGGCGCCAACATGCTCCCCATCATGGCCGATCCGGTGCTCGCCGCGGGCGCAACCGGCTTCACCTCGCCGCTCGGTCCGGGCACCTACAGCATGCTCTTCCAGCAGCTTGGCGCCGCGGGCACGCAGTATCAGTTCGACTTCACGCTCACCCCGACTCCCGGCGCGGCGACTCTCGCCGGTCTCGCCGCGACGGCTGCGCTCCGTCGCAGGCGCTGAACAGCTCACGCCAATCACACTCTCGCAAACAACAAAAAGGCCCCGGAAACCGGGGCCTTTGTCTCATGTCTCAATGCCTGCGTCTCGCTCAGTCGAGGGTCTGCAGCTTGCGTGAGCGAGCCGTATTGGGGTCGTTGTAGAGGCAGTTCACCGACTGGGGATTGGCGTGGAAGTTGTTCGAGGAAGCCGGCATCTCGAAGAACTGCTTCTGGATCGAGCCGGTCACAAAGTCGCCGTGCCCGTCGGTGAACACCCACACGCCGCCGTCGGCGCCCTGGTTGTCGACCTTCGCGTAGTACCCGGGGCGGCCGCCCGCGGCAATTGAATTCGGCGTTTGCGCGTTGGGGTCGTTCAGATCCACCGAGCCGCCGCCGTAGAAGGCGTTGGTCGAGATGTCCGAACCGTTGGTGTCGTCACCCCACATCGGCGCGGGCTTGACGATCTTCGCTTCACCCTCGCGGAACCCTGCGATGTACATGTACGAGATATTCACGCGCTTGCAGTCGAAGATCGTTGCGGGCTGCGTCGGCACGCGCGAGACACCCGACGCATACGCCTGGCCGGGCGCCGCAGCAGGTCCGTAGTACCGGTCCTCGCGGTCGTTGGGGCTGTAGAGCGCCCCATAGTTGCCCGACATGTACGACTCCATGATCGGAACGCGGATCACCTCGCCGTTGGCGACGTTGTCGTACTTGTAACCGGGATCGTAAAGGTCGTACGACGCAGTCGCACGCCAGCCGCGGATCGGGTCGGCATCGGGCGCGTTCTGGTCGGCCTGGAAGAGGCTGAACATGCCCGCCACGCCGCCCCAGTTGTACTGAAAGTCCAGGAACCCCGTGTCGCCGCGGAACGCGTTCGCCGCGTTCTGGGTGAACGGAAGCAAGGGGTACCACCCCTTCTGATCGATCGAGTACTGCGTGAACGCCAAGCCCATCTGACGCACGTTGCTGAGTGAGACGCTCGTCCGCGCCGCCGTGCGCGCCTTGGTGAGCGCCGGCAGAAGGATGCCCACCAGCAGCGCGATGATCGCGATGACCACCAGCAGCTCGATCAACGTAAACGCATTCATTTTGACGCGGGCCGGGACTCCGTCGCCGCGATGCGCTCCACAACCGATCATGGCATGTTCTCCAGCCGCCGGCAGAACGCCCCGCGGCACTGTCGCCTTCAGTCGACCTGCGGGCTCCACCTGATCGGGAACCCTCACGAAAAGTCTAGCCTCTACGCAGTATCCCTGTGTTCTGATCCTCCGGCAACCGGGATCCGAGCAAGATCCATCCGTGGCGGATTCCAATACCATACATTACCCTATTTTGCAGATGACCTATTCCCGATTCGCGGCGGCCTTTGACACGTGAGTTGGGACTGTATGTAATCGCTTGCAGAAAACCTTTACTGTTTTCGGTCGTCGGCCTAGGTCTTTCACTTGGCGGGGGGAAGTTCGTGGTGTAGTTTCCACGATCGGTGTGCTGCCGCCGCGGTGCCGTTGTTGGCCGCGCTGACGCGCCCCTGTTGAACCGTCCAACCCTTCCTGTTCAGTGAGAGGATCAACGATGCTCGATCGCAAGACCGCGCTGCTCGCCTGCGCCACCGTCGCCGTTGCCGGCACCATGACCACGGCCGACGTCACGATGGACGGTCGGGTCACCGCGGGCGACAACTACGGTGCGCCCAAGTGGGTGCAGACGGTGCCGTGCTCGACGACCGTGTCGTTCGGCGACAACGTGGCAGGCGCGGGCGAGCAGGGTTCGGCGAGCGTCGGCGACCCGTCGACGGTCAACACCGGCGTCGAGATCGCGATCCCCTACAGCGCGCTGGGCATCCCCAACGCGCCGTTCGGCACCGGCAACCCCTTCCCCGCCATCAAGATGATGGTCGTCGTCAGCAACAGCGGCGGCGACAACATGTCGAACCAGATGCTGCCGGGTCTTGTGCTCAACACCACGAACCTGGGGTACTCGCGCACGGTCAACTTCACCTCGATCGCGGGTGACAACTTTCTGACGTTCGCCACCGTCAGCACGGTCGCGACGGCGCAAACGATCGACGGCACGCGCATCTCCGCGGGCGATTCGTACGGCGCCGCCTCGGGCAGCCGCCTGCAGAGCAACTCGACCGGCTACGGCGACGCCGGGCACGGCCAGCTCGTCTTCGCGAACGGCTTCGGGCCCGAGGGCTCGGAGATCGACTCGCTGCACATCCGCCGGCATGACGCGTCCAACACGCTGTACATCATGGTTCCGGGCAACCTCGAGGCCAACGGCAACCGGCTGAACTTCTTCTTCGACACCGTGGCCGGAGGCCAGAACCGCGTGCTCAACGCGACGGGCCCCCTGGGCGGGTTCGGAGACGACCTCTCCAATAACGGCCTGACGTTCGACGCGGGCTTCGAGCCCGACTACTTCATCTCCGTCAACGCCAACCGCACCCAGCAGCCCGACGGCACTCCGCCCGCCAACGACCAGTATCGCGTGTACGTCGACTACGCCGTGATGAATACCGGCGCCCCGTCGGCGAACGTCTACTGCGGCAACACAGTCGTCCCCAGCGTCGCCGGCTACAACGGCGGCGCACTCATCGAGGGCGACGCCGGCGCGCCGGCCATCCGCGTCGGGTTCGACAACAGCAACCTCGCGGGCGTCGTCGGCGGCATCGTCGGCGGCGACTTCCGCGCTCCGCACCAGGACTACGCGTACGGCGACGAAATCGACGCCATCTACTCCAAGATCGAGAACGGCAAGCTCTATCTGCTCGTTGCGGGCAACATCGACACCAACTTCGCCAAGCTCAACCTCTTCTTCGACTGCCAGCCGGGCGGCCAGAACCGCCTTCGCGGCGACACGCAAGGTGCATTGCTCTACAACGGCAACGTCGATATCGACTACAACGGCCTCAACCGCATGGGCGCCGACACGCTGACGACCAACGATCTCGGCGAGAACGTGCCCGCCAACGGCGTGAAGTTCGACAACGGGTTCGAAGCCGACTACTGGCTGTCCTGCTCCAACGGCCCGCGCGGCCTCTCCAACCCCTTCCAGGAGGCATACGCCAACTCCGCCGTCCTTCGCACCACCGGAGAGCGTCTCGACTTCAACAACCGTGCACAGGACTACGGCTCGTACGACGGCGGGCGCAAGCATCCGGGCAACTTCCCGATGGACTTCGACGGTCCGGAATTCAACGCGTGGGCGAGCGCGTCGCACATCTACTGCAACTACGGCCCGCGCGTCGCCGCTCAGCAGGCGTCAATGGGGCAGCAGCCCCTCCCGTTCATGATCCGCGTCGCAATCGATAACTCGAACGTGGCAGGCGTGACGCCGACTGATGCTTCGGGCGCAGCAGCCGTCGTCTCGGGCGCTGAGATCGAGATCAACCTGAACGAATTGTGCGACGGAGGATGGGACGGCGTTACGCCGATCCGCGTCGCGGGGTTCATCACGCAGACGGGCCCGACGCTCACCGGCCGCGAGTACAACTACGCCGGCAACCAGGTGATCGGCGGCCTGCCCCTCTCGGGCGGCCAGGCGGCCGACCTTGGTGATCCGCGCACGATCGACTTCAGCGCTCTGAGCGGCAACCAGTTCGTCACCCTGACCACTTCGGCCCCCACTCAGTGCGGCCCGGCCGACATCGGCACCACGGGCGGCGTCCCGGGGCACGACATGCACCTGGACAACAACGACTTCATCGCCTTCATCAGCTACTTCTTCGCTCAGGACCCCATCGCCGACATGGGCGTCGCCGGCGGCGTCCCCGGGCACGACGGCCAGTGGAACAACAACGACTTCATCGCATTCATCAGCTACTTCTTCGCCGGGTGCCCGTAAGGCGGGAAGAAGTCGCGAGTCGCGAATATCTAGACGCGAGATCAAGGCCCTGGGCGTTGCCCGGGGCCTTTTTACGAGCCCTGTGCGGAAGCACAGGGAGGGTGTGCGAAGGCGTTCGCGTATCAGCGGCTGATCTCGTGCACCGCGCCAACTGACGTTTCTTCCCTGTGCTTCCGCACAGGGCTTGTCACGCGTGCTCGCTGCCGTTGCTCAGGATCGCCGCGGCATTGCGTCTGAGCATCTCGACCGACGCTCGCTTCATGGCGCTCGCCGTCAGGCTCGACCGGTCGGCCTCCTGCCATTTCACCATTTCAAGCAGCGGGAGCGTTGCACGCTGCGGCGTGTAGTCGTTGCGCACCGGCGCATCGGGTTGCCCGGAGCGCGGCGAATTGTGCGGGCAGACCTCCTGGCAGATATCGCAGCCGAACACGCGGTCGCCGAGCTTCGGCGAAAGCTCGGGCGCGATCTGGCCGCGGTGCTCGATCGTCAGGTAGCTGATGCAGCGCGACGCGTCGATGCGTGCCGTGCCCGGACCCTCGAGCGGCTGACGCGCGATGGCCTCCGTCGGGCACGCGTCGATGCAGCGCGTGCAGGTGCCGCACGCGTCGGTTTGCAGCGGTTGCTCGTTCGTCGGCGGTGTCGGGAGGTCGAGCGTGGTGAGCATCCCACCCAGCAGCAGGTATGACCCGTGGCGCGGGTGGATGAGCATCGCGTTCTTGGCGAGCCAGCCGAGCCCCGCCTGTTGGGCGAAGCGCCGCTCGAGCACAGGCGCGGTGTCCGCAAACGACCGGAACTCCGCGCCGGGAAAGGCGAGCCGCATCGCGTCCGCCAACTTGTGCAGACGACGCTTGATCGCGCCGTGGTAGTCGCGCCGCGCGCGTACCTCGCGACGACGCCGCGCGGCGTGCCGTCATGCTCTGACTCTGCGAGCGAGTCGCGCCCGCCGTCACGAGGGTGATACCGATCGGCGACCATCACCACGCTCCGCGCCGGGCAGTACGCGCTGCGGGTCCAGCCGCTCGGCGAACTGGTCGGCGAGGTACGCCATGTCGCCGTGGCGACCTTCCCTGAGCCATGCCTCAAGCACGGCAACGTCTTTCGGGGGTGGTCCCTCCGCCGTGGACACGCCCGCTGTGGTGAAGCCCAGCCCGCGCGGCTCCGCTCCCGTGCACGCATCGATCACCCAGCGCGTCAACGCCGCGCCGGACAGATCACGCGGCGGGCCGGCAAACGGAGTCGGATTTGGCGCACGAGGGGGCATGTGGGAAGCGGAGGGAGCAACGGACCAGACAATCAAAGCCCGCACCGACAGCCGCGGCTGCGATCGCGCCTTCTTCTATTCCCTATTCCCTACCCCCTCTTCCTTCACTTCAATACGCGCTCGCGACGATCGGCGACTTCGCCCCGTTCGCCGGCGCATTGGCGCCCATCCACTGCCACAATGTCCGCGAGGCGTGGTCGAGTGCAAAGTCGGGGTCGCCGATGTCCGGCAGCCACGCCCGATCCCACTCGAAGATCACCGGAATTGCGCGCCGCCGGTCACGACCTTCGCGGCCGCGGTCACGGCGTCGCGCACGGCCACCTCGCCCGTCCCCAGCACCACGGGGCGACCGTGATGAACATCCTTGACGCGCAGCATGCCGAGCGAGCCCGCCGCGGCCAGGCGTGCAACACCTTCGACCGGACGCTCGCCCGCGGCCTGAGCCGCAGCGACGTTGTAGCTTGCAACCAGCAGCGGCGAGCGGATCTCGTCGATGACCTCGAGCATCTGGGCGCTGGTGCCGAACGAGCCGCCGTTCTCGAACGCTACCTTCACACCGGTCTTGGAGGCGTGCTCGACAACCTTCGCCAGGCGCGCCACCACGCGGGCGACGCCCGCGAACCGGCGCTTGCCCTCGTTCTCACGCGGCTGCAGGCGGAAGCCGAACATGCGGACCATGGGGCACTCGATCGACGCGGCCAGATCGACGGCGCGCCGACCGGCCCGAACCCCCACCTCCTGGTCGCCGAACACGTACCCAAGAAGCTGCGGCTTGACGACCTCGTCAAACGAGACGCCCGTCGCCAGCGAGCAGACTGAGACGCCGGCATCGGCGAACAGACGGCGGACCTTCGCGGCGTCGGTCATGGCCGGATCGCAGGCGAAAGCGCGGGAGTCGACGCCGAATGTGCGGAGCTCGACAGCTCCGAAGCCCAGCCGCTGAGCGGCCAGGGCGACGCGGTCGAGAGTCCATTCACGGCAGGCAACAGTCGAGAACGCGGGTGTGAGCATGCTGGCCGATGGTAAGGGTCTCGTGTGGGAAAGGCGAGGTGTTGCCGAGAGGGCGGTTGAGGGCGGCGATCGCTGTGTTCCTCGTGTCTGGCATTTGAGAACAAACAAGATCAGGCCCGGCTTACCCACGCAGCGCGAGTGATCTGCATGTGCGTTTCGGCGTAGCTGCGTCCGCCGGTGCGGAGCGCATCAGGCTGCGTGCCCCAGGCGACAAACCCAAGTGACTGATAGAGCGCCCGTGCGGTCGTCGCGAACTCCGACACGCTGAGATTGACGATGCTGAACGGCTCGCCGCTCCCATCCATGGGCCAACTGAATGCCGCATCGACCGCCGCGGACACGACCTCGCGCGAAAGACCGCGACCACGATATGTCGGGCTGACGTACACGCCCCACAAGATCGCGCGGTGTGAGAGCTTCGGCGAATCGTTGCGTGAGACGCCCGCCACCCCCACTAGCCGGCCGGCAGCGTCGACGCCAGCGGCGATCGCAAAGCCGGACGTCTTTGAGAGGCTCTCGGCGAGTCCCTCGGGGTTGCAGCCGGGATCGTCACTGGGCGTGCGTGAGAACGCCCAGGGGGAGTCGGCGAGCATCTCGCGCCGGATGTTGGTGTATGCGTGCGCGTCGGCTGGGGTGAGGAGGCGAACGGTGGGTGCAGCGGTCATACCAGATCGTTGGCCGAGTCCGCCATCATGAACACGCCGGATCAGAGTGACCGTTTCGACGGCGCCGACGCGTTGGCGATCAGCAGCCCCGCCACGATCGCAATCGCTACGAACAGCATGTTGAACGCCGTCGATACACCCGCGAGCGCATCGTGAGCGACGAATGACCGAACACTCTCGAACCCGATGCTCCCCGGGACGAGCAGCAGGATGCCCGGAAGGAGCGGCACCGCGGCGGGCCTGCGTGTGAGCCGCGCGTAAACGTTCGCGGCGAGCCCCACCAGCATCGCTGCGACGCAGACGCCGAGTTCCGGGCCGACCAGGCGTGCGCCCAGCAGCGCGCCGTAGTACGCGGTGAACGCCGATGCCGCGATCGCCGGGATGTCGCGCCGCCGGGCCTTGAACAGCACCGCGAACGGGAAGGGCACAAGCAGCAGCGACGCCGGCAGCGTCCAGTCGGGCAGCGCGGACGATGCGGTCGCGGGAGCAGCCGGATCAAGCCCCAGCGCACGGCCGGTGATCTGCTGGCCGATCGCGACGCCGAAGCCGATCGCGATGAACGTCGTGAGCGCTCCCATCAACCGGGCCGTACCCGCGACCAAGTTGCGCGTCGCCAGCTCGGTCACCGCCAGCGTCAGCGTCAGGCCGGGGATCAGCACGATCAACCCCGCCAGCAGCACCGGGCGAACGGCGCACGGCGCGAAACGGTCGGCCGCCACCACGGCGACCACGGCCGCGATCAGGCCCGCGACAAATTCGGCGACTGGTGCGAAACGCCTGCCGGCGTACAGCACTGTGGCCCCAACTGCCAAACCCGCCACACTCGCGGCGACGATCTCGTGCGTCCCTGCACCGAAGAACCTTGCGGCGCACGCTCCGACGAGCGCGAAGCACGCCATCGTCAGCGGCCGCCCATACCGCGCGGGCTCAGCACGCAGCTCGGTAAGTCGGCGCGACGCCTGCTCCGCATCGACGCGCCCGGACACCAGATCGTGCAGAAGTTGGTCGAGGTCCGTCAGCCGCGCGAGGTTCGTTTCCGCCGAGTGGAGCCGAATTAGCCGCGTGTGCGGTGTCACGCCCCGTGTCTGCTCGCCGGGCTGCGCCCCGGGCTCGAACGACGCGAATACCGCCGTCGGCATCGCGAAGAACGACGCCTTCACGCCCAAATGCATCGCGACGCGGGTGAGCGCATCCTCCAGCCGATGCGCCGGCGTACCCGCCTGACCAAGCGCTACCGCGAGGTCGCAGAGCATCTCCGCTGCGCGGCCGTCACCGGCCGAGTGCTGCGATGCAGGAAGTGTCGAGGTCGAGTCGGTCACGGCGGTGAAGTAGGCGGCGCATCAACGCGCGAGGATGACGGAGCTGTTGTCCTCACGCTTGTCGGCCATCAGCTTGCCGCCGCGGTAGAGGAACTCCCACGTCACCTCACCCTCCTGGGTGAGCGAGACGCGGCTGCCGTTCCACGTCCACGTGCCGACCACAAAGGTGCGTGCGTTGGTCTGCGGGCCGTAGTTGGTGATGAGGCAGTAGGTGCCGTCTTCAGAAAGGGTGAGATCGAGCTTGGGCCTGATTTCGTTCTTGTCAGCGTCAAAGAACTGGCCTCCCTCGTACACGTACGGCGGGCCCTGCTTCCCGGCTTGCGCACGCCTGATGATCTGCGAGCGCCAGTTGCCGAACATCATCTCTGCGCCGACCAACGCGGGCGCCGACCGCTCGCCGCCCGCGAGGCTCGAAAACAGAACCGCCGGGGCATCGGTTGTGGCCGAAGCGTCCGGCGGCGTTGAACTGGTGGCGCACGCGGTAAGCATGGTCGCCGCCAGGCAGAACAGACAAAGGGTGGGTGCGTGCCTCATGTGACCGGACTCCTGAGGACAGTGTAGATGCCCTCAATACCGGCACATTCGGGCCCGTTGTCAGTTCGGATTCTTGTGCTCGACCTCGACCTTCTTTTCCGTAGTCTCGGTGGTCTTCTTCACGCCATCGGGCGTGCTGGTGGTGCGGGTCGTGGTCTGCTTGCTGACCGACGTGTCCTTATCGCAGCCGCCCAGGATCGGCAGGAGGGTGCCGAAGGCGAACAAGGCGAGCAGGGCGGCGGCGGTGTGGCTGGTACGTTGAGTGGTCATGGTGCGTCCTTTCTTGGGTGCGTTGTCGGGGTGCGATTCAGCTCGGTGAATCACCGGACGTAGTGGGTGTCTTTTTCCTTCGTCTCGGTGGTCGTCACCTTCTCCGTCGGCGTGTCGACCACGCGCTTCTCGACGGTCTTGGTGTGGCCGACCTGGTCGTCGGACGCACAGCCACCGAGCGTCGCGGCCGCCGCCATAAAGAACAGCAGCGAGCCAGCTGCGGCGGCACCCATGCCGATTCGCAGGGCCAGAGGGGGAATGGACGTGAACGGGTTGTGGTGCGTTGCGTTCATGCCGCAATCCTGCCCGGCAGAACCCAGCGGCCTGCTGAATGCCGGATAAAAGCCGCCCCATGCGGTTCTCAGATGCGGATAGGGACGTGTTCGGAATAGCCGAGGTGCTTGACAGGACGCAGGTGACCCTCGGTGCTCTCATCCTTATCCTCGCCGGTTGCGCAACGAAGAACACATCCCCGTGATGCTCGTGGAAGTCCTCGCGGCGCTGGCGCCGCAAGAACGCACCGCACCATCGACCTACACCGACTGCACCGCCGGTCTTGGAGGCCACGCCGCCGCCGTCGCACGTCAGTTACCGGCGGGTTCGACCGTGGTGCTGAACGACCTGGACGCAGGCAACCTCGAGCACGCGTCAGCACGGGTGAAGGAAGCGTCGCCGGCCGTGAGCGTTCACGGGCACCACGGGAGCTTTGCCGCACTTCCGCGGTGGATGGAAAGCCAACAGCTCTCAGCCGATCTGGTTCTCGCCGACCTGGGGTTCGCCTCGCCGCAGGTCGACGACCCGCAGCGCGGCCTCTCTTTCCTGCGTGACGGCCCGCTCGACATGCGGTTTGACACCCGCACCGGCCGCGCAACCGCCGCCGAGCTCGTTGCCTCGCTCCCCGAGGCCGACTTGGCGCAGATCTTCTTTGAGTGGGGTGAGGAACGCCATTCCCGGGCCGTTGCCCGAGGGATCGTCGACGCCCGCAAGCGGGGTCCGCTCTCAACCACCGGCCAGCTCGCCGAAGTCGTCCGCCTCTCCCTCCGCGGGAAGGTCCCGCCGCGCGAGGTGACGGGCATCGACCCTGCAACCAAGACGTTCCAGGCGCTCCGAATCGCGGTAAACGATGAAATCGGCAGCCTGATGGGCCTGTTGGACGCTGTGGAAAAGGGTGCCCGCGCCCTCCGCTCGGGAAAACCCTCATGGCTCGCGCCTGGCGCGGTCCTGTGCGTGCTCACCTTCCACTCGCTCGAGGACCGGCCCGTCAAGCAAGCCTTCGCCCGCCTGGTCGAGCAGGGTCTAGCCCTCGAAGGGACGCCCAAAGGCAAGCCGCTCGCGCCCGGCGATGAAGAAGTACGGGCCAACCCGCGGGCGCGTTCAGCCAAGATGCGGGCCATCCGTCTTCTCAAGCCTTGAAAGCGCACGTTGTGCGTGCGACGATGGGGGTGTTCGTCGGTCGCCAAAGGTGGTCCGCAAACGCCTCAACGTCCGATACCGAGCGGCATGGACGCTGCCGCCGTCGTTGAGCCAAAGCCTGCCGCGCTGAAGGAAAGCGTTGAGGTCGAGGCCGGGGCGGAACCCAAAGTCAAGGAAGGCTTCATCGTGAACCGGGAAACCAAGCTCGCGCTGCTCATCGGCTTCGTGGCGATCGTCGTTGTGACCGTTCTTGTCGGCGAGCACTTCGGCAAGGCCCGCAACGCCACCGCCGCCACTACGGATCTTGGCACCAGCACCGCCGCCGGCCCGCTGACCAGCGGCCCCAAGGTCGACCCCATCACCTCGACGCCCGTCGGCACCCCGTCGGCCCCGCTGACTCCGGCCGGCAACGGCCTTGGCGCAACGCCCGGCAACACCACGACCACGCCGATCCAGCCCGTTGAACTGACCAGCACCGGCACCCCCGTCAACAACGGCGGCTCGACCGCCGGCACGGCCAACACGGCCAACGCCAACCAGTTCATCCCGGCCGCGGGCATCGACCGCACCGGCACGAACCTGACGGGCGAGATCCCCGGCACCCACCCGACCAACACGCTCGGCGGCGGCAACGGCGCCGGGGCCGGTACCACCACGGAGCACGAGATCACCACGGCGACGCCCGTCTCTACCGGCGTTGAGAAGATGCACCCGGTCCTCAAGGGCGAAACCCTCGCGACCATCGCCCAGAAGTACTACGGCGACAAGAACCTCTCCAAGCAGCTGGGCACCTACAACGCCAAGCGTCTCTCGGCCAACGGCTCTGTCCGCGAGGGCGTGACCCTCCGCGTCCCGCCCAAGGACGTTCTGCTCGGAGCCGCCGTCCTCGCCTCCGGCAACACCGGCCGTAGCGACATCGCGGCCACCGACAACACCAAGACCAAGGCCTCCGATAAGTCCAAGACTGATAAGACGAACCCCACGGCCGAGAAGACCGTCGCCACTAACAAGGGCGGTCCGCGAACCTACACGATCAAGAAGGGCGACACGCTCTCGACCATCGCCTCGAAGGAGCTTGGGTCCGCGAAGCGTTGGGAAATGCTCGTTGCGGCGAATCCGCACCTTGATGAGAACAGCCTCCGCCCCGGGATGACGATCAAGATTCCCGCCTCGAAGTGAAGACACGCCCCTGTGTGCTCCGGTGAGTTTGCTCACCGGAGCTGACCGCACCCCCTTTCACTTCCCTTCGTGAGCCACCTGTGTTCCCAAAGCTCTGCGTGCTGATCATCTCGATGGGAGCCGTTGCTTGCACCCTCCTCGCCCTGCGCCAGCAGCGCATCGAGGCCGTGCACCAGATGGCCATGGTGAACGTGCGGATCATGGAGGCCGACCGCGGCCTGGCCAAGCTCCGCACCGAGATCGTCGCGAACCTCGAGCCCAAGCGGATCGAGGAAGTCGCGTCGAAGCTCGGCACGCTCCGCCCGATCGAGACGTCGCCGGCCCGTCCGGGCACCCTGCCCAACGACGGCCGTCCGGCGTATGCGCACGGCGGAGAGCGGGGGCGCGGAACGAACGTGGCGACAGTTGACGACGGCGCGTACGGCGGCGGTGTGAACAGGCCCTGAACCGATCGGCGATGGAACGCCGGACGCACACCGCGAGAATTGAACCCTTGCCCCCTGCACACGCAGGGGGTTTTCGCTGAGACGGAGTAGCTCAGATGGCACGGAAGCCGGGCGGATGGATGAAGTCGCTCACCTCGCAGATGGGCGACTCCAGTGGTCGAGTGAACATGATCGGCGTCGCGCTGGGCGTGGGCGTCACGTCGCTGCTGGCGGTCATGGCCGGGCGCGTTGCGCAGCTCCAGCTCAAGCCCAGCCCCAAGCTCGCCGCCCTGATCAGCGACCGTCAGGTCACCATGCGTGAGCCCGCACGGCGCGGCGACATCACCGACCGGCGCGGGCGCGTGCTCGCAGCGTCGCGCTTCGGCTCCTACGCCATCGTCGACCCCGAGGCGTTCCCTCCCAAGAACCCCGACGAAGCAATCGTCAAGCTCGCCGCCGCCCTGGGTGTGAAGGCCGAGGAGATCGGCCCGCGCATTCTCGCTCGCATGGCCGAGAACGCCGACAAGAAGGCCGCGTACGAAGAGAAGCAGAAGGCAGCCGCAAAGGCCGCGGAGCACCCGGCTGCAGCGGCAGCGGTCGCCGACGCCAAGGACGCCCACACCGCCACCTCCCCCATCACCGGCGGCGAAAGCGGCAGCGACGATGACGAGACGGCCAAGCCCGCCCTCTCACGCTACATCCCCGTCGGCGGCCTGCTCGACGACTCCAAGGTCGAGATCCTCAAGGCCGCGAAGATCCCCGGTGTCCGGCTCGAGACGCGCCAGGTCCGCGAGATGAGCGCCGACGACGCCGCTTCTCTGGTCGGCAAAGTCGGCTTCGGCGACGTCGGCCTGATGGGAAGCGAGAAGCTGCTCGACAAGGGCCTCAAGCCCACCGGCGGCTCCTTCACCTACACCGCCGACGTCAAGGGCCGCCCTCTCTGGGTCGAGCCCGGCGCGTACAAGCCGCCCGTCCGCGGCACCGACACCGCCCTCTCAATCGACCTTGAGATCCAGCGCATCGCCGAGGAAGAGCTTGAGCGAGGCGTCGTCGAGGCGGATGCCGTCGGCGGGCGCACGGTCATCATGGACCCGATGTCCGGCGAGATCCTCGCGATGGTCGACATCATCCGCGACATTCCCGGCCTCCGCGACTACGACTGGAAGACCCCGCTCAAAAGGACGAGCCCCCCGTCCCCGGCCAGCGCTGGCGCATCATCCCAGAAGACAAAGCCCGCGTCGCCAATCCGGCGCTCGGCCGCAACCGCTGCGTCGAAGATGTCTACGAGCCCGGCTCGACGTTCAAGGCCTTCATGTGGGCCGCGGTCACTGAGCTTCAGCGCACAAACCGACCGAGGTGATCAACACGTTCGGCGGCACGTACAAGGTCCCCTACGGCAAGCGGTGGGTGAAGGACGTGCACGGCAAGGCGACGCAGACCTGGCAGGAAGTGCTCGTCAACTCCTCGAACATCGGCATGACCCTCGGCTGCGCCCGCATGAGCTTCGAGGAGCATTACGACGCCATCAGAAAGTTCGGCTTCGGCACAAAGCCGCACACCGGTCTCCCCGGCGAAACGGCCGGCATCGTCACCCCGCTCGCCCAATGGACCAACTGGACGCAGACCTCCTGCTCCTACGGCTACCAGGTGAGTGTCACGCCCGTGCAGGTCGCCCGCGCCTTCTGCGCCCTCTCGCGCCCCGGTGATGAGAACGGGGTCCTTCCCGCCGCCCGCTTCCTCGCGCAGATCGGCGAGTCGGAAGAAGACGGCCTCGCCAAGCGCGTCCTCCCGCGCTGGACCGCCGACATCACCCGCGAGACCCTCCGCGGTGTCACCGCCTCGCTCGACCGCAAGCTCGCCACCAAGGGCGAGAAAGAGTGGAAGTACGAGCTCTACGGCAAGTCCGGTACTGCCCAGGCGCCCGTCGGCCGCGCACCGATGGACGAGAACGGCAACCGCCCCAAACTCCCCAAGGGGGGTGACGGCTACTTCCCGCAGTACAACGCCAGCTTCGTCGCCGGCGGCCCCGTCGAAAGCCCCAAGCTCGTGATGATCGTCGTCATCGACGACCCGGGTCCCGACCTTGTCCGCAAGAAGGAACACCGCGGCGCCAGCGTCGCCGGTCCTGTCGTCCGCCGCGCCCTCGAGCGCAGCTTGACGTACCTCGGCGTCCCCGCCTCGGCCCCGCTCAGCGACGAGATGAAGAAGCGGAACCAAGACTGAAGGAAACGCTCAAAGCAACGCCTCCTTCTCCCGGCTCTGCGGGAGAAGGTGCCTCCGCTGCTTTGAGCGGAGGCGGATGAGGGTGCATTTTCTGGTGTCTACCGTTTGCTCTTGACACTGCGAACCCCTTCATCCCGCGGCGCAATCCCCCGCCGGGTCGTCGTCCTCATCGCCCTGCTCGTCGTCCTCATCGGCGCCGGCGTCGCCTGGAACAACGGCCTCAAGGACCGCTTCGTCGTCCGCAACTTCGGCATCGTCACCTCGGGCAAGGTGTACCGCTCGGGCCGCCTCACAGAGCCGACGCTCACCAAGCTCCACGACGACTACGGCATCAAAACCATCATCGACTTTGGCGCAGCCGACGACGGCGCCGCCGCCGACAAGACCGAGGCCGACACCGCCGCACGCCTGGGCATGAAGCGCGTCGTCCTGCGTCTCTACGGCGACGGCACCGGCAATCCAAACGCGTATGTGCAGGCTCTCAAGATCATGCACGATCCCGCGAGTCAACCGGTGCTCGTCCACTGCTCCGCGGGCGCACAGCGAACCGGCGTCGCCGTCATGCTCTACCGCACCATCTTCGAGGGCGTCTCCGTCGAGGGCGCCTATGCCGAAGCGAAAAACTGGAAGCACGACCCGGCAAAGAACACCGCGTTCCTCCCATACGTGAACAAGTGGCGCGACGCCATCGCCGACGCGGTCAACAACAACACGCTCATCCCCAACGTACCGCCGGCGAGCGCCACAACGCCCGCCTCGGTCCCCGGCATGGCGGTGGGTGGACGTGAGTAACGCTCTCGACCGACTCGTCGCGGCCGTCGCCCGCGCCACGCGCTGGCACCTGCCGATCGTGCTGGCCGTCTGCGCCGCCGTCTACTGGCCCGGCCTCGGCGGCCCCGGCCTCCGCTCCAGCGAAGGCCACCGCGCCATCCCCGGCTGGACCATCGCCCAGACCGGCGAGTGGGTCCCCACACGCCTCTTCGAAGCCTCGTACCTCCGCAAGCCCCCCGGCATGCCCTGGGCCGTCGCCCTCAGCACGCTCATCTTCGGCGAGCGCGAGTGGTCCGCCCGCGCCGTCTCCGCACTCGCGGCCACCGGCATGGCCGTCACCGCGTTCCTCTTCGCACGTCGCTGGTTCGGATCCAAAGGACACGGCAGCATCGCCGGCCTCGCCGCGGGTCTCTCGCAAGCTCTCCTTCCCGTCGCATGGTCGATCGGCCGCACCACCGAGATCGAAGCCCTCCTCTGCTTCACGACTCAGCTCTCGGCCCTCCTGCTGATCGACCTGCTCGTCTTCCAACAGCCGCGAGCCGCTGCGACCGGTACCCCACCTCGCGCCGCCGCTCCGGCAATATGGATCCTCACCGCAGGCCTCGCACTCTTCGCCTGCCTCCTCGTCAAAGGTCCCGCCGGACTCCCCGTGATCGGCGGCGTCATCACCGCGGCATGCATCGCCGCTCGATCCTGGCGCCCACTCATCGCCCCGCGCCTCTGGCTCACCATCGCCATCGCCCTCGCCTGCTCCGCCGCGCTCGTCGCGGCCACATGGAGCCGCATCAGCGGCGAGGCCGCAGAGACCGAAAGCCTCAGCGGCTTCCTCTGGTCCGTCGAACGCCTCGGCAAAGTCGCCATCTTCGCCCCCTCCGTCGCGGTAATGATGCTCCCCGCTTCGCTCTGGCTCGCTTTCGGCCTTTGGCGCGGCGTACGCGATCAAGGCCCCCACGGCCGCGTCGCATCGGCTCTCGCATGGTCGTTCGTGCTCGGCATGGCGGTCTCTATGGCCGCCGGCATGTGGAACCCGCGCTACGGCCTGCCCGCCATGGCCACACTCGCCCCACTGGCGGGCTATGTCGCGTCAGCGTGGGCATCAGGTGATCTGGAGGCATCGCGCCGCACCCTCGCCCGCCGCATGTGCCTCGGCTCACCCGTCGTACTCGCCTGCGTCCTCATTGTCGGCGTCGCCGCCAACTACGCCTGGTTCGAACCAAAGAGCGCCGCCCGCAGCACGCGCCCCGCGGGCATCCTCGTCGGCAAAGCCGTCGACCACGACGCCGAAATCTGGGCCTCAAACGTCATCAACACCAAGCCCGAACTTCTCTACTACGCAAGGGCCGAAGCCGCAACCCGCGGCATCCACCTCCGCCCCCTGTGGCTCTCTCGCCGCATCGCCGCCTGCGAGATGCCCCCTCCGCGCTCCTACCTCGCTCTCACCCCGGCCGAACTCGCCAAATACGAAGCGGCCGGCCTCTCCACACGCTTCGAGAACGTCACCCAGAGCACCGGAGACGGCATGGCATTCGTCATCGTCCAGGTACGATGACCTCGCAAGACGAGGAACGTGGGACATGAGCAACCCCGTCCACCAACGCACGGTCGAAGAACAGGCGTCAGGCCCGTGCCCCGCCTGCAGCTACGACCTCCGCGGCACGCCGCAAGGCATCGACGGCGCGTTCCAATGCCCCGAGTGCGGCCGCTCCTGGGTTGAAGAAGAACTGACTCCGCAAAGACGTGCCTCGCGTATTCCATGGGACTGCGTCGGCTGCATCGCGCTCAATGTCGGCGCCGTCTTCCTCGCCACCATGGTCTCACAGGGCAACTTCGCGTTGGGGACGATCATCGCCTCGCTCATCTGGCTGTGCCAAGGGCTGTGGATCTTCGTCCGCAGCATTGCCGACGAACCAGAGACGGCGAAGTTCGTCACTACCTGGAAAATGGCCGTCATCGTGCTCGCCAGCGGCACGCTCAACGGAGTGATCGTCACGGCGATCGGAGCCCTTCTCCGGGCCGCCGAGTGCTGAATACGAGACCACGAAGCACACCGCTAGCCTTCTCCACCGATGACCACCCGAAGCTGCACCACTTGCCAATGCCCACTCCCCAGCGCCACCGACGCTGACGGCAAGCCGCGGTGTCCCGAGTGCGGGACGGTTGATCCGATCGGCAGTGCCAACCCCAAGCCCGGCCTCTGCATGCAATGCGGCTACGACCTCTCCGGCACCCCTGTCCGCGGCGACGGCGTCGCCTGGGTCTGCCCCGAGTGCCGCTACGTCAGCCGCATCGAAGACTGGCACCCCACCCCAAAGTCGCTCTCCCCAGATACAAATCGCCACGGCCGCTGGCTGATGATCGCAACCCTCTTGAACATCTTCGTGCTCGGCCCAGTCGTCACAGCCGCGGTCTTCATGCTGGGGAACAACTGGCCGTTCGCACTCCTCGCGGCCCTGGGTATGTTCGTGTTCGAAGGCATGATCTTCGAACGGGCCGATTCCACCCGCCTGCACCTCCAGCACCGCAGACCCGCCCACGTCGCCAAGTGGATCACTGTCCTGATCGCCTGCGCCCTGGTCGGCTACCTGGTCGTCGCCCTGGTATGGACAGTCCCCGGTCGCCTCCGCCCGTGAGCCCCGAGACCTGACGGTCCACCCGACGCCAAATCCCGATCGCCGCGCAATTCTGGCCCTTCCCGGCCGTTCCTGCCGATACCCCGTCCCACGTGGAAGGAACAGCCACGGATCGGGGTTGCTGCCTAAGGAAGGGCGTTTATGAATCATGCGACGGTACTTGTGGTGGACGACAAGGAAATGCTCCGCGACAGCGTCGGAGCGACACTCGCACGGGCCGGCATGCAGGTCTCAACCGCCGACGGCGGCGAGGCCGCGCTGGCCGCGATCGCCCGCCAGCGTCCTGATTGCGTCGTCACCGACCTCAAGATGCCCGGCATGGATGGCATCGCCCTCATCGACGCCGTCCGCAAGCTCGACGACGAGCTCCCCGTCATCCTCATGACCGCCTTCGGCACCGTCGAGACGGCCGTCAAGGCCATGAAACTCGGCGCCTTCGACTACGTCACCAAGCCCTTCGAGGGCGACGAGCTGATCATCGCCGTCAAGCGCGCCGTCGAGCATGGCCGCCTCCTCCGCGAGAACGCCATCCTGAAGACCAACGGCGCCGCCGCGACCCAGGCTCCCAAGAGCAGCAGCGGAGCAGCCCTCGCCGGCCTCCACCGCCTCGTCGGTGATTCGGCCGCCATCCGCCGCGTCAAGGAGCAGGTCCTCGCCGTCGCCGAGAGCGCCGGCACAGTCCTGATCTGCGGCGAAAGCGGCACCGGCAAGGAAGTCGTCGCCCGCGCCATCCACGAGCTCAGCCCCCGCGACGGGCAGGCTTTCCTCGGCGTCAACTGCGCCGCCCTGAGCGACACACTCCTCGAGAGCGAGCTCTTCGGCCACGAGAAGGGCGCCTTCACCGGCGCTGAGAAGCTCCGCAAGGGCCGCTTCGAGCTCGCCGACCGCGGCACGCTCCTGCTCGATGAGATCAGCGAGACCCCTGCCCGCCTGCAGGCCAAGCTCCTCCGCGTGCTGCAGGAGCGCGTCTTCGAGCGCGTCGGCTCCAGCACGGCCATCGGCTGCGATGTCCGCGTCATCGCCACCAGCAACCGCGACCTGCCCAAGGCCGTCGCCCGCAATGAATTCCGCCAGGACCTCTTCTTCCGCCTCAACGTCCTCCCCGTCCACCTGCCGCCGCTCCGCGACCGGCTCGAGGACATCCCCGCCCTCGTCCAGCACTTCATGCAGCAGATCGCCGCCCGTGAAGGGGGCAACAAGGCCCCGCTCGTCTTCAGCGACGAAGCCCTCACGGTGCTCATGGCCTACGCATGGCCCGGCAACGTCCGCGAGCTGCAGAACATCGCCGAGCGAGCCGCCGTCCTCAGCCGCGGCAACGCCGTCGTCGGCCCCGAGCTCATCCGCCCCTGGCTCGGCCAGGGCTGGGCCGCCTCGGGCCAGGCCCAGGCGATCACCGCCGCGGAGGTCGTGCACGCGAACGGGCATGTCAACGGGCACGCGACATCGAACGGCTACAGCAACGGCCACTCGAGCGCGAACGGCACAACGAACGGTCACTTCGGCAGTTACGCCGGCAGCATCGCCGAGCTCAAGCCCGCCTCGGCCGTCGTGGTCCCCGCCGAGCCTGAGCTCCTCGAGGACATCGAACGCCGCGCCATCGTCTCGGCCCTCAAGTCACACAACGGGCACCGCCAGAAGACCGCCATCGCCCTGGGCATCGGCGTCCGCACGCTCGGCTTGAAGCTCAAGAAGTGGAAGAGCCAGAATCTGGTTGAAGCATCGCTGTAAGACAAGTAGCGAAGGACTAGGGATGAGGGAATAGAAGACTCCCTCGATCAATCATCCATGTTCGGTGATATCGCCAGTTCGGGATCGGCGCCAGCGCTCGAAGCAGCGTTCCGTTTCGCCGCGCAGCGGCAGAAGCTGATTCTGCACAACATCGCTAACGCCACAACGCCCAACTTCGTGCAGAAGGACGTTTCGGTCCCCGGCTTCCAGCAGATGCTGCAGAGCGCGATCGACAAACGCAACGACTCTGGCGGCCTGGGCCAACTGCCAATGGAAGGGAACGACGAAGTCGTGCCCGACCGGACCACCGCCGGCGGCGGTTTCACGCTCAACCCGACGCAGCCCCACGGCGGCATCCTCTTCCACGACCGTAACAACCGCAGCCTCGAACTGCTGATGCAGGATCTGGTCGAGAACGGAACCATGTTCCGCGTCTGCTCCGACCTGCTCAAGTCGCGCAGCGATTTGATGCGGGCTGCGATCAGCGAGCGCGTCTAAGCCGCCCATAGGCAGCGTGACGCTCGCCAAAATGCCTCAGCAAGCCACCGCGCGAGCCGGCCTCAATGCGTGAAGTTGGCGTTTGGATCGGTGGTCGTCAACTGGCTTGCGGCGCTGTTGCCGCTCACGGGCGGGCTGGCGATGCCCGAGCGGTCGACGATCGGCCCGTAAACGGTGCCCGTCGCAAGCGTCCAGTTGACCGTGTTGCCGCCGCAGGTGTTGCGGATCACGATGCTCCCGCCGTTGTCGACGTCGATGCCGACGTCGGCGTTGAAGCACGAGTTGTTCTCGATGCGGTTCTTCGAGCCCGTGCCATGCACACCCGCGCCTACCTGGGCGCCGAGTCCGTTGGATTCGCAGTTGTTGCCGGTCACCAGCGAGTACGAAGCGACACGAATCCCGTCGCGGGCGTTGTACTGGCTGGCGCAGTTGGTCACCGTGCTGCCCAGGCTGGCGTCGATGCCGTCCTCGCCGTTGGTCGCGGCGGTGCACGCAGTCACGCTGTTGCCCGTCCCCAGCGAGAAACCGTCGCTGCCGTTCCCGTTGGCGCTGCAGGAGTTGAACACGCACGACGCGTTAGAGGTAAACCCATGCCCGGTGTTGCCAGCTGCCTGGCAGGATGACACCGTGCAGCCGTCAAAGGCCGCGATGCCCGAGCCCAGGTTGCTGTTGGCCGAGCAGTTCACGACCGTCGCCGAGTTGCTAACACGGATGCCGATTCCCCCATTCCCCGAGGCGTTGACGCCCTCGACCCGGTCGCCCTTGGTCGGTCCGCCCTGGGTCAGGTCGATGCCGTCACCGCCCATGCCGCTGACGGCGCCGTTGCGGACGACTGCGTTGTTGGAGTTGCCGGTCACGGCCTTAACCCCATCCAGCGAGCCCGGGTTCCCAAGGATCGAGAAACCGCCCAGGTCGATCGTCACGTTGGCAGAGGCGATTTCGATCCCCGAGAACCCCGCCGCCGCCGTGACGTTGCCCGTCAGGTAATACGAACCCGGCTGGGTGATCTTGTACACGCTGTCCGCATCCCCCGGCGTGTTGGTCGCGTTGATCGCGATCCGCGGCTCAACCTCCGTCATCGTCTTCATCGTCGGCCCAACGGCTCCCATGGGCGGGCTGATCGGTCCGCCAAAGGCGGCGGTGGTGAGAAGAGCAGCGGCGGCAAGAGCGAGGGCGGGGGGGGTACGCATGGGTCTACTCCGGTTCGGTTACGCCCACCCATGCGCCAACCCCCCACCCGCTGGCTAACCACCTCCTTCTCCCAGCTTCGCTGGGAAAAGGTGGCCGAGGCTCTGCGAGGCCGGATGAAGGTGCCTTTGAATCAAGCCCGACCAAACCAGTGCCTTCATTTGGCCATCTGGCGCTTTGGCAATTTGGCCATTTCCGCCGCGCGGCACACCCCTTGCGTACGCACCCGCGTGTACGGCCTCTTCGACATCTCGACCTCCGGCATGGTCGCCCAGCGGGTCCGGCTGGAAGCCGCCTCCGCCAACCTGGCAAACCAGGACTCGGTCCTGGACGCTTCGGGCAAGATCAACCCCTACCGCCGCCGCGAGGTCATGCTCTCTCCCGGCTTGGATAAGGGCGAACATCCGCGCAAGGCGCAAACGGAACGCGCACCTTCGGCGTCCACGTCGCCGAAATCGCCATGGACCAGTCGGCCGTGCAGGCGGGCAAATTCGACCCCGACAGCCCCTACGCGTACAAGGACGGCCCCATGAAGGGGTACATCGCGCAGACGGGGGTCAATCCGGTCGTCGAGCAGGTAAACGCGCTGGAGGCCGTTCGGGCATACGAAGCGAACATCTCGGCCGCGGAGGCGACTAAGCAGATGGTGGCGTCTGCCCTGAGGCTGCTCGCCTGACGGTGACGGAAAGGGAGGGGGCAGGAGGGAGGGAGCTCGTGAGGTCGCCACCGGGAGGGTGGTGGGTTTGGCCAGGGATGGCCGATAGACGGTTGGTGTGTTAGGCTGGGGATGCAATGGCTGATCCACTTGGACTTCTTGGCGGCGGCGGGGCGGGCGGGATGCGGAACTCCGCACTCAACGACCTGCTACGCGCCAATAACGCCGGCTCAAAGACCGGGGGTGATGCCGTCGATGCCAACGGCAACTCCTTCAAGGACGTGCTGCTCAAGAGCATCAACGAGGTGAACCAGCTCCAGGGCGAGGCCGCCTCGGCCCAGGAAGACATCGCCAGCGGCCGCAGCACCGACATCGAAAGCGTCGTGCTCGCGACCGAAAAGGCCGACACCGCGTTCAAAGCCCTGCTCGCGGTCCGCAACAAGTTCACTGCGGCGTATGAAGAGCTGAAGCAGGTCCGCATTTGACCTGCGCGACACGCTGACTGTTCAAATCGCAGTCTCAAAAGCATGCATCCAGCCTGCACCAACTTGCACGCCACCAAAAGTTAGTATATACTAACTAAATGCGCCTCTTTGCTGTCTTGGCCCGAATTCGGCACCCACTCGCTTCGTTGCTGGCTTTGCTCGCCCTGCCGCTCACCGCGTGCGAAAGCGCCCGCGCGACCCCGACGCCGGCCGATTCCCTGGAGACATCCGGCCGCCATGGGTGCTGAGCATCGACACCGGCGTCGACGCCGACGATCTCTCGCCCGATCAGTGGAAACAGACCAGAAGCGGCGCCGTCGAACTCGACTTCCGCCAGATCATCGCGCTGCCCAACCGCAGAGGGTTCTGGTGCTCCGCTTCATCCCCAAACCCCAAAGGCCCCGTCGCGCTGCTCGCATCCGATCGCGTCTACCTGATCGACACGAGCGGCGACGTCCGTGAATCGCCGCTGCCGCCTGCGCCGCCGGGATACAAGGTGGCCACAGGCGACCTCTACCTCCTCGGCAAATCGGGCGTGGAACAGCTCGTTGTCGCTCGCCACCTTGATCCGCTCGGTAAGCCCGTCACCGGCAAAGAGCAAGGCGCCGTTGAATTTCTCCTTCCGCTGACCAATGAACCGCCGTGGATCGTCTCCCTGCAGAACCGCTATGTGGAGCGCGTCTGCTGTATCGAGAACGCAGAGGGCAGGCTGGGCGCGGCGGTCATGACAGGTCCCTGGGGTGCAAAGGTGATCTGGCGTAACGGGCGCGAAGAAGTGATCGCCACGCAACCAAGCTGGGCCGCCGGACACGTGCCGCGCGCGGCGCTGGTTCAAGAGATGCCGGCGCCGATGAACAAGAGGTCCGTTCAGCGCATCACCGCGATCGAACTCACCGATGATCAGCCCGTGCTGACCACCGCCTTCGAGGCCGGCGAGGGGCAGAATGTCGAATTGGGAAACCAGACGCTCATCGGCGCATCGCCCACACTGCGAGGCCGCGGAGCGCTCCCCTTCACCACGCAATTCCCCGGCAAACACCGCGAACGCTGGGCGATGAGACGCAGAGGGGACGGGGATGGAATGGTGATCGCCGATTCGGTGCCTGGAGAACCCCGCGGCGGCTGGCCGCTCACGCTTACTACAGATAACGGCTCAGAGGTTCAGATCGCCACCTGGGGCGATCTCGTGCGCATGTCCGGCACCGGTCCTAGCGCCCGTCACTCCGGGCGCAGCGTTTCGGCGATTGGCGCCTTCCTCGCAGACCACGAAAAGGACGCCGCGGCCTGGCGCATCGACGGCTACAGCGCCCGCGTCGTCGAACTGTCACCCTCCAGCCTGCTGATCACTCACAACTGCCGCGCGTGGGTCGTCACCGCACACATGCGCCGTCCCGGCTCCCAGACCCCATCGAAGTAGCCATCCGTCCTGCGCCGCCGCTGCTCGCCAGCGCCCGCCCCACTGTCCACCCCGTACGCTTAACTCAACGCCACAGGCGACGTGCCCGTGGATCGTGATGACACAGCGAAGGGAGATCGTCATGCCGTTCCGTACCGCAGCCGCCGAGTGGTCAGGCAACCTCACCGAGGGCAAGGGCCACATCACCGTCCAGAGCGGCACGCTCGACGCGCCCTACGACTTCCGCGCGCGCACCGCCGACGGCAAGGGGACCAACCCCGAAGAACTCATCGGCGCCGCCCACGCCGGCTGCTTCACTATGCAGCTTTCAGCTCTGCTCGGCGCCGCCGGGTTCACAGCCACCAAGCTCCGCACCACGGCCAAGGTCCACCTCGAAAAGCAGGGCGCAGGCTTCGCAATCCCGAAGATCGAGCTGGAGCTCGAGGGCTCCGTCCCGGGCATGAGCGCCGCCGACTTCCAGAAGCAGGCCGAGGCCGCCAAGGCAAGCTGCCCGGTCAGCAAGGCCCTCGCCGGCACAGCGATCTCGCTCACCGTCAAGATGGCATAAAAGCCCCGAGCGCCTCGAATCCCGTACACGTCGTGCGCCATTTCTACGCCCTGCGTCAGACTGCACCGATGCGGGCCGGACCCGCCCGGGCCGCGTTGGCTCTAGATCTTCTGCACCGGTGAGGCGCAGGCGTCTACGAAGTTCGACGAGCATTGGACGATCCTGCAGTGCTCGTAAGCCCGCGTTCTGGCCATCCAATCGCTCACCTCAACCGCACCCATTGAAGAACAGGCTGATGAAGGCGATGAAGTCGTTGTTGTTCAATTGGCCGTCTTGTCCCGTCAGTCCGCCCGGGCCGCCCAGGTCCGCCTCGGCCTCATTGGCGAAGAAGAGGTTGATGAACGCGATAAAGTCGTTGTTGTCCAGCCGCCCGTCGCCGCGCGGCAGGCCGCCTTGACGGCCAAGGTCGGCCGGACCGCAGATCAGCGGGTGCACGACGTAGATGCGGAAGTCGCCGGGGTTGACGGCGACGGCGTCGCCGCACGAGAGATCAACGTTGATCGACGGATAAACGTCGCTGCTCGCGGGGTTGCCGATGTACCGGACGCTCTTGGCAGCCATCGCGGCGGCGCCGACGGCGTTCTCAAGGTCGACAAACCCCAGCTCAGGCGACCAGATGAAGCTGCGGTACCGATCGAGAATGCCCTGGGTGTACAACGCGTACTTCCCGCTGATCGAACCGTCCTCCGCAAGCCTTGCTGAATACTGAAACTGGCCGCTCGGCGATGTGGGAATCGGAATGACGGTGGTTAAGCCGGTCGCGGGATCCCACAGCCAAGGCGTGGCGCCGAGTTGGCTGCCGTCTGGATTCAGTCGCGCGGTAGTGCCGAGCACCTGGCCGTGCGAGTTGACGCTTGTGTTTCCGACGTCGGAGAAGTGATAGCCATTGGATGCGGTATACCCCGGCGTGCCGGAGATATCGATCACCGAGTGCACGCCGTCGCGGTAGACCAGCACCTCGCGACCACCGCTGTTGACCTGCGCCGTGAGCACCACGTACCCCTGAGGCGTAAGAGCGACGGGTGTTGAGCTCTGCTGCGCGAACACGAACCGCGCGGAGAGAGGGTGGACCGAGATGGTCGTGCCGCCGTCGGCGGTGTCAGGCGTGAACATCCATGCCTGCGTGCCTGTCACCTGGCCGCTGGTGTACCTGTTGCTATAACCCACGACGACGCCCGAGTCATTCATGGCCCTGGCCTCGGAATACCGCGGCCCGACCGGGTTGACCAGACCGGTGCGCGTCGCAACACCGTGACGGTGAACCCAGGTCTCAGCACCGCTGATCCCCGGAGTGTTGAACCAGCCGTGCCGCACAACCACCGCATCGCCGCGTGCGAACTGCGGAACCGCAGTCAGCCCACCGGCGTCGGCGTTGGGGGGCGAGATCACCGTCGTTATGCCGTTGGCATACACCCAGGCCTTGTTTCCGAGAACGGTGTTTGTCCCCGGCGTGTAGACCGACGCATTGCCGGCGACAAGCTGCGGGTTGTCGGTCACAGTCGCCGTGCTCTCACGTCGTCCGTCGGCCCCGAGAAACTCGCCCGACGTCGGGTTGATCTGCGTGGTGACGCCGTTCTGAAACACCCACAGGTCCCGGCTTGGCCCGCCGACGAAGCGGTCGCTCGTGCCGATCACACGCCCTTGCTCGTTGAAGGCGACCACTATCGCCAGCCGGAACCCTCCTGCTGAGGTCCACGCAGGACCACTGAGACCGAGCAGCGTGGTCACGCCGTTCTCATAGAACCATGCGGTATCGGTATAGACGCCTGAGTTCGCGGTGTACTGGCGGGCGACGCCGACGACCTGATCCGCTGCATTCAAGCGTGACGCGTTGGAGTACCGGGACCCATCCGCGGGGCTGAATGCTCCGCCGGTCGGCCCGATGAGCACGCAGGCCGATCCGTTGTAAAACCAAGCGTCCTCGCCCAGCGTCACAGCGTTCGTGCGCCGCTGAGAACTGCCGACTGCGTGCCCCAAGTCGTTCATTCGTGCGACGGTGTGATACCGGGAGCCGTTCACGCCGTTGGGCTCGTAGATCGAGCCCGCCAAACCGCGGATCCGCGTCGTCGCACCGCCGTGGTAGATCCACGCGTCGCGATGGGGCATAAAGGTCATGGGCACCGATGACACCACCGAGTACCCGCCGATGTAGCCGCCTCCCGGTGAGACGCAGACCAAGCCCGGGCTGTACCGCCCGTACTCGTCCTGGTACGCCGTACCTGTCAGCATCGGACAGTCAAGCACCCACGTTGTCTGCGCATCCGCAGCGCCAGCCAGTGCCGCGAGCACGCCGCACACAGTGATCATTCTCATGTTCACGAGCGTCGCCGTTCCTTCCGTGTTCAAACGCCTGCAAAGAAGAGGTTGATGAACACAATAAAGTCGTTGTTGTCAAACGAGCCGTCGCCGCCGCCAAAGCCCCCCTGGTGACCGACGTCCGCGCCGGGGGCTCGGTCAAAGAACAGTGAGATAAACGCGATGAAGTCGTTGTTGTTCCACGCAAGGTCGGACCCGATCTGACCGCCCTGGCGCCCAAGGTCGGCGGTCAGCACGGTGAGGCGTCCGGCAACTGACGTGGTCGAGCCGCACCCGTTCGACACCACGCAGTCGTACAGCCCGCGGTCGGCGTCGGCGACGGCGCCGATGACGAGGGTCGGCTGATCGGCGCGCCCATCGGTGCGCCGTCATGCCTCCATTGATAATGGGCCGCTCCGCTGTCGCCTTCCTGCAACGCGACGGCGAACCCTGCGCCTTCTCCGCGGTTGACGGCCGCGTCAGTCGGGCCTTGCGCGATCTGGGGCGCAGAGCCCAGCCGGTAGCGAGCCAGTTGATAGCTGGGCGCTCCCCCCGCCAGCGAGAACTGGCCGGTGATCCAAAGTTCGTTTCCCAATTGCGCGATCGACCCGCCGCCGGCGATGTCGAAAATGCCCTCGGCCGTCAACCCACCCAGCGAACTCCAGTTCGATCCATCAAATCGCATGAGACCGAGCGTCGGGTCCGAAGTGGCAAAGTTACCGACCGCCATGATTCCATTTGACGTATCTACAGCGTCGCGCACGTCGACCGAAGGCGTCTGGAAGGGCGCAGACCCGAGAGGCTCCCACGTAGTTCCGTTCCAACGAGCCGCGCCGTGCAGCGCCGTCGCTCCGCTGGCGCTCATCGCGCCGAACGCGTGCGGCACGCCCCCCACAGAGAGCAGCTTGTACACCGTGCCGACAAACCCCGCTCCCATCGGCGTCCAAACGCTGCCGTTGCTGAACACCACACGCAGCGCGGGAGAGCCGTTGGCGGTTGTGAAATTTCCACCCACGATGTACCCGCTACCCGACTGGATCGACGACCAGACCGTGCTGTTGAACGCCGACCCGTACGGGTCGGGCGGGAGCGTCGCCTGACGCCAGCCGGCGATATACCCGCACATCAACCGGTTGCCGACGAACTCGACGAAGGAGAGCGGATTGGCGACACCGTTCTCCCAGCTCACCCACGCCGATCCGTTCCAGAAGGACTCGAGGGCGTTGGCGCTGGGACCATACACATACAAACGGTTCTGCCAACTCTTGAGCAGTTCCGGCGTCGCCTCCAGCATGCTCGACGGGAAGTTCGTGTTGAACTGCACCCAGTCGGTGCCGTTCCAGGTCACGATCCCGTGCACCGGCGTGTCCTTCCATCGCGTGAAGTCACCCGCGCCAAAGAGCTGGCCTTGATGAACCGCCAGCGACTTGATCCTCCCGTTCAACCCACCCGTCAGCGCGTGCCACTTTTCACCGATCACGCGGCTGATCGAGAAGTGCTTAATGTCGCCGCTCAGTGTGGCTGCCGACTGATACGTGCCCGCCATATGCAGGCGGCCCTGGTAGCTGCCGATCCAGAAGATGTCGTTGTCAAAATTGCCCGTGAGCGCCGCGCTCGACGCGGGCATCCCGCTTCCCACCAGCGTTGCGTAGGTGAGCGTGTGCGAGCCGAGCGGCTTCACGCCTCCGGCCACCAACAACGTGTCGGTGCCGCCGATCGCCTGCACCTCGGCGAAGACAGAAGAGGAAACGGCGCTGGACCACCCGGCACCGTTCCATTTCGCAACCCGCGACGCCGACACGACCGGCGACCCCACGCCGGTAAAGACGCCGCCGACATACAGATTGGTCCCGCCCGCCCCGAACACCTTCATGCAATTGACCACGTCGCTCGCGCCGCCGTGGAAAGTCGACCAGTGGGACCCATCCCACGCCGCGATGCACCGCGCAAGGTCCGGCCCCGCCATCGAGAATCCGCCGGCCGCGAGCAGTTGCCCCTGGTAGAACGTGAGGTCGTTGATCGGCCCGTCGAAGTTCCCGCCCAGCTTCGTCCACGCATTGCCGTCGAACGACGCGACATAGTTCCCAGGCGTCGCGTTGAAGGTGAACGGACCCGACGCGTAGAGCACGCCATCGACTGAGGCGATCTGTGTCGGAGCGCCGCCGGGCGTCGCGACGGCGTGCCACACCGTCCCGTCGAACGACGCGAGCCCGCCCGGCGCAGCGATGCCGCCGATCGACGTGAAGTCGCCCGCCGCCAAGATCTGCCCGTTGTGCACGATCAGCCGCCTGACCGCCCCGTTGGCCCCCGCTCCAAAGGGGCTCCAGAGGCTCCCATCCCAGACCGCAAGGTTCGGCGCGGGCAAACCGCCCGCGTTGGCGAACAACCCTCCGACGATCAGCTTGCTCTGTTCGGGTCCAGCACCGTCAAAGTCCCACTCGAGCGCCGCCCGCACTGTTCCCACCGTGCCGGGGGACGAAACGCCCGGGACCTGGTCTCCCGTAAGAAATGCGCCGGTGCATTGGCCCATCGCGTGCGATGACGCAACACCCACCACGCCGGCGACCAACAGCCCGCAGAACTTCATGTCTTCTTTCCTCCGATGTGGCAGCCTATCAGATTTCACTCAAACCGCACGCGGCACAGGCCATTTTTCAGTACCCAGAATGCAGTGCTTCGCCCCAGCTTTCACGATGCGAATCCGCGTCCGCGCAGGTTCGATGCAGCGCACAAGAACGTGCACAGTTCGCACAAATCCCCGAATCGAGGTGGATCGCTTTGCGGGCGCCAAGACCGACACTTGGCGAGCGCTTGCCCACCTTGAAGCGCTCACGGCTTTCCGTGCCATCACCATGCAGGCTCATCAAAACGCGCTATCACCAGATTCGCAAATCCAGAAACACAGCGACGCCGCGGCAGGCGGCGTCGCTGGAACGTAACTCAGTTGCAAACCCAGACGCGGCTCACTTCGCCTTCGCGAGCATCTCGACCTGCTTGGCGTGGTCCGCCTTGTCGAACTTGCCCTTGCAGCCGGCGCAGCAGAACGCGACCGTCTTGCCGTCGCAGGTGCTGGTGATGTCGGCCTTGGCGGCGCCGCCGGTGTAGGGGCAGGTCTTGTTGGTCGCCTTGGCTTCCATCTTGGTGTCAGCCGCGGCGGTCTGGGTGTCGTTGTTCGCGCAGGCGGCCAGGCCGGCCATGGCGATCAGGGCGACGAGGGAGAGGGCGGTACGGACGTTCTTCATGGTGAGCTCCTTGAGGCCGCAGGATACCAGAACCGGCCCCAAACGCCAAATCGCTCACAACAAATTGACCCGCGACCTCTGAGCACTCCTTTCCAAACGAGGAGGCCACTTCATGCCCGTCACCCGGGTCTGGGGCGCCCCCTCCCCTGGCACACCCTTCGCTCTTCGCCCTCCTGTTCACCACTCAGGCAGGAGGCCGCGCAGTGACCGCACGAGTACTCGCTCTCGCCATCGCGACTGTTGCGCTGTTCGCGCAGGATTTGCCCGCTCAGACGGGAGGAGGAGCGACGCGCGCCGGGGGGGGTGGGGATGACTCGTCGATGGGAGAGCAGCGGCTGACGGCGGACAACGTGGCGATCCAGGACCTTGTCCGCATCCGGGGGCAGGGTGAAACCGTGCTCCGCGGCGTGGGGATCGTGACCGGCCTGGCCAAGGGGAAGGGCGACAAGGGGACCGAGCTTGCGCTGGCCCGCCCGCTGGCGAAGATCTACGAACTGAACAACATCCCCCTGCCTGACCTGAAGGAACTGGCCAACGCGGGCACGTGCGCCCTGGTGGCGATCGAGGTGCTGATCCCCGCGCAGGGCGCCCGGGTTGACGACACTTTCGACATCCGCGTGACGGCCCTGCACTCGGCCAGCGACCTGAGCGGCGGGCAGCTCATCCTGAGCCCGCTGATGGCCCCCCGCGCCGACGACTCGCGCGTGTTCGCCATGGGCAGCGGCACGATCATGCTGGAAGACAAGGCGCTTCTCACCAACGGCGTGGTGAAGAACGGCGCCCACATGCTGGCTGACGTGCCGATGCCGGTGATCCGCGACACCTTCATCCTCACGCTGCAGCCGCAGTACCGCTCGTACAACGTGGCCAGCCGGGTGGCGGACGCGGTGAACGGCTCGGTGAACGACCCTCAGGAAGGTCTGTCGCTGACGGACCGGACGATCCACACCGACGTTGCCCAAGCGCTGACCGACACGGACATCCTGGTCACGATCCCCCAGAACGAGCGGGCGAAGGTCCCGCAGTTTGTGGCGATGGTGATGAGCACGCAGGTCACGCTGAGCCTGCTGCAGCAGTCGGCCGAGGTGCGGATCAACCCCCGGACGGGGGTGATCGTGTTCAGCGGCAACGTCGAGATCAGCCCGGTGGCGATCAGCCACAAGAACCTGATGATCTCCACGATCGTGCCGGCGCCGCAGCCGTCGCTGCAGAACCCCCAGCGGTTCCGCGAGAGCATGGTCTCGCTCGACACCTCGAGCCGCGCCCGTGAGAAGGCCCGCATCCAGGACCTGCTGGTGGCGTTCCGCACGCTGGACGTGCCGATCGACGACCGGATCAACATCATCATGCAGCTCCACAAGTCGGGCCGGCTGCACGCGAAGCTGGTGATCGAATGAGCGGCGCAACGTCCATCTTGAGCATGCCGGCCGCGGCCCAAGCGGGCGCCAAGACGCCGCTGCTGAAGGATGTTCTCGCCAAGCTGGGGCCTTCACCGGCAGCGAAAGCGGCTCGCGCGTCACAGGAGTCGTTCCTGGACGTGATGTCGCAGCACGTCACCGGCGGCGCTGCGTCCAAGCCATTCACCTCACTCAACGAAACCCAGAAGGCCGAGCGGGCAAGGAACGCCGCCGAGGAACTGGTGTCGGTGGCGTTTGTGCAGCCGATCCTGAAAAACCTGCGCGGCGGAGGCGTGATGGGCGAACTGCCCGCGCCCTTCGGACCGGGCGCCGGGGAGAAGCAGTTCCGCACCATCGCCGATGCGCAGATGGCGCGGCACCTGGTGCACGCCAGCAACTGGGGGCTCGTGGACTCGCTCACCAAGAAGCTGCTCAAGCCCACGGGAGGCGACGGAAAGAAGCTCACCAAGGCGCAGCTCGCCGGCGCAGATGCGCTGCCCGGCTCACCGGCGGCGATCAAACGCGCCAAGCTTGCTAAGACGCACGCGTCCGACACGCCGGCCGCAAATTCCACGCTCGACATCGTTCACTGACCTCTTTCTCACGACAAGAACATGCCTCCAACCCCCACTGCCACCGCTTCGACCACCCTCACGCAGGCCCAGTGCGACGCGCTGGAGTCGTTGCTGCTGGATCTGGAGCGGCACGCAGCGGCCTCGGCCCGGCTGGCGGACGAGCACCGCGCCGCGGTCGCGGCTTCGGACTCTGCGAGCCTGGCGCGGTGCGTGGCGGAGCAGCAGCAAGCGGCGTCGGAGCTGTCGGGCCTGGAATCACGGTGCGCGGCGCTGATGCGTTCGATGGGCCTTCGGACCGGCGCTCAAGGGGGCGGCGGAGTGACGCTGACGCAGTTGGCTTCGCTCGCGCCCGCGACGCGTGCGCCGTCGCTGACGGCGGCGGCGGCGCGGGTCAAATCGCTGATGGCCGACGCGGCTCAGCGGCGCGAATCGGTGCGGCTGGCGAGCCTTTCGCTGATGGCGCACATGGCGGGCGTGGTCCGCCAGATCGCGCGGTACATGTCCGACACCAAGACGTACGCCCCCCCCACCGCATCGCCGCGGCCGCGGGGCTGACCGCAGGGACCCTGGATTTCACGACCTGAAGGAGACGCGAGCGCCAAGGCGCACGACGTGAGAAAAGATACGAATTCAAGCTGATTTCGACTTTTTCACGTCCCGCGTCTCATGTCTCAACTCTCGGAGCTCACCATGTCCATCAACTCCGGATTCTCGATCGGCCGCACGGGGCTGTCGGCCAGCCAGGTCGGCCTGCAGGTCTCGGGTAACAACATCTCCAACGCCAACAGCGTGGGGTACACCCGTCAGCGGCTGGACCTTTCGCCGCTGCAGGACCAGGCACAGTTGGGACTGCGCCTGGGAACGGGCGTCGCGACCCAGGCGGTGCGCCGCCTGACCGACCGAGCACTGCAGCAGCGCGCGTGGAACGCGACCAGCAGCCAGGCGGCGTCGGACACGGCCTACGAGCAGCTGCGCAGCCTCGAGACGCTGCTGAACCCGCTGGGTGACACCGATACGTCCACGCCGGAACTCGACGGGCCGAACCTGTCGAGCCAGTTCACCAACTACTTCAATGCGTGGTCGTCGCTGTCGTCGCACCCCACCGACGCCGCGTCGCGGTCGAGCGTGGTGACGGCGGGACGGAACCTGGCATCGACGCTCCGCGACACGCGGTCGGCGGTGGTCAGCCAGCAGACGAGCATCGATACCGACCTGAACAACTCCATCGCGCGCGCCAACACGCTGCTGACGGAGATCGCGCACGTCAACTCGCAGATCGTCACCAGCGGCGGCCAGGCGTCCAGCGGCCTGTTGGACCGGCGCGACCAGTTGGTGTCGGAGCTCTCGTCGCTTGTGAACATCACGGTGAACGAACAGCCCAGCGGGTCGGCAGACGTGCTGGTGGGGAGCATGCCGCTGGTGCTGGGCGTGAACGCGTCGCCCATGACGCTGCGGGCGCGGACCGACCCGTCGACGGGCGAGACGGTGACCGAGATCGTCGCGGGGAGCCAGAACGAGACGCTGGGGATCAGCGGCGGCCGGATCGGCGCCCTGCTGACGGCCCGGCGCCAGGGGTACCAGGCGATCATCAACAAGATCGACGCGATGGCGGCGCAGGTGATCTATCAGACAAACCGGGCCTATTCCACGGGCGCATCGGGCACGGCGCAGACGTCGTTCACCGGCTCGCGGGCCTCGACAAGCCCTTCGCTGGCGCTCAACGACCCCACGAACTCGACATTCGCGAACCTGGGATACCAGCCCACCAGCGGACAGATCGTGGTGGAGGTGATGACCAACGGATCACGCCAGCGGACGACGATCAACATCGACCTGGACGGCATCACCAACGCCGGAACGGCGGGGTACGCCGACGATACCTCGCCCGCGTCGCTGGCGACGGCGCTCTCGGGGATCCCGAACCTGACGGCGACGATCGACGCCGCGGGCCGCCTGCAGATCGACGCGGCGCCGGGGTCGAGCGTGCGGTTCGTCGACGACACCAGCGGCGTGCTGGCGACGCTGGGGGTGAACAGCTACTTCACCGGGACCAACGCGGTGGACATCGACGTCAACGCAAGCCTTGTGACCGACCCCCTCACGCTCAACACGTCGAATATCTCCGGAACGAACACGCAGGACAACGGCGTAGCGATGGCGATGGCCGCCCTGCGCGATACGGCTAACAGCGCCCTTGGAGGCGCGACGTTCGGCGGGTACTGGGACGCGGCGACGCAGACGGTCTCTGCCGACGCCAACAACGCCAAGACCCAGTCGCAGGCGACTGGGGCGGTGAAGGAATCACTGGACAACCAGCTCGTCGCGTTGACGGGCGTAAACCTCGACGAAGAAGCGATCAACCTGGTGCAGTACCAGAGCATGTACCAGGCGTCGGCCCGGTTCATCAGCCTGCTTCAGGACGTCTCGCAGACCCTGCTGCAGATGGTGTGAGAAGGCATTAGAAAGAGCCCCCACTTCCGACTTCCGCCCATCCGACTTCCGACTCACCTCCTCTTGGCACGCCGCTCGCTCTCGTGTCTCAAGTCTCACGTCTCGAGTCTCTTATGAGCATGATCCCGTCGAATCTTGCGCGTGTCCCGACGTTCCTTGCGTCAAGGATTGCGCTGTCGAGTCTCGGACGGACGAACTCTGCGCTTCTGGACACCGAGAACAGCCTCTCCTCGGGCGCGCGGTGACGCAGGCGAGCGACGACCCCATCCGGGCATCATCGATCCTCTCGATCAACGACCGGGTGCAACGTTCGAACCTCTACCGGCAGAACCTCACGTTCGCCCAGGGGATCATGGGAATTCTCGACTCGGCCGGGGGGCCGCTGGGCTCAACCAACGACCTTGTGCTGCAGGCTAAGAACCTGGCGTCGGGCCAGATCGGCGTGAACTCCGACGCCGGCCAGCGTCAGGTGATGGCCGAGACCGTCGACTCGATGATCCGGACCCTGTTCAACAACGCCAATTACGCCACGCAGGGAATGTACCTGCTCGGCGGGAGCACACCCAGCTCGCCGCCGGTGGTTCGGATGGCCGACGGCTCGTACCGCTACGTGGGTCGCGGCTCTGGCCTCCCCAGCGACCTTGGCACGTCCGACCAGATCCCCCTCACCCTGGGTGGCGCCAACGCGTTGGGTGAGACCTCGGCACGCCAGCGCGGCACGCTGGACCTGAATCCAGGCGTCGCAGCCAATACCCGTCTGAGCGACTTGCGCGGTGCGCGCGGATTGGGCGTCAACGCCGGCTCGATGCTGCTGGCGTTCAACGGCGGGCCCGCGGTGTCGGTTGACCTGACCGGAGCTTCGACCGTCGGCGAGATCAACAGCCGACTGAACGCGGCGATCACCACCTACGAAACCACCAACAGCGTGACCATCCTGGGCCCCGGCGGCGTGAGCACCTCGGGCCAGGGGATCAACATCGACGTCGTCGCCGGCGGCACGCTGACCTTCAGCGACTTCCCGACTAGCACGATTGCGACCGACCTGGGCCTGTCGCAGGCGGCGTTCACCCCCGGCACCCCCACTGGCGCCGTGCTCGACCCGCGTTTGACGCTGCAAACGCCGCTCTCGGCGCTCAGCGGTGTCACGATGCCGCTGGACACGATCCGGATCAGTTCCCGCAAGACCGACGGGACAGGAACGACCCTGGACGTGAACCTCTCGGCCTGCACCACGATCGACGACGTTCGAAACGCCGTGGAAGTTGCGATGCCGGGCGTGCGGTTCGAGATCAACTCGAGCATGGACGCGATCGACATCAGCAGCGAGCTGGCGGGCCGCGTGATCTCGATCGAGGACGTTCCCGGCGGGCCGAACACGGCCCAGCAGCTCGGAATCCGCACGTTCGCCGCCGATACGTCGATTTCAGCCCTCAACTACGGGCGCGGCGTGACGATCGTGGACAATGTCTCCGATCCGACCACCGGCGCCTACTCGCGTCGGCTGAGCTCCGACTTCCGGATCAACCTGGGTAACGGCCAGTGGTTCGACGTGGACCTGCGCCCCCAGGACATGACCGACGTGTCGTCGCTGATCAGCCGGATCAACGCCGAGTTCACGTCGCAGATCGGCACGCAGAACAACGGCTCGGCGCCAGCCTTGGCGGCGGGCGACTTCAACGCACAGATCTCCCCGGGTACCAACGGATTTGCGTTCTCCTCCCCCGTTGCCGGCACGATCAAGGTGGACACGCTGAACAACTCAGCCGCGGCCGAGCAGCTCGGTCTGAAAAACCTGACGCTGAACACCTCCACAGGGGAGTACATCGGCGAGGACCGAGCAGGGATCCGCGTCGACAACCTGTTTTCTGCGTTGATCGACCTTCGCGACTCGCTCTATCGGAACGATTCGGCTGGCATAGCACTTGCGGGGCAAGACCTTCAGACCGCGGCCGACCGTCTGACGACGGCCCGCGCCCTGGTCGGTTCGTACGACAAACGCCTGGGCGAGCACATGCAACGCCTCGAAGACAACGACCTGCTCGACAAACAGCTCCTCTCCAACCTCCAAGACACCGACTACGCCGACGCATCCGTAAAGCTCTCAAATCTCTCTACACAGCTCCAAGCCACCCTGCAATCCATCGGTGCCATGCAGGGCAAGAGCCTCTTCGACTTCCTTTCCCTGTAAGCAACCTTCCGCCTTCCGCTCCCCCCCGAGCCGCCCGGCCAACGCCCCGCCGCTCGATTCGAACCACGCCGCAGGTGCGGCACAGACAGGATGTCGCCCGGCGGGAGTCGCCGGGGGCGCAAGAACAGGCAGAGTCCTTCCAATTCGGAGCGCAACATGGACGTCAAGACCACACGTTTCGGCACAGTCACGATCGCTGACGACCGCGTCATCACGTTCCCCAAGGGACTGCTTGGCTTTCCTGCGCACACACGGTTCTGCCTGCTCGAGCCCGCCGACGACGCCTGCTTCTTCTGGCTTCAGTCGTGCGACGACCCCTCGCTGGCGTTCGTGGTGACCGACCCCAACTTCTTCGTGCCTGAGTACAGCGTCCCGATCCGCCAGGAGCAGATGGAGGCGATGGCCCTCCCCGCCTTGGCCGACGCCCAGGTCTTTGTGATCGTCAACAAGGTCGACAACACCCTCACCGGCAACCTCCAGGGCCCGCTTGTGATCAACTCGCTCACACGCAGCGGCGAGCAGTTCGTCCTGGCTGAGAAGCGCTGGACGACCCGCCACACTCTCATCCGCCTCAACGCGACCCAGACGCAGGCCGCGATGAGCGCCTGAGTCTCTCCTCGCTCCTCCCCGCCCCCCCAAATGGGCGTCATCTTCAGCCTCTACACCCTCTCGACGTATTCCCCACCCGCTACACCCCCCGTGGCCACGGACGGCCCGGGACCTTCACGCTCTCCCCAGCATTCCACGGAAGGAACCACCCATGCTCGTGCTCTCACGCCAGCGTGACGAGACCATCATGATCGGCGACGACATCGAGATCACCGTCGTCGATATTCGCGGCGACAAAGTCCGCCTGGGGATCAACGCCCCGGCCCGGATCGCGGTCCATCGCAAGGAGGTCTACGAGGCCATCCGGAGCGAGAACCAGCGCACAGCCAGATCAACAAGAACGACCTGGCGGGCCTCCGCGGCCCGATCGCGGCCGCGATCAGCCCCGGCCCGCTGCGTGACCGCGATCGGTCCCGCGCAGGCCAGTTGACGACCCTCACCAGCGTTCCCAAGCCGGCGGTCTCCACCCTTGGACGGACCGGCACCGACCCGATTCCTCTCCCCGCGCGTGGCTGAACCACCGCGATAAGACTCCCCTTCCCGCCACCGGGGGCACACCCCTAGGCGTTCTTTTCCAGCAAAGCACCAGGGATAGACGAAAACGAACACGCTGACCGCCGTTGCGGAGCAACACCATGTCACGGATCAACAGTAACATTCCCAGTTTGGTCGCACGATCGAACCTGCGGAAAGCCAACTCGGACCTGCAGACGCGACTTGAACGCCTGAGCACCGGCCTGCGGATCAACCGCGGCGCCGACGACCCCGCCGGGCTGATCATCGCCAACCGACTCGGCTCAGAGATCAACGGGCTGAACCAGGCCGTCAAGAACTCCGAGCGTGCCTCGTCGGTCATCTCGACCGCCGAAGGGGCGCTGAGCGAAGCGGCCTCGCTGCTGAACTCGATCAAGGGCCTGGTGGTCGAGGCGAGCAACACCGGTGCGATCTCCGACGAGGAACGCACCGCCAACCAGTTGCAGATCGACTCGGCCATCGACTCGGTCACCCGCATCAGCGAGTCGACCTCGTTCGGCGGGTTAAAACTCCTGAACGGCTCCCTGGACTACGTCATGTCGGGCCTGCACACCTCGGCCATCACCAAGGCTCGAGTGCTCAACGCCAACATGACCAACCGGACCAGCCTGCAGGTGAACGTCGAGACGATCGCCTCGGCCCAGACGGGCCGGCTCTACCTCCGCGGCGACACGCTCCCCTCCGCCGGCTCTCCGGGCACGACCTACTTGCCCTCGTCGGTGCGCATCGAGGTCGCCGGCCCGCGCGGTGTCCGCGTGCTGCAGATGGTGAGCGGCGCGACCATGGCCCAGGTGGCCACGGCCGTCAATAACGTCAAGGACGCGACGGGTATCTCCGCGTCGGTTTACGGCACGACGTCGGGCGTGGTGTTCAGCTCGATCGACTTCGGCAGCGACAACTTCGTCGGCGTCAAAACCATCGGAGCGGCGAACAACACGGCCTTCCAGACGGTGAAGTTCCCCGACACCAGCGCGATCACGACGCCGATCGTGTGGGCGTCGATGCAGTCGGCATCGCGCGACGTAGGACGCGACGTGGTGGCGTTGGTCAACGGTGCGCTGGGCACGGGCCGCGGGCTGAAGGTGAGCCTGCCCGACTCATCAAACCTGGGTCTTGAACTGACGCTTGACCAGGCAATGGCCGTCGACCCGGGCACGACTAGCTCGTTCTACATCACCGGCGGCGGCGCTCTGTACCAGCTCGGCGGCGACATCAGCTCGAGCCAGCAGATCAACGTGGGGCTCCCCTCGGTTGCAGCCTCGGCAATCGGCGGCACGCTGGTGAAGCAGCTCAACGGCACGCAGAAGTTCCAGTTCCTTGAGTCGGTCAAGTCGGGCGGCGCCAACGACCTGCGTTCCAAGAACTTCCAGAACGCGTCGGAGATCCTGCAGACCGCGATCGACGAGATCTCGATCATCCGCGGGCGACTGGGCGCGCTTGAGAAGAACACGCTGGATACCAACGTCAATTCGATTCAGTCTGCGATCGAGAACCTGACGAGCAGCCAGTCGGTGATCCAGGATGCGGACTTCGCGACCGAGACGGCGGCCTTGACGCGTGCACAGATCCTCAACCAGGCTGGCACGAGCGTCGTGCAGCTGGCCAACCAGCAGAGCCAGAGTGTGCTCTCACTGCTCCAGCGGTAATCGAAGACGGACAATCCCCTCGAACCTCAAACGCCCCGGCGGCTTCGCCGGGGCGTTTTTCGTTGATTCCGCGGCGTGGCGGGGGGTGGGGGCCCGCTGGAGGGGCCAGATAACGGTCCGAGGCGCAAGTTTGACCATCGCACCACCTGGGTGGGCTGTTCCGACTGCGCGGGTCCGGAGCGATTTTCCGGTTTTCCGCCGCCGGTAACTAAACCCGCTCTCGGACCTCCCCGATAGCCACGGCGAGGCTTGAAACGTTCTCGGCCTCGGCCGCCCAAACACACCGGGCGGACCAACGGGAAAAGCCGGCTCCGCTTGTTGCGGAACACCGGACCGGACCCGGCACCTTGGTCTGCCCGTCTCACCCGCGGGCGAAGTTACGCAGCACGGAGGCAGTAGCTATGAGTCGTATCAACACGAACCCGTCGTCGATGATCGCCCAGTCGAACCTTTCGAAGAACAACCGTCAGTTGAACACGACGCTCGAGCGTCTGTCGACGGGTCTTCGGATCAACCGCGGCAAGGACGACCCCGCCGGCCTGATCGCCAGCGAGAACCTCCGCGCGAGAACACGGCGCTGAACTCCGCGATCTCCAACGCCGAGCGCACCGACCAGATCTCCAACATCGCTGAAGGCGGCCTGCAGGAGGTCAGCAACCTCCTGACCGACCTCCGCGGCCTTGTGACCGCGACCGCCAACGGCGCCGGTCTCTCGACCGAAGAGAAGCAGGCCAACCAGCTGCAGATCGACTCGATCCTGCAGACCATCGACCGCATCAGCGACTCGACCAACTTCCAGGGCGTCAAGCTCCTGAACGGCAACATGGACTTCACGACGTCCTCGATCTCGGGCAACGTCGCCGACTTCCAGGTCAACGCCGCCAAGCTCAACGCCGGCTCGACGATGGCCGTCACCGCCACGGTGACGACCTCGGCCCAGCGCGGCGCGATGCTGCTTGACTTCAACGCAGCCGGCATCGTCACGACCTCGGCCGGCAAGCTCTTCACCATCGAGGTGCAGGGCGCCAAGGGCAGCCGCGAGTTCAGCTTCTCCAACGGCACCACGGTGGCCCAGGCCGTCACCGCCATCAACTCCTTCAAGGACGTTCTTGGCATCTCGGCTGCCACCAACAGCACCTCGGGCATCGACTTCCGTACGACGGACTTCGGCTCAGACCAATTCGTCTCGATGAAGATCGTTGAGGACGCCGGCGTCGCCGGCGCCAACATGGTCCAGGGTGGTGCGACCGCTGCTTACACCTACACCGGCACCAGCACGGCTGTCGCGGACAACGCGATCGTCCGCGACAACGGCCAGGACATCGGCGGCACCATCAACGGCGTGCTCGCGACCGGCAAGGGTCGCACGCTCCGCGTCGCCAGCGACTTCCTCGACACCAGCATCACGCTGGCGCAGGGCACCGCAGGCAACGTGGGCGTGACCAACGCCTTCACCATCACCGGCGGCGGCGCCAACTTCCAGCTCTCGTCGAAGGTCGACGTGAACGGCAAGGTCGCCCTGGGCATCCAGAGCGTCGCTTCCCGCAAGATCGGCCGCACCGAGGCCGGCGGCGGCACCTGGTTCCTGTCCGACCTGGCGTCGGGCAAGCACAGCAACGTCGTCACGGGCAACCTGACCGACGCGGCCGGCATCGTCGATGAGGCGATCCGCCAGGTCAGCTCGCTCCGCGGCCGTCTGGGCGCCTTCCAGAAGAACACGGTCGGCAGCACCATCAGCAACCTCAACGTCTCGCTCGAGAACTCCAGCGCGGCCGAGAGCGTGATCCGCGATGCCGACTTCGCCACGGAAACCGCCGCGCTCACCCGCGGTCAGATCCTGAGCCAGGCGGCGGGCAACTCGCTGCAGCTGTCCAACAGCCAGCCGCAGCAGGCCCTGTCGCTCCTCCGCGGCGGCTAATCCCTACTCAACAACTAAGCCTCACTCAGACCCCGGCTCACGCCGGGGTCTTTTTATTTGAAGCAGCGGCTGGCGCACTTACTTGCCGTGTTCGTCGTCGGCGTGGAGGAGCAGCCCGGCGTGCTGGAAGACGACCTCGCACGCCAGCAGAGCGTCAACGACTTCGGGGTCGAACTGCGTGCCGCGGCCCTTGGCGATGAGGGCGATGGCGTCGGCGTGGCTCATGGCGGGCTTGTAGACGCGTTTGCTTGTGAGAGCGTCGTAGACGTCGGCGACGCTGACAATGCGTGCCTCGAGTGGAATCTGGTCGCCTGCGAGACGCTCGGGATAGCCGGTACCGTCCCACCGCTCGTGGTGGGAGGCGGCGATGTTGCGGGCCATCTTGAGCAACTTGTCGGAGCGGTCGCGGGCGAGGATGGCATCGAGCGCTCTGCGCCGATGGCGGGGTGGCGCTCGATGATCTTGCGTTCATCCGGTTCGAGTTTGCCGGGCTTGAGGAGCACCGCATCGGGGATACCGACCTTGCCTATGTCATGGAGCGAAGAGGCGAGCTGGAGAGAGATGATCCACTCGGTGTCCATCTCCGGTCGAGTTGCACGGAGCTGCTCGGCGAGCACGCGGCAGTAAGCGGCGATGCGCTCCAGGTGCTCGCCGGTGTCGGTATCGCGGCTTTCAGCGAGCTTGGCGAGCCCAAAGATGAGGGTGTTGCGGGCACGGAGAACCTCGCGCTGGCGCTGGTGCTCGATGCGGCGTTTCTCGGCCTCGTGCAGCGCCTGCTCCATGCGGAGAAGACGGAACGAGCGCGAGTGGTAGCGGATGCGAGCAATCAGCTCGGCCTTGTCGGGGAGCTTCACGAGGTAGTCGTTGGCGCCGCGGCGAAACGCCTCGGCCTTGGTCGTCGCGTCCTCTTCGGCGCTCAGCACGATCAGGGGCGTCTGGCGGGTCGCCTCTTGGGCGCGGTAGGCATCGATCAACTCGAGCCCGTTAGCGTCGGGCATGTGGAGGTCTTGCAGAATGACGGTGGGAGCGAGTTGGGCGGCGAGTGCGACCGCTTTCGCGCCTTCGGCGCATGTGTGCAGGGTGATGTCGGGATCGCCCTTGAGCATGTGGGCGACCGTCTTGGCGAAAATGGGCTGATCGTCGATGAGCAGGACGATCGGGCTGGCCGCGGCGTGCTCGGCAGGCGTGACTCGACTAGACGCCGGGAGGGCGGATTCGGAGGCGTTGTGGTTCAAAGCGTTCCTGACGCGTGGAAGGTTCTGGGAGTGGCAAGGCCGGCCGAGTCTACCCCCGTTGGAGTGTGCCGCTTCATCTGTCCGCGGGGCCAGATTGTGTTAAAGCCGCGCAAAGCCCGAGGGCCGAGGCGGGTGGGAATTTCCTGTCCTTCCGCGTTCTCAACTCACAAAAAAGGCCTTTTTCTGCTTCTTTTGGCCATTTCATGCACGACTGGGCCGCCGGCCCGCGGCCTGCCAAGAGTGTGTCATCCCGCGTTTTGGGGGGTTGCCACGCGCAAGTTCCGCGATATCATGTGATCGTACCAGCCGCCCGGTGTGGAGCGGCTTAACGCGAATGGTCGTGTCTTTTGACATGACCGAAGAGAGGAGAGGGTTTGTGAACAAGTCTATCGCTATCGCTGCTATCGCTTCGGCCGCTCTTGCTGGCGCTGCTCAGGCTGACCTTGTCGCCTACTGGAACTTCAACAGCCTGACGACCGCCATCAACAACGGCACCACCTACGCCGCCTCGTCGGGCAATGGCAGCATCGCGCTGACCGTCCCGGCGAATGACAACGCCGGCACCAACCAAGGCATCGCCGCCTTCGCCGGCTCGACCATCAACGTCCTGAACGGCGACGCCGGCGGTCAGGCTCTGGCGATCCAGGGCGGCGCGACGGATCCCTCCAGCGACCCCGTCACCAACAACGGCTCGACGCTCGTCATGTCGTTCTCGATGACCGGCCTGGTCGACCCGATCCTGTCCTACGCGACCCGCGGCACCTCCACGGGCTTCGACAACGTCCAGCTCGCCTGGTCGACCGACGGCGTGAACTACACCAACTTCGGCGCTGCGTACAGCGGCCGTCCGACCTCGTTCTTCCTCGTCACCTACGACCTCTCGTCGATCGATGCTCTCGACGGCGTCGCGAGCGCGTACCTCCGCCTGACCTTCAACGGCGCGACCAGCGTCGCCGGCAACAACCGTCTGGACAACTTCCAGATCAACGCCACCACCCCCACCCCGGGCGCTGCCGCTCTGCTGGGCCTTGGCGCTCTGGCCGCCGGCCGCCGTCGCCGCTGAATGACCGCAAGCCTTGATTGACCTCAACGCCCGGGCTTCGGCCGGGGCGTTTTTCGTTTCCAAGCGGCGTTCTGGACGCACCGCTCACGGTTTTTCTCCTTCCAAGTCCCTACCCTGCACGCCTATGCCGGTCCCCCCCTCACAGCTCTCTTCCGCGCAGATCCGCGCGATGTTCATCGACTATTTCAAGGCCGCGCCGCGGTCGCACACGTTCGTCCCCAGCAGCCCGTGCGTGCCGCACGACGACCCGACGCTGCTGTTCACCAACGCGGGCATGAACCAGTTCAAGCCGCTCTTCCTGGGCCAGGCCGACCCGAGCACGCCGATGGGCAAGCTCAAGCGGGCGGTGAACAGCCAGAAGTGCATCCGCGCCGGCGGCAAGCACAACGACCTCGATGACGTCGGCAAGGACACGTACCACCACACGTTCTTTGAGATGCTCGGCAACTGGTCGTTCGGCGATTACTTCAAGAAAGAAGCGATCGACTGGTCGTGGGAACTGCTGACCAAGGTGTACGGCATCAACCCCGATTCGCTGTACGCGACGTACTTCGGCGGCAACACGCACGCCAACATGGCGCCCGACCTTGAAACGCGCGAGCTGTGGCTCAAGTACCTCCCCGCTTCGCGCGTGCTGCCGGGAAACATGAAGGACAACTTCTGGATGATGGGCGACACCGGCCCGTGCGGCCCGTGCACGGAGATCCACGTCGACCGCCTCACCGCCAACGGCCAGGCCAAGCGCGACGCTGCGTCGCTGGTGAACTCCGGCGATCCGATGGTGCTGGAGGTGTGGAACAACGTCTTCATCCAGTTCAACTCCGAGTACCCCGCCGAGGGCGCGGCGGCGCTGCTGCAGTGGGACGGAACGGCCGAGGCTGAACGCGGCCGACTGGCGTTCCCATCGCGCACCGCGATCGAGAACAAGTTCCGCAAGCTGCTGACGCTGCCCGCCAAGCACGTGGATACGGGCATGGGCTTTGAGCGTCTTGTGAGCGTCATCAAGGGCGTCAACAGCAACTACGACACCGACGTCTTCGCTCCGCTCTTTGTGGCGATCGAGCGTTCGACGCACGCCCCCGCGTACACCGGCAAACTCGGCGCGGCCGATACGAACAACAAAGACACGGCGTACCGCGTCATCGCCGACCACATCCGCACGCTGAGCTTCGCGATCACCGACGGCGCGGTGCCGAGCAACGAAGGGCGCGGCTATGTGCTTCGCCGCATTCTGCGTCGCGCGGTGCGGTACGGCCGCCAGTGCCTCAACGCCAAGCCGGGCTTCTTCGCGTCGCTGGTGCCCGTGCTGGTCGACCAGATGGCCCCCGCGTTCCCCGAGCTTGCGAAGGACCCCAAACGCGTCGCCGAGATCATCAAGGACGAAGAGCTGAGCTTCGCACGCACGCTCGATCGCGGCATCGTGCAGTTCGATGAAGCGGCGGTGCGCGCGTTCTCCAAGGCACGGCTTGCCCCCCACCACCAGGCGCAGAACCAGACCGTCTCGACCAGCCGCGACAGCGACGGGTGGACTGTGGCGATCCACGAGAAGGACGGGCACCGGCTGGTGACCTCGAGCAAGGTGAACCAGATCACGCCCGCGTGGGCGGACGAGCACTTTGGGCCCAACCGCGGCATCAGCGGCGAGGACGCCTTCAAGCTCTACGACACGTTCGGCTTCCCCGTCGACCTGACCAAGCTCATGGCCGAGGAACGCGGATTGAGCGTGGACGAGGTGGAGTACAAGAAGCTGCTCGACAAGGCGAAGGATCTTTCACGGACCGGCGGCAAGGAGGTGTCCGACGAGGACAACCTCACGCTGACCGGCGACGCGATCGCGCGGCTCAAGGGGATGAACATCGCCCCCACCGACGACAGCGACAAATTCCACGGACGTCAGATCCGCGCGACGGTGAAGGCGATCTGGAACGGAACCGACTTCGACGAGCGGCTGACCGCCGGCGAGGCGGCTCTGCACCGCAACGCGATCATCCTCGACAAGACCTGCTTCTACGCCGAGATGGGCGGCCAGGTGGGTGACACGGGCACGATGGAAGTGCTTCGTGCCGGCGGCGGCAGTAGCGACAACGAGAACGACAACACCGGCGGCGGCGGGCCCGGCGAGTTCCGCGTGGAGGACACGCAGGTCTTCGGCGGGTACGTTGCGCACATCGGGCGGCTCGTGAAGCGCGACATCAAGGTCGGCGACGAAGTGTTGCTGGACATCGATCACACGCGGCGCACGGGATCAGCGGGCACCATACCTCGACGCACCTGCTCAACCTCGGCCTGCGCTCGGCGCTGGGCCCGGGCGTCGATCAGAAGGGTTCGCTGGTTGCGGAGGACCGCCTGCGCTTTGACTTCAGCCACGGCAAGCCGGTGACGCCGGAAGAGCTCGCGGCTGTCGAGCGCGTCGTACTGCAGCAGATCAAGAGCGACTTCCCGGTCTCGACCGACCTTGTGTCCCTCGCCAAGGCGAAGGGAATCAACGGCGTCCGCGCCGTCTTCGGCGAGGCGTACCCCGACCCTGTGCGTGTCGTCTCGATCGGCCGCAACGTTGCGCACCTGTTCGACGCGGCGGGCGCCTCGCAGGTGAGCGCCGAGTTCTGCGGCGGCGTGCACGTGAGCAAGACGAGCGAGATCGGTGACTTCTGCCTCACTGCTGAAGAGGGCATCGCCAAGGGCGTGCGCCGCATCACCGCGCTGGCGGGCGTGCCGGCGAAGGCCGCGATCATGGCGGGCCAGGCGGCATCGGCGCGAATTGATGCCGCGGAGAAGCTCAACGGCGAGGCACTCGCCGCCGAAGAGAAGGCGATCCGCGTCGAACTCGATCAGCTCTCGATTCCGCTGACCGTCAAGCAAGCCCTCCGCACGCGGCTCGCATCGCTGCAGGAGAAAGTGAAGCAGGCGGGCAAGGCCGCGGCGGGCGCTCGCGCGGCCGAGGTCGCTGCGTCGGCCCGCTCGATCGCCAGCAGCAGCGAGTGGGAAATGAACTCCTGCATCATCACGACGATCGACGCGGGAAGCGACCGCGATGCGCTCAACGCCGCGGTGAACACGATCCGGGAGCTGCGTCCCAAGCACGGCCTGCTGCTCATCAGCCCCGACCAAGCCGAGGGCAAGCTCACGATCGTCGCGGCCGTGCCCGATGCGCTGCAGAAGCGCGGGCTCAAGGCGGGTGACTGGGTGAAGGAGACCGCAGCAGCCTGCGGCGGACGCGGCGGTGGTAAGCCGGACCTCGCGCAGGGCGGCGGCACCGATCTGACGAAGGTGAAAGAGGCCCTCGCGGCGGCACGCAGCTACGCGATGGGCAAGTGCCCTGTGTGAGCAAGATAGGTTTAACTACAGAAGGCACAGAGGAAGACTGAGGCCACAACCCGGGCGCAGGCCCAGGCTTTTCGTTTCCGCTCAACATCATCGCCGCTCTTCTCCACCTTCACGCACGCCCTCTTCTCGATTCTCGATCCCTTGCCCCGCTCGTTGCGCACTGTATCTTCTTCGTCATGAGTGAACTCGATCGCCGTTTACTTCTCGGTGGTCTCGCCGGTGTTGCGGGCGTTTCTGCACTCGCGGCTATGAGCAAGGCAGGGCCGCTGAACCCGCCCGCGGGCGCCGTCGCATCAACGGGCAAGACGATCGCGGAAGCCGAGCCGCGCACTGCTGTCAACGCGACCAACACACCCGGCGGCGGTTCGTACACGTTCCGGATCACCCAGCCGGGCTCGTACTACCTCACGGGCAACATCCAGACGGGCGGCCTCACCGGCGGCATCGAGATCACCGCCAGCGGCGTCACACTCGACCTCAACGGCTTCACCATCGACGGCGGCTATGCCGGCGGCCCCGGGTCGCCCATCTACGGCGTGCACATCAACGGCACCCGCAGCAACGTCCTGATCACCAACGGCCACGTGATCAACTGCCCCGGCTATGGCATCGCTGTGTCAAGTTCCCTTTCGTCGTCCATCGTCCTTCGCAACCTCACCGTCGCCAACGCGGGCATCGTCACGATCGACGCAACGTGCCCGGGCGTACGGATGTCGGGCTGCACGGTTCAAGGGGTCGCAGGAGGCGCAGGCCTCGGTGTGCAGTTGGGAGCCGGCGCGGTGGTCGAAGAGTGCGTGCTGCGCGGGTTGGGAAACGCAGGTCTGGTGGCACAGGACGGGTCCACCATCACCGACTGTACCGTTGCCGCGTGCACCGGCGCGGGGTTCAATGTCTTTGGCGGTTCGACCGTCTCGCGCTGCACATCGCTGGGCAACGGTGGATCGGGGTTTGTGATCGGCAACGCCTGCACCGTGACCGGCTGCACGGCCCGCAGTAACACTGGCAGCGGCTTCAGCGCCGCCTCGGGGTGCACGCTCCACCTGTGCTCGGCCGACAGCAACGGCGCGGCGGGGATCGCGGCGGTCGACCACAACCTGATCGACACGTGCATCGCCACCGCCAACGGGGCGGCAGGTATCAGTGTGCGCCAGGGGAACACAGTGCGCGGCAACCACTCCAACGCCCACAGCGCCGCTGGCGCAGCGGGCATCTTGCTGACGTCGTTCACCCCCGGCGGCAACCGTGTAGAAGGGAACAACTGCGAGTTCAACACCCGCGGCTACTGGCGCAGAGCCCGGGGAACCTCTTCGTCCGCAACACGGCGCTGGGGAACACCACCCATTGGCAGATCGCCGGGGGCAACTACCTGCAGGTGATCACCCCCACCTCACCACCCGCGTTCACGGGCGCGACCGGCGGCGCCGCACTCTCGGCCAGCGGCTACGACCCCAACGTAAACTTCACGCTGTGAACGGAGCAGCGATGAGGGATAGGGGATGAGAAGAACGGCCACGCGCCGACTTCTTCGCCAAGTGCCTTGTCCTCGCGACTCGACACCCTCGCTCTGTCTCCCCACTCGGCTTTCTGCCTCAAGCTCAGGCTTGCGCCAGAGCCTCGTCGGTGAACTCCTTACCGCACGAAGTTCGCATTCGGATCGGACGTGGTCAGCACGCTCGGAGCCGATGGGCCGTTGACCGCCGCGGTCCCCACTGCTGCGAGGTTGATGATCGGCCCGTAGAGGTTGTTGGCCGCGAGCACGAAGGGCGTCACCGTTGCACCGCTGACGATGTTGCCGGTCACCAGCGATCGGGTGCCGACCACCTCGACGCCCAGCGGCGAACCATCGATGACGTTGTTGCGGATCACCGCCCTGTTGTTGGCGTAGATGCCGCTGCGCCGGCCGAGCGCGTTGGCGAGGCCGACGGAGTAAAACTGGCAGTCCTCCACCACGCCCGTCGAGTTGAGCGCCACGCCCGACCCCTGGCACTGGGCCGCGATGCACCCGCGCACCGTCACGTCGCCGTTGCCGCCGTAGAAGGCGGCGTTGGTCGAGCCGACGACGATGCACGACTCGATGAGGCCCGGCCTGTCGACGGAGATCCCCGTCAGGTTTGCGCCGTCCACCTTGCACCGCCGCACAGTGCCGCCGCTGATGAGGATGCCGTTGCCCCCAGCGCCGGTGACGATGATGTCCTCGATCACGCAGGAAAAACGCTCCGCGTTCGTCCCGTTCAGCGCGTTGATCGAGTTGCCGCTGGTCCCCCGGATGCGCCCGTTGCGCAGCACCGTGATCCTGGGGTTCGCCGCCGACGTCACAAACACCCCCGTCACGCCGCCGACGATCTCAAAGCCCATCAGGTCGACCGTCACCTGCGCATTCTCGGGCACACCGCCCGCCAGCGCGATGCCGATGCCGTTGACGCCCGCGGGAACGGCGACGTTGCCCGTCAGGTAGTACGAACCCGGCTGCGTGATGTAAAAGACGTTCGCCGCGTTCCCCGGCGTGTTCGCCTGTGAGAGCGGAATGCGCGGCTCAACCTCGGTGAGCGTCTTGCCGGTGGACCCGACTGCCCCTGCGGGCGGGTTGATCGGTCCTTTTCCTTGTGCAAGCGCCGCCAGCGCGGAGACGCCCGCAACACCGGCCAGCCCGCCGAGGAGGAAGCGGCGGTCGAGTGAGGATGGACCGGGCGGCAGAGAAGCGTCGTTCATGGCAGAGAAGATACCGCGCGAAAGGGGAGAGGAGAAGGCAAAGTGAACGCAAAGAAAGACATCCGTTGGCGGAAGTGGCCAACGTTCAAACGGCCAACGGGCCAAATTCAGGACCGAGTGCCGAGTGGCGAACGCTCCGCTCGTGCCTGGTGACGAATGGCGAATGCCTGGCGGCTCATCGCTCGTGACTGCTCCGGCCTTCCCGCTGCCAGTCTCCGCCCTCCAGATGACCCGCTTCCTCTTCTTCGTGACTCGTTCCTCATCGCTGGTGACTGCTCCCCCTCTTCTCGTGACTCATCGCTCGTCGCTCATCGCTGGTCCCACTCCGGAACCTTCTTGCGGGCGGGCGTTGATGACAGGAAAACGGCTGGCGATGCCGGTTTGTTTGGGAGAGGGGTGGGGTGGGCGGCGGTTCTGAGCGGATAAGGGCTTGGGACGTACGCTCGATCGGTGATAGCTGCTTCCCCGACAGGAGGACAAGCAGGGTGGAACGGGTCCACGATAACCGTATAGGCCCTCGGTTGGCAGGTTCTCCCCCACTGAGGCCGCAGCAAGAAGCCCGTGCCGGAGACTCAGTGTGAGCGGCCGCGCGTCAGCGAATGCTCCTTAACCCCCCAAAGCAGTGCCTTGAAGGCTTGGCAAGACAGCGAGGCGATGCAGGGGCGTGCCGCCCTGTACAGACCGGAGACATCCCTGACAGTCGTTCTGGGACATGGTTGACACATCGGCCGGACCATTGTGGACCTTCCAGGAGGTCTGCGCATGGGCTGGCAGGAGGCGTCGATCGTGGAGCAGCGTTTTGAGTTTGTGACCCTTGCGGGCGCGGAGGGAGCCAACATCGCTGAGCTGTGCCGGCGCTTCGGCATCAGCAGGCAGACCGGTTACAAGTGGCTCGCCCGGTTCCGTCAGCAGAAGCGGGAAGGGCTGAGCGACCGCTCGCGACGTCCACTGACGAGCCCGGAGAAGTGTGCCGCAAGCGTTGAGGCGGCGGTCCTGGAACTGCGTGACGCTCACCCAGCCTGGGGCGGACGCAAGCTGCGGGCGCGGCTGCTGACGCTCGGCCAGGGCGAGGTCCCCGCCGCGAGCACGATCACGGCGATCCTGCGCCGGCATGGGCGGCTGGACCCATCAGCGGCGCCATCGCACACGCCGTTCACCCGCTTTGAGCGAGCAGAGCCGAACCAGTTGTGGCAGATGGACTTCAAAGGGCATGTCCCGATGCACCGCGGCGGCCGCTGCCACCCGTTGACGATCATCGACGACCACTCCCGCTTCTCCGTCGGGCTACTCGCGTGCGACAACGAACGGACTGAGACGGTGCGAGCCCATCTCATCGACGTGTTCAGGCGCTACGGCGTTCCGGAAGCGCTGCTGACCGACAACGGCGCACCCTGGGGTGCTCCGCAAGGCGGCACGCACACGCGTCTGACGGTCTGGCTCCTGCGGCTGGGCGTGACGGTCAGGCACGGACGTCCGCACCACCCTCAGACGCAAGGGAAGAACGAGCGCTTCAACCGCACGCTCAAGGCAGAACTGCTCTCCCGGGTGGACCTGGTCGATCTGCATCAAGCACAATCTCTCTTCAATCTGTGGCGCGACCAGTACAACCTCGAGCGGCCCTGCGAGGCCATCGGCCTGTCGGTCCCGGCGAGCAAGTACCGCTGCAGCGAACGGACCTACCCCGAACGCCTGCCCGCGGTCGAGTTCAGCCCGGATTACTCGATCAAGCGGGTGAAGCACGACGGCTCGTTCTACCTGCAGGGCCGCGCCTGGTACGTCGGCGAAGCGTTCGCGGGCGAGCATGTGGGCGTGCGCCGCAACTCACACGGCCACATCGAGGCCAGGTACGGCCCGCACCTGGTGGGCGCATTCGTCCCCGAAGACTGTCAATGATGTCCCCGAACACCCGTCAACCATGTCTCCGGTCTGTACACGCCCCAGCACCCCCTGCCCGGAGTACACCGGCAGACAGTTTTTCTAGACATTCATCGTTGCATCCGGATGTAATGCAGAATGTAAATCGATTACATCGGCGCACATCAATAGTGAATACCGCGCCTTCATTCACCGCCCCGTCTGCCAATCTGACAGTCTCGGCTGCTACGCTGAAGATCGTCGGCAGGTTCTGGGGGTACACACCCTTAGTGGTCACCAACCACAGGAACGCGTGGCGCGGGCGTACGAGGCGGCGCACACGCTGGCATGGCGGTTGCCACAGCGTGGGAATCATGACTGCACGAGCACCCGCTGGCATCTCACCGCCTATCTCCCACACTGACATCCGCCGCTTTGCCGAGGAGAAGGTCAACCTTCCCGCCGAGGACGCCAAAGAACGTCGTGCAAAGGTCAATGATCTGCGCGAGAAGCTGGCGAAGTGGATGAAGGATCATCCCGACTGCGGCATCGCCAAGTCGTACCTGTCCGGAAGTCTTGCCAAGGGTACAGCTCTCCGTACTTCCAGCGACGTAGATGTGGCGCTGTACATCACGTACGACGGCGAACGCAAAGCGAGCCGGCAACTCTCCAACTGGATCGCCGAGCGCCTACGCAAGGCGTATCCACAGATGAGCCCGGACCAGATCGAGCCGCAGGAATACTCCGTCAAGATCAAGTTCAAGGAGGCGGGTGTCGACGTGGACATCGTGCCCGTCTTCTACGAGGGTGACCCGCAGGACAAGGGCTGGCTGGTGTCCAAGAAATCGGGTCGCTTGATGCTTACCAGCATCCCGATGCACCTCGCGTTTACGCGCAAGCGCAAGGACGCCCAGCCGCAGCATTTCGCTCAGGTCGTCCGCCTCATCAAGTGGTGGGCTGCCGAGCAGAAAGCTAAGGACGCGAACTTCAGGTTCAAGTCGTTCATGGTCGAACTGATCTGCGCCCACCTGGCCGACAACGGGCAGGACTTCTCCGACTACCGGGCTGGTATGGAGGCGTTTTTCGACTACATCGTCTCTACAGGTCTGAAGAAGCGGATCGCATTCAAGGACAACTACCCGGTTACCGACCTGCCCGCGGCGATCACCGACCCCGTGCAAATCTTCGATCCGGTAAATGCCAAGAACAACGTCGCATCGCAGTACACCGATGAGCATCGCCGCCTGATTGTTGAGGCCGCACAGGACGCACTCGACGCCCTGAACGAGGCTCACACAGCCGCCACGAAGCAGCACGCCGTCGAAATGTGGCGAGTCGTGCTCGGCCCTTCTTTCAGAGGATAACACATGACGCAGAGTCACACGACAACGCAGACCTTTTCTCGCACTGACGCACGCTATATCGCCGGAAAAGTTGCCGCGGACCTTCGGCAGCTTTCTCAGGCGTACGGCGAGCCCAGCGAGGACCACATCGGCAAGCTGATGGGGGAACTCACTGAGTACCTTGCGGATGGGTACCTCGACCGGGTCACCTATGGCTTTCGCAAAGGCGAGGAGTGGGTCATTGGGCTGAAGTACAGCGCAGCGGACATCGGCTCACTGACCTCTGATGATCGCTCGGGGCGGGTTCCGCGCGGGGTCGATCGAACTGGGGCTTCCTGGTATTCATTTCTCATTCTTAACAGCAAATGGAACGCGCTCACCGCAGAGCAGCGCACGCAGTACGAGCGGGCATTGCCGATCCAGCGATCAAACGGCGCTGAACCCTCGGCCGGAGCACGCGGTTGGATTGAGGATAAGACATACTCGTCATCCGGTGGTGGCGTGCGGTGCGCGTCGGCTGGGGGTGCCACTTGAGCAGTGTCGATTTATTCGAGGACGTCGTAACGCTGCCGGACGCACGTGGTCAAGCCAACTATGACCGGCTTGTAGGCTTGGACGACTACAAGGCACGGCTCGTAAAGGAGACTCTGCTCCTAGTCGATCCGAGCCAGCTGAGCGACTGGAACAAGAAGCACCACAACGGACAGCTCGCGGCCGTCGAGTACTTCCACACCCGTCCGCCTCTATTCGTCCTTGCCGGTGACGTCGGCACCGGTAAGACGGCCTTGGCCCGCTCGTTCGGGAATCAAGTCGCCAAGCTGGCCAAGGTGCGGGTTGAGTTGTACACGCTGAGCCTCAACGCACGGGGGAGTGGGGCGGTCGGAGAGATGACGAGACTCATATCTGGTGCATTTAGACAGGTACGCGAGGCCGTTGGCAAGACCCGCGGCAATGACGGCAAGGCTGGTCGTGGAATTATCTTGCTCATCGATGAAGCCGATGCGCTCGCCCAATCGCGCGAAGCAGCGCAAATGCACCATGAGGATCGAGCAGGGGTGAACGCACTGATTCGCGGCATCGACGACCTAGCAGCTGAAAGGCTTCCGATCGCGGTCGTCATGTGCACCAACCGCTTGGACGCAATTGACCCTGCCGTACGTCGACGCGCAGCTGCCGTGTTTGAATTCGCGCGCCCAAGTCGCGACCAGCGACTTGAGGTCATCAGGGCGGGACTCGCGGGTAGCGGCTTCTCCGAACGGGTGCTCGGCCAGGTTGCCGACGCCACCGGGGAGGCGACCGGACGCGGCTACGGCTTCACCTACTCCGATCTGACCCAACGCCTTATCCCGACGGTTGTGCTCGACGCCTTTCCCGAGCGTGGCCTGGATGGTGCCCGCGCAATCGAGATCGCAAAAAGCCTTAAGCCGACTCCTCCCTTCCGTGAACAGGCGGTAGTGGCATCGCCCGGAGGACATCATGGCTGAGAAGCCCACACTAAAGCGGCTATTTCAGGGCGTCCAGAAGGAACTCGGCTCAAAGCTAGAGACCGCGCGAGAGGCTCTGGATCATCCTTCTTCGAAGGGCACAAAGACCGAAGACTACTGGATCGGGATGTTCCGTAATTATCTGCCGAAACGATACGACGTTCACCGTGCATTCGTGATCGACTCTAAGGATGTGCTCAGTGATCAGCTCGACATCGTCGTACATGACCGACAGTTCTCGCCTTTTGTGCTAAACCTCGACGGTGAATATTTTGTGCCTGCCGAAAGCGTCTACGCCGTACTCGAGGTCCGACAGACCATGAACGCGGCAAATGTGGAGTACGCGGCGGGAAAGATTGGGAGCGTTCGCAAGCTGCATCGGACGAGCCTGCCCATCCGCCACGCGGGCGGCGAGTACCCGGCCAAACCGTTGCACGACATCCTCGGAGCACTCGTCACTTTTGACAGCGACTGGACACCGCCATTTGGCGATGCCTTCCGGGCGGCAATTGCGAACGCACCGGCGATCGGTCGTCTCGACATGGGGTGCGCCGCCAAACAGGGCGGCTTTGAAGTAAAGTACGCACCGAACGAGCCTCCTGCAGTTGCAGCGGAGCGCTCCGAAGCCGCGCTTGCGCTGTTTCTGCTGCGGTTTATCGCGCGGCTCCAGTCCATGGCGACTGTCCCCGCCATGGACGTCCTGGCCTACGCCCAAGCGATCCCGAGGACCGATGTCCCCTGAGAAGCGACCGATTAAACGACCGCCACCCACCACGGCCACCCTACGTCGACTCCTATTGAATTGGGAGCTTATCGATAGCGACGGCGGGCCGGGGACTAAGCCCGACAGTCGTGGGTCGTGGCACCTCTTCTGCCATCTGGCCGCCGCAGGCTCAATCCGTCGCCTCTCGAACGGCGGAGCCGCTTGGGTTGGAATTCACTATGACCGGCGGAAGGAGCTGTACGAAGCCGCCGTTTTCACCACCCTCTCGGGCCGTAGAGTGTCGTTACCCTTTCGCTCGCGCGAGACCCACCGCCTGCTCGAAGAGAGTGAGCTCTGCGCCTATATGGAAGGAGCTTCACGCGGGCACATCCTCGACCGCTCGGCGAACGATCCGGGCAACCCGACGAAGGACGACCGCCGCCAGGACTACGACCAGAACGTCAACTCGCCCAACGACGGCGGCCCAGTCTGGGAGATGTGGACGGTCAGCCGTGACATCCGCCCAGAGAACAAACTCGGCAGTTCGCTTGTCGAAGCCTACGCCGAGCTCCTGTCTGTGCTGGGAAGCAGGTTTGCGGCAGTCGTGGCCCGTGGGCGGATGGAGCCCGAGTACGGGCACCTCCGGCAGATGTGCGCCCTAATCGACGCCGGGTTCATCACACCGGAAGAAGCGATGACCGACATCGAGGCGGTGGCCATTCCGCCAGATGTGGAGCGGATTCTGCTTGAAGCCACGCCCGAGGCGTTTGTGACGGCCGCGGAGATGCTGGCGAAGAGGCGAAAGAAGCCGTGCTATTGGATGTACAGCCGAAAAGTCTCCAGCTTCGCCAGCGCCTCGCTGCTGCGCCGACTGGTGAAGACGCTGGGGCCCGCCGTCGCCCCCGAGCCGACTCGCAAATCACGGAATCGTCGCCACTAGGTCCTCGACGATCCCGGCCTCAACCTCTGCAAAGCGACCTTTGCCCTTCTTACCACAGGCCGCCCCACGGACGCAGATCACGTCCGCACCAGCCGCCCACAGCTCGGGCAACTGTTCCTTGGTGATCGAACCCGCCAGCCACGCTTCCTTTCCCTCGTCGTGCATGGCCTTGCACCACTTGGCGATCGCCTTCGTCTTGTGGTAGTCCAGGAGCCCGCGACCGATGCCTTTCTCAAACGTGTCGACAAGTACGCCGTCTGCTTTCGTCTTCACAGCCAATTTGATCGAGTCTTTGAGAGGCTTGAAGAAACGGTCCATTCCGTCGTCCACGAAGACGGCGGGGAAGAGCTTCTTTTTCGGGAACCAGTGCCGAACCGTCCGCACGATCTTTTCGCCCTGATAGATCGCTGCTTCTAAGGGCAACTCCGCAAGCCCGAACTTGATCAGATCGGCGCCAGCGATCGCGACGCCGAGCGCCGCCTGGCATGCATTGGCCCGAGAGTGCTGGATCTCGCCGATGTTTGTCGAGATCTGGACCTTTGGGTACTTAGCTCTCACCTTCGCGCAGACTTCCGCGATGTTGAGCGGGTAGGGCGTACCGAGGGCGGAGGCCGGGTATTCGACATCTGCGATCATCGCCCCACCTTCGGCGCAGGCGAGGGCCTCTACTGGACCGCGAACGCTTACGAGAAGTCGCTGTTTCATTTCTTTTTCTTCTTTGTGACCTTCTTTGCCGCCTTCTTGGCCTTCGCGCCTTTCTTGCGCTCGATGTGGCAGACCCGCACGTCGAAGAATTTCGCACGTAGCGCGGCGCATCCATCGTAAAGACTAAGCCGACTGAAAAACGGCAGATCATCCGGCAGCGTCTTCGTGGGCGCATCGGCGATCGCGTAGACGATCCGTAGCTGCCGGGTTGGCACGCCCGTACTGAAGTCCTTCCACGGTGCTTTCGACTTCCACTTTGCCGGGATCTTCGCCAGGACCGCATCACGGAACGGCTGCGACCCGGCAATAAGCTGGGCCGAGTTCTCCCCCTGCTTGATGAGCGCACTGAAGGTCTGGGAGCTCTTCCACGCCTTTACATGGATGAAATGACCATCCTCCGAAACGAGATCGCAGGCCTCTACGGCATTGCCATCGGCATCGACTCCCTTACGGTCTAGTGCACAGAACCGGTCGGGCTGCTTCTTGGCGACACCGTCGTTGTACTTGCCTTCGCCCCCGCTTCCTGTCCATGGGGGTAGGTAGTTGGGGTCGCTCTCTATGTCGATGTCGATGAAGGCGGCCTTGCAGTCGTCGATGTACTGTTGATCCAGCCGGTACCACTTCCCGTCCTTTAGCGCATACGGCTTCCCGTTGTAGTGCGTCTGAAACGTCGCGAGGTGTGACAGCGGCTGCTCAACGACAACGGACCCTTTTTCGTGAAGGCCACGGACGTTTAGTTGGTCGAGCTTGAGAGAGGCCCCGTGAGCCGCCCTCGCCCCAGCGACAATCGCTTCGACGTCTAGGTCCTCTAGCGGCTCCCATTGGTCGTCGGTCCATGAAACCTCGAAACTGTGAACAGAGCGCCAATCCTCCGCCTCCGGCAGGAAGAGGCCGATCTCTTTGCACGAAACAGGCTTGAGCGCGGCAAGCAACTTGCCGTCAAGTGCCTGCGTTACCGTTGCGTCAACGACGCGCTCGTAGCGTTTGAGGGCGGCAAGTCTTGCCTTCGGTTTCTTCGCGATTGCCGCAACAAGGCCATCGCAGAGCAATTGCAGTTCCGTAAAAGGGATGATGCCGCCGATCATGCAGGAGGTCGCGCCCGTAATTCTCTTGCCGAGCGCGGGATCGTTGCTCTTTCCACCTAGCCGGTGCACGTGGTCTCGCGCTCGCTGAAGCGGAAACGTCGCTAAGTCGCCCGGCTTGCTCGCGATCTGGAGCTTGTGAAGACCGTCGAACCCGACCGCCTTCGACTCGATCTCCTTGATCGTGTTTGCCTCCAGCAGACGGCAAGCGGCTTCGAGTCCGAAGTCCTCCTGCACGAAAGTCTTTTCCAAAGCCATGAAGCCTTGACCGTACGTCAAAGCGCAAACTCGCCCGGATGTGGTCTTGAGAATGACGACAAGTGAGTTCGAGCGGTTGAGGACTGTCTTTGGCTTGGGGATGGCGCAATGCGGGAGGACATACTCCAGCCAAGAGGGGACAGTGGTTTTGTCGCTTTGAAAGTACGCCGTAACGGGGAACGTCACTCCGGTGACCGCGACCTGTGTATATCCGCCCTTACCCAAGCTCGACGGTGCCATCGCATCGTCGAGGTTCTTCACCGAGTCTTTGAACACGTAGATGGTGTACTTCATGGGGTGCTGCCTTGAATACATTCCGAACCTACGACTGGGAGCAGGCCGGCCGTGACCGCACAACACTAAACCTTGCCGCGGCCGATTGCTTCACAAAACGCAAAACTATCTAGTCGGCCTTTTTAATGACGCGCCGCACCCACTGCTCTAGCTCGCGACCCTCATATTTCCCCAAACGAAATTGCCGCTGTTGTACGTAGCGGTTCGCGGGGTCGCTGAGATAGCTCGTGGTAATCATCAAGCCCTTGGTCGCGCCAAAGTCGTCACGAGCCGCGGATAGCTCTCTCACCTTATCGAGGCTGACCGCACGTGTCGGACCATATTTCTTGGCTTGCCAAACACTCTTGACTGCACCGAGAATTCGGTCGTTTCGCACACCCACGACATCAATTCCGTCATCGCCTCCTTCTTTTGTGATTTGAACTTTAAAACCATCTTCCTCGAGAAGTTGTCCGATGAGTTCCTCAAACTGACGCCATGAGAGTGCGTGCAAGCTACGCCCAGCGAGAAGGTGATCTCGAGCCAGTCGAAGTACGCTCGGCGCAAGGCCGATCCACATCGGGATTTTTGGCGGCGCGACGAGGCCGGTATCGGGCTTCCACAACTTGGGCCTGCCGAGAGGGCGTACTTCCAGGATGGACTCTTTTGGCCTCCCGAGCTGCAGTAGCCACGATCGAATTTGAGCCAATAAGAGATCTGGGGAAGCCTCCCGTTTTCGTTCGACTTCTGCTTGTCCCCGGAAATCCCAGACGTTGACGTCGAAGTCACCGGACATCGACCGTAGTGCATTGAATAGATGACCGATGGCTTCGGGGCGCTGCTTTCTACTGAACCCCTCCACAAATTTCACCAGACCACCGTCCACCGATTTCGGGCTGCGTGCCGTGCGGGCTGTTTCGATGAGTGATACGGCTCTCTTGGCGACTTCCTGACGCATACACACCTCGATTCAAGGCCAGCCCTGACAATCTACGACGGAAGCTTAAGATCTACTGACCTCGGATAGATTTAGTTGCGAGCATTTTACTGGGGCGTGCCGCTTACCTGGGAGCCTGGGACCGTTAATGGCGAAGCGGTCGAACCGGCCGATCAGTGGGCGCGTGACTTTAACCGAGCCACCGCACCGGCGGCTCAGCGAGGGTCGGTGCGGCATCAAGGCAGTGCTTCTGGGGAAAGGACTCGCTGCGGGCGACCGCTCACTGGTAGCTTGAAGCACGGGTTTCTTTCTGCACGTTCCGCGCTTGCACTCTGCAAGATTTGGTGTAGGCTCATTGGCAGTAACGGCCCACCCACTTCAGCCAGGAGCCTCGACTGCGGGCTTCTTTGAAGGGCCAGCGAAACCGGACTCGGAACCGGGAAAGAGTGATCCGAGCGGCAAAGGGGCAGCCAGACCCGCCGAATGAACTGTGACTGGCCCGCCAGCGAGCGGAACACGCGCAAATCGGAGGCATTGGTGTCGAGCATTCGGGCGCGTGCCCGGGCACCTTGTCGTCTTTGTCCGTTTCGCTCGGAACGGGCGTGGTGAACGCTCTGCGGGGTACGCCTCCGCCTGCCAGACGTTCCGGTGTGTCTTCGCGCGTTGAAGGCCGAAGACTCGTTGGAGCGTGCGATGCGAATTCCGAATTGGATAGTGAGCCTGCTGAGTGTGGAGTGTGAAGCGTGCCGCACGACATCAAATGGGACACGGGTACGAACACGACTGAGGGTCGGGCCGTTCCCGATCATGGCGTGCTGCCTCGCCCTGTATCTGGTGGCCAAGACCATCGTGAAAGCGTGCGCGGATGCGTCTCTGCCTTAACGGGGGCGGGCGGGGCCCTCCCCGCCATCGCATTGGCTCCTGCCCGAATAACCCCCACTCCCTGACGGTCGGGGCTCGTGATAAGGAAGGATGCACCCGTGAACGGATATCCGGAATAAACGGAACGGCTGCCGGAACCCCCGCCTCCCGCGCTGAAGTTGCGCCTTTGGGTAAACGAAGACGCTTCGGCGTAGTCGTGAGTGCTGAGTCCTGAGTCTCGAGTGAAGCCCTGAGTTCGGAGTCGTGAGTAGCAAGACTCCCCACCCCCCTCCCCCCCTTCCTTCCCCCACTCAGCACTCACGACTCAGCACTCAGGACTCTTCGTTCCTCTGCTCAACACTTCCCGTTTCTCCTCAACTTCCAGAAAGGACTCTCCCATGCCCGTTCTCCCCAGCACGAAGCTCGGCCGCATCGAGTGGTGCGAGGCTCGCATCGCCGCGTGGACCGCCGCGCCGACCACCATCGGCCTCACACTCGCCGAGGTCACGGCGCTCGGCGCCCAGATCAAGGATGCTCGTCAGGCCTACGACGCCGCCATCAAGGCGAAGAACACCGCCAAGGACTCGACCGTCACCAGCGACAACGAGGCCTCGACGATGACGACCCTCGCCGCCAACGCCATCAAGCACATCAAGGCGTACGCCGCCAGCTCGGCCAATCCGGATGCGGTGTACGCCGCGGCCTCGGTCCCGCCGCCCGCCGCGCCCGGCCCCACGCCGCCCCCCGGCCAGCCGACCAATTTTACGTTCGACCTCGACACCAACACCGGCGGCCTGGTCGTGCACTGGAAGTGCACCAACCCCGCGGGCGTCAGCGGCGTGGTCTACACCGTCCGCCGCGCGATCGGCGCTGCGCCCGCAACCACGGTCGGCGTCACCGGCGAGAAGAAGTTCAGCGACACGACGATCCCCGCCGGCTCGTCGAGCATCACGTATCAAGTCTTCGGCCAGCGCGGCAGCCAGATCGGCCCCGCCAGCAACCCGGTGACGGTGCGCTTCGGCTCCGGAGGCGCGATGCAGGTCTTTGAAGAGACCGCGGACACGAGCGCCAACGTGAAGCTGGCGGCGTGAGAGGTGGAGTCGCGAGTCTCTTGTCGCAAGTCGCGGGACGAAGTCCGACTGGCAAGTCTGTGAATGTGATCAAGGCCCCGGCGTACTGCCCGGGCCTTTTCATTTCTGCTTTTCGCATCTCGTTTGACGAGGCCCATGCGCAAGCTTTGGCTCGGTGTGCGGCGGAATGTGAGAACATAGAGAATCGAAACGCCGTTGCGCGAACGACCGCGCAGCCCAGGCTCGCGCCAGGGCCTCGTTAAAGCGACGACGCCCATGCGCAAGCTTGGGCTCGGTGTGCGATGGACTGTCGGGCACCGCGAGTGTTGCGGCGTCGTTGCGCAGACGACGCGCAGCCAAGGCTCGTTTTTCGGGCCTTAGAACGAGAAGTTGGTGTTCGGATCCGTCGCGGTCGGGCCTCCCGCGGGCAGGTAGCTGCCGCCGGAGATCGGGACGGGGTTGAGCGTCATCGGAACGATCGGGGCGACGGCGTTGTTGACGCCGATCACGTAGTTCGCCCCCGTGTTACCGCCGGCCGTGTGGCGGCCGACCCAGTTGAGCGTCCCGGTGATGTCGACGCCGCGGACGTTGCCGGTGGTGTGATTGCCCTCCAGGCGGTTGCGGGAGCCAGTGATCATGATCCCGCCGCCGGGGTTGGATGCGCCTGCGAGATTGTTGGTGCAGGTGTTATTCAGCAGCTCGCACTGGTTGACGGCCGCGATCCCGAAGTTCTGGTTGCCGAGCGCGGAGCAGCCGTGGATCGCGCTGCCGGTGAGGGCGGAGATCCCCCCGCCGGTGTTGGCCGTCGCCGTGCAGGCGCGGATGAGGAGGGCGTTGTTGGCGAAGATGCCGGCGCCGGTGTTGTTGTTCGACGTGCAATCAATGACCTGCGATCCGGTGCCGACGGAGATGCCGATGCCGGCGTTGGTCGCCGCGCTGCAGGATTGGACGACGCCGGACGTGACCGTGACGATCCCGACTCCGCCGTTATTGCGGGCGACGCAGTTGCGGATGACCGCAAAGTCGCGCACCGAGATGCCGTCGGTCGTGTTGCCGTCGACCGTGCAGTCCTCGATAGTCACGCGGTCGCCGCCCCTGATGCCGGCACTGTTGGCGATGAAGCGAACGTTGCGAATCGTCGCCATCTGGGGCGCCCCGACGGAGATGTTGATCCCGATGCTGCCGCACTGCGTCACAGTGCCGTTGAGAATCGTGATGTTGGACTGGCCGTCGAGGTACATGCGGATGCCCGTGCCCGGACCGCTGCCGCTTCCGCGGACCATGAAGCCGTTGAGGTCGATGGTCACGTTGCTGGCGCCGATGGCGATGCCGGTCGTGTTCGCCCCTTGCACGACGTCGGCTTCGAGGTAGTAGCTTCCCGGAGCGGTGATCTCGAAGGTGCCGAACACCCCGCCGGGAGTGTTGGTGCTGTTGATGGCGATGCGCGGCTCAGTCTTGGCGATCTTGTTGTAAAGCTCCTGTGTCGTCTTGCCGGTCGGCGCGACCGCGCCGGCGGGAGGATCAAGCGGACCGAAGGCGCTGGCTGTGGCGGCGGCGACGAGGGAGGAGGCGAGTGCGACGATAAGGCAGCGGCTGGAAGGAATGGTCATGGCGAGAGCGTACCGGCGGTCACCTGCTACGCGGGTGCGGCGCGCGAAATTCCGCACGATTGCCTACTTCGCTGCGGGGTTGCAGTGGCGCTCCGCACGAGGCCCAAAGGCAAGCCTGGACTTTTAGCACGCTAAGCAGCTCGCCCGTGCCTTCTCCCCTTTCGCTACGCCTTCGGATTGAAAACACGGAGCTCAAAGAGAACACGGAGAAAGGCATGGGTACGGCCGCTGCCACCCCGCCCTTGCTTCCTCCACCCTACACCCCACACTAACCGCCATTCTCAACGAACTCCACTCCGGTCTTCTCGCACGCTGCACAAGTTTCTCGCTACCACTCATGCGCTCTGCCGTTCTTTTCTCTCTATGTTTTTCTCCGTGCTCTCCGTGAGCTCCGTGTTTCACCGACTTTCCAAACAAGCCCTCGTAGCCGCCAAGCGTGCCGGGGTTTTCAAGCCGGCACCAGATTGCGCAGCTTGCCTAGTTACTAGGTGAGTTCCCCCAACTCAAGAGCTTCGTCAACCTTCGAGTCATGCACGATCTACAAAATCCCCGAATCGCGGGGCTTGCAACTGCATTCATTATCTGTATTGTGTGTGCGTCGGATGAACACCGCCGGTGTGGGCGGCCCGACATACACGCGAGCCCGTCGAGAGACGTGGCCAAAGAGGAGAGAGAGTCATGAACAAGCTGACCGCTGTCGCCGTTGTTGCTATCGCCGCGCTCGCGAGCGCCGCTTCTGCCAACATCGTTTATACCACAGGTAATTACGAGCAGAACTTCAACTCGCTTGCGCTCAGCGGCACCAACCAGTCGTGGACCAACGACAGCACGATCAGCGGCTGGTTCCTCTACCGCGCGCCGCGATCTCGCCTTTCGCAATTACCACGTACAACGCCGCGCCCGGCTCTAACACCACCGGCAGCTTCTATAGCTTCGGCGCGGCTTCCAGCAACGAACGTGCGTTCGGCGCCATCGGCTCCGGCGGCACCTACTACGGCTCACAAGCCAATGGCGCAGTGTGCGGCTGGATCGCCGTCAGCCTCACCAACGGCACCGCCGACACACTCACCGATGTGACGATCGGCTTCGACGGCGAGCAGTGGCGCGACGGCGGCTCGAGCGGCGTCACGCCCGCAGCGCAAACGATGGTTCTCGAGTACGGCTTCGGCGCAACCTTCGGCGCGGTGACCGCCTGGACTGCGCCGGGCGGGGCGTTCAACTGGAGCTCGCCCGTCATCACCAACACGGGCGGCGGCGCGATGGTCGACGGCAACGACGCGGGCCGCGTCGCCGGCCGCGGCGGCACGATCAGCAACCTGGCGTGGGAGCCGGGCCAGACGATGTGGGTCCGCTGGGTCGAAGTGAACGACGCGGGCAACGACCACGGACTGGCGATCGACAACTTCTCGTTCTCGGCCACGCCCACGCCGGGTGCGGCCGCCGTGCTCAGCTTCGGCATGCTCGCCGCGACGCGCCGCCGTCGCGCTTGACCCTACCCCACCTACAACCATTGTGAAGACCAACCGATAACAGGGCCTGGGCGTACGCCCGGGCCTTTTTCTTTCCATCACCGGCTCTACGACGTGTAGCCATTAAACGTGGCCGCAACACACATTGCACGGCGCGACATACCCGCAGCTCCACAGTCGCCGCTCGAAACTCGACCTGCAAACGTTCTTCATCGCCTCACGCGATTCGGTATGAACGTTGGCCGATCCAGCACTTTTCCCCTTGCATGTCGCGAGGACTGCGCAGTACCGTGCCTCCATGAACGAGATCGAACGCCGCACACTCATCGGGGCCGCCGGCATCGGCGCCATCGCCGCACTTTCCAAGGCAGGACCCATCAACCCGCCGGCCGGACCAGTCGGCTCGACCGGCCGCACGCTCGATGAGGTCTACAACCGCATCCCCGCCGTCGGCGCAGGGGATGGACGCGCGGCGATCGCCGGAAATACCAACTACGGTGTGGTGCTCAACGCACCAGGCTCTTATCTGCTCACCGGCGATGTCGTCGACCCTCTCGGCAACGGCATCGTCATCGGCGCCAGCGACATCACGCTGGACCTCAACGGCTTCGCCGTCCGCAGCGGCAGCGGTAGCGCGTCCGGCATCGCCCTCTCCCCGGGCCTCAAGCGAGTGGTCGTCCGCAATGGGCGAGTCAACGGCTTCCAGAACGGCATCCTGATCAACGCCGCTTGCCAGAACGTCGTGCTCGAAGACCTGCTGGTCACCGCGGCCCGCGTCACTGGGATCTACCTCAACAGCGCCCTGGGCGTGCGGGTCCGCCGTTGCACGGTGCAGGACACCGGCGCCACCACCGTTGCGTCCGACTCGATCTCCGACATCACCGGCATCGTGCTCAACAGCGGTGCATCCACGGTTGAGGATTGCACCGTCAACCGTCTTTACTACTACGGAACGGGCTCGGCGACTCGCCGCGGCATCTGGGCGCCGGACAGCCCGGGGAACGTGATCGCGCGCTGCACGATTGCGCACGACGGCGCGATCACCGCGACCGGCATCGCCATCGCCGGAACGAACGTCTATCGCGACAACACGGTCGTCCACTTCAGTACGCAGTATTCGGGCGGCTTCAACGGCGGCGGGAACACCTGAGACATCGCAGAGTTTGCCATCGGCCCCCTCCCGGCATGAACCACGATTCACCACAGCGGCCGCTCCGCATACAACCGCGGTGGTCATCACACATTCATGGCCCGCTCCCCCTCTCTACCCTCAGCCATGGCCGACGACCCGCGCCTGAAGATCCCCGATGAACTGACGCGCCCGGTAGACCGCTCGAAGTTCCCCAGTCTCGCTCCCAAGGGCGATGCTGCGGGAACCGGTAAGGACAAAAAGGGCCGCGGCGACGGGACGATGGAGCAATTGGTCAGCATCGGCGTCGTGGGGAGCAACTTCGCCCTCGCAGTCGCGGCGACAGGATTGATCGGCTGGGGCGTTCAAGCCTGGGTGCTCCCCAAGCTGGCCCCCTGGCCGCTGGTTGTCGGGTTGCTGTTGGGGGTGGTCGTGGGCGCCCTCCGGTTCGTGCAGGACGCCCGGAAGCTCATGAAGTAGAGACTGAAGCGCCAGCGATCAGGCACCAGCCCAGCCCGTCCCTTGTGGTGGTAGCTGTCTGGCTCCTGATGCCTGCTCGTCCACTTTCCTCCACCTTACACCTCACCTACACTTGGCCCCCTTGACCCCGGCCACCGGTCCATCTTCGTCGCCGACACCCTCAGCCACCCCGGCTGTCGGCGTTTCGTCGCTGGCGTGGGTGATGACGGCGGCGGTAATCTGCGGCGGCGTGCTGGCTGCCGGCGTGCTGGCACAGGTCACGTGGGCGAAGGGCACCCCGGACATCGCCGGACCAGCCGTGCAGGCCATTCTGGCCGTGCTTGTCGCGATGGGTGTCGGCTACAGCCTGTTCGCTCTGACGGTCGGGCGCACGCCCGCCTCGGCGCCGATGGGCCTGCTCGCCGGGTCGACGGTGCGGATGCTCGTCGCCCTCTCGATCGCGCTGGTCATGTTCTTCATGGGCGGCTTTGACAAGCCGACCGGCACCGCCTTCTGGATCGTCTTCCTCTCCGCAGCGCTGGCGGCAATCGTCGCCGAGGCTTCGTGGGGCGTGAAGAACCTGCACCGCATCGCGTCTGCTTCTCAGATTCCCGCTCCTCAGGCTACTACGGGCGCCGCGCCCGCCGAGACCCACTGATGCTCACCCTCCCTCCCTTCCTGACGCTCGCCAGCGAAAACCCCGTCGACCACGTCGTCAACACCGGTCGCATCACCGGCGACCTGTTCGGCATGCACAACGTGTGGATCTGGTCGTCGCACGTGGGCACGCTGCTGCTGGCCGGCCTGCTGACGCTGCTGGTCCTTTGGTGGGCGGCGGGCAAGATCAAGACCGGCCCTGAGTCGGCCGGCAGCGAGCGCTACGTCACCCGCAACCGCTTCGCGCACGCGATCGAGGTGATCTGCGTCTACCTGCGTGACGAGACGGCCGCGCCGCTGCTGGGCGCCCGCACTGCCAAGTTCATGCCGTTCCTTTGGACGGTCTTCTTCTTCATCCTCATCAACAACCTGCTCGGCCTGGTGCCGTTCACCGACGTCTCGCACATCATCGACCACTTCGCCGGCTTTGAGCACGGCAAGGGCGTGACGGGCTTCGTCGGCGCCACCGCGACGCAGAACATCTTCGTCACCGCGGCCCTCGCCATCGTCGCCGCGCTGGTGATCAACTTCGCCGGCATCCGCGAGCTGGGCCTGGGCGGCTACCTGCACCACCTCACCGCCGGCACCCCGGCCTACCTGTGGCCGCTGATGATCCCCATCGAGATCATCGGCACGGTGATCAAGCCGGTCGCTCTCGCCCTGCGTCTGTTCGCAAACATGACCGCCGGCCACATCCTCGTCGCTGTGCTCTTCATGTTCGCTGTGCAGGGCCTGGGGCTGCTCGCCTCGGGCGGCATGGGCCTGATCCTCGGCGGCGGCATCTCGCTGGCGTCGGTGGTCTCCGCCATCGCCATCTACTTCCTCGAACTGTTCGTCGCGTTCCTCCAGGCGTTCGTCTTCATGTTCCTGACGACCGTCTTCATCAGCCAACTCAGCCACCATGGTGAGCACGAGCACCATGAGGGCCACGACCACGAGCACGCGCACGCGTGAAAACAGGTCATCGTCTGCTCAGTCAGACACTCCCCGTGCAGTTTTGCGTGAAAGGTTTGATATGAAGAAGTTCGCTCTGTCTGCTCTCGCTCTGACCGCCGTCTCCGCTCCGGCGATGGCCGCTGAAGTCACCACCGGCCAGGGCCTCGGCGCCCTCGGCGCCGGCCTCGCCGTCATCGGCGGTGGCATCGGCATCGGCATGATCGGCAAGGGCGCCGTCGAGTCGATCGCCCGCCAGCCCGAGGCTCGCGGCCCGATCGGCACCAACATGATCCTCGCGGCCGCTCTGGTCGAAGGCGCGACGCTGTTCGCCGTCGTCGTCGGCCTGCTGGTCGGCTTCGTCAAGTAATCAACCAACGTGCGCCGTCCCGAAAGGGACGGCACACGCTTCCGTCCTGACCGACTTTCCACTCCGCCGGAGTTTCAAGCCATGATCAGCACCATCCTCAACACCGTCGTCGTCGCCGCCCTCAGCCAGCCGGGTCACGGCGAAGCCGCCACCGCCGCCAAGCAGGTTGGCGAGCATGCCGCCGGCGCGGGCGGACACATCGAGCCCGCGGGCGTCCTGCCGACGGTGACGCAGGGCATCGTCCCGGCGATCGTCTCGCTGGTGGTCTTCGCGGTGGTCTTCGCGGTCCTGGCCGTCAAGGTCTGGCCGACCATCAGCAAGGCTCTCGACGAGCGTGCCAACAAGATCAAGGGTGAGATCGAGGCCGCCGAAGCCGCCCGCATGACCGCCAAGGCCGCCTTGGAGGAGTACCAGGCCAACCTCGCCCAGGCCCGCACCGAGGCTCAGAAGATGATCGCCGACGCCAAGGCACAGCAGCAGGTGCAGTTCGCCGAGATGAAGGCAAAGACCGACGCCGAGCTGACCGCGATGAAGGCCAAGGCGATCGGCGAGATCGACGCCGCCAAGAAGGCCGCCCTCGCCGAGGTCTACAACCAGACCGCGACGCTCGCGACCACCGTCGCCGGCAAGATTCTGCAGCGCGAGGTCAACAGCAGCGACCAGCAGCGGTTCGTCAGCGAGGCGCTGGCGGGCATGAAGAACTGAGCGGAAGAGTCCAAAGGGTCGAGGAATCAAGGCATCGAGAAGATGCCGTCTCCTTCGCCCTTCCTTCCCCACTCTTTTCTTCTTGACCCCGCGGTCCCTCGATTCCTCGATCCCTTCCCCGAGCTCACCATGCCCCTCCTCGAATCACAGCCCGACGCCGTCGCCAACCTCTACGCCCAGTCGCTCTTTGACATCGTCGTCAAGGGCGGCGAGCCGGCCGTTCAGAGCACCCTCGACGAGCTCGAGGCGGTGATGGACGTCGCCCGCAGTGACAAGCAGTTCAACGAGTTCCTCGCCAGCCGCATCATCTCGCCCGACCAGCGCTCGCAGAGCCTGGACACGATGTTCAAGGGCAAGCTGAGCGAGCACACCGTGCGTTTCCTGCAGGTGCTCAACGGCAACAGCCGCATGCACGTGCTGCCGGCCGTCGTCGCTGCGTTCGACTCGATCACCCACAAGAAGTTCGGCCGCATCGAAGTGGACGTCTACACCGCCACTCCGCTCAGCGACAGCGATAAGGCCGCCCTGGAATCGCAGCTGCAGGCCAAGCTCGGCCGCGCTCCGGTTATCCACGCCTACACCGACCCCTCGATGCTCGGCGGCATCCGCTTCCAGATCGGCGACAAGCTGATCGACGCCTCACTGGGTGCCCGCCTTGCCAAGATTCGCGAGCAGATCTCGACCAACGGCCTCCCCGGCGTTCGCGCCGCGGCCGACCGGATCTTCGCAGCGGACCCCAGCCGCAACGGGCACTAAGCAACATTGCTTAAGTTCAGGTAAGTGACGGGTTTTCAGTGGCGAAAACGCCCCTTTCCGGTACGCTGTTGCCGGAGTTCGTTCGCACCCGCGGAACGTAGGGGATCGCGTCATTATGAATCGCTGCCACATCGTGCGGTCGTTGGCTATCGCTGCGCTCGTCGCCGCGGCCGGTACCGGTACCTCTCTTGGCCAGACGGCCCATTGGATCGCTCCGGGCACGACCGGCGTGTGGAACGACCCGCTGAATTGGTCCGGCGGCCTGGTGCCGGGGAACGGGAATCCGGGGGCCCCCACTGTCGCGGTGATCGATCGGGCGGCTGCCGCGCCGTACGAGTCGGTGCTGGACTTCTCCGCGTCGCTGGGATCCGTGCAGATCACCGGCCCATTCGCAACGCTGCGACACACCGCAGGCACGCTCACAACGCCGTCGGTCGCGATCGACGGCGGGACCTACCAGCTCATCGGCGGAACGGTGTCGGGCGCGGTGATCTCGTCCACAAACGGCGGCCGAGTGATGATCGGCACCGACGTCGGCAGCTTCCCCGGCTCGACGTTCATCAACTCGACCGTGAACGCACCCGCGACGCTCGTGCACGGCGACCTTCAGTTGGACTTCTCCACGTCGTTCCTCGGCGGGCTGACGGTTCTGCACCGCGGGTTCCTGACGTACACCGGCGCGGGCGTGATCCGCGGCAACATGACGCTCGACCCCAACGCGGGCGACGAGGGGCTCATCAACGTCACCTCCGCGACCGGCGCGAGCCTCTCGATCAACTCCGGCGTCACGATCAACGGCAACACGCGGTTCCTGACCGACGGATCGGTCACCAACAACGGCACGGTCGAGCTCCATGACGTGGGCATGGACAACTCGGCCCACTCGTTCAGCAGCCTGCGTTCCAACTTCGGCACGGTGACCAACAACGGCACTCTTCGTGCTGACGGCGCGTGGATCAGCGTCACGGGCACGTCGTTCGTGCTGCCGGCGAGTGGACATCTCATCGTCGAGAACAACGCACGCATGTCGATCGGCGCTGGAAACGGTCAGGGCGGCAGCGGCTACACCCTCGCAGGCCAGATCGACGTTACCGGCAACTCGAGCCTGTCGATCGGCGGCTTTGGCAACTCCGGTTTTATCAACAACGTCAACCTTTCCTCCGACAGCACGCTTTTCATCTCGGGCATCCTCAACAACGCGGGCCGCACGATCAATTTCACCCCAGGGATGGGCCGGATCGACGGCACCGGCGGCGTGATCAACGGCGGCACGATCAATATCCAGCCCGGCGGCCAGGCCCCGCGCCACACGCTGCTCGATGGCGTCACGGTCAACGCCGCTGAACTCGTGCTCGACTCGTCGATGCAGCTGCAGGGGGCGTCGGTGATCAACGCCCCGCTCATTCGCGTCGGCACCGGCACGCCCGCGGGCGAAGAGGGGGGCCAGCTCTTCATCTTCCCAGGCACCAACTTCGCCCTTGACGGGCGCGATGCGATTCTCGATCACGGCGAACTAAGCGGCTCTGATGACTGGACGCTCCACATCGCCGCGGGCTCGCAGCTCATCGGGCGCAACGGCGTGATGCGTTCACTCCTGTCCAACGACGGACTCGTCCTTGACGACACCGGCACAGGCACCATGATCCTCGGCCTGCCCCAGGCCGCCGGCGACTCCTACAACCGCGGCACCATCCGCACCGCCGTGCCGGGCGCGAGCATCATCGCGTCCAATATCCGCAACCAGGCAACCGGCCTGGTCGAGGCTGGCCCTGGTTCGACCCTCTGGCTCACCGGCCGCTTCGTCAACAACGGAGTGATCCGCTCCGACGGCGGCACGCTCGTCCTTGACGCTCCGATGGCCCGCAGCGCACTCGGCCAACTCCAGCAGATCAACGGCGGCGACTTTGTGATCGCCGACCGTCTCGAGCTCGAAGGCTCGACGCTGGCGTTCGACGGCTCGACCAACGTGTGGCGCCTCGCGGGCACGATGGCCAACGGCACGATCGATCTTCCCGCCGGCGTTCCGATGATCGTGTCGGGCGTAGCTGGCGACGGCGGCGGCCTGGTCAACCTCTCCACCGGCCCTGCGTCGCTTCAAAGCGTCACCCTCCATGGTGATCTGGACGTCCGGGGAGGAGCTCTCAATCTGCAGAACTCAACCATTACCGGGCACATTCAGGCCGCGCTCGGCACGGCCTTGCGGGTCTACGGCAATACACCCGACGCCCAGGGCCGCACGCCAATCGATCTGCGCATCACCACCGCAAGCCAGCAGACCACCACATACCTCTTCCCCAGCGGCACCACCGACTCCACCGGCTCCGTCAACCTCGCACCGACCTTTTCGTTCAACGGCGCTGGCAGCTTCACGCTCCCCGGCAACGCAGCGCTCCCGTCCATCAACCGCGGCCAGATCACCGCCGACCTTGCCGGCCAGATCCTGTACCTTGGCACCGGCACGACTGCATCGTTCACCAACCTGGGCACGGCGACGGCCCGCAACGGCTCGCGGCTGACCATCGGACCCGTTCTGAACGGCGCCGGCGGCGTCATCGGCGTCGAGCCCGGCAGCGAAACGTGGCTGACCCTCAGCGGTCCGAACACCGGCACGCTCGCCGTCGACGGCGGGCACATGCGGCTGCTCGGCACGTTCGCCGCATCGTCGATCGGGACCGTGACGCGGAACGCCGCCGCGCCCGGCCGGTTCACCATCGGCGGCACCGTAAACAATAGCGGCAACTTCCGCACCTCCGACTACGGCGGTCCGGTCGAACTGACCGGCGGCACCATCAGCGGCGGCACGGTGACGGTGAGCCCCGGCTTCCCCCTCATCGTCGCGCCTCTGACCGGAACCGGGATCAACCAGTATGGCAACGGCATCATCAGCGGCGCAACCGTCAACGGTGCTGTCACGCTCAACGGCATCCTCGACCTGACCAACGGCGCCTCGCTCTCAAGCCCTCAGCAAACCACCACCGCCGGCGGCGCCCTGCGGTACAGCGGCGGCACGATCAGCGGGCTGAACTACACCATCGAGCCGGTCGCCAACGTCACGCCGCAGACGCGCTCGGCCTTCTACGCCAACGGCAACACCACGCTGGGCGCAACCTCGCTGATCTCTGGCGCAGGCGGGCGGCTCACCGGCGGCACGTTCACCGTGCAAGGCACGCTGCGTGCCGACCGCGCCGCTGCGCCAGGCCTCAGCAACGTGCTGCTTACGCAGTTCACACGGATCCAGAACAGCGGCACGTTCCAGGCGATCAACGGCGGCACGCTCCGCATCGATTACGTGCCGCAGAGCCCCGGCACCTACGTCCTGGGCAACCTTGTCAACGGCACGCTCACCGGCGGCACGTGGCAGGTCGGCGCAGACAGCACGCTGGACCTTGGCGGTCGCACCGTGACGACCAGCGCCGCCGGAACGACGATCGAGCTCTCCGGCCTCAACGCCTCGTTCTCCGCGATCAACACCCTTCAGAGCAACGCCGGCACGCTCAGCCTTCTCACCGGCGCGGCCCTCTCGCTCCCCGGAAACCTCGCCAATACCGGCACGCTCGTTCTCGACGAAGGCCGCCTCACCCTCGGCGGCGCGTTCAGCCTCGGCACTGGAACGCCGCGCGGCACGCTCTCGGCTCGCAACCTGTCGACCGACGAGACGGCGCCGCTGGCATCATCGACCGCCGCGCTCTCCGGCACGCTCAACGCCACGATCGACCCGACGTGGCTCCCCACCATCGGCGGCCGATTCCTTGTGATCTCCGCTCCGTCAGGAATCACGGGCCAGTTCACCACCATCAACGTCACCGGCCTGCCCGCGGGATGGAGCGTCACACCCGCGTACGGCGCGACGCAGATGGAACTGGTGGCTATCCCGACACCGGGAGCAACAGCCCTCGCCGCGGCAGCATTGCTGGGACTTCGCCGGCGCCGCCCCGCCCGCCACTGAAACTGGGGTCTACCGGCTACGATCGGCCCCGAACCGAGGAGCCCCGATCGTGTCCAAGAAGACCATCGCCCAGACCGACGTTTCCGGCAAGCGCGTCCTGTGCCGTGTCGACTTCAACGTCCCCATCGAGGACGGCAAGATCACTGACGACCGGCGCATCCGCGAGGCGCTCCCCACGCTCAAGAGCGTGCTCGATCGAGGCGGGTCTCTCGTGCTCATGTCGCACTTGGGGCGGCCCGAGGGCAAGGGGTACGAGGCCGAGTTCTCGCTCAAGCCTGTCGCCGCGCGACTGGGTGAGTTGCTTGGGAAGGACGTCCAGTTCCCCAGCACCGATTGCACCGACGCCGCCTCCGCCGCGGCCGTGACCGCGCTCAAGCCAGGCCAGGTCGTACTGCTGGAGAACGTTCGCTTCGCCAAGGGCGAGAAGAAGGGCGAGCCGGAATACGCCAACAAGCTCGCGGGCTACGGACACGTCTACGTCAACGACGCCTTCGGCACCGCCCACCGCACCGACGGCAGCATGTACGCCGTCCCCAAGGCGATGAAAGCCAACGAGAAGCCGTGCGTCGCCGGCCTGCTGCTTGAGAAAGAACTCAAGTACCTCGACGCCGCGCTCAAGAACCCCGCGCGTCCCTTCGTCGTCGTGCTCGGCGGCGCCAAGGTGAGCGACAAAATCGGCGTCATCGAAAACCTGCTCGGCAAGGCCGACCAGATCCTCATCGGCGGCGCGATGGCCTACCCCTTCCTCAAGGCGCAGGGCCGCGCAATCGGCTTGAGCAAGGCCTCCGACGAGGACGTGGCGGCCGCGAAGAACCTGCTTGACATGGCGGGCAAGGCCAAGTGCGAGCTCTTCCTCCCCGTCGACCACGTCGTCTCGACAAAGTTCGGCGAAGACGGCGAACGCGGCGTCTTCGACGGCGCGATCAAGGACGGCTACATGGGCCTCGACATCGGACCCAAGACCGTCGAACTCTTCACCGGCGTAATCGCCAAGGCCAAAACCGTCGTCTGGAACGGCCCGATGGGCGTCTTCGAGTGGGCTTTCACCTCCGTCGGCACCAAGATGGTCGCCAAGGCGATGGTCGATGCCACCAAGCGCGGCACGACCACGATCGTCGGCGGCGGCGACAGCGCCGCGGCCGCCGAGCAATTCGGCCTCGCCTCCGGGTTCAGCCACGTCTCAACGGGCGGCGGCGCGAGCCTGGAGATGCTCGCGGGCAAGCCGTTCGCGACCGTCGAACTACTCGACAACGCCTGAACCGACGCGGGACGCTGCCGTTCCGTTAGACTCTGTCGATCGAACCCAAGGCCCGCGACAACCCGCTTGCTTCGCTCCGCACTCCATCACGGACGGCGGTGATCGAATCAACGGCGTTCCGCAAGGCCGCCCTCAAGAGCGAATCGGGCCGTGCGACCGCGCTGCTGGTCGTCCTTGGCCTCACGTTGATCGCGGTCGTACCCGGAAATCTGCTGAACCACGAGGGTGATCGCACGACGCTCGTGGGCGCGTCGGGCGTGCTGTTCCTCATGGTCCTGCAGGCCATGACCATCGTCTACACCAGGCGGCTTGAGCGCGAACAGCGGTCGATGCCGCTCGGTTACGCGGTCATTACGGTGATCGCCGAGAGCGTCGTGCCGTCGGCGATCATCCTGATACAGGTGCTCGCCCACTCGCTGCGCCCGCACGCAGCCCTCATGACGCCGCCGCTGCTCGCATACGGCCTGCTGCTCATGCTCACGACGCTCCGCCTGCGACCGGCGCTCTGCCTGCTGGCGGGCGGCGTCTCCGCGGCGTCGTACGGCACCGTCGCACTGTTTGTATTTCTCGGGCCGGGCCGGACAGACGGCCAACCGAACCTTCCAGTCTTTGCTTACGGCGTGGTACCCGCGATGTTGGTGATGAACGGCCTCGCCGCGGCGTGGGTCTGCCGCCAAGTCCGCAGCTACGTCGAGTCGGCGGTGCACGAGGCAGAGACGCAGGCCCGTATGGACCGCATCAACCGCGACCTGGAGGCGGCGAGCGCGATCCAGCACGCGCTTCTGCCGCGTCAGGCGCCGAGCATCCGCGGCTACGACGTCGCGGGCTGGAACCGCCCCGCCGATCAGACCGGCGGCGACTACTACGACTGGCAGCGCCTGCCCGACGGCCGGTGGCTCGTCTCTCTCGCAGACGTCAGCGGTCACGGCATCGGGCCGGCGTTCGTGACTGCCGCGTGCCGGGCGTACCTGCGTGCGAGCAGCCAGTTCCACGTCGATCTGCCGTCGCTGATCGGGCGCGTCAACGCGCTGCTCGCCGAGGACCTGCCCGAAGGCCGGTTCGTGACGCTCGCGAGCCTGCTGCTCACCCCCGACGGTGCGGCTTCCGTGCCGAGCGAGGCCGGTCTTCTCTCCGCCGGGCACGGGCCGATGCTGCTGTGGGTGCACGCCTCGGGCAAGGTCGATGACATCAACCCCGGCGACCTGCCGCTCGCTGTGCTGCCCGATACCAGCTACGGACCTGCACAGACGGTCCGCCTGGAGCCGGGCGACGTACTCGCGCTCATTACCGACGGCTTCTTCGAATGGTCGAGCCCTCAAGGCACGCAAGGCCGGCGCGAGCAGTACGGCCTCGACCGCCTGCGTGCCTCGCTGCGAGCGCACGCTCATAAGCCCGCGTCAGAAATCGTGACGGCACTCGCCGATGACGCCACTCGTTTCGCCGCAGGCGAACCGCAACAGGACGACCTCACGGTCGTCATCGTCAAGAAACTGCCCTAGTCGCATCACTCGGCGCGAGTGCCGAAGAGGGCGTCCTTTTTCGCCGGCTCCTTCTTCTCTTCGGCCGGCTTGGCGTCTTCCTTCTTGGGCTCTTCCTTCTTGCGGGCCAGCATCTCCGGCGCGCACGCGAGGTTGTACGCCGTCACCGCCATGCACGTGCTCGACTGCACCAGATACTCGGGAATCGCCAGATCGAGCTTGTCGTTCTGCGTGTGCCAGCCGTACCCGTAGTCGGCGCGGCCCACTTCGTCCCAGAAGAATCCGGGGATGCCGACACGGTTGAAGCTCGCGTGGTCGCTGCTCCCACCGCCCTGACTCGCGCCGCCCACACGCACGTTGACGTTCAGCCACTTCTGGTCCACATCGCTGTAGAACTGGTTGTTCACCGGCGCCGTCGCGGCAGCGAGATAGTCCTTCTGGTCCTCCGTGCACGGAATGCCGCCCTCGTAGTCGGTGCCGCCGTCATCGACGAAGCAGGCCGACACGCTCTTGAGCAACTCGTCCTTGTGCTTCTCGACGTACCCCTTGGAGCCCAGCAGCCCCTGCTCCTCGCCGGTCCAGTTGATGAAGCGGATCGTGCGGGCCGGCGGCTTTGCGCCGTGCTTGATCGCCGTGCTGAGGATGCGTGCCGCCTCGAGCACGACCGACGAGCCGGTGCCGTTGTCGGTGCACCCTTCGCTACCGGGCCCGTTCCACGAGTCCAAGTGCGCGGAGACGATCACGACCTCGTTGGGCTTCTCGCTCCCCTTGATCTCGGCGATCGTGTTGTACGTCGGGATCGGGCCGGCGGTGAACTGATGGTCCAGGTTCGCCTCGACTTCCACCGCCTCGCCGTCTGCGATGCGGCTGTTGGTCGCGTCGTAGTCGCTGCGACGGATGACGACCATGACGATGTCCGGCACGTCGTCGACTTTGCGGTCCCGCCAGCCCGGCGCACTCGTCGTGCTCACGCGCTCGTCGCGGCTGCTGGAGATGAACCCGGCGACGCCGTCCATCGCCAGCCGCTGCCGCAACGGCAGTTCTTCAGCCTTCTTGCTCCCGTCCGCCAGCGACTTCTTCGCGTCGTTGAGCGCCGTGAACGTGCTCGACATCCCTTCCTGCACGCCGCGCCGGCCCTCGGCCGGCATGGCCTTGACGAGAATCCACGCGCCCTTGAGCTTGCCGTCTTCTTTGAGCTTGGTGTATTCCTGCTCGGTCTCGGGCATCCAGATCACCGGGCCACGGACTGTCCCGCTCGTTCCCTTTGTCCACGCGAGCGTGGTGAACTGAAACTCCTTCAGCGTCGTGTACTCGGGCGGTGCGTCCGTAGCGGGCGGCTGTGTACCGCCGTTGGCTCCGCTTGTACCGCCGCCGCTTGCTCCACTCGCAGCACCTGCTCCACCACCTCCACCACCCGCATTGTCACCGCCGCGACGCCCCCCGGCCCCCCCACCGCCTGCGGGCCGCGCGGCCCGCTTGACGACCAGCTTCGCCATGCTCGGCCCGCGATCAAACCGCGTGGTGATCTCCCCCCACTGCTCTACGTTCACGTTGCTCAGGCCCCACGCCTCATACTGCGAAGCGCACCAGCGGTTGGCCTTCTCCGCGTTGCTCGAACCCGTGAGCCGCGGCCCGATCTGCTTGGTCAGGTGGGTGATGTGCTCCATCACCTTGTTGTTCTCGCGCCCTTCCTTCAGGATGATCGCCACCGAATCAGCGTCGCCCATCTTGATCTCGGGGACAGGCTTCTCCTCGCCGTTGATGATCGCGATCGGGGCGCCGCCAAGGGGAGCCTTGGGATGCTCAGGCTCACCAGCCCAGGCGATGCTCGCCATTCCGCCCGCCGCCAACGCCAACGCCCCGCACGCCCCACTCACGCACCGAAGAAGACCGCTCATGCTGTAGCTCCGGGATCATCCGCGCCGCCAAGAACCGGCCGCGCATCCCTTCATGCTACCAGCGTTCCAGCTCGCTTGCAGCGTGAAAAAGCACCCATGCACTGCGCTTGTCCGGACGCCCAAGGCCCCCCCCCACTTGGCAGTTGTGGAGCAGCGTTTCGGCGTAGACCCGCGCCTCGGGCCCCAATCCCGGCCCCCAGACGCCCGGCCCTGACGCCATCACCCACACGTGTGCCGACCAGGGCATGTTGGTGGCGTTGTCCGGCTGCAGATTCTCCAGCAGCCAGCGGCACGCCGAATACCCACGCCTCAGCCACCGGACGCGCTGATCCTCATCCGCCGCCCGCGCTCGCGACCACAACGCGTGCAGTCCGCAAAGCTCACGCTCCCCCCACTCCTCCATTCCCACATGCGGCTTATCCGAGGCTTGGTTCGTCCAGTCGCCCAGCAATGGCCGCCCCTCACCACCGGTATCAGGCAGCACGACCGCATCCACTGGTGCGTTCCCCCACAGCTTCACATCACCGCGAGCTGACGCAGGAGCCGTCCACACCGTGCTGCGGAGAGCGGCGAACAGGCCTTCGTCGACCTCCAGCTTGTTCCGCCTCTCATCACGGAACGTCCCCGGCGCGGGGATCGCAGGCGCTTTCCCCAGCGTCGTCTCCGCCGCGGCACGCAACCGCTTCACCCACAAGGCACGGTCGTCGGTCATCGCCGAACCCTACGCTCGGCGCGTGAAGGTGATCACCAACCCCGCCGACCTCGCCCCTTTCCGCGGCTGCACCTTCGTCCCCACGATGGGGGCACTTCACGAAGGGCACGCCACGCTCATCCGTCGAGAGAATCACGGCTACGTGATGGGAGTCCACACCGACCCCCGTACCGGAAAGGCGATCGACCGCCCGCTCCACGACACCGTTGTCGTCTCCATCTTTGTCAACCCCACGCAGTTCAACGACCCCGCTGATCTCGCTCGTTATCCGCGCACTCTTGAAGCCGACCTCGCTGTCTGCGAAGCGGCTGGCGCAGACGCCGTTTTCGTTCCCGAGGTGGAAACAATCTACCCCCGCGGCCTCCGTCTCCCGGTGCCGCCGCTCCCCGCCGCCGCGACCGAGCCGAAACTCGAGGACGCCCTCCGACCCGGCCACTTCGCGGGCGTCTGCCAAGTGGTCGCTCGCCTTTTCGACTTGGTAAAGCCCTACAACGCCGTCTTCGGTGAAAAGGACTACCAGCAGCTCGCCGTCATCAACGCAATGACCGACGCGCTCCGCCTCCCCGTCTTCATCCTTCCGATAGAGACCGTCCGCGAGCCCGACGGACTCGCGATGAGCAGCCGCAACCGCTTCATCCCGCCGGACAAGCGCTCCCAGGCCGCCGCCATCAGTAGAGCCCTCTGCGAAGCCAGCGCCCCCGCCAACACCACCCCCGCAAAGGCCGAAGCCGCGATGCGCCACATCCTCCTCGAAGCGGGCTTCGCCGAGTCCGACATCCAATACGCCGTTGTCCGCGATGCCGTAACGCTGACGCCCACGACCATTGGCCCGTGCCGCTCGCTCATCGCCGTCAAGCTCGGCCCCGTCCGTCTGATCGACAACGCGCCGTGGTGACGCGTTCGCCCCTACCCAACTTCCCCCGCCGCCCACTCCGCGCCTCCGCGTTCTTGCCCTCTTTGAGCCCTTCGAGCCCTTCTTCCCCCGTCGAGTTCCCGCCTTCTTTTCAAGTTCCTATCCTCGCCCGATGAACAAGACCCCCCTCCACGACTTCCACAACAAGTACGGCGCGAACATGGTCCCCTACGCGGGGTGGGAGATGCCGCTGTTCTATAAGCTGCCGGGTCTTGGCATCACCGGCGAGCACATCCAGTGCCGCACCAGCGGCGGGTTCTTCGACGTCTCGCACATGGGCCGCCTCAAGGTCAACGGCCGCCAGGCCGGCAAGTTCCTCGAGCGCGTGTGTACGCGGCGCATCCGCGACATGAAGCAGGGCCAGTGCCGCTACTCGCTGGTCTGCAACCCCCAGGGCGGCATCCACGACGACGTGATCGTCTACCGCATGGACGAGGACGACTTCCTCGTCGTCGTCAACGCCGCCAACCGCGAAAAGATCATCGCCCACTTCGCGGCCGTCAAGACCGCCGAGAACTTCATCGTCAACGTCGAGGACAACACGCTCAAGACCGCGATGGTCGCCGTGCAGGGCCCCAAGGTCATCGACTTCATCAGCAAGGTCAGCCGCGAGATCCCCACGCTCAAGCGCTACACCTTCACCGTCAAGAACCTGCTGATCGCCAAGCTCGTCGTCAGCCGCACCGGCTACACCGGCGAAGACGGCGTCGAGGTCATCCTCCCCGCGGGCATGGTCGGCATGGCCATGAGCATGCTGATGAAGGACATCGACCCCAGCAAGGAGGGCGCGCTCGTCCGCCCCTGCGGCCTCGGCGCCCGCGACACGCTCCGCCTCGAAGCGTCGATGCCCCTCTACGGCCACGAGCTCGGCGAAGAGACCAACGCCCTCGGCACCACGCTCGACTTCGCGATCGCCCTCGACAAGGACGCCGACGCGAATCCGGTGAGCTTCATCGGCCAGGACGCCCTCAAGAAGACCCGCGACAACGGCGGCCCCGCCCAGAAGCTCGTCGGCATCATCTGCGAAGGCAAACGCTCGCCGCGCCAGGGCATGAAGGTCTTCATCGATGGCAAAGAGGTCGGCACCGTCACCAGCGGCGCCCCCTCCCCCACCCTCGGCACACCGATCGCGATGGCCTACGTCCCATCGTCAATGACCGCCGAGGGCACAAGCGTCGGCATCGATACAGGCAAGGGGGATGGAGAGAAGATCCCCGGCCGCATCGTCAAGATGCCGTTCTACAAAGCCCCCAAGCCGCAGACGACTCCGGCCGCCACCGCAACGGCAAAGGCCTGAGAGCGATCAATATTCTTTGTTGTTGAACGCCGCAAACAGCCGCTTCACGCGGCTGTTTTCCTTGGCCTCGATAGCTCCGGGCGCAGCGGCTTCCAGCAGCCAAACGCGCACTGGCCCCGAGCTTTTCATATCCATCTCTTTCTCATCACAAAGCGCCCGCGCGTCGCACATCAACAGATACCCTCACTCACCATGCCCTGGCTCATCCTCCTCATCGCCGGCCTCCTCGAAGTCACCTGGGCCATCGGCCTCAAGTACACCAACGGCTTCAAGAACCTCTGGCCTTCGGTCATCACCGTCGTCGCGCTCGTCGCCAGCGTCTACCTGCTCGCCGTCGCGGCCAAGTCGATCCCTATCGGCACTGCCTACGCCGTGTGGACCGGCATCGGCGCCCTGGGCGCGGTGATCCTCGGCATCGTGCTCTTTAAAGAGCCAGCCACCGCGCTCCGCATCCTCTTCCTCTGCACGCTGCTCGGCTCGATCGTCGGACTGAAGCTCACGGCGTCTCCGACGCAGCCGTAGCACAGACGCGGCGCACGGAGCCGCCAACCGGAAGAGAAGAGAAGGGCGCGCGTCTTCGCCCGGAGGGCGCCACGCCGTTTGCCACGAGTGACCGCAGTCGAGCGCAGCGAGACAAGGGAACCCGTGGACGGCAAACCGACATCCACCTCTTCTCTTCCTTTGTCTCCCGGCCCGGCAGGGCCGACGTGAGTGCTCGCCAGCCCTACCGGGCTGAAGATAAAGAGAATAACCCGGTACCACGGGTTCCCTCACTTCGTTCAGTCACCCGTGGCAAACAACGCATGCCCTCCGGACGAAAGACAACGGCTCTCTCGCTCGCTATGCCTCGACACGTGGGGGCTCAGATGCTCCGAGCTACGTGAAGCGGGGCCGCCCCCACGTCATCCCCAAATCGCCTTTGCCATGGCGTCGTTCCTGTAAACTCAGCGCACGGTGAAGAAGCCCCGCTCATCACTCAAGATCGGCCGCAAGCGCCGAGCCGCGGGCTGGACGCTGCTCGCCCTCGGCCTGTTCGTGGCGGGTGTGTGGGTAGCAAGCGGGCGGTGGATGTTCTGCGTGAAGCTTGCGGACCCATATCGGTATTACACGCTGAACGGAGGTCATGCCGAGATGCGAAGCTGGCGCGACACGCTTGGATGGCGCGAAGAGATGGACCATCCATGGAAAATCATCGCGTTCAGCCGCGGCCGTTTTGATCTCGCCTGGAAGGCGAGCAGAGAATCGGATGCGAACAACTACGCCTTGGAGCCGGGTGCATGCACGTATGTCGACCTGTCCGTGCTCACGTACTTCAACACAAAGGGCGCCCCGCCGAGCAGAGGAATCTGGCGAGTGACTCCGTGGCCTCTCCCTCTCTTCCTCTGGATTCTCGCCGCGCTGCTGCTCCGCTCTGGCATCCTCGCGCATCGGAGAGCCATGACAGGCAACTGCACCAAGTGCGGCTACTCGCTCACGGGTCTTGCAACAGAGACTGCATGCCCAGAGTGTGGAGCCAACCACGAACGCCGGCCCACGCCGAGCACCTGAAACAAGTGACTTACAACCCTAACGCCGTAAGGATCGAACGGGCTCCGCACGCCTCCAGCACCCCAAAATCGCCTGTTTTCAAGGGTTATCCACATCCCCCGTTCGTCAGTAAATCCTCACGTTGACGCCAAAAACACGTCGTGGTATATATATCGCCATGATTCGGAGCGACTACATCGTTCTGGCTCACTCGCAGCTCAACGGCAACAACGCCCGCTCGGTCCGCCTTTCCCGGACCGGCCAGCCGACATGAGAAGCAGCTCTGTGCGCACGCACAGGGCGCCGTGTCGCCGTCACGTCCCGCTCTCCCGAGCCCGCGTGACCCAACCCCTCTAACTCAATAACCAACCGGCTTCCCGCGCGAGCTCTCCGTTTGCGCTCCACAAGCCCTCCTCTTACGCACCCCCTCACACAAGGGACACGCATGTACCTCGTCCTCGCCATCCTCGCCGTACCTCTCGCCCTCCTCCTCATGTTCTGGCTCATGGGCTTCAGGTACGTCCCCAACAACCGCGTCGGCATCATCGAAAAACGCTTCTCAGGCAAAGGCTCAGTCCGTGGCGGCTTCATCGCACTCCACGGTGAGGCCGGTTTCCAGCCGCGCATCCTCCGCGGCGGTCTGCACTGGCTCATGCCGTTCCAATACATCGTTCACCGCGTCCACCTTGTCACCATCCCGCAGGGCAAGCTCGGCTACGTCTTCGCCCGCGACGGCCGCCCGCTCGAACCACGCCAATCGCTCGGTTCAAACATCGCCGCCAACAGCTTTGAAGACGTCGAGGCCTTCCTCGCCGCCGGCGGTCAGCGTGGCCCGCAGCGCCAGATCCTGCGCGAAGGCACCTACGCCATCAACCTCGCTCAGTTCGTCGTCATCACCGAGCAGCAGCTCTACTTCCTGCGCCTCGACCGCGACGACCTCGCCACCTTTGGCGAGATGACCAAGGTCGTCCGCCACCGCGGCGGCTTCGAGCCCATCGTGATCAAGGACGGCCAAGACCTGATCGGCGTCGTCACCGTCCACGACGGACCATCGCTCGACGACGGCCAGATCATCGCCCCCGTCGTAGGTGCAGGAGGTGGTGAGGCCGGCACGACGCACAGCAACTTCCAGGACCCCGAGGCGTTCCTCGCCGCCGGTGGCCGCCGCGGCCGCCAGTTGCAGGTGCTCGTCGAAGGCACGTACTACATCAACCGCCTCTTTGCCACCGTCGAGTTTGAGCCCAAGACGATCATCGACGTCGGCAACGTCGGCGTGGTGATCTCCTACATCGGCGTCCGCGGCGAAGACCTCAGCGGCGCCGACTACTCGCACGGCGAGCTGGTCGAAGTCGGCCAGCGCGGCGTGTGGAAGGACGCCCTCCTCCCCGGCAAGTACGCGTTCAACACCTACGCCGGCAAGGTCGTGGTCGTCCCCACCACCAACTTCATGCTCAAGTGGATCCGCAGCGAAGTCGGCGAGCACAACTTCGATCAGAACTTGTCAGAGGTGTCGCTCATCACCAAGGACGCCTTCGAGCCCAGCCTGCCGCTGAGCGTGGTCGTGCACATCGACTACCGCAAGGCCCCGCTGGTCATCCAGCGCTTCGGCGACATCCGCCGACTGGTCGAGCAGACCCTCGACCCGATGGTCGCCGCCTACTTCAAGAACGTCGCCCAGAACCGTACGCTCATCCAGCTCCTGCAGGACCGCGCGGAGATCCAGTCCCACGCCGCGGCGGAGATGCGCACCAAGTTCTCCCACTACAACCTCGAGCTCGAGGAGGTGCTGATCGGCACGCCTAAGAGTCCGACCAACGGCAACGGGCGTCTGGAGCAGATCCTCGAACAGCTCCGCCTTCGCCAGATCGCGCAGGAGCAGATCGAGACCTACGCCCAGCAGGAAAAGGCCGCGACGCAGGAGCGCGAGCTCCGGCAGGCCGAGGCCTTCGCCGCCCAGCAGACCAAGCTCACCGAGAGCGAGCTGGCGATCACCGTGCAGACCAACCAGGGCAAGGCCGAATACCAGCGTGCCCTGCAGCAGGCCTCGCAGATCAAGGCGATGGCCGAGGCAGACGCCAACCGCGTCCGCGTGATGGCCGAGGCGGAAGCGGAACGTAACGCGCGAGTCGGCGTCGCCCAGGCGATCGCCGTCGAGGAGCAGGTCCGCGCCTACGGCGGCCCCGTGTATCAGCTCACCCAGAGCGTGCTGAATCGCTTCGCCGAGGCGATTCAGACATCCAAAGTCGACGTTGTTCCGAAGATCGTGATCTCCAACGGCAACGGTGGAAACGGCGGCGCGAACGGAACCGGCGGCGCCGCCAACAACGGTGGCGGCGGCGGTGGCGCCAACGGCAACATCATGGAAGCCCTGCTCACCATGATGCTCTCCGAGAAGATGCTCTCGCTCACCAGCGATGCCTCGCGCAATCCGCCGCGACCGGAAGTCGAGAAGCTCCGTGCGGAGATCACCGCGCGAACCAACTGATGCGGGCTGTTTGAGTCGGTAAGTGATCGAAGGGGGGACGCGGCGGGTAAGGCTCACGAGGGGGTGAGCCCACTACCCGCCGCTTTCCTTTTCTCCTCTTCCTTCGATTGACCGCCCCAGCGAAGCAATGGCTTTCCGACTTCCGACTTCCGACTTCCGACTTCCGACTTCCGACTCAATTCTCCCCACACCCATCAAAGAACCCGGTGATGAACGCGATGAAATCGTTGTTGTCGAGCTGACCGTCCGAGCCCGGCTGACCTCCCGCGCGCCCACGTCCGCCCGGGTGTCGGCAGCGAAGTACCGGTTGATGTACGCGATGAAGTCGTTGTTGTCGAGCGCACTGTCCGCGCCGTCGACGCCGCCCGCACTCCCCACGTCGCTCGGCCCGCAGGGGATGTAGATCGTCCGCCCCAGCCAGCGGTTGTTCACGATCCCCATCGACGGGCTGTTGATCGTGTACCCCTCAGGCAGCACGAAGACCAGCGGCTCACCGAAGCTCGGCCCGTTGGTCGCGATGCTCGCGTTCATGTGCCAGCTCGCCCCGCCCGGCGAGTGGTCATACGCGCCGCCGAACGCGACGCCCGACGGATTCCGCGGCGTGCCGAGCGACATCGAAACGGTAAACGGCTGGTTCACCGGAACCAGCGCGCCGACGATGCTGACGGTTCCGCTGGTCGATGACGGCGGGTTCCCGCCGCCGATGTGCGCCGAGAACGACCCGCCCTGACCGGCAATCGAGGCGCTCGCGTTGATCGTGTACCCCGCGGAGATGACGTTCTCGCCCGATGCACCGACGATCCCAATCACGCTGAACGACGCCGACACGGGAATCGTGTTCTCAAACTGCCCCGTCCCCGTGTACGAGATCACCACGTCGCTCCACGAAGCGCTCGACGTGCCCGACCCCGCCCACGTCACGCCGTCATACCGACCCGGGAGACTCGCAATCGCATGGCGGGATCCGGCGCCGTTGGCGGAGTGCTCAATCAGCCCACGGTCGACCGACGACATGAACGACTCGTGCGCCGCGCTCCCGTTCGCCGAGACCGAACCGCACGTCGAGATCCCCAGCATCGGAAACTGGCTTGTCCGGTTATCGCCGTGGAACGTCTGCGTCCCGCCTCCGTAGAAGACGGCCGCTCCGATGTTCGTCGAGTACGTCCCCTGCGCAAACGCCGCCGCTCCAGACCCCGCCACGCCCAGCCCCCCTACCACGGCCGCCAACATCGTCGCTCGCATGAGAACCTCCTTCGTGAAGTACTCAGGACTAGCGGCCGCTCGCACCAGCTTGGACACCTCCCCACCAAATATCAGGCGGCCCGCACACAGAGCCCCGACCGGCAGGAAGGGGACAGCGCCCTTCCTCCCACACCGCAGGCAGGCTTCACAAACAGACCTCCACCCCCCCACCCCCCCGCCTCCCCCACTCCCCAGCAACTCCACCCGCGGGAAAAACCCTGTTCTGACCACAACCGCCGTCTAGACGTCAACCAAGCACTCCCTCACCGGTGCCCAGTTGTCAGAGACCCGCGGCGCTGTAGAGTCACAACCCATGCAACACGATCTCGACCGTCGTTTCCTTCTCGGTGGCCTCGCCGGCGCTGCCGGTGTCTCCGCTCTGGCCGCCATGGCCAAGGGCGGCCCGATCACCCCCCCCGCCGGGGCCGTCGCCTCTACCGGCAAGCCCCTCTCAGACGTCGAGCCTCGCACAGCCATCAACGCGACCAACACCCCCGCGGCCAACGGTTTCACTCACGTCATCAGCACCAACGGCTCCTACTACCTCACCGCCGACGTCATCGCCACCGGCGGCAGCAACGGCATCCTCATCAACGCGCCGCGTGTCACCCTCGACCTCAACGGCTTCTCCGTCGTCAACAGCAGCACCGGCTTGTTCGGCATCCTGCTCAATGGTAACGACCAGAACGCCGTGATCCGCAACGGCTCGATCTCGAGCTGGGGCCAGATCGGCATCGGCCACAACGGCGGAACCGCCCCCGCCATCCACCTGGAGAACCTCTTCCTCCGCAACTGCGTGCGCGGCATCCGCGTCACCGGCCCGCTTCGCGTCACCCAGTGCACCGCGCCAACTGCTCCGCCCTCGGCTTCGAGTGCATGAGCCCTCACGCCCTCTTTGAATCCTGCCTCGCCGAGGCCTGCACCGGCGCGGGCTTCTACCTCAACCCTTACAGCGTGGCTCAAGGCTGCATCGCCAACACATGCGGCACCGGCTTCTTCGGTAACGACGGCAGCCGCCTTATCGACTGCTCCGCCACCGCCAACACCACTCTCGGCTTCGACCTCGGCTCCGGCGTCTTCCTCCACCGCTGCACCGCTCGCGGCAACGGCACAACCAACGCCGCCGGAAACGCCAACATCCGCGCAGGCTTCCGAACCCACATCGCCCAATGCCTGGTCGACGCCGGCGCTTACCGCGGCATCGTGACCGCCCACGCCTGCATCATCGCGGAAAACCTCGTCAGCACAACCTCGGGCATCGGCATCGAGGCCGGCGACGGCTGCACGATCGAGCGCAACAACGTCTCCAACAACACCGGCAACGGCGTGCAAATCGCCAACAGCTGCCGCGTCCACGCCAACATCATCGACTACCACCCCACCGCCGGCACCTCGGCCATCCGCTGCCTCGGCAGCAACAACTCGATCGAGCAGAACAACCTCACCCGCGGCTCCGATCGGTGTCGACATGACCAACTCGACCAACAACGTCATCCTCAACAACCGCGTCTCCTGCACCACGCCCTTCGCCGTCAACGCCGGCGGCAACTGGTACCCGCAGATCTCCGTCGCCAACACCGGCTCGGCAGCCACGCCGTTCTCCAACGTGGTGTATTAGCCGTGGCTTGGACGCCGCCAGGCTCGGCTTTGCGAGCCTGGCGCGTTGATCGCCCGCTGCAGTAACAGCAACAACCAAGCACTTTCCGCACGCTCACTCACGATTCACTGGCCGTGCGAACCCGCCTTCGCCGCCGGTCTGAACACCGCAATCGAATACCTACACACATGACCACTCACGCCAACGACACCTCTTCCCCCACCGACAACCTCGATCGCCGCTTCCTACTGGGCGGACTCGCCGGCGCCGCGGGTATCGCCGCGCTCGCCGCCATGACGCGCCCCGCCTCCGCCGGCCCGCTCAACCCGCCCGCGGGTCCGATCGCGGGAACCAGCCACACGCTCGACGAGATCTACAACAAGATCCCCGCCTCAGGCACTGGCGCAGGCCGCATCCCCCTCGTCGGCGGCAACCAGCCGATCACGATCACCCAATCCGGCTCATACATCCTCACCGGCAACCTCGCCAATACCGGCAGTAACCCTCTCGCCGTCTTCGGCGCCAACATCGACATCGACCTCAACGGCTACTCCGTCTCTGGCGAACTCGAACTCTCCGCGATCGTGGTTCAGGGCCGCAACATCCGCATCCGCAACGGCATCATCCGCGAGTCCTACTACGGCGTCGGCCTCACCGGCATCTCCGGCGTCGTGCTCGAGGACCTCATCATCGATCGCTGCCGCTTCGCCGGCATCGCCGCCAACGGCGGCACGATGCAGTCCATCAACATCCGTCGCTGCAACGTTTTCGATACCGGCGCCATCTCCCTGCCCACCGACCCGCCCTCGGGAAGCTACCGCGGCATCTACCTCAACGGTTCCGGCCACACTGTCACCGACTGCACCGTCCAGCGCATCATCCCGCCCGTCGGCGCCGCCTTCCGCGGCATCGAACTCACTGGTTCCGGCCACGTCGTCGCACGCTGCATGGTCTCCAGCAACGCCGCTCTTGCAGGTATCGGCATCCTCTGCAGCGGCGGCACCTACCGCGATAACACCGTCGTCAACTTCACCACGCCCTACAGCGGCGCCAGACAACGGCGGCGGCAACGCCTGACCGCAATGTCGCCCAGCGGCGATAACGCCCGCAACGCCGCCGATCCCAGGCTGTGAGCACGGCCGCGCAGGCTTATCCGACCTGCCGAGGGTCCGCAACAAGCTTGTACCTAGGCGATTTGCCCGTACACTGAGGGCATGACCAACGACCTCGATCGTCGGTTCCTTCTGGGGGGCCTCGCAGGCGCAGCCGGTATTTCTGCGCTCGCGGCAATGGCAAAGGGAGCCGGCCCCCTCAACCCGCCCGCCGGAGCCGTCGCTTCCACCGCCAAACCACTGGCCGATCTCGAGCCCCGCACTGCGATCAACGCCGCAAACACCCCCGGCGACGCCACCGCTGCGTTCATCATCAGCCAGCCCGGAAGTTACTACCTCACCGCCAACACGCCGGTTCCGCCCGGCGGCCAGGACACCATCCGCATCACCGCCAACGGCGGCACGGTGATCATCGACCTTAACGGCTTCACGATCGCAAGCGCCAACAACGCCGTCCGCATCGCCGCCGCCGCCACTTCCGACGTCACCGTCCAGAACGGCGTCATCGTCAACTGCAATAACGCCGTCACCAGCGCCGCAGTTGTCGCTCTGAACGCGCGCCTCCTCGTGTCGAACGTCCGATTCTCCAACTGCCTGGCGTGCATCTCCACGCAGTCGCCTGTCGAGGTTCGTAATTGCTCGCTCAATAACTCGTCGGGCTTGGGCACCCCCGTCGGCATCAACGGCGGCGCTCGCAGCCTCGTCGAATCCTGCCTGGTCGCCACGCCCGGCTCCAACAACATCATGCTGGGCGCCCAATCGATCGTCCGCAACTGCATCGTCAACGGCTCAAGCGGCTACTCCGTCGACGTCGGCGGCGGCTCGTTCGTCGACTCGTGCACGCTCAGCAACGGCAACACCGGCATCCGCATCGGCCAGGTGAGTGGAGGCCCCGGCGGCGCCGTGCGCAACTGCACGCTCTCAGCCTTCGCCATCGCCGGCATCAACGCCGTCGGCTCGACGATCGAAGGAAACACCATCATCACTCCCCAGACCGGCACGCCCCGCGGCATCGAGTCACAGGGCAACTGCGACATCGTCGGCAACCGCATCGACGGCTCGGCCGGCGCCGGAGTCGGCATCCGCCTCTACAGCGGCCGCAACACCGTCCGCGCCAACGGCGTGAGCGGATTCAGCGGCACAAACGGCATCGGCATCTCGATCTTCCCCACCGCCGGCACCGGCAACGCGGGCAACAAGATCGTCGACAACGAGCTCGTCAGCAACTGGCTCCACATCGGCGCCAACGCGTTCTACAACTTCATCGCCCGCAACACCATGTCCTTCGTCGGCGCGGGCGGCAACTTCAACAACGCCGGCAATAACGCCTACGGCCCCTTCGTCCTCTGCAACAACACCGACTTGTCGACCGTCGCAGGCACCACCCACCCGCACGCCAACCTCGTCTACTGAGGCTCGAGCCGACCGCCATCGTTCACCGAGAGAATGTGCCTAGAGCACACCGCTCGGAAGCAAAGGGCTGGTCATCCCGTGGTTTGTCTGTAGACTGCCCAAATGACCAACGACCTCGACCGTCGCTTCCTCCTCGGCGGCCTCGCCGGCGCTGCTGGCGTCTCCGCCCTTGCTGCGATGACCAAAGCCGGCCCGCTGAACCCTCCCGCCGGCGCCCTTGTCTCAACCGGCAAGACGCTCACCGACGTCGAGCCGCGCACCGCCGTCAACGCCCAGAACACGCCGCCAGTCGGCAACTACCTCTTTTCGCTCCCAACCGCGGGCTCGTACTACCTCACCGGCAACATCTCCGTACCGGCAAACCGCACCGCGATCCTCATGCCCGAGGGGGCCACGCTCGACCTCAACGGCTTCACCATCGCCGGCTCCGGCGCCGCTTCCAACGGCGTAGAGGCCCGCAACGCCTGCACCGTCCGCAACGGCTCGATCAATAACGTCGGCAGCGCGGTTCTCGTCGGCGTCGCTCCAAGCCTCTCCGTCACCGTCGAAGACCTGCGCGTCACCGGCTTCCTGTCACGCGGCATCGATATCGGCGGCCCCTCGGTCGTGCGCCGCTGCACGGTCAGCGGCCAGGGAATCACCGCGATCGAGCTCCAAGGCGACCACGGCGTCGTCGAAGACTGCGTCGTCAGCAATCTCGTCGCCGGCGGCGGCGGTGCGATTTACCTCAACTCCTACAGCATCGCCCGCCGCTGCCACGTCAGCCGCTGCACCGTCGGCATCCGCCTCGGCTTCGGCTCCGTGGCCGACGAGTGCGTCGCCGTCACCTGCGGCCACACCGGCTTCCAGGCCGGCCAGCGCGCCGTCGTGCAGCGTTGCTCGGCGATCAATATCACCGTCGGCGCGGCAGGCAACCCCGGCGTCGGCATCGACCTCACCGACGGCGCCGAGGCCGTCGGCTGCTCCACCCTCAGCTGCTACACCGGCATCCGAGGCTCGACCGGCGCCCGCATTATCGAGTGCACCGCCGACGCCTGCGCGTCCGCTGCCGTTCGCCTCACCGGTCCGGGCAACACAATCGACTCCTGCCGGCTGAACCGCAGCAGCACCGGTGTCGACATGACCAATGTCGGCGGTAACTTCGTTCAGAAGTGCGTCCTGATGGGCAACGGCACCGCGTTCGCCGTCAACGTCGGCGGCAATTGGTACCCCAACGTCACGCTGGGCGCCACCAACTCCGCTACCAACCCCCTCGCAAGCGTCGTCGGCTGAACGACTGGCCTCAGGCCCAATGCGCAGTATCCTGTCGCCATGACCAACGACCTCGATCGTCGCTTTCTCCTCGGCGGCCTCGCCGGCGCTGCCGGCGTCTCCGCCCTCGCCGCAATGACCAGCCGCGCACACGCGGGCCCGCTCAACCCGCCCGCCGGCGCCGTCGCCGCCACCGGCAAAACGCTCCCCGAAATCGAGCCGCGCACCCCGATCACCGACGCCAACACCCCGGGCACGGCCAACGTCCTCTTCCGCATCACCCAGCCGGGCTCGTACTACCTGACCGGCAACATTCTGGGCTTTCCCGGCAAGAGCGGCGTGCTCATCGCCGCCGACAACGTCACCCTCGACCTCAACGGCTTCGCGCTCCTGGGCGTGCCCGGCAGCGGCGACGGCATCGCCGGCAACGACGTCTCCAACGTAACCGTGCTCAACGGCGTCTGCAAGGGCTGGGGCGCCACGGGCGTGTCGTTCTACGGCTCCGCCGTGCAGGGAATCCGCATCCACGGCGTCACCGCGGCCAACAACGTCAACGGCATCTATGTAGACCGCCTGGCCGAGATCAGCGGGTGCATCGCGCTTAACAACACAGTCACCGGGATCGAAGCCGGCAACAGCTCCGTAGTCACCGGCTGCACCTGCTGCGGCAACGCCAATGGCATCCGCGTGGGAAACAACGCCTGGGTGGAGGGCAACACCGTCGCCGGCGCCGCCGCCTGGGCAGGCGAGGGGACCGGCCCAGGCGCGGAGGGCATCCGCGCACGCATCGCCAGCACGATCGTCGGCAACAACGTTCGCTCCTTCGCCATCGGCTACCGCCAGGCCGCCGCCGTCTCCGGAGAGTTCGGTCTCTGCCGCATCGAGAACAACCAGTGCCTCTCCTGCAACACCGCCTACAAGATTGAGGGAACGTCCAACATGCTCCGCAGCAACACCAGCGCACTGGCCGCCGCGGCCCACTTCAACATCGCCGCGAACAACATGGCAAAGGTCGTCGTCGCCACCATGAACGGCGCGGCCTTCACCAACACCGGCGGCACATCAATCCTTCCCACCGGCGCAGACACAAACACAAACCTCATCCTGGCATAAAGCAAACCGCCCAACTCACCCTCACAAGCAAAGCAGCCCTCAATTTGGCCATTTAGCCATTTAGCCATTTAGCCATTTAGCCATTTGCCATTTGGCCATTTCGCTAAGCCCCCCTCACCGCTCCCGCCAACGCCGCAGCAACCAGCGGCCCCAGCAACGGCCCAAGACTCAGAATCTTGTCCGACTTCTGCAAGTTGTGTCGCGCACACAGCAGTTTCACATTCTCCACCGTAATCGACGACCCACCCTTGGAGAACGGCACGTCGTGATCAAAGTGCAGGTTGTCCATCGCGCCGCACTGCACGCACTTCCCCTGATCACGAATAAAGACCGCCTGCTTCACCGCCGTCGGAATCTGCCGACTGATCGACAGCTCACGCTCCTCCTCCCGCGTCGTCACACCCGGCGTCGCCGTCGGCCGCAGAAAGAACCGAAACACCTGCCGCGTCTTCCCCCCACTCACCCGGCCTTTGCCCGTTGGCACATCCTTGATCACCGCATCCACCAACTCGTGCCGACCGCGATCGCACCACACCCCGTCGATGATCTTCTCATACACCTGCACGACCTCAGCCGCACCCTCCCCTGCCTTAAACCCCTCCGCCGCGGCAAAGAACTTGCCGTTATCCGTCAACTTCCCCGACGCCAGCCGCATCGGCTGATCCACCTTCTTCGCATCCTTCACCACGCCCCGCGGCCACTCCGACACCTTCCGCGCCCGGTCGTGCCCCTCATACTCAAGCATCCCCGCGTGCTCACCCTCATCGTGCCACTGGTCCTGATACGGAGCCCCCTTGCGCACAGACATCAAGATGACCGAGTACCCCGCCGCCCCACCCCGCACATTGAAGTTCATCCCCCGCTGCAGGCTCGTCTCCTCACGAACGCACATCTCGGCATGGGAGAGGATTTCGCGGTAGCGCGCGGGCATTGACCGCAGAATATCGCCAGGCGGCTTGAGTGTCTCGAGTGGAGCCCGCACCGAAGGGGGTAAATGCAGCACCGTTCATCTCAGAGCGACTGATCGGTGGCACGGGAGCCGGTGCCACACCCCCGGACCGTCTTCCAAGAATTAGTCTCCGCCGTCAGGCTTGTCCCGATCCCAAGCCTCCGGATTAAAGGTCGGAGAAATAGTCGGTAGCAGTTCAAGAAATCTGTCAAAGCGAAAACCAGTTGGCGTGTATTGGGATTCGACCTCAGAAAAGATATGACGCAACATGCCAACGTCAGGCAAGTGGTAGTCCAAATAGTTAGCAATAACCGCAAACGGAAAAAGAAATTGTTCCCAGTCGGGCAAAGAATCGCTATTTGTGCCTATCAATCCGAGAAGATACTGCGTCAACTCGCACTCGTACATCAGGTACCATATCCCGTCGCTTTTGACGGCCTTTACGGGTGAATCGCCCTCAACAGGAATCGCACGAGCGGCCAGCCTAATCCGATCTGCATCGCCGCTGCGAAGTGGACGCCGTGAGTAGCCGAACTCAAAGACGTCACGATCGGTTTCCTTGGTGGAGTACCAGCTGGCCCGGTCGCCAATCAGGCCAAAGCGGAGGTCCAGTCGTCGTTGCATTACGTCAATACGCACGAGGTCAACTTCGCGTTTCGCGAAAATCATCTGGCGCAGTGCGTGGGGCACACTGGTAACGATGGGATCAGTCGGCAGCTTCAAGGCGTCGCCGAGAACCCCGATAATACTAGAAAGCGAAAGGCTGCCAACAGTCTCACGAATCAGAGACTCCGCGTGATAAAGCAGGAGCGAGTTTACGGTCCAGAAGTGCTTTAGTGACTGGATTTTCTCAACGGTCATCGTCGTTCGCGCGCCATCGGCTTCGACCGGCACAATAGCTAGCCTGCTGACTTGTCCCTCGAGTAGTTCATCACTTACGGCGCCTTCGATCATCAGAGCCGACATCAGAAACGAAGCCTCCTGAGAGGCCCAAGTAGAAGAAAAACCCCGCTCCTTCTGCATAGCCTCATGCTCGCTCTTAACGTGATCGCAGTACGCCTTGTATATTGCTTCCAACATTTTTTCACGATCGGCGCCAGCTTCGATGGACGAGCGAGCGACATTAGTCCGCGGCGCACGCGACCCGCACGCATTTGCCATAGCGCAGATAGCTTCGCTTGTGCGATAGCCGGGTGCTGTGAACTCTACGCGCACCCCTTCGATGCAAGTGCCGACTACCCATGTGTGCGGCTTGACTCGTGACGACATCCGAATGAACGACCACTCCTTAAAATGGTCGGACCACCGGACTGGAAAGGCGACCTGTACGCCATTCTCCTCTGATTCCACAATCTTTATCTTGCTGTGCTCGGACAAGCCAAGTTCCGCAACCATGCTGCGTACTGCGTCTCCTAGCGTATTTTGACCTACAGCGACTGGTTCTGTGCCAACCACCTGCACCGTTAGGCGCACCCGGGGACGACAAACCACTTGCGAAGGATGTTAAGAGGTCGCGTCAGCTTAGCGCTCGCCCGGAGGTGCATGCGTACCACCGTGCCATGTGGCACGATTCCCAGTTCGCTCGGGACGCCATGCTTTGGAAGCAGTTTAATCAAGTAGCGCCCATGAACTGATCGCAGGGATAATTGACGAGCATCTTCCTCTTGGGCTGAAGAAGTGATAATCTCGACATTGTCCGCGATCATGAAAGCTGACAACAGGCCAATACCAAAACGACTAATTGGGTGGAATCCCGGGTACGTTTCTTTGAATTTTCGATCTTGGTACTTTGAGGACCCCACTTTTAGTAGGTGTTCCTGTATCACCTGCTGGGTCATTCCAGTCCCGTCGTCGCGGACCTCGATAACATTGGAGTCGCTATCCCAGACAACCTGAACCTTTCCTGAACTAACTTGCTTCCCGTCCACGGCGTCAATATGGCGCTGCAGGCGGACGGCGTCTATAGCATTTTGTGTAATTTCACGAAGTACGACATCGGTGTCGTTGTACAGCGTGTGGCCGATCAGCAAGTCTAGTATCTTCGTTTGATCAATTGAGAACGCAAACGATTCTTTGATGAACCCGTCTGTCTCGATGTTTGTATCGTCGATTTGCCGCCACGGAAACTCGAATCGGCTTCCATGCCGCTTTTGGGAATCCGCGGCCCACGCGGCTGACTGCTTTAACTGGTTTTCCGCGTACTTCAAATAAGATGTTAGCCCGAAAAAGCCGTTGGGATTGCTGAAGTAAGCGAACACCTCGATTGTGTCTCGCGGCAGGCTGTCATCAATTGCCCCTTCGGAATTTTTAGCGAACTTGGTTCTCACCCGTTTAACCGCGTGCTGCTTCGCCCATTCTTCCTGACTAATTGGGTCAGTTGGTGCAATGACTCTGAAAAGAATACTGGGCGTTCTATCTTGCGTAATATGGAGGAGATCGGCAGATCGGAGCAGAATCGCAGCGTACTGGACATTTGCCGTTGCGGTATCGCTGTTGCCGTATGGCTGCGATACCTTGTACTTCGTGACATTATCCAAGTCGTTTAAATGGTGGCTCTCGCACACAAGCGCGAGGTCCTTGCGAAACTGCGGATCTAACGAGCTAAGTAATTTGTCAACTTCTGAGATTGCGGCATGCGAAACCCCCAAATGTTCGGCAGGCCTTCCAAGAATCCAGTTTTTTACACGCACGGCATGATTCTGACGCACGAACTCTTGGTATAGATACCTTTCAAGTTCCTCGGGTGGAAGCTTTGATACCCGTGATTTATAATCAATCCCATCCTGGTCGGCAAAGAGCACTTTGTCCTTAAAAGCGGGAAACAGCGATTCTCCTCTGCGCTGGTATTCTGCTTTGGTTACCAGCATGCCAAGATCGTGGAAGTACACGGCTAGCGTGATCATGAGCCAATCCGTGGGGCTCATGAGTTTTACGGTTGAGCTGGGAACAAGTTGCTCTACGAGTTGCAGCATTGCGTCCACATGCGAGACGTCATGCTTTGTGTATTCGTCAAATATACCATCGCGACCGATAAGTCCTGTGAGCTGTTCGATTACTCGCTTAATGTGGAGGAGTTTTAGGCCGCTGAACGAGGAGAGCTCTTCGGCCGGAACCGCCCAAAGCTCGACGTTAGTGGATAGCTGCTGGACCAAGGTAAGCTCCTAGCGGCAGTTTACTTATTTGCCGCACACCTTTTAGGACGATTTGTTCCGGCAAGCCGGCGGGGGAAGCACCGCCCAACCCTTTCCACTCCCCGTGCCGCCGCGCCGGCCGCTCTGGGACGGTCGGTGCTGCCTTCATGCTCGCGATTTAGACTATCCAATGCCCCAAACCCTCACGGTCCTGCTTATTGTGATCGGCCTCCTCGTCCTCATGGGCGTCGCCCTGGTTGCCGCCGCCAAGCTTGGCCTCCTCAAACCCGGTGAATCCGGCGAGAAGTCCCGGCCTTACCGCCTCTGTGACCGCCTCCTCTCCGACGCCGAGCTCAAGTTCCACACCGCCCTCACCGCCGCGATGCCGATCCTCTGTCAGCGAGCCAACCGGCAAGATGCCCCACTCCTCTTCGCGAAAGTCCGGCTGGGTGACGTGCTCACACCCGATCGCAACAAGACTCCCGAGCGCAGCGGCAGTGACGGCTGGCAGGCCGCCCGCAACAAGATCGACCGCAAACACGTCGATTTCCTGCTCTGCAATCCCGCGACCACGAAGCCAGTGCTGGTGATCGAGCTCGACGACAAGTCGCACCAGCGGCCCGACCGACAGGAACGCGACAAGTTCCTCAACGACGCGTGCAAAACCGCGGGGCTGCCCATCTGGCGCGTCGCGTGCCTCCCGCCGAACATCAATTACGACCCGCGCCAACTAGCCGCCGAGATGGCCAAGGCGCTTGGCGTCTGATGCCTTAAAGGGGGCAGTCGGGGCCCTCCCCGACACTGCATCGCGCATTTCGCCTGCGATTTCCAAGTACACTCCGCCTGCACAAACCCCGCCGAGTCCCAAGGCGCAGCGCAGCCTCAGTAGCGCGTCTGGTTCGGGACCAGAAGGTCGGAGGTTCAAATCCTCCCACCCTGGCTGCAGCGCAACCACACAGCGCGTTTGACTGGGGATCAAAAGGTCGTGGGTTCAAATCCCGCCACCACGAGTTGGCGGGACGAATTTCCACCCCCATCCCCTAAGGACCACCACACCCCCCCCCCTAAACGGAGGTATTCACTCGGTATCCACCAAATACCCTTGCAAACACCAAACTTTTCGTGTATAATTCGATCTGAAATCAAAACCACCACCCACCCACACCAAAGCTCCGGCAAAACCCCGAGAGCCACCACACGCAAGGGAAAAGGGAAGCGGCAGGCGGACGACCGAGCCGTCAGACCAAAGGGGGACCCAACGTGCAAGCCCAACCCACCACCGACACCACCAGCCCGCTCGCGCCACCGTCAGCCAACACCCCCACCACAACTACCCCGCCCCCACAGCGCTGCACTCCCACGCTCATCGATAGCGCCCAGGCCGACGCCATCGAAGCCCTCCAGGCGATCCTCAAAGAGACCGCCCCGCTCGACATCTTCGACGACCTCCCCGAGCGCACGCGTGCGAGCGATCAGACCGACGACACAAACGAGTCAACCGACGCCCCGCGCCGCCACTCACCCCGCGGCCGCGCACTCCGCCTCTCCATCCGTCTCCGAGCCGCCACCGCCCTCCTGCGAATCAGGGTCGCAACTCCTTCTCCCAGCTTCTTGCTGGGAGAAGGTGCCCCTCGGTCCTCCGAGGGGCGGATGAGGGTGCCTCGTTCTTCTGACTCCACCAATTGCCCCACGCGCACGCGCTCAGCCTCTCCAAATCCGCAATCCGAATTCCACAATCCGCAATCGCTCTCGCCCGACACCAACGACGAGCCCGCGCCCAAACCGCGCTCTCGCTCCGCGCGCGAAGTCGCCCGCGACGAAGCCGCGGCCAAAAAAGCCAAAGCCGATCGCACCCTCGCGATGATCGAGGCCGGCAACCAGCAGGCGTATCAAAACCTCCTCGAGATCCGACGCCAAGCCGACCTCCGCATAGCCGCGGAAGCAGCCGCAAACTCCGCCGCGGCAGCAGCAACCTCGATCACAACCAACAACGCCGACAGCACGACGCCCAGCGCACACCCGCCGCCCATCCACGAACCCTCAGGGAGCGCAGCACCAAGCCCAAGCCACCAAAGGCCCTCGCTCAACGCCGCGCTCCCAATTCCCTAAACGGCTGCACGCAAGCGTCAACTGCCGACGCGCCCGTCCAACATCACGGACAACCGAAGTAGTACAAGTCGAAGAAGAGGATCTCGTCGTTAGTGCTGACGATGCCGTCAGGCCCAGGCGTTGCACCAGGCCCAGCGATGTCCGCCCGGGCGTCGCCCGTCAGCAGGTACCCCATGAAGACGGCCATGTCGTTGTTATCCACAACACAGTCGTGCCCGGGCACGCCGCCCTGCACGCCGACATCGATCGGACAGAACGGCGCCGTGGTCAACCCCAGGCTCGCCAGCGTGAAGGTGATCTTCTTGCGGATCAGCGGCTCGCCTGTGTCGAGGTAGGACCCTTCCATCACTGTGGTTTCCGGACGGACCCGTGCCACGGCGGTGTAGATGGTAATCGGCGTCGTTGACGTAATGCCCGGCACCAGTTTGGCAAACTCGCCGCCATCGAACCTGAAGGTCATGTCGGTCGTGGCGGGACTTGTGGCCACCGAAGTGCTGACGCTGGTCGTCGGCGCCGCTGCAGCCCTCATCCAGAGCCGCTGGCCGTTGACCACCATGAGGGCTGACCCTTTCACTGTGGACGGGGCGGGTACGGTCGCGGTAGGCGAAACGCCGATGCGCAACCGCAGACTCAGGTCTGTAAACACTCCACTGCACGTCGTCCCTGCGAGCACCGTCTGGCTGTCAAACACCATGCTGGAATCCACTCGATCGGTAAAGGTGTTGTCGTACTCCTCTGGGTAGAAGAGCTTCCAGTTACCAAAAGACGTGTCGCCGGTTCCTCCGGCCACAAAGCACTTGAGCATCACCAGCCCGCAGAAGAACTGCCGGACCTTGCCCACCGGATTACCCGAAGGACAGATGTCATAGTTCGTGTAGTCTGTGAGCGAGCAGAGCGTACGTTGCTCTGATGCCCACACATGCGGAGTATCGGATGGCGATAGTGAGACTGGCCCGTCAGTAGAAAAGTCGCTTGCGGACCTGGTCGTGCCGATCCACGTCATCCCAAACGACGGGTCAAAGTACGCGGGGCGGGCCGGTATCCCAGCCAACGTGTCAGCCGGAAGGTTGATACCCGCAATCGTGTGGTTCAGGAATGTCGTGTACTGCGCCGGCTGAGCCGTGGAGTAGGTTCCGGCCGGTGGATTTGCGGCGAGCGTCGCGTTCCACTCCCACGTATTCCCCTCGCGCCCGTCAAACATCTGCAGGTAATTCATCGCCCCGCTGGAGTCGCGGATCTGGCTGTTGATGAGCAGGTTGTCACCCCACCCCGGTTCGATGTAGAACGTCGTCCCGTCGCCCACCCCAGCCAAGCGAACCAGGCTCAGCCACCCGCGCGCCGATTGAGCGCAAACGGTGCGACGCGCCGTCGTGCTGAGCACTGTGCTGTCGCTGCCGTTCCCGATCAACAGCCGCTGCGCGATCTGCACCGGAGTTGCGTTGCCTCCTGGGCCGTATATCCATGCGGGTCGGCCCGGCGATGGCGTAGCGACGTACTCCGTAGACATCGCACGCATGCCGGCCATCACGGCCGCTCCAACTTCCTCCGGCTTGCTGGCGCCCTTAATCCAATCCGCCAGCCTCAACAGCATGGTGCGGTTGGGCAAAGCCGCCGAGTTGAGAGTGAAAGCCGGGCTGTCGTGGCCCGATGCCGCCGGGGCCCTGTACGTCAGAGCCACTTCGTTGATCGTGACAGTGTTTGTCATCACCGCGCCTGTGCTGTCCACCACGGAGAGCTCGAGTTTGTACAGCCCGCACTTGGTGGGTAGCGACGTAATCGGAAAGATCATGCCGGCGCTCGCCGATGCGTCAGGCGGGGTGGTCACCTGCAACGCGGCATCGGTCCACGTGTGCCGAAGCTTGTAAGGCCCAGTCCCTCCGATGCCGGGAACATTGAGCTCCAACTTCAACCCGGGCACGCCTTCTACCGCCATGGCTGTGTGCAAGTCATCCCACACGATGTACTGCAGCGGTGTGCCGCCGTTGCGGTCGTAGACGTACACCGGGTTGGTCGCGGGCGTCGGCCATGCACCGCGATCACTCAGATAAATCGGATTTGTCTCCGTCGCCTTAATCCAGTCGATGTTCGCCTGCGCCAACGCGCGGCCGGAACAGGCGAGCAAGCCGCACACAGCGGCGGCTAAAACAGTCGAACGGGTGGCGGTGCGCATGTCGGCTCCTTGGTGACAAAGCGGCGGCGAGAAGATGCCGCCGGAGCCTACCGAGACGCCAATGCGATCACAACATCAAGCACAAGCGATGCGCCAAACTTGATGCAAGTACCGCGCAGCTTTTACAGGTTCTGCAACCGACTACATATCGCGAGACGCTCGAGAGTGCGGCGTGGATTGGTGTCGTCGATCATCCGCGCCTGCCCGCTCTTTTCGTTTGAGCTCTCGCCGGCGGCCTTATCCCCGCACCGCGGCCTCGATCTTCGCCACGTCGATCTTCCCCATCGTCATCATCACCTTGAACGCGCGCTCCGCGACGGCGCCGCCGCGCGCCATCGCATCGGTCAGCACCCGCGGGGTGATCTGCCAGGAGAGCCCCCACTTGTCCTTGCACCAGCCGCACGCGCTCTCCTGCCCGCCGTTGCCGACGATCGCGTTCCAATAACGGTCGGTCTCGGTCTGGTCGTCAGTAGCGATCTGAAACGAGAACGCCTCGCTGTGCTTGAACATCTTGCCGCCGTTGAGGCCGATGCACGGCACGCCGCACACGGTGAACTCGACGGTGAGCACATCACCCTTCTTGCCGCTGGGATAGTCGGCAGGAGCACGGTGAACAGCGCCGACCGCGCTGTCGGGAAACGTCGCGGCGTAGAACCGCGCGGCCTCCTCCGCATCACGGTCATACCACAGACAAAGCGTGTTCTTCGCGGCCTTCTTCATCGTTGCACTCCAGTGATCGCCTTTGGCGGCTCATCGTTGGCGCGAAATGAACAGAGCGTGAGTTGTGAGTGGCGAGTCGAATGCTCGCCGCTCGTCGTACGGCATACGCATCCCACCTCGTCCACCGACTGCTCATTTCACCCGGATCGCGCGACGAGCGAGCACTTTTCCGCCCGTACCGCTTACGTACCGCACCTCCGCCTCACCGACCTCGGCCGGGCACTTGACGTTCAGCGGCGAACCCGCGGTCGTGTTGGTGTACGCACCGTACTTCGCATCGGGCGTTCCCTTGGGCACGATGGTGATGTAGTCGCCCGCGTTGCTCGGACCCGTCCACTCGATCGAGACCGGCTTGCCCGCTTCGCTCTCATCCGGCGCGCTGAGCGTCACCGTCGCGGCGACGATCGTGATCGCCGTGCGAGCCAGCACGCGCCGGCCCTGTCCCGTTACGTAGCGCACCTCCGCTTTGCCCGCATCGATCGGCGCGGTGAGCTGTGTGGGAGAACCCTTCGACACGTCGACGTAGCTGGCGTACTGCGCATCGGGCGCATCGGCCGGCACAACCGTGATGTAGTCGCCCGCGTTGTTCGGGCCCGTCCAGGAGACCTCGAAGCGTGAACCCGCCACCGCGCGTTCCGGCGCATTCACCTTCACAGCCGCGGCCACCACCTTGATTGCCGCGCGCGCGAGCACAGTGCGGACACCCCCCGCTCCAGGCCCCGCAGCAACATACCGCAGTTCCGCATCACCCTCCTGTGTCGGCGCGGTGAGCGTGAGCTCCGCGCCCTTGGCGGTCTGCTCATAGCTGCCGTACTGCTCATCGCCCGCGCCCTTGGCGACGATCGTCACATAGTCGCCCGCGTTGTTGGGACCCGTCCACCGCACCTTCAGCGGTGATCCGATCACGACCTCCGCCGGCCCGGCGACTGTCGCCGACACCGGCTGCACCGCGATCCGCGCACGCCCCAACACCGTGCGCGAAGGACCGGTCACATAACGAAGCTCATACGCGCCCGGCTCCATCGGCGCGGTGAGCCGCAACGACGGCCCCTCCGACGTCTGCCGGTATGACTTCGACTCGCTGGCCGCAGCGTCTGCACGCACGATGGTCACAAAGTCACCCGCGTTGTCTGGACCAGTCCAGGCAACTGCGAACTCGGCACCCGCGGACACAGCCTCCGGCGCCGTCAACGTCGCGGCCGTCAACCGCTCAGCGACTGGAGCCGCACCGGACGCCGGCGCCGATGACGCCGCATTTGAAGCAGGCGGCGCGGGTAGCTTCGCGTTGCTCTTCGTCAGCCCCACGCTTCCATTCTGCGGCTTGCATCCCTTCAGCAAGAGAAGGAGCACAACGACGATCACCACGAGCATCGAGAGGACGATCGCGACAGTCTTACGGCGGCGGTTCGTAGAGTCGGGCATCGAGCGGAGTCTATGAATGGCGGTGAAGTGGCGGGTCGCAAGTCGCTCGTCGCGAGGCACGCGAGCTGCACGCTTTTCGATCTTGGTACTCGGCACTCGAGGCTCTGCTGAATTTGGCCACGTGGCCATTTGACTACTTGAGCTTGGGTAATCTGGCGACTACCCGCCATCCCGGCATTTTTCCCCCCTTGCATCTCCTCCCCTCGCAAGGTACTCTCAGATCACGCCGCGGCGCGGGGTGCAATCCGCCCGTGCGGCACAACTACATACCTCCATACCGGAGGAGAGAGAGAAGAGCATGCGCTACACGCTGTCTGCGTTGTCCATCGCCGCCATCACCGCCGCGGCATCCGCTCAAACCTGGAACTTCGACGCCCCGGTCTTCACCTTCGGTGAGTCGACCCCGCTGCTCGACCGCGCGGCCAACATTCCCGGCTCCACGCCCGGCATGACCGCATCGTTCGACTCCCTGTTCGGCGCTCTGGCGATCAGCGACTCCGCCGATTTCCAACCCAACAGCCTGATGCAGGGCCAGTATCTCTTCGCACCCGGCGACGGCGTCAACGGCCCGCTGGCGCTCCTGACCATCACGTTCAGCCAGCCGGTGACCTCGGCGAGCTTCGACTTCGCCGTCAACGGCTTCGAGCCGGGCTGGAACCTCATCCTCTTCGCCGATCCCGATTTCGGCGCCGTTGATGAGGTCCCCGTGTATTCGCTCTACGCGGCCGGCGAGGTCGACACGACCGGCTTCGGCGCGTGGGGCGGCCACGTTGACTTCACCAGCGCCACGCCTTTCACCACGATCGTCATGACCGCGATCTTCGGTGACCCCACCGTCGGCACGCCCCCTCAGGCCACGCAGTTCGCGATCGACAACCTCACCGTTACCCCGACGCCCGGTGCCGCCGCGGCGTTCGGCCTCGCCGGCGCGGCTTCGCTGCGTCGCCGTCGTCGCTGATTCGCATCATCATCTGACCAGTGCATAAAAGCCGAGGGCCGTAAGGCCCCGGCTTCTTTTGCGCCCCCGCTACAGCCGCGCTCCTGGCACACCCACGCGCCACGTTACTATGGCACACGCCATGTACCGCATCCCCAAAGACCTCGACCTCAGCGCCGTCGTCGGCGAGTTCACCACGCAGGTGTGCGTCGGCCAGTTTGACATGCAGTTCTCGTTCGGGCGCGTGCGGTTCGCAGTCACGTCGCCCATCGAGCTGTTGCGCGGCGGCAACGTTGTCGCTCGCTGGCAAGAAGGAACATGGCCCGATGCGGGGTTCTTCGACGTCATGAACTCCGACGTCCGCCGCTGCGAGGTCGTCACCGATCGCTTGATCGTGCTGGAATTTGAGAACGGGCTCGAGATGCACCTGAAGGATGACTCGGACATGCACGAGTGCATACAGATCTGGCTCGACGATGGTCCGTTGCCGTGGGTCATCATCTGAAGAGGCACCGGAGTGCCACACCACATGGCGTGAGCGAGAGTGCTCCCCTCCCCACCCCCCACCCCCCACGCTCCCCGCTCCCCGCTCCCCACCGCGACTCACGCCAGCGGGCCCGACCACACGAAGAGCGGCACTGCACCGCCCGCGTGCTGCCGGACTTTCTTTGCCGCGGCGGAACTTCGCGGGTCTTCGCATTCTGCGAACCCGCCGCCTCCCTTATGCGAGCCCCACATGACGATGCGGTCGGCGAAGATTTCGTCGAGGAGGCCCACGACGCTCGCGACGATCGCTTTGTCACGCTCGGTGCCGCGCAGCTTGTCGTTGTAGTTGGCGTGGTGTGTGTGCGTGAACTTGCCGACGTACACGATCAGCTCGGTCTCGCCGTCTTCGGTGATCACGATGTCGCCGACGTCGGGGTGCGCTGCGGGGAATATGGCACTGCGGTCGCCGCTGCTGCTTTGTGTGGTGCGCAGGCCGCGGGCGGGGTGCCGCTGGGTGAGTTCGTTGATGAGCAAGTCGAAGAGTGACATGGGCGGTTGGTTGTAGGGCGGGCCACGCCGATGTGCGATTGGCCTTGAGGCACGCCGCCCGCAGAGCTGCCGGTGAGCGGGTGCTTGGAGGGTTCTTTTCGGCTGGAGGCTGCGTTGAAGAGGAGGGGAGGAGGCGGGTTTGGGGATGACGTGGGGGCGGAGGCGCGTCTGACGGCCGGGGATCTGGGAGCCCCCACGTGAGGAGGCGTGGGGACTTCGATGTACTGCCAATCAGTGGCTTGGCGATGGTCTGTGCATCCTGACGCAAGTCGCCGTTCTGTTGTCATCACGGCGTTCGCCGCGGCATCAGACAGTCGAAGTGCTTGCAGACGTCGATCTCGTCCATCTCCGCGAATGAGACGTTGAGCTGCAATCCAGGCGGGATGCACGCCGCCAGCGCGGACGACAGGTCTCTTGCGTGCAATGCCAGCGCAGGGATCGCGTCGCGCTGGTACACGCTGTCGGACACGGAGGAACCCCAGTCGTAGACGTACAGGCCGCGGCGGGCCAGCCCGATGACCGACGGTGCCTTTGCGCTCATGGGATGCAGCCAGCGAAGTCCTCCCACCGGGAGTGCCGCGGCGCGTTCTTCGATCTCCAGCATCAGCGGGTGCTGCTGGACGATGCTTGGAATCGCACCCCATCCTGCAGTGGTAAAGAGCCCGACAAAGCCCTTGGCATCGAGCGCCGGCCAGGCGTGGTCGATGCCGAAGTATTCGCTGTAGGGGCCGTGTTCTTTGCGGTTCACGGTTGAGCGTACGTGGCGGAGTGGGCCTAGAGCGTCCGCGCCGTCTGGCATCGCGCAAACGGCTCTTCAGTTTGGAGAGATCCAGCTCGCCGACGATCGTTTTCGGTGAAGCATTGATTCCACGCCCTCGGTCCTCCGGAGACAGACATCCATTCGACCGGGGGCGGCGTTAAGAGGGAGGAGAGAAGGCGGATTTGGGGATGACGTGGGGGCGGAGGCGCGTCTGGTGGCCGGGCACGTAGGAGCCCCCACGTGAGAAAGCTTGGGGACTTCGATGTGCTGCCAATCAGTGGCTTGGCGATGGTCTGTGTTTTGTGGGTAGAACGCACCAATCGTCCCAAAGCGGCCGATCGGTGGCACGTTGGCACCAACGAATAGGTTCTCGCGGTGCGGCGATCACCGCATCTCTTCCATCAAGACCGAGGAGCCAGAATGGCCCACTTGCAGTAGAGATTGCCCAATTCCGTCAACGCCCAACAAACCGTGGCGCCTTCCGGCTTCGCTCCGGACGTTCCAAGAAGGTGCCTCTCTCGGAGACGCGGTACCCAATAGTCAATGAGCGAAACCGGATAGGGAAGAACGACCGGGTGCCTATCCGAGGGCGACTCGGCTAGATCAAAGTACAACTCGTAATACTCTCGCTGCACGACTGTCGTCCAGTTGTACGGGAAACCAGGTGTTCGGAATCTACCGCCAGTACGGTAAATTCCTGCCAGAATCGCTAGCCCGGGCACATCGATTTCCTTCGTAACCCTCGCGGCCCACTCGGCTTCGTCCCATTGGGGAGATCCCGGCGGAAGCGCCGCCGCTCCAATGAGAATGTCGCGAAACGCGGCCCGTTTTTCCTCTTTCTGCGCTCGCGATACATCCTTCAGAACGCTCTCGAGTAGGATCGCAAATTCCTCCTTCGTGCGCAACGACTCGATCACATCGCCTCGAAGCCTCTTCTCGACCTCCGTAAGGGTTTCAATGACTCGCTGCTGTTGTCGTTCGGCAGAGTGAGCAAACAGCAAGTGGTAGAGCGGTTCGCCAAAGTTGGGAATGCCCTTCACAAGAGCCTGTAGAGCAATCAAGCCTGCTGGGACCAGCGATCGATCTGACGAGCGCCCGGAAGTCTCGGAGTTCTCACTGGACATAAGTTAACGCTAGCCGCGAAAACGCGACACCGGCTTGTGAGCAGAGGCGACCGTGTCACCTCACCGGTGGCATCTCTGGCGCGCACTCGGCGTCACCGAGTGATACTGAGCCGCGTGTTTGCTGGTGGTACGCCTCTCCCCCTTCCTTTCGGTCGGGGCTCTGTTTGAGGGTTCCGTGGTTACTTCACGCGGGTCAGTTCGATTCCGTGCTCGGCCCAGAAGCTCGGGCGGGTCATGTATCGGCGGTAGACGCCGATTGCGCGGTCGGGTTCGTTGGTGAGGAGCCACTCGCCCGTGGTGCTTCCTTTATCACCCGGAGTGAACGCCGCCTCCATTGCGGGGGCGGGCGCGTCGGGGGAGGGCAGGTTCGGCGGGTCGAGGAGCTTCACCGTCGGCGCGAGCATGACCGGCGCTGCGGGGACGCGGATTGACAGTGTGTCACCGTTCTGGCGCAGGCCCAGCAGCAGGTGCGCGCGGAAGCGAAGGGCGAACGGCTCGACGTCCTCTGCCTTGAGGGGGAAGCCGTCGGCGGGCTCGAACTGCAGGCAGCCGATGAGCGTTCCATCGCCGCCCTGGTCCGCGGGGGCTCCGGTGAGCGCGTAGACCCGTGCGTCGATCACCGTCGGCTCAGCTTTGTCGGCCTGCGCGGCCGCGCCTTGTGCATCGCTCTGACCTTTCGCGGCGCCGCTGGGCGTTGAGACCATGTGGAAGACGTAGACCTTGGCGGAGCCCGTCGCGCCGTCCTGCGCCTGGCCGTTTGTCAGCCGCGCCATGACTCGATCGTTCTGTGTCGGCTGGTTCGACTCGGTCACCTTCACGTCGATCCGCTCGCCGCTGGAGCCGGTGCCGGTCCACGTTCCGACGAGCCCGGGTGCCGCGGCCAGATCCGAGACTCGGAACGCCGGGTCGTCTCGGGTGCAGCCGCCCTGCAGGAATCCGGCAATCACCCCTGCGCCACCCAGCACCCCCGCAAAGCCGACGCGCCACGTTTGACGGTTCATTTGAGCCTCCATTTTCAAGCCGCAACCCATCACGCCCGACCGCCAAATCGCCGCGGTCTGTCATTTGAAGCGCCCATCCCCCAACCGGGTTCTCCATTCTTCGCTTCTTCATCCGGCCACTCCCTCTCCCCCCCACTCGCCCCACCTTTTCAGCCACTCAACCCAATCTATCCGGTCTCTATAAGCATCTTCTTCGCTCGGCAATACCCCAGAACCAACTCGGGATTCTGGCCGTCCCCACGTGCACAAGATATGTTTCTATTCCGCCCTCCCCCGACTCAGAGAGATCGATGCACCTCCACAGTCTGCTTAACTCCGTCCGTACCGTGGCGCGGCTCGCGCTGCTGCCTCTCACGGCGATCCTCTTTCTGATCGGCGCCGTCGCGCCCGCCGCCGCGCAGTCCACGTGCACGCCCGATTGGCTGCCCATGCTCGGCACCGGCCCGCGTGACGAGAATGCCTTCTGCTCCCTCGTCGCCGATCTCGACGGCCCCGGCGATGACGGTCCGACGCTCGTCATCGGCGGCCGCGGCCTCGTACTCACCCACCGCAACCACACGTGGGAAGTCCTCGGCACTGGGCTCGCCGGCGACGTCTACGCCCTCGCGATGTACGACCCCGACGGCGACGGCCCACTCCCCGCCTCGCTCATCGCCGGCGGCAACTTCTCCATCAACTCACAGTCGTGCGGCGTCGCCCGCTACGACCGCACGAACAACACGTGGGCGCCGATGACCTTCGGCATTTCGTATCCCTACGGCGTGCGGGCGCTGGCGGTCTTCGACCCCGACGGGAGCGGCCCCCTCCCGCCGATGCTCTACGCGGGAGGCGACTTCGCCACCATCAACGGCGCGAGCACGCCCTACCTCATCAAGTACGACGGAACGTCGTGGACCTCCGGCGGCGCGTTCAACAACGTCGTGCGGACGCTGAGCGTCTTTGACGCAGACGGCGACGGCCCGCTCCCGGCGCAGCTGTACGCCACGGGCACCTTCAGCAACGTCGGCGTCCCCGCGGCACGCATCGCCCGGTTCGACGGCGCCTCATGGAGCGCGGTCGGCTCCGGCGTCAGCGGCACCATCTACCAGCTCAACGTGGCCGACACCGATGGTCCCGGCCCGCAACCCGCGCGGCTCGTCGCCAGCGGCTCGTTCAGCGTGGTCGGCAACTCATCGCTCACCAACCTCGCCGCGTGGAACGGCACGACGTGGTCGGCGATTGGCACCTCCCTCAACGGCGCGGTGGAGACCGCGGGCCTCTATGACCCCGACGGCCCGGGCCCCGTGCCGCCGCGTCTGGTCGTCGCCGGCTGGTTCTTCAACCCCAGCCTCCCGTACCAGGCGCGCATGTTCGAGTGGACCGGCTCGGCCTGGAGTGCGATCGACAACGCCGCGACGCTCCCCGCCGTCATCACCGGGTTCGACGTCGACGGACTCGGCCGCGACTCGCTGGTCGTCGCCGGCGGGTTCGAGCAGTTCGGCGGCGTGAACGCGTACCACGCTGCCGCGTGGGACGGCACCGGGTGGAAGACGCTGAACACCGGCGTTGATGACTACATCTACTCAATCGCGCAGTTCGACCCCGACGGCGCGGGCGGCGCACCGCCGCGCCTGTTCATCGGCGGCGCGTTCAGGACCATCGGCGGCCAGTCCATCCGGGGCCTTGCGCAGTGGGACGGCACGGCGTGGTCGACCATCGGCAGCGGCTTCGCCGCAACCGCGGGATCGCCCTCGGCTATGTGCGTGTACGACGACGACGGACCTGGACCGCACGCGCAAAGCTGATTGTCGGCGGCTCGTTCACCGGCGTCGGCGGCGTCACGACCGATGACATCGCCGCGTGGGACGGCACATCGTGGTCCGCCCTCGGCGGCGGCTTCCCCGGCACCCACGTCGGCGTGAACTGCCTGACCGTGTTCGACCCCGACGGTGACGGGCCTGCCCAGCCGCTGCTCATCGCGGGGGGCACGTTCGATCACGCCGGGGCGACGCCGGTCACCAACGTCGCGGCCTGGAATGGGTCGACATGGACTCCGCTGGGCGACACACTGTCCAGCGTCCGCGCGCTATCTCCTTCGATCCCGACGGGCCGGGCGGCGCACCGCCGCAACTGATCGCGGCCGGAGCCTTCACGCTCGCCAACAGCGCCCGAGGCGTGGCGCGTTGGGACGGCGCGACGTGGCAGCCCATGGGGACCGGCATTGCGTTCGAGAACACGACAGGTGTCACGTCGCTGGCCGTCTTCGACCCCGACGGCACGGGCCCGCTGCCGGCTCGGCTGATCGCGGCCGGGTTCTTTTCGACCGGCTCGGGCGCGCCGGGCAACTCCGTCGTGCAATGGGACGGCGTGACATGGTCCGCCCTGGGAACTCAGGCGTTCGGCACCCTCCGCAAGGTCGCGGTGTTCGATCCCGACGGCGAGGGACCAGCGCAGCAACTGCTGATCGCGTGCAGTGATTCGTCTCTAAGTCAGCCGTCGCCCGTCCTTGGGTGGGATGGTGCTACGTGGCGCGAGCTCACGGCGCCCGTCTACCACTCGCAGGTTCTCTCCTACGGAACGTTCGACCCCGACGGCGACGGCCCCCGCCCGCCGGTGCTGGTCGTCGGCGGCAACCTCCAGCAGACAGGCCGCTACGCCGCGACGCACATCATGGCGTTCGGCTGCAGCGAAGCGATCGACGTTCCTCCGCCGTGCAGCCCGGCCGACATCGGGAGCACAGGCGGCCAGGTCGGCAGCGACGACCTGCTGAACAACAACGATTTCATCGCCTTCATCACGCTGTTCTTCATCGAAGATGCACGGGTGGACTTTGGAAGTGCCGGCGGCGTGCCGGGAGCGGACGGCCAGTTCGACAACAACGACTTCATCGCCTTCATCAACTACTTCTTCACAGGCTGTCAATAACGCCACGTTTAGAACACCCGGCCAATTTCTTTCCAGTGGGCCGGCCCACCTCGCCCTCCTTCCCCCTCCCCCCGCCAGTTTCCCTTGCCCCGACTTTGCCACCCGCCTCCGAACACCCCCCCACCACCCTCCACACCCCCCTAACCCCCTACCCCCATTCCGCGATCCGGCCACAATCAGCAATCCCGAATCCGCAATCCGCAATTCCCTCCCCCTTTCCCGTAACCCCTTGCCAGAACACCACTTGAAACCCCAACCGCCTTCTGGTACTACTCTTCACCTCGGACCGGACGGGCCCCCATCAAAGGCCCGTGCCGCTTAGTGCCAGCCTCAAGGAGTCTCCCGTGCATCTGGTGACGAAGATCCTGATCGTGTTCGCCGCTCTCTTCGCTGTCCTCCTCGCTGCGCTCTCGATGGCGTTCTCGTACAACGCCGAGCAGCTCCGCAACCAGATCTCCGCCGAGCGCGCCGAGCGCGACGCGGCGAACTCCGCCCTGCGCGAGGCCCAGGCGACGGCGACCACCAGCCTGGCCAAGGCCAAGACCGACGCCGAGCAGGCCGTCGCCCGCGCCACAGCGGCCGAGACCGACAAGGCCAACGCTCTCAACGAGCGCGCCAAGCTCATGGCCGACAACAAGAGCATCCAGCTCGAGCGCGACCGGTTCATGAACGAGTCGGCCGGCAAGGACCAGCGCCTGCAGGTCGCCACCGAGCTGGCCAAGAGCCTGCAGGATCAGAACACCAAGCTCGCCGGCGAGTTCCAGCGCATCTCCAAGGAGAACGCTGACATGCTCGTGGCGCTCTCCGACCTGCAGAGCCAGAACCAGGTCATGACGCAGAACGTTCGCGCTCTGCAGGAGCAGCTCTCCGACGCCGCCAACGCCGCCAGCAGCAAGGCGACGGCTGCGGTCGATCCCCGCGCCGGCGCCGAGATGACGGCCGGTCCGCTGGTCACCGCCCGCATCACCAAGACCACCAAGTCCCAGAGCGGCGACACCCTCGCCGTGATCTCGGCCGGCGCCAACGCCGGCGTGAAGGTCGGGCAGCGTCTGAACATCGTCCGCGGCAACAAGTTCGTCGGCGCCCTGGTGATCCTCCAGGCCGATGCCAACGAGTCTGTCGGCCGCATCGACACGCTGGGCACCGGCAACTCGGCCATGGCCGACGACACCGTGCTCAGCCGCGTGCAGTAATTCTGACCTTCTGACTTCAAGGAGAACCACCATGAGCCAGATGGGCATGAATCTTCCCGGCGCTGCACGCCGTCGCGCCGCCACGATGGACATCTACACGGGCCTGCTCTTTGTGGCCGTCGTTGCGTTGATCGCGGCCTGCGCCGTGGTCTTCATCAACGGCTCGCTGATCGGCAAGAAGGGGAGCGCCTTCGGCCTTCAGGAGCAGGGCCAGAGCGGCAAGAGCGGCCTCGAGTTCGGCAACTAAGCCGGCGTGCAGGTTCGATTCGATTGACCGCGGGCGTCCTGCCCGCACAACGCTCGGATTGAGGCGGCGCTGCTTGTGCCCCCTGAATCCCGGCCGCGACAGCGTCCCCGCGTTCTCCGACCGACAACGGACAAGCCTGAGCCGGAACACTTCACCGGCCCTTGACTTGCGCAGCGCGGCGACTAGATTTCTCCCCCCTCGCTCGGCCTCAAACCGGGCGGCGGGGTACGCCTTGGGGGCGTAGCTCAATTGGTTAGAGTACCGGACTGTCGATCCGGTGGTTGCGGGTTCGAGTCCCGTCGCCCTCGTTGAAAAAGCCCCGGAATTCCGGGGCTTTTTCAATTTTTAGCTTTGCGGCTCGCGCCGTTTGTGTTTTTCCTGCGGGCGCTCGCTCGGCCGCCGGCCACGCAACTTGGGGCATGACCGGGCGGGCAAACGCAAAGAGCGCGTAAAGCACCGGCCACCGTGAAGCCGGTGGTGCGGCTGGATCGCCTGCCGCTTGTAAAAGCGATGTTGTGTCGCGTCGCCTGGGCGACCGATTAACTGAGCTGCTTACGCAAGGAGAAGATAAAATCCTGCAGCGACAGGTTCTGCTCGAGCGTCAGCGAGTTGCCAGGCTGTCCCAGCAGGGTTTCCAGGTCGTCCAACCTCGCCAGAAATGCCGCTTTCTGCCCACTTTGCGTGAACACTGGCGGCCCCTCGGTGGCGTAATTGTCCTCGACGATCTTGATCGCGAGGGAGGGATCCCCCTCAAAGTCCGAACATTCCTTACCGAACCAGTACCGGTAGATTTTGCACAGAAGATCCAACAAGTCCTGGAGCCATTGACTTAACGGCATGTGACACCCCTTGTACGCACCCGCGTCCTTCAGGTACGCTTTATCGACCGCCTTGTGAGCATCTGATGGACGAAACAGCTCACCCAACTATGCAGTCTCGGCCGCTCACCCGTAAGGAAGCCGCGGAGTTCGTTTTTTGCGCGAGCCGCAGATCCGCGCCCTGGCGCGGACGGTGCTCACACGGTGGGCCCGCACGATCACCAGCAGCGAGGAGGTCTTCGCGTCGGTCGCCCGGCGCGTCGACGCCGTCGCATCCCAGAAGGATCTGCGTCCTTGCTCGCCGGGACAGTTGTGGCAGTTTGTCCGCACGGTCACGCTCAACACCGCGATCTCAAAGACGCGTGCCGCGGCCCGCATGGCGCAGCTGGTCGAAGAGTCGGGGTACGAACTGACGGCGGTGCAGCGGCGCATCGAGTCATGCTCCAGCGATGAAGAGGTCATGACCGTTCTCTGCCGCGTGGCGATGGCGCTTGGGCGAGCCGAAGACCAGGAGCTGTTTGCGCTGCGGTTCCGCGGAGCCAGCTACAACGTGCTGGCGAAGCTCATGGGCACGTCTGAAGCCGCGGTGCGCCAGCGCTGGGCCTCACTCTGCCAGCGGCTCCGCATCGCGGCCGACGAGGGGAAGCTCGATGGCGACTGACTCCAGCTTCATGCAGGGGTACGCCGCGCTTCTGTCAGCAGCCGAGCTGGTTCCGTTCGACTGCCCGTCTCCATTCGGCCCCGCCGACCGTTATCAGCTCGATGAGCTGGCGGCCATCACGACCAAGTCGTGGGTCTATCGCGCAACTGACCAGAGTTTCCTCGCAGACGGCAAGGCGCCGCGGGTTGCGGTCAAAATCAGCCGTTCACCGGGCGCGGAGCTGGAGGGATTTCTTGGGCGGCGCGTGGAGCACCCCGGCGTCGTTCGCGTGCTGGAGCAGGGGCGCACCGAGGAGGGGCACGGCTACGTGGTGATGGAGTGGGTCGACGGGGGCGATCTCTCCAGCACCGATCTGCCGTGGAGCGCTCGCGATGCGGCCCGCCTGGTGTTGCGGCTGGCTCGCATCGTGCAGGCGGCGCACCGCGTGCTGGTGGTGCACTGCGATCTCAAGCCGTCAAACGTCCTGCTGACGCACGATCTGGAGCCGCGGCTGGCCGACTTTGATCTCGCCCAGCGCGTGAGCGACGACTCGCAAAGCCGCAAGGGGACCTTGGCCTACATGGCCCCCGAGCAATTCCGGGGCGGGCCGGGCAGCCAGAGCGTGCAGGCGGACGTCTACGCGCTTGGGGGCATCCTGCACGTATTGCTCAAGAGCCTGCCGCCGCACGGCGACGACGAGGAGACGATCAAGGCCGCGCTGCGGTCTGGAACGTGGGCGGAGTGCGCGGGAGTCGAGCCTTCGCTGTGCGCGATCATGCGCAAGGCGCTGCGCCCGACCTTGAACAGCGGTACATGACGGCCGAGTCTGTCGCGGCCGACCTTGAACGCTGGCTGACGCACCGGCCGATCGAATGGCAGCGCCCCGGGCCGCTCAAGCGGTTGAGGCTCTGGAGCAAACGCCGGCCGGCGGTGGCCGTCGCGGCCAGCGCGGTCGTCGCGGCCGCCGTCATCGGCGGCGCGGCACGCTGGGAGTGGGTGCGGCGCGAGCAGCAGCGCGACGCGGAGGTCGCGGCGCGGGTCGAGACCAAGGCGCAGAAGAAGGTCGACGACATCGGCGGCAACGTGCAGCGAGCGATCCTGTCGCTGGCTCGCAAGCTCACGCTCGAACAGAAAAACCAGATGAACAACGAGGAGCTGATGGCCAGCCTCTCGGTGATGGGGTGGATCAATTTCCAGGGCCCCAATCGCGAGGATGAAGAGCGCCGGACGCTGCACGACTACGGCGTGACGGTGTGGAATGAGATCCTCACCCGCTGCCAGACCCGGGCCGCGGGCGAGGCCGACAGCCTGGCGCTCTTTGCGCACATCAACCTCGCACGGCTGGCGCTGGACGAAGGGGATAACACCGGCGCGGCCAAGCACGCAGATGCGGCGGAGAAGCACTGGGGCTCGATCCTCACGCCGAACGACACGTCGACGGTGGCGCTCAAGATCGTGCGGGCCGTGCTGGCCAAGCGCAACCCCGATACGCCCGCGGGCGTAATCGACGTGGCGGGGCTCGAGCGGGAGGCGTTGCAGGCGGGCATCGGCGAGTCGCTGCTGCGCCACCTCCGCCCGACGCCCAAGGCGTCCTCGGGTAGCAAGAAACCCTGAGGTTGGAAAAAAATTTGCGTGCGCCCGAAATACGGGCTCACAGATCCGCGTGCGGCGCGTACTAAGAGATGGTGGCGGCACCGCATGCTTTTTGGACGGCCCTCCCGTGCTGTCTTCACCCTACCGCGAAAGCGGATTCAGCATGCGGTCGAGCCACTGTGGCGCATGTTTTGATCGACGCTGCGCACCAGCGACAATCGCTGCGCCATGCGCTGATCGAAGGGTGGGGGCGCGGGGACATCACCCGCGCCCCCCACCCCCCACCCCTCCCTCCCCCTTCCCCCCTTACTTTCGCTTGCCGTCTCCCACTGCGCTTTCTCCACGCCCTGTTGGGCTACAGGGAGGGGCCGCGGGCCTGTCCTGTCGATGTTCGGATACGAGGGCACGGCGGCGCAAGCCGTCCAAACGCGCTGTGGATTCCGCCCATTTTGACTTGCACGGCGGTCCGTCACGCGTTAATCTATGGTTGGCTGCACGCGGGCGACCGTCATGCTCACCGAGAGGTGTGTTTCGGCGCCGAGCGGAGCGGCTTTGTTGAGGAGAGAGAGATGAACTGCCAAATCGATGATGACATTTATGTGCCCGCAGGTGCGACGAGCCGCGAGACTGTGCATCGCGAGAGCCTTGTGAGCCGCGTGCGCCACTGGCTGTTCGAGTCGGTCGCCCCGCGCCTCCGCGCCATGCACCTGCTCTAAGCAGCATCACAACGCCGCCAAGTCTGAATCGTCCTGGATGCCGGCCCTCGCCAGCGTCCAGTGATCGCTCGGCGCCGTACACGATTGATTTCTTCGCGCAACCCGCTCAGGCGGGTTGGATTCATTTGCGGCCGCTCACCGCGGCGGGGGCCGGCCGCGCCCATAACCCGATGGGTTTTCGGACAAAATCAGTCGGTTGTGAGGGCGGCCGCTCACGGCAGGCCCGGAGCTTTGCTGGCGGCGGGAACGGGCGAATCGTACATCCCCTTGTCCTTCTGCCCGTGCGGCCGATCTGCCGCGAGCGGTGTACGTCAGCTTCGGGCGGAGCGGCGTGACGAGGAGCGAAGCCATGAACTGCCAGCTTGACGACGACATTTACGTGCCGGTTGTCGCGCCGCATCGCGAGAGCCTCACGAGCCGCGTTCGGCAGTGGTTCTTCGCCTCGCTTGCGCCGAAACTCCGCGCCATGCACCTGATGTGATTGCGGACGGGACCGCTGAGCTCTTCGTTCATCGAGATGCTCGAGCGGCAGTTGTGTGTTGCCGGCTCTCCATTGAACACCGACGGTCCTGACACGCTCGCAACTTGGACTCGGGCGGGGAGGAGGGGGTGCGGGTTGTCGACTTCGCTGAGCCGAGATTTTTGTCTATTTCCGGCAACCGGCCTGCATGAACCATAGTATGGTACACATAGTGTGTGTCATAGGAGGTTCCCATGCGGGCCGAACGAGAACTGATGCGCGGGGCGGGGCCGGTGGCGGTGATGAAACTGCTGGAGTCGGGGCCCATGTACGGCTATCAGCTTGGCGAGGCGCTCGCCCGGCGGTCGGCGGGGGTGCTGGACATGGGGCAGAGCACGCTCTACCCGATGCTCTACAACCTCGAGGCCAAGGGGCTGATCGAGGCGTTCTGGCAGGAGGGGCCGAGCGACGAGGGTGGGCGCGAGCGGAAGTACTACCGGCTGACGGACAAGGGGAAGGCGCGGCTGGCGCGGGACGTGGCGCAGTGGGAGCACATCGCCAAGGCGATGACGGCGCTGGGCGTCATCGGGGCCGGGGCTGAGGCGGGGCTGGGAGGCGCGAAGGGGGGTGCGGCGTGACGACGGCTGTAGCTCTTGCGGGAGACGGCGGTAAGGACCGTGGGCCGCTGAAGGGGCGGACGCCGTCGGAGGTGGTCGGCGCTGCGCAGATGCGCGGGCTGCCGATGAACCTGGCGAACGCGGTGCTCTCGGTGACGGGGAAGACGCGCCTGTGGAATCGCGAGCGCGTGGACGTGGCTCGCGAGTTGTGCGGGCACTTCTTCGACGGGCTGGAGGAGGGGGCGATGCCGAGCGAGTTGCTGGCGTCGTTCGGCGATCCGCGGCGGGCGGCGAAGCTGATCACGCGGGCGAAGAAGCGGAACAGGCCTCGGGCGTGGCGGGCGATGGTGCGGACGGCCCAGGTCGTGGGCACGCTGGTGACGCTGATGGTGGTGTGGTACGGGTGGAATGCGGCGCGGTTCTACCTGGGGAGCCCGACCATCAAGTTCAACATGCAGGCGGAGATGAACGCCAAGTCGCTGGCGGTGCCGGTGGCGGAGCGCGGGTGGCCGAAGTATCGCGATGCGTATCGGGAAATGAGGAAATCCGGACACCTCGTAACGGCCGAACAAATCGAGGGGTGGCCGAAGCTGAAACCGGGAACGCCGGAGTGGACGGCCGCGTGCGCTATGCAGGACAAGATGAAGAAGGAGACCGACCTGCTGCGCGAGGCGACGCATGCGGCGCGGATGGCGTATGTGCTACGCACGGACATCGGCGATCGGACGGAGAACTTTGGAGCACCGGACGGAGAAACGGAGCAAACAGGCGAGAACCCGATCGCGATCGGCGTGCTGCTGCCTCAGTTGGCGATCACGAGGTCGCACGCGCGAGTTCTGGGGTTTGAGGTGCGCCGGGCCGCGGCGGAGGGGCGCGGAGCGGATGTGGTTGAGAACACAGAACGGCTATTGGCACTGGCGCACCATGCTGCGGAGGACGGCTCGCTGATCTCGCAGCTGGTGGAACTGGCGGTGGTGTACCTGACGCTGGACTCGGTGAGCGACGTAGTGCGCGACCACTCGGCGTCGCTGAGCGACGCGCAGCTGCAGCGGTTGGCGCACTCGCTGGGCGGGTACACGACGGGCCCGGACGGGGCCCGCCCGTGGACGCCGGAACTGCGATTTGAGCGGCGCATGTTCGACGACCTGTTGCAGCGGTTCTACACCGACGACGGGAACGGCGACGGGCGGCTGTGCAAAGGAGTGCTCGCGTATCACCAGGAGTTCGGCGTTCGCCGTGCGAAGGCCGAGCCGTACGTTCAACCGATCATCGCGAGCGTGGTGGCCGGGCGCGGAGATGCGGTCGGTACGCGATCGGATGCTGAACCACTTTGAGGCCGAGGTCGCCAAGCCGCCGTATGCGCGTGAGCAGTCGGCCATCGATGACGAGATCGAGGAGTTGAAAGGCGAGCTGGGCGTGCGGAACTCGCTGGCGTTGCTCTGCTCACCGCCGAGTCTTCGCACCGTGCGTGCGTTCGACGAGACCCGGGTGCTACGGGACGGCGTGGTGGCGGGGCTGGCGGCGGAGCTGTACACCCGGCGGAACGGGCACTCCCCCACTGCCTGGTCGGACCTTGTACCGACGCTGTTGCCGGCGGCTCCTATCGATCCGTGGTCGGGTAAAGAGCTGGGGTTCAAGGCTGGTGCGGGCGCGGGCGGGCGGCCGCTGATCTACAGCGTGGGAGCGGACCTTGTCGACGACGGCGGCAAGCTGGGGCTGGACGGCGATCCTGCCCGAGTGCAGTTGGCGGTGAAGGCGGGCACGGCTCGTCCAACATGGGACCTTGTCGTCTGGCCTGCGTATGACGGCTGGGGAATGCCGCCGATGGCGACGCCGAAAGCAGAGCCAGCGAAGAAGAAGGTGTATCGCTGGGGTTGGCTGGGCTCGATGCTTGATCCGGCCGGGGGCATGGGTTGAGGTTGTGAAGGAGTTTTCGATGGAACGCAGAGACGGACCGTCGGCGGAGAGCGTGGTGCTGAGCCTGCTGAGCGCTGGACCGCGCAGGGGTACGACGTGTGCGCGCGATTGACGCGGCGCATCGGACTGGTGCACGGCGCAGCGTACGGAGAGCTGTACACGCTCGAGGCGCGCGGGCTTGTGGATTCGCGCGACGAGGTGGGGAGCGACGGCGTTGAGCGGCGGTGGTACTCGCTGACGGGCGCGGGCGTGCGTCGCGCGGCGGCGTTGCGTGATGTTGCAGAAACGATTCCGAGCGCGGCGGTGGCCGCGGGGGTGATCGCATGAGCCAGGGTCTTTCGATCCGTCCTTCTCCCACCCGTCCGCCGTTCTGGAAGTTCCAGTGGCGGCGTGAGCGTGCACCGGACGCGGCGGCTGTTGTGCGTGCATCGGGGCTGCCGAAGGAAGTCGGTGCGTTCGTGCTGTCTGTCGTAAAGCGGTGCCGGCTGTGGCGTGAAGAGCGGACGGACGTTGCTCGCGAGTTGTGCGGACATTTTCAGGAAGGCCTGGTGCGCGGTGAAAGCGCGGCCGACCTGATCGGAGCGTTCGGCGATGCGCGGCGTGGCGCGAAGCTGATCACGCGTGCGAAGAAGCGATGCAGGCCTTGGTGGTGGAAGGGGATGCGTGACGCGCGGCGGGCGGCCGGGGCGGTGGTGCTTGTCGGTGCGTGCTGGTACGGGTACCACGCGGCGATGTTCTATTGGGGGACGCCGCGGGTGACGTATAACGCGGTTTCGAAGATGAACGAGGCGCCGCTGGCGGTGCCACTGTCTGAGCGCGCATGGCCGACGTATCGGGACGCGTACCTGGCGATCATGCATGGAAAGCCCGCGGAAGCGTCTACCGCCGGCTGGCCGATGCGGGAAAACGGGAGCTCGCTGGCGGCGGGTTACATGCAGTTTCTCTCGAAGGAAGAACGTGCGCGCGTCATTGCCTTCGCGGAGCGATGGGCGCCTCAGATCGAAGCGTTCCGGCAAGCGGCGGCGCGAGAGCGGTCGGCGTTCGTCATCAGCGGCGCCCCGATCCAGACTGGCTCTCTAGACGATTGGCTGCGCGGCGAGCAACAGGGACTTGAGAGTCCTTCCACGTTCGCGATGCTGCTGCCGCAGCTTGGAGTGTACCGGCAGATCGGCCAGGCGCTGGCGATGGACGCGCTGCGAGCGGGAGACGCGGGCGACGGCGAGACGGTGGTGAAGGACGTGCGCGCGATGATCGGCGTGACACGGCACGCGCCCGAGGACGGCACGATGATCGGGCAGCTAGTGGGGTGCGGCGTGCTGATGGACGCGTGCGCCGAAGTTCGACAGGCGGCGGTGAATCCGGCGCATCCGCTGAGCGAGCGGCAGATCGTGGAGCTCATGCACGTGCTGTCGGCGTACCGCGTGAACGCGACGCATGCGGCTCGGCTTGATCTCTCGCTGGAACGGCTTGGGTTTGAGGATCTGCTGCAGCGGACATACACCGACAACGGGCACGGCAACGGACACCTGACCCGTGCGGCGATGGACATGGACGGCGGGCACGACGGGATCGAGCGGTGGATCGGGCCGGCGCTGTCGGGCGTGGTGGCCGATCGGCGCACGATGAACGAGGCTCACGCTCGGGTGATGGAAGGCGTGAACGAGCAGCTGGATCTGCCGTTGTACCAGCGGGATGCGCGGGTCATTGAGACGCGTGCACGGGCGTCGCGCGGCGGCGTGCTGGGAGGCGGCGGAACGGCGATCGTCGAGTCGCTGACGGGATCGTACCTGGCGGCGCAACTGCGGATCGATCAAGGGCTGGCGCTGCGCGACGCGACCGTTGCGGGGCTGGGGTGCGAGCTGTTCAAACTGCGGAACGGGCGATATCCGACAGGGTGGAGCGAGCTTGTGCCTTCGATCCTTCCTGTTGCGCCGGCTGATCCGTGGACCGGCAAAGCCATGGGTTTCCGCCTGGATGCGGGTGAGCTTGATGCGGGGCGGCCACTGATCTACAGCGCAGGGAATGACAAGATTGACGACGGGGGTGAGTTCAAACGCTTAGCGCAGACAAACAACTGGCTGGGGAAGGACTGGTGCTCTGGCCGACGTTGCCGCCTCCTCCGGTGCAGGTTGGTTCGGGCGGGATGTCGGCCGGGTTTGGCTACACGTGGTTGGGGATGTTCTGGGGGAAGTGATGGATTGCGGATTTCGAGCGAGGTTCAAAGCGAACCATCTGTGGCCGGCTTCGTTGCCTTTGTCTCAACCGGGCGATTGTCGCACCGCTCCGCGGTGCAGCATGAAGGGATGTGGTACCGTGGGCTGCGATCGCTGGCGCGATCTTGCCCACGGCTGATTTTTGTGTTGCCGCTCCGCGGCTAGGGCCAGTGGCCGTGCGCTGGTGATGGAGAGGCCGCCCTTGGGTAGATCGGGGGGCTTCGCGCTCGTGCTTGCGCACGAGGCTCTTATCACGCGCCGGTGATTTTGATGATGGCGGCGGCGAAGTGGTAGCGTGGGCTGCGATCGCTGGGACGATCTTGCCCACGGCTGATTTTTGTGTTGCCGCTCCGCGGCTAGGGCCAGTGGCTGTGCGCTGGTGATGGAGAGGCCGCCCTTGGGTAGATCGGGGGGCATCGCGCTCGTGCTTGCGCACGAGGCTCTTATCGCGCGTCGGTGATTTTGATGATGGCGGCGGCGGCGGAGATTCGGACCTGCTCGTGCGGGTCGGTGAGCATGGCGCCGAGGGTGGGCAGGTAGTGGACGTCGCGGCCTTCGCCGATGATCGCGGCGGCCTGGGCGCGGATACCCGGGGACATGTCGCCGATGTACGAGAGCGCAAAGTCAGGGCGCGCTTGTCGCCGAACCTTGCCAGCGAGTTGGCCGCGGCGAGACGGATCTCGATGGGCATCGCGGCACTAGGCGTGTATTTGCCGTCGGCGGGGAACGAGTCGGCGATGATGTTGTTCAACTGGGCGGAGGAATCGGTGTCTCGCACCTGGCCGATGATCATGATGGCGAGCGCGGCGGCCTCGGCCTCCTCCGGCTGTCCGGGGAACAGCGCAGCGCGGACCTCTTCGATGGCGTCGGCCTTTCCGAGCTTGACGAGGGCCTCGGCGATCTGCAGGCGCATGAGCTTGTCACGCACGCCGCCGGACCCCGAGATGCTGGGAGCCTTGGCCGCGGCGACAAGCATGGGGATGGCGGACTTGTTGCCGAGCTCTCCGAGCATGAACGCGGCGAGGGCGCGTTGCTGCGTGTCGCCGGCGAGCATCGACGCGAGGATGTTCAGATCGGCCGGCGCTCCGCAACGAGCGAGGGCGAAGACCGCCGACGCGCGGACGAGCGTGTCCTCTTCGGCGGCAAGAGGCTGCACGGCGTCGACCAGCGCACGAAGCTTTGCCTTGCCCATCGCCATGGCGGCGACGGAGCGGATGCCGACGGAGCGGTCATTGAACGCGGCGCGGAGGATCGGCTCGAGCCGGCCGGGCATCGGCAGCAGGCCCTCGACGGCGTTGGCGCGGAGTGAGTTGTGCGCCGGATCGGTCGTGTCGGTCGTGGGGACGGAGGCGATGGCGACCAGGAGAGCTGCCGCCTTCTCGCGAAGCTGGCCGCACTCGGCCTCGGTGGGCGCCGGGCCCGGCGGCAGGTGCGGAGCGCCGACGGCAGCTCCCCCCCCGCCCCCCCCTGCCCCCGCTCCCACTACCCCCTGCGTGGTCGAAGTGGCGGGCGCCTTCTGCGGTTCGGCGGTGTGAGTCGGTTGTGCCTGACGGCCTGAGGAGCAGGCGGCCAGAGCGAGTGCGGCGAGGGGAATGGCGCGGAGGATCGGCTGCATGGTGGAGGTATCGGGTGGAGGGTGCGGCGGGGTGCGGAAAAGGTCGGCCGGGGATTGGCGTACGAGCGGGACAGGGGTGTTGTGCGGGGCAAAGATCGCAAGTTTGGCGGCCGCCGCGGCTTTGGCGCCTTCAACGTGGCGCCCCGCTGGGCTTGGTGCGCAGACACTCAGCGTGTCTGTGGGCTCACCCCACGACAAAGAACTGTTGCCGCGCTGGGGCACAAGACAGGGGAGCTCCGTTGAGCTTCGTCTGCCTGGCTTTCGTGTTTGGGGGCTGGAGCGGCAGCTTCAGTCTGAGGCGTATGTCTGCACGAGGCGTTTACGTGTGAGTGAGGGCTTCGCGCTCGTGCTTGCGCACGAGGCTCTTATCGCGCGTCGGTGATTTTGATGATGGTGGCGGCAGCGAAGATGTGGTACCGTGGGCTGTGATCGCTGGGGCGATCTTGCTCACGGCTATTTTGTGTTGCCGCTCTGCGGCTTAGGGCCAGTGGCTGTGCGGTGGTGCTGGAGATGCCGCTCTCGAGTAGATCGAGGGGCATCGCGCTCGTGCTTGCGCACGAGGCTCTTATCCGCAGGAGCCGCGGCGTTTGCCGCAGCCGCACATGCCGGAATGCACGTGGCCCCCGCTGCTCCCGGTTGAAGCGGCGCCTGCGCCGCCGGTGGCGAAGGTGCTGTGGACGCGGGTGAACGTGCGGCCCTTGCCGTCTGGATCGGTGACGGGCTTGTCGGCGTCGGCCATCGGGCGGATGAGCTCGATCTTCGTGCCGTCTGGGGCTGCGTACTCGTAGATGGGCATGGGTGAGTTTATGTCGCAGGAAAGAGGTAGGCGAAGGAGCTGGCTCAGCCTTCCTCGCCAGGACGGGATTTGAGCGCGAGCATCACGAAGCCGATCACGACGAGAATGATGACCCCGACGCCGAGCCAGAGCCACGAGAGGGGCGTCTGCTGCGGCATCGGGGTCGCGGGGGCGGCGTAGTTTGCAGGGCTGAGCTCGGCGGCTCGCTCGGGGAAGCGCTTGGCGGTATCGGCGTCGATCATGAGCCCGAGGGCCTTGACGCCTTCGAGCAGGCCCTCACCCGCGGCGTTGCGGCGGATGGGCGGAACGATGGTGTCGTTGACGATGCGCTGGGCGTCTGCGTTGGCGGACTCGGGCCACCCGCTGCCGAGCTGGACACGGATCTTCTCGTCGCCGCGAGAGTAGAGGACCAGGACGCCGCGGTTGTCGCGGGCGTTGCCGACGCCCCAGCGGTTGAAGAGGTCGCGGCCGTACTTCTCGACGCCGCCGGCGGCGTCTCCGCCCATGTGCTCGATTGAACGGATGGTGACGACGTAGACCGGGACGTTGGACTTGAGGAAGATCTCTGCCGCGGCCTTGTTGATGAGCTTGGTTGAGTCGATCGAGAGGATGACGGCGCGGTCGGAGACGTAGACGCCGAGCTCGGGGGTGGTGGGGTAGTCGATGGTCTGCGGCGGAAGGACGAGCGCAGGGGCGGCGTCGGAGGTCGAAGCGGGCTGGCCGATCGGAGTTCCCGGGGCGGACTGCGGCGCCGTTGCGGGGGGAACGGGGGGTGGCGCCGGCGGCTGTGCGCAAACCGCGTGAAGTGCGAGCGGAGAGGTGTAGAAGAGCGCCAGGAGGACCGGCAGCACGAGCAGACGCTTCATATGGGAGAGGATATCAGGCACTGGTCAAAGGTGGGTATGTCTGCGATCACGCCGCGTGCGAAAGGTGGGCAAGGTCATATGTTGGTGACGGGTACCGACGACTGAACGGCGCTACCTTGACGCCGTGAAGTTTGCCCGGTTTGTCATTTTGGCGGCGCTCCTGGTGATCGTGGGCGTGCCCGTGGCGGGGAAGTGGCTGCGGCGGAAGGCTGAGGCCGCGCCGGCGGCGCCTGCGAGTGAGACGCTGGTGGTGGTGACGCCGCACATCGAGCAGATCCGGCTGGAGTTCGGGCTGGCGTTTTCGCGGTGGCATAAGCGGGTGCACGGGACGGATGTTCAGGTGGACTGGCGGACGCCGGGGGGGACGACGGAGATCCGGAAGCTGCTGGAGTCGCAGGCGGAGGCGGCGGTGGCATCGGGGGCTTGCACGGTGATCCCGCCGCGGGCGCTGAAGTACAAGGGGAGTGAGAAGGAAGAGTTGCCGGAGGCGATCATCGATCGCGAGAAGGCGGACCTGCCGGACGTGTTCTTCGGGGGCGGGTCGTTCGAACACACGGCGACGAAGGTGGGGTTCGTGACATCGGCGATGGTCGACGGCAAGGCGACGAAGGTGCGCGTGCGGGTGAGCGCGCCGCCGGGGCCGGCGGTGTTTACGAAGGAGTACCTGGAGTCTGTGTACGGCGCTGAGAATCGAGTGGGCGTCGAGCGGTTGTACGACGACGACCAGTTCTGGTTCGGGACAGCGCTCTCGGGGTTCGGGATCGTGTACAACCGCGACCTGCTGCGCGAGCTTGGGGTGAAGGAACCGACGTCGTTCTCGGAGCTTGGGGATGCGCGGCTGTTCAAGCGGGTGGCGCTGGCGGACCCGCGGCTGTCAGGATCGGTGGCGACGCTGTACGACGCGATTCTGAACAAGGAAGGGTGGGACAAGGGGTGGCGGGTGCTGCGAGAGATGAGCGCAAACGCGCGGTACTTCTCGTCGTCGAGCACGCAGCCGCCGCTGGACGTGAGCCAGGGTGAGTGCGCGATCGGGGTGGCGATCGACTTTTACGGACGTGGGCAGAGCCAGTCGCTGGTGAAGGCGGGGGAGGATCCGTCGAGCAGCCGCGTGGGGTATGTCGATCCACCGGGGGCGACATATGTGGACGCGGACCCTGCGAGCATCATCAACGGCGCGCGGCATCCGGAGCTTGCGCGGCGGTTTATCGAGTTCTGCCTGACTGATGAGGCGCAGGCGCTTTGGCAGTTTGCGCCGTTGGATCGTGTGGGAGGGGGGGCTGGTGTGGCGGGAGATGGATTTGGGCCGCAGCACGAGCGGCTGCGGCGGATGCCGGTGAAGCCGGGGATGTACGCGAAGTATCTGGATCGCTTTACGGACAAGACCAACGCGTTTGAGATCGCGAGCAAGACGCCCTTGCGCGGGTGGCGCGATGCGATCGGGCCGCTGATGGGTGCGTTTGCGATCGACAACATGAACGAGATGCACGAGGCTTGGCGTGCTCTGTGCGCGGTGCGCACGGATAAATCGTTCCCCGCGGCGACGTTGGCGAAGATGGAGGAGGAGTTCTACGCGATGCCGGTGCAAACCGTCGTCGATAAAGACGGGAAGTCCTCGGATCTCGTGCTAAGCGAGGCGAATTACAAGGCGGTGAGCGCGTTTACGGGGCGGTGGCGCGACGCTGAGAAGGGCGGGCGTGCGAAGATCGCTTACACGCGGTTCTTCAAAGAGCAGTACGCGCGGGTGGTGGAGTTGTACCGCTCGGCGCGGTAAGTGGATAATGCACGAAAGACGTCTCCCCTCCCGGAGGGGAGGGGCGCGGGGTGGGGTTCTCTGCCTTGAGAATCTGCAAATCGCCATCGATCGTGCTGTCCTACACCTGCAGCAAAGAGCGCGTACACGGTGCACGAACCCCACCCCCTGCCCCTCCCCTCCGGGGAGGGGAGTTCAAGGCTTGCGCGGTTCGGTTGGTGCATAAAACCCGGTATGCGAGGAGGATGTGGTTAGCCCTGCTGCGGGGACGGGAAGTTCTCGTCGATCCACTTCTGCCAGAGCGGCTCGTCGCGCTCCGCGGCGGCCTTGGCGTTGTCGCCGTAGAGGTAGATGCCGATGTAGACCATCGACATACCGCCGCAAGAGAATGCGCCGGCGTACATGGCGCCGGGGGTCGGTGTTTCCATGCGGAGGAGGACCGTGCTCTTGTGCGATGCGCGACCGAGGTAATCGATCGTGCCTGTCGTGCGAGGCAGGGCCGCGGGGGTGTTCCACTTCTGGCCTTCGGCGACGTTGAGCAGGCCGAGCGCGCCGCCGAGCTTCTGCCATGTGGCCGGCTCGGGCTCAGAGGCGAAGGTGACGAACTGCATGAGGGCCGAGGGCTGGCCGCGGTGATTGGCGAGGTACATCCGCAGGATGCGGAAGTAGGTGGGCCAGCCTTCTTCGAGGCTCTTGAGCTGGTTGTCCCAGTCATCGGTGCTGGCAAAGAGGCTGTGGACGACGCGGACGATGCAGGTGCCGCCGCTCTTAGCCTCGACGGTCCATTCGGTGGCGACCTTGGGAGAGCCGGGCATGCCCATGTCGCCCTCGGCGGAGAACGCTTGAGGGGGCTGCCACTTGGTGATCGTGGAGGGGCTGTCCATGCCGGGGCCGAAGGTGCAGACCTGCTGGCCGCCCGAGCGCTCGTCGCTGCGCGTGGGAACGAACCAGGAGGAGATGCCGGGACCAGTGGCGATGGCTTGCCAGACCTGCTCGGGCGTGCCGGGGACTTCGACTTCGATCTGCACTGAGCGGCGGCCGGAGACTTCCTTCTTGAAGGTCATGCGGGTTCCTTTGCTTTAGTGTCTTGTGGTTGCGGTGAGTCTGGTGTTGGGTACGCGCCGATCATCAGTCGATGGCGGCGCCCGCCGGTGGCGGACTCGTCGTGGTATTTTGAGACGAGGGACGTGACCGCGGCGGCGAGTTCGTGGCTGAAGGCGGCGCGGTCCTGTGGGGAACGGAAGCGGACTTCACTGTCGATCGAGAGCGTGGCGAGGCGTTTGTCGAGCTCTTCGGACTTGCGGAGCCACTGGCCGACCTCGCGCACGACGTGCGCGGCGAGCGCGATGAGGTAGCTGGCGGAGAGATGATCGGACTGACGTGCCGGGTCTGCGGCGACGGGGCCGAGCGCGGCGGGTGAGACGACGTACGACGCGGCCGTGGCGACGAGGCGACGCTCGGTGAGCCCCCCCCACCGCTTGCGGCTGTCGACTCGCACGAGCCCGTGGGACTCGAGTGTGCGGAGGTGGTAGTTGACCTTCTGGCGTGTGATGCCCGTGCGGCCGGCGAGCGTGGCGGCGGAGGCGGGGGTGCGGAGCTCGGCGAGGAGACGGCTCCGCACGGGGTCGAGCGCCACGGTGGCGGAGGCGGGGTCGTCGATGACTCGGAGGTCGAGCACGGGGAGAATGTACTCTTGACAATTTTATTTGTCAATAGGTTTATACAGTGTTTTTGCGGTCGCACTGCTCCCACGATGCTTGCGATTCTGAAACCGTTCGGGTTCTGCTGCGTATCCTCCGACCTTCATGCCCCCTGCCCCCAAAGAACGCACAAACCTCCGCGCTCAGAGTGAGCGTGCCGTCCTCGCCGCGCTCCGGCTTCCTGACAGCAACTACGACCCGCGCGACCCGTTCGGCGAGCTTGCGGCGTTGGCCGAGCAGGCTGGAGCGGTGGTCGTCGGCACGCTTGAGCAGCGGGCGGACAAGCCCGTCGCAGGCACGTACATGGGGACGGGGAAGATCAAGGAACTCGGCGAGCTGTGCGAGGAGCTTGGTGCGTCGATGGTGATCTTCGATCACGAGCTGTCGCCGAAGCAGATCGGGGCGATCGAGAAGGTCGTCGAGCGGAAGATCATCGATCGGTCGGAGTTGATTCTGGACATCTTTGCGAGCCGCGCGACGACGGTTGAGGCGAAGCTGCAGGTGGAGATGGCGCAGCTTGAGTACACGCTGCCGCGACTGCGTGCGATGTGGAGCCACCTTGAGCGCATGAGCGGCGGCGGGGTGGGGACGCGCGGCCCGGGCGAAATGCAGCTTGAGACCGACCGCCGACTGGCGCAGGCGAAGAAGCTGACGCTGCAGCGCCGGATCGAAGAGATTCAGGATCGGCGCAGCCGCGAGGTGGCGGCACGCAATGTCGATCACTTCACGGTGGGCATCGTGGGGTACACCAACGCGGGGAAGAGCACGCTGTTCAACACGCTCACGGCGGGCGGCGCGTACGCGGACGACCGCGTGTTCGCGACGCTGACGACGCGCACGCGCGAGTGGGACCTGTCGGGCGGCGTGCGCGTGATGCTGTCGGACACCGTCGGGTTCGTGCGCGACCTGCCGCACAACCTGGTGGCGTCGTTCCGCGCGACGCTGGAGGAAGCGACGCACGCGAACGTGCTACTGATCGTGCTCGACGTGAGCGACCCGGCGGCGGAGCTGCACTTTGACACGGTGAACAAGACGCTCGACGAGCTGTTCGAGCACGTGCGCGAGCGCGATGGCGACGAGGCTCGCGAAGAGCCGAAGCGCATCCTGCTGCTGAACAAGGTGGACCAGCTTCGCGACAACAGCCAGGTGCTGATCTGGCAGCAGCGCGTGCCGGGCGCGATCCCGCTGATGGCCAAGGACGTGCGTCACCCCGGGCATCGCGAGTTGAACAAGATCATCCTCGAGCTCGCGCAGGGTGGCGTGCAGGATCTGCTGGTGACGGTGCCGCTGAGCGATCCGCGGACGATCAGCACGATCGAGAACCGCGGCCAAGTGAGCGCCCGCGACTACACCGACGACGTGGTGACGCTGCGCGTGCGGATCGGGCGGCGGCAGCTTGATCAGCTGAAATCGCTCGGTGCGCGGATGACGGTGGCAGCGGCTCCGAAGGAGGTTCGCAAGCCCGCAGCGCGTGCGAAGAAGCCGGGAAAGGCTGCCGCCAAGGCGCCCAAACGGACACCTAGCCGCAAGAAGTAGCGTTTCATGCCTGATTTAGGCCGCTCCCGCAGTTGGGGGTGTGGCGCAGGGAGTGCGCAGGGCGGTTTGCATACCCTTGGTTTGCATCCGGGCGGGAGGGGTAACCGAAGAAAGTTAGTGACCGTTAGCGACGGATCGCTTCCGCACCTGAAAGGACATCGCTTATGAACACTCCTTGGATCAAGATCGTTCTGGCCGCCGCCGGCGGCGCCGCTGTCGCCCTGGGCGTTGCGTACTTCGGGTTCTGGAAGCCCGAGCACACTGAGAAGGTTGCGCAGATCGCCAAGCTCGATACGTCGGTGAAGGAACTGACGGAGACGAAGGCGAAGCTCGAGACAGCCGTGAAGGCCGAGACCGAGAAGAGCACGCAGCTCACCACGACGGTGACCGAGCAGAACACCAAGCTGGACGAGGTTCGCACGCGCGTGACGCAGCTTGAGAAGAACATCACCGACCTGAGCACGCAGAAGGCGACGACCGAGGCGCAGAAGGTCGAGATCCAGGGCAAGCTGGAAGTCGCGACCAAGGCGCTCGAAGGAGCCCGCGTCGAGCTCGCCGAGATGGTGAAGCAGAACGGCGCGCTGAAGGGGCAGGTTTCGGACCTTGAGGCGCGGCTCGACATGGCCGAGCAGCGTGTAGTTGCGATCAGCAAGCAGCTGGAAGTGACGACGGTCGCCCTCAAGAAGGAGCAGGAGGCCCGCGTGGTGGCCGAGCAGCAGGTGCACGACACCAAGCTTCTGCAGGTCGCGACGATGCAGCAGAACGCCGAGATGACCCGCATGTACGCGCAGCTCACGCCGACGCGTCTTGAGCAGCGCAACGAGACGCTGACGGGCCGCCGCCTGGCTCAGAAGCAGGGCGTGCCGCTGGGGTTCCTGTTCGACGGCATCGGCGACGCGTTCCAAGGGGCGGGCGAGTCGATCGCCGGCAAGAAGGGCCCGCAGTACTGGGTCGCGGTGATGCCGGACAAGACCGAAGTGCGGATCACCGACGAGATCGCCGGCGCGTGGAAGAGCAAGGGCGTGCCGGTGGCTTCGGCGGAGAAGTGAAAAAGAGTAGTTAGGGGTTAGGGAATAGGGATTCGAAGAGGCCTGCTTTGGCGGGCCTCTTTCATTGGCCACGCATATCAATGAGGCGCGCGGGCCGTTTGAGTCGTGAGCGATTGCGGCGGAAGGAAGGCGACTGTGGGGAGGCCTTCGCAGAGCAGCCAGCCGAGGGGGAAGTGGCGGCGGCCTTCGCCCGTGAGAGAAGGTTCGTCGGCCAGCGTGTAGATCAGCAGCACACGGTCACGCGGGTAGTGAAGAGGCGAGCTGAACGGGCGCAGCAGCGTTGCGCTCTGGCGGTCGAACTCCACACGGCCGCGTTTGGCGGCGAGACCTCGCCAAACCAGGCCGCCGGCGGCGAGCGCGATGGTGGCGAAGAACATCGGGACGACGGTGCCGATCCAGAACGACGGCCTGCCGTTGCCTGTGAAGTGCGAGATGACCGCGGCGAGGACCATGCACAGGGCGATCACGAACACGGCACAAATGACCACGAGCAGCGCGTAGCGCCAGCCGGCCATCGGCGTGTGCAGACGTACTGAGCCGGGGGCGGGCCATTGGTCAAGCGGGAGCCGGTGGTCTTCGACGTCGTCGATCCACGCACGCGGGAGCTTGCGGCCAAGGCCGCGTTCGAGCTCCTCGAGCGACTGCAAGAGGATGGCTTCGAGGTTGTTGGCGTGCGCACCATGCAGCAGGAGCAGTTGGGAAGCGAGCAGGGCGTCGGGTAGCTGGCGGCGCTGTGCGTCAGACATCGAACGGGCGGACTCGACGGCTTGGCGGTGCTCCGTCCACTCGGCGGAACGGCGACGGGCGATCGACACGCACGTGTAGATCGCGACCGCCGCGAGCGTGACATCGAGCCCGATGTGCGGGATACCGCCGCCCATGGCGATGATCACCCATGCAACGACGCCGGCGACGCAGAAGATGAAGGCCGCGGCGGTGATAGGCGTCCAGATCGCGGCGCGTGAGGGCGGGCGCGGAGGCAACTGAACAAGGAGGACACGGGCCTCGCTCACGCGGTCACTCGCACAGCGTCGATGGCCGCGGCGATGACCTTGACGGGCACGTCGTCGCGGACGCGGGTCCGGGCACCCTTGATCGGGAGGATGAGGCGGAGCTTGCCGGCGGCGACCTTTTTGTCGTGTGCCATGCGTTCGAGGATCGTGGTTGTTGCCGGGAGGCCTTCGAGCTTGGTGGGCAGGCCGCAGCGGTTGAGGAGAGACTCGACGCGGGCGGGGAGGTCCTTCTCGCAGAGCTTGAGTGAGGCGCTGACGCGTGCAGCGCAAACCAGGCCGACGCCGACGGCCTCGCCGTGCTTGAGCGGGCCGACCATCTGGACGCCCTGGGCAGGGTCCTTCCACGCGAGGCCGGGGAGCGTCTCGATCGCGTGGGCGAAGGTGTGACCGAGGTTGAGCATCATCCGGCCGCCGTCGGGCTTGGTGGACTCTTCGCGTTCGTCGGCCTGCACGACCTTGGCCTTGATGGCGACGTTGCGGGCGACGAGTTCGGCGAGGGCGGCCTGGTCGAAGTGGAGGAGGTCGGTGTGACGCTTCTCGATCCAGTTGAAGAGTGTCTTGTCGCCCAGACCACCGCTGAGCATGCCGTGCTTGACGCACTCGCCGAGGCCAGACTTGAGTTCACGCAAGGGGAGTGAGCGGAGGCTGGCGACGTCGCAGACCACGCGCGTGGGCTGGTGGAAGACACCGACTGCGTTTTTGATGAGCGCGGCCTTGCCGTCGACTGATCCGCCGGGGATGTTGAGGTTGGCGGCGGTCTTGCCCCCCACTGCCGCGTCGACCATCGCGAGCAGGGTGGTGGGGCACTGGACAATGCGCACGCCGCGGCGGTAGACGCCAGCGGCGAAGCCCGCGAGATCGGTGACGATGCCGCCGCCGAGGGCGATGATCAAGTCGCCACGCTCGAGGCGGAGGCGGGCCGCTTCGATGAGCGTGGCTTCGAGCGTGGAGAGGCTCTTGTCGGCTTCAGTCGCTGTGACGACTTTGGCGGCCCACCGGATGCCGCTTGAGTCGAGTGATCGGATGAGGGGTTCGATCGTTTCGCGGGGGAGCTTGGCGTCGATGACGACGAGGGCTCTTTGTCCCTTGGCGATGAGCTTGTCGGCGCTGGCGGGGATGAGGTTGGCACCGATGCGCACTTCGTAGCCGGCCTTTGGTTGGCCCGCGGTTTTGACTTTGAGCGTGGTGGTGCGGGAGGCGCGAGAAGACTTGGCCGCCTTGCGGCGGCTTCCCTCGCTAACGCTTCGGGCTCTGACCTGCTTGGGCATCCGCCGAGGATATCAGCGGCGGCCGGTCTTTCCGGCCTTGCGGCGGGTCGTTGAAACACGCACCGGCTTGTGCCCAACCGGGTGCGGCTTGTACGCGATCGTTTTGGCGATCGAGTTGTCCTCGTTCATGATGAGGACCTTGGGCGCATGCGCGCAGTATTCGTCCTCGGTCATCAGGGCGAAGGCCATGATGATCACCTCGTCGCCCGGCTCGACCAGGTGAGCCGCGGCGCCGTTGAGCTCGATGCAGCCCGAGCCGGCCTTGCCGCGGAAGATGTAAGTCTCAAGGCGCTCGCCGTTGCGGCAGTTGCTGATCAGCACCTTGTCGTTGACGCGCATGCCGCAGGCGTCGAGCAGGTCGGCGTCGATGGTGATGGAGCCGACGTAGTCCGGCTTGGCTGCCGTGACGCGGGCCATGTGGATCTTGGCGAAGAGTGATTCTCTGAGCATCGCGAAAAGGCTGGAACTCGAAGGGGGGGAAGAAAGGACTCGAAGGGCTCGAAGAAGGCAGGAACGCGGAGATGCGGAGAAGCGCGGAGAAAGGCGGGATTGAAGGAAGCGAAGGGAGTTTGGAGTTAGCGCTTCTTGGCGGCCTTCTTGGCTGTCTTCTTTGCTGCGGGCTTCTTGGCGGAGGGGGGGGCAACCTTTTTGGCGGGCTTCTTCGTGGCCTTCTTTGCGGCAGGCGCCGGCTTCTTCGAAGCGGCCTTCTTGGCCGGAGCCTTCTTCGCGACCTTCTTGACTGCCTTGGCCTTGGGAGCGGGCTTGGTCTTTGCCTTGGCTGCGGGTGCAGCCTTGGGTTTGGACTTGGCCTTCGGTGCGACGGAGGCGCGGGCCTCTTCGACGAAAGCTTCGGCGGTGCCGGTGGTCAGCTCGATGTCCGCGTCGGCGTCGGGCTCGCTCGACTCGGTCATTGCGGGGGTCGGCTCATCGGTATCCCCTTCCTCGTCGTGGGCGGCCGCGGGCTCGGGCTCGTCCATCTCGTCGCCGACTGTGAAGGGCTTCTGACCCGGGCGGAGCCACTCGATCTTCGGGGCGTCGCCCCACATGCTCTCGAGGTCGTAGTACGAGCGGGTGTTGGGTTCGAAGATGTGCACGACGGTGTCAACGCAGTCGACGACGATCCAGGTCGACTGGTCGTCGATGCTGGTGCGGTAGACGCTCGACCCGAGCTTGGGGAGCAGGTTCTTGATGTCCGACGCGGCGCTGCGCATCTGGCGGTCGCTGGTACCGCTGGCGAGGACGACGAAGTCCTGCACGCTGCTGATGCCGCGGACGTCGAGGAGAGTGACGTCGGTGCAGCGGTCGTCGGAGAGGAGGCGCGCCACCTCGATCGCGGCGGTCTTCGCGTCGTAGGGAGTGGCGGGAGTGTTCTGAGTGGTGGGGATGCTGGTCAAGGGGCTATCCAGGGAACGGGGAACTTGGGGCGGAGACAGCGGCCCGATGATAGGGAACGGGATTGGTCAACGGGAACAGGCAAGAAGGCCTTTTCGAGCGCGGACCACGAGTGATCTATGCCCAAATTCGTGACGGAGAGACGCTCAGGGCGGGAGCTCTTAACGGAGGGACATTCTCAGCAGGACGCGTCGCCGCGGCCGGGGCCTTACGGCCCTCGGCTCTTATGCAGGCCGATGACGCCTCACCCAAACAGCGGGAGTTGGCGACCGGCTCGCTGGAAGGGTCGAATGACCAGTTCGGGTGCCACGGCGGGTTGGCGGCGGATGGGGACCCAGCGGGTTGGGGCATCCTGGGTGGAGATTGTGAGCACGCTATCGCTGCTGGCATCGATGCCGCGGCGGCGGCGGTGGAGGGACGCGACCAGCGCGGGGTCGTTGCACTGCTGAGAGAGGTGGACAAGCACGACGTGCTCGCGCGGCGCGATCGCCTCGATGGCGTCGATCGCTTCGTCGTTGCTCAGGTGGCCGCGGCCACCCATGATGCGGCGTTTGAGGAACTCGGGCCGATCACTGGCGACCTGGAGCTTGGGGCAGTAGTTGCTCTCGATCACGAGGAGATCGACCCCTCCCCCCCTCCTCCCCCTCCCCCACTCCTCCCACTGCTCGCGCCGCCGATGACGTCGGATCTGAGGTGGGTGATCAGCTCATCGGTGACGCGGCCGAGGTCGGTGGCGTAACCGATGGCAGGCGCATCGACGGCGTTTCCGATGGTGATGTGGAAGACAGCCGCGCCGAGGTCGTCGTGGAAGGTCATCAGTGGCCGGACGGCGAGGTGCCTTCTGTCGCTTGTGCTGAACGCTTCACCGGGCTTGCCGCGCTGACCGTGGAACGGTTGGAGGCGGCCGCCATTGAGGCCGCGTGAGTAAGCGCGTTGGAGGTGGCCTTCGTGGAGGAACACCTGTGCACTGCGCGGCAACGCATCAGGGGCGTTCCAGCCGAGGTGGCAGTGGTCGTGATCGAGGTGCGTGAGCAGGACCGCGTCGACGGCCTCGAGCGAGAGGCCCGCTTCGGCGAGCATGCGGGCGGTCATGCGCGGCGAGAAGCCGAGGTCGATCAGCGTGACCGACGACGTGCCGTCAGGGTCGACCGTGTGAAGTACGGAGCAGTTGCCGCGAGAGCCTGAGCCGAGGACGCAGAGACGGGCGGTGTGTCCAGCGGGGGCGTTGGTCGGAGAGGCGGGAGTCGGGATGGCTGCTTCCGTGCAGTCCATGGATCGTGAACCTGTTCGCTATTCGAGGTCGTCTTCGCCGCGGCCGGGTTGGACGCGGTATGGGCAGATCGGACGCTTGGCGGTTTTGACGAACTCGAGCATCTCGATGACCGGAGCGCACTGGCCGTTGGCGCCGTCCTTTGCGATGGCGGCGAGCGTCTCAATCATCTGCGGCCGGGGTAGGTTCTTCTTGAAGACCTCACGGAAGGCGCGGCGGGTGAGGGTGATGTCCTCACGCGAGAACCCGTTGCGGCGCATGCCGACGAGGTTGATCGCGGCCAGCGTGTTGCGTGAGTGGGTCACGCAGAAGGGAGGGACTTCGGTGGCAACGGCCGACATACCAGAGATGAACGCGAAGCGGCCAATGCGTACGAACTGGTGAATGCCGCAGTTCCCGCTGATTGTGGCCTTGTCGAACACTTGCGTGTGACCGGCGAGGACCGCACCGTTGACGAGGATGACGTCGTTGCCCACCTGTGCATCGTGACCGGCGTGGCTGTTGACCATCATGAAGACGCGGTCGCCGATGCGGGTCGGAGCGTCGGTCTTGGTCGCGGCGTGGACGGTGACGCCCTCGCGGATGAGGCAGTCGGCGCCGATGGTGACGCCCGCGGTGGGGAACCCGGGCTTGACCTTGTAATCCTGCGGGTCAGCCCCGAGGCAGGCGCCGGGCCAGATGCGGGTGCGCTCGCCGATGGTGAGCGGCCCCTGCAGGAAAACGTTGGCCAGGAGCGAGACGCCGGCGGCCAAACGAACTGGCCCGGTGACAACACAGCCGGGGCCGATGGTGACGTCGTCGGCGATCTCCGCGGAGGGATCGACGACCGCGGACGGGTGGATCAGAGGCATCGTCCTAGTGTACCCCGTGGCGTTGAATGTTCCCGCTCTCGCAACGATCCGGCTCCCGATTGGGGTGATCGAGGTGTACGACCTCGAACGCCTCGGCTATCGCGCGGCGTATGACGTGCAAGTGGAGCAAGTGGAGCGGGTGCTGGCGGCTCGGGGGGACGAAACGACCGGGCGGGCAGAGGGCGACCTTGCAGGGGTGGTGCTGCTGGTGGAGCACCACCCAGTGATCACGGTTTCGAACCGGCCGAGCGCGGCGAGCAACCTGACGGCGACGCCCGCGATGCTGGAGCGGGCCGGGGTGGCAGTCGAAGCGACCGATCGAGGCGGGGATATCACCTATCACGGGCCGGGGCAGCTTGTGGTCTACCCGATTCTGGACCTGAACCGGTTCCACTTGCGGCTGCACGATTACATGCGGCTGCTGGAGGAGACGGTGATTCGGACGCTGGGGGTGTATGGCATTGAGGGGCGGCGAGAGGCTGGGGCGACAGGGGTATGGGTGGAAGCAAAGCCGCCAGGCAGCAGCAAGATCGCCGCGATGGGCGTTCGTGTACGCAAGTGGGTGTCGATGCACGGACTGGCGCTGAACGTCGATCCGGACTTGTCGCACTTCGATCTGATCGTGCCGTGCGGGCTTGCGGGGCGGACAGTCACGAGCATGCGGCGGGTGCTGGGAGAAGCATCACCGAACTTCGGCGCGGTGAAGGACGCTCTCGTCAAGCAGCTCGTCGTTCAGCTTTCAGAAAAGCGGTAGCGCACGCCGCGGCCGGATGCGGCTTGCGCGGCGATGAGCTTGTCCATCACTACCGGCTGCTCACCGAGCAGTTCCGGATTGATCACGCCCGCTTCGAAGCCGGCCTGCTTCAGCGTGCCGTCGAAGAGCATGCGGGCGACGATGGCACAGGGGAAGCCGGTCGTGCGACCCATGCTGGTCTGTTTGCCGTCCTTGCCGTCCCCCTGCGTGCCGATGTCGAGCACATCCCATTGGACGCGGTGGCCTCCTCCTTCACCGAGCACGCGCATCACAGTGAGATCCTCCTCGCCGGGTACGTACGTCCAGTGCGGGAACATGAGCTTGGCGAGTAAGTCGCGCGGCTTGACCTTGACGCCCCCCACTTCTGTTTCTTCCTCGCTCATCAAGCCCGTCGCTCGGAGGACGCGCATCTGCTCGATGTGGCCCGGGTAGCGGAGGGTCTTTTCCACCATGTGCGGAACGATGGCCGGATACGTGCGAGAGAGCGAGCGGAGGCCGTCGGTGTTGAAGGCTTCGAGCGTGCCGACGCCGTCGAAGTCCATCAGTTCCGGCTCGCTGAGCGCCTCACGCACGACAACGCGACCGTGCTCAATGATGCGTGAGGGACGCGTGTACTCCTCGAGTACGTCGGCGGGGCTGAACGCGGCCTTGTACTGGTATGGCCACGTACGGACGCGCGGCAGGCCGCCGACATAGATGCGGAGGCTTTCCGTTTTGACACCCTTTGCTGCGAGACGCCGGTGGCAGTCGGCGGCGAGGGCATGGCTCATACCGGGCGCAACGCCGATATCGACCGCCGCCGTGCCGCCGTGCCGCTTAGCAACGGCGTCGAGCGTGTCGGCATCCTCGCCCATGAAGGAGATGTCGCTGTAGAGCTTGCCTGCCTCCATCACCGTGCGGAGCACCGAGTAGGCGATGCGGCTTGCGACGGCGCCGCAGACGACATCGGCAGCTTTGATCGTCTCGCGGACGACGGCGGGGCTGGAGAGGTCGGCGACCACGGTGGTGATCTTGCCTCCCCCCCCTGCTGCAGAAACTGCCGCGGCTGTGCGCTGCAGGGCATCGGGGCGCGCGTCGGCAACGGTGACGTCGAATCGCGGCTCGATCGTGGCGAGGTCGCGGGCGATGACCGAGCCGATCATGCCGGCTCCGAGGACGACTGCGCGGGGATTGCTGGGCATGGGGCGAGTGTACCGACGGCATCAGTGACCCGTGAATCAAGCGAAGGGCCGCCGGTAGACTGGCCGCGTGGCCGGTTTCTCGGTTGAACTCGGAAGAAGCCAGCCCACGGTCTCGTGGGCTGGCGATCGATTTTTGCGGATCGAGTTCGCGGGCACGGGCGACGAGGCATTGTTCCGAGTTCACGCCGCGCACCGCCGACTTATCGAGGCGTGTGTGCAGGGGGTGGTGGACATCACTCCGGCGTACGCGACGCTGCTGGTCACGCTGGACATCGGCGTCTGCAACGACGAGACGGCACGCCGTGTCGAAGCCGCTGTTTGCGCTGACACATCGTCAGTCTCGCAAAGTGTCGGTCGCGTGCTTGAGGTCCCTGTCTGTTTCGGTGGTTCTCACGGGCCTGATCTGGTCGAACTGGCGCAGGCGAGAGGATTGACAAGCGAAGAGGTCGTGCAGGCGTACTGCGCCGCCGAGTACCGAGTCGCGTTCATCGGCTTTACACCGGGGTTCGCGTATATCCGCGGGCTGCCCGAACACCTGTCGACGCCCCGGCTGAGCTCGCCGCGGGCGCGCGTGCCGGCGGGGAGCGTCGGGATCGCGGGTGTACAGACGGGCGTATACCCGGGCGGGACGCCGGGCGGATGGCGGCTGGTCGGGCGGACGCCGCGGCGTGTATTCGATGCGTCGCGCGAACCTGCCGGGCTTTTCGTTGCTGGAGACCGCGTGCGGTTCACACCCATCAGCGCGGCGGAGTTTGAGCGGCTGTGCGAGCACGTCGACAGACGGGAGGGCGGTCTATGACGTGCATGACCGTGGTGGAACCCGGGATGCTCACGACGGTGCAGGACTTGGGCAGGCCCGGGCATGCTGCGGAGGGCGTACCCGTGAGCGGCGCGGCGGACTCGATCGCGTTGCGCGGGAAACCGGCTCGTCGGCAACTGCGACGACGCGGCGGGGTTGGAATGCACGCTGATCGGCCCGACAGTGACGTTTGACGGAGAGGTGGATGTGGCAATCACGGGCGCTTCGCCACGCGGCGGTTCACCGGCCGCGTGGGAGCGGCTGACCGTGCGCGCGGGAGACTCTCTGCGGGTAGGACCGCTGGTGGGCGGCGCGCGTGCGTATCTGTGCGTGGCGGGCGGGTTTGATGTGCCACTGCGGCTGGACAGCGCCTCGACGCTGCTGGCCGCGGGATTTGGCGGGCACGAGGGAAGGCTCCTGCGGAAGGGTGACCGGCTGGTGATTGGCGAGCAGCGAGGCGAGGCGACGGACGATCGAATGGCCGTCGAGCTGCGCGACGGGTACCGCGACCGGAAGGACGCGTGGGTCATCCGCGCGGTGGACGGTCCGCACACCGCGAGGTTCGACGCTGCTCAGCGCAGCGCGATGTGAGAGCGCTGAGCGGGTGGTCTCGAGCCAGTCCAACCGCGTAGGCGTGAGACTGGATGGTGCGCCCATCAAGAACGTGGGCGGCGAGATGGTGAGCGAGGGTGCGATGCCCGGCGGAGTGCAGGTGACGCCCAGCGGTCAACTCGTCGCGCTGGGCGTCGATCATCCCACCACTGGCGGGTACCCGATGATCGCTTGCGTCGCGTCCGTCGACCTGCACCTTCTGGGCCAAGTGCGACCCGGCGAGCGGGTGCGCATTGAACGCATCACGATCGAGGAGGCCCGAACGTTGTTCCTGCAACGTGAACAACGATGGGCAGAGGGAGCTTCTTACGGATGACGCAGACGCTTCCTGACAACACGCCCTGGTACAAAGCCGCCGACAGTCATGCCTGGCGGGCCCTGTTTGCCGCGGGCGCTGGTTGGATGCTCGACGGCATGGACGTGATGCTCTACGCTCTGGCGCTGGGCAAGGTGAAGGAGGAGTTCCACCTCACCGATACGCAGTCGGGCGTAGCGATCGGAATCACGCTGTTGTGCGCAGCGTTCGGCGGCATCTTCACCGGCATGCTCGCCGACCGCTTCGGGCGCGTACGGATGTTGATGGTCTCGATCCTCGTCTACTCGGTCTTCACTGCGCTGACAGCAACGGCGCAGAACTTCGAACAGCTTGTACTCTGGCGGGCGCTGGTGGGGTTCGGCATGGGCGGCGAGTGGTCGGCGGGAGCCGTGCTGGTCGCCGAGACGTGGCCCACCAAGCACCGTGGCAAGGCGATCGGGCTCATGCAGTCGGGGTTCGCGATCGGCTACATCGCCGCGGCGTATCTCGCTGCATGGATCATCCCTGAGTGGGGCTGGCGGCCGTTGTTTGTCGTGGGGATCGTGCCGGCGTTCTTGACGTTGTGGATCCGCAAGGCGCTTCCGGAGCCGAAGGTGTGGTCGGGCGAGAAGGCGGAGGCGGTCGGACTCACGGGAGTTCTGCCAATCCTGTCCAAGCCCCCCTACTTCCGGCGCACGGTCATCGCCACCGCGTGCTGCACGGTGCTGCTGTGCGCGTACTGGGGCCTATTCACATGGATGCCTTCGTATCTCGCGCGTCCGTTGGATAAAGGCGGAGCGGGACTGGGCATTGTCAAGTCGACGCCGTTCATCGTGCTCACGCAGATCGGGGCGTTCCTGGGGTACGCGTCGTTCGGATTCGTCGCCGACAAGTTGGGACGCAGGCCGACCTTCATCGCCTATGTGCTCGGAGCCGCGGTGGTCGTTCCGATCTATGGCTGGAGCGCCAAGAGCCAGACGACGCTGATGATCGTCGGCCCATTCATGGGGTTCTTCGGGCACGGGTTCTTCAGCGTCTTCGGCTCGATGCTGGCCGAGCTGTTCCCGACGTCGATCAGGGCCACTGCGCAAGGGCTGTGCTACAACGCCGGACGCGCAGCGAGCGCGTTGGCGCCGGTCGCGATCGGCTCGCTCACCGTGACGCTTGGGCTCGGCCCGACGCTGGGCATGACCAGCCTGCTCTACCTCGCCGGGGCGGGCCTGGTGCTGCTGCTGCCGGAGACGAAAGGGCGTGACATCGAATGATCATGCGTTCCGTCGACCTCAACTGCGACCTGGGCGAAGGGACGGGAGCCGACGATCTGGCCCTGCTGGATGTGGTAACGTCAGCGAACATCGCATGCTGCGGACATGCGGGCGATGAAGAGACGATGGCCGCGACGGTGGAGGCGGCGCTTTCCCGCGGCGTGGCGATCGGGGCGCACCCGGGCTACCCGGATCGCGCCAACTTCGGTCGCGTCGCGCTCGACTTGCCGGCACACGAAGTCGAGCAGTTTGTGTTCGAGCAGATCCTCGCGCTTGATCGCGTCGCGCGGCGTCACCACGGACAATTGACGCATGTGAAGCTCCACGGCGCTCTGTACCACAAGGCGATGACCGATATCGCCGTCGCCGGCGCAACGGCCGCTGCCGTCGCGCGATTCACCCGCAAGTTGGTCATGGTGGCGATGCCTCGCACGGTCGCGCTGCGCACTTGGCGCGAACGAGGGTTTCCCGTCGCCGTTGAGGCTTTTGCCGACCGTGTCTATGAAGCTGACGGCTCGCTCCGGAGCCGCGCACTTCCCGGCTCGCTCATCACCGACCCTGTCGTCGCAGCGGAACAGGCGGCGCGACTCATGCAGGCGCCCGGCGAGAGGCCGCACACCATCTGCATTCACAGCGACACGCCGGGCGCTTCGGCGGTCGCCGTCGCGGTTCGACGGGCACTTTCGGATTGCGGCTTCGGCGTCGACTTCAGCGCACCGTACGTACCGCCCGCTCCGCCGCCCCGGCCCCCGTTCTTTCGGCATGCGATCGCCAGCACGGAGCTACGTGCTTCTCAGGTTCCCGCCGCCGGTTCGTCTTGGCAGGAGATTGTGAGCTTCGCGAGTACTTTCGACTGGTCGGAGATGAACCCGTACGGGCGGATTTCCGGGCCTCTGCGTCTTGTTTCCAGTCGCGAAAGCATGACCGGGCTGAGGGCGCATCTGTTCTTCGAGTACCGCCGCTGGAACCACATTGGCGACCTGCCCGATGAGCAAACGGTTGCCGGGGTGAATCGGCTGCTTGAACTGATCCGCGCCAAAGCTCTGAAATGACGGCCGCGCCGCGCTCGCCCGTGTACATCATTGATCGGCGTGCGCATGGAGCGGCTCACACGAGCTTGGCGCGAGCAACACGGCAAGCCCTACGCTGATGCATGGGCAGCACGTGCGACGGCTGGACAGCTGAGAACGAATCGAAAGGTTTTGAGGATCGGTTTTCGGCACAGGCAGCCGCCTATGCACGGCACCGACCGGTCTATCCGCCTGAGTTGTACTCGTTCCTCGCAAAGCTCGCTCCTGGACAGACGTGCGCGTGGGATTGCGGGTGCGGGAACGGACAGGCGGCGGTAGCGGTTCGAAAGCACTTTGACCATGTGGTCGCAACTGACGCGAGCGCCGCTCAAATTGAACGCGCCCAGACGTGTCCAGGCGTTGAGTATCGCGTGGCACGCTCAGAAGAGAGCGGCCTGCCCGACACGAGCGTGCAACTTGTCACCGCGGCGTCGGCCTTGCACTGGTTCGATCTGCCCGCGTTCTACCGCGAGGTGCGGCGTGTGCTCGTGCCTCGCGGCGTGATCGCGGCGTGGGGCTATCGCGAGGCGGTCATCGCACCCGGCATCGACGAACTGATCAACGATTACCAGAACCGAATCGTCGACGAGTTCTGGTCGAGCCGGATCAGAATCGTGGCCAATGGCTACGAGCGGCTCGATTTTCCGTTCGAGGAAGTCGCCGCGCCGCCGATGGATGTACGCGCGACGTGGACCGCGGACCAGATGCTCGGCTACCTGGGCACGTGGTCGGCGAGCCAGAGCTATCTGGAGCGGCACGGCACGCCTGCGACAGCGCTCATTGAAGAGGAATTGCGGGAACGCTGGGGCGCCGGAGCACGCGCGGTACGGTGGCCGCTGACGGCACGAGTCGGCCGGACACAGTGAGCACGCAAGGCCCCGCTCTCGGGTCGCCCTGAAACACCCAGTTTCACATCACGTTCCAGATCCGATGACGCGGCAACTCATGATCGTTCTTTCATATGGCATTCACCCGTGTTACCGGTGATGCGCGAATAGTTTGCCCACGACGACACCCGTGGGGGCTCGTCCGTGCTGAGAGGTTGCTCCGATCGAGAGTCAGGGCTGCGTCGGCCTGAAGCTCAACGTCGGACGCACGCGAAGCTGACCAGCACGGACGAGACCTCGGGGCCTTTGCAATTGCCGGCTCGAAAGAGCATCAGCGTCAAGGCCCGTTGAACACCCACATCCAAAGCAACGCTGCGCCGATGACGATGGCGACCATCCCCCCCACGACGGAGTAGATCACGATCGCCGTGGTATTGGAGCGCCCGGTCTTGCCGTTGTAGGCGACGCCGCACCCTTCACAACGCACGTGCGTGAAGAGCTTGGGGCCAAGCAAGCCTCCCCACCACGTAAACATGACCGGTTTCGCGCGGGCGGCTGCACAGCGCGGGCAGGGGGCGTACTGAGTCATCGGCGGAGCATACCGCAATGCGCCGATCTTCCTGGCAAAGCGGCCCATTTCTCTTTGGTATGCTTGCGCGACTTCCGATTCGCCCCCCAAACGCTCTCCTTCCACTTCTCAAGCCTTATGTCAAGGCACGCCCGCTCCATCTACACGGCTCTGCTCATCTCCGCCGCAGGCGGCGCGGTGATCTCGGTCCCGCTCATCCTGCTCTTCCCGCCGACGGACCTCGCCGACGCGCACGAAGCGGCGACGACGCCCTTTGCCCGTGCGATGACGGCACACTGGATCGACGTCGTGATGGCCGTGTGGACGTGCGTGCTGCTTGCGTGGATGATCACGATCGGCGCGTATTGGCTGCGATGGCGCAGGGCCGCCACCCTTCGGCCTCTGCTCAAAGAGGCCACGGTCGTGATGATCCTGCTGATGATGGGGATGAAGAGTGTCGATCAGCTTCACAAACTGCCCAACGCCGGCGCCCTGACCTGGACGGCGATGGTGATGTACGCAGGTGCGGGCCTGCTGGGGCTTCTGCTGCTTGTCGCCGGCCTGCTGGGGGCATTCGGCGTAGACAATCGCCCCACTGGACGGGCCTCAGCGGTAGGCAGTTGACCCCGAGTGCTGGAAGCCTTTACCGCGACCCGCGGGCGACCGCCGACTCGATCATGTGCGGAGCCTCGTAGCCCAGGCCGAACACGGTCTGGTTGAACATCTCCAGCGAGACGTCTTCCTGCTTGATGAAGCCGCGCTGATCGGTCTTGCCCAGCCGGTGCAGATCAACCATCGCGCACACGCCCGCGGCGGTGGTGAGCTCGATCGCGGGCCAGAGCCTGCCGAACATGTGCGTCGCGGGGATCGTGCGGCCGAAATTAATCTGGCGGCGCACGCCGTCGTGCCCGGTGCCGATGCCGGTGACGAAGACGATCACCACATCCTGCGTGGTGCGCGGGCAGCCGTGCTCGAGCAGGTCGACGGCGAGCGCGCGGTCGAAGACGCGGCCGGCCTTGGTCGGCGCGGCGTGTTCCTGGCCAAGTCGCATGTCCTGCAGCATGAACTTCATCAGCTCAGCGTGCCCGGGATAACGGATCGACTTATACGCGAGGGTGGTCTCGGGCGTGGTCTTCTTCGCGGCGACGAGCGAGTCGACAAGGCTGCCGATGCCGCCGGAGGTGAAGAACGCCTCGTACTCACACCCGTTGAGCGTGAAGTTCTCGATGCCACCGAGAGCGGGCACCTTCACCGACTTGCCGCCGAGCATCACATTGCACGGCTCGCAGTACTCGTTGATCACGCCCGCGGCGGACCACGTCACGTTGTACTTGAGACGGTTGGTGGGGTACTGCGGCAGCGCGCCACGCGGAGGATCAGCGTGTCGATTGTCTGGTAGTGACGGGCGATGTCGTGGGCCGCGATGGCGATGTACCCGGGAGCCAGGCCGCACTGGGGAACCAGCGCGACCTTGGCGCGGCCCGAATCAGCGATCGACTTGACCTTGTCGGTCGTCTCGACGTCTTCGGTCACGTCGAAGTAGTGCACGCCCAGCTCGTTGGCGGCCTCGGCGATGCCCATGACGAAGTTGAACGGGAGCATGCAGATCACGTAGTCGTGACCATTGAGCAGCCCCTTCACCGCGTGCATGTCGGTGACGTCGACGGTCTTGTACTCGCAGGGCGTGGCGTGCTTGACGAGCGTGCCCAGGCGGCTGATGTTCTCGCGGGCGATAGCGAGCATCCCCTCGTCACGGTCGGCGAGCGTCAACTGGTAATTGCCGCCGCCGCAAGCGAGCAGAAGCTCTGCGACCGACTTGCCGACCTTGCCCGCACCCAGCACCAGGACCTTGCTCATTCGATGCACCTCCGACCCGCGCTCCAGCTTGGAGTAAGGGGGTCGATGGTAGCGCCAAGCAGGGATCAAGGGACCAAGGCATCAAGGCACCGAGAAGAAGCACCGAGAGGGGAACGCAGCGAGAGATCGAGGGATCAGGGATCAAGAAGGGGCAGGCAACGCCCAAAGCCTCATCTTGATCCCTCGATGCCTTCGTTCAGACCGCCACGATCAACACCGTAATCTCCAGTTCGATGCGATCGGGCGTGTAGTGATCGGCGTCGTTGAAGCTAGTCTCGATCTCCACCTCACCCTGCGTGGCGGAAACCCCGGAGTTGAAGAGCGGCGTAAGGCCGATCTGGACGCTCTCGACGTGCCGGTCATCGTCGTAGTTGTAAAACCGGAACGATTGGATGATCGGATAGACGGCCTTTGCCGGGCCGGGAAGCGTGAAGGGAATCCGCACGCGGTTCTCGGTTGGGAACACCAAGTCCGGCCGGCCGAGGGTGATGGTTACAAACTCCATCGTTCGGCTCCTGCGTGAAGGATGGATGGATCGAGCCCCGGACGGCTGGTGTCGCAGAAGAGCACGTAATCGACCCAGCCGGAAAAGGGGTCGTCGGCGTTCTTGTCGCGGAGCTGGAGCTTTGCCGTGACGTAGATTGCAGGCCCGAACTCACCGACGCCCATGCTCGTGGTCAGTTCGACCTGCAACATCTTGATGTGGTGATCACTGCTGTCGTATCGGGCTTTGTACCCCGACATTGCGACCCAACACGCCCGCGGGAAGCGGTCGACAAAGTACGTCCACGCCGCGGCACGCAGGCCAGTGCCGGAGGGAAACTCGATCCGACCGGTGCGTATCTCGATGGGCATCGGCGCGCCTCCTGTCGGCGCGAGCTTACCGAGCCTGGATGAATATCAACATGAAATCGGCGCGTTATTTAGCGGGAACCAACCGCACCACCTTGTCCGGCCCGTTGAGCACCAGATAGAGCATCCCGTCGGGCCCGAAGGCGACGTCGCGGATGCGTCCCATGCCGTGCACGATCTCTTCGAGTTCGGCCACCTTGCCGTCCTTGATGCGGATGCGGTCTACCGACGCACCGGCGAGGCCGCCTGCGAACAAGTCGCCCGACCAGTCGGGGAACGTGCTTTTCACGTCTGCGCTGCGGGCGCAATCGAGCCCGCACGCGGCGATTGAGGGCAGCCACCGGTGCACCGGCAGCGTAATCGGCATGCCGTTGGACGCCTTCTCCTTCCACGGCAGCACGAACGGCTGATCAGAGTAATTGATCCCAAAGCAGCTCTGCGGCCAGCCATAGTCCGCGCCGCGCGTCAGAAGGTTCAGTTCATCCCCGCCGCGCGGCCCGTGCTCGGTATCCCAAAGAGCGCCGTTATCGTCGAAACAGAGTCCCTGCTGGTTGCGGTGCCCGATGGTCCAGATGGTTCCATACGCCTTCTCTTGGTCGGCGAAGGGGTTGGAGGAGGGAACCTGACCGTCTTCCCATACGCGATGCACTTTGCCGTTGGGAAGTTCGAGCGACTGCGCCTGCTCCATGCCGCCGCGCTCGCCGATGGAGAAGTAGACCAGCCACCGACCGTTGGCCTCCTTCACGTCACCACCGGTCGGCCTCTCAAAGACGATGCGCGAGCCGTAATGAACACCGGCGCCGTTGTAGTGGCCCGGGCGGGGTTGGAAGATCACCTGCTGGTCTGTGAACGCAAACGACCCTTCGTCCGAGTCGTGCGACTCGGTCTGAGTGATCTTGCCGCGGACGACCTTGGTCATCTCGGCGGGGACTTTGCCGCCGCCCTGCGGGTTCGACTCAGCGAAGGTGAGGTAGACCCACCCGTTGTGCGCGTAGTCGGGATGGACGGCGACATCCATCAGGCCGCCCTGCCCGTTCGACGCGAGCTTGGGGAGGCCCGACACGCGTCCGAGGAGCTTCCCCCCCACTCCCAGTCCTTCGTACACGTCCAACTGTCCGTCTTTCTCCGTAACAAGCGCGCGGTAGGCGGCAGGCGATTCCTTGGTGGGAGCTGCTGGCATCCATGCGATGGACCACGGTGTTTTGAGGCCCGAGTCGATCACGGACTCGACCTTGAACTTCGCACGCTGGGTCGCGTACGCGCCGTCCGCGCCGCGCTTGAGGTCTCCCACGCGCTTGCGCCAGTCCTTGGCCTGCAGCTCGCGCAGGTGCACGATCAGGGCCCAGGTCTGCTGCTCGGTCAGCCCGAGCGAACCCGCGCGGTCACTCTCCCCGCCGTTGGCGCTGTGAGGACCCGCCGCCTTGCGGAGGAGTTCGAAGAACGGACGGTCGTTGCTCTCTTCCATCGCCGCGTCGGTGAGCAGGCTCTTAGCCCGTCCCTCGACACCGCCGCCGTTCTCGCCGTGACAGGCGGCGCAGCGAGTGATCCACATGCCCGTCGCCGAACTGGGCGGCGCTCCATCCTGCGCCAGAACCGCCCCCCCGCCCGCACCCGCCACGCACACGCCCACGACGATCGAGCCAAACACATTCAGGTTCATGCCCGAGTCTACCGGAAACGCAATGGCGTTCACATGCAATCGGCCATGCGCAGATTAGTACACTTACCCCATTGCACACTGGTGCAGTGCGCCTCATCGGCAAGCCCGGCACGCGGGAAATGGCCGGCGCCTCCACCCCAACTCCGAACGCGAACACATGGCCAAGAAGCCCGCAAACCCGTACCCGCGCCCGACGCCGGCTCAGGAACCGCTGGTGGCGAAGCTCGCCGAGCGTGCGTTGGGGCCCGGCCCGCTCAAGCCCGACGCAACGCCTTCGCTGATCGACGAGGCCGACCCGGACTTCAAGCCCCTCCGAAGGGAACTGTTCCCTGTACTGCCGGGCGTGGAGCTCAAGGAACGGGCGCTGGGGACGGTGATCAGCATGCTCTCACCGGAGCAGATCGCCCGCGTGTTCGGCTCGCAAAAGCAGGCGGTGGAGACCGGCTTCACGATGCAACGCAGCGGCACGGTGCTCAACGCGCTGCAGATCGAGGCGTGCCGCTTTGAGAACGCAGAACTGGCAGAGGCGGTGGTCGCCGCGATGCCGCGGATGCGGATCTTCTTCCAGTACTCGCGCTGGTGCGTGAGCCTTATCCCCGCGCAGCGGCTCGACCAGATGCTGATGACCTTCACCGAGAAATGGAACCCCGGCAAGGACGTGCTGACATGGATGCTGCTTGAGGATCACACCGCGTGGTCGCCCGAACTGAGCCGACGGATCCTCGACGGCATCATCAATGCCGGCACGCAGCCGCGCCACCTGATCTTCACCTGGGGCGGCAACGGCGTGGCGAACAACCTTCACCCGACGGTAATCGAGGAAGCCCTGGTGACGCTCAAGCCCTGGGCGAAGACGCAAGCGAACGCCAAACGCTGGAGCACAAAGCTCAAAGCGCGGCGCAAATCGCTGACAGGTGAGTAAGAGCCTCGTGCGCAAGCACGCGGGAGCCGCACCCGTTCACGCAGCACCCTCAACATCCACGCGTGCGGCCGTCGATCACTCGAGGCTCGACGTGCCATCTACACGTCAACCTCGTGCTTGCGCACGAGGCTCTTATGGATAGTCCTGTCGCGTCGGGCGCACCAGCACGTCGGAGATGTGCACGTGCGGCGGCTGAGCAGCGATGAACGCGATGGTTCGCGCGATGTCGGCGGGGTCGAGCGCCGGGCCGATCTTCTCCATCACACCTTTGAACCACGCCGGGTCGTACCCCGCAACACCCTGGAACTCGCTGACGACGAATCCGGGCTCAACGAGCGTCACGCGCACGCCCTTGCCCGCCAACTCGCGGCGAACGCCCTCGACCATCCCGTGCACGGCGAACTTCGTGCCGCCGTACATCGACGAGAAGGGAGAAACGTGCCGACCGACGACCGAGCCGAGAACGATGAGGTCACGCCCACTGCGCTTTAGCCACGCACCGGCCTGGCCGGTCTCCGTCTCGGGAACGACCGACGTGAGTCTCTTTGCGGCAGAGCGAATGAGCGACGCCGCGCCGAGCACGTTGGTGCGGACCATCTCTTCCCACTGCGTCGTATCGGAGGTCAGCACCGACCCGTTGAGCCCGCGCCCCGCGTTGACGACGATCAGGTCCGCCTCGGCGCCGAACATCCGCTTCGCTGTGTTGAGCATCTGGTCGATGATGCCCTGCTCGGCGCAATCGCCCGCGACGGATGTGCAGATCGGCTTGTCGGCGGGCGTCTGCGCGGCGGCGTTGATCCCGGCCGCGGCCTGCTGGAGCACATCAGCCCGGCGAGCGTTAATGACCACCTTGGCCCCTTGCGAGGCGAGTTCCTGTGCAGTGGCGAGGCCAATACCCGCGCTCGCGCCGGTAACTACTGCAATACGTCCATCAAGTGGGCCCATAAAGGAGGATAGCGACCGCGGCAGCTACGACCGTCCATAAGAGCTGAGAGCCGTGAGGCCCCGGACGAGGCGCGCTGGCGTTCCTAAGCCCCACGTGCCGGCCCCTTACGGGGCTCGGCTCTTATTGGTCTCCTACGTTCGTGCATGTTTGGCTCTCACCTCTCGATCGCCAAGTCCATGTCCGGCGCCCTGCTTGAAGCCGAGGCCCTCGGCCTCGACTGCGTGCAAGTCTTCACGAAGAACCAGCAGCAATGGAAGGCCAAGCCGCTGGAACAGAGCACCATCGACGAATGGACTGGGCACACCAAGCGGCTCGGGTGGGGCGCGTCGAAAGGCAACCACGGTCGCGTCACATCGCACGCGTCATACCTCTCGAACCTCGGCTCGCCAAATCCTGAGTTGTACAAAGGGTCGATCGAACTGATGCGGATCGAGATCGAGCGGGCCGAGCAGTTGGGCATCCAGTTGCTGGTCTTTCATCCCGGCGCCCACACCACCAGCACGCTCGAAGAAGGAATCACCCGGATCGCCGCCGCGGCCGCGCAACTGGTCAAAGAGACCGCCGGGATGAACGTGGTCCTCTGCTTCGAGAACGTCGCGGGCCAGGGGAGCACCATCGGACGGACGTTCGAGGAGCTTGCCCAGCTCAGAGGACGTGCCGCCGACGCGGCGGGCAGCACCGACCGGCTGGGGTTCTGCATCGACACCGCCCACGCGCACGCAGCCGGCTACGACCTCTCCACCCGCGCGGCGCTGAGAAGGTGCTCGCCGAGCTCGACGAGAAGCTCGGTGCGGGGGCCGTCAAGTGCATGCACATCAACGACAGCAAGACGCCCTGCGGCAGCCGCGTCGACCGGCACGCCCACATCGGCGAGGGGACGATCGGACTGGCCGGGTTCGCGGCGGTGGTCAATCACCCGGCGTTCGCCGACATCCCCAAGTTAATGGAAACTCCCAAGGAAGCCAAGAAGCCCGAAGGGGCAGGCACGCCGGAGAACCCGGTTTGGGACCAGATCAACGTCCAGCGCTTGCGTTCGCTCATCGGTGTTTCTGGAAACACGTTCCCACCCGTCAAGCCGATTGCACCCCTCATGACGACGCCTGCGAAATCAGCCAAACCGACCAAGCCAGTAAAACCGGGCGTGAAAGTCCCATCAGCGAAGGCCGCCAAAGCGTCGAAGCCAACAGCCATGTCGAAGCCGAAAGCCAAGCCAATGCCCAAGCCTGCGAAGCTGGGTAAGCCTGCTGCCAAACGTTCTACCAAGAAGCGCTGAACGCCGAAGGGTCGGACCGCGTATTTTGTGCGCGTTCCCCCCCATGCGTCGATACCCAACCACTATGCCAGCGCCCTCCCTCCCCACTCGTCTTATGACGTCCGGTCGTTCTCTGCCCCGCTTCGCCGCCGCGCTGGCCCTCGCCGCGGCGGTTGCGCTGCCGCTGACCGCTTGCCGCGGCCCGCAATCGACAACTGACCTCACCGACAGCGGTGGTGCAGGAACTGTCGGCGGTGCGGGTCAGGACCACGTGGACCGGGGCAACGACGCCATGGACGCGGGGAACATGCAGTTGGCCCTCGACGAATTCGCCAAGGCGATCTCCGTCAACCCCACGCTGACCGACGCCCACATGGGCATGGGCGACATCTACCGCACTGAAGGCGATTACAACAAAGCTGAGAAGTCCTACGCCGAAGCGGCTCGCCTCGCCCCCAAGAACTTCGACGCCCAGTACTACCACGGCCTGATGCTCCACCTGCTTGACCGCGTGACCGACGCGGTCTCGGCCTACCTCAAGGCGCTGGCCGTCAAGCCCGAAGATTTCCAGACCAACCTCAACCTCTCCGTCGCCTATTACCAACTTGGCGAGAGCACGCAGGCCTACACGTTCGGCGAGCGGGCCGTGAAGATCGACCCCAAGAACGGCGCCGCCCGCGTCAACCTCGCCGCCGTCTACGCCGACCTTGGACGGCACGAGGAGGCGGTCACCGAGTTCCAGCAGAGCTTTGAACTGCTTGAGCCGACGCCCCGCATTCTGCTGTCGTACGCCGAGAGCCTCAAGGGGCTCGGTCGCTACGGCGAGATGCGCAGCACGCTGGAGCAACTGGTCAAGAAGGCTCCCTCCGCCGCGGCGTGGGAGCGTCTGGGATACGCCCAGTTCAAGCTCAAGGAGTTCGACAAAGCTGAGCAGTCGTTCAACGAGTCGCTGCGGCTCGAGCCGGACCACTTCCCGGCGCTCAACGGCATCGGCGTGTGCGAACTGAACCGCTACGCGTGGTCGAACAACACCGACAACGACGCCAAGATCCGCGGGCTCAACGCTCTCAAGAAGAGCCTCTCACTCAACCGCAACCAGCCCTCCATCGAGGCGTTGATCGGCCGGTTCCACTGAACCGACCCAGGACGAGCGGGCGGGTTCTGGCCCCTACACTCGCCGCCCATGGCCGATGCAAAGCTGCTTGAAGCGTTCCCGACCCCCTCGCAGGCGCCGTTTGTGATCGAACACGTCAGCGAGGAGTTCACCAGCAAGTGCCCGATGACCGGGCACCCCGACTTCGCGACGATCGTGCTGCGCTACCAGCCAGCCGCGGCAAACACCACAGCGGGGAAGAACGGTTGCGTCGAGCTCAAAAGCCTCAAGCTCTACTATCAGAGCTTCCGCGACCAGGGCATCTTCTACGAGGGCGTGACGAACCAGATCCGCGACGACCTCGCGAAACTCCTGAACCCCACATGGCTGCAGATCGTCTCCCACTGGAAGGGCCGCGGCGGCATCCGCAGCATCGTCCGGGCCGAGCATGGCGACGTGCCTGCGCACTGGCGCACGCTGTAAATTGTTGTGATCGATCGCGTGAACGGCGCGTTCAACCCGCCTTGCGGGCCTTGTCATCGCGCACCTTGGCGCGGTTGCACAGGCTGACCAGCGCCCGGAGCTGCTTGCCGCAGTCGGCGACGGTGCCGAACTTGTCGATCGCGTTCATCGCAGCAGTGGCCGACTCGCCGATGGCGGCGAAGCCAAGAGCCGGCGCGGCCCCCTTGAGCTGATAGCAGATTCTGCGAGCGGCCGCGGCGTCTTCGGTCGTCACGGCGGCGTTGATCTTCTCACCGAAGCGACGAAGCTCTTCGATGAACTCGGGGACAAAGCGGAAGGTCGGATCGGCCGGGCAGAGTGTGGTGATCAGCGCGCCGCCGGTCTCCGTCTCGCCGGTGTTGTCGATGATCAGGAACTCGGCCAGCGCCTGGAGCACAACGGCCTTGTTGGTCGGCTTAGGGATCAGCGCGCTGACGCGCGCGTTGCGAGCGCCCTGCTTGGTCTCGGGACGCGTGTCGGCGGTCAGCATCAGGATGGGAACGGTGACGCCCTTTGCACGGAGCGTGCCCGCTACGTCGAGCCCGGTCATGTCGGCGAGGTCGTTGTCCACGATGATGGCGTCGAACCCCTCGCTCGCTTTCTCGATCGCCTCTTTGCCCGTCTCGACCGACGTCACCTTCATCGCGGTCTCGCTGAGATAGTGCTGCAGCAGACGGCGGTCCATCGAGGCGTCGTCCACGTGCAGCAGCGAGCCCTTGAGCCGCTTGGGATCCACGTGCTCGAGCGTGAAGCTCCCCTCCATGGGATCGACTTTGATAAAGTCGCGGACGTTGATCGGCGAGTTGAACCGCAACCCCACCTCGTGAACAAGACCGCGGACGTGCCGGCAGCGCACCGCGCTCGCGTCGATCGCGACGTCGTGCCCGTTCAGATGCTTCAAATGCACGACGCAGCGCGTGCCCGAATGAACATACGCGTTGTGCAGGATGCCCAGGCCTTCAGTCGAGATGTTCCGCGCCGCAAACTGCAGCGAGATCACCACGCCGCCCGCCTGGTGCAATTCGACGCGCACCGACAATTGCACGTAGTCCAAACGGATGCACTTGCGTGCGTTCGATGCGCCCTGGCTCGCCGCCTCCAGCTCCTCGTGGAGCTTCTGCAGGTCGCTCGCCTTCATGCGCACCGTGTTGGTGACGTGGGTCTCAACCGGACGGGCGACCGAACGCTGCCCCGCGCAGGTGCGCCGGCGGGGCTGCCCGCCGGCTTTGGATTCGGTGAATTGGGAGGTACTGCCATGGAACGAGTCCCGTGAGCGTCGGCTCGATCATCAAGATCGGACGACCGTCACGACGGGTGAACCCGGCCGCACGGATCCCACGGCGATTTGGCCCGATTCCCTCGGGAAATCGCACCCAATAGGGCGCCGGGAGCGCAAAGTTCGGTCACCGAGGCCGCCCAGACCCGCGGGTGGCGGCCGTCACGACGGGTATCTCCAGTACACGTTCGGGCGCGGCCACAAACACACGATCGCCTTGGCGCGGCGAGACCGAGAACCCACCCGTAAACCCGCCAAACGCCGGGAGAACGAGCTGGTTATCGGACAGCCAGAAGCAGGCGCAGCGGGCCGCGTCACCAATCGACGCCAGCCTGACGAACGGATGCACGTGGCCGGCCAGCGTCGGAACTCCGTCCGTCGGCTCAAGCGGGTGATGCACCAGACGTAAACCCGCAGCGTCACTCGGCGCATCAACGCAGTCGATACCCGCGTCGCTCGGAGGGTCGCCGGCCGCGTGATCGTGGTTGCCGCGGATGAGCACGACTTCAACGCCATCGTGCGAGGCCCGCCAGTGAGCGAGCTGCGACATCGTGCGTTGATCGCGCCCGGCCGGCGCGTGCAGCAGGTCACCGAGGATGACCAGGCGCTCGGCCCGCTGGGCCTCGATCAGCGCGGAGAGACGGACAAGGTCTGACGCCGTGGAACGCGCGAGCAACTCGTCGCTGAGCGGAATGCCGCCACGTGCAAACGCCGACGCCTTGCCGATGTGCAGATCGGCGACGTAAAGCGTGCGAGACGCGGGCCGCCAGACGGCCTTGCCCGGCAGCAGGTGGAGTTCGTGCTGGTCGATGCGGAGAGAGATCACGCGGACGTCCTTGCTTTGCGTGAGCGAGTGCGAGGGGAAGGGAAGGGGGGGGCGGGCTTGCGGTGCTCGTCGAGCCCTTCGGCGGGGTCAGGAGTCCCGGCCTCAGCCTCGAGCGCGACGAGCATGCGTGAGAGTCGGTCGGCCATCTTCTCAGTCGAGAGCTGCTCGCGGAGGGAGTCGACCCACAGCGGGAATGCGAACGGTGAGAGGTGGCGGAGGTCGACCAGTTGCATGCGTGTGCTCTTGATGCGTTCGAGCGCTGCGGCGAGCCGTGCGAACTCCAACTGTCGCTCCAGCACCTGACGCCGGGCTTGATCGAGCAGCAGGTTGTCAGGGTCAAACTCACTGAACACGTCGTAGAACAGCTCGCTGGACGCCTGCAACTGACGGTTGGAGCGGGCCTGTCCGGGAAAGCCCGGGATGATCAGGCCCGCCACGCGCGCGATCTCGCGGAACTGCCGGCGCGCGAGCTGCGCGGCATTCAGGCAAGCCAACAGATCGTCCGTCAGATGCTCGGTTGACAGGGCCGCCCGCCACTCCGCTTCATCAAAACGGAAGGGCACCGGCGAGAGCAGATGGAAGCCATAGTCGCTGCACGCGAGCGTAAAGGTGCTCGGTCGCGTCTTGGCAAACCGCCAGGCGCACAAGGCCGCGAGCCCTTCGTGGACCAACCGCCCTTCCAGCGGATAGACAAACGCGTGATGCCCTTCTTTCGTCTGCGCGTACTCGATCAACAACTCACCCGGCTGCGGCAACGCCGACCAAGCGTCCTGCACTTTCAGAATCGGTGCCACCGCCTCCATCTCCGGCCCGCGGAACTCGCCGCGGTGAGCCTCGCCGAGCCGGATGCGCACCGCGTTCGCCAAGTGCGTCGACAACGCCATGCGGGAGCCCTGCCACGACGGGATATTGCCCGACTTGCGCTTGGCAGGGCGAACGATCGCCGCCATGTCGCGGATCCGCACCAGCTCAAGCACTCGCCCGGAGAACGCGAACACGTCGCCGGCGGTCATGCGCCCGATGAACGATTCTTCGACCGAGCCGAGCACCCGTCCGTTGGTGAGCTTGACGGTAATGCTCGCGTCGGAGGTGATCGTGCCGATGCTCAGACGGTGGTTGCGGACGAGAACCGGAACGGTCATCCGCCACTTGCCAAAGTCATCCTGCATCACCCGCGCGTAGTGCTGGTATGTCGTGAGCGCCGGTCCACCCCTGCGGATGTAGTCCATCGCCCAGCGCCACTGCTCGTCAGTCAGCGTCTTGAACGCGTGCGTCCGGCGCACCTCGTCACGCAGTTCCTCTTCGACAAACCCGCCCCCCACCGCCACCGTCAGCATGTGCTGCACCAGCACGTCCATCGCCAGCGTGAGCGGCGACCGCGTCTCGACGTCAACCGGACCGGTCTCCGCGGCGATGGCATCGCGCCGCGGCGAACTCGACGAGTTCCAAGGCATGAGTCGGCACACAGACGATCTTTGAAACCCCGCCCGGCTGGTGCCCCGAGCGGCCGGCCCGCTGCAGAAAACGCGCGATGCCTTTGGGTGAACCGATTTGGATCACCTGATCGACGGGCGCGAAATCGACGCCGAGGTCCAAACTGCTGGTGCACACGACGCACTTGAGCTCGCCCGCCTGCACGGCTTCTTCAACACGCGCACGGATCTTGCGGTCGAGCGAGCCGTGATGGATCGCGATCTTCCCCATGTACTCGTCGCGTGCCCGCAGGAGCGACGAGAACCAGATCTCCGACTGTGAACGTGTGTTGGTGAAGAGCAGCGTTGACCGTGCCGAGTCGATCGCGTCGCATACCTGCGGCAGCAGGCGGATCCCCAGGTGGCCCGACCATGGGAAACGTTCGATGTCGGGCGGGATCACTGTGCTAAACGTGTACTTGCGCCGGCCGAGCCCGCGAACGAGCACACCGCTGGGAGCATCGGCGCCAAGCAGCACGCTCATGGCTTCGCTCAGATTACCGAGCGTCGCCGAGAGCCCCCACGTACGCAGGCCTGGATTGAACGCCCGGAGCCGGGCGAGCCCCAGCTCGGTCTGCACGCCGCGCTTGGTGCCCAGCAACTCATGCCACTCATCGACAACGACCGCGCGGATATCGCGCAGCGGCCCAGCGGAGCCCACTTCTCTATCGCCTTCGCTGACAAGGTCCTCGTACGAAAGCATGACCGACAGGCTCTCCGGCGTGGTCACGAGCACGTTTGGAAGGCCGTCGATCCGCTGTTTCTTCTTCTTGCTCTGCGCCGTGTCGCCTGTTCGCAGCTCGACCGACCAGTTCAGGCCGAGCCCCTCGACCGCGTCTAGCAGCGACTGAGCCGTGTCGTTCGCCAGCGCCCGCAGCGGCGTGAGCCACAGCACCTTGAGGCCGCGTTCGCGTTTGCGAGCGCCGCCTCCTTCGCGTCGGGCGAGTTCTTCCAGCATCGGGCCGATCGCCACCGAGAGCGTCTTGCCCATGCCTGTCGGCGCGTGGACGAGGCCGCTCTTGCCGTCCAAGTAGGCCCGCCAGACGTCCTCCTGGAACGGAAAGGGCGCCCAGCTCCGTGATTCGAACCACGAGCGCGCGGGCGCGAGGGTGTCCGGCGTTGCCTGCTCCGGAAGCGGGGGCGTCGTTCTGCTCCCTGACGGTCGCGGTTCTGACACGCGGCGTGCACGAGAGGGCTTCATCGCTTTCCTCCCGCGCTCTTGAGGTGCTGCTCGAGCAAACTTCGGACGAACCCGAGCGTGTCGGCTTCCTCAGCCTTCTTATCCGTCCGCCAACGATTCATCCGCGGAAAACGCGTCGCGATGCCGCTCTTGTGCCGCGGGCTGGCGGCCAGTCCTTCGAACGCCAGCTCAAACACCAGCTTCGGCTCAACCAGCCGCCCTCCACCGCCCGCGAGCCTGCCGGTCGTGTGGTCGCGCACGAACGCGTCGACTTTGAGGATCTCTTCGTCAGTCAGGCCGGAGTACGCCTTGGCGATCGGCACAAGCTCGCCCTCGCCGCGCTCCGGGCCGGTCCACACCGCGAACGTGTAGTCGGTGAAGAGCGTCGCACGCCGCCCGGAGCCGCGCTGCGCCATCATCAGCACGCAATCCACCAGATACGGATCGACTTTCCACTTCCACCAGCCCGCGCGTGTCGCCGAGTCGATCAGCGTCGTCTTCGTTCGCCCCACGCCGTACGGCGAGTCGAGATGCTTGAGCATCAGCCCCTCGACGTTCCGATCTCGCGAACCAGACCGCAGCTCGGTAAGCTCATCCCAAGACGACGCGGAGATCGTCTCCGACACCTGGATCAACGACGAGCCCGCATCGGCAACAACGCGTTCAAGCATCCCGCGGCGTTCCCGCAGCGGCTTTCCACGCAAATCCTCGCCGCGTTCAAGCAGGTCGTAGGCGCGGAAGATCACCGGCACATCGGCAAACAAGAGACCCGTCGGCTGCTTTTTGTTAATGCGCGTCTGAAGGTGCGCGAACGGAAGGGGCCGCCCGTTCTCCCACGCGAGCACTTCTCCGTCGAGCACCGTGCCGTCGGGCAACCCCTCCGCGGCGTCAAGCAGGTCGGGGAACCGCTCCGTCAGCAACTCTTCGCCGCGCGACCACAACGCAACACGCCCCGCACGCTTGATGAGCTGGCCGCGGATGCCGTCCCACTTCCACTCCGCCTGCCATTGCTCGATCGGCCCGAGTTTTTCAGCAATGAACGCCGTGTCGTCGAGCTGGTGAGCAAGAAAGAACGGGTACGGATTCCAGTGCACCGCACCGGTCGTTCCTTTCGCATCAACCGGACGCATGAGCGAGCGGAAGAATTCCGCCGTCGCCGGCCAGTCGCCCATCACGCGGTGGTCCATCTCCTCCTGCGGCACGCCCGCCACTTGCGCAAGGGCCCGCACTGCAAGCAAGCGCGACACGCCGACGCGGAACGTGCCGCTGATGAGCTTGTGAAAGAGAAACTTGCCGCGCTGGTCGAGCTGGTCCCACGTCTTGAGGACCATCGCCTTCTTGTGCGTCTCATCGTGCCTCGCCATCGAGGCGATGCGTCCTTCGATCACCTCGTGCAGCGAGAGGTCGGCCGGATGGTTCGGAGGCGGCAGAACCAGCGAGAGCACCTCGGAGAAGTCCCCCACTGTGCCGTGGCACTCGCCGATGAGCCACTCGGGATACCCCGAGACCTCCGACGCCCACGCGTACAAGTGGTTGTAGTTGACAGCCCGCTTGATCCGCCGGCCCGTGAGCAACGCGAGCGCCCAAGCCGCGTCTTCAGCCGGCGCAGACGAGAAGTACCGCACGAGCGCCTCGACCTTGTCGTTTGTCGCGGTCGAAGTATCGAGCTCATCAAAGAGCTGGGCGAATCGCTTCATGCGTCGCCCTCCGCTTCGTCCGCATCGCGAGACGCGTCGGCTTCACGCCCGCTCGGCTCGCTCATCTCTTCATCGCACGCTGCTTCCGCCTGAGTCTCCCCCGCTCCTCCGCTCCCCTGCTCCCGCTCTTCCCCATCACCGCCCCCCCCTCCCTCCTCCGCCCCCGCCTCACCTTCCCACCGCGTGGGCACCGCAAACGCACGCTTGCCCTTCTCATTGAGATAGCGAACGACCGGCCCAATCGACCCGTGCGTCACACCGATCGATTCGGCGCCCGTCGCTTCGATGCTCGACATGATGCCGTCCCAGTCGGCATGATCAGAGAGCGCAAAGCCGGTATCAAGCGAGCGCCGCCGACGCGTGCCGCGAATCTGCATCCACCCCGATGCCATCGCGGTTGAGAGGTCCTTCACCTCGTTCTTCTTCACCAGGTTGAACGCCCACGGGCTCCGCACCGCGCTCGGCGGCGCAAGCACGAGCGCCCGCCCCTTGGCGTTCTTCACAAGCTCCTGCGTTGCGTGCCCGACGGGCGGCAGGTTGATGCCCGCCTGTCGGTACGCGTCGGTGCATTTGATCAGCGCACCGTGCATGAGGATCGGGCCGATCGATGGATCGAGCCCCGCCATGATCCGCTGCGCCTTGCCCAGCGCGTAGCACGCCACCATGCACGTCCGCCCCGCGTCGGCGTTCTCACGCCACCACCCGTTGAGCTTCGCCATCACCTCCGCTTGCGGCCGCCAGTGATACACGGGCAACCCGAACGTGCTCTCGGTGATGAACGTGTGGCAACGTACCGGCACAAACGGCTCGCTCACGCCGTCGTCCTGCGTCTTGTAATCGCCGCTGACAACCCAGGTCTCGCCCGTCTTGGCGTGCTCTACACGCACCTGCGCCGACCCAAGCACATGCCCCGCTGGATGGAGCGACACGATCACGTCGCCGATCCGCTGCTGCTCGCCGTACGGCAGCGCATCGATCAAGCCCTCCACCTGCTTTCCGAACCGCGCGTTCAGCACGATCGCACCAGTCGGCGTACTGAGGTATCGCTCGTGCCCCCACCGCGCATGGTCGGTGTGCCCGTGCGTGATCACCGCGCGCGGCACCGCCTGCCAGGGATCGATGTAGAACCCCCCTGCCTCGCAATAGAGGCCGCGGTCAGTCGCACGGATCAGCCCGTTCACGTACCAAGACTATCGCCCAAAGACGGGAGTTGTTCGGTAGTCTTCGGAATTTCCTCAATTTGCTCGCCGCAGCCTGAAATCAAGCCTCGATCTGCTTCCGAAGCTCCGCCCAGCCGTCCTTCACAACCTTGTCGGCGGCACCGCGAACGAGCGCGGGGGGGGCGAGTTTGACGAGCCCGGAGTACTTCGTCACCCGTCCGGTCCACTTCACCTTCGCCCCTGTCCCTTCCGGAGCGATGTCCATCCCCGCCTCGAGGTCAAGCGTCATACCGACGCCCGACGACTCGATCACCATCAGCAGCCCCTGATCCTGCTTGGTCTCAGGGATCCGCATGTTCGCCTTCACCGTGCCCCCGATGAATGACAGGCCCGGTTTCACGGCGATTTTCATACTCTTGCCGTCGGCCGCCTTCTCTGCCGAAACCAAGCCGGGAATGGCCTTGGCGTAAGTATCCAGGTTCGTCAGAACCGCGAACACCTTGGCAGGGGATGCATTGAACGTCTCTTCGCCAGAGAATGGATCGGTGAGTGAGGCCATGCGGCAGCGTACGCCGCGGGGAAAGCCAAAGGAAACGTCCATTAAGCTGCTCGGAGCAAGTGGAAGAACTCGAATGATTTGCTAGGATGTAAACGGTTACAGGAGCGCCTATGAGGACCGACTCTCCGCCGCGATTCCAGTTGGTCACGTTCGTGTGGTTCGCGGTCTTCCTCATTCCCGGCATTGCTCTAGCTCAAAGCGCCAAACAGCTCGACACCTGGGTAATGCAGACGTCGCACGACGGCGTCGAGGCGGAACTCCACGAACACAGCGTGCGCTCCGGCTTCGTCCTCGACTACAACTTCAAAGCTGGCGCTGGATATGTCATTGCGCGACACGTCTTTGATCCGCCGATTGATCTGCCGGAGAACTACGAGATCACATTCGACCTCCGGGCTTCAGGCCCGCCCAATGACCTTGAGGTCAAGCTGCTCGACGCGGGGGACGGGCAGAACGCAAAGCTTGGCGACTCTGTGTGGTGGATCAAGCGCCGCAACTTTGAATGGCCCAAAGGCGAAGCGAGGATCACCAACAAGGCCAAACGGTTCCAGTTCGCCTGGGGGCCGCTCAACGGCGCCATGATCCGCAAACTCGGCGGTGTCGAGATCGTGGTCGCATCGTCGTCAGGCGGCAAAGGCAGTATCTTCGTCGGGAATGCCGAGTTGACGCCCCTTCCGCCAACAGGCCCTTACGTTGGAAACCCCACAGTCACCGCCAGCTCGGCGCGTGCTGATCACCCGGCCCTGATGGCGGTCGACGACGACCCGAAAACCGCCTGGCTCGATGACGAGGCCACCCCGCCGGAATTCACCATCGACTTCGGCGCACTGCGCGAGTTCGACGCCCTGCGAATCGACTGGGCATCGCCGACGGGTGACTTCAGAGTGGTCGCGGCCGATGCACCTGGAGAACGCTGGCGAACGCTGTGGTATACCAACAACACGCAATCACAAGCCTCGCGCAGCTATGTCGACGTACCGGATACGACCGCACGCCTGATCCGCGTGTATCCCTCAAAGAAGCCCGGTACGTCCGCGGGTATCTCCGAGTTGAAGTGCTTGATGAGGCCCGAGACATCTGCAGCCGAAAATCTCGGTGTATGGTCGTTGATCGCAGCGGACCAACCTCCTGAGACGATGCCACGGTATTTCACTGGACGCCAGTCGACATGGACCGTGCTCGGCGCGCCCGGCAGCGAAGAGGAAACACTCATCAACGAAGAGGGGGACATCGAGCTCTTCCACTCTGGACCGATGCTGAGCACGATCGTCTCGTTTGAAGATCACGGCAACGCATCCATACCCGAGAAGTGGACGGGCGCGTCACAGCGGATGGACGTCAACGGCGTTCCGACGGCGGAAGTCACCCGCGCCGGCTCGCGCTGCACGCTCACGACACGGGCTTTCTGCACGAGCAACGAGACGCTGGTGCTCTACACGCTCAAGTCGCAACAGGCGTCTCGCGGCTCACTCCTGCTGTGCTTGCGGCCGTTCCAGGTCGATCCACCCTGGCAGTTCCTCAACGCGCCCGGCGGCCTGGCCCGCGTGCGTTCGATCGCCGAAGAACCAAACGGCTGGCTGGTGAACGGGTCGCACCGCGTGACGCTCCCCGTCAACGCTGCAACGGCGGCCGCGCTGCCCTTCGACGCCGGAGAGGCAGCATCGATTCTCACAAGCGGCGGCACGCTGCCGCGAACCGGCCGCAGCATCGAAGACCCTCGCGGCGCGGCGAGCGCAGCAGCTTCCTGCGTATTTGACCTAACTGCCGGGCAGGAACAATCGTGGTTGGTGCGCATCCCTTCGTCTGCCGCGGTCGCTCCGCTGCCGCGCGGCGATGCGGCCCTGTTCGAACAGCTCCGTTCAGCCGAACGAGCGAATTGGGCGGCGGCTGAGAGGTTCTCGATCGCGCTCCCACCCGGCAACGAACAGCTCGCCGCCTCGATCAAGGCCAGCCTCGCTTACATCCTCATCAACAAAGACGGCCCCGGCTTCCAGCCCGGCTCGCGTTCATACGAACGCTCGTGGATCCGCGACGGCGCTCTCACCAGCGCCGCCCTGCTTGAGTTCGGACTCATCGATGACGTGAAGCGGTTCATCGACTGGTACGCCGGCTACCAGTTCCCCACCGGCGGCATTCCTTGCGTCGTCGACACGCGCGGCGCCGACCCGGTGACCGAAAACGACTCGCACGGCCAGTTCATCTACGCCCTCGCCGAGTACCACCGCTACACGCACGATGACGCGTTCGCACTCAAACACTTCGGCGAGGTGGAGAAGGCGGTCGCGCACATCCAGAGCGAACGTGCCAAACGGATGACCGCTGAGTTCCAAGGCGACTCGACAAAGTCCGAGCCCCACAAACCCGCCGTGCCGCTCAAGGCGTTCTACGGCCTGATGCCCGAGTCGATCAGCCACGAGGGGTACTCCTCCAAGCCGATGCACTCGTACTGGGACGACTTCTTCACGCTGAAGGGACTTCGCGACGCCGCGTATCTCGCGCGAGCGTTGAAGAAGGATGATCAGGCGAAGGCGTTCCAAGCCGCGGCCGACGACATGGCCGCGTGCATCAAACGCTCCATCGAGCTGACGCAGAAGGCCCACGGCATCGGCTACATCCCCGGGTGCGTCGAGCTCGGCGACTTCGACGCAACCAGCACGACGATCGCGATCAACCCGTGTGGAGCGATCGACGACCTGCCCCGCACGTGGTACGACGCGACGTTCTCCAAGTGGTGGGACTTCTTCGAGGCGCGACGCGACAACCGGATCGACTGGGTCGATTACACGCCCTACGAGTGGCGCATCGTCGGTACGCTCATCATGCTCGGCCAACGCGAGCGAGCGTGGGAGTCGACCAAGTGGTACATGCAGGACCAGAATCCGCCACGTAAGCCCGGCGACACCAGCGCCACCGGCTGGCTCCACTGGGCCGAGATCGTGCACAAAGACCGCGGCGCCGGCAAGTGGATCGGCGACATGCCGCACACCTGGGTCGCTAGCGATTTCCTCCGCTCGGTGCGCACCATGTTCGTCTACGAAGAACCGGCGCCGATCAAAGAGCAGAGCTCGCTCGTGCTCTTCGCCGGCATCCCCGCCGAATGGGCTGATGCGCCCGGCGGCGTCTCCTTCACCGGCCTCCGCACGCCGTACGGCCCCATCGACGCCTCTCTCAAGAAGCTCGACGACGGCCGCTACGAGCTCAGGTACAGCGGCCTTGAACGCACTCCCTACCGCGTCCGCCTCGCGCCCCCCGTCGCGTGGCCGCCAAAGCAGATCGAAATCCTCGAAGGCGGCGGCGCGGCCAACGACAAACAAGGCGGCCTCGACGGCATCACCACCGGCATGACCATCCGATTCCGCTAACCACCCCCTCCCCCACTTCTCACTAAACTCCGCCTCGAACCGTGTCTTCCTCCGTGCTCTCCGTGTCCTCCGTGGTGAACTTCATTCATGGCCAGAGTCACGCTCAAAAACGTCTCCAAGGTCTACCCCAACGGCTTCAAAGCCGTTGACGACTTCAACCTCGACATCGCCGAGGGCGAGTTCGTCGTGTTCGTCGGCCCCAGCGGGTGCGGCAAGAGCACGACGCTCCGCCTGATCGCCGGGCTCGAAGAAGACTTCTCGGGCGCGATCGAAATCGGCGGGCGCGTGGTCAACACCGTGCCGCCGGCGCAGCGCGACATCGCGATGGTCTTTCAGAACTACGCCCTCTACCCGCACATGACTGTCTACGCCAACATGGCGATGGCCCTCAAGCTCAAGGGCATGCCCAAGGACCAGATCGGCCGCAAGGTGAACGAAGTCGCCAAGTTCCTCGAGGTCGACCACCTGCTCGACCGCAAGCCCGGCCAGCTCTCCGGCGGCCAGCGCCAGCGTGTGGCCGTCGGCCGCGCGATCGTGCGCGAGCCCAAGGCATTCCTCTTCGACGAGCCTCTGAGCAACCTCGACGCCCGCCTTCGCGTCACGACCCGGGCCGAACTCAAGTCGCTCCACCAGCGCCTCAAAACCACCAGCATCTACGTCACCCACGACCAGGAAGAGGCGATGACCCTCGGCGACCGCATCGTGGTCATGGCCAAGGGCAGGATCCAGCAGGCCGCCACGCCGCTGGAGGTCTACCGCCGCCCGGCCAACCGCTTCGTCGCCTCGTTCGTCGGCACCCCGCCGATGAACTTCTTCGAGGGCGCGATGACCGACAACACCACGTTCCGCTCGCGCGACGGCTCCGTCACGCTCACCAACCTCCGCGGCGGCACTTCCGGCGCCGAAACCGTCGCAGGCATCCGCCCGCACGCCCTCTCACTTCAACCGATCACCGGCGCGGCCGGCGCCATCGCGGCCAGCATCGTCGCCACCGAGTTCCTCGGCGAACAAATGGACGTGCAGCTCACCACCCAAGGAGGCGTGCAACGCCTCGTCGCTCGCGTCGCCATCGACGACCGCGTAAGAGCGGGCGACACCGTCACCCTCCACGTCCGCCAACAAGACGTCCTCCTCTTCGAACCCGGCGAGTTCGGCAAGAACCTCTCACTCTAACCACTCCCCCTTCTTCCCCCACTCCGCGTCCTCCGCGATTCTCCGCGCCTCCGCGTTCCAGTCTTTCCTTCGAGCTCTTAGAGCTCTTCTCCGACACTTCGAGTTCAACATGCCATTCCCGTCAGACTTTGTGTGGGGCGCCGCCACCAGCGCCTATCAGATCGAGGGCGCCTGGGATGCAGACGGCAAAGCGCCGTCCGTCTGGGACGCCTTCTGCCACGACCGCGTCCCCGCCGGCAGCCTCGGCAACGCCCCCGGCCAGGTTTTCTCACCCGGCAACGTCTTTCAGAACCACACCGGTGACGTAGCCGCGGACCACTACAACCGTTACGCCGAAGACGTCGGACTGATGAGGCAGATCGGCCTGCAGGCCTACCGCTTCAGCATGTCATGGCCGCGCGTGGTCACCGAGCAAGGCGCAGCGCCCAACGCCAAGGGCCTCGACTTCTACTCGCGCCTGGTCGACTCCCTTCTCGCCGCGAACATCCAGCCCTGGGTCACCCTGTTCCACTGGGACCTCCCTCTCTGGGCCTACCGCCGCGGCGGGTGGCTCAACCGCGACATCCAGCACTGGTTTGCCGACTACGCCGCCGCCGTCGTCGACCGGCTCTCCGACCGCGTCACCAACTGGATGACGATCAACGAGCCGCAGATCTTCCTCGGCCCCAGCGCGTTCGAAGGCCTGCAGACCAGCAATGCACGCAAAGGACACGCTGAGCGCCTCCTCGCCGCCCACAACTGCCTGCTCGCCCACGGCCGCGCGGCCCAGATCATCCGCACGCGTGCAAAGAGACCCGCGAAAGTCGGCTGGGCGCCGATCGGCCGCGTGAAGGTTCCTTATGCCGCGCCGCTCACCTCACCATCGCCCGATGGCCGCCTCCTCGCCGACCCAACCCCCGCCGACATCGAAGCCGCACGCGCCGCAACCAACGCCACGCTCTACAAGGACTTCTGGACCAACGCCTGGTTCGCCGACCCCGTCGTCTTCGGCCGCTATCCCGCCGACGGCCTCGCCCTCTACGGCAACGAGGCGCCGCCCGAAGTCCGCTCACCGCATGCCGGCGACATGGAGACCATCCGCCAGCCTCTCGACTTCTACGGCATCAACGTCTACGACGCCGAGATGTTCCGCGCCTGCACGCCGTACGCCGCCAACCCCTGCGGACCCGATGCGCCGTACGAAAAGGTCGAGTTCGGCCCCGGCTGGCCGCGCACCGCGATCGGCTGGTTCATCATCCCTGAGGCCCTCTACTGGGGCCCCAAGTTCCTCTACGAGAAGTACAAGCTCCCGATCGCGGTCACCGAGAACGGCCTCTCCAACACCGACTGGGTCTCGATGGACGGCGGCGTGCACGACGCCGAGCGCATCGACTACACGCGCCGCTACCTCCACCAGTTCCGCCGCGCCGCGGCCGACGGCGTGAAGCTCGCCGGCTACTTCCACTGGTCGCTGCTGGACAACATGGAGTGGCAGAGCGCCTACCACAACCGCTTCGGCCTCATCCACGTCGACTTCGCCACGCAGAAGCGAACGCTCAAGGACTCGGCCCGCTGGTACGGCGAGGTCATCCGCTCCAACGGCGAGTCTCTGTAGAACTCAAAGAAAAGAAGAAAGGACTCGAAGGCCTCAAAGACGCCGACGGAGAGGGATTCCGCCGTGCCTTTGCTTTCTTCGAGTCCTTCGAGTTCTTGTCTTCGTGCTCTTCGAGTTCCCTCCTCACCCGCAGGCGTGGAAGAACTGCCCGATGAACGAGATGAAGTCGTTGTTGTCGAACTGACCGTCTGACCCCAGCAACCCGCCTTGCATGCCGACGTCAGCCGCCGCGTCGCCCGCGAAGAACAGCCCGATGAAGGCGATGAAGTCGTTGTTGTCGTACTGACCGTCCTTGCCGACCCCGCCGCCCTGCACGCCGACATCTGCCGGCGCAACAAACGCGGTCGCGGCGTTCGAGAACAGCGTATCGCACGGTCCGCGGACCCAAGCCCGCACGGCCCACCCGCCGCCGCCACCACCGGAGCCGCCGGCGGGCGAGGGAATCGGCGTGATGCTCAGCAACGTGCCGTCACCGATCGTTCCACCTCCGCCGCCACCGCCACCGCCGATCGTGGCCATAAAGAGCGGCTCGCCGGTGTCCGGATCGATGTTGAGGCCGTCAACGATCGAGCGGAACTGAAGGGTGGTGTTGTTCTTCTGCTTGTAAACCCACTCCGTCTGCACCTGGGCGCCGGGCGCGCCGCCGACGCCGGCGGGATCGACATGGAACGTCATCGTCCCACCCGGGCACGCCGACTGATTGGGAATCGGCGGAAGCGGCCCGCCACCGCAAGGGAGCTGCGGCGGTTGGGGCGCGACCACGCACATCTTGAAGCCTTCGACCTGCCCGTTATGCACGCCCCGCCCCACCACGCACATGTTGTCGCTGATGCCGTACGCCGCCTCGAGCACCCATCCGCTGCCCGACGGGAGCCACGTGTTGAGGTCGCGCCACACACCGCTGACCGGGTTGTAGATAAACGCATGTCCGTTGGGCCCTGCGCTCGGCCCGTGGAACTTCCCGACAAGAACCCCCGTCGCATTCACGTCGTACGCGAAGCTCTCAGCAGTCGCACCGAGCACCGCAGGGTGCACGTCCTGCATGCCGCTGCCCGACGTCCAGCGGAACGCGTGACGGAACCCGTTGGTCGCCGGCGAGTACCCCACCGCCGCGCCCGAGTTGTTGTTGCTCAGCGCTGCGCCGGCCAGAAAGCCGCCGAGGCTGCCCATGTATGTGAGTGCTGACGTGTTGAGGTTGAGCTGGTACGGCAGGCCATTCAGTTGACCGACGACCAGGTCGCTGTCGTTGATGTCGTACGCGGCGTGCAGCGGGATCATCGACATCGTGCCCGTGTTGCTGCTGGGGCTCGTGGGCACCCACTTGAACGCGAAACTGTTGTTGCCGCCGGCTCCCGGGTAGGAGTTGTTCGCCCAGCACGTCCCCACGGTCGTGCCGTTAAAGTTGACGCCCCACGCCTCGCTGTTCTGCAAAAACGGGTTGATCGTCCCCAGCTCAACCGTCACGCCCGCGTTGCAGCGGAACGCTCGCGTCGCGATCGCTGCGCTCTGCCCGCTCCCCACGTGGATCAGCGTCGCCGGATTGCTGTTGATGCGGTACGCCGCCTGGGGCGTGAAGAACCCGCCCGGCCCCGAGCCGTTGTTCACCGCCAGCATGCCGCTGGTGAACGTGCACGCCTTGTGGTTCGCGTTGTTGTTCGTGTCCGTCTCGCCGACGACCGGCTGCCCGGCGCCGTTGCTGATCCCCCATGCAATGCTCGGGCCGCCGCTCAAGTTGCCGATGCCGACCGGGCTGAACGGCTGTGCACTCGCCACGCCGCACGTACCAGCCGTCAGCACCATCGTCACGATTCCAACTCTGCACCGTTCCATCCGATCGCTCCTTGCCCTCTCCCCACTAAAAGGAATTGGCACAGCCGGCCCAAACCTTGCAGCCGCCGGCGAATCGAAATACCCCAATTTGTCTCAGGTCCGCAGGCCCTTGGCGTACAGCCGAACCTGGCTTTCCTGCTTTCCCATCGCCGGATCCTCGTAGAAGAACGCCTGCGTCGTCTCCGTTTCGCGTTCAACCTTCCAGACTGCGGTATTTGTGAGGTACCCCGGCTTCTCCTTGAACGGAGTCACAAACGCCGGGCAGAACCACTGCAGGCGGTTGTTCGGCTGCGCGGCGAAGTTGCCGTCATCCAACGCCACCACGTGCGCACTTGTGCCCGCCGTCGCCCGCTTCCTCGGCGTCCTCGCTCCCGTGCCAGTCGAGGGTGAACATGTACTGCCCACCCACCGCCGAGCCGTCGCGCATCCGCACGCGCACGCGGCTCTCCTTCAGCCGGTCAAACACGATGCTGCTCACTTCGTCGCTGAAGCAGTCCCAGAACTGCAGCCAGTCCAGCGGCCGGCGCGGTGCATCGGCCTTGTGGCACAACGCGTGGATCGGCAGCCGCCAGATCACCGCCCCTTCCTCGGTCAGCACATGAAACCCGATGGCCCTGCCCTGGATCGATGCTACTCCGAACACGCACACCTTTACGTGCTCTCCGACGTGCGACTCACCGTCGTAGAGGAACTCCTTGCGGAGCAGGCAGTAAAAGCGAGGAACGTTCGTATTGAGTGTCGTCAATTCAGGCGGTCCTTTCTGCGGCCGGGCCGCGTCGGTGCCAACCACAATTATAACTGAACTGCGCAGAATGCAAGCGCGCCGAGCCGATCGTGCAAAAAAACAGCACCGCCCGGCGCTGCGCGAGCGTTGAGACTTCGCGTGTACGCGTCTCAAGTCGTTACGAGCTCTGCCGCACCACCAGCCGCGTCGGCAGCCGCAGCACATGCGCCGGCGCCTCGGGATCTTCGATCCGCTGCAGCAGCAGCCGCACCGAGCCCGCGCCTACTTCGTGCAGCGGCACCTTCACGCTGCTCAGCTTCGGCCGCACGATCGACGCGATGCGCGTGTCGTCGAAACCGACGATCCGCACGCCGTCATCACCAGGGCCTACCCGCAAGCCAAAGTCCTCCGCCGCCTGCAGCACGCCGACAGCAATCTCATCGTCGGCGCACAGCACCGCGCTCCCCTTCAGCCGCCCTTCGCGATTCGCGCGTTCAGCCCACTCATACCCCCACGCCTCGGTGTACTCCTTGTACGCCATCTGCATCGGCGCCGGCGCACGCCCGTACCCCTTCAGCGTCGTCGAAAACGCTTCCGCGCGCGTCCGCGTATCGAAGTTCCCCTCCGGCCCGCCGACGAAGTAGATCCGCTCCTTCGCCGTCTTCTCGACAAGGTGGCTCGTCGCCTCCACTGTGCCGATCACGTTGTCCACCAGCACGCAATCGACCGGCGTGCCGTTCCCCTTCACCTCGGTGTCCATCACCACCAGCGGCAAGCCGGTGCTCTTGGCACGCCGCAGCAGCTCGTCGGCCGGCTGCGTGATCATCAGCGCGATTCCCTCGACGATGCCGAACGTCAGGTCGAGGTCGCCGCTGCTGGGCGCTCCCTCTTCGCCGCCGGTCCGGCCCGCCGCGCGACGAGCATCGGTGCTCACCAGCAACTGGTACCCATGCCGCCGCGCCTCGTCGTCCGCCCCGTGCAGCAGCGCGCTGTAGAACTCGCCGTGCAGGTCGGGCAGCGCGATGCCCAGCACCTGGCTCTTGCGCGTCATCAGCCCCTTGGCGAACAGGTTGGGCTTGTACCCAAGCTCCGCCACCGCCTTCCGCACGCGCTCGGCCGTCTCGTCCGCCACAAGGTCGGGCGAGTTCAGCACGCGGCTCACCGTCGCGGTCGACACGCCGGCGCTCTGCGCAACATCCTGGATCGACGTCGTGGTTTTGAACGGGCTCAGATTCTTCCGTCTCGGCACGAGCACTCCCTTCCCCACCCCTACGCCCCACCACCCACCAACTCCCGCCCGGTTCCCCAACCGAGCATGAACGACCCTTCACCAGTCAACCCCGCAGCACCCCTATCGGCTGCGATGAAGACGCTTCCAGCATATCGCCGTTCTGTAAACGGTACACTCGATCCAATGAAAGCCGTTACAGCACTGTCGGCCGCATTTTCCAGCCTCCTGCTCCTCGCCGGCTGCGCAAGCGACCCGCAAACAGCGGTGCCTTCATCAACCCCTTCAACTCCCTCAACCTCTGCAACCCCCTCAGCCCCTTCCTCTCCAGCCGCGCACATCCTCATCGCCTCCCCCGCCAATACGCCGCGCCCGCCCTTCACCTTCTCCGCCGACGACAGCGCCTTCCTCGACCTCGTGCAGCGCGGCTCCTGGAACTGGGCGATGCACGCCGCCAACAAGAACTCGGGCATGGTCCCCGACCGCGACTCACAGGCGTACGTCTCTACCGCAGGCGTCGGCTTCCAGCTCGCGAGCTTCCCCATCGCCGTCGAGCACGGCTGGATCACCCGCGAGGAAGCAGCCCAGCGCGTCGATCGCATCCTGACGGTGCTCTCCAACGTCAAGACCACCCGCAAGTTCGGGATGTACCAGCACTTCATCGACGGCGACACCGGCGAGATGCCCAAGGGCTCGTACGAAGACGTCGTCAGCACGATCGACTCCGGCCTGCTCTTCTGCGGCTGCATCGTCGCGTCCAGCTATTTCGGCGGCGAGATCGCGCAGAAAGCCGACGCACTTATCGCCGCAGCCGACTGGGCCGCGTTCGTCAACAAAGGCGACAGCAAGAACGCCAAGGAGTTTGAGCGCGGCTTCCTCTCACTCGGCTGGAAACCGCGGAACCTCCGCTCCGACCCCGTCGGCGAAGGCAGTTTCCTCCCCTATTACTGGCTCGACGCCGGGTGTGAGCACCGCATCGTCTCGTTCCTCGCCGTCGCCGCGCCCGACCCCACACACCGCGCCGATGCAAACCTCTACTACCGCCTGCGCCGCCAGATCGGCAGAGACAAGTCGCTGGGCGCGGCAGGAAAGAACCAGATCATCTATTTCCCATGGTCGGGCGCGATCTTCACCAACCAGTTCTCGCACCTCTTCATGAACTACGCCGCGATGGGTCCCGACAACCCCGCTGCCCACGGCGTCGAAAACCGCGCGCAGGTGGACTGGTGGGAGAACGCCCGCCGCACGACCAACCTGCACCGTGCGCGCGCCATCGCGTACGGAAAGAAGTTTCCCAAGACCGGCTTCGGCGAAAACGCCTGGGGTCTCACCGCCTCAGACTGCACCAACGGATACCAGGTCAGCGGCGCCTTCCCTGATCTCGACGAAGACGCGATGACCGGCGCACGCCTGATGTACGACTTCTCGTGGTACCGGCCGGGCGACGACTTCGGCGACAGCTCGATCGCTCCGTACGGCGCCGGCATGTCGATCCTCTTCGAACCCAAGGCCGCAATCGCGGCTCTGCGCAACTACAAGCAGATCGCCGCCCAGTCCGACGGCGTGCTGAAGAACGTCTGGGCCGACCCCACCACCGGCGGGCACGGGTTCGCCGACGCATTCAACATGGAGAAGGACTGGGTCGGCAAGGACCACCTGGCGATCGACCAGCTCCCCATGCTCATCGCGATCGAGAACGCCCGCACGGGCCTGGTCTGGCGTCTGTTCCACCAGCACCCGGTCGTTCAGGCAGGAATGGCGCGGCTCGGACTTGAGACGAACAGGCGCTGATCACGGCCGCGTGGACGGGAAGGTGGTCCCATCGGGTCGCACGTACACGGTCCCGTCGTAGACCGTGCCGTAGTTCGGATCGCTGGGATCCAGGGCGAACGTCCGGCATCCCTGCATCATCCCCGCAACCAACATCCCCAGCAGCAGCCCTGCCGCAGCAACGGCACGCTCCACAGGCCGTTTCATGCCGCCTCGGGCCACCTCGCCGGCAGGCCACGATTCGTACCTATTCCCGCGTTGATCGGTCCCCATGCTGTCAGAGCATACCACGTCACCGCAGGGCGGCCGTACATTCCTGCAACGAGTGTAAAGACCCCAAACACCCCGGTTTTTCCCCGAAAAACCGCGAACCCGACACCCTCAGGGTTCTTTCACAATCGCCTCAGAATCGAGCAAAGCTACCGCTCCATCACCCACCCGTATTGAGGTGTCGACGCCCTCACGCACCGCCGCCGCCAGCCCAGCACTGATGACCCTCCCTTCGTTCTTTACCGACCTCACTCTCGCGGCCCGCCGGCTGGGATATCCGCTGGACACAGACGCCGAGCGTCTGCTCGCAAGCACGCTCGACCTGACGGCGAAGGAATGGGACGAGAGTCCGTACAAGCGCAGCCACGCCGTCACGCGCGGGCGGCGCATTCTCATGCGCGCGGTTCAACTCGCCCTCAGCTCCGGCGCGCCGATCGTCGACGGCACCACCATGGCCGTCTCCATCGCCGACGACGAGTTACCGCAAACGCTCGTGGCACAGACGCCCGAGCGTCTGCGCAACTGAGTGGGCAACGTTTGCAGCTCATCACAACCGCAAGCCGAAGTTCACGTGCGGTTCACTGCGCGCGATCGATGCAAAGCGCTGCACGTCCGCGTTTGGATGGGGATAAGCACCCCATGGTTGGGCGTCGATCCTGCACGTATGTTGGTTGTGCTCCAATCAACGATCAGTGGAGCACGGAAAGGCGAACCATGCAGTTTGCACACGCTCAAGCCGAAGACCGCACCGCAGACGCGGCCCAGTGGGTAACGGCCTACATCGACGCCATCGTGCAGGCCACCCGCGGCCACAGCGCCGCCTCCGCCGCTTACTCGCGGGCCATCGCCCTCGCCACCTGCGCCGTGCAGCACCGCGCGTCAACAGGCCACCGGCTCCCCACGCGCCGCCTCGCACGCCCGTACCGCTGAAAACCGGCTCGCTCGCGAACTCCGAAACTCTCCAAGACGGCAGCCCCCCACTTCCTCCCTCTTCCTTGCCAAATGAAAACGGTCCCGACCGGTAAGGGTCGGGACCGCATGGAGATGCACTCGTTGGATCGCGCTTGCTCTCCGGCCAAACTCAGCGGCGGCGGCGACGCATCGCGGCCGCGGCGCCAAGGCCCATCAGGCCCGCGGCGCCCGGAACCGGCGCCACGTTCGCGATGAACACGCCCGAGTTACCGTCGCTGAAGCCGACGTTGAACACAAGCTGGCCCGCGTCGTTGAAGAACGTGCCGCGCCCGTCCTGGCCGTTGGTCGGGAGGTTGTTAGAGCTGGCGGCGAAGATGATCGACGTCACCGTACGGCCCGCGACCGGATCGCCCGGGAGCGCAAAACCCTCGCGGGCGATGAGGATGAGGTTGCCGTCGACATCCGTGGCGTAGAGAACCAGGTCGTTCGACGTCGTCACGCCGCCGGGGTTGCCCGCGGTGGTGACCAGGTTCGCCAGGAACGCGACCTGATCGTTGCCGTTGATGGCCCGACCCGACGCGCTGAACGAAGCGAACTGGCCGCCGCCGGTGCTCGGCGCGGTGTCACCCGTGAGCGCGATCGTGGTGACGCCCGAAGAGGGCGACCAACGGAAGAGCGAAGCGTTGCCGGCGCCCGCACCCAGCACGTTGCCGAGCGAGTCGGTGTTGCCGGTGGTGGTGGCAAAGACCGTGCCGCGGGCGCTCATCGACGCCCCGGCGAAGTTGCCGAACAGCACGTTGGCGCCGCGCCCGTGGTGCGGTTGGAGTTTGAACCCTCGCGCAGCAGCGACACCGAGCCGTCGGCATCGAAGTAGCCGACCACCTGATCGTTGGCCGCGGTGACGCCAGTACCCTGGAGGGAGAACGCCAGAGCGATCTGACCGGCGTTGTTCATGCTGGGCGTAATCGAACCGATCGCGCCGACGATGACGCCCGAGTCCAGCCACGGAGCCGAGACGTTGCGGATCATCAGCACTTCGGTGGTGCCGTTGCGGTTGGTCCCTAGACCACGGTTCTGAGCCGAGGTGCGGGTGGGAGTACCGGTGTTGCTGATGAAGTCGATGTCCGAGGCCCAGCGGGCGTTGTCGTTGAACGAGACACCGGTGATGAAGTCGATCTGCACGTCGGAGAAGCCGAAGCCGCTGACCGTGTCGCCGCGAAGGAACGCGGGAGTAAGCGTGTCGTAGTTGCCGCTGCTGGCAGCACCGACCCAGGCGCCGCTGCCGCTCTGAGCGCCGCCGGCGGTACGCCAGCTCGCGGTCAGGAACGTCTGGCCGTTGTTGTTCATCAGCATGCCCGCGTTGGTGCTGGCATTGAGCTGCACCGCGGGCGAGGCGGAACGATCAACCGGAAGCGGAGTGCCTGCACCGACCGCATCGAACTGCGTGCCGGAGTTGGTTCCACGCACTGCGAAATTCGCCGCGCCAGCGGTGTTCACGCGGTAGATGCCGGCGTCGGAGTTCCAGCCGCTCGGACCGGTCGTGCCGGCGATGGGTTGGTAGAACATCGCGTTGCCCGCGGCATCAACAAACGGCGTAGACCACGCAAGGGTGGTGCTGTACGTGCCGGACGAAGCGGGAGCGGGCAAGGGCTGCCCGCCGCGTGCAAGGTTGGTGTTTGCGCCGCTGCCGCTCAGGCTGCGCCACACGCCGGCTCCACCGGCAAAGGCGCCGAGCATCACAACATCACCGTCGGCGTTGATTACCGACACACGACCAGTGGTCGAGAACGAGTTTGCCGAGAACGCGTTCGCACCGATCCCCGGGCCGTACTGACCTGTTAGGCCGGAAACCGCCACCGGCGTACCGCCCTGCTGAGCGAACACCGATCCAGCGAGAACGGACAGAACCACCGCGGAAGCGGCACAACGTGAAAACGTGACCATCTCTCAAAACCTCCTGCTCTCTTACTCGCGATCCGATCCACTGGCCGGACACACAGGCACCCACCGGCCACACACGTCTTTAAAGATACAGGCACAGCATGAATTGTGCAAGAAATCCATTCAGATTTCTCTGGAGAATAAACGACCGGAATCTACTTGGGTGTAGACGGCGAACAACTTTGGGGCAGGAGGCCTGCGTGCCCGAGCAATCGCCTCGTTTTAATAGCGCATCGCACAAAATCGAGGCAAGCCGATGGATTACTTCTTGGCAGGCTCAGGGTTGAGCGGCACGCCCGGAACCGGGAGCGGCTTCCCCGCGTTGCGGGCTTCCATCTCGCGCCGCGCCTGGTCGCGAACCGGCTTGACGTATGAGAAATACAGGCCCATCAGCAACAGCGAGATCGCGATCCCGATGAAGTAGTACCCAAACCGCTGGCGCCAGCCCATGCCGGACTGGGCCCACGGTCCACGGGGATCCTGGCTCGGAAGTGGACGCTCGCTCAAGGCTGACCTCCGTCTCGCATCGTGTAAGGCGAAGGGCCCACCTGGCGTGCGGCGACCTTCGCCACCCACCCCTCAGCGGCCGACTGAATGACCGTTCCCAGGCTCGCCATCGGCTGTGCGAACGCAGGCGGCTTGTCCGTCAGGCCCAGCAGGTCTTGCAACACCAGCACCTGCCCGTGGCACGCGTTGCCGGCGCCGATGCCGATCACCGGCACCTTCGCGATCTCAAGGATCCGCGCGGTGACAACCTCGGGAACCGCCTCCACCAGCAGCATCGCAGCGCCCGCGTCTTGTGACGCCTTCGCGTCCGCAACGACGCGATCGGCCTCTTCCTTCGTGCGTCCCGCAGCGGAATAGCCCGTCAGCGCCATGCGCTGCGGCCGACTGCCGACGTGCGCACATACAGGAATTCCCGCACGAGTCATGCGATCGATCAGCGGCGCGAACGTCGAGTCGACCTCGAGTTTCACGATGTCGGCAAGCCCTTCAGTGAGGAAGCGGCCCGCGTTGCGCACCCCGTCGTCCGGCGAGGCTTGGTACGACATGAAGGGCATGTCCCCCATCACCACCGCGCCGCCCCCCTGGTCGCTGCCGCGTTTCACGGCCGCGGTCAAGACGATCAGGACGTCCAGCGGCATGTCGATCGTGCGGTTGTAACCGAGCACCATCTCCGCGGCGGTGTCACCGACAAGCAGGCAGTGGACCCCGGCACGGGCGAGCCAGCGGGCGGTCGTGGCGTCATAGCAGGTGAGGGCCGCGAAGGGCGTCGCGGGAGCCGGTTGCTTCACCATCACGGCCCGGGTGAGGGTGCCGAGGGTGATGCTCCTGCCAGACGGGCGGGCGGCGACGGTCATGCACAAGGGTAGAAGGGCGGCGGGCTTACGACCCGAACGCGCGGATCATGAACCACGCGCCCATCGAGCCCAGCAGCAGCACCCGATCAGCCAGCGGAGGACCGGCCGGTCGTCGACCTTCTTGGGCTCGGGCACCATCGTCAGGCGTGTGCGAGCGTCGACCCCTAACGGGTCGTGCCCGGCTCGGGCGGCGTCCTGCACGATCGCGATCACCAGGTTGGCGTCGAACGGGCGGAGGTTGATGTCCTTGGCCAAGCTCACCAGGAACTTGCGGCTCTCGGGAGGCAGAATCGCCGCGCGGCCCCCCTGCAGGAGCGAGTTGGTCCGGACCGCCAACGCCCAGCGGGGGTCCAAGGCGCTGAGTGCGGCCGAATGGTTCTCGGACGCAACCTCACGAGCAGCGGCCGCCAGGCGACGCGGCGACGGAGCAGGCCCGTCGGCCAGCCGGACGGCGGTGTTGCCGTGCGACATCGCCCGTGGCGAACTGGCAACGCCAGTGCCGACCAGACGCAACGCGGGATGGGCTCCAGGAGTGGGCATGCGAGGCAAAGAGCGTATTTGCAATCAGAGTGCCAGTCGATACAAGAGGCTGCCATGGGCGCAGGCCGACAACACATATTCAATACGCAGGGACAAGCCCCGCGATTTGATTCAGAGCGGATGAGACTACCCCAATGTGGGTGTACACTCGCTCTGGTGCAGTGAGACGCCTTCTGTGGGTACAGCCGACACCATTTCCACGCCGATCGCCGCCGGGACCGCCGGCGCCGTTCCGCCATCGCTGCCGATGCTCCGCGTCGCGGCAGGTGAGAAAGAAGTCCTGACGCGCCTGGATGAAGCGGCTCGCCGGGGGCGTTTGGCTGGTTTCAAACACGGCTCAAACGGTGTCCTCTTCACCACCTGCTCGTTCTCGCACCCGTTCGACGGCGAACTGGAGGCTCGGGTCGGCAACGGCTCAGCGAGCTCGACCGATCTGCGTTTCACGCCGCGGCTGAAGCAGAAGCTGATCTGGGTCTATGTGATCGTACTGCTGGTGTCGATCTGGCCGGGAATGCCGCTCACCAAGAGCCTGCTCGCGACGCTGGTCCCCTCCTGGGAATGGCTGTGGGGCACGCTGCCGTACTGGTACCTGCCGCTCTCGATCATCGGGGCGCCGTGGGGACTGTACTCGGCGATCAAGAAGTCCCGCGCGGAGCTTGCGATCTCGTCAGTCGAGATGGTGGGAAAGATCGAGAAGGAACTTGGGGCCCAGCGGGTGGGATAAGCGCGGGTAGGGAGGGGTGAGGGCATCCACCGGGCCGGGCGGAACGAACCCACATTCGGTATGCTTTGCCCGCCGGTATCCGTTCGGATTCCGGGGAGGGGCGGGGTACGAGGAGCCTCTGCATGTTGCTGAAGAAGATGATGGGAGTGGTCGCCGGTCTGAGCGTGTTGGCCGGCGCGGGTGTCGCGAGCGCGCAGGAGACGATCCTGATCGGGCACTACGGCTCGCTGACGGGTTCGGAGGCGACGTTCGGCCAGAGCACAAGCAACGGCATCAAGCTGGCGATCAAGGAACTCAACGCCGCGGGCGGCGTGCTTGGCAAGCAGGTCGTGCTGAAGGAGTACGACACGCGCGGCGACGCAGGCGAGGCAAAGCTCGCGGTCGAGCGGCTGGTCAAGAGCGACAAGGTCGTCTGCGTGCTGGGTGAGGTCGCCAGCAAGCTGAGCCTCGCAGGCGGGCCGGTCTGTCAGGAGGCGGGCGTCCCGATGATCTCGCCCAGCAGCACCAACCCCAAGGTCACCGAGATCGGCGACATGGTGTTCCGCGTCTGCTTCATCGATCCCTTCCAGGGGTACGCCGGCGCGAAGTTCGCCAAGGAGAACATCAAGGCCAAGAGCGCGGCGATGCTCGTCGATCAGGCGCAGGCGTACGCGGTGGGCCTTGCTGAGGAGTTCGAGAAGAACTTCACCAAGATGGGCGGCACGATCGCGACGCGCCAGACCTACACCGGCGGCGCCCAGGACTTCACCGCGCAGCTCACCAGCATCCGCAGCGCCAAGCCTGACGTGATCTACATCCCCGGTTACTACACCGACGTCGGCAACATCGCCCTGCAGGCCCGCAAGCTGGGCATCACCCAGCCGCTGCTGGGCGGCGACGGCTGGGACAGCGACCAGCTCGCCAAGATCGGTAAGGACGCGATCGAGGGATGCTTCTACACCAACCACTACGCCCCCGACCAGCCCGACGCCCGCGTGCGCACCTTCATCGCTTCGTACAAGAAGGAGTTCAACAACGCCACGCCCGACGGACTGGCGGCGCTCGGCTACGACGCGGCGAAGATCCTCTTCGAGTCGATCAAGAAGGCCAAGACCACCGAGGGCAAGGCCCTCCGCGACGCAATCGCCTCGACGCAGGGGTTCGCGGGCGTGACCGGCGACATCACCATCAACAAGCAGCGCGACGCCAAGAAGAGCGCCGTGGTGGTTGAAATGGCCGGCGACCCGCCGGCCCCCAAGTACGTCGCCACCGTCAAGCCCGACTGATCCCTGAAAAAACGGCCATCGAACACGCGCCCCGCCCTCGCGGGGCGTTTTTCATTGTGTGAAGGAGGTATCGGGGTTTGCTAGACTCTCCGCCCAGCCCCGGCACTCTTCATCCGGGGCGGCCTCTCGTTTGGTGTGGTTTGTACTGATGGCGGACTTTTTCCAAACCCTGATCGCCACCGTCGCCGTGGGGAGCCTGTACGCGCTGGTGGCGCTGGGGTACACGCTCGTGTACGGCGTGTTGAAGTTCATCAACTTCGCCCACTCGGACATCTTCGTGCTCGGCGCGTGGACGAGCTTCACTGCGTCGACGGTCATTCTGTCCAAACTCGGCGTGACCGCTGAGCAAGCGCCCTGGTGGGTCGCGGTGAGCGTCTTCCTGCTCGCCATCGCGGTCTGCAGCACGACGGGGTACCTCATCGAGCGGTTCGCCTACCGCCCCCTGCGCAGAGCGCCGCGTCTGAACGTGCTGATCACGGCTATCGGCGTCTCACTGCTGCTGCAGAACGTCGGCCAGCTCAGCGGGTTCACCGTCGCCAAGTCGACCGACGGCCAGCCGCTGGCGACCGTCCCCTTCGGCCCCACGCCGCGGAGCATGCCCACGCTGCTGCCTGACGCGGTGCTCAACGAAACGACGCTGGCGAGCGGCACCGCGGCGGGCGGTTCCAAGCGCGGCGTGATCAAGCTCGACAAGGCGATCGAGCTGGAAGACGGCAAGCAGTACCGGCTCGACATCGCCCGCACGGTCGAGGGCGAGAAACGCAACGAGAGCCTGAACATCGCGATGGAGGCGGGGAAGTACGAGCCGGGCACGGAGCTGGCGACCCAGCCGCGCCGCAACGCTGCCGACCTTGAAGGCGCGGCCTACAGCCTCAAGCGGTCGCCAGTGGTGCCGATCCGGCTGGTCGACGTGCTGATCGTCGGGCTGTCGCTGGTGCTGATGACGGGCCTGCAGCTGCTGGTGTTCAAGACCAAGATCGGCACCGCGATGCGGGCGCTGAGCTTCAACACCGAGACTGCCGCGCTGATGGGCGTGAACGTCAACTTCGTGATCAGCTTTACGTTCATGCTCGGCACGGGCCTTGCAGCGGCGGCGGCGTTCCTCTACCCGATGAAGTATCCGGGCCTGAACCAGACGGCCCACGGCATCTGGGTGCTGCTTGGGCTCAAGGCGTTCGTCGCGGCGGTGGTGGGCGGGATCGGCAACATCCGAGGCGCGGTGCTCGGCGGCTTCCTGATCGCCGGGATCGAGTTCTTCGGCTCGCGCTACGTGAGCACCGAGCTCAAGGACGTCTACGTGTTCGGCCTGCTCATCCTGGTGCTGCTGGTGCGCCCGAGCGGCCTGCTTGGAACCACCGTGCGGGAGAAGGTCTGAGTGCGGACGCTGACGCAACAGATCGACGACCGCAAGGGGACCGGCTTCAAGCCGGGCGTGGTGGTGCTGCCGTGGCTGGTCTGCCTCGTGGTGGCGGTGGCCGTGCACTTCGCGGCGCCGATGCTCGTCAACGACTACTGGGTGAACGTGCTCCGGCGCGTGGGCGTGTTCATCATGGCGGCGGTATCGCTGAACATCGTCAACGGGTTCACCGGCCAGTTCAGCATGGGGCACGCGGGGTTCATGGCGATCGGCTCTTACGTGGGCGCGGGCACGACGTACTACGGCTCGCTGCTGCTCCACGGCTCGGTCAACGACCCAACCTTTGCGACTCAGGGAACGCTCCTGATGCTGCTGGGGATCGGGCTTGGCGCGACGGTCGCTGCCGGGTTCGGGTACCTCGTCGGCCTTCCCTCCCTGCGCCTGCGCGGCGACTATCTGGCGATCGTCACGCTCGGGTTCGGCGAGATCATCCGCGTCCTGCTGGAGCTGACCAAGCCGCAGCTCGACAGCGCCGCCGCGATCAAGGAGGCCGGCCTCAAGACGCTCGTCAGCCTCAACGGACCGACCGGGTTCTTCGGCACGCCCGGATACGCAACGCTCTTTTGGATCTACCTCTTCGCCGCGGCGGTCTGCTTGATCGCCTACCGCGTGAAGATGAGCAGCAGCGGGCGCGCGTTCCTCTCCATCCGCGAGGACGAGATTGCGGCACGCTCGATGGGTGTAAACCTGACCAAGTACAAGGTGCGGGCCTTCGTGCTGGCCGCCTGCTTGGGCGGCGTCGCAGGAGCCCTCTTCGCCCACACCGGCGTGAACCCCTCCCCCACTGACGCCGGGTTCGCCCGGTCGTTTGAGATCATCATCCTCGTCGTGCTCGGCGGGTTGGGGTCGATCAGCGGCGCGGTGCTGGCGGCGATCATCCTCACGCTCCTCCCCGAGGCGCTTTGCGACTTCGCCCAGTACCGGCTGGTGATCTACGCCCTGCTGCTGATCGCGATGATGCTGCTGCGCCCGCAGGGCCTGTTCGGCGTGCGCGAGGTCTGGGACTTCTTCAAGAAAGAGCCGGAAGGCGACAAGCGAGGCACAGCGAACGCAAGCGGAAAGGAGAGCACGCGGTGAGCGACTACCTCCTGGACGCTAAGAGCATCGGCATCAGCTTCGGCGGCCTCAAGGCCGTGCAGAGCCTCACCCTGCAGGTGCCTGCCGGCGGGCTCTACGGGCTCATCGGTCCCAACGGCGCGGGCAAGACCACCGCGTTCAACCTGCTCACCGGCGTCTACGAGGCCCAGACGGGAAGCATCGACCTCTGCGGCCAGCCGGTGCTCGGCCTGCGGCCACACCAGATCGCCAAGGCCGGCCTCTCGCGCACCTTCCAGAACATCCGCCTCTTCGGCGAACTCTCGGTGCTCGAGAACGTGATGCTCGGCATGCACGTGCGCGGCAAGCACGCCCTGATCGGCACGCTGCTGCGCCTCCCCCGGTTCTGCCGGCAGGAGGAGGCGATGCGGACCCGGGCGTTTGAACTGCTGTCGCTCTTCAACCTCGAACGCTTGGCGGACGAGCAGGCCAAGAGCCTGCCGTATGGCGATCAGCGCCGCCTCGAAATCTGCCGCGCTTTGGCAACCGAGCCCAAGGTACTGCTGCTCGATGAGCCTGCCGCAGGCATGAACCCCAGCGAGAAGAAGAGCCTGGCGACCGCCATCCGCTCGATCCGCGACCGCTTCGGCCTCGCCGTGCTGCTCATCGAGCACGACATGGGTCTGGTGATGGACATCTGCGAGAAGATCACGGTCCTCGACCACGGCTGCCCGATCGCCTTCGGCACGCCGAAAGAAATCCAGGACAACCCCAAGGTCTGCGAGGCGTATCTGGGAGAGCCGACGGCAGCGTGACCATGGCTGAGTCAGCGAACATCCTGGAAGTCCGCGACGTCTCGGTCCGCTACGGCGCGATCCGCGCGATCAACAACGTCTCGCTCACTGTGCGACGCGGCACGATCCTCACGCTCATCGGCGGCAACGGCGCCGGCAAGACCACCACGCTCCGCGCCATCAGCGGCATGGTGAAGGCATCGGGCAACGTCGTCTACAACGGCGACGACATCACCGGCACGCGCCCCGACCTGCTCGTCAAGCGCGGCCTCTGCCACTGTCCCGAAGGCCGCGGCATCTTCGCCAACATGACCGTCGAGGAGAACCTCTCGCTCGGAGCGTTCACCCGCAACGACCACGCCGAAATCGAGAAGGACCGCCAGCGCGTCTTCGAGCTCTTCCCTCGCGTGAAGGAACGCCTGAAGCAGAATGCCGGCACCCTTAGCGGCGGCGAGCAGCAGATGCTCGCGATCGGCCGCGCGTTGCTCGCCCGCCCCAAGCTCCTCCTGCTCGACGAGCCATCCCTCGGCCTCGCCCCGCAGCTTGTGCAGACGATCTTCAAGATCATCCGCGAGATCAATCAGCAGGGTGTCAGTATCCTGCTCGTTGAGCAGAACGCCCACATGGCACTTCAAGTCGCGCACGACGCCGTCGTCCTTGAGACCGGCTCAGTCGCCACCAGCGGTCCCGCGGCTGAGCTCGCCAAGAGCGACGCGATCAAGAAGGCCTACCTCGGCCACTAGGGTTACGGCAATTCCGGGACGAGGATCACGTCGTTCCACGTACCGCGCGGGTCGATGTCACCGATGACGGTGTCGATCCGGTCCTCCTGATCGAGATACACATTGGAAATGGTGCCGCCGGGCATGCGGAGCTTGGCCCATCGCGATGCGCAGTTTCGGCCCGTTGCGAGGACTTGCACGCCGGCATCAGTCAGGCTTGCCATGTGAATAGGACGAACGTCAACCTGCTCCGACAACCGCTCGGTCGACCAGCGCTGCCCCGCCGCGGCCTGATGCGGCCGGTTGAGTACCGCAAAGCCGCCGATCGCCGCCACAACGACGCCCGCACAAATGATCACTGGTTTGATTCGATGAGCGTCCACGGTTCGCCCCCTTCTTCGGTTCGATCCGTACGCCGGAATCGACGTGGGGTGCGGCATTTGAGCCGAAAACCCGCGCGATCGGCTAGTGTTCGGCGTGTGGGACCCCCGCGCCATCGTTGAAGCCGTCTGCAAGGGCCTGGCCGCGGCCGAGCGAGCACGCACGGTCGAACAGTCCCCCTTCGGCATCGAGAGCTTCTCCGAGGTCCGGCTGCAGTCACTGATCGCCGACAGCCTTCGCACTGAGGGCTTCGGCGCCTTGCGCGAACAGCCCTACCCCGGCGAATGGGTCGCCAAGAAGGGACGCCGCCGCGCGCTGCCCGATGAGAGCCAGCGCAACCGCTGCGACGTCGTCGTCACGCCGCACGCGGGCTTGCGTCTTGCCGACCGCTTGGCCGAAGCAAAGAAGCACGAGGGCGTCAAGAAGAAGATGTCAGGCACGCTCTTTGAGACGCAGGCCCTTGCCGAAGCGCCGCTGCACGACGGCACCGCCGCGGGCGTCGACGAGGTTTTCTGGCTCGAGGTGAAGACTGCCGGCCAGTTCACCTACGTCGATGGCGTGCCCGGCCCTTTCGGCTATGGCTCATCCTTTCTCCGCGGCGTCTCGACGGACCTGCGCAAGCTGCGCGACGATCCGGACATCGTGCACGCGGGCGCGATGATGGTACTCTTCTGCGCAAACGAGAACGTCGCCAGACACGACATCAAAGAGATCGCTTCGCGCTGCGCCGACAAGGGTCTGCTGGCATCGCTGCCGGTCGTCGGCGGCGTAGCGATCCCCGACCGTATCGGCAACGCGTGGTGCGGGGTGGGGCTGTTCACGCCGGCACGAGGAGCGGTGGTCGAATAAACAGGCGAGGCCGCGATAAGAGCCGCGCCCTGTAAGGGGCCGGCGCGATGAGCCTCGATTGCACAGCAACCACCGAGCAGCCGTGCTGCCTTACGGCCCTTGGCTCTTACTTACATGAACCATGTTATTTATATTTACGCAATCCCTGCGAGCCGCTCGACGATGTCCGCCGCGAGCGGACCGGTGCGGCGACCGTCGAACTGCGCGACAACGCCCGCGAGGGCCGATCGCTGCTGCTCCGCGCATCCCGGCTGACGAAGCAGCCGGTAGACGTTTGCCGCAAGCTCGTTGCCGTTGCTCTCGAAGTAGGGCATCAGCTCCGTCACCACCCGGTCGTTGGCGATCAGGTTCGGCAGCGTGAAGAACTTGGTCTTGAAGATGCGCGACCGCAACAGCGCATACGGCACCTTCAGGTGCTTGCCGAAGCGGTAGAAGACCACCATCGGCTTGAGCTGTTTGGCGATCTGCAGCGTCACCGTGCCGCTGGCGACCAGCGCGCAGTCGCACCAGCGGATCGCGGCGTCGGTGTTCCCCACGACTACGTGCATGCCGTCGATCCACCCGCCGTGTTCGCTGGCGATGCGCCGCAGCGTCTCTTGCACGGCCGGATGCGTCACCGGCACTACCCCCACCGCTTCGGGCAGGTCGCCCTTGATCCGCCGGAACGCGTCGAGAATCAGCGGGAAGCACTTGGCGATCTCGCCGGGGCGTGAGCCGGGCATCAGCGCGATCTTCGGCGTCCCTTCGGGCCATGACGACGTCACCGCGTCGAGCGCCGGCAGGTCGAGCGGGCGCTCGAACAATGGGTGCCCGACGAACGTCGCCGGCACGCCGCGGTTGCGGAACCACGCCTCCTCGAACGGCAACACGCACATCACCATGTCGGTGAGGCGGCGGAGTTTCTTGATGCGGTGCCCGCGCCACGCCCACACCTGCGGCGCCACCAGGTGGGCGACTGCGCGTGCCGCGTCCCTTGGTCATGGCCGCGATCGAGAAGTTCGCGTCCGGCGAGTCGACCGGCACGTGCACCGCCACCGGATTGCGGTCCAGCCACTCGTCGATGCGGCGGTTGATCCGCACGTGGTCGATGATTTTCTGCGGCCCGGGGACGCCCATCACCGCGTCCTTGGTCGTCTCCTGCACAAGCGTCGCGCCCGCCGCGGCCATCTTCGGCCCGCCCCAGGCGTAGACCGGCAGCGACGGGTGCCGCCTGCGCAACTCGGCGATCAGCACCGACGCGTGGTCATCGCCCGACGGCTCGAACGCCGTGACAAGCACGCCCTTGCGCTGACCGATCCCGGTTGTAGCGTTGCTCCGCGTCACGCACGATTGTTGCGTGCAATCGGCCGCGCGTCTCGCGCCGCCAACCTAAAGGTGCGTTCAGAAACCCGACGCGTCGAACCACACGCTCGGGGGGGTCTCAAGCGCCGCGGCGATCGCCAGCAGGCTCTCAAGGCTCGGCAGGTGGGCGCCGCGTTCGATCGAACTGATCTGGCTCACCGACAGGTCGCACGCGTCGGAAAGATCCTTAAGCGTCCACGAGCGTTGCGTCCGCGCCATGCGGATCTGCCGTCCAAGCTCCACACGGAGGCGGTCCTGAGGGCGCTGGCCCAGCCCGAGCGCCGCCGCAGCCTGCGCGAGCACACGCGACAGCTCGTCGACGGAGAACGGCTTGGCGAGATAGTCGAAAACGTCCTGCTTAAACGTCTGACGCATCGAGTCCATCGTGGGATAGCCGGTGACGACGATGACGCACAGCTTGGGCCACCGCTTGCGGATCTCGACGAGCACGTCCTCGCCGCTGATGCGCCCGATTTTCATGTCCAGCAGCACGGCGTCGGGCAGGCGGCTCTCGCAGGCGGCGAAGAACTCCTCCGCCGTGCCGACCGCTGCGCACGTCGTGCCCTTGCTGGCGCAGCACGCCGGCGATGTACTGCCGGAAATCCTCGTCGTCGTCCATCGAGACGATCGAGAGCGCGGGAGCCGGCTGAGGCTCAGAAACCTCGGAGTGGGCGGGCGGGTTGGCTGTGGGCCTGTCGTTCATGCGTGTGAGGTTGCCGGAACCGGAACGGTCTGATTGCTGCTCGCGGACACGAGCGGCAAGAGTATCTCAAATTCCGCCCCGCGCTGCGTGATATGCGAGTCTTCCCCGGCTGCGGCCGGGCGGTTGCGCCCCACCAGCGCCCCGCCGTGCTCGCGCACGATCCCCAGCGACACCGCCAGCCCCAGGCCGGTGCCGCGGCTATCGAGCCGAGTCGAGGCGAACGGCTCGAACAGGCGGCCGAGAATTTCGGGCGCGATGCCCGGACCTGAGTCGCTGATCACCAGGCTCGCCCACCGCTCACCTGCTCGGTCGATCACCGCAGACCGCACCTCCAAGCGCGGCGTGGATCCGTTGGCCGATGCGCCCGACCCGGTCGAAGCATCCACCGCGTTTCGCAGCAGGTTGACGAAGACCTGCACCATCCGGTCGCCGTCGCACGGCACCACCAGCCCGGGCGCTACGCGGTTTGCGAACTCAACTCCGCCTCGCTTGGCCTCGCGGTCGAGGCTCACCAGCGTCCACGCTTCGTCGACGAGAGGCTTGAGTTCCGTCGGCCGTGTCGTCGGCGGTCGCACGCGGGCGAAGTCGAGCAAGCTCTCGCTGAGCCGCTCCAGCCGTCCCACCACCCGCAGCAGCAGGCCGGCCTCGTCGGCTTCCAGCCGGCGATAGGGCTCCTTCACCAGTTTCTCCGCCAGCCCCTTCACCACCGCAAGCGGCGTGTTGATCTCATGCGCCAGACCCGCCGAGAGCACGCCAAGGCTCGCCAGACGGTCGGCGTCAGCCAAGTTGCGCTGCGCCGCCTCGATCAGCGTGTTCTTGCGCTGCAGATCGGCCGCGACGCGCTCGATCTCCGCCAACGCCTCGTTGGCCCGGCGCTCGTTGTCGCGCATCGCCCGCACCGTGTCGTTGCGCGACCGCATGATCTGCCCCAGCTCATCGGCGGGGATCTGTGCCGCGGGGATCAGCTCGTCGCGGCGCCGATTCTCGCGCACCGCGTCGTCGGCCGCGAGCATCGCGCGGATCGGCGAATAGACGTGCCGCGGCAGCACCAGGATCTCAAGCGCCAGCGCAATCGTCGCATACACCCCAAGCAGCGCACCGACCAGGAACACGTACATCCAGATCACCGCCCGCCGCGCCGCGGCCATCAGCACCGTCGCGCTGTAGTAGGTGTCGGCCCGCTGGTCGTAGACCACCACCGTCGGCGGCCGGCCCGGCGTGAGCATCGCCACCGGCTCTCCCGGCGCCACGTGTGCGCGCTTGGCCGCAGCCTCTTCGATCTGCAGCAACGCCGCCCCACCCGCCGCAAGTTCAACGTCCGAAGGCAAACCGCGCCGAAGCTCTTCCAGCGGCGACTCACCCATCCCCCCCTCACCCGCGGGGAGGGGTGAGGGGCGCCCCGACATCACCTTCAGCTTCGACGCCAGCACGCTCATCACCAGCCGCGCCTCATGCTCTTCGGCCTCCTGCACGATCCGCCCCACTGCCGGACGCAGCGCCACCACCAGGATCGTCGCCAGCAACAGCGAGAAAAACGTGTGCAGGAACATCAGCTTCTTGCGGATCCGCATCCCCGCAAGCAGCCCCCGCTGCCGCGGGTGCGGCACGTCGGTCGAAACGAGTTTGGGAAGCGTGTTCGACAAGCGGTTCGACCAAGGCGGAGAGGGACGCAGGAGATCGCGGTCTAAACTGACGCGTGACTAAGCCGGGAAAGCCATCGCGCCGTTCGGACCAATCGTACAAGACCGATGACACCCGCGGCGGTGCGCCCGGACCACGCGACCAGCGTCCCGGCAAACAGGGCGGAAAGAAGGCCCCGCCTCCCCGCGGCCGCCGGCCCAAGCCCGTTCCCACCAACCGCCTTACGCGCGACGACCTGGGGGCGGCACCTGCCGCCGACTGGAACGTCCCCACCGGCGATCAGGCTCGCGACGCCGTCTTTTCGCACCTCGCGCGTCAGGTCCGCCGCTTCCCGCGCCTCGATCTTGGCGGGCCCGATCTGCCCGTCTCGGCCGACCCGCGCGACGCCGCGCTGGCCCACGCCATCGCCGACGCCGTCGCCCGCCGCTGGATCACCCTTGAGCGCCTGATCGCCAAGAAGGCCCGCAAGCCGCTCGCGTCGATCGACGCCCCGGTCCGCGCCGCCATGCTCGCCGGCGCCGCCCAGATCATCCTGCTCGACCGCATCCCCGCACACGCCGCCGTGAATCACGCCGTGCAGTGGACCAAACTCAACGTCAACGGCGGCGCAGCCGGTTTCGTCAACGCCGTGCTCCACCGCCTGAGCGAAGCCGCCGGACCCGAACCCACCACCGTGCCGCTTCCCGCCGACTGGAAGAGCGCGCGCAACCTCATCCCGCTCACGAGCACGACCGCCCGTCCGCTCACCGAAGACTTGCTCCCGGAAGAGGACGATAAACGCACCGCCGTTGCGCTCGGCTTACCGCTCGCGCTCTACTCGATGCTCCGCGACTCGATCGGCGAAGAGGCCGCGATCAATATCGGCTTCGCCGCCCTCGCCAACGCGCCGACGATCATCAACGTCGCACACGCGAAGCTGCCTCTCGACAACACCGAGCACCTGCAGCCGCATGACGAGCAGGGCCACGTCGTGTACACGGGCCCGCGCACCGAGCTCGCCCGACTGCTGACGCGCCGCCCCGATATCTGGGCGCAGGACCCGGCGTCCTCGCACACACTGCGCTACGCGGCCGGCCTGGGCTTGAAGCCAACCCGCATCCTCGACCTATGCGCCGGTCTCGGCACCAAGACGCGCCAACTCGCGGCCATGTTCCCCGAAGCCAAGATCGTCGCCACCGACACAGACGATCACCGCCTCGCCACGCTCGCAGCCCTCTTTCACGGCTCGCCGCAGGTACGCGTCGTCCGCCCGGCCGAGGTGCAGGCGCTCGTCGACGCCGACGGCCCGTTCGACTTCATCCTCCTCGACGTCCCCTGCAGCAATACGGGCGTCCTCGCTCGCCGCCCCGAAGCTCGCCACCGCTTCACGCGCGAAGCGATCGAGGGCCTTGTCGAAGTTCAACGCAAGATCATCACGCAGGCTGCAGGATGGCTGGCGCCAACCGGCGGCACGATCGTCTACGCCACATGCTCCCTCGACCCGCGCGAGAACGGCGAGCAAGTGACTTGGGCAGCCTCAACGCTGGGACTCACGCTGCGGCAAGAGAACGGCAAGGGCGGTGTGATCACGCTCCCCCTCGCCGAGCCCCCCACCGCTCACCGCGACGGCGCATTCGTCGCGGCATTGACGCGGTGACGTTCCGCACGCCGCACCCATAACAGCAGCGGCACAACCATCCCCGCGCGAGCGATGCACGAGAGCACGAACACCGTGCGGTATCCGTTGAGTTCATACGCCGCGGGCACGACTTCCGCGATCCGGAAGCCGCTCAGCACCTGCCCGCCGAGCGACCCGCCGACGTATGACGCCAGCCACGTGCCGAAGTAGAGCAGCCCCATGTAGCTCGTCCGCTCACCCTGCGGCGTCTGATCCAGCACCAGCAGCCACGTCGACATCTCCCAGCACGCGTACACCACTCCCGCCAGCATGTGCATCACCAGCACCGCGGGAAGGTTCGGCATGACCGCGGGGATCAGGAACAACGGCACCAGCGCGATCCCCGCCGCGCGCAGCGTCCGCGGCGCACCCCACCGTTTCAGCAGCCGCGGCAGCAGGAAGTACCCGCCGATCCGACCCAGCATCATCGCTCCCGCCACAAGCGTCGCGGCCTTCGCCGGCTGGTGCAGCGGCCCCATTACCATCGGCACCAGCGACGGCGTCGCGATCGACTGCGCCATCGCCATCAGGAAATAACAGCCCACCAAGCCAGCGCTCGGTCCATGCGACAGCTTCCAGAACGCCTCGCGCAACCCCACGCGCCGATGCCCCCGCGGCACGGGCACAGGCTCAGTCGTGCGATATTCGCACACGGTCGACCCCGTGCGGAACATCGATGCGATCACCATCGACGCGGCGAACCCCCACAGCACGCCCGCGCCGGTCTTCTCTCCGCCGCCCGCCCACGCCAGCAGCCCGCTCGCGCTGATCAGCGACAGCAGCTGCGCGAGGTAAAGCCACCGCGTGCGCATCGAGAAATACCCGCCGCGGATCCGCGCCGGAACGATCGTCCCCATCCACGTCGCCCATGCCGACGCCGCCGAGAACCCGCCGAACTGGTACACGCTCAGCACGCCGAGCACGACCCACATCGGAACCACGACGTTCCCATACCCAAACGCTCCAGCGCCGCACAGAACCGCCATCACCACCAGGCTCACCACCTGCAGCAGGCTGCCCGCCAGCACGACTCGCTTGTGGCTCCCCAATTTCTGCACGACCCACGGCGTGCACAGCTGGCATGTCGCTCCGACGAACGCCGGCACAAACGCCGCAAGCTGCCCCGCCTGCTCACCGAGCGCAAGCGCCAGCACCATCGGCTGAAACAGCGATTCACCAAATCCCACCATCCCCGCCCACGCGCACCCGTCACGCAGCACGTACTTCAGATCGCGAGGCATATCGCGGCGGCGATGCATCGCGATCGCCGCTGCCTCTTCGGTAATCCCATCAGGCTGAACGCCCGCGATGCTCACGCCCGCCGATCCTCCGCGCTCACTCCACCCTCAGCCAGAGGCAGCGTCACCGTAAAGGTCGTTCCCTTCCCCACCTCGCTGTGCACCGCCAGTGTGCCGCCGTGCTCCTCGATGAGCCGCCGCGCCGTCGGCAACCCAAGCCCCGTGCCTCCACTCTTGGTGGTGAAGTACGGCTGAAAGATCCGCGCCAGCGTCTCAGGAGCGATCCCCGGCCCCGTATCGATCACACTCAGCGTCGCGATGCGCTTCGGCTCCTCGCCGCGCTTCGCCCCCGGCTCGCGCACAACCTCCGCGCGTGCACGCACGATCACATCGCCCTTCACCCCAGGTGCTGCGCCGCCCGCCGGCACCGGTCCGCCCACCGCCTGGATCGCATTGAGCAACAGATTGAGCAGCGCCTGCTTGAGCAGACGAACATCGACGCTCGCCACAATCTTCCGCCCCGACTCCACGTCAGCGCGAAGTCGCACACCTGCGCGCTCGGCCTCCGGCGTTAGAAAATCGACAAGCTCAACCGTCACATCCGCCAAGTCCACCGGCCGCTTCTCCAGCCGCACCGAACCCGCGTACTCGAGAAAGTCTTGCAGGATCCCCCGCAGCCGCTCCGTCTCACGCCGCAGCGCCCCAACCCGATTCACCAACCGCCGCTTGACGTCTTCGTCCTCAACCCCGCCCTTCAACTCCGACACGCCCTCGGCGATCAGTTGCGCATTGAGCCCGATCGTCGAAAGCGGGTTCTTGATCTCGTGCGCCAGCCCACCCGTCATCGCTCCAAGCTCAGCCAACCGTTCCGCCTGGCGCGCACGGTCCTCCGCCACGCGCACGCGGGCCGACTGGCGCTTGTACATTACCCGCGCCACGGCCGCGCCGATCAGCAACCCCACCGACAACGAAACCAGCACCCACGGCCACGGCACGGACCAAGCGTAGACAGACGCCCCATCTTCGCCGAACGTCCACCGTTCAACAGGTGAACTCCGCACCTTTCGCGTCTAGACTCCCATCACTCGCGGCCACCCCTAAGGCCTAGAACAAACCCTACCCCCTCTCCTACGCGTGGACGGGCAACCCCGAGCCACCCTCTATCCCCCTTCACACCGCTCCGAATTTGGCCGTTTGGCCCTTTGACCTTTGGCAATTTGACCATGTCTACTTTCCCCCCAGCCCGTATCCGCAACGTCGCCATCATCGCACACGTCGACCATGGCAAGACCAGCCTCGTCGACAAGCTCCTCTTCCAGAGCGGCCAGTTCCGCTCCGGTGAGCTTGAGAAGCTCCAGGGCGGCCAGCACGGCCTGATCATGGACAGCAACCCGCTCGAACGCGAGCGCGGCATCACCATCTTCTCCAAGAACTGCGCCGTGCAGTACGTGCCTGAGGGCCAGACTGAGCCCTTCCTGATCAACATCATCGACACCCCGGGCCACAGCGATTTCGGCGGCGAGGTCGAGCGCGTCCTCCGCATGGCCGACGGCTGTCTCCTGGTCGTCGACGCCTTCGACGGACCGATGCCCCAGACCCGCTTCGTGCTCAGCAAGGCCCTCGAGGCCGGCCTGCAGCCCGTCGTCGTCGTCAACAAGTGCGATCGTCCCGGCGCTCGCCCTGAGTGGGTTCTCCACGAGGTCTTCAACCTGATGGTCGACCTCGGCGCTGAGGAACTCGCCCTCGACTTCCCCATCGTCTACGGCTCCGCTCGCGAAGGCTGGGCGTACAACTCGCCCGAAGAAGCCATGGCCGCCGCGGCAGGCGAGAAGACCGGCGGCAACCTCCGCCCCGTCTTCGAGGCGATCGTCTCCAAGGTCCCGCCGCCCCAGGACGACCCCAACAAGCCGCTGCAGATGCAGGTCACCACGCTCGACTACAACGATTACGTCGGCCGCATCGGCATCGGGCGCGTCGCTTCCGGCTCGATCTCCGTCGGCCAGCAGGTCACCAGCATCCGCCAGACGCGTGACGGCTCCGAAGGCAAGAAGGTCAACAGCCGCGTCGGCAAGCTCTACCGCTTCCAGGGCCTCGGCCGCGTCGAGACCGATGAGGTCCACGCCGGCGACCTCTGCGCCATCGTCGGCCTCGAGTCGGTCGAGATCGGCGACACCATCTGCCACCCCGAGCACATCTCGGTCATGAAGCCCGTGACCGTCGACGAGCCGACCATCACCATGGTCTTCCGCGTCAACGACTCTCCGTTCGGCGGGCAGGACGGTGACAAGGTCACCAGCCGCCAGATCCGCGAGCGCCTCGAGCGCGAGGCCCAGACCAACGTCGCCATGCGCATCGCGCCGGGCCGCTCGGGCGACGAGTTCGCGGTCTCCGGCCGCGGCCTGCTCCACCTGGGCATCCTCATCGAGACGATGCGCCGCGAGGGCTTCGAGCTCAGCGTCGGCAAGCCCGAGGTCATCACCCGCGAGGTCGACGGCGTGGTGCACGAGCCGGTCGAGCTGCTGGTCATCGACGTCCCGCCGCAATCGGTCGGTTCGGTCATGGAACTCGTCGGCGCCCGCAAGGCCGAGCTGAAGAACATGGACAACCGGTCCGACTCGGTGACGCAGCTCACGTTCGAAATCCCCGCCAAGGGGATCATCGGCCTGCGCTCGCGCGTCCTCACCGCCACCCAGGGCGAGGGCGTCATGCACTCCTCGTTCCTCAAGTACTCCCCGGCGATCGGCGAGACCCCCCACCGCCAGAACGGCGTCCTCATCGCGACCGAAGGCGGTGAAGTCACGACCTACGCGTGCGAGCTCGCCGCCGACCGCGGCATCCTGCTCGTCATGCCCGGTGAAAAGGTCTACCCCGGCCAGATCATCGGCGAGCACAACCGCGACAACGACCTGCCGTTCCACATCACCCGCCTCAAACAGCTCACCAACTTCCGCGTGGCGAGCAAGGAAGCGACGGTCGTGCTCAAGGGCTCGCGCAAGCTCAGCCTCGAAGCCGCCCTGGAGTACATCGAGGACGACGAGCTGGTCGAAATCACGCCCAAGATCGTCCGCCTCCGCAAACGCATCCTCGATGAGAGCATGCGCAAGAAGGCCGAGCGTGCCGACCGCGACCGCGAGGCAACGCTGACCGGTTCGCGCTGATCGCAATACCTAGAAGTTCAGACCGCAAAGGGCTCCATTCGGAGCCCTTTTTATTGTGCGCGGCGAGTGAATACCGGCTGACGACCTCCACAAACAGCCGAGCCCTCACTTGGCTTACCCATCTTCACATCTGCGCCTACAGAGCACACACACCCGCGACTTATTCCCAGGTTTGCACTAGAACGCTTGCAGGTACTTCACTCTTCGGCTATTTTCTGCCGCAAGCCGTTCGCCGCCATGGTGCGTTGCCCGAAATGGGCCCAGGCCGCGAGCGAGCATCAGGAGAGAGAGAATGCGTTATCACATTTCTGCCGTTTGTGCCGCCGGCCTTGTCATGTCCGCCGCGGCCTCCCTCAACGCCCAGACGATCTCGCTTGAGGCCAACTGGTCCAACCAAAGCACCGGCGCGACGGCGGTCGCCACGTTCGACCTCGACCTTCCGACGTTCAACGCGGTCTCCAACGGCTTCTTCGGCGGAAACTCCATTCACTCCTTCGCCAGCCTCGGCGTTTCCAATTTCTCCCTCACCATCGCCGGCGCATCCAGCGGCAACGGCACGTGGACCGACGCCGACCTGAGCGGCATGGTCATGTACACCAACGTTCTGATCGACCCGACCATCGAATGGGTCGGCCAGCCGCAGGGCGACTCGAGCATCTGGGGCGTCTATGACGGCAGCGGCTTGCACGATTTCAACGTCTTCAGCAGTGTCAGCGGTTCGCCGAATGGCACGTGGTATTACGAGCTCACCGCCAGCGGCGGCGAGACGCTCTACCTGACCAGCGTTCACCCCGTGCCGGCCCCCGCCGCGACCGCGGTGCTCGGCCTCGGCGGCCTCGCAACGCTCCGCCGTCGCCGCCGCTAATCCGGCGCATCTGCGTGGACACAACAAAACCGAGCCCCGGAGCGGTCCGGGGCTTTTTCATGCACCCGCTGCATGCCATCGGAGGCCATGACTTTATCCTTCTCTCTCTGAACGACAGCCGCTCTCCTTATTTCTCAACGGCAGCCGGACACCCGCTTGCGTGCTCATGAACATGCGGTATGCTCCTGTACGCCTCGGCGAAAGCCGCGGCGAATCCCTCCCGTCGTCACGGCTGATGCCTCGACGAAACCCGCGGAGGACAACCGGATGGAGAGAGAGGCCCTCATGAACAAGTTGTCGTCCGCCGTCGTGCTGTGCTGCGCGCTCGCCCCCATGTCGACCGCCTTCGGTCAGGGCATGATGGGCGCCACGCTCAACTACGCGTACTACTTCCCCGATTCATCCACGGTCTACGAGGGAGCCGCCAACTACACGGTGACCTCCAGCGTCGAGGTCGCCGGCGTGCTCGGCACCGGCACTGTCGACCTGACCGACTCGCAGTGCATCATCCACTTCCAGTACGACGGCGGGTTCTTCACTCCCTCCGACTTCAACGGGATCATCTGGTCCGACCTGACCAACAACCTCCCCGCCATCACAGGCGTGACGGTCGACCCCGCCACCAACTGGGTTGGCTTCGATGCCAGCCGCGTCTCGTGGACCGCCGACAGCTTTTCCGTCAACCTGCAGGGCCTGAACACCAACTCGCAGTGGACGATCGTGCTCAACGTCGCCACTCCCACCCCGGGCGCCGCGGCGGTGCTCGGTCTCGGCGGCCTCGCGTCCGTGCGTCGACGTCGTCGCTGAGTGAACACGTTCGCATCAACTCAACACGCCCACGCCCCGGAGAGCACTCCGGGGCTTTTTCGTTTTGCCGCAGCGCAAGCACTGCGACTCAGGAGCAACCCTGAAACTCATCAGACCTTTATCTGGGTCAATGGCACTCGCACACTCAACAGATACACTCGACCCACTGGCACCCCGCCGTCACGTGGCGAGCGGAGACCGCCCATGAGGAGAGAGAGACCCACATGCGTTATGCCGTTTCCACCGTCTGCGCCGCCGCTGCGCTCGTGTCCGCCGCCGCTTCGCTGAACGCCGCTGTTCAGACCTTCGAGGCCAACTGGTCAGGGCCAAACGGCGCGACGGCCGTCGCGACGTTCGACCTCGACCTGAACTTCTTCAACGCGTTCAACAACCCCGGCGGCCCCTCGTCGTCAGGCCCCATCCCGCTGCCCGCCCTGGGCGTCTCCAACATGACCCTCACGGTCACCGGCGCCGCGTCCGGCAACGGCACGTGGACGACCGGCGATTTCATCGGCATGTACATGTACACCAACCTGCCGATCAACCCGATGATCGAATGGGTCGGCCAGCCGCAGGTCAACAGCGGCGTCTGGGGCACCTTCGACTACACCGATCCCAGCACCTACAGCGACTTCAACGTCTTCGTCAACGGCGGGCCGATCGGCTTTGGTCCCTACACATTCACCACCAATGGAGGGGCTGGCGAGGCCATGTATCTGACCAGCGTCCACCCCGTCCCCACCCCGGCCGCGGCCGCGATGCTCGGCCTCGGTGGCGTCGCTTCGCTGCGCCGCCGCCGCCGCCGCCGCTGAATCGGGACGCTCGCATCCTTTCAACACATAGAAAGCTCCGGAGCAATCCGGGGCTTTTTCAATTGGCCTCGAGTTGCACACCACACTTCAAGACGTCGCCCAAAGGCCACCCTCGTCGATCGCGGGCCGATCCAACAACACCTTCAGTGACCGGGCAGGGTGATCGAGAAAATCCCGCGTCACCTGGTAGTGCTCTGTCTCTTCATAAGGCACGCGCGAGACAGCGGCGCCGCCGATCGAATAGATCCACGCATCCGGGTACGCCATCATGATCGGCGAATGCGTCGCGATGATGAACTGCGAGCCCTCGCGAACAAGATCGTGCAGCATCGACAGGAATCCGAGTTGCCGCATCGGGGAGAGCGCGGCCTCGGGCTCGTCCAGCAAGTACAACCCTTGCCCGCCGAACCGATTGCGGAACAGCGCGAAGAACGACTCACCGTGCGACTGCTCGTGCAGCGACTTTCCACCGTACGCGTCGATGATCCTTGGACCACCTCCCTCCGCATCCAGCCGCTCGATCTCCGACGCCACGTTGAAGAAGCTCTCCGCCCGTAGGAACCACAGGTTCCGCGGCTTGCGCAGCGACCGCTTGAGCACAAGAAACTCGCTGAGCTGCGAGTGCGATGCTCTCGTTGCGAAGTTGAAGTTCTTGCTTCCTCCCTCAGGGTTCAGCCCCAGGGCCACGGCGATCGCCTCCATCAGCGTCGATTTCCCTGAGCCGTTCTCGCCGACGAAGAACGTCACCCTGGGATGAAATTCGATCGTCTCCAGTCCCGCTACGGCCGCGAGCGAAAACGGGTATACGTTGAACGCAGGCACCAACTCGCGAGTGAGCCGCATCGACGCGAGGAACGGCTTGTTCACGAGTGGAGACATGCGGATTCAAAGCACTCGGCTGAAACTGGCAGCGGTACAGCCGCTGAACAATACCACAATCGCCAAGGCCTGCTGATCACCGCCGCATCGCCACGATCAACATCAGCACGACCGCAACGACCACGACGATTCCTAGCGTCGTCGCGCACCCCAGCCTCGCCTCGCGGCGGGTCTTCTCGTCGCGCGAGAACATGCCGCCGATCGACAGCGCCAGATCCACGATGGTCCAAAGCAGGTCGCCCACGCGTTCAGCCTCTTCGCACACCACACCCCAGCAACGATTCAACCCATCGACGCCCACCCTCGCCCCAAACGATACCATCCCCAACCATGACGACCACCACCCCAGCGGTCGGCCCGTCTACCACCGTCGCCAAGTTCAACCCCCTCTACCGTCCCTACCTCGTCGTCACCATCGGGCTCACCATGGCCTGCACGATCATCGGCATACCGCTGGCGATCGTCTGGTTCTGCGGCGTCGGTCCGTGGTGGGCTGGGCACTACTTCCACAAGCTCTCGTGCACCCTCGACGGCAAGACGCTCCGCTTCCGCAAGGGCATCCTCTTCCAGGTCGAGAAGACCATCCCGCTCGAGAACATCCAGGACGTCACCTTTATCGAGGGCCCGATCCTCAAGAAGTTCCACCTCGCCACGCTCAAGTTTGAGACCGCCGGGCACAGCACCGGTCAGGCCCACGACATGCACCTGACCGGCATCATCGACGCCCACGAGTTCCGCAACCGGATCATCGAGGCACGCGAGGCCCTCCGCCAACAGCACGCTCCCCAGCGCGCAGTCACCGCGCCGGCCGACCAAGCCGCGGCGGGCAGCGACGCACATCTGGCCCTTCTGGGCAAGATCTCATCCCAGCTCGATGAGATCGCGGCGGTGCTGCGCCGCCAAAGCTGAACAGACGCACGGTCCCGCTCACCACACTAGTTCGCCGTCGTGCGTCCCTGCCTCCCGCGCCGGAGGGCGCTGCCGTTTGCCACGGGTAACCACAGACGAGCGCAGCGAGACAAGGGAACCCGTGGTTGCGGGCAACCAAGTTCTCTATATGTCTTTGAACTCTCTCGACCCGGCAGGGCCGACGTGAGCGTTCGCCGGCCCTGCCGGGCCGGAAGAACAGGAAGGGGACGAAGACGACGACTCGCTTCCACGGGCTCCTTCACTTCGCTCAGTCACCCGTGGCAAACGGCAGTGCCCTCCGGGCGAAAACCAGTGAAGATCACTACTGCCTCAACACCTCACCGTCGCGTTACCGCACCGCCGCGCCACACTCGCTGCACACCGCCGACGCACCCACCGGGTACTTGCACCGCTCGCACAGGCCGCGCGAGCGCCTGCGGCGACGCCTCACCATGTCCAGCGCGAGCACGGGAAGCCAGAGCATCGCAGCGTAGATCAGCGTGTTGGCGACGAAGCCGATTCCGATCGGATCAAGCGGGTACACGACCCCTTCGAGATCCGGGCGAAAGTACACGACGCCGCCTCGGCTGAAGAACGGGGACGAAAGCCTCGACCTCTGACGCACCGCCAGTGGCAACCCGCCGCGCCACCCTTCCTCTCGCCACGAATCGATGCACAAGGTCTTGGGGTCTTGCGATGATCGTCCCACGTACTGCAGCGAGCGGAAGGGAAATCCGAATCGCACCTGCACGTGCACCCGCGTGAGCAGCGTCTTCCACTGAGCGTCCTGGTGCCAGCCCATGTACGTCACTGTTGTTCGCGTTGCCGACAACTCGGTCAGGCGGTGAAGCTGTTGGTTCGGCGTGGTGGGTGCATCAAGAAAGCCGTCCGCATCAACGGGCAGATCAACTGGGTCATCCGAGCGTTCCGATCGTGATGTCACGGCACTGTCCCACCGCGCGCACGCCATCGCCACCAAGACGTTGACGATCGCCCCGAGCACCAGCAGCAGGATCACCGTGCGCCAACCAAGCATCCCCCCCAAGCCTACCGCTTCTCCGTCTTGCCTTCGGGGGGATAGGGCCAAGGGTCAAAGCCCCTCATCCGTCGCATCTTGTCGGAAGCGGTAAACTGCTGGCGCATCAGATGAGCATTCAGAAAGCGCTCAACCCCACGCTGGGCCGCAAGCGCCGCTTCGCCGGCTGGATGCTCATCACCAGCGGCGTCGCCACGGCATTTCTCTGGATCTGGTCCGGTTGGCACGTATCGACTCTGTTCGTCCAAGGCGGGTTCGTAAAGGTGTCGGCTGGTGAGCTGATCTGCCTGCAAGCCACGGGTAATCAGAGGAATAGCGTGGTCGTCGATCTCATCTCCGACCTCTTCGACGACGCCCAACAAGCCGCCCGAGAGGAGCAGTTCATCGATCCTCTTGGCCAGACTCATCGAACAGGCGAGATCAAACTGCTGCGACGCTGGAACTTCTTCCACTGCAGCACCGCCTTCCGCCAACGGCAGTATTGGACTCTTCGCTTTCTTCTTTGGCCGGCTCCCCTTGTTCTTGGTGCCACCGGCATCCTCTTTCTGGGATCCGGTTCTCGAGTACGCCGTCGCGCAGGCCGCAATCAGTGTCCAAACTGCAGGTACCCCCTCGTTGGCCTCCCCCATCAGACCCCCTGCCCAGAGTGCGGTCCCTGCCCCACCCCCTGACCCCCTTGATCTACCCCCCAGCCACCCGTTTGCCGCCCCGCAGGGATCTTCTCTGTGTCTCGGTGGTAAAACACCCACCCTTCTCGTCGACCTTCCGACTTCCGCCCTTCCCCTTTCCCCTCCCCCCGCCTATCCTTAAGGGCCGCCGGCTGGTCCGTCTTCCGGCCTGCGGTGGGCTATTCCATCACCCAAGACGGTCTCGTCGGGCTACACCCGCCGGGGAAACTCAGAAAGGACTTTCGAGACACAATGCCCTCATCCGCCGAGCACAAGACCAAGCTGGTCAAGACCCACCAGATCAACGCCTCCGACACCGGCTCCGCTCCGGTCCAGATCGCCCTCCTCACCGAGCGCATCAACGACCTGGCCGAGCATCTCAAGCAGCATAAGAAGGACTTTCACAGCCGCCGCGGGCTGGTCCTCATGGCCGCCAAGCGCAACCGGCTCCTGAAGTACCTCGCCGCCAACGACCGGCCGAAGTACCTCGAGCTGATCGCCAAGCTCGGCCTCCGCAAGTAATCGAAAAACCCCACGCCCGCGAGTGAAAGCTCGCGGGCGTGCTTGTTAGATAGCGTTTGACGGAACATCCGGGCCCGATCTTTTTCTCACCGGTCGCCTTCGTCTTGACGCAGCAAACCAGCGCCTCAGCGCCTCCTCTCGCTGACACGCTGCTTTGCTGCAAAGAGCGGCGGAGCGACGGGGCGGGAATGGGGAAAGGGCCCCCGCGGGGCGAAGCACGCCGCCCACGCCCGCGGTAAAGCCAGCGGCACAAAAAGAGGTAACCCACATGGGTCACGTTGTTGTTTCACGCCAGATCGCGGGGCGCACGCTCACCCTCGAGACCGGCAAGATCGCCAAGCTCTGTAACGGCGCCGTCATGGCGACCTACGGCGGCACCACGGTGCTCGCCACCATCACCCGCGGCAAGCCGCGCTTCGAAAACCCCGACTTCCTCGGGCTCACCGTCGATTACCGCGAGAAGCTCACCGCCGCGGGCAAGTTCCCCGGCGGCTTCAAGAAGCGCGAAGGCCCGCCCAGCGAAAAAGAAATCCTGACCATGCGCATGATCGACCGGCCCTGCCGGCCGCTCTTCCCGGATGGCTACTACGACGAGCTGAACCTTCAGGTCTTCGTCATGAGCCACGACGGTGAGAACGACAGCGACGTGCTCGCCGGCACCGCCGCATCCGCTGCGATGGCGATCAGCGACGTCCCCTTCGAGGGCCCGATCGCAACCGTCCGCGTCGCCCGCGTCCACACCGATAGCGGCCCGACGTACGTCTGCAACCCGACCAACTCGCAGATGGAGTTCTCCGACCTCGACCTCGTGCTCAGCGGCCACAAGGACGGCCTGAACATGATCGAAGTCGGCGCCGCCGAGCTGGGCGAGAAGGTCGTCCTCGACGCCATCGCCTTCGGCCAGGACAACATCAACCAGACGCTCGAGCTGATCAATGAGCTCGTCGGCAAGGCCGGCGTTCCCAAGGTCGTCGGCGATCTCTACCTCCCCCCGGCCGACATCACCGAGCTGGTGAAGAACGCCGCCGAGGCCAAGATGATCGAGGCCCGCAAGATCAAGGGCAAGCAGGACCGCAACGCCGCCGTCGACAAGCTGCGCGACGAGGTGATGGCCGCCCACTTCGCGGTCAAGACCACCGGCACCTATGAGGACTACGCCGCCAGCGCCAGCGCAAGTTCTTCGGCAAGGACGCCTTCAAGCGTCTGGAAGAGAAGATCACGCGCCGCCTGATCGCCGAGAGCGGCATCCGCGCCGACGGCCGCAGCGCCAAGCAGATCCGTCCGATCACCGGCGAGGTCGGCGTCTTCGCACGCACCCATGGCTCGGCGCTCTTCCAGCGCGGCGAGACGCAGAGCCTCATCTCCGTCGCCCTCGGCACCGGCAAGGACGAGCAGATCATCGACGGCCTGCTCCCCGAATACAGCAAGAAGTTCATGCTGCACTACAACTTCCCCCCGTTCAGCACGGGCGAAGTGAAGCGCATCACCGGCCCCGGCCGGCGCGAGATCGGCCACGGCGCGCTCGCCGAGCGTTCGCTGCTGGCGATCCTCCCCAGCGCTGAGGAGTTCCCGTACACCATCCGCGTCGTCAGCGACATCACCGAGAGCAACGGCTCCTCGTCGATGGCCAGCGTCTGCGGCGGGTGCCTGGCGCTCATGGACGCGGGCGTCCCCATCAAGGCGACCTGCGCCGGCATCAGCGTCGGCCGCTTCACCGACGACGACGGCGGCCGCGAGGTTTTCGTCACCGACATCATCGGTGAAGAGGACTTCTTCGGCGACATGGACTTCAAGGTCTCCGGCACCCGCGAGGGCATCACCGGCATCCAGCTCGACCTCAAGGCCCGCGGCCTTGTGATCGGCCAGATCGAGAAGATCTTCGAGCAGGCCAAGACCGGCCGCCTCGAGATCATCGAGACCATGGAGAAGATCATCTCCAAGCCCCGCGCCGAGATCAGCCCCCTGGCCCCGCGCCTGGTGACGATCATGATCAACCCCGAGAAGATCGGCAAGCTGATCGGCCCGGGCGGCAAGACCATCCGCGGCCTGCAGGAGAAGTACGGCGTCGGCATCGACGTCGAGGACGACGGCAGTGTCACTATCTCCGCTCCCGACGGCAACACGATCGCCCAGGCTCGCGCTGAGATCGAGGCGCTGTGCGAGGAGATCAAGGTCGGCACCGTCTTCACCGGCAAGGTCGTGTCGATGAAGGACTTCGGCGCCTTCATCGAGCTCGCCCCCGGCACCGACGGCATGTGCCACATCTCCGAGCTCGCCGACGGTTACGTCAAGAGCGTCGGCGACGTGGTCAAGATCGGCGATCAGATCAAAGTCAAAGTGATCATGGTCGATGAGCAGGGCCGCATCAAGCTCAGCCGCAAGGCCGTCCTCCGCGAAGAGGCACAGACCCAGGCTGCGACGACCCAGGGCGCCCCGCTCCCCGCTGGCGCGGGCCGGACAGACTGATCGCCGGGTAGCCAGATCCCCCTAGTTGACACGTGTTGCAGCCCGCCTTTCGAGGTGGGCTGCTTTTTTGTATCGACACTGATCGAATTCACATGTGTGAGAGCGCTTTCTACTTGCACGGCGAAGTTGAGTTTTGCCGTGGAGTAAGTATGCTCATGGTGCACATGGCGCCCGCGATCCGCGGGCACCTGCCTGTGTTCGCGGCAGACGACCTTTGAAGCTGACGGCCTTTCCGGCGTAGTCCGGGGAGGACGAAGGACGTGACGATGCCGAACGGGACGGACAGGATTGTCGATATGGAGGGGACGGTGAAGTGGTTTGACCCCAAGAAAGGGTTCGGCTTCATCGTCGGTCCCAGCGGTCAGGACATTTTCGTCCACTATTCGCGGATCGAAGGCGAGGGGTTCCGCGTGCTCAAAGACGGCTCGCGCGTGAAATACGACGCGGAGTTCATCGACAAGGGATGGCACGCCTCGCGCGTCATTCGCCTCGAGCTGGACTCAGGTGAAGACGTCAAGTCGCGCACGCACGCCGCGGCGCTGATCACGCTGCGCTCGACGCTTACGGCTTCGCGTCTTTCTCGTCCCAGTCGATGACGATGCGCGTGTGCTCTTCGCCGGCTTCGTTCCACGTCTCGAAGCGCACCTCCCCCACTGAGCCGATTCCCACGACGCCCATCGCAAAGCCCATCGGCATCGGAAGCGACCGCAGCACCGCGCGCGGCCGCAGTACGCCGCGCCACACCCAGTCTTTGCCCAGTGCCGGACCGGGCGCCGGAGGGGAACCCAGCAGCGCCGCAAGCCCACGCTGACGCTCGCCTACGGCGTTGAGATCGCTCACCGGCTCGACGCCCATAACCGACCAGTCCGGGTCCGCCGGCCCCTTCGCCCCGCCCGGCGCGGGCGTGCGCAGCCACGTCACGATCCCCGGCCTCGCGTCCGTTGAGTTTCCGGTCAGTACGTCTCCCGGCGCCATGCGCACTGTCGTCACCCGCGCGGCGGCAGGCGGCAACGCTGCGAACATCGCCGGATCAGGAACCGGCACACCGTCGGCACGCGGCTCGTTCATCCCACCGCCAAATGCGCCGCGCCACCCCTTCTCCAGGCGTGCAGCAACCTCGCACCCCACCGTGTCGAGCTCGCGGTCCCCCAGCAAGCGACGCTCTCGCACCCGCAGCGCCGCCCACACTGACATCCCCCCATTCCCACCGCCGCCGCCTTCTTTGCCACCCTCCATTGTCGCCGGAGGACCCACATACAGACCCGCTGCCTCTGCGTCCTTGATGCGAGCGATCGGCCCAAGCGGCCCGCCCACCCCCCCCCCCGGCTGCTGCACATCACCGCCTGGCTGCGCAACCTCGATCGCCTCGACCAGCTCGCGGAACCCCGAGCCGACGACCATCATCGCGGCCTGCGGCGACCACTTGTCGAACCACGCGTTCGCCTCCGGCGGCAAGTGACCGACGTCGCGCGCCTTGCCGGCGCGCTCGCCGATGCGCCATCGAACACCCACGACTTTTCGCTCAGCGCGCAGCCGATCACCGAGCCGCGGTCCCAATCGGTCGTGTTCGCGTGGTCGGATCGGTCGGCGGCGAGGATCAGCACGTCGGCCTTGGTGCGCTGCGCCAGCGCGAACGCAGGCGTGCCCGCGAGCGTCGGCGGCGCACCCTCTGCGACCTTGGGCGGTTCCACCGCCGCGACGATCGACTCGAAGTACCCGCGGTCGTCCATCGGCGCGAGCACCAGCAGCTCATCGGCGTCCGGCTTGTCGGTCAGCGCGCGGCAGACCAGCGCGAACCGCCCGCCCTCCACTGAAAGCACCGGCACACCCCCCACCACCCCGTGCGGTGAGGCTCGCAAACGCTGCCGCAGATTCGCGGCCGTCGCAGCCTTCACCACCGACGCCACCGCCCAGTGCGGTTCATCGTCAGCGTTCACCTTCACGCCGCCGTGCGCGCCCCCGCCGTCAACGTTCAGGTGGGCATTGACTTCGCCCGGCTTCCCACCCTCCGGCGGGCCGAGCACCACCGCCACGCCGCCGCTGGTCAGCGCATCGAATCCTTCGCCCGGGCCGTACCCGAGTTCCTTCGCAAACTCAGCCCAGCCGCTCAGCGCCTCGCCGGCCAAGCCCGAAGCAAGAGGCCCAAGCTTTCTCCACGGACCCTTGAGCGACTCAAGCACATGCGACGGACGTGGCGAGATGATCACCAGCGCAGTGCTCCGCGGCAGACGCCCGATCACCGGCGTCAACGGCTCATCGGGCTGCAGCTGCGCGAACCCCGCGCGAGCGCACAGCAGCGACGCGAGCACGCACACCGGAATGGCAACGCCGCGGCAGCGGCCGTTTACGAAAGGAATCATCGATGCACCAAGTTACCGAGGGCCGCCGTCGAACGCACGACCGCCGCTGACGGCACGACCGAACCGGTCGGCAAAAGTCTCACTCTCGGGCAGACCACCCTGCCCCCCACTGCCCCCACCACCCGCGCGAATCGACGACGCGAGCCGCTCGGCCTGATCGATCACGCGCTGACCACTCGAGAGCAGACGCTCGGCGAGCGCAACCTCAGCATCGGTCGCTTCAAGCGACGGCGTCACGCGCAGCGCTGCGCCCATCGGCACAATCACTTCCTTCGTTACTGCGCGAACGACCGCGACATCCTCAGGATCCGTGCGCGGCCCAGTCTCGATGCGCACCAGCGACGCCAGGCGCGTCGGCATGTCCTTGATCGTGCGAGAGCCGGACTTCACACCGGCGACCGCGGCCGCGAGCGGACCAGCGGAGGGCGCCTTGCCCGTGATCGCCGGAGCGATCTGCGTCCACTGAGCCACAACAACGCCGACGCACACTGCGACACCGACAGCGGTCGAAGCGCCGACGATCCGCCCCCAACGGCGCAACCGCAGCGTGCGGGCGTCAGCGAACGGGCGTGATTGTTCCATCCGCAAGAGAATGCCGGCAGTCAGGTCCGGAGCCTTGGCAGCGTCGCCACGCATCGCGTGCAGCGTGCGCTCAACATTCTGCTGCCCCCCGCCCCCTTCCCCACCCGCCCCCGGGCCGGTTGAAGGGAAGCGCAAGCTCATGCCGGCACCTCCCTGACGCCGCGAATCCAGGCGGCGATGGCCGGCTGCTGCTCCAGCGTCGTGCGCAGACGCGCGCGGGCGCGGTGCAGATGGCTCTTGACGGTGCCGACGGGAAGCTCGAGGTAGTCGCCGATCTGCTCGACCGACCACTCAAGCTGATAGAAGAGGACGACCGCTTCGCGCTGCTCGTCGCTCAAACAGCCGAGCGCACGCTGCAGTTCACCAGATGCGGCAAAGTGCGAGCTGCCCTCGTCTGCATCATCAGCGCCGCGCACGAACGAGGCGCGGTCGGCGGCGGCGCCCATCGCGTCGGTGTCGTACGAAGGCGCGAGGCGCTGGCGAGCGTTGACGTAGAGACGCTTGGCGATCGTGAACAGCCAGGTGCTGAACCGGAACCGCTCGTCGTAGCGGTGCAGGTTCGACAGCGCCCGGACGAACGCCTCCTGCACCACGTCCTCGGCCACATCGGGCCGGCCGGAGAGGCGCAGCATGTACCCATAGAGCGAGCCCTGATGGGCCCGAACGAGATCTTCCGCCGCGGCACGGTCGCCGTCGAGCACCCGGCGGATCAAGCTTGCGCTCCTCGCGAGGGGTCATCTGACCAAAGTGTACGGGGAAAGCCGAACCTGGCTGCATAATCCGCAGGGATCGGTGTGTTTACCCATCTTTACACACAAAACCTGAACACAAGCGGCCCCGCCGAAGCGGGGCCGAGGGTGTTTACGGAGTCTTGACACGCGGTGGACGGCCCGTGAAGAACCTGTCAACAGCGGATTCGGCCGTTTCTGCGCGTCTTAGCCCGTCCCAACGCCGCTCAGGCGGCGGCACGGCGGCGGATCTTCTTGCCGACGGTGCGCTGGTCGGCCGGAGCGCGGCGAGCCGGCTCGGAGACGAGGACCTCGACCATCTCAAGAGGAGTGCTGGCCCACAAGTCCGCGCCGATCTCCTCGGCGAGACCCTCAGCGCGGTTGAAGACACCGGCACCGACGGCGAACTGCACATCGGGGCAGGCCCCCACTTCGCGGACGGTGTCGATGAGGGCGCGGATGCCCGGCAGGTCGCTGGGACCGCTGGCGAACATGAGGACGACATCGGGCTTGGTGTCGTTGACCTGGGCGAGGATCTCGTCAGAGGCGATGCCGCCGCCGGAGAAGGTGACATCGAAGCCCTGCGACTCAAGGAGATCGACGGCCATCTGGGCGCCCATCTCGTCGGCCTCGGCGGGGCCGCAGAAGGCCATGACCTTGCGGCCGACGGGGGCTGTCTGCTGCAGGCGGGCTGAGTTCTGATCGACCAGGACGCGGAGGAGGCGGGTGGCGGTGTGGTGGGCCAGGGTGGTGAGCTGGTCCTCGCGGTGGAGACGGTCGACCAGTTCGTAGGTCGGCCAGAAGAGGTCGGCGACCAGGCGCTGGGCGGTCCAGCCAGAGGCGGTGAGCTCATCGACAACGGCGCGGTGCGCTGACGGTTGCCGGTGGTCAGGGTCTCGAAGAAACGCTCGATGGACTGCTGGCTGTGCACTGGAACGCTCCACTTGTGTCCCGCCGCGATTGGGTCGGGTGTGGTTGTTGGCTTGGGGCGTTCCACGCCTTTCAGAGCCGGGTCAGGTTCACGCGTCAGTGTCTCCTCACTGACGGATCCGATGGTTCTGATTTCGGGGTGTGGGGCGAAACGCGTGCAGTTGTGACATCTAGTTTGAACCAGCGCAAGAACTGAGCGCAGGAACGACGCAAATGGTGCAGAACAGTCCGAACAACGTCCGAGTAGAATGGCCTATGAAGCGAATTCTCAGCGTTGCGGCGGGTCTCTCCCTGTCTATTTCTGCGCCTCTACTGGCTGGCTGGCAGCCTGCAACAACAGAGAAGCCGGCTCAGACTGCTCCCGCGGCCGCGAAAGCTGAGAAAACCGAGCGCTGGTACGTGCTGATGATGCAGGGGCAGCGCGCGGGATACCTGCAATCCATCGAGACGACCGAGGGCGGGAAGATCACGTCGTCGAGCGACATGCACATGGAGATCAAGCGCGGGCCGCTGAACATCAAGGTGCTGATGCAATCCGCGTTCGTCGAGACTGCCGACGGCAAACCGGTGTCGATGAGCACTTCGCAGGCGCTGGCGCGATGGCAGAGAAGAAGGTGACCACGTTCACCGACGACGGCACAGAGACGGTCGCGACCGTCGGCGAGCAGGTGACCAAGACCAAGGGCAAGCTGCCCAAGACGGCGTGGATGACGCCCGCGGCCTCCGAGCGTTACGTGAAGGAGCAGCTCGCCAAGGGCGCGAAGGAGATGACGGTCACCACGATCGACCCCACCGCGGGCGAGGGCGTGCTGACGATCACACGGAAAGTCGTCGGCGAAGAGAACATCGACGTCTTCGGCAAGACCGTTCGCGCGGTGAAGTGGGAAGTGGTGGTCGACAAGTTCCCCGGCGTGAAGCAGGTGGAGTACGTCAACGCCGAGGGTGAGACGCTCAAGTCGGTCACGGACATGGGCGGCATCAAGCTCGAGCAGCTCGCGGCCGACAAGGACCTGGCGATGAGCAAACTCGATGCGCCGGAGATGCTCATGAGCACGACCGTGACGCCCAGCAAGCCGCTGCACGACCCGCGCCACCTGATGCAGGCGACCTACCGCGTCAGCGTGGACAAGGACGAGATGCCCGATCTGCCGAGCGCTGCGGGCCAGACGTTCAAGCGCGAGAACGCCAGCACCGCGCTTGTGACGCAGGACGCCAAGGGCGTCGAACCTGTCGCGCCAACTGACCTTGAGCGCGTCAAGAGCAAGCACCTGGAGTCGTCGGCGACGATCAAGGCGGACGACGAGGCGATCGTGGAGCTGGTGAAGGATGCGAAGCTTGGTGACACAAAAGGCCACCTCGCCGCGGAGAAGCTGCGGCGGTTCGTGCACTCGTACATCAGCGAGAAGGACCTGTCGGTGGGGTTCGCCACTGCCTCTGAGGTTGCACGCTCCAAGACAGGCGACTGCACCGAGCACGCGGTGCTGCTGGCGGCGGTGCTCCGCGCAGCAGGCATCCCCTCGCGGTGCTGCTCGGGCCTTGTGTACGTCGACCAGCTCGTGGGCCAGAAGCGGATCTTCGGCTACCACATGTGGACGCAGGCACTGCTCGAGCAGCCCGACGGCTCGTTCGCGTGGCAGAACCTCGACGCGACGCTGCCCGACGGCACGCCGTACGACGCAGCGCACATCCTGCTCTCGGTGAGCGCACTGGGCGAGGGGGAGATGCAGAACTTTCTCGTCACCACCGCGCCGCTGATCGGACGACTGAAGATCGAAGTCGTCGACCAGAAGTAAGCGAAGGCCTCCACGCGGGCGCGTGTTACGCTTGCTGCATGTTCAAGGAACACCTCGTAAACGTGCGAAAGCTCGGGCGGCTTGAGGCGCGTCCGCCCTCCGGGCACAAGGGCACATTCGGAACGGCGTGCGTCGTGGGCGGGTGCTGTCGCGGGAGCGTGCGGTACCTGGGGGCGCCTGCGCTTGCCTCGCTCGGCGCGTTGCGAAGCGGGTGCGGGCTGTGCCGCGTGCTGGCGCCCGAGCCGCTGATCGGGCGAGTGCTTGGGATCGCCACTTCGGCGACCGGCGTCGCGCTGGCGGTCGGTCGCGACGGCGGAGTTTCCGGGCCGGTGGGAGTGAAATCGCTTAAAACGGCGGCTTCGGAGTCGCACGTGCTCGTTGTCGGCCCCGGGCTCGGGCGAGGGCCGGGGGTTGACGCGATGGTGCGCTACGTGTGGGAACAGCAAGATGTGCCCTTTGTGCTGGACGCCGACGGGCTGAATGCGCTGTCGGAGATGCGCATGCCCCTGCCTCCTCATCACGGCGGGCGAGCGCCGGCGGTCGTGACGCCGCATCCGGGTGAGGCGAAGCGTCTGATGAGCGCGTTCAAGGTCAAGGGTGATCCGACGGAAGCGCGAGAGCGGGGCAGGATCGCGATCGAGCTTTCGCACCGGATGGCGTGCGTGGTGGTGCTCAAAGGCGAGCGCACCGTGGTGAGCGATGGCGCCCACGTATACACCAACGCAAGCGGCGGCCCTTGGCTGGCAACGGGCGGTACCGGCGACATCCTGGCCGGCGTGATCGGCGGCCTGATCGCCCAGCACATCGCGGGCGGAGGCGATCCGAGTGGGCTGTTTAGGATGGCGTGCCTTGGCGTGCTGGTGCACGGGCGCGCGGGTGACGCGTGGGCGAAGGAGAAGAAGGCAACCGGGGGGATGCTGGCGATTGAGCTTGCCGAGCGGATTCCGGCCGCGGTCGAGCGGCTGCGGAGATAACGCGCGGTTCGAGCACAGACTCCTCGGGGCAGGAGTCTGTGGCATCCGGCGGTTACTTGAAAAACAGAAATTGTCGCCTGACTCCACACCTTGCCGCTGCGCGGCGAAGGTGTGGCACATCGAGCATCAGTCAACGCCGCGAGGCGAGGTCGACGCGATGAGGCGGATAGTGGCGCTGGTGGCGTCGGTCGCCATCATCTGGTTGTCGACGGTCTGGCCGTTGACGGTGGTGGTCGACGAGTAAACGTCGTCGGCGGTCCGCTGCTGCACCGTGTTGCCGGCGGGGCGGACGGTGAGATCGATCGTGGCGCGGCGGAGGCGCGGGCCGGCCTCGTACTGAAGGTTGAACTTCAGATCGACCAGGCCGTCGAGCAGCGGCCGCTCGATGGCCGAGCCGCCCGAGGGCGTAACGGTGACCCACAAGACGTACGGGCCGCGGAGGGCGACCGTCTCGTTGCCGATGTTGACGGTGGTGGCGACGCGGCGCTCGATGCGGGTGATCTCGGTGGGCTGGTTCGAAGTGTTGCGCTTGGAGACGAACTCGATGTAGCTGTAGTCGGCGGGGTTCTGGCTCGCGTCGAGCACGTCGTTTGGGTAGGGTGCGAAGTCGGTGCCGGTGCGGATCATCGAGAGCATGCGGTGCATCACCGTGCGGGTGATGACGTTGGTGCTCGCCGAGTCGCTGATGATCTCGAACCGCTTGAACATCGCGTCGAACGCGACGAGCGCGCCGGTGAGGAGCGTGGCGGAGATCGCCAGCGCGATCAGCACCTCAACGAGGCTGAAGGCGCGGCGGGTTGTTCGAGTGGTTCGGCGTTGCATGGTTGACCTTGAGCGAACGGTTGTTTCCGGCGGAATGAACCCCACCCCCTGCCCCTCCCCTCCGGGAAGGGGAGAGCGTTATGGCTTGCCTTCGTGGTAGGAGCCGGAGACGGGGACGACCGAGACGGGGAGCATGATGCCGTTGGGCATCGGCAGGTCGGGGTTCCAGCGGACGCTGATGCGGCCGTACCCGTAGAAGGGAATCGCCGTCGAGCCGTTGGGCTGGGGGCTGGTGGCGGGGACATCGGGCAGGCCGTCGCCATTGGTGTCCCAGCCGACGATCTTCACGCCGTTGACGGTCGGAAGCGTGGCAGGGTCGAGCGACTCAGGGTCGCCGTCGGCGGCGCCGAAGTAGCCCAGCGTGGTGGTGAAGTTGGCGGTGTTGCCCGCCGCGGCGCCGTTGTACTCCATCGGCGCCTGGCCAAGCACCGGCTTAAAGGTCATCAGCAGCGTGCCGTCGATGTCGGTATTGCCGCGGGCGTCGAGCACGCCGGCGATGATGGTGCCCTTGAGCGAGATGTTCTGCGGCGTGGGGCCGCCGGCGAAGGAATCGGTCGGGCTGTTGAACTGACCAAGATCCACCGAGTACTGCGGCAGCATGAGGCTGCTCTTGGCGATCTCAGCGACGTCGGCGGCTTCGGGGTTGAGCGCGGCGTTGGTGGGCTGGTCGGGGTGGGTCTGGGTGAAGCGGGTGGAACCGGTGAACTGCAGCTTGTTGCGGACGGGGGTGAAGACGCTGGGGGTGTCGCTGACCACCGAGCCGACGAAGAGGCAGTTGTGGAAGCGGATGTTGTTGCTGTAGAGCTTGGTGTTGCGCAGCGCCGGTGCGGGTGCTGCCGTTGATGATGGGCGGGTCGGGGAAGTCGGCGTAGTTGGCCGGGCCGTCGAGAACGTTGCCCGAGGTGTACCGGGTGAAGTCGCTCTTGTCGAGCGGCGTGGTGTCGGCGATCGGAGCGTTGGAAGAGGTGCTCCAGTTCATCTTGCCGTAGAGCGACCAGTTGGTGTGGGTGTTGGAAGTGTTGGTGCGGATGTAGGTGGCGCCGACGAAGGTGCAGTTGATGAAGAGGCCGTTGTTGCCGGCGGGAATCTGCACGTCCTTGAAGGTCATGTTCTCGTAGCGCGGGCGGACGTACCAGTCGGTGTACGACGGGCTGTTGAACGGAGAGCGCTCGAACAGGTCCTGGCCGGTGATCGCGCGGGCCGTCGCGTTGGGCAGGTCCGAGCGGAAGTACTTCGGCACGGTGTTGGTGTGCGTCTCGGTATAGGTGGCGAGCCCACTGGTCGAGATGCCAAGCTGCGTCGCGACCTGCTGGTCAAACGACTGCCCGTTGGCGGCGTTGCGCAGGCCGGTGGTCGCCGAGCTCATGTCGGCGACGGTGATGTCGGGCATGTCGCCCTCTGTGACGCCGAAGGCGCCGGGGGTCTCGCCGGTGGGCGGGCGGACGGCGCCATTGACCACCGACTGGTAGTCGTGACTCTGACCGGTCTCCCACGCCGATTGCGTGGCGCGGTAGAAGAGGCGGCCGCGGACCTTGGCGTACTGGTCCTTGCGATCGATGAAGCCGTCGCGCCAGCCCAGCACGCGATCGGGGTAGGTGCTGGTGACGGCGTCGAAGTCGTTGAGGTTCTCGCCTGAGTCCCAGCGGCCGTTGCCGTTGGTGTCCTGCCAGCCGTAGACGCCGTTCTTGTTGCGGTCGGGCATGCCGCTGTCGATCAGGCGCGCCAGGTCGTCGTCGGCGGTGAACTCAGGGGCCTGACCCTGCGCCGGCGTGCCGGCGGTTAGCGCGGCCGAGAGGGTGAGCTTGCCGTCGCCGTTGGTGTCGTAGTGCTTGAGGAAGACATCGAAGTCATCGATGTAGCCGTCGCCGGTGACGTCCTGGAAGGCGTTGTCGCCCGAGCCGTTGCCGTCGTAGTCACGGGTGCCGGGGGGAATGCCCTGCGACTCGGTAGGGTGGTTGACGCGCAGGCGGTTGTCGCCGTCGACGTCATATGCGGCGATTCCAGCGAACAGGTCACGGAGCTTGGCGTCAAGGACGGGGTTGAGCCCGTAGAAGTCGCTCTTCATCACCAGCGGGTCGCCGCCGGTGGCGGTGACGTCGGTGTACGCAGCGCCGACCGAGCCCTCGACGTTGACCCCGCGGCCGATCATGATGCGAGTCGGGCTGACGATGGCGTGCTTGTGGCGCTTGGTGAGCTTGTAGTCGCGGTAGATGGTGCGGGTGACGGGCAAAGCGCCCGCGTCTGAGCCGTAGGCATAGGTGGTGCCGGCGGAGGAGATCGACGAGTAGCCGGTGGAGACGATGCGGACCGTGTTGCCGTCGGCCAGGGGGATGTAGGTGATCTGGTAGGCGGCGGGCTTGGCGTTGGCGTCGGTGGCGTTGCCGTCGATGGCGACGGTGGGCGTGACGACCCAGTTGGTCGCCTTGTAGACGTTGGTGTCCGAGCCGGTGGGCGCGCCGGTGATGGAAGCGGTGCTGACTGCGCCGGGGAAGATGAGCTTGTTGGAGTCGGCGTTGTGGTAGTTCACAAGGGCTTGCGCAATGCCCGCGGGGAGGCCCGACTCGACGAAGCCGACGGGGTTCTGAACGGTCATCCGCGTGTCAGAGCCGGTGGCGGTGCCCGACCACATCTTCCACATCAGTGAGCCGGTGGTGTCGCTCGAAGAGATGATGAAGCGGGCCGACGCCTCGGAGAGACGCTTGGCGCCGACCGTGAGGCCAGTCTCCGCCGCGCCGGTGGCGCGGATGACGTGCAGGTGGGTCGAGGCGGTGCGGAGGTTGCCCTTGCTGGCGATCGCCATCGCGACGCCGAGGCTGCCGAAGAGGACCAAGAACATCATCGCCAGGATGGCGACGACGCCGCGCCGGTCGAGCCGGTTCTTCCTGCGGGGGGGAGCGGCGGGCTTTGAAGTGCGGGACGTCATGGGTGTCCTTGGGGCCTCCGAGGACGGGAGGAGCGCGGGGGACGGGGAGGGGCGTTAGCTGTTACGGGACGATCCAGACCAGGCGTGCCATCTCGGCGCGCTGGCTCTGGCCGGGAGCGAGGTAGGTCACGACGACGGTGACGCGAAGGGCGTACTGGTTGACCTGCAGAATCGGCGTCGAGCCGGTGTTGTCGTAGTCGTGAGCGCGGACCTGGGCGTAGTTGGTGGGCTCGACCTTGTCGACGATCACCTGCTGACGCCAGCCGCGGAGCGAGACGTTGGCGCCGCCGGAGGTTTCGACGACGCCGTTGATGTCGGTCTGCGTGATGACGCGCCCGACGGAGTCGATGGGGCCGGGAAACGCGCCGCCGTCGCCGAAGGTGGCGCCGTCGAAGTCGTCGACGTCGTCGTAGTCGGCGGGGGTCTCACCGGTCTCAACGCCCCAGCCGACCAGCACGCCGCTGTTCTTGTAGAGTCCGGTGACGGGGTCGTGCTTGGGGAGCAGGCGCATGCGCTCGCGGATCTCGTTGGCGAGGTAGGCGCCGGTCGCCGAGCGGCTGGAGAACTGGTTGGCGGTGAAGAAGTAGCCCTGCGCCTCGATCAGCGCCAGAACGCCGACGGCGAGGATGACCATCGCCAGGGCGCACTCGAGCAGCGTGAACGCGCGCGCTGCGCGGCGGCGCGTGCGTTTGGGCCGTACGAACGTGGTGAGAACCGATGGGGAGGCCATTGACCGCTCACTCCACGGTCCCGACGCGTGCTGGCCCAAACGCGCATGCGCTCAGAACAGCCGGGAAGCGTGCGGAACCGCAGGTGAGGTATCGGTTACTTCACGATCTGACTCATCTTGAAGATGGGCAGGATGATGGCCATGGCGATAAAGCCGACCACGGTACCCATAAGAATGATCATGATGGGTTCGATCATGCTGGTAACAGCCTTGATCTGGTCCTTGAGGGCCTTGCCGTAATAGGCCGAGATCTCGTCAAGCACCTCGCCGAGCTTACCGGACTCTTCGCCCGCTGAGATCATCTGCACCACCGACTGCGGCAGCAGCTTGTTCTTGTGGAGCGTGCTCGCGATCTTCTTGCCTTGCTTGACGCTCGAGAAGACGCCGGCCCAGAGAGACTCATAGAGCTTGTTGCCCGCGACGTCGCCGGTGATGGCGAGGGTGTCGAGCATCGGAACGCCGGCATTGACCAGCTGGCCCATGGTCTTGAGCGAGCGGTTGATGTAGAGCGAGCGGAACATTCCCTTGAGCACGGGGATGGTGAGCTTCATCCTGTCGAACCAGAGGCCGCCGAAGGGAGTCTTGATGAACGCGTAGAACGCGCCGAAGACGACCAGGATGGCGGCGATCACGATGTACCAGTTGTGGACCATGAAGTCCGACAGGCCCATCAAGAATTTGGTGGCCCAGGGAAGCACGTGCTCTTTACCTTGGAACACGGCGCGGAACTTCGGGAGAACGAAGGTCAGAAGGAAGACTGTCACGGCGCAGGCCATGCTGCCGATGATGCCGGGGTAGATCGCGGCGCCGATGACCATCTTGCGCGTCTCGATCTCCTGCGCGATGTAGTCGGCGATGCGGTCGAGCATCTCGGCGAACGAGCCGGACATTTCCGAGGTGCGCACCATGTTGATGTAGAGCGCACCGAACAGCTTGGGATGCCGGGCCAGCGCCTGGCTGAACTGCTTGCCGCTCTCGACGTCGTTCTTCAGGCTCAGGATGACCTTCTTGAACCGCGGATGGGTCGTCTGGTCGGCGATGCCGTCAAGGGCCGAGCGAAGGTTGATACCTGCACGCATCATGACCGCCAACTGGTGGGTCAGGTCGAGCACGTGCTTCTGCTTTGGCGCGCCGGAGTTCATCTCCCGCAGGCGCTGCATGAAGTTGCCGCTCTCGCCGCCGCCGTTGGCCGGGCCGAGCGAGAGAATGTGCGCCCCTGGTTGCGCAGCACCGTCGCGGCGCTGGCGACCGAGTCGGCCGCGAGGATGCCGGTGAGCGTCTGGCCGTTCTGACCTTTGATCTGGTAGCGGTACTGGGCCATTGGTGGATACTCAGCGGACGGCGGCGGGCGAACAAGGCGACGGGAGACGCGGGGACAGCAGAGTCGAAATCGCAGACGCGGGCGTGCGGCCCGCGCCGTGCGGAAAGAGGTCAGGCGGCGAGCAGGCGCTCGAGCTTGTCGGGCATCGCGGCGCTGGCGATCGCGTCCTCGCGACCGATCATGCCGTTGAAGTAGAGCTCGGCGATCGACTTGTCGAGCGTCGTCATACCCAGCGAACGGCTGGTCTCGATGACGTTGGGGATTTCGAAGGTGCGCGCCTCGCGGATGAGGTTGCGCACGGCCGGGGTGCACAGAAGCACCTCGACCGCGGGCACCATGCCCGGCTGATCGATGCGGCTGAAGAGCGTCTGACTGACGACAGCCTGCAGCGTGTTACTGAGCATGGCGCGGATCTGGTTCTGCTGACCCGCGGGGTACATATCGATGATGCGTTCGACCGTCTGCGCGGCCGAGGAAGTATGCAGCGTGCTGAGCACCAAGTGACCCGTTTCAGCGGCCGTGATGGCGAGCGCGGTGGTCTCAAGGTCACGCATCTCACCGACCAGGATAATGTCGGGGTCCTGACGCAGGGCGTGCTTCAGCGCGCTGGAGAAGCTGGGCATGTCCTGGCCGAGCTCGCGCTGCTCGATGAGGCAGCGGTTCGAAGCAAAGACGTATTCAACGGGGTCCTCGAGCGTGATGATGTGCTTGCGGTAGCGCTGGTTCATCGCGTCGATCATCGCGGCCAGCGTCGTCGACTTACCCGAACCGGTGTCGCCGGTGACGAGCACCAGGCCGCGGGGCAGGTAGGTGAGGCGGGCGATGACTTCCGGGAGATTGAGGTTGTCGAAGGCGGGGATCTTGGTCTTGATCACACGCATGGAGAACGCGAGCGACGAGCGCTGCATGTGGACGTTGACGCGGTAACGGGCGAGGCCCTCGGCGTAGTACGAGAAGTCGGCGTCCTTGTGCGCCTTGAAGCGCTCCTGGTTCTCCGGGCTGACCATCTGCTTAAGGAAACCCTGCATGATCTCGCCGGTGAGCACCGGCAGGTCCATGGAGGTCATGACCGTCTGGCAGCGCATCGCCGGCTTCTCGTTGGTCACAAGATGCACGTCCGATGCGCCGGCCTGGAACGCGATCTTGAGAATGTCGTGGAGGGCGATGCTCATGTGGACGGTCTCCGGGCGGACCGCCTGCACAGGGCGCGGCCTCGCTCGCCGATTGATCGGACGTTTGGAGGGGTGGGTTGACCTTGCGTGGGACCCGGAGGCCCTGTTGGGGTGAAGGTCCAGTAAACCGGCGAGGGGCGGCTGGCGTAAGGGTGGATCGGGAGCCGATGATCTCGTATCGTTTTGACCGGGTAGTTCTCCTACCCCGCCGGACAGGAAGTCTGGCGGTTGGTTCCCCGGAGGTTTACATGTCCGCCCTTTCGTACGGACGATCAAACGAAGACGACGACGTGCTCAGGCCCGAAGCGGCGGGGGGCGGGGGGGGGCGATCTTGACGACCCTGAGAGGTTTGGTGGGGGCGGGGGAGCGGGCGGAGGCGCCGGTTCGATCGTCGGCGCGGCCGCTCTCGACAGCAAGGTGCTCGTCCTGAACAAGCTCTACCTCGCCGTGCGGGTCGTCTCGGCCCGCCGCGCGTTCACCATGCTCTGGAACGACCTCGCCGAGATCGTGCAGGTCGAGAACGGGCACTACAACAGCTACACGTTCGAGACATGGGCCGAGCTCGCCGAGTACCAGCGGAAGTTCGAGGCGGAGAAACACGACTGGGTGCGCACCGTGCGCATGCAGATCGCGGTGCCGCGGGTGATCCGCCTGCTGGGCTACGACCGGCTGCCGGCGCAGCAGGTGAAGCTCAACCGGCGCAACCTGTTCGCGCGCGACCGCAACCAGTGCCAGTACTGCGGGCGCCACTTCCCGACGGCCGACCTCTCAATCGACCACGTGCTGCCGCGCAGCGCGGGCGGCGGTGACTCATGGGAGAACCTGGTGTGCGCATGCATCCGGTGCAACGCTCGCAAGGGCGGCCGCACACCCGAGCAGGCGCACATGAAGCTCATCCGCAAGCCGGTGATGCCCAAGCGCAACCCGCTCATCGCGGTGCGCATGGGCCAGGACCGCTACGCCTCATGGCGCGCGTTCCTGGATCACGCGTACTGGTCGGTCGAGCTGGGTTGAGACGAGACTGAGAAAGCGGGACTTAACGAGGCCCTGGCGCAAGCCTGGGCTCAACGCCCGATCGAGCAATTCGCATCGAATGACAATTGGGACTCCAGCCCAGGCTTGCGCCAGGGCCTCGTCGCTGATGGCAACCACGCTCGTGTCGAAGTCAACGCGCGGGCTCTTTCGTCATCTTCTTGACGATCCGCGAGATAATGCCCTTACCGAGCATGATGCTGCCAATCGTCGCAGGGACGAAGCCCGCAATGCCGATCCCCGCGGCGGTGAGCATCGCCGACGACGTCGACCGGGGATCGGCCGAATTGTTCATCGCGTCGTCGAGGTTGGCCTTGTAGAACCCGGCGAAGACCACGATTGCCCACGCAAACCCGCCGAGCATCATGGCGGTGCCGACGATCATCAGGATGAGGGCGATGGTCGTTTTCATGCTGCGTGCCTCACGAATTTGTCGGCGGGCGACCGTCGGACCGCATCCGATCTGCGATCTTGGCGAGAGAAGTCCCGCACCAGATCAATGCCCCTGCAATTACCGCCAGCAAAAACAGCAATTCCATGTTTACCTCTTTCGATCGCCCTCTGTTGCTCCGTTTTCCTCACTACTTCTTGCGCACGAGCGTCCGCACGAGCCAGCGGACAATCAAGCCGACGATGACGATGACCGTGAGCAGCACCAGCACAAACAACAACAGCATGATGCCGTCGAGTGGTGCGAAGAAGCCATGGAACGCCAGCGTGAGCAAGAGTCACCCCTTCCGCACAGTCCGCTGCTCGATCCGCTTCTCCGGCTTGCTCACCACCACGCGGTCGATGAAATTGCCGGGCGTGTGAATGCCGTCGGCCTCGATGCCGCCGGTCGGCACGAGTTCCTCAACCTCCGCGATCACGAACGACGCGGCCGTGGCCATCATCGGGTTGAAGTTGCGGGCCGTCTTGCGATACACGAGGTTGCCGAAGCCATCGGCCTTCCACGCCTTCACAAGCGAGAGGTCGGCGTAGAGGCCGGTCTCCATCACGTAGTCGCGCTGCGCCGTGCCAGGCCGGTTGCTGCCGGCGATCTTGTTCATCCCCGCCGTGTCGTCGCCGGGCCGGAAGAACTTACGAACATCCTTCCCCTCTGCCACCACCGTCCCCACGCCCGTCGCGGTGAAGAACGCCGGGATACCCGCGCCGCCCGCGCGGATGCGCTCGGCCAGCGTCCCCTGCGGGTTGAACTCGATCTCGAGTTCCTTGCTCAGGTACTGCCGCTCGAACTCCGCGTTCTCACCCACATAGCTGGAGATCATCTTGCGGATCTGCCGCGTCTTGAGCAGCAGGCCGAGCCCGAAGTCGTCGACGCCCGCGTTGTTGCTGATGCAGGTCAGCCCCTTCACGCCGCTGTCTCGCAGCGCGAGAATGAGCGTCTCGGGGATGCCGCAGAGCCCGAACCCCCCCACCATCACGGTCATGCCGTCACGCAGGACGCCCTTGTCCTTGAGATCGGCGAAAGCGGCGGCGGCATTGTCGAAACCCGTCTTATTGGCCATAGGAGCCCAGTGTAGTGATCGAGCCGAGAGCGAGCCCGCCGTCAGAGCCCGAAGCGTCAGCGAGGAACGCGGCGCGAGGCTTTGCGAGTGCCGCGTTTCGGTAGGGGGCAGAGGGCCGACTTGCCGAGCCTCGCCGGCCTTCCTCGCTGACGCTTCGGGCTCTGAAAGAAGACCGACCCCTCTGCGTCCGGTCCTCTCCGTCAATTCTGATACGATTCCCGCGGAGAACCCATGCCCAGACTGCTCCTTTCCGCCTCACTCCTCACGCTCATCCTCATCGCCGGAGGAGGGACCGGTTGCAATAGCCGCATGTTCAAGGGGTGCGAGGACACCTCCGCCCTGCAAGCGGCGACCGTGGACCACCGCGACGGCTGGCTCATCCTCAAACTCAGCGGCACCCCTTACCAGATCGGCCACGCACACGGCCTCGCACTCGCCGCTGAGATCGACGACTGCATCCGCGAGAACATCGCGGCCTCCGAACAAGGGAGCGACAGCGACCCCGCCACAACCTGGGCGTGGATGCGCAAGGCGTGCAAAGAGGTCATCGAGCCGAAGATCCCCGACGAGTACCGCCAGGAGATGCAGGGGATCACCGACGCTCTTCACGAGCGCGGCTTTAACTACGACTACACCGACGTCGCCGCGTACAACGCGTACATCGAGCTTGGCTACTGGCACGGCGCAGAGGCCAAGCTCCAGCAGAAGAAGACGGCCTTCAAGGCGCCCGAACGCTGCTCGGCGTTCATCGCCACCGGCTCGCAGACGGCCGACGGCAAGATCGTGGCCGCGCACAACACATGGTCGAGCTTCGTCGACGGCCAGCGGTTCAACGTGATCCTCGACATCACGCCCGAGAAAGGCCACCGCTTCGTGATGGACACGCAGCCGGGATACATCCACTCCGCCACCGACTGGTTTATCAACGACGCCGGGATCATCCTCACCGAGACCACCATCGGCGACTTCGAGGGCTTCGACCCCGCCGGCACCCCCGAGTTCACCCGCGCCCGCCAGGCGGCCCAGTACGCCGAGTCGATCGACGCCGTTTACCAGACGCTGCAGCGCAGCAACAACGGCGGCTACGCCAACGCGTGGCTCATCGGCGACATCAAGACCAGCGAGATCGCCAAGCTCGAACTCGGCCTCAAAAACGTCATCTTCCACCGCACAACACAGGGCGCATACGTCGGCTCAAACTTCCCCGAGAACGACAAGCTGATCGCGGAAGAGTGCCCCGATTACAAGGACGACCCCAACGACGGCACCATCATCCGCAAAGCTCGCTGGAAGGCCGTGCTCACCGAAAACGCAGGCAAGGTCGATGCCGAGACCGCCAAACGCTTCATGGGCGACACCACCGACGCCCGCACCGGCAAGCTCGGCGCAACCGACTGCACGCTCTGCGGCCGCAGCGACCTGACGCCCGACAAAGACGGTGAGCGCAGCCCCGGCGGCGCAAGCAACGCGAAGGTGACGACGGCCGCGATGGCCAAGGACCTTCGCTTCTGGGCCCGCATGGGCATTCCCGACGGTTCGACCTTCAACGCCAAGGCGTTCCTCGACAGCCACGACGGCAAGAAGTACCAGTGGCAGCGCCCGTTCCTGCGCGACATGCCCAGCGAGCCGTGGATGGTGTACGAAGCCAAGTGACGATCGTCGCGCGATCGGGAGGCGAGCAGTGGCGCAGGAGATCGTCGATCACATCGAGAAGTACCTTGGAACTATCCAGCGCGGTTGGGGGCCGGACGCCCTTGAGCACAAGAGATTCCAAATCATCGAGTGCCGTTCGCAAGCAGATCCTTCCGTAACGGCATATGCCACGCTCGGGCTGCACCGCCATGCATTACCGTCCTGGAAGAACCCCACCAAACTGATACGGCACGAACTATTCGTGCTCACTCCCACCTCGACGGGCAAGCAGCACTTTCCAGAAATAGTTGAGCAAGTCGCGGCCGAAACCCTCGATCGTCAGCGACCCTATCTCCGCGGCGAAGTCATCGGCCCGAGAGGACGACTTGCTGATGGCTTTCCAATGGAGGCGCTCTACGTATCGCTTCCAGCAGTATTCTCGCAGGAATTCGCGGCGTGCTCGGTTGAAGGAAACGACGTCGCGATAGCGATGCTCATTCCTATCACCGGGCAAGAAGCAGCCTTTATCGGCAAATCCGGCTGGTCGGCATTTGAGGACAAGCTTGTTGAAACCGGCGTGGACGTGGTCGACTTGTCACGTCGCTGCGTCTGCTCGCATGAAGGCTGATCCAACTCGGATCGCCTGCGTCAAAACAGCTTCTGCTGGTCCTTCACATCCTTCACCCGGTTCGCCATGCTCTGCAGCTCGGCCGCCAGTTCGCTCACGTCCTTGAACCGGTGGTACTCGCTCGCAAATCTGATGTACGCCACCTCGTCAAGCACGCGCAGCTTCTCGCACACGCGCTTGCCGATCTCCGCCGACGGCACCTCGCGCTCAAAGTCGTGGTACACGGACTCCTCGACGCCGGTGACGACCTTCAGCTTGGCCTCCTCGCTGATCGGCCGCTTGCCGCACGCCGCCTGCACGCCCTTGAGGATGCTGTCGCGATTGAACGGCACGTGCGTGCCGTCGCGCTTGACGACCATGATCCGCGCCGCCTCTTCAACGCGCTCAAACGTGGTGAACCGCTTGCCGCACTTGAGGCACTCGCGCCGGCGTCGGATCGCCACGCCTGCATCCGTCGGGCGGCTGTCGATCACCTTGTCGTCGTTGTGCTGGCAGAAGGGGCAGATCATGGCGGTACGGCCGAGGGGAGCGTGCGGCCCGGCAGTGTACCGACTGCCCGCTCCGCCCGCCCTCTCATGCCCGCTTGCCCCGATCCTCTAGCTCATGGAACTTACCGGTTGGCGGGCGTGGAAGTCGTCGGATCATTCGTCGCTGGGGCGCCCCCCGGTACACCGCCGCCAAAGGGCGACCCGCCCGTGGCAGCAGCAGCCGCGTTCACCGCGCGGGCGCTGCCGTCGCGGCGCCTGCGCCAACCGCGGACATTCCGCCCGGCCTTCCGCCGCCAGGCATCCCACTCCCGGCGTTCATCGCGCCCGTGCCCGCGGCCGATGGCATTGCATCATCTGCCGCACCGGCTCGTGCGCCGCTCATGCCAGGGAGGGGCGCGAGGTTCATCGGTCCTTCGCTCGACTTGGCCGGCTTGCGGCTGAACTGCGAAAGAATCCACGCGACACGCTCGTGATAGCGCGGCGGAGCCTCGACGAACATCTTGGTACCGACGACCTTCAGGCGCGCGGTGTCGCCGCCGTTGTCGCGCCAGCCGTCGCTCTCGACAAACTGCAGCACGGCCGACACCAGGTCGTCCGAGTTGGCGTCACACGCGTACACCTCGCGCAGGTCGTAAGCGACCAGCGACTGCTCGACCCGGTCGAAGTCGCGGACCGGCCCGACCTCGATCACGTCGGTGCGAACGCGAAAGTCGATTGCGTCCGGCCCTGCCAGGCCCAGCGCCCGGTTGATCTCGCGCATCGCCGTCGGCACGTCGGCCTCCACAAGCCGGATCTTCTCGATCTTGGCGTCGGACTTCACGTCACCGGTGTGGAACATCACCCGCTTGCCCATCTTGCTGGCGATCAGCTCCGCCACGTCGCGCACCGTGGTCTGCGTGAGATCGATGTCAAACCGGGGCTGCACGGCGCAAGATCGATCTGCTCGCCACGCGCCCCCTGCGCCGGCACGAACATCGAGCCGACGATCGGAATATCGCGCAGCATCGGTACGCCCTTCCCCACGGATCGAGGGTCGAGCTTGGTGGCGAATTCAACCTCCAAATCGTCAGGGAAAGCCTTCGGATCGAGCCTCTCCACAGGCTCCGCGTGCACCAACGGCCTGCTCGTCGGCTCAACCTTGCTGACAACCTGCACGTCCACGGTCTCCGGCTTGGACTGTGGAGGCTGCGAGTTAGTCAAGGCCACCACGCTGATCACAGCCGCTCCCGCGGCCACGCCGATCGCTGCGATGCTCATTGCAAGTCTCCTGGCTGGCTTGTGCGCTGCACGGAAGTGGGCCGCCAGCTCCGCGGCCTCACCAAGTTCATCGATCGCCCGCCGCATCCCCTCGTCCTCGCTCAGCCCTTCGAGCATGAGGTCGCGCACGCGTTCACGCATGTGCGAGTCGAGCTCATCGCGGATCGCGCTGGTCTGCTCCCGCGGCAGCCGCAGGAACCGCGCGAACATCGCGAGCCACTGCTCGATCGCGTCGCCGCGGCGAACGGGCTTGACTGCCGTCTTTGTCGCATCGGAGGTGGTCTGGATCACCGGGCCTCCTCCTCAGCAGGAACATCGGGGAGGAAAGCACGCAGCATCGCGACAAAGGCATTGTGTGCCTTGACCGACTGCGCCAGATGCCGCTTGCCCTTGGAAGTCAGCTTGTACCACTTGCGGCGACGACCCCCAGCCCCCCCACCGTCCTCCTCGCTCTCGCCCTCGGGCTCTTCAGGCCTGCGGTCGGAGCGAATCGTCTCCCAGTGGCTCGCGATCAGTCCCTGGCGCTCGAGCCGGGCGAGCAGGGGATAGAGCACACCAGCGGTCATCCGCAGCTCGCCGCCCGACTTCGCCGCAACCTCCTTAGTGATCGCGTAGCCATAAAGCGGCTTATCCACCAGAACGCCGAGGATCAGCATCTCAGAGGCATCGCGTTGGAGAGAGCGTGGGAACATGGCTCGCAGGTCGATACGACGACCCCAATATATCGGATTCAGATATATCTGTCAATAGAGAATTTCTGTAGATTCGCGGGTGCCACAGACGCCGGCTCTGCGGAGTCCTCGGGTACCACGCAACGCCGGCACAGACTCCTCGTCAAAGCACGAGGAGTCTGTGGCACCCAGCACCCCACGCCGCCACTCGCTCGCCTCGCCCACACATCCCGCCCTATCCTCCGCCCGCATGTCCCGCACCACGACCACGACGACGACCACCTCCAACCACCGCGGCTAAGCCGGGAGCCGCCGATCGACCGATCACACTGACCCGGCCCGCAAGCCGGGTTTTTCGTTTACTGCACCTCCGATTTGGCCCTTTGGCCATTTGAACTTTGGCGATTTGGACCACCCCATGCCCACCATCACTCTCCCAGACGGCAAGCAGCTCCCTTTCGACGGCCCGGTCACCGGCCGCCAGATCGCCGAGAAGATCGGCCCGCGCCTCGCGCAAGACGCCCTCGCCGTCAAGGTCGACGGCGAGGTCCGCGACCTCTCCGCGCCGATCGCCAAGGACGCCAAGGTCTCGATCATCACCTACCGCCAGCGCGACAAGTCGGTCGATGCCGACGGCCTGCTGCTGCTCCGCCACTCCGCGGCCCACGTGATGGCCGAGGCCATCCAGCGGATCGTGCCGGGCGCCCAGCTCGTTTACGGCCCGCCGCTGGCGACCGGGTTCTACTACGACATCCGCTTCCCCGAGGACCGACCGCTCCGCGAGTCGGACTTCGCGGCCATCGAGGCCGAGGCGAAGAAGATCGCGGCCGAGGACCGCCCCTTCACCCGCTACGAAGAGACTCGCGACCAGAGCCTCGCGCACCTGAAGGCCGACGGCAACAAGTACAAGGTCGACAACGCCGAGCGCGCGATCGCGGCTGATCCGAATGCCGCGCTGTCGTTCTACGCCACCGGCCAGCCCGGCAAGAACTGGGAAGACCTCTGCCGCGGCCCGCACGTGCCGAGCACTGGCCGCATCGGCGCGTTCAAGGTGATGTCGCTGGCCTCTAGCTACTGGCACGGCGATGAGAACTCCGACCGCCTCACCCGCGTCTACGGCACCGCCTTCGCCACCCAGGCCGAGCTCGACGAGTTCCTCAAGCAGAAGGAAGAGGCGGCCGCGCGCGATCACCGGGTGATCGGCGCCAAGCTGCGGCTGTTCCACATCGACGAGACCGTCGGTCAGGGGCTCATCCTCTGGACCCCCGCCGGCTCGATCGTGCGAAAAGAGCTGCAGAACTTCATCTCCGCCGAGCTGAAGAAGCAGGGGTACACCGAAGTCTTCACACCGCACATCGGCAGCCTGGAGCTCTACAAGACCTCCGGCCACTTCCCCTATTACAAGGACTCGCAGTTCGCGCCGATCATCGAGCGCAATGCGCTCGAAGAGCTCAGCAAGTCTGGCTGCTCTTGCACGAGATGATCCACCGTGTCGAGGGTGTCTCTGCGCCTCGCCGCCGGCCTCAATGAGCGCACCGGCAAGGAGACCATCACCAAGGACCGAATCCTCCCCGACGACCAGCTGGTCGAAGGGTTCATGCTCAAGCCGATGAACTGCCCTCACCATGCGAAGATCTTCGCGTCGGCCCCCCACTCCTACCGCGATATGCCCGTCCGCCTCGCCGAGTTCGGCACCGTCTATCGCTGGGAGCAGTCGGGCGAGCTCAACGGTCTCACCCGCGTCCGCGGCTTCACCCAGGACGACGCCCACCTCTTCTGCACCGAGGACCAGATCCCCGGCGAGATCCAGGGGTGCCTCAGCCTCGTGAAGACCATCTTCAACGTCCTCGGTATGAAGGACTACCGCGTCCGCGTCGGCCTGCGCGACAAAGACTCGAGCAAGTACACCGGCTCCAGCGAGTCCTGGGACAAGGCCGAAGCTGCCTGCATCGAGGCCGCGAAGTCTCTCGGCGTTCCCTTCTCCCAGGAGTCGGGCGAGGCCGCGTTCTATGGCCCGAAGATCGACTTTGTCGTCAAGGACGTCATCGGGCGCGAGTGGCAGCTCGGCACCGTGCAGGTCGACTACCAGATGGGCAACCGGTTCGACCTCTCGTACACCGGTCCAGACAACCGACCCCACCGGCCGGTGGTGCTGCACCGCGCGCCGTTCGGCTCCATGGAGCGGTTCTGCGGCGTGCTCATCGAGCACTTCGCCGGCGCGTTCCCCACCTGGCTCAACCCTGAGCAGGTACGCGTGCTGCCGATCAGCGAGAAGACCAACGACTACGCCCGCAAGGTCGAGGCCGCGCTGAAAGAAGCCGGCGTCCGCGTGAGCGTGGACGACGGCAACGACCGCGTGCAGGGCAAAATCAAGGTCGCAGCCGAGTCGAAGGTGCCGTACATGCTCATCGTCGGCCCCCGCGACGCCGAGCAGAACGCGGTTTCCGTCCGCGTCCGCGGCATGGAAAAGGACGCTGGCGGCATGCCTCTTACCCAGTTTGTCGAACGCATCAAGGCCGAAATCGCTGAACGCAAGGCCACGCTGAGCGTTGTTCCACAAGCCTGAAACCAAGGTTTCGGTATACTGCGGACATGTCCCACCGTTTCCTCCGCCGCGCGGGGCTGACGATCAACCCGCTGGTGTTCCTGCTGCTACTGGTGCTGATCGGCATCTTCGTCTGGCGCGGCTGGACGATGCTCGACCAGCTCGAACTGCGCCGCCCCGACATTGCCCAGAGCGCGAGGCTCACGGGCGTGCTCCTGGGCTGCACCTTGGGCATCGTGATCGTGCTCGCCGTGGCCGGCGCGATCGGTGCGGGAACCTATTTCGCGGCCGGCCGTTCCGACGGCGCGACCAACGCAGCGATGTCGCTGGTGCTGCTCCTTGGGTGCGGTTGGTTCGCGTACCAGACTTATCTCATGGCGACGCTGCCGCCGCCGGCGCCCACGAACACCGCTACGACCCCGCCGACGTTCCTGCAACCACGCCCACTCAGGAACGAAGCGATGGAGCTGATGGAGGCCCAGAAAGCCGCGGTGCGCCAACAGATGGACGCGCTGCGGCAAGGCCAGACTCTAACGCCACCGAGCACCAACAACCCCACTCGCGTGCCGCAGCCAACGCCCAGCGGCGCGAAACCGCCAGAAACCACGCCGACCTCGACACCTGCTCCAACCCGCGCTCCGTCACAAACCGAAATCGATGAAGCCAAGGCCGCGGAGAAGGCGCTCGCGCCGTTGCGTGAAGAAGTCCGCACGACGATCGACGCCTTCCTGGCCGAAGCCGGCCCGCTGGTTACGTCGCTCGGCTCGACGCCACGGGCGCTCCGCTCGGAGCTCGAAGGCCGCGTCAAGTCGACAAGTGCGCTCAAGGGCAAAGCGGCCGACTTGGAGGCCTACTTCCGCGGCCTTGACGCCAAGGCCGAGGCAGCGCTGAAGGCCGGCGGTCTCGACTTCGGCGGGCAGATCCGCCAGAAGGTCGCGTTCTCTCACTCGTCGGGCGCGTTCGAAGCGGCCAACGCCGCTGCGGTCTACCAGCGCCTCTTCGACGCCGCGATAGAGGAAGCCCAAGCACTCAAAGACAACGCCGGAAAGTGGCGGTACGACGCTGGGAACCAGGTCACCAGCACTGACAAGTCCCTCCAAATGCGTCTCCGCCGCCTTCATGAGGTGGTCGGGCAGCATCTGCGCTCGATTCCTGAATCAGAATCGACCCTGAAGCGAACCAAGCCCGTGGGAACCCCTAAGCCCTGAAGACCCTCCCAAACGCCGACCGATAGAGACCGCGATGCCTTCTTCACGATCAATCCTGCCTACCGACCGCTGGACGCTCCTGGTGCTGGGCGTGATGACGATCCTGCTCGCCTTCGTGGTGTGGCTGGACGTGCTCACGCCCTGGACGGTGCTGCTGTTCTACCTGGTGCCGCAGATCGCCGTGTCGTCGATGGTCCGTGGATATTGGTGGCTGGTTTTCGCGCTGGTGGCGACGGTGGCTTGGTGCGTGGTGCGCCGCGTCTATCCCGGCAGCGACGCGTACGTGCGCAACGTGCAGGAGCCGCTGCTCAGCACCGCGTGGAACACCACCGTCCGCCTCGGCGTGCTGCTGACCATCGGCTTCCTCTGCGCGGCTGCGAACCTACTCCCGTTCGCCGGGCGCGCTCAGCTCATCGCACGACGCCACCGGCCTGCTCTCCAGCGGCGGCCTCGCCGAAGCGCTCCGCCGGCCGGCAAACGCGCAGCGCCTGGCTCGCGGCCCGGTCGCGATACTCGTGCTCAACGCCGATCGTCGCGTCTCCGCATATGCGGGACAGAGCAACGAATACGCCGCGCTCGTGGGCGCGATGATCAGCAAGGTGGTGCTGGACCACGCCCGCGCGTTGGACCTGTGCGCACGGCTCTCGCCGAGCCAGTTCCTCGTGGTCATGCCCGGCACGGATCGCAACACCGCCTCGGCCTTCTACAGCGCGCTCCAGGAAGCCCTGCCGGAGGTCGTCCGTTCACTCGACGAATCGGTCAACGTCTCCTCGCTCATGCTCTTCTCACCCGGGCCCGTTCCCAACGTCGGCGCAATGCGCTCATACGCCGAGACGCGGCTGACCACGCTGAAAGTGCTCGGGCAAGGAGAGCGTGCGTTTGAGCTGTGGCCGCCGGACGCCGCGGAGCCGATGCCCGCCTCCACCGCACGTCCGCTCACAGCTGGGTGAGGAACCGCGCGTCGTTGGCGTAGAGCATCCGGATATCCGGGATGCCGTACTTGCCCATCGCCAATCGCTCGATGCCGAAGCCGAACGCGAACCCCGACCACTTCTCCGGGTCGACGCCGCACATCGTCAGCACGCGCGGATGAACCAAGCCGCAGCCCCCCACTTCCATCCAACGCACCGGCTGGTCAGGACGAAGACGGATCTTCAGATCCAGCTCGGCGCTCGGCTCGGTGAATGGGAAGAACGTCGGGCGCAGACGCACCTCGGCCTCTGGGCCGAAGTAGGCCTTGGCGAACTGCAGCAGCGTGCTCTTGAGGTCCACCATCGTGACGCGCCGATCGACGTACAGCCCTTCGATCTGGTGGAACATGAACGAGTGCGTCGCGTCGACCGTGTCGGGCCGGTAGACGCGCCCGGGAGCGATGATCTTCACCGGGCCCGGGAGCTCGCCGTTGCCGGCGGCGACCGCCGACTCGAGCACGCGCACCTGCACTGTGCTGGTCTGGCTCCGCATCATGCGCGGCTTGGCGGTGCGGGCCGGATCGTCGACGTAGAAGTTGTCGATCGGGTCGCGAGCCGGGTGGTTGGCGGGAATGTTGAGCTTGACGAAGTTGTGCTCGTCATCCTCGAGCTCCGGCCCTTCGGCGACGGTGAAGCCCATGCGCGCGAAGACGTCGACGAGCTCCTCGCGCACGCGCGTGAGGATGTGTGCGCGTCCCAGGCCGGTGCTGCTGTGCACGCCCGGCTCGGTGACGTCGGGCACCGGTCCGCTCACCGACTTGGCCGCGGCGCCGAGCGATGCACGCCGCTCGTCAAGCGCCTGCTCGAGCTCGCGGTTGAGTGTGTTGACCTTCGCGCCGTACGCGGGACGCTCCGCGGCGGGCACGTCCTTCACGCCGGCGAGCAGCCCCTTAACCTTCCCCTTGCCGCCCAAGTACGCAGACTTCCACGCGTCGAGTGAAGGTGCGTCGGCCGCAGCGGCGAGCGCTGCGCGGGCCTCGGAAGCAAGCTGATCGATGCGGTCGCTCATGCGGGGTGGAGGATAGACCGCCGTACGTGCGCGCTCGAAAACAGACAACGCCGGACGGAGGGCCGCCCGGCGTTGAGATGGTCCTTGCGGAAGGCCCGATTACTTCTGGGCGGCCTTCTCGGTGCAGGTGCCGGCCTTGGCCTCGCCGCTGGAGCAGCAAGCGCCGCCGGCCTTCGCCTCGGCGCCCTTGTCGGTGCAGGTGGCCTTGGCTTCGCCCGAACAGCAGGCGCCCTTCTTCGCCATGCCGTTCTCAGCGGAAGCGTTGGCGGTCTCGGACTGAGCGCAGGCGCCCAGGGCGGCAACGAGAGCGACGGCAGCGAGCGTGGCGAGCTTCTTCATCGGGAACTCCTGGAAAGAGGTGCTTGGATCGACGAATGCCGATCACGAGATTGTTGACTCATACGTCCAGAACTTCCACCCGGGTTCGGGGGTCTGGAAAATGAACAAGGCCCGGCTGAAAGCCGGGCCTTGAGAGGGTACGAATCCGGTGTTTATCAGGCCTTCTTGGCGGCCTCGAGGGCCTTCTTGGCGTAGGCCGTGCGGCGATCGGCCGTGGTGCGGCGAACGCTGCGGCGGCCGCCGATTTCCGGGCCTTCCTCAGCGCCGACGAACTGCAGGACGACCAGCTCGCCGCCGTCGCCGACGCGGTGCTTGCCGAGCTTCACCACGCGGGTGTAGCCACCCTTGCGGTCCTTGAAGCGGGGAGCAACGTGCTCGAAGATGTGCTTGACGAGCTTGGGGGCCTTGCGCAGCTCGCCGTAGCGGTTACGCTCAACCTCGCTGCTCTCGGGGACGTCGAAGAACTTGGCCGAGCGAGCGCGGCGCTCGTCCACGTGGGTCTTCTCGTCCTCGGTCGCGTTCTTGGCGACGTAGAGCCACTCGAAGGCAGTGCGGTCGTAGCCCATCGTGGCGATGACCTGGCGGCGGGCATGAAGCGTGCCGACCTTGGCCTTGGTGACGATCTTCTCGACGAAAGGCTGGACGGCCTTGGCGCGGGGAAGGGTGGTCACGATCTGGCCGTGCTCAAAGAGCGAGGCGGCGAGGTTGCGCAGCGTCGCAGTACGGTGCGACTGCGTGCGGCCGAGCTTGGATCCGGATTTGCGATGACGCATGAGTAAGTCTCCTCCGGGTCAGGCGACCCGGGGTGGTTCGAAGGCTGGTTTCAGATCCCGATGCCGGCGCCGACGGTGGTAGTGACGCCCTCGGGCAGCGGCATGCCGAGCGCAAGGCCGATATCGGTGAGCTTCTTCTGCACCTCACGGAGGCTGGTGCGACCGAAGGAGCGGATCTTGAGGAGGTCGGCCTCGGTCTTGCTGACGAGGTCGGCGACGGTCTGGATCTTGAACGACTCAAGGCAGTTGCTGGCCCGGACGGAGAGATCGAGCTCGCCGATGGGCATGTTGAGCTTACGGATGAGCTCGTCATCGACGCTCGCGGCGGCCGCGGCCTCGGTGCTGACGCGCTCGGCGCCCAGCTCGAAGAACTGGACGAAGGCGTTGAGGTGCTTGCGGAGGATCTTGGCGGCCTCGACCAGCGCCATGTCGGGCGTGACGGTGCCGTTGGTCCAGATGTCCATCACGAGCTTGTCATAGTCGGTCTTCTGACCGACGCGGGTCTCTTCGATGGCGTAACGGACTCGCTGGACGGGGCTGAAGGCCGAGTCGAGCGGGATGACGCCGATTTCCTGGTCAGCGTCGGCGTTGTAACGCTCGCTGGCGGGGACGTAGCCGCGGCCCTTCTCGACGCGCAGCTCCATCTCGAAGTCGATCTTGTCGGTGAGCGTCGCGATCACGACGTCTTTATTGAGGATCGTGACCGAGGGATCGGTCTCGATCATCTCGGCCGTGACCTCGCCGGGGCCGCGAGCGGCCAGCTTGAGGGTCTTGGGCTCGTCACCCTCCATCTTGACGATGAGGCCCTTGACGTTGAGGACGATGTCGGTGACATCTTCCATGACGCCCGGGAGCGAGCTGAACTCGTGCTGGACGCCCTTGATCTTCAGGCTGGTCAGCGCAGCGCCCTCGAGGGCGGAGAGCATGATGCGGCGAAGGGAGTTGCCGACGGTGGTGCCGAAGCCGTGCTCGAACGGTTCGACCGCGAAGCGGCCGAAGGTCGTGCTCTTGAACTTGCTGTCTGCGACGACCTTGCTGGGCAATTCGAGCCCGCGCCACTTGATCCGCATGGTTTCCAACCTCGCTAGTCCGACGGAAGGCTTTTGTGGCCCGAAGACGCTCCGGCTCTCGGGATCGTGCCGCTCCGTCGGTGGCGGCCGCCCTGCTGTCCGGGGGTCTGTTTAGTTCTACACCAACGCCGCGGCGCAAGGCCGCGGCGGACTTCACCGCACGGAATCAGACGCGACGACGCTTGGTCGGGCGGCAGCCGTTGTGCGGGACCGGGGTGTGGTCTTCGATCGCGGTGATGCGAAGACCGGCAGCGCCCAGGCCGTTGACGGCGGACTCACGTCCGGCGCCGGCGCCCTTGATGCGCACTTCGATCTCGCTCACGCCGACCTTGCGGGCCTTGCCGCCGCACGACTCGCCGGCGCGGGTGGCCGCGAACGGCGTGCTCTTGCGGGTGCCCTTGAAGCCCATGGTTCCCGAGGAGTCCCACGCCAGCGTCTCGCCGTTGGTATCGGTGATCGTGACGATGGTGTTGTTCTGGCTGGCGCGGATGTGCGCGATGCCGCGCACGACGTTCTTCCGCACCTTCTTGACCTTCTTCGCCATGCTTGTCTCTTTCTACAGGTGCCGTGCGACGCGTAGCCGCCGGCGTGTGGATTAGCCCTTGACGCCCTTCTTGCCGGCGACGGTCTTGCGCTTGCCCTTGCGGGTGCGTGAGTTGCTGCGGGTCCGCTGGCCGCGGACGGGCAAGCCCTTCTTATGACGGTCGCCGCGATAGGCGCGGATGTCCTTGAGGCGCTGGATGTTCTGCTGAGTCTGGCGGCGGAGCGCACCTTCGACGAGGTAAGTCGCGTCGATGATGGCGCTGATACGCGCACCGGCCTGCTCGTCGAGGTCGCGGGCCCGCATCTCGGGGTCCACCTTCGCCTCGGCGAGGATTTCCTTGGCAAACTTCGCGCCGATCCCGTGGATGTACTGGAGGGCGAAGTAGATCTTCTTGTTCTCGGGGATGTCGATACCGGCGATACGGGGCACAGACGGCTCCTCATGCGCCCCGCGGCAGATCCGCAAGGCGAGTGTTCATTCAGCCTGAGACTTGATCAGCCCTGGACCTGCTTGTGCTTAGGATCTGACTTGCAGATCACGCGCAGCTTGCCCTTGCGGCGCACCACCTGGCACGCGTTGCACATCTTCTTAACGCTCGCTCGAACCTTCACGGCGCAGCCCTCAACGTGGTGGGTGGACGCAAAAACCGCCCGCGGACGCTCCGCGTCGGGCCGCAACCATAGGCCCCTCACTCCAAGAATCAAGATCCCTTAAGCAACGGGTTTGTGCCCCCTACTCCAACCCGCACAGGGTGTATCTTGCCCATGGTTTTTCGGCACTCTGGCTCCGTGGCCTGCACGGAATGCCGGCACCGGCAAAACCCCGAAATTGTGGTTGCTTCACAATTTCCCGCCCCGTCGCCACCCACGCCACCCCTGCGCCCGCCCCACTTCTACCCCGCCCCCACCCCCCACCACCACCGCCCGTCTGTGACTAAGCCGGCGGTCCGCTTCCTGACGGTCGCGGTTCGGATTTGGTCGGTCCGCTTCGTCCTGCCTCTCGACCGCCGCTGGGTCGCAGCGGACCAGACTTAGTGGCGGAACGTGATACGAGCCTTGGTGAGGTCGTAGGGAGACATCTCGACAGTCACTCGGTCGCCGGGGAGGATGCGGATGTAGTTCATGCGCATCTTGCCCGAGACATAGCCGAGCACGACGTGCTGGTTGGGGAGCTTGACGCGGAACATCGCGTTGGGCAGCGCCTCCACGATCGTGGCTTCCATCGTCAGCTTGTCATCGTCCTTGGCCATAGTGCTCCGTTTTCTGGTCTTTGCTGTCTGTGTACTGGGGGGGGTTGTTCGATCAGCTCACGCGCGAACGAAGACGCGGGCCCTTGTCGGCCATGCCGCCGAGGAAGCCCTGGTAGTTGCGCATGAGCAGGTTTGCCTCGACGCGCTGCACAAAGTCCAGCACGACCGAGACGACGATGAGCAGGCCGGTGCCGCCGAGGAACTGGCTGACGCGCGGCTGCACGCCGAAACGTTCGGCGACGACCATCGGCAGGATGGCGATCACCGCGAGGGCGGCGGCGCCGACGTAGGTGATGCGACTCATCACGGCTTCGAGGTACTCGGCGGTGCGCGGGCCGGGGCGGAGGCCAGGGATGAACGAGCCGCTGTCACGCAGCTGCTTGCTCATGTCTTCAGGATTGAACTGGACCGTGATCCAGAAGTAGCTGAAGAAATAGATCATGATGATCTCGCCCATCATGTAGGGGAACTGGCCCATCTGGAACTGGTCGTGGAACCAGGTGGAGACGGGACCGAGCCAGGAGATCCATGACGGCGTGTTGGCGCCCGTGGTTGCGCCCATGAGCATCTGGAAGACGATGCCCGGGAAGATCATCAGCGACGAAGCAAACACAACCGGCATGACGCCCGAGTGGTTCAGACGCAGCGGCAGGAACGAACGCTCGCCCTGGATAACGCTGCGGCCGCGGGCCTGGTGCTTGGCAAGCTGCACGGGAATGCGGCGCTGCGCGACGGTGAGGAGAACCGAACCGCCGACGACGGCGACGAAACCGATCGCCAGCAGGGCGACGCCCAGCGGACCGATCTTGCCGCTCTGGTCGGGGTTGTAGTCCTTGACGATCGAGTCGATGGCGCCGGGCATGCCGGTGAGGATGCCGGTCATGATGATCATCGAGACGCCGTTGCCGATGCCGTACTTGTCGATCTGCTCGCCGACCCACATGAGGAACATGGTGCCCGCGGTGAGCGCGAGAATGGCCATGACCCACCACATGGGGTTGTTGGCCCACTGCACGTAGATGATCTGATCCTGCGAGCTCTGGATGGTCTTGAGCCAGCCGAAGCCCTGCACAAAGCAGAGCAGGATGGTGACGTAACGCGTCCACTCGGTGATTTTCTGGCGGCCGGTGGGGCCTTCTTCCTGCAGCTTCTTCATCTTCGGCGAGACTGTCATGAGAAGCTGGAAGACGATCGACGCGGTGATGTAGGGCATGACGCCCAAACCGAAGATCGTCGAGTGGCCGAGCGCGCCGCCAGAGAAGAGCGAGACGGTGTCAGCGATCTTTTGGAACGGGCTGTCAGAGTCCTGCGCCGCAGCGCCGAAGACTTTGCGGAGCGCGTCGTTGTTGACACCGGGGATGGGGATCCAGTGCCCGATGCGGAAGACGGCGAGCATCGCCAGCGTGAACAGGATCTTGTTCCGCAGCTCGGGGATCTTGAAGACGTTCTTCAGGGCGTTCAGCATTCAGGCTTGCTCGTCATGTCGCCGGTCGGGTGCGCGGATGCGCACGCGGTGAGAACAGAATGCTAGCAGCGTCGCCGGTGGGTCGGGTTGTCCGACGCACTGGCGACGCTGCTAGTTTGTATCAACTGGTTGTGAAGACAGGGTTCCCGTTGCAGGGCATCAGGCGCCGGCGCCCTCACCCTTGGCGGGCTTGTCGGCCTTGGCCTTGCCCTCGCTCTTGGCTTCACCCTTGGCTTCGGCGGCGGCGGCCGGCTTGGCCTTGTTGCCGCGCTTGAGCTTCTTGGTGAGGTTCTTGGGCGAGCGGTCCTCGCTGTTACGGTCGACGCCGCGGGTCTTGTCCTTGCGGGTGCCGGTCTCGGTAACGGAACCGCCGGCGGCGGTGACGGCCTTGCGGACCGAGTCGCTCACGCGGTTGGCGGTGATGGTGAACTTGGCGGAGAGCGACTTGTTCTCGCCCAGGTCGCCGAGGATCTTCAGCGCGCGGCTGTCGTCGCGGATGAGGCCGGCCTGCGCGAGGCGGGCCGAGTTGATCTCACCGCCCTTGGCGAACATCGGGTGGGCCACGATGTCGCCGAGGTTGACGATCCAGAAGTCGGTGCGGAAGGCCGCGTTGGTGAAGCCGTACTTGCGGATGCGGCGGAAGAGGGGCATCTGGCCGCCTTCGAACGCAGCGCGACGCGTGGTGCCCGAGCGCGAGCCCGCGCCCTTGTTACCGCGGCCGGACTGCTTACCGCGGCCGCCGCCTTCGCCACGCCCGACGCGGAGGCGCTTCTTGAAGCGTCCGGCCTTGGCGGTGATGTCATGAATCATCATGGGTCGGTTCCTTTATCGCCGGGCGAGTGCGCCCGCGTGGAGTGTGCTTGGTGACTGATTACTGAGCTGCGGGCGCGGTGCCGGCTGCGGGCGGGGTGTCGCCGCTCTCGCGGACGGCCTGACGCTCGCGACGGCTGCTGCCGCCGGGGCCGCGGCGGCCGCGACGCTCTGAGCCGAGGGTGTTGACGGGACCGCGGACCTTCTTTTCGGCGTCGGAAGCGGCGGGGGCGTAGGCCTTGCCCTTCTCGATCTTGTCCTCGATGAGGGTGCGCTCGAGCTTGACGCCGCGGAGTTCGGCGATCTTGCTCGGGGTCTCCAGGTCACCGATGGCAGCCATGGTGGCCTTGAGGATGTTCTCGGGGTTGGTGCTGCCGTAGCACTTGGTGAGGCAGTCCTTGATGCCCGCGAGCTCAAGCACGGCGCGGACGACGGTGCCGGCGACGACGCCCGTACCCGGGGAGGCGGGGATGAGGCGGACCTTGGAGGCCGCGAAGGTGCCCTCGACCTCGTGGTGGATGGTCGTGCCGCAGCGGGTCACGCTGTGGAGCTGGCGCTGGCCGTACTTCTGGGCCTTCTCGACCGCTTGGGGCACTTCCTTGCCCTTGGCGTAGCCGAAGCCGACCTTGCCGTTGCGGTCGCCGACCACGACGAGCGCACCGAAGGAGAAGCGGCGACCGCCCTTCACCGTGGCGCTGGTGCGGTAGACGCCGATGGTCGTCGACTCGATCTGCTGCTTTTCGTCAAGGAGTTCCGGCATGCTTGGCTCTTGAGTATGAGGCTTGTGGGCGGCGATGATCGCCGCGCGTTGCGTATCTGTGTAAGTGGCTTAGAACTTGAGACCCGACTTGCGGGCGGCGTCGGCGAGGGCCTTGACGCGACCGTGGAACTTGAAGCCCGCGCGGTCGAAGGCGACTTCCTTCACACCCTTGGCGGCAGCCCGCTTGGCGAGCTCAGCCCCCACTGCCGCGGCGGCGGTGGAGTTGCCCGACTTGCCCTTGAGACCGAGGGTCTTCTCCAGCGACGAAGCGCTGCAGATGGTGGCGCCCGCGAGGTCGTCGATGACCTGGGCGTAGATGTGGTTGAGCGAACGGTAGACGCAGAGGCGCGGCTTGCCCGACGTGCCTTCGACACGCTTGCGGATGCCGATATGCCGACGCTCCCGACGCTTGACCTTGTGCTTGGCCTTATCCATTGCTTGCTGCCTTTATCTGGTCGCTGTTCACGCCGCGAGGGACGTGGTGATGTCTATGAACCGGTCGATCACGCCGAGCCGAACTGCTTGCCGGCCTTCTTCTTGATGACCTCGGTGGTGTACTTGATGCCCTTGCCGTTGTAGGGCTCGGGCTTGCGCTTGCGCGCATGTTCGAGGCGAACATGCCGACGGCCTGCTTGTCCGGGCCGGCCACCTTGACGAACTGCTTGTCGACGGTGACCTTCACGCCCTTGGGAATGGGCAGGAGGATGGGGTTGGCGAAGCCGACGACGAGCTTGAGCTTGTCGCCCTGCACGGCGGCCGTCCAGCCGACGCCGACGACCTCCATGGTTTTCTCGTAGCCCTTGGTGACGCCCTCGACGGCGCTGGCGATCAGCGCGCGGGTGGTGCCCCACAGGGCGCTCACGGCGCGATCACCTTCGTGCTTCTTCTCGTCGATGGTGACCTTGACCACCTTGTCCTTGTCGTCAAAGGCGACCTGGACCTGCGGCTTGAAGGGAACCTTGATGGTGCCCATGGGCCCGGTGACCTCGACCTCGTGGCCCTTGACGGCGATCTTGACGTTCGCCGGGATGGTGACTGGCTTGATTCCGATGCGTGACATTCGTCGTCTCCGTGCTCGAACTTCCCCGCCCGTTTGACTGGTTGCTTACTCGACGACGCAGAGGAGCTCGCCACCGACGCGCTGCTCGCGCGCCTTGCGGTCGCTCATGACGCCCTTGCTCGTGGACACAACGGCGATGCCCAGGCCCTGGATGGGACGGGGAAGCGCCTCGACCTTGCGGTACACCCGGCGGCCGGGCTTGCTCTCGCGGTGGAGCTTGTTGATCAGCACCTCGCCGCGGGGGCCGTACTTGAGGGCGATCTTGATCTTGCCGTGCCGCCCGTCATCGACGGTCGTGAAGCTGGTCACGTAGCCCTCGTCGACCAGGACCTGGGCGATGCCGCGGCACACGCCGCTGTTAAGGCAATCGACCGTCTTGGCCTTGATGTCAAGGGCGTTACGGATGCGGGTCAGCATGTCTGCGATGGGATCTGAAAGGGCCATTGCTCTGCTCGTTTGGTGTTCTTGGTCGAACCAAATCTGTCGGTCAACCAGGCGTTCGAAGGTCTAAGGGTTCCGGGGGTTGCTCACCAGCTGGACTTGCGCATGCCGGGGATCTTGCCCTCGAGCGCAAGCTTGCGGAGCATGATGCGGCAGATCCGAAACTTGCGGTACACGCCGCGGGAGCGGCCCGTGAGCTGGCAGCGCCGCTGGATGCGGGTGCTGTACTTGGGCTTCCTGCGGCTCTTGGCCATCTGCGCCTTGGTGGTCATGGTTCTTCTCGCTGCTTTCTTTGAAGGCTCGCGTGCGTTTGGCCCGCGGTGCCGGAGGTATTACTTGGTGCTGCTCTTCTTCTTGTTCTCTTCGGGCTTGACGAACGGCATGCCAAGCTCAGCGAGGATGAAGCGGCTGAGCTCGGGGGTGCTGTTGTTGAAGACGAAGTTGATGTGCATGCCGTGCGTGAACGTCGCCTCGGCCATGTTGATCTCGGGGAACACACCCTGCTCGGTGAGGCCCATCGAGTAATTGCCCTGCTTGTCGAAAGCCTTGTCGTTCACGCCGCGGAAGTCCTTGATACGCGGGGCGGCGAGGTTGATGAGGCGATCGAGGAAGTGCCACATGCGGTCGCGGCGGAGCGTGACCATGGCGGCGGTCTCAAGGCCGTCGCGAACCTTGAAGTTCGACACGCTCTTCTTGGCCTTGATGACCACGGGCTTCTGGCCGGTGACACGCATGATGGTGTCGAGCACGGTCGACTTGACGTTGACCGGGAGCTTGGCACCCTCAAGGTGGCGACCCATGTTGACGTTGATGACGATCTTCTCCAGCTTGGGCTGGAGCATGGGGTTGGCGACCTTGAATTTCTCGGCGAGGCTCTTGCGAACTTCGGCCTTGAAGCGAGTCTGGAGGCGGGGCTCGGTGCGGGTGCCCGAGGGCTTGTACTCGCCGTCCTCGACCTTCATGCTCGTGGTCTTGGCCTTGGCGGCCTTGGCGAGACCCTCGGCCTTGGCCTTGGCGGCGGCGCCCGAGGGCGCCTCCTTGGCCGGCTTGGCGGGGGCTGCCTGCTTCTTATCGTCCTTCTCAGCCATGGGTCGTGCTCACTGTCTTGCGTTCACCGGACACAGGGTCCGGAGGATGATTACTTCTTGGACTTAGCCTTGGCGGTGCGGATGACGCCCAGTTCCTTGCCGCCGCGGGCCGCAACGCGGACCTTGCTGCCGTCGCTCTTGACGGTGAAGCGGACGCGGGTGGGCTTGCCGTCGACGGACGGGCTGACCTTGGAGATGTGGATGGGCATCTCTTTGGAGACCTGACCGCCCTGGGGCTGCTGCTTGTTGGGCTTGACGTTGCGAGTGACGGTGTTGACACCCTTGATCAGCACTTGGGAGTGCTTGGGGATGACGCGGAGGACTTCGCCGGTCTGGCCCTTGAAGTCGCCGCTGGTCACCACGACGGTGTCGCCCTTGCGAACATGACTCGATGCCATATCAGATCACCTCCGGCGCGAGCGAAACGATCTTCATAAAGTTCTTGTCGCGGAGCTCACGCGCGACCGGGCCGAAGATGCGGGTGCCCTTGGGGTTGCCGTCATCCTGGATGAGGACGACCGCGTTGGAATCGAACTTGACGTAGGAACCGTCGGCACGGCGGACGGCCTTGGTGGTGCGAACGACGACGGCCTTGGCCTTGTCGCCTGCCTTGACCTCGGCGCCCGGGAGCGCCTTCTTGATCGAGACGAACACCTTGTCGCCCACGCCTGCCATGCGGCGGGTGAACTTGCCCGAGCCGGTCGAGCCGCCGTAGACGCGGATGACGTACGCGATCTTCGCGCCGCTGTTATCCGCAACCTCGCACCTTGTTTCTTGCTGCAGCATACCTGTCGCCTTTCACGTCCGGTCCCGCGGTGCGGGCCCGGTCGGGTGCTTGTTTCTTACTTCTTCTTCTCGACCTTGGCCGGGGCCTTGGCGGCCGGCGCGGGTGCCTTCTCGTCGGAGGCGGGGGCGTCGACGCCCTCGAACTTCAGACCGACGCCCTGCTGGACGACGCGGACCAGCTCCCAGCGCTTGGTCTTGCTCTTGGGCGGGCACGCCTTGACCTCGACCAGGTCGCCCAGGCGGCTGGTGTTCTTCTCATCGTGCACGTGGAGGACCGTGCGGGTACGGACGAACTTGCCGTACTTGGCGTGCATCGCGACGTTCGCGACGACCACCGTGCGGGTCCGGTCGCGCTTATCGCTCTCAACGATGCCCGTGCGGGTGATCGTCTTTTTGGCGGGCTTTGTCTGCTGGGCGTTGGCCATGGTTGGTACCGCTGTATGAGGTCGCTTGTCTTACTTCTTCTTCGCGCTCGGCTTGGCCGTGGCGCCCTGGGTCTTGCCTGCGTCGTGACGACGGGCGTTGATCTCGGTCAGCATCCGCGCGATCTGCTTGCGCGTCTTCTTGAAGCTGCTGGTGTCGGCGACCTTGTCGGTCGCCGCCTGCTGGCGGAGCTTGAAGAGCTGCTCACGGCCGGCCTTCACCTCGCCGTGCAGCTGCTCCTTGCTCAGTTTCTTCGTCTCAGTCGACATCGTTCACCTCTATCACCCCGCCCCCGGGGAATTGCTTGTTACTCAAACCACGATGCGCCGGCCGACCATGCGGCAGTCGCAGGGCATTTTGTTCGCCACGCGGGCGAACACCTGCTTGGCCGTCGACTCGGGGACGCCGGCCAGCTCGAAGAGGATCGTGCCGGGCTTCACGCGGGCCGCCCAGTAATCCACGTCCGCCTTACCGGTACCCATTCGGGTCTCCAGCGGCTTCTTGCTGATCGGCTTGTCCGGGAAGACGCGGATGAACAGCTTGCCCTCGCGCTTGAGGAAGTGCTGAGCCGCGATACGCCCCGCCTCGATCACTCGGCCGGGGAGCCAGACGCTGTCGAGCGACTGCAGACCGTAGTCGCCGTACGCGACGTAGTTGCCCTTGGTCGCCTTGCGCGGGCGCACCCGACGCATCTCTTTCCGGAACTTGACTCGCTTTGGCATCAGTGCCATGCGTGATACTCCTGGTCAAACACGTTCGATTAGCGACGGCCGCGCGAGCGGATACGGGTACCGACTGCCTCGGGGACGCCCGTCTCCTGCTGACGCTCGTAGAGGCCCTTGAAGATCCAGCACTTGATGCCGATGACGCCGTAGCTCATGACCGACTCGGCGGTGCCGTAGTCGATCTCAGCCTGCAGCGTGCTGAGCGGCAGCGAACCCATGCGAACCTTGAGCACGCGGCTCATCTCAGCGCCGCCCAGACGGCCGCTGATGACGATCCAGACGCCCTTGGCGCCGGCCGCCATGACCTGCTCGCACTTCATCTTGACAGCGCGACGGAAGGCGACGCGCTTGCGGAGCTGCTCAGCGACGCCCTCGGCGGCGAGGCGCGAGTTGAGGTCGGGGTTCTTGATCTCCATGATGGAGATCGAGACCTTGCGGCCCGTCATGTACTGCAGCTCTTCGGTGATGCGCTCGACTTCGGCGCCCTTGGGGCCGATCACCAGGCCGGGACGTGCCGACTTGATGATGACCTTGAGCTCCTCGCGAGTGCGCTCGATGTCGACGTCAGCGACGGCAGCGAACGGCGGCTTGCGGTTCAGGCGGTCGTCGATGAACTTGCGGATCTTGAAATCCTCGACCAGCAGTTCGCCGTAGAGCGCCTTGGGGGCGTACCAGCGGCTCTTGTGAGGCTCGGTGATGCCGACCCGCAGACCGTATGGATGTGTCTTCTGTCCCATTGCTTATCTCGTCTAGATCAGTCTTGAGGTCAGGCCTTGGTCACCAGGGTGATGCGGATGTGGCTCATGCGCTTGAGGATGCGGTGCGCACGACCGCGGTCCTTGGGCTGGAAGCGCTTCATCATGGGGCCCTCGTCGACCACGCTCTCGTGAACCACGAGGCTGGTGGTGTCGGCGTTGGCCCGCTCGGCGTCATCGGCAGCCGAGAGGAGGCAGCGCTTCACGTCCACCGCGGCGCGCTTGGTGGTGAAGGTCAGCAGGTCCTTGGCGACGTCGAGACGCTTGCCGCGGATCAGCTGCACCAGCAGGTTCGCCTTGCGAGGCGAGCCACGGTGGTAATAGAGGATGCTCTCGAACTTGGCGATCTCAGCGACCTCGCAGCCCAGAGCGGCGGCGAGCTTCTTGATGTCGCTCGCCTTGCAGCGCGGGTGGTCGCGGCCGGACATCCAGTTGGTGACGGCGGCGGTCGCGTTGTCACCCTTCATGCCGGCGCGGGCGACGGCTTCGCCCAGGCGAGCGGCGTCGAGGCCCTTGGCCTTGGCCATCTTCTTCAGGTTTTGAGCGTGGATACGCACGGTGAGTCCTCGTGAGGTTCAAGGCCAGCCCGTCGGGCGGACCTGTGGCTGTTGCTCGATTACTTCTTCGCGGGGGCGGCGGTCGACGAGCCCTCGGCGATGCCTTCCTTCTTGTTGGTGTGCCCGCGGAACGTACGGGTCGGGCTGAACTCGCCCAGCTTGTGTCCCACCATGTCTTCGGTCACGAACACGTCGATGAACTTGTTGCCGTTGTGCACCTTGAACGTGTGCCCGACGAACTCGGGGACGATGGTGCACGCGCGGCGCCAAGTCTTGAGCGGCTCGCGCTTGTTGGCGCTGTTCAGGCGCTCCACCCGGCGGTAGAGACGCTCGTCGACGAACGGACCTTTCTTCAGGCTGCGGCTCATTGTGTCTTTCTCTTCTTTCTTCTAATGCCTGTTGCCTAATGCCTGCTTACTTGCTCACGACGCCGTAACGCGTGCTGACGCGGCGGCGGATGATCATCTTGGTGCTGTGCTTGCGCTTGTTGCGGGTACGACCACCCTTGGCCAGCACGCCCGAAGGCGAAACCGGCGGACGGTTGCCCTTGCTGCGGCCCGAACCACCACCCAGCGGATGGGCGTTGTGGCTCTTGGCGACGCCGCGGGTGATCGGACGACGGCCCAGGTGACGCATACGGCCGGCCTTGCCCCAGCGAACGTTCTGCATGTCCTCGTTACCGACCTCGCCGATGGTGGCGCGGCAGTGGACGCTGACCATGCGCTGCTCGCCCGAGGGAAGCACGAGCGTGGCGTAATCGCCTTCCTTGTTGGTCAAGCGGGCGTAGTTGCCGGCGCTGCGGCACATCTGGCCGCCCTTGCCGGCCACCAGCTCGACGCAGTGGACCGCAAGACCGGTGGGGATGTGCTTGAGCGGCATGCTGTTGCCGACCTTCGGCTCAACGGCTTCACCCGAAGCGATGATGTTGGTGTTCGGCTTGAGGCCGATCGGCGCCAGGATGTAGCGCTTCACGCCGTCGGTGTACTGGATCAGCGCGATGTGCGCGGTGCGGTTGGGATCGTACTCGATGCCAACAACCTTGCCCATGATGCCGTCGCGATCGGACCGACGGAAGTCGATCACGCGGTAGCGACGCTTGGCACCGCCGCCGCGGCCGCGCACCGTGATCTTGCCGCTGTGGTTGCGCCCACCGCTCTTGGTGATGGGGCGGAGCAGGCTGCCTTCGGGCTTCTTCTTGGTGACCTCAGTGTTGAGGTTCACCGAGCTGAACCGGCGGCCCGCGCTCGTCTTGTCGTAGATGCGAATCGGCATAGTTGCCTCAGTCTTCCGTCAACCGCTCGTAGTGAGCGGCAAGTGATTCGTTCAGAACAACTCGATCTTCTGGCCATCCTGGAGCTTGACCAGGGCCTTCTTGGTCACCTTGCCACCAGTCCAGCCGAACTTGTTCCGCTTTTGGCGGCTCTGGTGGACCATGGTGTTGACCTTGACGACGTTCACCTTGTAGATCGCCTCAACGGCGGCCTTGATGTCGTCTTTGTTCGCCGTGCGGGCGACCTCGAAGGCGTACGCGCCGAGGTCGTTGCCCTGGGCGGTGCTCTTCTCGGTGAGCAGCGGACGCTTGATCACGTAGTGCTTATCCATGGATTAGGCCTCCACCTTCTTCTTGGCGGCGGGCTTCTTCGCCGGTGCGGCTTCGTCCTTGCTCGCGCCCATCGGGTTGAGCTTGGCGTCCTTACCGGTCTGGCTGCTGGGGCCCTTGAGCCAGGCCTCGAGCTCGGCCTTGCCGATGACGAGGAACTTGTTGTTGAGCATCTCGAACGCGTTGAGCGAATCGGGCTTGCACAGCTCGATGCCCTCGACGTTGCGGGCCGCCAGGCGAGTCTGCTCGTCGGCGGAGCTGATCGCCACGAGGGCGGTGCTGTCGCTGATCTTCAGCGACTCGAGGAGCTTCACGAACTCCTTGGTCTTGGGGGCCGCGAGCTTGAAGCCGTCGATGATCTTCACCTGCGAGTCAACCAGCTTCGCCAGCAGGGCGTTGCGGTTGGCCTTGCGGCGCATCTTCTTGGGCATGTCCAGACGGAAGTCCTCGCGCGTCCGCTTCTTGCTGTGGCCGTGACCACCGCCGCGGAAGAGGTTCGACTTCTTGTCGCCGTGACGGGCGTTGCCCGTGCCCTTCTGCTTGTAAATCTTGCGAGTCGAACCTTCCACCTGGTGGCGGTTCTTGGTCCGGGCGGAGCCCTGACGAAGGTTCGAGTGGTAACGGACGTAGGCCTGCTTGATCAGCACGTAGTTGATCGTGCCGCCCAAGGCCTGCTCGTCGATGGACATAGAGCCCACCTGCGAGCCTGAGATATTGAAGACGGGGACTTCCATAAGTCTGCTCTCGTCGGACGCCTTTCGTCAGTCGGAGTCCCGAAGGACTTTGTTCCAACTGTCGCTCCGCCTATCCGCTGGCCTCTATTAGTAGTTGAGGTCCAGAAGGAATCGACTCGGCTGTCGGCTCTGCCGGAGGCACCCGGCTCGGCCACGTTTATTTGCTCTGTCCGGCGGTTGTCTTCAGGGGCTTGCCCTTTTGACCCTCTCGGACTCACCGGCGGCTCTTGCCTTGCCGCCTGGTGAACTTGTCAGTCTCGAGCCATTCAACCAAACGCCCCCGCGAACATCGCGAGGGCGGAACATTCAATCACTTCTTCGCCGCGGCCACCTTCTTCGCCTTCGACTTGTACAGGCGAACGGCGGTGCGCACCATGACCATACCGCTGGCGGCGCCGGGGACCGGGCCCTTGACCAGAAGAAGGTCCTGCTCGGGGAGCATGCGGACGATGTCGAGCGAGCGCTGCGTGATGCGAGCGTTGCCCATCTGGCCGGGCATGCGCTTGCCCTTCTTCAGACCACCGCCGAAACCACGGTTGGAGCAGAGGCCGCCGATCGAGCCCGGGGAGCGATGCTTACGCTCGGTACCGTGCGAGGCGAACATGCCCTTGAAGTGGTGGCGCTTCATAACGCCCTGGAAACCCTTGCCTTTGCTGGTCCCGATGACGTCGACGAACATCGTGCCGTCGAAGTCCTTGACCGTCAGCGCCTGGCCGACGGTGTACTTGGCGGCCTCTTCAGCCGTGCAACGGAATTCGCGGTGGTAACGCTTGGGGGTCGTGCCCGCCTTCGCATCGTGCATGATCACCGGCTGCGTGCTGCGGCGCGGCTTGATCTCGCCGAAGCCGATCTGCACGGCGCTGTAGCCGTCCTTCTCGACGGTCTTGATCTGGGTGACAATGCAGGGACCGAGCTTGATGGCCGTGACGGGAACGCTCACACCCTCGGGGGTGTAGACGCGGGTCATGCCAAGCTTGGTACCAAGGAGCGTAAAGGCCATTGAGGAATCTCGATTCTGCCTGAGTGCACAAACGCCCGCTTACGAGCGGGCGATGGGGATCAAGCCTTGATCTTGATGAAGACGCCAGCGGGAACGACGAGACGATTGAGGGCTTCGACGGTGCGCGCGTTGGGCTCGTGGATGTCGATCACACGCTTGTACGTGCGGATCTCAAACTGCTCGCGCGACTTCTTGTCGATGAACGGCGAACGGAGCACCGTGTAGCGCTCGATGCGCGTCGGCAGGGGGATCGGGCCGGCGACCTTCGCGTTGGTACGCTTGGCGTTCTCGACGATCTCCTTCGCGGAGGCGTCAAGGGCCACATGGTCGTAGGCTTCCATTCGGATTCGAATCTTGCCGCCGGTCATTCGCGTCGCCTCGGATCCATCGACACACAACCCCCGCGGCGAAGCACCGAACGTCGGTGTGCGCGGGGGGAGGGAAGATTAGGGAGCAGTCTTTAATTGTCAAACTCTTGCGCACAGTTTTCCTAAGGGTCGTGCGAATCGAGGCGAGTACCCACCCACGATGATCGTGACGCCGAAGGCTCCGTGCAGCCGAACATCGAAGCTGCACACCAAACACAAACCGTTTAACTAAGTATTTTTACTTATTGACGAGAACTCCAAACTTATGCCTAATGTCCGCTGATTCGCCCGAGGTGACCGATAATGTCCATGATGAACGCCTCCCCCATCATGCTCGCTTTGGCCTTGTGCGCAGGGATTGCGCAGGCCCAGGTCACGTTGCCCGGTTCGCGTCAGCCCGCCGCGCCCAAGCCCGCTGAAGCGCCCGCCCCCCCCACTGTTGACCCGACTCCTGGCACTCCGACGAAAGTGATCCCGCCAAACTTCCCCGGCGACCTGGCGCCGGTGGTGGGCACGACGAAACTGAGCGACGAGCAGCTCGCCATCGAGTATGCCGGAATGACCATGAGCCTTCCGATGGGCGCAGTCACGCTGCAGGGAGCGAACACCGACGGCACTGTCTACCGCATCCTCGCCGAGGACCGCACGTGGACGATCGAGGTCCAGGTGCGCCAGACGTCCAACGCCGACTCGACGGTGCACGATGCGGCCGATCTGGTGATGAAGAACGTCGAGAGTCTCGCACCCACGCTTCGCCCGGGAAAGGGCGACCTTGCGCCGCAGTCCGGCTCGAGCGTTCAGCTTCTGCAGCGGTTGACGCAATTCTCGATCGCCGGCTGCCCGTCTTCGGGCGAACGGCTGTACTACTCGGCTCCGGGCGTGGGATCGCGGCAGATGATGGGCTACACCATCCTCAAGCCGATGCCCACGACGTTTGTGATCTTCCAGCTCACGTGCGACGAGTCGAATTTCGCGAAAGCACGCGAGGCGTTCGAGGTGTCGATCGCGACGGCGAAATTTGAAGACCCCAGCAAGGCGATCGCGGCGCGGGCCGCGTCGCTCACCGCCGGCACCGAGTTCCTCAGCCACATCAACGAGGCGGCGCTCACGCGGTTCGCCGACGACAACGAACACTGGATGCGCCGGTACGCGCCCAACGCCGGCGGCTCGGAGGGAACGGAGATCGGCTACCGCATCGTCAAGGTCAGCAAGGGTCGCCGGAGCGATATCGGCGCGGAAGGAAGCGGCGGCCGCGACAACCCCGGCGGCCTGGTCGTCACCACGCAAGTGCGGCTGCTGCAGCGCGGCGCGGGCATCTCGGGCAAGATTGTCGGGCAGATCGACAGCGAGACCAAGGCGTTCTCGTCGTTTGACCGCAAGGACGAGGCGTGGGTAACAACCACGATCTCGCGCGACCTCAAGACGCCCGGCGCCAAGCCCGTCACCTACAGCGAAACCGGCGTGCGCAGCGGCAGCAGCATGTCGATCGTCAGCCGGGCGCCCGGCAAGACCGACTCGGCCGTTCAACCCACGCTCCGCTCCACCCAGTACGTCAGCGCGGCAGAACTGCCTCTTCTCGGAAGCATGCTGGTCGTCGACGCCGCCGCGAAGGCGAAGGCTGAGGCGGAAGCAGCGCCCGTGGAACTCGGTTTCTACGCGTACCGGGCCGACGCGGGGACGATCAGCCTGCGGCGCGAGACTGTCGGCCGCGACGTCAAGCGAGCCAACGCGTGGACCGTGAAGTCGCGTCAGCGTGACGAGAAGTCGGTGACCACCTCGGTGTTCCGCGACGACGGGACGCTGGTGCGGGCCGAACTCCCTGACGGATCGGTATGGGAGCCGATCGAGCCCGAGGCGTTGCTGAAGCTCTGGAAGAGCAAGAACCTGCCGGTAAAGTAGAGCATGGCGACCGAGCGGCTGATGACGGCGGCGGAACTCCCCGGTGACGAGGGCGCGGTCAACGCACCCGGCGCTTCAGGCGGAGGAGCCCTGCGTCCGCAGACGTTCGGCGAGTACGTCGGGCAGCGTGATCTGATCGAGAAACTCAGCATCGCCGTGCGTGCAGCGCGAGCGCGATCAGAGCCGATGGAGCACCTGCTCCTTCACGGTCCGCCTGGCCTCGGCAAAACGACTCTCGCGCACGTCGCCGGCGGAGAGATGGGGCGAAGGTCTATACCACCAGTGGCCCGGCGCTCAGCCGCGGAACGGACCTGGTCGGAGCGCTGACGCGCCTTGAGCAGGGAGACATCCTGTTCATCGACGAGATCCACCGCTTGCCGATCGCGGTCGAGGAGTTCATCTACCCCGCGATGGAAGACTTCCGGATCGACGTGCCGGTCGACAGCGGGTTGCACGCGCGCACGGTGCAGATCACCCTCAAGCCGTTCACGCTGATCGGCGCTACCACGCGCGCGGGCCTGGTGAGTTCCCCGCTGCGTTCCCGGTTCGGCATCACCCACCACCTGCAGTACTACACGCTGGCTGACTTGGAAACAATCGTCCGCCGCAGCGCGGGCCTGCTGGGCGTGGAACTCGCCGACGACGCGGCCGAACTCATCGCCAAACGCTCGCGCGGCACGCCGCGCATCGCTAACCGCCTGCTGCGCCGCGTACGCGACTATGCCCAGGTGCATGCCAGCAAGAAGGGGAGCCGCGTCACCGTGCCGATCGTCGAGGAGGCCCTGACACTCGAAGGGATCGACGCGATGGGGCTCGACGAGCTCGATCGACGCTACCTGCGCACGATCGGCACGACCTACCAGGGCGGTCCGGTCGGCGTCGAGGCGGTCGCCGCGACGCTGAACGAGGATGCCGGGACGCTCGAGAGCGTGGTGGAGCCGTACTTGCTGCAGATCGGCTTCGTCGCGCGGATGCGCCGCGGCCGGATGCTGACAGCAAGCGGCGCCTCGCACGTGGGCGGCGGCAGCAAGGCGGGCGAGGGACTGGCGGAAGGCGCGATGTTCGACGCATGATGCGCAAAAAGCAAAACGGGCCCGCCATGCGCAGCGGGCCCGCTTCGAAAGGGATGCAAGAAAAGTCGGCCAGGAACAAGTGCCGCTTTGCGAGCCGCACTTATTTCTTGAACGCCTATACCTTCGCGGCCTTCCGCGCACCAGATTCGCGCTGAGACGTTTTTTCTTGATGACCAAATGAAAAAGGCCCGGTAACTCCGGGCCTTTTTGGTGCTGACGTTGAATGGGCCGGATAATCAGGCCGTCGCGGTGCCCGCGTCGTTCTTCTTGCCCGCGGCCTTGCGCTTGCTCTTGGCGATGTCTTCGTTCTCTTTGGGCTTCTTCTTGCTCACCACGTCCTCTTCGGTGTAGAGGACGCACTTGCAGGAGATGCAGCGGGTGAGCTTCTGCATCGAGATGGCGTTGACCGTCTCGACGGGGAGGGTCATCTGGCAGTTGCTGCAGGACCACTCGTGATTGCGACGATCGACGACCTCGACCGGGCTCATCGCCTCGTCGCCGTGGAGGGCGAGGGCGTCGTTGAGCATCTTCATCGCCTCGGCGGGGATGTCCTTGGCGAGTTCGTTGCGCTGGGCGGTGAGCTCGTCGACGCGGCCCTTGATCTCGGCGGCGCGGGCGTCGCGGTCGGCGCGGGCCTTCTCGACAATCTTGGCACGCTCGTCGCGGGCAGATGCCCGCTCGTCGTTCTTCTTCTGCAGGTCCTCGACCTTGGACATCTCCTCCATCTCGTTCTTCTCGATCTCGTCCTTCTTCGCCTTCAGGGCGTTGAGCTCGGAGAGGAACGCGGAGTACTCCTTGTTGGTCTTGGAGTTGTTCATCTGGTCGCGCAGCTTCTCCATGCGCGAGTCGATGGCGGAGGTCTCACCCTCCTCACCGGCGATGGTGGTCTTGAGCTGCTTGAGCTCGCCGGCGGTCTTCTGATGGTCTGCGTCGAGCGCCTTGAGCTGACGTTCCTGGTCGCCCAGGAACTTCTCGGCGGTGTTCAGGCGGCTCTTAAGGCCGCGGAGCATTTGTTCGACCCGGAAAACGCTCAGTAACTTAGCCGTGACGCTCATGTGCTCTCCGCACGCAGCAGCCGACGTTCGCTGGCGGTGCCGCGGCAAGAGCATTGTACCCCGCGCAGTGCGCGCCGTCGTCGGTTGGCGCAAACTGGTTATGGGCGGGCGATCAGATGGAGCATCCAGTAGGCGATCGGCCCGGTCAGCAGCAGCGAATCGAGCATGTCGATCATGCCGCCGAACCCCGGAAGGATGGCCCCCGAATCCTTGATTCCCGCGTCCCGCTTGAAAACGCTGGCCGACAGGTCGCCCAACTGCCCGAACCCACCCAGCAAGAGCCCGAACACGATCCACTGCCATGTGGGGACGTGCCGGATGATGTCGGGCCCCCACTTCCCACCTAGGGATTTGAACAGGAACCCACACAGAGCGGCGCACACGAGGCCTCCGATCAGTCCTTCCCAGGTTTTGCCCGGACTGAGCCACGGGATGAGCTTGTGGCGACCGATCGATTTGCCGGTGAAATAGGCCCCGCTGTCACACGCCTTGATCGTGAGCACCACCAGCACCATGACCCAGACGGCGTACTCGCGCCGGATGGCCATCATGAAGGCGAGGGTGAGACCCACATAGGTGAATGCCGTGATGGCACTGGCCACCGCTCCGCCCGCGCCCTTGGGGTCCTTGTGGCGGAGGAAAGCCAGCATCGTCAGGAACACGGCGGCCGCGGCGGCGGTCGCAAGGACCGCGGCGGTGTAGTCGTGAGAGATCGGAACCTGATTCTGGGGGCCGATCGTCAGCACGCCCGCCAACAGGCCGGCAGCGGAACAGAACGTCAGGCTCTTGGCCGACGCCTGGAGGCCCTTGGCGGCGAACATCTGGCGGAGTTCATATCCCGCGCGGCCGCAGATGAGCAATCCGACGAGGATGAGCGGCAGACCGGGCCGGAATGTGCCGTCGGCATCAACCAGGACCGCCCAGTTCACGCCGGCCTGGGTGCGGTCGAGATAGCCATCGAGCCACATCAGCCCCAAGAGCAAAAGGATGAGGATCGGGCCAAAGGTGAGACGCAGACGCATGGGCGGAGGATAGAGGCAACCGACCTGGGTGGCACGGTCAAGCCGCTTTGGGCTTGACCGTGTGAGCGATCGCCATTTCACGGGCAAGGTCAGAGCACCTTGCCCGTGCCACCCCCACCAGGTTGATTAAGGCCGCCAAAGGTGCGATTGCGCGACGCGTAGTCGCGGACGGCGGCGTGGAGGTCGTTGACGGTGAAATCGGGCCAGAGCGTCGGGGTGGCGTAAAGCTCCGCGTAGGAGAGCTGCCAGAGCAGGAAGTTGCTGATGCGAAGCTGGCCGGCGGTGCGGATGAGCAGGTCGGGATCGGGCAGGTCAGCTGTGTCGAGCGAGCGAGTGATTGACTCTTCCGTGATATCGGAGGGGCTGATTTCGCCGGCCTGGACTCGGGCTGCAAGTTTGCGGGTCGCGGCGGTCATTTCGGCACGCGATCCGTAGTTCACGGCGAGGACGAGCGTGCCGGCGGTGTTGTTCTTGGTCAGCTCGACGATCTCGTCGCGCTTGTCGATGCACGCCTGCGGCAGCCCCTCGGTGAGCCCGATCTGGCGGAACCGGAGGTTCTCACGCATGAACTCCTCGCGTTGAGCGTCCATGTATTCGATGTAGAGCGCCATCAGGGCGTCCACTTCTTCCTTGGGCCGCTTCCAGTTCTCCAGCGAAAACGAGTAGAGCGTGAGGCACTCGATGCCGAGGTTGCCGATCTGCTCGACCATCGTGCGGACGACCTTGGCACCGGCGCGGTGGCCGAGCATGCGCGGCAGGCCGCGCTGCGTCGCCCAGCGGCCGTTTCCGTCCATGATGATCGCGACGTGGCGCGGGATACGCGAGGGATGTACGTCGGGGATGTACTTGAGCGGGTCCGCCTTGGGGTTGCGCCGCTTCATGGCGGCGGCGATCTCGAGAGCGGCGGGGTCGGCGGTTACTGAGATAGTCACGGTTCGGTCCAGTCAGAAGGAATCTGCAGACGCTGCGCGTACATCTTCACTTCCGGCTTTCGTCCGCTCCGCTCCCGAAAGCACGGCCCTTACGGTCGCGGTTCGGAAGGAGATTACGCGTACTCGATCGTTTGCTCGCGGCCGGGGCCGACTGAGACGAAGCGGACGGGGACGCCGACAGTCGCCTCGATCAGGTCGAGGTACGCCACGGCGGCCTTGGGGAGTTCGGACTTTTTGCGTGCCGCGGCGACTTCGCCGATGCCGGGAAGTGTCTGGTAGATCGGCTTTGCGCGGGCCATCCAGTCAGCGTGCGGCGTGAGGCGGTCGGTCACCTGGCCGTCGACGGTGTAGGCCGTGCAGACCTGGAGCTGGTCGAACGCGCCGAGCACGTCGAGCAGCATCACGCTCAGGCCCTTGGCGCCGTTGAGGCGGGCCGAGTACTTCACGACGGTGAGGTCGAGCCAGCCGACGCGGCGGGGACGACCGGTGGTGGTGCCGAATTCGCGGCCGCGCTGGCGGATCTGGTCGCCGATGGCACGGTCGGCGTCGTTGCTGATCAGTTCGGTCGGCATGGGGCCGCCGCCGACGCGGGTGGAGTAGGCCTTCATGATGCCAAGCACTTCGCCGAGCGACGCGGCAGGAACGCCGGCGCCAGGCGCAGCGCCCTGCGACGAGCACGTCGATGACGTGACGTACGGGTACGTGCCGTGGTCCACGTCGAGGAGCGTCGCGTTGGCGCCTTCGAAGAGCACCGACTTGCCCGCGGCCTGCATGTCCAGCAGCAGCGCGGAGGTGTCGCGGATGTAGTTGCGGAACCGCTCGCCCCAGCCGGCGCAGAGCTCGACGGTCGCCTTGTGGTCGAACGTGTACGCAGCTTTGTCGGCGCCGCCGATGGCTGAGAGCATCGCGGTCTTGAGACGGCAGATGGACTCGAGACGCTTGGCGAGCGGACCGGGGTTGAGCAGGTCGCCCATGCGGATGGCGCAGCCGCGGGTCGCCTTGTCCGCGTAGCAGGGGCCGATGCCGCGCTTGGTGGTGCCGATGGGCTCGAGCGAGCCTTCGGAGAGCCAGCGTTCGCGGAGCTCGTCCTCAGCTTTGTGCCACGGCATGACGACGTGGGCACGGTCGGAGATGAGCAGGCCGGAGGTGTCGATGCCGCGGGCGTGCAGGCCGTCGAGCTCACGGGCAAGCCAGTCGGGGTCGACGACGACGCCGTTACCGACCAAGGCGGGCTTGCCCTTACGGAGGATGCCGCTGGGGATCAGGTGGAGGGCGAACCGCTCGCCGTTGATGACCACGGAGTGGCCGGCGTTGGCCCCGCCGTTGTACCGCACGACGGCGTCGTGTCGGTCGGCGAGGAGGTCGACGATCTTGCCCTTCCCCTCGTCACCCCACTGAAGGCCGACGACGACGGTGCTGCTGGGCATGGGCTGGGGGCTCCGAGGGGGGGGAAAGGGGGTCTGGCGGGGAAAGCGGCGATGATAGAAGCGATAACCCGCGGCGGACGTATCGAAACGGTCAAGCCGGAAGGGCTCCTCGCCGATGATCCCTAGGCAAGGGAACCCCCATGAGCGACGAGAGCGTCCGAATCATGTGCCCCAACCTCACCTGCCGCAAAGTGCTCGCCGTCCCGGCGTCGGCACGCGGAAAGACTGTCCGTTGCCGCAACTGCGCAACGGCCATCCGCGTTCCAGCGAACATGCCGGCCGCCGAAGCCGCGCCGCAGCCGCCCACCAAGAAAGCGGGCTGACCGCCGGTCAGTCGAGCTTGGTGATCTCTACCTGCAATTCGACGGTTACCGGAGCCATGCACGCGCGGTCGCTGCACGCCTGGTAAGTCATCAGCAGCTTCGGGCGGCCCGTCCACTCGCCGACACGTTCGAGCACAATGGGGAAGACGACGTCTCCCTTGAGTACGCCGTGCGGCGGTGCGCCGCTGGCATCGGTCTCGATCCGCTCACCTGCGGGGTACTCGGCATAGGGCTGAACTCCCGTGCCGCCGGCGATGCCGATCACCAGAGCCTGCACGGTGCCGTGGCTGGCGTCGCCCGCGAAGGCATCGTTGATGTGCCAGCCTTCGGCGATGCTGATCTTGACGTGCAACTCGGCGGGGGCATCAGGGCCGACCTCGATCTCGCTCTCGGACGCGTAGACCTCGACGGGGACGCCGATTTCGCCTTGGCCCATGGGCGCAGGTCCCGCGTCTTTCTGGGCTTGGGCGACCGCGCCGGGTGAGAGGGCGAGCAGGCGCAGCAGGGCTCGAGTGGCGTTGGCAGTGGCGATGGGCGACTCGTGCACCGCGCCGCTGATCGAGCCGAGCAGGTCGAGCGCTCGGTCGGGCGGCTCGACGCCGAGCTCGTAGAGATCGACCAGTGCGTTGAGCAGAACCGAGGCGCCGCTGGGCATCGCGCCGTCGTACGTCGAGCGCGGGCGTACGAAGAGGTCGGGTGACTCGCCGCTGTCGAAGACGCCGCCGGCGCCGTCGCCGAAAAGGCGATAGGCGACTTCGACCGCCATCTTGGCGCTGTCGATCGCCGTTTTTCCGCCGCGCGACTCCACGCCGCCGGCCAATGCCAGTTCGGCATAGGCGTGGGCCTCGGCCGCAGCGTCTTCGAGGAGCAATTCGCCTGCGTAAGTGACGCCTGACTCGGTCACGCGCGCAACACGGCGACCGAACTTGTCGTTGCTGCCGAAGAGCTCACCGAAGCCGGAGTACGCGGCCCGCTCGGCCGCCGCGATCCACAGCGGGCGTTTGAGCAGACGACCGGCGCGGGCGAGCGCGGCGATCATCAGGCCGTTCCACGAACGGACGATCTTGTCGTCCAGGCGCGGCTGCTTGCGTTTCATCCGCGTCTTGAGGAGTTCGGCATTGATCGCGTCGAGACGCGTCAGTGTCGCAGCGTCAGGGCGCTGGGCGAGGCGGAGCACGTTGACCGCTGGCGCATCGGGGTGATGCGGGTCTTGGAAGTTTTTGCCAGCGTTAAGACCGTAGACTTCGAGCGCGAATGCGGCGTCGTCTGCCGGAAGTGCAGCCCGGATCTGTTCGGCCGTCCAGATGTAACTGAGTCCCTCGCGCCCGTCGACCTCGGCATCCTGTGCGGTGTAGAACATGCCGGTCGGCGACGTCATCTCGCGCCGGATGTACTCGACGATGCGTCCTGCTACGTGCGCGTAGAACGGGTCGTTCAGGTCGGCCGCGGCCTGCGCGTAGACGCCCAGGAGCTGTGCGTTGTCGTAGAGCATCTTCTCAAAGTGCGGCACGGTCCACGAGGCATCGACGCTGTAGCGGTGGAAGCCGCCGCCAACGTGGTCGAAGATGCCGCCGAGCGCCATGGCGTCGAGCGTGCGGCGGAGCGCCTCGTCAACGGCGGCGGAATGCGCCGGGTCGCCGATGCGGGCACGCACGGCCAGGAGGAGTTCGAGGTAGACCGGCTGCGGAAACTTGGGAGCGCCACCGAAACCGCCCTGCGCACGATCGAAGATTGTGAGCAGCGTCTGCACCGCCATGCCCACCTGATCGCCGCCGACAGGGACAGGCTGCTGGCGGCTGCCGAGTTTCTCGCGGATCGCGCCGGCGACGGTCTCCCCCTGCTGCACGACCAGCTCGCGTTGCTCGCGCCATGCCTGACTCATGCGCGAAAGCACCTGCGGGAAGCTCGGCATGCCGCGAGCGGGAAGCGGCGGAAAGTACGTTCCGGCCCAGAACGGCCGGCGCGTCGACGGATCGAGGAAGACGCTCATCGGCCAGCCGCCGTGTCCGGTGAGCATCTGCGTCGCGGCCATGTAGACCTCGTCGAGGTCGGGCCGCTCTTCACGATCGAGCTTGATGCTGACGAAGTCCTCATTAAGCTGGCGAGCGATCACCATGCTCTCGAAGCTCTCGCGCTCCATCACGTGGCACCAGTAGCACGTGGAGTACCCGACGGAAAGGAACACCGGCACGTCGCGGCGTTTGGCTTCTTCGAACGCTTCGTCGCACCAGGGCCACCAGTCGACGGGGTTGTGGGCGTGCTGCAGCAGATAAGGGCTGCTGGATGCGGCGAGCCTGTTCGCGCGGCGCGATGAGTCGCCGGCGTGAGGAGATTGAGATGCGGGTGCGGTCATGGCGGGTCTGGAACGCTGGTCACAACGGCTCGACGTCGAGCGCCGCAACGGTAAGCGTGATGAGCGAGCCACCCCCACCACTACTTCCGCCACTCCCGACAGCTTTGCCGGTCGCAAGAGCGGTCGCCGCTGCGCCCGAAGCCCGGTTGAACGCCGCGATGGAACTGATCAGAGCGGCGTCGAGCGGAACGCGGCGCGCAGCGAGTGAAACGAATCCCGGTACCAGGCGGCGGCCGCCCTCGTCGTCGCGGTTGAGTTTCGCACCCAATTCGCGCTTGAAGGCGGCGGAGTAGGCCGCGCCGGCTTTGCGAACGGCTTGAGCGGACAGGGCGGTGGGGTTGAGCGTGGCGGCGTCGACGGCGTCACGCAGGCCGGCGAGCTCGGGCTTCAGCACTGCGCGAGCAGAGGAGATTGCACGGGCGCCCGCCTGCTTGAGGATGGGGAGGCCCACCGAGAACAACGGCTCGCCGAGGCGCGCCTCGACTTGCTGTGCCAATGAACCTCCGCTGCTCGCCACCCCACTACCGCCGTTGGCGCGGGCACCTGCCGACGGCGCATGCCCGGTTCTGAATACCGGCAGGTCGTGCTCTGCGGCGAACGCATCGAGACCGGCGCACGCAGGGAGCGCGACGCCCGGATCAGGTCCGCCCTTGAGCAAGTCGGCGCAGAGCGTGTCGAGATAGGCGTCCGCGTCACCGAACAGGTCACCGTGAGCGAACTGACGGAGCGGCTCCCAGCGATCGTCGCGCCCGATTCGCTCAGTGGCGTGCTTCACCTGCTCGACCGGGTCGTCGCCCGTGCAGAGCGTATTGATCACGCCGGCGTCGAAGAGCGGCGCGAGCAGGAGCCAGTTGTTGAGCAGCCGCCGGTAGCGCGGAGCGTGGTCGAGCGAATCGCGGACGGCGTCCTGCGATTCGCCCTGCAGCGGCACCGGAAGCATGGTGTAAACACGACCCGCCAGCAGCAGTGCCGCCATCGCGGTCGTCTCACGCGTGGTGAGGTGGTACGGGCTGAGCGCCGCGGCGTTCACGGGCGTGTTCCGTCGCCTGCCGGTTTGCTTGGAGCGAGCTTGTTGAGCCAGTCGGCGATCGCGTTGTACTTGCCTGCGAGGGTCATGAAGACCCACTCGTGCCCGCCCTTGATGACGATCCGCTCGGGCTTGCCGAGGAGTTCCCAGAGTTCGTCACCTGTGGACGCAGGAACAGCCTTGTCGAGCGTGCCGTGCAGGAGCAGCCAATGGACCGACTTGAGCGAGCCAACCAGATTGGCCGAATCGAGCGGCGCAATGGCGCGATACGCCGCCGACATTTCGTCTAGACGTTTGGCGCCCGCCGCGTTCTCTGCGGAAACCACGGCGCCGTTCCCGTCTTTGGCCGGCGAGAGCCACTTGACGCGCACGGCGTCGATCCAGTTGGCGTAATTGCTGGTGGTGAGGATCTTCAGGTAGTCCACGCCGCCCGCGATGGAAACTGCACCCGCGTACGCGCCGGCTCGCGCGACATCACAATCGGAAGGAGCATCGCGCCGCCGGACATGCCGATGGCGATCCGCGGCACGCTTTGCAGGGCTGGACGCTCCTGCTTGGCGTACAGGACGGCGGCTTCGACGGCATACGCAGCTTCCGCGGCGCGGTCGGAAAGATCGGCGGCAATCGTGGGGATCACGCCGCTCAGGTCTCCTTCGGTAGGAACGGCGTACGTGGAGCTTTCGGTGAAGCGCGACGGCTGCGACATCATCCGCAGCACGCTGTACCCCTCCTGCCGGAGGCGGCGCGTCAGGCCGATGATCTGCTCAGCGGGGGTGCCGAACATGCCGGGCAGGAACACGATCAGGCCGCGCGGCTAGGGCGCATCGGCCTGCGGCTCGCCGGGCTCGGCTTTGGGAGGGAGCGGGTCGTAGAGCGTGAACCAGGTGCGTTCGACGGCGACGGTCTTTGTGCCGCCCTCACCGGGCGTGGCCGCGCGACCGGAGACAAACCGGAACATGATCGACGTCGTGCCGGTTGGCGCCGGGTCGTCGGTAATTGCCGGAACGAAGACGAACCCGCCGGACTGCTCGAAGCGCGGCTCGGTATTCTTTGGGAGCGCGAGAGCCCGGGCCTGCCAGAGCGTCCAGTCGGCCTCCTGGCTCTTTTTCACGCTCACACTCTGCATCGCGCTCAGGTGGATCGCGGTGAGCCGCTCGTTGATGGGCTCGATCGTGCCTTTGGGCTGCCAGCCGGCGCCGGCAAGAGCTTCGGTTTCCTTTTTCAATCCCGACGCGACTGGGAGACGATCGGGCCACGGCAGTGCGGCTTTGGCCGGTGCGGCGACGACCGATGCCGGAGCGACCGCCGTCCCCCCTCCCCGGCTCAGCGAGTGAGACAGCGGTGCAGATCGAAAGGGCGAGGCCCGCGAGCAGACGGAGAGGCGTCTTCACACCCAAGGGTAGTGGCTCAGGACTTCGCGGGTTCGGCCGGAGCGGGCCGCATCCATCCCAACATCAAGGGGGCGGCCTTTCGGGAGCAGATGACGACCGCCGTGATGCCGCCCGCCACCATGGCGGCGCTGAACCACTGGCCGCGGGAAAGGCCCATGGGCCGCCCCTCGGTGAACTGGGCGTCGGGGAGCCGCCAGAACTCGTCAAGGATGCGAGCGACGCCGTAGGAGATGAGCCACCAGCCCCCTACTACGCCCGGCTTTCGAGGACGTGCGGCGACGATCCAGACCACCAGCAGCACCGCGACGCCTTCGAGCAGTGCCGCGTAGAGCTGCGATGGGTGCCGGGCGGAAAGCAGCGGCTCGAGTTGCGGCCGGAACTGGGCTGCCCGAGCGACGATGTGCTCGAGTGCCGCGTTCCAGGTTTCCTCGGGCCGTTTGACGCTCCGGACCAGCGCCATCCAATCGGTCAAACTGCTCAGGTGAGAGCGGCGGGGTGTGGCCGCTGCGGCTGCCGTCGGCGTTCCAGCCGAGGAGCTCCTGGGGGAAGCGGACGGCGTACCAGGGCGCGGGCTCGTTCGGAAGCGCGATGATCTTGCCGAGCAGTTCACCATTGATGAAGTTGGCGATGCGTCCAAAGAGGAAGCCGATCGGCGTGCAGAGGGCCAGCATGTCGGTGATGTGCTTCCAGTCGGTGCGCCCTTCGATCGTGCCGTCGGCGTTCTTGAAGCCGCGTGAGATGAGCCACGTCGCGATGATGACGCCGATCATGCCGCCGTGGCTGGCCATGCCGCCCTTCTGAATCGCAAGCAGGTTCCAGAACGGGAAGGTCTTGCTGAACGTCCAGAGGAGCGATGGGTCGTACCCGAGCAGCGCGTAGCCAAGGCGTCCGCCGATGAGCACGCCGAAGATCACGTAGACCATCACGTCGGCGACGCGGTGCGGCGGGACGGCGATCAGCTTTCGCTTGGCGAGCCGCACGAGGATGAAGTACGCGCAGATGAACCCGGCGACGTACGACAGGCCGTACCAGCGGACGGCGAAGAAGCCGAGGTCGAGGGCGATCGGGGAGAGGCTGTGGTAGTGGGCGGCGTCGGTCATTGGTCGCTGGATGAGGTGACGCCGTAAAACCGGCGGGTGTTGTCGTTGATCTGGCGGTGGAACTCGAGCCAGGGCTTCTTGATGTGGGCCGCAAGCGCCTCGGCGGTGAGGCGGGCGAAGGCGGGCACGCACGGGCGCACGCCGCGTTTGGGAAGCGGACTGAGGAAGGGGGCGTCGGTCTCGACCATATAGCGGTCGGCGGGCATCATGGAGAATGCTTCGCGGACCTCGGGCGCGTTGGGGTAGGTCGCAACACCGGTAAAGCTGGCCATCGCGCCGAAGTCGAGCACCTTGCGCATGTCCGCCGGGGTACCGGTGAAGCAGTGGAAGACGAACCGTTCGCCGGGGATGCCGGTGGACTTGAGCACCGGGATGAGGTCGTCAAACGCCTCGCGGCAGTGGAGGATGATCGGCTTGTCGATGCCGCGCTCGCGGGCGGCGCAGATGTAGGCGAGCTGCTCGTCGAGCACTTGACGTTGCAGATTCTTTGGCGGGTCGGGGTAGTGGTTGTCGAGACCGAGCTCGCCCCACGCGACGCACTTGGGATCAGCGATGATCGGACCAAGGTCCGCCCAGTGATGTGGGCCCTGATCGCTGTAGCCTGGGTGGACGCCGGCGCTGCACCAGATGCGCGGGTGGCTCTTGGCGATCGCCAGTACGCGCTGCGCATCGGGGATTGTCGTTGAGATCGTGATCACGCCGTCAACGCCCGCGGCCGCAGCGTCGGCCATGGTCTGGTCGACCTTGCCGGCAAACTCGGGGAACGTGAGGTGGCAATGGGTGTCGATCAAGTGAGCGAAGCGTACGAGCAAATCCCTCCCACTCCCAGTGGGAGGGTGCCCGAGGCTTTGCGAGGGCGGGAGGGCAGAACTCGTAATTCGCGCAGCAAGCAATTGATCGATAAGGCAGCCCTCCCCGGCTCGCAAAGCCTCGCCGACCCTCCCGCTGGGAGCGGGAGGGATTGTTTTGCGTTGCGTTCCTTGACGCCTACCCACTCGTGCTGTACGCTGGCTCCGTCGTCGGTACTCCGCACGGGCAACCGGTCGGAGTTGAATAGGGAAGTGTGGTACTGCCAATTGGCTTGCGAGCCATGAAGCTCATTCCACCGCGGACGCGCCGCCGTAAAGGGCCTGTCCCTGTCCAGAAGCCACTGCCTGAAGAGGCGGGAAGGCGGGCAGGGCGAACCCCGAGCCGGAAGACCTGCCGACGGCTGTGTGCCTGTCGCCCTCGCGAGCCGTTTCGGCAAGGGGCGTCGGCGATTGCGGCCACGCTTCCCCGGCGGCCGCGTCACCGACCGGTGATCCGGATGAGTCCGGAACTCCCTTGTGCTCGCAGGGCTTGTGCCGTCCGAAAGGGCGGAGCGTCTGCGGGGATCGTGCCGCGCGAATCGGCACGGGGAGTATCGCGTGAAGGGTCTGAATCTTGTTGTGTCGTTGGGTCTTCTCGCTGCTGCTGCGCCCGCGGCGTTTGGTCAGTTTGGATACGGGCTTGTCGGGCAGTTCAACCTGCCGGCGGGGACCGCGGCGTGGGATGTGGATGGTCAGGGTCGCGCGTGGGCGCTTGTGGGCAACTCGGTGTACGCCGAGGCGACGCCTGGGAGCGGGTCGTTCGGCCTGTTCGGCTCGGTGCCCGCGGGAACGGTCTCGATGTTTGGCGGGTCGTTCATCCGCGTGAACGACGCGGGCACGCAGGTGGCGATCGGCGACGGCAACTTCAATGCATCGGCGAGTGTGCACTTTGTGAGCACGGCTGCTCTGAACGCTGCGGGCCCGGGCGGCGCGGCAACACAGAGCGTCGTCAGCGGGAACTTTGACGGGACGTGGAACGGGAATCACTTCTACCTGACCGGCGCGGGCTCTGACTTCGTGCCGTTCGTCAGCCGAGTCGACTTCACGGATGTGACCGGTTCGCCTGTCGCGACGCGGATCATTACCAACGGCGGCGGTGGTTCGGGCGGCGTGGCGATCAGTGGTGGGTCGCTGTTCGCGGGCGTTGGGTACGGCGGCGGGGGGCTGAGCACGGGCGATATCCGCGTGTTCGATCTGCTTGCGGCCGATTCGGCGCCGTCGCCGGTGCAGTTTTCCAGCGGTGTGCAGGCCGCGGGGGGACCGGTGCTGAGCGCCTGGCCGCTGGCGTTCGACGGTGTGGGCCGGCTGCTGGTGGGCGGCGGCGACGGGTTCGGTGGCACGACCGACATCGGTTACGTCGCAGTGATCGACCTGCAGAGCGGCGTGCGGCAGTTGCTCTCGCCCGCGGGCGACAGCGTGACGTACGGCGTTGATTTCAACCCAGTGCTCTCGCAGATTTATGTGAGCGAAGGCGGCGTCGTGTATCGCTACGCGGTGCCCGCGCCCGGCGCGGTGGTGACGCTGGCGATGGCCGGGCTGGCCGCGGCGCGGAGGCGGCGCGGTGCGTGAGTTGAGCGGAGTGAGATTGATCGCGGCGCTCGGAGCCGCGCAGGTGCTCTGGGTGAGCACCTGCGCGGCCCAGTCGCCCTTCGCGACACGTGTGCTTGAGTACACGCCGTCGCCGGGGCAGAACGTGAGCAACCCGCAGTTCAACGACCCGGCCCGTGCCCTCGGCGCGCCGGTCGGCGGCGGCGTGCTCGCGGCGGATAACTCAAAGGTCGTCACGCTCGGCGGGTTCGGCGGGAGTATCACGCTGGGCTTCGACCACTCGATCATCGACCGGCCCCCCACTGCCACCAACCCGACCGGAGCGGACCTGATCGTGTTCGGCAATGCCTTCTGGGCGGGCGGGAACCCGGACCTGCGCTGGGCTGAGCCAGGAGTGATCGAGGTGTCGCGCGACGACAACGGCAACGGGCTTGCAGACGATGCGTGGTACGTCATCCGTGGCACGCAACTGCCGGAGCAGCCGCAGAGTGCGTTCACGACCGTGACGCTGAATACTGGTATCGAGCGGAGCGGGTACTTGCTGACCGACCCGCTGTTCAACAGCGTGGTGCTGATGAACCCGGCGGGGGAAGGGATGCAGGGCGTTTACGGATACGCCGACTGCTCGCCGACGATGGTGCTGGGGGACTTCGACGGCGACGGACTGCCTGACCGGGGCGGCGTAGACCCCGCATGGTTCTTTACCGTGCCGAGCGATCCGCGCAGCACGGTGATCTCGACCTTCAGCGGCGGAGGGGACGCGGTGGATATCGCGTCGGCCGTGCGGCCGGACGGGACGCTGGCGGGGCTCGACCGCGTGGACTTTGTGCGCATCCGCACCGGCGTGAACATCGTGCGCAACGTGCTGGGCGAGGTCTCAACCGAGCTGAGCGGCGTGGCAGAAGTGCGGGCGCGGCAGCGTGCGGACATCGGCGGCGCAGGCGGGCTGCTGGGGCCCGACGGCCGACTGGACAACAACGACTTCATCGCGTTCATCGACCTGTTCTTCCACCAGAGCGTTCTGGCCGATATCGGTGGTGCGGGCGGCCTGCCCGGCTCTGACGGCGCGTGGAACAACAACGACTTCATCGTGTTCATCACCTGGTTCTTTTCCGGCGAGTAATGACAAGCGACCGACGCCAATCCGGTCCCCGCCCCCCCGGCGGCTTTACGCTGATCGAGCTGCTCTGCTGCTGCGCGGTGATCGCTCTGCTCACGGGACTGATGCTGCCTGCACTGGCCGGAGCAAGAGAGGCTGGACGCGGAGCGGCGTGCTCATCGAACCTTCGTCAGCTTGGGATCGCCAACGACACGTACTCGAACGACAACCGCTCCAACTACGCCCCCGCGGCGCCCGACGCGCTCGTCAACCGCACGCGCTGGTTCGGGGCGCGGCCGTCAGCGTCAGCGCCGTTCGACAATGAGGGTGGGCCGCTGAGCGACTACCTCGGCGGCACCGGCGGGCAGAACGTTCGACGCTGCTCCAGCTTCACGCCCTCAACGAGCCCGATGGCCTTCGAGCGCGGCTGCGGCGGGTACGGGTACAACCACAGCTTCGTCGGTGTCCGCCTTCGCAAGGCAGGCAACGCGTGGCAGGTTGAGACAGACCGGAGCGGGGCGTCTTCGTCCTTCTTCATTGCGCCCGGAAGCGTGATCGGGTTTGCGGACTGCGCACTGTTCGCGGGCTCGAGCGTCGGGATGATCGAGTACTCGTTCGCCGAGCCGCGCCAGTGGCCGTCGGACCCGTCGAACCGTCCTGATCCGTCGCTGCACTTCCGGCACGGAAGCGGACGCGGCGGCAGAACGCCGGGCGAGGCGGGTATCAATTGGCTCGATGGTCACGTCTCGACCGTCGGCCGCACGTTCACCTGGTCGAGCGGCATCTACGGCACACCGGCGTCGGACCCGCTGCTGGGATGGGCCGGCGCCGCCGACGACAACTCGCTCTTCGGCGGACGCTGAGCATCGGTGCAAGGATCACGCACATGGTCAACCGCTGCATTTGCCATGACGTGCCGTTCTGGGCCATCGCCGCGCTGGCGAAGCAGGGGAAGACGTTCCACGAGATCCAGCAGGCGACTAACTGCTGCCGCGGCTGCGGCACTTGCGAACCTTACGTGCGGGTGGTGATCGACACCAAGGCGACCGACCTGTCCGTGCTGAACGCTCAGCAGCAGAGCGCGATCATGGCCGAAGCGTGGAAGCGCGACGCGGAGACAGGTGCGCCACCGCCGATGCCGCGGCTGCGGAAAACGGATCGGTAAGGAACGAAGACGCAGTGGCGTTTGAGAATCGCTGGCAGCGCTGGCACCGTTGCGCCCACAGCGCACCCAGCACCCAGCACTCGGCACTCGGCACTCGGCACTCGGCACTCGGCACTCGGCACTCGGCACTCGGCACTCGGCACTCGGCACTCGGCACTCAAAGTATCGCCCTCGTGCTTACGCACGAGGCGCTTATGAAAAGGCCCCGGCGTTGACGCCGGGGCCTTGTGGTCACTTACTTATCGCGAGGCTCAGTTGGTCTGGCCTTCGCCCATCATCATGCCGGGAACCTGCACGGGGGGCAGAGCCGGCTCGTCGCGGGTGGCGCCAGACGCTCGGCGGCGTCGGTCGCCTCCGCCAGCATCTCCTCCTCGTCCACTTCCATCTCGATGGCGTGGCCATTGCTGGCCACCTTCATCGCCTGGTAGGGGCGGAAGCCCGTGCCGGCCGGGATCAGGTGACCCAGCAGCACGTTCTCCTTGAGGCCGACGAGGTTGTCCACCGCGCCGCGGAGGGCGGCCTCGGTGAGCACCTTGGTCGTCTCCTGGAACGACGCACCGGAGAGGAACGACTCAGACTGCAGCGACGCCTTGGTGACGCCCAGCAGCAGCGTGCGGCCGGTGGCGGGCTTGGCCTTCTTGACCTTGCAGCCTTCCTTGCCCGCCGCCTCGGCACGCGCGTTGGCCTCGCGCACCTCGGACTTGCTGACGAGGGTGTTGAGCGGCAGGTCGGTCCCGCCGGCGTCGGCCACGATCACCTTCTCGGAGACCTCGGCGTTCTGACGCTTGAACTCGACCTTGTCGACGACGTCGAACGGCAGCAGGGTGGTGTCACCGGGGTTCTCAACGCGGATCTTGCGGAGCATCTGCGAGAGGATGACCTCGATGTGCTTGTCGTTGATCGACACGCCCTGAGCGCGGTACACAGCCTGCACCTCGTCGAGCATGTAGACGTAGAGCGCCTCTTCACCCTTGATCCGGAGGATGTCCTTCGGATCCTGGGGGCCTTCGATGAGCGGATCGCCGGCGGTCACGTAGTCGCCGGTGTGGACGAGCACGTGCTTGTCCTGCGGGACGTGATGGTCCTTCTCGATGCCCGAGTCGCTGATGACGCGGATGGTCATCTTGCCCTTGCGCTTGTCGCTGTGGATCTCGACGCGGCCTGAGATCTCCGCCATCGTCGCCGGGTCCTTGGGCTTGCGGGCCTCGAAGATCTCGGTGACGCGGGGAAGACCACCGACGATGTCCTGCGTGCCCGATGCGCCGCGCGGCTGACGCGCGAGCATCTGGCCCGACTGGATCTGCTGGCCGTCCTTCACTTCGATACGCGCCTTGGCGGGCAGGTAGTGGAAGTCGAGGATGTTGCCTGTCTCGTCGGTGATCTGGATCTGCGGGTGCTTCTCACCCTTGTGCTCGATCACCACCAGGTCCTTGCCCTTGCCGCCCTTGGAGTCCTCTTCGCGGACCGTCTCGCCCGCTTCGATGTCCATGTAGCGGACCACACCCGACTTCTCGGCGAGAATGGGCGTGCGGTGCGGGTCCCAGCGGACCAGCCGATCGCCCTTCTTCACCTCGGCGCCGTCCTTGGTGAGCACGTACGCGCCGTAAGGCACCTTGTACTTCTCGAGCTCGCGGCCCTTGGCGTCCATGACGGCGATCTCGCCGTTGCGCTTCAGGGCGACGAGCACGTCGTGCCCGTCGTCGTCCTTGGTCGGCACGGCGTTGCACTCGCGCAGCTGCACGATGCCGCCGTTGCCGGCGCAGGACTTCGCTGTCGAGAACCGTCAGCGAACCGATACCGCCGGTGTGGAACGTACGCATGGTCAGCTGCGTGCCCGGCTCGCCGATCGACTGGGCGGCGATGATGCCCACCGCCATGCCCGGCTCGACCAGCTTGCCGGTCGACATATCGAGGCCGTAGTCGAGCACCGAGCAGCCCGTCTTGCTCTCGCTGGTGAGCGGGGAGCGGACGACCACTTCCTTGATGCCGATGTCCTCGATGCGCTTGGCGGTCGCGAGGGTGATGACCTCGTTCTCGTGGCAGACCACTTCGCCGGTGCGCGGGTCGGCGACGTCGTTGCGGCTGACGCGGCCGATGATCTGGTCGCGCAGCGGGACGTCGACCTGCTCGCCCTTGTAGATGGCGCGCTTGGAGATGCCGCGCTTGCTGCCGCAGTCGTGCTCGGTGATGATCACCGACTGGGCGACGTCGCACAGCTTGCGGGTGAGGTAACCGGCGTCGGCGGTCTTGAGCGCCGTGTCGGCCAGACCCTTACGCGCACCGTGGGTCGAGGAGAAGTACTCAAGGATCTTGAGGCCTTCGCGGAAGTTGGCGCGGATGGGGGTCTCGATGATCTCGCCGCTCGGCTTGGCCATCAGACCGCGCATGCCGGCCAGCTGCATGAGCTGGCTGACGTTACCGCGAGCGCCCGAGTCGCTCATCAGGTAGACCGGGTTGAGGAACAGCTTGACCTTCTTGTCGTCGATGGGCAGTTCGTTGCCGTCGGCGTCGCGCCGGTCGTTCTTGAGCGTGTTCTGCAGGGTCTTGGTGATCTGCTCGCGGCAGTGGGCCCAGATGTCGAGCATCTGGTTGTACCGCTCGCGGTCGGTGATGACGCCGCGCTCGAAGTTCTTCACGACGCGGTCGACCTTCTTCTGCGCCTCGTCCAGGAGCTGCTGCTTCTCCTTGGGGATGCGCAGGTCGGTGATGCCGAACGACAGGCCGGCGAGGGTCGACTGCTTGAAGCCGATCTCCTTCAGGCTGTCGAGGAAGTCGATGGTGCGTCCGCGGCCGCACATGAGATAGCAGTCATCGATGACTCGTGCCGCGCCCTTCTTGCCAAGGGCGCAGTTGTAGAACGGCATGCGCTTGTCGAGGATCTCGCTGAAGAGGCAGCGGCCGGCGGTGGTGACGATGCGGCGCTTCTCCGGCATCTTCTTCACCGCGCCGCCCTGGTCCTCGACCAGGTTGTCGAACTTGTCGACGCGGACGATGATCCGCTCGTGCATCTCGACCTGGCGGTGGTCGAGAGCCAGCAGCGCGTCCATGCGGTCCTTGAAGACCTTGAGCTTGCTGTCGGGGACGTCGTCGGGCTGCATGTACGTGACGTAGTACACGCCCATGACGATGTCCTGCGAGGGCGAGATGATCGGCTTGCCGCTCGCGGGCGAGAAGATGTTGTGCGTGCTCATCATCAGCACGTGCGCCTCGGCCTGGGCCTCGACGCTCAGCGGGAGGTGCACGGCCATCTGGTCGCCGTCGAAGTCGGCGTTGAAGCCCGTGCAGACCAGCGGGTGCAGGCGGATGGCGTTGCCTTCGACCAGCACCGGCTCGAACGCCTGGATGCCCATTCGGTGGAGCGTCGGGGCGCGGTTCATCATCACCGGGTGCTGATAGATGACCTCTTCGAGGATGTCCCACACCTCGGGGTCGCGACGCTCAAGCATGCGCTTGGCGCTCTTGATCGTGTCGGCGAGCCCGTGCTCCTTGAGCTTGCGGATGATGAACGGCTGGTAGAGCTCGAGGGCGATCTTCTTGGGCAGACCGCACTGGTGGAGCTTCAGCTCGGGACCGACGACGATGACCGAACGCGCCGAGTAGTCGACGCGCTTGCCGAGCAGGTTCTCGCGGAAGCGGCCCTGCTTGCCCTTGATCATGTCGGTGATCGACTTGAGCGGGCGGTTGCTGCTGCCCAGGACCGGGCGGCGGCAGCGGTTGTTGTCGTACAGCGCGTCGACCGCCTGCTGCAGCATGCGCTTCTCGTTGCGGATGATGACCTCGGGGGCGTTGAGGTCCATCAGCTTCTTGAGGCGGTTGTTGCGGTTGATGATGCGGCGGTAGAGGTCGTTGAGGTCGCTGGTCGCGAAGTTGCCGCTCTCGAGCAGGACGAGCGGGCGGAGGTCGGGCGGGATCACGGGGATCACGTCCTGCACCAGCCAGGTCGCGTCGTTCTCGCTGCCGCGGAGCTGCTCGACGATCTTCAGACGCTTGGCGTAGTCCTTGATCTTCTGCTTGCTCTTGGTCTCGCGCAGGGCGGCGCGGATGTCCGCGGCCGTCTGGTCGAGGTCGGTGCGTTCGATGAGCTCGCGCACGGCGTCGGCGCCCATCAGCGCGCGGAAGGCCGAGCCGTACTTCTCCATCGCGGCGCGGAACTCGTCCTCGGTCAGCATCTGCTTGAACTTCAGCTCGGTGTCGCCCGGATCGACCACCACGTAGTCTTGGTAGTAGATGACCTTCTCAAGGTCGCTGGTCTTCATCGCCAGCAGGTTGCCCAGGCGGCTGGGGACGGCCTTGAAGAACCAGATGTGCACGCTGGGGCAGGCGAGGTTGATGTGCCCGAACCGCTTGCGGCGCACGCGGCTGTGGGTCACCTTCACGCCGCAACGCTCGCAGATGATGCCCTTGTACTTCGTGCCGCGGTACTTGCCGCACGCGCACTCGTAGTCGCGCTCCGGGCCGAAGATGCGCTCGCAGAACAGGCCGTCCTTCTCAGGGCGGTAGGTGCGGTAGTTGATGGTCTCGGGCTTCTTCACCTCTCCGTAGGACCAGGAGCGGATGTCGTTGGGGCTCGCGAGCGAGACCTTCACCGCAGAAAAGTCATTGACACGGTCGTACACGGCTTCAGCCATGGGTCTTCTCCGCAAAGGCGGCCGTCACACTGGAGGGCCGCGGGGGTTCGATCAGAAAGTCGAGTCAGATACCAGGATGTTGCGACGTCGAACGGGGTCCTGCTTTACAGCAGGCTGCCCGCCGCCGCCGCCTTCTTCTCGAGGCTGATGTTCATGCCGAGGCCCTTGAGCTCCGAGCAGAGCACGTCGAACGCGACGGGCATGCCCGCCTCGAGGGTGTTGGTCCCCTTGACCATGCTCTCGTAGATCTTGGTGCGGCCCTCGACGTCGTCGCTCTTGACGGTGAGGAGCTCCTGCAGGATGTACGAAGCGCCGTACGCCTCCAGTGCCCACACTTCCATTTCGCCGAAGCGCTGACCGCCGGTACGGGCCTTACCGCCCAGCGGCTGCTGGGTGATGAGGCTATAGGGACCCGTCGCACGGGCGTGGATCTTGTCGTCCACCAGGTGGTGCAGCTTCAGCATGTACATCACGCCGACGGTGGTCTTCTGCGAGAAGGGCTCGCCGGTGCGGCCGTCAAAGAGCTGGATCTTGCCGCCGCGCGGCATCTTCACCATGATCTCGCCGGCCTTGGGCCACTTGCCCTCGGTCTCGTACTTCTTGGCCTTCTCGGCGACGAACTTGTTGGCCTCTTCGACCGCGGTGTGGATCTCGTTCTCCGTGGCGCCGTCGAAGACGGGTGTCACGGCCTGGAAGCCCAGCACGCGGGCGGCCCAGCCCAGGTGCGTCTCAAGGATCTGGCCGACGTTCATACGGCTGGGCACGCCCAGCGGGTTGAGCAGCACGTCGACGGTCGAGCCGTCCTCCATGAACGGCATGTCCTCTTCCGGCACGATGCGGGCGATGACACCCTTGTTGCCGTGGCGGCCGGCCATCTTGTCACCAACGCTCAGCGTGCGCTTGGTGGCGATGTAGACCTTCACCATCTCAAGCACGCCGGTGGGCAGCTCGTCGCCGCGCTTCATGTGCCCGATCTTGCGGTCCTTCTCCTTGCGGACCGCCTCGATACGCGGCCAGAACTGGCGGTAGACCTCGTCGGCGTTCTCCTTGGCTTCCTTGGAGCCCTTCATCCACTTGTCGGAGAAGTTGGCGATCTGCTCGAGCAGAACCTCGGTGATGTCCGAGGCGCCGACCTTCTGACGCGTGGTCGGGTCGACCATCGGCGTGCCGAGGATGTCGTTGATCTGGTTCACCATCTGCTTGAAGATGGCGACCGCCTCGTTGTCCATCCGCGCGGTGTACTCGTCGAGCTGCTGCTTGAGCTGACGCTTCTGCTCCTCGGTCATGTGCATGCGCCGGCTGAACCGCTTGGCGCCGATCACGATGCCCTCGACGCCAGCCGGCACTTCCAGCGAGTCGTTCTTCACGTCCTCACCGGCGCGACCGAAGATCGCGTGCAGCAGCTTCTCTTCGGGGGTCAGCTCGGTTTTGCTCTTGGGGCTGACCTTGCCGACCAGGATGTCGCCGGGCCCGACGCGGGCGCCCAGGCGGATGGCGCCGTTCTCGTCGAGGTTCCGCAGCATCTTCTCGCTGACGTTGGGGATGTCGCGGGTGAACTCCTCGCGCCCAAGCTTGGTCTCACGCACCTCGACCTCGTACGCGTCGATGTGGATGGAGGTGAACATGTCCTCCTTCACGATGCGCTGGTTGATGACGATGGCGTCTTCGAAGTTGTACCCGTCGTAGGTGTTGAACGCGACGAGGGCGTTCTTGCCGATCGCCAGCTCGCCGTTGAGCGTGCTGGCGCCGTCGGCGATCACTTCGCCCGCCTTGACCTTCTGGCCCATCTTGACGATCGGCTTCTGGTTCTGGCAGGTGCGCTCGTTGAGGCCCGCGAACTTGCGGAGCGGATACTCGTCGCGGTTGTCGACGATGATCTTCTGCGCGTCGACGTGGGTGACCACGCCGGCCGTCTTGGCCTTCACGAGCATGGCCGAGTGCTTGCCGACGTCCTTTTCAAGGCCGGTGGCGATGATCGGCGGGTCGACCTTGACCAGCGGCACCGCCTGACGCTGCATGTTCGAACCCATCAGCGCGCGGTTGGCGTCGTCGTGCTCAAGGAAGGGGATGAGGGCGGCGGAGGTACCGACGATCTGACGCGGCGCGATGTCGAGGTAGTCGACGCGGTCGCTGCCGACTTCGGCCAGTTCGCCGTTCACGCGAGCAAGGATCGCGCCGTCCTGCAGGCGGCCTTCCTTGTTGATCGCGTCGGTCGGCGCGAGGATGCTCTTCATCTCCTCGTCGGCGCGGAGCTGAACGACCTTGCCCGTCGCCTTGCCGTCCTTCACGACGCGGTAGGGCGTGCGGAGGAAGCCGTACTCATCGATGCTGGAGTAGATGCCCAGCGAAGCGATCAGACCGATGTTGGCGCCTTCGGGCGTCTCGATCGGGCAGATGCGGCCGTAATGGCTGATGTGCACGTCGCGCACCTCGAAGCCGGCACGCTTGCGGTTCAGACCGCCGGGGCCGAGAGCCGAAAGGCGACGCTCGTGCACCAGCGTGCTGAGCGGGTTGGTCTGGTCGACGACCTGCGACAGCTCGCTGCGGCCGAAGAAGAAGTCGATCGCGCTGCTGATGCTCTTGCTGTTGACCAGGTCGGCGATCTTGAGCGCCTCGGTCGGGTCTTTCACGCTCATGCGCTCCTGCACGGTGCGCTTGAGCTTGAGGAAGCCCTTGCGGAGCTCCTCCACCGCCAGCTCGTCGAGCGTGCGGAGGCGACGGTTACCGAGGTGGTCGATGTCGTCGACCTGCGCCATCGGGAAGCCGGTCTCCGGGTCCACGCGCTTGCTGCGCAGGTCCAGCAGATAGACGACGACCTTGAGGAAGTCCTCAGCCCGGATGAACATCATGTCCTCGGGCGTCTTGAGGTCGAACTTGCGGTTGATGCGGAAGCGGCCGACGCGGCCGAGGCGGTAGCGGCTGTCGTCGAAGAACTTCTCGACGAAGAGCGCCTTGGCCTTCTCTACCTGCGGCGGGTTGCCCGGGCGCAGCTTGCTGTAGATCTTCAGCAGGGCCTGCTCGTACTCGCTCTCGGCGAACTCGGCGAATTGCTCGAGCTTCTCCTCGGCGACGGTGTTGAGGATCAGCGTGTCGGCCGGGTTCTGGATGACCCGCACCGACTTGAGCTTGCTGGCCATGATCTTGGCCGCCGCTTCCTCGCCGATCGTGCGGCCGACGCCGACGAGCTCCTCGCCGCTCTCTTGATCGATGATGCTCGCCGCGGCGTAATGCTCGGGCTTGATCTGCTCGGCCTTCACCTCGCTGATCTCGTAGAAGAGGCTCAGCAGGCGCTCGGTGGTGCTCACGCTCTCATCAAGGCAGCGGAGGAAGGTGGTCGCCGCGAGCTTGGTGCTCTGGTCGATGCGCATCGCCAGAACGTCCTTCTTGGTCACCTCCAGCTCGATCCACGAGCCGCGCTCGGGGATGATGCGGGCGCTGTGCAACGGGCGGTCGCCTTCGGCGCTGACGATCGAGAAGTCCACGCCCGGGGAGCGATGGAGCTGGCTGACGATCACGCGCTCGGCGCCGTTGACGATGAACTCGCCGCCGCCGATCATCTTGGGGAACTCGCCCAGATAGATTTCCTCTTCAGCGACCTCCTGCTGACCCTCGCGGCGGAGGCGGACGCCGACCTTGAACGGCAGGCCGTAGGTCAGGCGCAGCTCGCGGCACTCGTCGCTGGTGTAGCGGGGCTCTTCGAGGGCGTAGTGGAGATACTCAAGCGCCATCGTCCCGTCGTAGCTTTCGATCGGAAAGACTTCGCGCATCAGCGCCTCGAGGCCGACGACGACGTCGCGCTCGCCGGGGGCCTTGGTGAGCTGGAGGAAGCGCTCGTACGCCTCGCTCTGGATGCGAGTGAGGTCGGGAACGGCCATGCCGTCGCCGCGCTTGGTGTACTCACGAACGGGCCGAGGTTCAGCTTGTGCCATATATCAAGGTCCTTCACGACGGCTGCGTGGCCCGCTGCCTGGGCCGAAAACGCACAAAGGACCGCCCAAGGCGGTCCGGCCGTCTTTCTCTAGTGGTGTGACCGATCAGTCATGATCGCGCGAGGCGAAACCGACGTCGACGATGCCCCCCGGACTCGCTGCTGCCAGCCTCTTCACCACGCGACCAGTCCGGGGAGGTCGCGGGCAATCGAGGCGTCGTATCGAAGCCGGTGTGCGGCGGTTAAACCGCACGCCGGGAGAAATCTGTTTTCGAAAGGCCGGTTCGAATGATTCGAAACTGCCTCTTGTGATTTGCAGCCGCCAGAGCGGCGCAAACTGAAATTAGTCGAGGGTGACCTGGGCGCCAACGGCCTCGAGCTTCTTCTTGAGAGCCTCGGCGTCGGCCTTGGCCAGACCTTCCTTGACCTTCTTGGGAGCGCCTTCGACGAGGTCCTTGGCTTCCTTCAGACCGAGGCCGGTGGCCTCGCGGACAACCTTGATGACGTCGATCTTCTTCTCGCCCGACGCCTTGAGGGTGACGTCGAAGCTGCTCTTCTCTTCAGCAGCGGCGGCCGGGCCGGCGGCCGGGCCAGCAGCAACCACGACACCGCCGCCAGCGGCGGCCTCGATGCCATAGGTGTCCTTGAGGTACTTGCCGAGCTCGACAGCGTCCTTGAGGGAGAGGCCGGCCAGCTTGTCACCGAGTTCCTGGATCGTCATTGGAATCTGCTCACTATCTTCAAACACTGCCGCGAGAGGGGACGGACCTTCCGTCTCATTAACCCGCGGGGACGGTCGACAGAGCCGACAATCACCGCCCGGGCCAGTCGCGGTCACAGGGGGCGATTATTGGCGGGACCCCTTCCCTAGGGCAAGTTCGATGACTGTCTGAGCGTGAGTTTTGCGATCAGTATTTTTACTTATTTTTCTTCCGGGGGAGCTTCGGCCTTTGATGGCTTCCCTTCTTTAGGTGGAAGCGAAAGCCCACAGCGAGCAGCGGTTTCAAAGACTCGTTCCCTAACAGGATCGGTTTCTGAAAGGTAGTTGATCGCCAACTGAAGAACCGGTTCCATCACGATCTTCGCTTCCGCCGAACGGCCCTGAGATAAGAGGAAGGAGCTGTATTCCTCCTTTACGCCCAGCACGCTGCCGTGCCGCGGTTCGCCCTGGATGCTCTCCCGCAGTTCCACCGCTCTGATCAAGGCCGACTCCAACTTGACGGTGTCGCCCGACCTGCGATAGAACGCCACCAGCGATTGATTGAACTGCTCAGTCTCGTACCGCTTACGGCCCAGCACGCGGTCGCCCATTTCGAATGCAGCGACCAGGTACTCCTCTGCGTGCTTGAGGTCGCCCGCACGCGATGCGTTCTTGCCGCGCATGCTGAGCACCATGGCGACCTCGTACGACTGATCGCCGAACGCGCGGCGGAACGAAGGGATGACCTCCGCAAGCATCTGCTCGCACTTGTCGTACCGGTTGGACAGGAAATAGATCGCCGCCAGGCCGTACGAATTCATCAACACCGCGGGCGAGAGAGGGCGGTTGAGTGACTTGGCAACCGCGATCGACTCTTCAAGCGTTTTCTCCGCTTCATCCAGTCGCCCCTTGTTGCGCAGCAACGACCCGTAGTTGCCCAGCGCGTTACAAAGGGACGACGCCCATGCGGGGCCGGCGTCTCGCAGCACAGGGATCGCCTCTTTGAAGACGCGTTCGGCGTCTTCGCTCCGTCCTTGGGACTGAAGGGCGTCGGCGAGCATGGCCGCGGCGTCCTGTGTCCGCGGGTCCTTCTCTCCAAGCAGGCGTTTGCGACGATCCACGAGGTCACGAAGCACGGCCTCGGCTTCTGCGTGCTTGGCGGCGCCCATGTATGCGAGCGCGAGGCTGTAGCGCGCCTCGAGCGTCTCTTTCGCGTCCGGGCCTAAGCGAGCAGCCATCTCTTCGGACGCCTTTAGATGCAGCGCGATCGCCGCGTCGTAGTCGCCGAACCGGTTCAACATCGACCCGACGAGCGACCGGACGCTGGAGCCTGTTTCAGGGTGCTTGTCGAAGCGTTTATCGATGTTGTCCGCGGCCTTCTTCACCGCGTCGTAGAGCTTCATGGCGCGGGCGTCGTCATCCTCTGCGCCAATACGGAGCAGGTCATCGACAAGGAACGAGTTGATCCCCTCGGCGCGATCCCTCGCGCTGCTCGCGGCGGCGTTGCTGATGTCGGCGGCCTCGCGAGCCGCCTTGGCCTGGATGTACAGCGTGATGCTGACGGCGAGGCCGGCGATCAGCGCAACAAGCGTCGCCGCCGATCCGGCGACGAGCCCCTTATTACGACGAGCGAACGTAGAGAACAGGTACCAACGCGTGGGCGGGCGGGCGTTGATCGGCCGGTTCGTCATGAAACGGCGCAGGTCGTCGGCGAGGTCGGCGGCAGAGGCGTATCGGCGGGCGGGATCGCGTTCGATCGCCTTGAGCACGACGGTCTCAAGGTCACCGCGCAGGTCGCGAACGACCGCGGACGGGCGGGCCGGTGAGTCGTGCTGAATAGTCCGCGCCGCCTCCACGATCGAGCGGGTCGCCAGGTCGTGAGGCAGGCGGCCCGTCAGCAGTTCGTACAAGACGACGCCGAGGGAATAGACATCACTTCGAGGATCCGCCGGCGTGCCGGCGATCTGTTCGGGGCTCATGTACGAGAGCGTGCCGATGATCTGGCCCGCCTCAGTCTGCAGCGTGACGTTGCCTCCGGCCTGCTCTTCGAGCACGCGGCCGACGCCGAAGTCGAGCACCTTCGGCCGCGGTTGACCTCCATGTGCGTCCGACTCGACGAGGATGTTGCCGGGCTTGAGGTCGCGATGCACGATGCCGCGGAGATGAGCGTGGTGCACCGCGTCGCACACGGTTGCGAGGAGTTCCAGCCGTTCTGCCCGGGCCGGGTTCTTCGACCGCGCAAACTCCGAGAGCGGAACGCCTCGAACCAGTTCCATCGCGAAGAACGGGTGGCTGGACTTCGCGCCCGATGGTGCGATCGACGAGAAAACACCCGATTCGTAAACCTGCGCAATCCCCGGATGTTGGAGCCGAGCGAGCAATTCCGCTTCACGCTCGAAACGCTGGAGAGCTTGCCGCGTCGGGAACCCCGATCGCAACACTTTGAGTGCCACGCGGCGAGCGGGCCTCGCCTGCTCGGCTTCAAAGACCCGCCCCATCCCACCTTCGCCGATCAGACGCACGATCCGGTACTGGCCGATCTGCTCAGGGAGCGGGCCTTCATCAGCCGCGATCGCGCTGGCAAGCTGCGAGCCGATGCGGTCGTTGTCGATCACGCTCGAACCGCCGTTGGTCGACTCGGCATCGAGAAGCGAGCGGACTTCGTCCGCCAACCCCTCGTCGCCGCCGCAGTGTTCGGTGATCCACTTGGAGCGTTCCGCCTGAGGCACCGCGCGGGCCTGCAGGAACAACTCACGGATTCGCTCGAACCGATCGGGGTTCACTCAGCGCCCTCGCCTCGGCGCCGCTGCTCATTCGCCAGTTCGCGCTTCAGCCACGCCCGCGCGAATGCCCAATCGGCCTCGATCGTCGAGGTCGCCACGTCCAGCGCCGCGGCGGTCTGATCGATGGTGAGACCGCCGAAGAACCGCATCTCAACCACGCGCGCCATCCGCGGGTGGAGCTTGGCCAGCGCGTCGAGCGCCTCGCTCACGTCGATGATCTCGTCGCTGGTGACGCCGACATCGCTCCCCTTCGATTCATCGAGCGTCACCTTGAGCGCATCGCCGCCTCGCTTCGCCGCTCGCACTGCGCGCGCGTGGTCGAGCAGCACACGACGCATCACCTTCGCAGCGATCGCCATGAAGTGGGCTTTGTTCCGGAACGAGATCGCCGGCCCCCCACCCCCCCCACCCCCTTCACCCCCCCCGCCGCCGCTCTGTTGCTGTGCTCCGAACAATCGCAAGAACGCCTCGTTCACCAGAGCCGTGGGCTGGAGGGTGTGGTCGCCCCGCTCTTCACGCATGAACGCGGCGGCGAGCCGGCGGAGTTCGTCGTAGACCAACGGCATCAGCCGCTCACCCGCGGCTGCGTCGTCACCCAGCCGCACCAGCAGCTGCGTCACGGCGCCGGGATGTCCTTGCTGATCGTCGGCCATCGCTTCTCAATCGGCAGAAGAATATCAAGCTCGTCAACGAGTCCCCGACGCATCCCTACCGGATTTCTTGACGCTTTCCCCAATTCGTTGTACATTCACTCGCTTTCGCGTTGGAAGGAGCCCCCATGCGTTGTGCACTTGTCCCGTTCGCCGCTGCGGCGGTGGTGTCTGTTGCGTCCGCCCAGACTGGTCACATCATCGCCATCGGCGACGAGTGGCTTCTCTCCGATCAAGCGTTCATCGACCAGCCGAGCCAGTCCCTCCAGCTCGCCAACAACATCGCCAACTACTTCAGCGGTTCGACGGGCAACTTCCTCGTCCTCTCGAACTCTCCGCCCAGCGGGCCCTTTGTCGGTCAGCGCGGCGTGCTGGGTGACAGCCTCTCGTTCGCCATGATCAACAGCGGCCACAGTTGGATCGTCAACCCCGAGGACTTCACGCTCAGCCTCGCCGCTCTTCAGAGTTACGACGCTGTCTTCTTCAGCGGCACCACCGGCAGCGGCGCGGCCAACGCTGCGATCCTCGCCCAGTATGTCAACGGCGGCGGCAGCGTGCTCGTGATGGCCGGCACCGGCGACTTCGGCAGCGCACAAGGCGAGGCCGACGGCTGGAACCCGTTCCTCAACCAGTTCGGGCTCGGGTTCGGCAACACATGGTTCGCTTCGGGCGCGTCGCTGCTGAACATACCGACGCTCCCGTCATCGCACCCGGTGGGCTCGCTGATCACCAGCGCTGCGTGGGGATTCGGACAGACCGCGATGGACCTGGATCCGAGCAACCCGCTCAACGAAGTCGCCGTGTTCGGAAATTTCGCCGGCTTCGACAGCCCGCCCGGCTTCGACGCGGGCGCCGTTCCCATCATCGCGACGTACAACCTTGTCACTCCCACCCCGGGCGCGTCGGGTCTACTCGCTCTCGGCGCGCTGGCCTTCGCTCGGCGTCGGCGTTGAACGATCACGGTGTGTGAACAGGTCGGCTGCGATCTCACGTCACGCGTGACGCGAGATTGCATAGAGCCCGCCCAAGCACGCGGCGGTGAACAGCCACGTCACCAGCAGCGACGCGATGAAGTAGGGCGCGATGCACAGCACCAGGCCCGTCACGATCGGCGCCGGGCTCTGTTCCCTCTTGCCGTACATCAGCAACGCCACGCCGATGATGCCGATCAGCAATCCGCTCGTGAGCGCCCAGGGATTGTCAAAGCTCATGTGTGGCTCCTGAACCTCCGCGCAGTCGAGCGAAGGCTGGTGCTGCTTCCTGTTCCATCGGCTGAATGCGAGCCCGCCTGTATGTCCGGGAATTCAGGGCATGTGGGCCCACTGGAGGGGTAGAGGAGGGGAAGGCGTAAGGGACGTTCAGATGTTCCGTGCTTCACGCGGCCATCACCGATTGCTTATCGCCAGGGTCCGCCTTTGCAGAGTCGCTTGAGGACGCTCCTCACAGCGGCACGCACCCGGAAGAACCGTGCTTGCACAAGCACCCAACCCACTTGAGGAGATCGCCCATGGACGTCGCCACCAACCGCAGCGCTTTCGCAGACAACGTCGCCACCCGCGCCCACGCCGGCGCTGATGCGGCGGCGGCTGCCGCCGACAAGCTCAGCATCGCCGCCAAGAAGGCCGCTGAGCAGGCACAGATGGCCAAGGACCAGCTCGCCACCACGATCAAAGAGAATCCCATCACCTCCGTTGTGATCGCCTTCGGCGTCGGAGCGCTGCTCGCCCGTCTGATCCGCCGCTGATCCACACGCTCTCTCTCCGCGGACGGTCCCGCGGCCCGCCGAAAAGGCGTGCCGCGGGCCGTCCGTGATCTGTTGGACCATCGCTCCTTCTGCAACGAGCGCACCCATGCTTCAGAAAATTACTCACCGTGCCGCGGACCTTATCGAACTGCTGGGCGTCGAGGGCAAAATCCTGCTCGCCGGCGCAACGCGCTCGGCCAGCCTCGTGGGCGTCGCGCTGATTGCCTGCGTCGTCGCGTGCCTGGCGCTGCTCGGCCTCGCGGCGGCGGCGGTGGTTGCGCTGGTTCCCGCGATGGGAACGGCCGGCGCCCTGGCACTGGTGGCGGGAATCCTGCTCGTCGGAGCGGCGCTGGCAGGCGTCGCCATCTGGTCGCTCCTGCTTGCCAACCAGCGCGGACGTCGACTGAGCGAGGCTGAGCAAATGCTCAAATCGCAGCGCGAGCACCTCATGGCGGAACTCCGCACGCCCGAGCCGCCTCCGCCCGCGCCCGCCAACCCGTTCCCGAGCCTGCCTTCGGTCAACCTCGGTGCAATCGATCCGGTTCTGCTACTGGCGTCGATCGGCGCTGTGACCGCCGTCGTCGGGCCCAAGCGGATGTTCAAGGCCGTCGGTTCACTCGCCGGCAACATGGCCGTGATCAATAGCGTGATCGCCGCCGGTAAGGCCGCGATGGCCGGGGCGACCGGTTCAGAACACGCATCGTCCAACGGCGTTCACCGTGGATGACGACAGACACCCGATCGGGTCTGCTGCGCGACGCACGTGGGCCTCAAAGTTCTCCATGTTTCCGCCCGCCGGCGCGTCGCAGCACAATGAACAAAGCTCCATGCGATGTTCACCACGAGCGAGCTGAGAACTGACATCCTCCTGTGCACGCGTTCGCGTGCTCCTCGCCTGCAAGCGCCTTATTGCAGAGCGACGTTCGCACCTGCTTTCGGAGCCCACTCATGTTCTTCCGCTCTCTCGCGTCGCTCGCCGTTCTTGCGGTGGCCGGTATGACATTCTCGGGCTGCAGCAGCAATCGCGAAGCGTCGGACGACACCGTGTACGCCAAGTCGACGGCAGGGAAGGCGAACAACACCGCTTGTCCGGTGTGCGGCATGCAGGCCGATGCACAGTATTCGGTCACCGAGGGGGGCAAGACGCTCAACTGCTGCTCGCAGGAATGCTGCGACAAGTTCAACAAGGCCACCAGTGCTGAGCGGCAGCGCATGACGAACAAGGTGTGGAACACCAACGCCCGCTCGTCGGCCGACTCGCGCAACGCGTACGCCGAGGCAAAACACCACGCCATGAACGATGCCTGCCCGATGGACGGAAAGTCCTCCAGCGGCAAGTACGTCGTCGACATGGACGGCGAGAAGGTCAGCTTCTGCAGCCAGCAGTGCGCCGACCTCTATCGCTCGTACGGGCCCGAGCATCGCTCGGAGATCCGCAACCGCGCCCAGTAAACCTGCCGCGCCCCCTTAGTCACCGCCGCGCGTTCTGCGCGGTCAACGGCCCCTCCCCATTTCCTCCCCCGGCGATGGAGCTGAGGCTCCATCGCCGGGGGCTATCGCTTCGCGCACGCCGAGCAGACGATCGCGATATGGACCCGCGGGTTCTTTCGCCAGCAAGCCGTCAATCACGCCGACGACCTCAACGGACATGACCATGCTCCCACGGATCGGCGTCGTCGTCGCATACGACTTCAACGCCCCCAGGCACCAGGCCGCGGTCGTGGGATCTTCTCCTTCTGTGCCCACCTTGCCGGCGGCTCGCTCGGCGAGCCTGGCGTAGACCTGGCGGAACTGCTGTACGGCCGAATTCTGCGTCCACGCCGTTCGGGCCGTGGGGTACACCGCCTTCGCGTCCGCAAGGCGACGGAACATGCCATCGGTGTAGCCGCCGTTGGTGAAATCGAACCCTTCGTAGATCAGCCCCCACGTGACGTGATCCGCCCAAGGGTCAGTTGTGTCGGCGGCGAGCCGCAATCGCTCCTTCACAGCACTGGCGTCGTTGTATCTCCGCAGCGCACCGTTCACTTCACCCGACCAGAGCTTTCCGCTGCCGCTCTTCTGGAACGCCAAAAGTTCGTCGAGCGGGAGCGCCGCATCAAATGTCAACGCCCGCAATGCGTTCGACCGCACGCCGACGTCGGGGTCGGCCAGCAACGGACGAAGCAGACGCAGCCGGTCTTCTTTCGGGCAGAACCCTTCAACCGACATCATGCCGGTTGCAGCGAAGCGTCGGCCAATGCTCGGGCCGGAAACCCACGACTCGGCCAGCCTGAGCGTCTCCGGATCGCGCCCCACCTGATACAGAAGATAAAACCGGTTGTAGATCATCCAAGGAGGCGTCTTGCCGCCCGCTGCGGCCGCGTCGTACTCGTCGGCGAACGACGCCATCAACTCGTGCGTCCAATGCGGGTCGACACCGCCGAGCCAGAGGCGGCGTTTCTGCATCTCGTCAAGCACGGCCCGTGTTTGAACGTTCCAGACGAGCATCCGCAGCACAGCCCAGTTCGGAACGACCGACATCCAGCCAGACCGGTACACCTTCCACGCCGGCGGCCCGAGCAGCCCGACAACAACGAGCAGCACGCCCAGGCGCGTCGCCCACTTCCGCACGGGCGTCTGGTACAACCCGCGCAGAGCCGCGGGCAGTTTGCGCCCGCATTCAGGACACGGCCGCGCGTCGCTGAGCGTCAACCCCTTCAAGTCGTAGCGGCACTTCGGACACCGCGGACCAATCCGCTGTTCACGCCGCACTCGCCATGCCAGCCGCCCCCATGCGTAGAACCCAACGCCCACCGCGAGCAGCCCCACCGTCGGCCCCCACGCGAGAACCCCGTTCTCACCGAACAGTTCCACCGCCGCGGCGAGCACGAACCACGCGGCAGTAAGCAACAGGATCGTCAGCACGCCGACGCCCGCGGCTCTGGACGCAAGCCGCACGATCGGGTACCGCACCGCCAGCGGCCTAATTAGGCGCACGACGACGAGCAACACAATCGCCGCCAGCAGCGGCACCAGCGCGAACAGCAACAACACTTGGACTCGATCCCACAGGGTGAGGTCCACGGCTACAGCATACCGCGGAGGCCGCGGCCCGCCTTACGCGTCCGTCCGGTCGATCACGCGGTAGTTCTCACGCTCGCCGCGGCCGCGGAGCGGGTAGTCCTTGCGGAGCGGGTGGGCGGGGTAGGTCTCCCACGTCAGGATGCGACGCAGGTCGGGGTGGTTGCGGAAGCGGATGCCGAACATGTCGAACACCTCGCGCTCCATCCACTCTGCGCCCGCCCACAGGTCGGTCACACTGTCGAGGTAGAGGGCCGGATCCTCGGCGGTCCCGTCGGTCGGAAGCGAAGGGTCCAGGTAGCACTTGACGATGAACAGCTCGTCCTTCTCGTACGACCGCACCACATAGACCACCGCGAACCGGCCGGGCTGCTGCGCGGGGTAGCCGAGGTAGTCGACCGCTGTCACATCGCTGAGGAAGTCGTACTTCGACGACGGGTCGTTCTTCAGGAAGTCCATGACCTGGTGCAGGTCGGCCGGCTGGACGATGAGCGTCGAGCAGCCGCGATACTCGGTCGCCTTGAACTTGCGATCGGGGAAGCGCGCCTTGACGGCGGCGAAGGTCGGGTGCTCAAGGTTTGGAGCCAGCGGCTTGGGCATAGCCAAACGTAGGCGCACGCAGGGCCCTTCCCCCAGGCGCGGCCGGGTCAGCCTCCCTTGGGTTGATCCGGTTTGGCCGGTTGGGGCTCCGCCGGCTTGGGTTCGGGCTCGGGCTTGTCTGCGGGCTTGGTCTCGGGAGTGCCCGTGGGATTCGCCGGGGAGGGCGACGCGGGGGGTGTCGATGCCGGCGGCGGGTCTATGCGGATGCCCAGCGCCGCGAGCGAGTCCACCCGCGTGCGTTTGTCGGTCGCGATTTTCCACGCCGCCGGGTCGCCGGGGTCAAGCCAGTTCGACATCGTGGTGAGCGTCCGCTCCTCGCTCGCACCAGACGTCCCTCCCCCCACCCCACCCCCCACTGTTCCCGTAATCGGACACGTGAACGACCGGATCCGCAGCCGGCCGGCGGCCCGCCGATCTTGTGGATCGGGCTGATACTCGAACACGATCGACGCGCCAGGCTTTCCTTCCACGCTGCCGTTGAGCGTGATCTGTGTCGGTGGCGGATCGATGAGCACCTTCGTCGGCTGCCACTCGATCTGACGCGTGTACGGAGTCAGCTCGTCGACCACCGATCCGCCCGGAGCGAAAAAGACCGCCAGTTCAGGAAGCGGCAACGGGTGGAGCACCTTGGCGATCGCCCGCGGCGTCGGGGGGCCGTCGAGATCCACCATGAAGTACGTCGTCGGGTTGCTCGCCGCGATCGCTGTGAGCTGCCCGTCAGCCGCGTAGACGCGCAGGTCGCCCGCATCGATGCTCACCTTCGCGTCGCGCTGATCGCGTTCTTTGCCGGGCGCGATGCGCAGCAGCACGTTGGCCCCGGCGGGCGATTGCCCTTTGCTCTTGATCGTCACGGCGATGCGCTGAGCAGTCGGCCCTTGCCGCAGCGTTTCGCGTGCATCATCGAACGGGCGGTGGAGCGGAAGGTCCACCGGCTTGGGCTCCTCCTTCTTCTTCCCCTCGCCGCCTCCGCCCCCCCCACTTCCGGGCTGAGCGCCGGATGCACCAGCGATCACCGATCCAACGACAATCGCAAGCAGGCCGACAGTTCGCATGCGTGATTGTTCGCCGGTGCAATTGCTGACGCGCGGCGGCCACCACTGCAAGATGGGCAAGCTGGTCGGACATACGACTGCACGACGGACCGTTCGCGTCCGCCGCGGCAACTGACAGTCCGAGGGGTGCAACAACGCCTGTGCAAAGAACGCGCAGCCGTGCTTGTCGCATCGCGCTCGGTCACGAGGCTCGCCGCCGTTTCTCCTGCTCCTGATCTTCATATCCGCACTGGAGCCGTGCATGAACCCGTACCGTGAGGACCTTCGGTCGTTGTGGTTCGGAATGCTGCTCTGTCTGGCCACCCTGCTGGGCGGCTTCGGGCTGGGCGTGATCTTTGGCGCCGGCGACAAGCCCCTGCGTGAAGCGCTGACGGAAACGTCCGCGGCATCAATCGCCGAGACGCCGGGCGCTCCCTTCCCAAACGCCGACGCCCGCGTCGAGAAGGCGTGGACATTCCTGCGCCGGTCGCACCTGCACGCCAACGGCATGGCGACCACCGGCATCATCCTGATCGCGCTCACGCCGCTGCTGGGAATCGCGCGCCGCTCACAGCAGGCGATCGCCGCCTGCCTGGGGCTGGGCGGAGCCGGGTACTCGGTCTTTCTCGTCGTCGCGCGCATCCGCACGACCCACATGGGTGATCCGTCGCTGGTGAAAGAGTCGCTCCGCTGGCTGGCGATGCCCGCGGCCGGGATCTACGCCGTCGCAACACTGGTCTTTACGATCTGCGTCGCACGCTGGGCGATCACAGGAAAGAACGGCGAGCGCGGCCAGCGCGTCGTCGTCACGGCGAAGGGCGTGCCGGGCGGGCGACGCCTCGAGCCTGCGACGCGATGACGCTAGTACAAAGGCGCGCCGAGCTTCTGCACCGCGTTTGAATCGATCGGGCCGAGCGCAGCGAGCAGTTGAGCGACCGTCTTGCCGGTTCCCGGCACTCGAAGACCCGGCGCGATCTCCGCCAGGGGAACAAGCACGAAGGCGCGCTGGTGCATCCGCGGGTGCGGCAGGCTCAGCTCAGGCTGGTTGAGGGTGACATCGCCGACGACCAGCAGATCAAGGTCGATCGGCCGCGGAGCGCCATGAGGATTGGCGCCGTCTTCTCTGCTGCGTCCCAAGTCGCGCTCGACGTCATGGAGCAGTGCGAGCAGCGCGTGCGGCGATGCCGCCGATTCTGCGGCAATCGCCGCGTTGATGTATGCGCCGCCCGGATCTGGAGCGTCGGCCGACACGCGGACCGGTGCGGTGCGGTAGAGCGAGCTGAGACGAACATCGGATAGCAACACCGACCGCCGCAGCCGCTCCAACGCCGCGTGGATCGCAATGGCCACGTCGCCCAGATTGCCCCCCACCGCGATGGCGACGGAGCGCGGCTGGTTCGCAAACTCTGCCACGAGTGATTGCGACGCGGGATCCGTGCCTGTGCTGTCCCCCGCCACCGCGAGCACCGGGCGTTTGCCTTGTTCAAACCGTCGCCAATTCACACACGCTGCGCAGTCATGGATGGCCGTCAGTATCTCGCGAGGCAGCAGGTCGGCTCGATCGAGCACAAGAGTCACTACATCCGGCGGAACGCAGTGGACGGACGTCATGCCGTCACGCGGCGCATCCAGGCTGCTCATGCAGTCGATCCAGGCGTCCAGGTTTCGACCGTAGAACGACGGAAAGCCCATCGCGCGAGCGAACTCGTCGTGGAACGAGGGCCAGTCGCGAATGGCGACGCAATTGATGAGAACGAATGGCATCGGTGCTTGGCAGGAGTGTAGAGATCCGCCCCTGCGTGGTAGGATCGTGGGATGGAAGCGGTCGTCCTGTGCGGCATCCAGGCCACTGGCAAGAGCACGTTCTGCAAAGAACGGCTGTTCGCGACGCATGTGCGCATCAACCTTGACATGCTCCGAACCCGCCACCGCGAGCAGACGCTGCTCGACGCGTGCATCGCCGCCAAGCAGCCGTTCGTCGTCGACAACACCAACCCTACCCGCGCCGACCGCGCCCGGTACATCGAAGCGGCACGGGCCGCGGGATTTCGGGTCGTCGGCTACTACTTTGAATCCCGCGTGAGCGACTCAATCAGCCGCAACAGCGGCCGCGCGGAGCACGAGCGTGTGCCGGACGTGGCGATCAAGGGCACCTCGGCTCGCCTCGAACTGCCCGCGAAAGCCGAGGGGTTCGACGAGCTCTTCTACGTGCGTGGAGGGCCGGGGGTGTTCGAAGTGCTGGAGTGGCGTGATGAAGTTTGACGAGCTCGAAACCAGGATGCGGATGTACGAGTCGGCACGCGATACCGCGGCGCTCCCGGGGGTGTACTTGGTTGCTCGGATCGACGGCCGCGGGTTCACGCGTCTGACCAAGGAAGTCATGCCGTACGAGCGTCCATTTGACGCAACGTTCCGCGACAACATGATCGCCACCGTCCACCACTTGATGGAGTGCGGTTTCCGCGTCGCGTACGGCTACACGCAGAGCGATGAGATCTCGCTCCTCTTCGACCGCGACGAGAACAGCTTCGGCCGCTCAACGCGCAAGTGGACCTCGCTTTTGGCTGCGGAAGCGAGCGCCGCTTTCTCGGTTCGGCTCGGCCAACCCGCCGCGTTCGACTGCCGCATCATCGAGCTCCCCACGTCCGCGCTCGTGGTGGACTACTTCCGCTGGCGGAACGAGGATGCGCACCGGAACGCCCTCAGCGCGTGGTGCTATTGGACGCTGCGCGGCGAAGGCGTGGACGCCGGCGCGGCAACCGAGAAGCTCAAGGGCATGCCCGCTTCGGAGAAAAACGAGTTGCTCTTCCAGCGCGGCATCAACTTCAACAACCTCCCCATGTGGCAACGCCGCGGCGTCGGCGTGGTGTGGAGCGAGTACGACAAGGAAGCAACGAACCCGCAGACGGGCGAAAAGGTCACCGCTAAACGCCGCCGCCTGGAAACGCTCATGGAGCTTTCCATGCGAGACGAGTACAGCGCGTTTGTGCTCGGCTTGCTCTCGTCCGCAGTCTGAAGAACGCTCCGCGAACCGCTTCACGATGCCCGGCGGTTCACTTCCGCGCCGCGTGCTGGCGAAAATACTCAGCGAGCCGTCGCGTCCCCACTGCCGGCGCGAGGCAATCGTGGCTCATCACGTGAGCCGCGAAGCGGACGAAGTGGGCCGCGCACGGGTTGAACGGGGTGAGGCAGGCGGCGCCGGCGTTGGCGAGGCCGACCGGCACGTGGAACAGCCGCGGGCGTTTGCCGATGACCTCGAAGGCCATCTGCGCCACCTGATCGCGCGTGAACGTGTCCGGGCCGCCCAGTTCGACCTGCGTGAGCCCGGACGATTCCGACTCGGCCGCTATCGCCGCTTGAACCGCGAGGTCGTGCTCATCGATCGGGTTCGTGCGGCACGAGCCATCCCCGAAGACAGGCACCACGCCCTTGCACGCGAGAGGAATCATGTCGGCCATCGCGCAGAAGAACCCCGTCGGGCGGAGGACCGTCGCCTGGATGCCGCCGGTGCAGAGCGCATCGACAACGCGCTCGTGCCCCTCGGAGTAGTTCATGTGGCGCGACGTGTTGCCGCCTACCAGCGACACGTACACAAACCGCCCCACCCCCGCACGCTTCGCTTCATCGAGCAGCGCGATGTTGGCCGGCGCATCGACCTTCGTGTACGGCTTGAACCCCACCAGCGGAGACGGGTTGACCGAGGCGCCGATCGTCGACACGACCGCATCCATCCCCGCGCAGACGCCCGACCATGCGCCTGGCTTAAGCGCGTCGATCACGTGCACCTCGCGCCCGGCATTGCGCTCGCCGAGCGCAGCCGGCGAACGGTCGCCCGCACCGTGTGGCCGCGCGACTCGAGTTCCTGAACGATCAATCGGCCGAGAGCGCCGGACGCGCCGGCGACGAGGATGCGCATAGGTTCACCGTAGGGCCCGCAACGAGAAGGTCACCCGGTGATGTCGAGCGGGACGCACGCGATTGCGAGCGCGACGATCCGCCGGTCGCGTTCGAGGGATTCTCCCTGCGCCAATAACAAGACTGGCCGAGCCTCCCCTTCGGGTGGCTCGGCCAGGAGTTGAACGGGATAGAGGTCTCTAAACAGCGGCCGCCTCCACACCTTGCCGCTGCGCGGCGAAGGTGTGGCACATCGATCACCGCTCCATCTCGGGCTCGAGGTCCTCGGGGCGGTGCTGCATCTGCGCCTTGAGGCGCTGCAGGATCGACGAGTGCATCTGGCTGACGCGGCTCTCAGAGAGATCGAGGGTCTGGCCGATCTCCTTCATCGTCATCTCCTCGTAGTAGTAGAGGACGACGATCAGACGCTCGGCCCGCGACAGGCCCTTGGTCATCATGTCTTTGATGTCGCGGCGCTGCGTCTCCTGCAGCGGGTTCTTCTGCGTGGAGTCCTTGAGGATGTCGATTTCCTGGACGTCCTTGTTCCCGTCGCCGCTGAAGCGCGTGCGGTTGAGGCTCACGGTGCTGACCGCGCCGGAGTCCTTGAGGATCTTGTCCAGTTCTTCGCCGCTGGCGCCCAGCAGTTCGCTCACTTCAGAGTCGGTCGGAGCGCGGCCGTTGCGCATCTCGAACTGATCCTTGATCTGGGCGACGCGGCTGGTGCGCGAGCGGACCAGACGGGGGACCCAGTCCATGGCGCGCAGCTCGTCAAGGATCGCGCCCTTGATGCGCTGAGCGGAGTAGGTCTCGAACTTGACGCCCTTGGCCAGATCGAACGCGTCGATCGCGTCCATCAGACCGAACTGGCCGGCGGAGATCAGGTCGTTGATGTCCACCTCGTCGGGGAGGCGGGTGTAGGTCCGCTCGGAGATGTAGCGGACGAGCGGGAGGTACTTCTCCCAGAAGTAGTTGCGGATCTCGGTGCGGGGGTTCTTGGCGTACTCGGTCCAGATCTCGGCGGTGGTGAGCGCGTCGAACTCCGCACGGGTCATCGCCTTGTCGGCTGCGACCTTCTTCTTCGGCTTGGCCGGCGTCTTGGAGGCGTCGTCCTTGACCGACGGGCGCACGACCGGGATGCGGCCCTGCACCAGGCGCATCTCGGCGGTCTTCGTCACCACGGGCTTGACGGCCGCCTTCTCAGTACGCGCGACACCGGCCTTCACCAGGGTGAGTTTCGGGGCGGTCTTGGTACGGGCGGAGGGGCTGGGCGCAAGTGCGCTGGCCTTGGCTGCGGAAGCCTTCATCCGGGACATCGGTCGCTCCTTGACCTCGTCGGACGCTTGACGCGTGAACGTCAGTGCCGGGTTGTACGTGTCCGTCGCTGCCCATCCTTGGGCCTCTTCGAACACACACAGCCTAACAACACCAACCTCCATGTCAAGCCGAGAGTGCGGTTGTGGATAAACGGTGAGTCAGTCGAGACGAATCTTCATGATCGATCACGCAGCACTCCGCCGAGCGGCGGGGGTTGAGGTGTCTGCGCAATGCGCAACGTTCGAGTTGTTCTTGCCCCCGTGCGCGCCGAGCTTCGCGGCGAGCGTGGCCGCCTCCTGCTGCGCGATCTTCGCCGCGGTCTCCGCGGCCTCGGCTGCTGCCGCTGCTGCGTCGCGCGCAGCGGCCTGGATGTTCTCGCTGATGGCGCGCGTTGTGAAGACGCCGATGACGTACCCCACGGCGTAGCAGATGAACAGCGCGGGGATCGCACGCGAGAGCGTCGTATCTACCGGATTCTCGCAAAAAATGCCTGCAATCACGGAGATCACAAAGCCCGACAACCCAAAGCAGGCTGCGATGGCTTTGCTGGGAACATCTTCGTGCACGGCGAACTCCAAAGCGGTCGTTGAAGGGGCGAGTCTGCGGGTCGTAGCGGCGGCACTCGCCGGTGCGCACCGATCGCGGGTGCGGCTTGAGGACGCCAACAGAATCGGACGCTCCCAAGCGCGACTTGCGTCAGCATGACGCAACGCGCTTGCCAAACGGATCGACAACCGCCCGTTCGTGGGGCTCTAGACCCGCGCACCCAATCTGCGCACTCAATTCGATTTCGCGCTCAAGTGAGCCGCGCCGACACCCCTCAACGCTCGCTTCGGCGTGTGAACAAACGGGTAAGACGCCCCAGTCCATCCACACTCAATCCACCCCGGTTTTCAACCTGAAATCCCAGTTTCCCCGCAACGCCTTCGGCGGCCAGCGCGATCGCCAGCGCCGCTGGCGACGACGGCTCACTCAGCAGCAGCGGCCGACGCGCGCGCACGGCCCGCGGAAGCGCTTCGTCGGCCGGAATGGCCGCGAGCAAGGGAAACTCCCGACCGAGGAACCGCTGAGAGACACCCAACAGGCGCTGGTGCACTTCTTGCGCTTCTGCCGTCGATGCGCATTGGTTGAGCAACAGCATCGGCACGAATTGCGCACCGGAGGCTCCGCTCATTCCCGTTGACGTACCCGCAGTGGTCACTTTCAGCAGCGCGTATGCGTCGGCGATCGACGTCGGTTCGGGCGTCGCGACCAGCAGAGCGAGGTCGGCAGCTCGTAGGCTCGCGCGGACGATCTGCCCCATCCCAGCGCCAGTGTCGAGCAGCAGCACGTCGGTGCAGGCGTCCAGCTCGTTGAGGCGTGAGAGGATCGCTGCCCCCCCACTTCCTTCACTGCCTGCGCCCCGGGTGAGGCCGACCGAACCGGGGATCAATCGGAAGCCCCCGGGGGCCAGCACCGCGAGCTCCTCCAATGGTGCGTCGCTTGCAACCGCACGGTCAAGGCGTGCCGCAGGGTTCAATCCGCACAACAGGTCGGCGTTGGCGAGGCCGAGATCGAGATCGATCACCGTCGCCCGCACGCCGCGGCTCTGCAGGGCGATCGCCAGGTTCACGGCGAGGTTGGTCTTGCCCACGCCACCCTTGCCCGAAGAGATCGTGACGACCTTCGCACGCTTGCGCGGGGCCGGCTGCGACTGCTCAACGGCGTTGAACAGGTGGCGCAGGCGGGTGGCCTGGTCGGATGCAGCCGGAATGGAAGGAATCGTGGTCACTTGGAGGGTGGACGTGAGCCGAAGGCGGAAGAAAACCCCTCCCGCCTCGCCGAGCCTCGGCACCCTCCCGCTAGGAGCGGGAGGGATCAGGAACGCATCGCTCCGTCGAGGATCAGCCGCGCGAGCCGGTCGGTCCGGGTCGGCTCGATGTCGTCGGGGACTTCCTGGCCGGTGGTGATGTAGGACAGGCGGGTCTTCAGCTTGCCGGCGATGTTCAGCAGCACGCCGTAGCTCGCCGCCTCGTCGAGCTTGGTGAAGATCAGGTGGTCGGGCTTGAGGGCTTGGTACCGCTCCACCGCACGCACCATCGCCGTATCACCCAGCACGCTGCTGAGGACCATGTGCGTCTGGTGCGGCTTGGCCGCATTCAGGAACTCACCCAACTCGGCCAAACGGGGCGAATCGCTGGGTGAGCGACCGGCCGTATCGATCAGGATGGCGTCCATGTCCGCCATTTCCTCGCACGCAGCGGCCATTTCGCCCGGGGTCAGGACGACCTTCAGCGGCAGGCCGATGATGTTGGCGTACGTCCGAAGCTGCTCGACGGCCGCGATGCGGTAGGTGTCGGCGGTGATCAGCCCGACCTTCTTGCCGTGCCGCAGCTTGTACGCAGCGGCGAGTTTGGCGACGGTGGTCGTCTTGCCCACGCCAGTCGGGCCGATCAGTGCGATCGTCAGGGGCCGGCCGTCCGCCGGACGGGCGGGGAGGGGCGTGTCAGTCTCGGGGAGCAGCCGCTCGATGTGGCGGATCATCGCTTGCCGGACGACGCCTTCGTCGCCCAACTCCTGGGCGGTCAGTTCATCACGGACGGCGGCGGTGATCGAATCGGCGATCTCGCGGGCGACGTCGCCCTCGATCAGCATCATGTAGTGCGAAACAAGGGCCGCGGGCATCGGGGGAGCGGCGAGCGTTGCGACGCCGGGGGCCGACTGGAGCACCTGTCCGACCATCCGCTTGATCGCGGCCAGCTCGGCCCGGAGTTCGGGATCGGAGGGGGAAGTCAGAGTCGTAGAAAGAGCAGGAGCGGGGGAGCGGAGGAGCGGAGGAGTCGGAACCGCGGGGGGTTCGACCGGGGGAGGAGGCATAGCGACCGCGGTCGCGGCGGCGGTGAAGGAAGCGATGTCGGGCGAGGATGCCGCGACCGATGCGCCCTTGGCGATGCCGTACGCCCGTCCGAGCGCGGACGGGTTGATTCGCGACCCCCCCGAAGCAGCCGTAGAAGGCCGCGGCGGGGTGTTGACGTCGACACTGGCGGTGATCTCGACGGTCGGCTTGCCGCCGAAGCCGAAAATTGCGCCGTGTTTGTAGCTGCGGGTGTGCAGGATGACCGCGTCCTTGCCCAGGTCCTTCTTGACCTGAGACAGGGCGTCAGCCATGGTCGATGCGCGGTAGGTTTTAAGCCTCATCGCAGAGATGCCTTCCTGGCGTACGGACGAGCGCCTCGGCGTCCTGCCAAGGCGTGGTAGCGGAGAGTATCGGGTGCGAGAGCGGGAATCAGTGAAAGGGAACGAAAAGGAAGGTCCCCGGTAGACTCTCCCCGTGCCCGGAGAACGCCGAGCGAACACAGTTGGCCGCGTCGGCCGGAGACGCCGCATCGCCGGGTGGGCGCTGATCGGTGTCGGCGTGGCGGTCGGCGCGGCGTGGCTGGCGTCGCGGTGGTGGCGGACAGATTGGGCGTGGGGAAGCCACTCCGTCGGGATTCACAACGGACTGTTCCGGTACAGCACGACTTGGATGCCGGGTCCCGCCGAAGGTCTGACCACTGAACGCAACACTTTCGCCGACCTTTGGTACTGGTGTGGATGGGGAGACCAAGAGGAGGGCGGGAGCAGCAAGATATTCACACCCGGCGAACGCCGCCGCGGCATTGCCATGCGCTGGTATTCCAGTGGAGCCTTCGACAGCTACGCCGTTGTGATCTGGCCGATCCCGATCCTGCTTTTCGCGGCCGGATTTGCATCACTTCGTTCTGGCGTCATTGCGCGACGGCGGTCCATCACCGACGCCTGCCGCGGGTGCGGCTATTCGCTTGCGGGGCTGGAGTCCGGCGCGGCGTGCCCGGAGTGCGGGAAGGAGAGCAAGAGCTGAAGACCGCGCCACCCAGTGGCTGGGCTTTGACGACCTCTCGGTGCGTTGAGCGTCTGTTGTTGGTGCTGGGACGGACCATGGGGACCGCCGCAAAGCACCGAGAGCGGCCCGACGCCCCGATCGGTGGCGTGGCACCTGCCGCACCATGTCACTCCACTGCGTGCCCACACTCGCTGCAGACGTACCCCGTGCCCAGCGGGTACGCGCACCGCGCGCACAAGCCGCGGCGGGTTCTGCTGCGGCGCACGAGCGCCCACACGCACGGCACGAGCAGCCAGAGGAGCACCGCGTAGATGAGTGTGTTGAGCGCGAAACCCAGAGGGATGGGCTCCGCCGGGTAGCGCGTGGGGTTGACGACGTAGTTGCCGAAGATGCTCTTGCGCTGGCGTGGAGCTCCCAGCGCGAACCCGCCGCGCAGGCCTTCGACCGTCTCCACCGCCGCCGGTGTTGCGGCACGCACGTTCTTGAATCCGCGCATGTGATACTGCATTGAGCGGAAAGGGAACCCCAGGAGGACCGTCTCGTGCCACCGCCCAACGGACGCAATGAGCGCTTCTTCGCGCGAGATGCGCACGCGCGTGCAGACGCCGTTGCTCCACTCGATCGACTCGAGCTTCCACGTAGTGTCCAGGCCCGGGGTGAGCGAGGCGACGAAAGCCGGTTCGTTCACGTACTCGTCTGCGAAGGCGGATACGGCGGCGGGACTCGACCGCGTCACGTCGCGGTACGCCCCGCTACTCCCCCACCGTGCCGACGCCATCGCAACCGCGATGTTCAGGATCGCGCCGAACACCAGCAGCAGGATGACGGCGCGGAGCTTGGGCACGGGCACAACGTCCAACGCGGGGCAGCGTGAGCATACCGACGGAACGACATCGGTTGAACAAGGTTGTACTGTCCCGAGCAGACCGGGGTGCGGCGAAACGAGACGAAGGCAAGATCACACCGTGCTTGCGCACGGTGCTTTTACGCCGCGGCTTCCTGCAGCACCCGCCCGCCTTCCTTGGTGAGCGAGGGCGGGATCGTCACTAGCGCGAGGCTCTCGACCTCCACGCCCTGCACGATCTCGTTGTACCCCAGGACCGACGCCGACGGCATGTGCGGCTCGATGATCTGACGAACGACGGCGCGGACCGGCGGCGACGCGAGGGCGACCGGGTGGTGGCCCGCGATCGTCACCTGCTGCAGGCCTTTGACGATCTGCTCTCCCACCGCTGTCGCGACCGAGGCCGGCATCGTCAGGCTCGTGCCCGCGGCGGAGCGATCGATGAAACCGTTGATGAAGTCCTCGAGGCTGGGGTCGAGCGTGACGCAGACCAGGCGCGGTTTGCCGTGCTCGCCCGTGCTCGCGTGCATCTGGCAGATCGAGCGACGCAGGCCGTTGCGAACGTACTCGGTGAGCACGTCGAGGTCCTTGGTCTTGGGCATCCAGTCGCCCAGCGTCTCGACGATCGTCTCCATATCGCGGATGGGGATCCGCTCGCGCAAGAGGTTCTGCAGCACGCGGTGCAAGTCGGCCGTCTTGACGACGCCAGGCAGCACTTCCTCGACAAGCTTGGGCGCCTTGGTTTTGAGCTGCGTCACCAGCTCCGCCACTTCCTGGCGACTGAGAAGCTCGGCGGCGTGCGTCTTGACGACCTCCGTCAGGTGCGTCGCCAGCACGCTGGTCGGGTCGACGACGGTGTAGTTCATCGTCTCGGCGCGGGTCTTCTGCGCGGGGTCGATCCACCACGCGTCGAGGCCGAAGGCGGGTTCCTTTGCAGGCGTGCCGTCGAGCGGGCCGCTCGAGATGCCCGAGTCGATCGCCAGCAACTGATTGGGGATCGTCATGCCACGGGCGACGATCGCCCCCTTGATCTTCAGACGGTACTCGTGCGCGGGGAGCTGCAGATTGTCGCGAATGCGAACCGGCGGCATGATGACGCCGAGGTCCGCGGCGCTCTGGCGGCGGATCGCGCTGATGCGTTCGAGCAGGTCGCCGCCCTGCGCGGTGTCGACGAGCGCCACCAGGCCGTAGCCCACTTCCAGCTCCATCGCGTCGAGCTTGAGCATGCTCTCGGGCGAGGGGGGCTCGGGCTTGGCGCTGGCCGCGGCGACCGCGGCCGTTTTCTGCTCCTGAACTTTGGTGTTCTGCGAGCGCACCAGACCGAACGCGATCGCGGCGATACCGCCGGCGGTCACCAGGAGAGGCAGCGTGGGGAGCGGGGTGAAGGCCAGCAGCGCAAGGAAGCCTGAAGTGACGAACAGGCCGGTCGGCTGACTGATCATCTGCCCGGTGATCTGCTCGCCAAGCTCGGCCTTGCTGCCGCTGCGTGTGACGATGAGGGCGCTGGCGATGGCGATGACGAAGGCCGGGATCTGGCTGGTGAGGCCGTCACCGATGGTCAGCTTGGTGAAGACCATCATCGTCTGACCGATGGGCCATCCCTTGTCGAGCACGCCGATGGCGATGCCGCCGAGGATGTTGATCCCGATAATGATGATGCCGGCGATGGCGTCGCCGCGGACGAACTTTGACGCACCGTCCATCGCACCGAAGAAGTCGGCCTCCTGGGCGATGCGCTCGCGGCGGCGGCGGGCCTCGGCCTCGTTGATGATGCCGGCGTTGAGGTCGGCGTCGATGGCCAACTGCTTGCCGGGCATGGCGTCGAGGGTGAATCGTGCCGCGACTTCGGCGATGCGCGCGGCGCCCTTAGTGATGACGACGAACTGCACGACGACGAGAATGAGGAAGAGAATCACGCCGACGACGATCGACTTACCCGCGACGAACGAGCCGAACGCACTGATCACGTGCCCCGCGACGTCGATCGCCTGGTCGGCCGTCTGGGCATCGGCAGAGAGAATCAGTCGCGTGCTGGCGACATTGAGCACCAGCCGGAAGAGCGTGGTGGCGAGCAGCAACGACGGGAAGACGCTGAAGTCCAGCGGCTCGCGCATGTAAATGGTCGTCATGATGATGACCATCGCCAAGGCGATATTGACGCAGATGAGCACGTCCATCACCATCGGCGGCAGCGGCACGAGCACCACGCCCAGCAGCAGCACGAACGAGATCGGGGCGATCAAGCCGCGGTACTTCTTGAGGTAGACCATCCACTGAGGGACGTTTGGGCTGGATGGAGAAGGCTTGGGAGGCATTAGGAATTAGCCATTAGGCATTCGTGAAAGGCAAAGGGCTGGACAAATGTGCTGATCGTCTGGACTCGTGTCTTAACTAATGCCTAGTGGCTAATGGCTAGTGGCTCTAGGCAGCTTTCCCCTGCAACCGGTACACATACGCCAACACTTCGGCCACCGCCTGGAAGAACTTGGTATCGATCGGGTGCCCGACCTTCGCGTGCTTGTAGAGAGCGCGGGCGAGTTCGGGCTTCTCCACCACCGGCACGTTGGCCGCGATCGCCAGCTCGCGGATGCGGAATGCCATGAAGTCCACGCCTTTGGCGACGACCTTTGGGGCCGCCATCGTGACCGGGTCGTACTTCAGGGCGATCGCGTAATGCGTTGGGTTGGTCACGATCACGTCCGCCTTGGGCACGTCGCGCTTGAGCTGCCCCATCGCGATCTGGCGGCCGATGCGCTGGATGCGGCTCTTGATCTCCGCGTCGCCGTCGGTCTCCTTGCGCTCGTCCTTGATCTGCTGCTTGGTCATCTTCAGGTCCTGCAGCATCTGCCAGCGCTGAAACAGGTAGTCGGTGACGCCGAGCACAAAGAGCAGGCCGAGCAGCCAAGCGACGATCTCCATCACCAGCCGCACCATCATGCCAAGCGCTGCGCCGAACTCCAGGTTCGGCAGCGCGGCGAAGCGGTCGGCCTTTGCGGAGGTGATCAGCCCAACCACGCCCAGGGCGAAGAAGAGCTTGAGCGTGCTCATTCCGCCGCGGACGAGGTTCTTGCGGCCGAACATCCGCTGCAGCCCTTCCATCGGGTTCAGGCGCTCCAACTTGGGCTCAAGCGCCTCGACGCTGAAGACCAGACGTGTCTGCTGCAGGTGCGACGCCACCGACGCCAGCAGAAGCGCGAGGATCGCAGTAATCGCGACGGGCGCCATGATCCAGAGCTGTGCGCGAAGGCCCCGATCGCCCCCTGCGCATCCGAACCATCGCCGGGCCGGGGCGCGTCGAGACGGAGGCCGGTCGACATCAGCTCAACGCCCGTCTTCACCGCGACGGAGCCGAAGTACCACAGCAGCAACGCCGCGACGACAAGGTCGATCGCTGCCACCAGGTCGGTGCTCTTGGCGATCTGCCCCTTTTCGCGGGCCTGCTCCAGCCTGCGCTGCGTTGGCGCTTCTGTACGGTCACCCATGTCCTCAGCCATGCGTCACCCCCCCGACTTCAGCACCGGGAGCGGCAATCGCCTGCGGCCAGTTGAGGATCTGCCGGCCGGCGTCGAGGATGTGCCCGCCGACGGCCTCATCGATCGAGTGCAGAGCGAGGATGAGCGCGCCCAAGCCAAGCAGCACCTTCACGCCGAAGCCGATCGACATGATGTTCATCTGCGGCACGGTCTTCATGATCATCGAGCTGGCGAGCGTCTCGACCAGAATGATGCCGAGCACCGGCGTGCTGACGCGAAGGGCAAGCTCGAACCCGCTGCCGAGCAGGCCGGTGATCAGCTTCAGCGCCGACGACGCGTGAGCCTCGATGACCACGCCCCCCAGCGGAACGGTGGAGAAGCTGCGGGCGACGGCGATAAAGAGCACCTCGAGCCCGCCCAGCAGCACGAAGATCACCATCGCCCCCTGCAGCAGCAGGCCCGCGACTACGTCGGTGTCGCTCTCAGTTGAGGGGTCGTAGACCGTCGCCAGCGAGAGGCCCATCTGCTGGCTCATGATCGTGCCCCCCAGCTGAACGGCGATGACCGGCAGCAGCGCCAGCAGCCCGATCACCAGGCCGATCACCGCCTCACCCGCGGCCAGAAAACAGAACGAAACCGCGTCGCCGGGGATCGAACCGGGCATCGTGGGGCGCGCAAGGCCGACCATCGCGACGGCGGTAATGAAACAGAGCAGCACGCGCACCTTCACCGGCACCGAGACGCCCGCCAGCATCGGCGCAAAGACGAACAGCCCCGACAGCCGGAAGGCGATGAGCGTCAGCGGCACGACCTGGAGGAGGAGGTGGTCCACAGTGCGAGGGTGAGCGGAGGTCAGGTGAGGGCGAAGCAGGTGGAGGCGAAGTCGACGATGCGTGCGACGATCCACGGGGTGAGCACGATGATCGCGCCGATCATCACCACCATCTTGGGGACGAAGCTGACAGTCTGGTCCTGGATCTGCGTGACCGACTGCAGCACGCTGATGAGCAGGCCGATCACCACGGCGGCGCCGAGGATGGGAAGCGCGATCTGGAGGGTGACTACCAGCGTGTTGCGGACGGCGTCGAGCGTGGTTTCGTCGTAGTGCATCAGGCGAGCCCCAGAGAAGCGAGCACGGGATGCGCGTGTTCGTACAGGAGTGATGTGGACGTGGATGGAGCAATAGGGACGGGAGCCCCCGTCTTGAAGCTGTGCAGCAGAGAGCCGACGATGAGCTGCCACCCGTCGACGAGCACGAACAGCAGCAGCTTGAACGGCAGGCTGATCAGCACCGGCGGGAGCATCATCATGTTCATCGCGATCAGGATCGCGCTGATCACCAGGTCGATGACCAGGAACGGCAGCATGATGCGGAAGCCCATGAGGAAGGCGACCTTCAGTTCGCTCAGGATGAACGCGGGGACGAGCGTCACCATGTCCACGTCCTTGCGGGTGAGCTTGGACGGGTCGGAGGTGTCGACGCCGCGGTAGTTGAGGATCATGTAGAGCGACGAGTAGTTTCCGGCCGCGTCGATCTGGTCGAACATGAAGTCGCGCACGGGCGACTTGCCGGCGTCCCACAGGTCGTCGTAGTTCTTGATCTCACCGGCGCGGTACGGGGCGATCGCCTCTTTGTTGATCCGCGAGACCGTCGGCGCCATCACCACGAATGTGAGCACCAGCGACAGCCCGAGCATCACCTGGCTCGGGGGCATCTGCTGCGTGCCCAGCGCCTGCTTGAGCAGCCCGAGCACCACCACGATCCGCAGGAAGCAGGTGCACATCAGCACGATCGACGGCACCAGCGAGATGATCGTCAGCACGATCACCACGTTGATGGCCGTCGAAAGCCCGCCGGAGGGCGTCGCGGTCTTTCCTGAGCTCGATCCACCCGTGTCGCTCGCACCGCTCCCACCACCACCGCCCGGCAACACGCGCCCCGCCTCGCTCAGGATCGAGAGCGGGTTCATGCTGTCGAGGTTCCCACCCTCCCCACCCACCAGCCCGCCCGTCGCCGGTGGCGCTGAAGCTGGGAAGTCGGCCTTCGGCCCTGCCTGCCCGAAGGCGGGGAGCGCCCAGACCACAACAGCCGCGATGAACGCCAGCAGCGTCCTCACGCTTCGCCCCCCTGCTTGATCGCGGCCAGGCGCGAACGGAGTGAGTCGACGCCGGTAAACCGCATCGTCGGCGCGGGTGTCTCAGGAACTTCGACCTGCGTCGGCGCGGGCGGCTCGGGCTCGACCCACGACACCGGCTGCCGTCCGCCGTTCACCAGCGACGTCAGCCGGCCTAGTCCCTTGGCCTTCGGCAGCGGCTCGTGACGGCCGTCAGCCTCCGACAACATCGCGTTGAACTTCGCGGCCGGACCGGTCCCCTCCGTTTCACTTACCTTCATCAGGATCGACGCGACGTCGCTCGGGTCGGTGATCTCGCTGAGCGTCTGGAATCCGCCCGCGTGTCCGCGTGACGGAGACGTCTGCGAGAGCAACAGCACGCGTTGGTCGAGCTTGAGCAGCACCAGCGTCTGGCCGCGGGCGACTGGGTAGCGCCCCAGCACCTCAAGCAGGCCCGCCGGCGCGCGTCCGCCGGCGGCCATCGACGACGCCAGCGACCCGCCGCTCTTCACCGCACGCTTAAAGACGATGCTCGCCACCAGGATCACGCCGAGCACGATCGCCAGCGGCACCGCCGTCGAGCTCAGCAGGCTCGACCCGCTCGTGTCAATCGCCTTCGAAGCGGGCTTGTTCGCCGCAGCTCCCGGCTGCACGGGCTTGAACTCGGCAGGGAAAAGCGGCTTGTCGTCGTTTGTCGGGCCTTTGGCGGCGGCCTTCTCGCCCGCGGGCGCCTGCGCGGCAGTCTGCCCGCTCGTCTGGCTTCCCGTCTGCGGAACGTCATCAAACGCCGCCGCGTGCAGCGGCGACGGATACGTCAGCGCGAGTGCCGCGCCAGCGCGGCGATGGTGAGCGTCCTGCTCATGGGTCTGGCCGGCTCCGCCGGCTCCTGTTCCAAAATGCCGGCGTCACCGCCGGTGCTGAGGCTTGTCCAACGCGTCCTTGTTGAGGATCTCGCTGATGCGCACGCAGAAGTTGTCGTTGAGCACCAGCACTTCGCCGCGCGCAACCGGTCGGTCGTTGACGTAGATGTCCACCGGGTCGCCCGCGAGCTTGTCGAGTTCCACCACCGTCCCCTCGCCGAGCTTGAGCACATCCTCCAGCAGCATCTTGGTGCGGCCGAGTTCGATCTTGACGTTCAGGTTCACGTCCGACAGCAGGTCCATCCCCTCGGGCATGCGCATCGAGGGAATGTTGTCAAACGACGGGAACGTCGCGGCCGAAGGTGTCGTCGACGGCGCGGGCGTGGCCGGCAGATCGTTGGCCTGACGGGCCATCGCGATCGCCGCCTGGGCCGCGGCGAGCGCAACCTCATCGGGCTCGCTCGCCGGATTGGGAACCGACGGCGTGGCGGCGCTGGGAGTGGGTGCGGGCGTGGGCGTGGGGTTTGGTTGGTCGGCCATGGGTTCCACCCGGGGCGAAGGCGCACGGCATCCATGCCGCCTTGGTTCAATCGGACCGTCCAAGCCAGACCGTGCACAATGTGCGCACCGTCAAGCGCACCGACCGCGCCCCATGACGGCACGAATTGCGCAGGGTTTCACCCGATTGGGCGAAATGGAGTAAGGTGATCGCTGGAGCAGCCGACCCGCAGCCGGCTCAATACTCGGCCGACTGACCGATGCACTTGGGGATCAGGACCTTCTCGATCAGCGGCTCGTTGCTCTTCTCGTCGGGCGGGATGACCTTGTTGAGGTACTCCGTCAGCAGGCGTTGGAGGGCCTTGCTGTCGGGCTCCTTGAGCATCGTCTGGTCGGCGTTGGCGACGATCTTCCGCAAGCCGTCGCGCACCTCGCCCTCGCGGGCCTTGAGGATGCCTTCAACCTTGCCGGCGTGGCGCTTCTTCACCTGCACAGCCACGTTGATCTGCCACATCCAGTTCTCGCCAGAACGCATGTTCTGGTACTTCTCGTCGGCGACCTTCACCTCTTTCAGGGTGTCGCCGTCGTCGTTGTGCAGTTCCACCGCCGCGTGCGCGTTGTTCACCTTGGGCGAGATGGCTTTGAAGACCATGAAGACGCCGACGGCCTCGACCAGCATCACAGCTGCGACGATGCCGATCGTCTTGACCGGAAGCTTCTTCTTCGCCGGCTCTGCGCCCTCTGCGGGCTTCTCTGCCGGTTTCGCGTCCTTCTTGTCGGCCATGGGTCGTCCTCAGGCAGTACGGGGGCGGGGGGAAGGGAGGGTCGGCCGCGCCCGGAACGGACGCTGCCACGTCGATGGAATCGGACCGCCGATGGACCGGGTTGACCCAGTGGAAGTACGTCTGTGAGGTCTGTGCCGGTTACGCGGCCTTGGCAAGCTCGGCTGTGGGCGGTTCCTCACCCAACATCACACGGGCCCGGTGTGCGACCTCCTGGGCCGTCGCGCCGGAGCGAATCAGGGCCGTACCTTCGGCGATCACGGCTCCGGCCACCTGCCCGGCGACTGCGCTCTCCATCGGGGCCGCGGACAAGCGACGTCCGAACATGGCAATGAGGTTGCCCCCCACCATCAACAGCAGCACGCAGATCGCCAGCCCAGACGCGGATCCGGTCGGGTCGTTCAGGCGGCTCAGACCCAAGTACATCGCGCCCGCCATCCCCGTAATCCCGAGCACCGGCGACAGCGACCCGAGCAAACGGCCGGCAAAGCGGTAGCGGCGGTCCACCCGGTGCATCCGGTCCAGCCGGCGGTACACATTGGTGCGGACCTCCTCCGGCGACTTGCCGTCGATCACCTGGCACAGCGCGTAGCGGAGCAGCGGATATTCAGCGGCACCCGCGATGTTCACCAAGCCCGAAGGTCCGGTCACCGCGTAGACCTTCGCGGCCTGGACGAGCGGGGTGACCACAGACACGGGGTCCAGTTTTCCCGACCCGCTCCAAAGCCGATCGACCCGCAGAAGCCGCGCAGCCACGAATGAGCCGAGCACGCCCGCCGTCAGTCCGCCGACAAAGTAGAAGAGCACAGGGTCCACGGTGAGTCCTCGATCCAGCCCCTCATCTGGGTTATCGGCGGTCGGCATGGGCGACTGAAGGGGGTGCGGGCGGAAATCTGCTCCTCAGAACCCGCCGACCCGAAGGCGGTACCCTCCATCCGATGGCCACCCTCCCCGCCCCCCTCCCCCGCCGCTCGATGCTCTCGCCCGCCGTTCTCGCGCTCGTCGCCCTCTGTGCCCTGCTCGGCGGGTGCGGCAAGATGCTCCTCTGGGGCGGACCGAACAACGACCTCGCCGTCGTCAGCAACAAGAGCAAGGCGGCTCTGCAGCCCAACTTCACTACCGCCGTTTACCGCGCCGCCGACCGCTCAACCATCGACGTCTACCTCACCGACCTCCCGCTCTCTCGCCTGGAAGACCCGACCGACAAGCTCGACGGCGTCTCAGGCAGCGTGGTGCACGTGTCGCTGTTCCTGCAACCCACCGCCGGCAAGACGCCCATCGACTCGACCGCGTGCAGCGGGTCGCTCCGCCAGTTCGTTCTCGCTGACGGCGCGGCCGGCCTCTACGGCGGCGGCGCCTTCATCACAACCTCTGATCCGGGTAAGGAGACGCTCAGCGGCACCGTCCGCGGCGGTTCTCTACGACTCACCCGCGCGTCCGCGGATTTCAACGACCTGCTCGGCCCGTCGTCGGTCGAAGGGGCGTTCGACGCCCGCTACGACGAAGCGGCCTGCCGCGCGATCGCTCAGCGCCTGCAGGATGCGGCGCTCACGCTCCCCAAGATCAAGACCGAGCTGAAGTAATTCGCCAAGCACAAAACTGGCGGTTTTCCCCAACGGGCGGCTTCATCCACGGCTCGTACGCTGCGGCATGATCTTCTCTATCGCCGCAGCCGCCGTTTCACTCGCCACGCTCAGCGCCGACGTGACCTACCAGCACGACGACGGAACCGGAGGCAACGCCGGCCCTGTGGGCGCCGGCACGCCGGGCATGTTTGTGTGGGGGAACGTCTTTGACGCGAACACCGAAGGAGGCGGCGCCAGCGAGATCACCGCGATCCTCGTCGCGGTCGGGCGTTTGCCGGCGGGACAGACGATCACCGCGCTGCTCTTTGATGATCCCAACGACGACGGCAACCCCGACGACTGCGTCCTCCTCACGTCCGTCGAGTTCACGCCCGTCGCGACGGCGTCCAATACGTTCACGCAGATCGACATCTCCCCCACGCTCGTCTCGGGCAAGTTCTTCGTCGCGTGCACGACGCACGTGGACGGCACGACCGCCACCTCCGCTGCTCGCACAGATCCTCAGTCCGGCCAGCAGTACGGAGCGAACACGTTCTTCTACTGGGGAACGAATATGAACCCGCTGGCGCTCACGGGGTGGACCAGCCGCGTGCAGTACACCGGCGCAACCGCCGCGATGATCCGGGCGATCGGCCGCATCCCCGCTCCCGCCTGCACCGCCGACCTCGGCGCCGCGGGCGGCCTGCCCGGTCACGACGGCGTCTTGAACAACAACGACTTCATCGCCTTCATCTCGCTCTTCTTCAACCACGACCCCCAGGCCGACCTCGGCACCGCCGGCGGCCTCCCCGGACAGGACGGCGCCTTCGACAACAACGACTTCATCGCGTTCATTTCGCACTTCTTCGCGGGGTGCTGAAGACGGAAGAAGTCCTGCTCGGACTTTACTTCTTGACTTCCGGCTGCACTTCGCTGCGCACGGCCTAGCGTTCGCGATGGCCAAGAAGCCCGCCGCCAAGTCAGCCTCCGGGTCCGCGAAGAAAGCCGTCGAAGCTGCCTCCGCGCCCGTCGTGCGGTCGGAGCTTGACGATCGCATCCCGCTTCTTCCGCTCCCCCGCCCCACGTCGCTCGACGCGGTGATCGGTCAGAAGCGGGCGCTCGACACGCTGCGCAGCGCGATGAGCGCCGGGCGCGTGCATCACGCGTGGATCTTCACCGGCCCTCCCGGCGTCGGCAAGTTCACCGCCGCCAGCGCGTTCGCCGCGGAACTGCTCGCTGACAAGGGACCGTCGAAAGAACGAACGCGCGAGCTGCTGGCCGATCAGGCCCACCCCGACCTTCACGTCATCGTGAAGGAACTCGCGGCCAAGCACCCCGACGCGGACATCCGCAAGCTCAAGCAGACCAACATCGCCAAGGGCGTCGCCGATGAGTTCCTGCTCGGCCCGGCCGCACGCTCGCGCGTGGTTGAGAGCGACTCGATCGTCCACAAGGTGTTCATCATCGACGAAGCGGAGCTGCTGGGCCACGACTCGCAGAACGCGCTGCTGAAGCTGATCGAAGAGCCGCCGCTCGGCACGGTCATCATTCTGGTCACGACTGACGAGCACCGGCTGCTCGCCACCATCCGCAGCCGCTGCCAGCGCGTCCCCTTCTTCGCGCTCGACGCCTCCGCGCTGCAGGCGTGGCTCGGCTCGTCCGGCCTCGAGCTCGAAGGTTCCGAGCGCGACTGGCTGCTCGCCTACGGCAACGGCGCGCCGGGCCAGATCCTCTCCGCCCACAAGGCCGGCCTCTTCGCATGGCACACGAAGCTGGACAAGGGGCTCTCGGCACTGTGCGCCGGACAGGCCGATCCGGCCGTCGCCGGGCTCGGAGCTGCAATGGCGGCACTGGTCGACGAGCGAGCCAAAGCCGTGCAGGAAGAGAACGAAAAGGCTTCGAAAGAGGCCGCCAACCGCTACTGGTGCAAGCGGATGCTCGCGTTCGTCGCTGAACGATTCCGCCGGCAGATGATCGGCGCCGCCCGCGCCGGCGGTCCGTCGGCCGATCGCGCTTCAGCGATGGCCGCGGCTCTTGATGCCGTCAACGTCGCCGAGCGCCAGCTCGACAGCAACGTGAACTACGCGGCGGTGCTGGACAACCTGGTAGCACAGGTGGCTTCCGGTCGCGCGGGGTTGGCGCTGCTGCCGAACTGAAACGATCCGAACCGCGACCGTAAGGGAGCGGAACGAAGCTCGATTGATTCTGAAGAGTGCCGACTTCGCAGCCCGCTTCCTGACGGGCGCGGTTCGGATCGCTGTTCAACCGTGAGCCATGAACCCGCCGGCCGGAGTCGCCTGCTCGGTCGCCCGCACATTCGCCGAGGTGTTCTCGTTGAGTACCCGCGACTGCTCGCCGGTGAGCGACGCCATCAGTAGGTTCCACGTCTCCCGTTCGTATTCGAGCAGGTTGATCACCTCGTCGGCGGCCTCGATGTCCTTCTTGTGCCCGGCGGTCACCAGGCGCGAGATCATGTAGGTGTACAGGCTGCGAAGCTGATCGATCACCGTGTTGTCGGCGTTGGGCGACGGGTCGTTCTTCATCGTATTGATGAGCTCGACGATGATCGCACGCGTCCGCGTGAAGCCGTTGAACGACTGCTCGTAGTTCTTCGCGGCAAGCCCGTCGCGCCCCTGGCGGCAGAACCGCACCGCGCCGTCCAGAAGCATCGCGCGGAGCTGCTCGCGGCTGGCGGTCATCACCTTGGTGGCGAGATACTGGTTGGCGTGGTTCTGCGGGGTTGCCATCGCGAGGTTTATCGGGCCGGAGGGGGGCCGACTTCAGCCGACCGACCGCCAAGTGAAAGAAGAACGAAGGTTGGGTGTTACTTGATGTAGCTGATGTTCGAGATCGAGCCCGACTGGCTCTGCAGCTTGGCGATCGCCTGCTCCATCGCGGCGAACTGGTTCTGCAGGATCGTCCGCTTGTTGGCCAGGCGCTTGTCCAGCGTGTCGATCATGTCGTTCTGCGACTTGATCTGGGCGTCCAGCACCGTGCTGCGGCGGGCGATGGCGCCGTCGGTCGCCCGCGTGTAGGTTTCCAACTGGTCAGCAAGGATTTCGAGCACGCCGCGCGTGGTCACCGCGCCGGCGACGTTCTCCGTCACGTGACCAATCACGTTGCCCGCCGAGTCGGTGATATCCCGCTGCGTCGCGTTGGCCTGCTGAACGCGCCCGGCGAACAGGTCGGCCACGCCCTGCGGATCGGCCTCGAGCGCAGCGCGGAGCTTGTCCTCCTTCAGCTCGAGGTTGCCGTCGTTGTTGAGCTGCACGCCCACGTCGAACAGGAAGTGGAAGTTGCTGTTCACGCCTTCGCCGGGAGTCTGCACCAGGTCGAGCACGGTGCGGCGGAGCTGCTGCGAGGTCGTGTCGCCCAGCAGCACGCCGCGCGTGTTGCTGTCGGCGTTGTACGTCGACTTTGTGTCAATCGAGTTGAGCAGGGCGTTGAACGCGGTGACGAACTTGCTGACTTCTTTGACGATGTTGTCGTTGTCGGCCGTGACCGAGACGTTGGTCGGCGTCGCCGAGGCGGAGACGAGGTTGAGCGTCACGCCCGGCACCGCGTTGGTCACCGAGTTGGTATTGCTCTCGATCGCCAGCGCCCGCGTCGGGTCGTCGCTGCCGTAGAACACCAGCGCGTTGTGCGCCTGGCTCACCGTCCGCAGGCCGATGTCGATCGCGCCGGTGTCGATCGTGATCGCGCCCGCCGAACCGCTGGCGCGGCTCGTCACGCTCAGCCGGTAAGGGTTGGCGCTGCCGTCGTTCACCACGCTCGCCAGCACGCCCACGCCCGCCGCGTTGAGCGCGTCGGAGATCTTGGTCAGCGTATCGGAGGGATCAACCGTGATGACGCGCTCGTACGAGCCGTCGATCCGGTTCGACAAGCCGGTGCCGGTGGAGGTTGTATTGAGGTTCAGCGAGCGAGCCACGCTGCCGGACATGTCGCGGATAGTGATGGCCGTCGGCGCCGAGGCGTTGGTGCTCTCGACGAGAATGCCGTCACCGGTGTCGTTCACGCGAGCCCGCGTGTCGGTGCTGGCAAGGCTGGAGTTCATCGTGTCGACCAGCTCACCGACGGTCCGCACCGACGAGGTGATGTTTACTTCGACGGCCGTACCCGAAGACGTAGTAATTGAGATCTTTCCCTCGCCGATGCCGCGCCGGCCGTTGAGGTCCGACAGCAGCGTCGAGCGTCCCACCCACTGCCGCTGCGTGCGAGAGCCGACCAGCGTGCTGGCGGAGGTCGGGTCCTGCTGCAGGCCCAGCGCGTCGGCCGCGGTGCCCGAGAGCGAGAACTGATTCGAGCCGCTGGTGTTGTCGGTCAGCACGAAGCGCGTGCCGGTCGAGTCGATCGAGAGCGTCGCCTTGCCGGTGGTCTGGCTGTTGAAGTGAGCGATGAAATCGGTCACCGAGCCGGTCGCGTCGCTGGCCGAGAAGCTCATGCTCGGGAAGACCGTGCCGTCGTGCAGACGCAGCGTCATCGTGTCGGGCGCGATGGTCGTGCCGCCGAGCAGGCGCGTCATGCTCACCGAGTTCAGCTTGCTCGAGAGCGACGTACCCGCCATGTTGGCGTTGTTCACCGAGCCGAGAATGCCCAGGTCCGAAGCAGTCGAGCCGCCGCCGTTCTCCACCACCTGCAGCGCATGCGAAGACTGCCCGGTGTTGTCGGCAAGAAGGATTTTGCCGGTATTGGCGTCGATCGACGCGGTGATCGCTCCGTTGCTCTGCGCGTTGATCCGGTCGACGACGTCGCCGAGCGTCGTCGCCGCGACGCCCGTGCGTTCGCCGTTAGGCCCGCCGTAAACGTCGCCGATGTTGATGTTGTGGAAGGTGCCGGCGCGGTCCCAAATCACAAAGTCGTGGCGTGCGTTACCGCCCGTGTTAGAGATATACACGCCCAGCCCGTCGTTGAGGTTCGACAACCGCGTGCTGCGCCCGAGTTTGTTGATCTGCGTGCCGACGATCGAGCCCGACGCGCTGCCGTTGATCCCCAGGTCGTTGGCCGTCGTCACCGAGCCCTCGTTCGCCACGGTGATCGACCCCGCGCCGCCCGCCGAGTCGGTCAGCGTCAGGCCCGTGCCGCTGCTGCTCACGTCGATGCGGAACTTGCCGGCGCCCGCGTCGTTCACCGCCGTGATCACGTCGTTGAGCGTCGAGGCCCGCGTCAGGTCGACCGTCGTCCGCGTGCCGGCCGAGTCGGTCACGATGATGCGGCCTCGCTGCACGCCGTTGCCGCCGTTGAGCTGATTGAGCGACGTATCGCTGTCCATGCGCCCTGGCGCGTCCTCGACGACGATCTGCGAAAGGCCCACGCCGCCGACGGTGCTGTCGGCAAAGCCGCGCGACAGGCTCTGCTGCGCGCTCGCCAGGCGAGCGACCGTCACGGAATACTGCCCCGCCGGCGCCGCCACTGAAGCGCTCGCCGTCACCACCGACTCGGTGGCGCTCGACGCCTTGGCCGAGCGGAAGATGTTGTTGAGGCGGAAGCCCTGCGCGATCGTGCGCAGCGAGCCCGCCTTTGAGTTCAGGTCCAGGTACGCCGCCTGGATCTTCTGATACCCGGCGATCTTCGTCTGTGCAGACGTCTTCGGCTTCGACTGAAGCGCGATGAGCTGATCGATGATCTGCCCGCTGTTGATGCCGCTGAATGCGCCGACGCCAGTCGTAATGCCGGACATAGAGACCTCCGTGCCCCACCACCGTTCCCGTCAGGCAGCCTTGCCGCGGGCCGTCACCACAACACCACCACCGCCTCCCCCACTGTTGCTCTTCCACGCCGGCGACCCGGCAAGCCCGATCGGGCTGCTCCGCGGCCACGTCGGCCGGTCGAGCCCCTTGGCCCGCAGGATCAGCACGTCCTGTGCCCACTGGGCCAGCATGCGCCGGTACATCGACTTGGCCCTTGCTACCTGCTCAGATGCGTCCATGCACCCTCCAGTCAGCCGACGCTGGGTTCCTGTGGTCCGCGGGCGCGCACATGCGCCCGGCCTCCTCAAGATCGGTCCCCGGGCCGGGCCTCCTGAAGAGCCGGCGTCCGAGAATCCGCACACCCCCACCCGCCGAAACTGCGCCCCCGACAGGAGCGACGCGCAATCTCCGCGCAGCAATTGCCCTCAGCAATCCACCCCACCCGATCCGGTCACCGCTGGAGCGGGCCGGTTATGCCGATACAGTCGGTCCCTCCGCAGGGACGCACAGAACGCCGACATCCGCCGTAGACGGGCACCAATGACGCTTCCCCGACCAATCCCCATCCTGATCGCCGGCCTTGGAGGCGTCACGATTCTCACCGCGCTCGCCGGCGTCGCCATGGCCGTCATGCAGCGCCCGCCGGCTTGGTTCTTCCTGGGGTTCGAGGTCGTCGTCGTGCTGGCTGCGGTGTTCCTGATCCTCCTGGGCATCGGCCGCATCAAAGAAGGTCCGGCCATCACGCTGATCTGTGCCGCGGGCGCGATCGGCGCCGGATCGCTGCTGGGGTGGCAGGCGACTGGAAAGCAGATCAACGGGCACAGCATCACCTGGCTGGTCGGCGTCCGCGGCCTGATCGCGGCCGTGCTGGTGCTCGCGGCGGCGGCCGATGTCGCCCTTCGTGCCCCGTCACGCACGTTCCCCAAGATCGGTTGGGGCTTGGTCTTTGCCTTCCCGCTGCTCGGCGGGCTCGCCTGCTGGAAAGTGGGCCTGCTCGGGTCGGTCATCGGGCGGGTCGCCGGCAACAGCCAACCGCTCGCCTTCGGGCTCTGGATGGTCGTCGGCATCATCGGCGGCGTGCTGCTCTCGGCCGCCGGGCACTTGCTGATCACCGGATTCCAGGCGGGCGTCAAGGCGTCTGACGAGCCGGCTCCGGCGCCGAAGCCGGCGACGCCTTCGTCAACGACGCCAGCCAATCAGCCGCCGTCGAGCAGCACATCGACCGGTACGGCGGGGTGATCCACAGATCGTTGTGACGACCGCCCTCCACAAGCACAACCTTCGCGCCCCGCCCGCTGAGCTGGCGATCTGCTGCGCCCCTTCAGCCGGGCAGACAGGGTCCGCGCTTCCCTGCAGCACGAGCATCGGCGCGCGCACTTTGCTTGCGGCCGCGGCGCGGTCGAAGGGCCCGCCCTCCTGCAACCAGGCTGAGCCGCCGATCGACACCAGCGCGGCCTTCAGTAAGCCGAGTTCCGGCAGCCCGGCGCCCCCATCACACGGCTCGCAGGAATCTGCGGCAACCGGTAGGGCGCTTCAAGCACGACGCCGATCACCCGCGGTTCGTCCGCAGCAGCGACGATCGACACACCCGCACCGAGCGACCAGCCAAAGAGCACGACCGGGCCGTCGGTCTTGGCCAGCAGAGCGCGCAGGTCGTTCGCTTCGACGCGCCCCAGCCTGCACGGGCCCGCGCGGGCGGGCGCATCGCCGTGCCCCGGCAGATCCCACAGCAACAGGCGCGACGCCGTCGCGAGGAACGGCGCCAGCCGGAGCAGCCCGCCGATCCGTCCGTCGCCCCAGCCGTGCGTGAACACGACCGTCGGGCCCGACGGATTGTCGCCGGCGATCTCCCACACCGGCAAACTGCCTTCCCCTGAAGGCCGCTCGAACGTCCATTCGGTAAACGCCCGCGCGTCGCTGCCGAAGCGCGCGGCATCGAGCTCCATCGGCGTGCCCGGCTGGTTGCGGGCGATGGCGGTGCCGTACGTTCGCCGCGGCGGGTTGCGCAGCGACCACCGCGCGTACGCCGCGCCGCTCAGCCACGCCGCCAGACACCCGGCAAGCAGCACCGCCGCGAGCCCCACCCAGTCGGTGGCCGCGGGGTCGAGCGCAGCGATGGTGACGCAGCCGCTCACCGCCACAGCAGGTTCGCCAGATCGTTGTACGTGGTCAACAGAAAGACCGTGCCGATCAGCGCAAGCCCGATGATGGCCGCCACGTTCTGCACTGCGACGCTTACGGGCTTCCCGGTGAACTGCTCCCACAGCAGGAAGCAGAAATGCCCGCCGTCAACGATCGGCAACGGCAGGAAGTTAACCACCGCGAGATTCACGCTCACCGCCGCCATGAAAAACAGCAGCCACACCCACCCCTTGCCCGCAAGGCGCGTCCCCACGTCGGCGATACCGATCGGGCCCTTGAGGTGCTCGACTTTCACGCTCCCCTGGAACAGGCGCGCGAAGGTGAGGTACGTCGTCAGCACCATCTTCCGCGTCTCATCGAGCCCCTTGCCCACGGCGCTGATCGGATTCGAACGCTTCAGCTCAACTTCCACCGGCTCGAAGAAGCCCGTGACGAGCGGGCTCTCCCACGCCAGCGCAGCGATCTCTTTGGCCTCCTCGTCGCTCAGGCGGACCACCTGCTGCGTGGTGCGCACCTCGGCGCCGCTGGGAGCGGGCAACTGCAGCGTCAGCGAAATGTCCTTCTGACCCGCGGCAATCAGCTCCTGCATCGCACCCCGAAGCTCACGGAACGTCGGCGTCGCGCGGTCGCCGATCCGCACCACGCGGCTGCCCGGCGGGATCTCGGCCACCGTCCCCGCCATCGGGCCTGAATGAGTCTGCCCTTTGATCTTGCCCGCGGGGAAACGCGTGAGCACGCTCAGCGACTCGGTCGTCTCAAGCTCGATGCCGATCCGCTTGTCGACCACCTGCACCTCGCCCAGGTCGAGCAGTTTGCCATCGCGCAGCACCGTCACTGCGATGGACTGGCGGCCCGGCGTCCGGATCTGCCGCTGCCCCTCGTCGATGCTCGGCCACTGGGCGTCACCCAGGCGAGCGAACACGTCACCCGCCTTCACACCTGCTTTGGCCGCGGGTTGGTCGTCCGCCACCGCTCGCACCGACATCACCGGCGTCAGCCCCGCGAGGTGATACACCTCGATGTCCGCTCCCGCGCGCTCGACGGTCGTCTGTTCGAGCACCAGCCGCGGACGAATCGCCGACGTGATGATCGTGCCGTCCGGCTTGCGCCAGCGCGTCTCAACCGGTGCGCCGCCGCTCGCCGCTGACGCCTTCTCCAGCCATTGCGCCCCCAGGCTCTTTCCCTGCGCGTCGACGAGTTCCATCCCCGGCTCAACGCCCGGCGCCCCCATCGCCGTGAACTTCGCAGCCGCGGTCTCGCGCAGCTTCTTGTCGGTCGTGTCGGGCAGCTTGCCCGTGCGTGCCGGCTCGACGCCGATCGCCAGCATCCCGCTCCCCGGATCGACCGCCGGCAGCACCGAGAAGACCAGGCCCCGTTCGCTCCCCGCCCCCCCGTCGCCGCGCTTCACCGTGACGTCGATCGGCGACCCCTTGCGACTCATCGCGACCGCGAGCGAGACATCCTTGAACGCTTCAATCCGCTCACCGTCCACCCACACGATCGTGTCGCCCGGCTGCAGACCCGTCAGCGTCTTGTCGTCCAGCACGCACTTGGCGTTCGCTGCCGCCGAACCCGGCACTACGCCGCCGATCGTCGCCGACTCGGTCTTAAGACCGGCCGTGAACACGATCACAAACAGCACCGCCGCGGTGATCAGGTTCATGATCACGCCCGCGCTGATGATCACCATCCGCTTGTAAACGGGCGCTCGCGTGAAGCTGTCTGGCTCGTCGCTCGTCGCCGACACATCGCTGTCGTCCTGCCCCAGCATCTTCACGTACCCGCCCAGCGGCAGCACGTTGAGCCGATACTCGGTGGGGCTGATCCCGTCGGTCCTACGCGCGTACGTCCCCGGGCTTCCCGCGCCAAGCCCACCCACACCCGACCCCCCCGCGCCTCTTCTTTCAGCAGCTTCTGGTACTCCTTCTCGCTACTCCCGCTCCGCCAACCCATGCCCTTGCGGTAGCTCGCCACCGCCGGCCCGAAACCCATCGCGAAGGCCAGCACGCGCACCTTCGCCCACCGCGCGGCCGCAAAGTGCCCCAGCTCATGAAGAAAGATGATCAGGCTGAACCCGAGCACCACCAGCGCAAGATCGCCAACAGTCGTCAGAAAACCCATGGAGTCCCCTATCGGGTGATCGTACGTGCGCTGACCAACAGACCGTTCGCCGCCCCGTATCCTCAGCCATGCCCTCCGACCTACCCGCCGCGGCCGCCTTTTGGTCGTGGTTCCGCCAGAACAAAGCCCGCCTCGACCTCCTGGACGACCCCGACGAACCCCTCTGGGACGAAGCCCTGGCCGAACTGGCCAAGGTGCATCCCGACCTGCGGTTCGCCCTCTCCTCGCTCGAAGACGCCCCAAAGGGTGCCGACCGGGAGCTCGTCCTGACTGCTTCGTGCGACATCGAGCTGTTCGCCACCGTCGACGCCCTTGTCGCCGCCGCCCCGAAGCTGCCGGGGTGGACGTGGGTCGCCCTCAAGCCGCCGATGGGGTTCGACTTCGAGAGCGAATATGAGGACCTCACCCTCGACCCCGCGGAGATGTGGTTCTTCCCTGTCCGCGACTCCGCCCGTCCGCGCCAGCTCGCTCTGCGAATCGCCGTCCCCGGCATCACCCGCCGGCGCGAGCAACAGTATTTCGAAGCCGTTGCCATGATCCTCGAAACCGGCCTGGGCGAACGCGACGCCGCGAGCGACCTGCACGACCTTCAAGTCGTCCCGCCCCCTGAGAAACTCAAGGCCGAGGGATACGCGCCTCTCAAGGAGCTCCCCGACTACATCGCATGGAACAAGGCCAACCGCCTACCCACCAAGGGCTGGTGCGGTGTCGCCGAATGGAAGGGTGGACAGCAGAACACTCCGACCAAACCTCCTCGTCGCTGATGCAAATGTACCGTTCACCATGAACGGCTCGTAAATTCTCGGCTTGATCGCGGACATCGCAAAGAAAAGGAAATCGCTCTGTTACGCTCACCGCATGGCGCTCTTTGATTGGCTCAAGTTCGGCAAGTCCGGCTCCAAACCGGTGATCAAAGGGCCGTCGTCCGCAGTTTCCAATCCAGCGCATTCAGGCTCGCCAACGCCCATGGCTAAGTCCGCGCAATCTCACTCGGAACTCAACACTCGAAAACCGGCATCCTCAGAGGCCCTGCTGAAAGACGCCCGGACAAAGCTGGCTCCGCTCACGCGTGCTTGCTACGTGCCACGCGTGATGGACGGCAAGGGCACGGAACAGTCCAGCCACTTCTGCGGCAACGCCGCGCTGCGAACGGGCGAGGAATGGCCGACGTGCGGCCGCTGCCGTACGCCGATGCAGTTGCTGGTTCAGCTTAGTAGCGGCACGCTGCCGCCGGGTATTGACGCCTTCGGCTCGGGCCTCTTGCAGTTGTTTTACTGCGTCAACGACAAATGCGAGCCCGGCCTGGACGACTGGTTAGGATTCGGAGAGAACCAGCTTGTTCGCGTGCTGCCGATCGATGCCGCGATCACCCTTGCCCCATCACCGGCGAGTTGCACATTCCCGAGCAAAGTCATCGTCGGGTGGGAAACCAAGCCCGACGACCCCAACCACGAAGAAGCCGGGATCATGGGAATCCAACTCAGCAGGGAAGAAGCGGCGGCGTTTTACGACGGGGAAGGAGAAGGATCGCCGTTGCAGGGCGAAAAACTCCTCGGCTGGCCGTACTGGGTGCAGTGGGTCGAATACCTCGATTGCCCGGAGTGCGGCGAACGGATGACCTATGTGTTTCAGGTCGACAGCGAAAGAAACATCCCGTACATGTTCGGCGACATGGGCGTGGGCCATATCTCCATCTGCCGCAAACACCCCCACCGTGGCGGGTTCCGTTGGGCTTGCTCTTGAGGCGCCGATCCGGGCGTTGATCGCTCAGACGTCGCGATCTACATTGCAGCCTTGCAAGCCTCTTTCCGCCTCTTCGTGGCCCTGACCCCGGACCCGCCGTCCGCCACGTCGCTCCATTCTGCTGCGGCCGCTATCGCCGGCGCACTCCCGCCGCACAGGTTGATCCCAACAGATCAACTCCACCTCACCCTCGCGTTCATCGGCGAGACTCGCGCGAAAGAGGTCCGCGAGGTGAAGGAGTCGGTCGACCGCTCCTGCTCGGGTCTCCACCCGTTCACGCTCACCGCCGAGCGTTTGATCACCATCCCCACACCCGACGACGGCGGCCCGCCGCGTTTGCTCGCAGCGGCCACAGACTCACCACCGACACTCCTGGAGATCCAGCGCCGCATCGCCCAGCGCCTCACTCGCCCCAAGAAGAACGGCCGCCGCTCGCGCTTCCTGCCGCATATCACCCTTGCCCGCTACCGGCACGGCGTCTCATCCGACGCCATCGACCAACCGCTCACCGAGCCTCGTCCATCGTGGCGCGTCGAGTCGTGCACGCTCTACGCATCGCACCTCAAAGCGAACGGTGCGGAGTACGAAATCGTGCACACAACGAAGCTCAACTAACGAGGCCCTGGCGCGAGCCTGGGCTGGTGGTGCGTACGTGCGATCAGCCCAGGCTCGCGCCAGGGCCTCGTCAAATCGCGATTGCGCGCCTCACCACAACCGCTTACACTCGCCGGTCACCCGCCTCCCGGAGCCCACGATGCACGCCAACCGCTGCGCCGTTCTCGCCCTGCTCACCGTTGCCGGTCTTGCCAACGCACAGACTGGAGAGCTCGTCGTCGACACCACCGGCCGCATCGCCCGCTTCCTGCCCGAAGGGATGACCGCCGCGAACGTGCCCCCGTCGTACGCCTTCGAACGCCGCATCGACCGCACCGCCGATCTCCCCCCAACCTTCGCGATCAAGCCGACATTCACCAAGCAAGCAGGCGCCGACAAATCGCCCGCCCCCCCCACGTTCACCGTCCACGTCGATACCGACAAGGGCACCTCGCTCTACGGCACCGGCGAAATCGGCGGTCCGCTCCTGCGCAACGGCCGCACCAGCGTCACCTGGAACACCGACGCGTACGGCTACAAGCCCGACTACGCGTCGCTCTACCAGAGCCACCCGTGGGTGCTCGCCGTGCGGGCCGACGGCTCGGCCTTCGGCGTCCTCGCCGACACCACCTGGCGCACCACGATCGATCTCAGCAACGGCATCACCTTTACCGGCGAAGGAGAGAGCTTCCCCGTCTACGTGATCAACGGCAACTCACCGCAGGAAGTGATGGAAGGCCTCGGCAAGCTCATCGGCCCGATGCCGCTGCCACCCAAGTGGGCCATCGGCTACCACCAGTGCCGCTACTCGTACTACCCCGAGAAGCGCGTCCGCGAGATCGCCGATGGGTTCCGCTCGCGCCACATCCCCTGCGACGTCATCTGGTTCGACATCGACTACATGGACGGCTACCGCGTCTTCACCGTCGACAAAAAGTCTTTCCCCGACGCTACGAAGATGAACGCCGACCTGCACGCGCAAGGGTTCAAGACGATCTACATGATCGACCCCGGCGTGAAGGCCGAGCCCGGCTACGACGTCTTTGAGCAGGCGAACAACAACAATTACGGCGTAAAGACCGCAGCCGGCGAAACGTACAAGGGCGCCGTCTGGCCCGGCCTCTGCGTCTTCCCCGACTACACACGTCCGGAAGTCCGCACCTGGTGGGCCGGCCTCTTCAAGCCGTTTATGGCCCTGGGCATCGACGGCGTCTGGAACGACATGAACGAGCCGGCGATCTTCAACGTCGCCAGCAAGACCATGCCCGAGGACAACAAGCACGGCGGCGGCACTGAACCCTTCGGCGTCATCGCCGGCGGCCCGCACGCCAAGTTCCACAACGTCTACGGCATGCTCATGGCCAAGGGCACGTACCAGGGCATCAAAGAGGCCCTGCCCGACAAGCGCCCGTTCGTGCTCACCCGCGCCGGCTACATCGGCAGCCAGCGGTACGCCGCCACATGGACCGGCGACAACAGCGCTGACTGGAACGATCTCGAGCAGTCGATCCCCATGGCCCTCAACCTCGGCCTTTCCGGCCAACCGTTCTGCGGCCCCGACATCGGCGGCTTCAACGGCAATGGTCCGCAGGATCCCAAGGAACGCGCCGAGCACTTCTCGCGCTGGTTCGGCATCGGCACGCTCCTTCCCTTCTGCCGCTCGCACACCGGCAAGGGGAACGTCGACAAAGAACCGTGGGCGTTCGGCCCAGAGACCGAAGCGACCTGCCGCCAGGCGTTGCAGCGCCGCTACCGCCTCCTCCCCTACTACTACACGCTCTTCCAGCAGGCCTCGCGCACGAACATGCCGGTCGTGCGTCCCGTCTTCTTCGCCGACTCAACCGACCCCGTCCTGCGCACCGAGGACGACTGCTTCCTGATCGGCGGCGATGTGCTCGTCGTCCCCAGCCTGCAGCCCGACCACTCGCGCGTCGCCATCGAACCCCGCTCGCGCATCGGTGAATGGCGCAGCGTTCGACCTCGTCGATGAAGCGGGCAACCGCTCGCTCCCCACACTCAAAATCCGCCCCGGCGCGATCGTCCCCCTCGGGCCGGTCATCGAGTGGACCAGCGAGAAGCCGCTCGACCCCCTCACCCTGCTCATCAACCTCGATAACTCCGGCCGCGCCAGCGGCACGCTCTACGAGGACGCCGGCGATGGCTACGGCTACCTGCAGGGCGAGTACCTCAGCACCACGTTCTACGCCGAGATCCGCGGCGACGCGGTCGAGGTCTCCATCGCCAAGACCGAGGGGAACATGCCGCGTCCCAAGCGGGCCGTGTCGGTCACCCTCATGACCGAGAAGGGCAGGTTCACCGGCACCCTTATTGATGGCCAGAAGGCCTTGGTGCCGATAAAGTAGACCCTAGTTCAAGGTCGCCCGGAATGTCCGGGCGTTACCGTGTGGCACAGCAGGCGGCGTCGATGACGTCGCCTGTTGTGATTTTGGACATGTACGTTTTCCCCGGCTCCGCCTGCTTGTGAGCGCCGAACGCCGGCGCCTCGCCTGGCGGTACCTTCTGCACAACCACCGTTTGCGCTGTGCTCGTCACGCCGCGGGCCGGCCCCACTCGCGCCACGTCCGTCGGCCCGTAGAGCGCCACGCACGGCCGGTCGAACCCCACCGCCATGTGCACCGCGGCCGAGTCCGACCCGATCAGCAAGCCGCACCCTTCGATCACCGCCATCAGCCGCGGCACGCTCGTCTTGCCGATCAGGTTCACAGCTCTTTTCTCGCCCGCGGCCCACGCGCACAACGCCGGCACCTGCGCATCCTCACCCGGCCCGCCCACGATCACGACGCGCTCGAACCCAAGCTTCCCAAGCAACTCCTTCGCGACCTCGACGTACCTCGCATCGGGCCACTGCTTGCTCGCCCAACGGCTCGTCGGCGCCAGCACTGCGTAGTGCCCCTCCCCCACCATCTCCGTCGCGGCCTGTTGTTCCTCTCGCTTTGAATACAACCGCAGGTCCTTCACCGGCTCAACACCCAGCGGCGGCAACAGCGCAAGCATCTGATCGACCGTGTGCATTCCCTCAGACACACTCACCTTGTGCGTGTACCCAATCGCCCCGCCCTCACGCGCATCGGCGAACCCGACCCGCACCGGCGCGCCCGTCGCACGCGTGATCAACCCGCTCCGCAGCAACCCCTGCGCATCGATTACCAGGTCGTACCGCGCCGCCCGCAGCCCTTTCAGCCACCGCAGCAGGTCCATCTGTGCCGAGAGATTCGTCCACTTCCCAAACCGCTTGCGGTCAAAGAGCACCACGCCGCCGCCCTTGGCCAACAGGCCGGGGTGAGCCTCCACGGCCCCCTCGAACCCCTTCTGCACTACCCAGTCGATCCGAGCCGCGGGAAACGCCCGCCGCAGCGACGCCACCAGCGGCACCGACCGGCACACATCCCCCAGCGCGCTGGGTCGCACAACGAGAATCCGATTCGGCGGAGATGGCAGGATCGACGGCACGCGGGCGATGGTACCGCACTGACCGAAGGTTCCGGTACACTCCCCACGTGATCACCGCCGCACTCCTCGCGTCCACGCTCATCCAGCCTCCGGCACCGCGCAGCCCGCCGGCAACCCGCGCACCGCGATCGTGCAGTGCGACACCCGCGGCTTCTGCCCCGCGTTCCTTGCCGGCAAGTCGAACACCGACCGCGCGAGCCTCGCGCCCGACGCAAATGCCTCTACGGTCGTCGAACAACTCCTCCGCAGCACCGGTCTTCTCGGAGGTGCGACACAGGCGCCCACTGGAAGCGTCACGTGGGGCGCCGGCACCGGCGGCCTCGAATGCTGGCTCATCGGGAGCGACGCTCCGAAATCACCTGACAACGCGCCGCAGCGGCTCGACAACCACCCCGATCTGCCCAAAGGCTGGTCGTTCGCCGGAGCATCCGCCAAAGACCCCCGCGGCGTCGAGCTGATCATCGACCTCAACGCCCTTCGCACCGACGCCGAGACGCTTTTCGATGCGCCGTGGTTGCAGCACCTGCTCGACCGCCTCTCCCTCAACAACGCACGCCTCGTCACACTGCGTGCGACTCTCAACCCCCCCACCGCCGACGGCCTCCCGCCGCTGCTCGAACTCAAGGCCCTCACCTCCGCGCTCAGAAGAGAACGGCAAGGCAAAGCCGCTCACCCTCATCGCGCCGGGGTGGGGAGGCACGCCCGCCGAAGCCGCGGCCGTAAAAGACGCCAACTGGGCCGCGTCGATCCGCGCTGACGCCAACGGCTTGGGCGCGATCGGGCGCGACGGCGGCGTCGGCACGTGGGCCGGCCTGGTCCGCCTCGCTGTCGACATCGTCATGACGGTCAACAACGACGATCAGAAGAAGGCCCAGCAGCAGTACACCGCCTGGCAGGAGCGCACGACCGACTCGCTCCGCCCGCTCGCCTCGCGCCTGCAGCCCCGTGCCACGCTCGCTTGCTTCGGCACGGTCGATAAACCCGCCCTCGTCCTCATTGTTCCATCGCGCAGCGGCGAGAAAGCGGAAGACTTCTCCCGCGCACTCGAACAGTTCGCCAAAGCCTGCGGAATGTCCGGCAAGGGCGGCGTCTTTTCCGTCGCAGGATCGAGTCCGCTGATCCCAAAGCTCGCCATCACCGCGTGCAACGCAGGCGAAACACCCTGCCTCGTCGCAACTATCGAGCACGACGACGCTCACCCCACCATGCGACAGACCATCGAGCGCCTCACAGCTTCAAAGTGAGACCGCACCACAGCTTGCCTCGAATTTGAACTTTGAACTTTTTCTTCGCGTCACCCGGGATACGTGCTGCATGTCTTCTCCGTCTCCCACACCGTCACGCTCACAAGTTCCACACCCGTGCGATCAACCGCCGGCTTCAGCAACCCGTAGAACACGCGGCTGATGTTCTCCACGCTCGGATTCACCCCGCCGCGCGACTGATCGAACTGCGCGCAGTCCACGTTCAGGTTCCGGTGGTCGAACGGATCGACGATCGCAATTGCCGTCGCACGCTCCAGGTCCGCCAGCGTAAACACCGGCGACCCGCTTGATCCAGACCGCACCCGCACACACGGCTCAATCACATAGTTGTGCCCGTGCGCGCTGGGGTTTGAGCACCGTCCGAACAGTCGGCGGTTCTCTTCTTCGCTCAGCTCGGGCACGTACAGCCGGTGCGCCGCGGCGATCTCAAACTTCTGGCGCAGCAGCGCCCCGGTCTGCTCCATCGGACTCACCTCCACGCTGTACGTCGGCGTGACGTTCCACCGCACCCACTCCACCCGCCCGCCGAGTTCGCCGTTCAATAACGTCGCGGCCCGCGCGAGCACGGCGGTCTCACTTTCAGACCGCAACAGTGACGCAGCGAACTCCCGCTCGACCGCCGAGCGTGCAGCGCGGTCGATCGCCTTGATGTCAAGAAAATACCCCGTCTTCGGATCGACCTCGCCGCGGCAGCTCACTTCGATCTCAACGTGTCTGCCCGCAGGCCAAGGCGAAACGCGCGGCACGCCCCCGTACCCGTTGGCCGCCGTCGCGTCAGACGCGCCGCCGATCCCCATCCTCACGATGCGCCTCAGCGTCACCACGCCTCAAGCGTATCGCTTCGAACGCCTCAGCACCCCTCGAAGAACCGGTTGATGAAGACGATAAAATCGTTGTTGTTGAACAGCCCGTCGGGCCCGAACTCGCCGCCCGTTCGGCCCAGATCCGCCGCGGCATCACCCGCAAAGAACAGGCCGATGAACGCGATGAAATCGTTGTTGTCGTACGCGCCGTCCGGAGACGAAACACCGCCCGCTGAACCAAGGTCGGCCGGCGACACCAAGAGCGTTGCCTCTGCCGCCGCGGTCCCACACACGCCCGTGACTTCCGCGCTGTAGACGCCCGAGTCGCCGTGTGTCGCCGAGTGGACGACCAGCGACGCCGAATCGACGCCGCTGAACCGCTCGCTCGCGACAATCGGCTGACCGCCGCGCAGCCACCGCACCGTGAACGGCCCGCTGCCGCCCGCCGTCACGTTCAACTCCGCGTCACTACCGGCGCACACAAGGACAGGCGCCGCTGCCGCGGCGGTCGTCGGCTGCGGCACTCCCCAGTGAGCAAGGCCGATCGACGGCCGCCCTCCGGCGAAGGTGAAGTTGCCGCCGACAAGTACCTCACCGCCGCCGAGCGATGCAACCGCCCAGGCGTTCGTCTCATCTAAGCCCGATCCATACGCGTGCCAGGCCGAACCGTCCCACAGCGCAACGCGATTCGCGGGCGTCGTTCCCGCCGACGTGAACCACCCCGCCGCCAGCACCCCGCCGGTCTCTGTTTCCGCCAGCCCCTTGACAAAGCTGCTCGCACCCCCGGCGAACTCCACCCACGTGCTCCCGGTCCATCGAGCCATATACCGCGCCTGAGCCACGCCGGAATGCGTAAACCGGCCGCTCGCGATCAGATCGCCATTAGCCCGCACCAGCAAGGCCCTGACCTCCGAGTCGAGCCCCTGCCCCATCGCTGTCCACGCCGTGCCGTTCCACCGCGCAATGCGCGACACCTGCGTAGAACCGCTGGAGAAGAAGGAGCCGCCAGCCACCAGGTCGCCGTTTGGAAGCACCGCGAGCGCATAGACGTTGGCGCCGGAAAAACCCGAAGCGAGCGGGCTCCAGGCCGTCCCGTTCCACCGCGCGATGCTGTTCACCTGCACGCCCCCTGCGGTAGAGAATCGCCCGCCCGCGACAATGTCGCCGTTTGGAAGCTGCGCCAGGCTGTCGATCTCCGAGCCGGCCGGACCAAAGTCGCCGCCGAGCTGCGACCAAGCAGTGCCGTTCCATACGTGCACGCCACGCAAGCGGTTGGCCGCGGTGCCGCCGCTGATCGATCCGGCCGCCGCAACGCGTCCATCGGCCAGCGGCAGGATGGCACGGACCGTTGACACAAGGCCCGTCCCCAAGGGCAGCAGGCGACCGTTGTCCCAACGCGCAATGCCCGAATTCCAAGCGCCCGAGTCATACGTCGCGACGCCGCCGCCGATCAGCACTCCCAGCGGCGTCTGCTTCACCGCGAACACCTCGCCGTACACCGACGGACGCTGCTCACCGAAACCGTGCCACTCGCTAGTCGCCCCCACACGTTCGGCGACGTGAAACGCCACGCTGTTATTGACGCCGATGAAGTCTCCCCCGATCAGCACACGGTTGTCCGGACCCCATGCCACCGCGAAAGTGCTGGCCGCCTGCGAACCCGGCACGACCGGTCGCCAGTCACCGCCGACAAAGGACGCAACCCCGGTCGCGCCATCCGGACCGGCGTTGAAAAACGATCCCCACGCCGTCAACTCTCCTTGCGGCGAGAGCCCGACCGAGGGCCCATCGCTGAAGGTCGATCCAACGAACGCCCACTGGTTGTCGGCGAACTTCATCACCGCGCCGCGCCAGGGCAGCGTGCCGCTCTGGTCGAACACACCGACAACCGGCTCACCAGCTGCTGTCCGCGAAACACTCACCACTTGTCCCGGCACGCTTGCGCGAGCTGTTCCCACACGGCGCCCGTCCACCGCGCAACACGCGACACCGGCGCCCCTCCCGATGTCGCAAACCCGCCGCCGATGATCAGCCCATACCCCTCGACGTACGCGCACCCGTAGACCGCGGAGTTCACACCAGCGCCGATCTGATCCCACGTGGCCCCGTTCCACTTCGCGATGTTCAACTTCCCAGAGAAGTCACCACCCGCCACCAGCGTGCCGTCAGGCTGCACGCACAGGCAACGCACATTGTCCGTCGACGAGCCAACACCGCCTCCCATGGGCTGCCACGCGGTCCCGTCAAAGCGGGCGACGCCCCGCGACGAGCCCACCGTCACATACCCGCCCGCGACCAGCTCGTTGTTCGGCATCACCACCAACGCATAGATGTCGCCCGTCAATCCCGCTCCAAGCGCATGCCACGCCCCGTCCTCCCAGATCGCAACGCCCAACGCCGCCGAATCACCTGCCAGCTTAAACTGGCCCCCCACCACCGGGCACAGCCCCCGCGGCCCGGGCCCATCAGGGTCCCAATACGCGAGGCACCGCACGCGCCCGTTGGTGCCCGGCACGCCCCCTGGCGTCAGCCACTGAGCATCGCACTGCGCCGCGAGCGTGAGCGGCGTGACAAGCCAAAGCCCGACAGCGGCCAACAACGAAGTGCCAGAAGCAATCTGCATGAGGGTGCGTCCGAGGTCACGCGAGTGTACTGCACGATGCGCAGGCCTGCCCACGATTGACGGCGCGGGACCGATAAGCCTCCGGATTAGCTATGATTTGGCTGCGTGGGGACCCCACGAATTCGCACCCGTTCAAGGAGAATCCAGATGAAGAAGGTTCTGACCACTCTCGCGATCGCCGGTCTTGCTCTCGGCACCCTCGGCGCCTGCGAGGAGAAGAAGCCCGTCGACCAGGCCAAGGACGCGACCAAGAAGGCCGCCGAAGCCACCAAGGACGCGACCAAGGCCGCCGGCGACGCCGCTAAGGACGTCAAGGACGCCGTCAAGCCCGCCCACTGATCAACTCTCCCGCGCTCGCCGGAAACGGCGAGCGCGAGGCTTATGAAGCACACGCTTCTCCTTCTCTCTATCGCCGGCTTCGGTTTCCTCGCCGCCGGATGCGAAGAGCACAAACCGCAGATCAAGAAGGCCGCCGACGCCGTCAAGGAAGCCGGCGCCAAGACCGGCGACGCGCTCAAAGAAGCGGGCACAAAGATCGGCGAGGCCGGCAAGGAAAGCGCCGACAAGATCCGCCAGTCCATCCACGAGGCCACCAAGCCTCCCGAGCCCGCACCGGCTCCGGCGACGTCCCCCACAACACCGCCCACTCCCGCACCCACCCCCCCGGCGGACCCCGCCACGCCCCCCAAGTAAGCCGTCAACCCCCGGTCGTCGGTCGGAAGCGACCGCCGTCCGCTTATGAAGTCCACGCTCCTCACCGTCGCCCTCGCCGGCCTGACTCTCGCCGCCGGCTGCAGCAAAGACCAACCCGCCAAGCAGCCCGCTTCGACCACCACCAAGCCGGCAACCGCGCCCGCGACCCCGGCTGCGCCGGCAAAGACCGACGCCAAGCCCGCCGACGCGCCCATCCTGTCGCTGACCGTCAAGGACATCGACGGCAAGGACGTTCCGCTCTCGCAGTACGCCGGCAAGGTGCTGCTGGTCGTCAACGTTGCCAGCAAGTGCGGCAACACGCCGCAGTACGCCGCGCTCGAAAAGCTCTACGAGTCGCGCAAAGACAAGGGCCTCGTCATCCTCGGCTTCCCCGCCAACGACTTCGGCAAGCAGGAGCCCGGCTCCGAAGCCGACATCAAGACCTTCTGCACCGACAACTACCACGTCACCTTCCCGATGTTCTCAAAGGTCGTGGTGAAGGGCGACGGCAAGTGCGAGTTGTACAAGCTCCTCGCCGCAGCGAAGCCGGCGGCGCCGAGAAGCCCCTCGGCGAGCCCGAGTGGAACTTCGCCAAATACCTCGTCAACCGCAAGGGCGAGATCGTCGCACGCTTCAAGGCGTCGATGTCGCCCGAAAAGGACGAGATCACCAAGGCGATCGACTCCGCCCTCGCCGAGACCAAGTAACCGCCGCGGCAGGGTGACGGCTCCGCAGACGGCCCAATCCGCTCACGCTGGCGCAGCAACGAAAAACCCCCGGACAAGCCGGGGGTTTGTTCATTCGTACGGATGTGCGACGCTCAGCGGGGGTTGCCGCCGGCGTTGCCGTTCTCTTGGAACGGCGTGAGGCCGATGACCTTCGCAGCCTCGACGTTCCCGCTCAGCGAGACGTAGCGACGACCCTTGGCCGCGCTCGACTTGGCGCTGGGCCACCAGGCGTACCCGGCGACGGCGCGGTGCATGTAGTCCGGCGCGTCGACGATGATGTTGCCCTGGTAGATCGTCATCGTACCGCCGCTGCCGCCGTTGTCTTCCCACTGGTCCTTCTCGGCCAGGCTGGTGAGCAGGCGCTTGAGCTCGTCAACGAGCTCCTGACGGCGACGGCGACGCTCTTCCTGGCGCTGCTGGTTGCCCGCGCCGTTCTGGCCGCCCTGGCCGAAGATGTTGCCGCTCTGACCGCCGCCTCCGCCCTGGCCGCCGCCGCTGTTCTGCAGCACCTGCGCCAGGTCGATCACGGGGACGTCGTCATACACCGGCACCTCGAACAGCAGGTCCGAGACGTCGTACACCTCGGTCCGCTTGCTCTTGTTCAGGATCTTGCGCGGGCCGATCTGAATCGCGCCGTAGCTGGTGATCTGCCACGTGGCCTTCTCGTCGCTGACGATCGCTTCGCCAGACGCCTTCTCGAGCACCTTCTCGAGCACCGTCACGCCGTCAAGGCCCTTGGCCGAGAACGTGATCAGCATCTCAGGGTCAAGGCCCTCTTCGCTGCCGCTCTTCCAGACCGGCTCGAAGTACGCCTCGGTCTCCGTCGTCAGGTGCTTGATCACTTCCTCAAGCTTCCATTCCTTCATGTCGACCGAGATGACCTTCTGAAGGCGAGCCAGGTTCTCGCGGCCCGTCTTGGGCGTCGGGAGCGCGCTGGAGCCGGGGGTCGCCGCGGCCGGAGCCGCCGGAGGCTGCGCGAGTGCCGCGGTGAGGCCGATGCTCGAACCGGCGGCAAGGACCATCAGGGCGGAAGAGATCTGCTTGCTGAACGTCATGAACTTCTCCAGTGGGCCACGGTGCCCAGTCATCGACAGTGTAGCAGAAACCGCTCATCGGTTTCTGGATGTGAACCCACGCCTGTTCGGGTGGTGCGGCGTTTCAACTCCTTACGCCGCAAAGGGTTGGAACGGATCCAGTGAACCCCTTGGATGACCGCTGGGCTGTGCCTGCGGTAGGAAAAAGGTCGGCATTCTGCCGCCCGAGCGACTTCACCGGCCGCCCCCGCCTGTACCTCCCTGTTCGGTAAACGGGGTGAGCCCAATCACCTTGGCCGCCTCCAGGCTGCCGCTCTGAGCCACGTACCGCCGCCCTTTGGACGCAGCCGGCTTGGCGGCCGGCCACCACGCGTAGCCCGCAACCGCCCGGTGCATGTAGTCGGGAGCATCGATGATGATGTTCCCTTGGTACACCCGGATCGACCCGCCCGCCCCGCCGTTATCCTCCCACTGCTCCTTCTCGGCGAGCGTGGTGATGAGCCGCTTGAGTTCTTCAGCCAACCGTTCGCGCTGACGGATGCGTTCGTCTCGCGCGCGCGGTCTCCGCCGCCGCGGCTGCCGCCGTCGTTGAAAATGTTCGTCCCACCGTTGCCGCCGCGACCGCCGCTGTTCTGCAGCACCTGCGCCAGATCGATCGTCGGAACATCGTCGTACACCGGCACTTCAAACAGCAGATCCGAGACGTCGTACACCTCGACGCGCTTGCTCCGATTCAGCGCCTTCCGCGGCCCAAACTCGATCGCGCCGTAGCTGGTCATCTGCCACGTCACCTTGTCGTCGCTGGTGAGCGCTTCGCCAGAGGCCTTCTCAAGCACCCTCTCCAGCACGGTCACGCCGTCGAGCCCCTTGGCCGAGAAGGTGATCAGCATGTCGGGGTCCAAGCCGTCTTCGGACGTGTTCTTCCAGACGGGCTCCAGCACCGCGCCGGTCTCGGTGCTCAGGTGCTGAACCACGTCGCGCAGCCTCCACTCCTTGAAATCGACCGAGATCACTCTGTGCAGCCGCGCGACGTTCTCACGCGCGGTGCGAGGCTTGGCAAGCTGCCCCGCACTCTGAGGGCCCGTCGCAGGCGGCTGCGCAATCGCGGCACCGAGGCACACGCTCGTGCCGACCGCCAGAACGATCATCGCCGAAGTGATCCGCTTGCTCAGCAACATGACCATCTCCTTGACCAGCCAAAGCCACAGCACGAGCCGCCGCCGGCTCACGCACACGAGCGTGATAACTTCAATTCCCCAAGACGCGGCCCTCGACGTTCCCCGCAAACCCTGACGGTGTAAGGGGTTAAGAGCCCGCGCCAACCTGTCTCACGGATGGACGCTCCGCTTCGCAACCGGTTCCGATTTCCGCGCAGATTCCCGATTCAGCGCGAACCACTCGCCGAGTTCTCGGCTGCGTGACTCATCTCGCACCCCGCCCGCGCCCACCCGCACCAATGAAAAAGGCCCGGGGCGGGAGGGGCGCCGGGCCGAAAGCCACTTCAGGGATTTGAACCCTGGACCTACGCTTTACGAAAGCGTCGCTCTACCGCTGAGCTAAAGTGGCGTGAGGGGCAAGTATCGGCCCCTCCACCCCCGGTGTCCAGTCGGGCACCCTTCACACTCGCATCAAACTCCACATAAAAAAAAGGCCCGGGCAACGCCCGGGCCTTGTCTTTACTAATGCCTAGTGGCTAATGGCGAATGCCTCGCCTTTCAGCCCTGCTTGGCGATCGCCTCGCCCTTTTCGAGCTTGGCTTCGATCGCCTTGATGATGCCGGCCAGGTTCGCGCCAGGACCCTTGAACTGCGCCGCCAGCTTGCGACCGGGCGACACAATGAGGGTGATGTTCTGGCCCGCGGCCTCTTCCTTGGTCGGGAACTTGCTCAGTTCCTCGACGCCCTTCTTGCCCTCAAAGAGGTTGCCATCGAGGATGGCCCCCTTGAGCTCAAGCGTGGGGAAGTCCTTGAGCGAGTCGACGATCGCGCGAGCGACCTCGACGACGCTCTGACCGCCGTAGACCACGGCGCTCGGACCCGTCAGCAGCTTGCCAAGGCCCTCAAGACCCGAGCCGGCGAAGGTCTTCTTCGCCAGGCTGTTACGGATCACGGTGACCTTGATCTTCTTCTTCGCAAGCCCGTTGCGGAGCTTGGTCGTATCGACGGCCTTCATGCCGCGGATGCTGATCAGCATCCCGTTGTCGGCGCCGGTGAGGCGGGCGGTGTAGTCCCGCATCAGCATGTTCTTGACAGCTTTGGACATGGTGTGCCTTTCCGCTCAGGGGCGCGTTACGCGCCCCGTCGCGAGTTGGTTACTTGCTCTCAGCGCCCGGCTCGACCGAGACGTGCTTGATCTGCACGCCCGGAGTCATGGCGCCGCTGATGACGATCTTCTTGACAAAGATGCCCTTGGTCGTGGACGGACGCATCTTCTCGATGTGATCGATGAACGCGTTGAGGTTGTCCACAAGGTCGCCGTCCTTGAACGACAGCTTGCCCAGGATCGCGTGAACGTTCCCGGCCTTGTCGTTGCGGAACTCGACCTTGCCGGCGGAGAATTCCTTCACCGCCTCGACGATCTTGGGCGTCACCGCGCCGGTCTTGGGCGAGGGCATGAGTCCCTTGGGACCCAGCACCTTACCAAGGCGAGCGATGATGCGCATCATGTCCGGCGTCGCGACCGCGACGTCGAAATCCATCCAGCCGCCTTCGATTTCCTTCACAAGCTCCTCGCCACCCGCCTTCACGGCGCCGGCGGCAAGGCAGTCCTTGGTCTGGTCCTCGCGGCAGAAGGCGACGACCTTCTTGGTCTTGCCGATGCCGCGGGGGAGGCTCACCGAGCCGCGGATGCCCTGCTCGGCAGCCGACGGATCGATGTTGAGGAAGACCGCGATGTTGACGGTCTGGTCGAACTTGGGAGCCTTGAACTTCTTGAGAGCGGCGATCGCAGCCGGGCCGTCCTGCGGCTCGTGCGGGACCATCTCAAGGTTCGCCTTCATGCGCTTGTTGATGCGTGCCATTGTGTATTAGCCCTCCACCACAACGCCCATCGAGCGGCACTGGCCCTCGATGATGCGAACTGCCGCGTCCATGGAATGCGAGTTCAGGTCGGCCATCTTCTCTTTGACGATGGCTTCCAGATCCGCACGCTTGATCTTGCCGACCTTGTTCTTGTTCGGAACGCCAGAGCCCTTCTCGACCTTGGCCTTTTCCTTGATGAGGACCGAGGCCGGGGAGGCCTTGATCTCGAACGCGAACGACTTGTCGGTATAGACGGTCACCACGCAGCCGACGACCTTGCCCTTGAGGGCCGCCGTCTTGGCGTTGAACTGCTGGATGAACTGACCGGGGTTGACGCCCTTCGCGCCCAGGACGGGGCCAAGGGGCGGCGCCGGAGTGGCCGAACCACCCGGTGCCATGATCTTGAAGATCTCTTTGACTTCTTTCTTTGCCATTCGCGTTCCACCTCCGACTTGCCCGTTTGCCCCAGGAGGGCGAGCCCCGGATAAGCGGTCCGGGCGGGTCGAGTCGTTCGTGCGGTGCCGGGGTTACGCCCCCCGGCGGCTTGGGTTGTGAGGGGAAGCATAGACACCCCTCCCCTTAGGGGGCAAGGCCCAATCCGAACCGCGACGGGGGGGGCGTAAGCGAGCGGACCGTCGCGTGGTTTGTTGGGAGGAGGCTTGGTTGCTACCGCAGCACCGTTCCGCTTCCTGACGGGCGCGGTTCGGACCTGAACACCTTACATCGGCCCAACACACCCATCAAAGAACAACCCGATGAAGGCGATGAAATCGTTGTTGTCCAACCGCCCATCCCCGCCGCGCACACCGCCCGCCGACCCCAGATCCGCCGTCAGCGACCCCTCGAAAAACGCCTGGATGTACGCGATGAAGTCGTTGTTGTCGTACGCAAAGTCCGGCTCGGGCGCCCCGCCGGCCGAGCCAAAGTCAGCACCCAGCGCTGTCAGCCGCACCGGTTCCGACGCCGTCGATCCGAACGGGCCCGACACCAGGCACCGGTAGTGCCCGTTGTCTCGCGCACGATCCACGCAAAGAAGAGTGTGCTGCTGTTGGTTTCGGCGTCCACCCACGTGCTCACGCGAGCCCACACACCCTCCCGCGGCGGGTAAATCCTCACTTCCTGCCATTCGCCGCCGACCCCTTCGACTTGCCACTGAAAAGTGGTCGGCAACCCATCCGCCGCTGCCGAGACAGTCAGGCTCGCGTCCTGCCCCGCGCACTGCGTCCGATCCCCCGATTGCTCCACGATCACGGGCCGATCATCGCCGGCAACCGCACCGTTCACCATCGCCAGCAGACCAACGGCTGAAAGACCGAGCGAACGCAGCGCCATAGGAGCCTCCTTCGAGCAGCGTTTCCCTCAGCCCGAAAGATGCGCTCAGACTCCACCCCCGCCAACTTCTGTCCGCACATCACCCTTCGATCAACCGCCGCTGACTGTCGCCTGTGCCGGAGCCGCCCACAAACACCACCGGCGTCCCCGTCACAAGGTGCGCCCGCGCGAGTCGCCCAAGCAGCGAAACGTCCAGCAAGCCGCGCTCATCCGTCAGTGTCGTGGGCAGGAGCGCTTCCCCTTCATCCACTCCCAACGGATCAACCGCCCCACTGCCAGCCTCGGCTCGCCGCAGGTTGCTGATCACCACGCCCCCGATCTGCTCGCGCACCGTCTCGTCGCGCAGCATCAGCCCGACCTGCTCGAACGTGCGTTCCAGATGTTCCACGCTCCGCGCCAGCATCTGCTCCGTCAGCAGCGCGGCAGGATCGATCAGCAGCCGCGTCCGCGTATCACCCGCCAGCGCCCGCGCCGCCATGAACCGCGAGCATGTGTGCCAGTCGTTCAGAATGTGCCGCGCGTGCGGCCGCAGCAGCAGTTTCCCCTCCGCCTTCTTAAACGCCGCGACCTTCACCAGCTTGTCGAGCTTGTCGTGCAGTTCCGACCGCGCCGCCTGCGACCAGTTCCGCACATCCGCCGCAAACGGCCCGTCCGTGCCGGCGAGAGTCCCCGACCACGTCGCCACCGTCACGTTCCCCGGCACGGCATCCGGTTGCGTCAGCACGCTTCCTTCAACCCAGTACGCAATAGGCGCCTCGGTCTCGTTGACAGGCGCGATCGCGCCGGAATGGCTGGTCGGAAGCGTGTAGTACCTCACGCCCGAGCCTAGGACCGCCGCGCGGTTCCGCATCCAACCACAAACGCCCTCCGTACTCACCGCCGCATGACGCAAATCTGCACCGCCGCCGACCACCTCGCCGATCAACACACCCATGACGCGCGCGGAGCGTGCGCCATCACCACCCCCGCGCAGAGCGCCCAACGCCCAATGCCAGGCGAGGTCACCATGCGCACGATCAGCGACACCGTCTCTGCCGAAATCACCGACCAGCGCATCACCGACGCCGTCTCCCCGCGCCGGCGCGACATGATCGACCAGATCGTCCGCATCAACGCCTCGGCCACCGCCGCCTTCCTCAGCCGCTTCGCCGATGCCGCGCTGCAGACCTACCTCGATCACCTCACCGCCACGCAGCAGCCCCGCGGCCGCCGCGCCGTCTGGGTCCGCCCCGGCGACACCGCCGCCATCATGACCGCCGCCGCGGTCTGACCTGATCACAAAGGCCACCAAAACCCAGCTCATGCGGCCCTTCCGAACGCCCGATAGCCACCACACGCTGGAGGCCACCGGACCGGTCGTCCGATAAGCCTCCCAGTTCGGTGTCACTTGCGGAGGCTCTCCATGCGCACGTCCACTCCCGCCGTCCTCTCCACTCTCCTCCTCCTCGCCGCCGCCGGCACCGGCTGCTCGACCAACAGCAGCATGGTCGAGCGTTTCGACCCCGCAACCCCAACTACCTCGACGCAGAACGCCAACACGCGCGAGACCGCCGCGAACGCCAAAACCAACGGCAAAACCACGCAGAACACCGCCAACCGCACGGGCAACGGCGGCATGACCCCTACCACGCCCGTCGCCAACACCGCCCACACCCAGCCCACCCTCCGCACCGGCCCGATCACCCCCGAGTGGATCGCCCAGATGGAGGCCTCCGGCAAGCGCAACGGCGCACCGGTCATCGACGCCAACGCGGTCGCTGAAGAAAAGCCCACCTTCGACCGCGGCTCGCTGACCTTCACCGCCGGCACCGACAAGGACACACCCGCCGACGCCACCGAGGGCCTCACGCAGGTCACCTTCGCAACCGAGGGCGCCGACTTCGACCCCCGCATCAGCCGCGACGGCTCGACGCTGGTCTTCGCCAGCACGCAGCACCGCGCCACCGCCGACCTCTACATCAAGAAGGTCGGCGCCGCGCCGTCACGCAGCTCACCAACGACCCGTCCAACCACGTGATGCCGGCCCTCAGCCCCGACGGCCGCAAGATCGCCTTCGCCAGCGACCGCAACGGCACCTGGCAACTCTTCGTGATGAGCTCCGGCGGCGGCCGCGCCGTGCAGCTCTCACCTGACGCCGCCTGCGACCTGCACCCCACCTGGAGCCCCGACGGCAAGAAGCTCGCCTTCTGCCGCCTGGGCACCGTCTCGGGCCGCTGGGAGATGTGGGTCGTCGACGCGACCAACCCCGCCACCGCCGAGTTCATCGGCTATGGCATGTTCCCCGTCTGGTGCCCCGCCGCCGGCACCGGCGAGAACAGCTCCGACAAGATCGCCTTCCAGCGCGGCAAGGAGCGCGGCGACCGCGCATTCGGCCTCTGGACCGTCGACTACAAGCCCGGCTTCGTCAGCAGCCCCACCGAGATCGTTTCGGGCGCCAACGCCGCCGCGATCAATCCCAACTGGAGCCCCGACGGCCGCTTCATCGCCTACGCGACCGTGAAGCCCGGCCAGACCAACGCCTCCTCGGGCGTCTGGGTCGTCGCGGCCGACGGCTCGGCCAGCATCAACCTCACGGGCGGCGGAGCGAGCAGCGACACCTCTCCCTGGTGGAGCAAGGACGGCCGCGTCTACTTCGTCTCTAACCGCTCGGGCCACGACAACATCTGGGCCGTCGGCACCGACCGCGCCATGGCCGCCCTGAGCACCGAGACCGGTGCCCAGCCCGTCGCCACGAACAACAACGCCAACCCCAACAACAACGCCGAAGAACCCGGCACCAACACCGCCAACGCCCCGACCAACCCGTAAGACCTTGGAAACACGGAGCACACGAAGAACACAGAGAATGACACAAGAGAAAAACTCACCGCGATGAACGGCTGTTCTTTCTCTACTCTCTCTTTGCCTTTCTCCGTGCCCTCCGTGTTCTCCGTGTTTCACACCTCCGACATTGACTTTGCGGCGGGCAGGAAGCCCCCGATCCAGGCAAGGACGCCATGCACAAGACCTTCGCTCTATTTGTTATCGCCGCCGCGTTCCTCACAGGCTGCGCCGGCTCTCCGCCGCCCGAGCTGACCGCCCCCGAGGTGCTGGTCTCCCCCTACCAGGCCCTGGGCACACAGCCCCTCTGGGCCGTCGCGCCGTTGCGTAACGAGAGCGGCACCAACGTCACCGAATCGATGGCCGTCGCCGACGAGCTGGTCGCCCGCATCAACGAGGCCCGCGGCATGGCCGCGATCCCGATGAACCGCGTAATCGGCACCATGCGGGCCATCGGCATGGCCGAGGTCAACACCCCCTCCGACGCCCGCGCACTCGCCACTGCTTTGGGCGTCGACGGCATCGTCGTCGGCTCGATCACCTCGTGGGATCCCTACGACCCGCCCCGCATCGGCCTCACGTTGGGCCTGTTCGCCCCCAGCCGCACAAACGCCACCCTCGACGCCCGCGAGCTGACCGGCAGCGCCACCGAGCGCACCCCCACCCGCTATGACGAGCGCCCCCTCAGCGTCGTGGTCAACCACTTCGATGCCCGCAACCACGAAGTGCTCATGAGCGTCCAGCGCTACGCCGCGGGCCGCACCGACTACCGCGCCCCCCTGGGCTGGCGCAGCTACACGGCGAACATGGACCAGTACGTGCAGTTCGTCGCGTACCAAACCCTGAGCCAGCTCCTCGACGCTGAGCGCCTCCGCCTCGCCCGGGCCACGCCGGCGACGCCAAAGGGCCAAATGGCAAATGGCCAAAGCGCCAAATAAAACAGGTACCGCCTGAATTTGGCCATTTGGCCTTTGCCATTTGGCCATTTGTCCACAGCGCAATTCCTGCCCTCCACACCCAAGCCATTTCCACGCCCGAAAACCCCTCCCCCCTTCTTTCCCCTACGTGACCGGGTGAATTTCTCCAAGCCCAACTTATCCGCCCCCTCGATCGGTTCGATAAGCGAACGTCCGCATCACTCGGAGTCCGCTATGTCAACCCTTCCGGTCATCAACGGCTTCATCGCGTACCTCGGCGACGAACGCCACTTCTCGGCCTACACCGCGCGCTGCTACGGCGCGGACCTCCGCCAGTTCGTCGAGTGGATCGAGCAGGCCGAGAAGGCCACGATCAACGAGCCTGTCGAGCAGAAGGCGTACGAATCACGCCTCGCACGCGCCAGCCGCACCGAGCCGGGCAACCCCGCGGCCTCGCTCGGCGGCGCCACGATCACCGACAAAGTCCTCGACGGCTCCAGCGACTGGATCCGCACCTTCCTCGAGTACCTCCAGGCCAACGCCTACTCCGGTGCCACCATGGCCCGCAAGATCGCCACGCTCCGCTCCTTCTATAAGTGGGCCGAGCGCCGCGGCCTGGCCGCGACCAACCCCATGACCGCCATCCGCACGCCCAAGCAGGGCAAGCGGCTCCCCAAGGCGATCACCATGGACCAGATCGAGCAGCTCATGATCACCCCCAGCGACCGCGACGTCCTGGGCCTGCGTGACCGCGCCATGCTTGAGACCATGTACTCCACCGGCATCCGCGTCAGCGAGCTGGTCGACCTCAACGGCGACGACCTCGACGAGACCGGCGAAGCGATGCGCGTCCGCGGCAAGGGCAAGCGTGAGCGCATCGTCCCCGTCGGCGCTCACGCGCTCGCCGCGGTCAAGCGTTACACCAGCCTGGTCGCGTCCGACCCGCGCTTCAGCCACCTTTGGGCGGGCGGCAACGCCGGCAAGCCCCTCTTCATGAACAAGCACGGCGGCCGCCTCAGCAGCCGCTCGGTCCGCCGCAAGCTCGACAAGTACCTCAAGCAGGCCGGCATGGACCCCAAGATCAGCCCCCACACCCTGCGTCACTCGTTCGCGACGCACATGCTCGAAAACGGCGCCGACCTCCGCTCAGTGCAGGAGATCCTCGGCCACCAGTCGCTCAGCACCACGCAGGTCTACACCCACCTCACCGCCCAGCGCCTCAAAAACGCCTACGACCAGAGCCACCCGCGCTCACAGGCCGGCTGAGGGTGAAGCAGGTTTCCAGCCTGCCCTCAAACAACCCGCACCAACGCGCGACCGGCAGGGCCCGCCCCTCCGGTCGCTTCCGTTTTGAGCTGCGGAGCAGCGCCTTTCGATAGCCCACGGCTTGCGAACCTTTTGCGTTAGGCCGTCTCGTCAGAGCCCGAAGCGTCAGCGAGGGAGGCCGATGAGGCTCTGCGAATCGGCCGTTTGACCCGCGGCAAACGCGGCACTCGCCAAGCCTCGTGCCGCCTCCCTCGCTGACGCTTCGGGCTCTGACCAAGGCCGATCGCTGAACAACGCAAACGGCCCGAGATTTCTAGCAGCTCCCAGCACTTTGTGCAAAAGGTTCTTGCGCCGTGGGCCAACGACACGCGCCACTTCGTGGCTCCGGACCGCTTGACGTTTGGCTATTTCCCATCCCCAACCGGCAACAACACCTCCGCCGTCGCCCCCTCCACCACACTCCCATCGACCCGGTTTCGCAAACTCACCCGCCCGCCGTGCGCGTCGACGATCCGATGCACAATCGCCAGCCCCAGCCCCGTCCCCGTCGCTCGCGTCGTGAAGAACGGCGTGAACAGCTTCTCCGCCGTCGCCTGATCGATCCCCGGCCCGCTGTCATGCACCCACAGAGCGTGCATCGGCACGCTCTTCCCTTCCGGCGTCCGCACGCGCGTGCGACCGGCGCACAAACGCAGCGTCTTCCCCTTCCCCGTCTCCTTCATCACACCTGCGGCGTTGCGGATGAGGTTGATCAGCACCTGCATCAACAGGTTCGCATCCCCGTTCACGTTCAGCGACGCCGGCGCCTCGACACTCGCCTCGATCCCATCCCATGCTCCATCCTGCGCCGAGTGCAGCGCCGACTCCAGCAGCTCCCGCGCGCACAGCGCCTGCGGCCGCACACGCAGCTCGCGCGAGAACGCCAGCACGTCCCCCACCACTGTCTCCAGCCGCTGCACGCTCCCGGCGATCTTGTCCGCCACCGACTTCTGCGCCGGCCGGTCCGTCAGATCCTCCTGCAGCATCCGCGCATAGAGCAGGATCGACCCCAGTGGGTTCCGCACCTCGTGCGCGATCCCCGCTGCCATCTCACCAAGCAGCGCCAGGTGCTTGCTCCGCTCAACCTGCACCTTCGCATCCGCAAGCTGCGCCGTGAGCTTCGTCACTTCGCCTTGCAGTCGCTCGTGCGTAGACGTCAGCCGCGCCGTCGCGTCGTTGAACGCCGACATCAACGCCGCCAGCTCTTCCTGGCTCACCATCGGACCCGCCGCCGTCAATGTGCTTGATCCGCTCATGGTGACTCACGCGTCCTGATCGTGGCTCTGCGGCGGCGGCGGCGTCTGCCGCTTTCCGTACGCCCCCAGTGCGTTGCTCCCTGTGCGAACGTCCGACAGCTCCTGCGCGATCTTGTCGCGCCGCGCGGCCAGCATCTCAGCCTCCGCCGCGTCGCGCCGCGTGATCTCCGCCAGCACCGCGTCCAGCTTCCGCGCTTCGGCGTAGACCGACGCCCGCTGCTCTTCCTTCAGGCCCGTCGCCAGCAGCGCGAACCGCTCCGCGAACGGCTTGAGCTCCTCGTTCAGCGCCATCAGGCGCTCCACCAGCACGCCGCGCTGATCCAGAAGGCCCAGATACGCCTCCATGTCGTTGTCCGCCAGCGCCGCCGACTTCCGGCCGTCGATCAGCTCGATCTGCTGCGCCAGCCCCAGTTGATCCGCCAGCAGCCGCTGCAACCGCGGCAGCCACACGCCCGGCTCTTCGTGAGCGCCCGAAAAATCGAGCCGCCCCGACTCGCCGCCACCCCCGGCCGGCTCCTGATTGGAAGGATCGCGCAGAGACATAGGACCTCCTGTCCAGTCCCCACCCTTCACCCCTATCGGCTCACCAGCGCAAAAACCAACACCCGCCCGGTCTCACCCGGCCATTTGGCCCTCTAGCCATTTGCCATTTGGCGATTTCATTCCGGCATGTTCTTCAGCTCATCCCGAAGAATCGCCGCAAGCTCGTAATTCTCTTTGCTCACCGCCTCGGCGAGCCGGCGTTTGAGATCCTGCCGCGGTGTCAGCGGCTGGCGCGGAATCAGGGCATCGCGCATCTGGTTGAGCATCTGCACCTCGCCGCTCTGCTCGTACGCGCTATCGGGCAGATGCTGGCGCAGCGCCTCGAGCCCTTCCTCAACAGCGTGCAGCGCTGCCTTGGGCTCATCGTCCTTGAGCGCCTGGCTCGCCAGCGCCCGCGCGCGCGTCATCGTGATGTACGCTCGGAACTGCTCCAGCGCCGACTTGTCGTTCTCGGACTCGGCGTACTGACGGCAGAAATCCAGCAGCCGCAGGTTCCGCGTCGTGTCGCGCACCACCCCGTCGTAGTCCTCCATCACCAGAAGGCCCGTATAACGCTGGTAGTACTGCACCGCCTCCTCACGCAGCTCGCGGCACTCGTCCGGCGACAGCGTGAACTCGCCCCCCTCGCCGCCGCCAGCACCACCGCCACCGCCCCCCCGGCTCATGAACTCATCCAGGCGAGCCTCGTGGTACTCCAGCAGCGAGTCGAATCCCCGCGGCCGCTGGCCGTCAGGACGTCCCTCAAGCTGCATCTGGAGCACGCCAAGGTCCAGACGGATCTGCAGCCGCGGCTCACCGTCGTCGCCCGGCACGATCCGAGCCGACAGCTTTCCCGCCTCGTACGGCCAACCGGCAAGAATCCGGGAAAGGTCGTACGAAGGCTCACGATCAGGCACCGAACCGCCACTCTCTGCGGGCTTCGGCTGATCGTCAGGAGGCTCGGGTGGTAATTTGGGAGGTTTAGCCATGGGGTGGGTGCACTGGAATGCGGTTTTTGTGTCCCCAGGCTGTCTGGGACTCGCCAATGAATGACTATACCTCGCATAGAAGCAGAGAGGTTCATCTCCGTTTCATCCTGATTTGTCAGGAGGCGGCGAAACGTGGAGTAGGGTCTTGTGATTCGGGTCCAAAGCCCGGATAATGCTCGAGTGAGTGCTTTGTGCCGGGTATGCCGGGCCCTCGTTTCTGGGTGTCCGATCCGGCCTTGAGGCGACGATTGTTGAGGCCGATTGCATCCGCCGGATCGACCGGTTCGTATCGGCGAGCGGCAGCCTGGGGACCGATTCCGGTCCATTACCGCTCGCGGCCGTTCTGACCGCGGAAGGGGTTCGCAGTGCCGACAGCCAGGACTTCACGGACACAGAGTGGGATGGAGTTGCAGAGCGCGCTTCAGCTCTACCTCCGCCAGATCAACGAGACGCCTCTCCTCACCGCAGAGGAAGAGAAGCTGCTCGGCTGGGCCGTCATCAACGACAACTGCCCCATGGCTCGCGAGCGGATGATCCGCGCCAACCTGCGTCTAGTCGTCTCGATCGCCAAGAACTACGTCAACCGCGGCCTGAACATTCAGGACCTCATCGAAGAGGGCAACGTCGGCCTCCTCCGCGCAGTCGAAGGCTTCGACCCCGCGCAAGGCGCACGCTTCAGCACCTACGCAAGCTGGTGGATCAAGCAGGCCATCAAGCGCGCCTTGATCAACGCGGTGCAGCCCATCCACGTTCCGGCCTACATGGTCGAGCTGGTCGCCAAGTGGAAGCAGTGCTCGCGCAAGCTCGAGCAGCGCCTCGGCCGCCCGCCCACGCTGCAGGAGCTCGCCGACGAGATGCAGATGCCGCTGAAGAAGCTGCGCATCATCAAGAGAGCCATCCGCGCCGTCCGCGCACCACAGCTCGCCCCCACCGACGAGAACGGCGAGTCGATGTCGATCAGCGAGCTCGTCGCCGACCCCAAGACCGTGCGCACCGACGACAACCTCGAGCGCGACGACGAACTCACGACCATCCGTAAGCTGCTCGACGCCATCGACGAGCGCGAGGCCCGCATCCTGCGCATGCGTTTCGGCTTCGACGGGCACGAGCCCCTCACGCTCAAAGAGATCGCCAGCGAGATCGGCATCAGCCGCGAACGCGTCCGCCAGATCGCTGACGAAGCGCTCCGCAAGCTCAACGGCCAGCTCACCGAGGGCGGTCAGGCCCGCCAGTTCCGCATGAGCTCAGACGGCGAGGAGGAGTCGGCGGGCGCGCCGGCACGCCGCAGCGTCATGCGTGCGAAGGTCGTCAGCTAAGCGCGACCACGGCAACCGACCAAAGGCCCGGGCCCAAGCCCGGGCTTGTTTCATTTAACGAGGCCCTGGCGCAAGCCTGGGCTTGCTTGTTCAACGAGGCCCTGGCGCAAGCCTGGGCTTGGCGCCGCACAACGCTGATGCTTTGCTTTCTGTTTTTCGGCGCGTAACAACCATGCCCAGGCTCGCGCCAAGGCGTCGTTACGGGTCACTTCGCGTTTTTTTCGATCACCGCCAACTGCCCCTCCCACCACTCCTTCGCGTTGATCGTCGTGCCATCCGCCTTCTTCACCGTGTACGGCTTCCCGCTCATCGATGACGTCGACCCGATCCCGTCGATGAACTGACGCACGGTCTTCACGCGATCCCCCGCCGCGCTCAGCTTCGACCGCATGTGCGCCGCGGCGTCTTTCGCCGGGTAATCCGTGCCGTTGCGGTTGAACGTGTCGGACGACGCCGCCAGGGCGTCAATGAGCTTGTCGATCTTCTCCCGCTCAGTCAACGCGATGACAGTCGCTGCGGCCGTGGTCTCCGCAGGCTTGGCCGCAACGGGCGCCGTGACGCCGGCCGCCTGCTTCTCGTCAGCCTTCGCCGGCGCGGGCTGCGGCGCCGGGTCGGGCTTGTTGCAGCAACCCAGCAGAAGCGTGGCACAGGCAGTAACGGCGAGGGTGGTTCGCATTGATCCAGTCTACCGGCGACCCGGAGTTGGTTGCACGGTCCAGTTCCGGCTGCCGCCCGCGGCTAGTTGCGCTTACGCTTGACCCGCAATGGGCCGACGCGTGCTGCTGCTTGTGAATCGCTCCAAGAACGACGCCATCGAGGCGCTCCCTAGCGTGCGTGCCATCATCGCCGAAGGGGGCGGCATGATCGCCGGCGAATACTCCGCGATCGACGACGGCCCCATCGGCGATCTGCAGGGCACCGACCTGATCGTGGTGCTCGGCGGCGACGGCACGCTGCTCACCCAGGCCCGCCGCTGCACGCAGCTCCGTCCCTCGCCGCCGCTGCTGGGCGTCAACTTCGGCAAGCTCGGCTTCCTCGCTGAGTTCGACGAAGCGACGCTGGTGGAGCAGAAGGTCGCGCTCTTCGACGGCTCGCCTCTGAAGGTCTTCGAGCGCCGCCTGCTCGACGTGCGCCTGGAGCGCAACGGCGCCGCCGTCTCTTGCCCCGGCCTCGGCGCGGGCCTCGCGCTCAATGACGCCGTGATCACCGCCGGCCCTCCCTACCGCATGATCTCGATCAGCATGTCGATCGACGGCCAGGAAGGCCCGACGTTCCAGGGTGACGGCATCATCGTCAGCACCCCCGTCGGCAGCACGGCGTACAACGCCGCCGTCGGCGGCCCGATCCTCGCACCCGACTCCTTCGCGCTGGTCATCACGCCGCTCGCGCCGCAGACGCTCAGCTTCCGCCCGGTCGTGGTCTCAGGCAGCAGCCACATCTCGCTCACGGTCAACCGCGTGAACGAGCAATCCGGTGGAGGCGGCGAGTGGTCCGGCACCACGCTGCTGCTCGACGGCCGCCCCGCCTGCACGCTCGCCGCCGGCGACCGGCTCACGCTCAGAATGCACGACCGCGCCGTCGACTTCGTGCGCAACCCCGCGCGAAACTACTGGCAGACTCTCATCACCAAGATGGGCTGGGCCCGCCCGCTGGTGCGGTGAGGCCTTCCGCGATCGCCGCAATAGTCAGAGCCCGAAGCGTCAGCGAGGGAGGCCGATGAGGCTCTGCGAATCGGCCGTTGGGCCTGCGATAAACGCGGCACTCGCTGATGTGGATTATGCACGAAGACATCTCCCCTCCCCGGAAGGGAGTTCAAGACATGGCCGCGCATTTGGTGCATAAAACCCTAACGCTTCAGGCTCTGACAACCGCAAGCAACGTCTTACAAATCACCGCCCATTGCGGATCGTGTAGTTCTGAAACTCGTTCCCCGCAAACAGCCGCAGGTTGAGGCCGCGCTGAATGTTGACCGACCCGGCGACGAGGTTGAACGACTCGATGTCCGTCGTCGCCTTCCCATTGATCGAGACGATCACCGCGCCGGGCGCGATGTCAGAACCCGCGACCGGGCTGCTTTGGGAAAGCTCAACGATCTGAACGCCCTTGACGCCCGGGGGAAGGTTGAACGACCGGGCCGACGCCGGCGAAATCTCACGGACGGAAATTCCCAGCGGGTTATTCGTGCCGCTCGTCGCCGTCGACGGGTTCTGCGACTGCGCAAGCTCCTTGGGCATCGCGGCCAGCGTCACATCGAGCAGCATCGACTTGCCGCTGCGATTGATCTGCACCGGCACCGTGCGCCCGGGGCTGATCCGCTGCACAACCGTGCGCAGCGCAAGCTGGTCGCGCGTCGCCAGGTTGTCCACCGACACGATGATGTCGCCAGACTGCAGGCCCGCCTTCTCGGCCGGCGAGCCCTTGATCACGTCGGCCACCGGCACGCCCTCCAAGTGCCCCTGCTCACGAAGCTGCTCGAGCTGCTCACCGCTGGGGAAGTTCACGCCCAGGTAGCTGCCGCTGTTGGCCGACCCCGTCGCCTTGATCGTGTCCGCCACCGTGCGAGCCAGGTTGATCGGGATCGCAAACCCCACGCCCACGCTGCCGCCGGAGTTGGAGAAGATCGCGGTGTTGATCCCCACCACCTCGCCGCGCAGGTTCACCAGCGGCCCGCCGCTGTTGCCGGGATTGATCGACGCGTCGGTCTGAATGAAGTTGTCGTAGGCGGTAAGCGCCCGCTGGTTGCCCCCCGACATGCGCCGGCCGACGGCCGAGATGATCCCCGCCGTCACCGTCTGCTCCAAGTTGTACGGCGAGCCGACCGCGAGCACCCACTGGCCCGCGCGAGCCCCGTTGCTGTCGCCAAGCTTCGCCGGCACAAGGCCCGACGAATCGATCTTGATGAGCGCAACGTCGGTCGCAGGGTCGGCGCCGATCACCTTCGCCGCGTGCGTCGATTCGTCGCTCAGCCGAACTTCGAGCGAACTGGCCCCGTTCACCACGTGGTTGTTGGTCAGGATGTACCCGTCGCCGCTGATGATGACGCCCGAGCCCGTCGCCATCTGCGTCTGCATGCCGCCGCCGCTCCCCGGCGCTCCGAAGAACCGGCGCTGCAGCTCCTCCATCGGGTCGCGTTGGCGCGCGCTGACGAGCGTCGCGGTGATGTTCACCACCGACGGCGAGACCTGCGAAGCAACCTTCTCAAACGCTGCCGAGAAATCCATCGCCAGCCCAAGCTGCCGGTCTGCGTCAACCTGGCCGTTGCCTGGCGACGCTTCTTTCGGCGGTTGAGCGGCCGACCCCTGCTGAGCGAAGTAGTGGATTCCGAGCAGACCCGCGGAAAGAGCCGCGACCACCGGAGGACGGAAACGGAAGTTGTTGGACATGGTTGTGCTTTCGCGTAACAAGCCGCTACGAAGGAGAAGGAGGGAAGCGCGGCACAAGGTGCGTGCAGAACCGAACAGTCACGATGCCTACGGCGCAGCGCCCAACGGCGTTCGCGTCGCCCGCAGAGTCAGACAACCGGTGTGCCAATCGGTTCCCCCGTTGATGCGGCCAAAACAACGCGGGTTGAGTGTCGTACGTGTGAAGGTGAGTAAGGTCGCCGCCTGCCGGTCCATGAGCCTTAGGGAATCACGCAGGTGCCAAATTGGCAGCGGCTGAAGTGCGGATGAGGCGGTTTTGGGGCGTTCACACGCGTGCCCCCGCCTATTGAACCCCGTGGTGATCTGAACGCCGTTGGCACGATGTTCGTACGTAGTCGGACGCGGGAGCCGCACCTCATTCCTCCCCGCAGAAGGGCACCTCGTGATCGGATTCGATCCTCTCTATCTGCTCTTGGTCACTCCGTTCTTCCTCTTGGGTCTCTGGGCCCAGTTCAAGGTCAAGAGCTCGTACCACGCCGCGGCCCAGATCCCCTCGCGCCACGGCTGGACGGGCGCGCAGGTCGCCCGCTCGATCCTCGACAACAACGGCATGCAGGGCGTCGCCGTCGAGCCTGCCCAAGGCATGCTCAGCGATCACTACGACCCAAAGGCCAAGGTCGTCCGCCTCAGCGAAGGCGTCTACAACAGCCACAGCCTCGCGGCGCTCGGCATCGCCGCCCACGAGTGCGGGCACGCGATCCAGGACAAGACCAACTACGCCCTCATGTCGATCCGCAACGCCGCCGTCCCCGCCGCCAACATCGGCACGCAGTTCTCGATGATCCTCTTCTTCATCGGGCTGCTCCTCTCTGCCCGCTCGGTGGTCGGCAGCACGATGATGACCGTCGCGATCGTCCTCTACGCCGCGGTCGTCTTCTTCCAGGTCATCAACCTGCCCGTCGAGTTCGATGCCAGCAAGCGCGCCAAGGCCGTGCTCGTCAGCGAACGCTACATCGATGAAGACGAACTCCCTCCCGTCCGCCGCGTCCTCAGCGCCGCGGCCATGACCTACGTCGCGGCGACGCTCACGGCGATCGCCACGCTCGCGTACCTGCTGCTGCGAGCCCAGGGCTCAAGACGGGATTAATACCAAGACCGGCACCCTCGGCACCGATCCAAGCGCGAACACCTCGACAAATTAGCTCTTTTCTGAAGCCGCACGCCGGCTTTTGAAGTATGGTGTTGGAGTCGCAGTCGTTCCCCAGGGAGGAATCTATGTTCGTTCAGTGCGCCCGTGCGTTCTCCGGCTTTACCGTTTCCGCGCTCTGCGCTGGCCGTAGCGGGAGGCTCGACCGCGTCCGCCAACATCGTGCCCGTGTCGCGAACCACTTCAGTCAGCGCGTCCTGGTTCCAGAACAGCCCGCCATTTGGCACCGGCGACAGCACGTCTGACGGAACGTCGACCTTTGACTACTTCACGCGGTCGTTGACGTCCGGCGCCGGAGGGGCCTCCCAGACCTCTTATCTGGTTGCCAACGGCGCATATGCCGCCGTTTCGGCGACGGGCACCGACAACGGCAGCGTCATGCAGCACGCAGGCGCCAGCGGCACAAGCGCATTCACGTACGTCTTCCAGTTGACCACGCCCACAACTCTCTACATCAACGGCGCCCTCACCCGCAACTCGCCGGGCCTCTTCACGGGCTACGGCACCGTCCGGATCTACAACGACGTCACCAACCAGCTCGTGTACGAAGCTTCGGGCGGCTCAATCTTCGACATGACTCTCAACTTCAGCGACACCTACGCCGCCGCCGCAGGCCGCTACCGCTTCGCCGTCACCGCGAGCAATTCGGGTAACGGCGCCGCTCCCGGAAGCTACACCAGCGGCGCAACCGCGATGCTGACCACGCCCACCCCGGGCTCAGCGTCGCTGCTCCTGCTTGGAGGCCTGGCCGCGGCACGCCGCAGACGCTGATCACGGCGGATTTTCCTGCGGCTCTGTCTCAATTTCGCGGCTTCTTTGAATCCTCATCCCGGGTCTCGAAGATAGAGTAACGGTGTCGCCGTCGTTCCCAGTGAGAGGATGCATGGTCGTTCGTTCTGCACGTTTGCTCGCCTACGCCATGGGCCCAGCGATCGCCGTTGCCTTCGCTGGAAATGCGACGGCGCTGGGCGACCTTGTGCCCATCTCCAGAACATCGACCGTAAGCGCCTCGTGGTCCTATAGCAGCTCGCCAGTCTTCCAGAACGGCAGCGAGTCAGACGGAACCGCGACCTTTGACTATTTCTCACGATCGTTGACGTCCGGCAATGGAGCCGCTTCGCAGACTTCCTACTTGCTCCCAAACGGGGCATACGCCGTCGTCTCGGCGACGGGCGTCGACAACGGCAGCCCGATGCACCACAGCGGCTCAAGCGGCGCCAGCGCGTTCAACTACGTCTTCCAGCTCACCACGCCGACGACTCTGTACATCAGCGGCACGCTCAGTCGCAATGACGCCCCATTTCCGATCGGCTTTGGCATCGTCCGGATCTATAACGACGTGACCAATCAGATTGTCTACGAACGCTCGGGCAGCCCCACCTCCGCCATGACGCTGAACTTCAGCGATACTTACCTCGCGACTGCCGGCCGGTACCGCTTCGCTGTCACAGCGAGCAATTCAGGCAACGGGGCCATGCCCGGTAGCCTCACCTACACCAGCGGCGCAACCGCGATGCTGACCACGCCCACCCCGGGCTCAGCGTCGCTGCTCCTGCTTGGAGGCCTGGCCGCGGCACGCCGCAGGCGAGGCTGATTCCCCCGCCAGACCGAGCAACAATCCCCGGTGAACGACCGGTTCGATGTCATCGTGATCGGCGGCGGCCACGCCGGCGTGGAAGCCGCGTGGGCGGCCGCCAACGCGCTCAGCGGCGCTCGCGGCGATGCGCCCGTCCGCGTCGCTCTGGTCACCCAGGACCCGTCCAAGATCGGCGTCATGTCCTGCAACCCCGCCAACGGCGGGCTCGCCAAGGGCCAGATCATCCGCGAGATCGACGCCCTCGGCGGCCTCATGGGCCTCGCCACTGACTCCACCGGCATCCAGTTCAAGATCCTCAACACCAGCAAGGGCGCAGCCGTCCGCGGCCCCCGCGCGCAGTGCGACAAGCACGCGTACGCGCGGACCGTACAGGCGATGATCGCCAGCCGGCCGGAGATTGCGGTCATCGGCGGGACGGTCGAAAAGCTCGTCGTTGAAGACGGCACAGTGAAGGGCGTTATTGTTTCACCGCAAATGGCCAAAGCGCCAAATTGCCAAATCGCCAAAGAAGGCGCAGTAGTCCCTTCTGATTTGGCGCTTTGGCGCTTTGGCCATTTGGCTATTTCCGCGCCAGCGATCGTCCTCACAACCGGCACCTTCATGCGCGCCCTCATGCACACCGGCGAGCACAAGACCGAAGGCGGCCGCGTCGGCGAGGGAAGCGCCGTCGGCATCTCCCACGCACTGCGCAAACTCGGCTTCGAGCTTGGCCGCCTCAAGACCGGCACCCCGCCGCGCCTCAAGCGCGGCACCATCGACTGGAACAACCTCGAAGAACAACGCGGCGACGACCCGCCGCAACCGTTCTCCGAACTCTCTTCTATTCCCTCTTCCCTAAACCCTAACCCCTCCGCCTTTCCCTCCCTCTCCGCTTTCCCCGTCCTCCCCCAGATCGACTGCCGCATCACGTCTACAACAAGCGCGATCCACGACGCCATCCGCGCCAACCTCCACCGCGCCCCGATGTTCTCCGGCCAGATCGAAAGCGTCGGCCCGCGCTACTGCCCGAGCATCGAAGACAAGATCGTCCGCTTCGCCGACAAAGCTTCGCACCACGTCTACCTCGAGCCCGAATCGCTCGAGGACGACTGGATCTACTGCAACGGCATCAGCACCAGTCTGCCGCGCGACGTGCAGGATGTGATCGTGCGCTCGCTGCCCGGCTGCGAGCATGCGGAGATTCTCCGCTACGGCTACGCCGTCGAGTACGACATGGTCCGCCCGCACCAGATCGGCGCGACCACGCAAACAAAGCTCGTGAAGGGGCTCTTCCTCGCCGGCCAGATCAACGGCACCAGCGGCTACGAAGAAGCCGCCGCGCAAGGCCTCGTCGCCGGCCTCAACGCCGCGCGCTTCGCGCTCGGCGAAGACCTCGTCACCCTCGGCCGCCACCAGGCGTACATCGGCGTGCTCCTCGACGACCTCGCCACCAAGACGCCGATCGAGCCGTATCGCATGTTCACCAGCCGCGCCGAGCACCGCCTGCTCCTCCGAGCCGACAACGCGCCCGATCGCCTCACGCCGCTCGCCGAAGACCTCAACCTCCTCCGCGGCCACGAACTCGGCCGCCTGCGCTCGCAGCGCTTCGCCGACCGCAAGACCCACATGGCCGCGCTCAACCAGGCCATCGACCGCACACGCATCGAGCACCGACCGCTCGCCGATGTCCTCCGCAACCCCGAGTTCACCCTCGATGACCTGCGGTCAGCGTTGGGTGCCACAGACTCCTCCGGCTTTGCGGAGGAGTCTGTGCTGAAAGAGCAACCTGTGTCCAACGCACCGACTTCCCAAAGCGGAAGTCGGTGGCACCCAGACGCCGTCGCCAGGCCTGCCCCCCACTCCATCCTCTTCACCGTCCACACCAACCGCTTCTACGAGCCCTACGAGCGCAAGGCCCGCGCCGACATCGCACGCATGAGCGACCTCGAACGCAAGCGCATCCCCGCCGACTTCGACTACACCGCCCAGCCCAACCTCCGCTCAGAATCGCGCGCGGCGTTGCTGAAGTTCAAGCCCGAGACCCTCGGCCAGGCCTCACGCCTCGAAGGCCTCACCCCGGCGGACATCGTCCTCCTCGCCATGCTCATCAAGAAGCACCGCGAGCACCAGAAGACCGGATAACCGCTCCGCGGCGTGCGTGCCAATTGCCCATCTCCTCACCGATCGGCACGATTCCCCGAGTTTTCCACGCCATCTCACCCGGATTTCTGTCAAACACCCCCAACCATGGTGTAGTGTCTCTCGATGCCGCGCACGCCCTTCGGCGGCTTTGTGTACATGTTTCGGAGAGAATGAGATGAACCATCGCTACGCCCTGTTCACCGCCGCCCTGCTGCCCGCCCTCGCCGCCCCCGCGATGGCCGACATCGTCAACGGCGACTTCGAAGCCGGCAACACCGGCTTCTCGTCCACGCACCAGTACTTCGCCGTCAGCCAGTCGCCCAACATCAATCAGTACGGCATCGCCCACTCGTCCTTCGAGTGGTCGCAGTTCTGGGGCACCATCCCCGGCGATCACACCACCGGCCACGGCCTGTTCATGATCGTCGACGTCGGCTCGACGAACACGATCTGGCAGCAGACCGTCGCCGTGAACCCCGGCTCGACCTACTCGCTCGGCGCGTGGCTCGCCAACTGGACCTCATTCGCCTCCACCACCCTCGCCATCGAGATCAACGGCCAGCAGATCGCCACCTGGGGCCCCCCCGGCTCCGCGGCCTGGACGCAGTACACCGCTTCATGGAACAGCGGCGCCGCCACCAGCGCAACAATCCGCTTCCACGCCGCGTCGTACTTCCAGCCCGGTGACGACATCGCCATCGACGACATCACCTTCACTCCGGCCCCCGGCGCCGCCGCCGTGTTCGGCCTCGGAGCCGTCGGTCTGATGCGCCGCCGTCGCTGAGAGCGGGATGCAACGCTCGGCATTCGAATAAGAGCCGAGGGCCGTAAGGCCCCGGCTGATGAGGCGCACATCGCGCAATGAACGCCCCACGCGCCGGCCCCTTATGGGGCTCGGCTCTTATGACTGCGCCATCGCCGCGCACAACTGGCCCCAGAGCGCCGGTGCAACGTCGATCGGTCCGCGCGCCGCAAGCGCCTTGAGCACCTCGTGCGCGTCACCCGCTGTCGCCCGCGCGCATGCCCACGCCGCCACCGCCGGTGAGCGGCTCAACCCCGCGCTGCACACCACGAGCGTCGGCACCCGCGCCCGCACCAGCAATTCAAGCGACACCACAGCCAGCCGGAGCAAAGACGCCTCGTTCCCCCCACCGTCGCACAACGGCACGCGAAGCAGGATCCCCTCCCGATGGAACGGGAGAGGAGCCTCCTCCACCGCCAAGTCCACAATCGCCTCGATCCCCGCGGCCCGCGCCTGACCCGGCCGCTGCACGTCGCCGCGGTTGCCGATCCACAAGGTGTGCCCTTCGACCGGTCTCATCACGTCTCCATGCGCCGCCCACCGCGCGAGAATATTCCAAATCTGCTCCGATTCCCTGAAACCCGGCAAGGAGCCCGCACGCCGACGCGCGATTCACGATTCCGCGCGGATTCCTCTGAATCGGGAACTCGCACCCCGGCCGCGGTATCAAAAACGGCCATTCTCTACGATCGCGCAGGCCGCGTTCTGACGAGGTGGGCAGGACCTCGGGGCATCCGCGCTGTGCGCGGCCCAAAATCAGGCTGCGGGCGTTTCGCGCGCCCGGCCTGTTCTCAGGCCGCGTGAACATCCCTTCAGGCGACGTTTTGCAACTCAGGAGGGGACCGCGACGCGCTCCCCCTCTACCCTCGCAACCGATGATTCCGTTCCTCACGCTCGCGACGGACGCAGCCGCCGGGCGACCAATGGTGCTCGACCTCGTCATCATCCTCGCCGCCGCGGCGGGCCTGGTGATGCTTCTCCGTCACGTCAAGATCGGCGCGATCCCTGCCTACCTGCTCACCGGCGCTCTGATCGGCCCCAACGCATTCGGACTCGTGAGCAGCAGTGACAACGTGCAGGCCATCGGCGGGCTGGCGACCATCCTGCTCATGTTCATCGTCGGCCTGCACCTTGATGCCGGCGGCCTCTTCGGCGGCATGGTGCGGGTGCTGGTGGTCGGCGCGGTTTCGACGATCGCTTCCGTGCTGGCAATGTGGGCGTTGCTGGGGACCGGCCCGCTCGGTGCGCCGGCCGGCCTGGCCGTCGCCATCGCCCTCTCGATGAGTTCAACCGCCGTCGTGCTGCGCCTTTTAGCACTCCGACGAGAAACCCACCGCGTACACGGACGGCTCATCTTCGGAACCCTCGTCGTCCAGGACCTGCTGGCCCTCATCGGCCTCGCCGTGCTGCCGCTGCTGGCGACGTGGGCCGGCGCGGGCCGCACCCGGCCCGACGTCCACGCCGACCCCGCAGCCGCCGCGGCCCACGGACCGAGCCTTCTCCCGATCGCCTGGCCAGCAGGCGTGAAGTTCGCCGTCGCCATCGGCGCCATCGGCGTGCTGATCGTCGTCTGCCGCAAGCTGCTCCCCTGGCTGATGCGCGAGGCCGCCAAGCACACCAGCCAGGAGGTCCCGCTGGTCCTCTCCGCCGCCGTCGCACTCGCCGCGGCGATCCTCGCCGCCGGCCTCGGCTTCTCGCCGGAACTGGGCGCCTTCCTCGCAGGCTTCCTCCTCGCCGGAACACCATTCCGTTACCAACTCTCGGGCCAGCTCACGCCGCTGCGCGACCTGTTCATGGCCGTTTTCTTCACCGCCGTCGGCCTGCAAGTCGACGTGCGCGTCGCCGCGGACGGCTGGGAGCTCATCGTCGTCGCTCTGCTGGCCGTCACGCTCATCAAGGCGACCACGACGGGCCTGGTCGCTTGGCTCGCCGGCGCAACGCCCGCGGTTGCCGTCATCTTCGCCCTCGCCCTCTTCCAGGCGGGCGAGTTCAGCATCGTCATCCTCTCCGTCGCGCGGGCCAACGGCCTCTTCGACGACCACACGATGGCGCGCCTCATCATCGTCGTCGTGCTCAGCCTGATCGTGACACCCGCCGTCTACCAGCTCGGACACTGGCTGCGACCGCACGCAACGCGCATCCCCGTCGCCGGCTGGAGCAAGGCGACCGCCCTCCGCGAGCCGACCAACGACGAAGCGGACGGGGAAGGGGAAGCCGAAGGCGGCAAGAAGCGGATGGTCGACCACATCGTCATCGCCGGCTTCGGCGTCGTCGGGCGCGCGATCGCCGACCGCCTGGAGATCGCCGGCGTGCAGTTCTGCGTCGTCGACCTCAACCAGCAGACGGTCGTCACCCAGCGTCGGCTCGGCCGTCAGGCCCTCTACGGCGACGTGAGCAACCCCGACGTGCTCGAGTCCGCCAACGTCGAGCACGCCGCGGGCGTGATCCTGACCATCCCCGACGACGAGGCGACCCTCCGCGCCTGCCGCGTGGTCCGCACGCTCAGCCCGCACGTCTTCATCGCGGCCCGCACCAGCTTCCTCAGCAAGGCGATCGCCGCGACGCAGCTCGGCGCCGACCACGTGACCGTCGAAGAAGTCGCGACCGCAGAAATGATGGCCCGCCAGGTCATGGACCGGCTCACCAGCCGCGCAAAGGCCAAGACATAACACACCGCCGGTCACGCGGCTCTGAGCGCCTTGTCAGAGCCCGAAGCGTCAGCGAGGGAGGCCGACAAGGCTCGGCGAGTCGGCCGTTCAATGCGGGAAGACGCGGCACTCGCAAAGCCTTGTGCCGCTTCCCTCGCTGACGCTTCGGGCTCTGACTCAAGGCCGCCCATTGACACACACGATCGAGCTTTGATTTTCCGAAGCACTCAGCTCTTGTGCAAAAGTGCAGCGAGCGGACAAAGCGTCAGTTCGGTCCGCCGCCCGCCGACGCCGTCTTGAAGTGGCTGTCCAGCTCAAGCCGCGCAGCCAGCCACGCCTCCCAGTGACGCCGCTCCATCGGGAACAGCGCATCGGGGTTGTTCCACGCGTCGTCGTTGATCGTCGACAGGAACGCCTTGGCTCGCTCGGCCGCCACCTGCGCATCGTCCCACCGCTGCAGACGGATGTACGCGCTGACCGTCTGCACCTTGGCCATCAGCGACGCCGGATCGCTGGCGTACTGCTCGCCCGCGCGGGCGTACTCCTGCACCGCCTGCTCATACTGCCCAAGCAGATACGCGCAGTCGGCCGTGTAGAACATCGCGTTGCGCTGGTAGAGCTTCTCCGCGCGCGTCGCACGCGGCCCGCGCTTGGCGATGGCCGTCAGCGCCTCTTGATATCCCGTGCGAGCATCGCGCAGGTGCGTGTTCTGCGCCTGGCCAAGCTCGTTGCGCTCCGCCAGCGGACGCTGGTCGAACGTCGCCATGATCTTCATCGCCAGTTGCCGGTGCGCATCGGCGCGCTTGAAGAGCACCGTCGCCAGCCGCGGCGTCTGGTCGTGATACGTGTCCACCGCGCGGTTGAACCCTTCGATCGCCTCGCGGAACTCGCCGCGCCGGTAGTACAGCTCGCCCAGCTCGACCTGCGCCTCGCGCATCTGCACCGCGCCGGGCCCGATGCCCGCCCGCCCGCTCACGGCGCAGCGTCAGCAGCGCGATCGCTTCCTGCTCGTTGGGCTTGTCCGCCTTGCCCGGCTCGGCAGGCGTCTCGCCGCCCGGCACGCTTGACGGATCGTTCACGTAGCACCGCGCCAGCGGCACCAGGCTCATGTCGGCCCACTTGCCGCTCACGCCCGTCACGCCGCCGTCGATCAGGTCCTTGTAGTACCGCGCCGCGGTCTTGAACTCGCCCGTCGCCTGGTAGACCTGCGCCAGCCGGAACATCGCCTCAGGGCGCCCCTGGCGATCGGCGCGTCGCCCGACATGAATGTCGAATACGCCTCGATCGCCGCCGCCGTGTCGCCCGCCTGGTCGAAACAGTCGCCCGCGGCCAGCAGGCTGTCCATGTGCGCGTTGTTGTTGCTGTCGCCGATCGCCCGCGCATGGTCGCGGAAGTTCTGGCCCGCGTCGAGCAGGAACCCCTTCGCCTGCACCGCCGTCACCTGCGAGACGTCCTCAGGACGCGGCGCGGGATCAGTCGGCGAAAGCCCCGCGGCCTCGCGCAGCAGCATCTGCGCGTTGAGACGATTCGCCTTCGCCGCGGCGAGATACACCGCGCTGGGAACCACGCCCAGCCGCTGGTAGACCTCCTGCGCCTTGCGGACAAAGTGGAGCGACTCGGCCGGATCGTTCTCCAGCACGCGCCGGTCGTGGTGATCCATCAACTTCGACCCGATCAGGTCCAGCGTCACCGCCGCGATCCCCGGCGTCGCCGGAGTCGGGCCCGCCGCCGCGACGCGGTCGGCCGCCTGGCTGTAGAGCGCAAGCGCCCCGTCGAAGTCGCTCAGCTCGGCCGATGTATCCGCCTCGCCCAGCAGCGCCTGCGCGTAGACGTTGGAGTCCTTGAACGACTCGCGCACGGTCTGGAACCGCTCGCGAGCTTCCTCAATCTGCCCGTTCCGCGCGAAGATCCGCCCCTGAATCACGAGCGCTTCGCCGATCCGCGGGTCGAACCGGTCGATCCGCAGCTCCTCGCGCTTGCCGTCCTTGGCGTTCTCCTGCTCAAGCAAGCAGCGCATCGCCTGCTCAAGCGTGGTCATCGCCATCTGGTCGTCGACGCCGTCGGCGTACGCCTTGCCCAGGATGAACAGCAGGTCCGCGCGAACTTCCTTCGGCAGCGACTCGAACTTCGGCAGCTCGCGCAGCAGGCGGCTGATCGCTTCCTGAGCAAACCCCGCGTCAAGACGGATCTGCGCCTGGCGCGTCACCGCCCACGCGCGCCGCTCGATCGGCAGGTCCTGCTTCAGCAGCATGTCGTTGAGCAGACCCAGCACCAGCGGATAGCGGGAGCTCCCCTCCTTCATCTCCTGCGTGATGATCCGCTCAAACAGCCGCAGCCGGCGTTCCTCGTCGCGCCCTTCGAGCAAGCGCGCCAAGTCCACCGCCTTGTCCACGTCCCCCGTGTACAGGTACGACTCGGCGAGGTTCCCCACGTCGGCCGGCTCAGTCACCATGCCGCGCCGGCGGCCTTGCTCGTACGCGTCGGTGATCGCCTTGTAATTCTCGACCTGCGAGATCCCCATCCGCTCCTGCCCGTAGTAGAGCGAGCGTGCCCGCAGCGCGAAGAAGTCCTTCTCCTGCTCCTCGGTCAGCTTGCCGCCGTTGATGTACGGCACAAGCTCCGCGTTGATGATCTCCAGCGCGTCGGTATACCGCGCCTCGTCATACGCTGCGTGCGCCTGCTTCAGCGGCACGCCCGGATCAGCCTTCGGCGCACGAGCCACCGCGGTGAACAGACCAAACGTCAACCCTGCCGCCGCCGTCAGCGCCAGCGGAATCGGCCACACAGCCTTCCAATCCACCCGCGGCCTCGTCCGCCGCACCGGCGCCCCCGCCCCACCCGCCGCCGCGCCGACAGCCCCCGCGGCAGGCGTCGCCGCGGGCGCAGCACCACCCGGGCTCGCACTGGGAGCGGGCGCAGGGGATGCAGTCGGCTTGGCCGGAGGTGTGGACACGGATGCACCACCCCGCCGGGGGTTGACCCGGCCGGGGCGTGTCTGGTATATCGGGCAACCCACCCCTTCAAGTGAAGCGGCAGTCAGTTATCGGGCAAATGAACCCGCCCCGCACCACCGCCCTCGCCCCGTGCCACTGAATGCCGCTGCTCTGAGCGGACTTCAGTGCGTTGGACGCCCGACCCAGCCGAGCGTCAAGACAGCACAGGGGCTCCCGCCCGGGTACATTGGGACCGTGGCGATCCGCAAGAGAATGGTCCGGCGGGACGAGTTGAACGGTTACCGCTTCGTTACGGCCTCGTGCTTCCACCGCATGAACCTCTTCGCCAGCCCGCGAATCCGCGACGTTTTCGCCCATTCGCTGGCGGCAGCGCGGCAGAAGCACGGGTTCGAGTTGTTCGCCTGGGTGCTGATGCCCAACCACTTCCACTTGCTGGTACGACCGTGCCGTGCGAGCCGGAGCGATGCCCTGCTGCTGCTGGCCCCCATGCTCCGCACACTCAAGCAGGGGGTCTCGCAGGCAGTCATCCCCGGCATGAAACGCCGCGACGCGGCCGCACTTGTTCACATGACAGGCGCCGACGGCATCGCCCGCTTCTGGCAGCCCGGCGGCGGGTTTGACCGCAACGTCCGCAGCCTCACCGAGTTCACCCGCGAGGTCTGGTACATCCACAACAACCCAGTCAGGCGCGGCTTGGTTGAGCAGGCCGATGACTGGAAGTGGTCGAGTGTCCGGTGGTGGATGGGCGTTCGGGACGGTGAGATCGAATGCGACCCGCCGCCCGGCAAGATTGATTGGAACAACTGGAAGGGGTTCAAATAAGAGGGAGGCGCGGGACATGCGAAGACAATGCCTGTGCCACTGAAGGCGGCTGCTCTGAGCGGACTTCAGTGCCTTGGGTGCCCGCTCCCGCAGAGCGTCAAGACATCGTTGAACCAGCCCCGTGCCACTGAAGGCCGCAGCTCTGGGCGGACTTCAGTGCGTTGGGTGCCCGATCTCGCCGAACGTCAAGACAGCACTGAAGTCGGCCGCTCCGCAAACGGGCCACCTCGTGAGCTTGACGACGGCTCAGCCCACCGACCCTCGTCGCCCGCCGCCTTCAGTGGCACGGCACCAATGCCACGCCCCCTCCGCTCCCAGCGGGGGGCCGACCGAGGCTCTGCGAGGTCGGGGGGGGGGAGTTCCTCTGAGGTCCCGGAACCCTCAACCACCGCCCCGTGCCACTGAAGGCCGCTGCTCTGAGCGGACTTCAGTGCGTTAGGCGTCCGATCTCGCCAAATGTCAAGACAGCACTGAAGTCGGCCGTTCAGCAAACGGACCACCTTGTAACTTTGCCGACGGTTCAGCCCACCAACCCTCGTCGTCCGCCGCCTTCAGTGGCACAGCTTCAATGTCACGGCTCTCGCGAAACACGGCCAATCATCGGCCACGAACGCACTCCGATTCGCGCCGGCCCGTCCACGGGCCGTTCCGGAAACCCCGGAGGGGTTCGCGTATGTAGCCGGCGGTACGCAACGCCCATAAGGCGGCGTACCGCCGGTAAACGTTCCCGCGCAGCGCTTCCTCGCTGCCGCAGGCAATGGAGCCCGGCGCTTCGCCCGGGCGGATCGGTTCAATGGTCGTAGCTCAATGAGCCGGCCCCAAGCCATACCCCAGCCTGCATGCCTGCCACACTCGCCGCCAAGACAGCACTGAAGTCGACCGTTCAGTAAACGGGTCGCCTCGTGAGTTTAACGACGGCTCAGCCCACCACCCTCGTCGCCCGCCGCATTCAGGGGCACGGCTTCGATGCCACGCCTTACGGGCTTAAGGACACGGGCCTGCTAGAGCAGTTCGTCCTCCACGGAGTAGAGTCGCTTAAATGCACTACGGCGATGCCGGAGCCGGTACCACGCAGAGTCGCGGGACTTTCGCAAATGGTCTGCTTGTTGCAGCAACCATTCTTTCACCAACTGTTTCGTTTCGATGTACTCACCGACCGCCTTATTGATCATTTTCAACCGCTCGGCCGGATCGTCCACATCGTCCAAGAATTCTGGAGCCATGCCCTGGTGGGCCGCATAACAACCATTCAACTTCACAAGTACTGAGTTGTAGGTATTGGTTAACAAAATGCCGGGAGCACTAGTCATTAGGACGGTGTGGCTTTCTACTAACTTGGACTTAGCATGTTCAATCCGCTCAAGAGCGTCCGCCCACCGTGGCCCCGAGAGTGCTCGGAGTTCGAGCTGTTTGCGCTCTACATATTTCCGCCTCGCCTCAACATCAACTATGTCTGCACCTAATTCGTTGTCGCTGTATTCCACAATCTTGCTACGGAGGCGTTCAAGGGTAATGAGCGCGTCGACAAACTCGAGCGCCGCCGTGTGTAGAGAAGCGGACGCTCGGCGAGCCTCGTCTACCTCGCCCTTCATATTCTGCTTGCGCACAACGAGCCTTGGACGTGGTTTGTCGCGAGAGTTGTTCCAAGGGCGATGCCGGCGGGAAGTACGGTACTCAGCCAAATGGAGGGATCCACCATTTGCAACTTTAGGAGGCAGTGACGGGTCGACTCATAAGCCGGATCTTCGTGGTTGAGAGCGTGGCGCCGCTCCACTGTTCAACAGCTTCGGATGATCAGTGGACTCTCAGTGCCTCCTTACGTGGGGGCTCACACATCCCAGCAACCGTCCCCCCTCCCCCACCGCTACTCCTCCTCCCCCCCACCAACCTCCTCCTCCACTTCATATTTCACCACCACCACCGTCTTCCCAAGCTGATCCCCCGGATGCCGCCAGTTGTCATCCGCGATCATCGCCAGCCCCATCGGCGGCATGAACCACCGGATCGCATTGCGGATCACCGCCTGCATGAACCGCACCGGAATCGCACGCATCAGCGTCGGCTGCCCCCGTTCTTTCTTCGCACCAACACCCGCCTTCCCCTCGACCGCGACCGCAACAGGCTCCAGCCCCATCACCCGTGCGCCAACCAACAGCTTGCCCGGTGAAGCGCCCGCAAGCGCCTCGCCGATCGTGCTCAGCACGAACGCGAACACCACCACGCCGACAAGCGGGATCAGCGACGAGCTCGTGCTCGTCGCCGGCGACAGCCACTGCGCGGGCGTGCCGCCGACGACAAGGCTCGTCACACCGATCGCCGCGGCAAGGTCCAGCACGCCTGCCAACGCGCGCCGGCCCGGTGTTGCGAGCGCGTATCCCTCGGGCAACTGCACCTCCTGCGGCCCGTCTGCATTCACCACCACCAGCAGCACCACGACGCCGACGCCGATGAAGAGCAGCCACAGGATCCACAGCTCGCGCCGCGACAAGAACCCATCGGTATGAGCCGCGACGTCCGCCAGCACCGCGCCGGTCGAGGCGGAGATGTCGACCACGCGCAGATGGCCCGCGTCGGGCACCGCCCGACCCACCGAACCACGCGCACTGCGTTCGCTCCCGCTTCCACCATGCTCGGGCGTAAACGCCAGCACCGTGCACGCGTCCAGCCCGCCCACCGTCAGTACGCCTACGTCGGCCGGCAGCTCGCCGCTGGTCCACAGCACCGTCGGCTCTGCTTCGTGCGAGTCGAGCCGCCAGACCATCATCCCCGCCAGCGTCCGCTCGGCCAGCAGCGTCTGCCCGCCCTCGCGCACGAGCCAGAACGGGGCCGCGGGCCCGATCGTGCGGATCGTCGCGTCCTTCACCGCGCTCGGCAGTTGCAGCGACCCTTCGCGCACCCACTTGGCGTTCAGCGGCTGCGGCGGAGCCTGCGTCACCGGCGCGGCCTTGTGCTCAATCGCGCCACCGCTCCCCCCTTCGCGCGAGCCCGGCGCCGCTCGATCGGCGTAGCACGCTCGGATTGAAAAACGGAAGCCGGCTCCGGCGGCTCAAGCCCCTCCGTCGCGTGCCACAGCGTGAGCGTTGTTTCGCCCGCGCCACGGACGGCCACCATCACACCCTGCGAGGTCGTCAGCACGTGCACCTCGCCCGCGTCACCGGTCACCGGCGAACCGGGCGGCAGCCGCAGCGTGCGCCATTCCTCGTCGTCGCCAAGCAGCACGACCTCGAGCACGCCCTCGCGCTCCCACACCACCACCGGCCCGGCCGACGTGCCGATCATCGACCGCGGCGTCACCTCAGGCGGCAGCGTTGCACGAAGGTCCAGCCGCTCCATCGGCTTGTAATCCCAGTTCCCCAGCGACATCGGGCCCGTCACGCGCAGCGACGAGAGCGTGCGCATCCCAGGACCAGTCGCGGTGTCACCCGGCGCTCCCATCAGCAGAAACGCATGCCCATCCCAGCCCGCGATCGCCAGCGGTTCGCGCTTGAGCGCCATCACCAGCCGCACGCTCCCCGCGCTCGCCCGCGGCACGCCCTGCCGCGGCACCATGTGCACCAGATAGCCCGCCGCGCTCTCGGGCCCTCCCGACTCGGCGTTCGGCGTCGGCAAGAACACCCACGCATGGCCGGACGTGCTCTCGGGCGCGAACTTCGGATCACCACCCGACACCAGCCGCACCAGCGCGGCGCCGGCCTGGGGCTGAGCCGCCCGGGCGAATCCAGGCACGCAAAGCACCAGGACTGCGACAATCGCCGCAAGCAGCAGGTGCCCGCCCGTCAGAGCCCGAAGCGTTAGCGAGGGAAGCGGTACGAGGCTTTGCGAGTACCGCGCTTGCAGTCCGCAAAACAGCCGACTCGCAGAGCCTCGTCGGCCTCCCTCGCTGACGCGTCGGGCTCTGATAAGGCAAACACACGCAACGACCTCACGCGCCTCAGCGATTGGAAGAGCCCGTGGTTTTCGGCGGAGCGTCAAGGTCGTAGATGGTATCGACGCGGTAGTGCTTCGCCAGCGCCGCCGGGTCGAACGTCTCGGGGACCATCCGGCCCGCGCCGTCGCCGAGTTGCGACAGCCCGAGGGTGATCCGCGCATCGCCCGCCGCGGTCGTGATCTCGATCTTCTGGTTCATCACCGGGCGCAGCCCCTGCCCGCTCACGTCCACACCGTCCGGTTCAGCGAGCTTGGAGACGATCTCCAGGTCCCCCTTGGCGTTGAACAGTTCGATCGTCGACGGCAGGTAGGTCTTGGGGTCGACCCAGATCCTCTGACGCCCACCGTTATCCAGTTGCGTCACGATGCCGAGCTTGGTCTTGTCCGCCGACACCTGTGTCTGCCCGCCCGTCATCGGCGCCGGCACGATGCCGATCAGCCGCACCAGATCGACCGGCGCAACCACCACGCCCACACGCCGCGCCTGCGACTGCGCGTACGTCTCATGCCCGCCCACGAACATCACCCGCGGCTTGCTCGACAAGTCGAGCCACCAGTAGGCGCTGACTGTCGCTGCCGAGCCAGAAGAATGTCTCCCCGACTTTGCCGACGCTGAGCGCCACGTGATCGGGCTGGATGATCTGAATGCGTCCCTCGCCCTGCTCTTTGTGCCGCTCACCCTTCTTGTCCACGTACTCGATCTGCACGACGACGAAGCCGAAGAGCCGCTTGAGGTTCTCGACATTCGCGTTGTACTTCGCCGCCGCCTCGCCGTACGCGACCGCGCTGGCCCCGCCCACGATCTGCTTGGTGCCGTCGTCGGTCTTGTCCTTGGTGCAGCCGCCCGCGAGCACCGCCAGCACGCCCGCCACGCCGCACACCGCCAATCGCCCCACGATCCTCATGACGCCCCCCCCGCATTCCCCGCAGCACCCGTCGGCGCATCAGCCACACCCAGCGACTCAAGCTCGCCCAGCACCTCGTTGATCGTCGACTCGCTCAGGCCCGGATCCTTCACCTCGATCAGCGCCGGTCCGCCCGCCGCGGGACGGGCAACGCCCTTCGGGCGCACCATCAGCGTCGTCCCCTTGTTCCCCTCGTGAGCCAGCAAGCGACGGCGGATCATCATCAACGCCAGCACCAGCCGCAGCGCGGCACGGCCCGACGTCTTTACAGCGCCCTCGGCGGCCGCGGGTTCATCGGTTGCGACGTCCATCCCTTCGCCGCCGAGCTGCTCGAACAGGTCGAGCATCGCGTCGTCGTCGAGGATCGGCTTGGGCTTCTCGTCAGTCGTCGGAACAGTCACCTTCCACGCGGCGATCAGGTCGCGATCAGCAACGGGCCGCGGCGTGCTCGCCCAGGCATCCAGCGAAAAGTCCTTCCGCTCAACCAGCCCGGTCTGGCGGTTCTCAACAAGCGTCGCGATCGAGTGATCACCCGCGGCAAGAGCAGCGCCAGTCGCGGCACACACCCGCTGGGGGCGTCCAATTGGATACGTCGTCCATGACATGCCGCCAGTGTAGCGGAGGGTCGCCTGGAAACCTCGCGGCTCCGCCGGTCAGAGCCCGACGCGTCAGCGAGGGAGGCGGCATGAGGCTCTGCGAATGCCGCGTCTTTCTGAAGCCGACGGGCCGACTCGCCAAGCCTCGTCGGCCTCCCTCGCTGACGCGTCGGGCTCTGACTTGTTGCCTCTGCCTTCAACTGCACGAAAGCACAAACGACCGCTGCGACGTCCCACCCGTTCCCACGACAAACCGCTTGCACTGCCCGCACTGCGCACACCGAGCCGTGTACGAATCGCCCGCTGCACTCTTCTGAGCCCGCGTGTAGGTGTTGGAGCACGAGAAGTAGACCCGCAAATACCCGCCCCCACTCCCTGTCTGCGGCGTGTCGGAAGGTGACGCCGAAGAAGAGTTGGGTGCGGGCGGCTGCGAGAGGGGCCGCGAAGAGAGCTCAAAGCTGTCGCGCGGATCGGGCTGCATGCTCGTTCTATCGGCACTCCTCGGGGTGGTTCAAAAGCGGCGTTTCACCTCGCAGCCGCCGCGCCAGGTCGACCATGAACCATGGATTATGCAGCGTTGTGAAGTGGCTCATCAGCCGCGATCCGCCGGCAAGAAATGCCCGTCCACCCGGCGGAGCACACCCACGCGGGTGGACGACCGCGTCTCCGTTCTGGCCATAGCAGACCAGTTCATACCCGCGCTCCAACCCGTTCAGCCGCGCCAGAAACGGCGAGCCCGGCTTCATGTCGCGAGCCGCCGGATCCGGCGCCACCCGCGCAGCGCGGCTCGATCCATCGTGCGGCGTGGCAAAGCTGAAAAGCCGCGCCATGCGCAATCCCATGTCGTGCGCCGCCAGACGCGCCACCAGCCCGCCCATGCTGATGCCGACGACATCGACCTCGACACCCCTCCCCCACCGCCGCTCGACCGCCGCAACCGCCGCCTTCGCCGCATCTTCCAGCCGGCTCGCCATCAGGAACGACACCGCGGCGAAATCGCTCGGATGCTTGCTGGTGAGTGAACCGAGACACGCCCGCGCCCACCACGCCTCGATGTGCGGCGTGTGGTATCCGTTGAGCACCACCACCGGCCGCCGCAACCCCGCCGGCTCGCGCCGCATGCGGGCCAGTTCATCCTCCACCTCCGCGCACCCGGCCGCGCAACCAACCGGCACACCGCCGCGGCCAGTGCACAGCAGCGTGGCGCCAAGCGACCAACCGGCGAGATGGTCCAGACCGAAACCCACAAGTTAGTGTACACAAACATCGTTCAGCGTGCCAGTATTCCACGCCAGATTTCTACGTGTGGCCGCGCCAGACGGCGCGTTTGGACTACGGGCACGTTTTCCGGCCACGCAACCAACCCGCGTGCTGCCGGTTCGAGTATCACACCTGCACACTCCTCTTTGAGAGCCGCCATGACGAAGATCTCCCGCTGGACACTCACCGCCGCACTCGCCCTTGCAGCCGGCGCTGCCACGCTGATCGCGCAGCCGCCTGCGACGCAGGCCCCGTCCACCTCGCCCGCAGTCACTGTCCCCGCCGAAGCGCAGGGCCAGTACACCCGTGTCGTTGAGCACGAGGACGGCTCGCTCACCCTCGAGATCGCGGCCAAGACCTTCACACCCAAGGACGGCAAGGGACCCAAGGTCCACCTCGTCGGTGCGGTGCACGTCGGCGACAAAACCTTCTACGGCTCGCTCCAGCAGATGCTCGACGCGTGCGACCTGGTCCTCTTCGAGGGCGTCAAGCCGCCCGGCGCGGGCTCGTTCGACAGCGAGCTCGACGAGGCGGGCAAGATCAAGGCGACCAAGGCGCGCCTGCAGTTCCTGCTCAAGATCGTCGACGACGAGCGCTCGCGCAACGGCAAGCTTCCCGAATCGCTCGCGCAGGCCGTCGAAGATGCCGGCAAGCGCTGGAAGACGATGATCGCTTCGTCGCTCACCGACGCGTGGGGCCGACCGATCCAGTACACGCTGGTCACCGGCGAAGCAGTTGATGGGGGCGATGCGCCGCAGCACGCGTTGGTCACCAGCCTCGGACCCGACGGCCAGCCGCAGGATGGAAAGGGAGACGACATTCGCGAAGAGGGCAAGGCGACCAAGAAGAAGGCGAAGAAAGATGTCGGCCTGCAAGCCAAGATGGCCGACGCCCTCGGCCTCACCTTCCAGCTCGACGCGATGGACTCAAGCAAGCCCAATTGGCGCTCCAGCGACATGAGCATCGACCAGCTCCAGGCCCGCTTCGCCGCCTCCGGCGCCGACGGCGACCAGCTCTTCAAGATGCTCGACGGCTCCTCGATCATGGGCCAGCTCGCCTCGCTGGCGCTCGGGCTCGTCAAATCGAGCCCGCAGCTCGCGGCCACAGTCAAGCTGATGATGGTCGACATGCTCGGCAACGGAGACGTGATGAACGCCGGCCCCGCCGAGATGCAGAAGCTGATGTCGGTCATCGTCGTCGACCGCAACGACGTGGTGCTCAAGGACCTCCGCGCCGTCATCGACACCGAATCCCGTAAAGACGTCGCGATCTTCTACGGCGCCGGCCACCTGCAGGACATGGAGGCGAAGCTCCGCAAGGACTTCGGCTACGTCGCCGTTCCCGGAGGGGACGGCGAGACCTGGTTCCCCGCGATCACGGTGAACCCCAAGGCCGCGGGCCTCTCGGCGAAGGAAGCCCAGTCGATGCGCGACATGATGAAGCGCCAGCTCGCCTCGCAGGCCGAGGCGGAGCAGAAGAAGGCCGAGCGAGCCAAGGCGAAGAAAGAGAAGAAGGACAAAGACGCGCAGAAGGAACAAGAGCCCGCTCCCGCGATGAAGTGATTCGCTCCTCACTGCACGCCCCCTCCTCCCCCCCCCCCCGCCAAAGGCTTCAGCCACACCCGGCGAAGAAACGGGTGATGAACGCAACAAAGTCGTTGTTGTCGAACACGCCGTCAGCCCCCTGCAGGCCGCCGACGCTGCCCATGTCCGCGCGCGGTCGTTGGCGAAGAAGAGCTGAACGAACGCGATGAAGTCGTTGTTGTTCAGGTACCCGTCGGGGGTTGTTGCGCCTTGCGGACCGCCGATGTCCGCCGCGCCGCAGGGGTACGGGATGTCCAGGCGCAGCACGAACGCCGCGGGCACGCCATTCCAAGCCAGGCCGGCGAACGTGCGGCCGTCTTGCGAGATGTCCGTCACTTGCGTGAGCGTGTAGCCCTGAAGGTTGACGCCGCGCGACACGGCGTAGCTGTTCAGGTCGATCGCGCCCATCTGCGGATGCCACACAATGGCGCGGTCGAGACCGCCGGCTTGCGGACGCGCGCTCCCCCCGATGATCCTCCCGTCGCCGCTGCAGGCCCGCGCGACCGAGCCGGTGCTCGAGTTGGGCTCGAACGGAGCGTCAAGGGCCTGCATCGCCCACGTGTTGGGATTGATGCCGGGCGTCCATTTCTTCGCGCGATTGCCCTGGAAGGTGTACGCGTACCCCACCATGAGCAATCCGTCGTCCGAAACGCCGAGCGCAGCGCTCTCAAAATTCGGCGTCTCCTGGCCGAGACCCTGCATGCCGCCCGCCGCCGTCCAGCGGAACGCCTGGGTGCCCGTCGCCGACGTCGCCATGCCGACGACGACCGTTCCATCGGCGTTGACGGCCTTGGGTTGCGAGTGGCGCTCGGTCGGCGAGTAGAGCGAGCCGAAGTAGCCGCCGACGGCGTTGTCAATCCACCACACCCCCAGGTTGTCGGCGGTGCCGATGATCATGTGCCCGTTCGCCGACACGTCGGAGACGATCGAGTCGCGGCCGTCGACGCGCGGCAGCAGCGTCTGGCCGCCCGAAGCGGTCCAGCGCGCCGCCCACACGTGTCCCAGTGTGATGGCCGCGTAGACCACTTCTTCGCCGTGCGTCGTCAGGTGCAACGGCGAGTTGGTGTCGCCGCCGGTCTCGGCGTACCCAAAGTGCTGGTACCCCGTCGCGGCGGTCCATTTCCAGGTCTCAAAGCCCTGCCCAAACGGGCCCGAGTTGTTGGACCAGAACGCGTCGCCGACCACGACCGTTCCGTCCGCACTGATATCTGAAACACGCATCGTCTGCGGATAGTCCACCGGTCCGCCGTGCGGCGGCTGGATGATCGTGAACGACGTTTGAGCCGTGGCCGATCCCGCACAAGCGGCGAGGAGCGCGGCGGCAAGAACGGGGCGGAAAGCGAGGTTGATCGTCGGGTGCATGACGAGAAGAACGTACCGGCAAACGGCCAAACTCGCAAGAGTCTGCGCTCCCGGATGCCTGCGTAAATATCCCGGCAAGCCGCGTCAGCTCTCCCACTTTCGGCTCTTGCGCGTGCTGAGAGAGCGGCGCGTTGCTTGCCGGCTCAACTGCGCTCGCCCACGGATGCGAGCGCTCGCTTTGCTGCGTGCCAGGGATCGCGGTCGCCGAGCAGCGTGAACGTGACAGGCAGAGGGTGCTCGAACGTGTAGCATGCGCAGTAGTTCCACCACTGCACCAAGCGCTGGTGCAATTGCTTGGAAAACGGGTCTTGGGTGCGCAGCGTCGCCTCGAAAAGGTCGATCTCTTCGTCGGTGAACTTCGCCGGGGCTTGTGGAAGCTGGCTCGGATCCCAGCGCGGGTCGCGCGGGGGAGCGGGCGGGTAGACGGGGGTGAGACGCGGCACAGGCGGAGACGTCTCCGCCAGGACGAGCGGATTCTCTACATCGCTTGGACTTTGAAACACGGAGCTCACGGAGGGCACGGAGGAAGGCAGGAGGGTTGGGGCTGAGGCGTCCTGGGTGTCACACGCCACGCCGTGAGGGGACGCGCTTTGCTCGCTGAGGTGCACGGGCGTGGCCGCGCCCGCGGCGGCGAGGAGGTTGCCTGCTTGTTGTGCGGCGTTGCTGTGGAGTGCGGGTGTGGGTGCATCGACCGGCACCAAAGGCACCCTCATCCGCCCGCGGTGGGAAGAGGGATTGGAATGATGCCGCGCATCGCTTGATGTCTTCCGGTGTTCGTGCGCTCCGCTCCCGAACACACGGTCCCCCGCAGAGCCGGGGGAAGGGGGAGCCACGCCGCCGAAGCGGAGGATGTCGCGGGCGGCCTGCATGACCAGGCGGAGACGCTGGGTGGCGTTGCGGGCCTGGGCCGGGTCCTCGTTCTTCTGCTCCTCCGTCGGGTTCATGAGGGCGCCGGCGGCGTGGAGCATCAGCTTTTCGAGGGTCTGGAGGGCGGTGCGGTGGGCTTGGAGGGTTTCGGCCGCGAGCTGCGCGGCGATGTCGGCGGGTGTGGGTGCAGGTGTGGCTTGCATGGGTCCCCCTTGGACTGGACGGGATTGGCTTGGGGCTGGTCCCGGTTGGTGTTCAGGTGGGAATGTACACTAAATCCGAACGGATTGCAAGGTTTTTGTTTGGGTTTTTGTGAGGATGTGGATTTCTGCCTACTGCGAGCGGGCATGAAGGCGTCAGTTTGTCGGGATTGATCGATAGAAAGGCGCTCTATCGATCGCGAGCGAACTGGATTGACATATTGGCGCCACAAGGCAGAGAGGCGCACCGACCATCCTAAAGCGGCTAGTCAGCAGTGCGGAACAGCGGCACTGGTGCCAGGCCCTCGCGGACCCAGTGCCAAGTTCACACTAAACAGGCACAGATCTCGCCCTTGACCCGCCGTATGGATTGACAGCACCACCTTGAGCTTGTCACCGCACGGCTCTTTCACCCGCTCACCGCAGAACGCTCAGATCAGCGGTGCCGCCTCTGTCAAATTATAAATTCGCTTTCAACTCGCAGCTGGATTGGAAGAAGATAATGGCTTCGCAAAAAAGTTGATCGGACGATCAAACTTAATTGCATCAATAAGCGTCTTGCCATCTATTATTTTAACATTTGTAGCTGCAGCCGTACGAATTGCCTCGCTTGTCCAGCGGGCATTGGTGCACAGCATTGCACCGCTTGCCGAAAGACGGGCCTTATGGCGAGCTAATTTCCGGATACGAGAAGCGCCAATCTCCCGCATTGTCCCATAATTTGCGCACTCAACTACTAGTGTCTGACGAGTGCCGTCAGCAGAAGGCGGAAGTTTCGCAATAATGTCGTATCCAATATCTTCTGTGGCATCTTTTGCTCTCATCACCTCGCAGCCAGATTGCTCCAATATTTTACAAACTAGAGTTTCAAATTGCGATGGCGTCAAGTCATATATTGCCCGCTCCTGCTCCAAGATGTGCCTGCGAATTTCGTTATAATCGATTCCAGGAATTGACTGAACGAGCCGCATTCCCCACTCACGGTAAGCGATCCCCAGCGACTCCAATTCTTGGGCCGCCTCGTCGTCAATGAGCGCATTGTTCCAGCGAGTTCCTTTAATAATGGCGTCCTTAAAGCGGCGCCCCACGGAGTATAGCTTCGGAAAAATCTACATCAATTAATAACGCCGCAAGGAATGAGGCACCAGATAAGTCCGTGCCTCGAAAGGTGGATTGAGAAATAGTAACGTTGGAAAAATCAGTGTCGAGAGCTTGCGAATTCTGCAGTACCAACTTGACTATTTTGGGCGTCCAATCGCGATTGAGCGTCCGGAACTCATTCCATTCATCAAAGGCCCGACTGCGTAGGAGATTAATTGCGGTACGCTTTGTGACACGATGGAGCGGAAAGAACTTCTCCCACCCTAACCAAGACAACAAGAACCCCACGACCAGCGCCAGGAGCGGCAACACAAGCAAAACGCTCACAATAGCGTCGTCCGTCATTGTGTTTTCACCTTTGCCAGCATGTTGCTCGCAAGCCCGACGTAAATACCTGCGAAGAAGTAGAAGATTGTAAGCACGAGAATACAGACACATCGCGCCCAGAGCGTTGCACCTTCGACTGTAGCAGCTCGCCCTGCCTGCCCCATGCAGAGCAAGCTGAGGAGCCAGACGCAGAAACCACCCAAAAATAGAATGCCAATTTGAGCTCGCAGATTCTGAGTTGGGGCAATCACATGACCCGGCAACGGCGCGGCATTTTTTGCGTTAGAAAGAGCTGCATCTTCCTTTAGCCAAATCATGTCTGCGATTAGCATGGAGAAGAAGATCGATGATGTGGAGAGCAGAACACGTCCGGGGACGTCGTACCACGATTTGTGGTCTTTAAAGGCGATTAAACCAACGCAAAGCGTCACCGAAACCACAAACAGCTGTAGAAATATCGGGGCATAACTTCGCCAGTTCATTAAATCAGTATAGCGGAATAAGCAAATACTCGCATGAGATTTTGAAAGGTTGCTGTTAGGGGTTCGGCAGTTGCTGCCTACTTGCAATAGTGCAAGATCGTGCTCTTTTCGCGCTCCGCCTACACAATCTATTTCGTTTTGGCCAAAGCGACTACTTCCATTTCATTTGGCACCCGGGTGCCTCTAGTTTCCGAACACCCAACGCGCAGGGCTCGCAAAGCCGAGCCCAGTGGCACCCGGCGGTCGCTTACTTATCCGATCACCTGCGTCACCTGTTCGCCCTTGGCGTCGCGGATTTCTGTTGGCACCACTTGGATGACTAACTCGGGGGCGGCGGCGACTGTGTATTCGCCGCGAATGGGTTTCAGTGCGGCGGCGATGTCCGCGGCGGCCTTGGGCGAGAGCACGAGCTCGAGTCGTTTTTCCTCGGCGACGGTGGCATTCACTCGATCGCCGGGCGAGACGTTCATGCCGTATTCGGGACCGATGACGCTGAACGGACGCTGGAAGGGGATTCTGCCGACGAGTTGGGCACGGAGGTCTTCGATGCTGTTCGCGCCCACGGTGATCACCGTTTGGGGCGAACGCAGGAATCGTTTCCGCACACTGAATGAGAATGTGTCGGTGTAGCTGGAGCCGGATGACGAGCCGTCGCGGGCGGTGCCTTCGGCGACGGCGGCTGCGGTGCGCGGATCGGTGAGGATGCTGTCTCGGGCGAGGTCGGTGATCAGCAGCGGGTTGGTGCTCTTCATCACTCCGAGGAAGGACTCGGTTTTCCATGCTCGCGCGGCGGCCAGCTCGTCCATCGTTGCGCCGACGATCTGGAGAAAGCCGAGCGAGCCGTTGGGTGTTTGGATTGTTTCGAGCACGGGATCGAGCGTGAACAAGGCGGCGTGGATCTTGGTTTGGGCTTCCAGAGAGATGGGGCCGTTCAGCGGCACGTAGTGGCCGGGAGCGAATGCATTGCCCGATGTGTTGACGTATCTCGCGAGGTTCTCAAGCAGCGAAAGGGGCCATTGGGGCGGTTCGGTTTCGCCTGCGGGTGCTGCGAGCCGGAAGGTGAATTCGAATCCCCAGCCGCTCTCTTCGGGGAACTTCGTTTCCTTGTCGTAAAGCTCGCTCATGCCGAAGCTGATGTAGTGCCAGTGACGCGGTTGGTCGCCGCCTTCGTGCAGGTACGCCGAGATTCCATCGAGAAAGCTGCTGCCGCCGATTCGGGCGTGGAGGAGCGTTCCCCAGTGGCGTGGTTGCTGGGACGGGTAGTGTGATTTGAGGGCGGCGGTGATGGCGTCCCAGCCGGCGGTTGAAGGCTCGTTGTTGGGTGTGATCGCTTCGGACACAAGGCGCTCCGGGACGGTTGGCTAGGGATGTTACACGAAAGGGGTTTGTCGGTGATGCAAGGATCCGGTCGGCGAAACGCCGACCTCCGTTGCCTGCGGCAGCAAGGAAGGAGATTTGGTCTTTGCTTTCCGGGGGTGGCGGCGGGGAACCGCCTTCACCCCCGGCTACTTCATCCGACCCCGCTGGGGTCAAAGGCATCCGCTCGCTTACGCTCGGGGCTCGTTGAGACCGGAGGTGGCAAGATGTCGGAAGCCGAAGAACCGTCAACGCCGCTTGAGGCATACAAGGCGATCATCGATCACTTCGTCGAGCGGTCGTCGAGTTCTGTTTCCGCAAGGAACATCGAGCTTGGTAGTGTGCCATGGATTGGGGCCGGACCCGGCGAACCGGAGGCGAAGGCAGTGGCGGAATGGACCGCTTCGCTGAGTGAGGATCAGCGGCGTTTGCTGGCGCGGCTGCTTCGGTTGGAGCGAACCGAGAGTTTTCATGATGCGCTGGTGTCGCTGGAGTGGTGGATCGCGTGCAGGGAGGTCGCTCTTACGTTCCGCGGCGAACCGATGCCGGTGAACTTCGCTGAAGGGATGCACTGTGATTTCTTCGGGCGACTGACGGGGTGGGAGTGGCCCAAGGAATAGCGCGATCCGCGTGGAGGATATGAATGGCTCGATCAATCGAACTTGTTCTTCATGACCTGAACGCTCTTGCGGCGTGGGACTTCGAATACTCGAATCCGAACGGGCGCGGCATCCTGCGGCTTGATGAACTGTGCGAAGAGCTCATCGAGGCCAACAGGCCGGACATGGCAGCGCCGGCAATGTTTGATGTGATGGAGCGACTCGATGGGCAAGACCTGGGTATGCCTGTGCGCTTGTGCACACGCTGGAGAGCTGGGGCGACAGTTACCAGAGATTCCTTGTCGAATCGATGCGGCGTAAGCCATCTTGGATGGCCGCGTGGATGGTCAACAGGATCTTGAACAGTTCCTCGACGAACTTCGATATGTGGATTGATCTGCTCAAAGGGACAATGACGCATCCCCTTGCCTCTGATGACGCGAAAAGAGCGGCGCGTTGCGCATTGGCTCGTCAGGGAGTTGAATAGGTTTCACCAGCCCTCGGACTCTGATCCGGTCGGCGAAGCGCCGACCTCCGTTGCCTGCGGCAGCAAGGAAGGGGGGTTTGTGATTTCACTTTCCACGGGCTCCCTCGCTTCGCGTCGGTCACCCGTGGCTAACGACGTCTGCCCCTCCGGGGCTCAGGATTGCGTAGAGCGGGGCCGCGCAGTGTGTCTGTGAGTCGCCTGCGCCACGCCCTCATCCGGCCTCGCGGGGGCGTGGTTTACGCTTCGCGTGCTTTGTCACTTCCGGCTTTCGTGCGCTCCGCTCCCGAAAGCACGGTCTCCCAGCAAGCTGGGAGAAGGGCTTCTTGTGCTTGCGCACAAGGCTCTTATGTGCCGCCGATCGTCAGGCCCACAGCCCCACCCTGCTTCTTGCCCGCGATCGCCTGCCAGCCGCTGCCGAGTTCGCCGATCGGGTCGGGGGGGATGATGTCGACTTTCTTCTCGCCGAGCTTGGCTTCGCCGCGCTTCACTTTGTCCTGGAAGGCGAGGCATTCGGCGAGGAGCTTGTCGAGGATCTCTTCCTCCGGCACGTTGGCGACCTTCTCGCCCTGCACGTAGATGATGCCGCGGCGGTCGCCGGCGAAGACGGCGACGTCGGCGCCTTCGGCTTCGCCGGGGCCGTTGACGATGCAGCCCATCACCGCGAGCTTGATGGGGAGTTCGACCTTCGTGGAGACCATCTTGCGGACGTCTTGCACGAGGGAGATGAGGTCGACCTGGATGCGGCCGCAGGTGGGGCAGGCGATGAGGTCGACGCCCTTGCGCTCGCGGAGGCTGAGGGCGTAGAGGAGTTCGAGGCCGTCTTCGACTTCGTAGACGGCGTCGGAGGCGTACGAGATGCGGATGGTGTCGCCGATGCCGTTGGCGAGCAGCGTGCCGAGGGCGGCGACGGAGCGGATGCAGCCGGTCTCTTTGGGGCCCGCGTGCGTGACGCCGAGGTGGAGCGGGTGGTCGAAGCGCTTGCTGATCTCGGTGTAGGCCTCGATCACCGTCGCTGCGTCCATGCTCTTGGCGCTGATGGAGACGTCGTAGAAGTCCTCGTCGTAGAAGATGTCGAGGTATTCCTCGAGCTTGGTGATCATGATCGCGAGCATGTAGCCGCGCTTGGAGTCGCTGAAGACCTGGCCGAGTTCCTTGAGGCGCTTCTGCTTGTCCTTGCGCTCGATGATCGAGCCTTCGTTGACGCCGACGCGGATGGGGATCTTGCGGGCCTTGCACGCCTGGATGACGTCGCGGACCTGGGCGCGGTCCTGGATGTTGCCGGGGTTGAGGCGGATCTTGTGGACGCCGGCTTCGACGGCTTCGAGCGCGCGTTGGAAGTGGAAGTGGACGTCGGCGACGATCGGCACGCGGACCTGCGGGAGGATCTCTTTGAGTGCCGCGGTGTCTTTCTTCTCGGGAACGGCGACGCGCACGATGTCGGCGCCCGCGGCGGTGAGGCGATTGATCTCGGCGACGCACGCGGCGACGTCGTGGGTGTACCCCGTGGTCATGGTCTGGACCGACACCGGAGCGGGGGATGTGTCGTATAGACCGCCGCCGATGCGAACGTACCCGACGCGGTCGTCGCCGACGATGATCTGGCGCGTGGGGCGACGCTTGCCGACACCACTGGCGCTGTGAATCTGGGAAGACCCCGACGCCAAAACCGCGTCGGAAGGCTTGGAAACCGGGGGGATCGGGGCTGAGGCGTCGGTGTGCATCTGGGCAAAGAGTACGTCGGCGGCGGGAAACGCGGTTCTTGCGGCGTGCGGAAACCGGCAAAGCGTGCGCGACGAGGAGTGACCTGAGAACTGCAATACGGGTTGATGATGCGGAAATCACGAGCCGAAAGCGAATTGAAATCGCATCCATGTCCGACCATGGCAGTGTTCATCAGCACCCCGGCCCCGCTCAACAAGCCGACCCTCCTCTCTCCTTCGATGCCTCCTTCCTCGTCTCCCAACCCGAGCACTCCTTCTCTTGGTGCGGGCACGCTGCGCATTCCCGATCAGGTTGCGCGGACGCTCTCTGAGACGGTGACGCGCGCCGAGGAGACGGCCGACAACCTGCGTCAGCGGGCCGATCGCCGGCGTGCGCTGCCCGACGGCGTGCGTGTGATCGCGCAGGTGAGCCAGGTGGGCGGCACGTGCCAGACGCAGGTGGCGTGCGTGCGCGATCTTTCGGCCGGCGGCCTGGCGCTGCTGTGGGGCACCTTCCTGCACAACGACACGCGCTGCTCGTTCACCGTCGTCAACAGCGAGACACACGAGCCTGTCACGAGCGTGAGCGGCGTGGTCGTTCGCTGCACGCACGTGAAGGGAAGCGTGCACGATGTGGGCGTGAAGTTTGATGAGCCGATCGACATGGGGTGCATCCCCGGGGCGACGCCCGAGGCGGCGCAGGCCGCGGCTTCGCTCGAGGAGCTGGCGAAGGACCTGCTGTCGGCGATTCAGTCGCGGGCTGAGACGCGGCGCATCAGCGCGATCCTGGTTCGGTTGACTGAGGACCTGAAGACGGCGCGGGGCTTGGAACGGAACACCCCCGGCAAGCGCGTGGCGTAAACGCTCGTTTCCGGCGCGAGAAGTCAGCCGTCAACGAGCATCTTTTGAAAGAACGCGACGTCGTGCCAGGCGTCGAGCTTGAAGCCGGCCTGCTTCACCGTGCCGACGTGGACGAAGCCGAGGCTCTGGTGCAGGCGGAGGGAGGCAGGGTTGGGGAGCGTGACGCCGCCGATGGCGGAGTGGAAGCCCGCGGTGCGGAGGCGTTTGAGCAGCAGCGCGTACAGCTCGCGGCCGACGCCCTTGCCGTGCGCGGCAGAGGTCACGTAAATGCCCGTCTCGGCGGTCCACTGGTACGCCTCGCGCGAGCGCCACTGGTAGGCCTTGGCGAAGCCGGCGAACACGCCGTCGAGCTCGGCGACGAGGAACGGGTAGCGGTCGCGCGTCGATTCCCACGCGGCGCGGAGCTCGTCGGGCGTCGCGGGCTGGTAGCCGAAGTGGACGGCGGTGCCGGTGATGTAGATGTTGGTGAGGTCCGCGATGGCGGGGAAGTCGTGTGCGTCTGCTGGGCGGATGGTGAGCACGGGGGATGGTACGAGGCCCATGCGCGAGCTTGGGCTGTACGCACGCTCTTGGAGTGAATGAGATCGCAAGTGTCGACTTGAGCGCAGCCCAGGCTTGCGCCAGGGCCTCGTCAAGACGGCAGCGATGCGCTGGGGGGGACGTCGCCTTCGTCGCGGTCGGGGGGCTTTGGGCGGAAGCGGCGGGCGAGGACGGCGTTGGCGAGGTCGAGGTCGATGGTTTTGTGGCCGCGGCGGTCGAGGCCGTCGACCTCGGGGGTGCGAACGACCATCATGAAGATGCCGCAGAGCATCAGCACTGCCGAGAGGCCGCCGACGGAGAGCTGCGTGGCGTGGGCGGGTGAGAGCACGCCGAGGGTCTTGAGCTTCTCGCCGCCGATGCCGGCGATCAGCGCGCCGACGGAGGTTGCGCCGAAGGCGAAAGCGGTGGCGAGGGCCATGACGCGGCCGCGCATGTGGTCAGGGGAGAGGATCTGCATGGCCGACCACGACTGGTTGAAGGCCCAGATCCAGAAGAAGCCGCAGACGAGCATCACCGCGTAGCCGACCCAGAGCGACGTCGTGATGGAGAAGACGGTCATCGACATACCCAGCAGCGCGACGCTGAGGGGCATGAAGTGGTGCTTGGGGTACCAAGGCGGGATCCAACGGAGGGAGATACCGCCGATGACGGCGCCGATGCCTTGGACCGCGAGCAGGGTGCCGCCGGCGGTCTCGGACTTCTGCTTGTCGGCGATGCCGTAGACGTCGATCACAAAGAGCGTCAGCATGCGCACCAACGGCGCAGCGAGGAAGCTGAGGAGCACCTGCGTGATGAGCACCGCGCGCGGCCCGGGCTTGTGGATGATGAACTGCCACGCGGCGCGGAGCTGCTCCTGCACGCGCTCGCCGCTGCTGGGGGGAGCAGGCGCGTCGGGCGAGCGGGAGACGACCCAGGCGACGAAGAAGAACGAGAGGGCGTTAAAGACGAAGCAGGGCGCGCTGCTGTAGCGCTCAAGCCCGGGGAGCAGGCCGATCATCGCAACCAAGAGGCCCGCGAAGAACGGGCCGATGACGTGCGCGAGGTTGAAGAGGATGCCGTTGAGGGCGATCGCGCGGCCGAGCTGCTCACGCGGGACCAGTCGCGGTGTGAGCACCTGCCAGGCGGGGAAGTTGAAGGCGAGCACGCACCCGTTGAGCAGCCCGAGGGCGAAAAGCCAGTGCACGGCGGTGCGGGCGTCGTCGAAGTGGATCGTGCTGACGGCCGCGACGCCCAGCGCGACGATGCCCGCGAGGATCTGCGTATAGACGAGCAGGGCGCGCCGGTTGAGGCGGTCGGCGGCGAGGCCGCCGATGATGCCCAAGGCCGCGATGGGGAGCTGCTGGACGAGGCCGAGGCCGCCCTGGTCGTCGAGCCGACCGGTGGCCTGAGCGACGAACATGGAGATGGCGAACATCTCCATCCACGTGCCGACGTTGGAGAAGAACTGGGCGCTGATGACGCGCCGGTATTCGACGTTGCGCCAGACATCGCGGAAGGTGGCGGTTTCGTGGACGAAGCCCCCACTCTCGCCTGCCTTTGCCGTTACCTCGATTGGAGGGGCCGACTCCGCCACACGGACTCCGTTCCGAAATCGCGGCTCGCCCGACCGAGTTGTGGGGGAACGACGCGAGTGGGCATGCTATGCGGGGCGGTGTTGAGCGGAGGGCGGCAGGACAAGACACCCTCATCCGGCCTCGCAAAGCCTCGGCCACCTTCTCCCAGCAAGCTGGGAGAAGGACTTATGCGGGCCCTTGCTGCGCAACGGAGGCGGGTGAGTTGGCGTAGCGGCACTGGCGGGTGCCGAGGTAGACAAGGGTTTCGAAGGCGAGCACGCCGATGAGCACTGGCGCGAGCATCTGCGTGATGCGGAGGGGGAGGTACCAGTCGTTGACGGTCTGGCCGCTGAACGAGCGAGTGAGCCACGCGTTGAACCACTGCGCCTCGAGCAGGCGGCCAGCGGGATCAGTGGCCCAGACCAGGGCCATCGCGGCGGAGCCGACGATCCAGCCGACCGAAGCGTGATGGCAGACGGTCCAGGCGACGGCGGGGGTGATGCGCCAGCGGCGCGAGGCGGCGCGGGCGTAGAAGCGGAGGCCGAGGGTCTCGATGTAGGTCATCAGCAGCAGGCCGCCGAAGACGCCGATCCAGATGGCGACCGACGCGTCGAGCCAGAGGTTCCGCGTCGCGATGACGTAACCGCCGGCCGCGACGGTGGCGGCGATCATGAGGTTGGTGAAGAGGAAAGGCCACGACGAGCGCGGCTCGATGCGGACACGGCGGAAGACGGCGCGCGGCTCGCGGAGGATCTCGATGGTGGACCAGAACCAGCGGCCGGGTCGCTTGGGCGCGTTCTGGTAGCGGCTGCCGGGGCGCGTGCCAGGCCAGCTCTCACCGGCCGGTTTTGCGCACTCGGGGCAGGGAGTGGTTTCCGAGAGGCCCGCGATGGGGTAGCCGCAGTGTTCACAGAGAAGGGCGTCGGCGTCTGGGAGCGGGGCGGGCACGAGGGAGGGTAAGGAGAGTCGGAAGGGCGGAAGTCGGAAGTACGGAGGCTGCCGCAGACTCCTCGGCTTTGCGAGGAGTCTGCGTTCGGGCGTGCGAAGGGTTCCGCAGCGCAGACTCCGCCCAGAGCGGCGGAGTCTGTGGCACCCCGGAATGAAAGCACCCCACCCCCTGCCCCTCCCCTCCGGGGAAGGGGGATGGCTTCAGTCGGTCCCTAGAACGTCCGATAGACCTGGGGTCCGTCGGTCCGCACCCAACTTTCTTCAGAGTCGAGGCCTTCTATGAAGCTGAATACCGACCGTCGCCAGTTCCCGCGCTTTGAGCTTGAGGCGATGTACACCACCATCGCGGTGCGCACGCTGGAGTTGGACGAGTTCACGCTCGAAGGGCACAGCTACGACATCAGCGAAGGCGGCATCCGCTTTGAGCTCGACCGCGGCATAGAACGCGGCACGCAGGTGGCGATGCGGATCAATCTGCCGACCATGAACCAGGGTGGTGATCCGGATGCCGCGGAGAACGCGGTGTTCGTGTTCGCGACGGTGGTGTGGATCGAGGACGAAGACGAGCCGGGTCCGATCAAGATGGCCGCGGTGTTCAACCGGTGGGCGCGCGTGGGTGATCGTGAGCGTCTGGCGGCTGAGCTTGCGAAGGGGCACTATCGCAGGCAGGCTGCTTGAGACAGGATTGACCACAGAGGCCGCAGAGGGCACAGAGGAAGGCAGAGGAGTTTGGCCGCAGATCAACGCAGATGAGCGCAGATCAAGGCAGTGATGCCTTGATCTTTTGATCTGCGTCAATCTGCGTTGATCTGCGGCTGCGTCTTTGCCGGGCCGCATTCGGGGCAGGTTGCGTCTTCCGCGAGGCCTGCGAGGTCATAGCCGCACTTCGAGCACTCGCCGGTCGATGCTCTCCGCCGCGCGGCAGCGCCGGAGCGGAGGAGCAGGACGGCGAAACTGCCCGTCAGCAGCGACGGGGCCCACACAGGGAATCGCACGTACGTCGCGGCGCTGGTCCAGTTGTTGCTCCAGCGGGCTTCCCATCTCCAGAACTTGGGAAGCCCGGGGGGAAAGAACGGCACCGGTTCGTAGTTGAGTGCTGAGGGGACCTCTGCTCGCCACGCCGACCAATTGGAATGGAAGCCCTGGTACTGGTCAAACAGCATGAGGGTGCAGCAGCCGTCCTGGACATGAGCGCGCAGCACGGCCGTGCTTACACCCAGGTCGAAGCCGGCTCCGAACCAGCCGGAAAGCAACCACGCCGCGGCGATGAGCAGGCTGAGGGTGAGCGACGCCCGGCCGACGAGCCGGTGTTTGTGGCCGGGTTTCCTTGATTTCCTGTTTGCGAGGACAGACACGTGGAAAGTTTACGGCGGTGTTGATTGAGGGCTGTCGCACCGCTGACGCGGTGCAGCATGCGATGACAGGCGTTCCGTGGGCTGCGCCCACGGCTATTTTTGTGTGGCCGCTCCGCGGCCAGGTGAGGGGACGACTGGCGTGTGCCGTGCTCGTTGAGCACAACGCACAGACTCGCAGAGCCGAGTCTGTGGCACCCCCTCTCACTGCGGGGCGCGGTGGGGTGAGACGCACTCCGTGAGATTGCGGGCGTCGCGCTTGTGCTTGCGCACAAGGCTCTTATAAGCAGCCGTTTGCGCCGTTGAAGAAGGCGTTGATGAACGCGATGAAGTCGTTGTTGTCGAACTGGCCGTCGGGGCCGGCGACGCCGCCGGCACTGCCGAAGTCGGCCGTTGCGTCGGCGTTGAAGAATGCGTTGATAAAGGCGATGAAGTCGTTGTTGTCCAGGGCGCCATCGGGGCCGCTCTGGCCGCCGGGGCTGCCGACATCGGCCGGGCAGAGGGGCGTGGCGGTGGTGTGGATGGTGAGCGTGCGGCGGGTGCACGAGACGACGCCGGTCGGTGCGACAAGGTTGATGGCAGGGAAGGTGTAGTCGTGGACGATCTGCGTGCCGCTGTCGAAGACGTAGTGCGGGAGGCCGGTGTCGCTCACCGGGTGGAGGTCGAGCATCAGGCGCTGGGTGAGGGCGAAGTCGCCGCCGATCTCGTACGTGCCGGTGCCGGTGAAGTGGACGACCGGCTCGCGACTGGTGGCGGAATGGAAGTCGACATCGACGACGTTGTAGTAAACGGTCCACTCGTCGGCGTGGTCGTAGACGATCGTGAACGTACCGGTAAGCGGGCCGCTGGCGGGAGGGAGGACGCAGGCGCAGGGGCCGAGGCAGTCTTCACGCATGTAGACGCTCGTGTCGGTGAGGGTCTGGAGGTAGTTGGCGTGGGGACCGGCGACCTGGGCCAGGACAGGGAGGGCCGTGATCACCGAGGCGGTTGCGGCGATGAGGGTGTGGCGCATCGGGCGGCTCCTTGGCTCGTCCCTCCTGCCTTCCCTTGATCTGCCCACAAGCTTCTTTTCAGTGTATCACGGTTGCTATCGGCCGCCAGCCCTTTACCCTGCTGCATGTTCGTCGACTCTGCATTGATCACCGTTCGCGCCGGCCGGGGTGGGGCTGGGGCTGTCACGTTCCGCCGCGAGAAGTTTGAGCCCAAGGGAGGACCGTCGGGGGGCGACGGCGGGCGCGGCGGCGATGTGCTGCTGCACGCCGAACCAGGGCTGAACACGCTGCTGGATTTCCGTAACCGGCCGGACTGGGAGGCTGAGAACGGCGAGAACGGCCGCAAGAAGCAGCAGCACGGGGCGGACGGGCGGCACCTTGTGATCCGCGTGCCGATGGGGACGCTGGTGTTCGACGGCAAGACGGGCGAACAGCTTGCCGACATCGGCATGCCGCCCAATGACGAGTTCGTCGCGGCGCGCGGCGGGCACGGCGGGTTCGGCAACGAGCACTACAAGAGCCCGACCAACCAGACGCCGACGTACGCGCATCCGGGGCAGGAGGGGGAGGTCCGCGATCTGCGGCTTGAGCTGAAGCTGCTGGCCCACGTCGGTCTGGTCGGCCTGCCCAACGCGGGCAAGAGCACGCTGCTCAAGGCGCTGACGCACGCGAACCCGAAGATCGGGGCATATCCGTTCACGACGCTGAGCCCGCAGCTTGGCGTGGCTGAGCTTGACCCGACGCGGCGGCTGGTGATCGCGGATATCCCCGGCCTGATCGAGGGGGCGAGCGAAGGCGTGGGACTGGGGATGGACTTCCTGCGGCACATCGAGCGGACCAAGGTGCTGGTGCACCTGCTGGACGTGATGCCGCCCGATGGAAGCGATCCGGCGGACAACTACCGGACGATCCGCAAGGAGCTTGAGCAGTATTCGGCGCCGCTGGCTGAGCGCGAAGAGGTGATCTGCCTCAACAAGCTCGACCTGCTGGAGAACGACGAGGCTCGCGAGGCGGCCGTCGGAAAGCTGCGAGCGAAGCTGAAGCTGGGCGCGAGGTGGTGGTGCTGCCTCTCAGTGGCGCGACGCGCGTCGGCACTCGGGCGCTGTTGGAGTCGTTGTGGGGCGTCGTGCAGCGCGAGGCACGCGGGTGGGGTGAGAAGCTGAGCGAGCCGAAGGCGAAGCCGGCCAAGGCGGTTTCGACAACGAAGGTTGCGAAGGTGGAGAGCCCGAAGAAGGCTGAGAACTCGAAGGCGGAGAAGAAGGTCTCGAAGAAGAGCGTTGTGAAGAAGCCGGTCGCGAAGAAGAAGGTGGGGAAGAAGGCGGCGATGGTGGGCAAGAAGGTTGGAGCAAAGAAGAAGGTGGTAAAGAAGGCAGGGGTTGGGAAGACCGTTGCCAAGAAGAAGGTTGGGGCCAAGAAGACCGCTGCGAAAAAGAAGGTGTCGCGGCGGTGAGTAGGGGTTGTCGTACCGCTGCTGCGGTACAGCTTGCCTGTACACGTCACCGGGGCTGCGCTCGCAGGGCGAGCTCCGCCCCCGGCTATTTTTGTCTCGTCGCTCCGCGACTGGCGTGAGGCGAGATCGGGGCGGCGCTGGTTGGTGTGAGGCCGTGCCACTCGGCTCGCAAAGCCGAGCCTTGTGACTCTCGGAGCGGAGCTGGTGAATTCGAGAGCGTCTGTGGTTGACTGCGGGCATCGCGCTTGTGCTTGCTGAGATGCAACAAAGTCGATGCCGCTGCGCGGGCTACTTCACTTCCGGCTTTCGTGCGCTTCGCTCCCGAAAGCACGGGGCTCTTATCCAAACCACACCAGCCATTCGGGGTTGCCTTCTTTGTGCTTGCCGCCGCCGCCGCGGATGGGGGATTGGGTTTTGGCGCGGAGGGTGACTGGGAGGGTCGCGGCAAGCTCGGCGATGACTTCGTCGGTGATCGCAGCAGCTTCTTCTTCGGTAAGGATGCCGCGGGCGTTTTTGTCTTTGCTTGAACGTTCGTAGTGTGGTTTGACGAGGGCGATGACGCCTTGTGCCTTTCCTTCAGGCTTGAGCCACTTGAGCGCGGCGGGAATGGCGTGGCGCATGGGGGTCCAGCTCACGTCCATGACGACGAGGTCGACCTGCTCGGTGGGAGTTGCGTGCAGTGCGTTGGAACGCTCTAGCACATGCACGCGCGGGTCAACGCGGAGCTTGTAGGCGAGGACGCCATAGCCGGTGTCGACGCTGGTGACGCGCGATGCGCCGCGCTGGAGAAGGCAGTCGGTAAAGCCGCCGGTGGAGCAGCCCAAATCGGCGCAGGTCCAGCCCGTCGGGTTGATCGAGAACTCATCGAGCGCGTGGGCCATCTTCAGACCGCCGCGGGAGACGTAGGGGATCTTGCCGCCTGCGGGGAGGAGGGGGTCGCTCATGTGCCGTTGACCAGCGTGTGCCCCCCACCGCCCACTCCTCCGACACCACCTGCGGCACCGTGACCTTCGCCCAGCGCACCGGGGCCGGCCATGGGAACGCCGACGACGGCGACGCCGAGCTGGTCGGCGGTCTCGAGCATCTTGATCTTGTCGATCATGATGACGTTGCCGCTGGCGATCGCCAGGCACGTCCCCCCCGCCGCCGCCAGATTCTCTACGGTCTGTACACCGACAGTCGGCACGTCACTACGGCGGTCGTGGCCTGAGCGGGCGCCTTTGCAGAGCGTCCAGCCGCCGCGGCGGCAGAGAACGCCGGTGCGTTCAATCATGCGGTCGGTGCCTTCGATGCCCTCGACGGCGATGATGTCGCGGTCCTTGACGGCGACGGCCTGGCCGATGTCCAGACGCAAGAGCTCGCCAAGAAGAGGCCAGGCGAACTGGTAGTCGATGCGTTCCTCGGCGGTCGGCTGGCGGCTGGTCATCACGCCGGGGGAGGCGAGGTGGTTGTCGATCGGCGCAGTGGAATCGAGGAGCTGCACACCGGCGAGCTCGAGCTGGCGGGCGACGAAGCCCAGGAGCACGTGCGAGCGACGGTCGTGGCGGAGCGTGCGGTAGTACCCCATCAGCGTGGGGATATCGGGGATGTTCTTGACCAGCTTGAGCGGGTCGAACATCAGGCGCGCCTTGTCGACGCGCCCGACCATGATGGCGTGCTGCACGCCGAGCCGGCGGAGTTTGCCGCCCCAGCCGCCGACGCGGAAGATGCCGACCTGCTGGAAGCTGGCACACATCGGCGGCAGCATGGGGTCGAACTCTTCACCGAGCCCCAGGCCGTGCACAGGGTGGCCGCCGGCGCGGAGGCCCTCGGCGACGAGGACGGGGAGTCTCCCACCGCCCGCGATGAGGCCGATAGGCGTGCCCGCGGGGGGCGGATCGCTCAGGATGGTGAGAGCGCTGGTCACGAGTCCGACGCGGGGCGGCGGGTTGCACCCCGACCGCCTGCGCCGCAAGGGTATCAGCGACCTTTGCTCGGGCCAAGTTCAAAGTGAGCCTGAGTGAAAGACAAGCCTCGGATCAACGCGGATGTGCACGGATCGATACTTTCTGATCCGTGCACATCCGTGTCAATCCGTGGCTGGCTTGTGCTTCAGGCCGCGGCTTTGACCTGATGCGGGGCGGCAGTGAGCCAATGGTGGCAGAGGGTGAGGAGCTTGCGGCGCTCGATCGGCTTGGAGGCGTAGTCGTCGCAGCCGGCGGCGATGCAGCGTTTGCGGTCGTCGTTCATCGCGTGGGCGGTGAGGGCGACGATCGGGGTCTGAACACCCTGCGAGCGAAGGCGAGCGGCCGCGGTGTAGCCGTCGACCTCGGGCATCTGCATGTCCATCAGAATGAGGCCGAAGGGACGCCCGAGGGCAACGGCGGCTTCGACCGTCTCGATCGCGGCGCGGCCGTTCTCGGCGATGACGACCTCGGCGCCGGCGCGGGTGAGCAGCAGCGAGAGCAGACGCTGGTTGTCGGGGCCGTCTTCTGCCAACAGCACGCGGCCCGAGAGGCAGACCGGGGCGTCGTTCGGCGTCTCGCGTTCGGAGACAATGGCTTCTTCCGCGTCTTCGATCATCGGGATGCCGGTGAGGTCGCCGGTGGCAAGGGTGAACGTGAAGGTGCTTCCTTCACCAGACCGGCTCGTCACCGTCACGTCGCCACCGAGCATCTGGGCGAGGCGGCGCGAGATCGCCAGGCCCAGGCCGGTGCCGCCGAAGCGGCGGGCCATGGTGCCGTCGCCCTGACTGAACGGCTGGAACAGGTGGGTGATCTGCTTGGAGGAGAGGCCGATGCCGGTGTCGGTCACTTCGATCGCGAGGATCTGCTTCCCCTGGGCGACGCCGTCGCAGCGGACGACGACGTCGATCACGCCGCGCTCGGTGAACTTGACGGCGTTACCGACGAGGTTGATGAGGACCTGGCGGATGCGGAGCGGGTCGCTCTTGATCGTGCGCGGCACGGGGAAGACGTAGCGGACGTTGAGGCCGATGCCCTTCTGCGCAGCGCGGACGCGCATCATGGCGGCGACCTCGGCGACGATGGTGCAGACCGAACAGGAAGCGTCTTCGACCGAGAGGCGGCCGGCCTCGATCTTGGAGAGGTCGAGAATGTCGTTGATCACCGAGAGCAAGTGCTCGCCGTTGGCGCGGATGGCCCGCACCGATTCGGCGTGCTCGCTGGGGATCTCGCGATCGTTGACCGCGTGCTGGAGCATTTCGCTGAAGCCGAGAATGGCAGTCATCGGCGTGCGGATCTCGTGGCTCATGTTGGCGAGGAACTCGCTTTTTGAGCGGTTGGCGGCCTCGGCGGCTTCTTTGAGGACGTCGGCGGCTTCGCGGCGGTCACGGTCCACCTTGACCGTGCGAGTCAGCGCAGCGACGAGCAGGCAGAGCAGGCCTGCGCCGGCGATCAGGCCGCCTTGAGCGAGCTGACGCTGACGGACCTCGGCCGTCACCCAGGTCTTGGGAGCGGTAAGAGCGACATGGATGCCGCCGCCGGCGAGGGTGCTGAACCCCTGGAGCGGGAAGACGGCGACCAGCTTGTCGTTCCAGCGGGTGATGGAGCGGCCGGCGTTGCCGGTGTTGACCATGGCGGCCAAATCGTGCTGGGGAATCGGGGGTCGCTCGCGTCCGCCGTTGATGCTCTCGGAGAAGTAGCCGCCTTCGTCAGTGACAAAGTGGACGGTCCCGCCGGCGGTCTGCAGCGCGTGGTGGCGAAGGAGTTCGGTCAGGCGGTCGAACTTGAGGCGGGCGCTGGCGACGCCGATCCGCTGCTTGCTGACGGGGTCGAACACCGGGACCGAGCAGGCGATCGAGAGGCCGCTGGAGTCGAAGAAGGCGGGCGTGATGTCGCAGTGGGTCTGGAACTCGAGGACGTCGTCCGCGGCGTCGTTCTTTACGCACGACTGGATGATGTCGCGCTGGTCGAAGCTCATGCCCATGATGCGGGCGACGCGCTCAGGTGCGATCGGTTTGCCGTCGGCGTAAACGTCGTTGATCGCGACGATGCGTCCCTCACCGTCGAACAGAGCGAGCGCGTCGATCTCGGTGGCGTCGAGAACGCCGCGGTCGGCGGCTTCGGTAAGCGCCTTGAGCGTGCCGGCGCAGAGCGCGGCGATCGTGCCACGGTCGGCGGCGACCTTGTGGGTGCGCTCGATGGCGGGGCGCACGACGCGCGCGACGTCGGAACGCATCGTTTCGCCGATATGGAGGAGCTCTTCCATCGCGGCCGATTCGGTGGATTCGTCGTCTTCCACCGGGCGGAGCGCAGTCCACACCCCTGCTGCAGCGAGCAGCGAGCCGGTGACCGCGGCGAATGTTCCGAGTCTGTTCCAAGTCGACATATGAAGAAGCCCGAGGGCCGACGAGGGGTGTGGCGAATGCCATCACGTCGGTCGCTGACTATCGAGAGAGCGTGAAAGGGCCTTCATTCATACTCACACCTAAGTAGGGTGCCACCAACCAGACAGGCGGCTAGGCCTCACGGCGAGGGGGGCGGCAGCGGATTGAGTACGGGCTGGCGGTCCGCTGGCGGCGTGGTTACCGGTCAGCGCTGTACAGGCGACGCGCAACGCTGGCCAGCCGACGCATGGTCGCGGGAGAGGCGTTGCTGTCGGCGGCGGCGCCGGCGGCGGTTTCCATCGCGCCGCGGGCGATGAGAAGCGAAGAGGTGTGCAGGCCGCCCGCCCGGGCCGCGGAGCGGACGGCGAGCAACTCCAGCGGCGAAAGACGGAGCGCCGCGGCCTGCGCGAGCGCCGCGCGGGCGTGCGGGGAGAGGCGCATCCAGGTGGCCACGATCACGGCGGTGAGCGTGACGACACCAAGGGCGACGCCCCAGACGGTCATGGTGTAGCCGACGGGCCACGGGGCGCTGGAGTGGCTTGCCGAGACGAGGCGGACAGGCTCAACCTGCATGAGAAGGGTGATCACGCCGCGGCCTCCTGAAGGGCTTGGGCTCGCTGCGACCAGCGATCGCGGACGGTGGACTCGATGCGGCGACGGGCGCGGTCGGCCCAGCGGCGTTCCATCGGATCGATGGCGCGTTGCGCGGCGTGGTTGACACGGTCGAGCAACTGAGCACCTGCGTCCTCACCACCATCGCGGATGACGGCGTCGCCAAGACGGTGGGCCAGCCAGAGGCCGGCGACGCGGTGCATGGTGCGGGCGTCGGCGAGCAGAGCGTTGAGGGTGCGCGAGCCGGCGGCGACGAGGGTGGGGTCGGGCTTGCGCTCGACGCCCTGGTTGAGCACGCCGGCCCAGCCGCAGACCAGCAGGGCGCGAGCGGCGTTGGCGCGGATGCGGTGGTGCTGATCGGTGGCGCGGTCGAGGATCAGCTCGACGATCGGGCGGTTCTCATCGGCCTGCGCCGTGGGACGCGTGCGAGCGCGGCGGAGCAGGCCTTCGATGGCGTTGGCGCGGACGCGGGCGTCGGGGAGTTCGGCGGCACGGAGGAGGATGCGCTCGGCCGCCTGATCGGATGCAGCCTGAGGCGAAGGCGCCGTGAGCGCCGCAACGGCACTGGCGACTGCGCGGGCTGAGACGGTGTCGGGCCCTTCACTTGCGAACCGGGCGGTGAGGCGGTCGGCATCGGCGAGCGCCCTGCGCGGGCCTGACCACCGGGGCGCTGTGCAACCTGCGCGGCGAGGTGGCGGAGCGAGTCGTGCCCGCTGCGGGTGAGCACTGCGGTGAGGCGTTCGCGCTGGTCGGCGGTCAGGGCATCGGCGCCCGCACGGGCAAGCACGGCGTCAGCGGAGGACGAGGCGACGGCAGGATGCTCATCGAAGACCAGATCCAGCAGGCAGGCGGGAGCGACGGGCCCGCTGGCCGCCGCGATTACCAGCGACTGACGCACGGCGGGGTCGGGGTCGGTGAGCAGGACCGCGGATGCTGCGTCGCGGAGGCGGGCGCCGATGGGGAGCGCTTCGAGCCAGCGGGCGAGGCCGCGGCGGGCGGCGATGCTGAGGTCGTCGAACTGCGTGAGGCGGGGGAGCGCTCCAGCGAAGTCACGCTCCTGCACGCGGTTTGAAGCAGCGAGCCCCGCAGCGCGGCGCGGGTTGAGGGCCAGGTGGGACTTCTCGAGAACAACCGACTGCTCGGCCAGCGAGTCGGCCTTGGTGAGGCGCTCCGCGCAGGCGGTTGCGAGCGAGGGGTGCTTGAGCCATAACCACGCGCAGGAGCGCATGGCGGGGTCGGTGCTGGTGCGGATGAGGCCGCGGACGACCATGTGGGCGGGATGGTCGGGGTCTTCGATCCACTTGCCCGCGGCGGAGGGTGAGCGGGAGACCAGGCCGTGCTGGATCGCGGCGCGGAGCGCGCCCGTCCGGCGGTGGCGGTCGAAGGTCTCGATGGTCGCGTCGGCGGCAGAGCGAGCGGCGGCCTGTGCCGCGGCGTCGAGCGTGCGGTCGGCGAGGCCGCACATCAGCGCGGTGAGGGTGCGCTCGGCCTCCTGCGCGACAGACTCGTCTGCATCGGCGAGGAGGTGGACGACTGAAGGAGCGGCCAGGGCGGCGCGGCCCGCAGCACCGGCAACGGCGCGGGCGACGGCGGCGCAGGCGCGGGGATCGGCGTCCTTTGAGAGATAGTCGGCGAGCTGGGGCCAGTCGCCGCCGATCAGCATGAGCAGCTCGCCGCGCTGCGCATCGGTGAGCAGCGACCAGCGGGCAACCAGGTGCGGGACGGCGAGGGAGTCGGGGCGTTTACGGGCGGCGGCGATAAGTCGGTCGGCGATCTGCGCGACTTCGTCGTCACCGGCGGCGCAGAGCGCATCGCCGAGGACGGCAATGGCCGAACGGGTGCCGATGAAGCGGAGGGGCCAGACCCTTCGCGCGAGAGTGGACATGGAGACAAGATCGGTCGGGTGCGTCTTGAGGGGCCAAAGTCTGGGTGGTAGTGAGTGTGGAAAGGGGCGGGACCCTTATTCGTGTGTCGAATGATCCGCAAAACTACTGTAGGTTGTGCACATCAACCGACAAACCCACAACAGATTGTGGATCAGAGTCTTGCGTGAAGATGGGTTAAGGGATATGTTGTTTTTCATCTTCCCGTGGAGGCCAATCGCCGCTAGTTTGCCGCTCCGACCGACGGTTGCTCTCAGAGCCGAGAGCACGCCGATGTAGAGGAGCGGCTGGATAACACGCGACGTGTGCCCACCTGCTCGCTCGACGGTCAGCCCCTGACTCTGGGTGGTTGTCGAGGAAATGAGCATGGAGCAGCGCGTGTCAAGCACCCCGTCGATCGCTGAGTGCGAAAGGACTTCGCCGATGCATACCTCGTCCTCGTCCCATAGTTCGTCCCCCTTCCCCAATCCTGCGCGTCACCCAGGCACTGAAGTGCGCGAGCCCGCCGCGGCGGGTGTGAAGGGGAGCATGGGCGGCATGACGGGACATGGCGCGGCTTCGATCGCGACGCCGGTGCATTCGCTCATCCTGTACACGCGGCCGCTGCACCCGGAACTGGTGCAGATGAAGGGCCGGCGGACGGTGCAGCTCAAGGGATTGGGGACGGGCGCATCGCGGGTCTCCGGAGCGGCCGAGTTTGAGGCGTGGCTGACGCCCCTTGGGCACATGCTGCGATACCAAACCAAGACGCACTGCTTCTGCGAGCTTGTAACCGACAAGGACGCGGGCCTGCCGACCAGCGGCGTGGCGTTCAGCGTGCCGGCGGTTGGCGAGAAGGATCACGAAGAGCTGTTCACCGAGGCGTGCGTGCTTTATACCACCAGCGTGCAGACCGAGTCGCTGCCGCCGTCGATCTACGCGACGACCTATCGCGAGATGGTCGAACTTGCGAAGGAAGTCGACGCGCTGCTGCACGTGTGGACGCTGCCGATGTCGGGCAAGGATGGGATGCCGCTCAAGTGCCTGTCGATGCTGGAGCTGCAGCGGTTCGACGACGAGATGCACGCACAGAGCACGCACATGTTCCCGCTGGGGGGGCTGGTGCTGCGGACGCAGACGGTTTTCCAGCGGGTGTAAACGTCGCGGCGTTGCCGATCGACGTCGCTGTTGACGTGCCGTTCACGTAGACATCGCCGCCTGGATGCGGCGTTTTGCCTTTTTGCCAGCAGCTGCGGGCTTGGTCGACGGGACCGAGGACACTCGCACCGAGTTGCAGGCGCTCTTGACTGCGGTGACGGCCGCGGCTGCGTCTGCGAGCGAGAGGAACGGGCCGAGGCTGAGGCGGACCGCGCCGTCCTGCGCACGGGGCGATAGGTCCCGATCGCGGTATGCATGAGCGGGGCGCAGTGGAGGCCGGCGCGAGCGACGATGCCGTGGTCGCACTCGAGGCGGCGGGCGATCTCCTGCGGCGGAACGGTGCGGTGTGTGAAGCTGAAGACGCCGATGCGTTTGGCGGCGTCACGCGGACCAAAGAGGGTGAGGCCGCCGATCTGCGAGAGGCCGTCGATCAGGCGTTCGATAAGGCGGAGCTCGCGAAAGCGGATCGCGTCGACGCCAGTTGCTGTGCCTTGCTTCTGGGCGACGAGCCATTCCATCGCGGCGAGGAGGCCGGCGATGCCCGCGACGTTGTGCGAACCGGGCTCGAACTTCTCAGGGAGTTCCTGCGGGTGAAACTCGAGTTCTGAGCGTGCACCGGTGCCGCCCTCTTTCAGCGTGGGAATGGAGCGTTCAGCACCCTCGGCGAAGGCGAGGCCGCCGGTGCCCTGCGGGCCCAGGAGAGCCTTGTGGCCGGGGAAGGCGAGCATGTCGGCGCAGCAGCGTCGCATGTCGATGGGGACGCGCCCGATCGATTGGGCCGCGTCGATGAGGTAGATCGTGCCCGGGCGTGACGACTTGACGGCGACACCGATCTCCTCAACGGGCTGGATCGCGCCGGTGACGTTGCTGGCGTGGCAGACGACCAGCAGATCCGGCGAGGTGCGTTGGACGGCGCGGAGGACGGCGCCGGCATCGACCATGCCGGTGAGCGGGTCGCAGGGGACGTAGTCGATCGAGAGGCGCGTGTGCTCGGCGGCGACGGTCTTGAGGGGGCGGAGGACGGAGTTGTGCTCGGTGGTGGTCGTGACGACGCGGACCGGTCCTTTGCGCGTGGTGAGGGCGGCACGGAGCACGCCCTTGATCGCGAGGTTCAGAGCATCGGTGGCGTTGCTGCAGAAAACGACACGCTGCGGCCCACCGGCGTTGATGAGTGTGTTGATGCGATCCCGACAGCGTTCGACGATCTCGCCCGCGCGGAGGGCCTCGCGGTATGAGCCGCGGGCGGGGGCGCCGAGGCGCGTCATGTAGTTCTGAACGGCGCAAGCGACTGCGGGAGGCTTGGGATAGCTGGTGGCGGCGTTGTCGAAGTAGCGGCGGGTGTGCGTCACGCGCGGTCTCCGTATCTGGTCAACGACTCACTTTAGGACTATTATATCTTTATGTCCACTTTTAGTCCCGGCGGCTTTGGCCCTCTCGCCCGGCACGCATCGCTGCGACCTTTGTCGCGTGAGCACATGGGTGGGCTTGTGGTCGCGCGGCTGCTTGAGTCGGCCTCGAGCGTCGAAGCGCGGCAGACGGCAGCGGAGTCGTTCGCACGCGCATGGCGCGAGGAGATCCAGGGGCACTTTGAAGATGAGGAGCGACTCCTCCTGCCGCTGGCGCTGCCGACGGAGCTGAAGACCAAGCTTCTGCTGGACCACGGCGCGATCCGCCTGCTCGGAACGAGATGCGCAAGAACCCGGCAGAGTTCGCGCTCAACTCGCACGCGGTGGTGGAGCTTGGGCGTTTGCTGCGGCTGCACATCCGCTGGGAGGAGCGGGTGCTGTTCGAGGCCGCGCAGCGGGTCGCGGGCGAGGCTCTCGATAGACTCGCCGACGAGTCGGTCGCGATCGAGCTGGCGCGGCCGGGCTCGCGTGCGTTCGCCCGCCCGACGTGGGCGCAGCGGGCGGCGCGGTAACGACGGCTCAGCGGCGCCGCGGGCGTCGGACAGCGGCCAAGCCGCCGAGCACTGGCGCAGCGCCGGCGCCCGGTGCAGGGGCGAACGCGGCGCTGATCAGCGCGATGCGATAGGACTCCATGGGCGGGCCTGAGTTCAGGGCTGTCCAGTGGTCGAGAGTGCCCGTGGTTCCCTGGCGCTGTTGGTACTGCGGGCCGGGCCACAGGGTCGTGAGGGTGAGCGAGGTGTTCGCGGCATCGCGCGGCTGCAGGTTGTAGTTGCTGATAGCCAGGTAGTAGATGCCGTTGCTGAAGACGCCCTGCTCGCCGATGTCGCCTTCCTGGGCAAAAACGGAGGCGTTGTCGTTCCAGACCTGCAGCGTGCCGCTGGGGTTAAAGAGCCAGAGCATCGAGTCACCGCCGAAGCCGCCGACAAATGCGCGGAACGTGGTGTGGTCGGTCACCTCGATACAAAAGACGTCGACGTCGCTGAAGCCAGTGAGCACCCCTTGGATCTGCGTGAGCGGGCCGGAGCCGACGGTGTTCTGGGCCGCAGCGACGCCGTTCTGGCCCGCGTCGCCGAGCTCGGTCCATGTTTGCGCGAGTACGGCGCGATTGGCGCAGGTCATTGCGGCCAACGCAGCCAGTGCGGTGAACGAACAACGGATCGCGATGCGGTTCATCTCTCTCTCCTGGGGAGGGCTCGGCCGTTTGGCTGCGAGCACCTGTTGTGTGAACAGACTACCTCCGACCTTGCGGGTTCGCAAGGGGTTTACCTGATGAGGGGAGCGACGAGAGCGGGCGGTTATTCGGGCTTATCGGTCGCACCGGCGGGGAGGTCTTTGCCGGCGGCGGCGCGGCGGCGGGCGCGGGCTTCGTGCAGGGCCTTGGGCGTGATGTGGAACGTCGCGGTGCACTTACCGACGCGGATCGTCTTGCCTAGGCCGCGAGTGGGAAGTTGCTGGACGATCTCGATCTCGATGTCGAAGTTGAACTCGTCGCCGGTCTTGAGAAGGGCATCGAGGTCCTGCACCGGGGTGATGCGGTAGATCGCCGGGCCGTAGCAGGGGCGGAGGAAGCGGTACTTGAGCTCTTTGCAGACGACGGTGTAATCACCGCCGCTGCGGCCGTGGATGTAGGTGCCGCCGACGATCTCGCTGTTGGCCAGGAGTGAGGCGCCGGCCATGGCGTTGTACCAGTTGCGGTTGAAGCGGCGGAACGGGAGGACCGCGCCGAAAGACTTGTCGTCGAGCTGCTTGATCTTGATGCCGGAGCGGAAGGCGTAGGGGAGCCAGATCATGCTGGCGAGCTTGTGAGCCCAGGCGTACTTGGCGGTGGCTCGCGAGATGACGTCCTCGAAGCGGTCGATGAGCTTGCGCTGCGCGATGCGACCGGGGAGGGAGCGGGGGGTGTGGGCTCCGGGGACGCTGGTGAGGGGATGGAAGGGGTGTCCGACAACGCTGGCGAGGGTATGGGGACACGCGCGGATTGCCAAATGAAACCCGGGTGACCCCCTCGCTGATCTGACCATTTGCCGAACCGGCCGTCGCAACGGTCGATTTTCGGTACCATTAGGCATGATCAAGAAGCTCATCTATCTCGTCGTCGGGCTGGTGGTGCTGGTGGTCATCGGGGTGGTGATCGTCTTCATGTCGATCGATTCGATCGCCAAGTCGGCGATCGAGAAGGGGGGCACGTATGCCTTGGGGACGCAGACCAGCGTCTCGAGCGTAAGCGTCGGGGTGTTCAAGGGGGAGTTTTCCCTTAGCGGCCTGAAGATCGCCAACCCCGGAGGAGCGGACAAGTTCAGCTCCCCCCACTTCTTCAGCCTGAACAAGGGGGCAACGGCGGTGTCGCTGTCGACGATCCGCCAGCCGACGGTGGAGATCTCATCGTTCACTCTCGACGGACTGGACGCATACCTGGAGCGGAAGGCGGGCACGACCAACTACGGCGCGATCCTGGACAACCTCAAGAAGGTGACGGGGGGCGGGGGAGGTGGCGGCGACTCAAAGCCCGCGCCATCGTCGGGTGACGAAAAGAAGTTCATCATCCATGAGTTGAAGTTGACCAACATCACGGTGCACGTCGACCTGACCTCGGGCCTGCCGAACATTCCCGGTAGCGTCGGCGACACGGTTGCGAGCGCAACGAAGGTGACCGTGCCGATCGATCGGATCGAACTCAAGGAGATCGGGCAGCCCGGCGGCGTGACGATGTCGCAGTTGTCAGCGATCGTGGTGAAGGCGGTGCTTCAGGCGGCTGCGGAGAAAGGCGGCGGGCTGATCCCCGGCGATCTGCTGGGAGATCTGCAAGGAAAGCTGTCATCGCTGACCAACATCGACTCGCTCACCAAGGGCGGAATGTCGATCGTCGCCAACGCGAAGGGGAGCGTTGAGGAAATAGGCAAGAAGATCGAAGGCGATGTGAAGAAGGGCGTGGATGACGCGGCGAAGGGCGTCGGCGATGCGCTCAAGGGCGTTCTGCCAGGTGGAAAGAAGAAATAAGGCGGGTTCCTGAAAGGCTGGGCAAACTTGTTCTCATGAGCTCCGGTTTAGCACACGCGCGTGTGCACGATCGGTGGAGTGAGAGTGAGAAGCGCGGTAGTGCAATCGCCCAGTTCTGCGTTCAGTGCGCTCTGAGAGGCTGGGTTTGCTTGATGAGCGCGATATTCATGTTAATCTCATCTTCGCGGCGAGTGTCGAAGGCAGACTCGCTGCACACGGCGGATGATCCGCGGTGACACGAAGGGCCGGAGGCCCCCTACACCACATCGGCGTTTTGTTTTTCACGAGCCAGCGAACGCTCTTCGCTGCTTGACGGTTCGTGTGCGGACGTCGCACACGTACCGAGGGTGTTTGCCGCGCGGAGAGTCGCGGGCAAGACGCAAGGAGGCGGTCTTTATGCAGGAGCGCATGAATCGTTCTGAGTCGAACAACGGGCCCTACCCGTTTGTTCTCCCCCCGTCACCGCCGAGCGATGAGGCGCGTGAGCGGTTCGCTCGCCGCCGTGCCGCGGGCCGGTTGGCGGAGCTTGTGGCGCAGGCGGTCGGCCGGAGCAACCGCGAGGCGGGCACGGCGCGGGTCGCGATCAAGCTGGCAATCGAGGTTGACGCGCTGCGTCAGCGTCGCGAGACGAAAGGAAAGCCCGGCACGCCGGGAAAAGGTGATCGCGCGGCCGACGACGAAGGCCGCGCGGCGATGCATCGCGCAATGGTGATCCGCGGATCGCGGACGCCGCAGGGGACGGGGCCGAAGACGGCGGGTTGAGGTGTGCGTTCGGCCGGTGGTGTGACCGGCCGGTGTTTTCTGTACTCCGTGCTCAGGGTGAGCCTGCGAACTGGCGTGCCGGCGGGGGATCGCGTTCCCTCGCTGGCGCGGCCGTTCGCGATTTGGCATAAGAGCCGAGCCCGTGAGGAGCCGGCGGGCGTCGGCGAGTGCACGCAATGGGCGCACAGAGAGCCGGGGCCCTACGGCCCTCGGCTCTTATGGTCTGCCACCTGCGCTTTACCCGTTCGGCTCTGAGCTATTTGCCGATATTGAGCTTGTCGATCAGCAGCGGCATCCAGAGGCCGCCGACGACGGTGCGGGCGGTGAAGCCCTCGTAACGGCCGTTGTTGGTGTCGTACCAGTCGCTCAGCGCGACACGCGAGGGGGGCGGTGAAGCGTTCGCCCAGTCGAGCGTGGGCGCCATGATCGCGTCGAAGTCGTCGCGTTTGCCGGTGAGACAGGCGGTCCACGACGTCCAGTCGAGCTTGGTGTATGCGCGGCGGCTGTCGAGGGGGAGGCCGTACTTGTTCATCTTCGTGCGGTAGAAGGCCATCTCGTGCTCGTAGAAGTCCTGGGGAAAGAGCTTCAGGCCGAGCGCCCGGTCCCAGATGAGGTTGTACTTCTGGCTCCAGGTGTCTTTGCCCTTTTCGCCGAAGACCAGCGGAGTAGCAGGGTTGTTGGGGGCGTCGGCTTTGTTCAATTCGGTCCAACGCTTGGCGAAGTCTTCGGCCGTGGTGCGCCATTGCTGCGATTCGGCTTGCTTGCCCGCCGCGCCGAGAAGCTGCGCGTAGGCGGCGAGGGCGACGACGGTTTTGGCTGACAGATTGGAGTTGCGAGCGAGGTGGCCGGCGAAATCGTCGGTGCAGAGCTGGTTGGCGGGATCGAGGCCGTGCTGCTTGAGGTAGCCGGCCCACTTCTCGAGCATCGGCCAGTAGGGCTCGCAGAACGCAACGCCTTCTTTGGGCTCAACCTTCGCAAGGGCCGCAAGCATGATGAGCATGTTGCCGGTCTCTTCGACGGGCATCTGGTCGTCTTCGGTGCGTTCGCCGCCGCCGTAAACCTGGCCGTTGGCCTTGGGGTACTGGCCAAGGTCGTGAGGCGCGAAGGGGAACTTCCAGCGCGGACTGGCAGAGTACTGCATCAGCGGGCGGAGCTGGGCGCGGAGCAGTTCCGGGCAGTGATAGAGGAAGAAGGGACAGGCCGGATAGATCACGTCGACTGTTGAGATGCAGCCGTTGGAGCTGTTTTCTTTGGCGAACATCAGAGGCGTGCCGTCCCAGTCGGCCGCGATGCCGTGGCCGGCGACGACCTGCCGGTACGCGAGGGTGAGGAGGCCTGCGTAACGGTCACCGAAACGCATGGTCGTGTTCAGCACGAAATCGCCGCCGGCAGTGAGCTCTTTTCGCCCGGGCTGGAACTCAGTCGCTTTTCCGGCGGTCCCGGCGCCGGCAATGCGGAACGATTCGGCCAGCCCTGTTTCCGCCTTTGCGGCCCAGAGGGGCTTGAGATGACGCCCGAAGAGCTCGATCGACTCACCCTCGTCGTAGCCGATGAGGATGTGCGTTTCCGTTCCGTTGGCTGCGAGCTTGCCGAGATCCACGGCCGCGGCGAGGACGGGCCAGTCATCGCTGGCGGGGCGAGGAGAGCGAAGATCGTCGCTCTCGGGGAGCTGACCGCTCTTTGCAAAGGTGGCGCGAGCTGCGTTGTGACCCGCAACGACGGTTTGGGAGCCGCCGACGAGGTAGAGGCGTCCCCAGTCGATCTTGCGTTGATCGCCGGCGTGCTCGAGCACGGGTTGGTCAACCTTCGACATGCTGAGCACGTCGGCGCCGCTGATCTTGTGGCGCGACCAGGTCACCGCGTCGTTTGAATCGCTGGTGCACCATTCGCCGGTGACATCGATGTATACGTGGACCTGGTGCTCCTTGCCGTCGTCAGACTTGGCCAGAAAGTTGACGTCCGCGACTGTCGGGAATGAGCCCGGATTGTTGCCGCCGAGCCAGACGTGCGAGGCGAAGTCCACGGCGAGCGTCACGCCACCTGCTTTGAAGGTGTAGTGCGTGCTCGTGAGTCCGACCTGAACGCTCTCCTGGCTCGCCGCGGGCACCCCCTGCGGCATCGGCCCGCACCAGCGGTAGCACTTGCCGTCGACCCAGACCAAGCCGGACATGCCCATGACTGAACCGGACCAGTGGCGAGGCCAGTCGTCGGTGAGCTTGTCTCGCATCGACCAGACGCTGATATAGGGATCGAACGTGATCAGCGGAACGGCGGGCACGGACCGGGCGGGCTGCTGGGCGGCGGCCGCGTGCAGGGAGAGGATCACGGCGAAGATGGCGGGTACGGATTTCATGCCGCAGTGTACTGGCTTGCCGGGACTGGTTGCCGAGGGCGTTCTGGGATGGCTGGCGCAAGCCGGCCGCGATTGCCGCGCCCCTGTCGGCCGTACGGGCGCCCCATGACCAGCAAGATGGCAAGGCTTCAGACAACACGTGTTGCGTAAAAACAACACGTGTTAAGACGCTGATACCACACACAAATCTCTTGTATCGACCATTCGCGTTCTTGCTCTCAGAATGAGAGATGCTTTCTCAAAACAACAATTGCTTGAATTACCTACGGAATTTTCTTGCGTTGCGTTCCTTCTCGGTTACTTTGCGAATCAAGCGGCACTCAGCCGCAGCGAGACGCGGCTCACGGGGCGTGTGTTTCGTTTCCGCGTCTGCGCAACAGCCACAAGGAGTTTGCCATGACGAAGTTCAACAGAGGATGGGCTACGGTCGCCGGCCTGGCAGCGGTCGCGACGCTCGGCGTCAGCGCCGGCCTGGCCGTGAACGGGAAGGGCGGCAAGCCAGCGCCCAGCAGCCCCACTCCGGCGGCAACGGCTCCGGCGGTGGCAGCGGTGGCGGCGTCGGCCGAAAAGCCGGCGGCCGCGGCGGAGGCGCGCGACTGCATCTACGGGATGAGCAAGGACGCCTGCGAAGGGCGACTCAAGGGTGAGAGCCAGTACTTCACTGGGTGCGACGCGGGTCCGCTCCCGTGCCGGACGTATCACCTCAACGACGCCAAGTTCGACCTGTACCTCGCGTCGAGCAATCTCACCTGCTCAACGACGCCGGAGTCAGAACGAGGCCTGTGCGACGAGTTCCGCAACGAGACCGACGGCCGGTTTGACGCACGCGTGAGCGTGGTGCTGCGTCAGCAGGAGCCGTGCCGTTTCCGCGGCACGATCGACGGCGAGGCGACCTACAGGATGAACAGCGGTCCCGTGTATAGCGGCAAGATCATCGGTCTGATCGGCTCCGGCGCCGACCGCGTGCCGGCGTGCCACACCGAGGTGCCGATCGCCCGGTGCGAGAGCTGTCTCGACATCCAGTTCGTCAAGGACGCCGACCCGACGTACTGGCGGCTGGGCACCGAGATCATCTTCGAGGGTGTGCGCACCGACATCGCCACGGGCGAGCGGCTGCGTCTGAACATCTCCGGCAGCTTCACCTCCAACGGCGGACGCGACGGGCCGGAGCGGCTCAACGAGTACCGCTTCATCGGCACAGCCGACGGCGTACAGATCTTTGTTTGCAACTGACCAGCATCGACCGTCGCGGCACTCACCGGCGCCGCGGCGGCTTTCAAGCCGGCGTTCTTACATACGCTGCGGCGCCAAAGCCGATGGTTATCAACCTGCTCATTAGGCTTCGATCAACTCGAACCATCCACTGTCATTACGTTTCACGCTGAAGAACGGATGGCCCGCCTCATGGTCAAGCGCCAGGATCCAGCCACGGTCGGCAGCCTCAGCGAGGAGCCACGACTTGGTGAGCATGCTGGTGTAAGGCTCGACGTCGTAGGCAAGGCTGTACGCGGCGCCGACGTGGTAGCGGCTGGGGAGGACATCGGGGACGTAGACGACGGTGCGGCCGCGCTCATCGGTGAAGCGGACGGCCTGCTGGCCCCAGGTGTGGCCGGGGGCGAGGAAGACGAAGACGCCCGGGAGGACCTCCGTCTGGCGGGCTTCGAGGGGGAGCGGGCTGGTGTCGCGATGCGGGGTGACGCCCGGTGGGAACGGCGCCGGTGACTCGACCAGGCGAAGGTTTTCACGCAGCGGCTCGATGTTGTCGGGGAAATAGGTCTTGGTCATCACGCTGGTATTGGCGAGGGCGTCGTGCCACTCGCGCTTCTGCACGATGACCTGCGCGTTGGGGAAGGAGCGAACGACGGAATAGTCGCCGCGCGGGGCTCCCATCGACTGAGCGGGGCCGGTCCAGTCGGGCTTCTCACCGGCGCGGGCGAGGCGGGTGAGGCCGCCGACGTGGTCGAAGTGCAGGTGCGTCGGGATAGCGGCGCCGATGTCCTGGTGCTTGCAGTGAACCTCATCGAGGGCGCTCAGCACTGTGCGGCCGTCGAGGCCGAAGATCGAGCGGCTCTTCTCGTCGAGCTTTTCACCCGTGCCTGCTTCGATCAGGACGAGCTTCGGCGAGGGAAGCCTGCCGCCCGGGATGACGTCGTCGATCCGCTCCAGCAACAGACAGTTGTGCGAGAGGGTCATCCGATTGCGGTCGTCGATGGGGATCTGCTTGGACCAGACCACCTTGGGGATCAGGCCGAGCATGCAGCCGGCGTCAAGGAGGAGCCTGCCCGCCCGCAGAAGCGTCACCCGATATCGAACCTTCTCGCTCATGCACGAGCTTAGAGGAGTTCACCACGGAGAGCACGGAGGGGCGGAGGGCCGCTGATTGACGCAGATCACGCTGATCAAGACGGAAGACGAGCCACGGATAAACACGGATCAAGGCAGGGAAAGGGTTTCAAACTCTCCGTGTCTTGATCCAATCCGTGTCGATCCGTGAAATCTGAGGCTGGCTTTTCCTGTCTTGATCAGCGTGATCTGCGTCAATCAGCGGCCCTTCCCCTTTCGCACTTTTGTCCCTGGCCATCCGTGCTCTCCGTGGTGAATTTTTTCGTTCGCTTCACGTTGCGTTTACGCAGCGGCAGCAAACAACGAGTGCCCCACGAGAACCGCAAGGAACTTGAAGGGGCATTGGAAGACCCCCTGAAACAGCGTCAGAAATGACATTGATGACGGGGGTTTTCTCTTTTGCCTTACGCGGTCGGGGTGGCCGGGCGCAGCGCCAGGTAGATCCCTTCGACGCCCTGCACCGCCGGGTCTTGCCAGGCGACAACCTTCTGCTGCTTCATCAGCTCGAGCATCGCCATGAAGAGGCCGACCGCCTCGGGCTTGGTACGGCCGACAAACATGCGGCGGAGGTTGAGGCCGCGGAGCGTCGGGCCCGCAGCGCCGTCGATGGTCGGGGCCGACAGGTCCTCGCCGTCGCGGGTGAGACGATCGAGGATGTCCTCTGCGTGGATCTCGATCGGGGTCTCGTCGTCCTTGACGGTGTGCTCGCCGACGCGCGAGAGGTCGACGGTCTCGATGATCTTGGCGAAGGCCTCGACGAGATCGATCAGGTCGAGGTCGTCAATTTCAACGGCGGCGTCTTCGTCCACCTGCGCCGCGGGAGCATCGGGAATGGCCGCGGCAGCGCCAGGGAGGCGGGACTCCCACTGCACCATGCGGTCTTCGAGCGCGGTGGCGGCGTCGCGGAACTTCTTGTACGCCAGGAGCTGACGGACGAGGTCGGCGCGGGGGTCTTCGGCGGCGGCGACAGAGGCGACCGGCGCATCGGGAGCCGACTCGTCAACCTCCGGCTTGGGAGCCAGCATGCGCGACTTCACTTCCATCAGCGTCGCGGCCATGACGAGGAACTCGCCGGCCTCTTCGATGTCGATACGCGCCAGTTGCTTGAGGTACCCCATGTACTGCTCGGTGATGAGCCCGACGGGGATGTCGTGAATGTCGACCTCAGCGCGGCGGATGAGGAAGAGGAGCAGGTCGAGCGGGCCCTGAAAGACGTCGAGCGAGACGGCGTAATCCCCTCCACCCCCACCACCCTGCACGTGCCCGGCGCTGACGACGACGGGGGACTGGGGGGATGTGGTGGTCATCTTGGGCGGCCTCCTGCCGAGAGAATTGGGGTCTGAACGGGCGGCTCCGCGGCTCGTTCCCCCCACCCCTCACGGCGGCAAGTGTATTGTTCCTCGATGCCGGAAGCACCCGCAACTCCCCCCCAAACCTCGACGCCGAAAGGAGCCGCTGCGGCCGCAAACGCCGACGTGGCGACAGCGCGACGAGTGGTTGAGTACCAGGCGGCGGCGGTGGCAGGCCTGGCCGACCGGCTCACGGGAGAGTTCGTGAAGGCCGTGGATCTGATCGCCGGCTGCGCTGAGGCCGAGGGGACGGTGCTGGTCAGCGGGCTGGGAAAGTCGGGGCTGATCGGAGCCAAGATCAGCGCGACACTGGCGAGCCTGGGAGTGCCGAGCCACTTTGTGCACCCGACTGAGGCGGCGCATGGGGATCTGGGGAACTTCCGCAAGCGGGACGTCTGCATTGCGCTGAGCTACAGCGGCGAGACCGAAGAGGTCGTGACGCTGGCGAGCCTACTGAAGCAGGATGGGATCAAGGTGATCTCGATCACGGCCGGGCCTGCGAGTGCCGCAAGCGCGCCGTCTGGACTCGCCAAGGCGAGCGACGTGGCGCTGTTCATCGGTCGGGTGGAGGAGGGGGAAACGGCCGCGGGACTCTCGCCGGCGCCGATGGCCTCGACGACGGCCACACTGGTGCTGGGAGATGCGCTCGCTGAGTGCGTCGTGCGCCGGCTGGGGAAGGTGGACGACTTCCATCGTCGGCACCCGGGCGGCTCGCTGGGTGAGCTGAGCAAGCCGGTGATGGACGTGGTGCGGTTCGTTGCGGGCAAGAGTCTGCTGACGGTGGCCGACGATGTCACGGTGACCGAGGCGCTCAAGCAGAGCGAGCCGCCAGCCGGAGGCGTACTGCGTCGGGCGGGTGCGATGCTGCTTGTGGACCGCGCATCCGGCCGCCTGACGGGCCTGTTCACCGACGGCGACCTGCGCCGGCTGGTGGAACGTGACCGCGGGGCCCTGGATCGCCCGATCCGCGATGTGATGACGAAGAACCCCGGCACCCTCCCGGCATCGGCGCTCGTCAAGGACGCGGTGCGGATGGTGCGGCAGTTCCGTCGCGACGAGGTGCCGGTTGTCGACGAAGCGGGCCGGCCGCTGGGATTGCTGGACGTGCAGGACTTGGTCGCGATGCGGCTGGTGAAGGACGAAGCGTGACGCTGAAACTCGAGATCGACCTGATCGCGATGGACGTCGACGGCGTGCTGACCGACGGCGGCATCATCTTCGATGACGACGGACGGGAGTTCAAGCGGTTCAACGTGATGGACGGGTTTGCGATCAAGGTCGCCCAGAAGTTGGGGATCCAGACGGCGATCATCACCGGGCGAACCAGCATGGTCGTCGCCAAGCGGGCCGAGGACCTGGGGATCACGCTCGTGCGTCAGGGGTCCAAGGACAAGCTGGCCGACCTCAAGGCGATCTGCGCCGAAAACGGCCTGCGGCCGGAGCGGTCGGCCTACATCGGCGACGACTGGCCGGACCTTGGGGTCATGAAGGTGGTGGCGATGGCGATCGCTCCCGCCAACGCCGCGCCGGAGGTCAAGAAGGTCGCCCACCTGGTCACGCCGTCGCGCGGGGGGCATGGGGCAGTGCGCGAAGGGATCGAGCATGTTTTGCGGGTCACCGGCCGCTTCAGCGAGGCCCTTCGACTCTACGATCCGGCGTCCCCCCTCCCGCCCCGCTGATGGCTCAACCGCCCGTCCCCCAATCCGACATGCGCAAGGCCGGCCTCGCCGCGGCGATGGTTGTTGCACTGCTGCTGGCGGCAGGGTTGTCGGTGGTGGTTTTCACGCGCCGCCATGCGCCGAAGCCCAAACCGGCCATCGCCGATGCTCCGCGACAGGAGATTCCGCCGGATGTCGCCGAGACGGGCATCCAGACCGACAAGGCCCGGGTGCAGTTTGCAGACAAGAAAGACCCGGGTCGCGCAGCGGGCATGATCGAGTGGTCGAAGCTCGAGCCCATCACGGCGCTGGAGAAGCGTCTGACCGAACCACGGGGGTACATCTATCTTCGCGACGGCGGGATGATCCTGGTGTCGTCGCACACGGGCAAGCTGAACACGACGCCCAAATCACAGGAGCCGCAGTCGGGCCGTTTTGAAGGGGGCGTGGTGCTGCAGCTCTTCCCCGCGGGCACAGACCCCAAGGCCGACAAGCCGACCTTGACGGCGACGAGCGAGTCGCTCGACTTCGATCTGCCCTCGGCCTCAGCCTCGACGACGGGCGAGTTCTCCGTGCGGTCGACGGCGATCGACATCGACGGCAGCGGCGCGCGGATCGTCGCCAATCAGGTTGAGGAAGGGATCGAGCGGTTCGAGGTCGCCCGCGTGAAGTCAGTGGTGATCCGGCCCGACGCGAAGGACCCGATCCACAGCAACGGGCTGACTTCGACCGAGCCCGCCCGTGCGACGCCCGGCAGCGGACGCGGGCCCGAGCACCGCCGCACGTACCGCGCGGTGATCGAGAACGCCGTATCGATTATGCAGGCGGGGCGAACGATGTCGGCTGAGCGAGCCGAGGTGTGGGCCCACCTTGTGAACAACCGGTTGGAGGAAGGCTCGGTCGGGCGTTTCGGGCCCGACCCGTTCATGACCGGTTCGTGCCCCGACACCGGCGACCCCGCGAACGCCGTGCTCTCGGCCGTGCCGGGCGGCGAGCCCATCAAGAAGCCAGTGGATCAGACGCCGCGCCAGCCGGCGGCGGGTGCGAAGGACTCGACCATCACGGCGACGTGGAAGGGCCGGATGGTGGTGACCCCAGTCGGACCGACTGGCGAAGGGGCCCAACCCGAAGAGCTGAAGGACGAGAAGGTCGCACTGCGTCTGCACGCTGGTGGGCCGAACCAGCCGGTGCGTGTGACCGATGACTCGATGAAGGGCCAGTTTACAGCGGCCCGCGTGGACGTGGGCGCAACGACGCGCCAGTTCGCGATGACCTCGACGCCGGCGATTCCCGTGCATGTTGAGACGCAGAGCGCGGGCACGCTGGAGTGCCCCAGTGCGCTCGTCAAACTGGGCGAGGGCGTCATCGACCTGACTGGTCCAGGCGTGCTGCGGCCGTCGGCCGCGGCACTCGCGGGTGGCGCAGTCCCTGTGCCGGGCGCAGCGCCCGCACCGACGCCGGGCCAGGTGAGCAAGCCTGCGCCCACCCCGGCGACGACGCTGTCATTCGACAAGGCGTTGTCGCTGAAGTTCGCGACCATCGGCGACTGGATCACTCCCGATGCGCGTAAGGCAACCATCACCGGCGGCTTCAAGGTCGAGAGCGGCGACGTGACTGCGTCGGCCGACGAAGCGGCTGTCACGTTCAACCCGCGGGCCAACGAGCGGAACACGATCAAAGAGCTGCGGATGACTGGGCATGCCCTGGCAAGCGCGCCAGCGGCTGAACGCTCGGTGCCGGGCGTGACGGCGCCCGAAGCTGCGCCAAGCCGGCCGGCGGCCCTGGACGCGACACACTGTCGGGCGAGCAGATGGTCTTCAAGTTCGACGCCGATCCGGCGACAGGGCACGAGGTGCCGACGGGCGTCGAGGTGACGGGCAACGCGCAGGCGACAGCGGGGGGCGCGGGCGAGCAGGGGCTGACGGTCAAGGCTCGCACCATCGGCGCTGAGCTGGCGAAGATGAAGGACCAGATCGTCGTGAAGTCGGCGACGGCTCGTGAGGAAGTACACGTCTCGACCAACGCCAAGCCGGGGGAGCAGCCGATGCACGCCTCGGGCGATCGACTAGACGTGGACCCGGTCGCCGGCTTAGCCGTCCTGCAGGGAACGGGCGTCACCGTCTCGGGCAACGGCGCGACGATGTTCGGTCGCAAAGTGACGCTGTCGCAGGCCGACGGAAGCGTGTTTGTTGACGGCGGCGGCATGCTCACGTCGCTGCGCGACGAAGACCCCGCGCACATCACCACGTCGGTCGCGACGTGGGACAAGTCGATGCGGTTCGAGAACGCCACGGGCAAGGCGACCTGCCTGGGCAACGCGACGGCGACGATGACCGTCGGCGAAACTGAGAAGAACACCGCGCACGCCGAGACGATCGTGCTCTCGTTCACGCCGGCCCCTGCGCCCGGCACGCCGAACAAGGCGGGCACGCGCGAACTGCTCAAGGCAGAAGCGATCGGCGAGCCGGGTATCGACGGCAAACCGCCGCGTTCTGCCACGCTCGAGCGCCGTGAGTTCTCGATGGTCAACGGCGAGCAGCACCTGGACAAGCTGCTTTACCTGGAAGGGCAGAAGATCGAGGCCGACCAGCCGCACAAGACGCTCGACGTGCCCGTGCCCGGCAAACTGCTGGTTGACGACCGTTCGCCCGACGCCACGCCGGCGAAGGCCCCCGCTCCTGCTGCTCCGCCGCCCGCCGCCGCAGACCCGGCTGCTCCGCCGGCGCAGCCGACTGGGCCGATGGTCCCGGTGGGCGGGTTCACCTCGTCGAAGGGGACGAGCCTCTTCACGTGGGCCGGTTCGCTGCACCTGGACATGACGGCGGGCAAGGCCGAGCTCAAGCGTGACGTGCAGCTCACACACCAGCCGCTGCCGGCGCCCGGCCAGCCCACGCCGGCTCAGACGACGGTGGACTGCGATCAGCTCACCGCCACCCTGCTCACCGCCAAGCCCGCGAGCGGCGGCAACGGTTCGCTCTCAGACCTTTCAGCGACGCTCTCGAAAGTCGAGGCGAGCGGCAACGTCGTCGCCAAGAGCGAGGGGCGTCAGCTCACGGCCGACACGATCACCTTCGACACGATCAGGCAGTCGATGGAGGCGGCCGGCGGCAACGGTCCGACGCCGGCGGATCTGACGCTGGTGACGTACATCGACCCCGCCCGGCCCGCGCCGGTTCGGGCTCGCAAGGTGGTGTGGGACCAGCGCGCAGGCGAGATCCGCATCATCGAGCCTGCGCCGACGACGATCGGTCAGTAAACCGCGTCCCCAGCCAGTTTGAGAAAATCAACCGCGACCGATGACCAGCAGCTGCTGCATGAGCTGGTCGGTGGTCGTGATCACGCGGCTGGCGGCCGAGTAGCCGGTGCTCGCGGTGATCATGTTGATGAATTCCTGGGCGAGGTCGACGTTGGAGAGTTCCAGCGCACCGCTGGTGATGCTGCCGGTTCCGAACGTGCCGGGCTCGGCGACGATCGGCGCGCCGAGTCGACGCCGACGGCGAAGAGGTTTCCGCCCGCGTCGACAAGGCCGTCGATGTTGGAGAACGTGACCAGCGGGATCTGGCCAATGACGCGGATCAGGCCGTTGGAGAACGTGCCGTTGATCGTGCCGTCGGCGCCGATGCCGTAGCCGGAGAGCTCGCCCATCGAGCTGCCGTCGGAGCTGAGCTTGGAGAGGGTGGACGTCGCGGCCGACTGACCGCTCCCCAGCGCGGTGACGCTGTCGAACTTCAAGTCGAACGCCAGCGGGCTCTCGGCGCCGGCGGTCTGCTGGCGGTCGATGCTCACCGAAACGGGCGTCGTGGTCGTCAGGTGCCCCTCGCCGTCGAAGGCGATGGTGCCTGTGGAGACGCGCGGGTCGCCGTCGTTGTCGTCGGCTGAGGCGATGTCGTAGCGCCAGGTGGTGCCGGGCGTGGCGCCGCCTCGGGAGATCAGCGTCATCGTGACGCTGACGTTCACCTCGTTGCCGAGCGAGTCGTAAACGATGAAGTTGGTGCGGGCCGATTCGCCGTTGGCAGGGGCCGTCTTGGAGACCTGGAACGGCGTGACGGCCGTGCCCGTGCCGCCGGGGAACACCTTGATCTGGCCGTCGTCAAAGCTGAGGTCGTTGAGGTTGCCGGTGTTACCCACCACGTCGATCACGCCCGTCGCGGTGTTGAGCGTGACACCCGGCGTGAACCCGTCGGGGTTGGCTGCGCCCGGCTGGATCTGCAGCGTCTGCGACATGAAGTCCATGTAGTCCTGCAGCGTCGTCGTCGCCGTCACCGTGAGGCTGGCGTCGGGGATGTCGAACGCGCCCTCCGACGATCCGCCCTTGTGGACGCCGCTGATGGTGATCACGTCGCCCGCGGCGGCGATCGGCTGAGCTGAGGCGTTGCGGAGGTCGGTGAGCAGGCTGGTGGTCGCGATCGGGCCGGAGGTATCCGTCAGCGGGCCCATCGTCAGTCGTGCGCCGGCGGTGGCGATGGTCGCGTTGTCGTCGCCGCGGAGCGTGCCGGTGAGGGACGCGTTGCGCGTCGCTTCGGCGATGCGCATCTGGCCAAGGGGCACGGTGATCGGTGCGAGCGTCGTGCGCTGCACCTGGAAGTTGCTGTCGACGCCCCAGCCGACCAGACGGTCGCCACTGCCGTTGACCATCTCCTGGTTGGGGTTGAGCGTGAACGCGCCCGCACGGGTATAGAAACGGCTCAAGCCGCGGTCGACCATGAAGAACCCGGTGCCGGCGATCGCCAGGTCGCTGGGGTTGCCGGTCGTGGTGAGCGAGCCGGGGTTGAAGTTGCGCTGCGTGGCGCCGACGCGCACGCCCAGGCCGATCTGCATCGGGTTAGTGCCGCCGGTGGAGCCGCCCGGCGCGGTGCCGAGCCCGAACGTCCGCGAGAACTGGTTCTGAAACAAGAGCCGGTTGGACTTGTACCCGGTGGTATTGACGTTGGCGATGTTGTTACCGATCACGTCCAGGTTGCGGGCATTGGCGTTCAGACCCGAGAGGCCGGTGTACATCGCGATTGTCGAGGCCATGAGAAGGCTCCGGGTGTAGCAGAGAGAACGAACAGATCAGCTGCCGAGCGCGGACTTGAGAACCGACTGAGCGACGAGGCCGGCCGGGCGCGAGCCCAGCTTGGCAAGCAGGCGCTGCTCAAGGACGCCAGGAAGAGACGTGGGATCGGCGGCTCCGCGGCCGCCCGCCACTTGAGCCGCGATCGATGAGGGAGGAGCGGCGAGCACGCCGTCAACGCCCGTGACCGCTGCGGTGCGGGGGTCGAGAACGCCTGTCACCTCGCGCGAGAGCACGTCGAGCTGCACAGCGGCGCCGTCGATCAGCACCAGCGCGGAGTTCATCCCGGCAGCCTCGGCCTGATCGGCGGCGACCGCGATGCGGCTCAACTGGTCAGCCGAGAGCTTGCCCTTGACGTCCGGCGTCGCTTCGACGGGCCGCTCGCTGGTCAGAGCGCCACCGCGAGCGGCGCTGAGAAGTGACGAGAAGCTCTGCCCCGTCGTCGCGCCGCCGAGCCCGGCAAACGCCGACGGACCCACCGGCCCGCTCGTCGGCGCAGGGATCAGCGACCTGAGAAGGCTGGTGGCGAGCGAGGTCAACGAACACCCCCGGCGGCGGGAGCGGTCTGCTCAGACTCGGGAACGGTTCCGGTGGTCGGTGTTGGCACGGTGGGCGCGGTCGCCGGCGTCTGCGCCGTGGGCGTCGGCGTGGTCGGCGCTGGGTCCTGGCTCAGCGGCACGTCGACGGTGTCGATGTTGTTCACGGGAATGCGGTAGCCGGTATCGAGCACCAGCGAAGCACCCTTGTCGGTACGAACGATCGACATGGCGATGCCCGACTGACGCGTGCCGTTCTCGGCGATGCCGCTGATCGACGCACCCAGCAGGGTGCTCGCGGCGGCGAACTGGTTCTGGCTGACGAGCTGATCGAGCTTGTTGGTGAGCGTCGTCGAGCTCTCGATCTGCCGCAGGCTGGACATCTGCTGCAGGATCTGATTGGAATCGTTGGGCTTCAGCGGATCCTGGCTGGTCAGCTCGGCGGTCATGATCCGCACGAACGACTCGCTGGAGAGCTGCGCGAACTTGTTCACGCCGTTCGATGTCGAGCCGGAGGAAACAGGAGGAACAGCCATGGGGCTCTCCGCGGTCGCGGGGGGAGGACGGATAGATCTCAGGCCACGGCGTCGAGCCGGAAGGTGAGCACCTGGAGGACTCCGTCCTCCGCGCCTTCGCTCGTGAGGCCGGCCGCATGGGCCGCCTGTTGAGCGTCGGCACCCAGACCCGCCGAATCGGCAGGAGAGGGTGGTGCGTTGAGCAGCTGAGCAAACCCCTTGCCAACCGGGGCCGCCGCCGATTCCGCCGCGGGAGCCGCAACGGCCTTCCCGTCATGATCAAGTTGCACGCCCCCGGGCGCGGTCAGTGCGCGATCTTCCTCAACTTCCACCGACGCGATGCGCAACCCTTGCCGCCCCACCGCGGCCTTGAGGTCTTCCATCGACTCATCGATCGCCGCCCGAGCCTTGGCGTTCCCCACCTGGAACCGCACGTTGACCGTGTCGCCGCTCACATGCAGCGCGATCCGCAGCGTGCCGAGCGACGACGGGTTCATCTTCAGCGTCACGAGCCGCTCGCCGGCCGGCGCGGGAAGGTCGTGCATCGCGACTTCAAAGGCGTGCTGAACCTGCTGAGCGGGAGTCGAGGGGGAGTTCACTGCCGCCTTCGACGGCGTAGACGAACCCGCGGGCGCCTGAACACCCATCGACGGGGTCATCGCGATTGAAAACCCTTGGGTGAGCGTCACGCGCCCAGTCGTCGGTGCGCTCTCATTGCTAGTCGCCCGCTCGGCAGCATCAACCGCCGCGGCAGCGTGGTTTGATCGCTGCTCAGCGGGCTTTGTCGGCTCCGCAGGAGAAGCAGTGCTCGCCGACGGCTGTGCTCCGCTGGAAGCCTGCGTCGCCGGCTGCTGTGCGGCGGGCAAGACCGCCTGCGGCAGCTCTTGAGACGCCGAATTCGTCTGAGCGTTCTGGACTGGCGTGCCCTGCTGCTGTGTGTTCTTCGCCTCGGGCTGAGGCTTGGCCTCTGCATCACCTGTGCGCATGGCCGCCGACGCCTGGGCATTTACCGACGACGAAGCCGCGCGCGGAGCGACCTTAAACCGCAAAGCGGGATCGACCGCCTCCATGACCTGCGCAACCACATCCTGCACGAAGGGTTCGGTCTCGGAGTGCTGCTCGGGCTTGGAGCGTTCCTGCTCCTGGGCCGCTGAGGGCTTCGCGTCCGTCTGAGACTCGTCCTTGGGCTGCTGTCCATCCTGCGTCTTCAGTTGCGCGTCAGTGCTCTGCGCTTGGATCTGTTCGGACCGGCCGACCGTGGCGACCTGTTCCGCAGTGTCTTCCGGCTTGGCCGCTTCCTGCGGCAGGACTTCCTTCGCCGTTTGCTGCTGAGCCTGCACGTGCTCTTTGAACGGGCGCTCTTTCTGCGCTTGCGTGCGCATGCGCTGCGCCTTATCGCCCGGGCGATGCGCCGGGTGCGTCAGCGTCTGGGCGGTCCGCTCCGTCGGCGAAGGCTCGGCGCGAGGGCCGACCGGCGCTGGCTTGGCGGGCTGAGTGGCGAGTGCGGCGGCGTTTGCGTTGATGTTCATGGCGCTGCGGAGGCAGCGGCGGTGGACTCACCGCCGCGTTTCCGCAGGTCTTCAAGCAACTCTGCTGCCAGACGCTGGTCGGTCTTCACGAACTCGGCGATGATCTTCGCCCGGGCCCGGTCGGAGAGGGCCGCCAGATACCGAATCACGATCTCGTGCTTGTTGCGCGACTGGGGCTGGGCCGGAGCGGGCGCACCCGCCGGAGCCGCGGCGACCGGCGTCGCGTCCAACGGCGCGGCCGTCCCATCCAGGATCGCCGACAGCAGCTTCGCCGCGTCCGCCGGCTTCTGAGCTTCCAGCACCCCCACCGCCTGCTGGAACTGCTCGTTCTGGGCAAGCTCCTTCCATTCGGCCTGCTTCTGCTCAAACTCCCTGCGTGCCGCATCCAGTGCCGCGGTCTGACGATCCAGCTCGGCCTGCTTGGCCTGGAGCTGTTCTTTGAGCTGACGCGCCTCTTCCTTCATGCGCACGAGCTGCTGGTCCAGCAGGTCCTGCGTCTGCCGCCGATCTTCGATCTTCTGGTCCGCCGACTCGGCGCTCCCGCCCGACGCGCCGCTTCGGCCGACGCCTTCTTCGCCGCTTCGCTCTCGACGGCCGCCTTCGCCTCCGCCTCCTTTTCTTCCGCCACAGTCGTCTTCCACGACTCGCGCAGCGTGCGCAGCCGATCGACGCTCAACCGGTCGGTCGCGGCGAGCCAGCCGACAAAGCCACCGATGGCAAGCAGGTTTGCGATCGCCAGAAAAGCCAGCATGTTCCAGACGCGTTTCATACGGTCGTCTCCGAGATCGCGTCAGCCAGAGCGGGGGCCCCGGCGCGCATGAGAGTCAGATCGTCCAGTTCCGCCGCTTCACGGTGGTCCTGCTCGCGCTTCCACTCAGTGAAACGACGCTCGCGCAGCTTCTCAACCGCCTTGCGGGCAACCGCCGCGGCCAGCAGTTGCGACCGAGCCCCCTCCAGCCGCTTCAGCACGCCCGCGAGCTCGATCGCCAGCGTCCGCAGCTCCGAAAGCCCGTGAAGGCCCGCCGTCGCCTGCATGCGGACTGAAGCCACCGACACCTTCGCCACCCCGTCAACGCCCGCTCTTCTGCCGGGGCTCAGCAAGGCACGCAACTCGTCGCGCTCGGTGGTCAGCCGCTGCTGCACACCCTTCACCCGCGTCTCGATCTGCACGCGCGACTGCTCGAGCTTCGCGACCACGAGCTGACGCTCGCGCTCCACGCGACGACGCTGCTCAAGGGCCGCCTCCAGGCTGAACTCGAACCGGGCCATTCATCTCACGCCGAGCGGCGTGCTCCGTTCATACTCGCGGGTGTAGCGTTTCCAGAATCCAGCGCCAACTTGATCAGCTTCGCCCGGGCGTCCTCGAACTTCTCGGCCGTCTTGTCCTGGCGCAGCAGGTCGTTGATGCGCCCCTGGTACCCGATCGCCAGGTCGGTCTCCGCGTTGCTTCCCTTTGCATACGCGCCGATCTGCACCAGGTCCTCAACTTCGCGATAAAGCGCCAACAGCTTCACGAGCTGGCGCCGCGCAGCCTGGTGCGTCGCGTCGGTCACGTCGTCGGCTACGCGGCTCACTGAGTCAAGCACGTCGATCGCGGGGTAGTGTCCCTTCTGAGCGAGCGAACGAGACAGAATGATGTGCCCGTCGAGAATACCGCGCGCCGCGTCGGCCACCGGCTCGGTCATGTCATCGCCCTCGACCAGCACCGTGTACAGCCCGGTGATCGACCCGCCCCCGCGGTCTTTGTTTACCGCGCCTGCTCGCTCGAGCAGCCGCGCCATGAGCGCAAACACGCTCGGCGTGTACCCCTTGCTCGCCGGCGGCTCACCCGCGCTCAGGCCCACCTGGCGCTGCGCGTGCGCGAAGCGTGTCACCGAGTCCATCATCAGCATCACGCTCAGGCCGCGGTCACGGAAGAACTCGGCGATCGAGCAGGCGCTCATCGCCGCGCGGATGCGCATCAGGGGCGACTCATCGCCCGTCGCTACCACCACTACGCTCCGCGCCAGACCGGCCTTCCCCAGCGAGTGCTCAATAAAGTCTTTCACCTCGCGACCACGTTCGCCGATCAGCGCCACAACGTTCACGTCAGCCGAGCATCCTCGCGTGATCGACCCCAGCAGCGTGCTCTTGCCGACGCCCGGCCCTGCGAACAGACCGATGCGCTGACCGCGCCCAAGCGTCGTCATCAGGTCGATCGCACGCACGCCCGTCGCCATCGCCTGGGTGATCCGCTGACGCGCCATCGCCCGCAGCGGCTGCGGATCAAGCGGCTGCGGCACCAGATCATGCAGCGCCGGCCCACCGTCGATCGGCTCGCCCAGCCCGTTCAGCACTCGCCCCAGCATGCACCGGCCAGCCCCCACCGACTTGGTCGAGTGCAGCGCCACCACACGGTCCCCCGCGGATGCCCGTCGTCTGCCCCAGCATCATCACGATCGTCTGCTGGCCGGCGAAGCCCACGACCTCGCCCATCGAGCCGCTGGCATTGCCGATCCCCATGTCCGGCAGATGCACGAGCGAACCCACCGGCGCCGGCAGGTCGCGCACCAGCACGCTCAGGCCGCGCACGGCTTCCACGCGCCCGATCACCGCGATCGGCTGCAGCCCGCTGGTCACCGTCGAGATGGCGGCGCTCAGCACGCTCACGCCGAGGCTCCCTTCGCGCCGCCCGTAGCCGGCAGCAGAGCATCAACGATGCGCTGAAGCTGCGTGTCGAGCGACGCGTCGATGACTCCGCCGCCCTCTGCCATCCGTGCCACGCACGAGCCGCGCGTCAGCGTCGGATCGTCCACCAATTCGACCTGTACGTTCTGCGTCGCTCGCGACGCCAGCCCCGGCAATGCCCTCGTCAAGATCGCGCGATCATCGGGATGACAGGTCACTAGCAGCCGCGTGGGGCGGAGCACCAGCGCCAGCACCTCGGCCATCTGCGCCGCCACCACGCCGGGGTCGAGTTCGACCTGGCGTTTGCACACCTTGGTCGCAATCAGCGCCGCCAGGCGCACCACGTCCTGCTGCGCCTCCGCAACGTACCGGTCACGCGTCTGGATGAAACCGTCCAGCGCCGCCGCCCATCCCGCCGACAGCCGCTGCAGGTCCGCCCCCACCGCCGCGAGCGCCTGCGCCGTCCCTTGCTCCTTGCCTGCGGCACGTCCCTCCTCAAGCCCGCGTGCAAACCCCTGGTCGTGCCCGACTTTGTCGGCCCCTGCGATGATCTGCGCCCGATCGGCCTGCGCCTCCTGCTCGATGCGCACCGCTTCCTGCCGCGCCATATCGATCAAGCGGACACCCTGACGACGAAGGTCGCCAAGGTCCAGGACGATCGCGTCCCGGGTCATCACCGCGGCATCGGCACTGCGCAACAGCGCCATCGTCGATCAACTCCGGCCGGCCGCGTCCTGCGACCGCCATGACTGTGAACCTTCAACCGTGAGCATCGCCGTCCTGGCTCGCTCACCCATCCGCTCGACTCCGCGTTACACCACCAGCTCTTCGCCGCCGCCGCCACGGCCGGCGATGATGATCTCGCCGCTGTCTTCCAGGCGACGCACGATGTCCACGATCTTCTGCTGGCTCGCCTCCACGTCGCTGACGCGGACCGGGCCCATGAACTGCATGTCCTCCTTGATGAGCGTCGCCGCTCGCTCGGACATGTTCTTGAAGATCTTGTTCTTGAGGTCGTCGCTCGCGGTCTTGAGGCCCAGCGCAAGCTCGTCGTTGTCGACCTCCTTGAGGATCATCTGGATGCCCTTGTCGTCGACCAGCTTGATGTCCTCGAAGACGAACATCAGGCGACGGATCTGCTCGACAAGCTCGGGGTCGTCCGCCTCCAGCCCCTCCATCACGCTCTTCTCCGTCGAGCGGTCGGCGAGGTTGAGGATCTCGGCGACGGTCGGCACGCCGCCCGCCTTCTCCATGCTCTGCATCAGCATGCTCGAGAGACGCGACTCCAAACCCCGCTCGACCTCCTTGATGACCTCGGGGTTGGTCTGCTCCATGTTCGCGATGCGTTTGATGACCTCGATCTGCTTCTGCAGTGGCAGACCTGCGAGGATTTCAGCCGCTTTGTGATGGGCAAGGTGGCACAGAATCAGCGCGATCGTCTGCGGGTGCTCATCCTGAATGAACGTCAGCAGGTTCTCGCTCTCGGCCTTCTGTAGGAAGGCGAAGGGCGTCTTCTGCACCTGCGTCTGGATCTGCGCCAGCACCTTCTCCGCCAGCTTGCCGTCGAGGCTCTTGCTCAGCAGGATCTTGGCGTACTCCAGCCCGCCTTCGCTGGCGTACTGGCTCGCCATCGACATGCCGTAGAACTCGGCGACGACCGCCTCGCGCAGCGCGTCCGACACGCGCCCCAGCCCCGCCAGCTCGCGCGTCACTTCTTCCACCTGCTCCGGCGGCATCACCTTGAGCATGTTGCCCGCCGTCGCCGGGTCGAGCGTCAGCAGAAGGATCGCCGACTTGGTCAGCCCTTCGAGCTGAGCCGGATCCTCGGGCAGTTTGTCGCCAGGCTTGCGCGGCATTCAACGCTCCACGTTCAACCAACGGTTCAGCAGGTTCGCGCCGTCGGTGGGGTTCTTCTTGACAAGCTCTTCGATCGACTCGAGCATCTTCTTGGTCTTGATCTGCGTCTCGCCAAGCTCGATGCCCACCATCGCCGTCGCCCCCTCGTCCGCCTCGCCCACCACGTCGTCGCCCGCGTCAATCACCGGCGGCAGGCCCGCCAATTCCTCGGGCGAAGGCAGATTCTGCGGCTTGCTGCTCTTGCGAACGAGCATCAGCATCATGCCCAGCGCGACAAACGCCAACAGGCCGAGGAACGCCGTGCGGATCATCGGTCCCGATGTCAACTGGCCGACGAGCCCGCTCCCGCCCAGCGACGCCATGTTCGTTCCGGCCGCGGCGCCGCCCCCACCGCCGCCGCCAAGACCGGCAAGACCAAGCTGTGCAACGGGAATCAGGCTCACCGTCACGCGTGGGAGCGTGCTCGCCGTCGTCTCGACCGCCGCGTTCTGCACCACCGGCGTCAGGTCCGTCTCAAGACGCTTCTTTTCATCCGCAAACGCCTTCTCGATGTCGACCTGCGTCGGGTCGGTCGGCGCTGCTGCGCCGGCCCCGTTACCGCCGCCCGCGGCCGCCGCAGCCGGCGGCGCCTTGGTCTTGAGCAGATTGATGATGTACTCGCGGCTCAGCGAGACCATCACCGTCACGCGCGTCGGCATGCCGCCGGGTGCAAGCTCGTCGGTCTTGGTCGTCCCCACCGCCACCTTGAATTTGTCGTTCGTGGTCGTGTGCTCGGTGGAGGTGCCTGACGCGCCGCCGCCGCCGGAGTTCACGTCGGCCGTCACGTTGCTGGTAATGCCCGGCGCTCCGCCCGACTCGCCCCCCGAGCGGCTGTTGTTGGTCTCCGAAGTCGACGACTCGAGGATGCTCACCGATCCCTTGCCGTCCTTGGCGTGCTCTTCCTTGATCGTCCGCTTCACCGTGTTGTCCGCCTGCACCGTCACCGTCACGATCGACAGCGGGTCCATGCGCGTCACCAGGTCCGACAGCTTGCGGTGAATCCGATCCTCCAGCTTCGACGTCAGCCCCAGATAGTCGCCCGCGGCACTCATCCCGGTCCCCAGCGGATCGGTCACGCGCGGCGAGTACTGCTCGCCACGCTTGAGGTCGATCACGCGGATGTTCTGCGTGTCCAGACCTGCCTTCGCCCCCTTCACCATCGCCGCCATCGCGTCGACCATCTCAGGGTCCATCGTCTTACCCGGCTTGAAGACGATGCCGATGCTTGCCGTCGGCTTGCGCACCGACGGACCGAACCCGTTTGGTTCCGGCGCATCGATCATCACGGTCGCTCGCTCGACGCCCTTGAAGTTCCCCATCACGCCGGACAGGACCTCGCACAACGCCGCGTTCGCCATCCGATCGCTGTCGGTGCGGCTGGACATCCAGTTGTTCGACTTGCTCAGCGCCGCGAACAGCGACTGGGTGTTCTCGGGCATCTTGCCCGACTGCTGCAGGTACGCCAGCGCGTAGAGCTGCTTGGCGGGCGGCACGTACACCTTGCCGCCGCGGTTCTCGTGCTCGATGTCGGCGTCCTTCAGCGCCGCGACGGCCGCGGCCTGATCAGCCGCGGGCATGTCCGGCAGCAGCGGCACCATCGATTGCTTGGTCGACCACAGCCCCACCAGCAGCAGCGTGAGCACGCCGATGACGATCAGCGAACCGATCAGCGCCCGGTCCTTGCCCGAGAGCTGTGCCATCTGCTTGGTGATCGTCGCCCAGGCTTGACGCAGCGCGTTCATGAGGCCCTCCGGACCAGTCGCTCATCCGTCGGCGCGCTCCGTGCACCGACACCGCGCCGGCAAAGGCCGGTCGGCCCCCAGAGTGTCGGCATACTCCGCGCAAGCGCTTGAAGAACCTTGCGCACCACCAGGCGCAAGAACTGCCGCTCTTCAGCATTTGGCACTTTGGTCATTTGAAATTTGGCCATTTCCCCGCCCCTATCCTCCGCCGAATGCCCGAGCCCTCCGCAGAATCACCCATCGAACTCTCCCTCCTCGCCCCCGCTCACAATGAGCAGGACAACGTCGACCGCCTCGTTCAGGAGGCCGGCGCCGCCCTCGAAGCCGCTGTGGGGCCGGGGCGCTACGAGTTCGTCATCGTCGATGACGGCTCGACCGATGAGACGCGCGTCCGGATCGCCAAGCTCATGCCCGGCCGCCCGTGGCTCCGCTGCGTCGCCATGACGCGTACGCCCCCCGGCAAGGGCAACGGCCAGTCCGCCGCGTTCCACGCCGGCGTCCGCAACTGCCGCGGCAGGCTCGTCGCCACCATCGACGCCGACCTGCAGAACGACCCCGCCGACCTCAAGGCGATGGTCAATCTCATGAACTCCGCGGGCGCCGATCTCGTCCAAGGCGACCGCTCGCACGCCCGCGCCGACAACGTCATCCGCAAGATCACCAGCCGCATTGGCCGCCTCTTCCGCAACCTCATCCTCGCCGACGCCGTCCGCGACACCGGCTGCTCGCTCCGCGTGATGAAGCGCGAAATCGCCCTGCAGCTTCCCCTCCAGTTCAAGGGCATGCACCGGTTCATCCCCATCACCGCCGTCCACCTTGGGTACAAAGTGGTCGAGATGCCCGTCCACCACCGCGCCCGTACGGCCGGCGAGACCAAGTACGGCTTCGGTATCTGGCAGCGCCCCTCCCGGGCCTCATCGACTGCTTCGCCGTCCGCTGGATGAGCAACCGCCGCCGCCCCACCGACTACAAGGAAGTCTTTACCCTCCCGGGGAACCAGCCTTGAGCGACAAGCCGAAGAAACGCGTCAAGTGGGAACCGGTCGTCGCGATGATCGGCCTGCTACTCCTGGGGTTCTGGGTCGCCTTCGCCCCCGACGTCCCCCAGCCCAAGCCCGACCACGCCGAACGCGCCAAGCTTTCCATCGGACCCATGAAGGGCGTCCTCGAGTGGATCCCCTCGCAGCCCCCCAGCGGCTCAAGCGCCGAGCGCAAGCCCATCACCTTCACCATCCACTACCGCGACGGCTCCAGCATCCCCAACCTCACGCAACCCGATGTCGACCGCATCCTCGGCCCCGGCGCGGTCCAGCGCATCACCAGCGGCGGGAGCAACTGGCTCTACCGCGCCCTGAACGTCTCCACCCCTGTGGGTGTCGCGTGGGTCGTCCTCGGCTTCGCGGGCCAGATCATCTTCGGCGGCCGCTGGATCGTGCAGTGGATCGCCAGCGAGAAGGCCCGCGCCAGCGCCGTTCCCGTCTCGTTCTGGTGGCTCAGCCTCGCCGGATCGGCCATGCTCTTCGCCTACTTCGTCTGGCGGAACGATGTCGTCGGCGTCCTCGGTCAAACCAGCGGCGTCGTCATCTACGCCCGCAATATCCAGCTCATCCGCAAACAGGCCCGCCGTGAAGCCAGGGCCGCCGCTCTCCAGACCGCTCAGTGAGAGTTTCGGCAAGCGTTTGCAAATGACCCGCGAACAAGGGAAAATCCCCCAATGCGGGCGTTCCTCGACGATCAATCTCTGACCAACCCCGGCGACTCCATCGCCTCAGGCATCGCCGCCGCCAAGGCCGCCGCTTCGCGCCGGTCGGGTGGTGGTCGATGTGCTCATCGACGGTGAACGACTCGACGACGAGGCGCTTTCCGCTCCATCCGTCCGTTCCGCCGGCGCTGTCGAGCTGCGCTGCGTCTCTGCCGACCCCCGCATGCTCGTCGCCGAGAGCTTCGCCGGCGTCGCCGATGCACTCGTGAACGCCAGACAGTCTCAGAAACTCGCCGCTGAGTCCCTACAGACCGGTAAGTTGGACGAGGCATTCAATGAACTTCAAGCGGCGCTGGAAGTGTGGGACGCCGTCCACCGCGTGACCGACCACGGTCCAGCGCTGCTCGGCGTCACCCTCGCTCACCTGGGCACAACCGGCCAGTCGCTCGATGCCGATCTGGGCCGCCTCTCGCGGACCCTTGCGCAGGTCAAAGAAGCCGTCGGCGGACAGGACTGGTCGACGCTCGCCGACCTGCTCTCGCACGAACTCGACGACGCGGCCGAGCGATGGGGCGGTCTCCTGAGCAATCTCGGCACCGCCGCGCGGTCGGTCCCCGTTCCCGGGGCAAAGGGCGTTGCGTGACGATCCCCTCCTCTCCCTCACCACTGACGCCCGATGCGCCCAAGGGAGCGGAAGGAGCAGCCACCGGAGCTGTCTCCAAGCTCGACCAGATCATGGAGGAAGCGAGCAGCTCGCTGGTGCAGCGCGACTACTTCACCGCCGAACGGCTCGCCGCCGACGCCCTCCGCGCCGCACTCAATGCCGAGGATTTCGAGCGTGCCGCCCGCATTTGCATGCCCTTGCTCGAGGCACGTCGCCTCAAGCGCCAGCAGGCCGCCGACGCCGGCCGTATCGTCGTCGTTCTCGAGTCCGTCCAGGACCCCGGCGAGATCAAACCCGGCTGCTACCTCTTCTGCCCGCCGCGCGTGGGTGCCGAGGCTCGCGCCTTCCGCCAGATGGCCGACGACGCCCGCGTTCCGGTGATCGTGCTCGCTCGCGAGCCCGTGACGCGCTCGGGCCTCTGCCCCATCGTCGCCGTCGGACCGGTCACCGTGCGAGCCATGGTCGCCGAACCCGCGGCCGGTGCCCGCCCGGCGAGCAAGCCCAAGAAGCCCAAGACCGACACCGCTCCCACACCGCCCGTCAGCGCATTCGGAGCGTTTGTCACCCCCGGCATCGAGTGGATGCTGGCGACCTGCGAAGCCCTCGGCGACGCCGCCATCGAGCAGTCGGTCTCCCCCTCCGCCGCCGACCGCGCGATGGAGCTCTACGCCCGTCTGCAGTCCGTGCCCGACCATGAGAAGCTCCACCAGCGTCTGATGGAAGCCTGCGAAGCCGCCGTCCGCGAGCCGCGCCGCGCAAGCCCGCCGCGCCAGTCGCCGACGACTTGGACGAAATGGGCGATGGCGACTCCAGCGCTGATGCGTAATACGAAAACGCCCGCGCAGTCGCGCGGGCGTTTGTTCACACATTTGTGAGAGTCGCGGATTACCAGCCGGTGCTGGTGTTCTGGTTCGCCTTCCGCTGGTTCTGGTCGCCGATGACCGCGCCGCCGATGCCGCCCGCCACCGCACCGATCGCGGCGCCCTTGCCCGCGCTGCCGGTCAGCGAGCCGATGGCCAGGCCGCCCAGCGCACCCAGGCCTGCACCGCTCAGCGCGCCCTCACCGGCGTTGTTGCAGCCGCTGATCGCCAGCGCCGCCGCGGCCAGAAGTGCGGTCACCGAAACCTTGGTCGTCTTGCTGTTCATACGCCCATTCTCCTGTGCGGCCGTTCGGCGGCCGCGGTTGTTCACTGATCACTAACTTTGTATTCGGCCAGCCGGGCGGCTGGATGCAGCGGAATTGATCCGTTCAGCCGGATCAATTGTTGAATATCCCCTTGGGAAGCTTCGCCAACGCCTCTTTCTGCGGGGCCGCGCGGTCGAGCAGGCTCCGAATGGCGTCAAGCTGCGTGCGGATGATCGCCGACCGACGGAGCGCGTTTCCTTCCGCGAGCAGCGTGTATCGCAGTTCGGGGTCCGGCAGCAGGTTGAAGGTCACCAGTTCGAGGATCGCGGAGGTCGACACATCCTCGTCGGCGAGGAACTCGACGATCGACTCGGCGTCGCGCAGATCGCGCAGGCTCGTGCCCGCGAACAAAGCCGTGAGGCGCGACCGCTCGCCCGACATCACGTCCTCTTCGCTCTTGACGCCCACCGGCTTGAAGTACGCCAAGCGGTACGGCTTGCCGTGCTCGGCCGGCGGTATCTCACGCACGAGGTGGGCCCGACACACGCCCTGCACCGCCAGGTTGTACCGTCCGTCGGAAAGTCGCTCGTGCTGGATCACATGCCCGATGCAGACCGCCGGGCGCAAAGCCGGGGGCGTCCCCTGCCCTCCCCCACCGTCGTCATCCATCCATTCGTCGCCGTCGTAGACACCGATGGCAAGGTTCCCGTTCGACTGCAGGATGTCGCGCGTCAACTGCCGGTACCGCGGCTCAAAGACGTGGATCTGCAACTGCGAATGCGGCATCAGCGACGCTTGTCCTAGCGGGAACACGGGCATCGGCCTGCCGAAGTCGAAGACGGTCTCTTGCTCGCTCATGGCTCACTCCTTGAGCGGATCGGGCTTGAAGAGCTTGGTATCCAGCGCCCACTGCTTCTCGGTGAAGTTGCCGCCGAGGTTCCCCACCGCCGCCTCGCGCTCCGGACGCGCCGCCGCCAGTGCGATGAATGTCTTGGCGTCAAGATTGTCCAGCATCGCCACCAGGATGGCCTCGGGCGTGCCGGGGACCTTCGCGGCCCCGAACTCGGGCTTGTCGTGATGGCTGATGATGATGTGCTGCAGCACGGTCAGCGCGTGTTTGGGCAGGCGGATGCCGGTCGTCCGCATCACTTGCTGTGCGCGGTCGTGCAGCATGATCGCGCCTTCCACGAGGTGCCCGATCAGCTCGCCGCGATCGCTGTAGCTGAAGGCGCGATCCCACACCAGCTCGCGCGTCTTGCCCAGATCGTGCAGGAACAGGCCCATCATCACGATGTCGCGATTGATCTTGGGGTAGAGCGGGCAGACCTTGTCCGCCAGGCGGAGCAGGTTGAGCGTGTGCTCAAGCAACCCGCCGATGTACGCGTGGTGCATCGCCTTGGCCGCGGGCGCCTGCTTGAACATCCCCATCAGCGCATCGTCTTCCATGTAGACCTTGGCGAGCGCCTTCATCGCCGGGTGCTCGAGGGTGTTGAGCATCCCGACCACGGCGGCGTACATGACCTCGGGGTCGTGTTCGCTCACCGGCAGCAGCTCGCGCATCTGGTCGACGGTCGCCTCGGCGGGAGCGATCGTCCGCAGGATGATCTGCATCTCACCCTGGTACGCCTGCGTCTCGCCCTCGAGGTACGCAAACCCTTCGGTCGGCAGGCTCTCGTAGGTGTCGCGGTCGATCGACCACATCCGCCCGGCCATCTCACCGGTCTTGTCTTTGACGAGCACCTTCAGGAACGGCTTGTCGTTCTTGGTCCGCCCAAGCTGCGTGTTGCTGATGCAGAACAGGCCCTGCACATACTCCGACGGCTCAAGCTGCGTGATGTAGCGACGTTGCGAAGGAAGGGAGGCGGGGGCGGTTGGCATAGAGGGGATTGTAGGGGAGAAAGCCCCTTTGCGAGCCCGAATCCGCCTCAACTCCGCTCCGCGGTATCGCACGCCGTCGTCGGCGGCGACGCCTTCGAGTTCACCGGTTCTCCGCGGTCTTTCGGCGACAGTCTCGTCCAGTTCATCGTGACCGCCGCGACACGGACGTCGTGCTGTTCGCCCTCAACCCACCCCGCACTCAGGACACCGAACGCCCGCACCAAGGCCCGCGCGGCTGTGCCCGCAGGCAGTGCACAGGTTGCGTGAACGCCGATAGCGAGCCACCGCGGCGAGCCAGCCCGCGTACACCATGCCGGCCAGTATGGCGAAGAACAGCGTGTTCGCGGCGAGCCCAAGCCAGATCGGCCGAGTGATGATGAACCACCCCGTCGCACCACCTGCCGCCCGCGGCGGACGCTCATTGAAGGCCACCAAACCGGAACGCTCGCTTACTTGTGATGCGGCGCCCAACGCCACGTCGGTGATGCCCGCAAGGTTGCTTCCGGTCAGGCAGCGGAACGGCCAACCGCTGGAGAAGTACGTCGTCTGACGGATGGCCTTGTGCGGCGTCCAAGGCTCGGTTCCCTGGGTGCGGGGCTCTCCGTCCTTATTTGCCTCAACAAGCAGTCGCTCGGCCTCATCCGGCGGCATCGCAGGCGGCATGCCGCCCTCTTCAGCAAACTGGGACACAGTGAGCGTCGAGAGCATCGGCGTCCACGTAGAGCCGATGTGGCCGTACGGCACGATCGGTGCGTGCTGCGTCGTGTTCTCAAGGTTGAGTTTGGCCTCGAGCACCGGACCGAAGAGGCCGACTGCGAGCGTGACCGCTGCGCCGATCGCGAGCAACACGGCCCCGCGGACAATGAACTTCTTCGATGAACGACGACTTGGTGAGATGCTGTCGATGATGAAGTGTACTGAGAGTGGCCAAATGCGCCGGCAGCCGATGGGACAACTGAATCCTGGCTCCTGAGGGAGCAGGCGTGGATATCCACCACAAGACCATCACATGGGCTCACGCACGCCGGCGGCGCGATGCGACCAATCCACTCAGCAGAAGCGCCGCTCCCGCACCCGGCGTCGGCGTCACATTCACCGCCCATGCCGCGACCATCGTCTGCTCCGCGCCCGCGGCGTTGATGTAGTGGAGTTCGATCGCCGACTGCCCGCCGGGGCCGAGGAAGTTGAAGCCGTACAGGCCCTGCGGCATGCCGCCCGAGTACCCCAGATTGCTCGGTGCAACCGCGTTGTTGAAGATCGGGCCGGAGTACGTCCCCACGCCGTTCCAAGCCAGGAACGCGGGATCGAACGCGTTACCCGTGCCATTAAACCCCGCGGACATATTCGACAGGAACGGATACCAGACCTGCGAAGCGACGTTGGGATTGAGGAACGTCTCACCTGCACCCATCGTCACCGTGCCGTTGATGAAGATCGTTCCCGCGAAGTTCGGCGTCGTGTTGGTCACAGGCGTCAGCGTGAACGTGGCCGCGCGGGCCGCGGAGCCACCGACAATGGGAAAAACAGCGCAGACCACGCCGAATGACACAACCGCCGCACGAACAACCTTGCTCTTCATGGTCTCTCCTCTCGCGTTGCGCGGCGGCCCAGTGTTCACACGGGCATGCCGCACATCCTTAGTGAATATACCGGATTCCGCTCTGTAAGCAACCCGGTTGGACTACTTGGCCCAGCAACCAGCTCCAGAACGACTCGAGAATTCGCCCATCCTCCCAAAACGAAACAGGCCCGCCTTTGGAGGCGGGCCCGTGCAGATGGTCTGTTGTGCGGCTGGCGATCAGCTGTTCTTGGCGGCCTTCTTGGCGGCGCTCTTGGTGCCGGCGGCGGCGCCGGAGAGGACGCGTGCCTTGAGGCGGGCGTTCAGGCGGCTCTTGCGACGCGCGGCCTGGTTCTTGTGGATCGTGCCCTTGGCGGCGGTGCGGTCGATGACGCGGGAAGCGGTCTTGAACGCGGCCTTGGCCTCGTCAACGGTGCCGTGGGCGATCTTCTCGAGGACTTCCTTCACGGCATCGCGCATCTTCCGCTTGCGGAAGCGGTTAAGGGCGTTCCGGGTCTCGTTCTGGCGAACGCGCTTCTTGGCAGACAGTGAGTGAGCCATTGGTCTTCAGGGTCCTGAGCGATCGAAAATGCCCGCCGGACGCTCCCGGCAGGGCCGCAACGATAGGGCGGCCCCCCCCTCCCGGCAAGTCCTCGGAGCAACCGGGCTTGCCTATTGCAGGGTACCGCGATAGCGTTGCCCCTGACCTTTGCGGGCGTAGCTCAATTGGATAGAGCATCTGACTACGGATCAGAAGGTTAGGGGTTCGACTCCCTTCGCCCGCGTTTGCAGCTTGAAAACCCCGCCTTGAGGCGGGGTTTTTCATTGGTCGCGATGACGGAGCCGCCCTGAACAGGCCGAATGGTTCCTCTATCCTCCCCTCGTGCCGGACCCCGCCGCTTCTCCCAAATCCCCAGCGCTTGTGATTCGCGACCTGCGGTTTGCGTACCCGGGAAGTGCTGCGCTATCGGTGCAGGAGTTCGCCCTCCAACCCGGGGAACAGGTGCTGCTGACAGGATCAAGCGGGTGCGGCAAGAGCACGCTGCTGAACCTGGTCGCGGGCCTGCTGACAGCCGGCGGAGGGTCGATCCTGATCGCGGGGACGGACATTCAGTCGCTGCAGGGAGCCGCGCGGGACAAGTTCCGTGGCCGGCACGTGGGGATGGTGTTTCAGACCTTCAACCTGCTGCAGGGATTCAGCGCGGTTGAGAACGTGATGCTCGCGATGATGTTCTCCGGCGCGCCGGCGCGAGCACCGCGCCAACGCTGGAGAACTACTCGATCGGCTGGGGCTCACCGCCGCGCAGCACGCGCGGGCAGTGGAGAAGCTGTCGATCGGCCAGCAGCAGCGCGTGGCCGTCGCTCGGGCGCTGGCGTGCACGCCGACCCTGGTGCTGGCTGATGAGCCGACTGCGAGTCTTGATCCGGAGAACGCCGCGGCGGCGGTCGACCTGCTGAAATCTGCGTGCTCCGCTGCCGGCGCAGCATTGCTGTGCGTGAGCCATGATCCGGCGCTGCCGGCACAGTTCCCGCGGCATATGTCGATGAACGAACTCGCTCCACCTCAACCCGCCGCAACGCAGGAGGTGCGCTGATGGCGATGACGGACTTTGGCATCGTGCGGCGGTCGCTGCTTTCAGGCGGGCGGTGGTTCGCGACGGCGACGACCGTGCTGACCGTGGGCGTGGCGGTGGGGCTGCTGCTGGTGCTGATCGCGCTGCGGAGCGCCGGTGAGCAGGCCTTTGCACGCGGCACGGGGAACATGCACCTGCTGGTGTCGAAGGACAGCAGTCCGCTGAACTCGGTGCTCAACGCGGTGTTCTACATGGGGACGCCGGCGCGAGCGGACAACATCTCCAAATTCGATGCGATCCGCAAGGACGGGCGCGTGGCGTGGGCGATCCCAGTGCTGCAGAGCGACAGCTTCCACGGGCATCCGACGCTCTCGACGACCACGGAGTTCTTCTCACTCTTCCAGCCCGCGGCGGGCACATCGTGGAGTTTCGTGCAGGGCGGGCCGTTCAAGGAGACCTTCGACGTCGTGCTCGGTTCACGCGTGGCGGCGGAGACGCGGCTGAAGGTGGGCGACGAGCTGCACATCACGCACGGCAAGCCCAACGAAGCGGCGGGCGAGCACGGGCATGAGCACGAGGGGGTTCACTTCAAAGTCAGCGGCGTCCTCGCGCCGACAGCGACGGCGCACGACAACGCGGTCTTCACCACGCTTGAGTCGGCCTGGCTGATCCATGCCGATGAGAACCGTGAAGCAGCGGCGAAGGCCGCACGGACGGCAGTAGTGGAACCCACCGTTGAGAACCTGCGACCGGATGAAAAGCCGATCACGGGCCTGTACGTGCGCGTGAAGGGGCGTGACGATTCGAACACGCCTGCGACGCTGCCGCAGATCTATGAGGAGTTGCGGAAGGACGGCACGATTACCGTCGCTCAGCCTGGCCAGCAGGTGACCAGCTTGTTCAAGGTCGTCGCGGGGATCGACCGGATCATCTTCGCGCTGGCCGCGGCAGTGCTCTTCTCGACGGCGATCACGATCATGCTGGTGCTCTACCAGGCGATGGAACTGCGGCGGCGTCAGGTGGCGGTGCTGCGGGTGCTGGGGGCGAGCCGCGAGCGGGTGTTCATGCTGGCGCTGACGGAGGCGGCGGTGATCGGCGTGGCGGCGAGCCTGCTGGGGGTGGCGCTGGCGTTTGTGGGGTCGTATGTGGTCGCGGCGGGGATTCACGCGCAACTGGGGCTGACAGTGACGCCATCGCTGGATGCCCGCTGGCTTGTGTCGATCGGGGCCGGCACGGTGCTGCTGGCGTGCGTGGCGGGGCTGGTGCCCGCGGCGACGGCGTACCGCACGGATGTATTAAGGAATCTGCGGCCGATCGGGTGAGCCGGACAGGCACTACGATTGGACATGCGAGTCTTCTGGGCTTTGGTGGTTGTCCTGCTGCTGGCTGGAGGGGCCGCTGCGTTCTTCGCTCGCCCCTCAACTCCGGCCTCGCCGCCCTCCTCCCCCCCGCCAAACGGAACGGTCGTGAAGAGCGACAAGTTCACGACCGACATTGCCTGGACGGCTCCCACAAAGAGCACGCCTGCTGTTCCCCCGGCTAAGCCTGAAGCTTCGACACCCGCCCCGTCCGTCGATTTCTCGAAGGAACTGAACAATGCGATCAATGACGCCGTGAATGGCGGGAACGCGGCGACTTCGCCTGAGAGCTCGGCTCCAGTTGCGAAGGGAGCAGCCGTCGAGCTGCCGATGACCGAGGCGTTCCCGCCGGCGAAGGTCATCCCGTGCAAGGCCGAGAAGATCGGTAACGAGCTGGTGATCGACGGCAAATATCACATCAAGGGCGCAGGGACGAAGGAGAGCCCGTACGTCGTGCCGTTCGATCTGCTGATGAGCGCGTCGGACGTCTACGACCCGCGCAAGGGGCTGTCGAAGATGCCGCAGCGCGTCGCGTTCTTGAGCGAACACTGGGTGACGCTGACGGGGTACGTCGCGTTCCCGATCTCGTCGACGGACCCGAAGGAGCTGCTGGTGATGTTCAACCAGTGGGATGGGTGCTGCATCGGCGTGCCCCCCACTGCGTACGACGCGGTCGAGACGAAGCTCGACGCGCCGGTAAAAGGCGACGACAAGTTCACCACGTTCGGCACGGTGACGGGGCTGTTTAAGGTCGACCCGTATGTGGACAACGGGTGGCTGCTAGGCCTGTACATGATGGACCACGCGACGCTCAGCAACAGCAAGAGCGAGCCGGTTTCGCCGAAGCAGATGCCGGAGAATTGAGCAGGTCGTCAGAGCCCGAAGCGTCAGCGAGGGAAGCGGCACGCCGCGCCTTCGGGAGCGGAGCGCACGAAGGCCGGAAGTTAAGAAGCACGCGCAGCGTCTCGGCTTGGCGAGTGTCGCGACAGCTTCAAATTAAGACAGCCGACTCGCAAAGCCTCGTCGGCCTCCCTCGCTGACGCTTCGGGCTCTGACGGCACACGGCGCTCACCCCACAAGGTTCGCGATGTCGCCGAACATCGGGAGCTTCGCTGCGACGCCGGTGGCGGTCTTTACCTTGTCGGCGAGGGCGAGACGCTGGCGCTGCTCACCGTGGGTGAGGTAGAGCGCGGGCGGCTTGGCGCAGGCGCCGATGCACTGGCGGGCCCACTCGGTGAGCGTGCTCTGGCCGGCGTGCGCGGAGAAGCCGTTGAGCGTGAAGATCTTGGCCGCGGCGTGGACGGGCTGGCCGTAGATGCGGACGGGCTGGCGCTGCGACTCGGGGAGGTCCTTCATGTCGACGAGGCGGCGGCCGATGGTGCCGTCGGCCATGAAGCCGGCGATGACGACGCTCGTGGTGGGGTTCGGAAGCCAGTTGCGCAGGTGGTGGAGGATGCGGCCACCGGTGCACATGCCGGCGCCGGCGATGATCACCGCGGGGCCCTTGAGGTCGTTGATCGACTTGGACTCCTGCGAGGTCTTAGTGAACCTCAGCCCTTCGAATTTCATGGCTTGCTTGCCGGCGGCGCGGAGGGCAACGGTTTCTTCGTCGAAGAGGCCGGGGTTGGCGTCGTAGACGCGCGTCGCCTCGATGCCCAGCGGCGTGTCGACGAAGACGGGGAGGTTGCGCGGAATGCGCCCCTGCTCCTGGAAGCGGGCCATGACGTAGATGAGCGTCTGCGTGCGGCCGACGGCGAAGGCAGGGATGAGCACCTTGCCGCCGGACTTGAGTGCATCGGTCAGCACGTTGGCGAAGGCTTCGATGGTCTCTGGGACGGGCTTGTGGTCCTTGTCGCCGTAGGTGCTTTCGAGGATCACCGCGTCGGCCTCGGGGACCTTGGGGGCGATGGGGTCGTTGATGATCGGCGTGTTGGGGTTGCCGATGTCGCCGCTGAAGACGATGGTGCGTTTCTTCGGACCGTCCTGCATCGTCACGACGCAGCTCGCCGAGCCGATGATGTGGCCGGAATCGATAAACCGCACGCTCACACCCGGAGCGACTTCGCGGTCCTTCTCGAACGGCGTCGAGCTCATGAGCTTGGTGAGTGCTGCGACATCCGACTCATCGAACAGCGGCTCGCAGCCGCCGAGTTCGCACCCCTTCTGCATGCGCTTGTACGAGCGGCGGAGGTAGTCCTGCTTCTGCAGGCCCGCTGCGTCGCGGAGAAGCAGGTCGGTGAGGGGGATGGTGGGCGCGGTGCAGACGACGCGGCACTTGAGGCCGTTGCGGGCGATCATCGCGAGCCGCCCGGTGTGATCCATGTGGGCATGGGTCACGATCACGCCGTCGAGTTCCTCCGGATGGAAGGGGAACGGACGGCGGTTCTTGAGGTTGGCGGTGGTGCTGCCTTGGAAGAGGCCGCAGTCGAGCAGGACCTTCGACTTACCCGCGGTGAGCAGGTAGCAGGAGCCCGTGACTTCACCCGCAGCGCCGAGGAACTGAATCTGCATGGTGAAAGGATACCGGCCCTGAGCCGAAGCACGCGGCGGGGCGCGTGGTACGCTTAGCCGCCCGTCGCCTGATTGTTCCTCGCAACGTCCGCGCCCAACCCCTTCGAAAGGGCCGCCCGTGATCGACGCCCGCTACACGCCCACCGACGAATCGCACGTGCCGCGCATCGCTTCAATGATCTCCACCGCCTTTACCGGAAGCGTGGAGGACTGCGAGAAGTGGATCCGCTCCACCTCGCTCGACGACTTCCGCACGGTGTGCCGCGCCAGCGACGGCCGCGCCGACGCGTGCATGCGCCGAATCCCCATGGGGCAGTTCTTCGGCGGGCGCTCGGTACCGATGATCGGCGTCGCCGGTGTCGCCGTCGCCCCCGAGTCGCGCGGGCGCGGGTACGCGCGCTGGATGATGCGCCGGGCCCTCGAAGAAATGCACGAGCGCGGCGAACCGCTCTCGGCGCTCTACGCCAGCACGCAGCCGCTCTACCGCCAGGTGGGATACGAGCAGGCGGGGTACCGAGTGCAGTTCACACTGCCGCTGAGCGAGATCAGCGTGCACAGCCGCGACGGGGACGGCAAGAACAAAGGGACCTGGGAGACGGTGACCTTCGATGAGCGTGAGCGGTTGATGCCTGCGTACCGCGCGTTCGCGTCGCGGTTCGACGGGCCGCTGGACCGGGGACCGTACATCTGGAAGCGGCTGTTTGACTGGCGCGATCGCAAGGCCGTCGGCTACACGCACACCAGCGCGTCGGGCGAGATCGACGCGTACGCGCTGGTCTCGCAGAAGCGCAAAGAGAACGGGCGCAATGCGCTGGAACTGACCGACTTTGCGTTCACCACGCCCGACGCGGGAAGGCGCCTGCTGGGAATGCTGCACGACTACGCGTCGATGGCCGACGACGTGTCGTTCTACGCCGGGCCGACGCACCCGATCCTCGCGCTCGTTGACCAGCAGCGGGCGTTCGCCACCTACCGAGAAGTATGGATGCTCCGGCTCGTGCGTGTCGCCGACGCGCTGCGGCAGCGCGGCTACTCGCCCGCAGCAGAGGGAGAAGTGCACCTGCACGTCACCGACGCGACGCTGCCGGCCAACAGCGGCCCGCTCGTTCTGCGCATGCGCGCCGGGCGGGCCGAGGTCTCGCCCGGCGGCCGCGGCGATGTGCGGCTCAGCGAACGAGCGCTGGCGAGCCTGTACAGCGGGTTCGCGTCGCCAGGGTGGCTGCGGCTCTCGGGAATGGCTGAAGACGACGAGCGCGGCATTGCAACGCTGTCGCAGGTATTTGGGGGTGGCGGTGCGCCGTGGATGAACGACTTCTTCTGAGGTCGTCAGCATCCACGTTGAAGCTGCGGCACAACCGATGCGAACTGCGCCGCCTCACGTGGGGGCTCATGCGCCTTTGGCGACCTTTCGCGCCCATGCCCATGTCATCTCCAAATTACTTTTGTCTTGTCCTTCTTTCTGTAAACTCACCACCGAGTGAAAGGACGTGGCCATCAAAGCACATCGGACGCAAGCGCCGAGCCGTGGGCTGGACACTGCTCGTCCTCGGCGCGGTCGAGGCGGGGGTGTGGGTGGCGAGCGAGTGGACTTGTCGGGCAGTAGCCGGCGTCGACGTTTGCTTTCTCGATCCAAGCGGGTGTGTTTCGACTTGATACTTCCGACGGCGGTGTTCATCCCTTTGTCGGTTTGACGCCGACCGATGACGAGTTGAAGTCAAGCTCACCGCGGCGCTGGCCGCGTGCCTTGTGATCGCGAGCCCGACAGCAGCGTGTCGCTATTTCATGATCACCCAGGCCGCGCCGTAGCCGATATGGCTGCAGCCATACTTCACCCAGCCGTAGCCGTTCTCTCCCCACGTCGGCCCCCAGGAGTTCTTGATCTTCCACGCCTCCTTGGAATCGTCCCAGCCGATGATGACGATAGCGTGGTTGACGTCTCCGGCGTCCGAGGCGTTGAAGACACCTCCGCGATAGGCCTGGAACAACGCCGTCGCCGTAAATCCAACGGCGACCGGGCCGCGGTTTTTGACGATCTCTTTGATTTCTTTGATTGACGGCTCACGCACTGATGGGTTGACGTACCCCCACGAGCGTGCCTGGTAGCGGGTCCAGGCGCCGGCCTTGCATTCCTGCCTTCTCTCAAGGTACGAATAGTCCGACTCGTTCATGATTCCAGGCGAGACGACATAGTCGAACGCCCACCACCCTCCCGCACAGTCGCCCTGCCCACTGCAATCGAGGATTGATTGCTCGGAGAAGTCGCTCTGACTTCCGTGAGCGATCGCGTACGACGACTCGACCACCGCCACCGTGCCGAAGTCCCAGCAGGACCCGCAGTCTCCCTGCCTGCGGATCGGCGTGACTTTGCCTTGAGTAGACCAGTCGAACGCCAGCTCCGTCGCCGAAGGCAATGCGTCTTTCAGCGTCGGCGGGAGTTGAAGGTTGTGCCTGTTCATCTCTCCCAGCAAATCCTGCGGAGGTCGCAACCCCGTCAAGCGAGCTAACGGCAGCTTAAGTGCATCGGTCATCGCGATTGTGAACGTGAACTCCGGCTTCATCGTCAGCTTGAGCGACTTGAGAGCCTCTTCGGGCTGCCTGGACGCGAGCTCGCCCTCCGGACCCGCCGCGGCGGCCGCGACTTTCTGCTCAGACGACGTGCTCTCGCAACCAGCCAGGGCCAACAACGCGATCACGGTCATGGTCGTACGGAAGATTCGCATACAGCTTCTCCATGTATTGCGCATAACGGCCGACGGTTCCTCGCTCAGCATACCGGAGGTTCTGCATTTGGATGCAAGTTTTGACGCAATGGGCGCCTTGCGACTTAATTAATATCTGCAGAGCTTCGTTTTTGCCCTCACACCGGTCGTGTTCGAGCGTACACGCTGCCATGTGCAATTTGACAACGACCTGTTACACTGTATTCGCTCGCATTAGATGACCACCTCGGTTTAATGCCGGCTTGCAAATAGCGGTTCACACCTCACTTTGGAGTTCCATATGCCCCTTCAGCCCCTGCGACGCCCGCTGAGTGCAGCCGCCTTGGTTCTGCTTGCCGGAGCCGTGGGCGGCTGCCAGCAAGAGCCCACGGTCACGATTGCCGATCCAGCGGCCTTTACGGTCGCCCACATCACCGCGGCGCAAACGGCGTACGCCTCCGATACGCGAGGGGACCCGTCGGTCGCGCAGGGGCGGTGCGCGTGCTGTCGATGGGCGCGGATTTACAGCGTTACTTCGGCGCGTCGTCATCCTCGTGGTCATCGTCGTCGCTGCGCATGGACGACATGCTCGATGGCACCCAGCGAGCCGATTCGTTCGCGCGGGCTCTTTCGCAGGCGATCGACATTAAGGCCGCTTTGAGCTCGCACGCGACGAAGCCTTCTGCCAACGACGCCAAACCGTCCGATCCCGCGGCGGCAACCGCGATCGACGCGGCTGACGCAAAGGCGCTCTCGGATATCTACGGCGTGGCGGTTGCGGACAGCCCCTTTGATCGGCTGGAGCGAGCTCGCGCGTTCTTCACCAGCTACGTGCTCGCCCTCCTGCGCCTTTACGGATCGGATAGCCGTGTCATCAATGTTGAGCTGCTCAACCCGGTCGGGGCGGTCGGAGCACAGAAGCTGGCCGGCGACTTAGGCAAGGGTACAACACCGTACCAGACGGCGACGAACGCCATCGTCGCGGCGGAGACGTTTGAGCTGGTGTGCCTGAATACGGACGTCTTGCCGGCCGACGATCCGCGGACAAAGGAAGGCAAACAGTTTGGGCGCGTCGTCCAGGAAGCACGCAGGCAGGTCGCGGTGGCGAATGCGGCGGTGACCGCCGCGTTGACGGCCGTTACGGAGGGTCAGGCTGGAGTGGAAAAGGCCAAGAAGGAGCTGGCTGACGCGCAAAAGACTCAGGACGACAAGAAGAAGTTGGCCGACGAGGCCGCCGCGAAGGCCAAAAGCGAGGCCGACAAACTCGTGCCGCTGGAGAAGCAAGCAGCTGCTGATAAAAAACTCCTTGAGGAAGCGCAAAGGACAGGCGTCGGCCTAGCGGCGGCTCAGGCCGCGTACAACGCGAGCGAAAAAGCCAGGTCTGACCAGGAAACGAAGAAGAACGAAGCAAAGGCGGCTCAGACGACGGCCGAAGAGACCTTGGCCGAGGCTCAGAAAACAACAGCTACCAAGCAGAAGGCATTGGCAACTGCACAGGAGCCTGCGAAGGCGTACGCCGAGGCTCTGGCACAAAGGGGCGAGGCGGAGCGCCGGCAGAGGCTCGCCGAACTCGCTCTGCACGATTTCGCGTGGCGTGACGCTCGGCTCGCGTCCGTCGAAGCGGTGGTATCAAACACGTCGACACCCGCCCCTGATCGGCTCATCTTGCTCATGATTCAGGCTCATGTGAACCCCGGCAACAAGCCTGACATGATCGCGGGGATCAAGACGGAGCTGACGGCAACGGATAGCGCCGGCAGACAACTTGCCGCCGAGGACGTCCGTGTTCTCTATGTACACCCCGGACGAACTTACGACGTCGCCGACGAACGCCGGTTCGACAAGGTGCAGCAGTCTCTGAGCGTGGCCATGGCCGCACAGATCGGCTCGGCTGTTGACGCCAACGCGGCGTCTGATAGCCGGTCACGCGAGGAGGAGGCGCGGACGCTACCTGGCGAGGATCAGCAAGATGTCGAGCGTTGCCGACGCAACAGGAGGAAGCGGAGGCGGAAAAGTGTTCGGCTGGTACTTTTTCCCCAGCAACGTGCAGGTCGAACATCAGCTCCTTGGCGGCTACAAGGCCCGCGGCTACCTGGAGGCAGGAGGTCACGACTGCGCCGTATGGCTCAGCGTGCCACAATCGGCGAAGAAGATGTCACTCAAGGTGTGGACCATTGTCGGGGAGCTTCACGACGGCACTTTTGAGGAACATCCGGCATCACCGCAGGCCGTGGTCGTCAAGCTGCCCGACTATGTACCAATGGAGCACTATTTGATCACGCGGACCAACGGTGCAGCCCAGCTGCCGATGGGCGTAGGACTGTCTCCGAACTGAATCCGCCCGAGCAGAAGCAGGCAAGTCGCCATCACCTCGGGCCGTCATGTGCTGGCCACAATAGAACAGAGCGCAGACCACATTGCTCAGGTCTTTGAGTCGCGGCCTTACGCGGAGAGGTCCTTCACATTGCGAGGGCCGAGGAGCTCGTATTCAAAGCGGGCGACGAGAGTCGAACTCGCGACATTCAGCTTGGAAGGCTGACGCTCTACCACTGAGCTACGCCCGCGCAGTGTGGGCGGATGATACGCCGGGGCCGTGCGGGCGAGGCGGCGGATTCGAGCCGCAGGTCGAGGCCCCGCGACGGCAAAAACCAGCGTGCGGCCGGTCCGATGAACGGGTCGGTCACACGCTGGTGTTTTTGTACTCGGGTCCTACGGTCGTTTGTCTCTACGCGAGTGTCATTGTGCGTCCATCGCACTGTCGCCGCAGGGCCGGTGACCAGTGGCACAGCAGACGATGTTCAACGACGGTCAGCGGTCCCAATTGGGATCCTTCACCGCGGGCTCCTTCGGGGCGGGCGGGACATTGGACGGGCGGTTGCGGTCCCGGTCGTTCTTGTCGTTGTCCTTGCGGTCCTTGCCGGTGTCCATCTTCGCAGCCTCGTCGCGGTGCTTACGCACGGTGGAGGTGATGTCGGCCACGAACGACTTGACGTTCGCGTTGGCGATCTTGTCGTCCTTCTTGTCAAGGATCTCCAGCAGCTCGCTGTGGCCGCGGTGCATCATGTGCATGTAGGCGGCGTCGAAGTCCGCGCCGGTCAGTGAGCGGAGCGCCTCGGCGGGGTTGTGATCGGGGTTCATCGGCTTGCGGTCACCGTGGCCGGGCATGCTGCCGGGCTGATCGGGGTGCTTGTTTTTGTCGTTGTCGCGATGCTTGTCGGCGTCGCGGTCCTTGTCCTTCTCTTTGTCTTTGTCCTTCCCTTCCTTGCCCTTCTCGAACATCTTCTTGAGCTTGAGGGCGCGGTCGGTGCGGGTGGTGTCCCACATGGTCACCTTTTCGGCGGTGGCGAGGGTGGTAAGGCGGTTGTCGGCGTCGGTATGGTCGCGCACCATCATCGCGGCGTACTCCTTGACGCCGGGGGCGCTGGCCTTCTCCTGCGCCAGACGGCCGAGCTCGATCTCTTCAGTGTTCTTGGCGTGGATGATGGAGAGGACGCGGGCCTCGGGAGTGAGGGCCTCCCACTCCTTCTTCATCGAGTCCCATTCCTTCTGATACTTCTCGCGGTCGGCAGGATCCATCGCTCGCTCCGGACGGGCGGGCGTCGCCGGCTGAGCAGGCTGCGCAGGGGTGGTCTGAGCGTTGGCCATGCCGGTGAGGACGAACATCTCGGCGGCGAGGACGATTGAGAAGGCCGTGCGGCGCATCGTGAGTCTCCTTGAATGGGAGGATTCGGGCCCCGCGGGCGCAGCGGGCTGGATCAAGTGGTAAACCATCACCCATGACACGCGGGGCGAGGGGCGGGAGTGCGCTGAATCGCGCGTGAAATGACCGTCATGGTGCGCCGGATGAAGACGGCCACATCTGCACAGATTCTGTAAATCAGCGCGATCTTGCGAACCGGTGGCGGCGCTGCGCGTCAAATCGACAGACCGCCGGTGCAGGACGGCGAAAAACATCGAAGGGAGTCAGCGCATGAACCGGACGACACGCGGTTTGGGCGGGGCTGTGGCATTCACATTGATTGAACTGCTGGTGACGATCTCCATCATCGCGGTGCTGATGGCGATCCTTTTCCCGGCGCTCTCCGCGCGCGGGCCGCGGCCCGGCAGACCGACTGCCTCAACGACATGCACAACATCGCGCTCTCGCTCAACGTCTACTGCAACGATTTCCGCGAAAGTCTGCCCTATCCCAATTGGGGGCCGACCGCGACGGTCAAGGGGTGGCTCTACGGACCGGGGATCGACACCGGCAACTGCACGCCTGACGACCGGCAGACCGGGGCGCTCTGGCCGTACGTCGAGGCCGATCGCACCTACCGCTGCCCGAGTCACAAGCCGCCGTACGCGGGAACGGCGAACATGACCTCGTACATGATGAACGGCGCCGTGATCGGCTACGGCCGGTTCTCGAGTCCGCTGCGAATCGGGCAGATGCAAGGTGACGCGGTCGTACTGTGGGACGGCAACGAGCAGCCGCAGTTCGGCCCGCCGTACAACGACGGCGCGAGCTACCCGTACGAGATCGTGCCGGGTCACCACGCGACGGCGGTGACGTGCGCCGTGGTGGACGGTTCGACGGTCGTGATGCCGTCGGCGGACTTCTACGCGCTGCGCGATGCTCCAGTCGCCAACCGGTTCTGGTGCGTGCCCGGCCTCCCCAACGGGCGGTGAACGGCAGGACGAGCAGGCTTCTTCCGGCCACCGGGGGCAGGAACGGGTAAACTGACCCGATGAGCAACACAACACGCAAGGTCGTGCTCTGCCCCGGGCAGGGCGCACAAGTCGTCGGGATGGGGAAAGCATGGTTCGACGCGTCCACGGAGGCCCGCGCGGTCTTCGAGGAAGCGGACCGCGTGCTGGCGGGACGCCTGCCCGGAGGGGCATCACTCAGTTCCCTCTGCTTCAGCGGCCCTGTAGAGGTGCTCAACCGGACGGACGTGAGTCAGCCGGCAATCTACACCTGCTCGGTCGCCTGCTGGCGTGCACTGTGCGCCAAGTGGGCGCGGCCACCCCCGCCGAGGCGGGCGTGATCGCGACGGCGGGTTTGTCCTTGGGTGAGTACACGGCGCTGCACATCGCCGGGGTCTTCTCCTTTAAGGATGGCTTGGAGCTGGTCGCCCTGCGCGGCAAGGCGATGCAGGACGCCGCGGAGGCGGTCGCCAGCGGCATGGTCGCCCTGATCGGCGCGAATGAAGAGCAGGCGGTCGCCGTCTGCGAGAAAGCCCGGGGGGGTGAAGTGCTCGTCCCAGCCAACTTCAACGCGCCGGGCCAGATCGTGATCAGCGGGAGCAAGGCCGCGTGCGAGCGGTCGGTGGGCGTGGCCACGGAAATGGGGCTGCGAGCGACGGTGCTGGCGGTGGCGGGGGCGTTCCACAGCCCGATCATGGCGCCGGCCGGCGACAGGCTGAAAACCGCCCTTTCGGGGACCACGATGCGCGAACCGGCGACGGGCCCGGACGGTCCAATCGTGGTGGGGAGCAACGTGACGGGCAAGGCCCATTCGGCGGACGGATTTGCTACCATCACCGACTCCATCCGGCACAGGCTGGTGGAGCAACTGCAGGCGCCGGTCCGGTGGTCGGACGGCTGTCAGTGGTTGATCGGTAAATACCCCGGCGTTGAGCTGCACGAGCTCGCTCCCGGGAAGACCCTCGCGGGGTTGATGCGACGGATCGAGAAGGCTGCCAAGGTCACAAACCATGATGAACCGACTGCGTAAGTTCACCCCGCTGCTGGCCGTTGCGCTTGTGTCCGGCGCGATCGCCGTACCCGGCTGCTCGAAGAAGGCTCCGCCTCCCCCTCCTCCGCCCCCGCCGCCCCCCGCGGCGCCGGCGACGGTGTCGTTCGACTCGATGATGCAGACGCTCAAGTCCGACCCGCGCGTGCAGGCGGCCGGCAACCTCGACGTCACCGACGAGTCATTCGCTCGCTCCGCTCTGCTGCTGGCCGATGGGTTCGCCCGCGGCGACGCCGAGAAGCTCAAGGGGATGATGTCCAACCGCGCCAAAGGCGTGATCGACGGCATGGTCTCCGACGGCTCCTGGGACGAGATCAAGGGGCGCATCGAGGCGGTTCGCATCGTCTACGCCGGCTCCCCCGGCTCGGTGGGCGATATCGAACGGCAGGCAGGCATCGCGCAGATGAAGGCGATGTGGCCGGGCCAGCTCGCCGCGTTCGACGACCTGCTGACCAAGCGCGGCATCGACAAGAACGAGAAGGACCGCCTGAAGGAGTTCTTCAAGCAGGAGTTGCAGAAGCAGCTCGACGCCGCCCAGAACTCCAAGACCGGTCTGGGTGACGAGGCGGACACGTCCAACCCCGCGGGCGGGGGCGACACGCTCGAGATGGTCATGCTCATGGCGGTGCAGACGCCGATGGGCGCCGACCTGCTCGGCTGGACGGCCCGCAAGGCCGGCGACAGCTGGGTGTTCAACAACGCTTCGACGCTGAATTCGGCCCGTGCAAAGGCCAGCGACTGGGACAACGTCGGCATGTTCGGCTTCTCGCTGGGCACCGGCAAAGCGCCGTCGCGCCGCGCCCGACCACCAAGAAGGACGAGAAACCGGCGGGCAACGCGCCCAGCTCCAGCCAGCCAGGGACGGAGTCGCCTGGGAGCACGCCGCCGAACCCCGCTCCCGCCCCCGACCGTCCGGCACGCGACCCGCGGAAGCTGGTCCCCGGCAACCACTAATCAGCCTGACTGACCTCGCAAGGCCCCGGTTTCCGGGGCCTTGTTCATTGGTGCGCCGCGCGGGTGAAATCGCTTCTATCCTCCCGCATGACCACCTCCCCCTCGACTGATTCTCCCACCCGCGTCGCGTTCGTCACCGGCGCGTCTCGCGGTATCGGAAAAGCGATCGCGCTGCGCCTGGCCCGAGAGGGCCGGCACGTGGTGCTGTGCGCCCGCAGCGAGGGACCGCTCAACGATCTGAAGCACCAGATCGAGGCGGGGGGGGGCAAGGCGTCGGCGCTGGTCGCCGATGTCGCCGACGCCAAGTCGCTGGCGGGCGCAGTTGAGAAGGCGGCCGCCGACGCGGGGCGGCTGGACATCCTGGTCAACAACGCGGGCATCACCAAGGACGGCTTGATCCTGCGGATGAGCGATGAGGACTGGGCGGCGGTCATCAACACGAACCTCACCAGCGCCTTTGTCGCCTGCCGCGCGGCCGCGCGCCTGATGATGAAGAACCGCTTCGGCCGCATCGTGAACATCGCCAGCACCAGCGGCCTGGTCGGCAACGCGGGCCAGGCGAACTACGCCGCCGCAAAGGCCGGGCTGGTGGGTCTGACCAAGACGATCGCGCGCGAACTCGGCAGCAAAGGCGTAACGGCCAACGTCGTCGCTCCCGGGTATGTGCAGACCGACATGACTGAGAATCTGCCGCAGGAGGTGAAGGACCACATCACCGCGCTGGTGCAGGTGAAACGCCTTGGGACACCCGAGGACATCGCCGCGGCAGTGGCGTACGTGACCAGCGACGACGCGGGATACCTCACGGGCCAGGTGCTCACGGTCGACGGCGGCATGACGATGTGCTGAGCCGGGATTCTCTTGAGCAACGAAAACGCCCCGGCCATCGCCGTGGCGTTGTTATTTCAGGATCGCAGCGATCAATCAGCGGCGACGGCGGAAGGCGGCCAGCCCGCCAAGACCGAAGAGCGCGGCGGCGCCGGGGGTCGGCGCAGCTTCGAAGTCGTAGGTGACCGCGGGCCCACCGGTCAGGGTGATGCTGAAGTTGTCGAGGTAGCCGACGTAGTCGTTCCACGTCGGAGCGCCGAACCCCGCCGTGAAGCGGAGCCCGGGAGCCATGTCACCGGCGATCACCGCGTTGGGGAAGGCGGCGATGAAGTCGGCCAAGGGACGAACGTCCGCGCCTGCGTTGCCGGTGCCCAGCACGTTGCTGTTCGACCACCAGCCGCCGGCGAGCGCGTTCCACCCTTGCCAGAGCCCGGTCGTCGCGTCGGCCTGCGTCGGCACCGCGCCGGTGTAGCCGTTCTGATACTCGGGCTCGAAGAAGATGATGTCGTCTTCGGCGCCGTCGTTGTTGTAGTCGACGCGAAGGGAGAGGTAGGTGTGCAGCCCCGAGTAGCTGGCGTTCTGCGAGTACGACGAGTAGGTCATCGCCGAGATGCTCGCCAGCGGAGTGCCGTCGAAGTTCCGCGTCGCGACCCGGGCGGCGCCGTCACCGTACGCGCCCGTCGCCAACTGCACGCTGCCGGAGCCGAGCGGGGGCGTGCCGATGCCGTTCATGAACGTGACCGACGCGGAGTTAGGATTCGTGCCGTCGTCGAACGTGAACACCTGCCAGCCGTTCATGTTCCCCGGCGAAACGTTGATCTGCGCCTGTGCGGCTGCCGCGAGCGCGGCGACAACGACAGAACCGACGATGGACGTACGCATGCTCTTTCTCTCTCTCTGCCGCCGTTAAGCGGCGTGGAACGGACCGTCGCCGATTCATCGGCGACGAACGCTCTTGGCTCCGGGGCAATCGGAGACCGAGCAACGTGGATAGAAAGGCCGCGTTCCCGCGGGGGGCTCTCTCTCCTCGGGCGCTCTTAGACGCCGTGCGCAACGCGTGTTGCGTGATCTCAGACTAACTCAGGATTTGTCCCGTGCAAAGTGAAAAATCGTCCATGTTGACGTACACTCGTCGGTCGTCGCGGTTCTGTGCGGTGCGAATGAAGGGGGCGGGCCAAAGGGGATGGTGCCGCGATGACGCAAGGAGGACGCGATGCTCAAACTCATCCTCTCTGTGGGTGCCGTCGGAATGATGGTGACGGCCGCGGAGCCGTCGATGCGCGGAACGCGGACCGGGGCTTCTTCGCCCGAGCCGCCAAAGAAAGCCCCCACCCCACCACCCCCGCCCCCCATGCCGAGCGCGGGCGACTGCTGGCGTGACTTCATCGTCGGCGTGCAGTCGTGCCAGCACGAGTTTGAAGGGACCGACCGCATCCAGGTTGCGCTGCGCCGCACCGCCATGTCCGGCGCGGGGGCCGCGCTCAACAGCTGCTTGAACCTCGTTCCGGGGTCGTCACCCCCGACCGAGACCCCCGAGGCCCCCATCGGCTCACGCGCGTATACCTGCCTCGAGCAGATCATGCTCGACGTGAAGGAGTGCCGCACCAAGTTCAGCCCCGGCGTGATCTCGGCACAGGCCGATCCCGACCGCGACACGATGAAGAACGCCTTCGATCAGTGCCTGGGCGGGGCGATGAGCAAGAACGGCTGGTGCAACGGCCGCAAGCCCAACAACCCCATGCAGACCGCTCAGGTGAACCTGCTGGAAGGGCCGGCCCTCGCCTCCGACCGCTCGAGCGTGACGTTCACCGTGGCACACACGGGAGCGAAGCCCGTCAACATCTACTGGTACGCGGCGATCTACGACCGCCGGGCCAACCTGATGCGTGAGCAGCGGCTGGGCATGACGCCAAACGTGCCGTGCGCACCGACGGCGCTCACCCTCCCTCTTGAGGAGCCCGTCACGGCCGAAAGCGACGTGATCGTGCTTGGCAAGTCCGAAGGGAACGAGCCTCCGGTCGGCGGCACGGGCGGCTGAGCCCGCCCACTTCTCCACAGCGGCTCCGAACGCGCATTCCATCAAAGCAACACGCCCCGGCGTTGGCCGGGGCGTGAAGTCGAACCAATCTTGTGGCGAGACGGTCGATCAGGCGCGGCGGCGGCGGGCAGCGCCGATCATGCCCAGGCCCATCAGCGCAGCAGCGCCGGGGGTCGGGACGATCGTGAGCTGGTCCTGTGCCAGGTTGCCGTTGCCGTCGTACACGTTGAGGACGCGGACGTCGCCGATGCCGCTCCAGCCGCCGAGGCCGATCACGGTCTCAGCGAGGGCGACAAAGTAGTTGTTCGAGCCGCCGGCCTGGTTGCCCTGGATGTACCAGATGGCAGCCTGCAGGTCGCCCGCGGTCGACTGACGGCCCGCGCCGTAGTCGTAGCCGAGCAGGGTGCCCATGCGGAAGTTCCAGTAGAGGTAGGCCGTGCGCGGGTCGAGCGCGAGCGACGGACCACCGGCGCCACCCTCGACAGCGGCGACGTTGATGTTCATGTTGTACGAGCCGCCCGGCGAGAAGACCTCGTTGTGCTCCATGCAGAACGATTCCCACGAGCTGTTGCTCAGGTCGGCGGGAAGGCCGGCCTCGCCGAGGTAGCCCGAGGTCGGGGTGACGGTGAACTCACCGCCGCTGCCCGAGCTGTAAGCGTTCTGGGTAACGGTGGCGACGCCGTCGTACGCGAGGGCGGAACCAGCAACAGCCGACAGAGCGGCAACGCAAAGAACGATCTTGTTCATTTCTCTCTCTCCTCTTTGCCGGTCACCCGGCGATGTATCGCCCAACCTGCCTCCCCACGGGGAGGCGGCGAGCGAATGAAACATACACGCACGGCGCGGTGGTGCAAATCGCCTGCGTTGAAATCAGCAGGTTTGCTGAGCCGATTGCGTCTGTTCTGCTGCAGCGGACGTTATTTTCGGTCCTTTGCGGCGATTCTTTTTGAAGGCGGATTTCGGCACATGGAAACCTCGCGAGCCTGGGCAAACTGGAGAATCTGGATTTCCTCGCTGCGATCTCCGCCTCTACTATCGCGCCCCCATGAAGATCCACGAATACCAGGCGCGCGACCTCCTCTCCTCGTTCGGCATTCCCGTCCCGGGCGGGCGGATGGTGCAGACCGTTGAGGATGCAGGCTCGGCGTTCGGCGAAGCCGTGGCCGGGATGGCTTCGCCGCTGGCGGTCATCAAGGCGCAGGTGTACGCAGGCGGACGCGGCAAGGCCGGGTTCGTCAAGCTCGTCAAGAGCAAGGACGAAGCAATCGCCGCGGCCAAGTTCATGCTCAGCAACCGCATGGTGAGCCCGCAGACGCCGGCGGAAGGGCTTGAGGTCAAGCGCTTGCTGGTTGCTCAGGCCGCCGACATCGCCAAGCGCGACGCCAAGAGCAACGAGGAGTTCTACCTCGCGATCACGACCGACCGCAAGAGCCGCCGGAACACCTTGATCGCCAGCCGCGAGGGCGGCGTGGAGATCGAGACTATCGCCCACGAGCGGCCCGAGGCGATCATCAAGGAGCAGTTGCACCCGCTGCTGGGCCTGCAGCCGTTCCAGGCGCGCGAGGTCGCGTTCAAGCTCGGCTTCAAGGGGAAGCAGGTCGGCCAGGCGGTCGACATCATGATCAAACTGGCGAAGCTCTTTGTCGAGAAGGACTGCACACTGGCGGAGATCAACCCGCTGGTCATCACGCCTGCTGACGCCTCGAACCCCGACGGGCGCGTGATCGCTCTGGACGCCAAGTTCCAATTCGACGACAACGGCACGTTCCGTCACAAGGACGTCCTGGCGATGGAGGACACGGCCGAAGAGAACCCGGCCGAGACGCGGGCCCGCAAGTTCGGCCTGTCGTACGTTGCGCTCGACGGCAACATCGGCTGTCTTGTGAACGGCGCGGGCCTGGCGATGGCGACGATGGACATCATCAAGCTCGAGGGCGGCGACCCCGCGAACTTCCTGGACGTCGGCGGCTCGGCGACCGAGGAGGCGGTGACGGAGGCGTTCGGGATCATCCTGAGCGACCCGCGCTGCAAGGGCGTGCTGGTGAACATCTTCGGCGGCATCATGAAGTGCGACATCATCGCGCAGGGCATCGTGAACGCCGCGACCAAGTACAAGAACCCCGACGGCACGGTCGGCTTCAAGGTGCCGCTGGTGGTGCGCCTTGAAGGGACGAACGTGGACGCTGGGCGGAAACTGCTGGCCGATTCGAAGGGCAAGGTGCCGACGCTGCAGGCCGCGACCGACCTGGGCGATGCAGCGAAGAAGGTCTGTGCGGCTGTGAAATGACCGGCCGGACGCAACGTTTGCAAACACGACGAGGTGACCGTTTGCTGCAGCTCATTCTGCTTGTTCTGGGGATTTTTGCTGCTGTGCGGTTGCCCAAATTGCTCGGCCTGAAGCCCGAATCACAGCGAGGCGTCGATCCGAATGCGTTCGCCCAGTGGCGCAAAGTTGAGATCTCCGCGGCGATTTGGTTGATCGCGGCGACGATCGGCGTGGCAGTTCTGCAATTTGGTGGCGCTGTCGTCATTGGGCTTGTCGCGGGAGCGGCAAAGGTCGGCAAGGCCGCCTTTGAACAGACGATACTGGTGTTCACGGTGGCGACCTTCGCGTTGTTCTTTGCTCTGCTTGTGGTCGCCGCACTCCGCGGGAGCAAGGCCCGAAAGCTGAAGATCGCGGCCGGCATCCGCTGGCCGTGATGCCGACTAGGGTTTTGGGCAATGCCAAACCCGAGCAAGACATTTAAGTGCAAAGTGCTGGGCGACGACAAGACCAGCGGCACCGGGCTTGAGGTGAACTTCGACCCTGAGCCGGTCTTCGGCAAGAAGCGCGTGCCGGTGGTGGTCGATGTCATTGCGAAGAAAGGCGACAGGCCGTATTCGTTCCGCTCGACCATTGCACACATGGGGGCCAACGACCCTCGCATGGACGGCGTCTCGTGCACGTGGGTGCCGCTGCGGCGTGAACACCGCGAAGCGATCGGTGAACACGGGGTCAAGGCGGGCGACACGGTGACGGTGACGCTCACGCTCGATACCGAGGAACGGACGGTCGAGGTTCCCAAGGACCTCAAGGCCGCGCTGAAGGCCGAAGGGATGCTTGAGACATTCGAGGCAATGAGCTTCACGCATAAGCGCGAGTACGTCGAAGCGGTCGAAGATGCCAAGAAGCCCGAGACCCGCGAGCGACGCATCGATAAGTGCGTCGAGATGATGCACGAGCGTGCCGCCGAGCGCGAGGCCAAAGCGAAGGCCCGCGAAGCGAAGAAGGCCGCAAAGCCGAACCGCGACCGCCAGGGAGCGGAACGCAGCGCCCGCTCAAGCACGAAGGCCCGGGCAAAGTGACGATCCGCCGGCAGCCAAGCGACTTCCGCGTTGAGGAGCGGCTGGATCAGGCGTTCGCCGCGGCCGTGCGCCCAGACGCATCGCGCGAGACGCCGTTTGCAGTGTACGTGCTGAGCAAAACGTCGCTGACAACGCCGGAAGCAGTGTCGCAGTTTGCCAAGGGAATCAGGGCGCCGCAGGGGGCGGTCGAGTACGGCGGATTGAAGGACAAGCACGCCGAGACGACGCAGCACGTGTCCGTCGCCGTTCGCAGCGCTGCCGACGCGGCCAAGCTGCCGGCCGATGCCGTTTCGTCGTCGGGCGGCTGGTCGGCGCATCGCATCGGCTGGTCGCCGCAGGCGCTCTCGGCGAAGGCGATCGGCGCAAACCGTTTCACGCTCGTCGTTCGCGATCTCTCGAAGGAAGCGAGCGACGAGATGACGCGGCGTTCGCGCCGGCTCGTCACGGGCGACACGCTGCTCTTCACAAACTACTTCGGCGCCCAGCGGTTCGGCAGCGCGCGGCACGGGCAGGGATGGATCGCACAGCGGCTCATCGCCGGCGACTTTGAAGGTGCGCTCAAGCTGGCGATCGCCACGCCCGCTCGCAAGGACACCGGCAAGACGCGCATCTTCACACGGGCCGCGGCGACGCACTGGGGTGATTGGAAGAAGCTGTCGGCAGAGCTGCCGCGCGTGCCTGAGAAACGGTGCATCGACGCGCTCGCGGCGGGAAAGACCTTCAAGGACGCGTTTGCGGAATTGCCCGCGTTCCTTCAAGCACTGTACGTGGAGGCGTTCCAGTCGCACATCTGGAACCGCACCGCACACGCGCTGCTCTCCGCCGCTGTGCCTGCGCCGTCGCGTCTCGCCACACCCGATGAGTTCGGCGAGATGCTCTTCGCCGACGCAGCCAGCGTGCCGGCCGAGCTCCGCACCCCCCCGCTCAACCTCCCACTGCTTGCGCCGTCGGTCGACCTTGAACCGCCGTGGGACGATGCCACGCGCCGCGTGCTGGCCGAGTTCGGCGTCACCACCGCCGACCTGCGCATCCCCGGACTCAAGCGTCCGTTCTTCGGCGCGGCCGACCGCTTCCTCTTCTCCGAGGCAACGTCGTTCACGATGACCCCGCAGGCGGCCGACGACCTGACGCCCAAACGCATCAAACGGACGGTCGCGTTCGACCTACCCCGCGGCAGCTACGCGACGGTCGTGCTCCGATCGCTTGGGCAGTGAACCGCTGAGCCTTGTCGCGCGTAGTGCGGTGGCCCGCTTCAGGGCTACGAAGGCGTCCGATAACTGTTCGCAAGGCACCGCTTCTGCCGCTTCCGGGCGGGTGGCGGGAAATCCCCTTTGGACCCGCTACACTCGTTTCAGAGTTTTTGAAAACTCGCCCGCCACACGGATGTGCAGCCATCTATGACCCTCCTCGAAACCATCAATACGCCGGCCGACCTGCGCAAGCTCTCGATCGAGCAGCTCAACCAGCTCGCGGCGGAGATCCGCAAGGCGATCTGCGATCAGGTGATGGTGAGCGGCGGACACTTGGCCCCCAACCTGGGCGTGGTCGAACTGACGATCGCTCTCCATTACGTTTTCGACTTCAGCTTCGACCGGCTGCTGTTTGACGTCGGGCACCAGTGTTACCCCCACAAGCTGCTCACCGGGCGTCGGCGCATGCTCAGCGGCCTGCGGACGAGCAAGGGAATGGCCGGGTTCCCCGAGCCGCGGGAGAGCGTCTTTGACCTCTTTAGCGTCGGGCACGCGGGGACGGCGATCAGCACGGCGGTCGGCATGGCGCGCGGTGATGTTCTGGCAGGCGAGAGCTACGAACCCGACACGCGCCCCAACGGGCGGCGGGTGGTCTCGATCATCGGCGACGCGTCGATCGTCAACGGCGTGGCGATGGAAGGGCTCAACGGCGCGGGGACGCTCAAGCGGCAGTTCCTGGTGGTGCTCAACGACAACGGCATGAGCATCAGCAAGCCGCAGGGCGCGGTTGCTGAGTACTTCAACCACATGCGGCTGAGCCCGCGATACACGGGGTGGAAGAACACGGCGAAGGAATGGCTCAAGGGGATGCCCGGCGGCTCGACGATCAGCTCTGCGTATCACAAGAGCACCGAAGCGATCAAGCACCTGATCAACGAGGAAGGGTGGTTCGAGCACTTCGGGCTCGTCACCGTCGGCCCGGTCGACGGACACGACCTGGGCGCGCTGATCCGCGTGCTGCAGGAAGTGCGGAACGTCAACAAGCCGATGGTGCTGCACGTCAAGACGATCAAAGGGAAGGGGTTCGCGTTCAGCGAGAACGACAGCAGCACGTTCCACTCACCGCCGGCGTTCAGCGTGACGGGCGGAGCGGCGAGCCAGGCGACGGGGACGGCTGCGGCGAAGGCCGCGGACCCGGACGCGAGCGGCGTGGTGAGCGAGGGCTGCCGCGTCGAGCTCAAGAAGGACGGTCGCAGCTTCACCACGGCGATCGCGGACATCATGGCCGACGCGATGGCGCGCGACGGCAAGGTCGTGGCAGCGACGGCGGCGATGCCCGACGGCACGGGCGTCTCGCGCCTGCTGAAGATGTTCCCCGACCGCGCGTGGGACACGGGCATCTGCGAGAGCCACGCGATGGACATGATGGCGGGGCTCGCCAAGACGGGGTACAAACCGTTCTTCGCGGTCTACTGCACGTTCCTGCAGCGAGCGTTTGACCAGGCGTTCCAGGAGTCGTCGCTCCAAGGGCTGCCGGTCCGCCTGCTACTCGACCGCGCCGGGCTTGTCGGCGGCGACGGCGCCGTGCACCACGGATTCTGCGACGTTACATTGCTGCGTGTGCTGCCCAAGGCGGCCGTGATGGCCGCGATGGACGAGCCGAGCCTCGCCGCGGCGGTTGAGTTCATGCGGACGTACGAGGAGGGGCTGTCGAGCGTCCGCTACCCGCGCGACAACGTGAGCGATCGGTTCGCGTCAACCACCTGCCCGCCGTTTGTGCTCGGCAAGGCCCGCTGCCTGACGCCGGAGTTCGACGTCGGCGGCGTGGGGAACGACGGCGGCACCGCCGGCGGCGCTCCTGAGTGCGCCGTGCTGGCGTTCGGCACTTGCGCGATCGACGCGATGACGGCGGTCGACGAGCTGCGCGGCGACTACCGCGTTGCGGTGTATGACGCCCGCTTCGCCAAGCCGATCGATCGTGAGCTGATTCGCTCGCTGCTCTCGCGTCACGTGCCGGTCGTCACCGTTGAGGACCATTCGGTCGTCGGCGGATTCGGCTCGGCAGTGCTCGAAGCCGCCCAGGAGATGGGCCTCGACTCGTCGCTCGTCACGCGGCTCGGCCTGCCGGACGCATGGATCTACCAGGATTCGCGGAACCGCCAGAAGGAGATTGCAGGCATCGATGCGCCGGCGATCGCCAAGGCGGTTCGCGTGGCCGTTGACGCCGCGACGGATCGCGAGCCGAAGACGGTCACGGTTCGGTAAGAGGCTCGGCTACACCCAACCAAGGTGAAGAGGCAGGAAAAATCCTGCCCGGCTGTCCCCTGAGATCGGAAGGCTGCAATCTGTCTCGGGCCGCTGTGGGGCGCCTCGGGAGCTGCAACATGGATCGGGAACGTGACCACGCGCTGCGCAGCGATGTCGCAGGAGCGGCCGAACGCATTGCGATCAGCCGCCGCCAGGCGTTGAAGTTCGGAGCGACCGCAGCGGCTGCCGTCGCGGGCGTCGGCGCCCTGGGTGGCGGAAGCCGGCAGACTGTTAAGGCAGACACGGCGACCGTGAGCCTGACCGAAGGGCCGTTCTGGGTCGATGAGCGGCTCAACCGCTCAGACATTCGTTCCGATCCGGCGAACAACAACACCATGCAGGCAGGCCTGCCGCTGCGGCTGGCGATCAGCGTGTCGCGCCTCACCAACGGCGTCCCGACGCCCATCCCTAATGCGTGGGTCGACATCTGGCACGCCAACGGCGCCGGTGCATACTCCGACGTCAGCGGCTCAGGCAACCCCAACAACGTCGGCCAGAAGTGGCTCCGCGGCTACCAGATCAGCGACGCCCACGGCATGGTGAAGTTCACCACGATCTACCCCGGCTGGTACATCGGACGAGCGACGCACATCCACGCCCGCATCCGCATCTTCGCCGCGGGGAGCACGACCACCACGCTGCTCAACTTCACCACGCAGTTCTTCTTCGTGGAGGCGACCAACGCGGCGATCTATGCGCGTCTCGCCTCGACGTACAACCACACTGGCTCGCGCACGCTCAACGCATCCGACGGAATCTACAACACCAGCGGCGCCGGCGCGGCGGCGATCCTGCGGATGGCCGACGACAACACGCACGCGGTGGCGTCGTTCAACATCAAGCTGAACACGACCGCAGGCCTGGTGCGGGCGTACTCGCACGACGACATCGAGCTCGCTTGCGAAGACGACCACGCGTTCGACTTCGGCGGCGGCACGCCTCCGATGGCCATGCGAGCGTTGTACGAGTCGGCGTTCCCGCTCATCGAGGGAGGCGGCGGCGTACCGGCCGGCACATCGCGCATCGTCACGGCTTGATCCAGTCGCTCGGACTTCGCCAACTCGCTTTCACCGCCCCCCTTCCCCCTCCCCACTTCGCACACGATCACTGGAGCGTTCCATGCTCTCGTTCCGCAGTTCCCTGTTGTTCGCCTCCGCCACATTGCTTGCCGGCGTTGCGCTCGGCGCAACGGACCTTTCTTCCAACCTTGCCGCCGCCAGCGGCGGCAGTGAGGCGGCGAGCGGTGTTCGCTGGCTGACCGCCGGGTTCATCACCGACGCAACGAACACCACGCTCACGTCGGTCACGCTCAAGCTCTCTGGAACAGCGGGGAGCGCAGCACAGATCGACATCTATACCGACGGCGGCATCGAGCCGGGCACACTGGTCGGCACGCTCGGCGCCATTGCGACGATCCCCGCGACACTCGGCGATGTCACGGTGAGCGGCGGCGTGACGCTGCAGGCGAGCCGCTCCTACTGGCTGGTGCTCAAGCCGCTGATTGGCACGATCAACTGGTCGTGGACGACGGCCAACACCGGCACAGGGACTGGCTTCACGCACGCCTGGGGCTGGGCCGACGACGGCTCGACCGCAGGCTGGTGGACAAGCGACTTCTATCCGCTGCAGATGACGGTAACGGCTTCCGCGTGCTCCAATCCCACCATCGACACGCCGCCCGCATCGATCGTCGCACCGTGCGGCGGCTCAGTGACACTCACCGTCTCAGCCACGGCAGCGACAGGGATGACGTACCAATGGCGGAAGGGCGGCTCGCCGCTCGCTGAGGGCGACCACATCGTGGGCTCGACGACCTCGACGCTGACACTGTCGTCACTCGCGGGATCGGACTCGGGTCAGTACGATGTGGTGGTCTCCACGGTGTGCGGCAGTGCAACCAGCGCCGCAGCCTTGACCGTCCGCAGCGCCGACTTCGGCGGCGCGGGCGGGCTCGCCGGAGCCGACGGCCGCCTCGACAACAACGACTTCATCGTCTTTATCGACGCGTTCTTCGCCGCCTCGTCCGTCGCCGATATCGGTCAACAGGGAGGCGTATTCGGCGCCGACGGCGCGTTCGACAACAACGACTTCATCGCGTTCATCAACCTCTTCTTCAACGGGTGCGAATAACGCCTATCGCTCGCCGGCGTTGTCCTCGCCGTCACCCGCGCCCGGCGGCTGGGGCGAGACGCCATCGACGAGGTTGAGGTCGTCGTCGGCATCGCCCAATACGCCGGCTGGTTCATCGCCCATCAGGTCGTCCTTCAGGTTGCGGAGGTTCAGTGCATCAAGGTTGCTCCGCAAAGCCGCGGCGGCGACCAACGCCTCGCTGCGCGGCATCGTGAGATCGACGTGGCTCGCCTCATTGGTCTCGGCGTCGACGTTGAACTCCTCGGGCCGGTCTGTAAGTCTGAACCCCACGCGGACTGTCACCTTCCCCTCGCCGCCGAACCCCTTCATCGCTTTCACAACCGCGAACCTCAGCTCGAGCTGGAGCAGTTCCAGTTCCGCCTCATCCCCACCGCTGCCGCCGACCGACTCGAGCCATTCGGCGAGATTGGTGAACTCGAACATGTTGAGACAGGGAGCGTTCTCCTCCCACTCTTCTTCTTCCGTCGCGACACGGAAGTTCACGGTCGCGAACCCGGCGTCGCCGGTGCCGTCCTGCACGTCGGGCAGGGAATCGCGGGAGAAAGCCAGCTCGAATTCGTTGCTGTTGTCGCCCTTGAGCAGCATGGGTCACCTCACCCATCGCGTGCGGGCGAGCGGTGAACGCCGCCCACTTGGGCCGTGAGTACGGCCTCACAATGCCCCTCTTTTCTGCTTTTGTCGCGGCTTAAGGATTCGCCCGGCTCGCCGTCCCGAGCCATTTGGACCAGATCGAGAGCACCAGCAGCATGTAGAGACGCTGCGAGTGGTCGCGTTTCACCAGGCCGCTGGGCCCGGTCCCCAGATGCTCATCAAGCATCTGACGGGCGTAGGTCATATTGATTCCACTCCCAATCCCAAGCGAGGGCGAGCCGAACGGCTCGGCCGAGTTCAGGTGGTCGAGCAGCAGCGTCCGCATGCCGCCGTAGTCGCTGCGGAACCACTCGCCGATCGGGATCGCAAAGCCCATCTTCGGCCGGTCCACGACATGCGCCGGCAGATGGCGGCGAGCGACGGCGCGGAGGAGACCCTTGCGTTGGCCGCGGGGCATCAGATCATCGAGCGGCGCAGAGAGACAGTCGGTGATCAACCCACGGCTGAGAAACGGCGCACGAGTCTCGAGAGCAACGCTCATCGCCGCGCCGTCGACCTTTCGCATCAGGTCATGCCCGAGGTACCACCAGAAGTCGATCCCAGGCGGATCCAACTCGCCGGCGTCGACCGAATGCCACGGCCCAAGCTCGGCCGGGTCGATGAGCCGGTGCAGGTCCGGTCGCGGGAAGATCGCCAACAGCTCCTGATATCCGTGGCGCGACGCGACCAGCAGCCGCCGGAGCTTCGACAGCCTCGACTTCGGCGAGACGTCCGGGATCGATTCGACGTCAACGGCTTCACCAAGCTTGGCCGCCAGCGGCAGCCACCGCGCCGCCTTGTATCGCTCATACCCGCAGAAGAGCTCATCTCCGCCATCGCCAGTGAGAGCGACTTTGATGCCGCCTTCCTGCCGCGTCGCGCGGCTCACCCAATAGGTGGGCAACAAGGACGAGTCGCCGAAGGGCCGGCCGAACTGCTGGATCAAATTCACCAGATCCTCGGCCGGATTCGCCTGGCACTCAAGCGTCGTGTGCTCCGTGCCCAGGTGCTTCGCCACCTGCTCCGCGTACGCCGACTCGTCGTACGCCGGGTCGGGCATCTTCACCGAGAACGTCCGCAACCGACCAAGCTCTTGCTTGGCGAAGCACGCAATGAGCGATGAATCGACGCCGCCGGAAAGGAAGCACCCAAGCGGCACGTCCGACTCCAGCCGCTCGCGCACGCTCGCCCGCAACATCCGCTCCGCCGATTCAACCGACACGCGGCGCGACCCATCTCGCTGCGGAAGCAACGAAAACCGCATGTCGCCGCCCCACTCATCCGACGCGTGAACCATCGCGCGTGCCGGCCACTCGAAGTCGACAGACGAGGGATCATCTGAGAAACCGAAGCGTGCCCACTCTGCAAGCCAGTCCATGCTCGCGGCCTGCGGCGCCCCAAACACCCTTGCATACAGGTGAACCAGCCCCGCGGCGGTCGAACTGAACGCAAACAGCTCCTCGCGCTGGAAACAGAACAGCGGCTTCTCAAATGCCAAATCCCGCGTCAGTAGCAGAGCGGAGCGCCTCCGGTCCCAGACCGCCGCGGCGTACATCCCCTCCAGGTGATCCGCAAGCCCGGTCCCCCACTCTCGCCACCCGTGCAGCAGCACCTCGGTGTCGCTGTGATCGCTGACAAACCGGTGGCCCGCGGCTTGCAGTTGCGAACGGAGCTCGCGGTGGTTGTAGATGCACCCGTTGAACACTACCGCGAGCGTGTCGGGCAAGTCGGAGAGTCGCTCGTATTGAACAGAGGTGTTGGGTTTGCCGTGGAAGAGGAGGGGGTGAAAAGAGAGTTCGGGCGCTAAGCCCAGGCTTGCGCCAGGGCCTCGTTGGCTCACCATCGGCTGCGCACCGCCCCCGTGATCGATGATGCTCAGCCGCCGATGCACGAGCGCTACGTCCACCACCGTGCCATCAGAACGCACGGCACGGTCCCGGAAACGCCCCTGCCCGTCGGGGCCGCGGTGACGGATTGAGTCGTCGAGCAGGTTAAGCCACGCTTCGGGTATGGCGTCGAACGGCGTACGTTCCATCGCCGCTCGGGCGCTTTCACCCGGCGGAGTCAGGCGCAGGATGCCGGCGATGCCGCACACGCAACGAGCGTACCCGCTCCAAACCGTTCTTGTTCACTGACGCTGAGCCGCGGCCCGAGCCGCATCCTCCGCCGCATCGCGGGCGCGGCGTTGACGCTGCCAGTCCTCCCACTCCTGCAGCACTTGCGGGTCGGCCTTGAAGAGCCACAGCGTGTGCAGTGTGCGGGTGATCAGGATGGCGATCCCAAACGGCACCGCGACAGAGAGCTCGCGGGCGCAGCCCCAGTAGAGCATGAGCCACTGCCCGCCCATCGCTATGCCGTAGAACACCGGCGACAGGCACAGCCGCTGGAGCTGCAACGTCGTCGCGTCGCGCACGAACCCCACCTTGCGGCCGCAGGCCGGAGCGGTCCCACCCGCGTTCGAGGCGACCGTCGCGGCCGACGCTTCCGTCTCCAAGCCCTGCTGCACCGCCTTGGCCTTGTCCGGCTCCTTGGGATGCCCAAGACCCGGGATGTGAGGCAGCGGCAGATGAGGCAGCTGCGTGCCGTGGGTCGCGTCCTTGATCACTGAGAGGCCGGGCGGCGGCGACGACTCGAGCACATCCTCCGCCTTTTCGATCAGCGTCTTGGACCGCTTCCACTTCTCCGGCCAGTGATTGGCCATCCAGTGAAGCCCGACCGCCAGCACCAGGTCGATCAGCCAGTCGGCCGCGGCCGCGATGATCATCAGGATCGTCTTGTCGTCGTCACGGACGCCGATGTACCGCGTGAAGTGGATGACGGCGGTGCCGCCGATCGCCGCAACGACCGACGCCACCGTGATGTTCACGTTGATGTTGATCAGCCGGCGTCGATATTGCGCGGTCATCCAGGCCCACATGGCAGTCGCGGAGGGTATCGGCAACCGGCGCGGTCTGCACGATGGTCAGTCGGCCAAACCCAGACGCCGGCGGCAGGTCTTCACCGCGGCGGGTGAGAGGTCAAACCCCACCGCCAGGCACCCAAGCGATCTGGCAGCAACGAGCGTGGTGCCGCTGCCGCATGTCGGGTCGAGCACCGTGCCCCCAGACGGGCAGCAGGCCCCGATAAGAAGCTCCAGCAGGGCAAGGGGTTTCTGCGTCGGGTACCCGGTCCGTTCGGCGGCCATGTTGTTGATCGAGGGAATCTGGAGAACATCGGTCGCCTTCTTCGTCTGCCCCTTCATCCGGTTGCTGGTCGCGGGGATCCGTGGCGCCTTGAAGTATGCGTGGGCGGGATCGAGGCAATAGAACAGGATGTCGTCGTGCTTGCGGGCGAACCGCTTAGGCGACGAGCCGCCGAGTCCATACGACCAGATCAGGTGATTCACAAACCGGTCGGGCCCGAGCAACTCATCGAGCATCAGGCGGACATGATGGCTCGTCCGCCAATCGACGTGAATCAGCACGTTGGCGCTCGGCTTGAGGGCAGGCAACGTCGCCTCCAGCCGCACACGCAACCACTGGGCAAACTCCGGCCCGTCTCCCAGGCGGTCGCTGTACGCCGCGCGGGCATCGCGGCCGTCCACAGAACCGGCCCCCGGCGGCGTCGCCTGAGTCTTGCCGGTGTTGAACGGCGGGTCGGTGTAGAGCAGGTCCACCGACCCAGGAGCGAGCCCTCCCCCCGCCGCAAGCTTCAGCCAGTCGCCTTGTCGCACAGCTCCGTCCACACAGCCAGCGTATCAAAACGCATGGGCAACCGCGCATGCGGCCGGTGCGTACCGGTCAGCGGAGGTACCCCCTCATGCGCGACCTCATCGACCCGCGGCTGATGTACCTCAAGGCCTGGCTCTTCCTGCTCGCGGGCCTCGGCGCCGCGGCACTCTTGGTGATGGAGAGCCCATCGCTCCGCACTGTCGTATTGATCGGCGTGACCGTCTGGGCCTTCAGCCGGCTCTACTACTTTCTGTTTTACGTCATCGAGCGGTACATCGACCCCAAGCACCGCTTCGCCGGGGTGCTCTCAGCGGCCCGATACGTCGCCGGCCGGCGCGGCGGGCTGACCCCTTGACGCCTGCGGCTTCCGCGAGCCCAGCAACGCAATAGCGACAAGCGTGCCCGTCTGCACCATCATCAGCATGGTCGCAGCGGTCGCCGCGACACCGAAGTAGCGCGTGTTGTCGATCCCCATCGCCCGCTCGAGGTCCTCGCGCCCGGCCATCCGCGTTGTGCCGTCGACGGCGGCGTTCACCTTCGTGTAGTCGACCGCCCCGACCTCTTCCAGCCGCTGAGCGTGGTCTGTGATCCACAGCCAGCTCGTGCCGCGGCAGAGCGACAGCCCGAAGATCAGCCCGACCATCGCGAGCATGTTCACAAACGCAGCGATGAGCAGTGCCTTGCGCATTCCGAGCCCAGATCAGCCCTTCACGGGCGCGCGGCCGACGCTGTAGTACGCGAACCCGCGCCTGCATCGCGCTACGGCGGTAAAGGTTGCGGCCGTCGAACACGACCTTCCCCTTCATCACCTTCGCCAGCCGCTCAAAGTCGGGGCTCTTGAAGTCGTCCCAGTCGGTGCAGACCACCAGCGCATCGGCCCCCTCGGCCGCGGCGTACATGTCGTCCTCGACCTTCACCGAAGCGCCCAGCTCATGCCGCGCGTTCTCGGCGGCGACGGGATCGAACGCCTTGACCGTCGCGCCGTATCCCAGCGCCTTGCGCATCAGGGTGATGCTGGGCGCCTCGCGGATGTCGTCGGTGCGCGGCTTGAACGCGATGCCCCAGAACGCCAGCGTCCGGCCCGAAAGACCGCCCGCAGCCTGCTTGGCCGCAAAGTGCGAGAGCACCTTGTCGAAGAACCGCTCGCGCTGCCGCTGGTTCACTTCGTGCACGGCCTTTGAAAGCTGCGTCGGCACGCCCGACTTCTCGCCCATCATGATGCAGGCGAGGGTGTCCTTGGGAAAGCACGAACCGCCGTACCCAAGACCCGGATACAAGAACTGGTTGCCGATGCGCTTGTCGGCGCACATGCCCTCACGAACGCGCCCGACGTCGGCGCCGTACGCCTCGCAGAGGTTGGCCATCTCGTTGATGAAACTGATCTTGGTCGCCAGGAAGTTGTTGCTGGCGTACTTGACCATCTCGCTGCTGAGCACGTCCATCACGTAGATGGGATGGCCGTTGCGCACGAACGGGTCGTAGAGATCGCGGAGCGCCTGGCCGGCCGCATCGTTCTGCACGCCGCACACCACGCGGTCGGGCTTCATGAAGTCGTCGATCGCCGCGCCCTCTTTGAGGAACTCGGGGTTGTTGGCGATGTGGAACGGGATGTCCGGACCGGCACGCTCGGCGATGCGGTCGCGCACGGCCAGGCTGGTGCCCACCGGCACCGTGCTCTTGACCACGACCACCTTGGGCTTCTGCTTCGGACCAAGCGCCTTGAGCACGTCGGCGATCGCGTCGGCCGCAGAAAAGATGAACCGCAGATCGGTGTGCCCGCGCTCGTCGCTGGGGGTGCCGACGCAGATGAAGATCATGTCGGCGTCTTTGTGCGCCGACGCCGCATCGGTGGTGAATGTCAGACGCCCGGCCGCGATGTTGCGGTCCAGCAGGTCGTCCAGCCCGGGCTCGTAGATCGGGCTCTTCCCCTCGCGCAGCTTGGCGACCTTGGTCGCGTCCACGTCTACGCACGTCACGTGGTTGCCCGTGGTCGCAAGGCACACGCCCGTCACCAGTCCGACGTACCCCGTTCCGACCATGGTCAACCGCATGCAGAACTCCGAGAACCCTCACCCCCAACCCAACACCCCGGACCACCCGGCCCGGCCGCGACTGTGGGAACCGACTATACCCTCACGCCCTTATGGCCAAGAAGGCAGCGACAACCACAAACAGAAGACGGGGCGCCGAATCCGGGGGCTTGACGGCCCGCACGGCGGACCGGTACGCCCTCTACCAGACTGCCGTTCAGGAGCCCGAACCAGACCTGGACTTTCTCGACAGGGTCTACCGCAAGCGGTTCGGCGCCCTCCCCGCCTCGCTGCGCGAGGACTTTGCCGGCACCGCGCTCACCGCGTCTGAGTGGGTCAAGCGCCGGGCGAGCAACACCGCCGTCGCCGTCGACCTGGACCCGGTCCCCCTCGCCTGGTTCGACGCCAACATCGCACCGAAGATGACCCCTGCGCAGCGCGCTCGCCTCACCATTCTGCGGGACGATGTGATGTCAAAGCAGGCCCGCACCCGCGACGGGTACGACGCGATCTTCGCCTTCAATTTCTCTTATTGGATCTTCAAGCAGCGGGCGACCATGCTCGACTACTTCCGCTCGGTCCGCGCGTCGCTCGGCACGAAGGGGCTGTTCCTGCTCGACCACTTCGCCGGGTCGGAGACGATGGAAGAGGTCACCGACCGCACGCGCAAGAAGGGCTTCACCTACGTCTGGGACCAGAAGCGTTTCGACCCCATCAGCGGCAACCTGATCGCCGAGATCGGCTTCGAGTTCAAGGACGGCACCAAGTGGCCCGGCGCGTTCCACTACGACTGGCGGCTCTGGACCATCCCCGAGCTTCGCGACGTGCTCAACGAGGCCGGCTTCGCCAAGGTCGAGGTCTACATGGAGAAGGACGACAAGAACGGCGTCGGCACCGGCGTCTACGTGCTGCGACGCAGCGCACCCGCCGACCGGGCCCTGATCTCGTACATTGTCGCAGAACCCTGACCTCCCCGCTGCCGCGATACGATCCGCAATGCCCTCAGCCGCCGCCACTCCTCACGCCGATCAGCAGGTCGGCGCCCTTGTCGCCCAGTCGTGCGCCGCGGTGGAGAAGCGGGTCGCCGCCACCCTCGCCAGCGACCTGCCGCCGGTGCAGTCGCTCTGCAAGCACCTCGAGCAATACCACGGCAAGATGGTGCGCCCGGCACTGGTGTTCCTCGCGGGCATGGCGACACAAGGGGGGAGCCGCGATCGCCCGCACGTGAGCGATGCCCTGATCACCCTCGCCAGCGTCTGTGAGATGGTCCACCTCGCCACCCTCGTGCACGACGACGTGCTCGACGAGGCCGACATCCGCCGCAAGACCCAGACCGTCAACCGCCTCACGGGCAACGAGGCCGCGGTCATCCTCGGCGACTACGTCTTCTCCGCAGCGTTCGCCCTCTGCAGCACGCTCGGTGATCCCGGCACATCCGAGACCATCGGCCGCACGGGCATGACGCTCTGCGCCGGCGAGCTCGTGCAGTTGCACAACCGCAAAAACCTCTCGCTCGACGAGCCGACCTACTTCGAGTTGGTCAAACGCAAGACCGCCAGCCTGATCAGCGTCTCAGCCTCGCTGGGATGCAGGCACGCTGGCGGTTCCGATGAGTTGCAGGCCCGCTTCGGTGCGTTCGCCGAGAAGCTCGGCATCGCCTTCCAGATCCAGGACGACCTGCTCGACATCGCTGGCGACCAGCGCGTCGTCGGCAAGAGCCTCGGCAAGGACATGGCCAAGGGCAAACTCACCCTTCCGGTCATCCACCACCTGACGGCCGCCTCCGCCGCCGTCCGCGGCCGCACGCTCCTGCTCCTGGACGGTCACGGTGACGACGGCGACCGCCCCGAGGTCGACGGCGCGGCCTTGGTCAGCGCCCTCAATTCGACCGGCTCCATCGAGCACGCCCGAGCAACCGCCCGCGCCTTCATTGCGCAAGCGAAGGACGACCTGAGCAATCTGCCCGAATCTGGGGCGAAACACCTGCTGTTGACGATGGCCGACGCAGTTGTCGATCGCGCACGGTAGCCATACGCTCACCGCCTTTGCGGGTGCGGGGGGGCGAAAGGATTGAAATGAGCCTGTGCGTAGCGGTGGTTGGGGCGACGGGCGCCGTCGGGCGCGAGATGCTGGCCGTTCTTGAGCAGCGCAAGTTCCCGCACACCTCCGTGCGGGTCTTCGCATCACCTCGTTCCGCCGGAACCAAACTCCCCTACAAGGGCGGCGAGCTCATCGTTGAGCCGCTTATCGAAGGTTGGCACAAGGGTGTCGATTGCGCTCTGCTCTCGGCCGGCTCCGGCCCCAGCAAGCAGTTCGCCCCCGCCGCTGCCGAAGCCGGCGTCGTCGTCATCGATAACTCCTCGGCCTTCCGCATGGTCCCCAGCGTCCCGCTGGTCGTGCCGGAGATCAATTCTGACGCCCTTCCCCCCCGCGGGAAGGGAAGCATCATCGCCAACCCCAACTGCAGCGCGATCATCCTGCTCATGGGCGTCACGCCGCTGATGCGTGCCTTCGGCATGGAGCGGATGGTCGTCTCCACCTATCAGGCCGCCAGCGGCGCAGGCGCTCAGGCGATGGCCGCGCTCGAGCAGGAAACACGCGAGATGGTCGCGGTCCCCCCGGCGCACCTCGCGCCACCGCGTTCCACGAGCCGTACGCCTTCAACCTCTTCAGTCACAACGCCGCGGTCGACCCGACCACCGGCCTCAACGGCGAAGAGCAGAAGGTCATCGACGAGTCGCGCAAGATCTGGAGCGACCCCACCCTGCGCCTCAGCGTCACCTGCGTCCGCGTTCCGGTCATGCGTGCCCACTGCGAGAGCGTCAACGTCACGCTTAAGACCCCGGCCACCATCGCCCAGGTCCGTGCCGCCCTCGAGTCGTTCCCCGGCGTCCGCATCATCGACGACCGCCTCGGCAACCGTTTCCCCACCCCCCAGAAGGCCAGCGGCGGCGACGACGTCCTTGTCGGCCGCCTGCGCCAGGACCCCTCCCAGCTCCCGCCCGGCGCGAACCACGACGCCCCCACCAAGGGCTTCGACCTCTTCCTCGCCGGCGACCAGCTCCGCAAGGGCGCAGCCCTCAACGCGGTCCAGATCGCCGAGAAGATGTTCTGCTGACCCTCCTTCTCCCGGCTCTGCGGGAGAAGGTGCCCGCTGCTTTGAGCGGGCGGATGAGGGCGTCTTTGAGAACGCCACGGCGAGACAAAATGCACCCTCATCCGTCGTCGCAAAGCCGACGACACCTTCTCCCGCAGAGCCGGGAGAAGGCCGGAACCGCCGAACTGGCTTTCAGCCTCCGACGTACCTAAGGTTCTCCACAGAAGCCGGCCGCTCGCCGCTGTCTTTTACAGGCTCACGAGCAATCGCTGGCTGCGTCGCGACGGAACAGCCGCGGCGTGAAACCAGTACGGCCGGCCTCGATTCCATCGTTTGGAGTTCCTGAGCAACGCCCGAAGACGGTTTGACCGCTTTCCCTTTTGCCCATATCGGGCGGGGTAAGCGAGACCGATGTCCGCCTTTTGAGCCGGCGGCACGGTGATCGCTGTTTATTGACTGATTGATGTTTATGGCGACCAACGACATGACCGCCCGCTACAACCCCCACCCCCGCACCGAGACCGCTCCGGTTGAGGCAGCGGCCGACGCCGAAGGCTTTGCCCACCGCGCCGCAAAGCCGGGCGAGAAGACCTTCGCCGACCTCGGCCTTCTGCCCATGCTCCTCGAGACCGTGAAGAGCCAGGGGTACATCACGCCCACGCCGATCCAGGCCGCAACCATCCCCGCCGGCATCGCCGGTAAAGACGTTCTGGGCACCGCCCAGACCGGCACCGGCAAGACCGCCGCGTTCGCCCTCCCGATCCTCCACCGCCTGCAGCAGGCGCCGGCCGACAAGTCGCACCGCGGCCCGGTCTTCCCCCGCGCACTGATCCTCTCCCCGACGCGCGAGCTCACCTCGCAGATCGCCGAGAGCTTCGCGACCTACGGCAAGGGCACCACCCTTCGCAACACGACCGTCTACGGCGGTGTGAGCCAGTTCCACCAGGTCCGTGCGCTCAAGGCGGGCGTTGACATCCTCATCGCGACCCCAGGCCGTCTGATGGACCTGATGAACCAGCGCCTGGTGAACCTCTCCAACGTCAGCATCTTCGTTCTGGACGAGGCCGACCGCATGCTGGACATGGGGTTCATCGAGCCGATCCGTCGGATCGCCTCGGCCCTGCCGCCGCGCGAGAAGGTGAACCGCCAGACGATGCTCTTCTCGGCGACGATGCCGCGAGAGATCCAGGGCCTGGCCGAGGCTTTGCTCAAGGACCCGCTGCGCATCGCCGTCAGCGCCGCCAACAGCACGGTCGATCGCATCGACCAGTCGCTCTACGTGGTGCCGAAAGAGAAGAAGTCCGCCTTGCTCGAGCACCTGCTGCAGGAAGGCAACATCCGCCGTGCGGTCGTCTTCACTCGCACCAAGTTCGGCGCCGGCGCCTGGGCAAGAAGCTCACGCAGGCCGGCGTCACGGCTGAGAGCATCCACGGCGACAAGAATCAGAACGCCCGCAAGCGCGCCCTCGCCCGTTTCAAGGACGCTCAGGCACGCGTGCTGGTCGCCACCGACGTCGCGGCCCGCGGCCTTGACATCGACGACATCACCCACGTCTTCAACTTCGACCTCCCCTTCGAGCCAGAGTCGTACGTGCACCGCATCGGCCGCACCGGCCGCGCGGGCGCCAAGGGCACGGCGGTCTCCTTCGCGGATCCGTCGGAGCACGGCCTGCTCCGGGCGATCGAGCGGTTCACCAAGGCCCGCATCCGCCAGATCGAGAAGCTGCCCGACCTGCGCGAGCGTTTGAACGCCGAGCGCGAGCGTCAGCACGCCGCGGCCGCGGGTCGCGGTGACATGGATGAGACGCAGGACCGTGGCGACTACGCGCAGCAGCGCCAATCAGCTCCGGTCCAGTTCCCCCGTGGCGAGCGCCCCTACGGCGATCGCCCCCGCCGCACTGAGCGCCCGCAGCACGGCGGCCGCGACAACCACGGTTCCGGCAACGGCCAAGGCGGCTACGCCCCCCGCGGCCAAAGTGGTCAGGGTGGTCAGGGTGGTCGCGGTGGCCAAGGTGGATTCAACGGTCAGGGTGGTCAGGGCGGGTACGGCGGCCAACGCGGCCACGGTGGCGGCCAGGGCGGTCACACCCGCACGCGCCGCGACAGCGTCCCGGCGTCCATCGTCGACCACAGCTCGCAGGACCAGGGGCAGGAGCAGGCGACTGCTCGTCCGCCTGCCCCGCGCCACGCTGCTCCGCATGCCAAGCCGCACCGCGGCGGTGGTGGTGGCGGTCACGGCGGTCACAAGGCCGGCGGCGGCGCGTCGGGTCCGCACGGACACGGTGGCCGGCAAAGCGGGGGGGGTGGTGGCGGGGGCAAGCCTCCGTGGGCCAACAAGGGCCGCAGCCGCAAGCCGGGCCGTGGCGCTCGCCCGCAAGGCGATCGGTAATCGCGAGCAGTAACTGAACACCCCGCGCCGGGCCTTCGGGCCCGGCGTTTTCATTTCAGCATCGAGAGCTGGCGAGCCCGCGCGAGCAGCGCCGGGTCCTTCTTCGTCACGTACAGGTCGTTGCGACCGACGCGCGAGACGAACTCATACCCGCGTCCGCGCATGTGCGTGCGCAGCGCGCTGTCGGAGCCGTAGGAGTGGTCCTCGATCACCAGCGCCCGCACGCCGAAACGGTCGAGATCGAAGCCGTCGAGCAGATCGAGTTCGCTTCCCTCGACGTCGAGCACCGCGAAGTCGATCGTCCCCTTCCAGTCCTTGAGGGCGTCGTCCATGGTCATCAGCGGCACAGTGACCTTGCTCGCCTTCTTCATCGACTTCACGCCCGACAGCGGGCTCTCGCTCAATCGCGAAGTCGAGAACCCGATGTCCCCCTGATCCAGCGCGAGAAACTCAGCAGTCCCCTTGCTCCCTTTCCGTGAGCACGCGGCGTTGATCACCGTGCTCCCCGGACGCTTCGCAACGCAGTTGGCGTACAGGTCCGGCAGCGCCTCGACCAGCACGCCCTTCCACCCCGCCGCTTCGAAGATGTATGTCAGGCTGTACCGCTCGCCATCGAACGCGCCGCACTCAAGGAACGTGCCGGTCGGCTGATCCTCAAAGATCGCCCACAGCAGCAGGTCCTCGCCTTGCTGAGCGCGGAACTCGACCGGCAGGCCTTCCTTCACGCCGCGGGCAGTCATGCGAGCGCGGATCTGGTTCTGCGTCGCCAGACGTATGTTCGCCAGCAGCGCGTTCCCCAGCTCGCGCCGGTTGTGCCGGAGCTCGTACACCTTCTCCCGCAGGCGGTGATGCATGGCAAAGAGCACCACCACGGCGGCGAACATCACGGCAAAAGCGGCATACACCATGCGCCGAAGACTAGCAACCGATCGACCGTAAAACTCAGGGGGTCAGCGGCAGTTTCCACAGCGCCAGCGACTTGGACCGTCCGTTGGCGTCGGGGCACTCTTCATCCACGATCATCAGCGGCTGCGGCAGGCTGAACGGCGCGGCCTGCAGGTTGATCGCCCGCCACTCGCCGGGGAACTTCAGGTCGGTGTTCGCCGCCGTCGCGGGGAAGGTCGTCGCCAGCAGGTAGCTCGCGCCGCTGGCGCTGAAGTTTGCCAGGGCCTTCTTCACATCGGCCTCGCGCATGTGCACGAGGAAGTCGCGGCAGAGGATCAGGTCGGCCTTGGGCGGCACCTGCTTGATGATGTCGAGCACGACGAACTCGCGCGACCCACCTTCAGGCGTAGGTCCGCCGAACTGAGTCCGGTTCTCCTCGACCATTTTCTCCACCACGTCGCCGCCGATGTACCGCACGCCCGGCAGCGGTACGTGCTTCATCCAGTTCAGGTCGCCGCAGGGCGCATCGAGCATCGATTTGACGCCGTACTCGCGCACCACTCGGGCCACGACCTCGCGGGCGATCTTCGTCTGCGCCATCGTCGAACCCGCGCCGCAGACCGTCTCCTGGCGTCCGCCGGGACGTGTCACCTCGTACTCGTACCGGGCCGTGAACGCGTCACCCGAATCGGCCGAGTGCTTCTTCAGGTACTTCACGTACGGCCGCCAGAGCGGTGTCTTGCGCAGGAATTTCGAGAGGGCGGACATGCGGCGAGTGTACGCGGGGGCCAGGTTTCTAACCGGCCCGAGCGGCCGCAGCCTGGCGTGCAATTCCCACAACGCGCTCGAGCTGCCGCGAACCGTCGAACACCTCGCACGCCCGTGCACGCCCGGCGGCCCCCATCGCCTTCCGCTCGCCGGCGTTCTCGACGAGCTGCGCAATTGCGTCAGCAAAGGCGACCGAATCACAACCGGGCACAAGCAACCCCGTCTGTCCCTCAGCCACAACCTCCGGGATGCCCCCCACTCGCGACCCGACCACCGGCAGCCCGCACGCCATCGCCTCGATCGCCGCGATCCCCAGACCCTCGTTCACGCTCGGGAAGACGAACACGTCGGCTCCGCGCAGGGCGTCGCGCACGCCATCGGGCGGCAACGCGCCACGCAGCGTCACGGTTTCCGTCAACCCGGCGCGAGCGATCCGCTCCTGCAGCAATGCACGAAGCTCGCCATCCCCCACGATCTCATACCGCACCTTCGACCGAACGCCGTGGGGCAGCTTGCCTATCGCGTCGATCGCGTGCTCAAGCCCTTTCACCGGCACAAGTCGCGCAACCGTCACCAGCCGCACCACGCCATCATCAACCCGCGCCAGACCCGGCGAGAACCAGCCCGTGTCCACGCCGTTGTACACCACGCTCACACGTTCGCGCGCGCTCCGAGCACGACAGCCCGCGAAGCCAGATCCTCACTCACCGCAACGAAGCGGTCGCCGTGCTTGAACAGAACGTCCAGTTCACCAGCCTTGGCCCCCGCGATATCGCTCCCGTGAAAGAACGCAACGAGCCCTCCCCCCAACGCCCCCGCGTCACGCAGCTTGGCCACCACGTTCGCGTTCGGCGCAAAGTGCGCCAGTACCGCGTCGTACGAACCCTGCCCCAGCCACGGCTCGGCTGCGAACAGCAAACGGAGCGACGACGCGTCCTTCCCGTAACGCCCCGCGTTCAGCAGCCGCGCCGCCAGCCCCGGCTTCGTCAGCACCCGCGCCGCACGCCCCAAACCGCCGATACCGCGCTCCGGCCGCACACGTACTTGGCGTGCAAGTTCTGCAATCTCCGCCCCTGCTCCGTCCGGCACTCGCCCCAGCCGGCTCGCGTACACGTCCACGCTGTGCCCGAGCCGCCGCAATTCGATCACCTGGCGCGACACGAATGTCTCCGACACCGCCGGGAACTTCCCTGCCACCACCGCGATACGCAGCGGCCCCGCGCTCACTTGCTCCCCCCACTCCCCAAGAACCGCTCGCAGAATCCCTCCGCGCTCCAGCAGTATCGCTCCAGCGCCGTCCGCCGCGCAGCAACGCCCATCGCTGTGCACCAAGTCGGCTCCAGCACACACCGCTCTACCAGCCCCGCCAGTTCAGTGGGCGTTGAGAAAGCCGCGCCGCCTCCCGCATCGATCTTCTCCGTCAGCACCGGGATCGGATATACAAGCAGCGGCAGCCCCGTCAACATCCCCTGCACCGACACCTGCGAAAAACTCTCCGCAGAAGTGCTCGGCACGATCAACACGTCGAGCGTCCGCATGAACTCGGGGATCTTCTCCAGCGGCAGCCAATCGTGCAGCACAACACCCGCAGGCAACTTCGCGGGCGGCGTCGAATACGCCAGCATGTGCAGCTCGGCCTTGCCCCCCCCGCCACGCACGCTCGCGGGCAACTTCTCCCATGCCTCGATCGCCAGGTGTGCACCCTTCCACGGTGTATCCAACTTCCCCACCACGCCAAACCGCAGCGGCCGCGAACCATCGGCCCCCCCGCCACTCACATCGCGCGGGAAGAACTTCTCACCGTTGAGAATCCCGTACCCCACGCTCACCGGCCACCGATTCTGAGCACGGAAGTCGGCCGCGACGGCCTCGCTTACGCAGTGCACCGACAGATCAACCGCCCGCAACTGCTTCAGGTACTTCGCGTTCGCGTACTGATGCGCAAACAGCATGCACGGCGACTTGCGCTTGCCAAACCGCTGCAGCAACTTCACCGCCGGCAGAATGCCGCGACCATTGTTCCCGAGCACCACAAGGTCGTATGGCCCGTGCTTTACCATTTTCGGCACGAGCGATAACGACACCGCGAGCGGCCGCTTCAGCGGCATTCCATAGATGACATCAAGCCCATCCCCAACACCAGCGAGATGCTCTTCAAACCCCGCCTTCCACCGCGGCTCCGCGGCCAGCGTTACCCGCACCCCCATCTCCACGAGCCGCCGCACAAACAGAAAGTTGAACAGCTCGACCCCGTGCACGCGCTTGTGCCGCCGATCAGCGACAAACGCCGGCGAAATCAGCAGCACGCGTTTACCAGCAAACGGACCGGTCATCCGCCCAGTCTAGACAAATCTATAGACTGCTATGTACTTTTATGTACAAATCCCACGCAGGCGCAGACCGTTTGGTCCCCTGCCTTCCACTCATGCCTAATGGCGAGTGGCTAATGCCTCTCGGCTCAATACGCCTTTTCCATCTTCGCCCCCGGATAGAACACCGGCACGATCTCGCGCCACGTCTTCCCCTTGTCGGCGAGTTCCTTCGCGGAGTACTGGCACATCCCCACGCCGTGCCCGAAGCCCCGGCCCTTGATGTTCACAACTTCGCCGACGATGTTCGCCTCGAGGTCGCCCGAGTTCACGCGCGTCTCGCGAGTGATCGTCGGCAGACCCTTGACGTCCTGGTTCAGCGCAAACCGAAGCTGCTCGGCGGAGATCTGGAAGCTCTGACCCGCGCCGGTCACCGTGAACTTCGACGGCCGGCCCGAGGGAGCGCTGTCGGTCAGCGTGATTGCCGTCAGCCCGCCCAGCGCCTTGATCGGATGCCCATTGATGCGCCCCCACTCCTTCAGCCGCGAGACCGCCTCGGCCCGCGAGCGAGCCGCCGACCAGCGGTAGTACGGAGAGGACGTGCCGAGCGTCGCGTCGCGCATTCCGATCGCGCCCGGCCCGACGGCCTGCAGCGGACCCGCCAGGTTGTACTCGTACCCCCTGGTCGTCGGCCAGATGTCCTTCGCTGAACCGGGCCGCCCGCCGCACGTGCTGCTGTAGTACGCGCGGAGCACTTGCCCGTTCCACGTGAGGATCACGCCCTCGGTCGCCTTCACCGCGTCAACCGCGGGCCCGACGTCGACGGCGCCTTTGTACGCCTGATCCTTCACGCTGCTCTCGACGTCGAACTTCTGACCCAGGCTCCGGGCGTTGGCCCGCTGGTGCAGCGCGTACGACCGCGCACACACCGCCTGGCAGCAGTACGACTCCAGCGGCCAGTTGGGGAACATCTCCGCCATCACCACGCCCTTGAGGTAGTCCTCGACGCCCACCTGCTCGATCACGTCGAACGACCGTGCCGTCATGTCCGAGCGCGTCTGCAGCAGCAGCTTGCCCCCGAACTTGCCGCCATCGACGGTCACCTTGGGCGCCAAGTTGCTCGCCGTCGCGGCTCGCGCCAGCGAACCGGCTCCGCCCACCACGCCGGCGCCCGAGGTGCGAGCGTTGCCGGGGTTGAGCATGTCGCGCTCGGGTGCAACGTCGATTTCCGTGCCGCGCGGGTACCGCGCCATCAAGCCGGCCGCGTCAGTCAGCGTCCAGTTCGTCGCATCGAGCGACACCGAGACCGGCGAACGCATCGACGCCGCGGGACGCGAGCCGTCGGCCGGAACGACCCACACCGTCTCTCCCATCGAGACGCCGAGCTTCACGGTCGTCGCGGCGTCACGCAGGCGGACCCGCATCTCCGGCTCGCCCGCAACGCCGGGGATCACCGCCGTCTCAATGTCCGTCGGCCCGGCCGTGCCGCCCGTCTGCGCATTGCGCGACGTCGAGACGTGCGAGGTCGACGCGCCGTCGTCAAACCCCGGGATCGACAGCCCAGTGTCGCAGGCGGCAAGTCCACCACCCATCGCCGCCAATGTCGCCGTTCCGCACACAAGGCGGATCATCGCGGGCGTCACGGCACGACTGCGGATAAAGGGGAGGGGGCGTGCAAGCAGAGACATCGTCGGCTCCAGAGCAATGGGGCGACCCGTCCGCGTCAGAGCGCAGACGGAGCCCGTATCCGTATCGACCGGGAAGCAAAAAGGAGCGCACAAAACGCGCGGTCCGCGGACGTGCCATCACCCGAGCGGGTCAGCGGCGAGAACTGCGCCGCCTCGGCGGCGCTCCCGGCGGTGAGGGCAAGACCACCTCCGCCCGCCCGCACTCAGGGCACTGCTGCACCAGCACGACCCTCCCCGACCCGCGGTCTTCGTTCCGCAGCGGCACCCCTACCAGGCTGTACTCGCATTTGGGGCACACCGATCGCGGCTCCGGCGGCAACTCGGCCCGCGGCGGCCGCTTGCGTCGCGCGATCATCCGCGGCCGCTCGTTCGCCTGCCACCACTGGGTGTGCCCGCAGGTGTCGCAAGTCCGGAAGACCTGACCTCGCTCCCACAAACCCGCCTCCTGCCCGATGTTTGAGGCTCCGCAGCGTTCGCAGGGAAGATCGACCTCAAAGCCAGGTTCCGACGAATCGAACAGCTGCTCAGCAAACCTACTCATGCGCCCACCCTCCAATGTCGCCCCTCACCCCGTGCACCAAGGCTCGTCCTGCACACAGCTCGTCACCACCGGGCCACTTGCGGGATCAACGTACACGTTGATCTCGTTGCGTACGCCGAACGCCGGTGTGTAGATGCCCGGCTCGACCGTGAACCCGGTCCCCGGCATCATGCGGCGGGTGTCGCGCGTCTCCAGGTTGTCCAGGTTCATGCCGATGCCGTGCACCATCTGCCCCGGCGAGAGCGAGTGACCGGTGCGATGCTTGATGAACTGCCCGTACCCGGCCCCGATGATCACGGCACGAGCCGCTTCGTCGAGCTGCCACCCCTCGGCCGTCTGGCCGGCCTTCCACGCCTTCTGCGCCGCGATGACCGACGCGTTCCGAGCGTCGCGCACCGTGTTGAACACCTTCAGGTGCTCAGCGGGCACCTTCTCGCGCGGGCCGGCGAAACCAGTCCATGTGATGTCGCTGTAGACGTGCTCGTCGCCGGGGATCCGCGCCCAAAGGTCAATAAGAACCCAGTCGCCCGCCTTGATCAGCGAGGAGTGCGTCTCATCGGGCCCGTAGTGCGGGCTGCCACTGTTGGCGTTCACCGAGACGATCGGGTCGTCGGGATACTGCAGCCCCTGCGCATCAAAACGGTCGGTGATGAACTTCTGCACCGCCCGTTCCTGCACCCCACCCGGTCCCTTCTTGAGTTCAGCGCCCAGATACCCCCACGCGTCCTTCATCACCTGGTGCGTCAGCTCGCTCGCCTTCTTGTGCGCCGACAGCCCTGCCTCGCGCCATGCCGCGGCGTAAAGCTGCACGACATCGGCCGACGAGACCACCTCGACACCCAGCGACCGAACGAACTCGATCGTCCCCGCGTCCACCACGCCCGCCGTCGGCAGAGCCCCACCCGGCGAGTATTCCATCGCCACCCGGCGGCCGATCTTGCTCAGCAGGCCCGCAACCTTTACCTGCATGTCGGCCCAGCCGACGTAGGTGGTCACGGGAATCCCCGCGGCGACAAACGACGACTCGTCGATCACCGAGCACAGGACCGTCGGCTGCCCGCTCTGCGGCAACAGCCACCACACCCGGCGCGTCAGGTGGAGCTTCTTGCCAAGCAGCCGCGCCGTGAGCGGGTTGTTGTTCCGGAAGTCGAAGACGAGCCAGCCGTCGATCCGCTGATCCGCCATGAACCGCTGTGCCTCTGCAAACGCCATCTGATCCTCCAGAACCGCCATGAGCCCAGGTTCAACCGCCTGTAAGAACTCCCAGACCCCGGCAAGCGTACCGGAGTCTGTACGGATCGTGCAGTCGCGTTCCAGCCTAGCGTTCATCAGACCGATGCAGAGGACGGGCCAAGGGAGTAAGGGCCCAGGCTCGCTCTTTCACGTCCGCCTCAGCCTCGTCGGACACCCACACACATGCCCAGCAACAAGAATTTCAACAACTCCGACCGCCAGGGTGGCGATCGGAACAGCAATGGAGGAGGGCCCGGCGGCCAGGGGCCCAACGGCGGCGGTGGTCAGCAACCACCGCGCCCGTCGCGCGGGCTCTTCGGCCTGCTCGCCCTCATCTCGGCCGTCATCCTCGGCGCTCTGCTGCTCACCTCGACCTTTGAGAGTGGTGAGTCGATCAGTTGGAGCAGGTTCGTCACCGAGTACAAGGCCAAGCAGATCGACCCCGAGAGCGTGAAGGTCGTCGACACCGGGCTTGTCGCCCGCCGCTCGACCACCGACACCGCCACGGCATCCAAGGTCGTCCGCGTCACCTTCACCCTCGCCGACCGCGACTACTACCTCCCCGAGATCAACCAGCTCACCAACGGCAAGGTGGTTGTCGAGCCCGGCACCAGCATCTTCACGCAGATCCTGATGTCCTGGCTCCCACTCCTGCTCATCCTGGGCATCATCTGGTTTGTCCTTATCCGCGGCCTGCGCAACGCCGCCGGCGGTCCGGGCGGCATGCTCGGCAGTTTCGGCAAGTCGCGCCACAAGGTGCTGATGAAGGAAAAGACCGGCGTCAGCTTCGACGACGTCGCCGGCATCGACGAAGCCAAGCAGGAAGTCGAAGAGATCGTCCAGTTCCTCAAGAACCCAAAGAAGTTCACCAAGCTCGGCGGGCGCATCCCCCGCGGCGTGCTGCTCGTCGGCGACCCCGGCTGCGGCAAGACGCTTCTCGCCCGCGCTATCGCCGGCGAAGCAGACGTTCCGTTCTTCAGCATCAGCGGCTCCGACTTCGTCGAGATGTTCGTCGGCGTCGGCGCATCGCGCGTCCGCGACCTCTTCAAGCAGGCCAAGGAAAACTCCCCCTGCATCATCTTCCTGGATGAAATCGATGCCGTCGGCCGCCGCCGCGGCGGAGGTTTCTCTTCTGGTGGCCACGACGAGCGTGAGCAGACCCTCAACGCCATCCTCGTTGAGATGGACGGCTTCTCCACCACCGACGGCATCATCGTCGTCGCCGCGACCAACCGCGCCGACGTGCTCGACCCCGCCCTCACGCGGCCGGGCCGCTTCGACCGCCAGATCATGGTCCCACTGCCCGACGTCAAGGGACGGTTGGAGATCATCAAGGTCCACGCCAAGAACAAGAAGCTCGCGGCGAACGTCGATTTCGAGCGCATCGCCCGTGCCACGCCCATGTTCAGCGGCGCCGACCTCATGTCGCTGATGAACGAGGCGGCCATCGCCGCCACGCTCCAGGACAAGGACTTCATCGAGATGGACGATCTCGAGGAGGCCCGCGACAAGGTCCGTTACGGCCGCGCCCGCAAGAGCCGCGTCCGCGAGGCCGAGGACATCCGCCTCACCGCGTACCACGAGGCCGGCCATGCCGTCCTCAACGCCCTGCTCAAGGACGCAGACCCACTTCACAAGGTCACGATCATTCCGCGCGGCAATTTCGGCGGTGCGTCGTTCAGCCTCCCCGAGAAGGACCGACACGGCTACGGCTCCAAATACCTCGCCGCCCACATGCGCATCGCTTGCGGCGGACGCATCGCTGAGGAACGCGCCTCAGGCGAGATCTCCAGCGGCGCATCGAGCGACATCGCCTCCGTCACCGGCATGGCCCGCACGATGATCGAGCAATGGGGCATGTCCCCGCGCCTGGGCTTCGTCCGCTACGCCGGCGAAGACACCAAGCAGAGCTTCATCCCCGAGAAGGCCTACAGCGACGAGACCGCCAAAATCATCGACGAAGAGGTCAAGCGCCTCGTCGACGAGTCGTACGCCGAGGCTGGCCGCCTCCTCAACGAGAATTGGGAGAAGGTCGTCGCCGTCGCCGAGGCCCTCATCAAGTACGAGACCCTCGAGGCCGCGGAAGTCCACAAGCTCATGCGCGGCGAGACGCTCGGCAAGCCCACGATCCGCGACCTCCTCGCACAGGAAGCCCGCAAGGTCCCCCCGGCCCTCCCGCCGCAGGCCAAGCCCAGCGAGCCCGAACTCCCCCCCGGCGCAATGCCGACGCCGGCATAAGAGCCTCGTGCGCAAGCACGAGCGCGAAGCCCCACATGCAACTGCAAACGCCCGGCCCGCGCCGGGCGTTTTCATTTGAGCGTTAAACTTCGCCATTTGAACTTTGGTCTTCACCTACCGTCCCCGCATGTCCACCAAGCCCGACTGGGGCCTCTACCCCACCGAGATCGACGGCTCACCAGCCTGGGTCACCGCCGAGCTCACTTTCGCCGAAGCGCCCGACCCCGCGCAAGACCTTCGTCCACGTCCGCTTCCCTCTGCCCGACTGCAACGACGAGGGCCTCCCGCAGGAGAAGGGTCTTCAGCGGATCGAAGAAATCGAAGATGAAGTCCTTCCGCTCATGGAGGAACGCTTCAAGGCGCGCCACGTCGGCAGCATGTCGCACGCCGGCCAGCGCCACCTCTTCTTTTATGTCGGCAACGACAAGGGCCTCGCCGAGGCCCTGCGCCCCTTCGCCGCGATGTTCCCCGACAGCGCTCCCAGCGCGATGAGCCGTCCCGACCCCGACGGCGACATGTACACCCAACTCGTCCTCCCCGACGACTGGCAGAACGAGTTCATCGAGAACCACCGCATCTGTGAGGCCCTTCTCGCCGAGGGTGACAACCCCGACACCGAGCGCCCGATCACCCACGCCGCCCTCTTCACCTCCGAGCTCGGCCGCGACCGCTTCGCCGCCAAAGCCCGCGAGCTTGGCTACCGCGTGAAACCCGCGACCGATCCGATCAGTGACGGGGATGAGGAGGTCTACCCCCTCCAGTTCGAGCACACCGGCCCCACCGACCCGTTCGACCTCACCGACCGCACCACCACCCTCGCCGACGAAGCCATGGAGCAGGACGGCGAGTACGAAGGCTGGGAAGCCGAGCCGGCGAAGTAGCCCCCTCAGCGGAGCATCCGCAAAACCACTCCCTCCACCAAGGTGGCCCCCACGCCGCCAGATCGCCTTTTTCATCCCGCTCAGTCCCCTCCACTAGCCCAACCCCCTCCCGCCCCCTCCCCACCCCCGCCCCGCCCCCGCCTCCCGGCTACGCTCGCCGACGTCTCTGCCGGCTGGCCTCCTGCCACCCGGCCCTCCCTATGGCCGGCATCATCACCTCTGGTAAGCGTCCCCGGAACCTCACGCACTGGCACGCCGGGCCGCTGCTGTTCGGCGACTGGGGCACCAGCCGTCTCTACGTGCTGGGCATCGGCGCCGTCGCGCTCGGTCTGGCCGCTCCTTACTACCTCGTTGCCCTCTCGATCCTCATGGTGCTGGTCGCCTGGGCCTACACCATCGTCTGCCGATGCTTCCCCGACGGCGGCGGCGTCTACTCCGCCGCTCGCCAGATCTCGCCCCTCCTCTCGGTGATCGGCGCCACGCTCCTGCTGGGCGACTACATCGTCACCGCGGCTCTCTCCAGCGTCGACGCCCTCGCCTACTTCGGCATCCCCAACAACCGCTGGGTCGTCGTCGGCCTCTGCTCGGCGATCTTCGGCCTGCTCGGCGTCATCAACTGGTTCGGCGCCCGCTCCGCCGGCGAGCTCGCCAAGTGGGTCGCCATCGGATCGATCATCCTCAGCGCCATCGTCGCCCTCATGGTCCTGCCGTGGGTGCCCGACGGCCTGAAGCTGATGAAGATGGACAACGACCCGCTGCTCACCAAGTGGGTTCACTTCACCGGCATCATCCTCGCCCTCTCCGGCGTCGAGGCCGTCGCCAACATGACCGGCATCATGAAGGAGCCGGTCGCCAAGACGAGCAAGAAGACCATCTGGCCCGTCCTGGGCGAGGTCGCCATCCTCAATGTCGTCTTCGGCATCGCGATCGTCGGCCTCATCGGCCTCAACGCCTCGAAGATGCCGCCGCTCAACGCGCAGATCGAAGCGACCGCCCGCCTGAAAGAAGAGGACCCCAACAAGATCAAGGACCTGCCGGTCGAGTTCACGGGCGACGGCCGCGCTAAGGACGCGTCCGGCCAGACCGAGCAGCCGTGGACCGTCAAAGAGGTCCAGTCCCACGCAATGAAGGTGCTCGCCGTCGAGGGCGGCCAGCGCTGGTTCGGGCACGCCGGCGGCAGCGTTTTCGGCGTCACCACCGCGATCGTCTTCGGGCTGCTGCTCATCAGCGCCGTCAACACCGTCATCGGCGGCATGATCAGCGTGATCTACGCCCTCGGACGGGACAACGAGCTCCCCCGCGTCCTCACGCGCCTCAACTACTCCGGCGTGCCGAAGTGGCCCCTTCTGGTCGCCTGCGTTGCGCCCGCCATCCTGCTCTGCTTCTTCTCCGACCTCGAACCGCTCAGCCACCTCTACGCCATCGGCGTCACCGGCGCAATCTGCCTCAACCTCTCCTGCTGCGCCTTCAACCCCAAGCTGCAGGTCAACAAGCTCGAGCGCGCCGGCCTCTTCTGCGTCGCCGGCGTCATCACCCTCGTTTTCATCACCATCGCCGTCACCAAGCACGAAGCCGCCCTCTTCGCCGGCATCCTCGTGATCATCGTGCTCGCCGGCCGCGGCATCGCCAAGCTCCTCGCCGAGCGGGCCGCACGCCTCACCGAACCCGAGATCGGCTGGCTCGCCGAACTGCAGCGCACCCCGCTGGAGCTCGACCCCGCCAAGCCGCGCATCATGCTCGCCGCCCGCGGCCGGCACCAGGCCGAGTTCGCCGTCGACCTCGCCCGCAAGCGCAACGCGACGCTCTTCGCCATCTACGTCCGCACCCTGCGCCTGCTCGACTACGACCCCAACAAGGTCCCCCGCATCGAGGAAGACCCCGACGCTCAGGAAGCACTCGGCACCGTCGCGGTGCTCGCCCGTAAGGTCGGCGTGCCGTTCGTCCCGATCTACTGCAGCAGCCCGGAGATCGCCGAGGAGATCCTCGACTACACCGTCACCTTCGGGTGCGAGATCCTCATCATGGGTAAGAGCCGCCGCACGAGCCTGGCCCGCCAGCTCGAGGGCGATGTCGTCGCCAAGATCGCAGCGACGCTCCCCGAGGGCGTCTCGCTCCTCACCCGCAACGCCACGCCGCACGGCATCGGCCCCGAGTCGGAGCCGGAGGTCGTCAAGGGCAAAGCGTGGGAAGGTGACGAAGGCAAGTGGAAGCAGCCCGAGCACACCGAGCCGAAGAACGGCGAGGATGACGTCGGACACGCCTGATCTTCACACGCTTTCCCCCACAGCTCAGCGATCCGCGGTACGCTCTGCGCGGAGGTGAGCCGATGGCGACCAAGCCGCTCAAGCCAGGTGACGTGCTCCTGACAGCGCTCGAGGACGGAAGGTTCGGCGCCGTGCGCATTCTGCGGAGGATTGGCGCGTCGTCGCTGGTCGCCACCACGCCGTACATCGGCGCAACACCGCCCGCGATGACCGACCCGTTGCTCAAGAAGACCCTGCGCTCAAAGCGGTTCGTCACCAAGAACAAACCCGAGTTGACGTGGCGCGACGGCAAGCCGCACCCAAAAACCGTCTTGCTCGGTAACATCCCGCCGACGAAGAAGGAGTCCACTCTTGAGTGTGGCTCGTACGGCGGCAAGTGGTTCCCACGGGTCGGACAGGAGGTGCTCTGGGAATGGCGCTGGGAGCACGACCGCGCAGGGCTCGAAGAAGAAGTCCGCCGGGAGGACGAAGCAAACACACTCCCCGCGCCACGCCGCAAGCCCAAGAAAATGATGCCCGAACCGAAGTTCTGGAAGATCATCGGCCTGCTGAATTGGAAGAAGCTCGGCGACGACGACGACGTGCTCGGGCCAGCCGTCAAAGCCCTCGCCGCCATGACCGTCGCCGACATCCGCCAGTTCGAAGAGCGGCTGGCCAGCCTGCTCTACACCCTCGACACGCACGCGCACGCCACCAACCTCGGCAAGGACTCGTACAAAGGTGACGGCAAGCACTTTTCAGTCGACAACTTCCTCTACGTCCGCTGCTGCGTCGTCGCCAACGGAAAGAAGATGTACGAGACCATCCTGAACAACCCGAAGAAAATGCCCAAGGGCGTCGACTTCGAGCCGCTGCTCACCCTCGCCTCCGCCGCCTACGAACGCAAGACCGGCAAGGACTTCGACTACACACCCGGCTGTGACTATGAGGCGTTCTCTAACCGGGAGGGGTGGGCGGGTGCTAGGAATGGCGGCGACACTGCCAGCGGCGTTTAGGAAGAGCAGGAGCGGAGGAGCGGGGGAGGGGAGGAGAAGGAACAGCGATGGCTATTCGCTCTCACCGGGAATTACAGGTCTATCAGCGTGCATTTGCCGCATCCAAGAGATCTTCGTGCTAACACGCGGGCTGCCCGCAGAAGAACGATTCTCATTAACCGATCAGATCCGCCGTTCGTCAAGGTCGGTCGGCGCCAACATTGTCGAGGCGTGGCGCAAGCGGCGATATGAAGCGGCGTTTGTGAGCAAACTGAGTGACGCCGACGCTGAAGGTGCTGAGACTCAATATTGGCTTGAGCAAGCAGTCGCATGCGGGTACTTCACTCCGGAGGTCGCTCGCCCGCTCTATCGGGAATACGACGAGATCCTTGCCATGCTGGTCGCGATGATGACGAAGCCAGAAAAATGGACTTTGCCAGGACACCCAACCAAACGAGGGGCATAACCGCCTTTTTCTCCTCCGCTCCCCCGCTCCTCCGCTCCCGCTCTATCCTGCCCTCGCATGGACGCCCCCGGCCTTGAGCCCGATTTCGACAACGATCCCCTCCTGAGCGACCTGACCCGCAGCCAGGCCGAAGCTGTGGCCACCACCGACGGCCCCGTCCTCGTCCTCGCCGGTCCCGGCTCGGGCAAAACTCGCGTGATTACGCGCCGCATCGCCTATCTCCTCCGCATGGGTGTGCCGCCGTGGGGCATCCTCGCCCTCACCTTCACCAACAAGGCCGCCGGCGAGATGCGCGAACGCATCACCCGCCTCCTCGCCGGCCCCGACGCGCCTCACGATGCTGCCCCTCCGCGCGGCCTCACCCTTGCCACCTTCCACTCCCTCTGCGTCCGCCTCCTCCGCCGCTACGCCGAGATGGCCGGCTTCACAGAGAAGGGGTTGCTCGCCTCGAACTTCACGGTCTTCGACGCCGACGACCAGAGCAAGCTCGTCAAACGCATCCTCACCGAGCTGAACTTCCAGAGCCAGAACTTCACGCCCCGCGGCGTGCTGGAGCAGATCAGTAGCGCCAAAAACCAGCTGATGGAGCCCGAGGAGTACGAGAAGCGCGCCGGCGACTTCTACACCCGCTGCATCGCTCGTTGCTACTCCGCCTACCAGAAAGCTCTCCGCCAGAGCAACGCCTGCGACTTCGACGACCTCCTCCTGCTCACCGCCAAGATGCTCCGCGAGAGCCCGCAGGTGCGCGAGGAATGCCAGCGCCGCTACCGCTACATCCTCATCGACGAGTACCAGGACACCAACCGCGCACAGCTCGTCATCGCCACGCTCCTCGCCGGCGAAAAGAAAATCGACCCGCCCCGCGTCCCCAATATCTGCGTCGTTGGCGATCCCGACCAATCCATCTACGCCTGGCGCGGCGCCGACATCAGCAACATCCTGCGCTTTGAAGAGCAATACCCCGGCGCGAAAGTCATCCGTCTTCAGGAGAACTTCCGCTCCGTCGAGCCGATCCTCGCGACCGCAAGCCGGCTCATCAAGAACAACTCCAAGCGCAAGCACAAAGACCTCATCGCCACGCGCGGCGGGGGGGGCGGATCGAAGATCGAGGTCGTGCAGACCCGCGACGAGCACCACGAAGCACGCCTGGTCGTCGACTGGGTCCGCAAGATGCACGACGAGGGACTCGACCTCCCCGACGGATCAAAGAAGCAGATCGAGTGGAAGGACTGCGCCGTCTTCTACCGCACTAATGCCCTCTCCCGCGTGATGGAAGACGCCTTCCGCAACAACGCCATCCCCTACGCGATGGTCCGCGGCACCGCCTTCTTCCAGCGCGAAGAAGTCCGCGACTGCGTCGGTTACCTCCGCGTCGTCGCAAACTTCCACGACGCCGTCAGCCACGAACGCATCATCAACAAGCCCACCCGCGGTATCAGCGACAAGAGCTGGGACGCCATCACTACCGCCGCGAGCATCCAGGGGTACGGCATCCCCGACGTGCTCCGCAACCCGGATCAGATCAGCGGCATCACCGGCCGCGCTCAGAACGCGATCGCCAAGTACGTCGAGCAGATCGACAAGTGGGCCAACCCGCAGACCGAGTCATTCATGGGTGGCGGAGGCGAAGCCACAGTCGAACTCTCGCTCCGCCAGCTCGTCGAGCAGATCATCCGCGAGAGCGGCCTCGAAGAGCACTACAAGGCCGAGGAAGAGAAGCGCGAGAACCTCGCCGAATTCGTCTCCTCGGCTGCCGACTTCGAGCAGAAGCTCACCAACGGTGAACTCGATGACGACATCGATGAACCAGAGAACCCCGACGAACAGCCCGAACCACGCCTCTACACGCTCAAAGAGAAGCTCGCCCGCTTCCTCGAACGCGTCTCACTCGTAGCCGACACCGACGCGCTCAACCCAGCCAGCGGCGCGGTGACGCTCATGACACTCCACGCCGCCAAGGGCCTTGAGTTCCCCGTCGTTGCGATGATCGGCCTTGAAGAAGGCATCCTCCCCCACTCGCGCGACGCCATGGACGCCGAGGCCCGCGAAGAAGAACGCCGCCTCTGCTTCGTCGGCATCACCCGCGCGATGGACCGACTCCTCATCACCTCCGCCAGCTTCCGCACCGTCCGCGGCCTGCAGGAACGCCAGATCCCCAGCTCATTCCTCGACGAGATCAAGGGCCCCGAGGTTGAGTTCAGCGATCAGGGATACGCAGGAGGCGGCGGCGGTTGGGGCAGTTCGCTCGATGACGACGACGAGTCCACCAACCGCTGGAATGCCGCCAGCGGAGGAGGCGGATTCGGAGGAAACCGCTCAAACACCTTCGGCAACCGCCCGACGAACACACCTGGCGAGCGCACCATCGACCGCTCGGAGTTCGCAGCAGCGCCCAAGCCCAAGACATCCGCGCCGTACCCAGTCGGCTCAATCGTCCGCCACCCGCAGTTCGGCCTCGGCGAGGTGAAGAGCTTCATGGGCGGCGCAAACGCCCGCATCAAAATCCACTTCAAAACCGGCGGCGAAAAGACCCTCGTCCTCGAGTTCGCCCGCCTGGAACGGGTGAAGTAGCGACACATAGGGTGTGGACGTCTCGCTCGCACGTCAGAGCCCGAAGCGTTAGCGAGGGAGGCTGACGAGGCTCGGCGAGTCAGCCCGGCTGTTTGTGCGTGTCAAACAATGACAATGGCACTCGCAATCCCTCGCTGACACTTCGAGCTCTGACAAACATGCACCCACCCGACATCCACACCCCGCGCCTCACGCTCGTCCCTGCCACACAAGAGCGCCTCCGCGCCTGCCTTCTCCCACACAACGACTTCAGCGCCGCCACTGGTTGGCAGATCCCCCAAGACTGGCCCGCAAAGCACTGGGACGAAGGCGCCGTCAACTGGCTCCTCAACCGCCTGACAACCAACCCCGAACTACTCGCCTGGGGCGCCCGCTTCGTCATCCTGCCAGCAACCTCACCGACGCAGCGCCCCACGCTCATCGGCACCGCCGGCGTCTACGGCCCGCCCGACGAGCACGGCACCGTCGAGATCGGCTACGGAATCGTCGAGCATCTCCACCGCCGCGGCTACGGCAGCGAAGCCGCAAAAGGCCTCATCGACTGGCTCTGGCAACAGCCCGGCGTCAAAATGATCATCGCCCACACCATGCCCGGCGACCCCGCCTCACAGGGCGTCCTCCGCCGCAACGGCTTCACCGCCGCGGGCGTGATCAACCGCCCGCCCGACGGCGACATCGCGAGGTTCGAGTTGCTCCGCTAACGAGGCCCTGGCGCAAGCCTGGGCTGCACGCACGACGATCAAAGAACCCAAGCTCGCGCATCGGCGCACTGAACAACCTCGCGTAACGAGGCCCTGGCGCAAGCCTGGCGCATTGTGCTCTTGAGTACGCAGAAGCCCAGGCTTGCGCCAGGGCCTCGTTACGCCGGCCTTACCCCCATCGCAAGCTGCCGCAGCCGCTCCACCTGCGCCCGCTTCGCCGTGTCCAGCACGTGCTTCGGGATCAGATACGCCCCCGGATTCGACAGATCCTCCGCCGTGTGCGTGCAGTGGTCGTAGATGCACTGATACACCAGCTTGAACGCATCCCGCGGCTGGCGCACCTGCTCCAGCGCATCAAGTAACGAGTCGCGCGCCACATCTGCAGCGAACAAATCCTGCAGCGTGATCGGAGAGGCATCCGGCGGCCGACACGCGTTCAGTCGCTGATTGCACAAGTCATAAAGAGCAACGCCCGACCACGAGAGCGCCTCAATCGTGCTCTGCTTATCCAGCCGCGCATCCTGGAAGAACGCCGCCGACTCGCGCATCAGCGAGTGACGCAGCTCGATCGGCAGCAGCATCTTGAACGCCACGCCCTCCTGTTGCAAGAACCGATTCGACAGCAGCGGCCATACCACCGCCCGCATCCGCTCCGGGTCTCCCTGAATCAGCGGCGGCTCATCCACGCGGTCCACCAGCACCACCGCGTGCTCAAACCCGTACGCGCGGATCACGCGCACCAATCGCGACAGCATCGCCAGCCGCACGTCATCAGACCCCGTCGAGGGCAACAGGTGGCTCGGCCGCCACGCCGGCGGCACCTGACGGATCGATCTCGCGTACGACCCCTCCGTCCGCGGCGAGACACGGATCTGCCGACGCAGCCGGTGCGCTCGCGCCCGCACGCCGAACCGCTCCGTCGCCGCGCGAGCCAGCAGCGCCACCGCCCACAACCCCATCGCCGCCGAGAAGCTCGTCACCCAGATCGGATCGTTGTACGGAGCCTTGCTGCCGCGCGACAGCAGGAACACCGCCAGCGGCACGATCCACCCCGCAAACGCCATCACATCTTCGATCATCACGATCGCAGGCATCCGCACGCCCAGCGCCCGCCGCAACTCGCGCGTCCGCTGATCCGCCGAATCCGGCCGGTCGTACGTCGCCTGCATCACCAGGATGTCGCGCTTCAGATCTTTGTCGAGCTTCTTCAGCCCCTTCCGCGGCTCGGGACCCAGATCAATCCGCTCACCCCCGGCGCCCTGTCCAGGCCCGCCCTGCTCCAGCAGCGAGTCCACCAGCCGCGGCACCACCTGGCACATCACCGCGTCCACGTGGTCTGCCAGGCGCATCTGCTTCAGCGAGTCGATGACGGGGCTCTCCTTGCCCTTCTTCACCGTCTTCACCCGGTCGTGCAGGCGCTGCAGTACTGGCGCCAGTTCGTCGTGCGAGATCAGCAGTACGCGCCTGCTGGGGTTCGCCGCGTTGTACGCCGCGGCACTGGTGCTCATCTGCAGACGGATCGCCGTCTTGCCGCTCCCCTTCTCGCCGAACACAATGGAAGTGCTCGGACGCGAGAACTCGCCGGCGATCTTGTCGTAATCCGGATGCCGCGGCATGCGACTCGGCCGCATCGGGTTCTCCGCCGCCGCCCGCACACTCGCGTCGACCATCCGCGAAAGCAGCGGGTCCTGCCGCGCTTCCTCACCCCGGAAGGGATGCTCGATCAGCTGCCAGTGCTCGAGGAAGGAGTCAATCGTCATGGGGACAAAGCGCCAAAGGGCCAAATAAAGAATAGCGGGCCGCCATGGCCGCTTTATTTGGCCCTTTAGCCCTTTGCTATTTGGCCCTTTCCCAAGGCTATTTAGTGATCGACCTTGTGGCCCAGGACGGGCGCCAGCTTCGCGTAGATCTCATCCAGCGTCTTGCGGTCCTTCGCCTCAAGGTTCAGACGCAGCAACGGCTCGGTGTTGCTCTTGCGAATGTTCGCCCACCACCCGTCCTTGGCGAAGCAGTCGATCGTGACGCCGTCGAGTTCGTCGATCGTCCCCTGCTTGCCGTACTGATCCTTCAGCTTGGCGAGCGCCGCGTCCTTGTCCTCGATCTGGAAGTTGATCTCGCCGCTCTGCACGTAGCGGGCGATCGGCTTGATCAGCTCGCTCATGTGCTTGCCGCTCTCGGCCAGCACCGTCAGCGCCACGCACATCGCGATCACGCCGCTGTCGGCGTTGAAGTTCTTCTGGAAGTAGAAGTGCCCCGACAGCTCGCCGCCGAACACCGCCTTGTTGTCGGCGAGGGCCTGCTTCATGAACACGTGGCCCACGCGGCTGCGCACCGGCTTGCCGCCCGCCTTGGTGATCTCTTCCGCAACGGCCTTGGTCGACCGCAGGTCGTAGACGATCGTTCCGCCCTTGTTCTGTGCCAGGAACTGACGCGCCAGCAGCGCCGTCAGGTGATCGCACCCGACGATCTGGCCCTTCTCGTCCACCACCACGCAGCGGTCCGCGTCGCCGTCGTAGCAGAAGCCAACGTCGGCCTTGTGCTTCACCACCGCGTCGCAGCACTGGCGAACGTTCGCCGCCACCAGCGGGTTCGGCTCATGCGCGAACTCGCCCTTGCTGTTGTCGAAGTTCACCTCGATCACCTCGACGCCCGGCACCGTCGGCTTCCGCGGCGTGCCGAACAGCTTGGGGATCATCGTCCCCGCCATGCCGTTACTCGCGTCAATCACGATCTTCAGCGGCTTCTTCCCCTTGCGCACCCCCTCGCTGTCCAGGTTCAGGAACGACAGCACGTGCTGCCGGTACGCGTCCCACAGATCGCGCTTCTCCACGCGACCGCTCGCCGAATGGAAGTTGTTCTGGAAGTCCACTGTCGCCGCGAACTTGCGCACCTCGGCAAGGCCGGTCTGCTCGCCCACCGGCTTCGCCTTCCGCTTGCTCACCTTCATCCCGTTGTACTGCGGCGGGTTGTGGCTCGCCGTCACCATCACGCCGCCGGCGCAATCAAGGTGATTGACCGCGAAGTAGATGAAGCTCGTGTCCACCATCCCCACGTCCAGCACGTTGCCGCCCTGGTCGGTGATGCCGCGGATCAGCGCCTCGCTCAGGCTCGGGCTGCTCTTGCGCATGTCGCGCCCGACGACGACGTTGGTCATCATCGGCGACCCCTCGCCCGCCGCCTTCGCGTCCTGCAGCAGGAACCGAGAGCACCCGTACCCGATCTGACGAGCCATCCCCTCGTTCAGCGGATCCGGATACGTGCCGCGAATGTCGTATGCCTTGAACACCTTGCCGAGCATTATTCGGTTCCTGTTTGGTATCTAGGGAACGCTCACAGTAGCCCCGCAACAGACGCGTTTTCCCATCCCCAATTCGGCTCTCGCGGCCCGGTCCATCGCCCGCCACCCGTCACCGGAACGGTCCGGCACTCCATCCAATCCTCCCAGTTTCACCAGTTTCACATCATCAAAACTCGGGTGTTATATGAATGTAAATCCACTTGCGATTCACCCCATTGGGAGTTACGTTTTGTGCGTTCGCTCTCGGCCACCGCCGCGAGCATTTTAGAGGAGAGAGAGACATGCACCCAGTTATCGCTCGTTCTATCGCTGCCGCGGCCATCGCGCTGCCGGCCGTCGCTTTCGCGACGCCCATCACCCTTGGCACGTACCAGCTCCACAACCATCCCGACGGCGGCGAGCGCCCGCCGCTGTACGGCCTCCGCCTCGACGAGATGATCAACGTCAGCGGCGGCGACGACATCTTCACCTTCAACTTCGACCATGCCGGCTCCAACATGCGCATGGATGTGACCATCAACACCATCCACATCTACGGCACCGCATGGGGCGGCCGCGACACCGGCAACAACGCCGACTACGCCAACGACGGCTACCGCGGCTTCTACACCATCGACTTCACGTACTCCTATGGCGTCGCCGCCGTCCCCGGTGACGACGACATCTACGTCAATCCCGGCACGCACTACAACTACGGCAGCATCACCACGCCCGCCACCACGCCCAACGGCGGCTCGCGCGTCATCAACCTGCGCGACGGCCACTACGGCAACGGCCAGCCCGACTTCCGCCTCGGCGACGAGGACAACGACCAGGGCCACCGCGGTTTCCACGGAATCTCAGGCTGGGGCTGGATGTTCTTCAACAACGGCAACGGCTGGACCAACACCACCTACGACGACTGGCTGTTCACCGCCACGCTGATGCCCACCCCGGGCACGGCGGCCCTCGCCGGCCTCGGCGGCCTCGCCGCCATGCGCCGCCGCCGTCGCTGATGTGCAATGTGCCACACCTTCGACGCGCCAGCGTCAAGGTGTGGAGCAAGCAGCACGCCACCAACAACTCCACCAACACCGCCGCCCCGCGACAACCGCGGGGCGGCGTTCATTTACCGGCAACGACCACACCGCATAAGAGCCGAGGGCCATAAAGCCCCAGCCGCACACACAACGATCGCCCAAACCCACAACGCCCCACCACTCATCAATCGCCCCCATAGCTCCGGCGCGGAGGCGCCCAGCAACCCAACGCCCCCTCGCCCCGAGCTCTTCAAAAACAAAAGCCCTCTACTCGCGCGGGTTCAATCCGCCTCAACCCCCGAAGCCTTCCCGCGCACCGTCTCCACCGGCACCCCCACCGGCAGCGCCTTCAAAAACACTCGCCCATACCCGGTCCCCACCACGCGCTTATCCAGAATCACCACCTGCCCCCGATCCGAGCTCGATCGGATGAGCCGCCCGAACCCCTGCCGGAATCGAAGCAGCGCCCGCGGCAGCGATTCTTCCTTGAACGGATCACCCCCGCGCCTTGATCAGATCGTTCCGCGCCTCGACCAGCGGCCGATCCGGCGGATCAAACGGCAGCTTCGTAATGATCACGTTCCGCAGCGTGTCGCCGCGCACATCGACGCCCTGCCAGAAGCTCGCCGCGCCGAACAGCACCGACCGCTCCGATTTGCGAAAGTCGGCGAGAATCCGCGCCGGCGGCCCGTCGCGCCCCTGCACAAAGAACGGATACGCCCGCAACGCCAGCCGCGCACTCAAGCGGTCCGCGCACGCGTTGAGCACAGCGAAACTGGTAAACAGCACAAATGCGCCGCCATCGGTCGCGTCGATGTGATGCAGCAACCGATCTCCCAGCACCTCGAGGTAGTTGCTGTACGCCTCCGCCCCAGTCCCACGCGCATCAGGCACGGTCGCATCCACAATCACCTTCGCCTGCGACCGATAGTCAAACGGCGACCCGACCTGCAATTCAGTGGCGAGATCAATCCCCAGCCGCTTCTTGCAGTGTCCAAACGCCCCCTCGTCGCTGACCTTCGCCTTTGGCTCAACCACCAAAGGCTCCCCGCCCTCATCCACCGCCTCAATCCGCCGCCCACCCTCCTCCCCGTCTTCCTTCACTTTCAATTTCGATTTGCCTTCCCCTCCCTCCGCCGTCGTCGCAAGCGTCGCGCTCGTCAGCACCACCCCAACCTTCGAATTGAACAACCGTTCCCGCAGGATCGGCCCTACCTCGATCGGCGAACACGCCACCTTCAGCTTCGCCGTCGGCCTCCGCTGCCCACCGCGGCCGCCGCCGCCCCACTCGCCACCACCCTCATCGCCCCCGCCACCGCCCCCACTACCAGCCCCTTCGATCCAGTACACGCACCCCTGCTGCTTGTGCATCCCCAGCACGTCGACGTCGAACGCCGCGGCGTCCGCTCGCACCGCGAACGCCTGTAGCTCGAACCGATCCTCTTCGTTCTTGATCGCATCGCGCAGCACCCGCAGACGCGCACCCAGCGATTTCAACGCGTTCGCCAATCCGTCCGGCGCCGGCAACTGATCCGGCCGCGTCACCCGCCCGTTCCGCAGCTCACCCGACCGCGCCACACGCAGCACGCCCTCGAAGTACGCCCGCGATGCCCCCTGCGTCTGCGCCACTCCCTGCACACAGTTGTCCAACAGCTCGTGCGCCCCGCCGCCCCCGCTCGTCGCCACCGCGGCAAACGCTCCCTGGCTCAGATACCCGCGCCCCGTCCGCTCGTTATAAAGCGTCGTCAAAAACCGCTCCACGCGGCTCTCCGTCAGTGACAATCCAAAGTGATCGCTCGCAACGTCCTCAACCGTGTGCGCTTCGTCCAGGATCACATGCTGATATGGCGGCAGAAACCCCGCATGATCCGCGACGCCGCGCAGCTTCAAATCCGCGAAGAACACCGCGTGATTGCACACCAGCAGGTTCGCCTTCTCCATCTCCCGCCGCGCACGCTGATAGAAGCACTGCTCGTACGTCCGGCACTTGCGCCCCATGCAGTTGTCGCTGTCGCTCTGCACGCTGCTCCACACGTTATAACGCTCAAGCTGCGGCAGCGAACTCAGCGTCCCATCCTCAGTCGTCTCAGCCCACTCCTGAACCGCCTTCAGGCTCCGCTGCTCCGCGCCGTAATCAAACAGCCGATCGCTCCGCTCACCCGCCAGCTTCAACCGTCGCAGCGATACGTAGTTCCCGCGTCCCTTCACCAGCACGGGTTTCAGCTCAACTGTGTTCTTCGGATCAAGCCCCCACGCAGACCCGTCACCAAGCGTCTCCTGCAAAAGCGGAATGTCCTTCCGCAGAAGCTGCTCCTGCAGATTGATCGTGTGCGTCGCAACGACCACCGTCTCGCCATTCGCCACGCACCGCAGAATCGCCGGCACCAGGTACGCGAAGCTCTTCCCCACCCCCGTCCCCGCCTCGGCGATCAGCGTCCCCTTCGCGGCGAGCGTCTGCGACACCGCCTTCGCCATCGCGATCTGCTCTTCACGAGCCTCATACCCCCCGCCCCCGCCGCCTAAATGCCGCGCAATCGGCCCACCATCACCCAAGATCTCCCGCGGCAGATCACGCACAGACGGGATGATAGGAAACTGTCAGGCTGACGCGAATGCCCCCAGGCTTAAGGCACATGGCCCCAACTGTCGAACCGCTTCGGCGGAGTAGAGGGTGCCGGAAGCGGCGGCAATCCACCCGTACCGCGACAGCTCTTCGGCAGTGACAAGGCCGATCCTGTGAGAGCCCGCCAAGCGGTATCGGCAGCCGCCCAGCTGCCGCCAACACGTGTGACCGTCCCCTTCCGCCCGTCAACGATCGCGAACGAGTCGACGGCGACGTACGGCTTGTCGCTGACCATCACCCCGTACAACACCGCTGCGTAGTCACCGTCCGCGCTGATCACGTGCCGGCTCCCCGAGCTCAACTCACCGCCGGCCGGCAGATCCATCACGATCTTCCCGTTCTCCATCAGCATCACGGCGACCTCGCCGTCTTCACCAAGATCGATCATCGCCAGATCGCCGACTGGAATGACCCGCGACGCCGCGTTCATCTTTTTGTACCCACGCGTGGCGGTCGTCTGACCTAGTTTGGGTTTCGCACGCGCCGACGGCGTGGTCGACGCTTTGGTCGGCGTCTTTGTTGCCACAGCGGTCGGCCGCGTGCAGCTCGCGGCCAACATCCCCGCGGCAACCGCCGACACCGCAAAGATGACCTCCCGTGACATGCGGCTCAGTCTAACAGGTCCGGCATCGCCACGTCTCTCCCTCTCCTGAGCGCCTGCGCCGACTAAACAAAGACGCCCGGCCACTGGGCCGGGCGTCAAGGAATCAATTCGATCGGCGCTCGTGCCCTAGCGACGCCGCCGCGACGCAAACACCCCCGCCATCCCCAGCGCCGCAGCAGCCCCCGGCGCCGGCGTAAACACCAGCTGCCCCGTCCCGTCGAACGACCACACCGCACCTGCTGCCGCGTGCAGGCTGAAATCGACGCTCAGCGTGTACTGCCCGGGCGTAAGCACGCCGCTGGCGAAATAACTCCCGTCAGCGTCTGGGTACTGATGGCTGTAGATCGAGGCCGCGCCTCCCTCGCCGCTGATGCGGTTCAGGTGGATGTACGTCGATCCGACAAAGCCCGGCCAGAGCGGCTGTGCACCGGAAATCTCAAACCCGATCAGCGATGCGACGTCGAACGTCACGCTAAGAGTGTTGTTCGCGTTCGCGGCGCCGCTCCCGCCCGACATCGGGCTGCCGAACACCGAAAGCGCCGTCGACGACGTGCTCCACGTGATCGCGCTCGCCGAGAGCGTGCTCTGCTGCGACGCGGCCCCGTTGCCGCGGAACCCGTTTGACGACACCGACTGGTTGAACGGATCGAAGTTCACCGTGCCCTGCGAGTTCGTAGGCCCTTGGGTCGAGCTCGCGCTGATCTGGCTGTTGCGGGCGACGTACGTCACCTGACCGAACGTTGAACCGGCGACAGCACACAAGGCGGCCGCGCCGACAACATAAAAACGATTCGTCATATTTGCCTCCCTACTCACACCTCTACCCGCGCACGAGGGCGGGATCACTCCGCGATCAGCCTACCGCGAAAGCAGAACTCCGCAAGGCGTTGCGCCACAAAATTCTCAAATTCACATCGGGCCGCAAGACAGCAGCGGCTTCATGTTGCTTTCATCTGGGCAGCGCCCGCGCATCTGTCCGCTGTTAACGCGCGTCACGCAGGCGCCCGCACTCGGGACACGCCGCCGTTGTCGCCAGCCCTGAAAGCGAATAACCGCACGCCCCGCATCGCTCAGTGCGCGCCGCGTTCACAAATCGACGCCGCCTTCGCTCCAGCCACGCCCCCGCCAGCGCCGGCACAACCGCAAGCCACACCAGCGGAATCGACACCACCGTGTGCCCAGCCCGCCAGCTCCCCATTCGCGGCAACCAGGCAAGCCCGTGCTCATCGCGCTCTTGCGTTGAGCCGGAGAGCGTAAAAAACTCACCGACGATCGGGATGCACATCAGCGGCTCAAACTGCCAGCTCCCATACACAAAGCACCCGCCGAACCAGGCGGAATCCGGTTCATCTTTCCAACTCACCCGCGCCCTGAACAACTTCTCCTCTGCGTAGTGCACGTTCACGCGTCCCGCGATCACTTGCAACCCCTTCTGCGCATCTTCCGACGCCCACGCCACCATCGGCCGACACCACGGCCCGACCGCCCACAGCACAACCAGCGTCAGCGCGAGCACAACGCACACCACCTCAGCGCCAACCAGCCACCGCGCCGTGTCCTTCTTCGCCTTCACGTTCACTTTGCCTTCGCCCCCCTCTTCCCACACTCCGGGCACACCGCCCCTACTACCAGCCCCTCTCTTGCATAACCGCAGTGCGGGCACAACCCCTTCCTCCGCTCCGCCTTCTCACGCAGCCGACGCTGCACCAGCAGCGTCGCTTCCACTCCAACGACAAACGCCACGCAGTAAAAGACCACGTCAAACAGGAACGCGGGCCAGTAGATACTCAGCGGCAGCATCTTGGCGTCGGCGTGCATCGTGCCGGGCGCAAGCTCGATACCCCCGTGCCGATCGATCGGCTGGTCCAGCGCCATCAGCGGACCCGGCGACATTCCCGACGGCGGCGGAAAGTCCGACCACCACCGCATCGACTCCCACGGCAGCCCGAACGCGTACGTCCGCACCTCATCCACCGTTGTCATCCCCCCTACCCACGACTCCGCGTTGACCCTGGGTTTCACAAGCTCGAGTTCACCCGGCCGCATCGCGGCCGCCGGCGGCGGATCGGCGAGCGGGTCATCGTTGCGCCTGCGCCGCACCAGATGCTCCGCCGCCCCGACGCGGGATCTCGACCACGACCAGTCAAACTGACCCGTCTTGGCGCGGTTCGATGTCCACATCCGCAACCCCGGCGCGGGCGCGAACAACGCCGTTCCCCAAGCCGTCCCCACCGTCATCGCCACGGCAAACGCGAGCATCACCAGCAATCGCAAGGGCGACAGCCACCGCTTCTTCCATCCCCCGTCGCTCTTCGCCATCACGCCACCCCCTTCGCGTGCCCGCACTCAGGACACGCCGCGCCCTTCGCTAACCCGGCCAGCGAATATCCGCACCCACCGCAAAGTCCTAGCCGTTCACGCCGTCGCGCAATAAACCCCGATCGCAGCAGCACAGCGCTACCCGCGCACGCCACAAGCGCCGGAGGCCACAACGGCATCGCTGCGCTCCAGTATGAGGCGCCCGAACCAAGGTTGCTCGATCTCCAATCCCAACGCCACCACCGCCGAACCGTCGGTTCCGGAAAACCGACGGTGTACACCAATTGCGAAATCGCCCTCTTGAATCCCTCTTGCATCCACACGGCTTCAACTGATCCGTTTCCCACCACAACTGTAAGTTCGGCGCCGCTGAACCGCAGTTCATCTGGATACGCGCACGCAACAGCAAGGAGAAGCCCGGCAATCGCCAGTACCCGCCCGGCGAGCCATCTTCTGTATCCGGCCTTCTTCACATTCACGCTCACGCTCCGGCGCCCTCCTTCCCGCACTCAGGACACATCGCACCCGCGCCAAGCCCCGCCAGCGAGTACCCGCACGCGCCGCACACTCCCCGCCTTGCACGCAGCCGCGCCCGCACGCCAAACGCCAGCAGCGGCGCGGCCGCGAACCACAACGCCGCCGGCGCAAACCAGAACGCAGCCCGCCATTCCTGCGTCATCACCGGCCTCCATGAAGCACGCACCGCCACGCGCGAGACGACCTTCCAGTCCAGGTCGTACTGCTCGTACGGCTCTCTCATGTCAGCAGTCGTCCACAGCCATCGCTGCATCGACCCCTCCATCCACCATCCCCACAACTGATGCTTCGTTTGCTTCTCCCGCGACCAACGCACGCCTCCCTGTGCGAGACCGGCGCTCCCCCACGGCCCGTTGTAGCCGAAGCTCCACCACCGCGAACACGCCCACATCGCGGCGATCGCGACACCGAGCACGACGAGCAGCCACCCGGCAATCCGCCGCTTGCGTTCGCGCCGCACCAGATGCCCCTCGCGTTCACGCTGCACGAGCCCAGTCTACCACGAGACCTCGCGAGCGCCCGCTTCACTCTCCGGACACGCCATCCCCACTGCCAATCCCTCACGCGAATACCCGCACGCTCCGCACAGGCCGCGCTTCTGCCGGCCGCGCTCCACCAATGGCCGCGCACGCACGACGAATGCCGGCGAACGCGCCCGCTGCTGCGCTCTCAGGGTGTGCCGGTCTTCTTTGACTCGAAGAACCCGCTCGGGTTCACGATGATCTCGCCGGGATATGCCGCTATCCCATCCGGCATCGGACGCCAGCCTGCACCGTCCGCCGCGCCGTCCATTGTCGTGAGCAGCTCAGGGGGCAAGTCGTTGGCCATCACGTCTGCGGCCTGAACCGCGTTCAGCCGACACACTACATACGGTGCGCCGGGCGTCGGCAGCACGTAGCCTATGGGCGTTCGCACAAGCGTCGCCAACCGAAGAAACATTGCTGAGGGGTGCTTCGCGTCGCCCTTGCGTGGGATATGTACTTCGATGACCCGATCGGTCCGTCCGGGCACCGCCACCCACACGCACCGGGTGTCAACGATCTTGGTCGGACCGGTAAGGCCCGCCGCACTGCGCAGAAGTTCTCCTCCCTTGTCGCCCGGCTCGAACAACTGCGACACGCTGCGCCGCGGAGTCGCCGCCTGATCCGGCGCAACAGGCGCATACGTGCCGGCGGGAGCGGTTGTGGCCGGCGGTGTCGGCGGCGGAGACGGTTTCACCGCCACTGGCGCCGGTGCAGGCCGCGCACACCCCGCGGACCAAACCGCGAACACCAAACACACCAGGCACGACCGAGTCTGTCGCATGCGCGAGTATAAGGACAAACGACGCGCCCTCGCGTTCGCCTGCCCATCACCCAATCGTCGCTGCGCATCACACCTCGCGGAAGATCCGCCAGATCGCCGACCATTCGGCGTCGATCGCTTCACCAAACTGCAGCTCACCCACGGGCATCCTCAGGGTGCGCGCTGTGCAAACGAGCCCTGTGCGGAAGCACAGGGACGATCAACCAGAGGCGCCCGCAAACCAGAACGCTTCCATCTAACCACGTCAAATGACCACCCTCCCCGTGCTTCCGCACGGGGCTCGTCGCTCGTCACTCGCGACTCGCGACTTGCGGCCCACCACTCCCGCCTTCTCGCGACTCGCCGCTTCCCCCTTCAAACACCCCGCCCAGCGGGTTGTGCTTCGGCTCCCCGTCCTTGCGCGGATACAGGTTCGGCGTCTTGCTCGCCTTCTCCAGAATCACGATCTTCCCCGTCGGCGTCTCGCGGATGTCGACGACGCGCGCGCCCAGTGCACCGATCGCGCTGAAGCCGTTGCGGATGATTCCGTCACCCTCGGCAACACGTACCTGCGCGCCGTTGGCGTGCGCGACCTCGGCCTCCGCCTTCGCCCCCTTGATCACCGCGATCACTCCGCCCTGCTTGCACAGTGGGATCATCAGTTCCGCCACCACGTTCATCGGCCCAACCGCGCGACTCACCACCGCGTCGTACTTCTCGCGGTGCCGCGCCTTGTCCTGCCCCACGCGCTCCGCCCGCTCGGCCAGCACCTTCACGTTCTTCAGACCCATCGCGGTTGCCGTCTGCTCGAGGAACTTCGCCTTCTTCCCCGTCGGCTCAAGCAGCGTGAAGGACAGGTGCGGCATGCAGACCGCCAGCGGGATGCCCGGCACGCCGCCGCCGCTGCCGACATCGATCACCGTCGCCCCCTCCGGCAGTTCGCTGAGCAGCGGCAGCAGCGTCAGCGCATCAAACGCGTGCCGCATCCAGGCCGCGGCGGGCTCGGTGATCGCGGTGAGATTGGTCGTCTTGTTCGTCTCAAGCAGCAGCGCGAGGTAGAGCCCGAGCTTCTCGCCATCGCCCGGCTCAAGCTCGACCCCAAGCTCCGCAACGGCGGCGAGGAACTCGGGAGTCGGCGTCAGTGGCGCGGGCATGGGTGAAGAAGTCGTCACATGACGAGCGTATCCAGCTTTGTCAGAGCCCGAAGCGTCAGCGAGGGAGCCGGCGAGGCTTTGTGAGCCGATTCTGGCTCCACTTGCGGTGCTCATCGGCACTCGCCGAGCCTCGTGCCGACTTCCTCGCTGACGCTTCGGGCTCTGACACGCGCGGCCTTTCCACTTATCATGTCACCTCGCTCACCCCGGAACCCTCCGATGCGCAGCCTCATCCTTGCCGCCCTCTTTACCACGCCTGCCGTCGCCGACCAGGTGATCCACTCGGTCCCTTTCGACGCCAACTACTCGCTCACCGCGACTTACTCCTATGCCGACGGCACGGACCTGCACAAGCCGCACCCGGTGCTCGTCGCCTTCCCGCCGGGCAACCAGAACGCCCAGATGGAGGGCTCCACCCGCGCGATGTTCTACAACGAATGCGTGAAACGCGGCTGGGTTCTCGTCACGCCGCAGTCGCCCGATGGCACGCTCTTGTTTCAGAAGCCCGAGATGTTCAAGGCGCTGGTCGCCGACATGGACAAGACGCTCGTCGCCGAGGGAGGTAAGTACCACGTCGCCGGCGCCAGCAACGGCGGGCGCACGGCTCTGAACTTCGCGCTTGAGTACCCCAACCGCACCGCCAGCGCGACCGGCTTCCCCGGCGCGTGGTTCCACCCGCCCAGCGAGACCGAGACCATCGAGCGCCTCAAGGGGATCCCCATCCGCCTGTGGTGCGGCAGCGACGACACCGTCGAGTGGCTCGACGCGACGCATGGCATGGAGGCGTTCGCCAAACGGAGCAACGGCAAGATCAACGCGAAGGTCACCATCATCCCCGCGGAAGGTCATGTCCTGCGTTCGCTGACCGCCACGACCATCCTCGATGAGATCGAGAAGACCCGCACGCCCGATGCGCCGGCCAACGTCTCGCGCGCATCGCTCGACGCCGCGCTAGTCGTAGACGCCCTCCACGCCGCGGCCAGCAAGGCCGACTTCGACGGCTACTTCGCGCTTTTCGCGCCCGATGCGATCTTCATCGGCACCGACGCGGGCGAGCGCTGGACGGTGGAGCAGTTCAAGTCGTACGCCAAACCGGTCTTCGCCAAGCCGAACGGCAAGGGAGGCTGGACCTACGTGCCGCGCCAGGGCTCGCGCCACTTCACCGTCATCCCCGGCACCAAGGGAGAAGAGGACGCGACCACCGTCTTCTTCGACGAGCTGCTCGACAACGAAAACTACGGTACCACCCGCGGCACGGGCGTCGTCCGCAAAGTCACAACGGGCGAAGGCGAGAACGCCAAGACCGAGTGGAAGATCGCGCAGTACTCGCTCTCGATCCCGATCCCCAACCCGATCGCCAAGCGCGTCGCGACGATGGTGAAGGCGGAGGAGAAGCGGGCGGACGAGAAGAAGAAGCCCTGATAAGAGCCCCGAGCGCAAGCTCGGGCGCGATGCCCCTCGTACGGCTGACGATCACGCTCAACGGAAGCCGACACAGAGCGCAGTTGATCCCACAGCCGCGAAGCGGCGAGACGAAAATAGCCGGGGACAAGATCGCGGCAGCGATCGCAGTCCCCGGTAACTGCCCACCCGTGCTGCACCGCGTAGCGGTGCGACAACGTTGGACTTCTCCGCGGCGATTGTCGTACCGCTACGCGGTACAGCGCACAGCATCGATCGGACCGTGGGTTGCACTCGCGGGGCTCGCTGCGCCCACGGCTATTTTTGTCTGGCCGCTCCGCGGCCTCGGACGCGCGCCGCCCGGCACCTGAAGGTGCCGGCAACGACCGTTGGCCCGTTCGGCCGCCGAGGCACCGCGTGAACAACGTCTGTTGAAACACCGACCGCGCCAAACGCGTTTATCGCCTCCGTGGCGGGCCGGACTCACGGACGACCCAAACCCCTTCCGAACACGCCGGACGCGACTGGAGGGTTTGTAGCAGGTCGATTATTAACCCGTGTTGCACAAGGGCTTTTTTGAACATCGCTCCCTTAAGGAGCCTTAGGGCCGGGCGTCTGACCGTCGCTGTCCGACTTCAACAGCACGCGCCAACCCGTCCAGGTTCGCTCTGTCATTAGGTCGAACTCGGCATGCCCGAGCGATTTCCATGCCGCAAACGTCGCGGCGCACCGGATCGCGCCTCCCCACGTGTCGACGTATGTCGCGATCAATTTCCGGACAGTGAACGCTGCACACCCTCCGCCCTTTGCCATGTGCCAGGCAAGAGCGTCACGCACACCCTCTTCGCCCTCGGCAATCCAGTCCTTGCCCAGCGGATAGTGCGACGCACTTTCCATCCACACGGTCGGCATGGCCGGTGCGCTTTGCGCGGCGATCTCAACACCGGCAACGGTTCCGATGCCGTTCGAAAACGCCCTAAATCGATGAAACGCAATCGTCTCATCAAAGCCGGGCGGAACGTTGCTCAAATTCGCGTTGCCGGCAGACATAGTGAAGGCTACCACGGACCCTTGCTCGACGACACGTCTACAGCAGCGCGATCGGATCGACATCGACCGCCGTGTGAGCGTCGCTGATGAGCAAGCCCTGGCCGCGGACGGCGCCGAGGACGCGCTGGAGGACTGCGCGGCCGTCGGCCAACAACTCCACGGCGATGCGGTGGTGGTCGCCGATGCGGGCGATGGGGCAGGGCATGGGGCCGGTGATGGTGATGCGCTCGCCCAGCGCGTTGGCGGCCTCGTGGATCGCGCGGGCGATCTCGGCCGCGGCTTGCTCGGCTTTTTTCAGCTCTTCGTCACGACAGACGATGCGGGCCATGCGTGTGATCGGCGGGACGCCCGCGGCGGCGCGGTGCTGGAGTTCGATCTGCGCGAAGCGAACGTAGTCGTGCTTGGCCGCGAGAACGATCGCCGGCTCGGCAGGGTTGAAGGTCTGCACGATCACCTGCCCGCCGTGCTCGCCGCGGCCTGCGCGGCCGGCGACCTGCGCGACAAGCTGGAACGTGCGCTCGGCGGCGCGGAAGTCGGGAAGGTTGAGGCTTGTGTCGGCGCTCACGACGCCGACGAGGCGGACGTTGGGGAAATCGAGGCCCTTGGCGATCATCTGCGTGCCGACGAGCATCTTCACCTCGCCGCTGGCGAAGCGCGAAAGGGCGGAGAAATAATCGCGGGCCGACTGCATGGTGTCGGAGTCGAGGCGCAGGAGCGTCTGGCCCATGACCAGGCCGTGCGAAGGGCCGAACTTGCGTTCGAGCTCGGCCTCGACGCGCTGGGTGCCGTGCCCGAAGGTGTTGATCGCCTTGGTGCACTTGGGGCAGGCCTTGGGGAGCTGCAGTTCGGCAAGGCAGTGGTGGCAGCGCACGTAGCCGCCGGTACGGAGACGCTTGTCGACGTGATAGACGGTGGTGACGTCGCAGTGGTCGCACTGCATGACCCAGCCGCACTTGGGGTCGGTGCAGCAGATGTAGTTGGCGTAGCCGCGGCGGTTGAGCAGGAGCATCGCTTGCCCGCCGGCACTGAGGGTGTCACCGATGGCCTGCTCGAGCGAAGGGCCGATGAGGTGAACGTGCCGGTCGCGCCAACCTTCGGGGTGGACGAGCGCACGGAGACGACGTTCTTCGGCGAGATCGACGATGCGCACGGGGGGCAAGCGACCACCGACAACACGATTGGGAAGTGATGAGAGGTGGTACTTGCTGCCGCCCGCGGGCGTGCTGGCGTACCACGATTCGAGGCTTGGTGTCGCGGAGCCGAGGACGATCGGACAGTTCTCGAGCTGTGCGCGTTTCACCGCGACGTCGCGCCCGTGGTAGCGCGGGAGCTGGTCCTGCTTGTACGACGAGTCGTGCTCCTCGTCGACGATGATGAGGCCGATCTTGTTGAAGGGCGCGAAGACGGCGGAGCGGGCCCCCACCACCACTCTTACGGCGCCGCTGGCGCACGCAGCCCACTGCGCATGGCGCTGACTGGCGGTGAGGCCCGAGTGGAGCACGGCGACCTTCGGGCCGAAGCGATCGATAAATCGCTGCGCCGTCTGTGGGGTCAGCGCGATCTCGGGCACGAGCATGATCGCACCGTCTGTATTGATCTCGCCTGCCGGGCCTTTGCGCAGCAGCATCTCTTCGATGGCGCGGAGGTAGACCTCGGTCTTGCCGCTGCCCGTGACGCCATGCAGCAGGTGAACGCGGAACTCGCCGGCACCGAACACGCCAGCATGGAGCGAGGCTTTCACCGCTTCGTACGCCGCGGCCTGCTCGGGTACGAGCTTCGGCACGGGCTTGGCGGCGGCGGGCGTGTGTGAGAGGCCTTCGAATGGGTCGGAGACGGGCGTCACCTCGTCGCGCACGGTCGCGATGAGCCAGCCGGTTTCGACGAGCTTTTTCAGGCTGGTTGCGCCGAGACCTTCGGCCCAGCGTTTGAGCGCCTTGGGTGTGAGCGGCCACAGGTCGGCGTCGACAGACTCGATCTTCTCCCAGACCTTCTTGAGGTGCGCGGGGAGTTCTTCGAGCTTCGCTCGCGCTTCGGCGGGCGCGGGTTCGAGATAGGTATGCGTCTTGCGGCCGGTGTCGTGTTTGACGGCCGCGGGGAGCATGGTGGCGTAGACCATGCCGAGCGGGGAGACGTAGTAGTCGCTCATCCACGCGCCGAGGCGGACGAGCGTGGGCGCGAGGCGCACCGGTGTGACCTTGGTGACTGCTTTTACTTTGCTCGGCGCCAAGCCGTCGAGGAGTTCGGCGCCGCCGACGACAGTGACGATTCCCGCTGCAGACTTGTTGCCGCGGCCGAGGGGGACGACGACGCGCTGGCCTGGCTCGACGGCGGCCTCGCCGGGCATGCCGTAGGTGAGGGCGTGCTCGGGGGGGGCGTAGTGATCGGACTCCTGGCCTACGCGCTCGATGCCGCGCTCGACGACGACGCGCACGTACCGGGAGTACGTGATGTCGGGTGCGTCGGACTGGAAGAGGTCGGGGGGGGGCACGAGGTGCTCAGTGTGGGCGTTTCGGGGCGTGATGTCGATCTGTACGTCGAAGAGTAGACACGCGTTCGGTTCTTGTGCGGATGCCAGCCGTTCCTGGTATCGCCACCGCTAACGATCCCGCGATGAGCGACGCACCCGCGCACTCACCCTTTGCGGCACCGATCGACAACGGCATCACGCCGGACAGCCCGTGGCTGCTTGAGGTGAAGGCGAGCAAGCGGGGGCTGGTGGTCTGGTTGCTCGGGATGACCCTGATTGTGCTGCCGTTCATGACGGCGATGGCGGTCGCGATCATCGGGATCATGGTTTTGGCTCTGGTGACGCCGCAGCCGAACGCGGTGCCAGGCTGGCATATCGGAGCAGCCGTGCTGCTATGCCTGATCGGACCGCCCGTCGTCGCGGCGTTGTGGATGTTCGTGCGGTGCACCATCGGCATCTGGCGGTGTCTGCGGAATGGTCGGCCGGCGGTGAGGGCCGATGAGCGCGGACTGGAGATGCTCAACGTGTTCAAGTGGCGTTGGGACCGGATGCCGTGGGAGGACGTTGGAGCACTTGCTCATCCGTCGATGCACACGCTGGTGGTGGAGCACATCGATCCGAAGGCGTGGCGGGCGCGCCAGAGCCTCTGGAAGCGGTTCGGCGCACGCCAATCGCACCGGCAGATGGGCGTCTACCCGGCGATGGGGTTCGGCATGCCGATGGAAGAGCCGACGGACGAGGTGATCGTGAAGATCGCGGCGTTGCGGGATGCGAAGCACCTAGGGCTGAATGTGGCCGCGGCAGATGCAGTGAAGGACGTCGCCGCGCTCACCGCTCGTCGAGAGCCCTGATTCGGGGATTCTTCGAATTCAGTCACTCGTGCGAAGATCCACGCGACGTTGTAAGAACTTGCAACACCGTGCATCCATGGTCCGTACCGGCATGCATCATGAATCCTCTCGTGGATGTTCGTGGGACGCGGTCCCGTTCTCTTTCACAACTGGTCCGGCGGATGGCCGCGGTGGCTGCAACGGCCGTGGCCTTGTTTGCGTTGCCTCTTTCAGCACGCGGCCAATGCTCTGAAGGATGGCTGCCCGGGTGGGGCGCAACGGGAACCGAATCGCAGATCAACGCAATGGTGACGCTGCCGAACGGCGATGTGATCCTGGGCGGATCGTTCTCGACGGCGGGTGGGATTTCAGCGCGGCGGCTGGCGCGATTCAGCCCGGCGACAGGGACGTGGTCGCCGCTGGGCTCAGGCATCACGAGCACCAACGGAACGGTGTACTCGATGGTGCTGCTTGGAGATCGCTACCTGGTCATCGGCGGCGCGTTCTCGTCGGCCGGCGATGTGCCCGCGAGCAACATCGTCCGCTACGACCTGGCCACCGGCGCGTGGGCGGCACTGGGAGCGGGCACGAGCGCATCGGTCAGCGCGATGGTTGTGATGCCCGACGGGAGCGTGGCAGTCGCGGGCGGCTTCGGGCTCGCGGACGGCGTAGCCGTGCGCAACGTGGCGCGGTACAGCCCGGCGCTCAACACGTGGCAGGCGATGGGCACCGGCACCAACGGCCCCATTCAGGCATTGACGCTGGAGCCGGGAGGCGACGTGATCGCCGGCGGCAGTTTCACGCAGGCGGGCACTGGTGCAGCGCAGCACGTGGCGCGGTATCACCCCGCGACGCAGGCATGGTCGGCAATGGGCGCAGGTGTGGACAGCGTCGTCTATTCGCTGGCGACCACCGCGAATGGCGACATTATCGCGGGCGGCAATTTCTCCCACGCGGGGGGCGTGGCGGCGGCGAGCGTCGCTCGCTGCAACCTGGCAACGGGCGCATGGTCAGCCATGGGTTCGGGGATCACTGATCCGGTGTTTGCGGAGGTGAACTCGCTCCATGTTCTGCCGAGCGGCGACGTGCTGGCGGGCGGGTCCTTCAACGTGGCGGGGGGCGCTCGGCCCAGCGCATTGCGCGGTACAACGCGGCGAGCGGCGCGTGGTCGAACCCCGGCGGGGGGCTCGACGGCAGCCGCGTGTACGCGTTCGCACCGCTGAGCAACGGGGACCTGATGGTCGGCGGCCAGTTCAGCACGCGGACGACGCCGCACGCGCAGAACATCGCCCGCTATGCGCCCGCGGCCGACACATGGTCGACGCTGCCGTGCGCCGGGCCGGTGACCGACGGTTCGCTTGAGTCGGTCACGCAGCTTCCATCGGGTGACGTGCTGGTGAGCGGGTCCTTCACGCAGATCGCGGGCGTGGCCGCGCCGGCGTTCGCCCGGTACGAACCAATCGCCCGCGCCTGGAGCTCGCTGCCGGCGCCCCCCGCTCCAAACCCCGGCATGGGGACGGGGCCGACGGTCGGGACGACGATGGCGCTGGCGGACGGGAGCGTGATCGCACTGGTGAACTCGACGCTCTCTCCCGGCGTGTCACGCACGTCGGTCGCCCGGTTCGATCCGGCGACGGGCGTCTGGACGCCGCTGGGTGACGCCCAGGGAACGTTGCGCCCGATGGCCCTGGCGCCGAACGGCGACGTGGTCGTCGGCGGAACGTTCACGGCCATCGGCGGCGTGCCGGCGTCGAACATCGTGCGCCTCAATTTGGCGACGGGGATTTGGTCTCCTTTGGACGCGGGGGTCAGCGGGCCGGTCTACTCGCTCGCGATCACGCCCAACGGCGACGTCTATGTGGGCGGGCAGTTCGCAAGCGCGAGCAGCGTCGCTTCGCGCTGCTTCGCTCGCTTCAGCGCGGCGACGAATGCCTGGGTGCCGACGGGCACCGAAGGCCTCGCACCGCTGCCGATCACGCTGGCGCTACTGGTGCTCCCCGACGGGGACCTACTGCTGGGCGGGTACTTCACGTCGATCGGGGGCGTTTCCGCCTCACACTTGGCGCGGTATCACCCCGCGACGGGCGCGTTCTCGGCGCTCGGTTCTGGAACCAACTCGGACTACCTGAGCTCACTGCGTCTAGCAGCAAACGGCAAGGTCTTGGTCGGCGGGCTCTTCAGCACGGCGGGAGGCGTCGCGGTTCGCAGCCTGGCGTGGTACGACCCAGTGAGCGGGGCGTGGTCGGCGTTTGCGTCGCAACTCGACTCGAATGTCAGCCAGAATTCGATCGTCTATAGAGCCGTGCCGCTCGCCAGCGGCGATGTGCTGGCCATCGGCCGGTTCGGGGCCGCGGGCGGAAACGTGTCGGCCTACTTCGCGCACTACACGCTCGGGCGCACTGCGCCGACGATTGATTCGCAGCCGGCGGCTCGCTCGGTCTGCGTCGGCGGGACCGTTGCGTTCACCGTCGGTGCGTCGGGCGGTGCGCTGGCGTATCAGTGGCTCAAGGGTGAAACGACGATCGACCCGGCTGTGAACCCGTCTGCCGCGACACCGACGCTGACGGTCGCCGGCGCATCGGTCACGGACGCGGGGTTCTACCGCGTCATGGTGACGCGCACCGACGGATGCGGCAGCGCGACCAGCAGCCCGGCACAGTTGTTTGTCGATCCATCGGATATCGGCGGCGCGGGCGGCCTGCCGGGGCGCGACGGCCGACACGACAACAACGACTTCATCGCCTTCATCGGGGCGTTCTTCGACGCCCGGCCGGAGGCGGACATCGGGCGCGTGGGCGGGCTTCTGGGACCGGACGGGTTGTACGACAACAACGACTTCATCGTCTTCATCAACGAGTTCTTCACGGCGCTTGGGTGCTGAACCAGGACAAGGGCTCGACGCGATGATGAGAAGTAAACCGAGGCGAACCGGCAATGGAGGCGTGAGCGTTCTCGTTACACTGCCACGATGAACCGAACTCTCTGCTGCGGCGTGGTGCTTGTGTCAGTCGGGCTTCTTGGCTGGGCGGGCGTGCAACGTCAGGAACCGTCTGGGAAGCCGGAGGCCACGGCGGCACAGGCGAAGCCGGTTTCGCAACCGCCGGCGCTCACGGCGGAGGAGCGCGCGTTTGTCGGGGATTGGGTGGTCGACATCGACGCGGTGGCGGCGATGTCGGACCCGGGATGGATCCACAACTCGGTGCGGCAGTACGAGGACGTGCGCATCAGCGTTCGCGCCGACCACACGGCCTTTGCGTGCACGCCTGTCAGTCTCGAGTGGTTCCGTTGGACACTCGTCGACGGCGCACTGGTGGACGCGGACACGGACGCGGCAAACGCGATGTTCGAGTTCACGCTGAATGACGGCAAGGCGTATGTGAAAGTCGGAGAACCCACGCGCTTCTTTGACGATCGCCCGCTGCCGCTGCGGAGCGTCGCCGCGTCAAAGGCGATCGATGCGGCCGCGCTGCCGGGCATCTGGAAGTTCAGCTTCGCAGCTACGCGAGCGGTCAATGACGCCGTGCGGAAGGAGCACGAACGCCTCAAGGCGGTTTACGCGTACGAGCACCGCGAAAGTCTCGAGAACCGGATGAAGAAGCTGTTCCCTGACGGGCCACCGGCGTTTATCTTCCATCCAAAGGCGACGCCATCGAACACTGCCGTCGTACCGGGCGACAACGCTCAGCGGTCGACGTCGGGACAGTCCACGCACGGTGCGCTGAAGACGTTCTCGTACGGCACGTGGGAGGACATGGTCGTGCTGTTCAACGACGACGGGTGGGCGTACGTGAAGCCGAATACCGACTATCTGCGGATGATCGACGGACGGCTGCACTGGGTGTTCGGCGGCGAGACGATCGTGTTCGAGCGTGACGCGGCGAGTGCGCCGAAGGCGACGGAACGCTGACGAGCGACGGCAGGTTGTGTACTGCCGCGTTGAGCACACCTGATGGAACGCGTGCAAAGTGCATCACGACGGCGCCGCGGGCGCGTGAGGAAATGGACGGGCGTTGCGTGCGTCGTTCTGGGAATCGCGGCCGCGGCGGCGTGGGGGTTGTCGCGGTGGCGGCCGGTTGAGCATCGGGGTAACGGATGGTTCGTGCACTGGGAGTGCGGCGAGCTGCTGGTGCTGCTGGACGGCGTGACGAGTGAGACCATCGACTACAGCCGCAATGCCGAGCCGCCGCCACGACCAGCGATGGCCTGGACGCTCGATGCCAAGCGTGAACTCTTCGCAATTGGAAAAGGTGTGAACCTGGGGGTCTTCGCCTATACCCGCATTGAGTCGATGGGCGAGACGATCGAGATCATCGCATGCGTGGCGTGGCCGGCGCCGCTGGCGTTGTGGTGTGCGGGCGGATGGGGGCTGTGGCCGGACGTTCGGCGATGGAGGTGGAGGCGTCTTGAGCGATGTGAGGAGTGCGGGTTCAGTCTTGTGGGGCTCTCGAGTGGCGCGGCGTGCCCGGAGTGTGGAGTCTTCGGCAAGCCAGCGTGAGCGTTCGTCGACCCGCCGGGCCGGAATCTGTTCTGATTGTCGAGACCGGCAGGTGAACCTGCCGGCTGGGATTGTGCGCCCGGTGGGCGAAAGAGCTGGTTTTCCGGGAGCTGGCACGTTTATTTTCGCTTTGCGCTTTTCGTTTTTCGCTTTGCCTCCTACGATCGCGCCCGATGCCCCCCCCCCCCTCGCCCACCCCCACTCGCATCGGCCGCCTCGCTCTTACTGATGGTTCTGTGTTCACCGGCACCGCGTTTGGCGCGGTCGGGAAGGGGCTTTGCGTGCCCGCGGAGGTCGTGTTCAACACGGCGATGACGGGGTACCAGGAGGCCCTGACGGATCCCTCCTACACCGGGCAGATCCTGGTGATGACCTACCCGCTGATGGGGAACTACGGGATCAACGCCGAGGATGTCGAGAGCCGCAAGGTGCAGGTGTCGGGGTTCATCATCCGCGAGCTTTCACGGGTGGCGAGCAACTACCGGCACTCGACGGACCTGTCGACATACCTGGAGAAGGCGGGGGCACTGGGGCTGGCGGAGATCGACACGCGGGCGCTGACGCGCCGGCTGCGCGAGAAGGGGGTGATGACGGGCGTCATCACCGACAAGACGCGCGAGGAGCTGAGCGACGCGGCGCTGGTTGAGATGGCCCGCAACGCGCCGAGCATGGCGGGGCAGAACCTTGTGCCGAAGGTCGGGTGCAACAGCGGTCAGAGCTGGAGCGAGACGCTCGGCGACTGGTCGCCCAACGCCGAGGGGCACGCGAAGACTGCCGATGCCCATCCAGCCGCGTCGTCGCACAAGCGGTTCCGCGTGCTGGCGCTGGATTGCGGGGCGAAGGCGAACATCCTGCGCAACCTGGCGGATCGCGGGTGCGAGGTGAAGCTGGTTCCGCACACCACGCCCGCCTCAGAGATCACGCGGATGTTCGCGTCGGGCGAGGCGGACGGGCTGTTCATCAGCAACGGGCCGGGCGACCCGGCCGCGGTTGAAGCGACGATTGCGACGCTGAAGGCGGTTGTGAGCGCGGATGCCGCGAAGGTGCCGCCGACGTTCGGCATCTGCCTCGGGCATCAGTTGCTGGGGCTCGCCGTCGGGGCGAAGACGTACAAGCTGCCGTTCGGACACCGCGGGGCGAACCAGCCGGTGAAGAACCTGATGAACGGCAAGGTGGAGATCACCAGCCAGAACCACGGGTTCGCGGTTGATCCCAAGAGCCTCGAGGCCGTCGGCGCCGAGGCAACGCACGTGCATCTGAACGACGGGACGCTCGCGGGGTTCCGGCTGAAGGACAAGCCGGTCTTCTGCGTGCAGTATCACCCGGAGGCTGCGCCTGGGCCGCACGACAGCGCGTATCTGTTTGATGCGTTTGTCGAGATGATGGGGACGCGTAAGCCTGTGCAGTTTGCATAGGTGGTTGCTCCTGTAGAGCCGGAACCAGAAGAAGAGGCTCTTTTGAAGAGCTCGGGGCACGCGGGCCTGGAGTTGCTGTGGGCCTCCGCGCCCGGAGCTATGGGGGATTGTCGTTGGATGTGCTCGCTTGGGTGCGTGCAGGTGCTGCCTGCACAGTTGGGATTTCGCCTCCGTCGCTCCGGGCGCGGAGGCGTCCGGCGTCATTGAGCGCACAGGCCCCGAGCTCTTCATATCAACCGCTTCTCGAAACGCGCAACGATGACACGCGGCAAAACGCAGCTCACGTCTATGCGAAGCCGCAATCGGCGGGTGGCCGATACACTGATCCCCGTGCTTGCGTATCTCAATGGTGAATTCCTGCCCGCGGATCAGGTGCGCGTGTCGCCCTTTGATCGAGGGTTTTTGTTTGCCGACGGCGTCTACGAGGCTGTGCGCAGTGGGCCGGCCTTGGCCGGCAAAACAGGGCCGCGGTTTGTGGGGATGAACCGGCATGTGCGGCGGCTGACGCGGAGCCTTGGAGAGCTGCGGATCGACTTTGACGCCCGCGAGCTGGCGCGCGTTTCGGCGGAGCTGGTCAAGCGGTCGGGGATCGAGCAGGCGCTGATCTACTTTCAGGTGACGCGGGGAGCGCCGGACCTTGCAACGCAGCCGGCACGATCGCACACTCCGCCCGCCGGGATGAAGCCGACGGTGTTCGCGTTCGTGCGGCCTGCGGCCGTGGTGGATTTTCAGAATCCCACTCCGCTCATCAAGAAGTGCGTGACGCTGCCGGACCTGCGGTGGCACCGGTGCGACATCAAGTCGATCAGTCTTCTCGGAAATGCGTTGGCGTCGCGCGGCGCGGCGGATGCGGGAGCCGACGAAGCAGTGCTGCTGCGCGAAGCTCCTGGTGGAGAGAAGACGCTGAGTGAAGGAGCACTCACGAACGTGCTGGTGGTGACGAGCAAAGGCGAGCTTGTGACTCCGCCGCTTGAAACCAATACGGTTTTGCCAGGGATTACGCGTGAAATCCTGCTGGACCTTGAGCCGTCGATCCGGCAGGGAGCCGTGAGCGAGCGGGAGCTTCGCGAGGCTCGCGAAGTGATGCTGCTGGGGACGACCGCGGCGGTCACGAGCGTGACGCAGCTTGATGGGAAGCCGGTCGGCGGCGGAACACCGGGGCCGGTTGCTCAACGGCTGGCGGTCGTGCTGGCTCGCGCAATTCTCGAGGGACGGGAAGACATCGGATAACTCGGCGAAACGCCTGCTTTTTGAGGAGTTTCCGCCGGCTTCGGGGCCCGATTTTCATGTTCGGTGCGCACTCTCCGGGCATGACGACTTCTTCTACTACCATGGCGGCGATGAACGACTTCCGCGGCAAGCGCGTGACGGTGATGGGCCTGGGACGGTTCGGGGGCGGGCTGGGGGCGACCAAGTTCCTGGCGTCGCAGGGGGCGAGGGTGCTGGTGACCGACCTGTCACCGGCGGACAAACTGGCTGAGCCGCTGAAGGAGATCGAGCCGCTGATCCAGAGCGGCGCGGTCGGGCTGCGGCTTGGTGAGCACCGGCCGGAGGACTTCACGAACACGGACCTGGTGGTCGCCAACCCGGCGGTGCCGACGCCTTGGGAGAACCCGTACCTGCTCGCGGCAGAGAACGCGGGCGTGAAGGTGACGACCGAGATCCGGATGCTGGTCGAGCGGCTGCCCAACCGGGACCGGACGATCGGCGTGACGGGGTCGGCGGGCAAGAGCACGACGTCGGCGATGATCCACCACCTGCTGACGTCGATGGGGCGGCGAAGTCATCTTGGCGGCAACATCGGCGTATCGCTGCTGGAGCAACTGCCCGACATCGGCAAGAACGACTGGGTGGTGCTGGAGTTGTCGAGCTTCATGCTCTACTGGCTGGGCGGCGTGGGGTACCGCGGGGCGCAGGGATGGTCGCCGTGCATCGGCGTGATGACGAACATCTCTGCGAACCATCTGGACTGGCACACGGCGATCGAGCACTACGCCGACAGCAAGTACAACATCTGGCGGTATCACCGCGGGGCGGGGTTGGATTTCGCGTTGTACTCGGCCGCGGCGTCGCAAGGCGAGCGGTTCCTTGAGATCGTGGAGGCGGCGAGCAGCCCGTGGACGGAGGCGCGGTGCGTGCCGGCGTCGGCGCATAGCGCACCGTCAAGCCCCAGCGCGTGGACGCTCAAGCTGCGAATTCCCGGGAAGCACAACATCGCCAACGCGCGGCTGGCGATGGCTGCCGCGGAGTTGGCGATTTTGAACGACGGGGGCGCGAATCCCGAAGCGGGCGCAAAGAAACGGCTGTTGCGAACGACCGGCTGGAAGCGGATCTGGCGAAGGCGCTGGAGTCTTTCGGGGGGTTGCCGCACCGGCTGGCGTTTGTCACTGAAAAGAACGGGGTGCGGTACTACAACGACAGCAAGTGCACGACGCCTCAGGCGGCGCTGCTGGCGGTGCAGTCGTTCGACGACGAACCGGGCGTCGGGGCAGGACGGGTGCACCTGATCGCGGGCGGGTACGACAAGGGGAGCGACCTGTCGCCAGTGGCGGCTCTGAGCACGAAGCTGGCAGGGCTCTACACGATCGGCAAGACCGGGCCGGGGATTGCGCAGATGGCGTCCGCGGGGGGGGGCGGCGGGAAGGCCGTGCAGTGCGGGACACTGGCGGAGGCGGTGCGGTCGGCGAGTTCGCGGGCGAAGGCCGGGGACGTAGTAGTCCTCTCGCCGGCGTGCGCTTCGTGGGACCAGTTCATCAACTACGAGCAGCGCGGGAACGAGTTTGTGCGGATGGCGAAAGAAGGTGCGTGATGCTGACGGTGTTGCCTCTGGCGGCGTTGGTACTGACATCGCTTGCGCAACCGGTTGCTCCTGCGCAGCCTTCTTCCGTCGTGCCTCCGATCGCGAAGCAGTTGCCGGCGACTTGGCCGCCGCCTGGATGGCCGACGCGCGTGACGCTGCCGGGAGAGCAGCCGGCGAAGACGGATCAGACGGCCAAGCCCGCGGAGAAGGACGAGTGGGTGCAGGTGTTCAAGCACGTGCGGGTAAACCGTGCGCGAAAGTCGGTGGAGTTTGATGGGGTGGTGGCGTGGGACTTTCACAACGCCGACACGCCTCGGACCGAGCTTGAGCTGCTGGTCTGTCTGCCGCTGCGCGACAAGGAGCACGAGTCGCTGGTGCTGAGCAAGGCGAAGGGTGCGGACGTGCACGCGGCGCTGCTTATGGCGGGGCTCGAGCCGGGGACGCCGGGGCGGATTGAGTTTGGCGATGGTGATGGGAAGGACAAGCAGCCGGGGGTGAAACGGGTTGCGCCTGTGGGGCCGGAGGTTGACGTTCGCTTCGCGTATTTGAAGGAGGGGAAAGAGGTTGTCGATGACCCGCGGTCGTGGGTTGAGGATGAGGCTGAGAACCGCGAGGAAGCACGGCGCATCGAGGCCGCAAAGCCGACGATGATGAACGGCGTCACCCGGCGGCGGGACATCAACTACCTAACGCTCGCGAAGAACCCGTACACCTATGTGTTCGGCGGCTCGAAGATCGGGCAGATGCGGAACCTCGAGGGAGAGAAGGTCAACGTGTACGCGGCCGATGAGCTCGGCACGCTCATCGGCTTGTGCACGTTCGGGAGCGAGACGGTCGGGATCACGCGGGTCTACTCGCCGGATTCAGGCGTCGACGCACCCAATTTCGTCGCACGAAACGCGGCGATACCGCCGGCGGATACACCAGTGCGGGTGCGGATTTCGCCATCGACGCGAGCGAAGATCGTGTCAGAAGAAGAGGAAAAGGCGTTCCCCGGCCTGAACGACTCGTTGCGCGGCCAATAAAACGCTGGATTCTGCTGCGGAATCGGCACTTTCGGCGGTCCGTAAACACGCTGGTTGGGACGCCCGATATTCACGGGCATGTCGGACACCCAAGGCCGCGCTACGGCAGCGGCCACGAGCTTTGATCCTTTGCAGGCCGCGCTGAGTGCAGCAGGCCGGTGGTCGCGTCTGACTCATCTTGCGGTGGGGTTCGGGTCGGTGGGAATTTTGGCGGCGCTGGACATGGTCAGTGGGCCGTACATCTCTCTGGCAGTGTTTTACCTGCTGCCGCTGGCGACGGTGGGCTGGTACACGTCACGCCCGTGGTCGGTCGCTCTGGCGACGATCGCGGGGTTCGCGTGGTTCATGGATTTCCGTCCGCTGCTGACGCCGGGCCTCCCTGTGCCGGTGATCGTGTGGGCTTGCTGCAGCCGCGTGGGGATGTGCCTGGCGACGGCGTGGCTGATCGGGGCGCTGCGCGAGATGTACGACCAGCAGAAGAAGCTGGCTGGGACCGACGAGGTGACGGGGATCGCCAACCGGCGGACGCTGCTGGAGATCGCGCAGCGGGAGCTGGCGCGGAGCCGACGGTCAGGCAAGCCGATCAGCGTGATCTATCTCGACGCCGACCGGTTCAAGGCCGTGAACGACCTTTCGGGGCACGCCGAGGGAGATCGCCTGCTGCGCGAAGTCGCGGCGACGCTGAACGATCACTGCCGTCAGACCGACGCATGCGCGACTCGGCGGCGACGAGTTTGCGGTGCTGCTGCCGGAGGCGGACGGCGTTGCGGCCAAGAACGTTGCCGACAAGCTGCGGCTGCTGCTGCAGCAGGCGATGGTGAAGAACCGCTGGCCGGTGACGTTCTCGATCGGCGTGGCGACGTTCAAGAAGCCGCCGACGGATGCGGAGCAGTTGCTGCGCGCGGCGGATGAGCTGCAGTACGCGGCGAAACACGGTGGGCGGGACACGATTGTGGCCGCGGCGGCGTGAGGCGGTTGCGTTTGTCGAGCGTAACGGCACAGACTCGCAGAGCCGAGTCTGTGGCACCCCGGCGATGACTCGCTCGATTCACGTTCATTGTTTGCTGTGAGCGGGCTTCGAGAGCGGAGAGCATCGCGCTTGTGCTTGCGCACAAGGCTCTTATAAGAGGCTTTCGCCCTTCATCTCTTCCGGTTTCGCCAGGCCCATCATGGCGAAGAGGGTTGGGGCGATGTCAGCAAGGCGGCCGCGCTGGTTGCGGATGTGAGGGTCGCCCCACTTTGATCCGTCGCGGTCGCCGCGGAGCTTGTGGCCCTTCCACTTTTCGCCGACGACGATGAGAGGGACGTCGTAGACGGTGTGGGAGGTGTGGGGGCAGTTGTTGACGGGGTCCCACATCTGCTCGGCGTTGCCGTGGTCGGCGGTGACGATCAATTGGCCGCCGCGAGCCAGGGTCGCGTCGACGATCGCGCCGACGCAGGCGTCGACGGTTTCGACGGCCTTGATGACGGCGTCGAGCTTGCCGGTGTGGCCGACCATGTCGGCGTTGGCGAAGTTGACGACGAGGACGTCTTCGCAGTCAGGAGCGGCGATTCGCCGGAGGACGGCGTCGCGCACCTGGTCGGCGGACATCTCGGGCTTGAGGTCGTAGGTGGCGACCTTCGGGCTCTGCGGGTTCTCGCGGGTCTCGCCGGGGAAGGGCGGGTCGCGGTAGTCGTTGAAGAAGAAGGTGACGTGCGGGTACTTCTCCGTCTCGGCGCAGCGGAACTGGCGGAGGCCGAGGTTCGACCACGTCTCGCCGGCGATGTTCTTCATCTTGGCGGGTCGCGGGAAGACAACGGGGCAGTACGGGAGGAGGGCGTCCCAGTATTCGGTGAGAATGACGTAGTTGAGCTTCAGTTTGGCGCCGCGGTCGAAGCCGTTCTTGCCGCTGTCGGGGGAAGGTTTGACCCTGGCCCACTGGTCGTCGGGGAAGACGAACGCTGCGGAAAGTTCGCGGGGACGGTCGCCGCGGAAGTTGTAGAAGAAGACGGTGTCGCCATCGCGCATGGGCGCGGAGCGCCGACGGCGCGAGGGGGAACAAACTCGTCGCCCTGCATGCTGTCGGAGGCGGGGTGGTCGTAGTAATCCTGGATGGCTTCGCGCGGTCTTGAAGCGAGGTGCCGCGGCGTCGCGCCCGGTGATGACGTCGTAGGCGAGCTTGACGCGCTCCCAGCGGTTGTCGCGGTCCATCGCGTAATCAGCGCCCGCTGACGGAGGCGATGCGGCCGACGCCGATGCGGGCGAGCTGGTCCTCGACCTGGGCTGTGAAGTCGATGCCCTGGCGCGGACCGCTGTCGCGCCCGTCGGTGAAGAGGTGAACGAGCACGCGGTCCTTGGGCACCCCCCCGCCCAGGTCCTTGCATGCACGGAGGAAGGCGTAGAGGTGCTCGAGCAGACCGTGGACGCCGGCGTCGGAGTCGATGCCCATGAGGTGGACGTTGTTGCCCGACTTCAAGGCAGCGTTGATGTTGTCGGCGACGGCTTTGATCGAGGTGAAGCCACGCGAGCAGGCGTCGGTGATCGTCTTGCTCTCCTGCTCGACGATGCGGCCGGCGCCGATGTTCTGGTGGCCCACTTCGCTGTTGCCCATGGTGCCGTCAGGGAGGCCGACGTCGGAGCCGCTGGTCTTGACGAGCGTCCAGGGGTACTCGGCCATCAGGCGATCAGCGACAGGCGTCTTCGCGAGCTTGACGCCGTTGAAGTGGTCGTGCTCGGGGAAGGGGTTCATGCCCCAGCCGTCGCGGACGATGAGAATGGTGGGCGCGTTACCGGAGCTTGCCATGGCCGAGCGTATGCCAAATCAGAGCCGGTTCCGATGGTTTTAGTTGCCGCGGGATGCGTTGTATCTCCTACTCCCGCCACGCACGGCCCGCACCACTGCATGGGCCAGTAGGAGAGAGCATCATGAAGATCATCGCCGCCCTCGCTGTCGCCGCCACCGCTTCTGCGGCCCTGGCCCAGTTCCAAACCATCGACTTCTCGTCGCAGTTCAACATGGCGCACGACAACGCGTACCTGGCGAACGGCCACACATTCCCCACCGGCAACCAGACGTTCCTGGGCGTCCCCTTCGCGCTGGGCGGAAGCGGCGACACCAGCACGCCGTGGGCGTGGAACGCGCTGTTCGGTCAGGAAGACAGCTCGCAGCAGTCGCTGAGCGTGGCGACCAACGTCAACGGTGCGGTCGCCGTGCACACCCTGATCAACACGTTCTGGGGCATGCCGGGCAGCGAAGGCTCGTTCCTGTCGATCACCTTCAACGCAACGGGCGGCCTGTCGCACACGGTCGACCTGTATGGCGACAGCGACGTGCGCGACTACAACCAGAACAACTGGACCAACAGCATCAACGGCACGACCACGCAGAACGTATTCGACAACGGCTTCGGCCAGCGCATGGACATGCAGACGTTCGTGCTCCCCGCGGCGTTCGCCAACGAGACCCTCACGTCGGTCGTGCTCACCGACCGCGGCGGGTACGCGTTCCAGACCGCGTTCATCAGCGGCCTGACCGTACAGACCCCGACGCCCGGCGCCGCGGCGGTGCTGGGGCTCGGTGGGCTGGGGGCGATGCGTCGCCGTCGCCGTTGATGTGAGCGATCGATAAACGAATGAGGCCGGCGCTATAGGCGCCGGCCTTTTTGCTCCACCCTCGCCCGCGCAGCGGGAGAGGGTCGCACGAGGCTTTGCGAGTGCGGGGTGAGGGCGTCGCGCGGCGCCCTTGACTGCCACGGGCGGCGCCGTCCGAAAGCAGATCAATGCGATCAGACGGCGTTGTTATTCGAGGCACGCCTACACCACGCCCTCATCCGCCCGCCGCAAAGCCGGCGGGCACCTTCTCCCGCCGAGCCGGGAGAAGGGGGCTCGTCACGCCAGCGCTGCGAGAATCTCATCGGGCTTGAAGGCGTTCTTGATCTCGCGCTTCTGGCTCCACTTCACCTTGCCGTTCTGGCCGATGATGACGGTGCCGCGCCAGGTAACGTTCTGCTCGGGCCAGTAGAGGCCGTAGGCCTTGCTGACCTGGCGGAAGTTGTCGCTGAGCAGGGTCTGGGTGAGGCCGAGCTGCTTCTTCCACTCGCCAAGGGAGGGCGTGCCGTCGGCCGAGACACCGACGACCTGCGTGCCCTTGGCGGCGAGGCTGCCGAGGTCCTTGGTGATGCAGGCCATCTCCGTGCCGCAGACGCCGGTGAAGGCGAAGGGGAAGAAGCTCAGGACGACGTCACCCTGTTTGAGGGCGTCGGAGAGCTTCCAGGTCTTGCCCCACACATCGGTGGGGAGCTCGAAGTCGGGGGCGGTTTCGCCGGCGGGGATGACGGTGTCGCGGGGCTTGAGGTTGTCGTTGGGCATGGCGAAGACTAGACCCCCTTCTCCCAGCTCTGCGGGAGACCGTGTAAACGGGAGCGCAGCGCACGGAAGCCGGAAACCAAGCAGTTCCCTTCCTCACTCCGCTGCTCCGAGCGGGCGGATGAGGGTGCCTTTGGATTGGGTGTGCAAAGCAAAGACACCCTCATCCGTCGCTGCAAAGCCGGCGACACCTTCTCCCGCAGAGCCGGGAGAAGGCGGAGACAGACTCGCTACACTCCACAGGCTCCGTCACTCCGCAGGAGGCACCGTGACGACACTCGACTCGCTCAAGGACCGCTACCTCGAAGTCAAGCAGCGCTGCGCAGAGGCCGCGCGACAGGCCGGACGCGATCCGTCGAGCGTCATGCTCGTGGCGGTGAGCAAGTACGCCGGCATCGACGACGTGCGCGAACTGGTCAACCTGGGACACCGCGACTTCGGTGAGAACCTGGTGCCGTCACTGGTGCAGCGTGCCGCGATGATCGACGAGTGGCAGGCTCGCCAGAAGACCATGGCCCGCACCAAAGCGAGCGCCTCCTGCTCCGGGCAACGGCGTCACGCCCTCCACGCCCGTGCGGTGGCACATGATCGGGCACCTGCAGCGGAACAAGGTGAAGAAGGCCGTTGAGCTCTCACGCCTGATCCACTCGGTCGACTCGCTCAGGCTTGCCGAAGAGATCCAGATCGCCGCCAACAAGCTCGCCAAAACGGCCGAGGTGCTGGTGCAGGTGAACACCAGCGGCGAGGAGAGCAAGTTCGGCTGTGCGCCGGCTGCGGCGAGCCACCTGATCGAAGCGATCGAGACGATGATCAACGTGCGGGTGCGCGGGCTGATGGTGATGGCCCCCCACCCTGATGGCCCGAATCCGGACCTGGAGACGGCTCGGGAGACGTTCTCGCGCTGCCGCGAGCTGTTTGTTGAGATGCGTCGCCAGGGACTGGGAGGCGAGCACTTCAACATCCTCTCGATGGGGATGAGCGAGGACTATTCAGTAGCGATCGCAGAGGGTGCGAACCTTGTGCGGGTTGGGTCGGCGATTTTCGGTCCTCCGCCGGCGGGTGCGCTGCAGGATGAGCCGGAGAACGAGCCCGACGCGGCCGATGAAGAGGTTGAGGACTGAGGCACGGGCCCGCCGTTGTGGCGTTCCCCATTGATTGCGCAAAGCCTTTGTGGTCCACGCTCTCCTGCGCAAGCAGAGGGGGCGGGGATCCGATAACCTGCGTTCACACGTCGCTCCGCAGTCGGTGGTTTCCCTCTCCTTTCGGATCACCATGAGCTCCAATCCTTCCCCCACTCCCCCCCCGTCGAATCCGTTCTCCTCGTCGCGCGGGATCCCGTCGATCCGGCCTGGTCAGGCGCGAATTCAGTCGTTCCGCGTGGTGCCATACCTGCCTGAGGCGCTCAAGCCGCTGCTGGAGATCGGGAACAACCTGTGGTGGACGTGGAACGTAGAGGCGATCTCGCTCTTCTCACGCCTGGACCGCGAACTGTGGGAGGCGACCAAGCACAACCCCGTGAAGCTGCTCGGCTCGATCGGGCAGGAGAAGCTGGACCGCGCCGCGGCGGACAAGACGTACATCCACCAGCTGAACGCCGTGCACGTGAACCTGCAGGATCACATGGCGTCGACGGGCTGGTACGGACAGGTGGCGCACGACGCTGCGCAGGAACGGCCGACAAGCCGGTGAAGATCGCCTACTTCTGCGCCGAGTTCGGCCTGACCGAGTGCTTCCAGATTTACTCCGGGGGCCTTGGCGGGTTGGCGGGCGACCACCTTAAGAGCGCGGCCGAGCTGGGCCTGCCGCTGGTGGCGGTCGGTTTGCTGTACCGCAAGGGGTACTTCCACCAGTACCTCAATCCCGACGGGTATCAGCAGGAGTTCTACCCCGAGCTCGATCCGGCCAACCAGCCGATCCGGCAGGTGATGGACGAGAAGACCGGCAAGCAGCTGCGCGTGAGCGTCGAGCTGCCGGGCCGGACGCTGTCGATCGGCGTGTGGCGGTGCGACGTGGGTCGCGTGCCGCTCTACCTGCTTGACGCGAACATGCCGGAGAACTCGCGCGAGGACCGCGACATCACGGCGAACCTGTACGGCGGCGACATGGAGATGCGCATCAAGCAGGAGATCCTGCTGGGCGTGGGCGGGTACCGCGCTGGCGGCGGTCGGCGAGGAGCCGACGGTCGTGCACATGAACGAAGGGCACGCGGCCTTTGCGAACCTCGAGCGCATCTCGCGCCTCCGCGCGACGACGGGGCTGACGTTCGACGAGGTGCGCGAAGCCGTGGCGAGCGCCAGCGTCTTTACGACGCACACGCCGGTGCCCGCGGGCATCGACCGCTTCCCGCCGCGGCTGATCGAGCAGTACTTCAGCCACGCGCTGCCGGGGCTCGGCCTCGACCTTGAAGGCCTGCTTGCGCTCGGGCGCGAGAACACCGCCGACCGAGGCGAGTTCTTCTCGATGGCTGTACTGGCGATCCGCACGAGCCGCTTCGCCAACGGCGTGAGCCGCCTGCACGGCGAGGTCTCGCGCAAGATGTGGAAGGGGATGTGGCCGGGCGTGCCGGAGCAGGAAGTGCCGATCGGGCACGTGACCAACGGCGTGCACGCACGCACGTGGGTGAGCGCCGACTTTGTTCGCCTGTACGACCGCTACCTGGGCGACCGCTGGCACAGCGACCCGCAGGACCCCGCGACGTGGAAGGCGATCGACGAGATCCCCGACGCCGAACTGTGGCGGACGCACAACCGCCGGCGCGAAAAGCTGATCGGCTGGTGCCGTCGCAAGGTGCGCGACCAGCTCGCCGCCCGCGGCGCCGGTGCGCTCGAGATCGAACGCGCGGCTTCGGCTTTGGACACCCGCGCGCTGACCATCGGCTTCGCACGCCGGTTCGCGACCTACAAGCGCGGCACGCTGCTGTTCCGCGACACGCAACGGCTGCTGTCCATCCTCAAAGACGAGCAGCGCCCGGTGCAGCTGATCATCGCCGGCAAGAGCCACCCGCGCGACGAAGGCGGCAAGCGGCTGATCCGCGACATCGTCGAGTTCGTCCGCAAGAACAACGTGGGGCACCGCGTGGTGTTCATCGAGGACTACGACCTGCACGTGGCTCGCCGCATGGTGCAGGGGTGCGACGTGTGGCTCAACACGCCCATCCGCGGCCTTGAGGCCTCGGGCACCAGCGGCATGAAGGCCGCGATGAACGGCTGCCTGCACTGCTCGATCCTCGACGGCTGGTGGGACGAAGGGTTCGACCCCGAGGCGGGCTTTGCGATCGGGCGCGGCGAGAGCTACGACGAGCACAACCGCGACGAGATGGACGACATCGAATCGCGCTCGCTCTATCACCTGATCCAGAGCCAGCTCGTCCCCGAGTTCTACGACCGCGGCGGCGACGGCACGACTCCGCCGGCGGCCGACGGCGCAACAGCGCCCCCAAGCGGTGGCTGGCCCGCATGCGCCGCTGTATCAAGCAGATGGCGCCGGCGTTCAACACGCACCGCATGCTGCGCGACTACTCGACGGGCTTCTACTTCCCGGCGCATGTCATGGGCTCGCGGCTGGCGAAGGACAAGCTGGAGCAGGGCCGCGGCCTGGCCCACCTGCTGGACCATTACCGCCACCACTGGCACAAGATCGAAGTGCAGAACGTCGAGAGCCAGAGCACCAGCGCGGCCGTCTCGGTCCGCTCGCTGGTCCGCGTCACCGCGACGGTGAAGCTGGCCGACATCAAGCCCGACCAGGTGCAGGTGCAGCTCTACCACGGGCGGCTGGGCGCTCTGGGCGAACTGCTCGACGGCAACGCGCTGACGATGCAGCACGCCAAGGACCTGGGCGACGGCCGGCACCAGTTCACCGGCGCGTTCGCACCGGCGCACAGCGGCGAACACGGCTTCAGCGTGCGCGTGATCCCCAGCGACACGCGACTGGTGAACCCGTTCGTGCCGGGCCTGATCACCTGGGACCGCCCGCCGCACGAGCAGCCGGCTGAGGAAGAGGCGGCGGTGAAGTAGCACTTGTCGGCACGGGCGTCCCCTCAGGGCCCCGCCGCGGCGTAAACTCGCCCCGCATGAGCGACCAGCCCCGCGCCCAGGTTCTGATTGTCGAGGACGACGCCGACCACGCCGACGTGATGGCCGAGGCGCTGCGCAAGCTCGGTCACGTCTGCACGATCGTCAACGGCGTGGAGCGCGCCCTCGACGAGCTGAAGCACGGGACCTTCGACGTCGTCGTTACCGACCTGCGGATGCCCACCTCCGCAGGCGCGGCGGGCGTCGATAGCGCCAAGGTCGCCCCCGACGGCGGCGACGCCGGCCTGCTGGTGCTTCGCGCCGTCCGCAAGCTGCAGCCGCAGGCCGAGACCGTCATGGTCACCGCGCACGGCGACGTGCCGACCGCCCGCGCGGCCTTCAAAGAAGGGGCGTACGACTTCATCGAAAAGCCGCTGGACCTGGCGGTCTTCCGCACGCTCATCAACCGCGCCGCCGAGACGGTGCTGCTGCGGCACGAGGCGGCGGGGGGAACAGGGCAGGGCGCAGGCGCCGGGCTCGGCGAACTGGTGCAGCACGAGGGGTTCGAGGGGATCATCGCCGGCAGCGAGCCGATGCGGCGCATCCTGCGGACCGTTCGCAGCGTCGCGACGACGCAGCTTCCCGTGCTCATCCGGGGCGAGAGCGGCACAGGCAAGGAACTGATCGCGCAAGCGATCCACAAGCTGAGCCCTCGGGCCAAGGCGCGATTCGTCGCGATCAACTGCGCCGCGGAAACCCAGACGCTGCTGGAAGACCAACTCTTCGGGCACGTGCGCGGCGCGTTCACCGGGGCGGAGAAGGAGCGCGAAGGCGTCTTCGAATTCGCCAACCACGGCACGCTCTTCCTTGATGAAATCGGCGACATGCCGCTGCCGATGCAGGCGAAGCTGCTGCGCGTGCTCGAGACCGGGCAGGTCGTGCGCGTCGGCAGCAACGAGCCGCGCCAGACCGACGTGCGGATCGTAAGCGCAACGAACAAGGACCTGCAGGCGATGATCGCCAAGGGTGAGTTCCGCGAGGACCTCTACTTCCGCATCAAGGGCGCGGAGGTACTGCTCCCGCCGCTGCGCGAGCGGCGCGAGGATGTGCCTCGCATCGTCAACCACGCGCTGGCCAAGGCGATGACCAAGATCGTGCCCGGCGCCCCTGTGCCTTCGATCACCGACGCGGCAATGATGCGTCTTGCGGCCTATTCGTGGCCGGGCAACGTGCGCCAGCTGCTGAACGTGGTGCAGAACCTGATCGTCGCGGCGATCGGCGAAGGGAACGACCCCAACGCCTTAACGCTCGACGTGCGACACATCCCTGACGACGTGCGTGCAGCCAGCGCCGACGCTGCAGACGACGAACTAGGTTCGGCCGGCGGCGGAGGGTCGCTGGCGGGCACGCCGCTCGAGCAGCTCGAGAAGCGGGCGATCCGCGAGACGCTGCGAGCGACGGGCGGAAACCGAGAGGCCGCGGCCAAATCGCTGGGAATCGGCGAGCGGACGCTCTACCGGAAGCTGAAGGAATACGGACTGCGGTGAGGAGAGTTCACCACAGAGACACAGAGAAAGGCACAGGCCTTTCAAGACGTGGAGTTACAGATGAAGAAGCGAGTGAAGCTGGTGGTTCTGACAGTCGGCGTGGTCGCTCTGGTGGCGTTGTCGGCGTGCAACACCGTGGAGGGTGTGGGTAAGGACATCGAACGCGGCGGCGAGAAGCTGCAGGACGCAGCGAAGTAAGAAGGGCTCATTCCTGAGCTGCGGAGCAGCGCCTTTCGATCGCCCACGACGCGAGCCGTGGGTTGATCGGCGTGTGTGCCGAAGAGCCACGGAGTGGCGCATCTCACCCAACGTGAGGCGCCGCTACGCGGCTCGGCTTCTACTCGGGTCGGATACCCACGGCTCGCGCCGTGGGCGATCTCAAGCCGTCGCTCCGCGGCTCGAAAACCTGTCGTTTCCGCCCCGTTTTCACGAGATGTGCACGCCGAAGCTCGACCGGCCTCGACCGCGGTTTACCGCCCGTTATCATCGCCCATGCCCCCCACTGCCACCGCAGGTTCCTGCCGCGTCCACCGGTTTGAGGTCGTCCCCAAAACCGGCCTGCCGGACGTCATTGGCAACGCCGTGGCCCGTGACGCCGCGGCCATCGGGGTGCCGGCCAAGACCGTGCGTGCGACGCACGTCTACCTCGTGCAGGCCGAGCCGCCGCTGACTGCGGAGCAGGAGAAGCTGGTCGCCGGCGAACTGCTGGCCGACCCGGTGACCGAAGCGGCCCGTGTGGGCGCTTCACCTGCGACACCCGGCGACCGGCTCGTGGAAGTTCACCCGCTCCCGGGCGTGATGGACCCCGTGGCACAGTCCGTGCAGCTCGCGATCGAAGATCTGCTTGGCCGTCGCGTCGAGGTGGCGAGCGGTTGGCGATTTGAGATCGCAGGTGTAAGCGAGCAGCAGGGCAAGGAGCTCGCCGAACGGCTGCTGGCCAACCCGGTCATCCAGCGTGCGACGACCGAGCCCTACCTGCCGCCGCACTTCCCCGTCGGCAAGGCGCACGACCAGCAGGTGCGGCACATCACGCTGACGACGCTGAGCGACGACGCGCTGACGAAGCTCTCGCGCGAGGCGCACTTGTTCCTCTCGCTCGACGAGATGAAAGCGGTCCGCGACTACTACAAAGCACAGGGGCGCGAACCGCGGGACATCGAGCTCGAGACGCTCGCCCAGACGTGGAGCGAGCACTGCGTGCACAAGACGCTCAAAAGCACGGTCGAGTACTCCGCCAAGGGAGAGACGATCGACTGGAGTGGCCGGCCGGGCGTGACCGTGAGCGGCGGAACCGTCAAGATCAACAACCTGCTTAAGAGCACCGTCGCCGCGGCGACGCACGAACTGATCGCCGGCGGCGTCGACTGGGCGCTCTCGGTCTTCAAGGACAACTCAGGCGTCGTGGCGCTCGACGAGAACTACGGCGTCTGCATCAAGGTCGAAACGCACAACCGCCCCAGCGCGATCGAGCCGTACGGCGGCGCGGCGACGGGCGTGGGCGGCTGCATCCGCGACGTGATCGGCACGGGCTTGGGCGCCAAGCCGATCGCGAACACCGACGTGTTCTGCGTGGCGGAACCAACGGACTGGCTCTCTGACTCAGGCGTCGAAGCGACCGTCGTCATCGATGAACTAAGCGGCCAAGCTCCTGTCCAAGCTACCGGCACGATCAACGGATGCCGATTCTACTTCCGCTCACGGCATGACGAGTGCACGATGGGCATCGCACTGAAGGAGGGTCTCGACCCCGTTGATGTCAATGCCACGATTCGCGGTGAAAGCTGGTATTGCGAATCGCCTTATACGGACAACCAGGCGAGCCGCACCAGAGGAGAGGATTCCGCTGCGAGCTACATGCGTCCGGAGATCGCCGAAAAGGTCATCCGCTACTGGGGAAAGCTGGCCGTTCAGAGCAAGTTCACCGATGTGCGCCAGTTGCCGCCCGGGTGCATCGAGCCGCGTCGTGTGCTGACGCAGGTCGTCGCGGGCGTGCGCGACTACGGCAACCGCATGGGCATCCCGACAGTCTCAGGCGGTGTGTATTTCGACAACCGTTACGTCGGCAACCCGCTGGTCTTCTGCGGCTGCATCGGGCTGATCCCGCGCAAGTTCGTCAAAGGCGCCGCGAAAGCGGGCGACAAGATCGTCGCCGTCGGCGGGCGCACGGGCGCGACGGCATCCACGGCGCAACGTTCAGCAGCGCTGAGCTTGAGCAAAACGCGGCCGATGAGTTCAGCCACGCAGTGCAGATCGGCAACGCGGTGACTGAGAAACAGGTGCTCGACGCCGTGCTCGCGGCTCGCGATCAACAGGGCGGTCCCCTCTATAACGGCATGACCGACTGCGGCGCCGGTGGTTTCTCGTCGGCGATCGGCGAAATGGGCGGCGCACTGGGCGTCGAGGTGCACCTTGAGCGTGCGCCGCTGAAGTACGCCGGTTTGTCGTACGCCGAAGTGTGGATCAGCGAGGCGCAGGAGCGCATGGTGCTGGCCGTGCCGGAGAAGAACGTCGCCGCAATCGAGGCGATCTGCAAGCGCGAGGGCGTCGACTGCGCCGTCCTCGGCACGTTCGGCACGCCCAATGCCGATCTCGTCCTCAACTACAAAGGGAACGAGGTCGGCCGCATCTCGATGCACTTTCTGCACGAGGGCATCCCGATGCCCACGCGAAAGGCCGAATGGGCTCCCGCCACGCCGGCCGCAAAGCCCGCGGCAAAGCTCCCGCAGATCAAGGACGCGCTGCTCAAACTGCTCGCCCACCCCAACATCGCCAGCAAGCACTGGATCATCCGCCAGTACGACCATGAGGTGCAGGGGAACACCGCCGTCAAACCGCTCGTCGGTCCCGCTCAGCGCGGCCCAAGTGACGCAAGCGTGCTCGAGCCGATCTCCGGCTCAGGCCGCGGCATCGCAATCTCGCAGGGCCTGCAGACCGGGCTCGGCGACACCACGATCGGCGGCGACGCCTACTGGATGACCCTCGCCGCGATCGACGAGTGCGTCCGCAACCTCGTCTGCGTCGGCGCTGATCCGTCGCGCATCGCGATCCTCGATAACTTCTGCTGGCCCTCGTGCGACAAGCCGACCAACATGGGCTCGCTCGTCCGCGCCTGCGCCGCCTGCTACGACGGAGCCAAGGCCTACGGCACCCCGTTCGTCAGCGGCAAGGACTCGCTGAACAACCAGCTCCGCTACACCGACCCGGCGACGGGCGAGCAGCGCGTGATCGAGATCCCCGCGACGCTCCTCATCACCGGCCTGGGCATGGTGCCGCGCCTCGACCGCGTGGTGACGATGGACGCCAAGAAGCCCGGAAACGCGCTGATCGTCGTCGGCCCGCGCAGTTCAGCCCTCGGCGGTTCGCACGCCCAGCGCCTCTTCGGCCTGCCCGACGGCGCCGATGGGTCGATCCCCCGCACCGACCTCAAGCTCGGCCCCACGGCCGCCCGCGTGATCGCGGGCCTCATCCGCAACGGCGCGATCGTCTCCGCCCACGACGTCTCCGACGGCGGCGTGCTCTGCGCCGTCGCCGAAATGCTCATCGGCGCCAACGGCCCGACGCCGCTCGGCAAGAACGCCCCGCCCATCGGCGCGGCGATCGATCTCTCGCGTCTCGGCGTCGAAGCAACCGCCGCGGCGTTCGGTGAAGGCCCCAGCCGCTACGTGCTGGAGGTCGAGCCCAGCCGCATCGGCGAAGTCCTCAACGCGGCCCGCGCGGCAGGAATTGACGCGACCGAGCTCGGCATGCTCGACTCAACCGGCGTGCTGACCGACGGCAAGGCGGGCCTCAGCGTCGTCGCCGGCGATCTGGCTGGCGCGTGGTTGGGGACGCTGGACTGGTGATGTCTTTTACCCTCCCGCTCCTAGCGGGAGGGTCGACGAGGCTTTGCGAGTCGTGGAGGGCTGTTTGTGCGCGAACCTGGGTGCCGCAGACTCCTCGTGCTTTGACGAGGAGTCTGCGTCTTCTGTCAGATGAACCCGCAAGCACAGACTCCGCCCAAAGCGGCGGAGTCTGTGGCACCCACGACCCCCGCGGCAGGGAGTAGGTACACTCGCCCCAATGCCGCAAGGACCCGCGCCAGCCTCCAGCCAACTCCCCCCCGCGGTCTTCGCCGATGTGCAGATCCCTGCTGCGTCCGCACAGCCTCATCCCGTGCAGACGAACGACGACGGCGGCCTGCTGATCGAGGTCGCTTGGGAAGTCTGCAATCCCATCGGCGGTATCTTTCAGGTCATCCGCAGCAAGGCTCCGTCGATGGTCGACAAATGGGGCGACCGCTACTGCCTCGTCGGCCCGTACAACGCGCAGCAGGCCTCGCTTGAGTTCGAAGAGTCGGCTCCGTTCGGCCCCATCGGCGACGCGGTGAGCAAGCTGCGGGCCGAAGGGCTCAACGTGCGGTTCGGGCGGTGGATGATCGCCGGCCGCCCACTCACGGTGCTCATCGACCACTGGCAGGGCAACGAGCGGCTCGACGCTACGAAGTACCGCCTGTTTAAAGACCATGCGATCAGCACGCCGCCGGGCGACGGCCTGCTCGACGGCGTGATCACGTTCAGCGATGCGGTGCTGCGGCTGTTCAAAGCCGTCACGGAGACGGGCCGCGCCGGCAAGGTGCTCGGTCACTTCCACGAGTGGATGGCCGGCCTGGCGATCCCGATGATCCGCCAGAACCGCCTGCCCGTCGCGACGGTTTTCACCACGCACGCGACGCTCCTGGGCCGCTACCTGGCGAGCAACGACGACGAAGGCGGCAGCGGCGGGCTCTACGACCGCCTCGCGTGGGGAACCGTCGACCAGGCGGCAGAAGCCCAGCGGTACAACATCGTGCCACAACACGGTATCGAGCGCGCATGCGCCCACGGCTCGCACGTGATGACGACGGTGAGCGACATCACCGGCGAGGAGTGCGACGGCCTGCTCGGCCGGGCGCCTGATGTCATCCTCCCCAACGGGCTCGACATCCAGCGATACAACGTCGGCCACGAGTTCCAGACGCTCCACGCGCAGTACAAGGAGAAGATCCATCAGTTTGTGATGGGTCACTTCTTTGGCAGCTACGCCTTCGACCTCGACCGCACGATCTACATGTTCACCAGCGGGCGTTACGAGCCGCGGAACAAGGGGTTCGATCTCTCGATCGAGGCGATGGCCCGGCTGAACGCGGAGCTCAAGGCCGCGAACCTCGGCGTGACGGTCGTTTTCTTCATCGTCACGCGCCGGCCGACGCAGTCGCTGCACCCATGGGCCCTGCAGCAGCGCGGCGTGCTCAACGAGTTCCGCTCGGTGTGCGACCACATCATGAGCGACCTCTCCGACAAGCTCTTCAAGATGGGCGCAACAGGCGCCCGCGTCGACATTGAGAAGCTCATCGACGAGTACTGGGTGCTCCGCTACCGCCGCACGCAGCAGGCGTTGAAGGTCGACCGCCTGCCGCTGGTCACCACCCACATGATCGAAAGCGAGGACCCCGTCCTCAACCAGATCCGCAACGTCTGGCTCTTCAACCGCAAGGATGATCCGGTCAAGGTCGTCTACCACCCCGACTTCATCTCCCCCACTTCGCCGCTCTGGGGCATGGAATACGAAGAGTTCGTCCGCGGCTGCCATCTGGGCGTCTTCCCCAGCGCGTACGAGCCATGGGGCTACACGCCGCTCGAGTCGATCGCGATGGGCGTCCCCGCGATGAGCAGCGATCTGGCGGGCTTCGGCACCTACGTCAGCCGCCACCTCAAGTGGCAGCAGGGCGCGGGCCTCTGGAACATCCACCGTCGCGGCCGTGGCTTCGGCGAGGCAGCGGGCGAGATGGCGCAGTACCTCATGGACTTCTGCCGCATGGACCGTCGCGGCCGCGTCGCGATGCGCAACAACGTCGAAGCGCACTCGTGGCTGTTCGACTGGAACAACCTGTCCGCCCACTACCACCGCGCGCACGCGATGGCGCTTGAACGCGCGTTTGGACGATGATTGACACGCCACTCGCGCGTAACGTCTGCTCCTCGCATGTCTGCACCCTCTCCCAACCGCCCCCACGTCCTGCTCTTCACCGACGGCGCCTGCTCCGGCAACCCCGGCCCGGGCGGGTGGGCCTACATCCTCAAGCACCCCGCAACCGGCAAGACACGCGAAGCGAACGGCGCCGAGCTCCACACAACCAACAACAGGATGGAGCTCCAGGCCGTCATCGAAGGCCTCTCGGCCCTCAGCAAGCCATCGCTCGTCGACCTCACCAGCGACTCCAAATACGTCCTCGACGGCCTGAAGACCTGGCTCGACGGCTGGAAGAAAAAAGGCTGGAAAACGGCCAGCAAATCGCCGGTCAAGAACGAAGACCAGTGGAAGCAGCTCGACGTCCTGCGCAGCAAGCACGAGATCCGCTTCCACTGGATCAAGGGCCACGCCGAACACCCCGAGAACACCCGCTGCGACATGCTCGCCGTCGCGGCACGCGAGAAACTCGTGGCAGATCAACGGCTGAGCTGACACTGGGTGGCACGGTCAAGCCGCTCTGGGCTTGACCGTGGATCGACCGAGCACACTGACAAGCTCAAAGCAGCTTGTCAGTGCCACCCAGCATCGTCACCGGTCCCGCCGCCCCATCGCCCGATCCGTCTCGCGCTTCATCTCGCGCTCTTTGATCGCCTCGCGCTTGTCGTGACGCTTGCGGCCCGTCCCCAGCCCGATCAGCACCTTCGCGAACCCGTTCTTGAAGTACAGCTTCAGCGGCACGATCGTCACGCCCTTCACCATCGTCGCCTTCGCCAGCCGCGCGATCTCTTTCTTGTGCGCCAGCAGCTTGCGGATGCGCACCTCTGGAGGCGCGTTGTGCGCCGCCGGCCCGTAGTGCCCGATGTTCACCCCGTGCAGGAACAGCGCGGCACCTTTGGGCGAGTCCGGCCCGTCGGCCGAAACGTACCCCTCCCCGAGCGAGACCTTGCCCTCGCGAACGCTCTTCACCTCGCTCCCGGCGAGCACGATCCCGCACTCGAGCGTCTCGCTGATCTCATAGTCGAACCGCGCCTTGCGGTTCTCAACGGTCGGCGTCTCCGGCTTGTCACCCTTCTTACCCATCGGCAACGGGGAGCATAGCGCTACCCCCTGCTCACTCCGACTTCGTGCTGCCGAGCGCGGCTGTTTGGAACCGCTCTCGGCGCTCCCGCGGCTGCTCCGCACCTCGCCCGACCTTGATAACCACCCCCACCCATGGGTGACGATTATGTGCTACACTAATAACCAGTCAGGGTTTACCCTTGACGGTGCCCGACGGAGAACGCGTGGCGTGGGCCACGGCCGTCGGACGCGTCCGGCACGCGACCGCTCGCTCGGGGCTGTTTCGTTCGGAAGTTGACGTTAGAGCTGAAGCCGGGCGAGGTAGGCATCGTGAACATTTACGTCGGCAATCTTCCCTTCAGCACCACCGAAGCCGAGCTCCAGAACGAGTTCGGTCAGTTCGGCACGGTGACCCGCGCCCAGGTCATGATCGACCGCGACACCGGCCGCAGCCGCGGCTTCGGGTTCGTGGAGATGGCCAACGACGACGAGGCCCGCAAGGCCATCGAAGCCCTCAACGGCAAGGACATGAATGGCCGCCCGCTCACGGTCAACGAGGCTCGCCCGCGCGAGGAGCGTCCCCGTAGCGGCGGCGGTTGGGGCGGCGGTGGTGGTGGTGGCGGCCGCTCCGGCGGCGGTGGCGGCGGCTGGGGTGGTGGCGGCGGTGGTGGTGGTGGTGGCCGCGGCGGTTGGGGTGGCGGCGGCGGGGGAGGCGGTGGCGGTCGTGGTGGCCGCGGCGGCGACCGTGGCGATCGCGGTGGCCGCGGCGGTGGTGGTGGCGGCGACAGCTGGTAAGTCACCCATACAGAGTTGACCTTCACAACCCCGGTGCAAGCCGGGGTTTTTCATTCCCCTCTCGCTCCCAGCGGAAGGGGTGGCGAGGCTTTGCGAGGGCGGGAGGGCAGTCTCGGGTGCCGCAGACTCCTCGTGCTCTGACGAGGAGTCTGCGTCCTGGTCGACCGGGCGCCCCCGGAACACAGACTCCGCACAAAGCGGCGGAGTCTGTGGCACCCGTTCACTCCCACCTCCACTGCCATGCAATCCGCTACCTTCCCCACATGAAGCTCACCCGCGAAGCCTTCGGCTGCTCCATCGCCACCCCGTCAGGCCCGCTCCCCATCCGCCAAGTGCTCGGCATCGGCCTCAACTACGCCGCGCACGCGGCTGAGCAGGGCGCCAAGACGCCCGAGCGCCCGGTCGTGTTCAGCAAGGCTGCGTTCGCCGTCGTGCCCGGCGGCATGCCGATCCGCGTCCCCAAGCTCTGCCAGGACCAGGCGCAAGTCGACTGGGAGGGCGAGCTCGTCATCGTGATCGGTTCCGGCCCGGGCGGCGCACTCTGCCGCGACGTGCCCAAAGAGCGAGCCCTCGACTTCGTGCTCGGCTACGCCGCGGGCAACGACGTCTCCGCCCGCTGGTGGCAGAAGCAAGGCTCCGGCGGCCAGTTCAACCGCGGCAAGTCGTTCGACACGTTCGCACCAATGAGCGACATCACGCCCGCATCCGCGGTGCCCAACCCCGGCAACCTGCGCCTCACCACCAAGGTCAACAACGCGGTGATGCAGGACTCCTCCACCAGCGACCTCATCTTCGACGTCCCCACCCTCGTCTCCGACCTCTCGCGCGGCTGGACGCTCGTTCCCGGCACGGCGATCTTCACTGGAACACCCAGCGGTGTCGGCATGGCCCGCAATCCGCAGGTCTACCTCAAGCACGGCGACCAGGTCGAAATCACGATCGAGAGCGTCGGCACGGTGAGCAACCGCGTCGAGTTCGAGTAAACAGATCAGTAAGCGTCGACGTAGTTGATGATGTAGTCCATGTCCTTCTGCGTCGGCGGCACGATGGCGTCGTAGTAGCGGCGCGGCTCTTTACCGCCGTCGTCAACGTTGTCGTTGCCCCAGATATAAACGAGGTACGAGCGGCCGTGTGGGTCCTTGGCAGGATCGATCAGCTTGTACGAGAAGGGACGCCCGCCCAGAGGATCGAGCGGGACAGACTTCAGCTGCTCGGGAACGAGCTCGTTGAGCGTCGCCGGAGAGCGGCCGTGCGCGAGATTGAATTTCTCCACGGCGCACACGATCGTCAGGCCAACTCGATCGAGTTCGGCCCACTCCACGCCACGGACGAGCGACCAGGTCGCATCGGATCCGAAGTCGTGAAGCACAAGCTCGAACTTGTCGCGGACCGGGTACGTGCGCTCGCTGCGAGGCTTTGCCAGCTGCTTCAGGAGGTACTCATAGCGACCATTGACAAACGCAAGATTCTCGTCCAAGCTCCCGAGTCGACGGTCGCGACCCTCCTTGAACCTCTCCCGCAACAAGCCCAACCGTCTTCGTACGACCGTCTCAGGGTCATAGAACGCGTAGCAAATCCTGTCTATTTCGTACAGGCGTTCGGCCTCGACCGTGTAGGTCAGCGGAACACGCGGCGACGCCTCGTTCAACAACGTGTCGACCAGTTCCAGCCACGAACGGTCGGGATGGCTCATCAGCAGCCGCAAGAGCATGGCATTTGCCAAGGAGTCCATTGAGACAGCCGTCGCCCTGGAGATGCCGTAAGGCTCTCGCTCCAAAAGACGCGCAGCAGCACAGTGCGCGCGGAACGCGTCTTCAAAATCCGCTTTATTCTTCTCCCGGATCGCTAAGGCCATCCGTCCAATGTTGAACCGCAACATCTTCCGCGTGACCGAGACTCCATCGCGCGGAAACTGAGCGATCGCCTGATCATTCGTAAACGCCGGCACCCCCACGTCCACGTTCGAGTTCCCGACGACCCCCGCGACCGTATCGAACACACCCGCGCTCTCCAGCGCAGGCAACATCCGCTCGGCCATCTGCTGCTCAAGCACAAACTCCGCGCGCCGTTCCTCAGGCACCTTCGCCGGGTCCAGCCCGATGTTCACATACGCAGGCGAGAGCCGGTTCCCGTTGCTATATGTCGGCGACCCCATCTCCTTCCACACCCGTTCCTCGACGTCGTCAACCGCTTTCCAAAGACCGGCGAACGTCAGCCACACTGCTTCGCCCGGTTTGCCCTGCGCCCGCGGCAACGTCGCGATGAGCTTGTTCAACCCCGCGGCCCCAGGCTTCACCGCTCGCGCGTGCCGCGACTCGGCGCAGGTCATCGCCCACTCCGCGCCCGCCCACACAAACGGCGCGACGGCCACGGCCGCCATCGCGACAAGCTCCACCACATACCGCCGGCGCGCACGCACGGATTTCGGAAAGCCGCGCGGCAGCGAAATCTCAGGACCGCCCCCCTCCGCAATTACATCGCCAACGCGCCGCAGCAGCATCCGCCGCCGCGCTGTCGACCACGCCACAAACGCCGACGCGACGGGCACGGCCGCTGCCAGAACGACAATCACCATCCACGTGTCGGTCGAGTCGTCGAGCACTTTGGAACGCAGGCCCCACCCGAGCAGCAGAAGCAGGCCGATCGCGCAGAGCGCCATCGCCAGCACACCCATAAATAACGGCCCGATGATCCGCGCAACGACACCCAGCCACCAGCCCCCGCGGGTCGAGTGAACAAACGTTCGTAGCGCCTCATCCGAAGATGAATCGAGCGACGGAAAACGCTGGACCAACCTCTTCTTCGACACGCCCATCAACACAGCCTACCGCGCAAACAGGGCCCGTTTCCTGCCAGGCTGCACGCTACTTCACGTGAGTCTCGTCATTGATGATGTAGTCAATCCCCCTGAGCTTCGGGTTCGTCAACGCATCCAGATAGAACTCTCCCGCCTTCCCACCGTCGTCCACCTTGTCACGCCCGCGCAGGTAGAGCAGGTACCCGCGCCCCACAGGATCAGCTGCGGCGTCGATCCGGCGATAGCAATACGGCAAATCCGCCCACGCATCGATCGGCACCGCCGAGAGAAAACGGGGCGCCAACTCATCCAGTCGCTCTGGATAACCTCCGTGTGCCGCGCGATACCGCTCCAGGGCGACCATCACCTCGACCCCCTTGCGGTCGGCTTCGATCTGATCGAAGCTGCGTTGCGCCTTGAGCAGCGCCGGCAGCAACGTGCGGACGATCCATAGTTCCGAACGCTCAACCACCGGATTGTCGGTGCGTTGCGAGACCTCTTGAGCCGCCGCCGCGACGCCCGCGTCATACGCCGCGTTGATCTCCGCCAATGCCTCGTGAAGCCGGCCCACCCTGATGTTGCTCCCTTTTTCCATGCGCTCTGAGTAGAGCTCGAGCTGGCGGCGGCGCACGTTCGTTGGGTCCTCGTAGAAGAAGCATGCGGAGTCGATCGTCACAACCCGCTCACCCTGGAGCGTGTACGAGTACGGAACTTCCGGCGTGCGCCGGACCTGCCCGCGAGCGACCGCATCAGCCCACGCCGCCGAGTGGCGAGTCATCAGCGCCCGCTTGCACACGCCGTCCCCCAGCGCATCGATCGCCACTGCCACGAGCCGTGAGATGACCAGCGGCTCACGCTCGCACAGCCGCGCGATGAAATGCACGTTCTGCACCGCGTCGCAGAACTCGTCAGGATCGTCGGCCGCCAACGCCTTCAGTGCCCGCGCCTTGTTGATCCTCGCCATTTCGCGGCACTGCGCAAGCTCGGGCAGAAGCACGCCGATCAGCGGCTGGCCCGACGCAAACAGAAACGGAGGCGTAAGAACACCGGCCCGGCGCATCTCCTTCATTTGCTCGAACGCGCCCAGCTTTTTCATCTCCGTCAGCATGCGCTCCGCAATCACCCGCGATGCCTCCGCCGTCTCTCGATCGCCCCGGAAGTCCTCGGAGATCACCTCGCCGACCCACGAATAGTCAGGCCGCACCACGTCGCCGCGCGAGTCGCGGAGCGCGCCTTCGCCCTGCCACACCGCTGCGTCGGCCTTTGCGATCACCGCTCGCACTTTCTGAAACTCGTCCCACCCGACGACCTCGCCGGTTGAAGGCGGCAGCGTCGCGATGACCGCCGCCAAACCGAGCGCTCCCGGCCGCGTCGCCGCGGCCCGCTTCGCGTCGATCCGCATCGCAACCTCGTTCCACCCGACCATCGCCAGTGGCGTCAGCAGGACCAACACCGCGACGCCGATCACCGCGAGCATGAGCCGCCGCCTCCGCCGACACTGCTGCGGCGTCCGCACCGGGCGCGTCACCCGAACAGTCGGCCTGAACTCCGCGCCGCTCGCCCCCTGCTGAAGCTCAGCGATGGACGCGTCGACCTCCGTCACGCCGCCGCACTCCGGGCACGTCACCTTCAAGTCGTCGCTCACCGGCACACCCAGCAGCAGGTATCCGCACGTCACACACGTCCCGCGTTCATTGATCACCGCCTGCAGCCGCCGGCGCAGCAGCGCCATCGCGCACCAGAATCGCTATCAGCATCGCGATGGCGAACGGGCCGACCACCGCCACCAGCACCAGCGCGATCCACACGCCGCTCCCGATATCGACGGCTTTCGCGCCGAGCAGCGCGGCCAACCCTAGCCAGCAGACCGACCACATCAGCACAAGGCTGACCCCAAACGCCGCAAGCGACACGCACAGCCGCAGCAGCCGCTTGACCCACCAGTCGCGTTTCGCACCCTTCATGAATCGGACGCACTGCACGTCATCAAACCGGTCAAGCTCCGGGAACGCACGGTACACCTTGCTGCCTGGGATACGCACGGGCCGAGTGTAACACCCTGTCCGCGAACCTCACCGCCGCGGGTCATTCACGATGTAATCGCGCCGGGAGACGGCCCCGGGATCAGCGCATCGAGCGGCGTCGAGTTGTTCACGCCCCCGTCGTCAACAAGATCGCTCCCGATGCTGTACAGGATGAACCCGCGACGTGCAGCGTCCGCGCCACGGTCGAGCCGATAGCGTTCGCACGCGCCAGTGTAACCGAAGCCCGGCGTTCTGCAGCGCCCACTCACCGAGTCACGTCGTTGATGATCATGTCCAGCCCGTTCGCCCCCGCCCCGTGCAGCGCTTCCCATGCGTACTGCCCGCTGTTCCCGCCGTTGTCCGTCAAGTCCGACCCGTAGCTGTAGAGCAGGAAGCCGCGCTTCTGCGGATCCACCGCCGAATCTACCCGCTTGTACCCAAACGGCTTGCTCGTCCACGGGTCCAGCGGCAGAGATCCGACGAACTTCGGAGCAAGCTCTTCTAGTTTCGCTGGATAGGAGCCGTGCTCGAGCCGGTACCGCTCCAGCGCGATCAGCAGCGGCGTCGCAACGCGGTCGATCTCCGCCTTGTCGAACGCGTTGAACGCGTTGGGCACGACGGCGTTCAACTGCTTGACCAGCACCAAGTCGCTCGTCAGCGCCGGCTGCGGCGTGCGGCTCATCCGAGCCTGCTGCGCGTAGAGCACCGCGCAGTCGTACAACGCATCGACCGCCGCAAGGTTCTCTTCCAACGTCCCCAGCCGCCCCTCCACATCCTGGATCGAGACCCCCAGCGTCGAGTTCAGCACGGTCGCCAAACGCGGGGTGTACCTCCCCCAGCGCGTCATCCCCGGGTCGGCAAACACCCAGCAGATGGCGTCTTTGCTGAACAACCGCTCAGCCTCGAACACAAACCCCCGTGGCATATGACGCGACCGTTTCTTCAGCACACCTTCCATTGCGTCCAGCCACCGCGCGTCGTGCCGCTCCTGCAGCGCACCCCGAATCTCGCTGTATGCCAGCGCCTCCAGCGCATCGGCCACCAGCCGCCCGATCATCGTCGGCTGCTGCTCGCAGAGATACGCGTACCCCAGCACGTTATCCAGCGCCGCGGCAAACTCCGCTGGATCATCCACCCTCCCGTCGCCTCCAACCGCCAGCCGCATCCGTGCCGCCTCCCACCGCGCCAGCCGGCGGAACATCTGCAGATTCCCAAGCGCCGTCCGCGTAAGCAGCAGGTCTTCCTGCGCCATCTTCACCTGCACCATCGCCGTATCCGCGTTCGCCAGCGCGCGAGCATCCTCGAACACGCCGGCCTTGCGATACTCCGCCAGCACCTTGAGCTGCACCTGCTGGTTGATCGCCCGCTCTTTCGCGTTCTGCTCCGTCTCCTGCGGGTCAGGCCGCGTGGCGATAGCGGTGCCGTCCACATAAATATTGACGCCTTCGATCGTCGGCAAGCCGTCGGGCATCGCCGCCTGCTCCGCCTGCCCCATCTTCATCAGCAGTGGCTTCATCAGTTCGTACGCGTCGCTCGGCTGAGCCGGAAGCTCGCTCGGCAGAACCCGCTCCGCCAACGCATTGAGCGCAGCCGCCCCCGGCTTCGCCGCCGCAGCCCGCTCCGCTTGCCGCCGGATACGCAGCTCATTCCAACCCGCCGCCACGCCCGCCACCAGCGCGATCAACGCGATCACGAACGCGGTCCGCTTAGTCCACCGCCACAACCGCGCCGGCGTCAGCCACGGGTTGCTCGCTTTGATCGTCTTCTCCGATGGCTCGAACCGCACCGCGCCATCGTCACCTTTCCGCAGCTCGCCCAGCGACACGTCGACTTCAGTGACGAATCCACACTCCGGACACGTCACCCGCAAGTCCTCACCCACCGGCAATCCGCCCAGAAAGTAGTTGCACCCGGCGCACCGCCCTCGCTTACGCAAGATCCGCCGCACCCGCCACCGCAGCATCACGTCGCGCGTCACCGCGCCGGCGAACATTCCTAGCGAGAGCAGCAGGGCCAACCCCAGCCCCAGAAACACCAGGTCGTTCATCCACGAAGGCCGACCGAACACCATCTCGACGTACGACCGGCTCCACCAGCGACGCTCGATGCAAAGGTGCTCGCCCGCGGCGAGCAGCGGCACCAGCGCAAACCCCAACACGAACGTGACAGCCATCAATCCCCACCGGATCCCCCGGTGCAACCAGCCTCGCCCAGCCGCCGCCACGAACCGCGCGCACTGCGCATCATCAAAGCGATCAAGCTCGGGAAACGCTCGCCACAACTTGCGCGTAATCAGCCGCACCCGCCCAGTGTACCAGACGCCCGCGGTACCCTACCTCCATGACCATCCCCGAGCCGTACCTCGGCTTAGGCATCGCCCTTGGACTCGGCTTGCTCGTCGGCCTTCAGCGCCAGCACGCCGGCTCGGCGATCGCAGGCGTCCGCACCTTCGCGCTCATCACCCTGCTCGGCGCCGCTGCGGGCCTGCTCACCGCGCCCGCCGGCGGCTGGCCGATCGCCGCGGGCCTTGTCGCCATCGCCGCCGTCGCCTGGGTCGGCAACATCAACCGCACCGATGGCAGGGGGGGCGGCGGCACCGGCGTCACCACCGAAGCCGCGATGCTCCTGATGTTCCTCGTCGGCGCACTGGTCACACTCGACCAGCGCCCGGCCGCCGTGATCATCGGCGCCGCCTGCGCCGTGCTCCTCCAGCTCAAGACCCGCCTCCACCGCCTCGCCACCTGGCTCACCGACGAAGACCTCCGCGCCATCATGCAGTTCGTCGCCGTCAGCCTCATCGTCCTCCCCGTCCTCCCCGACAAGGACATGGGCCCTTTCGACGCCCTCAACCCGCGCAACGTCTGGTTCATGGTCGTCCTCGTCGTCGGCATCAGCCTCGCCGGCTACCTCGCCCACCGAATCCTCGGCCCGCGCCGCGGCATGCTTCTGGGCGGCCTCTTCGCCGGCCTCGTCTCCAGCACCGCAACCACTGTCTCCTACTCGCGCGCCGCCAAGTCTCAGCCGAACTCGGCCGCCCCCGCCGCCGCGGCCATCGCCCTTGCCAGCACCGTCCTCTACCCGCGCGTCGCCGTCGAGCTCGCCGTGATCGCGCCCTCAATCTGGACTTCGCTCGCCTGGCCGCTCGGCGTCATGTTCGTCCTCTCCGCCCTCATGAGCGGCCTCATCCTGCTCGCCTGCCGCCGTCAGAAAACCGAGATCAACAACGTCAGCAACCCGTCACAGTTGAAGAACGCCCTCTTCTTCGCCGCGCTCTTCGCGATCGTCTCACTCGCCACCGCCGCCGCCACCCATTACTGGGGCCAGCGCGGCACCATCGGCGTCGCAGCCCTCTCCGGCCTCACAGACCTCGACGCCATCACCCTCACCGTCGGCAAGCAAGCGCACAGCGGATCAATGCCCGCCGCACAAGCCTCCGCCGCAGTGCTGATCGCCATCGCCTCCAACACGCTCTTCAAATTCGGCATCGTCTGCGTGCTCGGCAACGCAGCCCTGCGACGCCACATCTGGTGGTACATGGCCGCCACCGCCGCGGGCGCCGCCACGCTCGCCGGACTGTTGCTGTCCTTCTGAACCGTTACGACGTCGGATCGTTGATCACAAAGTCGAAGCCGACGAACTGATTCGAGAACAGGATCTGGTACTGCTCCGAGCCGAACGCGGACGCGTTCCCGTTGTTGTCCAGCCCGTCAGCGCCCACAGACCACAACAGATACTCGCGCCGGTACCGGTCCGCCGCCATCTCCTCTTTCGACAACCGCCGATAGCACAGCGGCTTGCCGCTCCACGCATCCCGCGGCACTGATTTCAGCAACCCCGGCGCCAGTTGGTCCAGCCTTTCCGGCACGCTCCCGTGCTCCAGCCGGTACCGCTCGATCGCGATCATCACGCGCAGCCCGCGCCGCTCGAGCTCGATCTGGTCCATCATGTTGACCGCCTTCTCAGACGAAGGCATCAACAGATGCATAACGGCGGTCTCGGTATCGATCTTGACAACGGGCGGGCGCTCAAAGCGCTCGTACCCCATCCGCTTCACTTGCGACGTAAGGTACTCGTCAAGCAATGTCCGGTTCGACTCATAGCTCCCCACCGCCCGCTTGACCTCCTTTTTGTCACCGAACACCGACTCCCACCGCATCCGCTTAACCCACTTGGCCTCGGCGAACACGCCCGCCACCGAGTCCAGCATCGCCTCGCGGTCCGCTTCAAAGCTGTACGCCGGTGCGGGCCGCGGCCGATCCGGCCGCATCGCTTCCTCGATCCCGTCGAGCCACTCCTTCGACGGATGCTTGAACAGCACCCGCCGCACCTGGCTGAAGCCGATGCCGTCGATCACACACGCCACCATCCCGCCGTAGTAGCTCGGATACTCCGCGCTCATCCCCGCCAGCGCCGTGCACGTAGCGAGCGCATCGCAGAACTCCTCGCGCCGACCCTCCCGCATCGCCACCGCCATGCGCGCCTTGTTCATCCGCGCAACCTCACGAAGCTGCTTGAGCTCGGGACTGAGCAGCGCAGCCGCCACCTGACCCGGCGGAAGCGAGAGATTCTCCTCACGGCGCGGCGCACGCCGCATCGTCCGCCACGCCTCGAACACACCGCCGTCCTGCAGCGCCGGCAGCATCTTCTCCGCCAGGTCCACCCCCGCCTTCCATTCCAATGCCGTCGTTCCAAACGGCTCGCCGACCTCGCCGTAATCCGGTGGCGATGGCGGCTGCGCATACGGATCGGAGTGCGAGGGCGGCTTATCCCACACCGACTGGTTCGCCTTCGTCACAAGCGCGAGCGACCGCTGGAACTCGTTCCACGCGTTCGAATCATCCGGCGTCGAACCCGCCGGCTGCAGGTCCAGCCACATTTGCCGCAGCGGCGTCACGCCCGTCCGATCCGCCGCCGCCAGCCGCGCATCCCGTCGCAGCGTCCACTCCAGCCACCCCCACCAACCCGCCAGCCCGACGACCACCAGCACAACCGCCGCGGCCGCGCGGATCCCCCACTTCCGCACGCTCTTGCGGCTCATCTGCCACTTGAACGACCGTGCCGGCGGGTCAAACACCGCTCGCCCGCCATCCTCACGCACCTCGCTCAACCCGCGCTCAGCCACGGACTCGCGCCCGCACTCCGAGCACTTCACCACGTCGCCGTCTCCAAGCGGCAGACCCGTCAGCGTGTACCCGCACTTCTCACACCGCGCACGCCGCGTGAGCGCCGAACGCACCGCCTGCAGCACAAACCAGCGGTGAACGACCCAACACGACACGATCGGCACGATAAAGAACGAGACCACCATCACGACGTACATCGCCTTCGAGATGCCGCGCCCGTCCAGCCAGTCGTCGCCGCTCCTCCCCGCCCAATGAGCCGTCAGCCAGATCGCGCCGATCCAAAGCCACATCGCCGGGAAGAACACAAACGCGGTAAACCACCACCGCGCCGCTCGCCAGTTCCGCAGGTTTTTGGTCGTCTTGACAAACGCCTTCGCCCGCTCAGGCGTCAGCGGATCAAGCGCAGGAACGGCACGCCAAGCTCTCCACCGAAAGAACCGCATCCGGCGAGTCTACCAACTCATCAATTCACCGTTCACATTCAGCGAGCGGGTTTCTCGCGCTGGCGAGCCGCTGCCTCAACAACTTCTTTCCACGGGACTTCGCGACGCACCCCCTTCAGCGGCCACGCCTGCACAAGCCGCGACGGTTGAATCCCTCCTCGCTCCATCTCTCCCGCCAGCCCTTCGATCCGTACTCCAGCGTGCCCAGGACCATCGGTCGGAAAGTACCCAAGATCCCCCTCAAACAGCACGCCCGAACCCGGGAGAAAGAACACCACATAGCTGAACGCGTGCGCGAGCGCTCACCGATGTCGACAAGCCGCACCGCTGTCTCTCCTTCACCCAGCATCCGCTCTCCGTCGAATACGTCCACCTTCACATCCCGCTCAGCAAGCACGGGCCCGCCGAGCGACACCGGCCGGCTCAACGCTTCACGAATGAACGACTCCATCGCCCGTGGCACAACAACCGTCGCTCCTGCCGCAGCGAACGCCCGCACGCCGCCCGATGACGCCGGGTGATGATGCCCAACCGCGACAACCCCGACCGGCTTACTCGGGAACTTCACACACAGACGCTCGAGAATCCCCCTGCACACCGCGTCGTTCGCCGGCGCTTCGAGCACGACCAGATCGTCCTTCCGCTCGATGACCAGCACGCGCGAGTCGGCTGACTCTACATCCACTTCCCAAAGGCCTTTGCCGACCTCAACAATTGCGCCGCCCTCCTGCCGCTCCACGCCCCAATCCGCCACTGTCCCTCGATGCTCGGCCGGTACATCAAACATGCCCGCGGCCGGCGGCGCTCCGTCGAACGAAGCGAGCGACAGTTCATACCGAAGCGTCGCGTCCTTCACCACCTGAAACCGCGAAAGACGCGCCGGAACCACCCCACTGTCCCGCTCCTGCCAATCGGCAAAGCTCGTCCAGTTGCACACATCCCCCAACCGATCATCCGCCACCAGCCGCTCGACCCGCACGGGCCGATCCTTGTCACCCAGCAACAACGTGCACGCCCGCGCATTCCCATCGCTGAACGAAACCGGCGTCAGCAAACCACCGTCGGCACTCACGCCTGCTCCCAGCCGGCACGACGGCGCGGCCTTCAACGCTTCGCCAGCAACAAGTGAAGGAAACCACCCCGTCGCAGCGGCCCATTCATCCGCTCGCTCGTCAATCAATTCGCGAAACGGCGCACCGGCGCGTTCCTGCTTGGCAACTCGGCCATTCCGCAGCACCACCGTCTCGACACTCAACGAGCGACCACTGCCCACCGACTCGCACACACGTATCGATCCCGCCCCGGTGTCGAACGACACCTCCAGCCGCACCGGTCGCTGATACGTCATCCCCGGGCGCATCAGGTGCCCCTCGATCTTCACCGTCCCCTCGTACACGACAGAGCCGGACTTCGGCATCCCAGCCGCAACTGCACGCACACAGCCGATCGCCGACCGTGTCTGCTCAACAATCAGCGAGTCGCAATATCGAACCGGCGTTTCCGGCTCGCACGCCAGCAACGCCACCGCCGTCAGCATCAACAGCATCACGACCTCCCGTGACGCCCGCCGGGCGTCGAGAGGTGATTGGCGCACGCTGCGTCCGCGCTCGCCCCAACACCCAAATTCATCACAATCGAACAGCGCGTATGCAGTTGCCAAAACACGACGCCGACGCAACGCGCTTACGGCTCCGGAACGCTGTACACCGCGTCCTTCCCCTTCCCTCCCGGATAAAACGCATCGGCGACGACCGGCGTTCCTGCGCCGCCGTCGTCCCTCCCATCCAGCCCCACGCTGTACAGCACGTACCACGGCCGGCCGTCGGCATGAACGATCGGCCGATAGCAGAGCTTCTTCCCCGGCGCAAACCGGTCCTCACTCATCCCAACAATCGGTGGCGTACTCAGTTCCGCAAGCGTCGCGGGAAAAGTACCGGTCATCTGCCGATGGCGCTCAAGCGCCACCATCGTCGCGACAGCGATCCGATACTGCTCGCCTGCGTCTTCGCTGCGCAGGAATTTCCCCACCGCAGGCGCCAGTTCCTTCACCACCTGCAGGTCCGTCGTGAACTCCTCTCCCAGCGCTCGCGACTGTTCGGCCGGTGCCTTCTTCGACGCCTCGACGATGGAGTCATACAACGCATCGACCGCAGCCCGGTTCTCCGCAAACCGCCCGACCCGGCCTTCGAGAATGGGAGCGTTCTTCGCTTCGCGGGCAAGCCGACGCTCGATTTTCGACGGATCGGCAAAGATCTTCGCAACCTCATACTGCATCGACACGCGCTCTCCGTCAAGAGCCGCCCACACGGGAACTGCCCCGTTCTCCCGCCGCGTCAGCACGGCGTCCACGGCGTCGAGCCACGCAAGCACGTCCTTGTCGCCCGCCGGCAGCAGCCGAACTTCAAACAGCCGCTCCTGCACGCCGTTCAACAGGTTCCATTCGATCCCCTTCATCGTGAGCCTGCCCATCATTGTCGGACTCTGACCAGCTGCACACGCCGCGCCAACGTGAGCCATCGCCGCCACTCGCCACGCCTTGACGTCCCCCGCCCGAAGAGCACGCCACTCCATCGCGCGGCAAAGACGGGCGACCAGCCGCGAGTTCGCCTGCTCTGACGAGTCAAAGCTGATCACAACCCCGTCCTTGTCCGTCGTCGGCACAAACGAGAAGTCGATCGGCCCGCCAAGCGTCCGCAATTGCTCAAGCCCGCGGGCGGCAAGCCAGCCGTCGAGTACCTGCGCGCTGAACCTCGCATTCAGCGTCTCCTCTTCATTGAGTTCGCGAATCGTCGGCAGCAGCAATGCAGGCTCAAACACGGCCTGAGTAAGCGCCGGATCGCTCTGCTTCACGCGCACCTCCTGGGAGCGCAGCAGCACGCGGATCGCCTTGATTGTCTCCGCTGCATTGGGCCACCCCGGCTGCGCCTTCGATGCAGGCTGGATCAAACGGAACCGCTCGATGGTCACGAACTCCTTCGCCGCCGCACGCGCATCACTCGTCACCCGACAATGACGCATCACCGCCGGCGCGAACACAACCACCGCAACAACGCCCGCCCTCACCATCAGCGACACCCCCCACTCAACCACCCGCCGCCGCGTCCAGTACCGCGGCGGCTTCAGCCCCGTCCGCGGCACAAACACCCCGCCGCTCGACTCTCCCCACTCCGCCACAACCCGGCTCTCGCGACTGCACTCTGGGCACCGCACGCACCCCGCCTCGTTCACAGCGAGCCCCGAGATCCTGTATCCACAAAAGTCGCACAGCCCGCGGCGCCCGCAGCACCCGACGGAACGCCGAGCGCGACAAAAGCCGCAAAGCCAACCAGAACACAGCCGCCGCCGCAACCACCGCCATCAACACCTGCGGCCATCCCACCAGCCTCGGCCACCCCCATTCCCACTCATCGATCACTTCACGCAGCGTCCGACCAAACGGCCATCCGTACGACCGATAGAGCGACCACGCGAAGAACGCGAGCGCCACCGACCCGGCAACCAGGCCCGCCAGCATGCTCAACGTCCACCGCGCTGACACTCGCAGAAACCGTCCCGCGCCGCGCCCTGCAAAGCGCGGCCGACAATCGCCCGCTGCGCATCGTCGGGAATCCCATCAAGCTCAGGAAACGTCCGGTGAATCCGAAACCGAAATACTCTCAGCATGGCGTTCCTCTATCGAGGCAGCCACCGCCGCCCCCTCACCCCTGATCACTTCGCCGGCAGCTTGTACACGCCGTGCCCGGCCTTGTCACCCACGCGCCCCGCGGCCACCAGTTGCTTCAGCAGCGGGCACGCGCGATACCGGTCGTTGTTCAATCCGTCGGCCAGCACGTTCATGATGTTCACGCACGTGTCGAGCCCGATGTAGTCGGCCAGGCGCAGCGGACCCATCGGGAAGTTGCAGCCCAGCTTCATGATCCCGTCGATCGCCTCCGGCTCGGCGACGCCCTCCATCCACGCGTAGAACGCCTCGTTGATCATCGGCATCAGCACGCGGTTGCTGACGAACCCAGCTCGGTCGTTCGCCTTCAGCGGCGTCTTCCCCAGCGCCGTCGCGAGCGCGACAGTCCGCTCGACGACCGCATTGTCCGTCTGCACCGCGGGGATGACCTCGACAAGCTGCATCAGCGGCACCGGGTTGAAGAAGTGCATGCCCACCACGCGGTTCGCAGTCGCGCCCGCCGCCGTCGCGATCTCCGTGATGCTGATGCTGCTGGTGTTGGTCGCCAGCACGACGTTCGGATCGGGGTACATCGCCGCGAGCTTGGTGAACAGGTCCTTCTTCACCTTCGCGTCCTCGACGACCGCCTCGACGATCCAGTCGCACCCGGTGAGGTTCTCGATCTTGTCGACAAACGACACGCGACCGAGCGCCGCGTCCATGTCCCCCTGGCTCATCTTCCCTTTCTCGACGAACTTGCCCAGGCTCTTCTTGTGCACGCCCTTGCACTTGTCCGTCGCGCCCGGGAACGAGTCGAACACCGTCACCGAGATCCCCGCGACGGCCGCGATCTGCGCGATCCCGCCGCCCATCTGACCAGCACCGAGCACGCCGAGCTTCTTTACACCGTGGGACATGGGGAACTCCAAATCGCCAAATTCCAAATCGCCAAAGCGCCAAACAAAACGGGACGCCCCGCTCTGCCGAGGATACGCGATCCTCAAGCAACCGTCCTCGGTGCAATTCCGAGACCTTTCCCGTTTCCTTTAGCGCTTTGGCCATTTGGCGCTTTGGCGATTTCCTACCATGGCCCGTGTCCGACCGCCTCGCCAAACTCGAAAAACTCCTCGCCCTCGACCCCGCCGACACCTTCGTGCTCTACGGCATCGCGCAGGAGCACGGCAAAGCCGGCGACTTCGCCAAGGCGATCGAGTTCTACGACCGCACGCTCGCGGCCGACCCAGCGTACTGCTACGCCTACTTCCACAAGGCCCGCGCACAGCAGGCCGCGGGAGACCTGACCGGCGCGCACAGACCGCCCTCGCCGGCGTGCAAGCTGCGCACCGCGCCGGCGATCAAAAAGCCCTCGGTGAACTGAGCGGCCTGCAGGTTGAACTCTCAGAGGGGTGAGCGTTGGTCGTCACGCGCATCAGCAACCCGTCACGCACCGGCGCCCGCGCAATCTACGCGAAGGCCGCCGGTGAGAAGACGCAGAAAGTCGCCACGCTCAACGACCAGGCGCTCGCCGACCTCGGCATCGAACCCGGCACCCCGTGGACGCCCGCGCTCGCCGCGAAAGCCGCCAAAGCCTCCGGCCTCTTCCTCGCGCGGCGCGACGCCTTCCGCATGATCGGTGCCCGCGCCATCAGCCGCCAGCGCCTCATCGACCGCCTCCGCCGCAAGAAACACTCGCCCGAAATCGCCGCAACAGTCGCCGACGAGCTCACCGCCAAAGGCCTCATCGACGATGCCGCCTACGCCGCAAACGTCGCCGCCTCAGCATCCCGCCGCGCCGGCCGACGCATGGTCGAATCCAAACTCCGCGCCCGAGGCATCGACCGAGCCACCGCCGCCAAAGCCTCCACAAAAGCCGCCAGCGAACGTAACGCCCTCGAAGACGCCCTCACTCTCGGCCGCGCACGCGTCAAACGCATGAGCGACCGCCTCACCCCCGACGCCAAACGCCGACGCCTCTACGGCCTCCTCGCCCGCCGCGGCTACGACAGCGACGTCTGCCGCGCCGTCATCGACAAGCTCCTCAAACCGGGCAACGACGACTGAGACCGCACCGAATGTGCCACACCTTCGACGCGCAGCGTCAAGGTGTGGAGGCCGCGAGGTGCGGCACTACCGCTTTCAAACTCGAGTGAGCGGCCCAACCGTGCCACTACAGGCGGGAGGCAGCGCTGCCCGACAGCGCCGTGAGGTGTCAGAAATGGTGCCGGTTACTTCTCTCGGCGGCCCGACTGTCGTGCGTTGTGCTCCCTGCAACGAACAAACTGGGACCGCGGCGTGACGCCCGAACGCGGCACGGCTCCCAAGCCGTTCAGAGCTGGAGCCCGCGACACCCACAACCCACGGCCCCCACCGGCGTCTACCGTTCCCCATGACCCGCCCGGCCCTCAGCCTGCTGCTCGCGACCGCCCTCCTCGCCGGTTGCGTCTCCACCGAGAACGACCAGGCTGTGTTCTCCACCGGCGAGCCGCTCGACCCGTCGGCCATCACCACAAGCGCCCCCACCTACACCCAGCCCGACGCCCCCTCTCTCACCGGACTCGACCGCTCCCACTGGCCGCGGACCGACGTCTCCGTCCCCCAGCGCGACTCGGTCCACCAGCCGACCTACCGATCCGACCCCGTGCAGTTCGCCAAGGCCTCGGCCGTCCAGCGCGACGAGTATCCGACCGACGAAACGGCCGGCGAGAGCGTGACGGGCGACTCGGGCCCCGCGCAATCGCTCGAAGGCATCGTCATGCCGCTTCAGGCCGTCGCTGACATGTTCCTCATGATCCCGAGGGCGATCTTCCATTCGCCCATCGCGCCAGTCCGCGGCCCGATGATCCCCGTCGACCGCATGCCGCCCGGCAAGGCCTACCCGCTCGGCAACCCCGCGCCCGGCAACCCGCCCGCAGCTCCCACTGCACCGGCCTCAGCGGCCCCGACTACTGAGCCAAGCACCCAGGAGCAGCCCAAGTGAGCGGCGCGATCGATCACTCAACCGGGCTGCCCGCCGGCTACGCGTTCAAGGCCGACTGGGAGGTGACTCCCCGCGCACTCGCCGACGCTCTGAAGGCGGGGCTCGCGCGCGGCACCGTGCTGCTCGACTGCCGGCGCGATGACGAGTTCGCCCTCAACCGCCTGCCGGGAGCAGCCCACATCGAGATGGGCCAGATCGAACGCCGCGCAGACGAGCTGGAAGACGATCAAGGCGACCGCTCGCGCCCGATCGTGGTCTACTGCCACCACGGCATGCGCTCGCTCCGCACCACCGCCGCGCTCCGCGCGCTCGGCTTCACCAACGTCAAGTCACTCGCCGGCGGCATCGACGCCTGGTCCGCGGCCATCGACCCAAGCGTCCCTCGCTACTGACGCACGCGCCGCACGACAACAGCAACCATAAGAGCCGAGCCCCGTAAGGGGCCGGCCATCGCACATCGCCCCTCACTGCAAAGAACGAAGCCTCACCTCGTCCTCGACGCACACAACATCATCAATCAAAAAGTGTCTGATTTCCGGGCACAAAAACAACAGCCCCCCGCCAAAGGCGGGGGGCTGAAGGTTGATATCACAGATCAGAACTTAGCGACGGCGACGGCCGGCGGCCAGAGCGCCGACGCCCAGCAGAGCCGCAGCGCCCGGGGTCGGAACGACGCCCCAGGTGAACGAGTAGTTAGTCGCCATGTTGCGGCCCGGGCCGACTTCCATCGCGTACTGCGTCGCGCTGGCGTCGGTCGGGTGGACGCTCAGGGCGCCGTTGATCATCGCGAACGCGTCGAGCGTGATGGTGCGCTGCGAGTTCACGTTGGTCGGCAGGACCATGAAGCGGTAGACGCTGGCCCACGGCGAGTAGGTCACGCCGTCGGAGGGGATGGGCGTACCAGCGGCGAGGCTGCCGGCGTTCGAAGCGCCGTTGACGCGCCAGGGGTTGCCGCCCATGTTCCCGTCCTCGTCAGAGTTGGGGTTGCGGGTCGAGCCGACGTAGGAGTCGAAGCTGAAGATGCGGGTGCCGTTGGAGTCGATCGCACCGTTCTGGTTGTTGGTGATGCCGGGGAACGCCGCGGCGCCCGCGTCGTTGCCGGTCGCGTTCGTCGCCGGACCGCCGTTGCGGTACGTGCCCGGACGGCCGTAGAAGAGCTGAGGGGCGTTGGCCGCGACGACCAGGCCGCGCTGCAGCGTCGAGCCGACGGGGTCGGTGACGGACAGCATGGAGGTCTCGGGCGCAGCCGGGGGCGAGACGCGGGTGATGCCCCAGTTCTCGTTGGCGGTCTGCACGACACGGGCCTGGATCCAGAAACCGATCTGGGTGGCGGTGGCCGAACGGGTGAACTGGGGGTAGCTGCCCGTCGGAGCGCCGGCATCGCCGTCAGCGATGATGCGGAACTCGAAGTGGTAGCCGGCCGGGTCGGCCGTCTGGGTCTGGGCGAACAGGCTGCACGATGAACCAACGACCGCCATAGCGGCGGCAACGCAAACGTTCTTCACGGGATTCTCCCTCGTCCTCGCGGACTCTCTAACCTCGCGACCCGCCACAGCGGCAGGCCATACACACGGCGAAACCATACAACCCGTTACAGGCCCGTGCAAGCCGCCGTAAACGCATTTTCATCCAAACCGACCCACTTTGACCAGCCCCTGACAATCGCCGCCCCTACTTGGGGTTGTGAAGCCCCCAGCTTTACGCATCCACGAAGTGAACGACAGGGGATTCACCCAATGCGCAGAGCAACGGGCGCGGCGTTCGACACGGATTGCCGCGAAAACCCTGACGATGAATCAGCATCTGAGCGGCTAGAAGAACGGCCGTGAAGCACGCACAGCAAAAGAACAAGGGCCCTGTCGGAGCAGGGCCCTTGTCGAATTTACGCTGTGTTGCAGCCGTAATCCCGTGAGGGATTAGCGACGGCGACGCATCGCGGCCAGGCCACCGAGGCCGAGGACCGCAGCAGCGCCCGGGGTCGGGACGCCGGGGATGTGGAACGTGTAGGACGCGTTGGCAACGACGCCGTTGTCAACCGCGATCTGCATGGCCCAGGTCTGCTGGCTGGCATCGTTCGGAGCGGCCTGGATAGCGCCGTTCAGAAGAGCCGAAGCGTTGACCACGACGTCACGGGTGGTGTTGAAGTCCGTGATGTCGATCCAGACGCGGTAGAGGCTGGCCCAGGGGGAGAACGCACCAGCAGCGACCGGCGAACCAGCGCCGCCGGCGCCGTTCACGTTCCAGGGCTGGCTGGGCTCGTCGGGGTTGGCCGCGGTGCGGGTCGGGCCGACGTAGGAGTCGAACGCGTACACGCGGGTCGTGATCGCGCCGGCGCCACCGTTGTCAAGCGCACCGTTCTCGTTGCCAGCGCCGCCCGGGAAGGGAGCGCTGCCGACGGCGTTGCCGTCGCGCAGCGAGCCCGGCGCACCGTTGGCGGGGCCGCCGTTGCGGTAGCCCGAGCCACGGCCGAAGTTGCTGTTGTTCGAGTTCACCGAGCCACGGGTGAGCAGCGAAGCGCCAGCCGGGTCGTTGACCGAGATGAACGACGCAGCGGTGCCGCCGGTCGGCGACGAAGCGCGGACGATGCCCCAGTTCTCGTTCGCCGTCTGGCTGACGCGAGCCTGGATCCAGAAGCCGATACGGGTGGCCGAGACAGCAGCGGGGTTGCCGATGTTGTACGCGGTGCCCGGGCCGGTCGGAGCGCCGGTGGCGCCGTCCGGGATGAGGCGGAATTCGAACGTGTACGCGCCAGAGGTCTGGGCGTTGGCCGAGGCGGCGATGCCGGCAGCGGCGACGATGCTAGACAGAACGATCTTGTTCACGTGCTTCTCCTTCTTCCTACCACTTTGTAAATAGAACGACGCGGAAGCAAAATACGACGACGGGAACAACATACTTGACGCTCTCAGACCTGTCAAGGTTTCTGCGTTCAAAAGCCCCGAAAAAACGATGTAGACCAAGCGAGGAATCTGTAAATATCCCAGCTTCACACGGGTCAACTCCGCATGGGGATTTCCCCTCCCCGCTCCACGCAGAACGCGCAGCGGCGTTAGCCCACTACTCAAAAAACCCATCAAAACAAGCCGTTTTTCACTGCTTCGGCGCGACCAGCTCCACTCCGGCCACGTCCAGCGTCGGCACCGCCGACCCCGCGCGGGCTAAAGCAGATCAACCGAGTGCCGTCCCGACCGCCAAAGGATCGGGGGATGTACGCACCCGAAATCAGGCGCGCCGCAACACTGCCGGGAACCCAGAAATCCATCCCGCGAGCGCTCGCCAGGACAAGTCCCGATGCAACTGGGGAGTGTGTCCGAACACCAGCCGCGGCGCCAGCCGGAAGGAGCGACATGGCCCCGATTGCCGCCGGGGAGTTCGGTCCGGTAATACCGGCATTTCCTGCCTGCAAGCCGGCAGGAACCGCCCCCCCACCTTTGGTGGGCTCCCACAATGCAAGCCGTTTCCGTTCCGCATTGATCATCAGGAACGAGGACCGCAGGCCGGATTCCACATCGGGCGGGCACGCCTCAACCGAGGTGACGGACTGGAACGCGGCGGCCGCGCCGACGGACCCCATGGCGTAACGGGAGAGGAGCAAAGGAGCTCCCGTCTGGTCTTTCTGCGTGGTGCTGAACGCCAGGAGCTGCGTGTCATCGGCACTGATGGCGATGACGGCGACCATCGACTGGTCGGGGGTGGCGATCGCCTGGCAGTATTTCCAACCGTCGCGCCGAACAACCCGCTCGTTTGAGGGGGCTCGGCCCCCTGGCAAGGCATGGTCAGCCTGACCATTCCCGGCTCCGGGCGACCGCAACACGAGCTCGGTCGTGCTCTGATCCGGCTTACGACGGGAGTACACGAGCGTTCCGTCGCGCAGCAGGAGGGCCTGCGCGTTGACGTCGGTCCCCTGCACGAGCCAGTCGATCGTGGCGTCGGTCAGGCTGAGACGCCCAATCCAACGGGACCCGTCGGGGTTGGGGCGTTCGACGAGCACCCAGGGATTGGCGCCATCGGCGCTCACTCCCGCGCACCGGCCCAGCAACAGGCCGGCGGTGGGTGATGGAGGCTGATCGAGCGATGGCTGATCCGGCTGCTCCTGCGCAGCTGGATCCCAATCGACCAACTGAAGCGCGGAGGTGGGCGCGGGGTTCGGGGTCGCACCGGCGGGCGCGGGAGCAGCGACCGGAGCGGGGGGAGAGGGGGAGAGGGGGGGGCGTCGATGACGCGGAAGACGCGAATGGATGCGCCGAGCTGGGGCGTTGCGCCCGGTTCAGCGAGCACCGCTTCCCAGGCAGGCACGGGCCCGATTTGCGTGACAATCCACTTGCCATCGGGCGTGATGAGCGGGAGCGTGAGCCCGTCGTAAGTGATCGATCCGAGCGGCTTGATGGCCGCGGCGACGTGCGTGTTGACGGTGGTTCCGGCCGGCCCCGCGGCGGCGACGTTGCCGGGCCCGGTGCCCGAGGTGTTGAGCGGCCCACCGGCGTACGGCTTGGATGGGTCGTTCTTCAGCGTGTTGGCAGGTTTATTTGCCGAGCTGAGCGGGACAGTCTCGGTAACGCAAGCAGAGAGGGCGAGCGCCGCCCCCGCCGCCGCGATGGTCAGCAGCGTGTGTGGTGTGCGTGCGCGCATGGGTGATGGTACGAGACGGGTTTCGGGCGTGTTCCGGCTTACTTGCCGGGCGTAGCGGGCGTGCCAGACGTAGCGGGCGTGGTCGTCGTGGGCGGTGCGTCCTCAGGGTGGGGCTTGAGGAACTGCTTGGGCGCGGTGCTGGGCGCGGGGCCCATGTCGATGGTGTCGCTGGGTGAGTTCTCGAGCCGGAGTTCCTTGCGGAGCTGGTCGAGGCGACGGCGCGGGCCTTCGTTGACGCGGTCTGAGTCTTCCTGATTGTTGACGACCAGCGGCGTGATGAAGGCGAGCAGCTCGGTGTTGGTGGTCGTGCGCTCGCGGTTCTTGAAGGCCTCGCCGATGATGGGGATGTCGCCCAGCAGCGGCACCTTGCGGACGATGTCGGAGTCTTCGGAGCGGAGGATGCCGCTGACGATGACGGTCTGGCCGTCCTGCACGATGAGCTGGGTGCTGGTCTGGCGGCGGTCGACGATGGCGCCGCCGAAGAGGGTCTGGCCGGGGACGATGCTGGAGAGCTCGAGGTTGACCTTGAGGTCGACGTTTCGCTCGGGGGTGATGCGGGGACGAACGCGGAGGTTGATGCCGACGGCGCGGTAGTCGAAGGAGTTGACGACGTTGCCGACGGTGTTGGGCTGGCTCTCGGTGATGAAGGGGATGTCCTGGCCGTCGAAGAAGTCGGCTTCCTGGTTATCGCCGGTGAAGATCTTGGGCTCGGACAGGATGTTGACGCGGGTGTCCTGAGCGAGAGCCTGCAGGAGGGCGTAGACGTTGGTGCCGACGTTGAGCACGCTGGTGTCGAAGAGGCCGGGGAGGAAGTCGTTCTTGGTGCCCGTGATCGTGTTGGTGTTGGTGCCGCTGGGTCCGGCGGAGATGGCGTAGTCGGGGTTGGTGGGGTTGATGGGCGAGTTGCTGATGCGCAGGCCGAGGGAGAGGAAGCCCTCGGTGCTGATCTCGGCGACGACGGCGGCGATGAGCACCTGGCGTCCGGGCTTGTCGAGCATGTCGATGAGCTTGCGGAGCGATTCCTTGTACTCGAGCGGCGCGAGCACCATGATGGAGTTGCGCTTGGTGATGGGGACGATGCGAGCCTTGGCGACGAGGTTGCTGACGCCGAAGTTGTCGGTGGCGACGCGAGCTCGCTGCCACCAGAAGTCCATCCAGTCCTGGTTGGAGGTGCTCTGGGTGAAGCCGCCGTCGGATGACGTCGAGAACTCCTGGCTGAAGGGGGAAGCATGGCGCTGCCGCCGGTGCTCAGGTCGGTGGGGACGCGGCGGATGCGGGCGAAGGTGCCTTCCTGAGCGAGCAGCGCGTTGAGCTGTTCGGCGAGGTCCTCGGCCTGGACGTGCTTGAGCTCGATGATCTCGGGGAGGCCGGAAGTCATCGGCTGGTCGAGCTTGGCGATCAGCTCGTCGATGACCTTGAGGCTGTCCTCGGTCTTGCCGGCGACGATGAGGCGGCCTGAGTCAGTGAGGGGCTGGAAGGTGTACTGGTTGGAGAGGGCGGTCGACGTTGCACGGTTGTTTCCGCCGCCACCGCCGTTGACGCCCGTTGTGCCGCTTCCGAGGATGCCCTCAAGCGCGGCCCGCATCTTGACGGGATCCTGGTACTTGAGCTGGTAGACCTTGGGGACAAAGACGTGGGTGATGGGGAGCTCGCGGTCCCACTCGGCCACCTGCTTGCGGATCAGCTCAAGGATGTTCCCCTCGGCCACCACGGTGATCGAGTTCTGCATCTTGTTGCTGGTGACGCGGAGGATGGACGATGTGGGCGTGGCCTGGGCGCGCGCGCCCGAGCCGGCGTCGCCGGTGGGCTGACCGGGCTGGCCGCCGCCGCCGGGGCGCTGGCCGTTGGGCCCGCCGCCACCGGGCTGGAAGCGCCCACCGCCACCGCCTTGGTTCCCGCCACCGCCTTGGTTGTTGCGACGGTTGGCGTTGCTGGAGGTGTCGCTGAAGAGCTGGGTGATCCAGCCTGAAACCTCGTCGGGATTCGCGTTGACGAGGTGGAAGGTCTCGCTCTTGGGAAGGTCGGCCGGCGGGCGGTCGAGCTCGTCGATGATGAGCTCGACGCGCTGCAGCGCGGCGATATAGGTCGTGACGATGACCTTGTTGCCGTCGTTGTCGGCGTTGATGCCGGCGTTCTCAGGGACGCTCCCCTTGATGATGTCGGCGACGCTCGACGCGGAAGCGTGCTTGAGCGCAAAGACCTTCTGATACATGGAGCCCAGATCAGTCCGGCCCGCGACGCGGGTGTCTGCGCCCAGAACGGGGATCGGCGTGGTCTGGGTGACCTTGGCCTGATCGACGAGCTGGATGTAGTGCTCCTTCTCAATCACCGCGACGCCCGCCTGCTGAAGGGCGAAGAAGACAAGATCGAGCGCCTGAGCGCGGGGGATCGGCTTGTCGTTGACGACGGTGATGCGGATCTGCAGCACGGTCTGGCTCGGCAGGACGACTTTGCCGGTGCTCTCGACGATGAAGGGAATGAGCTGCTCGACAGTCGCCTTGGGGAACGCCAGGACGGTGTCGGTGCTGTTGGCGCCGACGCGCCGACCTTGTGCGTCGGTGGCAGTCTGAGTGGCCGCAGCCGGCTGCGTGGTCGGGGTATTGCCCGCGGCGGGCGTGGTGACGGGCTGCTCGTTCCCTCCTGCCGCGCCGGGCGTCGGCGCGGCGGGGTTGGCCGGCTTGTCGGTCGTGGGAGGTTGGGTCGCGGGGGTCTGATTGCTCGGCGCAGGAGCCTCAGCGGGCTGCGTCGCCGGCGCGGGGGTCGGCGCGGGTGCGGGTGTGGGAGCGGGCGTGGGTTGCTGCGCGGAGAGGGCGACGGCGAGGCCGGCGATGGCGAACAGCAGCGAGGCTTGGCTAACGGGGGTCGGCACGGCGGCTCCTTGCTCGAAACGTGGTCTGCTCGCGCCGATGGCTCCCGCGCGCGAGCGGTGAGTGCTTGGGTCAGTGTGTGATAGACGGTTTAGTTGCGTGACGAACGGCGCGGGCGATCGCGCTGGCGTTCGGGTTCGGCTGCGGCTGGCGTGGTCTGGAAGAGCATGTCCTTGACGGTGGTGTTAGCGTCGAACTTGACGGGCTGGCGGTCGAGCATGGGGACGACGAACTCGCCGCCCTTCCAGCCGAGGGTGACGCTCCAGGGGGCGTCGATCTTGATGACAGTGACGTCGCCGTCGGTCTCACCGAGGTTGACGCGCTTGACGCTGGAGGGAGCGGAATAGTCGTTGAAATAGACGGCGCCGCCGGCGACGCCGATGATCGTCGGGCCGCCGTAGGTCTTGGGAACGGGAGGTTCGGGATCCTCTTTGACGACCGGCGGATGGAACGGGCTGCGCTTGATGACCTTGTCGCCCGCGGAGGCGAGGCGGTCGGCGAACTCATGCTCGCGGACCTTGATTTTGGAATCGGAGACCGGCTCAACGGCCGGCGGTGCCGGCGCGAAGACCAGGCTCAGCAGCGGCGTGTAGACCGAGCCGAGGACCACGGCCGTGAGCGCGACAAAGCCCAGCGAAGCAGCGACGAACGCCTTGGGCGGGATCGCCTTTGCTACTGGCGCGGCTGCTTGCGCGGATGCGACGGGTGCGGCGCTCACTGGGTCACCCCCTCGTGCTCTGGAGCCGCGGCAGGAGCGGCGGGAACGTCGGAAGGAGATGAGCGGGCGGGCGCCGGTTCCGGCTCGGGCTCGGATGCGCCCCCACCACCTCCACCCGAGCGAGCGACGATCCACATCTCGGGGACGAGGGTGATCTGCATCGTTGTGCTGTCGGCGAGTGAGACGCCCGTCTCGTTGACCTTGTTGAGCCGGAGCGAGGAGATCGTGGTGATGTCGGGGAGTGCTTCGAGGTCTTTGAGGAACGCGATGAAGCGTTCGGTGTCGCACTCGACGACGAGCTCGAGCATGACGCGCTCCACCTTGCTGCCGTTCCACTCCAGGATGTTGACGGTGGTGTTGCTGCGGCGGGTGCGGCGTTTGACGGTGACGCCGTGCTTCTGGGCGATGTCGGCGGTCTTCTGGCTCAGCAGGCCGGCGGGATCGTTGACGTTGGAGCGCGGGGTCTTGGGGTAGCCGACGGCGACGATGCCGCGCTCGACGGACGTGGAGAACGAGGAAGCCTCTTCGCCCAGGCGCGAGCGGGCGTCGAGCGCCTTTTCGAGCCGGTCGGCGGCGACGGCGCTGCGGTTTGACCAGTCGAGCGCGGGCTCGAGGACGCCGAAGTAGGCGACCACCGCGACGACGAGCCAGAGACCCCAGCGCCCGGCGCGGGGAAACTTCTTGTAGCTGGCGGAGAAGTTCTTGAACATGCTCACTGGCCACCCCCCAGTGCCTTGCGACGGGCTTCGAGCAGGTTGAGTTCCGACTCCAGGCGCGAGCGCGTCGCCGTATCAAGGTCCGAGCGTGAGAGCTGGCCCTTGCGCTTGGCCCACTCGAGCGTGGCGCCGGCGGAGTCGAGCTTGTTGATCTGGGCCTCGGTCATGGCGTGAGGGATCTCTGCGCCCGAAGTTGATGCGCCGGGGGTTGAACCGGTGCGGCTGCCCGTGCGCGAGCCGTTGTTGTTGCCGCCGCTGTTACCGCTCGGACGGTTGGAGCCGGTGCGGCTGTTTCGGTCTGTGCGGTCGCTGCGATCGCTTCGGGTGGGAGTCGAGTCGCCCTTGACGCGCGGCGTGTCGACGTTGGCGATGGGCTTGAGGTCGCTGACAGCGGCCGCCTGGGCGTCGACGACGGTGGCCTTGATCGTGAACCGCACCGGGCTGACGTCCTCCTGCGGGATGGTCCGCTCGACGTCGGTGAAAACCTTGCCGCGGAGGCTCTTGCACCACGCGTCGACGGTGTCGGCCTTTTCAGCCGAGCCGGTGATGTTGATGGCGCGGCCCTGATCGACGGTGAGGCTCTCGACGCGGACGCTCTCGGGCGCGCCGCTGGTGAGCTCGGCGATGAGGGCGGTGAGGGGCCAACGGCGATCTTTGAGAGCCTTGAACCAGTCGTGCTGCTGAACGGCCTTGGTGTAGTCGCCGGTGTCGCTGCCGACTCGCTTCTGGAGCAGCGCCAGCTTGACGGGGGCGGCGAGGATCCAACCGGTGAGCATGAGGCAGACGCACAGCGCGGCGGTGACGGCCAGCGCGCGAGGCGTGGCGAGCCCCTCGCCAATGCGGGTAAAGATGCTCCGCCCTGCTGTGGGCGAGCGGTCGCTCATGCTGAGCAGGGGGAGCTCGTCGGGCTTGGCTTCGAGAACAAACGCCGCTGCGCCCAGCGGGAGCGCGAAGTCGGTGAGACGGTCGTCGCCACCGAGGCCGCTCACTGATGCACGCTTGGGGAGCTGCAGTGAGCCGCCGATGCGGACCGGCTCTTCAGCGTCCAGAGCCAGGCGGAGGTCTTCGACGGCTTCGTCGCGCACGGCGGTGAAGGCTTCGGCGTCGGAGCCATCGTCACGCAGGACGCGGACGACCAGGCGCGGGGACTCACCAGTGCCGGCGCCGAGCAGGGCGATCACGCCGGTGGCTGCGTCGGTGTAGACCAGCAGGCCGGAGGGAGCGCCAGTCAGGCGGAAGAGTGCACCCAGCGCAGCGGGCGCGGGGACCGGCGCAGCCTCGGGGGCGAAACTCCCTTCGCCGCCGATCCAGCCCATCGCATAGACCGCGTGTGCGTGCCCGGCGCGAACCACGCCTGCGGCGCGGCGGTGCGAGGGGATCGACGCAGGAAGCTCAGCCTCGGCCACCAGTTCGAGCGCACCAGCCACCTGCTCCGGCGTGCCGTCGAGCACGAGCTTGGGCGGGGCCGAGCGGAGGATGCCGGCCTCGGGCGGAACGACCTGCACAAACGCGGCGGAGCCGCCCGCGCGCTGGCGGAGGCTCTCGAGCGCCTTGGGGTCGGTCGCGGAGATCGAGCCGGTATCGGTGACGCGCAGCGGTGCGCCACCACCACCAGCGGCGATCACGTACTTGTACGCGTCGCCCGCCTTCAAAATGGCCAGCGCAGCGCTCGGGCGCTTGGCGGCAGACTGCGTTGTGACGGGGGCTCGGCTCATCTGACCACGATACTCCGGATCACGACTGGATCGGCCGAACGATCGACCACGGCGAAGATTTCAACTTCGATGCCGGTCGCCTCGTCTTTGCCGCGGACGGTCATCTCGAACACGTTGGAACGGGTGGTGAAAATCTCGTAGAGAGTCGCGAGGGTCGCGGCGTCGATCCCCTGGGCCGACTTGAGGTCGGCGAAGGAGGGGATGTCGCCGGAGAACTGATCGCGGACCGCGAGCACGGCGTCGCGCACCTCGGGGGTGATGCTGGCGAGATACTCAAGGGTCGTGGTGTCGACCGTGTTGATGTTGATCTTGCCGGGCGTGATCGTCTTGGGGTCGCCGACGGAGCAGCGGTCGAGCAGGGCGCCAAGCTGAGCGTCAGTGAGGGCCGCGGCCTGGCGCTTGCGCGGCCGCCCCCCCGCCCCCCTGGCCACCACCGCCGCCTTGGCCGTTCTGACCATTCTGCTGCTGTTGCTGCTGCTGGAGCGTGGCGAGGTCGGTCGTGAGGAACGTGGTGATGCTGCCGGTGGTGTTCGCCTGGCCCCACGTAGAGATGATGCCGGCCTGTGTGTCGTCACACCCGACCGCCTGAACGATCGCGGAGGCGTCGGCGGTGGTGATGTCGACCTTCTCTTCGCCGTCGGGGGCGAGGCCGCCATCGATGCTTCCGGCGGTGACGTACTGCGACCAGCCGGCGTCGAGCTTGCCGTCGGCGTTGTCGGGCGGCCATGAAAGGTCGCCATCGTCCTCGTTGGGGTCGAGGACGCCGTTGAGGTTCCAGTCCTCGCCGCGGACGTACTCGGGGAGAACGCCGCGCACGAGCTCGAGCTCGCGGATGTCGCGCATCGGCGCGTTGCGCGGCTTGTAGCTTGAAAGCAGGCCGCCATACGACTCGGCCTCGGCGCCGGCGTCGCGGACGTCGTCGTCGGCATCGATCCAGTCGAGGATCGCGTCGGCGATGTCCTCGGTCATGTCGGGCAGGAGCATGAGATCTTCTTTGCTCATGCGGTTGATGTTGATCTTGGCGTGCGTGTCGGCCGGGCCGGGCGCTTCGCCGTTGATGTCCTGATGGAAGACCTTGTAGGTGATGCGGCGGCCCTCTTCGCCGTCGGTCACGGTGCCTTCGGCTTGGTCGGTAAGCGCGGCCATGAGTGATGAGGCGCCCATCGGCGAGGCCTGATGCTGCTCGTTCTGGAGCGTCGCAATCACCGACTCGACACCCGCGCGAGCCGCCCACTGAGCACGCACGCGAGCGACCGCCTCACGACCGCCTACCGCCTGACGGGCCGCAGCCATCTGCACCGCAGCGAGTGCAAGCGCGGCCATCGCGACGGCCCAGAGCACGATCGCGATCGCGAAGCCGCGGCGTGAACGGACTGGCTTGCGGGTGGTCATCGGCCACCACCTCCTCCGCCGCCCCCACCTCCGCCACCTCCACCACCGCCTCCACCCCCACCACCGCCTCCGCCACCACCGCCCGGGCCGCGGCCACCGCCACCGCCTGGACCGCGACCGCCGCCGCCGCCTGCGCCGCCGGGACCGACAGGGCCGTTGCCACCGCCGCCACCATTGCCGCCTGCCCCACCATCACCACCACCGCCGCCGCCCCCTCCGCCACCACCACCGGGGCCGCGACCACCACCGCCGCCACGTCCACCACCGTTGCCATTGCCCCCGCGCCCACCGCCGCGGCCTCCGCCACCGCCGTTGAAGTTGTTGCCGCCTTGCCCCGCCTGGTTGTTCCCGCCGGCGCCGTTCTGGTTGTTGCCGTTGTTGTTCCCGCCGGTCTGATCGTCGGGCGTTGTCGCGGCGGGGGGTGTCGGCGCTGCGGCGAACGTGCCGGGGAGCGGGACGCGGTCGAACGCGACGACCTGCCGCGCGGTGAACGACTGGCCGCGGGAGGAGTCGGAGTCGTCGTCGGGCACGAGCACCTGAACGGTGATGCGAACGGCGAGGGGGAAGCCGAGCGAGTCGGAATCCCAGTCGTTGGTCCACGTCTCGCCGTCGTAGGCCTGCACGGTGAGCTGCGTGACGCCGGGGACGACGGGCGTCGCGACGCCGCCGGCGTCGAGGTACTCGTCAGGAATCGGGTCTTCGCGCTTCCAGAGCGACGTGCTGGGCGTCGCCGGCCCGTTGGCGTCGGGCTGGTCGTCAGAGACGCGGTACTGCATCTCGTGGATGCCCGATTCGTTCTGCGCGTCGGGGTTGGGGTCTGCACCGGTGTCAAGGGCCGTGGCGCTTCCGCGGACGGTGTGGTCGGTGCGGGCGAGCAGCAGGAGTTGGTCGCGTTTGTCGGCGCCGGGGATGATCTGGACGCGCGTCTGCGCGAGGTCGCAGTCGCGGTAGGCGTTCTGCAGGTCGCGCGCGATCATCGTGGCAGCGGCGCGGGCGCGGGTGGAGGCCTCGGTGCGGGCCTCGGCCCGCCGACGGGTGGCGAAGGTGCGCGAGATGACCATCGCGACGGAGGTGGCGATGAGGCCGACGATCATCGTGGCGACGAGCACCTCGACGAGCGTGAATGCACGGGGCGAGCGGCGCGCCAGGATGGAACGGCGGCGCGTCACTGGAGTCGCTCCACGGGCTCGGTGGGCTGACGGTCGGTCTGGTTGGTCGCGGTGCGCGAGGCGATGAGCGTGTCGACGCGGACCGACTCGGTCTTGCCGGCGTGGTCCCAGGAGATCACGCAGGCGACTTTGTACGGCGCCGAGTCGCCCTGTCCCTCGATGGTGAGCTTGAAGTGGTACGGCTGGAACGGCTCTTCGCAGTCGCCGTCAATCGGGTAGGTCTTGGCGTAGTCGTCAGGCCCGTGGGTGAGCACGAGGTTGAGCTGCTCGTCGGCGAGCATCGCGGCCGTCTGCAGTTCGGCGCCGCGCTGCTGACTGCTGATGGCGTTGCCGGTCAGGCTGAGGATCACCGCGAGCGAGACGCCGAGGATGATCACGGCGACGATCGCGTCGACCAGCGCGACGGCGCGGCGCACGGTTGGAAGGCGCGTGACGGAAGGAGTCACCATGACTGATCCCTCCGTCCTTCTTTGTCCAGGTCCAGCGCACCGCCCTCGGCAGGAGCCAGCGGCGCCTGCGGGCCGACGGCACGGATGGTGGCAACGGTCTGGTTGGGAAGCAGATCCACCTGCCAGGCGCGCGGCGAGCCGGGCAGGTCGTGCGCGGTGCGGATGAGCAGCGAGACCGGTGGACGCGGGCGCGAGCCGGCGAAGACCATGTGGAAGCCCGACTCGGGCGACTGGCTCTGCCCGTCGGCGGTTGCGTCGGCGATTTCGATCGACGTGAATCGAACCGGACGCACCATCGTCACCGGCTTCCAGTCGCGGCTCCCGTCCTTCTGCTCACCCAGCGACTGGAGCGAGAGCTCGTGCTTCTCGGTATCAAGGTGCAGCGCGAGCGAGCCGGAGAAGACCGCGTCCTGCTGGGCCGCCTGCGAGAGCAGGGCCTTGACCGCGCGGGCCTCGACCTCCGCCTGCCGGCCGGGCGTTGCGAGCAGGCGCGGCACGGTGAGCGTGGCGAGGATCGCCAGGATCATCATCACCACCAGCACCTCGACCATCGTGAAGCCCGACGCTTTGCGCCACTCCATCCCCCCAGCCGGCTGGAGAGCCGGTTGAGCAACCCCCGGGATGGAGCGACGGCGTTGGTCACGGCGCGATGATGTCCGCGTTCTCGCCGGTGCCGCCGGGCTGGCCGTCGGCGCCGTAGGAGACGATGTCAAAGTCAACGTTCTTCTGACCCGGGTAGACCAGCACGAACGGATGGTCCCACGGATCCAGAAGCTGCTGAGCGTTCTGCAGGTAGGGCCCGTGCCACTTCTCTTCTGAGACGTTGCCGGGGCGCGTCATCAGGAAGTCGCCGATCGACGAGCCGGAAGGAGGCGGCCCGCAGTCGGCGATGTACGACTGCACCTCGGTGGCGACGGTGGCGGCCTTGGCCTTGGCGGCGGTGACCTTGGACTGGGTGATCTTCGGCAGCAGTCGCGTGGCGACGATGGTCGCCAGCACGCCGATGATCACGACGACCACGATCACTTCTGCGATGGTGAACGCGCGCGCGGCGCGATGGGCATGCGTGGAACGGTTGCTCTTCATCATCCACCTCCTAGCGAGTCCTGCAGCGCCAGCAGCGCCGACAGGATCGAGACGATCACGAACGCGGCCATCAGGGCCATGACGATCACCAGCAGCGGCCGCAGCGCCTCGGTGAACACCTTGATGCGGACCTCCGTCCGCTCCTCAAGGCTGGTCGAGGCGCTCATCAGCAGCTCGGGCAGCTTGCCCGAGCGTTCGCCCAACGAGACGATCTGCACCAAAAGCGGCGGGAAATACCCGGCCTTCTCCAGCGGGTCGGCGATGGTCTTGCCCGACGCCACCTTCTCGCACACGTCGACCACCGCCGCCTTCATCGCGGTGTTGGTGATCGTCGCGGCGGTGAGGCGCAGGGCGCCGAGCACCGGCAGGCCCGCCTTCACCAGCGTGCCCAGCGTGCGGGTGAACCGTGCCACGGCCGCTTCGGTCAGCATCGGGCCCAGCAGCGGCGCCTTGAGCATGAACCGGTCGACGGAGAACCGCGTCGCGGGGTTCTTCATCGCGCGCATCCACGTGAAGACGCCGACCACGATCAGGCCGATCACCACCCACCAGTACGAGCCCATGAAGTCCGCGAACACCTTGATCACCTGCGTCGTCCAGGGGAGCTGGACCTTGTTGCTCTCGAGCGTCTTGAGGATGCGCGGCACGATGAAGGTCGTCGCGACGATCACGGCGCCCAAGATGAGCACCGCGAGCATGGCCGGATAGATGGTCGCCGAGACGATCGAGCGGCGCATCGCCAGGCTCTTCTCAAGCAGATCAGCCGCCTGGTGCAGCACGTCGGGCAGCTTGCCCGAGACTTCGCCCGCCTTGATCAGGTTGATCAGCAGTCCGTCGAACGGTTTGCCCCAGCTCTTGCACGCGTCGGCCAGACTCGATCCCTGCTCCACCTTCTCAATCAGGTGCTGGAGCATCGCCTTCTGGCCGCCCGCGCGGCCCGTGCGGGCGAGGGTCTTGAGCGCCGACATCAGCGGCAGACCGGCGGAGAGCGCCGTCGCCAACTCGCGAATGAACGCGGCGGTCTCGGTGAGCGTGACATTGTTGCGCGAACCGAACAGACCGCCGGCGTTTGAGGGGGCGGCCGCGGTGTCTTTAGGCCCCTCGACCTTGATAGGGCCGCTCGCGCCGTTCGCTGCCTTGTCGGCGGCCTTGTGCGCAGCGCGACCGCGGACCTCCTGGATGCCGCTGGGCGCAACGCCGCGGGCGATGAGCTGGCGCAGTGCCGTCGAACGGTCGGGTGCGTCGATCGTCGCGCTGCCGGCCACCGTGTTGTACTCGAACGTCGGCATAGTCGATCGGCTCTGTCCCTGTTCCCCCCCCCTCCGCGGACCCTTTTTGTACTACGACTCTTGATGCACCCAACCGGTTCCCCCGGCTTCCCTCCACACCCGCACAACGCACCCGCTCCCCGTCTGTTTCCAATTTGAACTTTGAACTGCGAACTTTGAGCTTTTTCCTCTCACACCGCCTCGCCGACGTCCTGCGTCGCACGCAGCACCTCGTCAACGGTCGTCATTCCCTTCGACGCCTTGAGCAGGCCGTCCTTGCGCATCGTGATGTACCCAGGCTCGGCGGTCGCCAGCAGTTCGGGCGTGCTGGTCTTGCCCGCGGTGATCGCCGTGCGCATCGCCGGCGTGAGCATCAGCAGCTCGTAGTAGCCGATGCGGCCGCGGTAGCCGGTGTTGTCGCACTTCTCGCACCCGGCGCCGATCGACCCGACCATGCCGGGGAACATCGCCTTCTCAGCGTCGAGGATGCGGTGCTGCAGCGCCTCGGGGATCGGCGACTTGGTGACGCACGAGGGGCAGATGCGCCGGCCCAGGCGCTGGGCGAGCACGCCTTCGAGCACACTGCTGAGCAGGAACGGCTCGATGTCCATGTCCAGCAGGCGGCCGATGGCGCTTGCGGCGTCGTTGGTGTGGAGCGTGCTGAAGATCAAGTGGCCGGTAAGCGCAGCGCGGATGGCGATCTCCGCCGTCTCGCCGTCACGGATTTCACCCACCATCACCACGTCGGGGTCCTGACGCAGGATCGCGCGCAGGCCGGTGGAGAACATCAGCCCGCGGTCGGGATTCACCGGGATCTGGTTGATGCCGCTGAGTTCGTACTCAACAGGGTCCTCGATCGTGATGATCTTGAGGCTGGGGTCATACAGCTTGCTCAGCGCCGCGTAGAGCGTCGTCGTCTTGCCGCTGCCGGTCGGGCCGGTGACCAGCACCATGCCGTGCGGCAGGTCGATGAGCTTCTGCATCTGGTTGCGGTGGCCCTGGCTCATGCCGAGCACGCCCAGGTCGAGTGTCATGCTCTGCTTGTCGAGGATTCGCATCACCACGCTCTCACCGTAAATGGTGGGAACGGTGCTGACGCGGATGTCGATCTTGCGCCCCTCGAACCGCAGCGAGATGTGCCCGTCCTGCGGCACGTAGCGCTCGGCGATGTCCATGCCGCTCATGATCTTGATGCGGCTGGTGATCGCGCTCTGCAGCGCCTTAGGCGGAGAGTTCTGCGCCCGGAGCTGACCGTCGATGCGGTACTTGACGCTGAGCTGCTTGTCGAACGGCTCGACGTGCACGTCGCTGGCGCGCCCGCGCACGCCTTCGAGAATGATCAGGTTGACCAGGTTGATGACCGACGGCTCCTCGGCCATCCGCGCGACGTCCGCCGCGTCGACCGCCTGCAGGTTGGCGAGGAGTTCGTCCTCCTCACCGTCGCCGCCGAGGCGCTGGGCCATCGCCATGGCCGTTGCGCCGTAGCTCTGGCGCAGCATGTCGCCGAAGTGCTCCTCGCTCACCTGTGCCCGGCGCACCGCCTTACCTGAAGCGATCGAGATCTCATCGGCCGCCGCGAAGTCGGTCGGGTCGACCATCGCCACCAGCAGCTTGTTGCCGTCCAGCGCGTACGGAATCGCCCGCAGCCGCGCCGCCTGCTCAGCGTTGATCAGCCGCGACGCAGCTCCGTCGACCGCCGGCTTCTCCGCCAGCACCGGGTAACGGCTCGGCGTAGCAGACGCCTCACCGGCGACGCCGTTGCCGTTCGCGCTGCCATTGAGAACCGGCATGTCGCCGATGGTGATCGAGTCCGTGATGAGGGGGGAGGGGGGGGCGTCGGCCATGACTTCCTCAGTCTACAGATCGGCGGTCAAACAGTCGCGTCACCACCCTACGGAGCGGGTGACGATATTCGGCGCGACACCACCGGCCTCGCCGGGTGACCGAGTCAGGCTCGATCCCCCGGCGGTCCGCGGTCCCACAGGCCGCGGTAGGCCGGACGGCGTTGCTCGTACGCCAAAGGCGGGTGCGAAGTGCAGCCGCGGCGTCAGTTCTTGGGCGCAGGCGGGTTGGCGTCCTTGGGAGCCGCACCGCCGCCGTTGTTGTTTCCGTTGCGCTGGCGACGGGGAGCGGGGTTGCCGCTGTTGTTTCCGTCGTTGCCGCCCTGCCCACCCCCGCCATTGCGGGCGCGCCGGCCACCCTGGCCGTCGCCACCCTGGCCACCGCCGCCGTTGGGGCCGCCACGCTCGGGGAGCTTGCCGGCCTGCTCGGGGGTGAGAATGGCCTTGAGCTTGGTGACGGCGTCGTCCTCAAGCTCGCGGCGCTGGCGACGGGCTTCCTGGGCCTTCTCGTCGTTCTGGCCGCGGCCGAAGTTCTGCATGTTCGTGATCGAGAAGCTCGCTTCACGCTCCTCCTGAGCCTTCTCGGCCGCCTCGTCGATGGGGCGGACGTCGCGCTTGTACTTCTCTTGCAGGGCCTTGATGCCCTCGACCTGGTTGGGCTGGAGGTCCTTCAGGTCCAGGGCCGAGGTGAACGCGCGGTCAACGTAACGGTTGCCGCCGTAGACCTGGGGGAAGGACGCTTTGTGGAAGGACTCGGCGAACTTGGCGCCTTCCTCACCGCCAAGGGTGTTCTCGATCTGCTTGGCGTACTTGCGGTTGATGTCGCGGATCGCGGTCGCGGCCTCGCGCCCCTCCTTCATGAGGTCTTCGGCCTTCTTGCGGGTCGCGTCGTCGCCGTCGCCGCGGAACAGCGAGCCCATGTCCACGTCGTTCATGAACTTGTCCTGGATCTCGTTGCGACGATCGATCGGCTTGTCGATCTCGTTCTCGTACGCGGCGAGAACGGGGTCGAGCGTTTTCATCTTGTCGTCTGAGAGCTTCATCTGCTCGACCAGCGCGACGACGTCGGCACGCTCCCCGCTCATCATGCCGCGGCCCATCGACTGCTCACGCTTGTGCGTGCGCTCGAAGGCGGACCAGTTGCTCACCTGGTCCTTATTCAGCACGCCCTTGACGTCGGTGAAGAACTGCTTCTCGCTCTCGGCGCGATACTTGCGGAACTCCTGCATCTTGGTCCGCATCTCGGAGAAATCCTGGTTCTGACCCATCTCGCGCATCTCGGCGCCATGTCGTCGGACTTCTTCTGATAGCCGACGAGGTAGCCGTCGAGCAGCGCCTGTGCGGCGGTCTGCTGGTCAGCGCTCAGTTTGAGGGTCTTGGCCATCTTCTCGATGTCGTTCTTGCTGACCGGCGCGCCCATGGCGTTGCCAAACATGCCGCCGCCGCCGCCGAACATCCCACCACCACCTCCACCACCGCCCGGGCCACGACCACCACCGCCACCTCCACCACCCTGGGCCATCGCGGGCGCAGCAAAGGCTGAGAGCATGAGACCGGCGCAAAGGGCAAGGGCCAACGGCTTGATCGAGGACATGAGGCGCATGGAAAAGCTCCTTGAAGGTTCAGTCAGTCGGCCTGCAGAACGCAGGCTGAGGTCCGCATATTGCAGCGAGTGCCCCCTCAGGGACAAATGACCACCAGCAAACACCTAAAAAGGTAGTTTCATTGCCCAAACAGGCAATCACCCAACATCGCGTTTTTGGAAGAGGATGACGGCCAATCCCAAGAAGACGCAGACCTGCGTCAGGGAGTAGCCCGCGACCATCATCAGATGAGTTGTGGGAACGGGCTGATTCTGGTTCACCGCGTCGAGCAGCCAGAAGAACTGGAGGTTCGGAAGGGTGCACCAGAGGATGAGAGGCAAGGGTTTGTACGTAGTTGGCGTCAAGAAGAGATAGTCGCCCTTCCGCGGCGAACGGCTGATGTGGAGAGTGTCCTCGCCGCTCCCCACGGTCATGACGGTCAAGCGGCGGTCATTGACAGCCGTCACTACCAGCGCGGGCTCGGGATAGGCGTTTGCCTCAAAACCGCTAGGTTTCACCGCACCGGGGGGCGGCGGGAAGGGAGGGGCGGGGAAGCGGATGGGGGCGTCGACGCCGTTGGGGCTGGCAGCGAAGTAGATCGGTTGCCCGACCTTTGGCTGGAGACGGAAGCCGCTGGGGGCCTCGATCACGGCGGTGTCGCCGGGATTTTTGAGGCTGGCCGCGCGATCGGAGGCGGGCTTGAAGGCCAGGACCTCGCCGATCGGGTCGTTGATCACTGCGTAGCGTCCGATAACGCTGGTAGACGCCATGCCCACGATGAAGAGGCCAAAGCAGACGACGATCGTCATGACCTGCCCGAGCCGACAGGACGCTGCGACGGCGATTGCGGTGAGGACCGGCATCGCCAAGAGGAGTGCGATGCAGGCGACGACGATCTGCGGTTTGTAATCCCTGAGCAGCGGCTGGACGTCCCAGTGCTTGCTGAACATCAGCACAAGCACGTAGGCGAGAATGATCAGCGGGAATAGCGCGAGCGTGGTCGTCTGCGGGAACGACCAGCCGTAGAAGAACGAGCCCCAGACACCGACTGCGACGGCCAAGAGGATCGCGGCGGAGCCGAAGATCCAGACGGGCTGATCGATGATGTCGGCGGCGGTGGACATCACGGTGTGGCGAATGGCCAGCAGCATGAACACCAGCATGATGGTGACGCAGATGAGCTGCGCCACGGTGACGCCGATCCATTTTCCGATCACCAGCGCAGGGCGCGGGACGGGCTTGCTGACGATCGTCATCACCGTTCTGTTCTCGATTTCCCGGCTCATCGTGGCGGTGGCGATGAAGCCCGCCAGCAGCACGGCGAGCGCGAGAACAGTCGCAAGACCGAAGTCGAGAAGAAGCTTGTTGTCGCCGGAGACCTCGCCGCTCTCGGAGAAGGAGAGCGTGAATCCGGTCGCGGCGGTGAGCAGGATCATGAGGATCGCGCTGAGGCCGACGAGGATGAACGTGATCGGCTGACGGACCGACTCGAGGAAGGTGGTCCGCGCGATGACAAAAGGAAGTGAGAGCATGAGGGCGGCGGAGGATAGGGAAAAGCGGAGCGTAAAAGCGCGCGTGAAGCGGGAGAAGTTCGCGTCACGCAACGCCGGGCGAGATTTGCGCGGCGTGGACGGAGAAAATCCCGGTTCGTGAGAAAGACCCAGAACCGGCCCGTCGCGTGAGGCGTACGGTGCCCCGGCCGTGGGAGGTTCGCGCCCAATCCCCCGAATGTCGTCACCCCCGCGATTGAGGGTGTTGGACAAGGGGGTCGTGGGTCGCGACAATACCTCTCGCCTTTTCCGACCCGTTCTGGGAAGGGGGCGTGGCCGAGACTGGGCGCCCAAGGCCCGCTGTGCGTGAGGATCTGCATGAAAGGCGACCATCGCTCGTATGCCCGTGCCGCCGGAACCTGCCTGCTTGGGTTCTTCATTCAGTTGGGGCTCGGGCTGGCACTGCTGATCTACTCCTATTGGGGCGGATTGGTCGACGGAATGGTGAAGGTGGGCGACCACGCGGCGCGGACCGCGAGCGGGCACATCCTGATCGTGAGCGCGGTGTGGCTGCTGCTGGCGATCGTGTTCGACCAGGCCCGGCGCGAGCGCCTTGAAGCGATGGAGGCCGAGAGCCTCGACGCGACGGCGGCGCGAGAGAGCAGCGTGTTCGGCACGGTCTCTGACGACCTGCGCGTGAACGCCAAGCGTCTTGCGTGGATGCACCGCGTGCTGGTGCCCGCGGTGAGCATCGCGGTGGGCGTGGCGCTGATTGCGATGGGCGCGTGGCGGTACCTCGAGGTGACGCGCAGCCTGTCAGGCCCTGAGGCCGACAAGCTGGGCGCGGCCGTGCGCGGGAGCTGGTTTGAGGATTACAACGGCATTCCGTTCCAGGGGTGGGCGATCTCGCTGGGCCTGGGTGTCGCGGTCGTGGGCTTTGTGTTTGCGCGGTACACCAGCGGCATGAGCAAGAGCCCGGTGTACTCGGCGATGCGTGCCGGGTCGTCGGCGGCGGTCGCGGCGAGCCTGTTCGGACTGGCGATCGCGCTTGGCCAGTTCGCTGAAGTGCTCGGCGCCGTGCGGGCAAGCCGGTACCTGCTGATTGCGTTCCCGGTCGCGTCGATGGTGCTCGGCGCCGAGGTGCTGGTCAACTTCCTGCTCAACATGTACCGCCCGCGGAAGCCGGGCGAGATGCCGCGTCCGCCGGTGGACTCGTGGCTGCTGGGCTCCGTCGCTGCGCCCGACCAGATCGTGCGCAACATCGGCGGCGCGATCGGCTATCAGTTCGGCGTCGACGTAAGCGGTTCGTGGGCGTACCGGCTGGTGAGCCGTTCGCTGGGCTCGCTGGTGCTGTTCGCTGCCGCGGTGGTGTGGCTGATGACGTGCTTCACGGTGGTCGGGCCCGATGAACAGGGGCTGCGCGTTCGTCTGGGCGCGAGATCGGGTATGAGAGTCCGGGCCTGAAGTTCACGCTCCCGTGGCCGATCGAGCGGATCGAGCGGACGGGAACGACGCACCTGCACACGGTTGAGCTGGCGACGGCGCGTCCGCCCGCTTCGCTGGACCACATCCTGTGGACCAACGACCACAAGACCAAGGACGAGGTGAAGGTGCTTGTGCGCGCCGCAAGGGGACGCCGGCCGGCTCGACCAGCGGCGCTCCGAGCGCGGGGGGGACAGGCGGAGAGTCGTCGGGCGCCGACGAGTCGCTGGCGCTGCTGGTGGTCGAGGTTCCGCTGACGTACCGGATCGCCGACCTGAAGCTGTACGAGCGCCTGAGCACGCCGCAGACGCGCGAGTCGTTCCTGCGCGCCGTGGCGCGGCGCGAGGTGGTGCGCTACCTGGGCACGCTGGATGAAGAGCAGCTGCTGAGCACCGGACGCACCGAGGCGAGCGAGCAGCTGAAGAAGAACGTGAGCCAGGCGCTGGCCGATGCGCAGACGGGTGTGGACGTCGTCTTCTGCGCGATCGAGGGCGTGCACCCGCCGAAGGAAACGGCCGGGTCGTACGAGCGCGTGGTGCAGAGCCAGATGTTCGCGCAAGCCGAGATCGAGCGTGCGAACCTTGCCGCCAGCAGCGAACTGATCACCGCGGCGGGGTCGAGCCAGACCGCGTCGGGGATCGCCGACGAACTGACGAAGCTCAACGCGATGAGCCCGGGGAACGACGCGTACAAGGCGCAGTACCAGAAGGTGCAGGACCTGGTGCGCGGCGCGGGCGGCAGGGTGGGCTCGGGCCTGGCGGCGGCGCAGGCGGACCGGTGGTCGCGCCACATGACGCAGCGCGGGCTGGCGGAGGCGTATTCGGGCCGTCTGGCTGCATTCCGCGCCAACCCCTCGCTCTACTTCACACAGCGCTACCTGGAGACCTGGCGCAGATCACCCAGGACTCGCGCCTCTACCTGGTTGACGACCGCTACAAGGATGTGCGGATGTCGATCGACCTGAAGGACATCTCGACCAACGGCATGACGGGGTTCGACGCACCGAAGTAAGTCACGACCGCGGCCACGGGGCCGCTTCGCGGAGCTGAAACAGATATGCAAAAGGGATTCCGGATCGTTATCGCGGTGGTCGTCGTGCTCGCCATTTTGGCGTTCATGACCACCTACACCGTTCGGTTCACCGAGAAGGCGGTGGTGACGACCTTCGGGCGCGCCGACGAGTCGTCGGTGAAGTCGGAAGCGGGCCTTGGCATCAAGTGGCCGTATCCGATCCAGTCGGTGATCACCTACGACACCCGCGCGCGGTTCACCGAGGCGAAGTCGGAGACGCTGGCGACGGCGGACAATCGCCAGGTGATCCTGCAGACGTACGTGGTGTGGCGGGTGAAGGACCCGCTGGAGTTCTTCCGCAGCTACGGCAACGGCGGGGCCCGCGAGATCGACCACGTTCGTCAGGCTGAGGAGACGCTGCGCGCGAGCTGCACAGCGCCCTGTCGGAGACGAGCAAGTACCGCCTGACCGATCTGCTCAACGCCTCGACGGCGAACGGCGGCGGCTCGAAGCTGGGCGACCTTGAGGGGAACATCCTCAAGACGCTCCAGGGCGCACAGGGTGCGACGGGCGTGCTGGCGACCAGCGGCATCGAGGCGGTGTCGGTCGGCATCGAGTCGATGGAACTGCCGCAGGCGGTGACCGAGGCGGTGTTCAAGTCGATGCAGGCGACACAGGAGAAGATCGCGGGCGCCGAGGCGCAGCGCGGCGCGACGGTCGCGGCGTCAATTAAGGCGAAGGCGGAGAGCCAGGCCAAGCAGTTGCTGGTGTTCGGCGAGCGCGGCGCTGAGGTGATCCGCGCCCAGGGCGACAAGGAGTCGGCCGAATATCTGGCGATGCAGAAAGAGGATCCGCGTCTGGCGGTCTTCCTGCAGCAACTGCGGTTCCTGCGTGAGTCGGTCGGCGGCAAGCGGACGACGCTGGTGCTGCCGCTCAACATGGCCGGCTTCCAGATGGCCGACCCGCGCATCCAGGAGACGCTCAAGCGCGGCGTCATCCCGCCGATGGGCATCGAGGACGGACACGTTCCGGGCGCCGGCGCTGAAGGCGGAGCGGGTGGAGCTTCGCGTCCGGGCGCGACGGACAAGCACGACATGCTCGAGCGCCGCGAGGTGCCGCAGTGAGCCAGCTCCCCCCTTCCAACCTTCCTGACGGCGACCTGCCTGCAGCGAGCCCGGCGCTTGTGCGTCGCCGGCCCGCGTCGGTGCAGCTGCGCCAGGCGGCGCAGGGCCGAGTGCCGCCGGCGCGGGCGTCGACGATCAGTCGAGCCGGGCGCTGGGCGATGCGCTGCGGGTGGTCTATCGCTTCCTGCAGCTGGGCATGCTGGTGCTGGTGGTGGTCTTCCTGTTCAGCGGGCTCAAGACAGTGAAGGAAGGCGAACGCGGCATCCGCGTCGCGTTCGGCCAGAAAGTCTCCGACGACCTGACGCCGGGCTTCCAGCTCTCACTGCCCCAGCCGTTTGGCGACATCATCCGCATCGATACGGGCAACAAGGCCGAGACCGAGGACAACCAGTTCTGGCTCAAGGGTTCCGGCGCGGCTCGCTTCGACGAGGCGAACCTCGCGCGGACCGCGGCATCGAGCCTGAATCCCGAGAACGACGGTTTCCTGCTCACGGGCGACCTGGGAATCGGGCACGCGGTAGTGCGCGTCGAGTACGGACGCGACCCGGCGCATTTACGACTTTGCACGGGGCATCCACCCCGACGCGGAGCGGAACATCGTGATGGGCGCGGTGCGGCGCGGCGTCGTGCGTGCTGCAGCGTCGGTCACGATCGACCAGTTCCGCAAGGAAGCGGTCCTGCAGGCCGAGGCGCTGCGGATCGCGCAGACGTCCTTGGACGACCTGCACGCGGGTCTGCAGATCCGCAGCCTTGACGTAACGCGCCGGATGGTGCCGGCGAACCTGATCAACAAGTTCAACGAGGTCGAGGCGTCGGTCGCGGCCGCGTCGAAGCTCATCAGCGAGGCCGAGCAGGCGCGTCAGGCGATCCTGGCAAGCACCGCCGGGCCCGCCGCCGAGGAGGCGCTGGACCTGATCGCCAAGTACGACACGCTCTACACCTCCGGCAACAAGGCGGAGGCGGAGAAGGTGCTGGCCCGCATCGACGGGCTGCTGGCGGGCAAGGAGCCCGTCGAAGGCAAGCCGAACGTCTTCGCGAGCGGCAAAGCGACCCAGGCGATCGACTCGGCCCGCGCCGACCGTGCCCGCACGGTCAGCCGCGCGCAGGGCGATGCTGCGCTGTTCGCCGCCAAGCGCGCGGCGTTCCAGAGCAACCCGGGCGTCGTGCTGCTGAGCGACTGGACCGACGCGTTCAACAACTTCGTCAACCGCGACACGGTGCAGGTGTTCATGCTGCCACCCGGCGTCAAGACGCTGGACGTGCTCCTCAACCGCGATCAGGACCTGGTCAAGGAGCAGGAGCAGAAGGCCGCAGCCAAGCTGCAGGAAGACCTCAACAGGAGGAACGCGGACGAGCTGCGGAAGGCCGAGTTGAAGCCGGTCGACCGGCCTCAGTAATCGCTTGGACGGTCCGAGGAGGGGAAGGGGGGCCGGGCGGGGGGTGAAAGGCCGGACGCACCGTGGTGCGCCGGTCGGCGTAGCAGGTTGGCCGAAGGTGGACGTGAGAAACGCATGGCGACAGCGAGCGCACAGATCGATCAAGGTTCGGTGACCGGCTCGCCCACGCGCCAGGCGGTGGTAGTGGTGCAGGGCCTGAACAAGACGTTCAAGGACTTCTGGCTCCGCACGCGGGCCAAGGCGGTAGACAACCTGACCTTCCACGTCGAGAAGGGCGAGGTGTTCGGCTTGCTTGGCCCCAACGGCTCGGGCAAGAGCACGTCGATCAAGGTCATCCTCGGCCTGCTCAAGCCGACCAGCGGGCGCGTCGCGGTCTTCGGCAAGCCTCCCACTGACGTCGCGATCAAGAAGCGGATCGGCTATCTGCCCGAAGAGAGCTACCTCTACCCGTTCCTCAACGCCCGCGAGACGCTGGACTACTACGGCAAGCTGTTCCAGCTCGACCGCGACACCCGGCTCAAGCGGATCGACGAGCTGCTGGACATGGTGGGGCTGACGAGCGTGCAGCACCGGGCGGTGAAGGAATACTCCAAGGGCATGCAGCGGCGCATCGGCATCGCGCAGGCCCTGATCAACGACCCGGAGCTGCTGATCCTCGACGAGCCGACGACGGGCCTGGACCCGATCGGCACCCGCCAGATCAAGGACCTGATCATCGAACTCGGCCGTCGCGGCAAGAGCATCATCCTCTCCAGCCACCTGCTGGCCGACGTTGAGGACTGCGTGCATCGCATGACCATCCTCTACGGCGGCAAGAAGCAGAAGGAAGGGACCTGCGACCAGCTGCTGGAGACGGCCGAGCGGTCGGTGATCGAGACAGAGAACCTCGACGACGAGACGATCCGCCAGATCGACGAGCTGATCCGCCGGCGCACGGGCGGCGCGATGGGGATCGAGAAGGTCAGCCACCCGCGGCAGAAGCTTGAGGACCTGTTCGTCGACATCGTCAACCGCGCAACCGCGGAACGGACCGAGACCAGCGGCGCTCGCCACGGCGGTCAGACCGCCGAGTTCCTCCGCTCGGCGCCTGCCGAGGGCGAGGCTCTGCTCGAGTCGCTGGTGAAAGCCGAATCCGAGCCGGCGGCGGCCGTGCCGGTTGCGCCGGCGGTGGCGGTGAAGCCCAAGACCGGGCCCGACGACGACGTACTGAGCAAGCTGTCTACGTCCTCTCCGGCTGCCGCGCCCGCGCCGCAGGCTCCGAAGGCGGCCGAGCCCGGCGTCGCCAAGCCGCTGGACCGCGGCCTGCTCGACTCGCTCTCTGGGGATGACAAGCCGTGAAACTCAGCGAGTGGTTGTCAAAGGTCGACCGATTCCAGCAGTCGATGCTGTTCAAGGTGATCGCATCGGCGATCGTGCTCGCGCTGGCGATCGGCGTGGTGGTGGCCGCGCGGGTGCGCGAGAGCGGGCAGGTTCAGCACGCCGAGCGGGCGCGCGAAGTGGACCTTGCGACCGCTGCGCAGCCCGACGAGCCGGGCGGGCAGAAACCAACCGAGGCCGAGGCGCAGGCGCGGCGGGAGATGCTTGAGGGGTACAACGCGCAGGCTCGCGTCTTCAACCGGCTGGTGGACGAGCGGTTCTCGACCTCGACGGTGGCGATCGGCGCCGCGGTTGCGTGCGTGCCGGCGCTGGCGGCGATCTGGCTGGGGATCGGCCTGACGCTGCTCGGCTACCTGGTGCTGGGAGCGGTTGTCTGCTTCCCGCTGCTGAAGTTCGGCAACGAGTTCTGGCGGGGGATCGGCGCGTACACGGCGGGCGTGCTGGTGCTGGCGGTGAGCTTCTCGACGCTGGTGCAGGCGATGCGCCTGTGCTTCTCGGCTTCACACCCGGTGACGGCGATCGCCCGCAACGTGCTGGCCGAGGCGGTGCGGATGAAGGTCTCGCTGGTCTTCATCGTGATCCTCATCCTCGGCCTGGCGGCGCTGCCGGGGTTGCTTGAGCCGAATACGCCGCTGCGTTACCGCGTGCAGAGCTTCATGCAGTACGGCGCCAGCGGCAGCTTCTGGATCACGGCGGTGCTGGTGCTGTTCCTGTCGGCGGCGACGGTGGCGTTCGAGCAGCGCGACAAGGTGATCTGGCAGACGATGACCAAGCCGGTGCGGGCGTGGCAGTACGTGATGGGCAAGTGGCTGGGCGTGGTGGGACTCGCGGCGGTACTGCTGGGGGTGAGCTGCACGGGCGTGTTCTTGTTCACCGAGTATCTGCGCCGCACGCAGACCGCCGTCGACGAGACCGCGCCGTACGTGTCGGCCAAGGGGCCCGGGACGATCAGCGAGGACCGGCTGGTGCTCGAGACGCAGGTGATGGTCGGGCGGCAGGTGGTGCGTCCCATCCTGCCGGCGGACCTTGGCGACGAGATCGACAAGACGATCGAGGCCCGAGTGAAGGAGGCGGCACGCCTGTACCAGCAGGACTCGCGCTCCAACGAGCAGCCCAACCCGGCGAAGATCCGCAAGGAAGTCGAGGGGGAGCTGCTGTCGGGGTTCCTGTCGGTCGGTCCGGGCGAGGTGCGCGGCTTTGAGTTCGCGGGCCTTGCGCGAGCGCGCGACTTTGCCGTGCCGATGACGCTGCGGTACAAGGTGAACGCGGGCGCCAACAACCCTACGGACTTCTACACCGTCAGCTTCTTCATTGAAGACTCGACGCCGCTGATCCGCTCGGTGCCGCTGGGGCAGGTGCTGACGATCCCGATCAGCAACGCCGCGGTGAAGCACCGGCCGGAAAAGAGCGGCATCGAGGCCGACACGGTGCGTGTCATCGTCCGCAACGGCGACGAGACGCGGCACATCCCCAACCCGATGACGATCAACTTCGCGCCCGACGGGCTGCAGATGAGCTACGCGGTGTCGTCGTTCCAGGCGAACTTCCTGCGCGTCGCGATCGTGATGTGGCTCAAGCTGGCCTTCCTGGCGGTGGTGGCGCTCACGGCGGCGACGTTCCTGGCCTTCCCCGTCGCGTGCCTGGTAAGCTTCGGGTGCTTCCTGCTGGCCGAAGGAGCGGGGTACCTGGCGTACTCGCTGGACTACTTCTCGCCCGACAACGAGGCGGGGACGGCGGAGAAGGTGAGCTTCAGCGTCATCGAGGCCGTCGGACGCGTGCTGACGAATCTGTTCCGGTTCTATTCCGAGCTCTCCCCCACCGCCGACCTGGTGGAAGGGAAGGTCGTCTCGTGGGAATCGGTGATGCACAACGGGCTGGTCATGGCCCTGCTGTGCGTGGCGCTGGGCCTGGTGGCGTCGGTGATCTTCCGCAACCGCGAACTGGCGACCTACTCCGGACAGTAAGAGCCGGGTGAACAAACGGCGGCCGCTCGGCCGCGGGTGAGACCATGAACCGCAACGGAATCGTGCAGCTCTTCGCGCTCCTGGTGATGCTCGGCGGCCTTGCCGGCTCGGGCATCCTGACGCTAGCGCTCTCAGGAAGCGTTGGGCGCAACCAGCTGGTGTACACCACGCGTGCCGAGGGGAGCATGACGCGCGAGGAGGCGCTGGGGATCGCGGCGGGTGCGTTCCGCGGCATGTTCGTGAACCTGCTGTGGATCCGGGCCAACGAGCTCAAGGCCGACGGCAAGTACTGGGAGGCGGTCGACCTGGCGCGGACGATCACTCGCCTGCAGCCGCGGTTCCCGCGGGTCTGGTCGTTCCACGCGTGGAACCTGGCGTACAACATCTCCGTCACGACGCAGACGCCCGAAGAGCGGTGGCAGTGGGTCAACGCGGGGATCCGGCTGCTGCGCGACGAGGGGATTCCCGCCAACCCCAACGACATGCTCCTGCACAAGGAGCTCGCCTGGATCTTCCTCCACAAGGTCCAGATGCGGATGGACGACGCGAACAACAAGTACAAGGAGTGGTTCGCGCGCGAGTGGACGATCGCCGTCGGTCCGCCCCCCGACACCACGATGCTCAGCTCCAACCGCCAGGCCAATATCGAGGCGTGCGCGGCGCGGCTGCAGAACATCATCGACGCGCCCGAGACCATGGACGACATGGCGGCGAACTTCCCCGAGTCGTACGCGCTCGCCCAGCGGATCAAGGCTGAGACGGGCATCGACCTGCAGACCGAGAAGGGCCGCCTGGAAATGCTGACGGCCCGCGAGGAATTCCGCTCGGCGCAGAAGCGCGAGCAGGTGCTGGGGCGCGAGTTCATCGCGGGCAACATGAACCCCAAGCTCCGCCCGCTGCTGAACGACGACACGCTGTGGGTGAAGGCGTGGAACCCGCTGCTGGGCCACCTGCGCAAGCGCACCATCGTGGACACGTACAAAATGGAGCCCGACCGCATGCTGCGGTACACCCGCAAGTACGGGCCCATGGACTGGCGCCACCCCGCGTCGCACGCGGTCTACTGGGCGGCCCGCGGCGTCGAGCAAGGGCTCAACCGCGTGCAGGAGCAGAACCAGTCGGACTTTGATTTCATCAACACCGACCGCATGGTGCTGCACGCGGTGCAGGAGCTCTTCCGCACCGGACAGATGGAGTACGACATCCTGCTGCCGCAGTACATGGTGCAGTTGCCGTCGATCGACTTCATCGAGAGCTACGACTCGATCGAGGACGAGCTGGCCAAGCGTGAGGAAACGCAGATGGCGGCCAAGGGCGTGGACATCAAGGCCCGCGCCTACCGGTTCTATTCCGAGGGATACGAGAACTTCCTCGACGACGCGGTGGTCATGCTGTACCGCCGGCACGAGAACGAGCGGGCCAAGGCGTACCAGATGAAGATCGCCCGCTTCGAAGGGCGCAACCGCAACAACATCGACCGCGAGCGCATCCGCAACCTTCCGCTGGCCGACTTCGTCAACGAGACCCTCAAGGACCGCGTCAGCACGCCCAACGTCGCGCTGCAGGAGATCGTCGCCTCGCTCTGGACGGCGTACCTCTACGGCCTCGCTGGAGGCGACCAGGAAACGTTCGACCTGAACTACCGATACGCGGCCAAGGTGCACAACCTCTTCTACAAAGAGCAGTACCGGCTGACCAACGTCGACCGCCAGGACCCGCGCATGGCAGCCTTCAGCGTCGAGTTCCCGGCCTTCGCCGGCCAGATGCTCTACATGACCACGCAGCGCGGCGATGTGCGAAACGGCCCGATCATCTACGCACGCGCTCCCGAGGCGGCCCGCCGATTCTGCTACGCCATGTTCGACGACCTCACCCGCGGCGAGGACGGCAAGCACATCGACAGCCCGCTCGACAAGGTCTACCCGCCGCCCGTCGGTTACGCCGAATGGCGGGCTCAGCGCGAAGCCGCGGCCAAGAAGAACATCGAACAGCAGGGCAACCAGCAGCTCAAGTAAGCCCGCACGCCCTCCCGGTCCCGCCCCGTTCGCCGCTCACGCGCGTCGATCGGTCAGCCGCTCCAGCGCCTCGCGGTAGCGGGCCAGTGTTCCCTCGACGATCGCCGGCGGGAGTTCAGGGCCCGGAGCCTCCTTGTTCCACGATCCTGCGGCCACCAGGCCTTCGAGGTACTCGCGGAGGAACTGCTTGTCGAAGCTCTTCTGCGCCTTGCCCGGGGTGTACCCGTCGACGGGCCAGAAGCGTGAGGAGTCGGGCGTGAGGGCCTCGTCGATGAGGATCGGCGGCTCCCAGACGCGGGCGGCTTTCTTCTCGCTCCCGCCGCGCAAGCCGAACTCGAACTTGGTGTCGGCGATGATGATGCCGCGGGCGAGCGCGTGCTCCGACGCAGCGTTGTAGATCTTCAGCGAGAGGTCGCGCAGCACGCCCATCGTCTCGAGTCCGACGATGTCGCACGCCTGATCGAAGCTGATGTTCATGTCGTGCCCGCTCGCCTCCTTGGTGGCGGGGGTGAAGATCGGCTCGGGCAGCTTGTCGCACTGGCGGAGGCCCTTGGGCAGCTTTACGCCGCACACCTCGCCGGTCTGCTGGTACTCCTTCCAGCCGCTCCCCTCCAGATAGCCGCGGACGACGCACTCAATCGGGATGACGTTGCAGCGGCGGCCGATGGTGATCCGGCCTTCCAGCCAAGGCTTGTACTGGTCCAACCCTCCCGGTAATTCGGCGGTGCTGCCGGAGAGGTAGTGCGTCTCGCAGATGCCGCGGGCGCGGATGAAGTCGAACCAGAACGTCGCCATCTGGGTCAGGACTTTCCCCTTGCCGGTGATCGGCGTGGGCATCACGACGTCGAACGCGCTGATCCGGTCGGACGCAACCAGCAGCAGCCGCCCCTCGGGGCTGGCCGCCGATGGGGGAAGCTCGTAGACGTCGCGCACCTTGCCGCGGCGAACGAGCGGGAGGGGAAGCTGCTCTGAGTCGGAAGGAGCCATTGGCCCAACGTAGGCCCGTAAGCGGGCGAGCGGCGGAGCGAACGCCGCGCACCGTCTCAGGGAGTCACCCGATCCCGTTCTCCGGGTCTGTTCCTGCTACCCTCCGCCGCTCACAATGCTGCGATTTGCGCTCCCCAACCTCGGCCAGTGGACCCCCCGGCACGCCCACCTGATCGGGCCAGACGACCTGGCCCTGCCCGCGGAGATCAGCCTCGGCGGCAACATGATCGAGGCGAGTAAGCGGGTAGAGGGTGCCGCGTCGCTGGCGATCCAGTATCCGCTGCCGCTCCCCACCGGCGGCACGCTGACACTGCGAACGACCCTGTTGCCCGAGCGCCAGGCCCCTTACCTGCTCACGCTGGAGCTGGCACGCCACCAGGTGATGCTGCTGCTGAACAAGCTGGAGGAGTGGGCACTCTTCGACCTGCCCGCCAGCGACCCGGTGATGCAGAAGGTCGAGCAGGCCCGCAGCGCATGGACCCACGCACTGGTGGTGCAGCGCCGATCCGGCGGCACCGGCCTGTTCTCCGCCGAGGCGGAGAGCGCCGCGCTTGACGCCCTGATCGCCGCAGTCGAAGCTGGCGAGTCGCTCGCCCTGCTCTCAGCCCGCCAGCAGCACGCCCGGCGGATCAGCGGCGAGCTTGACAAGCTCGCCAAGCGGCCGCCGCCTGCCAACGCCATCACCGAGCATGAGGCGCAGGAGGCACGCAAGCGTGCCGCGGGGAGCGCAGGCGTCATCCTGCCCGAGACGCCCAAGGTCGGCGTCGGCGTCTGTCCGGCGATCTTCGCTCAGCCGATCTGCGACGCGATCACGGCCTGTGCAGACTTTGTCTCAGTCCCCATGCGCTGGGCTGAGCTTGAGCCGACCGAGGGCAAGTACTCATTCGCGCGCACCGATCGCTGGATCGAGTGGGCCGTGACCAAGGCCAAGCTGCCCGTCACCGCAGGCCCGGTCCTGGATTTCGACGCCGGCGGGGTGCCCGACTTCCTGTACATCTGGGAGCACGATTACGAGACGCTCCGCGACGTGGTGATCGAGCACGTCAAGCAGGTCGTCACGCGCTACCGCCGCACCGTCAACACCTGGACAATCTGCAGCGGCCTGCACGTCGCCAGCAACTTCGCAATCTCATACGAACAGGCGGTCGACCTCACACGCGTTTGCGTGCTGATCGTCAACAAGCTCCACCCGTCGGCCAAGGTGCAGATCGAGATCGCGCAGCCCTGGGGTGAGTACACCGCCGAGGTGAGCGCACGGGCCGCGCGGTCGATTCCGCCCGCGGTCTATTGCGAGCTGCTGAACCAGGTCGGCGTGGAGTTCGATGCGGTGGCTCTGAAGGTGCAGATGGGCGTGCCCGCCGCGGGCCGCAGCACGCGCGACCTGATCGCCCTCAGCGCTTTGCTCGACCGGTACGGCCGGCTGGATAAGCCGATCGCCCTCAGCGTGCTTGGCGCGCCCGCCTCGCCAGCGACGGCGCAGGGCGAGGACGCCCCCGAAGCCGGGCTCTGGCGCCGGCCGTGGTCGCCCGAGCAGCAGGCCGTTTGGGCCACGCGAGTGATGGCGATCGCCGCGGGCAAACCGTACGTCAAGAGCATCTGCTGGCAGGAGATCGTCGACGGCCCGGCTCCGTGCATGCCCAACGGCGGTCTCTTGAACGCCCAAGGCCAGCCGCGCCCCGCGATGACCGCGATCAAGACGCTGCGTGACGCGATGCGGAGTCGCACACCCAACCTGCCGGGCGCCGAGCCGTGAGCGGCGACGCGGACAAGGCGTGGGCTGAAATGGTCGGCGGAGGCTCCGGCGCCAATCGCCCGTCACCGGCACCCCCGCCCGCTCCAAGCCAGACGCCCCCGCAACCGCCATCCAAAGCACCCGCTCCTCCACTTGCCGCCGCGGCCAAATGGGGCGCCGTTGCCGTGCTGGGCGTGGTCGCGATCATCGCGGTCGTCTGGGTCATCCTCAGCAACCGCACACGTCCGGCGATCGTTGACGCCCCGAAGCCGCAGACAACCTCCGTCGGAGCTGACGCGTCGACTCCCGCGCAGCCCGCTCCATCCCCTTCATCCGGCAGCCTGCTCGACCTCAACGCGGCCACGGCCGCGCAGCTTGAGCACCTGCCGGGCATCGGCCCGGCGATCGCGCAGCGGATCATCGATGATCGCACCAAGCATGGGCGCTACACGTCCGTCGACGATCTCGACCGCGTGCAGGGGATCGGCAAGAAAACGATCGACAAGCTGCGGCCGTTTGTGATGGTGAAGTAGGCCCTGCATCGACGAGGCCCTGCGCGAGCCTGGGCTGGTCTGCCTGAGGTGCTATCGCGCCAAACACGGCCTGCGGTCGTCAACGAATAAGGCTTGGACGCAACCACGCCAGTTGGCACACAGCGACCACCAGCCCAGGCTCGCGCCAGGGCCTCGTTCCTATCCTCAGCCGTGGACCTGGTAGCCTTGCTCGCCCGCGACCCCGTCATCGGCAGGATCGCCGAGAGGGCATTGCGCGGCAGGGCGGGCGTCGGGCTGCAGTGCTCGGCGCTGCGGGCTCATCACCCGCGTTCTTCGCCGCGGCGCTTGGGCGCGTCGCCGCGCGACCTGTTGCGCTGGTCTACGCACACACCGACGAGGCCGATGAGGCATACGACGAGCTTTGCTCTGCGGGCGCCACCGCCGTTCGACTTCCTGCGCTCGAGACACTCCCGGGCGAGTCGGCCGTCTCGCTTGATGCGCTCGCCGAACGTCTCGCAACGGTGCGCACGCTCATGCGCTGGGCGACTGAGCCCGCGCAGCCGGACAAGCCCGGGGGAGGGGGGCGTGTCTTCGTCACCACCATCAGCGCCCTGATGCAGGGCGTCCCCGCGCCGTCGCAGATCGAGAGCGTTCTGCGCGTCGTCCGCACCGGTGAGGACATCAAAGGCGGGCCTGCCGGCCTGGTCCGCTGGCTCGACACAGCCGGCTACACGCGCGTCGAAAGCATCGAAGAGCCCGGCCAGTTCGCCACCCGTGGTGGGATTCTCGACGTCTTCCCGCCCGGCGATCCTGCCTCCAGCAGCGTCGACGCCGCGGCCGACGCGTCGCTCGGCGGCGTGCCGGTGCGGCTCGACTTCTTCGGCGATCAGGTGGACAAGATCGTCGAAGTGGACCTTGAGACGATGGCCGCCGACCGCGCGGTGCAGTCGGTGCAGCTCGTCGCCGCGACGCCGCAAGCCGTGCAGTCCGACAGCGGCACGGTCAATCCGGCGACGCTCATCCCTCCCACTTCGCTGGTCGTGCTCAACGAAGTTCTGGAACTCACCGAGCAAGGGCGCGGCTACTTCGAGCGGATCATCAACAGCGCCGGCATCTCCGGGCCGCCCGCGGTCTTCAAGGCGCTGCAGGAAAAGTCGTCGGGCGTCATCGAGCTCACGTCGATCGGCCAGTACAGTAGCGGCGAAGACCACATGCTTTCGCTTCCGGTCACGCCCGTGCCGCCGCTGGACCACGATGTCTCCGCGGCCATCGCCGAGCTTGGCGCACTGGCGACGGGTGAAGCGGAGGGACAGCCGCGCATCCGCCCGGTCGTGCTCTGCCAGAACGAAGGCGAGCTGAATCGCTTCCGCGAGCTTGTCGCCGAGTTCGCTCCGAAGGCAAAGGATCAGATCGAATCGCAGGTGCAGTACCTGCACGCCGGGTTCACCTTCGGCGAAGCGGGTAACGCCACGCTGCTGCTTCCCTACAGCGAGTTGCTCCATCGCTTCACTGTGCGCCGCCGCGGGCGTGCGCGGCTCCGCGCGGGCCGCGCGATGGACACGTTCCTCGAGCTGGAGGTCGGCGACTACGTGGTCCACCAGGACTACGGCATCGCCCGCTTCACCGGGTTGGCGATGCTCCGCGCACGCGACCTGCACCGCACCATCGACGAGCGGATGAAGGGGCTTCCGGCCACCAAGGAGGATGATCAACTCCAGGAGTACCTGACCCTCGAGTTCGCCGACAACGCCAAGCTGCACGTGCCCGCTGTGAAAGTGGACCTTGTGCAGAAGTACGTCGGCGGTGGAGGTGGGCCGCAGAAAGGACCGGCAGGCCGCGGCCGCCCTAAATCCGGCCCCACGCTGAGCAAGCTGGGCGGCGACCGTTGGAAGGCGCAGAAAGCCCGCGTCGCCGAGAGCGTCCGCGACCTTGCCGCCGAACTCCTGCGCGTGCGTGCTGCTCGCGAGAGCATGCCTGGCAACGCGTTCTCGGTTGATACACCCTGGCAGAAGGCGTTCGAAGAAGAGTTCCCTTACGACGAGACCGAGGATCAGCTCGCCGCGCTGCAAGAAATCAAGCGCGACATGCAGCGTGCGCGGCCTATGGACCGCCTGCTCTGCGGCGACGTCGGCTTCGGCAAGACGGAACTCGCCGTGCGTGCCGCATTCAAGGCCGCGGAAGACGGCAAGCAGGTCGCCGTGCTCGTCCCCACCACCGTGCTCGCCGAGCAGCACGAAGAGACCTTCAAGGGCCGGTTCGCGGACTACCCGTTCAAGGTCGAGTCGATCAGCCGCTTCAAGACCGACGCCGAGGTGAAGGAAGTCCTCGAACGCCTCGCGTTCGGCAAGGTGGACGTCATCATCGGCACCCACCGCCTGCTCTCCAAGGACGTGACGTTCAAGGACCTCGGCCTTGTCGTCGTCGATGAAGAGCAGCGTTTCGGCGTCGAACACAAGGAGCGATTGCTCGCGTTACGCATGACGGCCGACGTGCTCACCCTCAGCGCTACGCCGATTCCCCGCACGCTCCACATGGGCATGATGGGCCTGCGCGACATCTCCAGCCTCGCCACGCCCCCCGTCGACCGGCGCCCGTCGTCACCGAGGTCATCCCCTACAACCCCACGCGCCTCAAGCAGATCATCGAGCGCGAGCTCGCCCGCGACGGGCAGGTCTTCTACGTCCACAACCGCGTACACGACATCCACTCCGTTGCCGACGACGTGCAGAAGCTCGCCCCCAATGCGCGCATCGTCGTCGGGCACGGGCAGATGCCTCCTCACCAGCTCGAAGAGGTGATGCTCAAGTTCATGCGCAGGCCGCCCCAGGCCGACATCCTCGTCTCCACCACGATCATCGAGAGCGGCATCGACATTCCCACCGCCAACACCATGATCATCGAGGATGCCGACCGCTTCGGACTCGCTGAGCTCCACCAGCTCCGCGGCCGCGTCGGCCGCAGCAAGAACCGCGGCTACTGCTACCTGCTGCTCCCCGAGAACCGCCCGCTCAAGGAGAAGGCCAAGCAGCGCCTCAAAGCGCTCGAGCAGTTCAGCATGCTCGGCGCAGGCTTCAAGATCGCCATGCGCGACTTGGAGATCCGCGGCGCCGGCAACATCCTCGGACCCGAGCAGAGCGGGCACATCGCCGCCGTCGGCTACGACATGTACTGCCAGCTCCTTGAGCGCGCAGTCAAAGGCCTCAAGAACGAAGTCGTCGCCGTGCCAAGCGAGACCGCTGTCGAGATCGGCGTCAGCGGGAGCATCCCTAAACCGTACATTCCCAGCGACATGCGCCGCCTGGAGGCGTACCGGCGTGTCGCGCTGGCCGGCAATCCGCAGGAACTCGACAAGGTCCGCGCCGACCTGGGACAGGCCTACGGCGACCTGCCCGAGCCGACCGAGCGTCTCCTGCAACTCGCCGCGCTGCGCACCGGTGCGCGGGTCGCGGGCGTTCGCCTGATCTTCATCCGCGACCCGGACGTCATCTTCCGCACCAGCGACCCCGCCGCGACCGCGGCTGCGCTCAGCGGGGCGCCGGGTAAAGCCACGATCCTCCCGCCGACCGGACCCGGCCAGTTGGCAGAGGTCTATTTCCGCCCCAATTCGCCCGCCTCGCTCGAAGGGCCGACGCTGCTGACCATCCTGGGACGCCGCTTCGGCGGCGCGGGCTCACCGCCTCCCAACAGCCCACAACCCGGGCGCACCACAGCGCCACCGCGTCCCACACCGCCGCCAGCCCCGACCGTCGCGATCAAGAAACCCTCGCTCAAGCCGCCGCCGCTCTCGAAGGAGCTCAAAGCGATCAAGAGGGACGCGCGGGGAGGGGGTGGGAATCGGCAGCACCCGCCGATGCAATGACCTAGGCACTTCTCGCCGGCGGTGGCGTAAGCACTCGCAACTCCATACCAACACGCGCAAGAGAGGCCGGTAACGTGTTGACAGGACGCACACCCCATGGCGTCGATGAAGAGGTTGCACCCACATGTGCGTGTAGGAGGTGGAGCGTTCAAACCCAATTGCCGATGGGATGGCAGGCACCTGAATGGAGGATCGCTCATGCCAAGCCCGATAACCGCAACACCGCGGCCACCCGACCCGGCGTGGTACGCGACGGCAATGGAGAGCTTGGTACGTGTCGTGCAAGAGCTTTCTCAGGCGCACACAGTCGACGAGGTGACGGCGATCGTCCGACAGGCGGCACGCCACCTGACCGGTGCGGACGGGGCCACGTTCGTTCTGCGCGAGGGCGACCAGTGCTACTACGCCGACGAGGACGCCATCGCGCCGCTCTGGAAGGGGAAACGTTTCCCCATGAGCGCGTGCGTGAGCGGCTGGGTGATGCACAACCGCTGCTCGACGACGATCGAAGACGTCCTTGCCGATCCGCGCGTCCCCGCCGACGCGTACCGGCCCACGTTCGTCAAGAGCATGGCGATGGTCCCGATCCGCCGCAACGAGCCGATCGGCGCCATCGGCACCTACTGGGCGACCTGTCGGCAGCCGGCTGCGGAAGAGGTCGCGTTGCTGCAGGCCCTTGCCGACGCAACGTCGGTGGCGATCCAGAACGCTGACCTGTACGGAAAGCTGTACGAGCAGGTGCGAGCGCTCGAACGACAGAAGGACCACATCCGGCAGCAGCGCGACTCAATCGATATTTTCGCGCGTGCGCTTGCCCACGACCTCAAGGAACCTGTGCGAACGCTCAAGTCGTACTCACGCCTCGCCTCCGATTGCTCCGTACAGCCGGAGGATCAATCGGAATACCTCCGCTTCATTCAGTCCGCGGCGGACCGCATGGGCCTTTTGGTCGACTCGGTCCTGCGTTACATGGAGCTCGAAAGCGATTCTCACACCGCTCCTGCCTTGTGCGATGTCCGACAGGCGGCCGAGACGGTGCGGCAGAACCTGGGGCAATTGATCAACGAGCGGATCGCAACCCTCGATATCGGCTCGCTTCCCACCATCCAGGCGCAACCGAACCATCTTGTCCAACTGCTTCAGAACCTGGTGTCGAACGCGATCCGTCACAACGACCGCGGGGTCGTCGTGCGCGTGACTGCCTGCCAGACAGACCAGGGATGGGTCTTTTCAGTGGCGGACAACGGGCGCGGCGTTCCGCCTGAACAGGCCGCGACGATCTTCCGTCCCTTCAAGCGTCTTGCTCGTAACGACGACTGCGCCGGTCTGGGCCTGGCGATCTGCGAGAAGATCGTCACCCGCTATGGGGGCATGATCGTGTGCCGGCCGAACGCTGGTGGTGGCGCCTGCTTCGACTTCACCCTCCCGAACAGCGGCACCACGGAGAGCCAAGTGCGGCGAACGGCAACCGAGGCGGAAACGCAGCCCGCCCATGAGGACGAACCCCTGGCCTGTCTGCTGCTGGTTGACGACATGCCCGCGGACTTGCGGCTCAGCCAGGTGATGCTCGCGCAAGGCCAAGCTGAAGTGCCGGGTCCTCACCGCGGAGGATGGTGAGCAGGCGCTGAACGTGCTGAGCCGCGAGAAGGTCGACCTCGTGCTGCTCGACATCAACATGCCCAACATCGACGGCTTCGAGGCCTTGGAACGCATCCAGCGGGACAAGGCCATGAAGCACGTCGCCGTCATCATGTACACGGGCTCGGATTACGAAAAAGACAAAGAGCGTGCCAAATCGCTCGGAGCCATCGGCTACGTGCTCAAGCCGGCGAACTTCGACGACATCATCCCCTTCATCAAAAGCGTCCCCACGCTCCGCCTGCGCCCTCAAAGCGACGGCTACCAGCTCATCCGCGTTCCAGACGCAGCGGCGTAAAACCGTGACGCTCCGGCAGGCCGGGCGTTTGGTACGGATCCCTTGCAGAATCGGGGAAATGGAGCGGAAGAGACTCGAACTCTCAACTTCCAGCTTGCAAAGCACCCCGCCGTAAGCTAGCAAATCGGTCTTTCAGACCTATTTTACCGCACGTTTCCGCATTTGCCAGCATCCCGCGTCTTGCGTCCATTCGCACGGCTTTGCAGGGTGAAGTGGTAAAAAGTGGTAATGCCATGCACCCGGCTAGCTGGGCTCAGCGAACGAGACCAGGAGCAGGCGCAGCGACCTGCCGATCGCTTCCGCCACCGCAGGATCGTCGCCCTGCTTGCCGACAAGTTGACGTTGCCAGTTAGCAGCGTGCTTTTCCACCGCCGCCTCGACCTCAGCGAGTTTCGGTTCAATGGTGAGCGCCTTGAGCAGTGCGCACACATGCTCGGCAACTACCGGCTTTATCGCCGCGATAACGGCGGCCGTCACGACCTCTCCGGCTTTGAATAGCTTCGACCATTCGTGGAGCAAACTACCGAGAACGGCATCGGAGCTATAGCTCTCGGCAAGGTCTTTAAGCAACGATTGAGCCGTGGGCAGCGATGCCGGGATGGTCACCAGCGGCACGGACGACAGCGCAGGGTCGATTTCCCCGTACAGTGCTTGAAGTGCCCGGTCGCCGCTTGTGGGCTCAAAGACGAACAGCGCCGCATCTACCGTGTCGCAGTCGCTTGCGAGCACGACGCTTCGCTTGATGCGGCCAAGCACCCACAGGGAACCGACCACCTTACGTAGTGCCTTACACCAACAGATTTGCACCGCGTTGAAGTGCACGCCAAAAGCCCGCGAGAACACTCGGTGGAAATCGAGATGCACTTCCGGCTCGATGGCAAAGTCGCTCCACTTGCCCTGGTCATAGCGCGCGAAGCGCCGGATCGCATTCGTGCAAGCGTCCGTGACGAGCGACGGCGAGAACAGCGCGGCGCATTTGAGGATGGTGTGAGCCGCCGAGCGGTATTCGTGCTGGGGTTTTAAGAGAATGGATACGGGCACGGCGGGTAGCGACTGCTCCATCGGCACCGCCTCTCTAATACCTTTGCGGATATGTTCGCGCTCCTCGTCGCTAAGCGCCCGTCCGATGGCATCATCAATTGTCTTGTTGTCGAGCAGCAAGCGCCGCAGCTCGCTCTTTGACGCGCGAACCGCGCTGATGGCGACTTTCCCGTCGTCTAGGTTCGTGACCGCGACTTCGGGACCAGCATCGCGCCTTGGTCGGGCGAATGCACTCAACAGGTAACCTGCATCAGTCTTCAATTCCGGCACCCCTGATTGCCTGTTACCACGAAATCCCCACGCATTCATCACCAGGGCGACCTGCGCGCAAGGGCGCCATCGATGGAAGAGAATGCGTTGTTGCACGCGTCGCAGATCACGGAGTGGTTATTGTGCGTTCCGGCCCAGCAGGCGTTGAAGATGTGTTCGCCCGAATTTGACGGCAGCGCCGCGCCGCAGTAGAAGCATGCCTTGAGACGCTGCGGGGCAGGCATCGCCTCACCGAATCGACTGAATGGGTTTGGACCTGGCAAGGCTACTTCCTTCTTGGTCGCTTTGGGCGGAGCATTTGCTCAATCGCCAGTGACGCCCCCAAGGCGCACCGAGTTCCGGAAGTTCCGGCAGACACGATAGCAACCGCCTTCGCGCCGGACAGTCTTTGCGCGAACCGCTGCAATGCCTCGATCGAGGTGTAGGTTGTGCCGCCGATTTTCACGGCTTCCAGCACCACGCCGGAAATTCCTCCGCGAATCCACCGGTAGACCGCGGAGATGTGCAGCTTCTTGCCGCCTGGACGCTTCGGCAGGCGTGCGGGCACATCGGCGAGGGTCAGCAGTGTTTCCGTGCTGACGGAAATCACGGGCGCACCTCTACGGCGTCGTCGCTTACGAGTGGCGATTTGACGCCGGTGCGAAACTCTGCTGCCAGCAGGACGGCATTTGCATTCGCCCCCACCACACCCGCAATGCTCGCATCGCGGGCAATCACTTCGCCGATGCGCCTGGCATCGCCCAGCATGAAGAGCGGCACACCATCTTCATGCTCTTGCAAGAACTCGGCAAGCGCTGCTTTCATCGCACCGTCGAGTGGCAGCATCATGCCGCTCCTGCCCGGCGCAGCGAAGGAGCCGAGCAGCACATGCGGAATCGGGCCGTCGAGCCAGAAATCCGCTCCCGTCAATGTCGGCACTTCCGTAGGTAGCACGCCCACCTCGGCAATCAGCCGGTACATGAGCCCCCGCTCGAATCCATCCAGCATCCACACGATCTGCCCGTCACTCCCGCGCCCGAAATAGGCAGGCCCGTTTCGCGCGGCGCTCACCAGTTGATCGAGCAGCGCATTCGCCGTCCTCTGCCGTGTTCGCATACCCGCTCCTTTCGTGTAAACGCGCAGGCGACCCTTCAGCCGCCCGTGCGCAGGGGTTGTCACCGCTCGGGTTCGGGCGGATCGCGGTCTGGCTGCTTGGAGCGTTCGCTACGCGCCCGCTGGCCGTGCCGGTCGACCATCGACGGTTCGGTTCCCGGCTTGCGGTCGGCGGCGATTTCGCCGTGCGTGGGCGTCCCAAACGTGCCCGGTTCCGGCTCGCGAGCCACGTTCGACCCTGTGTACATGGCAGCTTGCAGTTCCTTGAAGCCCTGCCGCAGCATGGCCGAGGCGTGGCCTTCGCCGATCTTGGGCTTTTTCGGGCGGGGAGGTTCGGCGCTGTTCATCATGGCTGACTCCTGTGAATGGAAACGACGCTGCGGATTGGCGCGGAGCGGGCGCGCCCGCGGAGTGTTCCCGCAAGCTGGGCGCCCTCGATCTGGGCGTCGGCCAGATCGAGCTCGCGTTGACGGTCGTAAGCGGACATCAGCTTGGCGTGGAACGCCATCGCTGCCGATGTCCAGATGAAGAGCCACCCGAGCGGCGGTGAGATGATGAGCGAGCAAAGCCCCATCAGGAACAGCATCGCCGGCTCGTAGCGGCCCTTGAGCACCGCTTCGCTGACATTGGGGTAGCGCTTCTCCAGCCGGCTGATGCCGTTATAGAACGAGTGAATGTCGCGCTCACCGCGCAGGCGGCGGCGGACGATGTCGGCGCGGTGAACTGCGCACATCATCACATAGTGCAGCAGCAAGAGCAGCACGAGGATGGGACTATCGCGCGGCCAGAAGAGCGGAAACAGCAGCAGCACGGGGATTACCACGGCGGTTTTTGCGCCTGGAAGTAGCGCTCGCCGAAGCGTGTGCGAAACAGCGCGACCTCCGCGAAGGCGGTAAGCACGCTGGCGGCGAACGCAAGGAAGTTGAACTGCTGCCGCAGTCGTTCCGTGAGGGTGGGAATGTTCTGCGAAGCGTCGTTACCGGACATCGTCGAACTCAGTGAATTGGCGCCAGGTCCGGCGCGCAGGTGAGCCTGCCCCTCGCACGAACGCCGCGCGGGGGTGAAGTGGTTTTCGTGATGAGCAGGCGAAAACGCCCGCGGGCCTTTCAGCCCGCGCGGGTGCTACAGCGCGTTGGGCCGTTGGCGCAACTGCACCAGGAGGTGCGATTTTCCCGAACCGTGAAATGTCTTCCCGCCCTGATAGACAATCGCTTGCGACAGCCACCCGTTCACAGGGCCGCCCTTGGCCAGCACATGAAAATGCTCAGCCTGCAATTCGTGGTCAAGATGCTCGGCAAAACTCGAGCTCGTGCTACCCAGCGGGCCAAAGCCGAGTGCGGCGCTCGCCCAATCGGCGCCCGGCTGCTGCGTCCCGCCCTGCATCAGATGCAGTTTGCATTTGCCGAATAGCGACTGTGCGTATTCGACCATTTTTGTGTCGGTCGATTGGTGGAAGACCTGGCATTGGAGGTTGCCCAGCAGCGCATGCACGCGAGCCTCGCTGTTCGGACCAGCGTTCTGCGCCAGGTAGTTGCTGATCGATTGGGTGCTGTAGAGGCAGATCGTTCTCGTTCCGCGTGCGGTGCAGGCGAACGCGGCGTCATGCTCAAGATCGATCAGGGTCTGGCTTTCGTCGCATACCAGGGCGACGGGCCTTGGGTTCGCCGAAACGTCGCGGCGGTTCTGCGCCTGCTGAAACACGTATTTCAGCGTCACTTGGATGGCTCGCGCGAGCATTCCCCCGGACATCACGGGCATGTCCACCACCAGGATTTTGCCTTCCTGCAACTGCTCCATCCAGAAGTTCGGCGTAGGTGCCGACAGCAGGCGCCGCGCCACCGGGCCATTGAACAGATCGAGGGTGGCGCACACCGACGTTTGCACCGTGCCGCGTAGCCGGTCGCCAAGCTGCGGCAGATCGACCAGGAAGTAATCGGCGAGCCGTGCTACGTCTTCCCGATCAGACGGGCTCACCGCAATCTGATCCGCAGCGTTGAGGCAACGCACCGCGTAGGAGTTCTTCATCCATGCGTCGTCACCGACCTGATCGCGGCTGGGAGGAATCGACAGCACCACCCGCTCGATGTTCATCGTCGTCACCGGCTCGCCGGCATACATGAGCAGTTGCACCGACCCGCAGATCAGCCGGTTGTCCATCTTCTCCCAGAAGCCCCCATCCTCCCTCCCGCCATTCGGCGCGAGCCTTGCGTAATCCCTGCTACCACCGACAACAGGTGGGTGACGTTTCCCGCCAGCCCCGCACCGCCGATGCCTAAGCCGTCCTCAATGAAGTTCATCGCGGTGGTATGCGCCGGGCCAAACAGCACCACGTCCTTTTCTCTGCCGCATTCCCGCGCCTGGCGAAGCACGTTCTGCGGATCATCGGGCTTGGTCGACAGATACAGACCGCCCATGTCGTTCAGCAGAAACGCCTTGCTGAAGGCTTCGACGGTCGTGCTGCTCTTGGTGCTACCGGTGGCGCCCCATACCTGGATACCGGTCACCGCATCGAACAGGTGGACGTGATCGTGCTCGTTCCACGAGAGGAGCTTCATGGAGAGCGGCCAGCGGTTGGCCGGGGTGGGCGGCTGCGGCGTCTGCTTGGGCCGCGAAAGCCACGAGCGAATTGTCGAGAGGGTGAATTTCATGCGTGTGCTCCTTCGTGTCGCCTTAGCAGGCGGGCTTGGCCTTGCGAAGCGACGACAGGAATGCGGGCAGGGTCGAACCGCTCTCGACGGCGAGACGGGCTTTGGCTGCCATTTGCGTCAGCCAGTCGGTAAGGCCCGGAAGCGTCACCTCCGGACCTTGTGCGGCGAGTGTGCAGCCGGGCCGGACGGTGAGCGTGACTTTCTGGCGCTTGCGCTTGCCAGCGCGCGCAGCGCTTCGCACTTTGCGTGCGAGCGTTTCCTCTGACATGCCGGCACCCGCCTTGCGCGGTTCGCCGCCATCGCCGAGCCGGGCGAGTTCGTAGGCGTCGGCAACACTGAGCTTGCCTTTGGCCAGCAGTTCCTTCTGAGCGGGCGGGAGCTTGGCGTAAATCAGTCGCAGTTTCGACACGTAGCTTTCAGAGAGTCCGATGGCCGCCGCCACTTCGCTTGCGGACATGTCGTTAAGCGAGATCGCTTCTTCGATTGCGGCAGCGAGTTCCAGCGGCGGCATCGTTTCGGGCGTGGTGTTTTCGAGCGTTCTGCGGAGCAGCAACTTGGCTGGATCAACCGGGCCTTGCTCGACGATGGCGCTGATGGTGGTAACCCCTGCTATGGATGCGGCGCGCCACCGCCGCTCCCCAAACAGGATCATGCAGCGGCCATCGCCCAGCTCGACGACATGGATCGGTTGCTCGACATCGCCGTTGATGCGAATGGTCTCGGCCATCCGCGCAAGCGATTTCGGGTCGAAGGTCTTGCGCGGCTGCGTCGGATCGGGAACACAGCTTGCCACCGCCAACTGCATCAGCTTCTTTGCGTTCATCGAAGGACTCCACGGTTTCATCGTGAAACCACCCGCCCGGTGATAACCGGGCGCGGTAGTGGGGAAGGGGAGATCAGGCTCGCTCTGGGATGAGAGCGGCGCAGTTGGCCCGGCCGCTTTCACGGGGCGCTGTCTCGAACAGATCGGTCTGAGCGGGGTGCCCGCCACTTGGCGGACCCGAGGCAATGGTCGGGCCCGCCCAGACCTTGTAGAGCAAGTACACCACGACCCAGTCGTCGCACCAGCCCAGGACGGGAATCACGTCCGGGACCAGGTCGATGGGTGAGCAGAAATACACGAAGCCGAGAATCGTCAGGCCCCATTTCTGGCCGAGGGTGAAGCCCTCCTTGCAACGTTCGATCATCTGGCGCACCATGCGAACCTCCTTTAACTGAGCGAGCGACAGCGCACCGGCGCACACGCGCCGGTTTTCCGCTGCCGTTCATTTGCGTTTGCTGCGTGCCGCGCAGGCACGTGTTTCACATCGACGTACTGACACTACACGCGATCAGCGCTGAGACAACCGCAGTTATCCGGACGGGGAGCGAAGTAGGTGAGCAGAAATTGCCGAATCCACGCGCTGGCATTTGTTTTGCCCTTCGCGGGGAGCGAAAAAGTCGCAGGCGCAGCGACAATTTTTTTGCGAGCGTGCGAATCTGGCGGTAGAAGTCAGAGGAGCACTTCCATGCCTACACGCTACCGCAGCTTCACCGACGAGTTTCGCACCTTCATGACCAGCCGCGGCGCATGGCCTCCCGAGAAGCCAGTCTACGAATGGCTGCGGGCGAACAAGGTGAGCGTGAAAAGCGTCTACAACCTCGCCAAGCAAGGGCGAGCGGTTGACGAGAAGTTTGTCGCCGGGTTCGCCAGGCTCCTTATCGCGCAGCACGACGCGCGCGGCAAACACTACGGGCAGTTCATGCGCGCCAAGCTCGCCCTTGCAGACTACTTGCGCGAGCGACACATCCTCCTGGGCTCCAGGCACGTCGAATTCGACAATCGCTTCGCACTGTCGGCCGACCCGACGGAAGAGCGCACCGTCGTCGCCTATATCGGCGGCCCGCTGCTCGACGATCCCGGCACTGCACCCGGCAGCGACTACCTCCGCTTTAGCTTGCGGGTTGTCGGCGAGTGCATCGGTAGCTTCGGCGTCGTTGACCGCTATGTGCAGGGTTGCCGTGACAGCGGCGAGCTGGACGAAGCCGCCAAGCTGGTGCTTACCTGCTCAGGCCAGAGCTTTGCCCCGTTTCTGTCGGAAGACAAAGCAATGCAGCGCGCTGCCGACCGGCTCCAGTTGGAGCTTGCCACCTATCAGCAGGCCGTGCGGGCGTGGCACGACCACCACCCGTGGACCGTGGTGTTCTCCCGCGACGGCGACAAGCGCACCGGCGTCAGCATCGTCCTGCCGCTGGGTGACGAGGCATATGACGACATCGTGACCGGAAGGCGAGCCACCTTCGAGCTGACGGGCAAGGATCTGCGACGCCCGACCAGCACGCTGCTGCTCGAAGCCTGCGCCGAACAAGGCTCACCCGACGGCAAGCCCAACGACAATCCCACCAAGTCGCTGCTGACCTGCATCGGCCTGCAATGCGCAGCGCTGGCGCGTGCGAGCTACTTGCCGCGCGGCACGAAGATGCGGGTGCTTTCCTTTGCCGGAACGCCGCGCAACCGGCAACGGCTGCTTGAGTCGGGCTTCCAGCCGCTGCAACAGCAAATGGCGAAATTGCACATCGAACTCATGCAGAAGACCTTTGTCCTTGGCCGGGAAGGGGACGCTTATGGTGATTCGATGTTCCTGCTGGCATTCAGCCATTTGGGTGACAGCGCGCCCGCCGCGTGAGTCGGGCGGCTCTAGCCCTTGGGCCGGTCGCGCCCTTGCCGCAACTGCTCCATGGTCACTTTCGTCGCCTGTGTGCATTGCGCGCCGAGAGCCACGAGCTTTTCGGTGAACGCGGGATTCATGAAGAACACGGCGTAATCGAGCGCCCGTTTACCGCGGTGATCGGCCGCGTTGATGTCACCGCCGGCCTTCACCAGCATGTCGAAGATCGCCGCGTGCTCGGCCCCGCGCCGAACCACCCCATGTGGATAAGCGCCGTCCGCCCATACTCATCCACGGCATCGGGCTTCGCCCCTGCTTCAAGCAGCGCTTCGACCACCGCGGCCCCAGCTTGGCACGATGCGATGACAATCAGTGGCACTTGATCGATCACGAGATTCGGGTCGGCACCGCGCCAAGCGCGTTTCGCACGGCGGCGGCGTCCTGGCTGTTGACGCATGACAGCAAGAGTTGGTCGACAAGCTTCACATCCGGTATTTCCCTCCCGGGCGGAGGAAAACACCATCGAGCGGCGCCTGTCAAGCGTCATCGCGGCAAGCGCTCACCAATCAATCGACTCAACAACGGGCACCTGCTCGCTGCCGGGTAGAGTCAAAGCTGCCTTGTCCATCTCCTGCGCCCACGCCAGGCGTTGCAGAGCAAAGGCGGTGGTGAGCCGCATATTGGGACGGATATCGGCGGCAAGGTGTTTGCCCTTTATCCGGATCGTGGTAGCTCCCGAGCGGATGGTCATGCCTGCAGTGGGGTCGAATTCCATCTTCTCGATGTACGAGTAAGCGACGACCAGCACGGCTCCCGTCTTGCGCCTGAATTCGATGGCCGGGGCGCGATCGCGGATGCCTCTGAGCACACCGAAGCAGCCCAGCCCGTCAATGGGGTCGCCGTCGTCGCCGTGCGGCGGGCCGGCGCGATTTGTGTATTTGTCCATGATCCGGTCGTTCATCGCCCACGCTCCGCTTCATGCTCATGCTCGCGCGCGACCTGCTTCGCTGCGTCGCGCCCGCGATCCTGTTGCCGAGCGTGCTCGCTGCGTTTTCCAGCGACGAGCTCGGTAGCGCTCAGCCGCTCATCCGAGCGCGACACGGCATCGAGCAACGCCTTGGCATCATCGGTGTAGATGGTCGCCTTTGTCTTACCGCGTGACACCGATACGTAAAGCTGTTCGCGCGAGCTGGCGGCGTGCGATTCCTCGGAAGCGCAGATGAAGACCTGCTCGACGGACTTGCCCTGCGAGCTGTGCGATGTCGTCACGAAACCGTGCGAGATAAACCCGAAATCCCGATCGAGCGTCCATCCATTCGCCAGGCGAATATCGCCGCTTCGCGTGAAGCCTTTGACTTTGTAGATCGCCCCGTTATTGAGGCGGTGCCCGTCCTTGGATTCGCCGTTGGCGGTGATACGAATGTCGTCGCCAGCAGCCAAGGAGACCGTGCCGGTGCGATAAATCTGGAAGCGGTCGGCATAATTGAGCGGCACCGGAGGCGCGCCTTCCTTGACAGCCACGCGCTGGCCTCGTTTGAAGCCGCGGGCATTCTGGTTGAGCACGACCACCTGGCCGTCGTCATAGGTGAGGGGATCTGCCCGCTCTGCCTCCGTGAAGTCGGTTCGCTCCAGCGTCGGAAACTTCCGGTCCTGCTTGCCGAGCAAGCCCATCAACTTCAGCTCCGCCCTTACGGCATCGTTTACCTTTGCACCCTCACGGTGCGTAGGAACGACGACCAATGCCCGCTGATCCGGCCGCATCGCCGCTACCGCCGCGGCGTAATCCATGGCGAGCCGTGCATACCGCGTCTCTTCCGGCAGTTCATGGATCCAGCCGAGCTTGTCCAATTGCTCGAATCCATCCTTCGTGCGGCCATCGGCGAGCGCCTGCACCACCTCGCGGTATTCCCCCGACTGGCGGCGGATAGCGCTCGATTCTGCGGGCACAAGCCCGGCCTCGGTTTCAAGCAAGCGCAGTGCCGCTCCGCGCTCAACACTGCCATGCTGACGCCTGTCGCCGGAGAGCACCACGCGGGCATTTACACGCTCGGCGAGGTCGAATACCTGCCGAAGCGTTTTCGTACCGGCAAGCCCTGCCTCATCGATCCAGATGACGTTGTTTTCCAGTTCCGGGTGCAGTTGCTCGTTCTTGAGCAGAAGGGCGACCGTGTCGGCCTTGTCGCTCACTTCCTCCCGAAGCACGCCGCGCCCGGCCGCAGCCGAGGGCGCGAAGGTGAAGACCCGGCTGCCGCCCGCTTCGATGCCGGCGATGGCCTCCTTCATGATCGTGGTCTTGCCGACGCCTGCCGCGCCGCGAAGCAGGATGACGCGGTCGGGGGAGGTGAGTATCCGCTCCACCGCCTGTCGCTGGCTATCGCTCAATCGCTTGTCCTTGAGCTGGTAACCCTTCGGCGCCAGTGGAGCACACGTGCCGCGCCCGGCACGTGCGAACCGGATCATGCTCATTTCTTCGGCGAGCACTTCGCGCGTCGTCGCCACGCGCCTGCCGTCGCGCTCGCCGACAATCACACCCGCCCGCGCATACGCATCCAGCACCGTAGACGTGGAGGCGTTTCCGATGCTGCGCTTCAAGGCATGGGCGATCACCTTGCGCTCCGGCACTACCGATGACCGCTCGAACAGATGTTCCAGCGATGCCTGTACCGCGTCCTTGGCAACGGCGGGGCTGTCCTTGAATACGTCGATGCCCGATTCCAGCCGGTGCTGATGCACCAGCATCCGGCTCGTCTCATCGTCGGTAAGCCACGAGCGCCAGATGCCCGCCAACTCCGCGAAGGTGTAATTGCTGTCCTTGCGGTGGCGTGTCTTTACGCCGAGCTCCGCCTTTTCCTTGGCGTCCGTAATGCCAAGTGCGGCGGCCATGCGTTCGATGCGAATCGTGCGGCGCGAGAACTTGTCGATCGTCGCCCGGCTGAAGCCCGCCACTTCGTAGCCGCCCTTGACCCGTTCCATCGGCACGCCGAGCTTTGCCATCCGCTCGGCCATCCGCACGTCGAACATCGCCTCGTGGAACTCGCCGTCGCGCTTGATGTCGCCGAGCTGCGCCGCCTTGAAGCGCTGCTCGACAGGGTCGAACGTGTGGTTCAAGCACACGACGTGCGCGTGCAAATGGCTGTCAGGCAGCCCATCCTCCGGGCGTGACGTGAAATGCTTGAATGTCGCCCACGTCGCTTCGCCCGTGACGCGGTCGGTGTCGGCACCCTTGGTGCGCACGCGGGTTTTCATTTCCGCTTCGATGTCCCGCATCGTCTCTTCGACGCTCGCCTCGAACGCTTCGACGATGCGCTTATCCTGCGTGAACGCGTAAAGCAGCGAGATCGACTTAGGCACGCTAAAGGTCAGATCAAAGCCGATACGCCGGTCGCTCTGGTTGCGCTGGGTCAGCCGCTCTCGGCTTGCCGGGTGCTCGTTGCGGCAAAGCGATTCCCATGCCTCGCGCGTCACGGTGCCGCTCAAGCCAAGCCGGTCGGCGCCCTTGCCGTGCCACACACCTTGCGTCTCGTGGTCGCTGAGGTAGTAGTCGGCAGCCAGGTAATAGCTCATCGCCTGCTTGGCGTTGGTGACGGCGTTGATGCGCAGCATGGAGTGATGTTGGTGCGAGGTTCACGAAAAGCTCCCGCGACGACACCACAATCATCAAAATGCCACAACGCCGCCCTTGTAGGACGCAGCCCATTTTTTGTGGGCCGCGTCCCATCCCCCCACTTTCATCGTGAAAGCTCCACCCGGCGTTGCCGCCGGGTGGAGATCCCGTGGTCGCCACAAGGATCGTGGCGGAGGCATCACCCTTGCCGCGGTGAGCCTAGCGGCGGCGGCGCGTCGCCGTCAAGCAAGCGACACCGGCCAGGAACATCGCACCCGGCGTGGGGATGGCCCCGAAGTGGAAATCGGTGATCAGCTGCTCCGTGCCTGCCGCCGTCCCGGCCGTGAAGCCGATGAAGGCGCTGGAGCTCCCGATCGTGGAGCTGATAGACCCGACCAGCAGGTGCTGTGTCGCCCACACGTGCCCGCCAGGGCCGTCATTCATGTCGAGGGTGAGGATCGAGCCGTTGTAGCTCATCGACACGAAAATGTCCGTCTGGTTATACGCGTTCACCGGCAGGACGGCGGGTGAAGAGCCGCCCGTCGCCCCGTTGCTGTAGTACCCGCTCCGCGTGAGCCCCGGGCCACCATCGATCTCCAGCGTAATGGCAGCGCTGTGATCGAGCCCGGCGTAGCCCACGTTCGACGGGAAGGCGCCGGGCGATACCCAGCCGGTTCCCGAGTTGCTGTTCTGAAACACCAGGGCGATACCGCTTGTCCCGCCTGACCATGTGAAATTGCCCAACCGGTATGTAAACGAGCAGGCAAAGCTCGAGATGTCCTGCTGCTGCGTGAACCAGAGCGAGCGGGTTTCCGGCCCGCTGGCATCGGTGAGGCGCATACCGCCCGGCACCATCGACGCTGGCGTGCGCACATCGGATTGGTGGTAGGCGAACCCCGACGGGTCGAACCCGTTAATGTCGGCGAGGGCGGCAGGCGCGGTGACAGTGAGAGCAAAAGAGTGACGACGCGACGCATGGGAGGCTCCGGATGCAGACAGACGCATAGCCGGGGCGCTTGAACCCAAGCGCGACAACTCCCGGCCGATCAACCTACCTCACGCCCGGAAACCCGCCAGATCGCGTGCGAGGCCGCACATGCAAGGCATCATCGGGCAGGCGTCACGCATGATGCCTCACCCGCGCTGCCTCCAGTTCGACGGCGACGCACAGCAGCCGCACCACGAGTTGGAGCCGGTTTTCGACTTTGACCCGTTGGTACAGGCGAACGAGGTAGCCGCGAAGGGTCGGCTTCGCGATGCCAAGCGCCACGGCAATTTCCTTGTCGCCGCGGCCAAGTATGACCATCTCCGCAATCCGCACCTGCTGCGGGCCGAGCTTCAGATGCTCCACCACGGCGGCCCAACGTGCAGCGTCGAGGGGGAAGGGTGAAACGGCAGCGACGGCAATGCTCGAACCGGACATGGCGGGCCCCTGCGAAAAAGGGAGCGTCGAACCCCAAACACGCTCCCAGGGCCCCCGCCAAGGGGCTTACAGAACGTGCCAAGGCCGACGCCCCCTTGCGGGGGCGCGGCTGTTCAAGGCACTGCTTCTGTAATGAGACTTGGCGGTTTCCTGGGAAGCAGCTACTTGACGCCTACGCGTCGTTCAGATGTCGCCCCCATCGCTGGTGGCGGTTAAGAGTAGAGGGTGGCGATGACCAAGCGATCCTCAACGCGATCACCCAAAGGCAGCCCTAACATTTTCCGGTTTTCGCAAATTGTTTGCAATATGTCTTTTCTTGCATGAAACGCTAGTATGCACAACACACAAATGGGGGTTGCTTCTTCCGCCGAGTTCGGCTGCAAGGCAGTTCCCATGACGCCTGCTCCTTAGGGTCTGGCGTCCTCGACCACTTTGGTGCGTGGAGGGACAATGTCAGGATTAATCGCAAGCCTAGAAATACTTGAACGCCTGCGTACCGGCTATGAATTCGCCTCAGGCCCAGGCGTGCGTGCGTATCGCTCTGCCCGCACGTTTTTGGGTGCATCTCAGGCACAGTGGCGAGAGCTGCAATTCCTGCATAACGAGGTCACCCATTCGCTGCGTTCATTTGTTGTAGCGGCTCATTGCATTTCTAAAAATGCTGATCGCCCACCAGGCGAGCGCATCGACATGATCGAGAAACACGCAACTTCTCGATTAGAGAGCCTTTGCCGACAACTGGCGACTGTCATGACCAAACGGACCAACGCGCCGGTCACCGTCTCTATCTGTACAGTCACCGACACGCACGCCATTCAATCCGAGCCAGAGTTCGAGCTCGAAATAAGCGACCTTGAAGCGAAGTTCCGTCGCAAAGGCGCCTCAGCGGAAGAGGCCCGCACATTAAGCCTCAACGAGCTGGCAGAAAAAGCCGGGGGTATTGGGGCAGATTTGCTGCCAGGCGGGCCCAAACACGCGCTGGTAGTAAACCGTATCCGTTCCGGCGATACGCAGCAACGGATCGATTCCAGGGCGTCTTTCTGGTTCATCAAAAGCAGCACTGCGCACAGCTACTTTGAAGGTGTTGGCGACCACGCAGAAGAAGACGCCCCGATTTTCATCACAAATGAAGACATCACTCCACAAAATCACAGGCATGGCCCAACCGCTAGAAAGCCTGGCAACGCTCACCACACCTTCCAGTGTCCGCGAAAAGACTACTGGCATTTCTACAAATCGGTCGCTGTGCTTCCCCTAAGAGCAAAGGCCGACACATACCCTCTCGGCTATGTCGGGTTTTTGTGGCTCGACTCACCGAAGCCGAAGGTGTTCAATTCCTGCATTTCTTACCGGCAAGGCGATCGCTCGTCTTGGTCGTCGTCCCTTTGCCTCCTGCACGCAGTTGCTGACGCCGTGGCGACGATCATTTTCATTGAGCATGTGCTTTGCTACGAGCTCAGGCATCCTCCAGCCAACCCGCCCTTGGGCAGCCCATCCTGGGAGCCCCCTCCGCCAGGTCCGCGGGGTGGCAATAATCACCCCCCAGGAGCGGCAACTGGCATGCCAACCATCAACACGCGACCCGTAGATGTGCCAAAGGGCTCTGGCACAGGTGAGGCCGCCGCCCTCTAGCCTGACTTTCACATTCCGCTTCGAGCGCGTTAATGAAGCTGCTTCATTTGAGTCAGTGAAAACTTCGGCGACAATTGACAAAGGATCCACTCATGGAACCGTCCCCGCAAAAGCCGCAACCGAACACGCAACGCCCCACGGACCGCTCAACATCCGTCCAACTTCCGAAAGACGCGCCGCCATATTTGGCGGTAAATAACAATACTCGATATGTGAACACTCGCTACTCGCCGTGGCGTGGGTCGGCAACGGACCAAGGTCAGGGCAGCTCCGGCGGTGCGCTTCGGACCTGATCTCGCCTGCGCTCGGTGAATTTAAATCGACGTACCGCGATCGTTCGGCCGCTTCATGTGTCGTCCAACGAAGAGGCGAATGTACTCAACTGGCAGTTCATCAAGTTGGCCTGCCGCGGCTACTTCGTGGAATCGTTGCAGCAGATACGCTTGCACGAAATCCGGAAGGCCAGCAAAGTACTTTTCCGTTTCGTGAGCGAACATCCATTCTTGCTGTTTTGTGGGCCATGTACATGTGTACCGCCTCGTGAGATCGACCGGACCATGCTTTAGCTCGTATTCGATACGAAATCGCTCGAGCGCCGCACGCTCTTCAGGCGTCTTCATCGGAAATAGAAGTTCCGCGAGATTTGTGCCCGAGTCGCACGAATCAGATTCTTCAGCCGCCACCGCCTCACCAATACCACTGTCAAATTGCTGTTATTGGCTTTGCGATTTAGCGCAGAAGCTCGCCTCTGTCAATTGCTATTCGTCTTGCCAGGGGTATTTGACATCGCACCAACGGTTTCGACGCCAGGTCAGCCATTCGCGTGTTCGTTGACCTCCAGCTCACTCGAATAAGGTCCTCGCTCGCCTACAAGCACATGCTGCCTGCCGGGCATCGGCCATTCCGAAATGTGCCCCGGGCTAAAATCCGGGCACGTGAATGAGTGGTTTAAACATGTCGGCGGCGTGATCGGTTCCGGGAAGGGCTGCGCGACTCTACTGCTCTTCTCGATCGCTCTTCTGATTCTCCCGCGCTTGGGTGTCACCGTTTTGGGGCCGGAGGGCAAACACCAGGCTGCGGAGCCTTGGATAATGGCACTCGCACTGCTTAGTGCAAGCGGCTGCCTCGTACATCTTTTTCTGGCATGGCGTACACGGGCAAAGGAAGCGAAAGCGGCTTTGGACCAGCATCGCCGCACAGAGCGAGCGCGGCAAGAGCGGCTTGCCCGTCTGGATTACCTGAATGGCGAAGAGCACAATTTGCTGACCTACTGCGCGGTCGCGCAGGAGCAGTCGGTCAACGTGCCGTTGCACAATCCCGCCGCGCAGGCGCTGCGGCACAAGGGACTGTTGGCGGTCGCTGCCGATGCTTGCGCCGCGGGGCTTACGCCTACACCATTCCCGACGACATCTGGCCCCGCATCCAAGATCTGTTCGGCGATTCATGCTCCTCCGCAGAGCGGCAGGAAATCAAGAATTCCGACTGGTTCCGGCGCATCAAGCGCGGCCAGAGCGATTGCCGCGAATGGGCTTCCGCGTAATAGTCGCGTCGCGGCATCAGTCGAGCCGTACATGCACAAGAGCTTGCGGCCAGCTCGGCTTCATTGGCATGTCTTCGAGAATCTCCGTCTTGTCGGCATCGTCTCCAGCCCATAGCACCTTGAGATAAGGGCAGCGCTGCATTGCTTCCTCTCGCGTCGGCAGGGGCGTGTCGCGACTGTGCTCATCGCTTGGCACGAGGCCGCCATTATCTGCGGCCGGGGTATGAAGCGCCATACGAAAGGCCCTGCGAATGTGGGCCAGCGTAACAGGGGATGACACCACGCCTGCACCCAAGGCTCCGGAAGGTAACGACTCGAATAGTCGGTGCCATGGCACCAACAGCGGCCCGATCTGGCCCAACGACAGCAGTTTCCACCATCGCTGCCGAGCAGCTACGCGCCAACGGATTTCTTCGGCAGGCACGACCGAGATTCCAAAGTCTGCTTCTTGCTCTCCGGCACGCATGGTCGCCACGTCTGCAATCTGCCTCGGACGATGGTCGGCAACGTAGAACACATAGACCGCATCGGCGCCCGCCGCCGTGGCATGAACAATCAGGTTCGACGCCTGATTGCGAATTCGTTTGTCGATTCCCGCGGGCGGCTTGGCCAACTTCTTGTAGCGGTAGTCTGCGCTGCAAAACGCTGTTCGATTCGGAACGTACTTCTTCGCCTGTACCCGCACCTGCCACACGCGGCCCGCCTGTTCGAACACCCACTCCCAGTCGGCACCGTTTCGGCGTTCTTGATGCCGGTTGAATCGCTCAACATGAAGGAAGGGAGCTTTCAGTCCCCGCTGTTTGGCGAGCAGGACGGCCGTGATCGTCTCTTCCTCAAACTCGACATTGCCGCCCAATCGCCGCTGGCGAAGCAACGCCCGGTGCAACTGCCGTGCTTGTTGCCGAAATAGATCGGAGAGTGACTGGACCATTGCCTAACGATTCTCGCGATCATGCGCATTCTCGCGGGGTATTGGAGGTTCTTGGTGGACCGCTTGTGGCAGAATCCAGTTACGGAAGCGGAAGTCAAGCAAATACCGCATGGGTGATCACCGCCCTTACCGCGCTGCACCGGAGATCGCGGGGGAGCAGCCAACGGCTTACGGAACTTAGAGGTTCGGTACCTCGACCATCGTTGCGCCAGCGACTGCACTGCCATCCAGCGCTCGCTCAAGAATCGCCCGTACGGGGTGCGTTCGCATGTGACGCCCGATTGCGTGTTCACCTTTGCGATATTCTCGCGTCGAGTGACCACAGACATGGCAAATTCCGGTTCTGCGATCGCCAGCGCAAGCTCCGCTCCCGCCGCCCAGCCCGTCAATTCCGGCGAGCTGGTGTTCCTGCACATCTCCGATATCCACTTTCACTACCGCAAGAGCGCGTCGGCACACGATCCCGACAAGGACCTTCGCAACGAACTGCTGCGCGATATCCGTAAGACGGGCAGCGGCTTGGGTGAATTCGCCGGCATCCTCATCGCCGGCGACGTCGCCTTTTCCGGAGTTGACGACGAGTACCGCATGGCGAAGGAGTGGATCGATCAGCTCCGTGCAGCGACGGGCTGCCGCGAAGACCGGGTATGGACGGTGCCCGGCAACCACGACATCGATCGCAGCGCATTCGACAAGAGCCCCGGGATGCGCGATCTGCGTTCCAAGCTGCGGACCGAGCCGGAGAATCAGCTCGATGAGGCGCTGCGCACCAAGCTAGAGGATCCGCTTTACGCCAGCGCCTTGTTCGCCCCGCTGAAGGAATACAACCGTTTCGCTGCCCCGTACAACTGCGACGTAAGCGCGTCCAAACCGCACTGGGAGCACGCGGTGCTCGTGCTGAATGACGGCACCCGCCTAAAGCTGCGCGGCGTAACGTCGCCGCTCGTATCGGATAGCAGCGATTCCGACAAGGTCGACGCAAAGAAGCTCGTCCTCGGCAAATTCCAGGCGGTGTGCTCGCGCGAAGATGGCGTCGAGTACCTGGTGATGTGTCATCACCCGCCAGAATGGCTGCGCGACGGCGAAATCGTCGACAGGACGTTGACCAGCCGAGCGCACCTCCAACTCTTCGGTCACAAGCACAGCCAACGGGTTTATCGCAAAGACGATTCGCTCGTCATCCACGCAGGCGCCCTTCAACCGGACCGCTCCGAAGAAGGCTGGGAACCTCGCTTCAACTTCATCACGCTCCGTGTGGACAAGACGGCAACTGGCCGATCGCTCAAAGTGCGTCTCTTCGCGCGCGTATGGGACCCGAAACTCATGCTTTTCAAGCCCGATGTCGACGCGTCGGGTAATCCATGCCACACCTACGATTTGCCGCTTCCACCAGAGTCGCCAGTGGCGCCGGCGCCCACTGCTCGCGACGTTGGCCAACCTCAGCAACCACGATCTAAAGCGCCGGCAACGCCTTCGCCGACGACGGCTCCGCCTGAAAAGAATGAGACTGCCGTGAAGGATCGCGAACGACATCTCAGATACCGATTTCTCTCGCTGCCGCACGCTGTTCGATTGCAGATCGCCAATGACTTTGGCCTGATCCGGGATGAGGACGAAGGCATCAAAGATTCCGAATTATGGAGCCGCATACTGAAACGCGCCTATGAGGGCGGCCAGAGCGAGCCGCTGTGGCAAAAAGTCGAGGAGCGATATGCCGCACTCGTTCTGAACGCATCCACTTCGACAGGTAGTGACAAAACCCCATGATCAAGCACCTCGCAGACTGGATTCGCCAGATCAATATTGACCCGACGGATGCCATGCTTAAAGCTCGCATGGCGGGGATCGAATCGCTGGACAAGAAGTCGCTGCCTTCGGATGTTCCCGAGCTTGTGCGAATCTACCGCGGCCGCCCGACTATGGGCGCAGATTTCCCGGCCCGGTTCGAGAAAGCCTTCAATGACGCAGACAACGCCTTCACCCTGAAATCCGCCGCAACAGCGATGCAGGTACTCGCGGGCGCAGCGCTTTTCGCATCCTCACCGACGACGACAAGCGAGCCGACTTAGCCGCTCTCGCGCTCGATGCCACTTCGCGCTGGAATCCAAAGGGACGCTTGCTGGCCGAGCTCGAGGACGTCTTTCAGCGACGGCTTGTAAGCAGAGGCCGCGAGGTGCGTCCCATGCCTTACGACGGATACAGCAGCGAACTGGAAAAATCGACGAAGAAGGCGGTTCAGGCGCTCGCGACTGGCTGGAATCCCGATGCGGCAACGATGAGGCAGCATTTGGATTCCTTCGGTTCGCAACTGGTCGACGTTTTCACGACCCTGAGCGCAAATCTGTCGGCTGGCATCCGGTACCAGCGCGAGGAGATGGATGTGCTTTGGTGGCTCTTCGGCGCCATAAGCCGAGATCAGCATCTGACTTTCAAAAGTCTTGGGGCGCGGGCGCTGCCACTGGTCGCGGCGAAGGAGCTTGCCGACCTGACCATCATTTTGCCGGGGCTGCCCTCATCAACAGCGTTTCTTCGGCGCGTTCTCGAAAATGCGGGAGACGCCGAAACGCTTACCACGCCGGCAGACTGTGTGAATTCCACGGACGCCGAATGGCGGGCCAAGTGGATTGTGCCGCAGCCCGCCACTCTTGAGGATTTGACGCCACTCATTGCAGCCATGCGGCTGTCCCTGCAAAACCCCCAGTGGCCCACGGCCCTTCAAGGACGTTTCGGCTTTGATCCCAGCGAACCATGGACCGCCATAGAGCTCTCCCGACAGCTATACGCGGAATTACTGATGAATCGGGAGTACGCTCAGCCCAAGCGTTGATAGACGCCCATGACCACGCCCGCCGTTTCCCCCAACACACCCGCAGCCACCGCACCCCCGACGTTCCCGCTGCATACCGGGAAGGGGCTGACCGTGGCGGAAACCTCAACCGTGCTGGGCCGTTCGCCCGCGCACGTCGTGATCATTGCCGGGGAGGCGGAGAGCGGAAAGAGCACTCTGCTCGCAACACTCTACGAGCAGTATGTGCACGGCGCATTCGGCGGATTCCAGTTTGCCGGCAGCCTGACCCTGCAGGCGTTTGACGAGCGGGCCCACGACTCGCGGATTGCCTCGATGCGGACGACTCCCACGACCCCACGCACCTCCAGCCACGACGGAATCCGCTTTCTGCATCTTCGCGTCGCACCCGACGATGGCGGCGATGCGCAAGACCTTTTGATCTCCGATCTTGCCGGTGAGCTGTTTGAAAGCCTTCGCAGTTCCACCGACGCCCTGCGCCAGTTCGCGCCGCTTCGCCGCGCAGACAGTTTCGTCTCGGTGGTCGATGGCGAAGCGCTGGTCGACGTGCTGCGGCGCCACCGGGCCGTCGCTAAGGCGCGGGATTTCGTACGTAGCGTTCTCGATGCGAAATTGCTGCCAAGCGGCGCTTCCGTGCAGATGGTTCTGACCAAATGGGACGTAGTCGCCGGCTCAGCGGAAAAGGCTGCGGCGGAAGCCCAATGGGAAGAGCTTGTCTCTCGCACACGCGAGCTCTGCGTCCAGCACAGCGTTCATTTCGAGGCGCTGAAGACCTCCGCACGCAGCAGCACCGCCGCAAACGTTTCCGCCGCTTACGGCATTGCCGACGCGTTGCGGCTCTGGACGGTGAGTTCCCTGGGCCGCCGCAAGTTCCCCGCCACCGATTTCGTCCCACATAAAATCGTCCGCGAGATTGATCGATTCGGCGTTCCCACCCACCGTCCACAGGTGCCTCACGCATGAGTGCGGGTCCTACCAAGCTGCTCGTAGCCGGCCTGCCATCGGCCGGGAAGACGACCTTCCTCGCCGCGCTATGGAATTGCGTGACGGATGGCCGCGTCCAAGGCGCGCTACAGCTCAAGGCGCTCGAGGGAGATCGGAAATACCTGGACCAGATCCGCGACTCGTGGCTGGAATGCTCTCCGGTGGGGCGTACCTCACCGTCAGGATCTACACATGTTCGGATGGACCTCACGGATGGCCAGGGCTTGGAGCTGACGCTCGACTTCCCGGACCTGTCGGGAGAGACATACGAAAGACAATGGTCGAAACGGCTGGTGTCTGCCGAGTACGAAAAGCTGGCGCAGGAAGTATCCGGCGCACTGCTGTTCCTCCACCCCTACCACGTGCATGAACCGACTTCGATCGAGGAGGCGGAACAGATTGCACCGATTCGACCGATGCTGCGGAACCGGACGGCGCCCCCGAAATCCAGCCCGTAAGTTGGAGCCCCGAAGGTGCCCCTACAGAAGTGCAGCTCGTGGATGTGCTGCAGGCGCTCGCTGCTTGCCGGCGCGAGAAGCGACTTCCGCTAGTCGCGCTTGTCTCCGCCTGGGATCTCATTCAGAACCAGAGACAAACCCCGGACGCGTGGATTCAATCCCGCGTGCCGCTGTTGCACCAGTTCCTGGCCACCAACACGGCACTCTTCCCGAGCAAGTACGCTGGCGTCAGCACCAGGGCGGCCGCAACGATAATGAGGCGAGCAGACGGAAACTCGCCGAGTCGGAACCGCGTAACCGCATCCAGCTCGTCGACGGCAGCCAGATTTCGAACGACATCACCCTGCCTATCCGTTGGCTCGCTGATTCCAAGAGATGGCAGCGATGAGCGACGCCGCGCAGATACATCAGACACTGCATGGTTACTCGCGCGGGCACCGGCTTCTCGCTGCGTCGCTTCCGCTTCGCGGCGACGCCGAGACGCGATTGCTCACGATGAGCGATTTCGCAGGGACGCGAATCATCCCGGGCTTTGATACGTACGTCACCGGATATCCGCTTGAGGGGACTGAGTTCTACGCACTCGCGCAGACCTGGTACGCGCCAGAAATGCCAAGGCCCGGATCGGTGTGGACACACACGCTACTGCTACCCGAAGAAGTGGTTTCAACTCTCGATTTGGATCAGCTACGAGGGCTTCCTTTCCGACGACCACACCGCGGTGACTCATTTTCCGAGTACGAAAGACCAGCCAGCTACACACCGTATCGGAGCGGTTACGCATTCGAACGCGGGGTGGAATTGTCCCGGTATGGCGCCGCCGCAACTGCTCTTTACGGTCATCCGCAAGCTATCGTGGTTGCCTATGTGCAGGATTCCAGCGACGTTACTGACCTGTTTTTCCGCATTTGGCTGCAACAGTGGCCCGCCCTTCGCAGGCGGTTCACCTTTTCTACCGGATCGCTCACACCGAGATTTGTCGCACGCTCGCCCGTCGATCTCCAGGCCGCGCCCTTGGTGGAACGATTCTCATGGCCGAGGCAGCTCACCACCCCAGTGAAAGAAGTGCAGCCGGACCCGGCAACGCCCTCTGAGGATGGAAGCTGGGCGCAGCTCTTGCTTGGTGATCTCCATCATCCGCAGGTGGACTTTCACACGTTTCTGCGGATGTTCGCAAAAGATGTAAATCCGACGCGCGATCGAATGGTTCCGCTGTGCCAGGTCTTCGAATCGCTACGTTTCTTGGATCTGTTCTCTCAGGCGCAGATAATCTCACTGGTAGCAAGAGCGTTTCCCCAAGCCAGTGAAGCATCCCTGCTAAAAAAATCGCTTCTGGAGCCAGGGGCGATCCCGGGCGTAGAGCTCCCTACCTCGACTTGGTCGGTTTGCGGACGGCTCGAGGATGTCTTTGCGCTCAGTGAATCGAAAGCCTTTTCGATTGAGCACATCAATATCGAACAGCTCGTCGGATTGCTGACCGATCCGTCTGACGATGGGGATGTGCAGGTTCTGGGCGCGCTGGTCGCCAATACGAGCAATCCGCTAGTGCTCGCCGTCACCCGCAAGCTCGCGGAAACACTCACCACGCCGCAAATCGTCTCCTTGGCCAGGCGCCATGCAGGCACTATTCACTTGCTGGTATCGCAGCGCCCATCGCTTGCCCTGGCGAACGATTTGTGGCGCATCTCCGCGTCGGCACGAGCAGAGATCATCGACGCAATCCCGCAGGGTTCGCAGTCCGATGAGATCGCATGGCCTCTGATTCAGCAAGCGATGAGGCTATCGCACGACGAGTTAGCCGAAACACTGCTTAGGCGTTTCGGCAAGCCTGCTGTTTCAGGACTGCTAGACGCTCTTGGAAGTTCGCAGCAAGCCTCCGAAATCAAGCCGGCATGGCGCCGAGCTGCGGCTAGGCGGCATGCCGACATCGCCGAGTGGATACTGCACGAACACACGGAGCCAAACTCGGCTGTTCACGCGATTGCTCAATTGCTCGATAGGGATTCTGTTACCTGGGACCTGTCACTCGCAGCGGCCGAGAAGTTGGCGAGCGGCATTCGAGCGGCATCGGCTCCGGATGCGCAATTGGTAGCGGCCTTTCTGGTCTCGAAGGCAATGTCACAACGCTTGGCTGAATGGCAAGGCGTTCTGGCTGCGACGTTTTCGACGGTGTACCGCGCCGCGGCACGGGACGAACTGTCCTATCTCGAAGTGGATTGGCTTGAGCAGTACTTGCCGGAGGTTCCAGGCTGGAAGCGATGGGACCGGTGCTATCGCCTTCGCAAGGGCCTGGTTGAACTGGTGCTTGAACACGGATGGCCCGAATCGCTGCTGCTGGAAGCCACCGTAGAACCCGAGATCGTCAGAGCCGTATTCGATCTGCTCGACAAGAAGGGGCGACCGCGCACCGTACTGCGCCGGTTGGCATCGCTGGTATCCACCACGCCAGCCCTGGGCTATCTCGCGGATCTGGCGAATCGGTACAAGTGAGCCCCGGTATCTTGTGCCGCCGCCTGCCGAGCCATTCTCTATTCATAGTTAGCCATCCCACACGTCCTGATTAGGCACTGTGGAGCCGCCGCCGCTCCCGGCAAGCTGCCAAAGCCGCTTTCCGCTGCGCGGAACCCTTCGGCTTTTCGCTTGACCCGGACCGCTTCGCTGCGTCTGGGCGTCTCCTCGGTCGTGCCCATCAGGCCGCGATGGTGCGGCCTCACAACGAAGGAGAATGACTATGACCGACACTACAACCACATCGAAACGACCGAGCCATCACTGCTACCAGGTACGCGACGGGCGTGAAGGCGAGAAGGGCTTCTGGACCAAAATCGGCGCCGCGTGGATGCACAAGGACGGCAAGGGCTTGTCCATCCAGCTCGACGCCGTGCCTCTCGACGGGCGGATCTCACTGCGAGTCGCCGACGACAAGAAGGACTAATCACCTCAACCTGGCGGGCCTACGGGCTCGCCCATCTACCGAAAGGGCTACATCATGAACCTGCTACACAACATTGCCTGCATGCGCCGCTACGTCTACCGGCTCGGCTTCCACCGCGGCGAAGACACCTGGGACATCTGGGATCGCAAAGCCAGCACGGTCGTCGCGTCAATTCCCTTCTGGGATTGCGACGCCGGCTACGTTGAGCACGCTGAACGCAAAGCCCGCCGCTGGGTCGCCCGGCTGAACCGTCGCAGGCCGCTCTTAAGCGGCCGCGGGAGGTAGCCCATGCAGCTCATCCGTCGCCCCGCTAATCCGCGTTACGCGGCAAGGCTGTCACATCGCCACCGGTCGGCGGCGATGCTGCCCCAGGTGCTCGACCTCTTCTCCGGTATCGGCGGCTTCTCGCTCGGCTTGGAGTGTGCCGGTTTCCAGACGGCCGCGTTCTGCGAGATCGACCCGTTCTGCCGCAGCGTGCTCGCCAGGCACTGGCCAGCCACACCCATCTACCACGACATCCATCAACTCACAGCAAGGAGACTTCACCATGACCGCATCACCCACATCGACCTCATCTGCGGCGGTTACCCGTGCCAGCCATTCAGCGTCGCAGGCAAGCAGCGAGGAGAGAACGACCCGCGACATCTCTGGCCGCAGATGCATCGCCTCATACGAGAGTTCCGGCCGCGATGGGTCGTTTGCGAGAACGTTCGTGGACACGTTGAACTCGGCCTCGACACCGTACTCGATGACCTGGAGTCTCTTGGCTACACCGCGTGGCCGTTCGTTGTTCCAGCTTGTGCCGTCGGGGCGCCTCATCGGCGGGACCGGCTATGGGTTGTTGCCCACACCGCTGGCATCGGACTGCCGCGGGCGCTGGGGCAGGAAGGACGACAGCCTGCTTCGCAACTACCTGCCGGCACGCTTCGGTGGGAGCTACCCCAACCCTTCACTGTTGGAGGCGATGATGGGATTCCCTATCGGCTGGAGCGAGCCCAGGCCCTCGGCAACGCCGTCGTCCCACAGATCCCCGAGCTGATCGGAAAGGCGATCCGGCTGCATGAGAGCCGCTCGAATGCCCCGCGCTCTTGCCGGTGGGATTTTACGCGTCGTCGCATCCACTCCCTCCGCGATGAAAGCCCGTCCTCCGTCAAGAGCGCGGCAGCAGCCCCTGTGTCCGGCGGCAACGCCCAGCTCGCAGCAAAGGCGGAGGCGGTATGCATCTAGAGCTGTTCAAGGCGATCTGCAAGCACTCGGGCATGAGGACGGCGGAGATCATCGAAGCGGGTGAACACGGAGCCGATACCGGCTGGCCCGGCTTCACCTACACGTCGGACTGCGTGAAGTTCTACAAGGCGAATGAGCGTGCCATCTGGGAACTGCTCGAAGAGACCGCCGACCAGATGGGCATGAAGCCGCTGGAACTGGTGGCGAGCTTCAACCGTGCCGACATGGCAACCAGCCTCGACGGCTTCGCCAACCTGCTCGCGTGGTTCACACTTGAGGAGGTTGGCCGGTGGCTTGCCGACCGGCGGGAGCAGAAGAAGGGCAAGGGCAAATAGCCTCTCACCTCAACCAGTCACAACGACGGGGCGGCCTCACGGCCGCCCTTTCTGCTTTACAGCGCCGAGCGGCTATGGCATGATGAATCAGGCAGGTATTGATGACCGACATGCACCCACACTTTGACTATTTGAATCTCCCGAAGGAGGAACGACTTGCGCTATCGCAGGAGCTATTCGATAGCGTCGTCGCCGAGGAGCAGCACGCTCCGCTCACGCCGCAGCAGTTGGCGCGCGCCCGGCAAACCCTCGCCGACATCGACGCCGGCCGGGTGGTGTGCGAGCCGCTTGATGTCGTGATGAAGCGCCTCCGCCGTCAATGGCCCTAAGAATCCCCGACGTTTCGCCGAACGCCGAATCGGCTCTGAATGATGCCGCGGCATATTCCCAAGCCCGCTGGGGGTATGGCAGGCGCTGCCTCGACGCGTTTCAGCAAGTGGCCGAGCGACTAGCGGAGTTCCCCTTCAGCGGTTCCGAGATCGAGGCTGGGCTCCACCGCGTCCCGTTTCCGGCGCCATTTCCTTTTGGATTCTGTATCGGCCGAGCCCGACGCTCATCGAGATCGTCGATGTGGTGCCAATGGCGGCAGGCCCGGAGCGCTGGGCTGACGTCGTATCGCGGCTGCGATAACCGGTACACATCTAAGCCAACTGACTAACTGACGCACCGTCGCCACATCGCCAAAGAAGAATGCGCAAGTGCAGGCATCTCCCCGTAGCGGTGCTACGGATTTCTTTCACGGTGAAAGCAGCCAGACTCAGTTGAGCCAGAGATGAGCACCGATGGACATCGCGCACACGCCCAACAGGCCAAGGGCGACGAACGGGCCGGTTGAGGCGATCTCATCGTCTACCCGCGTGCGGGCACGGGCATGCGCATCCCAGACACCGACATGCTCGGTAAGCTCCGCAACGATCGCCGCACGGCTTCGCTCAAGGCTGTTCAAGAAGTCCCGCATTGCCCGAAAGGCATCCGAGAAGTGCCAGTTAACCAGCCACAGCATGACAGCAAAGACCACCAGGACGAAGCCCCCAACGGCGAGCAGCGGCCCCGCGATCTGAGGAATCGTGCCCACGCCCCTTGCAATCGACTGCACGATGATCGAGCTGACGCCGAAGGCTGAGGCGGCCAGGATGCCAGCGGCGAGTGTCCGGACCTGCATGGTGAGCTTGCTGTAGTTGCGGCAACACTCGCTCCCTTGGCCGTAAAGCAGCTCGATCCAGCGGTCTGAGGCAGTCGGCTCACTTGGCGCCGTCCGGGCAGCGGGCAGGGGAGCGGGGCGCGCGGCGAATGGTTCGTCAGGCTCCGTCATACGGCGCTCCCGGATTGGGATCTTGCCCGTTGCTTCGCGCCGTGCTGCTCCATGTAGCGGCGCACTTGTATCATCGTCTTGGCGTAGCTCGCACGGCCCTCTCGAAGTTTGAAGACGAATTTCGGATCATCCATCGCCAGAATCCCGAACGTCGTTGGGGACAGGTGGTACCTGTGCATAAACCCCTCAACCAGCAGTAGAAATTCCTCGTCAGTCATGCACCAGCAGATAGAGGGTGCGCCGGAACGGTCAACGACGATTTTGTGGGCTGCGTCCTATACGCACGAGCCTCGGACCGCAGGCGGAGATCCGGTGTGGCTGCGCTTTTGCCATTGCCCACAACCCATAAATCTGCTATTGCTCAATGTCCGCGCGAGCGTAATCTGCCTCCATGACGGAGCGGAACGCCATCCAGCCAATCGACTTCACGCGGTGCAGTAAAAGCGGTTCGCTCAGCGCCGCCGAATTGCTCGAGTTGTGCCGATCGGACCTGGAGGGGCTGTCGCTCACGGAGGATGAAGCAACTAATTTGATTGGAGCGATTCAATGCATTGTCGAAAGCGTGCTGGATACGAAGTACGGGCTGCGTGACCGGCCATCGGAGCACCACACCCCAGGCTGATGCCGTCATTTACTGCCGGGTGTCGAGTGACAAGCAGGTCACGCAGGGCCACGGCCTTGAGTCGCAGGAGATGCGGGGCAGGGATTACGCTGCACGCCGCGGCTACCGCGTGGTCGCGGTGTTTCGCGATGAGGGTGTGTCGGGCGCGTTAAGTGAGCGGCCTGACATGCAGGCGTTGCTGGCATTCCTTCGGGCATCGACGAGCCCGGTCGTCGTCATCATTGACGACATCAGCCGCTTTGCCCGCAACGTCGAAGCCCACATCTACCTCAAGAACGCGATTCACAAGGCGGGCGGACGGCTGGAGTCGCCCAGCCATTCGTTTGGCGACACGCCCGAAGAGCAGTTCGCCGAGATCATCCTCGCCGGTGCGGCAGAGCTGGCGCACAGCCAAAACACGCGGCAGGTCAAGAACCGGATGCGCGATCGGCTGCGAAGCCGTATTTGGGTGTTCCGGCCACCCATTGGCTACCGCTTCGCTCGACACGCTGAGCATGGCAGGATGATGGTCCCTGATGAACCGCTGGCCTCAATGATCAAGGAAGCACTGGAGGGCTTTGCCTGTGGCCGCTTTGACGGACAGATCGACGTGCAGCGTTTCCTGGAAAGGCAGGATGCGTTTCCGAAGAATCGTGAAGGAGGGGTGCACCTTCACCGGGTGAAGCAGCTCCTCACCTGCCAGCTTTATTCCGGGTACTTTGATTTCCCACAATGGGACATTGGCTGGACACAGGGATTGCACGATCCGCTCATTTCCCTCGCCACCTACAACCGCATTCAGGAGAGGCTTGGGCTTCGCGCAAGGCGCCCAATCGCGCCGACATACGCGAAGATTTCCCACTTCGCGGCTTTATCGTCTGTGACGAGTGCGGGCACCGGCTCACAGCCGCTTGGGCCACGGGGAAGTACGCGAAGTTCCCATACTACCGCTGCAACCGCAAAACGTGCGATGCCTACGGCAAGGGCATTCCCAAAGCCCGAGTTGAAGGGCAGTTTGCCGCCCTTCTAGCCCAAGCGGTTCCGTCGAACCAGGTGCTCAAAGCGACGGCGCGCCTTGTGCGGCTTACCTGGGAGGCGAAGGCAAAGCAGGTGGAACAACGCGCAGCACGACGGCGTGAGCAGATTCGCAAGCTGGAGTTCAAGGCGGATGAGTTGATTCGCGCCGCCATCGAGACGCCATCGCCTGAGATGCGGCGGCACTACGAGGCCCATGTGGAGCGTGGTAAACGCGAAGTGGCAGCGTTGAAGGAGCAAGCCACACTCGACGGTACGATCGACACGACCTTCGAGGGTGCTGTTGGAACTGTGATCGAGTTCCTATCAAAGCCGCAGCGAATCTGGGAAAACGGCTCTCTCGCCGACAGGCGTCTAGTGCTCAACCTCGCGTTTGCCCGTCCTCTTCGCTACAACCGGGCGCGAGGGTTTGGAACTCCGGATTTGTCGTTACCCTTCAGTGTTTTGGCGGGTCTGCCGAAGTCAAATTTGGGGATGGTGGGCCCTGACGATGAAAGATGGAACCAGCTGCTCGAAGTGTTTCAGGATTGGGCAGTCATCCTGAAAAATGCGTCAATCTGAATCAGTCGTCGGGGACTTCCTGTCGATTAGGCCCAGACACCGCTCGCGCACTGAGCGATGCCGCTTCGAGTACCATCACGAAAGCCCGAACACGCTTGAAATTCAGTTCGCCTCCTGTTAGGCTTTAGCGGAAGATCCTCTTTATGGCGAACGCTGAGCAGATACGAGATTTGGTGGCGAGTTTCGCGAAGCGCGACGATGAGCGCTTTCGCACGATTGCCCTCGACATCGCTGCGGCCGCGGCGAAGGCGGGAGATCAGGCACTTGCAAAGACCATTCAGGATTTAGTCGACAAATCACGTCGTTCGGTTTTGCCTGCTGGCGCCGTTCGAGCAGTACCAATCACTAGGCCAGAAGGTGAGCTTTCAGCTCTACTGACGGCCTCGTTCCCGCGAATCTATCTCGGCGACATGGTGCTGGAACCGGAACTTCGCGCTCGCATTGAGCGAGTCCTGTCTGAGAACCGGCAGGCCGACAGCCTGAGATCTCATGGACTCGAGCCGCGGCGCAAGCTTCTTCTTGTCGGACCTCCAGGCTGCGGCAAGACAATGACGGCTCAAGCGCTCGCGGGCGAATCGCGATTGCCACTCTTGGTAATTCAGTTCCACACCCTCATCACGCGGTACATGGGTGAGACGGCGGCCAAACTCCACGCCATTTTCGAATCAATGCAGAAGACTCGTGGGGTCTACCTCTTTGACGAATTCGACGCTCTCGGCACGAGCCGCCTCGCTGGCAACGATGTCGGCGAAGCGAGAAGGATCGTGAATTCGTTTCTGCAACTGCTTGAATCCGACGAGTCGGCGAGCATTGTGGTGGCGGCGACTAATCACGTCGAAGCACTGGATCACGCCCTGTTTCGGCGGTTTGACGATATTCTGAACTTCACCCTCCCGAGTCGGCCGCTCGCAAAGTCGCTTGTGGCTGACAGACTTGCAGCCTTTGGTGCCGATCGATTAAAATGGAGTTCTGTGCTACCCGCGGCAGTTGGGCTGAGCCAAGCGGAGATTGTCCGCGCGTGTGAAGATGCCGCGAAGGAGATGGTGCTCGCCGGCGGCACGACGGTGTCAACCAGCGCGCTAGTCGCGAGTTTGCATCGGCGCCATCCGAAGAGACGAACCCAGAAAAGGGCTAAACAGAAGTGAGTCAATTCCGGCATCTGCAGCTCATTGGCGGCGTGGATGCCGTGCCCTATACGTCCCGCATTTCAGGACGAAGCCCGGTATTCGAATCGCCTGCCCGAGATCGAGTGCCGCACGCACAGCGGCTCAAGACCGAAATCAAAGAGGCCGCTACCGCCGCCGCCACCGAACTTGGCACGGAGGCGCGAGCATCACTCGGCATTCAGCTCACGTTCGAGAGTAGCCCCGGCTATCCGCTTGTCACGGAAAGCCTGGAAGATCGGACGCTGGGCACGCGTCTGCTCTCTGTGCAGACTGGGCCTACAGGAGACCGGGCAGTCGTGTTTGTGCCGAAAGCGGCCATCGACAAGTTCATTCGCAAGATCGACCGCTACGAAACAGAGAACAGCAAAAAAGGGGCTCCGAAGAACAAGGCTCTAGTGGAGAGCATCGAACGTGCCCGCTTGGCCATCGCCCAGGACATGTGGACGGATGGCAGAGCGTTTCCCGCTGCCGATGCTCCCGTGTGGTGGGAAGTGTGGCTGTGCGCGGAAACTACGACCCATCAGGCAGCCTACGACGGCTTTTCCCGCCTCGCTCGCTCGGCCGGGCTCGACATCGCCGGGCAGCGCCTGGCGTTTCCCGAACGTGTAGTAACGTTGGTGAAAGCGCGACCGAGCGATTGGGCTCGCGGTCGCCTCCTGCTCGAAAACGTCGCTGAGCTTCGGCTTCCTTCGGAAGCGACGACCCCCTACCTCGAGCTTCCCGCACGCGACCAATTCGTCCATGTTCAGGACGTAGTTCAGAGGCTCCAGCCCGCCGACATCTTCGCGCCAGCCGTTTGCGTTTTCGACACGGGCGTTATGCGAGAGCATCCGCTCTTGCGCGATTCGCTTTTGGAAGGCGATGCACTGGCGGTGCGGCCAGAGTGGCACGCGACCGATCACGACCCGCAGCAACACGGCACGGGCATGGCGGGCAACGCGCTATTCGGATGCCTGACGGAGGTGTTTCGCACTACCGGGCCGGTAGAACTTTCACACCGCCTCGAATCTGTGAAGATTCTTCCGCCACGCGGCAGCACTGATCCTGAGCTCTACGGAGACACCGTGGCGCAAGCGGTATCGCGCAGAAATCGCCGCTCCAGATCGCGAGCGAGTGCTGTGCATGGCTGTTACTGATACTTCGCTCGTGCTGTCGGACGGTGAGCCGACCTCGTGGTCCTCAGCACTTGACCAGTTGTCGTGGAATGACGGCCAAACCACTCGTCTGATGTGCGTTTCTGCCGGCAATTTGCGCGAGGCATTGGCCCCCGGTTATGCCTACAGGGCCACCAATTGCGACGCGGCGTCGTGCATTGAAGACCCGTCCCAGTCTTGGAATGCGCTCACAGTCGGCGCGTATACGGCAAGAGCCACTATCACCCTGCCTGACTATCAGAACTGGCATCCGCTCGCACCCGCCGGCGGCTTGTGTCCTGCGAGCCGTACCACTGTTGCGTGGGATGATGACGACCGGTCCGACTGGCCCTTCAAGCCTGACATCGTCATGGAAGGCGGCAATTGGGGAACTGACCCTGCAGGGAATGTGGATCGCCTGGTCGAGACGTCTCTGCTCACGACGTCGATGGCTCGCACCGGGCGTTTGCTCGACATCAACTGTGAAACTAGTGGTGCAACTGCACTGGCCGCACGCGCCGCCGCCGTAATTAAGGCGGCCTATCCGACGCTCCGCTGGGAAACGATCCGAGCGCTGCTCGTCCATTCAGCGGAATGGACCCAGCAAATGCACACTGATTGTCCCGGCGAGCAGCGACGCGACGTGATTCGACGGCTGCGAATGTTCGGCTATGGCGTGCCCGATATCGGCCGAGCGCTGTGGAGCGTTAACAATGCCGTGACGCTCGTCGCCGAGCAAACTATTCAGCCCTACTACTTGCATGAGGGAGAGGTTCGCTCTCGGCATATGACACTGCACAACCTGCCGTGGCCCCGGCAATTACTGCATGATCTTGGCGATACTCCGGTAATCCTTCGAGCCACGCTGTCGTACTTCATCGAGCCGAGTCCCGGTCGTCGCGGGTGGACCAACAGTTTCCGCTATGCGTCGCATGGCCTGCGCTTCGATCTCAAGCGTGCGGACGAAACCACCGACGCCTTTAAGGCGCGGCTCTCGGCGGATGTGGACGCCGCAGAAGAGGAACCCGGAAGTGATGGTGGGCGTTGGGTTGTGGGCAAGCAAGCCCGCAGCCGCGGCTCGCTTCACTCTGACTGGTGGCACGGTACAGCGGCCGAGCTTGCTGATCGCGACGCACTCGCGGTCTACCCCGTTACAGGATGGTGGCGCGATGCAAGCACCTTCAACGTTTCGATTCAGTCGCGCCGTACGCACTGGTGGTGAGCATCGCTACTCCCGGCATCGACGTCGACCTCTACAACGAGATCGTCACACGCGTTGAGGTTGTCAGCCCAATCGACGTTTGAGGGGACATCCTCGCGGATTCGTTCCACTCCGCACGACGCCAAATCTACTATTTTGCAGGCGGTTGCGGCGAGTGGTGGACCCTGACTCAAAAAGTTGGAACGAATTGCTGGAAGCGTTTCAAAACTGGGCGACTGTTTTGCAGGCTCATGGCTCTTCACGCACGGAACGGGATATTGATAGAACAGATCTTTTGGGCAATGGCCTGCGTGCTCAACGCCGCTTCCCTGACGTCAGTTGAACCAGTATCCCACCACGGCACCGATAATTGCGGCGCCAATAGTTTTCGAGTCATGGTCGTCTCGCAGCATGAACATGACGCCAATTCCGAGCAGAATCAGGCTCAAACACATTCGCCATATGGCCAGCTGCTTCGGCGTCAACTTCGGCGGTCCAAAATGAACCGCAGCAGGTTTCCCACCGAGGGCACTTGTCGTTTCGCGTAACGTCCTGAACACGCCTATTTCTCCTCTTTTACCGGTGTCTTGGTGTCGGAATGCTTGCAACACTCATCCTTGTCGCACTTGCACGACTCACACGTGCAGTGGTCGCATTGGCAGCACTCCGCCCACACCAGGAGAATGATCGCGCCCTTCGCTTCGCCCTTCCACGGCTCTCCAATTGTCGCACTGATCACGCACTTGGAGCGACCCTTCTTCTTTTCTGCATCGGCATACCGATCCAGGATTTGCCTCAGGCGGTCGGCGCCATCTGTTGCGGCGTGATCGAGTGCCAACGCTTCGCGGAGGGACCCTGCATTTATCCTGCTTGTTGTACGAACGTCTACCGCATTTCCGCGCAGCTTGTCGCACTCAATTGTCGACTCTCCAAGCTCGTCGAGCATCTTCCTTATACCGGCCGTTTCACCTGCGTCCACGACGGTGACAAAGTGCTCGTCTGGCCGTTTCTCGCTCAACGCCTTTTTTACGCCTTCTATAGAGGATTCGACACGCACCCCTGGGATCTCTCTCCACTTCTTCGCCTCTTCGAGCACCGCTGTGACGTCCTGGCCCGGAAATAGCACTGCTGCTTCTTCCGTGTTCTGCGGCAATACTGCAAGCATCCGAAGTGTCTTACCGTGTAGCTGGTTCGTTAACTCCGGCGACATGATGGCATGAATATTCCGGCTAGCAAGCAGGCGCGCGTCCTGCTGCGTCAAATTCACTCCGCTCACGAGTCCTTTGAAGGGCCACTCGCTTTCTAGCGGCATCTCACTCCAGCCCGCTATCCGTTTGGACTTGCCATCAAAGCGAATGCGCAACCCTTCTCCGTCCTCAATTGCGATAGCAAATCCTTGAAACGACGGGCCTTCAGGCAATGGCTTCTCCAGCAGCCTCTCGACCGCAGCGGTGTTCCCGCCGCAATATCGTACATAGCTTTTAGAGAGGTATTGCTCCTCCGACACGCCAAAGTGATCGCACAACACGCTGTTTGCGGAAATGCGCAGTGATTTCTGCCAATCTGGAATGCTCGCACACACGAGGGCCGCTGAGCTTCTCCACGCTCTGGCGTTTACTGCATCATCTACCGATCCGAGCCGACTCGACATATCCGCTACGGCTGCCCTCGCTTCCTCCGCTACCCTCTCTCTGAGTTCCTTCTCGCTTACTCCTGCAAGCGCCGCTAGCTCCTTGTAGAATGCATCGGACGGCCGTGTCTCGCTGGCGATTGCCATGGCAGCGGCCAATTCCTTCACGTCCATACTGCTGGCATCCGCCATGCGCCGCAGCGCCTTTCCCGGTCTGAGTTGAGCTATATCCGGTACAGTCTCTTCCAGTCCTCTCCACCCTGCCTCGACCGCCACATGATCGAACAGATCAAGCACTGCGGAATTGTTACCGCATATCGCGGCGATACGCTGCCGCTCTTCGTTTAGGGCACGGAAAACGGTCTTGGTGCCGGACGTATCGAGGACTTTGCTGACTGCTGCGAGTTCCTTTTCGGAGCTGGACAACACAGCGTTTGCGTCGACATCTATACGCCAGTTGCCACCCGGCAACTTTGGCGTGGGCGCGATCGTCATTCCACTTGCGGAATCAGCGCCGCGAAGCTCAACCCACCCTTGCTTCGCCGCATCCGCCAGGTCGAGCTGACGGACGGTCTTGCCAGCCTGGTCAATTTCCCGAAGCCAGACATTTCGTGTTGCTCTGAATAGGTCGCCAGTAAGAGGCGTTCGCATTTGCGGCCGCACGCACACTGCCGGCATTCGCAGCGACGCGCCCGCTTTCAGCGCGTATTGCCCAACCATTGGAGCCATCGATTGAAACTGACCGAACGCCGAAGGTATCGCCGTCAGCAGAATCAACAGAACTAGCACTGAGGCTCGTACGACACCACGGGCAGGCGCGGCGGTATTACGCATAGCACTCTCGCTTATTGAAGAGGGGTCACTTCTGGCGATGAGATGTGGCTACGGTGCTCGCGCCGAGTATACGTCTCTTTTTACCTTCGGCCAGCGAAATCGGATCAGATGGCTCATGTGTGCAATACAGCGAGGTATGATGTCACTGCACTAATTGCGCGGTCACTCGACACTGCATCGCTGACCAGTATTCTGTTTGGTGACAAGTGCGTCAATGAAAATCTCTGCTCGCCACCTGTAGCCCAGCCAGCTGGCCGCTGAGCCGTTCCAGCCGGTCCACCACTACATGCACCACTCCGGACGCCCGCTGGACGCGGCCGTAGGCGATGAGCATTTGCGCCTTGGCGTGGGTGCGGTAGCGTTGGTAGACGCGTGCCCAGACGATGAGGTTGGCGATGCCGCTCTCATCCTCCAGCGTCATGAATGTCACCTCTTTGGCAGTGCCCGGACGCTGCCGCACTAACACCAGCCCAGCTACGCGCACGCGTTCACCGTCAGGAGTTTTCGCTGCATCCGCCAGGTCGCCACACGGGCTGACGCGCCGTTCATTCAGATGCGAGCGGATGAACGAGACCGGGTGTGCGGTAAGCGACAGCCCGGTGGCGGAATAGTCGAGCACCACGTGCCTGCGCGCCGAGCTCGGGCAGCGGCGCCGGATCGGGCGGCGCGTCGGGCAGTTGGTCGAACAGCGGCAGGACATCATCGCGCAGCGCTCGTGCCTGCCACAACGCCTGCTGCCGATCTAATTTCATCGAACCAAACGCATCGGCGGCCGCAAGGCGGCGAAACGCACGGGCAGACGCCCCACTCATACGCCACAGCCGTTCGACGGTGGCAAACCGACCATGTGCTTGCACGGCCGCGGCGACCCGGTCGGCATCGGGCTTGCCCAGCCCGCTCACCCGGTTCATGCCCAATCGCAGGGCGCCGTTCTCGACGGTGCAATCCCACCGGCTGTGGTGTACGTCAATGGGGCGCACGCACACGCCGTGGTCGCGGGCACAGCGCACGAGCTGCGCCGGGGCATAAAAGCCCATCGGCAGCGAGTTGAGGATCGAGGCCGTGAAGTGCGCCGGATAGTGATGCTTGATCCATGCCGATGCATAGACCAGCAGGGCGAAGCTCGCCGCATGGCTTTCCGGGAATCCGTACTCGCTGAACCCCTTGATCTGCTCGAAGCAGCGCTCGGCAAAGGCTCGCGGGATACCGTTTTTCGTCATGCCGTCGATGAGCTGGTAACCGAAGCGATAAATCAGATCGCCCTTGCGCTTCCATGCCGCCATCGCACGGCGAAGCTGGTCGGCTTCACCCGGCGTGAAGCCCGCGGCCTTCACTGCGAGCGCCATGCACTGCTCTTGGAACAGCGGCACGCCGAGTGTTTTCTTGAGCACCTCTTCGATAGCCGGATGCACGTACTCGACCGGCTCTTCGCCGTTGCGGCGCTTGAGATACGGATGCACCATGTTGCCCTGGATTGGGCCGGGTCGCACGATCGCCACTTCGATCACCAGGTCGTAGAACTCCTTGGGCCTGAGCCGCGGCAGCATCGACATCTGCGCCCGACTTTCGATCTGGAACACGCCGATCGTGTCGGCTTTCTGGATCATCGCGTAGGTGGCAGGATCTTCCGGTGGGATGGTGGCGAGGGTGAGCGGAGCCTGGCCCGGCCGGTCGGCGCTCACCATCTCCATCGCCTTGCGAAGTGCGGTGAGCATGCCGAGCCCGAGCACATCGACTTTGAGCATGCCCATCGCGTCGATGTCGTCCTTGTCCCACTCGATCACGGTGCGGTCGATCATGCGAGCGTTTTCCACCGGCACCAGTTCGCACAGCGGTTCGCGCGTGATGACGAACCCGCCGACATGCTGCGACAGGTGCCGCGGGAATCCCAGGATCTCTTCGCTCAAACGTGCCAGCCATTGCAGCGCCGGCTCATCGGGGTTCATACCCATCTGGCGCAACGCCGCCGCGTTGAGCCCTTCGCTGTCCCACCACTCGATGTTCTTGGCCAACCTGTCGACCACATCCAGCGACAGGCCCAGCGCTTTGCCGACGTCACGCACCGCGCATCCTTCGCCGGTAGGTGATGACCTCGGCAGTGAGGGCTGCCCGCTCGCGGCCGTACTTCTTGTAGATGTACTGGATGACGATCTCGCGCCGCTCGTGCTCGAAGTCGATGTCGATATCGGGCGGCTCGTTGCGTTCCTTGCTCACGAACCGCTCGAACAGCAGGTCGATGCGGCTGGGGTCTACCGCCGTCACACCCAGGCAGTAGCACACGGCAGAGTTGGCGGCAGCACCACGGCCCTGACAGAGGATGCCCTGCGAGCGGGCGAAGGTGACAAGGTCGTGCACCGTGAGGAAGTACGGCGCATAGTGCAGTTCGGCGATCAACTTCAGTTCGTGCTCGATCTGGTTACGCACCTTCTCAGATACCCCCTGGGGGTATGCGGTAACAGCGCCTTCCCACGTCAACGCCCGTAAATGCTCGTCAGGCGATTTGCCCGCGGGCACGATCTCCTCCGGGTACTGGTACACGAGCTGATCGAGCGAGAAACCCGCGGTGCGCTCCACGATCTCCATCGCCCGCACGAGCGCTCGCGGGTGCCCGGCAAACAGCCGGTGCATCTCGCCCGGCAGCTTCAGGTGCCGCTCGGCGTTGGGATGCAGGCGGAAGCCTGCATCACCCAGCGTGCAACCATGACGGATGCAGGTAAGCACATCCTGGAGCATCCGCCGCTCGGGCTTGTGGGCGTGCGCCTCGTTGATGGCGACCAGCGGCACGCCGTGCCTTGCCGACAGAGCCCCACACAGCTCAAGGTCGGCAGCATCGGTCGGGCCATAGTGCTTCGACACCGCGAGCGACAGCCTGTCGTCGTCGAACACGGGTCGAAGCGTTGCGAGCGCATCGCTCACTTCCTTGTCATTCACACGTGCCGGAACCAGCACCGCCACTATCCCAGCCTGGTGCTCCATCACATCGGCAAGGGTCAGATGACATTTGCCTTTGTCCGCACGCCGCTTGCCTGTGGTGAGCAACCGGCAGAGCCGTCCGTAGCTGGCTTTATCGGTGGGGTAGAGCAACAGCGAACAGCCGGGCAGGTCCGTGAGCGTGACCCGCGTGCCGAGCACGAAACGGATACCTGCTTCCTTCGCCGCCACATGCGCACGCACCACGCCGGCGAGCGTGTGCATGTCTGTGAGCGCGACGGCCCGGTAGCCCATGATCGCTGCCGCCTTCACCAGTTCCTCCGGGTGACTGGCGCCGGTGAGGAAGGTGTAGTTGCTGGTGACCGCTAGCTCGGCGTAGGGCTCATCGGCGAGGTGCCGAGGTTGGTGCGGCCCGTCCGTCTTCGCCGGATGCGGGTGCAGCTTGGGAAACGGCGCCTCGGGCATCAGGCCCACTCCCCGTGCACGAACCAGCGGGTGGTGTCGGCCTGGCGGCATACCCACAACCAGCGGCCCGATTCGAGCTCTACCGCGAAGTAGTCGCGGGCGGGCGGCGGTGCTGCACACGGGCCGCCCTTCGGTGCATCGGGCGTGCCCCGCCAGCGCCACCATTCGGCGCCGAGACGCTCGGGCCCAATGCAGCTTGCTACGCGTTGCCGCTCACCACGCCAACCCAGCTCGAGCACCGGCCCGTCGGGGGTGAGCGCCATGACGCTCGCCGGTTCGGGCGGATCGAACAGCCGCGTCGGTTGATCGGTGGCGGCAATAGCGACCGCGGATCGCGGCACAGGCGCCATCACCGAGTGCGCGGCAAAGCTCTGTTCGGGCAGCCACGACGCACGTGGCGCGAAGGTCAGCACGTTGTCGGCGCCGAGGCGATTGACCAGCGTGTCGGCCAGTTCGCCCAATGCAGCGCCTTGGTCGCCGGCCTCTTCGTCGGCGAGCGCAAGATGCACCGCCTGCCGGTCCTTGAGCCGGGCGGTGCAAGTAGCAACCGCGCGAAGCCCATCGACCATCTCTCCAAGATCGACCTTGTCCATCTGGCTGCGCAGCAGCGTCCACAGGTGCTTGTGGTTGAGGCTGGCCCGGCTCAACTCGATGGTGAGCCGGTCTGGTTCGCCGCGCGGGCGCATTACCAGGAAGGTGAGCCGTCGCACACCGCGCTGCCGGGCGGCAACCTGCTCAACCAACGAGGCGAGCGTGTCGCGTGCCGCCGCCTCCACCGACTCGAACCGATCGGTCGGTCCATCGAACAGCAGTTCCGCTTCGATCGGCGGCGGCGGATGGATCGGGGTGACGGATTCGGTGGCGGCACCCAAGGCCTGGTCGATGCGGTGGAGCAGCGGCAGGCCGAACCGGGAAGCGAGCTGGCGGCGGGAAAGGAGCAGCACGTCGCCCGCCCGCCTGATGCCCAGCTCGGCGAACCCTTCCAAGAGCGCCGGGTCGTCGGTGAGTGCTGCGGCAGGCAACGCCTCCAACGCTGCCCGTTCACCGTCCGGCTCGACGACCGCGATGGCGTCGCTTGCGAATCTTGCCATTGCCATCGCGCAGGCAAACGTGCCGGCGATGCCCACCCGCACACGAAAACCCAGCCGGACAATCGCCCGTGTCACCGAGCGCGCCACGCGCCGCTCGCCTTTGTAGATCGCTTCCGTGCCGGTGAGATCAAGCAGCAAACCGTCATCGCCGCACTTCGCCACCGTCGGCGAAACGCGCAAGCACCAGCAGGCCAGGCGGTAGAGCGCCGCCGCATCCCGGTCGTGGCGGTGCGGCTCGACGTGAAGCATCGCACGGGTCGGTGCCAGCGAGCGGGCCTGGGCGAGATCCATGCCGGGATACACCCCGGCTGCAACGCAGAGCGGGCAGCACCGCTCGATCAGCTCGCGCCCTCCCACTGCCCGGGTCAGCAGCACCGCAAGCGGCTTGCGGTTAGCCGGAGCGCCGTGTCGGCGGCGCAGCCGCAGTGTCACCCGGTCGGTCGAAAAGCTCACGAGCCACAAGGCCATCACCCGTCGCATGGGGCTGCTCCAATATCCAGCGGCGCGGCGCCGTGGATGCGGGCTGCACTCCCTTGCAGCGCAGAAGCTCGACGGTCCATCGCCGGGCGGGAATCGATTGATCGGGCTGGGCGGGCACCACACCTACGTGCCATCGCGTCGTTGCCGCCGACAGCTCTGCCCGCTCACGCGGCGGGCGGGCAAGCAGGCAGGGCACGCCGCCCGCCTCGGCGGCAAGCTGCAAGCGCCGCGTGGCCGAGACGTCGAAGCGCGAACCGTCGCCAATGACTAATGCCACTGCACCGCTACGTAACGCCAGGTCGCTTGCCCACAGCCGCTCACCGGCATTGCCCGCGCGCACGAACAGGCAGCGTGCGAGGATGCCGCGTGCGGCGAGCGTCGGCGGGTGCGGCCACACCGCTTCGCCGATCCACACGGCGTGCCTGCCGGTGTCTTTCACCGCTTGGTGGGCCAGGTGGGAGAGGATGCACAGCGGCGGTGTCCACGCGGCATGGGTACTCGCGTGCTCGCTTCCGATCCATTCATGCACACCCGTCCTGGACAGGCCGCCCGCGGGGAGCGCCGCATCAACCGCTTCGAGCCCAAGAGGGATCGCGCCCGCTGTTGCAGTTTGGCTGCCCGCACAGATCGCCCGCAGCGCCGCCCACTCCTCAGCGTGATTCCAGGCATGAGGCCGAACCGTCTCCATTTTGTTAGGGTAATGACAAACAGAGGTCCGTCAAGGCTCTGTTCGGGCGAATGCGGCAATCCCACCCCGCGCGGTGGTGCGCACCACAGCTGGCAATGCACAAACCGCGTTTACGGTGTGATGAACTTTGCGATTACGCGGCTACGACCAGAGCCCGGCGTTTGAGGGCGGAGGTTCCGCCCGCGCTGTCAGCTCCTCGCCGGTATTGCGCGGGCTATTCACCCGCGTACTGACCGGGTGCATCTGGAGGACGCCATCGGGCGCAGGTGCCAGCAGCGACGTGAGCTTGTCAGGATCGCTCTGAGGCTCAAGCCACATTGCCACGCTTTCTGGCTCGAGCACCGCGGGCATGCGGTCGTGCACCGAAGACATGAACTGGTTTGCCGGCGTGGTGATGACGGCGAACGTCTCAACGCACTGGTCGTCCTTGCCCCATCGCTCCCACAACCCCGCGAGGAGCAGCGGCCTGTCATCGGCGCGGGTGATGTAAAAGGGCTGCTTCGCATCGCCTTCATGCTTCTTCCACTCGTAGAAGCCGCTCACCGGCACCACGCACCGCCGCGATGCGAAGGCCTGCCGGAACATGGCGTTGCTCGCCACCGTTTCGGCGCGTGCGTTGATCGGGCCGCGATCCGGTTCCTTCGCCCACAACGGCGCCAGCCCCCACTTCAGCCGCACCACTTCGACACCCGACACCTTGCCGCCTGCGTCGGTCGCGACGCGTATCACCGGAGCTGATTGTGTCGGGGCAACGTTGAAGTTGGCGGCGAACAGCGCCGCCTCATCCGCCTGGGCGAGCCGCGCCGGCCACTTCCCACGCGCCAGCAGGTCGTGCAGTTCCTTCCATTTGAACTTGTGGGTGTACCGCCCGCACATGCAGCAATGATACGAAAGCCACACGCGGACACGCACAAGCTCATTGAGGTGCGGCGATAGACTCGCATGCCATGGCACCTTCGCACTGCATCTATTGCGACATGCCGTTGACCGGATCGGGCGGCGAAGGTGATCACGTCATCCCGGCGATCTTTGGGCACTTCGATGGCGCCTTCTTGTTCGAGCAGATTTGCAAGGCGTGCAACAGCCGGCTCGGGCGATGCGAAGAGCAACTGACCCGCTGCGCTCCGGAAGCGTACCTGCGGCGGGTGGTAATGCCACCCGTAGCACGCGGGAAGCGTGGTCAATCCTGGGTCGGGGCGCATGGCATCGCTCCGCCCAAATTCACCATCAAGCAGACAGGTCATCACGAACAAGCAGAACTCGAGCCAGGTCCAAATCACGTGTTGCGGCCGTTCGATCAGCTCGTCGTGTTCGATAAAGACGGACAAGAGCATCACATCCGACTCTTTCCGACCATGACCGCAGAGCATGTTCGGCAGAAGCTTGAGGCTCTCGGATTACCCGAAAGCGGCGACTGCTATCTCCACAACGACGCTCAGCATTCATCGTACTACTTGTCGGTTCTTCGAGAGATCTGGCCGAGAGCGTCATTCGAAAGTACCGGAGATACGGAGGCCGGCCCGCACACCGTCCACGCCGTGACGACATTCACCTTCCACGTCGACTACTTCCGCGCTCTTGCCAAGATCGGCTTTCACTACTATCTGCTGCACAGCCGCCGCGGCCTGACGGGACGCGAACCGATATTCTCGGCGCTGCGTTCTTACCTGATGGAGGGCGGCGACCACGGTTTATTCTTCGGCCGCTCAAACTCCGGCATCCGTACCGGCTTCGGCGTCGTGCCAGGGCAAGGTGCCGTTCTGCCGCCTCAGTGGATGCACATCGTCGGCGCCAACGAAGAGGGAAGTAGCATCATCGCCACGGTCAGCCTCTTCATGGGCCCGAAACATCCGGCCCGGGTGCACAACATCTTGCTCGGCAGAGCCAGCGACAACCTCGTGGTTCCCGGGGCGTGCTACGCGCACGAATATGTCTATAGCGATGAGCAAGGAAGTGCCTTTGCCGGACAGGTACATCCACTTCCACTGACCAGGCGTCGCTAGCTCACTTGCAAAGACCACAGCGCCTGCTGCGCCTTGTTCACTTGCTCACTCGCGCCAAGCGCTGCGCTACGGCCTGGCACTCGCCGCGCGCAGCGGCACTTCTTGTCGCCGAGCGTGCGCCGTTGTTTCTCCCTGCATGGCCATTTTTGAACACAATCTGCACGTTAAGAATGTGCAAATGACGCCGGAAACACAGCTAGATCGCTTGCGTGGTTGATCGGTTGATGGAAAGATCGGCCATGCCTAGGGAATTCTCATTTCGGGTGCCGCGGCACCTCAAATTGCCGCTCTACGAGCTCAAACGCAGGCTCAAGCACCGCCCCGGCATCGGCGACCAGATGGTCGAAGCACTCGAAGCATGGTACGAGAAGTACGGTGACGCACCGGAAAGGGGCACCGAGCCCTACGACCCGCGCCGCGACCATGGCGACGACGATTTCCTTACCGTTGCTGTGAGCTTTCCAAACGCCCTTAAGGACAAAATCAGCGAAGCAGCCGAAGCCCGTAAGCTGCACAATCCCCGCCTTTGGCCTGACTCGATCAACGCGGTCGGCATCCAGGCGCTGAAGGAATACCTTAAGACGCACGGCAAGCTCTAGCGCTCCACCCATCCATCGAGCAACCGATCACCCGACCGTCCGATGGTTGACCCAATCGAGCGCTGCGGCTAACCTCCGGCGCGCAGCCGGTCGCTTTCGCCACGGCGAGACAGACCGCAAAGGGCCACTTTCCTTCGGGAAAAGGGCCCTTTTTTTATACTGCTCACGGATTGCCACTTCGCTGACAAGCGCGTTGCTCCTCATTGGGAATGGTACCGTACAGCGATTTGCGAAGACCTTCGCGCAACCTTTGCCGTGGTGCCGACGCGTACGACCGCAATCTCCTCTATCGTGCTTCTAGCAAACTAACGGTCGGATGTTTGACAGTTAATGGGCACCTCCTGGCTCGCCGTGGAAAGCGACTTGGCTGCGCAACACCAGATCTTTCCCAGCGAGACCATGCATGACCCACAGGCCCGCGCGGAGGCTCCGCGGGCCGGGGCTTTGCAAACGGAAAGCCGGGAAAGGAAAAAGCCATGAAGACCGTGCTGCGCATCGCCATTGCGGCGATCCGGGTGACGTTGATTGGCGACCCTAAGGTCGTCATCGTCGGCCTGCTTGTCAGCGGGACCGTCGCGGTCACGTGGATCTATATCCGCTAACAAATCTACAACGTTCTCAGACCGCCCGCCGCTTATTCGCGGCGGGCTTTTCTTTCGTACCCCGCTATCGCTCGCGCTCGGCGCCACCGCTCTCGCTAACCTTGCCTGTCCATCGCACTGCGGTGAGTCCCGCCGGCCGTGCAATCACTTCGAGCTTGGGCAGAACGCTTGAACTCGCCGTTCGCGACCTGCCGCCATCTTGGCGCCACGCGTTAAAGTGGAATCGTCCCACACTGGGCTCATCGCCGGTATCGCAGCCCAGTGTGGCCGGTAGATTCGATTTTTGGCAACGTAGGCAAAGGCCACAGTCCTCCAAAATCTGGTTGACTGCTTCACAGAGTTTTCTCTTGGCTGGCATGGTGCCCGATGGCATGGACTCGGCGAACTTTTGGAGCCTTGGCGCGATTTTCGCGAGCACGTCCTGGCGCTGTAGATCCGCCACAGCACGCCACTTCGCTACCACCTCTTCAACGCCGGCGTTTGGCCCAATGCCATCCCATTCCGCGAAAATGCGGCTTCGCTCTTGTGCTTCTGTAGACCCCGAGTCCATTTTCGATAACCCCACGCTAGTTTGAATCACGCTACAGCAAGCCGGCATTGAGCGCAAGTCTCGAGCCACACCACGCCACCAAACCGCCTCCTGCGGCTTGTTCGCTTGCTCACTCGCGCCAAGCGCTGTCGCTACGGCCTGGCACTCGCCGCGCGCTCGCTGCGCCTCCGTCGGCATCCATACCACGGGAGGTTGCTGCCTGACCTGTGAAGGCAGCAACCTCTCGTTCTGATTTCGGGATCGGTTGATCCCAAGACCGAAAGGGCGAGCCCTCACAAGTGAGGTAGTCCGATGACCATTTCCGTTTCACTCTCCAAGCTGGTGTGCAGCCGCCTCAACGTCCGCCGCGTGAAGCCCGAGCGTGAGGCCCACCGCATCATGGTGGCTTCCGTCAAGGCGTTCGGCCTGCTGGAGCCGCTGCTGGTCCGCAAGGTCGAGGGCGAGGACCGTTACGACGTGATCGACGGCAAGCGGCGGCTGGCGGCACTGCGGGTGGTCCACCGCGGCGAGAACCCCAGGATCGAGTGCTCGCCCAAGAACGTCGATGACCACACCGCACGAGCCATCAGCCTGTCGGCGAACTACACCCAGCTCAAGATGCACCCGCTGGACGAGTCGGAGGCCTTCGCACGGCTTGCCACCGAGGACGGCAAGGGTGTTGAGGAAATCGCCATCGAGTTCGGCGTGAGCGATTCCTACATCCGCCAGCGGATGAAGCTGGCGGGACTGGCAAGCCCCATCAAGCACGCCTACCGGGAAGGCAAGATCGACACCGCCACCGCCGAGGTGTTCGCATCGGTACCAGCCGACCGGCAGGAGGAGGTGTGGCAGGAGGTGAACGGCAACCCACACAACGCCCAGCAGGTCCGCCGCATCATCGAGGCGGCGTGGATCGACTCGGGCAAGGCCTTGTTTGATCCTTCAACCCTCCCACCGTCGGCGGTGAGCAGCGACCTGTTCGCCGAGAAGGTGCTGATTGAACGCGGTGCCTTCATGCAGGCTCAGCAACAGGCGTTGAACGCCAAGCGTGAGGCCCTCACGGAGGACGGCTGGGCCGAGGTGGTGGTGGCCGAGCGAGGCGAAGTACAGGACCGGCTCTACAAGATGGACGAACCCCAGCCCGCCTACGACGCCAAGACCACCAAGAAGCTGCATTCCCTCGACAAGCGGCGGGAAGCACTAGAGCAGCAGGAGAGCGAGGACGCTGAGGCGTACGACGCTCTCGATCAGGAAGAGGCGGAGATCATCGGCGGCGCCGAGGTGTTCTTCGACGAAGCAACTAAGGCGAACGGCACGGTGTTCCTGCTGCTTGACCCTGACGGCCGCACCCGCACCGAGTACCGGCTCCCCCGCAAACGCGAGGGGACGGCCAAGGAGATCAAGGCACCGACCATCGACGACCTGTCCGACGGGCAGCAGGCAGCCGCCTACACACACGAAGCCATCGCTGTACGTGAAGCGGTGGCCGACCAACCGCTGGTGATGAAGCGGTTACTGGTAGTGGCACTGCACAGCCACGTGCGGCGGGAGGGGCTTGCCATCAACACCAATGCCAACTCCACTACCTGCCTTGGCGACCAAGGCGGTATGAGCAAGTCAGATGCCCACGACGCACGACAGCTTGCCCTCCGTGAAATCGATCCGCTCGCCACTCAGCACTTCGCAAGCGAGACGGATGCCTACGAAGCGGTGAAGCACCTGCGAGAGAAGCGGCTCGACCAGTTGATCGAAGCCCTGACCATCAACCTGCTTACCGCCCACCCGGCACGCTCAACACCGCTGATCCAGATGCTCCGCCGCGACCTCAGGGTCGATATCCGCAAGCTGTGGACGCCAGATGCGACGTGGCTGGCCGGGTACAAGAAGTGCCAGTTGGTGGAGCTGATCGGTGAGCTGCAAGGGCATGTCTACACCCACGCGACCAAGCAGGCGAAGAAGTCGGACCTTGTCGAATCGCTCGCCAAGCTGTTTGGCGAAGCGGCAGCGGGCCAGATGGCGGACAAGGACATGTCAGAGCGGTTCAACCGCTGGCTGCCGGTGAACCTCCGCCAGCAGCCGCAAGCGGAGCTTGCCGAAGCGGCCTGACCCACCGAGAGACAAAAACGAGCCCGCCCGGCTGAAACGCCGGGCGGGCTTTTAGTTACTGCTTCGGTGGCGGAACACTGGCTGGCGACTTTGGTGGCTCCTCCGGCCTGACTTGAGCACCCGGAGTAGTAGTTGAGGGTGCAGTACCCGACGCTCCGGAATTCGCAGGCGTCTGGCCGGTGCCCGAAGGACTTTGCGTGCCAGAAGAACCGCCAGCGCCTTTCACCGCGTTTACCGGCGCTGCTTGTTCGCCACCGCTCGCTGGCCACAAGATCCAAATCAGCTTTGCCTCGTCCGGCTTGATGAGATCGTTTCGCTTCAGCCCAACTTTCACTTCATAGCTATAAATAAAGCTGGTGAGTTCGGCAACAACGTCACGATCGGTTACCGGCGATTCAAAACCCACCACCATAGGCTGAATCACCGTGTTTTCTTCGTATATCTTTAGCTTTACCGATGTCGCCGTTTCGATAGCGGTCTGAATGCTGGCGATACTCAAATCACTCGGTATGCGCATCAGGGGGGTGATTTCCTTTCCACCCACGCCCATCGTCTGTACGCTCAGGGTACCGCGAATATTGCCAGCCGACGCCTCAGCGGACAATCCGGGCAGTCCCGAAATTTTGATATCGCCCTTGAACGACTTAAAATCCGCCCGGACGCGGACTCCCACACCTACATAGACCGGCATACTGCCTGCAAACACCTCGCGCACGAAGTTCGACTCTTCGTCACTGAGCTTCGCGACCACTTTGTTGTTTTTCGTGAGGCTGCCCGATTTCAGCTGCTTGAGATCGTCTTCGGCGGATGCAGTAGCCTCGATCGCCAAATACCTGATCTTGGCCGGAATGCCGGAACCTCTATCTACGCGCTTCGGATGACGCTCAGCCTCCGACCACGAAACCGTCACCCCATCAATCGTCGGCGGTCTTGCTGGCGTAGTCGCTTCGAACACGCGTACAGGAATCGAAAGAGTCAGGTACTTGATAAAATCAATTACCATTGAGTAGTTTTCGCCATCGGCGTTCGCCCCGACAACACCGGCGTTGAACGAGCCATTGGCGTTAATCTTGTACATGCCGACGCGCGTCGCATCATTCGCGAAGTCGCTGAGAAATGCATCTCGATAGCCAGTGGCAGGCAGGCCATCTAGATCTCCAGCATTTACCCACACCGTCAGGGGATTGATGGGATGGTAAGTAAACGCGTTTGCCGATGATTCAGGTTTCTCATCACTTGCACCGGGTGCATGCAGGCCCTGGCAACCAGGTGCGGCACCCGCTGCGACGATAAGCGTGACACCTACAAGAGAGGACCATTGGTTAATAACGGTACGGCGATATCCATTGCCCATAAGCTCCCTTTCACTTCGCTCGGATGCACAGCATCTATCTCAGCTTACCCAAAACGCGTGTCATGTCCTGACACGCCTGCAATTTTTGGTGCACGGATCGGGCCGCACGGAAGGATCGGGTACGGCCCGCCACATTGAGGAATGGCGCACTCTTTGCGCACATTCAGAACACGAGCGGCGCAATGTAGAGTACGAGCCGTTTGGCGGGCACCCTAAACACTCACTTGGCATCACCAGAGATTGAAGTACTAGGCCGCCACCTAACAACTTCGCAGGCTATATCGCTAATCTAAAGACTTGCGAGTGGCCTTCCAAGTGTGATAGCCAGTCCAGAACTGGGCTCGCAGCAGATCCCGTTCGTTCATCATCGCCCATCCTTCGGGACCGGTCTGGACGTCCTTGCCGAACCACGTTTGAATTCGCCCGAACATGTTGTCGACGTCCATGATAAGCGCCAGCCGTTCAAAATAGGCGGAGGCCATCGCGACTCCACCCGGTGGCTTCGAGGTGTCGCGTTCGTCCTGTATGGCAACACCTTTAAACACGGCAAGTACGTGAACCAACTGATGGCCCAAATTTGATGCCAGATACTCATGAACCGCAGCGCGCCCTGCTGCCTTCGCCCAAGGAAAGAGGAGGTCGATTTTCCACTGTGACTTTCCGTCCGTTAATGGTTCGCCTGATCGAGTGAACGCCTGCATTTGCTCGGCAAACGCGCGGCGAACATGGGCGATACCGTCGCCAAACTGCGGGCGGTCAACGGCACGCATAAAAGCGCCTGCAAACCAGACCGATTCCGCTCGTGACAGCACCTCCACTGCAAGTGCAGCCCGGCGGGTACCCGAGCGCTCGACCAGTGCTGCGGCCAGCCTGGCTGCCATGATGCCGGGGTTGTGCTCGTCGAACAGTCCAACTGGCGGAAGGAGATGGTTGCTTAGGGCTGCGAGCCCAACAGCAAGCGTCGCACCCCCGGCTTGGTTCGCCTCCTTTAGACGCACAGTGAGCTTGTGCAGCATGATGTGCTGCTGCAACTCTTCCGTATGCTCTTTGAGCAAAACGTTCAGCCGGTCCGACTGACCGGCATTTGCCGCCTCGAAGATAGAAGTGATGCCAGTATCGGCAACATCGGACACGCCAACACCGTACATGAAGTAGCGCGGCGCATAGCTGGGCTCACAAATCCTGCGATCTCGTGCAAACTGCTCCCACATGCCGCGGCTCGGATTGATGTAGATGCCTTCGTCGGTAAACAGCGGGAACAAAGTCTCAACGAGAATGTCGATGGCTTGGCCGTTCCGATGATCAATCTTTGCTTTTGCGGTGCCAATCGGATCGGGCAGGCCGGTGTTTTGGTAACCCATCGTCTGCGGCCGCGAATGCAGACCGAGCATCCGGGGCAGGTTGCGTTTGATCTGTTCGTAGATGGTCGGGAAAAAGATGCGCAACGCCTCGACCACCAGAACGTCAACCGGGTTTGCCTCGCGCGCGAGCAGTGGTACCGCAAAGCTCAGCGCGTTCACGTACTGCTGGATGTGCCGTGGCGTGCGCAATGCGGGCACGATTCCATGCGACATCGCGCGATCCCAACGCTCTGCGTCTTCCGCCGATAACTTCACTTTGTGCGATTTCAGTAGCAGGTGAACCCGCCGGCGACACACGCGCTCGAGAGACTTCTGGCTAGCAGCAGGAAGGCTGAGCGAGACCTGAACGATCTTCTCCAGAAATCTGTTGCCATTGTCCTTGCCACCCGTAGTCAAATGGGATCCGAGCACTTCGGCTACGTGGTCACGGTCGAAGGCCAGCACATAGACCACATTGGGGAAATCGGCGCACGCTTTGATCAGCCTGAACACATCGGCGCATTCATCCGCCGTCAACCGGTCAATATCGTCCACGAACACGACGAGCGGCTTACCGCTTTTCTTAAGCGCTGCAATGAGCCGCTCACGTTGTTTTTCAAGCGGGGGATGAGAAAAGAGTTCAGCCCACTGCGCGGCACCATCAACAACTTTGGCGCCGTCGACCGCAGCGCCGGCTCCCGGCGCAATCGCGTTTGCCGCCAAAGCACTCGCGGCACCCAAAGGACTGAGCACGCGTGCATATTTTGCGATTGCGGCAACTACCTGTTCAGGTCTCGACTGCAGCGCGGCTTTACCAGCCGCGGCCAACGTATGAAAGAACTCGAAGAGCAATTCATCCCCGCCGCCGATTCGCCACGGGTTGAACCACTGCACGGACAGGCCGTACCGTTGCTTTAGCGCGGCCTCAACAAATCTCAAAGTTGTCGTCTTACCGTCACCCCACGGACCGTGCACACCGACAATGAAGCACTCGCCGGCCGGAAGTGCGGCGATACACCGTGCGAGTCCGTTTGCGAACGGCGAGCGGTCATACTCATCCTGACGCTCAGCCGTTTTCGGCGAGTCAGCGTCGAACATCGGTCGGGCTTGGTGCGTCATAGTGTTTTCGGAACCGACCCATACTAGACTTCGCAATTCTGTCCGTATTGGGCTCCGATACGTATCGGATTGCGAACGAGTGTGGGAAAAAGCGGTGAAGTCTGTAACGCCTTCTGCTTAACGGTGTTTCGCGATGTAGGCCTTACGAGCCGCGGTGGCACATTAACGCTACCCATTCGCAATAAAAAAAGCCCCGAGCGCTCGGCCCAGGGCTCAGTGCGTGGACTGATCTGTCATTACGGCGTGGGCGACAAGCTATTCAGCACCTGGATGAGCCGGTCGCGTTGCGGCCCTTCGGGTTCTTCTGCGATCATGCTGAGCAGCATGGCACGCAGGTAAGCGACAGCGCTGCTCTGATCTTCACCATTCAGCGTGCTTGACTGCTCACCTCCCGCGCGGCCCGCCATCATGCTCTGACCGCCGTCTTGCTCTTCTTCCTCGCCGTACGGCGGTCCAGTGATGATCGGATTGGGAGTCCACTCGCACGGCACGCTGTAGAAAGTGTTGTCGGGCGTGTGATTGTTGTAAGCCGACTGACCTGCAAAATACAGAGTGATAAACGCGATGTAGTCGTTGTTGTTGAGCTGGCCATCGGCACCGGGGTAGCCGCCACTGTGGCCAATATCCGCGCGAGAGTCAGGACAGGCGGGAGTGCACGTCGGCGGACCGAAGAACCAGTTGATGAACACGATGAAATCGTTGTTGTCCAAGAGTCCGTCGGCGCCTTCGAACCCTCCGGCATGGCCGATATCCACAACAGAGCTGAGGCGGAAGTAGTAGGTGAAATCGGCTACATACGGATGACCTTTGCCGTACATACAACGGAGATCGGCGCGGACAATCGGCAGCTCGCTTTGCGTTTCGGGGTCGGTATTGGGCCACCAATTGCGTACGCGGTAGATTCCCGCTTTGACAGCAAACTGCGACGGATCGTCACCCGAGTCGTAGCAGGCGGGGAAAATCTCAAGGAACGGATGCCATTCGTTTTGCTCGCCGGTCACAAGCGTTCTGAAACGGTCAGTCATGTCCGACCAGGTGTGCTGTGCCGCGGGCGCAGTGGGATTGTCGAGCCGCTCAATTCGCACGGAGAGTCCCGAGTCATACTTCAACGAGCCGTAGAACCGCAGCCAAATGCGGGGCGTGTTCCTGTCGTTGACGACGCTCGGGTTGTAGAGCTGGTGCATCCAGTCCAGGTACGACACGGTGCCGGCATTGAGGTAGTTGGTCGGGCTGACGTTCGGCGGATTGCAGTCAAGGTCGTCCACCGCGTAAGGAACCACACCTACACCGCCGCCTCGGAGCTTCTGCCTGACCTGATCGTTTACGGCGGTACCGGTGGCCAATCGCCCGGTCAGTGCCGACCCGAGCCGGTCGTACTGAGGTGCGATGTCGAGCGATGTGACGCCCGTGACGCTGGAGGGGCCCAGCGTCACCACGTTGGCGGCCGCCTCCTCGAACGGGTCGCCGATGCGCACGATGCCTTTCCAGAAGGTCCCGCTGGGTTGACCTGGGTCGTTGGGAGGTGGTGGCGCATTGACTGCCCAGCCGTTAATCACGATGGGGCCTTCGAACCGCACGAAGTCACTACCAACTTCGGGCGTCCGCCAGATGCGAACGGCACCCCGGTCTGCCGCCACACTTTCATACAACGGCGGCGAACCCGGGCTGATCGCCGGGAGGCCGCGGGGTGACCGCTCACCGTTCCATGTCCATTCGTCATCCCATCGTGCCGGGCTCGCGCTGGTCCAATCGGCACGGTCACCGAGCTTACCATTGATGGGGAGCACCCAGCGGCCGAGTTGGCTGTTGACGTGGATCTCACCGCACACGTCGTCCCCGATCTCGGGGCCGCGCGGGTTCAACGCGTCTTCGTAATCGCCCCGCACCCACAGGTCAGCCGCGGGACCGATGCGACCAATGTACGCCTTGGACATCTTCACAAAGTCGTTCTTGGCCGCACCGTGACTCTCGTCGATTACCCAGTTGCCACCGCTCTGGATGTACTCGAGTTTGCCCGACCACACCACGCCGGAAAGCAGCCCGCCGCGAACGTCCTGCGGCGTCAGGTAATCGCGTCCAAATTCCGTCGTCACCTCCTGCGCTTCGATCTGCAGTCCCTCAGCACATTCCGGCGTTTCCAAGCGGGGCCGGTACGGTGCGACTTCTTCCTTGCGGTCTTCGCCCGACTGGACGACGTGCTGGGTCATCTGGTAGATGAGCGGTTTACCCTCGATCATCCGCTCAGCACGGATCACGCTGTCCAGCGAACCCCCGTCCTCGCCGACCGAGGAATGCGTCGGCTTGGCGTAGAGCCACCGATCGGCATCCCAAGGCATGGCCACGGGCTGCGGATCGTTTGGATTACCGGTCGGCACGAAACTCAGGGTCGGAGCGGTTGGGTCGTTGATGCTCGTTTGGTTGTTGAAGGGGCCTGGCCGCATATCCATCGGCGGCGAATAGCCCCCCACAAAGCCACGCACGATGCCCGGGTAGAACTCGTGCTCTGTCTGCTCAACGCTCCCGATCATCCCAATGTCGAGGCTGTAAATTGACCCGGTCAACCACTGATTGTCGGCAAGCACATGGGTGCCGAAAGCCACCATCGTTCCCTTAAACTGCCATCCAACCGAGACAAGGTGAAGGTGATAGCTCAGGATGGAAACGTTGCGTGCAATCGAGTGCACGTAGATGTCCGGCGCATCGTTATTCGCATAGACATTCGGGATACCCCCACCGCTCGCGATCGGAGTGCCGGCCGCGATTACGCCACCACGCCCGAGAGCGTCGGTGATAGCCGGATTGAACACCATGTTTTCGCAGTGGATTGAACCGTGGAACTGCCCGGCGGTGTCGACCAAGTTCACCACGCCTTCGTCGCGATAGTCCGGCGGCACACGGTGCTGAAACAATCCGACCTGCGATGCGGTGATAGATGCTTTGAGCGGATGATCGAGTGGAGCGGCATGCACAGTCTGACCGCCAACGACCGTATCTTCGCCAGCGACGCGTACCTCCAGCACGCCGTCATTGGCAAGGATGGAGATTTTGTCGTTACCGATTGTGTCAGCAAGGGTCTTAATCGGACCAGTGCTACGCACCGAGTAAATGCGGCCCATGGGTGCGAGAATGTCGTTACGAATTCCGCCATTTTCAACGCTGATAGGACCGACTCGCACGTTGAAAATGCTGCCGCGGTTGATCCAGAATTTATCCAGCCATTTGGCGTGGTCTGCCGGCACCAACGGCTCGGGATCGGGGAACTGTGGAAAGTCATTTCCACTATCGTCTTTCGCGCGGCCGAACGCGATGATCTTGCCGCGGATCGCGTTTCCTGCTGACACCGCTTCGATCGCGTGAAAAGCCGTGGTTGTGCGCGGCAGCGTCCCAAAGCCAGGTGCAGTAGGCGGAGAGAAGACGTTGCCATATGTCAAGTACGTGTCTCTGCTGACTGCAATCACATGGGCATTAAGGTTGCCATAAAGTACAGAATTCCCTTGAATCTCACCAAGAGCTGCAAGGCGAAGCACCTGCCCGACCTCGATGCGCCCAGCAATTTGATTAATGGGGTCGTATCCAGGACAGATATCGTGAGCAACCACGGCAGCCAGCACAGTTTGGCGACGAAGCGAAGGATCCGGGATGATGAGCCCCGTCATCGCAGCGTCGGGCTGAATCCCGTTACCGAGATTGCCATCGGGGTCGTAGATGTCGTAAGCACTCGGCGGTTGATTACCGACTGTGTTTAGCGCCAAGTCCATCGCTGCAGCAGGGAACGTGTCGTAATCATGGGATTGCAGACTGAAGTCTCTGGTGCCGCCGATCGACGAGCCGCCGAAATCCCGCAGACCGGGGTTTAGAGCCCCGATTTGTGCAGCAGTACTCGGAAACACCGGCGACCCCGCCGTGTTAAAGGTGTCACCGCGTGAAATGAGGATGTTCACGCGGGCGGTCGAGGTTGCCGATCCCATGATGGTCAGCTTGCCGAGGCTCGCCGTGGCAGTGCCGCCGCTTGTGGTTGCCGAATCGTAAATGCGGATGGTTCTGGTGTCGGAAACGGCGCTGCCGAGGTTCACGGTCGCAGAGTTGCCTGTCGCCACGGTCTGCGTAGAGATCAGTAGGTTCGTGTCGCCAAAAACCTTAATCGTTACCGTTTGGGCACTCGCCGCGGCAACACCGAAAGAGACCAGCGCAAGCGCGGAACAGCAGTACTTCATGAACATGGAAAAAACCCCAGGCGACATCGCCGGCTGCAATGCACGGCCGGAAGGTAGCGGCGCATTAAAGAAGTTTCAACGATCAGGCGCGGCGGCGACGGCGACTTGCGGACGTCGCGCACACTGCAAGGAGGGTTGCCGGTGCTGGACTTGGCACGGCAGCAGCAATGCGAAACCCCATCCAATAGGCGTCGTCCAGCGGATCCGATTGCCCGATGCTGGCACCGATCGTGCCCCACACGATATCTGCCCCTGGGCCCGTGATGTATGCACCCGCCTGCAATCGGCCGGTAGGCAGTTGCCCGGCAAAAGCGTAGAACGGCTCTTCCAGCCACTCGGTGGTTTGACCAATCGTGTCGAACAAGCCCCAGGGGCTTTGCACGTTGGCATACGCGCCCAGTGGAACCGTGAACTCTTCCAGATTGGGTGTCGAAAATCCTGCGTTTGCCTCGCCGCCCCAACGAGGCAAACCTGGGATGGCGTTCGTGTCACGGCTAATGCTGAACTGCCACCAACCGTCTTGCCCCGGTCCGTTCCGATTGGGGTCGTAATGCGCTGCCCTAACCCACTCGTCAAGCGTGGGAATCCAGAACTGTGCGCCCGGATTGTGCACAAGCTGATCCGTTTCGCCACCATTCCCAAAGCCGAAGGTGCTCACGTCGTACGCACCGTTCATGAAAGCGTCGCGCGTGACCGCTTGGCCGTTGCACAGCCAGTTGCAGTACATCGCCGCCGTGCGCCATGAGATATTGCCGACACGGCCGTATTGGCCGCTGCCGCTGAGATTACCGCCACGGGTGATGAACGGAAGTTGCTGTCCTGTCTGCGCCGCCACCGCATCGGCCGCGGCATAGAACGCTGACCATGACGACGCGCCCACCTCATAGCGGCTGATGCGGTAATCATGATCAACTGCGCCGCGCCCAATCGCAAAGGAAATTCCCGGCACGTCCTGCGGCCCACCGCCCGGATAGTTGTTGGTGCCACCCTGCACGGTGACAAACTCCATGCCGTACTGGTAGGTGACTTGCGGCCCGGCGCCGCCGTTCTGGGCCTGCGCGGCCGCTCCGAAAGGCTGGCTCGGCAGCCCAGGCGTCGGCTGCGACTGCGCCACCGCCGCTCCGCTCAACGCGGCCACACCGATCACCGTCCACGCCACAACCAAGGCTGATCTCATTCGCGACACTCCACGAGAAAGATACCTCCCTATCCGTGGAAATGCCATTGCGGGTTCCGAATTGCCCAAGTTATCAGGCGTTCGCTCGCATTACCGCTAGGCTTACCAGTAGAAACACTCTTCCGGAGCAACCGGCATGCGCGAGTCCACAACCACCAAGTGGCAGGCAGACGTCAAAAAGCGACGGGAAGCCTTGGCGTCCTTCGCCGGTATTATCGCTGCCCCTGTAGAAAATGGACTCGTTTGGGGCAAGGGCAGGTACCTTTTGCTGCACTACGACCTGATAACGATCGACCGAGGCGATTCGGAAATCAGTCGCTCCGCTTACCAGGGGGTAAAGCTCTTCGCCATGAATCTCTCCGGTGTTTATCTTGGAGAAACCGTCTTCGCATTGCCGCTGCCCTCAGGCGACTCTTCGATTCTCGCAGCAGTAAAGACCTGGAATGCGCTAGGCCAGGCGACAAAGGGCACACTCGCAGAAGGCGACGCCTTTTATTTGCACTATTCTGACGACCAGCTACACACATTGGGGTGCATCGCCCAAGTGGTCACCGCGGGGCAGAAGGAATTGTCGAAGGCGCCGCTACCGAAGGTTAATTAGTGCTTTGGCCAGGACGAGATTCGACAACAATGCGCCGACCTTGGGCATAACCCTTCGCGAACTCGAAATGTAAAATGACCGTGTTCTCTGAGTCCGCAAGGACGTCTTCCACCATCTGTTTGTACTTCTGGTGTTTATCCGGGACGCGGTTACTCGGGCGATCCCAGGCAGCGACGGCGCCAGCAAACCAGTCAGATGCTCGAATCATGTAGTCATACCACATAATTTCTTGATCGCCGCTGCGATCCGGTGCACCAATCACCAGCTTCGTGTTTCTCATATCAACCGCCAACGCCGGGGCGAGGACGTGGACATTCAAAAAAACGAAGTCCTGCCAAATGCCGTCGCACCAAACGGTCATGCTGTCTCTATCGGGGAACCACCCGAGGCACTCGCAGGACCGCGCTCTCCCAAGAATGACTGTTAGAGCTGCGAACCACCCTGACAACAGATAGACGTCTTCCAACAGCTTGACATTGAATTGTCTTGCCTGAGTCTTCGCGTGGAGTTTCTTGAGCCGCGTGATCGTGTCAGAACCAAGGCCCAGCGTCTTCGCCGTCGCAATCGTCTGGCGTACATGCTCACGCGCTATCGCTCGCGGATCAGTTCCAGCAGAATTGGTGAAGAGGGGCCGTTTCTGCTCAACGGTGATTACCACATGGAATCCCTGGCGCGGGTCCCTCAGCCATTCGATCCCTCTTTCCGTTAGGGCTTTGCTTTCCTTCAAGTCCCTCGGCAGCGCCTTCGCCACATCTTCCCTAATCACGGCTGGCCACGCGTCGTATGGCAGAATCGTGAAGGCGAAACAATCCATCGGACGAGTCTTGTCATGCAGCGCAAAGTCAGCGGCGATGATCCACTTGCCGACCCGCGAGTGGCGATTGAGATACCGCTGGAACATCGCCAGCCCACTCTTATCGAAGGTGTCAAGAAATCCGTGCGCGATTTGGGCGGGGTCGTAAATGGGAAGCTCCGATGCCTCTCGGTCACGGGCAGCACGCGGCGTCGCACAGCCATGTCATCCGCCGCTCAGACAGTGCCTCATCCTACTGCGCACGACTCAAGCAGTCCGCCGTCGAGAGTCCGTTGTCGTTTGCACTACTGCTTTCACACGCTCTGCTCCCACCGTCACCGCTCCGCTTCGCACCTGCGGCCTGAGCACGCCTCATGCCGTTGGCCAGGGCGCCTGCCGTCATTCGGTCTGTGCCCCACTGCGTGGCGGCCTCCGGCACGCTGCCGGTTGCGCTGCGCTTGCTCCTTTGCGTTCCGCGAGTGGCCCCTGTCCTGGCGAAGGGGCCGCGCGTCGCGGTTCCCAGCAAAGGAGCAGGAACGTGAAAGCAGAAGACGCCAAGAAGATCGCCGACAACGCACTCGAGCAGCTCGCAGCCAGCCTTAAGGCCGGCAAGAGCGAACAACTCACCCGATACCTCGCCGCCATGGGCCGCTTCCACCGCTACAGCTTCGGGAACATCCTCCTGATTGCCTGCCAGCGCCCCGACGCTTCTCACGTCGCTGGGTTTACCACGTGGAAGAGTTTCAACCGCTTCGTCAAGAAGGGCGAGAAGGGCATCGTGATCCTCGCCCCGATGAGCATCAAGCCCAAGGACGAGCAGCCGGAGAGCCGCGAGCAACCCGCCGAGCAAGCGAAGAAGCCCATCCTCCGTTTCCGCGCCGTGCATGTCTTCGACATCGCCCAGACCGACGGCGACCCACTACCCGAGCACGCCGCCGTCAGCGGCGATCCGGCCCAGCACCTCGACCGGCTGAAAGCTCACACCGCCGAACTGGGCATCGAGTTGGCATACGAGCAGATGACAGGCGGCACCTACGGCATGTCGCAGGGCAAGCGCATCGTGATCCGAGAAGGCCTGCCCGCAGCCGAAGAGTTCGCGGTGCTGGCCCATGAACTAGCACACGAACTACTCCACCGTGGCGAGGATCGCCCGGAGAGCAAGACTGTTCGCGAAACCGAAGCCGAAGCTGTTGCCTTCGTCGTGTGTCAAGCCGTTGGTCTAAATACCGGCACCACAGCGAGCGATTACATCCAGCTCTATCGCGGCAACTCCGAAACACTCGCCGCGTCGCTGGAGCGGATTCAGCGAACCGCCGCAGGGATCATCGCGGCGGTTTGCCATCAACGGCAACCCGCCATCGCAGTCTGACTCAGCAACGCCAGCGAGACATCGCTGGCGTTTTTTTTCTACTCGCGCTTCGACGCAGCGTTGGGACGCGACTCGCTTCCGCGAACCGCTTGGCGAAAGCGGTTATGTGCCGCGGCAAGCGTCCAAATCTGAAACAGTGTGGCGCCAGCAAGAACTAGCGCAGCAAGGCCATTGCTACGAGAAATCAAAAAAAACAGTCCGGCAATAAACACCAGCGTCGAAAGCATCGGAATCAGGTGAGCGAGGAATCGCACTACATACATGCGGCGCGGTTCGCCATACAGAAACGCTGCACCTGCGTGAAGCGGGAGAGCAAACGCGAAGCAATTAAGCGCCCGCATCGCTTCAACATCCTTCCATCCTTGACCAACGATCAACAGCAGCGCGGCAAATGAGCCTGCCGCCATAGCCGTATATATCCATTGGAAAAACTGCGAGGTCGCCCGTTCCCGCTCCGGCAGCACGACCACCTCTCGAACAGACTGAGAGTCAGATCTCATCGCACAGTCCCCCGATACAGAACCAGCTCAAGGTTCGATGCGTAGGTTAGCCCGGAGCTGCGTAGATGCACTGCCGGAGCGCGGTCGTGTAAAATTGCTGCTCGCCATCACGGGAGGGGAAATGAGCGGAGATCACACGCCACTACCTATCTTCGATTTCGGCGATGACGCCGGCGGCATTCCCGAGCTGTCTGACCGTGATACTGCATGCTTAGTTCTTCCGGATCTCAACTACGACAACCAGCTCCAAGCCATTCGTCACCTGATTCGGACTCACCGGAAAATGGAAAGAGACGAGCGGGCAGCTTTTGCTGAAGTCAAACGCATTGTCGAAACGGCCAAAGGTATGAGAGCCGAGCACGCAGAGAGTGAGCTTGCGGAGCTCTTCTACGACGGGGTGTACAGCGCAGCGGCGAGGAGCACGGCCGCCATCGGGATGTTGGCGCCGATTGCAGAATCACTATTCGACCAAGCGTTCGCCGGTATCCGACAGACCGCCGGAGATAGAGCTATTTCCATGCCACCGCATCCGCGGTGGTCGATGAACGCAGATCAAGCGTGGGATTGCCATCTGATGCCGCCTGCGCCTGGCGAAGAGCCGCCGAAGGATGTCGTGCGGGGCATTGGGCAGCTTTCCGAGGCGGTAGGACTCGCGCCGTTTCTGCCAAGTGATTTGTCGATGACCCTCACCGCACTGTTCGGTTATCGAAACAAAATGCTCCATTGCGGATTTGAGTGGAGGCAGCGTGATCGCGACCGGTTTTCCCGCACAATCGCAACGGCTGGGTGGCCTCAAGGCTGGTTTTCTCAAGCCACATCCGATGGCAGACCCTGGGTGTTTTACATGACCGACGCGTTCATCGATCACTCAGTGGCCACGATTGACCGAGTGCTCGAAGGCATCGGCAAATACTGCAAAGCGGTGTTCATCCGACGCGGCCCATAATCTCCGTTGCTTTCGATCGATCCTGCTCAGCATAAATCTCGGTCGTACCCGCCGAGCTGTGACCAAGAACTACTCGCGCCGCCTCGATACCGAACTGCTTGCGGATAGCGGTTGCTGTCGTGTGGCGAAGCTGGTTCGGTGACCAGCGATGGGCCCGCTGCCACTGCTGGAGCTCTGCCCGCTGCTCAGTCGTCATCCTCGAGCGGCAGAGTTTCGACAGCACCGGGTGCGGGAATGCGGCATCGCATGCCGCAGCGATCGCCTGTGCGTAGTTTTTCGTCGTGTAGTACTCACCAGGTGCCTTCGCCGGTTTCGTCTTTCGCTTGCGGGCGCGTTGGCTGGGCGTGAGCGGCGTAATCCGCTTGCGGCGCCACATCTGCCGCCGCTCTTCCATTACCGCCTGCGGGCTGAATAGATAGGCCCCCCGGTCGAGTTGGAGAAACGGCCGGATCACCTCCTGTGCCTTCGGCCCGATGCTGACGAGGCGTTCTCTGCCGTGATGCTCGGTCTTGTGCGAGCTGGGCCGATACTGCCACCCCGCAGCTTCGATCTGGATGTCGCAGCGGCGCATGATGACCACTTCACCCGGGCGCATTCCCGTGAGGCGCTGCGTTTCCACCATCGCGGCGAGCGTCGGCGGCATAGCAGGGATAGTGGCCTGCACGATTTCATCAAGCACCGGCTTCACGGCTTCGGTTTCGCGTGCGGTGGTGCGGCCGCGCTTGAGCGATTCGACGGCGAGCAACCCTTGCAGCACCGACGGCGGCACGAGCTGCTTGGCCACGCCCCATTTGAAGACGCGGCGAATGCGATGCACGCGGGCATTGACCACGCCCCGCGACAGTCCGGCATCGATCATGCTCTGGCGAACTGCTTCCAGGGCCAACGGCCCGAACGCCGAAACGTCGGCGGTGCTGTACAGAGCAGCAAGCGGCCGTACCGCATCCTTCATATTCTCCGTCTCGCCCGTGGGCTTGCCCCCTCGCACGTAGTAGCCCTCGGCGTGCTTGAGATAGGCAAGCAGCAATTCGGCGATGGAGCAGCAGGTGAACCGGACGGCTTCACCGGCCGCCGCGACGACAGCCGGCGCCTTTGAGGCGGCAAGCCATTCGGCTATGACACGCTTGTATTCGGTATGGCTTTCCGGGGTGCCGTGCTTGCCCAGATAGATGTCGCGGCCGTTGAGGCGCACCACGCCGTAGCCAGTAGCTTTGTGAAGGCGGTACTTAGGGATACGGGAACCGTTTCGCGGGAACATGGGCAGCTCCATCAGCGAAAGTGGTAATTACCACTTTCCGACCGATTTGGAGCCGCACTGCCGCACGCGTGCAGGTTCGCAGAAACTGCGATCGGCAAAGGGTTTTTTGGCAATGGAGCGGAAGAGACTCGAACTCTCAACTTCCAGCTTGCAAAGCTGGCACTCTACCAATTGAGTTACCGCCCCGAACACCGCGTGCCGTGAGGCAGTTGGTTGAGGGGCCGATCATAGCCGCGCAACACGGGTTCACTCAACGCCGCCCCCGCTGCCGTTCCGTCCGCGGTCAAATCGCAGCACCCACACCGCGTACGCCGCCGCCCCGATGCCGGGCGTCAGCAGCACAACGCCAAGCCACCAGAGTCTGGCACGGAGCGTCATGGCGCGCGCCGCAATGTCGGCCACGGCGATCGAACAGATCACGCCGTGCATGAGAAAGCAGACCAGCAGTATCATGAACGCGTATCTCCGGTCACGCCGCGCTTGCTCAACAAATCCTCATCCGCATCTCAGATCGCGCCACGACTCGCGCCACTCCTCTTTGAACCTGCGCCCCGCGACGACCCAGCCAAATGGCTCGCCCGTGAGCCCCTTTTTACGGGGCGTTCACCGGCGCAACAGCAGGCGTGGCGACAATTCCTCCATGAGCAACACCACCACACAACCCGCGCAGCAGCCGCTGACCGATGAGCAGTCGAAGCTGGTTGAAGATCACCGTGCGCTCGCCGCATCGATCGCCCGCGGCTTCATCGGTCGCGGCATCGACGCCGACGATCTGGTTTCCATCGCCCACTTGGCGCTCGTACGCGCCGCCCGCAATTTCGACACCGCAGGCGAGGCGCCGTTCGCCGCGTACGGAGCATCGTGGGTCCGCCACTGCATCATGCACGAGCTGCACGCGATGGTCTGCGACCGGGCCGCGTGCCCTTCGTCTCAGCAGAAGCTTCTCTCGACTGCGCGTCGCGCGGCCCGTTCGTTCGCGCTCAGGCATGGGCGCGAACCCCACGCCGCGGAGCTCGCCGAAGTGCTCGAGATCACCACCGACCGCGCCGCGTCGCTCCTGGGCCTCCTGCACGCGCACAAGTCATCCATCAGCGACACGCCTAAGGGCGACAGCGACGCGAAGGCCATGGACCTGCCGCAGCCGCGTCAGGAAAGCCCGACCGAGACCCTGGCCCAGAACGAAAGCCGCCGCATGCTTAGCGCCGCGCTGAAGAGCCTTCCCCCCACGCAGGCCGAGGCCGTCTCACGCCGCTTCGGCCTGGGCGGGTGCGCCGTGCAGTCGATCCAGGACGTCGCGGCCGGCCTGGGTGTCTCGGTCGGTCAGGCACAGCAACTCATCCGCAACGCGCTGACCGCGCTGGGAACTTCGCTCCGCCCGCTGGCTACCTGACCACGTAGCCGCCACGAAGCAATCAACTCTGACGAGCCGGTCCCCACCTTGGGCCGGCTCTTTCATTTGTAGCCCAGTAGAGCCCGCCAAGAGTCGCCGCGGATCACAGTTCGCTCGCCCAATGAACAAGGCCCGGCGATTCGCTCCGCCGGGCCTCGTCTGGATGGCATGTTTCAGGCCGCGTCTCTCAGCGGAGCACAAAGCCCAAGAGCCAGTAGATCAGCACGAACACCAGAATCGTGCCGATGATCCCCCCGCCCAGTTTCCAAGCCGCCAGTCCGGCGACGCCTGCTCGTAACAGTCCCATCGGAATCTCCTTTCGAGAGTATCAGATCACTTCACCGGACGAACGTGCACGTCGACAGCTTCGGTCTGCACCGGGTTGCCATCGACATCCAGCATCGCCTTCACCGTGTAAGTGCCCGTGTCCACGAAGCGGACGCGGGCGATACGACCGCCGTCTTCCGTCGTCAGGCTGCCACCGGTGGTGGTCCAGCGGACCTTGGCGTCACGCCCGTAGGTATTGGCCGTGTTGGCCATGAACGTCGCAGTGTCGCCCGCGAGCAATTCGCGGCTGGGAGCCGTCACTGAGATCGACGGACGCTGCGCAACGCTTGCCTCGGTGCGGCTGTTGCTGCCGTTGCTGTTGCAGGCGCCCAGCCCGGCGAGGGCGAGAGCGGCGACCGGGAGTACGACGCGGTTGATCTTGTTGAACATCACAGACTCCTTAAGTGCGGGGCCTGAAGACGCCCCAAGGGTGCGGGAGAGAGAAGAACACAAACCACGCGGCCCGCCTTTCGGCTCGGCCGCGCGCTCACATCAGAGAGGGCGATCAAACCGGAACGCTCGGCCCGCCCTTGCGGAACAGGCCGGTGATCAGCGATAGCACGAACAGCACGAGGAAGATGAAGAACAACACCTGCGCGATGCTCGCGGCCGTTCCGGCGACTCCTCCGAAGCCGAACAAGGCGGCGACGAGCGCGACGATCAGGAACATAAGGGCCCAGTACAGCATCTGCGATCTCCTTTCCGGGAGGGGAGGGGTTCAGCGAACAGACTTTCGCTCAGCGGTTGCTGTCGGCAGCGTTCTGCAGCTTTTCGCCGCCGCGCTCGATGTCTTGGCCGGCGCCGTGCACGGTGTTGCAGCCGGTGAGAGCTGCTGAAGCAGCGCCCAGCACCAGCAATGCCGCAACGCACACAGCCGGCAGAGCACGGTTCACGACTTTCTTGATTCCAACGTTGTTTCGAGAGTTCATCGACTCGCTCCTTCAACACTCGTCGCACGCGGCAGGTTCTGAAGAACCGGGTGACGCTGCGTGCATGTGTGCTGAGTGCCGACGCACTCGGATGCGAGCCAAAAACCCCAGTGAGCCTCCGCTCATTCCCTCTTCAACGCGGACGCCTCAGCGGCGCGCGTTCCCGCCGCGCGGCTGCACGGGCTCGACTAAGCCGCAACGAATAAGGAAGCACATCCCCTCCACCAGCTCTTCGTAGCAGAATGGACGATCGGGACGCTCAGAGGGTGGACGGTCGTCGCCGACCCACATGTCCACAAGGCCCTCGCCACCGCCTGCTTCGAGACGATCCTCGCGCGCGGCGAGGAGAACATCTGCCGAACGGAGTAGACGGTCGGCGGCTTCCTGTTCACGTTGGTCACGACGGTGACGGTCCATTGGTCCTCCTTGACACTTAGGCCGCTCCCTTCCCCATGCGTCGCGATGCCTCGACTGGAGGTGAAATACCCTAATATTCAGATGAATTAAGCTTCACCCCCCGATCAGACTCCATCCACAAGATGAGAGGTATGGTTTCGAGCAATCGGACGTTCGCTGCCGTCGCACCCGCGCTGCCTGTTTAACGCAGCCACCCGGAGCTTAAAACCATGCGTGTACTCGTCATCGAAGACAACCCCAAAATGTCCGTCGCCATCCAGAAGGGCCTCCGCGAACAGGGGTTCGCCGCCGACATCACCGGCACAGGCTTTGAGGGTGAAGATCTCGCCTGCACCAATGTCTACGACCTGATCGTCCTGGACCTCATGCTTCCGGACCGTGACGGCATCGAGGTTTGCCGCAACATGCGCCGCCGCGGCGTCAAGAGCAAGATCCTCATGCTCACCGCCCTGTCGAGCACCGACGACAAGGTCACCGGCCTCAACGCCGGCGCCGACGACTACCTGGCCAAGCCCTTCGAGTTCGAGGAGCTGATCGCCCGCCTCCGCGCCCTTCTGCGGCGTGACGCGGCCGAAACCCGATACCTCCGTTGCGACGACCTGGAGCTGGACCTCTACTCCCGCGCCGCCAAGCGCGGCGAGGGGAGCGTCGAGCTCTCCAACAAGGAGTTCGCGCTGCTGGAGTACCTGATGCGCAACCCCAACCGCGTCCTCTCCCGCACCCAGATCGGCGAGAAGGTGTGGGACCTCTCCTTCGAGCCCACCAGCAACGTCGTCGACGTCTATGTCTCGGCGCTTCGCCGCAAGATCGACCGCGGCTACCCGCGCGAGCTCATCCACACGGTCAAGGGCGCCGGTTACCGCTTCGGGGTCATCGATTGACCCAGGCCCCGGCCATCGCGCTCCGAGCCGACACGAGCGGGACTGTCAACCCGCTCGCCCGGCTTTCGCTGCGCACCAGGGTCGCCATCAACGTCGTCACGGTCACCGCCCTTATCCAGCTCGTTCTCGGCGCGGTCACGTTCCTCTACTTCCGCTCCACGATCGATCAGTTCTTCAACTTCCGCCTGCTGACACGTGTCCGATGGGCCGCGTCGGACCTCTCTACATCCGCCGCGCCGCTCGACACGCAGGTGCTCGGGGACGTCTCCGACCGCACGCTGCGCATGGTCATGTTCAACACGCTGGTGCTGGTCGTGCGTGACGACCAAGGCAACGTGCTCGGCCGCTCGGAGGACCGCACCGACATCGCCCGGCTCCCCCTGCCCGAAGCGACCAAAGAAGGGTTCCAGCTGGAAATGGTGAGCGTCCCGCACATCGGCACCGGCGAGGAAGACCGCGTGCCCGCACGCACCATCACCGTGCCCCTGACGCTCAAGGACGGCCGAAAGGTCTTCCTCACCGGGGCGATCAGCAACGCCGCCGCCGCCGAGACCGTTTCGGTCATCGGCCGGGCGGTCCTGATCGTCAGCCTCTTCGGCCTCGTCGCCACCGGTACCGCCGCCTGGTTTGTCACCGGCTTCTCGCTCAAGCCGCTCAGCTCGCTTCGGCACGTCGCCGATCAGTTCAACCTCGAGACGATCTCCGAGCCCCGCGCAGAGCCCGCCGCCCAACCCGTGCCCGAACTGGCCCAGATCACCGCGGAACTGCAGGCCGCCCGCGAACGAATTCGGCAGGCCGTCCAGTCCAACGAGCGGTTCATCTCCAACGTCAGCCACGAGCTCAAGACGCCCATCGCCGTCCTCCGCGCAGGCCCAGACGATCGACTCCACCGACATTCCCCCCGCCACTCGCGAGTTTGTTCGGTCCGTCATCGAAGAGACCAGGCGCCTAGGCACGATGGTCGACAGTTTCCTCACGCTCGCGTCCGTCCGCTCGGGGCGCATCCCCAACTCGATGCGGCCGGTCTATCTCAACGACGTGATGCTCGAAACGGTCGCCCACTGCGCCGTCGCCGCCAAGCAGAGCAACGTCGCCATCATTCCTGAGCTCTACGACGCCGACGAGGACCTCGTCGTCGCCGGCGACCCTGAGCTCCTCCGCGTCCTCTTCGACAACCTGCTCCGCAACGCCGTCCGGTTCAGCCCGGCCGGCTCGACCGTCGTCGCGTCGGTCTCGTTCAGCCCCAGCGACGTCACCATCTCGATCACCGACGCCGGCCCGGGAATCCCCAGTGAGATCCTCCCGCGGCTCTTCGAACGCTTCACCCAGGCGTCGCAGGAGATCGGCCGCGGCCACGGCTTGGGCCTGTCCATCGCCCAAGGCATCGCCGAACTCCACGGCGGCCTGATCACGGTGACCAACCTTGCCGGCGGCGGCTGCCGATTCACCCTGTCGCTCCCCCGAATCACCGCTCATCCGGCTCATGACGGGGCCTCTTCTGCGAGCCAGCCCGCGCACGGTACGAACACAGCCGGAACGGACCAGCAACCCGGCAACGGTCGGCAGAACCACAGCGTGACCACAGGCGACACCCGTTCGTCCGCCTCCCGTGATTCCTGAGCGGCAATTCACGCTCAGCACACCCTCACGACGTGCTGAAATTCGAATGTTCTTGTGACCGCGGCCAGTGTGCCGCGGCGCTCAAGACATGCGAACTCGACCCACATTCCTGCTTCTGCTGCTCTGCCTGGCTGGTTTCGCCCTCTCGTTGTACTACGCGAGCGCTCAATCGGGAACCGAGGAGGGCAATCTCTGGCTGCTGACCAGCCTGATCCTGGGTGTGGGCCTGATCTCCACGTGCCTGGCGGTCATCGCTCAGCTCAGCCGGTCGCCCAGCCCGGCGGCTCTCCTGCCCACCTCGCCGGACCGGTACGCTCGCCGTAACCATCCCGAGTCGCCTCGCACCAGCGCTGAACCCACGGAAGCGAGCGTCTCCGTTTCCGAGTCGCGCGAGCATCACCGCCAAGTCCCCGGCCGTGTGCACGAGTCGCGTCCGCGCTAACACGCTATCCCCAACACCCGACAGGTCCCGAACTCTTCGTGGGGAACGGCGTACACTTGGGGTCGAGCCCGTGCGTGTGCACGGGCGCTGTTCCTGCCATCACTTTCTCCATCTGGAGCCTCATCATGGCTGGCAATTTCAATCAGGTCCTGCTCATGGGCAACCTCACGCGGGACGTCGAACTCAAGTACACCCCTTCCAATCAGGCCATCGCCAACATCGGCTTGGCGATCAACCGGCGCTACACCACCGCGCAGGGCGAGAAGAAGGAAGACACGACCTTCGTCGACTGTGAAGCATGGGGCAAGACCGCCGAGACCATGGCCAAGTACCTCAGCAAGGGTCGCCCGGTCTTCATCACCGGCCGCCTCAAACTCGACCAGTGGGAAGACAAGAACGGCGGCGGCAAGCGCTCCAAGCTCAAGGTCGTTGTTGAAGAGTTCCAGTTCATCGATAGTGGCGGCGGGGGGGCGGCGGGCGGCAGCGGAGGGGGCGGCGCCAACCGCTCAGCCGACTACGACAACGACGGCGGGGCACCCGCCCCGCGCGTCCAGACTCGTCCGCAGGGTCGCCCGGCGCAGCACGCAGCGCCCGAGATCAACGAAGAGGACATCCCCTTCTAACTCTCGGCGTTCGCCGACTCACTTCGCCGACACCTCAAACTCCAGGCTGACGACCGCCGTCACGTCCTTGTCGATGGTGGCGGTGTCATATACACCCTCACCGCTCACTTCCGTCGAGTGAGGCGACACCACCTGCAGCACGCCCATCCGCGCTGACCGTACTTCCCCCACCACCGAGCCCGCGTTCCGCGCGATCTCGTCGGCCCGGGAACGCGCGTCCTTCGACGCGTCGCCCAGGATCGCCACCTTCAGGTCCGGCAGCTTCGTGTAGTAGAACCGCGGAGCGCTCGACTCGACCCGCAGCCCCTCCTTGAGCAGTTCCGTCACCACCGCCGCCGCACCCTCCGCCCGTTTCACGTCCGCGGTCGACACGGTGAACCGGCGCGACAGGGTGTACCCCTCCACCTTCCGGGTCGATCCCCCGTGCTCGTCCCGCTCGTAGTGCGCAGACGTCTCGATTGCAGAGAGGGAGACCTCGGCGTCCTTGAACCCTTGGGCCGTCAGAAACGCCCGCACCGCCTCCGCCGCCTTCTCCTGATCGGCGAACGCCTTCTTCAGATCAGTCCCCTCGCCGCTCACCCCGATGGCCCATACCGCAAGGTCCGAAGTGATCCGCTGCCGCGCCGACCCCTTCACGGTGATCGTCTGTTCCGCCCGCCGAGCCTGTCGGCTCCGGTCCTTGTACGCGTTGGACGCGACCGCAACGCTGGTAATCAGGCTCACCGCCAGCCCCAGCGCCAAAACAACCGCCCCGCTCACGATGTTCACCTTCACGTTGTGATGCATACCCGGCTCCGCCTTCGTCCATCCGCGCCTCACAGGGACCGCGCCCCGCTCTGCGCGCCACAACGATCGGAAGCCGCTCGCTCCACGCTTCACTCCGCGGCCCACCTCTCTCGGCCGCGCACGTTCTGCCGATCCACCGCGCCCAGAAAACAACAACGCCCCTAAACGCCGGAGCGTCCAGGGGCGCGAGTTTGTACGCGGCATCACGCCGCGGAGAACGCGTTACTTGGCAAGGAAGCTGAACCGCTGCCCGCCGACCGAAGCCTCGGCCATCAGGCCCGACTCGGCCATCGTGAACGTCGCCACGCCGTTGAAGAAGTTGGCGTTGGCGCCTGCGCCCGACTTGATGGCGACGGCCGTCGCCTGCGCGTCGAACGTCAGCTTGCCGGTCTTGAAGTGGTTCAGCGCACCCTGCTCGTTGAAGACCAGGATCTCGGTGTACGACTGACCGCCGGCCTGCAGGCCGACCGACGCCTGAGTGATGTCGGTGTAGCCGGTCATCACGCCCTTCTCGTACAGCACGCCGCGCCCGTAGGCGCCGCCGACCACCAGCCCGCCCTTGCCGACGCTCGGGTAGACCGCGACCGCCAGCGAACGGTCCATGAGCGCGCCAAGAGACGGGTCGTTCTTGCGAGCCTTGGCGACAGCGGCATCCGCCTCCGCCTTCAGGTCAGCCTTCGCGCCCTCGCCCGAGGGAGCAGTCTGGCAGCCGCCGACCACGCCCAGAGCCGCGCAGCCGAGTGCAACGCTCAGAATGAGAGTCCTCATGTTCCGATCCTTTCCTTCATCGCAAACACCGGTGCAGACGAGGCCGCGCCCCGCGTTGGGTGCTCCGGTTTGTCCATCGTAACCCAGAGCCCAACCCGTAGCGGCAAACCACACCCCGCATGAAGAGTGCATGAACCCGCGCACGTACTCCACAAACCGGTTTCCGTGAACCGCCGGCACGCCGGTGCGCTTCAGCAGCATGCACCGCATCAGGCTGGCTCACCTCCTCAACCGCCCCACCCCGCCTTTGCTCATTCTGGGAGCGTTGATCGCCTTCGGCGGGTGCACCGTCGCCGACCCCTACTACGTCGACGACTCACCCTTCGCCGCCGCGACATCCGTCCAGCTCCCCGCGCTCAACTCTTCCCAGGTCTGGGTCGCGCCGCTCCAGCTTCGGCACGGTCCGTCCGGCGACTGCTGGCTGGACCTGTTGATCGCCGGCGACCAGGCGCCCCTCGCGGCCAACCGCTGGGCCCAAACCCCGCCGGAGTCGAGCCAGATCAACGCGATCGTCTCACTCCGACGCGTCACGCCGGATCCCTCGCCGATCCGCTTAGCGACACACAACGAGCTGAAACCGATGCCGCGTTCTGCCCCGGCAAGCCTTCAGTGGCAGGCGTCGGGCGCTCGTCCCTCCCCCACACGGCTGGTTCTCTCCGTGCCGCTCAAACCAAGGGACTGGATCGGCGAAGGGCGCTACGAGATCCGCCTTACGCCGCCGAACACCAGCGAGGCATCTGCATGGCGCATCCAAGGCCTCGACATCACCCTTGACGAACGCCCGGTCGAATCGACGCTATCGAACTGACGCTCCGACGTGGAAGCTCTTCACCCCGCCACGCGCCCCACCCGCATGCTCAACGGCCACACCACCGGCCGCGCAGCCTCGACGTCAGGCCACGCACGCTCCAGCTCGGCATTGAACCCGCCCAGCACATCCTTCACCCCCGCCTTCTCAGCCGCGCGCACCGCCGACCAGGTTCCCAGATACCCGGCGAGCTGGTCGCGGGTCCAGACCGCGGACATCTCGATCACTGGCCGCTCGGCAGCTGCAATGTCGTCAAATGGAAAGGGCAACTGGGCGTATCCGGTCTCGACATGCCTCCGCTCGGGGGGCCAGTACGGACCCAGTACGTTCGAGTACAGCCGCTCAACCGCCGCGTCGATCGGCCCGCCGTCGATCACGCACTTCTCATAGCAGACCAGTGCCACCACGCCGCCCGGCTTCGACACGCGCCGCACCTCGGCGTAGAACGCCGGGAGGTCGAACCAATGCGCCGCCTGCGCGGCCACGACAAGATCTACACTGCGATCCGTGAGCCCGCTGCGTTCAGCCGGAGCCGCCGAATACAACACACCCGGCACCGGCCTGGCCTTGGCGACCTGCTCCGCGCTCGCGTCGGTCGCGAACACGTGGGTAAACCGCTGCGCGAGCAGCGCCGAGAGCTGGCCGCTGCCGCACCCGACATCCCACGCTGCGTTGGTCGATCGACAGAGCCCGGCAAGCAGTTCGACGAGCGCCGGCGGATAGACCGGTCGGAAGGTCGCGTACAGGCCTGACCGTTCAGAGAAATGGTCCTTGAAGCCGCTCGCCATCGCGACCCTCCTCGAGAGCTCAAGCGTATCGCGTCGGATCTGCCACGCCCGCGGCAGCAAAGCCGTTCCGCCTGATCACGCAGCTATCGCACGCGCCGCACGCGAGCACCGCCCCATCACGCGCCACCGGGTCGTAGCACGAGTGCGTCAGCCCGTAGTCCACTCCGAGCCGCGCTCCCTCGCGGACGATCTCCGCCTTGGTCATGTCGATGATCGGCGCTTCGACTCGCAAGAACGGCTCTCCGCTCCGTTCCGCCGCTTCGACGCCCGCCTTGGTCGCCAGATTGATCGTCCGCTCCATACTCGCAATGAACCCTGGCCGGCAATCCGGGTATCCCGAGTAGTCCACCGCGTTCACGCCGATGAACACCCGCCGCGCCCCAACCACTTCCGCATATCCCGCCGCGAGCGCGAGGAACACCATGTTCCGCGCCGGCACGTACGTCACCGGGATCCCCGCCGACGCCATCTCCGCCTCGCCGCGCCCTTTGGGCACCTCGATCTCCGCCGTCAGCGCGCTCCCGCCAAACGCCCGCAGATCCAACGGCACCACCACGTGACGCGCAACGCCCATCGCCAACGCCACCGCCCGCGCCGCCGCCAGCTCGTGCCGGTGCCGCTGCCCGTAGTCAAAGCTCATCGCATGGCACACAAAACCTTGGCGCGAGCCATCGCCAACACCGTCGCACTGTCAAGCCCACCCGACAGCAGGACAACCGCCATCTCTTCCCACCCCCCACGCGACTCGCGACTAGCCACTAGCGACTCCCTCACTTCCACGCCTCCGTCACTACGCCGCTCGCGTCCACCCATCGCGGCACCCACGCCAGCCACACGCCCTCCACCGTCACACCCGTCTTCTTCGGACGCACGGTCACCGTCGTCACCTCGCCGCCAGTCTCGAGTGCTGCGGCATCCGCATCAAACTGGCTCTTCAGATCGTCCATTTGCGCGTGCAGCGTGGAGAGGTCTTCCTCCGCCCGCGTCACGTCGCCCGACTCTCGCACGCTCCGGCCCACGCCGCGAGCCGCCGTCGCCGCCTTCGAGATGCTCCCGCTTCCAAACCCGCCGCGCCCGAACAAACCGCCCAGCACCGCCGCGCCGGCGCTCAGCACCGTGCCGAACTGCGCCTCCTTCGCCTGCGCCTTCTGCACCTCGAGCTTCTGCTCGGCCTTGCGGATCTTCTCCTGCACTGCTCGAACCTTCGGACCGTACTTCTCCTGCAGTTCCGCGAGCGCTGCATCGCGCCGCTCGCGCCCGGCTTGCGACAGCCGCGCCTTGAACGCCCCCTCACTCTCGCCAGCCTGACTCACCAGCCCCGTCGCGCCGTCGCGCAGCACCTCGAGCGTTGCCGTGCGGAACACCGTATCGGCAAACTGCTTCCCCCACGCCGCGTAGCTCTTGGCGACCGACGCACCATCGGGCAGTTCATCAAACGCAGCATTCGTTGCGGGCGTTCGCTCAAGATCAGCGGGCGCAAGCTCGACACGCTCCGCCCTATCCCAGTCCACACCGCCAAGCCCGCCCGCCGCCTGCGCCAGCAACACCACGCTCTGCCGCGCATCAACGCCCGCCTTCGTGTCGCTGAACCACACCTTGGCGCTCCCGATGAACGCCGGGTGATACACCAGCTTCGCTCCTGCAGGCGCAACCCCGCGCCGCGGCACAAACACCTCCGGCACGCCCGGCGGCAGCACGGGCCGTGAGCTTCCCGCAGTCTGTCCGCCACTCACCGACGCAGGCGCTCCGCCCCCGACCATCTCTCCAACTGGCCCGAACGGCGCTACAACCTCTCCGCTGTCCGCGCCGAACGGGTTTGCACTCTTTCCTCCCGCACCGCCGCACAACTTGCGGATCTCATCCCGGCTCAACGGCCCGCGCAGGTAGCTCATCGTCCACCGACTCTGGAACACAACCGGATGCGACTCCGCCACGTCGTTCAACAGAAACTGCCGCTTCCCCAGCCCAGACAACACCTTGTCCGCCTCAACTCGGCTGAACCCCGACCCCGCATTCGCCGCGGCACCCTCAAGCCCATCAAGCACGCGAGCCTTGTCCTGCTCAGTCTGCAATCGCCCGATGAACCACGTCCCCGCGTTCGCCAGCCCCTTGTAGTCGATGTCCACCGGGTTCTGCGTCGCCAGCACCATCCCCACGCCGAACGCGCGGGCCTGTTTCATCAGCGTCAGCATCGGCTGCTTGCTCGGCGGGTTCGCCACCGGCGGGAAATACCCCGCGATCTCGTCCATGTACACGATCGCCCGCAGGCTTGTCGTGCCGCTCTGCATCCGCGTCCACGCCAGCACCTCGTTCATCAGCAGCGACACGAAGAACATGCGCTGCGCATCGTCCAGATGTGAGATGCTCAGCACCGACACCCGCGGCTTCCCCGCGTCGGTGTACAGCAGCCTTTGCACATCCAGCGGCTCACCCTGCGACCACCCCGCAAACGCCGGCGAGGCCAGCAATCCGTTGATCGATGACGCCAGCTCAAACCGCTCCTTCGCCGGATAGAACGACTCCAAGTCCATCGCTCCCACACGCTTGAACGGCGGGCTCTGCACGCGCTGCACCAGCGCACCGAGATCCAGGTTCTCTCCTGCGCTCCACGCCAGGTACACGATGTTGCACAGCAGGATGTGCTCGCGGCTCTTCATCGGGTCGGTCTTCACACCGACCAGCGCCAGCAATGCGCTCGCCGTCGAGCTCACCCGATCGCGCATCAGCTCCGCATCATCCAGTACTGCCCGAGCCGGCACCCCCAGTCCCTTCAAAATCGCCAGCGGCCGGCCCGCCGTCGAACCCGGCGTGTAGATCGCAAACTCCGCCGCCTCCTTCAACCGCCTGATCCGCTCCCCATCCTCCCCCCACTCACCAAGCCCCTTGCTCCACGCCGCGGCCTGCGCGGCGCCGAACTGCTCAACACTCTGCCCCGCCGTCTGCGCCTCGCGCGGATTCACCCACCCAGAGAACGATGCGGCGGAGAGATCCGGAAACGTCAGCAGCAAGTTCCCAAGATCCCCCTTCGGATCGATCACGATCGCCGGCACCCCGTCGATCGCCGCCTCCTCCAGCAGCGCCACGCACAACCCCGTCTTGCCGCTGCCGGTCATCCCCACGCACACGGCGTGCGTCGTGAGGTGGCTGCTCTTGTAGAGGAGGAGCGGCCCGTCGGGCTTGCCGGATGGCCCAACCTCCGCTCCCAGATAGAACACGCCCAGCTTCTCGTACTCGGCTGCGCTGATGGCCATGGTGCACCATCGTACAGCCCGCCGCGCCCCAGGCGTGCGGACAAACCAAGGCCTTCATCGCTTGCGCAACGTCCGCGAGTCAAAGGCCCGCACCACGCCGCCTGGCACCCGCGCCCTTTCCGTCTTAAGCGCTTCGGCGGCCGGCATTTCGAACGACCCCGTCCACCGCTTGTCGGCCCTCCAGCACTCCAACACGCCGTCGTCCCGAGCCTCGACCTTCATCGACCAGTGCGCAAGCTCGCGATCATCCGACAGCACCTTCGCCGGCAGCTCGAGAACACATGAAGCGTTGCAGACCCGCACCGCTTCGCCGTAGATCGACGCCGTCGCAGGCCGCTGCGTATCGCTCACTGCGGGGAATCCGGCGAAACCCTTCACGACGCCGTCGCGCAGCAGCGTGATCTTCAGCCCGACGGCAATCGTCGCCAACTCCGGATGCGCCCGGAGATCAGGGTCGAACACGACCGTCGCCTGCCGGTTCTGCGGCGCTCCCCACTGACCCTCCGTCAGACCGATCGATTCGCGCACGGCCTTGTCCATCTCCGGCGTATTCACTCCCGGCACCGCGTCGTCGAGCGTCGGCACCACGTTGATCGAGAGCGTGAAGGGCCCCTCCCACACCGTCTCGCGCGTCGTGAAACGCTCAGGCGCCGGCCCCTTTGGCTGGATCAGTGTGGCGTCCAACAGCAGGTTGTGCTCGCCCGGCGAAACTACTCCCAGCTTCTGGTGCAACTCCGCCTGGACGCGTTCGTCCAGCCCGGTTCCGCACAGCTCAAATGCCGTACCGCCGTGCAGACTCGCCAACGACTGATCGCGCGGCTGGAGCATGATGTCCCCGTCGACAAGCGTGCCCGGCCCGGTCACAGCGACCACAACTGTCTCGCCCTTCGGCCACTTCGAACGAAAGCGCACCACCCCCGTGCGCATGAGCGCACTCTGCCACTGAGACGAGTTCAGCACCGCCCCTGCATCGATCCGCCGCCTCAGTTCGATGCGGGCCGTCGTGCACTCACTTCCCCGCGACAGCCAGTCCAACGTTCCCTCCGCTCCTACCCGCGGCAGCCGATTGATCAGCTCGTCCAAAGAGAGCTTGGACAGGTCCTCTCCCCCCTTCGACGGCTTCGCGGGCGTAGCTGCCTGCGGCGTCGAAGGCTGAGATACGGCGCCTTGCGGATCAGCCGCGGCCGCGAAGAGAAGCCAAGAGCAGCAAACAAGAGAGACCATCAGACCATTCCTTATGCCGTGTCGGGCTCGTTCACCACCCCTTCATTTGGACTAGCCGTAGCCAAACCGGTTCGTGCTGCACCCGATAACTCAGTAAAGCCCCTCCCCCAATCTTCAGCACCCCGCGTCAACGTCCGATGACACACCGGTCCGCAAACGCGCAAGGACCGCCATGCCACTCCCAGAGACCCCCAAGACGGACAACCTCGTCGTCCGCCAGCACGAGCGCCTCACCTGCGCCCTCGCCGCGGAGGCCACCGTCGCGCCCGAGCATCAGGGGCCCATCGCCCTCAGCCCGCTCGCTGCCGACGCCTCCGGCAAGTTCGCGCCCACCGTCACCGACATCTCCCGCGGCGGCATCGGTTTGCGCACCAAGGTCTTCCTCCCCAAGCAAGCACGCCTGAGCGTCACGATCACCGATCCGGCTGTCGGCACGCCCATTACCGCGACGGTGCGCGTGCAGCGCGTCGTGATGACCGACCGGACGCCAACGTACGACATCGGCACCGCCTTCGTCGATCCCTCCGCCGCGCTGCTGCAAGCCGTCGCTGCTGCCGCCGGCAAGATCCGTAATGCACAGGCCCCAACCACCAAGGGGGCCGCCCATGCTTGAACACGACGACTTCGTCATCGCGTCGTTGATGGAAGAGGGCCTGCTCGCCGCCGACGTGGTCGCGGGCGCACGCCGCTCCGCGGCTGACAAACGCACAAGTGTCTGCGACCTGCTCGTCGAGCAGGCCGTCCTCACGCCGCGCCAAGTGGCGCTCGTGCGTGCTCAGATCTGCGAGGTTCCCTTCGTCGACCTCGAGCAGTACCAGATCGACATCTCTAACGCCCGGCGCATGCCCAAGGCGATGGCCGAATCGCTCGGCGCGCTCCCCCTCTTCGTGCTCGAGGAGACCGCCACCGTCGGCATGGCCAACCCGCTGGACCTCCGCGCCGTCGACCAGCTTCGCGCCGTGCTTAAGTGCGACGTCGAGCCCGTCCTGTGCGAGCCCAAATCACTCAAACTGCTCATCGACCGCGCCTACGCCCTCACCGCCGACCACGGAAAGGCCGGCTCGCCATCCAAAGCTTCGGGCTCCGACTTCAATCTCGACCTCACCACCGGCAAAGAGCCCATCGTCGCCGCCGTCAACCAGATCCTCGCCCAGGCGATCGAGAAGGGCGCATCGGACATCCACATCGGACCCGACGAAACCACCCTCCACCTGCGTTACCGCATCGACGGCGAACTGCTCGCCCACCAGGGCCCGGCCCTCTCCGCCCACGCGGGCCTCGTGCAGCGTCTCAAGGTGATGGCGAATCTCGACCTCACCCAGAGCCGCCGCCCGCAGGACGGCAAGTTCCGCTTCAATCACAACGGCCGCGCCGTCGACGTCCGCCTTTCGATCATCCCCACGATCTGCGGCGAAAACGTCGTGATGCGCCTGCTCACCAGCAGCGCCGCCATCAAGGGCTTCAACGAGCTCGGCCTGCCGCAGGACTCTTCGCACGCGCTCGAGCAGATCATCGACTCGCCCTACGGCATGCTGCTGGTCACCGGCCCCACCGGCTCGGGCAAGACCACCACGCTCTACACCTGCCTCAAAAAGCTCAACAGCCCCGACCGCAACGTCATGACGATCGAGGACCCGGTCGAGATCCGCCTGCCGCTCATCCGGCAGGTGCAGGTCAACCCCGAGATCGGCATGACCTTCGCCGGCGCGCTCCGCTCGATCCTCCGCCAGGATCCTGACGTGGTCATGGTCGGCGAAATCCGCGACGAAGAAACTGCCCGCATCAGCGTGCAGGCCGCTCTCACCGGGCACATGGTGCTCAGCACGCTACACACCAACGACGCCCCAGGCGCGATCCCGCGCCTCCGCGACTTCGGTTGCCCCGCCTTCGCCATCAACGCCGCTGTCCTGGGCGTCATGGCCCAGCGCCTGGTCCGCCGCACCTGCCGCGACTGCGCCCGCCCCACACCCCCCACCCCGGCGATGCTCGCCCACTTCGGTCCTGACGCTAACGATGGTTCGTACACCGCCGGCGCAGGATGCGCACGCTGCGGCTCCACCGGCTTCAACGGCCGCGTCGGCGTCTATGAACTCCTCCGCCTCACCCAGCCCATCCAGCAGGTGATCGAAGCCGGCGGCACCGTCCACCAGATCCGCGCCGCGGCCCTCAACCACGGCTATCGCCCCATGTGGACTGACGGCCTCAACAAGGCCAAGCTCGGCCTCACCACGCTCAGCGAAGTCGCCCGCGTCGTCGCCATCCAGCAGACCGGCGATCAGGACGCCGAGGTCGCCGGCGCAATCGCGCCCACGCACCTGAGGAAGTCCGCATGAGCCTCACCCCCTCGCCGACCCTCACCTACGAGTACCGCGCCATCGACGCCGCCGGCGGCCGCAAGAACGGCACTACCACGGGCAAGACCGAGGCGGAGGTCTACCGCCAGCTCACCGCGATGGGCCTCACGCCCCTCTCGCTGCGAGAACTCAGCGGCGGCGGCAGCGGTCGCGCCAAGAGCAGGAAGATCGGCCTCAAGCAGCTCGCTCAGTTCACCGGCCAGCTCTCGGTTCTCGTCTCCGCACGCATCTCCATCAGCGAAGGCCTCACATCCATCGCCGAATCGGAAACCGACCCCGCCGTCGCCGGAGTCGCCAAGGACATCGCCTCGCGCATCGCCTCCGGCGAGACCATCGCCGACGCCATGACCGCCCACCCGCGCGTCTTCTCGCAGGTCTACGTCGAGACCGTCCGCGCCAGCGAGAAGAGCGGCAACCTGACCACCGCCCTCGAACACCTCGCCGAGATGCTCGAGAAGCAGGAGGAGGCCCGCCGCTCCATCAAGGGTGCGCTCGATGTATCCCGCCTGCGTCATCTGCGCGCTCAGCGCCGGTGTCACGTTCCTCCTCGTCTTCGTCGTCCCCAAGTTCGCCAAGATGTTCTCCGAGCGCGGCGTGGAGCTCCCCGGTTTCACCAGGGCCCTTCAGGCCTTCGGCAACTCGGTGCAATCGTTCTGGTACATCTACCTCGCGCTGGCGATCGGCGCCGTCTTCGGCCTCAAGATGACCTGGTCGCGCCCGCAGGGCCGCGCGTTCTTCGAGCGCCTCTTCCACCGCGTCCCGTTCCTCAAGGCCATCCTCGTCGGGCTCGCCATGCAGCGCTTCGCTCGCGTCCTTGGTGTCAGCATCCACTCTGGCCTGGGCCTGATTGAAAGCCTCGAGCTCTCCGGCCGCGCTGCCGGTCGCCCGATGCTCCAGGACGACGTCGACCGCCTCACTGGCCAGGTCCGCACCGGCGGTCGCCTTGCCGAGTGCCTTCCCCAGTGCACCTACGTCACCCCCTTCGCCAAGCGCATGATCACCGCCGGCGAAACCGCCGCGGACCTCCCCCGCATGTGCGCCGTCGTCGCCCGCCACTACGAGCGCGAGTCGGCCCACCTCATCAAGAACATCTCCACCGTCATCGAGCCCATCCTCGTCGTCGCCATCGCCGGCGTCGTCATGGTCGTCGCTCTCGCCATCTTCCTGCCGATGTGGGACATGGTGAAACTGATGGGCTGACGTAGGCCGACGAGCCCGCGCTCTGAGACGATGAAACCACTTACACACCGGGCGACTCAGTAAAGCCCCCTCCCCAGATGGCTGATATCCGCAGTCAGCGCACTCGCGCCCTCGGGAGGTCACACCGTGCACGCAGATCGCAACAGGCCGCGCGCCTTCACGCTCGTCGAACTCATCGCCGTCATCGTCGTGCTCGCGATCCTCGCCGGCGTCGCCATCCCCAAGTATTTCGACTACTCGGCCCGCGCAAAACGTCCGCCACCCAGGGCGTCCTCGGCGCCGTTCGCACCGCGCTGGCCAACTACTACCAGAATTCATCCACGACCGGCACGCCGCGCTACCCCGCCCTCACCGATCTCACCACGCCCGGCGTCGTCCTGCAGCAGGCGATCCCCATCAGCCCGTACAACAACTCCACCGTCGTCCGCTCCGTCGCGACCTCGACGCTCGCCGCCAGCCGCAACGTCGACGGCACGCAAGGCTGGTGCTACTTCGTCGACAACGCCGCGGCCACGCCCACCGCAACCTTCTGGTGCAACTCGCGCACGGCCACCACGCTCACCAACACCTACTCCACCACCTCCGTCAACGGCAGCGGCGCGGGCAACGTGCCCGCCTCGTACTCGCAGAACGTCGCCGTCACCGCCAACAACCTCTGACCCGCCCGATAAGCCCCTCCGCGCCACAGACGCCACACCTTCACACGCACCTGAGTCCGCCCGAGGGTTCTTGCTGAAGTTCACGTCCTTGATCGCTGATAGATGAAAAGTCGTACACGCCGCGCGGGGCGTTCAGCGCAGCGGGACCTCGATGGGACACACACCGCAACCGCAGGAGATTCGAATGACCACCGTCCGCAGCAACCGTCGCGCGTTCACCCTCGTCGAACTCATCGCCGTGATCGTCGTCCTGGCGATCCTCGCCGGCGTCGCGATTCCCAAGTACTTCGATTACACCGACCGCGCCCGCACCTCCAGCGTGCTCGGCACCGTCGGCAACGTCCGCGCCGCGCTGGCCTCCTACATGGCCAACCAGTCGGTCTCGGGCAGCCCGACCTACCCGACCCTCACCCAGCTCACCACCGCCGGCACCGTCATGCAGGACGCCATGCCGCGCAACCCGTACAACAACTCCAGCGCCGTCCGCCAGACCACCACGTCGTCGGATGTCACCAGCCGCACCGTTTCGGGCACCGAGGGCTGGGTCTACTTCTTCGATAACTCCTCCAACCCCCCCCAGGCCGCCTTCTGGGCCAACTCGTCCACCACGACGACCCAGAGCAACGGTTCGGGCGGCTACTTGACCGCCAACAACCTCTGATCAACCCCGGCGACACGCCGGAACCAAACCCCCAGACGCGGCCCACGGCGAAAGCCGAGCCGCGTTTTTTCATGCACACACGCCGCCCCCTCCGCCCCACCCCCTCCACGCTTCCTTCAACCCGGCCCGCGTTCACGCTCGTCGAGCTCATCGCGGTGATTGTGGTCCTTGCCGTCGTCGCCGTCGGCGCGACGCTCCACACCGCCTCCATCTCGGCGACGTCACGCCTCCGCTGGGCTTCCAACCAGGTCGCACGCGACCTCTCCTTCGCTCGCGAACGTGCCATGAGCACCGGCACGACCCACTGGATCCGCTTCGACACCACCAGCCAGTACTACGCCGTCCTCGCCGACAGCACCACAACCCCCGGCTATGCCTCCGCCACGACCATCACTGACCCGACCAACCAGACCCCCTTCGTCACCAACCTCAACCGCGATAACTGGGCCGGCATCACCATCGCCCCCGGTGGCACCTTTTCCTCCATCAGCTACACCATCGGCTTCAACCAGCTCGGCCGCCCCATCGCCACCTCCGGCGCGGCCATCACCGCCAGCACCGGCCCCACGCTGATGGTCTCGGGCACCTCTCCTCGCACTCCATACGGCGCCGGAGCCTCCTCCACCGCCACCGTGACCATCACCGCCGCCACCGGCAAGATCACATACTGACGGCAAATCGAGCGCCCCTCGACGCTCGCGCTCATTGGCGTACGTCCGTTTCCCGGTTACACGCCACAGCCGCCCACCAAACCACCCGATAAGACCCGGGCCGGACACCCCAAGATCCGCCCGGAGTCACCACGTGCCCGCACGCGCCAACACCTTCGTCGAGATCACGCCCACCCGCCTCGAGCTCGCAGTACTTACTGCCGCCGGCGTGGTACAGCAGCGGCGCACCGAGCGCTACACGCCCCCCGCGCCCGGCGCCGACTGGGCCGAGACGCTCCGCACGCGCCATGCGACCCTCGCCGGCTGGGTCTCCGAGCTCGGCCTCAAGAACGCCTCCACCACTGTCATCTTCGCTAGCCCCACCGCCGTCGCCGCGCTCCCCGCGTGCCCCGCCGCGGCCGGCCAGGTCGCCGTCGAGCGTGCCGCCGTCCTCGCCCTTGCCGAGTCCGCCGGCTACCCCATCGCCGACAACCCCGTCTCCACCGCCGTCCTCTTTACCGACCCCAAGCCGGTCGAGAAGCCCGGCCAGACCGCCCCCCAGCGCATGTCCCACGCGCTCTGCGCCGTTGAGACCGACGCCAACTGCACTCTGCTCAACCAGTGGATCGCCTCCTGCGGCCTCACGCCCGCGCGTCTCATCCCTGCCGCAGCCGCACCCATCGCGCGCACAGTGCACGCCGTCACTTCGCGCCCCCGCAGCGAGACCGGCACGCCCCACGCCGCCCTCTGGTTCGGCGAGCACGAGTCCTTCTTCATCGTCGGCGACTGCGACGGCCTGCTGCTTTTCCGCGCACTCTCCGTCGGCGTCGAGAACATCGTCGAAGCCCTCCTCCGCCCCATCACGCCGCGCAACGCAGACGGCGCACTCGGCGAGCCCATCACTCTCGACCGCGCCGCCGCACGCTCGCTGCTCGACCGCACCGGCGTTCCCCTCCCCACCGACACCGTCGACGAACGCAACGGCTTCACCGGTGCCAGCATTCTCCCGCTGATGAACAGCGTCCTGCAGCGCTTCAGCGTGGAGATCAAGCAATCGCTCCGTTTCGGCGTCACCGACAAGCAACGAACAGCCGGTAGCGTTACCGTCACGCTCGACGGCCCCGGCGCCTCGCTCCCGCGCATCGACGCCGCGCTCACCCAGTTCTGCGGCGTCACCGTCCTCCCTCCAGCCTTCGCTACCCCCGCCGCCGATCGCTCCTCCGCCGCCTGCGGCAACATCAACGCTGCCGCCGGCAACCACACCGGCGGCCTCACTCTCACCCCTGCCGCCGCGCAGCAGGCGCTGGCCAAGGTTCGCATCCGCCGCGCCCTCCGCACGGGCGTCGCCTTCGCCGCCGCGGCCGTCGCCCTCTATGGCGGCTGGGTCTACACCGAGTACACCTCCGCGCGCGATCGCGCCGAGTCCCTCCGCGCACAGGCCGCGCAGGCTGGGAAGCTCGACGAAGCCGAGCGTGCGACCAGCAACGCCGTCACCCGCGCCAACACCGCCAACACCTACGTAGCCCGAGCCATGGGCAACTCGCCCGACTCCGCAGCCGTCCTCGCGCTGCTCGGCGAGACCACCGACGCCCGCACCAGCCTCGACTCCATCGACATCCGTGAAAACGACACCGGCTGGACGTGCCGCCTCAGCGGCACCATGCAGGCCGGCGGCGGCGACGACAAGGCCTTCGCCGACGCCGTCAAGGCCTACACCGAGGCCCTCGCCAAGTCGCCGCTGATCGCCGCGGTCAAGCTCGGCGCCGCTTCCCGCACCAAGGTCGGCGACGCTAACGCTCACCGCTTCGACCTCACCCTCGAGCTCGTCGACGTTCCTTACCCCGTCGTCGCGCCCAAGCGCTCACCGACGCCGAGCACGGAGCCCGCAAGTGAACAGCCCGCTTACCAGCCAGGTCGTCCGCTCCTTCCTCCCCGAACTCGCCATCGGCACCGCTATCTGCGTGGCGCGTACCTCGTCGCCGTCGAGCCCATCGCCAAGAAGGCCGCCGATGCGCAGGCCGAGGCTGACACACTCGCCCTCACGATCTCCAAGGCACAATCCAAACCCCTGACGCTCGACCCTGCCCGCGCCGAGCAAGCCAAGCGCGCCTTGGAGCAGATCGAACAGCGCTCACTTCTCGCCGGAGACCAGGCCCGCCTTCTCCAGGCGGTCTCCACCCTCGCCGACTCCTGTGACGTCCGCGTCGAACAGTTCAACCCCGCTAACCCGCGCGGCCCGCGCCTCGCTCCCGGCCAGTCCCCCCCCAAGACCGACAAGAAGGTCGAGCAGCGCGTCGCCTTCTCCATCTCCCTCAGCGGCAGCTTCGCGAGCACCGCACGCTTCCTCCGTGCCATGCAGCAGGACGTCGGCTTCACCACCATCAAGTCGGTCCACATGGCTCCCGTATCGAGCAGCACGCCCGGCGCTGCCGACACCGTCTCGGTCACCATCGAGACCGAGCACCTGGGCGTCAACACCGCCGCCCTCACCGCCCCCTCTCCTTCCACCTCACCGACAACCACGCCCGGCGCACAGCCCGGCCAGCAGGCCGCCGTCCCGACGGAGAGCCACCGATGAATACCCGTTCGATCTCGCCGCAGAACCTTGTCACCGCCGCCGCTCTCGTCGCGCCGATCGTGATGGTTCAGGCCGCCCGCATGCTCTTCGGCTCCGCGCCTTCGCAGGCCAGCGCCGCAGCACCGACCCTTGACCCCGTTCCCGCCGTTGCCCCCGCCCATGCCGAGGTCGACCCGCGCAAGCAACTCACTGCTGCTCAGCGTGCCGCCGCGACCGAACTCGCCGCGCAGCACGCACGCATGACGGTCTTCAACTCCCCGTTCAACCACCTGGCCGCCAGGCCGACGGTGATCCAGAACGACCAGGTCGTCGCCACCACTCCAGACAACACCAAGTCCACCACCATTCCCACCGAGATCCAGCGTCTTTCCCTCGGCGCACTCATGCGCAACGATCACGGCTCCTTCGCCGTCATCAGCGGCCGCGTCCGCGGCATCGGCGACGCCGTCATCCCCGGCTGGAAGATCACCGACATCGACCCCGCCGAGCGCAAGGTCACTCTCACCAGCGACGAAGGCGCATCGGTCACGCTCACGCGGCAATAAGAGCCTTGTGCGCAAGCACAAGAAGGCCGCACAGCGGCCGAGCCTTTGGTTTCTTGAGGCACTCAGGACATTGTGCAAAGGTCCGCAGACACGACGGACCACACAAGGATCTACTCGCAACCACGCGCGGCCATCACCGACATGCCGAACGCTCCTTGTGCTCGCGCACAAGGCTCCTATTACTCAATCCGCGGATCCACCCACCGATACAGCACATCCACCGCGAGGTTGAACAGCACGAGCATCGTGCTGAACACCAGCACCACGCCGATGATCATGAACAGGTCCTTGTTCAGCACCGCGTTCACAAAGTGCTGCCCCAGCCCTGGCACGCTGAACACCCGCTCGACGACGAACGACCCGGTCATCGCCATCGCCGTCGCCGGCCCCAGGTAGCTCAGCACGGGCAAGAACGCGTTCTTCAGCGCGTGCTTGAGCACCACGTCGCGCTCGCTCAGTCCCTTGGCCCGCGCGGTCCGCACATAGTCGCTCCGCAATGCCTCGATCATCCCGATCCGTGTGAGCCGCGCGATGTACGCCGCAAACGGCAGGCTCAACGTCACACTCGGCAGGATCAGCGCCCGCACCGTCCCCCACTCCGCCACCGGCAACCACCCCAGCCACACGCTGAACACCGTCTGCAGCAGCGTCCCGGTCACAAAGCTCGGCAGGCTGATCCCAACAAGCGCCACCAGTAGTGTCGCAAGATCCAGCCCCGAGTTCGGCTTCACCGCACCCACGACGCCCGACGCCACGCCCACCAGCAGCGCGATCACCATCGCCGCCCCGCCGATCGTCACGCTCACCGGCAGCGTCGACCACAGCACCTCGTTCACCCGCCAATCTTCATACTGCAAACTCGGCCCAAGGTCGAACACCGGCCGCCCCTTGGGCGCAACGACCTCAACGCCCTCCTTCGCCGCCAGCGTCTCTCCCCCCGCGGCCTTCCCACCACCACCAGCAACCTTCCCCCGCGCCCACGCCAACCCGCTCGCGTTATCCAGGTACGTGAAGTAGAACCCCCAGAACGAATCCAGGTTGTACCGCGCCCGCATCGCCGCCTCAACCTCAGGCGGAGGCCGCCGCTCACCGCGCTCCAGCGGATTCCCCGGCACCCCCCAAGCGAGCGCAAGCGTCACCGTGTAGATCACCAGCAGGATCAGCGGCAACTGCAGCAACCGCCGCACAACAAGGCGCATCATGACCGCACCTCTTGAGCAGTGGATTGAGCTGCGGAGCAGCGCCTTTCGTTAGCCCACGGCGCAAGCCGTGGGTAAACCGCCCACGACAACCTGAGCCCCGGAGGGGCGCATCTTGCACGTACGGAGACGCGCCGCTCCGCGGCTCGTCCGCACGCACACGACACAACCCACGGCTCACGCCGTGGGCTAAATAAACCCGCCGCTCCGCGGCTCAAATGCACGCTCACTGTCCACCCCCCGCACGCTTCATCGCTCGCGGAACTTCGGGCCCCTTCCCATCCCCCAGCACATCCAGCATGAACAACTGCTGCTTATGCCGCGGATGCGGCGACACCCCCGTCAACCGGTGCGCATCGAACATGTACATCTCGACATACTGAAACACCGGCAACAACGGCGATTCCTCCAATAACAGCGCCTCCGCCTCGCTCAAAATCGCCAGCCGCTTCGCAGCATCCCCCTCCTCCGCCGCCTTGTCCAAGAGCGCATCAAACGCCGGGCTGTTGTACGACCGGTCGTTGTTCCCGTCCGTCGACCGGTTCACCTCAAGGAACGTCAGCGGATCACCGTAATCACCAAACCACGATCCGCGCGCCACCACAAAGTTGTGCTGCTTCAGATCCTCGCGGAAGATCTTGATCTCTTTCTGCCTCAGCGTCACCTTCACGCCAAGCTGGCTCTCCCAGTCCTTCTTCACCGCCTCGGCGATCATGTCGTGCCCCATGTCGCGGTTGAACATGATCTCGACCGTGATGAACCCCTTGCCCCCGGGATACCCCGCTTCCGCCAGCAGCTTCCGCGCACCATCCGGGTCGTACGGCACACCCGCAGGCGACGCGTACCCGCCGATCGACCCCCGCGGCACCAGCACGCCGCTCGGCGGCTCGCCGCACCGCCGCACATTGTCGGTGATGTTCTTCCGGTCCACCGCCATACTGAACGCTCGACGCACGCGCGGATCGTGGAACGGGTTCACCCGCCCGTCCGGCAGCTTCTCAAGGCAGTTGAAGTTGTAGAAGTACGTCCCGAACGCCGGCAGCGGGTGAATATCCAGCCGCTTGTCCCGCGGCAGCATCCGCGCGATCGAGATCGGGTCCAGCCCCTGCTTCTGCATCGCCGCAACCTCGTCGGCGTGCTCCGCCAGACACTCGTTGCGCCGCTGCACCATCTCCGCGCGGTACCCCGCCGACACGTCGGTGTTGAAGTCCACCGCGCCGGTCTGGAACGCCACCACCGCCGCGTTGGTGTCCTCCACGACGATGATCGCCAGCGAATCCACACCCACCTTCGCCCGGTTCCAGTAGTGCTCGTTCTTCTCCAGCCGCATCTCGCGCTTGAACTTCCAGTCCACCAGCTTGAACGGCCCGTTAGTCACAAGCAGCGGCGGACGCGTCCAGTCCGACCGCGCATCCACCCGCCCCGTCACCGCGTTGATCGTCTGGAACGAGTCCACCAGCGGCCGGTAGATCGGGTAAAACGGCTCGAACGCGCACAGGTCCAGCCAGTACGAAACCGGCCGCACCAACTCCATCACCAGCGTCCGGTCGTCGACGGCCTTCATCGACACCAGCTCGTCGAACTTCTTCTCCGTCTCCGCCCACAGCGCCTCCGCCTCCGCGGCCCGCGCCTTCCCATGCCCCTCTTTGGCAAACGACGCCAGCGCCGCCGTGCGCCACTGCGTGAACTCCTTCGCCCCCTTGATGAGCTGGAGCTGAACCACGTAATCGCTCGGCGTATCCGGCAGCAGCCCGCGCCGCCACGAGTACACAAAGTCCTTCGCCGTCACCGGCGCACCATTGCTCCATGCCGAATCACCGCGGATGTGAAACGTCCACGTCTTCCCGTCGGCCGCAACCTCCCACCGCTCGGCCATGCCGGGCAGCTTCCCGAACTTCGGGTCAAACACGTCGTTGCGGACCAGCCCCTCCCACAGCGACCCCACAATGCGGTTGTCCTGCTGCCAGCTCACACGCGTCACGTCCAGCGTGCTCGCGTCACCGCCATTGAGCATGACGACATCAGCCCGCTTCCGTGGCTTATCCAGCGCGAGCACCCCAGCCACAACCGCCAGCAAAACCGCCAGCGGCATCAGCAGCTTCCACATACGCCACTATAAGAGCCTCGTGCGCAAGCACGAGGTTTCAGAGCTGCGGAGCAGCGCCTTTCGTTAGCCCACGGCGCAAGCCATGGGTGAGCACGGGTACGCACCAGAGCTCCGGAGGAGCGCCTCTTCAGCAGCGATCGAACTGGCACTGCGATTCACGCTTCCCGGGCCGCCTCGCCATTCCGCAATCCGCAATCCCAAATCCGCAATCGCCTCACGCCGCCTCGCTCCCTGGCATCTCCGGCATCGTCCCCGCAACGCCATCCCTGGTCACCAGGAAGAACTGCGGGCTGATCGGGTACGGCAGGCGCTTGAAGTCCTCACGAACCCGCGCCGCCAGACGCTCGACAAACGGCTCGGGACCTGTCGAGATCGCCACGAACATATCGCGCGCCGGCGTCGCGACATAGAAATCGCCGCCCAGCCGCGGAGCAAGCTTCGCGTACAGCGGCTCGAGCAGCAGCCGCGCCGCGTCGTACCCGTCCTGCTGCGCGATCACGATCGCACGCCCGCCTTCCTTGCTCGAAACGACCTGCAGCTCCAGCTCGTGGCTCGCTTCCGCGAGATTTTCACGCGCCACCTGCTCAAGATCGTCGGCCGTCACGCCCCAGCGGATCATCTGCTCGCTCGTCACGCTGACAGTCATGTTCGGCATGTCGATCACGAACACGATGACCGTGCCGTTGACGAACGGAACGTGCGCCACCTGCTCGCGCCAGGTGATTGAAGATCGTCTCAGGCTGCACCCGCGGCATGATCCGCCCGCGAATCAGCTCGAAGCTCATCCCACCCACGATGTTCGCTTCGCCGCTGAACAGTTGATCGAGGTAGTGCTCCACGATCTCCGTCCCCCGAACCGGGTCGTGGTTCACAAGCCTGTACAGGTTCTCAAGATCCAGGCGACGGCCGTTCACCAAGAGTTCACGCGGCCCGGTCAGCTCGATCGTGTAGTCCGGCTGGATCTTCCGGAGCATCACCACCACCTGCTCAGCAAACGCATCGGGCTCGTTGGGCATCTGACTCATGGAACCACCACTCCATCCACAGGGCGCCGAACGCCGCGGCACACACGCCGCGTTCGACCCGCTCCCCACTCCATCGACGGAGCCTCACACCCTGTCAAGCCCCCCCGCACCCAACCCCAGCCCGTCCCGATCCTCTCGATCCGGTTGTGCCGCCCCCCACGCCCGATACCGCATCCTCCCCTCGATCACACGCAAATGAGGTTTGGTTCATGGTCGGGAGGCTTTGACCAAACGCCCTGAATCGCTATATTTGGACCCGTCCAACAGGCGGCGCAACGTACCACCACCGCGGGCATCGCCCGCCTCCTGGGAGCCTTCCGTGACCAAGTCTGAGATCGAAGCCAAGGTGATCGACATCGTCTGCAAGCAGATGGGCGCCGAGAAGGCCAACGTCAAGCGCGAGACCAACTTCCAGACCGACCTCAACGCCGACTCGCTCGACACCGTCGAGCTCGTCATGGAGTTCGAGGACGAGTTCGGTACCTCCATCCCCGACGATCAGGCCGAGAAGATCACCACCGTCGGCCAGGCCATCGACTTCATCTGCACGGCCAAGGGCGTCAACTAAGCGTCTTACGCGGCCTCAAAGCCGCCTTGTCCTCCGCTCACTCGCCTCCTCCTAGAGTTCTGCGATCCGTCGCGGCACGCTGTCGCGCGTCCCAGGAGCACTGTTGATGCCCCGCCCGTCCTCTCCGCGCATCGTCATCACCGGAATGGGCGCCATCACCTGCCTGGGCCACAACGCCAAGGACACGTGGGCCGGCATGCGCGAGGGCCGTTCGGGCATCACCCCGATCGACCTCGAGATCTTCAAGAAGTGGGACGGCCAGTGGGAAACCACTTTCGCAGGCCAAGCCCAAAACTGGGATCCAGCCTCCGCGATGGACTTCCGCGAGGCCAAGCGCGTCGACCGCTTCACCCAATTGGGCATCGCCGCCGCCGTTGAGTGTGTCGCCCACTCCGGCATCGATTTCGCCAAGGAAGATGCCGAACGCTGCGGCGTTGTCTACGGCTCGGGCATCGGCGGCATCCAGACCATCGAAGACGGCAAGGAAGTCCTCGACGCCAAGGGCCCCAAGCGCATCAACGTCTTCACCGTCCCGCGCCTGATGCCCAACGCCGCCGCCGGCGGCGTCTCCATCCGCTTCGGCCTCAAGGGCCCCGCAAGCACGCACGCCACCGCCTGCGCATCCTCCGGCCATGCGATGGGCGACGCCGTCCATTGCATGCGCCGCGGCGAGGCCGACGTCATGGTCGTCGGCGGCGCTGAGGCCGCGGTCTCGCCGGTCTGCATCTCCGCCTTCTCGGTGATGAAGGCCCTGAGCACCCGCAACAACGACCCCACCAAGGCCAGCCGCCCCTTCGACCTCGACCGCGACGGCTTCGTCCTCTCCGAGGGCGGCGCCGCGTTCGTCCTTGAGACCGAAGAGCACGCCAAGGCCCGCGGCGCGACGATCTATGCCGAGGTCGCCGGCGTCGCCAACTCGTGTGATGCCCACCACATCACCGCCCCGGACCCGCAGGGCGGCGGCGCCAGTCGCGCCATGCGCTGGGCCCTGCGCGATGCAGGCCTCAACCCCACCGACATCAGCTACATCAACGCCCACGGCACCAGCACGCCCTTGGGCGACGTCGCCGAGGTCGAGGCCGTCATGAGCGTCTTTGGCGACCACGCCCGCAAGAGCCGCGGTGGCAAGTGCCTCATGAGCAGCACCAAGAGCATGCACGGGCACGCCCTTGGCGCCAGCGGTGCGGTCGAGATGATCGCCTGCATCCACGCGGTGCGCGACGGCATCATCGCCCCCACCATCAACCTCGACAAGCCCGACCCCAACTTCGACGTCGACCTCGTCCCCCACCACGCCCGCGAGCGTGCCGTCAAGTACGTGATGAACAACACGTTCGGCTTCGGCGGCCACAACTGCTCCATCATCGTCGGCCGCTACGAGGGATGAGACGAGTGGGCTGAGTGGGTTGAACGAGTTGAGGGACATGGGAATCCGAACCGCGACCGTAAGGGAGCGGAACGCCACGCCGTGTGCCACGAGGCTCGGCTCTGCGAGCGTCGTGCTCAGTGTTCGCGCACCTTTTGACCCCCAGCCACCAGTTCCGCCGATACATTCCCCATGCCTGCCGACGTCGACGCCCTCAAGAAGCTCGAAGTCCCCGTCCTGGTCGTCCTCGGACGCCGCCAGATGCCCGTTAAGGACGTGGTCACCCTGGTCACCGGCGCGATCGTCGAGCTCCCCAAGAACGCCGAAGAAGACCTCGAGCTCCAGGTGAATAACAAGGTCATCGGGCTCGGGCGCGCGGTCAAGGTCGGCGAGAACTTCGGCATCCGACTCACCTTCGTCGGCGATCTCAAGAACCGCCTCGAGGCCGTCGCCGAGGGCGCGGCCAATAGCGCCGCCTGATCTTGAGCCGGTAGCGGGCGTCTCGCCCGTCCACGCACTCAATCCCGTTCCCACGCCCGGGTATCCTCCGTCGATGCCCCGCGACCTCCCCATCGGCAACGGCGACCTTCTGGTCACCTTCGACCAGCACTACCGTGCGCGGGACATCTACTACCCGTTCGTCGGCAGGTACAACCAGACCGAGGGGTTCCCGCAACGCTTCGGCGTCTGGGCCGACGGCGCCTTCGCCTGGGCCGAGGATCCCGCGTGGACCCGCTCGCTGAAGTATCGCGATGGCACGCTCGTCACCGACGTGGTGATGGAGCACCCCGGCCTTGGCCTGCGCCTGCAGTGCGAGGACTGCGTCGACTTCCACGAGTCGGTCTGGTTCCGACGCGTCACCGTGCACGACATCTCCGGCCGGGGCACGCCGCGCGACGTCCGGCTCTTTTTCCACGCCGACTACTCGATCCAGGAGACGCAGGTCGGCGACACCGCCAACTACGACCCCGCCACCGCGGGCCTTGTGATCTACAAGGGCGACTTCTACTTCCTCATCAACGGGTGCGACGCCACCAAGTGCGGCATCGATCACTGGGCGATCGGCAGCAAACGCATCGGCGGCGCTGAAGGCACCTGGCGCGACGCCGAAGACGGCACGCTCGGCAAGAACGCCATCAGCCAGGGCTCGGTCGATGCGACCGTCGGCCTCAACGTGCCCGTCGCGCCCGGCGGCGCTTCGCATGCCCACCTCTGGACGATCTTCGGGCGCGACTACGACAGCGTCGCCCACATCAACCGCTCCATCTGGGAACGCACGCCCGACAAGTTCATCTCCCGCACCGATGCGTACTGGAAGCTCTGGGCCGACAGCGACCGCAGCGACCTTTCGTACCTCCCCAAGCCCGTCAGCGACCTCTACCTGCGCTCGCTGCTGGTGCTGAGATCGCAAATCGACAACCGCGGCGCGATCATCGCCGCCAACGACTCCGACATCACCCACTTCGCGGGCGACACCTACTCCTACTGCTGGCCGCGCAACGGGGCGCTGGTCGCGTACGCGCTGATCCTCGCCGGCCAGAACGCCCTCTGCCGCGAGTTTTTCCGTTACTGCGCGCGGTGCGTCACGCGCCACGGCTACTTCCTTCACAAGTTCACGCCCGAAGCCAAGCTCGCCAGCAGTTGGCACCCGTGGATCATCGACGGCAAGCCCGCCCTGCCGATCCAGCAGGATGAGACCGCGCTGGTCCTCTGGTCGCTCCGCCAGCACTTCATCAAGCGGCACGACGTCGAGTTCGTCAAGCCTCTCTACAACCCGCTGGTGATCACCCCGGCCAAGTGGATGGTCGATCACCGCGATGCCAACGGACTCCCACTCCCTTCATGGGACCTTTGGGAAGAACGCCGCGGCATCCACACCTTCACGGTCGCCGCCACCATCGCCGCGCTGCGCAGCTCGCGACTTCGCAACCGACTTCGGTGACACGGGCCGGGCAGCGTGGTTTGAGAAGGGCGCTTCGGAGATGAGCGCCGCGATGCTCAAGCATCTCTGGAGCGAGGAGCATGGTCGCTTCGCCCGCATGGCCACCGTCAACGCCGACGGTTCGTACAAGCTCGACATGACCGCCGACAGCGCCAACTTCGCCACCTGGTGGTTCGACGCCGTGCCGGCCGAAGGGCATCACGCGCAAGCGGAAATGTCGGCCCTCCGCGAGTTGCTCTGGTGCAAGACGCCCATCGGCGGCTGCGCCCGCTACCAGAACGACTACTACCACCGCGTCGTGAACGACAACCCCGACATCCCTGGCAATCCCTGGCTCATCTGCACCCTCTGGCACGCCCAGTGGGCCGTCGCGCGAGCCAAGACCGAAGCCGACCTCGAACCGGCGCTCGACCTGCTCTCCTGGGCCGCTGAACGCGCCGCCGACAGCGGCGTCCTGGCCGAGCAGGTCAACCCGCTCACCGGCGAGATGCTCAGCGTGAGCCCGCTCACATGGAGCCACGCGACGGTCGTGATCGCCGTTCAGGAACTGCTCGCCAAGCGGGCCGCGATTCTCGGACGCGCACGATAACACGCAAGTTACCCCGCCGCGCTCGGTGCGACCGCGCCGCCTGTACCGGCGGCGCGGGTCACGCCGCGGCTTGCCACTCCTGAGAGCGCCCACTCGGGCGTCCTTGATCCAACAGAAGCGTGAACCCGCCGATCCAGAGGCTTTCCGTCTCTTTGCTCGCACGGAGTGCTCGCATGTCGCTTCTGGCCTCGATGAACCAACTGGTCGGCGCCCACACCACCTCAGCCTCCGAGCGCACCATCGCCGTGCTCTCGGCCGGCCGCAAGGAGTCTGCGCTCCGCGACTTCGGCGACATCGTCGCCGGGCAGTGGCCCGAGGCCTCGCGTCCGCAACTCGCGGCCTTCGGCGTCGCCGATGCGCTGGGCCGCAAAGACGTGCTCGACGCGCTGCGTAACACCGACTGCGCCGTGATCATCGCCGGCGAGGCCGACTCGCCCGCCGAGCTGCGCTCGGTGGTCAACCTGCTCAACGAGCATGCGCTGCCGATCGTCGTGCACCTGCCCGCTTCGCTCGCCCACCTCACTGCGCCGCTCCAGGCGTCGGGCGCGATGGTCCACCTGCAGGGACGCGGCGACGCGGCGCTCGCCGCGCTGGCCGCGGGGCTCTCGTCACGCCAAGCCGCCGTGCGCGAGATGGAAATCGAGCTTCGCTCGCGCCGCGCGTCGCAGAAACAGGTCCATTCGTGGGTGAGCAAGGTCGACAACGAGCTGCTGCTCGCCGCGAAGCTCCAGCGTGAGCTGATGCGAGCCGACGACTTCAACGTTCCGGGCATCGCCTGCTCAGTCGTCTATCGCCCGGCGTGGTACGTCTCGGGCGACGTCTACCGCATGGTCCGCCTCGACGAGCAGCACGCCGGTTTCCTCGTCGCCGACGCGATGGGACACGGCATCAGCGCCGCCATGTACGGCATGATCATCGCCAACGGCCTCACCATGAAGGAAGTCGGCAGCGCAGCCGGCGGCGGGGGTTACAAACTCCTCGAGCCCGCCGCGGCTCTGCACAAGATCAACGGCCTGCTCCTCAACGAGGACAGCGACCAGACTCGCTTCGCCTCGGCTGTCTGCGGCCGTCTCAACGTCCGCACCGGCGCACTCGGCCTCGCCAGCGCCGGCCATCCCACCGCGATCGTCTTCGGCAAGGGCAAGCCTCGCCACCTTGAGAGCACCGGCCCGGTGCTCGGCGTATTCGGCGACAGCGCCTTCGAGCAGCACACCGACACCGTGCAGCCCGGTGAGACGCTGATCATGTACACCGACGGCTTCGGTGAAATCGTCGGCGAGAACCAGGTCGAGGAGTACCTCGCCGAAACGCTCGCCGCGGCAGACAACGACCCCCGTCGCGCGACTGCCGCCATCGAGCACTTCCTCGATGCCCGGCCAGGTTCGCTCACGCCGGGCGACGACGCGACGGTGCTGATGGTCAAACGAACCTGAGGTTTGCGCGACTGCCTTCCGCCCGGCCTCCTCTTCTACCGCTTCTTTTTCAGCCAGGCGTGCAGCTCTTTCGCTCCCCACGTGTTCACGCACATCGCCGCCGTCATCCAGCCGCGCCGCGCTGTCGTCACGCCAAACCGCAGGTTGTCAAAATCGCTCTCCGCGTGCACGTCGCAGTCGATCGCGAACTTACACCCTGCATCCACCGCGGCGCACACGTGCGTGTCACGCAGGTCCAGGCGCATCCAGTGGGCGTTGATCTCAAGCGCCGTGTCGTGCGCCTTGGCCGCGGCGATTACCGCGTTCATGTCCGGCTCGAGCCCCTTTCGCCGCAGCACCAGCCGGCCAGTGGGGTGCCCGATGATGTGCACCAGCGGATGACTCGCCGCTTTCACCAGACGCTCGGTCGCGTCCGCCGAGTTCTGCGTGAGGTTGTTGTGCGGCGACGCGACCACCACGTCCAGCTCCGCCAGCAGTTCGTCGTCATAGTCCATCGTGCCGTCGGCGAGAATGTCTACCTCGCTACCCGCCAGGATCGCGATTCCTTTGATCTGCTTCTGCGCCTCGCGGATCGCCTTGATGTGCTCGCGCACGCGGTCGGGCTTCAGCCCCGCGCCTGGTACTGAGACTGCGAGTGGTCGGTGACGGCGATCGTGTGGAACCCCCGGTCCTTCGCCGCCTGCGCAAGCTGTAGGATCGACATCGACCCGTCCGACGCCGTCGTGTGCGAATGCAGTTCAGCCTTGATGTCCGCCAACTCGATGAGTTTCGGCGTCTCCTTCAGCTCAAACTCGCCGCGATCCTCACGGATCTCCGGAGGCACGTACGGCAGCTTGAGCACCTTGTAGATCTCCGCCTCGGTCTTGGACGCGATCGGCTTCAGGCCGCGCTTGTGCGGCTCGCTCTTCCCATCGTCGACGTAGATGCCGTAGTCGTTGACCGTCATCCCCATGTCGAGCGCTCGCTGCCGCAGTTTGATGTTGTGGTCTTTGCTGCCGGTGAAGTAGAGCATCGCTGAGCCGAAGTGCTCATCGGGCACCACGCGCAAATCGACTTGCACGGTCGGACCGGTACCAGCCGCATCGGGCTGGTGCTCGTCATCGCCCTTCTCGGCCTTGTCCCACCGCGAGCCGCCCGTCGCCACCATCCGCACCGACGCTCGAGTCTCACCGGCCAGCAGCACCTTCTGCACCAGCGGCAGCGACGTGAACGCTTTCACCGTCGCGTCCGGATCCGTCGTCGTTACCAGAATGTCGATATCGCCCACCGTGTCGCGCCCGCGCCGCATCGACCCCGCGGCCTCGATCTGCTTCACCTCCTTCCGCTTCTTGAGCTGCGCGATCACTCGGTCGGCCAGCTCACGCGCCTCGCCCAGCCGCATCCGCCCCTGCCCCTGCGCGAGCTGCTCGATCGCCGCCTTGAGCTTCTCAACGGTCTTCGCGCTGTGCCGCGGCAGCTCAGCGATTTTTCCCGAATCGATCGCCGCCTTCAGCGACGCCAGATCAGTTACACCCGCCTGCTTCCACCACACGTGCACGCTCTTGGGTCCGATGCCCTGCAGCTGTAGCAGCGGGATGAGCCCGACGGGAACCTCCTTCGCAAGCTCATCAAGCTCCTTGAGCTTGCCGGTCGTTGCAAGCTCGATGAGCTTGTCGGCGATCTTCGGCCCGATGCCGGGAATCGCCGTGAGCTTCTTCGCCGCGTCAGGCCCCTTGGCGACTGCGACGAGATCGTCGGTCATCCCTTCGATCGCCCGCGCAACCTTGGTGTGCGCGATCACACGGAAGCTGTCGACGCCCAGCAGCTCCATGTAGCGGGCCATAGTCTCCAAGGCGGCAACGAGATCGGCGTTCGTCATGTCCTGAGATTAGACGCGAGATTCACATTGGGGGATTTGGCGATCTGGTATGCTGCCCGGCATGGACGAGCGCAAGCGTGAACTCAGGGACGCCTACAAAGCGCAGCAGCGGGCGAAGATCCGCGAGTCGATGCCGATCACAGACGATCAAGCCGCGGCCCTGTTCGCCTACCTCGCCGAAGCGCTCGACGCCGAAGACTGTGACGACACCCCTCGCTTCACGCGCGTGTGGGCATCACAGAACAACGTAAACGCCGCCGCGCTCGGCGAATGGCTCGAAGAACTCGGCGGCTTCTGCGACTGCGAAGTCCTCGACAACGCCGAGGAGGCTTGGAAGGATTCTTTGCGCGGAACGGATCGCGAGCGGAAGTAGCCGGAATTACTGAGCCGCTGATCGACGCAGATAAGCGCAGATCAAGGCTTTGGGGACACACGCTTGCGGCTGTTGGCATAGGCGAAACGTCTGATAGCTGGCTTGGGGCCGAAGTTGAAGAGCAATCCGACTTCCAGACGCGTCGCTCTGAGGTAGTTGAGGACCTGTGCTGTGTGAACTGGATCGAGTTCCCGTGCTGCCTTTAGCTCTACCAGCACAACGCCCGCGACGATCAGGTCGGCTTTGAATACTCCCACTTCGACATCTTGAAAGCAAACGTTGATCGCGACTTCGCGTTCGACCTTTAGGCTGCGATGGGAGAGCGCGACTGCCAACGCATTTGCATAGACCGATTCGAGAAAACCGTGCCCAAGTTCGTTGTAAACGTCGTAGAAAGCACTGATAACTGCGTCAGTGATATCAGAGTGCGCGTAGTCAGCTCCCTTCGCTCTTCCTTCGCCACCCTCTTCCGATCTGCGCTGATCTGCGTTCATCTGCGGCTCATTTCCGCTTCTTGAACTTGCTCTTGATGCTCGGCATCGCCGTGCTCCCCTTCATCCGCGGCATGCCGGGCAAGCTGGGCATGCCGCCGAGCAATCCGCCCATGCCGCCGCTCTGCATGGCCTGCATCGCTTTCATCTTGTCGCCGGCGGTCATCGTCGCCATCTTCTGACTCAGCGAGCTGATCATGGTGAACTGCTTGACGAGGGCCGCGACTTGCTCGGGTTTCTGGCCGCTGCCTTTGGCGATGCGGTTGCGGCGCCCGTGGTTGAGCACGCCGGGCGTCTTGCGCTCCTCGGTGGTCATCGAACAGACGATCCCCTCGATGTGGTCGAGCTGCTTGTCGTCGATGTTAATGTCCTTGAGCGCCGAGCCGATACCCGGCAGCAGGCCCATGATCTGCTTGAGCGGACCCATGCGGCGGAGGCTCTTCATCTGCTTGAGGAAGTCGTCCATGGTCATCTGACCCTTGGAGATCTTCTCCTCCAGCGCCTTAGCCTCCTCGTCGCTCACCTGCTCCTTGGCCTTCTGCACGAGACTGATCACGTCGCCCATGCCGAGGATGCGGCCGGCGATACGCGCGGCCTGGAACTCCTCGAGCGCATCGATCTTCTCGCCAACGCCGATGAAGCGGATCGGCGCGCCGGTGACGCTCTTGACCGAGAGCGCCGCGCCGCCTCGCGTGTCAGAGTCGAACTTGGTCATGATGAGGCCGTCGACCTCCAGTCGCTTGTGGAACGACTGGGCCGACTTCACAGCGTCCTGGCCGGTCATGGCGTCGACGACGAGGAAGATCTGGTGGGGACGGACGGTCTTGCGGACGGCATCGAGCTCGCCCATCAGCTCGTCGTTCACGTGCAGACGGCCGGCGGTGTCGAGGATGACGGTGTCGATGTTCTTCTGACGCGCGATCGCGACCGCACGTTGGCAGACGCCGACCGCGACGCCGACGGCCTTGCCGTACTCGGCCGACTTGTCGAACTCGCCGTAAAACTCGACCTTGGCCGAGCCCGGAAGCGAATCGGCCTGCTGGGCGACGATCTGAAGCTGCTCGACGGCGGCGGGGCGCTGCAGGTCGGCGGCGACGAGGAGGACCGAGCGGTTGCGCTTTTGAGCCACGCGGCGAGCTTGCCGCAGGTGGTGGTTTTGCCGCTGCCCTGCAGGCCGCACATCATGACGATGGTGGGACCGGGCGAGATCTGCATGACGCCGGGCCCGTCGGCCATCATGATCTCGGCGGCCTCCTGCGCCGTGGCGCCCTCGGGCACTGGCGGCGCATCGCCGAGAAGGGTGACGAGCCGGTCGTAGACGATGCCGACCATCTCCTGGCCGGGGTTGAGGCTCTTGGTGACGTCTTTGCCGACGGCATCTTTGACGACGTTGTCGGTGAAGCTGTTGACGACATCGAGGCTCACGTCGGCGTCGAGAAGGTTGGTGCGGACCTCGGCCATCGCGTCGCGGATGTTGCCTTCGCTGAGCGTGGCGTTGCCGGAGAGCTTGCGGAAAAGGCCGTTGAAGGAGTCGGTGAGCTTGTCAAACACGATCGCGCACTCCGGGCGACCCACGAGCTTCTGTCGCGAGCCGTCGTCCGGCCAGGTGCTGTGACCGCAGCGGGCGAAGCGTACGCGAGCCGCACCGGCGTTACGAGGCCGCGGGTGCGGGAGCAGGGCGGGGCTGTTTGGCCTGCCCACATTCAGGACAGACCGGACCGGCCACTCGGCTGAGATCATAATTACAGTGAATACAGCAGCCGACGAGTGAGCGCCGCTTCGGCAACAGGCTGGCGACTAGGCCCAACACGATCAGCCCGAGCACGCCGGCCGCGGCATCAGTAAACAGCATGCCTTGCTCTTTCCAGTGCGTCTGTGACCACGCGAGAACGAGCCCCATATACATGATCGGCAGGTTGGAGAGGCTGGCGAAGGCGTTGTACTTAGTCGCGGCGGCCCCCTTGCCGATGGCGTCGAGTACGAAGCCGGTGAACGCGGTGTACGAGAGGCCGACGACGAAGGCGTAGACGAGCGTGAAGATGACGAACATCGGCGGAGTGAACGGTGAGAGGCTCATCGTCGCCGAGACCGCGGCCATGAGAAGTGCAACAGCCGCGTAGATCTTGCGGGAGCCGAAGCGCGTGCAGAGCGGGCCGGCGACCATGCAACCGATGGCGGAGACCGCGCCGTTGAGCACACCGTTGACCAGGGCGACGGTGTCCTCGTCCACCCCCCACTTGGCGGCGACCTCGGCCTGCGAGAGGATGTTGGTCGCTGCGCCGGTGTTGATCGGCAGGAGGCAGAGAATGGCGCAGAGGAGGCCGCCGCGGGTGATAACGGTGCGCCAGAGATCGACGACCGCGCCGCCCATGGCGGCAAGGAGAGGCTTATCGCGCGACTCAGCGGGAACCTCGGGAACGGCGAGAAGGGCGAAGCTGCCGAGCAGGAAGCAGACGCCAAGCACGGCGCCGGCCATCCATGGAGAGGGAAGGTGGGTGGCCATCCAGAGGCCTGCGCCGCCGCCGAGCCCGCTGCCGCCGAGGTTGCCGGCCTGGAACCAGGCACCCGTCCAGCCGCGTTTCTCAGGCGGCGTGGTGTGGGCCATGAGGCCTTCGACGCTCATGCCGAGGAACGTGGCGCCGAGGTTGGCAGTGAAGATGACACCAGCGAGAAGGTAGAGGTTCTCCTTGGCGAGCGGGACGGCGCTCATCGCGGTGATGCCGATCGCACAAAGGACCGCAGAGATCAAGTACCAGCGTTTGCGGGAAAGCGTGGTGTCGGCGACGGGCGCCCAGAGGAACTTCCAGACGTGCGGGAACATGCCGGCGGCGATGAGAAACGCGGCATCCTCGACCGAGAGCTTGAAGCGGGTGCAGAGGAAGGCCATGGCGACAGTGACGTAGCCGCTCATCGCGCCGAAGGGAATGATGAGGATGGTGAAAGCGAAGGGGTGCGGCGGCTTGATGGTGCCGCCGGAGGTCTGCGCGAGTGGATCGGTGTGGGGCGTGGTCATGGCTTGTCCGGCGGCTACTTCGGTGCGCTGGGTTTCGGAGCTTGAGGTGATGCGGTTTGCGCGGCGTCGTGCTCGTTGTACTGCGCTCGCAGACGGTTAAGCTGCGCAGCAAGGTCGACGGTAATCGCTTCGTACCCCGGCTCACCGTAGCGATTGTGCAGCTCACGCGGGTCGGCTTGAAGGTCGTAAAGCTCCCACGCATTGACAGGCGCCAGGAAGTAGATGAGTTTATAGCGATCAGTGCGAACGCCGTAGTGCGGGGTGACGTTGTGGGGTGGGCCGGCCTCGTAGTAGTGGTAGTAAGTCGCGGTGCGCCAATCGCTGGGTGTTCGGCCCTCGAGAAGCAGTCGAATGGAAACGCCCTGCATGGCGTCTTTGCCTGACGGCGCGGCGACGCCGACTAAGTCGAGGAGCGTCGGGGCGAAGTCGATGTTGACGACCGGGCTACCGCAGACAGTGCCGGGCTGCACGTGCCCCGGGTAGCGGACAAGCAGCGGCATGCGAAGGGCCTCTTCGTACATGAACCGCTTGTCGTACCAGCCGTGGTCGCCGAGGTAGAAGCCTTGGTCGGAGGTATAGACGACAATCGTGTCTTCACTCAGACCGCTGCTGTCGAGGTAGCCGAGCAGGCGGGCGACGTTATCGTCGAGCGTGGCGACGCAGCGGAGGTAGTCTTTGATGAACCGCTCGTACTTCCAACGCTTGAGCTCCTCGCCAGTAAGGCTGGACGGGATCGGCTGTTTGAGGTCTTCCGCATTCAAGTCCTTCGCAATCGACATCGTCTGGCGGCGCGCGGCATCGGATCGCGTGGCGTAGTCGTCGTCGAATGTCGGCGGGGTTGGAATGTCGTCGGACTCCGCGAGACCCACGGGCGTTTCACCGCGCTTAGGGATCCACGGGCGATGCGGGGCCTTGTGCCAGCAGAGGAGCATGAACGGCTTGCCCTGGTCGCGGTGCTTGAGCCAATCGATCGACTTGTCAGTGACGATGTCGGTCGCGTAGCCGGTGCTCTTCGTGCGTGTGCCCTGTCCGTCTGCACCGCCGCTGATCATCATCGGGTCGTAGTAATCGCCTTGATCAGGGAACACGTCGAAGTGGTCGAATCCGGTGGGGTTGCGGTGGAGATGCCACTTGCCGATCACCGCGGTCTGATAGCCGGCGGCCGCGAGCAGATTCGGAAAGATGATCTGGTTGCGTGGGAGCGGCGAGGAAAGATCGGGCACGCCATTGGCACTGCTGTATTTGCCGGTGAGAATGGCCGCGCGGCTTGGGCTGCAGAGGGAATTCTCGCAGACGCAGTTGGTGAATCGCATCCCCTCGCGAGCGAGGCGGTCGATGCCGGGCGTCTTGTTGATGATGCTTCCATAGCAACTAATCGCGTGGGCCGCGTGGTCGTCGGCCATGATGACGATGATGTTGGGGCGGCGGGCAGCGGCTTGCGGCGAGGCTGCCTGTTGCTGCGTTGTCGAAGAGCATGCAGCGGCAGCGATGGCGCAAAGCGCGAGAGTGAGGAAAGAAAAAGACCGCGTGAAGAGGTTCACGCGGTCAGTTTACGGATATTCGAGGCGGTTGAGGGTTCTCCACGGTCAAGCCCAAGGCGGCTTGACCGTGCCCCCCACTCATCAAGGCTTCTTGAACTGCTTGTCGGGAAGCGCCGGCACGTCGGGAAGCGTGACGGGCTTTTCCTTCATCAGCTTCTTCAAGTGCTCGATCGCGGCCTTGAGCTGGGCGTCCTCGCCCTTGAAGGTCGCGTGCGGGGGGTTGTCGACGATCATGTCGGGCTCGACGCCGCGGCCTTCGACGAGCCAGGCCATCTCGCCCTTGTCGTTGGGACCAAAGACGCCGTACTCGCCTGCGCTGGCCAGGCCTTCGTCGACGAGGCGGTTGCTGCTGGAGAGCCAGACCTCGCCGCCCCAAGTGCGGGTGCCGATGACCTTGCCGAGGCCGAGACGCTTGAACCCCTCGCTGAACGCTTCGCCGTCGGAAGCGGTGAAGCCGTCGCAGATGACCACGACGTGGCCGCGGAAGGCGTACTGCATGTTCCACGCAGGCGCGCGGCCCGCGTGCTGGTTCCAGAACATCCATGGCTTGCGGAGGAGTGTGGAGAGGATCCATGAGTCGATGTTGCCGCCGTTGTTGCGGCGAACGTCGATGATGAGTCCCTGGCGGTCGAAGACGGGGTAGAAGTTCTTGGCCCACTGGGCGATATCAGCCTTGCCCATCGCGCGAAGATGGACGTAACCGATCTGGCTGTCGGAGTCCTTCTCGACAGTCTGGCGGGACTGGAACTCCCACTGGTTGTAACGGAGATCGGCGGCTGCAGAAGCGGAGACGGGGTTCACGATCGCGTCGCGCTCTTCGCCCTCCTTCGGTTTCACATGGATGAGAACCTGCTTGCCGACCTGATTGCGGAGAAGGACGGCGATATTGGGGACGCTGAGCGTCGGCACGCCGTTGACGGTGGTGATGACGTCGCCGTTTTTTACATTGACCGTGGGCTTGGCGAGCGGCGGGCACTGACCGGGCTCGTCAGGGTCGTAGGCGTAGACGTGCTGGACGCGGTAGCCACCCGCCGCTTCGTCGCGAACGAGGTCGGCGCCGAGGTGCCCGAGGGCGGCGCGATCCTGGGAGGCGCGCATGTCGCCGCCGTAGACGAAGTGGTGGAGCGTACTGAGCTCGGCGGTCATCTGCGCGAGCACGTCGTTGAGGTCCGAACGCGAGCGGATGCGCTCGAGCAACGGAGCGTACTTGTCGCGGACCTTGGGCCAGTCAGCGCCGTGCATGTTGCTGGCGTAGAAGTAGTCGCGGAGCAGACGCCACGCGTCGGTGTACATCTCGCGCCATTCCATGCCGGGAACGACCGACATGCTCCAGCCGGAGAGGTCGACGGCGCTCTTGTCAAGCTCTGCGGGTGCGGGCGCCGCGTCGATCACCGCGACGGTGTCGCTGGGCGCTGCCTTGTGAACGAGGAGCTTCTTGCCGTCGGCGGACATCTCATAGAGGCGGAGGCCGGCAACGACGGTCTTGACCTCGGGCTTTTCGTTGGTGATGGCGATGGCCTTGAGCGCGAGAGTGCCGGGGCCGTCCTCGCCGCCCAGGTCGTAGGCGCCGAAGAAGAGGGCCTTGTCGTTGACCATCAGGCGCGTGTAGTTGCCGGCGGGGACGGGGGCTTCGATGATGCGGGACTGGAGGCCATCGAGGTCGATTTCGAGGGGCTTTTTGTCGTCCTTCTTGGCTTCGTCCTTTTTGGACTCGTCCTTCTTTGCATCATCTTTCTTCGCGGCATCGGCCTTGGGTTGATCAGTCGACGCGGCCTCGTCCTTCTTGGACTCGGGCTTCTTTTCCTCTTCCTTCTTCTTCTCTTCTTCCTTCTTCTTGTCGTCCTTCTTCTTCGCCTCCTCGGCGGTGAAGACTTCATCCTTGGGCTGCCACGGAGAACGAGTGCCAGCCTTGAGGGCGAGCTGGTAGACCTTGGTCTTGTTCTCGAAGTTGGGAGCGGGGTTCATCTGGCCCCAGGGGCTCGGGACGCTGCTATCGATGGTGCGGTCAGAGAGGAAGTAGAGCCACTTGCCGTCGGGGCTGAAGCGTGGCGAGAAGCTCTCGAAGCGGTCGGTGGTGGCCGCGGTGATCTTGCCGTCGGTCACGTTGTAGAGGCTGATCTGGCGGTTGGTATTGCCGGCCTGCTGGACGTACGCGAGCCACTTGCTGTCGCTGGACCATGCGAGGTCGCCGAACGCCTCGATCTTGGTCGTGGCGATGAGCTTGGTGCTGCCGTCGGCGACTGTGGTGATCCAGAGCTGCAGGTTCTTGTCGTGGTGAGCGATCAGCGTGCCGTCTGGGCTCGGCACGGCCTCCCAGCGCAGCACCTTTGCGTCGTGGGTGACCTGCTTGCGCTCTGCGCCCTCGTTCACACCGGTTGCGGGTGTGGTCCAGAACTCGACTTCGCCAGAGCGGTCAGATGAGACAAGGAGTTGCTTGCCGCTGTCGTTTGGCATGAACGTCGCGGTGCGGTGGCGAATGCCCTGGTCCTTGGTGGCTTCGACGAGCCGGCCCTGCTTGGCGGGAGCAACGAAGACGCGGCCGCGGGCGACGATCGCTACGCGATCGCCGTCAGGCGAGATGTCGAGGCCGCTGATGGTGGACGCCGGCTTCTTCAACCACTGCTCGCGCATCTGGTCGAAGTCGCTGACGAGTTGGATGTCGAGCTTCGTGTCAGAGCCGCTCTTGGTGTCGAGCACCCACAGGTCCGCGCCGCACTGGTAGACGATCTTGCCAGTCGCCTGGTCGGCGCTGGGGAAAGAGACTTCGAAGTCCGTGTGCTTGGTGTGCTGCTTGAGGTCCTTGCCCTCGAGGTTGCAGGACCAGATGTTCATGGCCGCGGCGTCGGTGTCGCGGTCGCTGGCGAAGTAGACGCGGTCGTTGATGACCATGGCGTCTTTGCTGGTGCCTTCATAGTCGGTGGTGAGCGGCGTCGCTTCGTTCTCGCCGTCCGCCCCCCCCGTCCACTTCCAGAGCTGCTGGATGTAGCCGCCCTTGTAGCGTCGAGTGTTGCTGCCCTGGAAGGGCATGCGGGTGAAGACAAGCGTCTTGCCGTCAGCGGAATATGAACCCTGGTCGGCTTCGTAGAGCGGCACTGCTGTAGCGACATTGGTCTGAAGGTCCTGCACGGCGAGCTGCACGGAGGGAAGCGTGGCCCACTCGCGCGTGCCGTACATGAGCTTGCCTTCGGGCGTCCAGCCGACGAAGGTCGTGCGCATTTGCCGCGCCGCCCCACGTGCGACGGACGGGCAGGCCGCCGGCGATGGGCATCGTGTAGACCTCACCGTTCTCTCGCGCACCGGCGCCGCCATCTTCGTAGTTGGCGAGGAAGGCGATGGTCTTGCCGTCAGGCGAGATGGCGGGCTGCGACTCGGGGCCGGGGTGTGTCGTCAGGCGCGTTGCGCGGCCGCCAGAGACGGGGACGGTCCAGATATCCCCTTCGGCGACGAACGCGATGGTGTCGCCGTGGATGGCGGGCTGGCGGTAGTAGCCGTTGGTGGTCGCAGCGATGGGCTGGACGGGGACGGGAGGGGCGGAAGTCTGGGCGAAGGCCGCGGCAGCGAGGAGGGTGAGCGTGGTCATGTCGGCTCCGAATGTGAAGGAAGGGGAGTGTACTGATGCGCGGCAGGCGGATGCCCGTTGGCGACCAGAGGCCAATGGGAGGCGATTGAGGGCATTGCTACGCGCGCGGAGCGGCCTTCTGGCAACACCGTGGCGCAGGCGTGCGGCGGCTCAGGCACCCAGATGGAGGGCATGGTTTGCGCCGTCGACGTCAGTACACCCGCCCACAATCCTAACATTATAAATGTACCGGGTTTCACCCGTGTTGTGCAGGAACCTAGGGGAGTGCATATTCGGACTGAAGGGTGTAGACTGGGCCTGGGTGCCCACCTGTGGGGAATTGAATGAGCGGCGATGACATTCGCGAAAAGATCAAAGAGCTCCCGCCCAAAGCATGGGCAGGAATCGGTACCTGCGCGATTCTCGCGCTGGTCATGATCTGGGTATGGTGGCCGACGCCGTCGAAGTTCACTCCCGAGCAACAGCAATCGCTGGACGCGAACAAGAACGATCCTGCGGCGCACCCACCAGTAACGGAAGTGCCGGCAAGCAACGACGGTCCACGTCGCAAGGCAACGAAGACCAAGTGACACCCGGGGGAAGACGGCGGCGTTTCTTGCCGCACGTTCCGGGCGTTTGACATCCAGGAGTAGGTGATATGAAGGTTTCAACGAACCGGAGCGGCTTCACGCTTATCGAACTTCTCGTCGTCATCGCGATCATCGCGCTGCTGGTGGGCATCTTGCTTCCGGCGCTTGCGCAGGCGCAGCGCAGCGCAGAACGCGGTGAGCCTCGTGAACGTCAAGAGCCTCTCGACGTCGCTGCAGACGTACACCAGCGACTACCGCGACCAGTGCCTCAACCCGTTCAACCCGACCACGAACTACAACGGCGTGGCCGGGCAGGCCGACCCGAACTGGTTCAGCGTGCCGGTGCCGGGTCGCCCGGGCTGGGTCTGGCCGTTCAACGACGCCGGCTACCAGACGGAGATGTTCTCGTTCCACTGGGCGAGCTTGATGCTCAACTACGTGAACCCCAACGACCTGCGTTCGCCGGTGCAGTTCAACCCGGCGGACAAGACCGTCATCCAGCGGTTCAAGAACGACTTTGACGCCGCGACGCCCGCCAACCTGGCGGAGTACATCTGGGACGGCTCGTACATGTACTCGCCCACGTTCTGGTTCAACCCCGAGCGGTACAACGTCGCGACGCGCGGCAGCATCACGGCTCCCAACCAGCTCGGCGGCCTGCGCTCGGTGCGCTACAACAAGATGTCCGAAGTCATCTACCCGACCGCGAAGGTGATGATCAACGAGCGGTTCGACACCAAGCTCGAGAAGCGTCCCGGCGCCACGCTCCCGCCGCAGTGGAACAACCCGATCGCTCTGCCCAACTGCGGCTTCGCCGACGGCAGCGGCTCGGACGTGAGGATGGCCGACCTGCACCAGCTGGCCAACTCGTCGGACCCGCTGATCTCCAACATCTACAAGCCGACGAATCCCAACTGGAACATCCCGACATCGCTGCTGACCAACTACAACATGCAGAACGACGGCTTCGAGAACGGCACGAACAGTACGACCGCGTACCCCGCGTTCTTCTGGGGCACGCGCAACGGCATCAAGGGCAAGGACATCTCTACCCGCTGACGCCCGTTGAGTCATGAAGGTATATAAAATGGAGAAAAGCCCGGCGCTGCGCCGGGCTTTTTTTGTTTGAGTCTTGCGCGAGTCAGCGAACACAGGCGCTTCGAGCCGAGGAAGCCGCGACACCTCCGCACTTGCTTAAGTTCGTCGCCCTCCACATCTTGCCGCTGCGCGGCGAAGATGTGGCACATCAGTCCTCGTCGCCCCGGAGCTTGGCGACGACCGAGAAGTCCTCGAGCGTGGTGGTGTCCTGAGTGATCTTCTCGACGCCCGACGCAACGTCGCGCAGCAGGCGGCGCATGATCTTGCCGCTGCGGGTCTTCGGCAAGCCCTCTGCGAAGCGGACTTGGTCGGGGCGAGCCAGAGCCCCCACTTCCTTGGCGACATGAGCGGCCAGCTCCTTCTTGAGCGTGTCGTCAGCCTGGCGGTTGTTGGCTTTGAGCCATGCCGGTTTGAGCGTCACAAACGCACAAATGGCGTTGCCCTTCACATCGTGCGGAACACCGACGACCGCGGCCTCCGCCACCGCGGGATGGCTGACGATCGCACTCTCAACCTCCATGGTGCCCAGCAGGTGGCCGCTGACCTTGATCACGTCGTCGATGCGGCCCTGGATCCAGAAGTAACCGTCGGTGTCGCGCCGAGTGCCGTCGGCGGAGAAGTAGTACGACGTGCCGGTCTTGGGGTCCTTCACCCGTCCCCAGTAGTTGCTGATGAAGCGCTCGCGGTTGCCGTAGACGCCACGAAGCATGCCCGGCCACGGCTTGCGGATCACGAAGAGCCCCCCTTTGTTGGCGGGCATCTCTTCGCCCTGCTCGTTCACGCACGCGGCGTCGATACCGAGCATCGGGAGCGTGCAGGAGCCGGGCTTGGTGGGCGTCGCGCCCGGGAGGGGACAGACGACGTGCCCGGCGGTCTCAGTCTGCCAGTAGGTGTCGACGATCGGGCAGCCGCCCCCCGTGTCAGTGCCGTGACCGATGTGCTTGTGGTACCAGATCCATGCCTCGGGGTTGATCGGCTCGCCGACGGAACCAAGCAGCTTCAGCGACGAGAGGTCATGACGCACGGGGAGATCGTCGCCCCACTTCATGAACGTGCGAATGGCGGTGGGTGCGGTGTAGAACTGCGTGACTTTGTGCCGTGCGATGATGTCCCAGAACCGCTCGCCCGCTCCTGCGCGGCCTTCGATCGCCGGGAAGTTCGGCGCGCCCTCGTACATGAGTGTGGGAACGCGGTTGGCGAGGATGCCGTAAAGCACGAACGAATGCCCGGTGACCCAGCCGATGTCGGCGGTGCACCAGAAGACCTGATTCGTATCGGGGATGAGGTTGAACGCGAGTCGCGCAGTCATCTGCACATAGGCGAGATAACCGCCGGTGGTGTGCATGATGCCCTTGGGCTTGCCTGTGGAGCCGGACGTGTAGAGAAGGAAGAGCATGTCCTCGCTCTGGGTCTGCTCACACGGGCAGTCATGGGAAGCCTTCGCGACGGTGTCGTGCCACCAGTGGTACGTTGTCTGGCCCGGTGTCGGTAATTGCGCGTTGACGACTCGCTTGACCACCAGAACGTTATGAACAGTGTGCTTCTGCTCCGCAAGCGCTGCGACGGCATCGGTCACGTTCTTCAGCAGCGGGACGATCTCGCCGCGGCGGTAGCCGCCGTCGGCGGTGATAATGACGCGGCTGTTGGCATCGATGACTCGCTCGGCGATGGCCGTGTGGGCGAAGCCGCCGAAGATGACGCTGTGAGCGGCGCCGATGCGCACACAGGCGAGCATCGCAACGGCGAGCTCGGGGACCATGGGCATGTAGATCGTGACGACGTCGCCCTTCTTGACGCCAAGCGCCTTGAGCGCGTTGCGCACTGCGAGGTCTGGCTCTGCAGGTCCTTGTACGTGAGCCGCTTGATCTCGTGACCCTTAGGGCCGACCGGTTCGCCCTCCCAGATGAGCGCGGTATGGTCGCCGTGCCCGGCGATGACGTGCCGGTCGACGCAGTTGTGGCAGGCGTTGATCACGCCGCCGTCGAACCAGCGTGCATCAGGCGGGTTCCAGGTGCAGACGGTATCGAACGGCTTGAACCAGTCGAGGTTCTTGGCCTCGGCGCGCCAGAAGGCGTCAGGGTCGGCGACGGAGGCCGCGTGGAGGCGGCGGTACTCGTCCAGCGAGGCGATGTGCCACTGAGGAAAGCCCAGGTCATGCGCCGGGCGCGGCAGGAAGACGCGGTTCTCGGTGAGGAGGGAGTCGATGGGCTGGGATGTCATGGCGTGATCAGTATACCGACAGACGCGTGGGGGCTTGCGGAAGGAGGGGGGCCGCTGGTAGGCTCTTGAGATCACGGATCGGGCCCTTGTGTACACGCGGGAGCGACCATGGAAAAGCCACAGAATCTCTGGAAAGTGATCTCGGCGTCTTCAGCGGGGACGCTGATCGAGTGGTACGACTTTTACATCTTCGGTTCGCTGGCGGTGACGATCAGCGAGGTGTTCTTTCCCAAGGGGGCAGGCGCTGCGGCGTTGCTCTCAACGCTGGCAACGTTCGCGATCGGCTTCGTGGTGCGTCCGTTCGGGGCGCTGGTGTTCGGCTATCTGGGAGACCGGGTCGGCCGTAAGTACACCTTCATGGTGACGCTGCTGCTGATGGGAGCGGCGACGTTCCTGATCGGCGTGCTCCCCGGATTCGCGACGATCGGCTGGGCGGCGCCATCGCGCTCATCGTGCTACGGCTGCTGCAGGGGCTGGCACTGGGCGGCGAGTACGGCGGCGCGGCGACGTATGTTGCCGAACACTGCCCCGACGGGCAGCGCGGATACTGGACCAGTTGGATCCAGACAACCGCGACACTGGGGCTGTTCGTCTCGCTGGGGGTAATCCTGGCGTGCCGCCTGAGCTTGACCAAGGCGCAATTCGACGAGTGGGGATGGCGCATCCCGTTCTGGGTCTCGCTGTTCCTGGTGGCGTTCTCGTACTACATCCGTCGGAAGATGAACGAGTCGCCGCTCTTCCAACGGATGAAAGCGAGCGGCAAGGGCGTAAAGAACCCGATCAAGGAATCGTTCGGCAAGAAGGAGAACCTCAAGCTGGTGCTGCTGGCGCTCTTTGGCGCCACCGCCGGCCAAGGCGTGGTGTGGTACACCGGACAGTTCTACGCGATGAACTTCACGAAGCTGACACTCGGGGTCGATGCGGTGCAGACGGAGTACATCGTGTCGATCGCGCTGGTGCTCGCAACGCCGTTCTTCATCGTGTTCGGTGCCCTGTCGGACCGGATCGGCCGCAAGGGAATTATCCTGGCAGGCTGCCTGCTGGCGGTGGTGCTGTATTACCCCATTTACGGCGCGATGGCGTCGGCAGCGAACGTGGACGACTCGACAAAGTTCAAGCTGGTCAGCAGCACGCAGGCCGATCCGACAGTGAAGAAAATCGAGGTCGCCGGCAAAGCCGAGGCGGGGACGGAGACCAAGACCGTCAAGACGGAGAAGTACGAAGACGGGACCGTGCGGACCATCGAGACGACAGTCACACACGTAAATGACGGATCGAAGCCGGACGCTACAGCGACAAAGAAGACGATCAAGTTCCCGTCGGTGACGCACGCAACAGCGATGACGCTCACAGGCCTGATCTGGCTCCAGGTGCTGTTTGTGACGATGGTCTACGGACCGATCGCCGCGTTCCTGGTCGAGCTCTTTCCCACCAAGATCCGCTATACCAGCATGTCACTCCCGTACCACATCGGCAACGGCGTGTTCGGCGGCATGGTGCCGTTCATCGGCCAACTGCTCGTCACGGAAACCGGGAACAAGTTCGCCGGTCTGTGGTACCCAATGGGTGTCGCGGCATTGACGCTTGTGATCGGTACGCTGCTGGTGAAAGAGAAGCGGGACGTGCGGATGCACGAGGAGCACGCGTAGGAACGAGCGGTGTCCGTGTTTGCCGCGAGCCGGCCCAGGCTCGCGCCAGGGCCTCGTTCAGATCGTGCTCTCGGTGATTCGCAGCACTTCCTCGATACTCGTAGCGCCCTTGGCCGCTTTGCGCAGGCCGTCGGTGCGCAGGTTCACCATGCCGCGCTCGGTACAGAGACGGCGGAGTTCCGACACGTTGGGGTTGCGGGCGACGATGTCGCGGAGCTGGTCATCGATCACCAGCAGCTCATAGAGACCGACTCGTCCCGAGTAGCCGGTGTTGCGGCAGCGCTCACACCCCTTGTGCGCCAGACCGTCTCGGTGTTCATGCCGTTGGCGGCCAGGAAGTCGACCATGCTCTCGTTGGGCGTGATCTCCTTCTTGCACTCCTTGCAGAGACGGCGGACCAGGCGCTGGGCGAGCACGGCGTTAAGAGCCGCGCCGACCAGGAACGGCTCGATGCCGATGTTCACCAGACGGGTGATCGACGAGGGCGCGTCGTTGGTGTGAAGGGTGCTGAGCACCAAGTGGCCCGTGAGCGCCGCCTGCACGGCGGTGACGGCGGTCTCCATGTCACGGATTTCGCCCAGCAGCACGACGTCGGGGTCCTGACGCAGCAGGGCCTTGAGGGCCTTGGCGAACGTCATGCCGATCTTGTCGTGCGTCTGCACCTGCGTGACGCCGTCGAGGTGGTATTCCACCGGGTCCTCGACCGTCGAGATGTTCATCGAGTTCTTGTCGAGCTGGCGGAGCGAGGCGTAGAGCGTCGTCGTCTTACCCGAGCCGGTAGGGCCGGTGACCAGCACGATGCCGTGGGGCGCCTCGATCTGCGTGGACCAGAGCTGGAAGGTGTCCTGGTCGAAGCCCAGGTCGGCCAGCTTCACGCTGATCGACTTTGTGTCGAGAATACGCATAACGACCTTCTCGCCGTACGTCGACGGGAGCGTCGACACGCGGAGGTCGAGCTTGCGCCCGCCGATCATGCAGCGGATGCGGCCGTCCTGCGGCAGGCGGCGCTCGGAGATGTCCAGGTTCGCCATGATCTTCAGGCGGCTGACCATGGCGGCAGCCAGCGAGACCGGCGGGTTCATCATCTCGTACAGCTCGCCGTCGATACGAAACCGCACGCGGATCTTTTTGTCGCCCGGCTCGATGTGGATGTCCGATGCGCCTTCGCGACTGGCCGTCTGGATGATGTGGTTGACGTAGCGGATGACCGGCGACGAGTCGCCGCCGTCTTTCTCAAGGTCGGTCTCGACGTCGGTCTTCTTCTCGACCTGAACGTCATTCTCACCCACCTCGGCGAGCAACGCGTTGACGTCCACGTTCTGGGCGTTGCCTTCGCCCATGATCTCTAGAGCACCACGGAGATCGAAGCCGGTGATGACCGAGCAGCGGATACTCGGCACGCTCAGGCGCCGGCGCACCTCGTCGAGGAGAAAGACGTCGTCGGGATTCACCACGCCCAGGGTGACGACCGCGCCGTCGGTGCGGAGCGGCAGCACCTGCTTGGACTTGCAGAACTCGACCGTGAGACGCTGGATCAGCTTGCCGTCGAAGCCGCCGTCGAGCCCCTTGTTGAGGTCGATGCGCTCAAAGGAGAGGCCCCGGACGTCGGCGACGGCTTGTTGGACCTTGGGCTCATCGCCCCCCTGCTCGACGGCGAGTTCGGCAAAGCGCTTGCCGGGGGTGCCCTTGATGACAGTGTCGATCTGGTCGCGCTGGGCAGGGGTGATGATGCCGCGTGCGAGCAGGACGTCGGGGAGAGGCTTGCCGTGGTCGTCGGCGGCGTCGCGCTCACCGGGGGCGTAGATCTCGCTGAGTGTCTGGCCCATCGAAGCCGCCTGCACGGCGCCGGGGGAACAGGAACCGCAGGGTCGTTCTCGACCGTGACGTTCTCGGTGAACGAACGCTGACCCGCGGGAACGGCCGGGAGAATCGAGAACGCCTCCTCTGCCTGATCGACGGTGTGCTTCCGCTTGGGTTCCTGCGGCTGGGGCGCAGGGGCGGGGCGCGCAGCGGGCGTACCGCCCGGCTGCGCGGGGACGCCGAGGTCGGTCAGGAGCTTGTCAATGTCAAACTTGCCCACTCGTGCGCCTCTTCTGGTTGGCCGCGGCCCCAATGCGGGGCCTTTGGCTCACTGTGCGTCCATTGACAGGATGAAGGTGAACCCCTCGGCGGTAACGGTGATCTCGCGTCCCTCGATCGCGGTGATCAGGAACTTGGCGGCATTGGTCGCCTGGCCGACAGGGCTCATCTTGCTGTCGGCCTTGTCGCCGAGTGTGTCGCCCACGCGGTACGCCTTGCCGTTGATCCGCACGACCGGGTTGGTGCCGCCCATGACGCCCTGCAGCTTGAAGTCGCCCAGCGCGGCAACCAGGTCGTTCTTGCGCGCCTCGCGGATCTCCTCGTCGCTCGCGCCCGCCGGCGCCGGCTGGTTGGCGTTGGGACGAAGCTTGGGCCGCGCGGCGTCGGCGAGCGCGAAGGGATTCTTCTGCAGCTCGTCGCCGGGAACCTGCTTGTCGGTGCGCGACGCGTTGAGGTCGCGCAGCAATCGCTGGTCCTCAACGGTCATGACGGCGCGCTTGTTGGTGTCGATCGACATCTCCGCCGAGATCTCGCCCGCGACTACGCCCGTCTGGCCGCGGAGACCGATGGAACGCATGCCCCAGATCGAGACCGCAGCAACGGCGAAGATGCCGAAGGTGAGCAGACCGTGAAGGTTGACGCGGGGACCCTTGGAGGCGGCGCCCATGTCAAAGCCCGGGATGGTCGGAATCGCGCTGTTCTGATCGTTTGACCCGGCGCCGCTGAACGGGTTGGGCGCAACCTCGCCGGCGTTGAAGGTGTTCTCGTTGTGCTGGTTCATGTTCACTTGCCTCCAACGGCGGCGACGCTGGACTCGCCCTGTGAGTAGTAGATGCTGAGCTTGAAGTGGGCGCGGAGGAGCCCGTCCTTGGCCTTCTCGACGTCGGCGACCCGCTCGAGCTTCATGTCGGTCAAGCGGGTGATGCGGGGGAGTTTCTCAAGCTCGAGGAGGAACGAGTAGAAGCCGCCGAACTCGCCGGCGATCTCGACGTCCAGCTGCTGCTCCTGGGCGCTGCCGGCGGTGAGCACGTTCTCCATGCGGTTGAACTTGGGAACGCGCAGGCCGCACTTGGTGGCAATGGTGGCCACGTCGCGCAGCACGTTGTCCAGCTCCTTGCTGCTGGGCATGCGAGCCTCGATCTGGGCGATCGACTGCTTGATCTCCTCAGTCGCGCGAGCCAGGTCGGGAGCCTGTGCCGTCACGGCCTGCAATTGCCCGAGCTTCTCCTTGCGAAGCTGGATCTCGCGCGTCGCGAGCTGGATCTCGCGGCTCTGGGGCCGAAAAACAAGGAAGAAGCTGGCGACGGGCACGCCGAGCAGCACGGCGGTGAGGATGGTTTGCCTGGCCTTGGGGTTCATCGGAGACTCCGGGGTCGTCAGAAAGCGTGTCGGCAAAGAAGAGCTGAGGTGAGAGATCGATTACGGGTTGCCGGTGGGCACGGTGGCCTGCGCCGGAGCGTCAGCCTGCGGCTTGGCGGCGGCGGTCGGAGCGGTTGGGGCATCGTGCTGGGTGAGCGACGGCTTCTGCACCTTGCCGAAGATGCCGCTCCAGACGGCCGTCTTGTCGTTGCCCTGACGCTGGGCGACCGAGTCCATGGCGTCGCGGACACGCTCGGCCTTGACGGGGTTCATCACGGCCGCGTCGGCGTCGGCGCGGATCACGCCCTCGAGACGGAACTTGCGCACCGTCACCTCGTTCATGACCGCTTCTTCGGTGCTGACCAGGTCGACGCGGTCGAGCAACTGGCACCCCTTGAGGGCGGCCTGGTAGTCGGCGACCTCGGTGTCAGAAGAGCGCCGTCCCCTCGATCTTGAGCGAGAACTCGAGCTTGGGCGGCTTGGGCTTGACCGCCGCGGCCTTGCTCTCGTCCTTGGGCGCAAGCTTGTTGACGAGGCTCTTACCCTCCTCGGCCTTGGCCGGGTCGACCTTCTCGACGATGCGCTTGCTGGTCATGTCCAGCTGCGTGATCGTGACGTTGCTGGGCATGCGGTTGATCAGCTCGGCCATCAGGATCGACCGGGGGACGCACTCGAGCAGCGCCGCAGTAACGCTGGCCCGTTGGAGCAGGTCGGCCTTGCGGGTCTCCATCACCTTGAGCTGCTCGATCTTGAGCTCCTCAGCCTTCCACTGAGCGTCGATCTCGCCGCGCTGGGCGCGAACCTGATTCCACTGGCGGTTGCTGACGACGAACGCGCCGATGGTGACGGTGAGCACGCCGCCGAAGAGCACGAGGTTCACGATCAACGACCGCGCGTCGGCCTTGCGACGCAGGTACTCCTCGGGAAGGAAGCTGTTGGGCTGCTTGCTCATGGTCACTCCGGAAACGCCGGCGGATGGCCGGTGGGAAGAAGGCGGCTTGAAAAGACGGGTTACAGGTCGGTCGGGCTCATCAGCAGGCCCATGGGGACGGCCCAGCCGGGCTGGGCGTGGGTCATGTCGATGCCCACGACCGGCTCATTGCCGGCACGGGCCAGGCGGGCGAGCGGATCGGCGGCGTGCGCAGGTGTCTTCAACACGCGGGCGATGTGCTGACAGAGCGCCACGTGACGGCTCTCGCCGCCGACGAAGATGGTGCGATGCACCTTCCGATCAGGGAAGAGCGTTTCGTAGTAGCGAACGCAGAGGGCGATCTCGTCGGTGAGCGCACGGAGCGGCTCGGTGAGATCCACCGCGCTGCGGGTGCGCTCGGCGTGGTTGGCCAGCACCGTCACCGCATCGACAGCCGTACTGGTCTGCGCAGCGGTCACGACGCCGCCGGTCTCAGTCTGCTCCTTGCGCATCGCCGCGGCAAGCACCGCCATGCCCCCCGAATCGCCGCTGGTCGCGGCGGGCGAGGCTGCGCAGCCGGCTGACGGGTGAGCTGCGTAAGACTCAGACGCAGGGCTCGGGCCTCGGTCACCGAGCAGCCCGCCTGCTTGGCGGCGACTGCATCGAGGAACCGGCCGCCAAGGGCGATCGCCTTGGCGAACACGATCTTCTGCCCGTGCCCCAGGCAGACCTTGGTCATGGTGGCGCCGATGTCGAGGTAAAGCGTCGTGGTGTCAGCGTCTCCGTCGCGCTTGTTGACGGGCCGGAAGGCGTTGACCGTCGCCTCAAACTCGCTCTGCATCCCCACCGGCTCGAGCTTGGCGGCCCGCAGGCCCTGCATGAGGCGGGCGATGACGCTGGCGGCGGTGGCGAAGGCGATGACCTCGTTCTTGCCGCCGGTGGCAGCGGCGCCTTCCACGTGCACCTCGCGCATCGAGAGCGCGCCCGGATCGCACGAGAGCTGGAATGCCACGGCGTTGCGGGTCGCGTCGCTGAGCGACTGCTTCCCCTCAGGAACGACCTGGACGTGCTTGCAGACCATCTGAGCGCAGGGGATCGCGCACACCGCGCGTTTCGCCTTCGCTCCCGCGGCCTTCAGCAGCCCGGGCAACTGCTCGAACTGAAAATCCAGCCGACGCATCGGGTCGTTGGCGAGCTCCGGGGGCGTCTGCACGCACCCGGCGGCGATGAGCTGCGGCGTATCGCCGCTGGTCACCTGCAGCACCTTGAGCGTCTGGCCCCCAAGATCGACGGCGACAAGGCCGCCGACGGCCCAGGGGTTGAGGTTGGCGAGCTTTCCCAGTCCGAGCGCCACGGCGCACCTCCAACGCTGTCTCCGGGCACACCACGTAGCGCCGAAAGAGACGTTGGAAAGAGATCGACCGGGCTGGCAGACGCGGTGAGCGGCTCGATGCGCCGCGAACTCTGCCGATCCGCCGCAGGCCGCACAGACGGCACGCAGCGCGTTATCGGTCGGTTTTACAGAGATCGCATCCGACCGAGAACTCGAGTGAGCGTCGCCAGCGCGCCGCGGATGTCCCACGTTTGGCTCGAGCGGTCACCCGTCGTGTTACTGATGACGCGGAGCTCACAGAACGGCACGTCGGTCCGCGCACAGACAAGCGCGACTGCGGCCCCTTCCATCGCTTCGGCAACGTAACCCCTGCCGCCCCACCGCTGCGCACCGGCGTCTGTCCCCGAACAGACCGAGACCGTGGCGACAGGACCAATAACGTCCGCCAGCGGCTTCAGCCACTCCTCTAATGCGTGGTCGGTCAGGGCTCCATTGGTCATCCCCGGAAACGGCCCGAACCCCATGCGCTCAAGGTCTTCAAAGCCGTCAGGCGAGAGCACGCCGTCATCAACCAAGTCGCAACGGTCAGCGAGCACGACCTGCCCGATGCGCGTTGCCGCCCCCAGCGCACCCGCGATACCGACGCTCAGCACCGCTCCATGACGCTCCGTGTCGAGCACGCGGGCGACCGCGCCGGCCGCGGCGGCCTTGCCCACACCTGTCTCCACCATGTCGAAGCGGTCATCGAGCGGCGTGACGCGCCAGCCCTGGGGAGATGCGGCAAACGTGCCCTCGAACGCTCCGGCGACGGCCTTTGCCTCCGCCGGCGCAGCGACGGCAAGCAGCACGCGTTTGCCCGCGGCGATCGGCGGAGGCATTAATCACCCTCCGTGTCCACCATCGGCTTCGTGGTGATCGTTTGCCCCGCCCGGCGAAGCTCGTCGGCCGATTCAATTCTCATCGCTTCGATTGTCTGCCGAAGGTAGTCGAGACCCTTGTCCGGCCCCATCGCCAGCAGGGTCTCGGCGGGGATCGGCTTGCCGACTCGCAGCATCACCCGCTTGCCCCACAGGTTCGGCTTGCTCTGCGTGCGAGGCCACGCGTCAAACGCCCCCTCGATCGCACCGGGCAGCACCGTCGGCTTGGCGCGGCTGAGCACCAGCCAAGCACCGCGTTTAAACGCGTGCATCGAGCCGTCGCGCGTTCGCGACCCCTCGGGGAACATGATCAGCACACGCCCCATTTCCATCTGCTCGATAGCGGTGCGGATGGCGACCATGTCGGCCGCGCCCTGCACGATCGGCACGGAGTTCAACCCGCGCAGGAACGCGCCGAACAGCTTGTGATTGAACAGCGTCGACCGCGCGATGAAGTTGGTGTGACGCTTGGTGAACGCCATGCCCGCCATCACCGGGTCCAAGTGCGACTGATGGTTGAGCACATACAAGACCGGCCCGGTCGTGGGCACGTTCTCGCCGCCGCGGACCTTCAACCGGAACAGCAGCTTCAACAGCACCCAGCAGACGGTCCACCAGAAGCCGAAGAAGAGCATCGCGCCGACCGACCGGCCCGGGTTCCGCTGCTTATATCGCTCCAGCACGTTCTCAGGCCCCTCCGCGCGTCGCCCGACGCGACGCGGCCGCATGCACCAGCGACTCGAGGTGCTCAACCACCTGGTCCTCGGTGAACTTCGTGGTGTCGACGACCATCGCGTCGGGAGCGGCGGCCATCGGGCCGACCAGGCGCGATGAGTCGCGACGGTCGCGGTCGATGAGGTTCTGGAGGATGGCGTTGTAATCGGCCCCCTGGTGCTGCGCGGCACGCCGGCGGGCGCGCTCCTCGGGGTCGGCAACGAGGAAGAACTTGGCCATCGCGTCGGGAAAAACGACCGTCCCCTGGTCGCGCCCCTCGGTCACCAGGCGCGGGCGCTGGCGGGTTGTCTCGCGCTGCAGACCGACCATGTACTCGCGCACCGGGCCGATCGCGGCGACGACGCTTACCTGACCGTCCACGGCCGGCGAGCGGAGCTGATCGGCGATCGAGACGCCGAACGCGGTGAGCTTCGGCGGGAAGGTCGTCCACTCAAAGTGCAGATTCGCTTCGCGCCAGCGTGAGCACCGCGTCTGCGTCTGACGTTTCAACCCCGCGAGAGATGCACAGCGCGGTCACGCCGCGGTACATCGCGCCGGTATCGAGAAACGCCGCATGCAACCGGCGTGCAAGTTTCTGCCCCACGCTGCTCTTGCCGGTGGAAGCCTGGCCGTCGATCGTGACGACGAATCGTTCGGGCAGGTTCCGCCCTCCACCGTGCGCCTGCCTGTCGGTCGCGTGCTTCATCTCGGGCTCGTCGGTCGTCAGGAAGGTGTTCACGGGTTCCCCTGCGTGTCAGTCGGCCTTCTCTTCTTTGCCCTCTTCCTCTGCCTCGCCCTCTTCCAGGTCCAGCTCGCCCAGGTCGCCCGTCAGCAGGCTGAGCACATCGTCCTCTTCCACGCCGCTGTCGAACAGGCGTTCCAGCACGCTCTTGATGTGAAGGATCGCGGGGACCGGATCGCCGTTGCCGCGGTAGTCGATCGCGATGGGCCCTTCGTAACCCACCGAAACCAGCACGGACGCAAGCTCCTTGATGTCGTACGCCGTGTGCTTCACTTCAGCGATCGGCGTCGGCGCGGGAGCATCTTCTTCCACCGCGGCCTTCCCCTTGCCCTTCGCCTTGGTGGGCTTCTCCGGCTTGGGCTTTGGCGCCTCTACCGCACCGCCTCCCTTGACCGGCTCGAACTTGGTGCCGCTGGCGACGACCATGCTCGCGTACGGCACCAGCCGGCGCAGGTACGCGATGCGATCAGCCGAGGCTGCCGCGGCGGCGAAATCAGGCATCGTGCCGATGCGGAAGCCGCCGATCTTCTTGAGCAGCTCGCCGACCTTCTCGGGCGTCTGCGTCAGACCGCCAGCGGGCGAAATGCACAGGTTGAGATCGAGCTTCTCCGCCTTGCGTGCGACCCCCTTGAGGCGGTCGGCGGCCAGATCCATGCCGTCCTCGGTATCGGGCGCGAGCACGGGCACGGCGAATGCCGAGCACCCCATCCAATGGGCCGCCTGTGCAACACGCAGGCAGCGTTCGACCGCCGCATCGGCCTTGCGGTCATCAGGGTCGGCGAGCGCGAGCGGGTTGACCTCCGCCAGAGCGAGGACCGGGCACGCGGCCTTGTCGGCGCTCTCGAGCACCTGCATCAGGCGGGTGCGGTCGGCACCCACCAGCAGATCGGTGGTAAGGAGCAGACCGGTCAGACCCAGCTCGTTCCGAACGAAAGCGGGCAGCTCGGTCAGGGTCATCAGGTCACCCCCTGCACCGGCAGAACCCCCTCCCGAACGGGACTTCGCTGTGGTCAGACGACTCTTGAGTGCGCTGGCCGAGAGAGCGAGTGGCATGCGGGGAAAGGTATACCCCAACGTCGCCCCACCGCCACCGGACAAGGACGGTTGATCACAGTTTGGTCAGACGGCCTTGCGATCCGAACCGCGACCGTAAGGGAGCGGACCGATGTGCACGATTGTTCTGGGCGTCTCAAGCAAATTGACGTTTCGTTCCGCTCCCTGACGGTCGCGGTTCGGATCGCCGCCTCGTCCCACGCCCGCCGGAGAAAACTACCCGCGGCGGCGTACCATCGCGCCCCCCACCGGCTCCAGTGCCGTGGGCACTCAAGGAACCACCGATGGCCTCACCCAGCGACTGCCTCTACTCCGCGACCCACGAGTGGCACAAGGTGCAGGGCGATACCTGCACGATCGGCATCACCCGCTACGCCGTCGACGCCCTGACCGACGTCACCTACGTCAACGCCAAGCCGGTGGGAACCAAGGTCGCCGCGGGCGGCAACATCGGCGAGGTCGAGTCGGTCAAGACGACCGGCGACGTCTACTCGGGTGTCGCCGGCGAGATTACCGAGGTCAACAAGGCCGTGGTCGACAACCCTGCCCTGCTGAACACCGACCCGTTCGCCAACTGGCTGGTGAAGCTCAAGATCACCGACCGCGCGGGCTTGGACAAGCTGATCAAGGCCGACGCCTACGACGCGGCCAACCCCGCCCACTGAGGCGCCGGCCGCGACCGATCCGCGTCGCGGCGGTAGAACTATGTGCCGGCGGCTGGCGTAGACCCCAGCCGCCCTGTTTTGTTTATCCCGCAGCTTGCGGGCGATCATGATCCGCTGCCAGAACGTCCACAAGTCGTACCGCCTCGGCTCACGCGTGGTCGACGCGCTGCGCGGCGCGGACCTGACGATCGACACACCCGGGTTCTACGCGATCATGGGGGCCAGCGGCTCGGGCAAGAGCACCCTGCTCCACCTGCTCGGCGCACTCGACACGCCCGACCAAGGCACGGTCGAGGTCGGGGGGCACCAGCTTCAAGGCCTTTCCGAGCGCCGCCTCACAGAATTCCGCCGCAAGGCAGTCGGGATCGTCTTCCAGCAGTTCAACCTCATCCCCACGCTGACGGCGAAGGAAAACGTCGAACTCCCCGGCGTGCTCGCCGGCGACGACCCGGCAAAGCTCGCAGCCCGATCATCTGAACTTCTCGAAGCGCTCGGCGTCGCCGATCGCGCCAGCCATCGGCCCGATTCGCTCTCGGGCGGCGAGCAGCAGCGTGTCGCGATCGCGCGCACCTTGCTCTACAGCCCGCCCGTGCTGCTGGCCGACGAGCCGACGGGCGCGCTCGACAGCCGCAACGCCGAGGCGCTCTGGTCGCTGCTGGCCAAAGTTGCGGCGGAGCAGAACAACACAGTGGTGATGGTGACGCACGAACCAGCCGCGGCGGCGCACTGCCGGCGCGTCTTCGTTCTTCAAGACGGCATGGTGGTCGGGGGGTTTGATACGGAGGGCACCGATGCGGGCGGCGTGGCGGCTCGCTACCAGCAGCTTGTCCGCTAGGCGGACGCGCACCGCGCTGCTCTGCGCGTGCGTGGCGATGTGCGCCGCGCTCGTCTGCGCCATCTCGTGCGCGGTCTCTTCGATCAACGCCGGACTCGAGCAGCGCATCAGCGAGACCGTTGGCGCCGCCGATGTTCGCATCGTGCACCCGGGCCAGAACCTTTTCGACGCCGGACTGGTTGCCAAGGCCCAAACGTGGCCGGGCGTCACCGTCGTGGGCGCGCGCTTGCGCGACTCGATGGCGTTCAAGAATCTCAAAACAGGCAAAGACGGGCGCGTGCTGGTGACGGGCGTGATGCCCGACCGCGAGAGGAAGCTCCGCCCGCTCGACATGGCCGCGGGCCGGTTGATGGAGAAGGACGACGAGGCAGTGCTCGATGTGCGCACCGCCGAGACGCTCGGTCTCTCCGTCGGCGACCAGTTCGAGGTCGTGCGATTCGGCGACTCGGCCCGCATGACCGTGGTGGGAACGGTCAAACCGCCGCCGCTGTCGGAGTTCATCGGAGCGCAGCAGCCGGCCTACTTCACGCTCGCGGCACTGCAGAAAATCGGCGATTTTCCGGGCAAAGTGCACGAAATTGAGATCATGCTCGACCGCGCCGGGATCGGCGGCGGGAAGAGCGGATCCGAGGAGTTCGTCGCGGCCCACCGCGCGGAAGTGCCCCGCCCACTCTTCATGCAAAGCACCGCGCGAGCCACGTCGGGGTTCGCCTCCAACCGCCAGACGAGCCAGGTGGCGCTGGTCATCGCCAGCGTCTTCGCGTTCATCGCCTCATCGTTCATCATCGCGACGGGCATGACCACCGGGGTGACCGAGCGCGTGCGCGAGCTGGCGGTGCTCCGCTGCATTGGCGCCATGCGCCGGCAGCTCGCCGCGGCGCAGTTGATGTCGGGCATGCTCGTCGGCGTCATCGGCGCGTGCGTGGGCCTGCCGATCGGCATTCTCGGATCCGCGTGGCTGGTGTCGCGCTACCCCCAGCAACTCCCCGGCGGGTTCGCCCTGAGCTGGCCCGGCGTCACCGTCGCCGCCCTGGGGTCGATCGCGGCCGGCATGATCGGCGCCGCCTGGTCGGCGTGGAACGCCGCTCGCGTCACGCCACTGGAAGGACTCGCGGCCCGCGCCGAGCTGCGCGGCCGGGCACGGTGTGGATCATGCTCGCGGCGGGCCTCGCCCTCGCCGGCGTGCACGCTCTGGTCGTGTTCCTTAAGCCCGGCGGCGATGCGTTCTTCTGGGTCTATGCGCCGGTAGCGATTCCCTCGATCCTCAGCGGCTACTTCCTGCTTGGCACGCCCATCACCGCGCTGGTCACGCGCATCGCGTCGCCGTTGCTCTCGGTGCTGCTGCGCCTCCCCCCCACTTGCTGCGCCGCACGCTCGTGCAGACGCCGTACCGGCACGGCTTCACCGCCGCGAGCATGATGGTGGGCGTGGCGATGCTCATCGCGCTGTGGACCAACGGCCGGAGCATCATGGAGAAGTGGCTCGAACGCCTGCAGTTCCCCGATGCGTTCGTGACCGGCCTGAGTATCCGGGCCGACACCGCCGATCGCGTGCGGGCCCTTCCGGGCGTAGCCGAGGCATGCGCGGTGACGCGCCAGGCCGTGAGTACCGACGCGTTCGGCATCAAAGGCCTCACGCAGTACAAGACCACGTTCTTCGCGTTCGAGCCCGAGCCGTTCTTCAGCATGTCGCGCGTGACGTGGCTGCAGGGCGACCCCAAGACCGCGATCCCGCGCCTCAAGGCCGGTGGCGCGGTGATCGTCGCCAAGGAGTTCTACGTCACCCGCAAGATCGGGCTCGGCAGCAAGCTGCGGTTGGTAGACGACAAGGACAAGGCGTACGAGTTCGAAGTCGTGGGCGTCGTCACCAACCCCGGGCTCGACGTCGCCAGCCGGTTCTTCGACATCGGGGAGAACTACCTCGACCAGGCCGTCAACAGCGTCTTCGGCTCTCGCGATGATCTGATCAAGTGCTTCGGCAACGACTCGATCAGTCTGATCCAGGTGAACTTCAAACCCGGCGTCGACCCCAAGGCGACGTACAACTCCATCCGCAACCTGCCCGGCGCGGGGATCCTCGCCGGCAGCACAGCGGTGTGGCTGAAGGAATACCTGCGAACGATGATCGGCGGATCGCTGCGCTCTTCTCGCTGGTGGCGGTCGGCGCGATGGTGATCGCGTCGTTCGGCGTGGCGAACATCATCATCGCCGGCGTGCAGGCGCGGGCCTTCCAGTTCGGCGTGCTGCGCGCGGTCGGCGCTCAGCGCTGGCTGCTGGGACGACTGGTGATCGGCGAGGCGCTGGTCATCGCGATCTCCGCCTGCCTGCTCGGCACCGCGCTGGGTCTGCAGGCGGCCTGGGGCGGACAGACGGTCACCGCGGCAAGCGTTGGTCTCGAGATGGGCTTCGCGCCACCGATCGCGCAAACCGGCTGGGCATGGCTTGCAGTTGCGGGCGTCACGCTCGCAGCGGCGGCGCCCACGGCCCTCGCGCTCGTTCGCAAGGAGCCGCGGCAGTTGCTCGGCGTGACACGAGGCTGATGCCACTCGTCAGAGCCCGACGCGTCAGCGAGGGATGCCGATGAGGCTTTGCGAATCGGCTGCTTTGTCTGCTGAAAAAGCGGCACGCGCAAAGCCTTGTGCCGCCTCCCTCGCTGACGCATCGGGCTCTGATCAATAGCTGAGCTACGGCGCAGCGTCCGGCTTGACGTTGGGCAGCGGTTCGCTGTGGTCGAGCTTGCCCCACTCGTTGTAGAGATCCACCCACGCCTGCCCGGTGCCGTCGAGCCGCAGCGTGTAGCCCCAAGGCACGTCGCCTTCGGGCGAAAGGTCTCTGAAGTACCTGTTGTCCTCTGCTCGCCGCTGGTAGATGAATTCGCGCAGTCCCGCGAGACCGCGCACGTCGGCAAGCTCCATTTCCCGTGTAGCATCTCGTTGCACCCAAGCGGGCCGACGAGTCATGCGAACCTCACCGCCGTACAACGGCAGCGCCCCGGCGACCGCGAAGCCGCTCAGACAACCGACCGCGACACAGACTGCGAGCCTCCACGCGGCACGCTTCTGCGTCCACTGCCGCAAGCTGACCGAGAGCGCGAGGGCGATTACGCCGAGTGACGCAACCACCGAACCCGCGTTCACGCCGAGCGACGCCGCGGCGCCCGGCGTCCACAGCGACTCGCTTATGCGTGCGCGACCGCCGATGTTCAAGGCCATGTCCACCTGCTGCTGAGCCGGAGAGAGCGTACCGCTCAGGCGCGTGATCCACGGAGGATTGCCCGCGAGGTTCGCCAGTGATGCCAAGCCCGCGTGATCAAGCCGCACTGCGTCGGCGGGGGGATCGGACTGGCTCGGCGCGGCGGCGGGTGATGAACGCGTGATCGCAAGACCTGCGGCGGAAGCTGTCCCTTCAGCGATGACGGTCAGGTCGAGAGCGAGCGGGCCGTTGTCGACGCCGGTCAGACGCATGGGATAGACAGGTTTTTCAGCCTCAAAACGCATGACAAGCGGGGTGGGCTCCAGCCGAGCGGAGCTGGGACCCGGCGCCAGTTTGGCTGCGACGAAGACCCAACCCTCGGCGGCGTATTTGGTGATGACAGGCTGGGCCGCGGGCGGGACCGCGCACCCGGCACGCTGGAGCCACTCGGCGAGCCCCTTCCCGTTGTCGAGCCCGCTGGCTCGCACGACGGAGACGTCGAGTGTGCCGATCCGCTGAGACTTGAGCACCTCGACCCCGGAAGATGCGCCGGCTGGCCCGTGCTCGAGCGAGAGCGGCCCAGCGTCGGCAGCGACAGCACGCCGCAGCAGGAGAGGCCGATGAAGAGCAGGATCACCGACATCGTCTTGCGCTGCCACGCCGGCACGCCAGGGTTGAGGCGGTCGACGGCGACGGCACAGAAGAGCAGCAGGCTGCCGACGAGGATCGTCGGGCCGATCCAGTCGAGGCGGTCGTTGAGAAGTCGCGGCTGAGTGATGGCGCGAGCAGTGGCGAAAGCGCCTTCGGTGGTCGTGAGCAGTTCAGGCGCCGCCGGACCGGGAACCGGCACGACCCAGGCCAACGGCTCCGCGCCAGCCGCGTGCGCATCGGCTCTGGTGCGGATTGCGAGGACTTCCACACCGTCTTTGAAGGCGATGATCGCTTCCTGATCCACCATCGGCACGGTGGCGACGGCCTGCCGGAAGACCTTTCCGTCAGCAAAGGCGGTAGAAACAAGGGCAAACAGACACACCACGACGGCAAGCACGGAGCCTGCCGCCCATCCACGCACGAGGTTCATGCGTGACGATACGAGAAAAACCCCTCGCCGGGTGCACGCGCAGCGGCGGAGAAGAACATGGCGGGGCGCGTGAATTACTGTCCGTCTCGTTTGAGCCATATAGCGCGGCCGCGCCAGTCCTGAGCGAACTGTTCGCGCGTGACGACACGGACGCCGGCGAGCGGATCACCCAGCGTGACGGTGGTTTCGTCCATGCTCATCACCGCCACCATGTGCGACACAAGCAGGCCCCAGCGCAGCGTGACGATGCACGGTTTGGGCACCGCGGCGAGTGATGCGACGTCCATCGTGCCATATTCGGGACGCCACGACGTCGCAGCGAGTCTGCGCTGTAACGCCCAGATCGCACGGGCTTCACTGGCTCCGCCGGAATCAGTCATGGCAAGCGAGGCCATCTCCTCTTCGGTCGTGTCGACGCCGTGAGCGAAGAGCATCGTCGTCATCGAGGCCGCCACACAGGTGGCGTCGGACGTCTGCCGGCAGACGCCGTTTTGCATGTTCACGGGGCCTGCCGGCCGCAGCGGCGGTGTGATCATCCAGAGGCCTGATTTGATCGCGAAGCCGCCGCCGAGAGCGACCAGCAGCCACATGGCGCGGCGGTCACGCTCGCGGGGGAGTTGCCGCGAACCGATCGCCAACACCAGCACAGTCGGAATGCCCCAGGCGGTCACCTCAATACAAGCGGTCAAAGGAGCACCGAGCGTGTGAACTGCCGTGACCGGCCAGAAGCGCGTCGCCAGCACACCCAACGCCACGGCGGCGCCGATCATCGCTGCGGTAATCCAGACGTTGCGGGGTTTGCCGCCGAGCCATCGTCCACCGAATGCGGCGGCGACGCCTAAGAGCAACTGGATGAGAAAGGCGGCGTTTGCCATGCGAGCGGTCAAAACGCAAACGGCCGAAACGCAAAAATAAAAAGACCCCGACCAGGTTTACCTGATCGGGGTCAAAGCTCGGCGACGACCTACTTTCCCGCTATGCAGTATCATCGGCGGCAAAGGCTTAACTGCTGTGTTCGAGATGGGAACAGGTGTTTCCCTTTGCCTGTGGTCACCGAAAAACCCGGATGCAGCTTTCGCTACAACCGGACGTTTATCCGGATAGTGATGGATGGCCGGCACCGTCCCACAGCATGGGAACGGGCCGTCGAATCGAAGCTGTTCAATCGAGCCTGCGAGTGGCAAGCTGCGAGAACTACTCGTGTTATATCTTTCTTTGAGCCAACCGGCCTTGGGCATGAAGCCTTCGGCGGAAGGTTGGCGTGATCATCGACCGTTAGTAACGCTCCGCTGAGGACATCTCTGTCCTTGCACGCGCGTCCTATCAACCTTGTGGTCTTCAAGGGGTCTCAAGCAAGCCTAGTTTCGAGGGGGGCTTCCCGCTTAGATGCTTTCAGCGGTTATCCCTGCCGTACGTAGCTACCCAGCGGTGCACTTAGCAGTGCAGCTGGATCACCAGGGGTACGTCCAACCCAATCCTCTCGTACTAAAGTTGACTCCTCTCAAGCTTGCAACACCCACAACAGATAGGGACCGACCTGGCTCACGCCGGTCTGAACCCAGCTCGCGTACCACTTTAATCGGCGAACAGCCGAACCCTTGGGGCCGCCTTCAGTCCCAGGATGTGATGGGCCGACATCGAGGTGCCAAACCGCGCCGCCGCTATGGACGCTCGGGCGCGATCAGCCTGTTATCCCCGGGGTACCTTTTATCCGTTGAGCTACGACCCTTCCACACGGGATCGCAGGATCACTAGGGCCCACTTTCGTGACAGCTCGTTCCGTCGAACTCGCTGTAAAGCCGGCTTGTGCCCTTGCACTCTTGGCACGGTTTCCATCCGTGCTGAGCCGACCTTTGCACTCCTCCGTTACCTTTTTGGAGGAGACCGCCCCAGTCAAACTGCCCAGCTTCCACTGTCCCATGCCCTGATTCAAGGGTGTCATGGTTAGGCCACAAACGTGCTCAGGGTGGTATTTCACTTGTTGCCTACTTCAAGCCGAAACCTGAAGGTCAAAGGCTCCCACCTATGCTACGCAGAGTATGCTCGTGACCAATAAAAACCTGCAGTGAAGGTCCACGGGGTCTTTCCGTCTTGCTGCGGGGAGGCGGCATCTTCACCGCCACTTCTATTTCACCGAGTCGGTCGTGGAGACAGTGCTCCAGTGATTACGCTATTCATGCGCGTTGGAACTTACCCGACAAGGAACTTCGCTACCTTAGGACCGTCATAGTTACGGCCGCCATTCACCGGTGCTTAGATCGCGAGCTTTGATTGCTCTAACCCACTCTCTTGACATTCCGGTATCGGGCAAGCGTCACTCTGTATACATCCTCTTCCGAGTTAGCACAGAGCTGTGTTTTTGATAAACAGTTCCCAGAGCCTTTTCTCTGCGCCCTCCCTTGCGGGTAGGGCCCCCTTCTTGCGAACTTACGGGGTTAACTTGCCTAGTTCCTTCACGACCGTTCTCTCGAGCGCCTGAGGCTATTCGCCTCGCCCACCTGTGTCAGTTTTGGTACGGGCATCCCTCATTTTCTTGGAACCCACTTTCCCAGCATCGGCCATACGGCCTGGACATCTGACAGTCCCGCTGAGTCCACAGATCCGTTTACAGAGGGGTTGGTTCAGGAATATTCACCTGATTGCCATCGTCTACGCTGTTCAGCCTCGACTTAGGACCCGACTAACCCTGGGCGGATTTACCTTCCCCAGGAACCCTTGGGCTTACGGCGAGCAGGATTTTCACCTGCTTTATCGTTACTCAAGCCTGCATGCTCACTAGCACGCGCTCCACGGTGCCTTCCGGTCCCGCTTCACTGCCCGTGCTACGCTTTCCTACCACTCATATAGAGTCCGCGGCTTCGGCACAACGCTTATTCCCGATAATTATCGGCGCCAGAATCCTCGTCCAGTGAGCTGTTACGCACTCTTTAAATGGTGGCTGCTTCTAAGCCAACATCCTGGATGTCACAGCACTCTGACTTCCTTTAGAACTTAGCGTTGTTTCGGGGCCTTAGCCGGCGGTCTGGATTTTTCTCCTCTTGACGTTGGATATTGTCACTCAACGTCTTTCTCCCGTGTTTAATTGCTGGTATTCGGAGTTTGGTTGGACCAGGTGACCGGGTAGGCCCCTAAGTCCATCCAGTCGCTCTACCCCCAGCAACATTACACGAGGCTACCCCTAAAGGTATTTCGGAAAGAACGAGCTATCTCCCAGTTTGATTACACTTTTAGTCCTCCCGTCAGCTCATCGCAGAACTTTTCAACGTTCACGCGTTCAAGCCTCCAGGCGGTGTTACCCGCCCTTCACTCTGGCCAACGGTAGATCACTTAGGTTTCGCGTCTAGCCCGTACGACTTGTCGCCCATTTCAGACTCGCTTTCGCTCCGCCTCCGCGCCGTTACGCGCTTAGGCTCGCCGTACAGACCAACTCGCAGGCCCATTATGCAAAAGGTACGCCGTCACCACTTGCGTGGCTCCGACCGCTTGTAAGCACACGGTTTCAGCTCTCTTTCACACCCGCGTTCGGGTTGTTTTCATCTTTCAGTCGCCTTACTGGTTCACTATCGGTCGTCAAGGAGTGCTTAGGCTTGGAGGGTGGACCCCCCATATTCGTTCCGGGTTTCACGAGACCGAAACTACTTGAAGCCATCCCGAGGTAGCGACTACAGGGCTTTCACCTTCTTCGGCCGCCCATTCCAGGGCGTTCGCTCGCATACTCGTTCATCCGCGTTCGCTCGCCGCTACTAACGGAGTCGCTGTTGCTTTCCTTTCCTGTGAGTACTGAGATGTTTCAGTTCTCCACGTTCACGCACACTGGCCTATGCATTCAGCCAGCGGCAGCCTTACGGCTGGGTTGCCCCATTCGGAAATCCCAGGATCAATGCTTTGTTACCAACTCCCCTGGGCTTATCGCAGGTTCATACGTCCTTCATCGTCTCTTGACGCCAAGACATCCACCGTGTGCCCTTGATTGATCACGCCAACCCAGCGCCGCGCTTGCACGCTTCACCAGGTTGACCCCAATCAGATATTGAGCACGATTTCGTTCTTGCTTACTTGCTTTGACTCGCCTGTCTCTTCATAGAGACACTTTGTTTCTTTCGAAACGCTCGATTTCTCGGCATTCGATTCGCACATCCGGCCGCTCCACCTCCATGAGAGGTTTCACGCCGCATGCGCCATCCATCGCTTTCCGGTTGTCAAACAAGCCTTGCCTTTCAAACCTTGCGGCCTGATCAGCGTTGCGGGGCAGGGTCGGTCAGTACCGGCCATCCCGCTTTTTCCTTCCAGAATCGCTTCTGGTCGGCCCCTCCAGCTCTCGCTGGCGGGTCAAGATGATAGACAGCGCCCCCGCACGGTCAAGAACGTGTGACCAAAAATGTCCATCGGTCTCAGATGGCCCGGGCAATGCCACACTTTTCCCACCGGGTATCCACGTGTTGACCGGCAAAAACGGCCTTTCTTAACGAAAAACCCGCCTCGGATTCACTTCCGAAGCGGGTGTTTGGTTGTTGTACGCTATGCCAAATTCAAGTCGTAGCCGTTCAGGCAAACGGCAGGAGCATCAGCCGCCGCCGCGGCCCGGGTTCATCTGACCCGGCGGAGGCAACGGAGCATTGGGCGGAACCGGGGGCTGGTTCGGCACGTTCCCGCCCGGCTGGGCCGACACACCGTGACCGGCGAGCTGGTCGTGACCCTTGGACACGCTCTCCATCAAGCTGGCGAACAGCGGGCTGTTCTTGTCGTCATCCGGATCGCGGGCGACGATCGACTTGTCCACATCGCGGATCAACGCCAGGAAGCTGAAGATCGGAGTCTTGCTACCGGGGTTGGTGTGCGACACCGGGTTCTGCACCACGTCGAGCAGGAACGCGTCGCGCTCGCGGGTGACCTCCTTGGTGGGCAGAGGCGTGCCGGCCGGCGCGTTGTTCTGCCCGGGGTTCGCAGGGGGAGGAGCAACACCACCACCGCCACCAGCCGCGGCCGGACCGCGACGTCCGCCGCCGCCCGCACCGCCGCCGGCAGGAGCGTTTGGCGCAGCGGGCACCGGAGCAGCGGGAGCTGCGGCGAGCTTGGTCTCGTCGGGCACCTTCCAGGCGCGACCATGCCGTCACCGGGTTCAAGCGTGACCACGTCGCTCCGCCAGTAGCCCCAAGTGAAGAAGAGGAGGTTCGCCTGCGCGGTGCCAAGGCCCGTGCCGCCAGGGTTGTTGGCGCCCGAGTTGGCGCCGGTGATGAAGCAGTACACCTCGTCGTCGACGCGCACAGGGTCGGACCAGTCGGCGCAGGGGATCGTGAGCGTGGGGCTCTTGGCGATCGCCTGGTTCTCCTTCAACTGCGTCGCGCGGTTGTAGAGCGGGTTGCTCACCTTGATGCGGAGCTGGTAGCGATACGTTGCGCCGCGTTTGGCATCGATGTCGTGATGCCAGACGTTGATCGGACCGCTCGAGGAGAGCAGTACGCTCAGGTCGTTCTCACGCACGGCGGGCTTGGTCTCGCCACCGGCGTTCGTGTTGCCGCCGCCGCCGAGCTGCTTCTCGAGTTCGAGCTTGCGGCGCTTGGCGTCCTCGAGGCGACGCTGGAGTTGCTTCAGCTGCTCTTCCTTGGGATCGACCTTGGGGGGCGGAGCCGCCCCACCACCGCCGCCTCCACCACCACCGCCGCCACCCGGACGCTTGCCGCCGCCACCACCGCCGCCACCCAGACCGCCGCCACCACCAGCGGGCGGGCGGGGCGCGGGCTGCTTGTTCAGGTTCTCGATCGCCTTCTCAATGCGGCTGATCTCGTCGTTGACGTCGCGCAACTTGCGCTGTCCATCGGCCTGCCCCTGGTTCGCCACACCACCGGTGTTCGCACCGGCCTGCGTCGGCTCCTGCCATGCCTCACCGGCGTACATGCCGTTCAGCTCGTGCGCCGGTACCACTGCGGGCGCAGCACGTCGTCGAACGAGTTCGCCGCGTCGTTGACGATCTGCGTCAACGACGCGCCGTTCAGCTCAGATGACGCGAGCGCAGGCGCGAAGTTCGAGCGGCCCGGAAGCGCGGGCGTCGCGGACTCGCCGCCCCACGATCCGTCGGCCTGCATCTCCTGACGCACCAGCTCGACGGCGACCACCTCGGTCTTGTCCCACCACGCACGGAGCAGCGCCTGCAGCGGACCCGCGCCGTCGGGGTCCTGCTCGAGCGCAGGCGCGGATCGCCTTGGGGTCGATTGTGGTCTGCACGCTCACCGCGGCCTTGTCCATCGGCGCCTTGGCCGGCATGTACTTGGCCAGCTCGGGATACGCGGCGATCTCCGCCTCGCTCACCGTCGACATAAACGCGTGAGCGATCGGCTTGATCGAGGCGGGCAGATTGGGCACGGCGTAGTTGCCGTCGGTGGGGCTGTTAATGCCGCCAACTGCAATCTTCGGCCCGTTGGGCTGATAGTCGAGCTGCTTGCTGGGTGCGACGTTCGCCGCGAGGTTCTTCTTGAACGCCTCGCGCGGATCGACCAGGCCCTTGAGCTTGTCGCTCAGCGGCGGGTTGGGATCGCGCATCTGGGTCTGAAGGGTCTTGGCCTTCGACTCGAGCGACGCGTACGCCTGGTCGGCCTGCACGTCGGCGCCGTTCACCTTCACGGTGCCCGAGCCGCCGGCCACCTGCCACGCCACCACGCCGGTCAGACCGGCGGCGGCGAGAGCAAGGAAGATCTTCTCGACGTGCTTCTCAAGCGGGTTGATGCCTCTGACTGCCATATGGACCACCCTTTGGTTGGCCCCGCGTTCCATGAGTGGCGCGGGGAGACGGGCTTTGGTTCGTTATTGATTCGAGCGAAACGGTGAAACGTGCGACGCGGATCAACCGCCGGCTGCGCCGCCGGCGCGACGGCCTGCGGGCTGAACCGTCGGGGGATTGGCCGCGGGATTGGCGCCCGGCGCAGGCGCGGCGTTGGGATCGGCGGCCTCAAGGCCGAGGGCGACCTTGACCTCCTTGGGCATCTTCTCTTTGGTCCACTCGCGCATCCACAGAGCCTCGAGCCCGATGGTGGCGCGGGTGACATGCTCGCCGTCGCCGTAGAAGTAGCCGGACTTCAGATCGGCCGCAACGTCGACCTTGTTGAACACCACGCTGGTGACGGTGAGCATGTTGCTCTCGGCAAGCGCGTCGAAGAACTTGGGGATGTCCTTGGTGCGCACGACGCAGACAAGCGTCGCGGTGCGCACGTCGAACAGGCCGCCGCTCTTGTGCCCGGTGAACGACCGGGTGAAGTCGGGCGCACCGTCGGCCGTCGGAGCGCCGGCGACCGGAGGCACGGGGGGCGGAGCGTTGGGGTCCATCGGAGCCGCGGGCCCGCCGCCGAGGGCGGGGTCGGCGTCGATCGTCAGCTTCTCGATGCGTTTGACCACGCTGCCGGGAATGCCCTGGTCCTTGCCCGGAGCATTCACCGTGGCGACAGCGTGCATGACGTCCTGCATGGTCCAGTACTGAACCTGCCAGTCCCACAGCTCCTGCGGCGTCGGCGTGTTGGCCTCGACGACGGGGGGAAGGTTGAAGATCTCCATGCCGGCGTAGACGCTGGCCTTCTGCGCCCAGAGGTTGTACTCGTTCAGGCGCAGATCGACCATCTCTTTGTCCAGCGCCTTGTTCTTGTCCTCGCTCAATTTGCCGCGGCCTTCGTTCTGATCCGAGCCCAGCTCGCGCGACAGGAAGTTGCGCTCAAGCTCGCGCAGCTTGTCGACCAGTTGGCCGGCGGGCACCGGGTCCTTGGCGTTGATGATCGCCAGCAGCGCCTTAGCGGCGTCGCTGACATAGACGCGCCGGAACTGCTTGGCCATCGCGACGTTCGTCACGCCCGCGTTGGGGAAGAACCCGTCCAGCAGCGGCTTGTGCTCGCGGTCACCCTCGCCCTGATTGTGCTTCACCGCTTCGGAGACGACGCCCGCCGCTGCGGCCTGCTGCGCATCGCGCACCGTCTTGTACGCCGTGTTCATCGCCTCGTTGGGGGCGTGAGGCACTTCGGCGATCTTCTCTGCCGAGGTGAGGCTCGGCACCGAGTAGGTGACCGTCGGCGACCGGAACGGCTCGGCGTCGGTCTGCACCTGCTTCTCGAACGCAGCGTGCTTCGACTCGGCCATGCCCAGGCCGAAGTAGACCATCGCCGGCACCAGCAGCAGCGCCACCGCCGCGAAGAAGACCAGCGACCAACGACTCTTGACCCACGCCATCAGCGCCTTGGAGTCCATCTTGCTCTTGCTCACTTGCCGGCCTCCTTCAGCACCGAATCCCAGGTGATCACATACTCAGTCACGCTGCCGCCCGGCGCAGGTGCGCCGATCGCAGGCAACGGCGCGAGCTTCTCAACGTCCTCGCTTCCGCCTGCTCCGCCGTTCTGACCTCCCCCACCACCGAACGGAGGTCTGTTTCCATTGAGCGGCGGAGGCGGCGGGAACCCTTGCGGACGATCACCCCCCGCGCCAGCCGGGCCGCGACGGCCGCTGCCAGGACCGACGGGGTTGCGCCCCGGGCCGCCGGGGTTGCCCGCGCCCGGACCGACGCCACCGGCGCCGCCGCCGTTGGGGTTGGCCTGCTCGCCACCCTCGGTGCCGGTGGACTGGAACGTCCACGACACGTTGGAGATGTCGTACTCCTTGTGGAGCTTCTCGTTCTTCTTCAGCCACCCCTGCAGCTCGTTCTGCACGAGCTGGTCGCCCGTCGTGACGTCGCGATTGATTGTGAACCGCAGCGTGGCGCGAACAACGCCGCGAGCGCCCGGCGCGGCCGCAGTGGTGCCGGGGGCCGCGTTGGGATCAGTCGGCGCCCCGCCGGCGCTGCCGCCGGGTGCGATATACGCCGTGTCGAACTGCTTGAACTCGATATCGGCGCCGCCGCTCTTGTCAAGCGCAGACTTGAGCATCTTGCCCATGTCATCGACGATCATCGGAATGACGGCGCGCCCCTCGAACGACTGCAGCAAACCGACGGCGCGGGTGTCGGGCTTGTACTCGGCCTCGACGCCCTGCCATGCGCCCTTGAGCCTGGTCAGCTCGGCGCGGGTGTCGTCGATCGACTTCTTCACCGCCGGATCAACGCCCGGGTTGGCCAGCAGCGGACGGATGAACATCGCGCCGCCCGCAAGCAGCGCGAGCACGGCCGCGGCGGTGAACCACTTGGTCTTCTCGCGCCACATCGCCTCTTTGACCACGGTCATGGGCATCAGGTTGGCGTCGATGATCTCGTTGCCCACGCCCTGCAGCGCGAGGCCGAAGGCGGTGGCGAGCTGCGAGGCGTTGCTCTGGAACGTCGACTCGCGGTCACCGGCGACCTTGGTAACGCGCTGGAACTTCTCGAGCTTGCTGACTTCCATGCCCAACTGCTGGCTGAGGAACTTCTTCAGGCCCGGCAGCTCGAACGTGGCGCCTAGACCGACCAGTCGCGTGAGCTTGGCGTCGCGGTGAGTGCTGGTGTAGTAGCTGATCGAACGCTGCACGTCGGCGGCCAGGTCGGCAAAGACCGGGCGCATCGCCTGCAGGATGTGCCGGGCGTGCGGGCTGCTCTCGGCCTCGGCCTTGAGGCGCTCGGCCTTCATATAGCTGGTGTTGAACGCGGTGACCAGCGCCTCAGTGAAGTTGTGACCGCCGATGGGGAACGTGCGAATCCACAGGCGGCCCGCTTCGGCGACGATCAGGTCGCTGCTGGTGGTGCCGATGTCGAGGATCACCGTGCCGGCCGTGGTGTCGCTGAAATTCTGGTCGTAGGCGATCGCGTTGTACGCCGCCAGCGGGCTGAGGGTGAGGATGTCGGGCGTGACGCCGACGTCGGTCCAGCCGTGGAGCACTTCGTTCACGCTCTCGGTGCGGATCGCGAAGATGCCGACCTCGACGTCGGGCGAGTCGGGCGCGACGAACGTCTGGTAGTCCCACTGCACCTCGTCGATGGGGAACGGGATCTGCTGCATCGCCTCGAACTTGACGATGTCGACCAGGTTCTTCTTGTCGACCGGCGGCAGCTTGGCAAAGCGCGCGAAGCTCTGTGCGCCGGGGACGCTGATCGCCACCGTCGCCTTGCCCAGGTCGTGCTGACTGATGAGCGTGCCGAGCGCAACGCGCGCGGCTTCCTTGGGATCAATCTCCGGCGCGCTCAATCGGCGCTTGTGCGGAATGACGACGAAGTCCTCGATGCGAACGCTCTCGCCATCGCGAACGACCTTCACCGCCTTGAGCGCGCCCGATCCGATCTCGACGCCCCAACTTGCGTTGCCTGCCATGCCTGCTCCAAGGCCCTTATGGGCCGGTAATCAAGGGCTCGCGGCTCACCGGCGCAGACCATGGGCCGAAGCCCGCCGCCGCGCCTAAGCGCAAACCCCGTGCTGTCAATAGGTTACGTGTCCAGTACCGTCAGGTTCCCACTCTTCCGTGTTGACCCCCGGGGGAGGAGACCGGCGGACCTTGCCGCCGTCAATGCCACTGGCCCCACGGGAGGACCATTTCAACGAGAACCCCCCGGACTTTCAAGCCCTTACTCCACTCATCCCACGAACTTTGCATTTGGACTTGGCCGACCTTCGGCTGGTTCTCGTTACTTGGCGGGCTTGTCCTTCGAAGCACCGAAGTCGAGCTTGGTGTCATCCGGCAGCTTCTCCACCTTTACGGCCAGCCACGGCGGGGTTGTTCCCCACCAGACGCTGAACGTGACGGAAACCTTGTCGCCCTTCTTGAGTTTGGAGAGATCGACCCCCTTAGCAGGGGGGAACTCCATGGTCATCGAGTGCATGCCGACAATCTTGCCGTCCTTGTCCTTGAACGTGGGAATGGCCTCATGATGCACCCGGAACTCGGTCCGCTTGTCGCCGGCGACCGGCAGTGCCGACACCTCGCCGCGCACGGTGTACGTGGCATCGGGCGTTTTGGCCGGCGGCGTCTGGCCTTGCGTCGGTTCTTCGGCGGGCTTGTCCTTGCCACCGCAGGCTCCGAGGGTGGCGGAAAGGCCCAGAACGACGGCAAAAGAACGCGGCTCATGCCGGAAGCATGAGCCGCGGAACGATCTGAATCAACTGTTCGGCCGAAAAGGCTCAGGCCTTCTCGAGCTTGATGTACTTCTCAACAGCCTTGAGGTCGGCGGCGATCGAGAAATCGAACGGCATGGTCCACGTGGCGCCCTTGGCGACGCGGACGATCTTGCCGCACGTCTCGCGCATGACCCAGTCGCGGTTACCGCGGTTCTTGGTCTGCCAGTTGAGCTGGCGCTTGTGGTACGCCTTGGCCAGGCCCTTCTTGTTCACAGGGTCGAGACGCATGAGGCGCTCGATGGTCTTGGAGCGGCCGGAGGCGCGCGGCATCATGGTGACGGTGCACTTGACGTTCTGGCCGGCCTTGAGCGAGTCGATCATGGCGAAACTCCGAACCCAGCGCAGAGCCAACCGGCTCCGGGCAGGGCCGAGATGATAGGCCGCGCGTTGGGTTCAGACGAGTTTTGATCACGCCCTCATCGATCCCGGCCGGCTGGTCCGCGTACTGGTGGATGAATCCCGCACCAAAGCCGGGCGACGAACAGTCCGACCACTATCATCACCCCCCTATGAGCTTCCAGCAGACCCCTCCTCCCCCGTTCAACCCCGCCGCCCCGCATCAGCAAAAACCCCGACTCCGGGCGGTCCGTGGCTTTCCGGCCCGGGCCCAGACGCCCGACGGCAAGGTGGTGGACATGCTCGGCCTCTCCGACGCCACCCAGGTGTCGGACAAGGTGTGCGTGGTGGTGCCGGCTGTCCAGATCATCCTGCCGCTGATGGACGGGAGCCGCGACCTGGACCAGATCGTGCAGCAGGTCGGCAAGGGCCTCAATCGGCCGTTCGTCGAGCAGTTGGTCGCCCAGCTCGATGACGCGGGCCTGCTCGAAGGCCCGACCTTCGACGGGCTGCTCGCAAAGATGCGCGCCGATTTCGACGCGTCGCCCGTCCTGCCCCCCGCTTCGACCGCGGCGTTCATCGATGCACTAGTCGCCGACGGCCAGCAGAAGGGCCAGCTCACCGCCGAAATGCCCGACGCCGACAAGGAAGCCTTCGGCGTCAAGCGCCTGCGCGAAGTGATGGACGAGTTCATCAGCGAGTCGCTTAAGACCGCGCAGGACCCCTCGCTCAACGAGCTGCCCAAGGCGATCATCGCGCCGCACCTCGACTACGGGCGCGGCTGGAACAACTACGGCTCGATCTACGGGCGCCTCCGCGTCGTCGACCGGCCCGACCGCGTGATCATCCTCGGCACCAACCACTTCGGGCGTTCCACGGGCGTCTGCGGCTGCGACAAGGGATACCAGACGCCCCTTGGCACCTGCGAGGTCGACAGCGCCGTCGTCGAAGGCCTCAAGTCCCGCCTGGGCGACAAGCTCTTCGAGCACCGCTTCGACCACGAGCGCGAGCACTCGATCGAGCTGCAAATCCCCTGGATCCAGCACGTCTTCGGGCAGGGCGCCGACGGCAAGTACCCCAAGGTGTTCGGCGCTCATCCACGATCCGGCCGTGAAGAACGGCGAGAGCTACGACGGCAACGGCGTGGCGCTCGACCCGTTCGTCAAGGCGATGAAGGAGACGATCGCGTCTCTTCCCGGCAAAACGCTGGTGATTTCATCCGCCGACCTCTCCCACGTCGGCCCCGCGTTCGGCGACCAGGTCGCACTCGCGGGCGAAACCGAGCAGGCGACCGAGGCCCGCAACAACGTCTTCAAGCACGATAACGAGCTGATCAACCACATCGCCAACAAGCGCGTGCCCGAGCTGCTCGCCGCGATGGCTTGGCAGCAGAACCCCACGCGCTGGTGCAGCACCGGCAACATCGTGGCGACGCTGCTGATCACCGAGCCGAAGGACGTGAAGGTGTTCAACTACTCAGCCTCGATGGACCAGCAGGGGACCACCATGGTCACCAGCATGGCCGCGTCGATGGCATAAGAGCCTTGTGCGCAAGCACAAGAAGCCTGCGTTGACTAACAAGCAAGCCGGCGTCGATCAGGATCGACGCCGGCTTTGTTTTTGACGGTACGCGGTACGCCGCGAACTTCTTGTGCTCGCGCACAAGGCTCTTACGGACAATTCGGATACGCGAAGAACAGATTGATGAACGAGATGAAGTCGTTGTTGTCGTAGAGCCCGTCCGGCAGCGAGACGCCGCCGGCGGCGCCGACGTCGGCCCTCGCATCCATCGCGAAAAATTCGCTGATGAACACGATGAAGTCGTCGTTGCCAAGAGTGCCGTCAGCCCCCTGAGCGCCGCCCGGACCTCCCCGGTCGGCCGCGAGCACCGCGAGCCGGTAGATCGGCGTCGTCGCGACGCCGCACAGGTTGAACACGACACAGTCGTACTTGCCCGCGTCGGAGGGGAACGCCATGTCGATCGTGAGCGTCGGACTGTCGGAGTTGGGGATCGCCACCACGCCCGGCCCAAACCGCGGATACCGCCGCCACTGGTAGTGAACGTCCGTCCCGGTCGCCTGCACTGTCAGATGAGCCTGCCCGTAGGGACACACGGCAAAGCCGCGCTCACCCACCGGCACGCTCGGCGCCACGCACCCTCCGCCTCCGCCGCCACCAAAGACCGCAGCTCCGCCGACAATGACCGCCGCGACAGGCACAACGAGAAACCGGGTGCTCATAACCTCTCCTCCGATCGACCGGCACGAGAACCCCCAAATGGGGTTCTTCTGAACCAGTCTATCGCGAACGCGGCCAGCGACAACTCGCGACCGCTATACGGATGTGGAGAGTACGTAAAAAAACCCAGCGCCGAACACGTTGTCCGGCACCGGGTCTCGTGGGGGTACTGGTGAAAACTGGCGATCGTTACGTGCCACGCGGGACGATACCTGCGTGACAGCAGTCGATACGACTCGTAAAAGTGGCCGGTTGCCGGAATCCTGAAAAATGGCGCAACCCGGAAAACCACCTAGGCGAGGGCCATTCAGATCGCTGAAACCGGGGGGATGATCGCCGGCGCAGCTCGCCGGCAGTTCGTATTCAACCCTGCTGACCCGGCTTGGTACCCAGTCGTTCCATCGCCTTCTTCAGATCGCTCCAGACCATGTTGCGGTTCTCCGCCGTGTACGCACGCAGGAGATAGGCCGGGTGGTAAGTGGGCATGACCGGAATGACGACGTCGGCGTTCTTGGGGTGCCGGAACTCGGCCCACGTGCCGCGGAGGCGACCCATCGACTGCTCGCTGGCGAGCACGACCTGGCTGGCGGGGAGGCCGAGGGTGACGATGACCTGGGGGCGGATCGCGGCGACCTGGTCGAAGAGGTACGGCGCGGAGGCGGAACGCTCGTCGTGGGTGGGCGTCGCGTTGTTGGGCGGGCGGACCTTGAGCACGTTGGCGATATAGACGTCCTGCCGACGCAGGCCCATCGCCTTGATCATGTTGTTCAGCAATGCACCCGCGCGGCCGACAAACGGCCGACCAGTACGGTCCTCGTCGGCGCCCGGCGCCTCGCCGATGAACATGAGCTTCGCCTGCGGGTCGCCCTCGCCGAAGACCAGCTTGTTGAACGTGTAGCCGAAGGCCTTGTGCGGCGCGTCGGCCAGATACCGCTCGCGCACCTTCTCAAGCGCCTTCCTCTGCGGTGAGTCGGAATACTCGGCGACGTCGGGCGACGCGTCGGTCGGCGGCGTGCGCTTGGCGGCCTCGGGGTCTGGGGCTGCGGAGCGCGAGAACGCCGGGACGGCGTCGATGCCGAGCAGGGCGGCACCGAGTGCGTTCTGACGGACGAGTTTGGCGGGGTCGGGGGGCATCGGAAGTCGGAAGTCGGAAGTCGGAAGTCGGAGGAGATTATCCGCGTTTGGCGTCGGCGACGGGGAGCGGATCGTGTGCGCGGCCGTCGGCCCAAGCCTTGATGCGAGGCCACACGACCTCGCGCAGCAGGATCTTGATGCACGCGCCGACGGGGATTGCCAGCAGCAAACCGTAGAACCCGGCGAGAATGCCGCCGGCGAGCGATGCGAAGAGGATCGTCGGCACGTCCATGCCGGTCTTGTCGCCCTGGATCTTGGGTGTGAGGATGTAGTCGTCGATGAGCTGGCCGACCGCGTGCACGCTGATCGGACCGGCGATCGCCCACCACCAGTTAGCCTCCCACGCGCCGAGCGGGCCGCCCGGCCCGCCGACGCTCAGGCTCATCAGGAACGCCGCGAGCAGGATGGCCCCCCACTGCACATAAGGCGCGAGCGAGAGCACGCCCGCGAGCAGCGCCATCAGCAGCGGCACTGGCACGCCCACGAGCCAGTACCCGAGGGCGAACCACCCCATCAGAAGAAAGCAGATGGTGAGCCGACCACGGATAAAGCCTGCGATCACCGCGTCCATCTTGCTCAGCAATTCAAGCGTGCGGTGCTTCTTCTTCTCGGGAATCAGGCTCTGCCAGAAACCGAGCACGCCTCCCCAGCCGGTGCAGAAAAAGTAGAAGAAGAACGCGGTCAGAAAGAGTGTGAACCCCAGGTGAAAGACAGACCCCGCCAACGAAGCGATAAATGCCGCGGCACTCCCACCCGACGACAACACCTGTTTGCCGATCTGGTCGGCGTTCTCCTTGACCCAGTCGGCGACCTGCGTTCCAAGCCGGTAGATCGTCGCGCCGACCTTGTCGGGCGCGGTATCCGGCGCCGCCTCGCCCTTATCGATCGCCTGCTGTCGCAGGTGCTCTGCCCGCAGCTTGAGGAACTGCCTGCGGATGTCGCTCCATGCGGGCCCGAGGTTCTCGACGTCTTTCTGCAGCTTGGGGTCGTCGGGCTTCTCGACCGAGGCCACCGTCGTCTGGATGTTCTTGCTCAGCTTGCCCGCGTAATCGGCGCCCTGCATGACGCCATACGTCAGGCCGATGCCCGCGGGAATCACGATGAGCAGGAACGTGCTGAAGATCAGCAGCAGCGCAAAGCCGCGCCGCGTGAACCACTTGTGGCGCGGCGGGGTGACGAACTTGACCAGCGGTTCGATCAGGTATGCCAGCAGCATCGCCAGCAGGATGGGAACCGTCACAACGCTGAGCTTGTAGCCGAGGTAGATGATGCCGAAGACCGCGGCGATGAGCATCGCGTCGCGGACAGGCTGGATCTGCCAGAGATGAAGCGACCAGAATGCGGGTTTGTTCCCACCGCTCGCCGCCGGGGCTTGGCTGGCGCCCGGGGGAACTGCGTGAACTGGGTGCGGTCTGTCCGTCCCTTCGGGCATGACCAAGACTATCCGAAGGGATGACGGAAAACGCCGCGAAACGTGTTATCGCTTGGCGCCACCAACGCCGACCGCGAACGCCTCGCCGAAGTCGAACTGGTTGGAGAAGTCCTCGAACCGGTCTTCGAGACTCGATCGCATCTCGCCGCGGTCGATCAGGGCGTAGACCATGACGCCGAAGTCGTCGGTCGCGCGCACGCCCCAGCGGTGCATCACCGTCAGGGCGAGCATGCCGTAGCGCTCGCGGGCCATGTCGCGCAGGCCCAGGCAGAGTTGCTGTCCGCTGATGTGGCGGGTGACCACCGCTGCGCCCGGCGCGGCGATGACCGCCTCGTCCTCAGGAACAGCTTGGTCCTGCTTCTTCACCGACAGTTTTTCCACCGAATAGGTGAGCCCGTCGCGAACGAAATCAAAAGCCGCCGGCGGGAAGGCCTTGGCGCGGTCGCGGATCGCCGACCAGTCGGGCGAGGCCGGTTGGCGGGGGGGGCGAGGTTGAGGGCTGGATGGAGGACGTGCCGTCACAACAACAGTCTATCGCCCAGCACGCGTCTTCGGGGCCACTGATCCCGCGTTGAGGGTTGTTCTCCCACTGACGAAGGCCGAACCCACCACGAAAAACCTGAGAGGTTTCTGCGTCCACCCCCCCTCGTCGGCCTTACTCCCAAGGCCGATGCGGGCCGACTCGCCGGCGTGCTCGCCCTTGCGGAGCTGCTCCTTCGGCTGCTCGAACCACAATTCCTTGCTCTTGAGCGTGTCGACACCGTTCAGTTCGGGGCCGATGGCGAGGGCTTGGCACAGCCGCGCCGGGCCGCGGCAAAGGTCTAGATCCTTCATCTTGGACGTGCCCTTCGCGCCGCTGCGCAATGTCGCGCATGGTGTCGAGCCCGTCGACCGGCTCGAGCGCGCGGATGAGGACCGCCGCGGGGTCGTCCTTCGCTTTGCACGAGACGTTCATGCAGAAGTGCATGCCGTAGGTGAAGTAGACGTAGCTGAGACCGGGCGGGCCGTACATGGCCTCGTTGCGGAGCGTGCGCCGGTTGTTGCTGGCGTGGCTGGCCTGGTCGATCACGCCCAGGTAGGCCTCGGTCTCGACGATGCGTCCGGCGAGGCGCTCGCCCTTATAGATGCGCACGAGCAGGCAGCCGAGCAGATCGCGGGCGACCGCGTCGGCGTCACGTGCGAAGAACGACTTTGAGCAACGCGTTGACTTCAAGACCGTTTCACCAAAGAGACACAGAAAGAGACAGGCGGAAACACGGAGCACACGGAGGGCACGGAGAAAGACAGAGAGGCGATATAGGAGAAGATGAACGGCAAGGCAGTGGAAACGTCAAGAATCGTCCGCTGTCTCCTCCCAACTCTCTCTTCTCCTGTCTTTCTCCGTGTCCTCCGTGTGCTCCGTGTGCTCCGTGTTTGAAAGTGCCTTTCTCTGTGCCTCGGTGTCTCTGTGGTGAAATCTCTTACGCGTACGCGTGCAGGCCGGGCAGCAGCAGGTTCACGCCGAAATAGCACCACAGCATCGCGATGAACCCCGCGACGCTCAGCCACGCGGTCTTGAGGCCCTTGTTCCCCGCGCCGGCGACGCGCACGTGCACGACGATGAGGTAGACGATCCACGTCACCAGTGCCCACATCTCCTTGGGGTCAAACCCCCACCAGCGGCCCCAGGAGTGATCAGCCCACCACGCGCCGAGCAGGATGCCCACGCCCAGCACCCAGAACGCAAGCTGCAAGATCGTGAGCTGCGCCTTGTCGAGGTCGGCGAGTACCTTGTGCACGCCGACACCACCAACCGTGCCGGCCTCCGGCTCACCGAGCGCCGCCGCCGAAACGACGACCGTTCCGCCGCCGGGCATCGCGATTGCCGCGCTGCCTGAGGCACGCGCGGCCCGCGCACGGCTGGTGTAGTACGTCGCCAGATAGAACAGGCTGACGATGAAGCCGAGCGAGATCAGGCCGTAGCTGAGCAGCACCGTCGTCACGTGGTACTTCAGCAGCACGCTGGTGTTGAGGATCGCCGCTTCGCGAGCGATCGTCTTGCCGGGAATGCCCGTCTGCGTCGCCGCGATGAGCACCAGGAATCCGACGCCCGCGGCGGCCGCGGCGAAGATCTTCTGCTTGCGGACGACCATGAGCACCAGGCCGACGATCGCGGCGAAGAGGCTCACGCCCGTCATGCTCTCGAACTGGTTCTGGATGCTGTAGCGCTCGGCGATGAACGAGCGGATGCCGAAGCCCAGCGCGTGCATCGTGACCGCGGCGATGAGCAGAGCGAGCCCGGTGCGCGACAGCCACGGGCGGCCGGTGCCGAAGGCGAGCATGAGGAAGATCGTGGCGAAGCAGTAGAGCCACATGCCGTAGTCGAAGAAGTGGGCCCGGTTGTAGAGCGACTCCAGCGAGCGCCTTGGCGGTCGGGTACGACTGCGGGTTGATCTTGGGGAGCTCTTCGGCAAGCTGCTTGATCGCGGCGTTGGCAGCCGGCGCATCGCCCTTGCGCCAGGCGGCGCCAAGGTTGCGAGCGGCGACGGCGGCGGGGTGGTCGGGCTTGAGCTGGCTGAGGTGCTGCCACGGGTCTTCGGCCTTGGCGGCCGGAACGAGCACGAGCGTCGCGGGGGCGACCATGTATTCACGCATCGCGTCGTCAAGATCGCGGATGGCGTTGGCCTTGGTCTGGTTGAGCGCCGCCCTTCTCGTCGTTGGGCGTGATCGCGCCGGCGCGGAACTGCTCCTCGACCATCTTGGGCGTCAGGCGGCCGAGCTTCATCCACGAATCGACCAGCTCGGCGGCGGTGCGACCGCTCTTGTCGCTGTTGGCCCACACGTGCTCGAGGATGTCACGCCGCAGCGGATGGAAGGGAACCCCGATAAGGGCCTTGTCTTCGTAGAACGCGGGATCGATGCAGAGGTCCAAGTACGTGAACAACGGGTCGTAGTTCACCTTGCGCCACTTGGTCGAGCCATTGACCTGCTCGGGAACCACGTCGTAGAAGTTCTTGCGGGCGCAGATCGTGGTGATCACCTCGGTCGCCAGCGTGCCGAGAATCTTGACGCGCCCGTTGTGGTAAACGGCGATGTCGCGCAGCGGCGACAAGTCAACCGCGTCGGCGAACGACTTCTTGGCCGACTGATCGACCGTCGTCTTCTGCGCCGCGCCGAACGGGTTGGTGATGTTCTCGGTACCCAGGCGTTCGGCCTGAGGATGAGCGTTGCCGGCAGGACCCGGCTGTGCCCGCAGAACACCAGTGCAGAGCGAAACGGCCGCGAGCGCGACCGCAACGAGCGTGGAGAATCGGGTCATGGCTTGACCTCCATCGGGGATGGAGCGAGAGACGGCTCAGACACAACTGACGGCCTGGCTGTACGCGCGGGAAGCTTCCCCTCCGCCGCTGCCCGGGCGAGCGCGGTCTTGCGGCGCTGCATCATCCACGGCTTGACATAGAAGGCCCACGGAATGCCGGCGCAGGTGAGGATCGCGCCAGCGCGATGATCTTGATGCCCGGGTTGTTGCCGACGCCCAGGATCGTGAAGCGGCCGTACGCGCGCGGCAGCTCGCCCTTGTCGGCGCGCGCCTTGGTCTCGGTCCAGCCGCCCGCGTCCCAGCCGCTCTGGCTGAACTTGAAGCGGGTGTCGCCCAGCACGCTGCCGAGCCACGCGGCGGAGTTGGACGCGAAGTTGCGCCCGCCGTCCCAGACGAAGGGCGACTCGAGCAGCGGCTCATTCAGACTGGTTGCGCGGCGATCAGTCGCGACGATCGTCCCCGCGCGGTCGAACTTGGTGACGACCAGGTCGGAGCGGAAGTCCTGCGGCTGCGTGCTGTGCGGGTAGGGGAACATCTCGAACTCGGCCAGCTGCAGCGCCATGCCCGGCAGCGGCCTCCACAGACGGCCGAAGCCGATCTCGACCACGCGCCCATCGGGAAGCGTGATCGCGGTCGCCTCGGCGCCAGCACGCTCACCCTGGTAGAGCTGGAACGGCAACCACACCACTTTGGTAAACGGCTGGGAACCCGTTCGGCCGGCGCTCGAGACCTCAACGGCGATCGCGGCCCGCTTATGCGTGCCAAGGTCCTTCTCGCGCTCGGGACCGGTGACCGACTCAGGCACGTCAACGTGCTCGACGTTGCGCACTGTCTTGCCGAGGCGCAGCGAGAGCTGCGGACCCACCGGCAACTTGTCGCCGGTTTTCAGGCCGTCGAACCGCATCGCCGCGACGCCCTTGGGCATCGGCAGGCGAACGAAGCTGCGCACCGTGCCGTCGGGACGCTCATCCATCACCACGTTCACCATCGTCGCGTCGATGAACGTGAGGGTGATGTCCTTGGACGCCGCGGTGCGTGCGGGCATGCCGCGCGCGTTGAGCTCGGTGGTCGACAGGTCCTGTGCGAGCTCGGGGAAGCGCGAATAGAGGTAGCGGTCGTACGCCTTGCCGCCGCTTATTGCGGCCGGCGGAGTGACTCGCACAACGGCGACGCTGCTGCTGGCTCCCTCGTACCCCGGCGTGATGATCGGGAAGGGCGGGCGCGGCGTGAGCGTGGTGAAATCAATCGTGTAGCCGCCGACTGAGAGCGTCGAGCCCGGCTCGACCGGGTACATGCGCGAAATGCCCTGCGCAGGAATGTCGACGATCAGCCCGCCGACTGGCTGCTTGTTCAAATCGGAGGGAAGCGGGATGTCGGCGGTGAGCTGGGCCCAGCGTCATCGCTCACGCCGCGCAGGTACTCGATGCTCAGCGCTCGCGCGAGCTCGACCACGCGCTCGGAAGGAACCGTGGGCATGAAGCCCATGGTCTGCATCAAGCGCTCCTTGCCGTCGTCGCTTGGGCGGCATGTTGCCGTCCAAGGTCGTCAGCATGTCCACGTACCGCACCGGCTGCTCCGGCCCGCCCGCGCCCGGTACGGCCTCGGCCCAGCCGTGCTTGAGCTCCGCCGCCGCGGCGTAGCCGATCACCCGAAACCGCACATCCGGGTCGACGATCTGCGCCGCCGCGGGAATCGCGTCGGGAATCTGGATCGACAGCTCGCGCCACGATCTTCGCCGGTGGCGACTTCGTTGAGCGTCTTGACGACGTCAAGGTTGTAGTCGTTGTACCGCGGCAGCCCGACGAGCGAACGCTGGTCCCACCCGATGTCGGGCGAGAGGTTCCGCTTCAAGAGTTCCTCGTCGGTGCGACGCTGGCGCGCGCGGAGCACGACGCGGGTGTTGTCGAAGAATCCCGTCTCCATCGGACCAAGCGTCGGCGCTGCGCCCTTGCTCGTCGGGTCGGGAGGACCGGCGAACAGCAGCACGTCTCCTTCCTGTTTGGCCACCGAGTAGACCGCGGCCCCCAAGCCCAGCGTGACGATCCCCGTGTGCACCGTCAGCACGCCGATGTTCGGCACCGTGAACTCGATGCGCCGCACCGTCGCGACGATCATGTTGAGCACGAACAGGAACAGCAGGGCCTTGAGCGGCCACCAGCCGTAGAACTCGAGCTCGGTCATCTCCAGCGCCGGCGTGCGCCGCACCGAGACCGCCTTGTACTGCTCGACGAACCCGGCAAAGAGGCGCAGCCCGTGCCCGCTCGTGTCGTCGTAGCGCATCACCGGCCAGCCGACGGTGTACCACACCCACACCGCTGCCAGCATGAGGGCAACGCCGGCAATCATCGCCAGCGAGAACCGCATGCCGAACGACCACGCGCGCCCCGCTCGCCATAACCCCCAGACCGGCAAACCCGCGACAAGACCGACGGTGATCAGCAGCGTCAGTCCATAGATGAGGTACGTCGGCGCCAACGCGATGAGCCCGATCGGCACACTCGCCAGCACGCCGTAGATCGCCACGCCGATCAGCAAGAACACCGCGAGCGTGATCGTGCTGAACGTGTGCACCAGCCAACGCACCGGCGTCAGCGCACCGGTCAGGTGCTCTTTGTCCCACTGCTGACTGCGAACCCACTTGGCGCTCACCGTTCACCCCCCACCGTCGCTACAGCGCGGCCATTCTCGCGCCGCGAGCGCAGTGTGACTGCCAACAAAGGACGGGCGGCGAGCTGCCGGGACATTCCTGTCAAATGCGAATCCTTCCTGTCTGGCCGCAATTATACGCGACCAATGGCCACGAGTTCCGGTCCGCCGTTCTCACCTGATGAACGGTCGGCGCGGAGCGCGGCCTCCAGCATTTCGGAAGGGTTGGCCGTTCGGTTCGCCTCCGGGACGGGTATCGCCAGCAATCCGGCAAGAGGCCCCAATCGGGCGAGGGTAAACAATGCCTTGTCACGACGCAACGCAGCCGCGCCGTTCACCGTGCCCATCGCCAGCAGCTTGACCGGATCGGTCCCGTCACGCCGTGCCAGCAGCCGCATCTCGTCCCAAACGCTGATCCGGTCGGGCGTGTCGAGGTTCACGATTGAGTCGGTCCCCAACGCCACCGTCACACCCGCCGCCAGCATCTCCCGATAGCGGTGCGGACCAAAGTCGCGCTCGGCGGCGAAGTAGACCGACGATCGGGGGCAGTAGAGAATCGAGGCCTTGGTGTGGGCCAACAGGCCAAGGTCGGTCGCTGACACGTCATTGCAGTGCACCGTCGCGATCGGGGTGGAACTCAGATAGTGGCGCAGGTGCTCAACCGGTGTCCGGCCACGGCCGACCTCGGAAGACGTCGACGGATCCCACGCGCCGATGCTCTCGAGCAAGGCCCGGAACGGCCCGGTCCCCTTGGCGATGAACTCGTGCTCGGCCACCGACTCTGCTAGGTGGGTGCAGACGGGGGTGTCCTGCTCCACCGACTCGAGGATGTCCCCATAGCTGGCAAAGCTCACGCTGTACGGAGCGTGCGGCTGCACTCCGAAAACCGTCCGTCCACCATCGGGCCGCGACGGCGCGAGTCCGGCCCACACCGCATGTGCCGCAGCAACTCGCTCGGGCGCGTGCTGGCCTTGGGCGAAAAACTCGACGAAGGCCACGCCGTTGATCCGGCCGTCATCCGCCAGCGCCCGGGCGGCAAACGGACTCGCGCGGCCCCCCACCGCTCCAGCAATGTCACCGACGAGCACCGTCCCCCCGGCCAGCAGCAGGCCGATCCCCTTACGGACCGACTCGGCGACCGCGACTTCTTCATTCAGACGGTTGCGGCGCACCATGTCGATCCACGGCGCGAAGCCGCCCGCAGGATCATGGGGTTGGGGGCCGATGTGAGTAAGGTCGAGGTGAGTGTGGGCATTCACCAAACCGGGGGTGAGCAGGCACGTCCGGCGATCGATGACGGGAACACCGGCCCAGCGGGAAGATGCGGCGATCTCTGCGGTTGGGCCTAGGGCGACCAGCGCAAGGGAACCGTCGGGCCCGCGGTCGATGACGGCCGATACACCCGAATCGTGCTTGAGGGAGAGGCCGGCGCCGTCGATCGCGGCGGCCGCGTCGATCCTGCGCACGTTCCACCCCGTGTTCCAACCTTGGAGCATCGTGGCCGATCCCGTCGAAACACCCGTGCGGTCAGAGTATCCTTGCCGCGCCGCGTAATTTACGCCTCATCAGGGGTGGGTCAGGATGACCCTCCCGGCCCCAGCCCCCCCGCCCTCCTCTGGAGACCGACCATGTTCAGCCGTTTCACCGTCCTCAAGCTCTCGACGCTGGCGCTCGCCGCCGCGGGCCTTGGTCTGGGCGGTTGCCAGGTGAACCAGGACACCTACGACCAGCTGCGCGACGCGTACAACGCGCAGAAGGCCGAGATCGTCCGTCTGACCGACGAGAACAACGGCCTGCACGCCGCGATCGACGAGATGCGCCGCTCGCAGGCCAACGGCTCCGATGCCGCGGCCGATGCGATCGCGATGAACGCCAAGCTCCGCGCGCAGAACGACGAGCTTGCCCGCAAGCTCGCCGAACTGAGCGAGAAGCTCGCGGGCATCGACTTCAAGGGTGGCCAACTCGACGCCGCGACCGACGCGGCTCTGCAGGAACTCGCTCGTCAGTTCCCCGACGTGCTGAGCTATGACGCAGCACGCGGCATGCTAAAGTTCACCAGCGACGTGACGTTCGCCAGCGGCGACTACTCGCTGACCGACGCAGGCAAGCGCGCTGTGCGTGAGTTCGCCAAGATCGTCGACACCGTTCCCGCGGCGGCGCAGTACGACATCCTCGTCGCCGGCCACACCGACACGCAGCGCGTCAGCCAGCGCGACGGCCGTCCGTTCCGCAACAACGCCGAGCTGTCGGCATTCCGCGCGCTGTCGGTGCGTGAGGAGATGATGAGCGGCGGCGTGAACCCCTGGCGCGTCGGCGCCGTGGCCTTCGGCGAGACCCGCCCCACGACGCAGAACAGCAGCACCGGCAATACGCCGCAGAACCGTCGCGTCGAGGTCTATCTGACTAAGGGCAACTACAACGGCCTGACGGCGCGTCCGGTCGGCCCGGGCACCTCGGCCCCGACGAGCACGCCCAAGGCGACGACCACGACCAAGCCCTCGACGGGCAGCACGACGACGCGAACTCCGGCGAACACGCCGGCTGCGACACCGAGCACGCCTGCGAGCAACGAGATCGAGATCGCCAAGTGATCTTGAGTTGAACGCGACTTGAAAGGCCCCGCTTTGCGGGGCCTTTTTCGTTGGTTGCGGTGCGTTGTCAGAGCCCGACGCGTCAGCGAGGAACGCGGCATGAGGCTTTGCGAATGCCGTGTTTCTTCGGCGTCAAACGGCCGACTCGCAGAGCAGATAACGCTTCGCGTACTCATTTGCTTCCGGCTTTCGTGCGCTTCGCTCCCGAAAGCACGGCGTCGGCTTCCCTCGCTGACGCTTCGGGCTCTGACAGATGTCACGCCGTCGGCGCAACTTTGGCCGCGGCGCGGTTGGCTTCGGCGCGGCCGGCCATGATGAGGCCGCAGCCGGCGACGACGCCCATGATGCTGAAACCCGCGGCGGGGAACGTCCAGCCCATGCCGGGTCGGTCAACACTGCCGTCGACCGCGTCGGTGCGGTAGCGATAACGGCTCACCTGCATCTTGGGGAGCGTGAAGAGGGCCGCCTGCCACTCCCACGTGCGCTCGTCGATCGGCTCGACCTGCGTGAGGCGCGGACCGCCGTCGGCGGGAAGCGCCGGAACGGGCTTGCCTTCTTTCTTCAGTTCGTCGTGCGCATAAAGCTCAGCCGGCGTGCGGCCGCGGCGGTCGCGATACTGGATGGTGCGCGGCCCGGCGATGGTGCCGTCGGCCTTAAGTTCGTAGACGGCCCAGGTCCAGTCCTTGACGCGGACCTCGCCCCATGTGTCCTGATCGAAGCCGGGGCGCTGCTCGCGGGCGACGATGACGGCGCGCCAGTTGTCGTCGCTGAAGGGCTTGATGTCGGCCTTGCCCTCTTTGATCGGCGCGAAAGAGAGGACGCGGAACGACTCTTCGTAGGTCGTCAGGTCCTTGAACCCTTTCACCTTGGGCGCAATGACGGGGATGGTGACCGAGGACTGGCCGTAGTCGACCTTCACCGCGGCCTGCTGCTGGCCGGGCGTGGTCTCGATCACCGCGTCCTGGATCGAGACGTCGTGCCCGAAGGCGACGAAGGCGCGGTTGGTCTCGGTCTTGAAGAGGAACTGCTCGGGAAGCGCCGCGTTGAAGGACGCGACGCGCGTCGCCATGAAGTACGTCGCGCCGGCAGCGCCGACGACGGAGACGGCCAGGATGGCGGCCCCCATCCTCACCAGTCGGTTCATGGCATCCTCCATGGCGTACTCAGTGCTCGTGCTTGGTCGCCGGGGCCGCCTCCTTGGCGGGCTCGTGACCTTCCTTGGCGGCGGGTTCAGCTTTGTGCTCGGGAGCGGTGTGCCCTGCACCACCGTGCGCATCGGGAGCAGCGCCGGCTTCGGGGAGCGTCAGGCCAGTCTTGGCGCGGCTGGTGTTGGCCGTGTTGGCCTCGCCGTGCCCATGCCCGCCCGCGGCCGCGTGACCATGGCTGTGAGCGGCGACGTAAGCGGCGACCTCTTCGAACTCGGCCTTGTTCTGCGGCTGCGCCATGTAAGCGGCCATCTTGGCCATGAGCTGCTGCTTAGGCTCGGGGAGGTTCGGCGTCGCCGCGAGCTCGTTGTAGACGTTGTAGAGGCGGATGAGGTAGGCGTGGTTGGTGATCTCCTCGCCCTTGTTGAGCTTCTCTTCGATGATGCGGTCGGCCTTCTCGCGGGCGTGGACGGCGATGGACTTGCCCGCCTCGATCTGGTCGGGCTTGCCGTCTTCGCCCATACGGCTGAAGCCGCCGACGCCGCCGGGGATGACGGGGTCGGCCTTGTACTGATAGAGGATGCCGCGGTTACCCAGGTCGATGGCGATGAAGCCGAGGAAGAAGGTGGCCACCATGATGGTGAAGACGGCCACCAGCGCGTTCATCGGGTTGTGGTCGTAGCGGAGCTGCATGAAGTACATCGCGACGATGATGCTCTTCACGCAGGCGATCGAGAGCGCCACGACGGCGTTGACCCACCCGGGGATCACGACGTTGAAGGTGCGGGCGAACCACTCCTCGGCGTTGGCGGCCGTCACGGTAAGGACCGTGAAGACCAGCAGGATGACCAGCACGCCGACCAGCAGCCGCAGCGGCACGATGGTGTGCCCGTGGTGCTTGGGGTCATGGCTGTCCTTGGCGCCGGCGGTCATGATCGAGTCGGCCACGTCTCCGTGATGGGAGTGGCCGTTGGCGAAGGCGGGGGTGGGGTTGCTCATGGCTGCGTGTCGCTTTGCGTGCGGCGGTCGCGGGAGTCAGGGACGCGTGCGGATCTGTGGATCGAAGCCGGGGTTTAGTGGATGAGGTAGAGGAGGGGAAAGAGGAAGATCCAAACGATGTCGACGATGTGCCAGTAAAGGGCGACGCCCTCGAGCGCGTTGTAGTGGTGGGGACCGAAGTGGAGCTTGCGGGCGCGGACGAAGAGCCAGATGTAGAGGCCGATGCCGATGATGACGTGGCTGGCGTGGACGCCGGTGGCGCACCAGTAGAGGCTCCACCACAGCGGCTCGTGCGGGTTGACCCAGTTGGGGTAGTCGTAGAACTGGCCGGGGAGCTTGCCTTCCTGGATCTTGGGGATGTACTCGAAGACGACCTTGATGATGAGGAAAGCGACGCCGGCGAGGGTCGTGAGGAGCAGGTTGAGCTGCAGGCTCTTCTGGCGGTTGAGCTGCGCGTCGCGCACCGTGGCGGCTGCGGTGAACGAGCTGCCCAGGAGCACGATGGTGTTGAGCAGGCCCCAGCGCCAGTCCAGCAGGCTGCTGCCGTGCTGGAACGCCTCGGGGTGGAGCATGCGCATGATCGCGTAGAAGCAGAAGAGGCCGGAGAAGAGGAGCACTTCGGTGGCGAGGAAGAGCCACACGCCCATCTTGACCGAGTCGAACTCGTGGTCACGGTCGCGGAAGTGCTCCGCGGCGCGGTAGGCCTCGTGGTAGGGGCGGCCGTCGACGCCTCCTGACCCGTGCCCGCTGTTGTGTACCGGCATTGTGCTCATGTCGTGCCTTTCGCGCCGGCTCGTGCCGGCGTGGAGAAGTCTCTTTGGGTGCTGGTCTTAGTGGGCCTGGCGCTCGTGCGGCTCAAGGGCGGGGGCATGTCGAACTCGCCCGGCGGGCACTGCGGCGGATAGACGTCGTCGAAGTCGTAGGGGTGGAACTCGCAGACCGGCTCGTGATGGAAGTTGTGGGTGATGGGCGGGCTGGCGGTGTAGGCCCAGTCCATGGAGAGTGCGCCCACGGGTTCGGCGGCGCCTGCGCCCGCCGGTGAGGCTGGCGATGAAGACGGCCAGGTGCGTGAGGAAGCCGGTGAGCAGCGTCAGCGCGCCGATGGTGCTCAGCTGGTGGTAGATCTTGAACTCGTCAACGTAGCTGGCGTACCGGCGGGGCATGCCCTGGCTGCCCATGAGGAACTGCGGGAAGAACGTCAGGTTGAACCCGATGAAGACGAGCCAGAAGCCGATCTGGGCGCCGTGCTCGTTGTACATCTTGCCGAACATCTTGGGCCACCACATGTGGATGCCCGCGATGAACATGATGATGGCCGAGCCCATCATGACGTAGTGGAAGTGGGCGACGACGAAGTAGGTGTCGTGCAGGTGGATGTCGGTCGAGAGTGAGCCGAGGTAGAGGCCCGTCAGACCGCCGATGCTGAAGATGAAGAGGAAGCCCAAGCCGTAGAGCATGGGAGTCTTCAGATCGATGTTGCCCTTGTAGAGCGTGACCGTCCAGTTGAAGACCTTGACGGCGGAGGGGAGAGCGACGAGGAAGGTGAGGGCGCTGAAGATGATCGCCGCGAGCTCGCCCTCGCTGGTGAACATGTGGTGGCCCCACACGATGAAGGAGATGCCGGCGATGGCGAGCGAGCTGAAGGCGACGGCGCGGTAGCCGAAGACTTTCTTGCGGGTGAAGACCGCGATCACTTCGCTCATGACGGCCATGCCCGGGAGGATCATCACGTAGACGACCGGGTGGCTGTAGAACCAGAAGAAGTGCTGGAAGAGGACCGGGTCGCCGCCCATGCGCGGGTCGAAGATACCCACGTGGAAGAGACGCTCAAAGGTAAGGAGCAGGAGGGTGATGCCGATGACCGGCGTCGCCAGGACCTGGATGAGCGCGGTGCCGTAGATGCCCCAGACGAACAGCGGCATGTCGAACCAGCCCATGCCGGGGGCGCGGAGCTTGTGCACCGTGACCACGAAGTTCAGGCCGGTGAGGATCGAGCTGAAGCCGAGGATGAAGGCCGCGAGGATCATCAATACGACGCGGATGTGTCCTTCATCCGTACTCGTTGAGTACGGGGTGTAGAACGTCCAACCGGTATCGACGCCGCCCATGAGCGCGGCAGCGACGGCGAAGATCGAGCCGAGGAGATAGATGTACCAGGAGAGGAGGTTGAGGCGGGGGAAGGCAACGTCCTTGGCGCCCAGCATGAGCGGGAGGAGGAAGTTGCCCAGCGAAGCGGGGATGCTCGGCACGATCACGAGGAAGACCATGATCAGGCCGTGCAAGGTGAAGACGCGGTTGTAGATCTCGTTGCCGTCGTTGACGCTGCTTGCGCCCTTGGCGGCAAAGAGCTGGCCCTGAACGAGCGTGTTGCCCGCGGGGTCGATCATCGTACGGGTGGGCTCCCAGAGCTCGATGCGCACGAGGATGGCGGCGAGGCCTCCGAGGAAGAACATGAAGAGGATCGCCGTCAGATACATGACGCCGATCTTCTTGTGGTCGACGGTGGTCGCCCAGTCCTTGATGGTTCCAAAGAGCGTGGACTTGGGCGTGAGGTACGACTCGTCGTGCCCGTGGTCGTGGGCGCCTGCGTGCCCTGCGTGATCGTGTGGAATGCTTGACATGGGGTCTGCTCCGTCAACGACGGTGGTGGTCGGTCACTTCTTTGCGGGGGCGGCCTTGTCGGCGTCGGTGGCCTTGCCGGCGAGACTGCGGAAGTAGGCGAAGATGCCCTGGTATTCCTGATCGCTGATCTGGCCCTTGAACGGGGTCATCTTGTTGCCGAAGCCCTGGTGGAGCTTGGCGGCGGGGACGTCGATCGATTCACGGATGTAATTCTCGTCCATCAGCACGGTGCCGCCGCCCTCGATGGGGACCTGCGTGCCGTAGGAACCCTTCCAGCTCGGGCCGGTGATGATGGTGCCGTCGATGCTGTGGCAGCTTGCGCAGAGGCGCTTGTAGACCATCTCGCCGACGTCGACAAGGGGCTTGCCCTTGTAGATGTCGCCCCACTCGGCCATGACGCGGTTGTACGTCTGCTCGTCGACGACGCGGATGATCGCGGCCATCTCGGAGTGGAGGATGCCGCAGTACTCGGCGCAGAACACGTAGTGGTCGCTGCCAGGGATATCGATGTTGAGGAACTTGTCGGGTGTGATGCTGCCGACCTGCCGGAGCTTCTCAACGTCGGACTGCTTTGAGCTCTGCGGCGTGAAGGTGAGGCTGGTGTAGCGGTTAGGGAACAGGTCCATCTTCAGACGCATGTCGGGGATGTAGAAGGAGTGCATCACGTCCTCGCTGCGGAGGAGGAACTTGACAGGCACCTTCTCGCGCACGATGAACATGGGGACCGCGACGTTGCCGCGCTTCCCGACATAGCCCTTCTCGCCGGGCTGGGTGTGGTCGTCTTCCCACAGCAGGACGGGGGTGGTGGCGCCGTTGGCGTACTTGATGTCCCAGACCCACTTGCGGCCGGTCACGTTGATGGTGTCGGCGGAAGTCTTGGCGACCTGCGCGTGCATGTAGCCCTGGAAGCCCCAGAAGAAGACGCCGGTGAGGATGAGCAGAGGAATGACGACCCACGTCACCTCGAGAGCGGTGTTGTGGTTGGCGGTGCGCTGCGCGGGAACGCCCGGACGGCGCTTGTACTTCATCACGAAGTACAGCATCGGGATCACCACGATGAGGAAGAACACGATGTTGATCCACGTGACGAGGATGAACAGGTTGTCCGTGCCCCAGGTGTCGATGCCCAGCTCGCTGTTGCTCGGCTTGAGGAACAGCTTCCGGATGAGATTGCTCACCGGATCGGAGAACTCCCACGCCAGGGTGACCATCGGATGACTCATCGCGCTAACTCCGCCGTCTGCGGGCCCGTGCCCGGGTTGTTCTTCTTTGCCTCAGCCGCCGCCTGCTCGTCGAACTTGCGCCGCCACTCGTGCATCAGCATGCGCACCAGCAGCCACGCCACGACGATCGCCGAAAGGAACCCCCCCACCTGCATGATGCGCCACGCGGTGAACGTGTACGCGCCACTCTTTGGGTCAAAGTGGAAGCACCAGAGCGTCGCCTTGTCCAGCGCGGTGCCGATCTTTCCCTCGCCCGATTCGACCAGCGCCAGGCGCAGTGTCTTGGCGGGGGTCTCGAGCCCGTAGAGATAGCGGCAGATCATGCCGCTGGGGGAAGCGATGAACGCCGCCGACGGGTGCGAGTAGTCGTTGGCCGCGGGCAGATAGCGGTACGGGAACCCCAGCGCGTCGGCGAGCTTGCGAGTGGTCGCGGCATCTGGGCTGGTGAGGAACCCCCAGCCGGCGGCGACCTTCTCTTCGGGCTTGCGGTCGTAGTTGGTCAGCCACATCGACTTGGCGGAAGCCGCGGCCACGGGCTTGTCGGTCGGGTCGATGCTGACGACCAGCACATTGAAGTCGCGCCCGATCGTCAGGTCGTCGATCATCCGATAGCTGCGGGCATAGCGCTCCAGCAACTGTGGGCAGACCAACGGGCAGCGGTAATAGACGAACATCACCAGCACCGGGCGGTCCTGGTTGAACCAGTCGCCCAGCTTGACGTTCTTGCCCGTGGAGTCGATCAGCCCCAGGTCCAGCGGCAGCGTCTCGCCAAGATGCTCGCGGATCTCGAGACCGGCGATTGCGGCCGGCTTGTCTTCATAGCGCGTCGCACCACGGTCGACCGGCGGCTGCTGCGCGAACTGCTGCGCTCACCGACACCGCCGCGACGCACGCAACCAGCCGCGCAACAGCGCTGCGGAGAGTGCGGGTCGGGTTGGTGATGGAAGAGGTCATTGAGTCGTTGCAAATTCGCGTCTGACCGGATTTGTTCTTGCGTAACAGTATTCGCGTTCGATTGGCTTCAAATTGCCAAGCTTGTCGGGTTTTATCCCTATCTCAGTGGGCGGCACCCTTGCCGTACTTGGCGATGGTCTTCTCCATCGCCTGATCCATGGAGAGGGTGACCTTGCCGGCCTCGGGGTCGGTCCAGGTGGGAGTCTTGTTGCTGAAGTCGCTCTTGAGGACGGCCGCGCGGTGATCGAGGGCTGGTTTCTGGATCGCGCCGGCGTCACCAAGGAATCGCTCGGGGTATTCCTCAGAGTTGATCTGGTCGGTGTTCTTGTAGGAAACAAAGTAGATGGCGACGACCGCGATGGTGGCGATGGTGAGGATGTAGCCGGCGAGGCCGATGAGGAAGACCTTCAGGCCGTCCATGGTCTCACCGTGCGCCTCTTGCGGGTGCTCGTGGAGCGTGTGGGTGTGCCACGCGTCGGGGGCTTCGTGATTTTCAGGCGTGTGAGCTTTGGGGGTGGACATGTTGAGATTCCGTTCCGCGGCGGCCGCGGGGGCGGGGATGGATCACACGTAGTTCTTGTGGTTGAGGGCCTCGGCCAGGCGCGGGTCCTTGATGGGGATGAGCGGGCCGGTGCGGATCTTCCAGACGACCAGGGCGAGCAGCAGCAGGACCGGGCCCAGGATGCCGGTGATGTCGACCCACGCGAAGGCGAAGTGCGAGGCGGCGATGGGGTCGACGCCGTGCTGCTGGGTGAGCACGGGGCGGACTTGCCAGAAGATGTCGACGCAATGCATGGCGAGCTGCCAGATCGCGAAGAACGCCAGCAGGGCCGGGGTTTTCTTCACCTTGCGGAAGAGCAGGATGACGAAGGGGAGCAGGAAGTGCCCGAACATCATCGTCTTGCCGAGGTACTCCCAGCCGCCATGCGTCCGCATGACGATCCACGCGGTCTCTTCAGGGATGTTGGCGTACCAGATCAGGAAGTACTGGTCGAAGCCGATGTACGCCCAGAAAATGGTGAAGGCGAGCATGAGCTTGCCGACGTCGTGGAAGTGCTCCTCGGTGACGACACCCTTGAGCACGCCCGCCGAGCGCAACATGGCGAGGATGAGCACCGTGAGCGCGACGCCCGCGACCATGTTGCCCGCGAAGAAGTAGACGCCGAACATGGTGCTGAACCAGTGGTGGTCGAGCGACATGCTCAGGTCAAAAGCGGCGAACGCCGTGGTAAGGCCGTAGGCGAGCAGGCCCCAGGCGCTATCGCGTTGGGCGGTGTTGGTGAGGCCCTTGTCGCCCGTGACATCCTGCTGACGGCTGAGCGAGTACATCCGCCAGCCCAGCAGCGACCAGACGCCGACGTAGATCGCGATGCGGACCCAGAAGAACGTCGGCGCCAGGTACGCCAGCTTGGCCGGCGCCATCGACGCGCGGGCCGCAGGGTCCATCCAGTGCCACACGTTGTGCCCGCTGAAGGCCAGCGGCAGGATGAGCAGCAGCGAGAGCGGGAGCAATGCCGCGACGTTCTCGTTCTGGCGGCGGAAGGTGACGGCCCAGCCGGCCTGCGTCGCCCGCATGATGAGCACAAGGCCCAGCGAGCCGAGCATCAGGCCGATCGCAACGATCGCGCCGACGTGGTAGCTCAGCCACGCGTGACGCGCAGCATCTTCCGCGCCAGTGAAGGCGAAGCCGACGGTGGCGGCGAGGCAGACGACGCCCAGCACGCCCATGCCGACCATGAGGCCCTTGCCCCAGTTGGCGGGCGCGGCGGTGTTGGCGGGGGAGAGGTCGACGTGCCCGAAGTGGCTGTCGAACGACTCGGCGCTCTGTGAGTGCGCGGTGACCTGGCTCATGGCTTCACCTCCGGGCCCTTGGGCGCGGGCTTCTGACCCGCGGGGGCGGAGTCGGCGGGCTTTGCAGCGGCCGCGGCCTTGGCGGCCTCGTCAGCCCGCTGCTTCTTGATTTTCTCGATCTCGGCGTTGCGCGTCGCCTCGAGCGCGGTGCGCTGCTCGGGGGAGAGGTCGGCGGTGGTGCCGCTCTGCTGCGTCTGCAAGGCGCGGACGTAGGCGACGATCGCCCACGCGTCGGCCTCGGTGACCGAGTAGCCGTACGACGGCATGCGCATCGGCTGCTTGGGATCGTCTGCCGGCAGACCGTTGCGGATGATGTGGAAGATGTACCCGTCCTTGTACTGATCGCCCGAGGGGTGGTTGTGCCCCTCGTGACCGGGCGAGACGGTGGTGTCGAGCCGCTGGAACTTGGCGTCGTGGAAGTTGGCGACAGCGCCCTGCCACTCCTTGCCGACCGTTCCCTTGCCGTCGCCGGTGTAGCCGTGGCAGACAGAGCAATAGATGTTGAAGCGTTCCTGGCCGCGCTCCAGGAGCTTGCGGTCCACGATCACGCTGCCGGGCATGTTCTCGAGGTACTTGCCGTCGGCAGAGGTGCCGAAGTAGAAGCCGACGTCCTCCTTGAGATACTCGCCGCGTTCCTTGACGACGTCCTTGAGCTGCTTCTCCTCGGCGGAGGCGACCGCGACGGTCGACGCGCCGAAGGGCACGGTGTGCTCCACCGGCTTGCGCATGGCGCGCCCGTCGGCGAAGAAGGGCGTCTGCGTCTGCGGCTTGAACTTGGGCGAGTCGTCCATGTCCGGGAGGAACTGGCGCGGGCGGCTGGCGGAGCGGTCGCCGCGGCAGCCGGCGATCGCCGCCAGCGCGACGATCGCGCTGGTCAGGACGAGGCGGGTTGTTGTCTTGGTCACCATGGCTTGGTCTTCTCTGATTCCTGATGCCTGATGGCTGGCGCCTGGTCCGTTATTCCTCGACGAGTTCGACGCTCTTGGCGCCGGCGTCGAGCAACTGCTTGCGAGTCTTCTCGGGGTCGAAGGCGGGGTCGCACGCCTCGATGACGATCATGAAGCGGTCGTCGCTCACGCGGAGGAAACGGGGCTTCTTCAGCAGCGAGTGATGCCACATGGGCAGACCGTTGAAGACGATCATGCCGAGGATGCACGTGAACGCGGTGAAGAGGACGCCGATCTCGAACGTGACGGGGACGAGCACCTGCCACGCGTCGCTCGGCTTGCCCTGGTGCACCAGCGGGTAGGCCATGTGGCGCACCCAGTACTGGAACCCAAAGCCCACGCACGCCATCGTCAGACCAACGCACCCGACCAGGAGCGGGAGCTTGGATCCCTTGTTGCCCATCGCGTCGTCGATGCCGTGGACTGGGAAGGGGGAGTAGACGTCCCACTTCTTGTAACCGGCGTCGCGGATGGCCTCCGCTCCGTGACTGACGGCGCCGGGCCCGTCGAACTCGGCCATGACGCCGTAGACGACTTCACCGGCCTCGGTCTTGTAGACCTTGCGAGTGCTCACGACTCACCTCCCTTGGCGACGCTGCCCGGATCGCGGTGCACACCGACCGGCGACGCCCAGCCCGTTCCGCCGGCGCCGGCATGGCTGCCGTGCCCCTCTTCGTGCGTCCCGTGTGCGTGGTGCGCATGCGGGTCGGCCTGCGGGGTGACGTTCTTGATCTCGCTCATGGCGAACTGGGGCAGGAACCGCATGAACAGCATGTAGAGCGTGAGGAACGTGCCGCACGAGCCGACGAAGGTCAGGATGTCCACCGGCGTCGGATAGAACATGCCCCACTCACCGGGCAGGAAGGCGCGGTGGAGGCTGGTCACGATGATCACGAACCGCTCGAACCACATGCCGATGGTGATCAGGAAGCTCACCACGAAGATGACCGGCACGCTGCGGCGCATGCTCTTGAACCAGAAGACCTGGGGCGAGAGCACGTTGCAGCTGATCATCGCCCAGTAGGCCCACCAGTACGGCGCGTAGCGCTCAAGGCCCATCCACTTGGCGACAAACGGCGGCATCACGCGGTTGTAGACGAAGACGTCCGCCTCGTACTTGTTGCCCGAGTACCAGGCGATGAAGAACTCCATCGAGTAGGCAAAGCCGACCATCATGCCCGTCAGCAGGAGAATCTTGGACATGTTCTCCAGGTGGCGTGCAGTGATCAGGTCCTTCATCCCCGGGTAGAGCTGCGCGAGGGGATCAGGAGCAGGAGCACCATCGCGAAGCCGCCGAAGATGGCGCCCGCGACGAAGTAGGGCGGGAAGATCGTCGTGTGCCAGCCCGGCAGCACCGAGGTTGCGAAGTCGAACGACACGATCGAGTGCACGCTGAGCACCAGCGGCGTGCTGACGCCGGCGAGCATGAGGTACGCCTTCTCGTAGTTCCACCAGTGCCGGCTGCTGAACCGCCAGCCCAGCGAGAGGAAGCCGTACACCAGCGCGCGGGCCTTGTCGACCTGCAGGCCGACCACGGGAATCTTCTCCGCCAGCTTGCCGTCGCGCAGCAGCCGCAGCGCGGCCCGGTCGCGAAGGGTGGCGAAGTCGGGGATCATGCCCATGTACCAGAAGAGCAGCGAGACCGTCGCGTACGTGCTGACCGCGAACACGTCCCACAGCAGCGGGCTGGAGAAGTTCGGCCAGATGCTGTTGCTGTTGGGGATGGGGAAGAGCATCCACGCCATCCACACGCGACCGACGTGCACGCCGGGGAAGGTGCCGGCGCAGATAACGGCGAAGATCGTCATCGCCTCGGCGGCGCGGTTGATGCTCGTGCGCCACTTCTGCTTGAGCAAGCACAAGATGGCGCTGATCAGCGTGCCGGCGTGGCCGATGCCGATCCAGAACACGAAGTTGGTGATGTCCCACGCCCAGTCGACCTGGTTGTTAAGACCCCACACGCCGACGCCGGTGATGATCAGGTAGACGATCATCAGCGGCATCAGGCCCGCGACCGTGCTGACGGCGCCGAAGGTCGGCATCCACCAGCGGCCCGGGCCGCGCTCGATGTAGCCGCACACCGTGTCGGTGATCCAGGAAAACGAGCGGTCGCCCAGCACCAGCGGTGCGCGCTTGGTGGGGTCCTGGCTCAGCGAGCCGTCGCCGCTCTCAGGGTCCCAGGCTCGGGCCGGCTCAGGAGCGACGGCGAGGCCCGCGGCCTCGTGCGCCATCAGTTCGTCGGGTCGGTTGCTCACGCGTGGCCTCCCAGGACCGCAAGGCTCATCCGGTAGCCGGACTCGCCCTTCTTGCTGCTATCGATGAACGCGGAGTGCTCTCCGTGTCCCTTGCTCCCGCCCTTCTCGCCCTCGCCGTGTCCGCCGTGGCCCGGCTCGTGGATTTCCGCGAGCGGGTTGGCGAGGCGGTGCAGACGCTCGGCGGCGTCTTTGTCCCCCGCGGCGGCGAGCGCCTTGAGGTAGCCCTCGTTGGGGTTGCCAACGTGGATCATGTGCGTGGTGCGCGGGCGGGTGTCGAGGTAACCAAGCAGCATGTACGACCGGGTGTGGTCGCGCATCTGCTTGACCTTGCTCTTGGGGTCGAGGATGTCGCCGAAGTGGATGGCGTTGGTCGGGCAGGCCTGCTGGCAGGCCGCCTGCACGAAGCCGTCGGGGATGCCCTCGGCGGCGAGGTCGTACACGCGACCTTCCTTCGTCGCGCGGAGCTTCATCTCGATCTTCGCCTCGTTGGTACGCTGGAGGCAGTAGGTGCACTTCTCCATCACGCCGCGCGAGCGGACCGTGACGTTGGGGTTCTTCTGCAGCTTCTGAATCTCATCGAGCTTGTGACGCAGGCGCGGCGGGATGAGGTGCTGGTTCGACGGCAGGTTGTTCTTCAGCACCGCGGGAGTGGATTCGGCCACCGCCGGGTCGAGACCGCCGTTGAGCTTGGTCACGCCGTAGTCGAAGAAGTTGAAGCGGCGCACCTTGTAGGGGCAGTTGTTGGCGCAGTACCGCGTGCCGATGCAGCGGTTGTACACCATGTAGTTGTTGCCTTCGGGCCCGTGGACCGTGGCGTTGACCGGGCAGACGACTTCGCACGGCGCGTTCTCGCAGTGCACGCACGCGACGGGCTGGAAGACCATGCCCGTGGGGTTGTCGCGGCTCTCGCCGGTGAAATACCGGTCGACGCGGATCCAGTGCATCTCGCGTCCCTTGTTCACCTCGGCCTTGCCGACGACGGCGATGTTGTTCTCCGCCTGGCAGGCGACGGTGCAGACGTTGCAGCCGGTGCAGGAAGAGAGGTCGATCGACATGCCCCACTGCACGCGGCGTGAGTAGGCAGGCGTCGTCGCCTCGAGGCGCTTGTCGGCGCGGGCCGAGTCAAGGTACTTGCCCGGCTCGTCGTGCGCGTCGCGCTGGCCGCCGTTGAACGGGTTCTTGTACGCGCCGACCAGGGCCGGCATCTCCGCCAGCTCCGAGCCTTCGAGCTGCTCGCCGAGCGAGAGCGTCTTCTTGCGGCCATAGGCGTCGACCACATCGCGGAACGGCTTGTCGCCGTGCGTGCGGAACGCCGCGAGGTCGATGGCGCGGACGATCGCACGCCCTTCCATCGAGCCGTGCGTTTGCGTGCACGAGATGTTGTACGTGTCGCCCTTGGCCTCGATCTTGTGCACCGACGCGCTGAACGCGCCCGCAGGCTTCACCAGGAATGTGTTGAACCCGACGCCCGTGCCGACCTGGCCCGTCTTGCGACGGCCGTTGCCCAGCGGCAGCACCAGCGTGTTCTCAGCCATACCCGGCACAGGCCAGACGGCGATCACCATCTTCTCGCCGTTGAGGGTGATCTCGACCAGTTCGCCGTGCGCCTTCTTGGCGGTCTCATCAGGACGCGAGAGCTTGAGCGCATCGAGCGTGCCCGGCGAGCAGTAGGCGGGGTTGTCCCACACCACGCGCGACGCGGTGTGCGGCTTCTCCTGCAGCCAGGCGTTGTTGGCCCAGCGGCCGTCGCCCATCAAGCCCACTTCGAACACCACGTCGAGCGACGAAGCGGTCGGCGCAGCGCCAGCGGCGGCGCTCACGATGATGTCTGCGGCGCGGTTGGCGTTCACGCTCGCGGGCTGGCCCGCGACGTTGCCGGCCACGCCGTTCCACAGCGCCTGCGCCAGCTCTTCTCGAAGTCGCCACCCTTGTTCCAAGTGGCACGGACCAGGTCGTAGCCGACCGGCTTCTCGCCGATCAGCGCGGCGAGCGTCTCGATCTCGCTCTGCGCCCGATAGAGCGGAGCGATCATCGGCTGCACCGGGCTCAGCATGCCGTCGGCGGCGACGGTGTCGCCCCACGCCTCGAGGTAGGTCGTGCTGTTGAGCCGCCAGTTGGCGAGTTCGACGGTCTCGTTGTCCTCAACCGACTGGACGACGAGCCACATGCCCTTGTCGACCGCGGCCTTGAGCTTCTCTTCCATCTTCAGCGCGGCGGGCGCGTTGAAGGCGGGGTTGGTCTCGATGCAGACGAGCGTCTTGATCTCGCCGCCGGCGATCTGCGTCGCGAGCTTGGTGAGGCCCGCCGCGCCGTCGCTGGTGCGCTCAGCATCGGTAGGCAGATACTTGACGGTCGTGCCGACGTTGCCCAGCGCAGCGTTGATGCCCATCGCCAGAGCGTGCACCCACATCGGCTGGCTGGCGCCGACGAGGAAGAGGCTCGCGCCCTTGTTCGCATTGAGGTCCTCGACGACCGCGTCGACGAACTTGGCGTCGACGCCCGCATCAGCCACCTTGGCGGCGCTGACGCCCGCGGCGAGCGGGCCGCTGACGCCGAGCTTCTTGGCGATCGCCACCGCGAGAGCGGGAATCTGCGAAGGAGCGACGCGGACGCGGTGGTCGGCGCACGCGCCGGTGCTGGTGAAGCCCGGCTCGGCGCTGTACAAGCGGAGCATCTCGTCCTTGCCGGACATGATGCTGCGCGACACGCCCCACTGGCGCGAGTAGACGAGGCTCAGCGGCTCGTTGTGCAGGAAGTCGCGATCGAGCGAGACGATCGTCTTCGCCTTGGAGATGTCGAGCACCTCCGAAGCGGGCCCGCCGCAGACGGCGTTGATCGCCGCGTTGGCCTGGGTGTTCTCCAGCGCGTCGTAGGCGATCCATGTCGCGTCGGGCCAGCGTTTCTTCAGCCGGTCGCGAACGGCGTCGCGCGTCGGGCTGGTCTTCTTGTCGACGATGAACGCGAGACCGACGCCGCGCGTCGCGTCGAAGCCGGCGAAGTGCTTGGCGCTCCAGGCGTTGAAGTCGTCCCACGTCGCGGGCACGTAGGTCGTTTTGCCCTTGTCGGAGCGGCGGAATTCCGGCTCTTTCAGACGGTCGGGGTCGTAGAGCGCGAGGATGCTCGCCTGCGAGTGCTCAGTGCTCTTGCCCTGGTTGACGGAGTGAAGCGGGTTGCCCTCGACCTTGGTCGGTCGACCCTCGTGCGTCTCGATCAGCAGGCCCTCGGCGCCGCCGCCCGGCAGCGGGCGCGAGGTCGCGTAATAGAGGCTCTTGCCCGGGATGATCTCCTCGGGAACCTTGGCCGAGTACGGCAGGATGTTGTGCTCGGGCCGCTGGCAGCCGGGCATCGTCGCGGCGCCGGCGAGGGCGACGCTGGCGCCCATCAGCTTCAGGAACGTGCGGCGGCTTCCCTCCAGCAGGCGGCTGGCGCCATCGGGGAACTCGCGCTCGAGGAAGTCGCGGAACTCGCCGGTGTCGGCGAGGTCGTCAAGGCCGCGCCAGTACTTGGTGCCGGCCGCGCCGACCAGTTCGTGCGGCGTGCGCGCCTTGTGAAGGGGCTTGCCTTCCTCGTGACTCGAATGGCATTGATCGGTAGCCATGGGCTTGTCTTCTTCTTGCAGGAGCGGGGTTCGTCTTTGACGTCGCAGTGAGGAAGGAGTGCTTAGTAGTGGCAGGCGCCGCAGTTCTCAGGGGCCGCGATCTTGCGCTGCTCGTACAGCTTCGCGCCCTGATCCTTCATGGCCTGCGGGTTCTCACGCATCGCCTCGACGTCGAAGAGGCGGGTCATCATGTTCTCGTACACCTTGCTGCCGTCGGCCAGGGTGTCGCCCTTGCGCGGCACGAGGTTCTGCTCGGGGTTGCGGTGGCAGTCGAGGCACCAGCTCATGCTGAGGCTCTCGTGCTGCCAGACCACCGGCATGCGCGCGATGTTGCCGTGGCAGGAGATGCACGACACGCCGGCGTTGAGGTGGGCGTTGTGTGGGAAGTTGCGCACGTAGTCGGGCAGCTTGTGGATCCGCTGCCACTCGATCGGCGCGTCGGCGGCGTACGCCTCGCGGATGAAGTCGGTCTTCGACTTGTGCAGCGGGTTGGTGAACTTCTGCAGCTTGTTGTCGGCGTGGCAGCCGTTGCAGACCGCAACGTGCGGAATGTTCGCCTCGGCGCTCTCCTCAACGTGCGAGTGGCAGTAGCGGCAGTCCATGCCGAGCTTGCCGGCGTGGATCTGGTGATTGAAACCGCCGCCCGGCTGCTTGGGCATGTAACCAACTTCCCAATAAGCCGGGGTGAAGTAGTACCACACGCCGCCGACGACCGCTGCGAGCGTCGTCAACCCACCCCCCACCATGTGGAAGGGCAGACCGTTGGTCCACTTGGGGAAAATCGTTGACATCCGGCGACTCCATCCGGTCCACGCGGGGCACGATGACCGCGGCCCGCGCCGCGTGTCTGAGGTGAATTACCGACCTTTGTGAGCAAACGCTACTTCTTGCCCGGCCGGAAATTCTGCGGCCTGAGAATAGTCCGCGGCCGCCTATGTTTGCAAGTCATCCGATCAGTCGCCGAATCTACTGAGATTCAGTCTCATCTTCGGCGAACGTTCAGTCACCCGCCTTGATGGTCCGAGAACTCGAAACACAGGGTATTTACCGATGACTCACCCGTCCCACCCAGGTCTGACTACTTCTAATAAGTCCCGCACCGGCTCGCTCATCGCCGCGGCGGTCACGATTGGGTTCGCGGCGGTTGTGGCGATGTGGGTGGTCTGGTTCCTGACCAATCTGCCCGCGGTCGCAACACACGTGCCCCATTCGGTCTCCGGTCCGCTGATCCTGCTGGTCGCGGCAGCCGTGCTGCTGGCGGGGTGCACTCGTCTGCCCCGGAACGACCGGCTGGTAGCGGGCGTCTTGGCGGGTGGGATCGCCGGGCTGGTGGACCTGCTGGCCCTGGGTAGCCAGTTGACCGCCCCGACCAAAGAAGGCTCGGCCGCGCCTGGTACGAGTGGGCTTGTACCGAATGCGGTACTGATCGCCGTGTGCTTTATCGCGGTGATGTGCATCACCGGTTTAGTCGCGGGTTTCGGTGCACGCTCGATGGGCGGGCAACGGTCGGCGCGGTCGCCGCGCGAGTGGTACGCGTCGTTTGCGATGGTGAACGCGTGGGCCATTCTGCCGCTGCTGGCGCTGGGCGGGCTGGTGACGAGTGCGAAGGCGGGCTTCGCGGTACCGGATTGGCCGGGTACGTACGGCGCGAACATGCTGCTGTATCCGATCGCGCTGATGACCGAGCCGCGGATCTTCCTGGAGCACAGCCACCGGTTGTTCGGGATGATGGTCGGCCTGACGACGGTGGCCGGCTTTGTGTTCTCGCTCGTCAGCGGCAGCTCCGGGCGCGTGAAGCTCACCGCGGCGGGCCTGTTGGCGCTGGTCATCCTGCAGGGCATCGCGGGCGGGGTGTGGACGCAGGACAAGGCGAAGTGGATGGTCATCGCCCACGGCGTGACGGGGCAGGTGTTCTTCGCGCTCGCATGCGCACACGCGGCGTCAGTAAGCGGCTCGTGGCTGAGCTTCCGTTCCAGTGACGCGGCGAACACGGTGCTGCGGCCGCGGGCGGGGATTCTGGTGCTGCTGGGCCTGCTCTTTGTGCAGCTGGTAATGGGCACGATGGCGCGTCACCTTGGAAGCAAGGGGACGCACGCGGTCTACACGCACGCGGCACTGGCGATGGTGATCCTGATCCTGGGCATCATCGTGGCGACCAAGATGATGAAGTTGAAGCCGACGCCGCAGCACGGCAAGTCGCTCTGGCTCGCCGGACACAACGTGCTGATGGCGATCGGCCTGCAGTTCCTGCTCGGCTGGGTGGCTCTGATCGTGTGGTACAGCACCAAGGACGCGGTTGCGCCGGTGTCGTCTGAGCTTGCGACAGCCGAAGCGATCAAGCCGTGGGAGGTCATCGCGCGCACGGCACACCAGGCGAACGGTGCGCTGGTGATGGGCTCGAGCGCGGTGATGGCGGTATGGGGACTCGCCCGTCGGAAAGCGTGAATCGTGGACGTCTTCGCTCATTCCCCACACATCGGGAATTACTCGCTGCGCCCGACGGTCACGCCATCGGGCGAGACGGTGTTCCGCGAGTCTTGCGCGGGCCCGGCGATCGTTGTTGGCGTGCTCGGCATGATCTTCGCGCTCGCCGCGGTGGCTTCATGGCCGCCGCAGCCGATTCTGCACGGCATCTCCACGTGGACTTTCGCCGTTGTCGGCGGCCTGCTGCTGCTCTACGCCGCGTATTTGGCAGGGCAAAAACGACGGCTCGTCTTGGCGCCGAGCGAGATCGCGTTTGAACGCTGGTGGTACGGGAGCATGACCGGCCGCGAAGTCTTCGCTCGGCGCGAAGCCCGCCTGACACGCCAGATTGTCTGCAGGCGCGGGGAAAGGGCCGGCCCGGCGTGGCGGGTCTTTGTCGTGGTGTCCGTCGTGTGTGGATCGCAGAAGTTCGTCGTCGCAAGGACCCAGCGCGAAGAGGACGCCAATGCATGCGTTCATGTCATGGTGAAAGACCTCGGGTTCCCGGTACCTGAGAACCTCGAGCCAATCGGTCCGTACCACCGCTAGCGCTTCGCAACAGGAATCACGCACCGCAGCCCCGACCACGCCTCGTCGATCGCGCACACCTTGTTGTCCACCAAGCCCGCCGCCAGTGCCGCGTCGCGGATCATGTTCTCGCCGAGGACGCCGGGCCCCTTCTGGCCTTTCTTCCATGCGAACCACAGGCCGCAGTGCGTGGCCATTTTGGGTCGGAGCGATGAGAGCCGCTGGTCGAGCTGCGCGGGCTTGTCGAGGAACGCGACGATGACGTCGAACGGCCCCTTGGCGGTTGGACTATTGAGTTGTGCGACACCCTCGGGCAGCGTGCCAAGAGTTTTCTGAAAGCCGTCCGGGGCGTTCACCAGGAACAGCGAGGAGTCGGGTTTGATACCCAGTTTCTGCGGGAGCGGAGTGCCGGAATAGCCTGCCATGGCCAGAGACTAACTATACAGGCGATCAGACGGATCACCCCCTCCCCCTGCGAAGATTCGGAAGGAGTTCGGTTGACCAACGGAGGGCCGCGGTCAACCATTGGCCCTGTTGGTAACCCGACCGTGACGGACGGCTCGAAAGGGCCCGAGGCGCGGACAGGGGCTTCTTCTCGCGGCGAGAAGAAGTCTGAGGTTTGCCGGGAGCGTGAAACAACGCAGACCGGCCGCCGCGGCCTGATGGGCACCCCCCACAACTCAGGACCGCGTCGAGGCGTGGTCAGTGAACCGGTCTGGTGAGACCGGGTGGAGGTTGTGTCGGTTCAGGAAGTGAGAAATGCACCCTCATCCGCCGCGGAGGACCGCGGCACCTTCTCCCTCAGAGCAGGGAGAAGGAGGAATAAGAAGGCCCATGGTGTAACGGTAGCACAGCAGACTTTGGTTCTGCTTGTCTTGGTTCGAATCCAAGTGGGCCTGTTAAGTGAGAAGTAGTCAGGGATCAGGGAATAGGGACTAGAAGAAGACCATGGCGAGCACGAACGGTCAATCTGGTAACGAGGCCCCCATCGCGATCATCCTTGCGGCCGGCAAAGGGACTCGGATGGAGAGCGACCTGCCGAAGGTCGTGCATCCAGTCGGCGGGCGTCCGATGGTGTGCGCCGTTGTCGATGCGTGCCGCGGCGCGGGGTGCGAGCGGATCGTGCTCGTTGTCGGGTACAAGCAGGAGGTCGTGCGCGACCTGATGGCCAAGCAGGGCGCGGCGTGGAACAAGGGGGTCGAGTACGCCGTGCAGGAGCAGCAGCTCGGCACCGGTCACGCGGTGCTGAGTGCCAAGGGAACGCTTGGGGCGACGGTGAACGACGCGGGCCGCCCGTGCTTCGTGCTTGCCGGCGACGGACCGCTGATCCGCGCCGAGACGCTCCGCACGATGCTGAAGCTGCACACCGAATCGCACGCCGCGGCGACGTTGGCGACGAGCGTGATCGCCGACCCCACGGGGTACGGACGAATCGTGCGCGGGGCCGACCGCAAGCTGACAGCGATCGTGGAGCACAAGGAGTGCACGCCGGATCAGCTGAAGATCCGCGAGGTAAACCCCTCGTACTACTGCTTCGACACCGCCAAGCTCTTCACGGCGCTGGCCGAGGTGAAGCGCAACGAGCAGTCGGGCGAGTATTACATCACCGACGTTCCCGCCCTGCTGCTGAAGAAGGGGGAGCGGGTCGAGGTGATCGAGGCGGTTCCGCCAGAGGACGTGCTGAGCATCAACACGCCGGTGCAGCTCGCAGAAGTCGACGCGATCTATCGGTCGCGTCCGTCGGCGAGCGCAACGGTCGGAGGGACCCGGTGAACAACGACCTTTCGCAGCTCAAGGTGTTCGCTGGCCGCACGAGCCAGTATCTGGCCGACCGGGTGTGCGCACACATCGCACGTGACATCGGGCACCAGCGCGACGAGCACTCGGGATTCAAAGTCGGCGCGACGCGCATCGAGACCTTCCCTGACGGCGAAGTAATCGTCAAGCTCGAGGAGGACGTGCGCGGCCGTGACTGCTTCATCATCCTCAGCACCTGCGCACCGGTGAACGACAACCTGATGGAGCTATTGATCTTCGTCGACTGCCTGCGGCGCACAGCGCCAAGCGGATCACGGCGGTGATCCCCTACTTCGGCTACGCCCGGCAGGACCGCAAAGACGAGGGGCGCGTGCCGATCACCGCCAAGCTGGTGGCGAACTTGCTGACCGCCGCCCGCATCGACCGCGTGCTGGCGATCGACCTCCACGCGGCCCAGATCCAGGGCTTCTTCGACATCCCCGTCGACCATCTCTCCGCCACCCCGGTCTTCCACAAGCACTTCGCCGGCAAGCGCAACGAGCTGAACGACCTCTGCCTGGTGAGCCCCGACGTCGGCAACGTCAAGGTCGCCGAGAGCTTCGCCAACCTGCTGGGCGGCGAGCTGGCGATCATCAACAAGCGGCGCAAGAGCGGCAGCGAGGTCGAGACCAGCCACATCATCGGCAACGTCAAGAACAAGACCGTGCTGATGTTCGACGACATGATCGCCACGGGCGGCACCGTCGTGCAGGCAGCCGAGCTGGTCATGCAGCAGGGGGCCAAGCGCGTCATCGCCGCGGCGACCCACGGCGTGATGGCGGGCAAGGCGATCGAGAAGCTGGCGTCACCGGCGGTGAGCGAGATCGTGGTGACCAACACGGTGCCGCTGGGCCCGCGCGTCGATCCGATCCGCCACAAGCTGACCGAGTTGTGCGTGGGCGACCTGCTGGGCGAGGCAATCCACCGCATCCACTGCAACCTGTCCATCAGCGCCCTGTTCCGTGGAACGGCGGGCGTGAAGCGTTAAGCAATCTATGGGGAAGGGGCTCGCGGCCGGTGCCGCGGGAATGAACCATCAACACCGGTGAGAAGTTTCGAGAAAGGAAACGAGTTATGAAGAAGGAAGCAGTCAAGATCCAAGCCGCCCTCCGCACCAAGCACGGCTCGCGCTACTCGCAGCGCCTGCGCGCCGAGGGCCGCATGCCCGGCGTGGTGTACGGCCACAAGCAGGACCCCGTCTCGGTCGACTTCAACGCGAAGGAACTCCTCGGCCACGTCCGCGGCGGCCAGAAGGTCTTCACCATCGACATGCCGGGCAAGGACGGCGGCCAGATGGTGCTGATCCGCGACGTGCAGTTCGACTACCTGGGCAACAACCCGGTGCACGTCGACTTCGCGCGCGTCGACGCCAACGAGCGCGTGCACACCAAGGTGCACATCGAGCTCAAGGGCGACGCCAAGGGCCTCAAGACCGCCGGCGCCATCCTCGTCCACCCGTTCTCCGAGATCGAGATCGAGTGCCGCGTCGTGGACCTGCCCGAGTACATCACCGTCGACATCAGCAACCTGGACATGAACGAGCAGATCACCGCCGGCCAGGTGAAGCTGCCGTCGGACGACATGAAGCTCATCACCGACTCGCACTCGGTGGTCGCGCAGATCGTTGAGGCGAAGGAAGAGGTCGTCGCCGAAGCGACCACCGTCGCCGCCGGCGCCGCCGGCCCCGAGGTCATCGGCGAGAAGGAGAAGGCCGAGAAGGCCGCCGCAGAGGCTGCGGCCAAGCCGGGCGCCAAGCCCGCTGCCGGTGCGAAACCCGCCGCGGGCGCCCCGGCCGCCAAGGCCGCTGCCCCGGCCGCGAAGAAGTAATTCACCACGGTTCGCCACGCCTAGCGGCGTGGCGGCCGATTCGAGAAGGCATTAGCCATTAGCCACTAGGCATTAGTGAAAGGCAGTCTTGTGCTTGTTTTCACTAATGCCTAGTGGCTAATGGTTAATGCCTCACCCCTCCCCATGAAGCTCATCGTCGGCCTCGGCAATCCCGGCACGCAGTACGAGAAGACGCGTCACAACGCGGGGTTCATGGCGATCGACCGGCTCATCGGCCAGTTCGCCAAGTCCGTTGCGCCTCGTCAGAAGTTCGGCGGCGAGATGGTCGACACCGAGATCCAGGGCGAACGCTGCCTGCTCCTCAAGCCGATGCGGTTCATGAACTGCTCAGGCGGCAGCGTGCAGGAGGCCGCGGCGTTCTACAAGGTTGCGCCCGCTGACGTGCTGGTGCTGCACGACGACACGGCCTTCCCCGTCGGCACGGTGAAGATGCGCGGCGAGGGCGGGCACGGCGGGCACAACGGCCTACGCGACATCGACCGGGCGCTCGGCACGCAGACCTACGCCCGCGCACGCATCGGCGTGGATGCCAAGCCCGCTGAGTACGGCGATCTCGCCGACTGGGTGCTCAGCCGTTTCAGCGGCGAAGAGCTGAAGAAACTCGAACCCGCGCTCGATCGCGCGGCCGAGGGTGCGGCCCTCTTCGCAAAGTTCGGGCTGGCGAAAGCGATGAACGTGGTGAACGCGCCCATGCCAGTTTGATCCCTCCCGCTCCAAGCGGGAGGGTGCCCGAGGCTCGGCGAGGGCGGGAGGGCCATCTTGCCAGTTCTCGGTAGAGGTCAAAACACTCCGAAAAACCCCTCCCGGCTCGCAAAGCCTCGCCACCCTCCCGCTAGGAGCGGGAGGGAAGAATGCCTATGCTTGGCCCCTTGGTTCCAGCCCCCAGACGCGTGTCCGGCGGCCGGACCGACATGCCCCGGCAAGCCCTGCCTCACAGCAGCCGCCCCGGGGACCATACTGAAAGGTGTCTCATGCGGATTGTCCCCACCGTTGCGTACGAAGCGATGCTCCTGTTCCCCCAGTCGGCCAACGTCGACCTCAAGGGCACGGTCGAGTTCATCAAGGACGTGCTCTCCAAGAACGGCGCCGAGATCGTCAGCCTCAAGAAGTGGGGCGACCGTCAGCTCGCGTACCCGATCAACAAGCAGAAGCGCGGCGTCTACATCCTCACGTACTTCAACGCCCCCACCGACAAGCTGACCGCGATCGATCGCGCCTTCAACCTGTCGGAGCAGATCATGCGCCACCTGATCACCCGCGCCGACCACCTCTCCGTCGAGGAGATGAAGTCGACCGACGGCCAGATCGATCTCACGATCGAGGCCAACCTCCGCGCCGCCGCTCAGCCCACTGAGGCTGCGCCGGTCCCGCAGGCCGTCGCCGGCGAGGAATAAGTCCTCCCGCAACACTTCAATGACCTCAATCGGCCCGGGCTCGACCCGGGCCGGTTGCTTTTGCAGAGATGTCAGAATGCCCAGCACGAGCAGCCGCCGTCGGGGTGGCTCAGCGCATCGCGCCCGAACGGCCCGTGCCCGCAAGCCATACCGCCGGCTGACGTCACGGGCGCCGCGACGAACGGGTAGTGCCCCCCGAACTTCGCCACCGGCGACCATTCGGGCAGCACCGGCAGTTGCGGCGGCGCGGCATCGGCAAACGGCGCAGCGCCGTGAACGGGCGCGCCGCCGAGCACCGTCAGCACGCTCTCGATACCACGGATGCGCTCGGCAGGAACGGTGAAGTAGTCGTCGCTCAGCACGGCGAAGTCGGCGAACTGGCCGACCGCGATGCGTCCCTTGCGCTCCTCCTCGCGGCTGAACCATGCGCTTCCCACGGTGTAAAGCCGCAGGGCCTCTTCGCGCGAGAGCAGATTTGCTTCGGAATAGAGCGCCGTGCCGCCCACGGTGCGCCCCGTGACGAGCCACGACAGGCTCGTCCACGGGTTGTAGCTGGCGACGCGCGTCGCGTCGGTGCCTGCGCCGACGGGGATACCCGTCTGCAGCATGCGCCGCACCGGCGGCGTGCGCTCAGCGGCCTGCTTTCCATAGCGATCGATGAAGTACTCGCCTTGAAACGCCATGCGGTGCTGCACCGCGATGCCGCCGCCGAGCGCCTTGATGCGGTCGAGGTTGCGGTCGCTCACCGTCTCGCAGTGGTCGAAGAACCAGCGAAGGTCGCCGATCGGCGCCTCGCGGTTGACGCGCTCGAACACATCCAGCGCCCGTGAGATCGTCTCGTCGTATGTTGCGTGCAGGCGGAAGGCCCATTTGTTGCGGGCCAACAGGCCGACGACCGACTCGAGTTCCGCCTCCATTGAGCCCGGCATATCGGGCCGCGCGACCTTGAAATCCTCAAAGTCCGCGGCGGAGTAGACGAGCATTTCCCCAGCGCCGTTGAGACGCAGCAACTCGTCCCCTTGGTACATGCGGTTGGCCGCGGCCCACGCGGCGAAGTCGTCGCGTTCTTTCTGCGGGCGCTGTGTAAAGAGATTGTACGCGATGCGCAGGGTCATTTCGCCACGCCGGTGCAGCTCGTTGATCACCGTGTAGTCGTCGGGGTAGTTCTGGAACCCACCGCCGGCGTCGCACACACTTGTGACACCGAGCCGATTGAGCTCGCGCATGAAGTGGCGCGTGGAGTTCATCTGGTGGTCGGGCGGCAGCTTCGGCCCCAGCGAGAGCGTTTTGTAGAGGATAAACGCGTTGGGGTTGGCGACGAGCATGCCCGTCGGGTTGCCGCGGGCGTCGCGCTCGATGATGCCGCCCGGCGGCTCGGGCGTCTCTTTCGTGTAGCCGACGGCTCGCAGTGCCGCGCGGTTGAGCAACGCTCGGTCGTAGAGGTGGAGGATAAACACAGGCGTATCGGGCGCCGCGGCGTTCAGCTCATCAAGCGTCGGCAGTCGCCGTTCGGCGAACTGCAGCTCCGCGAATCCCCCCACCACTCGCACCCACTGCCCCTGTGGCGTGCGTGCAGCCTGTTCGCGCAGCATGCGCATCGCGTCGGCCAGCGTGGGGACACCGTCCCACCGCAGTTCAAGGTTGTAGTTGAGCCCCCCGCGGATCACATGCAGATGTGAATCGTTCAGCCCGGGGATGACCCGCCGCCCGCCCGCGTCGATTACGCGCGTGCCGGCGCTCTTCATCGCCAGCACCTGCTGGTTGCCGCCAACAGCGACAAATCGGCCGCCCGACGCCGCGAGCGCCTCGACCTCGTGGCCCGGCTGCTGCAGCGTGGTGATGCGCGCGTTGTGAACGATCAGGTCCGGCACGGCGCTGGTGACAGACGTGGAAGAAGACTGCGGCATAGTGCAACCTTTCATCGCAAGGCCGGCGCCGGCGAGCGCGGCTGACTGCATCAACTGCCGGCGCGTGAGATCGACCATAAGAACCTCAACTTAGTGAGCACCGTCAAGGCCACGGTACAGCCACGTGTGCAGCACTCGACCAAGCCACGGCGCAACAACATACGAAACCAGCGGCACGACAACAGCAGTCAGGATCAACACCTGCACGGGCATCGGTGCGGGAATGCTCAGAGCCTTCATCACATACGAGCCGCCGAGCACGAGCGGGTAGATCGCCCCCCAGCTCATCAGCGTCGTCTTCCACTTGGGCGGGTGCGTCGCCGACGGCGCGAGCGGAAGGTTGAACCACGTCTCAAGGCCCGGGTACTTCTCGAACCGGTCCCATTCCACAAGCACGGCGATTGGCTCGGCGAGTTCCGCACGAAGGTCAGACGAATGCCAGCGTTCGAGGTTCGACCGCCGGTCGAACTTGTAGATAAACCGGTACGAATGCCCCGGCATCTGCGGGCGGACGACCGTGGCGCCGAGATGGCCCGGCTGCTTCACCGCCTCCGCCATCAGCACGCTCATCAGCCGCTCAAACAACTCTTCGTGCCCTGCACGAACACGGATGTCACGGATGACGGTGACCGGCGGGTCCTCCTCATCGGTGCGGAGAAACGCGACCGCGCCGTCCGACGCCATGGAAACTGGAGAGATCACGCGGCCCCCCCGGCCACGCCGCGGCCATCAACAGGCCCCCGATGATCGCGGTGTTCTTCAAAAACCCGCCAGTTGCATGTCCTTCTTCTCCGGCGGTGCCTTCCAGAACGCGTGTGCGGTGAGCGTGGCCGGAACCAGAAAACCCGCTAGGCCGACCGCAGCAAACGGGCGTGCCACTGTAAAGAACAACGCTGGAACGGCGACGAGCTGGAAGAGACGCCCGCCACACACCGCCAGCAGCGCAAACCGCTCCGGCAATCCCGTCGCCGCGAGTTCACGCACGGCCGTGCGCTGGTCGATCACACCCAGCGTATTGGCGAGAAAAATAAGCGAGAGCAGCCCAAGCGCAACCGTCCCCCAGGTCGGTGATTGCACGATGTCAAAGAGCATGGACGTTCTCGCTGAAAAAGGGGGAAGAAGAGGCAGATCAGTGGGCCGACGGACCCGGCACGCGATACGCCGGGTACTCAGTCGGCGGCGCCTTGTGCACCATCGTGTACGCGTACTCCACACCCACGCCGTAGACACCGCAGTGGTTCTTGGCGATGTCCATCACCGCGTCGTACGTACCGCGGTGGGCCCAGTCGCGCTGCCACTCCAGCATCGTCGACAGAGCCGTCACGGGTTTGGCGCCCGCCTGGATCACGCGCTTCATCGAGTTGTCGTGCGCCAGCAGGCTCACGTCGCCGCAGCAGTCCTCGACGACGTACACCTCAAAGCCGTCGTGAATCGCCTGGATCGTCGGGAGCGCCACGCACGTCTCGGTCCACAAGCCCGAAAGCACGATTTTCTTACGCCCCGTCTTCTTGATCGCCGCGACGAAGTTCGCATCGTCCCACGAATTCATGGTCGTCCGTTCGATCGGCGTCGGGTTGCCGAGAGCCGCCAGCAATTGGGGCCACGTGTTGCCGCTGAACGCTTTGCTCTCGACGGTCGAGAGCACCACCGGCACGTCGAAGATACGCGCCGCCTTGGCAAGCGCAACGTTGCAGTTGATGATCGTCTGCCGGTCGTGGCTGGCGACGCCGAAGAGCATCTGCGGCTGCAGGTCGATCATCGCGACAACGCAGTTGTCGGGCGTGAGCAGGCCTTTCTCAGACAGCTTGGGACGGTCGGACATGGGATTATCTCCTGTATGAATGGTTCAGAGGACTGCAGGAACGTGGTCAGGAATGAACGAAGCGAAAAAACTCGTCAGCGTGCCTCAGCGACGGTTTGCATTGCCGCGGCTTGCGTACTTGAGACTTGGACTGCGCGAAACCTCGACAACGCCAGGGCGGTCGCGCCGACGAACACCAGCAGCAGCCCGACCTGCGTTGCGGCGAACGGAGGCTCGGTCTGCTTCGGCGCAAGATCGTGCAGCGCCGGCACTTTCTGAAAGAGCTGCGCCACCAAAACGAAGACGTTCAGGTAAAGAAGCACGCACGACGAGAGTACATACCCGGCCCGCCAGCGCCCAGCCAACCGCCGACCGTACCGCGCATAACAGGCCGCGAACAGCACCAGCAGCGAGACGATCCCCACGGCAATCGCCGGCGTGAAACCGTTCAAGGGAAAGAAAAACCCCGTTACGCTCGTCAGCCCGCTCATCGTCAGAAAGCTCGTCGATGCGCGGCCAAGATCGCGGGACGCAAGCATCCCTCCCATCACGACAAAGCCGAGCGCCATCGCTATCAAGCTGATCGCGACATGCACATACGTCACCAGTGAGAGTGAAATGGTCATGCCTCCTGTGCGATTACTTGTTGACAAACCGCTTGATCGCCGGGATCACCTGCGACGGCGCCTCCTCCATCAACCAATGCCCTGACCCGGTCACAACATGCCCCTCGACGTTGGTTGCGACAAGACGAGCCTGCGTGATCAGGAACTCGCCGCTCGCCTTTTCCCCCGTCAGCACCATCACGGGCATCGTCAGCCGCGACCGGCTGAACGCCGCGAAGTCCACGGCGTCTTGCTCGAAGTTCCGAAAATACTCAAACCCGGCACGCATTCCGTCGTCCTTGGCGTAAAGCGCCGAGTACAAACGCCGATCCTCTTCAGGAACAGAATGGCTGCGATCCGCGGCAAAGTCGTTCCAGAAGTGCTCGAAGTACGTGCGCTCGCGCCCCTTCACCAGCGCCAGCGGCACCTCGCCATAGAAGTGGAAGTGCCACAGGTCGCGCATCAGCCACACGTTCTTCCAGTCGCCCACGCCCGGCAGAAACGCGTCCATCAGTACGACGCGCTCTGTCTCCTGCGGGAACTGGGCCGCGTACGCGTACGCGACCATCAGCCCGATGTCGTGCCCAACCACCGCGGCCTTCTGCACACCCAGCGACGACACCAGCGCGTGAACGTCCACCGCCATCGTCTTCTTGTCGTAGCCCGTTGCCGGCCGCGACGAATCACCCGCGCCGCGCAGGTCCGGAACGATCACCGTGTGCGAACCCACAAGCTCGCGCATCAGCGGCCGCCACATCGCGCCCGTCTCCGCGTACCCGTGGATCAACACCACAGGCGACCCGCTGCCGCCGATCCAGTAATGGATGCGAACACCGTTGACCGTCGCGAAGCGACTCTCAAACCCGTCAATCGACGGACTGGTCACGCCAGCGGCACTCAACCCCTCAGCTCCACTGCCCGAGGTCGACTGCGACGAACACCCCGACACAAGCAAGCCGATCACACCGCAGACAAACCCAGCGCACACATTGTTTACGTGCATCGACAAGACTCCATAACAAAGAAGCAGGCCCAAGCCGTCCAGCGTCAGCCCTTGATGAACTCCAGCAGGTCCCCGTTCACGCGGTCTTTCTGCGTCTGGCAGATGCCGTGATCGCCCCCCGCGTATACCTTCAACTGCGCACCCTTCACCAGCTTCGCCGACATGAGCGCAGATGCACCGATCGGCACGATCTGGTCGTCATCGCCGTGCAGGATCAACGTCGGCACGTCGAACTTCTTCAGGTCCTCGGTGAAGTCCGTTTCGCTGAACGCCTTGATGCAGTCGAGCGACCCCTTCGCGCTCGACATCATCCCCTGCATCCAGAACGAATCGATGAACCCCGGGAACGTTTTCGCACCCGGCCGGTTGAACCCATAGAACGGACCCGCCGCGATAGACCGGTACAGCGCAGATCGGTCGCTCAGAAACGCCGCCCGCATCCCATCGAACACATCCAGCGGCAGCCCGCCTGGATTCGCCGCCGTCTTCACCATCAGCGGCGGCACCGCGCTGATCAGCACCGCCTTCGCCGCCCGCGAAGTCCCGTGACGCCCGATGTAGCGGGCCACTTCACCACCCCCAGTCGAGTGCCCGATGTGCACCGCCTTCCGCAAGTCCAGCGCCCGCACAAGCGTTGCCAGGTCATCCGCGTAGGTGTCCATCTCGTTCCCCACCCACGGCTGGCTCGACCGCCCATGCCCGCGCCGGTCGTGCGCAATGCACCGGAACCCCTTGCCCGCAAAGAACAGCATCTGGTCGTCCCACGCATCGGCCGACAGCGGCCACCCGTGACTGAACACGATGGGCTGCCCGGTCGGGTTCCCCCAGTCCTTGTAGTAGATCTGCGTGCCGTCGCTGGTGGTGATGGTGGGCATGGATCGCTCCTTGCCACACTGAGCGGACGGGCTGGACACCGCCCCGCGATATGATCCGCCGTCATGGCACAGGAGCACACCACTGCCGCCGTGCAGCGCTACCTGCTGGAACTGGCCGACGGCTCTCCAACCGAGCCGGTCGTTCGTGCGCTGTTAGAACGCGCCGTCGACCGCCTCCACATGCTCTGCACGTCCATGCTCCTCCGCGGCTACCCGCGCCTCGCCCGCCCCCCCCACAACCTGCAGTCAGACGAGATGCTCAGCGCCGTCATCGAGCGCCTTATCAAGGCGATGCGAGAGGTCCGTCCGGAAACCACCCGACAGTTCTTCGCCCTCGCCACGCGCCATATGCGCTGGGAGCTCAATGACCTTGCCCGCCGCTTAGATGAACGAGGGGCGGGCGCGGTCGAACTGCGCGAGCAGTTCGTATCCGCCCCCGAGAGCAGCGGCTCGGTGCTCAGCCCCAATGCCCGCCGCATGTTCGCGGCGATCGACGCACTGCCCGAGGAGGAACGCGAAGTGTTCGACCTGGTGCGCATTCAAGGCCTGGCTCAGACCGAAGCGGCGGAGATTCTCGGCGTCGCCACCAAGACCGTGCAGCGCCGCCTCAACCGCGCCCTCATGCTGCTCGCCGAAGAGCTGAAAGACCTGCGCCCGGCGACACCGCGACCAACTGACACACGACCCCGCCCTGATGACCGACGAACAACGCATCCTGCGCGCGCTCGAAGAGCTCAGCGAGTCGGACCACACGCCCGAACAGGTCTGCGGCGATGACCCCGTTCTCCTCGCTGCGGTCCGCGAGCACTGGGACCGCCTCCGCTGGATCGACAACGAGATCGAGTCGCTCTTCCCCACGCCGCAGTCGCTCAGTTCTGGCGGCGCTCACTCCCGCGCTCATCACCGATCGCGCCACGACACGCCGCACAGTCGCCCGCTCCCCCAGATCTCCGGCTACACCGTCGAAAGCGTGCTCGGCAGCGGCGGCATGGGCGTCGTCTACCGCGCCACGCACCTGAAGCTCAAACGCACCATCGCGATCAAGATGCTCCGCTCGGGCGTCTACTCCACCCCACAGGAACTCGCCTGCCTGCTCCGCGAAGCCCAGGCCGTCGCCGCCCTCCGCCACGACCACATCGTCCACATCTACGACGTCGGCGAACTCGACGGCCTCCCCTACTTCACCATGGAGTACGTCGAGGGCGAAACGCTCGCACGCCACATGAACGGCGTGCCCCAACCGGCCCGCCGCGCCGCCGAGCTCGTTTCGACCCTCGCCGCCGCGATGGAATCCGCCCACCAGCGCGGCGTCGTTCACCGAGACCTCAAACCCTCCAACATTCTCCTCACGCGCGAAGGCTCTCCCAAGATCGCCGACTTCAGCCTCGCCCGCAGCACCGCCGGCGAGTCCCAGCTCACCCTCAGCGCCGCTCGCGTCGGCACGCCCAGCTACATGGCTCCTGAACAGGCGATGGGCACCTCCGAAGCCTTCGCCCCCGCCGTCGACATCTATGCGCTGGGCGCCGTCCTCTACGAGGCCCTCACCGGCCGCCCGCCGTTCAAAGCCGAGACCGCCGTCGAAACCCAGCGCCAGGTGCTGACGCAAGAGCCCGCCCCGCCCTCGCGCCTCAACGCCCGCGTGCCGCGCGACCTCGAGACGATCTGCCTCAAAGCCCTCCACAAAGACCCGCGCCGTCGCTACACGACCTGCGCCGCGATGGCCGACGACCTCCTTCGCTACCTCAAGGGCGAACCCATCACTGCCCGCGCCGTCGGCCCGCTGGAACGCGCCACTAAGTGGCTCCGCCGCCATCCCGGCCGCGCCGTCGGCATCACCGCCGCACTCGTCATCGCCAGCGGCCTTGTCGCCCTCTCCACCGTTGCCGCGATCAACCACGGCCGCGTCGCACGCCAGGTGACCGAAGACCTCGACCGCCTTGACCGCGCTCGCGCCGCCGCCGACTGGAACGGTGCCCGAGCCGCAGTCGCACAAGCCCGGGCGCGGCTGGGCGAAGAAGGCAACGCAAGACTCCGTGAGCGCATCGACCTCGCCGAACGCGACCTCGACCTCGTCGCTCGCGTGGACGCCATCCGACTCAAGCGCGTCCCCACGGCCGAATGGCGCACCGACCGCGCCGTCATGCTCGCCGCCGCCGACCGCAACTACGAAGCCGCGTTCCGCAGCGCCGGCCTCCTTGTCGGCCAGACCGACGAAGCCCCCGCCGTCGCCGCTCGCGTCTCCGCATCGGCCGTCCGGCCCGTTCTCATCGCCGTCCTCGACGACTGGGCTGTCTGCAACGCAGGCCTGCGCAACCGCGACCGCCTCGCCTGGCTGCTCGACATCGCCCGCCGCGCCGACGCGCCCGGCCCCGGCGAGAGCGACTGGAAGCAACGCGTCAGAGACGCCGACGTCTGGAGCGAATCAAGCGGCGACCGCCTCGCCGCGCTGGTCGAGCAGATGCCCGCCGGGGGGGGTGAGCACTCACTCTCCCTTCTCACCGCAGTCGGCGAGCGGCTCGTCATGGTCCGCCGCCTCTCCGACGCCGTCCCTTTCCTCACCCGCGTTCAGCACCTGCACCCGGCCGACTTCTGGGTCAACTACACACTCGCTGTCGCCGTCGGCGAGTCAAGCCCTTCCACGGCCCTGAGGTACTCGCAGGCCGCCGTCGCGATCAGGCCGGACGCCGCGTCGGCGCGGACCACCCTTGGGATTGCGCTGGGCACCAGCGGCCAGCTCGACGAAGCCCTCAGCCACCTCCGCGAGGCCATCCGCCTCGACCCCGACCTCGCCTTCACTTACGACGGACTCGGGAACGTTCTCACACTCCAGGGGAAGGCAGCCGAAGCCGAAGAGGCGTACCGCAAGGCCATCAAGCTCAACCCGCGCATCCGCTCGCCGCACAACAACCTCGCAAACCTCATGAGTGCCGCGGGCAGGCTCAAGGAGGCCGAAGCCGAGTACCGCGCTGCGCTGGAACTCGATCCCGAGCACGGCCCGGTGCGCAGCAGCCTCGGCCTGCTCCTCCGCAAGCAGGGCCGCCTCGACGAAGCCCTCGTCGAATGCGAACGGGCCGTCCGCGACGAACCCGCCCGCGCTGCATCGCACCTCAACCTCGGCCTCGTCCTTAAAGACCTGCAGCGCCGCGACGAAGCGATCGACTCCCTCCGTCGCGCCATCGCGCTGGACCCCAACGACCCCGAGATCCACACCTCTCTCGGCTCCGCCCTCACCCTCGCACCCGGCCACGACGCCTCCGAAGCCGAGGCCAGCTTCAACGAGGCCCTCCGTATCGACCCACGCTACGTCCCCGCCTTCCACGGCCTCGGCGTGCTCGCCGGCGAAGAGCGCGACTTCGATCGCGCGATCGAGATGTTCAAAAAGGCCCTCGAGATCGACCCCAGATACGCCGCCTCTCGCGGCGGCATCGGTCGCGCATTCATGCTCCAGGGCAAGTACCAAGAGGCCCGCGACGCCCTGCAGGTCTACCTCGACGCCCTCGCCCCAACCGACCCCCGCGCCAAGGCCGTCGCCAAGCTGATCCGCGAGTGCGAAAAAATGAACGCGCCGGACGGCAAGTAGCCCCCCGGGCGAAAACAACCGCCATCGAGGCTTTTCGCCCATCAGTGCAAGCCAAGGCGGCGCAGTCACATACGACATCCCGAGTTACTGGGGGTTTCCCCTTGCCTTGACAATCTCCGCACATCGGTTCTACTTCTCATGTGGGCAGGGCTCTCGGACCCCGTCCATTTTCACCGGCCTCCACAGGCCCCAACTCTCCCTCGCCTCTCACACACATCGCACAAAGGGATCCGGCATGAACACCACGTTGTTGTCGTCCGCGCTCGCCGCGTTGCTGAGCTCTGCAGCGCTCGGCGATGTCACCATCAACTTCGACGGACCGCAGACCCTCAGCGGCAGCGCCGGCCGCACCGTCATCACCGAGCGACTCAGCGGCACGCTCACAGGCATCGTCTTCCACTTCGACTTTTCGAACTCCGTCAACGATTCGTGGGGTTCGGATATCGCCGCGACGGTCAACCAGTACCAGTGGGGACAGTTCAACACCTTTGTCAACGGCGCCACCGTACTCGCCACATCCGACACCGGCGCCGCCGGCGGACCTGCCAATCAGAGCTTCACCTCTGCGGTGATGCCCCACCCCGCGCCCCTCACCGTCACAAACCAGACGCTCACCGTCGGCTATGGAAACACCTATAACGGCGGCACCTGCACCCTCGCCAACGTCAGCGTTACGCTCATCGGCCTCGTGCCCGGCACCGGCCCCTACCCCCCCTCCGTTTCCGCCGGTCAGTCGACTCCCGGCAGCGGCCCGCCCGGCGGCAGCCGCCTCCTCAAAGTGACCGTCGGACAGGGCGGCAACCCCGCCAGCCCCATCACCTCAGTGGTCAGCAACCTCACCACCGTGGGCGGCCCCTCCAACGCCGTGTTCCATGACGACGGCCTCAACGGCGACGTCACCGCCGGCGACAACGTCTATTCCTACCAGCTCGTGAGCGCTACCGCCGGCGGCACCGTGAGCGTCACCGCCACCGATGCGCTCGGCCGCACCGGCACGGGCAACGTCAGCGTCAGCGTGATCACCCCGCCCCACCCTACGTCCGGACCCGACGTCATCACCTACGCCATCACCGACGTCCCACGCTGGGGCACCAACACCACCGTCGACCACGGCAACCCGATCGGCAGCATCACCGCCTACTCCGTCGGCACCACCTCCTCCAACATCGGCGACTACCCCGTGCTCTGGATCAACTCGGGCATCTTCATGCCCGACTTCGATGAGACGCACCACCCGGTGATCAGCCAGAATATGTACCGCCTCAAGAGCTACGGCTCTTACTCGCGCTTCGAGCACCTGGGCCAGTCATGGCTCAAGCATGGCTTCGTCTCCACCAACTCCGGCGCTGCCTGCCAGCCCACCAACGTCTGGCGGCCCAGCCTGCAGAACTACCAGAACGTCGGCGGCGACGCCCTCGGCGTCAACTGCACCGACACCTACGGCGGCGGCCTCAACGGCAGCCAGGGCGGCCTTGGACCCAAGAACGTCGTCAACGCGTCCCTCGGTACCTCCGTCTTCACCACCGGCGGCGGCACCTCCGACGCCACCATCGAGGCGCGCCTCCAAGTGCCCACCGCTGATGTGACCCCGCCCCCCGGCGGCTTCCCCACTACAACCCGCTACTACGTCGACGCCTACTACGTCACCGCCGACGACGCCCAGTTCGTCCGCCCCGGCGAGACCGTCGCCCGCAACTCGCTCAACAACGCGTCGTGGCAGCAGATCACCAACGTCAACACTTCCCCCAACCTCACCACCGGCACGTTCCATCAGCAGGAGCCGGGCATCTTCGCCTGGAAGGCGGTCGACTCCACCGTCACCCAGGTCAACGCCGACCACGACGACTATCCCAACCCCAGCACCGGCTTCAAGGACAGCGACGGTAACCCCGCCTTCCTCGGCACCACGATCCGCTCGCGCTTCATCGTCGCCGCCAAGGCCACCTCTCTCGGGGGCGGCCTCTACCGCTACGAGTACGCCGTTTACAACCACAACTCTGATCGCTCCGCTCAGGCCTTCACGATCCCCGTCCCGGTCAACGCCACCATCTCCGACGTCTCCTTCCACGCCCCGATGTGGCACTCGGGCGAACCCTACAGCAACGCCCCTTGGACCACGACCCGCTCTTCCGCTGGCCTGACCTTCGCGACCCAGACCTACACCCAGAACGTCAACGCCAACGCCCTCCGCTGGGCCTGCCTCTACAACTTCGGCTTCACCACCAACGTCGCCCCCACCAGCGGCAACGCGGCCCTCGCCCTCTTCAAGCCCAGCACCAACGGCGGCGCCAACTCCGTCGCGGTAAACGCGGTCCCGGTCCCCACCGTCCCCGCCCACTGCGGCCTGGCCGACATCGGCGTCCAGGGCGGCACCCCCGGCCAGGACAACGCGCTGGACAACAACGACTTCATCGCCTTCATCAACTTCTTCTTCGCCGCCGACGGCCGCGCAGACTTCGGCATGCAGGGCGGCCAGCCCGGCGCCGACGGCATGTTCGACAACAACGACTTCATCGCCTTCATCAACGCGTTCTTCGCCAACTGCATCTGAGCTGGTAACGACCGCAACACCTTCACCAACACAACGGCCTCGCCCATCCGGGCGGGGCCGTTTCTCTTTGGTAATCCGACAAAACCCGACTGCCAAGGTGCCCCAGGAGCGGCTCCCCCTCTCCCCCCGCTCTCCCGACGTCGTGGCACCAACCCGTGCCACCGTCTCAAAAGACAAAACGGGAGACGCACTCGCATGCGTCTCCCGTCAAAGCGGAGAAGGAGGGATTCGAACCCTCGTTACAGGCCTAAACCCGTAAATCGGTTTAGCAAACCGACGCCTTCAGCCTCTCGGCCACCTCTCCGGAGGTAGGGGCAATCATCGGCGGGTCGGAGACCCGAATCAACCCGGGGGAACGGGGCAAAAGAGAGGGCGGAGGCATGACCCGGAGCAAAAACCGCACAGAACGAGCCTATTCGCGGCACGAAGACAGTCGCACCCTCGTCCCCCCCTCCCCCCCGGCTCACCCGACCAGTCGCACGGCCCCGATCAGATCGCCGATCGCCCCTGCCCCCTGCCGCGTCACCCACTTCTCAAGCCCCCGCGCCACCTGGTTCGGCACCCGCGGATCCGCGAACAGCGCCGTGCCGATCTGCACCGCCGTCGCTCCCGCCAGGATGTACGCCGCCGCCTGCTGCCACGACGCCACGCCGCCCGCCGCCACGATGGGAACCATCGGCTGCTTGGACTCCGCCCGCGGCAGCATCACGCGCCGATGCGACTCGTGCACGTGCTTGAGCGTGATGGGGTGCAGCGCCGGCCCGCTCAGCCCGCCGGTGACGTTCGCCAGCGACGGCCGGCGCGTCTCGACGTCGATCGCCATGCCGGGGTACGTGTTGCCCAGCGTCACCGCGTCGGCGCCCCACTCGCAAGCCGCGCGCACGACGCTCGTCAGGTCCGGCGTCGCCGGCGAGAGCTTGACGAACAGCTTCGCGTGCTTCACGTGCCGGCGCACCGCGTTGAGCAGCTCGATCAGCAGCGTGGACGTGTGACCGAACTCGGTGCCTGTCTTCACGTTCGGGCACGAGACGTTCAGTTCGATCGCGTGCAGGTTCGACGGGTTGGGCCCGCCGCTGTCGCCGATAAACGCGTCGACGTTCGCCGCGCACTGCACGTAGTCGTCGATCGAGAACCCCGCGACCGACACGAACACGCGGCAGGGCAGCAGCCGCGCCCGCGTCGCGGTGTCGCGCAGGAACACGTCCAGCCCCGGATTGGCCAGGCCGATCGCGTTGAGCATCCCCGCCGCACCCGCGGGCAGAATGCGCCACGTGGCGTTCCCCTCGCGCGGCAGCGGCGTGATGCTCTTGGTGGTCAGCGCCGACCTTGGTCAGGTCGATCGTGCCCGCGACGTCGTCGAGCAGGCCGGCGGTCCCTGCGGCGAGCACGATGGGGTTGCGGAGCTCGATCCCCGCCAGGTTGGTCGCCAGAGGGCTTGATCCGTGCATGTCGGCATGAGGATAGGGATTGCACCGGGCCGCGCCTTTTCCCCGATTCCATCGGCCCGGAACGCCGCCAGCGACTCGGCACCAATGCCCTCGGCAATTCGCCTAGGGAGTGACTCATTCGCCGTCCTCTTCATCAAAAACACACCCGATTGTGCGGAGACGTGCAACCGTTTTCGTTCTCAGCCCAATCGAAGAGAGTCCAAACCTCGGGTTCACCGAGTCTCGTGGGGGGTGCAATTCGAAAGGGAACAAAAAATGAAGTACCACGGGATCGCTGCGCTTGCGCTCTTTGCACTCGCAGGCTCGACGTTTGCGTCGCCGCGCGAGACGCAGACCGTCGCCGGACCGTTCGACGTGTATGGCACCGACAATTTCGAGCCCGACGCTCGCAATGCGAGCGTCACGGCGACGTTCACGGCCACCGGCTACAACGCGGTCGGCATCCGCGCGAGCATCGCCGTCGAGTACGTCGACCCCTTCACCTACATCTCCGACCTCACCGTCCGCTGCATCCCGCCCGCCGGTGAGCCGTTCGACATGGTCTTCTCCACCTTGGCGGGAGACTACGACACCATCAACAACCTGACCACGACCTACCCGCTCCCCGACGACGTCACGGCCGTCGGCACCTGGCAGTTCATCGTGTGGGACTCGTACAACGACAGCGGCGGCGCCACGCCCGACGCCACCGCCAGCAACCTCCGCTTCTCGCTCGACAGCGACGAGGCGCCCGCGACCAACCACGACTTCGGCACCCTCAACGGGTCCGATGCCACCGCCACCGTCAGCGACTATGTCGGCGGTGACGTCGTGTGGATGAAGGTCACGCTCCCGCAGGATGCCGACAACAACACGGGCTTCTGGATGGACCTCAACACCGTCGGAAGCGCGACGGCCGAGGGGTACTTCACTGACGCCAACGACACTGAGATGGGCCTCTACCGCGCCGACGGGAGCATCGTCGACGCCAACGACGACATCGCGTACCCCGCCAGCCCCCAGTCCGCCCTCACCTTCGGCGCAACCGCCGTTCGTGACCACGGCACCGCCGGGTTCACCTACGACGGGCACGACGGCGTGCTCGTCGCCGGCGTGTACTACATCGCATCCGGCACGTACAACCTCGCGTTCTTCGACGGCGCGTTCAACGTCGACACCGCCAGCGACTCGCCCGGCGGCTCGATCGTCGTCAACGTCTTCAACAACTTCCCCGGCGCTCCCGCCGTCTGCTCGCCCGCCGACCTGGGCGCGGCCGGCGGCGTCGTCGGCCACGACCGCATGCTGAACAACAACGACTTCATCGCCTTCATCTCGCTCTTCTTCAGCAACGACGCCGGGGCCGACCTCGGCACCACCGGCGGCACCCCGGGCTCAGACGGCGCCTGGAACAACAACGATTTCATCGCCTTCATCAACTACTTCTTCAACGACGCGGCCAACTGCACCGGCTGAGTCGCAACACAACAACGCCATCCCTTTTGGCGGGCCCCGGCTCTTTGTGGCTGGGGCCCGCTTTTTCGTTGGCCGCCCGACGACCGCAAGATGAAAACTGGACCGCTGGTTTCCGAACGCGGCGTAGGGCACACTCCACAACCTGAAGGGAGCTCACATGCACGGCCGACTCGCCGCCCCGCTTACCCTTGCGCTGCTCAGTGCAACCTGCCTCGCCGACGTGCACGAGACGCGCACGTTCGCCGGCCCGTACGGCGTGCTCGGCGACGGAAACCCGCGCAACACAACGCTCACCGCCACGTTCACCGGCGTCGACAACGGCGTGCCCTACCAGGCGAGCGGGTTGTACCTCATGGTCGACCTGACCTCCAACAGCGACTTCACCTTCGCCAACGAAACGGTGATCGCCGTGACGCCTCCCGCCGGTCCGTCGTTCCTGCTTCACCCTTCGGACGAGTACTTCTACGACACGATCACCGACGCAACGGTGAACGTCCGCCTGCCCGCGGGAATCACCCCGACCGGGCAATGGTCGTTCTACATCTACCAGGAGTACGAGTTCGACGGCTCCGTCCCCGACGCGTACGTCAGCAACCTCCGGATCTCGCTGCAGGATCTGCCGCCGGTGGAATTGCCCGACCCGGTGACCGATCTGGGCGTACTCGACGGAACCGACGTCACCGCGACGGTGTCCGACTACAGCGGCGGCGAGGTCTTCTGGTACAAGTTCGCGGCGCCGCAGCCGGTCGATGCCGGCAACGGCTTCTTCATCGACATCGACACCTTCGGCTCCCAGTTCGGCGGGGCGCTTCGGGGCTCGCCAACGACACGATGATCGGGTTCTTCGACGCCAACGGCACTCTGTACGCGTACAGCGACGATGTCTTCGACGGGACCGATCTCCAGCCCGAATCGTGGCTCTCGTTCGGCGACCAGGAACCCCGCACGCACGCCGGCACCGCGGCACAGTTCACCGGCCGCGACGGCTCGCTGCCAGCCGGTGCGTACTACCTCGCGGCCGGCGCGTGGCGCATCGAGTTCAACGACGGCTTCTTTGCGGGGATCGACAGCATCTCGCCCGGCGGCCCGGCGCTCCGAGTCAACATCTACAGCGGGTTCTCGCAGGAACCGGCCCCCTGTTCATCGGCCGATGTCGGCGTCGCGGGCGGCTCGGTCGGGCACGATCGAGTGCTGAACAACAACGACTTCATCGCCTTCATCACGCTCTTCTTCGGCAACGATCCGGCGGCGGACCTGGGCGTCGCCGGCGGCACGCCGGGCTCCGACGGCGCGTGGAACAACAACGACTTCATCGCGTTCATCAACGCGTTCTTCAACGACCAGGCCGCTTGCACGGGGTGAGCCTCGAGTCAGAGCCCGAAGCGTCAGCAAGGGAGGCCGACGAGGCTCGGCGAGTCGGCCGTTTGGCGCTCGAAAAGGGCGGTACGAGGCTTTGCGAGTACCGCGTTTGCTGCAGGTCAAACTGCCGATTCGCAGAGCCTCATCGGCCTTCCTCGCTGACGCTTCGGGCTCTGACAAGAACGGTTTACGCGGAGAGTGCTGGAATACCGGCATTCTCGGATTCGTAACCGTTCAGGCCGAGGCCTTACGGCCCTCGGCTCTTATGAGCCGCCGCGGACTCTCCGGGGCCGTTTTCGCTGCGCGTACGCTTGCGGCACATGGATAACGCCGCGCGCATCGCCCAGTTTGAGAACATGACCCAGGCCGACCCGAGCAACGAGATGGCCCACTTCTCGCTCGGGCGGGCGTACGCCGAGGCCGGCCGGCATGCCGACGCCGCCAAGGCGTACCTGCGCTGCATCGAGCTGGTGCCCGACATGAGCAAAGCCTACCAGCTCGCCGGCGAGTCGCTGGTCAAAGCAGGCGAGCCCGAGCGTGCCAAGAGCGTGCTGCGCAGGGATACACCATCGCGGCGGGCAAAGGCGACTTCATGCCCAAGTCGGCCATGGCCAAGTCGCTCGCGGATCTGGGCGAACCCGTCGCCGAGGCCGCCGGCCCATCGAGCGGACCGGCGGTCGATCAGTCAGGGCCGGTGCCCGAGGGCATGATCCGCTGCCGCCAGAGCGGACGGATCGGCACCAAGTTCACCCGTCCGCCGTTCCGCGGCAAACTGGGTGAATGGATCGCGTCGAACATCTCCAAGGAGACGTTCGACGCGTGGATCCGCCAGGGAACCAAGGTGATCAACGAGATGCGGCTGGACCTCTCGCGCAAGCGCGACCAGGAGGTCTACGACCAGCACATGCGCGAGTATCTCGGCGTTGACGAGAAGGACCTGGCCTGACCGCCGCGGAGGCGGAAGGGAGAGGTTTACTTCTTCGCCGGGGCCGGAGCGGCCTTCTCAGCCGGAGCGGGCGTGGGGGCAGCCTTGGGGGCAGGGGCCTGCGCAGCAGTGGTGGTGCCGATGGGCTTCCACTCGGTGTACGGAGCCGCGCCGCTGGTGGCGCCGGTGCTGGTCTGGAGGGTGCCGTTCTCGTTGGTGCCGTTCTTACAGGCGGTGAGGCAGGCGACGGCGGCGAGCGAGACGAGCGCGGTCAAACGGGCGGTAGTGCGATTCACGAGCAGCCTCCTTCGGTAGAACAAACGATTCGTTGGCCGGCCGCGCCGGTCCAGACATGTTCAGTCTAGCCGGTTTTTGCCGTCAGGGAAGCCCAAATCTCCTCCACGGCTTGGCTGCCTAGGGTGCTCCGTATGGCGATCGGCGGCAGCAGCAAACGGCAATACAGCGACTATCTGGCCCACCGGGAGCGGGAAGCACAGAACGCCAAGGCGCTCGACACACCCTCCGCCAGGGGTGGCGCAACTCCTGCGCCCAAGGCGGATTGGACGACCGAGCAGCCTCGCGGCAAGCGGAAAGCCTCGCGCCCGGCGATGGGGCTGCTGCGCGAGTTCTGGAAGCTGCTGCGACCGCGCCGCACGATGATCTATCTGTCGCTGCTCACCGTCACGCTGCAGGCGATGCTGGGGATGATCAGCGCCCGGTGACGCAGTTTGTGCTCGACCATGTGGTAGGGCTTGGGCCCGGCGGAACGGCGAAGGTGATGCCGCGCTGGTGGCCTGAGTCTTGGACGGTCAATCCGCACATGCTGCTGTGGTGGTGCGGCGGAGCGATGGTCGTCGCGGCGATGATCTCCACGGTCATCGGCATCTTCGGCCGGTTCCAGATGACGCGGCTGACGATCTTCACGCGGGCACGCCTCCGGCGCACGCTCTTTGAGCACATGGCGGCACTGCCCCTCCACAGAATTCAGGCGGTCAAGAGCGGCGGCGTCTCGGGCATCCTGCGCGAGGATGCGCAGAGCGTCGGCGACATGATCTTCAGCGTGCTCTACAACCCGACCAAGGCGCTGGTGACGTTCCTGCTCGGGCTGGCGGGGATGGCGGTGATCGACTGGCGGCTGCTGGTAGGCGGGCTGCTGCTGCTGCCGCTGGTGTGGTTCACCCACCGCACGTGGATCTCGCGCATCCGGCCGGTCTACACGTCGATCAAACTGACGCGTCAGGCCGGCGATGCGCACGCGACGGAGGTATTCGCCGGCATGCGTGTGGTGCGGACGTTCGGCCGCACGCGAGCCGAAGCTGCACGCTCGTCGACCACCAGCCACCTGCAGGCCCGCAAAGAGCAGCTTGTGTGGTGGTGGAGCCGCGGCATCGAGATCGCGTGGATGCTGCTGGTGCCGACGGCGAGCGCCGCGGTGATCGTGTACGGTGGGTACCGCATCCTCGACGGAAAGCTGACCATCGGCGAGCTGATGGCCTTCAGCATGTACCTGCTGATGCTGCTTGGGCCGATGGAGGTGCTCGTGAGCACCGCGAGCGGGCTGCAGAACAGCCTCGCGGCGTGGGACCGGTGCCTGGACATCCTGGCTGAGCCGCGTGAGTTTGAAGGTGCGCGGCGCGATGAGTCGACCGAAGATGCGCGGGCGCTGCATACCCGCTTCCGCGGCGAGCTCGACCTGCGGAACGTGTCGTTCACCTACCCCGGCGGCACACAGGAAGTGCTGCACGGCGTCTCGCTGCACGTGCCGGCCGGATTCACGGTGGCGCTCATCGGTCATAGCGGCAGCGGCAAGACGACGCTGTGCAACCTCATCGCGCGGTTCTACGACCCCACGACCGGCGCGATCATGCTCGACGGCGAGGACATCCGAGAGGTCTCGCCCGGCGGCTACCGGTCGTTGCTAGGGATCGTCGAGCAGGACGTGTTCCTCTTTGACGGGTCGATCGCCGACAACATCGCCTACGGCCGGCGCGACGCGACCGAGGGCGAGGTGCGTGCCGCGGCGGAGGCGGCCAACGCCCATGGCTTTATCGCCGGATTTGAGAAGGGTTATCAGACCGTGATCGGCGAGCGGGGCGTGCGGCTGTCGGGCGGGCAGAAGCAGCGGATCGCGATCGCGCGGGCCATCCTGGCCGACCCGCGGATCCTGATCCTCGACGAGGCGACGAGCAACCTGGACACCGAGAGCGAACGGCTTATTCAACGGGCTCTTGTTGAACTGATGAAGGGACGGACGTGCTTTGTGATCGCTCATCGCCTGAGCACAATCCGGCATGCCGACCTGATCGTGGTGCTGGAGCAGGGACGCGTGATCGAGACCGGGACGCACGATCAGCTTGTCGCCAAGGGGGGCCGCTACCTGCGGATGCTGCAGGCGCAGGTGGATCCGCTGGGAACCGATCGGGCGTTGGACGGGGCGATCCCGGGAAACCCCTGAAGCGACGGTCTTGCTCAGATATAACCCGAACGACGTTGCTGTGCCGCAGACGGTCGGTTATCTTCGAGCGGTTACATCGGTATCACATTCTCTGGAGGTAGGTTCATGGATCTGGTCAAAGGGGCTATCGGCGGGGTGGTCGGCGGCGCGATCGGGGCGGTGGTGTGGGCGCTGATCGCGTATAGCGCACACGTCGAAAGCGGGTGGATCGCGTGGGGAATCGGGTTTCTTGTGGGGTTCGGCGTGACGCTGGGGTGCGGCGGCAAGGGGGGCGCGGCGGCGGGCGGGCTGGCCATCCTCATCGCACTCGGTTCGATCGTCTGCGGCAAATACGTGGCCGTGCAGATGATGGTCCGCGACATCACCAAGTCGTCCGACCAACAGATCGACAGCGCCATCAGCGACGACGACATCTTCCTGGACCTTGTGCGGAACGCGGCGAAGCAGCTCGAAAATGACGGCAAGACGCTGCAGTACAAGAACAACAAGAACAGCGAGACTGCGGCGAAGCCTGAGGATTTCCCCGAGTGGCTTGTCAAGGACCGCCACAACTACTTCGACGCCCTCACGTCCGACGAGCGGGCCCAACTGCGCAAGGTCGAAACCGACAAGATCCATGCCGTTGCCGACGCAGTGAAAGGGGAGGTCACCCGGGCAGGGTTTGAGGCCAGCTTCAGCCCGTTTGACATCCTCTGGGGTCTGTTGGCGATCCTTACAGCGTGGCGCGTGGGCGCCGGCGGCAGTTGATGCCCAATAGCAGCTGAAGAGGCGGAAATACAGGGCCGGACGCTCTAAACTGCGGTCTATGCCCAACGCCTACCAGGACCTCGTGGCCGAGCAAAAGAGCGTCGCCACCCTCAGCGCCATCGGTTCGCTGTTGGGGTGGGACCAGGAAACCTACATGCCTCCCGCGGCGGCGGTCGGCCGGGCCGAGCAGCAGGAACTGCTGAGCGCGATCACCCACCAGCGCCGCACGAGCGCTCGCATCGGCCAGCTCATCAGCCAGTGCGAGGAAGATAAGACGATCATCGCTCAGAATGGCGCCGTGGCCGCAAGCTTGCGCGAGATGCGCCGCGACTACGACCTTGCAACCAAGCTGCCGACCGAACTGGTGGCCGAGCTGGCCAAGACGCAGGCGCTGAGCCAGGACGCGTGGAAGCACGCGCGAGCGCGACGACTTCGCGCTCTTTGCGCCGTGGCTTGAGAAGATGCTCGACCTGACCCGTCGCAAGGCGCAGTGCTACGGCTTCGGCGCCGGCGGCGAGCTGTACGACGCGCTGCTTGAGGAGTACGAGCCGGGCGCGACGGCGCGCGAGATCGAGTCGATCTTCACGCCGCTGCAGGGTCGGATCAGCGCGCTGGTCGATCGCCTGTGCTCGAGCCCGCGGAAGCCGGCCGATGCGCTCAAGGGGATCGAGGTACCGCAGGAGAAGCAGCACGCGTTCGGGCTCGACGTGCTCAAGGCGATCGGCTTCGACCTCGAGGCCGGCCGGCTCGACACGACGGCCCATCCGTTCTGTTCCGGCTTCGGGCCCGGCGACACGCGCCTGACCACGCGGTACAACACCGGCTCGTGTCTTGAGCCGCTGAGCAGCACGATGCACGAGGCGGGGCACGGCATCTACGAACAGGGCCTGCCGAAAGCCACCGAGTTCGGCACGCCGCTGGCAGACGCGGTGAGCCTGGGCATCCACGAGAGCCAGAGCCGCATGTGGGAGAACCTCGTCGGGCGCTCGCGTGCGTTCTGGACGTGGGCCCTGCCCGTCGCCAAGCGCCGCTTTGCGCCCGTGATCGACGGCGTCACGCTCGATCAGGTCTACGCGAGCGTCAACCAGGTCGAACGTTCGTTCATCCGCGTCGAATCCGACGAGGTGACGTACAACCTGCACATCATGCTCCGCTTCGGGCTCGAGCGCGACCTGATCGCCGGGCGCCTGCCGGTGAAAGATCTGCCGGGCGAGTGGAACAAGCGGTTCAAGCAACTGCTGGGAATCGACGTTCCGAACAACAAGCTCGGCTGCCTGCAGGACGTGCACTGGTCGTTCGGGCTCATCGGCTACTTCCCCACCTACACGCTGGGCAACCTCTACGCGGCGCAGTTCTGGGAGACGATCAACCAGCAGATCCCCGACCTGGATGCGCAGATGGCTCGCGGCGAGTTCCAGCCGCTCAAGACGTGGCTCAACGAGAACATCCACCAGCACGGCAGACGCTACCGCGCGGGCGAGTTGTGCAAGCGCGTGACGGGCAAGCCGCTTTCGGCTGATCCGCTGCTGCGCTACCTCGAAGGCAAGTACGCGCCGATCTACGGGGTGTAAGGGCCGCCCGCGATCGCAGCGTCCAATCGGCGGTTTGAAGACGCCATGAGCGCAGCTTCAGCGCTCTCCGCGCTGCGGTGTTACACGCGTGCGGCAACCTTCGAGTGATCGGAGGCCACCATGACGCGCACCCACCACATCGCACGAACCACCACACGGCTCCAGGCTTTGGCCGGCCGTATTTGCATTCACCGGAGCAGCCGGGAACGAGTTCCCGCCGCCGCCGCCCTGCATCGCAAGCAGATCCGGTTCACCCGACCTGGCAAGATTCGCTCTGCGTTGCTGCTGTGGCTGCTGGGGGTGCCGATCCCGCTGATCCTTCTGTTCTTCATGATCAAGGGATGCGTGACCTAACGGCCACGCATCCCTGTCGGCCGGCCAAGGGCGGGGGCTGATATCCTCGGCCCCATGCCTGCCTGGTTCTCTTCGCTGCTTCCCAAACTGCCGCCGATCATGCTCGCCTTGGGCATCGTGCTCGGCCTTGCTGGGCTGTGGCCCGCGGCGTGGGCGAAACCGAGCAAGACGCTCAGCAAGTATGTGATCCAAGCGAGCATCGTGCTGCTTGGGTTCTGGGTCTCCCTTGAGCAGGTCGCACGCGCCGGTTTGGCGGGGCTGGGGTTCTCGACGGGTGCGATCGTGCTCGTGCTGATCGTCTCCTGGCTGCTCGGCAAATTGCTCAAGACCGACCGCGACACAGGCACTCTGCTTTCGGCGGGCACGGCGATCTGCGGCGGCTCGGCGATCGCCGCAACCGGCAGCGCGATCAACGCGCCCGCCGGAACGATGGCCGCGGCGACCGCGATCGTCTTTCTGCTCAACGCGGCGGGCGTGTACGCGTATCCGGCGATCGGCAGCGCGATGCACCTGACCGACACACAGTTCGGCGCGTGGTGCGCCGTGGGCCTTCACGACGTCGCCGGCGTGGTAAGCGCGGCGGGCGCGATCGCGGCACTTCCCAAGGCGCTTGAGTATGCGACGGTGATCAAGCTGACGCGCGTGCTGTGGATCGTGCCGGTCGCTCTGCTGCTGGCGCACCTGTCGCGCGACCGCCACCCCGAAGGGGGCAAGGCCAAGACGCCCTTCCCGTGGTTCATCGTGTTCTTCCTCGTCGCGTGCGGCATGCGGGCGCTGCTGGACCGCTCGGTGGGCGCGGAGACGGTTGCGCCGTGGGCGAACGGAGCTCGCACGGTTGCGACGGTGCTGCTAGCAGTCGCGTTGCTCTTGATCGGGTCGGCGATCTCACGCAAGACGATCGCCCAACTTGGCTGGCGGCCGCTGGTGCACGGGACGGTGCTTTGGCTGGTGGTCAGCGTCTCGGCGTTGTTTGCCGCGAAGACGTTGCTTTGACGTCCCCCACATTTCCGCATAAGAGTCGCGGGCGGTAAGGCCCCGGCGGTGGCGGCGCCTGTTGCGATAGCGGCGTACAACACCGGAAGCCGGCCCCTTGCGAGGCTCGGCTCTTATCGAGCGTCTTCGTCGGATGCAGGTGTTCCGCTCGCAGGCTTGTCAGGTGCCGCAGGTGGGCGCCTGGTAGGCGTCGCAGTTCTCCGCGCCTTCCGACGCGCAGTACTTGTACGTCTTCATCTTCTTGATGCGCGGCGAGTAGATGTGGAGCGTCACCACGTCCTCACCGGGCGCCTGCATGTTGGCGACCTGGTGAATGTCGGGCTCTTCGGCCGAACAGATGTAGCCGGGCTGCATCTGGGTTGCACCGACGGGACAGATCACGCCGCTGGGGGTGAGCTGGAAGCGGATCTCGGTGCCCGTGCCGTGCACGACGCGGAAGGCGCACGAGACGCCCGCGTGATCGTGGATCGGCGTGGTGTGCCCGCTGCGCCAGGTGAGGGCGAGGAGCTCAAAGTGCTCGGAGTTGGCGATCGTGTTGCGGCGGTACGACTTGGTGCCAAAGACGCACGCCGACTCGATATCGGCCTTGGTGATGTTGGCTTCGCGGAGCAGGTGGTCGAGCGTCTTGAGGTCGGCGCGGCCTTTGAGGCTCAGGAGGTAGTCAATCAGGCGGGCGAGCTTGGGGTACTTCTGCTGAGGAGAGAGGGGGCTACAGCCATCGGTACCGCTGCCTTCACTTCCCCCCCCGGATTTCGCTGCAAACGTGGTCATTGGCCGCTCCAGTCACACCCCTTCCAGCAACAGTATGACGCCGATCGGCGGGGGTCGCAAGCCCGGCTGAGACCCGAGAACTAGCACCCTTCGGCTTCCAGCTCGGCAGCCAGGGCTTCGCCGAAGTACTCGTACTGCTCGGGTGAGTTGTAGAGCATGGCGCTGATGCGCGTCACGCGCTGGCGACGGCCGTCGGTGAGGGCCACCGAGTGCACCGGCACCTGCACTCGCCATTTGGAAAGCAGGCGGTCCTGGATCGGATCGTTGTAGCGGCTTTCGCCGATGCCGCGGCCAGTGCCGTCGGCCGCTTTGGGGGTGGGGATGGTGATCGCCCGCATCGCGCCCAGCATGCGGTCGGGCGCGAGGAGTCGACCCTCCCCCCACTTCTCCATTTTCCGACTGATTGCCTCAGCGCCGCGCTTGGCGAGCTCGCCGCAGGATGAACGGAGTCGCTCCCACGATCCTCCCATTTCAGCGACGACGTCGATGGCGTGCGGCGAGGCGAGCCAGGGCGAGTAGTCGCGCGAGCCGGTCATGTCGAACTCGAGCCGGAAGCGCGAGCGGTCGGTGCGCATGCTGTTGGCGCCGTGGGACGTGATAAGCGGCTTGATGCGCGTCTGCCGGTCCTCGCGGACGTAGAGGATGGCGGAACCCTTGGGCGCGCAGCACCACTTGTGCAGGTTGCCGGTGCAGTAGGCCGGCGCGAGCTGGGTGAGATTCAGATCGGTGAAGCCGGGCGCGTGGGCGCTGTCGAGCAGCACGTCGACGCCCATGGCCTGGACGCGCTGGATGATGGGCGCAACGGGCAGCACCACGCCGCTGGGACTGGTGATGTGGCTGAGGAGGAGCAGCTTCGCGCGGCCGCCGACTTCGGTCACAGCATTGACGATCGCCTCAATGACCTGCGCGTCGTTGTCGATCGGGCAGGGGAGCGGGACGCACTTGACGACTGCGCCCGTGCGCTCAGCGGCGTAGCGCATCGCGTTGTTGCAGGCGTTGTATTCGTGCGAGCCGGTGATCAGCACGTCGCCAGGCTTGAGGTCGAGTGAACGGACGACCGTGCTCACGCCTTCGGTCGCGTTGTTCACGAAGGCGATGCATTCTGCGGGAGCACCGACGAACGCAGCGACCTTCTGCGCGCGGCGTCCATCCGCGGCTCAAGTTCCTCGACAAAGAAGCGGACCGGATCACGCTCCACATGCCGGCGGATCGCTTCCTGCTCCTGCAGCACCTCCGCCGGCACGGCGCCGAAGCTGCCGTGGTTGAGGAAAACGAGGTTGCGGTCGATCAGGAACCGCTCAATCAGCGGCGAGTAGGCGGGGAGCGGGCGGACAGGGGAAGGCGGAGCGACGGTCATCCAGGACCTCCTCCCAATGAACAGCGGCGCGGGTCAGCCGCACGCGCGGGCACTGGGCACCGATTGTGTCACGCTCAACCCTGAACGTCGATGCGGCGGCCGACGGAAACCGCGGTCGCGGCCTCCATGCGGTCGGTCGGGCGACGGAACATCTGGTAGGTTCCACCAGCGCCGAGCCCAGCCTGTGAGGGCTTGGCGGTGTCGCCGCTGAACTCCACCTTGCCAGGGACCACCGCGCCGACCAGCGCATCAAGCGCCGGGGCACGCTGCTTCACCTCGACCTTGTCGGCGGGTGCCGCGGGCACAGTCGGGGCGATCTTGGCAACGACGCCGGCCTGACGCGGCGCGGTAACAGCTCCGGAGCCGTACGCGCGAGCGAGAAGTGCAGCTTGGTTGTTGCCGTTGATCTGCATCGGGAGGACTGTAGCGATCGGCGGTGAGCGCAAAGTGCGTCCACAAGCCGTGCAGAAAAGTGCATCGCCTCCCGACTAACTTCCGAATCAGCACGCAAAGGTTGCGTGAACTCGCCAACCCTTAAGGGGCTCCCCCCCTAACATCGGGATTCGACCGAGATAGGTTTTTGACGGTTCAGGATGGAGCTTGCGACGATGGCCCAGATTCCCGACGACCAGCCCCTGCTCGGCGCCCCCCGCACCAGCGGTCACGAAGTGGTGATCGAGCGCGAGATCAAGCATCTGCGCACGATGATCCTCGCGGAGGCCGCGGCGGCGATCGGCATGGTCGAGCAGGCCTCCGAGGCGCTGATCAACCTGGATGAGAACTCGGCACGGTACGTGATCGGCCGCGACGACGAAATCGACCGCGAAGAGGTGATCATCGAGGAAGAGTGCTTCCGCATCCTCGCCCTGTATCACCCGTTCGCGAAGGACTTCCGCGTCATCACGACATTTGTGAAGGTGAACGCGGACATCGAGCGCGTGGCCGACCACGCGACGTCGGTCGCCAAGGCGGCGATCAAGCTGAAGAAGCTCAACCTGCGCACCATGCCCACCGCGCTGGTGGAGCTTGCGCAGCGCGTGCCGATCCTCTGTCGCTCGGTGCTGAACCTGCTGGCGAGCGAGGACGCGACCGACGCTCGCGAGATGGTGGACAAGGACAAGGCGATCGACAACCTCGTCAAGCAGCTCTTTGAAGAGTGCGTGACGTTGATGACCGCCGAGCGCGACAGCAAGGCTGCGGGGCTTCGTCTCTATCGCTGCGGGCGCGAGCTTGAACGCATCGGCGACCTGATGAAGAACATCTCCGAGGACCTGATCTACCTGCAGAGCGGGACGATCGTGCGCCACGAGAAGCGACTTTCGCAGCAATAAGCGATGAGAGCCTTGAGCGCAAGCTCAAGGGATACGCGCTGATTGCGCCGCCAAATCCAGAGCAAAGTGTGAACGCGGCTTCTTTGTATTGAGCGGGCTTGTACTACGCGAGCACAGCCCTCGAGCTTGCGCTCGAGGCTCTTATCGCTTCGCTTCAGTGGTGAGCGCTGAGCCGGAAGACGTGCCCATCGGGGTGCATGATGCGGCACTCGCGCACGCCCCACGGCTCGTTCACCGGGGGCGTGACGATCGTGACACCCTTCGATTTGGCGAGTTCGTACGCCGCGTCGACGGCCGCGAGCGAGGGGAGCCAGAGGCTCATCCACATCGCGCCGACGTCGTCGTCGCAACCGGGGTAAGGAGCCTTGCCGCCGCGGAGGCCTTGGGCGCCGCAGCAGAGAAAGATCTGGACCTCCTCGGCGCCGGGCGTGCCCGTGCACACGCTGCCGAATGTGGCCGGCCCGTGCGAGTTGGAATCGGCGCTGCCGGGGATCATGCCGCCGTCGTTCCAGGCGAAGCCGCGCTTCCACCCCAGCGCTTCAAACCAGGCAAAGCTGGCGGGGACGCTCGAGACGTTGAGGATCGGCGTGACGGACGTGGCTTGCATGCCGACAGCATACCGGACGTGGGTATTCAACGGGTCGCAGCGAACCTGAACGGCTGATCGGGCGTTCTACCCGGAGCACGAAGGGACCCACATGCTCGCCTGGATCATCACCACCGTCGTTCTCGCCGCCGCGGCAGGGACGTGGCTGATCATCGTGGGCTGGCGCGGGCGGCCGGTCAACGCCGAGCCGGTCTGCCGCAAGTGCGGGTTCGATCTGCGGGGACGTTTCCCATGGGGCGCCCCATCGTGCCCGACGTGTCCCGACTGCGGCGAGCGGCTGCTGACGTACAAGTCGGTGCTCAATGGTGAGCGACGACGCAGGCCGCGGATACTCGCGGTGGGGTGCGGGCTGGTGTTTCCTTCGCTCATTCTGCTGATCGCTAACGGAGTGGATTCGATAACGGGCGGCACGCTGGCGGCGATCAAGCCGACACCGATCATGGCGGCTCAGGTCGCCGGTAGCACACGGGCGTCGGCATCGCTCCGCACGCTCACGGCACGGATCGCCGACGGCAAGGCTCTGCAGGGCGATACGGCGCAGGTGATCGAGCGGGCCCTTGCGCTGCAGGCCGATCGCTCAATGCCGCTGGACCGCGAGTGGCTCGACCTGCTGGAGACCGCACGCCGGCGAGGACAGCTCACACCCGCGCAGACACAGCGGTACTTCGACAACGCCGTCAACTGGCAATTGCTGGTGCAGCCCGCCTTCAGCAAAGTGCCCGTGCTGTTCGCGGTTCAGGGGTTCACCGACCGGCTCGCCGAACCGGCAGCCGGCTCGCTCCCGATCGTGCTCGCGATTGAATATCAAGCTGGCACGCTGGACGAGAAACCGTTGATCGGCGGCACGGGCACCAACCCCTTCGGTATGTCGCCCCTGACGACGCCGCTGAAGTCCGGCTCACTCATCGAGATGTTCGGCGAACCGGGCCACGCGGCCCAACCCGGCCCGGCGCGGATGCTCTCGACGACGTGGAAGCTCCAGGCCCGGGCGGGCGATGCGAAGGGACCGGTGCTGGCGACGTGGACGCGCGTGCTCGCTGCGTCAACCGACGTCGGGGCGAGACGACCGTTTCAACCGCCCGAGCCTCGATCCGACCAGCAGGCGGAAATGCAATCACTCCTGGCGTTCGAGGCGGTTCGCCTGGAGCGCGACGCCTCGGGCGCGTGCTGGGCGTCGATCCAACTACACCCCGTGCACCTGCCGTTCGACGTGGCGGCGACGCTGCGCATCACGACCGAGGACGGGCTGCAGTACCGCTCGCTCATGCCGGTTGAAATCACCCCCAGCGACCCGCTATGGACGCTCCGCACGGCCGCCAACCCTGCGTCGACACCGTGGAACGTGCGTGTGCAGCTCGACGGCCTTCCGCTGGGCGCCACCGCAACCGTCGAACTGCTCCCAATCCCCGACGCAGGCTCCTACACGCTGGCGAACACGGTCTGGGGCCCGACGCCGCTGAAGTTCACGAAGGTGCAGTTGGACTGGTCGAGCGGGGCGGCAAAGACACTCAAAGGCCAATAGCTACTGGCCCTTCGGGCGTGTCGCAACGCCCACGTGCCCGAACCCATCCACTCTGGCAGGTCTGGCTGCGTCAGATCATGTCGATGTGGAACCGGGGGGCCTCGCAGCGCAGGCAGCGGAAGACCATGAGCGTCGGCGCCTGGTCGCGGCGAAGCGACTCGACCAGCCGAACCGCGGCGGAACCTGAAACACCCAGGTCGTGGACGACGTGCGACATCAGCGGCCCCTCGGCGTCGCGCCAGAGGGCGCGGAGATCGGCGATGCCCATCGGGGCGACGAACGCACAGGCGTCGCCGCAGCAGACCGGCCAGTGCTCGCCGCTCCAACTGGCGTACCCGGGAGTGCGGTAGCAGACCTCGTCGAGCACGGCGGCAGAAACGCCCCGGTCGACGGCTTCACAATCAACAAATTCGACATGGAGGTGCTCGTGGGCGGAGCCATCGGCGATGCACCAGGGGCAGATCACCTCGTCCATGTCGCACTCGCCATAGACGGGCCCGATGTAGATCAGGCCGCGGCGCTCCCCGCAGCTGTCGCAGACCTTGCTCGATCGAACGATGCTGCGGCTGGCGAGGGGGTCTGGGTGGTACTTGAAGGTGGGAGCTTGCACGGTGAGTTCCTCACATCACAATGCGTTTGAGACGGCGAATCTGACAGTTCCGAACAGTTCCGGGCACACCCAATTGATGCGCGAGACGGCACTCCGCCTCAGCAGGGGCTAGGGGTGCGACACGGAGCTTCTGACAGTGAAAAGTGAGAAGTCAAAAATGACAACGCCCGCCGGGGTTAGCCGACGGGCGTTGCGTTATATCGTGAAACAGTTGGGTGTCCGAACTTCGGTCGTTGCCGACCGGGCGCCTCTGGCCCTCGCGGGCTTTGAGACGAGAATACGCTGACAACCGGTTACGGATCGCTCCGTAGGTCCGGTCTAAGGAAATCCCTTAGAAAGGAGGTGATCCAGCCGCAGGTTCTCCTACGGCTACCTTGTTACGACTTACTCCCAGTCACCGATCTTGCCGTAGACGCTGCTGAAATACAGCGGCTTCGGGCACTACCGGCTCCCATGAGTTGACGGGCGGTGTGTACAAGGCTCAGGAACACATTCACCGGGGCGTAGCTGATCCCCGATTACTAGCGATTCCGGCTTCATGCAGGCGGGTTTCAGCCTGCAATCCGAACTGGGGTGCGTTTTTTGCGATTTGCTCCACCTCGCGGTCTTGCATCGCTTTGTACGCACCATTGTAGCACGTGTGCAACCCTGGATGTAAGGGCCATGAGGACTTGACGTCATCCCCGCCTTCCTCCGGTTTGACACCGGCAGTCTCGCTAGAGTCCTCAGCATTACCTGTTAGTAACTAACGACAGGGGTTGCGCTCGTTAAGGGACTTAACCCGACGCTTCACAGCACGAGCTGACGACAGCCATGCAGCACCTGTGATTGTTGTACCCTTGCGGGCCTGGCTCCTGTTTCCAAGAGTTAATCCAACCATGTCAAACCCAGGTAAGGTTCTGCGCGTTGCTTCGAATTGAGCCACATGCTCCACCGCTTGTGTGAGCCCCCGTCAATTTCTTTGAGTTTTAGCCTTGCGACCGTACTCCCCAGGCGGTACGCTTATCAATTTCTCTACAGTCCGAACGGCGTCAGAGCCGCTCTAACTCAGCGTACATCGTTTAGGGCGTGGACTACCAGGGTATCTAATCCTGTTTGCTACCCACGCTTTCGTGCCTCAGCGTCAGGAAACGCCCAGCGGGCTGTCTTCACCTTCGGCGTTCCGCTAGATATCTACGCATTCCACCGCTCCACCTAGCGTTCCACCCGCCTCTACGTTCCTCAAGACTCTCAGTTTGCCGCGCGGTTCCACGGTTAAGCCGTGGGCTTTCACGCGACACTTAAGAGTCAGCCTACGCACCCTTTAAGCCCAGTAATTCCGACTAACGCTCGGGGCCTCTGTCTTACCGCGACTGCTGGCACAGAGTTAGTCGCCCCTTCCTTTGGAAATGATCATTGTTTCTATTCCCTGACAGTGGTTTACACGGCAAAGCCGCTTCATCCCACACGCGGCGTCGCTCCGTCAGGCTTTCGCCCATTGCGGAAGATTCGTCGCTGCAGCCTCCCGTAGGAGTCCGAACAGTATCTCAGTTTCGATGTGGCAGGCCGTGCTCTCACACCTGCTACCCGTCTTCGGCTTGGTGGGCCATTACCCCGCCAACTACCTGATAGGTGTATTCCCGCTCCCAAGGCGATAAATCTTTGCTCCGTAGAGATCATGGGGTATTATGCCGGGTTTCCCCTGCCTATCCCCCACCTCGGGGTACGTTGAATACTTGTACTCACCCTTTCGCCGCTAACCCTTGCGGGTCCGCTCGACTTGCATGCTTTAACCACGCCGCCAGCGTTCAGTCTGAGCCAGAATCAAACTCTTCACTTGATTGTTTATTGATTAGCCCTTGCGGGCCGCTCTTAGCAAATAAGGAAGCATGATCTGCTTCTTTGTTGCCACGCTATGTGACAACCGGTCTGCCTCATGGCTTTCACCATGAGCCGGCGGAGGCAAATCCGCCGGCTGTAGCTGAACTCACGATTCAAACTGGCTTTTCTAACTTTTGAGGGTCATTCAAGCTTGTCATCAATCGTTCGCGATAAGTTCATCTTTCCCTGCCTGTGACAGCAGAGAAGACTTGATACGGTCTTAGCGGGCTCGTTCAGAGCCGTGGTGCGAACCACTTGCCAGACCGCGTACTCTCGCGGACGACCCAACTGTTCACTTTCGAAAGAGTTCACCAGCTCGTTGCTGGGCCCCGCTGAACCTCGTCCAGTGGGGTCAAGATGATAGAGCCCACCTCCCAGCGGTCAAGCCGTGGGACAAAAAACTCTTGACACTTCTCACCCCCCACCGGCGTTTCCACACAAATTCCACCGGTTTTGCCCTTGCGCAACGTTCGCAACCGGGTCAGATAGGGCATTTTTGGCCGATCTGTACGGGATTCGGAAGGAGATGCCGCCGCATACTCAGGCCTTCTCAGTTCGACAGACGACAGCTGTGACGATCTCTAAGTCCTTAATTGACAAGCCTTTAGCTGCAATTCTGGCTGCCCGACAGGCTTCCCGCATCGTGGCCCCGGTCGTTGAGATGTCGTCAACCAGGATCACCCGAGCTGTTTCGCTTCCCAGCGGCCATTTCGCCGCCTTGGAGCAGGGAACGCGAGCCAGAGCATGGTCGAGCCAGCCGCGACGCATAGCGTCGCGGAGGTTGGTTTCCCGATCCGTCGCCGAGAGCTTGGCCTGTTCGGGCCGGTTGGCCTTGGAGAGCATCCGCCGCAGGGGCAGATTCAGCTCAGCGGCGACACCCCGGGCAAGGTTGAGCGAATGGTCGGTGCCGCGCCAGAGCCGGCGGAAGTAGTTGGTCGGGACTGGCACCACGATCGTCGGACGATCGGCCAGATCCGGAACGGCCGCCGCCACCTGTCGCCCGAGCAACCGACCAAGGTCGACCGCCAGCCGGGGCCAGCGGGTGAACTTGGCGTCGTGGACCAGCCGCTTCCACGGCGCCTCGTATTCACCGAGCCGGACGAACCGTGACCAGGGCGGGCGCGAGCCGCGGCAGTGCGAACAGCCGCGGGCGTCGGTTTCGTACGGCCCGACTGTTCTGGCACAGCGCCAGCAGAAGGCGTTGAGGGGATCAGGCCTGGTGCCCGCATTCGCAAGGCGACGGTGGAGCGGGGGCGTCACAACACCGAGCCACTCGTGCTCAAACTCCTCCCAATGACCGAGCGCAGGAGCGGATCGCTCTGAACTCGCCGGCGCCTCCGCGACATCGGCTTCTCCAGCTGGTGGACGTGGCGGCCACGCGAACCGCTGCTGCGCGGCGCCGCCGGACTGCTTGCCGGAGCTGGGTTCGCACCGGTCGTTGTCCATCCTTAAGTTCCCCTCCCCACTCGCTCGCCGTACTCAGCCGCAGACGAGCCACTGAGCCAGCTTGGCGCCGTCGCCTTCGCGGGCACGCTGCTCGACCTGGGTCTCAGGCTCGAACACTTCGAGCATCCGCGGAGCCCTGATTCCCGCGGTAGAAATGACCTTGGCGAGTCGCGGCCAGTCGATCGTTCCGCCCGGAGCGCCGGGCATCAGATGAGTGTCGTCCTTGCCGTTGTTGTCGTGTACGTGCAGGTATTCGATCACGGGAGCACAAGCCGCCAGCGAGCGGTAGATGTCGGTGGTGATGTGGGCGTGCCCGGTGTCGAAGCACATGCGGATACGAGGCGAATTCACCGCCGCGACCTGCGTGGCCAGGGCTTCAGGATCGTGCCCGAGATAGCAGTTGAACGGCTGGTTCTCGATCAGGAACGTCACGCCGAGCTTCTCGCCGATGTCGGCGAGGCGGCGCATGAACGTGTCGAGCCGGGGCCGGCGGGGGATCGCGGCTTCAGCCGCGGCTTGGCGGGTCAGTTCCTTGCGGCCGGGGGTCCAACCCGAGGGGTGGACGACGACCATTGGGCCGCCGAGATCGCTGGCGAGCCGGCCTTCCTGCTCGTAGGTGCGGAGGCAGTGCTCGGTATGGGCCGCATCGGTGCCGGTGGGGTCAAGGTGCTCACCGAACACGCCGTGGATTGAGTCGTACGGCATGCCCGCACTGCGAGCGATCGCCAAGGCTTCGGCCACGGTGGGCGGCTTGGCTTCGTTGCGGTAGAACTGGAGCTGCTTGGCACCCAAAGCCCGGTACGCGGCCATGAACCGCCCAGGGTCGAAGTCAAAGCCGAACGGCACGGTTGTGGCCAAGGGGCCGGGCATGGGGCGGAGTATACAGAACCCCACAAAGACCGCCGCCCGATCCCCAAGAATCGGGGTGATCGCCCTCCATACCGAAGCCGGACAGGCGTTTGGTCTCTTCTGTTTGACCTACTTCAGACGTTCGCGGACGAGGTCGGCTCGGAGTTCCCGGCGACGCTGCTGGTCGAGCTCGCCCCCACCCCCCCCGCTCCCCCCGCCCCCCGCACCCCCTCCACCAGCGGTCCGCTGCAGGTGGGCCTGCTGGACCTGCACCCACAACTGCGTGACGGCCTGCTCGCTGATGCCGTCGATCAGCCCGCCGATGACGCCCAGCCGGGTCAGGCTCAGGAGCGACATGGCCTCGTCGGGGGCCAAGAGGCGCGATGAACGGAGCACACCCAAGGTGCGCCAGACCGAGTCTTCGATGAACCGGCGGTGCTTCTCGATCAAGGCGGCGCGGGCGGCTCGCTCGTATTCAACGACGCGCGGGATGATCTCGTGCTCCAGCTCGTGGACGAAGACGGTCTCGGGCTTGCCGAGGGTCACCTGGTTGGAGACCTGGTAGAGGTCGCCCGCGGCCTCGGAGCCTTCGCCGTAGAAGCCGCGGAGCGCGAGGCCCATGTCCTTCGCAGCGCGTTTGACCTTCTCAACCTCGCCGACCAATCGCAGCGCGGGGAGGTGGAGCATGACGCTCATGCGCGATGCGGTGCCAACGTTGGTCGGGCAGGCGGTGAGGTAGCCGAAGCGCGGCGAGTACGCGAAGTCGAGATGCTCTTCGAGCCGATCGTCGGCCTCGTCGAGCTGGCGATAGGCGTCGGTGAGTGCGAGCCCGGAGCGGAGGACTTGCAGGCGCAGGTGATCCTCTTCGTTCACCATCAGGCTAAGACGCTCATCGGGGAGGCTGACGGCCAGGCCGCGGGGCGACTCACCCTTGGCGTGCTCCTTGCTCATCAGGTGGCGTTCGACCAGGAGCAGACGTTCGACGGGCGAGAGGCGGTGGACGTCGACCCAGAGCACCTGTTGGCCGAGCTGCGCAGCGGCGACGGCGCCGCGCACGAGCGTGAGGATCTGCTCGCGCTGTACATCACTGCACCGGACAAGAAACGGAACTTGCCGCAGATTGCGTGCGAGACGCACACGCGAAGAAATCACCACGTCGGGCTCTGCGCCCTGACTGCTGAGCCACTCGGCGCCGTGCTTAGCTGAGTCGGTAGACCATGGAGAGGATGAGGGCGTCGGTTCGCTCACGGCTGGCCCTCGTCCATATCGGCGGCCGGCGGCTGATGCTTGGGCTCACCTTCCTGATCCTTGGTGACGAGCTTCTGCAGCTTGAACAGTTCGTCGCGGAACTGGACGGCCTTTTCGTACTGCTCGAGCGCGACGGCCTGCTCGAGCTTGCTCTTGAGGTTGGCGATGCGGCGCTGCACCTGCGCGGCAGTGAGCACGACGATCTTGGGCGCAGGCGCTACGGCGGCAGGCTGTTCGGCGTGGGGCGCGTGCTCGGCGCGCCGGCTTGTGCCTGTTGGTTTGATGCGGCGAGCAGGCGCTTGGGGGTCTTGCCGACGTGGTGAGTAGCGCCCTCGTGCAGGCGTTCGAGCAGACCGCCGAGCTGACGCTCGAACGCCTGGTAACAGTGCATGCAGCCGAGCTTCTCGTGCTGGCGGAACGCGGCGAAGGTCAGGCCGCAGGTGGGACAAGTGTCGGCGAGCGGCGCGGCGGGCTTTCCGCGGGCTTCTTTGGGCGCGGCCTGGAGCGAAACAAACTGAGTGAGCAGTTCGGTGAGGGGCGTATGCGCAACGGGTGCGACGCCCGCGCCCGCGGCACACTGCTCGCACAGGTGCTTCTCGTGGCGCTTGCCGCTCTTGATCGTGACCTCGTGCACCGTGGCTTCGTTGGAGCAGCGGTCGCACTTCATGGCAAGAGTGTAAGAGGGAGCGAGGCATTAGCCATTAGCCACTAGGCATTCGCAGGAAAAAGAACAGCCCCGCTCAATGGCGGGGCTGTGACTGTCTTTCACTATTGCCTAATGGCTAGTGGCTAGTGCCTGTCTTACTTGCCCTGCTTCTGCAGGCGGGTATAGCCATCGCGGCGCTTGAGGGGCTTGACGACCAGGCCCTGCTTGATGGCCTTGGCCGAAGCGAGGATGGTCGTGGCCTGACCGTCGATGACCGCCGTGACCTTCTGCAGGTTGGGACGGAACTTGCGGCGGGTGATGCCGGTCGGCTTGAGACCGAAGCCGCCCTTGACGATCTTCTGGCCGCGCCAGGCGCGCTTCTTACCGAAGGCTGACTTCTTGCCGGTGAAATGGCAGACGAAAGGCATGGTCGAACTCCAAAGCTGCCCAAACCGGACCGGCGTGGGGGAAGGGAAGTATTGGCTTCTCACCTCTCGGTGACAAGTACGCGAGAACTACCCAAACAAATTCAAGACCTGCATTTGCCTATGAATTGCGATCAGTGACGTGAGATGTTCTCTCGCTTGATCATCAATTCCAGCGTGCGGACCACGATGTCGATGTCGCGGTCGGTCAGGTCGTTGTAGAACGGCAACGCGATGGTGCGGGCGCTAACGCTCTCGGCAATCGGGAAATCCCCTTGGGAGAACCCGAACCGCTCGCGGTAAAAGGGCTGCAGGTGGATGCAGGGGAAGTAGTCGCCCGCCCCCACTTCATGCCGGCGGAGGCCGGCGATGATGCGGTCGCGGCTCTCGCGGCTGTAGCTGGGGGCAAGCCGAACGACGAAGACAAACCAGCTGCTGGTGCACCCCTCGTCGATGGTCGGGAGGATGATGTCATCGACGTGCATGAGGCGGCGGATGTACGCCTCGGCGACGCGCTGACGTGCCTGGATGATTCCGGGAAAGCGGTCCATCTGGACGACGCCGAGCGCAGCGTTCACCTCGCTCATGCGGAAGTTGTACCCAAGGCGCTCGTGACTGAGCCAGTTGCCGGTGCCGGGCGAAGCGGTGCCGCCGACGGGTCGGCCCTGCGAGCGGAGCGACTTGCACAGGTCGGCGAGGCGCTTGTCGTTGGTGACGATCATGCCTCCTTCGCCGGTGGTGATCTGCTTGTTGGGGTAGAAGCCGAAGACGCCGATGCGTCCGAAGCTGCCGGCCTGACGGCCTTTGAGCGTGCAGCCGAGGGCCTCGCAGCAGTCCTCGACGACTGCGATCTCGTGGCGGGCGGCGATCTGGGCGTACTGATCCATGTACGCGGTGTTGCCGAAAGTCTCAACGACGACAACCGCCTTGGTGCGCGGCGTGATCGCCTTCTCCAGCGCCTTTGGGTCCATGTTCAACGTGCGCGGGCAGATGTCGGCGAAGACGGGCGTGGCGCCGGCCATGAGGATGGGGTTGGCACTGGCGATGAAGCTGAAGGGCGTGGTGATCACCTCGTCGCCGGGCCCGACGCCCAGCGCGCTGAGGCAGAGCTGCAGGCCGCTGGTGCCGCTGTTGACGCCGACGGCGTACTCGTTGCCGGTGAATCGCGCGACGCGGCGCTCGAAGTCCTCGAGCACCGGGCCGATCGAGAGTCGCCCTGAGCGGAGCACCGCGGAGACGGCGTCGATCTCCGCATCGGTGATGTCGGGGCGTGACAGCGGGATCTCGTGGCTCATGGGCGGCTGCTTGTCGGCGAAGGCTGGGCGGCGCTCGGTGCGCTGCGCGAAGGAGGTGTATCGGCCGTCGGCGCGGGGAGGTCGTTCAGAATCCGCGTGAGCGCCACCCGGTCTTCTCCCGAGGCGCGGAGAGCCAACCAGGCGGCCTGGGCACGCAGAACACCACTGAGGCCGCCCGCGCCGCGCTCGCCGCGGGCGATCGTGAGCAGGCGGTCGATCCGCTCAGAAGGAGAGGCGGTGAACTCGCCGTGGCGGACGGCGACCAGCAGCGCGGTCGCCGCGGCCTGCTCGGTAGGCCAGGGGCCGGCGGGCCGGGCTTCGAACGCTCCTTGACGGACCAGCGCACCAGCGGCGCGGTGCGTGGAGCGGAGCACGCCCTCAAGGATGATCTGCACCAGGATCGCGTCGCGATTGCTCAAAGCCTCTGCGAGGGGACGGTCAAGCGAGCGCGGGTCGTCGTCGGCGATCTCGGCAGCCGCGAGCACGGCCATCGACGCCAGACGCGGATCGAGCTGCGAGCCCGGCGCTCGTGCGGCCACGCCGCCGAGCACGGCTGCGCGGATCTGGCTGGCATCCTGCCAGTGGCGTTCGGACGCGCAGCGAAGCGCCCAGGCGACCGCGTCTGGATCACAGGTCGCCGCGAGCTTGCCGACGGCGGCGCCGACCTGCGACTGGTCGCCTGTGAACGCGTCGGCCGCAGCGCCCATCGCCTTCACCAGCGGGTCGGGGTCGGTGAGCATCTCGGCGGCGAGCTTGTGCGGCGTGCGACGGTCAAGGCGGAGCACGGCGTCGAGAAGGCGGAGCGAGAAGGCGCGGCGCTGCACCGCTGGGACCGCTACATCGAGGCGGGATCGGGCGACCACCAGCGCGTCGGCGGAGTCGGGATCGCAGACCAGGCGCGCGATGGTGACGGCGTCGGCCTCTGGGCCCGGCTTGAGCGAAGCGGCCAGCGTCGCGAGCACCTCCCCGCCGGAGCGGAGGCTGTGCTCGGTGATAAAGGCCGCAAGCTCGCCGGCTTGGTTCGCAGCGCCCCCCCTCCCGCGAGCCCTTGCGCGCGGGTGCGGAGCACTTGCTGCGCAGCGGCGCCGTCGACGTTAGCCTGCGTGAGCAGAAGGGCCGCGGCGACGGCGTTGAATGCGTCGGGGTCGGCGAGCAACTGCCTGACGCCGTCGACATCGAACGGGCAGGAGCGCGCCATGCAGACGCCGACGAGATCGAGCCGTACGCGAGGGTCAAGGCCCGCCCACGAGGAGAGTTCGGCGAGCTCGTCGGTGTTGATCAGGCCGCTCGCGAGGGCCTCGTAGATCACGCGCCCCTGCAGTCGGCGATCGGGGATGCGTGAAACGCCCAGCAAATCGAGCCCGCGGCGCGGCTCAAGTTCTGCAAGCCCGAGCAGTCCGTGCACACGCAGGCCGGGCGCGGGGTTGATCGAGAGCTGCGCGAAGAGCGCCGCCATCTCGGGGTCGCGCAGCGCGCGGAGGCCCGCGAGCGTGCGCTCGCGACGGCCGGTGTCACGGTCGCCGATCGACACGCGGAGCTGCTCGGTGAGACGCGCGACGGTCTCGCGGCTCTGGATGGTGGTGATGTCGGCGGGGAGGGCGGGAGGGGGCGGCGCAGGCGGGGCGGGTAACGTGGGAGGTGCGACGGACGGTGACTGCGGCGTCGGCGTCTGCGCGATCGCCGACACCACCGCTCCAGCCGTGGACACCGCCAACGCGATCACCACCGTTCGCTTCACGCCGCAAGCGTACGTTCGCGCTCAGGCAGTCTGCGTCTGGCCCAGGGCTTGGGCCGGGAAGCCCAGAGCGGCAGAGCACTCACCGAGGAACTCGCTCACCGAACGCTCACCGCGGCCGTCGCCCATGTCGGCGGCGTGGCCCTGCTGCAGCAGCGTTTCGAGGCGCTGGTGCGCGGTAATGACCGTGGAGTGATTCGGCCGGCCGAGGGCGCGGGCGATCTCGGGATAGGACGCCCGCGTGTGCCGGCGGGCCAACAGTGTGGCCGCGGCCCGCGCGAGCACGACGCGCGGGTGGCGTCCGCGTCCGGCGACCTCGCCCATCGTGACGCTCAGGCGCTGACAGACCAACGCGACGACTTCCTCAAGCCGCACCGGCTGACGTGGGCCGATGCGTGCCAGCACACCGCCGGGCGCTTCGGCAACACGCGCACCCTGACCGACCGAGCGGTTCGAATCAGCCAGCGCCCGGTTGACGCTGAGCATGCCGACCGCACCGCCCGCATTGGTATCGCCCTGGACCGAGCCGGCGCCGAGCAGGCGGTGAACGGCCTCGACCTTGGTGACGAGCCCTTCGAGGTCGCGCACCGAGACTTCGCGCATCGGCGAGCGCGAGTCGCCGGCGACGGCGCCCGCGAGCGCCTCGGCGGCCGGCCCTTCAATCACCAGTCCGCGCCGCGCGGCGAGAGCCTGCACGATCCGAGCTGCGTTGGCGGTGTCGGGCGCTGCGATCTCGACGACAAGGCCGCCCATGAGGCGGGAGACGAGCTGCTCAGTCAGATGCTCCATACGGCGCGGGTTGCACGAACCGCAGAGGAGCACGCGCCCGCCGCGGGCGAGCACGGCGTCGATGGTGTGCTGAAGTTCGTTCTGCGTGCCGGTCTTGCCGCGCAGGCTCTGCAGGTCGTCGACGCAGAGCACGTCGAGAGAGCGGTACTGCTTGCGGAAGCGTTCCATGCGGTCGCTCCGCTCAGCTTTTACCGCGGCGATGAACTCGTTGGCGAACTGCTCGCCGCTGACGACGCGCACCGACGCGGGAGTGCTGCTTCCGGCTTCGTCGGCGACGGCGGAGAGGATGTGCGTCTTTCCGAGCCCGCACCCACCGTGCAGATAGACCAGGCAGCCGCGCAGCGATCCGGATGCGACGCGACGGGCCGCGTCGAGCGCCAGGCGGTTGCCCGGACCGGGCACGAGCTCGTTGAGGCTGCTGCGGCGCACGAGCTGAGCTCGCGGCTTGGAGGTACGCTGCTCGGCTGCGGGCGTGCTCTTCAGCGCGGTCGGAACGGCGGTCGGCTCGACGGCGAACCGCACCGACGCAAGACCCACGCGCTTGGTCGCTTCTTCCAGCACCTGGGCGTAGCGGCTCTTGAGCACGTCCGCCGCCGCGGTGCTTGAGACCCGCACCACCACCGTGTCGCCGTCGACGCGGAAGACCGACCCGTTGAAGAAGTCGCGCTCGACGCGGGCGGCGCCGATGCTTGAGCTGAGGCCATGCACCAACTGCTCCACGGTGCCGGCGCTGTTCGCCGCTGCGCATGCGCCGTGCGCACCGCTCGAATCGCCTTCGCCGACCTGTGCGCGCACCGATACCCCAACGTGCCGTGGATCCAAGTGACCCTCACGATCATGGCGCGCAACCGCCGCGGCGGGAGAACCCCGCGTAACCGGCGCGTGCCGAAGAGAACGTCCGTGCTGTCCTCGAGTCCTTCCGACAGTCGGCTCAACCGGGGGAACGAGATACCCGCAGCGACAGTGTTTTCCACCCATCGCAGGGGCGTGATTCGTGCCTTCGGTTGCAGCCGCCGGTCAATCCGGTGACCACGCGGAGATTAGCACCGCGCAGCTTCGACGCAAGCGAGGCGAGACCCCCAAACCTGTTTGCACCACGGCAAATCAGGCGTGCGCCGCTGGGGAAACCGGGCGAAAATATTTCTTATCCACGGAACGCTTTTCACGATGTGCAAAGAACGCGCAAAGCCAAGGCACACGCAGGGCAACACGTTAACTAATCGGCGTCGGCGACCCGCAAATCGCGGATCATCGCCAGCCGGCGCGCGAACTCTTTGAACTTCGCTCGCTTGTAGAGCGTGAGCGCCGGCGCGTTGTTCAAGTCGACTGCGCACGCGAGGCTGCGCTCGCCCAGCGCCTGTAATTCGCAGAGCGCAAGGCTCAGAAGCCCGGCGCCGACACCCTTGCCGCGCAGCGTCGGACCGACGCCGAGGTAGACCAGCTCGACGGTGTCGTGCGCGGGGAAGCGGCTCAGGAGCATGCAACCTGCAGGAGTGCCGTCAAGGGTCACGAGCCACCACAACGCGGGGTCGAACGTCCCCACCGACTTGTGGGACGCCAACACATCCTCCACTGTGCGCATGCCGCAGAGCGCCGGGCAGTCGAGCGTGCCGTTGTACGAAGCCTCCATCGCGTGCACGAGCATCGACTGGCCCGTGTCCCACGGCAGCTCGCTCATGCGCGTGACGCGAACGCCTGTGTGCCACGCCGGCCGGTCGTACCGCGCAAACCGTGAGATGTCACGCCGCAGGTACGCCAGTTCAGCCAGGCGCAGGAACCCGCCGTCCAGGTACGACCGTTCCAGCGCGGTCTCACCCGGCTCGATCAGGCCCTGCGCGAGCACGATCTCGCCGTAATCACCCGCCGCGAGCGCGCGGCAGGCGGCTTGAATGACCCCCACCCGCTGTTCGTGAGCCAGACGGTGCTTTACCGCTCCACCCCCCCCACCCCCTACCGCGGGTGCGAGGTACACGCCTGCCGTTCGGCCCGAGCTGGGGACGACCTGGGCAACTTCCCCGAGGGAGCCGTCCTCCAAGACCGACACCCACAGCCGGGAGGCTTCTCCGTCGGCAATGGCGTCCAGAACGCTCTCGCGCCCCCCGTCCACCCACCCGGATCCGTCCCCGCTCTCCCCCTCCCCCCCCCTGCCCGGTCATGCCCAGCAGGCGCGACATGGCCGCCCGGGCGAGCTCGCCATCGGCTCGGACGACCCGAAATCCCGGGCTTCCGCCTCCCCCCACCATCCCGGCTTGGTTGACCAGGCTCGCCAATCGCACCCTTTCGTGCGGCCATCTGGCCGCCCAAACCCCTGTCGTCCCGGCACTTGCACCCGAAGGCCGGTTCCGTACACTACGCCGCTACGCCACATCGGCCGGGGGCTCACCCGGACTTGTGCGGCGAGCCACAGGATCGACCATGACCGTCAAGAACCTTCTGATCTCCGCGCTGCTTTTCGTGACCGCCCTGATGACGGTCGCCTTCACCGGCGGCGCTGCACCCGAGCCGTCGGCTGTCAGCAAGCGCTGGCAGCTTCAGGCCGAATTCGGCCAGTTGCGGGTCTTCTCGACCAAGACCGACGGCACGCCGCGCGCGTTTTACTACATGACGTACAAGACGGTCAACCGCACCGGGCAGGACGTGGTCTTTGCCCCGTCGTTTGACTTGGTCGACGGTGCGGGCCAAGTGGTGAAGTCCGGCCGATCGGTGCCCGAGAGCGTGACCAAGGCGCGTTTGCAGCGCGTGAACAACCCGCTGGTGCAGGACCAGGTCTCGATCCTCGGCACCATCCTGCAGGGCGAAGAGAACGCCAAGGAAGGGCTTGTGATCTGGCCGTGCGAGAACCTCCGTCCGGGCGAGATCAACGTCTACGCCGCAGGTTTCTCGGGCGAGACGGCGCTGGTCAAAGTGCCGGGCGCGAAGGACGAGAAGGGGAACGAGGTCACCGCCACGCTCCGCAAGACGCGGCAGATCACCTTCAAGGATCCGGGCGACATCATGAACCGCGGCGACCAGCCGATCGAGCAGAACGCGACCAAGTGGATCATGCGGTAACGCGAGGAAATAGGGGTTAGGGGATAGGCAGCAGGGACGAACCGGGTCTTGTTCGGGTCGCTTTGCCACCCCGTCTCTCCCGTCTCCAACACTCGACCCGCTCACCCTCCCCGCCTATCGTCTCGGCCCCACAGAGAACGCACGGGCCCCGCGGCACTGCCGCCAGCCCCTTTGAGGATCACGTCATGGCACATAAAAAGGGTCAGGGCTCGACGAAGAACGGGCGCGACAGCAACCCGCAGTACCTCGGCATCAAGCTCTACGGCGGCGAGACGGCCAAGCCCGGCTCGATCATCGTGCGTCAGCGCGGCACGCCGTTCAAGGCCGGCTTCAACGTCCGCATCGGCAAGGACGACACTCTTTACAGCGTCGCCGATGGCACGGTTGTGTTCGCGGGCCGCAAGGTCCACGTCGAGCCGGCCGACAAGAAGGCTGCCAAGCCGTTCTACCTGGCCGCCGCGAACTAAGCCGACGATCTAACTGAACTATCGACGCAGCCCTGGCTCGGCCGGGGCTGTTTCATTGGTGCTCGACGCAGGGGTGATCACCACTCTTCTCGCGAGCCCAGCTCTTTGAAGCGGTCGCATGCTCGCAGCATGGACCGCACGTGACTGCGCGTCAATCGTCCGCGACGGCAAAGCAGCAGCCACCCGCCGTCGACCGACCAGTGCTCGCGTCTCCACCACGGTGAACGCCAGAGCCAGCGGCGGACGCTCTTGTTGAGGTATTCGGGCTGAGGCTTCTCGACCGGTTCGACGACCATGCGCCAGCGGAACAGGCCTCGCATCCACGAGGCACGCTGGCGGAGGAAAGGCGTGCCCCACTCCCAGTTCATCCACGACCAGCGGTAGACCACTGCCGACGGCCAGCGTCTATTGCACGGGACGGCGACGATCGAGTAGTAGACCGTGCCGCGGTTTTTACCCGAGCCTTCCTCGCGGTCGTACTCGGCGGCGATCTGCAGCTCAGTAGGCGTTTCGTGGAGGCCGACGACGGAGCAGAACCCGTGGAAGCCGGGCTTGCGGAGGGCCGTCAACTGAGCGAACACGCCCGGATCCGACGCGTTGTCGTAAACGGTGAAACCGTCGGCCTCGAGGCCCGCGCCGAGCGATCGGCGACGCGCGCGCTTGACGAACCCTTCGAGGGCGAAGATCCCGATAATGAACGGCAGGGTGACGCCGGCGAAGGCCGCCTTGGAGCTGGACTTGCTCCAGCCGCTGGGGATGACTGCGATGGCAATTGCAAAGCCGGCCAGAAACAGCAGCACCTGGAGTCCGCGTAACAGAATCCACATCGGCCCCACCTCCTGTCTTCCGCCGCATCCCGACCCCTTTACCGCCGCGATTCACCCACCGTTACCGGCGTGCGCGATTGCGCGGCGAACCTCCGCCACCCGGCGCAGGATATCAGGCAGTTGCTCGAGATAGACCTGCGTCGCGGCGTCGCTCATCGCTTTGGGCGGGTTGGGGTGAGCTTCGATGAAGAGTGCATCGACACCGATCGCCGTTGCGGCGAGCGCCAGCGTCGGTGCGCGGTCACGTCGTCCACCGGTAACAGTGCCGCCCGCGTCCTGGCCGGGGTGCTGGGTGCTGTGCGTGCAGTCGAAGCAGACGGGCACCGCATCGGCTCCGCCGAGTTCCATCATGTCCGCCACGCCGACGAAGTCGTTCACCAGCCGGCCGTAGCCGAAGAAGGTGCCGCGCTCGGTGAGCATGCTGTTGTCGCAGCCGGCTTCACGGAGCTTCTTCACCGCGTTGCTCATCTCGCCCGGCGACATGAACTGGCCCTTCTTCACGTTCACCGCGCGCCCATGCTTCGCAGCCGCTTTGCCCGCGGCGACCAGCAGGTCGGTCTGGCGGCAGAGGAACGCGGGGATCTGCAGAAGGTCGACCGCCTTGGCGGCGGGTTCGGCCTGCTCGATCTCATGGATGTCGGTGGTCGCGGGCACGCCGAGTTCAGCGCGGATCTCGCTGATCCACGCGAGCCCTTGCTCGAGGCCCGGGCCGCGGGCCGAGTGCATCGACGATCGGTTGGCCTTGTCGAAGCTCGCCTTGAAGACGTACGCCAAACCGTGCTTTTGGCAGGCGTCGTGCGCAACACGGCCGACGGAAAGACCGAGCTCTTTGCTCTCGAGCACGCAAGGACCGCAGATGACCGCCAGCGGTCTCCCGCTCGCCACACCCCCACCAATCGTCACACCGCCGACACGACACGCTTTGGCCATGGACCAGTTTAGCGCGGCGTCGTGGACATCTTGGCGACTGCCGTCCTGACGGTTCACAATCGCGAATCACGCCGCCCTGGCCATCACCGGCCGGTGAAGAACGCGTTGATGAACGCGATGAAGTCGTTGTTGTCCAGACGCTGGTCGACACCCTGCAGGCCGCCTGTCTTGCCCATGTCGGCCTTGGGATTGTTGGCGAAAAAGAGGGTGATAAAAGCGATGAAATCGTTGTTGTCGAACTGACCGTCAGCGCCGACCAGGCCGCCGACGCCGCCGACATCGGCGATGGGCGGCTGTGTGTTCTGCGGCACGATCTTGCGGATGCGGCCGCTCTGCTCAACCAGGTAAATCTCGCCGTCGTTGTCCTCGCCGAACGACACAGGGGCGCTGACGGAGGGTGGCGTGACACCGCCCCCGGCGGGAGGGGAGAGCAATATCGACGACCAGGATTCAACGCCGACCGACGCGACCGACCCATCTCCCTGCGGCGCATCGGCGTTGAAGGCCCAGATCCTGCCGGAGCCGGTGTCGGCGAAGAAGTACTTGCCGCGCCACGGGCGAATGGCGTTGCCGCGGTAGACGAAGCCTCCGAGCACGATGTTGCCCACGAACGTTTGGGTGTACCCCCCCCAAGCGCCGTGGGGATATACATAGAGCGGCGGCGTCATGGCCGAGGTGTCGAACGCGGAGGTGCGGCTCGTCGTTGTATTTCCCTCGCGCACGCGCCAGCCGTAGTTGCGGCCGGGGCCGCCGTTGCCCGGCACGCGGTCGATCTCTTCCCATTCGTCCTGACCGACGTCGCCGATCCACAGGTCGCCGTTCCAGCGGTCAAACGACCAACGCCAGGGGTTGCGCAAGCCGCGGGCCCACACCTCGGGCGCCCCGTTCACGCCATCGGCGTACGGGTTGTCCGTGGGGATGCCGTAGTTGCGGGCCGGGTCGTCGGGAAAGTCGTCGCGGGCGACGTCGATGCGGAGCATCTTGCCCAGCAGGTTGGATGGGTTGAGGGCGCGGTCGCCGGGGTCGTTGCCGCTCCCCCCGTCGCCCATCCCGATGTAGAGATAGCCGTCGCGCCCGAAAATGATGTTGCCGCCGTTGTGGTTCGCATACGGCTGCGGAATCGTCAGCACGTCATAGCGCGAGTCGACGATCGCCGCGTCGGGGTTGGACGAGTCGCGCCGGAACCGCACGATGCGCGTGCTGCCGTTGGGCAGGTCGGTGTAGTTGACGTAGAAGAACCCGGTCGTTGCGTAGTCTGGCGCAAACGCGAGGCCCAGCAGACCCCGCTCGATATAGCTGGTGTTCACCACCGTCCTGATATCGAGGAACGGCTGCGTCCGCACGGCGTAGGACTTCTGGCCCGTCGGCCCGGTGGTGATATTGATCACCCGGACGCGTCCAACTCGCTCGATCACAAAGAGGCGGGTGTCGTCACCGGGCGCGGCGAACAACCCCACAGTGTCAGACAGTCCTGACGTGACGATTTCCTGGAGGTTGCCGTAGTCCTGGGCGATGGCGGGAGCCGCAAGCGCGGCCGCAACGAGGGCGCAACAGATCTTCAACGTAGGTGCCTTTCGGAGGGGTGCGTTCCGATTGGATATTCGAGAGCGAAACTCAGAGGTGGGCGAAGAACGCGTTGATGAATGCGATGAAGTCATTGTTGTCAAGGCGCTGATCGACGCCCTGCAGGCCGCCCTGCTTGCCGACGTCGCGCGCGGGTCGTTGGCGAAGAACAGGTTAATGAAGGCGATGAAGTCGTTGTTGTCGAACGCGCCGTCGCTACCGGGGAGGCCGCCCTGGCGGCCGACGTCGGCGATGGCCGGCTGTGCGTTCTGCGGCACGATCTTGCGGATGCGACCGCCGATCTGAACGACGAAGAGCTCGCCGTCGTTGTCCTCGCCGAAGGAGACGACGTTGGCAATCGACGAAGGTGTCACGCCGCCGACAGTCGAACGGAGGATCGAGGACCAGTTCTCCAGGCCGACTGCGGCGGGCGTGCCCGCGCCGGCGGCGACCGTGGAATCAAAGGCCCAGATCTGGTTGCCGTAGGTGTCGGAGAAGATGTACTTACCGCGCCAGCCACGGATCGCGTTGCCGCGGTAGACATAGCCGCCGACGACGGCGACGCCGACTTGCGTGTTGGTCCAGTTGCTGTTGGTGCCCGCCTGACCGGCAGAGTGCGGGAAGACGTAGACGGGGTTGGTGTACGTGGCGGTGTACGCGGTGTTGGTGTACGCAACCAGACCTTCGCGAGCGCGCCAGCCGTAGTGCAGGCCGGGTCCGCCGTTGCCCGAGACGTGGTCGATTTCTTCCCACAGGTCCTGGCCGACGTCGCCGATCCACAGGTCGCCGTTCCACCGGTCAAACGACCAGCGCCAGGGGTTGCGCAGGCCGCGGGCCCAGACTTCCGGAGCGCCGCCGCCGGTTGCGTAGGGGTTGCCCGGCGGGATCGCGTAGTTCTTCTGGCTGTCAGCGGGGTAGGCGTCGCTGTTGACGTCGAGGCGGAGCATCTTGCCGAGCAGAACGTTGGGGTTGCCCGCGCGGTCACCGGGATCACCGCCGTTGCCGCCGTCGCCGATGGCGATGTAGAGGTAGCCGTCACGACCGAAGATCATCTGCGCGCCGTTGTGGTTGGTGTATGGATCGATCGTGCCGATGATGCGACGCTCGCTGGAGGCGAGTACCGCGGCGGGGTTCGCCGGGTCGCGCTGGAACTCGAAGATCACGTCCTGGCCGCCGGTGCTGGCGACGTAAGGGTTCTGCGATGTGCCGTTGCCGCTGTAACTCCATGTGATGTTGCCGCTGGCGTCGGGCGCATTCATCGTGTAGTAGATGTAGAACTTGCCGTTGGCGGCGTAGTCAGGATGGAACGCCATCGAGAGCAGGCCTTGCTCGCCGCCGCGCGAGACGGCGTAGTTGTTGCCGTTGTTGGGGACCGTTGCGCCGCCGTTGCGGATGATGCGCGGGATGACGGTGCCGCTCTGGTCCTGCAGGGGAACGTTGGAGGCGTTGCGAAAAAATGGGTTGGTGGCATCGAGCGCAGCGAGATCCAGGAAGGGCGTAGCGGTGAGTGCGTACGTCTTGTTGCCCGAGCCGTCAGTCGTGACGTTGATGATGCGGATGCGGCCGCCCTGCTCGACGACGAAGAGGCGCGTGTCGTCACCCGGGCATGCGTAGATGCCGACGGGCGAGCTGAGCCCGGTGGTAACAACGTCGATCAAGTTACCGTAATCGGTCTGCGCGAGCGAGACGCTCGCGCACGAGAGACTGAGTGAGACGGCAAGGACGACGCTGCGGAGAAGGCTCATCGATCGCTCCCAAGAGGCGTAGAAAAGGTCGCTGATTGACGCGGACGGCGGCTCTCGATCCCGTGGCACAACCCCGCCCGAGCCGGGCGTCACTGCGGAGGTGATACGCGGCAATTGTCCGCCGGTTCCCGAGGTCTGGCACTTGTGCCCCTTCATCGGGGGTGGTGCTGTGAAACCACGGTGAAGCCGCGGCAGTCTGGGCAATCTGAACGCACAGCTGCCGCTTCATTAGCGTGTCGCTGAAGGTGTCGCTTCAAGAGGCGCCGTCGTCTGCCCGGGACGGGATCCTGAGCCAGAGGGGTTGAGAAGCTCCTGGGCGCGGGCGGCGGCGGCGTCAGCTTCGCGGGGTTGCCCCATCGCCTGGTAGATCTGCGCCAGGAAGTTCCATCGCTGCGGGGTGGGCTGGTTCTCGGACGCTGTGCGCAACGCTGTGGCCGCCTGCGGCAGGTCGTTGTGCGCCAGATACACCTGCGCCAGTCCTTCGTGGAGCAGCGCGGAATCGGGCAGTTTGGTGAGGCCCTGCTTAATAAGCTCGGCGGCCTCGTCGATCCGCGGCGGGTTGAGGTGGAGGCGGAGCACGGCTGCGGAGTTGATCGCCGCCTCGTCGAGCGGCGCCTGCTCGAGGCGCTTGCGATAGAGCTCTACGGCCTGATCGGGTTTGCCGCCTTCGACCAAGTGTTGCGCGAGGAGGAGCCGGACGGTGTCGTTCTCGGGCCATCGCGCGACGAGGCTCTCGACGATCTTCTGGCGCTCGTCAAGCGGTGCGCTCCGGACCTGGAGGAATCCCATGAGCGCGCCCGTCCACTGAGGACCGGGCTCTTTGACCAGCATGAGCTGGAGCAGGTGGCGCTCAGCCTTCGCGTTGTCGCCCGTGTAAGCGTAGAGGAAGGAGAGCCGCTCATGAACGGCGGGCGTGGTGATGAACGCGACACCGCCGTCGCGCAGGCCCGCGGCGAAGGTGATCGAGTTGATAGCGTCGCGTGCATCTGCACGGTCGGCGGTGGTGGGCGTGTACTGCTTGCGGACCGAAGCCCACGACTCGTCGGTGCGCTGCAGGTGCGCGGCGAGGGCGTCGCCGCGCGCGTAGGCGGTCTTGATCGCGATCCCCTGCACGCCAACGACGGAGAACGCGGCGGTGGCGAGGAGGAACGCCCAGCCGGCCAAGCGGATGCGTCCGTCGCGTTTGAGCTGCCAGAACGGCGCCCGGACGTTGGCGTCACGGAGGACGCGCCACGACTTGAAGAGCATGAACGCGACGACCATGGCGATGCCCATCGCCATCAGCAGAGGCACGAGGCCGTACATGCCGCGGTAGCCGTAGAACATCGCGAAGAAGAGGAGGCCGACGATGATCTCCTCACGGAGCGAGAGGTCGTAGCGGCGCTGGGCGTGCTCCTTGGCACGGGCGAGATCGGGGCTGTCGGGGTTGCGCGGCTTGATGAGCAGCCCTGGAGCGCCGATGCCGACGCGGAGTGCGTCGGTCGGGCAGACGCTGATGCAGTCGAGGCACTTCATGCAGCCAGGGTCGACGACGGCGCCGAAGTTGTGGACCTCTTCGTGCACGCGGACGTTGCTGGTGCAGACGGCGGTGCAGTGCCCGCACTGGTTGCAGTTGTCGTTGACGCGAATGCGGAAGGGAGAGAGGCGGTCGAGAGGCGCGAAGAAACCGCCGTAGGGGCAGCCGTAGAAGCAGTACGCCTTCGCGCCCAGGAAGTAGACGGCGCCGAATCCGCAGATGAGCAGGAAGGGAATAGCGACCGGCCACGACGCGAAGGTGGCCCAGAAGTCGTCGGTGATGAAGTGCTTCTGGAACTTCGGCAGCGGTGCGACACGTCCGAGCCAGAGCGGGAACTCCTCGTACTCGCTCAGCACGTCGGTCGAGCGGCCGTTGCCGTTGAGGTCGCGGCCGATCACGGCCTCCGGAACGCCGGGGACGAAATCGCCCGGTTCGCCCGGCTTGGCGATGTGCCCGTCGTGGTTGAGGTCCTGCTGGAAGAGGCTCTCACGCAGGCCCGTGACGAGCGTGGTCTTGATGCCGTCGCGGTCGATATCGGCGCCGATCAGCGGGACCAGCACCTCGCGCCGAAAGGTCGGCCAGACGAACATGTAGAGGGCCAGCAGCAGCGGGGCCCAGAGCAGCAGGCGCGAACGGAAGGGCTTGGGATGGATCCCCAGCTTCTTCATCATCCAGCCGCACAGGTCCTGCAACGCCACGATGTGGCATCCCCAGCCGCAGAAGAAGCGGCCGAAGATCAGCGTGCTGAACAGAGCGACGGCGAAGAAGACGAACCCGGCGTTCACCGCGCCGAGTTCGAGGGTGGACATGGACTCGCTCGGCTCAACGGGGGTGATGGTGGGTCTGACGCCGTTCTTGCCCGTCAGCCAGTACGTAATGTGCGCAACGAACGCAAGGTGGAGCCCGATCAGCACGATCGCGCGCCACTTGCCGACCTTGCTCTTGGCGACCGGCCTGCGCGGCGGCGCTTCCCCGATCACCGGAAGGCGCACCTCGACCTTCGGGCCGCAGTCCTTTCCGGCGGAGCGCGTGGGTGTCGGCGAGGGAGTGGGGACGGCGGTCACTGCGGCTCCATGCAAGCGGGCGGCTCAATTGCCGGACGAAGAAGGGTTGGACTCGGCGGCGACGATCTTGCCGTCACGGACTTTTACGATGATCGGCGTGGGAGCGGGAGCGTAGAGGCGGCCGGCCTTCAGGTGCAAACGGACACACGACGGGCACTCGATCGCGTAAGGTTCGCTGCCGATCCCCTTGGCCGACAGCGGAATCTCCACAGCGACGATGCGTTTGTCGGTCGGCTCGCTCCAACGTTCGTGAAAATACTCGTGGCAGTGCGGGCACGTGCGAAGCCAGAGGACCCAGGTCTGCTCAGGCTCCGGGTACGTGACGGCAACACCGGACGGAGACTCCAGCAGGGAGTAGAAGGGAGTATCGGCGAGAGATTTGCCGACCCAGTCAGCGGGGCGGAGGCGAACTGTCTCGGTCCGCCAGCCCGCGTGCTCGGGCAGATGGGAGAACCACACGCCGGCGACCAGCACGACAGCAGCGAGACCCCAGGCGGCCGTCCACCGCGCGGGCCGAGCGGTGACAGGGCGTCCCGAGAAGGGGAGCAGCAGCGTGAGAGCCGCGCCGGCGATCGCCGTGGTGAGCATGAACGCCGGGCTCGTCTGCGCTGCGCCGAAGCAGCCGCACGACTCGGACTCGGCCTTGATGTGCGGAATGAGCACGCCAGCGAACGCAACGAGGACGGCGAACGCGAGCCAGCGGCTCCACCGCCCACCGAGCAGGATGGCCCCGGCGACGACCAGTTCGACGGCACAGATGACGGGGAACACCGCAGCCGCCAGACGCTCTGTCTCGGCGGATGGGTCGGTCTGAAGGCTGATCAGCGGCAACTGCAGCGGCTGCCCCGTGGTCAGCTTCGCGAGCGCTCCGGCGGCGATATACCCCGCGACGCCGACGCGGACGAACCAGTCGCCCGCGAGCCAGCGTGCAGGTGTTGATGACGAGGGTGTGTTCACCGTGAGATTGTTCGCCGCAAGCGGGCGTGGATCGAAAAAGGGCCCCGGATGGACCGGGGCCCTTGAGAAGTGCGTCTGTCAGCGCCGATTTACTCGTCGAAGAAGCAGCTGATGAAGGAGATGAAGTCGTTGTTGTCGAACGCGCCGTCGTGCCCGTAGGTACCGCCCTGGATGCCGACGTCGGCGAGGGGGTTCTGAGCGAAGAAGAGCGTGATGAAGGAGACGAAGTCGTTGTTGTCAAGGCGGCCGTCGCTGCCGCTGACGCCGCCCTGAACGCCCAGGTCGGCGGGGTTGCGCGGCGAGCGGACTTCAGCGGTCATGGGGCCGGCGAACGAACCGGGGGTGGCGAGCACCATCGACGAGCGCATCGCGTTGGTCGGGCCCAGGTTGCTGGTGAACCAGAAGGTGAACATCTGGCCCCAGCGGATGGTGTTGGGTTTGATCACGGTGCCGGCGGGAAGCTGCGGGCGCATCGCGGCCAGCTCGTCGTTGGTGTATGTCGGAGCCGCGGCGTGCGTCCAGACGATGGCCTTCTTGGTGCCGTCGTAGTTGGCGTTCCACGGCGAGTTGTTGTCGTAGCCGGGCCAGTTGGTGCGCGGCTGCCAGGAGCCGAAGCCCGACTTGGTCGCGAACGAGGGCACTGGCACCTCGAACGTATCGATCTGGCGGTCGAGGTCGTGGTTGTACACGGCGTACTCGTAGCGGTACGTGCCGTCGCCCAGGTCGACGACACGGCTGGAGATGTACACCTCACCGTCGGTCGCGGGCTCGGCCTGCGACTTCATGTCGCCCCACTGCAGAACCGCCGGGCCCCAGGTATGGCGGCCGTCGAAATTGAGGTTGGTGGTCGCCATGCTCGTGGCGCCGGTCGCGAGCGTACTGGTGAAGCGGCGGTGAGCGACGTTGTTGAGCTTGTAGTTGTCGCCGTTGACGACGTAGTAACCCTCGCAGATCACGCGGCCGCTGGCGCCCGGCGCTGCCTGGTCGATCTCGTTGTAGCGGACCATGTTGAGCTTCCACGCCGGCAGCGTGCCGCCGGAGAGAGAGCGGTTACCGTCGTTCTGATTCGCCGCGGCCACCAGCGTCTCGGTGTTGCCGTAGTTGTCGAAGTACGAACCGGTACGGTTCCAACCGGGGTTGTTCCAGCCGGAGGTTGCGGCGGAGCCGTTCCCCCATGGACGGTGAGCGGCGATTTCCGAGCGCGGGCCCATCCAGTACTGGTCGGCGTTGAGGCTCGAGCCGTAGGTGTCGGCGCAGTTGGCCTCGAGCTGGTTGTCGGTGTTGAGGTTGAGGCACGTACCGTTGCCGCAGATGTCCGAGCCGTTGGTGCCGGCGACGGCGGCCTGCGCTCCCGAAGCGGCCGACCAGGAGTGCTTCACCCACGAGGTGGCGAGCTGCTCAAGACGCCCCTGCGCGTTGAGGCGGTAGATCGCCTGCGCGATGTATGGGTGACGGTTGCCAGCGTCGGCGAGAAGTGCGGTGCCATCCCAGTTGGGACCGCTTTCCCACGCCTGGTACCAGTCGCCCATCCAGAACTGCGAGCCTGCGACGATGCCGCTGCCGCTGGGGATGCGCGTCGTGGGTGGCCCGTTGTTGGCCTGCTGGTTGCAGCTGGTGGTGCCCAGCGCGATGGAGAACATGCCCGAACCGGCAGGGTTGGACGTTACGGTCGTATCGCCGGCGTTGTAGATCAGGATGTCGCGGCTGACAGAGCTGCGGCTGCAGGCGATCGCGGAGATCGACACGTCGATGCCGGGCAACTGCGGGTTGCGCTGCGGCGTGGGCGCAGGGTTGGCGAGCGCGGTGGCGCTCCCGGCTGCGACGGCGAGAAGGCCGGTGCTGATCAGCAGTGCGTTGCGATTCATGCTCTTTTCCCTTTGTGCGAGGCCGCGCAATGCCCGTTTTGACGGGCGGTCACGTTGCACGGCGCATTCCCGAGTCTTCCCGGCACCCACCGGGCAGGACATCAGCGCCCTTGGCCGAACGGCCAGACCGTTCAGATACGGATAAGAGAACGCGAAGTTGCACTGGAATCAAGGAAAGCGCCGGAGTTACTGGACGTGCCCACCTTACTCCACTTGGGCCTTTGGGTTGGCCGAGACCGTGTCCGTACAGTCAGGCATGAGCGAGCGGTCTTCTGCGAACTACCGGCGGCCTCGATTGGCACTGGAATCCACGCTTCTGGTCCACGGCGTCCCGGCGGAGGCTGCGGAGCCGTTAGCCGCCGAACTGGGCGGAATTGCCAGCCGCGCGGGGGTCGAACCGGTGCTGGTGGGCGTGGGCGGCGGCGGGGCGGGGGTTTTGGACAGGGCCGGGCTCTCGGCGATGTTGGCGGCGGGGGCTGGCCGGGTGGCGAAGTTGAATACCGGCACGCTTGGGGCCGCGGCCTTTCGCGCGGCTACAGGGGGAGAGAGCGGGGGTGGGGCGACCACCGTCAGTGCGACCATGGAGCTGGCGGCAGGGATGGGGATCCGGGTCTTTGCCACCGGCGGACTTGGCGGCGTGCACAAGGGGCTAGTCGAACGGCTGGATATTTCGACCGACCTCGTCGCGTTCACCCGGTTTCCCGTCGCCGTGGTGACAGCGGGGTGCAAGAGCATTCTGGATGTGTCGGCGACGCGCGAACTGCTGGAGACGCTGGGGGTGCCGGTGATCGGGTACCGCTGCGACCGGTTCCCGGCGTTCTACCGGCGTGACGGAGGCGTGGGCGTGGACGCTCGGTTCGACGATATGGCGGAACTGGGCGCGTTTGCGCGGCACGAGATGGCCCGCACTCGCCGTGGGGTGGTGGTGTGCAATCCGATCCCTGTTGAGCACGAACTGACTGAAGCGGACTGGGTCCGTTGGCTAGCGGCGGCGGAGAAGGATGCTGCTGCGTCTGGAGCGACAGGACGCGCGGTGACGCCCGCGGTGCTTGGCGCGCTGCACCGCGTGAGCGGAGGGGCCACGCTGCGGGCGAACGTTGAGCTGGTGAAGCACAACGTGGTGGTAGGCGCGGCGCTGGCGGCGGCGATCGGGACGTGACCAACCTTTCAATCGACCACTCTCTCACGCTCCCACTGGATGCCAGACCGTCTTGGTCTCGACGGTGGCTTCGAGCAGTGATGGCGTCTGCCATGCGTCGTTGTCGGACAGATCTGCCTGCTGGAAGAGGCGGACGCGTTTGAGGTTGTCGGCGGCGCCTTCGCGGAGCGACTTTGCGATCTCTGCGGACACCGTGCCGGCGATCGCGACGACGCCGTCGACGTCGCGGTGCTTGGCGAGCACGGGGGCGAGCTCATCGGCTGAGCCGGTGAGCAGATTGATCACGCCGGCGGGGAGATCGCTGGTGGCGCAGACCTCGCCGAAGACGCTGACGACCGGCGCGAACGCAGGCGACAGGACGATGGCGGTGTTGCCCGTGCAGATCACCGGCGCGACGAGCGTAACGAGGCCGAGTAGCGGCGATGTTTCAGAACAGACGACGCCGATGACGCCCGTGGGCTCGGGGGTGCTGAGGTTCCAGTACGGGCCGGCGACTGGGTTCTGTACGCCGAGCACCTGGGCGTACTTGTCGCACCAGCCGGCGAAGTAGACGAGGCGGTCGACCGCGGTATTGACTTGGTGTTCGGCATCCCGCCCGCCGCCGGCGGTGAGCAACTCGATGAACTCGGCTCGCTTGCCCTGGAGCATCTCCGCCATGCGGTAGAGGACTTGGCCGCGGTTGTAGGCGGTGGCGCCCTTCCATTTGCCCAGACCGGCGCGGGCCGCGGTGACGGCGTCGCGCAGATCCTTGCGGCTGGCTTTGCAGGAGTGGCCGAGGACGGCGCCGTCGCCTCCCTTGATTGGGTCGCTACGGCCGCTCTCTGAGCGCGGGAACGCGCCGCCGATGTAGAGCTTGTAGGTCTTCAGGACGTCAAGACGCGCGGGATCGGGCATGGACAAGTGTAGTGGGCAGCCGGTTCTACCCGTGCGACTACTTGTTGTCTAACACGAAGCTGATGCTCACGTCGACGACGACCTCGATCTGGCCGGGAACGACCGCATCCTCGCCGGGGTGACCCGTCTCGCCGCCGGCCATGTTGGCCGACTGCACCTGGGCCATGCGGTTGACCGGGTAGTAGTAGCTGGGCGAGGACTCGTTCACAGTGAGGACCTTGCCGAGGCGCTGGTCGAGCGCGGTGGCGATGACCTCCGCCTTGCGCTTGGCGGACTTGACGGCCATGGTGAGTGCCTCTTCGCGGGCGGAGAGGTATTCGCGGATGCCGAAGGAGATGCCGTCGACGCGGTTTGCACCCGCGGTGAGCGCCGTATCGATCACCTTCGCGCTCGCTTTGAGGTCCGCGGTGCGGACGCGGATGGTGTTGATGGCCGTGTAGCCGACGATCTTGCGCTCGCTGTCGTCGCGATAGTTGTTATAGCGGGGCTGGAGCGTGACCGTGCCGGTCTGGGGCTCGTACTTGTCGAGGTTGAGGGCCTTGAGAGCGGCGAGGGCTTTCTCCATCGTCTGGGTGCAGGTGGCCTGCGCTTCCTGCGCCGTGGGAGCGATAGTCTCGACCGCGAGTTGCACGTCGAGGTAGTCGGGAGTCCGATAGACACGCGCTGAGGCACTGGAGGTGACGGTGCTGGTCTCACGCGTGGGAGCGGCGGGCGCCTGTGCCCGCGCGGAAGCCGGCGCAGCCAGCAGCGTGAGCCCGAGGATCAACGATGAAGTCAACGTCTTAAATGTCATGTGGGTTCCTTTGCAGAAACGGAGTGGGTTCGTGCCCGGTTTCGTGATGAAAGGCCGATTAGATGCTTGCTTGAGTCGCCCGAGCGGCGAAGAAACAGCTAGAGCGGGCCACACTCTGGGCAGACTCTGGAGTGCAGCTGCGTAAGTTCGTATCCGCAGCGGGGGCAATCCCGCGGAACGTTAAGGGCGGCGTTTTGAAGGCTGACGCGAACTGCACCGTTGTTTTCGCCGTCCAATCCGCGCAGCGCGGCGAGGAATTCTTCGGCCTGGTCTGGCGTCCAAGCGTCGGACAACCACGCACCTGCTGGGCCGCGAACGGCTACACAGACGTAGTGGCCCGGCAGTGGGCGGCGTCCACGGTGAGAGAGAGCCACCCGGCAGACGCCGACCTCGAGCGGACCCCAATCCACGCTGCGCTGCTCTTTCCGCCAGAGCATCGACTGAGCGCATGTGAGCCCGTTGCGGTCGATCGTACAGGATTTTCGACGACACGCCAATCGCACCAATACAAAGGCGCCCAACAGCGATCCAACGCCGATCAGCCCGAAGATAAACCAATTCACCTGACGGTTGCGCGTGTACACCGTGTCAACGACATAGAAGCTCAGCAGGACTGCGGGAATCACGGTGAGCGTGGCAGCTGCGCTGATCCATGAGCGGATCTCCGGCTTGGTCGTGACGATCACCGCCCGCGCGGTCGCTTCCAAGCGGTACGGAGAGCGACGGTCAAACGTCGACATAGGCTCGCAACCCGTGCATGCCGCCCTCGCGGCCGAAGCCGCTCTCTTTATACCCACCGAAGGGGCTCGCGGCATCGAACTTGTTGTAGGTGTTGCACCAGACGACGCCGGCCTCGAGCTTGCGTGCGATCTCAAGGATCTTGGAGCCCTTGTCGGTCCAGATGCCTGCCGCGAGGCCGTACGGCGAGTTGTTGGCGCGGAGGATGGCTTCCTCGGGCGTGCGGAAGGTCATGACGGCGAGGACCGGGCCGAAGATCTCTTCGCGCGCGATGACGTGGCTGGGCTGCACGCCGGTGAAGAAGCTGGGGCAGCAGAAGAAGCCCTTCGAGGGCAGATCGCCGCGGCCACACTGGTAGAGCGTCGCACCGTCGCGGGCCCCCACTTCCAGGTAGTTGTTGATCTTGCCGAGCTGCTCGCGGCTGTTGATCGCGCCGACGTCGGTGTTCTTGTCCATCGGGTCGCCGACGCGGAGGGCGTTGAGGCGGTAGCGGAGCTTCTTGACGACCTCGTCGACGACGCCCTCCTGCACCAGCAATCGTGAACCGGCGCAGCAGACGTGACCCTGATTGAAGTAGATGCCCTCGACGATCCCTTCGACCGCCTGATCGATGCTGGCGTCGTCGAAGATGATGTTGGCGCTCTTGCCGCCCAGCTCAAGGGTGAGCTTCTTGTCAGTGCCGGCGACGGACATCGCGATGCGCTTGCCGACATCCGTGCTGCCGGTGAAGGCGATCTTGTGGATGCCGGGGTGGTTGACGATCGCGGCGCCCGTCTCGCCCGCGCCGGTGACGATGTTGACGACGCCGGGCGGGAGGTCGACTTCCTGGAAGATCTCGGCGAGCCGCAGCGCGGTGAGGCTGGTGGTCTCGGCGGGCTTGAGCACGCACGTGTTGCCGCACGCGAGGGCCGGCGCGAGCTTCCACGCGGCCATCAAAAGCGGAAAGTTCCACGGAATGATCTGGCCGCAGACGCCGACCGGCTTCGGCTTGCGGCCGGCAAAGGCGTACTCAAGCTTGTCCGCCCAGCCTGCGTGGTAGAAGAAGTGCTGCGCCACCAGCGGCACGTCGACGTCGCGGCTCTCTTTGATGGGCTTGCCGCCGTCCATCGTCTCGAGGATCGCGAGTTCGCGGGCTCGCTCTTGAATGCGGCGGGCGATGCGGTAGAGGTACTTGCCGCGCTCGGCCGCAGGGAGAGCTGCCCACTTCTCCTGTGCCGCGGTCGCGGCTTTGACGGCGCTGTCGACGTTATTTGCAGTACCGCGGGCGATGCGGCTGAGGACTTGCTCGTTGGCGGGGTTGATGGTGTCAAAGTGGTCCACACCCTCGACGAACTTGCCGTTGATAAAGTGGCCGTAGCGCTCGGCAACAGGGACTTTCACTGTCTCAGGTGCGGGCGCGTAGTCCCATCCGCCCTTGGATTTGGCGGCTGGCGCGTGACCGTTCGTGTGGCCATTGAGCGAGGCATGCCCGTTGCGGCTCGGGGCGGCGGACTTCTTGCTGGTGGCTCGGGCGGCGGCCTTGGTCTTCGGCATGCGCCATTCTAAGCGGCCGCGGCGCCACACTCGGGGCAGCGATCGGCCGCGGGACGCGGATAGCCGCACGCCAGACACTGGTTGCGCCGTCTTCGCATTTCCCGCCTGAGTGCGCGGGGCAACAGGAAGATGCCGATCGCGGCGCTCCAGATCGCCCAGTTGCCGAGCAGACCGAGCCCGCCCCACGCAAAGCCGGTGGGGAGCTGCCAGTGCCGCTTGAGGTCGTTCGACCACCACGACTTGAGGTTGATCGTGTGGAGCGTGCCGGAGGCGGCTTCTCCATGGCTGCTGTGGATCTCTGAGTAGCTGCCGCCTTCAAGGATCGGCAGCGGCCAACCGGCCCGGATGCGGGTGACGTGCCAGGAGTCATACACACCGATGCCCCGGATGGACGCGTCTTCGGTGACGCCGGGCCACCGGTAGATCCAGTTGATGTTCGGATCGGGGTACTCCCGCGGCGCCATGAGGTGGCGGGCGCCCGAGACAGAGACGGGCGTTGGCCGCGGGAGGAAGGGGAGCGCGACGACGGGGAGCAGGGCGCTCAGCACGGCGAGGAGCAGACCGCCGACCGCCACGATGATCAATCGCTTTCTCACGCGGCCCCCTTGATGCACGCGCGGCCGCATTCGGGGCAGACCGGCAGTCCTGATGCGCAGTAGCCGCAGTGCAGACACTGGCCGCGCCGGCGCCTGCGCGAGGTCGACCACGCGGTCACCGCAGACCATGCGAGCGCAACGGGCGCGGCGAAGATGAGCGTGTTCGCGATGAGCCCGGTCCACCGCGGCTCGACAGGAACCTGAACGCCTCCCGCCTTGATCCATGCCGGCACGCTGACGAGGGGCGCGGGCACGCTCGTCTGCACGCCGGCGGTGAGGTAGTCGCAGCCGCGGAACGAGCGGCAGGGCCAGCCCGCGCTGAACCCGTTGTATGTGGCTTGGCGTTCATTGCTCTGCGTGAGCATCAAGCGGGAGCTCACCCACTGGCACTCGGAGACGGTCTCTCTCGTCTTGCCGACCCCCCACCATTCGACAAGCGTCTGGCGCTTCCAGTCGGCGGGGACGACAAAGCCGGTGGCGGTAACCTGACCGGTGCTGAGGAGCGGGTTGTTGACGACCCCCGATCCGTCGGTGTAGTCGCTGTAGATAAAGCACGCCCAGGCGACAAGCGTCTGGACCGCCAAGCCGGCGACCAGGCAGCCAGCAACACCAAGAAGGGTGCGGTACCGCATCGACTCCTTTGACACAGCCGAGAACCGAACGGTTCGCTCAATCAGCGCGACCCTCTATGCCTCAGCAAAGTCATACCTGGCGGCATAGCGGCCTTTGTCCAGCCACATCAATTGCCGAACCAGGTCGTTCACCAGCGCACTTGCACCAAAGCGGAAGAGCGAAGGGGACAGGTAGGCCCCGTTCTCGATCTCGCCGAGCGTCTCCTTGACCATCACGAGGTAGTGGAGCGAACTCTTGGCGGCACGGATGCCGCCCGCGGGCTTCATGCCGACGAGTTCGCCCCCGGTTCCGTCCTTCTTCGAAGTGCGGAGCCAATGGTCGCGGATCGCTTCGAGCATGACGAGCGTGACGGGCATGGTGGCCGCGGGCTCGACCTTGCCGGTGCTGGTCTTGATGAAGCCTGCGCCGGGGAATTTGGTCAGGCCGGAATCGTGCATCGCGGCGATCGCGATATCGCTGGCGTGCCGCGCGTTGTCGAGGGTTTCGAGCTCGCCGGTCTCGAGGATGACCTTGAGGTGGGCGAACCCTTCGTCCTTCTTGGTGACGCCTTTGCGGAAACCGCAAGCCTCGACGGTTGCGGTGATCTCGTCGTAGACCTGGGCGTGCTCGCCCGCGAGGAACTGCGCCGCGCGAAATGACCATGTCGATCTCATCGGCGCCCGCATCGACCGCGCGGCGGGTGTCGTCGAGCCGGACCTTGAGCGGATACTGGCCGCTGGGAAAGCCGGTCGCGACGGCAGCGATCTTGACCCTACCTTCGGCCCCCAGCTTGGTGAGTTCCTTCTTCGCCGCGGCGACCATCTGCGGGTAGACGCAGATGGCGGCAACGGCGGGGAGCCCTGGGATGGAACCGTCCGACGGATCAACGGCCTTGCGGCAGAGCGAACGGACCTTCTCGGGCGTGTCCTTCCCCTCGAGCGTCGTGAGGTCGACCATCGAGAGGGCGAGGCGGAGGCCGTCGCGCTTGGCGGCGTTCTTGATCGATCGCTTGGTGAACGATGCGGCCCGCTGCTCGGCCATCACCTTGTCAACCGTCACGGGCTTGGGCAGTTGCATGGGAGATTCTAAGACAGGAACTCGAAGACTGAAAAAGAACTCAAAGGGCTCAAAGAAAGTAATCGCCTCTTTGAGCCCTTTGAGTTCTTCATCTGCTCTTCGAGTTCACGGTCTCGACATGCGCTGCTGGTGGACCCACTTGCCGTAGTCCACCACGCTTTTGATCAGGCCCCAGGTGCCCCCTTCGGGCATGCCGCGGCCGAAGGCCGTGTGCATGCGCCAGTGCCAGTACGGGCCCTTGAACTTGAACCGTGTCACGAACCCCAGGCGAAGAAGTTCCCACGCCGCGGCGAAGGTCAGCAGCACGTGCCTCATTGGGCAGCCACTCCGCGGCGATACCAGGCGATCGTCTCGCCCAGCGACTCTTCAAGCGTGCCGACGGGCTGATAATGGAGCAGTTTGCGTGCGGCGGTGATGTCCGCCTGGCTATGGAGCACTTCGCCGGGCCGCGCGGGGCGGAAGACCGGCGTCGGGGCGGGGAGGCCGGAGGCCGTCGGACCCGTTCGCTCGGCCATGATGCGGGCGAGGGTGAGCAGGTCGGTGCGGTTGCCCGTGCCGATGTTGACCACCTGGCCGCAGAGGTCCTTGGCGCTCGTCGCGGCGAGCAGATTGGCGGCGACGACGCTGGCGACAGGGGTGAAGTCGCGCGACTGGGTGCCGTCGCCGAAGATCACCGGCGACTCGCCGTTCACGAGCTTGCGAGCAAAGCTGGCGATCACCGCGGCGTAGGCGCTGTCGGCCGGTTGGCGCGGGCCGAAGATGTTGAAGTAGCGCAGGCTTAGCGAGCTGAGGCCGTAGCACTTGCTCCACGCGCGGACGGCGTGCTCTCCTGCGAGCTTGGAGGCCGCGTACGGGCTGAGGGGTTGCGGAGCCTCCGACTCCTTGCGCGGGTGGGCGGCGGCGCCGGGCACCTGGCATGGCGCGTCGCCGTACGCCGAGGAACTGGCGGAATAGACCACGCGATCGGCGCCCGCGCCGGGCGGCCTGCAGCACGCGGACGGTGCCGGCGGCGTTGACCGTCCAGGTGCGGTCAGGATTGGCGATCGAGAGAGGAACGCTGCCCACGGCGGCCAGATGAAGCACGACCTTGGCGCCCGCGACGGCCTCATTAAGCGCACCGTCGTCGAGGATCGACCCGTGCACGAAGCGGACGCGCTGCGGCTCGAGTTCGATGAGGTCGACCAGGTGCTCGGCGGTGGAGTTGCTCAGGTCATCGATGACGCTGACGGAAGCTCCCATCGAGACGAGGGCGTCGACGATGTGCCCGCCGATGAATCCGGCCCCGCCGGTGACGCAAAACTGTTTGCCGGAGACCAGCGGCTGGAGGCGGTGCACGAGGTCGGTGGGGAGCTTGGGCACGAGGGAAGGATAAGCCGCAAACGGCGCCCGGCGTTCAGCAGACAGGACGCCCGAGAATAGGAAAAGGCCCCGGCACTGCATGCCGGGGCCCGTTGCGTGTATCTACTCATTACCCAAGCCGGACTTCCGGCCTATCGCCCGTCTCAGTGGCAGCCGCCGAAGAAGTTGGCGATGAAGGCGATGAAGTCGTTGTTGTCGTACTGGCCGTCGCTGCCCGGCACGCCGCCCTGCTGGCCCTGGTCGGCGATGGGGTTCTGGGCGAAGAAGTAGTTGATGAAGACGATGAAGTCGTTGTTGTCGAGCGAGCCGTCGAAGCCGGACGCGCCGCCCTGCTGGCCGACGTCGGCGCGACCGCACTTGGTCCGGCCGAGGTAGACCGACATGTCCTGAGCGGTGACGACGCCGTCGCCGTCAAGGTCGCCCTGCTGCCAGGTGGCGTTGGTGAGGCCCATGTTGGCGGTGATGATGTCAGCGTCGGCCTGGTTCTGCGAGCCGTCGAGGTTCACGTCTCCCATGGTCGTGCCGAGGATGTTGACGACGATCTCCTGGACGTCCTGGATGTCGATCTGCATGTCGCCGTTCATGTCGGCGGAGAGGTCGGCGCCCTGTGACTCGCCCAGGTTGCTCCAGTGAACGATCTCAGCGGGGACGTTGGCCTTGCCCTTGAACTGGCGGAAGACGTAGGTGATGTCGTTGCCGTCGATCACGCCGTCGCGGCCCGTGGGGGCGTAGCCGGCGGTCTGCTTGAAGTAGGCGGGCACGGTGGCGCCGAGGGTGTCGACCGTCACGCGAGCGCCGGCGATGTCCGCGCGGCTGTCGCCGGCGGCATAGACGGAGCCCGTGGCCTTGGTGGCGCCGAAGAAGTTCAGCGCACCGCCCTGAGCGAAGCTGGCGTTGTCGACGGCGGTGAACCCGGCCTTGCGGTCAAGGTGCGGGTTAGCGCCGGTGGTCATGGCCAGGCCGTCGGCAAAGTAGCGAACGTCCTCCGCGTTGAAGGTGCCGTCGTTGTTGAAGTCACCGAGGATCTCGATGACCGCAGCCGTGTTCGACGCGCCGCCGTTGACGCCCACGCCGTCCCACGCGCCCAGACCCTGACGATCACGCCACGCGGCGATCATGCCCGGGATGTCGTTGACGTTGCGGAGGCCGTCGGCGTCGAAGTCGCCGGCAAGCTTGTTGCGAACGTCAAGGGTGCTGTTGAACGAGACGTTGACGCCGGCCTGGTTCTTGTAGTTGCCGCCGCCGACGACGCCGTCGCTGTAGGTGGCGCCGGTGGTGCGCTGGGGGGCCTGGCCGGTGCTGCCGGTGCCGAAGGTGGCGAACAGCGGGACGTTGGCCGGGATGCCGTAGGTGCTGTTAGCGAGCTCCCAGTCACGCAGCGAGGCGTTGAGCTGATCGTTGGCGATCCACTCGAGCAGGTTGCCGTTGCCGTTCTTGTCCGACACGTCGGGAACGTACTCGACGCCGGCGGGCAGGATGAAGAAGGTCGCCGCCGCCTCGCCCGGGCTGAACGCGTTGGTGATCGTGTTCTGGCTGTTGGTGAGGCTGAACGCCGCGATCGACTTGCGGATGTTGTTGACGTAGGCCGCGGCGGCGGGGTTGCGCAGGCGGGGATTCGCGCTGCCCTCACCACCATCGACGACTGCCTCGGCCTGCGGGTCGCCGAAGGTGACCAGCTGGGCGGGCCCGGCGATGCGCCAAGTGTTGACGTTGTTGTTGCTGATGACGTTGGCGGCGGTGGGACGGACGTAGACGTTACCGCCGAGCACGTCGTTCATGACGCCGAGCACTTCGGCGCGGTTGTCGGCGCCCATGAGGCTGACGGTGCGCTCGGCGCCGGTGTAGCCGACGCCCAGGCGGGTGTAGCGGACGCAGGTCTCAAGCGTGCCCGAACCGCCCTTGTTCGAGGGGGTATAGAGCGCGCCGGGCTGCTGCTCGTTGGTCGCGTTGGACTCGACGCCGATGTTCTCACCGACGCCGTAAGAGGGGTCGATGCGGAGCGAGTTCATGAAGCCGTTGCGAGTGCCTGAGCCGGCGTCACGCGTGACGGCGGTGAGGTTCTCGCCGCTGGGCATGCGGCCGGTGACGAACAGGTGCTGCAGCTCCGACATCTTGACCTGCTGCAGGCCGGTGCCGACGTTGGTGATCGGCGCGACCGGCGCGTAAGCCAAGGGCGTATCGAACAGGGTGTTGCCGTCGGCGGCGACGCCGGGAGCGCCCGCGATCGTCGCGTTGCCCTGATCGGCGAGGCGGCTCCAGTAGGTGCCGGGCGAGGTCGCGGCGTCGCCGTAGGCGGTCGCCACGCCGTCCTTACGACGGGTCGGCGCGGGATTGAGGCCGTAGCCGTTCTGAGCCGGCTGGCGGCTGGCAGCGGCGCTGCCCGTCTTGCTGACGGCCCAGCGCGTCGGGACGTCCAGCGGCGTGACATCGGCGCGGAGGCCGTTGCCGGCCCCGCCGGGGAACACAGCAGTCGGAGCAACGCCCGTAACGGGAGTCGTGCTCAGCCAGGGGAAGCCGCCCGGGTTGGCGGCGTTGAAGGCCGAAGCGCCCGCGCCGGAAGCGACGCCGCCGGCGGTGAAGAGCGTGCGGTTGAAGTACGCGCCGTCAGAAGCGCCGACGGCGGCGACCGGGAACCCGAGCGAGTCGGTCGAGCTGCCCGAGAAGTACGTGCGGCCGTTGCGCAGGAGTTCCTTGAGGCCGTTCACCGAGCCGACGGCCCGGTAGTGGACCAGCCACTTGGTATTGGCCGGGAAGGTCCCGCCGACGGGCAGGGCGATGTCCGGAGCGAGCTGCTGCCGGATGCCCACGTTCTCGTCGAGGGTGATGCCGTCGTGATCGACGTCGATGAAGTCGCGGGTCGAAGCCGGCGACTTCACGAAGTTCTGCAGCAGCGTCGCACCCGTGATGTTGATGACCGCCGGATCGGCCTGGGCGACAGTCGCCGCCGTGCCCACCAAGCCCATCGCCACAAACGCCTTAAGTCCCTTGTTCATGTTCGCTCCTTCTTGCTCTGCCCGTGCCCGCCGGGCGGGGTGAGCGCGAACCGATCGCGCCTGCGCCGCCGCGGCCTGATCTCTCTGATCCTGACTCCTCACTCAGTCCTGGCCGATCGGCGCGCCGCCGATGTCGACCTGCATGTTGACCTTGTTGTTGCCCGTGACGCTGTACATCCGGTCGCCCCAGAGCTTCTGCTTGATGGTGTCGCCGACGTTCATGCGGTCGACGTGCCCATCGGCGAAGACGAAGTTGCTGGTGCCGCCGTACTTGCCCTTGGCGCCGCCGTGGTGGCGAGCGACCGCATTCAGGCCGTTCTGCGTGTTGCCCAGACCGCTGGCAAAGTCCTGGACATCCTCGGGCTTGCGGAGGCTCGCCATCGTCGGGTAGAAGAACTGGGCGAACCCGTTGCCGTTGTTGGAGGTGTTGAGCAGCTCGGTGGGGCTGTCGCTGGTGAACGGGGTGATGGGGCGGTGGCTCTTGGAACGGCCCGCGTCGCCGGCGGCGCCGTTGAAGTCGATGACCGTGCCCCAGTTGCCCTTGGCCGCGGCGAGCTCGGTGGCGACGATCACCTTCGAGGAGCCGAGGGTGGAGTTGTCGACCAGCGCGGGATTCACCATCTGGTTGTTGCGGGCCATGCCGCTGTTGAACTTGTTACGCCCGAAGATCGCGGCGTTGCCGGCGTAGGCCATGCGCTTGACCTGGCGGTCGGTCGGCTGGTCGCCGGGTGCGGTATAGCTGCCACCCTGGCCGACCTGGTTGGGCTCCCAGTCGGCCTGGGTCAGGCCGGGATTGGTCGCCGGCGCGCCACCGTTGGGAACGGCCGGGCTGGCGAAGGCGTCTTGCGGGATGTTGCCGCTCTGGAACAGGAACCAGGACCAGTGGATGTACCCGTACTGCGGGTCGGTGCCCTGCTGGTCGGCGAGCTTCCAGCTCTCGCTGTTGAATCCGTCGGCGTAGACGTAGCTGGGCGGGAAGACCTTGGCGTCGATGGTGTAGCTGGTGAACGCCTGACCGATGTTGCGAAGGCAGACGCCGGACTTGGCGGCCCACGCCTCGCGGCGTGCGCCGGCGAGTGCCGGGAGCAGAATGCTCACCAGCAGAGCGATGATGGCGATGACCACCAGCAGCTCAATCAGCGTGAAACCCCGACCCGACCCGCACGAGAGACGCGTCCTGTTGCGCATGTTCCACCGGCTCCTTGAACGCCAAAACGGACGTGCTCACGCGCCCGGTTTCGGCGACAGAAAGTAACGTCGCTTAAGTGGAACCACGGTTCAGAACGCGCGCGGAATGTGTGAAGATGTAGTGCGACGAACATCACCGCCGCTCGCGGCGTTAACACGGCCTTGTTGTGTTCGTGACAATCTGTTCGCAGGAGCCCGAACACTGCGCAAAGCTCACAGCCTTCGCCGCGCCGGCGGAGACTCGATCGCGCAGAACCGGCGCTTTAGCACCCGGCGAAGAAACGGCTGATAAACGCGATGAAATCGTTGTTGTCGAACGAGCCGTCCGGGCCGGACACTCCGCCGGTCGACCCGATGTCGGCGATCGGGCTGCGAGCAAAGAACGCGTTGATGAAGGCGATGAAGTCGTTGTTGTCGAGCACTCCATCGCTCCCGGGCACGCCGCCGGCACTACCCACGTCGGCGTAGCACGGCGGCGCAAGCAGCGTCTGCGGCGGGAGCGCTTCGACCGCCCCGCGGTCGACCGGTCCCGCGAGCCCGACCGACGTGTCGGCGACCTGCGGCACGTCGACGATGCGATCACCACCCGTCAGGTCCTTCAGCACGCGCTCGTGCAGGTCACCGTTGCGATCGATATCCGTGAAGTCGAGCGGAATGAGCCGCGCGTTCCCCGAATCGATGGCCGGCGAGCCCGGAGCAGGCGTCGCGTCGTCGTCGGCCGTACCGACCACGCCGTCGAGTCCCGCGATGCTCGCGAGCATCGGATCGGCGCCGCTGTTGCCGTTGACGTCTTGAGCGCCGAACCCCTCGATCAAACAGCAGGCGGCGTTGGGGTGCATGAACGTCAGATCGGCGACGAACATCGTGCCGCCGAAACCCGCGTGGTTACCAAGGTGCAGCCAGATGCTCTTGTCGGCGAAAGGAACGGCGAGATCGGACACGTCGAAGAGCCAGTCGGTCTGCGCCGTCGCGCTACCGCCCGTGCTGCCCGGAAGGGGCGTCGATCCGTAAAACACGCCCGCGTTCAGGGCGTCACCGAGTCCGTCATCGGCGGCAAAGCGGACGCGGAGCGTCGCTTTCGCCGCCACGTCGTTAGGAGATGTTCGCACCAGCAGCAAGAGCGACGCGGGCCACGGGCCGGCGGTCGTTGACGCTGCGCCGATCCACCGTGCACGGCTGTCGGCAGGAAGCGTGGAGAGCACGCCGGGAGGCGAAGTCTCAACAAACGCGTACGGAGCCTCCGTAGTCGTCGGGTACGAGTCCAGCAGCGTGGCGGAAAGCGGCGCATCAAAGCCGGTGACCGGCCCGGTGAGCATCCGCATGTACGAGTCACGCTGCCCCGCGGAACGCCCGAGCCCAGAGATACGCTGCAGCGAATCGTCGTTGCTCGTCTGGTACGACGCCTGCTGTGCCAGCACGGTTCCCGACGAGCCGCGGTTGGCCCAGACGATGCAGTTATTGAGGTTCTTCACCAGCGCAACGCCGCCGATAGCACCGTCGGCGGTGTTGCCGTACACCGTGCAGCCGCTCAGACGCTGCGGCGAATAAATCGCGCCGCCGCTTGCGCCCGAAGAGTTGCCGGTGAACAGGCAGGAGGTGATCTGCTGCCCGAACGCGACCGCGCCTCCGTTGCCCGCGGCGTGATTGGCGGCAAAGCGGCAGGAGAGTGCGCCAATGCTCCTGCCCGCGCCGCCGACGGAAGCGGACGTGTTGCCGATGAAGAGGCAGTCGACGGCGGTGATGTAGCCGCGGATCGCCCCGCCGCCCTGGCCGGACTCGCTGGTGGCGCTGTTTCCTTCAAAAACACAGCCGCGCGCTTGCGGAGCGCCGTTCAAGTCGGCCGTGACGGCCCCTCCTTCGGGCGCCGAGTTGCCACGGAACGTGCAGTTGATCGCCATGCTGGTGAACCGCCCGATGGTCGTTGTCGCACCCCCGCGCACGGACGCGGTGTTCCTTTCCATCAAGCAGTCGGTCAGCGTCTCGGCCACCGCCGCGGCGCCCTCCGCGCCGGAATTGTCGCGGAAAATGCAGGAGGTGAAGGAGACGCCCAGCGCCGCGCCGCGATACTGACTGACGTTCCCTTCAAACAGGCAGGAACTGATCGGAAGCGAGCGTCCATAGTTGTCGGGAGCGACAGAGGTCGCGGCCTGGTAGTTGCCCTGATTGTTCCTGAAGACACAACGCGAGATGCTCCCGAGTTCACGCGTTGCGACGCCCCCGGAATTGCCCGTGCAGGCGACCGAGAGCGCCGTGCCGCCGCTGTTGCCGATGAACGAACAGTCGGCGATATCGACGCTTCCGACTTGAATACCCGGTCCTTCGGCCAGCCGCACCTGCAGGGTGTCGCCCCACGGGGCGTTCTGCTCCAATACGCAGCCGGTCATCTGCAGGGCGCACTGACCGATCCGCACGATCCCAGCTCCGTAGTTACGTGAGAAGCGACAGTCACGGAGAGCGACATCAGGAACCAGGAGACTGAACGGAGAAATCGAGACCAGCGGGTCACTGGGCTGTCCCGCGTTACCGTTGTTGTCTTCCATCACGCAACGGGTCAGCGAGAGGGAGCCATCGCCAGACCAGAACAGCGTCGACCAATTTCGGGTGAAGCGGCAATCAACGAGACCCAGGCTGCTCGCAGGCCTGCCCGGTGACTGCCCACTCACGACGGCGCGCTGCCGCGCCCCGCTGATCACCAGCCCGTCGAGACCCGTAGCGCTGTCGCTGTCGGCAAACTCGACAACGACCAACGCGTTGTTCCAATATCCGGGCAAGCCGGTGCCGGTCGGCGCATCATCCCCCTGCATGTCGCCGCTCAACACAGTCGGGTGGGCCGCGATATCCCGTTGCGAGGCCGCCGTCTCGGTCCCCGCGAACCCGCCGACCAGCTTCACGCCGCTGCGCACGCTGAACCGGCCGTTCTCGGGGTAGCTGCCCGACGCGGGCGTCGGCGCGTACACGCCTTCCTTGATCCACACTTCGCGGATCTGCGGCGAGCCTGCCGCGGCGGCCAGCGCCGCCTGGAGGGTTCTGAACGCGGTTGCCCAGCTCAAGCCGTCCACCGCGCCGGTCGCCTGCGGGTTGACGTAGACGACGCCGGGCGGCACATCGGTGTCCGGCATCGATACAGCGACCTTCGTCGGCGAGAGCCCGGCGCCCGAGAGGATCAGCGTCGCCGTGTTCAGAGCGAAGTCGGTGTCCGCCAACGCCGAAACGGTGACCGTCTGCGGCGCCGACCAGTTCTGCGGCGAGAACTGGAGCGAGGTCGGCGAGACCGACGCACCGGCGCCCGCGACGACGAGCACAGTCACTACTTTCGCGGGAGGACGCGAGAGCGTGACGGCCAGTGCCGCCTGCGACCCCTCCGAAACCGAGATCGCACTCACACACGCGGGCGCGAGCGCCGGTCCTTCAAATGCACCGATATCCGACCCGCTCCCCAGCGCCCCGGGAAAGTCGAAGACGCGCGGAAGCCCGTCCGCATCCAGAGGCGTCGGCTCCGCCGTGTTTCCATTACCGTCCGTATCCGCCGCGTCAGACGCGGGAGTGTCGCCCACATCGACAGCCGGCGAACCCGCACGCAGCCGCCAGTCGTCGTCAACCGTGCCGATCACGCCGTCGGCGCCGGCGGGATCGGCGAACATCGGGTCTGCTCCGATGTTGCCGGTTCCAGTAAGCGTCCCTGAGCCGTTGGTGTAGAGTGAATGGCTGATCTCAAGCAGCCCGCCGTACTGCGGGCCAGGCAGCAAGCCGCCGGCTGGTCCGTTGCCGAACGAGATACAGCACGTCACGACCGTGGGAACGCCCTGCCAATCCACCATCGCCCGACCCTCGAACCCTTCGCTGGTTGCACTGGTCGGCGACGCGTTGTAGGCGAACGTGCAGTGATCGATCCGCGGCGTGACACCCGTGGCCATGCCGTCGCACACCATGCCCGGCTTCGAAACCGCGCGGTTCCCCGCGACAACGCAACCCGTCACCAGCCCTTGGGACTCACGGATCATCACACCGCCGGCAAGAGTGGCGTCGTTGTCACGGATGATGCACCGCGAGACGGTGAGGTTCGCGCCGCACTGAAGAGCGCGCAGGCCGCCCCCTTCGCTCTGCGACCCCGCGCCGTCGGCGCGTCCGCCGGTGATGTGAAAGCCGTCGATCACCGTCGGGTAGGCCAGCCCGCTCGCGCTCACGACGTGGTACGCGTTCTCGCCACGGTCGCCCGCCCCGCCGCCTGAGGTGTCATTTCCCGCCAGGTCGCCGGACAGCACAGTTGGCGTTGCACGCAGGTCGCGCGCGTCCGGATCGCTCGAGGCGACGCCCGCGTACCCGCCGCGCAGCGATACGCCCGCAACCAGCCGGAACGTCGCTTCGCGGCCGTCGCCGGGCACACCCGGCCGGTAGACACCCTGGGCGACACGCACCTCGCGCACAGCGAGGCTGCTCCGCGCCGCCGCCAATCCAGCCTGCAAGCTGTTGAACGCGCTCCCCCACGAAGCTCCGTCGCCGCCCGAAGCCGCTGCTGCATCAACAAAGACCACCTGCGCCGACGAAACGGAGGCGATCATCGCCGTTGTACATGCAACAACCGCCACCCCCAACTTCAGAATCGCCATACCGAAACCTCCAGCTTCAGCACCAAGCACAACGTTCTAAACGCACGGCAGCGCCACGCAAGCCTCTGGCAACTACTGCTGGCAGCCAGCAAAGAACAGGTTGATAAACGCAATGAAGTCGTTGTTGTCGAACGCGCCGTCGGATCCTGGCACGCCGCCGGCCGAACCCTTATCAGCAGCGGGGTTCCGCACGAAGAACGCGTCGATGAAGGCGATGAAGTCGTTGTTGTCGAGCATGCCGTCCTGCCCGAACACGCCGCCTGCACGCCCGATGTCGGCGCGGCACGGCGGAGCCAGCAGAGGCTGATAAGGCAGCGCCTCCACCGCGCCCCGGTCCATGCCCGCAAGCAGACCGGCGCCGGTGTTGGGGGTGGGACCGTCGATCACGCGCGTGTTGCCGAACAGGTCGGTGGTCAACGGCTCGAGCGTGTTGCCGTCGCCGTCAAGATCGCTCTCGTCGGTTGCGATCATGCGGCTATTCGCCGAGTCGATCGCCGGCGAACTCACCGCAGGAGTGGGGTCGTCGTCGTCTGTGCCGATGACACCGTCCGGTCCGGCGATGAACGTGAGCACGGGATCTGCGCCGGTATTCTGCTCGCCTGCGTAGACCGAGAGGCCTTGGACGATGCAGTATGCAACGGGCGGCGCAACGTATTCAAGCACCGAGCGGAAGCGGATGCCGGCAAATCCCGAATCGTTCCTGATGTAGATGGTCTGGCGGTTCTGGGCGCCGGGCACGACGGCGTCTGAAACGTCCAGCGTCCAGTCGGTCTGCACAGCCGGCCCGCCGCCCACCGTGCCGGGGATGCCGACGTTCCGGATGTACAAGCCCGGGCTGGAAGAGTCGCCGACCTGGCCGTCGACCGCAAAGGAGAACCGCCACTGCGCTCGAGAGAACAGACGCGGCGCCGTCGCGCCGGTGAACTGCATCAAGGCCGAAGGCATGTTCGAAGCGCTCGCCGCCTGAACGCTCACCCACTTCTCGGCCTGGGTGCGCACGGGAGTCATCGAGGCGAGATAGCCCGCCGGCGTGTTGATTGCGAACGGGAACGTGTACGGCGGGGTGATGCCCGAATTCACCGTCGACTGGATCTGAGTCTGATCGATCCCGCCGCTCAGCGGCCCGAAGAACAGCGGCGCGGAGTTCCACGCGAGGGTCACGGGCGTGTTCACGGCCGAGAGCAGCTCGTCACTGAGCGAGTCCGCCGTCACGGGGTACCGCAACTGCTGATCCTCGACCGAACCGCTGTCGGCGGTGTTCTGCCAGAAGATGCTGTTGACGGCGCGGTGCGTCTGGTTGTAGTCCCAGTTGTTCATGGAGCCCGCGTGCGCTCCGCCGACGGTCGCGGCGTGGTTGCCGACCACCGTGCAGCCGTACAGCGTGCGCACGTTGTACGCGCCACCGCCGGAGCCGGCGGCCGTGTTGCCGGTGAGCAGGCAGTTGATGAGCGATGTGCTGTTGACCACGGCACCGCCGTTGCCGCCGCTGCTGTTGCCGCTCAGCCGGCAGTTGGCCGCGGTGATCAGGTATCCGGCGCCGCCGTCTCCCGCCGCCGTGTTGCGAACGAACGTCGACGCCACCGCGCGAGTGCACTGCTCGATTGCGCCGCCGGTCCCGGCGGTTGCGGCGTTGTCCTCAAACACGCACCCCTCGACGTATGAGGCCGATGCGACCGCGCCGCCCCGCGGGGCGCTGTTGCCCCGGAACGTGCAGCGGACAAAGCGACCACTCTCGCCGCACGCGCCGCCGGCGATCGTCGCTGTATTGTCCTCAAACAGACACCCCTCGGCTCCCAGCGGGCCGGCGCCGCCGCGCTGCGCCGTGTTCTGCCGGAAGGTGCAGTTGATGAACCCGTTCCCGTACGCGCCGCCGCCCGTCGCGGCGTGGTTGCCCTCGAACACGCAACCAGTCACCACACCGCCCGCGAACAAGTACAGCCCGCCGCCGATTGTTTCGACCGTGTTGTTGGTGAACTCACACCGTTCAATGCGCGATACCACCGCCTGAGAGAGGTTCGAGGCCGCTTCGACCTTAAGGCCGCCGGCGGTGTTCCCCCGGAACTGCGCTGTCGCTCACGGTAACCAAGGGTGCAATGCTGGCGGGACCTTGGATCTGGATGTAGGCCGTGCGCCCGTACCCGGTGTTCTGCTCGAAGACGCAACCACTCATGGAGAGGAAAGCGCCCTCGAACGAGAGGCCCGCCCCTTCGGTACCAAAGTTCCGCCTGAAGGTGCTCCCCGCGACCTCGAAGGCGTGCCCGGCCGTGTCCGTCGCCAGGGCGACGTCGACCGCCTTCGATTCGGTGTTCGAAACGCCGTTGTCCTCGAACACGCAGTTGTAAATCCCGCTGTGGCCGTGCGCCGAGCGGCGCTTGAGTGCCTTGCCCTGGTTGAACGCGAAGCGGCAATTGCGCACCGTGAGTGAGTCGCCGACAAAGCCGTGGGCATCGGCGAGCACCGCGGCGACCGTCGATCGCTCGAACTCGATACCATCGATCTCCGTCCCTTCCGTCGCGTCGGTGACGGTGCAGAGCGTCTCGCAGTTGTCGCCGAAGTTTGTGAATCCCGGGGCGTCATTGCCCTGGTTGTCTCCGGTGATGATGGTGCGGTTGACCGACAGGTCTCGCTGCGACGGCGAGGTCTCGGTCCCCGCGAACCCGCCGACGAACCGCAGTCCGGCGCGGATGGTGTAAAGCCGGCGAGTCTGGTTGTACTCGTTGGGAGTCGCCGGCGGGTGATAGGTGCCCGCCTTGACCCAAACCTGCTGAATTCCTGGGAACGCAGCGGCGACGGCGAGGGCTTCCTGGATCGTGCGGTACCCGCTCGCCCACGACGCGCCGTCGGGCGTGAGCGTGCCCTGCGGGTTCACGTAGACCACGCCGCCGGGCGTGGTGCCGTCGATCTGCACAACCGGCTGCCGGTTGGCGGCGATCCCGGTACCAGCGAACACCAGATCGGTCCGGTCGTCGGTAAAGCCGTTGTCGTTCGGCCACGACACCGTGACCGAAACGCCCGACTGCCAGTTTCCACTGTCGAGATCGACAAACGCGGGGGACATTGCAGGAGCGGCGCCGCCCGCGGCCGCTGCCGAGGCAGTTACGCGCACAGTCTGCCCGGGATCGCGTGTTAACTTGACGACGAAGGAGACCGATCCGCCCTCGGCGATTGTGAGGGGAGTGTCGGCGGTGACAACGGTCAGCACCGGGCCTTCAGACGCTCCGATGTCGGAGGCGGCGCCGTACACACGCGCCACACCGTCGATGTCCTGGGCGACGGGCTCGCTCAGCACGCCGTCTCCGTCCGTGTCGGCGCGGTCGATGCCCGGGTCGCCTCCGGCATCGATACCCGGCGAGAGCGGGAGGAGCCGCAAGTCGTCATCGGCGGTGCCGACCACCCCATCGGGACCCGCTGCGTCGGCGAAGTCGCGGTGCTCCAGTCACGTTCGCCGCGGGCACCCACCCCTCGGCCTCAGTCGCCAGGCAGTCCACGGGCGAGATAAAGCCGCCGAACTGAGGCGGATAGTCGACGTGCTGGGCCCTCTGATTGCCCGCCCCGATGCAGGCATGCAGAGGCATCCTCAGCGCGATGATCGGGTTGGGCGCGTCAGGATCAGGATTGGGTCCGATCGCCAGAGCGCTCGCGCCCTGCGCACGAGCCCGTGCCGCTGATGTTGAACGCGAACGTGCAGTGCTCAAGGGTCGGAACAAGCGGGAGCCGCATGCCTTCAGCACGAAGGCCCGGATACGCGCTCGCTCTATTTCCGACTACGGCGCACTGGGTCACCAACACGGCGCTGTCGAGGATCATGACGCCGCCGCCGTACGTGGCGTCGTTGTCGCGCACCACGCAACGGGAGACGACCAGGTTGCCGCCGCACTGGTCGGCGTAGAGCCCGCCACCCTGCGATTCACCGGCTCCGCCGCCGTCGGCCCTGCCTCCGGTGATATGGAATCCGTCGATGACCGTCGCGTACGCAAGCCCCACCGCTTTCACCACGTGGTACGCGTTGTCGCTCCGCACGCCCCGCCTGTCGCCGGCGACGTCATCGCCTGCCAGGTCTCCGCTCAGCACCGTCGGCGTCGTGCGCATGTCCCGCGCGTCGGGCGTCGTGCTCGCCACGCCCGCGTAGCCGCCGCGCAGCGAGACGCCGGCGACCAGCTCGAAGCTCACTCCGCGATCACCGGCCGTGCCCGGGCGGTAGATGCCCTGGGCCACACGCACCTCGCGCACCGCGACGCTCCCGCGCGCTGCGGCTAACCCTGCCTGCAAGTCGTTGAGCGCACTCCCCCACGATGCTCCGTCTCCGCCCGCGGGCGCCGCTGCGTCGACGTAGACCACTTGGCCCGTCAGAACGGTCGAAAACAGGCCAGTTGCGCAGACAGCGACCGCCGCCCCCAGTTTCAAATTCGCCATGCGAAGAGCCCTCCAGCTTCACAACAGTGTACAGCGCTCTGAGAACTCTGTGGTTTGTGAAAAAGACTTCACGTTCACTGCGAGCAGCCGGTAAAGAAGAGATTGATAAATGCGATGAAATCGTTGTTGTCAAACGCGCCGTCAGAGCCCGTCAAGCCACCTTGCCGGCCGAGATCCGCCTTTGTATCGGACGCAAAAAAGAGGCTGATGAACGCGATGAAGTCGTTGTTGTCCAGCGAGCCGTCGGCGTACGCAGCGCCGCCTTGGGCGCCAACGTCGGCTGCGCCGCACGGGTCGACGGTGAACCTGATCACCGCGGAGCCTCCGGCAAGTCCGTCGCCGCTAGGGAGCACGCCGTTGACCACCTCGCCGTCGAGCTGCAGCCCCGCTGCGGTGTCGGTGGCGGCGCCCGTGATGGTGAGCGTGTAGTCGTCGGGCAGCAGCGGACCTGCCACCGGCGTGATGACCAACTGCTGGTTGCCGCTGGTGAGCACGATCGACCGCATGATCGCGCCCTGACGCTGGCCCACCAATGTCGCGCCGCCGGCGGCAATCAATGCCGCGGAGTTCATCGGTTTGTGGAACCAGGCCCGCACGGTCGACACCGACCCGGCGTGCGAGTGCGAAAGCGGCGCAGGTGTGGTCTCAGTGATCTTGGGCGGACCCGCCGGGAACGTCACTTGCGTCTTGCTGCCGTCGACGCTGGTGCTCGTCGAACTGGCGACGGTGAGCACCCACAAGTCGGGGTCCAGGTCGATCTGCGACAACGCGCCGGCCGGCGCGGGGACGAGCAAGTGCTCACGCCGCGCGTCGTTGCGCACGACAAAGTTGGTTGGCGTGCCGGCGATCGTCGCCCGCACGTCGAGCGGCATGGTGAACGTCGGCCATGCGTCGCTCTGCACCTGCTGCAGGAACACCTCAAGGAACGATCGCCCGTTGACGGTCACCGTGCGGCCGGCGTACTGGTACGTCGGTGCGCCGATCCCGTAGATCCATGGCTGGAAGAACCAGTCGAGGCTCGAACCGTACACGCTCTCGCACACCGCCTGGAACTGCGCCGTCGTCGCGGTGCTGTAGAGGTTGGCGGCCCGGTACGTGCGGAGCGCCTGGAAGAACTGCGCATCGCCCATCACGTGGCGCAGCATGTGCAGCGCCCAGCCGGCCTTGTAGTAGGAAAAATCGCCGCTGAACACGCGGCTCTCGCTCGAGGTGTCAAAGCAGTAAACACTGCCGTTGACCGTGCCGGGCCGGCGTGCCGCCATCAGTCCTTGCAGCCCTTCAAGCCCGTTCACACCGATCGAGGCGGGCCGGAACTCGCGCCAGATCCCCTCGCAGTAGTCGGCGAACCCCTCGTTGAGCCAGATGTCTTCCCAGTTGGCGCACGTCACCGAATCCCCCCACCACTGGTGCCCCAACTCATGCGCCGTGAGGAACTGCTCCGACGGGTTGCCACCCCCCTGGCCCGTGAAGGTCTGATGCTCCATCCCGCCGCCGAAGACGAACTGGTAGATCCCGTACTTCTCGTTGCAGAACCCGTAAGGCCCAAACTTGTCGCTGAAGACCGTCAGCATGTCCTTGGTCCGCAGCCAGTTGCTGCGGAACGTCGGCGTGTCGCTGCCGGGCCAGACGAAGAACTGCATGAGCATGCTGATCGGCGTCGTGTCGTACGGCGGCTGCGGCGTGTAATTCCACGTGTCGGTGAACCGGTTGTAAACGGTGGCGCTGAAGAAGAACAGGTACGGCGCGGTGGGATAGTTGGTCACCCAGCGGAACTGCTTCTTGTTTCCGGGAACGGCCGTCTCGCTCACCAGCAGGCCATTGGCAGCGGCCGTGAGCGTGCTCGGCACGATGATCTTCAGGTCGCCGGTCGCTTTGTCGCTGTTGTTCTCCTTGACCGGCCACCACGTGTGCGCGAACCGCGACTCGCTCAGCGTGCAGACGATCGGATTGCCTCCCTGCGTGCTGAATGAGATCGACCCAAAACCGCCCGACACGGGCACGCCGTTGTACGAGATCGACACGACGAATTGCTGCCCGCTCGCCTTGGCGGTCGGCATCGCGATGCGCATCACCTGCGGCTTGGCCGCAATCGGGCGCGTGAATGTCGCCGGCACGCCGTCGACCGTGAGCGCCGTCACCGAAAAGTTCGCGTGCAGTTCGATATCCATGCTCGCCAGATTCGCGGCGAGACTGCGAACCGTGATCACGTTGGTGCCCGTAAGCGTCGTGGTGCTCGGCGAGACATCAAGCGTCAGGTCGTAATTCAGAACGTCGGTGTCGCCGATCAGCGCGGCGTCGTCACCGACGCCGCCGCCGAGACCCCCGCGAGGCATGCCCCAGGAGGCGCCCGGCGTGTTGGTGCCTCGCATCGCCGCGACCTGCTGCCGCAGCGTCAGGCACTGCGGGCAGGCGAGCATTTCGTTGAGATCAGCGTGCTTATCGCCTCGCGGTACGACACCCCGTTGCGAAAGAGCTGCGCCCGGCTCAGGCGCAGCGGCCGCCGCCGAAAACGGCAGAGCGCAGAGCAATGTCAAAACCACAACGCTCGCGGTCATCACGGCCGCGGCCGTTCGCTTCATGTTCCCCATATCCACCCACCATACCACACATCGGATGGGCACACAACCTCTATCTCTCCCCATCAATGGGCCGCCGTCGGCAGCAGGGGCAAGCCACGTATCGACACGGTGAATGAAAAAGGCCGGGCCCTAAGGCCCGGCCGCGTGAATTCAGTTGACCAGAACGCGAAGGCTCAGTGTGCCTTCGGCTCTGCGTCGGCGGTCTTGGTCGCGGGCTTGGCCTCAGCCGGGGAGGCTTCGCCGTTCTTCGACGCGAACGCGCCGACAATCGCCTCCTGCCAGGGGTGCTCGCCCATCCAGTCCACCTTGCCGGTGCTGATGTCGACGACCGCGCCGACGACCTTCAGCTTGCCCGAGCGGACCGCCTCGACGATCAGCGGGCTGCTCTTGTAGAGGTCAAAGACGCTCTGCCACACGTTCTCGCGGACCGAGGCGTCGATCAGCTCGGCGCCCTCGAGCGAGGGGTTGAGCTTCCGCGCACGCTCGACGGCGGGCTTGATGCTGTCGACCAGCGACGCGATGTTCGGCGTGACCTGCGCGTTCTCGACAGTCGCCTTCACGGCGCCGCACTTGCTATGGCCCATGACGACCAGCAGCGGCACGCTCAGGTGCTCGGCGGCGTACTCGATCGTGCCCGACTCGTGCGGCCCCGTCACGTTGCCGGCGACGCGAGCGACGAACAGCTCGCCGACGCCGCGGTCGAACACGCGTTCGACGGGGATGCGCGAGTCGGCGCACGTCAGCACGATCGCGAACGGCTTCTGACCCGAGTCGGAAGTGGTCTTGCGGCGGAGCATGCCGGTTGACGGGTTCTGCACGTTACCGTCCATCCAGCGCTGGTTGCCCTCGCGCAGCATGGAGAGCGCCTCATCGGCGTTCTTGGGCGTATCGCCCGTCGGCTCGTCGGCCGCGGTGGTGTTGGTCTTGGTCGTCGGCTTGGGCGCGGGCTTGAAGTTCGTGGCCGACTTCACCGACTTGGGATCGCCCTTGGTGTCGGCGACCGACTCCTTCTTCGTCTGCGTAGCGGCCGGAGGAGTCTTGAGGCTCACGGTCTTGGCGGCGGGCGGCGGCGGGAACGCCGGCTTCGCCTCACCGTGACCTTCGCTTCCGCCCTCGCTGCCGCCGCCGTGCTCTGCGGGCTCTTCGTGCTTAGGCGCAGCGTGTTCGTCACCGCCCGAGCCATGCTCATCGGCCAGCGCAACGGCGCCGGGCGCGAACGCGAAGCAAGTACCAGCGACGAACGCAAACAGCGACAAACGGGTCCACGGATTACGGATGTTCATTGTGCCTCCTGTGCGATGTGCATCGGCCCTGCCGCGGCTCGGCTCACCCCAATGAGGGGTGGTTTCGCAGAGATCGGGCACCCAATCTCGACGCTCGCGGGTTATGGGGCGTGCGGGCGTAGACTCGCCGATGCGTCGCCTCGCGCTCCTGCTTGTCGCATCCCTCGCCGCCGGCTGCTCATCTCCTCGCGCCGCCGAGCCAGTCGCGCCAACACCCGCGCCGGTCGTTCCATCGGGAGGCCCCACCAGCGCCGACCTGGACCGGCTCGACATGCTGATCGCGTGGATGACCGGCTCGTTCGACTCGGCGGAGCAGGCCGCGGCGGACCGCAGCTACTACGACATCCGCATGCACGTTGCGCAGATCTGGACCGAGCGGCCTGGCGGCAGTTCGGGAAGCGTGCGCTGGCTCTACGTCGAGCAGGCGATGGCCGACCAGCAGTCGCGCCCGTACAGACAGCGTGTGTACCGCGTCAGCGCTCTGGGCGGAGGCGTGTTCAAGAGCGAGGTGCTCGAGCTCCCCGGCGATCCGCTGACCTACGCGGGAGCGTGGAAGACGCCCGCGACGTTCGCGTCGATCAAGGAAGACCAGCTCGTCTCGCGCGGGGTGCTCGGTGATGCTGACCGACCGCAAGGACGCCTTCAGCGGAGGCACACACGATCGGGACTGCTCCAGCAACGTGCAGGGAGCCGCGTACTCGACCAACGAAACGACGATCACCGCCGACTCGATGATCTCCTGGGACCGCGGCTTCGACGAAAGCGGCAAGCAGGTCTGGGGCGCGACCAAGAGCGGCTATGTATTCCGCCGACGCGCCCGCTGACGGTCACTGCGAACGAGGACTGAACGTCTCGCTGAGATCGTCGCCCGTTCCCTCGATCCCGTCCGGGCCGTCACTCACGATCGTGAACCCGCCATCGGGTTCAAGCCGCAAATGCAGAGGATGGTTCCAACCATCGCGCGTGCTCCGCCGGTGGCTGCTGCTCGATTCTTCGAGCGTTGCAGGCAGACGCCCCTGGTGTTTCTCGAAGCTCCGTACTTCAGCCGCCGTTGCGTGGATGTGCACCTTCGTCACCACGTATGGCGACATCAACGAGCCGCAGCACCCGAAGCAGCACGTCAGCACGCCGAACACGCCCACGACCAGAACAGCGATGATCGCACCAAGCGTCCCAAGCGCTCCGAGCACCACGCCGGCGATCGCAAACCCGCGCGGCCTCTTCCAGAGCGCAAAGAGCGACAGCACCAGCCCAACCGGGCAGAGCAGACCGCCCGTAAAGAACCCTGCCAACGACACGATGAACCCCGCCAATCCAAGCGTGTTGGTGGGGCGCGATTGAACAGGGCCGTATTCGTCGGTCATCGGTGGCCTCCGAAAGGAGCGTGGCGACACCGAAAGTGTACCGTGAAATCTGGGTTAGGCCGCACGACGGCCGTGGTCGATCAGCACCTTGATGTTCCCGTGCGACGCCGCCTGGATCAGCGCTAGCGCCTCATCCAAAGGCCCGCGCTTGGTGATCAGCGGCGTCACCTGCACGAGCTTCTTTTCCAGAGCGACCAACGCATCAGGGATCGATCCGCAGCGGCTCCCCACCAACTGAATCTCGTTGATCACAAGCGGCGCGAGGTTCAGCGGCTGATTCCACTTCGGGCTGTTGGCACCCGGGACCGGCACGCCCGCGGCAAGCCGCACTGGACTGATCGGCGACTTGAGCACGATCGTGCCGCGCGGACGCACCATCGCCATCGCCGTCGTCAGGCCTTCAGCCGAACCAGTGCAATCAACCACGATGTCCTGGTCCTGCCGCCGTCCTGCTTCATCGACGTGCCGGTGCTTGATCCCCCACCGCTCGCAGAGCCCAAACTTTTCCGGGTGCTTGCCGAGCAGACGCACGGAGGCGTTCAACCGCGCCATCACCTGCACCACCAGCAGCCCCAGCTTTCCGTCGCCCAGCACCGTGATGTACGGCTTCCCTTCGACCTTGAACATCTGCGCCGTGTGCAGCGCCGCGGCCAGCGGCTCGGCGAACACTGCGTGGTCGTCGTCAACGCCCGCGGGCACTGGATAGAGGTTCGCCAGCGGAATCGTGAAACGCTCGGCCATCACGCCGTCGCGCCCGCTCACACCCAGCACGGTTCGGTTCCGGCAGTGCGTGCTCAGCCCGCGCTTGCACATGTCGCACTGACCGCACACGATGTTGATCGATCCCACCACCCGCTTGCCGACCAGCGTTTTCTTGTCGCGCAGGTGCTGAGAGGCGCTGTCGGGCACGTTGACCGCCTCAACCACGCCCACAAACTCGTGACCCATCACGCCGGAGAACGATCCGTCGCCGCGCGCGATCTCGGTGTCCGAAGAGCAAACCCCCGTCACCGTCGGCCGCACGAGGGCCTCACCGGCGTGCGCACTGCGGCTCACGCCACGAACGGTCGAGGGTGACGGACCGGCCATCGAACCTGATCCGCGCAAGCAAGCCTCCTCAAAGCGAGGGTGATCTCTCCCTTCCAGCGGGGCAAGGAAGAGATATCGGAGACTTGAGCACGCGAATTCAGTCCGCCGCGATCATGAACCCGGCGGGCGATACCCAATCGGCATCCCGCTCGGCTCATTCGGCGCTCCGGGGATGAACGGGATGTACTCCCACCAATAGCTGTCCCGGTAGAAGTTCGGGTACTGATAACGCCGCCGGCCCGCGAACGGGTCTGACTGTGCGCTCGCCCACGCCTGCCAGTCCTTCGGCTCGTCGCCGCTGTCGTGGCCGGTCATCAGCCGCAACGACTGCCGCGCGCGACGACTCACCGACAATTCGTCGTCGTTCAGGGTCGCGATCAGCGCCCGCAACGCACGAGGGTCTGAATACTGCCCCAGTGCGCACGCCGCTGCTTCGCGTGTATCGCGATCCACCTCGCCGGTCATCCGCTTCTCAACCGCGACCAAGTAGAAACGTCCGTCCACCGGCATAACCGGCGACACCATTCCCTCCGCCATCCGCGCCGCGAAGAGCCGCACCTTCTCCGGCAGCGGCGAGTTGAACGCCCCAACCGGACCCAGCAGCCCGCCGTTCGCAGCCGACGGGTCCTTCGACGACTCGGTTGCGATCTTCGCGAACATCTCCAGATCGAACTTGCCCGGCTGCGTCTGCAGACGCCGGCGTACGTCGTTCGCCGCCGCGTCGCTCTCCAGCACCATCACCCGCGCCACGACCCGGTCGCCCGGGTCCACCGCCAGCATCAGATCGGGGATCAGTTCCGGATTGTGCAGCCGCTCAAGCGCCCGTGCTGCGGTCTGACGAACCCGCTTGTCGTCATTGGTGAGCAGCGGCCGGATCAGCATCGCATCGGCCGGACTGCCATGGAAACCCAGCGCCCGTGCCGCGACAGCGCGCACGCCCGGATCCTCTTTGTCGTTACCGACCATCTCGCGGTAAACCCGCAAGTAGACATCGGCTCCGCCCCACGGCGCGTTGCTGATCCACGTCACGCCCTTGTACCGCCGGTCGGCGTCGAACGGGTCGGCCATCATCGCGGCCGCTTCGGCCGGCGAGGGGGGACCCATGATCGACAGCAGCGATCCCGAGTCCGACGCCTTCTTCCGCGACGCGTCGCTCAGGCACCCCCCGGCGCACAGCACCCCCGCCACCCCAGCCGCCGCCATCAAAACAAAGACCGTCGAGCGAAACGCCATAGCCGCGAGTGTACCTGAACCAAACCCCCGCTTCCGGCCGCTCAATGCCCCACCGGGCCGCGCAAACCCACCGGCGGACCCAGCACCTCCGCCGCGATCAGTGCCGCTCGCCACTGGTCGCGCGTTCGCGGCAGCTCAACCGGCCGCGCCACGACCACGGGTTCGGGGGCCGGCGCCGAACGCAGCCGCTCGATCGTCCGCTCGCGCTGCGCCGATCCGCTCTCCTCATACTCAGAGCGCGAGGTACGCACCTGCTGTTGTTGCTGCTGACGCCCCTTCTTCTGCTGCTTGGTCTGCTGCGGACGAGTCGGACGCTGCTGCCCGCCTGATGGAACGCCCTGCGGCCGAAACTCCGGCTGACGCCGCTGAGACATTGGAGGCGGAGGAGCCGAAGGCGCCGACGAAACGGGCTGCCCCGCCCCCCCCATCCCCCCGGGCACGCGAACCTCAACCACCGGCCCACCCGGCCACAACTGCCGACGGACCGTCCCGCCTTCCCCACCCCCCGTCGACTCCCCGGCCTGCTGACGACGCAACTCCCGCAGCGCTTCTTGCCGCTGCGCCATCAGCTCTGCTTCTCGCTGCACCGCCGGATCGATCGATGCCGGACGCTCAGTCGCCGGGTCGCGACCGGTCCGCAGGATCGCCTGCTCCCGCTCGCGTTGCACCCGCTCGATCTCGAGCGCGGCCTGCTTCTTCTTGTAATACTCCAGCAGCCCCTTGCCCACCGTGCTGGCGATACCGATCAGAATGATGATCAGCGTGCTCGTCATGGCACGGAGGGTAGCTGGCCCGCCCTGCCAGATACCATCCGCCGTGGTCGACCCCCTCTCAGCCCGCGTCTCCTTCTCCAACCAGACGCTCCCTGCGCAGCTTCCCGCAGAGCCTTTCACACTGCTCACCGAGTGGATGCACGCCGCCGCCGGCAACAACAACGCCGCGAAGAAGACCCAGCCCAACCCCAACGCGATGACCCTCGCCACCGTTGACGGCGCGGGCATGCCCAGCGTGCGCATCGTCCTCGCCCGCGCCATCGACCCCGCCAAGGGCGTCGTCACGTTCTATACCAACTACCGCAGCGCCAAGGGCCGCGCGATCGGCGACGAACCCGGAGCCCGCGTCGCGCTCGGCTTCTTCTGGGACCACCTCGACCGCCAGGTCTGCATCCGCGGCCTCGCCGCACGCTCACCCGCGAGTGAGAGCGACGCCTACTTCCGCTCCCGCCCCGTCACGTCGCGCATCGCCGCGTGGGCGAGCAACCAGAGCGAACCGATCACCTCGCGCGACCAGCTCCTCCATCAAAACGAGGAGGCCGAGCAGCGCTTTGGCTACCGCAAGGGCATGAGCCCCGCCGAAGAGGCCGAGCTCGTCGTGCCGCGCCCTTCGTGGTGGGGCGGCATCCGCGTCTATGTGCAGAGCGTCCAGCTCTGGCTCGGCAGCACCGAACGCCTCCACGACCGCGCCGAGTGGTCGCGCGAACTCTCGCCAGCAGAGATCGACGGCGTTCCGGGGTTCACAGGCGGCTCATGGCGTTCCACACGCCTGCAGCCTTGAATTTCCGCCCTTAACTACTTCGTGAACTGCTCCGCGAGCAGGCTTCCTGTAGCTGTAGAAAACGTCAGGCTCCAGCAGTCCCACGTCCACGCGATGAGACAGCCTTGTTCGATCCGCATATTGACGACGAAGTCATTGGATATGTCAACGAGCCAAATACGATCGCCGGCGTTCGAAAAACAACCGATGCGAGTCGACGCTCCACCAGAAAATGCCAGAAACACCAGATTGCTGTCGGCAACCGCGCAACTCACAGGCTGGCCGCGGTACTCCCCTTGAGCGGTGACCGAGTTCTCAGCACCAATCGTCACGCACAACTGATCAATCCGAAGCTGGCGGGTCACTTCGACACCGTCACGGCGACCGGCTTTCGCCGATACGCCAGGTTCCCAAGCTGCCCGCACGCGGCCATCTGATCCCGCCCCTTCGTCCGCCGGCGCTTGGTGTACACCCCGTGCGAGCTGAGCCGCGCGACGAACGCGTCGACCGACTCCTCACTCGGCGCCCCCCAAGGCGACCCCTCGCGCGGGTTGTAGGGGATCACATTCACCATCCCAATGAGCGGTTCAGCGTTTGAATAAGGTGTCGCTCCACCCTCTCCCGGCTCTGCGGGAGAGGGCCGGGGTGAGGGTGCCTTGTCTGCGTTGAAAAAAACACCCTCATCCGCCGCTGCAAAGCCAGCGGCACCTTCTCCCGCAGAGCCGGGAGAAGGGGGCATCGCCCGCCCCTTCACATACTGCGCCAGCTCATCCGCCTGCTCCAGCGAGTCGTTCACGCCGGGGATCAGCACATACTCAATGCACAGGTGCTTGCCCGCGTAGAACGGCCACTTCAGCAGCGCCTCGCGCAGCTTCGCCATCGGCATCGCGCGATTGATCGGCATGATCGCCGACCGCACCTGGTCGTTGGGCGCGTTGAGCGAGATCGCGAGCCCAATCCGGTGGTTCCCCGGCTGATCGACGTACTTGGCGAATTTCTCGATCCCGTCGATCCGTCCCACCGTCGAGACCGTCACGCGCGCGGGAGCGATCGCCGGCCCGCGCGAATCGGTCAGCACCGCGATCGACTGCGTCACCGCGTCAAGGTTGTCCATGGGCTCACCCATCCCCATGAACACGATGTTGCGGATCTCTGCCTCAACGTCCGGTCGCTGCACTAGCCACCGCGCCGCGAACCACTGCTGCACGATCTCCCACGCCGAGAGCGACCGCACCAGCCCCATCTGCGCCGTCTGGCAGAACCCGCACCCCATCGCGCACCCGACCTGCGACGACACGCACAGCGTGTACGCACGGATCCGCCGCTTTCCGATCATCGGGATCAGCACCGACTCGGTCTCCAGCCGCTCCCCCTCCTTGCGCCCCGCCACCCACTGCGTGAACTTCAGCACTGTCCCTTCGCCGCTCTCACTGGTATGAACGCGGTTGATCTCCCCCATCGGGAACGGCTCGAACCCGCTCAGGTCGCCCTTGCGGAAAATCGACGCGTACCGGCGCAGCACCGCCACATCGCCCCCCGGCACGCAGGTGCGATGGGCGACGCGAAACTGCTCGGCCGTCAGGCCAAGGGGATGGGGCAAAAGGTCTGACAACGAAAGCAAGGATAGGAGCCGGAGCGCTCAGGGACCCAACGTCCGAAACCGCGCGATCCGTTCGACGACGAACCCATACATACTGCGCAATGAGAGCGAAACTCCGGCAGCCAGCAGAAATATCACGCTCGGCGCATCACGATTTGAGTGCCGGTGCCACGCCGACAACGAATTCCACGCTATCCACCCCAACCAGACCAGCAGCACACCAGCCACCAACCACCTGATCCGCCGCGGCCAGACCATCGATGCTCCTGCAATAAACACGCAGCAAGGCGTGAACTCTCTAAACAGCCACCCGCTGTCACCGTACGCCTCGCCCACGCCCACTGACGCGTTCTGCCAGCCCGCGGTAAACCCCTCAACCTTGGCGTAGTAGCAAGCCGTGCCCAGCAAATTGGCCGTCGCCCAGAGCGGCGGCACGATGAGAAAGACCACCCACACAAGCGGCACACGCTCGAAACGCAACGTTACGAGCGGTCGCCGGCTCATCACGCGGCGGACGCGGTATGGAGAATTGCACTCAGGACACAGGGCGTCGCGAGCCAGGCCGAGAAGGCTGTAACCGCACTTGGCGCACGCCGGCGTCGTCGTGGCTCGGCTCCTCCGCCGAATGCGGACGAGTGAGAGCACAGAAAGATAAATCGCCGACACAAGCCAAAGACCCACGAGAAGGGCTCCTCTCCCGCGTCCGTTCGTACCGGCTGGGCGCTCGGTTGCCCAATCTCTCCGGGATGAAAGGACACGAAGCCAGTTTCGCTACCATTCACCGCATGGACGCCCCCAGCGCCAACACCCCCGGTCCCACAGCCTCCGCGGCCATGGCCGGCGTTGACGCTCAGCTCTACCTCCACCCCCAGACCCTCGCCCGCCTCGGCAGCCTCGAACTCCGCGCCAAGGCGATCGTCGAAGGTGTCATGAGCGGTGCCCACAAGTCGCCCTACCAGGGGTCGTCGGTCGAGTTCGCCCAGCACCGCGCGTACGCGCAGGGCGACGACATCCGCCGGCTCGACTGGAAGGTCTACGGACGCACCGACAAGCTCCAGATCAAGCAGTACCGTCAGGAGACCAACCTCGACCTGGTCATCTTGGTCGACTCCTCCGGCTCGATGAAGTACGGCTCCCGCACCTTCTCAGACGCCAGCGGCGAGGGCGCCAAGACCGCACCCGATGGCCGCACCAACTGGAGCAAGTTCGACCACGCCACCGCTGTCTCCGCCGCGCTCGCCAGCATCTGCCTCAAGCAGGGCGACCGTGTCGGCGTCGTCGTCTACGCCGATGAGGTCCGACGCTGGGTCCGCCCAAGCAGCGCGCCGGGCACATGGCGGCAGATCGTCGGCGCACTCGCCACCAGCCCCATCGACCGCCCCACCAACCTCGGCCGCGCTGTCGACCAGGTGCTCGGCAAGCTCACCGGGCGCTGCCTCATCGTCGTCGTCAGCGACCTCTTCCAGGACGCCGAGGAGATCCGCGCCGCCCTCGCCCGCCTCAAGTTCCGCGGGCACGACGCGATCATCGTCGAAGTCCTCGACAAAGAGGAACGCGAATTCAACCTGCGCGACGAGGTGCCGCTGCTCGGACTCGAAGGCGAGCCCGAGGTCAAAATCGACCCGCGCTCCATCCGCGCCGAGTACCTCGCCGCCCTCGAACGCCACCTCAACGAAGTCGAACGCATCTCCCGCGGCATGGGCTTCGACTACATGGTCGTCACCACCCACGACTGGCTCGGCCCCTCCCTCTCCGCTTTCCTCGCCTCCCGCCAGGCCAAAATGAAAAAACGCCACTAGGTCCATCATGTTTTCAGCCCCCTTCTCCCGGCTCGGCGGGAGAAGGTGCCCGCCGCTCTGGGCGGGCGGATGAGGGCGCCTTTCATCCGCCTTCCACCTCCGCATTCCTGTCTTCCCACTTCCGCCCTACGCCCTCCGCCTTGTTCCTCCACCCTGCCATCCTGGCCGCCGGTCTCGCCGCGGTGTCGGTCCCGATCATCATCCACTTCCTCCGCCGGCGCAAGCAGCCCATGGAGTGGGGCGCGATGCGCTTCGTGCTCGAGGCCTACCAAAAACGCGGCGCCGCACCAATCTTGAACGCTGGCTGCTCCTCGCCTGCCGCTGCCTGCTCATCGCCGCCATCGCCGTCGGCCTCGCTCGCCCGCTCACCGCGGGGCGTTCCGACGGCACTTCGGGAGGCCGCACGCTCTGGCTCGTGCTCGACGACGGCCTGATCGGCCAGACCACCCAGGACGGCAAGACCGACCTTGCCCGCGCAGTCGAACGCTGCAAGGGCGTCCTCTCTACCCTCGGCCCGGGTGACCGCGCCGGTGTCGTGCTCGCCGGCGCTCCCGCGCGAGCGATCGTCTCACCTCCCAGCGGCAACCTCGCCGGCGTCCGCGCAGCGCTCGACGCTTTGGTGCCGACTGACACCCCCAGCGACTGGGCCGGCGCGATCGGCCTCACCGCCGAAGCGATCGCCTCCGACCGTTCGGGCCGCCCTGAAGGCTCGCACCACGAAGACGCCGTCCTGATCGCGCAGACCAGCCGCACCGGCTCCGCGCGGCTCGATGATCCGCTTACCCGCCTCCCCGCCGGCACCCGCGTGATCGCCGCCGAACCTGACGCGCGCGCGCCACGCAACGTCGCCATCACGAGCATTCGCGCCCTGCGACCTGTCCTGCTCACCGGCGGTGAAGGCAGCGAGGCCGCTCAAACCGTGACCGTCACGCTTCGCCGCTTCGGCGAAGGACTCGAAAAGGCCGAGAAGAGCCGCGTGACCGTTCGCCTCGCCTCCGCTCAGCAGGTCGCCCCCAGCGCCGCGACGGTCGACTGGACGCCCGGCCAGCGTGACGCCTCCATCACGCTCGTCGTCGACACGCCGCGCGACGGCAGCCGCGCTGGCGCACCCGCGACATCGGCCCTCATCATCGCAGAGCTCGACAAAGGAGGCGGGGGGTCTCAGGACGCCGTCGCCGGCGATGACGCCTGGCGTCTTCCCGTCGTCAGCCGCGAGGCACTCCGTGTCGGCGTACTCGCAGACGCCGCCGCCCGCGGCTCATCCTTCAGCGCCGGCACCGCTGACCGCTTCCGCCCCGGTCAGTGGGTCGCCTTCGCACTTCGTCCGAGCGAGTCCGCCGCCGTCGACCTCGTCGAACTCGACCCCGCCGCGATCGACGCCGCCCGCCTCGCTGGCCTCGACGCCGTCATCGTCCTCTCGCCGGAGGCCCTCGCAGGCCGCGCGGGTGTTGACGCCGCGGCCAACGCAAGTTCCAGCGGCTGGGCACGCCTCCGCGCCTTTGCCGACCAAGGAGGTTTGCTGATCGTCACGCCACCCGCCGAACCCGCAGCGCAGCAATGGGCGCCAACCATGGCTGCAGCGCTCGGCATCCCGCTCACCATCGGCCAGGCGCCGCGCGAGTTCCCCGCCGACGCCCCCGGCCGCATCGCTCCAAATACCGGCAACCCCGACCCCGCCGACCCGCTCGCGACGCTCCGCGGCGAGTTCGACGCTCTTGCCCGCCCCATCGGCATCTTCAAGATGTCACCGCCGGTCGAGTCCGCTTCAAGCCCCGACACACGCGACGACACACGCGTCCTCCTTCGCACGCAGGACGGAGCCCCGCTCATCACCATGCTCACCCGTCGGCGTGCTGAGGGCAGCACCAAGGGTGAGCCCGCTCCGGGCGGCGCGGTCATCTATCTCTCGACCGCGTTCGATCTCCGCTGGACCGACCTTCCTGCCAAGCCGCTGATGGTCCCGCTGCTCCACGAGCTTGTGCGCCAGGGCGTCGGGCGTGCCCGACCGATCTTCACCTCGACCGCCGGCGCCAAAGCCGCCGCGCCCGCCGGCGCCGCTCAGCTCAAGTCCGTTGACGACGCTGCGATCACCCTGAATGTGGACTCTTCGAGCCGTACGGCTGAGCCGGTCCGCCGCGCCGGCGCGTTCGCGGCGATCGACGCACAGGCGAGCGACCGAGGTTTGGTCGCCGTCAACGCCGCTCCGACCGGCGACACCACACCCTACGCGCGCGAGCAGTTCGCCACCTGGCTCGCAGGAGCGCTCCCCGAGCAGGGCGACTCGCCGACCCCCTCCGCCGTTGAATGGGCCGGCGACGCGGTCTGGACGGCCGGTCTCGCCGCGACTGATGCCGCCGGTGAGCGAACACGCGTCGGCGCGGGTCCGCTGGTGCTCGGCGCTGCTGTCGCGCTCATCGCATTCGAAACGCTGCTCGCCCGCATGGCGAGCGCAAGTGCCGTCCGATCACGAAAGGGGGCCGCGTGAACGACTGGCTCCCGCGCCTTTCGGTTCCGGCTCCTCGCTCGATCCCAACTCGCCACTGGTGCGATTCGAGTTCGCTCACCCGCTTCCCGGCGGCGCGTGGGCTTGGGGCGTTGTCGCGCTGCTCGCCGCCGCCGCCGCGTGGTGGAGCTACGCCCGCCTTGAAGGCCGCGCGTGGGTCCGCCTGCTCTGCGGCTTCGCTCGTGCTGCAGCCATCACGCTGCTGGTGCTGCTCCTCTGCGGCCCGCGCCTGGTCGAAGTGAAGGAGAACGTCGAGCGCGACTGGGTGCTTGTGCTCGTCGACCGTTCCTCCTCGATGGGCATCGCCGATGCTCCGTCATCCGAAGCGGGAGGAGCCCTCCGCACCCGCGAACAGCAACTCCGCGGCATCCTCGCCAAGGCCTCGCCCGCCGTAAGCGAGATGATCACGCAGCGCACGGTAAAGTGGCTCGGCTTCGACGCAGGTGTTTACGACCTTCCCGTTGGCGGCGCTGCAGCGATGCCGATCCTCGAAACTCCCGCAGGCCGCCGCACCGACCTCGCCGCCGCGATCGAGGGCGCTCTGAGCGAAGGCGCAGCTTCGCCCTGTCGCCGGCATCGTCATTCTCAGCGACGGCCGCTCCAGCACCGGCGCGGCGACAAGCGACGCCGCGACCGCCCTTCCTCGCTCACTCGTCAAGCGCCTCGCCGCGGAGAAGATCCCCATCGTCGCGGTTCCCTTGGGCAGCAGCGAAGGCCTCGCCGACCTCGCCGTCGGCACTGTCGACGCCCCTCCCACCGCATTCGTCAACGACCCCGTCCCCGTCCGCGTCACCATCACCCGTACAGGCGCACGCATTCCCGGCCCATCGACTGTCCGCCTCGTCGACCGCTCAACCAACGAAACGCTCGATGAGCAGACCATCGAGTGGACCGAAGGCGAGTCGAGCCGCACCCTCGCCCTGACGGGGCGCGCCGGCGCGGGCGAACGCGCCGATTGGGAAGTGCGGCTCGAACCCGGAGCCGGCGGCACAAACGGTCCGCGCGACCTTGTCGAATCCAACAACCGTGCCGAGATCGGCATCTCGCTGGTCAACCGCCCGCTGCGCCTGCTCTACGTCGACGGCTACCCCCGCTGGGAGTACCGCTTCCTCAAGAACATCCTCTCGCGCGACGAGTCGATCAAGTTCAGCGCCCTCCTGCTCTCCGCCGGACGCAAGTACCTGCAAGAAGGAAGCGAAGAGATCGACGCCCTCCCCGACACCAACGCCGGCTGGGACGCTTTCGACGTCATCATGATCGGAGACGTGCAGCCTGGCGTGCTGAGCAGCCAGCAGCTCGACCAGATCCGCTCGCGCGTCGCCGTCGGCGGCGCCGGCCTGCTTTGGATCGCCGGTCAGTCCGCAGTCCCCAACGCCTATCGCGCCACCCCCCTCGCCGACCTGCTCCCCGTTGCAGTCGGTGGTGCGAGCGCGAGCGAAGCCGTCTCGCTCTGGGACCGCGACGTCGTCCTCCGCAGCACCCCCCTCGCCGAGAGCCTCGGCGTCCTCCGTCTAGGTGACCGCGCCGCCGACGGAAGCTACTGGCCGCCGCAGGTCTCCGATCCATCAGCAGGCTGGTCGCGCATCCGCTGGATGCAGCGCCTCGAACCCGGCACCCTTAAGCCCGCCGCTGAAGCGCTCGCACTCGCTGCGCCCGTCGAGGGAACCGGCACCCCTACTCCATCCGTCGTCACCATGCGCTTCGGCGCAGGACGCATCATTTACGTAGCCACCGACGAGGTCTGGCGCTTCCGATTCGGCAAGGGCGAGGACATCCCCGAGCGCTTCTATGTTCAGCTCATCCGCCTGCTCGGGCGTGAGTCGGTCGCCCGCGCGGGGAAGCCCGCCGTGCTCTCCCTTACTCCAAAGGACCCCGAGGTCGGCTCCACCGTTCGCGTCGGCGTCGAACTCATCGACCAGTCCCTCCTCGATGCGCGCCCCACCTCGATTACCGTCCGGCTCACCCGCGCAGGTGGGAAGGAAGGTGACCGCTCCGAGATCACGCTTAAGCCGATCGGAGAATCCGGCAGCGGCGCGGCGGGACGAGCCAAGGCGTTTGTTGGTACCTGGGTTCCGCCTTCCGCAGGCACCTGGACAGGGGTAGTCACCGATTCGCTGCTGGAAGGCAAGGGCGTCACCGCGACGGCCGACGTCGTCCTGCCCGACGATGAGCTCCGCCGCCCTGAGGCCGACCATCCCGCACTGACGTCACTGGCGCAGGAAACCGGAGGGACGGTTCTGGGTGAGGATTCGATCGGCCGGCTGCCGTCGGTCTTGCCGCGGCGTGAGGTGCGAACCTTGAGCATCGCGCGGCAAGAAACCCTGTGGGACAGGCCGGGAATCCTGGGGCTGCTGGTCGGCCTGCTGGCGCTGGAATGGGTCCTCCGGCGCACGATCCGGCTGATCTGAACGGCCGTTTCCGCGGTCCAATCCTCGGAAAACCCCTCCCCGTCCGAACCCGGGTTCCGTAAGCCGATACATTGGAGGGGATTTACGTGAATTGAAACCCCAGCCCGGTCGTTGCGCATCAGGAATGACGGCGAGCGCCGGAGCAGGAGCGGTGATGGATCGCGGACCGACACCCAACACGGCGGAACGGCGCAGCGCAGGAGTCCGCGTTCGCGCGGCTGGTGGCGCTGCGTCGTCTCATCCGCGGGGTGCTGGTGTTCGACCGGGTGGGCTGGCTGGTGGCCGCGGCGATCTGCGCCGGGCTGCTGATTGGCGTGATCGATTACTCGCTGCGGTTGCCGTCGTGGGCACGCGTCGGGACGCTGGCGGCGGGGCTTGTGGCGATCGGGTGGTGGTGGATGACGCGGGTGCGTCCTGCGGCGAAGTTCAGGCCGAGCCTTGAGGAGCTTGCACTGCGTGTTGAGCGGAGCGCGGGTGGGGAAGGGGCGGGCGTGCTGGCGTCGGGGGTTGGTCTCGCCGGTGAGGAGTCGGCGCGGGCGGGAGCGGTCGTGGAGCGGGCGCGGGGAGCACTGGAGAAGGTCTCGATCGCGCGGCACGTGAACTGGCGTCGGCCGGCGGTGGCGGCGCTGGTGTTTCTGAGCGCCGGCGCGGTGGTGACGACGATGCTGGCGTTCTCGCCGTACTCGACGCTGCTGGGCGCGCGGCGCGTGCTGACGCCTTGGACGAGCGCCGAGTGGCCCAAGCGAACGGGCGTGCGCGATATCACCGGTGTGAGCGTGCACCCCACGGGGTACGCGCTGCCGCTTCGCGCGGCGCTGGTAAAAGGCGACAAGACCGCGCGGGTGACGGTGAAGTACCGCGTGAACGGCGGGCCCGTGCGCGAGCAGGCGCTCTCGCCCCAGGGTCGCGAGGTCGTCGTGTCGCCCGAGCCTTCAACCGAGACCGTCGCCAACGAGCCGTTGCACGGCGCACTGCTCGAGACGCTGCTCGAACCCGGCGTGCTCTCACCCTCGGCCGAAGAAGCCGTGAAAGAGGGGACGCTGGAGTACTGGTTTGTCTCTTCCGACGACCGGACCGATGCGACGAAGGTGCGCCTTGTGCCCCCGCCGGCAGTGGTCGGTGCCGAGGTGAAGGTGACGCCACCCGCGTACGCCAGTGCGGGTGAGCCGCGCGTGTTGGAGGCGGGACCGGGGACCGATCAGCGGGCGACGGTGCCCGGCGTGCTGCCGGGGTCGCGCGTCGAACTGACTGTGCGGATGAACAAGGCGGTACGCGTGCCGTCGAGCAACGCATCGGAGCGGAACGCCTGGGTGAATGCGGCGCTGGGTGAACAAGCGGCCTCGCTTGCGTCAGAAACGGACACGGAGCTCTCGACCGAGCCGACGGTGTGGCGGATCGCCTGGACGCAGCGCAAGTCGGTGCGGCTGGCGGTGCACCCGGTGGATGTGGACGGCGTTGAGCCGGCGGCCGAGTCGGTCTACCGCGTTGAAGTTCGCGAAGACCGTCCGCCCGAGGCAGTGGTCGTGCAGCCGTCGCAGGACATCGAGGTGCTGCCGACGGCCAAGGTGAGCGTGCAGACCGAAGGGCGCGACGACGTCGGTGTGTCGTGGGTCGCCGCGGAGTTTGCCGTCGCGTCGCCCAAGACGGGATCGGCGAGCACCGAGGTCGAGGTCTCAGGAGACCGCACCGTGCTTGCCCGCGTGGAGGGAGCCAAGGCGGGCGAGCGGCCTGTCGCGGTGCTGAGCGCCAGCGGCGAGATCGACCTTGCCAAGCTCGGCGTAGGGCCCGGCCAGGAAGTGTGGGTCACCGCCGCGGCCGCCGATGCGTATCTGGTCGATGGGCGTTCGCACGATCCGGCCCGGTCGTCGCCGCGCAGGGTGCGTGTGATCTCGGCCGAACGGATGGTCGAGCAGGTGTGGAACGAGCTGACGGGCTTGCGCCGCTCGGCGGTAAAGACGGTCGAACAGCAAGACGCACTGACGGAGAAGACCAAACGCGGCTCCGACGGCGTGCCGCGCTCGCAGGCGGAGATCACTGATGCGGTCACACGGCTGAACAAAGCCGTCGGGGAGCTCTCCAAGCGGATGAAGGAGAACGGGCTAAGCGATCAGGATCTTGAGCAGGTGCTGTCGCAGGCTCGTTCGCTGGCCGAGCAGGCAAAGGAAGCATCCTCGCAGGCGGGCGAATCGGCCCGCAAGGCGGAGCAAGCGAAGGCGGAAGGGAACAAGGCGGAACAGAAGAAAGCGCAGGATGAAGCCGCGTCATCGCAGGACAAGACGGCCCGTTCACTCGAGCAGCTCGCCGAAACGCTCGACCGCGGACAGGACGCGTGGTCGACGACGCGCGCGGTGCAGCGGCTGATCGAGGACCAGGCGGCAGTCCGCAAGCAGACGGGAGAGCTTGGCGAGAAGACCGTCGGCAAGTCGCAGGAAGAGCTCAGCGCCGCCGAGAAGCAGAAACTCGCCGAGCTGGCGGAGCAGCAGCAGCAGCTCGCCAAGCGGACCGACGAGCAGCTCAAGAAACTGCAGGAGCGGGCCAAGCAGATGAAGGCCTCCGACCCGGCCGGCGCCTCCGCGATGGAGGAAGCCGCGAAGAAGGGGGAGCGGTCAGGCGTCAGCGAGCAGATGCAGAAAGCGGCGGAGCAGATTCAGAAGAACCAGCAGCAGCAGGCCGGCCAGCAGCAGCAGCAGGCACAGAGCAACCTCGAGCAGATGCTCGATCAGCTCAAACAGAACCAGAAGAGCCGCGATGCGACGCTGAAGCGTCAGCTCGCCAGCCTGATCGAGACCCTCAACCGGCTGATCACGATGCAGCAGACCGAGCTGGGCTCGATCGCCGCGGCCAATGCCGCGGGCACCGCCGACGCGTACAAAGGCCTCGATGGGCCAATGGTTCGCCTCCACACGCAGACGCTCGCCGCGGTGTCGCAGGCTCGCGAAGCAGGCAAGGAAGCGCGGCGTGCAGCGTCGCTGCTGGGTGAAGCGGCCGAAGAACAACAGGAAGCGGTCGTCGGGCTCCGTGCCTCGCCGGTGGACGGCGCAGCGGTCGAGGAGCACGAGCGGACCTCGATGAAGAAGCTGACCGAGGCACGCGACGAAGCGCAGCGTCAGCAAGACGCGGCGGCAAAGCGCGAGAGCGACCGCCAGAAGGCGGAGATCAAACAGAAATACCAGGCGATGCTCAACGAGCAGTCGGCGGTGCGCACCGAAGGATCGGACCTTGTGGGCAAGGAGCTCGACCGCCGCTCGCGTTCGCGGGCACGCGGGCTGGCTGAACGCGAGGAAGGGCTCGCGGATCAGGCGGGCGCACTCCTCAAGGAGACCAAGGATCTGCAAGACGCCGACTTGTTCGTGCTCGGGCACGAGCGGCTTGATGCGTTGGCCCGAGGCGCTGCGGAGGGGCTGCGGACCGACACAGTCGCCGAGAACGTCGCTGCCAAGCAGCGAGGCGTGGAACGCGTGCTGCGTCAGCTCATCGACGCGCTGAACGAAGAGCAAGGCGAAGAAGAGGCGTTCCGCGAACCGGAAAGCGGCGGCGGCGGAGGTAGCCAGTCGGGGCAGGGGGATGCGCCACCAATGGTCCCGCCCGCGGCCGAGGTGAAGCTGCTCAAGTCGATGCAGCAGGAAGCGCTGACGCTGACACGTGAAGCGGACGAAGCGAAGAACGCGGGCGCAGCCGACGAGGCCCGCACGCTACAGCGCATGCTGGCGGAGCGCGGTGCGAAGCTGCTCCAGAAAATGCAGCAGCAGGGAGGTGGCCGATGATCACTGCACTGGTGTACGCAGCGGCGGTCGGGATGGCGTTGACCGCGCAGCCGTCGCAACCCTCAACACCCCCCACTCCTTCAAAGCCCGCCGGCCCTCCGGCGAAGCAAATAGAGCCCGGGAAGCCGGCAGGCACTCCTCCCACCACCACACCTCCTGCCGACAAACCGCCGGCGCCGTCACTGGATGACGTGCTAGGGCTCACAAAGCCCGAAACTCAACCGAAAAAGACGGACGGCCAAGGCACGGCTGTCCCCGGCGACCTGGCCCGCGCGCTCAACGGTGAAGAAGCAGGCAACGAGCTCGAGCGAGCTGTCGCGCTGATGAACGAGTCGGCCAAGCGGCTCGAATCGGACAAGGACACTTCGCTCAACACCCAGCGCATGCAGGAGGAGACGGTCAAACTGCTCGATGCGCTGGTGAAGAAGAACAACCAGAAGAAGAACAATCAGAACAAGCAGCAGCAACAACAGCAGCAGCAGGACCAGCAGCAACAGCAGCAACCCAGCCAGTCGCAGCAGAGCCAGCAGCAACAACAGCAACAGCCGGGCCAGGACACCTCGCCGAGCGTCGATCGCGGCGGCACCACTAGCGCGCGGCTGCGCCCGGGTATGGAAGCGGCTCGCGCGGCGTGGGGAAACCTGCCGCAGCGCGTGCGTCAGCTCCTGGTGCAGGGGTCCGGCGATCAGTTCAGCAAGGAGTACCAGCGCTTGACCGAGGAGTACTACAAGCGCCTTGGTGAGAGCGGCGGAGGCGGCAAGTGATGGACCTGTCGCTCACGCTGGCCGCGGGGTTTCTGATTTCGCTGTCGTCGCAGCCGCCGGCGGACGTGGCGCCGCAGCCAAAGGGCGGGCCGGCGGGCGCCGGGGGGGGAGTGGTCTGGCGAGCCCGTCGAATGTGTCGCGCAGCCCAAGGGAAGCGCAGGCGCAGAGAACGCGGCGATGGAGGGAGAAATCACGCCCGAGCTGACGGCGGCGGTCGATCGCGGCCTCGCGGCGTTAGCGTCCATGCAGAACGACGACGGTTCGTTTGGTCAGGGGCGTTTCAGCAAGAACGTCGCGGTGACGAGCCTTGCGTGCCTGGCGTTCATGAGCGATGGGCACGTGCCAGGACGCGGGCGATACGGGCCGGTGGTGGACAAAGGCCTGCGGTATGTATTGAGCTGCTGCAGCGAGACCGGACTGATCGCCGGCGAGAGCGTCAACGGCCCGATGTACGGGCACGGGTTTGCGACGCTCTTTCTCGGCGAGGTGTACGGCATGACGCAGGGGGGCGGCGACACGGCGCAAGCCGACCGTGTGCACGACGCGCTGGTAAAAGCGTGCACGCTCATCGAGCGGACGCAGAACGACGAAGGCGGCTGGCGATACAACCCCGTGCCCTTCGACGCGGACGTCTCAGTGACAATCTGCCAGATCATGGGGCTGCGCAGGCGCGGAACGCCGGACTTGAAGTCCCCAAGACGACGATCGACAAGGCGGTGGCGTACGTGCGTGAATGCCAGTTGCCCGACGGCGGGTTCAAGTACCAGCGCGAGTCGGGCGTGAGCGCCTGGCCGCGGAGCGCGGCGGGCGTGGCGAGCCTGTACTACGCGGGCGTGTACGACGACCCGGCGACACGTCGGGGCGTGTCATACCTGATGAAGGCGGGGATGCCGGGCTCGGCGCTGCGGACCGAGGCCCACTACTTCTACGGGATGTACTACACGGCTCAGAGCATGTACCTCAGCGGCGGCGACGCGTGGAAAGCGTGGTGGCCCGAGGCACGCAAGGAACTGCTCTCACGTCAGGCGGCAGGCGGCGAATGGACCGACGCAGGCGTGGGGAGCGCGTACGGCACGTCGATGGCACTGATCGTGCTGCAGATGCCCAAGCGGTACCTGCCGATCTTCCAGAAGTGACCTTGTGCGAAGGTCGATGAGCTACGTGAACGGAGCCTGCATGCTTTCATCGCTGATCGCGTTCGCCCTTGCTGCTGCTCCCGCTCATACCGCGCCTGAGGGGCCGCTGGTCACCGTGCTCGACGACAAACTGCACGCGACAACCGGCACGCTCGTGTCGGTGCGTGACGGAACGGCAACGGTGCGGACCGAGGGGAAGGAAACGGCGGTCCAAAAAGCGGTCGCCGTGGTCGCGGCCGAGATGTGGGGACCACAGCGCGACTGGCCGGGTCTTGGGGAGGACGCGCCGCCCGCCGGCAACGTGACAGTGCAACTGACCGACGGAAGCCGTCTGCGAGGCGATCTGCTTGCGGGAAAAGGTGACGGCCTGGTGCTGGTGCACCGCACGCTGGGGAAGGTTGAGTTTCCGCTCGACACGCTGGCCCGGCTGGAAACGCGGCCAACCGAGCCATCCGAGGCTGGCGGAAAGCGGACCGGCGACACGGTGCGGCTGATCAACGGAGACCGGTTCGACGGGTTCATCGAGTCGATCGCCGCGGGGAAGGGAGAGAGCCAAGGAAACGGGCTTGCGGTCACGATCGAGCACGACAAGACCAAGACGGCGGTGCCGCTGGAACGCGTGGCATGGGCAGCGCTCGGAGGCGGGACAAAGACAGCACCGACCGCCACCGTGTGGCTGGCGGGCGGCGAGCAGGCCGGCGTAGTGGAGTTTTCGACCGACGCGCTGGAGGCCCGCGTTGTCCGAGCGAAGGGGTCGGTGCCGGCGAATGTGCGTGTCACCGAGCTTCGGGGGACGCTGCTGGCTCCGTCGGCGGTCTCGCCACTGGCGGCGTGCACGGTGCGGTCGGGCGGGATGGTTGAGCGAGGAGCAGAGCAGTCGCTTGGGACGCGCGACCTGACGCTGCCCGAGCCCGAGCAGGTGGCCTTCGAGTTGCCCAAGGGCGCTCGGCGCGTAACGGGGTGGGCGGTGCTGCCGGAAGAGTGCCGACGGCTGGGGGACTGCACGGTGCGCATCGCTGCCGCAGGGGCTGATCAGAGTCGCGAGAAGATGCTGGCGGAGTTCACGCTCAACGGCGCGTCGCCGATCTTTGCGGTGAACGTGGAACTGCCGACGGACGCGGCGTGGCTGAGCGTGACGGTGGGCGAGGGAAAGAACGGACCCGTGCAGGACAGGGTGGTGCTGCGACGAGTGCTGGTGGGTAAGTGACTCGCGCTTAGCGAGCCTTGAGCGAGGCGAGCGCGAGAACGATCAACAGCACCGTGACGATCCAGAACCGTGCAACGACCTGCTGCTCGCGCCAGCCGGAGAGATGCAGGTGGTGGTGGTATGGAGCGCACTTGAAGATGCGTTTGCCTTTGGTCGCCTTGAACCATCCGACCTGCAGCACGACCGAACCGATCTCGATCAGGAAGACGGCACACATGAACAGAACGACGACTTCCTGCCGGATCACGCTGGCGATGTAGCCGATGAGGCCGCCGAGGGCGAGGCTGCCGGTGTCGCCCATGAAGACGCTGGCGGGCGAGCAGTTGAACCAGAGGAACCCAAGACACGACCCGGCCATCGCGCCGGCGACGACGGTCAGCTCGTCGCTCTGCACGACGTACGGCACCAGCAGGTACTGGGCGACGGTCGGGGCGCCTGCGATGCCGCAAAGGACCAGCAGGCCGATCGAGACCGCGCCGCTGACGCCCGCGGCGAGACCGTCCATGCCGTCAGAGATGTTCACGGCGTTGGACATGCCCGCGACCATGAGGACCGAGAGCACGATGAACGCGGCTCGCCCGAGCGAGATGACGCCGGGAGCGAACTGCCACGCGTCAGTCGCGGGGTCGGTGCGGTAGGTCTTGGAGAAGGGGAGGTTGAGAACGTGGGCGCCGTTGAGCGACGCGTCGTCGCCGACACCGTGGTTGTACGCGAAATAACCGACGATTAGGCCCAGCCCGAGCTGGAAGACCAGCTTCTCCCACGAGCGCAGGCCCTGGCGCGAGCCGCCGGCGCGGGTGGCGGCGGTGAGCTTGAGCCAGTCGTCAAAGCCGCCGACGACAGCAAGCCAAACAGCGACGATGACGCCGAGCTGGACGTAGAAGTTTCGCACGTCGGCCAGCAGCAACGTCGAGACGACGATCGAGCCGACGATGAGGATGCCGCCCATGGTGGGCGTACTCGCCTTGCTGGTAGCGCTCGCTGCGAGCAGGGCCGAGTCGGTCATGCCAGTATCGCCGATCTTCTTGCGGCGGAGCCAGGCGATGACCGGCTTGGAGAGGAGCACGACAGTGACGAACGAGAGCAAGGCCGCGGCGAGCGCACGGAACTGCACCTCCGTGAAGATGCGGAATGCCCACCAGAGGCCGTGGTCGGCGAGCCACTTGTAGCAGGCGTCGACGAACCAGGGGATCATCGCGGTTCCTTTGGTCCTGCGGGTGAGACGGTGCGCGGCGCCAGCGAGGCTGAGCGTGCGGACGGGGAGGCTGTCGCGAAGCGGGCGGCGACGGCGTCGGCCACGCGCTCCATGGCCTGCGAGCGCGAGCCTTTGATCAGCACGGCGTCGCCCGGCTTGATGAACGCGGCGATGCGGCGAGCGGTCTCGTCGTTCATCTGCGGCTCAACGGCGAGGATCGCGCCCGGCTCGGCGGACTGTGCCGCGGTCGCGAAGAGCGGACCGGCGACGATCACGGCGCCGACGCCGGGGGTCGCGAGAGCAGCGGCGAGGACTTCGGTATGCGCGGCGGGTGCGGCGTCACCGAGCTCGCCCATCTGGCCAAGGACGGCGACACGGCGCGTGCGCCGGGCGTGAGGGCGCTGATCGACGCGAGCGCGGCGAGCATGGAATCGGGGTTGGCGTTGTACGCGTCGTTGACGATCGTGACTGGCCCGGCAACGGTGATCTGCTGACGCATCGGCGGGCCCTGCACGGTACTGAGGGCCTTGGCGATCGCGTCGTTCTCCATGCCCATTGCCTGGCCGATCCAGACGGCGAGCATCGCGTTGCTGGCGTTATGGTCGCCGGCCATGGGGATCTGCCACTCGAGCCCGTTGAGGTCCTTCCACTGCGTGCCGATCGCCGGCGCTTCAAGCGGGCGGATGCGGCGGAGCCAGTACGCACGCTCGAGACTGCGGGTCGTGAACGGGTTGGTGAAGGTGCCGAGCAGGCCCTCGAAGGTGCGGCCATCGGGGAGCGCTTCGACCTCTGCGTAGATGAGCGAGCCGCTAGAGCGGAGGTGGCGGACGATCGAGGCCTCTTCACGCATCACGCCCGCGAGATCGCCGAAGCCTTCGAGGTGCTCGCGCCCGATGCTGGTGATGACGGCGATGTCGGGGCGGACGATCGCGCCAAGGACATCGATCTCGCCCTTGTGGTTGGTTCCGACCTCGCAGAGAACGAAGTGGTCGCCGGGCCGGGCGGAGAGGATAGTGAGTGGGACGCCGATCGAGTTGTTGAACGACTTCTGGCTGCTGGTGCCGGGGTGGGCGGCGCGGAGGACCGCGTCGATCATGCGGACGGTGGTCGTCTTGCCGTTGCTGCCGCAGACGGCGATGAACGTGGCGCCCTGCTCGCCGAGGTGATCGCGATAAGCGGCGGCGAGGCGGCCGAGGGCGCGGACTGTGTCTTCGACGATCAGCACCGGAGTGTTGCCGACCCCGGTGACGGGACGGCTGGCGATGATGAGCGATGCGCCGGCTTGCGCGGCCGCGGCGGCGAACTCGTGGCCGTCATGGCGCTCGCCGCGAATGGCGACGAAGCACGCACCGGGGCTGACACTGCGGTTGTCGTTGCAGACGCCGGTGATGCGAATGGTCGCTGCATCAGATGGAGCCTTGCCGAGCCAGCGGCCGCCGGTGACAGAGGCGAAGGTAGCGGCGGTCCAGAACGTGGAAACGGGCATGGGCTCGGGACGAGAGTCGGTCAACGGGAATCTCCGGCAGGGTCCGGTCGGGCGGCGGCGCCGTGTCGGACAGGGAGCGTGGCGATGGAGGCGTGGTGCGCACCTTGGCGAACGGGCGGGATCAATTGGCCCGGCACGAAGTCAACGGCCGGAACACCGCGACGGCGAAGCGCGGCGACCGCCTGCTCGCGGTCGTCGAAGTGGACCTTGCGCGTGCCCCCGTTTCCGGCGGGGAGGATCTGATAGTCCTCGTGCCCCTTGCCGGCGATGAGAAGCACGTCGCCCGCGCGAGCCTCGGCGATGGCGGCACTGATGGCGGCCGCGCGGTCGGCGTCGACACGGAGGTGGCTGCGCTTGGCGGAGGGCATACCGGCGACAACCTGCTCGATGATCGCGCGGGGGTCTTCGGTGCGCGGGTTGTCGCTGGTGACGAACAGGAGGTCGGCGAGCTCGGCCGCGGCTCCGCCCATCTTGGGACGTTTGGTCGGGTCGCGATCGCCGCCGCAGCCAAAGACGACCAGCACGCGCCCACCCGACTTCTCAGCTTCGACGGCCCGTCGCGCAACGGCGAGCACGGCAGCGAGCGAATCGGGCGTATGGGCGTAATCGACATAAACGGTGAACGGCGCATCGGGCGCGGTGGCGGGCTCGAGACGGCCGGGCGGCGCGGAAGCGGCGGCGAGAGTGTCGGCGATCGTGCGGTCGTCGACGCCGCAGGCGTGTGCGACGCAGGCGGCCTGTAGAGCGTTCATCACATTGTGGGCGCCCAGCAGCGGCAGAAAGAGCTGCACAGAGCGATTACCCGTGAAGGGCGCAGCGACGTCAATCACCGTACCGGAGCGGCTCTCGCTGACGGTGCGGGCGGAGCAGTCGGCGGCGGGCTGGTCGGCGCTGCGGCGGGCACGCATGGTGCAGCGAATCACGCGAGCGCGGCAGTCGCGCAGCATGGCGGCGTGCCAGGAGTCGTCTGCGTTGACCACGGCGACACCGCCGTCGGCGGCAGCGGGGAGCATCGCGAAGAGTCGGGCCTTGGCGGCGGCGTAGGAATCGGTGGTGTGGTGGTAGTCGAGGTGATCGTGCCCGAGGTTGGTGAAGACGCCGACCTTGAAGGCGAGCCCGGCGACGCGACCCTGATCCAGCGCGTGGCTGGAGGTCTCCATGACACAGGCGGGGCAACCGGCGTCGACCATGCGGGCGATCGTGCGCGACAGTTCGAGCGCGGGCGGCGTGGTGAGCTGGGCGGGAGCGACTTCGACACCGTCGTCGATGCAGACGGTGCCGATAAGGCCGCAACGCCCCCCACTTACGCTCAGCAACTGACGCGCGAGGTAAGCACAAGTGGTCTTGCCCTTGGTGCCGGTGATCCCGACCATCGTGAGACGAGATGACGGGTTGCCGAAGAACCGCTCGGCCATCGTCGCAACGACCGAGGGGAGACGATCACTCGTGAGCAGCGCAGCCTTGGCTCCCGTGGGCAGGGCGGCTCGCGGGTTGTCGCTGATCACCGCTGCGGCACCGGCGCGGAGGGCGGCGTCGATGAAGGCGTTGCCGTCGGACTTTTCACCCTTGCGGGCGACAAAGAGCGAGCCGGGCATGACGGTGCGCGAGTCTTCGGTGATGTCGCAGATGCGGACGTCGAGGCTCGGCGAGCCCGCGCCGCTTCCGCCGGCCGGGGGAAGGGCCGTAAGCGGCAGCCCCTCCGTGAGCGCGCGCAGCAGCATGGTGAGAACAGTATCGACGCCGAGAGGCAAAAACGCCCAGAAAGTCGGCGGTTTGCTACGCTTGTGCGTGAACCCCGACGACGAGGTCTGCCTGTGCTTCCGCGTCTCGCTCCGCAAGGTGCGGACGTTCTGCAAGCAGAGCAATCCGCCCGTGGCCAGCCTGATCAGCGAGTGCCTGGGAGCGGGCACCGGGTGCGGGTGGTGCGTGCCGTTTCTCAAGCACCTGCACGCCCAGCACCAGCAGGGCCAGGAGATGGACCTGAAGGTCTCACCGGAGGAGTACGCGCGGACGCGCCTGACGTACCACGTGAGCAAAAAACGCGACGAGGACGTGGTGAAGCGGGCGACGGAAGGGTGAGAACACGTAACGAGGCCCTGGCGCGAGCCTGGGCTGACCGTTCGACCCACCCTGGTGACCGGGTCGCCAGTGTGTACGCGCCGAAGCTCAGGCTTGCGCCAGAGCCTCGTGTAAGGTCAGAAGCCGGTCTTGTTGAACTGCACGGCTTTGCCGTCGCGGTATGTCACGGTGACCGAGCGGTCGCCGCACTTATAGAGCCAGACCCGGTCGGTGCCGCCGCTGCCCGAAACGCCTGAGCTGGCCATGTTGAAGCCGCCTTGGGTCTCATCGGTCCCGCTCCCGCAGCGGAGGATGCCCTCGACCTCCTGCCCGGTCATGCCCTGCTTGAGCTGCGCGTACGCATCGTCGGTGAGCTTCTGCTCACATCCTGCGGCAAAAGCGAGGACTAAGGCAGCGGCGATGCCGATGAGCTTGCGGTTCATGACTCAATGATAACGAAAACGCCCCGCCGAAGCGGGGCGTTTGTGGGTTTCTGAATCCGATCCGACGCTTACTCGCTGTCGATCTGGCGGAGGCTGAGGCCGTACTCGGAGAGCTTGGCCTTCACCTCGACGAGGCTGGTGGCGCCGAAGTTCTTGATGCCCAACAGCTCGGCCTCGGTGTGGGTGACCAGGTCGCCCAGGCTCTGAATGTTGAGCAACTGCAGCGCGCGGCGGGCACGGACGGAGAGGTTGAGCTCCGAAACGGGCTTGGAAAGCACCGCTTCCTGGCCCGAGCCCTTGAGGCTCTCGAGCATCTGGCGGCGAGCGGCGCGGTGCGCATCCTCGCGGCCCTGACCCAGGCGCAGGCCCTTGGCGGCCAGCATGGTCTTGATCTCGACCAGGCTCTGGTCGCCGAAGTTCTTGTAGCTGAGCAGTTCCGCCTCGGTGGTGCGGACCAGGTCGCCCAGCGTGCGGATGTTCATCTTCTTGAGGCAGGTACGGGCGCGGACGGTCAGCTCAAAGTCCGTCACCGGGGTGTCGAGCAGGGCGCTGCGCTTGAAGCGGTCGCGCTCGTGATCGTCCTCCAGCTCCATCGTCTTGCTGGCGCTGACGTCCTGCATGTACAGGCGGGCGCGGGGATGGTTGGGGTTGGTCTCAAGCACCTGCTTGAGGCAGCGCTCGGCGCGAGCCCAGTCGCCGTGATCCTCGTAAAGAACGGCGAGGTTCAGCAGCGCGTTGATCGGCGCCGGCGGACGCTCGATCGCCGTCTCGTAGCAACTGATCGCTTCGTCTTCTTCGCCCGCAAGGTCGAGGAGGAAGCCCAGCTTGAACATGATCCGGGGATCGGTCGGGTCGGCTGCGCCGGCCTTGCGGAAGTGAGCCAGCGCCGTCTCGTGGTCGCCCGCGGCCTCGGCCTTCTCGCCCTTACCGAACTCAGACGCGGCGAGTGCCGCGTCGCGCTGCACTTCGTTCGAACCGATGACCATGTCCATTGGGTTCGCCATGAATCGCTCCGAAAAGGTGACGGCCCGCGTGCCCGGCGCGGCGCCGAAAGAACCTTTGGTTGACGGGTGGGTGGAGGCCGGTTGGGATCATAGGAGGCCCGGCGGCACCAGAAAAGCCGCCCCGTTGCCCACCGGAGCGGGGGAGACCCGTATCCTCCCCGAACGTCTTGCCCTATTTCCCCCGTTTCCGACCCGTGGAGCCGACGCCGAATGCCCTCCCAGATCGAATCCACCGTGCTCGAGTGTGGAATGCCGCTGATCGTCGAAACGATCCCTGGCGTCGCCTCCGCCAGCTTCCAGTGGCTCATTCCTGCCGGGGCCGCCCACGACCCCGCCGACCGGATCGGCCTCTCGGCGATCCTGGCGGAGATGCTGATGCGCGGCTGCGGCAGCCTGAGCAGCCGCGAGTTGGCGGACGAACTCGACCGCCAGGGCATTCTGCGCGGCACGGAAGTTGGCGCCCAATACCTGCGTCTGAACGCAACGTTCGTCGGCTCATGCGTCGAGTCGTGCCTGCCCATCTTGACGAAGATGATCCGCCAGCCCCGCTTCGACGCCGATGCACTCGAGCCGTCGCGCAAACTGGCACTGCAGTCACTGGCGGGCCTCGCCGACAGCCCTTCTGAGCGGGCGGGCGTGATCCTGACACAGCGCCATGGTGCGCCGCCCGTGAACCGCTCGAGCCTGGGGACAGAGGAAGGGCTCAACGCCGTCACGCATCAGGACGTGCTGCGCGCGTGGGAACGCCAGTGCCGGCCGCGCGGCTCGATCCTCGCGCTGGCGGGTGACATCAAGCTCGCCACGGTTGCGAAGACGCTCAACAGCCTGCTGAAGGACTGGAGCGGATCGGCACCGACGCTCACACTCGGCACACCCGAGGCGCGAGGCACGTACTTCCACGAGCCCGACGAGAGCAACCAGACGCACATCTACCTGGCGCACGAAGCGCCGCCTGAGCCGTCGCCTGATGCGCGGCTGGAGCGCATGCACAACTCGGTGCTCAGCGGCGGCACCAGCGCCCGCCTGTTCACCGAGGTGCGCGAAAGCGCGCCCTGTGCTACAGCGTCTCGGCTTCGTACGCGGCGGACAAGCTGTTCGGACGCGTCATCGGGTACGTCGGCACGACGCCCGACAAGGCGCAGCAGTCGCTGGACGTGATGATGGAACAACTCCGCGCCGCGTGCGGGCCCGCGGCGTCGATCCAGGGCGACGAGCTCGAGCGGGCCAAGATCGGCTACCGGGCGCGGGTGGTCTCATCGGGCGAGTCGACGGGAGCGCGGGCGTCCGCGCTCGCCAACGACTGGCACAAGCTCGGACGCGCCCGCTCGCTCGACGAACTGGCCGGCGAGAGCGCGGGTGTGACGCTCGACGCGCTCAACGCGTACGCACGCCGGCGCACGATGGGCCCGGTAACGGTGGTGACCGTCGGACCCGCGGCGTTGACGATGCCGGCGTGAAATGTCAGAGCCCGAAGCGTCAGCGAGGGAGGCTGACGAGGCTCGGTGAGTCAGCCGTGCTTTTTGATCGCGCAGCACTCGCAAAGCCTCGTGCTGCCTCCCTCGCTGACGCTTCGGGCTCTGACCGATTCCTTCTCGAAAACAGCAACCGCACACCCACACCAACCGCCCAGTCGAGCTCGGGCCGGTGGTCGAGGCTGTTCTGCACCGGCAGCTGCGCCATGAGCTCGAAGCCCCAGCGCCGCCCCTCGAACATCAGACCCGGTGAGAAACGGATCTCGTTGTCGCCGTTGGTCTCGTAGATGCCGTTAATCTCGGCGGTGACGTACCACGCGCCGTTCGACTCGGCCGTGTACGCGGTCGGGTAGACGCGGTAGACATACGCGAAGTTGTAGTTGAACGCATCGGCCGTTCCTTCGCCGCCCAGCACGTTGTCACGTCGGTCCTCGACGCCGCCGGTAGTCATCGTGTAGTGCAACTCGACATTGAACCCGTGCAGGCCGTGGACGCGGGTGTAGACGATCCCGATGTGCGGGTCGCCATTGACCGAGTCCTCCATGTCGGCGCGGAGGCCGAAGAGCAGGGCTGCGCGTTCGGTGTCGACGCCGCCGGGGTTGTTCATGTAGAAGCGGTACTTGGCCATCACGTCGAGTGACGAGAAGTCCGTTTCCGTGTCAGAACCGCCGCCCGGAAGAGGCAGGTCGGTCTTGGACTGCTCGGCGAGCGCCTTGATCGTGAGCGACCAGCCGACGTCGAGCCCGACCTGCAGGCTCGTCTCAGACTGGAACATCCGCGTACCCCGGTCGCCCGTCTCGGGGTTGTACCCCGACTCGTAGATATGGAACTGCTGACGCAGCAGCGTGTTCCCCGCAGCAGGCATCGTCGCCGCCTGGGTGTACATCGCCTCCTGGGCCAGCGCCGCCGGAGCGATCGCTCCGGCGGCGATCGCAAGGATGAGGGCTCGGTTCACTTGAGCTCCTCAAGCTTGACGAGCGTGAAATCGCCGCCGACGGCCTTGTGGATCTGCGCGGGAGACGGATGGTCCTTGGCGTATAGCTCGACGTCGACGGTGCCGTCACCGAGGTTGACTTTGCTGGACTTCACGCCGCGGATCTTGCCCAGTTGCAGGTCGATGTTGCTGACGCACTGGGGGCAGCCCATGCCGTTGACGTAGAGGCGGACGCGGTTGGAGGCGATCGCATTGGTGTCGTTGAGGCGATCGGCGTCGGCCTGGGTGGTGACGTGAGTAACGGCGTTTTCACCGGTTGGAGTGCCTGCTCCGCCGCTCGCCGTCTGGTTCGAGGCACAGGCGGCGAGGGTGGTGATTGAAGCGAGCGCAAGCAGAACGGCGGAGCGCGCAAAGGCGTTCATGGTGGTCCTTTCATCGGCGCACGGTGTGCGCGGGATCGACGGGCCGTAGCCCATCTGGTCGGTTGGTTGGAAGAAGTTGAACGACAAACGGCGGCGAAAGAGGCCGCGCGGCTAGGTCGTCCAGATGCAGAGCGCAGCGCGGAGCGGCTGCGTGCGAGCGACGGCCGCGGTCGGCACAAGCCGGAACGGTGCGACCGTTGACGTCACCGCGGCCCATGTAGTGGGCCGGTTCGTATCAGGGATCTGGCTGCGGCGAATAACAACGCGTCGCACGGCAGCCGGAGCTGCCGCGGCCTGATCGCGGTCAAAACCGCTCGTCGGCCGCTCAGGCGCAGGGGGTGCACGGGCAATGGCGGGCCTGCCGATGCAGTTCAGCGCACAGCGGGCAACAAGGCGCCCCGCCTTCGCCGCCGCAACAGCCCGTTTCAGCCTTAGGCAGATCGCTCCTCGGCGCGGGAAAACCGGCGCGAGGCAAACGATCAGCGACAGGATGAGGGCGATCACCCGCTGCATTCGACACCAGCATACGCGAAAACGGGCCGCACGGATCGATCCGTGCGGCCCGTTTAGATTCAGGAGAGGGGGGCTGTTCAGATGTCCTGCAGGAAGACGTCGGCCAGGAGCCGAACGCCAAAGCCGCTCGAGCCCTTCACATACATGCCGCTATCGGACTCCGCAACGTGCACGCCCGCGATGTCGAGGTGGCAGAAGGGAACGCCGTCCTTGACGAAGTAACCGAGGAACGCAGCCCCCTGGCCGGCATGTGCCTTGCGGTTGGGATTGCTGTTGAGGATGTCCGCGACGGGGCTCTTCATCATGTCGCGGTATTCCTGGTGCGTTGGGAGGCGCCAGACGCGCTCGCCGCTCGCCTCGCTCGCCTTCTCGACGCGGGCGCGGAGGGCGTCGTCGTCGCAGAAGAGACCGGCGTAGGTGCTGCCCAAGGCGGTGATGACGCCGCCGGTAAGCGTGCTGAGCTCGATGATGGCCGAGGGGTTGTCGTTGTCGCAGGCGTAACAGAGGGCGTCGGCCAGGACGAGGCGGCCCTCGGCGTCGGTGTTGGTCACCTCGACAGTCACGCCGTTGCGGTAGGTGATCACGTCGTCGGGCCGGTAGGCGTTGTTGCTCACCGAGTTCTCGGCGGCGCACAGGTACGCGACGACGGGGAAGTCGGGCCGGATCGCGCCGGCACACAGGCGCATCGCACCCAGCACGGCGCAACCGCCGTCCTTATCGCGCTTCATGCCGACCATGCCGTTGTTCACCTTCAGGCTCAGGCCGCCGGTGTCGTAGGTCATGGTCTTGCCGATGAGCACCAGTGGCTTCGCGTTCTTGTCGGCCTTCTTGGGCGTGTACGTCAGACGGATCATGCACGGCAGGTTCTCGCTCGCCTTGCCGACGTTGATGTGCCCGACGAGCCGCTCGCGCTCGAGGTCCTTGCCCTCGAAGATCTCAAAGCCGAGCCCGTATTCCTTGGCGACGCGCTTGGCGGCCTTGGCCATGAAATCGGGCGTCGCGACGTTCGGCGGCGTCTCGCTCAGCGTGCGCGTCATGTTCGCGGCCTCGCCGATCTCGATGCCCAGCTCCGCGCCGTCGCTCATCTCCTCGCTGTCGAACGCGACGCTCGCGTCGTGGCGCTCGCGCTTGTCGGCGGATGTGCCCTTGCCCTTGAAGCCCAGGTTGTCCCACGAGAGCAGGCCGAACGCCTCGCCGATGCAGCGGCCGGAGTTGAATAGATCGCGTTCACTCCCAGCGCCGACGGCCTCCAAGGCCGTGCGAAGTTCGAACCGGGCCGTACCGCCCTTGATCGACGCGATGCGGCGTGCGACGGTCGCGCCGACGCTCCGGAGGCTCGACACCTTGAACTTGTCGCGCTTACCGAGGCCGACGATCCACACGCGCCCGCCTGACTGCGTGAAGACCTCGACTACCCGACCTGCCTCGCCGGTGCACTCGGGACGGCCCGCGGCCGAAGCCACGGCACGGCGATAGGGAGCGCCGCTGCGAATCGCGGCGTCGGGCTTGCCGCCCTGGAACATGCCGACCACCACCACATCGCCCGCCGCGCCCTTCTTGTTGCCCCCACTCTTCCCACCCTTGACGAGCGATACCGATGCCAGCATGCGTTGTTCCTCTGAAGAAGCGGTTTTCGAACGAGAATCGTGGGCGAGTTTAGCCTTCCGGCCGATCCAAACCTGCATGTTCGGGTGGGTGTTCTCACCAATGCAGAGCGGTTTCCGGTACCATGATGGAGCCTGTGAACACGAAAAGGAGCCTCACGATGATCTGCGCTGCGATCGCCCTGCTGGCCGGGGGCGCCACCACTCTCGCCACCCCCCATGCCGATGACCCTGTCAAACTCACGCCTGTCCCCAAGGGGGGCATGTCCAAGATCGGCTATTACGCGCCGCAGCGGGCGACGATGTCGGCCGACAAGCCCGAGGGACTGAAGAAGGCGCCCGCCGACCTGGCGAGCCCGCAGTATGGCACGCTCGCCATCGGCGAGGGAGTGCTGTTCATCCTCGACGAGCCGGACGGCAAGCCCGCGAAGCTGTACATCGATACCAACCACAACGGCGACCTGACCGACGATGCGGCCGCGGAGTGGATCCTCAACGAGAAGTCGAAGATGACGACCGGTTCGGCAATGGTCGACATCGGCGAGAAGGACCACCCCTTCCCCGTGTCGCTCTCGATGTACCGCTTTGACAAGAACGACGCCGGGCGCGCGCAGCTCAAGTCGACGCTGCTGTACTACCGCGACTACGCGTACGAAGGCGACGTCACCATCGGCGGCAAGGCGTACAAGTCCGTGCTGAGCGACGAGATGGCGTCGGGCGACTTCCGCGGCAAGGAAGGAAAGGGACGCGAAGGGGGCGTCGGCGTGAGCCTGCTCATCGACGTGAACGGCAACGGCAAGTTCGATTCGCGCGGCGAGTCGTTCGACATCGGCAAGCCGTTCAACATCGGCGGCACGACGTATGAAATCACCGACATGGCTCGCGACGGCAGCTCGTTCAAGGTCGCCAAGAGCAGCAAGACGGTCGCCGAGATCCCGACGCCGCCTGACCACAGCGTCGGCAAGACGATCACGGCGTTCTCTGCCAAGGACACCGAAGGAAAGGACGTGAAGTTCCCCGACGACTACAAGGGCAAGGTCGTGCTGCTGGACTTCTGGGCGACCTGGTGCGGCCCGTGCATGGCCGAGATGCCCAACGTGGTGAAGGCGTACGAGAAGAACCACGACGGCGGCTTTGAGATCCTGGGGATCTCGCTCGACAACGACAAGTCGATCGAGAAGATGCCCGAGGTGATGAAGGACGCCAAGATGACGTGGCGCCAGGTCGCCGACGGCAAGGGCTGGAAGGCCGAGATCGCGCAGAAGTACGCGATCAACAGCATCCCCGCGACGTTCCTGGTCGACGGGAGCACCGGCAAGATCATCGGCGCCAACCTGCGCGGCAAGGCGCTCGAGGAAGCGCTGGAGAAGGCGCTCAAGAAGACGGCATCGGCGAACTGACCTCGCTCTGCAGCTTTGTATACATGAACGCCCCCGAGGCCTTGCCTCGGGGGCGGCTTGTTTTCAGTAAATGAGCGAAAACAGATCCGGCGAGCCGCTCAGTTCCAACGAACGTTCTTGCCAACCAGCATCAGCACAAGCAGCACCGAGCCGTATGCGCCGCCGACGATCAGAGAGGGACCGGCCGCGACCAGCACGGCCGTCAATCGCGCGGCGGGCGTGGCGACGCCGAACCAGAGCACGAAGCTGGCGATCGTCACTCCCGCGAGCACGGCGGTGAGCTTGAGCAGCGACCGGGGGATGCGCGTCATCGTGTTCTCCGGCGCGGTGCGGTGCGGCCGATTGCGCAGCACGATGCCCCAGATGTACATGACTCCGAGCACGTTCACGCACCACGACAAGCCCATCGCCAGGCGGAGCGCTTCTTTGCCCCCGCCCCAGCCGTGCGTGATCCAGACCGCCGCTGTACCGATCACGCACCAGACGCACCAGGAGATCAGCGCGGCGATGCTCAGCCGCCCGTGACTCGCACGGAACCCAAAGTGCACCGCCTGGTAGCCGATGCGCCCGGCGAGCGTCGGCGTGCTGAGCGGCTGGCTGTGGATCAGTAACGCCCCGATCACGCACAGCAGCAGGGCGATGCCCGCCCATGCTGCGTACGCGTAGAGCGGCCCAAGGCGGTAGCCGATCACCGCCGCGCCGACGACAAAACCCGCCCAGCAGAGCAGGGTGACGGACCAACGACGGACAAATAGCCACGGGGATTGCATCGAGACGCTCCTGTAACGTCCATGCGATGAACCGCGTAGCGGCGGCTAGACCAGGAATCAGAAAGAGCCGCAGATAAACGCTGATTGACGCAGATCAAGACCGAAGAGAGCCACGGCGGAACATGGATCAAGACAGAATTGTCTTCTCGGATCCGTGTTCATCCGTGACTTGTCTTGATCTCTGCCTGGTCTGCCTCAATCAGCGTTCATCTGCGGCAGCATCCGCTTCTGGCCTCACGCCCGGAAGATGGCCCCCATCCGCTTGCCCATCATCACCGTCGCGCCCACGAGCGTGACGCCGAGGAGGGCCATGCCCCACACGCCCATGGCGCTGGCGATATGCGGGCCGTCGGCGAGGCGGTTGGCGAACGCGAAGATCGCCTTGGTGATCGGGTAGTGGCGCTCCTGCTGAGCGAGGATGAGCGAGTCGCTCACCTCCAGCATGCTGAACGCGAACGCCAGCAGGCCGCCGGCGATGAGGTTGGCGGCGATCAGCGGAACAATCACGCGGCGCACGGCGGTGATGCGCGAAGCGCCGAGGTTCATCGCGGCCTCTTCGAGCTGGCCGCTGGTCTGCTGCAAGCCGGCGACGGTTGCGCGGACGATGTACGGCAGCCGGCGCACCGCGTAGGCGGCGATGAGGAACGGGATCGGATTCGGGACGGCGCCGACGATCGAAAGGGCTTCAAGCGGGTTGCCTTTGCCGAACGGCCAGCGCAGGCTCATCGCGACGTAGCCGAACGCGAGCACCAAGCCCGGCACCGCCAGCGGCAGCATCGTCAGGGCGTCGAGAATCGGCAAGCCCTTGATGTTGGTCCGCACCAGCAGATACCCAATCAGCAGCCCGATCCCCAGCGCCAGCAGCACCGCGCTGAGCGAGAGCGTCAGGCTCATCGTGATCGATCCGGCCGCGAGGTCGCTCGTCAGCGCCTGATTGAAATGCGAGAACGTAAACTCGCGCGGCAGCACCGAGCGGTACCACTGGCCCGTACCCGAGAGCGCCGTGCCGATCACGCCGATGTGCGGCAGCAGCGCCAGCAGCGCCACCACCGTGAACGCCGCCGTCGCCATCCAGCCGCGCCAGCCGATCAGTTCCTGCTCCTCACCCGCGCGGCTCGCCTTGGCAAACATCGCGTGCCCAGCGCGACCGAAGACCGCCTTGCCCAAGATGTAGCACCCCACCGCCACGCTCAGCATCACGACGACGAGCGCGTACGGCTCGGCGCTCCGCTCCACTTCCTTCAGGCCGTCAAAGACCTGCACCGGCGTCACATGCCGGTACTCAAAGACCAGCGGCGTCCCCAACTCGGTGAACGACCAGATGAAGACGATCGTCGCACCCGCGAAAATGCCCGGCCGGATCAGCGGCAGCGTCACGCGGAAGAACCGCTTCCAGAACCCGGCCCCCAGGTTCTCCGCGCACTCGTCCAGCGCGGGGTCGAGGTTGGCCAGCGCCGCGGAGGTGTTCAAGTAGATGACCGGATAGAGCGTCAGGGCCTGCACCATGCAGACGCCCCAGAACTGGCTCAACCCGATGAAGTCGATCTCCGTCCCAAAGAGCGCGTTGACCGCCCCCTGGCTTCCCATGATCGCCTTGAACCCGATCGCCCCGACGAACGGCGGCAGGATCATCGGCACCAGCACCAGCGCGTTGAAGAGCTTCTTCCCCGGGAACCGGTACCGCGTGCTCAGCACCGCCAGCGGTAGCCCGATGAGAATCGCCAGCGTCGTCGTCGTCGCGGCGACCCGCAGCGAGGTCAGCACCCCGCCGACCAGCAGCGGGTTCTGAAAGACCCGCCCGAGGTTCGCCATCGTCAGTCCGCCCTTGGGCCCCGCAACCGGGTCCGCATAGAACGCCCCCTGCACCGTCAGCACGATCGGGTACAGCAGCAGCAACCCGAGCACGCCAAGCAACGCCGCGAGCAGGGCGTACTTCGGCCAGGCTTTGGCGAGGGGGGCCATCAAGACCGAGCGTAGGAGTTTTTTACCACAGAGACACAGAGGCACAGAGAAGAAGAGACAAAGAGGTAAGACAGGCCACGAATTGGCACTGATGAGCTCGGATCAGAGGCCTTGCTCTTCAAACCCTCTCCCCATTCCAAATCTGTGTCTATCTGCGTTCATCCGTGGCCGGTCTTCCCGTCGTTCTCTTCTCTGTGCCTCTGTGGCAAGACCGCCTTTGACGAAAACACAAGGCCCCGGGCATACACCCGAGGCCTTGCAACAAATCGTGTGGTAAATCGAGGCTTAGCGGCGGCGACGGCGGGCAGCGCCGATGCCGGCAAGGCCCAAGGCCGCAGCGGCTCCGGGAGCCGGGGTGACGGTGACGTTGTCGAGCAGGATGTAGGAGGGTTCGTCGTAGAAGCTAAAGCTCAGCGTCGGATTAGAAGCGCCGACGGTGACGTCGAAGGAATAGTGCGTGTAGCCCATGCCCGGCCCGTTGCTGAAGCTCATGAGCGTGTTGCCGTCGAAGCTGACGGAGAACGAGTTGGGGGTGCCCCCCAGGTTCGCCAGCCAGAACGAAAGGGTGACCGAGTCGCCCGCGTTGACTGACACGACCTGCGAGATGCCGCCGACACCGAAGATCGACCCGAAGAACCCGGAATACACGCCGTCCTGGCCTGTGACGCCGACCGCGCCTGAGTCATAGACAAACGTGGCGGACGTGTCGCCGAACTGCGACCAGCCGGTGAAGTCACCCGTTTCAAAGCTGCCGTTGGTGACCTGCGCGGACGCGATGCCAGCGAACGTGGCGGTGGCCAGAACGGACAGTGCGATAGCCTTGTTCATTTCTCTCTCTCCTCTCAAGCCAGCCCGGTTACGGGCCGGCAACTTCGATAGTGCCAAGGCAAACAAAGCCCCGGCCTGTAGTGGCTTGAATTTACACACCGTTAACGCCGAGGCAAACACCTTGGGTGTGCTTTGTCCCAGATCGGCGAGTCCTGCACCAGAATGGGGGGACTCGATGTCCGAGAAGTCATCGTGGCTCACCCCCATTTGGTGGCGATTGGCGGGCCAGAGAAGCTCTGGAGCCCGGGCAGGCCACGAATGAACGCGGGTGAGAGCACTGATCGAAAGCCTGCCTCTTCTCCCCGCTCCGACCCACTCCCCATCCGTGCTCATCCGCGTTCATTCGTTGTCCGCTTTCTGCCGTCCGCACTCAGGACACGGCGCATCCGCCGCCAGTCCCGCAAGCGAGTAGCCGCACTTGGGGCATGCTCCCTTTATCGCTCGCCGCCGCGCGAGGATGCCCGAGCGGAGGACCAACGCGGCGGGGGTCCAGAGAAGCAAGGGGATGGGCCAGAACGCCACTTGCAACTGGTGCTCGACGGGTCCGCGTTGCGTGTGCACATACGTTGCGTAGCTGGCGAAGTACAAGAAATGCGTCGCGTTTGGCATTCCCCATTCCCACTCTGTCAGCCCACGCCAGCGCACTTGGTGGGTAAGGGAGGAAAGCTCACTGATGGAAAGTCCTTTCCTGGCTGGAAAGGAATACCGAGATTCGACCCATAGGCACCCGCCGCCAAACGTGCAGGTGTGATCTCCAAGAGCGCACTCGATTTCCCGCCTCAGCGAAGCCGCCCACACCACCGCGACGAGCACGCCGAGGACGAGCAGCGTCCAGCCCGCGGCTCGGCGCTTCCTGCCCCCCTTCTTCACATTCACGTTGTCCCCGCTCCTGGCCATCTGCCTTCGAGTCTACCGCGGCATCAAGAAGGGCAGGAAACCCCCGATTGCACCGGCCCCGAACGCACCGTACATTCCTCCCACAGCCGGGCGGTCACCTCCGCCCCACACCCCCCGCCCCCGCCGCTCTAATCAGCGGCCGAAGAGGAGAGAGAGACATGACCTTTGCTGCATCTGTTGCGTCGGTTCTGCCCCTGGTGATCGCCAGCGCTGCGCTCGCCGACCCCGTCGCGATCATCACGACCCGCGACCTGACCAACACCACGCTCACCGGTCACCTGGACGCTGAGACGCAGAACGGCTGGTTCAGCGCTAACTTCTTCACCATCTCCGCCAACGCGGGCGACCACATCACCTTCTCCGGGGCACGCCTCACCGGCGCCCTCGACCCCGCCATCTACGTCTTCGAAGGCGACATGACCGGCTTCGCGTTCGGCCCCAACGGCGAGATCCCGAACTTCGATTTCATCACCTTCGGCGATGATGAGCTGAGCCCCAACCTCCCCGGCCCCTACGGCGACCCGCGTGGCGACTTCCCCGTGCTCCACAGCGGAATCTTTACGCTGCTCATCATCAGCAACGGCTCGGACGCGTCACCATCCGGTTACGACTACCGCATCACCGCCTCGGGCAGCACGGTCGTCCCCACGCCCGCCGCTGCGGCCGCTCTCGGCCTGAGCGCTGCCGCAAGCCTCCGCCGCCGCCGTCGCTGAAACTCATCGTTGAACATTGAGAGAACCAGAAAGCCCCGCTGTTCATCGGCGGGGCTTTTCAGTTGAGAGACAGGGGAAGAGCAGACAATGAAACGTATTTCGGCGGCCGCGTGTCCGGTTGCCGGGAACACAGATGCCCCCACGTGAAGAAGCACGACGGAGTTCGTTTCGCCTTACGAGCTCCGGGCTGAGGTGCGTCCGTGGTCGGGCGCCGACTCGCCCCGAGCTCTTCACATCACCCGGTGTTGACGACGTCGACCGCATGTCCGCACTCGGGGCACGGCGAGCCTTCAACGATCCCCGCGAACGAGTAGCCGCACTTGGGGCAGGCTCCTGCGTTCGCTCGCCGCCGCGCGAGGATGCCCGAGCGGAGGAGCAGCGCGGCGGGGGTCCAGAGGAGGAGCGGGATGGGCCACAAGACAAAGCCAACGTACCACTCCCACATGTACGTGGAGAGAGTGCCATGGTGATAAAAATGGGCAAACCCAACATTCTGCACGTAGTCGCCATTCGTTTGGCGAAAGGGATCAACGGAGAGCTTCCACGCTGGCTCACTCAGGTCCCTCAAGTACCACCCGTGGTCGGACTGGTTATGCACGGACCCAAACCAAGCCGTGCCATGCTGAACGCCTAACTGATGGCTTGGAGTGTCATAAGCCACGATCCACCACCTCGACGCCACCCACACCCCCGCCATCAGCGCGCCGAGGGTGAGCAGCGTCCAGCCCGCGGCTCGGCGCTTGCGTCCGACTCGTTGTGGTGGGCGGGGTTTCTTCATTTCGTTGTCGCCGCTCCTCTCCCGCACTCGGGGCACAGCGAGCCTTCAACGATCCCCGCGAGCGAGTAGCCGCACTTGGGGCAAGCTCCTTTATTCGCTCGCCGCCGCGCGAGGGTGCCCGAGCGGAGGAACAGCGCGGCGGGGGTCCAGAGGAGGAGCGGGATGGGCCACAAGACAAAGGTCACGACCTTCACGCCGCCCAAATCTTCTTGCGATGCAACGCCAAAGCTCCAGTCGACCTGCGCCGCAAAGCCGTATGTGGCTCTCCACTTCCATGTCCCCGGGTAATCCTCGATGGGAGAGAATCGCCATGGCCGAGGGTCCGGGTACTTCCCGGGAACAAAGGGTCCAAACTGCTCGCGACACACAACACCATTCTGGATGTGCGCCGCGTACCAACCTGCGATGCGACTGGCCCGCCACCACCCGCTCGCCGCCCACACCCCCGCCACCAGCACGCCAAGGACGAGCAGCGTCCATCCCGCGGCTCGGCGCTTCCTGCCGGCTTTCTTCCCCTTCACGTTCGCGTTCACTTTGTCCCCGCTCCCTTCCCGCACTCGGGGCACGGCGAGCCCTCGGCGATCCCCACGAGCGAGTAGCCGCACTTGGGGCACGCGTTGGTCGTTGCCCGCCGCCGCGCGAGGATGCCCGAGCGGAGGAGCAGCGCCGCGGGAGTCACGAGGAAGAGGGGGATGGGCCAGAGAACCAGAAAGTGTGCGACGAAGCCCAGGGGCGCGGGACGGCTGACCTGTGCGTAGACGCCTCGGCTGAAATTGCCTCCGCCGACCGCGCCGTTCCATCCTTGCCACCAGACCCAGCGCTGCTGATCCGGTGGGAAACGGCCCGCCTCCCACCTAATGGGGCTCACCGGAAGAGTTGAATCCATTTTCCAACAGTACAGCGTTCCGTTTTGGACCCGCAATATCGAATCTGATGAATGGAAGCCCGCGATCCACCACCCGCTCGCCACCCACACCCCCGCCACCAGCGTGCCGAGGGTGAGCAGCGTCCAGCCCGCGGCTCGGCGCTTCCTGCCGGCTCGTTTCAATTTCAATTTCGATTTCACGTTGCCCCCGCTCCCTTGCCGCACTCGGGGCACGCTGCTCCTTCACCAAGCCCCGCGAGCGAGTAGCCGCACTTGGGGCACGCGCCGGTGTTCGCTCGCCGCCGCGCGAGGATGCTCGAGCGAAGCAGCAGCGCAGCGGGGGTCCAGAGGAGGAGTGGAACGGGCCAGAAGCAAACGTCAGTCGCTCGATAGCCCGTCCGATCTCTACGGAGCAACCAGAGACGTGTTGGTTGAGGGACAGGCTCCACATTATTTCTTCGATTTGATCCTCCAACCACCCAGTACAGCCGGAACGACTCTGTCATCTCTGCTCGCCACCCCTTTGTCCCTACCGTTTCGTTGTTGAAATAGATCACGCCCATGTGAAAGCCCGCGCCCCAACTCGCGGCTCCGTAGCCAAGCAGCCAACGTCCCGACGCCGCCCACACCCCCGCCACCAGCACGCCGAGGGCGAGCAGCGTCCAGCCCGCGGCCCGGCGCTTGCGGCCGGCTCGTTTCAGTTTCGATTTCACGTTGTCCGCCGCCTCTTCTGGCACCGGGTGAGTCTACAGGAAGACCGGAAAGGCGGAGACGATGTGGAGATGTCGCACCGTGCGACGGCTTGCTCAGCGGCGGCGGCGTCGAGCGCCGAGCAGCCCGGCCGATGCGGCGAGCGCGGCCGCCGACGGCGCCGGCACGGCCGTAAAGGTGATCTCCGTAGCCCCTCCCCCCACGATTCCCTGCGGGTACGACACCGAGATGCTCGTCACCGCCCCGGAGAATGCCAGCACGCAGTCGCCCTGCTGGCCGCTGCTCACCACCCATGAGCTCGACGTGATGATGTCCGGCGTGGAGGCGACCGTCGTCACACCCGTCGCGCCGGTGGTGGAGAACGCAAGGACCGTCCCCGGCCCTCCCACCCCCGGGAGAAAGTTGATGTACATGCGGAGCCCGGTGATCGGCGTGCCGAACGTGAACACCTGCGTCGCGGTATAAGGCATCGTCACCGTCCCCACGCCGATCGCATCCGACGGCAGATCAGCGCCGGCGGCCCAGGTGGGAGATGTGAAATAGCCGGGGAGAAGGGCGTTGAAAAAACTCCCACCACCGCCGATGGCGATCTGGCCCACCACCGGCACACCGCCGAGCGTGCCGGTCACCGTCGAGGGTGAGACGCTGGTCCAGTTGGTGATCACGTCGGCCTCAGCCGCGCAGGCCAGGCCCGCCGCCGCAACAACCATCGCCACGATCGTGTTCTGTGCGTTCATCTCTCCGCTCCTGAAAAAAAGGATGTACCGACCCGCGAAGCCCCAGTGTAATCGGCTTCGACGGGAGGGGGGAGGTGGGAAGAACGAGGGACGGCGTGAACGTGGAGAAAGCCAAAGCGGACTGCGCCGCGTGGCAGGAGCAACAGGCAGGGGGCAACGTGCCGCGCTCCCGGTGAGATTACCGGAAGAAGGCGAAGGCGAAAACTATTTGGAGATAACGTGGGGGCGTGGACGGTTCTGGTCGCATGACGCACACGAGCCCCCACGTGAGGGAGCACAGGGGAAACGCCAAGGCACACCGAGCATCGCAAAGCCGCTGGTCGGTGCCACGCTCCCGCATCGCTCTGATATCTTCTACAGCATGGCCCGAAAGACCTTCGTAGCTCCCGACGGCGGTGCTGTGGTTACTTGCGACAGCACACTCTTCTCTGACACTTGGCGGCTGTCCGTCGGAGAAAACGTTATTCAAACCGTCAAGAATAATTCTCTTGCTGAGGCGGCCCGCTGCGCGAGCATTGGGCGGAATTGGGGAGTCTTTGATCTCAACGGCGGCGGGTATTCCATTCGCGTCGTTGGTAACGCGAAGACTCGCCAGACGCGGGTGTTCTTTCTTCCAGACGGCTTGTCTTGGAAGCAGTTCGAAATGCTCATGGTCCTAAAGGCAGCAGAAGATGGAACTGGATGCAATCGCTGCGGCTCTTTCTACGGCTGGAACTCTGAAGAATGCGCAAGCTGTGGCAAGTACTAATCCGAGATGTGGCGTGACACTGGACGACGCCAAGCTCCGGGCGGTGAGAGTGCCGAGAGACCATATAGTCTCAACATGGATCAACACCAGCCGCGAAGGGAAGTGTTGAGCTTCCTGAGAAACAAAGACTACGTGCCTCAAGACGATGTTCTTCGGTACTGCAATAGCCTAAACGCTCCGCTGTTGGCTGATCCGCAGAAAGTCGCGGTTCTGCTCGGATATTTAGCGATGGAATCGCTAATTGAAATTGAGGGCGATCGAGTAAGGCTCACCGGGGCGGGCAACAAGTGGCTTGAAGAACACCCGTAGTACCGGGGGCGTGAGGGCGTGGCACCGACCAGCCGCTTTGGGATGGTCGGTGCTGCCTTGCGTCTTCACTGCACCGCGACAAAGCGCACCGACCGTCGTAAAGCCGCCGCCCCCCCTCGGTGGCACGACAGCCATACGCCGCCTCACGTGGGGGCTCGTGTGCTTCCAGCAACTGAACGTGTAACCGCCCCCACGTCATCCCCAAATCGCCTTCTCGCATTCCTGCCCTTTGGTCTTCCTCTTCAAAGCATGCCTTCTGGGGAAGGGGCCGTTGCAGGCGGCCGCTCACACTGAACTTCGGCGCACGGGCTTCTTGCTGCGCGTCTTCTGGTTTGTCTTCGGGTGCACGTGACTGAACATCCGCGACACACGGCCGTGGATGCGAGAGAAGCGGTCGACGATCCGCGGGACACGGCCGAAGATCCGCCGCGCGCGGCCGCGGGTGCGGCTCGCACGGGCGTGAGCGCTGCGTGCACGGCCGGAGATCCGGCGCATCGGGCCGAAGATCCGCGCACACGGCCGAAGATGCTCCCCTCGCGAGGGGACGGAGGGGAGGAAGGAGGGAGGGAGAGAAGGCTGCGCGGCATCGAATACGCGATTGCGCTGCAGAAACGGCCATTTTCACAAAATCGGACGTTGCCGCTTCAGTCGCTTCTCGGACCGGACGACCTTGGGGAGACGCGAGCTGTGAGACGCGAGACGTGAGAGCAGGAAGGCGTTCTTCTTCCTCCCACCTCTCAGTTCTCACGTCTCAAGTCTCGCGTCTCACGTCTGAAGGAGCACCGCCATGTCGATCACCATCCCCACCAAGGACCAGGACTTCGTCAACTGGATCAACAGCCACGCGCCGCTCTGGAACGCCAACAAGGCGCTCATCGGGCTCACCGCCGCGCAGGCGACGCTCTTTGTGGGTGAGGCGGCCGACGTCGCCAAGGCGTGGGACGATCTCGCCGATGCGAAGCTCGCGCTCCGCAAGGCGTACGACGCGTGGAAGGACGCCAAGCACAGCGGCGTCACCCTCGCGCGCACCGACGTCACGATCATCAAGGCTTTCGCCGCGCAGTCGGCGACGCCGAGCAACGTCTACACCGCGGCCGACATCCCCGCGCCCAAGACGCCGAATTACAACCAGCCGCCCGCGCCGGTGACGAGCGTCAAGGCGACGCTCAACACCGTCAACGGCCAGCTCAAGCTCACGTGGAAGTGCGACAACCCCGCGAGCCTCAGCGGCACCGTCTACACCATCGAGCGCCGCGTCGGCACAGCCGGCGCATGGACGCCGCTGGGTCTGTCGAGCATCCGGTCGTTCACCGACCTCACACTGCCCGCCGCGGCGGGGGGGACGGTGCAGTACCAGATCACCGCAACGCGCTCGGGCATGGTGGGCGTGAGCAGCGGGCCTGTGAGCGTCGTCTTCGGGCACGCGGGGAACGGCGAGACGTTCATCGCGAGCGTCAGCAACGGACCGGTGAAGATGGCGGCGTAAGAAAAGACCTTTCACCACGGAGTGCACGGAGCACACGGAGGAAGGCAGAAATGCCTTGAGACACGGACTGTCAACTGAGCCCCGGAGGATTCCGGGGCTTTTCGTTTGCGTTAGACTGTCGTTGTGCGCGGAAAGCAGTACAAAGGGTGGATCAAGGCCACTGTGGTGTTCTTTGTCACCATCGGGCTGCTCGTCGGGCTCGAGATCGCCGATCAATGCATGCCGACATCGTGGCGAGAGACGTGGGTCTGGAACACAGCCAGGTCCTTCAGCTTCAGCGGCGCCACCGCGTGCTTCTGGCTGATCGCTCTTGGGCTCTTCGGCGCGGGTCTTTTGCTTGCATGGCACGAGCACTTCTGGCCAACGCCCGACAAACCGTGCAAGCACTGCAATTATGACCGTGCAGGGATCGATCTCGACGCCCCTTGCCCCGAGTGCGGCAAGATCCCTGACGGTGCCCAGAGCGCAAAGAGATTGAGCGGTGTGGAACAAAGGGAGATGCAGAAGTGAAGCGGCGACGGCGATCTGTCACGAACTGGAGAGCGGCGGCGATCGTCTTGCTGATCTCCCTGCTGCTGGGGTTCAGCAGCGCGACGGCGACAGTGTGGGCGGGGGCAGGGAGGGCGGGGCAGGGTGGGACGTCAGCGCCGCAACCGTGGACCGAGGACACGGTCGTCCGTGCGGCCCGGTTCCCGTGTGACGGCTGGGGGGAGGTGGGCTCGGAGCGCGAGGGCTGGCGCAACTCGAAACGCACGTACCGGGCCGTCATGCAGGTCAGGGACGTCGCGCCCCACAGAACCCTTTCCGCGGCGCAGTGGCGGGATCGCGTACTCGCCGCGCTCGCAGATGCGCCAGAGTACAGCATGGCTTCGTACATGGACGAGTTCAATCCGGGGGACGTGCCCACGATGGACATGATTACGGTGCACATGGAGGGGGCGGGCTGGCCGCTGGAGAGCGCGTACGTGCTGGTCGCAACGTTCCACCCCATCCTCACGAGAAATGAGGACGGGGGGAGCGGGGCGGATGAGACCATCGCGTCAAACGACGAGCGGTCGATCGTGCCGCGCGTGACCGGAACGGTGCTCTGGGGGCCGATGACGCTCAACGCCCTGCTGTTCGCCGCCGCGTGGGCGCTCATGCTGGCTGCTCCGACCGTGCTGTTCGGCGCGGCCCGCCGCCACCATCGGAAACGCCACGGCCGTTGCCCGGACTGCAACTACGACCGTGCGGGGATCGCGACGGAGACTCCGTGCCCCGAGTGCGGCAAGGCGCCTGCCTTTCACTAATGCCTAGTGGCTGATGGCTAGTGCCTCTGCCTTCTCGTTTGCGGTAGACTGCGGGCGTGGAACTGCCGCTGCGCCGCCGACGCGCAATCGTGAAGTACGTGTTCCTGCTGATGCCGCTGGTGATCGTCGTCGTGACGGTCTTTGCGGTCGTCGACCTCTGCAAAGGCCGCCCCAACGGCCGCGCGACCTACACGTTCCACGCGCACCGCCAGGCCGACGGCACGTTCGGCGTCACCGACGCGTCCAGCGCTCCGCCCTTCATCATCGTCTCGTGCCGCGTGGCGATGACCACTTCGCCGCCCAACGGCGTGACGGCCTGCGACGGCGTCTACAGCGCGATGCACTGGTGGATCGACATCAAGTCCGACACCACGCTCACGCAGGCTGAGCGCCGCCAGATCACCGTGATGGCTTTCGGCTTCTCCGGCCAGACCGCGCCCGCCGAAGCATCGACCATCCCCTCGCCGGGCACGACGAGCGTGAGCGGCGACAAGACGACCGTGCACTACGGCCGCGCAGCGCTCTGGCTGCTCGCCGGCGCGCCGGGGTTCGCCATGCTCGTGTGGCTCGTCACCGGCCTGGCCCTCTGGCTCACCCGCAACCGCGGCCGACGCGGGATGCTCTGCGCTCACTGCGGCTACGACCGGGCGGGACTTCCCGCAGAGGCTCCATGCCCCGAGTGCGGAAAGGCCGCGGGGGACGGGGGGATGTGGGCGTGAGGCAACGGCGTCGCATCGTGACCAAGTGGCTCGGCCGCGCGTGCGGCGCTGCCGCGGCGGTGATGCTCGGGCTGTGGCTCTTCTGGCCGTCGCTGGGGTACCTCATCGCGGCTTCGCCGGATGGGCGATGGGGACTGATCGCGTGTGCGGGGTGGCTTGAGATTCAGCGGTCGCCGCAGCCGTCGTTTGTCGTGCTGCTGACATCGAAATCGCCTATTTCAATTCTGATTGATTACGAACCGATCTTCGCAGCGAAGCAGAATCGAAAGGCTCCTGCGCCCTACTCAATCGGTCACATTGCGCTGACTCCGAGTCTTGAGAGCGGAAACATCTGGCGAGTGCGTCCTGAAGGACATCGCTGGCACCCGAAGCTCACGAGGCACTCATCCACTCACGGCGTGTCGATCCCCACATGGTGCCTCGCCGCCGTGCCCGCGACGGTCTTTGCAGTCGCCGAGTTACGCCACCGCCGCTGCACCCGCCTCGAACGCACCGGCCGCTGCACCCACTGCAACTACAACCTCGCGGGCATTGCGACTAACGCCCCGTGCCCTGAGTGCGGCAAGAACGTTGGCGCGAAGGCGATATGAAGAGCTCGGGGCACGTGGGCGTGAAGACCGCTGACGCACAACAGCCCGGAGCTATCGAAGTCGAATCAGGCCGCGGCATGCGGACGGTGCTCTCGCTACTCAGCACTCAGCGCTCAGCACTCGTCGCTCAGCACTTACACATTCCCCCCGCCGCTTCCCGCGCCGTTGGTCCCGCTGTACGGCGTTCCAAAGTTCACCACCGTGTTGTCGCGGTAGGCGATCTGGCCGTCGAGCCGCAGGCCAAGGCCGCCGCCGCCGGCGGTGCCGCACAGCGCGGTGCAGCGCGAGACGGTGTGTCCGTTGCCCGTGACGTCGATCGCTCTGAAGGTAGACATGGGAATGCTCGAGCACGTGACGCAGCACTCGTCCAGCAGACACAGGCTGCCGATGACGAACAGGCCGCGGGGGTTGGCGGCGGGTGGGCTGGCGACCGGCGCATCGATCCTGCACCGGCGGACCGTTGCGCCGAAGGTCTGCAAGGAGATCCCCGCGATGCCGTACGACTCCACCCGCAGGTCCTCCAGCAGCAGGGACGAACGGAAGAGGTTGACGGTCTGCACGCCGTAGCCGAAATTGCTGAGCACACGTCCGTTGCGGACGGTGATCTGCGACTGGTCCAAGCCGATAGCGATGCCGGGGTTGCCGGTGTTGTCGGCGGTATTGGAGACCGTAAAGCCGTTGAGGTCGAGCGTGATGTTCTGGGCGGCGAGCATGAGCGTGGCGGCGTGCGCCGAGGAGCTCAGATTGCCGGTCAGCACGTATGACCCCGGCGAGGAGATTACGCGCGTGGATGAAGAGGAGCCGCCCCCGATGGGGATGCGCCCGTCGGCCGCGCCGACAACGGGGATCCGGTCGTACACCTCGTCGAGCGTGCGACCGGTACCGGCGACGGGCCCAGCGGGCGGGTTCAGCGGCCCTGCCTTGGACATCGCGGCAATCGCGCCGAGGCCGGCTGCGCCGAGGAGAGTGCGACGTTCGAGTTCGCTCATGAAGTTCCTCCAGAGTGAGCGGTTTGCAGGCAGAGCCCAACTTACAAGACCGCGACATTTCCCCCGCCGTTGGTGCCACCGAAGATGCCGAACGCGACCGAGTACCCTTGCACGGTGTTATCGCGATAGCTGCCGGTGCCGTCCATACGGATGCCGGTGCCGGTGACGCTCGGGAGCGTGCAGACGCGGTTACCCGCGATCGACGAGCCGTTGCCGATGAGCCGGATGCCGTAGGTCGTCAGGCCCTGCGGGTCGTTGGTGGGGCTCGTTCCCTGCACGGTGCAGTCGTGCACTGAGTTCAAGTCACCGGTGATCTGAACCGCCGTCGCGCCACTCGATCCTGCTCCTCCCAAGCCTCCCGGCCATCCAAGACCGGTGGTGCTGAGGAAGTGGCAGCGCCGCACGGCGATGCGGCGAGCGGCCCCCTCCAGCGCGGAGCGGGCGCACAGCAGAAAGGTGACATCCTCGATCACGCTGTCGTCCATCTGCTGCAGCGAGATGCCCACGGCGCCCGCGGCCGTGCCGTTTCGCACGCGGCTGCCTCGCCCGGCAGCGGTGATGCTCGGGCCCCCCAGGTTGGCCACCGAACATCCGTTGAGGTCAAGCGTGACCAGGCCGCCGGAGATGCTGATCGCTGGCGTCGCAGCGTCGTTGGTCTGCACGTTCGACGCGAGGACATAACTCCCCGACTGGGTGATGGTGAGCGGCTGGGTGCCGCCAGCCAGCAGGATGCGGCCATCGGACAGCACGCCCGGCGACCCCGGCGCACCTGCCACGGGAGGCGTGGCGATCTTGTTGTAGATGTCGTCCAATGTGCGGCCGGTGCTCGCGACGGGTCCGGCAGGCGGATTCAGCGGCCCTGCTTTAGACATCGCGGCGATCGCGCCGAGGCCGGCAGCCCCGAGGAGGGTGCGGCGTTCGAATTCGTTCATGCAGAGAAGATACCGCGCTGTGCCGAAATGGCCAAAGGTCAAATGACCAAATTGCCAAATGCAGGTCCGGACACGCAACACCTCAAGCGGCGGCGTTCTTTGCTGTATTGGTATTTGGCCCTTTGCTCATTTAACCTTTGGCCACTTCTTATACATTCCCCCCGCCATCGGTGCCACCGCCGTAGGCGGTGGCGAAGCCAATCACCGTGTTGTCGCGGCGGACGGCGCTGGCGCTGGCAAGGGAGATGCCTACGCCGTTGAGCGGCGTGCTCTCGCCGATGACCGTGCACCGTCGCACGATCTGCAAGCCGCCGCCGTTGACATAGATGCCGCGGAAACCGGGTGTGCCCGTGCCGTTGAAGAACAAGCGTGAGACGGTGCAGTCCTCGATCACCATACCGCTGGGGGGCGCGGCGATCCCGGTGATGGTCAGCGCAGGATCGGAAGCGGTCGTGGTCGAGCCGGTGTCGGCGATCAGGCAGCGGCGGATGACGATGCCGCGAGCGTTGAAGTTGTTGGAAACGATGCCACTGGTCTTGGCGTCGCGGATGACCAGGTCCTCGATGATCACGTCACCCGGGGTGCCGTTCAGAAACACGCCCGTGTTGAACCCGTTGATCAAGCCGTTGCGGATGCGGATGCCGCGGAAGCCCGAGCCGACGTTGATGCCGTTGCCGTTGTTGAAGCCGCTGCTGACCGCGTAGCCGTTGAGGTCGAGGGTGACGTGGTCGGCGGAGATCTGGATGCCGTTGGCGGCCGAGACGCCGGCGATGGTACCGGTGAGGACGTACGAGCCGGGATTGCTGATGAGGATCGGCCCGACGTTGCCGGCGATGGGAATACGGCCGTCGGCCCCGCCGACGTTGGGAATCCTGCTGTAGATCTCGTCGAGCGTGCGGCCGGTGGGGACGACTGGGCCGGGTGGTGGGTCGATGGGGCCCGCCTTGGACATGGCGGCGATGGCGCCGAGACCGGCAGCCCCGAGGAGAGTGCGGCGTTCGAGTGGCGAGGAAGAATGCATGAAGAGAAGATACCGCGCTGAGCGGAAATGGCCAAAGTTCAAAGTACCAACGGGCCAAATCAATACAAAAGAAAGGCCTCACGCTGAATGCGGCGCCCTCAGCCGTTTTCAATTTGGGAATTTGGCCATTTCACCTTTGTCCATTTTTTAAACGTTCCCCCCGCCGCTCCCGGCGCCGTGAAGGGCGGAGTAGTTCGTGGTCATGTTGACGACGGTGTTGTCGCGATAAGCGATCGGACCATCGAAGCCCATGCCGATGCCATTTGTGACCTGACTCGCGACGACGGTGCAGCGGCTCACCGCGTGGCCCGCGCCGACGATCGAGAACCCGTAGTTCTGAGCGCTGGGCGCCGCGAACCGCAAGACGGAGCAATCCTCGACCACCGCCGCTTCGCCGGCGATAGCGAACCCGGCGGTCAGGGAAACACTGGGAGCGGTGCCGATGTCCGTCACGCGACACTGCGAAAAGCGCACGCAGCGACCGTCGGAATTGAATCCATAGAGCCGCTGGTTGGCTGCGTGAAGGTTCTCCAGGAGCACGCCGACCACGTCGAATTGGACATTTACCCCGATGTTCCACCCGAGGATCTGGCCGTTGCGAACGACGACGTTGCGAGTGGTGCTCGTCAACTGAATGCCGCAGCTGACATTCGAGAAGCTCGGCGCGCGGACTGAGAAGCCGTTGAGATCGAGCGTGACGCCCGCAGCGCTGATCGAAAGGCCGACCAACGCGGTGCTGACGATGTCGCCCGTGAGCACGTACGAACCGGGCTGCGAGATCACGACCGTCGACGCGTACGTCCCGCCCGCGATCGGCGTCCGCCCGTCGTACGAGCCGGCGGGCGGAGTTCCGGCGCGGGGATCCTGTTGTACACCTCGTCGAGCGTGCGACCGGTGGACGCGACCGGCCCCGCGGGCGGGTTCAGCGGCCCTCCCGCCTTGGACATCGCGGCGATGGCGCCGATGCCGGCAGCGCCAAGAAGAGTGCGGCGTTCGAATTCGTTCATACTAGAAGATACTGCACTGGCGCGAAATGGCCAAAGTTCAAATTGCCAAAGGGCCAAATGAAGACACGGGCCACGCGGTGTGCAGTAGCCTTGCCCCGAATTTGGTCGTTTGAACGTTGGCTATTTTCGCGCCCGCCCTTGCGGCGGCACCACGGGCCCCACCCACTGCGCGTAACGCGCCTGCAGTTCGCCCGCGATCGCGCCCGCCTTCACGCCGAGCGCCTGGTAGTCGATCGGCGGCATGAACGTCACCTTCGCGCGCGAGCGCACGAAGAACGCGCGGTACGTGTTGTCGCGGATCGGCACGCCCGAGAGCACCGCAGGCAGCACCACGCCGCGGCTCTTGGCGATGATCAGCCCCACGCCCGGCTGGAACGGCGTGATCACGCCCGGCCGACGCGCGATGCGCCCTTCGGGGAAGATGCCGATCACCCCCGGCTTGCCGCGGGTTTCTGTGTGTGCCGGGTCGCCCTGCACGTAACGGATCGCCTCGCGGACACCGGTGAGTTCGCCCTTGCCGCTGTCCTCTTTCGCGCCGGTGAGGAAGATGACGTCGGCGAACTCGACGAACGGGAGGACCGTCGGAGCGACGGTCTCGGCCGCGACCATCCAGCGGATGAAGAACGGAACAGAGACCTGCACCATCAGCGGGTCGATCCCCGCGGCGTGATTCGCCGTGACGATCAGCCCCTTGGCCTTGTGCCCACTCGTGCCGTTCAGGATCGCGACGGCCGCGGCGAGGTTCTCCTTGCCGTCGACGGTCAGGCGATGGATAGTCCGGAGGTAGAACCGAACGAGCCAGGCGGCCAGAGCGGTCGAGATGTCGGGCCGGGGTGAGGGCATGGCCCCACCGCCGCCTTCGGCCCGCCAGCCGATGACGGCCAAAAGGAGCCAGAAGGCTCCGGCGGCGACCAGGATGAGGAGGGCACAATCGGACAAGGGCCGATGTTAGCGGCCGCAAACCGGCAGGACAGCGGGCGGCTTGGAGTTGGCCGCAGATTGGGGAGAAGAAGGAGGGATCAAGAGAGGAGGAATCAAGGGATCGAGAAGAGAGCGGCCGTGCTGCTCTGCGGCCTTTACCTGCTTGATCCCTCGACCCCTTGATCCTTGGGTCCCTCCCGCAGTTCCCTGCGGCGAATGGCACTGTTCCGCCGATACACTCCGCTGTGTCCACGGACGGGCCCGCCCTTGTCAATTCGGCAATTGACGACTCCGCTGCTCCAGCGGCGATGCCGTGTCCGGTTGAGGCCGCCCGCCCGCCGTTCCGCAAGCCGCTGCTCGATGCCGGCTGGCTGCTGCTGATCCCCGGAATTGTGCTGGTCGCCTTCACCCTGATTCTGCCGGCGATCGACGACCTTGAGGCCGCGAAGTTCTACCGCGACCGGCTGGCGCTCGTCGAGGATCACCGCAACCAGCGGATCGATCACTACAGCAAGTACCTCGACTCGGTGCAGAAGGGCGACCCCAAGACGGTCCTCTCGCTCGCCGCCGTCAACCTGAACAAAGCCCCCGAAGGAATGACCCTGATGGTGCCGGCGGGGGATGTGTCGCACAAGAGCGCGTCGGTCTTCGACGCGCTGGAGCCGGCAGCGCCGGTCCTCCCCGAGCGGCATAAGGAATACAGCACGCTCGAGCGGCTCAGCCGCGATCCCAGCAGCCGGATCTGGCTCATGCTGGCCGGCGCCACGCTGATCTTCCTGGGCGTGCTTCCTCCCAGCCGTAAGTAACCGGCCAACACTCACAGAGGAATACCGGCCGGGCCCGCTAGCCTTTGCTGTGCCGTTGCGTTTTACCAAGGCGATGCAGTTGACCCACGACCGGGAATACCAGCGGGTCTACGCCGCGCGAAGCAGCGTGACGCGCGGACCGCTGCGGGTCTCTGGAATCGCCAACGCACTGAGCACCACGCGGCTGGGACTGAGCGTGCCGCGCAAGGTGGGCACGAACGTCAAACGCAACCGCGTCAAGCGGCTGATCCGCGAGGCCTTCCGACTGAACTACAAGTCGATCCCGCCCGGCCTGGACCTCGTCGTCGGCGTCTACCCGCACGACGAGAAGTTGGTGGAGGAGTACGCGGCGATCCTCATCGCCGCTGCGGAGAACCTGAGCCGACGGGCAAAGGGCCAGTTGCCGCAGATGAACGCGGATGAACGCGGATAAGAATGGCAGACGGACGGGTTTCAGCCCCACATCAGGCGTTTATCTGCGTTGATCTGCGGCTCTAACCTTGGTCCGTGCGGGTCTTCTCATCCATCGCGATCTGGTTGGTGCGGCTGTACCAGGTGTCGCTGGGGCTGGTGCTGGGCGGTCGGTGCCGGTTCTACCCGTCGTGCTCCAACTACGCGATCGACGCATTCAAGCTCCACCCCCCCCACCGGGCGGCGTGGCTGGCGACGCGGCGGATCTGCCGGTGCCACCCGCTGGGCGGGCACGGCGTGGATCCAGTGCCGGAGCCGAGAAATAACCAGGTAGCAAAGGGCTAAAGAGCCAAAAGAAGGCCAGAAAACTGCAGGCCATTGATTTGGCAATTTGGCCATTTGCCATTTGGCCCTTTGGTACCTCTCCCCCCTATCCTTAGGGTTCCCCATGACCCCCTCTGCCCTTCTTCTCTCCGCAGTTACCCCCGGCCAGCCCGCCACTCTTGCCGCGATCGACTGGTCGCGCATCGCGGTGGGCGGCACGCTCGCGCTCTTCGTGGTCGTGTGCGTGCTGCTGGTGCTGACGATCCTGATCCAGAAGCCGCAGGGCGGCGGCCTGTCCGGCGCGTTCGGCGCCGGCTCGGGCGGCTCGGGCCAGACGGCTTTCGGCACCAAGACGGGCGACGCCCTGACGTGGATGACGATCGGCATGTTCGTGATCTATCTCGCCACCGCGATCGGCATGAACTACACGATGCGGCCGCCCTCGCAGGACACGACGGTCCCGTCTGCGAGCGCCCTGCCGCGCCGACCCCGGGCAAGCCGGGCACGACGCCCGCGCCCGCCAATGGTGAGAAGCCCGCCGACAAACCCGCAACGCCTGCCACTGGTGACAAGCCGGCGGAAGGCGGAGTGAAAGAAACGACCCCGCCCAACACGGGCACGATCAACGTGAAGCCGCCGGAGACTCCCGCGGCGAATCCGGCCACGACGAATCCGGCACCCGCCGTGCCCGCACCGACAAACCCCGCGCCCGCGACGCCCGGCACCGGCACTCCCGCGTCGGCGCCGACGAACCCGCCCGCGAATCCGCCGACCACCCCCAAGCCCTGAGCGCCCTTCCACGCTCGCTTCCTTTCACTGACTCGTGGAGTGATGCCTTGATCCGATCGATGACCGGTTTCGGCGAGGCCTCGTGCGAGTCTGCCGGGGTTCATTACTTCCTCGAGATCCGCTCGCTCAACAACCGGTACCTCAAGGCGACCATCCGCCTACCGGAAGAGTTCCAGGGTCTTGAGGCCGAGATCGAAGCGGCGCTTCGCGCCCGCATCACCCGCGGCAGCGTGACCGTTACCGGCTCGTGCACCGACCCGTCGGCCTCCGCGGCCTTCACGATCAATCACCGCGCACTGTCGAGCTACATCGACCAGCTCAAGAGCACCAAGCAGGTCGCCAGCGGCGACGTGAAAGTGGACATCGGCCCGCTCCTCTCGCTCCCCGGCGTGCTGCAGCCCCCGGCCGACGAAGAGGCACGCCTCGAGCACGCCCGCGGCGCGTTCATGGGTCTGCTCGAAAAGTCGTGCAAGGGCCTCGAGACGATGCGCGAGCGCGAGGGGGAGATGCTCCTGAAGGACCTGCTCGCCCAGCGCGACACGATCCTCGCTCAGCTCGCCATCGTGAAGCAGCACGCACCAAAGGTCGTCAGCGACTTCGAAGCGCGGCTTCGTCAGCGGATGGAAACCCTCATGACCGAGATGGGCATGCAGGCGTCGCCGGTCGACATCGTGCGCGAGATCGCGGCGTGGGCGGAGAAGACCGACATCTCCGAAGAGATCACGCGCCTCGGCGGCCACATGGAGCACTTCACGGATTTGCTCAGCGGCGGCAAGAGCAAGGACAAGCCCGTCGGCCGCACGCTCGACTTCCTGGCGCAGGAGATGCTCCGCGAGGCCAACACCATGGCCAGCAAAAGCAACGACGCGACCATCAGCCGCGCGATCGTCGAGGTAAAAGGCGCGATCGACCGCATCAAAGAGCAGGCGGCAAACGTCGAATAAGAGCCTCGTGCGCAAGCACGAGCGCCCACGTCGCCGGTTCACCCAGTCGTCCTGTTTTCCCATAAACTCACCGAGTGAGCCAACCGCTCGCGATCAAGAAAATCGGCCGCAAGCGCCGAGCCGCGGGCTGGACGCTGCTCGCCTTCGGCGTGCTGCTCGGCACGCTCTGGCTTGCGAGCGGCTGGTGGCGGATCGGGCGGATAAACACCCGCTCGATCGTCGACATTGAGAACGGGAGATTGAATTACTCGTCGTTCGCCTCATGGAACGAAACCGAGCGCCGCGGGTTCTTCCGCCTCTCTCTCGCCGAAGCTGAGCAGGAAGGATGGGGGCGGCGAGGGTTCTCGCTGCGGGCGGAGAACCTCTCCAACTCGGGGTGGCCGGACCACGACCTGTGGCTGGTCTCTTGGTGCGACGAGCCGGGGCGGCTGGTGCAAGCGAGCATCGCGTGGTGGCCGCTGCCCGCCGCGCTCCTGGCTGTCTCCGTTCCATTCCTCCGCTCAGGACTCATCGCGCGGCGGAGAAGCCGGAGCAACGCATGTCCCACGTGCGGCTACTCGTTCGCCGGGCTTGAGCCCGGTGCGCCGTGCCCAGAGTGCGGCCGGTAAGGGAAGAGAATGCAGCAAGCGAATGCGGAGCGAAGCCGTCACCCTCACTTGGGTGCGTGAGCAGCTCGCTGCTTGAGGCCCGCCAGCATTTGATGTACGCTCGTTCCGGAGAACGGCTTTCGCGCACGAGTGTCAGCGTGCGCCGAGACCGTGGCAGGCAGGGAGTGTCTCGATGAAATCTCATTGCATGGCAGCGGTTATCGCTTTGGCGGTCGGTGCGCCCGCGGCGCTCGGCCAGCCGGTGTACACGTTCGAGCTGCGGCTCATTCCCGACGGCATCACCGATGCGCCCACAGGCCCGGGCACGACGTACAACATCGGCGATCCAAGCAACTCGAACGCGACTCGGGTGGGGTTCTGGCTCCAGGCGCGTGTGAGCGCCAGCAGCGGTGAAAACTGGGGGATCATGCGTGCATCTTCCCCGCCGTTTAGCCTCGCTCCGGCATCATCAATCACGGTCTCGGACCCCGCGGCAGCCTCGGGGCTCAGCCGCGGCACGACGAACGCGGCAAATACGAACTATGGGCGGTACTCGGTGTACCGCGTCGGCGGCGTGCAGACGGGCAACGCCAACAATCCCCCAGGCGGCAGCATTCCGTATCCAGGAAGCGGCAACACTGAGAACGGCGTGCTCGACCAAGCGGGGCCCGCGGGCTTCACACGCGTGTACGGCTTCGATTGCTTCATCGACATCCGCCGCAATCCGACCGACCTCGATAACCCCACGAACCCGTGGGGTGTTAACGGCGCGTTGACCGGCCCGTCCGTCGGTCACCCGGTGCCGCCGGGCGAGTTCGCTCCGTGGGCGAACCTGTACCGAGTCTGGGTCGATATCGGCAACACCACCACGCCGCGCACGGTCACGCTGAACGCCTCGGCCTGGCTGAATGCAGGAGTCCGTATCCGTGAAGCGGGCTTCTGGGAGATGTTCTACAGCGAAGGGCAACTGCTGTCAGCAGAGTACAGCTTCACGATCGCTCCAACGCCCGGTGCGGCGGTGCTTCTGGCGCTGACGTTGCCGCTTGCAGGTCGCAGACGGCGCGCGGTCTGATCGCGCGGTTCAAAGACAACACCGACAAGAACGTCCGAGCAATCCGCTCGCTTATCGACGACGACGGCCCACGAACAAACCGCCGCAGGCGAGGAGTACTGCTGCGCCCGGCGCGGGCGTCTGCACGATCTGCAGGCCGCTGATCACGCCGATCGCGCCGTTGATCGAGTAGAGCGTGACGACCAGCGGCTGGTTCGGCGCGATCGTGACGTTCGAGTGGAGCGAGTAGAGGCCGGGCGCGTAGAAGCCGGGCCAGGCGCCCCCGGCGACCTGCATGCCCGCGCCGTTGACGTCGAAGCCAGAGGGGAGCGCGGCGAACGTCCAGGTGTAGCCGTAGACGTCGTACGTCCCCGCGGCCAGACCGGTGACGGTCCAGGTGTCGATCACGGGGATACCGAGGAAGTCGTCGAGCAGGGCGTCGTCGTTGCCGACGGTGGCGGGGTCGTTGGCGAAACCGGGGAAGCTGGTTACACCGCCGGTAATGCTGACGCCGGTGGGATTGCCGGCGAGGTCCGCAAGGGGCATCGTGCCGCCGGGGTAGGTATTCCAGAACCCGGCCCCGCTCAGGCCCGCGGCAGCGCCGTAGCCGGTGGTGGGCGTCGCGTTGCCGGTGCCGAAGTCGATGTCGAACGACTGGGCCGACGCGGCCGCGGCGGACAGGCACAGGGGGATCAGGGCGGACAGGGTGTAGCTGCTACGCATCGCTCTCTCCTCTGGGGTGCGGAAAGCACCTTGGTAGAAGAACCTACCACGAATTCAGCGCGATTGCCAGTAGCGGCATCACGCGATAAGAAAGCGGACTTTACCGGACGTGCCGGCATACACGCGTCAGGGCACACTACAAACCTGCCCGCTGACGCTCGGGGCCGTGGGGCTCGTTCGCGGATTCGCGTCTCACCACCAGTCGGGCTTCCACACGGGCAGATCCTTGATCGACTGACGCGCCTTCTCGCTGGTGGGCACGCCCCACTTCTCGAAGAACGGGCCGAGGTTCTTGCCGACTTGGCGACTCATCCGCACCATCCACTGGTCGTGTTTGTCCATCTCGGTCTTGGGGCGCTCGTCGGGCTTGAGCGTCTGGTACTCGGCGAAGACCTTCTTGAACGGTTCCCATCCGAAGGCCTCGCGCAGCTCGTAGTACATCTCCAGTGCGAGGAACGGGTCGCTCTTCCACTTGTCGAAGTTCGCGCCGGTCTCGATGTGCTTGAGCGCCTTCTCGTGGCGCTTCTCCGCGCTGTCCATCGCGTCGTGCCCCTGGCCGGGCGTCTTGTGTGCGATCGTTTCCATGAGGTACAGCGACCAAAGGTTGTTGGTCACCTCGCCGGTGCCCTCGAACGTCCACTCGCCCTTCTGGTGGTTGTGACCGAGCTCGTGGAAGAGGCCCCAGTTGCCCGCCTTGAGCAACGCAGCCTGACTCATTGGCGGCACCGCGTCAAGGTGCGTCATGATCGGGTAACCGCTGTGCATGTACCCCGCGCTGATCTGCACATCGGGCACGTAGCGCTCGGGGCTCTTGCGCTCGCGCGGGATCGAGCCCAGATCCGACGCATTGTCGAGCACCGCCTGCCACGTCGTGCAGATCTCGGTCGGGTCGTCCAGTTCGCGCAGTGCGCTGCTGGGAACAGAGATAATCACGCTCGGCGTCGCCAGCTCGGCCCAAGGGCCGGGCGCGTTGCGGATGGTCTTCTGCCACTCGTCCACGCTCGTCTTGCCGAGCACAAAGAGCGGCGCCTCAACACACCCGGCGATGGTCACATCCACCGTCTCCTGGTTCGGCTTGTCAACCTCGATATAGAGCAGCCCGCCGAACGCGGAGGCCACCTTGTTCTCGCCGGCGTTCAGCGGCCTGTCTATCGCGATCTGCGGAACACGCTTCCAGCTCGGCAGGTGCCACAGATGATCGGTGTGGCAGCCGATCCGCACCGACAGGCCCTTCGCGGTCGAGGGAATGGTGACAGTCACCACTTCCCCCGCCGGCGCGTAAAGGCCCGTGCTGTGCCAACGCGGCACGCGCGAATCGATCTGCACCGCCTTCGTCACCCTCTTCGCATCGCTCGGAACTGCGCCAGGAAACGCGGCCGCGGCGGGATGGGCCTGGACCTTCTCCGGCGAGAGTGAGTTGATCGCGTCGATCTGCATCGCCATCAGCGTGCGCAGCAGTGGTTTCTTGCCGTCAAGCGGCGCCTTCTCGGTCGGCGCAAGGTCCTTTTCGTGCTCGGACATCAACGCCGCAAGCCTGGGGCGTGTCGTGGTATCGCTCTCGGGGAGGATGCGCACGCCACGCGAGACGATCGCCGCGGCCTGTGCAAGCCGCGATTGCCGTGCTTTCTCAGCCTGCTTTTCCGCGTCGGGCTTCTCGCTGTCGCTCTCCAGCAGCACCTCCAGCGCCGTGTCGAGCGTTACCGGCCCACTTGCTGTCTTGCTCGTGTCAAAGCCGCCCTTGTCGGTCTTGTCGATGATCTCGTCGGTCCACGCGATGCCCGCGTCCAGCAGCAGCTTGTTGAGGCTGTTGGTCCGCATGTCCGGACCACCTTTGATCTGCTGCCATCCCCAGCCGGTCTGCGCCACGACCAGTCCGCCTCCGGCCTTCACGTACGCAGAGATCGTGGCGATCTGCTCATCCGTTAAGTCCGTCTCGCCCAGCACCAACACCTTGGCATTCGAGATCGTGAGGTTGTCGTCGGTGAGCAGCCCGTTCCCTTTACCCGCGCCGGCCGTGTGCGCGATGCCGAACCCGCGCGAGCTAAACCACGGAACCATGTTCGTGCCGATCACCGTCGCTTTCAGCTTCGTTCCCGGCGGCGGATCGACCGACTCCGTCGTCGCCCACTTCACCAGCCGGTCCATCAGCACGTCTGTGTCACCCTTGAGATTCTCCTTGTCGAGATATCCCGAGTGGCCGAATGCCACCACGCGCCCTTTGCCCCACGTCCCCGCGACAATCACCGGACCCACGGTCCCCTTGTCGAGACCGCCGAGCACCACGGGCGTGATCGTCTCGCGCAGCGACAACACCACGCCCGGACTCCCCGGACCAGCGACCGTGTGCACGTCCTTCAAGAAGTCGGCCACAGGAGCCTGAGCGAGCGCGGACGAGCAAAGCGCGACGACGGCAAATTGAAGCATGCCCGGAGCATACCAGACGAGCTAACGCGTACTTCACATGCCCGGCAGGTGCTTCTCGATCCAGTCGTCCTGCTTCAGCACGTCGGCCCGCCCGCGGCGAGCGCGAGCCTGACCCACGCGCTGCGCGCGAATGAACGCGCAGCGCGCGAGCAGCAGGTTGTGCCCACCAAGCTCGTCGCCGCCGGCCATCGCCATCGACCGCAGCACCTTCGCCGTCCGCGGCGTGTAGAGCGTGAGCAGTTCGTCTTCAAGGCTCAGGAACACGCTGCTGCTCCCGACATCTCCCTGCCGGCCCGCGCGCCCCTTGAACTGCCGGTCGATCCGCTCGGCGCCGTGCATCTCGGTCAGCACCACCGCCAACCCGCCAGCGGCGATCGCCGCCTTGTCGGGCTTGATGTCGGTGCCGCGGCCGGCCATGTTCGTCGCGACGAGGATCGCAGCGCCCGCGCCGCCCTCAGACGCCGTACGCACAAGCGTCGCCTCTTCCTTGTCGTGCAGCGCGTTGAGCACCTTGTGGCTCAGCCCGTGCTGATCGAGCTGCTCGCTCATCTTCTGGCTCGCCTCGATCGACCGCGTCCCCACCAGCACCGGCCGGCCCGCCTTGTGCAGCTGGCGGATCTCCTCGACCACCGCAGTCCAACGCGCCATCGACGTGCGAAAGATCCGTGGCGGCTGGTCGACGCGGGCGACCGGCTTGTTGGTCGGGATGCGTACCACGCGCCGCTGGTAGACCCGCTCGATCTCCACCGTCGCGTCGGCCGCGGTGCCGGTCATGCCGCACATGAACGGATACATGCGGAAGAACCGCTGGAAGCTCAGTCGCGCGAGCGTCTCGCGATCGGCGGTCACGTCCACGCCTTCCTTCGCCTCCACCGCCTGGTGAAGCCCGTGCTCCCACGAACGGTCGGGCATGAATCGCCCGGTGTACTCGTCGACGATCACCACCCGCCCATCCACGACGTGGTATTGCTGACCGTGCAGGTAGCAGTGGCGAGCCACCAGCGCCTGGAGCACGAGTTCCTCCGTGCGCCGCGGAGCGCGCCAGACCGCGTCGGCCAGCGGCTCGATCAGCCCGCGCATCCGCCCCTTCCCTTTGTCAGTCATCACCGTGCGCGGCGCAGAAGGTCGACCGAGTAGTCGTCCTTGTGGACCAGTCGCCCTGCGACGCGGGCGGCATCCTTGTAGATCGCCGCCATCTCGTCGCCACGCCGTGCCTGCGCGATGATCAGCGGCACGACGCCCTCATCCACCAGCACCGCGTCGGCTTCGTCGATCATCGCCGCCGACAAGCCCGGCACCATCGGCCCGCTGCCGCCCCCCACTACCGACCCGTGCCCGATCGCCACCACGCCGCGCCCCGCCCAGGCGCTGGCGGTCTCGCCGAGCTTGATCTGGTCGCGCAGATAGTCGGCAGTGATCTGCTTTGGAGTGCCGTAGACGATCGACTTTTGATAGACCTCCGCCCGCTCGGCCGGCTCCTGCTCCTGCACGATCGCGCCGCAGTCGAGCAGGCAGCGGTTGTAGATCACTGACCGGCTCTCGGCGTCGCGCATCGCCAGGTAGTCATTGACCGTGAACACATGCAGACGCCGGCGCCGCCACGCGATCAGCGGCGCCGCCACCGAACCCGTCAGCGTCTTCCCCTCGCCCGTCAGCATCTCCACCACCGCGCCGTGGTAGCAGCGCCAGCGCCCCCATCAACTGCACGATGTACGCCGACTCGCCCGTCGCCCGCCGCGCCACTTCGCGGATGACCGCCAGCGCCTTGCGAACCAGCTCACGATCCCCCGCGCTCCCAAGCCCCTTGGCTCGCGCGCGTGCGCCGACACCCGCGCCCGCCCGCATCATCGCTTCGCGCACCTCGGCGACCACCGCGTCCAGCGCTCGCTCGCTGTGCCCGCGCATCCCCGCTTCCAACTCGTGGGTTCGCTCCGCCTCCTCGCGCAGCCACGTCGGATTGAGCAGGCGCGTCGCCCGGCGCAGCTTGACCCCCGCCGCAATCCGGTCCAGCCCGCTGGGCGCAGGCTCCTTCCGGCTCCGCGTGCGGAGTGAGAGGTAAAGCGACTGGTATCGTGTCAACGCCTGCGACATCTGCCTTTTCTTCTATTTCCTATTCCCTAACCCCTATTCCCTCTGCTACAGGCTCACTCTCCCCTGCAGCGTCTTCTTTACGCGATCGAGCACCTGCCACGCCAGCGACTTGCTCGGCAGCGTGAACCGCACGTACACGCGCTCGCCCGGCAGCGCCCCCTCCGAGGCCAGCAAACCCGCAGGCGGATCGATATACACGCTGAACCGCCTGCTCTTGCGCCTGTCGGCCGCCCCTGCGCGTCGGTGTCGGGCTCGATCTGACCGCCGCCCGCGTACATCAGCGCTGCATGCGGCACAACTTTCTGGCCCGACGGCACCGCGTGCACCGTCCCGCCGTCCACCACGCGCGCCACGTCGCTGGCGAGGCGGAACTCAACAGTAAAGTCCTTCGGAGCATCCCCCGCATCGGCCGCTGCACCCGCGTCGGCCTTGCCGAACAGACGGTCCACGTCGCCCTGCGCCATCAGCGCATGCACGCGAAGAGCGCCGGTATCCACGATCTCGCCCACCGTCTGGCCGCGCTTGACCCACATGCCCACCATGTGCGCCGGATCCCCGTTGACCAGCACGCCGTCAGCCGCGGCCCGCACGGTCAGCTCGTTCTTCCGCTGCTCGAGCTGCGCGATGGCTGTCGTCAGCGATTCGAGCTGGCGTTCGACCACCTGCAGCGCCGCCGGCTCCTGGTTCGCCCGGGCGTCCCGCAGGCGAACGGAATACTCCTCGTGCTCGGCCCGCGCCTGGGCGAGCATCGCGTCGAGCTCTGCGTTCTGCACCACCAGCACGACCTCGCCCGCCTTGACGCGCTGGCCCATCGCCACCGGCGCGCTCACGATCATGCCGTCGGCGCCTGCGAAGACCCCGACTTTCGTGCGGCTCTCCACGACTCCCTGCGTCCGGCGCCAGTCGGGCAGCGGCACCGCGCCGACCAGCAGCAGGAGGCCCGCGAGAATCGCGCCCGACGTAAGCACCGCCCGCGTGCGCTTGTCCGACAACTGCGGGCTGCCCGCCAGCCAGCCGATGAACGTCCCCGTCGGCACCAGGAACCACGCCGCGAACGACCAGACCGCCAGCACCACGCCAAGCCCAAAGAGCAGCCCCATCAGGTAGAGCAGGATGCCGAAGAAGACCACCAGCCGGTAGACCATCGCCAGCAGCCCGTACGTGAGCATGATCCACCACTCGGTGCGGCTCTGCGTCACCGGGCGCACGTTCTCCACGCGGTAGAGGTGCTTGAGGAACACGTTCTTGATCAGCTGTGTCGCCCGCTGCGACAGGTTGGGGATCTCCAGCCAATCGCTCAGGATGTAATAGCCGTCAAACCGCATCAGCGGGTTGCCGTTGAAGATCACCGTGCTCACGCCGCTGGTGAGCATCACGTAGTACGCGATCTGGCTCGACAGCGAGCCGCTCGGCGTGTTGAGCCACACCTGCGCCGCCACCGCGGCCGCCGTCAGCTCGAAGAACATGCCCCCCATGCCCACTGCCATGCGCCGCCACTTGCTGGGGAAGCTCCATGCGCTCGACGCGTCGACGTACGGCGAGGGGATCAGCACCAGCAGCATCGCGCCGAGCTCGGGCACCTGCCCGCCGAACCGCTTGCAGATCACTCCGTGCCCGAACTCGTGCCAGAGCTTGAGCAGGATGTAGACCGAGATCATGTACGGCCACGCCGTCGGCGCCGTCACCGAGTCCGCGCCGCTCACCAGGCGCGACCACTGCGGCACAAGGCTGAAAAGCGTGAAGAGCACCAGCCCGATCCACGCCATGAACCCCCAGCGGTTGAGCACCGGGCGGAAGATCGGCTCAAGCGCCGTCAGCAGGCCGTCGGGGTTGAAGATCCGGACCTTGAAGTACATCAGGCTGATCGCCTGCTGCATCAACCGCTTCTTCACCCGGTCGCGCCGCGGCGCAGCAGCTGCTCGGTCTCCGGCGTGGCGTCGACGCTCAGCAGGTTGCTGTTGTACAACTGGCCGATCAGCTCGATCACCTCGTGCTGAGTCGGCGCCTTGTCCCCGAACTTCTCAAGGCTCAGCCGCCACGCCTCGTCCACCGTGCGAGCGCCGTCCAGAGACGCGACGAAGTCGTACGCCACCGGACTCAGCCGGTAGAACATGTTGCTCGTCGGGTCGTGCGCAACGTGCCACCGACGACCGCGGTACCGCTGACGCGTCACCTGTACATGCGCGCGCAGCCGCGGCCGCGTCGCACGGAGCCGGTGCCAGAATGGAGAAAACGTTGGGCGTTCCATAAAAGAGGCATTAGCCACTAGCCATTAGGCATTAGCAAATGCCTGTCTTCTGCCTTGCACTAATGCCTAATGGCGAATGGCTAGTGCCTCGTCTTCTCTCACCACAACCACAACCGAACCTGATCCACCACGCGCCGCGTCCCGATCCACAGCAGGCTCCGCTGCCCGGCGTCGATGCGGATGCGACCCTCCATGCCCGGACGGAGCCAGTCGGCCTCGTTCTCAAGGTGCGCACGCACTTCGAAGAGGTTCTTTCCGTCCTTGGGCTGCGCCATCGGCACGATCGTCTCGACAGTGAGCGGGAACCCCTCGCTGGGGCGCGCCCGCGTCGCAAGCTCGCCCTTGGCGCCGACCTTCACCATCGCCACATCGCGCTCGTCCACGCGCGCGACGGCGATCAGGTCGTTCGTCGGCGCCAGCAGGAACATCTCCTCGCCCGCCTTCACCGACGCGCCGAGCTTGTCGCGCATGTCGCCGGCGATCACCACGCCATCCATCGGCGCTACCAGCTTCGCCAGCCCGATCTTCACTTCTGCCAGCGCCTTCTCCGCCTCCGACTTGTCGATCGCCGCCTGCGCCATCTGCGCCTCGGCCACCTTGCCGTCGCGGCGGGCCGCTGAGAGCTGACGCGACGCCTGCTGGATCTTCGCATCCGCCTGGTCGCGCTGCAGCAGCAGCTCGCGCGTGTCCATCTCGACAATCACGTCCCCCTGCTTCACCGCCTTGCCCGGTTCGACGCCGTCGCCCAGCTTCCACACCACCCCGTCGAACGGCGCGCTCACGGTGCGCTGCGTGCGCGGACGCAGCTCAACCACCGCGCCCACGCGATGCTCGATCTTGAAGAACGTCACGAACAACAGCGCAATCGCCGCCAGCACCGCGACACCCTTCCACACCGTGTGCTTCGGGCCGACCGCCCACGCCAGTCCTTTCTTCGCGTCGGCCAGCGCTCGACGCGGCAGTTGCCGACTGTCGCTCCACTTCACCGCCAGCACCGGCGTCACAAGGTCCATCGCCGCCTGCAGAACTTCGACGCCGCGCAGGTCGATCCCGCCCTCGGCCCCCGGCTTGTCGCCGCGACGCTTCAGCTCAACCAGCAGCACGCCCAGCGTCTTGTCGCCGTCACGCAGCGGCACGCTGCACAGGCTCAGCCGACCATCGCCGCCCGCTAGCTCGCGGTGTGCCGTGGTGATCGCCTGCGCCAGCAGCAGGTCCCCCTGCGCCGGCGGCGGCGGGAACAGCACCGCTTGCTCCTGGTCGGCGCACTCATCCATCGCGTCGGCGATCTGCCGCACCATCTTCGTCCGCTGGTCGATCTTCTCTGAGTCCGACAGCGCCACCACGTGGATCGAATCCTCACTCACCCCGCCGATCCACCCAAGCGCTGCGCGGTCGGCGCCGAGCTGGCGCGTCAGATCGTTCGCAAGACGCAGCGCAGCTCCCTTGAAGTTCGGTGCGCCGTTGATCGCGCCGATGAGCCGCGTCGCCAGCTCCATCGACATCCCCGCCTGCTGCATCCGCTTGATCTCTTGACGGCCCGCGTGCAGCGTCACATACCCCGCCAGCACTTCCGCCATCGCCAGCGTGCTCTGCACCGCTGCGCGGCTGCGCGATTCGATCAGCAGCGTCACCACCGCCGCGGCTCGCCCGCCGTCGCCCAGCACCGGCACAGCAAGCACGCACCCCTTGCCTGCGCCGCCGTCGTACAGGCCGTCCTTGGTGTCCATCCCAAACACGCGCGACTGGCTCGTCTCAAGCGCCCCCACCGCCGCGGCCTTCGCTTCCTTCTCCTGCTCGAGCACGTCGGGTGCAAAGCTCTTGCCATCGGGGGAGCTGCCGGCCGGAAGAGGCCACACGCTCAGCAGCTTCGCGTTCAGTTCGCCGGCCGAACCACCGGTGCCCGGGATGAACATCGCCGCCTGTCGCGCGGCGCTCACCTGACCGATCAGGCGCGTCAGTCGCTCCAGGTACGCGCGGTCGTCGACCGCCGGCGCAGAAAGCTCCGCCACCACACGGTCCCACCCGGGGGACTTCAGACTCGTCAGATCGATCACTTCTTCACTCCCGGGCCGCTCGCGGCGACCCGCTCAACCCCACCGCCCTGAGGCAGAGGCCCGTCAGCGACGAACCCTTCCGGCTTGTCAAACCGCACCCGCGCACGCGTCCCGGGAGGGAGCTGCTTGGGGTTGGGCAGCGATACGCGCACACGGCGCGTGGCCGCCGCCGCGTCCGCCACCGGGCTCACGTACAGCACCTCGCCACGCGCGACCCAGCCGCCCGGCACGTCCAGCAGCACCCACGCCGGCGCGCCGGCCTTGAGGTCCTTGCTCAACGTCAAATCGGTCGGCGTCGGCAGCTCGATCCACAGCACGTCGATGTTCACGATCCGCAGCACCGGGTTCGGCGGCTCGATCGACGAACCGGAGTCGACGACGACCGACTCCACCACGCCGTCGAACGGCGCCTGTAGGCGGTACCGCGCCAGCGACTCCTCGAGCTGCTTGAGTTTGGCGACCTCTTCCTTGTGCTCGTTCTCGGCGTTGACTAGCTGGGCACGCGCCGCATCCAACTGCACGCGCCGGTCGTCGACCTCCTGCTGGTTGGTCGCTCGCTCGCCGTTCGCCTCAAGGATGCGCTGGTAACGCGTCGACGCCGAGTCGACCGACGCCTTCGCCGCGTCGACCGGACCGTTGTTGCCAACCCGCACACGCTGCGACTCGACCGCCGCCACGATGTCCGCATCGCGCGCCCGCACCAGCAGATCGCCAGCCTTGACGCGCTGGCCCGGCTGCGCGGGAATCTCGCGGATCTCCACCGGCAGCGTAAAGCTCATCGTCGCGTCGCGGCTCGGTCGCGTGATCCACTCCAAGTCGCCGAACGCCGCAGCACGCTGCGCCCACTCCGCCGACTCAACAACCTTTGAAGTTGAAGCGGCCGGCGCACCGCTCGCCGGCTGCGCCGCCGTCGACGCGATCGCGACTGTGCCCGCGGCAAGTGACAGGCACAGAAAAACACCCGATGCTCGACGATTGGTCATGTTCTGCATTCTAAGTGCCTGTTCCAGCATCCGCCCCTGCGCGAGCCGCGAAGCAGGATTCGCCTAAGTTCACACGGCGGATCGACGGTTTTTTGCCTCAATCAGGCGTCCGCCCAAGTCCGTGTCGCTATCCTTAAGGGTATCGGTGCCGTCCACACGCGTCGCGGCCCGTCCCCAACTCGTTCACTCTCCTGCAAGGAGTCTCACCGTGTCCACCGCCGGAGCCCCGACCGTGACCGTCACCCCCGTCCCATTCATGAAGTTTGAAACCACCGAGGGGGACATCGAGGCCGTCATGCGGGTGCTCAAGTCCGGCATGCTCCGGGCTGCGACCAAGTGCGCTGAACTCGAGACCCGCTTCGGCGAGATGAGCCAGGCCAACCACGCCATGACCTGCGCCAACGGCACCTGCGCCCTGCAGCTCGCCTACGAGCCGCTCTTCCAGCCCGGTGACGAGATCCTCGTCCCCGCCTGGTCGTACATCGCGACCGTCTCGATGGTCGTCGCCCGCGGCTGCAAGCCCATCTTCGTCGACGCCCTCCCCACGACCGGGCAGATCGACCTCGAGGACGCTGCCAAGCGAATCACCCCGAAAACCAAGGGAATTGCGGCCACTCACATGTACGGCTGCCCCGTCGACATCGACGCGACGCAAGCCCTCGCCTCCAAGCACGGCTTGAAGATTGTGTACGACGCTGCGCAGGCGCACCTTGCAACGTACAAGGGCAAGGGCATCGGCCAGTTCGGTGACGCGGTGACCTACTCGTTCTACGCCACCAAGAACCTCGGCACCGGCGAGGGCGGCATGGTCACCTGCAACGACCCCAAACTCGCCCGCCAGATCCAGCTCCTCCGCAGCCATGGCGAGACCGACAAGTACCTGCACGAGCAGGTCGGTTACAACTATCGCATGAACGACCTGACGGGCGCCATCGGCTGCTCCCGTCTGGACCGTCTGCCCACCGAGACGGCCGCGCGCCGCGCCGCCGCGGCCCGGTACGACGCCCTGCTGGCGACCATCCCCGGCATCGAGCCCCTTGCCATCACCCCCGGCGCGGTCAGCGCGTACCACCTCTACACAGTGCGGATGGACCCGGCTGTTCTCTCCTGCACCCGTGACCAGCTCTGCAAGGACCTGGGTGCACTGGGCGTGCCGACGGCGATTCACTATCCCAAGACGCTGCCCCAGCAGCCCGCGTTCAAGGCTCAGATCGTGGGCCAAGGCGGCTGGCCGGTCGCCGAGCGGTTCGCACAGACGGTCTTCTGCCTGCCGATGCACAGCTTCCTGACCGACGCTCACTTTGGGACACTTGAATCGGCTCTGCGGACGGTCGCGAGCCGCTACGCCCGGTAAGTTCTTGACAGACAAATAGTTACGCAATCACCGCCCTCCGAAATTGGAGGGCGTTTTTATTGGCCGAGCGGGTGTTGTTCGCACCCAAAGTGGCTCGAGGCCATCAAAATGTCGTTCAAAAATCGGACCTTTATCTTGCAGGCACACGTTCTGGTGGTAGACTGGTGGTGGATTGCGATGTGAGAGCCCGTACTGCGGATTTCCCGCGGACGGGGAGAGGAGAGGGTTCTATGCCCACTAAATTGTGTGTGTCTGCGTTCGCTGCTTTTGCTATCGTCGCGCCTGCACTGGCCGCGCCGATCGGCCCGGGCGGCACCTTGTTCTTGGCCCCGGGTGAGGCCGAGCCGTTCCTTGGCTCGAACCTGCTCGCCAACATCACGCTGCCGTTTGCGACGCCGTTTTATACCGGCACGCTGACGTCGGCCGTCTTGACTGGCGATGCGACCAACCCCTACGGCATGAACGCCCTGACGTTCGTGTACATCGTTCACAACGATCCGAACAGCGCTCACGCGCTGGCTCGTCTCACCGTGAACGGGTACGCGGGGTTCCTGACCGACGCGTCCTACTCGACGCTCGGCCCTGGCACCATTCCCCTGTTCATTGACCGCCAGGCCAACGGCGACTCGCTCGGCTTCAGCTTCTCGTCTGCGATGGGGCACAGCCTCATCCAGCCGGGTACTGACTCCGCGGTCCTGATCATTCAGACCAACGCGACGCTGTTCCGCGAGAACATCGCCAACGTGATCGACGGCGCGGTGACCCAGGTGGGCACCTTCGCTCCGGTCATCCCGACGCCGGGCGCCATCGCCCTCGCCGGCGCGGGCATGCTCGCCGCCGGCCGTCGCCGCCGCGCCTAAGCGGCAGGACCGACGCCCGCTCCCGCGTGCGTCAGTCTGAAACCCAAACCTCGCGCGCCCCGACCTGACGGTCAGGGCTGCGTTTTCTGCTGCCGCCTTCTGGGGGGCGGCCGTGTGTGGACGAATCAAATTCCGAAGGAGAGGATCACAATGAACAAGCTTGCCTTTGTTGCGTGCGCCACGATCGTGGCCGCTGCCGCCTCCGCTACTCCGCTGCTGCCGGGCGGAAGCGTCTCGCCGCTGACTTACTACACCAACACACTAAACACTGTTGTCCCCGTCCAGCCGGCCACCTTCGCTCCATTCGCCTCGGCGAACTTCTCGGGCACCTTGGTGTCGTGGGTGTTCGCCAACGCCGCCGACAACCCCTACGGCCCCGGTCACCTCACCTTCGTGTATCAGGTCCGCAACGACGCCACCAGCACTGACAGCCTCGGCCGCCTCTCGGTGAACGGCTACAGCACCTTCGGGACCGACGTGGGCATGGATCCGGTCGGCGTCGGCCTGGGCTTGATCGACGCATTCGAGAACACCCGCTCGGCCGACGGCGGCACGCTGGGGTGGTCGTTCCTGAACCTCCCGCCCGCGGGCTTTCAGCAGGTCGGGGCCGGCCAGCAGAGCAGCTTCTTCGTGGTGCACACTGATGCCACCCAGTACTTCTGGAGCACCGCGGCCGTGATCGACGGCGCGATCGCCAACACCAACGCGTGGGCCCCGCTGCCCACCCCCGGCGCCGGCGCCCTGCTCAGCCTTGGCCTGCTCGCCTCGGCACGCCGCCGCACCCGCTGATCCGCATCTACAGACCACAAACACAAGCCCCGGCTTCGGCCGGGGCTTGTTCGTTTGCGTGATCAAGATGAACCGGACGAGGTCGGCCGCGGCCTGACCGCGGTCAGTTCGAGACGAGCCGCGCAATGAGCACGCGGCAGCCATCGGGGCCGGCAACGACCGAATCCCAGGCAGTGTTGAAGGCGGGGACGACGCAAGTCTGTCCGAGTCGCAAGTCCACCCGCGGCCCGCTCGAGAGCAAGTCGCCGACGGCGGCGGACCCGCCGACGATGATGAGCACGGCGGGGCCGTTGCCATCGCCGATGGCGATCGCGTCACCTGGACGGACGTCGTGCTCGTCGAGGGTGAAGAACTCAGTCGTCACCAGACGCGCGGACCGTTCGCCGTCGCGCAGGCGGGTCGTCGGGGGAGCGGTGTTGGGCAAGTCGGTGCAGGCGAGGGCCTGCTCCACGTGGATCTCGCGTCCGGTGCGGCCCCAGTCGTAGAGCCGGAACGTGGTGTCGCTGGGGGTCTGGACCTCGGCGACCACAACGCCTGCGCCCAGCGCGTGAACCGTGCCGCTGGGGAGGTTGTGGCACTCGCCTGGGATGGCGGGAACGGCGATCATGTCGCCGACGATCTGGCCGGAGGTCAGGTGTGCCTTGAGACTGTCGCGCGTGACCCCGGGCTTGAGCCCCTTGTAGATCATGGCGTCGGGCTCGGCACGGAGGATGTACCAGCACTCGGTCTTGAGGTGAGCGTCGGCGTGGGTCGCGGCGTACGACGGTGACGGGTGCACCTGGACGCTGAGGTTCTCGCAGGCATCGAGGAACTTGACCAGCAGCGGGAACCCGCCCGACTTGCTGAGGCGATGGTCGCCGGTCATCTTGCCGCCCCACGCGGCGACCGCATCGGCGATTGTGCGCCCGGCCAGCGGGCCGTTTTCAATGATCGAGCGTGCCGAGCCGCCGCCCGCGCCGAAGCGCTGGTCGAGCCCATGTCGGCCAGTTCCCAGCTCTCACCGATCTTGTCGCCCGGCGGCAGGTTCTTTCCGAGCGAGGCGAGCGAGCGACCGCCCCAGACCTTCTCAAACAGGAGCGGGCGCATCACCAGCGCATAAGGCTCGACGGCGGTGGCGGAGGTTGTCGGGGCTGCGGCGGTCATCAGGTACTTATCGGTCGGAAGTCGGCCCGGGTTCAACGCATGGTTTGTGACGTTTCGGCTATAAAGTGGTCGTGATCCGCGGAAAGACTCAAGAGGGCGAACGCCTGCCGACCGTCTCCACACCGTGGACGACGATCCTGGGCCTGCTTCGCAACCCGTGGCAACTGGCCGTCGGGCTGAAGATGCCGGGCCGCTCCCACACCGGCGCCCTGCCGGCAATGACCGACGCGCAGAAATCGCTCGCGGCAGAGCTGCGGCGGGACGTCGAGCACCTATCGATCACGATCGGCGAGCGGAATCGCTTCGTTCCTGAGAAGTACGAGGAAGCGCAGTTCTGGCTCGGCGACCAGATCCGCAAGTGCGGGCTGGAGGTACACCTGCAGCCGTACGACTGCCGCGGCTACACCTGCGTGAACCTCTGGGGCGAGCTCCGCGGGTCGTCGCGGCCGGACGAGATCGTGCTGGTCGGCTCGCACTACGACTCGCTGCGCCACTGCCCCGCGGCGAACGACAACGGAAGCGGCGTCGCTGCGACGCTGGCCCTGATGCGGCGGCTCGTCGCCGGCAAACGGCCGTTGCGCACGGTGCGGTTCGCGTTTTTCGCCAACGAAGAACCGCCCTACTTCTGGACCGAGTTCATGGGCAGCTACGTCATGGGCGAAGCATGCCGCGCCAAGAACGAGAAGATCGTCGCGATGCTGACGCCCGAGACGATCGGATGCTACAGCGACGAGCCTGGCTCGCAGCGCTATCCGCTGCCGCTGGTGAAACGCTTCTACGGCGACAAAGGCGACTTCATCGCGTTCATCGGCGTCGGCAGGTCGGCGGGGCTTGTGCGCAAGTGCGTGGGCCTGTTCCGCAAGCACGCGGCGTTTCCGTCGATGGGGGCCGCGCTGCCGTCGATCGTGCCGGGTGTCGGCGCAAGCGACCACTGGGGGTTCTGGCGCGTTGGATACCCGGCGCTGATGGTGACCGACACGGCGCCGTTTCGCTACCGCTACTACCACACGCGCCTGGACCTGCCGGACAAAATGGACTTTGACCGGATGGCCCGCGTGGTGGAGGGGCTGGATCACGTGGTGCGCAGGCTGGCCGACGACCAATAACCACGCCGCAAAAGGGGGCCGTGACGCGCATGCCGTCTGGTGGGGCCCATCAGGCCCCGCGCGCCCCGAACGCGTGGCTGGTGACGCGATCGAATGTGATGTTCCTGGTGTCAGCGTTCGCCGCCTCGTACACGCGAACGCCAACTCAATAGGAGCACAACCATGAAGACCATTCTGACCGCGACCGCCGTTCTTGCCCTTGCCGCTGCCGCCAACGCCGACGTCATCTCGGCGAAGATCACGGCCGACAACCACTACGCGCTGTACACCGGCGACAACTCGTCGGTCACGCTGGTGGGCCGCAACGAGATGGGCTCGGGCGGCAACCCCGGCACGTACAACTGGTCGGAGCCGGAAGACTACTCGTTCAACTCGGGCGCGTTCATCTACATCGTCGCCTGGTCGGATGACTCGGTCGCACAGGGCCTGATGGCCCAGATCACGGGCCTGACGGACACGTACCACTCCGGCGACTCGCGCTGGCAGGTGTACCCCACGTTCATCAGCCGCGGCGACGGTGACGCCGAGCCTGATGCAGCCGAGCTGATCGGTCACTTGACCAACGCCGACGCCAACAACCTCTGGCAGAACATCGCCGTCGGCGGCGGCAACGGCATGTCGCCGTGGGGCCTCATCCCCGGCATCGGCGAGGCGCCGCGCTGGATGTGGGTGAACAACCCCGAGCAGGTCGACCCGTTCAACGGCGGCTCGGGCTACGGCGAGACGCTGGTCTTCCGCATGGCCGTCCCCACGCCGGGCGCGGCCGCGGCTCTGGGCCTCGGCGGCCTGACGGGCCTGCGTCGCAAGCGCCGCTGAGAAGAACCTCGTGCGCAAGCACGAGGGCTCGGCGCCCGACACCGCAATGCTGTGTGTGTTCAATTCTCCAAAGCAAACGCGGCCGCTCATTTGAGCGGCCGCGTTGCTTTTGCGCGTCATGCTCGTGCTTGCGCACGAGGCTCTTAAAGGCTCTTAGTTGTTGAAGTGGAAGTGGCACACGTCAGCGTCGTGCATGACGTAGTTCTTGCCTTCGGACCGCATCTTGCCGGCTTCGCGGATCGCCTTCTCGCTCTTGTGCGCCTGCAGGTCGGCGACTGAGTAGACGTCTGCCCGGATGAAGCCCTTCTCGAAATCGGTATGGATCACACCCGCGGCCTGCGGCGCCGTCGCACCGACGGCGACCGTCCACGCGCGGACTTCCTTCTCACCAGCGGTGTAGTAGCTCTGCAAGCCCAGCAGCTTGTACGCGGCGCGGGCGAGGGCGGCGAGAGCCGGCTCCTTCATGCCGTACGCGCCGAGCATCTCCTGCTTCTCTTCGGGCGAGAGCATCGACAGCTCCGCCTCGATCTTGGCGCAGACGGGAACGACCTGCATGCCCTCTTCGGCAGCGCATTGCGCACGGCCGATGCGAGCGGGCCTTCTCCGTTCACGTCGCTCTCGTCGACGTTGGCGACGTAAAGCACGCTCTTGGCACTGAGCATGCCCAGGCCTTTGACGATCTTGATCTCCTCCGGATCGGTCAGCCCGGCGATCACACCGCGGGCCGGCTTGCCCTGATCGAGCACCGGCGCAAGCTTCTTCAGCACGCTCGCGCGGGCGAGCGCTTCTTTCTCACCGCTCTTGGCGGCGCGTTCGGCCTTGCTGAGCGACGACTCGATCGTCTGCAGGTCGGCGATGATCAGCTCGGTCTCGATCGTCTCGATGTCGCGGATCGGATCGACCTTGCCGTCGACGTGCGTGATCTCTTCACCGCCCGCGGCGTTCTCGAAGCAGCGGACCACGTGCAGGATCGCGTCGACCTCGCGGATGTGGCTGAGGAACTTGTTGCCCAGACCCTCACCCGTGCTCGCGCCGCGGACGATGCCGGCGATGTCCACCAGCTTCAGAGCCGCGGGGATGACCTTCTGGGTCTTGATGAACGACTGGATGATGCCGAGCCGCTCGTCGGGGATGGGGACGATGCCGACGTTGGGCTCGATGGTGGCGAAGGGGTAGTTGGCGGCGAGCACACCGGCGTTGGTGAGGGCGTTGAAGAGGGTGCTCTTGCCGACGTTGGGCAGACCGACGATACCGGCTTCCATGGCGAAACTCCGCGGGAAATGGGGGCCGATAGTAGGACAAAGTGAAAGTGAACGGGAAAGTGAAAAAAGACCCTCAACCCCGCGGGCCTCCCTGCCTTTTCTTCACTTTCACTTTCCCGTTCACTTTGCCTCCACCGTACCATCCCCCAGCGTCCCGGTAGCTCAGCTGGATAGAGCGGTGGTTTCCTAAACCACAGGTCGTGGGTTCGAATCCCGCCCGGGGCATTTCCACATTCGGGACAGGGGGCATCCGGATCGAGGCCGGTCCTTGAGTAGCCGCACTGAGTGCAACGACCTCGGGTGCGGGCTTGGCGGATCGCGCGGCGGGCCTTGCCGAAGGCTGCAGTTGCGCCCCACCAGCAGAGGCTGAAGCAGAGCGTGTTCGCGATGACACCGGCCCACAGGGGGCTGGTTGGGATTGCTTCGAGCTGAGTCTTGTTCAGGAGCATGGAGCCCAGACGGCTACCGCGGAGCCAGTTTGGGGCGTTCACGTAGGCCCAACCGCCGAAGCTGGACCACATCGTCTTGGTTTGCAGCCAGTTGCGCGTAGTGATGATGTTTCGCGCCTCGTCGGCGGGATCGTTCACATCGTCGCCGGGCGCAACGGGGCGCGGGGCACGGAGCGTCTGCGTCCACTCGCCTTCGAGCATTGCAAAGGGCCAGCCGACGCGGAGGACACGGACCTGACGGTGCGTGCCGTCGGGCGGCCACGGTTCGCCGTCGTTCCCAGTCACGAGCCAGGGCGCTGCGCGACGGGCGACGTGCTCGGACCACGAGAGCTTGCTGGTATTAGTGCCGTAGTTGTACCCGCCGAGGATGAACTGCTGGCTCGCGGTGCCGGAGGCGATGGAGAAGCCGAAGCCCGTGCCGTACCAGGTTGAGAGGAAGCCACGGCCCTCGCCGGCGCGCGGGTCTCGGTCGCGGTCGATGCGTTCGTAGCTCGCCTCGTTGAGCGACTTGCGCGGCCAGTACGCGATGAGAACGACGCTCGCGGCGCTGGTGAACAGCCCCAGCAGCAGCATGATGAGCGCGGTTCGGGCGTGCTTGCGCATCGTCAGCGGATGGTACGGACGCGGCGGCGTCAGGTTCAGGAGGGAATCTCAAAGTGCTCGGCTTGTTCCAGAGGTTCCAGCGTCACTCGCTGTGGCCGGCCACTGCCACGGGTGATGCGCAGGACGCCCGGGGACTCGATCGCCAGCGAAAGGTCGCCGATGCTGAGGGCCTGCTCGGGCTCGAGCGTGCGGACGGTCACGCCGAGTCGCCTCAGTGCGCGAAGCAGCCGGTCCTGATCGCCGTCGGGCCGTCCATCGGCGAGATCGAGGAAGCCGGGTGGAACGAGCACGGTCTCGATCCCCAGGGGCCGGACGAGCTCGGGGAGGTGGTCGAATCGCTCGGTCTGCGGGCCGGTGATGACGGCGGTACGGGTGTGCCACGCGCCACAGGCGCTTGCGGCGCGGCGGAGGGTGAACGCACCGCTCGCTTTGGAGGCGGAGCCGGGGTCGATGAACACGGCCTGATCGAGCGCTTGGAGGAGTGATGCGGACGATTTAGGGAGCGCAAAGCGGTCGAGCATCGGCCTGGTCAGGGGGAGACCCGCGAAGATCAGGATGCCCGCGAGCCAGAGCGTGCAGACGAGTGTCGCGACGCGGACACCGACCCGGCGCCATCCGCCCGGAGCGACGGCTGCCACCGCGACGCAGGTGGTTGCAACGGTCCACGCAAGCGGCACGTGCGGGAGCGGGATCGCCGCACCGGGCATCTGGGCTGCGAGATGAGAGCCGCGAACGGTGAGATCGCTGAAGAAGACCGCGGCGTTACCGACGGTCTCGCCGGCGGGCCGCCAGAGCAGGGATGCGAGCATCGCGATAAAGCCAAGGGCGATCGCCGCGATCGAGGGGATCGTGAGCACGATGCCGGCGACGACACCGAGCAGCGACAGCACGCCGACATGCCACGCGACGACTGCGGCGGAGACGGACCACGCGAGCGCCGTGGCAACAGTGAGGCCGGCGAGGTGGTCGGTCAGCCAATCGCGGAAGGTGGGCGCCGGCGTGCGGACGCGGCCTTTCACGCCCGGCATGCCCAGCCATCCGCTGGCCTTCACGGCATCGGTCCAGTCAGAAGCACGCCAAATGAGCACGGCCGTCACACCGAATGAGAGCTGGAAACCAGGTGAGTAGATGTCCAGCGGCCTCCAAAGAGCGAGGGCACAGGCGGTCCACGCGAGGATGTTGAGACGGTCGTAGCGTCGGCCGCACGCCTCGGTGAGCAGCAGGGCCAGCACCATCACGCCCGAGCGCACGACCGGCGCTTGTGCGGGAACGATGAGCAGGTAGAGGCCGATTCCCGCAGCGGCAAGAGCGTACTCCCACACGCCGCGGTCGCCGGTGAGTCGGATGAGGAAGACGACGATCATCGCGACGAGCACAAGATGGAAGCCGCTGATCGAGAGGATGTGGACGATCCCCAGGCGCGACATGTCGTCGGAGACCGGGCGGACGGCGGGGTCTTCATCGCCGATGAGCATGGCGCGGAGGAGGGCGCGGCTCTGCTGGCCGGGTTCGTCGTCGGCCTCGCCTGTAGCCGCTGTGAGCGCCTCATCGGCTCTCGCGTGGAGAGTGACGAGCGTTCCAGTCACCCACGCGCGAGCACGAACGAGCGGCCCGGGAGTTTCCGTGGCGGCCTGTACCGCATCAGGAGATTCAACCGTCAGCCAGCCACAGCGAGCTTCTTGCGCCGCCCAGCGGCGAGCGTCGCGTTCGCCGGGGTTGGCCGGTCCGCGCACGGACCTGTAGTGGCCAATGACTTCGACTTGCGATCCCGGTTCGAGCCTGGGCAATGCGCCGCCGCGCACGAAGATCGAGAGCTGGCCGCTCGCGGGCGACCATTCGCCACCGCTCTGAACGGCGCTCAGGGCGAGTTCAAAGCGAGTGAGCTGGCCGGCGCCGTGGCGCAGAGGTTCCCAGGTGTCCGACTGGCGAGTTGGAGCGGGCGAGGAGCCGACCGTGCCGCGGATGATCAGCAGCACGCCATCGGCGACTCCCGTGAGTCTCTCCGCAGGGGCTGTGAGGACTCGCGCCGACATCGAACCGGCGCCAAGCAGCAGCGCGGCAGTGGCGAGGAGCGAGCGAGCGGCTCTACGTGGCAAGATGGCAGAGCAGGCCAGCGTCACGCACGCCGCGGCGAACCAGACCGCCGGATGAACTGTCGGCAGCTGGTCCGCGAGCACAATGCCCGCCGCGATAGCGGCAAAGGCATAAAGGCCGCGCCGATTGACCGTGTTGCTCACCCGATCCTGCACGCGGAGAGCGTACCGAAATACGACACGGCTGTGGCCACAGAATCTGTTATCATCGCGACATGCGTTGGATCATCACTATCTCTTGCGCACTCACCATTGCGTGCCTTCTGGCAGTCGCGTTCATGGGAGCGTCGACTGCCCCTAACCCACTCGCATTCTGGGCCGTCATGTCCCTGCTCATTGTGCTCCTGCTCTGCGGTATTGTCACACAGTGGGCACAACCTTCCGCAGCCAAACTTGCCTGGCGCGGCGTAGGCGCGATCATCTTCGTGGCGTACTTCGCGTACGTGGTCGTTGAGATCCTCTCGCCAACACCTAATCAACAGCCGGGTCCAGGTTCTGCGACGCTCTCCAATGCCATCAAAGGATTCTGCCTGTTCGGCATCCCAAGCCTTCTCTTGATGATCAAAGGACCACCGCGCCGGCTGCTCTATCCGAGCTGGCGTGCCGAAGAACTCCAGAAGCTTGACGCCGACGAACGGACCGCCGAAGGCTTAGACGCCGGCGGGCTGGCGAAGTTTCGCCAGGACGCCTTCAAGCGTCCGGACCGTTGATTCGTTCGCGGCGGTCATCGGCAGGCGCAGCACGCCGCTATCGCGGCCGAGCAGCTTCATCGCAGCCTTGACCGGGATGGGGTTGGTCTCGACGAACATCGCCTTGCAAACCGGCAGCAGTTCGCGGTGGATCTTGAGTGCGTCGGCCCAGCGGTTGCTCAGGAAGGCGTTGCAGAGCGCCGTGATCCGTTCGGGCATGATGTTGCTGACGACGCTGATCACGCCGACACCACCGACGGAGGCGAAGGGGAGGGTCAGCGAGTCGTCGCCGGAGAGAAGAGCAATGTTGGGGGCCTTGACGAGGATCTCGCTGGCCGAGTCGAGTGAGCCGGTCGCTTCCTTGATCGCCTTGATGTTGGGGTGCTTGGCAAGGCGGCCGACGGTGTCGGGCGCGAGCGCGACGCCCGAGCGGCTGGGGACGTTGTACAGGATCACCGGCAGCGCGGCCGCGTCGGCCTGTGCCATGAAGTGGGCGTACAGACCTTCCTGAACCGGCTTGTTGTAGTAGGGGTTGACGCAAAGGGCGGCGTCGGCGCCGGCCTTGGCGGCAAACTTCTGCATCTCGCAGGCATGGTGGGTGCTGTTGCTACCCGTGCCGGCGACGGCGAGGATGCCGCACTCGTGGGCAATCATCGTACCGCGGGTGATGAGCGAGCGCCACTCTTCAGTCTCGAGTGTGGGGCTCTCACCGGTGGTGCCCGCGAGGATCACGCCCGTCACCTTGCCCTGTGCCTGGAACTTGATCTGCTCTTTGAGCACATCGAAGTCGATCGCCGAGCCGTCCTCGGTGAAGGGGGTGGTGATGGCCGTAAATGCGCCGCGGAACTGGGGGGACTGGTGCATACAGCATCATTGGCGCGGCACGCCGGAAAGGCATGTTTACCACGCTGGTACAGACACACTGAGAAAGGCAAGAAGCGGGGTCGAGACAGAAAAACAGCCCGGGTTGGGGTGTTTTTGCCCGCCCGTGAGATCACGAACTTACTTGGCCCATTTGGGCATGGGGTGGAGGTGGATATCAGTGACCTTGCCCTCTTTGAGCAGAAAGGTCAGCTGCTGGCCCGGGAGCGGCACGTCGTCATAGCTGACCGATCCCGACTCGTTGTCCTGGCCGTACATCAGGCCGCTCTTGGGGCAGCCGAGTTTGGCGAAGAGTTCCTTGGCGGTCGGCTGGCCGATGACGGCGCCGATCTCCGTCAGGTCCTTTCCGTCGAGGAGCTTCGCGAGAGCAGCCCGAGTCTTGGCGGCGTCGAACTCGCCGTCGCAGAGCTTTTCGTACATCAGGAACACGCGGTTGACCTTCTTGTTGCCGAAGAAGACGAACACGGTGTCGCCCTTCTTGGGCGTGTTCATGTACATGGCGAGGCCGTCGCCGCTCGGATCCTTGTCGCAGTTGGCGGCGTCGTCGGGAGCGCGTCCCATGGCGGCGGCCATCTCGGCCTCGCTCATGCCGATGGCGATCTTGCCGGCGATCGAGCCGGACAGGACCAAGTCGTTGCGCGGCAGGGCCTGAACGGGACCCTGCATGGCGGTTGGCACAAGGCCATCGAAGATGGATTCGCGCGAACAGGAAGCGATGATGGGGTTGACCGTGCGCGGGTCGACGACCGTGCGGGTGGGGTTCTGGCTCGCCTTGGCGTCGCGCTCGCGGGCCCGCTTGGGAACCTCGTCGATCACGAAGCTCAGCAGCTCGTCGAGCTCGATCTGGCCGTCCTTGTACCGGTCGGCGCGGCAGTCGGTGATTCCGGCGACGAACGCCTCGGTGAAGATGCTCAGACCGTGGTTGCCGGTCATCGAGATCTCTTCGGGCCGGCAGGCGGAGACGACGTGCACGTCGCGGAACTCGCTCACCTTGGGCGCGAACGCCTTGTTGTCGCGGCAGCAGTCCAGCAGCAGGATGCGAGTGAGGGCCTTGCTGCCCGCCATCGCGGCTTTGACGTCGTCGATCTTGAGCGCGCCATCGTTCATCGCGAGGATGGCAGGTCCATCAAGACCGTTCTTGCCCGGCAGGATGATCCCGTGGGTGGAGAAGTAGATCAGCACCTGGTCGTTGGGACCGGCCTGTGCGCAGAGCTTCTGCACCGCGGCGCGACAGTTGGCGACGGTCGGCATCGTGCGGCCCGGCTCGATCTTCCCCTGGTTGTCGCTGCCGTCGTTGATGACGACACACTCATACCCCGCGGCCGTGAGCGCAGCGCCCATGGCGATCGAGTCGCCAGGACACTCGGCGAGAGGGTTCTGCTTCGTGCCCCCCACTTCCGCCTGCTCGACGCCCACCAGCAACGCGTAGCGCTTACCGACGGCAGCGACCTGCGTGCGCGGCGGCTTGATCTGCAGCGCATCAAAGAGCTGCGTGCCGCTGGGGTCGGTCCTGCGGACATCCGGAGCAGTCGCCGGGGGTTGAGCAGCGACCGCCGCGGCGGTGATGAGCGTGGCGGTGACGAGGCCGAAGCAGGTGAAGGGGGTACGCATAGGCCCATCTTTGGCCGCCGCGGACCAATGTTCCGGCGTTGTCTGCCAAACCCCCTGTGGAGAGGTGGGCGCCCCTCTGTCTGCCGGAAGAATCTCATAGACTCAATCGATGGCCGTGACCAAGAACTCGCGATGCCGCCATCGGTGCACGCCCCCTTGCGGCGAGTGCATCGCCGGCGCTGATCGCGGGTCGCGCGGCGCCGGTGGAGAACTCGTTCACTCGCTTCGAGTTCGCGTGGCTCACTGTGCTCCTCTGCGCGGCCGTCCTGTTGTATATCAGCTCGAAGCATCTCTCTTCAGGCTGGTCGCTGATCGGCGCCTGCGGCAGCGTGCCCATCGCGCTCGTCGGCGTGCTGGGGCCGTACCAGTTCCGCGTCTACCGACAGGCGAAGCGGGCGGAACGAGGCGTGTGCGCAGGGTGCGGCTACACACTTGATCAACTGCCTGAACACGACGATGGAAGCGGCCGCCGCGCCTTCGAGCTGGTCGCCTGCTCGGAGTGCGGACTGTGGAACGGCCGACGGAAGACTGTGCCGCCGGCGAACGGAGTTAATCAGGTTTCTCGATAGCGCTCACCAGCGTCAGCAGCTCGTCACGCGACACCACGCCCTTGCTCACCAGCAGCCGCGCCAACGTCGCAACGCACAGTCGCAGCTCGTCGTTGGCCTTCTGCAAGTCACGAATGCGTTCGTTCTGCTTCCGGTCGACTTCGGCGTTGGCGGTGCCCCAGCCGTGCAGCCCGTTCAGCTCGCGCCGCAGATTCAACAAGTCCGCCTGGACGTCGTCCAGGTCCATCTGCTGTCCGACGTTTCCAAGCAGCAACATGCGTCCCCAGCCCATGTTCAACTCCTTCGCAGGCCCCGTATAAAAAGGGGCGCACCGGTCTGCTACCGAAACCCATCCTCGTTCACCGCGCCCTGAACCCCAGCCGTGCCAGCGTCTCCGTCTCGCTCTTGTGCAGGTAGAGGCGGTTCATCTCCACGTGCCCGAGCAAGTGGTACTCCTCCGCAGCCATGTGCCGAATCACCGCCGAGCCGTCGCGCAGGTCGTTGTCCTCGATCAGCATCACCCGCGGCTTGAACCGCTTGAGGTCGAACCCCTTGAGCACCTCCGGCTCGCCACCCTCAACGTCGATCACTGCCACGTCGATCGAACCGGTGTGGTCCTTCAGCAGCTCGTTCAGGCTGGTCAGCGGGACGTCCACCTTGGTGATCTGCGTACCGGACGCCGCCGCCTTGCGGCCGTGGTCGGTGTTCGGGTCGACGTACGACAGCATGCCGCCGAACGCGTCGTCCGTCATATGGAACTTCACCGCTCCCCCGTGCTGAGCGCCCAACGCCGCCTGCACGACGCGCGCATCGGGCCGGTTCTTACGGCACTCCTCCGCCTTAGCGGGGATCGCCTCCACCAGCAGCCCGTCCCACCCCATCGCGTCAAAGGCGTTTGTCACCGCGAACGACCGCCCGTCGAATGCCCCCGCCTCGATATAGAACCCGCTCGTCTGGCGGTCGAGGATCTCCCACAGCGCACAATCCTCGCCGTGCTGCGAACGGAACTCCGGCCTCCTGCGCGGCTTCTTGTTGTTGCCCGCGAGCTCCTGCACCGCTTCCATCTCATAGAGCCGCTTCTTCAGCGTCAGCACGTTGTTGGCGAGGGCGCCGAAGGTCTGCTGAACCTCGCCGGCGAAGCGCGTGAACTGGTGGCTGAGCTGGGGGAGCGTGGGCTGCTGTTGCATGGGATGAGGGTACGACCGTCATCGCGCGATAGATTCGTGGTACGCTGCTCGCCCCAAGGAGGAACCCTCATGCCCGACCCCGCGGGTGACCGTGCCGTCCTCGCCGCCATGGCCTCTGCAGGCGCCGACCTCTCCAAGCCCGCCCACACGGTCCACTACCTCTACTTCCCGTCGCTGCAGGCCGCCGATGCAGCCGCGGCGGACCTTCGCGCACAGGGGTACGGTCCTGTCAATACCCACCGCGCGCCGCAGCCATCGCTGCTGAAGCGTCTGTTCTCCAAGCCGCGGTACTCGTGCATCGCCGAGACCCGCACGGTGCCGTACGAGCCGGCGGTGCTGATGACCTCACGCACGATGGACGCGCTCGCGGAAAAACACGGCGGCGAATACGACGGCTGGGAGGCAAGCATCGAGCGGTAATCAAACGAGGCCCTGGCGCAAGCCTGGGCGACTGGGCCCTCACGAACACGCCCCGCGCAGCATCAGCAAGGAGCCCACATGACGACAACAGCTCGCTTCGCACTTGCATCGCTCGGCGTTCTCGCGACCACCGCCTTCGCACAACCACCCACTCCCACGCCCCCCACCTCCCCCGCCCCCTATACCGAGCCCCTCCGCCCCCTCGTGCACTTCACTGCCAAAAGAACTGGCTCAACGACCCCAACGGCCTCGTCTACTTCGCCGGCGAGTACCACCTCTTCTTCCAGCACAATCCAAACGGCATCGAGTGGGGCGACATGACCTGGGGGCACGCCGTCAGCAAGGACCTCGTCCGCTGGACGCAGCTCGACAACGCCATCACGCCCGACGCCCTCGGCACCATCTACTCCGGCTCCGCGGCCGTCGACTGGCTCAACACAACAAGCTTCCGCGACGAGAGCAAGTCCGCCTCACCGCCGCTGGTCGCGATGTACACCGCCGCGGGCGGCCAGTCGCCCGAGTCGAAGGGCAAGCCCTTCACACAGTGCCTCGCCTTCAGCAACGACAACGGCCGTACGTGGACCAAGTTCGCGGGCAACCCCGTCATCCCGCACATCGCGGCGGAGAACCGCGACCCCAAGATCATCTGGTACCCGCCGACCAAACGCTGGATCGTCGCTCTCTACGAAGACGGCAGCCGCTTCAGCCTGCACGAGTCGCCCGACCTCAAGCACTGGACCAAGCTGCAAGACCTCGAGATGCCCGGCTGCTCGGAGTGCCCCGACTTCTTCCCCCTCCCGCTCAACGGCGACAAGACGCAGATGCGCTGGGTCTTCACCGCCGCGGACGCACGCTACCTCGTGGGCACGTTCGACGGCCGCATGTTCAAGCCCGAAGGCGGGGTCAAGCAGACCGATTTCGGCCGCAACTTCTACGCCGTGCAGAGCTACAGCGACCTCTCCACAGATCAGAAGGGTCGCACGCAGATCGCCTGGATGCGCGGCCCGCGCCGCAAGGACATGCCGTTCAACCAGCAGATGAGCTTCCCCACGCGTGTGACGCTCAAAAGCACGCCCGATGGCCCACGCCTCTTCCGCAATCCGGTGTCTCAGCTCCAAACGCTGCACGACGGGAACCCGCAGGCCATCACGGCGTACTCCAAATCGGACGTGCCCACGGTCAACGGCTCGCTCATCGAGTTCAACGCCGAGGCGTACCACATCCAGGCCACCATCGAGCCCGGCTCCCTTGAAGAAGTCGGCTTGGAGGTCTTCGGCCAGCCGATCCGCTACACCGTCGCCGACAAAACGCTGCACGCACTGGGCGACGTGAAGGTGGAATTGGAGAACGACAAGCTCATCCTCGAGATCATCGCCGACCGCGGCTCGATCGAGACGTTCGCCCAGAACGGCCGCTACGCGCTGGCGAGCTGCTTCGACCCCAACACCTCCGGCGAGAAGCCGCGCCCGATCGCAGTGGTGATCAAGGGGAAAGAGGAGAACGACCCCGACCAACCGAAAGGCCGCGCCGTGATGACGCTGCTCGTCACGCCGCTCAAGAGCATGTGGGAGCGGCGGAGATAGCCCTCTCAATCTCGGCCACATCGAAAACGATCGGGTCGCCGTGATCAGCCATGTCGACGACGACGACGACGGGCCCCTGCAAACGCAGCTGCCGCGGCCAATGACATACCGCCGGGCGTCGGCGTGAACGTCAGGTTGGTCGTAAGGTTGACCCCGCCGGCGCCACCCTCCATGCCATATCCCTGCGCACCGATGTGCAGCGAGTACTGCCCAGCCGGCAGATTGCCGGTGATCGAAAACGGCGGGACGAATGGACCGCCGGTCAGCGTGTAGATGTCGACGCCGGTCTCCACGTTGTACAGCCGCAGCGTGGCCAACCCGGCGTACGTCGACAGGTACCCGCTCAGCGTGTACGAAGCGGGACTGTCCAGCCGGAACGTGAAGTCGCCGGTGTAGCTCCCAATGCTCGTCCAGCCGTAGTGCTGCATCTGGTTGTAGTAGCTATACCCGTCAACCCCCGCGGCAACATCGATGGAGTTCGCGCCAAGCGTGATCGTTTCGTGCGCCGCAGGCCACGTGTGCGAGTCCGACGCCCAGGTGGCATACGTCTCATCGACGTGAGCGGGGGTGCTGCCATCGCTCGTGTTGCTTACTAGGTGGCTCGAGCGGCCGAGCGGCACCACCTGCGCTTGCGCACCTGCCGACCAGCAGGCGAGCCAACACGCGGCAACAACAGCGGCACGTCCGACAAACACAGGCAATTGCATGTGATCGCTCCTTCCCGACGCTGAGAAAAAGTGTACTTGGTGTTCGCCTCTCCGCAAGATCGCTTGATGTAAATCTGCCTTCACAATGAGGGCGGAGTACATGGCTCAGGCCCGCCACAAAGGAGGATCATGCATCAACAACGAAGCTTGCTGTCTCGAACTCCCCTCCCCGGAGGGAGGGGTAGGGGGTGGGGTTCGTGTATCTGTTGCGCACCGATGGCGGTGTATGTCGCGCCGCCCACAACGAGCTTCACGCGGTGTTTGAAGACGAGAAAACCCCACCCCCGGCCCCTCCCCTCCGGGGAGGGGAGGCGCGTTGGTGCATAATCCTCCGGAGGACGCACGACCCCAGCCGGTTGGGTTCACCTGCCGGCACCACACTCCCACACAACTCCGGCCCGGCAGGGCCGACGAACGCTGCATCGAGCTGATTGAAGGCCAGCTGGCGGCACTGACATGCCGCCGCTCAGGGAGCGTGGCGCGACTCTCCCGTGCCACCACTCTCGCTCTGGAGAGTCGTGCCGCCTTAAAGATCGAACCCCGAACCACGACTGTCGAAAACGACGGTCGTGGCACACACAAAACCCCCTTGTGCCGCCTCACGTGGGGGCTCGTGTGTCTCCGGTAACCAGGCGTGCGGCCGCCCCCACGTCATCTCCAAATCGCCTTCTGCCTTACGTGTTTGGCGTGATTCGTGCCCGCGCAGTTGCTGACGGAGCGCCGCCCCCCTCCCTGCCGGTCGGGGCTCCGCTGGCTATTACCCATCAAATTGGACGACGACCGGGTGAAGGTCGGCGGTCGTCTTGACGGAGAGGATCTCGCGGCACTCCAACTCGTGCGCGTTGAACGTCAGCCTGCACGGCGCGGGCAAGCCAGGTGTCGCGTCGTACTCGATGACGTACAGGCGGTCAGCGGCGAGGAGCGCTCTTGCGTCAGGCAGAGCTTCTCCGGACTCGGCAACCTTGTGCATCTGCTCGATCACCAAAGGTTCACCGAGTTCCGCTAGGCGGTCCAGCGAGGACCAGAGCTGACGCCAGAAGCGTTCCACATCAGCGGCAAGCGCAGTGGGATCGGCTATGAGCGTATTGGGCGGCCGCACCATGAACGTGAGCGTGTACTGCGGGCCGCGGGGGCTGACACGGACATACTCGTAGTAGTGCGAGCCCGGCCCGAAGGTGACAAGCGGCATTCGGCCGAGTTCGCGCGTTTCAAGGAATGGAGGTGGCGGCATGGCCTCTCGCTATCCAGCTTCCAACTCAGCCCTCTTCTCGGTCCCTCGATCCCTTACTTGAGCAACCGCTCTAGGAAGTGGATATCTACCCCACCCTTCTTGAAGTCGGTGTTCTCCATCAACCGCGAGTGCAGCGGAATCGTCGTCTTGATCGGCCCGACGTTGAACTCGCGCAGCGCCCGCGCCGTGCGCACCATGCACTGCTCGCGGCTGTCGTCGTGCACGATCAGCTTCGCGACCATGCTGTCGTAGAACTTCGGCACGGTGTAACCGGTGACCACGTGCGTGTCCATGCGGACGCCCGGGCCGCCCGGGGGCTGCCACAGGTCGACCTTGCCCGGCTGGGGCATGAAGTTCCGCGCGGGGTCCTCGGCGTTGATGCGGCACTCGATGGCGTGCCCGTTCACCTTGATGTCGCTCTGCTGGTACGGCAGCTTCTCGCCCGCGGCGACGCGGATCATCGTCTTGACGATATCGACGCCGGTGATCATCTCCGTCACCGGGTGCTCGACCTGCACACGCGTGTTCACTTCGAGCATGTAGAAGTTCTGCTTGCCGTCGCGCTCCTCCATGAGGAACTCGCACGTCGCAGCGCCGTGGTACTTGGCCTGCTTGATCAGGTTGACGGCCGCCTCGCAGATGGGCTTAATGGTCTCGCGGCTGATGCCGGGGCTCGGCGCCTCCTCGATCAGCTTCTGGTGCCGACGCTGCACGCTGCAATTGCGCTCCCACAGGTGGATCGCGTTGCCGTGCTTGTCGCCGATCACCTGGATCTCGACGTGCTGGGCGTGCTCGAGGTACTTCTCGATGAAGACCGCGCCGTTGCCGAACGCGGCCTGCGCCTCGGTGCTCGCCGCCTGCAGGTTGCTGCGCAGGCTGATCTCGTTGTGGCAGACGCGCATGCCGCGACCGCCGCCACCGGCGCTCGCCTTGATGATGACCGGGTAGCCGATCTTGTTGGCGACCTTCACCGCCTCCTCAGGATCCTCGATCGCGCCGGGCGAACCGGGGAACACCGGCACGCCCGCCTCCTTCGCGGCGTTCTTGCAGCTCACTTTGTCACCGAGCCGCGCCATCGCGGTCGGCGTCGGTCCGATGAACTCGATCTTGCAGTCCATGCAGGCCTGCGCGAACTCGGCACGCTCGCTCAGGAAGCCGTAGCCGGGGTGGATGGCGTCGACGTCGGCGATCTCCGCCGCGGCGATGATGCGGGAGATGTTGAGGTAGCTCTCCTTCGCCGGCCCGGGCCCGATGCAGATGGCCTGATCGCAGAGCTTGAGGTACGGAGCATCGCGGTCGGCCTCGCTGTAGACGCAGACCGACTCAATCCCCAGCTCGCGGCAGGCGCGGACGACACGGAGGGCGATTTCACCACGATTGGCAATCAGGACGCGGGTAAACATGGGAAGGGCCGAGGTTGGAGGGCCGAGGGCCGAGGAAAGGCCAAAGGCGAAGACTCAGGTTGAAGATTCCAGAGCTCTGATCAAGCCCCAGAGGACACGTTCGCATTCATCGATCTGCTCTCGCAAGCCCGAGGCGGTCTTCTCCGGGACGTAGCCAAGATCGGCGGCGAACGACACTTGCGTATTCAACTCGTACAACGAACCGCGAGCAATGTACAGAAACCGGATGTAATCGGCGCGGCTTCCGCGGCCGAACCCCTCTGCGATATTCGACGGGACTGAAACACCGCAGCGACGGAGCTGAAGAGCCAAACCGAACCGCTCCTCTTGTGGAAACGAAGAAAGGCTGCGGACGACGCACAAGCCCAGCGCATACGCCTTTTGCCAGGCGATGAGATCGCGAAAGCTCCGAATAGCGGTGTCGCTGCTCATCTGCTGCTCACTCGGCCCTCGGCCCTCACACCTCGGCCCTTCTTCACGCCGGCCGGACGAGGAACAGCTTCTGACCGTACTCGACGGCGCTGCCGCTCTGCACCAGGCACTTCACGATCGTGCCGCTGGTCTCGGCCTTGATCTCGTTGAAGACCTTCATCGCCTCGACGAGGCAGACGGTCGTGTCGGGCGAGACGTTGTCGCCGACCTTGGCGAACATCGGCGCATCAGGCTTGGGGCTGCCGTAGAACGTGCCCACCATCGGGCTGACCACCGCGACCAGACCGGCCTCGCTGTCTCCACCACCGCCACCGCTGCTTGCTGCGGGCGCGGCCGGGCCGTCGCCGTCATCATCGGCCGACGCGGCGCGCGAAACGGGCACGTGCACCTGCTGGCCGCCGACGGCGACCATCGGTACGCCGGCGCTGCCGCGCTTGACCTGCACCGTCTCCTGCTGGTCCTGCAGGTTGAGCTCGCTGAGCTCGTTCTCGACCATGAGGCGGACCAGTTCTTTCAGCTTACGGATGTCGATCATGTCAAACCCTCACAGGGCAACGCGAAAGCGACGCGCGAGCGTCACCGGCGCGTGGCCCACTTCATGTCCATCGGCAGCGTGCACAGGTTGCGTGCGCCGCCCCGCGTGATCAGATAGTCGTTCTCAAGACGCACACCCCCCACGCCCGGCAGATAAATGCCCGGCTCAACCGTCACCACCATCCCCTCCTGCATCTCGACCGCTGCGCCCATGTGCGACAGGCGCGGGTCCTCGTGGATCTGCAGACCGATGCCGTGACCGAGCGAGTGCGCAAACTCCTTGCCGTACCCCGCGTCGGTGATGTGCTCGCGCGCGATCGCGTCGATCTCCTTGCCCGATCGCCCCGGCGCAAGGTTCGCCGCGGCCAGTTCGTGTGCCACGCGCACGATCTCATAGACCTTCGCGATCTCCTTCGGCCACGACCCGAAGCAGACCACGCGCGTCATGTCGCCGTGGTACCCCTCGAACGTCGCACCCCAGTCGATCAGCAGCGGCATGTTGCGCTTGATGGCCGCCGGACCCGCGCGGTAGTGCGGCAGCGAGCCGTTGGGGCCGCTACCGGCAATGGTGCCGAAGCTCGTCTCGGGCGAGCCGCGCATTTTCATCTCGAATTCGAGGATCGCGGCGAAATGCGACTCGGTGACCGGCGTCTTCTTGCGCAGCAGCGAGCCGAGCTTGTCCAGCGCAACTTCCAGCGCCTCTTCCTGGATCTGGATCGCCTTGACGAGCTTCTCGATCTCTTCGGCGTCCTTCACCACGCGCAGGTTCGCGATCAGCCCGGCCGTCTCGACCAGCTTCACCCCCCCACCTTTGCAGCGACTGGCCAGGAAGCCGCAGCGCGACAAGGTCAGGTTGTCCGCCTGGATGCCCAGCTTGCGGACGCCCGCCTTGACGACGACCTCGCCCACTGCATCGAACATGGGGTTTGTGCGGATGAACACCCGGCACAGCCCGCTCTTCCCCAGCGGCTCAAGCTCCTCGGCGAACCGGCCGTCACTGATGATGGTCGGCGTCTTCCCGCCTAAGAGAAGGAAGGAGTCACCCCCCAGGAAACCCGTGAGATAGCCGACATCCAGCGGGTCGGTCACCAGCAGCGCATCAACCCCGGCCCCCACCGCTCCACTGGCCGCGGCCGACAGCCGAGCCTTAAACACGCTCAGGTTTGCCCCTTCCCCCCCGTTCCCGGCCTTGGATTTGCCGCCAGTTGGGCGGCGCGAGCGACTGGAACGGGTGCGGGCGGATGAAACGGCCATCAGGGAAGATGATACCGCGTTGTCGACCGATTCTCTCGGAGGCGATTCTGCACGATCGGGGTTTGTTCTTGCTTGAACCGGCGTCGTACGCGCACGAACCGAGTACTGGGCCGACGCGTTCGGTAGACTGAGCTGGCGTGAGTCCTTCATCTCTTATGTACTCCACGGACATGGCCGCGTGAACCGGATGCGCACCGTCGCTCTGTCCGTGGTCGCGGCGATCACCGCAACGACCGTCGCGATCCCCCTCGCAGGGGTGTTATTGCGGATGGCGTGGCCGGGTCCCGCGATCGCGACCACCGGCGCAGCGGCACCTGGTGGAAACCCTGCCCCGCCCATCACGCTGCTGATTGTCACGCTCGCCATTCCGGTTGTCATCGCGATCGGCTCAGCGGCCTTGGCATGGCCGACCGCCTGGTTCCTCCGCCCCTTCGACCGCCGCTCGCGCCAGCGATGGTGCTGCTCGTCACCCCGATGCTCATGCCGAGCTACCTGGCATATGCCGGGTTCGGGCTCGCCCGGGCTCCGGGAACGCTCATCGGCGAGGTCGTCAACCGCTGGCCCCCGGCTCTGAACGTGCTGTTCGGCCAGTCGCTCGCCGTGGGCGGGCTCATCCTCTGGTGCTGGCCGCTGGCGACCGTCGCGCTGCTCGGGCCGGTCCGCCGGATCGAACAGGAGCACCTGGACCATCTCACGTTGTCTGGGGCGGGGTGGTGGCAAGGGCTCCTGCAACGGGCGCGAATGGTGCGCGGGGCGTTGCTCGCGACCGTCGCGCTGATCACGCTGTTGATGCTCGGCTCCGCTGTTCCACTTCACCTGGCGGTGATCCCCACCCTTGCCATCGACCTGTGGGCGAAGCTTGCGCTGTCACCTGCGTCGACGGCCGCCTGGGTGGCGTCATGGCCACTGGTAGTTGCTGCGATCGTCGGTGCCGTGGCCTTGGGCCGCTGGTTCACCGCCGACGACCCCCACGACGCGCGGCTGCAGCAGATTCCATCGGCACCGGCGACGGCAGCAGTGGTTCCATTCGGCGCCTGGTTGCTTGGGGTCGTCATTCCCCTTGTCCTTTTCGCCACATCGCTCAAACACTCGCGGCTGGTCGGCGATTTCTGGGGCGAGCACGCTCAATCGGTCACCGACAGTCTCGCGGTCGCCGCCGGTGTTGGCGGAACGATGGTGCTGCTGGCCCTCTGCACTTGGTACGGTGCCGAGACCGCCCGGGGCCGCGCGGTCGTTCGGGGGATTCTCATCGTTCAACTTCTGGGGATGCTGCTGCCGGGCGTGCTGATGGGGAGCGCCATTGTCGGGCTCGTGAACCACCCTGTTCTGGGGGGGCTTGGTCGCGACATCGCCGACTCCACCGCGGTCGTCGCACTCGGACACCTGGCACGGTTCGGAGGCGCTCGGCACCGCCGCTGGACTCTGGCTCTCGCGGCTGGAAGCGCGAACCTGCGCGATGCCCGTTGGCTCGCGGCGGGTGAGGGAGTTGTGGCATGGCTGTCGCTCGCCGTCCGCCCCCAGATTGCCACGCTCGCGGGTGTGGCCGTGACCGGAGCGTGTCTTTCGCTGCATGAAATCGAGGCGACGGTGCAGCTCCAGCCGCCCGGGTACCGGTCGCTCGCCCAAGTGATGCTGGACAACCTGCACATGAATTCGATCCACGAGCTGGCGGCGGCGGGGATCAACATCCTGGGAGTAGGGGTCGTTCTGGCGGCGGCAGGCGCGTTCTTGCTTGGACGGACTGGAGGAGCGACGAATCCGTCCGGCAGGCGCATCGGAAGCGGGTGAACCGGGTGCGGCGCACCACGTACCGAACCGGTAGAAGGTGAAGGCCGTCTGCACCCCAAGGCGGCGGTGCGATACGCTCGTGATGACGGGAGGCAGCCTGGCGGATCAGGACAACACAACGCTGCGTGGAGCACCTTGGGTCCGTGCGCTCGTTCTCGGCGCGTGCTCTGTTGCGTTGGTGGCCGCGGGCGGCTGCCGGCGAGTCGTCACATCGGCCGACCCGCATCCGCTCTCGCCGGGCCGAGTGATCGGTGGGCCGGGGGGCGAGCCGGGCAACTTCATCAAGCCGCGGGCGATCGACACCGACGGCAAGAACCTGGTCGTCATCGACCGCTCCGGACGGATCCAGATCCTCGAGCCGGAGAAGGGCCGTTGTCTGGCGTACTGGAAGCTGCCTTACACGGAGTTGGGATATCCAACCGGCGTGACGCTCGCGCCTTCGCCCAAGGGTGACGGCGCGGAAGCTGTCTGGGTGGCCGACACGCACTACAACCGCGTGCTTGTCTACGCGATGCCGCCGATCCCCACCGACGGCTCCGTCGGCACCACGCAGCCCGAGCTGCTGCTGACGATCGGCAAGTACGGGACGGGCCCGGGCGAGTTCACGTATCCCAGCGACGTGCTGGTGCTGTGCGAGCCCGACGGCAAGACGATCAAGCGCGTCTACATTCCCGAGTTCGGCGGCAACGACCGCATCAGCATCTTCGAGCCGCGCGGAGCCGACAAGGCGCTGACGTTCGTCTCGGCAATCGGGCACGGCGGCGACGCGGCGGACCTGACCGGCTTCCAGCGTCCGCAGACGGTCATCCTGCGACCCGGCGACGAGAAGCGAGCCGACGAACTGCTCATCACCGACTCGATCAACCATCGCGTGGGCCGGTTCGACCTCGAGGGCAAGCTCATCAAGTGGTTCAACGGCGACGGCCAGTTCGGGCGCGAGCCGGGCAAGTTCTGTCACCCGCGCGGACTGCTGATGCTCGAGGACGGCACGGCGATGGTCGTCGAGTTCGGCAACAACCGCCTGCAGCGGATCGACCTTGAGACAGGCGAGTGCCTGGGGCTCTACGGCGCTCCGGCGCCAAAGAAGGAGAGATCGCCGAACCGTGGGCGATCGCGGCCATCGGGCGTCGCGGCTTTGTCGTTGACGCGCACAATCATCGGCTGATGGAGATGAAACTCCCCTCGGCAGGGCTGCACTTTTCGCAAGGTTCTGGTACGCTCTTGCCCTTGTCCAAGAGTGCGCCCGACAAGGGCGCGGCGGGTGGCGGGCACTCCTCATGACGACCCTGGCGTTGCTCATCTCGTTCGACCGGCCGTGGTGGTGGCTCGTCTTCATTCCGGTCGCGATCGTCATTCTGTGGATCGGGCGCAAGACGCTCTCGGGCCTGTCGTCGACGACGCGAAAGGTGGCGCTGGCGATCCGCCTGATCTGCGTTGCGCTGATCATCGGCACACTGGCGGAGCCGCAGTTCCGCCGGACCAACGAGCAGATGGCCGTGACGGTGGTGCTGGACGCGAGCCAGAGTCAGCCGCGCGACGTGAATGGCCGGTTCGCCGACTCGTTCAAGAAGTGGCAGGAGCAGAACCGCAACGAACCCAACAACCTGATGGGTCTTGTGACCGCGGTGCGCACCGCGAGCGTGCAGATCATCCCGCGCCGGCTCGACTCATTCGACACCAACGATGTCGGCCTTACCGACGCGACCGACCTGGCCGCGGGCGTTCGCCGGGCGATGGCGGTGATGCCGCACGACGCAGCCAACCGCATCCTGCTCATCAGCGACGGCGTCGAAACGATGGGCGACTTGATGGACGCCGCCCGCGCCGCGGAGGCGGCAAAGGTCGCGATCGACGTGCTGCCGATCCGTTACGCGATCGACCGCGAGGTGATCGTCGACAAGCTCATCGCTCCCGCGACGGTGCGCCCGGGCGAGGTGGCGATGCTCAAGGCCGTCATCGTCTCGACCAAGCCGGCGAAGGGAAAGCTGAGCGTGCTGATGAACGGCATGCCGGTGGACCTTGACCCCACCAGCGACGATCTGGCCGCCAAGATCGAACTGCAGGCGGGCACCAACGTGCAGGCGGTGCCGATCAAGCTGCCCGCCAACGGCCCGGTGAAGTTCGACGCGGTCTTCGAGCCGCTGCCCGACGAGAACGGCAAGAGCCCCGACACGCTGACGGAGAACAACCGCGCCTTGGCGGTGACGTTCATCGGCGGCAAAGGACGCATCCTGCTGCTCACCAGCCGCAAGGACGAAGCATCTGAGCTGAAGAAGGTTCTGACGCTCGGCTCGCGCACAGTGAACGAGAAGGAGCCGTACGAGGCGTGGTCGAGCCTGGCCGAACTGGGCAGCTACGAGTGCGTGGTGATGGTGAACGTCTCGGCCAGCGAGGTGAGCCAGAAGCAGCAGGAAGACCTCAAGAGCTACATCCACGATCTGGGCGGCGGGCTGGTGATGGTGGGCGGCGATCAGTCATACGGCGCGGGCGGGTGGATCGGCAGCACGCTGGCCGACACGCTGCCGATCAAGCTCGACCCGCCGCAGAAGCGGCAGATGCCGCGCGGCGCGCTGGGCCTTGTGATGCACAGCTGCGAGATGCCCAACGGCAACTACTGGGGCCGGCGCTGCGCGGAGGCGGCGATCAACGCGCTGCAGGCTCAGGACATGGCGGGGGTGATCGAGTACAACTGGCAGGACCCCAACGGCGGCTGGGTCTTTCCGGTGCAGATCGTTGGAGACAAGAGCGCGCCGATCCGCGCACTGGGCGGCCTCACTTACGGCGACGCGCCCGACTTCCAGAGCATGCTCTCGAGCATGTTCAAGTCGCTCAGCGCCGTCGCCGCCGGCCAGAAGCACGTCATCCTCATCAGCGACGGCGACCCCCAACCACCCACCGACGCGCTGCTGCAGCAGTTTGTCGCCGCCAAGATCAGCATCTCGACCGTCGCGGTCTTCCCCCACTCGGCGTTCAAGGGTTCCGGCGACTTGTCGAAGATGAAGCGGATCGCCGACAAGACCAACGGCACGTACCACGAAATCACCGACAGCACCGGCAACCTGCGCTCGATCCCCGAGATCTTCATCAAGGAAGCCCAGACGGTGAAGCGCTCGCTGATCTGGGAGGGCGATCCGCTCATCCCGCAGGTCACCACGATCACCGAGGGCCTGCGCGGCGTGACCGTCGTGCCCGCGATCACGGGCTACGTCGTCGCGGCCGACCGCGAGGGGCTCAGCCAGGTCTCGATGCGCGGTGCGCAGAACGACCCGGTGCTCGCGCAGTGGCAGCACGGGCTGGGACGCGTGGTCACCTTCACCAGCGACGCGACGGGCAAGTGGGCGTCACGCTGGATGGGATGGGACCAGTACCGCCAATTCTGGGACCAGCACGTCAAGTGGGCGATGCGCCCGACAGCGACCAGAACGTCCGCGTCATCACCGTCGACGAGGGCGAAAAGACCCGCGTCATCGTCGAAGCCGTCGACGAGAAGGGCGAGCGGATCAACTTCCTGAACTGGAACGCACGCTCAGTCTCGCCCGACGGCACGGCGACGGGGTTTGACCTGGTGCAGACCGGACCCGGTCGTTACGAAGCGACCGTCGATACCTCCAAAGCCGGGTCGCACACGATCAGCATGGGATACGAAGGACCGGGCGGCCAGGCCGCCGGCGCGATCCGCGGCTCGGTGCAGGCCGCCATCACGCGCCCGTTCGCCGACGAGTACCGCTCGCTGCGCGACAACGCGCAGCTGCTGGAGCAGGTGGCCAAGCGGACGGGCGGACGGGTGCTCAACGCCTCACCCGACGCCAAGGACCTGTGGGACCGCAAGACCGTGACGATGCCCGTGACGCTGCGGCCGATCTGGATCGGTGCGCTGATCGTGATGATGTGCGTGTGGCTGGTCGACGTCGCGGTGCGGCGTGTGCGGATCGATATCCCGGCGATGGGCCGAAGCGTGGCATCGCTGTTCGGCAAGGCGAAGGACCAGGCGGGCGAGCAGATCGACGCCCTCAAGGCCGCGCGTGAGAAGGCTCGCGAGCGCATGGCCAAGCAGGCCGAAGCGACGGGCGGGAGCGGCAAGCTGGGCCAGAGCATCGGGCTCGACGGCAGCGAGAAGGGCGAGGCGTCGAGCGCCAAGTTCGAGGCGACGGCGGAAGAGCTCGCGTACCTGCGCAAGACCGGCAAGGGAATGGACGACTTCACCGGTCCCGCGGCGCCGATCGAGACGCGTGGCGGGGGGGCGGCAGATGGCCCGAGCGTGGAGCAGGCGAAGGCGGACGCCGAAGCGGGCCTGAGCCGGCTGATGAGAGCGAAGAAACGTGCGCAAGACGACATCGACAAGGGCTGATTTTCTTTACACACACAAAGGCAGGAACTCAAAGGACTCGAAGAGCGCGAAGGCCTCGAAAGAAAAAACTGTTCTCTTTCTCTTTGAGCCTTTGGTGCTCTTTGAGCCTTTTGAGTTCCTGCCTTTCAAAACGACGTAACGCAGAACCCGGAGACCCTCATGGCCGTTGCAACAACCGAGAACATCCCCGCCACGCCCGCAGAGGTGAAGGCGAAGTGCGAGCAGTTCCGCGCCAACTTCATCCGCCTCCGCGAAGAGGTCGGCAAGATCGTCGTCGGCCATCAGGAAGTCGTCGACGGCGTGCTGATCGCGCTCTTCGCCGGCGGCAACGTGCTGCTTGAAGGCGTCCCCGGCCTGGGCAAGACGCTGCTGGTCAAGACGCTGGCCCAGTCGCTCACGCTTCCCTTCAACCGCATCCAGTTCACGCCCGACTTGATGCCCGCCGACGTCGTCGGCACAAACATCGTGACGGAAGACCCCGCGACGGGCCGCCGCCAGTTCGAGTTCCAGAAGGGCCCGATCTTCGCCCAGATCGTCCTCGCGGACGAAATCAACCGCGCCACGCCCAAGACGCAGAGCGCGCTTCTCGAGGCCATGCAGGAGCGACAGCGTCACCGTCGCCGGCACGACGTACAAACTTCAGGCGCCGTTCCTGGTTCTCGCAACGCAGAACCCCATCGAGCAGGAAGGCACCTACCCACTTCCCGAAGCCCAGCTCGACCGCTTCCTTCTGAAGCTCATCGTCGGCTACTCGCAGCTTGACGATCTGATGACCATCCTCGACCGCACCACCGGCGCCATCACGCCCGAGGTCGGCCGCGTGTTGGACGGGCCGGGCATCCTCGAGGGCCAGAAGCTGGTCCGCGAGGCGGTCGTCGCGCCGCACGTGAAGGAGTACGCCGCGCGGCTCGTCATGGCGACCCACCCGGGCGGGCAGTACGGCATCGATGCCGCGACCAAGTACATCCGCTGCGGCAGCTCGCCGCGTGGTGCGCAGGCGCTCATCCTGGGCGCCAAGGTCAAGGCGCTCATCGAGGGTCGCTACCACGTCGGGTTCAAGGACGTGCAGGCGATCGCAATGCCGGTGCTGCGTCACCGCCTGCTGCTGAACTTCGAAGCCGAGGCCGACCGCGTGGACGCGGACACGATCGTGAAGAAGATCCTGGCCGAGGTGCGGACCGAAGCGGTGAAGGCGTAAAGGCAGGAACTCAAAGACGAGAAGAAAGGGCTCGAAGGGCTCAAAGATGAGCAAAGAGGTTCAACTGCCGCAACACATTGAATTACTCGGCAGCCGAGTCATCGGTTGTGCCATCGAAGTTCACCGGCACCTTGGGCCAGGCTTGCTTGAGAAGCTCTATGAAGAGGCGCTGGTGTTCGAGCTTCGGCACGCTGGTATCTCAGTTCAACAACAAGTTGCCCTCGAAGTCCCTTACAAGTCCACCGTCCTTCTTGGGCAGCGTGTTGATCTGCTGGTAGAAAATCTGATTGTGCTCGAGGTCAAAGCAACCATTGAAGTTCACGAGGTGTTTGCAGCGCAGTGCCTCTCGCATCTACGAGCTGGCGACTGGCCGCTCGGCTATGTCATGAACTTCCATGCCCGCACCCTGCGCGATGGGCTGAAACGAATCTGCAATGAACGGTGGACCAAGCTGCCCACAGTGGACTCTTTGAGCCCTTCGAGACCTTCTTCTCCCTCTTTGAGTTCCACATGCTGAAAGCAGCCTCCCCAACTCGGCCCAAGTCCATCGAGGACCTCCTCGATTCACAGCTTGTCGCGCGGCTCGGCCAGCTCGACATCACCGCGCGCAAGGTCCTCTCAGGCAAGCTCAAAGGCGAACGCCGCAGCAAGCGCCGCGGCGAGAGCGTGGAGTTCGCCGACCACCGGCCTTACGTCGTCGGCGACGACCTGCGCCACATCGACTGGAACATCTTCGGACGCCTCGATCGCCTCTTCCTCAAACTGTTCCTCGAGGAAGAAGACCTCTCGCTCCATGTCGTCATCGACGCTTCGGGCAGCGGCGACGCGGGTGAGCCGAGCAAGTTTCTGCTGATGCAGAAAGCCGCGGCGGCACTTGGGTACGTCGGGCTTGCGAACCTCCACCGCGTGCAGATCACCGCGATGGGCGGACTGAACGACCAGGCCGAGCCGCAACTGATGAGCGTCATCCGCGACCTCCGCGGCCGGCGGCGGCTTGTCGACCTCGTCCGCTTCCTCTGCCAGGTGGAGCCGGGCGGGCCAGTGAACTTCACCGAGGTCTGCCGGCGCATCAACCTCACTCGCCGCGGCAAGGGCGTGATGGTGATCATGTCCGACTTCTTCCACAAGGCCGGGTATGACGAAGGCCTGCGCCTGCTGGTCGGCACGGGGTACGAGGTCTTCCTGCTGCAGGTCCTCTCGCCGCAGGAGCTCGAGCCCGACGTGGGCGGCGATCTGCGCCTGAAGGACTGCGAGGACGGCGACACCGCCGAAGTGACGATCTCCTCGGCGCTGCTGAAGAAGTACCAGGCGAATCTCACCGCCTACTGCTCGCGCCTGCGCGAGTTCGCGGGCCAGCGCGGCATGGGGTACCAGCTCGTGCCGTCGAGTACGCCGGTTGATCAGTTGCTGATGGACTATCTGCGGCGGAGGGGGTTGCTGGCATGATGGACGGATCAACGCTTCAGCAAATTCGGCTGAATGTTTTGGATTCTCTGCGGCACATCGCTGAGGCCCGTGGCGCGGACGATTCATTGCACATAACGCTCGAGAATTTGATCGAAGACCACTGTGATTCCAACACCCCGGACGATCGTTTCGAGCACGCGGTCGATTCAGTCTTATCCAGCGACGAGGAGAGACGCATCGTTAGGCCGTTGATGCCCAGGCTCCTTGCAGCGTATATGGACTGGGATTGGAACGACACAAGAGCGCGGGCTTACCTATCGCCAGGCTGGTCTGAACTTCAACGCCAGTGCACCGCCGCCGTCGCGTTGATGGATGCAAACGCGCATGCACATCAAGACGCCTTGAACGAGCGCCGCCAACTGATCGAGCGCCGCCGGGAGACCGCATGAGTTTCCTCACACCGCTCATCGCCGGTATCGCGGCCGCGATCGCCATTCCGGCGCTGCTGATCCTCTACTTCCTCAAGCTCAAGCGGCGGGACGTTGAAGTCTCGACGACGCTGTTGTGGAAGAAAGCGATCGAGGACCTGCAGGCCAACGCGCCGTTCCAGCGCCTGCGGAACAACATCCTGCTCATCCTGCAGCTCATCGCCCTGTGCGCCGCGATCTTCGCCCTTGCGCAGCCGGAGATGAAGGCCAATTCCCTCGGCGGCGGGCGGCACGTGATCGTGATCGACCGTTCCGGCTCAATGAGCGCCACCGATGGCGGCGAGGACGGCAAGACCGGCGGCAAGTCGCGTCTTGAAGCCGCCAAGAAGCGGTGCTCGAACTGGTCGACGCGCTCAAGGAGCCCGGCCTGCTCGACGAGCGCGGCGATGAAGCGATGGTCGTCGCCTTCGACTCCATCGCCGACCGGCTCGCCAACTTCACCAGCAACAAGGCGGAGCTCCGACGCGCGATCGAGAGCATCCAACCGACCGACGCTCCCACCAGCTTCGTCGCGGCATTCCAAACGGCGCGTGCCTTCGCCAAAACAACGCTCTCGGAAAACAAGGGCCTTGTCACCACCGGTGCCGCGACGATCCATCTGTTCAGCGACGGCCGCCTGCCCGACCTTGAGCAGCTCGGCCAGAGCAAGGACCTGACGATCACGGCCGACGACAAGATCATCTACTACCCCGTCGGGTCTCCCGACACGTGGAACATCGGCATCACCGGGCTGCGGGCCGAGCGGTCGTTCGACGATCCGGGCAAACTGTCGATCTTCGTCGGCGTCACCAACACCGCTAAAGAAGTGAAGAACGTCGACGTCGAGCTCCGCGTCGACAGCAAGGTCGAGGCGATCAAGCAGGTGACCATCCCGGCCGCGCGCATGACAGAGACGACCACGGCCGACGCGGCGGCGGGGATCCGGGCGTCGAACAAGCTGGTGACCTCGTCGTCGGGCGTGGTGTTCGACATGACGCGTCCGCAGGGAGGCGTGTTCACGATCGTGCTGCGCACGCCCGAGGGCGACGCGCTGGCGGCGGACAACAACGGCTACCTGGTCGTCCCACCCGCCAAGCGGCTCACGGTCGGTCTTGTGACGACCGGCAACCTGTTCCTGCGCGACCTCCTGGAGGGGCTGAGCCTGCAGAAGCTCGACGTCTGGACGCCCGCCGAGGCGGCGGAGAAGTTCAAAGACGGCGCGACGCCCGCGGGATACGACGTCTTTGTGCTCGACGGCTGGCTGCCAAACATCAAAGGCGCCGACGGCAAAGAAACGCCGGGTCTGCCGACGGGCCGGTTCCTGGTCTTCAACGCCCTGCCCACTCCCCCCGCAGGCCTGATCGACGAGGGGCCGGGCGATGCGACGACGGTCATCAACTACGACCGCGGACACCCGGCGCTGCGCAACATCTCGTTCGACGGCTTGACCGTCAACCCCTCGCGCAAGTGCAGCCCGCCCACCGGCGGGCGGGCGAGCGTCCGGTCGATCGCCGACGGCATCAGCGGACCGCTGATCGTCGAGATCACCGACGTGGGGATGCGCTCGCTGGTGGTGACGTTCGACATCCTGAACAGCAACTGGCCGTTCGACGCCGGTTTCGTGCTTTACACCGTGCAAGGTCTGACGTACTTGGGCAGCAGCGCCGGCGACACGGGCGCGCTGGTGCTCAAGCCGGGCCAGACGATCGAGCAGACCCTGCCGACCGGCGCCGCCAACGCCCGCATCGGTCTGCCCGACACGTCGCGCAAAGAGCTGCTGGTCAGCCCCGAGGGGCGCGTGGTCTATGGGCCGCTCCCCAAGGTCGGCGTCTACACCGTGAGCTGGGACGGTCAGCCCGGCAGCACCGACGTGCTGGTCGAGGGGCGCTCGCGCCGCACCGTGACCGCCAACATGCTCGATCCCTACGAGTCGGAGGTCGCCGCTCTCAAGGCCGAGGACCTCAAGCAGCTCATGCCCGCCAACGTCACAACCGGCCAGCTCCAGGCCGGCACGCGCCGGCTGTGGCCGTGGCTGCTGATGCTGGCGCTCGCGTTCGTGCTCATCGAGTGGTACGTCTACAACCGCAAGGTGGTGGTGTAACGTGCCCCGCCGCCGCCTCGCCTTCGCGGCGTTCGCGGCTGCCTGCTCGTGCCTGAGCGCCGCGGCCGCCGCCTTCGGCCCTGCCGACGCCAAGCTGGTCGGCGTCCGCTTCGGGTTCGACGGCATGTCCCCACCCGAGCGGTGGTCGCCGCTGGTCGTCACCATCCAGCCCGGCGAAAAAGCACAGTCGCTGGAAGTCACCGTCGAGTACCCGCAGGACTCGACGCAGACGTGCGTGCTCTCGGCGCCGGTCGCCACCACGCCCGGCAGAGAGACCACCGTTCCGTTGCTGGTCTGCCTGCCCCAGAGCGTCGGGCGCATCGAGGTCACGCTCAAACGCGACGGGACCGCGATCAGCCGCGGAACGTTCGCTCGCTCCCCCGGACGCGATGAACAACCTACTCCACCGCAGACAGAGTCGGGAACCGTCGTCATCGGCGCTCTCGACGTACGGGTGCGGCCCGAGTTGCTCAAGCTATGGACCGGCGAGAAGGACCCCAACGGCTACAGCATGACGATGGCCGAGCCGGCCGCGATCCTCAAAGTGCGCGCGACCGATCTGACACAGACCTGGGCAGGATTCGATTCGCTCAATATTCTCGTCACCCGGCAGAGCACGCTCGACCGGCTCCCCACCGGCACGCTCGATGCGCTCGCGACGTGGGTCAGCTCCGGCGGACGGCTGATCCTGATCACCGATTCCGCCGGCCCCACCTGGAAGCGGTTCGTACCCACGGGCGTGCTCGCGGGGGACTTTGAACCGGTCGAGCCGCCCGCCACGCTGCAGTTGGAAGGTCTCATCACGGCCAAGCCTGCCCAGCGCATCAGCGCACGCCCGCTGACCGTCGCCCCCTCCGCAGCCGCGCGCGGCTGGCGAACGGGCCAGACGCTCGACGATCACGGCGCTCTGATCGCCAGCGGCCCCTTCGGCGGCGGCATCACGCTGCTGGTCGGCGCCGACCCCACGCTGCTGACGGCGGAGCTCAACGACGCTGCGCTCGACCCCCTCTGGCAGTCGCTCGTGCGGCGTGTGGCGCCCGACATGCTGGCCCATCCGCTGAGAAACCGCTACGCCGGAGTCTCCAGCGGCGACGGACCCGCCGCCGAGGCCGCGCTGCGGTCGGCGGTTGATTCGGTCTGCGACGTGCCCGCCGTGCCGGGGTTTGTCTACACGCTGATCGTCGTGCTGGCGGTCGGGCTCACGCTCGCCGTGAGCATCGTCGACTTCTTCGTGCTCGGCAAGCTCCGCTCGCGCCACCGCTCGTGGCTCACCGCCGCCGCGTGGACGCTGCTCTGCGCCACCGCCGCGTGGGTGCTGCCCAACATCGTCCGCGGCCGGGATACAAGCCTCGGACGCCTTGCGGTGATCGACGCGCTTCCGCAGGCGGATCCGCAGACCCCTTCGGTCTGGCAGACGGGCGTGACGACGCTCTTCGCGGCGTCGAGCGGCGAGGTTGCGCTCCGCGCGACCGGCAACCCAAAGCAGACCGACACCTCCGGCTACTGGCGCGGCGTGTCGGTCGTCGAGACGTACTCATACCGCAGTTCGCAGCGCACCTCGCTCGTCGGCGACCTCCCGCTCCGGCAGCACATCAGCGCACTGGACGGTTCCGCCGCGGCGGTGACGCTTCCCGACCGCGGCATGCCGGTGCGGCAGTGGACGCTCCGCACGCTTCACGACCACGGCCCTGCCTCAAGCACGCCGACGGCGGTGTTCGTCGTGGCGGGCGACCGTGGCGGGTTTGAGATCGCCGGCCTGCCCAAAGGAGCCCGCATCACCAGCGCCGCGGCGCAGCAGGCAACAGGCTGGTCGCTGTTGACGGCCGAGACACCGACAGGCGGAAAGACTCGGCTGAAGGTCTCCTCTTCCGCGACAGATTCGCTCCCGCCGTGGCATCAGAAACCGCCCCCCATCCCCGGCGACGAGCAGCAACGAGCGTACACGTACCCCAGTTACAACGAATCGCCGCCCGCGTCGTTTCTCTACCTCGATGGTGCACGCCGCCGCACCGCCGCGTTTGACGCGATGGCGGCGACTGGTGACTACGCCGTGGTGCACCTGAGGGTCGACGCCCCATCGGACATCACCACACCCATGCCGCACCGCTCGCGCTCAACCTTCATTTACCGCATCGCCGTCCCGATCACGCAGCAAGCCCCGCTTCCTCCGCAACAGACCACCCCCGACACGCCATGATCCACATCGAGAAGCTCCGCAAGACCTACGGCTCCCTGGTCGCGCTCAACGACCTGTCGCTGTCGATCGGGCCCGGCGAGGTCTTCGGGTTCATCGGGCCCAACGGCGCAGGCAAAAGCACGACGATGAAAATTCTCGCGGGCCTGGTCCGCGCCGACTCGGGCGTCGCCCACGTCTGCGGGCTCGACACCGCGACGCAGATCGAGCTGGTCAAGCACCGCATCGGCTACATGCCCGACTTCCTGGGCGTTTACGACGACCTCACCGTCGACGAATACCTGCAGTTCTTCGCCGCGGCGTTCAACATCGATCGCCGCCGGCGCCGCGCGGTCATCGACTCGGTCCTCCAGCTCACCGACCTCACCGGCAAGCGACACGCGATGGTCGACTCGCTCTCACGCGGCATGCAGCAGCGACTGGGGGTCGCCCGCGTGCTGCTGCATGAGCCCGCCGTGCTGCTGCTTGACGAACCGGCCAGCGGCCTCGATCCCCGCGCCCGCATCGAACTGCGCGAGCTCCTGCTTGAGCTCAAGCGGATGGGCAAGTGCATCATGGTCAGCTCGCACATCCTGACCGAACTCGCCGAGATGTCCTCCTCCATCGGCATCATCGAACGCGGCACGCTCCTTTACGCCGGCTCGATCGAGGATGCCTTCCGCAAGGCCGGCGTGGGCGAGCGCATCGCCGTCACCTTCGAGCCCGGACCGGTCACGGCCTCGCATGCTGCGCTCACGCTCCAAGGCGAGGACCGCCTGCTGGGCGTAGAGGTCGAGGGCGACACGCTGGTCGCTACGTTCGACCCTGCCCACCGCTCGCACCACTTCCTCATCGAGCGGCTCGTCGCGGCTGGAGCCCGCATCGGCTCCTTCGCGCCGCGCCCGTGCGGCTCGAGGAGGTCTTCCTGCGCATCACCAAGGGGGCGCTGCAGTGAGCGACGCAACGCCAGATGCAGCCGCCCCGCCGATGCCGCCCGAGCACCCGCCCGTACAGCCGGGGGGGGGGTTCGTGCCCGCTCAACCGCCGCGGGCTTGGCGTCTCCGCGCCTTCGTTCGATCGCTCAACCCCTTCACTCTGCTGCTCGGACCCGTCTTTCAGCGCGAGATCCGCGTCACCGGCCGCCGCAAGGGCACCTACGCGATCCGGTTCCTCGTGCTCGCCATCCCCACGTTCGTCGTCGCGCTGCAGTTCTTCACGCAGGCGTATGTGAACAGGTATGCCGACGGCGGATCGGTCGCCGCCCGCATCCAGTCGATGCAGAACGTCGCGTTCACGATCGCGGCGATCGTGCTCTGGTGCCAGCTCATCACCCTCACGCTCGCCGCGCCTCTCCTCACCGCAGGCGCCGTCGTCGAGGAGCGAACGGCGCGCACGCTCTCGGCCATCGCCGCCAGCCCCCTCAAGCCCGGCGCGTTCATCGGCGGTGTCTTTACCTCGCGCATCGTGAACCTGTCCATCCTGGCGATGCTGCCGGTCCCCATCCTGCTGGCGATCCGCGCCTTCGGAGGGCTCGACACTGCGTTCGTGCTCGCGGGGTTCTCGATCGCCGTCTGCAGCGCCACCGCCGCGGCCTCTCTCGGCGTGTGGACCTCCACCCGCTCCACGCGCACCGCGGCGGCAGTCTCGGCCGCGGCGATGATGGTTCTGCTCCACTGGCTCGGGCCCATTCTCGTGGTCTTCGCCCAGATGGTGACGACGGGAATGCGCACCCAACCGTCGTTCATGCCGTTTCTGTTCAGCCCGCCAGCGGCGCTTGGAGTGTGCATGGACCCTACGCCCGGCGCCATGCTGGGCATGAGCATCACCGAGATCGCCGCCGTCAACTGCCTGTTCTCGCTCGCCATCGCGGGCGGAGCGCTGCTGCTGGCCCGTCGCCGCCTTGCCCGCCTCATCGCCAACGACCAGGTCGAGCTCGTTCGTCAGCCGAGCAAACGGAAGCGGCGCGGCGCCGCACGCAGTGCACAGCCGGCCGACTCCGCCGACGCGCCCGCGTCAAACGACGCCGACGATTCACGCACCGTCACCGGCAACCCGATCCTCTGGCGTGAGCTGCGTCAGCCCTTGTTCGCGGCCGCGTGGAAGCGCTGGCTCAGCATCTCGCTCACAGTGGTCGTCGTGCTGGCCGTTCACTTCTTCACCCTCAACATCGGGCGCTACGACCGCGAGCCGCTGATCATCATCCCGTCGTTGATCGGCTTGGCGCTCCTGCTGCTCTCCGCAGCCGCGGTACCGGCAGGTTCGATCACCACCGAGCGCGAAGCGCAGACATGGGCGACGCTCCTCACCTCACCGCTGCGCCCCATGCAGATCCTGCTCCCCAAGCTCGCCGGCGCAATCCGGCGCCTGTGGCCCGCCTACCTCTTCGTGCTGCTTCACCTGTCGCTATGCGTGCTCCGCGGGCTGGTGTCGCCGATGATCATCCCGTTCGCGGTCGTCCACTTCACTGTGTTCGCCGTCTTCCTGTGCACGACCGGCGTCGTCTTCAGCCTCTGGTGCCGCAAGAGCGCCGCCGCCGCGACGCTCAACCTCGTGCTCGCCCTGGCGCTGTGGATGTTCGTGCCGATCTGCACGGGCATCCTGCTCGCCGCGACAAACGGCCGCGACAACACCTTCGGCTGGCTCTTCTTCTCCAACCCGTTCGCGGTGTTCGTCAGCGCGATGATCGGCCTCATGCACAACGGCCGATTTGAGATGCCCGAGCTGGACGGACTCTCCGGCGCTGAGTTCACCACGGCCTGGCTCTTCGTGCTGGGGCTTTACGCGGCCGCGGGGGTCGGAGTCCTGCTGATGGCACGCACCCGATTCCACAAGCTCTCCACCGCCCGGCTCTAAAAGCCCGATAACCCTCTCGGCCAGCCTCCCCACCCCCCCACCCCCCCCACCCGCTTCACCCGCCCCCTCAAACGACCGATATCCCCGGTGATGCGGTCGCTCCTCCATCCCGCGGCACTCGCCGGCGCGGCGGTCTTTGCCGCGATGACCGCGCTCGCCCAGCCGGCCGCTCAGCCTCCGGCGAAGGCTCCCGCAAGCACAGCGCCCAAGCCCGCCGCAAAGCCGAGCAAGCAAACCTCTCCTCCGGGCCCGTCTGAACCGCACGGGCCGCCGCTCACGCTGCCGATTGAACACCGCAACACCGCCGGTGACGAGCCCGCGCCCGACGCGAACTCGAACAACCCCGGCGGCATCGATCGTCCTTCGTTCGCCGGCCGACAGGTCTGCGTGTTCGATTTCGAAGAAGAGGCGTACAACCCCGAAGACATTCCCCGAAACTGGTTCCGCGCGTACGACCAGCCCGGTCGGCCGCGCAAGGGGTTCCCGCGTTGGAACCAGGCGATCTTCAACGGGCGGGTCGCCCATTCAGGCAACACGTCGGTCATGCTGCCGACCAAGGGAGGCAGCACTTCGCTGCGCCTGGGGTCGGGACTGATCCAGGTCTTCCCCGACGCGGAGTACCGCGTCTCAGGATACATCCGCACCGAAGGGCTGCGCTACGCGACGGCGCTGATCGAAGCGGCGATCCTCGACGAGCAGGGCAACCCCGTGCCCGGCGCGGTCGTCCGCTCACAGCCACTCCAGTCTCCCGAGGCATGGACGCCTGTCGCGATCACGCTGCACGGCCCGTTCAACGGCGCTCGCACGCTGCGCATCGACCTGCTGCTGCTCCAGCCGGACCAGTTCCCCGTCTCGCGCGTCGCCGAACAGTTTGTGCCGCGCTCGGAGGACCTCTCAGGCGCCGCGTACTTCGACGACATCGCCGTGCTGCAGCTCCCGCGCGTGCGGCTCTCGTCTGACGCGCCCGGCAACGTGTTCATGGGCGAGAAGCGCAAGCCGGAGCTCACGGCCCAGGTTCGCGACCTGACCGGCGAAGACCTGCACGCCGAGATCGTCACCCGCGACCTGAACGACACCGTCGTCGACCGGCAGGAGATCGCGCTTGGCGCGGAGGCACCAAGCAGGTCATCGCGCCGCGGCTGCCGCGCTACGGCTGGTACTCGGTCGAGATGAACCTCACCCGCATCAGCAACTTCAGCGCCGAGGCCGGACAGCTTGCTCGCACGTCGGTGCTCTGGCTGGGCGACATCGCTCGCGACCCGGGTGAAACGTCTTCTTCAGTCGTCGGACCGTTCACGCTCATGGGCGAGTCGCTTCTGCCGCGCCAGCTCGCTTCCGCGGCCGACATTGCAGCGGCAGCGGGCGTGTCGCGCCTGACCGTTCCGGCGTCGCTCGACGACATCCCGACCAGCGCTGCACGCTCGCCGCTTGAGCCGCTGCTCAACTCGGCATCGGTGGGGTCGGCGGAACTGACAGGCGTACTCAACGCGATCCCTGTCAGCCTGGCCGACCGACTGCGCATCGAGCCGACCGACGTCCTTTCGCTCGGCGCGATCACGCCCAACGAGTGGCTGGGACTGATGCTCGACAAACTCGGCAGCGTGGGGCCTCGAATCGGCAGTTGGCAGATCGGCTCGGTGCGCGGCTGGCGCACGGCCGATGACGTTCGCACGCTGGCGATGATCGCGGGGCTCCGGTCGGGCATCCACAAGTTTTCACCCAACCCGCGCGTTGTCATCCCCTGGCGGGCCGACGAGCAGTGGTTCGCGGTGCCTGCCGGCGGACCGGCGGCGGCCGGTTCGGCGAAAGGCCGCCCGTTCAGCGCCGTCTCGATGCTCTACCCGTCATCCTTCCCCGCGACCGAGATCGAGCGGACGCTGGCAACCTTGCAGCCGCTGCGCGACGAAGGGCTCGACCTGACGCTCGTTCCCGAGACGTTGCCGGTTGAGCAGTACGGCTATCGCGCGGAGATGAACGACTGGGCCCAGCGGGCGATCCAGCTCTGGGCCGCGAGTCAGCCGGGCCCGGGTGTGAGCCAGACGCGCCCGCGCATCGGCCTGCTCGATCCTTGGGAAACAACCGGCGGCGGCGACGCCGCGACGCTGACGCCCCGCCCCACGCTCGCGGCCCTGGCGACATTGAACCGCGCCATCAAAGGGCGGCGCATCGCCGGCGAGGTGCCCAGCGCCCCGCACGTGCACGGCCTGATCCTCGCTCCCGAAGAGGGTGGACCGGCGATCGGCAGCCTCTCGATCGGTTCAGGCGCATTGCTCGCCTGGACCGACGCGGGCGACGACGCGGCCGACTCGATCGCCGGGTATTTCGGCGGCGGCACGCTGACAGTGATCGATCTGTTCGGCAACCGCACGACGTTGAACCCCGAGCCGGGCACCGGGCGGCACATCATTCCCGTGACCGGCTCGCCTGTGGTGGTTGAAGGAATCGACGCCCACCTGGTGCGGTTCATCGCCGAGGTGAAGATCGCCCCCTCGTTCATCCCTGCCGTCGTCGCGACCCACGACTGCGAGATCGTGCTCAAGAATCCATGGTCCACGCGCATCACCGGCGACGTGCAGCTCATCCCACCCGAGACCGGCTCACGCGCGCAGCGCGACTGGTCGTTCGCGCCGTTGACGCCGATCGCCTTCTCCATCGCGCCCGGCCAGACCGCGCGGCTGCCCTTCTCGTTCATCTTCACGTCGGTCGAAGAAGCCGGACCCAAGCCCGTGCAGTTGCTGGTGCGTCTGAGCGCCGACCGCCCCTACCCGCCGATGCGCATCGGCAAGTCGATCAACGTCGGCCTTGAGGATCTGGACCTGGCGGTCACGGCGGCGCTCGGGCCGCGCGAAGACGGGCCCAACGTCATCGTGACGACCACCGTCACCAACAGCGGACGGCTGACCCGCACGCTGCAGGTCTCATCGCACGCGTCGGGCTTTGCGACCCAGAGCCAACCGATCATCGACCTGGCGCCCGGCGAAACAGCCGTGCGCCGATTCATCCTGCCCAACGCGGCCGAAGCGCTGGCTGGGCGGAAAGTCCGCGTGCTGCTGGTGGACGTGGACGGCGCGGAACGATTGAACAAGTACGCGGTCGTGCCGAACTGAACGAGCCTCGGGCGGCAGCCCGGGGACGATCATGCCCAGGCATCAGATGCACTCGCCCGTGAGATTGCACGCACACATGTGCTCCCTGTGCTTCCGCACAGAGTTCGCTTATGCCCGCGCGGCCGCAATCGCCTCAGCGTACACCTTCTCCAGATCATCCACCATGCGCTGGGTGCTGAACCGGTCGATGCACATCGCGCGGCCGCGTTCGGCCATCTTCGCTCGCTCACTCGGCTGCTCGAAGAGCCACACGATCGCGCTCCGCAGAGCGTCACGATCGCCGAGCTGCACGAGCTTGCCCGTCACGCCTTCGATGCACGCCTCGCCCGTGCCGTCTACGTCATACGCCACAGGGCAGACGCCGCCGAGCAGCGCCTGCGGAACCGTTCGTGGCAGACCTTCGCGGTAGCTGGGATGAGCAAGCACATCCATCGCGCGGATAAAGAACGGCACTCGTTCGCTTGGGACAAGGCCCGTCGTCACCACCTGCTTGCGCAGGCCCATCGCGTCGATCCGCTTGTAGAGCCGCTCGCGCAGCCAGCCGTCACCGACCCAGAGCAGCTTCCAGTTCGGACGCTGCTTCAGCTCGCCGCCGAGCGCATCGAGCAGGTCATCGTGTCCTTTCTGGTCCGCCAGCCGTGCCACGGTGCCGATCACAAAGTCGCCGTCACCCAAACCGGCTTCGCGCCGCGCTGCACGTCGCATCGAGCCGTCGCTGTCGACCTGCGAGTACCGCTCCACCTCCATGCCGCTATACACCGTGCGGTACTGCTCCGGCCGCCCGATCTCTTCAGCGAGGTACTTCTTCGTCATCGCGTCGGCGACGCTCACGATCAGGTGACAGCGCTTGGCGGCCCACTTCTCGCTCGCGATGTACATGCCGCGCACAAGACGGTTCTGCCCGTCGTAGAAGGGCGGCCCGTGGATCGTGTGGACCACGCCCAGCTTCGACTGTCCCCCTCCCCCTCCGCGCTTCAGCTCCGCCCACGCGGCTCCTCGTCCGACGATCCCCGCTTTGCTGCTGTGTGTGTGCACAATGTCGGGTTTCAGCTCGGCGATCAACCGACGCAACTGGCCGTAGCAGCGCCAGTCGTGCAGCGGGTTGATCTCGCGCACCAGCGAAGGGACCACGTGGGTCGTGATACCGCGCCCGTCGGATGTTCTGAACTTCTCTACGCGCTCGAGCATCGACCCCTCGGGCCCGTAAATCGGCCCGAACGCTAAGTGCACTTCGTGCCCCAGTGCACTTGTCCCTCGCACGAGAGCACGGTGTTCTCCTGCGAGCCGCCGAGGATGAGCCGGGTTGAGATATGGAGGATGCGCATAGGCCCGAACGGGTCGAGCCGATGGTAACCGATCAGGGCTCAGGCTGCGTTTCATCGCCTATGTCGATAATTTGCTGCAGCTCACCCTTTCCGTCCGGCCACTCAACGATTACCTGTGACTGCGGTTCGATCCTCAATCGGTACCCTTTTTTCACCAGGTTGTTGACGCCTTCAGGTAGAAGGAACTTTCCTCCAAGTGCGTCGATGGACGAGGGCCACAATCCATACTCGGCTTGATATGCGTGTGCGACGGAAGCGAGCATCCGGGCTCGTGCTGCACCAAAGTTCCCGTGGATCCGCTCGCCTGGCCGTGTTAACCACAGAGCCACGAGGATCCCGACGGCGACGCACACCCCGGCCTTGATCAGCAAAGATCGCTTCACCCGCTTTGACAACGCAACGCCCATCGGAGTGCCGTTCGTTGCCGCGAAGAGATTGGATGTTGATCGAGCGGTCTAATGACAAACTCAACCGCGGGAAGCGGCCATAACCGCTTTCCCGCACTCCGGGCACGCGCCCCCCACCACCCCGCGCACGTCGTACCCGCACGCGCCGCACGCCCCCTTCTCGAACCGGCGCGAGAGCCTCCGCCCCCACCACACACCGCCGCCGCAGACGGCCGCGGGAATCCACAGCGGCACGTTCACGATCCAGAAACGGCCGATCGTGCCGTTGTCGTAGGAGTACTCGGGCCGCCACCAGCGATGGTCAACGCCCCACGGCACAAAGCGGGTGATCGACCAGCCCGCCTCGAACGCCTCGATCCCCGTGAGCATCACCTTGTCGGGCCCGGGCCGGTAGACGACGTACACGCTCCCGCGCCACAGCAGGACGCGGTTGGCGATCCCATATGTGTCCTCGCGGTACGAAACGGCGGCGAACAGCGAGAACACTGCGGTAGCGAGAATGAGCGCCAGCCCGATGATCGAAGACCACGTGAGCAAGCGGTCTGCAAGCCTCACTGACCTCATGACGCCCGCCCTTCCACCGCTCGCAGACGGCTGCGTCCGCACTCGGGACAGGCGCCTCCCTGAAGGCCCGCGACGTCGTAACCGCACGCCGCGCAGATGTCCTTGCCCGCCCATCCGCCACGCTTGCCCCACCATGCGCCGATCCCGAACAGCACGGCCGGAATCCATAGCGGCAGCTGAGCGTGCCACATCGTCATGCTCCCCACGCTGCGTGTGCACGAAGGGACCCAGAACCGTCCCCACACGCGCGGCTCTGGAAGCGGCACCACCGACCACCCGGGCACAAACACATCACGCCCCATCCAGTCCAGGTCGTCACCGCCCACGCGGTACACCACCGTCACGCCGGAGTGGTGCAGCACAAACCGGCTCGGAGCCGAGCCCGTGTGTTCCCGGTACGACACGGCGCGAAACTCGGAGAACGCCGCGGCGGCGAGCGTCACGAGCAACCCCGCGAGCGACGCCCACATCAGCAGCCTGCGTTTGCGTCGTGCTTTGCCCATAACTCGCTCGGCCGGTCTATTCGGGGTACCAGATGCGCTCCAGGCACAGCCCCTGCGGCGGCGCAGTGATCCCTGCCTTCGCGCGGTCGAGGCCGATCAACGCCTCTTTGACCTGCTCGGGCGTCTTCTGGTTCAGTCCGACCTGCATCAGCGTTCCCGCGATGATCCGGACCATGTTCCAGAGGAACCCGTTCCCCTCCACCTCCATCCGCACCAACTGACTCCCACCCCCACCCCCACCACCCCCGCCCTCGCTCTCCAACCCCTGCTCCACCTCCGCCACGCCCAACGAAAAGATCGTCCGGACCGTCGAAAGCCGCCCATGCCCCGCGGCCGCAAACGCCGCGAAATCGTGCTCCCCCACAAGAACCTGACCCGCCTCGTTCATCTTCGTGACGTCCAGCCGCCCGCGCGGGAGCCAGTTCACCGTGCGGCGCGTCCAGATCGGGCGCTGCGGGCCGACGCAGAACGTGTAGGAATACCGCTTCCTCACCGCGTCACCGATCGGATTGAACCCGGGAGCGACCTCTTCAGCGGCGACCACCACCACGTCCGCCGGAAGGCGCGAGTTCAGCGCCATCACCAACCGATCGCACCCGCGCTCGCTGGGCCAGCCGGTCCCTTTGCCGTCGGGATTGGTCGTGAACGCTGCGCACTGGCCGCGTGCGTGCACGCCGCTGTCGGTGCGCGATGCGCCGATCAGCTCAACGCGCTCGCGGCACACCTCGCGCACCGCGCGCTCGACCACAGCCTGCACTGTCCGCAGCGCCACCCGGCCCTCACGCTCGCTCTCGAGTTGCGGCGTTGCGTCGGAGTATGCGGCGGTCGGCTCCACACCCAGCGCAACGGCCTCACCCTCCACGATCGCGCCGCCGCCGGAGCCAGCCCCGATCGGCGGCTCCTGCTTCTGCCAACCGCAGAAATCCGTGCCGTCGTACGCGATGGTGAGCTTGTAGCGCGGCAACCCCACTCCTTACTCGCAGTCGCAGTCGACCACCCGCGCCATCACCACCGTGCGGTCATCCTGGTTCGTCCGGCCGGCCGTGTGCGCATCGACGCGGCTGATCAACGAGGCCATGTACTCGCCCGTCTGGGACCGCTCGGGCGTCAGCGCTTCTTCAAGCCGATGGTCGCCGAACAACTGGCTATCGGGGTTCATCGCCTCGGTGATCCCGTCGGTATACAGCGTCAGCACGTCGCCGGGCGAGAGCGTGATCGCCGCGTCGGCGTACTCGGCGTCGTCCATGATCCCCAGCGGCAGGCCCTGGGCCTGATCCAGCGCCAGCACCAGCGAGCTTCGCCCATCGGTCTCACTCGGACCCACCTCGCCCGGCTCCATCGCGCTGAGCTTCGCCGCGGCGTTCGCCAGGCGCAGGCGCGGCGGGCAGTGCCCGGCCGATGAGTACTGCAGCACCCGCGTCGCCGAGTCGTACACCGCGTAGAACGCCGTGACGAACGTGCCCGTCGAACGTGTGTAACGCTCGCACAACTGCTTGTTGATGAACGTGAGCCAGTGGCGCGGCTCGGCCGGCATGTCGCGCGGGTGCAGGTGGGCGATCGCGTGCAAAATCGCCATCAGCACCGCCGCGGGCGTGCCGTGACCGGAGACGTCGGCGATCAGGATGCCGATCCGTCCGTGACCCAGATCGAAGAAGTCGTAGTAGTCGCCGCCCGCGTTGCGGCTGGTCTGGTAGTGCGTCGCAAGGTCGAGCCCTGCGCACACCGGCAGCTCAGTGGGGAGCAGCGACCTCTGCATGTCGGCGACGGTCTTCAACTCGCGGTCGAGCGCTTCGTACGCCTCTTTCGCCTGGCGCGTGAGCACCAGATTGCTTGTCGCGCGCCGAACAGGTTGCTCTGCTGCACCAGCTCAGGAAACCGCTCGGGGTCCATCGCACCCGGCCGATTGTTGAGCACCACCACCATGTTCAGCGCCTTGCCGCCTTCGTACTGCGGGATCGCGGCGGCGGAGCGCGCGTTCAGGAACAGAGCCCGGCACGGGTCATCCTCGGCCACGCGCAAGTCGGGAATGAGCACCGGCTTGTCGCCATAGAGCAATTCACCGAGCAGGCCCGATGAGTGCACAGGCAGACGGTGCGGCTCGCGCCACGGGTCAGGCTGACCGGCGCCGCCGGGCAGTTCCCACGCGGTTGCGCGGGTCACCTTGTAGAACGGAGCGTCGAGGCTGCGGCGCGAGATGCTGATGACGCCGTCGTTAGGGAACACCGCACGCACGCGCTTGCTGTACATGCGCGCGATTTCCTGCGGATCGCTCAGCAGGCTCATGTCGCGCATCAACGACACGATCGCTTCAAGGCGTTCTTCCCAGGGTGGCAATACGTCGGCGGGCACAGCGGGAGGGGGGAAGGGGGGGTCCTTAGTCGTACTTGATCACCTGCGCCCGGTCGCGCTCGGTTTCGGTCGTCTTTTTACGGTTCTGCGCCCACACGCCGTACTGGCTGCGCCAGTAGAAGAAGATGCCCGTTCCCAGCACCAGCACCGCCGACGTAAACAGGATGGCAAAGGTGAGAAGACTCACGCGGCATCGTAGCGACGCGTTCTCCCTCCGGCCCTCACCCTCCGCACCCCGTCACCAAACACCCCCCGGAAAGGCCGCGCCCGCGTTTCCGCTGGGCGCGGTGGAGAAAGAGCGAGAGAGCCGGGCCCAAATCGGCCCCGGCGCACTGAAGATTCGCCGCAAGCGGCGGTCCTCAGAAGCCCTGGCCCGGGCGTCAGCCCGTACCAGAGTGTCCGCCCCCTCCCCCTCTTCCACACACACACACATTCGATTTAGCGACGGCGGCGGCGGCGCAGCGCCGCGATGCCGCCGAGTCCGGCCAGGGCAGCGGCGCCCGGCGCGGGAACGACCTCGAAGTTGTACGTCACGCTGTTGCCACCGAAGCCGATGGTCACGTTGTCGACGGCGCCGGCGAACGTGCCGTTCCAGCCCGAGCCGAAGCCGAGGCTGAGGCCGTAGATCACCGCGCCGTTATTGAGGCTGGGATAGGCGGCGTTGGGGTTGGGCGAGTTGAGCCAGTCCTGAATCGTGCGGCCGTACACCTCTTCGATCGAACCGTTGGGGTTGCCGGTGTTGGTCATCCACACGTTGGCGGACTGCCCGACGCCGTTCCAGTTGAACACGTCGTCGCTCTGCCACGCGTCGGTCGGCGCTGCAGCGCCGCCGTTGTAGATGCGTTCGAACACCAGCGCACCACGGTCGGTGGTGGTGCTCATGTCACCGTCGGCGTCATAAAGCAGGCGGTAGGAGATGTGCAGGTGATCGGCGACACTGCTGGTCGACGAGCGGAACCAGTCGTACGACATCGACGAAAGGCTCGACAGCGTGCCCATCGGAGCGAGCTGGCCGCCGACGATGTTGTAGAACTCGATGTCTCCTTTGCTCGAGCCGTTCGTACCGGTGAAATACGCCGAACCGTTGCCAGAGCGCGGGAGCGTCGTTTGGATGCCGGCGGTCGAGCCGACGCGGACGTTGTTGTAGTACCACCCGCTTGAGCCGACCGGCACGATCGGCGACGGCCCGACGACGTTGTCGCCCGACCCTCCGCCGTTGGAGTAGACCGTGACCTGCGCCGAAGCGGACGCGGCCAGAACAAGCACGCCGACAGAAGCAATACGGAACATGGCTCTCTCTCCAGAATGGGCTTTCGCCCAAGCGCGGGCTCGTGACCCGCAATGAACGCCCGGACAACCCGGACGAAAGCAGCGACGCGGGCGCTGGCCCGCGGCGCTGGGAAGATCGATTCAGCGACGGCGGCGGCGCAGGGCCGCGATGCCGCCGAGGCCGGCCAGTGCAGCCGCGCCCGGCGTGGGAACAGCCGAGAACGAGATCATCGGGGTGTAGCCGTCCCACCAGCCGTCATCCTGGCGGAAGGAGCCCAGACCGCCCGCGCCGCCATCGAAGTAGTTACCGCTCCACGTGCTGGAGACGAAGGCGTCATTGAGATTGTCGTTGCTGCCGACGGTGATGCCGCCGCCCGCGGCGGTGTTCAGCGCGACGTTCAGCGAGTTCCAGGGCCCGTCAGCGCCGATCGGGTTGGCGCCGTACGTCTGCGTGTTGAACGCAAGGCCCCACACGATCGAGTCGGGCGCGGTGAGGTTGAGGCCGCTGAGATCGAACGTCACGTTGCACGCGATGCCGCCGTACTGGCCGCCGTTGGGGTTCGGCCAGTTCGCCGGACGGTACAGGATCGTCTGCACCTGCGTCACGGTACCGAGCAGCGCGCCGGGCGTGCCGCCCGTACCGGCGGCGTAGATGTTCAGCGTCAGCGCGTGATCGAAGGTCGTCGAGCCGTCGGGCGACAGCGCCCAGGAGCTCATCGTGATCGTGGCGCTCTGCAGCAGGCGGTCGGTCCCGCCGAAGTTGATGCGGTCACCGAATTCGCTCGTCGCAGTCGCCTGAAAAGCCTGGCTGGGGTAGTTGCCCGCCAGCGTCGAGGGGATGTTGCTGTAGATCGTCGACTGGCCAAGGGCCGCGGCGCTCACAAGGGCGGGAACAACGGCGGAAACAAGCAAACGGTTCATCTCTCTCTCCTGATAGCGCGGCCTCTCAGCCGCAAGGGGTGCAGCCCAGGCAACAAGCGAGGGCGGGGGGGGCGGGGGGGGCGGGGGGGAAGTCCGCCGGAATGCGTCAGCGCTCCGGCGGTGGTATTCGAGCGATTTCAGCGGCGACGGCGACGCAGCGCCGCGATGCCGCCCAGGCCCGCGATTGCCGCAGCGCCGGCGCGGGAACGACGTTCACAGCCATGTCGACCGATGACAGCTGCCCGCCGTCGAGCGTGTAGACGGCCAGATTGAACGTGTAGGTGCCTGTCGCGTTGGGGTCGAACGCGACGCTCGGCGCCTGGCTGCCGGTGATGGTGAGGAAGTTAGGGTCGCTCCAGTAGCTGAAGCCGAGGTTCTCCGAACCCTGCAGAAGGTTGAGGTTCGGATTGCCGCTCGCGATAAGGAACAACCCCTCAAGGTGGTACGTGCGCAGGTCTTGTCCGGCCGTCGGGTCCCAGTCGATCGTGAGCAGGATGACGTTGTTGATCAGGTTGCCGTTACCGCCCAGGTTGGCGTGGAAGTTGAAGTTCCACGCGGCGGTGCCGGCGGGCGCATAGGTGTTGCCCGAGTTGAACTCGTACACGTTGTTCGCGATCGAGTTCTGCCCGCCATCGAACCGGTAGAACGAGCTCAGGCCCGTCTGCGTGCCCGTTGCCGGATTGTCGTTGACGACGAAGTTGGCGTTGGGCTGACCCGTGCCGACGAACCAGCCGGGGTTCACTGAAGTGTTGTACGTGGTCTGGGCGTTCGCGGCGGCGCAGGCGGCGGCGACGATCACAGCGGTTGCAGCAAAGCGGCTCATATCTCTCTCTCCTTGTCGGACTGTTCCAGACAGAGGGCGTTGGCCCTCACACGGCCGCCCGGTCTCCCGGACGGAAAACCGCGCCGCGTGCGGTAGCACACGGCGAGGGGGTAAAACAGTTCAATCAGCGACGGCGGCGGCGCATCGCCGCAAGACCGCCGAGTCCGGCGAGCGACGCCGCGGCCGGAGCCGGAACGGCGATGACTCCCAGGCGGTTGTCACCGTATGAGGTGCCGCCGGCGACGGAGTACCCCAGCGACTGGCTGAGGCGCCACTGCACGACGCCCGCGCCGGGCGCGTTCACCGGCGTGAAGCCCATGCCCAGCGGGTCGTTGGCGAAGAACGAGAGCGGAATGGCCACTTCCAGCACGCCCGTGCTGTTGTTCTGCGCCTGCGTGGTGATGCCGGCGCCGCTGTAGCTGCCGGGAACGCCGGGCACGAAGAAGTTGTTGTTGCCCCCGCCATACTCCAGGCCGATCGTGCTGCCGTTGGCGGGCACGGTGGTCAGATAGATGTTCGAGAAGACCAGGCCGTTGATCCCACCACCGGCGCCGGGATTCGCGGCCACGGCGAAGTAGAAGAACGAGCCGTCGAACCGCATGTACGTCGTGTACGCGACGTTGTGGTTCTCGTTGGTCGGCGAGCCGAAGTTGCTCGTCGGCGCCGAGGAGTTGTACAGCACGCTGTTGGTGATCACACCCGGGCCCGACCAGTCGCCCGTGGGCGAGAGATCGATCACGCCGTCGATACCGGTCTGGGCGAACGCGCAGCCGGAAACAGCCAGCACACCAACGACAGACATCAGACGAGCAACCTGCATCTCTCTCTCCTCTGGCCGTTAGGCCGAACACTGCCGCTTCACGAATGCGGCCAAGACGCGCGACACAGCCACGCTGCGCAGCGGATCACCCGGAACTCCGGGCACGAATCACATTGGCAAGGGTCTCTCTCTCCTCGCCGCAACAGCCTTAAAGCCGTCACCGAAGTATGCGCTAAGAAGGCTCAGTCGGGCAACCCCACCCCGTAATAAATTCCCCCTCATAAAGGGCCCCAAACCCCTTCGGGTACGGAGCCCACCATTCGTTTGGTTATCGGCGACGGCGAGCGGCGGCCAGCCCGCCAAGCCCGATCAGAGCCGCGGCGCCGGGCGTCGGCACGACGCGCACGTTGTCAAGCAGCGCACCGATGTTGTCACCGCCCATGTTCTGGAAAGTGATCGTCACATTGCCCGCGACGGCGACGTTCAGGTTGATTGAGTACGTCGTGAACCCCTGCGCCGAGGGGATGCCCACGTGATTCACCGTCGGCGCACCGCCGAAGGTCACGTCAACGTCCTCGGCGCTGCCGCGCTGCGAGCCGGCGAGGTCGTAGAAGAGCGTGTACGAGCCGGGCGCGAGGAAGATGTTGACGCTCATGAGCTGGCCGGCATCGCCGGTGCTGCCGTCGAGGTCAATGTACAGACCGTTACCGGGCAGGAAGTCGTACGAGCCGTTGCCGATCAGGTCGATCGTGCCGCTGGAGACCGTCCAGTTGGCAAGGCCGCCGTAGTTGAGCTGGCCCACGCCGCCGTTCTCGGTGTCGAAGTTGTCAGAGAAGATGTCCGCCTGAGCGGCGGAACCCGCTGCGGCGACGAGCGCGATGGCGATCAGATTCTTCATGTCTCTCTCCTGCAAATTGCCGGGCTCTCGCACGGCTAGGTGAAGCCTCGTCACAGGCGGTAGCCCGGGACGAAGGGGGTGAATTCATTCAGACGCGGCGACGACGCGACGCGGCAAGCACGCCCACGCCCAGCAGGGCGGCCGAGCCGGGCGTCGGGGTCATGATCTGGCCCTGCAGCGCGGTGTGCGAGCCGATGGGGTCGTCGATCGCGAAGACCGGCCACGCGTCGCCGGGGGTCTGCGCCAAGGAGGAACAGCTGGGCCGAAACCAACGCGCCGGGCGAAGCGCTGTTGACCTGGAACATACCGGTCGCCACGTTCATGTCGCCGTCGAGGGCGATCTCCCACACCGCCAGCTGGAAGCCGGCGTAGTCAGAGCTGGAGGTCAGGCCGTTGAAATACAGCGCGAACATCCGGCCCATCATCGCTTCGCGGGCCGCACCCATCGGCGAATTGCCAGCGCCGGAGGTCGGAGCCTGCCAAGCCGGGAACGTCGAGTAGGCGTACGGGCCGCCGTTGCTGATGTACTGCGTGAGGTCGATGCAGAACGTCTGGAAGTTGCCGGTGTAGCCGGCGAGCGTGCCGGGGTTGCTGCCGTCGCGCGTCCAGTTGAACGCGCCGGCCGTGGTGCTGATGCCGTTGCCGTTGAGCGAGACGCTCACCCCCTCACCCGGCCCGACGCCGTTGAAATAGCAGTTGATCGTGTCGAAGCCCGCCATCGCCGTGCCGCACAGGGCCGCGGAAGCAGACAGGACGCTCATGGTGAACAGGTTCATCTCTCTCTCCTGGTTGTGGGTCTCTCGACCCGGGTGCGCCGGCCCGCCACATTGAGCCGGCAATCCCGAGGCCCGGCTTTCGCCGGGACCCGAGGGTGATTCGATTCAGCGACGACGGCGGCGAAGAGCCGCCAGGCCGCCCATGCCCGCCAGCGCAGCAGCGCCGGGGGTCGGGGTCAGGGTGATGTCGTCGATGGCGTAGTCGTTTCCGCTCTGAATGCCGCTGGTGTCCCAGATCTCGATCAGCACGCTGGTGGCAGCGCCGCTGTTGAAGCTGACGCTGTGCTGCTCCCACGCGCCCACGACCGAGCCGAGCTGCACCGTCGGCAGGACCACCGCGCCGTCGATGCGGAACTCGACCGCCGCGGGAGCACCGGGGTAGACGCTCGCCAGCCACATCGACAGCGTGTAGTCGGTGCCCGGCGTGACGTTCACCGTCTGGCCCCATGCCGGACCGAACGGCGTGCCCGGCCGGGCGCCGTTCACGATCATGAACAGGCCGTCGGAGTTGCCGAAGGTGTGGTCGTAAAAGTCGCCCCAGCTGGGGTGCAGGGTGTCGAAGCTCACGATGCTGTACGTGGCCTCGTCGGTCATGCCCGGCGAGCCGCCGGTCGTCTCGTAGCTGAACCCCGAGGTGAAGCCGGTGTTGCCGGCCTGGAAGTCGCCGTTGACGATCTGCGCATCGGCCGCGCCCGCAAGGGCGAGGATCGCGAGTGCTGAAAGGGTCTTCTTCATCTTCTCTCTCCTGAATTGATGGTTGAGTAACTGGCTCGCTCAGACGCGGCGGCGACGCATCGCCGCCAGGGCCCCGACCGCGAGCGTCGCGGCCGAGCCGGGGGTCGGCACGACGTTCAGCGCGATGTCGTCGATCGCGTAGTCGTTGCCGGTGTACGACTGGTTGTAATCCCAGATCTCCACCGAGATCGAGGTGGAGTTGCCGGTGTTGAACACCACGCTCCGCTGCTCCCACACGCCCAGCGCGTTGGGCGCCGAGAACTGCGGAACAACAAGCTGGCCGTTGACGCGGAACTCGATGGTGGCGATCGCGGCCGGATACAGGCTCGCGAACCACGCCGAAAGCTCGTACTGCGTGTTCGCCGTCACCGACACCGTCTGCGCCCAAGTGGGGCCGAGGCCGTCGTCGGTGCCGTTGACCACCATGTAGTGCCCGTCGCCGGTGCCGTACGTGTGGTCGTAGAAGTCGACCCACGACGTGTGGACGGTGTCGTAATTGGTGATGATGTACTGGGCCGGGTCGTAGATGTTCGTGCTGGCGTACGCCGTGGTCGAAGGACCGAGCGTGCCAGTCTCAAAGTCGCCGTTCACGATCGGGTTCGCCAACGCCGCGCTCGCGACCGTCGCCGCGCAGATGACACAAAGGATGTTCTTCATCGCTCTCTCTCCTCGCGCTCGTTAGAGCGCCGTGCAGTGCGGCAGAGCCCGAACCTCATGTCCGCGACTCACCGCGCGGCCAACGACACAAGCCGCGAGTATCAACCAGATTGGAGCGGGTCTCTCTCTCCTCGCTCGGGGCGCAACCGCGCCACCACCGCCAATATGCACACGAATTGGTGACTCGTCAACCCCTGTTCTCAGGATTTTCCAGATTTACCCTTACCCGCGCAGGGGTTGCGCGGCCAATCCACAGAAAAAACCCTCGCCACGAGGCGAGGGTTCGATCGAATGCTAGATGGCCATCGCCCGTTACCGGCGCCGGCGGTTGAGGCCCAGCAGGCCGGCACCCACCAGTGCCGCGGCGCCAGGAGTCGGCACCATCACATAGCCCTGGTGCCCGGTCCCTTGGTGCCCCGCCGGATCGTCGATGGCGATGAGGCTCATGGTCGGACCTGGCAAACACACCGTGCTCAGCCACGACTGGGCGAGCGAGCGCGTGCCCGAGGGAGCGTCGGTCACGCGGAACGGGCCGTCGTAGATGTTCAGCCCGTCGTCGTGCACGATCTCCCAGACGGCAATCTGGAACGCGGCGTACGCCTGGGCCTGATTCGCTGCCGAGGCGAGACCGGCGTAGTGGTCGGCGAAGAGCCGGCCCAGCCGGGCGGCGCGGGCCGCGCCCATGGGGCCGGCGTCGGACGTCGGTGAGTTGGCGAGCGAGAACGTCTGGAACTGGTAGCTGTGCCCGTTGGAGACGTACTCGGTCAGATCGATGCAGAACCCCTGGAACGTCGGCGCAAAGCCCGACAGCGTACCGGGGTTCGCTGCGTTGCGCAGGAAGTTGAATCCGCCGGCGCTGGTGTTGGAATTGTGACCGTTGAACCGAATCGAGATCGACTGGCCCGGGCTGACGCCCGTGAATGTGCCGTTGATGGTTTCAGCAAAGGCGGACCCAGCGAGCGTGGCGACAGCAACGGCAACGGCGGCAATCTTCATTGGTCTCTCCAGTGATAACTCATCCGCCAGACGCACCCCGCGCCCGCGGCTACACACGGTGCATTTCGATGCCCCCTTCCACCACAATCCCAAGTGATTCCGCCGCTTCCGGCAGCCTCGTTACACGGATGGGGCAAGCACGGCAATCTGGGCCGCGTGTTTATCACCCGCACCCGCCGCCCATAACAGTCGCACCACAAAGGCCCGCCGCCGTGTGCATGCTCACCAAGTTTGCCACAGCCGTGCCGGGACGATTGGCCCATAAGAACAGGCGAGGGTTTCGCCCAGCCGCCCCCCCCCGCGAAAACAGGGCCGAGGGAGCAGGAGCAATGGTGTGGTTTTCGTAAACCCCTTGTCCCGCGGCTGCACCGGGCGAGGATTCCTCGTTGCACACCGCGGGCCGGTCAAGACCGGGCGTGGCCGCACCGCTCGGGAGTCACACCGTGTCTAAGCCAACGGCATCCGTCAACCGCATCGCTGGGTGGGCCTGTGTACTTGTGTCGTCGTGCGCCTCTTCGCAGGCGTTCGGGCAGGCAGAGGGCGCAACTCCTCCCGCGTCCGACCGCGTCGTGGTCATGATCAGCGTCGACGGACTCGCCGGCTTCTACTTTGACGATCCCAAGGCGGAGATGCCCAACATCCGTGCTCTGGCCGCCGAGGGCGCCAAAGGCCCGAAGATGAAGGCGTCGGTTCCCAGCGTGACCTGGCCGAACCACGCGACCCTCGTCACCGGCGACCACCCGGCCCGCCACGGCGTGGTGGGGAACAACTGCCTCGACCGCCAGACCGGCAAGCCGGTGGCGCTGATCCTCGACCCCGTCTTCGACAAGGACCAGATCGTCAAAGTGCCGACGATCTACGACATCGCCAAAGGGGCGGGGCTCAAGACCGCCGCGATGGGTTGGCCGACGATCCGCAACGCCAAGACGCTCGACTGGGCTATTCCCGACATGAAGGCAGAGTCGCTCGACCAGTTCACCACGCCTGCCTTGCTGATCGAGTGCCAAGCAGCCAACCTCTGGCCCGAGATGACCAAGCCATCGGACGAAGGCGCGGCAAAGGGCAAAGCCGAAGACGCCAAGCCGCGCCGCAAGCCGATGACCGAAGAGTTGTTGACCAACATCTTCAACATGGTGCTCGAGAAGCATCGCCCGAACCTGGCCCTGCTGCACATCGCCGACGTCGACCACGACGAGCACAAATACGGGCCGCGCTCGCCCGAGGCCTACGCCGCGATCAAAGCGGCCGACGAGCGCGTCGGTCGCGTCTGGGCGGAGTTGAAGAAGGACTACCCCGGAAAAGCGACGCTCTTCATCGTCTCCGACCACGGGTTCTCGATCATCGAGCGTTCGATCCTGCCCAACGTGGTCCTGCGCGACGCCGGATTGCTGCAGGTCGAGGCCTCCAAGGTCACCGGCGGAGACGTGCGCGTGGTGACCCAGGGCGGATCGGCGATGATCTACATCCTCAACGACGCCAAGCGGGCCGAGATCGCCGCTCGCATCCCCGACTTGTTCAGCAAAGTGGAAGGGGTCGCGTCGGTGATCGGCACCGACAAGTTCGCCGAGTACGGCGTCGCCGACCCCAAAGTCGACCCGCACTCGCCCGACATCATCCTCTTCGCCAAGATGGGGTACAGCTTCGGCAGCACCGCCGCCGGCTCGATGAGCCTGTCGGAGAAACCCGAGCTCAAGGGCACCCACGGGCATGACAACAACCTGCCCGACCTGCACGCGATCTTCGTCGCCTGGGGTGCGGGGATCCGCCCGGGTGTGACGGTCCAGAACGTCGCCAACATCGATGTCGCCCCCACCCTGGCCGCCGTCATGGGCCTGCCGATGCCCGGCGTCGACGGCAAAGTCCTGACCGGCGCACTCGACAAGTAAGGCCTGTGCGGCAGCCCTGAGCCGGGCCGGGGTACCCGCCCCACCAAACCCCGTCCCCCGCTCCCCTTCCCCCCCTCCCACTACTACCATCCGCCCGCATGCCCCAGATCACCATCAACGGCAAGACGTGCGAGTACAAGCCCGGGCAGGTCATCATCCAGGTGGCCAACGACAACGGGATCGACATCCCGCAGTACTGCTATCACCCCGGGCTCTCGATCGTCGCCTCCTGCCGCATCTGCCTCGCTGAGTGCTGGAAGAAGGACGCCAGCGGCAAACTCGCGCCCCACATGGGCGGCAAGCTCCTGCCCACCTGCCAGACATTCCTCGGCCCCGCCGACGACGGCATGGTCGTCTACACCGACTCACCCAAGGCCGTCGCCAATCAGAAGGCGGTCATGGAGTACCTGCTGATCAACCACCCACTCGACTGCCCGGTCTGCGATCAGGCCGGCGAGTGCACCCTGCAGGACTACAGCTACGAGTACGGCCGCGGCCAGAGCCGCTTCGAAGAGACCAAGGTCAAGAAGCCCAAGAAGGACCTGGGCGAGCACGTCTACCTCTACAGCGACCGGTGCATCATGTGCACCCGCTGCGTCCGCTTCACCCGCGAGGTCTCGGGCGCCGGCGAACTGCTGGTCTCCGGCCGCGGCAACCGTGAGGAGATCGACGTCTTCCCCGGTCACCCCCTCGCCAGTGAGCTCTCGGGCAACGTGGTCGACCTCTGCCCGGTCGGCGCCCTGCTCGACAAGGACTTCCTCTTCGCCCAGCGCGTCTGGTTCCTCAAGAGCACCCCGAGCGTCGACGGCATCACCGCCAGCGGCGACAACATCCTCATCGAGCACAACGAAGGCAAGGTCTACCGCGTCAAACCGCGTTTCAACGGCTCGGCCAACAAGTGGTGGATCACCGACGAGGTGCGCTACGGCTGGAAGTTCATCCACCGCGAGGACCGCCTGAGCCAGCCGACGCGCCGCCAGTTCGGCATCAAGACCGCCGCCCCTTGGCAGCGCGCCATCGCCGAAGCCGCGACCGCCCTCTCCGCTGTCGAATCGACCGGCAAGCGCCTCGCCCTCATGGTCAGCCCGATGCTCTCGTGCGAGGACGCGTACGCCCTCGCCAAGGCCGCGCTCGCCATCGACGGCAACTGCGTGCTCGCCGTCGGCCCCATTCCTGTCCACGGGCACGACAAAACCTTCCCTGCCGGCGCCAAGGCCGACGACCCCAAGGCCTTCACCATGTACGCCGAGAAGGCCCCCAACGCCCGCGGCGTCCGCCGCGTGCTCGAGGCCCTCGCCGTGCAGCACGGCCTCAGCGGCGTCGCGACCTACGAGCAGCTCCTCGCCGAGCTGCGCGTCAGCACCATCGGCGCGGCCATCATCACCGGCAATTACCCCAGCGAGTGGGTCACCACCGATCTGGTCGAGGCCGTCAAGGGCAAGACACTTGTCGTCATCGACACGCTGCCCACGGCCCTGAGCGACATGGCGGAGGTTCTCCTCCCCGGCGCAACGTGGGCCGAGAAGGCCGGCTGCTTCCAGAGCGCCAAGGGCGCGGTGCAGGCGTTCGAGCAGGCGATCCCCGTCCGCGAGGGCGCGATGGCCGAGGCGCAGATCGGCCTCAACCTGCACGCTGCGGTCACGGGGGGGGCGGCTGGCGGTGAAGCGATGTACAACGCAGCCGACCTCCGCTCGCAGATGGCGACCGAGGTCCCCGCGCTCGCCCCGCTCGCGGCGACCGTTCAGCCCGCGATCACCGCGGCCCCGATGGAAGCCGATATGGCGGTGGTGGAGCTGTAAGCCGAGGACAGTGGTGCAACCAAAGCGGCATTCCGCCCACAGGGCGCACGCCGTTTGCCACGGGCGACCGAGCGAAGCGAGGGAGCCCGTGGTTCCGGTGTTCTATTTGAAATTCAGGCCCGGAGGGCCAACGTGACCTTTCGTCGGCCCTGCCGGGCCGGAATTCAAACACCACCCCCACCACGGGTTTGACGCTGCGCGTCATCACCCGTGGCAAACGGCAGCGCCCTCCGGGCGAAAACCACGGCGACTACGCGCCCACCGTTTCCACTTCCATTACCCCCGCTCATCCCCCGTCAGCACCGCGAGAATCGTCCCACGCTGCGGTTGCGCATCGAGCCACGCCTTGATGCGCTGCGTCTCGGCGTACACCTCCGCGCCCAGCACCGCGCGCACGCGTCCCTCGTGCTCGGCCGACTCGCGCTCCTGCTCAAGCCGGCGCTGGCCGCTGTCGTTGAGTACGTGGTAGAGCCGCGCGAGCGTGCCCGTGGCGGCGGCCCACTCCATCTCCGCGCCGTCGAACCACACGCCGTTGCACCCGCCGCAACGCTCCACCTCGACTCGCGGCGAGTTGCTCAGTGTTGCCATCCCCATGATGCGCCACACCGCGGACAAACCCGCGCCTTGAGACGCTTTGACGGCGGGGGCGTCACCGCCGCAACACTGCGCATCCCGGGCGAACCGCTCTGCAGCCACGCCTCGAACCGGTCGTAGGTGACCCAGTGCCCCTTGCACGTGGTGCACGAATGCGTGCTGGGGAGCGGACCGGTATCAACGGCAAGATCGGTGGTGCAGGCGGGGCACTTCATTGTGCAGGGAGCATACCAGAACAGAAGGCGTCGGCGCGATCAGCCACGCCTACACCACTCCCGCAAGCTGCTGCTTCAGCCGCTCCTCCTCGTTGGCCGCGATGTACTCAAGGGCGCACCGGTCGATGCGGTTCCACGCGCCCGCCCACACCAGGCAGGCCGCTCCGATCAGCACCGCCCCACCCGCGCCCAACCCGTACTCAATTCCCGCAAGCCACTCACGAGTCACGCCCAGGCGGAGCAGCCACTGCGAGGCGACTGGAACCATGAGCCCCGCGGCGATCGCGGGCCCGAGCGCTCCGGCACACCCCAGCCGCGCGACCCACTTGTGGGTGCGGCGATCGTCACGGTCCGCGTGCGTGAGCTCGAGCGAATAGCGCGAGCCCGCCATGAAGAAGCCCGTCAGCAGCAGTGCGTGCAACGCCGTCAGCGCCAGAAACGCCCATGCCAGCCACTCCGTCGGTCCCGTCGCGCCGCGGTGAGCGATGCGCAGCTCCACCGGCACGCTCATGATCCGCGGGAGCACGCTCGTCCACAGAAACGCCGGCGCGAGCACCGCCGCCCAACGCACTGGCGCCGCGATCGCCCGCGTGCGGACCGCCATCAGCGGCAGCCACGCAACGCCCACGAACACCGTCGCGGCGCATTGAACCAGCGCGTGCACCAGCACCCAGTGGCCGCCGTACCGCGTCAACGTCGGGCACGCCAGCGCCAGCGACGGCCAGACCGCCAGCATCAACACCAGCGCAAGAGCCCAGAACCCGATGCGCGACCGGATGCGCCACAACTCAAGCACGTCGAGCCCCTCAAGCAGTCCGCCGGGGATCGACCGCCTGACCGGGCTGCCGCACTCGGGACACAAGCCGTCGACCGGGAGCCCCTTGAGTGCATACCCGCAGCGCACGCACCGGAGCCAGTCCGGCGCTCGTTCGTTCCGAACGCCGGTCAACATAGATGGGCGTTTGCTGGACTTCACGCGGTACAGACTATCGCAAGGCTTCGTGTTCGGCTCGGTTCTGGATGCGGCTGCTTGGGCTGGCTTGTTCTATGCATGTCTTCTCCGCCCGAAGGGCGCACGCCGTTTGCCACGGGTGACCGAACGAAGTGAGGGAACCCGTGGAAATGATGCCTCAATGACATTCCGGCCCGGCAGGGCCGACGTAGTTTTCGTTGGCCCTGCCGGGCCGGGATACAAAGAGAGTAGAGAAGGAGAACTGGCTCGCCACCACGGGTTCCTTCGCTGACGCTCAGTCACCCGTGGCAAACGGTAATGCCCTCCGGGCGAAAACCCCGTCGCACTCTTTCAATCCGCAATCCCAAACCGCAATCCGCACTCTCCCCATACCCTCCGCCGTCATGCCCCCCTCCGATCAGACTTCGAAATCCAAGCAGTCCTTCGCGGCCCCCTCCGGCACGCGCGATCTCTACCCCCTCGAACTCGCCAAGCGCCGCTGGATCGAGGACAAGTGGCGCAAGGTCGCCGTCCGCCACGGCTTCGAAGAGATCGACGGCCCGACCTTCGAATACACCGACCTCTACACCGCCAAGAGCGGCGAGGGGATCGTCAACGAGATCTTCGGCACCTTCAGCGGCAAGGACGAGGCCGCGGTGAAGGAGATGGGCGAACGCCTCGCCCGCGGCGAGAAGGCCGGCGCTCCGTTCGCGCTCCGCCCCGAGTTCACCCCGACGCTCGCCCGCATGTACGCCGCCCGCGCCGGCCAGTTGCCCAAGCCGTGCAAGTGGTTCTGGCAGGGGCCGTGCTATCGCGCAGAGCGCCCGCAACGCGGGCGGTTACGGGAGTTTTGGCAGTGGAATGTGGACATTCTGGGCGGCGATACCGCCGCTTCTCAAATCGCATCAGACGTAGAGATACTTGCTTGCTGCGTTGACCTTCTTGAAAGCGTCGGGCTAAAACGCGATCAAGTACAAATCAGATTCTGCTCTCGCACCACCATTGGGGCACTACTTCGATTGTGCGGCGTCAGTGATCACCAAATGGCGCAAGCTCTTAACCTACTAGACAAGCGTGGAAAAATCGGCGATGTGGCTTTCCTCCTTGAAGCACAGAAGATCAGCCCGGATTTGATGACATTTTGGTCGGTAGCCGAAATGCTCCAGAAGGAAGCGGAGAGCGACACAAGAACCATCACCGTCACCATTCCTCCAGAGTCTTCTTTAGCTGGCAAATTCTCGAAAGAGGTTGTACACGTAGAGCCACTAAACGAACTACTACGTGGGGCCCGAAGCTCAGGCATTGACCAGTGGCTGAAGCTTGATTTTTCAATCGTCCGCGGCCTCGCGTACTACACCGGCACAGTCTTCGAAGTCATCGTCGACGGCGAACGCGCTGTCGCCGGCGGCGGCCGCTACGACAACCTCATCGAGACCTTCGGTGGCCCTCCCACTCCCGCCGTCGGCTTCGGCATGGGCGACGTCGTCCTCTCGCTGGTGCTCCAGGACAAGGGCCTGATGCCCAGCGACAAGCAGATCGCCGCCGACCTGGGCCTGCGTCCCGACGTCTTCGTCATCAGCAACGGCCAGCCCGAGAGCGACGCCGCCGTCGGTCCGATGCTCGCGCAGCTGCGCCGCAAGGGCATGCACGCGCGGCGCAGCTACAAGAGCACCAAGAACGTCGGCAAGCTCCTGCAGGACGCCGCGGCCTGCGGCGCCCGCTTCGCCGTGATCATCGAGTCGGCCTCGGAGATCACGCTGAAGAACATGGACGACAACACGCAGGAAAAGGGCCCGACCGCAGACCTGCTCGCCCGACTCACGCCATAAGAGCCTCGTGCGCAAGAACTTTTTTGCGTTAGGCCGCCATGTCAGAGCCCGAAGCGTTAGCGAGGGAGGCCGATGAGGCTCTGCGAATCGGCCGTTTGGCCCGCGGCAGACGCGGCGCTCACAAAGCCTCGCACCGCCTCCCTCGCTGACGCGTCGGGCTCTGACTCAAGGCCGCTATTGAGCAACGTCGGTTTGCCGTGATTTCTCGTTGCAAACAGCACTTAATACAAAATGTTCGCAAGCACCAGCGCGATACCCGCCCGAGCAACAGGACAGACCCGTCATTCGGTCGACGCCTCCGCTTGATCAAGCTCCGCCGCTGCCGCGCCTGTGCTTGCGCACAGGGCTCTTATCCTTCCGCATGCGCCTCGCACTCCCCGCTGTCGCACTCCTCGCGATCACCCTCGGCCTCCACCAACCCTCGCCCACTCCACCTTCATCGCCCGCGCAACCCGCGGCGTCCGCCGAGCCCATCGCCCCCGCCGACCTGGTCACCTTCCAGCGCGGCACGCTCCCCATCATCATCTGCGCACCGCACGGCGGCACAATCCGCGTCCCAGGCTCAACGGACCGCACAGCCAAAGGCAGCGTCACCGTGCGTGACGTCAACACCGCCGAGATCGCGCTCCTCTGCGCCCAGCGTCTCACCGACAAACTTGGCGGCAAACCCTACTTCGTCATCGCCCAGTTCTCGCGCAAGGACGCCGACGCCAACCGCGCCGAAGACGAAGGAGTCGAGAACGACGCCGCCCGCGCCCAGTACCGCGCGTACCACCGCGCTCTCGAGGCCGCCGTCAAAGAGTGCCGCGAGAAGTACGGCGACGCGCTGCTCATCGACATCCACGGCCAGGTGAATCGCCCCGACGCGCTCGTCCGCGGCACGCGCAACGGCAAAACCGTCACAGCACTCGTGAAGCGTGCCGGCCAGTCCGCCCTCACCGGACCCGATTCACTCTTCGGCCAATTGAAGACCAAGGGATACACCGTCGTACCGGACCTGACCACCGACGACGCCGAGCCCGACACCGCAACGGCACGCGAGACGTTCTTCGACGGCGGCTACATCGTCGCCCATTACGGCAGCGACCAGCCGGGGGGAGTCGACGCGATCCAGATCGAGATCGGCGCCGACCGCAGCAACAACCTCGTCAAAGTCGCCCGCGACATCGCCGACGCGGCGGCACACACGCTCAAGAAATTCTACAAGACACCATAAGAGCCTCGTGCGCAAGCACGAGGGCTGTGCGCGAATGACACGCCGCATCCCCAACCAACAGGCGCCACACACTCCGCACTCCGGCGCTCAGGCCAAGCCCAGGCTTCCCCAGCAACTCACCCACACCCCTCGTGCTTGTGAACCTTTTGCGATAGATGTCGTTTGACTCGAGAAATCCGGCTCAGTTGGCGTTTCGTAATGAGCCGACTTGAGTCAGAGCCCGAAGCGTCAGCGAGGGAGGCGGCAGGAGGCTTTGCGACTGCCGCGTCCTGCTTGGACCAAACGGCCGATTCGCAGAGCCTCATCGGCCTTCCTCGCTGACGCGTCGGGCTCTGACAGGACGGCCTGACGCAAAAGGTTCTTGCGCACGAGGCCCTTATCGAATCGCCCGCAGCCGCCCAAAGTCCGGCACGCTCACCGGGCTCCCACCCACCGGCGCGGGGAAGTAGACGAAGAACGCCTTCCCCATCAGCAGCCGGCGCCACCACGCTCGGCGACGGGTCGATCTCTTCGGCGACCCACGCGTCGGGATACCCCCACAGACGCGCATCAAGACTCTGCGGGCTGTTGTCGCCGCACACGAAGAACTGATCCGGGCCCAGCGTCATCGTGCTCTGCGGCGACGTCGCCGCGGCAGGCGTGCGAGCCAGATCGCGCTGGTTCACGCCCGCCGGGTGCGTGTCGGGCCGGTAATACAGGTCGCGGTCGAGCGCAACGCCGCGCAGCTCGACCGGCGCGCCCGACGTCTCCCACCGCACCGTCGACGGCTTGTAGCTCGCCGGATCGGCCAGGATGTTCTGGCTCTTGGTGGGCCCGGTGAACTGAGACCAAGCCTCGGACGTCATCGCCCACTTCAGCCGCTCCATCGGCAGCCAGTTGTACTCGCCGCTCACGATCAGCTTGCCGTTCACCCACAACTGCAGGCGCTGGTCGCTGTGCCAGAACTCGATCCGCGCCGGCCCGCTCCCCAGCGTGTACGACGCCGTCCCCAGCACCTTCGATTCGCCCCCCTCCAGCGGCTTCATCGAAACTTCCGCCTTGCCGTTGGCGATTGTCGCCCGGAATTCGTGCCCGCGCGCCTCGATCACGCCGCTCACCATCGGCGCTGCTCCCTTGGGAACCACCGTTGCCCGCAGCCGCAGGTCGCTGACGGGGAAGTGCCCCTTCACGCCCGAGCCAAACGTGAAGTACGGCGGCGCCTCGTTGTACGCGTACCGGTCGTTGATGTCGCGCATCCGGTCGCGGTCGACCTTGGGGTTCGACCACGGGCCCTTGAGGGCGATGAACTTCTTCGAGCTGTCCCACGCGACTGTCGCCGCGCCGCCCGTCGTCGTGTACACGCTCTGCGCACGGTCGACCGTCGCGCCCGTCGCGGCCCACGGCGAAACCGCGCCCGCCGTCACCGCCTCGCCGGTCATCAGCGAAGAGTCGAACACTCGCTGCCACACCGCCCGCTGCGCATCGGCCGGCTTCCGGCGAATCGTCCAGTCCGACGCGTCCCATACATTGGTCCCTGATGCGGGGGGGGCCGGCGTTTTAGGCACCGGGCGCACGAACACATCGCCGTCAACCAGCGCCACCTGCTCACCAGGAAGCGCGATCAGCCGTTTGATGTAGTTCTCGTCAGGCATCGTGGGGTTCTTGAAAACCACCACGTCGAACGGGTCGGGGCTCTGGATGCCGTACAGATACTTGAGCACGAAGATGCGGTCGCCCGCACGCATCTTGCCCACCGGGTCAGGCACCTCAAGGCCCGTGACCGGGTCGTGCACCACCACGTTGTCGTCAAAGAACGGCACCTGCCCGATGCTCTGCCGCTCGCGGTTGTTCTGGCGCATGAACTCGACCTGGTTCGGCCAGGGGTTCTGCGAGTTCCCTTCGATCAGGAACCACGGCGACACCGCCCAGTCCTCACCCGTGTACGGGCTGGTGAACCGCATGTGCGCGCCCATCAGCGTCGGCGCCATCGACCCCGTCGGGATGATGAACGCCTCGGCCACAAACGACCGGAACACGAACGCCATCGCGAAGGCGATGATCACCGAGATGATCGTCTCCTTCACCGACTCTTTCGCGGGAACGGCGGCCTTCGACGACGACGCTGCTTCAGCCATGCGGGCCAAGGCTAGGACAACGTAAGAGAAGGGAATTAATGGGGAGGAGGGGGGGTGCCACAGACTCCGCCGCCCTGGGCGGAGTCTGTGCATCAGGTGCCCTCACCCACGTTACCCTCCTCCATGCTCGCCCTTGCCCTCATCACGCTGGCCTTCCTTCAACCTGCTCAACCTCCTCAGCCCCCCCAACCCCCTCCCTCCCCTCCCGCCATCACCGCCCCCTCCACCTTCCCCAACTCACTCAAGGGCAAGTGGAAGGGCGCCATCGACCTCCCCGGCGGCAACTCACTCCCCTTCATCCTCACCGTCACCGCCGCCGACGCCGCCACCATCGCAATCCCCCTCCAGAACCTCCCCGACACCCCCCTCAGCGCGGTCGCGATCAGCGCCGAGGAGATGAAGTTCTCCCTCAACATCCCCGGCGCACCCGCCGCGGCCAGCCCGGTCTTCGACCTCAAGCTCCAGGCAGACGGCTCGGCCAAGGGAACCATGGCCCAGAACGGCCTCACCCTCGCCACCACCGCCACCCACATGGCCGAAGGCGAGACCGGCGCTCCCAACCGCCCGCAGACTCCCAAAGGTCCCTTCCCCTATACCACCCGCGAGGTCAGCTACGAGTCGTTCGACGGCGCGGCCATCAACGGCACCCTCACCATCCCCCCGCTCCCCGACGCGTCCAAGCAACCCAAGGTCCCGTGCGTCCTTTTCATCACCGGCTCGGGGACCCAAGACCGTGACGAAACCCTCTTCGCTCACAAGCCCTTCGCAGTAATCGCCGACGCCCTCGCCCGCGCAGGCATCGCCTCCCTCCGCGTCGACGACCGCGGCTGGAACGGAGCCAAAAACCCCGCAGGCCTCGACGCAACCAGCGAGACGTTCGGAATGGACGTCGCCTGCGGCCTCGACTTCCTCGCCCGTCAGCCCGAGATCGACGCCAGGCACATCGGCCTGATCGGCCACAGCGAAGGTGGCCTCATCGCCCCGGCCGTCGCCGCAACCAAGCCCGAGGCCGTTTCGTTCATCGTCCTCATGGCCGGCCCGGGCGTGACGGGGCGCGAGATCCTCGAGCGCCAGCTGGTGGCGATCATGAAGGCCCAGAGCGTCGACGACGCCCACATCTCCCGCGCCAGTGAACGCCAGAAACGCCTTCTCGCCGCCGTCGCCGGCGGCGACCAGTCCGCCGCTCGCCAGGCCGTCCGCGAGGGAATGCAGGAGAACGACCCCAACGGCTCCATGCAAGGGAAAGCCCTTGAGGACGCTACCGACATGGCGATGAAGCAGATGGACTCCTCCTGGATGCGCCACTTCCTCACCCGCGACCCGCGGGCCGATCTCCGCAAAACCCGTTGCCCCGTCCTGATCCTCAACGGCGGCAAGGACACCCAGGTTCTTGCCGAGCAGAACGTCCCCGAGGTGGTGAAGGCCCTGCTTGAATCAGGCAACACCGCCGTTACCGCCCGTGTTTTCCCAAACCTCAACCACCTCTTCCAGTCCGTCGGCGACAAGGGAACCGGCGGTGTGAACGAATACGCCCAGATCGAGACCACCATCGACCCCGAAGCCCTCGACTTCATCGTGTCGTGGACGCGCCTGGCGGCGAAATTGCCAAATTCCAAATAGCCAAAGGATCAAATAAGAAGCGGGACAGAGCAAGCAACCGTGCCCGCTGTTTGAATTTGGCAATTTGACCTTTGGCCATTTGGCAATTTGCCCCCCAGACCCTCTATCCTGCCATCCGCATGTCCAAGCGTCTCCCCGCCAACGAGCGCAAGGCCCAGCTGCTCGACACCGCAGCCGAGGTTTTCGCCAAGTACGGCTACTCCGGCACCACCACCGCCGAGCTGGCCAAGGCCGCGGGCGTGAGCGAGCCGATCATCTACCGGCACTTCAAGAACAAGAAAGAGTTGTTCATCGCGCTGGTCGAGCAGTCGGGCGCCGACACCATCGCCCTGTGGGAGAAGGCCCTCGCCGAGGCGACCGACCCCGCTGAGCGTCTGATGCGCCTGATCGCCAGCAATCCGATGGTCACCATCGGCGGCAACCTCCGCTACCGCGTCATCGTCGCCGCGATGACCGAGGTCGAAGAGCCCGAGGTGCAAAAGGCCCTGCAGCAGCACATCGCCACGCTCCACGCCTTCATCGCCCGCGAGGTCCGCAACAGCCAGACCTCAACCGCCGTCAGCAAGCGTTTCAGCCCCGAGCTCACCGCCTGGGCCCTCATCCAGATCGCCATCGGCTACGGCACCCTCGCCGCGCTGGGCGTCCCCAACAACGGCCAGGACAACCAGGGCAACCACGTCGACGACGTCATCGGCCTGTTCATGCTCGGCGAGAAGTACAAGAAGTGATAAGAGCCTTGAGCGCAAGCTCAAGACGAGCGGTCTCGCGAGCGCGGCAAGAACGGGTGCCGCAGACTCCGCTGCTTTGAGCGGAGTCTGCGTCTTGAACCATCCTCCAGTCCAGTCCGACGTCAGTCGGCATCATCCAACGGCATCCCACGCATCTGCCACACAAACGGCGTGAGGTGAATGCGTTTCTTCGCGTTTCCCGGCCAGTCAACGCTCAGACCCACCGCATTGGCTCGCTCGACGACCAACGCCCCCACCGCACCGTCTTTCTGCTCTTCCCCCGCAAAATCGCCGAACGCGAGGAACAACCCTCCACCCTGCTGCGCACGATCCAGATCCTGCGAGTGAAAAAAGCAGAATCCAAACGCCTTCGGCCCGGGCCCGCCTCGCCGCCGACACCCGTCGTCAACGTCCTCGAGGCCATCGGAGATCGTGTTGCCGGCGTTCATGAGCGCGACCAACCCCGCGTTGTTCAGCAACTCAAAGAGTTCACGCAAGCGGTCGCCGTCGGTCTTCGCCGGCCACGACCGTTCCTCCAGGCTCTTGGCGCCGATCTCGCGATCAATGAACGCAACCGCCTCATCCGCGTCGATCTCCTCCGGCACGTACATCTCCTCCGTCGCAATCGCCACCAACCGCGATCGCGACCACATGCCCGACCAGACAATCCGCCGAATCGTTTCTTCCTGCTCCTGAGAAAGCGCCATACGTCCTCCGCATTCAGTCGCTGCCAGCATACACGACCAACACCCGCATCCATCCCGCCCAACCCCCGTATACATCCTCACGCACCATCCATCACAAGGGGGACGATGCCCAACCTGCCCGAAGCACTCGAGGCCGCTCGCCGCAACGGCTGGACCGTAAACGCCGACGGCGCCGTCGTCACGCTCCGCGCCGGCACACGCGACCTCTTCGCCGCATTCGGCGTCAGCGTCATCCTCGCCGCGTGGGTCGTGTTCCTGATCAACGTGCTCAAAAACGCCGGGCCAAACACGGCATCCACAGGGCAGGCCTTCGGCTGCTTCGTCCCCGTGCTTCTCTTTCTCACGCTCGGCGTGCTCTTTCTCGCAACAGCCGCAGCGATGCGCCTCCTCGGCACAATCGAGTGCCGCCTCGACGGCGAGAGCGTGACCGTCACAAAGGGCGTGGGCTTCATCAGACGCACATGGACCGAGCAGTACGGCGACGTGCGGTCGCTTGATCTTCACTTCCAAAAGTCCAAAGGACCCGGCTACTTCCACATCTGGCGCCTCCGAGGTCGCAAATCGCACAGGTTCACCGAGCACCTTGATTCCGGTCGCACCAAATCGCTCGTCGACGTCATTGCCGCCGCAACGGGCGCGACAATTACCAGCCAGGATCCGCCCACATAGCACAACGAAAGAGGCCGCCCCGCGGCGGCCTCTGATCACCCTTGATATCGCTTCCTCAACTCACCGCGTGCGACGGCGAGCCGCCGCGCCGAGCCCGACGCCCGCGAGCGCCAATGCGCCCGGCGTCGGCACCACGGTGAACCCGATGTCGTACAGCGAGCCCAGCGTCATCTGGCTGGTGTACGTCGGACCGCCGATCCAGCCGGTCATCAGTTCGTCGCCGAAGGTCGCTTCGTCCCAGTGCGCGTTGGCCGTGCCCGGACCGCCGCCCAGCTCCACTGGCACGAACGTCGCGCCAGGCTGGTTGAACTCGGTCTGATACGCGGCCAGCGCCGCAGCGCCCGTGAAGTGCCCCGAGTTGGTCGTGTAGACGCCGTTGGCGTTCCACAGCGTGCCGATCCCCATCACGTGCCCCATCTCGTGCATGATCACGTAGAGCAGCGTGCCGTTGGACTCCATCGACGCAAGGTCGGCCGAATCGAACGTCATCGCGCCGTGCGTCGAGAGCCAGAACCCGCCCTGGTTTGCAAACGCGTCCGGGCCCGCTGAACCCAGGATGCCGCCCGCCCCATCGATCACCGCGCCCGTCGCGTCAATGTTGATCCCCGTGATCGAAATCCCCGGCCGATAGCCCGTCACCAGGCTCTCCCAGTTGTTCGCGGCCGTCGTAAAGATGGCCTGCTGGCTCGGCGTCAGCCCGCCGACGAAGTTCACATTGATCGAGAAATCGGCCTTCGCCGCGCCGGTCGCACCCGCAACCGCCAGCACCAGAACCGTCGACACACACATCGTCCGCGTCACATTCTTCATCGCTCTCTCCCACAGCACAACAACCGGCGCAAACGCCGGTCCCGATCACCGCCGGAGGAACAAACGTCCCCACGCTCCGCCCGCCCAAACGCGAACAGAACGCACGCAGCCCATCTGGGGCCGTCAGCGCATCACAGCAACATGGAGGGGTCTCTCTCTCCTCTCAGTGCCGGACTCCCCGACACTAACACACAAGCGGGTGCCACGCCACCTCAAACACGTCGATTGGAGGCATTTCCCACCACTGAACCCCCCGCTCTCTTACCCCGCTTCTCACACAGCAGGCCCCGGCCAGGCGCGCATCGCCACTTCCACAACGCTCTCCAAGTCCTCACGCGCCCCGTCCCTCCCCCCTCCAGCCCCCACCACTCCCAGCCCCTGCAGCACGACCAGCAGATACCGCGCAAGATCTCCCGCATCCGCGCTGGGCGGCAGATCACCCTCCGCCTTCGCCCGCTCAAACCGCTCTGTCAGCAGCCGCTCAGCTTCCAGACGCCGCGAGACCACTTCCTTCTTCACTCCCGCCGCGTCGTCTCCTCCCGCTACCGCGCCGTTCACCATCAGGCACCCGCGCGGGCACCCCGCCTTCGTCAGCACATCCACCGCGCCGCGCAGCAGCGCCTCGGCTACACCACGGGCCGTCGGCCGCGACAGCGCGCACGCCACATACCCGCCCGGCCCCTCCGCCGACTGATACCGATCCATCGCCTTGCGATACAGCGACTCCTTGTTCCCAAACGCCGCGTACAGGCTCGGCCGGTTAATCCCCATCGCCTTCGTCAGGTCCGGCAGCGACGTCCCCTCAAACCCCTTCTTCCAGAAAACCCGCATCGCGGCCTCCAGGGCCTTATCCGCGTCAAACCCCCGTGGCCTGCCACGAGCCGGCTCGTTCGCTCTGCGTTGGGGGGGCTTCATTTTCATACCAGATAGTACATTATTTCTGCGAACCCGGTTCGGCGCAGCTCCATATCTGTATCAGTTGGTACACAAGTACCGTCCAGCCCAAACGCTCAGTAGAGCAGGAGCAAGACCATGAGCAGCACCCTTCCCACCCTCCCCGCCGCCTTCAACCGCCTCCAGGGCAAGACCGCCCTGGTCACCGGCGGCAACAGCGGCATCGGCCTCGCCACCGCCAAGCGATTCGCCGCCGAGGGTGCCCACGTCTACATCACCGGCCGCCGCCAGACCGAACTCGACGCCGCCGTGAAAGAGATCAGCAAGTTCGGAAAAGTCACCGGCGTCCGCGGCGACGTCTCCAACCTCGCCGACCTCGACACCCTCTTCGCCCAGATCAAGAAGGAGAAGGGCCGCCTCGACGTCGTCTTCGCCAACGCCGGTGTCGGCGAGATGCAACCGTTCGGCAAGATCACAGAGGACCACTTCGACCGCGTCTTCGGCATCAACGTCAAGGGCCTGCTCTTCACCGTGCAGAAAGCCCTGCCCCTCCTGCCCGACGGCGCCTCGATCATCCTCAACGCCTCCATCGTCTCGATCAAGGGCATGGAGAACTTCAGCGTCTATAGCGCCACCAAGGCCGCTGTCCGCTCCTTCGCGCGCACCTGGACCACCGACCTCAAGGCCCGCAAGATCCGCGTCAACGCCGTCAGCCCAGGCCCCATCGTCACCCCCGCCATCGACGGTCTCGCAGGTTCTCCCGACGCCGCCGCGCAGTTCAAAGGCGCGCTCGCTGCCGCGGTCCCCCTGGGCCGCATGGGCGACGCCGACGAGATCGGCAAGGCCGCCGTCTTCCTCGCCAGCGACGAGAGCAGCTACGTCGCGGGCGTCGAACTCTTCGTCGACGGCGGCATGGCGCAGATCTGAGTCGCCCTCCCCCGCTTTCCGCGCGACTCAGCCAGACCCCAAGCTCCTGTTCCACTCGCCGCCGCTCGTTTCACGAGAGGCGGCGTTTGCACATTTCAGATCCGTTCACGGTATCTCGCTGCTGCATACATAAAAAACGATTCACCTGACTTCGCCGCACAACCTTCTAAAGTGGAATCCGCCTCTAGCCCACACCAACGACGTGACCACAACAGCAGAAGCCTCCGCACAGAGCGCGAAGACCAACGACGCACCTTTGCCTCCGCCGCCTCCCCGCTCCCGCGGCCGGGATCACCTCTTCCGCGCCGCCGTCATCGGCATCGTTAGCGGCATCCTCGCCGTCCTCTTCCGCGCCTGCGCTCAGCCGCGTCGAGCACTCGCGCATCGCGCTGCTCGAATACGCCCACAACTTCCCCACGTGGGGGTGGGCCATCCTCCCCGTCACCGGATTTGTCTTCGCCGCCCTCGCTGGGTGGGTCACCTCCCGATACGCGCCGCAGGCAGCCGGCAGCGGCATCCCGCACCTCAAGGGCGTGCTTTTGCACGTCCGCTCGCTCAACTGGCGACGCGTCATGCCGGTGAAGTTCTTCGGCGGCCTGATGGGCAACTTCTCCGGCCTCTGCCTCGGGCGCGAGGGTCCCACTGTGCAGATGGGCGCCGCCGCCGCGCAGATGCTCGCCCCCGTCATGCGCACGCCCAAGCGCGACGTCAACCAACTCCTCTCCGCCGGCGCAGGCGCCGGCCTCGCCGCGGCGTTCAACGCGCCGCTCGCGGGTCTTGTCTTCGTCATCGAAGAGCTGCACCGCGAGTTCTCCTCGCGCACCGCGATGGGTTCACTGATCGCCGCGGTGATCGCCACCGTCATTGCTCAGTACTTCACCGGCGACAGCGCAGCCTTTGAAGCCAAGGGCTTGCACGCGCTCCCGCTGGGGCTTCTGCCCCTCACCGTTCCGCTCGGCGTCGGCGCCGGTTTGGGCGGTGTGCTCTTCAATCGCGCTCTGCTCAGCTCCGCTGCCGCGGCCGCCGCTCTCCAGAAGCGCCAGCCTGTCTGGCGGTGGCTGCTTCCTGGCCTGATCGGCGCGCTCATCTGCCTCCTCGCCTGGTGGATCCCTCAAGCCCCCGGCCCCGGCACCATCCTCGCCGAGTCGATCCTGCAGAACAGCGTGAAGCTCGGCTTCTGGTCGCTGGGTGCGCTGCTTGTCCTCAAGTTCATTCTCACGTCCATCAGCTACGCCACCGGCGCCCCTGGCGGCATGTTCGCGCCGATGCTCCTGTTCGGCGTGCTCATGGGCGCGATGTCCGCCGCTTTCATCGAGCGGTTTTTCCCAGTGACCGGCGTGACCGCCACTTCGCTCGCGGTTCTTGGCATGGCCGGCTTCTTCGTCGGCTCAGTCCGCGTGCCGCTCACCGGCATCGTCCTCATCAGCGAGCTGACCGGCGGCTACGAGCTCCTCCTGCCCATCTGCATCGTCACGCTCCTGGCGTACGTCACCGCCTGGGCCTTGCGCGACGAGCCGCTCTACGAGGCGCTGCTGGAAGCCGACTTGCATCGCAACGGCACCCACGCGCCCGATGCGCTGGGCGACGAAGGCCGCTCGCTCTACCTCTCCGTGCAGTCGGGCTCGCCCGTCGCCGGACAGCCGATCTCAAGCGCCGGCTTCCCCACCGGGTGCCTGATCGTCGGCGTTGAACGCGCCGGTCGCACGCTGCTCCCCGTCGACGAGCTGATCATCGCCCCCGGCGACCACATCAGCGTCCTCATCCCCGACACTCGCCCGCGCGACGCCATGGTCGTCGCCGCACGGTGCGTCGGCATCTGAGTGAAGAACGACCTCACCGGAGGCGAGCCTTCTGATCGCTTCAAGTCTCAAGTCTCACAGCTCACGGCTGCTTGACGATGATGTCCAGGAACTTCTGCTCCGCCAGCTTGTACTTCGCGAAGCTGTCCGTCACGCCGTTCTGAACCTCAGTGAGCCGCGCCTTGTCCGCGTCGCTCATCGATGATTTGTTCATCGCCGCCGCCACCGACTCCAGACTCGCGCTGGCGCCGCGCAGGTCGCTCACCGCCTGCGCGTAGTTCCGGGCCGCGTCGTACACCAGCTCGCGTTCGAGCTCCTTGCCGCCCGGCTGATAGAGCAGGCGCCATGGGTTCCGGCGCACTTCCGTCAGCATCAGCTTGAGCTGATCGCTCGCTAGCCGCGCGTTCGCCGCCGTCAGCCGCAGCTCCGGCGACAGCTCGGTGATGATGTTCCCCGCCGCCTCCGTCGCCGTCGAGAACGACTTCACGCCGCGCTGCGCATCGTCCAGCGCCGCCAGTACCCGCTGATAAAGCTCGGTGTTCGCCTTCTGCGTCAGCTCGTCCACGTTCTTCACCGTGTTGTCGATCCGCGCACGGTTGGCGTTCAGGGTGTCCTGCATGCTGCTGATGAAGTCCTTCGCCTTCTCCAGCCCCGTGTCCAGCAACTGGCGCGACGAATCAAGGTGCGCGCTCACCGTCTCGATGTTCTTCAGCGACGACTCGATCCGCGGCGACCACTCGTTCACCCGGGCCCGCGCATCGGCCGCCAACTGCCGCACGTCCGCCGCCGCGGCGTTGATGTTCTCCATCGTCGTCCCGGCCTTGCCGCTCACCGCGCCGGTGATCTCGCGCAGGTCCGCCGCCACCTGGCGAGCATCTGCCAGCGTGTCCTGAACGAGTTTGCGCTGCTCGTCGCCGAACCCCGCCTGCTGCAGGAACGCCGGCGGCGCGATCCGGCCCGCGATCGTCGAACCCTCCGCGAGCGTGCCCGCCTGCGCCGTTCCCACCGACGGGATATTGATCGAGCTCACGTTGCCCAGCAGCGGCAGCTCCAGCAACACCGATGCGTCCTTGTACAGCATCACGTCGCGCCGGATCGCCACGTGCACATCCACAAACTCCGGCGCCGCCCCACCCTCTTTGCCGCCCGCTCCCCCTCCGCCCTTGGGGAAGTACTCCACCGACCGCACCTTCCCCGCCTCCTGCCCGCCCACGCGCACCGACGAGCCGTTCTTCAGCCCGCTCGCGCCGTCGCTCAGCTTGAACCGCACCGTGTAATCGGCGCGGCGCGTGGGTGAACGAGCTCACCCCCGAGAGCGTCAGGATGATGAACACAAACCCCGCGATCCCCACCAGGGTGAAAACGCCCGCGACAAAGTTGTTCTGAGTGTTCTTCATAAAGAGTCGCGAGACATGATGCAAACCCGTCTTCGAATCCCTATTCCCTGATCCCTCACCCCTCGCCTTAATCCTTCTGCTCTTTCCGCGGCTTGGTCGGCTGCACCGCCGGAGCCGCCGGCCGGTTGCGCCCGCCCAGCAGGTCTTCGGCATAACCGCTGGTGCTCCGACGCGCGGTGATCGGTCCTTCCGCGTCGCCGCGCAGGAACTGCCGGATCAACTGGTCGTCCTCGGTCATCTGCCCCCCCTCGACCCGCCGCCGGACCTCCTCGTCCCCCAGCGACCGCAGCTTCTCGAACCACCCCCGCTCATCCGCACGCAGCACCCGCCCCTTGTCCAACATCACCATGCGATCGGCGATCGTGAACGCGCTGTCCATCTCGTGCGTCACCACGATGCTCGTCACCCCCAGCCCCCGCGTCAGGCCGACGATCAGCTGATCGATCTCCGCGCTCGTCACCGGGTCCAGACCCGCGCTCGGCTCGTCGTAGAAGAGGATCTGCGGATCGAGCGCCATCGCCCGCGCCAGACCGGCTCGCTTCTTCATACCGCCGCTGATCTGCCCCGGGTACTTGTCCGCGTGCTCGCGCAGGCCCACCTGCTCCAGCTTGATCGTCACGATCGTCTCGATCGTCTCCGCATCAAGATCGGTGTGCTCCGCCAGCGGCAGGGCCACGTTCTCCGCCACCGTCATGCTGTTGTAGAGCGCCCCGGACTGGAACAGGATGCCAAACCGCATCCGCACCGAGTCCATTCCCTCCTCGTCCAGCGTGCACAGATCCTTGCCGAACATCCGGATCGACCCCTCTTCCGGACGCAGCGATCCAATCAGGCACCGCAGCAGCGTGCTCTTGCCGCAACCCGACCCGCCCATGATCACCATCGTCTGACCGGCGGGAATGTCGACCGACACGCCGTCGAGCACGGCCCGCCCATCGAACCGCTTCACAAGGTCTCGCACCTTGATGATCGGCTCGCCAACCGGAGTATTCCCCTCAGAGGTCATCGAGCCGGATCATAAAGGGTCGCCCCCTCACTCGCCACCACGCCCAACCGCTCTCTTACACCGTTTTCGCGCTCTCCACACGCTCGGCGTGCTCCCCGGACTCGATCCCCCGTCCGTGGTTGCGACCACCGCTGCGTGCTCGCTGCGCCCAGCAGGAAGACCGTGCACGATGTAGTACACCCACGCCGGCAGCGCGATCAGCCCCGCGGCCGCGCGCCCGCCGTCCTTCTCCACACCCCCTTATCCAGGTAGACCGCCAGCCCCGACTTCCCCGCCGTAAACAACGCCGCCGGCACGCGTCACACTCCGCTGGGTTTCTCACCCGCCGGCGGCTTGGGCGTTTCCGCTCCATTTCGCGGCGATGCCGGAGCACCCGGTGGCGTCGGCGTGGGAGCAGGAGAAGTGGATTTATCGGGGGGCGTTTCGATGTCCTCAAACAGGCGCACGATCTTCCCGCCGCTGGTGAACACGATCACCTCGTGCAGGATCGACAGGTTCCGATCGGTGTTGCCCGATGGGTCGCCGTCCAGCTCCACGAACATCACGCCCTTCCCCTTGGTCCCCTTCATCGGCATCGGCGGAAGGCTGGAATTCATCGACCGCGTCTGCGTGCGGCCGTGCCGGCCCGCCGCCTGGCCGAAGTCGCGGAACCCCGACCACGTCTGCGCGATGTACGAGATCGGCTCGTCGGGGAGCCCGCCGACGGTGCCGATGTCCGTGTCGATCTGAGCCTTGAACTTCTTCCAACGCTCGTCGGTCAGCAGCGCAGCGCGGTCCGCGGGGATCTTCGCCCGCAGCGCCGCCGCGTCGTCCTTGCTCAGGTTCTCCACGATCGCGTTGCCGACGCCCATCATCTGCTTGATCGACGCCGCCGTCAGCGCCCACGCGCCGATGTAGCAGACCGACACCATCAGCCCGATCACGATTCCCGCGATCGCCAGCCCAAGGCCCCGGCGCCGCCCGTTCGAGGCGCTGATCCGGAACACCGCCGCGGCACCCAGCAGCGTCCCCAGGATCGACAGCCCAGGCAGACAGCAGATCAGCGAGCAGACCAGCGACGAGATCGCCAGCATGCTCGTACGCGCCTGCGGCGCAGGGCTCATCTCACCGAACGTCGCATACGGGTTCTGGCTCATGCCCCGAGGATAGGGGATATCCGCGCAATCAACCCACTCCCCCCACCCTCTTCACCCCCTCCACGACCACCCGCGCCGCCTCCTCAACTTCCTCCACCGTCGTCTCGCGCGAAAGCGAGAACCGCACGGACCCGTGCGCCTGCTCAGCCGGCACCCCCATCGCCAAAAGCACCGGCGACGGGTCAAGCGATCCCGACGAGCACGCCGCTCCCGCAGATGCACAAAGCCCGCGCTCGCTGAACGCCATCAGCAGCGCCTCCGCCTCCAGTTGCGGAAACGCAAGATTCGTCGTATTCCACAGCCGCCCCGTGCCGATCGCGCCGTTCACCATCGCCCACGGCAAGTCACGCAGCACCGCCCGTTCAAACACATCGCGCAGCTCACCCTGCCGCGTCCGCAGGGCTGGATCCGCCACCCACTCCATCGCCAGTCGCGCCGCAACGCCGGCCCCCACGATCCCCTCTGCGTTCTCCGTCCCCCCACGCCGCCCTTTCTCCTGCGTCCCCACGATCCGCGGCACCAGTCCCAGCCCCGGCCGCGCCCACATCACGCCCACACCCTTCGGTCCGTGCCACTTGTGCGCCGAGAACGTCAGCACATCAAACGTCGCCTTCGACACATCCGTCGGCATTTTCCCCACCCACTGCGTTCCGTCGCAGTGAAACACCGCCCCCACTTCCCGGCACCGCGCACCGATCGCCGCGACATCCTGCACCGTCCCCATCTCGTTGTTCGCCCACTGAACGCTGACCAGCCGCGTACCCCCCCCCCCCCCGGCGTAATCGTCCGCTCGATCGACTCCGGCGCCACGCGCCCGAAGCGATCGATATCGAGGTACGCGACCTCGATGGCGCCTTGCTTCTCGAGCGCGGCCAGCAGATCACGCACCGCCGAATGCTCAATGCGCGTGGATACCACCCGAACCGGCCCGCTCCCAATCACCCCCCGCACCGCCAGATCAATCGCCTCCGTCCCTCCAGAGGTAAACGTCACCTGCTTAGGGCTTCCCCCGATCAGCGCCGCAACCGACGCCCGGGCAAGCTCCACCGCGTGCCGCGCATCCTGCCCCATCCGGTGCACGCTTGACGGGTTCCCCCACCGCTCGCGCATCGCCCCCGCCACCGCCTCCACCACAGCGTCCGCAGGCCGAGTCGTCGCGTTGTTGTCCAAGTAGATCGTGCGTGAGGATAGGAAAACCCAAGACAGGCGTGAAACTCTCTGAAATCCGCACGAACCTTACCGCTCGAATCCCTCTTCAACTGAGCCTCCACCCTCTTCTCGATCCCTTGATCCCTCGATCCCTCGATCCCTTCCCCCTACTCTCGACCAATGCCCGCCGGACCGCACCTCTCCAGCCCGCACCCCATGCCCGTCCCGGAGCTCGTCGCCGCGGACGTCCGCAAGAGCTACTCCGGCAAGGAAGTTCTCAAGGGCATCTCCGCGACCTTCCGCCGCGGCGAGATCACCGCCATCGTCGGCCACTCCGGCTCGGGCAAGACCGTCCTGCTCGATCACCTCACCGGCCTTCAGCAGGCCGACAGCGGCTCGATCAAGGCCGTCCACCACGGGCGCAAGGGCCTGCCCCTGATCGAGCTTGAAGGCATCGACTCCGACACGCTCGACGAGATCCGCCTCTTCTGGGCCGTCGTCTTCCAGCACAACGCGCTCTTCACCGGCTCGGTCTACGAGAACATCGCGCTCTGGATGCGCGAGCACACCGACATGCCTGAGCGCAAGATCAAGGCCAAGGTGCGCGAGTCGCTCGAGTCGGTCATGCTCGACCCCGACGACGTCGTCGAAAAAGAGCGCGACGCGCTCAGCGGCGGCATGGCCAAGCGCGTCGCCATCGCCCGCGCCATCGCCACCGACCCCTGCGTCGTCTTCTATGACGAGCCCACCACCGGCCTCGACCCAGTCGTCGGCGGGCATATCCATGAACTCATCTGGGCCGTTCACCACCGCCCAATCTCGCTCCCCGGCGGCGGCGGTTATAGCGCAGTCGCCGGCTCGGGCGCCGGCAGCAACGGCAAGGTCAGCGGCGAAGGCCTCAAGCGCACCAGCATCGTGATCACCCACGACCGCGACCTGCTGCGCCGAATCTCGCCGCGGATCATCATGCTTGACGGCGGCAGCGTCGTCTTCGACGGCCCGTACGAACGCTTCAAGCACGCCGACGTCCCCGCCGCGCGCAAGTACCTCGAGACCATGCCCGTCCTCCACGCGCGGCCGGCGGTATAAGAGCCTTGTGCGCAAGCACAAGAAACCGGCGACAACGGACCTCGGGACAGAGCAGCCAACGTCGATTTCAACCTTCGGCTTTGCTCCCTGCCCTCCCGCACTCCGGACACGCCGCTCCGGCCTCCAACCCCGCGAGCGAGTAGCCGCACCTGGCACAGGCGCAGGCCGTCGCTCTGCGTCGCGCAACGACGCCCGACCGAAGGAAGAACGCAGCGGAGGTCCAGAAGAGGATTGGGACCGGCCAGAACAACACCGACGCAATTGATCCCGGCCCTTTCATCGTGCTGATGTCGCCAACCCGAAACGACACCACGCCAAATCGTCGCTCACGAATGCCAGAGGGCATCTCCCCGCTTGGATTCCAGCCGAGCCACCATCGCCACTCCCCATCGCCGAATCGCTCAGCTCCGGCCAACCCGGCGTAGGGCGTCCAGTGGAAGCCGCCGTTTGCAATGCCGCAACCGGTCCGTTTCCCAAGCCATCCATACGCCCACCATCCCGACCACAACCACACCCCCGCCGCCACCACGCCGAGAACGAGCAGCGTCCAGCCCGCGGCTCGTCGACTGCGTCCGAACTTGTGTGGTGGGCGGGGCTTCTTCACTCGCCGATGAGTTTACAGGAAGAAGGCCAAGGTGAGGGGCATTTGAGGATGACGTCTGCCGCGACCAACGCCCTCGGCCACTCCTCACCACTTCGCCTTACCCTTCTCCGTGCCCGCCGACGACCCGTGCCTCGCCCGCGCTGCCGCGCAGGCCTCCCGGGGCTTTGTTCCATGGAGCGAAGTCTTGTTCGGCCGCAACCGCCGCCCTTGCATTGGCGAATCTCTGGTACGCTCCCCTTTCCTCCTCTCGTGGTGATATGAGTCTCGTCTCTCCATTCTCAACGCCGGCATTCTCTCGCACCGCCGTCGTCGACGGCAAGCGCGTCTACCTGCTCGCGGTCGCACGCATCCAGCGCACCCTCATCGTCATCGTGATGTCCCTGGTCGCCTGCTACGGCGCGGCCCTGGTCGGCATGGTCGCCACCGAGACCTTCGGACTCGGAGAGATCGGATTGCGTGCCGCGGTGATGGGGTCCGTCTTCCTCGCGTTTGCGCTCAGCGTTGCGGGGATCGTGCAGTCGGTGCGTCTCTCGATCGCTTCTGGAATGCCGATTACCGGGTCGCTGCTGTGCGGCCTGCTGATGCTCGTCCCCATCGTCGGGCCGATCTTGCTGGTGCTGGTCAATACCAACGCCACATCGCTGCTCAACCGCAACGGCGTTCCCGTCGGCTTCTTCGGCGTGACCAAGCAGACGATGCGCACGCTCGTGCTCGGCGCGTGTCCAGACTGCGGCTACGACGTCCGCGGCTTGCCGCAGCCGCTCTGCCCCGAGTGCGGCGCAACGCTCCCGCACGCGCCCGCCGACTGAAGAACATCATGCGTCAGCCTGCCTTGTCAGAGCCCGACGCGTCAGCGAGGGAGGCCGACAAGGCTCGGCGAGTCGGCCGTTCGGCGCCGGAAGAAACGGCACTCGCAAAGCGGAAAACGCTACGCGTACTTCTTTGCTTCCGGCCTTCGTGCGCCCCGCTCCCCAAGGCACGGCGTGCCGCTTCCCTCGCTGACGCGTCGGGCTCTGACTCAAGGCACCGGCGTGACGCGCACACTCAGGGCGCGCCTGCTCGCTGGTTCTTCCGCCAGATCCCCACGAGGATGACGCCGAACGCCGCGAGACGCACGACGTAGTGCCACGACTGCGACTCGTCGGCACGCACAAAGGCGCCGAGCAGCCAGTTGAGCGCAAGCAGCCAGAATCCGACGCAGAAGTAAAGGAAAAGCCCGTCGCGGGCGCGGTGCCAGAATCGCAGGAAGTAGAGCCCGATCACCGCGCCCCCCAGCGTGAGGATTCCGGCGAACACGAGTTGAAGCCGCATTAGCGCATCCATCGCTTCACTCCGTGTCCCACACCAAGCCGTAGAGCATCACGCACAGCGCGACGACCGCCGTTGCGCCGCGGAACACCGCGAGATCGACCTCGGGCGGCGTCAGCAACTTGTCGATCACCAGCAGGATGTTGTTGACCGCCAGCCCGCAGAAACAGATGCAGCTCCACAGCAGCAGGCGCGTGCGCGTCCGCCGGTAGCCGCGCAGCAGAAGCCAGGCGCACATCAGGCTCGTCAGGCAGCAGAGCACGTAGACGACCTCAGCCATCGCGCCCTCCCTTCTCCTCTTTCCGCTCCTTCGGTTCCTTGCGGATGTCGAACGCATCGGCGAAGTGCTGAACCGCGGGAGACTGCTTGGCAGCCGGTGCTGGCGCCGGCGGGCGCACGTAGAGCGACTGGATGATCGAGAACCGCCGCGCGGGATACGAAGCGACGAGCCATCCAAGCGCAAATTCCGTCCCCGGCCCGGGCGCAGCCGCAAATCCGTAAACCCGCTCGCCCGGCGCTCGTTCAGAGACCTCGACAAGCCCACGCTCAACAAGGTGAGTGAGTTCCCCTTCTGCCCACTCCACAGTCGCACGCAGCTCGCGACTGAGTTCTTCAGCTGTCCACCGCTCGGCACGCTGCGCACCAAGCAGAACAAGCATCTCGAGTGCGAGCAGCGAGCGCACCTCACGCGCGAGGAACTTCTCGACTTCGGTGGGGATCGCTTCGACGTTCAATCCACGCCTCGCGCACGACGGGTGACCAAAGAGTCATTCTCGTTCTCGCGCATGCCGTGAACCCGCGCGTTTGGAGGAAGTTTTTTTCATGCAATCTCCCCGGCCGCGCCACGCGTACACACCGTACATCTCGTGTGCACCCCAGCGCCACGGGCGCCCTGCGGCGCACCGCGTGCGCAACGACCAACCGGAGACCTCATGACGCTGATCGCTCGGCTGCCTCGATCCCTCCGCTTCGGTGTGCTGGTCGCCTTCCTTGGAGGCGCTGCAACCGCGGCGGTCTGCTGGCAGCAGATTACTCATGAGCAAAAGATCGGCGAAGAAGAGCTCGACCGCCGCGCGGCCGTGCTTGCTTATCGACTTGCGCCCAACGCGCTCCGCGCACTGAACATGTCCGACGACGAGGCCCGCGTGTTTCTCGGCGAGCGACTCGAAGGATTCTCGCGCCTACTCGGCTTCGCGGTGTACCGCGCCGACGGCACGCCCGTGGCCGCGGGGACCGGCATTCCTGCCGAAGCGACGGCGATCCGCGATACCGCGGTCCGCGCTGCGCAGAGCAAGGCCGAGACCGCGACGCTCGACCGCTCGGCCGACGGCACGACACACGTATTCGCCTATCCGCTGGTCGGCCCGGCGCCCGGCGAAACAGCCGCCTCGGTGCGCGGCACGCTGGTGGTGCTCAACAGCGCCGAGTACCTCGACGACCGGATGACCCGCGCGATGATCCGCGCGGTGATCTGGACGCTCTCGGTGAGCTTCGGCATGCTGCTGGTGACTTCCGGAGGCGCGTGGGCGCTGTTCGAGCGCCCGCTCCACCTGATGGCCGACTGGATGCGCCGCCTTCGCTTCGGCAGCGCGTCGGAGGCCCCGCCGGCGGCGATGGTGGTGACCACGCTTCGCAACGAGTCGGAGTACCTGGCCGCGTCGTTCCGCGCTGCACGCTCGCGCGAGCGTGAAGAGGCCGACGTGGTGCTGCGCAACGAGCGGGCCTGGACGCGCGAGCGGTTGCGTGCTCACGCCGTCGATGCGCTCGCAGGGCGGCAGCTGGTGGTCGTGAGCAACCGCGAGCCGTACATGCACCAGTATCGCGACGGCAAGCCGCAGGTGGTGAGCCCAGCCAGCGGCCTGGTAACGGCGCTGGACCCGGTGCTCCGCGCGTGCGGCGGGCTGTGGGTTGCGCATGGAGCAGGCGACGCCGACCGGCAGACGGCGAACTCGTCCGGATGCATCGCGGTGCCGCCCGATGATCCGCGCTACACGCTCCGGCGCGTCTGGATCAGCCGCGAGGAGGAGCAGGGGTACTACTACGGCTTCTCCAACGAGGGGCTGTGGCCGCTGTGCCACCTCACGCACGAGCGCCCGGTCTTCCGCGCGTCCGACTGGCAGCACTACGTCCGCGCCAACCGGCGTTTCGCCGATGCGGTGCTTGCGGAGGTCGGCGATCAGAGCGCGGTGATCCTGGTGCAGGATTACCAGCTCGCGCTCGTGCCCGGGATGATCAAGGAGAAGCGTCCTGACCTGCGTGTCGGACTCTTCTGGCACATTCCGTGGCCAAACGCCGAAGCGTTCCGCATCTGCCCGTACCGCGTGCAGATCCTGCACGGCATGCTGGGAGCCGACCTGGTCGGCTTCCACCTGCAGCAGCACTGCAACAATTTTCTCGAGACCGTCGACCGCATGGTCGAAGCGCGGCTCGACTGGGACCGCTTCTCCGCCGACCTCAAGGGGCACTCGGCGCTTGTGCGGCCGTTCCCGATCTCGGTGCAGAGCTGGTCCGAGCGCGCGGTCGCATCCGGCCCGGCACTGGCTGAGCAGATCGCGCAGCTGCCGCGCCCAACACGGCATCGGCGAGGACGTGCGGATCGGCGTCGGCGTCGACCGCATCGACTACACCAAGGGGATCGCCGAACGATTCCGCGCTATCGAACGCTTCTTCGAGCAGCATCCAAATCGGCGCGGCACGTTCACGTTCTTCCAGCTCGGCGCGCCGAGCCGCACGCACATACCTCGCTACCGCGACTTGGTGACGGACCTTGAAGAAATGGCCGACCAGGTGAACTGGAAGTTTCAGACCGATGACGGCTGGAAGCCGATTCGCCTGCTGGTCGGCCACCACGACTCCAACGCGGTCTACACGTTCATGCGCGCGGCGGACCTGTGCGTCGTTTCGTCTTTGCACGACGGGATGAATCTGGTCGCCAAGGAATTCGTATCCGCCAAGAGCGATCTTGACACCGATCCGGGCGTGCTGATCCTGTCGGAGTTCGCGGGGGCAGCGCGCGACCTGCCCGAAGCGCTGATCGTGAACCCCTACGACACCGAGGAGTTCGCCGCGGCGATCCGCAAGGCCTTGGACATGGGGCCGGCGGAACGTGCGCAGCGGATGACCCGGATGCGCGAGCGCGTGGAAGAGAACAACATCTACCGATGGGCCGCAGAGTTCATCGGAGCCCTCTCCCGGGCGAAGGGGGGCGCGCCGTTGTCGGCGATGAGCGTGTCGTGATGGAGCGAGCCGATGAGTACCTTCCCTCCACCTTCTTCCTCTGCGACCGGCCAGTCTTCCCCTTCCTCCACCGGCGCGTCCACGTCGGGCAATCCGGCGCCGCCTGCTCGCATCGCGTCGCTGGCGCAGGCGCCGCTGCTGGTGGTGGCGTGTGACTTTGACGGCACCGTCGCGCCGATCGTGAAGGACCCGGCCGCGGCGGCGATGGACCGGCGCTGCCGCGCAGCGCTCGAGGCGCTTGGCCGCCTGCCGTGCACATCGGTCGCGGTCATCTCCGGACGGTCGCTGGAGTGGCTGCGCGGCGCGACGCACGGGCTGCCCGATCCGCTGCTGTTCGGCAGCCACGGCGCTGAACCGCTGGCGCGGGAGCGGCCTGCGCCACGAGTGAACAAGCTGACGGTGCGCCTGAAGAACCTTGTGCCGCGCTGGCCGGGCGTGCACGTTGAGGAAAAGCCGTACGGCGCGGCGGTGCATTACCGACGGGCGAACGGCTCTGTGGCCGACGAGCTGCACGACGCGGCGCGGGCGATCGCCAGCGAGTTCGTCGGCGTGGTGGTGAAGTTGGGCTCGATGGTCGTGGAGCTCACCACGTCGGCCGCGGACAAGGGCGACGCGCTGCGGGCGGCCAAGGTGCGCGCGGGCGCGACGCATGCGCTGTTCATCGGCGACGACATCACCGACGAGGACGCCTTCCGCGTGCTGACGGACCAGGATCTTGGCATCAAAGTCGGCGAGGGTCCGACGGCCGCCGACTACGCGGTGGCGGGTGTCGAGCAGGTGGCCGACACGCTGGAAGAGCTGCTGGCGGCGCGCTGCGCGGAACTTGAATCGCGCCGGCCGGTTGCGCTGCAGGCGCACTCGGTGCTGTCGGACTTCCGAACCGTCGCGGTGATCGGCCCGACAACGGACGTCGCATGGCTCTGCCTGCCGCGAATCGACTCGCCGGCGTTGTTCGCGGGGTTGCTCGGAGGGACGAGTGGGTTCTCGGTTCGGCCTGAGACGCCGTCGGGGCGCCGGAGCAGTCGTACATCCCCGGCTCGATGCTGCTGGAGACGCGCTGGCCGGCGCTGACGGTCACCGACTATCTCGATTGCTCGGGCGGCCGGCCCTCGCAACGCGCGGGCCGATCGGACCTTGTGCGCGTGCTGAGCGGCTCGGGGATCGCGCGCGTGGTCTTCGCGCCGCGGCTGGACTTTGGACGCATGGCGACGGTGCTGCGCATCGGCCCGGGGTTCATCGAGGTTCCTGATGCGCCCGATCCGTTGGTGCTCGTCTCGCCGGGCGTCGAGTGGACGATCCGAAAGGAAGCCGGGCACGACGTGGCGGAGGGCGTGGTGAACCTCGATCGCGCCGGCGGCAAGGTGGTGCTCGAGCTTCGCTATGGCACGCACAACACCGAGGCGTCGGTGATCCCCGAGCCCGCGCGGCGGAAGCAGACCGAGTCGATCTGGACCAACTGGGCGTTCGGGCTCACGCTGCCGACCGTCTACACCGAGCAGGTGCAGCGGAGCGCGCTGATGCTCAAGTCGCTCACACACGGGCCGACGGGCGCGCTGCTGGCGGCGGCGACGACGAGCCTGCCGGAGCAGGCGGGCGGATCGCGCAATTGGGATTACCGGTTCTGCTGGCCGCGGGACGCGGCGATGGCGGCATGCGCGCTGCTGAAGCTCGGGTCGCCGCTCGAGGCGATGCGCCTGGCAGAGTGGCTGGTGGGGATCATCGATCGACTCGAGTCGCCGGGCCGTCTGCGCCCGCTCTACTCGGTTTCCGGCGACGACCTGCCGCCCGAGGCGCAGATCAACGAGCTGCGCGGGTATGCCGACAGCCGGCCGGTGCGCGTGAGCAACGCGGCGGCGCACCAGGTGCAGCTCGACGTATTCGGCCCGATCGCCGACCTGCTCGCGACGATGGCGGAACGCGGCGTACCGATCTCGCCGGACTACTGGCGGCTGACCAAGGCGATCGTCGCGGCGGTCGAGAGCCGGTGGCGCGAGCCTGACCACGGGATCTGGGAAGTGCGCGGGCCGCGGCGGCATCACGTGCACTCGCGCCTGGCGTGCTGGCATGCGGTGGACCGTTCCATCACAGTGCACCGGGCGGTGCTCGGCCGTAGCAACCCGGAGTGGGAGAAGCTGCGCGGCCTGATCGCAGATGATCTGCTGAGCAACGGATTCCATGAGCGTGCGGGCGCATTTACCGCGGCGTACGGCGTTGAAGATCTGGACGCGAGCGCCTTGCTGGTTGGGTTGTGGGGCCTGCTGCCGGCAAACGATCCACGGTGGGTGAAGACGGTGGAGGCGGTGGAGCGCGACCTGCGGCGCGGCGCGACGCTGCTGCGGTACCGCTTCGACGACGGTCTGCCGGGCGCGAGGGCGGGTTTGTCATCTGCGCGTTCTGGCTGGTGGAAGCGCTGACGACGCTGGGGCGGGTCGATCAGGCCAAGGCGCTGCTGGATGCGGTGCTGACGCAGGCCGGGCCGACGGGTGTCTTCACCGAACAGTTCGACGACTGGACGGGGACGGCGCTTGGCAACCTGCCGCAGGCGTACTCGCACCTTGGGCTGATCAGCGCGGTGCTGCGGCTTGAACCGCTGATCGACGGGAAGCGGGCGGAGGCGGGCGCTGCGCTGACTGCGAAGGAAAGGGATCCAGCCGCGCAGCCGGTGAAGGATCAACTGTCGGCTGGTCGAGTTGAAGGCATGGAACGCGGAGGCTCGCCCCCCCCAGAGCGCGGAGAGACGCGGAGGTAGGAAGAAGAGGAGAGTGGTGCCGGTGCGCCCGCACTTGCGCGGAGCGAGCGTGCTGCGGAGTGCGCGGTGGGAGGAAGGGGTTGGCGTTCGAGCGGGACGAGCGGTGAGGCGGTGGTGTGCGATGGCACCGCTGTTGGAGTGGGCTCGGTGGTGCTGTGGGCGGTTCGGTCCGCTCCCTGACGGTCGCGGTTCGGATTGGCAGTGCCCTCCGCCTCCATGGGTTTTGCCCGCATGAGGATGGCGGTCATGCGACAGAGGCGGGCGGGGTCCTGCTCGGTTTGCACCAAGCGGTGGAGGGACTTCAGCGCGTCGAGCTGGGCTTGGGCGAGGGTGTCGTTGTACTGTGCGGCGAGGGTGGACACTGATGGGCCTCCGATCGTTCTGATCGAATTGTACATCAAAAGTTAGGTATACACAAGGAAATTGATAGGATTGTGTTTGGATTTGGGGGACGAGACTTCATTTTTTTGCTCTGCGAAAAGAGCGAATCGAGGGGCAATATGTTAGCGAACACTAACCATTATGCTCTTCATGCTTCTGCTCGCTGTGCTGATGCTCGCCATGTTTGCCGTGCCTGTGGCGTACCTGCTGCTGGCGGTGACGGACCCGTCGGCGCGTCTGAGAGGCACCGAACGATGCCGCGCGTGCGGGTACAGCAGGGATGGGTTGCCGGGCGGAGCGCGGTGCCCTGAGTGTGGGCAGACGGGGAAGGAACGGGAGGCGCAGTTGCGAGCACGGTTAGGGGAGTGGTGCGGGCGGTGTGGATACCGGCTGAAGGGGTTGCCGGCTGGCGCTTCGTGCCCTGAGTGTGGTGAGACGGCGCAAGAGCGTGCCGCGCGGCTGGAGAAAAGCATGCCGATCCCGTGGCCGAAGCGCGAGGGCGTGGTGCTGTGCTGCACGCTCGCGCACGCGCCGTGGCTGCTGGCGGTGATGTTCGGCAACTCTTCGTCGGACCTCTCGCTGTCGGCGATGGTGATCGGGTTCGTCATCGCGGGGATTGCGATCGCTCTGCCGCTGTCGCTCGCGGTGTGGGCATGCCTTGTGGTGGCGCGACGGGGAGACTCGCTGCTGAGCGCGGGGTCGCTGTTTGTGCTAGCGGCACTGCCGCTGCTTGGGAACCTGGGGTTCGTGCTGAACCTGGGCGGCCTTAAGGCGCACGGCGGTTGGTTCGACGGTCTGGCGAATGCGCTGATGGTGTGGCTGTTCGCGCCGCTGATGATGGGCGGAGCACTGGGCCTGTTCACGGCGTGCGGGCTGATCGCGGCGGCGGTGCTGCAGGCGCGGGGGCGTGGGCGGTAGCGGATTGCGGGCGCGATGATGTGAAAAGACAAGCGCATCCGTCCTCGCAGAACCGAGGCCCCTTCTCCGCAGAGTCGGGAGAAGAGGGACCGCAGACTCACAGAGCGGAATCTGCGGCACCGGGAGTGTGAGATTGCGCCGTTTGTGTGTGAACCGCTTGAGTGTCAGGCGTTTTCACGCTCGTGCTTGCGAACCTTTTGTATGAAACGGTGTAGGTCACGGGAAATCAAGGCTCGACTGCGAGCGTCAATGACGCTGCTTTGAGTCAGAGCCCGACGCGTTAGCGAGGAAAGCGGCACGAGGCTTTGCGAGTGTCGCGTCCTTTTCGGCGCAAACGGCCGACTCGCCGAGCCTCGTCGGCCTCCCTCGCTGACGCTTCGGGCTCTGACAAGACGGGCTAACGCAAAAGTGCTTGCGCACGAGGCTCTTATTTGCGGAGCTGCTGGACGATTGAGGGGTCCTTGATCTCGCTGTCGCGGGCGAGGAGGAGGACCTTGCTGACGACCTCGGCGGTCTTGGGGTCGTTGTCGGCGAAGGGAAGAAAGAGGCGGCCGCGGTGAGCGGCGTGGACGGGGACGACCCAGACCTGGCCGCCGGGCATCATGTGGATGACGCCAGAGCCGAGGTGCACCGTGTACGGGCGGAGCGTGCCCTCGATGAACGCGTGGTTCATGTCGATGCGGACGTTCTTGAGGCCGAGCATCGTGGCGGTCTCGCGCACCAGTGCGCCGCGGCTCTCGACGGTGCTCTCGCTGGTCTCGGGGTCGACGCCGCCGCGATGGGCGACGGAGACGACCAGATCGAGGTCACGCATGACCTCGCTGAAGATGCGAGGCGGGATGTCCTTGAGCGCCAGGTGCTGCCACTCGCCGGTGCGGGTGAAGTGGATGCGCTCGACGGTGAGACCTTCGACATCGGCCGGGGTGTAGAAGGACTCCATGAACTCGACCCAGGCGACCAGGCGTTCCTGGTGGAAGGCGCGGAAGACGCCTTCTTCGGGGCGCAGACCCAGCCGCGCGTGCCGAGCAGCGCGAGGGCCTGGCGCGGCTGAACCTGCTGGCCGGCGTAGCGGGTGACGCCGGTTTCCTTCGGGCCTTCGGCCGCGGTGGGCAGGTAGAGCTCGCGGAAGATCTGCTTGAAGGGCTGGACGCGCTCGGAGGCGAAGCAGTCGCGCTGCCAGAGGTGCCATTCGCCTTCACCACGTGTAAGCAAGTCGTGCGGATGAACAAGGCGCAGCGCGTCGGTGTCGCGGAGCGGCTCTTTCTTGCCCGCATGGTCGCGGAGGGTGCGGCCGTTGTCGTCGGGGTAGCCGATCGGCGTGCTGCCAACCTCGGGAGCGATGAAGAGCAGGCGCTGGATCATCGGCCAGAGGACCGGGTGGCGCGAGAGTTCGGCGAGTTCGCCGGCGCGGAAGGTGTCGCCGCGGCACATGGCCTCTTCGAGCGCCTTGCGGATGCGCGAGGCGGACTTGCCGAGCTCACGGTTGAGCTCGACAAGCGGAGCGATAGCGGGGTCCTTCTTGCTCGCGGCGGGGATTGAGGCGAGCTTCTTGCCCTTCTTCATCGCGACGAGGTCGGGCTCGCCGTCGATCACGCTCAGTGTGACAGTGAGCTCATCAAGCGTGGCGGTCATCGGGCCGTCGGCCAGCGAGCCGAGCTGCTCGATCTCCATGGCCCATTGCAGACGGAGCGGGTCGGGGTGACCGGCGGCGCGGGCAAGGTTGTCGAGGCCGCGTTCGACGGCGCGTTTCTCGGAGGCCTGGAGCATGGAGCCGCCGTGCTTGCTGCTGGTGCGCTTGATCTCCTGGATGACCTTGTAGCGGCGGAGAATCTCGGCCTTGGCTTCGGCCAGGTGCGTGGGCTGCGGCAGGGGGCAGAGGCCGAGCGCGCGGATGGAGTCCTGGTGGCGTTTGGTTTCGATGCGCTCGGTGATCTGCGCGGCGGTGGATGAGCCGGTCATGGCGTCGGCGAAGAGCTGGGCTCGCTTGTGACCGACGCCCGAGCATGCGTACTTGGCGGCGGCGTAGACCTTCTTCCATCGCTCAGCGCCGAGTGCGGCGTGTGCGCGGTGGAACCACGGCGCATCGACGGAGCCGGCCTTGAGGTCGTCGGCGGGAATGGGCGTGCGTTCGGCGATCGAGGCGTCCCAGACGGCCTGGACGTCGGCGTCGATGCTCCAGTCATCGCCCTTGGTATGAGCGTGGACCCACCAGATGGCGTCGGTGAGGCCGGGCCAGTTGAGGGCGTGCTCGACGTGGCGGGACCACTGGGGCGCGAAGACGGCGGCTTCAACGAGCGTCGCGGGCTTGAGTCCGGCTTCGGCCGCGAGCGATGCAAAGTGCTCGGGCGTGTCGGTATTGGAGGGGAGCGTGCGCTGGACGAAGCGGCTGAGGATCGAGAGGCGATCGGCGCCTGAGCCGTAGCGTGAGCGCTCAAGGTGCTCGCCGTCCAGCGCGGCGAGGCAGCGGACGCAGACGGCGGCGTCGCCTGCATACGAGAGGTTCTGAGCGAAGGGCGTGGAGGGAAGCGGGGCTTCGCCGCGGATGAGCTCAAGTTCGACGATGCGGGCGGCGACGCGGTGGACGGCGGCGGTGACGGCAGCGCCCGCGGCGAGGGCCTTTGCGTCCTTGTACCAGCCGATGCGCACCCCGGTGCGCGTGAGGGAGTGCATCTTGTGGGGATCGCCCCAGCAGCCGCCCAGGAGCGTGTCGACGAACTGGTCCTGCGTTGCGGTCCCTTCGCTGAGCGCACGGGCGGCGGTCTCGACGGTCGGCTTGAAGGGGAGCGCGAGGTACTCAGAGGCGGACTGGATGGGGGTGTACTCGCCCTTGGTGCCGATTTGCTCGGTCGCTCGCGCGAGGTCCTCGGCTCTGGCGGCTGCGCGGACGGCGACTGCGGCGCGCCAGCGCAGGGCCGCGCCGGCGGGGTTGCCGGCGACTCCGTACATCTCGTCGAGCACCGTTTCGGCGTAGCTCGCGGTGGGGATCAGCTCGCCGCCGGGGGGGAGTTTGATGGACTCTTTGCGGGCATGCTTGCTACGGCCGATCTTGCGGGCGGCGATGAGAGAGAAGGCGTCGGCCCAGACCGCTTCGAGCGCTCGCTGGTCGGCCTGCTGGGTGCGGGTCATCTCCAAAGCCCAGCGGGCGACCCAGCGGACCTGGGGCTCGCTGACCTTGAAAAGGGAGATGCCGTCGCGCCTGGCGCTGCGCTGGATCTGGTCGGGCCAGTTGATGTTGTGGGCGAGCTCGTCTGACGAGTAGATGCGTGTGTAAAGCGCAGCGCGGAGGAGTTCGAGACCGTCGGTGTCGCGGGTGTCGGGCGTGCGTTCGACAAGCCAGCGCTCGAGCTGCTCGTAGAGGCCGAATCGCTGCTTCTGCTCGGCAGCGGGCTTGTCGCGCTCGGGCTGCCAGAGGAGCCAGTGGTTGCCGATCTCGCCGATAAGACTGGTGTCAGAGGCGGAGCCGGGATCATTCTGGACGGGCTTGTCGAGATTCTGAGAGACGATGCGGGCGAAGTGGTAGACGACCTGCCACGCGGGGTCGGTAATACGGAGGAAGCCGGCGGGGAGGAGCGCGGATGAGAGAGCCGAGGGATCGGCGTGGCCGGCGAGGACGGAAGCGACGCTGGAGACGATCGCGCCGAGCTTGAAGCCGCTCTTCTTCGGCGGAGATGGGTCGCTGTCGAGGGCGGCGGCTGGTGTGGAAGGGGTGTATTGCGGCGGCGTGGGAACGAGGCCGAAGCAAGTGGCGCGCGAGAGCTCGCGCGGGTCGAGGTCGAGGGCCTTTGCGGCGCGGGCGCTGCTGGGGGTGACGGCGCCTCCTTCGGGCTTGGCGCTCGTGGCTGCGAGTGCGGCGGCGGCCTTGTCCTCGCTGCGTTTGGCCTGCACCATGACGCGGAAGAGTTCGACGCCGGCGGCGTTGCGCTGCTTGTCCTTGTCGGCTGCGAGGCGCGAAGCGAGGTCGAGGAGCGGCTGGTCTTTGAGCGTCAGCAAGCGTTCGATCGCTCGTCGACGCATGTCGGACGACTTGCGTGATAGAAGTTCGGCCCAACGTTCAACCTCGTCTTTTCGAAGCGGCTCACTGGCAAGAAGGAAGTAGGCGTCCTCGCGTACTTCAACTGACGGATCGCCTAACCACGAGATGAGAAGCGCGCGGACTGGCGACGCAAGTGGAACTGGTAGTTCCATGTCTCCCTGGCGCAGTTGCCACGCGCCGCGGTATGCCTTGCCGTTCTTCATTCGCGCACCCGAGAGAGTGACAGCCAGCATCGCGCGGTTCGACGGCTCGAGCTTGGAAGCGTGCGGGAGGATGCGGTCGATGCGTTCTGGAGAGAGGCAGCCGGCCATGACGGCGACGATGGGCTGCGGCGCGATGGACTGGCGGTCCCACAGCCACGCGCCTTTGTCGAGCTTGGTTTCTTTGGGCACGCGGGCCAGGAGCGCTTCACAGGCGTCGAAGATGGCACCGGGGTTATGGATGATCTCGGGGCGGCGCTCGTTCACCAGCGTAACGAAGTACTCGACGGCGCGGCGCAGACGCGGAGGTCGGGGTCGGCCAGCGCGGCGAGGGCCGCGGGCTGGCCGATGTTCATGTGCGCCTGGATGAGGATGTCGAGAGCGACGCAGCGGCGGCGGGGGTCGCCGGCGGTGCCGGTGACGATGCGCTGAATCGCGGGCACGGCGACGGCGAGGTCTTCGTACGCGGCGGTCCAGAGGGCGAAGTAGGTTTCGTGCGGAGTGCCGGAGGCGATGGCCGCGGAGCGTTTGGCCGAGTCGTCGAGCATCGCGGCGACGGTCTGGACGGACTCGGTGAGCGCTCGCTCGGCGGAGGAGTCCCAGTTGATGCCGAACCAGACGTTGGCGGCGCGAGCGATGGCGCTGAAGCGGAGGAGGTCCTGGTCGAGGATCAGGGCAAGGAGCTTGCGGAAGAGCTCAGGGTGGGCTTCGTCGCCGAACTCGGCGATGCGCTGGCGGAGGCCCTCTTCGCGTTTGGCGCTCTCGACGAGCTTGAGCACGTCCTCCCACGCCTGGTGGTCGCTGGAGAGCATGAGGGCGTAAAGGCCGGCTGAGGTGGGGCCGCAGTGGGTGTCTCTGCTCCATGCCGCATCAACAAGCTGCTGTCGCACTGCAGCACCGTCGGCCCCCCCGGCGTCGATCGCGCCGGCGAGGAACTCCGCGATGGGGCGTGTCAAATAGCCGAAGGCGCCGGCATGCTGAGCGATCCAGAGCGGAGGTTTGTCGATCCCGTTGAGCGTGGTGACAATCGTGGCGAGGAGTTCTGCCCGTCGACGGGCGAGCAGGCCGAGATCGTTCGGCGCGGAACGCGCGGCGGCCTGCGTACGTCCAGGTGGTAACGGGATGGATGGCGGAGGACTGCCAGGCACACCACGCCGCTGATGCGGCGTTCGGGAACATGTCTCCGAGGAGTTGCTTTGCCTGATCGGGCGACAGAGCGGCGAGGGCACCTGCCGCCGCGGCAATCTCCGCTTGGTTGGTTTCGAAGTTGCTGCGTCGATTGGCGCGGATAAGTACGAGCAGGGCCGCGCGAGCGGCACTGATGGCGGGCCCGCCGCCAATCGGCGTAAGACGCTTGTCCCACTGGTCGTGAGGTATGCGGACCTTCTTGACCGCCTCCTGCAGTTGGTTGTTGTCGAGCACGTCTCAGGCTCCGGCCAGCAGGGTGAGGCGGACGAAGGTGAGGCGGCTGTCGGGCTGGAGGTAGACGGCGCGGTCGAGCTCGCGGTGCTCGGCGCCGTCGATGACGACGAGGTAGAGGCCGTCCTCGAAGGCCTGGATGGCCGCGCCGATGGCGGCGTCCTCTGTGATCTCAGCGTTCCCCCCCACTTTGCGACCTTCTGGGGCGACTTTGCCCGCGGCGGCCTGCGTAGAGATCTGCGCCGCGGAGAGGAGGCGGTCGAGACGGCGTGCCTCGGCGCGCTGGCGGAAGGCGGCGACCTCCTGGCGGACGACATGGGCGATGAGGTGACGAAGGGTGAAGTCATCGCCGCCTGAAGCGGAGTCGGGCGGGGGGACTGACCAGCCTTCGAAGAGGGGTTTGCGGGTGCCGATGGCGCGTGCGTCGATCGTGAGAGGCATGGGCGGGAGAATACCAGAGATTGCGGATTGCGGTAGGCTGTACTCGTGCGCAGCGAGCGGCCCGATAGGCTGTTGATACCGACACTGACGGCTCTGCTCATCGCGTGCCTGCTGGGCGCGGCGCATCTTGCTCAGGAATGGCTGCCGCCAATCTCTCCGCCCAGTGCGTCTCCCTGGTCGGGGTTGCCGATGCCGATCAACGGAGGCCAGTGGAGCAACGGTCATGACTATCGCGTGACGGGCTCATTGCAAGTGAACCTGCGCGGCCGTTTCTATACCACCGGCGTTGACACGATCTTCATCACGCTGTCGGTCACCGAGGACGACGTGCCCGTTGAAGTTGACGACGCTCGCCGCGCTGTGGTCGGGACGTTCGCCACGAACATCTGGACGGCCTCGGTGACTGGGAACCCCGCAGCGACTTGGTCGGCGGAAGTGAGCGAGGCGGTGGGCAAGGCCGCGATGACGCCTGGGACGAAGGTGAGCACCATCTTCAAAGAGCAGCAGTTTTGGGAGCGGCTGATGCAGGTGCGTGCGGGCGTGCTGTCGGTGCTGTGGGTTGCGTTGCCGTGCTCGATCGTGTGGCTGTGCGTGCGTGCAGTCCGCCGGATGTCGGCAACACGGGAAGCGCGACACGGACGCTGCTCGCGGTGCGGATATGAGCTTGCGGGGTTGCCAGATGGCGAACCGTGCCCTGAGTGCGCAACGCCGGCGGTGCGATCGCGCGATCCGTACTTGCAGCGATTGAAGAAGAAAGAGTGGAAGAGGTGAGCGGGGCAGCGAGCGCAGACTCGCAAAGTCGAGTCGCAGCGCCTCTCTCCCAACACGGCTGCGTGTTACTTTGTTGCGCCGCTCACGGGCCCTTCGGTCAGCACCCAGCGGATCTTGGTCACCTTGGCCTTGGCCGCGCCGGAGCGGACGGACTGTTCTGACCGGACGGTGACGGGCCAGCCGCGGGCAGGGTCGAAGATGGTGTCGAGACGTTCGGTGAGGTCGAGGTCTTCGACGGCGAAGGGCTTGTCGTCGGGGCGGAGGCGCTTCTGAATGTCGCGGACGATCTCTTGCAGAACCTCGGCGCCCTTCTTGCGGTCGATGCTGCTCGACGCTTCGACACGGACGGCGTTGTCGGGGATCCCGGGGCCGGGGGCCGCGGCCGTGACGCGGACCGTGACAGTGCAGGGGACGTTGCGGGGCGGACGGGAAGCGAAGGGCTGGTCGAACTGGACGGTCTGCTCGTCGCCGATCGCGAGGCCGCTGCCGAGGCCGGTGAAGTAGGGCGCGATCTGCTTGAGAGCAACGGCCTCGGTCCCTTCGCGGGTCGCCATCGAGGAACGCATGTACTCCATCGCCTTGGCGAGACCTTCCTCCGTGATGTCCTTGCGGGTCTTGCGCATGAGGCGTTCGGTCTTGGCGAGCAGTTCGTCGCGCGACTTTTCCCATTCGAGAAGGTGCACTTCGGCGGTGTTGTGGTCGACGGTGAGGGCGAGCTTGGTGTTCGTGTCGTCGCCCATCATCTCCTTGACGGCTTTCCACTCGTCATCGGTGAGACCCTGCGGCTTGTCACCCATCGAGATGGCCCAGACGAGGGTGAACTGCTTCGCATCGGCATCGGTGACGTCGATGTCGATCCGGCTGGGGAACTCGCGCTCCTTACCTGCGCTTGGCTGGGTGAGGTACTGCGTGAGCACCACGTGCTGGCCCTTGGCAAAGCGCGGCGCTGCGGCGACCTGCTTGGCTTGCGCGGGCTTTCCCGGCTCAGCGGCGGGCATCGGAGCGGCGGGCTTGTCGGGGGCCTGCGGCTGTGCCGCGGTGGCGAGGCAGAGGAAGGCGACGGTGAGTGCGTGGATGAACATATGAATGGTTCGGATTGAAGCCGACAGCAGCGATCGTGCGATTATGGCTTGACGGGCGGGTCGCCGCCTTCGTTGACGGGGGCGTTGATTTCGGGGCGGAGGGGTTCTGTGACGGTGGAAGGTGCGGTCGCGGGCGTGGAGATTTCGGGCGGCGGTCCGGCATCGCCGGGGAGTTGCAGGAGGCCCTCGCGCGTGACACGGAGCTGGCCGGTGGTGAGGAGGTAGTCAAGAACGGCGTTGCGGAGGTCGGTGATCGACTGGTCGCGCTGGTTCTCGGCGTCGCGAAGGGCGTTGGCGGTGTCGACGATTTCCTGCGCGGTGACCTCGTCGGCCTTGAGTTCCTGCTCCTTGGCGCGGCGCTGGTTGATCTTGACGGCCTGCTCTGCGAGGGTGAGGGAGAAACGGGCGCGGTCGATCTCGCGCGCGGCGGCGCGGGACTCGATGATGACGGTGTCGCGGAGTGCGTCGGTGTCGCGCTTGGCTCGCTCGGCGGCGACCTGCGCGGAGCGGACGGCGAGTCGCTCGTTCTCGCGGTCGAGCGGCCAGTCGACGCGCACGCCGGCGGTGTAGACGTTGTCATCGAGCCCGAAGTTGACGCCGCCGACGTTCTTGCGCGGGTCAGTGGGGACGGTGGCGTTGCCGAAGAGGTTGACGTCGGCGAGGGTGCGGTTCTGGGCGACCAGCACGCCGCGCTGCGCATCCTCGCGCCGATCGCGTGAGGTCTGCAGGTCGAGGCGGTAGTCGAGAGCGAGAGCCGCGGCGGTCTCGGGCGTGGTCTCGGGCTCGGGGAGGACGGGGATGTCACCCTTGATGGTGATGGGCGTGGTGACATCGATGCCGAGCCGGAGCTTGAAGCGGTCGACGGCGAGGATGAAGCGTTCGCGCTGGCTGGCGAGGAGCGAGGTGGCGCGGAGGACGTCGTTGGCGGCGATGTTCTTCTGGAACTCGGCGAGTCGGCCGGCTTCAACGAGACGACTCGTGCGTTTTTCGAGGTTCTTCAGCAGGTCGAGGGCGCGCTGCTGGTTCTCCATGGTGCGCTGTTGCTGGAGGAGGTCGAAGTAGTCGCGTGAGAGCTGGACGAGCAGCGTGCGGCGAGCGTCTTCGAACGTGCGCGCGGCATAGACAAGGTTGCGCTCCTGCTGAGTGAGCTCTTCGCGTGCTACGGCGCCGCGCCGCGCAGGAGCGGGATGTTGGCGCTCAGCACAAGCTGGCTCGACTGGATGTAGCGGCCGGTCGAGGTGGTGATGAGTTGCTGCGTAGAGGTCCAGAGGAAAGAGGCTTCGACCGTGCCGCCGTTGGGAAGGCGCTGCGAGGCTTTCAGCTCGTTGATCAGTGCGAGTGGTGCGGTGTAATCGCCCGCGATGCCGCCGGCGGTCGCCTGGGCGGTGGTGGTGTCGAAGAAGCGCGGGTCCCAGAGGTGGCGCTCGATGAGCAGGTTGATCGCGGCGAGCAGATAGGCGTCCTGCGCGGCGAGATACTCGCGGCTGGTGGTCTGGGCCTGCTTGAGCGCGCCGGTGAGATCGAGGGCGCGGCCGGTCGTGGTCTCGACGCCGTACGCGGCGAGGCGGGCGGCGGCGTCGCGGGCTTCATCGGCGGGCTTGAGGGCGAGAGAGCTGGCGCCGGGGTCGTTTGTCGGCGGGTTGGTGCGTTCGACCTGCCGTTGATCGACGGGCTGGTCGAGGGAGGCGCTGGGCGAGTTCGGGACGGACCGTGGCACCCAAAAGGCTGGATGACCGCTCGCGGACGAGCTGGTCGGTGCGGCGGTCGATGTCGGAGAGGCCTCCGGAACAGCCGACGAGGATCGCCGGAGTAAGGAGGCAGGCCGCGTACCGGGGATTTCGCCCAATCAGGAAATTCATTAGGTACCCGTTTGGACAACACAACCCGGTTCTGAGACGGAAACCGACGTGAGGTTTGCAGGTGCTCACCGCGACTCCTATCCTATCAAGGCTGCGGCACGGAGGCCCGGTTGGGGATAGGGGACGGGCGGTTTCGGCCGAACGTTTGGATAATATTCGGTATCGATCATGCAGGTCTGCGGCGCAATGTGCGCTGCATGGTGCGTGAGCGTGGGACCGAGCGTGGGGCTGGGGCAGGGAGCCGTGAGTCGATATGGCCTCCATTACCTTTGACGGGCAATCGTTCATCGTTGACGGTCGGCGTTTATGGCTGGTCGGGGGAACCATCCAGTACGCGCGTCTGCCACGGGACCAGTGGGCGTCGCGGATCTGGGCGGCGAAGCTGGCGGGGCTGAACACGATCACCACGAGCGTGGTCTGGGCGCGTCACGAAGCGCGGCCGGGCCAGTTCGACTTCACCAACGACAACGACATCCGGCACTTTGTGCAGCTCATCCACCAGGCGGGGATGCACTGCGTGCTGCGGGTGGGTCCGTTCGTCGGCGGCGGATTCGACTTCGGCGGCCTGCCGGCGTGGGCGCCGAGCGTGAAGGACGTGAAGCTGCGGACGGCCAACCAACCGTTCCTCGAAGCGAGCAGCCGGTTCATCGGCGCGGTGGCCAAGCAGGTGCGCGACCTGCAGGTGACTGTTCCGCAGTTCCCCGGTGACACGCACGGTGGTCCGATCGTGCTGGTGCAGAGCGAGATGGGGTGGACGTGCGGGCATGACCAGCTTGCGCACGGGTACCTGGGCGAGCTGAACCGGTACATCCACGAGAGCGGCTTTGAAGTGCCGATCGTCAACGCCAACAACCTGTGGGAGGGTGTTGAGGGTGAGGTCGACGGGTGGGTGGGCAATCGCGACCTGGCGGCGGTGGTGCGGCAGCTCTCGGCGGTGCGGCCGAACCAGCCGCGGATGGTGGTGAAGTACGACGTGAGCGAGGCGGCGGTGTGGGGCGAGGAGGAACCCGATGCGGTTTCGCCCGAGCGTCTGCAGCGCGACCTGATGGGCGTGCTGGCGAGCGCGGGTCAGTTCAACGTTGAGCCGTTCGCGGGCGGAACGAACTTCGCGTTCAGCGGCGGGCGTCTTGCGGAAGGGACGTCGCGGTTCGTAGTGACGGAGAACGATCGTCACGCGCCGGTGCCATCTGGCGGCGGCCGTGGCGAGCTGTACGAGCCGCTGCGTCGCGTGGCGACGTTCGCCTCGCGGTTTGCGCGGGTGCTGTCGCATCTTGATGCGCGACACCCAGCGATCGCGCTGCACCCGGGCTCGACGGGGTCGCAGACAGGCGGCAAGCGCGGGCAGGCCGAGGCGACCTCGCACTCGGTGGTGCACGCGCACGGCAGCCAGGGAAGCGTGGCGTTCGTGTTCGCGGGGAAGAACGTTGGATCAGGCCCGGTGGACCTGCTGCTGGGCGACGGCACGACGCTGCCGGTCTACCTCGGCGATCAGCCTGTGATGTGCTGCCTCGTCGACGTGCGTCTGCACGGTCGGTCGCAGCTTGATTACTGCAACCTGTCGGCGTTCGCCGTAGTTGGGCGCGTGTTCGTGGCGTTCGGGCCGGCGGGCTCGCCGGCGCGGCTGTCGATCAACGGCGCCCCGCTTGAGCTCGAGGTGCCCAGCGGCGCCGAGCCGGCGGTGATCGAGCACGAGAACATCGTGTGCGTGGTGTGCGCACCACAGCACCTTGAGAAGATTCAGGTGACCGACGACGGCGTGTTCCTCAACGCGCTTGAGGTCACGCAGGCAGGCAACCCGATCGTCGCGGGCGAGAAGGACGTGGTGACGCGCCTGCTCGCGAGCGGCGAAATCGTGCGGAGCAAGTTCGGCGAGAAGCCGCCCCCCCCGCCTCCTCCGCCACCCGCACCGAAGGAAGACCCCAAGGCGAAGAAGGGTGCAGCGATTGCGAAGAAGGGGAAGAAGGGGGCCGAGCCTCCTGCCCCCCCGCCTCCCCCACCACCGCTTGTACGACCGCCGGTGATGGTGAAGGCTGCGGCGCGTGCGCCAAGAGTCCGGAGCTGAGCGGCTGGACGAGTGCGCCGACCGATGCGTACGTCGAAGGGACGAGCGCGCGGTACGCATCGATCGCCGGTCCGGCGGAGCTGAGCGTGCTGGGCGCGCCGTACGGCTACGGCTGGTACAAGGTGGCGCTGCGGACGCCCGCGAGCGGGAAGACGGTCTGCCTGGTTCCCGGCGGCGGCGACCGGCTGGCGTTCTTCATCGACGGCAAGGCGGCGGGCGTGATGGGGAGCGGCCCCGGCGCCGAGCAGGAGCTTGGGCTGCCGCTCAAGCGAGCCGAGCAGACGATCGTGGTGCTGGCGGAGAACATGGGGCGCTTCGCGGGTGGTGCGCACATGCTCGACCCCAAGGGCGTGGTCGACCACGTCTACGAGGTGAAGCCGGTGAAGCTCGGCAAGCCGACGCTCGAGCGCGCCGACGCGAGCGTTGCGGGCGGCGGCGGCATCAACGTGCTGAGCGTGCAGGCGCCGATCCACGGCGTGCACCAGGGCGACGTAACCGAGCCGCAGCGCGTGACGTTCCACCTCAGCAAGCGGAAGTACCGCGTGGTGATGCGGATCCGTCCGGCGCGTACCGCGGCGTAGTGGTCGTGAACGATGCGCCTGTCGCGTATTTCGACAACACAGGCCCGGCGTCGCTGGTGATCGAGGCGGACAAGCTGTCGCGCTCGAGCAACACGATCCAACTCGCCATTCTCGGGGCCGATCCGAACGCGGCTGTGAAGGACCTGGCCGAGGCGATCGAGCTTGTCGAGTGCCTTGAGAACATCACCGAGAAGGGGCAGTGGTCGTTCGCCAAGTGGGAGCGGCCGCCGGAGAGCGCGTACCAGGCGCTGCGCGGGCACAGCCACGGCAAGGGACCGGAGTGGTTCCGAGCGACGTTCAGCGGAACGTCGACGGGGTCGCCGCTCTACTTTGTGACCTCGGGCCTGTCGAAGGGTCAGCTCTACGTCAACGGCAAGCACGTCGGGCGGTACTTCACGACAACGGCTGACGGGAAGAACGTCGGGCCGCAGAACGAGCTGCTGATCCCGTCGTCAGCGCTCAAGGCCGACGGCGCGAACGAGGTGGTCGTGTTCGACGAGCACGGGCACCTACCGAGCAAGGCGAAGCTGGTGTATCGGTAGATGCGAGACGCGAGACGTGAGTAAGACACGAAGACCCGCCACATGGCGGGTCTTTTCTTTGTCTCACGTCTCACGTCTCACGTCTCAGATGCGGATGTTGGCCCAGGGGTTTGTGGCCGTGGCGAGGTTCGGCCCGAGCATGGGGCCGACGGCGCAGGTGGCGTTGTTGTTGATGACGGGATTTGCGCCGGTCTCGCTGAACTGGTTGCGGGCGACCAAGGTGCTGTTGTTGCTCGTGCAATTCACACACGGATCAAATCGAGAAATCTTGTTGTCGACCACGCGGACCTGGTAGCCGTTTGCAAGCACACCGGTGGTGCCGAAGTCGAGCGTGCACCCGCTCACGTTTCCGTAGCTGCCGACGGTAACGGCCGTGTTGCAGTTGTTCACGGTGCAGCGTTCGATGCTGGCGGTGACGTCGCCGAGAATGCCGCGGTCGTAGGCGAAGACACAGCAGTCTTCGACGCGGGAGATGTTGCCGACGTCGATGCCCGCGAAGGTCGAGCGCGTTGACGAAGAGTTACTGACGATGCATGAGCGGACGATGGAGGAGTCGCCGCACCTTACGCCGTTGTACGTCGACTGGACCTGGCAATTCTCCACCAGTATCCGCTGGTCGTTGAGCATGATCCCATTGCCGCACTGGATGGTGCAGCCCGCGACGGTGACCTGTGGAGTTCCCGAGACTGCAGACACACCGGTGCCAAAGTTGGCGATGGCGCACCTCTTCACGACGCAGTTGACGCCGACCTGAATGCCAAACGCGCCGCCTGCCCCGTCCAATGCGCAGCCTGAGACGAGCGAGCTATTGCCCACCTGGATGCCGTAAGAGGCGCAGGTGGCGACGCGGCACCCTTCCACCAGAGTCGTGGTGCCACCCACGGCGTTCACGCCGATTGCGTAGCTCCGCACGCTGCACGATCTGATGGTCGCGTAGTCTCCGACGGCGATCGCGGTGCTGCCCCCGGCCCCGGTCCCGTAACAGGTGACGTTCTCAATGGTGACTCGCTCGGCGGCGGGCACGTCGATCGCAGCGGTTGCGAAGTACTTGATCATCCCGTTGCGCACCGTGAGGTAGCCTGCGCTGCCGCCGCCGCTGATCGCCTTCCCTGTCGCGCCGTACGAACCGATAAGAGAGAAGCCGTTGAGATCGATCGTGACGCCGCTGGTACTGACAGTGATCGCCGTGCCGGTGCTTGAAGTGTTCAGATCGCCGGTGAGGTAGTAACAACCGGACGCTGTGATAGTGAAGGGGAGCTGCGTGATGGGCGTCCGCGGCTCGATCTCGCTGAGCGTGCGACCTGTGGAGGTGATGGGGCCGCTTGGCGGCGCGATCGGCCCTGCTTGGGCAGTACGCGAGGAAGCGAGGAACGCGCCCGCGGCGACGCCGCCGAGGCCCATGATGAGGGCCCGGCGGTCCGCGGAGGTCGAGGGCATTGAAGCCTCGGCGGCGAGTTGAGCGAGCTGGGGGTCGAGCTGCGCAGCCGGCGGCGCTCTGCTGACGGGCTGCTTCACCTTCACGCACACTCAGCGAAGGGCGGTCGTCTTGCATGTCAGCGAATCTCCGTAGAGCGGCGTGGAACGCCGACCATTGAAGATACCGCGCGGGGGGTGGCGTGCCAGCAATCCAGCCGCTGCCGGGTTAGGCCGGGCTGACGCCGGCGGCTAGCGTTGCAGCATGAGTGAACAGGAACGGCTTTGGTCGTCGGTCGATTCGTACTTTGTCGAGAAGTTCGTCGCGCCGGATGCGGCGCTCACGGCGTGTCTTGAGGCGAGCGCAGCAGCGGGGCTGCCGGCGATCAGCGTTTCACCAGTACAAGGGAAACTGCTGATGATGGCGGCCCAGATGGTCCAGGCTCGGCGGGTGCTGGAGATCGGAACTCTCGGCGGTTACAGCACCATCTGGCTGGCGCACGGCGTGATGGCCGGCAAGAAGGGGTGGGGACGCGAAGGCCGCGTGGTGACGCTTGAAACAAACCCGACCTACGCGGAAGTCGCAAGAGCGAACATCGAGCGCGCGGGGCTGTCGGAGATCGTCGACGTGCGGCTCGGGCCGGCGCTGGAGACGCTTCCGCTGCTGGCGGAGGAGTCGGGCGTTGGGCCGTTCGACCTGGTGTTCATCGACGCGGACAAGGTGAACACGCCGGGGTATCTGGAGTGGGCGCTGAAGCTCTCGCGCGAAGGGACGATGATCGTGATCGACAACGTGGTGCGCGACGGCGCGATCATCGATGCCGCGAGCGAGGACGCCTCAGTGCGCGGCATGCGGAAGGCACTGGAGATGTTCGCGAACGAGCCGCGGATTGTGGCGACGGCAATGCAGACTGTGGGGAGCAAGGGGTATGACGGGTTTGCAGTAGGGTTGGTTGTTGAGTGAGATTGACGAGGCCCTGGCGCGAGCCTGGGCTTTTTCACGGTACTCGGTAATGGTGAGCTTAAGAGGTGTGCTGTGCGCAAAGCCCAGGCTTGCGCCAGGGCCTCGTATCAAACGAAACGCGCCGGCCCTTGTGGGCCGGCGCGTCTCTCAAAGGATGCGTTGTAGAAAGTTGTGTCAGCCGAGAGAGTGAGCGTCGCGATCAGGGGATCGGCGTGCGCCGGCCGGTCGCGAGGCTCACGACCAAGCCGACGAGGAAGATCACCAGGAAGACGAAGAACAGGATGCGTGCGATGTCCATCGACGTGCCCGCGATGCCGGTGAAGCCGAGCAAGCCGGCGACGAGCGCAAGGACGAGAAATACAAGGGCCCAGCGAAGCATGGTCGGTCTCCTTTGAAGGACGGGGGACAAAGGCGTGTGGTCGAAGGGGAGGAAAGAGCGGCAGTTTCGCGGCTTAGGTGCGCAGCTTGCCCATCGGCACGAAGGCGACAGCGCCGCCGATCAGCGCGAGGGCCGCGCCGCCGAGGATGTACCACGTGGTTGAGTCAGTGAACTTGCCGGTGAAGGTTTCGCTGAGCTGGTCGGCGAGTGAGTCGGACGCGTTGATGCCGACGATCAGCAAGACGACGCCGATCACGAGCATCACAAGTCCGATGATTCTGTTGCTGGCCATGCGAGGTCTCCTTTCGGCCGGGGGCGGGGGGAGGGGGAGTGCTGCCCGCGGCTTACAAGAAGTCTGCTCACAAGGGGTTTTGCCAGCGTGAAAGGGGGGCGAGGCCGGGTCTACCGGGCTTTCAGGGGGCCTGTTTTTGAGGCACTGGAGGGGGGAGAGGGGGGAGGAGGAGGGGGGTGGAGCGGGGAGCGGGTGGTCCTCGTCATCAGCGGGGTGAATCGCGATGATGTCCAGGTCGTCGGGCGTGTTGGCGATGCCGTCGGGCCCGTCGCTGATGAATGTGTAGCCGTATGGGTTGGCGCGCGTGACCGGTACGGCGATGTAGCGGTACCAGTGATTCCAAGGATCGACGCCGGCTTCGGGGAACGCGCCGATGTTGAACACGACGGGAAGGTTCCCGGTGGTGGAACGGATCTTCTCGACCTCGGTGGTGAGGGCGGAGCAGGACTCGGCGATCCGATCGACTTGAAGGGGCGTGAGGCCGCGGGCGTTGCGGGTGTTGAAATGCTGCCATGCGCCGACGCCAAGGAGGGCGCCAAGCACAAGGAACGCCAGCAGACCGATGATCAGCCCGATGACCGCGAGGATGCGCGGCTTGATGAAGCAGCCGACGATTGAGAGGATCGTGCCGACGAACAGCAGCGGTATGCCGAGGAAGAACAGGCAGGTGAACGAGGTCAAGAGGCCGCTGCCGTTGAAGATCAGCCCGAGCAGGCCTGGAATGTTGCTCGCGGGCCCACCGATGGGACGCTTGGGAAGTTGGCCGGCGACGGTGGGCGGAGTTTCGTAAGTGACGTGCACGGGCGGAGTGTACCGAACGGCGTTTAAGCGGCGAGCATCAACGCGAAGCAGGCGGCGAAACAGGAGTGGACGGGGCCGGCCCAGCGGCGTTGGGCGGGGGTAGCTGGCTCATCACGCCCGACGCGTGCATCACGATGAGATCAAGGTCGTCAGGCGTGCCGGGCTTGCCGTCTGGTCCGTCGCTTGTGAACGTGTAGCCGTAAGGGTTCTTCGCCGTCACCGGAACGAGCACATAGCGGTACGCACGGCCCCAGGGGTCGGTGTGCCTCGAGGTATTGGTCGTGGCAGGCGGGCTGCCGGTTGATGCGCGGACCTGCTCAACGGCGCACGCCATCAAGAAACAGGCTCGCGACGTATCTTCCCACGTGCTTGCCGAGAGTCCGTACACGGCCGCTTTGCGCGCGGCGGCGCCGTCGCGTGCCATGTCAACAACGCTCCAGAATGCGACGCTCAGCACGGCGGCGAGCAGCCCGATGACGGCGTAGCGGCGAGGCCGTCGGAAGCACCCGACGATGCAGAGCACGACTCCAACCACGCCCGCAGCGGGCGCGAGCGGAGAGTGCGGTATCCCAAACTCGACGCCGGGCGCCGAGAGCACCGCAGCGCCGCAGAGAACCAGCCCGACGAGTCCGTGCTTGTTGTCGAGTGCAGACCGTCGCGGCGGCGGGAGCGGGCCCGGCGCGATCGGCGGCGCGGTGGGTGTGTGGACCGACATCGTGACAACCTCTTCGACGCGTTTAGCCTGACGGACTCGGAACCGGTGCGGGCGGTGAGATGGGCGTAGCCGGAGTCACTGCAGGGGGTGATGGCGGCAAAACGGGCGCGGGAGGGACCGGCGGGCTCGGAAGCTGCATGGTGCCGTCGGTTGGGTGGGTGGCGATGAGATCGAGATCGTCGCTGGTGCCGGCGATTCCGTCTTGCCCATCGCTGATGAACGTGTAGCCGTAGGGATTGGTTGCGGTGACGGGCGTGAGCGTGTAGCGGTACGCGTGGCCCCAGGGATCGGTAACTTCGGCGGGCGGAGCGGCGCTTGTGAACGTCTGCGGGAGCGAGCCGGTGGATGCACGGATCGCCTCGACCTCGTCAACGAGCGTCATGCAGCTCATCGACGTCTGAGCCCATTGCGTGGGCGTAAGGCCGCGCGACGCGGCGGCTCGCGTCGCAGCCCACATGATGTAACCGAAGAACGCGCCCCAGAAAAGGATGCACCCGAGCCCCATGAGTAAGCCTGCGATTCCATACCAGCGCGGCTTGAAGAAGCAGCCGATCAGGCTGAGGAGAAGGCCGGCCAGCCCCATCGGGATCAGTACGCACAGCGTGACGCCGGCAATGCCCGTGGGCGACGCGAACGCGGTGACGCCGCACAAGATCAGACCGACGAGACCGACAGCGTTGACTTTGCTTGGCGGCGCAGCCGGAAGCCGGCCCGGGGCAGTAGGCGGAGCCGCAACTGTGGGCGATGTGGAGGATTCGTCCACGGTCGAGCGTACGCGGCGTCAGTCGAACCGGTAAGGGAAGGTGCGGTCAAACTCGGCACGTTCAGACGTTGACATTTTGCTGCGCGCGACGCGGATCGTCTCGCCGCCGATGAGATGGTTGCCCGAGACGTACATCCAATCAGAGACTTCCGACGGGAGGCAGGCGACGGGCTGGCCGAGCTTGACGGTGGTGACCGCTTCGGGCGTGTCGTCGATTGCGCCGTGGAATTTGGTGCCGTCGAAGGTGGTGCCGGAGAGCCAGAAGTGCTCGGTGGTGTCGCCGTCACGGATGGGGATCTTGACTGCAAAGGCGGTCTCCCCCGACCCGGGGTGCGACAGGTGCGCGATGAACTGCTGGACGTTCTGGCGCGACTTGCTGATCGCGCCGTTCATCGCCGCGTCGTTCTTGGAAAACGACGAGACGTTGGGGTTGTTCGAGCTGCTCGAGGTGCGGCTGGACCGCAGCCACAGGCGCACGCCGACGAGGGCTGCGATCACAACGACGGACAGGAGGATGCGGGGAAGGGTGCTGCCGCGGCGGTTCATGAGGGCGAGCCTACCGCAAGTCCACAAAACCCGCAAGCGGTGCGCGGAAGCACGAGAGGGGCGAGGGGGGGGAGGGAGGAGGCTCACTCTTCGTCGAAGCCCGCGGCAACGAGCGCGGCGAGCTTGGCGATGGCCTGCTCGGCGTCGTCGCCGTCGGCGATGATCTCCAGGCCGGTGCCCTGAGTGGCAGCCAGGAGCATCATCATCATGATGCTCTTGCCGTCGACCTCTTGGTCATCGCGTTTGACGGTGACGGCGGCCTTGAAGAGGTTCGCGGCGTCAACGAAGACCATCGCCGGCCGGGCGTGGAGGCCCAGCTTGTTAACGATGATCACGTTGGCGCGGCAGGTGGGCATTGAGGAGCAGTTGCGAGTGCCGAGTGCTGAGTGCCGAAAGAAAAGAAAGACAGAGCCGAGTCTTGGGGTTCCGGATGCAGGGTGCGTTTTCCTTTGATGACTCGCACTCGGCACTCGGAACTCATCACTCGGCACTTATCAAACATGCTGAGCGTCGGTCTCTTCCAGCAAGGCTTTGACTTCGTCGGGCGTCGCGGCCTGACGGAGGAGGCGGCGGAAGAGTTCCTGACCCAGGGCCTTGAAGACGACCTCCATCGCCTGAAGGTGTTCTTCGGGCTTGTCGTCTGGGGAGAGGAGCAGGACGATGCTGTAGACGGGCTGGAAGTCGATGCTGGCGAAGTCGAGACCGCTGGGGGAGAGACCGATGGCGGCGCAGACGCGGCGGATGGAGCGGTGCTTGGCGTGGGGGACGGCGATTCCTTCGCCGAACCCGGTCGTGCTCTTGCGCTCGCGCTCCAGGAGCATCGTGATCAGCGGCTGGCGCGCGTCAGCGGCGATGGCGCCGGCGGCGACGAGCGCGTCGACGAGCTCGGTGAGCGCCGCGTCGCGGTCGTGTGCGTTCAGCCTGGTGATGATCGCCCCGGAAGAGACGATCTCGGTGAGTTTCATCGCGTGGGTCTCATGGGAGGGAACCGGCGATCGCCGGTGGAAAGGGCAGGTTTGAAGTCCTGCCCCACGCGGGAACGGTTAGTGCTTGCCCTGCTTCAGCTTTTCCTTGAACGACACGATCTGGCGGTCGACCTTGGCGATCGCTTCGTCGATCGCGGCGTACATGTCGGCGTGGTTGGCGGTGCCGACGAAGTCGTCGTGCTTCTCGACGTCGCAGACGACTTCAGCGGTGAACCCCTTGTTGTGGGGGAGCTGCTCGACGCGGACGGTGATGAGCTGAACGCCGTCAAAGTGGTTGGTGAGCTTGGTGCACTTGGACTCGGCGTGCGCCTTGATTGCGGGGGTGACTTCGATGTGCTTGCCGACGACGTTGATGCGCATGGCTGGCGAACCTTGTTGGTGCGGGCACGCACGCCCGGGGCGGGAAGACCGAACAACTACCGGACGATGCTTCGGGGCACGCCGGGAGGGAGTGTAGGGGCGGGGGGGTACGAAGTGAGCCGCGGCGGAAGACCAGAAATGGAGCCGCAGAGGGACGCAGATTGGCGCGGATCGGAGGAAGGCTCGCCGGGATTGGCGCTGTCGCATCAGGCGCTGGGGTCTTGATCCGTGCTAATCCGCGCTATCCGTGGCCTGTCTCCGCGCCCTGCCTTTATCTGCGTCAATCTGCGTTCATCTGCGGCCTCAACTCCTCCCTGCCTTTCTACGCCGGAGCGTTTCGGCCCGCCGATACTTGCTCGATCATGCTTAAGCCGGGCCATGTCGTCGCGCTGTGCGTGCTGGGGCTGCTGTGCCTTGGCGTGGTGATGGTGAACAGTGCGACGGTGGACGTAACCAAGAGCGTCACGGTGCAGGGCCTGCTGATGAGCAAGTCGACCGTCTACGCCGGGCTTGCGCTGCTGGCGATGATCGTAACGGCGACGCTGCCCATCCTGCCGCTGGCGCCGGGCGTCAAGCGGCTGCAGCCCGGGGGGACGGGGGCAGCTGACGATCAATGGGGCGGCTGGACGCTCAAGGGGCTGTGGATCGGGGCGGCGGTGATCATCTCCTGCCTGCTGCTGGTCTACATCCCCGGGTTTGGTCGGAACGTCAACGGTGCAACCCGCTGGTTGAGCGTGCCGATCCCCGGCCTGCGCGATGTCTCGGTGCAGCCCTCTGAAATCGCCAAGTGGGGAATGATCGGGCTGGTCGCCTGGTACTGCTGGCGAATGGGGGCCGCGCGGCTGAGCAAGTTCTGGACGGGTCTGGTGCCGGGTCTTGGGGCGGTGGCGATCGTGTGCGTGGTGATCGTGAAGGAAGACCTGGGAACCGCGGTGCTGATCGTGCTGGTGGCGTCGGCGGTGTTCATGGCCGCGGGGGCACGGGTGTGGCAGTTTGCGATGGCGATCCCACTGGGCGCTGCGGCTTTCGCGGCAGCGGTGATCACCACGCCCTACCGCGTGCAGCGGATCATGTCGTTCCTCGACCCCTACGCGGATCCACTGGGGAAGGGGTTCCACATGCTCGAGTCGATGAAGGGCGTGGCCAGCGGCGGCGGGTTCGGCCGCGGCCTGGGGAACGGGCTGGCCAAGTTCGGCTACCTGCCCGAGACCGAGACCGACTTCATTTTCGCCAACATCTGTGAGGAGCTTGGGATCCCCGGAGCCGTGCTGGTCGCGGTGCTGTACGGCGGCATCCTGTGGGCCGGACTGACGATCGTGAGCCGGCAGCGCCCGCTGATTCTGAAGCTGGTGGGGTTGGGTGTGATCGCGACCGTCGGCCTGCAGGCGGTGATCAACATGGCGGTGGTGACGGGCCTGGCCCCGACCAAGGGCATCGCTCTCCCACTGCTCTCGTCGGGCGGAACGGGGTGGATTCTGACCGCCGCTTCACTGGGCCTGCTGATCAACATGGACCGCTGCGGCGAACGGCTGGCGCTGGAGGCAAAGGACCAACCGCCGGCCGCGCCGGTGGCGGACGAGTCGCCGAGCGTGGCCGAGACGGCGATCGCCGAGCCGGTGGCGGGATAAGACAATGAGCAAATCGGGCACGTTCATCTTCGCCGGCGGCGGGACTGGTGGGCATCTGTACCCGGGTCTGGCGATCGCCGAGCAATTGCGCCGGCTGAACCCTGACGCAAAGGTGCTGTTCCTTTGTTCCGACCGCGAGATCGACCGCAAAGTGCTCGAGCCGGAAGACGTGCCGTTCAAATCGCTTCCCGCCAAGCCGATCGCGATGGGCGTGCGGAAGATGTGGCGGTTTGTCAGCAGTTGGCCCGGGTCGGTGCGTGCGACGCGCGCGGCGATCCGCGAGGCCCGTTCACATGGGCCAGTGCACATGGTCGCGATGGGTGGCTTTGTTGCAGCGCCGGCCGTGCAAGCGGCGCGGGCCGAGCGGGTTCCGGTGACGCTGGTGAACCTCGACGCGGCACCGGGCAAGGCGAACCGGTGGATCGCCAATCGTGTGGGCAGTGAAGTCGCCTTCACAACCGTGGCGGATGCGGCGCACCCCTCGTGGAAGCTTGTTGCTCCGATCGTGCGGTCTGAAGCAACGGCAACGCGCGACAAGGCGGCGTGCCGGCGCGAGCTGGGACTCGACCCAGCGAAGCCCGTGCTGATGATCACCGGTGGAAGCCAGGGCGCAACATCGATCAACCTGCTGATGGCCGCGCTCGCCAAGGAGCACGGCGCAGCGTTCACCGCACGCGGCTGGCAGGTGCTGCACCAGACCGGCAAGGACGAAGAGGCCGGGCCGACCGAGGTGTACAAAAACGCTGGCGTGCGGGCGGTGGTCGTGCCCTTCACTCGCCAAATGGGCCTGTGGTGGGGCGCGGCCGACCTCGCTGTTTCACGCTCAGGCGCGGGAGCGGTCGCAGAAGCCTGGTGCAACCGTGTACCGTGCGTCTTCCTTCCGTATCCGTACCACGCCGACGACCACCAGCGGTTGAACGCTCAGGAACTGGAGAAGCTCGGCGTCGCGGTGGTCTGCAAGGACCGCGTCACGGCTGCGACCAACCTAGGCGAAAGCGGGAAGGTGATTGCCGGACTCCTGACCGACCCGTCGCGACTCGGGCCGATGGCCGCCGCCGCGGCCGGGCTGCCGGCGGCGGATGGGGCAGCGGTAATCGCGGCTCACTTGGCAAGCCGTATGGGCTGATGGCGGCTTATGCGGGGTCAACCCCTCCGGACGGATCCCTAAGTCCAATAACGCCGGTCTGAACCCGAACAATCGGTTAGACTTTCCTTGTACTGTTACAGGTACAGGCGGTGCCACGGTGCCATAGAGGAGATCGCCCCGATGGGGCTCGGTGATGCTCAGCATGGTGGACGGAAGGTGAGCGGGCCACGAGCGGTGGTCTGGTCGCCTCGTGGCGGGTCGGGGGCGCACGCCCGGTTGCTTGAGAGCCTGCGTCGTCAGGGCGCCGAGCCCTTGGAGGTCACGAGCGATCTGTGGGCGATGGCGCACGCGTGCCTGTGCGGCGCGGCGGGCGAGGGCGCGTTGCTGGTGTTGTGCGAGCCTGCGCGTCTGCGCGAGCCCGAGCACGTTGTGCTGGCGCTGCGAAAGTACTGGCCGGGCGTGGTCTGCTGGGCGTATGAGCCGGGAAGCTCGCAGCTTTTGCGGAAGGTGACCGATCAGGACCTCATTGACTGGGGTGCGCCGGGGGAGCAGAAGCAAGAGCCGAAGGTGGAGACGCCGCGGCGGATCATCGGGCAGCCGTCGCTGCGGCTTGTGGAAGGGGGCGAGCCGCGGCCGATCGGCCCGAGTCTGCCTATCACTGCCTTCGACGGAGCCGTTCAGTCGGCAGATGTGTTGAGCGCCGAGGAGTTGGCGATGCTGCTGGGACGGAACGGATCACACGGGGCGGGTGGTGGCGGTGGCGGGGCGCCCGGAGGGCGGGGCATGGACGGCAAGAGCGCGAAGGGAGATCTGCGTTGAGTCAGGTGCAGGAGGCTTCGTTTCGGGTGATCCTCGCTGGTCGTACGGGCCTTGACGCAGCGCTGCGCAAGGACCCTTCGATCGAGTTGTTGCGCGTGAAGACCCCGGTGGAACTGGTCGGCGAGTTGAGCCAGCCGATCGATGCGCAATCTCCCGCCGACGCGGTGGTGATCATCGGCCCGGAGGTCGAAGAGAAAGTCGAAGCGGCCGACATGGTGAGCGCGCTGAGGATGATCAGTCCGCGCGTGCGCGTGCTAGTGAGCACCGCGACGGCACCGACGCAGAACGGATTCGACGGCGTGATCCGGCCCGACGCGACGGTTGAGATGTTCCGCGAGTTGCTGCGGCGCACGCCGGTGGGCCAGCCCGCCTCTTTGCCTGTTCCGAGCGCCAAACCGACCATTGTGGCTGCGCCGTCGCCCGTCGTTTCACGAAACGGCTCGGGCGGCGCACTGCCGCCGGGGTTCATCGTGAGCAGCGTGGTTCCACCGATGCAGATCGGGCCGGTGGGCCCAGTGCGCCAGCAGCCCTCGCCGGTGACCAACGGACACGCAGCAGTTCCGCCTGCCGCGCCCGTCGTTCCTGTTGCGCCCGCTGCGCCTCAGATCGAAGTGACTCCTGCTGCAACGCGCGAGGCGATCCTGCCGCGCTCGGTTGCGCCGCAGGCGACGGGCGGCGAGTCATGCCGCGTGACGCCGGATGTGCTAGGCGACCCGCTGGCTCTGGACCTTGAGGGTTCGGTGCTCGAGTCGGTCGCAGGACCGCTGGACGTGCAGCTCTGCTCGACGGTGGATGACCGTGACGTGATCGCAGCCGTGACGGCCGGACGCAGCCCACTGCCGGCGGCGGTGGCGCTGCTGCGTCACCGGCTCGGCGCGCCTGACGTCTCGTTCTTCTCCGGCGCCGACGCGCCGGCTGCGACGGTCGCGGGAGCGCCGGTCATGGTGGGCACCGAAACGGTCGGCCACCTGGCGAGCGCCGCGGCCCGGCCCGAGCAGCTCGCCGACGGTGCGCAGTGGCTCAGCGGCTGGCTGGTGCTGCGCGATGCGCACCGGCACGCGTGTCGCAGCGCTCTGACTGACGGACTGACGGGCGCGTACAACCGGCGGTTCTTCGACCGCTTCCTTCCCGCAGCGATGACGCAGGCCCGCAAGGCGCGTCACGACCTGTCGGTGCTGCTGCTGGACGTGGACAACTTCAAGACGTTCAACGATCGCTACGGTCACGCGGCAGGCGACATGATGCTCAACGAGACCGTGCGGCTGCTGCGGTCGTCGGTACGTCAGGCCGACCGCGTGTGCCGCATCGGCGGCGACGAATTCGCCGTGGTGTTCTTCGAGCCCGAGGGCCCGCGCGCCCGGGGAGCAATCACCCGACGACGGCGCAGGCCGCGGCGTCGCGCTTCCGCGCGTCGATCGAGGCGCATCGGTTCCCGCGCTTGCGCAGGAGGCGATCGGCCGCCTGACGATCAGCGGCGGGCTCGCGACATTCCCCTGGGACGGGCTGACGCCCGAGGCGCTGCTGGCCAAGGCCGACGGCGCACTGATGGAAGCGAAGCGGATGGGGAAGAACTCGATCGTGATCGGCTAACGAGGCCCTGGCGCAAGCCTGGGCTGAACGCTCGAAACGGAAGAGATCACCGAGTACGCACGCGCCGCGCTCGATCGAGCCGTCAGCCCAGGCTTGCGCCAGGGCCTCATATGATGCACCGATGCACAAGTACGACCTCGTCGCCGTCGACCTTGACGGCACGCTGATCGGGCCCGATGGCTCGATCCACCCCAAGAACATCGAGATGATCGCGGCGGCACACGCCGCAGGCGTCTGCGTGACGCTCTGCACCGGTCGCGCCTTGATCGAGACCTCGCCAGCCGTCAAGCACATCGGCAGCGTCGACCCGGTGATCGTCTGCGGCGGAGCGATGGTCTCGTGCCCCATCACGGGCGAGACGCTCGAGCGGTTCACGCTCGACCCTGAGCTGGTCGGCGAAGCCGTCGACCACCTGCACACCGACGACCACCCGGCGCTGCTGCTGAAAGACCCGGCCGCGACCGGCTACGACTACCTGATCGTGACGCCCAAGGGGCCCGACGCGATCGACCCAGCAAGCCGCTGGTGGTTCAAGAAGATGGGCGTGCGGACGCAGTACGCCTCGCACGTGAAGCACGACCCGCACCCGCACGACACCGTGCGCGTCGGCGTGTACAAGGCGAACCTGCCGATCGATCCGCTCGCGGCGTCGATGCGTTCGCGCTTCAACGGCCGCTCGCAGCTTCAGCATTTCCGCGGCGTGATGATCCCTGATGACGGGCAAGACGAATCAGGCCGCGGCATCAACACCGTGCACATCGTCGAGCTCTTCCACCACCACGCCGATAAGTGGATGGCCCTGCAACGCCTGGCGGCGCGGCGGAACGTACCGCTCTCGCGAGTGGCGGCGATCGGCGACCAGCACAACGACCTGACGATGGTCGGCGGCGCGGCACTGGGCGTCGCGATGGGGAACGCCACGCCGGAGGTCGTCGCCGTGAGCAAACGCCAGACCCTCAAGAGCGAAGAGGGGGGCGTGGGGCACGCATTGGAGATGATCCTCACAGGCGAGTGGTAAGCGATAAGAGCCGAGGGCCGTAAGGCCCCGGCACGAGACGCCACTTTGCCATTAAAGCACAAGGACCACCAGCCGGCCCCTTACGGGGCTCGGCTCTTATTGATCCAGCCGCCCGGATCGCGACTAACAATGCCCCGTGCAGACGCTGGCTGAGATCAAGGCGTTGCTGGAAGAGCGGGGGCTGCGCCCAAGTACGCGCTGGGCCAGAACTTCCTCATCGACAAGAACCTGCTGGGCAAGCTGCTCGATGCCGCCGAGCTGAAATCCGGCGAACTGGTGCTCGAAGTGGGACCAGGAACGGGAACGCTGACCGAGTCACTGCTTCACCGCGGATGCGGCGTAGTCGCGTGCGAGCTTGACGACTCGCTCGCTGCGCTGCTGCAGGAACGCGTGCCGTCGCTTGGATTCGGCGACCGATTCCGTCTTATCCAAGGCGACTGCCTCGACAAGGGCAAGCAGCTCAACCGCACCGCCGCTGCCGCGATCGGTGATTCGCCGTTCAAGCTGGTAGCGAACCTGCCCTACGGCGCGGCAACGCCGCTGATGCTCAACCTGCTGATCGATCACCCCCGATGTTCGCTGATGGCGGTAACGATTCAGAAGGAAGTCGCCCAGCGCCTGGCGGCCAAACCTGGGAGTAAGGACTACGGCCTGCTGAGCGTCGTCGCGCAGGCCCTGGGGAACGTTGAGATCGTGGCGTCACTGCCGCCCGAGTGTTTCTGGCCGCGGCCGGAAGTGACCAGTGCGATGGTGCTGGTGCGGCGGCGGCCCGACCCGCTGACGCGCGACGGTGCGGGCCTCGCGTTGCTGTGCCAGAAGGTCTTTTCCAAGCGGCGAAAGCAGCTTGGAGCGATCCTGGGCCGGGACCAGGAATTGCCGGCCGGGGTCGAGGCGACGCAGCGCCCCGAAGAACTTTCACCGGCCCAGTTCGTCCAGCTTCTTGAGCTTGTGCCGACCGAGAACTGAGCGTTCTTACCCGACTGGCGTCTTCCGCTTGCAGCCGTCGTCGGCTGTGATATGCTGAACGTGCGGCTGTGGGCCGCTTCGCACGTGACGACATGCCGATCCCGCCGAACCCTCCTTCACCTCCGGCCGCGGTCAGCCAGGCGCACAGAGAGCGCGGGAACTCCCGTATCGCTTTCGCAGAATCTGGGACCGGCGCTGATCGGCGCCTGCGGCGGGCCCGCAAGGCTGAAGAACCTTTCATGGTTCCGGTCAGATCACCAGCGCGGCGGCGGGTCGACGGCGACCGCGGTGCATGCGCTGGAGGACGGGCACGAATCGCACGCAATCGTCAAGGCTCCAGTGGGATACCAGGAGTGGAGGTGGACCACGCGCCTGGCCGAGCTACAGAAGCTCGACGAGCGCCCGGTCACGCCGCGGGTGTTGGCCGAGGGGCTTGAACTCGGCGGCCACGACATGGCGTGGCTGGTGCTCGAGCGTGTGCCGGGCGCCGAGCTTGGCAACAAGATGAATGAGGCGTCGGTGCGCGGCCTGCTCCGCGCGTGCGCGAGACTGCAGCAACTCTGCTCGCGCTGCGACGCGGCGAGCCTGACGCCCTGCCGCGTAGTGGACTGGGAGAAGATGATGAAGCGCTCGCGCGATGCGCTGCACCGCGCCGAGCAAGGGGCGGGGGGCATCATGTCTCCGCACGAGGCGCAGGTGTGGAACAACGAACTGAAGGCCGTGCACCGCGTGCTGCCGACGCTGCTGGAGCGGTGGAACGCGCGGCCGAAGATCGACTGGTGCCACGGCGATCTGCACGGGGGCAACGCGATCTCCGAGGGCGACGGGCCAGTCGTGCTGATCGACATGGGGCTGGTGCACAGCGGGCACTGGATCGAAGACGCGCTTTACCTGGAACGCGTGTTTTGGGGCAATCCGTCGGCGCTCTGCGGCGTGAACCCGCTGAAAGAACTGGCGGCGCATCGGCGCGAGCTTGGGCTGAGCTGCGACGGCGATTATGGGCGACTGGCCTCGGTGCGAAGGGTGCTGACGGCATCTTGCGCACCGGCGTTGATCGAGCGGGAGGGGAACAAGGTGTACCTGGAGGCGGCGCTGGAGGTGATCCGGCGGAACTTGCCGATGGCGGCGCATTAGAGCTTGGTTTTGCCACAAAGACACCAAGACACAGAGAAGACGGGGGAAGAGGGAGGAAGATGACGGGCGGCTCGCCGCCTGCTCCTTTATCGGACTCGCCGGTCGTGGCGTTATGAGGTATGGTGTAGTCGGAAGGCATGATGTCGCGCCCATCTATCGCGGTGCCTGTTGTCTGCGTGCTGCTGAGCGGCGCTGCGGCATCGGCGTCGCTCGTTCGCGATGATGTGAGTGAAGCGGCGTCGACCTCGCTGGGCGCGAACCCCGCATTCGCGACAGTGAGGTTCTCGATCAACGGCGGCGTGGGATCGGGCACGCTGGTTGCGCCCGGCTGGGTGCTGACTGCGGCGCACGTGGTGACCGACAACACCGGAGCACCGCTTCCACTGAGCTCGATCGGCCTCTCAGTCAACGGCGAGAGCCGCGGCGTCGCTGAGGTTGTCGCGCGACCCGGATGGACAGGATCGAACTACACCGCGGGGATGGACCTGGCGCTGGTGCGGCTCTCTTCACCGTTCTCGTCGCTCACTCCCGCCTCGATGAACTTCGGAGCGGCGCCGGTGGGCGTACAGGGAACGATCGCGGGATACGGCGCATTCGGCTTCGGCTCTGCCGGGTTTGTCGCTCCCCCGGGAAACCTCCGTGGCGCAACGAACACACTCGACGCTATCGGCTCCACCGCGTTCGCGTCGTGGTCGTCTTCGCTGATGCTGATGGACTTCGATTCGCCGACGACCGCCGGCTACAACCGGCTGGGAACGGCCGACGCGACCGCGATGGAAGGCGTGCCAGCGACCGGCGACAGCGGCGGCGGCACGTTCGTACAGATCGACGGCGTGTGGATGCTCACCGGCGTGCATTCGTTCACGTTCACCAACGGAGCCGTCGCGGCCCCGGGTGGGTATGGCACGTGCGCCGCGGACGTGCTGGTATCAAGTGCATCAGGGTGGATCCAGAGCGCCATCCCGGTGCCGGGCGCTTCGGCGCTGCTCGCCGGCGCGATGATGCTCGCGGCTCGCCGCACCCGCAAATGAAAAACGCCCCTCCAATGGAGGGGCGCATGAGCGATTGCTGTGAGGCTGATTACTTCGCCGCGGCGGCGACGTCCTCGGCCTTGGGCGAGCTCTCGAAGAAGGCCTTGACCTTCCCGTCAGGCCCGATGACGACCGTGCTGGGGAAGCCGCGGACGTTGTAGAGGGCGGCGGTGTCGTCGCCGCCGGTCAGCAGCGTGCCCACGCCGTGAGCCTCGGTGAACGCCTTGCTGGCGCGGGCCGAGTCGGACTCGCGGCAGGCGATCGCGACGACCTTGACACTCTTGGCGTCGAGGCTCTTGGCGAACTCAGCCTGGTTGGACCAGCTCTGGGGGAACATGCTGCCGCCGAAGGTGACCACGACGGTCTGACCCTGGAGCGACTTGAGTGAGACGCTCTGGCCGTTGGCGCCCTTGAGGTCCCAGTCAGGCGCGATCTGCCCGACGGCCGGTCCGCCCATGGGGACCGCAGCCACGGGCTGCATTGGCGGATCCTTGATCGTCGTGTCGACCTTGCCGCCGATGTCCTGCTTGTCGAGCCGGTAGCCATCGGGGACCTTCACTTTGTCGGCGCGTGCCGCGTCGTCGCCGGTGAGCTTCTTGAAGTCAGTAAGCTCCCAGTAGCGGGAGAGGCCGTTGCGGAACTGCTCGTACTTGCGGGGGAGCTTGTCGGTGGGGCTGATCCAGATCTTGCGCTCTGCAGCGCCCTGCTTGAAGATCACGCGGACGACCTTGCAGGTCTCTTCGCCGATCTTCTCGTCAGGCAGGAAGACGCATGGCGTGCCGGCGTTTCCACCCGGCGCCTTGAGCTCGTCGGCGAAGGGCGCCGGCGAGATGAAGGCGGGCATGACCATGGAACGGAGGACCAAGCCCATCTGCTTGTTGCCGTCGGTCTCCTTGCCGTCGGGCCCGGGGCCCTCAGGGCGGTCGATCACGGCCTTGGCGTTGTCGTCCTCGTACGCGACGCGGAGCTTGCCCTTGTCATCGAGGTAGCGCCAGACGAAGAAGTCGGGCGTGTTTAGAGCGGGCATCTGCAGGCGGCCCTTGCCGAAGAACGTCGAGTTGTCGGGCGTCACCGCGTTGCGGACGAAGCGGATGTCGGCCTTGCCGTCGATCACCATCGCGGCGCCGGCGGTGGCGTAGCGCGTGCTGAACGACACGGGGGCCATGCGGCCAAGTTCCGCGGCACAATCGGTGAGAAGCTTGCGGGCCTCGGGGTCATCGGGCGGCAGGTGGGCCATCTCGATGGCCCCCCCCGGCTGGGCTGCGGGCGCCGGGGTCGCGCCGGGCTGCTGCGCGCCGCGCTCCAGACCAACGAGAGAACGAGGCTCACCGCCGCTGCGGTGGGGAGTGAAGAGGTGCTGAACCGCATGGAGGCTCCTTGAACGCCGGGCGTTTAGCCGGCGGGCTCTGACGGACGGACGGAAAAACAGCGGCCGGGCGGGTAGGCCGGGCCGCTGCGGTATCGATCACTTCTTGCCCGGCTTGGCGGGCGCCGGAACGACGTTGGGATCATCGGCGGTCTTTGCGCGAAGCTCTTCCTCTTCCTTCTTGAGCTTCTCGCGTTCCTCCGGAGAGAGCTTCTGCAGCTCCTTTTCCTTCTCTTTGTCCTTCAACTTCTGCAGTTCCTTCTGCTTGGCCGGGTCGATCTTCTCTTTGCTGGGGTCGCCCTTTTCCTTCTCCTTCACGCGGTCACCCTTCTCCTTCGCAGGAGCGGGCGGAGCCGGGGGCGGGGGGGGCGGCGGGTCCATCTTGTCGAGCTTGTACCCGTCGGGGAGCTTGAGGTGCAGGTCGTCGAGGGAGACCTTCGACTCGGTGTTGAGGTCCTTGATCTCGAAGCGGCGGACCTGCTGCTGCGTGCCCGGCAGGCCCATCACCTGCACGTACTTGCGGGGAAGCTTGTCGAGCGCGCTGACGTAGATGTACCGGTAGGAAGCGCTGTTGGGCTTGGTGCCTCGCGTCGCCTTGATCACCTGGCACTCTTCATCGCCGACCTTCTCCGACTTCTCCATCGAGAGCGAGGTCGTCTTGTCGTCCAGCTCGTCCTTGAACGGGTTGGTCTCAAGCAGCAGGACCTCAAACGCCTTGTTGGGCGTCATGCACTTGTTGAGCACGTTCTTCGACGCGGGGTCGGTGGCGGTGCTCTTGACCGGGCGGATAAAGAGCGTCTTGTTCTTGTCGTCGATCCACTCGCCGGTCTTGCCTTCGAACAGCGTCGCCTTCACGACCGGGTCGCCGTCGCCGCCGGGAACGAAGAAGTCGCCCATCATCTGGTAGGCGTGCTGCCCCGCGGCCTTGCCGCGGATCATCTTGACCTTCATGGTGGACTCGAACTTGAAGTCCTTCATCCCGTCCATGTGCATTTCGATCGTGAACGTGCACGGACCGAGGTCCTTGACGGCCTGGGCGGCATCTTCCAGCGCCTTCTTGGCAGCGGGGTCGACCACGATCGGCACGGAAGCTTCCGCGGGAGCCACGCCGGGAGCCGGAGCAGCGCCGCCGTCGGGCTTCGCTTCCTGAGCAAGGGCCGGAAGAGCGGTGAAGGTCGATCCCGCGACTGACAGCAATCCGATCCACAACGGCGAGCGCATGGACGCCTCCTGTTTCCAGAGCCAAAGACCCGAGAACCGGGTCGGGGGCCGATGGTAGAACCACGGGCCCACGCCCGTCACGGGAGGGTTTTCGGCGGGGTGGCGGGGTGGATGCAGTCGGTGAGCGGGTCTTTCGGAATCCATACCGATCCGGATGCATCCCCAACCCGGCCAGACCCCGAAACAGGTAAGGTGATAGGCTCCGGGTGTGGATTGGATGCCGATTGCGCAGCATGTGGCTCTGGGGATCGCCGCGGTAACGGGCGTGGTCGTCGCGGTGCGCCGCGGATTGTTCTCTCCCCCCCCCACCCCCCCCGTCTCTACCGCCCTCGCCGGGAATGACCCCGCCGTTCGGCGTGAGTCCGCTGTTCCTGGGATTCCTGGCGGCGTTTGTGTGGATCGGTGTCGCGGGTCAGGGCGTGGCGGTATGGATGGGCGCAGGGAAGGACGCTCCGCCGGCGTTGATTGCACGGACACAACTGGCGGCGTCCGCCGTGCAAATCGTGCCTGTGCTGCTGATTGCCGCGCTGGCGTGCAGGCTCGCGCAGGTACCTCGCCCGACGCTCGGCGGTGCGCAGCTTGTTCTCCACGGGGCAGGGTGGGCGGTGCTGTTGCTGCCCGCGGTGGCTGCGGTGGGGACCGTCGCGAGCGCTGTGAGTCAGGCACTGGGACATCCGGTGGATCAGTCGGCGCACGTTCTGCTGAAGATGATCGCGGGGCGCGAGTCGGACGCGGCGACGCGCTGGATGCTGATCGCCGGCGCAGTGGTTGCAGCGCCCCTGCTGGAGGAGACGTGCTACCGCGGCCTGCTGCAGCGCGGAATTGCGCGGGTGCTGCGATCGAACCTCGGCGCGGTGGTGGCGACGTCGCTCATCTTCGCGTCGATGCACATACCTGTCATCCCTACCGACTCACTCTGGCCGGCCCTTACGCAGGTTTTTGCGCTGGCGCTGGTGCTGGGGTTCGTAGCGGCCCGTTCCGGCTCGGTTTTGCCGTCGATGGTGGTGCACGCGACCTTCAATGCGGTGAGCATCGCCGTCGCTGTGTGGTGAACGGTCGGGCCCGATAAGCGGTGATCAGCTCCGTACATCTCCGCGTTCTCGGGCGGAGTGATTTCGGTCCTTGCGAGCGCCGATAAGCTCGGTACTCGGAGGTGACCAATGACGCGTGCCCTGCTCTGCGTGTGTGCCGGCGGTCTGCTCCTGCTCGGCGCAGGGGGATGCGCGGCCGTTCCGTTCACGACCGTCGCCGTCCCCGCGGCGACCTGCCAGACGGTGCTGCGCGGCAACACGCAGATCATCGAGATCCGCAGCGAGCCCGCCGGCGCGACCGTCACTATCCCCGGCTACGAAACCCACACCACGCCGGCGTTCTTCGTGCTGCAGCGCGGCCGTTCATACACCGTCACGCTGAGCAAGGACGGCTACAAGACCGCCACGGCCGACCTGACGAGCCGGCGCAACCGACGGCAAGGCGGGGACGACGCTCGGCAACGCCATCGACGAAGCAAGCGGCGCCGCGTGGGAACTCAACCCTGACAAGCTGAGCATCGCTCTGGTGGCCGCAGGGGAGCCGAAGGCGACCGTGGTCGCCGCCCCCGCGCCTGAAGCCAAGACCGATTCCGCGCCAACCACGTCGGCGCAGACGCAGACGCCGGCCAAGGCCCCCACTGCCACGGCTCAAGGCACATCCGCGACGGTGGCCGAGCAGATTGCCCGCTTGGACAAGCTGCTGGCCGACGGCGTCATCTCGCAGCGCGAGCACGACATCCTCGTCGCACTGGCGGTCGGCGCCGAGACGGTCGCCGGCGCTCAGTCCGAGCAGTAAACGCGGGCCTCCGCAGTTCCCGCCGATGCGTGCGGGACGGGTCTACGGTGGGTCGTGGCCGATCCTCTCTCGAGGCTGACGAGCGACGAGCGCATGGCGCTCCTGCTGCACGCCTGGTCGAGCGGCGCGTTCCCGATGGCCGACGGCCGACACGGCAAAGTCTCGTTCTACAGCGCCGACCCGCGATCGATCCTCCCTCTGGAAGAAGGCGGCCTCACGGCCTCGCGTTCACTGCGTTCGCTGGTGCGCAGCGGACGGTTCGAAGTGCGGAGCGACACCGCGTTCGCGCGGGTAATCCGCGCATGCGCCGATACGCCGCGCGGCGGCGAGGCGGCGGCGGGTGGGTGCTGGATCAACGACTGGATCATCGACTCGTACGACGCACTGCACGCGACGGGGCACGCGCACAGCATCGAGGCGTACCTGGATGGCGAACTGGTCGGCGGTCTGTACGGCGTGCACATCGGCGGGGTCTTCTTCGGCGAAAGCATGTTCACGCGCCGGGCAAGGCGCACAGCGGAGCGAGCAAGGTGTGCCTTGTTCACCTGTGGCGCCATCTGCGCCGCCGCGGATTCGCGCTGCTGGACACGCAGTACGCCAACGACCACATGCGGAGCTTCGGGATCGTGGAAGTGCCCGAACGCCGGTTCGCCAGGATGCTCAAAGACGGGCTGACGAAATCGGCGACATGGGGCGTGCTCGACGGAACGCACGATTAACTCCATCGCGGGCAAACGAAAACGCCCCGCACAGCCAACTCGGCCGCACGGGCGCAAAAGGGACTTGGTTTCAGATCCGTTCAGCGATCAGCCGTTGCAGTGGGCTGCGTCGTTGAAGAAGAAGTTGATGAAGGCGATGAAGTCGTTGTTGTTCCACTGGCCGTCGCTGCCGGCCACGCCGCCGGCCGCGCCCAGATCCGCACGCGCGTCATTGGCGAAGAAGAGCGAGATGAAGGCGATGAAGTCGTTGTTGTTCAGCAGGCGGTCCTGACCCAGGACGCCGCCAGCCATGCCAAGGTCGGCCGGAGAGCAGACAGTCGGGGTCGTGACGGGGAAGCACGTGCCTTCGAACGACAGGCGATAGGTCGCGTTGCCGGTGACCGTGCCGGTCCACGCGGCCAGCGGGTTGACGGCGCCAGGGCCGTCGGGAGCACGCTCGGTATCGAACGGCGTGTTGGCCCAGATCAGGGCGTTGCCGGCGTCGATCGGGTCGATGTTGTAGCGGCTGACGGCGATGTAATACTCGCCGGTCGACGAGACGTTGACGCCGGTGATCGCCGAGTTGGTCGTCGCGTCGCCCAACGTGCCGGTGGGGATGTCGTCGTTGGAGGTCACGCCGGTCCCGTCAGGCCGGAAGAGGAAGAGCTGCGTGTCGATCGCGGCGCCGAAGTAGGTGGTTGCCTTGAAGGTGGCGAGATCGCAGATGTTGATCTTGTAGATGTCGACGTCGTTGTCGGTGAATGCGCCGGTGATCACGTTCAGCGGCCCGCTGCCGGTGGGCGACTGGGCAGAAGCCAGGTCCTGGCCGGTGTCGCCGCCGCCGTTGGCGGTCTCGTCCCAGTTGACGGCGCCCAGGCCGAAGAGATTCAGTGCGACGTCTGTCGCGTTGCGGCCCTGCGCATCAACCGTGTGCAGGGTGAAGGGGTACTGCGTGAAGTCGGTGGCATTGGCCGGCAGGTTGATGTTCACCGAGTAGGTGCCGGGGAAGCCGTTGCCGCCGGTCATCGGCGTGCCGTTGGCGCCGCCGAGCGAGACGAGATCGGCCGTCACCACAAGGCCGGTGCTGTTGGGATTCTGGCCGCCGGCGACATCGACCGAGAGCGTGATGACGCCGTTGTTCAACGCGGCCGTCACGTTGCTCATGACGGGCGGGGTCGGCACGGTGTTGGGGACCGAGCGCACGTGCACGCCCGTGTTGCGGCGTGCAAGCGTGTAGTTGGAGACGACCGACGCCCAGTTGTTGGCGACGTTGGCGGGGTGCGCCATGTTGTACTGAGCGACGGCCAGGTAGTACGTGCCGCCGCTGAGCGCACCGTTCTGACCAGTAAACGCGACGCCCGCGGTCTGACCCGTGAACACGTTCGTCGGGCGAGCAGTCGTTGAGCCGAAGCTCAACTGGCCGTACAGGCCCGGTCCGGTGAAATCGTCATATGCGATGAGAACGGCCGCGTCGTTGTACAGCGCAAGGTCGGTGTCGTCGAGGTCCGAAGCGGTGATCGCCTGGCTCGGGTCAACCGGGCTGCTCCACATGTCGACGTACCCGGCGCCGCCCGCGCTCACCGCGGGGAGCACGAGCTTGAACCAGCGCACCTCCGACGCGGCGGCGAGGTTGACGACCGCGTCGCGGTTGCTGACTGCGGCCGACAGATCGCCGAGATCGGTGAGCGACGCCGGCTGGCCCACCGCGGGCGGAGCGTCGTCGATCGTCATGCTGACGGCCGAGTACTGCGAGTCGACGCTCGCGTCGTCGTACGTCTCGTAGGCGGTCACCGTCCACGTGCCGGCCGTGGTCGCCGGGACAAGCGTGCTCTGGATGTCAAAGTTGATGTCGGTCGTGGGCGTCGACTGGAGGGTGGAGAACGCGTAGTCGATCGACTCACCGCTCGGCGCGGTCACGCGCAGGCGAGCTTCGGTGCCCCACGTATTTGCACCCAGGTCCCGACGGTACCGACAAGACGCACGCTGCGGGCGGTGTAACCGCCCGTCGCTGTCACAGAAACGACCGAGTTGTGCGGGATGGCGCCCGCCGCGTCGCCGGCCAGCGTGTGGTTGCCGATCAGCGGACCGCCGTTGACCGTGACGAGGTTGAACGTTTCACGAGGCGCAGCAAAGGCGACAGCGCCGCCAGCCAGCGCGACAAGAGCAATGGACGTCGACTTGAGATTCATCAGTACCCCTTTCGAAGGTGAATTCGGAACGCGGCCTGTGACCGCAGCGAGAGGCGGAGACCCCGCTCTCGAGGCATGAAGTAGATCTCATTTACTCATCATTCACAACTTAATACCCACCAAACTGCCCTAGGAAAAAATCACATCCACCCACTTGGGTGGAACGTTGTGCGTGTTCGCTTATAAGAAAAACCCCTATCAGCCTGCGCTGATAGGGGCTTGGTTTGAGAACTTATCGGGCTGATTTACTCAGCCGTTGCAGTGGGCCGAGTCGTTGAAGAAGTAGCTGATGAAGGCGATGAAGTCGTTGTTGTTCCACTGGCCGTCGCTGCCCGGAACGCCGCCGGCCGCGCCGAGGTCGGCACGCGCGTCGTTCGCGAAGAAGAGCGAGATGAAGGCGATGAAGTCGTTGTTGTTGAGCAGGCGGTCCTGACCCAGGACGCCACCCGCCATGCCAAGGTCGGCCGGGGAGCACGCCGTGGCGCCGCCGCCACCGGGGATGTTGGTGCGGAAGTTGACCTGGATCGTGCCCGCCGCGGCGGAGGTGGAGAATGCGTCGAAGAAGGTGTTGAAGGTGGAGTTGAAGCAGCCCACGGCGAGGTAGTAGGTGCCTGCGGTCAGCGCACCGTCACGGCCGTTGGCAGCGAGGCCGACGTTGGGGCTGCCGGGGAATGCGGCGCGCGGGCTGCCCGAATCGCCGAAGGTCAGCTGCGTGTGGTAGTCCGATCCATCGTCGTCGTCGGTGACCTTGAACGCACCGTCGTTGTCGTAGAGGCCAAGCTCGGTGTCATTGATGGAGCCGATCGCCGGCCCGCCATCGCTGCCCGGGCCGCCGAACGGCTCGGTATCGATGTCGAGGTAGGCGCCGCTGCCGTCGTTGGTCACATCGCTGCCGATGCTGAACTTCAGCCAGGTGATGCTGCCGCCGGCGATATCGGTGTCGTGGGTCGTAACGACCTCGGAGCCGCCGGCGCCGCGCCGATCTGGCCGAGATCCGTGGCGCTTTCGGGCCGCATGGACACTCGGCCGTTCAGCGTGACAGACAGGTTGGTGCCCTGCTGGTCAGTCACAGTCGCCGTGGCCGCGAAAGCGCCGACCGGCGTGGACGCCGTGCTGGTGAAGGTGTAGGTGTAGATGTTGTCGCCGGCTGTCGCGTCGCCGTGCGTGCCGTCATCGAAGAAGGCCTGCGAGGAAGAACCGCCGATGGCTGAGAGATCGGCAGCGACCGCGATGCCCGTGCTGTCGGGGTTGGTGGCCGGCACGACGTTGACGGTCATCAGGTAGTTCGCCATGTCGACCCGCGCAACCGCGCCCGTCGCCGTCGCCGGGAACGAGTTGTTCTGCAGGAGGTCGAGCTGGAAGGTGTTGGTAGCGGTGGCAGCGCTCACCGCGCTGAAACCGTTGCCGAAGGCCGTGTTGTACGAGCCGACGGCGATGAAGTAGGTGCCGGGCCCCACGTCACCGCTGGTGCCCTGGTAGCCGAAGGTCAGGCGGCTGAACAGGCCGACAGCGTCGTCGTTGGTCGCGACGAGCGTGCCACCGTTGTCATAGAAGCCGATCTCGCTGTCACCGCCGTTGGTCGAGTTGGCGGTGGTGACCAGCAGGTTGCGGTGCGCGGCGACGCTGCAGTCGCTGATCGTCGCGCGATACCACTTCACCTCGGCCGGAGCAACCGACACGCTGACGGTGGTGGCGGTGCCGTCGACCAGGGTGCCCAGGTCTTCGGGGTTGAAGACATAGCCCGTGATGCTGACCGAGCTGGAGCGACCCTGCGCGTCGGCAACGGTCACCGGAACGGTGTAGTTGCCGCCGGCCGCGCCCGTCGGGATGACGTACTGGTATGAGTAGATACCGTCGCCCGCGGCCGCGTCGCCGTTGGCGCCATCGTCGTGGAACAGGACGTTCGCACCGCCGCCGACCGCCGACAGGTCGCCGTGGACGTTGACGCCCGTGCTGGCGGGGTTGCCGCCCGGCACCACGGTCACCGTGTACGTCACGGTGCTGCCGGGCTCAACGGTGCCCGGTGTGACGAGGCCGCTACCGGTAGGTGGGTACGGGTCGGTGGCAGGCTGAATTTCGAAGCTCAGCTCCGTAGTGCGCTGAGGGCCGGTGTAATCGCCGACGGGACCGAAGTTCAGGTTCCAAGTGACGTTGTACCGACCAATGGCAACGTAGTAGACGCCGCCGGCCAACTGGCCATCAGAACCGTTGCGAGCCAGTGCATCGCCGCCGAGGTTTGGACGCGCGGTCGTCGAACCGAACGTCAGCTGGCTGAAGTTGCCGGGCCCGCTGTCGTCATCAAAGTACGTTGTGGCCGAACCTGCGCCCGAACCGTCGGCAGCGTACATGCCGATCTCGGTATCGGTGATGTCGCCAACCGCGGAAGTCCAGATGTCCACATATCCACTTAAGGCGTTGACGGCCGGAAGCTGGATGCGGAACCACTGGACGTCGTTCGCGGCGGCCAGCGTAACAGCCTGGGAGAAGGTCTGAGCCGCGGTGCGGTTCCCCAGATCGGTAAACGAAGCCGGCTGCGCCATCGCCGTGCCCGCGAGCGTAAGGATCGCGAGCGCCATCATCTTCTTATTCATGAGCTGTCCCTTTTAGAAGCCCGTGTGTGTGGTTGCACGCCGTCCAATCGGCGCGCTGAACGCAGGGCGCCCTCTCGAGCACCCTACACGGCAAATAGACAGCGCCTCCCCCTAGGCGGCAATGCCAGTTGCACGAAAACCTCACAGAAACTTCTGATCCGCCCCCGTCCAGATAGGTGTTATTCCCGTTACTGAGTGTTTGTGCTTAGTGCTTTTACGCTTCTTTCATGCACACCACACGAGTCAATCACCTGTCGGCGCGATCGCGCCGGCTTTCAGTACGCACGGGATGCACGATCGGGTGCATGGTTGTGAACCGTTCGCAAGGGTGCGGTTGGAGAGGGGAGAAATACTGATCCTTGACGTGCGCGCCATTGCCGCACGATGCGTGCCGACGGAACTTCAGCACTCGTCACGCCAGAACGAAAACGCCCCGCACAGCCAACTCGGCCGTACGGGGCGCAAAAGGGACTTGGTTTCAGATCCGTTCAGCGATCAACCGTTGCAGTGGGCTGCGTCGTTGAAGAAGAAGTTGATGAAGGCGATGAAGTCGTTGTTGTTCCACTGGCCGTCGCTGCCGGCCACGCCGCCGGCCGCGCCGAGGTCGGCACGCGCGTCATTGGCGAAGAAGAGCGAGATGAAGGCGATGAAGTCGTTGTTGTTGAGCAGGCGGTCCTGACCCAGGACACCGCCAGCCATGCCAAGGTCGGCCGGAGAGCACGCCACGGGGCCGCCGCCGCCGCTGGGGCAGACGCCGGTGAGGCTGATGCGGTAGGTCTCCGACGTCTGGGTGCTCGCAGTGCCGGTCCACTGGGCAAGCGGGTTGGCTGCGCCGCGCCGTCGGGAGTAATCTCGACGTTGAACGGAGTGCCGGTGTGCCAGAGGTTGTTTCCAGCGTTGTCGGACGCCATCACCGCCCAGCGGGTGATGGCGAGGTAGTAGTCGCCGTTGCCCGGAACGTTTGCGCCGCTGAGACGCGACTGCGTGGTGTCCTCGGCGTCAGGAGTTCCGTCGGGGAAGTCGTCGTTGTAGGAGAGGCCCGTACCGTCAAGGCGGAAGAGGAACAGGCGGGTATCGGCCGTCGTGCCCAAGTAAGTAGTGGCGCTGAAGTTCGCGGCGTCGCAGATGTTGATGCGGTACATGTCAACGTCGTTGGCGGTCATTTCGCCGGTGATGTAGAGGGGGTTTTCGCTGCCGGCCACGATCTGCGCGGTCGCGGGGAGGTCGCCCGAGTCGCCGCCATTGGCCTGCTCGTTCCAGATCACGATGCGTTGCTGGAGCACGTCGAGCTGGTAAGTAATCGCGTGCTGAGGAGTCGTTGTGTCCGGGGTGGCGGCGAAACCGGTCGCGCCGTACACGGTGTTGTAGTTGCCCAGAGCGATGTAATAAACACCCGCGGCCAAATTGCCGTTTTCACCCAGCGCACCGAAGCTCAGTCGGGATGGCCCGGCCAACACTTCGCGGTCGTCGTTGTTGGCGACCAGGTTGCCCACGTTCGTGTACAGACCGAGCTCCGAATCATTGTCGTCGCCGGGCGTATTGAAAGTTGAGATCGTCAGCCTGCGCCCGGCGGAGTCGCTGCACTCGGCCGCGGTGATCTTGTACCACTTGATCTCAAACGCGGCGACATCGGCCTGCTGAGTAACGGTGACGCCGTCAACGAGCGTGCCAAGGTCGAGCGGCGTGAAGACGTTCGACGCGATCGTTGCCGAGCTCGAGCGGCCCTGCGCATCGGCAATGATCACCGGAATGGTGTAGTTGCCGACGGGAGTGCCGACGGGCATGACGTACTGGAACGAATAGACGCCGTCGCTCGCGGTGGCGTCGCCGTTGGCGCCATCGTCGTGGAATACAGACGCCGCCGAACCTCCAAGCACGGAAAGGTCGCCCGTCACGGTGATCCCCGTGCTGACGGGGTTGCCGCCGGGCACCACGGTCACCGTGTACGTCACAGCATTGCCGGGCTGAACGGCGCCCGGCGTGGCGAGGCCGCTACCGGCAGGCGGGTACGGATCGGTAGCGGGCTGGATTTCGAAGTTCAACTGCGTGGTGCGCTGAGGGCCGGTGTATTCGCCGACGGGACCGAAGTTCAGATTCCATGTGACGTTGTACCGACCAACGGCAACGTAGTAGACGCCGCCGGACAACTGGCCATCAGAGCCGTTGCGAGCCAGTGCATCGCCGCCGAGGTTTGGACGCTCGGTCGTCGAACCGAACGTCAGCTGGCTGAAGTTGCCGGGCCCGCTGTCGTCATCAAAGTACGTGAGGGCCGAGCCTGCGCCTGAACCGTCGGCGGCGTACATGCCGATCTCGGTGTCGGTGATGTCGCCAACCGCGGAAGTCCAGATGTCCACATATCCAGTCGAGGCGTTGACGACCGGAAGTTGGATGCGGAACCACTGGACGTCAGCCGCGGCGGCCAGCGTAACAGCCTGGGAAAAAACCTGGGGCGCCGTGCGATTGCCCAAGTCGGTAAACGAAGCCGGTTGTGCCATCGCCGTGCCCGCGAGCGTAAGGATCGCGAGCGCCATCATCTTCTTATTCATGAGCTGTCCCTTCTAGAAGCCCTTTCGTGCCTTTGTGCGTCTCATTCGACGCGCCAAATGCAGAACACCCCGTCGAGCGTGTAACACGGCAAATAGACAGCGCCTCCCTCAGGCGGCAATCCGCGTCCGCTAAATCCTCACCGAAACACGCCGAATCACTCCCCCCGTCCGGATAGGTGCAACGCCTGCCGACAAGTGCTTGTGCCTAGTGGCTTTACGCTTCCTTCACTCACTCTACACAAAGCTCCAGCCTGCCGGCGCGATCTCGACCAGTTCCGAACACACGTGGTCTTCACCCGGCTCCGCCACCTCTCATGAGTCACCCAAACTGATCTTCACAGGCAACTGCACAGCACACGAAATCCGTGTTTTGGAGTGGCGTCCTGAAACCCACTGGGTTGTTTGAAAGGGCGCCGGCACGCAAGATGTGATTCATCACAGCGCGATGCGGCTCGCAACGGCCGGGCTTTCGGTCCGCTGCCGCCTTTGAACGAAAACGCCCCGCGAAGCCAAGGCGGCCGCGCGGCGCAAAGGGACTGGTTTCAGATCCGTTCAGCGATCAGCCGTTGCAGTGGGCTGCGTCGTTGAAGAAGTAGCTGATGAACGCGATGAAGTCGTTGTTGTTCCACAGGCTGTCGCTACCGGGAACGCCGCCGGCCATACCCATGTCGGCGCGGGGGTCGTTGGCGAAGAAGAGGGTGATGAAGGCGATGAAGTCGTTGTTGTTGAGGAGGCGGTCGTGACCGACGACGCCGCCGGCCATGCCCAAGTCAGCGGGCGAGCAGACGGAGTTGTTGGTGGGATAGCAGGTGCCGGTGAAGGAGATGGTGTAGGTTGCGGTCGCGGCGTTGGCGCCGTTCCACGCTGCGATCGGGCTTCCAGCGCCGGCGCCGTCGGGCTGACGCTCGACACCGTAGGGAGTGTCGATCCACAGCTCGTTGCCGCCTGCGTCGACCGGGTCGATGTCGAAGCGGCTGACGGCGATGTAGTAGTTGCCCGAGCTGCTGACAAACTGCGCGGTGAGCGTCGACTGCAAGCCGGTGCTGTCGTCGTTGAAGGTCACGCCCATGCCGTTCTCGTCAAAGAGGAACAACTGGGTGTCGGCCGTCGTGCCGCCGACGGTGGTGGCGCTGAAGCTGGCCGGATCGCAGATGCTGATCTTGTACATGTCGACGTCGTTGGCGCCGAACGCGCCGGAGATCGACGAGAGCTCGCCCGTGCCGGCCGGGATGAACGCCGTCGCAGGCATATCGCCGGCCAGGTCGGCAACCACGTTGATGTTGCCGGTGACGTTGTTGCTCTGCTGGTCGGTCACGGTGTAGCTGACGGTGTAGGCGGTGCCGTCGGGGTCGCCGGTGGGGAAGGCGGCGGTGTAGGAGAAGATGTTGTCGCCGGCCGTCGCGTCGCCGTTGAGGCCGTCGTCGTGGAAGGCGGCGCTGGACGAGCCACCCATGCCGCTCAGATCACCGACCACCGCGATGCCCGTGCTATCGGGGTTGACGCCCGGCGTGACGTTGACGGTAAGCAGAACCTGGCCGTTGCCCAGGCCCGTCGATGCGCCGGTTGCGACCGGCGGGAACGAGTGGGTCTGAAGCAGATCGAGCTGGAAGGTGTTGGAGACCGTGCTCGTGCTCGTGGTGCCGAACGGGGCGGTGTATGTCGTGTTGAACGAGCCGACGGCGACGAAGTACTCGCCGGCGCCGAGGTCGCCTGCGGTGCCCTGGTAGCCGAACAGCAGGCGGCTGAGCAGACCGACGGCGTCGTCGTTGATCGCGACGATCCCGCCGCCGGAGTTGAACACGCCGATCTCGCTGTCGCCGCCGTTGGTGGAGTTGGCGGTGGTGACCAGCAGGTTGCGCTGGGCGGCGGTGGTGCAGTCAGCCGCCGTGAAGCGGTACCACTTGATCTCCGCCGGAGCGAGATCGACGCTGACCGTCGTAGCGGTGCCGTCGACGAGCGTGCCGAGGTTGGTGGGGTTGAAGACGTTGCCGGTGAGGGTGCCGCTGCCCGAGCGCGACTGCGCGTCGGTAACGGTGAGGTTGACGGTGTAGTTGCCGCCGACCTGAGCGAGAGGCATGACATACTGGTACGAGAACACGCCGTCACCGGCGGCGGCATCGCCGTTGGCGCCGTCGTCGTGGAACAGGACGTTCGCGCCGCCGCCGACGGGGGTCAGGTCGCCGCGCACCTGCATGACGGTGCTGGCGGGATTGATGCCGCCGACGGGGGTCGCCGTGAACACCACGGTGTCACCGGGCATCGCCGGGCTGGGGCTGACCGAGCCGCTCACCGTGGGGTTGGTCGGGGTGAGGGGAACCAGGAGGCTCAGCACGGTGCCCGCACCGACGTTGCCTGAGGTGTTGTACGACCAGAGAACGTTGCTGAGCGACGCTGCGCCGCCCGTGGAGCCGGAGGCAAAGCCGACGGTGGCGGAGACGCCGTTATCCATGTTGGCCGGATCGCCGTAATCAAGATCGGTATAGAGCATCTGCGCAGCAACGCCATTGACGACGTTCTGGTAGATCTGCACCTGATAGGTACCGTCTCCCTGAGGGTTGCCACCGTTGTAGTGGGGAGCGTTGCTCCACTCGATGATCAGCACGTTACCGCGGGAGGCAGGGAGGCCGAAGCTGGCGGCGGGACCTTCCATCCAGTAGATCTCGCCCGTGCCGCCGACGACAAAGAGCTGGTCGTCCCAGAAGGGCATCAGCGCCTGCGCCGTGGTGGGAGCGAGCGGGCTGACGGTGCCCGAGGCGATCGTGGCGTTGGCATACGCAGTCGCGCCGGTCGCGGCGCCGAACTGGATAAATCCGTTGGTGCACACGCGAACGTTGGTGGACGCGAAGACCGCGTTGGTCACGCTGCTGGTGAAGCCGAAGGAGGTGTCGTCCTGACGCGCGCCGTTGATCAGCGAGTTCACGCCCGGCCGCCCGCTGAGCTCGACAAACGTGCCGGGCCGGTCGCTGACGATCGAGTTCTGAGCCAAGGCCGTGCCTGCGAGCGTGAGCAGTGCGAGGGCCATCATCTTCGTGTTCATTGCGATCTCCCTTTCGAGTTTCTGAGTTCCCGCGGTGTCGCACATCGCGTACGCGGGGACCGGGATCCATCCGGCAAAGGGAGTAGATCACAAAACCTCAGGGAATGCTACCTAGGTGCCGTTATTTTGATAAGGCATTTTGCCTAAAACAATCGAATGAAATCGCTTTTGTGGAACCGTACCCCTTACTAGGGGTTTTTTCGTTCAGCGGCCAAATCCCCCATACTTGGGGTTGCATCGTCATCAAACAGCATCCGCACCGGCGGGGTGTCGAGGTCGTCGTACTGACCCGCCCGCACGCAGCGCACAAAGAGCCAGACGGCGCCCCCACCCATCAGCAGCGCAAGCGGGAGCACGATGGCGATGACTTCCATCAGCGGATCTCCGTTTCAGGCGCCGGCGTTCTGAACGTGCGCGAACGCAGCGCGATGGTGATCACCGTGAGAGATGACACGGGCATGAGGATCGCCGCGATGACCGGGTGGATCAGGCCCGCGGCGGCGAGCGTGCCGGCGAAAAGGTTGTACCCAAGCGACGCGGCGAAAATGCGCTTCACCACGCGGACCATGCGCGGACCTCCACGGACAAGCTCAACCACCGGTGTGAGGCCGGGGCGGGCGAGATACGCGTCGGCCGCGGCCATGCTTGCCTCCGCTCCGCCGTGCACCGCGATGCCGACAGACGCCGACGCCAGAGCCGCGGCGTCGTTGACGCCGTCACCGACCATCACAACCGGGCCGTGCTGCATGCGCTCGCGAACAAGGCTCGCTTTCTCTTCCGGATGGACGCCGCCGTAGCAATCCCGCGCGTCGAGCCCGAGCGTGCGGGCCAGCGAAGCGACGATGGCGGGCTCGTCGCCGGAGAGAATGCCGACTCGCCAGCCGTCGCGCTTCAACTCGTCGATCGAGTGCGCGGCGTCTTCGCGGAGCCTGTCACCAACGACGATGACCGCCTTGGGCAAGCCGTTCACGCCGACGACGAGCGGCGTGAGCGCCGATGTCCGAGCCGAGTCGATCGCCGCGCGTAGCGCGAGGGGAAGCTCGCCGACGGAGTTCGCACTGGCGAACACCTCGTTGCCGACGGTCACACTTTGCCCTCGCACGCTGCCGCGGATGCCGCCGCGGCCAGTCTGCTCGACATTATCGGGCTCGGTGCCGTCGTGGAACTCGTCGCGGATAGCGGAGGCGATCGGGTGTGTCGCGGCGCTTTCAACGGCTGCGGCCAGCTTGATCGCCTCCTCATCGCCGACGGCGGTGATGACCCGCATGCGCCCTTCGGTAAGCGTGCCGGTTTTGTCAAGCAGGATGAGCCCGGTACGTGCAAGGCGCTCAAGAACATCGCCGTCCTTGACGAGCATGCCGCGACGCGCACCTTGGCCGATCGCAGCGTGGACGGCGAGCGGAGCGGCGATGCCCAACGCGCACGGGCACGTGACGATCAGCAACGAGACCGCGTGATCGAGGGCTCGCGCTGGATCGATAAACCACCACGCCGCGAATGTGATCGCAGCGACACAGAGCGCGGCGACGGTGAACGGCTTGGCGATCGAGTCGGCGAATCGCACAATTGCGGGCCGGTTTGCCGCGCAGCGGGTCACGAGCTCCATCAGCCGGCCGGCGCGGGTATCACTGCCGGTGCGGCGAGCGCGAACGCGGATGACGCCGGTGAGGTTAACCGTGCCGGCCAGCACTTCAGCGCCGGAACGCGCCGACACCGGACGAGACTCGCCGGTGAGCATCGCCTGATCGATGCTCGTTGCGCCTTGCTCGATCACGCCGTCAACCGGAATGCTCTCGCCGGGCCGGACTTCGACCAGATCGCCGGCGCGGATGGACTCGATGGGGACGCGGCGCGGCTGGCCAGCCTCATCGACTCGCCAGGCGCGGCCGGAGGTGAGGCTGAAAAGCAACTCGACGCTGTCGGCCGCGCGGCGCTGCTGGCGAGCGCCGAAGTAGCGCCCGACCAGCAGCAGGAACACCAGCATGGTGAGCGAATCGAAATAGATCTCGCCGCGGTTGAGCAGCGTGTTGATGAGACCCATCACCCCGCCCGCCAGCAGAGCAAGAACGATGGGCGCATCGATCGACGGTGTACCGGTACGAATGGACGCCCACGCCGAACGGAAGAACTGACGCCCAGGCCAGGCCATCGACAGAAGGCCGGCGCCCAGCGACATCCAGCGGAACGCAAGCTCGACTGCAGGCGGCATCGCGCCGCCGAACAGGCCGCCGTAGAGGGCGAAGGCGAAGAGCATCACGTTGCCGGCGCACGCGCCGGCGACGGCGATGCGCACGAACTGGCGGCGCTCGTCGGCGAGCTGCGCGTCGCGAGCAGACTGGCCGCGCGGCGCATGAGGCGTGTATCCCAGAGCGGCGATCGCCGCCGCGATGCGCGAGGGCGTCGTCGCATCAGAGCTGTAGACAACGCTGACGGTCGAGCGACCGAGCATGAGCGTGGCAGAAGAGACGCCCGGGACAATGCGCGGCAGGCGCTCAAGCAGCCACACGCACGCGGCGCAGTGGATGTTCTCGAGCACCAGGTCCAGTCGCTTCAGGCCCCCACTGCTCGTCCGCGGGTCGGCTGGACGCACATAGAGCGCCTCGAAGGCGGGGTCGTCAAACTCCGCGAATGCGCCGTCATCGGCGGTGGCTCGCGAGCCGTGCTCGTCGGTGCGCTCCAGCAGCTTGTAATAGTCGCCCAGTCCACACTGGCCGATGACCGCATAGGCCGCGCGGCAACCGTGGCAGCAGAACTGCTCGGTCTCGCCGTCACGCACAAGACCTTTGGGCACGGAAAGACCGCAGTGCGTGCAAGCCGGCACGACGGACGGCGCAGCAACAGGTTGGAAAGTCTCAGTGGCCATGGCAGCACGGGAGCGTGTCATTGGGGCTGGGAACGCTGAGCGACGATTCAGCAGTCGCGACCGGCGCGGCCTGGGCAGCCGCCGGGAGCATGAGGCCCACGAGCGACGCGCGATGAGCGAGGGTGAACAGGCCGACGCCGATCAGCAGCAGCGAGGTAAGGAGCGGCGCCTTGCGCCCAGTGGGCCCGCGATGCGGCGGAAGCCCGCGCCCAGACCCACCATTAGCGGGAGCGTGCCGATCCAGAAAACGACCATGACCAAGGCGCCCGTCAACGCGTGTCCGGTTCCCGCGGCGGTCACGACGAACGCGTAGAGCCAGCCGCACGGGAGCAGCGTGGTGAGCAGACCGATGACCAGCGCCTCGCTTCAGCGGCGTGAGCGCCCATGCTGCGCGGTGGCCGCGCTGCGCGAGCTGGGTCATCCATCGCGGAGCAGCGGCCTGCGCGTCGCGCAGCCCGAGGGCTCGCAGCAGCGTGACGACGCCAAAGAGCACGAGCGTCGCCGCGGCGAGCACGGTGGCCGCTTTCTGCAGGTTGATCAGCGAGCCGCCGAGATTGACCGATGCGCCGATCGCACCGGCTGCGATCCCGAACGCCGAGTATGTCAGAAGCCGGCCGATGTGATAGGCGGCCTGCAATCGCCAGGGAGGCGTGAGCGCACGCCCTTCGATCGACGGGCCGACCGCGAGAACGACAAACGGTCCGCACATGCCCGCACAATGCAGGCTGCCGAGCAGGCTGGCGGAGAAGACGGCCAAGAGCAGCGCGGTCATGGGTTGCTCCTCCCGGCCGGTTCAGCAGCGACCGTGAGCGTGCGCAGAACGGCGAGCGCATCGGGCCCGCGGTTGATACGAATGCGAACTTCCCACAGACCGGCACGGGTCATCGGTGCTTCGATTTCGTATACGCCGTTCCCGACACCAACAGCGGATCCAGAGAACCGCTGAGAGGAGCGGGCCTGCGGGAATGCCTCGACCTGCACCTGAGCACCGTCGAGCGGCGTGGGGGCAGCCGCGCTCGCTCCTGCCGGAGCCGGCCTATTGAGCGTCACACGGAGAACGGGCCGGGCTGCGGCAGCGGCAGGCGGCACAAGTGCGGCCTGAACGTCCCACCCCAGCTCGGCGGCGTGGTCGCGCTCGCGCGCGGCGCGATCCCACTCGACCGCTTTCTTGTAGTAGTCAGGCTCGATCGCAAACGAGCGGTCGGAAGTCGCGCACACGATGGTGACGACCACGACCGTCGCGTTGAGCCCGAGCAGGCCCACGATCATCAGCGGCCAGCGCTTGCCGCTCCCCGCTCGCCGCAGCGACTCACCCTTGGCGGTCTTGATCATCGTGTGTCTCCTTTGCCGGCCGGTCCGAGCGCGGTGTACGAGATGCGGCGTGAGAACCCATCTGGGCCCGTGATCTCAAACTGCACGGGGCAGGTGCCCAGCGGGCCGAAGGCGCCGGCGGGCAGATGGAGCGTGCCGCTGAGCGTGCGAAGCTCGCCCGGCTTGACGACCACCGGGTTCTCATCCAGGTGGACCTCGCCCCCGCTCGCGCCCTGCGGCTTCACGACGCGCACTGTGTATGTCGCAGATGCGCGTGTGCGATTCGTGAGCTTGACCTGCACCGTCCCGCCGATGCGGCCGTCGCTCTCGACGATGAACGGCTGGCCGCGGCCGCGCAGGATCCGCGTATCCACTGGCGATGCGACGAGCAGCAGAGCGATCAAGCCGCCGAATACGACCGTCAGCACGACGGGGTAGATGAGCAGGCGCGGCCGGAACTTCTTCGACGCCGCGGGATCGAGCGAGCGCTGCGACGCGTAGCGGATGAGCCCGGTCGGGCGTTTGAGCTTGGTCATCACGTCGTCGCAGGCATCGATGCACTGCGTGCAGGCGATGCACTCCATCTGCAGGCCGTCGCGGATGTCGATTCCCGTAGGGCAGGTGGTGACACAGCGGAAGCAGTCGACGCAGTCACCAACGGTCTTCGCGGGCTCGGAGCCGGTGAGCATGCGCAGCGAGACGTCTCCCACGGGTCTCTTTGCCTTGCCGCGCGGCTCACCACGGGCGCGGTCGTACGCAACGATGAGCGAGCCACGGTCGAGCATCACCGACTGCAGGCGGCCGTACGGGCACGCGATGATGCACATCTGCTCGCGGAAGAACGCGAAGTCGAACATCATCAGGCCCGTGACCGACGCCATCACCAGGAACGGAACCGGGTGATTGACCGGCGACTGACGCACCCACTGCAGCAGCGTCTCAACGCCCACGAAATAGGCGAGGAACATGTGCGCCAGGAACATCGAGCAGAGCAGGTAGACCGGCAGTTTCAGCGATTGCTTCCACCCCGCGGGCTTCTTCACGCTCCCCGGCTCGCCCTCCAGCAGGCGCTCGATGGGGCGGAAGAGGAATTCCATGTACACCGTCTGCGGGCATGCCCAGCCGCACCACACGCGCCGAGCAGCGCGGTCGCGAAGAAGACCGCGGTGAACACGCCGACGATGAGCAGCGCCAGCAGCAGCGTGTCGGTCGGCAGGAACGTGCGTCCAAACAGCGTGAACTCGCGGTGCAGGATGTCCAGCAGCACCGCCGGCCGGTCGTTGATCCGCAAGTAGGGCAGCAGCACAAAGAGCGTGATCAGCCCGTACGCCACCGCCCGCCGCCGCCGCCAATGCTTGCCGCGCGAGGGGCGCGGCTTGATCCACCGACGCGAACCGTCTTCGTTGAGCGTCGAGAGGACGCGTTTGTCTTGTTGGACCAGGCTCTCCAAAGGCACTCCTTGCTCTTGTGCCGACTGCGACGTAAGGCTGTCTACTTGGTCTTTGCAGGCTCAGGCGGAGGGGCGGGCGGCGCCTTGGGCCACGGCGCGATCTTGTCGCCCTCGGGCGCGCGGCCCGGCAGGTTCTGGCCGCGGAGGCTCGCGACGTACGCCGAGACGAGGATCTGCTCGTTGTCGTTGAGCCTCCCCTTCCACGCGGGCATCGCCTGGTTGTTCGCGCCATCGCGCACGACGCTCGTGATGTCGGTGATGACCTTGATGTGCTTGTACGAGTCGTCGGTCAGGTTCGGGCCGATGTCGCCTTGCCCGTTGCGCCCGTGGCAGGCGACGCAGTTGGCGCGAAAGATCGCCTCGCCGACGCGCATCCAATCGGGATTGGCGCCCAGCGAGAGGAGCGTCGGCTCGTCGGGCTTCAGTGTGCCGAGTTTGGCGAAGAGCGCCTTGTTCACCTCCGCCACTTCGTTCTCCCAGTCCTGCTGCACCGTCGGCGGCGTGGTGTTCAGTTCGTAGCGGGCCCAGTACCCCGCAGCCCAAATGACCGAGAGGAAGAAGACCAGGTTCCACCAACCCGGCGTCGGGTTGTCGTACTCCTGAATGCCGTCGTACTGGTGATCGAGCACCGAGTCGGGCGGCGCGGCCTTGGTGGTCTGCTGCGTAGCGGTGCTCACGGGCGGGTCTCCTTGGAAGGATTCGCGGTGCGCGGCTCGACGGGCTCGTCGCTCAGCGGGATGCGGGCCCACTGCTCGTGGCGCGTGCGGTTCGTCCGCATCGCGCGCCCGACGACGAGCACGAAGACGCCGATGAAGATGACCAGCGCAACAAGTGGGTAGAGGGTGAGCTCGACGTGGCTCATGATGTCGCTGAGGCGCATGGCTTGCTCCTTTACTTCGCGGCGGTAGTGGTGGCGGAGGGGGCAGAGGGGGGGGCAGGGGGGGCGGGTTGCGGACGCTCGGGCTCAGCAGGCTTGCTGATGTCCGTTCCCAGACGCTGCAGATACGCGATCAGCGCAACCACCTTGCGGTTCTCAAGATCCGCCGGCACATCGGCGGGGAGCGACCCGGCGCCCTGCGTGCGGATGTTGTCGGCGATGGTCTTGGCCTGAGCCCGAGCCATCTTCTCCGCCTCACCCTGCACGACCGCCTGGCCGTACGGGACGCCGAGCATCGCCATCGCGTTCACACGCGCCTGCACCGAGGAGTAATCAAACTCGCCGTTGAGCAGCCACGGGTAACGCGGCATGATGGAGCCGGGAGTGGAGTTGTCCGGTGCGCGGAAGTGCAGCAGGTGCCACAGGTCCGAACGCATCCCGCCCTCGCGGGCAAGGTCGGGGCCGATGCGGCGGCTGCCCCACTGGAACGGATGGTCGTAGACGAACTCGCCGGGCTTTGAATACTCGCCGTACCGCTTGGTCTCGGCGTAGATCGGCCGGACCATCTGCGAGTGGCAGTTGTAACACCCTTCCGCAACGTAGATGTCGCGCCCCGCCAGTTCCAGCGGCGTGTACGGCTTGACCGACGCGATCGTCGGCACGTTGGAGCGGATAAGGAACGTGGGAATGATCTCAAAGAGGGAGGCGACCGCGACGGCGGTGAGCGTGAAGACCGTGAACTTCAGCGGCTTGCGCTCCCAGATGCGGTGCCACCAGCCGGTGGACCAGACGTCAAGCGCCTTGCCCCACTGCACGTTACTGGTCAGCTCGCTCACCGGACGAGTCGGGTCGGCGAAGGCCTGGTGCGCCAGCGCCGGAGCGGTGTGCACCGTCTCTTCGAACTTGGCCGGTGCCTGCGCCAGGTCATCAGCATGTTGTATCCGCACATCAGCGCGCCCGAGAAGTAGAGCAGGCCGCCGAGGATGCGGACGTAGTACATCGGAATGACCGCCTGCACCGTCTCGACGAACTCCGGGTACTTCAGCACGCCGCTCTCGTCAAACGCCCGCCACATCAGGCCCTGCGTCAGGCCCGCGACGTAGATCGGGATGATGTAGAGCAGGATGCCGATCGTCGCGACCCAGAAGTGCGCCGAGACGAGCTTCTCGCTGTGCACCTTCGTCTGGAACAGGCGCGGCAGGAGGTAGTAGATCATGCCGAACGCCAGGAAGCCGTTCCAGCCGAGCGCGCCACCATGCACGTGGGCGATCGTCCAGTCGGTGTAGTGCGACAGGGCGTTGACGGTTTTGACCGAGAGCATCGGACCCTCGAACGTCGCCATCATGTAGAACGTGACGCCGACGACGAAGAACTTCAGCACCGGATCGGCCGTCACCTTCCCCCACGCGCCGCGGAGCGTGAGCAGGCCGTTGATGCCGCCGCCCCAGCTGGGCATCCAGAGCATGACCGAGAAGAGCATGCCTAGCGTGCTCGCCCACCCCGGCAGCGCCGTGTAGTGCAAGTGGTGCGGACCGGCCCAGATGTAGATGAAGACCAGCGACCAGAAGTGGATGATGCTCAAGCGGTAGCTGAAGACCGGGCGCTCGGCCGCCTTGGGCATGAAGTAGTACATGAGCCCAAGGAACGGCGTGGTGAGGAAGAACGCCACCGCGTTGTGCCCATACCACCACTGCATGAAGGCGTCCTGCACGCCGGCATAGACCGGGTACGACTTCATGAACGTCTCGACGTTGAGCAGCGTGCCGGTCTTGAAGAAGTGGACCAGCCCGACGGGCACCCACAGGTTGTTGAACACGTGCAGGACCGTGACCGTCACGATCGTGGCGATGTAGAACCACAGCGCCACGTACATGTGACGCTCGCGCCGCCTAGCAAGCGTCCCGAAGAAGTTCACACCGAAGAAGCCCAGCCACACCACCGCGATCGCCAGGTCGATCGGCCACTCAAGCTCCGCGTACTCCTTGCCCTGCGTGATGCCGAACGGCAGCGTCAGCGCGGCCGAAACGATGATCGCCTGCCACCCCCAGAAGTGCAGCCAGCTCAGCTTGTCGGAGAACATGCGGCACTTGCACAGCCGCTGCGTGCTGTAGTAGATGCCCGCGAAGATGGCGTTGCCCGCGAAAGCGAAGATCGCTGCGTTGGTGTGCAGCGGCCGGAGTCGCCCGAAGGAGGTGAACGGCAGGCCGAGGTTCGCCGCGGGGAAAGCCAGTTCGACCGCGATGAAGAGCCCGACGAGGAAGGCGACCAGCCCCCACACCAGGGTCACGGCCATGAACGCCCGGACGATCTTGTCGTCATAGACGAACTGCTCGAGGGGAGCGCCCGCAAGACGGGCTGAGGCGTCGGCATGGATGGTTCGGACGTCCTGCTGGGAGGGGGCGGGGGGGACGGCGGTCGGTGTCGTCATGGCGTGCCTCGCTGGTCTTTTCTGACTATACGACTATATTATCGTCTTGTCCAAAGATGAAAACCGCGAATTCCGAAGAAAATCTGGATCTACACGGCCAAAACAAGGGTCGGCCTGAGGTTGATCCAAAGGAACTTCTTGTCGATTTATCTGCTATAATGGGGGCTGGGCCCGGTTCTCACCCCCCACGCCCGCCTCACCACCCGTCCTCCCGGAGCTCTGCCATGATGAACCAAGCCACCGGGTACGCAGCAACCGCACTCGGCTTTGTGGCCGCGGCGGGCGGAAAGCCGGTCCTGGTGAAGGAGATCTCCGAGGGAACCGAGATCCCCAACGCCTACCTGGCCAAGATCGTCAACTCGCTCGCCCGCAAGGGGATCCTGGCGACGCAGCGCGGCATCGGCGGCGGCGTCACCCTCAACCGGCCCGCGACGGACATCACGCTGTTCGACCTGGCGTCGGCCCTTGATGACCCGTCGATCAAGACCACCTGCATGCTCGGCACCGCCGAGTGCTCCGACGAGCGGTCGTGCCCGGCCCACCGCTTCTGGAGCGACTGCCGCTCCAAGTACATCGACTACCTCAAGAAGATGACCGTCGCCGACATCGCGGCGTTCGATCTGCGCCGGCGCTCCAAGCCTGCGAAAGGCGGGGGGGCCGAGGGCGAGGGCGGCACGATCAACCTGCTCAAGCGGTAAAGACAACCGGCCCGCGTTCGCGGGCCGGTTGCGGAACTCAACTTACTGCTCGACTCGCTCGTTCAGTTGCAGCCTTGGAAGAACAGGCCGATGAACGCGATGAAGTCGTTGTTGTCAAACTGGCCGTCGTGACCGGGCAAGCCGCCCTGCACGCCCATGTCGGCGATGTTGTTGTGGTTGAAGAAGTGGCTGATGAAGACGATGAAGTCGTTGTTGTCCAGCGCGCCGTCGCGGCCGGGCAGACCGCCCTGCAGGCCGATGTCGGCCGGGCAGCAGTGCGCAGTGAACAACGCATCGAACGCGGTGACGTCCTGCCGGGTGATCGTCGTACCGCTGTTCCACTCGCCGGTGGTGCCGTCGGCGGTGCTCATGCGGACCATCGCCATCAAGCCGTTGAACTCACGCCCCTGCCACTTCCAGCCGGTGTAGGCCACGTCGTCAGCCGCGTCGTCGGTGCCGCGCTCGGCCACCTTCGCCTGGGTGTCGTCGAGCAACGCGCCGGCCGCCCACATGTCGTAGATCATGTTGCGGTCGTCGCAGTTCACCACGCCGTCGAAGTTGAAGTCGCCGCGCACGAAGCGGAACTGAACGTTGTTGCGCCCGCCGGAGGCCGTCGCGTCGACGTCGTTGAAGCTGCCCGGCGTGAGCTTGAACCCGGTGAGGTTGATGTCGTTGAGCCGGTGCGTGCCCGCGGGGTCGAGAACGCCCGAATCGTTGTAGAGCGGGCCGGACTGATCGGTCGGACCGCCGACAAAGCCAGGGGCGTAGCTCACCAGCGGCGCGCTGTCGAGGATGTCGCCGTACACGAACTCCTCGTCGGCCATGTGGGTCTGCTTCATCTCGCCGCCGGAGAAGAGGCTGCCGCGCTGTGGGTTCGCGCCGTAGTACGCCAGGCGCGAGACCGCGTCGGGGTTGAAGCCGGTGGTGTCGGAGATCTCCTGCTGCTTGCTGCGGCTGTACTCCTTGCCGCCGCCGTTGCTCCAAGCGATGTCGTCGACCATCTGGTACGGCTCCATCTGCCAGGCGTTGCCGACCGGCGGCGTCGCCGCGCGCTCGCTGTTGACGCCGATCTCGACGGGGTTGGGCCCGCCGCCGACGACGAGCGTCCCCAGCCCGCCGAAGTCGACCAGGCCGTCGAAGTTCACGTCGGGGTTGACGTCCTTGCGCCACGCGTAGCGGATGGACGACGGGTACGTCGACGGGCCGCTGACGATCGTGTTGCCCGCGATGCCGTCGTACACGCTCACGCCCGAGGCGTTGATCGTGTGGAACGGCGCTGCGCACGAGGATGAACGTCGCCGAGCCGTCGTTCTTGATGCGACCGCCGACATCGGAGGTCGGGCAGCTCATGGTGGAGAACGTCGCCAGCGCCGTGCCGGAGGCCGACAGGCCCGGGATGAAGCTCGAACCCAAGTTGTTGTAGAGCACCAGCAGGCCGTTGCTGCCGATGTGCAGGCCGTCGAGCGTCCACGCCTCGTCGATCTCCGACACTTCGTCGCCGGCGTCCCAGCCGGCCGGAAGCGGACCCGGAACGTCATTGCCGTTGGGGTCGGCCCCGCCGAAGACCGACGCGATCAGGTAACCGGTCAGGTCCATGCCCGCCGGCCCATAGATCTCGATGTACTCCCAGCGGTTGTCCACCGAGCTGCTGCCGGGCGGGTTGCTGTAGACCTCGTTGATGACGACCTGGGCGTTGACCGCCGCCGTCGCCCAGCACAGGCCCGCAAGGGCCGCAATCACCGCCGCGCTGCTTGTCCGCTTCATCTCGTGTCTCCAGGAATTAAGCCAGTCGATCTCTGCTCTCACTCGGTGCCGGGCGCAACGCCCGGCGTCAGTCGTTTGGCCGGAAGAACCGGCCGCTGCTCAGAAGCCCCCCGAAAACCTTCCCCTCGATCTCGTCGTCGTACGCCGCGTTGGGCGCGCGGTCGGCGCCGCTCAGCCAGCCGAACTCACCGTCGCGGTTGGTGTCGTTGAACCCGCTCACATGCCCGTCGGCGAAGAGGAAGTTGCCCAGGTACTTGTCGTGGTCTTTGCGATTGGCGCCGACACCCGAGTTCACCACACCGCCCGGCGCCTTGCCGTGCGCAGGCCCGAAGTCGCTGAACTTCTGGCGCCCCCACGTGCCGTCGGCCACCTGTCCCAGCGGGCCGTCGGTCAAATCCTTGGCAAAGCGGTACCGCTTGCCGTCGATCTCCTCGACCGTCTCGCCGCCCGACTCGTTGTCTGTCACGCGCCCGTCAGCAAAGAGCGGCACGAAGTTCGTGCTCACGCCGCTGATCCGGCTCTCGTTGAGCGCACCGGCGCACCACTGGTTGCGCTGCGGGTCGTTGTACGGACCGCGCGGGTCCTTGAAACCCGTGTACGCCGTGTACCACGCCATCGTGTAATTCGTGTTGAACCCGCGGCGGAACAGCTCGAGCTGGTCCTGCGGCGCCGCCGGGCGGTCCGTCAGGCGCGAGATCGTCATCGACTGCGTGAGCTGCGCCGGATTGGTCGGGCACAACAGGTTGCCGGGGATGCAGTACTCGCCGTTCACTGCGTCGGCAAGCCACCCCGCTTTGTCGATCGGGCCGGGCCCGCTGTTGAGCCGGTTGTCGAAACGCCCGCTGGAAAAGAACCCCTTGTTGCCCGACGCGTACGCCGCGCACCCCACGCCGATCTGCCGCAGGTTCGACGTGCACTTGGCGGTGCGCGCAGTGTCGCGCGCCGCGGCCAGGCTGGGGACCAGCAGGCTGATCAACAGGCCGATCACGGCGATCACCACAAGCAGTTCGATCAGCGTGAAACCGTTGCGCGGCCCCACGCAACGGGTCGGGTTGCGCATCGCGGGACCATACCTGCCACACGCGCGCAACGCCCGTTCCTCACACAGCCTTGACCGATTCTTGACAATCACGCACGACGATCGTCGCTTCGTCCTCGAATTCTCTTTGCGCTGTCTTGACGTGTTCTTTGCGCTTGCGAGGAGATCGCGTTGTACTTTCTCGGCCTGTGGATCGCACGCAGCCCATTGTGTGGCTGTGTCACTCATTTTGGAGGAGATACGAGAGATGATCAAGTCATTCGCTGTTCTGTCGATCGCCGCGCTCGCTACCGCTGCGCACGCCCAGGTCCGCATCACCGAGTGGATGTACAACGGCAACGACGGTGAGTACATCGAGATCACCAACACCGGCGCCTCGCCCGTGTCGATGGTCGGCTGGAGCTTCGACGACAACAGCCAGGCCTTCGGCTCGTTCGCGCTCGATTCGCTCGGCACCCTGCAGCCGGGCCAGTCGGCGATCATCACCGAGATCGCGGCCGCCGACTTCCGCACCAACTGGGGCCTCTCGGCCTCCGTGCCGGTCATCGGCCTCAACGGCCAGAACCTCGGCCGCAGCGACGAGATGAACATCTACAACGGCAGCACGCTTGTCGACCGCCTCACCTACAACGACCAGGGCGCCTTCCCCGTCAACGGCCCGCGCACCCAGAACGTCAGCGGCAACACGCTGCCGAGCAACTGGGGCGCTAACAACGCCAACGGCTGGTTCCTGTCGTCGGTCGGCGACGCTTACGGCTCGCGCACCGGCCTCAACGGCGACATCGGCAACCCCGGCATCGTCCTCCCCACCCCCGGCGCCGCGGCTCTGCTCGGTCTGGGCGGCCTGATCGTCGGTCGTCGCCGCTGATTCGCTCTTCAACTCAGTAACGCAAAACGCCCGGCTTACGCCGGGCGTTTTTCATTGTTGATCGAAGAAACGTTTACTGGCAGCCCTGGAAGACCGTGCGTTCGGGAGCGAAGCGCACGAACGCCGGAAGTAAGTAGCTGCGGCCTGAAAGGCCGCCTTCCATCCGTTCTTCAGCACCCGCTGAAGAACAGGTTGATGAACACGATGAAGTCGTTGTTGTCAAACTGCCCGTCGCCAGGAGTAAAGCCGCCCTGGCTACCCACGTCGGCCAGAGGAGCCTGGACGAAGAACAGATTGATGAACGCGATGAAGTCGTTGTTGTCCAGCTGACCGTCGCCGCCCGTCAGGCCGCCCTGACGGCCAAGGTCCGCGCCGTTGCAGCCGACGTCGTGCACCAGCGCGAGGGTCCGCGACGCGGAGAGGCCCGAGCCCACAAACAGCTGGCGCTCATTCTCGCCCGTGAACAGCCCGTCACCGTTCAGGTCCACCAGCCGGAACACGCGGTTCCCGCTGTTGTCGCTGATCAGCACCGACCCGTCCGCCAACGGCAGCGCGTCAACCGACGTGAAACCGGCCTCGGCCGTCGAGTACACGACCGTCGCTTCGCCCGCGTCCATCGCGTCGCCGTCACCGTTCAGATCCTGCACGCGCAGCAACTGGTCGTTGCTGCCGGTGGCAAGCTGCCACATGTAGAACGCCCGCGGCCGCACCGGATCCACATTCAGCGAGAACCCGGCCGAGGTCGTGATCCCCGACTCGTTCCCCGGTCCGAAGAAGAGCGTCATCTCGGTCGCGGAGTCGATCACGCCGTTGCCGTCGACGTCCTTCAGGCGATAGATGCCCTGCGCGGCGTTAGCCGAAGCGTTGGTAGAGGAGTTCCGCAGGTAGAGCGACCCGTCGTTGGTGAACGTGATCTCCTGCGGGCTGAACCCGCCGTTGGTGCCGAAGCCGTTGATGGTGACGAAGCGCGTCAGCTCGCCGGCGCTGTTCACGTCACCGTCGGCATTGCCGTCAGCCGCGATGAAGACGTCATCGGCGCCGAAGCCGTTGCCCGAGTTCACCAGCGCGATCCGGCCGCTGGGACCGAACGCCACGCCCGACGGAGCCGCGAACGAGAACCCGGCCGCGTTGGTCGCATCCGCGAAAACGCCCGACTCTCCTACGTCGAGCGCGTCGCCGTCGCCGTTGAGGTCCCGCGCCCACGTCCAGCGACGCCCGGTCCCCGAGTTGGTGTCACCGATCAGCGCGAGGCCATGCCAATACCCAAGCGCGTTGGGGTTCGCCGGCCCGGGAAGGCCTGAGGCGTTCGGCGCCTCGAAGAACGCATGCAGTTCCAACGGATCCGACGCGTCGATCACCCCGTCGCCGTTCACATCACGAGCGATCATGATGCGGTCGGCGTTGTCGTCGGCGATCAGCAGAGTCACCTGCCCGAGCGCCGCACCGCTGACCGACGCCGCCACCAACGCCACAACTGCCACGCGCTTATCGATATTCATAGGGTGATCTCCCGAGGTTCCAGTGTCCACGAACTGAGCCGACAGGGCAAGGCTCTCTCCAAGGCGATCTTACTGAGACTCAGTCTCAACTTCTATCAAGAACGCGCGATCACTCTGCAAAGCAGGGGTTCACCGCAGACCTGCTGCACGGCCAACGGCAGTGCCGTTACTTGGCAGGTTGGAGAATCCCGCTCGCGTCCATCGCCTGCATCTGGCCTGACGCATCCACCAGCAACCACCGCACCCGTACCGCCATCGCCCCTTCCCCGCTCCCTCCCGCTGGAACTCGGACGACGTAGCACCGGCTGATCGTGTCGAAGGCCGCTGCGTTGGCCTCGGGACGGGTCAAGTCGATGTGGAACACCGCGCCGTCCTTCCCACCCGCTTCCGTAACGTCCGTTCCCGCTCCTCCCTCACGCTGCGGTGCAAGAGCGACTCGCACCAGACCCGGCCATTTCACGTCGTGACTGAACGCGTCCTGTAGCCGCAGGTGCAGCACCGCCCGGCGGTTGTCTCCCGCGCCCTCCAGCCGACTCAACGGATAGACCTCGACATGCGTGGGCGCAAACCCCCCCACCACTTCAGCAGGCGACGGCAGGGTCTCACCCTCGGGCAGGTCGCCCGGCTCGGCGTCGACCCGCGAAAACCGTGACCCACACCCCCCACCGCCAGCAAGCAGAACGGCGGCCAGAGCCACGAGCAGGTTCGTCCGCGCAATGCGCATCCGCAAAACATATCGCACCGGCCGTCCGACTGCCGGGCGTACGATCGGCCCGCGATGACCAACCCCGCCTCACAACCTGCTTCTACGAACACCTCCTCCCCGACCGGCGCGCCCTCCACGGCGAACCTCCGCGCGGGGACGCGCGTCCGTGTCACTCAGCAGGTGCCGCGCCGACAGGGCCACCTCAAAACCACCGTCGAGGGGTCCGTGGTCCGCATGGAGCAGAGCAAGACCGGCTCGTGGTACGCCCACGGCAAGGACGACAAGCTCTGGCTCGACCGCCTGGTCCTCCGCCGCGATGACGGGGAGATTGTGTTCCTGAACCTGGACCAGTACTCGGTGGTGGAGACGGTCTGAACAGGCATTCGCCACTAGCCACTAGGCATTAGTGAAAGGCAAAAGAACAAAGGCCTCCGCAAGCGGAGGCCTTTGTCTTTACTAATGCCTAGTGCCTAGTGGCGAATGCCTCGCGTCACTGGTCATGCCCGGCAAACGCCGGCATCTCGTGGCCCGCGTCGCGCAGGGTCTTCTCGCGGCGGGCGAGCTCCACGTCGTGGTCGACCATCATGGCCGCCAGCTCTTCGACGGTGGTCGTCGGCTCCCAGCCCAGCTTCTTCTTCGCCTTGGCGGGGTCGCCCAGCAGCAGATCGACCTCGGCCGGACGCAGGTAGCGCGGGTCGAAGTCCACGTGCTTCTTGAAGTCCAGGCCGGCGTGCTGGAAGGCCAGCTCGGCGAAGTGCTTCACGGTGATCGTGCGGTTGGTCGCGATCACATAGTCGTCCGCCTCGTCCTGCTGCAGCATGAGCCACATCATTTTGACGTAGTCGCCGGCGAAACCCCAGTCGCGCTTGCTGTCGAGGTTGCCCAGGAAGACTTTCTGCTGCAGGCCCATCTTGATGCGGCCGACGGCGCGGGTGATCTTCCGCGTCACGAACGTCTCGCCGCGGCGGGGCGACTCGTGGTTGAACAGGATGCCGCACGAGGCGTGCATGCCGTAGCTCTCGCGGTAGTTGACCGTCGCCCAGTGCGCCATCACCTTGGCGCACGCGTAGGGGCTGCGCGGGTAGAACGGCGTCGTCTCGATCTGCGGGGTCTCGATCACCTTGCCGTACTGCTCAGACGAGCTGGCCTGGTAGTAGCGGACCTTGTTGCCCGTCTCGGTCTGGTACTCGCGGACGGCCTCGAGCAGCTTCAGCGCGCCGATGCCGACCGTCTCGGCGGTGTAGACCGGCATGTCGAACGACACGCGAACGTGGCTCTGCGCGCCAGGTTGTACACCTCGTGCGGGTGGACCGTGCGCATCAGCTTCGCCAGCGAGTTGCTATCGCACAGGTCGCCGTAGTGCAGTTTCAGCTTGCCGCCCTTGACGTGCGGGTCGAGGTAGATGTGATCGATGCGCCCGGTGTTGAACGACGACGAGCGACGGATGATTCCGTGCACCTCGTACCCCTTGCCGATCAGAAACTCCGCCAGGTACGAGCCGTCCTGGCCGGTGATACCGGTGATCAGGGCGCGGCGTTGATTCGTCGGGGGGAGCGCAGTCATCTCGGGCGAACTCCTTATCGGACCATCGCCACAACCGTGGCAAGATGGGGTGACCAAGTATCGGTGCGCCGATGGGGCCGGTTCGGCCCCCAACTGGGTTTTCATCGGTCCAAATAAGAGCCTCGAGCGCAAGCTCGAGCGCCCCTCCCACGGCCAGCAGCAACACACAACCACCCCGGTACGAGCCCTCCGGCCAAGGGGACGTCTTCCTCCCCTATCACCCTCGACTGCTCAGTTGCAGGGGGCGAAGAAGTAATTGATGAACGCGATGAAGTCGTTGTTGTCGTACGCCCCGTCGCCCGGCGTCACGCCGCCCGCTCGCCCAAGGTCCGCCAGCGGGTTGGACGTGAAGAAGAAGTTGATGAAGGCGATGAAGTCGTTGTTATTCAGCACACCGTCGGGAGCCCCCACGCCGCCGGCGGATCCGACGTCCGCCGCGTTGCAGCGGTCCGACGCACTGAGCAGGTTGGCTGCCGGGACCACCTGCTTGGCGATCCCCGGTCCTTCCCAGCGCAGGATCAGCCCGCTGGGCGCCGTCCCGTTGAAGTACTCGACCTTGATCGAGTGCAGGCCCGCCAGCAGCGCGACCTGTCCCCCAACCTCGGTCATGGCGTGCACACCATCGTTGACGACCACCACCTGCGATGCGCCCAGCGTCATGCGGCTGCCATCGTCGCTCTCGAGGTAGAACGTGTAAAGCCCGCTCGTCGGCACGCTGATGTAGCCGGTGAATGCCGCCCCCACGTCGGTCGGACGGTTGGAGGCCCCGAAGTTGCCGGTGCTTGAGGGGAAGTTGATCTGCGTGGTCGGCGCGTTGGCGATCGCAGTCAGGCCCGCGAAGCTGGGAATCGCCGAGAGAGCCGGCGGCAGGTCGTAGTACTTCTGCTGCATGCTGGTCAGTCGCGTGCCGGGGATCACCTGTTTGGCCTGGCTCGGGCCCTGCCACTTCACGATCAACTCCGCCGCCCCCGTCAGTTCGAAGTACTCCACCCGCAGTGCGTGGTTGCCCGCTGTGAGAGATGCGACGACGCCGCTGTGTTCCTGGCTGGTGTGCACGAAGTCGTTGTTCACCACCAGCACGCCGTCGATGTAGAGCAGGCTTCCCTCGTCGCTCTGGGTGAAGAACGTCCATGACCCCGCCGTCGGCACGCTCAGCGTCGCCGTCGCCACGCATCCCAGGTAATCCGCGCGCCCGCTGTTGGAGAAGTTGCCCGTCGTGCTGGTCCAGTTGATGGGCGTGTTGGTGAACGTGCCGGTCACAAAGTTGAACAGGCTCGTGAAGTCCGGCACCGACGCCTGGCCCTGCAGGCGGTAGTAATTGCCGTCCAACTGCGCCTGCGTCGGTCCGGAGTAGTCGGGCGCCTTGGGAGCCGGGATCGTGACCGTCACCGTGCCGCCCGCCACGCCGTCCACGGTGTCGGCGGCGACGTACGTCCACGTGTCGGTACCGCTCACGCCGACGGATGCGCTGTAGCGGATCAGGTCGCGCCCGCCGGGTCCTGCGCCGATGCGCCGAGTGAGCGTCCCCTTGGGCGTCGACGCAGGGAACGACTGGATGGTCACCGTCTGACAGTTGCCGTCGTAGTCGTTGGCGAGCACGTCGATGTCGACAAAGCCGCCCGGCGCGCCGATCGCCGTGTCGGCCGTCGCGTGCGGCACCACTTGCGCCGGCAGACCGGCGATCGCCGTCAGGCACGCGCGTCCCAACGAGTACGGCCGGATCTCGTTGATCGAGCGCGTGCTGAACCCCGTTACGTTGCCCGTGCACCCGCCGTTGATCGAGCACATGATCGAGCAGTCACTGTCGCCGTCGCAGTGGCTGGCGCTGAAGTTGTGCCCTACCTCATGGCACGTGAGCGACACCCGCAGCGACATGTTCGCCGTGTAGCGCGACTGGCTCAGGCCGTACCCGAACGAAGTGCTGCAGACCGCGCCGTTGTACGCCAGCCCGATCGTCGTCCCCGTCGGCTGGCCGGTCATCAGGTGCGCGATGTCGCGCGTCACGCCTGTCTGGTTCGTCGTCCATTCAGAGGCCATCTGCGTCAGCAGCGTGCTGGGCGAGGTGCTGTTGTACAGGCCCGCTGCCGTCCGCACGATCACCTGGGTCGTGGTGAACGAGACCAGCGTGTCGTGCGCGTAGATCAGATTCATCGCGTTCACGATGCTGTCGATGTCCGCCTGCACGTTGGCGCTGCTCGAGCCGTTCTGCTGGTAGTAGAGGAAGTCGGCGTCGAACGCGATCTGCGTCTGCAGCACGCACAGCGGCGTCGTGCCCTTGGGCCGACCGAAGCTGGAGTCAGTCGCCGCTCCATCCACGACGATTCCGCCCGGGCACCCATGACCATCGGCCACGACCGCGTCTCCGGCGTACACCACGTGCTGATCCGCGGCCGCACCGGCCTGTCCCCCCCCACTCCCCTCGCTCAGCGGCTGCACCCACCACAGAGCGCTGCCATCGGCAAGGTCGATCACCCCGCGCCACGACCCGCCCACTACCGAGAAACGCGCCGCAGAGCCCGGCCGGCCGGCAACCCAGCCCGCGAACGTCAACTCCGTCGGCGCCGCCACCGCGCCGCTGGTTGCCATCGTCCTCGACCAGCGAAAACCCTTGCGACCGTACCGAGACCGGCTCAAGGATCACATCGGCCGGCACACCGCTCAGGACAACCTGCACGCTGAACGCCTGAGGATGATCGGCCACCGCCAGCGATTGCACGGTCGCTTCGCGCACGCTGAACGCCTGACTGATCGGCTGCACTCCCCCCCCTCCCCCATCTCCCGCCTGTCCACGGACAACCGCCGGCAGCGCCAGCAACGCGAGCAGGACGACTCGAGCGACAACCATCGCACGCATGGGAAAGGCTCCACCTGGCAGCCGCCCGCGCCGCAGAGCAAGGCCGGGCCGACTTCTCCAGTTTACCGCTGAACGCGGCTCGTGCCAGAAACCCACGCCTCCCACGTCCCCCGCCCCCTCCCCCCCCGCCCTCCGCCTCCCCTCCACCTGCGAAGAAGTCCTCAGCACCCCGAGAAAAACGCGTTGATAAAGGCGATGAAGTCGTTGTTATCGAACGAGCCATCGCCCCCCGGCATTCCACCCTGCCGCCCCATATCCGCTGAGGGACTGGCCGCGAAGAACGCGTTGATGAACACAATGAAGTCGTTGTTGTCCAGCAGGCCGTCAGGCGAGCTGGCGCCGCCCTGACTCCCAAGGTCCGCCGGCCCGCACGCGTTGAGCAATCCGTCGATGAAGAACACGTGCAGTCGGTTGGTACTGAGGATGTCCGCGTCGTCAGTGATCGCCAGCAGAACTCGCCGGCCTGCCGGCACCCCCTCGCCAGCCGGCACTGCAGGGCCCAGAGCCAACCCTTCCACGTTGTACAGCCCGCCGCTGTACTTCGGCGACTTGGTGCAGAGCGTGAGCGTCACAGACTGAAGAGCAGGCATCGCGGTCGTGTCAGTCGCCCCCGCCGTACTCACCGAGTAGATCCGCGTGAGGAACGGCGGCGAAGCGATCGCGAAGGAGCGCTCCATTGCCAGCAGACCGCCGCCGGGGAGCGCCACCAGCGCACTCACCCCGCTCCGCGCACCTTGAACCGCCGAGCTGCCGTGCATCGACTGCGTCAGGTAGCACCACTGGCCCGACGGCGAGAAGCCGCCCGTCCCCGATGCGCTCGGCCGCGAGAACCGCTGCAGCCGTACGCGCGACCCGGTCGTCGGCGTCGACTGCGGGCCGTCGACAGAAAGCGCCTCTTCGTTGCACGTCCACAGCGTCAATCCATCAGGGCTGATCGTCAGCGACTCAAGCCCGAAGTTCGGCCGCACGTTCGCAAACACCGCAGGCACGGTCGGCCCAACGCTCACCACACCGGTGGCGAGATCGACCACCGACAACGGGGCCACCGTCCCTTCGTCACTGAGCATCGCCGAGTTGGTTCCCGGCAGCAGCGCGATGTCTTCAAAGTCGCGCGTCTGGCTCAGTGTCAGCCCGGTCGCGTCTATGACGCCCGTAAGCGACCCGTCTGCGCCGAACACCGGCCGGAACAGGAGCACCTTGTTGCTGTTGTCCATCACCGCGGCGAACCGCCCATCTGCAAGGGCGGTCAGTCCGCTCAACCCCGTCACCGTCATCGACTGGCCCGACTGATCGGTCACCGTCCCCGGCAGTTCGAGGTTGTTGCGGTACGTCAGCGTCACGTCACCGCGCACCGCCGACGCGGCCGCGATCACGGCAAGCACACAAACAGAACCTTGTCTCATCGCGTCAACAAGATACACGCCGAACCAGAGAGCACAACACGACTTCTTCCCGAATTGCTTTCCGGCTGAGCGGCACTCAGCAAAAAGCCCGCCCCCGCGCACGGTGCGACCGGCCCCAATGGGTTATTGGGGTCTTCGGGATTGCCGCGTTCGCGGGGAGCCTGAACCGCGCAGCGATACCCATCGGTCAGCACCGCACGCGGGGTTCGCGGCGGGCTACTCCACTCTCCGGCCCGTGTTTTGCGGGCTTGTCCCAGCGGGGAATCAGGAGACGGGGGGGGCGGGGGGAAACGTGCGAGGCAAAGGGCTGGGGACGCGTTTGCTGCCAACACGAATGTGTTGACGCAACCCGATACGAATGCACCCCGGCACGGTTCCGAGAACCCCCACCCGAATCGCGGGGGTGTAAGCAGTTTCTTCTTGCAATAAAACGCAGCGAGCGTTTTCGGCGCTCAGCGGCGCCGCAATCACTCAGCAGGTTTCATCTGCCGGATGAACTCGTCAGCTTCTGCGATCGACGCATTCATCTCGGTAATCAAGCGGTTCACGTCGTTCTGCACTTGGCCGAGCGTCGTGTTCAAGCTCGCCACCGCCTGCGCGTTGAGCGCGCCTTTCAGAAACGTCACGCGGTCTTTGAACGCCGTGAGCACCGGCGCCATCTTCTGCTCCGCGCCGTTCATCGCGGCGGCGAGCTTGTCGTACTGCGCGCGTGTTGTGCGCATCTGCTGGTCGTTGGCGCTCTTGAGCGAAGGGTCGCTCATCCCCGCGACCTCGCCGCTCCACTCCTTGAACAGCTTCTCGCCCACCGTCTGCACGCTGTCGATGCGCGACCGCACCTCGCCCGCCGCCGACTCGCACCGGTCGTAGTCGGACTTGAGACGCTTGTACTTGCTCTCCAGCTCGCTCGGCTTCACGCCCGTGAGCGTCTGGAACTCCTCCAGCGCCGTCGCGAACTTCGCCTTTGCGTCTTCCTGACTCTTGCGCATCCTCCACGCGCGCCACCAACTGGTCGCGCTTGGCGATGCCGAACACGCTCTCTTTCACCGCGATGCCCGCCGACTGGCAGCCGCCACTGACAATCACCACAGCCAGACCCGCGCACAACGCTCCAACAAGCAGCCGGTTCCTCATACCCAATCTTCTCCACATATTGCCCGCGTGGCACGCCGCGGGACCTTGATCGCACAAAGTCGCAGGAATTGCGCCCTCAACCTCCGAGCGCCACGCCGCGCCTCGGCACCACTCCACCCGGGCAAACCCCGTGCACAATTCACCAACAACACCTGAACCAGCCGGGTGAAGAGCCAAGGCAACACGTTGCAAACATGTTGCACAACGTGAACACGACCGGTGTGAAGATTGCCTCACGGCAACTCCACCTTAAGGGATGCCCTGTTTTTCCTTGATTGGCGGTAGGTATTGGCTAACCTCAAAGCAGAGCGGCCTTCGTCTCAGGCCGCTTTTCCCCCGTTCACACCGGGAACGGCGTGGGGGAACACAGTCGTCCCGAAGGGTTTTGGAGCTATCAAATGAAGCACTCGTCTCAGTGGATGCCGTTCGCCGGCCTCGCGCTGGTCGCACTGGCTGGCTGCACGCTCGACAAGGGCAAGATGGACAGCAGCAACGGCGGCGTTTCTGTCGTCCAGGTGCGTCCGCCCCGGCTCCGGCGCCGGCCCCCAAGGCCACGCCGAAGGCTGAGCCGCGTCCGGCCCCCGCGCCCGCCGCCGGTTCGACCACGGTCTACTACCCGGCCGGTCGCGCCGAGGGCGCCGCCCTCCGCCTGGACCGCACCTGCCCCAGCGAGGTCACCGCCGGCCAGGCCTTTGAGTACGAGATCAAGGTCACCAACGTCTCGCCGGTCGCGCTGACCAACGTCAACGTCACCGAGACGACCCCCAGCGGCTTCCGCGTCACCGACACGTCGGTCGCCGGCAAGCCCATGGGCTCGGCCAGCAACTTCGACCTGGGCGACCTGGCCCCGGGCGAGAGCAAGAGCATCAAGTTCCACGGCACGGCCCCCAGCGCCGGCCAGTTCGCCTCTTGCGCCACCGCGTCGTACGTGATCCCGGCCTGCTGCACGATCAACGTGTCGTCGCCGGCCCTGAAGATCACCAAGACCGCTCCGGCTGAGGTCAACCTCTGCGACGTCATCCCCGTTCAGATCGTCGTGACCAACAGCGGCACCGGCACGGCCCGCAACGTCTCGGTCCGTGACCAGCTCCCCGCTGACATGATGACCGGCGACGGCAAGAACGTCTGGGAAGCCAACGTCGGCGACCTGGCGGCCGGCGCGAGCAAGACGCTCAACTTCAACGCCAAGGCGTCGAAGATCGGCTCCTACAACAACACCGCCTCGGCCTCGGCCGAGGGCAACCTCAAGGCTGACAGCGGCGCGACCACCACGGTCGTGAAGAACTGCAACCTCGAGATCACCAAGACCGGCCCGTCCAGCCTCTACATCGGCCGCGACGCGACCTACACCATCACGGTCAAGAACAGCGGCAACGGCGTCGCCCGCAACACCGTGGTCGAAGACCCGATCCCCGCCGGCACCTCCTTCAAGAGCGCGACCGAAGGCGGCGCTCTGGCCGGTAACAGCGTGAAGTGGAACCTGGGCGACATGGCCGCCGGCTCGAGCAAGACCCTCTCGGTCACGCTCAACAGCGGCACCGTCACCGAGATCCGCAACTCGGCCACCGTCACCAGCGTCTGCTGCTCCAGCGCCACGGCCAACGCCGTGACCGCCGTGGCCGGCGTCCCGGCGATCGTGATCGAGCTCGTCGACAACCCCGACCCGATCGAGGTCGGCGGCGAGACCACCTTCAGCATCGTCGTGACCAACCAGGGCAACAAGGCCGACAGCAACGTCAAGGGCGTCTTCAAGCTCGCTCCGGGCCTGGCCTTCGTCAGCGGCAACGGTGACACCTCCGTCACCGCCGCGGGCGACACCATCACCCTGGGCACCGTCGGCACCCTGGCTCCCAAGCAGACCGTCCGCTGGACCGTCCGCGCCAAGAACACGGCCGCCAACGGCGACAGCCGCAGCAACCTCTCGATCACCAGCGATTACTTCAAGAAGGCGATCGTCGAGGAAGAGTCCACCAACCTGGTCAAGTAACCCTTGACGAGTCGGTAGACGCAAGTCAGTAACTAGAACCGGCGGGCCGCGAGGCCCGCCGGTTTTTTTATACGAGGCCCTGGCGCGAGCCTGGGCACGGTGGTCTATAGGCGCACGATCGCGCCAAACGTCCGCTGTGTACAGTTCGAAGACGTCCGTATCAATCCACGCCGAGCCCAGGCTCGCGCCAGGGCCTCGTCAAGACACCTTGACTACCGCGTTACTGCTTCACCGCCGCCTTGATCGGCAGCACCACCACCTCGGGCTTGCCGTCGATCGGCGTGCTCATCGCGTCGGCCACGTCGCTCAGCACTGCGCCCGAGAGTGTGAACGCCTCCTGCGCCGGCGATCACCGCTGCACGCTCGGCCTCACCTATCTCCAGTGCATCGACGTCCTCGCGCCACTTCATCCACCGCGGCCGGACTTCACGCCCGTGCGGATTGATGAACCGCGTACCGGCGTCGGTCTCGAGCCCCATCAACTCACGCACGCGCATCGCGATGATCGTGCCGCCGTTGGTCGACCCCTCGAAGACGTAGAACACCCCCAGCAACCCCCACGCCTCACCTTCAGAGAGCTGACCGATCCGCTCGATGAACCGCCGCGCCCCCGCCATCGGGCGGCACATCTCCGTCGTCACCCCCATCGGCTCGCAGTCCTCACGCAGAGCCTCAAGATGCGTGTGGTACGGCTTCACGACCTCACCCCACGGCGCACGCTCGGCCGCCGCGAGCAGCCGCGGCACGAACGCCTCCTGGATCGGCACGTGCTGGCCCAGCGTGCGGGCGAACGACTCGCGCGCCGCCGGCACGCCCTGCGAGCCGAACATCACCGCGTGCAGCCGATGCCCCTCGGCCTCATCGTGCTGCTTCTGCGTTGCGCTCTTCAGCGTCGCTGACATCGGTTCCGCCGGAACTGACCTCCGGAAGAACGATACCGGGCACCGAGGACGGTTCTGCTGCTCGCTCATGTCCGCTCCCTCCCCCCCCGCTCACAACCCCCCACCCGCCCCAGGCAACGACCGCCGGAATCACGATGTACAGCAGGATGCACTTCACGCACGCCAGCACATACAGCGCCGCGACGCCCTTGGCCCCCCACGCCGCCGCCCGCACCCACTTGCGGCGCCGCTCGGTCGTGCGGCGCGATCGCCAGAACGGCAGCCATCCAAGATAACGCGAGAGCGGGCACGCGCCGCCGCGTGCCTCGCCCTCGTTCTCTTCAACCAGGTTGTGCGAACCGAACGACACGGCCTGCACTCCTCTTGATCAATCAGCGACGGCGACGCGCCGCGGCCAGCAGACCCAGGCCCGCGACCGCCGCAGCGCCCGGAGCCGGAACCGCGAACACATCCACCGAGACACGGTCAAGGCTAAGGAACGTAGGGGCGGCGCCGGCGAAGGTGATCGTGAAAGTTGATGCAGACCCGCTCAGGTCCCAGCGCCAAGCGGTGTCGACCATCGCGCCCTGCGGGCCCAGCGAGACGCGGGCCAGCTCGGTCACCAGCGTCGGAGCGACGCCGTTGATCAGCATGGTGGCCGGGTTGATCTCGGTGCCCTGCGTGCGGGTCTGCAGCAGGATGCTCGTCGTGCCCGAGGGGTCGACCACGAAGCTCGGCACGGTGACGGTGACGCCCATCGCGGCGCCGCCGGAGTAGATGTTGCCGCTGCCCAGCACGCTCGCGCCCGTCCCGCTCGCCGAGACGTTGAACGCCGACAGGTTCGGCAGTGCGCCGACGGCCGAAAGGCCGACGTCAGCAGCGTTGGGGCCGCCGACGGAGGTGAACGACTCCCACTGCGCGTAGGCCGAGTTGGCCGTCGTGCCGCGGACCCAGGGGACGTTCACACCGTCAGGGATGAAGAAATCAGCGTGGGCCGCCGAAGCGAGCACGCAGACCAGTGAGCAGGACAGACCGATGGCAACCTTGTTCATTGACGCGACCTCCATGTAAGCGGCGCTTCCCAACGCCGGATCTCTGTTGAGACTGAGTCTCAACTGACCATAGGACCGCTCAATACAAGGCGGCAACAGGGAGTCTGCAAGCGCAAGATGAAACCGGTGGATCACCCGCCCCTGACGGCCCGCGACAATCCCCTATGCAGGTCATTCACCGATCCTGCACGGCGATCTTGGCGGCGGCGGTACCGGCCAGCGCCACCGGCTCACACCCATCGGCCTGCACGAGCACCGATTGGGCCTGCGCATCGGCGCCCAGCACCGTGATCGCGGCCCCAGGCCGCAGACCGTGACGGGCGGCGAAGGCGAGGAACGCGCCGTCCTGATCGGTCACGCGAGCCACGTGCACGCGCGAGCCGGCCCCGCAGTTGCACAGCGGCCGCGAGTCGCACACGCGCACCGTCCCGTCGCGATCGGGAATCGGATCGCCGTGCGGATCGACCGCCGGGTGCCCAAGCAGGGCGTCGATCGCATCAACGACCGCCGGCGAAACCGCGTGCTCGAGGCGTTCAGCCTCACCGTGCACCACCGACCAGTCGAGCTTGAGCGTCCGGACCAGAAACGTCTCGATCAGCCGGTGCCGGCGGATCACGTCGACCGCCGCGCGGCGGCCCTTGGCGGTCAGTTTGATCCCCCCGTACCGCTCGGCTTTGACGAGCTTTCCCTCGCTCAGTCGCTTCACCATCGAGGTCGCCGTGCCCTTGGTCACGCCGAGCACAGCCGCCAAGCGAGCCAAGCCCGCCTCCCCATCCGGCGACTCGTCGGAGAGGGTCAAGATCGCCTTGAGGTAGTTCTCAACGGTCTCTGTGGCCATCGGCGGCTGATCTTACACCCTTCACTTGACCGATGATGGGTCGCAACACTAGAGTTTGATTAGTCAAACTTTGTAGCCCTCCACATGACTACCGCCAACCCCTCTACCCAATCCCCGCTCTCATCGACCGAAGCCCTGCGGTCGATGGTCGTCCCAGACCCGTTCCGCTCGCTCCCTGAGGCCAACAGCACGGTCGCCGTTCCTTCGGGCGCTGCGGCAAGCAACGTGGGCTGGTGGCGGCGCATGCTCGCCTTCGCAGGCCCGGGGTACATGGTGGCGGTGGGCTACATGGACCCGGGCAACTGGGGAAGTGACCTGGCGGGCGGCAGTCAGTACGGGTACACGCTGCTGTGGGTCATCCTCGCCTCCAACCTCATGGCGATCTTCCTGCAGACGCTCTGCGCCCGGCTGGGCATCGTCACCGGCAAGGACCTCGCCCAGGCGTGCCGCGACTACTACAGCAAGCCCACCTCCGTCGCGCTCTGGCTGCTGTGCGAGATCGCGATCGTTGCCTGCGATCTGGCCGAGGTCATCGGCTCAGCCGTCGCTCTCAAACTCCTCACCGGCTTGCCGCTGCACTGGGGCGTGCTGCTGACCGGCGCCGACGTGCTGCTGCTGCTGATGCTCATCCGTTTCGGCTTCCGCAAGCTCGAAGCGATCATCGTGGTCCTGGTCACCACCATCGGCGTCTGCTTCGCGTACAACCTCTGGCTCGCCCAGCCGGACCTGGCCGCCGCGGCACGCGGCGCAGTCACGCCCTCGCTGCCCGACGCCGAGGCGCTGGCGATCTCGCTGAGCATCCTGGCGCAACGGTGATGCCCCACAATCTCTACCTGCACTCGTCGATCGTGCAGACACGCCGCTTCTCGCGTGACGACGCGGGCAAGCGCAGCGCCATCCGCTTCAATACCATCGACACCGTCGTCGCACTCGGGCTCGCCTTCTTCGTCAACGCCGCGATTCTCATCCTCGCCGCGGCGGTCTTCCACAACAACGGCGGCAAGGTCGAAGAGCTCGACGATGCGCACCGGCTGCTCACGCCACTGCTTGGCGGCGCGGCGGCGACGACTTTCGCGGTCGCCCTGCTCTGCTCGGGCCAGTCCAGCACGATTACCGGCACACTGGCAGGCCAGATCGTGATGGAGGGGTTCCTCAAGATCCGCATCAAGCCGTGGCTGCGCCGGCTCATCACCCGTTCACTGGCGATCATCCCGGCGCTCATCCTGGTACTGGCGACGGGCGGGCACCGCACGGTCGACATGCTTGTGGTCTCGCAGATTGTGCTCTCGATGCAGCTGCCATTCGCCATCTTTCCCCTCATGATGGTGACTTCCAGCCGTAGCCGGATGGGGGCATTCGCCAACCCCGGCTGGGTGGTGGTCGTCGGCTACACGATCTGCACGGTCATCGCGGTACTCAACGTGAAGCTGTTGTGGGACAAGCTGGGGCCCGCGTGGGTCGCGGTGATCGCAGCAGTGATAATCGGGTACGCGTTGGGTGTGCACTTCCTCTGGAACAAGCGGTCTCAGAGCAGCAGCAACCCCCCGGCTTGACCATTCCCTGACACCCCCAGTCCACAACAACGCACACAAACCGCCGCGGCGCGGTATCATGCACGCGGATGGAAACGGTCGCCACGCCCAAGACGAAGCTCGGCTCGGTCGCGACAAGCGCCGGCTATCGCGTCGCGGTCACGCCGGTCTACGTGCCCGAGCAATCCGACGCCGATCAGCGCCGCTACGTCTTTGAGTACCACGTGCAGATCCGCAACGTCTCCGGAAAGACCGGCACGCTGCGCTCGCGCCACTGGGTCATCGTCGATGAGCAGGGACGCGTGAACGACGTCCGCGGCGAGGGCGTCGTCGGCCGTCAGCCGCGCCTCGAGCCGGGCCAGACTTTCGTCTACAAGAGCTTCTGCCCTCTGCCCTCGGCGTGGGGCACGATGGAGGGGGAGTTCCAGATGGAGGGGGATGACGGCGAGTGGTTCGAGGTCAAGGTCGGGCGTTTCTACCTCGTCGCGCCCACCGAGCGCACGCCGCTCCCGGCCTGAGCATCAGCCGGCTTTCCGTGCCTCGTCGTGCGCTTCCTCGATGAGCGCCACCACGCTCGGACGCACCGTCTCTTTGTCTGCCGCGCACTGCGCAAACTCACGAATGATCTTCTGCCCCTGCTGACAGAGGTTCTCGAACTGGACACCCATCGTGTACCAGAAGAGCTTGTTGCGCTTCACCCACATCACCGTGCACTGCACGGGCATCGGGCCGCGCGGCGTGCCGATGGTGACGATGACCTTCTGCCCCTTCTCGAGCTTGATCGACGACTTGACGCGCATGCCGCCCGCCGAGACGTCGAGCACCTCGCCGAGCGTGCACTCGGCCATCGAGCAGCTCAGACGCCCGTGCCGACGACGAGGGTCGTTTACCACAGGCTTGTTGGGGTCGTTGGTTTGGCAAAGCTCCCAGAACATGCTCCAAGCATCGGATTCCCTGGGAGGCCGTCCCAGCCCTGACCGCGTCAGTCCCCTGAGCACGGGTGGAGGTGTGAGGCCGCGGGAATCCGGGTAAGGACTACCGAGCCCGAGAACCCCGACCAACCGCCCGCCAAGCTGGATCAGACCTCACCGCACGCCCGGTCGAGGGTATTTGGAGGTTCGAGTAGTTGCGGCCGTGAACCGACTTGACTTCAAACAACTGTTTGATACGGTTGTTTGGCCGTGGCACCCCCCACCCACAATCCCCTCGTTCCAGACGCCGGCGATGCCGGCACGCGCCTCCGTCTCATCGAGGCGGCCGGACCGGTCTTCGCACGGGCCGGGTTTGCGGACGCGACGGTTCGCGAGATCGTCGCCGCGGCGGGGGCGAATGTGGCGGCGGTCAACTACCACTTCGGCGACAAGATGGGGCTGTACAAGGCGGTGCTACAGCACTACACGCGGGCGTCGATCGCGGCCCACCCGGTGACGCCGCCGGGGTTTGAAAAAGCGGACGCCGAGACCAGACTGCGTGCCTTTGTCGGGGCGTTTGTGAACCGGCTGTTCGACGAGGGGAAACCCGCGTGGATGAGCCAGATGATCACGCGCGAGATGACGGCGCCGACCGAAGCGTTCCACGACCTGGTGCAGTCGCACATGCGCCCGCAGATCGACACGCTGCGGAGAATCATCCACGAGCTGACCGGCCTGCCGGAGGGGGACGTGCGCGTGCAGCGGTGCGCCGCGTCGGTCATCGCCCAGTGCGTGAACTACAAGCTGTGCGCCGCGGCCCACAAGGTGCTCAGCCCTCTGCAGACCTACGACCCGCCCGGCAAGGCGGCGCTGGCGGCGCACATCACCGCCTTCTCGCTGGCGGGCATCGCGGCGATCCGTGACGAGTCGGCCTCACCATCTATTCGAACTCCTGGGAGCACCCGCCCATGACCTTTGTCGCGCTGCGCATGCTGATCGGCGACCGGGCCAAGTACCTGGGCATCGTCTTCGGCATCACCTTCGCCGCGATGCTCATCACCCAGCAGATGAGCATCTTCTGGGGGCTGATGAGCCGCACGCACGGGTTCATTACCGACAGCGGGTATCCGGACATCTGGGTGATGGATCCCAAGGTGCAGTTCATCGACGATACCAAGCCGCTGCAGGACACGCAGTTGCTGCGGGTCCGAGGAATCGAGGGCGTTGACTGGGCTGTTCCCCTCTACAAAGGGCAGATCAAGGCACGTCTGAGCGATGGCACGTTCCAGAACTGCAACGTGATCGGGCTTGATGACGCGAGCCTGGTGGGCGGTCCGCCCGGCATGGTGAGTGGCCGGCTTGAGGATCTGCGACGGGCCGACGGCGTGGTCGTCGACGAGGTGGGGGCGAAGGACAAGCTCGCGCACATCGAAACCGACGGGCACGGCAAGACGGTCAAGCGACCGCTGCAGATCGGCGAGTTGCTGGAGCTGAACGACCGGCGGGCGGTCGTCGTGGGAATCTGCCAGGTGCAGCGGACATTCCAGAGCCAGCCTGTGATCTACACCACGTACTCACGAGCCACGCTCTTTGCGCCGCGTGAGCGGAAGCTGCTGAGCTTTGTGTGCGTGAAGACCAGGCCCGGCGTGGATACCAAGGCGCTGGCCGCACGGATCCAAGGCGATACCGGCCTGCTCGCCCTCTCGGCGTCTGAGTTCTCTGACAAGACGCAGGGGTACTTCATGAAAAACACGGGCATCCCGATCAACTTCGGGATCTCGGTGGTGCTGGGGTTCATCGTCGGCACGGCGATCGCGGGCCAGACGTTCTACCAGTTCACCAGCGACAACATCCGCCAGTTCGTGCGCTGAAAGCGATGGGAGCGACCAACATGGCTCTGCTCCGGATGATCTTTCTGCAGGCGGTGATCGTGGGGCTGATCGGCTACGGGCTGGGGGTGGGCGTGGCAAGCCTGTTCGCGTTTGTCGGCAAGAACACCGAGCTGGCGTTCCTGCTGCAGTTCCGAACGCTGGCGATGACGGGCAGCGCGATCGTGGTGATCTGCGTACTGGCCAGCCTGCTGAGCATCTGGAAGGTGATGCGGCTGGAACCGGCGATCGTGTTCAAGGGCTGAATATAAAGATTGTTCAGAAAATGAATCTTGTTCATTGACTAAGTGACACAAGGACCTCAGAATGTCAATGAACGGAGTTCACTGATGACCTCAACCGACCGGCGAGCACGCGAAAAGGCCGATGTGAACGAGCGGATTCTGTCCGCAGCACGGGATTTGTTCGTACGCAATGGCTACGAGCAGGTCACGATGCGCCAGATCGCCGACGCCATCGAGTACACGCCCGGCGCCCTGTACGTCCACTTCAAGGACAAGCGCGACCTCATCCTCGCCCTCTGCCGGCACGACTTTGAGCAGTTCCACGCCTGCGCTCCGCGGCCTGCTGGCGGCCGAACCCGACCCGGTGGCACGCGTCTGGAAGATGGGCGGCGGGTACGTCGACTTCGCTCGCCGGCACCCGCGTCATTACGAGTTGATGTTCATGAGCAAGTGCCCCGAGGGGGTCGAGCCCGACCCGGAGGACCTTGCTCGGATCGAGGACCCGAGCCAGAACGCGTACGCGTTCCTGATCCTCTGTGTGCACGAGGCGCTCAAGGCCGGGCGGCTGCGACCAGAGATCACCGACCCGCTGACGGTCGCGCAGACGCTCTGGGCGTCGCTGCACGGCACCGCGGCGGTCTACATCACCTTCGAGACTGATCCGTGGGTGCGGCTGGCGCCGTTCGACGAGGCTTCGCGCCTGGTGCGAGCGTCGGTGCTTCGCGGCCTGCTCCGCGATCCGTCGGAAGTGGATCGCCTGGTTGCGGCGGAAGGAGGCCGCGCGTGAACTTCGTGGCCCTGCGCATGCTGCTTGGCGACAAGCTCAAGTACCTTGGGCTGGTGGTGGGCATCAGCTTCGCGGCGATGCTGATCACGCAGCAGGCGGGGATTCTCGTCGGGCTCGCGCATCAGACGGGCGCGTTCATCCGCGATACGAGCCAGGCGGACATCTGGCTGATGGACCCGGAGGTTCGGTTCAGCCAGGATGCGCCTGCGCTTAAGGACACGCTGCTCTACCGCGCCCGCTCGGTGGACGGCGTGGAATGGGCGGTGCCGCTCTACTTCGGCTTTGTGAAGATGAAGCTGCCCGACGGGACGCGGAAGGTCGTGCAGCTGGTGGGGCTCGATGACGCGACGCTGACGGGCGGCCCACCGGAGATGGTGCACGGCAAGCTCTCCGACCTGCGGATGGACAAGGCACTCCTCGTGGATGACACGATCTTGGGGACCAAGCTCGCGCTGCGGCGCGAGGGACGCCGGCCGCTGGCGATCGGCGATCGTGTGACGTTCAGCGACAAGCAGGAAGCGGTGGTCACCGGTACGTACAAGGCGAGCAAGAGTTTCTTCTGGGAGCCGATGGTCTATACGACCTACTCGCGGGCCAAGCAGATGGCGCCGAGCGAGCCGAAGATGACGCCCTACGTGCTGGTGAAGGCCAAGCCGGGCGTGGACATGCACGAACTGACGCAGCGCCTCGAAGCGCAGCTCAACGTGCGGGCCCGCACCAACGCGGAGTTCGACCAGGCGACGGTGGACTTCATCCTCAAGGAAACCGGCATCCTCGTGAATTTCGGGCTCGCCGTCGGACTCGGCTTCCTCGTCGGTGCGCTTGTGGCTGGACAGATGCTCTACAACTTCACGCTCGACAACCTGCGCTACTACGGCGCGCTCAAGGCGCTGGGCACATCCAACGCGCGGCTGGTGGGCATGGTGCTGCTGCAGGCGTCGGTCGTCGGCGTCATCGGGTACGGCATCGGCGTGGGGCTTGCGTCGGTGCTCGGAACGCTGGTCGCCAAGGGCGGCCTGGCCTTCCTGCTGCCGTGGCAGGTGCTGGTGCTCACGGCGTTTGCGATCATCCTGATCTGCCTCGCAGCGTCGGTGCTGTGCGTGAGCCGTGTGCTGAAGTTGGAAGCGGCGGCGGTGTTCAAGTAGTAGGGAATAGGGGCTAGGGAAGAGGGAATAGAAGAGAAGCATGGGTACTGCGACCTTGGACAAGCCGATGACCAACACTGCTGCTGCGGGTCTCGCCGTGCACTGCAAGGGCGTGACGAAGCATTACGGCGCGGGCGACAACAAGGTGATGGCGCTTCGGGGCGTCGACCTGGACATCGCCTACGGCGAGCTGATGATGCTCGTGGGGCCGTCGGGCTGCGGCAAGACGACCCTCATCTCGGTCATCGCGGGCATCCTTGACCGGGATGAGGGAGAGTGCTCGGTGTTCGGTGTCGACTACGAGTCGATCTCGCAGCGCCAGGCGCACGCTGTGGCGCGGCCAGAACATCGGCTTCGTCTTCCAGGCGTTCAACCTGCTCCCCACGCTCACCGCTGCGGAGAACGCCGCGGTGCCGCTGATGATCCTGGGCGAGAGCCGGCACACCGCGGTGAAGAAGGCGGAGGACGTGCTCGCACGCGTGGGCCTTGAAGGCCGCAGCAAGAGCCTGCCGAGCCAGCTCTCGGGCGGCCAGCAGCAGCGCGTCGCGATCGCTCGCGCCCTTGTACACCAGCCGCGATTGATTGTGTGCGACGAGCCGACCAGCGCGCTCGACGAGCACACGGGCCACACGGTGATGCGTCTGCTCAAAGGCGTCGCGCTCGCCGAGAACCGGGCGCTGGTCATCGTGACGCACGACGCACGCATCTTCTCTTTCGCCGACCGCATCGCCAGCATGAACGACGGCGTGGTGACCAGTGTCGCCACACCGAGCGAAACCAAGCACTGACACCCGCCCGTCACACGCCTTACGCACCCGCCTCCTCCCGGAGTTCCCCATGATCGTCCGCACCATCGTGATCCCTGCACTCGCCGTCGCCGGCGTAAGCGTCGCGGTCTATACCGCGGCTCAGAGCAATAAGCCGGTGAAACCGGCCGACCCGGTCGCGTCGCCCGCCACCAGCCCGTTTGCCACGCCCGTCGCGGGCGCGGGGATCGTTGAGGCGAGCACGCAGAACATCGCCATCGGCACCAACGTCGCGGGCATCGCGACCAAGGTGTTCGCGAAGGTGGGCGACGTCGTGAAGGCGGGCGACCCGCTCTTCCAGATCGACGACCGCTCGCTCCGCGCCCAGCTCGCTGTGCGCCAGGCCGAACTGGGCTCGCGCAAGGCCACGCTCGCGGCGGCCAAAGCCAAGGTGAAGCGCGACCAGGACTGGCCGCGCCCCGAGCAGGTGCCGCCGCTGCAGGCGCAGGTGACGGCCGCGGAGGCCGCGCTCGCTGACGCGAACGTGCAGCTCAACAACGCGCAGAACGCTGCGCAGGTGCCGGGCGTGATCGCGGCGGAAGAACTCGACAAGCGCCGCTGGGCGGTCGAAGCGGCCAAGGCGCGGCTTGCACAGGCCCGCAGCGAGTTGACGCTGACGACCTCCGGCACGTGGCAACAGGACCTGGCCGTGACCGCGGCGCAGGCGACAGAGGCCGAGTCGCAGGTGCAGGCGGCCGAGGCGAACGTCGCCGCGACGCAGACCGAGCTCGACCGGCTGACGGTCAAGGCCCCCACCGACGGGCAGGTGCTGCAGGTGAACATCCGTACCGGCGAGTTCGCGCAGGCCGGCCCGCTCACAGTGCCGCTGATGCTCTTTGGCGCCACCGGCACGCTGCACGTGCGCGTCGACATCGACGAGAACGACGCGTGGCGTGTAAAAGCCGACGCCAAGGCCCGCGCCAGCCTGCGCGGCAACGCGACGCTGAGCACCGACCTGACGTTCGTGCGGATCGAGCCGTACGTCGTTCCTAAAAAATCGCTCACCGGCGATAGTTCCGAGCGCGTCGACACCCGCGTGCTGCAGGTGCTCTATTCCTTCCCCGGTAACGCTTTGCCCGTCTACGTTGGGCAGCAGATGGACGTCTTCATCGACGCCGGCCCGACCGCGCCCAAGGTCAAACCGAACATCTGAGAGACTGGACTCACTTAGATAACGATCGAATCATCAGGACCCACGTTCTGCACCTCGCGCCTCCCACAAGGTTCGTGCAGACCAGAAAGGCAACCGCCTCATGCACTCAAGCCGCTCCTCGCTCTCTGCCCGCCTCCGTATGTCCCTGCTCCTCGCCGCCGCGGGCGCGGCGGTGACAATGACCGCCTGTCACCCCGTCGGACCCGACTATGTCGAGCCCGAGATGAAGGCGCCCGATCAGTGGGCGACGCCGCTGGACCTGCCGGGCGCTCCGCACCCTGACTCGCAGGCGGACCTGTCGCGCTGGTGGAACAAGCTGAACGACCCGATGCTCGACTCGCTGATGGGGCTGCGCCGTGTCGGGGAATCTGGACCTCAAGCTTGCGACGGTGCGCATCCGCGAGGCTCGCGCGGCGCGCTCGTTCGCCTCGGCCGCGAGCGGCCCGACGGTCGACGCCAACGCCGGCTACCTCCGATCGCGTCCCAGCGAGACCAGCGGGACCGCACCGTCCACCGTCCGCGGCGGCGACGGACAGGACCTGTTCACCGCCGGGCTCGACGCGGCGTGGGAGTTCGACGTCTTCGGTGGCGTGCGCCGTTCGGTTGAGGCGGCTGACGCCGACATCGGGGCTGCGGTGTGGAACCGCCGGAACATCACCGTCTCGCTGCTGGCGGAGATCGCGCTGAACTACATCGACCTGCGGACGGCGCAGCAGCGCATCGCGGCGACGCGCGGCAACGTGGACACGCAGTCCAAGACCGTCGACCTTGCGACCAACCGCTTCACGACAGGTCTCGACAGCGAGATCGACTCGACGCGTGCCCGCTCGCAGCGGGCGGCGACACGGTCGCTGATCCCCGCGCTTGAGACGCAGGCACGCCAGGCGATCTATCGCCTGAGCGTGCTGACGGGCCAGAACCCCGGAGCACTTGTGGCCGAGTTGGACCCCACGGGCCCGATCCCGGCGATCACCGCGGGTTCGAGCGTGCCGATCAGCGCACCGACCGACGTGCTGCGCCGCCGGCCCGACCTGCGCCAGGCCGAGCGCGAGCTAGCGGGCGCGACGGCCCGCATCGGCGTCGCAACGGCCGACCTGTACCCGCGCTTCACGCTCAACGGCAACATCGGGTTCTCGACGGCTCATCTGGAGCACTGGCCCGAGGCGCGCTCGCTCTTCTGGGGCATCGGCCCCGGCGTGAGCTGGAACCTCTTCGACGGCGGCGCGATCCGCGCCAACATCGCCGTGACCGAGGCCCGCACCGAGCAGGCGTTCATCAACTACCAGGGGACGCTGCTCAACGCCCTGCGCGAGACCGACTCGGCCGCGATCGCGTTCATCAAGAACCAGCAGCGAGCCGCCGACTTGACCGAAGCGGTGCAGCAGCAGCAGCGCGCCGTCGAGCTGGCCAACCAGCTCTTCTCCAAGCAGCTCACCAACTTCCTGACCGTGCTGGACAGCCAGCGCCGGCTCTTTGAGCTGCAAGACGAGCTGGTGGCGAGCCAGGGCGATGTCGGCACGTCACTCGTGTCGCTCTACAAGGCGCTCGGCGGCGGCTGGGAAGGGAGCGATGAGGTGCTCGACGCTCCGCCTGGGCAGCAGCCGGCGGTGAACCCGGCGCCAGTGACGCCCCCACCTGCGGCTCCGGTCGTTCCCGGCCAGGCGCCGACGACCTCGCCGCAAGCGAACCCGACTCCCGCGCAGCAGACGCCCCCGTCTCAGCCCGCGGGGACGCCACCGGCCCAGCAGCACTATTGACCGTCGAGGACGGCCTGCCATCAACGAGGCCCTGGCGCAAGCCTGGGCTGGTGGTCCATGTGCATCGGCCGCATAGGACCAGTGACTGGTTGGGCCTGACAATTCAACGTGGACGATCAGTTTGAACGGCGCACAGCCCAGGCTTGCGCCAGGGCCTCGTAATGCGGTATCGTTCCCGCTGTGCGCACCGATGCCGACACCCCGTTGCCCCCGATCCTGCCCGTGGGCACGGCGGTGGTTGCGCTTGTTGAGGTCCGCGGGGCCGACGGGCGGCCCACACACCCGCGCGGCACGCCGGGCGTGGTCGTTACCGCGCCGCTCGACCCAGAACACAGCTACCGCGTGAAGTTCCCCGGCGGCGACGAGGCGAGCCTGAAGCGTCACCACGTGCAGGTGCTCTCGGTGTACCAACGCGAAGGGAGCGGCAGCCCGGTCGACCCGCTGCGTGAGCACGACCTGTTCTCGCACGTGATCTACCGGTGCGTGATCGGGTCGCGGGCGTACGGCTTGAGCCATGACGCGTCCGACACGGATCGGCGCGGCGTCTATCTGCCGCCCGCTCGCGTGCACTGGTCGATCTACGGCGTGCCCGAGCAGCTCGAGAACGAGACGACGCAGGAGGTCTACTGGGAGTTTGAGAAGTTCCTGCGCCTAGCGCTGAAGGGGAACCCCAACATCCTCGAAGCGCTCTACACGCCGCTCGTCGAACATGCGGATCCGCTCGCACAGCGCCTGCTGGCGATGCGGCAGGCGTTCCTGTCGCGCCTGATCTACCAGACGTTCAACGGGTACGCGCTGTCGCAGCTCAACAAACTGGAGCAGGATCTGCGAACCAAGGGCAAGGTGAAGTGGAAGCACGCGATGCACCTGGTGCGCCTGCTGATCTCGGGAATCGAAGCACTGCGAACCGGCGAGTTGCCCGTGCTCGTTGTGCGTGACCGCGAGCGGCTGCTGGCCATCCGCGACGGCGCTGAGCCGTGGGAGTCGGTCAACGCGTGGCGGCTCGCGCTGCACGCGGAGTTCGAGCAGGCGTTCACCGCGAGCAAACTGCCCGACCGGCCGGATTACCACGCCGCGAACGAACTGTTGATCGACGCTCGCCGCGAAATGGCGAAGAGGGAGGGAGTATGAACGCAGCGGAACTGAGGCTCGACCTGTGCCAACGGATCATGGCGCGGCATAAGCACCCGCTGGTCTTTGCGACCGTCTCGGGCGCGCACCTCTATGGCTTCCCCTCGCCCGACAGCGACTACGACCTCCGCGGCACGCACATCGTGCCAGCCCGCGAGATGCTGGCGCTCAACCCAGGCGACGACACGCTCGAATCGGCGGGCGTCGAGGATGGCGTTGAGATCGACCTCGTCACGCACGACGTGCTGAAGTTCTTCAAGCTGATGCTCAGGAAGAACGGATATGTGCTAGAGCAACTCCTCTCGCCACTGGTGGTGCAGACTTCTCCCGAGCATCAGGAGCTTGTCTCGCTCGCGCCCGGGTGCATCACGCGTTTCCACGCGCATCATTACTTGGGGTTTGCCGAGACGCAATGGAAGCTCTTCAGCAAGGAGAACCCGCCGCGGGTGAAGCCGCTGCTGTACGTCTACCGCGTACTGCTCACCGGCATCCACCTGATGCGGACCGGCGAGGTGCAGGCGAACATCGTGCAGCTCAACGAGTCGTTCAAACTTCCGTACATCGCCGACCTTGTCGCACGCAAGACCGGCGGGCCGGAGAAAGGGACGCTCACCGCGGCGGACATGACGTTCCACGAGGGCGAGTACACGCGCCTGGTACGGCAGCTCGAAGACGAGCAAGGGAACAGCAAGTTGCCCGAGACGAGTTCCGCCGGTCCCGCGCTGGATGATCTGCTCGTGCGAATCAGGCTGAAGTCGCTGTAACGAGGCCCTGGCGCAAGCCTGGGCTGACGGTCAGCTCGCACACGTTCGCGCGAAGAGCGAGCAACTGATGACACACTGGCGATGCGACGCGGATCATCGATTTGAACGACACGCAGCCCAGGCTTGCGCCAGGGCCTCGTCAATGCCCGCTCAGGCGAGCGTCGAGCCCCTCGCGCATGCGCGGCCACTCCGCCGGCAGCACCGAGTAGTACACCGTGTCGCGCACGTGTCCGTCGGGCTGGATGAACGACGCCCGCAGCACGCCTTCTCGCGTCGCGCCGAGCTTCTCGATCGCCGCCTGGCTGTGCTTGTTGCGTACGTCGGTCTTGATCTGCACCCGCACAGCTCCCAGCGTGTCGATCGCGTGCCCGATCAGCAGGCGCTTGCACGCCGGGTTCACCCGCGTGCCGCGCAGCTGCGGGGTGTACCACGTGAACCCCACCTCCAGCCCGCGGTGCTCAGGACGGATGTCCATGTACGACGTGCTGCCGACGATGCGTTCACCCTCATCAACCACGACGGCGAACTGCACGCGCGTCGGGTCGGCGATGACGCCGCGCATGTGCTGAACGAACGCCTCAAGCGATGTGGTGGGCGGCGGCACGGAGTAAAACCGGAACGTGTCGACCGGCGTCACCGCGAAGAGCGGAGCGAGATCGGCGTCGGTCAGCGGGCGGAGCGTGACGCCGTAGCCCCGGAGCGTGAGTGGGCCGACCCAGTCGCGCGGTGCTTTGCGAGTCCCGCTCACTTGGCCAACTCGGCAGACAACTCGTCATCGGTCACGCCTTTGAGGACCTCCGCCAGCCACGGGCGCTTCTGACCCGCCGCCAGCGCACAGACCACCAGCGCCCGCCGCATCTCGGGTGACTTGTCCGCCGCGAGCGCGGCGTCGCGCACTTCCATCGCCCGGTCGTCCTTGTTTGCCATCAGCAGCCACGTCATCCGCCGCGCGGCCTCGACCCGCGCGAGCCACCGGCCGTACTCGACGGCAGAGGTCATGATCGCCGCGTCCTTGCCCGCGGCCATCTTGTCGCACTGACGCGCCAACTGACCGATCCACGCGCCCGGCTTGCTCACGCCCTCGTTGGGGTCGTTCCAGTGACAGCGCGGCATCATCCAGTCGTACGCGAGCAGGTCGGCCGCGGGGACCATCGAGAGGGCGGACTTCCCCTGCGTCGCGTCGTCGAGGAACCGCAGGTTGTGCTCGTGATCGCCGATCACGCGGCAGAGGATCAGGTACTCGTGCACCTGGCGCGGGTCGGACACGTCCATCGCGCGGCCGTACTCGTTGCGCAGGCCGATCAGCCGGTCCTTGGCGCCCGGCGACTGCTGGGCGACCAGCGCCATCTCCGCCGCCATCTCGCCCACGCGGATCGGCGCAGCGACGGCGTTGCCGCCTCCCCCCGTCTCCATCCACAGGTTGGCGTACTCGTTGGCCGCCTGGTCCCACTTCTTGTCACGCGCCAGTGCACGCGCTGACGTGAGACCCTTGAGGATCGACGTCGACTTGCCGCCCGCCCCTCCGCCGCTCCCCGGCCACACCGCAGGCGCGAGCCGCGCCCAGTGGCGCTTGCGGAAGTCCTCGCTCGCGTTTGGGGAGCGGAGCGTCCAGTCCATGCGCATCGCCAGCGCGAGCGAGCCCTGGCCCGCGGTCGTCTTGGGATCGGCCTTGGGAGAGTTGGGCAGGATGATCGACGACTTCTTGTCCAGCAGTTCGATCACGCCGTCGGTGTAGAGCAGCGGGTCGCCGCCGGGCGACTGCACGAGCTTGCGGCTGGGATCCTCTTCGGGCTGGCCGTCCTTCCCCTTGCGCCAGAACTTCAAATTGCTCAGGCCGGTGATCAGCCCCTGGTCCGTGACCGCGTAGACCGACGCGTGCCGCGCGATCCACCCGGCGGTCACCGGCGTCGAGAGCACCTGCTCGTTGGCCTTGGCGCGACCGGCATCGGAGTTGAAGGTGACCAGCAGGACCTTGTCGTTCGCCTTCGACTCGTCGAGGGCCTTCTGCAGCGCCGCCATCGCGTCGGCCGTGCGTTTCTCGGCGACGGTCTGCTGAGGCTGCACGCCTCCGACCGCCACACCGCTCAGGCCGACACACAGGAACGCCGCGACCGCAAGAGAAGCAACTGCTCGCATGGGTGATTGTTCGCCGCTCACAGGCACCGCGTTGACGAGACCCTGGCGCAAGCCTGGGCTGACGGTCGGCGTGTACAAACGCTACAAAACAGCAGAGGCTGCCTGTGCCTGGCAATTCGAGCGTGCGCTACTTCATCCACGCACAGCCCAGGCTTGCGCCAGGGCCTCGTTACGCCCCCGTCGCCACCCGGCGAGCCGGCGCCATTGCGCCGGCGTGGGTCACCTTCGCCAGCGGTTCGATCCCCTCCTCCATCGCACGGTCGTGGCTGGCGACGTACACCCGTTCAAGATGCGGGCTGATGCGGCACAGCAGTTCGTGCGTGATCGAGTTGCTCAGGGCGCCGATCAGCGGCAGGTGGTTCGGCCCGTCCTTGTCGTTCCCCACCACCTCGACCTCCATCCCCACGCGGCTCAGCTCATGGGCACAGTCGGTGACGTCGATGGTGATCTGGTCCATGCTCACGCGCCCGACGATGCGGGCGAACTTGCCCGCCACGCCCGGGTCCGGCCGCTCTTCCAGCGGACCGATGGTCCGCGGGCGGTCCCACTCGAGCCCGGTCAGGCGAACGACGCCGCGGTTCGACAGCGCACGCGGATATCCGTCAGCGTACCCGACCGGCACGATCGCGATGCGGCTGGGACGCTTGGTGACAAACGTGCGCTCGTACCCCACCGGCCAACCCGCCGGCACTTCCTGCACGTGCACGATGCGGCTCAGCCAACGCACCGCCGGCTCAAGCTTGTTCGCCGCGGCCGCGAACTCAGGCTGATCCGCCTCGCGCCAGTTCTCGCCGCCGTAGCCGTACAGCCCCTGCCCCACGCGCAGCATGGTGCCGTGCAGGTTGTGGCTGCGCAGGGCCGCGGCGGTGTTGGCCGCGTGCACGACGCACGGCGGGTTGCCCTTCTTGATGCTCTCGCTCAGCAGCGGCTTGATCGAGTCGATCCAGTGCCGGAAGAGCTTGGCCTGCTCCTTGGTGAACGGCTCGTCGGTCGAGGGTGACGAGAAGTGCGTCATCACGCCGGCCAGGCGCAGTGCGCTGCGTCCCCACAACGAATCGGATCAGCGCCGTCGCCTCCTCCGGCAGGCACCCGCCCCGGCTCATGCCGACGTCCAGCTGCACGTGCACCGGCAGCGTGAGGCCGAGCTTGTTGGCCAGCGCGTTGAGTTCCTCCGCCTGCGCCAGGGAGTGGATGACAAACTGCAACCGGTCGCGCACCGCCAGGCGGTAGAGCGCATCGTTGCGGTCGAACGTGTAGGTCGGCATCAGCACCAGGATCGGCGTGCTGATCGGCACGTCGGCGAGCGCGCGGGCCTCGGTGGCGCAGTACACGGCGATGAGGTCGACCCCGATCGATGCAAGCCGCTTGGCGATCCGCACCGCCCCCATGCCGTAAGCGTCCTGCTTGATCACGCCGCAGAACTGCACGCTGCTCTCGGGCGCCCCACCTTGGCAGCGCCTTCGCGGGCGCACTTGCGCAGCAGGGCGACATTCCGGTCGATGGCGGCGAGGTCGATCTCAACGCGGCTGGTGGTCACGGCAAAGGGCTCCGCCCGGCGGCACAAAGACAGGGGAAAGGGGCGGATTGGCCGGTTCCGTCCGGCTGGTCCGACGCCCCTGAACGCCGCCCGGCACATCCGGTATCGGCCGTCGAGCCATCATACGATGAACCCGCGTTCCTCCGACCACACCCCGGCCCGCGCTGGGGGGAAAGACCTCAGTTCCCAATGACCACCGACCCGTCCGCTTCCGTCCCGCCCCCCCTCCCCCCCCACGCTCCCCAGCCGCCGACCGCCCAGCCCGGGAGCCCAAACGGGGCCGCTGACCCGACGCGCGACGCCAACGTCCTGACGGCGGAGAACAAGGTCGACATCTTCGACCGCTCGATCACCTTCCACGAAATGGGCCTTCGTTCCTCGGTGCTCAAGGGGACCGACGAGCTCAAGTTCGTCCACCCGACCAAGATCCAGTCCCTGCTGATCCCCCACCTGCTCAAGGGCAAGGACATGCTGGGCCAGGCCCGCACCGGCACCGGCAAGACCGGCGCCTTCGGCCTTCCCATCCTCAACAACGCCGACAAGGAAACCCCCTTCCAGGCGCTGGTCATGGTCCCCACCCGCGAGCTGTGTGTGCAGGTCGCTGAAGAGCTCCGCGACCTGGGCCAGTACACCCCCATCCGGGCGGTCGCGGTCTACGGCGGCGAGCGCATGCAGAAACAGGTCGACGCCCTCCGCAAAGGCCCCCAGATCGTCGTCAGCACCCCCGGCCGCCTGATGGACATGATCGAGCGCGGCCACATGCACCTGCGAAACGTCAAGTTCGCCGTGCTGGACGAAGTGGACCGGATGCTCGACATCGGCTTCCGCGACGACATCCGCCGCATCCTCAGCCAGTGCCCCAAGGACCGCCAGACGGTCTTCGTCTCGGCGACCATCAGCCCCGACATCGAGCGCCTCGCCCGTCAGTTCTGCAAGGGTGACGCCGAGAAGGTCATCGCCGTCACCGGCGGCCCGACCACCGCGTCGACCATCAAGCAGTACTACTGCCCGGTCAACCACTGGGACAAGCGCCGCCTGCTGGCCCACCTGCTGCTGCACGAGGAGCCGGCCCTCACCGTCGTCTTCTGCAAGATGAAGTCCACGGTCGACAAGGTTTGCGAGTACCTGCACGACAAGAAGATCGAAGCCCACGCCATGCACGGCGACAAGAGCCAGGCCAAGCGCAACCAGGTCATCGAGAAGCTCCACGCAGGCAAGCTCTCCGTCGTCGTCGCCTCCGACCTTGTCTCGCGCGGCATCGACGTCGAGAACATCTCTCACGTCATCAACTACGACATGCCCGAAGACCCCGAGGTCTACGTCCACCGCGTCGGCCGCACGGCCCGCATCGGGCGCGAGGGCGTGGCCTATTCGTTCGTGACGCCCGAGGACGGCGACCTGCTCACGCAGATCGAGCAGCTCATCAACGCCGAGATCCCGCGCTTGTACTACCCCGAGTTCAAGCCCTCCGATCGCCAGGGTGGCTCCGGAGGCCCGGGCGGCCCTAACGGTGGCCCGGGCTCAGCCCCGCCGCCTCCGCCGCCGCCCCCGCAGGCCGTCAACCGCCTGGTCGCGACTGTAAACCCGCTCATGCCCGACAAGCAGGACGTGGACACGTCGAAGTTCCCCGGCGGCATCGTCCCCACCAAGCTGCCTCCCAACCGCATGGGCGGCCGCATGAAGACTAGCCGCGGCCTCCGCGGCGGGTGATTGACGAGGCCCTGGCGCAAGCCTGGGCTTGACTACCGGAGCACTCAACGCCCAAGCACAAGCTTGGGCGTTTTCGTTTATACACGACAAGCCCAAGTTGGCGCATGGGCCTCGTATGCTCACGCGTGCACCCCCACCTCCAGCTCGCCCTCGACCTCACGCAGATTCCTACCGCCGCGGGGCGTGAGCAACGGGTCATCGCCTTCGTCGAGCTCTGGGTCGCCCAGCGCCCTCTCGACCTGAAACGCGACGACGCCGGCAACCTCGTCATCACGATACGCGATCTGCCGCCGTCTTCGGAAGCACCTCTATTCATCACCGGCCACCTCGATCACCCCGCCTTCGTCATCGAACGCGGCGTCGCCCCTTCCACCTTCGAACTCTCCTTCCGCGGCGGCGTGATGCCCGTCTTCTTCGAGAACGCGCCGATCACTCTGCACACCGAATCAGGCGCGCTCGACGGCGTGCTCACCGGCAAGAGCGACCCCAGCACACCCGCCGGCCAGCACTACCTCGCCGAGTTTCCGCGTTGGACGGGCAACCAGCCCGCCATCGGCGACATCGCCACGTGGAAGCTCCCTCCCGCCGAGATCGATGCTGAGGGCATCCTGCACACCAGCGCCTGCGACGACCTCGCCGCTGTCGCCGCCGCGATGGCCGCGATGGATGACCTGCTCGCCAAGAAAGCACGTGGCGAGAAGATCGGCGACGCTCGCCTGCTCTTCACCCGCGCTGAAGAGATCGGCTTCATCGGCGCGATCGCGGCGTGCCGGCTCGGCACGATCCCTAAGGGCGCACGCGTCGTCGCGCTGGAGAACTCCCGTGCATTCCCCGATTCGCCCATCGGCGGCGGCCCGATCGTTCGCGTCGGCGACCGCATGAGCGTCTTCACTCCGTGGCTCACCGCCGCGTGCGCTGCACGCGCGGAGCAGGTCTTCGGTCACGCCGCAACCCCCACCGCGAGCCAGACGGCCGCGGCACATAAAGACAAACGCCCGTGGCAGCGCAAGCTCATGGCCGGCGGTGCGTGCGAAGCGAGCGTCTTCTGCCACGCCGGCTACGACGCGACGTGCCTCTGCCTGCCGCTGGGCAACTACCACAACATGCCTCACCTGACCGAGCTGCAGGCGGGCACGTATGACGCTGCGGCAAACGGCCCGGCTCGCTGCGCCCGTGAATTCATCCACACGCAGGACTACCTCGGCCTCATCGACCTGCTCGTCGCGCTGGGCACCGACCTCCCTTCCACCAGCCCGCTTACACCCCTGCTCGACAAGCTCTACGCCGACAAGAAGTACGTCTTATAAGAGCCTCGTGCGCAAGCACGAGGAGTGTGCGCAATCTGCGCAGCGAGCCCTGATACACACGAACGCTCCACATAAGAGCCGAGCCCCGTAAGGGGCCGGCGCCTTGTGCTTCAATCACGCGACCCGCGCGAACCTGCCGGGGCCTTACGGCCCTCGGCTCTTATTCGAACGGTCCGCGAGTGCGCACACCGCTCTCATCCTGTACACTCACCCCCGGTGCTCACCGCCCTCTCTATCGGCACATTCCTGATCTACGCGGTGGGCATCGCCCTCGCGGTCGACGCCGTGCTCAACACCCGCACTGCTCAGGGCACCCTCGCGTGGGTCTTCGCGCTCATCTTCCTCCCCTTCCTCGCGATCCCTTTCTACTTCGTCTTCGGCGCACGGCGATTCAACGGCTATGTTCGCGCGCGCCGGCGAGGGAACACGCGCATCAACCAACTCGCCGGCACGGCCTTCGACGCCCTCCGTCCACACGCGACTTCCGCTCAACCGACCCAGAGCGGACCCGGCATGGACTTCCTCGGCCTGCTCCCCATGACCGGCGGCAACGATGCACGCCTGCTCATCAACGGCACGGCCACCTTCGACGCCATCTTCGCCGCCATCGACGCCGCCAAGAGCTACGTTCTCGTCCAGTTCTACATCCTGCGCGACGACCAGCTCGGACGAACCCTCTACAGCCACCTCGCTGCCGCCGCCAAGCGCGGCGTGCGCTGCTACGTGCTCTACGACGAGATCGGCTCCAGCAAACTCAAGAATCTGCTGCACGACCTCAACGGCGCCGGCGTGAAGGCCTCCGCCTTCAAGACCACCAAGGGCCCGCGCAACCGCTTCCAGCTCAACTTCCGCAACCACCGCAAGATTGTCGTCGCCGACGGCCAGGTCGCGCTCCTGGGCGGCCTTAACGTCGGCGACGAGTACGTCGACCGCGACCCCGCCTGCTGCCCATGGCGCGACACGCACGTGGAGCTCCGCGGCCCGTGCGTGCAGGCCGTGCAGATGTCTTTCTGCGAAGACTGGAACTGGGCCGTCGGCGCCATGCCCGACCTCAACTGGAGCCCCACGACCTCCAAGACCGATCAGCAGATCCTCGTCATCCCCTCCGGCCCAGCCGACGAGGTCGAGACGTTCCTCCTGCTCACGCTCCAGCTCATCGCTGCCAGCAAGCAGCGCATCTGGATCGCTTCGCCCTACTTCGTTCCAGACGAAGCCGTCATCGCCGCGCTCCAGCTCGCCGCACTCCGCGGCGTCGACGTCCGCGTGATCTACCCCAAGAACCCCGACAGCTTCCTGGTGCGTCTCGCCACCCGCGCCGTCTGGCCCGACATGGTCCGGCCCGGCGTGAAGATGTTCAGCCACTGCAAGGGGTTCATGCACCAGAAAGTCATGGTCTTCGACGGCGTTGCGTGCGTCGGCACGGCGAACCTCGACAACCGTTCGATCCGCATCAACTTTGAGATCACCGCGCTGGTCAACGACCCAACGTTCGCCGACCAGTGCGTTGCGATGCTCGAGAACGACCTGAAAGACAGCAAGCCGGTCCCCAAGGACCAGTGGGCCAAGCTGGGCGTCTGGGAACGCCTCCTCTCACGAGCCGCGCGGATGTTCAGCCCCATCCTCTAGCCTTCCTTCTCCCGCGCCGCGGGACGGAGGTGCCACACCTTCGCCGCGCAGCGGCAAGGTGTGGAGGCTGTCAAAGGCTTTCGGCCGCCCCCATCGTCCTGCCGCCCCTCACCCGCCCTTCATCCCCACCTGAACCGCGCGGCGACAATACAGGTACAACAGACAGCACCCCCGCCCCCCGTCGTGACCACCCCTCCCCCCCCCAACCCGCGCCCCTCCTCCGCGCAGAACGCCCGGCAGGAGTCACCCCACCACGATCCCGTCCCCCTCAGCAAGAAACTCGTCCTCATCGGGCACGGCTTCCGCTCGATGATCAAGCGCTACCCCAAGGACTTCGCCTCCGCCGTCCGCCGCACCACCAAAGGCACGCGGCGCAACGCCGAAGGCGCCCCCTTCGCCGACCGCTGGGCTGACGCCGTCGCCAAAGCCGCCCCCACCGACATCATCGCCTCCTGGCTCGGGCACTGCACCGTCTTGCTCCACCTCGACGGCAAGACGATCATCACCGATCCCGTCCTCTCCGAGCGCATCGGCATGAAGGTCGGCGGCGTCACCGTCGGCCCCGCGCGACTCAACGAAGTCCCCGTCCCACCCGACGCACTCCCGCCCATCGACCTCGTCATCATCTCGCACGCGCACTTCGATCACCTCGACCGCGACACCCTCAAACACCTCGCCACCAAGCGCACCGAAGTCCTCACCGCCAGCAGCACCCGCGGCCTCATTCCCCGCGGTTTCGCCCACATCCACGAGTTGCGCTGGAACCACGAGACCGACTTGCTCGGCTTCCACTTCGCCGCCCTCAAGCCCGCTCACTGGGGCGCACGCACCGCCTACGACCGCCACCGCGGCTTCAACTCGTACGCGATCTCCACGCACCCGCCCGCCAACGCACCCGCAGACTTTGCGCCCCCCCCCCGCCGCATCCTCTTCGCCGGCGACACGGCGATGACCAAGGCCTTCGACAAGGCCGGCCCGTTCGACCTGGGCATCTTCGGCATCGGCGCGTACAACCCCTGGCACGACGCCCACGCCACGCCCGAGCAGGTCTGGACCATGGCCCAGAAGGCGGGCGTCAAGCGCATCCTGCCCGTCCACCACAGCACCTTCAAGCTCTCCGAAGAGCCGATCGAGGAGCCGCTCCAGCGGCTGCTGAAGGCGGCCGACCTGCACGACGGTAAACGCGACGCTGACCCGGCCGGCATGCGGGCGATCCTCGACTGCGAGATCGGCCAGATCGTCAAAGCCTGAGCCGGCCTGCTCGATCCGAACCGCGACCGTCAGGGAGCGGAACGACGCGCTGTTGCTCGGGATATCAAGATCCAAATTACGCCACGGTCCGCTTCCTTACGGTCGCGGTTCCGACAGCCATCGGCGCACAATCCAAACACATCCCAAAAGAACAACGCCGGCGTTTCAGCCGGCGTTACTCTCGAAAGTGGAGGCAAGGGGACTCGAACCCCTGACCTCATCCATGCCATGGATGCGCTCTACCAAAACTGAGCTATGCCCCCATCTGGGGTCACTTTCCGATCCGGCCGCAAAGCCGGGGGCGATGATAGCCCCTCCATCGGCCACCGCCAAGGTCGCCTTGATCCGAACCGCGACTGTCAAGGAGCGGACCGCGGCGCAGGCCCCGCTCCGCACTCCGGGCACACCCCACCCGCCCCGCGCAGGTCATACCCGCACGCCACGCACAACCCCTTCCGCCCCCGCCTCATCCGCCGTACCACCCCCGGCACGCACAGCACCACGAGCAGCGGCCCACCAAAGACCGCCGTGTCCGCCATCAATCCCGCCCACCGCACCCGCGTCGGCAGCGGGAATTTCACGTACCGCCACGACTCCAGCCACTCCGGCGCAGGCGCGACGCCATCTGAAACCCCAAAGCCTGACTGCGCGCCGACACCCCAGAAGCACCGCGCCGGCCAGCCGATCTGGATCACGTCCCGCGGCCAGGCGCCGCTCGTCGCCCCCGACCGCACGAGCGCCGCGATCGAGTCCCCTTCCCACGAACGGACCGCTCGCACGCTCGCCAATATCTCCTCCGACGACCCGTCGCTCACGCACGTCACCACGTCCCACCAGCGGTTGGACTGACGCAGCGAGTACACGCTCCCGTCGCCGTACCCGCCGAAGTCCAGTTCGCTGTCGTTCACCGCACCGCCGTACGCGACTGCAACCGTCACCACCGCGCCCACGCCCGCTGACGTCGTCACGCGCCATCCCCACCACCAGACTCGGGACTCACGCTGCTTCACGCCTCAGCTCCACCAACTCGCGCAGTCCCGCACTCCGGACATACGGCACCGGCCGAAACCCCCTTCAAGTCATACCCGCACCCGGCACACAACCCGAGCCCGCGCCGCCGCGCACTCCGCACCAGCGCCACCACCCACAGCACAACCACCCACGCCGCCGACCACACCAGCACGTCAGCCGCCAGCCCGCCCCACAGGATCCGCAGCGGCACCCCCACGCTCGCGCAGCTCGGCGACCATCCGCCCAGCCGCCACTTGTTCCGCACCTCGAACTGCGTCGTCGTCCCGCCCCGCGGCGGCCGACGGATGTCCTCTTCCGTCGCGAGCGCGCCGTCGCTCATCCGGTGCCAGAGCCCATACTCCTCGCCCGCAGCGCACCGCCACGGAATCCCGGTCGCTGTCGTCGTCAGGAAGTTCACGCTCGCCCGGAGATCTTCGGGAGCCTCCTCAGGCAAACGCACCCACCCAGCCAGCACCTTCGGTTCTCCCAGCGGCAGGCGCGAGTCGCGCGGATGCGGCCGAATGACCCGCACCTCATCGGTCAACAGACGCCACGATGTCAACGCGCTGAACCGCTCCGCTCCACCCCGTGAATACGCCTGCGAGCGGTTGGCCACCTGGTTGTGCGCGACCCATCCCAGCCGCATCGCCACGACGGTCACCGGCCAGGCCAAGGCCACCGTGGTCACGACGCCCAGCACCAGCGCCCAAGCACTGCGCCGCACCCACGCCGATCTGCCGGTCCGCCGCTTCACCACAACAGTCTACAGATGCGCACGCGTGCCTCAGACTGAAAAACTCATCGCCTACGCACCCGGTCGATCCCCGCCCGGACCTCCCGTGACGGAAAGACCTCCAGCTTGTTGGCGGCCTCAGCCGCTCGCAGCGCCTCTTCCGAATTCTCCGGCCGCGCGGCTGCCGCCACCAGCAGCATGAACGCCGCCCGCTCGCGATAGTCGAGCCACACCTTGTCCAGCGCTTCGGGCGTGCAGTCGATCTTGCCGCGCAGCAGCTGAGCGGCCACCTTTCCCTCCGGCCCCTGCGTGTCCATGTACTTGGCGATCCGCTCGCTGTACTCCGCGCCCAGCTTGCGGTCCCACACTGCCACCGCGCACGCGCCGGCGTCCAGCAGCAGCTCGAACGGCGGGTGTTCCATCGCGTCGATCTCCTTCGCGGCCTCGATCAGCTTGCCGCGCATCAGCAACGCCTTGACGTCCAGCTCCGGCGAGCCCCCCGCCAGCGCCGTGGCCGCCGCCGCAACATCACCCGCCGCGTAGTCGCACACCGAGCCCAGGAAACCGCTCATCTCGTCCGGTCGGTTGACCTCGGACTTCTGCACATCCGCCGCCAGTTGCCGCGCCTGCTGCACCTTACCCGTCATCGTCAGCAGGCACACCGCCTCCAGCGCCGTGCGCCCAGTGTGAGCCCGGACGATGCACGAAAGCTCCGGCAGCGCGAGCGCCTCGGTGAGCTTCCCTTGCCCGATCAGCGCGTACCGCTCAACCTCGGCTGCGGTCTCGTTCCACGAGTTGCCCTCACGGCACCGGTGCGCCACCTCAGCCGACTTCGCGAACTCGCCCCGGTCTAACAACGTCTGCGACCACCCCGCCACCGCCGCAGGAACCACCGGCGTCGCCGCCGCGGCCTGCGAGAATAACCGGTCGTGCTCTTCTCGGTCGCTCACGCGCCCCAGCAGATACGCCAGCGCGGGATCTTTGGGATCGGCGTCGTACATCGCCTTGTACTGTGCATGCAGGTCGTACCGCTCGTCGACACGCTTACGCATCTCCTGATACAACCGGTGCGTGTTGGCCACCACCGGCCGCACCTTCAACAGCGGCTCCAGCACCGCGACGATCTCCGCAGGATCGAGCAGGCCAAGCCCCATCGCGTACCCGTCGTTCCACGGGTCGCGCGTCAGACCCTTGATCGTCCGCGCCTTCGCCGCAGCCTCGCCCTCCTTCGCGAACACCTCGCCCAGCACGACCTCGGCGCCCTGCTCCCGGAACACGTCCACCTTTGTCCGCGTCACGACCGACGACGAGTTGTCGAGCTGCAGCTTCGACGGATGACTCACAAACCCGTAATCGACCCGGAAACTGTGCACCGTCTTGCCCCAGTGCAGCTCCCACTTTGGGTTGGGCGGCCGTCCCTGCCCGTTGGCCGAGTACGCGATCGTGCGTTCCAGGATCACGCCCAGCTCATCGGGGTTGAGCGCGAATGTCGGGTCGACAAACGGTCGCTCCAGCCACGACGTTCCGAACTCGATCGTCTGGTCCGGGATCAGTCCCGCCGGCTGGACCACCTTCACCTCGTGCGAACCCTGCGCCAGCGACACCTTCACCGCCGCCAGCGGCATCAGCGTGTACACCTTTCCGTCCACCGACACCTTCTCCGTCACCGACAGCCCGTTCACCAGCCACACGTCTGGCACATACGTGTGCGCGATCGTCGTGATCACCATGCTTATCACGCCCAGCACAGCCGCCACGCCCCCGATCCACGCCCACTTCCTGCCGACCGACATCCCGTCCTTCCCGCCCTGCCAGCCGCCCCGCGGCAGCGAATACGACTTCACCGGCGTCCCCTTCTCCCGGTTCTTCTCCGACACCTTCTTCATCTTCTTGAACGCCGATTCACGCTCGATGCCCGGTGACGCCTGCGCCAGCTCGCCCAGCACCTCCAGCGCCTCGCCGTGACGACCCTGCGTCTGCAACGCCCCCACCGCCGCGAACGCCGATGGACCCGGCGCGTTCACACCCGCTCGCACCGCCGAACGAATCAGCGCCACGCCTTCGTCCGTCTGGCCGCCGTTGAGCAACTGCACCCCAAGCGCCCGTTCCAGCAGCGGCGTTCCCGAGACCGCGATCGCCGCGCGATACGAAGCGATCTGCTCTTCACGCATCCCAAAGTGCCCGTACGCGTCCCCCACCGTCGCCATCAGCTCACGGTCGCGCGTCAGCGCCGGCGTGAACATCCGCGTCATCCCCGCAAACTCCTCCCGCGCTTCGAACGCCACCGCCATCCCCACCGCCCGCGTCGCAAGCTCTACGTTGTCACGGTCGGCCGACCAGTCGGCCACCGCGCCCCCCAGCTTCTCCAGCCGTTGCTTCTCCCACTGCTCGATCGGCATCGCGTAGTGCTTCGTGCACGCCGAGCACTGGTTGATGATCCGCTTCCGCGCCAGCGGGATGATCGGCAGGAACAGCACCACGAAGTACAGCCGCGTGTCGTACGACGACAGATCCGCCACGCGCCCGCAGTGCTGACAGCGGTCCCGTCGCACCGAAACGTTCGTCGAACCGCTGTAACGGGTGCCGATTGAGTTCACCGTAAGGGGCATAAGGGCGGCAGTTTACCCGACCACACGACCAGCCCCGAACCCCCCAACAATCTCCCACCCATATGTCCCTCGTCACTCCCGCGGCCGCAAACGCCGCCTCTTCCGCCCCTTCCCGCCTGCCGACCCGACCGATGGAATCCATCTCCGTTTTCGACATCTTCAAGATCGGCGTCGGCCCAAGCTCCAGCCACACCATGGGCCCCTGCGCACCGCCCAGCGGTTCACCAGGCACCTGCACGACTCGGGCGTCCTCAACGACACCCTCCGCGTCCGCACCGACCTCTACGGCTCGCTCGCCAAGACCGGCAAGGGGCACGGCACAGACCTCGCCGTCATCCTCGGTCTCGCCGGTGAAGACCCGGTGACCTGCAAGGTCGAAGGACTGCACGAGCGCGTCGAAGCGATCAAGAGCTCCGGCCGCATGCACCTGCGCGGCGAGCACGAAACGGAATTCGACCCCGACGCCGACCTGCTCTTTCACATGGACGAATCGCTCCCGTTCCACCCCAACGGCGTGCGCTTCACGGCGCTGCTCGGTGGCGGGGGGGGCGGCCGCAAGGTGAGCGAAACCTACTACTCGATCGGCGGCGGCTTCGTCGTGCAGGAGGGCGAGACCGCCTCCGGCGCGCAGGCCGTCAAGCTCCCTTGCCCGTGCGAGACCGGCGGCGACGTGCTCAAGCATTGCCGCGAACAACGCATCAACATCCCGCAGATGGTGCTCAACAACGAGCGGGCCTGGCGCAGCGACGACCAGATCCGCGCCGGCCTCCTTCAGATCTGGCGCACCATGCAAGAGTGCGTCTACCGCGGCTGCCACACCGGCGGCGTCCTCCCCGGCGGACTCAATGTCGTCCGCCGCGGCCAGATCATGCACGACAAGCTCATGGCCGGCCGCATCGTCGCCGGCAACTCGGGCGACGCCGTGACCGACTGGATGAACGCCCTGCGCACCACCCGCGCCGACTTCCGCCAGACGCTCAAGTGGGTCAGCACCTTCGCCCTCGCGGTGAACGAAGAGAACGCCGCCTTCGGGCGCGTCGTCACCGCCCCCACCAACGGCGCCGCCGGCGTCGTCCCCGCCGTCATGATGTACGCCGCCGCCTTCTGCGACCTCTCGCAATACTGCGGAGTACTCGCCTCGTCAGAGCCCGAAGCGTTAGCGAGGGAAGCCGACGAGGCTCTGCGAGTCGGCCGATCTCCTTCAAGTAAGTCGGAAGAAGCACTCGCCAAGCCTCGTGCCTCCCTTGCTAACGCTTCGGGCTCTGACAAGACGGGCAACGCATCAGACTCCGCCCTCCTCGACTTCATGCTCACCGCAGGCGAGGTCGGCTCCCTTTTCAAAAAGGCGCCACCATCTCCGCCGCCATGGGCGGCTGCCAGGCCGAGATCGGCGTCAGCAGCGCCATGGCCGCGGCCGGCCTCACGCAGGTTCTCGGCGGCACGCCCGCCCAGTGCCTGATGGCCGCGGAGATCGCGATGGAGCACCACCTGGGCATGACCTGCGACCCCATCGGCGGCTTGGTGCAGATCCCCTGCATCGAGCGCAACACGATGGGCGCGATCAAGGCGATCACGGCCGCCAACATCGCCCTCGACAGCGACCCCGCGCAAGCGAAAGTCTCCTTCGACCAGGTCGTCGCCACCATGTGGCAGACCAGCCTCGACATGCAGAGCAAGTACAAGGAGACCAGCGAAGGCGGCCTGGCCATCAACGTCAGCGTCGGCCTCAGCGAATGCTGAGCAGCATCAACGAGGCCCTGGCGCAAGCCTGGGCTCCGCGCGGGTAGCTGCAACACGCGTAATGTTTCAACCACGCCAAGCCCAGGCTCGCGCCAGGGCCTCGTCGCTTCGTAAAACACAAGCGCCGTCCCTCGTGTACGCTCACCCGATGAGCCAAGCCGTCCGCCTCCTGGTCCCCTCGCCCTCCGCCTTCGCGTTCGACCTCCGCCCGCTCCCAAACGGCGGATTCACCGCCAAGCGCAAGCAGGTCCGCATGGCGATGGTCTGCTGGGGCATCGCCGCAGTCGCCCTCGGCGTCGCGTGGTGGCTGCACGCCAACCCAATCTGGAGCAGCCCCGCCGAGTTCGAGGAGTACGGCATTCCCCTCGTCGGCGGCCTCATCTTCTTCGTCGTCGGCACGATCGCCTTCGTCGGCTTCTCGCGCGCCGTCACCGTCGACACAACGAACAACCGCGTCGTGTTCGAACGCCGCCGCTTCGGCCGGCCGACAACCACCGAATCCCTCCTCGCCGACGCCACGCTCGTCGTCGCGCCGATCCTCACCGTCATGCGCTATCGAGGGAACATCATCCAGTGGAACGGGCACGTCCTGTACATCCGCGCCGACGAGCATTCCTTCGCCCTCATGGCCAACCAGGACCCTCAGCGCGTCGCCGACCTCGCCCAGCGCCTCAACGCCGAGCACAAGCTCAACGTCGTGAGCGAAGCTGAGACCGTCGACGGCATCGACTGCTAAACCGACTCAAGTCCGGCGAGCAGCAGTTTCTACCCGCGGTGTACACTCGCCACTCACGCGATGACCGCCTTCTTCTACACCCTGATCACGCTCAACGGCATCCTCACCGCCATCCTCGGTCGCCGTCCGATCGCGATCGACAAGACCAAGCACCCCGGCTACCGACTCCTCGGCGTGTTCGAGGCCACCATCTTCCCCGCCACGTTCGTCGCGATGCTCCTGGTCGCCGCGGCCTCCGGGCTCGGCTGGAGCATCAACCGCGACGAGGAGTTCTTCAAGCAGCACGCCGGCATGCTCTACGCCGTGCGCATCAGCGTGCTCGGCGTCTACCTGATCGCCATGATCGTCGGTGAAAAAGCGATCCGCGCCCGCATTCGTGCAGGCCGCTGAACAACGAGGCCCTGGCGCAAGCCTGGGCTTGGCGTCCGTGGTCTTTGTACGCACGTTCTCTCAGCAACTTCCAGCCCAGGCTCGCGCCAGGGCCTCGTCCGCCTCACGCCCTATCCGCATCCCCCCGCACTGCCGCCGCGATCGAGTGCCGCACCACCGGCCGCTTCTCGCCCACGTGGAACGCACGCGCCGCTCCCTGCACGCATTCGTCCGCCTTTGTCACGCGGTCGTGCTGGCGCAGGTGCTCCGCCCAGCTCTCGGCGATGAACACCTCCAGCCAGCGCCGCGGGTCCTCCACGTCTTGGCTCAGCATCCAGTTGATCGCCCCGTCGCGGTAGCGCGTCACGCTCACCGGCCCCATCGCCCGCTTGAACGCCTCCGCGTTCTCCACCTCGACGACGTACTCGACGGTGATGATCACCGGCCCGTCGTCCGCACCGATCGCGCGCCCCAGCACCGGGTCGGGCCACGCACCTTTTTCGTGCGAACTCACCACCAGCGGCACAAACCGCCACCGCTGCAGCGTCGTCAGCCCCAGCAGCGCGAACCCGGCCGCTACCAGCAGCGTCGCATCGACCGACGACAGATTCCACGCCGCCGGATCGCCGTACACCCGCACCGGCAGCACCTGCGCCAGCGCCCCCCACAACGCACTGCCGCCCGCCATGCAACCAAAGTGCATCGTGAAGTACCACGACAGCGCACGCCCGCGCACCCACGGCGGCGTCCCCGCCTGCGAGCTGCTGTTGCTGCACATCACCACCGTCACCCACGCCGCGCCGCCAATCGCCATTGCCACGCTCGCGCACGAGCGCCCGACAACGGTCGGCGAAACCACCGCCAACGTCGCCATGCACCCCGCCATCGCAACAGTCGAGACCGCCGCCATCACGTTGTAGCTGACCTTCTTGCGAAACAGAGGGAACAGCAGCGCACCAGCCACCGCGCCGCCGCCGAAGAACCCCATCAGCAGGCCGTACCCCGCCGCGCCGAGCCCCAGCTCGTCGCGCGCCACCAGCGGCAGCAGCGCCCACAGTGCGCTCACCGGCAGCACGAAGCTCGTCGTCCGCACCAGCACCGCCCGCATCGGCGCACTGTGACGCACGTACCGCCACCCAGCGCGGATCGCGCCGATCAGCCGCTCACCCGGCGCCCCCCCGCCGCCTCCCTCGGCCTTCTTCTTCACAGGCGTGCGCCAAAGCACCCACCCGATCACCGCGAAACTCGCCCCATTGATCGCAAACGCCGTCGCCGGCCCGCCCAGCGACGCCACCACGAACCCGCCGATCGCCGGCCCGATCGCCCGCGCCAGGTTCATCGACAGTGAATTCAGCGCCGATGCCTCGGCGATCCGCTCCGGCCTCACCAGCGCGCTCATCAGCGTCTGCCACGCCGGGTTGCCCACCGCCGCGGCGATCCCCAGCATCACCGTGAACAGCAGCAGCACGCCCGGCAGCAGGACCCCGCCCCGCGCCATCACCGCCAGCAGCCCGGCGCACACCGCGCTCGCAAGCTGCATCACGATCAGCAGCTTGCGCCGGTCGACAACGTCCGCCAGCGCACCCGCGGGAATCGCCAGCACAAAGCTCGGCACCGCCACCGCCGTCTGCAGCGACGCCACCAGCAGCTGGCTCCGCCCCTCCGTCAGCTCCGTCATCTTCCACGCCGCCGCCAGATCGTGCGCACCCGACCCGATGTTGCTCGCCAGCGCGGCCACCCACAACGCCCGGAAGACCCGGTCACGCAACGGCGAAACACTCACCTCTGGCACGGCATCAGTCACGGTGCGAGCGTACGCCCTCCGAATACGAGGCCCTGGCGCAAGCCTGGGCTACGCGTTCGTGGTCTTTGTGCGCACGTTCACTCAACAACCCCCAGCCCAGGCTCGCGCCAGGGCCTCGTGCCGATCCTCCGTACGCTTCCACGTTGCCCTCCTCCCCCCTCCCCATCCTCGACGCCCCTGACACCGCCCCCGACTCGCTCCCCGTCTCGGAGACCTTCGTCTCTCTCCAAGGCGAGGGGAAGCTCACCGGCGTCAAGTCGTGGTTCCTCCGCACCAGCGGCTGCAACCTCCGCTGCGTGTGGTGCGACACGCCCTACGCGAGCTGGAACCCCGAGGGCACACGTCGCACGCTCGCCGATCTGATCGCCGAAGCCAAAGCGAGCCGCGCACGTCACGCCGTCCTCACCGGCGGCGAGCCGATGCTCTTTGCCGCGCTCCTCCCGCTGACGCACGCGTTGCGCGACGCCGGCATCCACGTCACGATCGAGACCGCGGGCACGCTGGCTCCGTCACCGCTCCCACACGCCGACCTCTGGAGCATCAGCCCCAAGCTCGCTCACTCCACGCCGCGCAACGACCCGCGCGATCCTTCCGGTGTGTGGGCCGCTCGCCACGAACAGCGCCGCCTCAACATCACGTCGCTCCAGGCACTGCTGAACGCACCCGGCGATCATCAGCTCAAGTTCGTCGTCTCAACTTCGAACGACATGCCCGAGATTGACGCTCTCCTCGAGAAGCTGACAGGCTGGACTCCGTCCGACATCCTCCTGATGCCCGAAGGCGTCACCATCCCTTCTCCGCAGCGCCGCCGCGAAGTCGCCGACTTGTGCCTGCAGCGCGGCTTCCGGTATTGTCCACGCCTGCACATCGAGCTCTTTGGCAACACCCGCGGCACCTGACCGCATTTCTGCGAGCCCACCATGCGCACTGCTCAGTTCTCCGCGTTGATCCTCCACGCCGCGGTCGTCTCGATCGCTCTGGCCGATCCGACGGTCACCGTCACGCTTCCGAAAGACCTGCAGGACAGCCCGTACACCGGGCGCGTCTATCTCGTCCTCTCGAACTCGTCCGACAACCCGCGCGGCTCGATGGAGGACTGGTTCCACCCGCCCAACATCTACTCGCTCGAGGTGAAGGACGCCGCGCCGGGCACGCCGATCGACCTCTCGCATCCGCAGTACATGTTTCCTGAGGATCTGAGCAAGCTTCCGGCGGGCACGTACACCGTGCAGGGCGTTGCGCCGCAACCGCGACCATTTCGTCCCCGGCCAGGGCGCGGGCGACCTCTACAGCAAGCCGCAGAAAGTGGATTGGCCGCCGAAGGAGCCGCTCGCGCTCACGCTCGACCGCCAGGCGAAGGAGAAGACGCCGCGCGAGTCGGGCAACATCAAGTACTTCTCGATCAAGAGCAAACTCCTCTCCGACTTCCACGGTCGCGAGATCACGCTTCACGCCGGCGTTGCGCTGCCCACCGGTTGGTCGGCTGACAGTCACGAGACTTGGCCGGCTGTCTACTTCATCACCGGCTTCGGCGGCGATCACCAGACCGCCAACATGTTCCGCCGCAATGGAGACGACGACGACAGTGCGATGAGCAAGGTCATCAGCATCGTGCCCGACCCGACCAACCACTGGGGGCACAGCGTCTTCGCCGATTCGGCCAACACCGGCCCGTGGGGCCGCGCACTGACCGAAGAGCTCATCCCGGCGATCGAGAAGCAGTTCCACGGCCCGGCCGGCGCATCGGGCGCGACGCCGCAGCAGGCAGCCGCGCGCCGCTTTGTCACTGGCATCTCATCGGGCGGCTGGTCGAGTCTCTGGTTGCAGGTCGCCTATCCCGACACCTTCGCCGGCTGCTGGTCGCACTCGCCCGACCCGGTCGACTTCCGCGACTTCCAGACGATCAACCTGTATTCACCCGGCGTGAACATGTACACCGACGAGCAGGGCAAGCCCCGCCCGATCGCTCGCGACAGCGACCATCCCATTCTTTTCTACAAGTCGTTCGTCGCGATGGAGTCCGCTCTCGGGCCCGGCGGCCAGGTGCGCAGCTTCGAGGCTGTTTTCTCACCGAAGGGCGCCGACGGCGAGCCGCGCCCGCTCTTCGACCGCGCGACCGGCGCAGTCGACCCGCAGACGGCCAAAGCGTGGGAGCCGTACGACATCACCCTCAAGATCCGCAACGAGTGGAAGACGCTGAGCCCCAAGCTCGTCGGCAAGCTGCACGTTTACGCGGGGAGTGCCGACAACTTCTACCTCAACAGCGCCGTCGAGAAGCTTGCTGCAACCCTGAAGGAACTCGATCCGGACAACACGATCAAAGCCGAGATCAAGATCATCTCCGGCATGGGACACGCGATTCACTATCCGGCTCAGGGCGACCTCTACAAGACGGCCGCCAAGACCGCGCCGAAGCCCTCGGAGAAGCACGACACTGAGCCGGCGCTGGTGAAGTGACGCCTCATTTGGTCAGAGCCCGAAGCGTGAGCGAGGGAGGCCGACGAGGCTCGGCGAGTCGGCCGTTTGGCTCAGAAAAGCGCGGCAGTCGCAGAGCCTCCTGCCGCCTCCCTCGCTCACGCTTCGGGCTCTGACACGCTCGCCAGGCATACGGATTTGTGTTCCGGCTCGCGCGAAATTCACATCCCCTTCGCGGGGGAAAACAGGCCTCCGCGGCTTGACTTTTGGCCTTTTGCGCACAAGCTCGCCGCGCGATGCGGGCAGGCCTCCGGGTCCTCCCCGCCGCGCGCGTCTGTAAAGCCCGCCACGGGCCGTATATGCAAAGCCGGTTTTGTTTCACGATTTCCGCGCGTACATGCAGATTGTTTTGCGAGCGTTTGTCTCTGCAAACCACTTCAGAAAGACTCGCCGTTGGGTTTTCCACACTCAGGGCACACGCGCTCTCCGTACGCGTCGCTCGGCAACCCGGCCAGCGCGTAGCCGCAGGCCCGGCATTGCGTGCGCGGGGCCAGCTCGCGGAGCGCTCTCGCCGCTTTGGCCGCCTGGCGTCGCCGGTCACGGCGTGGGTGGCCGGCGCACAGAAGCACGATCCCCGCGCCGACGGCGCACTCGTTAGCGACACCCAAGGGCATCACGCGATAGACCGTGGGAGAACCGCCGGCGAGAGCGGCATCGATTTCTCGCTGCTCCCACGGCGAGTACGCGGCGGACCATGCGCACTTTGAGCCTGGCGCAGACATGACCGCTACTGCCTGCATCGCCGAAGCACGGATGGCCGTCTCCTCACCCAGCGCAAGCCCGGCCGGCGACGGCACGACGCGCACTCGTCGTCCGGCGTCGCGGAAGACAACCGGTGTCCACAGTCCGAACGAGCCTGAGTCGAGTCGCCGGCGGATAAGTACGTGCGCAACGGTCGGATCTTGGGGGGTCTCGGCCCAGTGGATTCGCGTGTCGTAGAACTCCTGCTCGGTCAGTTGCGGAGCGACCGTCCACGTCCCGCTTGAGTCTTTCTTGGCGACGAGCACCTCCCAGAGCGGCCCGGTATGGCAGATGCGGCCCTGCATCATTACGAGGGGAAACGACAGCACCGATCCGACGACAGACCGCATCTGGGTGCCAGCCGCGCAGACGCCTGCGACGGCGATCGCGTCGAGCAGCAGAAGCCCCTTCAGGAAAGCACCCATTCCCTCCGCTCCCGCAATGCACGCCAGACGCCGCCACATCCGGCCGACTCGCCGGCGCATGCTCAGCGGTCGCTGCGTGAAAGGCTCGGATTGGACATGCACGGCGATGGGCATGGGCGCGGACGACCAGAGGTGTACCGGTCCTTACGCCGGACGATCAGAGCCGGATGCGGCTTGCGGTTGGGCGGGGTTCGTGTAGACTGGTCTTCTACTCTTATTCGTCTTTCGGCCCTTGTCTTTCCTCGGGCCTCTCCACAGGAGAACGACGGTGCGGACCGCGGCTTGCATTCTGTTCGTAGCTCAGGTCGCTTCGGCGCAGACGATCCAGCAGCCGATGACGCTGCCGGACCCGCTCTCGCCCGCGTCGTTTGCACCCGGTGACGAGACGGCGCTGATCGCCCGGCGAACGGCGCGGCTCATGCTGATGCCCGCCGCCCCCGCGGTGCCCGACATGCCGGACGCGGGGAGCAACCCGATTGACCGGTTCCTGCTCGCGGCCGAGTCGGAAGATGGGGGCGAGACACGCGCATGGGTGGCGTGCAGTGACAGCGTCTTCCTGCGCCGGGTCTACCTGGACCTGATCGGCGTGACGCCGACGCTCGAGGAGTCGTCGAAGTTCCTCGCGGATGCGTCGCCGGACAAGCGGGCGAAGTTGATCGACGCGCTGCTGATGCGCAACGAGGACTACGCCGACCATTGGACCGTCTTCTGGGAGGATGCGCTGGCGAGCACGCCGCACAACTCAAACGGCGGCATGGCGACGCACGGCGACTACACGGCGTTCATCCGCAAGGCGTTCGTTGAGAACCGGCCGTACGACGTGTTCGTGGCGCAGATGCTCGACCCGGCGCTGCCGGGGTACAAGAAGCCCGAGCGCGGCGGCGTGAACGGCGGCACGGTGCGGGCTCACATCGTGCTCAATGAGACGCCGATGGACCGGCTGCAATCGGCCGCGGCGATCAGCCAGGTGTTCCTTGGCACGGCGATGAAGTGCGCGACGTGCCACAACCACTTTGAGAACACCGAGTGGCCGCAGGATCGGTTCTTCGGGTTCGCGTCGTTCTTCGGCACGGGTGACATGGAAGTAGTGCGGTGCGAGAAGAAACTCGGCCGTTCGGTCGGCGCGGTCTTCCCGTTCCCGATCGAGGGTGCGCCCGACCAGGTTCCGGCGGATGAGAACGGACGGATGACGCGGGTGTCGCAGTTGCTCACCGACCCGCTCAACCCACGCTTCGCGGGGTCGATCGTCAACCGGTTGTGGAAGCGGTACATGGGGCAGGGGCTCATCGAGCCGGCGGACGACTGGCGCGAGGAGTGGCCCGCGAGCAACCCGGAATTGCTTGCGTGGCTGGCCGACGATTTCTCGCGGGGCGGCGGCGGGTATGACCTTAAGCGGACGATCCGGCTCATCATGAACAGCCGCGCGTATCAGGCGGCGTATGACCCGACGCTTGAGGAGTTCTTCGACATCGGCGACCCGCTGAAGTCGCGGCACTTCCGGTCGCCGTCGCTGCGCCGGCTGACGGCGGAGCAGCTCATCGACAGCGTGCGCGTGGGCCTTTCGCAGCAGCTTGATCCGAAGGCCCGGCTCTACCACAGCCAGGATTCGACGGGCCTGAGCCGCGCATTGGGACGCGCGGCGACGCGGAACGAGGTGAGCACCGGTCGGTCGGACCAGACGTCGGTCGTGCAGGGGCTCGAGCTGCTCAACGGCGAGGAGTTCGCGGGCCTGCTGAAGAAGGGACCGCTTGTGACCAAGGCGGTTGCGAGTGATGGGACGGGCGCTGCGTCGCTGATCTATCGCGCGATGCTGTGCCGCGAGCCGAGTGACGCGGAACGTGCGGCGGTGGCGTCGTATCTTGGCGACAAGGTGACAGAGGAAGGCGTGCAGGACGTGCTGTGGGCGGTGGTGTCAGGTCCGGAGTTCCAGTTCATCCGGTGAGGAACGCGATGGCGATTGATCGGCGCGAGTTTGTGGTTGGTGCGGCGGCGCTTGCTGCGGGGGGGCTTGCGGCGCGCGCCGGGGCTGCGGGGCGCGGGCGGCTCATTGATCCGACGGCGCACGACGCGACGGAGAAGGATCCTGATGCTCCGCCCGCGCGTGCGGACTCGTGCATCTACATCTTTCTGCCCGGCGGCATGGCGCAGACGGACATGTGGGACCCCAAGGCATTCACGCCGTTCAAGGCGGGGATGAAGGGGAGCGAGCTGCTGGGCACGTGCGAGTCGATCCCGACCGCGGCCGAGGGCGTGCGGATCGGCGCGGGGCTCGAGCGCGTCGCATCGGTGATGGACAAGGGGTGCATCCTCCGCACGCTGACGAGCGACGTGATGTTCGGCGCGGTGCACCTGCGTGCTCAGTACGCGCTGATGACCGGGTACATCCACCCCGCGGGCTTCAAGGCACCGAGCATGGGTGCGTTGTGCGGCAAAGCGCTGGGCCGGCGGCACCCGCTGGTGCCCGAGTACATCTACATCGGGCGCGACATCGACACGAGCGACTCGGAACGGCAGTTCATCGCCGAGTACCTGGGCCCCGGGTTCCTCGGGCCGACGGCGGCGCCGTTCATGATTCCCGATCCCGGCGCAGGGCTTGCGACGCTGAACGTTGCGCCCGGCATGACCGGCACGCGGCTCGACCGGCGACAGATGCTGATGGGCCGGCTCAACGAGCTTGCGGACAAGGCACTCGTCGATTCGAACACGGCCGACGCCGTTCGCAAGATGATGGCCGATGCGCGGGCGATGATGGACTCGCCGGTGAAAGCGGCGTTCGACTTCTCGAACGAGTCGGCGGCGACGCTCGATGCGTACAAGCCGCGGATCGCTGCGGGCGAAGTGGCGGACAAAACGTACTACAACGGCGAGCGATTCGGCAAGGGGCTGCTGCTGGCTCGCCGACTGGTGGAGGCGGGCGCGCGGTACGTGCAGGTGGAGTATCAGTACGGGCCCTTCAAGGGCTTCGACATGCACGAGAACGGCGCCTCGCGCATGGTGGAGATGAAGAAGCAGATCGATAGCGCGATCGCCCAACTCATCACCGACCTGCACGAGCGCGGCATGCTCGACCGCACGCTGGTGGTGATCGGCACCGAGTTCGGACGCACGATCGCCAGTTCACCCGCGGCGGGGACGGAGGCCGAAGGGGCATCCGAAAAGCACACGGGCGAGAGCCTGGTGCTGACTGAGGAGAAGCAGTACGGGTTCCACGGGCATTTCAGCACGTGCAACACGATGCTCTTCTTCGGCGGCGGATTCAAACGCGGCATCGCGTACGGCAAGACGGCGCAGCGCCACCCCATGCTCGCGGTCGAAGACCCGGTGAAGGTGATTGACGCGCACGCGACGATCTACACCGCGATGGGAATCGGACCCAAGGCGTCGAACGTGACGGAGGGGCGGCCGGTCTACGTGACCAAGGACGCTAAAGGCAAGGCCGTGCCGGGCTTGCTGGCGTGAGGACCGTGCGCAGATCGCTCTGAACCTTGGTTGGCACCGGCGCTACCGGTTCGGCACGCCCTCGCGCTGGTGGGTGGACCAGAAATGCTCGCGCTTGCGGCGAAGGGGAATGTGGCTCCGTGCTGAGCCGCGGCGTGGGACATGGCTGCGCGGCGGTCGGCGTCGGCCGCGAGAGCGAGGATGGCGTTGTGCCATGCCGCGGGGTTGATCGGCAGCGCGAGCGACGTGCGATTGGGAAGGGTGATCTCGCGCGGGCCGCCTATTCGAGAGATGAGGCACGGGACGCCGCAGGCCTGGGCTTCCATCACCGCCTGGCCGAGGGTGTCGGTGGTTGACGGGAAGAGGAACATGTCGGCGGAGCGGTAGAGATCGGCGAGCGCGGCGCCGCGGAGGACGCCGGGGAAGTAGGCGTTGTGGTGGGCGAGTGCACGGTGGAGTTCGCTCGCATAAGGACCTTCGCCTGCGAAGGTGAGTGTTGCGTCGATCCCCGAGGCGCGGAGGGCGGCGTGGGTACGAGGCCAGATGGCGGCGAGGAAGGGGAGGTTCTTTTCGATGCTGAGGCGGCCGACGTAGAGGAGGTGGAGGGGGGGGGCGACGAACTCCACACCTTGCCGCTGCGCGGCGAAGGTGTGGCACATTGAGGCACCCTCATCCGCCCGCCCAGAGCTTGTGAAGTTGTTGACGCTGCGCGTACTACTCGACTTCCGGCTCTCGTGCGCTTCGCTCCCGAGAGCACGGTCTCCCGCAGAGCCGGGAGAAGGAGGGGAGAACAACTCCAAGTCGATGCCGGGGCGCAGTCTTGCGAGGCGGTCTTCGTTGAATCCCATTGCTTGCAGGCGATGGGCGTAGTCAGCGGAGCGGGAGAAGATGGTGCGGGCGGGGCCGTAGAACCAACGCATCGCGGTGCGCGTGGCGGCGGTGAGAGACTCGTGGTTGAAGAGGTGGTCGATGTAAGCGGGGAAGTCGGTGTGGTACGTCGCGGCGAGGGGGAGGCGGCGTTTGAGGGCGTACGCGCGGCCGAGGAGGCCGATGGGGCCGGGCGTGGAGACGTGGACGTGCGTGGGGTGGAAGGCGTCGGCGGCTCGGGCCAGCGCGCGGCGGGAAGGGAGGGCAAGGCGGAGCTGGGGGTAACGGGGGAGCGGGGCGTCGAAACGCGGGGAGATATTGACGATCGTGGGGAGGTCAGGGAGCGTGAAACGGGTAGAGGTGATGATCCGCAGCGGGAGGTCGTTGCGGTGGGCATGGGCGGCGAGGGTGGTAAGGAAGCGCGAGACGCCGTTGACGTCGCCGAGGGTGTCGGTGAAGAGGGCGAGACGCACGGGGGAGGGTACGAGGCTCGCGGCGCGAGCCCGAGCTGGTCGTAAGTAGTGCGAGATGGTTGGTGAGCGGCGGTGAAGATGCGGGATTTCAAGCGTTGAGAGCGGCGGGAGGTCAGCCCAGGCTTGCGCCAGGGCCTCGTTTGTCGGGGGCACTACCATCGCCGCTCTATGGCGGAGCCCAAGCTTGCGCATGGGCCTCGTCGAGGCAAAGCCCAGGCTTGCGCCAGGGCCTCGTTTGATTCAGGAGATCGGGCATGGCTTGGCTGAAAGTGGTTGACGCTCTGAAGGCGCCGGTTGGAACGAAGGTGACGGTGAAGGGGTGGGTTCGCACCCGGCGCGACAGCAAGGCGGAGGGCGGGTTGTCGTTCGTCGCGTTGCACGACGGGACGTGCTTTGACACCGTCCAGCTCGTGGTGCCCGGCACGCTGGCCAATTACGCCAGCGAGATCAGCAAGCTGCCGACAGGCGCGGCGATCGAGTGCGACGGTGCCATCGTGCAGAACCCCAAGGGGGGCAACGAGATCGCGGCCGAGACGATCCGCGTGATCGGGTGGGTGGAGAACCCCGACACGTATCCGATTCAGCCCAAGCCGCACAGCATGGAGTACCTGCGCGAGGTGGCGCACCTTCGCGTGCGCACCAACACGTTCGGCGCGGTGGCTCGCGTGCGGCACTGCCTGGCGATGGCGGTGCACCGGTTCTTCCACGAGCGCGGGTTCTACTACGTGCACACGCCGATCATCACCGGGAGCGACTGCGAGGGTGCGGGCCAGATGTTCAAGGTGAGCACGCTGGACTTGATGCGTCCGCTGCCGCGCGTGGCGAAGGAGGCGCAGACGGCCGAAGCAGCGAAACACTGCGCCGACCTTGCAGCCAAGCCGGCGATGGCGCCGTGGACGTACGGACAGGTCGATCACTCGGGGGACTTCTTCGGCAAGGAGAGCCACCTGACGGTGTCGGGCCAGCTCAACGTCGAGACGTACTGCATGGCGCTGAGCCGCGTGTACACGTTCGGGCCGACGTTCCGTGCCGAGAACAGCAACACGTCGCGGCATCTGGCCGAGTTCTGGATGATCGAGCCGGAGATCGCCTTTGCGAACCTGGCCGATGACGCGAAGCTGGCGGAGGAGATGCTGAAGTTCCTCTTCACCACGGTGCTTGAGGAACGTGCCGACGACATGGCGTTCTTCGCGCAGCGCATCGAGAAGACCGCGATCGACCGGCTGAAGCTGATCATCGAGAAGCCGTTTGTTCGCGTGACGTACACCGAGGGCGTGAAGATCCTCGAAGACGCGATCAAGAGCGGCAAGAAGTTCGAGTACCCGGTCAAGTGGGGCACGGACCTGCAGAGCGAGCACGAGCGTTTCCTGACCGAGGAGCACTTCAAGCAGCCGGTGATCCTGACGAACTATCCCAAGGGGATCAAGGCGTTCTACATGCGGCTTGACGACGACTGCGAGCCGGATCGCCAGACCGTGAGCGCGATGGACATCCTGGTGCCGGGGATCGGCGAGATCATCGGCGGCAGCCAACGCGAAGAGCGGCTGGAGAAGCTCGACGAGCGCATCAACGAGATGGGCCTGCCGATGAAGGAGTACTGGTGGTACCGCGACCTGCGGCGCTACGGCACGACTCCGCACGCGGGGTTCGGGCTGGGCTTTGAGCGGCTCATCCAGTTCGTGACGGGCATGGGGAACATCCGGGATGTGATTCCGTTCCCGCGGGCGCCGAAGCAGGCGGAGTTCTGAGCCATTGCGATTCAGGCTTCGCCAAAGCCATCGGCGAATGACCGGATGTCGATCAACACGAGGTTGTGCTCGTTCAATTCGAACGTCAGGTGGACGGCGATGTCATGCGCACACTCTGAGCCATACTCATAAACGAGTCGCGTTGTTGCGCGATCAGAGAACACGCGCCTCAGCAGCGCGAGTGGATCATCGGCAATGAGCACCACGTGTTCGCGCAGCTCCAACTGCATCGACGCGTCAAATGCACGATACTGCTCCAACGCGTCGCGCGTGAGCCGAATTTCCTTATTCACGGACCTTGCCCGTCGTCAGGTCGAGCGTCGGCAGATGGTCTTGGCTCGCCTGCCGTGACGACCTGTCCAAAGCGACGGGGTCGATGCCTCGCTTAGAGAGGTACCGCCGATACTCGTCCTTGAAACACGCGGCCATGTCTGCCTGCGGGATCTCGGCATTGCTGCGAGCGTCGGTCGGGACGTCTTTGCGTGCGTTTTTCCAAGGCGACTGACGATGCGTCAGGTCGCGCAGGTACGCGGCAGAATACATGCTGTACATATCCCACACGCTGTGGATGTGGTGCCGCTCATCGGGCGTAAGCGAGTCGCCTGGATTTGCTTCACTCACCGCGATCGGAGCTTGGTTGTAACTCGCGAATGACGGGCGAAGACTTGGCGTGACTGGACCGTGGACCCATGCTTCGATGCGCTCATCGAAAAGCGGCTTGCCGCGAACGCCGAGACTCCAACCTTGCGCGAGATAGACGAGCTTCTGGAGCTGCATCTGTGTGATGAGCGCAGGCTCTTCCTCGGACTCGTTTGCGAGCCACAGAAAGTAACGGGCTACTGCGTCAGCACTGGGCACGGGAGACTCCAAACAATTACCGAACTATACTGCCCGGTCACGACGTCGTCAATGCTCGTTCAAAGAAGTTCGTCTCGACGATGCGGTGATGAGGTAAAGAGAAGCCTCATTGTCCACCTGTCTTCCGATCAACTCACCACTGACGACGACCACCGCTTAAGCACGGCGCTCAGGTCGCCGTTGGGCGTGGGGGCCGCGCCTTGGGCCGGGCCGAAGTACTTGAGCTCGATCTCGGCGATGTCGCGCTCGAGCTGCGAGCGGCGTGGTTCGTCGAGGGCAGTGGCTCGCTCGGACTGCAGGCGGCGGAGGGTCATGACGGCGTTGAGCGGGGTGATGTGTTCGGGGATGACGAAGGCGCCGGCAGTCTGCGGCGCGGCGGGTTTGCGGAGGCGCTTCCAGGCGAAGAAACCGCCGGCGATCGCGATGACCGATGCGCCAATCGCGACCGGGAGCGTCCACGGGTTGCGGCCGTCGACGCGGACGAGGCCGGCCTGCACGGGAACGAGATCCATGTCGGAGAAGTAGCGGGCGTCGACCGTTGCCTTCACGCCGTCTTTGAGCTTGGGCATGGTGAAGACGTTGCCCTGTGACGGGCCACTGGGCGTGTAAGTGATGACCCAGTTGCGCTCGACGTTCAAGCGGTAGATGCCGTTGGCGTCGGGCTCGGGATAGCCGCCCTCGGGCGGCTTCTGCGGGCCCCAGCCCCAGCGCGAGGTGGAGGCTTCGCCCTCCTGCATGACGAGCGTGGGCTTGGCCTCGACGCCCTTGTCTTCGATCTTGTAGCCGTCGATGGCGTTGTCGATGCCGAGGATGGCTTCGCGGAGGTCGGGGACTGCGCCCTTGCCGCGGAAGGAGACTTCGAGCTTGATGGTGCGGTCCTTCTCGCGGTCGCGGGCGTCGCGCGGGTCGGCGACCATGGTGATCTTGAGATCGGAGACGGGGCGCTGCGCGGCGGAGTCGGCGACTGCCGGCCCACCGACGCCGATCGGCGGCGTGTTGCTGGGCAGCACGAGGGTGACCGGGCCGGTCTGGTCCTCGAACTGCATGTCCATCGTCACCTGCGGCAGGCGGTCGGCGGCCGGGTCTTTACGGCTGACGACGGCGTAGGCCATCGGCTTTTCGAGCCAGCCGTCCTGGCCGGATTCGGTGACGCCGCGGGGGGGCATGAACGGGTCGAAGAAGCCGATGGACTCGACAGTGAAGCCCTTGCCGAGGGCGGTCTCGATGTTCTTCTGGAGCTTCTCGCGGAAGTTCACTTCCTGATACTGGCGGCCGACGCGGACGAAGGCGTTGGTCTGGAGGTATTTCGAGAAGCCGCCGGTCTCGCGGTCGACGGAGTTGGTGAAGCGGAGCGAGAGGAGCACGCCGAACTGGCGGCCGGTGCCGACGCGGTCGTCGCCGTCGATGGTCATGCGGAGCTTGAGCTCGTCCTTCACCAGGTCGCGGTAGAGCTCCTGTAGTGAGCGGAGCGAGGCGCCGGCGGGGTGGTTGCCGATGATGCGGAGGGCCTGGTTGACGAGGCGCGGCTTGACCTCCGGGTCAGCGCGCGAGACGGCGCTGCCGATGACCCGGGCAAAGTCGCTGGTATGACGGAAGGCGGCCTCGGGAGGGAGCGACGCAATCGCCTTGCGGATGCGCTCGACTTGGTCGTCCTTGGGGGCATCGGCCCCTTCGGTGGGAAGGTCGTCAACGGCGATGAAGTTGAGCTGGCTGGTGCCCATCGCGGCGCCGAACCAGCGCTCGTAGACACCGACGTCTTCGCGCTCGCTGCCTGCGGCAATCGAAGCGGCGTAACGGCCCGCGGCCTGCTCGAAGGCGGCGAAGGCCTGTGCCTTCAGCTCTGCCTGCTTTGCTGAGTCACCCGCTTTCTTCTGGGCGATGCGGAACTGGAGGCGGTCGTAGGTGAGGCCGGCTTTGACGACGGCGTAGCGCCACGACTCGGGCTGGCGGGCGATTGCGCTGTCGATGAGCTGGATCGCGATGCCGTATCCCTTGTCGACGAGCTGGGCGATCTCGGTGTCGGTGCGTTTGACGCCTTGCTGCACCTGGGCGGCACGGTTGCGCCAGTCGCCGTTGAGGCTCGCGGCCATGGTGGCGGCGAGCGAAGCGGCGGCGGGGCCGGGGATCTGGTCGATGGGGCCGAAGACGCGCGTGATGTCGGCGACGTCGTAGACCTCGGTGACGCCGTGACAGGCCTTGAAGGCGGGAGCGAGCGAGGGGAGCGTGCGAGCGTCGACCTTCGCGGCGGCGAGGGTGTCGATGAGGCGGCCGAGGCGCTCGAGGTTGCGGCGCTGGCGGCCGCGAGTGAGCGGAGCCTGGGCGATCGCATCGCGCCAGAAGTAGTAGATCATCATGTCCTGGTCGATGTCGCTCTTGGGCGAGAGGCGCATTTCCCAGGTTTTGAGGAACGAGTCGGCGATGGGGACGGCCGCTTCAGGCGTGCGGGTAACGGCGTCGGCGAGGAGGTTGAGGGCGAGGTCGGTCTCATCGGCGATGGTGGCAATGCCGATGCAAGCGCGCCCGGCACGTGCGGCAAGTGAGGGCTCGAGGGCGTTGAACCACTCTTTACTGGGAATTGCGCGGAGGAGGAGCTGGGCTTCCTTCGCAATCGTGCGCTGGCGTCCTTTCTGCGCGACGGCATTCTCCATTTCGGTCACCAGCGCAGCGGTGAGCATGCGCATGGGAATGCGGAGGACCGACTGATCGAGGTCCTTGCGCTCAAGAAGGACGTCGACGGATTCTTTGAGGGAGAGGATGGCCTGGGCTCGCTGCTCTTCGTCCTTGTTGGCATCACCGACGCTGGCGGCGGAAAGGGCGATGGCCTGGAGCGCGGCGGGGCCGAGGGTGTCGTTGGCGAAGACCGCACGGAGCCAGGGGGTGACCTGGGCGCGGGGCATGCGGTTCATCAGGGCGACGGACTGCTTGATCGCCTCCTGACGCGCGGCTTGAGAAGCGCGGTCCATGAGCGAGACCTCGGTGAAGAGACTCCAGGCGGCGGTACGGTCGGCGTCGCCCTGCGGGTCACCCGCGGCGGCTTTGGACGCGAGGTCGGCGCGGTAGCGGCCGTGGACGAGGACGAGTTCGCCGTCGCCGGCGGCGCGGGCTTCTTCAAGCGAAGGGAGGTACTCGTACGCCTGCTGCACGAGACCGGCGCCGGCGAGGAGGTCTACGGTGCGGCGGCGCTTTGCGGCGTCGGCGGAGCCGAAGAGGTTGGTTCCCTCTTTGATGCGGGCAAGCATGGGGCCGGGGCTGTTTTCGTCGGCCGCGCTCTTGAGCATGTTCGCGAACGCGGTGAGCTGCCAGGGCTTGGGGTCTTCGGGGCAGGCGTCGGCGAAGGCGAGGACTTCTTCGGGGAGCAGGCCGGAGTTGCCGCGGTTGAGCGACTGGAGGATGGCGGAGTAGACAGCCTGCGCCTCGGGCTTGGAACGCTCGGCGAAGTAGGTGGCGAGGGTCCCCCACTCGCCAGCCATGACCTGCAGGTGGAGCCAGCGGGCGATGTCAGGGCCCTTGGCGGTAGCGATGTTGGGCATCGGCACCTGGCCGAAGCCGAGTTTGGAGCGCGCGGCGAGAACGTTCTGCGGCGTGCGGGCGAAGTCGAGCTCGCGCATCGCGGCGACGGTCTGCTGCGTGCGCATGGCTTCGGCGCTGGTGGCGGCGGCGTAGCCGAGGAGTTGGTCAAGGTCGAGGCCGAGGTCTTTGTAGTAGGCCTTCATGGCGTCCTGCTCGTCTTTGGGCAGGGCTTCGAGCTGGGCCTTGAGGTCGGCGATCTCTTCCTTGGAGAGCGTGGGCTGAGGGCCAGCGATCGGCGCGGCGGTTGCGCCGCCGTCGGCTGGGGCAGCATCGCCGGGACCCGCAGGCTGCTCTGTGACGGGCGCGACTGGCGCGGCGCCCTTGACGGAGGTGCGGACGGAACCGATGGGGATCGCCGGCATGACGGTCTGCGCGAGCGAGACCGAGCACGCGAGGGTGAGGCCTGCAGCGGCGGAAATCGCGCGGGCCGTGCGGATGGAGTGGTTGATGGTCATGGTTGCTCCGATAGCGTGCGGTTTACCAACCGCCTTCGATGTCGCCGGTGCCGCCGGCGCCGCGTGCATCCGATTTCTTGCGCGGCGGGCGCTTGGTCTTGCCTGCGCGATCGCCAGGACGCAGGCCTTCGGCGCCCTTGCGCGGGCTGTACTTGGGAAGGGGTTTGGCTTGTAGGTCTTCGCTGCTGCTCTGCTCGAGATTAAGGACGAGCTCGAGATTCTTCTGGCGGTCGGCGGCCTTCGCGTCATCTGAGCCGGCGGTCTCAGCGAGGTAGCGGAAGTTCTGGCGGGCCTGGCCGGAGACTTCGCGCCATTCTGAAGCGGGCTTGCCGGAGGCGCGGAGGAGGCGAGCGCCGTAGTAGTAGCCGGTGGCGGCTTCGTCGCGGGCCTGATCGGCGAGCGGGCCGGTGGACTGGCCTGCATCGGCGAGGCTGTCGAGCATTACTTCGAGGTCGTTGACACCCTCGCCGATCGCACCGCTGCGGATGACGCGCGATCGCGAGCGATGCGGACGGTTTGGGCCTTCTCGGAGCCGGAGGTGGTGAGGAGGTCGTGCGCCTCTTTGAGCTTGTCGGCGGTGGCCGTCCAGGCGCTGGCGGCGCGGGTGTAGGCCGCGTCTTCAGCATCGGCGGCGGTCTTTGCGGTCGCGGCGGTCTCGCTTGAGCTGTTGGCGATCGCTGCGTTGCGGGCTTTGAGGGCGGCGAGGTGGGCGGCGTAGGCGTCGTCCTGCGCGGACTCGGCGGCGGCATCGAGAACTCGGGCCTGGGCGAGGAGGTCGCCGGCGCGGTCTTCGGTGTACGCGCGCTGGCCGGGGCCGAAGTGGTACGCCAGCGCGGCGACAGGGAGGAGCGCCCAGACGGACCATGCGACTCGTTTGAGGATCATGTGAGAGCCTCGCTTGGGAGTGAGGATGAACGGGCGGCGTTGGCGGACGGGCGGCGGCTACGCGCATGGGCGCGGGTAAGGCCGAAGAGGGCGAGCGCGGGACCAATGAGGGCACTGAGCGATGCGCCGGCGCCGAGGGAGATCAGCGCGGCATCGCGGAGGCCGAGATCGTTGCCGCCGTTGGGCGTGATCATCGAGAGCTTCTTGAGGACATCGCTGGGGAGGTGGAGGCGGTTGCCCTCGTGGTAGAGGCCGTTGAGCCTCGCGGCGAGTGTTTTGAGCGAGAGTGCTTCCTGCTTTGAACTGTGGCCGGAGACGACGGTGGCCTTATTGGGGTCGCCGACGCCGATCACGATGACGTCGGCGATCGCAGGCGGGAGCGTGACCTGCCCGAGGTCGCTCTTGGCATCGCCGTCGCTGATGACGATGAGCGTCGTGGACCGGCGGGCCCAGGGGCGGGCGATCTGCAGGGCGCTGTTGACGCCGGAGGCGAGGTCGGTGTTGCCTGGATCGAAGGCGACGTGGAGCTGCAGACCGTCGAACATGTTGGAGATGACGTTCTTGTCGGTGGTATCCTGCAGCACGGTCATCGCCTTGGTGTAGAAGGCGACGAGGGTGATGCGGGTCTGCTTCATGTCGAGGCGGTCGAGCACGCCCTGGACGACCTTGCCGGCCCACTGGCTGCGAGAGACTTTTTCGGCCTCGGGCCCGGCGTCTTTGATGAGCATGCTGGGGGAGACGTCGAGAGCGATGAGTAACTGCTTGGATGTGCGCGGGGCGGGCGTCTGGTCGCCGCCGACGGGGTCGTAGTTGAGCAGCACCGTGGCACCCCACGCGGCAGCGGCGAGGCCGAGGATGCGAACGATCGGCGCGGCCATCGCCCAGCGCGCGGGCTTGCCGGTTGGACCGAAGGCGAGGCGGGCGACACGCGCGGTACGCTGCGCGTGCAGATGCTCGGCCAAGGCGACCAGGCCCGCGACGACGCCCGCGATGATCCATGCGGTCACCACGGTGTGTACCTCGCAAAGAGAAGGCCCAAGGTGTGGAGGCCGGCGAGAACGACGGCGGCGATAGCGAAGGGGCGGAAGTAGTCCATCGGGATGGTGCCGGCCTGCGCGAATCGCGCGGGCTTCATCTTGTCGATGTGGCGGAAGACCTGTTTGATGCTGTCGGCGTCGGTCGCGGCGAAGGCGCCGCCGCCGGTCGCGTCGGCCATGTCGACGACCTCGCCGGGGATGGCATCCTCTGCGACGTGGATGTGGTAGAGCGTGATGCCGGCGGACTTGAGCTCTTCGGCGACCTTGAGGTTCTCACCGGCGTCGAGGTCGGAACTGAAGCCATCGCTGACCATGAGGATGAGGCGGTCGCCCTGCAAGGCCTCGGCCTCCATGTTGGCTTTGCAGAAACGCAGAGCGGCGGCGATCGACGTGCCGCTCATGTGGATGGGCTGGTGCTCGGGGTCGGCAAAGGGCATCGCGTTGCGGATGGCGTTGAGGTCTTTGGTGAGGGGGATCCAGCGGATCTGGTGCGAGCCGAACATGGTGAGGCCGAGCGCGTCGCCTTCGCGGGCCGTAGTGAAGTCGGTGATCGCCTTTGAGGCCATGCGGTAGCGCGGGCCAGACATGCTGCCGGAGACGTCGAGGGCGATCTGGATGTTGGTGAGGAGTCGCTCGGCGCGCGGCTTCTGGAGTGTTTGCGGCCCGGCAAGCATCACGAGTGCCGCGGCGAGGAGGAGGAGCGGGACGACTTCGAACGCGCCGAGGAGCCAGCGGAGCCAGGCACCAGTTCCACGGCCGCGTGTTTGGTGATCAACAGGAAGCACGACACCCGCGTTGCGGCCGATCACGGCCCACAGGAGCAGCACCGGAACGGCGAGGAGCAGCAGGACCCAGGGGTGAAGGAAGGTCACGGCGTCACCCCCACCGCCGTTGGTTCACGCGACGGAGAAGACGGAGGGGCATACGCGGCAAGGCGGTCGCCGCGGAGTTGATCCAGCGCGGCCGCGGCGGCACCGCGAGCCTCCTCGCCGCCGTCTTTGGCGTGGAGCCACCGCTCGACCGCGAGCACGAGGGGGCGCGTGCGTTCCTGCTCGCGGACCCTTTGCAGCAGCGCGGCGAGGGCGCGGCCGTCAGCGTTTTCGGCGTCGCCGCCGAGGTAGCGATAGAGGAGGAGTTCGAGCTTGGCCGACTCCTCGACGCTCAGCGAGCGATCGCGGGCGGCTTCGAGCGCTGCGCGGAGCTGCTCTGAAAGGGAGGGCGGGGGCGGCGCGGGGGCGACAGGCGGCGCGGGGCGGGGTCGCCGAGCGCGGTGGACGAGCCATGCGCCGACGGGGACGGCGACCCAAAGCGCGACGGCGCCCCACATCAGCTCGCGGTAGTGGGCGCGCCAGTTGAGCCACGACTCGGAAGCGCCGTAGAGATCGGTGCCGTGGTCGGCGGGGAGATTGGAAACGACCTTGACGGAGAGCGGCTCGAGATCCGTGAGCGGTTTGCCGTCTTCGCGTTCGAGAAAGTCACGGAGATCGAAGGAGCCGGCGACGGAGCCGATGAACTCGATGCGCTGTGAACCGGGAGTTTCGCTCGGCGAGACGCGGATGAGGATCGGCGAGGTGGAGGCGAGATCGGCGCGGGCGCGGAGGCGTGGGGCGTAATCGACCGACACGCTCGTCGCAAGGCCGCGGACTGCGCCGACGATCTCGGCGAGCGCCGGGGCGGCACAGACGAATGCAGGAAGCACGCAGAGGGCGGTGTAGTGCGTGTTCATCCCCGTGTCCTCGCGAGCCCGCCGCGGTTGGCGAGGAAGTGGCGCAGAGCGGGAACAAACGGCTGATCGGTGTGGAGGCGGAGGTAGTCGACGCCGGCGCGGATCAACTCGGAACGCATCGTGTCGGCTCCCGTCCAGCGGCTGCGGGAATGGAGGAGCGAATGTGTTCCCGACTCGGCCTCACGGGCGCGGATGAAGCCGGCGCGGAGGTTGCCCTCTTCGGCGGGGTCTTGCAGGTGGATGGCGATGCAGTCGTGGCCCTGCGCCGCGTGCTTGAGCGCGGGGGCGGCCTGCGGGTCGTGCATATCGCTGATGACGACGATGACGCTGGCGCGGTCGACGCGAGCGGTGAGGGCGCGGAGGCGTTCGCCCAGGCGTGTCGATTCGTTGAGGACGCCTGTGCGGAGAGGCTCGATGGTGCGCCAGAGGTCGTTGCGGGCGAGGCTGGGCTCGACGCGCGTCTCGCGGTCGCCCGCGCCGACGACGGCGACGGGGCTCATGCGGCGCTGGCCGACGACGCCGATGGCCGCGGCGATCCAGACGGCGAGGTCATGCTTGCTGAGGTGCGCGGAGCTGACGGACATGGAACCGGAGGTGTCGACGACGGTGTAGATGCAGGTGCGTTTGAGGGCTTCGTACTGCTTGATGAAGGGCTTGCCGGTGCGAGCGGTGAGCCGCCAGTTGAGCATGCGCACCGAGTCGCCCGGCTCGTATGGGCGCGAGCCGGCGTATTCGAGACCCGCGCCGATGAAGAGAGAATTGTCAGCGCCGAAGGCGATGTCTTCAGCGAGACGGCGCACGACCAGTTCGAAGTCGCCGCGGGCGAGCTCGTCTGGACGCTTGTTCAGCGCGCCGGGTTGTGCGGTGGCGGCGGGCACGTGCTGGGGGGAGGGGGGCTTAGCTGAGGGACTTGAGGATGGATGCGAGCACGCCCTCAGCCTTGCGGCCTTCGGCGAGGGCTTCATACGTGAGGCGGATGCGGTGGAGGATGACGTCGTCTGCGAGGGCGAAGAGGTCCTCGGGGATGACGTACTCGCGGCCATGGATGTACGCACGGGCGCGCGACGCGTTGGCGAGCGAGAGCGCCGCGCGGGGCGAGCAGCCAAGCTCAAGGTCGGGGTGCTTACGGGTAAGGTTGACGAGCTCGACACAGTCGCGGATGAAGACGTCGCTGACGTGCACGGCCTGCACCGCGGCCATGGCCTCGGAGAGCTGCGTGACGGTCATGCGCCTGCTGCCATCGATGGCGTCGAAGGCGGACATGGGAACCGCGCCCTGGCCTTGGCGCTTGAGCTTCAGGCTCAGGTTGCGGCGGACAACTTCGGCCTCATCGGCGGGCGACGGGTAGCTGAGGCGGTGGCGGAGCATGAAGCGGTCGAGCTGGGCTTCGGGAAGCTCGAACGTGCCGGCCTGCTCGATGGGGTTCTGCGTCGCGATCACCAGGAAGGGCGCGGGGAGGTCGTGGGTCGTGTCGCCGATCGAGACGCGGCGTTCCTGCATGGCCTCGAGCAGGGCCGACTGCACCTTGGGTGAGGCGCGGTTGATCTCGTCGGCCAGCAGCAGGTTGGTGAAGATCGGCCCCTTGTGGATCCGGAACTCGCTGGTCTTCTGCTCGAGGATCTCGGCGCCGACGATGTCGGAGGGGAGCAGGTCGATGGTGAACTGCACGCGGTGGAACTGCAGATCGATCGCCTTGGCGACGGCCTGCACCATGAGCGTTTTGGCGATGCCGGGGACGCCTTCAAGCAGCAGGTGGCCGCCGGTGAGCAGCGCGATCAGCACGCGCTCGACGACGACTTCCTGGCCGACGACGGTCTGGGCGACCTGCGTGCGGACCGTGTCGGCGAAGGGGCACTTGCCGGGCGCCCAAGCTGAGCGAGTTGGTGGGTTGGACATGGAGGTGGTCGCGGCGCCGTTGGCGGACGCCGTTGTGGGGGCGGTGGTCACGTGGGCCTTTCGTGCGACTGGCAAAGGAGGGGGCCGGGGGGGGAAAGGGAGGAGGGGGATCAGCCGGCCTTTTCTTCGCCCGCTTTGGGCTGGGGTTTGTCGCCGGCGGTCTCGGCCAGCAGTTTTTCGAGAACGGTCTTGAGCTTGTCGGTGCGGACACCCGCAGCGCGGACCTTGCCCGAACGATCGATGACGACCGTGACGGGAAAGAAGTTCGCGCCGTACGAAGCGCTGGTGATATTGGTCTTTGTCTCGACGTTCTGACCACCAGTCTTCGTAGCGACAGAGTCCTGCATCACCGGGAAGTTCACCTTCTTCGCCGTGATGCGGTCTTTGACCTTGGTCCAGTCGGCATCGCCGCCGCGGCCATCGCAAACGCCGATGAAAGCGACGCCCTGGCTTGCGAACTCTTTCTCAACGGGAGCGAGCTTGTCGAGCTCGTTCATCGAGAAGGTCATCGCGGGGGAAACGAACGTCAGCACGGTGACGCTGCCCTTGGGCAGAGCATTGTCAGCGGGCGCGGTGCCGATCCACGCGGTGCTCTTGAGCGCGGGTGCGGGCTTGCCTTCAATGTCGCGCAGAGCCTTGGGACGCGTGCCTTTGCCGAGGTAGATGTCGGTGGGGAACTCTGCGCCGCCGGCAGCCGCAGGTGAATCGCCGCCGGCTTCAGCCAAGAGCACTTTCACCACGTCCTCGACTTTGTCAGGCGTGAGACCCGCCGCGCGAACGGTGCCGGTGCGATCGATCGCGATGTACGTCGGCCAGAACTGCAGGCCGAAGTCCTTGGTCGACTGGCCTCCTTTGTCGAGGCCGACGGGGTAGTTGATGTTCTTTTCTTTGACGACCGCATCGGCGCGGTCCCAGCCGCTGTTTGAGTCGTGCACGCCGATGAAGACCAGGCCCTGGCTCTCGTACTTCTTCACGAGCTCGACGTTGTGGGGAATCGAGGCCATGCACGGACCGCACCAGGTGGCCCAGAAATCCACGACGACGACTTTGCCCTTGCTGCCGGCGATGGTGGTCTCTGTGCCAATCCACTTATCGATGGAGAGAGCGGCCGCGGGTTTGCCTTCAAGGGCCTTGAGCGTGTCGTAGCGCTGGCCGTTGTTAAGGAAGTACCACTCGTCGGGGAAGGCCTTGCTGCTTCCAGGCTGAGCGAGGATGGCGGACGTGAACATGGCCGCGGCGAGCGCAGCGAGGGCGAGTCTGGGCGTACGCATAGCGGTCGCTCCTGGTGTGGGACAGGCGGACTTGGAGTGTACCGGAAAGGGCCCGAAGAGGGTTCGGCGGAGCGAATTCTGACCCTTAAGGGCCTGGCGGATCGGGCCTGCTCAATGCCCGGAGCGGAGGGCGGTCAGGATGGCGTCGACGTTCTTCTTGGCGTCGCCGAAGAGCATGAAGGTGTTGGGTCGGAAGAAGAGGGGGTTTTCGACGCCGGCGTAGCCGCTGGCCATGCCGCGCTTCATGACGATGACGTTGCGGGCCTCCCAGACGTGGAGGACGGGCATGCCGGCGATGGGGCTGGCGGGGTCGTCGATGGCGGAGGGGTTGACGATGTCGTTGGCGCCGATGACCAGGACGGTGTCGACGTCCTTGAGGGAGTCGTTGATCTCTTCCATCTCCAGCACGATGTCGTAGGGAACGTCGGCCTCGGCGAGGAGGACGTTCATGTGTCCGGGGAGACGGCCGGCGACAGGGTGGATGGCGAAGCGGACGTTGACTCGGTGATCGCGGAGGATCTTGGTGACCTCGGCGAGGGCGTGCTGGGCCTGCGCGACGGCCATGCCGTAGCCGGGGACGATGACGACGCGTTTGTCGGCGCGGAGCATCTCGGCGGTCTTGTCGGCGGTGATGGCGCGGACTTCGCCCGCTGGGGCTTGAGCCCCCCCACTCCCCGGCGCTGCGCCCTCGGCCGCGCCGAAGCCGCCGAGGATGACACTGACGATCGAGCGGTTCATTCCGCGGCACATGATGTAGGAGAGGATCGCGCCGCTGCTGCCGACCAGAGCGCCTGTGATGATGAGCAGGTCGTTGCTGAGCATGAAACCGGCCGCGGCGGCGGCCCAGCCTGAGTAACTGTTGAGCATGGAGACGACGACGGGCATGTCGGCGCCGCCGATGGCCATGACCGAGTGAGCTCCAAGCACGGCGGTGATCACCGAGGCGACGAGCAGGGCCCACAGGCCGCCGTCGCCGCCGGCGCGGACGAAGAAGACGCCCAGCACCACAGTGACAAGGAGCATCGCGAGGTTGATCAAGTGTCGACCGGGAAGAGTGAGCGGTTTGCCGCCGATCGTGCCTTGAAGTTTGAGGTACGCGATGATCGACCCGGTAAAGGTGATGCAGCCGATGCAGACGCCGACAAAGACCTCGATCAGGTGGATGCGCTGCTCGGCGGGGGCCATGACCTCGTGCGCGCCGAGGTAGGTCGCAAACCCGACGAGCACGGCGGCGAGGCCGACGAAGCTGTGGAGAATGGCCACCAACTGCGGCATCGAGGTCATCTGCACGCGCTTGGCGAGCAGTGCGCCGATTGCGCAACCGCCGCCGAGCGCAATGACGAGGGCGGTGATGCCGATCGTGGTAAGGTCGGTGTAGCGGGCGGAGTAGGCGACGGTGGCGATCAGGGCGATCACCATGCCGAGAATGCCGTAGAGATTGCCGCGGCGGGCGGACTCCTGGCTTGAGAGACCGCCGAGGCTCAGGATGAAGAGCACGCCGGCGGCGATGTAGGCGGTGGTGATAAGGGGCATGGGTGTGGTCGTTTAGCGGCGGAACATGGCGAGCATGCGCTGGGTGACGAGGAAGCCGCCGGCGATATTGACCGACGCGATGAAGACGGCGACGGCGCCGAGGATGATGGTGGCGGAGAGCGACTTGCCGGCGAGCTGGAGCATGCCGCCGATGAGGATGATGCCGCTGATGGCGTTGGTCACGCTCATGAGCGGCGTGTGGAGGGCGGGCTTGACGTTCCAGACAACCTGCCAGCCGACAAAGCAGGCGAGGACGAAGACGGTGAAGTGACCCAGGAAATTCTGCGGCGCAATGAGGCCGACGATCATGAGCCCCAGGGCGATTGCGCCGATGCCGAGCCACGGATTGCCGGCCTGCGGAGCGCCGTGGGCCGATGCGCCGTGCTTGGCGTGAGCCACCGGCGCAATCGGCTTGGTCTCGGGAGCGATGCCCGGCTCAGGCGGAGGCGGAGGAGACGGCGCGGGCAGCGGAGGCGGCGGCCAGGTAACCGCGCCGTCGTGCAGAACCAGTGCACCGCGGATCACGACGTTGTCGAGGTCGATGTTGAGGCGACCCGACTTGGTCGCCTCGTTCAAAAGCGTGGCGATTGTCGCGGCGTAGAGCTGGCTCGCCTGCGTCGCCATGCGGCTGGGAAGGTCGGTGTAGCCGATGATCGTGACGCCCTTGTGGTTCACGACCTGGCCCGGAACGGTGAGGGCGCAGTTGCCGCCCTGCTCGGCCGCGAGGTCGACGATGACCGAGCCGGGGTTCATGCTCTCGACCATGCCCGCGGTGATGAGCTTGGGGGCGGGCTTGCCGGGGATGAGGGCGGTGGTGACGACGACGTCGACCTCCATCGCCTGCGCGGCGAAGAGGGCCATCTCCGCCTCGATGAACTTGTCGCTCATCACCTTGGCGTAACCGCCTTGCCCTTCGCCCTCTTCATGGACGCCGACCTCAAGGAACTCGGCGCCCATGCTCTTGACCTGGTCTTTGGTCGCCGGTCGAGGATCGAAGGCTCGGACGATCGCACCAAGTGAACGGGCCGCGCCGATGGCCGCGAGGCCCGCAACGCCCGCGCCGATCACCAGCACCTTGGCGGGCGGAATCTTGCCCGCGGCAGTGATTTGGCCCGAAAAGAAGCGTGGGAAGTGGTTGGCCGCCTCGATCATCGCGCGGTAGCCGGCGAGGTTGGCCATGGCGCTCAGGGCGTCCATGCTCTGGGCCCGCGTGATGCGCGGCACGCAGTCCATCGCGAGAACAGACGCCTTGCGGGTAGCGAGGCGGTCAAGCAGCGCCCGGTTCTGGGCAGGCCAGATGAAGCTGATGAGCGTCGCACCCTCGGGGATCAGATCGGCCTCGTGCACGGCGAGGGCGGGGTTTTCCTCCGGTGGCCGAACTTTGAGAATCACCCCCCCACCGCTCGCCGCCTTGGACCACAACTCGCGGACATCATCGATGACCGTTGCGCCGGCCTCGGTGTACGCGGCGTCGGAGAATGACGTCTCAGCCCCGGCGCCGGCCTGGATAAAGACCTTGTACCCGGCGGCGACGAGCTTCATGACCGACTGGGGCGTCGCGGCGACACGGCGCTCACCCGCGTGGACCTCCTTGGGGATCACAATCGCAAGCGGCGTCGGAGTTGGTGACGGCTGGGTCGGAGCTGTAGACATGGGCGAGTGAGTCTACCGCGCGCGGTGGTTGTGTGCTTTAGGCCGTAAACGAAGCCAGCCACCGATCGACGCGGATGTACACGGATCAGAGAGCGATTGAAATCCGTGCCGATCCGCGTTCATCCGTGGCTGCTTTGTCAGGTGGCGAGACCGAGGCGTGTGCACGCAGCGACAACGTCAATGCCGCGGAGTTCGACGGTCTTCTCCGGCCTGGTGTGACCGGCGATCACCGCCACGTCGCGCGGCGGGAGGCCGCACGTGTCGGCGAGCAGGGCTTCGATCGCCTTGTTGGCCTTGCCGCCTTCGGGCGGAGCGGCGACGCGGACCTTCAGTCGATCGCCGAGCGGGCCGGCGATGGCGTCTCGGCTGGCTCCGGGCACGGCTTTCACCGCGACCCTTACACCAAGCCAGGTGCCGTTGGGGCCAGTTACCGGCTGCACAATGGGGGTCATGTGAAGGTGATTGCCTCAATTGGCGTTCGGCGGCTGGCAGGGGAGACGAGGGCGCGGTAGATTGAAGGCGTGAAGCTGAGCCTCCAGCACGTGCTGTCAGCGGCGATGGTGATTGCATGCGCCGGCGCTGCCGTCAAGGCGCAAGACTTTTCGCTCCGGGCCGAGCAGGTGCTGGTGGTCTACGACGACCGCATCCCCGACAGCTTGGCGGTCGCTGAGTACTACGTCGGATCGGCAAAGGTGCCGGGTGGCGCGGGCGGCCTCGTGGGGAGCCGGCCGGGCGTGCAGGTGATGAACCTCAACGCGTCGGGCGCTCCACTGGCGAACACGCCCGACATCACGTACGCGGCGTTCAAGCCGTCGTTCCGCACGCCGATCCGCCAGTGGCTTGTCGCCAACGATCCGCTCGGACGCGTCCGCTGCATCGTGCTCACCAAGGGCCTCGCTCACCGCGTGCAGGACTCCGACGCGCCCACGATCGGCGACGACCCGCTGCACAACGTTGAAGAGCTGAGCAACGGCGACCTGACGTGCGCCAGCGTCGACAGCGAACTGACGCTGCTGCAGCTCAACCTCGACCTCAACGAGAACGGCAATCGCGGCGACAGCTTCGCCGATGGGATGATCATCAACCCGTACCACAACCAGTCGCTGCCGGTCAACGCGTGGAACACGCGCCAGCGGCGCAACCTGCGTCAGTTCGACTGGCTGTTCACGGCCACCGCGGGAACGGGCGTGCTCGCCCGCTCGCGCACGATCCCGACCGTGCAGGTGCTCACGCCCGGCGACATGTTCCTGGTCTGTCGGCTCGACGGCAACACCGTGGCCGACGTGTTCGCGATGATCGACCGGGCCCGCGCCAACGTGGTCAACACCGATACCGCCGTCGTCATGCTCGACGACAGCCGCTCAAACGGCATCGCCGACCCGGCCGCCAACGGCGAGTTGGACAATGACGATTTCAGCGACGGCGTCGACTCGTACCTGCGGATCGGCGACGACGACGAGCGCACACGCGACCAATTCCGCGCCGACGGGCGGTTCGCCGCGGCGAACATCGTCTACGACGCGGGCAACGGGCCGACGGGCTTCCTCGTCGGGCCGCGCATCGACTTCGGCGGCGGCACCGTGGTCAACGGTCCGGTCGTGCTGGTGGGAACTGACGGGAGCAACACCGGCGGCACCGTCCCCGGCAACGCCGGACACGACCTGCCGCTGAGCATCAACTGGGGTCCGATGGGGACGTACACGAGCATCGAGAGCTACAACGGCCGCGGGCTGAACGGGCTGGGGCCGATGTTCAACCAGTCGCAGATTGCCGATGCGCTGAGCATCGCGGGCGGCGCGACGTTCGCCATCGGCAACGTCTACGAGCCGTACGCGATGACCGTGCCCGACTGCGAAGTGATCGGGCGCAACTTCTATCGCGGCCGGCTCAGCTGGGCCGAGACTGCGTGGAGCTCGCTGCCGGTGATCAGTTGGCAGCAGATCGTCATCGGCGACCCGCTCGCTCGCGTGGTGCTGAGCTGCCAGGACATCGACGGCGACGGGGTGTGGACCATCGAGGACCTGTACGCGTTTGAGGGGAGCGGCGCGGCGGCGCGCTCGCTCGACCTCAACCGCTCGGGGACCGTAGACGACACTGATCGGCGGCTACTGGACCCTTCGCCGCGACCGGCCGACCACGTGGACATGGCGGGCGGACAGCGGTAAGCGGCAACGAGGCCCTGGCGCAAGCATGGGCTGTGCGCCCGACAACACGAGGGTCTTATCCTGCCGCCGTGGGTGACTAAGCCGATGCCAGACGTCATGAGAATTGGACGACCAACCCAGGCTTGCGCCAGGGCCTCGTTCTAACATCGCCCCCTATGCGGATTCTGCTCTGCAACGACGACGGTGTGACGGCCCAGGGAATTGTCGCGCTTTACGACGCGCTGACCGACGCAGGACGCCGGTTCGGCGGACCGCTGGGCGAGGTGTTCGTCGTCGCGCCCCTCACCGTGCAGAGCGCCACCGGGCACGGCGTGACGTTCCGCCAGCCGCTGATGGTCGCCCCGACCGACGTGAACGAGCGCATGAGCGGCGTGGCCGTCGACGGCCGACCCGCCGACTGCGTGAAGCTCGCCCTCACCGAACTGTGGCCGGCCAAGTTCGGCGCCGGCACCCGACCGGACCTTGTCGTCAGCGGCATGAACATGGGCGCCAACGTGGGGATCAACATCCTCTACAGCGGCACATGCGCCGCGGCGATCGAGGCGGCCTTCCTGGGCGTCCCCAGCGTCGCCGTCAGCCTGCACATCGGCAACAGCCGCCCGGCGTACGACGTCGCGGCCGGTTGGGCGCGGCGTGTGATCGAGAAACTGCTGAGCGCCGGGCCGCTCGCTCCGCACACGTGCCTGAACGTGAACATCCCGCGCACCGAGCGCGAGGGCCCGATGCCGCCGGTGGTCGCCACCGCGATGAACACCCACGGCATGATCGACGCCTTCACGCGCAACGTGAACCCGCTCGGCCAGACGTACTACTGGAGCAGCGGCCAGCCCATGGAGTTCCACGCCACCGAAGCGGGGAGCGACGTGCAGGGGCTGATGGACCGCAAGATCACAGTGACACCGCTGAAGTTCGACATGACCGATCACTCGCGGATGGCCGAGGTGGCTGGGCGGCTGACATAAGAGCCCTGTGCGCAAGCTTGCACTACGAGGCCCTGGCGCAAGCCTGGGCTAAACGCCCGATCTTGAGGCGGCCTTCGATTTACCTGGTTCATCGCACGGCAGCACGACGAGGAGCTCCGCGCCTGGGTCGGCCCGCAGCCCAGGCTTGCGCCAGGGCCTCGTTTGAACGAAACAGGCGGCTCGCTTTTCAGCCAGCCGCCCGGAGGGAGAAAGAGAGTTCAGAATCGCGGCGACCGCTGGGGCACACCGCGAGGTTGTGTCGGATCGGGGCGATCAGCCCAGGACGGCCTCGGAGGTCTTGATCGCGTCGGGCAGCTTGGCCTTGACGGTGGCGATGTCCTCGCGCGTCAGGCGCAGCGTCGCCAGCACCTCGTCGGGGATGTTGTTGTCGGCGATGTCGGCCTTGAAGTTGCCCTTGATCTCGGCCGCGAGGCGGTCGGCGATGTAGACCATGCACGGCAGCGTGCGCTGATCGGCGGGGAGGTCCATGGGGCGGTGGTGGTAGCCGATGACGTTGGTGAAGCTCTTGGGGAACTTCCACTTCTCGCTCGGCGCTGCGCCGAACTCCTGGTGGTTGGCGCCGAAGACGGTCTCCTCGAACGCGAGCGACGAGCTGCCGGCGGGAGCCTTGGCGGTCTTGTCGAGCACCTCGCCGAGCTTGGTGCGGTCCCACTGCATCTCGACCATGATCCCGACGTCGTGCAACAGGCCGGTGAGGAAGGCCTCGTCAACGAGGCCGAGCTTCATCTGCTCGGCGATGAGCTTGGTGGCGGTACCGACGGCCAGCGAGTGCGTCCAGAGGTCCTTGGCGCTGAAGTTGGCGGTGAGCTGGCCGCCCTTGAACATCTTGCTCAGCGACGCGGCGATGGCGATGTTCTTGACGGCGTTGAGGCCCAGCAGCACGATGGCGCGGTTGATGCTGCCGATCTGCCCGGGGAGGCCGTAGAAGGCGGAGTTGACGACCTTGAGGATGCGCGTGCAGAGCGCGGGGTCCTTGCTGATCACCGCGTGTAGGTCTTGAGCGGTCGAGTTGGGGTCCTCGACGATGCTCACGATCTTCAGCGTGATCTCCGGGAGCGTCGCGATGTGCGAGATCTCGCGGATGGCGGTCTGGACGACTTGTTCGCGCGTGGCGGTCTCAGCGGACATTGCGGACTCCCTGCTAGGCGTGCTCGGGGGTATCGGCCGCCGAGGGAGTCGACTTGGGGAGCGCCTTCGAGGTTGTGCTGAGATCCGCGCGTTATCGGGCGGTCAATACACGATCCGCTTGCGCAGCAGGGCCTGCTCGTGAGGGTCGATCTTGGCCAGCAGGGCCGCGATGCGGGGACCCGCGCGGCCGTCGCCGTAGACCGTCGCCCGCTTTGGCGGCTTGGACGCCTGAACGAAGCTCCACCACGCCTCGTGCACGCTCTCCCAGAACGCATTGGCATCAAAAGCCGCCGCATCCACCTTCACGTCAATCACATTCGGGCCGCGTTCACGCCCGGATTGACGCGGACCGACGTTGATGACGGGTACGCCGAGCGCCTCCGGCCTCGATCAAACCGGCGGACGAATTGCCCATGAGCACGCCGCTGATCGGCGCTGCCGGCGCCGGTTCGGCAAAGTGTTGTAAGAGCGACAGGAACGTGCCGCGCGGCAGGTGATCGACGTACTGCACGTGCGGATAGTGCTTGGCGCTGAATCGCCACTCTTTGCGGATGACCTCGCTGCCCGGATCGCTGTTGGGGGCGATCACCAGCGTGTTGCCGGTGAGAGTGGCGAGATCCATGAGCGTGAAGGCGATGTCGTGCTCGATCTGGTCCGAAAGGCCGCTGGGGTGAAGAAGCAGCACTTGCGCGGGATTGCCGAGCTTGCTCAACTCGCTACGACTGAGAGGCTTGATCTTTGAGAGCCCGTCGATGGCGGGTGATCCAGTGACGTGCACCGCCCTCTTGTGCTCGCCCATTTTCACGATGCGTTCCGCCGATAGCTTCGTCGCCGCGCAGTGCAAATGAGCCAGCTTGGTGATCGCGTGGCGCATCGCCTCGTCGGCGATCCCCTCCGCCCGGTCGCCGCCGTGGATGTGGCAGACAGCGACGCCTGCGATGCTCGCGGCGCTCGCTGCGGCGAAGGCTTCGATGCGGTCGCCCAGCACCACGACCCAGTCGGGCTTGAGTTTCTTGATCGACTTGGCGAACCCCTCGACACCGCGACCGCACGCTGCCGCATGCGCTGCGCGGCCCTTGTCGCCCGGTTTCTGCATCGGCACCTTCGCGTCGATGCGGAACGCTTTGGCGACCTCGTGCCAGGTAAGGGCGGGGCCGAGCAAGTGCTCACCCGCGACGGCGACCTGGAGCGTGAGCCCCTTCTGCTTCTTCACCGCCGCCATCACCGGGCGCAGGAGGCCGAACTCCGAGCGTGAGCCGGTGACGACCAGGACGCGGCGAGAGGGGGTTGAGGTCGAGTGCTTGGGCATCGGGTCTGGTATCTTCTACGACGAAAGGGGCGAGCGATGTGGGAGTATCAGACGATCAGCCTCGGTGGTTCCGGCTTCATGTGGGCCAGCTTCGACTGGGCTTCGTTCAACCAGCGCCTTAACGACTTAGGGAAGCGCGGCTGGGAACTCGTCACGATGATGGACGTCAACCGGCATGAGGGCGGAACGGCGTACATCGTGGCAGTCCTTAAACGGCCGGTGCAAGCTCCGACGGCGTGAGAGGTGTGTCCGCGGCGATGTTCGTCGAAGCACGACGACCGACGACCTCGGCCAGCCGGAACGGCTCGATCCCCGTCCCGGGCCGCTTGAACGTGAGCATGTCGCGCGTGATCGTTTCCCCCGCGACAATCGAACGTGCCGCGACGATCGACTGACGTGAGACGTTCCGCACGTCCTGCTCGATCGGCAGGAGCGCCTTGCCGATCGGATGATCGATCGACAGCAGGCGCCGATCCGTGGCCGTGCGCACCTCGGCCGAAAACGCGTCGTAGTCGATGTGCGACTCCGCCCGCGACCAGTCGTTGTGCGCCGCGGCCACATACACCGCAAACTCCGCAGGGTCGAGGCTCGCGGCGTGGTCGGGCCCCTGCGCCTTGGTGTCGTAGGTCAGGTGCTTCTCGAGGATGCACGCGCCCATCGCCACCGCGCTCGCGCCGGTGAAGCGGTCGGCCGTGTGGTCGCTGTAACCGACCGGGCCGCCAAAGACCTGCTGAATCGCCGCGATGCCGCCCAGGGCCGCCTTCTCGCGCGGCGTGGGGTAACTGCTGACGCACTGGAGCACGGCGAGCTTACCGGCGTTGTGCGCAGGGGCGAGCCACTCGACCGTGCGCTGCACCTCATCGAGCGTCGCCGCGCCGGTGGAGACGATCAGCGAACGCCCCGTGTGCTGCAATGCGTCGAGCAACGGGCGGTGGATGATGTCGGGCGACGCCGTCTTGTACGCGTCCCAGCCGCCATGCGGTTTAGAGAGCCGCTCGGCCACCTCGACGAGCTCGACGGAGAAAACCGTGACGATCGCGTGCACGCCGCGGACACGGCACCGCTCGATCACCGCGGCAAAACCGTGCTCGGGCAGTTCCAAACGGCGGAGCATCGCCAGCGGGTCGGTCTCGCCCGCGCCCTCCTGATAGACGGCGAGCCGCGAGGCGCGGCTCATCAGCATCTCCGCCTTGAAGAGCTGCAGTTTTACCGCGTCGGCGCCCGCGTCGGCCGCGGCATCGACCAGTTGCACCGCGCGATCGACTGCGCCATCGTGGTTCACGCCGATCTCGGCGATGACGTACGGCGAGGCGCCGAAGCCGACGGTTCGCGCGGACTGCCCTGTGCCGATCTTCACCGTGCGCCCTCCATCACCGGCGCGGGGACGGGGGGAGCGTCGACCGCCACGCCCTGCTCGCGCAAGAGCGCATCGGCCACCAGCAGGTCGATGCGATTGTCGATGTCCACCACGGCTCCTTCGCGGTTGAGCACGCCGCGGCGATCAAGCCCGAAGAAGCGGTGCGGACCACCGGGAACGCCGTCGATCTCGCAGAAGAGCGCGCGGCGCGTCACCACGATCACGCCGCCGTCGGGAATGTACGCCGGAGGCAGATCCTGACGGCGGAAGACGCCGTGGTTGAGCACGTCGCCCTCCCACGGGCGGACGTTGCCGGTCGCCGCGTCAAGCCGCGCAGTCCACCACGGGTGGTATTTGCCGACCGCGGCGTAGCTCTGCACGCTGTCGCACTTGGTGCGAACGAGCATCTCCACCGCGCGATCGATGAGACCCGCGGGGCGCACGGGAACGTTGCCATAGAGGATGACGACCGGATCGGTATCGGCGACGGGGATGCGGCGATCAAGCCCTTCGGCTCGCCCAGCCTCCAGCATCTCCACCGCGTGCCGCGCCGCGGCGTCGACCGTCACCGTGTCGCCGGCGAGATCTGCCGGACGGTTGATGACCGTTACGCCTTCCCCGCGCGCGATCTGCGTCAGCTCAGCGCCGTCGGTTGAGACCGCAACCGTCGCCACACTCGCCGCCGCCGTCGCATGGCCGATCGTCCACACGATGCACGGACGTCCCCCCACCGGCAGCGCATTCTTCCGCGGCAGGCCCTTGCTCCCGGCGCGAGCGAGCACCACCGCCACCGCACGCCGTGCTGCGCCGCGGCTCATGATCCTCCCCCTTCCCCACCACTGCTCCGCCCATCGGCGTGTACCACCACCGACTCGGCACTGAGCCGGCGCTGCGCCGTAGTCGGCACGGGCAGCGGCGCGATCCGCTCACCAGCGACGGGCGATTCGAGCGGATCGAGCACCGCCCACCCGCACGCCAGCAGGTGCCGGTCGTACCACTCTTCAAGCTGGTTGTACACGGCATCGCGACGCGTGAGTCGCGGAGCGACCAGCGGCAACCGGACGCCGTCTTCCACGCGCGTGCGTCCTTCGACGAGCCGTTCGATGTTCACCCGCAGCCGCGCGTACGCCTCGGGCGAGCGGCCCGTGAGTGTTACGTACAGCTCGGGGGTCGAAGCGTGACAGTCGACGCTCACGATGTCCGGCTCAGCGCGAAGGAGTCGATCGACCTGCTCGGGCAGGCCGCACAGATCGGTGCGTACGTGCACGCAGAGCGTTCCACCCGCCGCGCGACGCGCCGCGTTCAGCAATTTGTCGAACGCTGGGTGCTCCATGTGCGCATTGCGCAGAGTGACCGATGCGCCGGCGAACGCGAGCGTCTCCAGCTTCGTCAGCCAGCGGCCCGCAACGTCGATCGGCATGCGGTCGCCACGCTCGACCAGCCGCAGTTCGATATGCCGCGCGGGTGGCGCACCTTCCTGTGTCGCCGCGAACGTGTTGATCGCGCGTGCGAGTTGCTCTGCGGTCGCGTCGATCGCAGAGAGGCCGGCCGCGTCGAACGCGCGCTCGAGCCACCGCGCCTCGGCGTCCGTTTCGACCGTTGCACGAATCGCCAACTGCCGAACGGCCGGCGAGGTACCGACGCACACGCCCTTACCGATCACATCGGCCGCGGGCGCGACGGGTGAGTAACCGAGAAGCCCGCCGAGCGAGCCCCACAGACCGCCCGCCTTCCGCGCCGATGCCAGCTCGCTGATCAGGCGCCGCTCCAGCACCGCCACGCCGAGGCCCGGGGCCGCGTGCGCGAGAGCCAGCCGGTGGATGGTCGGATCTTCCGCGTGCCGCTCAACGGCCTGATCGACCAGTGCCGGGTCGACGCAGCACCAGCCGCTGCCGATCACCACGGCGCACGTCGGCGACCGCTCCATGCCCGCGAGCAGGCGGTCGACGTCCACCGCATCGAAACACTCGTCTACGGCGGTCAAGTCGTTCGTGCCGCCGCGCCAGCACGAGGCAGCCAGGCCGCGCGCCTGCGCGTGCCACGGACGACGCCCATCCGGCTCCTCGCTGCGCCTGCACGAACGTCACGCGCTCCATCACGCTCCGGGGAGGGGGCGTCTGCTCTGCCGCCTTCACCGCTGCGCCCACATCATCGGCGGCGACCAAGATGCGTCCGATGCGTTTCGAGTGCCCGATGCGTTCGAGCGTCAGCGACAGCGGCGTGCGCCCTGCACGCGCAGCGACGACGCATCCCGCGTCGCACCCCACCACGCCTCGCGCGAGCCGTGCACGACCACAGCCACCGCGTCCACCACCGGGACAACCTCGACCTCTTCCCCCATTGCCTTTTTCGCTGCCGCGGCCGGCTCGCGCGTCTGCCGCTCCGCACCGTTCACCGTCGCTACCGCGCTGTCGAGCAGCTTCGCCATCTCGCCCGACGCCTCTGCCAGCCACTTGACGTTCAGGCGGTCGCGGTCGATCTGGCGGCGCTGCCGCTCCATCGGGTCCACACCGCCGGCCTCGACGTCCACCGCCAACGCACGGTCGGCCTTCATCCTTCGGAACGCGCCCGCCTGATTGAGCCACTGCACCAGCGCCCACCCTGGCTCGATCGTCTTCACCCGTTCGCGCAGCGTGTCGAGCTTGCCGATGATCCCGTTCACCCGCACCTGGTCCTTGTGGTGCTCGGCCGCCTCGGCAAGCATCGACTCGGCTCGCCTGCTCAACTCCCCCACCGTCTGCACGCCGCGGCGAACCGTCCGCAGCCGCTCGCTCAGCACGCGCAGCGTGGATGCGGACTCAGGAAGGCGCTCGGCACGCTCCACGCTCCGCAGCACATCACGCACGCCCTGTTCAGAGGACGGCGCGGACTTCGCCATCTCTTCGTCGATCACCTCAGCCAGCGTGCGCACGACCGTGTCGGGCTTGCGCACACCGCCTTCGGTCGCGTCGATCGTCGTGAGCCCCGCGACAGCGTCGGCGCGGAAGTCGTGCGCGAACTGCATGAGGTAGGTGTGCATCTGCTCGTCGGTGTAGACCGGCCGTCCAAGATGATCGGTCTCGCGCCGCAGAATCGACCGCTGCCGCGCAATGCGCTGCCACTCCATCACCTCGAGGGTCTTCAGCTCGTTCAGCTCCGCGCCCCACACCTCGTGGATCGCCGCGCCCGCCGCGTAGTACTGCCCGTCGGTGAATCCAAGATCCTGCCCGATCAGGCAGACCGGATCGCACCCCAGGAACCGCGCGAAGTAGCAGCACAGGTGCGCGACGGTCGTCCCCGCCGTCAACTTACCCATCGGCCTTGCCATGCCGCCCTGCTCGGCAGTGTCGCCGAGCACGATGTCGAGGAACGAGTCCCCCACCATCCGCACCTTGCCGGGGAAGGCGGCGGGGACCGACGGATTCACCTTCGGTTCCGCCACCAGTGTGACGCCCTCGACCGCCTCGGCCGTCAGCCCTTCGTAGAACCGGCGCGACACCTCGTGGTGGTCCAGCGCGCACACAAAGTGCGGCCTGATTCCCTTCTCCAGCAGCGGCCGCAACACCGTCTGCACCGCGACGATCACGAACCGGTCCGCCACGCCCGGGCGCGAGAGCAGATCGACGTTCCGCCACAGGCTCGGGCCCGCGGACACAACGATCGCCGTCCGCCCCTTGAACACACCCCGCAGCGGCTCGATCCCCGGCGCGTCGCATAGTGGTCCACGTTCTGCAGGCAGTTGCGCATCGTCGCCTGCGTCTGCAGCAGCGTGCTCGCCATGCTGACGCGCACCGTCGCCATCACCGCCGTGAACCGTTCCGCGAACCGCTGCGCCGCCCGATCGCGCCCCAGCCGAGCCATGCTCGCCGGGTGGTCCAGCATGGCCGTCCCCATCGCGATCAGCGGCTCAACGTGCCCCGTCCCTTCCGACATCGCCGCGCGGTCGTCTGGATCGGTGAAGATCGTCACTCCCGCCAGCCACCCCGTGCAGTCCACGCGCTCCAGCACCGCGCGCAGCAGCCGCTTGTCAGGCTCGAAGACAAAGACCACGCCCTTGCCACCCACGCGCTTGGCGAGCGCGGCGACGTGGTACCCAAGCCCGAACCCCCGCACCACAAACGCCGCGTACTTACCGATGTCCGCCTGCCCCGCCCACCGCTCACCCTCCGCCCGTGGCGTGCGCCGACTCGCCAGCGCCCTCTCCCCACTCACCCCTTCCTCTTTATAGAGAGCGCTCGGCGCCTCATCCCCCTCGTCGGTCGTCAGCCACGTAAGCCCAGCCGCCGGCTCGATCTGCGACAACTCGCGCGCCAGTGGCCCGTTCAGCGCCAGCAAAGCGCCCAGGTTCCGGTCCAGCGTCGAATTCGCAACCACACTTTGCAAACAGGCTCCACTGTTTCTTCGATCCGCGCAACAACCGCGCGTCGAGCCGCTCCGCGGCACAAGTGGTTTCGGCATCTGTCCCCCTCGGGCGTGAAAAGCCCCCACTTCCCCATCTCCCCACTCCCCCATCGACTTGCCTGCTCTGTCCTAAGCCCCTTAGCCCCCAAGCCCCTCCCCTCTCCCCCTCACCCTTCCTGTTCCGTTCCCAACCTCCACTCCTCCGCCCGCGTATCTACTTTCAATGGTGCTCAACCTCACCCTTGCTCAGGGGTTCGCTTCGATCCCCGACCCCGACCCGCTCCCGCCCGCACCCTTCTTCGCCCGCTGGTTCCTTGAGACGCCCATCCCCACTGTCATCGTCTTCGCGATCGTCGCGATGATCGGCTGGTGGTGGTTCCAGCGGTCCGCCAACGCAAAGGCCGCCTGGATCACCGCCGCGGCCTGCATCGTCGCCGCCGGCCTCACCTACCTGCTCGCGACGCTGGTCGTCACCGAGCGTGAGAAGCTCCAGGCTCGAGCCGCCGACCTCGTGCAAGCCACCGTCGCCACTAACCCCGCGGCGGTCGGGCCGTTGCTGCGAGAGGACGTCAGTGTCGTGCTACTCGGCGCCGATCAGCCCCGCATCACCCGTGATGCAATCCTGCAGCGACTCGTCGACGACCGTGTCACACGCGGCTACGTCCAGACAGCCCGCCTGCAATGGGTGACCGCAACCCTCGACGGCCCCAACGTCGCTCGCACCCAGTGCAAGATCTTCGCCAACACGCCGCTAGGTGACGGCACGTCCACCATCTGGATGATTCATTGGGCGCGCAGGGACGAGAACTCACCCTGGCAAGTGCGCATGATCGACGGCCAGATGATCGGGCCGCTCCCGGCCAAAAGCCTCAACAACTACTGACCACCCCTCCACCTTCCCTCGCGACCAGCGACTCGCCAACTCGCGACTACTTCACCTCTGCGGTATCTTCACCGTGAACGAGGGCTGGATCTCCCCCTCCACGCCCTTGGACTTCACTTTCACGCCCGCGCCGTTATAGAGGTTGTTGGGGAATCGCTTCCGAAGCATCGTCAGTTCGGGGTTTTCGCTCCGCGCCGGCACACCCGTCTGCGGGTCGCCTTTGGCCGCAAAGTCCTGATCCGTCCACACGCCGATGGTCACCATGCTGAACCGCGGCCCGTGGTAGTAGAACGCCAGCTCGCCCTCCTGCCGCAGCGTCGCCGCGGCGTCCTCCGCGGCCTTGCGAGCCTCTTTCAGCTCGTCCTCCGTCGGGGCGCGGTTCTGGCTGTCCATGATGTCCTTGCGTCCGTAGACCGCAATCTGCAGCGAGTAGGCCGCGCGCTCGCCGAACTGCTCTTTCGCCCGCGCGAGGTTGTACTCGGGCCGTTGCCCGAGGTTGGTCAGTTCGCCCGGCGGAGCGAGGAACGCGCCGGCGAACGCCTTCTTGCCGCCGACGGTGATCGTCCGCACCTTCTCGAGCATCGCCAGCGCATCGGCCGACGACGGATCGGCAAACTTCCCTACGGCCACGACTGTGGCCTTGCCCCCGCCGCGCTGATCGACGAACGCGCCCGCCAGTTCCTTCTGCGCCGTGATCTTGCTCAGCATCTCGCGCGCTTCGGTCACCTGCTGCTCGCCGCGGAACGCCGCGAGCACGATCGACCACGCACCGGCCTTCCGCTCGACCGGAGGGAGCGGCGTCGGCGTCGTGTTGCGCAGGCTCCACCTCGCTCGGCTTGGGCTTCTCTTTCTTGGGGCCGAACATGCCGCCCCCCCCGCCGCCTTCGCCCGGCTGCTGCGCAAGCGCGCTGCTCGACGAGACGGCGATGACGCACACACTCAACAAGCGTCCGACACGACCGAGGTTCATCACTTGCTCCTGCAACTTTTCCCGGACCTATTCAAGGCCGCGCAGCAACGACGCGCAATACCTGACGCGACCCAAAAATGTTCACAGTGTTTTGCCTAACCGGTTCAGATGAAAGGTCTCTAACCTCTGTTTTGACAAGCCTTTAGACAAACTTGAGTTCAACGCTTTCGATTCAAGTTTTCTTCCCGCGCGAGACGATACAGATGGTGCAAACGACACTCAGCCGGCGGGCCACCGACAAGGCTCATCACCGGCTGCCCACTACGCCCGAGATGGAACTCAGCGGGGGCGCGGCCAGGATGGCCGGCAACCTATTGGTTGTACCGTGTCCGCGACGCACCGGTCGTTCGCCTCATGCCTAGACGGCAGGGAGCACGCCATGTCCTCGATTCCCAACATCAACTCGTCTTACCCCGCCGACCGCCCCCAGGTGATCGGCCGCATCGGGCGCAAGCACGAGCACGCCGCGCCCGCAGATGCGAGCAAGCAGGCCAGCCAGACCGACTCAGTCGAGTTCTCCAGCGAAGCCCTCGCGGCCTCGGCGAGCACCGACACCACCCGCGCCGAGCGCCTCGCTCGCATCAAGGCGCAGATCCAGGCCGGCACCTACGACGAAGACAGCAAGCTGACCTTCGCCGCAGACCGCATCGCCAAGGTCCTCGCCGAGGGTTGATCCCTACCACCCTCGCCCGGCTCTGCGGGAGAGGGTGCCTGAGGCTTTGCGAAGGCGGGTGAGGGTGCATTTTCTGCATCCACCACCGCCCACCATCCGAAACCACATCTACAAGAACCCCCGTGGTGAAGGCCCAAGACGGCCCACCCACGGGGCGTTATGTTTTTGGAGAGGGCGGAGACGACCTGCACTCACCCGTGCGCCGCGACACCCAGACACCGCGAAAACGAGACGCGACTGTCAGGGAGCGCGATGTGCCTGCGGCAACTGAGCCGGCCCCGCGCGAAACGCGACAACCCAACAACCACAGCACACCAGCCTCCGTCCCACTCGGCTCGCGCCCACCCGGCACGCCGCAGCGAGCCCATCGCGCTCTTTGACAGTCGCGTCTCGTCCCCACCCTCCAACCTCGACCCAGCCGCCCCGCCTTCGCCCGGAGGGCGGACGATCCCAGCCGGCAGGTTCACCTGCCGGCAGATGCACACATCGGACACGGCTCGGAGCGCCGACGAGTTGCGACAGATGTCATCGAACGCGCACCACCCCGCGACGGTCAGCGCCGCGCATCCGGCAGCAAGTACGGAACCGCTCGCACCGTTCTGTACACTCGCGGCACATCTCAAAGAACATCCTGCGAGGCAGCGGCATGAGCTTTATCGACGCGGCGATTCCAGGGGTCATCGGGCTGATCTGCCTGGCGGCTCCCAAACTGATGGTCAAGCTGGGGGATGACCCGGCGGCGAACGAGCGCAAAGTCACGAAGATTCGGCTCTGCGGCGGACTACTGCTGGTCGTGGCCGCCATCTACATGGCGGCCAAGCTGCTCGCCCCCGCCGCGAAGTGATCCACCGCGAACGTGATCGATCAGAACGATCGTGTGCCGCACCCCTCAACATAAACTCACGCCCATGCGCCCTCGGGCCACCAACATGCGGCCGACGCCCACCGGCGTGAGGATCGCCCTCATCGCCGCGGCGGCCGTGTGGCTCATGACCATCGCCTTGACGCTCCGCTACGGAGCCTCGTGGTCCGACGTGCTGCTCGCAGCCTTCGTCTGCGCGTTCTTCCTCTTGCCGATCTTCGTCGCCGCGTTTCTCCCGAGCAGAAGACGCCCGCCCGCCGCCACCGGCGTGTGCCGCGCGTGCGGCTACTCGCTCGCGGGGCTGGCTGAAGGCTCGCGGTGCCCGGAGTGCGGCGACTCGTCACTGGAGCGGCGATAACTCTTCCACCAACGACGACGCTGTAACATGACCTGTCGAGCGACACCATGGACCCACTCCCGACCTTCGCGTTGTTCCCTGACCCACAACGAGAGAACGTTTACCAAAAGAGCAGCGAAACGTGCGGCGTCTGCAAACAGGCTCGCGGCGTGCTGTACATTGGGCCCAAGTACGGCCTATCGCCCGTGAGCGACCTCGCCGTCTGCCCGTGGTGCATTGCCAGCGGTGAAGCGGGAAAGCTGGGCATCGAGTTCAACGACGTGTCGGTCTACACGCCACCGCCCGACCAGGAACGGCTCAACGCTGAAGACAGAGACTTAGTGGCGCACCGCACACCCGGCTACGTCACGTGGCAGGGAAACCACTGGGCGATGTGCTGCGGCCGTGCGTGCATCTATCTCGGTGAGGCCGACGCGGTAGACCTTCAAGGCCGCTGGGCCGAGGCCGTCGCGTCCATGTTCGCTGATCAGAAGTGGAAGCCTGAGAGGATCGCGGACACCGTCAACAACATCTGCCGCGGTGAGAGCCCGGCGGCGTACGTCTTTCAATGCCAGGTGTGCAGGAAACTGCAGGGGTATTGGGATTTGGATTGAGGGTACAGGGAGAGGTGGTCCGCGCGGTGGGAGCTCGCGGCGGTGTGCAGATGCGAGGCGGCCCGTCCACGGGCTGCTCCGGGAACCCCGGATGGGGTTCGCGTTCGTAGCCGGGCGGTACGCAACGCCCACGCGGGCGGCGTACCCCCGGTAAGCGTCCCCGCGCAGCGCTTCCTTGCTGCCGCAGGCTCTGGAGGTCGGCGCTTCGCTGACCGGATCGTGAGATGCGTCGGACAGGAGTGGGGGTGCGGTGCTCTCGACCGCAGGCAGCACCGATCATCCCAGAGCGGCTGATCGGAGGCGTAGTCGGTGCCACCCCTGCGGTAAATTATTTCTTCGAAGGCCGTAAACCCTTCAAAACAAGGGAGTTACGCGAGAACAATCGGCGTAGTCAACAGGAAATCCACAATATTTTGAGGTACAACTCGCTGGAGGGCACGATCTATAGTGGTAGTATCAGCGTCCGCAGAGAGTAAAAGACCTACAGCCGCGGTAACGGCAATAGGTCGGGGCCGTAGCTCAAAGGTAGAGCACGGACCTGTCAAGTCTGATGTTGCGGGTTCGAGTCCCGTCGGCTCCATTCTCTCGCGGAAAACGGATGTGGGAATCTGTTGAGGATCTATCGCCAGAACCGTGGCAATAGATGCTGTAGGGATTTGTAGATACTTCCCATATCGGAAATATATATATATAAACGGTAGCGTAAACGCATGCGCAAATCTACAGAGTTTTGCAGCATTTATGCTGCAATTGCTAGCGAAGTCTGTTCAGTAGTGCTAGCAGTAGACTACTTCAAAGCGATGCCGTGTCGATCGACGCAGATCGGGACACGATCGCTGCAATTCGCCACGAACCTTACCGGTAAGCTTCGGCAGTAGGCTTACCGGTAAAGGTTGCCTACCTGTTTGGGGGTCTCTGTGCGGTAGCTGTTTGAGCCCTAAAACACTCCTCACTCCCACACCACCCGCACCCCGCGTTCGCCCTCCACCACCCGGAACCACAGCTCCTTCGTATCCCGCGCCTGGTTCGGCTTCGCCGCGGTCATCGTGCGGGGCGTGGCGGAGTCGTCGGGGGTGTACGGCTGCAGAGCGCGATACGCAAAAACGAACAACGCCCGCCGCGAAAGGGATGCGCGGCGGGCGTTGTGTTCTCGAGAGGCTTACCTCACGGGCAGCCGGCGAAGAAGGCGTTGATGAACGCGATGAAGTCGTTGTTATCAAACTGTCCGTCGCGCCCCGGCAGGCCGCCCTGGCGGCCCATGTCCGCGTGAGGATCGGCGTTGAAGAAGAAGCTGATGAAGGCGATGAAGTCGTTGTTGTCCAGCGAGCCGTCGGCGCCGGTGACGCCCCCCTGGCGGCCGAGGTCGGCCGGGCAGGTGACGGGCGTCGCGGAGCCGCAACCCCACACGCTCATCGTGAGCGAAGGACGCATGTCGACGCCGAAGTACTGGCACCCTCGCAGCGTGCCGTTCATGCCCGGGCCGGTGTTGCACAGCACACCATGGCGCAAGGTAGCGAACTCAAACGCCTGCACGCGCCCCCACCCGTCGCCGTAGCACATCGAGTCAGGCACCTCGGCCCAACTGGAACCGGTGAACTCGTAGATGTCGCAGACGCCGTTCTCAATGTCCGCACCCGAGAGCAGCAGTTTGCGGCCACTCCCGTTGTCGAGGCTGCCCATCAGCCAGACCGGCCCGAGCGTCGGCGCGAAGCCCGACGTGATCTCCGACCAACCCGCGCCGTCATGGCGGTGCACGTGCGGCTCGTAGGTGTTGAGCGACCCGCCGATCGCCATGCCGCTGGCGAACATCTTCGCCCCACTTCCGTCATCATGCACGGCGACCGCGAGCTGGCCCGAGAGCCGCACCGGCTCGGAGAAGTCCGTGCCGTACGCAGACCAGGCCGCGCCGTTCCACCGAGCGATGCCCGCGGCTCGCACGCCGCCGACACGCGTAAATTGACCGGCCAGATACAGCGCGGTCCCGGTGCCGTCATCGAACGTCAGCAGTTGCGACCCACGCGGGATGTAGACGCCGAGCGAAGCGTCAGCCATCACGCTGGTGGCGCCAGCCAACGGACCGCTGGAACCGACCGGCTCCCACGCGGCGCCGTTCCACCGCGCCACGTTGTTGACCGTAACGCCGTTGATCGTCTCGAAGCGCCCCGTGGCGTAGAGCTTGCTCCCGCTGCCATCGTTGAACGCGCGGAGAGCGACGATGCTGTCGTCATTGGTCGTCCCCGTGTTGGGGTTGAGCGCGTGGAAGCTCTTCTCCACGCCGACGGGCGTCCACGTCGAACCCGAAAGCTTGTACACGCCCGAGCCGAGCGACGCAGGTACATCGTCGATGGTGGCGCCCTTAGTCGCGCCGACATAGAACGCCTCGCCGGAACCATCGTTGAATACCGCGCACGAAAGATGAACGTCGTCGATCGACGCCAGCGGCAGCGTCGAGGCCGGCAGCGCCGGGAGCGGCGCGAACGACTGACCGTCGTACGTCGCGGCGTTGCCCCACGGGAACTCGCCGACGCAGTAGAGCAGCGCCGGATTCGGGCCCGCGCCGTCGCTGTCCCACATCACCGAGTCAATCACGCGCAGCTTCCCCTCGGGCCCGCTCTGCTCGGGCATGCTGTTCCACTGCGAACCGTTGAACTGCTGCAGGATCCCCTCGCCCTGCGCGTAGTACCCGATGCACAACTTCGAGCCGCCGCCAAGGGTGAACGGAGCCATGCACGCGGGAACCGTCGATTCATTCTGCGGCGTGTTCGGTCGCGACGAAGCCGCGACGTTCGAGAAGGTCGTGCCGTTCCACTTCTTCGCGCGGTAGAAGTGCGCGCTCGCGGGGTGCGCGCCGTCGTTGACCTGCTGCGGTCCCATGTACAGCGCCGGCCCGCTGCCGTCGTTGAAAACTGTCAGCGTCGTCAGGCCGCGGTAGTTGTTCGTCGCCTCGCCCGGCTCGCTTGAGGGAACCGTCCGCTGCGTCCACGCGCTGCCGTTCCAAGTAAACAGATCGAGTTGCGAGTTGCCCAGCGAGCCGTAGCGGCCCGCGACGCACAGCAGCGGCGCCTGCGGGCCCGCGCCGTCAGGATCGAACGTCGCCATGTCGCCCAGGTACCGCGGATTGCCGACCGTCGCGGGATTTCCCGGGCCGGCGCCGACCGTCTCAAAGGCCGTGCCCGACCAGCGCACCATGTACGTGGCGGGAACGGACGCAGGGAACAGGTTGATGTTCACGCCCGTGAAATACAGCTTCGATCCGCCGCCGTCGTCGTGCGCGAGCATCCGCTCGAAGCTCCCCTGCAGCGAGTACGTCGGCCCGACGCCCTCCCATGCCGATCCGTTCCACCGCGCCAGGTTGCGGTGAGCATCGGACAGGATGAAATCGCCGCACGCGTACAGCTTGGGACCGCTCCCGTCATCGAACACCTTCACATCCGTCACCCGACCTGACCCGCCGCCCCCCTGCGGGTTGGGGTTCGCAAACTCATATCCGCCGCCGATCGGGCTCCATGATGTGCCGTCCCACATCGCCACGTTGCTCACGCTCGTGAACGCGTTGCCGTTGGTGAAGACAAAGTCGCCGCACGCCACCAAAACGCTGGGCTGCGGGCCGTCGCCGTCGGGATCCCACGACGTCAGGCCCGACACCGTTCCAAACTGTCCGCCGTTGCCCTGAAAGAACCCGCAGTTCATGCTGGTGAACTTCGTGCCGTCCCACTTGGTGACGCCGGTGGTGAACGTGCCGCTCAGGATGGAGAAGTCGCCGCCGAGATACAGCGCCGGTCCCGTTCCATCATCCCACTCAACCGCTGCTCGCACGTTCATGCCGCTCCCAAACGGGCGGACCTGCACCGCCGACCACTCCGGGACGCACTGAGCCTGCAGCGGAAGCGCAAGCCCGGCCGACGCGGGCAGCAGAACGACAGACTGAACGACCATTCGGCGCACGGACATACGACCTCCTTCAAGCCGGGCTCAACGCCCACCCATCGACGGTGTTGGTCGGGGGTATCGACAGTTGACGCCCCGTACTCAAGTGATTCTCAGAAACAGTATCAACAACATACACGAAACACTTGCCGCGTCAAGCCGCCGGTGTATATTTTCCGAAAGACCATCGATCCAGGCCGCACGGAGCCCGCGCATGCGCAGCACATCAAGGCAACGAGCACCCAGGGAAGGGGGAGCCGCACACTCCACTCCGGGGCAAACAGAGCCCGCGGCCGTCGCCTCCACGCTCGACCGCCTCGCCAGCGAGATGCGCCGCGCCGTCGCTCGAATCGGCCTCGAAGGCGAAGGCCCGCGCGCGCTCGCCCGCGCGATCGACGCCGACGTCGCCCTCTCCCACCGCGTGCTCGCGGGCATCCGCGCAACCGGCTCCGCCTCCGAACGCCTCAAGCAGTGGCCCGGCGCTGAGGGCGTGCAGGCCGTCGCCACCAAGCTTGCCGCCGCCGCGGGCAAGCCCGCGCTCACCGGTCCGCTTCAGCTCGCCGTCGATGCGTACGCGCGCCTCATCCGCACCTCCGGCGGCACGCACTCAAAGCTCGTCCGCGCCGTGCGCGACGCCGAATCGGCCGCGGGCACGAACCCCTCCGCCACCGCCAGCGCCACCGAGCAGACGACATCCCGCCGCGCTCTCTCGCAGGCCGCGGCCCAGGCGCTCGGCTACAACGTTCAGCTCTGCACGTTCGTCACGTTCATCCGTCCGATGCCCGGGCGGCCCGAGCTGCTCGAAGGATGCAGCGCCTGGGGCATGATCGACATCAAATCGCAAGACGCCGCCGTCTGCATCACCTCGCAGAACACCCAGCTCCGCGACAACGCCGCGAGCCTCGTACAAGAAGTACAGTGGCGCCCGCTCGGCGAGCCGCTCGACAACCGCAACGGCCTGCTCACCGAGTTCTGCACGCAGCCCACGCCCATCTGCGCAAGCGACGACGGCGACGGCTACATCCGCCAGATGGTCGACCCCGCCTCACTCCGCCGCGGCTCGTCGGTCGACGTCGTGCTCGCGCGCCACTGGAGCCCCGACAACAACCCGCAGTACCTCAAGGGCTCGCCCGTCTGGTCGCAGATCGTCCGCATGCGCCACCCCGCGCAGCGCCTGCTCTTTGACGTCTACCTGCACAAGTCGCTGCTCGGCAGCACGCCGCCGACGATCGGCGCGTACTTCTGGCACCCGGCGTTGGGCGACGATCCGCGCCGCCAGTGGCACGACCGCCTGCCCGGTTCGCCTCGCATCGAGCTCCTGCCAAGCGATCAAGCCCCTACCTCGCCCGCATGGGCAAGCCAGCCGGCGCTCACGAGTCGCCTGCTCGAGCTGGCCGCGTGGCCGCGCCACGAGTTCGCCGGCTTCCGCTGCGACGAGCGCTTCCCGCTCTGGAGCTCGGCCTACTACATGACGTTCGAGCTCGGCCGGCCCGCTCACGGCTGATCGCACTCAATCGCGGCCCACGCAAAAGACAACGCCCGCCGCGAAAGGGGCGCGGCGGGCGTGTGAGCTGTAGCGGCTTGCCACTACGGGCAGCCGGCGAAGAACGCGTTGATAAACGCGATGAAGTCGTTGTTGTTGTACACGCCGTCGTGTCCGGGCAGCCCACCCGAGACGCCGAGGTCGGCGTGCGCATCGCCACTGAAGAAATAGTTGATGAAGGCGATGAAATCGTTGTTGTTCAGCACGCCGTCGGAGCCCGGCGCCCCGCCCGCGACGCCGAGGTCAGCCGCGCAGCTTGACCCCGGCACCGTCAGCACCGCCGCGGCGCTGGTGACGTCGTTGCACGCACCGGTGACGACGCAGTCGTACGAGCCCGCATCGGCCGCGCTCACGCTCATCACGGTGAGCCACGGCTGCGTAGCGCCCAGGAACACCGCGCCCGACGGACCGGAGCCGTCCGTCAGCGGCACGCCGTTGCGACGCCACTGATACGAAACACCGTCGACGCCGCCGCCCGCTCGCACGCGGAACTGCACCGAGCCGGCCGCGGCACTCACCGCATCCATCGGCTGCGACGCGACGAGGAGCCCCACATCGTCGCTCCACCTCGCGAACGAGGGCGAAATCGTGTCGCCGCCGACGCGTGAGAACGTCGACCCGCCGACGCAGAGCGCCCCGCCGAACGACTTGAGCGTGAAGACATCTGCGTTCACACCGCCGCGGAGCGACTGCCACGCCGAGCCGTCGTACCGCGCGATGTTGCTCACCGTCACGCCGTCCACCGTTTGGAACGTGCCGCAGACATAGAGCCGGCCGTTGTGGACTGCCATCTCTTCGATGTTGTCGAACTCGCCGGGCATGTAGCCGGCCTGCTCCCACATATTCGCATCCGCGTTCCAGCGAGCGACTCCCTGAATCGGCGTCGCGCCCGATGCGGTGATGAACTTGCCGCCCGCATAGATCTGCCCGTTGTAGACGGCGATCGCCTTGATCGCCTGGTTGAACCCGTCGCCGATCGCGTGCCATGCCGTGCCGTCCCACCGCGCGATGTTGCTCGCGGGAACTCCACCCGCGGCGGAGAACCCGCCGCCGACAATCAGGTCGTTGCCCATCGACGCGATCGCGTGCACCGCGCCGCTCACGCCGCCGCCGACGCTGCTCCACGCCGTTCCGTTCCACCGCGCGATGCCCGATGTGCCCGCGGTGCCGCTCATCGCGCCGAACAGGCCGCCGAAGTAGACGGCGTTCTGATGCGTCGTCAGGCAGAGCACGTTGTGCGTTGCGCCCGTCCCCATCCCCGTCCAGTTCGCGCCGTCGTACTGCGCCACACAGAGCGTGCTCACGGTCCCGACTTTCAAGAACGTGCCGCCGATGTAGAGCTTGCCGTTCAACTCGGCGATCCCATACACGGCCGGCGCCGGATCAGGACCACCCGAGAAGCTGTTGATGAGCTGCGCACCGAGCGACTCCCAGTGGTCGCCCGTCCAGCGACCGACGCTCTTCATCGCCGTGCCGTCCATGCCGCGGAAGACGCCGCCAGCGACCAGCGACCCTTGGTACGTGCCGAGCGAGTAGATCAGCGTCTGGCCACCGCCTGTGAACCCTCGGTTCGCCAGCGGCGCCCACGCGCTGCCGGTCCACCGCGCCACGCTCGCCAGCGGCTGATCGCCCGAGTAGGCGAAGCGCCCCATCGCGTACGTCGTGCCCTGATAGTCCGCGGTCGTCAGCACGTCGTTGTTGAACCCGACGCCGTAGCCGCTCCACGTGCTCGTGCTCGCGTTCCACTTCGCAAGCCGGTTCACCGTCAGACCCGTGCCCGATCCGACGCGGCTGAAGAGCCCGCCGAACACGATCTGCCCCGGACCCGCCGCGCGCACGTCGTACACCCACGTGTTCGGCCCGCCCGCCAGCGACGCGAACGACGCGCCGTCATACGACGCCGCGTTGGGGATCGACTGCCCGCCGATGGTCGTGAAGTTGCCGCCGAAGTAGAGCTTCTGTCCGTCGGTGTCCATCCCGTAGACATCTTGCCCTGCGCCGATACCCCCTGTCGGCAGCGGCACCCACGTCGAGCCGTTCCACCGCGCGATGCTGCCGCACGGAACGTTGTCACCCGTCAGGAAGAAGTACCCCGACGCGTAGAGCGAACCCTGGAACACCTTGAGGTTCTCGACGATGTCGACCGGGCTGTACTGGTCGCTTGTGCCTCCCAAACCGCTCCCCATCGCCTCCCACGACGCGCCGTTCCAACGCGCCACGCGATTGGCCGGCACACCGCCGACCGACAGAAAGAAGCCGCCCGCGACCAACTGTCCGTCGAGCACGTCGATCACCGCGACGGCGTCGTCAAATTCGCCCCCGACCGGCTCCCACTCCAGCTTTCCGCGGCTGAAGTGATAGACGCCGATGCGCATCCCGCCGCCCGAATCCACATGCCCGCCACCCGCATACAGCTCTCCATCGTGCACGCACAGGCTCGGCGCACCGACGAAGAAGTTGTCCCCCAGCGGTACAAACCGCTGCCCATCAAACCCCGCGATGAACTGATAGGGCTCTGTCGCCACCGCCTTGAACTGACCCGCCATCACCAGCAACGACTGCTGCGGTCCCGCGCCGTCAGGATCCCACACCGCGCTCTGAAACACCTGCGACTCGGTGCCGAGATACCCACCCCCCGGCAACCACCCCTCGCACTGAGCCGAAGCGGCACCTGCGGAAAACGCGGCCGCGGCACACACCGCAACGCGGAAAATACACGAACAGAATGCTGAGGGCATGAGGCTGACTCCAGTTGCACAGCGCACGGCGACCCGCGAGACCGCCGCGCTCGTTCTCGATCAACACCCGGCGAAAAACAGGCTGATGAACGCGATGAAATCGTTGTTGTCGAACTGACCGTCTGAACCGGTCAACCCGCCCTGACGGCCGAGGTCGGCCGCGGCGTCGCTCGCAAAGAACTTGTTGATGAAGACGATGAAGTCGTTGTTGTCGAGCGAGCCGTCCTGGCCTGATGCACCGCCCTGCTGGCCGAGATCGGCTGGGCACGGCGGAGTGATCGGCGCAGAGGTGTTGTACCCCACGAACGCACGCGTGGTGAACGTCGCGCCCGGCGCGAGCGTGCGCAGCCACTCGACGCCGCCGCTCCACTCGATCCCCGTCGTCGTCAGCGGCATCGACTCGGAGTTCAGCCGCGGCATGTCCTGGATGGTCGTGTTGGCGAAGGCCGTGCGAAGGAACTGTGGGCCCGAGCCCGCGCCGCCCCAGCGGTCGTTCTGCACCGACGTGTCGCCGATGGATCCAAACGTGAGATACGGCGTCGCGAGCGTGACCGACTGGTTCACGCGGTACTCAGAGTGGTCCGCGTACGACTGGTACGACCACACGTCGTCGTTGAACGCCTGCGCGCCGCCCTGCACCGGATACTGCAGCCCGCCCGCGTTGAGGTTGATCCAACTGAAGAGCGCCGGCGTCAGCGTGACGGTGGACGTGTTCTGAATCGAGATGTCGATCACCACCACCGCCGTGTCCGGACCCGCGACCTCGCCGGTGAGCGTGTAGACGAACGTGAACAGCAGCGCGTTGGGGATCGCGCCGACCGGCTCGCTGTACGTGATGGTCGCCTGGCCGAGCGAGTTCTGGACAAACGACGTCTGGTTCGAGACCGAGTACTCGCGCGTGTCGCCCGGCGTAGCGCGGTACCACCACCAGTGCTGCGTGCACGACCAGTTCGCGCCCCACGTGTCGTGCGACCACTGCCGGTCGTTCGCGTCCGTCTCGGGCCCGAACCCCGTCCGCCACGTCTGGGTCTGGCCCCCCTCGGGCGTGTAGTTCCGCGTCAACGACCCCATGTTCGTGTTGTTCCGGTTGGCGGTGTCGTACGGGATGATCCCGTTGATCTGGTACCGGAAATTCCCGTTCCACAGGCTCAGCGTCGGCTCCGTCTGTCCCAGGGCCGTACCGCTCAGCAGGGTGATTGCCAGGGTCGTCGTCAGCAGAGCATTCATCACAGATCTCCGGGAATTCAAGGCAAGTTTTGGTGGTCAGACGCCGATTTCCATGCTACGCTGCACAGTGTGCTGCGCAGTATGCAGCACACATCAGCCAACGTCAACCCTCAATCCACAAAAATGCCGCCCGGCTCCTCTTACTCTGCTCCGATGACCGCATCGGCCACCACCGGCCGCGCTCCTCTTGGCCCGCTCTCCCCTGTTGAGCTGGCCGCGGCACGCGCAGCGGCGGAGCGACTCGCCGTTGAGGTCACGCGCCTGCTCGGCGCCGTCGAGCCCGCGCATCGCAACGCCTTCGCGCTCGCCCGCTTCCTCAAGGTCGACCGCACCGCCTGCCAGCGCCTCCTTTCCGCCGTCTCCACTGTCGACGAGACCACACTCGTCAACGCCCCCGGTGCGAAGGCACTTTCCGGCCTCATCGACGCCATGAACCGCCGCGCCATCGACCCGTCCGTCGTCCGCGGCCTCGAAGAAGCCGTCGCCGCGATGGCGTCTGTCTTCTCCGCGATGGGCGGTCACCAGCGCGGCTTCGCGCAGCGGGTCTACCTCACGCAGCAGCTCGGCCGTGTCGGCGGCGCTCCCGCGCCGGCCGTCAATCCCGATGAAGCGCCGCAGCGCCTCTTCGAGGCCGCGCGCGAGCTCACCGGCCGCTGGTCCGACACACAGACGCAGATCGCGATCATTCGCCCCAGCGCTTCTCACGACCGCACCTGCGACGTCGCCCGCGCCCGCGGCCTGATCGGCCATGTTCAGCAACCCGGCGCGGTGCCGCTGGTCTTCACACACCTCTTCGCCCGCGGCGAAGCGGAGCAGAAGCGTTACCGCGAGCTCCGCCCGCGCGCGACAACGCGCCCGCCTTCCTCCTTGGCGATTACTGTTCGCCGTTCTGGAAGGTCTCAAGCCTCGTCGACGAAGAGACGCTCATCCAGTCGGTCGAGGCGGAGCCCAACTCCGTCGGCATGCCCGGCGACCTGCTGCTGGGGAGCAGTTCGATCGGCGCCGCCTCCGACCCGCGCTTCGACACGCCGCCGCTGCAGGAGATCTGGGCCGGCGTCGAGTATCCCGCGCGCTGCATGATCCTGGACGTCTACCTCCACCGCGACCTCGCGCGAGGCTGCACCAGCGGCGCAGACGCCCACACTCTCCGCCTCAACGACCCCGGCTCGCTCCGCCAGACCCACCGCCGCTGGATGACCCGCATCGGCGAGCCCCTTCCGCTCTCACTCCTCGGCACCGGCACCGACGGCGCCGACTGGCGCACCTACCCGCGCCAGCGCGCCCTGACCAATTCGCTCTTCGACGCAATGAGCTGGGACCCGCAGGAGTTCGTCGGCTTCCGCCTCGAGCGCCGCTTCCCGCTCTGGCGCACGGCGTATCGGGCGTTCTTCAGCTTCCAGCCGGCGTGAGCGATCAGCCGCGTCTCGTCCACGCACGCAAACGAACAACGCCCGCCGCGAAAGGGACGCGCGGCGGGCGTCGTACTCAAAAGAAGCTCACTTCACGGGCAGCCGGCAAAGAACGCGTTGATGAACGCGATGAAGTCGTTGTTGTCGTACAGCCCGTCGTGCCCGGCCAAACCGCCGACCATGCCCACGTCGGCGTGCGCATCGCCGTTGAAGAAGTAGTTGATGAAAGCGATGAAATCGTTGTTGTTCAACGCACCATCAGCACCCGCTACGCCGCCCACACCGCCCAGATCGGCAACGCACGGGCCCGGGCACTGCGCCGAGCCGGTGACTGTGAACCAGTACTCATCGTTCACGCCGCAGACCGGCCGGTTCACCGGCGCCACGCCGAAGCCGACCATGTACTCGCCCGCTGGAAGGTCCCACGAGAGATCGAACTCCGCCGCGCCGCACTCAGGGTTGGTGTTCTGACCGATCTGGCCTGAGTAGCTGACGCCCGCGTTGCACGGCAGACTGCGGAACGTCACGACGCCGACGAACTGCGCCTGCCCGCGAACATGCACGGTCTGAGCGGACGTCAATGTGAAGTGGTACCCGTCGAAGTCGTGGATGAGTGTGCCGTCCTCGATCGGCGTCGAACGCTCATCGATGTGCCCCTTGCGAGTATCGCACAGGGCGAGGTCGATCGCGCGGAAGTACGTCGGCCCGACGCGCGGGTTGCACCCGTAGTTGATATCGCTGGTGTAATCACCGTCGCATTCAGGCCCGGGCTCGGCCACCGCGTTCGCGGGCGCGGCATACACCAGCGGACCCGCCACATTCGACACGCGCAGAATGCCGCGCCCGCCGCCCGCGTGCGCCCCAACCGTCGCCACGCGCACAACGTAACTCGAGCCCGCGGCAACGTGCACCGGGCAGGTGATGCTGGCGTTCTGGTAGTTGAACACCGAGCCGCTCCAGTTCACGTCGTCGTTGCACGCCAGCAACTGCCCGCCGCAACCGTCGTAGACCTGGATCGACGTATTCAACTGCTGCGGCTGATCGAGCGTGTCAAAACGCACCCACCCGTCCGCCGACGGTGTGTAGCGGAAGTACACGTCGTTCCAATCCGGCCGGCCGTTGACGTTGCACGGGCCCGAAGGGCCGTCCGTATGCGCGCCCGTGCTGTCGAACGGGTAGCTCCCCGCGGCCGTGATCACCTGTGCTGTCTCACATGTGTCATTCGCCGGCGGCGGCACGACCACCGGTGTGTTGATCGCGACGTACCCGTCGCCCTCGGCCCCCTCGTACCCCACCAGGCAGATGTAGTACGTCTGCCCGCCCGTCGCCGCAAACGACACCTCGCTCTGCGTCTCTCCATTGCACGACCAACTGTCGCACGCGACCAGCGGCCCGCCGCACCCCTGGAACACGCCGATCGAGACATACTGCGTCGGTCCGCCGCACGTGCTGATGGTGACGTTCTGCCCCGCCGTGGGCGTGTAGCTGTACCACACGTCGAACGCACCCTCGGGGAACTGGTCGCACGGCAGCGTGACGTCGCGCGTCGCGCCGGTTGGGTTCCAGAGCGTCACGCTGTGGTCGGCCAGCGGAATCGCGTCTGCGCAATGGTCGTTCACCGGCTGAGCGAATGCCGCGCTCGCCACCACCGTGCCCGCAACCGCCGTCAGCGCCGTACAGAGGGTCTTTGCCACGTGTGTCCTTTCCAAGCGAAGGCGAGCGGCCAAGAAGAAGACGCAGCGGCCGCGTGGGTCGAATATACGGGTAATCGGCCGATCGTCAAGCAGTAATTAAAAAGTAGCCTACTTTTTGCATACACCTGTTTCGGTGGTATCTTTAAACCACCGATACCCCTCGCCACCCACGCCATTTCCTGCTTTTCGCCCGCGTGTACCATGCCCGCAGTGCCCACCAGCAAGCCTTCTCGAGCCCGCACCAACCGGCCTCCCGCGCGAGTCGAGCCGCCCACCTCGCCGGTAAGCCGCTCCGCATCGGCGCTCCCACCCCACGCGCCGTTCGAACAGGCCGCCGCGGCCGTCCTCAGCGAGCTGCAACACGCCATCGCCGATCTCTTCGCCGCCGCACCCGACGCGATCGAAAAGATCGCCGACGTCGAGCACGCCTTCGGCGTCAACCACCTCCTCGCGTGGCAGCTCTTCCGCATCGTCAACGCGCACAACCCGCTCGCGGCCGGCCTGCAGGTTCCCGCGGCCGTCTCGATCAAGAAGCTCCTCACCGCCGCAACACGCCGAAAAGTACCGACAACGATCACCGACCGCATCGCCGCCGCCTTCGACGCGTTTGAGCAACTCGTCAAATCAGAAGCCGGCGACCGCGACGAGATGGACGCGATGCTCAGCTCCTTCCTCCCCGAGGAGCGCCGCAAGCAGGATCTCGCGGCACGTCAGACCGCATTCAAGGGGATGAGCCAGATCAAGGGCGTCGCGGCCGAAAGCATGTGCGGCGCATTCATGATTCAACCGTCACCCGACGGTAAGACGCTCGACCGCGCGATCATCGACTGCGAACTCGGACTTCGGCGCTGCGCCCCGATGCGAAGATCGTCGTTGGCTCCGGCGACATCCTTAAGCCCGACTCGTCGATTACGACAATCGAGGGCTCTCCGCCGGTCGCACCGCTCGGCTCACTCTTGCCGCAGTTCTCAACCACTCCGCTGCCCCGCCTGGAGTCGCGCGAGATCGAAGGAATGCTCTGCTACCGCGTCGCCGGCGAGAACATCGCCATGCGTTCGGCCATCGACCTGGTTACCGCCGACCGACGCAACAGCGCACTTCTCGCGCACGCCGAACCCGGCGCACCGCGCTATCGCGGCTACGCCCGCGTCGTCAGCACGCCCACCAAACGGCTGACGCTCGACGCCTTCGTGCACAAGGACGCGTATCCCGGCGTCTGGCCGCGCCTGCTGGTCTACGACACCTCTCGCTTTGGCTTCGTCACCCGCTTCGACGACCCCTCGCGAGCCGACGACCTGCTCACCACGCACGATGAGATCCGCCTCCTGCCGCCGGGGCTCGGCAGCGCGCGCCTGCCGCACATGCCGCGCTATGTCGAGCTGCTGCAATACAGCTTCGAGAAGCTCGGCTGGAACCCGGCGGAGTTCCGCGCGTACCGCCTCGACGTGCAATACCCGGTCTTCAGCGCCGTCTACATGCTCGGCTTCGAGGTCCCCAGCCCGCCTGCCGAGCACTGACAGAGCCTGGCGAGTCGGGCCTCCACCTCATTCACGCGCAAACGCGACTTGCCGTCCGCGCGTTCACACGTATCTTCATTCCATGAACGAGATCGAACGGCGTGTGTTGCTCGGTGCCGCCGGAGCAGGAGCGTTAGCGGCGGTCGCGTCCGCCGCGGGGAGAGGCCCGATCAACCCGCCCGCGGGGTCGGTGGGCTCAACCGGCAAAATGCTCAGCGAGGTCGAGCCGCGAACGCCGATCTCCTCGCTCCCCTTTGTGATCAGCACGCCGGGGAGCTACTACCTCACCGGCAACCTCGCGGTGAGCTCGCCTACCCACGGCATCACCGTCAACGCCAGCGGCGTTGAGATCGACCTCAACGGATTCGCGCTCACGGGCGTGAACTCCAACAACTCGTCGGCGATTCAGTGCGGCAGCAGCCTCGCGAGCATCGCCGTGCGCAACGGCCGCCTGCTGAACTGGTGGGGCGGCGTCGACGTGCGGTTCGTGACGCGAGCCCGCGTGGAAAACGTCGAGTGCACGGGACCCGGTACGGGGGTCAACGTGAGCGCGCTGGGAATCGGCGTCGGCCCGAGCTCGGCGGTGATCAACTGCGCCGTCAGCGGGTTCGGCATCTGCATCAACGTGCTGGGGACCAACAACGCGGGCGGCATCGTGAGCAACTGCCGCGTTACCGCGGCACGCGATATCGGCATCCTCACCGGCGCGCTCTCACTGGTGGAAGGCTGCAGCGTCATCGCCGACGCCGGCGCATCGGCGGCCGCTGCAGGCATCCAGGTCGGCAACGGCTCAGTGGTCCGCGGCTGCACCATCTCGAACTGGGCCCAGGGCGTGGCGACGGTATTCGCTAACTCCCAGGCAGCGGTCATCGGCTGCGAGATTGCCGGCAGCGCGTCAGCGGCGGGCATCGTGGCGCCCAGCGGGCGTCTGCTGGCGGAAGGGTGCCAGATCGTCGCGGGCACGGGAATCTCCTGCGGCGACGGCTCGCTGGTGCGCAACTGCACCGTGAGCAACGTGTCGGCGGCGCGGTCGGGCTCGGCCGGCATCACAACCGGCAACATCGCGCGCGTGGAAGGATGCACGGTCTTCTCGTACGCCGACGGCATCATCGCCGCGGTCTCGACGACCTTGGAGCGCTGCACGGTGAACAACTGCACCACGGCCGTTCGCGCCGGCAGCTACTGCGCGGTGCGCGACTGCACGCTCGACTACGGAACAACCGGCGTCTTCGCCAACGGCGTCCAGCTCCGCGTCGTGGACAACAAGATCTCGCGCTTCGATCCGTGCGTGAACTGCAACGACTACAACAGCTCGCTGGTCGCGCGGAATCAGTTCAGCGAAACGGGCGCCAATCCCGTGATCAATGCCAACGGGTCGTGCGCGGTGGGCCCCCTGCTGGTCGCGGGCAGCGGAGCGGGCGGCATCGCCGCGGCGGGCGCCAACCCGTGGGGCAACGTGCGCATCTAGTTCGAGTCTGCACCAAAACAAACAACGCCCGCCGCGAAAGGGGTACGCGGCGGGCGTTGCATTCTGAAGAAGTCTCGCTCACGGGCAGCCGGCGAAGAACGCGTTGATGAACGCGATGAAGTCATTGTTATCAAAGTGCCCGTCGTGCCCGGCCAGACCGCCCTGCACGCCCATATCGGCCATCGCATTGGCCGCGAAGAAGTAGTTGATGAAGGCGATGAAGTCGTTGTTGTCCAGCGCGTGGTCAGAGCCCGGCAGGCCGCCCTGCATCCCCAGGTCCGCGGCACACGGAGCCGGCGCGGGGCACGGGTGATTGGTCGAGATGCGGAACCAGTACTGGTCGTTGATGCCGCACGTGGCGCTGAGGTCGAACCAGTTGCCGATCGTGAAGTTGTGCACGCCCGGCTGCAGCACGTCGGGAATCGTGAGCGTGAAGTCGGCGACGCCCGAGCACGGCGCGGTGTCGGCAACGGGGAGCTGGAAGTTCTGGTTCGCGCAGTTGCCGCTCCAGATGTTCGCCAGCGCTCTGAACTGCGTCTGACCGGTAACCGTCACAATCGACGGCTCGGTCAGCGTGAAGGTGTACGTGTCGGCATCGTGAACGACCACGCCGTTGGGGGCGAGCGCCGTGCGGCTCGGCGCGGTTCCCATGTAGTTCTGGCAGAGCACGATCGGCGTGCGGTATTCCCCAGGCTGGCTCGACATGCCGTCGCAGCCGCGATTGGGATCGTCGACGTACTCAGCACACGGATCGCCCGGTTCGGCGATCGCGTCGCCCGGCATGCTCCACGTCGGCGCCGACGCCGCGGCCAGCCGCAACTGGAAGGCCCCGCCCTGGCCGCGCGACGCAACGCGAATGATGTACGTCGCACCGGGCGTCACCGCGAGCGGGCACGTCTTGCTGGCGACCGTGCCGTTGTTCGCGTCGTCGTTGCACGTGAGCTCCGTCCCGCCGCAGCCGTCGAGGATCTGCAGCGTCGTGTCGATGAGCGAGGGATTCGTGCTCGAGCCCCCCACCATCAGCGTGTCCACCGTGATGTACCCCTCGTTCCCCGCCGTGTACCTGAAGTACAGGTCGCGCGAGTCAGGCTCGTCCGACCGCTTGCACGTCGGTCCCGATCCCTGCGTCGTCGCGAACGTGGTGTTCACCTGGTACCCACCCAGCCCCGGCAGCACCTGCGCGTTCTCGCACAGATCGTTCGAAGGCGTGAGCGACACCGAGAAACTCACCTGGCCCGTCACCGCCTCGCCCCCGTGGCTGGCAAGACGCACCCACACCGGCACGCCGAACGTCACTGGGAACGTGATCGAGCTCGCTCCGCCACAGAAGTTGTCGTCGCACGCAAGCTCCGCGCCGCCGCACGAGGCATACGCCGACAGCACCGTGTCGCCCGCCGTCTGCCCGCACGTGCTCACGGTGCCGACGCCCGTCTTGGTCGGCATCCAGACGTACCACGCGTCGTTCAACCCGCCGCAGCTCGACGTCCGATCGGTCGTGAGCCCCGTGGTGTCGAACGCCAACGTCGTTGACCCGCCCACCGGGAACGCCGTCGCGCACGTGTCGCGCGTCGGCTGACCAGCCAATGGCGTCGCGTTGAGCGTCAAGATGCCCGTGAAGTCGCCGCTGCTCTGCAGCGTCGCCAGATAGATGTAGTACGTGCCCGCACCCGGCGTGTCGAGCACCAGCTGCGGCTGACCCGTGCCGCATCCGCCCGTCCGGTTGCACCCAAGCGGCGTCCCCGCGCACCCATCCGCGAACACCGCCAGCCCCTTCACCATCGGCCCGCTGCCGCACAGATCGAGCACCACGTGCTCCGCTTCGGTCGACGTGTAGGTGAACCAGATATCCCGGGCGGCACTGAAGTTCAGGCAGCTCGCCGTTCCGTCGCGCGTCGCCGTCTGCGTGTTGAACGGCTTGACGCTGCCGTTAGTGATCGGTGTCGCGCCGGCACAATTGTCATTCACGGGCTGAGCGTGCGCCGCGGCCGCAAAGGCCATCGACGCCATAAATGCGATTGCGGGGAGAAAGAAGTTCTTCACGGTGGTGCCTTTCAGTGGAAGACCAGACCGAGGGAGGGGGCGGGAAAGACGAGCAAGTCGCTACCGCGTGAATGCGGCAACAAGAAGGGCCGCGCGGCAGGGATATCGACCAATCTACATTCTGTATACAGACTTGTCAACAGAATTATCCTCTGTACACTCAAAATCATGACCACCCCCTCCGGGTACCATCAACCCCCGCCAGCAGCGGAGATCCCGCCTTCTCCGGAGATCGTGGTGCCCCCCCGTCGACGTTCCGCCCCAGTCCCTGCCTCCGCAGCCACCGCCGGCGGGACCGCCGTCCGCCGCCCCATCGAACAGGATGCCGTCCTCGGCGGTGCCGAAGAGGTCATGCAGACCGTCTGCCGCGAACTCTCGCGCCTCCTCGCCTCGATGCCCACCACGATCGCCCGCACACAGGACCTCGAACGCGCCTTAAAGGTGGACAACCCCCTCGCCTCGCGCGTCTGGCGGCTCGCCAGCGCCACCGACGCCATCACCGCCGTCGAGCTCCTCCCCACCGTCAACCAGCTCAAGGCCGTGATCAAAGCCGCGGCCCGCGCCGGAGCCAAAGCCACCGCCACCGAGCGCGCCTCGTCCGCAATCGAAGCCCTCGAGTCGTACATCGACCTCCACGCCGGAGACATGGGACAGTTCGAGGCCCTCGTCGCCCGCGCCGGAGGAGGCAAAGACGGCGCCGCCGGCGCCGCGAGCGAATCGCTCAAGCTCAAACACCGCCGCGCAGCGTTCAAGACCAACAGCCAGGTGTGGGAACTGCAGGCCAGGTCCTTCGCGGCATGCGCGATCTTCCACGAGGCAGACCGGAGCCCGCAGAGTGAAGACGTCGCGTTCTTCAGGGGATACGCCAAACTGCAGGTGCTCCAGCCCAACCACCGTCTGGAACTGAGAACCTCCGCGCACATGGACAGGCAGGCCGGCGTCCTGCTCCCGTCGCTCATCGAGCAGCACGTCGACGGCCCGCGCCCCGAGCTGGTCTCCCGCCAGATCGGCGACCGCGTCGACACGTACATGACGTTCCCGGCGCTTGGCAAGTCCAACGCGAGCACCTTTTACACCCGCCAGCTCGTGCAGAACTCCGACTCGCTGTCAGAACCAAACCCCTTCTGGTCCACTCGCACGATGATCAAGGTCCCGTGCGAACTGCTCCAGCTGGAAGTCTGGGTCCCCGCGGGGTGGAGCGATCCCACCACCGCCTTCGCCGAGGCGTTCGCCTGTTCCAGCGCACCGAGCAGGCGTTCGAATCGCGCGAGGCCGACCGGATCAACGTCTACCCCCTTGTCCAGACGTTCGCGAACGTCTCCTCCGACGACGCCCCTGCGTCGCCGGAGATCGAGAAATGGGCCGAGGTGGTCGAGACCGTCGTGAAAGAGCACAGCCTGCTCGGCCGGCGTTTCGACATCTACCGCTGCCGCGTGAAGTACCCCGTGCTCCACTCGGTCGTGAGGCTCCGCGTCAACGCCGCCCACCCCGGCCCGCGCCCGCAATAACACGAGCGCACGCGCACGACGCCCCGTACCCTCACGCCATGGCCTCCCCATCGGCGCCCAATCCGCCTCAATCCCGCTACGAGCAGTTCCAGGAGTTCCGCACCCGCCTGAACCAGCGGATCCTCTCCGACGATCCAGCTCGCTCGGGCGGAACGCTCAACACCAAGCGTTTTTTCACCCTCGACGGCAATTGCTACAAGCAAGGCGCCCTCGACGTGAAGACCAAGGAGCTCCTCGGCCTGGTCGCCAGCATGGTCCTGCGCTGCGACGACTGCATCAGCTACCACGTCATCCAGTGCATCGACGCCGGCTGCACCGACCAGGAACTCTGGGAGTCCTTCGACATCGCCCTCATCGTCGGCGGCTCCATCGTCATCCCTCATCTCCGGAGAGCCGTCGATTTCCTCGACGAAACGCGTACAAAGCACAAGCACACTGGCTCCTGATTGGCCTGCCTTTGATCCCTCCCGCTCCCAGCGGGAGGGTGCCCGAGGCTCTGCGAGGGCGGGAGGGCAGTTTTTCTTCTTCGCCTTTCAATCTGCAATCCGAATTCTTCAATCCGCAATACCTCCCGTGTCCCGAGCACAAGACCCAGTCAAAGCCCGCCACACCGCGACGCGCATCGTCAAGACGCTGCGCGCCGGCGGTCACAACGCCCTCTTCGCCGGCGGCTGCGTGCGTGACGAGCTGCTCGGCCTCCACCCCACCGACTACGACGTCGCCACCAGCGCCACGCCGCCGCAGGTGCGCCAGCTCTTTCAAAGTGTGCACGAAGTCGGCGAGGCCTTCGGCGTCATGCTCGTCACGCTCGACAGCACGACGGTCGAAGTCGCCACCTTCCGAACAGACGGCCAGTACACCGACAAGCGTCGCCCCGACGCCGTCACCTTCGCAGACGACAAAGCCGACGCCCAACGCCGCGACTTCACCATCAACGCGCTCTTCCTCGACCCCCTGAGCGAAGGAGGCGCAACCGCTTCCCCCCTCGGCGGCCAAGTCATCGACTACGTCAGCGGCCTCACCGACCTCCGCTCAAAGACCCTCCGCGCCGTCGGCGACCCCAACGCACGCCTTAACGAGGACCATCTCCGCGCCCTCCGCGCAGTCCGCTTCGCCGCGCGCCTCGACTTCAAGATCGACCCCACCACCGCGAGCGCCATCCGCGCCCACGCGTCGCAGCTCCAGGGCGTCAGCCGCGAGCGCATCGGCGAAGAGATCCGCCGGATGCTCACCCACCCCGCCCCCGGCGCAAGGCCGCGCGCCGCGGCACTCCTGCAAAACCTCACCCTCGACGCCCCGGCACTCAACGAGCCGAACACCACCGCGCCCACAACCACCCTGGCGTCGCTCCCCACCAGCGCACCCTACACAGCCGCGCTCGCGGCCTGGCTCATCGACCGTCACTCCTTCTATAGAGCGACACCCGACTCCAATCAGAGGGCCCACATAGAGGCGGTGACCCGGGCGAGATCAGCACTTTGCCTCACCAACGCCGAGCGCGACGAGCTGGCCGATCTGTTCGCCTGCCTCGACGACCTTCTCCGCAACTGGCTCACCCGGCCGGTCGCCGGCCAGAAGCGCTGGGCCGCACGTGGTGCTTTTACCTATGCTACCGCCTGCCTCGTGCCGCACCACCCGGAAGCCATGAACCGCGTCCGGGCCGCGGTCCAGAAGCTCGCGAACGATGGCATCGGCCTGAAGCCCCCCATGTTGGTGGACGGCGACGACCTGATCGAGCTAGGGTTTAAGCCGGGTCCCGTCTTCAAATCCCTGCTTGATCGGCTCTACGATGAGCAGCTCGAAGGGCGACTCAAAACCAAGGTCGAAGGGCTGGAACTTGCGAAGGTCTGGGGCGTCTAACCCCGGTCGGATGCGAGCAGGAACGGTTCTCGAACCCTTCGCGTCCGATCCGGGTAGGCTTTGAGTGCGGCCTGTTCAGGCATCGCGCCCGTCCGAATGCACGAAGACAGCAACAAGCGGAGGCGCAGCCTCCGAGTGAGATGTGAGCAACACCATGAAGAACCTGCTTCGCCGTCGATTCTCCTCGCTGCTGCTGGCGCTCACCTGCGCCTCAGGCCTGCTCGCGCCCGTCGCGGCATTCGCACAGGATGCCGCCAAGCCCGACGAAACGAAGAAGGATGACAATACAAAGAAGGACCCCGACCTCGCCGCGAGCGTCAACCCCGACGACCCCAACGCCGCCAAGCTCTACTTCATTCCGATCACCGGAGAGCTCGGCCGCGACTTCGCGCTCCAGACCATCAAGAACATGGTCAAGGACCTGAAGGAAGTCCAGCCCGACTACATCATCCTCCGCATCGACACCCAGTGGAAGTCGCCGCAGGGTGAAGAGAAGAACCGCTACGGCCCCAACGAGGTGTACGGCGCCGTCCACCGTGTTCAGGCGATCGCTCAGGTGATCACCGACAACATCCGCGACGACCCCTCGTGGAAGAAGAAGCCCGAGGTAGTCGCCTGGGTGAAGAAGGCGCTTGGGCCCAGCGCCTTCGTGCCCTTTGCTGCAACCAAAATCTACTACACCTCAGACGCCATCCACGGCGGCATCGGCTACCTCGACCACCTGCTCGACGGGCGCGGCGATGAAGTCGTGAGGCAGAAGCAGTACTCCCTCCGCCTGGCTTGGGCCGAGGGCTTGGCCATCAAGGGCGGGCACGATTCTCGCATCATGCGCGCGATGTGCCGGTCGGACTATCCGCTGTCGTACACCATGGTGGGCGGCAAGGCTGTGTTCTACGAGAACACCACCGACGGCGAGAACGTCCTCACCAACGGCGGTGAGCCGCCCGACAGCATCGAAGACATCCTTGCGGACCGCGGCAAGAACATCCTCACCTTCACAACGCCCGTCGCCAAGCGCATCGGCTTCATCGACGGCGTCGCCAACAGCACCGAAGAACTCGCATACGAACTCGGCGTAAGCCGTGCGTACCGCCTGTACCGCCAGGGCCCGGCGAAAATCGCCGCGACATGGGCACGCGAGGGCGTGCAGCGCCGTGCCGAGTTCATGCGGTTGCGGGACGAGGCACGCCGGATCCAAGTCAACGGCGAGACCGCCGTCGAACGCAACGCCCAGCGCGGCCGCATCAAGCGCAACCTGCAGGCGATGGTCGAGTTGCTCACCAAGTACGGCGACAGCCTGCTCGGCATGGAGGCCGGCGATCCTGACGATATCGCCAACCAGATCCGCGAACGCATCGCGCAGATCGATCAAGAAATTCGCTTGGACAAAGACCAGCCCCGCAGACGCTGAACATACCACACAGAACCAATCGACGGAGACCCATCAATGACCAACACCCGAACCTTCAAAAATCTTGTAGCCGCCATCGCCTTGGGCGCTGCGCTGCTGCTCAACGTTCACACTGCCTTGGCCGACAAGCTGCACCTCAACGACGGCCGAGTTCTGGACGGCGAGATCGTTCGTCAGGACGCCGACTTCGTCGTCTTTAAGGTGAACGGCAAAGAGCAGATCTTTGAGATGTCCACCGTGAAGAAGGTGGAAAAGACCGACGCAAAACCGGTGGCCGCCACGCCCAAGACCGAGACGCCTAAGACCGAGACGCCCAAGACCGACGCACCGAAGCCCGATGCCTCGAAGACGGACGCTCCGAAGACCGACGCCCCCAAGGCTGATGCACCCAAGCCGGCGGAGGACGAGAAGAACGTCGCCGGCAAGGCCGCCCGCGTCGCCATCCTCAACTTCGGCCCCCCCACCAGTTGGAACAACAAGGTTGACACGACCGTCGGTGTGACCATCTCAGCAAGCGCGTTCGAAAACGCGATGCCCATGCTGCTCAAAGACAAGGTCGACACCGTGGTCATTCGCATCCAGTCAGGCGGCGGCTACGTGCTCGAAGAGGCACGTTTCTGGGAGACCTTCCGTAAATACAAGACCAAGTTCCGCCTTGTCGCATGGGTGGAGTCTGCGATCTCAGCCGCCGCGATGAGCCCCTGGGTCATCTCCGAGTTCTACATGATGCCCGAGGGCAACATCGGCGCCTGCACCGGCTGGTCGGGCAACCTCGTCGCCGTGAAAGGCCCGGAGCTGCTGATCCATCTCAAGGACATGGAAGATATCTCCGTCGAAGCCGGACGTGATCCCAAGATCATGCGGTCCATGCAGATCATGGAGCCGCTGTCGTACAACGTAGACGAGAACGGGCACGTCACCTTCTTCCAGGACGCGACCAGCGGCAAGTTCCTGCTGAACCGTCCCGGCCAGATTCTCACGCTCAACTCCAAGCAGGCCATCGACTGCAAGTTCGCGGCCGGTATCGCCTCGACCCCTGAAGAGCTCTTCAAGGTCATGGGTCTCAACGAAGCCGTCATCGCGGGCAAAGAGGCGTCCAAGTACATCGACGACTTCATGCTCGAGGCCCACAAGATCGACAAGCAGGTCGGCGAGCTGGCGCTCAACTACCGCATGGCGCTCGGCGCCGCGCAGCAGTTGTCGCGAAGCAACGACCCGCGTTTCGCCGTCGAGCTCGGCAAGGCCAAGCAGTTCCTGGCTCAGATTCACAAGTGGGTCGGGCTCAACCCCAACTTCTCCTTCCACCTTGCCGGCGGCTTCGGCGTCCCCAGGCTGACGCCCGAGTGGTTCGCCCAGCAGGACGACATCATCAAAACCCTCGCTGCTCGCGACAAGGAAGCCGAGGAGCAGCGGCGCAAGAACCGCTAAGCCTCGCGTCAGAAATGACCCTCAAGGCCCCGCCGTTCGGCGGGGCCTTTTTCATTGCCGTTGATTCACAATCCGCAGGCCGCTTGCGGTCCGCTCGCACGCGCGGTAGTGTCCATCGCCGTGCACACACCGCCGCACATGACGCCCGATGAGTTCCGTCGCGCCGCCCACGCCGCCGCCGACCTGGTCGCCGACTACTGGGAACGACTCCAATCCCCGGCCGACGCGCCGCCTGTCCTCTGCCCGCTCAAGCCGGGCGACGTGCTCCGCTCGATCCCCGCGCACGCGCCCGAAACCGGCGAGCCGATCGAGAGCGTGCTCGCCGACGTACAGCGTCTGATGGTGCCGGGCCTCACGCACTGGCAGCACCCCTCGTTCTTCGCCTACTTCCCCGCCAACGGCTCGGGGCCGGCCGTCATCGGCGACCTGCTCAGCAGCGGATTCGGCGTGCAGGGCATGCTCTGGGCCACCAGCCCCGCCTGCACCGAGCTCGAAACCCGCGTGGTCGACTGGATGGCAGAAGCGATGGGCCTTCCGGGCGCGTTCCTCTCCGAAACATCCAGCGGCGGCGGAGTCATCCAAGGAACCGCCAGCGAGTCGACGCTCGTCGCGCTGCTCACGGCCCGCCACCGCCTGCGCCGGCTCAGCCCCAGCGCCGTTCCGACTGTCTACTGCTCCGACCAGGCGCACTCGTCGGTCGTCAAAGCCGCGATGATCGCCGGCGTCGTTGAGCCAAGCGGCGAGGCTCGCGTGCGCCAGATCCGCACAAACGCAGACTGGTCGATCGACGCCGTCGCCCTGCGCGATCGCATCCGCGCCGACCTTGCTTCAGGCTTCACGCCCGCGATGGTCTGCGCCACCCTCGGCACCACCGGCGTGATGGCCTTCGACAACCTCGGTGCCGTCGGTGAGGCGATCGACTCCGCCGGTTCGCCGAGCCCGATATGGCTCCACGCCGACGCCGCGATGGCCGGCGCCGCGTTCGTCTGTCCCGAGCACCGCGGACCGTTGGCCGGAGCGGACCGCCTCGACTCGCTCTGCTTCAACCCGCACAAGTGGCTGCTGACGACCTTCGATTGCGGCCTCTTCTGGACGCGCAGCCGCGAAGCCCTGATCGGCGCACTCTCAGTCACGCCCGAGTACCTGCGCAACGCCGCGAGCAACGCCGGCGCGGTGATCGATTATCGCGACTGGCAGGTGCCGCTGGGACGCCGCTTCCGCTCGCTCAAGCTCTGGCTCACGATGCGCCACTACGGACTCGAGGGTCTGCGAGCCCACGTCCGCACACACCTGGCCTCCGCCGCGTGGCTGGAGCAACAGGTCCGCGCCGATGCTCGCTTCGAGCTCGCCGCGCCCCGTCACGCCGGCTCGCCGCTGGTCTGCCTTCGCCTCCGTGGCGACGAAACAACCCCGCAGGCCGCCGCGGAAACCAACACACGGAACAAGTCGGTGATGGATCGTCTGAATGCGAGCGGCAAGGCCTACCTGTCGCACACCACGCTGCCGGACCTGCAACGCCCAGGCAACCCGCCGCGGTTCGTGCTCCGCGTCGCGATCGGCGGCACCTTCACGCGGCGCGAGCACGTCGAGGCGCTCTGGGACCAGCTCCGCAAGCTCGCCGACTGAGCCCGCACTTCCGCGTCCGCTCCGTGTACGCTTGCCGCATGGTCCGTCCTCTGATCCTCGCCGCAACTCCCGTCGCACTCGCACTGTTGTCACTTGGCGGGTGCGCCGGCGCCGACACCTCGGTGCTCAAGGGGGCCAACGTCCCCGCCGAGCGCTACACCGCAACATTCCAGGCCGCGCGCGACACGCTTCGCGACTATCGCTTCGCGCTCGAGCGCGTCGATGCGCCGCAGGGCATCATCACCACCGCCGACCGCTCCTCGCCCGGTGCGCTCAAGCCGTGGGAGGCCGAGTCGAACACCGCCGCGATCGACGACATGGTGGGGTTCCAGGAACGCTCGGTGCAGGTGGCCTTCATCGCCGGCGCGATCCCCGCTCGCACCACGGGCGCCCCCGTGATTCCGCTCACCGACCCCGACCGCGACATGGTGGCAAGCCCCAAAGACACCACGATGCTCGTGCGCGTGACCGTGCACCGCATCGAACGCCCCGGACGTCGCGTGAGCATGGACACCGTGCGCGTCGGCCGCCAGGCCGTCGACCCCGCGCTCGCAGAGCAAGGCGTGTGGCCGAGCTATCTGGTGACCGAAGAGGATGACGACGTGCTCGCCGCCAAGCTCGCGCGAGCCATCATGGATCGCGCGATCCGCAACCCCGCTCCGCAAGCCGAATCCCCCAAGGCCGCGTCGGGCACAACGCCCGCGCAGAAGGCCGATGCGCAACCCGCACCGGCACAGAACCCCTGACCGTTCACTCGTGATTCACAGGCGCGTGCGCTTGCCGATGCCGGCCGACCGACTTGGAGGCACGCGCTCCACGCCGGCCGCGCGTTCACCCGCCTGATCAGCCCCCGCCACACCCGGCTCCGCCCCAGGCGTCGCGGCGCCATCGGCAGCCGGACGCGTCCGCTCGCGCGGGCCGATGTGACCCAGCGCCCGCGAAACCAGCTCGCCGCGGCTCGATGCGCCCAGCTTGCGGTGCAGACTCTTGACGTGATCGTGCACGGTGTACGCGCTGCGCCCGAGCGCCGCCGCGATATCGGGCACCTTCTCGCCAGCCAGCAGATGCCACAGCACTTCTTCCTCGCGCGGCGTGAGCCACTGCGTGCGGTCGGCGGTCACAAACGCCGCGGCGACCTTCGAAGCCAGCAACGGCAGCACACCCTCAAGCACGGCGCACGCGACGCTCGCGTCATTGCGGCCCGCTTCGGGATCATCAGTCGTCGGGCAGGCAATCTCCACCAGCACCACGCGCGACTCGCCCGACCCGGGCACCGCCACAACGCCCGTCACGATCTCGCCGACGGCGCCGGCGGCCGACCAGCGTTTCCACACCGGGCTCTCGGTCCGGCGCAGGCCGGCGATGCTCGCGGTGGTGGTAGCCAATGTCTGCGGCGTAATCGGCCCCAGCGACCAGCCGACCCACTCACCGACACGGAAGCCGTGGCGCAGCGAGTCCAACCCGTCGTACACGTGCTCCGTCGGAGCCTCCGCCACCCCCCCGCCACCCCCACTCATCGCACCCGACAAGGCAGGGTGACCGTCGACCGGCCACGACCCATCGCTGCGGGCCGCGCCGGTGATCTCCGCCTGAATCACAAACCCCCGAGCATCGAGCGCCCCAACGACGACGCACGCGCTGGATCGTCCGACTGCCCGCGCAGCGCCGCCGCCGCGCGATCCGCCCAGTCGGTGGTCGCCACGCCGGGTAGTCGCCCGATCGTCTCGGTGATGCACGAGGAATAGATCGCAACCCTTTTCATACAGCTCTCAGCAGAGCGTCTCTAGAGATCGGGCGCGGCCATGGACCTGACCGAATCCGGGGGGTGCCGACCGACGCTTGGCCGATGACCGGATGCGTTCAGACAAAACATACCGCCCAAAGCGGGTGTTCCTGCCCACTCAGTATACAGAGAACCGTTTGGATGCCAAGAGTGTTCTCAGAAGGGGAAATGGCGCACCTGCCCCCAACCTTGAACCGATAACAGTTCCCACGCCGAATACCATTCCCATGCCGCGGCATACGGCCGCCGGCAGGGGTACGACCATTGGAGGGTCGGGCCTGAATGCTGACAGATCGCGCAAGAATTGCCGCTCCCTTACTCCTGCTCTCACTTGCGGGAGGGGTCTGCACAAGCGGCGGATGTCAACATGGACAAACTGGGACCGATGGCGAACCCGCGACTGCGGCACTGCAAGGGACCGGTTCCGCAGGGGCTGTTGATCAGATGGATTTCTTCGACGCGCTGGAGCGCCGCTCGACGGTGACGTGGGATGAGATGCTCGCCGGCGTACTGATGGCCGCGGGTAAACGGTGCGACGGCTCGTACGCCGACCGGCTCGCGGCGGCGCGGAAGGCGGGCATCGTCGGCACCGACGCGCCGAATCGGGCAATACCGCGGCGAGCGCCGGCGACCTTGCGAAGGTGATGCTGCGTGCCCAAGGCGCTCGGCTCCGCCCCGGTCTGTCGGGTGAGGAAGCCGTCTCGCTCGCGGCGCCCGATCGCTGCTGCCTGACACATTGAAAGCCGATGCGCCCCTGACAGGCGTCGTCACCGTCGCCGCGCTGAGCGCTGCCGGCCAACCGACCGGGGGGCGCACACGTACCAACCCAGCCTCAACCACCACTTCGCCCGGCGCATCCCAGCGCGCGGGCGTCGGGAGTGAACCATGATCCGTCTGACCACCACAACCACCCGCCGCGCGACCACGCTGCTTGCCACGATCGCCGGCCTTTCGCTCAGCGCCGCAGCAGCGGCGCAGACGGGCGCCACCCCCACCACGCCAAGCCAAACCCAGCCCGCGGCACAGCCCGGCCCAAAGGCCCGGCCGGCAGGCAAGCCGTCAATGGTCGACCTGCAGGAAGCGGCGAAGCAGCCGCGCAGCGCACACCGCGTGCGGGGGGGGGTGCTGCTCTAGCCCCGACCACCACGCCGACCACCATCACTCCCGCTCCCGCGCCGCGCCGACAGTGGCAACCCAGCCGTCCGCCGTGAAGCCGGTCGAAACGCCGGCTGTGACTGAGCCGGCGCCCATGGTGTCTGCAACTCCCACTCCGGCGGCCGCGCTGCAGCCCGCCCCGATCGAGGTTCGCGCCGTCCCGGCTGAGCCCGTGCACGCCGCGGCGCCCTCAGCACCAGTGACCGAACCCGCCACCACGGGCGCGCCGGTCGTGGACATTGAGACTGTCGCCGCCAAGCCCCAGCCGGGCACGCTGCGGCAGTCGCCGCTTGAGATCGGCGCCCAGCCCAGTTCGCGCAGCGCGCCAGCCGGTGCCCGAGGAGACCGCTCCCACGCAGCCGGCCACAACTGCTCCCACGAGCGAGGCTCCCGCCTCCCCCGCTCCCGAAACCACAACCGCACCCGCGACTGCTTCGACCAACGCGGCGTTGTCGCAGACCCCGAATCCCGCGGCACGCTTGTTGCCGTCGGCGACGGCGCCGTCGGTGGTGTCGGCCGATTACGTGCAACGCTGGGCCGCAGCCCAGGGCGTCACGGTGGTCAACGAGCCGGCTTCGACTGCGGCAGCGACCACTCCAGCAACGACGGCAACGACGACAAATACCACGAAGGCTGAGCCCGAGACCGCGCCGGCTCCTCAGCCCGCGCTCGTCGTTGAGACCACAAAGCCCGTGGAGACGCAGCCCGCTCCGACGGCCACCACAACGACGCCGACGCAACCCAAAACGGCGTCGATGAAGCCCGCGACGCCCGAGCCGCTTCCGCCCCCCCCCCCCTCCGCGACAGTCGAGACCGCCAAGCCGGTGCCGAGCAAAGAAGCAACCGAGTCCATCAAGCCGCAACCGCTGCCTGCGATGCCGGCTGAGGTGCGGCCGGTCGAGCCCGAGCCCGCGCCGGTCGCCAAACCGGTTGAGACGGCGCCCTCCACACCCGCTCCGGTGACAGAGCCATCGAAGGTCGAAGCGATCAAGCCGGCTCCGGCGACAAACGAAACCGTCAAGGCGCCGGAAGTGCCCGCGGTTGACGCGTCGAAGATCAAGCTGCCGACGAACACGGCGAACGAAGCCACGACGGCATCCGCGGCAACAACCACCACGACGACGGTGAACGAAACCGCCCCTTCAGCACCGGCGCCCGTACCGTCGAACGCAACGCCGATCGCGACTGCTACGACGCCTGCTGCAGAGACGACCGCCGCTCCTACCGCACCCGTCGCAACGAAACCCGCCGAGGACGTCAAACCGCTCCCTGTGAACCTGAAGGTGCTTTCACTTACGGGCACGCCCGGCATGGTGCAGTGGCAGGTTGACGGCGGCTCGCAGTGGCTGATCCCCGAAGTGGACGAGTCGAACAAGGGTCGATTCGTCGTCCGGACCGGCCCTGACGCCGGTGTCGAAGTGATGGTCGAAGGCGCAGCTCGCGTGCGGCTCGGCCGGTTCAGCCGCGCGGAGGTCCGCTCGGTCGAGACGACCGAAGGGGCCAGCACGGCCAAGCGCCTGAACATTCAACTCCTCCGCGGCGTGGTCTACGTCACGCCAGTTGCCGGCCAGGTCGTCACAGTGCAGACACCGGCCCGCGCAGTGGTGATCAAAGAGCCGACGCAAGTCACGCACGACAACAGCGGGACCCGATCGGTGACGTTTGTTGAACAACCTAATCCGGGGAGTACGGCGTCAGCGCCCGGCGCAAATCCCTGACGTTTCGCAAGAGAAGAATATGAATTCCCCCCGCAAGGCCCGAAAGGGCCTTGTTTCTTTGAGGCAACGGTGGCCACGTTCGGATGTGTGTGGCAGACTACTCCCAGCCGCGGCGGTCAAGGGTGCCTGCCACAGCTGGAAGGTTCGGAGCCAGTGCCGATCTGGGACCGCAAAGCCCGTCGTACGCCGGTGGTTGTCGGTACGCCCATGTCGGACGTGCCCTCGCTGCTGGACGAGAAGCACCTGGTGCTCTGGTCGCGCGATCTCCATCGACGTGAACGCGCGGCCGACATGGTCGCCGGCACGCTGCGGACGGTGCAGGATGCGCAAGTGGTGTCGCTGCCGGGCGCAGTGATCCACGACCTCAAGACGCTCCGCTCACACCTTGATCTTGCTCTGCCTTCGGCGGAGAACAAGCCGCTGCGAGCGACGATCGATGGGCCCGCAGGCTTGCTTGCACGCTTGCGCGAACCGGCCGAGCCTCTGCCTGATCATCACCACGTGAAGTGGCGCTATTACGTCTGGCGCGATGCCGACGTGCTGCTGCGCTCAAGCCCGGCTGTCTTCAGCATGATGGTCGATGCGGTCGCAGGCGTCGCCGCGGAAGCGGAGTTCACCAGCGAGGACCTGTTGCTCATCCAGCGCCTGGTGCTCATCGGCGGACCCGCGCTGCAGGTGGTCGCCGAGGATCCCAACGGCCCGATGCGCGCCTGGCGGCCGGGCAGCCCGTGGGCTCGCCTCACCAAGGTCGCCGCACCGGCATTTGAGTGCCGCGAGATCCCGGTTTCGGTCTGATCTCCTGCAGCAGGAGCCTGTCCACTCCCTCCGCCTATTGAGGTGAAGGGTATGAATAAACACTTAGACACTGATCGAACTATCCGCCTATGGTCCGCCGTAGTGGAGTTCATCATGCACCGCACCGCTTTGGGTCTGATCGCTCTCGTGGGACTGGGAGGGGTGGGGTTGGCGGGGTTGACGATCGCAGGAGCAGTTGGGGGCTGCGCGAAGAAGGCCGAGGGCGCACCGCCGCCCGCGACGCCGCCGCAGCCGCCGCAAGTGGCGGTGGTGAAGGTCGAGTCGAAGACCGTGCCGGTGACCTATCGGTTCATCGGCATGACCGAGCCGACCAAGACCGTCGAGATCCGCTCACGGATCGCGGGGTTCCTGCTCTCGCGTTCGTTCACCGAGGGCACGCCGATCAAAGCGGGCGAGTTGCTGTTCACCATCGACCCGCGCCCGTTTGAGGCGGACCTTGAGATCACCCGCGCCGCGCCGCGCAAGCCGAGGCGCAAGTCGGCCTCGCCGAGTCGGAGCTGCGCCGCTACACCGAAGCGGCAGCGGCCGGCGCCGCGGCACGGTCGGACCTCGATCGCGCAGACCGCGGTGACCAGCGCACACGCGGCCGTGAACCTCGCCAACGCCGAGGTCCGCAAGTCGGAGCTCGACCTTTCGTACACCAAGATCATGTCGCCGGTGACGGGCCTGATCGGCAAGGCGCTCAAGGACGAGGGGAGCTACCTCGACAGCGGCAACAACGGCCTATTGGCGGTGGCGACGCAGACCGACCCGATGTACGTGACGTTCTCCGTACCCGAGCGCGACTGGCTGCGGTGGCGCGAGCAGGCGCAGTCGGGGGAGATCCGCCCGTCATACACCAACCCAGACGGTTCGCCGATCGACCTCGAGCACCCGCACCCGCCGGTGCGCATCAGCCTGCTCGACGGCACCGAGTACCCCAAGGAAGGACGCCTGACGTTCTTCGACACCAAGATCGATGCCGGCACCGGCAGCGCCGTCGCGCGGGCGACGATGCCCAACGCCGACGCGCAGCTTAAGGCTGGTCTTTTCGTGCACGCGACGATCATCGGCTGGGAGCGCCCCAACTCGATCGTGGTGCCGCAGCGCTCGGTGGTCAACAACTCTGGCGGCTCGTTCGTCTACGTCGTCAGCGCCGAGAGCAAGGTTGAGATGCACAAGGTGACGCTCGGCGAGTGGAACGGCGACGGCTGGCTCATCCTTTCGGGCCTCACGCCCGGCGAAACAGTCATCGCCGATGGGTTTGCCAAGGCCCCGCCGGGCACGCAGGTGACCACCATCCCCTACAAGCCTCAACCCGCGCCTGGCAAAAGCGGCGAGAAGCCCAAGACCACCGACGCCGACAAGTCCACCGACAAACAGCCCGCGTCCTCAGCCCCCGCCCCTTCAACAGGCGCATAATCCGACCTCCTCCGGAGTCGAATCTCGATGATCTCACGGTTCTTCATCGACCGGCCCGTCTTCGCGATGGTGCTGTCGATCCTCATCACTCTCGGCGGCTTCGTCGCGATGAAGACGCTGCCGATCGCCCGCTTCCCCGAGATCGTGCCGCCCGCCGTCGTGCTCACCGCCAACTACCCCGGCGCCAACGCCGAGACCGCGCGCAGTCCGTGGCCGGACCGATCGAGCAGCAGCTTTCGGGCGCCAAGCACCTCATCTACTTCCAGAGCACCTCGGCCAACGACGGCAGCGCCACCGTCACCAGCACGTTCGACATCGGCACCGACCAGGACCTGGCGGCCGTCGACGTGCAGAACCGCCTCGCTGTCGCCCAGCCGCGTTTGCCGCAGGATGTGACCCGCCAGGGCATCCCGATCACCAAGACGTCGTCGAACATGGTGTGCGTGGTGGCGCTCAAGAGCACCAACGGGCAGTACGACGACGTGTTCCTCAGCAACTACGCGACGATCAACCTGCTCGACGCGATCAAGCGCATCCCCGGCGCGGGCGACGTGCTTGTGTTCGGCGCCAAGGACTACGCGATGCGCGTCTGGATCAACCCGGACAAGCTGGCGCAGCGCGGCCTGACGGTGACCGACCTGGCGACGTCGATCCGCGAACAGAACGCGATCTTCGCCGCCGGACGCGTCGGCCAGCGCCCCACTGAAGGCGGCGGCACCGAACTGACGGTGCCTGTGCTCACCCGCGGCCGGCTCGACAGCCCCGCTGAGTACGAGAACATCATCATCAAGGCGTATCCCGACGGCTCGACACTGCGTCTGAAAGACGTAGCAAAGGTGGAACTGGGCGCGCAGTCGTACGACCTTGCTGGCCGACTCGACGGCACGCCCACAACCGTGATGCCGATCTACCTGCAGACCGGCGCCAACGCGATCGACCTGTACCACAACGTGCGAAAGACGATGGAGGAACTCTCCAAGTCGTTCCCGCAAGGGATTACGTGGGACATCCCTTACGAGACGACCTCGTTCATCGAGGTCTCGATCGAAGAGGTCGTGCACACGCTGATCGAAGCCGTGGTGCTGGTGCTGCTGGTGGTCTTCATCTTCCTGCAGAACTGGCGCCGACGCTCATCCCGCTGCTGGCCGTGCCGGTGTCGATCATCGGCACCTTCGGCGGCATGCTGGCACTTGGGTTCTCGATCAACACACTCACGCTCTTCGGGCTGGTGCTGGCGATCGGCATCGTCGTCGACGACGCGATCGTCGTGGTGGAGAACGTCGAACGCATCATGGCCGAAGAGCATCTGCCTGTGCGCGAGGCGACGGTGAAGGCGATGAACGAGGTGACCGGCCCCGTCATCGCCATCGTGCTGGTGCTCAGCTCGGTCTTCCTCCCCGTCGCGTTCCTTGGCGGCCTGACCGGCGAGCTGTATCGTCAGTTCGCGGTGACGATCGCCGTTTCAGTCGGAATCAGCGGCCTGGTCGCCCTCACGCTCAGCCCCGCGCTCTGCCGCATGCTGCTGCGCCCGCACGACGCGCCGCGCGGGTTCGTGCAACGGCTGCTCGACGCGGTGATCTTCAAGTGGTTCAACAAGGCGTTCAACGCCATCACCCACGGATACACCGCGGGCGTGAAGGGGACGATCAAGATCGCCGTCGTCAGCATGCTGGTCTTCGCGGCCCTCTGCTTCGCGACCGTCGGTCTGTTCAAGAAAGTGCCGACGGGCTTCATCCCCGACGAGGACCAGGGGTACTTCATTACCGCGACGTTCCTGCCCGATGGCGCATCGCTGGACCGCACCGAGCGCCTGGTCGCCAAAGTGGAAGACTTTGTCCGCAAGAACCCCAACGTCGAGCACACCATCAGCTTCGTCGGCCTCGACATCTTCGCCGGACGCGTCAACTCCACCTCCGCCGCCGTCACGTTCACGCGCCTCAAGCCCTGGAAGGAACGCACCGGACCCGGCCAGAGCAACCGCGACCTCATCGCGGCGGTCGGCAAGGAGTTCGGCGCAGCACCGAGGGGCTGGTGATCCCCGTCAACCCGCCGTCGATCCAGGGGCTGGGTCAGCGCGCCGGCTTTGAGATGCAGCTGCAAGCCCGCTCGGGCCAGGACATTCGCGACCTCGCTGCGGTGGCCGAGAAGTTCATGGCCGCGGCACGTAAACGGCAGGAGATGACCGCCGTCGCGAGCACGCTGCGTGTGACGCAGCCGCAGATCTACGTGGACCTTGATCGTGACCGCGCCAAGACGGCGGGCGTGCCGATCAACGCGGTGTTTGATGCGCTGCAGGCGAACCTCGGCCAGCTTTACGTCAACGACTTCGACAAATACGGGCGCGTGTGGCGTGTGCAACTGCAGGCCGAGCCGCAGTTCCGCAAGAGCCCCGAGGACGTCGGGCGCATCTACGTGCGCAACGGCGCGGGCCAGATGGTGCCGCTGTCGACGATGCTGACGACGCGCTTCCAGGCGGGCCCGAACCTGTTCCCCAAGTTCAACGGCTTCCCGTCGGTGCAGATCAGCGGCGCACCGTCGCCCGGCTATTCGACCGGCCAGGCGATGGACGTGCTGCGCGAGTTGGCCGCGGACCCTGATCTTTTGCCGCCCGGATATGGCTACGAGTGGTCGGGCGCTTCGTATCAGGAAGTAAAGGCGGGCAACGCGGCGCCGATCGCGTTGCTCTTCGGCGTCATCGTCGTCTTCCTGGTGCTGGCGGCGCAGTACGAGAACTGGTCGCTGCCGATCGCGGTACTGCTGGTGGTGCCGCTCGGCGTGCTGGGCGCACTGATCGCAATCAAGTGGCGCGGCATCGACCGCGATATCTACTTCCAGGTCGGTCTGCTCACGCTGGTGGGCTTGTCGGCCAAGAACGCGATTCTGATCATCGAGTTCTGCATCGTGCTGCGCAAGCAGGGCAAGAGCCTGCGCGAATCGGCGATCGAAGCGGCTCGCCTGCGCTTCCGGCCGATCATCATGACCAGCTTGGCGTTCATCCTCGGCGTGCTACCACTGGTGATCGCCAAGGGCGCCGGCGCTGCGGGCCGGCACAGCATCGGCACGGGCATCATGGGCGGCATGATTGCCGCGACGGTGCTGGCGGTCTTCTTCGTGCCGCTCTTCTTCGTGCTGGTGCAGGGTGGCAGCGAGTGGATCGCGAAGCTGCTGCACGGGCACTCGCGGATGATCGGCGGGCCGCCGGATCACGGTGCGAAAGCGGCTGAGGCGTCACAAACGCACTAAAGGCCCGATAATCAGCGAATTTGGACAGCGAATCTACCGATGTACTTCCGTCGTATGTACCATGTGTGTATCACGTGTATACCATGTACGTACCGGAGACCTAGGTATGACGAAGCTCCTGACCAAACACGGCAACAGCTATGCCCTGATCCTCGATCGGGCCATCATGGACCTGCTGAAGATCGATCCTGATACGCCCTTGGAGCTTACGGTCCACGGCTCGCGTCTCACTGTCGAGGCGATGACCACTGAACAACGCCGCGACCGTGTCGCCGAATCGCTCAAGAAGATCAACAAGCGGTACGGGCGTGCGCTCAAGAAGCTCGCGGAGTAATCGGTGGACCTGTTCTTCTTCACGGTCGAGGACATCCTGCAGATCCACGACGACCAGATCGCGCAGTACGGCGGCGAGCCGACGCTGCGCGATCGTGGTTTGCTTGAATCTGCGTTGGAGACACCCCGCTCCATGTTCGGCGGCGAGTACTTGCACCGCGACATCTTCGAAATGGCGGCGGCGTACCTCTACCACATCGTCCGAAACCATCCGTTTGTCGATGGAAACAAACGGACCGGCACGGTAGCGGCTTTCTCATTCCTTGAGATCAACAACATCGATGTCGAAGCAGACGAGAACGCCGTAGTCGAAATGACCCTCGCGGTAGCGACCGGACAAGCCACCAAACAACAGGTCGCCGCGTTCCTGCGCGAGCACGCCATCTACCGCGAGAGTTGACTACTTCCGCGGCGCCCAGTCCACGCCCGCGAGCTGTTTGAGCCGCGAGGCCATCCCCGTCACCAGCAACCCCGCGCGGCGTTGACCCTGCGGGCCGTCAACATGGGCTGTCAGGGTCAGGCGTTCGCACCCTCGGCTGTCGCGAACCGCCGTCGGGTCTCGGGTGACGACCAGCTCGCCGGTGTGGTTGTCGATCGCCAGGAGCGACCATGTGCGGCGGTCGTCGGCGGAGGTCGTGTCGGTAAAGGCGAGCTCGGCGGGGGTCAGCCCGGTGCCGATGGAGGCGTTCAAGTCGTCCCAGTCGGCCCAGAGAGTGGTCGACGACTCGCCGGAGGGCGCAACCTGTACCTCAGGTGAAATACTTGGTTCAGCCGTCGAACAACTAGAATTTACCAAACAGAACCCGGCAATCAATACACTCGTACATACGGAAGTAGCTGCGCGGAGTGTCCCCTGAAAAGGTGGCGTCGTGCGGTGGAGACTGCAGGTCGCAGGCAGGGGGCGAGTAGCATTCCCCTGTGGATTGCCAGTGCCGGTGTGTCGAGGCCGGCTGGGTGTGGGATGGAGTGACTGATTGGAACTGAGCATCAAAGTCCCTTCCGGGCCCGACCGCACGAATGTGCTGGGCGCGGGGGATCGTAACTTGAAGTTGATCCGGGAGGCGCTGGGCGTCCGGATGGTGACCCGGGACGGGACCATTCGCCTGATGGGCGACCGGGCGAACGTGCTTGCCGCGCGGGATGTGCTGCGCGCGCTGGGCGAGGCGGCGCAGGGGGGCTCGGTCCTCAACCGGCAGCAGGTGCACGACCTGATCGGCAACGCGCTCTCGAGCGCCGAAGGAAAGGAAGAGCGGGCCGACGATGCGCCCGACGAGGAACTGCTCACAGGTCCGGCGTGGACCGACCACCTGAGCGTCTACGCGTCGGGCCGGCCGATCCGCGCAAAACCGCCAACCAGCAGGCCTATCTCGACGCGATCCGCGACAACGACGTGGTCTTCGGCGTCGGACCCGCGGGCACGGGCAAGACATTCCTGGCGGTGGCCGCGGCAGTCCATCTGCTCAAGAGCGGTCGCGCCAAGCGGCTGATCCTCTGTCGGCCGGCAGTTGAGGCCGGCGAGCGGCTGGGGTTCCTGCCCGGCGACCTGCAGCAGAAGGTGAACCCCTACTTGCGTCCGCTGTTCGATGCGCTCAACGACATGATGGACTACACCACCCTCTCGCGGTTCATGACCAGCGACGTGGTGGAGATCGTGCCGCTGGCTTTCATGCGCGGCCGCACGCTGAACCGCGCGGTGATCATCCTCGACGAGGCGCAGAACACCACGCGCACGCAGATGAAGATGTTCCTCACCCGCATGGGCATGGGGAGCAAGGTGATCGTCACCGGCGACCCCACCCAGACCGACCTGCCCAGCGGCGAGCCGAGCGGGTTATTGGACTCAATGACGATCCTGCGCAAAACCGACGGGGTCGCGATGATCGGGTTCGATGAGGGTGACATCGTGCGTCACCGGCTCGTACAGCGGATCGTCGAGGCGTACAACGCGTCCGAGAAGGCGCGGGCGGGCGCGGACCGCAGGGGGACGTTACGGGCCGACGGCCGCGGGTCGATGCCTAGTGGCCAAACACACACACCGGACGCGAGTCCGGAGGGTCAGAACGGATCGGGTGGTTGAGCAAGGGTTATGTCACCGGTTGAGATCCAAGATGCTGACTGGCAGAGCGGAGGGCGCGGGGGGGACGCGCCGGCCGTCCATCCGTCGGCCGGCGACTGAGCCGGTGGGTGGTCGACTCGCCGCAGAGCGTCTGGGCGCTGGTCATCCTGCTCTCGCTGGGGGCGGTGCTGTCGGCGGTGTCGATCTTCATGAGCCGACGAGTGCTGGCCTCGCCCGGCCAGGTGATGGACGAGACGCGCCTGGCGCGGGTGCGAGTAACCATCGCTGACTCAGTAGCAACCGAAGCCGACCGCAGCATGGCCCGCGACGGCACGGCTCGGGTGTTCGTCGCCGACACGAAGGTGATCAACAGCCTCGTCGACGACGTGCGTTCGTTGCCGCAGGTTGTCGCTGCGGCGGATTCGTTCGAGCGCGTTCCGCCCGAAGTGATCGAGCGGTTCGCGCTGAAGCCCGACACGTGGCGCGCGGCACGGGGAGAGTGGAACGGCAGCGCCGTGAGCGACTCGTGGAACCGCCGGTGCGACCGGCTCGCCGACCTGCTGCGCACGCGCCGATCGTCGACGCAACGGAGTTGGAATCGCGCCGCAACCGCAACGACACGTTGGAACTGGTCAACGAAGGCGCCAAGCCCGTGATCGCCCGTCCGACGGAGGTCTTCACCACCGACGACCGCCTGCTCGACTCGCGGATCGGGCCGGTGGTGATGCAGGCAGGGTTCCACGATGACACGCTGAACGCCATCTCCGCCCGCCTGGCGTACAAGCCGGCGGCGACGTTCCACTTTGACCGCCGCGCGACGCAGGACCGCAGGGACAAGGCCGCGGCCGACACGCCGCTGCGGGTCGCGACGATCGAGCCGGGTGACGTGCTGTACGCCCGTGGCGGCACGTTGACGAGCGAAGCGCTCGATCGCGCAAAGCTTGAGCAGCAGGCGTACAACGCGCAGTCGCCCCCGTCGCAGATCGCCGCCGACGCCGGCACGGGCGTCGCGATGCTGATGGCGGCGTTGGGCGTCGGCGCATACCTGGGAACGTTCGCCTCGCTGATCGCGGCACGCCCGCGCCGGCTGGCCTCGCTGTGCGGGCTCTTCGCCGGCGCGGTGATCCTGAGCTGCTGCGCTGCACTGGTCGACGCGAAGCTGATCGCACCCGCGCTGGTCGTTCCGCCGGTCTTCCTCGCTTCAGTGCTGGTGGTGGCGTATGACCGCCGCACCGGTTTGGCGGTGGGCTCGCTGCTGGCCGTCTGCACGGCGCTGGCGACGCACCAGTCACTCGAAGAGGCCGTGCCCGGGCTCGCGGGCGTTGGGCTGATGGTCTGGCAGCTCCGCACGCTGCGGACGCGCGGCACGCTCGTGCGTGCCGGCTTGGTGACGGGTCTGCTGACGGCTGGAGTGACGCTGCTGCTCTCGGCGGTGCGCATGCCGCTGTCGGACGCCTCGAGCCAGATGGGGACCGAAGCGCTTTCAGTGGGCATCGGCGTGCTGCTCGTCGGCTTCGTCGTGCTCGGTCTGCTGCCGACGATCGAGCGGACCTTCCGCGTGGTCACGGCCCTCTCGCTGATGGAACTGCGCGACCCCAGCCACCCGCTGCTGCGTCGGCTGCAGCAGCGCGCACCGGGCACCTACAGCCACAGCATGAACGTCGCGACGCTGGCCGAGACCGCGGCCCAGGCGATCGGCGGCGACGGCCTGCTGGCGTACGTCGGCGCGCTCTACCACGACGTGGGCAAGATGAACAGGCCGGAGTTCTTCATCGAGAATCAGACGGGCGTGAACCGGCACGACCGCCTGCCGCCGGCGATGAGCACGCTGATGATCGTCAGCCACGTGCCCGACGGCCTGCAGCTCGCCAAAGAGCACAACCTGCCGCGCCCGCTGCACCACTTCATCGAGGCCCACCACGGCACGACGGTGGTGGAGTATTTCTTCCGCCGCGCGATGAAGCAGTATGACGACACGTGCGCCGCAGGCGGTGGAGGCAAGGCGCGTGAAGCGACCTGCCCGACCGAGGGCGAGTACCGCTACCCCGGCCCCAAGCCGCGCACCAAGGAAGTGGCGTGCGTGATGATCTGCGACGCGTCGGAGAGCACGGCGCGCACGATGTCCGACCCGTCGGCGGTCAAGATCGAGCAGATGGTCCGCGCGATCGCCGACCGCCGCCTGGCCGACGGCCAGTTCGACGAGTGCGAGCTGACGATGGCAGAGCTGACGACCATCGTTTCAACAGTGAGCAAGTCGCTGGCGAGCATCTACCACCAGCGCGTCGCGTACCCCGAGGCCCCCAAGACGGGCGTCGGCGTGCCTGTCGGCAAGCCTGTCGAGCCGGCCAAAGCGCCACAGCCGACCTCTCCCCAGTACATGCCCTGACGGAGCCGCGCGAGAGACGTCGCCAATACGGCGTGAGCGATCACAATGAACATCCTGTTTTCGCCCCTGAACCCGGCGAGCGCGGCACCGTTGAGTGGATCGCACGGCGGGACCCGGCGGCGGCTCTGGACGCCGCTCGTCGAATGAAGAACCCTTGGTACAAGACGCAGGCTCTGGCCTCCGTCGCCGACGTGCTGCCCGACAACGACGAGTCGCTCGTCGTGCTCGAAGAGGCGTTTGAGACCGCCGTCCTTGCCGAAGACGGTTACCGCCGGCTCGGGTGCGCGGTGTGGGCGTTCGCCGCCGCTGTCAACCGCGGCATGAGCACGTACGCGGTTCATGTGCTCACACGGCCGGGCGGCCTCACCGACCAGATTGACGGAGTCGAGCCCGAAGCATCCCGCTGTTACGTGCTCCAGATGCTGATCGACGCGGCGCTGCCGCTCGGCCCCGATGTGTACGGCCCCCTCCGCGCCGCCTTGCCGTGCTGGCGATCGACATGATGGTGAACAAACGGCACTGGCGCGGGGGGCACATGTTCCGATCCACGATCGATCAACTGGCCGCGTTCGATCCTGCGCTTGCCGAAGAGCTCGTCGCGATGTACCCAAACCCGCAGAGGCAAAGCGGGCTGCGTGATCGCCTTAAGCGGCCGCGCCCTCACTATCGCTTCTTCGATCGCCGGTGAGCGCGCCGCTTTATCGCTCCGGTAAGCCCATACGCTCCCCCATGCGTTTCACCTTCCTCGGCACCGGGACCTCGTCGGGCGTGCCGGCGATCGGGTGCACCTGCCCGGTGTGCACGAGCACCGACCCGCGCGACAACCGGCTGCGGACCGGCGCCGCGGTGCGCTACGTCGGCAACGACGGCAGGCCGCGCACGGTGCTGATCGACGCGACGCCCGACCTGCGTCAGCAGGCGCTGCGGTTCGGGCTCGACCGGTGCGACGCCATCCTCTTCACGCACAACCACGTCGACCACACTTTCGGGCTCGACGAGGTTCGTCGCTACAACGCGATGCAGAAGGGGCCGATCGACATCTACGCCGACGAGCACACGCTCTCGTTTCTCAAGGGCGTCTTCAAGTACATCTTCGACCGCGACGCGAACGTGAACGACTCGTTTGTCGCCAACCTCATCCCGTGGACGATCAAGCCCGGGCAGCCGATCGATCTCTGGGGGCTGAAGGTCACGCCGATCCGGCTGCTGCACGGGCACCTGCCGATCCTGGGGTTCCGGCTTGACGCGGAAGGGACCGTACGTTCGAAAGTGAAACGCACCAACGCCGGAAGTGAAACAACCGGGCAGGTTGAAAACCCGCCCCAACTTGATGCCGCTGCGGTCGCCGATGGCGTGGTGAGCCCGTTTCCATTGGCGTACTGCACCGACGTGAGCGCTGTGCCGCCGGAGAGCTGGTCGTCGCTCCGCGGCCTGCGGACGCTGGTGATCGACGCGCTGCGACACCGGCACCACCCGACCCACTTCACGATCTCGCAGGCGCTGGACGTCGTCGAACGGGTGAAACCCCTCACGACCTACTTCACCCACATGTCGCACGACCTCGGGCATGCCGAGACGGAGAAGAGCCTGCCCGATGGAGTCCACCTGGCGTTTGACGGGCTGACGTTGGGGGATGAGCGGGTGGGTGAGCCGGAGGGGATGACGTAAAGAGGGGCGTGAGGCGCCAGGCTTGAGGCGTCAGAGAAGGCAGAAAGGCCGCAGGCACCCTCATCCGTCGTCGCAAAGCCGACAGGAATGTGGAAGAGGCTGCTTGTTTTCCGGCTCCCGTCCGCTTCGCTCCCGTCCGCACGGTCTCCCGCCGAGCCGGGAGAAGGAGGAACTGCCCGAACAACAACCTACTTTTGGCCGCCCCTAAGTGGTCGAGCGCCTACGCTTGCCCCCCTTATGGCAAAGACCCGCGAGATCAAGAAGCGCATCAAGGCGGTCGGCAACATCGGCCGCATCACCAAGACGATGCAGATGATCGCCACCAGCAAGTTCGCCCGGGCGCAGGCCGCGGCGACGGCGACCAAGCCCTATACCGAGGCCCTCTTCGGGCTGGTGCAGGAGCTTGCGGCGACCGCGGGCGACATGACGCACCCGCTGATCACCGGGCCCGCGCAGCTGAAGCCCGACGCCAAGCCCCTCACGCTGGTGATCACCAGCGACCGCGGCCTTGCCGGTCCTTACAACGGATCGGTGCTCCGCACGGCAATGCAGCACGCCCGCAGCAACCCCGACGCCAAGCCGTCGGCCGGCGGGCTGGTCGAGGTGGTGGGCAAGAAGGGCGTGGGGTTCCTCAAGTACAACAACGTCACCATTGCGCAGCAGCACACGCAGTTTGGCGATAAGCCGACCTTCGACAAGGTCGCGGCGCTGGCGCAGAACTACATGGACCGCTTCATCGCCGGTGAGATCACCGGCGTGAACGTCGTCTCGATGCGATTCATCTCCGCCGGCCGCCAGGTGCCCGAGGTGACGCAGCTGCTGCCGCTCAAGCCGGTGTCGCCCAAGGCCAAGTCGAACGAGCCCGCGGGGGGGGCCGAGGGCATGAAGCTGGTCTACGAGTTCAGCCCCGAGGGCGAAGAGCTGCTGGCCCGCCTGCTTCCCGAGACGGTGAAGGCGGCGCTCTTCCAGCTCTTCAACGACGCGGTGGTGAGCGAGCACGTCGCCCGCATGGTGGCGATGAAGAGCGCGACCGACGCGGCCAAGAAAACCCGCAAGCTGCTGACCCGCGACTACAACCGCGCACGCCAGGCGCAGATCACCACCGAGCTGTCGGAGATCATCGCCGGCGCCGCCGGCCTCAAATAAGCGATCGACGATCGACCAAACGAAAAGCCCCGGGTGTTGCCCGGGGCTTTTTTCATTGGCGTTCGATGGCGGGCTTTGAAGAGCATGACGCTCTGGGCCCAATCAGGGATCGAGAGACCATTGCGGGTCGCCGGCTCGCCGAGGCCGGAGCCTTACGGCCCTCGGCTCTTGTGGCCGGCGTCCGCTCCGGTCAGCGGCCCGAGGGGGCGCCGGGCGTCGCGCCGCGGGGAGCGGGGTCCTGCTCGGCAGTGTCGGGCAGCACGGTGAAGCTCAGCGCCGTCGCGGGGGTGTAGTACTTCTTGAAGGCGTCGCGCACCTGCAGGGCGGTGAACGACTCGATCTGCTCCTTGCCGGTGGCGATGTCGTCGAGGTTGCGGCCGCGGTAGGTGGCGTTGCCGATGATGCCGGCCCACCAGCCGGCCTTCTTCATGTTCTCATCGAGGTCGCGGAGGAGCTGCTTCTTCGCGGTGGCGAGCTCGTCATCGGTCGGGCCGTCCTTGGCGAACTCCTCGTACTGGGCGGTGATCGCCTCGGCGAGGGGCTTGGCCTTCTCCTTGGCGGTCGGGGCGCCGGCGTAGAAGATGCCGAAGCCGGGGTAGGTGACGGCGGGCTGGTGCTGAGTCCCGATGGAGTAGACGAGCGTCTTCTCCTCGCGGATTTCCTTGTTCATGCGGGTGTTGAGCACCTGCGACGCCAAGCCCAGCAGGCGGATGTCGCGCACGTTGTCGGAGTCGGCGCCGAAGAAGCCGCTGAGCACGATCGCCATCGGCGTCTTGGTGACGACGGACTTCTCGGCAGCGACAGGCCCAGTCGGGCGGGTGATGCGGCGCTTCTCGTCGAGCGTCGAGGCGCTGATGCGGTCGTGGTTGGGGAGCGAGCCGAGATACTTCTCCAGCAGCGGCGTGACCTGCTCGAGCGGGATGTCGCCGACGACGGTGATCTCGATCGGCGAGGACGAAACGACCGTATTGATGCGGGCCTGCGCATCCTCCAGCGTGACGCGCGACACCTGCTCAGCCGTGAGCGGGCGGCGACGCACCTCGCCGGCGGGATAGAGCGCATCAGGGATCATTTCCATCAGCACACCCTGCGGCTGGGTCTTACGCTCGGCGATGCCCTGCAACTGGGTCTTCTTCCAGCGATCGAGGGCCGCGGCCTCGACCTTGGGCTCGATCAGCAGCAGGTGGGCGAGCTGGAGCCCGGCCTCGAGGTCAGCGGGCGAACCGCTGACGGAGAGGCTGAAAGTGTCGTCGCCCGCGCCGCCGCGGACGCCGACCTTCTTGCCGGTCATGAACTCGCGGAGCTGCGTGCTGTTGTAGGTGTTGGTCGCGGGGTTGCCGAAGGCGAGGCCCGCGGCGTCGCTGACGCCGCGGGTCTTCTCGTTCTCGTCGATGACACCGGCCGCGAGCGAGATGTTGACGGTCATCGCATCCTTCTCGGTGTCGATGAACTTGTGTTCGACGCGGATGCCGTTGCTGAGCCAGAACGACGTGACGCCGGTGGCGGCGTGCGTGGTGACGTCGGTCGCCTTGCCGGGGACTGGATCCTTCTGAAGCAGCTTGGCGACGCGGGTGGCCCCAGCCTCTTTCTCAGGCGTGACGTTGAGAGCCGCGCGGCCAAACTTGACCAGGTCGGCTTCGGTGACGGTGTCCGTGTTGCCGCCCTCGGGGAGCTGGGCGGTGAACATCACGGCGGTGGGGTCGAACTCCGCGGTGAATCGCTCGGAGACTTCCTTGGCGGTGATGGTGGGGAGCACCTTGCGCAGCAGATCAAGGGTCTGCTGGGCGGACATGATGGGCTCGCCGCTGTTGATCGACTCGTTGTAGCGGTTGAGCAGGGCGCGGGCGTCCATGCTGCTCTCGCGCTTGGCGGCGATCTCAGACTGGGCGATCAGCTCGGCGCGGGCGTCCTGGACTTCCTGGTCGGTGAAGCCGTGGAGACGGGCGCGCTGCAGCTCGACAGCCAGCTGCGAGAAGGCGTCGCGCCACTTGTCGGGCTCGGCGGTGACCTCGGCCTGAGTGATCTTGGCGGCGTTGAAGACGACCTGAGAGCCGGCCGAAGCGCTCAAGAAGGCGACCTTCCCTTCGTCACGCTTGGCAGCCAGGCGACGGTTGAAGGCGAAGGAGCCGATGCTCTCGACCATCTCGCTGCGAGCGCGGCCGACGGTCGTTGAGGGAGGCGTGGGGGCGCTGAGCTTGACCATGCCGATCTCGGCCCGCTTGATCTCCGGGTCGGTGAGCACGACGGCGCCGTCGGCGGTGTAGGGCTTCACGCCCGGGTCCATGTTGTTGGGGGCGGGGCGCTTGGGCTCCTCGCCGAACTGCTTCTCGATCTCCGCTTTGATCGACTCCGGGTCGGCGTCGGCGATGACCATGACGACGATGTTCGTCGGCGTGTACCACTTGCCCCAGTAGTCCTTGAAATCCTGCTGCTGCAGGGCGTTGAGCGTCTCCTCGATGCCGATGGGGAGGCGGTCGCCGATGATCGAGCCGGGGGCGAGACGCTTGAGCATCTGCTCCTGGATGCGCTGCTCGGGGGAGAGGCGCGAGCGCTTCTCCTCGAGGATGATCTGGCGCTCGGCGTCGACTTCCTTCTGCGCCAGCGTGAGGCGGAAGGCCACGTCGCTCATGAACATGAGCGCCTTGCTCATCGTCTGCGGCGTGTTGTCGCCGAGGAAGAGCTGGAAGTTGGTCTGGTCGAAGCTGGTGAAGGCGTTCTGGTGCTTGCCGAACGTGAGCCCCAGCTCCTCGAAGAACTTCACCACCGTGCCGGCCGGAAAGTTGGCCGAACCGTTGAAGGCCATGTGCTCGAGGTAGTGGGCGATGCCGCGCTGCTTGTCGGTCTCGTTGAGCGAGCCGGTGCCCACGTGCATCCAGACGGCGGCGCGGTCCTTCGGCTGGCTGTGCTTGCGGATGATGTACTTGACGCCGCTCTTGAGCTCGCCGGTCACCAAGGTGGGGTCGGTGGGAAGCGGGGTGGCGTCGTTGTTCATGTCGGCGGCGGGTTGAGCGGCAGGGGCAGTCGCTGCGGGGGCGGGCTGGCCGCCTGCGGTCTGCGCGTGGGCAGGAATCGCGAGTGTGATCAGCGGGAGCGAGACGGCCAGGATCGTTGCGTGCGTGTTCATCATGGGTTCCAGTGAGATATCAGCTCCCACCCCCGGCCGGGTGCCGGTGTAAGAGGGGAGGCAAGTCTACAGACAAGATGCGTCCGGGGTGCACTACCTGCGGCGGCGCTGATAGTGGTTTCGCTGACGCATGCGGCGGGATTCGCAGCCGGCGACTGCGCGAGAGGTTGTTCGCGGTATGGTCGGGCTACTTGGGTGCGTCAGGCGGCTGAACCAGGACGGTCACGGCCTTGTGCCCGTTGTCCCCCCACCAACGCTCCATGTGCTGGCGGACGTTCGCCCGGGTCGTTTCACGCAACGTGGCGGGAGCCGAGGCGAGCTCATCGATCGAGAGACCCAGGAACCACGCCATCGCCGCGCCCTGCGACCAGTACTCGGGGGCTTCGAGACGCTGGTTGATCTCCTTCACGCTTGCGTCGATGGCCTTGGAGAGTTCAGACCTGGAGGGACCGTCGTCGATCAGTTTCTTGATCGCCAGCCGCGCGACGCCCTGTGCTTCGCCGAGCTTCGCGGCGTCACCGGTGAGCGAGAATGAAGCGACGACCATGCCCATGCCCGGGTAGGTGCGCCCGGTCACGGCGTCGCTGGTGCTGCCGCCCACGTTGAGGCCGGACGAGCGAAGCGCCTCGCCCAAGCGATGCTGCAGCACGGCCGCGGCGAGCATCGCGTGCCGTGCTTCGGTGAGCCGTTCGATGCCGGGAGCGGGCAGGGCGACGGTGAGCAGCGGGCGCGACCCGCTGACACTCAGGTCGCGCACGTCCAGCACGGGGGGCTCGGCCGCGCAGAGCCGTGAGGCGATCGCGCGTGCGCGGGAGCAGCGCACCGAGCGCCTCGGCCGACGGGCCCGCGAGCACGCCAGGCTCAAGATCGCCCGCGACCGCGGCGTCCACCGCGCGCACGCGGCAAAGCCTTCGGATGAACTCCTGCGCGGACCCGACCGTCACCGCACGCAGCTCCTGCTCCGTCGGGCGGCGCAGGCGCACGTCGTTCGCAGGCGTCACTGCGCCCAGCAAAGCCTCGGCCGCCTGCGTCTCGGGCTTGTCGGCCGCGCGGCCTGCCGCCGCGATCGCTTTCGTTTTCGCGTCGTCGAACAGCGCAGCGTCGAGCGTGGGGTCGGCGAGCGTTGCGGCGATCTGGCGGAGCGTCGAGACGGCCTTGTCGGTCGAGCACGCGGCGGTGATCAACAGTCCCTCAGGACGCAGTGTCGCGCGAAGCTTGGTATCACCCACCCCCGCGCCCTGCGCGAGCTTGAGCGACTCGACCGCCAGCATCGCCGTGCCGCGGGTCTGGGCGGTCTCCTCAAGCTCGACGCCCGGCACGAATACCGCGACGACGACCTTGCCCGCGCCAGGACGCGGCATGGAACGCAGATGAATGTCGACGCCATTGCTGAGCGACAGCGACGACACGCCCGTCGAACGCCACACGACCTGACGCTGAATCGCCGCCGGCGCAGCGTCGGCCGGCGGCTGCGCACAGACCACACATACACCACCGCACACAGCCGCCGCGATCAAGGCCAAGGGTCGCACAACACGTGCTACCGCGGCTGCGCTGACGGGTTGCGAACGCGACGCGCGGCACTTCACGGGTTCACCACCACACCGGGTGTGAGCAAACGGCAGAGCCCTTCGGCACACCGCTCGCCCGTGGGATACGAGCCGCTCAGCATCCCTTCCGCTGCGTCCTCGATGCGCTGCGCACCTTCTTCATGTTGAGTTTGTCAAGCCCGATCGATCCCACCGCGCCTGTCGCGAGAAGCCAGTACTCGGCCACGCCGGGCGCACGCGGCGGAGGCTCGGCGCCCCCGCCGAAGAAATGGTCCACAGCCATCGAGTAGATCCCCATCTGCAGATCGTCAGCCGGCGGCTCGGTGAGCTTCTTCCACTCCTTGCCCGTCTTGTAATCCACGATCCGCACCGCGCCCTCAACACCCGGCAACTGTTCAAGCCGATCAATGCACGCGTAGAGCGTGTGCAGGCCCGAGGGCGTCTGCACCGGCACTCGCACTTCCAGCTCGGGACGCTCGATGATGTGCACCTGATCGCCCGAACGCGCGTGCAGCGCGAACGCCGTCCGCAGCATCTGCTCGCACCGCTCCAGTTCGTACTTGTCGAGCACGCCCCCTTCGGTCGCCTCGATAAACCGCGCCCGCCCCAGCACCAGCAGCTCATCCAAGCCCGGCAACAAGACTCCCTGCGCATCCGCGTCCGCCCACCGCCCGAAGAACTCGCACAGCGCCTCGTGCACCACCACGCCGGTGCTGATCTCCATGCTGGGCGTTCGCTCCAGCTTCATCTGCGTCTTGACGTACCAGCACCCCGGGCACCGCTCGAACTCGTTGATCTGCGTGTAGCTGAGCGTCAGCGGCCCGCGCACACGCGGCACCGCTACGCCGGCGGTGTCGAACAGCGCCGGCGCTTCCGCATCCGGCTTAAGTGTCTGCGCGATCGCGCCCGCACGCTCGGCCAGCGCTTTGTCCTTCTTCACCCACGCCGGAGTGCCTCCCGATGCATGCGCTTCCGCCACGATCGCCAGCGTCTTGGCCGCGTCGGCCAGCGCCGCCTCCGCATCGGCAAGATCGGTCGCGGTCACCGCGGCACGGAACGCCTTCTCGAGCGCCGAAGCCGCCTGCGCCGCGCCTGCGCCGCAAGTTCATCGCGCTTCGCGTCGCGGTCCTTGCGCATTTTCGTCTCAAGCAGTTCCTTCGCTACCGACGACTCTGCCGCGGGCCTCCATCCCCCCACCACTGTCTCCAGATCCGTCTGCTCGAGCCCTTCCAACTTCGGCTGATTGGCCGTGAGCTCCAGCAGGTAGTTGGTCGACGTCGACTTGCCTTTGGGGATGCTCCCCATCATCACCAGCCGCCGCTCCGCGCGGGTGCACGCGACATAGAACAGCCGCCGTTCCTCGGCTGCGCGCCGCTCCTGCTCGTCACCGTCGGCTCCAAGCTCCTTGAGCACTGTCGCAGGCAGCCGCGGCTCTTGTGATCGCGAACTGGGGTACCCAAGCGCCGGCGACACCTTTGGAACAAACACGGTGTCGAACTCGAGCCCCTTCGCTGCATGCGCAGTGATGAGCACCACCCCGCCTTCGTCGTCGCCGTCCACGTCCAGCGCTTCGTCGTCCGCATCCACCCGCGCCGATTCGGCGAGCCCCTCCTGCTCACGGCGATCCAGGTCGTCCCAGTACGACAGGAACGCCGCGAGGTCGCCAGGCTGATCGAGCCGCTTCTGGCGAGCGAACGCGAACCGCAGCAGCGACACCACAGCCGCCAACCTCCTCCCGCGCTCCCGCGCCGGCAGCAGATCGGCGTGCACCACGTCGGTCCGCAGCGACAGGTCGTACAGCAGGTCCGACGCGAGCGATCCCGCGAGTCGCGCGAAACTCGGAGTAGATCTTCGCGAGGTTCGCCACCGCAGGTTCATCGGGACACTGCTCAGCCACCCATGGAATGAACCCCGCCGAGCCGACTTGGCCCGCCTCTTCCTCGACTCCAACCCGCGACCGCGCCGCCTTGAACTGCTGCAGCAACCCCAGCACGCGCTCGCCCGAGAGCCCCACCGGCGGCCGCAGCAGCAGCCGCCGCGCGTGCTCGAAGTCCAGCGGCTCAACCAGCACGCGGCACCACGCGAGCAGATCCTTCACGCCGGGGTCGTCAACCGCCGCGTTGCCGCGCCCGCCCACGCGATCAGCCGGGATCCCCTCAGCCTCCAGCGCCATCGACACGCGGTCGAGCTCAAGATGGCTCCGCGCCACCACCGCGACGCGCGACCACTTGAGGCCCTTGTTCTCCTCGCGCAGACGCATCAGCATCGCGACGATCGGCTCGCCGCTGTCGGCGAAACGGTCGGTCAGCACCGCAACCGCACTGGCGCCCGCAGCTGTTTTCGCCGCCTTCTTCGCGTCAGGACGACGCACGACCTTCGTCGGGTCGTAGCGATTCTCCGCCCGCCCGATGGTCGCGTTCGCCACGGCGATGACCGCCGCCTCGCTGCGGTAGTTCTCTTCCAGCTTCACCGTCGCGTGGCCCGGCCAGCGCTGCGTGAACCGCGCGAACGCGCGGTCGTCCGCTCCGCGGAACGCGTAGATCGCCTGATCGTCATCGCCCACCACGCACAGGTCGGGGCGCGACTTCGGCGGAAACAGCTCTTCGAGCAGCGCGATCGTCGCCTGGTTCACGTCCTGAAATTCGTCCACCACGCCGTGCCGCCACTGGCCGCGAATCAGGTCGCGCGCGAGTTGATCGTTCTTGAGCAGCGCCAGAGGCCAGGTGATCAGGTCGCCGAACGTCAACCACCCGCGCTTGCGCTGCTCCTTCTGGCACGCGTCGTACAACCGCGCGGTCTGCTCGAAGATCGTCTGCTCCGCGCGCTCCATCGCCAAAGCTGCGCCCTCGAGCCCTTCAGCATTGGCCTTGAGCCGATCGGCCCACTTCTTTGCGAGCGCAAGAGCACCCTTTGGGTCGACCGCGTAATCGCCCAGCGCGTCGATCGTGTCCGCGGCCCGTTCCGCCGCCGCATCCACACCCTGCCCGAGCATCGCCCGCATGTGCCCGTCTTCGCCGACAAGCCGGCGCAACATCCGCCGACGCTGAGCGCTGTCGATCAGCTCCAAGTCGCGCCCCGAGCGACCGATCCCCAACCGATCAGCAAACCGCTTCACCAGCCGGTGCCCCGCGCCGTGATACGTGTGCACGTTGACGAGATTGGCCTTCGCTGCCTCGCCCGGAGATGCTTCACTGAGCACCTCGGCCAGCCGCTGCCGCATCTGCTCGCACGCCTTCACCGTAAAGGTGAGAGCCACGATCTGATCGGGCGGCACGCCTTCTTCAAGAATCATGTGCGCGACGCGGTGCACGATCAGCCGCGTCTTGCCCGTGCCCGGGCCCGCCAGCACCATCAGCGGCCCGCCACGATGAGTGACGGCCTCGCGCTGCGCCGCGTTGAGCCCGCTGAGAAGGTCCACGGGGGGAAGATAGGCATTAGCCACTAGCCATTAGGCAATAGTGAAAGGCAAATACGCTACCCAGCCTGTCTTCCACTAATGCCTAATGGCTAGTGGCTAATGCCTTCATATAAAAATGAATCGCCATCGTCCCGTACTCGTGCGTCTCGGGCCCGCGGGCGCCGGGAATCTTCCAGTCCGCGAAGATCGCCTGGTCGCGCTTCAGCGGCTTGGCGGCGCTGAGCGTCTCTTTGACGCCGTCCTCCCCACCCTCTCCATCCATCAGCGCCTCAAGCTCGTCGTCATCCAACGGCTCGACCACTTCGCCGCCGATGATCAACCCCTTTCCCTTCTTCCCTCCGCGTCCTCCGCGCTTCTCCGTCCCTCCGCGTTCCGCCTCCCAATGCCCCTTCCGCGGCTTCTCATGCTTGCGGAACTTGCGTGACTTGAGATGAGCCTCCGCGCCTTCTCCTTCAACCGCGTCGTCCTCAACCACGTGCGGCAGCGGCGTCCGCACCATCAGAAACCCGTTGTCCGCCAGCAGCGCCGCGATCGCCGAGCACTGCCGCACCATCCGCTCCCACCCAAGCCGCGTCTGGATCAGCGGATACGGCGGATCAAAGAACGCAAGATCGAGTGGACGCGGGCACCGCGCCACCACGCTCAAGCCCAAAGCGTCGCCGCGGATCACCGTGCTCCGCTCGCGGCACGTTTCGCCGAGCATGTCGATGTTGCTCTCCAGCGTGTCGGCTGAGTGCCGGTCCTTCTCGACAAACAGGCACGACTCGAGCGCCGCGCGACAGCGCCTCGAGCCCGATCGCCCCCGACCCCGCGAAGCAATCGAGGAACGTCGCGTCCTTCACGCGCAGGCCGAGAATGGAGAAGAGCGACTCCTTCACCCGGTCGGGCATCGGGCGGGTCGTCATGCCAGGAGGGCTGTTCAGGTTTCGGCGGCGGTAATCGCCCGCGATGATGCGCATTGGGCGAGCATAGGAACGCACGCCCCTACTCCACACAGGCCGGAAACGCCGCAAAACCCCTGAAGCGGGCTTTATGCCATGTTCATTGGTGCCGCTGTGCGTCGCGACATGTCTTTAGTGCCCGCGGCACCCAGATCAAGCGGGCGGGCCCGACCGGCTGGATGCAAGGACCGGCGGGCTCGACAACCGGCCTTGCAACACAAGGACCAACCCATGAAGAACCGCACTAAGACTCTCCGCATCGCCGCCTTGATCCTCCCCGCCGCCATTGCAGCCCTGCTGGGCGCGTGCGCAACGACGGAAGCGCCGATACACGCGGCTTCGGCGCCAACATGCCCAACTGGAGCAATAACGGCCCGTCCGACGCAGGCTCTTCCACCGCAGGCCCTGAAGGCGACGCCGGACGCTCCTCAGACTCCAACTACGACCGCAGCATCAACGGCTCGTGGTGGAACCGCTACTAAGCAAGCGCGGGTGACTCGAACGTCATGCGAGATCGCGACGACCCGCCCCAGAGCGGGTCTGTCGCTTTTGGAGTTGGCTGCTTCACATAAGAGCCGAGCCCCATAGGGGCCGGCACAGTCAGAGCCCGACGCGTCAGCGAGGGAGGCGGCAGGAGGCTTTGCGACTGCCGCTCTTGCCTTTGGCAAACGGCCGATTCGCAGAGCTCGTCGGCCTCTCTCGCTGACGTGGATTATGCACAAAGACGTCTCCCCTCCCCGGAGGGGAGTTCAAGACATGCGCCGCGCATTTAGTGCATAAAGCCCTGACGCGTCGGGCTCTGACTTCTTCTTCGCTCACCACTCCCACGTCCGCGGCACCCACGCGAACCCCGCCCCTTCCTTCCGCACGTACCCGACTGCGGGGAACGGAAGGTGCGCACCGCTGACAAGCGTCTTGTCCGACGCCATCTTGGCGAGCACCGTGCGACGAGTGCGAGCCGCCATCACCGGGTCGGTGTCGTACGCAACGTGCCAATCCGGATGCGGGAACTGCATGCCCGCGTGGTGGGCCACGTCGGTGATATACACCAGCTTGTCGGCCCCGCTGCTGATCGTCACGCCGCTGTGCCCGGGCGTGTGCCCCGGCGCACCCATCAGCGACACGCCCTCGATCACTTTGTCGCCGTCGCCGATCTGGTGCAGCCGCGCCTTGTATGGCGCTTCGGTGAGCTGCGAGAAGAGCGTTTTGGCCGTCATCGTCACCGCGTCTTTCATCTTCACGTCGAGCCGGATCTTCGAGAGGTCGGGGTTCCCCATCCAGAAGTCCACCTCCGCTTTGTTCACGTAAAACTGCGCGTTGGGGAAGACGTTGGGCCCGCTCGCTTCCATCAGCCCGCCCACGTGATCGGGGTGCGCGTGCGTGATGATCACCGCGCCGATCTGCGCCGGCGAAACGCCCGCAAGCTGCAGCGCCTTGGGCAGGCGGCCCGTCGTCGGCCCCATCCCCGTGCCGCAACCCGAGTCGATCAGAATGCGTCCGCTGTCGCCCGCGCCGGTGTCGATCAGCATGCCGTGCACGTGCCCCAGCGGCCGCGCCGGCGGCACCAGGATCTCCGCCGCTGCCGCGTCGACGTCTTCCTTCGTCGCGTTCGCGCCGATCATCGGATAGAACCCGCTGTTGCCGCCAAGCGGGAAGCTGCCGTCGGTGAGCACGGTGAGCGTGAACGCGCCGACCTTGAATCGGTAGAACCCCGCGCCGTTGAGGTCCGTGCTCGCGTTCACCGACGCCGCGCCGACAGGCGCTGAAGCCGTGGGCGTGGGCTGCGGTTTCGCCGCCTCCGGCTGCGCTGTCTTGCTCTCCTGCGGCTGCTTCGCAGAAGCGACCGCCGCCGTCAGACCCGCCGCGCCGATCGCGCCAAGCACCGCCCGCCGCGACACACCACCGCTCGAACGATCGACGAGGGACTCGAACATCGGAAGCTCCTTTGAGAAAAGGTATGGAGCGACAACAACCGTCGGTGACCGCCCCCAACGAGGCCCTGGCGCAAGCCTGGGCTACGCAACGCACAACTCCGCGATCCCCGATCCACAAACGGCCGAGCCTTCCAGCGCACCATGTGCACAAGAACCACCACGCCTCAACGAGGCCCTGGCGCAAGCCTGGGCTAAGCACCTGGGTACCGAGTGTCACCGGCTCTCACCAGCGCCTCGCGTGAACGAGAATCACCGCAACCTTCTTATTGCCAGGATTTACCGAGTATCGGGCGCCCAGCCCAGGCTTGCGCCAGGGCCTCGTCAAGCTGGCCGCCTCCGCCCATTCTCACTACGCCTCGAACCTCATCAAAGATCCTGCTCAAGCACGATCCGATACCGCGCCTTGCCGCTCTCAAGATGGTGCAGAGCCTCGTTCGCCTTGCTCATCTTGAACGTCTCGGTCACCGCGTTGATCCCGTGCCGGCCGCAGAACTCGAGCATCGTCTCGATCGTCGCCGGGCTCCCCAGCGGCGAGCCGCCGATGCTCTTCTGACCAGCGATCAGCGGGAACGAGTGCACCGCGATCGGACTCGGGACGACGCCCACCGTGTGCAGCTTGCCGCCCGGCGCCAGCGCCTCGATGTACGCACCCCAGTTCAGGTCCGCGTTGGCGGTGTTGATGATCATCGCCAGTTCGCCCTTCACCGACGCCACCTGCTTGTCGTCGCGGCTGTTGACCGTGCGATGCGCACCCAGCTTCCTCGCCTCCTCGGCCTTCGCATCACTGCTCGTGAACGCGACGACCTCGCATCCCCACGCGTTGAGGAACTGCAGCGCCAGGTGTCCCAGCCCGCCGATGCCGATCACGCCCACGCGATCGGTCGGCTTCACGCTGTTCTGCACGATCGGGTTGAAGACGGTGATGCCGCCGCAGAACAGCGGGCCGGCCTTCGCAGGATCGATCCCCTTCGGCAGCGGCGTCACCCACTCCCAGTTCGCCCGCACGCGGTCGGCAAACCCGCCGTGCCGACCGATGATCGTCTGCTCAGCGCCGGCGCACCGCCAATGCCGGCGTTGCCCGTGCACAGGTTCTGATCGCCGCGGATGCACTGATGGCACGTGAGGCACGAGTGCGCGTACCAGCCGAGCCCGACCGTGTCGCCGACCTTCACCCGCTTGGCCTTCGGGCCGACCGCCGCGACGGTGCCGACCACCTCGTGCCCCGGCACGAACGGGTACGCCGACATCCCCCACTCGTTGTTGAGCATCGACAGATCGCTGTGGCAGATGCCGCAGTACTTCACCGCGATCTCCACCTGCTCATCGCCAAGCGGCCCCGGCTCGTACGAGAACGGTTCCAGCTTCTGCTTCACACCCTTCGCCGCAAGCGCCTTGATCGCCATGAATGCTCCCTTCGAATCGCTTCTTCTAATCCCTATTCCCTAACCCCTATTCCCTTCTCTCACCACCGCAGCCGCTCGCCCATGTGGAAGTAGCTCCCACTCGGACCATCGGCCCCCAGCAGCGCCATCGCCACGCTCGTCTTCGCCCCATCTTCCAGTTTCATCGGCGCGTTCGGACCGCCCATGTCGGTCTGCACCCACCCCGGGTGCACCGCGTTCACCTTGATCTTGGTGTCCTTCAGCTCGTGCGCGAGCTGCACGGTGAACATGTTCACCGCCGCCTTGCTCGTGTTGTACGCCGTGACGAGGTAGCCGTAGATCGGCGACTTGGAATCCTGGTGCTCAGCCATCGAGCCCAGGATGCTCGAGAGGTTCACGATCCGCCCCGCCGGCGACTTCTTCACCAGCGGCAAAAACGCCTGCGTCACCGCGATCAGCCCGAAGAAGTTGGTGTCGAAGATCTCGCGCAGCGCCTCCTGGCTCACCGTGCTCGGCGCACCGTCGCCCTTGCCCGCCAGCGAGATGCCGGCGTTGTTCACCAGGATGTCCAGCCGTCCCCACTTCTGCTCGACGAACCTCACCGCCGCGCCGAACGTGTCCGGATCGGTCACGTCGAGCGCCACCGAGTACGCGTCGGCCCGCGACTCGCGCAGCTCCGCCGCGGCCTCGTCGCCTTTGGCCTTATCGCGAGCCGCGACGACGACCGTCACGCCCTTGGCGGCAAGCTGCCGCGCGGTCTCGAGCCCAAGGCCCTTGTTCGCACCGGTGATCAACGCAACGCTGCTCGACGCCATAAGTCACCTCGTTGTCTGACGAACTGCTTACCGATGCTCAACCACGTGTTCGTGCGCATGGCGCACCTTCTTCGCGCTCGTCGGCGCCATCGCGTCATCCGCTGCGCGATAGCCGAACGTCGCCACGACCGACGCCTTCAGGTTCTGGTTCGCAAGCCCGAGGATCTCGTCGTACTTAGCGGGGTCGAACCCTTCCATCGGGCACGCGTCGACGCCGAGCATCGCCGCGGTCGCCAGGCCGAACCCCAGCGCGATGTACGTCTGCGAACGCGTGTACGTGTCCATCGAGCCGCCCGGCAGCTTCGGCGGGTTGCCGACCGAGCCGGCCATCATGTCGCGGTATCCCTTGAGCGCCGCAACCGGCGCACCGCGCACTTCAGAAACCCGCGCGATGAAGCGATCGACGTACGCCTCATCAAGATGCGCCCGACGACAGAAAACCACCAGGTGGCTCGCATCAGTGATCTGCGGCTGGTTCCAGCTTGCTTCGCGCAGCTTCGCCCGGATCTCCGGCGTCTCGACCACCATCAGCTTCCACGGCTGCAGCCCGTAGCTGCTGGGGCTCAGCACGATCGCTTCCTCGATCTGCTTCCACGTCTGGGCGGGGATCTTCTTGCTGGTGTCGAACTTCTTGGTCGCGTACCGCCAGCGGAACTGCTCGAGGATCGACTCGCCGGACACGGTGCTCATGATGCTGCTCCCTTAGATACTTGTCTAAACATATACCTCGTTCAGCCGCCTTGTTCGCGCGCTTCTCCAGCTCTTCTCAGCGTGCTCGACGGTCACCGAAGGCTCTTTGCAGACTCAGTACAAAAACACGCGTATTCCCAGCAGAAGAGTGCCAAAACACGGCATTTTCGCGAATCACCCCTAAGGTCTTAGGGTGGGGCGATAACCGGACCCATCTGGCGAAGATAGCCACTTTGGGCAATCCCCAAAAGCAAAATGTGCCACGTGACACATCCGAGTGTGTCACGTGGCACACATCAAATCGCGCGCGCTTTCACGGCACAGTGAAACCGCCGTCCACCGCCAGGTCAAACCCCGTCATGAACGACGCCTGCTCGCTCAGCAGGAACAGAACCGGATCAGCAATCTCGCCCGGCTTGCCGATGCGGCCGATCGGGTGCATCGAGTTCATCCAAGCCATCGCGTCGGGGTTCTTGCCGCCTGTAAACCGATCGAGCATCTCGGTGTCGATAGCGGCCGGTGACACGATGTTCACGCGGATGTTGTTCTTGGCGACCTCCAGCGCGGCGGTCTTGGTAATCCCATTCACCGCGTGCTTGCTGCCGATGTAGACGCTCGTGTTCGCCATGCCGACGCGCCCCGCGACGCTCGACGTGTTGACGATCGACCCGCGTCCTTTGCCGCCGTCGTTGGCGAGCATGGCGCGCAGCTCGTGCTTCATGCTCAGCAGCACGCCGAGCACGTTGATGTCGAACACCTTGCGGTACTGCTCGACGGTCGACTCGGCGACAGACACGCCGCCGAGCTCGATGCCCGCGTTGTTGAACGCGTAGCTCAAGCCGCCGGCGCCGCCGAGGCTGACGGCCGTCTTCACGGCCTCAACCACGTGACCCTCGTCGGTCACGTCGCCCTGTACGAAGATGCCCTTGACGCCCAGGGCCGAGACCTCTTTCGCCACCTTCTCACCCTCCGCGGCACGCCGGCCGGTGAGGACGATGTGGGCCCCCTGCTTGGCCAGTGAGATGGCCGTCGTGCGGCCGATGCCGCTGGTGCCGCCGGTGATCAGAACAACCTTGCCAGTGAATTCCGAATAGCGCGCAGTCATCGCCGAGCCTCCCTTCACGTCCGACCGGGTGCGACATGCGTCGAGCCGGACGTTTAGATGTATATCGAAATGATACGGCGCAGGGAGATACGGTGGTTCGGCCGGTTCGATTTTTCTTGTGTTCAGGCCGTTTTGACCTTGGCCACGGCGTCGACCGTGCTGCTCAGGCGGCGAGTGAGCTCGGTCTGGTAGGCGGCGAGAGTCTCGGCGCGGATGGTGAAGTACCCGCACTTGCCCTCACGCCGGACCGAGATCAGGTCGGCGTTTCCAAGCTCTTTCAGGTGGTGCGAGATCGTCGCCTGGGTGATGGAGCACTCGTCAACAAGCGCCATGCATGGGCAGTCGTCCTGGCGGGCGATGCGCTGCAGGATGGCAAACCGCTGCGGGTCGGCCAGGGCCTTGGCGATCAGGTTGAAGCGGGCGTCGTCCATTGAACAGTGTTCAATACTACCCGAACCGCCGATCGGTTCTGGGATGGAAACCGCTCACATCGAGGCGGCAGCCAGCATGAGGCTCTCGAAGGTGCCCCTGGCATCGGGGGAGTCGGCCCCCACGCCGGGTGCGGGGAGGAGGCGGGCGTACTCGCCGTCGGGCTGGAGGCGCCAGCAGTTGCGGCGGTCCTGGCTCATGGTCTGGAGGATGTTGAGCAGCTTGGTCCGGGCGGTGACGTCCATGACCGGGCAGGCGGCTTCGACGCGGCCGTCGAGGTTGCGGCTCATCCAGTCGGCCGAGGCGATGTACCACGCGCCCTCCATCGGGTCGGCCTTGCCCGACCCAAAGTAGAAGATGCGTGAGTGCTCAAGGAAGCGGCCGACGACGCTGAAGACGCGGATGTTCTCTGACAAGCCGGGCACGCCCGGGCGGAGGGTGCAGAAGCCGCGGACGAAGAGGTCGACCTGGACACCGGCGCGGCTGGCCTTGTAGAGCGCGTCGATGATCTGCGGATCCTGAAGCGCGTTCATCTTGGCGACGATGCGCCCGCCGACGGGGCCGGTGCCCGCAGCGTAGTCGGCGGCGATGGCGGTCTCGCGTTCGATGAGGTCGAGGAACGTGCGCTTCATCGTCGCGGGGGCGACGAGGAGGCGGTTGTACGCGTTCTTGGCCGAGCGGCCGGTGAGCAGGTTGAAGAGGTGAACGACGTCGTCGGTGATGGCGGAGTCGCAGGTGAAAAGGCCGAGGTCCGTGTAGAGGTTCGCCGTCGAGGGGTTGTAGTTGCCAGTGCCGAGGTGGGCATAGGCGCGGAGGCCTTCGCTCTCCTTGCGGATCACGAGCGCGGCCTTGCAGTGCGTCTTGAGGCCGATGACGCCGTACGCGACGTGCACGCCGGCCTTCTCCAGCATCTGCGCGAGCCCGACGTTGCGGCTCTCGTCAAAGCGGGCGCGGAGTTCCACAAGGCACGCGACCTGCTTGCCCTGCTCGGCGGCGTGGACGAGGTGCTTGAGGAATGGGGAGTCGCGGCTGGTGCGGTAGATCGTCTGCTTGATGGCCAGCACGCTGGGGTCGTGCGCGGCCTCGGCGATGAACCGCTCGGTCGTTGCTCCGAAGCTCTCGTACGGATGGTGGACGAGTATGTCGCCGCGTTTGATCTCGTCGAACATGCTCGCGCGGGTGTCGCGCAGGCGGAGCGGGACCGTGGGCGTCCAGACCGGGTTTTTCAGGTCGGGCGCGGAAGGTCGGCGATCTCATAGAGCGAGCGGAAGTCGACCAGGCCGGTCATGAGGTCGACGTCGTCGGGCGTCAGCTCGAGCATCTCGGTGAGCTGGCGGGTGAGGCGGGGAGAGGTCTCGCGCGGCACTTCGAGGCGCACAACGGGGAGGAAGCGGCGGCGCTTGAGGGTCTCGGTGACCTCCTCGAGCATCGTCTCGCCTTCCTGCACCTCGGACGTGTCGACCTCTTCGTCCCACTCCGCGGCGCGGGTCACGCGGAAGGGAGCGACCTCAAGGATCTCAAGACCCGGGAAGAGGGCGCCGAGGTTGGCGGTCATGACCTCGGGCAGGTAGACGAAGCGGCCGCGGCCGGCGTGGAGTTCGGCCTCGTTGCGCTCGAAGTCGGCGTGGGGGATGCGGATCCACTGCTTGAGGCCGGGCGGGACCTTGACGCGGGCGAAGAGCGGCTCGGGCGAGCCGGGCTGGGCGAGCAGGACGCCGAGATTGGCCGAGAGGTTGCTGATGAAGGGGAAGCGGTGGCCTTCGTCGACGGCGAGCGGCGTGAGGACGGGGAAGACGTTCTTGGCGTACCAGGCTTCGAGGCGCTGGCGCTCGTCGGCGGAGAGTTCGGCGTACTTGAGCAACTCGATGCCCTCGGCGGCGAGGGCGGGGCGGATGGTCTGCTCGAAGACGGCGGCCTGCTGCTGCTCCTGGATCTCGAAGTTGTCGCGCGCGGCGCGGAGGATGGTCTTTGCGGAGTAGCCGTGGTCGCCGTCGGGGTCGACACCGGCTTCGACGCGCGCATAAGGAAGCCGATGCGCTTCATCACGAACTCGTCGAGGTTGCTGGTGAAGATGCCCAGGAAGCGGACGCGCTCAAGGAGCGGGCTGCGTTCGTCGGCGGCCTGCGCGAGGACGCGCTGGTTGAACTTGAGCCACGAGAGGTCGCGGTTGAGGGCGGTGGACTTGTCGGTGACGTCGGGCCGGAAGCGCGAGCCGGAGGCGGGCGTCTCAGCTGCGTGCGCGGCGTGCCCGTTGAGGCCGTCCATTCCGAGCCGGCCAGCGGTGTGCGAGGAGGTCGGAATGGAGTCGGGCTGGGAGGTCATGGTCGCAACGGGTCCGGATCGGCGTTCACAGCAGGTGCATAGGTCGCGGCGCACCCCACCGCTTCGGTGACCCGCACGGATGCAATGCGGAGCCGGCAGGGGGGTAGAAGGGAATCCTTCGACGCATTCTGGGACCAAGTTGCGAGTCGGTCTGATAAAGATTGCCAAATGTGGGTCGCAACGTGTTCGGCAGTGGGGTTTAAGCCCAGCGAAAACGGCTCGACCTCATTGAGGTTCTGGTTTTGAAAGGGTCCGATAATCGAAGCGAGGTCTGACTGGAGTTTGTGGAAGTCCACGAGCAGGCCGTCGTCATCGAGCCGCTTGCCCTCAACGACAACGGTGACGTGCCAGTCGTGCCCGTGGAGCGGCTCGACGACGCCACCCATGGTGATGGCATGCGCGGCGGAGAAGTGATTGCGGATCTCGAGCTGGTACACAATGAATGGTACGAGGCGCGACGAACGAGGCCCTGGCGCAAGCCTGGGCTTGGTGGCGATGCGCGTTGAGCCGCCGAGAACGCACAGCGCCGTGTGCCCGATTCGACAACGCGCGCCGGCTTACGCGCATTGCGTATAGAACCATCTGGCGTCAGGGGCTCGTCGGTTGGGGTATTGCGGTGTGCTGAGCGACAGGTTGTCGCGGGGTTAGCCCAGGCTTGCGCCAGGGCCTCGTGTGGTTGAGGTTTGCGATGTGCGCCGCGCGTCAGGTTGCAGTTGGGCTAGCCCAGGCTCGCGCCAGGGCCTCGTATTCCTGGACCTGAGTATTCTCATGGGCATGCCGCCTCCGCTGGCTTACTTCATCACATGGACCGTGGCCGGCACTCGATTGCATGGCGATGAGCGGGGAACTGTCAATCGCGTAAACAACCTTGTGGGGCATCCGCGACTTGCAGCCAATCGGGCGCTCGAGGAGCAGGAGCGTGCTGATCTTGGACACGAGCCTCTGTTGCTTTCGCTCACAATGCGCGAGTGCGTTGACAGCACGATCCGCTCGCACTGTTCGTTCCGCGGGTGGGCTCTTTATGCTCTGAACGTTCGTTCCAATCACGTTCACATGGTTGTGCGTGCGGCAGAGCAGCCTGAGACCGTGATGGGTCAGTTCAAGGCTTGGTCATCGCGGCGGCTTCGTGAAGCCGGCTTGATCGTGCCTGAGAAGAAGCTCTGGACTCGGCATGGGAGCACGCTGTGGTTGAACCGGCAGGAAGAGGTTGATGAGAAAGTCGACTATGTCGTGCGGTTGCAGGATCATCCTGGTCGGTTCGATGCGTCGTGATGGCTGGGCGTTCTGGTTGCAGCGGGGTTAGCCCAGGCTTGCGCCAGGGCCTCGTCTCGAGGCACATTGAGCCGTTGCTTGGGACCTTGGAACATACCGGCCGTTCTGGTTGCTTAACGACTAGCCCAGGCTTGCGCCAGGGCCTCGTTGTTGCGGCCTCGTTAGCCGCCGCGGGCGAAGCGCAGGAGGGGGACGGTGGCGCTGGTATGGAGGCCGGGAGGGGCAGCGAGGAGGCTGGAGAGGGCGTTGAGAGTCATCGAGCTGGTGGCGATGTCGCCGTGGACGCCGCCGGTGAAGACGACGTCGACGTCGGGCTCGCCCTTGATGATGACGCGGTCCTGCGGCGCAGGGTCCTTCTGGCCGATCGCGGCTTGGAAGACCATGGTGATGACCGGCTTGCCGGCGCGCGTGCCGACGGCGACTTGGCGCACGCCCGCAGCACGACCCGGTTCGATGGTGCCGAGGCCGCACTGCAGCTTGGTCGTCGCTTTGACCGGTTCGATCGTCTCGTTCCAGTCGTCGAACGGCAGGCCGAGGTAGTGGGCGACGAAATGGAGGCTCTCGCCCAGACCGACGTGGCGGAGCCAGCCGTCTTTGATGCCCTGGGCAAACTGCACATCGTCGAGGCCGGCGCCGATCTTCTTCTGAAACGGCAGGCGGCGCGGCGTGGCGTCCTGGATGCGGTGGACTTCGACGCTCTGCACCTTGCCGCAGACGGCGGTGACGAAGACGGGGATGGTGTCCATCATCGCGCCGGGGTTGACGCCGGTGCCGATGATGCGGCCGCCGGTGCGCTTGGCGATGCTATCGAGTTCCTGCGCGAGTGCAGCGTGGCGGAGCCACGGAAAGACGAGCTCTTCGCAGGTGCTCACGACCGGCAGGCCGGCGGAGAGGAGCGTGCGGAAGACATCCATGCACTTACGGAGGTCACTGCTGGTGGTGACGACCGCCGCGTCGTAACGCCCGCGTGCGAGCGCCTCGTCGAGCGACGCGGTGATGGCGACGTCGGTCTTTGCTGCGGGGACGAAGTCGCGGAGTTTGCGGCCAGCGAACTCCTTGGATGTGTCGACGAGCGCGGCGACTTCGCCAAGGCGGCGGGCGTAGAGGTCACCCACGATCTTCTGGCCCAGCGGGCCGAATCCCACGTGCAGAATCCGTTGCATAGGGCCGAGCATAGCGACGAGGGTTGGTGAGAACCGTTTAAGAGCCGCGTCCCGTGAGGGGCCGGTGGTTTGTATCAGAGCCCGAAGCGTCAGCGAGGGAGGCCGATGAGGCTCTGCGAATCGGCCGTTTGGTCCGAGGAAGACGCGGCAGTCGCAGAGCTGAGACGCTGCGCGTGTTTCTTGACTTCCGGCCTTCGTGCGCTCCGCTCCCGAAGGCACGGTCTGCCGCCTCCCTCGCTGACGCTTCGGGCTCTGACTCAGGCCGCGTCATTGACGCACGTAGTCCTGCCTTGATTTCTCGTGCTCCGCGACGATTTGTGCAACACGTACCCAACGCACTAAGCACGCAGAGCCGTGCCTAGCGGCACCCGAAGGCCGCCCTTGCCGGCAGGTATCACGCAGACGATGAACGCGACGAGCGTGCCGATGCAGAGCGTCCATGGGGAGGCGAGGGCCGCCCACGGTGCGTGTTCGCGGAGGGCGTTGATGTCGGGCTGCTTCAGAATGGGCATCCAGACAAAGGGCTGAAGGAGCACGACGGTGAGGAACCCGGCGATGAGGGCGGCGACGGCCGATTTTCCGGTGCCGCGGCGGGTGAACATGGCGCAGAAGAAGACGCCGAGCAGGCCGGCGTAGGCGAAGGTCATCACGGCGAGTGCGAAGTCGACGAGTTGCTTGCCGCTGCCGCGCTGCCAGTAGACGCAGATGGCGGCGAAGAGCCCCATGACGATGCCGGCGACGATCGTGGCGATGCGGCCGACCATCACGTAGTGGCGTTCGCTCGCGCCGGGCTTGGTCGGGCGGTAGATGTCGGTGACGAAGGAGCTCGCCATCGAGTTGAGCGAGGAGTTGATGCCCGCGGGGCCGGCGGCGAGCAGGCCTGCAAGCATGAGGCCTCCCACCCCGGCCGGGCAGTGCGCGAAGACGAAGTCGACCATGGCGTCAGCCTTCACCGGGAGCACGCCGCCCCCCCGCTGCGCCGGTGACGTCGGGGCGCGTGTAGTAGACGTTGAGCAGCACGCCCAGCAGCAGGAAGAGCGTGACAACCGGAAGCCCGACCGCGACGGTACTGGAGAGGAGCGACTTGGCCGCGGCGCGCGAGGAGCGGCAGGCGAGCAGGCGCTGCGTGAGGTCCTGATCCATCGCGAAGAAGGCCGTGTTGAGGAGTGCGAGACCCGTCAGACCCGTGAGCAGCGAGAACTCGTGCCAGGGCTTGGCGTCGCCGATACCGAGGCGGAAGAAGGTGGGCGCGGGAACGTTCGCAGGGGGATGCACGACCGCGGCTGCGATGTCGGCGGGAGAGGCGGGGACCTTTGCGAGCAGGAAGTAGACGATGACCGCGGCGGCCCCGAGGTAAACGGCGACCTGGAGAACGTCGCTGTAGATCGCGGCACGGACGCCGCCGCCAAGGGTGAAGACCGCGCCGAAGGCCATGAAGATGAGGACGCAAAGGACGATCTGCCACGCGTCGGGCTCGGTCTTGCCGAAGACGGCCATCGCGACGGGGAGCGCGCCGATAAAGACGCGGGCGCCGTTGGCCATCATGCGGCCGACGAGGTACCAGACGCTGGCGGCGCGGCGCGCGCCGGGGCCGAATCGCGTCTCAAGCAACTCGTAGGGTGTCGCGATATTGAGGCGGTAGTACGCTGGGAGAAAGAGCGTCGCGACGACGATCGACGCGACGATGGTGCCGACGTTGGCGAGGAGGTAGGTGAAGTCGACGCCGAACCCCTTTTGCGGGACGCCGACGAACGTGGCGGCGCTCTGTGCCGTCGCGAGGATGGAGAAAGCGACGGCCCAGCCGGGCATCGAGCGGCCCGCGAGGAAGTAACCGCTGGTGTCGCTCGCTTCGCGGCGGGAGAACCACCAGCCGGCTGCGAGCAGCAGAAGGACATACGCGCCGAGCACGAGCCAGTCACCGGTCTGCAGGGCGTACGCCAGCGTCATCGACTGGGACTATCGGCCGGTCAGGGCTTGGGGCGGGAATCGGCGGGGGAGACCGGGGGTGCAGGAGGCGGATTGGGGTGGCGTTGCCGCCAGAGGGTGACGGCCTCGGGCTCGCGGGGATAGATGGGGACGAGGGCGGCCGCGTCGCACGGTTCGCAGAGGGCGGAGGCGCGGAGGCAGGCTTCGGCGGTGAACGTGAGCGGGCGAATCGGTACGTTTTCGCTCGCGAGGGCGGCCCCGATCGTCTCGGGCAGGTGCCTGTCTGCGAGGGCGACTGTGGGCTTTGCAGCGGCGACTTCGGCGACGGTCATCATGACGCCGGCGCGGGCCTGATCGGCCCAGGTAATGGTCGGCATAAAGGCGTCGATCGTTGCACACCAAGCGGCCTGACCCTTGGCCGCCATCAGCACGGCAACGCGCTCATTGGCGGGTACTTTCGCCGCGATGATCGCGACAAGTGCGCTCGGCACGGCGACGGCGGGAATGCCGAGCCCTTCAGCGAGCATCGCGCCCGTTGCGCAGGCGACGCGCGTGGAAGTGAAGCCGCCGGGGCCGACGGAGACGGCGACGCGGCCGATATCGGTGCGCTTGGCGCCGGCGTGTGCGAGCAGACGCTCGATCGCGGGGATGAGGTCGTCGCGGTCGCGGTCGACTTCGCGCAGGGGTTCTGAAGCGAGGAGGAGCGTGGCTGCGGGGTCGTTCTCGATCACCGTGCCAAGCGCAACCCCCCCGCCGCCGTGGCCGCCACTGGAGGTGGGGTTGGCGATCTCGATCGCGAGGGTGAGGGGCGGAGGGCGCACGGTGAACATTACACGCAACGAGGCCCTGGCGCGAGCCCGGGCTGGGTGCTGACGAGCGCGGCAATCCGGAATGCGGTGGGCTCGTATTCGTGATGGAAAGCGGTTCGCTCTCTGTTGCTTGGAATTGGTTGCGGCGTCGGGCGGTTAGCCCAGGCTTGCGCCAGGGCCTCGTTAAGGCGGGCCGCGCGCTGCGCATGGGCATCGCTCGGCATGCCTCCAATGATGCATCTCCCATGACCATCCTCGTCAAAGTTGGCGGCTCGATTCAGGACAACCCGGCGCAGATGCGCGCAATCGCGGCGGATATCGCCGAGCTTGCACGGCGTGGGAACCGGCTGGTGGTGGTGCACGGGGGCGGCAAGGCGATCAGCGCGGCGATGAACGCGGCGGGGCTGCAGGCGCGGTTCGTGCTCGGGCAGCGGTACACCGATGCACAGACGCTGGAGATCGTGGAGCGCGTGCTATGCGGTGACGTGAATGGGCAGCTTGTTCGAGATATCGGCGAGTCGGCGGAGGGGGCCAGGGCGGTTTCGATGACGACGCTGACGTCGCCCGTGCTCTATGGCCGGCGTGCCGGTGCAACGGACAAGGAGGGTGTTGAGCATGACCTGGGGCAAGTCGGACGTGTGACGCGTGTGGACACGGCGGCGCTTCGTGACGCAGTGGACGCTGGATCGATCCCGGTGATCGCGCCGGTGGCGCTCGATGAATCGACCCCTCCGCCGCACGCGAAGCTGAACGTGAACGCGGATCTCGCTGCGGGCCAGGTGGCGCGGTGGGACGCGGTGGAGTCGTTCATCCTCGTCTCCGACACGCCGGGCGTGCGCGTAGACGCGACGAACTTCGCGCCGACGCTGACAGTGGCGCAGTGCAACGACTTGAAGGCTCGCGGCGTGGTGGACGGCGGGATGATCCCCAAGATCGACGCGTGCCTGATGGCGATCGAGGGCCGGCCCGACCGGCGCGTAGCGATCACCGACGGGCGGCAACCCAACGGACTGCTGAAGGCGGCGACGGGGGACGACTTTCCCGGCACGCGCGTGCTGGCGTAAGTCGCATGGGTCCTACAGGACCTATGGCACTTATGCAGATGCCTCGACAACGCTCGTTGCGACTGGGCGCTGGCGCTCGCGTGCGATCTGCAGAACATCGCCAACGACAGCCTCGGTGGTCGGCCAGCGGCCTGCGCCGAGGCCGCGGAGGACGATCGGCTCGGGACGCTCTTCAACGGTGAGGACGAAGACATTCTCTTCGTCGGCGCGGAGGCGAGCGGGTCGGAGGCGTCGAGTTCCGCAGGGCGGACCGATGCGCGGAGCTTGCCGTTGCGGTGCTCGACGGTCGCCACCAGCCGCACCTTGCGGCCTTGCTCGGCGACGGCGGCGACGACGTCGGGCGTGAGGCCGTCGATGCCGGTGCGGTCGACGTCATCAAGGGCGAGCTCTTCGCCGAGCACTTCACGGGCGAGCACGACGAGCTTGCGAGCCGAGTCGAGGCCGGTGAGGTCGGCGCTGGGGTCGGGCTCGGCGAGGCCGCGCTGCTGGGCGCTGCGGACGGCTTCGGCGGCGGGGACGCCCTCGGCGAGGCGGTCGAGCACGAAGTTGCAGGTGCCGTTGACGACGCCGCGGATGCAGGTGACGCGCTCGCCGGCAGCGGTAAGAGCGGCCGCGGCTTCGAGCACCGGCACGCCGCCGCCGACGGCGGCGCTCCAGCGGGCGTCGCCGCCGTCGCGCTCGGCCTGGGTGGAGAGTTCAGAGCCGTGCGGACCGGCGAGGACCTTGCTGGCCGTGACGACGCGTGCGCCGCGGGCGAGCGCGGCTCGTGTCGCGGCGAGGGAGACGGCGGGGTCGGAGCAGCAGTCGATGAGCACGTCGATGTCGGCGCGGGTTGCCAGACCGATCGCGTCACCGTTGAGTTGGACACCCGCGGGGGCCGTTCGTGCGTGGCGCGCGGGATCGCGAACGGCGACGGCCTCGATGCGGGCGAGCGAGGGGCTGAGGGCGAGCCGCTCGGCGACGCCGCGGCCGACGGTGCCGAGCCCGATGAGACCCACACGGAGGGCGGGCTGGACGGCGGGATCGCCGGTGAGCGCAGTGCGGTCAGCGCCGATGAGCGTGCCGCCTTCGCTGTTGAGGCCGCGGACGGTGAAGGGGAGCGTCTGGTGCTTGGCGAAACGGAGGCCCTTGTGCTGCACGATGCGACCGTCGAGGCGGAGCGCATCGTCGAAGGTGAGCGACGAGAAGAGGCGCGGGCGGCGACCGGGGATGGCCGGGTCCCACTCAAAGAGGCCGGGGACGTCTTTGAGGAGCGTGACGGGCGCGCCGATGCGAGCGCCGATGAAGAGGGCTGTAAGGTCGCTGCCACCGCGGCCGAGCGTGGCGGGCGAACCGTCGGCGAGGCGTGCGAGGAAGCCGGGGACGACCACGACCGCGGCGGCTTTGAGGGCGCTGTGAAGAGCGGTGATGTCAACCTGGACCGGCTCGGCGTCCAAACGCCCCCCGCTGGCGATCAGCCCGATCTGCTCCACGCTGCGGCTCGTCGCATCAATGCCCGCGCGACGTAGTGCAAGCGTGACCAGCGCGGCGGAGGTGTGCTCACCTGTAGCGAGCAGCGCCGCGAGGGTGAGGTCATCGGACTGCTCGTAGACAGCGCGGGCGCGGGTGAGCAGTTCGTCGGTCGTCTCGCCGATTGCCGAGACGACGGCGATCACGCGTTTGCCCTCGCGCAGATGGCGGTAGACCTCGCTCACAGCGGCGGGCAGGCTGGTGTCGCTGGCGAGCACGGAGCCGCCGAGCTTGAGGACGACGACGTCGTTGTCGGTGCGCGTACACATTGCAGAGTTCCTCTCTGAACCGCGCCCGCGAGGAGGCGGACAGCGGGTGAATTTGCGAGTGGGTTCAGCTACAGCGCGTCGTTCCGCTCCCTGACGGTCGCGGTTCGGACGTTTTTTCGTGTCGAAGGGCTGGCGCGGGCCGGCCGAGCACACTGGCCGGCCCGCGCTGCCCGCGGATGGCTCAGGCCGCGTCGAGCGCGGCGTCCAGGTCGGCGATGATGTCCTCGACGTCTTCGAGGCCCACACTCAGGCGCACAAGGCCGTCGCTGATACCCGCCGCTTCGCGCTGAGCGCGGGGCACGTCGGCGTGCGTCATCGTCGCCGAATGGGTCAGCATCGTCTCGCAGGCGCCCAGGCTCTCGGCGAGCGAACAGAGCGAGGCGTTCTTGATGAACGAGAGAGCCGCGTCGGTGCCTCCCTTGAGCTCGAAAGTGACAATGCCGCCGTGGAGTCCGTTGGTGTGGAGCTTCTGGGCGAGTTCGGCCTGCGGGAAGCTCTTGAGGCCGGGGTAGAGCACGCGCGACACCTTGGGATGCTGCTCGAGCCACTCGGCGATCTGCTGCGCCGCGATGCAGTGCTGCCTGATGCGCAGCGGCAGGGTCTTGATGCCGCGGAGCGTGAGCCAGGCTTCCTGCGCGTTCTGGATCGTGCCGAGGCTCTTGCGGACGAACCGCAGACGCTCGAGCAGGGCTTCGTCCTTGGTGACGACAGCGCCACCAACGGTGCCGTTGTGGCCCTCGATGTACTTGGTGGTGCTGTAGACGCTGATGTCGGCGCCGAGGTCGAGCGGGCGGAGGAGCGCCGCGGTGAAGAACGTGTTGTCGACGGCGAGCGGCACGCCCGCGGCCTTGGTCACCTTGGCGATCGCGGCGACGTCGGTGAGCTTGAGCGTCGGGTTGCCGGGCGTCTCGATGAGCACGAGCTTGGTGACGCCGGGCTCGATCGCCTTGGCGACAGCGGCGGGATTGGAGGTGTCGACCCAGCTCGCCCGCACGCCCAGCGGCGCGAGGATCTGCTGCAGCAGGCGCGTCGTGCCGCCGTAGATCACGTCGCCGACGACGACGTGGTCGCCGCTCTTGAGCAGCGCGAAGAAGAGGCCGGCGACGGCGCCGATGCCGGTGGAGTACGCGACGCCGGGAGGCGCATCCTCGAGCGCCGCCGAGCGCCTTCTCAAGCGCGGAGACGGTGGGGTTGCTACAGCGCGAGTAGGCGTATCCCTTGCCGCCGCCGACGCCGTCCTGCACGAACGTGGTCGATTGGTAGATCGGCGTGAGGATCGCGCCGGTGAGGGGACACGGCTCCTGGCCGCCGTGAATCGCCTTGGTCGCGGAGCGCGACTCGCTCGTCACGCGCGGACGCTTGGCCGCCCCCCCGGGCTTGTGAGCCTGCGCGTTGCCGGCAGCGGCGTTCAAGGCGGTGGCGGAGGGGGAAGAGACGACCGGTGCTTGCAGGGCCATAAGGCCTCCAAGCACCAAGAGCTGACTAAGCCAGGACGGCGGACTGGGGTTGAACGCTCAACCCAGTTTGCTAGCCGCACTCGCGGCCGCCGCATCGGATCTGAAGGTCTTTGAAAACCTTCAGGTTGGCCTCGGCACCGCGGCGATTGTCCCAATGTCCTGTGGGTCGCTCGGTTGCCGCCCGGACACCCTTGCAGGGCCGGGACTCTTGATGCGTCAACACAATACCCCACCGTTTGCGGAGGCGTCAAGGAACCGATTCAAAAACTTTGCGAGCGCCCTGACCCCACCACTTCCCACACGGGCACCCTTAATGGCCGCCGTGCCCGCCGCCCTCGTGACCCTCGTTTGAGTCGTGTTTTTCAGGCGTTTTTGTAGGCTTTTCGGCCGCGGGCTTTTCCGGCGCGTGCCCCTTAGGCTCAGCGGCGGCGTGGGAGTCCTTCTCCGGCGCGGCGTGACTTGCAGCGCCAGATTTTTCGCCCGACGACTTCTCGCCGCTCTGCTTCTCACCGTGCTCGCCCGCCGGCGCGGCGTGCTCATCGCCACCACCGTGCTCGCCCTTGGCCGCCCCACCACCCTCCTCGTGACCGCCTTCGCCGTGGCCCTTCTCACCCTCGTGAGCAGCCTGCTCGCGCAACTGCTCCTCGAGGATGTGGCTCATCGGGCGCGTCTCCTGGAAGAAGAGCACGTACCCCCACGTCGCGCACGCCATGAAAAGCGTGACGATGCCGACCCAACCGACGGTGTGCTGAAACCCCACCGGCAGCTTGCCCAAACGCACGGCGATCGGCTCAACCACCGGCGTGGCGAGACGCCAGAACCGGTCGGCGAACGTGGGACCCTTGGGCTTGACCGGCGCGGGGATGACCGCGGGCGTCACCGGCTTCGCAACAGGCGCGGGCGCAGGCTTGGGCGCGGGAGGTTGAACAGGCGCGGGCTTAGCCACCGGCTGCGGCGCAGGAGCCGGCGCGGGCGCCGGAGCAGGCTGCGGCGCAGGCGCAACAGGCGTCGGAGCAGGGGAGGGGGCGGGGGCCGGAGCCTCGACCTTTGGCGTCGTCACTTCCGGCAGCTCGCCCAGCGGGCTGCTGGGCGGGAGCGGCACGTCGAGGCTCTGTCCTTCGACCAGCTGCGCACCATCGGCGAATTCATCGTCGACCGGCGCCGCCGGAACGGCGCTTGCCAGGTGCGTATCGAGTTCCTGAATCGTTGCGGCCGGCACAGATTCGACCTCTTCGACGACAGGCTCGGCCGCGGGCTGCGGCTCGGCGGGAACGGATACGGGAGTGGGCTCAACGGCAGACGGAGTGGGCGCCGGCGCCGGAGAGGGCGCCGCGGGAGTCACCACCGGCTCCACCGGCACGGGCGGCGCTTCCGCCGCTTTATTCACGACCTGCGCGGCCTCCGCGGCGTCGCGCAGGGCCCGTTCGACCTCGCCTTCGAGGCTCGGAGCGGGCTGCTTCTTCTCATCGGTTGACGGCGCGAGCCGGTTCACCACGTCGTCGTGCACGCGGTCCATCTGCTGCAGCATCTGCTCGACGCGAGCGTCGAGTTCATCAGGCACCGGAGTGGAGGCGTCAACGGGGGGAGGCATGCGTGTCCGCCCGCGCAACACGTGCGCCAGCCGGGAAGACTGCTCCATCATCGTGCCCTTGGAGGGCGAACTCAAGACCGGACGGTTACCGGACTTGTACGACATTGTGCTCCGCACCGCGTGGGACGGGTTTTCAACCTGCCCAGCATGACATTCGCCACCCAAGGTTGTAGAAAACACCCTCACTCCAAGTCCAATACCCTCTCAGCCGTGTCGCTCCACCGCATCAGCCTTGATCACGCTCCGCCGCCCGCCGGCAACACCCTCACGCTGACCGACGAGGAGGCGTGGCACGCCGTCGCGGTCAAACGGCTGCAAGCCGGCGACACTGTGGAGCTGCTCGACGGCCGCGGCACAGTTGCCACTGCTGCCGTCACCGCGACTGAGAAGAGCAAGCGCGGCGCATCGATCGCGCTCCGCATCGAACGCGTTGAGCAGCGCCCGCCGGTCTCGCCGCGCGTCGAGATCTGGTCAGCCGTGCCCAAAGCCGACCGCGCCGCCCAGATGATCGATCAACTCGCTCAGGCGGGCGCGGCGGTCTGGCGCCCGCTGATCTCCGAACGCTCGGTCACCGATGCCGACGCCAAGCTCGACCGCCTCACACGCATCGCTGCCGAGGCGAGCAAGCAGTGCGGACGCCCTTGGCACATGACGCTCGACGCGCCGCGCACCATCGCCGACGCCGCGGCGTGGGCGGCTGCGCATCCTGCGACGACCCTCGTGACCGACGGCGCCGGCCTGCCGGCGGCTTCCGCGGCTCCCGTGCATCTGACGCGCTTTGTGGTGCTGGTCGGGGCGGAGGGCGGCTTCACTGAGAGCGAGCTGACGTCGCTTAAGGCCGCGGGCGCGACGCCGCTGCGGCTGGGCCCGCACATCCTGCGGACGGAAACGGCGGCAGTGGCCGCGGCGGTGGCGCTGCTGGCCCGATGAGCACTGTGACAAACCTTGCTCACTCGCTGATCGTTCGTTCTTCAAACTGCTACGACGCCTTGCCCTCGCCGCATTCAGGGCAGGCGGTGTCCGGACTCGTCTTGGAAACGCGGCCAAGGGTGTAGCCGCACTTGGCGCACTTGCGCATCAGCGGAAAGACCCACGCGGAGATGCGGGGAGCCTTCCAGGCGATCACCGCCCAGGTGATCACGAGCGCGACGGTGGAACCGCCGTTTTCCCAGGCCTCCTTCACGATTTCCATCTGGTAGTACCAGTCGCGCGTGTCCTCGGTGAGCTGGTAGATGATGCGCTGCACCATCCAGACGACGTCTTTGGGCAGGGCGACGAGCGCCGGCACTCCGTACCAGAGGGCGGCGATCCGCAGAATGGCGGCAAACCACGTGCGGGCAGCGCCGCGTGCGGCGATGCCGTCGATGGCACGAGCGAACGCGGTGAAGGTGTCGGCGGCTCGCTGGGTTGGATCGGGGGGCGTGGGTGCGGTCTCGGGCATGGGAGGAGCTTACCTGTTTGAGCTGAGCGTTCGCGCGTCACGTCGACGTCATGCCGCACTCAGGGCAGATCGGAACACTGAGGCCTGCCAGCGCGTAGCCGCACGTTCGGCAGCGGCCCGGTTGCCGGCGACCAAGTGCGCGGGCGAGTTCGGCGTAGAGGGCGAAGAGCGCAGGTGGAACCGCGAGCCACCAGATGGGCTTGGGCGGCAGGTGGACGTTGAGTTTCGCCGAGGGCATGATCGAAGCGCCGGGGGCGAAGCAGACAAACTCCCAGCTCGGTGGTGGTGGAGGTGCGGGAGGGGGAGCGGGTGGAGGGGGTGTGGCGGAGGGAGTTGGATACAGGATGCAAGAGGGTGCTTCGCTCATGAGCATCAGACAGGAACTCGGGGCGGTGCCAATGGCGATTGCACGGAGGTTGCCACTCGGAGCGTGCACGATGTCGAGCCCGCCCCAGACGACCATGACGCACCACTCACGGTTTGGCGACAGCGCGGCGATCCCGCAGTAGTTCTTGCACACATACCAGACTGCGAGCAGCGCGATGGCGAGGGTTGCGCAGCAGCGGCCGATCACGGTGCGGCACACGACGAGTGGCATCACCATGCTCAACGCATTGCGGGCTGGATGGATTGCAAGGGACCGCGGGTGGTGCTTTCGATATCCTGAAGTCGATGCCGTCCGAGCTTCCGCGTTCGATGCCCGAGGCGCCCGCCGTTGTGCTGGCGGTGCTGCGACGTGAAACGGTTGAGGTTGTGCTGCATCCGGGCGAGGGAATGGCCGACGGCGGTGTGCGGATCGAGGTGCCTGCGGAGCTTGTGCCGCGGGAGCTGCGTGTACCGAACACGCGGCTGTGGGTGAAGCTGAAGCCGATGGGCGCGGGGGTTGAGTCGGTGCGGTTGCGGGTTGAGGCGTGACGGCGACGGGCGTTGCTTTGTGAAACGGAGGCACCAGTACCCCGCAGTCGCCTGTCGCCCTCACTGCCGGCCGGGCCTCTTTTCAAGCCCCGGGGGTGATCGGTGCGAATGATCCCCGCCCCTTCCACCATGTCCAACGTCCGCCGCATCCAGGAGCGTCACCGTGCCAAGCCCCGCAAGGGGAGCGGGCCCAAGGTAGACCCGTGGCGTGACGACTACTGGACGCTGTCGCGCTTGCCGCTGCACGCGCTGGTGTTCCTGATCCCGCTGATCGTGCTGTACGAGCTGGGGTCGATCGCGTACCTGCGCGACCCGGCGGCGAACGTGACGACGCAGATCCGGGCCGAGTCGCTGCTGAACCTGTTCTTCCAGTACTTCGGCGTGCTGGGAGCGATGGTGCCGGGCATTACGCTGGCGGTGGTGCTGCTGACGATGCACATCATCCGCAAGGACCGCTGGTCGGTGAAGCCGATGGTGGTCACCGGGATGTACATGGAGTCGGCGATGTGGGTGCTGCCGCTGATCGTGCTGGCGGCGGTGGTGCCCGAGGCGGTGTCGCGCCTGCACCTGCCGGGAGGGCATGCGGCGTCGGGGGGATTGGTTGAGTGGGTCGCGGCGCAGACTGGTGGGGGAGGGGGGGAGACTCGCTGCGGGGGATGTCAGCGCTGGCGAAGGCGACTGTGGCGGTCGGCGCGGGCGTGTACGAAGAGCTGCTTTTCAGGCTCATCCTGATCGCGGTGACCGACGCGGTGCTCAAGCTCTTCGTGCAGTCGCAGACGACCCGCGTGGTCGTGTGCGTCGTGTTCACGTCGCTCTGTTTTGCTGCGTACCACGACCCCGCGTTCACGTACGACCCTGAGTCAGGGCAAGGGTTCTTCTCTGCGATCCACACGCTGATGCACCACGGCCCGCTGGCGGCGCTCGGGCGCATCGAGTGGCGGCTGGCGACGTTCTATTTCGTCGCCGGCGTCTATTTCTCGTGCATCTATCTGGGGCGCGGGTTCGGCGTGGTGGTGGGAACCCACGCCGCGTATGACCTGGCGGTGCTGGTGCTGTTCACGAGCCGGGGATAAGCCCGCCGTAGCCGCGCCCGACTTCCTGAGCAGATCACCGACGGCGAAACGAAAAAGGCCCGCACGCTGTCGCGCACGGGCCTCTCGATCAGACTCTCTTCGTCGTTTAGGCCGCCTTGCGGTTGGTCCGCGTGCGCGTGCCGAAAGCCTTGAAGGTCTTGTTCGTGCGGTTCGTCTTGTTGGTGCGGTTGGTCTTGCCGTTCCGCTTGGTGGTGTTCTTGGCGTTCTTCTTGAACGTGTAGTTGCCGGTCTTGGTGTTGAACGTCCAGCCGGTGAAGGTGGTCGTGTTGGTCTTGGTGTTCTTGTTCTTCCAGTTGCTCTTCTTGGCCGTCGTGCGCTTGGTCGTCTTCTTGGCCGTGGTCTTCTTCCACGACGAGTTCTTGTTCCACGTGTTCTTCGTGGTCTTCTTGCCGAAGGTCTTGCGCGTCGTCTTGTTCGTGCGGCTGTAGCTCTTGCGGTTGCTCATCGGATCTCCAAAGCGTGGGGCAGCGGGAAGGGGGGAACACCCGCGTGCGTGGTGCGTTGGCCGAGGCACAAGCCGCGGCACTTCACACCCAATCGACACGCAATCACCCCCACTTCACCCCGTCCGAGAAAAAAACCGCAGTCGCCCTCCGCCCTACCGGCGGCAAGCTCGGTGTACGAGCCGATCGCGCACCCGCCGGCGATGGCCACACCGGCCGATACCATCCGCAGTGACCGGTCCGACCCATCAACCCGCCGCCAGCTCCCCCCCATCGCCCGCAACTGACTGGCACCCCCTCTCCTGGCGCGACAAGTCCGTCGCGATGGACATCCCCTACGCCGACGCGGCCGGGCTGCAGCGCACCGTCGACCGCCTGCGCACGCTTCCCCCGCTGGTGACCAGCGGCGAGATCGAGCACCTGCGCACCCTGATCGCACAAGCCCAAGACGGCAAGCGGTTCCTCCTGCAAGGGGGCGACTGCGCCGAGGCGATCGCCGACTGCACCTCCGACACCATCGCCGCCAAGCTCAAGATCCTGCTGCAGATGTCGCTGGTCATCGTCTTCGCCGGCAAAAAGCCCGTCATCCGCGTCGGCCGCATCGCCGGCCAGTACGCCAAGCCGCGCTCGAGCATGACCGAGACGCGCAACGGCCAGACGCTCCCCTCCTACTTCGGCGACCTGGTCAACCGCGCCCCGTTCGATGCCGCCAGCCGCGCGCCGACCCCGCGCTGCTGCTCGCGGCATACCAGCACGCGGGTTTGACGCTCAACTTCGTCCGCTCGCTCATCGCCGCGGGGTTCACCGACATTCACCACCCCGAGTACTGGAACCTCACGTTCCTCGGCAAGGCCGGCCTCACGCCTGAGACGCGCGTGCAGTACGAAAAGCTCACCCAGCGCCTCCGCGACAGCGTGAACTTCATGGAGGCCGTCGGCGAGCGCAATTTCGAGTCGTTCTCGCGCGTCGAGTTCTTCACCAGCCACGAGGGGCTCAGCCTCTGGTACGAGAGCGCCCAGACCCGCCAGGTGCCGCGCAAGGCCGGCTGGTGGAACCTCACCACCCACCTGCCGTGGATCGGCGAACGCACCCGCCAGCTCACCGGCGCGCACGTGGAGTATTTCCGCGGCATCCGCAACCCCGTCGGCGTGAAAATCGGCCCGAGCACCACGCCCGCCGACCTGCTCGGCCTGATCGATGCACTTAACCCCGCCGACGAACCAGGTCGGCTGGTGCTCATCGCGCGCATGGGCGTCTCCAACGTCGAACGGACCCTCCCGCCGCTGGTGCAGGCCGTCACCGCGGCCAAGCGCCGCGTGCTGTGGGTCGCCGACCCGATGCACGGCAATACCCGGACCGCTTCAAACGGCATCAAGACCCGCGACTTCAACGACGTGCTCACCGAACTCTCGGCGACGTTCGACATCTTGACGCGCCACGACGCGCACCTGGGCGGCGCACACGTCGAGCTCACCGGCGAGGATGTCACCGAGTGCATCGGCGGATCGGGCGGCATCACCGAGGCGGACCTCTCCCGCAACTACGTCAGCCCCTGCGACCCGCGCCTGAACTACGAGCAGGCGATGGAACTTGCGTTTGCGCTGGCGAAGAAGATGAGCTGACTCCGTCAAAACGGCCTCAAATTTGGCTCTTTGGCCATTTGCCATTTGACGATTTTGCACACCCCCACCCAGGTGCCGAACCCTCCTCGACCCACCCGGACGGGCTTCAGTCGCTCTCGGACCCCGCCGATAAGTTCGGTGCCGGCCGATTTGTTCCCGGGCCGGCGCACCCCCTGAGAGGCGTCCCATGTCACGGCTCCCCCGCCAGTTCATCGAGCACAACGCCGCGAGCAAGACGCACCCGAACATCAACGCGGACCAGCTCTACCTCGAGCGCCGCCGCTCCCCCCGCCGCCCCGTCGAAGAGTCTGTGACCGCCGTCTTCCGCGACGGCCGCGAACGCATGGGCCTGGCCCGTGTGCTCGTCCTCGACTCCAGCCACACTGGCCTTGGCCTCCGCTCGCTGCAGCAGCTTGAGCCGGGCACCCGCGTCACACTGACCGCCAACAACCTTCCGATGCCCCACCGCTCGGGCACCGTCGTCCGCTGCGAAGCCTGCCAGGACGGCGCCTTCTCCGTCGGTATCGCCTACGACCGCCAGAAGGCGGCGTAATCAGAACCGCGCCCGTCAGGACCGTGCTTTCGGGAGCGGAGCGCACGAAAGCCGGAAGTGAAGTAGTACGCGCAGCGTTTACCTCTTCCTTTGTACTCAGACCGAATCGCGAGTCACCCTCGTCGTTCAAAATTCACACGACGTTCCGCTCCCTCACGGTCGCGGTTCTGATCGTCCGCCGTCTACCCTGAGGTCGTGAACCCCACGGCGGCACTCCTCGAACCCGAGGTCCTTGAGCTCATCAACGCCAAGCAGTTCTCCGAACTGCGCGAGATCCTCCACGGGCTCGACACGGCCGACGTCGCCGACATCTTCTGCGAGCTCCCCGCCGAGCAGGCCGCGATCGCCTTCCGCATCCTGCCGACCAACGACGCCGCGCAGGTCTTCTCCTACTTCCCCACTGAGAAGCAGGAAGAGCTGATCAAGAAGCTCGGCGACGCCACCGGCGCGCTCGCCCTGATCGAAGCGATGGATCCCGACGACCGCGTGAAGCTCCTCGACGAGCTGCCGCCGCAGGTCGCCGGCCGGATCGTCGCCAGCCTCTCGCCCGAAGAACGCGCCCGCACCCAGAGCATCCTCGGCTATCCCGCTCGCTCGGTCGGCCGCCTGATGACGCCCGACTACGTGCGCGTGCGGGCCGACTGGACGACCGCCCGCGCGCTGGAGCACATCCGCAAGTACGGGCGCGACGCTGAGACCGTCAACGTCGTTTACGTCGTCGATGAGAACGGCCTGCTGGTCGACGATCTGCGCCTCCGCCAGCTCATCATGGCGACGCCCGAGACGACCATCGACGCCCTGATGAACCGCCAGTTCATCAGCATCCGCGCCGACGAGCCGCAGGAGGACGCCGTCCTTGCCCTCCAGAAGTACGACCGCGTCGCTCTCCCCGTCGTCGACTCCAAGGGTCACCTGCTCGGCATCGTCACCCACGACGACCTCGCCGACGTCGCCCAGCAGGAAGCAACCGAAGACATCCAGAAGCTCGGTGGCGTGCAGGCCCTCGAAGAGCCGTACATCAGCGCCAGCATCTTCTCGCTCTTCAAGAAGCGCGCACCGTGGCTCGGGCTGCTCTTCCTCTCCGAGCTGCTCACCTCCAACGCCATCGCGTTCTTCGAAGACGAGATCAAACGCGCCGCGATCCTCGCCGCGTTCATCCCCGCGATCATCTCGTCGGGCGGCAACTCCGGCAGCCAGGCCTCCACGCTCGTCATCCGCTCGATGGGCCTGCGCGAAATCGGCACCGGCGACTGGTTCCGCGTCCTCAAGCGCGAGCTGATCGTCGCCCTCATGCTCGGCCTGATGATCGGGTGCATCGGCATCTTCCGCATCAACCTCTGGGGTTGGCTCGGCTGGTTCCCCGACCCCGACGTCGGCGACCACTTCTCCATCCTCGGCGTCACCATCGGCATCACCCTGCTCGGCGTCGTCATCTGGGGATCGGTGATGGGCGCGATGCTCCCGTTCATCCTCAAGAAGTGCAAGCTCGACCCCGCCGGCAGCAGCACACCCTTCGTCGCCACCCTCGTCGACGTCACCGGCATCGTGATCTACTTCACCGCGGCGATGATCATCCTCCGCTCCACGCTTCTGAGCCCCGAAGCCCCCGACCGCGCCGTCCACGCGCAGGCCGCGGCCGTCGTCAAGAGCGTCGACGGCTATACCCCCGGCGACAAGAACGTCGACATCACACTCACGATGCCCGACGGCAAGACCACCCACGTCACCGTCCCTGCCAAAGGCCTCGAAAACGCCACGCCCCCCAAGCCGGGCGACGCGATCATCGTCGAATTCGTCTCACAAGACGCGGCGTCGATCAAGGCCGCGCCGAAGTAAAGAAAAACGAGCCCTGTCCTCAACGAGGCCCTGGCGCAAGCCTGGGCTGTGCGCCAAACGCGCATCCAACTTTGTGCAATCAAGGGCGTACGGCGACGAACTGGGTGCCCACCCCGCGCGACGACGCCGTGGCGAGCCCGGGCTTGTTGATCATCGTGCGCGACAGCCCAGGCTTGCGCCAGGGCCTCGTATCGCTCACCGCGTGCAGCGCTCAGCCTCACCCACGATCGCCTCAAACTCACCCGCCTTCAGGCTCGCGCCGCCGATCAGCGCCCCGTCGATGTCCGGCGTGTCGATCAGGCCGCGCGCCGTCTCCGCAGAGACGCCGCCCCCGTACAAGATGTGCAGGTCCCCAGCCACGCTTTTGCCAAACATGTCCGCCACCACCGCGCGGATGTGCGCCGCCGCAGTCTGGCCGTCGTCGGGCGTCACCGGGTGCCCGGTGCCGATCGCCCAGACCGGCTCGTAAGCGATGATGACGCTCGCCATCTCCGCTTCGGTCACGCCGCGAAGCCCAAGGCGCGTCTGCTTCTCGTTGACGTGGTTGGTCTCGTCGACCTTGCGCTGGTGCAGCGTCTCGCCGACGCACAAAATGACCTTCATCCCTCCGTGCAGCGCCGCCCGCACCTTCAGGTTGACAAGGTCGTCCCCTTCGCCGATCACGTGCCGCCGCTCGCTGTGCCCGGCGAGCACGACCTTCACGCCGCAGTCCTTGAGCATGCCGACCGACACCTCGCCGGTGAACGCGCCTTTCTCGGCGTGGTAGACGTCCTGCGCTCCCAGCGACACGCCCGACCCGTTGAGCGCCTCGCCCACGGCCATCAGATACGGGAACGGCGGGCAGACCCCCACCAGCATCCCCTTGTTGCCGACCTTGGCGACCGCCGACGCGAGCGCCACGGCGCCCGCACGGTCGAGGTTCATCTTCCAGTTTCCGCAGATGATCTTCTTGCGCATCCGCCGAGCATAGCGGCAACAAGCAAAGGCCGCACAAGAGCCTCGTGCGCAAGAACCTTTTGCGTTAGGCCTTTCCATCAGAGCCCGAAGCGTCAGCGAGGAAGGCCGATGAGGCTCTGCGAATCGGCAGTTTGACCTGCAGCAAACGCGGTACTCGCAAAGCCTCGTACCGCCTCCCTCGCTGACGCTTCGGGCTCTGACTCAAGCCGGCTCATTGAGAAATGCCCATTGAGCCTGATTTCTCGAGCCAAACGGTATCTAACGCAAAGGCTCGCAAGCACGAGGGTGAGGCGTTGGCTCTCGGAATGGTTGATGAGCGGCTGAGCGGTCTTTGAATCAGGCCGCTCTCGGCTGGACGGCTAGAGGAGTTTCGTCGGTTCTTTGCCCAGCGGCGTCGCTCCCTCGTGCTCGCGCACGAGGCTCTTATGAAAAACGCCCGGCCGAAGCCGGGCGTCGATACTCACGTCTCAACCCGCGTCCCGCGTCAGTTCCGCTTGCTCAGCAAGCTCAGCAGACGCAACAGCTTCAGGTAGATCCACACCAGTGTCATCAGCAACGCCGCGCCGCCGTACCACTCAAGATACTTCGGCGCACCATTGGCCGCACCCTCCTCGATGAACGCGAAGTCCAGGATCAGGCAGAACGACGCGTACACCAGGATGCCCACACAGATCGCAATCGCAAGCGGACCCGTCTGCAGCGCGGCCGGCATCATGCCCGTCACCGCCATCACGATCGTCGCCACGGCGTAGAGCGCGATGCCTGCGCCGGCCACGATCATCACCCGGGTGAACAGCGCACCGGCGCGGATCAGGCCGACCTTGTACAGGCCCAGCATCAGCCCCAGGATCGCGAACGTCCCCAGCGCGGCCGTCGCCACGATGCCGCCGCCCGTCGCTCCACCCACCTTGGTGCCTTGCATGGCCGTCGCATAGAGCAACGACACCGCGCCCACGAACGCACCCTCGCTCACCGCATAGATCGGCGCCACAAACGGCGACGACTCGGGCTTGAAGCTCATGATCAGGAAGGACACAAAGCCGGCGATCAACCCGCCCCACAGCAGCGGCATCACCGCACCGGCGGTCGTGCTTGCCAGAACCCATGACCCGACCGCCGTGACCACGCAGATCCCCAGCAGGATCGCCGTCTTGGTGATCGCACCATTCACCGTCATCACGCCCGGCGTCGCCTCAGCGCGACCGCCGAACGCGCCGCCTCCCTGGAACACCTCGGGCTTCATCATCGGACTCGACGTTGCAAGATTCATCGGTGGCCTCCCAAAGCTCGCGCGGCAGGTATTCCCAATACCCCGCCCGCAGGATCATAACGCAGGTATCGACGCAGCCCCCTCCACCGCCGGATAAAACCGCTCCAGAGCACTCTTCCATTCCTCTAGGGTGCTCACCCGACACATCGCTTCTTTCACCCCCTCAGACTGGGGGTGATGCCGCGCAAACTTAATCGCGAACTTGCGCATCATCCGCCCGCCCGCCTGTTCCCCGTTCAACGCGATCGACAGCCGGAAGTGCTCCATCAGCACCGCCCGCTGCTCGCTCAACGTCGGCTCGGCCGGCGCCTCGCCGGCGATCATCTGACGCGCCTGCCGAAAGATCCACGGGTTGCCGATGCACCCGCGCCACCGACACGCCCGTTACCCCCGCGTACGACATCATCCGAAAGATGTCGTGCACATCCCACACGTCGCCGCTGCCGAACACGACCTTGTCGGGGTGTCGCTCGCAAAGATCCTTCAAGAACGTCCACCGCGACGGCCCGAGGTACTTCTGCTCCACCGTCCGCGCGTGCACCGTCGCCCATGCGTACCCAAGCTCGTAGCTCGCGTTGAAGATCCGCTCGAAGTTCTTCGCCATCTCCGGCGTGTCGTCGTACCCGCGGCGTAGCTTCACCGTGCACGGCACGCTCGCCGGCACCGCGTCGCGCACCGCCTTCATCAGCTCGATCGCGCCCTCAGGCTCACTCAGCCAGTGCCCGCCGCGCTGCTTGCGGTCGATCTTCTTCACCGGGCACGCCAGGTTCACGTCGATCGTCGCGAAAGCCAGTGAAGACATTCCCCCCTCCCGGGAGGGGAGGGGCCGGAGGTGGGGTTCCTGATTCGCGCCCTGCCCTCGCATCCCCACCACCCGCCCATGAAACACAATCCGCGGGTCATAGCTCTCCGGAACCTTCAGTGCATCCGGCGTGCAGTCCTCATCGCACGCATCCGCGCACTCCACCACGCTTTCACCGGCCGCGGCAGCCCACCGCGGGTCCGTCCCACCCGGCCGCGGCCCATCTCCATACGCCATCGACCGGTACTGCTTATCCCCGCGCGACGCCTGCTCGATCATCTTCAGCGCCGCCGCGGCCATCTCATCCGGATCACTCCCGATGATCTGCCCCGCCAGCGGCTGATCCTCACTCGACGCCGGCAGCGCCTCGGCCATCAACGCCAGATCGGCCTTGTCAAACCCGTGCCCGCCCCCGAGCAGCATGCGGTCCAGCAGCGCCTCGGTCACCGCAAACGGCGCACCGTGCCGCCGCGCCAGAATCCGCATCGCGGCGTCCGAGTACCCCGCCAACCCCGCCTGAAAGAACGGCGCATCAAACCCCGGCACCACTGCAGGCACCCGCGGATCGATCCCCCCCGCCCACCGCTTCCCAAGCTCCCGCGCCACCGCCGCGGTATCGATCTCCTGAGCCCCGGGCGCAATCGCCGGGCTCGGAGGGGTCGCATTGTTCCCGTTGGCGCTCAAGGGCCATTCTACGGCCACTCGAAATTCCCCCCGCTCCCAGCGGGGGGATGTCCGCCGTGCCTTCGGGAGCGAAGCGCACGAAAGCCGGAAGTCAAGTAGTCCGCGCAGCGGCACGGCTTTGCGAGGACAGGGGGATGTTCTGCCGCGTACGACTCCGCTGGCGATCAGTCTCTCTCGACCCTCCGCGTTCCTGCCTTGCTGCCTCCTATTTGAACTGTGAACTGTGAACTTTGAATTTTTGCCTTTGCTCCCCCATGTAGAATCCCCCCGATGCTCACCCGCACTCTCCCCGCTCTCGCGCTCGCCCTCCTCCTCGCCGCTTGCTCATCTAAACCGGCGACGATCACTAACGGCCCGATCTATCCAGACCGCAAGCAGACATCGGTCATCGACGTCCAGGTCATCCGTCACACCACGACGGTCACGATGACCAACACCTCGGCCCGCACCTTCGACAACGCGCGCCTCTGGGCCAACCAGTGGTACTCCCATGAACTCCCTTCGTGGAAGCCCGGCGAGTCGCTCACCTTGGGCTTGGCCGACTTCAAGGACCGCTACGGCCAGCCCATGCGCGCCGGCGGCTTCTGGGCCATCGACAACCCCGAGAAGCTCGTTCTCATGCAGGTTGAGCAAGGCCAGGAGACCATCGGCCTCATCGTGATCGGGCAGGCTGAGTAACTCGCCATAAGAGCCTCGAGCGCAAGCTCGAGCGCGATGCCCTACCTGCCACCGCGCCGCCCCGTTCGTGCGGAAACTCCAAGCAACAGGCATGTACTCCAATCCCCTCGCCTACCTGCTGACATGGACCTGCCACGGCACATGGCTCCACGGCGACGAACGAGGCTCGGTCGACGACAACCGCAACGGCTACAACACACCGACCATCCGCCCGAGTGTTCGGATGCTCCGCGACAAGAAAATGGCCTTGGCACAAGCGCCTCGAACACTCACCCCCGCGGAACGCACAACCGTCGGTGCAGCAATCGATGCACACTGTGCTATCCGCCGCTGGACCGTGCTCGCCAAAAACCCGCGCTCAAACCACGTCCATGCCGTTATCGCCGCACCAGGCATCGATCCCGACAAGGTGCTCAAAGAACTCAAGAGCTGGTCGACACGCTTCTTGCGTCGCACCGATCCGACATTCACGAAGCCCTGGACCTCCGGCGGCAGCACGCGGTATCTGTTCGCACAGGAGGACGTGGACGCCGCGATTCACTATGTGATGGCGGAGCAAGACCGACTGGAACGGTTCGTCCTTCCGAGCGAACGGAAACGCGTTGATCGGTGCATGGCGAGCAGCCGTAGCCAACCCACATTCGGTCGGGCATCGCGCTCGTGCTCGCGCACGAGGCTCTTATAGTCTCCCATGCCCAACATCCTCGTCGTCGGACCGCACCCGGATGACCAGGAGCTCGGCATGGGCGGGACCGTCGCCCTCCTCGCCGCCCAGGGTCACAACGTCCTCCTCCTCGACATGACCGACGGCGAGCCCACGCCCCGCGGCACGCGCAAACGCGCCTGCCCGAAGCCGCCGAAGCCGCCCGCGCGTTGTCGGCCCCGGGCAACCCGGTCCGCCGCCACCTGCTCGACCTCCCCAACCGGCGCGTCGAGCACACCATCGAGAACCGACACAAGGTCGCCGGCGTCATCCGTGCCCACCAGGCGCAGATCGTCTTCGTCCCCTACTTCGAGGACGCCCACCCCGACCACATCGCCGTAACCCGCATCACCGAGGACGCGCGCTTTGACGCCAAGCTCACCAAGATCACAATGCCCGGCGACAACGGCGCCCCGCCGATCTACCCCACGTGGCTCATCTATTACTACGCCACGCACCTGCACATCGTGCCGCAGCCGTCGTTCATCCTCGACACCAGCGCCCACGCCGCGCAAAACAGGCCGCGATCGCCGCCTACCGCACCCAGTTCGCCGACAACCCCCTCAACGCCGCCGTCCCCAAAATGATCGCCGCCCAAGACGCCTACTTCGGCTCCCGCATCAAAGCCGCGGCCGGCGAACCCTTCTTCACCCGCGAACCCCTCGGCCTCACCGGCTTAGGCTCACTTCTTCTTCGGCCCAGCCAAAGTCGTGACCTCCGATAACCGAAGTACCCTTCCGACCCTATTCCCTGATCCCTCATCCCTAACCCCTCTCTCCTATGCCCACTCGCCCCGTCATCGGCATCGACCTCGGCGGCACCAACATGCAGATCGGCGTTGTCGACACCGGCGGTGTCGGCAAGGTCATCGGCCACGCCAAGAAGAAGACCCGCGCCGCCGAGGGCTTCAAGGCCGTCGTCGGCCGCATGGCCGAGGGGATCGAAGAGGCCTGCAAGGACGCGGGCATCACGACCAAACATCTCGCCTCCATCGGCATCGGCGCGGCCGGTGCCGTCGATCCGCGCACTGGCGTCATCCTCCAGGCCCCCAACCTCCGCTGGACCAACGCTCCCCTCGCCCGCACGCTCAGCCACGCCGTCGGCCGCCCGGTCTTCGTCACCAACGACGTCCGCGCCGCCGTCATCGGTGAGCACACCCACGGCGCCGGCAAGGGCGCCTCGCACCTGATGGCCGTCTGGCTCGGCACTGGCATCGGCGGCGGGTTCATCCTCGACAACCGCCTCTATCCCGGCTTCTTCAACACCGCCGGCGAGATCGGGCACATGATGCTCCTCCCCGGCTCGCCCCCCGGGCAGCGCTCCTTCGAGCACAACTGCTCGCGCACCGCCATCGCCGAGCGCATCGTCCGCCTCATCCGCGCCGGCCGCCCCAGCATCGTCTCGCGCCTCACCGAGGGCGACCTCTCCGAGGTCAAGGCCCGCATCATCGGCGAGGCCTACCGACGCGACGACCCGCTCGTCTGCGAGGTCGTCGAGGACGCCGCGCGCCACATCGGCACCGCCATCGCCTCGATCAATCGCGCCATGAGCCTCCAGCGCGTCGTCCTCGGCGGCGGCCTCACCGAAGCCATGGGCGAGCCGCTCGTCCGCCTCGTCCGCGCCGCCCACACCGCTGCCGTTTACCCCCACATCCTCCGCAAGACCGAAATCGTCAAGACCAAACTCGAAGACCTCGCCGGCGTCGTCGGCGCGGCCGTCTTCGCCCAGAAAAAGGGCAAGGTCGCATAAGAGCCTCGAGCGCAAGCTCGAGGAAACAGCGTCCGCGCAGGTGCGAGCAAAGATCTTCATAACGACCGACCGCTGAACGTTCCACACCCGCGCCAACCAACGCTCATCCCTTGTGCTCGCGCACAAGGCTCTTATCCGATCACTTCACCAACTCCTTCAACGGCACCTCAAAGCTCCCCCGCCAGTACTTGTCGCACTCCAGCGCCGAGAGCGCCATCTCCTCATCGGTGCTGAACCGTACAACGCACTCGTCGGCGAGCAGCTCATCGAGCGTACAGGTCATCGGCCCGTTTTGGCTCCCCTTCAGGTAATCAAGCCCAAACCGCACCAGCACCGGCCGACCAGCCATTCGCGCCGTGGTGGCCGACTGATACCAACGTCCCCGCGCGATTACCTCGCCCTTCCGCACCACTTCAACCTTCATCCCAAACGCCGCACCGGCGCCGATCTCGGCGTCCGTCACGTCGCTCACTGACAACGCCAAATTCCGCGTCGTCGGCAGCACAAACACGCTCGGCTTAAGCGCACCCAGCACGCCCTGGCGTTCCAGAGCGACCGGCTTCATTACTTCATCAAGCGAGTTCTTCAGCGGCACCTCGAACTGAAACGTTCGCCCAGCGCCAAACGAGTACGGGCGTACCTCCAAGAGGTACGCATCGCCGCTCGCCGACTCACGCGGCTGCACCGCCCACAGCGGCGACCACCAGTTTTCGTGCGACTGATTCGTCGTTGGGCTTGCAGAGTCCGCAGTCCCGGGACTCACAGGCCCGAAGCTCAGTCGACCGTTCGTTCCGCTCGCGTACGTGCTCTGGTACGTGACTCGCAGCGGGTAACCCTTCACCCACACATCCCGGGACAGCCGCACGCGCTTGTTCGAGCGATAGATGATCGGCGCCCAGGCCGACAAACGGTCGCTCGCCAGACACCGAGCAACCAGTTCATCCGAGTATCCGCCAGACGGCGTGAACCCCGCGCGAGCGTACCCCAGGACCAGCCAATCGGGAGCAAGCCCCCATCCCTCACGTCGCACGCGCGGCGTAGCAGCGAGTACCGCCGCGCTGAGAATCGCCGTAACCGCGAGCGCCGCCAGCACCCGACGCCGACGCGATTTGAAGTACGACCCCCGCCGCTTCCCCCTCCACCCGCATTCAGGACACACCGGCAGCGCACCGCCCCCATTCATCAACGCACCCAGCGAATACCAGCACCGCCCGCATCGCGCCCGCCCCCGAGCCCGATCACCCCACCACGCCCACAAAAACAACCACGCTCCCCCAACCCCAAGCACCCCCGCACCCAGATACCAAACCCAATCACCCATCTCCCAAGCGTACCAACTCCCAACACCACCCCTCCGCCTTCCCCCTCCGCGCCTCCGCGTTCCTGTCTTCTCCTTCGATGCCTTCGCTTTCTTCGTTGTAAAACACAAAAGAGCTCTTCGAGCCCTTCGAGTCCTTTCTTCTTCTCTTCGAGTTCCCCGCACCCCCGCCCCCGCCTTACTTCTTCCGCACCGCTCAGCCATCAGCCGCTTCGCATCGCCGACGAGGTACAAACTCCCCGTCACGCACAGAACGTCATTCGTCGTCAGCGACCGCTTCGCCAGCTCGACCGCCGACGCCAGGTCCGGCGCGTGCATCGCCGGCTTCCCGTCGATCTCTGTGAACATCTTCGCCAGCTTCGCCGGGTCCGCCGCACGCGCAGTTGTCCGCCGCCTTGGTGAAGATCACCTTGTCCGCCGCCATGCTCAGCGCCCGCAGCATCGGACCGACCTCTTTGTCTGCCGCGCACCCGAAGATCACCACCAGCGCCTCGTACTGCAGCCACTGGCCGATCGTCTTCGTCAGCGCCTTGACGCTGTCGATGTTGTGCGCTCCATCCAGCAGCACCCGCGGCGATCCGTTCCCGCCCGAAACCTCAAATCGCCCCGGATACCCGGTCGTCCGCACGCCCGCCAGCCCTGCCAGCGCCTTGTCGACCGGCACGTCGAACCCCCGGTCGGCCAGCGCATCGACCACAGCCAGCGCCAGCGCACAGTTAGTCGCCTGATGCTCGCCCGCCAGCGGCACCGGCACGTGCTCAAGCTCCCACCGCCGCGTCGTGATCGACAGCCGCGCCACCGGCATCGCCGACCGTCCTCCTCCCGCCGCGGTCCCCGCCGGCGGGTGCTCGATGCGGAACGAGAAATCGATGTCCTTCCCCACCACCGTCAGCGAAGCCCCGACCTGCTCGGCCGTCTTCTTCGCCACCTCCATCACCGCCGCGTCTTGATCAATGATCAGCGCCGGCACGCCCGGCTTGAAGATGCCGCACTTCTGCGCCGCGATCTCCTCCACCGTGTCGCCCAACACCTGCGTGTGGTCGCGCCCCACCGTCGCCACCGCCGCCACTTCGGGCGTGATCACATTCGTGCAGTCGAGCAGGCCCCCCAGCCCCACCTCGATCACCGCCGCGTCCACCGCCTGCTCGGCGTAGTGCAGGAATCCCATCGCCGTCAGCAGCTCAAAGAACGTCGCCGGCCCCCCCTCCGCATCCGCCGCCTCAACCTCCGCCGCCGCGGCCGCCGCGCGCCGCGTGAGGCGGACAAAGTCCTCCTCGCTCACCGGCTTGCGGTTCACCATGATCCGTTCACGAACGTCCACCAAGTGAGGGCTGGTGAACAACCCGACCGTGTACCCGCACCCCTCAAGCATCGCGCTGACCATCCAGCACGTGCTCCCCTTCCCCTTCGTTCCCGCCACGTGCACCATCCGCACGCTTTGCTGCGGCTCGCCCAGCGCCGTCAGCAGCGCCCGCATCCGGTCCAGCCTGTACTCGGTCTTCGTGTTTCCCGGCCCACCCGGCGCGATCCGCTCCAGATTCACCCGGTCGTCCAGGTACGCCATCGCCGCGGCCATTGAATCGATCAACGCCGGCGGACCGCTCCGCGCCGTTCCCGCCCCGCCCGTGCGCGTCTTCACCTCCACCGCCCGCGCGCGTCGCGCGTGCCCAGGCGTGGCCGAAGCCGCTCCAGTTTCAGGTTTCACCTTCGTCATACAACCCCTCAGGCGAGGGTTGGAAAAGCTCTGCGTTCAATCCACCACAAGCAGGAACCAACAATCGAGAGCGCCAAGATAGCGTCACTCTCGATGTTCGGCCAGACAGACAGTTACCGACCGCACCATTTTAGTTTTTTGTCATCGACGCTTGACACGAGTGTTCCGTCCGAGCCGCGACCGTGAGGGAGCGGAACGACGCGCTGCAGTGTCGCAACGTCCGGTCCGCTCCCTGACGGTCGCGGTTCAGACAATCCGCACCCGAATCGCCTTACTCCCCCGCCCCTTCCCGCACGTAGTTCGGCGACTCCTTCGTGATCTTGATGTCGTGCGGGTGGTTCTCCACCACCGTCGCGCCCGTCACTTTGATGAACCGCGCGTTCTTGTGCATCTCGGCGATCGTCTTGCACCCAACGTACCCCATGCTCGCCTTCAAGCCGCCCACCATCTGGTAGACAAACTCGCTCAGCGGCCCGCGGTACGCAATCAGACCCTCCACGCCTTCGGGCACGAACTTCTGTTTCGCCTTGTCGGAGATCAGCGTCGGTGGCATCTCGCCTCCGCTCGCAGCGCCTGCGTGCTGCTGGTACCGGTCTGCGCTGCCGGCGTTCATCGCCCCCTCGCTCCCCATGCCGCGGTAGCTCTTGTACCGCCGGCCCTGGCGGATCACCATCTCGCCCGGCGCTTCATCCAGCCCGGCGAACATGCTCCCCATCATCACCGCGCTCGCTCCGGCCGCGATCGCCTTGGCGATGTCGCCGCTCTGGCGGATACCGCCGTCGGCGATCACGCTCACGCCGCTGTTCCCAACGCCCCTGACGCTCTCCATGATCGCCGTCAGCTGCGGCACGCCCACGCCCGTCACCACGCGCGTCGTGCAGATGCTGCCCGGCCCGATGCCCGCTTTCACCGCGTCCGCGCCCGCATCCACCAGCGCCCGAGCCGCATCGGCAGTCGCGATATTGCCCGCAATCACTTCGATGTTGAACTTCTTCTTCAGCGTCCGCACCGTCCGCAGCACGTTCTCGCTGTGACCGTGGCTCGTATCGACGACAAGCACATCGACGTCCGCCGCCACCAGCGCCTCCGCCCGGTCATACTGATCCACGCCCACCGCGCCGCCGCACCGCAGACGCCCGCGCGTGTCCAGCGACGCGTGGGGGAACTCCCCCAGCCTGTCGATGTCGCGCATCGTGATCATCCCCGCCAGCTTCCCCTCACCATCCACCAGCAGCAGCTTCTCAACCTTGTGCTTGTTCAGCACCTTCTCCGCCTCGGCAAGCGTCGTACCCGGCGCGGCGGTGAAAACCCGCCCGCTCGTCATCACCGTTCCCACCGGCGTCTGATCGTTCTCGACGAACTTCAAATCGCGCCGAGTCAGAATGCCCAGCACCTTCCCCTTCGGTGCTCCGCCCTCGGTCACCGGGAAGCCCGACACGTGGAAGCGGCCCATCAGCTGCCGCGCCTTGGCAACCGTGTCCTCCGGGCTCAGCGTCAGCGGATCGGCGATCACGCCGTTGGCCGACCGCTTCACCTTCTGAACCTCGCGAGCCTGGACCTCGACGGGGATGTTTCGGTGGATCACACCCAACCCGCCCTGCTGCGCCAGCGCGATCGCCAGCGCACTCTCCGTCACCGTGTCCATCGGCGCCGACACAAGCGGGATGTGCAGCCGGATCGACCGCGTCAACTGTGTGCTCGCATCCGCCTGCACCGGCACCACATCGCTGTACCGCGGCAGCAAAAGCACGTCATCAAACGTCACGCCCTCCCCGACGATCTTCTGATCAACAGGAATCAGCGACGCGCCTGAGGCCGCGCCGGTCGCAGAATTACCGTTCGAAGAGGGGGGAACCGAAACCGACGAGGTAGAACGAGAAACAGTTCGGGCTTCCATGAGATAGCGTACGCAGGTTCCGCGCCGCCGTCCTCCTTCTCCCGGCTCTGCGGGAGAAGGTGTCCGCCGCTTTGGGCGGACGGATGAGAGCGCCTTGGCTTTCGCGGACCGAACAAAGAGACCCTCATCCGTCGTCGCAAAGCCGACGACACCTTCTCCCGCAGAGCCGGGAGAAGGGGCACGATGCACCCTTACCCTCCTCCATGGCCCCCCCAGCCACCATCACCCCCCCGCCCCCCCCCACCCCCTCCTGCACCTTCACCCGCCCCGGCCCTGCCGAGGGGGGCGACCTCGCCGACCTCACAGCCACCGAGTGGCTCCTCACCGGCGGCAACGGCGGCTTCTCGATGGGCACCGCCAGCGGCATCCCCACCCGCCGCTATCACGGCCTGCTCGTCGCCTCGCTCCGCCCACCCGTCAACCGCCTGATGGCCCTCTCCGCCATCGCCGAAACGCTCGCTGCCGACGGCGACCGCTTCGACCTCGCCACCTTCAACTTCGCCGGGGGTGACAACAGCGATGCTCCCAAGATCCCCGGCTGCAGCGCTCTCCACCCGCCCGGCTACCGCACGCTCGTCGGCTTCGAGAAAGACAGCGCCGCCAACTCCGTCCGCTGGCGCTACCGCTGCCAGACGCTCTCCGGAACGTTGACTGTCACCAAGACGCTCCACCGCCTCCGCTACCAGCCCGCGGCACTCATCCACTACGCTGTCACCAATCCCACGCCCCAACCCGCCACACTCACCCTCACCCCGCTCGTCGCGCTCCGCGACTTCCACGGTCTCCTCCTCCGCGACCTCAATCCCACGCGCTTCACTGTTACACCCGACACAGGCGCCGCCGGGGTCACCGTCACCGGCCAATCCACGCACGCCGCCACCGCCGCGCCGCCAACACTCCGCCTCACGCTCGACAACCCGACGCAAGACACCGCCTTCACCCACAACGAACAGTGGTGGTACAACTTCGCCTACCCCATCGAAGCCTCCCGCGGCTACGACGCACTCGAAGACCTCTTCTCCCCCGGCAGCTTCACGCTCACCATCCCACCCGGCGAGTCAACGTTCACGCTCCGTGCCACATTGAGCGCAGCAAAGTCCCGTCCTCCTTCTCCCGGCTCTGCGGGAGACCGTGCGGACGGGAGCGAAGCGGACGGGAGCCGGAAGCCAAGTAGTCTTCTTCCTTCTTCCGCCGGCTCTGGGGCGGCGGATGAGGGTGCCTCGAAGTCTTCACCCGTCTCACTCGCCACCGCCGAACAAACCTCTCGCACCCGCGCCCACCAGATCCTCACCGCCACGCGCCACACACTCGGCCCCGCCTTCGACGCCGGCGGCCCGCTCGAACACCACCCGCTCCTCGAGCACCTCTTCACCCTCGTCAACGCCGCCGATGACTTCGTCATCCGCCGCGTGAGGCCCGGCTCGCTGCCTGGCGCCCCCGCCGACCGCGTCACCATCATCGCCGGATACCCCTGGTTCGCCGACTGGGGACGCGACTCGATGATCTCCCTCCCCGGCCTGCTCCTCTCCTGCGGCCGCTTCGCCGAAGCCCGCGCGGTCCTGGAGACCTTCGCCGCCGCCTGCAAGGACGGCCTGATCCCCAACGTCTTCGACGACTACACCGGCACGCCCCACTACAACACCGTCGACGCCTCCCTTTGGTTCGTCCACGCCGCCTGCCAGTACGTGAGCGAGTCCGGCGATGCCGACACCTTCAACAGCACCCTCCTCCCCGCCTGCGCCGACATCATCGAGCACTACGCCAAGGGCACCCACTACAACATCCGCATGGACGATACCGACGGCCTTATTCGCGCCGGTGATCCGTCAACGCAGCTCACATGGATGGATGCCAAGCGCGACGGCGTCGTCTTCACGCCGCGCCACGGCAAGCCCGTCGAGATCAACGCACTCTGGTACAACGCGCTCCGCTCGCTCGCCGACACCGCCTCGCTCCACCGCCCGGCAGACGCCGCGCGCTGGACGCGCCTGGCCGACCGCGCCGCCGCAACCTTCAAGGCCAAGTTCTGGAACACCGGTCGCGGCTGCCTCTTCGACCTCATCACCGACGAAGGCAACGGCGTTCCCGAGATCCGCCCCAACCAGCTCTTCGCCGTCAGCCTCCCCCATTCGCCGCTGGACCAGCACCAGCAACAGCGCGTCGTGGAAGCATGCACCCAAGTCCTCTACACGCCGCTCGGCGTCCGCACGCTTGAGCCCGGAGACTGGCGTTACAAGGGCCGCTTCCGCGGCCGCATGTTCGACCGCGACGCCGCCTACCACAACGGCACCGCCTGGCCCTGGCTGCTCGGCCCCCTCGCCGAAGCCACCGCCCGCGCCGGCAACTGGTCGACCAAGGCCATCAAAGACGCCCAGTCGCTCCTCGCCCCAACCCTTGCCAACCTCGACGCCGACTGCTGCGGCCAGATCCCCGAGGTCTACGACGGCGACGACACCAAGGACGACCCCCAGCAACCCGGCGGCTGCCCCGCCCAAGCCTGGAGCATCGCCGAACTCCTCCGCGTCAGCATCGCGCTGGCACGAGCGGAGGCGTAACGCTTCCCACCTCAACCTCAACCTCCGGCTTTGTCTCCGCCTTTGCCTTTTGCCTTTTTGCTTTTGAGCTGCGGAGCAGCGCCTTTCGTTAGCCCCTGGCGCAAGCCAGGGGTAACCACAAGCGTGCGTCCCGAGCCGCGGAGCGGCGCATCTATTTGGGCGTACGAGTACACCGCGACCGTTTTTTCGGCGTGGATCCGGTTACTCGCGCACGCAACCATTCATCCCCACACATACTCCTCAACCCATGTCATCTCATGCCGGCGGAGCATCTCCCGAAACTCCTCTTGAAACGTGAACCTCCGGTGATGCTCCCGCTGTCCCCGAATGTACTCAACGACACTCGGCGTCACGCTATGGCTCACGGTAAAGAGGCCATACCCCGTCTGCCATGCAAACTCCCGAGCCCCAAACGTTTCTGAGATCCACCTCGACGAATTCGCCTTGAGCGTGTTGACGAGTTCAGCAGGCGCATGAACGGGCTTCGCCCACATGAGCAAATAAATGTGGTCCTCGATACCGCCCACCGCAATCAATCCCGCACCCTTGCTCTCAAGAACCGTTCCGAAGTACGCATGAAGCCGAGCCTCCCAGCTCTCCTGAATCAACGCCTGGCGATCCTTTGTGCTGAAGACAAGGTGATAACGAAGCTGGTGAAACGTGTGCGACATCGCCGCATGCTAATGGAAAGCTCGGTCGCCCACCAGACGCGCTCCTCCGGAGCTCACGCTTCCACTTCACAGTAACCCACGGCTTGCGCCGTGGGCTAACTCAAGCCGCTGCTCCGCAGCTCCGAAGCTCTGATCCCTCTCCGTCCCCTCCGCGCTACTCCGCGCCTCCGCGTTCCGCTCTTACTTGCTCTCCTTCAACGTCACCGTCCGGTTGAACACCAGCTTCCCCGGCGAAGAGTCCGCGTCGACGCAGAAATACCCCATCCGCTCAAACTGAAACGTCTCACCCACGCGCGCCGAACCCAGCACCGGATCCAGCTTCACATCCGTCAACACTTCGAGCGACGCGGGGTTCAGGTCGTCCTCCCACTTCCCCGTCTTCTCACCCGGCGCTTCAACGGCAAACAGGCGCTCGAACAACCGAACCTCTCCGCTGATCGCATCGGCGGCCGACACCCAGTGCAACGTTCCCTTTACCTTGCGCACCGGCTTGCCGTCGGCGCCCAGCGGCGCATCGCCGCCGCGCGTCTCGGGGTCGTACGTACAGCGCACCGCGACGACGTTCCCCGCCGCGTCCTTGTCAACGCCCACACACTTGATGAAGTACGCCCACCGCAGCCGCACCTCCGCGCCCGGAGCAAGCCGGAAGAACTTCTTCTCCGGAACCTCCATGAAGTCCTCGCGCTCGATGTACAGCTCGCCCGCGAACTTCACCTTGCGCTTCCCGGCGCTCGGATCCTCCGGGTTCACCACAAAGTCCAGCTCATCAACCTTCCCGGCGGGCCAGTTCTCGATAACCACCTTCAGCGGCTTCAAAACGCACATCGCCCGCGCCGTCGTCCGGTTCAACTCGTGTCGCACCGCGTTCTCAAGGCGCCCGATGTCGATCACGCTCTCAACCTTCGTGACGCCGACCTCCTCGCACAGCGCACGCAACGCCGTCGCCGGATAGCCGCGCCGCCGCATCGCGCTCAGCGTCGGCATCCGCGGGTCGTCCCAACCCTTGACGATCTTCTCCTCCACCATCCGCCGCATGTTCCGCTTGCTCAGCACCGTGTAGGTGAACTGCAGCTTCGCGAACTCGATCTGCTGCGAATGCCACAGCCAATCCTCCGGCTTGTGGCCCTCGTTGATCGCCGCGATGAACCAGTCGTACAGCGGCCGGTGATTCTCAAACTCCAGCGTGCAGACCGAGTGCGTCACCTTCTCAAGCCCATCCTCGATCCCGTGCGCCCAGTCGTACATCGGGTAGATGCACCACTCCGTCCCCGTGTTGTGGTGCGCCTCGTGCAGGATGCGGTACATCACCGGGTCGCGCAGGTTGAAGTTCGGCGACGCCAGGTCGATCCGCGCCCGCAGCGTCATGCTCCCGTCGGGGCGCTTCCCCTCCTTCATCTCCTGGAAGAGCTTCAGGCTCTCCGCCGCCGGCCGATCGCGGAACGGACTCGTCGCCGGCACGCTCGGCGTGCCGCGGCGCTTGGCCACTTCCTCCGCGCTCAGCTCGCAGACGTACGCCTTCCCCTTGCGGATCAGGTCCTGCGCAAACGCGTACATCTTCCCGAAGTAATCGCTCGCCCAGAAGATCCCACCCGCGTGCGGCCCGGTTTCATAACTCCCGCCGAACGCACCGGTCAGCCACGTCACGTCCTTCTTGATCGCGTCGACATACTCCTGCTCTTCCTTCGCAGGGTTCGTGTCGTCAAACCGCAGGTTGAACTTGCCGCCGTACTTCTGCGCAAGCCCGTAGTTCAGGCAGATCGACTTCGCATGCCCCACGTGCAGGTACCCGTTCGGCTCCGGTGGAAACCGCGTCTGCACGTGCGCCTTCAGCCCAAGCCCCTTCATCTCCTGACCGAGGCCCCACCGATTGGAAGCGATGTCAGTCTCCACCATCTGCTCGATGAAGTGCAGCGGACGAGGACCTTCAGCAGGTGCGGGATTTCCAGTGTTCTCAGCGGGCAAAGACATAGGGGCCGATCGTAGCGCTGACACCTGCGATTCCCCTTCCAAACCCCTGTCACACGTCGCACACGCCCAGCCAACCAGTCTTAACACAAGCGCCTGCACCCAAACGCGCCAACCCCTCGTATCAGGTACTCAGGAGCCCCATTCCGGGGCCGTGAAGGGAGTTGCGCATGAGCACGTTATTCATTGGTTCAAGCCGCACCCGCGGCCTATGCGTCACATTCGCCGCTGTGGTCGCTTCAGCCGGCCTCGCCGCCGCCGACATCGTCCCCACCTCTCGCTCGTCTTCGACGTCCAGCACGTTCGACGGCGTCACGCAGTCCCAGACCAACCACGACTTCAGTCCGTTCGTTTCCAACACCGGCTCCGCCCAGCAGCAGACCTCCTTCACCTCCACCTCCATCACCGGCTACGTCGACGCCTACCCAGCCGTCACATGGTCGCCGACGCACCCGCACTCGGCCAGCGCCAGCTCTTCGTTCGTCCTGCAGTTCACCGTCGTGAACGCGACCGACATCGCCATCACCGGCGATATCTCGCGCTGGTTCATCGTCACCACCTTCAACCTCGCCGGCCCCGGCGGCACGGTCTACGCGCCCACGTATCAGAACAGCGGCCCAAGCGGCCAGCAGACCGCGACACTCGATTACCACGGCGTGCTCGCCCCCGGCAGCTACACCCTCACCGCCTCCTCCGCCGGTGACGCAGACGGCGCTGGCGCGCCTTTCTACGGCACCATGCACTTCCAGATCAACGTCGCACCCTCCCCCGGCGCGGCCACGCTCCTCGCCCTGGCGGGCGGCCTCAGCCGGCGCAGACCCCGCCGCTAAGTACCCCACCTCGCACGCGCCGACAACTACGATCCGTGCATGAGCCGCCCCGCCGTCACACTCAGACGTCCACGGTGCGGCGACCTCCCAACGCTCTATGACTTCCAAGCCGACCCGCAAGGCTCGCGCGATGGCCATGGTCATCCCGCGCACCCGCGAGGCCTTCGACGCCGTCTGGGGGACCATCGCCGACGACCCCAACTCCACCGCACGCGTCATCCTCGAAGGCGACCAGCTCGCCGGCTTCCTCTCCTGCTTCAAGCGCGACGGCAAGGACTACACCGGCTACATCATCGGCCGCGCGTTCTGGGGCCGCGGCATCGCCACCCGCGCACTCGCCCTCCTCCTCGCCGAAGTCCCCATCCGCCCCCTCCTCGCCCGCACCGCCGCCACCAACACGGCCTCCATCCGCGTCCTCGAAAAGAACGGCTTCACTCTGCATGCTCGAGGCCACTGCCCAGGCACCGACCGCCTCCTCCCCGGCGAAGAAATCACCTTTATCCTGTCATCCTGATTTCCGCAATCCGCAATCAATCGTCCATGCTCCCCACTCACCAACCCACCGTCTCGCTCCGCCCTGTGCGGGCCGAAGACCTCCCATCGCTCTATAGCTTTCAGTGCGACCCAGAGTCGGCCCGCATGGCCATGGTCATCCCGCGCTCGCGCGAGAACTTCGACTCATTGTGGGCCGGCATTCTCGCAAACCCAAGCGCGACCGCCCGCGCCATCCTCTACGACGGTTCGCTCGTCGGCTCGATCGGTACGTTCCTCAGCGACGGGCATGAGTCGGTCGGCTACGGCATCGCGCGCTCCCACTGGGGTCGCGGCATCGCCACCCGCGCACTCGCCCTCCTGCTCGCAGAAGCAAAGATCCGCCCCCTCCATGCCCGCGCGGCCGTGAGCAACGCCGGCTCGCACAAGGTGCTGATCAACAACGGCTTCACCATGACCGGCACGGTGTATGAAGAGGCAACCGAGCGCTACCTCGCCTGCGATTGCGCCTGCTACATCCTGACCTGAGCGACTCGCTTCTTCAATCACAACGCTCGCGCAGACCTCGGCGTCGCCGGCGTGAGAAGAGCCGAGGGCCGCAAGGCCACGGCTGCTCGGCGCGGGGCGAGCGATCGGACCGTCCTGCGCGGCCCCGCACGGGGCTTGGCTCTTATGGGATCGCTGCGCGGCAGCGTTGATCGCACAACGACCGAACGTGTCGTCGCCGCGAGCCACCGACGCACGGGGGTGTTCACCCCAATGGGAGCGTGCAGCACGCTCAAATCGGCCTGCGACCGCTTACATCGCCCTGATTGCTTAGCCGTGCACCCGCCTGCTGTCGCATGGCCTTGTGTGCAACCAACGCGCGGCGTGCCGCCGCCGCGATGGCGCGCCCGCATCGATACCGGCTGTTCTCCATTCATGTCTCCTCCTCCTCCACCACCTCCGCCTTCTCCTGCCAGCCCGTCGGGCGGCTCAGACACTGCGATCCGTTCGGTCTCGATCGTCGAGCAGCTCGTGGCGCGCTGGGACCGTGGTCGCGCATTGCGCTGGCCGAGCGCTCGCTGCGCCGCGGCGTTGAACTGAACACGCCGGCCGGACACGTGCTCGACGCGGTGACCGTCGCCTCGATCAACGCGGTGCTCGACCGCGCGCGAGCCGCGCGGCTCGCGACACCGGCCGAGCCGATGCCGGCACACCGCACGCCCGGGCCGCTGCTGAGCATCCGCGCTGCGCAGAAGCCGGCAGAGAGCGCAATGGTCGGCGCAGCGCTCGCGCTGCTGCAGGCGCTGGATGCCGCGCCGCGTGCGCGGACTGAGCGAGCACATGACCTGGCGTGCGCTCGCGCAGCGCAGACGTGCATCGAGCGGACACTGCCGCTCTTGATCCCCAAGCTGATCGAATCGTGGACGGCGCTGCGCCGACGCGCGACACCTTGCGGTGATCGACCCGGCGCATCAGCCGGTTTCACCGCCGATCGGGGATCAGGTGCTTGGGCCGCTGTGGGGGAGTTAACGAGGCTCTGGCGCGAGCCTGGGCTGAGAGCGCTACGGACACCAAGCCCAGGCTTGCGCCAGGGCCTCGTTGTGTTGGGGCTCGTCATGCCCAGGCGGCGATGAGGACCGTCCAATCCGTGCCGAGCGCTTGCGGATCGGTGACCTGCTGCGGCGTCTGACCGGGCGCGATGTTGACGTCGGTGTAAACCGCGGTGCGCGCGAAGCCGGCTTCCTTCATCGCTTCGCGGAGCTCGGCGATCGGCCAGAGGCGCCAGTTGTAGACGAATGCACGCGGCCACTCGGCAACGATCTCGCCGTTCTTCTCCACGCGATACGAGATTGAGTTGGTCACCATGCCGGTGAGCGGGCAGGCCTCTTCGTGCAGCCAGGTGTAGTGGATCGTCTCGCCGTTCTTGCCCGGGTGCTTGCGGACGAAGCCGCCGAGCTTGAAGGCCGATGCTCCCCCATAGATGTCGCAGACGAACACCCCTCCACCAAAGCCGCTGCTGCCGAGTGCGCACCGCGCGTGGGAGCGGCGGAGGTAGCTGAGCAGCGCGGCGCGCGTGTGCAGGTAACCGATGGAGAAGTTACCGACAAAGACGACGTCAGCGCCTTCGTCTGACGCGGGAGCGTGAGCGCCGATGCAGTCACCGCGAAGGAGACGGGCGCGATCGCGGATCGCCGGAGGAAGCTCGCGCGTCGCGTGGTCGGCTGCGCGTTCGAGCGCATCGGCGTCGAGGTCGATGGCGGTGGCGCGGTTGCCGCGGTCGGCGCCGTCTTTCACCCAGCGGACGCTGAAGGCGGCGGTGCCGCAGAAGTCTTCACGGAGCGTGAGGGGCTGGTTGGCGTGAATCGCATGGAGGAACGCGCACACGTGGCGCGGCGACTGGACGGAGAGTTCGTAGCAGGCGTGGGGGTCGAGCACAAAAGACTCCTGGCCTTCTTCTCCCGGCCCTGCGGGAGAAGATGTCGCCGCTTTGAGCAACAGATGAGGACGCCTTTTCGCCGCCCTCAAGACACCCTCATCCGCCCTCGCAAAGCCGAGGGCACCTTCTCCCACAGAGCCGGGAGAAGGAGGGAGTAACTACTGGCTCGCCAAGCACCTCTCGATGCGGCGCAATGCACTGTCGCGGCCGAGGACGCTGACGACGTCGCCGAGCGGCGGGCTGACGGTGCTGCCGGTGACACCGACGCGGATTGGCTGGGCGACGTCGCCCATTTCGAGCGCCTTGGACTCGGCGTACTGCTTGATCCAGGCGTCGATGGCCGCGGCGTCGGATGCGCCGCTCATGATGAAGGCTTTGAAGTCGTCAAGGACGGCGCGACCGTTACCGGCGAGGGCCTTGGTCATCGCGGCTGCGTCGAACTCCATTGCCTCGTCCTCGACGAGCGCGAAGGACATGACCTTGATGGCGTCGCGGAGGGTTTTGCAACGCGGGCGAGCCATCTTGATGAGGGCATCCATGCGCAGCTTGGGGAGCGCGCGGAGCTGCTCGGCGAAAGCGGGCTCCCAGTCGCGGGCCCATGTCATCAGCTCGTTGTAGAACACCTCGTCGGACATCGCGAGGATGTAGTCGCCGTTGAAGCTCATGAGCTTCACGCGGTCGAACTTGGCGTTTGCTTTTCCGAGCCTGTCAATCGTGAAGTGTGCCGCGAGATAGGCGTTGTCGAACTTCTCCACATCCTTGCCATCGGCGGTCTTTTCGCCGGTTGACCAACCCAGGAGCGACACGAAGTTGGTGATGGCCTGCGGCAGATAGCCGTTCTTGCGGAAGTCCCAGACCTCAATCTCAGGGAGATTGACCTTGAAACGGGAAGCAACAGACTTTGCGACGTCGAGGTTGTCGTTCTCAGCGTTGACGAAATCGGCGAGGAGCTTCACATCGAGGCTTGTGTCGGCGGCGACGCGAGCGACGGTAATCGACGCGTCTTTGCTCATCGCGTCTTTCATCGCCTTGCGCACGGCCTTCGCCTTGTCACGCTTGCTCATCTTTGAGCCGTCGAGGTTCTGGATCAGCGGCATGTGAGCGTACTTGGGGGTACGGTAACCCAGCGCCGCCTGCAGCGCCACGTGCCGAGGCGTGTTGTTCAAATGCTCCTGCGCACGCATCACGTGGGTGACGCCCATCAGCTCGTCGTCAACGACCACCGCGAAGTGGTAGATCGGGAACCCATCCGCTTTGCGGATGACGAAGTCCTCCATCTCTCCCGCCGCGTACTTCACCTCGCCCAACACCTCGTCCTGAACAGTGACCGCCTCGGCAGGAGCGACAAACCGCACCGCGTACCGCTCTCCCTTCGCGTCGGCTTCGGCCATTCTCGCGAGTCTTGCTTGCGGCGTTGGGTACTGCCGGAACGCGGCTCTGTCGTACCGATAAGTTTGCTTCGCGGCTCTTGCCGCTTCGCGTTGCGCCTCGATCTCGGCCTCGGTCTCAAAGGCGGGGTACGCTCGCCCCATTTCGATCAGCTTCTGCAACTCGCGGTTGTAGAGCGCGACACGCTGGGCCTGGAAGTACGGGCCGACGGGGCGCGCGTCCTTGCCGACTTCACCGAACTTGGGACCGTCGTCCCACAGGATGCCGAGCCAGGCGAGGTCGTCGAGGATGCCGCGGGCGGACTCTTCGGAGGAGCGCACCTGGTCGGTGTCCTCGATGCGGACCATGAAGCGTCCGCCGTTCTTGCGGGCGAAGGCCCAGCAGAAGAGCGCGGACCGCGCACCGCCGATGTGGAGGTGGCCGGTGGGCGAGGGTGCGAAGCGGGTGACGACGTGGTCTGAAGGGGCCGACATGGGCCGGAGTTTAGGAAGAAGGGTGGTGCTCGCCTGCGCGATCGGAGGGCGGGGTTGGAGGCGTTGCGGTAGCGGCCATCAGTTGCCTGAGGGTTTCGAGGTCGCGAGGGTTGAAAGGCTTGAGGTCAGCGTCGAGGTCGTCAACTTCGTCGTGTTCGTCATCGAGGTCGAAAAAAGGCGTCAAGGCACCCTCATCCGCCCGCCCAGAGCGGTGGGCACCTTCTCCCTCGGAGCAGGAAGAAGGGGGCTTGGCGCCGGGAGCGCTCGGGGCGGACATAGCGGCTCGCTGCTCGGCGGAGCTAGGAGGCGTGGGCTTGGTGCGGAGGATGATGGCAGAGATTCGGCGCTGCTCGATGGGGTCGGTTTCGCGCTGGAGGAGGTCGGTGAGGGTCTTGAGGGCGAGGATGTGGGCTTCGTAGACGGCTTGGGCGTGTTTTTGCTGAATGACTTGCATGGGTCCCCCGGTTTGTCTGTTTAAAAGTGGACTTTTGGTCCTTGGATTGAATTGTACATGATTTGTTTGGGCAATGCAAGAAAAGTGGTCTGGTTTTGTTCTGGTTTTTGATGAGAGGGCGTGTTCCGCCGGGGCCTTACGGCCCTCGGCTCTCATGGGGAGGGGGCTGAGGCGAGTTGGCTGGAGAGCGCCTGCTTTGGCGGGCGGCTTGGCGCGCGAGCTTGCGCTCGCGGCTCTTACGCGGCTCTTCTGTATGCTGGCGAACCGGTTGGGCGCGCGGGCGCAGATGTGGAGCGGCGGCTTGGCTGGCTGCGGGAGGCTTGCATGAACGTGGCGATGGGGTTGCTGTCTGCGGTGCTGGTTGCTCCGCTGGGTCCGGCCGCGCTTGGTCCAGAGCCGGGATCGCAGCCTCCGGTTGCGCCACCTTCGGTGCCTCCCGCCGCGCCAACATCGCCTGCGCCCGCTCCTGCCGCGCCGGCGAAACCGCCGGTCGGTCAGCCGGGCGGCACGAAGGTGACGAAGGTCGTCGATCCGAAGGAAGAGAAAAAGGAACGCGCCAAGCCGGTGGTGATGGAGCCGATGGGGAAGCTGGCGGACGCGAAGCCGGGCGTGGTGTACGAAGCGACGAGCGCGTGCACGGGATACACCGAAGACGGGACCGACCGCGTCGGGCTGCTGAAGTACTGCTGGAGTGTGCCTGAAGGTTGGGAGGGGCTGGGAGCGAAACCGCGAGATGTGATCGTGCTGCTGCCGGGGTACGGGAAGGACCACACGTGGGGGCACGCGGCGCTGGCGGCGAACGATCTTGCGCCGAACGGGATCGTGGTGTGCGTTGACGGCTCGCGCGAAGCGGCGGACGGAGGGCGGTTCCCCGGGCTTGAGATCGGCGACGTGCTGCTGATGCGCGACTTCGTGCTGGAGATGACGCGGAACTTTCCGACCGCGAAGATCATCCTCGTCGGCCACAGCCAGGGGGCGTTTGCACAGGTGATGCTGGCGAACCGGTTCCCGCGTCTGTTCAACGGCGTGGTGGCGTGCGGCGGCGGCGTGCCGATGATGCCGCTGATGGGGATGCGGGTGGTGCCGGCGGTGCTGGTACACGGGACCGACGACGAGCTTGTGCCGCTGCGGATCGCGGTAGATGGGCGCGATGGCGCTGAGCGCGCGGCGCTCGCGCGGCGGTGCTTCGCCGCGTGGTGGGCGGTGCGCATATGCCCGACGCGAAAGAAGCGGGTCGCGGCGTGGCATGGGTGCGTGGAATGGTGACGGATAAAGCAATCGACTCGATGGCGATGGCGAAGCTGGTGCTGAAGCCCGAGGGCGAGCAGACTCCGGCGTTCGGCATGGGGCTGGCCATCCTCAAGCGGTTCGAGGCCGACCCTGCGGACAAAGCGGCGTGGCCGCGCGGGCTCACGGACGCGACGGAGGAGCAAAAGAAGGAGGCGAAGGAGCTGGCGCTGGCGATCGAAGCGCAGGGCCTTCGCCAGGTTGCTTCTCTGCGCCTGGCGCTGCCGGACGCGGCGGCGCTGCGTGCGGCGACATCTGCGCCCGACTCGCCGACGCCGAACTGGCTGGGTCACGTGCTGAGCCTGCGCGAGGACTTCAAGGGCGTCGAGAGCGTGGACGCGTACATGGCGGAGCTGAAGTACGACGAACTGCTGGAGGAGCACGAAGAGGCGGGGAAAAAGATCGTGGAGGCGATGGAGACGCCGGAGTGGGGCGGAATGGGCGCTCCGCCGAAGGAAGCGTTCGGCGTGGTGATCGAGAACCTGCCGAAGGCGTACCTGGAAGAGGGGCTGCCGCGGTCGCTGGAAAGGGACATGAAGGACTGGGCGGGCCGCGCGGCGGAACTGCGACTTCCCGCTGAGCAGGTGGATTTGCTGCCGCTGGTGAACCAGTACTTCAGTGCGGTGAAGAAGGGGCGGGAGCGGTACCGCGAGGTGAACAAGGCCTGGACCGGCAAGTAGCGGGCGATGAGGGCTGTTTTGCGGGCGAACGGCAGGTAGCGCGTTGCGGCGCCTGTGTGTACACTCGGCCCGTGCCAACCACAGGTGAGCGAGATTCCGTGAAGACCAAAGGACGCCGCGCGCGTGTGGAAGTCGCAGCGGAAGCGCCGCATATCGCCGAACCGGCGGGCGGGTGGGCGAAGCCGTGGAAGTCGGCGGACAAGCCGGACACGCGGGTGTACCTGGGGGACTGCCGTGAGAACCTGCCGCGGATTCCGGAGGTGAAGCGCGGCGAGGTGGACCTTGTGTTCGCGGATCCGCCGTTCAACTGGAATCGCGACTACGACCGGTTCAAGGGCGAGGCGCCCGATCCATCGGCGGCCGAGTACAAGACGTGGCAGGACGCGATGAGCCGCGGCGACTACCTCGACTTTACGTTCGATTGGATCGATGCGTGCGTGAAGGGGTTGAAGCCGACAGGGTCGCTGTTCATCAACATCCCCGACGACACGGCGGCGGAGATCGTGTGCTTCCTGAAGGGGCAGCTTTCGCGCAAGCCGTCGCGCCCGATGTTCATGGTGAACTGGTGCGTGTGGCACTACCGGTTCGGGCAGAACCGGACCGAGTCGTTCATCAACAGCAAGGTGCACTGCCTGTACTTCGCACCCGACCCGATGCGGCGCGTGTGGAACCCGGGCGCGGTGCTGGAGCCGAGCGATCGGGCCACGACGTACTTCGATCCGCGCACGCAGAGCAAGAAGGACGGCATGCCGCCGGGAATGCGCGTGCCGATGGACGTGTGGTACGGCCCGTACTGGGGGCGCATCCAAGGGAACAACGGCGAACGCCGCGGCAACCACGACAACCAGCTGCCCGAGGCGTATCTCAACCGCGTGATCAAGTGCGCGAGCAACGAGGGGATGCTGGTGCTCGATCCGTTCCTGGGGAGCGGAACGACGGGCGTGGTGGCGCGCGAACTCGGCCGAAGGTTCATCGGGTGCGAGTACAGCGCGGCCGATGCGCAGAGCGCCTGGCACCGCGTGGTGGATCTGGGCGTGGCGCGCCCGCTGAGCACGTACGACGGGCTGAGCACGGCGATTCACAAGCCGCGGCGGAAAGGGAAGGCTCGCCCCAAGCGCTCCTAAGATCAGTTCGGCGGTCGCTTCACGGTTGCTTCACTCTCACAGTGCGCTGCTTTGAAGTCAGCACTCGAAGGAGCCTGCACATGCCGTCCACACTCTCGGGCAAGACTGTCGCCATTCTCGTCGCCGACGGGTTTGAGCAGATCGAATTCACGTCGCCCAAGATCGCGCTTGAGAAAGCGGGGGCTCGCACGGTGGTGGTGTCGCTGAAGGCGGGGAAGGTCGAGGGGTGGAATCACCATGAGAAGGGCGACCGGTTCCCGGTTGAGTGCGCCGTGTCGGACGTGCGGGCCGACGAGTTCGATGCGCTCATGCTTCCCGGCGGCGTCGCGAACCCGGACCAACTGCGCGACAACGCCGACGCGGTGAAGTTCGTGCACGACTTCTTCGAACAGCACAAGCCGGTCGCGGCGATCTGCCACGGGCCGTGGACGCTGATCGATGCGGGGGTGGTGAGCGGGCGGAAATTGACGTCGTACCACTCCATCAAGCAGGATCTGGTGAACGCGGGCGCAGACTGGGTGGACGAAGAGGTCGTGGTGGACAACGGACTGGTGACGAGCCGGTCGCCGGCCGATCTCGGGGCATTCAACCGCAAGATGGTGGAAGAGATCGCCGAGGGCGTGCACGCGGGTCAGCACGCGTAGAACGGCGGCAGCGGCGATGGGCTCCGAGCGCTTCCCGAACCGTCCCTATCCCAGGGGATCGGATATTTTGATATTCATCGAACTGTGACTTCGGCGATCCCGTACAGTGTGAGAGCCGGCCCGTTTCCCGGGCGGTAAGACACATGCGGACACTGATCGCCATTCCGGTGTTCAACGAGCAGAAGTACGTGCCTCGGGTGCTTGCGAGCATCATGGAGCACGCGCCGGGGAAACCCTCTGACATCCTGGTGATTGACGACGGGTCGACGGACGGGACACCCGATGCGGTCGCCAAGTTCCCGGTGCGGTCGGTGCGGCACGAGAAGAACCTGGGGTACGGCGCGTCGATCATCCATGCGTTCACGTTCGCGGTGCGCGAGCGGTACGACTGGGTGATCACGATGGATTGCGACGAGCAGCACGAGCCGGGGAAGATCCCGCTGTTTGTGCGCGAGCAGGAACGCGCAAACGCGCCGGACATCATCAGCGGCTCGCGGTACATCGCCTCGTTGGATGAGACGACGACGCCGCCGGCCGACCGGCGCGCGATCAACGCGACGCTGACGGAAGAGATCAACCGGCGGCTGGGATGGGAACCGCCGCTGACCGACACGTTCTGCGGCTTCAAGAGCCATCGCGTGAGCGCGGTCAGCCGACTGAGCCTGACCGAGCACGGGTACGCGTTCCCCATGCAGTTGTGGGTGCAGGCCAAGGCGCTGGGTCTCACGGTCGGCGAGATTCCCGTGAAGCTGATCTACAAAGACCTGACGCGGAGCTTCGGCGGCGCGTTGAACAACCCCGGCACGCGCCTGGCCCACTATCGCAACGTGCTGTATTGCGAGATCGAGCGTTACCGCGACCGGCTGCCCGCCCTCGCCGGCGCGGGGACAAGCTGCGGGTGCGGCTGACACGCCGCGGCTTGCACCCACCTCTCCGCCCGCCGACTACGCTCAACACGTGGGAGCACCCCTGACCCCCCCTCCTCAACCCTCAACGGCCGCGGACAGCGACACCGGTGTTGCGCCGCCGCGGGTGACGCTGACTCCGTCTGGAGAGACGTGGGCGGGATTGGTGCGCGGGCACGCGGCGAAGACGGCCGGTGACGCACGCGTCGCACGATTTCGGCGCGAACTGGGACTGCCGGAGTCGGGCCCTGTCGTGATGAGCGGGCACCAGGCGCAGTGGTGGCACGCGGGGATCCTGGCGAAACAGATCGCGCTGGCGGGGGTGTGTCGTCAGGCGGGCGCTGGGGCGGCATGGGTCGTAGTGGACCAGGACGCAAGCGAGTCGCTCGAGTTGATCTACCCGGCAGCGCCGAAGACGGCGGGCTCGCTGCCGGAGCGCGGGCGGTGGGACCTTGGGCCCCAGTCGCTCGCGGCCCAGTTGCGGGCGGACGTGGCGTTTGGCGACCTTCCCGCGTTCACACCAACGACATCCCCCACTGACGCCGCGACGCCTGATGCGGCGCGGGCATTGCGGGCGATCGCCGACTGCACGGTGCGCTGGCGCACGCATCGAGCGCTGCGGAGCAGATTGCCCGCGCCAACGCCGAACTCACGGCGACGGCGCTGGGCGCCGATGCGCAGGCGGCACTGGTGTTCGCCACGCGTCTTTCGAGCACCACCGCGATGCGCGAGCTGCTGGAGAAGATGGCCGAAGACCCCGCGGCGTGCGTCGCGGCGTACAACCGCGCGGTGGCGGAGGTGAAGGCGCCGGGCATCGCGCCGCTCACCGCCAATGCCGAGCGCGGCCGCTTCGAGCTCCCGCTGTGGCAACTTTCACCCAAGGGCAAACCGACGCCGCGGAAGCGCGTATTCGCGCACACGCTGAGCGAGACGCCGGTGGCGTCGCTCGCGCCGTGGTGCTGCTGATGACGGCGTTGCTGCGGTGGCTGGGATGCGACCTGTTCATCCACGGGCTCGGCGGCGGCGCGAGCGGCGATGAGGCGGGGGGTGGATACGACAAAGTGGCCGAGCGGTGGTTTGCGCACTGGCTGGGCAATGAGGCGGCGCTCGCGCCGAGCGTGGTCGCGACGGCCACGGTTCTGCTGCCGCTGGGAGAGAGCGGCCCGCTGCTCACCGAGAGCGACCTGCTCGACGTGCAGCACAAGGCTCACCGCGGCCGGCATCACCCGCGGATCCTTGGAGACGCGGGCGTGCAGGCGGAGAAGGACCGGCTGGTGGGCGTCATCGCGGCGTCGACCGACCGCGGAGCGCCACCGGCTGTTCCGCGATCTGCAGACGCTGCTGGATCGGTACCGCACGGCGCACGCGTCCGAGCTGACCTCTCTGCGCGAGGGGGCGGACGGAGCCAAGGCTGAGCTTGAGCGGCAGTCGGTCCTGCGCGACGCGCACGTGGCCGTGGCCGCTGCTGCCTCGCCCACTGGTGCTGCAACTGCGGCGTACCGTTTGGTCACAGATGGGCGTGTGAGCCCACGGGGTGGGGTTGAGGTGACCGTGGACGAGCCGGGACCCATCGTGCGCCTGCTCCGCCGCATCGCGGCCGATGCGCCCGTGTGGATCGTCGTCGCCTCGATCGTGTTCCTGATCGTGGTGAACCTGCGGCACGTGAAGCCCGGGCCGTGAAACGCAAGACGCTCTTCATCGTGGCGGCGGTTTCGGCGCTGGTAGCGGGCGCTGCGACGCTTCTGCTCACTCGCGCCGATGACGAAGCTGCGCCGCACCCGCACGGCTGGGCCGCGGCGCACCCCGGCTCGGTCGGACTGCCGGCGCACCCGCGGGTGGCGGCGCCGGCGCCGGGGATCTCGCAGATCCTGCGCGACCTTGGGTGCGCGGACCTGATCGTCGCGCGGCACGCATATGACAAGTGGAGCAGGCAGTCGCTGCCGGTGTGCGGCGACCAGCAGGGGGTGGACTACGAAAAGCTCATCGAGACCAACCCGACGCACGTGTTCGTGCAGCTTGGCGAGCAGGACCTGCCCGAGCGGCTCAAGGCTCTGGCGCGGGAGCGCGGGTGGGTGGTACGGAACGTACCGCTGCTGACGCTCGACGACGTGGCACATGCGACGGTCGCGCTGAGCGCCGCGGTGGTGACGCCGGAGCTGGATGCACTGCGCGCCGAGAACGCGGCGCTGCGCCCGACCGAGGCGCCCAGTGCGCGGCAGATGGACCGCGAGACGCGGCTCCAGGCGGCGCAAAACTCGCTGCTGGAACGGCTGGACAAGGCGTACGCGCGAGACGCGGGGCTTTCGGGCGCGGGCGCGTGCTGCTGCTTTATCAAGGCGCGGGTGAGACCGGCGCAGCGGCCAAACCCGCGGCGCTTGGGCCGGGGTCGTACAGCCACGACATCCTGCTGCGGATCGGCGGACAGACCGCGACGGAGACCGGCAAGCCGTTCATGCCGCTGGACGCGGAGGACGTGGCGGCGTTGAAGCCGGATGCGATCGTGATCGTGCGCCGCGCGAGCCCGACTCGCCCGCGGCGAAGGTGAGCGCGGACGAGTTGATCAAGTCGCTGGGAGCCGTAGCGAAGCTGGACGTGCCGGCGGTGAAGAACCGACGCGTGGCGCTGATCGACGAGCCGATGGCGCTGATCCCCGGGACGAACCTGGGCACGTTCGCCGATGCGCTGCGGAGCGTGCTCAAGGGGTGGACGGGGCCGGAGAAGCGATGAGTAGCCGCAATAGGAGCCGAGCCCCGTAAGGGGCCGGCGTTGGGCGTCGCTGATCAAATGAGCTTCATGCGTCTGTCCACGCTCGGCCGGGGCCTTACGGCCCCCGGCTCTTATCGTGCCGTCGCGCCATACCGCACGCGGACCCTCGCCCGACTCCCCACTCCTATCCTCGCCCCCTTATGTCCACCGCCTCCCCCACTTCGTCGCTTAACCCTGCCGCCGCTCTGCGGGAGCGGTTCCAGCGCGCCGCCGACGAGGCGTTCGCCGGCGTGCAGGGAGGGGGGCTCCCCGCGGTGGTCATCACGCCCAGCGGCAACCCGGCCTTCGGCGACTACCAGTGCAACAGCGCGATGCCGTTCGCCAAAGCGCTCGGTAAGCCGCCGCGAGCTGTGGCGATGGAGCTGATCGCCAAGGTGCAGGCGGACGACCTGTGCGAGCCGCTGACGGAGAAGTCGGTCGCGGGCCCGGGGTTCATCAACATCACGCTCAAGAAGAGCGCGATCGCCGCGGTGCTCGATGCACTCAACACGCCCGAGCTGGGCATCCAGATCGACGCCAATGCGCCCAAGACCGTCGTCGACCTCTGCGGCGTCAACCTCGCCAAGCAGATGCACATCGGCCATCTGCGTTCGACGGTCATCGGCGACGCCATCGCCCGCACGCTGGCGCGGCTCTACGGACCGGAGAAGATCGTCCGGCAGAACCACGTCGGCGACTGGGGCCTGCCGATCGCGATGGTCACCGCGTATCTGATGCAACTGGAGAAAGCGGGCAAAGTCGACCTCTCGACGATCACGCTCGACCAGCTCGACCGCATCTATAAAGACGCCAAGAAAACCTGCGACACCTGCGACGACGACATCGAGTACGTCAAGGCGTGGGGCTCGGGCCCGAAGGTGCTCGCGGAGCTTGAGGCCGCCAACGACGCGCCCGCCGCGGCGCTGGCCGAAGCGAAGTCAACGCTCGTGCGCCTGCAGCAGGGCGACAAAGAAGTCCGCCGCGTCTGGCAGCGGATCTACGACGTGACGATGGCCGCCTGCCTGGCGACGTGCAAGCGGCTCAACTCGATCGTGCTCCCCGAGCACTCCGCGGGCGAGAGCTTCTACGAGCACATGCTCGCACCGCTGGTGGCCGATCTGCAGAAGCGCGGCGTCGCCGAAGAGAGCGACGGAGCGCTGGTCGTGCGTCTCGACGAGTTCGGCATCGCCGAGCCCGTGATCATCCGCAAGCGCGACGGTGCGTTTATCTACGCCACCGCCGACCTGGCGGGCGTGCAGTACCGCGCCGGCACGCTGAAGGCGAAGCGCGTCGTCTACTGCGTCGATGCACGCCAGAGCCTGCACTTCAAGCAGGTCTTCGCCGCGAGCAAAAAGGCCGGGCTCTGCCCGCAGGACGAACAGCTCGAGCACGCGGCTTTCGGCACCATCCTGGGCGAAGACGGCAAGCCGTTCAAGAGCCGCTCGGGCGACAGCGTGAAGCTCAACGAGGTGATCGACGAGGCCGAGCAAGCTGCGCTCGCCGAGGTCGTGTCGCGCTATCCCGATCTGCCCGCCGAGAAGCAGCGTTCCATGGCCGCGACAATCGCCGTCGCCGCGATCCGCTACACCGATCTCTCGACCGAACGGATCAAGGACTACGTCTTCTCGTTCCAGCGGATGGTGAAGGCGGAGGGTGACACCGGACCCTATCTGCTCTACGCCTACGCCCGCACGCGCAGCCTCGCGGCCAAGGCCGTCGATACCGGAGCAAAGCCCGGCGCGTTCGCGATCGAGCACCCCAGCGAGAAGGCTCTCGCTCTGTTGCTGCTGCGCTATCCCGAAGCTGTTGCCTCGGTCGGCGCAACGCTCGAGCCCAGCCGCCTGTGCGCACACCTGTACGACGTCGCCAACGCGTACGCCAAGTTCTTCAACGACTGCCCGGTGCTCATCTCACCGGAACCGACGCGCGGAGCACGCCTGGCTCTCAGCGACCTCACCTCGCGCGTGCTGGCCGATGGGTTGACGCTGCTGGGCGTGCCGCTGCTTGAGCGGATGTAAGGCAAAGGCGCCTACTACTCATCCGCCAGCAGGCGCTGTCGCCCATTCACCTTGGAGTTGATGATCTCGATGGTCTGCGCGATCTCTGCCTTCACCGCGGCGTCTGTTTCGATCGCCAGCCGCGTCTCCAGCCGCTTGAGCATCGACGCCCAGCGGGTGAGCTGACGTTCGACCGTCAGCGGATGGCTGCTTCGCACCCATTCTCCGTACTGCCGACACACCAGGCTCCGCATGGACGGGTCTGGATCGTCGACGAGTGCTTCGAGTTTCGCCAGCGAGCCGGCGCGGGCGTAGAGGTACGGCAAGGACGAGCCCGGGGAATTGGGCTTGCTGCCGAGGTATTCGACGGCGTTCACAACCTCGCGAACCAGCTCGTCATCAACCTGCTCCGTCGCGGAACGATCGACAAAGACGATGACCGTCGCCCTCGCCGCGATTTCCACATCGGCGTGATGCCGGAAAGGCTCCAGCTTTGCGGCAACTTTGGTTCCGATGTTGTGGCTATGCCCTTGTCTGAGAATGAGCCGCAAGTCGCTCAGGTCCACCTTTTCAGGATCGCCGTTCCCGAGCACCATGCTCAGCGCCGAGTGCGTGTTGACCGGATCAAAGATGCTGACGTGCCGGGCGACCTGAGGATCCGCGTCCCTGAGCAGTTGCAAGTAGACCTCAGGGCTGAGTTCATCCGGGCCCGACAACTGCGCCCACAACGCCACGCCGGCGCTCCTCCGCGCCTTGTCTGGCGACGCCATCTCCGCCCTGGCGACGTTGAGGGCCTCCCAGATCTCCTCGGGCTTGATCACCGACGTCTCAATGAGCTTGACGTAGTCCGCCTGCAGTTCAGCCGGAGCCTTCAGTTCGCACTGGATGAGCTGGGCACGACGGGCCGCCAGCAGCGTCGCGATCTTCTCAGGTTCTCCCTCCATCCTCCGGGTGATCTCTTTAAACACGCCCTGCGGTGGAGAGCTGGAGACCGTCGGCCACCAGACGAGCGTCCGCGTCGGAAGCGCAGCCGCGGGGCCCCAGCGAAAAGCCGCGATGATCGAGGGCGTCGTCCACGATGCGAACACGATCAGTCCGCCGAGCCACATCGCGCCGCGACGCACGTTGCGCGGGCGCAGTTGCCGCTCGTTCTTCGCCATCCGTCCGCACTCGGGGCACATCATGACGCCGGGCACGCCGGTCATGTCGTAGCCGCAGCGACGGCACTGACGCGACAGCCGTGCCTCGCCGCGCCAGGCGTGTACCGCGATGCCCCACAGCGCGACGACGACGCCGATCGCCGCCACCCACCACGACACCAGCGTCGGCTGCTCGTTGACAAACTCCCATACGTCCCCCCAGAGGTCGATCTGATATCCGGCGAACGCCACCACAGCGAGCACCGCAACCACCGTCGCCAATCCGCCAAGCCAGCCGACGCGGACCGCCCGCTGTCTGTCGTCTTTAATGTCACCTTTGCCGCGCCGACCCTGCCAGCCCCACAGCGCCGCTACGCCAACGACGCAAGCGATCAGCGGTAACCAGATCACCCACGGTTTGTCGTTCACGAACTGCTCAAGCCACAGAGGCATCGACCCTCCATTTCATCACCCGCTCTCACGCGTCACGGCGCGGTCTTCTGCTCCGGCTTCCCTTCGATTCGCGCGACGACCTTCTCCAGCAGCGCCTTGAGCTCCGCGTCAGGCTCACGTTGCGCCTGCGCACGCATGAAGCCGAGCAACGAGTCCCAGTACGTCGTGTTGCCGGGTGCGAAGTACGCGGTCATCGTGGCAGTGGCGCCGTCGATCTCCGCCAGCAGTTCGCTCCGCACGGCCAGATCGGGGTCCTCGATCAGCTTGCCTACTTCGCTCGCTCCTTCGGGCCTCCACAGAAAGGTCGCGATCGACACGCCGCCCGGCACCGGCGGCTGCTTCAGCTCACGCAGCGTCCGCGTGCCCAGCAGCGCCGCTTTCAGAGAGACCGACGTTCCAGACGCCAGCGACCCCAGCCAGCGGTTCCGCACGATCGACGCTCGCGCCGCCACCTCCGGGTCCGTCGAAGAGCAGAGCGGATCGAGCTGCGCGGCGGCGCCGTAGTACGAATTGAGCGGCATGTCGCACAGCAGCCGTACGAGCACCCGCACGCGGGCGGGATCGGCCTCCGCCGGCTTCCCGTCGGCCCCGGTCAGTCGCTGCACGATCTCGCCCGCGGCGGCGGTGATGAGCATCCGCCCGTTCGCCTGCGCCGACGGATCAGGGTCGGCCAGCAGCGCCTCGACCGACGAGAGCGGCGCACCCCACCCACCGAAGGCCACCAACAGCGTCGCCGCGTTGCGGCGACGCGCAGGGTCCGACGACTTCAGATTGTCCAGGATGAGCGTCATGAACCGCGGGTCGCCGACCTCGCGCATGACCGATCTGAGCACCGCGGCGTATTCGGCGCTCGCCTCGGGCCCGCATTCCATCATCCGCTCCGCGAGCTGAACGCAGCGCAGCTGCACCTGCCCGCTCCACCAACCGGGGTCATCCCCGCCGCGGTACATGATCTCGCGCAGGACCGGGCCCGGCGGGTTCGACGTCGAGGTCATCCACCACAGCAGCGTCCGGCTTGGGAGGATCGCGGGCCATCCGCGGCGCCACGCCGCCACGCCGGTGGGCAGCAGCAGACCCGCGGCGATGGTCAGTGCGGCGACCCACACCGCCCAGCGACGGACGTTAAACGGACGCAGCTGCCGCTCGCTCTTGGCCTGGCGCCCGCACTCTGGGCACCGCATGCCCACCACCGCTGTCATGTCGTAACCGCACCGGCATTGACGAGCGAGCCGTGCCTCGCCGCGCCACGCGTGCACCGCGATGCCCCACACCGCGACGGCGACGCCGATCCCCACGACCCACCACGCGGCAAGCCAAGGATTGTCCAGCACCAGCCACCAGGCCTCCTGGCCCAGGCCCGTCATCACTGCGAACGCGGCGACCCCAAGCACCACCAACGCAACGACCGCCATCCCCGGCCCCCAGCCGACGCGCACCGCACGCCCCTGTGTTTCTTCGCGGCCTGCTGCTTTGCGACGGGCCCGGCGCGACCACTGCCACCACCACACGGCGACGGCCAGACCTACGCACGCCAGCGCGGGCAGGTACTCAACGCCCACGTTGCGCAGCACAAGCCGCTCGAGCCAGACGGGCAACGGTCACCGCCCTTCAGCCGGTGTGAGGCAGTCGGCGCCGGTGCACCTTCAGCGCCGCACCCTACCGCACCATCCGCGTTGCAGAGCATACCGGTTCCGCAGACTGCTGCCGACGGTTACTTGCCGTCGCCGGCGGCGGGGACCGTCTCGGCGTGCGATCCGGCGGCACGGAGGGCGCTGACGGCCGCCTGCACCACCTCATCATCCTTGGGGTCGACCGGGCGGATGCGGTTCCACGCGCGGGCCTTGACGTCCGGCTGCAAGGGCGAGCCCTCGATGCGCATGCCCTTGATCGTCACATAGTCGCTCGTCGGGACCTTCATCTCAAACCCGTTGTCCATCTTCACGTAGGTGCTCATCAGCACCGCGCCCGCCGAGTGCTCGCCGACCAGGATGCCCTCGTGCAGCTCGCGCACGGCCGCGGCGACGATCTCACTGGCGCTGGCGCTGGCGCGGTTGATCAGAACGGCGATGTTGCCGGTGTACGGGTCGACCGGGTTGCGGTTGATCTTCACCTTACGGTCCGACCACGCGGCCACCTTCACCGCGTCGGGCGTCTCGCCCTTGTTGTCGTCGCTGTTCTCAAACTGCCGGGCCATGCGACGATCGATGAACGTGCCGACCTCGGTCCCCTTGGGCAGGATCGTGCTGAGGAAGTGGATGAAGTTCACCACCGCACCGCCGCCGTTGTAGCGGAGGTCGATGATGAGGTTGGGGTAGGCCGATGCCTCCTTCATCACTTTCTTGACGATGTCGCGGTCGTACTCATCGGTGAACGAATCGATGGTCACCATCGCCACGTCATCGCTCACCTTGGTGAGGCGGGGCGGCTGGGCGATGCTGATTTCGGCGCGCTTGACGGTCAGCTCGCTGACCTTGCCGTCCTCTGAGCGGACGACCTTGAGCTTGACCGGCGTGCCGACCAGCCCGCGGATCGAACCAAGCTCGGCCCGCTGGCCGTCGACCTCGGTGATGACGTCGCCGGTCTTGATGCCTGCCTTGGAGGCCGGCTCGTTGTCGCGCACGCTGGTGACGCGGATGCCCGTCTCGACCGCTTCAGCGGTGATGCCGATGCCGCCGAACCGCGGCGCGTGCTGCATCTGCGCCTGGCGGGGGGACATGAGGTCGATGTGGCTGATGCCGAACTCGTTCAGCGCGCGATTCACCGCGTTGGAGAACTGCGTCATGTTCGTCGCGCGGTCGATCGCCGCCTGGTGCTTCTTCAGGTGGTCGGGCCACTTGGCGAAGTCGACGCCCGTCGCGTACGCACGCTCGCGCACAAGGTCGGTCACGCTGTCGAGCAGCTTCTCCTTCTGCTCATCGGTCAGCGTGCCGTTGGGGACCGGCGCGCTGGGATCGCGCGGCTCAGGGCTGGTCGGCTGGCTGTTCCAGCCGAACCCCTCGTAGTCACCCATGCACCCACCCACGACCGCCACTCCAGCCGTCGCGAGCAACAGCACCAGCCCCGCCACCAACGAACGCTTCCGCATTCTGCTTCTCCCGAGCGGAACCGCTGCTCCCACACGCGGTGCCACACTCTTAGTATGCCCGAAATGACAATCGGTTCATACTGGATTTCACCCCAATCATTTAAGCGGTTTAAACGCCACCGCCTTAGGGTGAATTCGCTCAAATAGGTGGTTTTGTGTAAAATTTGCTTTATTCAGCCGGACAAGCCTGCTCAACTGCCGTGGCTCGTTCCCGGGCGACGCAGAGCAGGCGACTGAGCGTTTCCAAGTCCTTGCGGCTCATGTGGCCCATCTGGGCCTCGTGGAGCTCCAAGATCGTCCCGTCGAACTTCTTCAGTAACGCAAGGCCCGCCGGGGTAATCCGCACTGTGACGACACGCCGGTCGTCGCTGCCGCGGGTGCGTTTGGCGAGGCCGGCTTCTTCCAACCGGTCGACCAGCCGAGTGACGTCGGGAACCGCGGCAACCAGGTGCTCGCCGATCTCGCTGCACCGGCGCCCCTGCTCTCCCGCGCCGCGAAGGATGCGGAGGGCGTTGTACGTTGCGCCCGACAGACCGTGCTTCTTGAAGAGCCGCTCGAACGGCCCAGCCAGCAGGCTGGCGGTGCGCATGACGTTGAGGAACGCCTCCTGCGCAGGGCTTTCAAAGGGGTCCTGCTTGTAGATCTCGCCGGCGAGGCCGCGGGCTTTGTTTGCGGTGTCGTGATCTCGATCGTTTCGTGAGCTCACGGGTAAGTATCCGCAGCGACAATCTTCGTTTCAACAAGCACCGTCATGGCAGTTGTACGACTTCACGATCACGAAGTGTTCGGACAAGGGTTGACATATAAGCAATTACGAATATATTTAAACCGTGACCAGAGCGATGGCCCACGCCAGCCCGTTTGCAGCGATCGCCGATCCCACGCGCGCGCGATCCTCGACACGCTGCGAGATGGCGAGCGCTCGGTCAACGAGATCCGCGAGTCACTCGGACGCGCCGTTGCACGGCTCTCGCAGCCCGCGTTCAGCCAGCACCTGGCCGTTCTGCGTCGTGCTGGACTCGTGAAGACGCGCCGGCACGGCCGCCGCATTCTCTACGCCTTTCATCCGCAGCCGCTCACCGAGGTCGTCGACTGGATCGCGGCGTACGACCGCTTCTGGACGGCGAAGCTCGACAACCTCGGCCAGTACCTCGACGCCAAGCACGGACGCTCCGCGCCATCGCCTAACGCCGCGCCGCAAACTCGGAGCACCGATGAAACCTGACCTGCACAAAGAGGCCTTCTACGCCCACCCGCCCGAGCTCGTGTGGGCCGCGATCACCGATCCGCAGGCGATCGCGCAGTGGCTGATGCCCAACACCTTCAAGCCGATCCTCGGGCACGAGTTCCAGTTCCGCGTCGACCCGATGCCGATCGTGCCCGGCCACACCACCCACTGCAAAGTGCTCGAGCTCGATCCGCCGCGCCGCATGGTCTGGTCGTGGACCATGCAGCCGCGCGAGGGGAAGAAGGCGTATCCGACGCAGACGATCGAGTGGACGCTCACGCCGCACAACGGCGGCACGCGCCTCACGCTCACGCAGCGCGGCAGCGCGGCGCTCCCCTTCATCTTCCGCCTCATGATGAGCCACGGCTGGAAGACGATGATCAACCGCTGGCTGCCGAAGGTGCTCACGGCCGTCGAACCCGCGCGCGGTGGCGGCTTCATCTATCGCCGCATGGAAAGAGCCCCCAACCGTGGCCATCACTCGGCCAAGACCCTTCCGCCCGAGTTCTTCAGGTAGACTGTTTTCACACCCCTTTTCGTTTCCGTCCTATGTCTCGGTTCTCGCAAGGAGCACACATGCACATCCGTCCTTCCGCACTTCTTCACGCAGCGATCGGCGCAGGCGTCGTCGGCGCCGCCGTTCTCTTCGCCGGCCAGCCGGCAGATAAGCCGGCAAGCGCACCGGCAGGGCAGCCTCCGGCTGGGGGGATGCCCGAGGGAATGGACCAGCAGAAGATGATGGAGCAATGGGCGGCCCTGATGAAGCCGGGCAAGGCGCATGAGGGCCTCAAGAAGAGCGTCGGCGAGTGGACCACCGTCACTCGCGTGTGGATGGATCCCAAGGCTCCACCGCAGGAGTTCAAGGGCTCGGCGAGCTTCAAGATGGTCCTGAACGATCACTTCCTGCAGCAGGACTTCAAGGGCGACATGATGGGCGAGACGTTCACCGGCATCGGTCTCACCGGCTATGACAACGCCCGCAAGCAGTACACCATGTGCTGGGCCGACAGCATGACCACCAGCTTCACCCAGGGCACCGGCGGCATCAGTCCCGACGGCAAGACGATCACCATGTTCGGCACGATGGACGAGCCGGCACTGGGCGAAGTCGGCAAGCACGTGAAGTACGTCACACGTCATCCTTCCGACAACACGATGTTCTTCGAGATCTGGGAAGTGCAGTACGGCGACCCGTTCAAGGTGATGGAGGTCGAGTACACGCGGAAGAAGTGAACTGCACGAGCCCTGTCCGGAAGGACAGGGAAGGAACGCGGGATCCCCTTGTTCCCTTCAGTTGCAGTCGAGCCGACACAAATGACACTCCGGCCCCGGGCTCCCGCCCGGGGCTCGTTTTTTTTACCGCAACCAGCGCCAACACCAATCGGCGACCTGCTCGTTCATCGCCTCTTCGAACGCCAGCGCCGCGAACGTCGCGATCACACCGAGTGCCAACGCGACCAGCCACGCCCGGGGCAGACGCAGGTACTCGCTCGCAAACCGCCACCACCACACCGTCCACCACGCGGCTACCGCACCCGCAACAACGAGCATCTTCGCCGTCGTCCCGAACATCGGCGTGAACGTCACCATCGGCGGCCAGTAGAGGTCCAGAATGATGCACGTACGGTCGGCAATCAACCAACACCACACGCCGACCACGCACGGCGAGGCAAAATACCCCGCTCCGCGCACCACGTGCGCCAGGCGCACGCCGGTCTTCGTAAGCGTCCGCGGCAGCAATCCAAACGCCAGCACAAACGCCGTCCCCCAACAGGCGATCACCAGCAGAGCCAACGGAAGAGTCCACGTCGCTTGGTGCTGTACCCACAAAGCCCGTCCCAGACTCCACCAGGGATGCAGCGCCCCATCCCATGCCGCCCTGCCCAAAGCCTGCCACCACTCCCCGCCCGTGATTGGCTGTCCCGGATACCGAAAGCCGGTCCGCTGCAAATAACCAATTTCCCAAGCCTCGTACACAGCCGCGCTGAGCCCTGCGATCACCGCTGCGCCCAACCACATCACAAACAGCCACAGGCACCAGTGCAGCATGAACCGCCACGCGTGCACCGAAAAGTCCAGCCGCATGCCGCGCCACCACTTACGCCCACACAGCGCCTGCCATCCGTTCCGCCAGCTCGCCCGCGGCACTCCCCACCACCCCGCGGCGTGCTCAACCAGCCACGTCGGAGTCCACCGCTCCGCGTTGAGCACCCGCGACCAATCCACCTCAAGCCCGCACTCGCTGCACACCCCGCGCAGAGGACAAGCTTCCCGCCACGAAGCGGCGATCCCGCCAAGGTCGTACCCGCACCGTGGGCAACAGCCGGTCTTCACCCGTCGAGTTTAACGGACCGGTTGGTTGCCTTGCACTTTCTGCTTCTGATTCATCCAGCTCGACCATTCAGAAACGACGCAGCCCCGCGGGAGTTCTCGCCCGCGAGGCTGCGATCAGGCCTCAAGTTCGATGCGGCTCAGCGCCGGCGGCGGCGCACCGCGACCACGCCCATCATCACCAGCAGGCCGCCGGTACCCGGCGTCGGCACGAGCGAAAGCGCAATGCCGTAGGTAGTGGCGGTGTCGGAGAGGTTGCGGACCTGGAGGTAGAAGGAGAGGCCGCCGTTCCACTGCGCCAGGTCGCCCGCCTGTGTAAAGCTGGTGGTGAAGCCCGTCAGGTCGAAGAGCCGGACGTTCTCGCCCGCGCCGTCGGTGCGCGCGAGGAGCGTGTCGGCGTTGGGATTATTTGGATCGAAGCCGGCCATGCCGTTGGGGTCGGTGAGGTTGTCGGCATAGAGGCGGAGCTCGAGGTTGGCCAGGGGGTTGTACGCGGTGCCGCCGGCGTTGGTCGTGGCATCCCACGTCAGGCAGGCGCGGAGGTAGTCGAACATGCTCACGAGGTTGAAGGAAGCTCCGTCCTGCGAGGAGATGAGCTGGCTGGGCAGGATGTAGTCCACGGTGCCGTCGATGCCGCCGTTGCGGCCGCCCACGGTTTCGAAATCCCAGAAGGACTGCTGCCCGTTCTGGTACGCGCCCGGGCCGGTGATGATCTGGTTTCGGGGCGCGTTGGCGACGGTGAAGTTGCCGTTGAGGATTTCACCGCCGGCGAAGATGCCCATCGCCCGCGGCACGTTGAGCATGCCGCTGCCGAGGTTCTCGTTGAGCGAGCGGTGGACCAGGAACGGCATCGCGGCGGTGCCCGCGCCGTCGACCGTCTGCCGCCAGCCGTTGCCGGCGCGATCGGTGATGCCCCACGTCGAGGCGCCGGCGAGGATCACGGCCTTCATCACGCGGTGGTCGGTGCTGTCGATGCGGTAGTTGTTCTGCGTGGCGTAGTCATGCATCAACGCTACCGCGCCGGCGACGTGCGGGGCGGCGAAGGAGGTGCCGGTGATCGAGCCGACCGTGGCCCCGCCGGTCTGGTTCCAGTCGTTGCCCAGGAACGTGCGGGTGTGATCGTCAAGGCGGCCGTTGTTGTTCAGGTCGCGCGAGGCCAGGCTCATCACGTCCTCGCCCGGCGCCATGATCATCGGGGCGGAGGGCTGGTTGCCCAGCGTGGTGCTGGAGAAGTCGGTGGGGCGGTTGAAGTTCCGCTCCATCGCGCCCACCGAGATGATGTTGTACGCGTAGTCGGGCGTCTCGACGTTGCCGCTGCTGGGGGGCCGGGGCGGGGCTTCGTTGGGCCACGGCCCGCTCGTCTGCTCATTGCCGCTGGCTGCCACCCACGTCACCCGCGGGTTGACCGTCAGGAAGCGGTCGAGACTCTGCACGGTCGCGTTGGGGTCGCTGGCGGAGTAGTTGACGACCAGCGGGTTGTTGACGCCCACGTTGTTCACCGCGGCCTGCGCGGCGGCGACGGTGCCGCCCCAGTCGCCGATGGAGGCGGCCAGGAGGCGCGCGCCCGGGGCGACGCCCGACCGGGCCTCATCCGGGCCCGCGCCGGCGATGATGCCGGCGACTGCCAAGGGGTGCTCGCCCTGGCGGACGTTGGCGCCGCCGTTGTCGAGGATCGTCAGTCGCCCTTGCAGACCCTCGTGACCAGCCATGGGCACGCGCGGCTCGATGACCGCCACAGTCGCTCGGAAGGGGTTGGCGCCGAGGATGGTCGGGCCTGCGCCGGTCACCCCCCACTGGGCACGTGCCGCGGCCGCGCCCACTGCGCCGCGGCTGTTGCCGGCGTAGTTGGCGGGCTCGACGTTCGCACTGAAGAGCAGGCCCCGGTGGTCGGCGACGGAGTCGAAGTTCACCGCGGCCCGCGCGCCACGGCGCCGCCGCCAGGGTTGCCGAAGGCGGCGTCACCGATGGACGTGACCGAGACGCGCACCTGATATTGCCGGTTGTCGCCTCCGGTCTGGTTGGCCCAGCGGGCAAAGCCAGTGCCGGAGATGTTGGTTGTCGTCGGGTCTGCCGGATTGATGAGGCTGCCGTCGGTGGTGGAGTTGAAGTTCTGGTTGGAGACGAGGTTGAAGACGCCGGTGCCGACGCCGGTCTCGCGATAGAGGCCGACAGTAATCGTGACGTTCTGGTAGCCGAGGTTGGCTCCGCGCCCTGACCGGAGAAGATCAGACGGCCGTCCCACAGCACGGGGACGACGACATCTGCGTTGGCGTTGATGCCGAACTGCTGGATCTGGGTGCGCCAGCCGTAGGTGAAGCGGTCGGGGTTGGCGTCGCCGTTTTCCTGCGGCGTACCGGCCCAGCGGTAGAGCGTGGCCCCGCCGCCGGCGACGTAGTTACGGCCGAAGACGGCCGCGCCGGCGACGTGATTGCCATCGAGGGTGTTGGTGGTCAGGGCGCTGCCGGCTGTCGGACCCCACGCGGTAAGCGTGCCGGGGGAATACAGGCTCTGGGCTAGAACGGCGCGGCCCCGAGCAACGCGTACACGCACACCGCCATCCCGGCGGCACGACCAATGGTCAAAGCGCTCATGACTCTCTCCTCTACCTTCGCACGCCCGGCGGAACGCCGACGGGCTACACACACTGCGAGTATACCGATAACACTCCCGCCCGCAAGGGAAAACCCTCGCCCATTCTCCAAACAACCCCGCCCGCCGTTCGGTCTTTGCCGAACCGGCCCGCAACCCCCCCAACCCCCTCATTCCCTGACTACAGCCACCATCGGTACCACTCCATCAAAGCCGCACGCATGCCCGACAGCACACGGTCTTCGCCCGCCTGTCGTCAAGCCTTCACTCACGAATCTCGCGCAAGCCACGCTACGGGCACCCGGCGAAGAACGCGCTGATGAAAGCAATGAAGTCATTGTTGTCAAAGTGACCGTCGTGACCCGGCCCGCCGCCCTGCACGCCCATGTCCGCACGCGCATCGTTCGCGAAGAACAGGCTGATGAACGCGATGAAGTCGTTGTTGTCCAGGCGGCCGTCCTGCCCAGCTGCACCGCCCTGAACGCCGAGGTCCGCCGGGCAGCCGCCGCCGTAGATGATCGTCACCGGAATCGTCTGCACCGCCGTCGTGTTGGCTGACGTCACGCCAAACTCGACTGACGTGTTGAACGTCATGTCGTAGAGGCCGACGCCCAGGTAGTACGTCCCTACCGCGAGAGATCCGTCGCGCCCATCGCGAATCGATGAACCGCCGACAGGCGAGCGCAACGCGCTGCCGCCGAAGGTGAGCAGGCTGCGGTTCCCGTTCTGACCGTCGTCGTCATCACTAGCCATCAAGCCGCCGACGGCGTTGTAAAGGCCCAGCTCGGTATCGATTGTCGCAGGGCTTGCGTTTCCGATCGTGTGAATATCCAGGTACCGGCCGCTCGCCGCGCTCACTCCTTGCGCGAGCGCGAACCTGATCCAATAGATCGCGCTGGGTGAAGCGGGGTGGATACCCCCGTCAAGGACGCCCTGCGAAAGCGTTCCTATGTCGAGAAAAGGCTGCGGGATCGGCGGCGCGGCCGGCAGGTTCGTTCTGAAATCCACCGCCATGTCACCCAGGTGCGTTCCGCTGCTCGTCGCCGCAAAGCCGTCGCCGAATGCCGCGTCAAACTCCGCTGTCGCGAGGTAGTACGTACCTGCCGGCAGATCACCGCTCTGGCCGGCTCGCGGCGACGTGAACTGGTCGGCATCGACCGGAGGCCTCACCGGCGAGGTCTGGCCGAAGCTCAACAGGCTCAGATGTCCGGGACCGCTGTCGTCATCCTGGACCACAACCGACGAGTCCACCCGATAGACCGCGATCTCATGATCGCTGATTGTGCTTCCGGCAGGCTGCCGCGATTGCAGATCAAGCCAATATCCCGTCGCGTCCGAGCATGCCTGCGCCGTCACAAACCGAGTCCACCGGACTGTGTGCGCTACGGTGTTCGGTGTCGCCGTCGCGACCACCGACGTCTCCACCAGTCCGAGGAAGGGCCGACTCCGAATCACGCCCAGATCGCCTGCAATCGGTGCATCGGGCAGCAGCGGCTGCACGTTCATCAGCAGGTATGCCACGCCGGGTCCGACCGACGCGGACGTGTTGGGCGCCGTCACCGAATAGCTCCACGGATGGGCCGTGCCCGCCAGCACCGTCTCAGGAATGTCCACCGTCAGATCAAACGTGCCGGTGCTCAATGTCGCCCCCGGCAGCGGCGTCACGGTCCAGTTCACCGGCAACCCCGTCGCAGCGCTGGGCGCCGTGAAGTTGATCCGCACGTAGCTCTGCGGCGATGCGCTGTTGTTGCTATTCCACCCCGTCAGCGCGGTGGCGTATCCCTTCAGCCGGACGCGCTTGGCGGCTGGCGTCTGCGGGATCGTCAGGGTGCGTGCTGAACTGCTGAGGATGACCGTGCCCCAGTCGGCCGCCACCACACTCGGCCCCTGCGTCGTCGGTGCGATCGACGTGTCGAACGGGAGTGGGCCCGTAAAGAACTTGATGAAGATGTTGCTCCACGACCCATCCAGGCCGGTGGGGTTGTCGCGGTACAGCTCGAAGAACCGGAAGGTGTACACGCCGCCGCCGCGGGTGCCGATCGGCACCACAACCCGCGGCGCAATGATCGGCACATCGGTCGAGATCGAGTCAGTGAAGTCACCCTCAACGAACGGCTGAATCACAAACTTCGCCCCGTCCGGTCCTGTCACCTCGATGCACGCTTCGCTCGCGTATGTGCCCAGGTTCTGCTCAGTCAGCCGCCCCTCGAACGTGATCGACGTGATCGTTCCCGGCGCAACCGGCGGCACGTTGATCGTGACGATGCCGTTCTGCCGACCCCAGCAGCCCCGCGCTCGGAGCGCCGAAGCCCCCTTCTCCATACACAAGACTGGGCTCGCCCCCACCCGCGCGCGTCACCGACGACAACGCCATCACCGCCGTGATCGAACACAGCCACCGCGCAACCAATGCACAACCCATCGCACGCCTCCCTTGTCGAATTCGACCGCCAGGGGCGACGGCCGAGCACAGAATACCCCCAAGCGTGTGAAGTGCTGCCCGAATCCCTGAATTCACGCTGTTTTCAAGGCTCTTGCCCGCTCTGGCGCTCCCGTGCTCCCCTTCTTTCACTCCTTTACCTACCCTCCACCCCCTATGGCCATTCTCATCGACGCCAATACCAAGGTCATCTGTCAGGGCATCACCGGCGCCTTCGGCGCCGCCCACACCAAGGGCTGCCTCCACTACGGCACCAAGCTCGTCGGCGGCGTCACGCCCAACAAAGGCGGAACCAAGGACGCCAACGGCCTCCCGATCTTCGACACCGTCGAGCAGGCGGTGAAGGCCACCGGCGCCAACGCCACCATGATCTTCGTGCCCCCCGGCGGCGCGGGTGACGCGGTGCTCGAGGCCGCGGCGGCCGGCATCAAGCTCATCTGCTGCATCACCGAGGGTGTGCCGGTCAACGACATGATCAAGGTGCGGGCCGAGCTCGACGCCATGAACAGCTCGAGCAACGGTCAGTCGAACTGGGACAAGATCGTCTTGGTCGGCCCCAACTGCCCCGGCGTCATCACCCCCGGTCCCAAGACCGGCGGCGGCACCGGCCCCACTGATCCGTTCACCAACGCCGGCTGCAAGATCGGCATCATGCCCGGCTACATCCACACGCACGTGAGCCAGAGCAAGCTCGGTAAGGCTGTCGGCATCGTCAGCCGCTCGGGCACGCTCACCTACGAAGCCGTCTGGCAGACCTCGGCGCTCGGCCTCGGCCAGTCCACCTGCGTCGGCATCGGCGGCGACCCCGTCCGCGGCGTCAACCACATCGACACCATCCGCATGTTCGAGGCCGACAAGGACACCCACGGCATCCTCATGATCGGTGAGATCGGCGGCAGCGACGAGATCGAGGCCGCGGCGTACATCAAGGCCCATGTGAAGAAGCCCGTCGCCGCGTTCATCGGCGGTGCGACCGCTCCTCCCGGCCGCCGCATGGGTCACGCCGGCGCGATCATCGGCGGCGCCGACGACACCGCCGCGGCCAAGATCAAGGCCCTCCAGGCCGCGGGCGTCGAAGTCGCCCTCAGCCCTGCCGACATGGGCCGCGCGATGGCGAAGGCGATGAAGATCGGCTGACGCGAACGAGGCCCTGGCGCGAGCCTGGGCTCATGGTCGGCGCGCACTGAACGTGTAGTGCCCACGGCCGTCGACGATTCGTCGCTAAATGTTGCTCGAACGTTCAGCAGCCCAGGCTTGCGCCAGGGCCTCGTCAGTTCACAAGCCCATCCGCACGCGCACGCCCGACGTCTGCCACGCCACCCAATCCCACGCCCACACCACTCCCTCCTGCACCGGCCGGCACGCCAGCACCGCCGCCAGCAGCGCGATCACAAACAGCAACCCCGCCACCCACCCCGCCCGCGGCAGGCGCAGGTAGTCGCGGGTAAATCGCCACCACCACAGGCCCGTGAACAACCACACGGCCAGAGCGGTGAACAGCAGTCTGTCTGGCGGACCGAGCAACCCGATGTCGACGTTCCAGAAAGGCCGCGTCATCGCGAAACAGGTGAGCACCGTGACGACCGCGACCCATACCGCGAAACCGCACAGGGCTGCCGATGCCGCATGCCCGATGCCGCGCATCAGGTGCACCTTCCGCACGCGCATCCGCCGCATCGTCACCGGCAGCAAGAGAAACGCGCCGGCCATCAACACGGGGAGGAGCACGTTGATGGTCAGGATGTCACCTGCGTCGAAGGCTCCATAGCCGCCGTACGCGCGTGCTCGGAGGTTGAACGAGCCCCAAGGCCACAGCAGGTTCGTCAGGCCTGTGTCGAGAAGTCTCGACGTGAACATCTCATCCATGCGAAAGGTCTGCCCGCCCCACGCGGCGTTCTGGCGGGAATACCACCAGAACATCCACATGCTTCCCAGCGACTGAATCACGCCGAGCGCAGCTTCCGCAACCAGCAACCACACCACCCAGTGCACCGCCAGCCGCCACGGCCGCACCGCGTGCTCCATGCGCACGCGCTTCCACCACCGCCACGCGAGCAGCGACGACCATCCATTGCGCCAGCTCGTCCTGGGCACCCGCCGTCGGCCCTTCACGTGTTCGAACAACCAATTGGTCGCCGCAAGCTCCGGGTTCAGCACGCTCCCCCAAGCGAACTCCAGCCCGCACTCGCTGCACACCCCGCGCACCGGGCAGCACGCACGCTCCCCCTCTGGGGCCAGGTTCTTCTGCCAAGCCTCGTGCGCGCCTTGCTGGTCATACCCGCAGCGCGGACAAGCCGCCTCGTTCGCGATGACGACTTGATCGTTCATGCGTTCTTCGCTGCAAGCTCACGCACCAACCGCTCCACGCGTTTGACGTCCTGCACGCCCACAAACCCACGCGGCGAGCGTGACGACGGACGGCTGCGGAACGCCTCATCCTCCACGCGTTCGAACACCACGCTCCCCCCTCCGTCGTCCAGCAACTCCACTTCGATCGCCCGGAGCTGCTCCGGTCCGTATGACCGCACGACGGTCTGCTTCATCGGATAGAGCGACTGCACGACGACCGTGCGCCGGTCCGTCAGGCCGTACGCCGTGGCGCGAGCCCGCTTCACCGGGATCATTTTGATCTGCCAACCGACGAACATGAACAACAGACCGAACAGCGGCATCCCCATCACCAGCGGCGGCACGCCCTTGGCCAGCCAGTACGCCAGTTGCGATCCCACCGTTGCCATCACCGTCCAGAAGACCGCGAAGCCGAAGAAGATGTTCCCGAACGTGCGGATCGGCCCCGCCAATCGCGCAAATGCGCGCGAGTCCGGCCGGCCCGACCACACCAGCCGCTCGCCCGGTTCCAGCTGCGCACGCACGACGCGGTCTACATCGAACCCGCTCGCCTCGCCGATCATGCCCCGCCTCCCTCGACAAGCCCACGCACCACGCGCTCGGCTGCGCGCACGTCCGCCAGCCCGATGAACCCCACCGGCCGCAGGTGGTTCGACCGGTGCCCGTCGCTGTCGGTCGTCGAGTACGTCTCGCGCACGAACACCAGATCGCCGCTCCCGTCGTTGCGCTCCACGCGTTCCATCGAGCCCAACTGCACTGGTGAGAAGCTCCGCGCGCTCAACCGCCCAAACGCCAGCGGCGTCACCACCACGCCCGCCGGTCCGTCACGGCGTAGACGATCCGCCCCGCCCGCGCCCGCATCCAAACGGGCGACACCAGCAGCGCAACCCCCACCGCCAGCGGCACAAACCCGCACAGCGAGAAGACCGAAAAGGCCGTCGTGACCGGGATGCCCGGCGCAGCACCCGAACCCAGGCGAGCTCCCGCACCGGTCATCACGAACCACATGATCGAGAACCCAATAAAGACCACGCCGAAGATCACTCCCACCCACGACCCGCGTGCGTAGACGCCCGCCGCGGGGTGACACGCCCACACCACCCCCTCCCCCTGCGTCAGCTCACGCTCCAGCAGGTTCCGCCCCTCTGGCGACAAGTCCCCACCCTGTGCCGTCCCCACCTCGTTGACCATGCGTGCAGTGTACCGAGTTTCACAAAGTGTGCGTCACTCTTCCGCCGCGACCGCGGACTCGGCCGGCCGCTTCTTCGTCCGCGCCGCCAGCTCGCGCACCTTCGCCGCCACGCGAGCAACGTCCGGCACACCGAGAAACCCCCGCGGCAGCAGGACCGTCTGGCCGTTCACCTTGTACCCCTTGTCTACCCGCTCGAAGATCACGCTCCCGCGTCCGTCGGGCAGTTCCGCCACCTCCATCGCGCCCAATTCCTTCGGCGAGTACGACTTCACATCCCGCGACCTTCGCGGCCACCTCGATTCCACCACCACCGCGCGTCGATCCGTTAGCCCGTACACCGTGCCGAGCGCGCGCCGGCCCGGCATCAGCAGCATCACAGCGCCGAACAGCACAAACGGAAGGCCTGTCAGCGGCAAGAGAACCGCGACCCACCACTCCCCGGCGTTGTGCCCGACGGAGAACCCGAACGCGCCGGCGCCAATCACCCAGACGAGCCCCACGCCGCCGAAGATCAGCCCGAACATCCGCGCCGGCCCCGACACCTTGACGTACGCCGCCTTGTCCGGCCGCCCCCACCACACCAGCCGCTCACCTGGCGCGACCTCCGCGTGGATCACGGAGTGCGGGTCGAACCCTCCTCGTGAGGAGCCGTCGCCTATGCCTCCCACTTCACCCAGCCGCACCTGGCGGTCACCGTCACGCATGAGGCGAGTGTACATCGCGCCCGCGATTCACACCGATGCGCTCAGTAAGCTGGGCGTGTGCACCCCGCCACCCTCGCCGGCGTCCTCTTTCTCCGCCGCGACGCTCTCCTCCGTGCCTTCCACTCCCGTTGGTCGCTCATCATCGGCGCGATCCTCGTGTTCTCCGCCGGCATCGCCCGCAACTACGACGGCGAGGATCTGCTCGCGCAGCCATGGTGGCTGGCCGCTCCGTTCGGCGCGAGCCTCGTCACCTCGTTCCTCCTCTGGGTCTGCTTTGCGATCTGGGCCAAGCCGATCCGCTTCTCCGACTACTTCGGCTTCCTCGGCGTCTACTGGCTCACCGCACCGCTCGCGTGGCTCTACGGCGTCCCCTACGAACGCTTCTTCACACCAGTCGAGGCCGTCAACGCCAACGCGTGGACGCTCATGGTCGTCTCACTCTGGCGCGTGCTCATCGTCGCGCGGCTCTTCGAAGTGCTCTACGGCATCCACCTCGTCCGCACGCTCATGTTCACGCTCGCCTTCGGCTGCGTCACCGTCTTCGTCGCAACGCTGATCACGCCACGCCCGGTCCTCGACATCATGGGCGGCATGCGCCTCCCGCCCGAAGACCGCGCCCTCGCAGGTCTGGCATTCACCACCGGCTTCTTCTCGCTCATCGGCTCGGTCATCCTCGGTCTCGCCGCGCTCACCGCGATACCCAAGCGGCCCGAGCAGCAGCGAACTCCATCACCGCCTCCGTTGACCGATGCCGCACAACCACCGACACGCCCCACCGCGCTCCTCATCGCCGCGGCCATCGCCATCATCGCCTGGACGCCCCTGCTGCTCGTCAACCAACCCTTGCAGCGCAACCGCCGCGAAGCCGAGCTCGCGTTCAAAAGAGCGGACTACGCAGCACTGATCACCGCTGTGTCACGCCATCAGCCGCGCGATTACCCGCCCAACTGGCGCCTCCCCGGCTCGCACCTGCCGTCCTACTCGTGCGCCGAGTTTCTTGCCGATCTCTTGCCGCACATCGACACGTCAACACCTTCGTGGGTGCGCGAGAGATACCTCGACATGGCGCGCGACAGCGTGCTGTTCTTCGCACCTTACAAAGACGCAAACGAATGGGCGAAGTGGACGCTCGAATCACCCGAAATGTTCGATGGGTACAACGCTGACAACCCTTCGAAGCTGGTGCTGCGCTGGTTGATCGACAACGACCCCACGCTCACCGACGAGCAACGAGAAGGGCTGCGCAAGATCAAACTGCCCGCGCCGCGGACCCCCGCTTCGCATCCGCAGCCACACCCTTGAAATACCCCTCGCGCCGCGCACGCACCGCGTCAGGGTGGTACAGCCGCCCCACCAACTGCAGGAAACCCACCTCAAGCTCGCGCACCGCCATCCCCCGCGGCTCATAGTTCACATCAAACAGCGTGCACCGCTCCCATGCGCCCGGCGCAAGCAGCCGCCCTTCCCTTTCCAAGCGCGAATACAGCGGCGTCCCCGGAAACGGCGTCTGCACAGTCACCTGCACGTCGAACAGGCTCGTCCGCTCGGCAAACTCCGCCACGCGGTCGAATACCGCCGGCGTGTGCCCGTCGAGCCCAAGAATGAAGCACCCGTTCACCGTGATGCCGCGCGACTGGATCAGCCGCACCGCTTCCTCGTACTTGCTGTACTGCCGTAGCTTCCAGTTGCGCCGCGTCTCCAGCCCGTTCAGTCCGTCCTCGACCGGGCTCTCGAGCCCGATCAATACCTGGCGGCACCCGCTGATGCGCATCAGGTCCAAGAGCTCCGGCTCCCATGCGATCGACAGGTCCACCTCCGTAAACCACGACACACCGCGCCCGCCCTCGCGCTCCGCCGCCATCGCCGCAAGCAGTTTCTTCGCCGCGCCGCGCGACGCAAACGAGTTGTCGTCGGCGAACTCGATGAACGGCCGCCCGCCGTCCTCCTGCGACGACCACACCTGACGGATCCGCTCAAGCTCCGCCATCACCCGCTCCACCGGCTTCACCTTGTATCCCTTGGTGAGCAGGATCGACGATGCGCAGAAATCGCACGCGTGCGGACACCCGCGCGTCGTCTGCACCGTCAGTCGGTTGTACTTGGCGATCTCCAGCAGCTCAAACCGCGGCATCGGCGACTGCACAAAATCAAACTCCACCTCGCCCGGCAAACGCTTGTAGATCCGCTCGAGCTCACCGCGCTCCGCATCAGCAAGCACCTTCGCCCACACCTGCTCCGCCTCGCCGACAACGACGGCATCGCAGTGCAGCAGCGCTTCTTCGGGCAGCGCCGTGACGTGCAGCCCTCCCATCACCACCATCACCCCGCGCGCCCGATACCAATCCGCCACCGCGTACGCGTCCTTCACCTGTGCGGTCATCGAGCTGATCGCCACCAGGTCGAACCCCCCCTTCTCCCGGCTCGGAGGGAGACCGTGCGGACGGGAGCGAAGCGCACGGGAGCCGGAAGTTAAGTAGTCTCCTTCCATATTCCCGCCGCTTTGGGCGGGCGGATGAGGGTGTCTTCCATCAGGCTGCGAAGAGCAAAGAGAACTCCCACCGCGCGCTGGCGCTAACCGCAGAAGCGGATCAGCCCCACCACCACCGACGGGCGCGCCGCCGGCCGCCTCCGCCCACTCCGCCCGCAGATCCCGGATCTCGTGATAGCTCACCTCATGCCGCGCATCGGTCATCCCCGCCAGCGTCAGCAGCGACAAGCTCGGCAAAGACGCGATCACCGCGCCGCGCTCCAGCACGCCCGGCATCGACAGCCCCGCGTTGTTCACCTCGTCGCTCCACGCGCGCACGCCGCTCATCGCGATCAGGCCGATCTTCATCACGCACCTCTCACTGCGCCCCAGAGCGCCAGATACACCAGCGTCACCGCTGCGCCGATCAGCGCAACCGGCACGATGAACAGCGGCACCAGGCTCTTCCGCCAAGCCGCCAGCCCGCAGCACACCGGCATCAGCAGCGCGCCCAACGCCATGCAGTTCGCCGGCCACGACGACCAACTCCCAAAGTCGCCGCTGTGGAACGCCTCCCCCCCTCCCCCCCTCCGTTCCAAAGTGCCAGCCATCAGCACACACAACATGCCCGTGCCGAAGAACGCGATGTGCCCCAGCCGCACCAGCCGCCTCCGCCACGAGTCGTACCCACCAAGAAACCCATCCTTCCGAAAGAACATCCCAAGCACCGCCCCCGAGGCCACGCCAACGCCCATCCACGTCCAGCCCCACGCTTCGAGTACTAGCGGCGTCATAGTTAGTGCATACTAACAATCTATCGAACGGATGCACACTTTCCGGAATAACTCAGTATTTTCCCCGTGACAGGTGGCCGTGCGGCACAGTCAGAACGCCAGAAAGCCTCAATCTTTATCCAATTTAACTGGCCCCCCTGAATTCAGGTGGCAGGGTATTTTCCGAGGACTTATCGGGCCTCGAAGGGAGCCATCAATGAACGCTGCGCTGTCACTCGCGTGCATCCTGCTCGCCGCCGGCACATCCACTGCCGCTGCGGACATCCTCAATCCCGCCCGCGCACGCACCGTCGCCACAGACGGCCAGAACGCGCCGAGTCTCGCGGGGCTTCAGCTCGATCTCTACAACGCCGCGTCGCCAAGCGAGTACTCCACGCCGTCCGCCTCCGCCTCGGGCGTTGTCGGCTTCTTCACCGCACTCACCGGCACCGGCGTCGTCGCCGCCAACAACGAGGCCGCGTACCTCGGCCTCACCAGCGGCACGCTCGCCCTCGTGCTGCGAGAGGGCTCGCAGGCACCGGGCCTCCCGGCCGGTGTGAACTACGGCACGCTCACGCAGATGCTCGTCAACTCGCCGACGCAGCTCGCCATCAGCACTGCGCTCGCGGGCGCCGGCGTCACCAGCGCCAACAACGCCGCAATCTGGTACGGCGATCCGGCCGCGCTCGCGGCCGTCGCCGTCAAGGGAAGCCCGGCCGCCGGCTTCGGCTCGCTCACCTACGCGGGCTTCGACTCCACGCGCCTCAGCCTCTCCTCCGACGGCTACCTCGTGATCTCCGGCACGCTCGGCGGGCTCGGCGTCACCACCGCGAACGACAAAGCGCTCTGGATCGTCTCGCCCGCAGCCGTCGTCACCGCGGTCGCTCGCGAAGGCGACCCGGCGCCGGGCATGCCCGCCGGCGCCCTTTTCGCCAACTTCCTCGACGCGCAGGACAACGTCGTCGAGGCGAGCGCAACAACCGGCGGCAACACCTTCGCCTTCGCCACCGTCACCGGCGGCGGCACCACCGCCAGCAACGACAACGGCATCTGGTACGGCCAGCCCGGCGCGCTCACCCTCCTGGTCCGGGAGGGAGACCCCGCGCCCACGCTCGCGAGCCCGATCATCCTCAGCACGCTCACGATTCCCGGCGTCAACTCCAGCGGAAACTACACCTTCGTCTCCGGCCTCTCCGGCACGGGCACAAGTTCAACCAACAACCTCGCGGTTTACCGCGCCACGCCGGCGGGCGTCTTCACCATCATCGCACGCAAGGGCTCGCCCGCGCCCGGATATCCCACGAGCAATCTCAACGCCGTCACCGCGGCCAACCGGCCCCGCATCAACAACAGCAACCAGGTCCTCGTCCAGGGCACGCTCACCGGCGGCGGCGCAACCTCCAACGACGATTCCTTCCTCGCGCTCATCAACGCCGACGGCACGTCCCTCGCCGTCGCGCGCGAGGGCCAGCAGTACCCAGACCTCCCCGCCGGCGTCGTGATGAACGGCACCTTCGGGCTCTGCACGCTCGCCAGCAACGGCACGGTCGTCTTCTCCGCGGTGCTCCGCGGCACGGGCGTCGTCGCCGGCAACAACGACACGCTCTGGTCATGGTCGCCGGCGAACGGCCTGCGCCTGATCGCCCGCGAGGGCGAGTCGATGCTCGTCTCCAGCACCGAGACCCGCACGCCCGCCTCGACCGACGGATTCGACCTCTTCGGCGGCACCGGCAACGGCGACGGCTTCCAGTCGTCAGTCAGCAACGCCGGCGACGCGGCGATCCGCTCATTTTTCACCGACGGCTCGACGCGCATCCTCGTGCTCGACACCGACCTATTCGCCTGCGGCGCGGCCGACCTCGGCGGCCCGGGCGGCCTCGCCGGCTACGACGGGCTGTTGAACAACAACGACTTCATCGCCTTCATCGACCTCTTCTTCAACACCAGCCCCCTTGCCGACCTCGGCGTCGCCGGCGGCCTCCCCGGCCACGACGGCGTCTGGGACAACAACGACTTCATCGCGTTCATCTCCTTCTTCTTCAACGGCTGCTCGTAAGGCACGCCCGCTGTGCGCTTAGGCATGAGCAAACAAAGCGATCACGTGGTGAATGCCCACTAACCGGCGAAGCCGCTTTACAGCTTGCCCGTCCCCCGACCAGGGCGTCAACAACCTCCCTGACAGCCCAAATTGCCAGTCTTATCTGAATTTTACTGGCACCCCCTCGAATCAGGTGGCAGGGTTATTCCGCAAGGGACAGGAGCCCCCCGCCCAAGCAGCTCAACCCGTTTCTTATCGCCACCGTCGCGGTCGCCCTCTCTCCAGTTCGACCGACGCCTGGCGCAGACAACCCACGCACGACCGCGGCCCGGGCAGGATTCGCCTGGGCCGCGGGCTTTTTGGACCGGAAGGAACTCAAAGAGAGAAGAAGAACTCAAAGCCCTCAAAGAAAAAAGCGCCGAACCGGGCGCCTCTTCTTTGAGTCTTTCGAGGTCTTTGCTTCGAGCCTTTGAGTTCCCGGCTCGACGCTTCGAGTCCAGCCTTACTTCTTCGCGAACATGCCCTTCAGCGTCGCGCCGTCGAACTGCTCGGGGATCAGGCCCGTCGTCGCCATCCGATAGCAGGCCGCCACCAGAATCATCTTCAACGTCGACGCGACCAGCGTGATCAGCATCATCAGCACGATGCCCAGGCCAATGAGCCCGAAGCCCAGTACCCACTGCTCGGCGATCAGCAGCGCCACGCCGCCGACCACCAGCGGCAGGAAGACTGCCATGCCGATCAGGCCCATCGCCAGGCTCACGCCGCTCTGCGCGATCAGGCTCTCGCCCCAGGTCTTCTTCAGCACCGAAGTCGAACGCTTCACCGCCGCGATCGGGCCCAGTCCTTCGATCACCAGCGCCGGCACGACGAAGAACGTCGCAATCGTCCACGCCAGCCCGAACAGGCCGATCACGATGCGCCCGATGAACCCCGCGCGCTCCTTGAGCATCTGCAGGATCGTGCCCACCGTCGCGTTCACCAACGCCCAACCCAGGATCTGCGGCCAGCGTTTCAGGGCCGTCTTCATGCCGGCAGTCGCGCTGCTGTCCTCACCGTTGAACCGCGCAACGGCGCAGGCGATCAGCGACGCGTTGAAGAACGTCACGATCACGTTCACCACGAAGTACGTCAGGAACATGAACCCCAGCCACACCGCCTGCATCGCCGGGTCCATCTTGTCGGTGTGCACCGTGCCGCTGCCCGGAGCGCCGCCCCCGTTCGCCGCGCCCATCGCGCCCAGCACGACAACCGCGGGCACGAAGAACGAGATGCACACCAGCGTCGTCAGGACGCCCGACACCAGCGGAAACACCATCAGGTGCTTGTCGGCGCGCAGCACCGACCACGACTGCTTGGTGAGCTCCCAGCTCCGAGAAAACTTCGTAAACATGTCCACGCACTCCCGTTCGGTAATCGCCGCAGAGAACCCCCCCGCGGCCGCTCATTGTATTACACCAAGCGGCCTCCCCAGATGCACCCGATTTGACGTTCCTGCCAGGCTTTCTACGGGGAAACAAGCCGAGTACGGTCAAACCGGCGCTCGCCCGCCCTTCGCCCGGAGGGCGCTGCCGCTTGCCACGGGTGACCGCAGTCGAGCGCAGCGAGACAAGGGAACCCGTGGATAGCGGCAGCGCATTTCCCTCTTCTCTTTCTTGGTCTTTCGGCCCGGTAGGGCCGACGTGAGTGCTCGCTAGCCCTGTCGGGCTGAAGGCAAAGAGAATGACCCGCTACCACGGGTTCCCTCACTTCGTTCGGCCGCCCGTGGCAAACAACGCATGCCCCACGGGTGAATGGCAGCACGGCCCAACGCGCCCGTTGAATGAAAAACGCCGGCCGCGAGGCCGGCGTTTGACCTTTCAAACCCCGCGCACATCAACGCCACACGGTACGGAAGCGCTCACTCACCGCCCGCCGGCGTCTCCTTCAACTTGTCCACGATGCCGTCGAGGTTGAACGACCCCGGCTTCTGACTCGGCGGGAAGTCCACGAACGTGCGCGCGAACTTCGCCGCGAGCTGCTGCATCGGCACGATGATGTACGGCCGATCGAGGAACCACTGGTTGTACGAGTTGGAGTTGTGCTGCGACTTCTCGAACGGGTCGCGGCGCAGGTTGAACAGCAGCGGCACGCGCAGCTCGGTGAACGGCTCGCGCCACACCTCAAACGCCATGCCGCGGTTCTCGAGGAAGACCGCCTTCCAGTCGCTCAGGCGAATGGCGACGCACTGCCCGTCATCGTTGAAGTACCAGAACTCCTTGCGCGGCGAGGCCTGGTAGCTCTCGGTCGGCGACTTGTATTTGTCCGCGTTCGACAGATACTCGTTCATGTCGTATCCGTCCAGATGGTTCTTGTAGGTACGACCGATCGCCTGATACCCCTTGAGCAGGTCTTCTTTCAGATCCTTCTTGCCGGCCGCGGACGCGAACGTGACCATCCAGTCCTCGTGCGCGACCAAGCCATTCACCGTCACGCCCTTGGGATAGTGCCCGGGCCAGCGGATGAACGCCGGCACGCGGTACGCGCCCTCCCAGTTGCTGTTTTTCTCGCTGCGGAACTGCGTCGTTCCCGCGTCGGGCCACGCGTTGTAGTGCGGACCGTTGTCCGTGGAATAGAAGACGATCGTGTCGTCGGCGATGCCCAGTTCGTCCAGCAGCTTCAACAACTCGCCCACCTGCATGTCGTGCTCGACCATGCCATCTGAGTACTCGTCGGAGTTCGGGCCGGCAAGATTCTTGTGCTCCGCCTTCACGTGCGTCTTGAAGTGCATGCGCGTGGCATTCCACCAGCAGAAGAACGGCTGTCCTGAGTCCTTCTGACGCTTGATGAAGTCCTTCGCCGCCGCGAGCGTCTCCTCGTCGATCGTCTCCATCCGCTTCTTCGTCAGCGCGCCAGTGTCCTCGATCGTCTGACCGCCCTTGCCGTCGGCCTTGCACTTCAGCACGCCGCGCGGGCCGTACGTCTCAAGGAACGTCTTGCCGCTCGGCAGCTTGTAGTCGGCGGGATAGTCGCGGTTCTCCGGCTCTTCCGACGCGTTGAGGTGGTAGAGCGGGCCGAAGAACTCGTCGAACCCGTGCATCGTCGGCAGATGCTCGTCGCGGTCACCCTGATGGTTCTTGCCGAACTGGCCCGTCGCATACCCCAGCGACTTCATCACGCCGCCGACGGTGATGTCGTTCTTCTGCCAACCCTGCGCAGCGCCGGGCAGACCAACCTTGGTCATCCCCGAACGCACAGGCACGCAGCCGCTCAAAAACGCCGCGCGGCCCGCCGTGCACGACTGCTGCCCGTAGTAATCGGTGAAGCTGATCCCTTCGTTTCCGATGCGGTCGATGTTGGGCGTGTAGTACCCCATCATGCCGCGGCTGTTGCGGCTGATGTTCCACGTACCGATGTCGTCGCCCCAGATCACAAGAATGTTGGGCTTCTTTGCGGCCGCCGCGGCCGGCGCCGAAGGCGGCTGCGCAGGCGCGCTCGGCGCGAACATCGCCGATAGCGCGACAAACCCCGCCACGATGGATCCAACAAGACCCAGCCTGAGATTCATGCTTCGCTCCCTTTTGTAAACGCGCACAGATCGTGCGCGGAACACGAACGACAACCGCCCTCCGTGCCCGCACACCCCCGGGTGCACCCTCAACAAGCGGTCACAAGCGGCACGCAGAGTTTACAGGCAAACCGCGCCGCGCTTGCAAGGCACACGCACGAAACCTAATGAATACGACACCGCTCGCGCAACGAACGCGCGATTTCATCCTTACACCAGCAGAGACTTTGCGAACACTTTGCGTACTGATTGCCGCCGGGAAACCGCGACAACACCCGCCACTTCATGAAACCGCGAGATGACACTAGAGGCGGTCGCACGTCATGTTGCTGCGAGCACCTGCGCCCCACGTACCAAGCACTGCGCCAACAACGCGACAGCCGGCTCGGAGCTCCGGAGGAGCGCCTTTCGCTAGCCCACGGCGCGAGCCGTGGGTAGGAGCATCCGCATAGACCGAGCCCCGGAGGGGCGCGCGCCACTCTGTGGCTCGGCTTGCACCGACACGCTGACCCCTGGCTCGCCCGGGGGGGGGAGGGGGGAAGGGGCTATCGAAAGCCGCCGCTCCGCGGCTCCACGTTTTCAACCCGGCTTCCTCTTTCCCTTCTGATCCGTATTCATCCGCGCTTATCCGAGGCTTGCCTTTGCCTTCCCGCACTCAGGACAAGGAACATCCCCAGCAAGCCCCGCGAGCGAGTAGCCGCACTTGCCGCACGCCTCACTCATCGCTCGCCGTCGCGCCGCAACGCCCGCGCGGAGGAGCAGCGCGGCTGGAGTCCAGAGCAAGAGCGGAATGGGCCAGAGGACCAGCGTCCAAGAGGTCGATTTTCCGCTTGGCAGGTCCACTCGCGCGATCATGAACAAGTTCCACGTCGTGAGGAACATGCTGTCTGGAGGGGGCCAAGCGCCGAACCGCCAACCCCGCTGCGGCGTGGGGATCGGCTCCAGCGTGAGAGCCCGGTCTTGCGCATACCACAACGGGACAACGTGCTTCGCCGCGGAGACCTGCCCCGATCCAACGCGGACCACGCCGTAATCGCCCCACCGAATCCAGCACTGCCACCACCCGCTCGCCACCCACACCCCTGCCACCAGCACGCCGAGGGCGAGCAGCGTCCAGCCCACGGCTCGGCGTTTGCGGCCCGCAGCACCAGTTCGTTTCAATTTCAATTTCGATTTCACTTTGTCCCCGCTCCCTTCCCACACTCCGGGCACGGCCCTCCATCACCGAGCCCCGCGAGCGAGTAGCCGCACTTGGGGCACGCTCCAGTGTTGGCCCGTCGCCGCGCGAGAATCCCAGAGGGGAGGAGCAGCGCAGCGGTGGTCCAGAGAAGGAGAGGGATGGGCCAGAGGACGATGCCGACGTTGGTACTGGTGCTCCCAGCAATCGACGAGTTAACGATGTACATCGGCCCACGGCTCCGCTGGAAAGCGTGCCGCTCACGCAAGTCGTACCAGCCATTCCAATACGTCATCGGTACGTCCATCCGATACGGCATGGAAATGAGCGGCCCCTCGGGCTTCATGTCTGTCGACCAGATCATGATCTGGCCTCCTGACACAACGAAGCCGACCGATTTGTACCCACCTCGCTCCTGCCACCACCCGCTCGCCACCCACACTCCCGCCACCAGCACGCCGAGGGCGAGCAACGTCCAGCCCGCGGCTCGGCGCTTGCGGCCCGCCACTCCGGCTCGTTTCAATTTCGATTTCACTTTGCCCCCGCTCCCTTCCCACACTCGGGGCAGGCGACTCCTTCACCAAGGCCCGCAAGCGAGTATCCGCACTTGAGGCACACTCCACTCAACGCTCGCCGCCGCGCGAGAATGCCCGACCAAAGCAGCGGCGCGGCAGGGGCCCAAAGAAGGAGGGGGAGCGGCCATATACACACGATCAGTTGATGCACGTCCCGACGTCTCGGCCCCGTGTCGACCGTGCGAGAGAGGATGACCTGATCGGTCCATGTGAACAGCCACCCATCCGTCTTCTTTTCAGACTCGAGCTTGTCGAAGGCGTACGACTGCACAGCCGGCACTCCCGCGGCGACGAACCGCAGTTGAACGTCGTTCGGCCCGAGTTCTCGGATGACGAAGGTAAACAGATCCCGCGGGCCGGCGTGTTCAAACCTGGCAATGACAATTCCCTGCGTAGTAATGGTCTGCGCCCAGCTCCCAAAGCCGGCGCGGAACATCAGCCACCGTGACGCCACCCACACCCCCGCCACCAACACGCCGAGTACGAGCAGCGTCCACCCCGCGGCTCGGCGCTTGCGACCGATTTTGAGAAGCATGTGAGCCGCCACTTAGGGAGTGTACCGGAGGCGGCGCGAGAACCACGCAGAGATCGCGCGGCACATCAACCTCCGCCCGCCCCAGTCCTTCTACCTACTTGCGATCCTCACGAACCCGCACATCCACGGATTGCCCGCCACTCGCGCCGTCGGTACGTTTACACGGTCCGCGGCTTCCCGCTCGGGTAAAGCGCGGCTCACAACAAGGAGAGAGAGCAATGACCCGCACCCCTGTGATCGTTCTGTCCGTCCTGATGTCGGCCGCGGCCGCCCAGGCCGACCTTCTCAACAACGGCTTTGAGAACAACACCTTCGCCGCGAGCGGAGCCAGCCAGTTCAACCTGAGCAACGCGCAGCTGACCGCCGCGGTCTCGGGCGTCACCGGCTTCGGCAGCGCCAGCGAGGTCGACCTGGTCACGTTCCCCGGCTTCCACGGCGGAGCGCCGATCGACGGCAACTGGATGCTCGGCCTGCACGCGCAGTCGGGCGGCTCCGTCACCGACGGCGTCGCGCTGCATCTTGTGCTGCCGGTGGTCGTCGGCGAGGTCTACCACATGTCGATGAACGGCTTCCAGGGGTCGCCGGATTCGCCCGCCGAGATCCAGATCGGCTTCTCCAACGATCCGACGCAGTTCGGCTCGTTCTTCGCGAGCTTCACGCCCAACGCGCAGTGGGGCTGGACCACGTTCCAGGCCGACTTCCTCGCGCTCGACGGCGGCAGCTACATGACCATCCGCGTCGTCGGCAATGAGAGCTACGCCCTCATCGACAGCCTGGTCCTGACCCCGACCCCCGGCGCGGCCGCCGCGCTCGGACTCGCAGGCGCCGCGTCGCTCCGCCGCCGCCGGCGATAAACACGGCGTTGACGTACATCATTTACGCGCACGCGGCCCGGACATTCAGTCCGGGCCGTTTTCTTTGCACACGCCACACTCCGGGCACGCCGCCCCCGCCGTCAATCCCGCGAGCGAGTAGCCGCACTTGGGGCACGCTCTTGTGTTCGCCCTTCGTCGCGCGAGTATGCCCGAGCGGAGGAGCAGCGCGGCGGGAATCCAGAGGAGGATGGGGATAGGCCAGAGGACGATTAACAACCGTTTGTTGTACGCGTCTTCGCAGTAGTAAAACACAGAGCACTCGACGCGGCCGCGCCGGCCGGTATCGAACTCGGCATCGGCCCGCCACCGAAAATATGGGACGCCATCGATCGCAGAGACTCTCCGCACGCCCCATCGGTCTTCATCGTGATAAAACTCCGCCTCAACATCGATGAACAGCTCGCCCCCACCGCAATGCGCTGACAGCTCGCCGTAACGGCCACCTACGCCCCACCACCCGCTCACTCCCCACACCCCCGCCACCAGCACGCCGAGGACGAGCAGCATCCACCCCGCGGCTCGGCGCTTGCGGCCTTGCTTCTTCTTTCCTTTTGGATCCGTGTTCATCCGCGTTCATCCGTGGCTGGTCTTCCTGCCTTGCCGCATTCAGGGCAAGGAGCATCAACCGCAAGCCTCGCGAGCGAGTAGCCGCACTTGATACAAAGTCCTGTGTTCGCCCGCCGTCGCGCGAGTATGCCCGAGCGGAGGAGCAGCGCGGTGAGTGTCCCGAGAAGGAGGGGAATGGGCCAGAGAACGACAGTGACCGAAGCGAATGGATCCAGCGTGTCCGGTGCTTGGTAATAAAGGAGTCCGAGCGCACGCCAAGGTGTAGCTTCCTCAGCTCTTGAGCCACCTAAGCCCACCCACCAGACCCATCTGGTGTCGCCACGAACGTCTTCATACCACCAATGGGGAGGTACGTTGGCAGCGATACTCCCCGACCCGATATGGCCACGTTCGAGAGCGATCGTCCAATGACCATCGGAATAATGAATCGAACACCACCCGCTCGCCATCCACATCGCCGCCACCAGCGTGCCAAGAGCGAACAACGTCCACCCCGCGGCTCGGCGCTTGCGGCCTTTCTTCCCCAGAACGTTCGCGTTCACTCTGTCCGACAGCTTGGCCACCCGCGCAGTCTACATCATGACTTCCGCCCGGAGGGCGCTGCCGTTTGCCACGGGTGACTGAGCGAAGCGAAGGAACCCGTGGACCCCCGGCCCCTTTTTCTTCTCGGCCCGGAGGGCCGACGAACGAGAAGAAGCAAGCACCACGCCGGCCCTCCGGGCCGAAGAAGAAGAAGAAGAAGAAGAAGAAGAAGAGATTAGAGGGTCCGTGTCCACGGGTTCCCTTGTCTCGCTGCGCTCGACAGCGGTCACCCGTGGCAAACGGCAGCGCCCTCCGGGCGACAAGGCCACGCGACTTCGCCCTGTGCCGCCTCACGTGGGGGCTCGTGTGCCCCCAACCACTGAACATGCAACCGCCCCCACGTCATCCCCAAAACCGCCTTCCCGTCTTCCTCTTGTCCTGAGCAAACGAAACAGGCCACAAACTAAAACCGGTACACATGCAACCGCGGCTTCGATGTCGACCCTCCGAAGTACACCACGCCGCCGTTGCTCATCGCAAACGACCCGGTCTCCACGTCGATCAGTGCCACCACGATGTGACCCGTCTTGTCGACCACCGCGGCGCCCTGGCCCGGGCCGAACCGGCTACCGCCCGCCACGCCGTGCAGAATGCCCGTGTCCTTGGCCCACCACGTTTCACGACCCGCGTTGTTGGTGATGCAGATCGGCGTGCTCCACCCCGCCGCGTCGCCGGTGCTGACGCTGATCCACGTGTCGCCCTTGTCGTTGGTCCCTTCGTCGGTCGTCTGCATCAGCACGATCATCTTGCCGTTGGGGCCCTGGAACGCCTGACACCCGTAGGCCGTCCCCTTGGGCGCCTTGGCGCTCATGATCGTCGTCGGCTCCTCGTCAGAACCAACGACGTAATCGCGGAACGACTGCTGCTCGCCCGCCGGGTAGAGCGCGATCACGTGCTCTTTCCCCGCCGCATCCACCAAGAGCTTGGGCGGATTGCCGTCGAGGCTGTACCAGTGAGGGATCTTCACCACCGGCTTGGCCACCGCGCCGTCGTAAATGCAGTACTGCTGGTTGTCGCTGCCGGGGTACGCCTCGCCGCGCACCCACGCGATGAACCGCGGCGTCCCCGCCGCGTCGCAATACCCCTCGATCGAATCCAGGTCGTCGCAGTACTTGCCGTACTTGCCTTCCGCGGGCTTCTCATGGAAGTTGGCGCAGAAGAGCTGGCGCGGCTGCGCGGCCGCTGTGCCGTCGAGCGTCGCCTGGAAGACCAGCCCGCGCCCGATGCCTGACGCGTGCTGCACAAACACAGTGTTGGGCACCGCGTACTTCTGCGGATCAAACATGTCCGGCAGGGAGTTCCAGATCACCTGCACCTTGCCCGAAGCGTCTGTCACCGCCATGTACGAGCACGACCCGTCGTTCTGCGTCTCGGGTGAGCCGGGCTTGTGCACGTAGAGCACCTTGCTCCACTTGCCGTTCTCAAGCACGCGGTAGACCAGGTTGTGCTGCCCGTTGCCCGCCGCTGTTGCGAGCACCGGGAAGTTCTCCTTCAAACTGCTCCGCCAGATCACGTACGCGCGGCCCTGCGCATCGACGCACAGCCGCGTGTATCCGACGTTGAACTGCGGCATCACCTCAGACAGGTTCTTCGCCTCACTCCACGTCTTGCCGCCGTCGGTGCTCTGACGGTGGAAGACGAAGTACGCAAACGGCGTCGTCGCCTGGCGCTCGACAAACGCCAGGTGCAGGGTGCCGTCGGGCGCACACGCGAGCTGCGGCGAGAAAATCTCCGCGTCGTACTTGCTCACCTTCACGCCGTCGAACGGTTTGCCGTTCTTCTCAGCGACCGCCGGCACGCCGTCGGGCCGCTTCATCACGATCTCCGCGCGCTCGGGCGGAACGTCCGGCACATTCACTCGCGCGGGGGCCGCGGGAACCACCGGCTTCGGCGCATCGTTCTTCGGCTCAGGCGCCGCGGCAGGCTGCGCAGGCGCAGCAGGAGGAACCGCAGGCGCTGGGGCAGCCGCCCCACCTTCACCCAGCGCCGCTTTCTGCTCATCAGTCAGCGCCGGCGCGGGCCCGGCCCATGCGGCGGGGGCCGCGTCGGCCATCTTCCGCACCGCGCCGACCGGCTTCGCCTGCGCTTCGAGCGCCCGAACCAACCCCATCCACGCACCCTTATACCGCGGCTCGATGTGGATCGCCTTGCGGAACTCCGCCTCTGCCTCCGCGAACTTGTTCTGTCCCAGCAGTGAGATGCCGTTGTCGTACAGGTCCGCCTCGCTCTGCGCCGCGCCACCGACGGAAGCAGCAACACGACAAACACTGCCAGCGGCAGAAGAGCACGAACAACACGGTGAGTCATTGAGGAGTCTCCAGAGCGGAGGAAAGAGGCCGACGGCAGTTTACAGAAAAACACCGCTCTCACGCACACGGCTATAGCCGCACAAGCCACCGTCCTGAAACCAAAAATCATCCACACGCCTGCCTCGTTTTCTTCTCTCACCCTCTTCTCTGTGCCTCTGTGTCGTGGGGCAGGTTTTCAACCTGCCCGACTACCTGTCTTCCGGTTCCACTTCGCTCCGCTCCGTTCCACACGGCTCTGTGGTAAACCAGCCTTTCTACCTGGATTCGCGCCCCTAAACTCCGCCCCACGAAAGGCCCCCATGCGCGTAGTCCTCACCGGTCAGATCGGCAACGACAAGAAGCCCTACATCAAGCTCGCCGAAGACCTCGCCGGCCAGCAGGGCGAGGCCCTCACCGTTTACCACGTCGGCGACATGATGTACAAGGAAGCCCGCGACGTCCGCCCCGGACGCATCCTCGACCTCCCTTGGTCGCGCCTCGAGTCGCTCCGCCGCGCCGTCTTCAAGGACATCATCTCCGACTCGCAAGGCAAAGAGAACATCATCGTCAACACGCACGCCTGCTTCCGCTGGCGTCACGGGCTCTTCGCCGCCTTCGACTTCGACCAGATCGCCGCGCTCAAGCCCGACCTGTGCGTCTGCCTCGTCGACAACATCGAGGTCGTCCACCACCGCCTCCACGCCGACTACGAGATCGACGCCACGCTCAAGGACTGCATGGTCTGGCGTGAGGAAGAGATCCTCGCCACCGAGCTCGTCGCACGCGCACTCCCCAACTGCCAGTTCGCCATCCTCTCCCGCGGCCGTCACCAGGACACCCGCCAGACCCTCTTCCGTCTCGCCGCCCGGCCGAAAATGAAGAAGGTCTACCCGTCGTTCCCCATGAGCCACGTCGTCGACATGCCCGACGTGCTCGCCGAGATCGACCACTTCCGCGCCGAGCTCGCCAAGCACTTCATCACCTTCGACCCCGGCGACGTCGACGAGAAGCTGCTGCTCGACCGCGCCATCGCCGCGGCCCGCGACGGCAAGGAGTTCATCGAGGTGGTCCCCCACCAGTTCGGCGGCTCGCGCGTCGCGGGAGCGGAGAACATCAAGGTCTCGGTCCGCCAGATCCTCGACATCGCGGGCGACATCGACGGCCAGATCTACATGCGCGACTTCAAGCTCATCGATCAGTCCGACATGATCGTGAGCCTCGTCCCCGAGCTCCCCAACGGCACGCCCGGCCTCTCCAGCGGCGTCGAACGCGAACTCCAGCACGCCTGGGAGCACACCAAAGAGGTCTACGTCGTCTGGAAGCCCAAGAAGAACCCCAGCCCCTTCATCACCGAGACCGCCACGCGCGTCTTCAAGTCGGTCGATGAGGCGCTCGGCTACTTCGAGAGCAAGGGCATGTTCGGCGAGAAGAACCTCTTCGGCCAGTAACGAGCTTTTGGTACGGGCGTGCATTGTTGAGCCGTTTGTCAGAGCCCGACGCGTCAGCGAGGAAGGCCGATGAGGCTCGGCGAATCGGCCCCGTGACTCTCGCAACACACGACACTCGCAAAGCCTCGTGCCGCCTTCCTCGCTGACGCGTCGGGCTCTGACTCATTGCACCCTCCCTGTGCTCCCGCACGGGGCTCGTCCCCACTACGGGCGATTCCCGTTTCTCAGAACAGCTGCACCCTTGCCGCTACCCCGTTGATGGTGTAGGTTGTTATCGGATTGTCGGCAACAACCGACCGAAGGGAGATACGCACATGCGTCACTCGTTCGCATTCGTGGCGGTCGCTGCGACTTCGTCGCTCGCGTCGGCCCAGGTCGTCTTCAGCAACAACTTCGAGGGAGCCATGCCCGCCGAAATCACCGGCGCCGGCAGCATCCAGGGCTCGCAGGGCTACTCAGGCTGGGGGTTCGGCAACAACCTGCTGCGCAACGACGCAGGCGGCAACCCCGCGACGGCCACAACGCTCACGCTGACGGGCCTGGGCGCGCACACGTCGATCAGCATCGACTGCCTGCTCGCAGTCATCGACTCGTGGGACAGCGACAACGGCAACCCCTCGCCCGACTATTTCAACATCGCCGTCGACGGCAGCCCCGTCTTCCAGGCGACCTTCGCGCACGCCTCGGGCGGCAACAACTACAACCTCGGCCAGCTTGTGTACAACACGCAGCTCGGCTTCAACGGCTCGTGGGGCGACAGCGCGTACGACCTCTCGTTCGAGCCGTCGCTGCACAACATCGCCCACACCGGCTCGACGCTCACCATCACCTTCTTCGCCTCCGGCGGCGGCTGGCAGGCGGGCGATGACGAGTCGTGGGGCATCGACAACCTGACGGTCACGCTCGTCCCCACGCCCGGCGCTGCGACCCTGCTGCTGGCGGGCGCACCGCTGGCGATGCGCCGCCGCCGCTCATAAGAGCCTTGTGCACAAGCACAAGGTGACTGCTCCTCGTTTCGCACCGAACGCCTCCGCCAAAGAGGCGTTTTCATTTCAAGACAGGAAGGCGGAGGCACGGAGAAGCACAGAGCAGACGGAGAAAGGCAATGCGCCCAAAGAGAAAAGGCGACCGCACCGCGGTCGCCCACAAACTGTCTTCCTTCGCGTCCTCCGCGCTCTCCGCGCCTCCGCGTTCCGGCCTCAGGCGGCCTTCTTCGGCGGCGTGAACCGCTTCTCCCAGCCGCGCGGGCGGACGTTGCTGGGTGCGTCGGGCTTCTCAGTGAAGTCGTCGGCCCCGCGGATGGCCAACTCGCTGGAGCCGGTCTTGCGGTAACCCAGCAGGCGGACGACCTCGAGCACGTCGGTCCACGACGGATAGGTCTTGTTGTTGCCCTTCTTGAACTCTTCGATCGCCTTGACGAACAGGAACTGCTCGCTGGTCAGCTCGCCCTCTTCGGCGGCGCGGGAGAAATCGCTCAGCCGCCGGCCCGGCCCGCGGCCGCGCTCAGCGCCGGTGTAGCCTGACTCGAAGGGGAATGACGCACTCTGAACATCGTCGTTGTACTGCTGGTCCACGGCGAACGCTCCTGCCGACGCGGGCTCCCCCGCGCCGCCGCGTCCGGAGCCGTCCGGTCAGGCTGGCGCGAGGTCAGACCTCGTCGTCTTCCTCTTCATCGTCAAAGCCGCCGCCGTAATCGTCGTCGTCTTCTGCGTACTCGAGGTCGTCGTCGTCCTCTTCCTCATCCTCGTCTTTGCTGGTTTCTTCTTCCTCGTCGTCAAGGCCGTCCTCGTCGTCAAGGTCCTCCCCCTCCTCCTCGTCCTCGGCCTCTTCTTCGTCTTCTTCTTCCTCGTCGTCGAGCACGTCGTCGTCGTCCTCGAACTCAAGGTCCGAGTCGTCGTCCGAACCCTCGCTCCCCTCGTCCTTGCCCTTTCCGGGGGTTTCGGCGGGCTCGTCCTTCTTACCGGGCTTCTTGGCGGCCAGCGGGTCCGGGAACGCGAACCGGCCGGGGACGGGTGCGGGCTCAAGAGCCTGACCGTCCGCCGCTTCACGCATCAGCCAACTACCCCGCGCCGTCTCCGTGCTCTGACTCATATCTGCCTCTCGCGCCGCTTCCGGCGGCCGCGCTCCTATGCCCTTGGTGCTTCCCCACGCGGTATTCGACACGAACCGGGCCGCTGTTCCGGCCAAAGTGCCCCTAGGCTACGCCCGTCACTCCGACAGTCAACCGCGTTCCCGGGCGGTTCGGCGTGAGCGTCGTTTCACCCGTTCCACTCTTCCCTGTTTCCTCCGCCCGGGCCCGAATCCACGATGAGCAGCCGTTCAGACGACCACCCCCAGGACTCACCGCAGCCGCTGGCCGCGTTGCTCGCACTCGTTTTTCCGGGCCTTGGGCACTGGTACCTGGGGCAGCGGCGCCGCGGCGTGCTTGTAGCGGTGGGCGTGCTGGGACTTTTCCTCACCGGCGTTCTGACGGCGGGGATCGACGCGGTGGACTCGGGCGGCTGGTACATCACCAAGTTCTGCTCCATGACGGGGAAGAAACCGCCGTTTGCAAAGACCGACGGCGACCCGGTGTGGTTCCTTGGCCAGATGTTCTGCGGGCCGCTCGCGTTCGGCGTGGACTATTACCACCAGATGCACCTGAAGGTGCTCGAGCCGATGGGGAAAGACTTCGCGCTGCGAACGGCGAAGCCCAACGAGATCCGCGACCCGCGAACGGGGGCGCCGATCCAGGTGCGCGACGACGCGAACAAGAACCCCATCGAGTTCACTGATCCGCTGACTGGACAGCGCCGGATGAGCACGGCGGCGGACCGCCCGCCGTACGTCAAGCCGCTGGCTCGCGTGGCCGAGGTGGGAACGCTCTCGTGCACGCTGGCGGGGATGCTGAACCTGATCGCGATCATCGACTGCGCCTTCAACCGGCGCAGGCACGACGAGGACGAAGGAGACGACCAATGACCTCCCTCCTCACCCTCGCGGCGGCGGGGCCGTGGCGTCCGTTTCTGGATCCGATCAACGCGCATTCGTTCTGGTACCTCCTGCTGATCCCGATCAGCTTCTTCATCGCAGTGGCATACAAGGCCGTTCGCGTGAAGACGCTGACGGGGTACTGGACGGCGGTGGTGGTGATGACCGTGCAGATCGTGCTGGGGATGATCGCGCTGGCGGTGGTCTTCTATCTGCTGGTGCAGGTGTATCCGAAGCTGCTGAATGCGTAAGAGAGGGAATAGGGGCTAGGGAATAGGGAGTAGAGGAGGGGGAGACGGTTGCACAAGGAGGATGGCATGGCGAGCACTGGCGGCGGTGGATTTCGTGATTTGATTGCCTGGCGCAAGTCGTATGAGCTGGGACTGGAGTTGTACCGGGTGACAGGAAGGTTCCCGGATTCAGAGCGATATGGGCTTACTTCGCAGTTGCGCCGGGGCGGCGTATCTGTGTCGAGTAACATTGCCGAGGGGTACGGCCGTGGCGGACGCGCTGACTATGTGCGATTTCTGAAAATCGCGCGTGGCTCGCTCCACGAAATCGATACGCAGGCGCAGTTGGCATTCGATCTCGGCTTTGCTGATCAACCCTCTTACACAAAGCTGCGAGAGATGATCGATGAGTGCCAGCGGATCGTTGCCGGCCTCATTCGTTCGCTCGATCCCGATAACGCACTCTGACTGCTTTTCTATTCCCTACCCCCTATTCCCTAACTACTTCTTCACCCACTTCTTCCCACGCCCACGCCTTTGTTGTCGAGGCTGACGACCATGTAGCGGAGGGCGTCGCACCAGTGGTCATGACCGTCTTTTTCAGGGGTTTCGTCGGCGGGGCGGTTGGCTGGATAGTGGTAGCGAGCGAGCGATTCGATGAGTCTTGTGCAGCGCGGCGAGATGCGGAGTGTTGAGGGACCCTCCGCCGGCGCGAGGCGTTTGCGGACGGCTTCGAGGCCTTCGCCCAGCGAGCAGCGACGCGCTCGCACGGCGAAGCCCGAATTGCGCATCGCCGTGTAGTTGCTCACCCCGGTCTGCTCGTTGCGGGCGATGCCCGCGGGGTCGATGCTGATCCACGCCGGCACGCCCCAGGGGCGGACGCGGAGAGCTTCGATGTGGTGCGAGAGCGTGCGGCCCTCCTCCGCGTACTCGTCGATCACCGTGAGCGTGCCGTCGGGCGCCGCGTGCGCCCAAAGGATGACCGTCGGCGCGCGGACGCCGAAGTCCATGCCCGCGACGACCGGGTCGGCGTGCTCGTTCTTGCGAGGCGAGGGAACGTCGCGCACCAGCACGTGCACATCCGGCGAGAACTCGGGGTAGACGCAGCCGCGGCGGCTGGGTTCCTGGCAGAGCATCTCGCTGCGCCAGACCGCGTGACTGCATCGCTGCTTCAGAACGCGCGCGCGTCGCGGATGGTCATGTGGCCGCCCTTGGTGCGCTGCTTGGCTTTACCGCCGCACTCTTCTTTGAGCGAGCACGTGTCGCAGTCGTTGGCCAGGTCGCAGGGTTCGAGGGAGTCGACGACGCCCCATTTGAAGAGGATGCGAGCCCCCTTCTCCCGGCTCTGCGGGAGAAGGTGCCCGCGGCTCTGAGCGGGCGGATGAGGGGGCCTTTCTGCCTCTTCCGTGAGCTTTGCGCCCTCATCAAATGCGCCCCCACCCCGACCCTCTCCCGCAGAGCCGGGAGAGGGGGGCGGAGCCCACTTCTGCGCTCGCCCGGATTCTCGGGTGAGGGTCCACATCATGCCCATCGGCACGTGCATCGTGCTGAGGACTTCAATGACGCCGAGAACCTCGCTGCCCCAGGGGCCCGGGATAGGACTCCGGGAACGGGTGACGAGTTGCGCTGCGCGCAGAGTTCCTCGTCGAAGAGGTCGACCTCGTCGCAGCGGAGTTTCTGGACGCGCACGCCGCGGACGCTGCGTTCGCTGTGGGAGAGGATCTCGGCGCGAACCGCTGATGAGACGGACACGGGTGTCGGTGGAGCGCCCGTCGAGCAGGTGCTGGAACTGCTCGCGCTCGAAGATGGCGCGGAGGTGCTCGTGCATGCGTCGGCTCTGCTCGGCCGAGCCGCCGAGGATGCGGATCTCGATCTTGGGCTTGAAGATCATGTCAAGGGCGGTGGCGATGGCGCCGAGAAACGTCTTTCCGCCGCCGCGGTTGGCCCAGACGACGCAGTCGCCGGGCGGCCGAGGCGTCTTTGTTTCGTTGTGATCGATCACCGAACCATCGGGAAGAATGGTGAATCGCCCTTCGAAAAAGGAGTGGACGAGATAGGCGAGGGGGCCGTCGCTCCCATCGATGAGCGCGGAGGGGGCGACGTGGACGCCCATCTCCTTGCGCACGAACTCTGCGAGTGCGTCGGGGGTCTGGGGGATGGAGATACCGCGACCAGGCGCGTCGCCTTCGGGCACGTTGTCCAAGTCGTCGTTCTCGTCGTGCTTCTTCTTGCGTGATCGAGCTTTGGGCATGGGAGTACTCCGGCGGAAGTGGCGAGTGGTGCGGAGATACGGCGGGCGTATAAGAGAGCGGCGCGGCCATAAGAGCCGAGCCCCGTAAGGGGCCGGCTTTATGCCTCAAGGGGGTGATCACTGCTTATTACGTCGAAGGTCGCTCGACCGGGGCCTTACGGCCCTCGGCTCTTATCGTGGACGAAGGCGGCGGGGCGCGCTGAGATGTAGGGCCAGAGGCGGTCGAGGAGTTCGACGGTCGGTGCGTCGCGTCCTTGTCGCCATCTGTCGGTTGCGAGGGCGCGGACGGCGTGTTCGATGTCGCGAGAGCGCGAGAGTTGCCTGCGTGTGCGAGCGTCAGCGAGCATCCACGGGCGTACACCAGCGATGCGGAGTGCGGCGTGGACGCGCGCCTCGGCGCGGCCCGGCGGACGATCGACGCGGCGCATGCCGGCGCGCTCGAAGACGGGACAAAGCGTGCCCATCGCAGCGAGCGCCTCGGTGCGGTGAGTGAGCGGACTTCGCAGATAAGTGCGCACGAGCGCACTGGCGACGCCGCGGGCGCGGAACGGCGGCGCGACGACGAGCCGCGCGATAGTGCGGAGGCGGGCGTTGAGTTCGAGCGCGGCGCCGCGCTTGTCGAGATCGGTAAGCCAGCCGGGCCAGGCGGTCTCTCGCCACGGACCGTTGAGCACGGGCATGGCGATGACGAGCACGCCGGCGAGCCGGTCGTCGAGCGCTGCTCGCAGCGTGAGCACGGGGACAGCAGGCGGGGCGGCGCGGTAGTGCCAACGGGCGAGCGTTTCGTATTCGCTCAGGCTGCCGCGTTCGATGTGCAGACCGTCCATTGCGCACCTCCTTCCCCATTGCCGTCGAGCGTGATGAGCAGATCGACGTTGTTGAGCACGGCGCCGGACCGCCCGGTTGCACAGACGAGGCGGACGTTGTGTTCGGCGGCCCACCTCGCCGCGCCGCATGCGACCGATCTGGTGGTGTGCTCGTCAAGGAGGGAGCACCATTCATCGGCGATGAGGGTGAAGCACGAGCCCTGTGCGGAAGCACAGGGATGTTGAGCAGAAGAGCCGCGATGCGCCTGAAGGCGTTCAGGAAGAGCGGGCTCGTGGGTAACTCCCATCCCGTGCTTCCGCATTGGGCTCGCTTCCGCACGCGCGGCGGCGTGAGCGATGGCGAGGCGCGCGCGTTCACCTGCGGAGAGGTCGCGGACACGGCCGAGCAGGATGCCGGCATCGGCGAGACCGAAGCAGGCGAGGAGCGCGGCCCAGCGGTCGAGCGGAAGTCGCTTGCAGAGCGCGGCGACGTGCAGGCGATCGGCATCGCTCGAGAGCGGACGGACGACGATCGCGCGGGAGCCGCAGCGGTTGGCGAGCGATGTGAGGAGCGTGCTCTTGCCTGCGCCACTCGGACCGGTGACGAGCGCGACACACCCGGGCGGGAGCGCGGCATCGAGCCGTGCCGCGGCAAGCGCGAGCCTGGAGGCGGCGTGGGCGTGGAGGGCGGTGCGTGCAACGGTGTCGACGCCGAGGGTGGCGCTGAGTCGGAGCCGGCGCGAATCACGAAGGAGACGACGTGGCGTGCGGATCACGCGGCACCTCGCTCGGGATGGAGACGGTCTTCGGCGCGGACGGCCTCGGCGATGGCGCGGATGGCCTTGGCGTGCTGCGAGACACGGAAATAGGAAAGGCCGAGTTCCTTCGCGGCGGCGCGGAGGGAGAGACCACGGATGAAGACCGCGTTGCCGACGCGCTGCAGTTGGCGCGGCCAGCAGTCGCTGCGGGTGGCGACGACCTGGAACGCGGGCGAGAGGATGCGACGGACCAGGCGGGAGGCGCGGGCTCGGACGGCGCGAACGTGCTCGCTGCGGAGAGCCGCGACGCGCGTGGCGGGCCAGCCGCTGGCGTAGAGCTGTTCGAGCAGGAGGCGGTCGGCGGGGTCGAGCAGAGTGGCTCGGCGAGCAATGCTGACGGCAAGCTCAGCCCCGACTTTGGGCAGGGCTCGCGAGACCCGTGGCGGCGGAAAAACCGAACAATTTCCTTGCACAATTGTTCGGCGTGCGGTAGGATCGCGATCTGAATAATGAGCCGCTCCGCAGTTCATTTGAGCCCCCTTCAACTGTTTTGATCACCTCTTGATTTACCTACATCAAAGTTTACCATAAAACAGACGAATGAACCAGTAGAATGTTTGGGTTTTGATCGGAATTGTTCGGATACACTCGTTTAAGTTAGGGGTATTGCCGGTGCCGTCCCGCTATCCACATCCTGAGCGTCCCCCGCCCCCACCTGATCTGGCTCAGGCGATTGCGTCAGGCAAGGTCAATCCGCACCGCAAGCCATTCAGCCCACCGCCGCGGAAGCGGAGGAAGATCGAGCCGCCGATCGACGCGGGTTTGGCGACCGTGCCGGGCTCAAAGGAGCCGGCGTGGGAGCTGCCGCGGGCATTGGGGTTCGGCGAGGCGATGCGGATGCAGCGTCAGATGCGCGGCGTGACGCTGCAGCAACTGGCGGACGCGGTTGGTTGCGCCAAGAGCTATCTGAGCCAGATCGAAACGGGGACGAACGCGGGGACGCCGGCGTCGGAGCTGATCGACGCGGTGGAACGCGTGCTGGAGATGCGCCCGGGCGACCTGGCGGAACGGTCGGCGTGGCGGAGCGCGCCGGAGCCGATCAAGGAACACGTGGCGCGGCTGGCGAAACGCGATCGGGCGGCGCAGCACCTGGCGTTGCTTGTGCAGGAGCGCGGGATCGACGCGCTGTATCAATCCGGCGAGCTTTCTTCGCTGGTAAACCAGATCGCCCCCCCACCCTCCTCACTTTCTGCTACCGCCCCACTTCCTTCAACATCTCCCTCTCCAGATCTGTCCGCTCCTTCGACGGGTGATACCTCGTCGGGCGCGACGCCGGTGGGCGCGCGTATGACGCGAAGCTGGATGCGGCGCCCATCGCACTGCCGCTAGAGGTGCCGCTGATCAACTCGGTTGCGGCGGGGTATCCGCGCGAATTCACTGATCTTGGGTACCCGGCGCGGGTGGCGGACCAGTACGTGCGTTCCCCGGACGTGCGCGACCCCGACGCGTTCGCGTGCCGCGTGGTGGGTGACAGCATGGAGCCGGAGTATCACCAAGGCGACATTGTGATCTTCTCACCGGGCAAGCCGGTGAAAGATGGAGCGGACTGCTTCGTGCGCTTCGAGCGCGACGAAGAGACGACGTTCAAGCGGGTCTTCTTCGAGCGTGAAGGCGGGCCGGATGCGCCGGCGTCTTCACCAGTCGTGCGTTTGCGTCTGCAGCCGTTGAACGGGAAGTACCCAGCGCGGACGGTGGCTCGCGAGGAGATCGCGGGAATGTACGCGGCGGTGAGCGTGACTCGGACGATTGGATGAGAGCCTTGTGCGCGAGCACAAGGTAAATAGTGGCGGTGGTGTTGCGGCGGAAAGAGGTGTGCGCAAGAGCGTGGTTGATCTGGCGTGCTGCGCAAATTGCACATAGCCCTCGTGCTTGCGCACGAGGCTCTTATGGCACGATCTTTGCAAGCGCGACGAGCGCGTCGTAGACCTTGTTGAGCTCGGCGTCGTCGAACAGAGGTGCGCCGGAGTCTTGCCAGCGCCAGGCGCCCCAGTGCTTTGTCAGGAGTCGCAGGCGTTCTTCGAGCGATGCGACGGCCGCGATGGTGAGCGTCTCCGCCTGGATGTACGCATCCATCTTGGCGCCGACGCTGGTGAGGCGAACGTACTCGTCTCTTCGCACGCTGCTCACGGCATGCTTGTCGAACTGCGAAGCCATGAGCGCGGTGTAGTGCCGAAGCTCTTGATTCGTTTTCGTGAGGTCTTCGCGCGGCGCCGGCTTGTTTCAAGAGCTCTTCGCAAAGCTCGCGCGTGGCGGGGCGTTGCTTGAACGATTCGTGGACGGCTTTCACGCGCCGCACGGCCATGGTGTCTCGGTCGAGGAGGTCGAGCGTCGCGGCCTCAGCGTCCTTCACTGCGGCGTCGTAGTCGGCGGGGGCGAACGGAGGGCGGAGTTCGACCGACGAATAGACCGCGAGTGCGCCGCACAGAAACAGCACGGGAAGGAACGAGAGCCAGCCGATCACGCGGCAGAGGCCAATTCGGCTCTGCCAACCGACGAACGCGAGGAGCACGGGGCCGGGAAGTGCGATCGAGGCGATCTTGATCATCGTGCCGGCACCGAACCGGAAGGACGCGTTGCCGCCGTTGAAGTGGACGAGCATCCAGATCGTCCAGAGGAAGCCGAGGAACGAGACGGCCGCGGCGATGAACATGGTGCGACGGAATCGCGGATGGCGTGTGTCGGCGGGAGCGGGCATGGGGGCGAGTGTATTGGAGAGGTGAGGGCGTGAGCGGTCGGGCGCAGAGAGGCCGAAGGGCATTGTGTGATTCGCGCATAGTTCTCGTGCTTGCGCACGAGGCTCTTATGGGTAGACTGCGTGCGTGTCATCTGTGCCGGAATGGGTCTGGTTGGCGGCGGGGTGGGTGCTCGCGATGTGCGGGGTGTATCTGCTTGCGCTGGGGCGCCTGCGGCCGAACAAGAAACGCGGGCGGTTGTGCCGCGGGTGCGGGTATGACATGGTGGGGCTCGGCGGACTCAAGTGCCCTGAGTGCGGCCGGGTGGCGAAGAGCGAGCGGGAGTTGGTGAAGCGACGAACGGGACTGGCGCTGCGGGCGATCGGGGCTGTGCTGCTTTTGGCGGCGCCGGTCGCGACGCGAGTGCCGGAGGTTGTGAAGCACGGCTGGGCGGGCGGTGTGCCGGACTATGTGCTGGCGTTCGTCACACCGCGCGAGGACCCCTGGAAGGCATGGCTGGATCGCCCGGGCCGGTACAGCCTGCCGACGCCGATCGTGGGATCGACGGAAGAGGGCGCGAGCCGCGCACTGTTCGCCGAGCTTGATCGACGGCTCACTGCCCGCGAGATGTCGAACGGCGCGGCGTCGCTCTATCTGCGACGCGTGCACCATGAGACGCTGTCGCTTGTCGACACGAACCTGCGAACGCCCCCGTTCTGGGCGAAACTGCAGGGGTTTGTGCCGGCTGCGCTTGAGTACCCGCAGGACGTCGCGGCCGGGGGCGGAGTCGGCCGCTCATATCTTGATGCGATTGTGACGGGGGCTGACGAGGTGGCAGGGAAGATCACGGTGGTCATCGCTTCTCACGGGTACACACTGAGAACGCTCGACAGGAAAGTGGATTTTTCTCTGCCTGCCAATGAACTGATGGAGCCGGTTGAATCACCTGAATTGAATGCGGCGATCTCCGATGTCGTGCGGCCCACGCTGACGATCAAAGGCGGGGACGAGCCCGGCGTGAAGCTGGTTGTCCACGCGACGACGGGCTCGCTCACGCTCCCGTGCTTTGCGCGGTGTGAGTGTGTTGTGCTGGTGGAGGGAAAGCCTGTCGCGAAGCAGAGGTTCGGCTGCTATCCGACGCGCACATCGAGCGGCTACGCGGATGAGTTGTTGCTCACAAAGTCCCAGGCGAACACAGTACTCGCGCATATGGACGCGGTGGAGATCGAGCTGCGAGGAACGCTTGACGGCGCGGCGGAGCTCTACCGCTTCGGGTGGCAGCACGACCGCTCAGGCGAGCGACCGAAGGCGTGGGTCGGAAACATGCGTGTGAAGCCGGTCATCCAGCGACTCGCGGAGCCCGGGCGCAAAGCGACGCCGCCGAAGGATCTGGTGGAGCCGCAGCCGTAAGAAGCAAAGCGCGGACCTTCAATACCGCGTTCGTGGGCGTGCGAACAAATCGGACTGGCCTGGTACACGTTGGGGCATCGCGCCCGAGCTTGCGCTCGGGGCTCTTAAACAACAAAGGCCGCTTGCGCGGCCCTTGTCGCTGGTTTGTCGCCGGCCCCCCCACATCAACGCCGGCAGGAGTTGTCAGACAAAGAACGGATCAGCGGCGACGGCGGCCGAGGGCCAGAGCGCCCAGACCAAGCAGGCCCGTCGCGCCGGGGTGGGAGCGATGGTGACGAACTGGTCGCCGTCGAAGTCGTTGAGGTCGAAGGCGGCGCTGCCGGTGTAGTTACCGTTGCCGTCGCCGCCGAGGTTGCCTTGGCCGCCCTGGAAGCCGCCGATGAACTGGTTGCTGGCGTAGCTGTTGTCGCCGCCGTTGACCCAACCGGCGATGCGGATCTCGCCGCCGGTGTAGCCGAGCCAGGCGAGGGGGATGACCATCTCAAGGCCGGTGCCGACGAGGGCTGCAGCGCCCGAGTCGCCCGCGCCGCTGCCGCCGGAGACGCCGGCGGTGTTGGAGTTGTTGAGGATGGCCTGGATGCCGCTGGTGCCGTTGGGGTTGAAGCCCATGACGCCGGTGGTGCTGTTGCCGACGTACTCGTCGCTCCAGCTGGTGCCGTTGAAGGTGCCGGCGTTGCCGTAGACCTGGTTGACGTTGGCCTGGTTGAACGAGACCCAGCGCGACGCGCCGCCGAAGCCGCTGTCGAAGGTCACGTGCATGCGGTCAAAGTCGCCGCCGCCGAGGCCGCTCAGAGTGCTCTGGCCGGCGTTGCTGGTGCTGAAGAAGAACACCATGCGGTTGCCGTTGGCCTCGATGTTGCCGCCGGCGAACAGGTAGAGGTTGGTGCCGTCGCTGGACCAGGAGAAGTTGTCCAGCTCGGAGAAGTTGTCGCCGAAGCCGGTCTGGGTGTTCTGGTTGAACAGCGAGGTGTACGACGCGTCGCGCGAGCCGTCGATCGTCTGCGCGAAGGCAGAGCCGGCGAGCGCGAGCACACAAAGAGCAGCGATCTTCATCTGACGTTCCTCCCTAGACCCGCCGGGAACGCTCCCGCCGGGGTTTGATCTCCGTCGCGCCGGCCAAGGACAACACCGCCTCGGCGTCCACACACACACGCAGCGCAACGACACAGTTTGCCTAGACGCGTGGCCAAGAAGCCATGCGGCAGAGCTTCGGCGGACCTGACAAGAACGCCGAAACCGCTATCAAGATACCACGGGGCACCTAAGCGTCAAGGAAATGCCCGAGAAAACCCCGGGTTGAGCGGGCTCGTGGGCCCTCTGACGCGGGTCGCGGAAGCCGTCACACCGACTTCCCAAGACCGATCTTCAAGGATCGCCGAGGACGCAAAGCGCCCAATTTGCCACGCTTTGCCGGCTCCCCAAATGGGAGGATCAGCTATACGGCCGCGAGGCGCCTGGCCGTGATCAGTGCGCCTGCTTGTCGCGCTGCCGATCGCGACGCTGGACTGACTTTTCGTCCTCGCCCAGCGCCCGCCAGATCTGCTCGGCCTTCTTGTCCTGGCCGCTGGTCTCAAGCAATCGCGCGTAGCGGCTGCCGACCTTGTACCAGTTGCTCTGGGTGAGGAATTCCTGGGCCATGCTGCCGGGCTTGCTCAAGCGACGCCACGCATTGGCCCACAGGTTGACCGACTCGCCCGGAGCGCCGCGGGTCTTGAGCATCGCTTCGCACAGTTCAAGCGCCTCGACCGACGCGGGACTCTTGGTGATGAACTGGTAGCCGGCGGCGGTGTAGCTCTCGTACGCCTTGTCGGGCTTGCCGGCCTTGTCCCACATCTTGCCCTGCTCGATGAGCACCTGGGCCGCGAGGTCGGGCCGGTTGGCGCGGAGTTTCTTGTAGAGCGTCTCCCAGACGTTGCCCTGCACGGCGACGTCATCGATCGACGCGACCATGGGCGTGAGGACGGCGAGGGTGAAGTCGGGGTACTTGTCGCCGCACATCGACTGCAGCGCGCCGGCCCACTCGGTCTTCTGCTGGACCGAAAGCTCCTTGGCCGAGGCCATGCCCTTGACGACGTTCCACGCGCGGTGATTGGCGGGGAAGAGCGTGAGCGAGGCGCGGAGCATCGCGAGACGGTCGTCGGCCTTGGCGGTGCGGGGCGCGACGGCGCGGGGAGCTCAAGGCCCGCGGGCGACGGCGACGCGTTGATCTTGGCGAGCCGTGCCGCGGCGTCGGCCAGCGCGGTGCTGGCCCAGCGAGCCTGCTCGGGAACGCTCATCGCCTCGGCGGAGAGGGCGAGCGCGCCGTCGGAGATCTCGGTGCCGGTCTGCGGATCCTGCACGCTGCCGCGGATGTTCTCGTACTCGTCGTAGCGCCCGGTGTCGAAGTTCCACTCGGCGCCGTGACCCTGGATTTTCAGGTATCCAAGCCACGCGTGCCCCACGCCCTCGCCCTGGCCGCTATCGACAACGGCCGGGACGCCGACGGCCTTGCCGACGGTGCTGGCGAAGTGGGCCTGGTCGGCGCAGATGCCGCCGTACTTCTTGATGTTCTGGAGATTGAACCCCTCGGTGTCGATCTTCTTCTCTTTGCCGCGCTTGAAGTGGTCGTTGTCGTAGTGGATCTCGCTGTAGCGCGGGCCGATCTCGCGCTGGCCGCCGTACTTGTCCATGGCCCAGGCGAGCTCGTCGAGCTGCGCACCCGGGTCGATCATGAAGATCAGCAGTTCAGTGGGCATGGTGCGCGGCGAGAAAATCATCTTGTTCTCGAAGCGCGTGTAATACATGAACGCGTCGACGGCGGAGACGCCCTTGCCGGCGTTCTCGTTGACCTGCTTGATGACCGGCTTGTCGTAGACGACGCAGATGGCGGCAGTAAGGCTCGCCATCTCTTCAAGCTGCTTGGCGGGGAACTTGCCCGAGAGCGTCGACAGCACGGCGAACACCGCGCCGGGGTCCTCACCTTGGCTCGCCACCTGGTAGACCAGCGCATCGCACAAACGCGGCGAAGCGCGAACAGCTTTACGATCGCCGCCTGCTGAGCCGCATTCCCCTTCATCGCCTTGACGAAGGTCATCAGGCGCTGCGCAGCGCCGACCTCCATGAACACTTCGGGCCGATCGAGCGGCACGTTCACGCAGGTCCAGTCCCAGAGCGTGGAGACCGTCGCGGCGGCGGCGGTCGCGTCGCCGCCGGAGCCCGCTTGATCGAGCGCCGCTCGCACCTTCAGCAGGAGCGGTTCGAAGTCCTTGTCGTGGGAGGCGGATGCGGGAGGCGTCTTACCGCCGGCCGGCTGCGTCGCCGGTGCGGGCTTGGATGCAGGGACGGACGGAGTTGCCCCACCTCCCCCCGCCGGCTGCCCCGCGCCCGCGAGGACAAAGCCCGCACCGATCACTGCCGCGCACGCCAGATGGTTCATACTTCAGTTTAACGCATGTCGCGGCGGGTGAGTTCCATTCGCGACGCGGTGGCGAATTCGTACGAGAAGCCGGGAACTTTGCGCCGCGCAGAACCCCGCACAAGTTCCGTACCGGCGGCCCTCGATAGGTGCTTTGGGCTCCAGCAGACTCCATCCATACTCACGTCGGGCAGAAGCGGAGAGACTCCACCACGTGCGCAAAGAGCGGCGTGGCGTCGGCGCTCAAGCGGTGTCAGCAAGATGATCATCGCCGGGCGAGGAACGCGGGCGGCTCGAGCGCGCAGGAACAACGCCTGCTGCGCGAATGCGGATAACCGGGCGCGGACGTCACGGATACCCGCGAACGTGTGGGCACACGTACGACCCGAGCGGCTGTGGTACATGTCGCTTGCACTCAATCAGCCCACGCCGATTCAGGCGTTCTGAGCGCACCCCGATCTATCCGCGCACGTTCGCACCCCCCGAAGCAAGGAATCCGCACACATGTTCCGCTCCGTCCGCACAAAGTTCATCCTGCAAGCAGTCCTGGGCCTTGGCCTTGTGGGTGGTCTCGGCGCTGTCGCCGTGATCTCCGCCCGCCATTCGACCACCGCGATGAAGGAAGCCGATGCGACCGCGGTGGCGCTGCGCAACCAGATGCAGGCCGACATGATGCACGACGCGCTGCGTGCCGACGTCTTCGCCGCGATGCTCGCCACGACGGTCGAGGAGCGCAACGACGTACAGAAGGACTTGAAGGAGCATACCGACAGCTTCAAGGCGGCCATCGCCGAGGTGCAGGCCCTGCCGCTGAGCTCGGCGGTCGAGCAGACCTGCACCGAGCTGAAGGAACCGATGGACAAGTACCTGAGCGCGGCCGCGGCGATGGTGACCAAGGCCGGCGCCGACCGCGCCGGCGCCGAGGCCGACATGCCCGCGTTCAAGAGCGCTTTCTCTCAGCTCGAAGAGCGAATGGAGAAGTTCGGCGACACCATCGAGAAGGAAGTGAGCGACGCCTCCGCCCGTGCCGCGGTCGTCGGTTCGCGCGTGCAAGTCACGGCGTGGATCGCGATCGCCGTCGGCGCGATCCTCTCGACCGTGCTTGCGACGATCCTTGGGCGCAGCGTCGTGCTGCCGCTCCAGCGCATCAACCGCGAGATTCAGGAAATTCAGAGCGCCAAGGACCTCACGCGGCGCGTCGAAGTCACCACGCGCGACGAGATCGGCAGCCTCGCCGCCGCCTTCAATGAGATGACCACCACCCTGCACGACTTGGTCACGCAGGTGAAGTCGGGCACGGGGCAGATCGACGCCGGCGGCGCACAGATCGCCTCCGCCAGCCAGTCGATGGCCCAGGGAGCGAGCGAGCAGGCAAGCAGCCTGCAGCAGATCAGCGCCAGTATCGAGGAGATGTCGGGCCAGACTCAGCAGAGCGCCGAGAACGCGCGTCAGGCCAGCAACCTCGCCGGCGAGAGCAAGAAGGCCGCCGACCGCGGCCAGCAGGAAATGACGCAAATGACCGGCGCGGTCAACGAGATCAAGCAGAGCAGCGCCGAGATCAGCAAGATCATCAAGGTGATCGACGAGATCGCCTTCCAGACGAACCTGCTCGCGCTCAACGCAGCCGTCGAGGCCGCCCGCGCCGGTGAAGCCGGCAAGGGTTTCGCCGTCGTCGCCGAAGAAGTCCGCAACCTCGCTCAGCGCTCGGCCGAGGCGGCGAAGAACACCGCCACGATGATCGAGGAGTCGGTCAAGCGTTCGGAGAACGGCGTGCAGATCGCCTCGCGCGTCGGCACCGCGCTCGAAGAGATCAACTCGGCGACCAACAAGGTCAACGCCCTGCTGGCCGAGATCGCATCCGCCAGCACCGAACAGGCGACCGGCATCAGCCAGGTAAACCAGGGCGTCAGCCAGCTCGACCAGGTGACGCAGCAGTCGGCGGGCAACAGCGAGGAGCTCGCCTCCTCGGCCGAGGAGATGTCGAGCCAGATCGCGACCCTCAACGACCTGATCGCCGTCTTCAAGGTGAACGACGCCCCGACCACGGAACCCCGCCGCACCGTCAAGGCGCCGACCCCGGCTCGCGCGCCGGCCAAGTCCGCGGCCTGAACGCCGTCGCGCAAGCGCCGGCAAACAGCAACGCACACGCCCATAAGAGCCGAGCCCCGTAAGGGGCCGGCTTCTTTTTCGTCGGGACCTCGCACCGCAACGGCCTGGGCCTTACAGCCCTCGGCTCCTATTCAAATCGCGCGATGACACGACTAACCTCGCCCTCGTGCGCGTCCCCGTCTTCGCCAACCCGCGCTCCGGCTCCGGCCGCGGCATGATTCTCGCCGACCAGGCTGCTGCGGCTCTTGCCGCCGCGGACATGGGGTTGCACCCTCAGCGCGTCAACATCGGGCCCGGGCTGCCCGCGGTCGATCTCGTCACGACGCTGAGCGGCGCGCACGCGGTGGTCGTTGCTGGAGGCGACGGCACGCTCCGCAGCGTGGCGCACGCCGCGATCAAGACCGGTACGCCCGTCTATCACGTGCCTGCGGGCAACGAGAACCTCTTCGCCCGCGAGTTCGGCATGAACCGCGACATGGGCAGGCTTATCCGCGCGCTCGCCCGCCGGCGCGTGCTGCACGCCGACGTCGGCTGGATGACCGCGGGGCAGAACGGGCCGAGCGAGGCCTCCCCCATCATGTTCCTGCTGATGGGCTCGATCGGGCCTGACGCCAGCGTGGTCCACCGCCTCCACTCCCTCCGCAACAAGGCGTCTGGGCACGGCGCCTACCTCCAGCCCATCCTCAAGGAGTTCGCCCGCCCCGCTGTCGCCCGCGTCAAAGTCTGGTGCGACGGCGTGCAGGTCGCCGAGGGCCGCGGCATGGTGGTCGTCGCCAACATCGCCCAGTACGCCCTGCGCATCAATCCCTGCCCTGAGGTTCACCACGCCGACGGGCAGCTCGGCGTCACCTTCATCCCGGCCGAGACCTCCGTCGACACCCTCACCGCCCTCGCCCGCCTCCGCGCCCGCTGGCCCGGGCCAGACGTCATCCAGCGCCGCGGCCGCGAGATCCGCATCGACACTGCCAGCGAGGCTCACCTTCAAGTAGACGGCGAGGCGGTCGTCGCCGACCTGCACGCCCCGCAGACGGTGGTCGCCACCACCCATCCGGGCACGCTGGCGGTCATCGACGCCCGATAACAGCGCGAAAACCGCGCCATCCGCACTCGAGCACACGCTCAATAGGTGTTTGTGCGGTTCATCTTCATGCACACTACCTCAGGCCGCCCGCCCACCCGCGATAAGATGACCCTTCCGACGAGGCGGGCTCCGGGTAACTCCTTGACGCGATCTACCAGCCAACTCAACCACGCTCCCGACCCCCACGCAGAAGGTCCGGGGATGGGGTCGGTGTCTCAAGCCGCTCGAACGGTCGACATCACCGACGCAACCGGTCGGCTGACGCAGGCCGACCTGGACTGGCTGACCCAGATGGCGGGCCGCGCGCTGGAGGTCCAGAACCTCACCGGCGCCCTCTCCGCCCGCATCGTCGCCGATGCCGAGATGGCTGCCGCTCACGCCGAGTTCTGCGGCGTCGAAGGGACGACCGACGTCATCACCTTCGACCTGACCGACCCAGAGGACAACGCACCCGCCAAGAGGATCGTCGAGGCCGACCTCATTCTCTGTCTGGATGAGGCCGACCGCCAGGCCAAGGCGCGCGGCCATGAGGCCCGGCGCGAGCTGTTGCTCTACATCATCCACGGCGTGCTCCACTGCCTGGGTCATGACGACCACGAAGAAACCACGTACGCCAAGATGCACGCGGAGGAAGACCGCCTTCTGACGCTCCTGGGCGTCGGCGCCACCTTCAACCGCGATACCGCCGCGCGAGGTGGCGCGTGAGCACCACCTCCGCAGCATGGATCACCATCGGCGGCGTGGTCGGCTCCGCCTTCCTCGGCTCGCTCGGCGCATCGGTGCGCTCCGCCACCAAGGCAGAAGCCGAAGCCCGTGCCAAGCGCAAGGGCCTGAAGGAATTGCCGCGCGGCGTCGAAGCGATCCTCGACGACCAGATGGGGCACGCCCGCGCGCTCCTGCTCGCTCGCCTGTTCTTCGATGCCGTCGCGTACGGCGGGGCGGTCTGGTGGGCCGCGGCCCTGTTCGGCGACTCGACACCCGACGTGATGCACTTCACCGTCGGGCTCGCGGGCGCCGTGGCGCTGCTGTGGCTCGGCTCGATCGTCGTGGCGGGCTCGGTCTCGACATACGCCGCCGTCCCGCTGGTGATGGCGTGCGCCACGCTCATCCGCGCCTTGGCCCTGCTCACCACGCCGCTCTGGACCCTCGGCCGCGTCGTCGATGAAGTCGTCCGCCGCCTGGTGGGCGTTGAGAAGAAGAACCACACCGAGCAGGCCGAACAGGACATCCTGCAGGTGGTCGAAGAAGCCGAGGCGACCGGCGCGCTGCCCAAGGACGAGGCGACGATGCTCGAGAGCGTCATGCGCTTCGGCGACCTGACGGTGCAGCAGATCATGACGCCGCGGACCGACATCGAAGCGGTCGCGCTCACTAACGACCTGGGCAAGCTGATCCGCGAGGTCCGCGAGGTCCGCCACTCGCGCATCCCGATCTACCAGGAGAGCCTCGACCAGGTCGCCGGCTTCTTCTACGTCAAGGACCTCATGCTCTGGCTCGGCGGCGAAGGCGCCAAGCCCGGCAAGCCCTTCGAGCTCCGCCCGCTGCTGCGTCCCGCCTACTTCGTTCCCGAGACCAAAACGGTCAAGGAACTCCTCAAGGAGCTGATGGAGAAGAAGGTGCACATCGCCATCGTCGCCGATGAGTACGGCGGCACCGCCGGCATCGTCACCATCGAGGACATCATCGAAGAGGTCTTCGGCGACATCAAGGACGAGTACGAGAACCCCATCGCCGAGCTCCCCGACGTCGTCCTCAAAATCGACGACAAGAAGGCGGACCTCGACGCCGCGGCACGCATCATCGACGTCAACGAAGCACTCGAGCCGCTGGGCGTCAAGATCCCCGACTCCGACGACTACGACACCGTCGGCGGGTTCGTCGTCACCACGCTTGGACGCATCCCGTCCAAGGGCGAGCGCTTCGAGCACGAGCGCATGGAGTTCACCGTCGCCGACGCGCTCCCCACGCGCGTAGTGAAGGTGCAGATGAAAGTCCGCGCCGAAGACGCGCCGGTCGCCGAGGGCGTCGGGGCTCACTGAATGCGGCAACAGATCGGGTGCCACACACTCGGCTCTGCGAGTGTGTGACTTTGGGTGCGATAACCATCGCTCCGCATAAACCCATCCCGCGCATCGGCCGAAAACAACCCCCATGCGCACGCCCTCCACCCTCCGAGCCTTCACGCTGGTCGAGCTGATCGCCGTCATCGTCGTCCTCGCCATCCTGGCGGGCGTCGCGATTCCCAAGTACTACGACTACCGCCAGCGTGCGCTCGTCACCGCGACGGCTGCGCAGTTCAAGGTGCTGCAGCGCGCCGGCCAGCAGTACTACTACGAGTGGCAGGGCTGGCCGGCCGACTGGCCGCTGGGCACCTTCCCCCCGATGTTCGAGCCATACGTCGACTCGACGTTCATCAACTCGCCCCCCGCGATCGGCGGCATCTGGGACTTCAACGTCTACGGCCCCGCCACCGCGCCGCGCCCCAACTGGTCGGCCCACAACAGCACGGTGAGCGACGCGACGCTCCAGCAGATCGACGTCATCATCGACGACGGCAACATCTCCACCGGCATGTTCGGACGCATCTCCGACGGCGGCTACAACGTCCCGCGCATCTACCTGCAGAACCCGCTGCCGTAAGCTCGCGAGTGACGCCGGGTGCCACACACTCGGCTCTGCGAGTGTGTGCGCTGCGACCCGAATGCTGTAGACTCCCCCGGTGTCCGCCATCCCCCCATGGCTCTGGCTCACCACCGGCTGGACCCTCATCGCGTCCGGCACCCTCCTGCTCCTCCGCGGCAGGCTCTTCCGCAAACGCCTGAAGACCCCGCATTGCCCCAAGTGCGGCTACTCGGCCCAAGGCCTCACCACGCGCAAATGCCCCGAGTGCGGCTTCGCCGCGCATAGCGACCGACAACTCCTCACCGCCCCCGCACGCTGGCGATGGCGCACGCTCGGAATCGTCGTCGCACTCATCGGATGGCTCCTCCTGCGCGTGCCGCTGGTCATCCAGCGCGGCTGGCCCGGCGGCGTCCCCGACTGGGCCTTGGCATTCCTCGCGCCAAAGACCGACGGCCAGATGTACAACCAGGGCTCAAACACGCTGGCTTTGTTTGCAACCTCGCCCGCCACCACGCCCGCGCCGCGCAACGCCTCCGAGGCGCTCCAGGACGAAGCCATCGCCCGCCTCAAAGACGGCACCTTCTCACACCCCTTCGCCGACTGGTATCTCCGCCGCTGCGCCGAACTCACCCGCGAGAACGTCACGGACCGGCTCGAGCTCCCCATCGCCTGGCCGTGGGACGTCGCGGTCGACGGAGTCGTGTACAAACCAAGCCCCGGCTACCTCCCGCGCCTCAGCTACACCACCGACCGTTTCGCCGGCCCATCCACCACCATGCGCATCCACGTCACCGGTGAGTTCGAGCGCCGCACCTACGACCTGGGCGATTTCACCGTTCCCGTCGACGCAACGCGCCCGCTCGCCACGTTCTTCACGCTCCAGAACGATCAGGCGTCAAACGACGCCGTCAAGGCCGCGTTCCATCCTGTGATCTGCGCGGGCGTCAAGCACGACGTCTGGATCGAGAGCAGCCCGCCGCCGACCGCCGCGCCCGCGATACCCGGCGTGCCGCCCACTCCGCCTCCAGCTCCCGACCCCAACCTCCCCGCCTTCGCCGGCCTCCGCGTCAGCGTCCTGCTTGCCAACCCGTTCGGCGGCGACGACACGCTCGGCACCACCAACATCCCCTTGGGCCCCCAGAGCGGCTGGCGCACAAGGCCCACCGGCGCAACCTATTTCGCAAACGTCTGGTGGAAAGACAACACCCGCCCGCGCACCATCGATCACTTCGAAGACCTCGAGCTCCACATCCAGGGCGATACCGACATCGCCTGGGAAACCTACCGCCAGCAGCCACGCACCTCGCCCGTCGCCTGGACCGGCTCCCTCCGCATCAAGCCCGGCACCGTCCGCCGCGGTAAGTGATTGCAGGTAGACTGCACCCAGTGCCCGCCATCCCCCCATGGCTCTGGATCACCACCGGCTGGACCCTCATCGCCCTCGGCCTGTGGGTCGGCGTCCGAGGCAGACTGCGCTGGATCCGCCTTCACAATCGCCGTTGCAGAAAATGCGGCTACTGCGTCGACGGGCTGCCGTCGCTCATGTGCCCAGAGTGCGGCCGCGTGGCCAAGCACGAGCGTGAATGGACCCACCGACGGCGCCTCAAACGCTGGCGCATAGCCGGAGCCCTGCTGCTGCTCGCCGGGTGGTTCGGCACGCAGGCGCCCGCCATTACCGAACGCGGCCTGGCCGCTGCGGTACCCGGCCCGCTCCTCGCGGCCTTGGCCCCGATGTACGCCGAAGACCCGTTCAACACACTCGGAGACTGGGACATGCGATGGCCGCAATTAAAGCCGCCGCCATGGAGAGACCGTATCGAGTTTGCTCTGTATGCGGAGGTTCAAACACGCCTCGTGAACGGCACGCTGGGCGGGATCGGCTCGAACATCTACCTCCGACGCTTGATCGCGCCGACACGCCCCCAGCGCCTCCCCGACCGCTGGCCGTGGGACGCGCGGCTTGAACGCCGTGGCGACGCCTACGCCCGAAATTCACTGAGCTGGCGGTGCAAACCCTGCACCGGACCGACCGACCGCGTCGAGGTCCAGGGAGTTATCTATTCGGACGGCTCGCCCATCGGCACGTTCGGGCAGATCCAAGTGGCGATCGACGCGAGCGACGACCGGCTCCACTTCCTGACGCACGTGAACGACGACGCGACCAACGCAGCCGTTCTCGCGGCGCTGCGCCCGCGCCTGCAGTTCGAGCACGGTACACCGTTCATCCACTTCGACGACCGCACGGACAACCCGGTCTGGTCGAACGTTCCCCGCTACACCGACTTCACCGTTCGCGTGATGCAGAACGACCGTGTGCTCGGCGAAGGGTGGTGCTATGTCGACAGCTCCCCCGGCGCAGTGAAAACAATCGGCCCTGTCATGCGATGGAACGACGGTGGCCGCGAGGCGGTTAGCAAAGACCCAAACCGCGTAGAGATCATTCTGACCGGAGCGCCGGCCCGCTCAACCGACCGCTCGCTCGAACACGGCCGAACGGAGAAAGCCTCGGCATGGTCCGGCACGGCACGCGTGGTCCTTCCGCTCGAACAGCCGGCGCAACCAGTTCACCGTTGAGCCTGCTCACCCCTCGCACCCATCAAAGAACGCCTGAATAAACGCGATAAAGTCGTTGTTGTCAAAGAAGCCATCCGCGCCCGCCACGCCGCCCGCGGAACCGAAGTCCGCCGACGGGCTCTCGTTGAAGAAGTCGCTGATGAACACGATGAAGTCGTTGTTGTCCAGCGCTCCGTCCTGACCCGCCTGTCCACCCGCGCCGCCAAGGTCCGCCGCGCATTCGCCGCCGGTCCCGCCCGCCGTCCACGTCGCCACGTACGACCGCAGCTGCCCCGTCGCCGGATCGAACGCGATCCCACTCACGGTGTGGCCGTCGTCGCTCACGCTCGTCGCCGTGCGCAGCTGATACAGCGCATGCGTCTGCTCGCTCCCCAGCAGATCCGACAGCCGATGCGGCGTCCCCTGCGCATCCCACAGCGTCGCGATCATCCCGCCGCCCGGCGCAGTGTCCTGCGCCTGCCCCACCGTCCACGCGCCGTCGGCCGACACGTCCCACGCCTCCGTCTGCAGCGTCGCGCTCTGCGGATTCGCCGGCGACGGCAGACTGATCAGCCCCGTCGAGCTCCACCGGAACCCGCGCACCGCCGACCCACTTGTAAACGTCCCGACAATCACGCCGCCGCTCGATGACACACCGCGTGCCTCGCCGCCGTCCAACGTCCCGCCGCTCGGCACATTCAGCCGCGACCACCCCGACCCCGCCTGCCACACCAGCGGATGGCGCACGCCGCCAAAGCTCGGCTCACCCCACCCCACCGCCACGTCGCCCCCTGAGTTCACATCCAGCAGAACCGACGAGCGATCACCCGTCGCCACCCCAAGATCCGCCGTCCCCGCGCCCTGCTGCCACATGAACGCCGTCGTCGTCGCGCCGTTCACCAGCCCGTACCCCACCACCACGTTGCTCCCCGAGTTCGATGCGTACGCCGTGTTCGGAACCAGTCCGCTCGTCGAATTCGGGAACGCGTCAAATCCATTGCTCCGGCTGAACCTCGCGGCCCGATTCTGCGTCGAGCTCCGCCCGATCGCCCACTGTCCATCCGGCGATACCCGCGTCACCACCGGCCCACCCCCGCCGCCGCCCCCAGCGCTCACCAGCGTAAACGTCTGCGGAAAATCCCAGAACGAATTCGTCCCCAACACGCCTTGCGAACCCGACGCACTTAGCGAGATCCCTCCCAAGTCCGTCGGCGTGCCCACCGGCATCACGGTAAAGGTCGAAGTCTGACCGAACGCCGCGGCCGACAGCCACAGCGCACAAACAGCGGGTGCAGTAGTCATAAGCATGTCCACCCGTGCACCAACAGCATGAAGCCGCCATGAGCACCACATGGCCCGCAACAAAGCATGTCTTGAGCCGCGGAGCGGCGCCTTTCGATAGCCCACGGCGCAAGCCGTGGGTAAACGGCCGCCAGCAAGACTGAGCCCCGTAAGGGCGCCTCTCAGACACGCCAATCGACGACTCGAGACGCCCCCGTATGGAGCTCAGGCAACTACCCCGCCGCTCCGCGGCTCCTTCTTCCTGCTCTTTTCTCCCTCCCCGTCCTCCGCGCTTCTCCGCGCCTCCGCGTTCCCTTTCCTTCTTTGAGATCTTCGAGCCCTTCTTCCCTCCTTCGAGTTCCACGTCTTAACACAAAGTGACGTCTTTTGCGCGCGCGGCGCACCAAAAACCACCCTTACTCCCCGAAATTCCAAAACTCCTCAAAAATCGCGCGATCCCAAGCAGAACACCTCCACTTCTCCCCTCCGCGTCGAACCCAAAAGTCACACGGCGCACGCGCGCCGTGCGCCTTCCGCCCCTTTGTGACGGGGCATCGCAAGCGACGCGGTCGCAAGCCCCGCCAGAGACCTCCCGACCAACGGGACTCAAGCGCGGAGCCGACCATGCACGCCCACCACAACACCGACGCGCTCGCCGCCGCGCTCGCCCCTGTCGCGCAGGCCGGCGCCAATCCCCGCGTCCTCGCGACGGCCCTTATCAACCACGCCCGCACCCAGCGCCGTCTGGGCGCCCTCTGGGATTACTACCGCAACCCGCTCACCCCCGCAGCGCCCACGCGCTCCACCCGTTCCTACGCGCTCGCCCAGCAGCAGGGCCTTCCGCTCCGCTTGCGCAACCCCTCCGCCGTCGGCATCAACCTCGATGACCGAAACTCCGCCCGTGAGATCGTGATCGAAAACGACATCGCCTGGCGCATCGGCGCGATGATCGACTTCCTCGCCGGCAAGCCCATCCGCCTCGTCAGCGCCGCGGCCGACGACCGCACCGCAAAGCTCATCGAACGCACGCTCGAAGCGATCTTCGAACGCTCCGGCGGCCTGGCGATGCTCCAGGAAGCCGCGCTCCTCGGCCATGTCTACGGCGCAGTCGATCTGCATGTGCAGGTGAACGGCGAGGAGGGCGAACTCGACCTCCTCAGCGACCCCCTCGACGCCGCCGACCTCATCCGCGTCACGCCCGTCGATCCCCGCCGCGCGATCCCGCTCGTCGGCGACGACTGGCGCGAGCTCACCGGCTTCGTGATCGTCGCCGAGCGTGAAACACTCGACGACCAGCCGCAGCAGCGCATCGTCGAACTCCTTACACCCACACACCGCCAAACGCTGCTTCTCACGGGGGCCGACGACGCGCCCACCGTCCGCGTCCTCAGTCTTGCGCCCAACCGCGTCAGCCCCGGCGTCGTCCCCGTCGCCCACATCCAGAACGTCGCACAGCCCTTCACCCTCGACGGCCTGGGCGAGGTCGAGCCGCTCATCCCGCTGCAGGACGAACTGAACACACGACTCAGCGACCGCGCCAACCGCGTCACCATGCAGTCGTTCAAGATGTACCTCGCCAAAGGAATCGACGGCTTCGAGCGCACGCCCGTCGGGCCCGGCGTCCTCCTCAGCACCGACAATCCTGACGCCGCCATCACCTCCTTCGGCGGCGACGCCGCGAGCCCCAGCGAAGACCGTCACGTCGACGAGATCCGCGAAGCCCTCGACAAGCTCAGCGGCGTCCCGCCCCTCGCTACCGGCGTCGTCCGCGCCAAGATCGGCAACCTCTCCAGCGAGAACGCGACTGCGCCTCACGCTGCAGGGCCTCATCGCACGCACCGCGCAAAACGCATCACCTACGGCCGCGGCGTCACACGGGCGTGTGAGATGATCCTCACCGCGCTCCACCACGCCGGCGTCCTGCGCACCGCGCAGCGCGACCGCCAGATCCGCATCGAGTGGCTCGACCCCCTCAGCGAAGACCAGCAGGCCCTGTTGCAAGCCGCCAAGCAGAAACACGACCTCGGCGTCCCCACCCCACGCGTCCTCAACGAACTCGGCTACGCCACGCAAGACGCAGGAGTGGAGTAGCAACGCAAATGGCGGACATCTCGCTCGCCCGTCAGAGCCCGAAGCGTCAGCGAGGGAGGCACGAGTCCGCGAGTGCATCTGCCTTTCTCTGGCCTTGACCAATCAATCTCGGCTGACTCGCAGAGCCTCGTCAGCATCCCTCGCTAACGCATCGGGCTCTGACAAGCAACGCCACGCCTCCGAATTTCAGCTTTCAACTTTCTGCTTTGTGCTTTTCTTCTCAAAGGAGTTTCTCACATGCCCGACCCCACCCCTCCCACCCCCGACACCGGCGAAGGCCTCGCCCAACGCCTCCTCGACCAGATCGCTGCGCCTCCAGAAGCGCCTCGACAAAGCCGAGCGCCGCACGCGCATCGAGCGAGCGCTCGCCGATGCGCAAGCGACCGACATCCACGCCGCGGCTGACGAACTCGAACACGAAACCGAGACCGACGACCTCCCCGGCGCCGTCCGCCGCCTCAAGCGCAAGAACCCCGGCCTCTTCGCACAACCGTCCGACGCGCCAAGCCCCGCCAACCTCCCACAGCCCGGAGGGACGCAGCGCCCCGACCAGCACCTCACCATCCTCCGCGAGAAGGCTCGCCAGGGCGACCGCGCCAGCCTCCTCCTCTACCTGCGAGCAAGGAGGGACAAGGCCTGATACCTCCCCCTTCTCCCTGCTCTGAGGGAGAAGGTGCCCGCCGGCTTTGCGGCGGGCGGATGAGGGTGCCTTTCTCATCCGCCCGCCTTTGACAAGAAACTCCCTCACCCCAGCCCTCTCCCGCAGAGCCGGGAGAGGGGGCAAGGCCACCACCAACCGCACAACTTCCAACTTCCACTTTCCGACTGCCTTCCCCTCGGCACTCGGCACTCATCACTCACGACTACTTCCTTCGGAGCACCCAATGCCCTTCACCGGAAAAGCCACCTTCTCAGCCGGCCAGACCCTCCCTGAGTTCATGGAGGACGTCGCCGACCTCGTCTCGATCGTCAGCCCCTTCGAGACGCCGCTGCTCGATCACCTGGGCGACGGCGCCCGCAGTGCCGCCTCCACTATCCACGAGTGGATCGAGGACGACCTGCTCACCAACACCGACAGCGTCAACCAGTCGTCCTTCTCCCCCAACGCGCAGGACGCCACCGCCATCACCGTCGCCACCGGCACGCGCTTCCGCGTCGGCGACCAGGTCCGCCCCTGGGGCAGCAAGGAGGTGATGCTCGCCACCGCGGTCGCCGGGAACGTCGTCACCTTCACACGCCGGTACGGCAACTCACCCGCCAGCAACCTCACCAACGGCCAGAAACTCGTCATCCTCGCCAACGCCGCCCTCGAAGGCGACGATGCGCCCGACGCCCGTTTCACCAGCCGCTCGCGCAAACGCAACTACACGCAGATCTTCTCCTCAACCGTCCAGGTCTCCGGCACGGCCCAGTCCGTCCGAGCCCACGCGATCGGCGAGGAGCTGGAGTACCAGAAGACCCAGCGCATCCGCGAGCTGCTTCGCGACCTTGAGAACTGCGTCATCAACGGCTTCGCACCCGCGGCCAACCAGGCCGGCGCCACCACCGTCCGCCGCACGATGAACGGCATCCTCGCCTCCATCGCCACCAACCAGTTCGTCCCCAACTCGGGCCCGATCCCCATTGGCGACGGCGGCGGCACCGACTTCAGCGAGAACGTCCTCAACGCTGCCATGCGAGCCGTGTGGGAAAGCAGCAGCGCACGCATCGACACCATCGTCGTCGGACCGGTCATCAAGCGGCGCATGAACGGCTGGCTCACCTCCTGGCGCACCACCACGCCCGAGGCCGAGACCTACCGCAACCTCGTCACGCGCTACGAGAGCGACTTCGGACGCTGCTCCATCATCGTCAGCCGCAACATCGCGCCCGACACCGTCCTTCTCCTCGACTCCTCGCGCATCAACGTCCTCCCCCTCGCCGGGCGCTCCTTCCACTACAAACCCCTCGGCGCCATCGGCGACCGCACCAGCGGCCTCATCCTCGGCGAGTACACCGTCGAACTCCGCAACGAACAGGCGCACGCCGTCCTGCGCGGCCTGACGTAATGAACCGCGCGGGTGTTCCCGCGGGCGGTCCTCAAGTGGACGCCCGAACCCCGCCACCCGCCAGGCGCTCGAAAGGACGCCCGGCGGCTTAAGAGCCTCGTGCGCAAGCACGAAGGCGACGCGCCCGCTGCACAACGGGCGCCCATCCATCAACCGCACGCCCTTTCACTGTCTTTAAACGCACACCGCAACCGACGCCTCTCCCTCGTGTTCGCGCACGAGGCTCTTATGGAGCCCGCCATGTTCGCCACCGACCTCGACCTCCTCACCTTTGACCCCGCCCTCTTCGGCGACGTGACCTGGATCGCTCAGCGCCTCCTCAGCGCCAGCGGCACACTCAGCGGCACAACGCTCACCATCACGACAGCGGACCTCGCCGCGCAAGGCGTCGACGCGGGCTGCGTCGTCCTCATGTCCGGCGTTCCGCTCGAGGTCGTCGAGCGCCTGAGCACCACCACGCTCCGCGTCTCGCTCATCCGCTGGGGCCGCGCGGGCCCGGTCATCCCACCCGTCGGTCTCACCGCCGGACCGTGCGAGGTGCGCACCTTCCGACCACAGATCGCCCTCGCCCACCGCCAGGTGCTGCGACTACTCGGCCTCGCCGACATCGATGCAGATACAGGCGGCCAGGTGGGCCAAACGCTCAGCGACACGCGCGTCACCAACCCCGGCGCACTCTCGATGCTCGAAGCCCTCTGCGCGCTCAACATCATCTACGCCGCGGCCGCAACCGGAGCACCCGCCAACAGCCCAATCGCCGACAAGGCCAGGCAGTTCGCCGCCCGCGCTGCCGCCGAACGCACGCGAATCGCCGCCCTCATCGACACCAACGGCGACGGAACCCCTGACGCCACCCGCCGGCCAAGCGTCATCCCGCTTTTGCGTGGATAAGGCAGATGAAACACGGAGCACACGGAGAGCACGGAGAAAGACACTCATGAGACGAAGAGCCATGTGACTGACCTCGCTTCACGCGCCTTGTCTTTCCACCTCCCTCTTTCTTCTCCTCTCCAATGCCTTCCCTCCGTGCTCTCCGTGAGCTCTGTGTTTCAAACCCTGCCATTCTCTTCTCTGTGCCTCTGTGGTGAACTCCTCCCCATGCTCATCCTCAACCCCCAATCCGCCCAGTTCGGCTCCGCCACGCTCCCGGCCGTCACCAGCGTCACCATCGACCGCGCCACCGTCGCGCCGATCGAGCAGTGGACCAGCGCCGGTCCGTGGTGCGCACTGGCCGACAGCGCAAAGCGCCGCGTCACGATCACGCTCAAGCAGGAGCTTGGCCCGACGCTCGACAGCGGCCCGGCGCTCGCGCGCAGGCCGAGCTTCGCATCACCGTTTCCCCAAACCGCTCCGACGCCGCGCGCCGCCGCGTCCGTTGCACCTGCGTGGTCATCGCCGTCGAGCACGCGCTCCCGTCCACGCAGAGCAGGCCCGCAACGCGCACCGTCACCCTGCTTGCGGCGGGCGCAGCCGCTGTCGACCCAGTCATCATCGAGGAGGTCACACCGTGAGCAGCTTCAACGCGACCGACTACTTCGGCTCAGGGCCGCACACCTTCACCGTCGGCCCCCGCGGCCAGCAGTGGGCCCGCTCGATCGACCTCGGCACGCCTGTCGCGGGTATTCAGACCCTGGGCGATCACACGCCCACGATCGAAGTGCGCGGCCGCCTCACCGCCGCCGACGCAACCGCGCTCAACACACTGACCGGCGCCCTCGAAGCCGCCGCCGGCACCAAAGGCACGCTCACCGACGACTCCGGGCGCAGCTGGTCCGACGTCACCTTCGTCGAGATCGCCTACGACGGCCCGCCGCAAACCGGCCGCCTCATCAGCCTCGGCTACCGCGCCCTCTTCGCAGCCTTATGAACGTTGAGCGTGACCGCGGCTGTTCAATCAGAGCCCGAAGCGTCAGCGAGGGAGGCGGCATAAGGCTTGGCGAATGCCGCGCCTTTCTATTTCAAAGGCCGACTCGCAAAGCCTCGTCGACCTCCCTCGCTCACGCTTCGGGCTCTGACTCTTGCGCAAACGGCAACCGCCCGGGCACAAGGTCCGGGCGGTTGAGGAGGAAACTTCCTGTGAACCCGCGGAACTCAGCGACGACGGCGACGGCCGCCCATCAGGCCGCCAAGGCCAAGGACCGCCGCAGCGCCCGGCGTCGGCGTGAGGTTTACACCTACGAGCGTAATGGAGACGTTGCCCACCGAAGCGCCCCCTCTAGAGATATACGTGTTCGCCCAACCGACGAGCGTCGTTTCCCCGTTAAAGGGCACGTTTGTCGCGAGGGACAGCTGGCTGGAGGTGAAGATAAGCACGGCGGGGCTGTCGGGAGCACCGGTGCCGCCTTCGTATGTGCTCGCTCCGAGGGCCAACATGGTGTAATCACCGCCCCACTGGGACGAGCCGACCACGGCGGCGATGTCCGACGCCCAGGAATCCATCTCGTCGGGGCTGCCACTTGCGTGGTAGAGGAAATGGAAGACAACGCCGGTGAGGGTCCCGTACAGCGCCGGGCTCGTTACCGACTGGCTCTGTCCGGATCCTTCCAGCCCGCTGAAGTTGAACGTGACATCAGCGCTTGCAGCGCCAGTGATCGCCGAAGCGGCAACCGTGGCAAACAGGGTCTTTATCATGCGGATTCTCTCTCTTCACCACGGGCATGACGATCGCCGCCGGCACCACGAAGCGCCGGAGATTCGCTGCAGAGCACAACCGTCAACAAAGACACCGGGTTATCCAGAGTCTCTCTCTCGACTCCTTGCAAACACGGTACACGGAAACCAACACGCCGGCAAACAAAAACGCCCGGGCGCATGCCCGGGCGAAGGAAAGCTCGATGCTCTGCAACCAAACCGGACGATCAGCGACGACGACGGAAACCCGCCAGGCCGGCAAGACCCAGAACCGCGGCAGCGCCCGGCGTGGGAACAGCGTTGACGCCCACGAGCGTGATCGTCGCATTGCTCAGGTCGAACGCGCCAAAGAGGTACCCGTTACCGATCGTCACGTTCGTGGTCTCGCCGTTGAAGACCGTGTTGGTCAGCGAGAGAACGCCCGACGTGAAGTTCCAGGGACCGGAAAGGGGCGGAAGGCCGTTTCCACCGAGCCGCACGGTCGCGCCTCCGATCAGCGTGCCGCCGGCGTTGTTGTAGCCACCCCACTGCTCGGTGCCGACGACGCCGGCAACATCGGCGCCAAAGGTGTCGGAGTTCAGAGGCTCATATTGAAAGCTGATGATCATCCCAGTCAGCGTGCCCGTCAGTCCGGGGCTCGTCACCGACTGGAAATCGCCGCCGCCGTAGCTCTGGTCACCAAAGCTGATCACGACGTCCGCGTTCGCAAGACCCGCCAGCGCACCAGCGGCCACAACGGCAAACAGAGCATTCTTCATGTGGGCTCCCTCTCTTCACAACGGATGTGTCGATCGCCGCCGACGCCACAAGGCACCGGAGATTCGCTGCAGAAAACAGCCTTCAGCGCAGGCACACCGGGTTGTCCAGAGTCTCTCTCTCGACTCCGAAAAACACGTTACACGAAAACCTGTACGGGTGCAAACTGTTCCGGCGGTTCGAGAAAAAGCCCCGACGTCAGCGTGCATGTCACTGTGAAGAACCAATACATCGGCAAGCAAAAAGCCCGGGCGTTTCGCCCGGGCTTTGGAGAACTTCATTCAGTACCGTCAACCCGCAATCAGCGGCGACGGCGACGGCCGCCCATCAGACCGCCAAGGCCGATGAGGGCCGCGGCGCCCGGGGTGGGGGCGACGCTCGCGGTGACGTTGTCGAGCATGTACCAGTCGGGGCTGTTGAAGAACGAGAACGAGAGCGTGGGGTTGGCGACCGGGGTCACGACCTCGAACGAGAACTGCGTGTAGGGCATGCTGCCGGTGTTCACGCCGCCGGCGAGGTTCACGCCGCCCAGGTCGACCGAGTACGCGTCGTTCACGTTGCCGCCATAGGGGTTGCAGCCGAGCATGTACGTCACCAAGATCGTGTCGCCCGCGTTGGCGGCGATCGTCTGCTGGATGCCGCCCATGCCGCCGGTCGGCCCGAACACGGCATGGAAGTTGCCCTCGGCCGGGAGCGTCGTGTTGATCTGGCCCGTCACGCTGGTGAAGCCCATATCGCCGAACTGCTGCCAGCCGTTGAAGTTCCCGTCTTCGAACCCGCCGTTGGTCAACTGAGCGTTGGCGGCAGCGGCGACGGCGAGCACGGCAGCGGTAAAGATGATCTTCTTCATGGTCTACTCCTCTTCGTTGTTGTGCCACGAGTTGCGCCCGATCCGCCGTTGGCTCCGACGGTGGGCTGTCCGGCGCCGCTGACTCTCAGGCGGCGACGCGGACAACGCAACGATCGAATTCGTTCCGCGCCGGTGCAACCGACCCTACGAAATTTGCACTATCGACTCGGACCTTCGCGCCGTTATTCACGCGCGGGCGACGACGCAGGCAAACCCTGCCGCCGCTCGGCGAGCGCGTGCGGGTCCGGAAATAACAATGACGCTGAAGCGCCGCTCGCGGCTCGCGGCGTTTTCGTACACCAGCGGTTCAAAAACACAACCGCCCCGGCCAGAGGCCGAGGCGGTCGGTTCAGATCAATTGGGAATTACAGACTCAGGCGCGACGACGGCGGCCGAGCGCGAGGCCGCCAAGGCCCAAGACCGCGGCGGCGCCGGGGGTCGGCACCGAGCCCACGAGCGTGATCGTCACGTCCGAGAGCGTGCAGGTGCCGCCGCTGTAGCCGTTGCCGCAGCCGACGACCAGCGCCTGCTCCGACAGGTTCAGCGGCGAGCCCAGGGCAAGCGTGCCCGAGGTGAACGTCGTCGCGGCGCCGCTGTTGGGAGCGCCGGTCCCTCCCTGGAACGCCGATGCACCGTTGATGAGCACGTCGTACCCGCCCCACTGGAGCGAGCCGAGCGTGAACGCCATGTCGGCCGCCCACGACTCGTCCGCCGAGTTCGAGTAGGTGAAGCTCACGATGATGCCCGTGACCGTGCCGGTCAGCGGGGAGGTCGTCACCGTGTTGCCGCCGGCGGATGCGGAGAAGTTGTACGGGCCCGGCATGCTGACGGAGTAGTCGGCCATGGCGGCCGACGAGAGCGCAGCGACAGCGGACACAGCAAGAATGACACTCTTCATCTCAATCCCTCCGGAAATAGGCCAGCAGTCACCCCGCGACGGTCACACACGAACCGTCACAGCGCCGTGGAGCACGCGGCACACACAGGGAATCTCAGAGCTGGCGTTCCTCTCGCTCCGATCCAATCACACGTAAAGATTGTGCAATCGAAAGGGAGTAGGTGCAAGCACTTCCTGAGGGGAAAGCCCTTACTTATTCAAGTAAACGTTCGTTATGCGGACGGCTTGGCAACTTGGGTAGCTTTACGTTCCGTCGCACAATAAAAACTCCCCTGTATCGGGGAGTCATTGTTCCGCCACTTGGTTCAATCGCGGGTGGGGGGGAGGGGGGAGGGGGGAGGGGGGAGGGGAGCCGGGTCCGGCGGCCGCCGCTCAACGGCGAGTACGACGCCCCATCGCCAGGCCACCTAGGCCCAGTGCCGCGGCCGCGCCGGGCGTGGGGATCACGCCGAGCAGCGTGATTGAGACGTTGCTCAGCGTGCAGCCGCCGCCGGAGTTGCCGTTACCGAAACCCACTACGGCGGTCTGGTTGTCGAACAGCACGCCGTACCCCATGGCCAGGTTGTTCGAGCAGTAAGTGATCGAGTTGGACGTGCTGGTGCGCCGGTGGGCGCCTCACCCCAGTGCGCGCCGTTGATCAGCGGGTAGTAGCCGCCCCACTGGCTGTCGTTGACGGTGAACGCCACGTCGTACGCGGTCGACGACGCGACGGGGTTGCTGTAGGTGAACTGCACGCGGATGCCCTGCAGGCTGCCGGTCACCGCCGGCACCGTCACAGTCATTCCGTTCGACGCGTTGAACGCGTACGTGCCGGGGAAGTTCACGGTCCAATCGGCGTGCGCCGCGGCCGCGGTGATCGAAATGGCCAGCAGCGCGACGGTGGTGGTGGACTTCATGGGTGTCTCTCGTCCTCAGCGGGGCGATCCAATGAGTGCGTCAAGCGCAACTCCCGAACGGGAGTGGGCCTGGTGAGAGACTGGGGTTCACTGGAGCCCGCGTCAAGGGTTGAGTGCGCGGGCGCGCGGCCTGTACCGGTTGGGGCGCGGGTTATCGGAAGCCAACGAGGCCCTGGCGCGAGCCTGGGCTGGCCGTCGGTTGCAACGCGGCGCACAGGACAACGCGCAGCCGGTCTTTGACCGACAGCGCTTGGGTGGCATCGTTCACTGAGTTCGTCCAGCCCAGGCTTGCGCCAGGGCCTCGTTGGGCGTCACTTCTTGGTGTAGTAGTCCAGGTTGATCTGGACGTACTTGGTCCACTCGGCCGGGAGGTCTTCCTGCGGGTAGATGGCCTTGACGGGGCATTCCTCGACGCAGAGGCCGCAGTCGATGCAGGTGTTGGGGTCGATGTAGAGCTGGGTCACCTTGCCGTAGTCGGGCTCGTTCTTGGTGGGATGGATGCAGTCCACCGGGCAGACCTCGACGCAGGCGGTGTCCTTGGTTCCGATGCAGGGCTCGGCGATGACGTGGGGCATAGGTCGTTCCTTCGGGCGAGCGTAGGTGCGGACTTGAGTCTTGCGGCTGAAACCGTGGAACTCAAAGAGGGGGAAGGAAGGACTCAAAGGGCTCGAAGGGAATGCAGGTACGCGGAGCGGCGGAGGAGCGCGGAGGGCGCGGAGAAAAGGGGGGGAAGGGAGGCCAATGTGGTAGACTGGCGCGATGGGTGGACCGGGCACACGACGCAGGCGGAAGAGGTGGCGCAGCGGCAGGCGGATTGGGCGGCTGCGCCGGTTTGTCGGGCGGGTGCTTGTGGGGCTTGGGGTTGTGCTCGCGGTGGTGTGGGTGGTGAGCGGGTGGTTCGATTTCTACCGCGTGTGGAACGAGGCGGGCGTTGCGACGCCGGGTGGCTCGGCCGTCGTGATCGGCCCGGGGCGCGGCGGGACGTGGCTGGCGGGCGTGCGGTTTGGGGGGATCGCGGTGAACCGCTACAGGTACATGACGCTAACGCCCGGGTTTGTGGCCGCGCGGCGGGAGCAGTCGTTCCGTAATGGGTGGTTCAAGTACGACACGTACACCGGGCTTGGGCAGACGGAGTTCTGGATCTACGCGCCGCTGTGGCCGGTGGCGCTGGGGAGCATCGTGGTTGGCGTGCTGCTGGTGCGCTGGGGGATGTTCGCGCACGATCGGCGCGGGACGGTGCGCGTATTGCGGATACGACCTGCGCGGACTTGCGACGAGCGCGGTGTGTCCGGAGTGCGGGGAGGGGGGAGAGGGGGAAGCGGAAGGGCGGAAGTCGGAAGGTGGAAGTACGCAGGCATGATGCGGCGCATGGTTCATCGCAGGCGGAAGCGACGCATCGGCGGGTGGGCGCTGATTGTGTTCGGCGTGACGATCGCCGGGTTGTCGGCATGGTCGCGCGGGCGCGATTGGTCGATCAGCGGAGATGGGCATGGGTACGAGGGATCAGTATCGGTGACCAGCGGTGTGCTGCAGGTGCAGGTACTCGCGGGCGACTGGATAGAGACCGCCGACGTCTATCCGACACGATGGCCCATCTCGCGCGGCCCGTGGAAGTGGGCTACGTCGTTCCATGCCGTGCAGGCTGAACACCGGTGGTGGGGCTGGGCGTGGTTTCGAAACGTGCAGCCGAAAGGCTCGAACACGTTCTTCGCGGCGCCGCTATGGGCGCCGGCGGTTGTGTCGGCAGCGTGCGGAGCGTTGCTGGTGCGGATTGGAAGGCAGAGGCCGGCGGGCGTGTGCACGCGGTGCGGGTACGACCTGCGCGGGCTTGGAAAAAGAGCTGCGTGTCCCGAGTGCGGAGAGGGGCGGGCACAGTGAACGAAACTGCGAGCGTGAAAGAGCAGGGAAAGAAGAAACGCGGCTTGAAGCGGCGCGTGCTGGGGTGGGTGTTTGTGGCCGTGGGCATCGGATTGCTGGTGGTGTGGAGAGGAAGCGTGTGGAAGTCGTGGGACTTGCACTTGGCGCGGATGAGCGTGTGGGGGTCGTGTGTGGATCTCGAGTTAGGAGATCGCGCCACGCGCAGAGACGCGCCGAACAAGAGAGGCTTTGGCGTGTGTCCGCATTTGTGATCCCGAAGATGGAATCCAACTGGCGCTGGAGACTGGAGGGAGAGGCTGCGCTTGGAACGCAAGTGCGCATCGTGCGCGCCCCGGTGTGGCCGGCGATGCTCGGCTCGCTGCTGCTCGGCGGCGCGTTGCTATGGAGCGGACGCCGGAGCAGGTGGAGCGGGCAGGGTCGGCTGGTACTTGGCGTGGCCGCGCTCACCGCGAGCGCGGCGGTAGCGGGCGTGTGGGCGTGGTCGGGATGGAAGGGCGTGTTCGCAGACCTTGACCCGGCTCGGGTAACGGCGACAGGCGGGATGCTCATCGTCTCGACGAACAGAGACATCTTTGGCGGACTGGACGACATTCCTTTCACCTGGACGAGCTCGACGGTGTCGCTCGGCACCTCGGCGACATGGGAGCTCTGGTATTGGCGCTTCGGCGCGACCAAGATCGTGCCGCTCTGGCCGGCGGCGCTGCTGTTGTGCGGGACAGGAGTTGCGCTTGCGCGTTCTGGCCTGCGTGCAAGACGACTCACCACCGGCGCGTGCACTGGCTGCGGATACGACTTGCGCGGGCTTGGGAAAGGCACCGTGTGCCCAGAGTGCGGAGCGGGGAAAGGCGGCGGAGAGCCACGGATGAACGCGGATAAGCACGAATCAGAAGAAGGCAAGGCTTGGTAGACTCGGCTCGTGCGGACGATGACGAGCGGACAGGTGGAACGCGAGAAACGGGCGGCCGCGCGGACGGCGCAGGTATGGATGTACGTGAGCGGCGGCGCGTTACTCGTTCTTGCGCTGTTCTGGCACACGATGAGCGATGAGATTGGCATCGTGCTGGTTCTGGCGGCGCTGTGCACGCTCCCGGTCGCGTTTGTGGCGCAGGTACGCGCAGCGAAGCTCGGGCGGATGGCGGAGTTCTTCAGCGACGGGTTATGCCCGTACTGCGCTGCGCCGGCGGTGGAAGCGTGGCGGATTGCAGGCCGCGGCGTGCGGTGCCCGGAGTGCGGGCTTGATCAGAGCGACATTGAACAGACGTGCAAAGGGTGCAGGTATGACCTGCGCGGCTGCCCGCCACTGTTGTGCGAGCCGGTGATGCGGATGGAGTGCGGGCGGTGCAAGTGCGTGTATGTGCGAGAGGAGTGAGGGGGAGTCGGAAGGGCGGAAGGCGGAAGTGGCGAGGCGTGGCGTGTTGATCGGGGGTGCGTTGCGCCACGCCCTCACCCGGCGTCGCAAAGCCTCCGCCACCCTCTCCCACTGCGTGGGAGAGGGAGGGCAGGCTATTTCGCGTACTCGACGGCGGGCTTGACGGTGATTGTGCCCGACCAGGCTTCGGCCGGAAACGTCCATGAGCGGTTGACGAACTCGTAGACGCAGCGGCGAGGGACGCCGGTGAGTGTGACCGTGACGGCTGCGGGATTGGCCCGCAGCGCGGCCTGTCCGCCTTCGCGCCAATCGATCGGAACGCCGTAGAGGGCCGGGAGTTCGAGCGTTTCGCGGAACGATCCTGAAGAGCAGGTGCCGATCACACGACCGTCGAGAGTGAGGGCCGCGTCGTAGGCGAGGAAGCAGGGGACTTTGTCCCATGCGGGCGTGCGGTGTCGGCGGTCGACAAAGAGGTGAACTGCGTGGGGCTCGATGTGCAGGCGCGGGTTGACCGCGGCGGCGATGTCGGCATCGAACTGCGGCGACGTTCGCGCACGCATGAATGTGGAAGAGGCGCGTGTGAGGTCGATCGGTTGCTCGTAGGTGAAGATCGTCAGCCGCGAGGCGAAAGATGTGCCGAACAGGCCGGCACTCGACGCGTCGGTGGCGATCTCGTACTTGACGATCGGCTGCCTGTCGAACCTGCGCGTGATCGACGGGTCGCAGGAGACGCTGATCTCCGCGTTGTGCGGGTTGGGGATGCGGATCGTCGGCTGAAACGGCTGATCCGACGGCCACTCGATTGGGTAGCGGAACATCTCGGCGCAGCTTGTGAGATTGAGGTCGTACGCGCGCCGGAGATACGTGATCTTGGCGCTGTCGGAGAGCGTGTCGTCGCTGAACCGGCGAAGAATCTCGGCATAGAGACGTTCATCCCACGTTGTCGGCGTGGGTGGCGTTGGCGGGTTGGGCCAGAAGGAGATCCGTGTTCCAGAACTCGGCTTGGGAAGCGGGATCGGGGCGGAACCTTCGACCGGGGCCCACCGAGCGAGGAGCCAGTCGGGCAGAACGCCGGGCCAGCCGTGCTGGGTGTGACTGGGGACCCAGAGGCACGCAGCGCCGCAGAAGAGCAGGAGCAGGCCGGTGGCTCGCCACGACCGTGCGCGGGCTTGCGCCGAAGCTCACGTTCGTCTTTGGCCGTCCGTCCGCACTCTGGGCAGGTGAAGGTGTCGATCCCACTGAGGTTGTAACCGCACTTGGCGCAGCGACGGAATCGCTGCTTGCGGCCGAATGGCCGGCCGCGGATGAGCAACCAGAGGCCGAGCGGGATGAGGTAGGCCGCGGTGACGGGCCAGAGCCATGTGGGGATTGCGGACACTGGAGGGAGCTTACTGCATGTCTGAGGTGCGGTGCGAGGGCACTCGTTGATCGTGGGTGTGTTGCGCCACGCCCTCACCCGGCCTCGCGGACTCGGCCACCCTCTCCCACTGCGTGGGAGAGGGGGCATCGACACGCGGTTTTGCGGTAGGCTCCGCGTCATGGCGACGCTGTTGCACAGGCTGCGGGTCGGCGGGCGAGGGTGGCGGGTGGCGGCGTGGGTGTGCGGGGTGGTGTGCGTGCTTGCGGGTGCGGCGTGGACGTGGTCGGGGTGGCACTACCAGTGGATCGGCGGCGAGGTGAACGGCGTGCTGATTGACGAAGGACAGCTCTACGTGACGGCGGTACGCAAGGAATGGCCGGACATGCTCAGCGTGCGCGAGACGTACGCCGAAGGATGGCGGCCGATTTACGAGCCGAAGGGGACGTTCAACCTTGTCGGTAGGGGTGGGACGGCGCGTTGGCGGTGGTGGGGACGGACGCCGGGGCTGATGATGCTTGATCCGATCATGCCCGGGCTGGTGCGCGTGTCATGCCCATTGTGGGCGCTGAGCGTGGCGAGCGGTGCGGTGTGCGGCGCGTGCGCGTGGGTTGCGCGGCGGCGCGCGTGCGATGGGCGGGGCGGTGTGGTCGGTGCGGATATGACGTGCGCGGGCTGGCGGTGTGCCCTGAGTGCGGGGCAACCTGGAGGCCGTGACAGAATTCAGAGATCGCTTTGGAGAAGAGGTCAGGGCGGTTGCGCTTCAGCGGCGGGGAGTATGCGTGACAGATGCCGCGAAGGGCGGCTTTACCACAGAGGCTCAGAGACACAGAGAAGAGGAGAATGGCGAAGCACAAGCACTTCTGCTTGAAGGCGTGCGGTGCTGAACTGCGCAATCGGTTCGCTCGGGGGCATCGCGCTCGTGCTTGCGCACGAGGCTCTTATGGGGCGAGTGCGCGGACTGCTGCTTCTACTTGTGCGATGACCTGCTCCCAGCCTTCGCGGGAGTTGGGAGCGTCTTTGAAGCGCAGGGCGGGGCCGAAGGTGACGGTAATTTTGACCGGGCGCGGGACCTTTGCGCCCGGCGGCATGGCGCGGAAGGGGCCGTCGAGCCAGGCGGGGATGACCGGAACGTCCATTCCTGCGACAAGCATGCCGATGCCGGCCTTGAACTTGAGCAACTTGCCGTCGCGCGTCCGAGCGCCCTCGGGGAAGAGGATGAACCCCACGTCCCCCACTGCCAGCCGATCGCGCAAGTCGGCGAGCGCGTGCGGGCCGACCTTTTTACGCCACATCGGCAGCGCGTTGATCGTGCGCGTGGCGACGGCGGCTCGCAGCGTGCTGCTGAAGAAGACGTCGCCCGCCGCGAGCGGATGCGTGCGAAGCCGCAGCGGGAGCGGCAACGCGTTGCGGAGCGACGCGTGATCGAGGTGACTGGAGTGGTTGGCGACGATAACGAACGGGGTGTCTTTGGGCAGGTGTTCGCGGCCGCGGACGGTGTAGCGGTGGTAGACGGCGAGCGCGGTGCGGCTGATGGACATCGACGCGGCGGAGAGGAGCGTGGTGACGAGACCGGCTTCTCTGCGTGACGACTTGGCACGCTGGGCTTCGGAGAGACCGTGGTCGGCGGCTGGCTTGAAGTCCCACTTGTTGGGCATGTGAACTCGAAGAGAAGAGTTTTCACCACAGAGACGCAGAGAAGAGAGAAGACGGGTTAAACACGGAGCTCACGGAGGGCACGGAGGAAGGCATGGAGAAGAGGGACTAAGGCATCATGTCTTTGACCCTCTGTCTTTCTCTGTGCTCTCCGTGTGCTCCGTGTTTCAACTCTCTTTTCTTCTCTGTGTCTCTGTGGTAAAACGGTTTGAAGAGTTAAGGAACGGATGACCCGGACAAGAGTCGAAAGGGGACGCCCGCGCCGGCGGTGTGGAAGGTGTTGATGTAGTGGTAGACGACGGGCGCGGCGAGGAGGAGCGAATTGCAGCGATCGAGGACTCCGCCGTGGCCCGGGAGGTCGGCGCCCATGTCCTTGATGCCGATGTCGCGCTTGATCGAGGAGAGGACCAGGTCGCCCAGCTGCGCGAGGATCGCGGTGAGCAAGCCAAGGATGATGCAGTGGTGCCACGCGGCGAGTGCCGTGCCGTCAAAGGTGAGGTGGTAGAGCGCAGCGGCGAGCGGGGTAATGATGAGCAGTGCGCCGACGTGGCCGCCGAGCGTCTTGCCCGGGCTGGTGTTGGGAAAGAGCTTGCCGGTCTTGAGCGATTTGCCGCAGCAGTAGGCCGCGACGTCGGAAAACTGGCAGCAGGCGATGATGGTGCAGAGCAGGGCGCGGTACTGCGGCTCAGCGGTGAGCGTGCCGAGGCGACCGAAGCCGACGCCGAAGAGGAGGAAAGCGCTCACGCCCAATGCGCAGGCGCTGGATGTAGCCGCTGGGGGTGTCCTGCAGGACGCTGAAGGTCACGATCGCGAGTGGGATCGCGGCGATGAGCGAAGTGAGTGCCGCGAGGTTGTGGTCGATGTTGGCGAACGTGACGCCAAGGACGCCCACAGCAACCAGCGCACTCACGAGCCGCCAGCGGAAGAGGCCCGTGGCACGGGCGAACTCGCGGTAGCAGAGGATGCTCAGCGCACCGAAGAGGAGGATCGCCCACAGACGGCCGGCGATGACCGGAACGAACGTGATCGCAGCAAGGGCGATCCACGTGAGCGTGCGAGTGCGGATGTCCTTGGCGAGCGCGGGGTTCTTTTTGTTGAGGACCGCCGCGGCGATCAGGCCGAGAACGATGAGAACGACGGCGGCGATGATGATGCCGCGCACGACCGGATGGTCGAGGGCGCCGGCGATGTCGAGGAGTGGCTTAAGTCTGGCGAAGTCCATGAGAATCAGAAGAGGTTAACCACAGAGACACAGAGACACAGAGAAGAGAAAAGGCAATATTCAACACGGAGGACACGGAGAACACAGAGAAAGACAAGAAGAGAGGGGTTCAAGGCAACGCTTCACGAGCGATGCCTTTTCTCCGTGGTCTCCGTGTACTCCGTGTTTAACTCTCTTTTCTTCTCTGTGTCTCTGTGGTGAAAACGGTTCATGAGGACACGTTGAGCTTGCGGTTGATGTTTCGCAGGCGCGTCACGCAGGTGACGAATGAGCCGAGAGTGATCAGAGCGAGAGCGATGGCCCAGACGCCGACGGGACGGCCGGAGATGGCGGTGAGCGGATCGATCGAACGTGGAGACGCGGCGAGGATGATGGCCGCAAGCGTGAGGAGGAGCATCCGCCGCTTCTTATCCATGATGCCGGAGAAGTCGGCCCCTGCCCCGGCGCCTTTGCCGACGGCGCGGATGTACGCGGTCATGACGGCGACGATCGCGGCGATGTAGCCGAGCTCGGGGATCGAGCAGGCGGCGTAGCCGGCGCCGATGAGAGCCGCGGCGTCGGAGATACGGTCGGGGACGTCGTTGTAGAGCTCGCCGGCGGGCGTGCCGAGCTTGCCCTCGACGGCGACCATGCCGTCGATGAGATTGCAGACGAGCCGGAACTGGAAACAGGCCGCGGCGAAGACGAGGAGGATGCGGCCGAGCAGGTCGGCTCGCTCTCCGCCCACGTTGAACGCGCAGGCGAGAGCGACGCCGCCGATGATCGCCGCGAACATGCCCGCAAGGGAGATGGCGTTGGGATGAACACGCCGCGCGGCAAGGACGCGCGAGAGCTTGATGAAGACCGGCCACGAGCGCGAGCGGAGCGGGCGGCGGTCGGCCGGGTTGGGGACCGGAACGGTCATTGGCGAAAGCGTACTGGAAGCAGGAACGGCGGGCATGTATGTAGACATGCGACGGAGAGCGGTTTGGTGGCTGATCCGTCGTGCGATAGGAGCCGAGCCCCGTGAGGGGCCGGCCTTTATGCGTGGAGTTGCGCCCCTCCTGCGCCGGGGCCTTGCGACCCTCGGCTCTTATTGAACCCGAGCCGAGTGGCACCCAAAGCCCTCCACTGCCGGCACAGGCGTTACAGATTCACGCGCGCATTGAGTGTGGCGGTTGTCGGGGCGACAGATGAAATGGATGATGTGTGTGCCGATCGTTGCGTTGCGACCGCGACCTTTGGCAACCCCCTGCGAGTGCCCCGCGGCGGAACGCCTCCCTGCCGCGGGGCTTCTCTTTTTGGCCTGTGGTGGGCCGAAACAGGCCATTTGCATCGATGTCCGAAAACCGCCAGACATGGGGTCGACGGGCGTCTATGTTCCGTCATGAAGCTGACGGCGGCGGCGTGCTATCGGGCGGTGCTGGCGCGGAATGCGCGGTACGACGGTCGGTTCTTCACGTGCGTGAAGACCACGGGGATCTACTGCCGGCCGATCTGTCCTGCGCGGCCGCCCAAGCGCGAGAACTGCGTGTTCGTGCCGACGGCGGCCGCGGCGCAGGAGGCGGGATTCCGACCGTGCCTGCGGTGCCGGCCGGAGAGTTCGCCTGACCTCGACGCGTGGCGGGGCACGTCAGCAACGGTGTCGCGGGCGCTGAAGCTGATCGAAAGCGGGGCACTCGATCGTGGCGACGTTAACGCGCTGGCGGAGCGACTGGGGATCGGCGAACGCCAGTTGCGGCGGCTTTTCAAGCAGCACCTTGGCGCAGCGCCGGTAACTGTGGCGCAGACACGGCGCGTGCTGCTGGCGAAGCAGCTCATCCATCAGACGGAGTTGCCGATGATCAACGTCGCGGCGGCGAGCGGGTTCGCGAGCGTGCGGCGGTTCAACGAGACGTTCCAGCATCTGTACGGACGGTCGCCGGGTTCGCTGCGACACAAGCGAGTTGAAACAGGGAAAGCGCCGTCGATGCGACAGTCGCCGGAGACGACGCTGCTGCTGCCGTATCGCCCGCCGTATGACTGGCACACGCTGATCGGATTCCTGCAGATGCGCGCGATCACGGGCGTGGAGGTGGTGCGCGACGGGATGTACAGCCGCGTGGTGGAGGTGGACAACGCGGTGGGATCGATCACGGTGTCGCACGCGCCGGAGGCGTCGGCGCTGCGTGTGACGGTGCGGTTCCCGAAGTGGGGTTCGCTCTCGACAATCGTGACGCGGGTGCGACGGATGTTCGACCTGAGCGCGGATCCGAGCGCGATCGGTGCGGCGCTGTCATCTGACCCGCTCCTGGCGCCGCTGGTGCGAGCTCGCCCTGGCCTCCGCGTGCCGGCTGGATGGGACGCGTTCGAAGTGGCGGTGCGGGCCGTGCTCGGGCAGCAGATCACCGTGAAAGGAGCGATCACGCTCGCGAGCCGGCTTGCGGCGCGGTTGGGATCGCCGGTGAGCGGCGACCTCGGCGTGCCGGGGCTGACGCACGCCTTTCCGCGGCCGGATCGGTTCACGATCGAGGCCCTGGGCGGGTCGGGCATGCCCGGTGCGCGAGCGAATGCGCTGGTTGCGATCGCCGACGCGGCGGCGCGACGCACGGTTGTTTGAGCCGCGAGGGGAGCTGGAAGAGACGATCGAGCGGCTGTGTGAACTGCGCGGCGTGGGCGAGTGGACGGCCCACTACATCGCGATGCGGGCGATGGGCGAGACCGACGCGTTCCTCGCGTCAGACATCGGGGTGCTGCGCGGCCTGGCTGTGAACGGAGAGCGACCGACTGCAGCGCAGGCACTGGCGCGGGCGGAGCGGTGGCGCCCATGGCGGGCGTACGCGGTGCTGCACCTGTGGTCGGGAGGCGCGGCTGATGAACCTGTTGCGAAGACGAAATCACGGACAAAGGAGCACGCAGATGCGATTCACGATTGAGCGGCGGTCTTCACCGATTGGAGATCTTCTGGTGGCGGTGGACGGCGACGGCGCGTGCGGCGCTCGACTTTGCGAAGGACGAGGCTCGCATGCGGCGGCTGCTACGGATTCACTACGGCGAGTTTGAGCTTATCGACGGCTCCGTGCCGCGCGTTATTGCCAAGGCATTGGATGCGTACTTCAAAGGCGACATTGAGGCGATCGACTCGCTTTCGACGGCGACGAACGGAACGGCGTTTCAGCGCGACGTATGGAAAGCGCTGCGAGCGATCCCGGCGGGAAGCACCGCGAGCTACGGACGATTGGCGGCGATGCTCGGCCGCGCGACAGCGAGCCGCGCGGTGGGTGCGGCGAACGGGCGGAACCCGATTGCGATCGTGGTGCCGTGCCATCGGGTGATCGGCGCAGACGGCTCGCTCACGGGGTACGCCGGCGGCGTGGAACAGAAGCGATGGCTGCTGGCGCACGAGCAGCGGTTTGCGAAATAGACGATTGATCGCAAGTGCACGAGCGGAAGCTCATGCCTTTGGCCCGGAGGGCCAGTGTCGTTTGCCACGGGTGACTGAGCGAGGCGAAGGAACCCGTGGAAAGTACCCCTCTCATTTCTCCCGCCCGGAGGGCGGACGAGTCAGTCGTCGCCGACCACGTCTGACAGCCGGTCCTCCATACCGGCTCGCTTGAGCATCTCTTTCACTTCGTCCACGAACGACATGCGTGCGTGGTGTGATTTCTGCTTGGCGATATAGCTCTTGACCTTCGGCATCGTCTCCAAGCCGACGGTGAATGCTCCATATCCCTCCTGCCAGGAGAATCTCTTCGAGGTTAGCTTCTCTTCGTTGACCCAGGTAGTTGAGCGGCTCTTGAGATGCTTGACCAAGTCAGCGATGGCAACCTCCCCCGGAAAACGAACGAGGAGATGGACGTGGTCCGGCATTCCGTTTCCGGAAACGAGTTGGCATTTTCGCTCTCGAGCGATGCCGCCGAGAAAGGCGTAGAGCCGCGGCTCAAATTCGGACGTGATGAGCTCCGCTCTCCGCTTGGTGCTGAAGACGATGTGGGCATGCAGTTGAGTCCAAGCTCCAGGCATTTGTTGAGCTTACTGGATCAGCGCCGGCCCTCCGGGCCGAGGAAGAAGAAAGAAGCTCTCTATCCACGGGTTCCCTTGTCTCGCTGCGCTCGACTGCGGTCACCCGTGGCAAACGGCAGCGCCCTCCGGGTGAAAGGCATTGAGCTACCTCGCGCATGAACATCGCCGAATGGTCATTGTTGAATAAACAACCGCACATATACACAGAGGATTCAGCCTGCACCGTTTGCTGTCTGGCCTCAACTGCCTCTCGCACCATCCGGTAGTTCCACCCACACCGTCGTCCCCTCGCCCCACACGCTCTCGAGGCCGCTGTCGCCGTTCAGCGCCGTGACCGCCTGCTTCACGATGGAGAGGCCCAGGCCCGTGCCGCGGCGGCCGGTGACGCCGGTGCGCGCGGGGTCGACCTGATAGAAGCGTTCCCAGACGCGCTCTTGATGAGCGAGCGGGATGCCTGTGCCTTTGTCGACGATCTCAACGCGAACGTGTCCGCTGGGGAGGCGTTGTGCAATGACACGCACCGAGGTGTGCGGCTTGGCGTGCTTGGCGGCATTCTCGATGAGATTGCGGAGGATGAGCGCGATAAGGCGGTGGTCGCTCACCAGCCCGGCGGTGCGCGCGTCGATCTCAAGGCTGAGGCCCACGTGGCGTTCGGCCATGATCGGCTCGAACGTGGGGCGCAGGCTCTCGGCGACGGCGCGAAGATCGACGGGCGCGAACGCGGCGGTCATGGCCGCGGCCTCGGTACGCGAGAGGTCCATGAGGTCGCGGATGGTCTCTTCGAGCCGATCGACGTGGTCGGCGATGGTCTTGAGGAGCCGCTCGCGCATCGCCGGGTCATCGGCGGCGCCGTTGTCGAGCGTCTCGGCGGCCATGCGGATTGCGGCGATGGGCGTACGGAGCTCGTGCGACGCGTTGGCGACAAAGTCCTTCTGCGTCTGCACGCTGTGGGAGAGCTCGGTGATGTCGCGCAGCACGATGAGCACGCCGAAGACCCCATCTCCCCACGCGGCAGGAAGGGGCTTGGCGGCGACGTCGAAGACGCGCGGGCCTTCGTCAGTGGTCATGTTCACGCGCGTGGTCACGGTCTCGCCCGCTTTGGCGCGGGCGTGGACGTCAAGCACTTCGTGCCGCGTGAAGACGCCGCGGATGGGGCGGCCGACGAGCGTCGCCCGCGGTGAGCCGTTGACGGCGGGCGCGCCGGCGAAGACGAGCATCGCCTGGTTGGCCAGAAGCACCTCGTCGCTGGCGTCGGTGGCGACGATGGGGTCTTTGATGGCGTTGAGGAGCGACTCGAGGTTCTGCGACTTGCGGGCGACCTCTTTGATCTGCAGGCTCATGCGCGCACCGAGCTGGCTGAGGGTCTCGCGGAGGCGCGAGGTGTCGTCGTCGGCCGGGGCGGAGAGGTCGGGCCGGCCGAGCGTGTCGGCCGCGGCACGGGGCGAGCGATGCTCAGGCGAAAGGAGGCGGCGGGCCTCGATGTTGATCTGCGCGATGCGAGCCGACCGCTGGGCCGACCACCAGAGGACGACGGCCATTCCGCCGGCCATGCCGAGAGCGACGAGCATGAGGCGCGCGGGAATCGACGCGACCAGTGAAGCGATCGTCGCAGCACACGTCGCGATGGCGACGGCGGCGAGTGGCGGCGCGATGTCTCGCCAGGCGAGGCGCATGGAGCGATGGTAGTGGGAAGGGAACGGGCAATCGGCAAATGGCAAATGGCAAATGGCAAATGGCAAATGGCAAATGGATACTACATAAAACCGCCGGGGGCGGCGACGTTTGCGCGTCAACGGTTTGCCACGGTGGCCAGATGCCGAATCCCGATTGCCGGGCTTTAGGCCTCGGCCTGCTCCTCGGCGTGGATCTCGGCGGACATCTGGTAGCCGACGCCGCGAACGGTGCGAATCTGCCCGCCGGCGGCGCCGAGCTTCTTGCGGATGGCGGCGATGTGGACGTCGATCGTGCGGCTGGTGACGACGATGCCCGAGCCCATGACCTTGGCGATCAGCTCGTTGCGGCTGAGGACGCGCTTGGGCGAGGCCATCAGCGCCACCAGCAACCGGAACTCAGTGAGAGTGAGCTTGACGTTCTGGCCGTCGGAGGTGATCGTGTGCAGATCGAGATCAGCGTGGACCAGCCCGAGGGTGATCTGGTGGTGGGTGCCGGGTTCGCTTGAGGCCGGAGCGCCGTCGGCGCCGGGAATCACCACGGCGCGGCGGAGGAGCGCCTCGATCCGAGCAAGGACGACCTTCACGGAGAAGGGCTTGGTGACGTAGTCATCAGCGCCCGCGGCGAGCCCGGCGAGTTCATCGGCCTCTTCCGCGCGGGCGGTGAGCATGAGGATGGGGATAGAAGTAGTAGAGGGGTTCTCACGGAGGACGCGGGCGACCTCCAGGCCCCCCACTCCCGGGAGCATGAGGTCGAGCACCACACAATCAGGGGGTGAGGCCTGCGCGAGCTGGATGGCTCTGTTTCCGTCCGCGGCGACAGTGGGCGCGTAGCCGGCGCGGGTGAGGTTGTACGAGAGCATCTCGGCGAGATCACGCTCATCTTCAACCACGAGGATGCGGCGCGCGGGGCCGGCCTTTGGCGCAGGCGCGACGGGGATCGGAGTTGCGGGCCGAGCAGTTGAGGGTCCGTGCGTGTTGGTCATCGGCAACCTTTAGGTATCTGTATGGTTTTCGAGGCCTGTGTGGCGCAGGAACCGCGCGAGCAACGGTGGCGGTTGGACTGAGTTTAGAGGGGGGTCTTTGCAGGAAATGTAAAAAGATGGTGGAGATTGGCTACAGGGGGTCGATGAAAACCTAGCAGAGTTTGCATTTGCTAAGTTCCCCGGGGTATGATGGGGCCGAATCGAAGCGTCCGTAGGGGCGCATCCGGAGCGGAGGCATCCGGAAAATCTAGTGAGTGCTTATTTACCGCTGCGTGACCAGGACGGTTGCGCGGCACGGACCACACGGACGGGCGCGGAGACGGGCGCCCGGCCTACTTGAGTAGACCGTCTCTGATGCAAGGAGTCTCAAATGACGAAGATTGCTCTGATGCTGCTGGCTGGCGCGACGGTTTCGACCGCCGCCCTGGCTGACAACACCGCCATGTCGCGCGACGAGGTCCGCAGCATGGTGTCCGAGATGCTGAGCGATGCCCAGACCCGCAGCAGCCTGCTGCAGGGTGGCGGCATGGCCGGCTATGACGGCGGTTTCGTGATCGGTTCCGCCGACGGCAACTGGAAGGTCAAGATGAACGGCCTGATCCAGTTCCGCTACATCGCGGACTTCCGCGATGACGACGATGCGTCGGTCGACGACGACTTCGTCAACGGTTTCCAGCTCCGCAAGGCCCGCATCACGTTCTCGGGCAACGCTGTGAACCCCAACCTGACCTACTTCATCGCGTTCGAGACCAACAACAGCCGCCAGAACAGCTCGACGACGACTGACGTCGACGGCGACGGCGACCCGACCACGGGCCCGCAGGTCACCGTTCCGGGCAACGGCGGCGACTGGATCGCCAACGACGTCTGGTTCGCCTACAACCTGGGCGACGGCTGGAAGATCCGCGGCGGTCAGTACAAGGTTGGCTGGCTCAAGGAAGAGCTCCTGAGCGAGAAGAACACGCTCGCCATGGAGCGCGGCGTCATGAACCAGTTCTTCAGCCAGGGCCGCAGCCAGGGCGTCGGCTTCGTGTACGAGTCGAACGACTGGAAGTGGTCGTTTGACTACACCGACGGCTTCAACAGCGCCAACACGGACATCAACAACCCCAACGAGGCCGAGTACGCCCTGTCGGGTCGTGGCGAGTTCAAGTGGGCCGGCGACTGGAAGCAGCTCGAGGACTACACCAGCAAGCCGGGCGATGCGAACGCCGGTAGCGTCGGCTTCGCCGCCGCTTGGCAGCGCATCGGCAGCGAGCCTGCCGCTGGCAACACGTTCTGGGGCCTGACCGGTGACGTGCAGTGGGAAGGCAACGGCTGGTCGGTCTTCGCCGCCGCTGTCTGGACCAACACCGAGGTCAACGGCGCCGGCAACAGCGACTTCAACGACTGGGGCTTCACCGCTCAGGTCGGCTATCGCTGGAGCGAGACGTCCGAGCTCTTCGCCAAGGTTGACGGTCTCATCCTCGATGGCGACCGCATCCCGGCCAACAGCGACGACAACAAGTACTGGATCACCTTCGGTTACAACCACTACTTCGCTGGCCAGGCTGCCAAGTTCACGGTTGACTGCATCTGGGCGCTCAACGACTCGGCCGGCCTCGCGCAGGTCCAGCCGGGCGGCAACAGCGGCCTGGGCACCAACTACGGTCTCGTCGGCCAGGCCGACAGCGGCGAGTTCGCTCTCCGCGCTCAGTTCCAGCTCGCCTTCTGATCCTTGTGATCTGAAGACGGCAAGCTGAGAGTTTCTAGCCTTGCATCAAGCCGCCCGGGTCCTCTGGCCCGGGCGGTTTTTCTTTTGGCTGGGAAGGGATCGAGGGACCAAGGGAAGGGGGATCAAGAAGACGCGGCCGGACGGTCCCTCTTCTGGCTCCCTCTTCCCTTGGTCCCTTGATGCCTCTTTCGCTCGCTATGCTCCGCGTGATGGCGTTGCTCGAAGCCAAGAACCTGGAGAAGTCGTTCGCGGGCCGCGCGGTTGTTCGCGGGGTGTCGATCCGTGTGGAGCCGTCGGAGATCGTGGGTCTGCTCGGCCGCAACGGCGCGGGAAAGACGACCAGCTTCCGCATGTGCATCGGCATGATCGACGCCGACGGGGGGGAGGTGCTCTTTGACGGGCGCGGCGTGACGGGCCTGCCGATGTATCGGCGCGCCCGCATGGGCATGGGATACCTGTCGCAGGAGCCGAGCGTCTTCTGGAAGCTCAGTTGCGAGCAGAACCTGATGGCGATCCTCGAGACGCTCGACTTGGACCGCACAGCACGCCACAAGCGGGCAACGGAGCTACTCGCCCAGTTCGGGCTGAGCCACAAGGCCAAACACGCGGCCCGCACGTGCAGCGGCGGCGAGCGGCGCAAGCTTGAGATCGCCCGCGCTCTGATCACCAACCCGCGGATCATCATGCTCGACGAGCCGTTCAGCGGCGTCGACCCGATCGCCGTTGAGGACCTGCAGCGCGAGATCAAGCGCCTGGCGGGCCAAGGGATCGCGTGCCTGATCACCGACCACAACGTGCAGCAGACGCTGCGCGTGTGCGATCGGGCGTACATCATCGACGAGGGGAAGGTCTTCGCGGAGGGAACGCCGCGCGAGCTGGTGAAAGACGAGATGGTGCGGCGCGTCTACTTCGGCAGCCTGTTCCGTGGCGACGAGTTCGACACGTAAGTCAGGAACTCGAAGAGGGGAAGAAGAACTCGAGACGAAGAATTTTTGCCACGAAGGAAGCGAAGGGGGAGGGAACGCGGAGGAGCGGAGGGGAGAAGACGGAAATGCAGAGCCGGGGAAGGTGATCCTCGGTGAGCGAAATGGAGCTGGCGCATGAGCACGCTTGGGGCGATGAGGGTTGATGAGATGCTCGCAGCCCTTGCGGCCAAGACGCCCACTCCCGGCGGAGGAGCGGTTGCCGGCGCAACGGGAGCTCTGGCGTGCGGATTGGCGGGGATGGTGGTCGCCTACTCGGTGGGCAAGAAAGATCTTGCGGCCCATCGGCCTCGGCTCGAGCAGGCGTCGGCCGATCTGGCCGCGTGGCGGACAGAATTTCTGGAACTGGCGGACGCGGACGCCGCGGCGTATGGCAAGCTGAACGCGCTGCAGAAGGCGGGCGCTCCAGCCGGCGAGATCGCGGCAGCGGTGGAGGCGGCGGTGGCGGTGCCGGCCTCGTGCGTAAAGCGGAGCGTGGAGCTGCTGCGGGTGTGCCTGGAGCTTGCGCCGATCACCAACACGTATCTACGGAGTGATCTGGCGATCGCTGGTATTTTGGGGGAGTCTGCAGCACGTGCCGGTTTGTGGAACGTGCGGGTCAACACGCCGCTGATGGCCGACGCGGACCGCCGCGGCATCCTGGAGCGGGAGTGCGAGGGGCTGGCGGTGGAGGCGGCGAAGCTTCGCAACGATGTCGAAGCGGCTTGTAGATAAATAGCCGCTCATAAACACCGGATTGCGAAAATTCGCTGTCCTTAGCTTGGACGGCGCACTAAGAATGCATGTGGGGTGCCCCAGCGACGGAGCTCGGGCGGTGCGTTTGAGTGCGAACGCGGAAGACAGTGGAGCAGGCGGCGTGTCGAACAGTGTGCCCTTGAGCACGGACGGTAGCGGCACGGGCGGTGGCACGCCCGAGTGGTTCGCGCGCGCGGACGGACCCGAACAAGGCGAGGGCCTGCGGTTCTCGTGCACGATGTGCGGACGATGCTGCTCCGGCCCGGCGGGGTTCGTGCTGGTGAACGACCAGGAGTGCGCCGCACTCGCCAAGCGGTTCGGCCTGAGCGTCGACGCGTTCGTCGCGCAGTACACGCACATGCTGCCGGAGGGGCGGAGCCTGCGCGAACACGTAGTGGCGGGCGGGCGCGGGTACGACTGCGTGTTCCTTGACCGCACGACGGTGCCAGGCAAGGCCGTGTGCGGCGTCTACGAAGACCGGCCGCGCCAGTGCCGCACGTGGCCGTTCTGGAACAGCGTTCTGCGTTCGCGCGAGTCGTGGGAGCAGGCCAAGGCCGTCTGCCCGGGGATCGACAAGGGGACGCTGGTGCCGGTGACGCAGGTGCGCGTGCTGCGGGGGGTCGTCGAGATATGAGCGCCGGCGCCGCCGAGCTTGTGCGGGGATGGGTGCGTGCCGCGCGCGAAGCGTCCGTCGCCGCGGAGCTGTCGGACGTGTACGCGCAGGTCTCGGCGGAAGTGGAACGCCGCGGACCGGTCTGCTGGGCGAGCGGGCGGTGCTGCAACTTCAAAAAGACGGGGCACCTGCTCTACGTGACGGGGTTGGAGGCGGCCTTCACGCTGGTGCGGCGCGGCAGCCCGGGGCTGGCCTTGGTTGCGGAATCGGTCACTACCGGCGGCTGCCCGTTCCAGGTAATGAACCTGTGCGGCGCGCACGCCGACAAACCGCTCGGCTGCCGCGTCTACTTCTGCGACCGCACGGCGCAGGAGTGGCAGAACGAGCTCTACGAGCGGATGCTGGGCCTGCTTCGCGGCGTGCACTCGCGCTACGGCGTCGAATACCGCTACGGCGAGTGGCGGATGATGATGCGGACGGTGCTGGAGCACGCCGGGAGCGAACTGGCCGCGTGGGCGCCTCATGATGACGGCAGGGGCGGGGGGGGTGGGGTGACGCTCACCGTCAACGGGCACTGACGCGCCGTCGGGCGGGAATGCCCGCCAAATTGATTTCCGGCGTGCTCGCCGCGGCCGGCGAACAATGGAGCTCATGCGAGATCTGTGGCCCTTTGTGCGGATGATGTTCGCTTACCCCGGTCGGATCGTCGGGGCGATCACGGCGAGCCTGATCGGCGCGTCGTGCCTTGGCGCCGGGCTGGGCGGGATGATGGTGATCCTGCAGCACATCCTCGGCAAAGAAGGCAAGAACCTGCCGCAGCTGATGGAGGGGCTCAACAAGACGCTGGACAAGAACGCCTTCGCGCACGGTCTGGGCCTGCACGTGCCCGAGGCGTGGATCGCGAAGCTGCCGACGAGCTCGTATGACGCGGTGATATGGACGGTGGTGGCGCTGGGGATCGCGACGCTGGTGGGCTCGATCGCCAACTACCTGCACTCGTACCACTCGCTGACAGTGGCCGGCTGGACGCTGCGCGACCTGCGCGAGAAGGTCTTCGGACACGTGGTGGCTCTGCCGATCAAGACGGTGAACGAGCGCGGCCCCAGCATGCTGGTGAGCCAGATCGTCGCAGACACCTACCAGGTGTGGGCGGGGTACGTGGCCCTGCTGCAGAAGGTGGTCGCCCAAACGCTCAAGGGGGCGGCGGGCCTGGCGATGGCGGTCTACTTCGACTGGCGGATCAGTCTCGGCGGCATCGTCGTCGGCGTGGTGCTGGGGACCATCTTGCGGAAACTGGGCTCGAAGATCCGGCGCAGCGCGACGCGGGCTGGAATTCCAGGGCGAGCTGCAGCGCACCGCCAACGAGGCGGTGGCGCACATGCGCATCGTCAAGAGCAATAACGCCGAAGACCGCGAGCGCGAACGCTTCGCGCAGGCCAACGCGTCGTTCCTGCGGCAGGACATGAAGGTGCGCCGCGGCAAGAGCCTCGCCAGCCCGCTGGTGGAGCTGATCGGGCTTGTTGCACTGGGCGTGATGGCGACGGTGACCGCCAAGGCGATCCTCGAGGGCGCGGTGGAGCCGGACCGGTTCATCATGGCGCTCACAAGCCTGGGGCTCGCGGCGGGGTGCCTCAAGCCGCTGACGAGCATCTACAACGACCTGCAGGTCACCACCGCCGCGGCGCAGCGCCTGAAGGAGTTGCTTTTGGTGGAGCGCGAGGATGCGCACGAAGCCGGTCGGCCGACGCTGGAGGTGCACCGCGAGTCGATCCGCCTTGAGAATGTGACGCTGACCTACCCGGGCGCCTCGACGCCCGCCTTGGACGACGTGTCGCTGACGATCCGGCACGGCGAGACGGTGGCGATCGTGGGCCCCAACGGCAGCGGCAAGACGACCCTGCTGAGCCTGCTGCCGCGGATCTACTCGCCCGACGCCGGCAGCTCGGCAGAGACTCCGCGCGGACGGGTGCTGATCGACGGCGTGGACATCGCAGGCGTCTCGCTGGAGAGCCTGCGGAAGCAGATCGGCGTAGTGACGCAGGAGACGGCGCTGTTCAAGGGGACGGTGTGGTGGAACATCGCGTACGGCGCTGAGGGAGCCGTAACCGACGAGCGTGTGCGCGCGGCGGCGAAAAAGGCACGGGCGGAAGAATTCATCCTCGCCAAGCCGGGCGGATACGAGTTCGTCGTGGGCGAGCACGGTTCAGGGTTCAGCGGCGGGCAGCGGCAGCGCCTTTGCATCGCCCGCGCGGTGCTGCGCGACCCGGCGATCCTGATCCTGGACGAAGCGACGAGCATGGTCGACGCCGACAGCGAGCGTCAGATCGCTGATGCGCTCGCGGAGTTTGCCAAGGGACGCACGTGCCTGATCGTGGCTCACCGGTTGAGCACGGTGGTGCACGCCGACCGCATCGTGGTGATGAACAACGGCAGGATCGAAGACGTGGGCACGCACCGTGAACTGCTGGGGCGAAGCGAGACGTACCGGCTCATCGCATCTCACCAGCTGCTCAAGCCGGAAGATGGCGAGAACGACGGGCCCGCGGCAGGTGCGGCGTGAGCGAGTCTTGTCAGAGCCCGACGCGTCAGCGAGGGAGGCGGCGCGAGGCTTTGCGAGTGCCGCGTTTGCCTCAGACCAAGCAGCTGACTCGCCAAGCCTCGCCAGCCTCCCTCGCTAACGCATCGGGCTCTGACTCGATGCGTCGGCCGCTCACTGGAGAGGCAGCGTAATGCACAACACAAGCGCGGAAGGCAACGACTACTTCATCTGCGATTTCTGCCGCAGGCCGTGGGCCGATGAGCGACCAATGGTGGAAGGACACCGGGGCGCGCTGATCTGCGCGCCGTGTCTCACCGTCGCGTATACCGAGCTTGTGCACATGCACCAAGGCGCGGATCGCGCGGGAACGCTCTGCACCATGTGCCTTGAGAACCGCGATCAACCGCAGTGGGAGAGCCCTCTGCACCCCGAGGCTCACGCGTGTGTTCGGTGCGTGCGGCAGGCAGCGGGCGTGCTGAGCAAGGACCCCGAAAGCGGCTGGTCTCGCCCCGAAGCACCAAAGGACGTGGTGCCGAGCGAGCTTGAGGCGGCGGAAGAAGAGGGCGAAGAGGGAGAGGCGTAAGAACCAGTGAAGAATGAAGGGGTGCCGCAGACTCCTCGGCTTTGCGAGGAGTCTGCGCGATGAGCACACACACCCCGAGCACAGACTCCACACTTGGTTTTCGCCCAGCGGGCGCACCTACGCCCTACAGACTAAGAAACGCCGTCAGCGCCGCAGCGGCCGGCGGCGTGATCTCATCCGGATTTCCCCGCAGCCATCTCTCTGCCTGCTCACGCGTGAGCCAGCGCGACTCGCTGTACTCCCACGTCTCCGGCAGCTGCCACGACAGATCGAAAGGGCCTGGCCACGGCAGGTGCACCATGAACACCAGCGAGCGAGCTGAGTTGTCCATCACCATGAGGAACGGGCTGGCCGCGAACGCGGACGAAGATGCATCGATACCGAGCTCTTCGCTCGCTTCTTTCACAAGCGTCGCGATGATCGACTGCGCCGAAAGCGGCACGCCGTCCACAACGTCAACACCGCCCGCCGGCGCGATCTCCCACATGTTCCCGTACGCACGCGTGTGCGTGCCGCGGCGGGCGAAGAGGATGCGTTCGACGCCGCCCGCGTCGGTCGCCGTCATCAAGCCCTTGACACCGACGTGCCGGACGCCCAGATCACCGATGGCCGTGTCGGCTTGCACTGTGAGACGGCGGTAGCGATCGAGGCACGCGGTGATGCGCGTCGCATCGGCATGAAGAGCCGACCAGATCGCGCCATCGTGCAGACGCGGGTTGGCGGCACAGCGACGTTGCCAGGCGGCTTCGTGGGCGTCGGTCCACGGCGCGGCGGGCATTGCGACGACTTCGATAGCCGGAAACCGGCCGTTGAGCGGGAACGTCGTGACGGCCGGGGTGGGTGCGTTGCTGTCTGTCATCGAAAAATGCAGGCTGAATGCCCACCGCACGGAACTAGCTCGAATCAGTCAGCCGCCGAGCATTTTCTCAAGGCCCGGCATGTCGGGCAAGCCGAGCGCCTTGGCTTCTTTGGAGATCTCCTCCGCGGCGACTTCCTTCGCTCGCTTGAGAGCAGCGTTCACCGCGCCCGTGACAAGCGCACCCAGCCGGGCGCGGCTCGGCTCATCGATCGCGGTAGCAAGCAATGTCGGACTGATCGTGATCGAGACCATCTGGAGCTGGCCGTTGGCGACGGCGGTGATGCCCGGCAAGCCGTCGGCCTGGCGGGCGCCTTCAACGGTGATGAGCCGCTCAGCGAGCTCGGCCTGGACCTTCGCCATCGACTGGGCGATGGCTTCCTTGTTCTTCATGATGCCCGCCAGGGCGCTCATGGCTTTGAGGGAGTCAAACATGAGGGGAAAACCAAAGTTCAAAGTTCAAATGGCAAAGTTCAAATTCGAGACAGGAATGCAGGCCTCGGATGAACGCGGAAGAACGCGGATTTCAAGCCATTGTCTTCGTCTTATCCGTGTAGATCCGTGTTCATCCGAGGCTGCCTTTGTCTATCCAGATCAGGGCTGCTGCGTGTTGTCGGTGCGAGGAGGAGCGTTGACGCGAACAACCTTGGCGCCAAGCAACTCCGCGGCACGCTGCACGAGCGGGTGCGACTTGGCGGCCTCGACGTCGACGGCGGCGGGTTTGGCCTGCGGTGTCTGGGCGTTCTGCGTCTGCGACGCTGGGCGGGACTCGCGAGCAACGGGAGCCGACGGCACTGCGTCACTCCGCGCCCCCATGCCCTCGTCGGCCGCGGCGCGATCACGTGCGGGCTCCGCGGGGGGCGACGGGCGAGCGAGCTGCGGCGGCGCGTCCTTCACCTGCATGAGCGAGATCGCGACCTTGCGGCCGAGCGCCTTCTCAAAGAGCGGCGGCAGGTGGCCCAGGGCCATCTCGGCGCTGAACTTGTCGCGCGGTGTATGACCAACGACAGCACGGTCAGGCGTCAGCGAAATCAGGTGAAGCGAGGCGAGCAGCGTGGCGACTGAGGCCCGCTCGTTGGCCGCGAGGACCGCTGACCAAACTTCGTCGTTCTGGAGATTGGGCGTGGCGCAGGGGACGGCGATGGGAGCGTCGGCGGCAGATTCGCGCACAGGAGTCGGTGCGGCCTGCGGAGAAACGACCGCGGTTGGCGGGGCCGCTGCGCGAACGCCCTCATCCGCCCGCCCAAAGCGGCGGGCACCTTCTCCCGCAGAGCCGGGAGAAGGCGGTGGCGTCATCGGCTGCTCTTCTGCTTCGACTATTTCGGCGACGGACTCAGAGTCAGGTGGAACGTCCGCCGCCGTTACGGTTTTTTTACTGGGGCCGCCGTGCGCGAAGGCGTGGTGACGGGCGATGAGACAGGCCGTGCAGCCGTCGCGGTGCTGCCAGTGACCAGCGCGGTCACGTCGGCGAACTTCTCGGTCATCGCAAGACGAACGACCAGCGCGTCGACCAGCGCACGCGGAAATGAGCTGGCCTTCGCCCGACCCGCCACCGACTCAACCAGCGCGATCATGTGCACCAGACCCGCGGCGTCGAACTTGCCCGCCTGGCGCGTCGCGGTCTTGCGCGAGTCGTCAGAGAGCTCAAGCAGCGAGGTCTCCGGTCCGCACGCGGCGATGACCATCAAGTCGCGGAACCGCTCGGCGAGCGTCGTGAGGAACTGATCGATCGAGACGCCGCGAGTGAGCATCGCGCCCGTTACGTCGAGCGCCTGAGCCGCATCGCCGGCGCCCAAGGCATCGACGAGCTGCACGACGACCTCACGGTCGGGCAGGCCCAGCAGGCGCTCGAGCATCGCGAGGGTGAGCTTCTTCTCCCCGGCTGCGATCAGGCGGTCGAGCAAGCTCAGCGAGTCGCGCATCGAGCCGTTGCCCAGCCGGGCGACCTGAAACAGCAGCTCTTCTTCAGCCGAGAAGCCTTCCTTCTTGAGCACCTCCGCCAGATGCGTGGCGATCTGCGACACCGGGATGTTGCGGAAGTCGAACCGCTGGCAGCGGCTCTGGATCGTCGCCGGCACCTTGTGCGTCTCGGTGGTGCACAGGATGAAGACGACGTGCTCGGGCGGCTCCTCCATCGTCTTGAGCAGCGCGTTGAACGCCGCGGTGGAGAGCATGTGGCACTCGTCGATGATGTAGATCTTCTTGCGGCCGCGCATCGGCGCGTAGACCGCGTTGGCGATCAGCTCGCGAGCCTGGTCGACCGACGAGTTGCTCGCGGCGTCGATCTCGATCGTGTCGGTATCCTGACCCGTGAGGATCGCCTTGGTGATCGCGGGGTCTTTGTCGGGGTTGTTGATCGCGTCGGCGAACAGTCGCGCCGAGGACGTCTTGCCGACGCCGCGCGTGCCCGTGAAGAGGTAGGCATGGGCGACGCGTCCGAGCTTGATCGCGGTCAGCAAGGTCGAGACGATCCCCTCCTGCCCCACGAGCTGCTCGAAGGTCTGCGACCGGTACTTTCTGGCGAGGACGAGGTAGGCCATCGGGGGTCAGCGTATCAGGCCCGGACCGGGTCGTGAACCGGCAGGGCGACGGTTCTGCAAAGTGTTGCAAAACCCGCGTCTGAAACCCCTGAAAATCGGGGTTGTGGCCGTACGCCCAATGTGTTCACCGCCAAAAGAGCGATGACCTCCGCCGCATGATGAAGCAGAGCGGCTGACGCGCGGCAAAAAATCGCCTAGCCCGGAACTGCTGGCGCAATCGCAGCCGGTGCGGCGGTCTGCGCACGCTGCTGCACGGCGTAATAAACCCGCCAGCGGCGGATCAGGAGCCAGTCAAGCCCGAACGCCAGCAGTGCGATCGCGATGACGATCGGCCACGCCCCAGGATGCTTCCCCAGCAGCGAAAAGGCACAGAGCCCGAAGCCAGCGATGGGGATGAGGATCGTGGGGATAGAGCGCCAGCGGGGTTTGTACTCGTCAATGTCGAACACAATCCAAGCGATCAGCGCACCGCCCACGCGCTCGATCCACCAGAGCGGATCTTCCGCAACGGCGAAGAACGCCACTCGACCCTCAAGGACGAAGTACAGCCCCGCCCACAGAGCGACACCAACCGCAACCCACGTCCCCAAGCCGGGAAGGCTCACGCTGGCCTGACGCCAGAGGGCGGTCCGCCAATGTGTGCCCGCCTCGTGCATGGTTCGCCCCGTGGTTGACGGCCAGGACACCGATGGCCCGGTTGACGCCGCTTATGGCTGCTGCGGTCAAGCCCTGACCAGGTTCACGGGCCCACCGTTCACCGGGCCCGGCCGTCAACCTCGGGGCGTACAAGTAACGCCAAGGAGGGGATCATAGCGCCCCGCCTCAGCTCACCCACCATAACGGCCTAGTCGCGAGCCGTATTGGACATGTCCGTCTCCGCCGCCGCCTGCTCGGCGCTCGCCGGCGGCTGAAGGTTGATGAACGCCAGCCGGGCCGCCAGCCCGCGGATCTTCCGCGGGGCGTGCGCGATCGTGTCGGCCACGACGCCCGGCATCACAAAGCGGACCAGCAGGGCATAACCCAGCGTGAAAATCGAACCGAGCACCGCCGCCCGGACAAACTCCATCAGCACAGGGCCCCAGCGGTCGGCCGCCTGCCCGGTCAGATGGGCGTGCCCCACCAGCCACCCTTGCAGCGATTGCCACCGGGTGAGGCCCACGAGATAGATGTCGACGCCCCAGGCGATGGCCGCGGCAATCAGCGAAAGTCCCCACGCGGGGAACTGGGCCTTCAGCCGCTCGCGCACGCCGACGCCTCCGTCCTTGAGCACCACCGCGGTGATGGCCGTACGACTGAACACCAGGGCCACGCCCACAAAGAGCGTCGGCCACTCCGCGCCCGGCGCGTACCACGCGCCCAGGCCCGCGGCAGCGAACAGCAGCACCGCTTCGATCATCGACGTGATCGCCCATTTGCGGAACTGCCCCTTCGCCTGCAGCACCGCCAACGTGAGGCCGTAGGTCATCCGCATCGGGAAGAAGATGCCGAAGATCTGCACCGCCAGCACCGCCGGCTCCCACTTGCCGTGCCAGATGATCGTGAGCACCGAATCAGCCACGACGGAGAAGCCCAGGCACAGGCCCGAAGCGACCAAAATCAGCGTCTGCGTGACGCGCGACACGGCGCACCCCTGGCGCTCCGGCTCGTTGTTGAGCCGCGTGAGCGCCGGCATCAGCACCTGCTGCGCGTTCACCGAGAGCAGCACCACCAACTGCACCGTCAGCCCGAATGCGAAGTAGTAGTAGCCGACGATCGCCTGCGGACGGAACAACCCCACCGCCGCGCTGTTGCCCCACTCGACCAGAAAGTTCCCGAAGAAACCGACGGCCAGCCAGAACGTCAGCGCCATGAACCCCCGCCACAGGTGCGGCCTCGCCGGCTGCCTGAACAGGTTCATCTTGACCACCAGCCCGAAGACGATCAGCTCGTACAGGCAGACCTCGATCGACGCGATCATGAACGAAAACGGCCCAAAGCCCTTCGCCGCCAGGAAGATCATCGTCCCGTAGCGGATCAACCCGCTGCCGATCTGCACCTTCCCCAGCGTGTCGAAACGCAGCTCGATCTGCAGCTTGGCGCTGGTGAAGCTCGACGGCGTGTTAAGCAGCATCAGCACCACGCCCAGCGCCAGCAACCACGGAAGACGCGGGTCGCGGTAGGTCGAGAAGTAGTACCACGGCGCCGACGACTCTCGCCCCGCCTCCAGCGGCAGTAGCGTCGGCAGCGCCTTGACCAGCCCCGCCAGCCCCAGCAACACCACGCACACGCACACCGTGAGCGTCATCGCCATCCAGAACAGCGGCCCCACCAGCTCGTGATACCGCTTGGGCCCCTGCTGGATCAGATAGTCGCGCGCCCCGCCCTCGCGAATGAACGAACACAACCCCACAAACGCGAACGCCAGCGCAAACACCCCGAAGTCGCGGTCGCTGAGGTACCACCCCATCGCCACCTGCGCCACAAACGAGAGTGCCTTGATCAGCACGCTCGTCCCAAGCATCCACACCATGCTCCGGCCGACACGGTGTCCCATCGCGTCGGTCTTCACCGACTCGCTGCCTTGTTCTGGGTTTGGTAGGGCTTGTTCGGCTGACATCTGTACGTTCACTGCCTTCGTCTGCCCCGCAGTACGACCGGCTCCGTCGGCGGTGCGGCGTCGAGGCGATGACCTGCTTTCTATCGGTCCTTTACCGGGGGGTCATGGATAGGCCCGCAAGGCCCGATATCGTCCCCACCCATGGACCTCTCGACCAAACGGATCATCGTCACCGGCGGCGCCGGTTTCCTCGGAAAGTGCGTCATCGCCGCCCTCAAGCGCCGCGGCGTCAAAGACAGTTGCATCTTCATCCCCCGCCGCAAGGACTTCGACCTCACCACCGAGAGCGATGTCATCCGCCTTTACAAGGATGCCTTCAACGGTCAGAAAGCCGACGTCGTCATCCACCTCGCCGCCGAGGTTGGCGGCATCGGTGCTAACCGCCTCAACCCGGGGCGTTACTTCTTCGCCAACATGGCCATGGCACTCCACCTCATCGAGCAGGCCCGGCTCGACGGCATGATCGACCGCGGCGGCAAGTTCGTGCAGGTCGGCACCATCTGCGCCTACCCCAAGTTCACACCCGTCCCCTTCCATGAGGAAGAGCTCTGGAACGGCTACCCCGAGGAGACCAACGCTCCGTACGGCGTCGCCAAGAAGGCCGCGTGGCAGATGCTCGACGCGTACAAGCTCCAGTACGGCATGAAGAGCACCTACGTGCTCCCCGTCAACCTCTACGGTCCCAGCGACAACTTCGACCTCACCACCAGCCACGTCATCCCCGCGCTCATCCGCAAGTGCATCGAGGCCCAGAGCCGCGGCGACAGCAAGATCGTCTCCTGGGGCACCGGCAGCGCCTCGCGCGAGTTCCTCTACAGCGAGGACGCCGCCGAGGGCATCGTCCGCGCCGCCGAGGTGATGGACGACCCCACGCCGATCAACCTGGGCGCGGGCTTTGAGATCACGATTAAGAACCTCGTCGAGCTGGTCGTGAAACTCACCGGCTTCAAGGGCGCCATCGAGTGGGACGCCACCAAGCCCGACGGCCAGCCCCGCCGCTGCCTCGACGTCCAGCGCGCCAGAAGCTGCTCAACTGGAAGGCCCAGGTCGGCTTCGAAGACGGCCTCAAGCGCACCATCGACTGGTACCGCGCCAGCGTGAAGTAAAAGGTGCCACACCTTCGCTGCGCAGGGGGGGCGGCAAGGTGTGGAGAAAGCACGACCAACCAAGAACCAAGGGTGCCACAGACTCCTGCTGCTTTGAGCAGGAGTCTGTGCCGCGGCGACCGTAGCGTGCTGAAGAACACAGACTCTCTAGGCCATAAATAGAAAAGGGCCCGGGACTTCCCGGGCCCTTACGTGATTTCATATCCATCCGACCACCTCCACACCTTGCCGCTGCGCGTCGAAGGTGTGGCACATCGGGCCGGTCACTGCTGGTAGATATACGTCGCGTCCAGCGCCTTGCCGATCCGCACCGAGATCTCCGTCAGGTGCGCCTTGGTGTACGGATCGAGCCCGCCGTTGGAAAGGTTCTTGTCGATCTTCCCCTTCAGCTCGCGCAGCTTGAGCACCGTGAGGTTCTGGATCGGCCGGTAGGCCGCGGTGAACGAGCCGTCAGGGAGGGTCAGGTCGATCATGCGGGCCGTCAGCTCGCGCTGCAGGTTGCGGCGCAAGCTGCTGATGCTCGGCTTGCGGGCCGTGCCGTCGCCCAGCTTGTCGAGCTCAGTCCATGAGCCGTTCACCACCGCGTCGAGCAGCTCGGGGATCGTCAACGCATCCTGATCCGGCGCACGACGCAGCTCCGCGTCGTAGACGCGCTGCAGCGTGATCGGATTCATCAGCATCGTGACGACCGCCGACTGAATCCCCAGCACGCGGTCGTGGAACTGATATGCCGGCTCGCTGAACGCCTCGCGGGCGCCGCCGTCATCCATCCACTTGTCCACGGTCATCTTGTTGAGCAGCTCACGGTCGAGCCCATACGCCTCATCGCGGAACGCGTTGTCCACGATCAACTTGAGCGCACGGCGTTGCTGCACCGGGTCGATGGGCACCACCGGCTCCTTCGCGCCCGCCTGGCCCTTCATCACGCGGTTGATGTCCGCGCCGCCGACGTAGTAGCTGGCGATCCGCAGCGCCGCGACGTGCCGGCTCAGCAGCAGCTCCCACGCGCGCCGGCCCTTGGCCCAGCTGTCGCCGTCCTTCACGACCTTGGTCGCGATCTTCGTCCGCAAGTGCTGCGCGAGACGGATCGTGCTCTCGGCGTAATCAAGGCTGTCACGCCCAAGATCGAACTGCTTGATCACCGGGTCGGACGAGCCCAGGTCCTCGTCGGTGCCGTATGCCAGGCCCGGCTCGCTCGAGCGAGCCAGGATGTCCTTGAGCTTGCCGCTCTCAGTCGTGTAGCCGTACTCGATCACCCAGTAGTCGTACGGCCCGATGCCAATGGGCCCGTAGTCCCCCTGCACCGGCCCGTCGTTCATGTTGATGTTCAGCGGCGTGTAATCCATCACGCTCGCGACGATCGGCTCCTTCCCCTTGCACGCCGGGTCGTTCATCTCCTTGAGCGATTTCCACGTGCTCGCCTTGAAGTTGTGACGCAGGCCGAGCGTGTGGCCGACCTCGTGCGCAACCAGGTCGCGCATCAGCGGACCAACAAAGCTCTCCGGCATGCCGTCGAGCATCTGCTCCTGCTTCTTGGCTTCCTTCTTCTCGTCCTTCTTGCCGTCGCCCTTCTTCGCGTCGTCCTTCTTCTCACCCTCGGCCGAGGGCGGATCATCATTCAGCGCCATGATCTCTTCGTAGTTGAAGCGGATCATCGCCACATCAAGTGCCTTGCCCAGCATCGCGGCGCACGTCGAACGCTTCAGCATCGCGTTCGGCGAAACGAGCTGGCCCGTCGGATCCATGCCCACCGCGCCAAACTGCAGCGGAGCGCCCGAACGCAGCGTCAGCATCGGCATCGCCGACGCCTCCATCGTTCCCTCGCGAACCGCCTTCACCTGCTCAGCCTCCGCGGCCTCGCGCAGCAGCGTCCGCTGGCGAACGATCGCGTCGCGGTCGCCCGGCTCGGCCAGCCGCACGCGCGGGTCCCACTGCGGGTTCTTCTCAAGCCACGCCGTCACCTCCGCCGGGTAGCCCGTCATCGCCACCTCGGGCAGCAGTTCGCCGAACTGGCGGAACCAGCCGCGGATGAACCCGTCGTCGAGCACCACGTCGGCGTCGAGAATCTGCCCCGTCTCGGGGTGCACGCGCGAAGGCCCGATGGAGAAGCCCATGTCGGTGCTCGTCCAACGGATGAAGTTGTACCGCACGTCCTCGGGGTCCTTGTCCATGTTCGCGCCGCTCGACGCGTCCTGCTGGACCACCTCGATCGCCCCGTCGATCCCGATCTTCTCAAAAGCCTTGTTCCACTCAAGCACGCCCTCGCGGATGTACTTGCGGTAGTGCACCGGGATCGTGTGCTCGAGATAGAACACGATCGGCTGCTTCGGCGGGCTCATCGCCAGCTTCGGATCGCGCTTTTCCACCCACCAGCGGTTGATGTACCGCACCCACTGCGTGTCCTGGCTCTGCCGACTCACGTCGCGGTACGCCGTGGTGAAGTACCCCACCCGCAGGTCCGCCTCGCGCGGCTGGTACCCCGTGCGCTCCGGAATCACGCTGATCGAGTAGTACAGCGTCTGCAGCCGCCCATCGCCGCCGGGCATCTCGAACGCCAGCTCGACGTTCTGCGGGAACGTCTTGCACTTGGTGATCCGCGTCAGACCCTTGTTGTTCCGAGCCGCCCCGCCGCCGAAGAACTTCTCGCACTGACCGACCAGCAGGCCGCTCAGGTCGATCACCGGCCCGCCGCCCGGTCCCATCGTCGCGATCGGCACCTCAAGCAGCACGCGGTCGGTGTACAGACGCTCACTGCTCTTCTTGCTCTCCTGGTCGCCCGTCGCCCGCACGCCCGTGTTCGGCTCGATGAGCGCCAACTTCTTGTCGTACCGCCGCCAGTAGCAGTACGTGTCGCCGAGCTGAATACCCGTGCTGCTCACGCCGCCCGCATACGTCGTGGCGATCATGATCTTCTGCGACTCAAAGTTCCGCGGCAGCTCCGCAAGCAGCCGCGCGTCCTTGTCACGCTTGTAAATCGTGTACATCGGGGCCGCGCCGTCCGAGCTGGTCGCGACCTTCTCAAACCCCTTGCTCACATCGCCAAAAGGCGGAAACTCAGGGGGCGTGGGCGCCTCCTGCGCAAACGCGGTCGAGCAGACCGGCAGCGGCAACCCGCTGACCGACAGAAGGGCGAGAGGAGCCAAAGCGGCGACGAGATGAATGCGCATGTGGGCTGCGTCCTGCAACCAAAGACCCGGTCCGTCCGCGCGCTCCGCGCACGGTCATCGACAGCCGGTCGGGTGTGGATCGGCCCCCCAAGCGCAAAGACTGCACAAATAGAGCCATAAGAGCCTTGTGCGCAAGCACAAGAAGTGGGGTGCCACAGACTCCTGCTGCTTTGAGCAGGAGTCTGTGCCGGCGCCACAACAACATTGGTGCCACAGACTCCGACGCCCCGGGCAAAGTATGGGGAGCGGGCGCCTCGCCCGCCTTTCTTCGCCCAGCGGGCGCACGGCCGTTGCCGGCATCTTCAGATGCCGGTAAAGCCACAACACAAGATCACGGCCCAGCGGGCCGACGGAACGTGCGCCGACTTCGCCACCCTCGACTCTCGCTCGCCCCCGCCCATCAAGATCACCTGCCTCTACCGCGCTGCCGAATCAAACTGCAAAGGCAGCACGCCAAGCCAGACCTTCGGTCGTTCCCGCGTGCGACCGGCTCGGAATTCTTCTGCCGTGTTCGTGCCATCTCCCGCGAACACCTCGACAGCGTCGAGCGGAATGTCCACCGTGTAGTCACATCCCCCCTCCTGTTCCTGCTCCATCCATATCGCAAGTGCAGGAGGAATTTCGAACCGTTCTATAAACGGATTCTTGAGTATCTGCTTCCGCTCGTGCTGAAGAAGGAAGGCCTCGCCGAGAAACGCCAAAGAGACAAGCAAAAGCACCCCTGCGACGCCCTGGCAGAGAACGAAGACGATCAAGACTGTGTCCGAGATGCTCGCTGAGCAAGACGCGGTAAGTAACCCGGCGGCCGCAATCCCGATCGCCCAGATCAGAGGCGCGGCCGCACGCTTGAACGCCAGCCTGACGCCGATCCGCAATCGATCCCGAGTTGCTTCATCGATTGGCCGCAATCCCACCGATGCGCAGCAGCGGATCCACCGCCGCGGCGTCCCCGTCATCGCAGGAATCGGTGATGCCGCATCCATCGCCGGGCCTATCGGCCGTCAGTGCGCTTCCTTAACCGCCCCGTCGGAATGTTCAACTGCCCCCGATACTTCGCCACCGTCCGGCGCAATATCGAACCCCCGCTTCTTCAGCTCGTCCGCCAGCGCATCGTCGCTCAGCGGGTCCTTCTTGTCCTCCCCCGCGATCACCTCTTCCAGCGCCGCCTTGATCGCCTCCCAGCTCACCTCTTCGCCCGTCTCCGTCGTCGTGCCGCCGGTGAAGAACTTCCGCAGCGGCACCACGCCGCGCGGCGTCTGCACGTACTTCTCCGCTACCGCGCGGCTCACCGTCGCCACGTGGATCCCAAGCTCCTCCGCCACCTTCGTCATCGGCAGCGGCTTGATCGCCTGCGGTCCGTAATCAAAGAAATCCCGCTGGTGCCGCACCACAGCTTCCAGCACGCGCAGCAGCGTCCGCCGGCGCTGCTCGATCGCGTCGATCAGGAACTGCGCATTCCCCAAGTTCGTCTTGATGAACTCGCGCGTCGGCTTCGGCGCCGTCTTGTCCTTGGCCAGCAGCGCGTACTCCTGGTTCAGCCGCAGATTCGGCAGCCGCCGGTCGTTGAGGTACGCGATGTAACGATCGCCGTCGACGTCGTACTCCACGATCCCGTCAGGCACGATCCCCGCCGGCGTCTCGCTCGAAAGCTGCCGCCCCGGTGAGAGCCGCAGCGTCCGCAGCTTTTCCACCGCGCGTTTCAGCTCGTCAAGATCGACGTCCAGCTTCGCCGCGATCTTCGGCAGTCGGTTGTTCGCCAGGTCGTCAAGGTGCCCGTCGACTACGCGGCGCGTCAACGACCACAGCCGCGTCTCCGCTTCATCTGCTTCGTCCTGCCGCGCATCGATCTGCAGCAGCAGGCACTCGCGCATGTCGCGCGCCCCGATGCCCGCCGGTTCCACCATCAGCTGCACGGCCTTGAGCGCGTGCTCAACCTGCGCAAGCGTCGGATGACTTCCGTCCTTATTCAGCGCCGGCCCGATCGCGCGCTCGGCAATCGTCTCCAGCGGCGTCCGCAGGTACCCGTCATCCTCGATGAACGAGATGACAAGGTCCCCAAGCGCCAAGAGCGACCGGTCGACGCCCGACAGGTGCCACTGCTCCAGCAACTGGTCCTGCACGCTCTCCGAGCGCGACGCGGTGTTCGCCATCGCCTCGCTCTTGGCGTCACCATCCATGTCCCCCGACATCCGCTCCCGCGGCTCGTACTCCTGCGTCTGCGGCCGCTCCAGCACGTCGTCGTCGATCCCGCCCTCGCCAATGTTCTCGTGCTCGAACTCCTCGAGCCGCTCGAAATCGTCGCTCCCCGACTGATCCCCGACGCTCAGCTCGACCTCGTCGCGCGTCCGCTCACCCTCGCCCAGCATCCCCGCAACGTCGTCCGACGCGTCACTCCCCTCACCGTCGTACGTGTCCTCCCCCTCATCGCTCCCCTCACGCTCGGCGCTCGCCTCACCATCCAGCGAAGGTCCGGGCGCAAGCTCCGCACCATCACCATCCGCCTGCTCGAGCGTGGGGTTGCTCTCCAGCTCCTGCTCGATGCGCTCCTGCAGCTCCGCGAGGGACATCTGCAGGATCTCCATCGACTGGATCATCTGCGGCGCCAGCTTCATGTGCTGGCCCATCCGCATCTGTTGGAACGCGTCAAACCTCATCGCGCCGCTTCACTCCTAAGCATGCCGCTCATCGACCAAACTCACCCCGACAATCCCCGCACCAGTTATCGACGCCTTTCCCTCACGCCTCAAGCCACGGACGAGGGCGCCTTAGTTCCCCCGCTCCCAGCGGGGGGATGTCCGAGGCTCGGCGAGGACAGGGGGGAAGTCTTTCTGCTTTCTGCGTCCTTCTTCCAACTTCCTCCTACACCGCCTGCCTTCCACTAATCGCATCTGCCAACACCGCTTTGCTCGCAAACTCAAGCTGCGATCCCGTCGGCAGCCCGCGCGCAAGCCGGCTCACGACAACCTCACCCGATGCGCCCTTCCCCTTCAATTGCTCAGCCAGATACAGCGCCGTTCCGTCCCCTTCAAGCGTCGGGTTCAGCCCCATGATCACTTCGCGCACCGCCACGCCGCGCGGATTGCGCGCCGGATCCTCAACGCGCGCGATCAGGTCCGCCACCGTCAGCGCATCGGGCCCGATCCCATCCATCGGGCTCAGCCGGCCAAGCAGCACGTGATACACGCCGCGGAACATCCCCGTCTGCTCAAGCGCCAGCAGGTCGCGCGGCTGCTCCACCACGAGCACCACGCCCGCGTCGCGCCGCGCATCGGCACAGATCGCGCACACGTCGCCATCCGACAAGTTCGAGCACACGCGGCAGTTGCGGATCTGCGTCTTCACCGATTCGATCGCGTTCGCCAGCGCCATCGCCACCGATTTCTCGCGCTTGAGCAGGTGCAGCGCAAGACGCTCGGCCGACCGCCGCCCGATCCCCGGCAGCGACGCCAACTCATCGATCAACCGCGCCACCGGCGCCGGATACCCGCCCGTCCCGCTTCCAATCTTGGCTCCCCCACTCGCGCCCCGGCCCCTGCTCCCCTTCAGCTCAGCGTCCGCAGGCAGACCGGCAGCGCCGGAGTCCGACCCGTCCGCGCGTCCATTCGCGTTTGGCCCGTCCTTTGCTTGCACTAACCTAGTTTAACCGCGCAAGGCGACACCCGCACCAATTCCGAGCGGAAATCAGCCTCATTCAGCCGCGAGTAAACGCGCCCATCACCCGCACGTGGTCCTCGTTTTCGCCGCACGGCACCTCGATCGCCGCTCGCATCGGCGTCAGACCCGCACCGGTCATCAGCCGATCCATGTCGCACGCCGAAAATGGCCAGGGTGGACCCTCCTCAGGCCCTTCCTCCCCATCGTGCTTGCCGCAACTGATCGCCAGCACCACCCCACGCGGCGCCGCCAGCCGCGCCAGACTCGCCACCGCCGTCGACCGCAGCTCCGGCGCCATCGACTGCAGCGTGCAGATCTCGATCACTAGATCAAACCGCCCCACCATCCGCAGCGGCAGGTCCAAGAGGTCCGACACAAGGAACCGGCTCGCATGCGAAGGGAATCGCCGCGCCGCCCATCGCACCGCCGAGTTCGACACATCGAACCCAACGACGTCAAAGCCGCGTGCCGCCATCTCCGCCACGTCGTCACCCAACCCGCACCCCACCACCACCGCGCGGCATCCCGGCCGCACCAGCCGCGGAGCATCGCTCCCCAGCCACTTCAAGAGCAGCCCATCAGGCCCGCACCGGCACCACGGCACCCGGTCCGGGTCGCCATCGGCGCTGGCATAGACCGACTCACACCACTCAGCATTCGTGAGCAGCCGCGGCGGTGTGTAATCAAGCGCATCAACCTTCGGGAGATTCGACGACGCCTCAACCACAGGACCGTCGCCGTGCCTGGTGTCTTCCAGCATGCCGCCTCCTTCCGCCTGGTGGAGAATGCCACCGCGGCGAAGAACACGCACGTCTCCTCCTACCCCAGAACCCCGCCCGTCTCGATTGAAAATCGGTCCGGCTCTCCTCCAGCTTATCACACCCATGACCGGGTACAAGTACCTATCCATGAAACTGGACAAAATCGATCAAAAAAACCCCCGGAGCAACATACTCCGAGGGCTAGCGATGTTCATTCAATAAACAATGTTCACGGGCAGGCAGCCGAACCGGCGAAGAAGTAGTTGATGAAGGCGATGAAATCATTGTTGTTCCACTGGGAATCGTGCCCCGGCAGGCCGCCGACCGTTCCCATGTCCGCGATCGGGTTCTGGGCAAAGAAGTAGGTGATGAAGGCGATGAAGTCGTTGTTGTTCAGGTGCCCGTCGGCCCCGGGCAGGCCGCCCGCGCTGCCGATGTCGGCCGCGCCGCACAGCGAGCCGTAGTTGGCGTTGATGTGCACCGTGATGTCCGCCAGATCGGGATTGGTCACGTAGTCGTTGATGACCCAGAAGTTGTTATCGCCGTACCCGGCACAGCACGGGCTGACCTGCAGGTAGTACGTGCCCGCAGCAAGCGGGCCGTCGCGCCCGTCGCCCTGCGGCAAGTTGGCGTTCACGCTCGCGTAGTCGCGCGCCGGCGTGCCGGCGCCGAACGACAGCGCGCTGTTGCCGCCGGTGGGGTTGTCGTTGCCCCAGCCGGGCGCGATGTCGTCGTTGAGCCCCTGCAGCTGGCCCGCCGCGTTGTAGAGCGCCACGTTGGTGTCGTTGAGCGGCAAGCCGGTGTTGGCGGTGTCGATGTCGACGTACTTGCCCGTCGTGTCGTTCGCCGCGTCGGAGATCGTGAAGCGGTACCACACGAAGTACGTGTCGGCGTCGATCGTCGCCGTCAGCGACTGGTTGCCGGCCAGCGTGCCCAGCTCGGTCGAATCAGGCGCGATCGGCGTGACCACCGGCATGTAGCGCGCACGAACCGTGAACGAGCCCGTGTTCGCCTCGGTGCTCGGCGTCACGTTGAACAACGCTGCGCCGTACGCCGCGTCCGTGTCGCCGTTGTTCACCGCGAGGTAGTACGTGCCCGCGGCCAGCGTGGGACGCTGGTTCGCCGTCATCGTGCCGCCCGGCGAGACCGTCGCGTCGGCGCCGTCGAACGGCAGCGCATCGCCGCCGCCGCCTGGGCGCGTCCCCTTGCCGAAGCTGAGCTGCGGCAAGAAGGCCGGTCCTGTGTTGAATGTCGCGCCCATCCGCGCGCCGACGCGCTGTACAGCCCGAAGTTGGTGTCGTTCTCCGGCGTCAGGTTCGTGCCGATCATGTCAAGGTCAAGCGCAGAGTTGGCCCCGGCGCTCACCTCCGCCGGAACCACGATCGAATACCACTTGGTCTGTCCCGCGGCGGAGAAGTTGCCGGTAGTCGACACCCACGTGTTAGGCACAAGCGCGGGAATGCCGTAGCACTCGGCGGCGTGGAGAGCCCCAGCGACACCGACATGTTGCGCAGGAACGAGGCCGAAGTGCCCAGTTCATCGAACACCTCAACGGTCCACGCGCCGGCGGTGTTCGTGAGCACGCCGCCGGGAATCGCGACAAATGCCTCACCCGACGCGGCCGATGCGCTCACCTGGCCGGCGGGCACGTTGCGGAACGGACTCAGCGTGACCGCTGCACGCCCCGGAGCCGTCACACGCACGCGCACGCGCCAGAGCGGGCTCGCATTGATGTCCGCGCCGGTGTTGGCGCTCGTCCCCACGCCCAGCGCGCGCACGGCGATGGTGTCGGCCGCGCCCGAGCCGCCCGGCACCGTCCACGTGTCGGACGACGGCGTCGCCGTCACGGCGAGGTTGGAGTACACCTTGCTCACCGCCGGGTTGTACGGCGCGGGGATCGGCGGCGCGCTGTCATCGAGCGTCAACGTCACGCTCGACCAGACCGAGTTGGCCGCGTCGTCGGCGGTGTCGTCCCAGTACTCGAAGAACTGGAAGCTCCAGTTGCCCGCCGCGGCGGCGGGGGTAATGGGGAACGAAAATGACCCGGCCGGAACTGTCTGGCCCATTTGCGTGTCGTCGCCGCCATACGGCTGGATGATGAACGGCGACCCGCTGGGCGGCGTCACCAGGATCGATGACTCGGCGCCCATGTACCCGTGCCGGCGGGGTCGGTCAGTGTGCCGGTGATCGTCACCTTCTGCACTGAATACGCGCCCGTGAACGTCGCCGTGCGCACCTCGTTGCCCGCGGCACCCATCAGGTTGCGGCTGGCGACGTTGGTGAACGTGACGCTCTCCTGCGGGTTGGCGAGAACAGAACCGCACGTGCCGGCGGCAAACGCAAGGATCAAGCCGAGCTTCATGGTTGTCTCCATTTCCCTGCCGGCGCGCAAACTGCAGACCTGCAGCGCGAGCGGGCTAAGGAGTTCAACCTACTCGATTTGCCTCAGTGGCCAGATAACAAGTGGATAAAAAACCACTCACGTTAATTTCATTCACACTATGGGCACACCAGCCCATCGGGTCTGTAGTTCCCTCCCCTCCAACGGCTCACCGGCAGCTATCTGGCGCTTCAAAGAACTGCGCGACGAACACGACGAAGTCGTTGTTGTCGAACAGACCGTCGTGCCCGGCGAACCCGCCGCTCACACCCACGTCAGCGGCAGGGTTGCTCTCGAAATAGAGGCTCACGAACGCGATGAAGTCGTTGTTGTCCAGGTGGCTGTCGCCCCCCGGCATGCCGCCCTGATGCCCGACGTCGGAGAAGCCGCACGCGGGTTGGTAATTGGTGCGGATCGCCCAGTTGACGTTCCCGACCGCAGTGTTGGTGACGTAGTCGTTGACGACCCAGAATCGATCAGCGCCAAAGCCGGCGCAGCACTCGCTGATCTGCAGGTAGTACGTGCCGGGGTTGAGCGGGCCGTTGCGCCCGTTGCCCGACGGCATGTTCAGGTTCATCGCCGAGTACGGGCGAACCGGCTGTGTGGCGCCGAACGAGAGAGCGCTGTTGCCGCCGGTGGGATTGCCGGCGTTCCAGCCCGGCGCGATGTCGTTGTTCGAAGCGATCAACACGCCCGAGCTGTTGTAGAGGGCGATGTTGGTGTCGTGCACCGGAGCGACGGTATTGGCGGTGTCGATGTCGATATACCTGCCCGTCGCGTCGCTGGCGGCGGCGAAGATCGTGAACTTGATCCACTTGAACCGCGCGCCCAGGTCGGCGGGCATGGTGTACACGCCGTTGGCCGTTCCCTGCAGCAGGCCCAGGTCCTGCGCGTTGGCGGGCGTGACCGACGGCGAGGTGCGGTAGAAGCGGACGCGCACGGTCGCGGTCGGCCCGTTGGGCTCGGTGCTCGGCACCGCGGCCCAGAGCGCCGACCCGAACGACGCGCCGTCGTCGCCCGAGCAGACGGCCAGGTAGGACGTGCCCACCGGCAAGTTGGGCCAGAGGCTGGGGCCGATGGCGCCTTGCGGCGACAGCGAGTGATTCGCGCCGTCGTACGGCAGCCCGTCCAGACGGCGTGTGCGCGTTCCCGGCCCAAGGCTGATCTGCGGAAGGTCGCCCGGCCCGTCGTTGTACGAACGGGCGATCAGCACGCCCGCGGGCGAGTAGAGCCCCATCGAGAAGTCGTTCTGAGGCGTGCCGACAGTCGGCGCCATATCGATGTCCAGCGACATGCCGGTAGCGACGCCGGTGTCGCGCGGCGTATCGAACCGTACCCACGTCACCACACCGGCGTTCACCGGCACGGCCGCCGTGCCGAAGTCGCTCTCGTCCACCGTCGACCCGCCGTCCGCGAGATTGCGGATGTTGTTGGGCGTCACGGGCGCGTTGGTGCTCTGGAGCACGATCGAGAGATCCTGCCAGTACGCGTCAACCACGCCCGGCTCATCTGTCGTCTCATAGAACTCGAGCGACCACGTGCCGGTGACGGGCACGCCCGTCGACGGCGCGCCCGGCAGGTCGATCAGCAAGTGGCAACTGGCGGTGCTGACGGCGGCGGTGTTGGGCGAGAGTTCAAACGGCGCCAGCCCGCTTGCGGCGGGCGGAGTGATGCGGATCCGCGCCTGCGAGGCGATGTTGGTGAGATTGTCCGAAGTGACGCCGGCCGCGGTAGTCAGGCGTCCGACCAGCTCGAGGCGGTTGACGTTGCCCACCTCGGTGAACGTGCGCGTCAGCGTCGTGCTGCCGGCGCCCTGCAAGCCGTCGCTGGGAACCGAGCCGAGCGACATGATCAGGCCGCCGCTGGGAACCGGCAGCATGGGAGCGTACCCGTCGTCGAGCGCGAAGGTGATCGTGGACCACGTCTGATCGGTCCCGTTCGCGTCGTCGTCGTAAGTCTCGACGAAGCGGAATCGCCACGTGCCCGCGGTACTGAACTGCCCGAGCGGCAGCACATAGCGGCCCGCGTCGATATCGATCATGCCGACGTAGTTGGTGGCGCTCAGCGGAGCGCAGACAAACGGCTGCCCTCCCGGCGGAGTGATCTCGATCACCGCCTCGCGCGCCCACGAGCTTGTGCCGAAGCTGTCGTAGAGCGAGCCGGAAACGGTGAGAAACTGCGCCGTGTACGGACCGCTCGCATCGGACCCTTGAAACACCGCGGTGCGCACCTGGTTCGCCGGGTTCCCGATCAGGCCGACGCTGTCGACCTCAGTGAACGTCACGCTCTCTCGCGGCCCCGCGAGCGCAGCGACGCCCGTCGCGGATACCGCCAGCATCATCTCGAGGATGCCTTTGAACAACACTCACGCTCCACCAAAGGGGCTATGTGGCGGCCGTCGGACTCACCCAGCCAGACAGGCCGGCTCCGCGGGCTACGGTATTTACACTAACACAAAAGAGCCCGAGAACCAGAAGATATTCAAGAGTTTCCGCGACCATTCGCGGCGATGGGGGTGAACTGCCTACGGCGATTGAGGGACACGACCCTCACCCGGGGGGCTGGGTGGGCGGAGCGGCGCGGCCACTGCAAATCGGCATATTTCACGAATGAAAACGGCCCCGGTCCAAGGGGACCGGGGCCGCGATTCAGACCGTACTTAGGGAATCACGGGCAAGCGGCCGAGCCGTTGAAGAAGAAGTTAATGAAGGCGATGAAGTCGTTGTTGTTCCACAGACCGTCGGAGCCCGGCAGACCGCCGGTGGTGCCGAGGTCGGCGAGCGCGTTCTGGTTGAAGAAGTAGGTGATGAAGGCGATGAAGTCGTTGTTGTTCAGGTGACCGTCGGCGCCGGGCAGACCACCCGGGCCGCCGAGGTCGGCCGGTCCGCAAGTCGGAACGGAGGGGTAGTTACTGCGGATAGCGACGGGCATCGTGCCCGCGGCGACCGTCGTCGCGTAGTCGTTGACGACCCAGAAACGGTTGGCGTTGTAGTTGGCGCAGCACACGCTGACCTGCAGGTAGTACGTGCCCGCGGTGAGCTGGCCGTCTGCACCGAAGGCGGTGGGCATGTTGGGGTTGACGGCGGTGTAGTCGCGGCCGTTGCCGTTGTTGCTGGAGCCGAACGACAGGGCGCTGTTGCCGCCGGTGGGGTTGGTCGCGTCCCAACCCGGAGCGATGTCGTCGTTGAGACCCTTGAGGTTGCCCGCGTTGTCGTAGAGGGCGATGTTGGTGTCGTTGATCCCGCCGGTGGTGTTCGCGGTGTCGATGTCGACGTAGAAGCCGGTGGTGTCGTTCGCGTCGCTGGGGATCGCGAACTTGTACCACTGGTAACGCTTGGCGCCCGTCAGCGTCGCCGTCTGCGAGACCACCGGACCGGCGAGCGTGCCGAGATCGGTCGCAGGAGGAGCGTCGAACGGAGCCGTGTTGTTGCTGAGCCACGACCGGAACATCACGCTGTACGAGCCGGTGTTGGACTCGGTGGTCGCGTCGGCGTTGAACAGGCCGGTGCGGAACGTGACGCCGTCGTCGCCGTTGCAGAGCAGCACGTAGTAGTCACCCGGCGTGACGTTCGGGCGGGGGTTGTTGGGCGGAGCGGCGTTGGGGTTGGCTCCGTCGAAGGGCAGACCGGGGTCGGCATCGCCCGGCGCGCCCTGCGGGTTGCGGATGCCCTGGCCGAAGCTGATCTGCGGCAGCAGGCCCGGACCGGTGTTGAACGACGTGGCGAACAGGTTGCCGGTGGAGGAATAGATCGCCAGGCAGGCGTCGTTCTCCGGAGCCAGCGCCGTGCCGACCATGCCGACGTCCAGCGCGTTGCCGTTGGCGGCCGAGATCGTCACGCCCGCGGGAACAGTGAACTTGTACCACTTCTTCTCACCGGCGCCTGCGAAGGTGCCCGTCTTGGTGATGGTGCCGCCGTCGAGCAGCGTGAAGCTCTCGATCGGCGTCGGAGGCGTCGCCGTCGCCAGCGAAACGCTCAGGCTCTGCCAGTAGCCGGTGAAGGCGGGGTTCGCCGTGGTGGCGAAGTTCTGCATCACCTGAACGGTCCACGTTCCGGCCGCGGGGCCGGAGGTGGCCGCCGGAGTTCCGCTGTTGAACGGAGGCAGGAAGAACTGCGTGTTGTTGGGAGCGACGCCCACCGTGGCCAGCGAACCGAGGCTGAGGGGGTAGAACGTCGCGATGCCGGTCGACGAGGAGGACGTCGTGCCGGCGGTCAGCGGCACCACGCGGTTGGTGAAGGTCGTGGGCGCCCACGGAGGAGCGACACGGACCATCATGGTTCCGGCCGGCGAGCCGTTCAGCGAGTTGGCCGTTGCGACGGCGGTACCGGACACAGCCGTGCCCATGCCCGAGATGACGACCGTGTCGACGATCTGCGTCTGATCAGGCGGAACGGTGAACGTCAGCGTCGTCCAGCCTCCGCTGGGGAAGTTGAAGCCCAGCAGCGACGGCACGGCGGTGAAAGTCGCCGAGGGGTTGGTGGGGATGGGCGCGGGGGGCGGAGCGACGGTGGCGTCGTCGAGGGTCAGCGTGATGTTGTCCCACGTCGAGTCGGCAACCGTCGTCGAACCGGCGTTGTCGTCGTAGACCTCAAAGAACTCAAACGTCCACGTGCCCGCCGCGGTCTCGGCCGTCGGCAACTGCGTGAACGCGCCGGCCGGCACGGGCGTCGATCCGGTGATCGTCGTCGCCGTGAACGGATTGATGATGAACTGCTGGCCGGTGGGCGAGGTCACCTGGATGCACGCTTCGCGCGCGAAGTTGCCCGCGACCGTCGGCGACAGCGCGCCGCTCACGTTGATCTTGGCAACCGAGTACGTCCCGGTAAACGTCGCCGTCTGGATCGAGTTCCCAGCGACACCCCAGCGGTTGAACGAACCGACGCCGCTGAACGAAACGCTCTCATGCGGCGCAGCCTGCAGGGCCGTCGCCATTCCGGCCACGGCAACAATCAATGCGCACTTCTTCATTTCCACTTCTCCATTTCCCTGTGAGGATTTCCGTCCACAACAGATCACGATGAACGGCGGGTCACGGCCCCACATCGCCGCGGCACAACGCGTCCTTTGGCCCACGGAGAACCCGGGGGTCAAGTCGAGTCTACATGAAGTTCACGAAAGCACAAGCCCCTAGGGAAGGCTGTTTCTCTAGAGGCTCACCCGTTCGGAGGTCCGAATAACCCGGCGCGGGCACAGCTTTCTGCGCATCACACCCAACTGAAAAACCAGCTTTGCACAATGAGAAAAGGCCCCGGCTCTGGTGAGCCGGGGCCTTGTAACTTGTGATCAGACTGTCAGCGGATCAGCCGTTGCAGTGGGCCGAGTCGTTGAAGAAGAAGTTGATGAAGGCGATGAAGTCGTTGTTGTTCCACTGGCCATCGCTGCCGGCAACGCCGCCGGTGGTGCCGAGGTCGGCAGCCGCGTCGTGGGCGAAGAAGAGCGAGATGAAGGCGATGAAGTCGTTGTTGTTGAGGAGGCGGTCGTGGCCGAGGACGCCGCCGGCCGTGCCCAGGTCAGCGGGCGAGCAGACGGTGTTGTTGGTGGGGTAGCACGTGCCGGTGAGGGCGACGGTGTAGGTGGCGGTGCCGAACGAGCCGCCGGTCCAGTGATCGAACGCGTTGCCGGCGCCGGGGCCGTCGGGCGAGCGTTCAGCAGCGAACGGCGTGTTGTTCCAGATCAACTGGCCGCTGGCGTCGACCGGATCGATGTTGTAGCGAGTGACGGCGAGGTAGTAGCTGCCGGAGGAGGGGACGAACATCGAGGTGATGATCGACTGGCCGCTGGTGCCGGCAGGGTCGTCATCGTTGCTGGTCACGCCCATGCCGTCGGCGGTGAAGAGGAACAGCTGCGTGTCGGCGGTCGAGCCGCCGTTGAGCAGCGAAGCGGAGAAGCCTGCGGCATCGCAGATGTCGATCTTGTAGACATCGGCGTCGTTGGCGAAGTCGAAGTTGCCGCTGATCGAGTCGAGCGGGCCGCTGCCGGGGAGGACCTCGGCAGTCACCAGGCTGCTGTTGGTGTCAACAGAGAAGCCCAGGTTGCCCGTGACCGAACGGGCCTGCGCATCGGCCACCGTCCAGACCAGGTTGTAGGCCTGGCCGTCGCTGCCGCCGGTGGGGTTGGCGACAAACAGCGAGTAGGTGCCGTCGCCGGCGCTCACGTCACCGTGGGTGCCGTCGTCGTACAGCGGCGCCGTCGCCGAGCCGCCGGCCGACGAGAGGTCGATCCGCGCGGTGAGACCCGTGCTGTCGGGGTTGGTGCCGGGGCCCACGACGATGGTGACGAGCTGGCCGCCCGAGGCCGCGGCGATCGCCGCAACGGCGGTCGGCGGGAACGAGGTGATCTGCTCGACGTCGAGGTGCACGCCGCCGCCATCGCCGGTGCTGGTGACGTTCCACGCCGCGAGGAAATTGGTGTTGAACGTGGAGACGGCGATGTACTTCTGGCCGGCCGGAGCGTCGCCGAACGTGCCGTTGAAGCCGAAGGCCAGCTTGCTGTAGAGCGTCCCGCCGCTGTCGTCATTGTTGCCCACCAGCTCGCCAGTATCGGTGTACATGCCGATCTCGGTGTCGGTGGGGTCAACAGTGTTGAGCGTGCTGATCATCAGTTGGCGGCCCGTGGCATCGCTGGCCTCGGCCGTGACGGCCTTGTACCACTTCACTTCGCCGGCGGCCAGCGTGATGTCGCGCGACACCATGGTGTTGTCCACCAGCGTGCCGAGATCCTCGGCGTCGGCCGGGGCCGTCGGGGCGCCGACGAACTCCTGGAGCACGTCGAGCTGGAAGACGCCGCCAGTCGCCGTCGCCGGATCAAACTGGGTGATGAAGTTCAGAGCAAAGCCCGTGTCAAAGCAGCCGACCGCCACGTAGTACTGACCTGCGGGCAGGTCGACACCGATCGGGCTGCCAACGCCGAACTGCAGCTGGCTGAGGAAGCCGACCGAGTCGTCGTTCTGCCAGCCGGCCGAGCCGTCGCTGTTGTACAGGGCCATCTCGCTGTCGCCGCCCATGGTCGAGTTCAGCGTGCCGACCGTGAGTTTGCGGCCCGCCAGCGCGGTGCACTCACCCGCGTTGAACTTGAACCACACGACTGCAACGGCGGGAACGTCCGCTTCGTGCGACACGTTGGTGCCGTCCACGAGCGTGCCGAGGTCGATCGCGGCCGCGGGCGCCTCACCAGGATTGACCACAGCGTCGTCGAGGGTCACGACGATGTCGGAGAGGATCGACTGCGGGTCGCCACCGGTGTCCGCATACGTGTCGAAAAAGCTGAACGTCCACGTGCCTGCGGTGGGGACCCCCGAGCCGACGATCACCGAGGTGTTGATGACCTCGGTCGTGAACTGGCCCTGAACGTCGGACAGCAGCGAGGAGACCCCCGTGCCGCCCGGGGGAGTGATGGTCATCAGGACGTCAGCGGGCCACGTGCCCGCGACGTTGGAGGTAAGGTTGCCCGCCACAATGGCGTGCGTCGCCAAATAGGCGCCGCCCCCGTCACTGCCAGTGAAGTTCAAGGTGAACGAATCGACCGGGGTCGTGGCGTTCATGTTGACAGGATTGGGGTAGCTCTGCGACTCGCGAGGATTCGCCATCGCCGTACCCGCAACCAACGCCAGCAACGCCACCGCAGTCAACTGCTTCTGCATACGCATTCCCTTTCTTAAAACCGGTTTCCATCCCACTTCAAGCCGGGCAGAACGCCAACGACAAGGAGCCATTGCTCCCTAATGCAGTGTACATTGAAATCGGGCATTGCCAACCCGGACAGGGGGGAAAATGGGCGGTTTAGGAAACGCCGTTCGTCGCTCGCTCGCATACCCCGCGCAGATTTCCGGTGTTCACCGGTTTCACACCCGACTCCCCAAAACGAGGCTTCGATTCTGACCAGTTACAGGGCTTGGCGTACCGCAGCCCACTGGCGAGCAACGCCCTCTTCGAACGGAACGCTCGGGATAAATCCTAACTCTGCACGGGCGCGCGTGAGGTCCGCAAACGTGCGCTCCACGTCACCGATGCTCGCCGGCTCGTGCCGAATCACCGCGCGCTTGCCCACCACGCGCTCCACCGTCGCGATCATCGCTTCGAGCGTCACCGGCGCACTGTTGCCAAGGTTCCACACGCGATATCCGTAATCTGCGATGCGGTCATACGCAGCGATTACGCCGGTCGCGATGTCGTCTATATATGTGTAGTCACGGCTTGTGGCGCCGTTACCGTACATCGTGATCGCCTCGCCGCGGCTGATCAGCGCGATGAACCGGCTGATCGCAAGGTCCGGGCGCTGCCCCGGCCCGTACACCGTGAAAAACCTGAGCATCGCGGTCGGCATCTTCGTCGCGTGCCAGTGCGTGTACCCCATCAGTTCGCACGCTCGCTTGGTCGCGGCGTAAGGCGAGATGGGCTCGCTGACGTCCATCGTCTCGCTGAACGGAGCCTGCGGGCAGTTGCCGTACACGCTCGAACTGCTGGCGACGACGATGCGCGAGCACGCCGCTTCGCGTGCCGCCTCCATCACCGACGCCGTGCCCATGATGTTCACGCGCGAATACCCCACCGGATCTGCCAGGCTCGGACGCACGCCCGCGCACCGCCAGATGAATCACTCCCGAGGGCCGGAACTTCGCGAACGCACTGCGCATCGCCGCGGTGTCGGTGATGTCCGCCTCAACAAGCTCAAAGCAACCCTTCGCGTCGCGCCCCGTGCCGGCCGGCGCATCGGTCGGCGAACCCGGACGCGCCGCCGCGGCCGTGCGTCGCAGGTTCTCGTCCTTGATCGCACGCGGATAGAACGGATCGAAGTTGTCGATACCGACGACGTGGTCGCCGCGCATCAGCAGCGCGCACGACACGTGCGAACCGATGAACCCGGCGGCGCCGGTGACCAGCACGGTCTGTCCCACGCGCATGCTCCTGTGCAGATGGCCAATCGTCCGTCAGCAGAGAGATCGTCACGGCGGATCGGCGGGAATCAAGCTACGTCAGCCGACGCGCTGCAGGACCGAGTACGCCACACCGAGCAAGTCACACATCGCCGTGCGCACGTGTTCTCAGCACGCTACCGATTTCGAGCGGGCCTCCGACTGGCTCTTCCCATGTTCACATTTCCACCCATTTGGATCGCCTCGCCCACAGCTTCACGTGAACTCAGCAATCAAGCAACGAAAACTGAACGGAGCAAAAACGAAAAGCAGGGCGCCATCGTTAACAGCGCCCCGCTGGAGGAGAGAGAGATCTTGCTCAGTTTACCAGGTATCGCCCTAGGAAGACTGACTAGTGCACATTTGGGTGCACCATTGTTGAAAACCTGTCGGGCCGCCTCTCCTGTGGGGCCCAAGGGCTTCAACGTACAGACTTCCTCGGCTGGTAAACCGAGTGTAAATGGTAAGGGGGGGCTCTCGCTCCACCATCCCTTTAAGCCGCAGGTTGTTGGTCCCGCGACAGTGCTCCTGTACGAATATAGCACAAAGACGGTTCGACGCAACCAATTGGCGCTTGTTTTTTTCGGGACGATGGGTACCAAAATGGTACCGTTTTACCAAACAAATGCCATTTTTATCGCAATGTTCGTATAAAAAACGGGACCGTGGCAGCCCGCCTCGGTCCCGTCAGGTGAAATTGGCTCTTTCTGGACCGCTCGATGGCGGCCGAAACGTGAATGCGCTTACTTCTTGTTCTTGCCCGGCCGCTCTCCATCGCCGGCGTTCTTCAGCCGCTCGCGCAGCTTGGCGTAGGCCTCTTCACGCTGCCCCTCGGGCAGGTCGGCCAGCCGAGCCAGAATGCGATCCTGCATCTCAGGACGCATCTTGGTGATCTGACCCTTGAGATCGTCAGGGAGCTGCTTGAGTGTCTGCTCGCGCTTGGCGGGGTCCAAGGCCTTGGCCGGGCCGTCCGCCCCACCGCCCCCTCCCGCACCCGGAGCGCCAGCACCCGGTGCTCCCGGACCCGCCGGACCCTTCTTGTTGCCGCGCTCCTCGAGCTTCTTCTTCTCGCGCTCCTTGTAGCGCTCGTCCATCTGCTTCTCGCGCTCCGCTTTGAAAGCATCAACCTTGGTCTGCACCGCGGCCTGCTGGTCGGCCTTGAGCAGGCCCCAGATGGCGGCGCGCGTGTCCTCGGCCTTGGGCGCGTTGGCCTGCAGGTCCTTCAGCTTGGCGAGCACTTCCGCACGAGCGTCGTCTGAAAGACCCGCCGGCTTGTCCTGCATCGGATCGGCCGGCTTGTCGCCCGCTGGGCTATCGCCGCTCGGCTTTTTCGCGTCTTTCGGGCCTTTGCGTGAATCAGCGCCCCCGCCGCCAAGGCCGCGTTCGCCCCCCAAACGCTGGGCAAGCTGGCGAACTTCCGGCCCGTACTTCTGCACGAGCTTCTCGATCTCCTCGCGATGGGACTGCATGTAGGTGCGCTGCTTCTGAGTGAACTCCTCGCTCACCTTATCGATCTGCTTGCGCTGATCGGCGGAGAGGCGGATGTTCTCCGGCGCACTCGTCCCCAGCGACTCGTCGAGCATGCGCATGAACTCACGGTGCGGAATCTGCATCTCGCGGGCGGGACCCTTTTTGTCGCCGCCGCGCTCCATCGTGCCGAGCCCGTTCTCCACACCCGGCACCTGGCGGTCGGGCACGCTTGGACCCTTGAGCGTCTCGGGCTTAGCGGGCGCCGTGGGTTGGCCCTTTCCGTCGTCGGCGAGCACAAGGGTGTTGCCTGCGGCCATCACAAGTGCGAGGAGCGAGACGCGGAAGGTGGTGTTCATAGCGACAGGTCCGTCAAAAGTGGCCGCGGGGGTACGGAGCGGCAAAAGGAACAACGCACGACACAGCCGTGTATTTCGGCCTGTTTGGCCTAGAGTGCGTCGACCCGGCGGCCTGGAAGCGCCGGACCTCACAGTTTCACCCTTTCACCTCCCGAACAGAAACAGGAACGGCGATGGCGATCACGCGGCAGGCGGTGCTGGATGTGCTCTCAGGGATCGCCCTGCCCAGCGGGGAGGGGGATTTGGTCTCCTCAGGCCAGGTGAAGGGGTGCGTCATTGACGGCACGACGGTGACGCTCATGGTGAACGCGGGAGCGCTGGACGCCGGAGCGAAGGAACGGCTGCGGCGCACGATCGAGGGCGCGGTCCGGTCGGGCGTGCCGGGCGTCGGCGAGGTGCGAATCGAGTTCGCCGCTCCTGCCCAGCCTGCCGCCGCCGGGCACGCGCCGATCAGCGGGCCGCGCGGGCCGCTCGTCGGGGGAGCCGGTGGTGGAGGGGCGCAGGGGTCGGCCCCCGTGCTGCCAAACGTCAAGCACATCGTGGCGGTCGGCGCGGGCAAGGGGGGCGTGGGCAAGAGCACCGTCGCGGTGAACTTGGCGGTCGGACTGGCGCTGCGCGGGCACGCGGTCGGCCTGCTCGACGGCGACATCTACGGCCCGAGCCTGCCGACGATGCTCGGACTCGAGGGGCTCGAGGCGAACCTGCTCGGCAACATGCTCCAGCCGTTCTACGTGCACGGCGTGAAGGCGATGACCATCGGCAAGCTGGTGGACCCGGAGAAGCCGCTGATCTGGCGCGGCCCGATGGCCCACGGCGCGTTCAAGCAGTTGGTGGAACAGACCGAGTGGGGCCCGCTCGATTACCTCATCATCGACCTGCCGCCGGGCACCGGCGACGTCGCGCTCACGATGGCACAGTCGCTCAAACTCGCCGGCGCGGTGGTGGTCTGCACACCGCAAAAGGTTGCTCAGGATGACGCGGTGCGCCGCCCTCCGCATGTTCCAACAGCTCAACGTCGAGGTGCTCGGCGTCGTCGAGAACATGAGCTACTTCCTCGCCGACGACATCAACCCGCCGCGCGAGTACGACCTCTTCGGCCGCGGCGGGGCGCAGCTCATGGCCCAGCGCACGGGCGTGCCGTTCCTTGGGAGCGTGCCGGTCACGATCTCGCTGCGGAAGAACAGCGACGAGGGGAACCCGTCGGCGAACTTCAAGGGAAGCGGCGTACTGCCCAAGGCGCTTGAGACCGTCGTGAAGAACGTCGAGGCACAGGTGACGCTCGCAGGCTTCAAGGGTGGCGGCCGGACGCCGACGCTGACAGTGAGCTGACAGCTTCCGCGCCTCGGGGGCGTGCGGAGCTCGAATTCAGTTACACCCGCTCGTGTGCAGGGTCCGGCAGATACGCCGGCTCGTGGATCACGCTCTTGCGTGCCACGCGCTGCCCGGCGACCGGCTCAAGCTCAGGGAGGGCGGGGGTCGGGTACGCCGGCTCTGTCTGCACGATCGCCGCCTGGGCGTGCCGGTCGGCACGCACCGCCGCGACTGTCAGGGCGGGCAGCAGCACCAGTGCGCAGATCGCTAGCAGGTCGCTGGTGTCCAGCCATAGGAACCCGGTGGGCGCGAACAGCCACACCGCGGCAAGGCCGACGAGGGCGGAGGCGACGCAGGCGCCGATGAGCAGGAAGCGGCGCATGGAGCGCCGGTAGTGAGCCATTGGTTGAAGGCCGTCCCTTCGATCTCTTGCGTGCGCGGGCCACGCGATGGGCATCATTGGTCGGATGGTGCGCGCTTTCATCTATACACAATCACCCATCCTCCCACGACTATCCCACACCGGCTCGACCTGGCAGTGAAAACCCGGGGTTGAGCACGCGACCTGTTTGTAGTTGGGGCTCGGGGGTGGTATTGTCCGCCCGTGCGAAAACGGGTTGTTTCACAGGCCGCGGTCGCTCTTGCCGCCCTCGCGGGCTCGGTGTGGTCGTGCGTGCCCGGAGCGCTGGCGCAGCGCCCGCGACCGGGCCGGTCACCGGATCTGGGGGGGGCGGGGGAGCAACAGGTGGCGGTAACCAGCCGCCGCCGGTCGTGGTCCCTGAGATCGTCGACGAGCAGATCGACGCGATGGAGAATCGGCCCGTCCGCGCGGTGACCCTCAAGGGAATCCTCGCCGAAGACGAGCCGCTGGCGCCAACCAGATCCGCGTCGCCTCCGGCTCGTCGCTCAGCGCCGGCGCGGTGCGCGACGACGTGCACCGCCTGGCTCGCTTGGGCCGCTTCGAGCGCATCGAAGCTCGCATCCAGCCTTACTCCGACGGCTCGGTCGAGGTCATCTATTCCTTCGTCCCCGCGCCGATCATCCGAGACGTCGTCGCCGTCGGCAACCGCGAGGTCTCCGACGCTGAGCTGGCCGCGGCCGTCGGCCTGCTGGCCAACACGCCCGCCAACCCGTTCGTGCTCGACCAGGCCAAGCGGCGCATCCGCGAGGTGTACCAGAAGAAGGGGTACTACCAGGCGGACGTGCAGATCGACGAGAAAGAGCTGCGTGAGCAGGGAATCGTGGCGCTGCGCATCCGCGAAGGCGACCGCCTGCGCGTGACGAGCATCCGCTTTGAAGGCAACGCCACCGTCGACTCCGATCGCCTGCAGTCGAAGATCAACACCAAGGAATGGGGCATCTTCAACCCCGGCACGCTCGACGACGTGCAGGTGCAGAAAGATGTCGTCGCCGTCGAGACCGAATACAAGAACCGCGGCTACCTCCGCGCACAGGTGGACCGCAAGATCCAGCCGTCGCCCGACGGCAAGGAAGCGATCCTCACCTTCGTCATCAACGAAGGCCCACGATTCACTGTGCGGAGCATCCAGGCGCTCGTGGACGACCGGCCCGGATCAACTGCGCCGCCTGCCGAGAGCCGCCCGACCACCATTCTCTCGCCAGAGCAGATCGCCGGGCTCGTCCCGCTCAAGGTGGGCGACGTCTACGCCGCCGACAAGGTGAAGAAATCGGTCGAAGCGGTGCGCGATGCCTACGGCCAGATGGGGTACGCCGAGGTGCGCGTCCGCACGCTCGACCGCCAGAGCACCTCCGCCGCCGAGGCCGACCTTGTCATCATTGTTGAAGAAGGCCGGCGCTCGATGACCGGCGTGGTCTCAGTCAAGGGCAACCAGTTCACCCAGTCGCGTGTCGTCCGCCGCCAGGTGAAGGTTCTCCCCGACCGACCGCTGGACATCACCAGCCTCGCCGAGAGCGAGCGCAACCTCGAGAACACCCGCATCTTCACCCCCGGATCGGTCCGCATCACTCCGCAGGCGGAGGACCAGAACTCTCCCGGCTTCCGCGACGTGCTGACCGAACTCCAGGAAGGCAACACCGGCTCGGTCGGCTTCGGCGCCGCGGCCAGCAGCGACGGCGGCGTGGTCGGCAGCATCACGCTCATCCAGCGCAACTTCGACCTCTACGACACGCCCGACTCGTTCAGCGAGTTCCTGGCGGGTCGCGCTTTCCGCGGCGCGGGCCAGAACTTCAACGTCATCGTCCAGCCCGGTACCGAGGTGTCGACGTACTCGATCAGCCTCAGCGACCCGTACCTGTTCGAGACCGACTACGCGGGCACCGGCCTCATCTCCTTCCGCCAGCGCGAGTACAACGAGTACGACGAAGACCGCGCATCCCTCATCGGCTTCATCGGCCGGCGCCTGGGCGAACGCTGGTACGCCCAGCTCTCCCTGCGCGAGGAAAAGGTCGACATTCGCAACATCGATCAGGACGCCTCCGAGGACGTCTGGGACTCAGAGGGCACCAACACCGTCTCCTCCATCGCCCTCAAGCTCAAGCGCTCCAACATCGACCGCCAGGTCCGCCCGACCCGCGGCACGATCCTTGAGTTCGACCTCGAACAGGTCGGGGCGCTCGGCGGCGACTACACCTTCACCAAGCTCGCCGCCCTCGGCTCGATCTACATCCCCGTCGACGAGGACGCGCTGGGCCTCCGCACCGTCCTGCTCGTCCGCTCCTCCATCTACTGGATCCCCCAGGACAAGGACGAGGTCCCCGTCTACGAGCGCTTCTACCAGGGCGGCCGCGACTTTCGCGGCTTCAAGTACCGCGGCATCGGCCCCCACGAGCCGCGCCACAACGATCCCACCCGCCTGGCCGAAGACACCAGCGGCGGCACCTGGTCGTTCTTCCTCGTGCGCAGATCGAGAAGCCGCTCATCGACGAGTACATCTCCGGCGTCGCGTTCGTCGACTCGGGCACGCTGACCTACGACCCCGGCTTCAGCGACTACCGCGCGTCGGCGGGCGTCGGCCTGCGCATCTACCTGCCCGCCCTCGGCCCCATCCCGCTCGCGTTCGACTACGGCATCCCCTTCCTCAAGCAGGACATGGATCGCACTCGCTACTTCTCGTTCTCGCTGGACATCCCGTTCCAGTGAGACGCGAGCTTTGAGACGCCAGACGTGAGTAGAAATGCAAAGACCCGCCGGCAGGCGGGTCTTGTCTTTGTCTCACGTCTCACGTCTTCTTCGCTTCCCACCGGACCTTCAACTCGTGCGGCACGCTCAGCAAGTCCAGGCACTTGCCCACCACAAAGTCCACCAGGTCGCTCACCGAGCGCGGCCCGAGATAGAACCCCGGGTTCGCCGGCGCCACGATCCCTCCCGCCAGCGTCACCGATTCCATATTGCGGATGTCGATCAGCGTCAGCGGCGACTCGCGATGCACCAGAATCAGCCGCCGGCGTTCCTTCAGCGTCACCGCCGCGGCTCGTGCCAGCAGGTTCGTTCCGCTCCCGGTTGCGATATACCCAAGCGCTGCCGACGAGCACGGCACGACCACCATGCCCTCGTGCAGGAACGAGCCGCTGGCGATCACCGCCCCCACGTCTTTGTTTGGGTGAACGATCAGCCGGTCCTCGGCGCCTGCTTCCACCCCCCCCAGCCTCGCCTCGGCTCCGGGACAGAGCGAGGCAAGATCCAGCGACGTCACCTCGAGCTCTTCGGCGAGCAGTCGCCGGCCGTTCTCGGTCACCACAAGGTGCACTTCCGCCCCACTGGCCAGCAGTTCTTCGACAAGCCGCGTCGCATACGCCGCGCCCGAAGCGCCTGAAACACCCACGACAAATCGCCGCGGCGGGTGCGACCTGGAATGAGCCTGCTGCGAGCCGGGATGTCCGTTAGAGGTGGCCATTTGAGGGGCTTAGGGAGCTGGCAACGCGTGCCGAATCAGACCGAAGAATGGTAAGGACGCCGCCTCGCCGACGCCGATACTGGCCCCGGGGGTCTAGAGTCGCAAACGCTATGAGCAACGCGAGCCACCACCGTTCCGCCCGCCCGTCAGTGGTCTGCCTGACCGCCTGCGCCGCCGCGCTCGCGCTTGGAGCCTGTGCCAACAGCACCTGGCCCCCAGTCGAGGACCTCGACGGCGGCACGCCCCCTAGCGCGTCGCACGTGAACTACGCCCCCGCGCCGCAGGTGATGGGCGAAGCGCTCAGCTTCGTCACCCTGCGGTACCCGCCCGTCAGCCGCGCCGAGCGCGGCCAGGTGTACGACACCCCCTTCGCCTTCTCGCTCCCGCCGGGAGCAGATGCCGACGCGTACGACCTCGTCGCGCGGCGCGTGCAGCGCGGCGCTCAGCCCGCCACCGAGTCCAATACCGATCTGCAGACCTACATCGTCTCGCGCGTCATCGTCCGCGGCGTCACCGCGGAGGTCGACATCCTCCGTCCGGCGATCGACCTCGGCACCGACGCGCAAGGCCGCGCCCACTACCAGGGCGTCACCGTTCGCCTGCTGAACAACCTCGGCGGCTGGAAGGTCGACCGCCACAGCTCGTTCCCCGTCGGCGTGATCGTCGTCCCCGAGCGCACCACGCGCCCGACCACGCACCCCACCTTCGGCGTCGAGTCGGTCACCCCCGAGAAGTAATGGCATAAGAGCCGAGGGCGGGGGGGCGTAAGGCCCCGGCCGCGGTTGCTGACTGCCACAAGAACCCGACAGCAATCGGAATAGCGCCCGGCACGCACGGCCGCTCAAGCAAATTTACATCCGCGTCATACGCAATCAGCGAGGCGCGGCCGGAGCGCCGGAGGCGTCTGCCTCCCCGGCTGCCCAGGCTGCCCAGGTTGGTTCGGCTGGCCCGGCGCACCCGTGCACTTGATCACCGCCACCAGCCGCAGGCATCTGGTCCAGCGACTGGCCGGTGCGGATGTCCTGCCCACGCAAGCGCCGCGTCATGTCGCGCGAGAACCCGGCCATCCGGCCGCGCTGCTCGGGTGATGCCAGCTTCTGTCCGCGGTTGTTGAGGAAGCCCATGAACCCCGCGGCCCGCTCGGCGTTCACCGGGCGCTGAGCCGCGTCTTTCATGCGTTCCTGGTCGCGTTTGGCCTGCTTGCGCGCCTCGTCCACCCGCTGATCGTCGCGCACGGGCATGGAGAAGCCCGAGACGTCCTCGAACATTTTGGTCATGTCGATGAACGACTGATCCAGGAACGCGTCGCGGTCGGCCGGCGGCACCTTGGCGTATTGCTTGGCGAACTTATCCCAGATGTCCACCATCAGTTTTTCGGCGTTCTTCTGCAGTTGCTCGCGCGCTTTGCCGCCGATGCCCGCGGCGAACCCCGCCACCAGCGCCGAGTCGTTGCTGTCCATGCTCTTGAGGCGCTCGATCAGCTTCTTGATCAGCGCCAGACGCTCCTCCACCGGCATGTTGTTGAACGCGTCGGTCAGCAGCGTGTAGTCCAGTACGTCCGCGAGATCGTCGGCGAAGATGTCAGGCACCGCGCGCGGCCGCATCTGCACGTACGCGAACGCGCCGCCCGCGCTCAGCAGCACCACCAGCGCGCTCACGATGCCGCGGCGCATCCAGCGACGCTCCCACAGGCGCGATGCGCCGTCGGCAATATCGCGGATCGACTCGCCCGCCGGCTTGCGGTACCGCTGCGGCTTGTTGGTCGACTGCCACTTGGGAAACAGGTCTTTGAGAAGACTCTCAGGCATGGTGCACCGTTACGGGTTGGGCGGCGGAACCGGAGGAGCCCCCGGCGTGCCGATGGTCTGGCGGATCGTGTCGTTCCTGTTGGCGTCGTCGAGCTTCAGCCAGTCGACGTGCCAGTCGGAGAAGTACAGCGCGTTCTGTCCGCTGTTGCCCGGCTGCTTGTGCCACGGTTTGCCGTCCCCCATCACCGGGAAGTCCCCATGCGCCTCGTACATCCGCGTCACCGAGAAGCCCGCGTTGCGGTCGAACGCGAACAGCTCGCGCACCACCATCAGCGAGCCCGCCCAGTACTCGTAGCTGATGCCGAACTTTGCGCCGGTGTCCCCGTCGCGGTCGCAGGGGCAGAAGTACGGGTCGCGGTACTGAAACGGCGACTCGGGATCGTCGGGGTTCGCTCGATCAGGCAGCGGCGCGTCCATGTAGCTCTGGAGCGTGTCCAGGAGCGCCGGGTCGTTCACCAGCACCGCCCGCATCTCTTCCGGAGCGCGCGCCGTCATGTACTGGAACGGCAGCACGTTCGGCAGCATGTCCTTGTTCTCGCGCCGGTACCCCTCAAGCGCCGTTCCAAAGCTCTTGAGGTTGGCCATGCACTTGACTTGCCGGGCCGCGTCGCGGCTCTTGGCCAGCGTCGGCAGCAAGATGCCCAGCAGCAGCGAGATGATCAGCAGAACCACCAGCAGCTCAACCAGAGTGAACGCGGTGACGCGATCCGTGCCGGAATGGAGGGTGCGACGGGCCATGGCTTGTCATCCAAGGGGTGCCGGTGATATCGCTCCGAGCACGCCGGGTTGCGGTATTTCACCGGCCAGCTCCCGAGAACGAAAGATCGCCCGTTTGGGGGTATGGGCAATCCGGGTATCAGGGGTGGAATGAAGTCTGCCGTGGCAACACGGGTCGATTGTGGTATTCTCGATTGGTCTACTGACGGGGCCGCCGTTCTGGCCGGCCTCAGGCCGCTGTGGGGAAAGGACCGGTTGATCATGGCCGCGACGCGACGCGCGTTTACGTTAATCGAATTGCTGGTGGTCATCGCCATCATCGCACTCCTGGTGGCCATCCTGCTCCCGTGCTCGCCGCCGTGCGCAAGACCGCGCGCGACTCCAAGTGCAAAAGCAACGTCAACCAGTACGTCCGCGGCATGTTCCAGTACGCCATGGACTACAAGGACCGAGTCGCGACTTTCTCATGGCAGCGCAGCGTCGCCTACCGCCGGCTTGACGGCACCATGTCCGCCGCGCAGGGAGACGACTTCGCCGCGGCACGCGAGCAGATGAACGACATCATCCGCAACCGCTCGAAGGTGACCAACTTCAACTACACCGGCGCCTTTGCGCCGCACCCCAACCTGTCGGTCTGCATCATGGGTGACTACCTCACCAACATGATCCCCGAGCCCGTCGCTGCCTGCCCCGAGGACCGCGCGCTCCTCCGCGCCGCCGCCGACCCTGTCGCGTTCTACGCGAGCCTCTCGTCACCCAACGTCGTCACCGATGACAGCGACCCACCCCTTTTCGCACGCTCGTCGTACCAGTTCCCCTACCCGTTCTGGAGCGTCGATCAGGACCAGCCCGGCTGGCAGGTCCGCATCGGCCCCGTCAACGAGACGCTTACCTGGAGCGGCGACCCGCGCCTCGGTGCCGCCGTTTCAGCGAGCTCCGCTTCCCCGCGCTCAAGGTCATGTTCTACGAGCGGTTCTCGCGCCACATGAAGAACCCGCAGTACTTCACCCACCCCTACTCGATGATCCAGGTCACCCTGGGCGACGGCAGCACTCGGATGATCAAGACCTCCGAGACCAACGAGGGCGGCTACCTGCTCGTCAACGGCACCATCCAGCGCACCACCATTCAGTACGCGCCCCTCACCGCCCGCGAAGAGCCGCCTTGGACCGGCAACTTCAACATCGCTCAGCCCCCCCACTTCGCCAGCACCATCGGCGGCATGAAGGGCTGCGACTTCGGCAGCAACGAAGTGCTGCGATAAGAGCGATAAGAGCCTCGAGCGCAAGCTCGAGAGAACAGCGCCCGCAATCACCGCGCACCCTCGCACACAGGCGCTCGTGCTCGCGCACGAGGCTCTTATGCCCGCGCCACCACCCCCGCGCGCACATCGGCGCTCGCACCCGTGACGTGCTTCAGCGGCAGCCGCTCTCCATCCCACGCGAGTGCGCCCAGCACCGCCCACCCCGCCGCCTCGCGCAGCTCCGCCGGCACCCCGTGAACGTCGCTCGCTTCCACGCGGCACGAGCAGTTCCCCTCGATCGCCCGCACCAGCGCTCGATTCCGCACGCCGCCCCCCGCGATGATCACCCGCTCAACACCGCTCCCTTGGCGTGACTGCTCACCGATCACCTGACCGATCGCCTCGCACGCCGACGCCGCGAGCGCCGGACCACTGCACCCCGCGCCACCCTTCCAGTGCCGGCCGATCCACCCGCTCGCTTCGTCGCCTGTTCCCAGCGAACGACCCGCCGCCCCCTGCGATCGCAGCATCCCCAGCAGATCATCCAGCGCATCCTCGTCCGGCTCGGCGCTCATCGCCGCCGCGCCGTCCGCATCAAACGCCACGCCCATCACGCGCCGCGCGATCAGATCAAGCAGTTGATTGCACGCGCACAGATCGCGCCCCGCAAATCCGCGCTCGCCCGCCGCGGCACTCCCCCCCAGCACCGTCGCATTCGCGAATCCGCCCAGGTTCACCACCATCCGCCCCTCGCCGCCCTTGCGATCACGGAACATCACGTAATCACTCAGCGGCGTCAACGGCGCACCCTGCCCGCCCATCGCCAGGTCCGCCGCGCAGATCCGCCACCACCGGCACACCGCACGCATGCGCCACCAGCGGCGCACTGATCAACTGCCAGCTCACCGGCGGCTTGTGATACACCGTCTGCCCGTGCACACACGCCGCCTCTACCGCCGCGCCATCGCCCCCCGCAACCTTCTTGATCGCCTCCGCGTGCAGCAACGAAAACCCGCGGCATGTCTCCGCGATCTCGCCCGCCGTCATCGGCGTTTGATCCGCCAGCGCCCGCAGCGGCTTCTGCAGTTCACCAAGCTCAAGCGAAACGCCCCGCACCACCCGCGCGCTCATCCCCTCAACACCCGATCCCTCCACCTCTACAAGCGCAGCATCCAACCCGTCGATGCTCGTCCCCGTCATTACGCCGACAAACAGCCTCGCCATAACCGAGCGTATCAGTCAGAGCCCGAAGCGTCAGCGAGGGAGGCGGTACGAGGCTTTGCGAGTGCCGCTTTCGTCGCGACCTAAACGGCCGACTCGCCGAGCCTCGTCGGCTTCCCTCGCTGACGCTTCGGGCTCTGACAATTCACCCCAGTTCCCCCACCACGCGCTCGTACCACCCCAGCGACTGCTCCAACCCACCCTCCCGGCACCACAACCGCCACAACCGCGCGTGCTCTTCCATCAACCCGCGGCACTGATCCGCCATCATCCGCCGCCCCTCCGCCGACAACCCCCCCACCCCTCCGGGATACCGCCGCGCCACCGCGCGCGTCGCGGCGAACCGTGCGCCGTCCAGCGCATGCTCCAGCTCATCGCGCAGCTCGCCGATCACGCGCGACGGCACCCGCGCCGACGCCAATGCATCGGCCACCGAGCGCCACATCTCAACCGACCCGGTCGTCGCATCCAGCCGCTCGCCCAGCGGCTGATCCAGGTCCATCGCGAGCGAACTCGCGTTCCGCAACCGCCCGCTTATCCCCGGCCGCGAAAGTCCGAGCGAGCATCCGCGCAGCTCCGCATCAACATTCCCCATCCGCTCGATCCACGGCCCCGCCTCCAGCGAGTCATCCCCCAGCGCGTGCAGACTCGCCGCCCGCGCATCAAACCCTTCGGCATCCATCGGGTTCCAGCACGCCGCGGCGCCGTGCGCCATCCCCAGCAAACCGATCGCCCGCTGCTGACGATGCCCCTTGTCGCCCCAGTCCGTCGTCAAATACCCCGTCGCCCCCGCAGCAAACCCCTGCGCGGTCGCACCGGCAATGTTCCCCCGCCGCTCACTCGTCCGCCCAAAGAACGTCAACCACGAGCTCGTCCCCGGACACACCCACGCGTCGCGGCCCGTTGCCCGCATCTTCCTCACCGGCGTCGCAAAGTCATGCTCGGGCTCATACCCCCACACCAGCGCCACACCCTGCGCATCAACCCCAGCCGCAGCTTCGGGTTGATTCGTCAGCATGTCCGCCCAGAACAGCGGCCGCTTCCCAAGCCCCCGCGCCACCGCGCACACCTTGTTCACATACTCCACGAACACCGCCGCTCTGCCTCGCTCCTTCACCGCAGCCGCGCTCCGCCCATACGCGATGTCGTACACCTCGTCGCACCCGATGTTCACCAGCGGGCACGAGAAGTTCGGCAAAAGCTCCTCCAGCAACCCTGCGCACAAACTCCACCGACTTCGGATCCGTCGGACACAGACTCCACGCACCCTTCCGCGGCCACACGTCAAACATCCAATCCCCATGCGTCTCCGCCAGATGCCGATATCTCGGCAACTCCAGCCACCGCGTCAGATGCCCGAAGCAGTTCTGGTTCGCCGCAAGCTCGATCCCGCGCGACCGGCAGTACGCGTCCAGCACGCGCACCTCTTCCGCCGTGATCGGGCTCCACCCCTCCCACACGTCCGCATGATCCGCGTACGCGAACGTGTGCTCGGTGTACAGCTGCAGGTGATTGATCTTCAGCGATGACAGCAGGTCCACCTGCCGCAGCAACTCCTCCATCGTCGGCACGCGGCAGCGCGATACATCCAGCATCACGCCGCGCGTCGCAAACGCCGGCTCATCTTCGATCATCATCGCCGGCACCTTCGTGCCGAACCGCTTCACAAGCTGCGCGAACGTCCACAACCCCAGCCTCGCCCCGGTGATCGATGGCGAAGCGATCCGCACCACCGGCCCGCCCGGCGTCACCGCCGGCATGACTGCCAACGAATACCGCTGATCACGCACCCCACCTCCCCCACCCGTCGGCAGATCCAACGGCGTCTCAACGATCAGCTTCATCGAAGGCTGCTGCGTCACCCGCCGCGACGGCAGCCCAACTGACGCCAGCACCGGCTCAGCCACCCACTCATCAACCCCCAGATACGTGACGCCGCCTCCGGGCGCAACGTCCACCTCCCCCCCAAGCCGCTCCACGCGCTTGGGCGTCGGCAGCAGCAACAGCTCATCACCAGCACCGGCAACAGGCATCACGCCAGCATACCCCACCAAAGACCGGAACGCGGAGGCGCGGAGAAGCGCAGAAGAGACGCGGAGAAGAGACAGAAAGGCACTTTCCCTCCTTGCTTTTCTCCGTCTTCTCCGCGCTCCTCCGCGCCTCCGCGTTCCGGCCTTCCTTCGAGCCCTTCTTCCCCCCTTCGAGTTCTACTCTTTCTTATGCTCGACCTCCGCTCCGACACCGTCACCCGCCCCACCGCCGCCATGCGCAAAGCGATGGCCGAAGCAGAAGTCGGCGACGACGTCCTCGGCGACGACCCCACCGTCATCGCGCTTCAAGAGCGCGTCGCAGAGATCATGGGCAAGGAGGCCGCCGTCTTCGTCCCCAGCGGCACCATGGCCAACCAGACCGCCATCCGCGCCCACACCGAGCCGGGCGACGAAGTCATCTGCCACAAGGACTCACACATCATCCACTACGAGACCGGCGCACCCGCCGCGCTCTCCTCAGTGATGATCGCGCCACTCTCCGGCGAAGGCGGACGCTTCACCCCCGCTGACGTCGCCGCATCCGTCCGCGAACGTTCCGCCCACTTCGCGTTCTCAAAGCTCGTCGTCATCGAGAACACCTTCAACCGCGCCGGCGGCGCCGTCTGGCCGCTCGCGCAAGTCGAGGCCGTCACCACCGAGGCCCGCCAACACGGCCTCAACTGTCACCTCGACGGTGCGCGTCTCTGGAACGCGTGCGCCGCCACCGGCAAGTCGCCGCGCGACTACGCCCACAACTTCGACACCATCTCCTGCTGCTTCAGCAAGGGACTGGGCGCACCCGTCGGAAGCGCCGTCGCCGGCAGCAAGCACTTCATCGCGCGCGTCCACCGCTTCCGCAAGATGTTCGGCGGCGCGATGCGTCAATCAGGCGTCATCGCCGCCGCGGCACGCTTCGCCCTCGAAAACCACCGCGACCGCCTCCCCGAAGACCACGCCAACGCAAAGTACCTCGCCGAGCAACTCACCGCCATCAAAGGTGTGACTCTTCTCTACCCGGTCGAGACCAACATGCTCTTCATCCAGTGGAAGGACGGCCCTACGTCCGACCAGCTCTCGTCGCGCCTGCGCGAACGCAACGTCCTCACCCTCGGCAGCGGCAGCACCCGCACCATGCGCCTCGTCACCCACCTCGACGCTCCGCGCAAACTCATCGACGCCAACCTCAAGACCTTCGTCGAAGCGCTCCGCTAACCCCCTTCTCTCTGTTCTACATGGAGAAAACGCCCGCCGGCTTTGCAGTCGGCGGACGGCTGCTTTCTGCTTTTTTGCCAAGGGCCCGGCCACTGACGCGACCGAATACAGGGCACCCGCGCCGGCACCGGACGCCACGCACACCCCGTCGACTTCCGCCCTTCTACCTCTTACTCGCTTCCCTTTGCCGAAGTTTGTGTTTACTATCATCCGCCCCAACCGATCTAAACCTCCCTCAGGAGCTTCGCCCATGCAGCGTTCCACTCTCGCCGTCATCCTCGCCGTCGGCGCCTCCGCCGTCGCCTTCGTCACTGGCACCTCCATCGCCACCTCCTACCGCGCCGGCCCCGCGCCCGCGACCATCGCGACGATCAACGTTCAGAAGATCTTCGACGAGTACAAGGAGCGCGACGACAAGCTCAAGGAGCTCCAGGTCAAGGCTGCCAGCCTCGAGGCCGAGTACAGCACCAAGAACACCCAGGCCGGTGAGAAGCGCAAGAAGGCCGAAGCCATGCCTGACGGCCCCGCCAAGGACGCCGCCATCGACGAGGCCGTCGACGAGGACGTGAAGCTCCAGGTCGAGATCAAGAAGGCCAAGAACCGCCTCGAAAAGCAGCAGGCCGACACCATGCGCATGATCTTCGGCAAGATCCAGAGCAAGGCCGCCGCCGTCGGCAGCAAGGCCGGCTACAGCATGGTCATGATCGCCGACGACTGGGTCACCATCTCCCCGCGCGCCACCTCGCAGGAGGCCACCCAGGTCATGAGCCTCAAGCGCTTCGTCTATGTCGACAACAGCGCCCACGACATCACCGGCACCGTCCTCCAGCAGCTCAACGACGATTACACCGCCACCAAGCCCGCCACGCCGGCCCCGGCCGGCGCGACCCCCGCTGGCGGCGCCGGCACCGCCAAACCCGCTCCCGCGCACTGATGCCTCCCCCCCCCGCAGCATCACCCGGCACGAAGCTCACCACCGGCCAACTGGCCGCCGAGCTCAGCGCTGAATTGACCGGCCCCGCCGATACGGTGATCACCGGCGCCGAGGCGATCGACTTCGCGGGCCCCGGACAGATCGTCTTCATCCGCAGCGCCAAGTTCGCCAAGTCCTGGCCGACCTGCAAAGCCGACGCCGTCCTGCTCACCCGCGGCATTCAACTGCCGCCGGGAGGTGCGCCCAACCGCGCGGTGCTGACCGTTCCCGACGCCGACCTGGCGATGACGCACGTCCTCCGGCTGCTCATGCCCCCCGCGCCCGCGGCGGAACCCGGCGTGCACGCATCGGCCGTGGTCAGCGCCGGCGCAACGGTCGATCCGACGGCCTGCATCGGCCCTCACGTGTCGGTCGGGGCGGGAAGCGTGATCGGGCCCGGCGCGATCGTCCACGCCGGCGCCCGCATCGGCGCAAACGTCCGCATCGGCCGCGCCACGGTCCTCCATCCTGGCGCGATCGTTCTGGACCGCTGCGTCGTCGGTGATCGCTGCATCCTCCACTCCGGCTCGGTCATCGGCGCTGACGGGTTCGGCTACACCGTCGACGCCGCGCGCGCGCGCTGGTCAAGATCCCCCACATCGGCAACGTCGAGATCGGCAACGACGTCGAGATCGGCGCCGGCTCCTGCATCGACCGCGGCAAGTTCGGCGCAACCACCATCGGCGACGGCACCAAAATCGACAACCTCGTGCAGATCGGTCACAACTGCCGCGTCGGTCGCTCCTGCATCCTCTGCGGGTGCGCCGCCCTCTCCGGCAGCGTCACCCTCGGCGACGGCGTCATGATGGGCGGCGGCTCGGGCGTCGCCGACAACATCACCGTCAACAGCGGCGCCCGCATCGCCGCCTACTCCGGCGTCATGAGCGACGTCCCCGCCGGCGAGACCTTCACCGTGCGCCCGCCATCCCCCACCGCGAATGGGCCCGCCAGACCGTCGCCTTCCGTCGACTCGTTGAGCAGCGCCCCGCCAAGAGCTGAGCGCACCAAATACGACCCAATTCATCCGTTTTTAGTCCCCTCAGAGTTGAAAGCCAGTAAGTACCTACTAACATGCAGGCGGTGCTCACTTTGGCGCTCAACCCGCGAACGCTGCGAACACCCATCCGGCTGACCGGCCCCGGCCTCTTCGCGCCCGTCCCCTGCACCGTCACCCTCAACCCGGCGCCTCCCGGCAGCGGCATCACCTTCCGCCGCACCGACCTGGCCGATCAGCCGATCATCCGCGCCGACGCGCGCCACGTCTTTACCCCCAGTCCTGAAGCCTGCCGCGACGCCGCGCGACACACCGTCGTGCAGCCCGCGCCCGGCAAGCCCGGCGTACACACCGTCGAGCACGTGCTCAGCGCACTGTGGGGCATGGGCATCACCGACGCGCACTGCGACGTCAACGGGCCCGAGATTCCGATGCTCGACGCCAGCGCCCTCGCCTTCGCACGCGCGATCGCCGAAGCCGGCGTCGCCGAGCCGTCGAAGAACGACTCACGGCACGCCGAGCCCATCATCGTCGACGAAGCCTTCGAGCTCCGCGGCCAGACCTGCAAGTCCGACAGCGACACGCCGCGCATCACGATCGAACCGTCCGACGGTCCGACGCTCGAGCTCCACTACCACCTCGACTACGGCCCAAGCGCCGGCCCCGTGCTCGGCCCGCAGTCGGCCTCGTTCACGCTCAACTGGCAGGAGCCCGACACACGCGCGTATATCGCCGCGGTCGCGCCCGCCCGCACCTTCTGCACGCGCGCCGAGGCCGAGTCTTTCCGCGCTGCGGGCTTCTTCGCGCACCTGGCGCCTGGTGACGTTCTCATCGCCGGTCCCGACGGGCCGGTCGAAACCGCGCTCCGCATGCCCACTGAGCCCGCGGTCCACAAGCTGCTCGACCTCATCGGCGACCTCGCCCTCGCCGGCCGTCCGGTCTACGCCAAGGTCACCGCGTGGAAGTCCGGCCACACGCTCAACCACGAGCTGGCGCGGCGGTTGATGGATCAATAGAGCCGAATGAGAGCCTCGAGCGCACGCTCGAGGGTTATGCGCCCATCGCGCAACGTGCGCCAAATCCTTGAACTTGCGCTCAAGGCTCTTATTTCTTCAGCATCCCCTCAACCACCAGCGCGAGCTGCTTCACGTCGCGAGCACCGGTCGCGCGAACGACCTTGGCCTCATCGACTTTCGCCGCGCAAGCGCCGTCTCGGCCCGCTTCCACAGCTTCTCCGCGGCCTTCGCGTCCGCCGCCATGTAGAGATCGCCGATCAGCTCCTGCAGCTTGGTCACCACGATCGTGTCGTGGTTCTCGTAGTAGCGATCAACGATCTTCCGCTGCGTGTGAGTCAGATCAGGACGCTTAGCCATGCCTGAGCGTACGCGCCGCTCCGCCTCACTCCCAATCCCCAGCTTCGCGCTCCGCATCCGGATTTTCGCTTTTCGTTTTTCGTTTTTCGCTTTCCTTCCCCCCCCGCGGCTTCACCTTCACCGCCGGATTCCCCGCGTAGATCCACCCCGCCTCGAGGTCCTTCATCGCCACGCCGCGGGCGCCGAGGATCGCGCCGCGCCGCACGACGATGTTCGGACCGACGAACGCATCAGCCGCGATCCACGCATCGTCTTCGATCGTGATCGGCGGGCGGATCAGCGGCATGTCGGCCTTGCGGTAATCGTGCGTGCCGGCACAGATGTGCGCGCCCTGACTGATCGAGACGTTGGCGCCGATGGTCACCTTCCCCAGGCAGTAGAGGATCGCGCGGTCCCCCACCGACGAGTTCTCGCCGATCGTCAGGTTCCACGGTTGCTCGATCAGCACGCTCGGCCGCACGCGAACGTGCCGGCTGATCCTCGCGTCGAACATCCGCAAAATCGCCGCACGCAGCCCGTACCAATTGTGAAACGTGCAGCGGAAGGCGGGCGCACCGAGCAGCATCCAGACGACGCGACGCACCTTGTCGCCCGTCGAATACGGGCTCTCCGCCCGCGTCCCCTTCTCCGCCTGCATTGTGCCGTCCGCTTCACTCATCGAGCCTCCAGCATACAGCCCCTTGTATCGGCCCTGCAGTCCCAAGACACTACCCGTGCCGATGGAGCCGAGTGCGACGCCCATCCCGAGCGATACGCCCGCCGACCCGCACTTGGTCGCTTATCTGGCCGATCGCGACCTGCCGTGCCCGGCCTGCACGTACAACCTCCGCGGGTTGCAGGCCAGCCGGTGCCCCGAGTGCAACCGCGAGCTTGAGCTTCAGATCCGACTCGCCGAACCGCGACTCGGCTGGTGGGTCGTAGCCCTGTCAGGCGCGGCAGCGATGTTCGGGTTCCACGCGATGTTCCTGCTGATCTTCGCGGTTGTCGCAATGAAGCGCCGCTCGAGCAGCCTGGAATCGTCCATGTTTCTGATGATGGTGACGTGTGCGGCCGTCGGCCTGGCAGCGCTCTGGTATTTGGCCGTCCGCAGGCGTGCTTTTTGCAATCTCGCGATGGGCGCTCGGGTTTCGCTCGCTATCGCCATCTGGCTCGTCGCCGCCCTTTCGGCGGCCGTTTTGCCTCTGCTGTTCCGGTAACAACGCCATCTGGGCGCGAACCGTCGGCCCCCGCCGGCTGTCCAATGGAACGTATGGCCGCACAAGCCTCCATCTCGCTCCCCCTGCTCGATCGGGTTCAGGTCGCCTCACCGTGCGACATGCGGTGGGAGGACATGACGGGTGACGAACGGATGCGACGGTGCGAGCAATGCAGCCTGAACGTCTACAACCTCAGCGCGATGCCGCAGAGCGAGGCCGAAGCGCTGCTGGCGCGTCACTTCAACGACGATGGAACGGAGAAGCAAGGCCGGTTCTGCGGCCAGCTCTTCCGCCGTGCCGACGGCACGGTGATGACGGCCGATTGCCCCGTCGGTCTGGCGGCTGTTCGTGCCAAGGCGCGGCGGACGATGGTGCGCGTCGCGGCGGCCATCGGGCTCACGAGCCTGGTAAGCGTGCTGGCGGCGGCGGAGTCGAAGGGGGCTTTGTTCGGCAACAGCAAGCCGATCTCATACCTCGCGACAGTACTGCGCGACCCCGGCCAGGCGTCCGCGGCCGCTGCGCGGGGCAAGATCGCGATGCCGGGAATGATGATCATGCGGCCCACGATCGCGAGCACGCAACAATCCGACGGCTCCTGCGTCTCACCCTCGGAGAACCCATGAGCGCCGCGTCCGTCTCTCTGCCGCTGCTGCAAAACGCCCGCATTGCGTCGCCCTGCCCGACGCGGTGGGACGAGATGTCGCTCACCGGCGACGAACGTACGCGCCACTGTGAGCGGTGCAGCCTCAACGTGCACAACATCTCCGCGATGACCAGCGACGAAGCGGAGGCCTTCCTGGCCAAGTTCGTTATGCCCAACGCGGACGGAACGATGCCGCGCCTTTGCGGCCACCTGGTGCTGCGCGCCGACGGCACAATTATGACCGCCGACTGCCCTGTGGGGCTCGCGGCGGTTCGGGCCCGCGCCCGGCGCGCCGTGGTGCGCATCGCCGCCGCGATCGGGCTCACCGCGGCGGTCGGGTGGGCCGCGGCGCGTCAGTCGGCGCAGACGCCCTTTGCACAGTCACAGCCGCTGAGCACGCTCGCGGCGTGGCTCCGCGGCCAGCCCGCACAGCCGCCCGCGTCCGCCTCGCTCGTCGACGGCTGGATCGTGCTTCCTACGCCGACCGCGCCGCCCTCTTCGGGAGTTGGTCCATGAGCACGACCCATTCGCTGCCGCTGCTGCAGAACGTTCGCATCGCGTCACCGTGCCCCATGCGATGGGAGGACCTGACGCCCACCGGCGACGCGCACACGCGCCACTGCGACCGATGCCACCTGAACGTGCACAACCTCTCGGGCATGAGCGCCGACGACGCCGAGTCGCTGCTGCGCTCGGCGACGAACGACGACGGAACAGGAAAGCACCGATTGTGCGCAGCCATCTTCCGGCGTGCCGACGGCACCGTGCTCACCGCCGATTGTCCAGTCGGCATCGCGGCGCTGTGCGCCAAGGCTCGGCGAACGGCCGCGCGAGTAGCTGCGGCGATCGGGCTCACCACCGTCGTGTCATGGGCGGCCGCGCGAGAGTCGTCGCGCCTGCCGTTCGCGCAGGTGCAGCCGCTCACGGCGATCGCCAACGCGCTGCGCGGCCAGCCGGTGGCAACGCCGCCGTCGCCGATGGTGCTGGGAGACATCGGCCCCTCCGCGCCGACGCCTGCCGGCCCGGTGATCAAGTGGCTCGAGGGGGCGAAGCAATGACCGCGACGCCCTCGCTGTCGCTTCCTTTGCTGCAGCGAGCCCAGATCGCTGCGCCGTGCCACGCGCGCTGGGAAGACATGACCGGCGACGATCGCGTGCGCCACTGCGCAGAGTGCCGGCTCGACGTGTACAACATCGCCGAGATGACCGATGCGCAGGCCGAGGCGCTGCTGCGCTTGGCGTTCGACGACGACGGCTCATCCAAGAAGCCGCTGTGCGCCCGCATCTTCCGGAGGGCCGACGGCACGGTCATCACAGCCAACTGCCCCGTCGGGCTCGACGCGATCAGCACCAAGGCCAGGCGCGGAGCCGCACGCATCGCCGCGGCACTGGGCGTCACCACCATCATCGGCTGGGCCGCGGCAATGGAGCAAGGGCCGAGCGCCAAGTGGCTGGGATGCCAACCGTTTACTGTCGTCGCCAAGGCGATGGGCAGGCAACCCGTCCCGCCGCTCACGACCATGCGAGGCGGGCGAGTCTGCATCACGCGTCCCCCCACACCGCCATCAACCACGGCGTCGGCATCCGCGGCGAATGGAACCACGGGAGCGAAGCCGTGAGCACAGCCGCCCTGCCTTTGCCGCTCCTGCAGCGGGCCCAAATCGCCGCGCCGTGCCATGTGCGATGGGAGGACATGAAAGAGGAAGGCAACGGCGGGCACATGCGGCATTGCGGCTCGTGCGAACGACCGATCTACAACATCGCGGGCATGACGAGCGCCGAAGCGGAGGCGCTGCTGCGCTCGGCCTTCAACGACGACGGCTCGCCGAGAGAAGTCTTGTGCGCCCGCATCTACCGGCGCGCCGACGGCACGGTGATGACCGCCGACTGCCCCGTCGGCCTGCGTGCGCTGCGCGCCAAGACCGGCCGGGCCGTCGCGCGGATCGCCGGCGCGCTCGGGCTCACCGCGCTGGTCGCGTGGGCGGCGGCGGCCGAGCAGCGGCGCGCATACGCCGGGTGGCGACCCATGCAGCCGTTTGCGATGATCGGCAAAGCGCTTGGCAAGACTCCGCCCCGCGCGCGGTCGCCGTTTGTGCTCGGCACCATCATCGCACCGCGGCCGCAGTCGAAGGAGGGCTCGCGATGATCCTGCTGCTCCTGAGCGCCGGCGCGTGCTACTCGGCGCTGGTCGCCTCCGCGTTGCTGATCAAAGGCGAAGACTGGTGGACGCCTCACCCGACCACGAAGGCTGCCGTGCTGACGCTGGGACTCGTGCCGCTGCTGGCGGTATGGGCGGGAGCGGAGCTGATGCGGGCGCTGCGCAGGCCGCGGGTGCTGACGCGGTATTCGCACCCGCTCAAGCGCATGCTGACGGGGCTGACGATCGGGCTGATCGGCTCGTCGCTTGGCGCACTGGCGGTGGTGATGCTCGAGCCCGCCAACGGCGGGTACGCGTGGCTGCTGATGGGACTTGGTTCGCTGGTGGCGACGGCGGGAGTGCTCTGGTTCGCGCGGCGGACGGCGCGGGGCAAATGCCTGCGATGCGACTACGACCTCGCGGGCGTGACGGTGGCCGCGGCGGGGAAGTGCCCCGAGTGCGGGTTGGATGTAATGGGAGTTTGAGGCGCTCGTTCCTCCGAGCACAGGCTCCTCAAGCAGCGCCTGCGTCAGCGGGTATCCAGCACTCAGAGCGCGTGAGATCATCGCAGCACAAGAACCATCGGCCGGCCCCTTACAGGGCTCGGCTCTTATGCCTAGGAACCGCGACAGCGGCACGCGGCTCTCTGTCCGGCTAGGTCCGAGAGCTCTGTGAAGGATTGTTGAAACGAGGCGAGCCGGTCAACGGCCCTCGTTCGGGCGTCGATACCGCCGACCATGCGTTTGCCTCCTGCACCCAAAGAGATCGACAACGACGCCATCATTTCTGAGCCTCGGATTGCCGCTCGCGCGGCCGCGGCGACGCCGCAGTCGCCGGGCGGTGGCCGACGAATCGGGTTCGACACGTCGGACTGGCGGAACTGGTCGTTGTTCGCCACCGCGATCGCCGTGTTTGCCGGCGCGGCGGCGGCGGGGTTGGGCTCGATCGGCCGAACGCCGATCGACATCGACGGCTTGCGTCCGATGACGACTCATGACGGCCTCACCGTGGCTGGCGGCGCAGCGCTGGCGGGCCTGCTGATGCTGGTGGTTCTGCCGGCGTGCGTGATGGGCGTGATCGGGCATCTTTCCAAAGGCGCCATGGCGACGGCGACGCGAACGGCAATCGCGGCGTGCGCGCTGCTGCTCGGTTGCGGGTACCTTGCCGGCGGCGTGCTGACGGCGCTTCGGCCGCAGCCGACGTACGCGGAGATACGCCCGGCCATCTCGATGGATGATGTGCTGAAGAAGAGTTGGGAGAAAGAGCGGGCGAACCCGACGACGCCGGAGCAGCGTCGCGACACGGCGGCGCGAAAACTGGTCGAGCATCTGGTGAAGCTCTCGGCTCCAATCGCTGAGAAGGCGGCGGAGTTCAACGACCTGGGCGGGATGACGCCGTCGACGTTCACCGACAACAAGACGCTGGAGTCGCGCATTCAACTTCTGCGGCACGCACAGAGGAGCGGCGCCGAGGTGGTGCAGCAGGTGCGCGGGTTGCCGCGGACGATTCAGTCCATCGCGGCGGGCGTGGCGGCGAACGCGGTCGAGGAGACGGCGATCGCGAAGGAACTGACCGATGAAGCGCTGATCCAGCGGCTTGTGCGAGTGCGCGAGATCGACTGCGAGCTGTACGAGTCGTTCGAGGCGTTCCTGATGGGGATCAACAGCAATCGGAGCAAGTGGACGGTGAAGGAAGGACAACTGCAGTTCACCGACGCGGGGTTTGCGCAGAAGATGGCGGTGATCGCATCGCGCGTCAAGCGGCTGACCAACGAGCAGGCGGGACTGCAGAAAGAGATCATGACGGCGGCGGCGGGAGGCGCGGAAGCGCAGACGCAGTGAGAGCGTGCAGTGAACCGCTCGGCTTGTCGAATCGGGCTCTGCGACGTCCCGGCACTGGACGTTTGTGAGAATTGCGATGAACGACCGCCAGCCGGCCCCTTACGGGGCTCGGCTCTTATGGGTCGTGCGTGTGCTGGCAGAAGAGGAATGCTTGAATGCGAGGGCGGGCTTCGCCGTCGTACTCGCGCACGAGATTCTTACCTTATTTTCTGAAATCGAACTGCTCACCCTTGTGGTCGACGGTGACGGCGTCACCGTCAGTGAACTCGCCGGCGAGAATGCGTGAGGCCAGAGCGTTCTCAAGGCGCTGCTGGATGACGCGCTTGAGCGGGCGGGCGCCGAACGCCGGGTCCCAGCCTTCGGCGGCGAGGGCGTCGGCCGCGGCGGGGGTGAGCGTGACGGTGATGCCACGCTCGGCGAGGCGCTGCGCAGGCGCGCGAGCTGGATCTCGACGATGGAGCGGATGTGCTCCTTCTTGAGCTGGTGGAAGACGACGACCTCGTCGATGCGGTTGAGCAGCTCGGGGCGCATGAACTGGTTGCCGCCCAGGGCCATCTGCGCTTTGACGACCGCCTCGCGGACGTTGGTCGGCATGCCGGTGGCCTTGCCGATCTCGTCCATCGCCGCGGCGGCGGGGCCGCGGCGGATGAGGTCGCGGACGGCGGCGTCGATCTCCCAGTCCTCAGCGCCGCTGGCGGCGAGTTCCTGGATCATCTGGCTGCCGAAGTTGCTGGTCATCACGATGATGGTGTTCTTGAAGTCGACGGTGCGGCCCTGGCCGTCGGTGAGGCGGCCGTCGTCGAGGACCTGCAGGAGAATGTTGAAGACGTCGGGGTGGGCCTTCTCGATCTCGTCGAGGAGAACGACGGCGTAAGGGCGGCGGCGGATGGCTTCAGTAAGCGCACCACCCTCCTCGTAGCCGACGTAGCCGGGGGGCGCGCCGACGAGGCGCGAGACCGCGTGCTTCTCCATGTATTCGGACATGTCGATGCGGATCATGGCGTCGGGCGTGTCGAAAAGGAACTCGGCGAGCGCGCGGCAGGTCTCGGTCTTGCCCACGCCGGTGGGGCCGAGGAAGAGGAACGAGCCGATGGGACGGTTGGGGTCGCCCAGGCCGGCGCGTGAGCGGCGGACGGCGTCGGAGACTGCGCGGAGGCCGTCGTCCTGGCCGACGACCTTTTTGCGGAGCTGGTCCTCCATGCGGAGGAGCTTCTCGCGCTCGCCTTCAACAAGACGCGAGACGGGGATGCCGGTCCAGCGACCGACGACTTCGGCGATGGCTTCGGAATCGACCTCTTCCTTCACAAGAAGATCGCCCTTGTTCTTGCGCTCTTCGAGATTCTTCTCGGCCTTGTCGAGCTGGGTCTGCAGGTCGCGCATGTCGCCGTAGCGGATGCGGGCCGCGGCCTCGAGGTTGCCCTGTCGCTGGGCCTGCTCGAGCTCGGTCTGCTTGGCGTCGATCTTCTCTTTGATCGCCTTGACGGCGTCGAGGTCTTTCTTCTCGGTCTCCCATCGCGCAGTAGAGCGCGGTTCTGCTCCTGCAGTTCGCTGAGTTCCTTCTCGATCTTCTCGAGCTGCGTCTTGGCGGAGTCCTTGCCGGCCTTGGGACCTTCGCTCACTTCGAGCTTGACGGCTTCTCGCTCGATCTCGAGCTGCATGATCTTGCGCCGGAGCTCGTCGAGCTCGGTGGGCATCGAGTCGTTCTCGATGCGGAGGCGCGACGCGGCCTCGTCGATGAGGTCGATGGCCTTGTCCGGGAGGAACCGCTCGGTGATGTAGCGGTTGCTGAGGTTCGCCGCGGCGAGGATGGCGCTATCGAGGATCTTGACGCCGTGGTGGGCTTCATAGCGGGGCTTGAGGCCGCGGAGGATGGCGACGGTCTCTTCGACGTTGGGCTGGTCGACGTAGACGGGCTGAAAACGGCGCTCAAAGGCGGCGTCCTTCTCGATGTGCTTGCGGTACTCGTCGAGGGTGGTCGCGCCAATGCAGCGGAGCTCGCCGCGGGAGAGTGCGGGCTTGAGGAGGTTGCCGGCGCTCACCGCACCATCCGCCTGGCCGGCGCCGACGATGGTGTGGAGCTCGTCGATAAAGAGGATGATCTGACCGCCGCTGGCGGCGACCTCGCGGAGGACCGCCTTGAGGCGCTCTTCGAACTCGCCGCGGAACTTGGCGCCGGCGAGGAGCTGGCCGACGTCGAGCGACATGATGCGCTGGTCGCGCATCTGCTCGGGGCAGTCACCGTTGACGATGCGGAGGGCGAGGCCTTCGACGATGGCGGTCTTGCCGACGCCGGGCTCTCCGATGAGAACGGGATTGTTCTTGGTGCGGCGAGAGAGAACCTGCATGCAGCGGCGGATCTCCTCGTCGCGCCCGATGACAGGGTCGATCTTGCCGGCGCGGGCCTTCTCGGTGAGGTCGATGGCGTACTTCTTGAGGGACTCGTAGTTGCCCTCGGCGCCGGGGTCGGTGACGTTGGGCGTGCCACTGGCGGCGCGGACGTCTTTGATCGCGCGTTCGATGTTCTTTGTTTCCGCGCCGCTGAGGCCGAGGACTTGCTTCGCTCCTCCGCCCGATGAGCCCCCCACTTCGCTCAGCGCCAGGAGAAGGTGCTCGCTGGAGATGTACTGGTCGTTCATCTTCCGCGCCCAGTTGTCGGCGGCGGTGAGAACCTCCATCACGGCGCGGCCGGCCTGGCCGGCGTTGGCCGAGACTTTGGGAAGGCGGTCGAGCTCGCTGGCGGTGATGGTGGCCGCGCACTGCGCATCGGCGCCGGCCTTGGTAAGGACGGACCAGGCGACAGAGTTCTTGTCGGCAAGGAGGGCGTTGAGAAGGTGGAGCGTGCCGACCTCGGCGTGGCTCTTGGACATCGCGCCGCTCTGCGCGTCGGCGAGGGCTTGCTGGGCGAGGGTGGTGAGTCGGTCCATTCGCATGGGGTGGAACCTCCGAAACGTTCGCGTGCAGGTGGGGTGCGTCGCTGAGACAGCGATGAACCTGCAGGTCGTGAGGGAGGTGGCAAATGGCGCGCCGGGGCCACGAAGGAGCCGAACCCGGGTTTTGGGGTTGTGGCGCGGGGTGTTGCCGTCAGATTGGCAGGTTGGTGTGGAAGGGCTGGCGGTTGGACGCATACACCCAGCACTAGGCACGCAAAACCGAGCCTAGTGGCACCCCAACTCCCAAAGCGGAGTCCGTGGCACCCGGCACGATTGGCACCGATGGCCATCGATTCAGTTACTTGGGCGCAACTCTCGTTACCCCCGCACCCGGCTCGCAAGGCCTCGCCACCCTCTCCCACTGAAGCGGGAGAGGGGAGGGTTATGCCAGCACGTCGATGGAGCCCTGGGCGGCCGCGGGGGCGGTGGCGTTGGCTGATTTGATGAGGCTTTCGATCAGGCGCGTGCCGGAGTCTTTGGCGACGTCGTTGACCAGAGCGGCGGCCTTGAGGGCAGCCTGCTGCTGGATCGCGGCCTGTTGCTGGGCGACGACCATGGCGGCCATGTCAGACGAGCCGTTGATTGCGGAGGTGGCCATAACACGTTCATCGGTTGGCCGAAGGGAGGAGTTAACAGGGGTTTTGCCTATCTCGATCCACGTGGCGTCCACGTGTTGTCCACTCTTTGTTCACAATCTGTGGGGGTTGGGTGGCTCCCGGAGTTCTGTCGGTTGAGCGGGCGGCGTGTTGACGTTGATGCCAAAACCTGATACAAACCCTTCTCGGACAAGGAGTTCCAGATGCGCAAGGGCGTTGGCAAGGTGGTTTGTCTGGTGATCGCGGCTGCGGCAGCGACGATGGTCGGCTGCGCCGGCGACGTGCGCAGCGAAACGCTCTGGGATCCGTCCGCGGCTGAAATGGGCCCGGTGACGACGAAAGAGCAGATCAACAACGGCATGTCGCACACGATGGACACCAACTGGCGTCTTTTCTGGGATGACATGGGCCGCTTCTGGCTGCTCGATCGCCCGAGCCACATGACGCCGTACCCGATCAAGTAAGTCGGTCGGACAACTGAACTTCAATCGCCGCCGCTCCGCTTGAGCGGCGGCGTTGTTTTTGTGAGTCGCGCGGCCGCAGATTCTGACCGCTGCGGGCACAAGCAGTTGGTGACGCAGCACGCAAGAAAAAACGCCCGGCATGTGCCGGGCGTTCTCGTTGCTGGTCTGATGTGAACCGTCGCGTTTGGCGCGGCGCTTACTTCTTGTCGGCGGACTTGGCCGGCGTTGTACCGGCGGGAGCCGGCGTGGCCGGGGTCGCGTTGGGCGTCAGGCCGCCTTCGGGGGCCTTGGCCTTCGCCGAGACCGTCGAGAAGTAGTGCTTCACGGCATCGCGATGCTCACGGGGAACCTGATTGTTGTTCATGGCCGCGGTGGCCTGCTGCTCGGCAGCAGCCGCCAAGTTCTGGAACTGCTGGCGGCTCTCGCCCTTGATCTGCTCGCCCTGAACGAGCATAGTGCCGATCATCGGACCCTCGCCGAGTGCGGTACGCACCTTGCGCTGATTCCACTTCTCGATGTCCTGCTGCTCGCCCGCGCCGCCGCCGCCCTGGCTGATGCCGGGGCCGCCGCGGCCGTAGCCGCCCTTGTTGTCGGTCTCGCCGTTGGCGAAGGGCTTGTTGCCGTTGGGGTCGCCCTCGCACTGGCCGTTGCCGTTACCGCCCTTGCACTCGCCCTCGCCGGGGTTGTTGCACTGGCCCATTCCCTCGCTCATCTGCTGCGAGGCGTTCTGGCACTCGCTCATGGCGGCCTGGAGCGACTTCATGTCGGCCTCGGCCATTTCCATCTGCGACATCTGGTTCTGCATGTCCTGCATGGCCTGGGCACCCTTCTGGCCCATCTTGCCATCCTTGCTCATGCTCTGCGAAGCGTTCTGGCAGGCCTGCGCCATGCTCTGGCACGCCTGACAGGCGCTCTCCTGAGCCTTGGCGGCGTTCTCCATCGCCTGCTTCTGCTCCTTGCTCATGCCGTCCTTCTTCTCGAGGGCCTGCTTGAGCGCCTCGGGGCTGTTGGCGAGCTTCGGATCAAGGCCGGCCTTGGCGAGCTGGTCTTCGAGCTTCTTCTTGTCGGCCGCGATCTTCTCGAGCTGTTTCTGCAGGTTCTCGAGCTGGCTCTTGACCTTCGCCGCGTCCTCGGGCTTCATCTCGCCGTTGGCCATCTGCTTGGCGAGCTCATCGAGCGCGTCGGTCGCCTCGCCCATCTTGCCCTGGGCCAGGTTCTGAGCGAACTTATCGAGCGGGCCGTCGCCGGGACGGCGCAGGCTCTTCATCTTGTCGAGCATCGCGTCGGCCTTCTGGGCCTTCTCGGAGAGCTTCATCTTCTCAAGCTGCTCCTTCATGCTGGTGAGCTGCTTGATGCCTGCGGTGCGAGCCTCTTCGGGCGTGAGCGCCTTCTCGATCTTCTCGGGCTTGCTCGCTTCGGCGTTCTCGTCGCCGAACTTCTTAGCGGCGTCTTCGAGCTTCTTCTGCGCCGTCTGCACCGCGACCTTGGTCTCTTCCTTCGCGGCGGTCATCGCCTGCGCGTCGGCCTTCTTCTGCTCCTCGGCGGCTTCGCGGCCGAAGAGGTCCATCTTGGGCATGACGAACCAGACGGCGGCGAACGCCAGCGCCAGCGCCAGCGGCGTGGGCCAGTAGCCCGGTGCGCGGACCGGCACGGCCTGCGACACGCGCACGCCGCGCGCAGCACGCTGAGCCGTCTCCATCACGTTGACCGCCCAGGCGTCGTTGCTTCCTTCAACCGTCAGCGCGGTTGAGAGCGACTCCTTCAGGTCGCCGCCTTCGTCGACCACGCGCGCGACCTTCTGCTTGCTGACGGGACGCAGAAACGCGCCGACCGCCGCGAGCACGACCGCCGCCGACGGCGCGATCCACGCGAACTTGTTCCAGTTGATCCCCACGCCGAACGCCTGCTGCGCGATGCGCGCGCCAGAGCGAAGACGCACGCGGCGCTCATCAGGATGACCAGCAGCGTCAGGAACCGACGCGCCGTGAGCCGGAGTGCAGCCGCCCGCAGAACCCTGTTGATGTCGCCCATAGTCAGGTCTCCAAGCCCTTCCCCGTATGTAACGGATGCTCCCCGCCCCCATTGCCGCCCAAACAGTCTACCACTCCATCGGCGTTCCGCCGCAGAATCGCCGATTCCGACCACCTTTGACGCACAATGTGCACAAACGGTTCACCCAAACTCTATCCGAACCGCGACCGTAAGGGAGCGGAACGACACTCCAGCGCGCAGCCAGCCCCTACTCCTTCATATATGTCCGTCCGCGGCCGCCCACGGATGCCGTTACTGCTTCTTGAACCTCAAAAACCACCCCGGCAACCCCGAATCCCGGTACGCCCGGTCCCAACACCCGTGATTCAGGTCGGCATAAATCGTCATCCGCAACGACCCGGCCTTCCCATCGTCCTTCTGCATCTCATCCGCCTTCGTGCTGCGCGATGTCGCGAGCTGGCCGACCATCCGCCGCGTCTGCTCCGGCTTTACCACGTCGTCCTTCTCGCCGTGGAACGCCCAGACCGGCGTCGAGCCCAAGCCAGGCACAACCGCGCCAGGGTCACCGAACCCGCAGACCGGCGCAACGGCGGCGAAGGTCTTGCCTTGATCGGCCGCGGCGATCTCCCACGTTCCCTTGCCGCCTTGCGACAAGCCGGTGAGGTAGATGCGCGACTTGTCGACGGGCCACTCGCTTTCAGCCTGCGCGAGGCAAGCCATCACCATGTCCTTGTGCTCAAGCCATGCGGTCTTGCTCGTCGGCTTCTGCGGGAAGACGATCACAAACGGCCACTCGTCCGGTTTGTTCAACACCGCCGGCAGCACGCCCTGCGTCAACTGACGCTGCCCATCTGTTCCGCACTCGCCGCTGCCGTTCAAGAACACGATGCACGGCCAACCGCCAGCCGGCGCGTTCCCGCGCGGCACGTAGACCGCGAACTTCTCGCCGCTCGGCAGCTCCTGGAACACCACGCCCCGTGCACGCTCAGTCACCGCGACCTCCTGCTTCACCTCGGTGCGTTCGGCCTGGCCGGCGCAGCCGATCAACACGCAGCCACCCACAACACCCGCGACACACATCAACACTCGCACCATCGCACACCTTCCTGTTCTTCAGCACCTGAGTTTTCGGCGTTCAGTTCCAATATTCGTCCGCTTCCCGTCGTCCGCCTCACTCCGCACCGGCTTGCTCGCGCCGCCTCAGGTCATGCTCGCGGCGATCACCGCCCACCCGATCAGCCCGACCAGCACCACCGCCGGCAGCGCCAGGCACGCGATCACCGCTCGCCCCGCCTCCACGCGCTGCCGCACGCACATCTGGATGATCGCGCTCACAGCCACCCACGCGCCCGCCAGGGGCGACAGCATGAAAGGCCCGACGATCGGGACGCCCGCAAGAAAGAGCGCCCCCAGCGAGTAGCCGAACAGCTCCATCGTCTTGGCCATCGGCACCGGGCGCGGGTTCTTGAACGCGAGCACGGCGTGCGCGCTCATCGCCCACACGGCCGTGCCGACCAGCACGCCCGCCAGCGGAAGGACTATCCACAGGACCATGCTCCAGGCGAGCATGGCGAGGTCGATCCCCGTCGCCTGTCTCCCCAGGCGTGCGCTGCCGAAAAAGAACTGCAGTGCGCCGCACCAGCCGAAGCCCATGAGCCAGCAAAACAGCACCGAAACGCCCGCGAACACCCAGGCCTCAGCCGGGCGCGCCTCTTCACCGCAGTACCGCGCGAATCGGTGCGGTGCAAATGAGACCTGACCGATGGTGACGAAGAACCGGTAGAACAGGTTCCGCTTCTTCTCACGCCACGCCGCGGCGCCGCCGACCGTCTGCACTTCGCTCACGCCCGCCGTGGGGAGCACGATCATCTGCGCCTCGCGCACCGGCACGCCGCACTTGACGCAGACGAACGCGTTGGGCAAAAGGTGCCCGCCCTGGCCGGTGCCGTAGTAGTCCTGCCGGCAGTGCGGGCACATGAACCGCACGCTGTTGACGACGAACGTGTAGTCCTCAGGCGAAAACGCGAGGCCGCACTCAGGGCACACGCGGGACGCCATGTCCCACAGCGGGTACTCGCAGCGCTTGCACTTCACGAGGCGCGCTCCGCGTCCGTCACGGCATGAACCCCGCCGCCGCCGACCGCCACCGTGCGACCTCCGCCTTCGCCCACGGCCGCGTGAGCACGATCGCCACGGTCACGGGATACGCGATCACCCACAGCACGCCGACCACCACGCCGCACCCCGTCATGACGTTCATGCAGCCCATCATGCTCGAGGGAGGAGGTCCGCCCGGCCGCTGCGGCATCGACTCGATCGCGGCCTTCATGATCGCCGATTGATAGACGAACAGCACCGCGCACTCCGCCAGACCGATGACCAGGCGGATCGCCACCCAGATCATGTGCATGCCCGCCGACGCGGGCTTGCGCTGCAGGAGCTGGATCCCCGCGATCAGCAGCAACGCCGACACAAAGAGCGACACGACCGCGAGGGCCCCCATGGCCATCACCGTCGTGCCCATCCCCGCCATCACCTTCTCCACCGCCGCGGCCTGCTCGGGAGATTGCCCGAAGCCGGTGAACATCTTTCCGCCAAACGCCAGGTTCGAGATCGCGCCGCAGAGGTTCTTGAGGATTCCCAGAACGCCCAGCGAGATGCTGAACCACCCAAGCACCGACGGCCACCGTGCCGGCTCTTCCGGCAGAGGGCTCAGCGGATCTGACATTGCCGGCGGCAATGACGGATTCAATTCCGGGTCGTACGTCCCCATCGCGCTCACTCCCATTCGCGGTCAAACCGCAACCGGCCAATCCGAACCGCGACCGAATGGAAGCGGAACGAACGCGCCGCCACCCCGGTCTGCACATAAGGGTACCACATCCTCCCTTCGGAGTTGCGGCGGCTTCATCCCCACGTCACACTAGACGGCTGGGCGGCGGGCCACTCAATCCGCAACCCCCCCATCGCCTCGGTCGTTCTACCCGCAAGGAGCACACATGACCCACCGTACCTCGCTGATCGCCGCCGCGCTGTCGACCACTGCGCTGCTGGCGGGTTGGACGTTCGCCCAGCCGACCCGCACGACCACACCCGCCGCTCCTCCCGCAGCGTCGACCGGCGGGCTGCAGTACGCGCTGCTCACCCACTACGACATCTCGCGGGTCTCGCCCGGCAACGTCGGCAACTGGCGCTTTGAGGACGCCGCGGGCGTCTACAACTCGCAGCAGCTTGCCAAGCAATTCGGGCTCCAGCCCGGCGACGAGGGGATGCCCGCTCGCATCATCACCGCCATCGCCGCGCGCGGCTGGGAACTCGTCACCCACACCGACGCCGTCACGACCGTTCCCTCCGACATCCGCGAGGGCACCACGTTCGCCACGGCGACGACCACGCGCATCGAGCAGTGGTGGTTCAAGAAGCGCTGACGAGGCCCTGCGCAAGCCTGGGCTACAGCGCCCCCACCGTCAACGAGCGCCCCCCGCACGACTCTCGCTCGCTCCCTTCCCACACTCCGGACACGCCGCCCCCTCCCCAAGCCCCGCCAGCGAATACCCGCACGCGCGACAGCACCCCGTCATCGCCCGCCGTCGCGCCCGCCTCCCCGACCACAGCGCCATCGCCCCCCCTCCCACAAGCATCAGCACGATCGGCCAGAAGAGCACCCACACGCCCATGTGTGACTGAGCCGCCGACGAGTTCATCACCGACACGTAGACAATTCCAAGACTGGCATTTGCCTGCGATGCGTCGCCGCTGTTGGACCACTTGAACCACCAGTCAAAGTTCGCACTTGCCGGTTCCAATCGCGCCATGCTCCACCCAGGCGGCGCCGTCTCCCAGGTTGATGGCGATCTCCAAAATCCGACAAACCCTCTCGTGAAGAAGAGGTCGCAGTTCTTTCCACCAGCGACGAAGTGGTACTTGACATCCCACCACCGTGATACGCCCCAAGCGACACAGATCGCAAGCGCGAATGCAAGCAGCGCCCACCCCGCGGCGCGACGTTTACGCCCAGGCCGCTTCTTCAAACTGCCATTGAGCTTGTTCGGCGCCGCTGCCACCGGCGCAGTCTACACGACCGCTCGAACGCCGCGGCTATGACGGATCATCGGCGCATCCTCGTCCCCCGTCCCCCACTCACTCGCCCTTCTTCGCTCGCTCGCGCTGCGCCTGCTTGACCTGCTCGATGATCTCGTTCGCCTGCTCCTCGCCGGTCCCCTTGCCGATCGGCTCGAACCGGCTGAACGTGTGCCTGCCCGCCGGCTGCGTGAACGGCTTGGCGGCGTCAAACGGACCGCTGAGCCCCATCATCCACCCTTTCTCCTTGAAACCATCCGCATCGCTGCGGAACTTGAAGATGTAGTACCGCTCCGCCTCGGCTCCTTCGCCCGCGTCGAAGCTCTTCACCAGCGCGATCTCCTCCGGCTCGCGTCCGAGTTCGGTGGGATAGACCAGCCAGGTCACCATGTTCGCTCGCGCGGCCGCCTCCAGCGTCTGCACCGATTGCGGCACGAGCCCCTCTTGCTTCGCCTTCGCCAACCGCGGCACCAGCCGCCCCCACCCGATCGCCCCCGCGCAGATCCGCTCGATCACCGCGCTCTCCACCTTCTCGCCCCGCTGCACCAGCGATCCCGCCGCGAACGCGCTGGCGTGCTCGTCGGTCAGTTTGGCCGCGCGTCGCAGTTCCGCCAGGCCGGTCTCGCCCTTGGCGCTCCCAAGCAGATCGCATGCGAGCCCGATCATCGAGCTCACCGGCTGGTACGCGTCGTCGTACACCCACGCGCCCTGCGTCGGCTTCTGCGCAGGCTCCGCTTTGGTCAGCGCCGCCGCGAGCACCTCCGCAGCGCGCGACATCAGCGGCCCGCGGACCTGGTCCGACAGCTTCCCCTGCTTCTCGAGCTTGTACCCCGCGTAGAGCAGCGTCCAGTCGAAGTTGCCAGCCTTGGTTCCAGACATGCCGTCCCCAGCTCACGGTCCATCAGCTCCGGCTCGTCTTCGAGCGAATCGAGCGGAAGATCGCGCAGGTCCTTCTCCGTCGGCGCCGCCGCCAGCAGCTTGCGGAACAGCTCCGCGCCCGATGGCTCCTTGCGCCCGATCACGTTCACCAGCACCGCGCTCCGACCCACCGGCGACAGCTTGGCATACGCGGCGATCAACTTCTCGCCATCGCTCTCCTTGAGTCCCGCGCTCCCCGCGTCGCCAAGCGTGACGGCCGGCGGCACTTCGCCTTCGACGCCCTCGCCCATCGACGCCGCGCGCTCCAAGAGCATCGCGCGCTGCTCGGCCGTGGGGTGCAGCACCTCGTCTAGACGCACCCGCGCGTACATACGCAGCGGCTGCTTCTGGTCCTTCAGCATGTCCGCCAGCCACTCGATGTACGCGACGCCCGACTCGTCGGCCGCGTTCTTTGACGGCGCGGGAACCGCGGGATCCGGCCCCTGCACGAGCGTGAACGTGCGCTTGGTGACAAACGACTCGCCCTTGCTGGTTTTGTCGCCGATCATCACGGTGCTCACAGGCCAACCGCGAGCGAGCTCCAGCTTCACCTCGATGGTGTCTTTCGTGTCGCGCTCCTTCTCAAGCCGTTCTTTGATGATCGGCTCCATGATCTTCATGTCGACCTTCTGCGCCTTCGCCTCTCGCTCAAAGACCGCTCGCATCATGCTCCGGTGCTCCTCCGCCGGAACCAGCTCCACCACCCGGCGCACCGCGTTGCCGTCGCTCTCCACCGTGGCCGACGCGGTCGTGGTGATCTTCAGCGAGTAACCCATGACCCCGCGCTCATTGACGACCGGGGTCGCTTCGCCGGTCGTCACCGCGGCGCCGAGACGGTCGAACAGCACTGCGAACTGCCGGTACGCTGCGTGGTCGACCACCGCCGGATCGCTCATCGCGTTCCGCATCATCTCCTCGACGCGTTTGATCTTGGCCTCGTCGAGGCCTTTGGCGATCTGGTCCGCACGCCCGGAGCCGATGATCTCGTCCAGCGCCGCTTCACGATCCACCGCTTTGAGTCCCGATCCGTCGCTGGGGATCAGCACGTCGAACGTCATCTCGTCGGTCCGGTCCTTCTCCACGCCGCGCGGCTGCGGCCGCACCGACACGTCCGTCCCCTTCCAGTTGTCAGTGCCGCGAATCACGATCCCCTCGTCGGTCACCCGCAGAACCTCGACGCGCACGCGGCTTCGCACGTCGCCGTTCGGCTTCGACGAATCGGTCTGCACCACTTCATACACCGCCACCTGGCCCGGCGAAGCCGCGCGACAAATCGCGGTCCAGCCTGAACGGCCGCTGCGGGCTGAGCGCCTGCCGCCTTCGCCCCTTCACCCGGCTGCCCGACTGCGCCCCCCGCAAACGCAACCAACGACAACGCCGCGACACCCGCCCCGGCAACGCCACGCAATGCTCTCATCATGAGGTGAGCGTACGTTCGCCGCACAACAACGACCAACAACGCGAAGGGCGCGGCCGCTCGCAATTTCATCGGCGGCGCTCAGGGGTGAGCCTTCTTCCACGCGGCGAACGCCGCCTCCTGCCGGCTGATCCACTCCGCCATCGGCATCTCGATGCTCCCCGACCAGTAGCTCGTCCCCTTCAACTGACGCAACGCCGCAAGCTCATCGCCAGTCATGCGCACCGTCAACTCAGCCGGGATGGGCGTGGTGCGCTCCGCGGCCGCGTCACCCTCCTTCGCTCCCTCTGGAAGGTCGAAGTACTGCCACTCATCGCCGTTCGTCCGCGGCGAGCGGAACTCGCCAAACGGCTTCCCCTTCCACAGCAGCTCCACCTTCGTCCCCATGGCAACGTCGGGGAACCCCTTCAGCGCCCATGTTGGCGGCTGCACACTGACGTACGCAGCGTTCGGGTACGTGTAAACAGAGTCAACAAACACCCGTCGCAACTCCGGCGAATCGACGGGCTTAAGGATCGGCGTCCCCCGCGCCACGATACGGATGCGCCGCACCACCTCGCGATCCGCCACCGTCGTGAACGACACCCGGGCGCTCACATCAAACCGCGTCTCAAACTCTCCCACGGGCTGCGCGGGCAGCACCATCACATCCTTCGGACCCCCGCCGAAGTTGCACCCCTGAACGCCCCGCGCGCGAAAACCGATCCCCACCTGTGCATCAGGCGTCAGCGCCGAGTGAATCGCAACGTTGAACCCGCCCCACTGCGGAAATGAAGGGTCGGTCTTCAGCAAATCCTGCGGCCAGCGCAGCCGCACCACGATCGGCTCCCCCTCCGGCCACACCTCCGGTGTAACGAGGCACGACTCGACCATTGCTTCCGATACACGCCCCGCCGCCGCCAGCGCAGTCTGCCAACCCCACGCCCCGGCGTCCTCGCGGCTGCGCATCAGCCCAAACCGGAACGACCCATACCCGCCGTTCGCCTCCGGGTCCGCCGGGTCGATGCGCTCAAGCAGGTAGATCGCCGTCGTCGGCACCAGCCGCGTGTACCACGGCTCCCGATCGCGCGACGACCACCACACCGACTGCACCGCGAGCAGCGCCAGCGCGGCAGCAAGCACAACCCACCGCTTCTGCACCCCCCGCCGGGCGCCAAACCCCCCGCCGCACTCAGGGCACCGATCCACACTCAGCCCCGCCGACGCATACCCGCAGCCGCCGCACGTCCCTTCCGCCGGCCTGCGAGGCCACGCACGGAACCACACAACCGCCACCGCCGCGGCCGCAAAGAGAACGCAAAGGAGAAAAGAGACGACGCCCAAGGCCCCAGCATACATCAAACGGAGACAAGCGCGCCCGACATCCTCACGGACACCCCTGGAAAAACCCGTCGATGAACCAGATGAAGTCGTTGTTGTCGAGCACGCCATCCGCGTTCGTGTCGTCAGCGCTTCCGATGTCGGCCCGGAGATCACCTCGGAAGAACAAGCCGATAAACGCGATGAAGTCGTTGTTGTTCAGCTCGCCGTCCGGCCCCTCCAACCCGCCGCCGCTCCCCATGTCGACCCTGCTGCACCAGGGCACCACGCGAACCGAGACCGGCGCTCCGACAAGCGTCCCGCACGAATCAGTGATCCAGACCGAATACGTGTGCACGCTCCCGCGTTCTTCAAAGAACCGAAAGGGGATCTCGTATTCGGTTTCAGGTGAGTCCCGCTCACCCACATACATAGATACGGCGCCGATACCAACTTGGGCCCTGCCGGTGACACGCACGCGACCCGAGACGTTGACGCGGTACGTGATCCCCCCCACGCCGTAGATCGACTCGACCCGGGCGTCCCGAACGATCGAAGCAGGGCTGATCCGTTCGTACCGCGCGCAACCGTTAGCCACGCGCCCGTCGGCTGTCTGAAAGTCGCCCATCGCCAGAAGTCCGTCGCCGTATTCGTGCAGGCAGTTCACTGCGCCATCGGGCGCGACGCCAAGGCTCCTCCAGGCGGCTCCATTCCACTCGCGCAGAAAGCGGCTTGAAACGCTCCCACCGGGATACGCATACCCGCCCGCGGCGACCAGGCGATCACCAAACACGCCGATCGAGTCCACCCACGCATACTCGCCCGTCGCCCACAGCCCTTCGCCCACCGGCACCCACGCCCCGCCGTCCCAGCGAGCGACGCCTTCCACACTCCTCGTACCCGAGAGTGTGAAATCCCCGCCCACGTACAGAGACCCGTCGGCAACACACACAAACCGCGCCCGGCCGTTCAAACCGTCCCCCATCGCGTGCCACGCGGCGCCGTCCCAGCGCGCAATGCGCGAAAACGCGTTGCCGCTGTTGTCGCCCGTGAAGTCGCCACCCGCGACCAGCCCGCCGTCATACCACACCAGCGCCCCGACCGGACCGTTGAAGCCGCCGCCCAACCCGGTCCACCCAGCTCCATCCCACAACGCCACGTTCTGTGTCGATGCAGTCCCGCCGGTGGCGAACCGGCCCGCCGCGTACACCTGCTCCCCCACGCTGCAAAGAGAGTTGACGTACGAGCCGTCGCCTGGAATACCAAGCCCCGACCCCAAAGCGCTCCACCGCTCGCCGTCCCACCGAGCCACGTTCTGTGTGGCGCCGTCAGCAAGAGGAAGTGTGAACGAGCCGCCGACAAACAAGCCGCTGCCGTGATCGGCCATGCACCAGACTGATCCCGAGGCGAAGGCCACGTCACCGACCGCCGACCACCGATCACCCCCCAGCCGCGCAAGCCCCGCGAGTATTGACGGAGAATCCTGCACGAACCGCCCGCTCACGAACAGCTCGCCGTTCCTCGTCGCCGCGGCGCGGAGCCCGAAGCCAAGTGAGTCGTTCCTGATCCCACTTCCAAAGTTCTCCCACCGGTCACCAACGCGTGCCGCCACGCCGATGACATCGCCATGAGAGCTATCCACAGCCCTCATCGCAACCAGGCGCCCGCCGATGCTCCTCACCCCCGATAGCCGTCCGCTCGTGCTGCTCCACGGAGATGTCCATGTCGTTCCGTTCCACATCCGCACGCTGTAGTCTTGTCCGCAATATACCGCGCTGTCGATCGTCGCCATCCACGACGGCGCAACACCAGGCTGCGAAGAGGTGCTCACCGTTTGCCACGCGGTCCCGTTCCACCGGATAACCGGAATGCCCTGAAATGGCGAATTGAACTGTCCTCCAGCCATCAATCCAACGGGAGAGTTGCTTATCGAAAATACATACCCCGTCAACGTCGTCGGCAGCGCCTGCCACGCAGTACCCGTCCACACGCTCACCGTTCGTATGTCCCCCTGCTCCAGATACAGCGAGCCGTCCTGAACAACCAGTGTGCCGCCGCCGTGGACATACGGAGTGCCCCCTTGCAGCGTCCGCAGTGTGACGCCGTTGTACGCGACAACTCCGTTCCACGCCGATTCAATAACCTCGCCGTTAAAGACCACAAGCCGGCTTGCGGGGCTCGCCTCACTCCCCACCACCCGCCGCCACGCCACGCCGTCCCAGCGAGACATGTAAGTAGAGCCGCCGGTTGGGAGTTCATCCCGCACCGCGTACAGCACGCCGTCGAGCACGCAGAGGTCGTGGACCGGGCCGGAAGCGTCCCCGCTCATCGCGTGCCACTCGCCCCCACTCCACACCGCGATGTTCGCGGCCATCACGCCGCCCGCAGCGTTGAACCGTCCTCCGACAACCATGGCCGGAGGCAGTGGCCCCGCGCCGTCCGGATCCCACTCCACACAGGCGTACACAGCCCCATTTACGCCAGGAATCACCGCGCTCGGCGCCCCCACGCTCCGTCCAACGCACTGCCCCGCGGCATGCGACACAACCGCCGCGAACACCGTCACCCCAAACGCCCACACAGCCATTCCAACAACCCTTTCCGCACGCGACAAGAACAGCCGCGCGGCCACGAGAACCCCCTCCCACTCACCATTCGGCGGCACTACCCCCTCGGTTCCTCAGTGATAGAGGCAAATCCCCTGCCTCGCTCTCGCAGACCGACATCGCGACCAAAGCCGCGGGAAGTACACGTCGATCGTGCCTCGCTGAGCTGGTGCATTCTCCTCATGTTGTCATAACATAGAGCGAGTGTGTGGCGCATTGGCAGGGGCAAGTGTGAGCTGGCTGCTATTTCTTGACGAGAGCGGACACGACCACAAGGGCACGCCCTACGAGGTCCGCGGTGGCGTTGCGGTCCATGCTGGAAAGTTGTGGCCGTTTATTCAATCGGTGCGCAACCTCGAGCAGGCGACGTTCGGTGTCTACCTGTCGGAAGTGGGTATGGAAATCAAGGGCGAGAAGCTTCTAAGAAAGGACCGCTTCAAATGGGCCGCACAGGCCGCACCGATTGAGACGAGCGCGCGCCGGAAACACGCCCTGAACTTCCTCAACAGCGGAAAACAAGGCCGCACGCCACGCCGTGACGAATTCACCGCCTTTGGTCAGGCATGCACCGATTTTGCCGAAGGAATCATCACACTCCTGGATGGGTACGACGCGAAACTCTTCGCGGCCATCATCCCCGCTGTGCGTGCTCCGGCGTCTGCGCCGACGGAGTATCTGCGAAAAGATCACGTGTTCCTCTTTGAGCGGTACTTTGCATTCCTGGAGGAGCGGCGCGAGCACGGTCTGATTGTTATGGACTGCACCCAGAAGGAAGAGGACAAGCGATTTGTCCACCGCATGGAGCGGTACTTCACGCTCACGCAGACCGGCAAGCATCGCACCGCGTGGATCGTGCCTACCCCGTTGTTTGTCGAGTCCGACATGGCGTACGGCGTCCAAGCCGCCGATGTGATCATCTACGCTCTCAACTGGGCGTTCCGGCTCAACACGATGGACAAGCCCACGCGATCGGAGTTGGAACCGCTCGTCCAGCGCATCAAGCCGCTCATCTGGCATGGCGACGTGCACAAGGACGGACAAGTCCATCGTTCACACGGGGTCGTCTACATCCCTGACCCGTACGAAGATCGTCGAGGATTGTGGCAAAAATAAAGAAGGAGGCAATGCTTTTGGGACCACCGTGGCAGTCCCTTGGCCGAGCCTCCACCTGTAGTATCGGCTATCAAGCATGTTTTTGCAAGTTATGGCGTGTAAATACCCTCACCAAGTCCAAGAAAAGCACCGTTTTCAGCCCTCAAGCCGCTGACGAGGGCTTTTTGATGCATGCTTTGTGTTCATGACATCCGCTCTGCCTAGTCCGCCTTCTTCATGCCCATCTTCGCAAGCAAGCTCTTCGATGTGATCCCGCGAGAAGAACTCGACGCTGCTCACGCCGCGATTGCCCCCGCGCCGCCAGGGCCACTGCATCCACACGCCGATGCCGACGGTCAGCAACCACCACGGCCAGAGCACGATCATGAACTGGGCGAGGCGGTCGGGAGTGTCCCAGCTCATCTCCCAACTCCAGAGCGTCGGGCCGTTGGGAGTGCCGTTGCAGTTCGCCCGCCATTCAAGGCCGCGATGACCTGACTCCAGCTCCTCCCACCGCCAATCCCCCGGTTCAACCGGGTCCATCTCACGCCTGCGCAAGTCGACCGCCCCCCGTTTCAGTTCGCACTCCCAGTTGGTGGTCATCACCGCCAACTTCCACCGGCCCGAGACCGCCCATGTCAGAAACAGTACCGCACCGATACCTGTAAGCATGACACCGGTGATCTTCCAGATTCGGCCGCGTGCGCGGCGTGCTTTCTGCACCTCCGGTCCACACTCCGGGCACACCAGTTCGCCTTCACGCTCACCGCTCTGCTGTTTCACCATTGCGTAGCCGCACCGATGGCACCGGCCGACCCGCAGCCGCGCCCGCGAACGCAGCACCGACCAGAGCAGCGCCGCCGCGCCAGCGTAACCGCACAGCGCCAGCGGCCAGAGCGCAATCCAGAGTCTCCAGTGCTTCGTCAGCTTGACCGTGTACTCGCCGCTCTCGTACGCAGTCCAATCCACATACCACTCACGGGGACCGGTTGAAAGCGCCGTTTGGCCTCCGGGCGTGCGAGGGGGCGTCTCCCGATCGATTGCAAACCCGCCCGCGTAGATCGCCACTGAGAAGGACGTCGGCGGACTCTGGTCATCCCCAAACGTGATCCAGCTCCACCCCGAATAGACCCACACGCAGGCCAACAGCGTCGCCAGCCCGCCCAGCACCCCGGCGAAGATCAACCGTCGGCGTCCCACCGCGCGGCCAAAGACCCCTTTGTTTCGCCTCGAGTCCTCAGCCATGCACCCGTCCCATACGAGCAAGGCGCGCAATCAGCCTCTTCCCCGAGAGGACAACACGCCACTCCCCGCCGCAATGCTCCCTCCATCGCCGGCGGGCTCGTGCTCATCTCAGGGCGGACTGCGCTTCAGGCGCCCCTGATTGTCTTTCACTGCTGCGGTCGTTAATCCGCCTTCTTCACGCCCATCTTCGCCAGCAGCCCCTCGAAGTGATCGAGCGAGAAGAACTCGACGCCGATCACGCCGCGCTTGCCTCCCCCACTCGTCCTGATCTTCACCTTCGTTCCCAAGTGCTTGCCGATGCGTTCTTCAAGGTCGCGCACGCCCGCCTTTGCTTCAAACGCCGCCGCGCGTTTCACCGCGCGATCATGCTCGACCTCCGCACTTGAAACCGCCGGGCTGTCGTCCTTTGCCTCTTCATTTTCGTTTTTCGCTTTTCGTTTTTCGCTTTCCCCCACCCCGCCGATCGCCGGCCCGTTGCGCGTCCATTCCGACGTCATCGCCGCTTCGTAGCTTTTCCCCGCGCCGTCCTGCACCATCAGCTCGAGCTGCCGCACGCTCATCGCTTCGTACACCGCGCGGTTCGCCAGCGCCTCGCGCATCGCGCCCGGCTGTACAAGCGGGCTGTTGAGCACCTTCGCGTGGCCGAACGACAGCATCCCCGCGCACACCATCCTCAGCACGTTCGGCTCAAGCTCCCCGAGCCGGATGTAGTGCGACACAAGCGTGCGGTCCTCGCCTACCTGCTCGGCGATCTGCGTCTGCGTCAGGCCGAACTCCTTCGCCAGCCGCGCGTACGCGACCGACTTCTCCACCGGCCCAAGATCCACGCGCTGCACGTTCTCGACCACCGCCCACATCGCCGCCGTGATGTCCGGCACGTCGACGACGATCGCGGGCACGTGCGTGAGCCCCGCCATCTGCGCAGCGCGCAGACGCCGCTCACCGGCGATGAGTTCCCACTTGGCAACCTTCGCGCTTGCAGTTTCGCTTGCCCCCCCCACCCCTCCCACTTCCGCCTTCCGACTTCCGACTTCCGACTTTACCTTCCGCACCACCAGCGGCTGCATCACACCGTCGCGCTTGATCGATGCCGAGAGCAACTGCAAGCCCTCGCGCTCAAACTCCTGGCGCGGCTGGAAACGGTTGGCGATCACCTCGTCGATGCGCACGACGACGTACGGCATCACGCCTCCTTCTCCCGGCTCCGCGGGAGACCGCGTGTCCGGAAGCGAAGCGGACGGCACGCCGGAAGCGAATGAGTTCACTTCCTTACCTGCCGGCTTTGCGGCGACGGATGACGGCACAGCCGCGGCGGCCTGATGCCCTCCGCTCCCAGCGGGAGGCCGACCGAGGCCCTGCGAAGTCGGAGGAACTACTTGCTCCGCACCCGCCCCCCCCACAGCCACGCGCGCTGCCGCCGTCGCTGGGGCAGCCTGAGACGAAACATAATTCGTAATTTGTTCAGTTGTATTCGACTTAGGAGTCGACTTATCTTCAACGACCGGCACGTCGACCTGCGGCGGCACCGGAACCGCCGCGGGAGCGCCGATCAGCCCCGCCAGACCCTTTCCCAGCTTCCGAACCTTGTTGGTATCCGCCATGATCCGCCTCCTTGCGTTCTGTGGATGCCAGCGTATCAACTGCCCCCTCACCGCTCAACTGATCCCACAATCCAAAATGTGACACGTGGCACATTTATATTCTGTACGGTATTCGACAGAGCGAAGAGTGTACCGTACATTTTCCAGATGTGCCACGTGGCACAAATCGCGATGTGTCGCGTAGAACGCCTCGTCTGCATTTAGTACGCTCCCGCACAATGCCCCCCACTCCCGTCGAATTCATTGCTCGAGGATTGATCGTCGTTCGCAGCCACGTGTTGGTTTGCTGGAATCCGAAAGGCGAATACGGCTACCTACCCGGTGGGCACATCGAGTCTGAAGAGTCCGCGACGGTCGCACTGAGCCGCGAAATGATCGAAGAGACCGGACTGGCCTGCCGTGTGGGCCCTCTGTTGCTCACGCACGAGAACCGCTTCGAGACTCGGAAACGGGCGCATCATGAGATCAATCTGGTGTTCGCGGCGGAGATCATTGATCCGAGCTTCCTGTACAACGACGAGCAAGTGTGCCACGTGGCACAATCGGACAAAACCGCGATTTCAGCTCGCCAGAAGGGTTCAAACGGACAAAAGGCGCCTCCAAGGCTGGAATTGTTCCCCCACCGATTCCGTCTGCCGAGGCACATCTGGCCTTCAAGTGGCTCACTGCCAGTCAGTTTGGGAAGGCCGAGATCCTGCCCGGTCCCATGGCTGACTGGGTGCTTGAGGTGATGGAATCGGGTCTCGACTCGACCGTCGGGCTGCGTCCGACCGACGCACCGAGCTCGCAGTGGCTCAGTTCGATGGAGTCGGAGTAACCCCCGTCCCCCCCCCCCCCCCCCGACAATCGGCACGGGCGGCCAAGTCGCACCCTCAACAGACCGATGTTCCACGTGGCACACCCGCGCTCGCGCGCGGGTGGCCGGCGCATGGGACATGGTCAGTCGTCAGTTCGAGACTGGGAACGCGAAGCGGCCGCGTGGCGGGCGCGAGCGGAGAGTCTCCAAGCGAAGGTTGATCGGTTGCGGTCACTGGCCGCGGCAGGTGAGTCGGCTGGGTTCCTCGCACACGAGCTAAACAACCTGCTCACGCCGGTGGTGGGGTACTGCCAGGCTGCGTCGGCTGATGGTGCGAGCGATGAGCTGCGAACCAAGGCGCTCAAGCGGGCGCTGATCGCTTCGGAGCGAGTAGGGGAGTTGTCACGTGCCATCCTCGGGCTGTCGGGCTCGGCAGGCGCTGAGCCAGACGATGTCGCTTGGTGCGATGCTGTCGAGCCAATCACTTCGGCCTTGATGGTGCTCGGTGTTGAGCGATGGAAGCGCGAGGGGATCGATGTGCGAGTAGATGTGCCACGTGGCACATTGGTCGGTGCGCCGGCGTGTGTCGTTCAGCAGGTAGTGATGAATCTGGTTCTGAACGCGCGTCGGGCGATGGCTGGACGGCGCGGTGCGATTGGGGTGGGGTGTGAGGTAGTGGGGGGAACGGTGCGGGTGGAGGTTCGAGATGATGGGCGAGGGATGAGTTCAAAAGTGATTGCCCAGATCAGAGATATCACAAATAATGATGAGCAAGGGGCAGGGGAAAAAGTTCAAAGTTCAAAGTTCGAAGTTCAAAGGGATGGAGAAGGGGGACCGGCCATCTCGTTGAGCGAAGACCGATCCGCTCAGGAGAGTGACGGGCGAGTGCGCGGCGGCGGCGGCGGTCCGCTTCCTTACGGGCGCGGTTCAGACTCGCAGCGGTATGAGGTTGACGTGCAGGAGCTTGCTCGGTCGGGGTCGATCAACGGGCAGGCGCGGTGGGGAGTGCGTGTGCGCGAAAGCGCCAAATCGCCAAATGCCAAATTGCCAAAGTCGGAGGGAGGCGCGGTGAGCAGTGGGGGGGTACCTGCGCGTGGGAAGTCGGGTGGTGATGTGCGGCCATTGCCGTTGATGCCTTCTTCGAGTGTGGCCGCGCGGAAGAAGCAGGAGAAGGTGATCGAGCGTTTGCGCGGCGGGAAGATCGCGGCTTCGGCGTCACCGATCAAGATCTGGGACGCGGGGGAAGTTGCGAGCGAGCTTCGCTCTGATGGGGCGTCTGCGCCGGTGAAGCGGTCGACGCGACTGCGAGTGGCGAGAGTGGGGGGGATCACGCGCTTGCCGCGGGTGATTCGTGCGCGCTCGGCGGGTCGGGGCTTGGGCTTGCGCTTTGTGTTGAGTTGGTCACGAAGTTCGGGGGGCGGATGTCGGCGCAGTCGGTGGTGGGGGAGGGAACAACCGTGGTTGTGGAGTTGCCGGCTGTGCAGGCGCAGGGCAAGCGTGCGGCGTGAGCGACACGTGCGCACGTTGCGATGTGGCGCGCTGTATCTCGCCCGTCTCGTGGCCGCACCGCATCCGTGTCAAGCATCTGCGCCGGGAAGCACTACAGTCGGCCCGTTGTGGCGATCGTGCTGCTTGGCGGCATAGGGCGTGTGCTTACGGCGGGATGTCGTCGTCTGGCCGCCTGTAGTGGCACGATGAAGTGCGGTGTTGATGGCGGAATAACGCACAGACTCCCAAAGCGGAGTCTGTGGCACCCTGCATCCGGCCTGCGGGCGCATACCTATCGCTATCTTGGTATGACTTCGAGCGCTTCGGCGATGATGATGACGTCGGCGTTTGCGGGTACGTTCGGGGCCCACTCCGACTTTGGGAACGCGTGCGATGCCGAGAGTGCTACGACGCGCTGTCCGCCCTCACCGAGTCCTTCGAGCGCGGCGTTAATGCCTTTGGGAGTGGTGGGGCCGACGATGAAGACGCCTGAGCCTGCGCCGGGCGGATCCTGAACGAAGTACACACGCGTGCCGTCGCGAGAGGATGGTGACGCGTGCGACCACCGTGCTGCCGCGGGCCGCGCGCTTTGCCTCGGAGCCGGCCACGGGGGTGATCTGTGCTTCTTCCTTGGGCCTGTCAACCACTTGCGCGACTGCCTCGGTAGCCCATGCGGGGACTGCCGTCACAGCGCTGTTTGTCGTCGCTGCGGGTTTGGGCGGCGATGGTCTGCAGGAGGCGAGAGGGGCGGTGAGCGCGGCGGCACAGACGACGAGGAACACGGGCGGACTGTTGCGCGGAAGGGACATGGAGAGCATCGTAATCTGTTGAGATTGTGCCGGTCTGTATTCTCTCAACCCATGAGTCGAACGCCGAGGAAGCGTGTGCAGCACCATCGTTCAACGGATCGCAAGGGGCGCAGCAGAAAGCACTACAGTCGGCCCGTTGTGGCGGTGGTGGGGTTGGGGGCTCGTGACGTGTGGGTGTGAGTCGGGTGTCGTCGTCTGGCCGCCTGTAGGGGCACGGCGCGCGCAAAGCGAAGAACGCCCCTCCCCGCCGTCGCAAAGCCTCCGGCGACCCTCCCGCTGGGAGCGGGAGGGTAAAGGCGCGGCGCGTCTCTTACAACCGTGGGTCGATGGGTTCGCTCTCCATAGCGAGGACGGCGAAGGCGCATTCGTGGACGCGGCGGAGAGGTTCGCGGCGGGTGAAGCGTTCGAGGGACTCGATGCCGAGTGCGAACTCGCGGATGGCGAGTGAGCGTTTGCCGCCGAGTGCGCGCGAGCGGAGGCGGTCGAGGTTTTCGGGGAGCGTGTACTCGGGTCCGTAGATGATGCGGAGGTATTCGGGGCCGCGGACTTTGATCGCGGGCTGGACGAGGCCTTGCGGCCCTTTGGTGATGAAGTCGATGGGTTTGACGACCATGCCTTCGCCGCCGCGGGAGGTAAGGTCGGTCCACCACTGGGTGGCGTCATCTTCGCTCTGCTGGCTGGAGAGGTCGACGAGTTTGTAAGGCGTAGCGACGAAGAGTTTGTCGCCGGCGGCGGCGAGCTTCGCGAGCGTTTCCATGTGCCAGGTGTGGTCGCGGTCGACGTGGACCTTGTTCTCGCTGGCGAGGAGGTGGAACGGCGCGAGGCGGAGGTCGTCGATGGAGGCGACGTCCCAGCAGTAGCGGCGGTAGGCGTCGGTGTAGCGCTGCGCGGCGGTGAGGCGTTCGCGGTGGCGTTCGAGGAGCGGTTGTGCCGCGGGGAGGCGTGCGGCTGCTTGTTCGAGCGCGGCGACTGTGTGTGAGAGACCTGTGGCTGCGGCGGCGCCGACGGCGGCGTACTGCTCGCGGATGAGGGCCTGGGCCTTGGCGGACCAGGGCATGAGCTCGCAGTCGAGGCAGAGCCAGTCGGTGTTGAGCTCGTCCCAGAGGTTGGCGGCGGTGGCGGCGTCGCGCAGGCGCGAGGAGGGCTTGCTCGGTGGCGCTGTCGTTGAAGAAGGCGCGGCCGGTGCGGGTGTAGATGATGCCGAGAGTGCCCTGTAAGTTGCCCGCGCCGGTGGTGACGCCGAAGCGTTCGCGCGCGATGCTCGGTTCGCGGCAGACGATGGCGACGGCGCGGGAGCCCATGTGCTTCTCTTCGCAGACGACGCGGCCGACGCCGTTTGTGCGGAAGTAGGCGAAGGCCTCGCGCGGGTGCTCGAGAATGCCGCCATCTCGGCTCGTCTCGCACGGCGACATGGTGGGGGGGAGGTAGATGAGCCAGCGCGGGTCGGCGGCGAAGCGGCTCATGATCTCGAGCGCTGCGGCGGCGTTCTCCTGGCGGACGGTGACGGCGCGGACGAGACGCGTCTCGATCACGCGCTTGCCGTTGACGTCTTCGAGGTCGAGCGTGCCGTCGTCCTGCTGCTGGAGGGTGAGTGGGGCGACGGCGTCGGGTTCGAGGAAGGGTTTCTTGGGCTCGGCGTACTTTGCACGCGCTGGGACTGAGACGAACTCGCGCTGCGGCCAGCGGAGCGCGGTGAGCGAGCCGCCGAAGACGCAGCCGGTGTCGAGGCAGACGGTGTTGTTGAGCCACTGCGGATCAGGGACGGGCGTGTGGCCGTAGACGACGGCGGCGCGGCCGCGGTAGTCGGCGGCCCAGTTGTAGCGGACGGGGAGTCCGAATTCGTCGGACTCGCCGGTGGTCTCGCCGTAGAGGGCGAACTCGCGGACTGCGCCGGAGCCGCGGCCCTGCATGGACTCCTTCATGCCGGCGTGTGCGACGACGAGGCGGCCACCGTCGAGGAGGTAATGGCTGACGAGGTCGTCGATGAAGTCGGCGGCTTGTTTGCGGAACTCGGGGGTTTCTTTCTCGAGCTGCGCCATGGACTCGGCGAGGCCGTGGGTGAGGTTGACGTTGCGGCCGCTGAGTGCGCGGAGGAGCTTGGCGTCGTGGTTGCCTGGGACGCAGAGGGCTTTATCCTCGGCGACGAGCCTCATGACGAGGCGGAGAACGGCGGGGGTTTTGGGGCCGCGGTCGACGAGGTCGCCGAGGAAGACGAGTTTGCGCGGCGGTGTTGAGGCGTCGTGCTGAGGCGGCTGTGCGTCGCAGGCGCCTTCGGGTTCGCCTGTGCGCTGCGTGATATTCCAGCCGAGCGCGGCGAGGAGGTCGAGCAGTTCGTCGTAGCAGCCGTGGATGTCGCCGATGATGTCGAAGGGGCCGGTCTCGTGCTTGAGGTTGTTCCAGAGGGGTTCGCGGACGAGTGTGGCGGCGTTGCACTCTTCGGGCGTACTGAGGACGTGGACTTTGCGGAAACCTTCGCGGTCGAGGCCGCGGAAGCTCTGGCGGAGGGCTTTGCGCTGGTTGCGAACGACGTGGGGCCCGAAAGAGCGGTCGGGTCGCGTGGCGTTGCGCTCGTGGCAGAGGTGCTCGGGGGTGTCGACGACGACGGCGACGGGGAGGCAGTGGAACTCGCGGGCGAGCTGGACGAGGGGGCGGCGGTCCTCGGGGCGAACGTTGGTGGCGTCGATGACGGTGAGCAGGCCGCGGGCGAGGCGTTTGCGGGCGATGAAGTGGAGCGCATCGAAGGCGTCGCCGGTGGCTTCCTGGTTGTTCTCGTCGTCTGAGACCCAGCCGCGGCAGACGTCGGAGGAGAGGATCTCGGTGGGCTTGAAGAGCCTGCGCGAGAGAGCTTTTGCCGGAGCCTGAGGCACCGATGAGGATGACGAGGGAGAGTTCTGGGACGGTGATCTGCATGGGAACAGGCGGATGCTGGGTGGAGGTTACTTCACAAGCCAGAGGGGTTGGCGGTTCTGCATGGCGTGCGTGCCTGTCAGCCAGAGGTGACCGAGGCACTGGATGTGCGGATCGTCGTCGCAGCGGTCATCGGCGGCGTACGGGGCGAGCATCGCTTCGACGCCCGCAGTGGTGGGTTGAACGTTGAGGTGGCGGAGCATGGCTTCGGCTTCTGCCATGAGCTTGGGGAGCGAGCCAACCTGTAAGGCGCCGCGCTCGCCCTCGCGCGGGCCGTTGGCCTTCATCGCCTGTTCCAGAGCGCGGCGCATCTCCGAATCCGCGTCGCCCTTGGGAGCAAGACCGAAAAGTTTGCGTAAGCGGTCGATGAACGAAGGCTTGCCAGTGGTTGCTATTTGCGGCGCCACGGGTTTGCCGCCGGGCCACAGCAATTCACGGTCAACAGGCGCATCGACATAGACGCCTTGCCACGCGTCGACCGCGTGGAACTGGCGAGTCGCGGCCTCGCCGAGAGATTCGGCGGCAGCCGCGCGGAGCCTTGACCACCAGGACCATCCCATCTCGTCGCGCATGCAGAATGCGTTGTTGGGCTTCCCAAGCAGCACGTCGGGCCCGAATCGCTTGCGTAGCGCGGCGGCGATGGGCTCGCCGTGTTCGGGGCCGAAGACCTCGGTGTAGTGCGCGGATTGGAAGTTGAAGCCCATCGATGGCCTTTCGTATCGGCGGCGAATCAAGAACTGGTGAAAACGCCCATCTGCGTCGGGGTGCCGACGTTGCTTCCGTCGGACGTCGTGCCGGGGTCGCCGATGCCGTGGAACTCGCAGGTGTAGTTGAAGCGTGCGCAGATGGAGTCAGCCCAGGCGCGGAACTGGTCGCGGGTCCATTCGAAGCGGTGATCCTTGTGGCGCATGCTGCCTGCGGAAAGGGTCTCCCACATCACGTTGTACTCGCCGTTGGGCGTGGTGATGATGACGGTGCGCGGGCGAGCGTGCTGGAAGACGCAGCGTTCCATCACGGCCAGTCGCGGCTCGTCCATGTGCTCGATGACTTCGCAGAGGACGGCGGCGTCGAAGTTCTCGATTCGCTTGTCGCGGTACATGAGCGAGCCGTGGATGAGTTCGAGGCGCTGGCGGACCAGGGGCGGCAGATGGTCCATGCGCAGACGGTCGGCGGCGACTTCGAGCGCACGGTGTGAGACGTCCATGCCCAGAACCTTCTCGAAGGTCTTGTGCTTGAGGAGTTCGCGGACGAGGCGGCCTTCGCCGCAGCCGAGGTCGGCGATGGTGCGGGCGTTCTTCGCCTGGAGCACGGAGAGGACTACGCCGTGGCGCTGTTGATGGAGGCTGAGCTTGCGCTCGCCGGCCTCTTCGCGCGGGTCCTCGGGTGAGTCGGCGTCGATTTCGTCGGGTCCTTCGCCGTCCTGCTCGCGGAGTTGGCGGAGGGCGTCGTCGGCGAGGCTGCGGCGGTACTTGAGGTAGCGGTTGGCGATCAGCTCGCGCTGCGGGTGCGCGGCGAGCCAGCCCTCGCCGTGGCGGAGGAGTTTCGCGACCTCGTCGTCGCCGACCCAGTAGTGCTTGTCGTTGTCGAGCACCGGAATCAGCACGTAGAGATGGCTGAGGAGGTCGGTGAGGCGGTGCGTCGCGGCGAGCTGGACGGTGTAGATGGGTGCTGCGCCCAGGCGGGGAAGCGGTCGTCGAGCGGGCGGTTGGTGATGGTGACGGTGTAACCGAGGGGTTCGAAGAGCTGCTTGAGGAGGTCTTCTCCAGCGCGGCAAGGAACCGCGGCGAGGCGGGCGACGAGTGGGATCGGCGTATTGGCGAGCTCGGGCCGGTCTTTGCAGATGCCGGCGAGGGCGGTGCCGAAGACTTGCGCGATCGCGACGGCGAGGAAGGAAGACGCGACATAGGGACGGTCGTTGACGTACTGGTCGAGGGTGCGCTCGTTGCGCTTGCCGCGGACGAGGCCGACGGGGTCGACGTCGATCAGGAGCGCGGCGGTGGTCGTGTCGTCGGCGACGTGGGGGTAGAAGACGTGCGCGTTGCCGAAGGCGAGCGGGAACGTCTGCACCTTGCCGGGGTGCTTGTAGAGGAGGTAGCCCAGGTCGGTGGCCGGGCGGTGGGTTGTGGAGATCTCCAGGAGCATGGGCCCGGAGGATACTGGGAGAAATGGCCAAAGGGCCAAGGGTGTGGAGGGTGCACTGTTGATGGTGGCGCGACTGCGCGGACGCCCTCATCCGTCACCGCAGAGCCGGCAGAGTTGCTGACGCTGCGCGTGCTGCCTGACTTCCGGCCTTCGTGCGCTTCGCTCCCGAAAGCACGGTCTCCCGCAGAGCCGGGAGAAGGAGGGCTAGTGGCCTGCGAGCCGCTTCACGGTGGCCGCGAGGTGGGCGGGGTCGAAGGGTTTGGCGATGTGGGCGTCGAAGCCTGAGACGGCGGCGCGGTGCTCGTCTTCTTCGCGGGCGAAGGCGGTGAGGGCGACGGCGGGGGTGTTGTCGCCAAGGGAGCGGAGCTGACGGAGGAGCGAGTAGCCGTCGGTGCCGGGCATGCCGATGTCGCTGACGATGACGTCGAAAGGAGCTGCCTTCTGGGCGTTGAGCGCTTCGTCGGCGTTGGCGGCGGCTTCGGCCATGCCGCCGTAGTAGCTAAGCATGCGGCTGGTGAGGTCGCGCGCGTCGGGCTCGTCGTCGATGACCAGTACGCGGAGGCCGGCGAGGTCCACGGTGTCGATCGCGGCCGCTTCGGGCGCGTTGGTCGGCGGGAGGGGCTCGCGGCCGGCGGCGGAGAGCGTGAAGGAGAAGGCGGCGCCCTTGCCCGCGCCCTCGCTGGCGGCGCTGATGCGTCCACCGTGGAGCATGATGAGGTGCTTGACGATGGCGAGCCCGAGCCCGAGTCCGCCGTGCGAGCGGCTGGTGGATGAGTCTTCCTGCCGGAAGCGGTCGAAGACGTAGGGAAGGAAGTCGGCGCTGATGCCGACGCCGCTGTCGGCAACGGCAACGGTGTATTCGCCGTGCTCAGGGGCTTCCTTGATGGAGACGGTAATAGAGCCGCCGCGGGGAGTGAACTTGACGGCGTTGCCGATGAGATTGGCGACAACCTGCTGGATGCGGGCCTGGTCGATATCGGCGGTGCACTCACCGCAGGTAGACTCGAGCGTGAGGGTGAGGCCTTTGGCGTCGGCGGCGGGGCGCGCGGTCTCGACGGCGTTGCGGACAAGTGCGGTGAGACTCTGGGGGACGCGGTCCAAGCGGGTCTTTCCCGCGAGGATGCGGTTCATGTCGAGCAGCTCGGCGATGAGCGTGGACTGCGCGCGGGCGTTGCGGTCGATGACGGCGACGCCCTGAGAGACCTGCTTCGCGTCTTCGGGCGAGTGCGCCAGGATGGTGGCCCATCCGATGACGGCGTTGAGGGGCGTGCGGAGCTCGTGGCTGAGGGTGGCGAGGAAGTCGTCTTTGATGCGGCCGGCGCGCTCGGCCTCTTTGCGGGCCTGGCGCTCGCTGACGAGGAGGCGTTCGAGTTCTTTCTCGGCGAAACGGATGCGGACCATGGCGCGGACGGTGCCGAGCAGGACGCGCGGGTCGGTGGGGGCGGTGAGGTAGGCGTCGGCTCCGCCTTCGAGGCCTTCGGCCTGATCGGTGGAGCTGGTGAACGAGGCCGAGACCTGCATGACGGGGATGGGGGCGGTGGCGGGGTTGGACTTGAGCTTGCGACAGACGTCGAACCCGTTGATGTCGGGGAGGTTGACGTCGAGCATGATGGCGTCGGGAGCGCGGTGGGCCGCGAGCTCGAGGGCCTCCTGGCCGTTGGTGGCCTCGATGACGCGGTAGCCGGCTTTACGGAGGACGCGCGACTTTGCGTACCGCGCGTGCTCCTGGTCGTCGACGTTGAGCACGAGGGCCGCGGCGGGTTCGAATGCGACTGGCCTAGTTGATCGTTCGGACATCTTCAGGACCTCCGCGACTCAGACGCCGGGGCGTGCCCGGAGACCTGTGTAGTGGTGCTTGCGGTGGAGGGGTAAAAGACGCGTGGAACGGAGACAAAAAAGGTCGAGCCCTTGCCGGCGGTGCTCTCAGCCCAGACGCGGCCGCCGATGAGTTCGGCCAGTTTTCGAGAGAGGGGGAGGCCAAGCCCGGTCCCCTTGACGGTGCGCTGGATCGGCCCGTCGACCTGCGAGAACTCCTGGAAGACGCGTTCGAGGTCGCCGGGGGCGATGCCGATGCCAGTGTCGGTGACGGTGAAGAGGATGGACTCGGGGTCGGGGCCGGAGGGGGGGGTGATACGGGCGTCGACGCGGACGGCGCCGCTGGGCGTGAACTTGATGGCGTTTGAGACGAAGTTGCGGAGGATCTGGGCGAGCTTTGTTTCGTCGGTGTTGAGCGGGGGGAGGGAGGAGTCGTCGTTGAAGATGAGGGCGACGGGCGCGTTGGCGATGAGCGGGCGGAGCGAGGCGCGGAGGGCGCCGAAGAGGGAGTCGACGGTGAACTCGGAGGTGTGGATGTCGATGCGCCCGGCCTTGACCTTGGCAAGGTCGAGCAGGTCGTTGACAAGATCGAGGAGCTGAAGCGCCGCGCTGTGGATGAGGCGGGCCTGATGCTCCTGCTCTTCGGTGAGCGGGCCGTCGGTGCGGTCGAGCAGCAGGCGGGCGATGGCGACGACGGAGTTGAGCGGCGTGCGGAACTCGTGGCTCATGCTGGAGAGGAACCAGGTCTTGAGTTCATCGGCCTTGCGGAGAGCTTCGGCGCGGTCTTCGAGCTCGGCGTGCAGGGCGACGACGCCGCGGTTGGTGTCGTCGAGCTCGCGGTTGAGCTGCGTCTGTTCCTCGGTGCGACGGCGGAGCTCATCGAGCGCGGCGAGAAGCTCGCGGTTCTGCTCGCGGAGCTCATCCATCGGCTCGGGGGCACGCGAGGCGGCGAGGGAGCCTGTGAGTCGCGCAAGCGCGTTGGAAGAGGCGAGCGCCTGGGCCTTTCGGCTAAGGCGTTTGACAATGCGCATGCGCGTGCCGCTGGGACCGGTTTTGATGTCGAACTCGTCCATGAGCCGGCGGGTGCCGGTGAGGCCGGCGCCCATACCGGTGGTGGAGCGGTAGAGGCCGCTGAGAACGTGGTCGAGATCGTCAATGCCGCGACCGGAATCGGTGACGGTGATGACCAGCGCATCGTCGCTGACGCCGATGTCGGCAGCGAACTCGACGCGACCACCCCCGGCGTAGACGAACGCGTTGCGTGCGAGCTCAGAAACGGCGGTGGCGATGCGGATCTGGTCCTGTCCCTCGAAGCCGATGAGCGAGGCGATCTGCCGCGCGCGTTCGCGCGCAGCGACGACGTCGCGTTCCTGCGCGAGCTGGACGGTGAGGAGTGGGATTCCGTCGCGTTTGGTCACGCTGGGGTCTCCTTGATGACGACGACGCTGGCGTCGTCGCGGCCGCGCTCGAGGTCTCGATGCAGGACCGCGGCGATGAGGGCGGGCGAGCGGGCGAAGAGGCCGGGGTAGTCGCTTTCGTTCCAGCGCGAGGCGAGTCCGTCGCTGTGCATGATGAAGCAGCAGCCGCGGGACCAGGGGTAGTCGAAGGTACGGGCGGGGCGACCGAACTGACCGAGGGTGCCGTTCATGCTGACGCAGTGCTCGTTCTTGGCGCCGCCAAGGATCATGGCGACGATGTTGCCGACACCGGCGAAGGAGACGACGTTTCGAGCGGGGTTGATCTGCGCAACGGCGGCTGCGCCGCCGCGGGTGGAACGGAGCGCGCCGTCGAGGAGAGCGATGATCCCGGCGACCGGGCGGAAGGGGTCTTTCTGCCACGCGGCGACTGCTTCGCCCGCAGCACGCGCGGCCATGGGTCCGTGGCCGAGCCCGTCGACCATGATGGCGGCCGAACGATGGCCTTCGACAGCGACGCGCCAGGCGTCGCCGCTGACGGTCTCGCCGTTGTAGGGAACGCAGAGGCCTCCAGAGCGACCGCCGCTGGCCGGCGAAGTGGAAGAACCAGACGGCGCGAGCGTACAGAGGACCACCGTGCCCTTGCCGGGAAGTGAGTAGAGGTCAAAGAGCGTGGCGGCACGGTGCATGGCGCCCAAGCCTCCGCCCATTGTCCCGGAGGTGGAGAAGCCGTCGCGCATTGCGCTGGCGGTGTCCGCGATGCCGCGCCCCTTGTCGACAAAGAGCGCCTGCACGCCCGCAGGCGTTCCCTCGCCGTGGTGCGATGCGGCGCGGAATGTGTCAAAGAGGATGTAGCCGCCGCTGCCGTGCTTGAGCAGGTTCGTGGCGCCCTCGCTGACGATGAGTGCGAGCCTCGCAACGGCCTCGTCGTTGAGGCCGGCGGCAGCGGCGACGGAGGCGGAGACACGGCGCGCTTGCGCGACGTGGCTGGCGTCGGCGACGGGTTGTTTGACGGTGGCATTCATCCGCCGCTCCAGCGCACGCCCGTGATGCGGGTGCCCTGACCGGGAGCGGTGTCGATCTCGAATTCGCTGAGGAGACGCTTGGAGCCGGGGAGACCAAGACCCAGGCCGCCGCCGCTGGTGAAACCATCGCGGAGCGCCAAGGCCAGGTCGGCGATGCCTGGACCCGTGTCCTCGAAGTACATGCGGACGCCCTTGCGCGAGCCGTTGGTGACGACTTCAACGCGTCCGGAACCGCCGCCGCCGTGGATGATGGTGTTGCGCCCCAGTTCGCTGGCGGCTGTGACGACCTTGGTCTGCTCGACGAGCGACATGCCGACGGAAACGGCGGCATCGCGGACAAGCTTGCGCAGGGCGACCACGTCCTCCGGTGTGCGGAGCGGCTGCGTCTGGCTCCGCGTGGCGGTGGTCAATCGGCCTCCTGCTCGAGCGAAGATGCCTCTTCCTCGATACTGTCGAAGTCAGCGGCTTCTTTGATGAGTTCCATGCCGCGCTCGACGTTGAGGGCGGTTTTGACGCCGGGGAGGGCGAGTCCGAGCTCGACGAGGGTGATCGCGACGGCGGGCTGCATGCCGACGACGACGGTGGTCGCGTCGAGCACCTTGGCCATGCCGGCGATGTTGGCGAGCATGCGACCGATGAACGAGTCGACGATCTCCAGAGCGGAGATATCGATAAGCACGCCTTTGGCCTTGGTGGCGACGATCTTGGCGGTGAGATCGTCCTGCAGCGTCACGGCGAGCTGGTCGTGCATGTCGACCTGGATGGTGACGAGGAGGAATCGCCCCATCTTGAGGATCGGGATCCGTTCCATGGTCCTTCCTTGATTCAGCGTGCGGATTCTGACTTGACGGGTCGCGGCTCTGACTGGCCGGCGCCGGAAAGCGCGGACTTGCGGACGACCTTCATGCCCAACTTGTCGATCGCGAGGCGGAGAGCCTCGGCGAGCGTGGCCTTAGTGGTGATGTTGCCCAGATCGACGCCGAGATGGACGATGGTCTGAGCGATCTGCGGCCGGATACCGCTGATAAAACAATCGGCGCCCATGAGACGTGCCGCGGCGACGGTCTTCATCAGGTGCTGGGCAACGAGCGTGTCAACCGTGGCGACGCCAGTGATGTCGAGGATGGCGATCTGCGCTCCAGTCTCAACGATTCGCTGGAGCAACCCTTCCATGACGGTTTGCGTGCGGCCCGAATCGAGCACGCCGATGAGCGGGAGTGCGAGCACGCCGTCCCAAAGAGTGACGACGGGGGTCGACAGCTCCATCAGTTCGTCCTGCTGTCGGCTGATGACCTCTTCGCGCGCGGCTTGGAACGCTTCGGCGGTCTGCATGCCGAGGGCGTCGAGCATGAGCGTGGCATCCCAGAATTCGCGAACGAGACGAGCCGGGTCATTGGCGTGCGCCTTGCTGAGACGGTCGAAGAGCGGCTGCTTGAGCGAGAAGATGAAAGTGGCGGTTTCGCTGGGTGTGAAGCCGGCCTTGGCGCGAGTGCGGCTGAGTTCGGTGATGAAGTCACGCACGGGCTGCCACGCGGGCGATTTGATGTTCGCGGTGCCGGCGGCATTTGCGGCGCTGCGGACCAGCGAGAGGAACTTGGCGCTCTCGGCTTGCAAGTCGGCGGCGCTTATCAGATCGGCGCGGGTGCTAAGGGAGCTCGACTGGAGCTTCATCCACTCGGCGAGGAGTGGGGCTTCATGCTGCTCCATGATCTGAATGATGCTTGGCCTGTCTGACGACATGGTTACGCTCCGAGGGTGGTGACCGGTCAGAGCTTCCACGCGCTGACGAGTGAGGCTAGTTTCGCGTCTTTCTGAGAACAGGAAGTTCTCGTGAAAACGGTCTCATGCCCGGAATACGCGATTGGTTTCCCCCTGCGAAGGTGAGAAGGCTCGAATGAACGAGCACCCGACAAGGCGGACATTTCAAGGTTCGGAGAGTGCGCCTGTGAGCAACCGCCCGATGCGCGTGCCGCTACTGTGAATAGATGACAAGCACCTTTTGGGATGAGCGATATGCGAGCACTGAGCTTGTATACGGAGCGGTGCCGAACGAGTTTTTAGTCGAAGCAATGCAGAGCTTGGGTTGGGCGCCGGCGGAAAGGCGCCCTCATCCGTCGCCGCAAGGCCGGCGACACCTTCTCCCGCAGAGCCGGGAGAAGGGGGTAGCGATGGACATGGGGGCGGGCGAGGGACGCAACGCGTTGTTCCTGGCGTCGCTGGGGCTTGACGTCCTTGCGGTCGATCAGAGCGCGGTGGGGATGGCGAAGGCCGCGCGGCTCGCTTCGGAACGCGGGTTGAAGCTGCGGACGCTGGCGGCGGACCTGCGCGAGTTTGATGCGGAGCCCGGGTCGCTGGACGTAGTGAGCTCAATCTACGTGCACATGCCGGCGGAGATCCGCTCGCGCGTGCATGGGCGCATCGCGGCCTGGCTCAAGCAGGGGGGCGTGTTTGTGCTCGAGGCGTACGCGCCGGATCAGATCGCCCGCGGCACGGGCGGGCCGAAGGACCCGGCGATGCTGGCATCGCTCGACACGATCGTGTCGGAACTGAAGGGGCTCACGATCGTGAGGCAGGAAGCGAAAGTGCGCCTGGTGAACGAGGGAGTGTTCCACACCGGTGAGGCGAGTGTGGTGCAGGTGATTGCACGAAGGGAATAGAAGAGGGAAACCGCTCGGATGGAGATGGTGGTTGGGCATGTCGTGGCGGTGCTGGCGGCGTGGAGCCTGGCACAAGTGGTGGTGTGGCGGCACGGTGGTGACGCGCCGGGCGGAGGATGGGGCCTGGGATCGATGGCGCTGTTCGGAGGGGTGCTGGGGGCGTATGCACTGGATCGGCTCGTGGATGCTCAGCCACCTCGGCGGCGGAGCTTCGTGCAGCTGTGCGTGCTGGTGATGTTTGTCGGCGGGGTGCTGGTCGCTGCCGGTGTTGCGTGCGTGCCGCGGATTGCGCCTGTTGTCGCAGGACTGAGCGTCGTGGCCGTGGCGTATGTGCCGCTGAAGCGGTGGGCGCCCAAGGGATTGCTGGTGGCGGGCGCGTGGAGCGTGGCATGCGTGTGGCTGCCGTGCGAACGGGCGCTGGGCACCGCGGAGGGGACGCCGACCGCGGCGTGTATCGCGCTGGTCGTGCTGGCAAACGTGGTGCTCTGCGACACGCAGGACATCGAGACAGACCGACTGAGAGGCGTAGTGGGCGTCGCACCGTGGCTCGGGGCTCGCCGCGCGGCGGCGATCGCGGCCTGCCTGGCGGTGGCGGGAGGCGCGGCATCTGTGTGGCTTGGCGTGTGGCCGCTGGCGTGCGCGGCGCTCCCGCTCGCACTGATGGGATGGTGGTGCAACCGAACAAAACGACGCACGCGGCGCGCGTGGGTTGTGCTGACAGCCGACGTGTTAATGGTGCTGCCTGGAGTCGCGGCGATTGCGACGCGGATCGCGGGATGAACCTCCCTTCTCAAAAAACAACCGCCCGGCGTGTAATCGGGCGGCTGAAGGGATGTTGAGCTGAACTCAGGTCACTGAATGCGCTGCGGCCTTCCCGGGTTCGCGGGCGCGTACGTCGGGAGGTTTGCAAACCGCGTCACAAACGGCACAAGCGTGCTTGGGACGTAGCTGACGCACTGGTCGTATTGGTGCTGAGTGCGGACCCAGCCCCAGATGATGCAGCCGTTACAGCCAAGCTCGCGAGCGACCTCAAAGGGATGTCTGAGGTTGTAGTAGTTGACCGGGTCGTTGGCGTACAACGGATTGCTGGCGTGATGCTGAAAGGCGACGTAGTTGTACACGGGCTTGCCGCGGGCGACGCGGAGAGCCTCGCCGATGTTGGCGCGGCAATACGCGTCGAAGTCTGATTCGCGGTCCTGGCTCGGTCCGGGGACTCGGTGGTCAGGGACGGACTGGTAGAAGGTGTAGGTGGAGGGAAGGATGATGTCGACCATGTTCCAGAACCAGGTGACCTCATCGTGCCCCTGGCGCATCGCTGCCGCCTTCACGGGGTCGCGCCACTCCCAGTAGCACTGGGCGGGCTGGTTGTAGAAGCCGACCTTGGAGTTCGGCCGCAGCTGCTTGAGCAGGTTGTACGTGCGCTCGAAGAACTCGCGCGTGGTGGATTCCCACTCCTGCTTGAAGTACGCCTCCTGCTGAGCGGCGGTCATGCCGGCGATCGCGGAAGCGCGCGTGACGCGGAGCGTGTCGCGCCAGTCGTCAATGGGGTCGTTGTCGAGGGCGTTGTACGCCTGGGTGCTGGCGTAGTTGAGATGGCCGGTATACCAGGGAGAGAAGAACTCGTAGTCACAGACGAGCAGGCCGTCGTAGTTGGTCGTGGGGAGCCAGAGGTTGATCAGGTTGGTCAGCGCCGTGAGGTACGCGGTGTAGTACGCGGCGCGCCCGCCGGGATAGAGCTCGATCATGTGCGGGCCCTGGCGCGGGTAGAGCCCGCCCGGCTCGCCGGCAGGGATCAGCAGACAGTCCATCCGGAGCGGCGCTCCGCCGAACGAGAACGTGTACCAGGGGACCGTGTCGCAGGTGAGGTTGAGGTAGATCCCAAACTCAGTCGGGGGATTGATGCCACGCCGCGCCTGGGGCACGGCCGGAGCGGCAGGAGGGAAGGGCCACGACGGCCACGGCGGGGGCGACGCAGCGGCAGGCCGGCAGATCGAAAAGAGCGAGACAAACATGAGCGCAGCAACTGCGCATCTGCGTGCAAATGAAACCATTTTCAACTGCTCCCGTGCGCCCAGAAGTGGGCTGAACCTGACGGATGTGAGCATAACCGGCGTTTGCTCGAACAGACCCCTAATTAAAGAAGTAGGGGGAGCGATTAGGGTATTTTCACCACCACTTTGCACAGGTCTCATCTGAGAGAACCCCACAAGTAATTATCGGGCGACACCTTTTTAGGTGGCTTAATGAAGTGAGGGGTTCCTTGGAGGCTCGAGAGCAGTCGAGTTGGGGGCTCTGACCGCCGCGAACCGATCAAGTAACAAGCACAGGAGGTGCGCTGATGGGCATGCGGAGGCGTGCGTGGTGTTGTGTGTTGGCGGCGGTCTGCGTGTCGGCGGGCTTGGGGGCGTGCGCGACCAGCGCAGGCGCGCGCGGCGGGGGGTCAACGTCAAAAGACGCCGCGGGCGCAACGGCACCGAGCCCGGCGGAGGGGACAACCGAGTCGCTGATCGCGCAGAGCGCCGAGGGGCTCGACCGCGTGCTGAGCGGCAAACAGAAACGCGACGCGAACGGCCACGTGGCGGAGCCGGCCCACCAAGACGCGCCCGACACTGGCGCGGCCAACGCACAGACAACAGCACAGGCGCCCAGCTCGCCGGATCGTGAAGCGCCTGCGCGAAGCGCTGACCCCGCAGTTCAACCGTCTGCTCCTGCATCGACCGCAGCGACCACGACGACCGTGCCCGCGGCGCCAAGCGTCGCCGCACCCGTCACGACGCCGGCGCCAGGACAGTCGGGCGTGTTGTCGGGCTGGTGGGAGCCGGGCACGGGAGCGAGCGTGGAGGGGCAGGGCGCATCGCCCGCGAACGGCGCGAAGGCGGCGGCGCCCGGTGGTGGAGCGGGAGGAGCGTTCTGGCACGGCGCGGGGGGTGACGATGCAGCACAACTGCGGATCAGCCAGCTCGCGCTCTGCACGCGGGTGGAGGGATTCGGCAAGGTTGTAAAGGTGGAGTCAGTGCGTGCGACAGGCCGCGCGGTTCCGCTGCTGATCTACACGCAGGTTGACGGGTTCTCTTGCCGCGAGCAGCGCAGAGAAGGCGGGAGCGGCGAGAACGATTGGATAATCGAGCTGGGCCAGAGCGTGGTGGTGTATCGGCTGAGCCCCGACGGGAAAGGCGACGTGCAGGTGAAGGTGGAACCTGAGCAGACTGCGCGCGACGTGTCGGCATTCAAGCGGCGCGACCACTACCTGGTGCAGCGGATCGAACTGCCGACGCCGCTGGTCAGCGGCCGCTACGCAGTGAAAGTGACGGTACGCGACAAGCGGACAGGGATGGTGGACGAGAAGATGTCCGAGGTGGTGGTGCGGTGAGAAATCGCCAAATGGCAAACTGCCAATGCGCCAAATGAAGAGAGGTTGTTCGTGGACGGGTTGAAGGCGCGGAAAATCGCGGTGTGGTGTGTGGCGGCGGCGGGCGCGTGCGTGCCGGGGGTGATGTTCTGGGTGTCGTTGTCGGCGGCGCAGCAATCGCGACCATTGAAAGATGAGTGGCCGCGTGCTGTGCATGTGCTGAATGCGCCTGGGATATGGCTGGGGACGATGACGCGGTCGTGGGTCGTGCAGGTGATCGTGTCGGGGTTGTTCTGGGGCGTGCTGGTGGGTGCGGCGGCCGCGGCGGCACTTGTGAATTGGCGCGACCGCGGGCCGGTCATGCGTGGATTGACGGTGGGGGGCGGTGTGCGCGCTGTACGGCGTGTGGCTGTGGTGGAGCTTTCGGGGGTGGAACGCGGGTTGAAAATCGTGTGGTCGTTCGCTTTGCGCAGTGAGTCCGCACGCCGGGGGCATGCGTATTGAGTTTCGATGGCTGAAGGCGGCGGACGCGTGAGCTTGTGTCTGTTGGGGACGGCAGTGGGCGACGCCGTGGGGTTGGCGCGTGAGAACCTGTCGGCACGCCGTGCGGCGCGGTTGTTTCCGGGCGAGCCGCGGCCGCAGTTGCTGCCCGGTTGGGGGCTGGTTTCTGATGACACCGAGCACGCGTGCATGGCTGCGCAGGCGTTTGCGGCGAGCGGCGGCGAGTCGGAACAGTTTCGGCGCGATCTGGCGCGACGGCTGCGATGGTGGATCGCGAGCCTGCCACCGGGCGTGGGATTGGCGACGGCGCGGTCGTGCCTGAAACTGTGGCTGGGCGTCTCGCCCGCGAGAAGCGGTGCGATGTCGGCGGGGAACGGGCCGCTCATGCGCGTGCCGGTGCTCGGCGTGCTTGGGCGCGATCCGGCGCACGTGCGGGCGGTTGTCGACGCGTCAACACAGATCACGCACCGCGACCCTCGTGCCATCGAGGGTGCACGGATCGCCGCCGCGCTCACGCACGCGATTTCGCGGCCGCACACGCACGACGACGCCGATCTGCTCGCCGTTGCGCGCGAGGTGCGCGTCGCCGAGGGAACGGAGAGCTGGCGCGCCGTCGAGCGGGCGTTTGCCGCCGACGCGACGAAGACGAGCGTCGAGGAGTTTGCGCGGCGCGAGTGCGGCGAACGGGCCAAGGGCGTGAGCGGATACGTGGTGCACACGCTCGGGTGCGCAGTCTTCGCTTGGCGACGGCACCGGGCGGACGCGCGGACGGGGATCTCGGCGATCGTGCGATGCGGAGGAGATACCGACTCGACCGCGGCCCTGGTGGGTGCGCTGTACGGCGCAGAAGGGCTCTCGATGCCGGACGACTGGGCGTCGCGCGTGCGTGACTGGCCGCGGTCGATGAGGTGGATCGGCGAAGTGGTGCAGTTGCCGCGGCGTGCTCAGAGCGCGGCGTTGCGGGCACACCGCCATCGACGCCGCCCGGCGCGTGCTTATCGCGCAACGCGCTGTTGCTGGGACTGGTGGTCGGTCACGTGGCGCGGCGGGCGCTTCCGCCGTATTGAGAATCGCTACCGAATGTTGACCGCCTCGGATGCGCGGATGCGGTCGACCTCCTGGCGGGCCTGCTGCTCGATCTTGCGACATTCGCCCTCGGGATCGCGGAAGATCGCGGGGCTCCAGAGGCGATGGAGCGTCCAGCCTTGGCCGCTGAGGACGTTGGACCGGAAGAGGTCCCACTCGATCGGGTCTTCGGCTTGCTCGAAGCGCGTCCAATCGCAGAGAACGCCGATGGTGACCATCTCCGGATCGATCGGGTGGCGGAGGGCGACGTCGATGCAGAAGCCGTCGTTACCCCAGTGGATGATTGAGCCGAGGTTGTGGCCGCGGAGGATGGAGAGTCCGAGTGCGCGGGCGAGAGTGGAGGGCGTGCGGGACGCGTGCTCGCTGACGGTGGGCCCGAGTGCCAGATCCGTGGGCGAAGGCTGATCATCGTCGGTTGCTGGAGGCTCGTCGATTGGAGCATCCGACGTTCCGTTCTCTGACGGTCGCGGCTCCGATGCAGAGTCGGGCGAGTACATCGCCTGAAGTCGTTCGGCGTAGCGGAGATACTCAAAGAGCAGGTACGCACCGCCGGGCGTCTGGCCGTCGGGCACCGGCGGCAGTGAGAGGTACACGTCGCGCGGAATGCTGGTGACGAGGTGAACCTCGTGGCGTGCGCGAGTGACGAGCACGTTCAGGCGTCGGCCGCCGCCGGCCATGCCGAGTGCGCCGAAGCGGCGATAGAACTTGCCTTTGGGGTCGGGGCCATACGTCGTCGAAATGATGATGTGGTCGCGCTCGTCACCCTGGATGTTCTCAAGGTTGCGGACGAAGAGGCCTTCGGGGCCCGAGGGCGAGCGGCGCGAGCGGGCCTCGGCGAGCTTGGCGGCAAACGCTCCGTCTTCAGCCGCGGCGTCGTCGAGTGCTTCGAGAATCTCGTCGCGCTGGGTGGTGTTGAAGCAGCCGATGCCGATAGAGGGCGGCTCGGCGCGTTTGAGGAGATCGCGGACGATCTCGACGACGCGCTGAGCTTCGGCGGGGTTGGTGCGCTTGTCGTACGTGCCGTCGACACGCGAGAGCGTGATGGGCGCGACGATCGCTTTGTTCTTGGGGTGGCCGGGAATGGGAACCAGACGCGAGCCGTAGAAGTGCTGGTTGCTGAAAGAGATGAGGTCGGAGTTGCGAGAGCGGTAGTGCACGTCGAGGAAGCACTGCTGCACGTCGAGGTTGAGCGCAGCGCCGAGCAAGTCGTCGACTTCGGACTGCTGGGCTTCAAAGAGTTCCTGCTCGGTCTCGATCTGCTCGCTCTGGCTGACAGTTTGGGCGGACTCGAAGAAGCGGGTGGGCGGAAGCTGCTTGGGGTCGCCGGCGATGACGACACGCCGAGCGCGCGGCAGAACTGGCAGCGCTTCTTCCAAGCGGCACTGTGAGGCCTCGTCGAAGATCACGATGTCGAATTGGGGCTCGAGCGCGAAGACCTGCGCGACCGTCTGCGGGCTTGCCATCCAGACTGGACGAAGGTCCAGGAGCGGATCGCCCTCTTCGTGATCGCGGCCGAGAGCGAGCACCTGGCGGAGCCGCAGGGCGCGGCTGCCGCGAACGAGGAGCCGCTGCTTGACGGCGGCGCCGAGCGAATTGAGCCGCGAACCGGTGCCGACAAGCAGACGGTCGCGCTGGCGCTTCTGCCAGCGCCAGAGGACCTGCTGCGTGACGAGGGCGCTCTTGCGGCGTTGGAGTTCGTTGTACCGGATGAAGAGCGTCTCGAATCGCTTGGCGTCGGTGTCGTGCAGCTCGGGGCGTTCGCGCAGGCGGCGGCGAATCTCGTGGTAGAACGCCGCGTGCTCGGTGCGATGGAGGATCTCGCCGGGGTCCGCGGTGATCCGGAGCGCTGCACGAACGGCCGCAGCGACGCCGGGGTCGAGGCGCTGAAGCGTGCGGCGGGCGCGGAGGATGTTCTCGAGCGAGTCGCGATGGGTGCGCAGGCCGTCGAGGTCGCGGTTGGCCGGCTCTCCCGCGGCCCATCGGGTCTGCGCGGCGGCGAGCCACTCAACGCTGAAGGCGCCCGAATCGCGCAGGTGCGCGGCAAGTCTTTCGACGGCGGGCGCTCGAGCGGCGGTCTGGTTGAGCGCATCGACGACGGGCTGATGCGGCTCGGCGCCTTGGAGCGCCGCGACCACGGCAGCGGCAACGGGCTTGAGCGAAGGGTCGCTCTTGATCGCAGCGATGAGCATTGCGAGCGCGGCGAGGCGCGGAGCGTCTCGATGCGGCGCCGCGTCGGCCAAACCGGGTTCGCCCGCATCGGCGAGAGCCTGCTGGATCACGATGCGGGCGCGGAGACCATCGAGGAACGCGCGGGCCCGCTTGGCGTTGTCGGCGGTGCGAGTGAGGCCGAGCGGACGGAGGACAGCCGCGGCTCGCTTGTTGACGCCGAGCGCCAGGAACGACCACCATTTGGTCGCAACCGCGAGATATGCGTCAAGGTCGGCGATCGCGCCGGCGATCTGCGCGGGATTGGCAGGCTGCGAGCGGGCGATGGACCAGAGCTGCTGATCGCCGACGGCCGCGGCGGCGAGCGGCGCGAGCTGCGATGCGTTCGTCAGCAGATGCGCGGCCGCGTTGAGATCGGCGACGGACTTGGCCAGCCATCGGTCGCGGACTGCGCCGTCGAGCGCGACGGATTCCGCAAGTTGCGCGGCCGCGGCACGGCGGGCTTCGGCTTGCTTTGTGAACGGCGCATCGGCGTTGAGCGGCGGAAGAAGGTCGCTGGCGGCAGCGTCGATCGCGTCGGCGAGCGCGGTGGCGGAAGTAAGCGTGCTCGCAATTGCCTGCGGCGGCGTCGTCAGAAAACTCTCGAGCGTCATGCCCGCGGCGTCCGCCCACGGGTTAGCGTTGAACGCGCACGCGGCCGCGCGTTCGGCGATCTCACGGATATCGGTGAGCGAACGGCGGAAATCGACCAGCGTGGTCGCGGGGGCATCGCTGGGCGGTGTGTCGCCGGCGCGAACGCCGGCGAGCCAGTGCCCGATGAGTTCGTGCAACGACGCACCGTCGCGCACCTGCATGACGGCGGTGCGAGCCTCAGTGAGCTCCTTGTGAAGCGCGGCCAGGTCGCGGTCCGCTGCCTGAAGCTCGTCGGTGGGGTCGTCGGGCAGGCGACTTTCGGCGAGCTCTTCGAGCTGCTGGCGGATGGAGAGATAGAGGTGGCGTTGGTCGCGCTGCGGGTCATGAACGACGGCACAGAGCGGCGCGAGGCCCAGGCCGTCGAGACGGTGGGCGACGACGTCGAGCGCCGTGCGTTTGTCGCAGACGAAGAGGACGCGTTCGCCGCGGGCAAGGTGGTCGGCGATGATGTTGGTGATCGTCTGGCTCTTGCCGGTGCCGGGCGGGCCGTGAATCACCAGCGCATCGCAGCTTCGAGCGAGGCGGACGGCGCGCGCCTGGAACGGGTCGGCGGAAGTGGCGATTCGTTCCTGAGCGAAGTCCTTGGCGGGTGTTGCAGCGACTGCAGGACCAGCGACCGGCGCAGCGGAAGCAGCGGCGGCCGACGTTGCCGCGCGGACGAACGACGTGAGCGATGGCGGCAGCGCGGGCGTTTGAGCCAACTGCTCGGTGTCGCGGAGCAGGCTCTGGTTCACCAGCGGGAAGAGGCCCAGGACGCCCGCACAGAGAATGGAGGGCTCGGCAGCTAGTTCGTCGGTCTTGGGAACATCGATCAGCGGAAGCGCCGACGGGTCGGTCGAGAGAAACGGCGGATGTGGAATCTGCAGCGCATCGCAGACGAGCTTGGTGAGCTCGACCATCTCCTCCCACGGCGGACGCTCGGCGAGCGCCGCTGCGGCCTCGGTGAGCGGCTTGCCGGTCTGGCGTTCAAGCCAAGCGAGGAGCGCCGCGTTGGGCTCGACGCGGTCGACGTCATCGCCGCGCGAAGAGACAGTGACGCCGGGCTTGCCGCCAGAACGCACCGCAAGTGAGACATTCACGAAGGCGATCGGAGCCAGCAGCCGACGCTCGCCCTTGATCCCTCCGCCGCCCACCGCGGCGCCCGGCGGCATGCTCAGCAGCGGGAAGCCGATCGCAAGCACGTGAGCGCCGGTGTCGTCCTCGTACGTCCGCGCCTCTTCGGCGATGAGGCGGAGCTTGCTGAGGCAGGATTGCTGCGTGAGCCACGGGGCGCGGCGCGGATCGCGGTCGGTTTCCTCATCGGTCTCAGACCGAGCACGATCCTTGTTGGCCGGCGCGGCGTGCGTCGCGGAGATTGAGAATGCGTCCTGGCTACTCAGCAGCGCGGGGAGCAACCCGGGAGCAGCTTCTGCGTCAAGGGCGCGAAGGCCAAGCACGTCGAGGCGCTGGCGGCTGTTGTGCGGCCGGCAGTTCATGCTCGGACCGTTGACCAGAGCGGTCAGCAGCCGGTCGCGCATCGTGAGAAGAACCTTGTTGGGATGCTCGGCCATGGGGGGCCGAGTGTACCGGATCGACTAGATTCCGCCGGCACCGAGCCGGGTATTCTCTCCCGCGATGAGGCGTTCGAGCTCGCCGATGAAGGCCGCCTGCGCGGGGTTGGCCTTCATGCGAGCGGCGTCCGGCGCGAGCCACTCGGCGCGGTCGACCTCGGGAAACTCTTGGGTAAGGCCTGATCGCGGAGGCCACTCGGTGGTGAAGGTGTTGCTGCGCAGCGCGGCCGGGTCGAAATCCCCCTCGACGGCCCAGGCGTGAACGGTCTTGCCCGACTTGAGCCGGACCGGGGTGAGCTTGAGCGATGACGTCGTGGCGGCGAGTTGCATTCCGGTCTCTTCAGAGAACTCGCGGAACGCCGCGGCGAGCGGATCTTCGCCCGGGTGAATCATGCCTTTGGGAATGGTCCAGGCGCCGGCGTCTTTATTCCTGAAATACGGGCCGCCGGGGTGCACGAAGAGGACTTCAAGAGCCCCCGCGCGGCGGCGGTAGAGCAGGATGCCTGCGGAGTGCTCGGGCATTGAGCGATCGTTGGCGCGCCACAATCGAACAGGGCTCGCCGGGGATGAATCACCCGGCGAGCCCAGCTTGGCATCACAGCGATCGAAGCGGACGAACCCACTCCGGCTTCACGGGCAGCCGTTGAAGAAGGCGCTGACGAAGGCGATGAAGTCGTTGCTGTTGAGGGCGCCGTCCGATCCGGCCTGTCCGCCCACTCCACCGAGGTCGGCGCGGTAGTTGTTGGAGAAGAAGAGGTTGATGAAGGAGATGAAGTCGTTCCCGTCCAAGACGCCGTCGGTGGCCCAGATGCCGCCCTGCGCACCGACGTCGGCGGCGCAGTTGGCAGGGCGCGGAGCGCGGGGAGCTGGCTGAACTCGCGAAGGAACGGTGAGAAGGTCTGCTGGAAGAAGTCGCGAGCTCCCTCGTACTGCGGCTGGGTCTGCAGCCATGACCAGATGATCACGCCCTGACAGCCCATCTCGCGCGCGATCTCGAAGGGCCGGCGCATGTTGTAGTTGTTGACGATGGCGTAGGGATAAGCCTCGTTGCTGGGGTGGTAGAGGAAGCTCACGTATGGATAGACGGGCTTGCCGTGCGAGAGCCTGATGGCTTCGCCGATGTTGTCGCGGAGGTACATGTCAAAGTCGGTCTGCGTGTCCTGCCACCGGTTGGAGACCTGGCCGGTAGGAACGCTCATGTAGTACGGGTAGACGGACGGGGTGATCACGTCAACCAGCTCCCAGAACCAGGCGGCCTCCTGCTCATACCCGATGCGGAGGTCGTTGGCGCGCTTCCGCGTTGCGCCACCCCCAGTACTCCTGGTTGGGCTGGTTGTAGAACGCGATCTTCGAGTTCGGCCGCAGCAGCTTGGCGAAGTTGTACACGTGCGTGTAGAACTCGCGGGTCGTGGCGAGCCACTGCTGCTTGAAGTACTCCTCTTGCTGCGCGGCGTTCATGCCCACGAGCTGGGCGGCGCGGGTGACGCGCAGAGTGTCGCGCCAGTCGTCGATCGGATCGAAGTCCAGCGCATCGGGCCCCTGGTCGCTGGCGACGTTGGGGTGGCCCGTCCAGTTGGGGCAGAAGTACTCGTAGTCGAAGATGAGCAGGCCGTCGTAGTCGGCCATGGGCATCCAGAGCTGGATCACCGAGGTGAGCTCGGCGTCAAGCTGCGCATAAAAGGCGGCGCGGCCGCCGGGATAGGTCTCGATCTTGTGCGGGCCCTGGCGCGGATAGGTGGGCGCTGCGCCCGCGGGGATCAGAAGGATGTCCTGCCGGAAGGGGATGTCGGCGACATCGAGGTTGTACCACTGCGGCTCGATGGCGCAGACTTCGTAGAAGATGCCGAACTCGCTCGACGGCGGCATGCCGCGCTGGCCCATGTTCATCGCGGTGCGCTGGGCGGGAGCGGCCATTGCGGATACGGGGGGACCGCAGCACGGACAGTGGAGATGATCGTGACAACAACGAGCGCAATTGCTGCGCAGGCATACGGATCGGGGCATTTGACTGGTATCTCCGTGTGGCGACCCGAGAATGGAGGCCGGATCAGTTAGATCGGAGAGACGATACCGGTTACAGGACCAACTAGGTCCCTCACTCACTGGATTAAGGGGGGATTAGGCAACTTTAACCACCTATCAAGGGGGCCTTCATGCCTAATTTTGTAGGCGTATTTACCGAACATTTAATGAATATAACGGATGCTCGTTCTTTGTTTGTGCCTTGGCGCAGCCAGCGGCCGTTGGTGGGAACAGGTGGTTTGCTTGCACCCGCTCCTGGCAAACAGCACAGCCTCAACCTTTAAGCCAAGCGGGAGCACGCATGAGCCCACAGGCGAGCGAATGCGCCCTCAACATCAGGCGGCTTTTGCAGTCTGATGGACGCTGGCAGATCAATATGGCCGCGTGAATGGACGCGCTGATGCAGCACTCACCGCGCCGTCGGGTCGACGTTCTTGATACAGCGATAGACGAATGCCGGCGGGAAGTTGCGCAGCACCAGGTCGGTCTTGTCCGCCCGCGCGAAGTAGTGGGGGAGCAGCTTCTTGAGGCGCTTGCCGCCGGGGGTGATCGAGTCGAGCCCGGCGTAGCAGAAGGTGAGCATCACGCCACCGGGACGAAGGGCGCGGATGGTCGTCGAGAGGAGCTGGCGCTGGAGCTTCTCGTCAAAAGAAGCCCAGGGAAGCCCGCTGAAGATGAGGTCGACGCTGTTGGCGTTGGCAAGGCCTTCCAGGCGAAGCAGCCGCGGCAGATCCGCGACTGACGCGTTGTGAATATGAAGGTTGGGGTAGCGCTTCTTGAAATGCGCGGTGAGGCTCGGGGAAAGCTCGATGGCGAAGTACTTGGCGCCCTTGGGAAGTGCCGCGGCGATGTGCCCGCTGAAGGCGCCGGTGCCGGGCCCGTACTCGACGACGGTGCGTGCGTGCTCGATGCCGCTGACGCGGATCATCCGCGCGGCGAGATGACGCGAGGAGGGGATGACGGCGCCGACCTGGGTGGGGTTCTTGATGAAGGCGGAGAGGAACGACCGCTTGGCGGTGGGGATCTCTTTGTGCGCCTTCGCAGAACTCGCACTCGCGCCGCCCTTGGCGGGAGCGGGGGTCGCATCAACGGGCTGGCGGCGTGATTTGGCGGCTTTGTGTGCAGGCACGGAGGTCAGCGTAGCGATCAAGAGGGCGGGTCGTGGCGCAAGAGGCGGCGGTTTATGGATCAGGCACCCACTCATCAGCGTGAAACTGGAGACTCTGCTGGCTCGGCACGGGTCGGAATCGCGCGAAGGTGGCGGTGGCCGGCCTGGGGGTTGGTGGCGTGCGGGGCGCTGCTGACGGTTTGGGCCTTTGTGTGCCCGGCGATGCTGGACCGGCAGGAGCCATGGGTCCTGGTGGTGACGCACGTCGCGTGCATGTGCCGCACGTTCGGTCTGCAGGCGGGCGTCGCGTGCCTTGCACTGGCGGGCCTGTCGCGATTGGCGGGTGTGAAGCGCGGAGCGGCGGCGTTTTGCTCTTGGCGCTGGTGTGGCTCGCGCCGGAGGGGTGGAAACTGGTGCGGCCGCTGAACGGCGCGGGAGCCGTTGGCGGGAAGCCGACGCTCACGGTGCTCTCGGTGAACGCGCTGTACGGCAGGTCCAACGCGACGCTGATCGAACTGCAAGCAGAGATGTGCAAGGCGGACGTGGTGGTCTTCCAGGAGTACACGCCGAAACTGGCCGCGGAGCTGAAGCTCGGGATGAAATCCTTCCCGCACAGAGTGGAGATGTCGCGCGACGACGCGTTCGGCCAGGGCGTGTTCAGCCGCACGCCATTCGCGAAGCCGCCGGAGATCTATCCGTCTTCGCCGCGGTGGAGCGTTGACCCGCAGATCTCCGTGTGGGTGGAGTTCGACGGCGGGCTGGTGCGCGTGACCGACGTGCACCTGCTGCCGCCGGTGGGGCTCAGCGCGCTGGCCGAGCAGCGCAGGCAGGTGAGCGGACTGGCGGCGGACGTTCGCAGTTCGCTCGCGGCGGAGAGCGGCGCATCCGTGCGCGTCGAGCGGATCGTCGCGGGCGACTTCAATGGCACGCCGGATGGGCACATCGTCGGCGCTCTGAATACGACGATGGCAGATTCATGGGCGGACTCATCGCACGGGCGCGGCGGCACGTGGCCGACGGATTCACCGCTGAGCAAACTGGGGAAGATCCGCCTGGACAACCTGCTGCACACTGACGGACTGGCGTGCGTTGCGAGTGGCGTGGGGATTGAAACGGGCTCGGACCATTTGCCAACGTGGGCCCGATATGTGCGAGCACCAGCCCGAGAACCAACCGCCTCTGTGGGTAGCCGGGAAAAGGGGGCAAAGTGAGAAGAGGCCGAGATTGCGGGTTGTGACTTTTCAATCCATTTTTTAGGTCCGCTCTTGCCAGTTCTGAGGACATGAGGTATGTTGGCCCCAAGCCCAAGGTGAGGGAGAGGGATTTCCTTTCATCTTGGCACAAACAGGTGGGAACAACCCCTACCGCATCGTCTAGAGCAAGACTTTGCGGGACGGCGGTCCCGTGCGATGAGAGTGAGACGTCAGCGTGGGCGTCGCGCATGAGACCGGCCTATTGGCGAGCCGCGGGAGTGGCGAGCCGGTTGCTTGTGCGGCGTGGAGTATGTCCTTCGCTTCGAGTTCCATGAAGGCTGATCGAGCGCCATCGTCGGCGCCCGGCATCGGTGCACCTCGCCCGATGGTCGGTGCGGGTCCGGCGATGCAGCAGCTCCGATCGATGATCGATGCAGTCGCGCCGCGCGACTGCACGGTGATGATTCATGGCGAGTCGGGCGCGGGTAAGGAACTCACGGCGCGGACGATCCACCTTCAAAGCCGCCGCTGCACGGGCGCGTTCGTCGCGGTCGATTGCACGGGCCTGCGCGACACGCTGCTGGAGAGCCAGCTCTTCGGGCACGTCAAGGGCGCGTTCACCGGCGCCGATGCGCCGTCGCTGGGCTTCATCCGCGCGGCCGACGGAGGCACGCTTTTTCTCGATGAAATCGGCGAACTTGAGCTGAAAACGCAGGCCAAGCTGCTGCGTTGCATTCAAGAGCGCTGCGTGGTGCCGCTGGGCTCGGTGAAGCCGGTGCCGGTCGATGTGCGGGTGGTGTGCGCAACGCACCGCAACCTGCGCGAGATGGCCAGCAAGGGCGAGTTCCGCGAGGACCTTTTGTTCCGTCTGGATGTGGTCCAGGTGAAACTGCCGTCGCTGCGCGAGCGGCGCGAGGACATCGCAGCGCTGGCCGGTCACTTCCTCGGACAGCTCGCGGACCTCTACGGCGAAGAGCCCCGGGGACTGAGCGAGCGCACTTGGAGGCGCTCATCACGTACGGCTGGCCCGGCAACGTGCGCGAGCTGGCCAACGCACTCGAGCACGCCGCGGTCTTCTGCCAGGGTGCGGTGATCGAGTGGTCTGATCTTCCTGATCGGGTGCGGGCGGGGTCAGTAACACCGGCGCCGGTTGTCGCTCCGGTTGCGGCCGCGGCTGTAGAGATGAAGGCGCCCTCGAGCGTTCAGACGCTCGAGGCAATGGAACGCGACCTGATCGCCCGCGCATTGGTCGCTTCGTCGGGCAACCAGAACCGCGCGGCCGGGATGTTGGCTGTCGAGCGCCGGCGGCTGTACCGCAAGGTCGCCAAGTATGGCCTCAAGCACCTGACCAACGGCGTGATCGAGGACTGAGCATCTGGGCAATTTGAAGATCGAGCAAAGGCCCGCGTTGCGGGCTTTGTCGTTTTTGGAGATTTGGGTATTCGCGACGCGAGATTGCGAGTGGCGTTGAGCGACTCGCACCGCGCATCACGCGTGTGCAAAAACGGAACGACCAGAATGGAACAGCAGTGCCGGAGTAGCACACGCCAAGAGGCGGCGTATTCGCACATGAAAAGAGGTTCACGCACAGAGTTGAGTGAACGAGAGAGAACAAGGTGCGAAGGTGCGCTCGTTTCACCCCCCTGCATTGGGTGAGGGGGACTGGCACGCTCGTTGCAAATTGTGCGTGTTCGACATTCCACAGCGCCCCTGCTGGAGGAGAGAGAGATGACTGGCGGTGATTGCGCGCGCCCCGTTGCGGTGGCGCGGTTCGGCGAGTGCGGTTCGGGCGTAGCCCGGGCTGCCCTTCGCAGGAACTGGACAATCCGAGATGCTGACGAGCCTGGCTTTGTGCGCTGGGCAGTGTCGAACGGAGTTCGCGTGCTCATCGTGCAGCTCAACGAGCTCGACGAGCGGGCCTTGAGCATGATCGAACGGCTGTCTCGGCACTGGAATCCGGTCGCGTGTGTCGTAGTGGGACCGGTGTGTGCCGTAAACGGTGCCGAAGTGGAACGAACAGCCCGCCGAGCCGGCGCCGCTGCATATGTGCCGGCCTCTGCGGGTGTGGAAGAGATCGAAAAGCTGGCGACGGCGCTGGCCGCCTGAGTCTGGCACGAGTGTTGCAAGGCTCGGATTGAGGATGAGCGAGCGGTGGATCGCGTCGAAAGACGCGCACAACCGATTTGACAAGTGAGTCCCGCGGGTTCGACGGCCTGGCGGGTGAGGACCCGGCTGTTGGTTGGTCTAAAAAGACCTGACACTCCATTCCTCCCCCGACTAATGGCAGGAGAGAGACACCCGAAAGGCCGTCGAACTCGCGGGACGAAAAACTCTGGCACGCAGCTTGCAAAGCGAAGTGCAGAGCAGAGAGATTTGAAAAGTGAAGATTGGACACTGACTCACTCGCCGGCCTGATCGGGCGAACCCTTGCGGTGCTGTGCGGGCCAAATACGACGCGACAACTCCTTCCCTACCCCCCGTGTGGTGAAGCAGGAATTCGCCCGGCCGGCCGTCGAGTGAATCAGTGTTGAACGAACGGATGTTCGTGGATCGCTTCTACGTCTTCTTCAAACGCCAGTCCTTCCCGATCGACGGCTCGACTCTGTGATCTATTAGTTGAGCGGTTGCTGGGTTACATCGCGATCCACACACACATCCCTCCCACCTGGTGACTGCTCCGAGAGAGAGGGTCTACAGAGCGGGCCGTCGATCGGAGAGGACTGGCAGAGCTTCAGGCACGAGCCTGAGGCGTGAGGATGAGAAATGGTTTGAGTCGGTGGATGTTGAGGATCGCCCCTACAGGCTACTACGCGGTTCAGTCTTTCACGATCGACGGCTCGACTCTGTGATCTATTAGTTGAGCGGTTGCTGGGTTACATCGCGATCCACACACACATCCCTCCCACCTGGTGACTGCTCCGAGAGAGAGGGTCTACAGAGCGGGCCGTCGATCGAGAAAGACTGGACGAACGAACAACGCGCGACACGACGGTTGCAAGAGACTCGGCGGATTGACAAGTGAATGACGAGACCATGTCTGGCTTGATCGACGGCCATGCTTCGCTGTCCTAACCACTTTGGACTGGCTGGAAGCAAAATACGACGCGACAACTCCTTCCCTCTTCTGGTTTGTCCTGAGAGAGAGATGCGGAGCTGGCCGTCGATCAAGACAGACCTGGAATACGGCGAAAGCCGTGGTTCAAGGCTGACTTAAAAGTCCCCGCTGGAGAGACGAGAGATCAGTCCGGATGCGTCCGGACACGTGGGCGGAAAATGAGTCTTGGGTTTGACCACCCACCGGCTCGTTTCTAACCCCTTTCCGCGAGAGCGGGCTGGGGAACGGTCCAGGGCGTACGCGAAAGCGTCCAGCTCGGAGCGAGAGAGAGGGCCCGAGGAGGAGAGAGATCAACTCCGAAGGCTTTTCAAGAATGCCGCGGCGGTTTACTGCCCGCGGCATACTTGTTTCTTCATCGTCCCCCGTTTCGGGCATCACCGCCCGGCGCGGGTCTGACGCATGGAGGAGAGAGCGGAGCGGCCCGGCGGTCTGCCGGGCTGGATGTGTGTCCGCTGAAACATGATGTGCAACGCCCGATCCGGTGAAGGCCGGACGACGTGCGGTTCCGCGGGTGCGGTTTCTCGTCCCACTCCCGCAACGACCTTTGGACCTTTCGGATACGAAAGGCCGATCAGACGAGTGTCAACGCCGCGCGGCACAGGAAACTGGTCCGCCCGGCCTTCTCAGGACAGGAGCGGGCGGCTGGGCGAAAGCTTGGTGTCCGACTTGATGCAGGCCGGCCGATCCGGCGATAGATGATGGGCGTAGGAAGCGTGCCCGCACGCTCCTTCACCCGGTGAACGAGCACCCTTTCGACATCCTTTCGCCCCGCGACTCTCCCTCACCGGAACCGCGGGGCTTTTTCGTTGGCGGGTTGGCGAAGCCCGCGGGAGGTTAGTACGGTGGGTCGGCAAATGGCGGTGCCGTCGGCGTTCCGTCGTCGTTAAACCAACCACCAGTCGTCCCACGCTCCTGATCGTCTTGCCAGTTGGGGTCCGTGGGGTGGATGTCGCAAAGGAATCCCGCACCGTCACAGTTGGGGGTTGGGCAGACCCAGAAGCCGACGATCGTGCCGCCGATCGTCAGGCTTTCGCGCCATTCAATGCGATAGCTGTCGTAGCGTTCCTGGCAGTGCAGGCAATAGACGGTGCAGTTCGTGGCTGGCGGCCGGAAAGAATCGTCTTCTGGCCTGCGCGGCGCGGGTGCTTTGTCGCCCGCGAACCCATCGCCTTGAGTTGAGTCGCTCATGTCGGCAGCATAAGGCTTCGTCGCGAGTTCGCTGTGCTCTTCCTAAACTTCCGGATGACTCAACACGTGAACCCGTGCCAGGACTTTGACCCCAACGCCGCCGCGTCGCCCGATGCGGGGATCTTCGGTCTGACGTTCGCTCGCGACGATGCCGGAATCGTTCTGCTGCCGGTTCGCTTCGACGCGACGACGTCGTACGGCGGCGGGGCGAGCGCGGGGCCGGAGGCGATCTTCGACGCGTCGATGCAGGTGGACCTGCTGGACCATCACTTCGGACTCGTGTACGAGGCGGGGCTCCACATGAGCGAGGCCCCCGAGTGGGTCGCTGAAATATCGAAGCGTGCTCGCGGCCAGGCGGAAGGGATCATCGCAAAGGGCGGGGCTGACGAGAGCGACGCCGCGCTGATCAAGGAGATCGACGCCGCGGGTGACAAGATCAATGCGTGGACGTACGAGCAGACCGCCGCTGTGCTGAAAGATGGAAAGGTGCCGGGACTGATCGGCGGCGATCATTCGACGCCGTACGGCGCAATCCGCGCGTGCGCTGAGCATGTAGCCGCGCTGGCGAAGAAGGGCGACAAGGACGCGGCTCTGGGTCTTGGGATTCTGCACATTGACGCGCACTGGGACCTGCGTGAGTCGTTCGAGGGGTTCAAGTGGTCGCACGCGTCGATCATGCGGAACGTGATGGAAGAGATCTCGGGTGTGACACGGCTGGTGAGCGTCGGCATCCGCGACTACTGCCCGGAGGAGAAGGACTTCGCTGACAGCTCGAGCGGCCGCGTGCGCACGTACTTCGATGCGGATGTGCATGCGAAGCTCGATGATGGCGTGAAATGGAGCGACCTGTGCGCCAAGATCGTCGCCGATCTGCCGCCCTGCGTGTACGTCTCGTTCGACATCGACGGTCTCGACCCGTCGCTCTGCCCGGGCACGGGGACGCCGGTGCCTGGTGGGCTCTCATTCAGCCGCGCAGCGTCGCTGCTCGCGGCCGTCAAGAGCGCCGGCAAGCGAGTGATCGGGTTCGACCTGGTGGAGGTCTGCCCGGTCTCTGACGAGAGCGAGTGGGACGCGAACGTGGGCGCGCGGGTGCTCTACAAGATGTGCGGGATGGCGGTGCCGCCGAAGGCGCGCTGAGCATCGGACGCTCAATGGCTGCCTCAAGTCAGAGCCCGAAGCGTCAGCGAGGAAGGCCGACGAGGCTCGGCGAGTCGGCCCTTTGGTGACCGAAAAGACGCGGCACTCGCAAAGTCGAGACGCTGCGCGTGCTGCATGATTTCTGGCCTTCGTGCGCTTCGCTCCCGAAAGCACGGCGTGCCGCCTCCCTCGCTGACGCTTCGGGCTCTGAAGGAAAAGGCCTCCTACACGCGACTCTTATCGCTCTTATTGCTTCGCCGGGTCCTTGCCCTCTTCGATCATCTTGACCTCTTCAAGGCGGCGCTGATGGCGGCCGCCCTGGAAGGGAGTGGTGAGCCAGCGCTCGGCGATCGACTCGATGAGGCGCTGACCGAGCAGGTCTGCGGAGAGGCAGAGGATGTTGGCGTCGTTGTGCGTGCGACTGATCTCGGCGGTGAGCTCGTCGTGAACGACTGCGGCTCGCACGCCGTGCACCTTGTTGGCGGCGATGCACATGCCGATACCCGTGCCGCAGATCAGCACGCCGCGCTCAACCTCGCCCGCAGCGACGGCCTTACCGACCGAGTAGGCGGGAATGGGGTAGTCGCAGGTGTCGCCCGAGAGGGCTGAGTAGGTGCGCACGGAGTGCCCGAGCGCTTTGAGGCGGTCGCACAGCTGGCGGGCGGTGTTGGCCCCGCGGTGGTCGGCGCCGATGCCGATGTTCATTGCGAGAGCTCCTGCAAGCGCGCGGCGATCATGTCGGTGATCACGCGCGCCGTCTCATCATACTGGCGCTGGGTGCCGCCGATAGGGTCGGGCACATCGCCGGCACGCGGGTCGAGAAGATGGGCGTTCTGCGCGCCGAACTGGCGCCGGCACGCAGGTGGTTGCCCGTCATCACGTAGACCTGGTCTGCCCAGCGGATCAGCTCCGGTGTAAGGGCACGCGAACCGGATGAGCGGGTTTCGATGCCGCGCCGGCGAAGCGCCTCGAGCGCCTCGGGCGTGGTTGGCTCACCCGGCATGGCGGAGACGCCCGCGGAAGCGACCTCAACGGGAACCGAGCCGGCGGGCTGTCGCTCGATCAGGTGGCGGGCGATGCGCTCGGCCATCGGGCTGCGGCAGGTGTTGCCGGTGCACACAAAGAGAATGGTGTGGGTCAGTCTGCGGCGGAGGGTGTCGGGGCTCATCGCACCCGAACGCTCGATCTTGAACCCGCCGCTGAGCGGGAACCGGACGAGCGTTGAAGGCATGCCGATCCCATCGGCGACGACTGCGCCCAAAGGTTCGCTGAATGTGATATCGGCGGCGGCCAGGCGCTTGCGGGCCTCGGCAAGCGTGGCGCAGAACGACTGGCCATCGGCAGTGGGGATGCCGCGGGCGACAGTGAGGGGCGCCGCTAAGAGATAGTGGGCAAGAGCCGGGTGACCGGGCACGCGGACGAACAACGCGGTTCCGTCGTCGGCCGTGCCGGCGCCCAGACGAGCGTGGACGTTCGCGCGTGAGACTTGATCGAGCTCGATCGCCAGCGTGACGGGGCCCGGCCACAGACGGTGACAGGCGCGTCGAATCAGGGGCGTAGAGCGATCGATCAGCTCGAGAACGGCATGGGCCGACGGCGCGTGCCAGGTGAAGGGTCCGTCTGCACCGGATCCGGGCGCCAAATGGCTCAGCGCTGCGCAAAGGCGCGCGGCCGCGTCGGCAGACGCCGTCGTAGCGATGCCCGGAATCGTGTCGGTCGGGAAGAGCAAGCACGAGCTTGGAGTCGAGTCGTCAAGAGAACGTATTTTGTTCGGTATATTTCCCAAGTTAGCGGTCTATCCACCTGTCTAGGTGTTATGGATCAGTTCGGGCCCAAAGCAAACGGAATGCGAAACTGGTGAAGGAAGGACCTGACTCTTGGCATTGAGCAGGGAAAGTCCTGTGCTTTTTGTTGACACGTAGATGGGTGAGTGTATCTTGTCGGTGGAGTGTTGGGCATTGGCGGAGTCAGGCCCGCCAACGTCCACCGAGCAGTGTGTGTGTGGTCGGCTGACCAGCTGTTCTGGTCAATTCGACAGCTCGGGGATTGCGTTTTGCTGCGGCCATGCCGCGCAAACGGAGATCGGGAGGATTGTGTCGTGAAGAAGAATTTCAATCGTTTTGCTATCGCCGCTGTTGTTGCGTGCGCTGCGGGTTCGGCTGCTTCGGCCGACGTGACGCGTGACCTTGGCGGCGGCTGGCAGGTCGTGATCGCCGACGAGATCGCCGATCAGATCGACATCGTTTCGGACGGCTTTGTGACCATCAACGGCGTTCGCACGCTGGTGATCGAGAAGTTCGCTGAGTTCCGCCGGATCGACCCGCTCACGGGCCTGTTCGAGGGCCTCGCGGTCCAGTTCCGTCAGGTCGGTTCCGACGAGAACACCGCGACGCGGATCATCATCACCGACGAAGGCCTGTACAACAACACCGGCGCTGCGTGGTTTGACTTCCACATGCAGCTCATCGACAACAACCAGCCGGTGTTTAACCCGGCGGCCACGTTCTCGAGCGGGTTCACCTACGGCCCGTTCACGGTCCTGAACTTCAGCCAGAACAACACGCAGGCCGACTTCAGCGGCGGCGTGGTTCCGGCCGGTGCGATCTGGTACCCGGGTCTCGGCGCGGGCGGTCTGGTGATCGACGTGAACCTGAGCGCGCAGGCCCCCGTGGTCTTCACGCTCAAGGAGACCCCGTCGCCCACCCCCGGCGCTGCGGCGCTGCTGGGTCTTGGCATGGTGGCTGGCGCTCGTCGCCGTCGCTGAGTAAATGACTTCTGTCTCGGCGCTGCGAAAGCATCGCCGGGGCCTTTATTTGTCGCGTCGTGACCCCCGCTCCGGGAAGGGTGTGGGGTCGGTGTAGTCGGAAGGTCTTTTAGAAACCAGTCGGCATGGATGTGCGGTGGCTTTGCGCTCACCTCGCTGCAGGATCAGCGAGCGGTCGCATAGCCGGGCACGTTCAGGACGAGCGGGGAGATTGCCTATGCGTCTTCAGAACATCGTTACAACTTGCGTGGGCGCTGCCGCCCTTGTCGCCCTCTCGGGCACCGCTTCGGCGGACGTGATTGTCCCGCTGGGCATGGGCTGGGAAGCCGTGCTGGCGAGCAGCAACGTGTCGCTCACGGTGACGCAGAGCACCGACGGCATCCTGCACCTGCACAAGGAAGCCCTGTTCCGTGAGATCGACCCCGTCACGGGCCTGCCCGAGCCGGTGATCATCACCTTCCGTCAGGTCGCGGCCGACGCCAACACGGCGAGCCAGATCCTGATCGACGACGAGATGATCCTGAACATCACCGGCGCGACCTGGACTGGCTACCGCCAGATCCTCGGCCTGTCGAACAACGTGATGTTCAACGCCGCCTCGCTCGGCATGAGCGTCGGCCCCGAGTTCACCAACAACACGCTGCTCAACAGCAGCCGCGAGCTGCTGAGCGACGGCGGTCCCGGCGTCGCCAACAACGGCATGTGGATGCCCGGCGCGGTGGGCGGCCTGCTGATCGATATCAACCTGGCCGGGCAGGAAGACCCGGTCGTGTTCACGCTGAAGGAGCTCCCCGTGATCCCGACCCCGGGCGCGGGCGTTCTCGCGGCTGCGGGCCTCGCGGCCCTCTCCCGTCGGCGTCGCTGATTGATTTGAGAGAGACTCTGGAGGTTGAGATTGCCTGACTCACGGGGCGGCCCTGCCGCCCCGTGATGTTTTTGGTCCTCCCGGCTCTCGCTGAGGGCTCGCATGTCAAGCGGGGCAGAATGACCACACCCGAAGGTGCGTTCGAGGTGGGATGTGACCCCTGTTTTTGGCATACGGTGGCCGATAACCCCCCGGAATAGGTTGCCGCGCGGCCGCGGACGGCGCATAGTGGAGTGCTGGAGAGCGGGGTCGGGCTGGCTCTTTAGCGGGGACAGATCAAGCGGGTTGGGAAGCCCGCTGTTGTCGCGTCATCGCCCCGTCGGACGAAAGTCCGACGGGGTGCGTCGTTTTTGGAGCGAGCACTTCCGTGATACGCGAGGAGTGGGCTGCCGGTGATTGCGGTCGAGCATCGAATGCGGAACCGCCGTGTGAGCGGCGTGTCTGACTGGGCATGAAGACGGTGCGGACGTTCTTTGCGGTGCTGGCCGGTTTGCTGGCGTGTGGCGCGTCTCTTACTCAGGCTTGCGGCCAAGTCACTAAACCGGAGCCCGTGAAGCCGCGGGCAATCCGTGTGGCCGTGCTGCACGTTGGGCCTGACAATGAAAGCGGGGGCGGTGAATCGTCAACGAACGCAACTGGATTGCCGGCCGAGGTTGAGGCCTACGCGCAGGCCGCGGATGAACTGAAAGCGGCCGAGGCTGATGTGGTGGTGCTTCGCATCAATAGCTACGGAGGCCTCAATGCAGCCCACGGGTGGCTGAGCCTGATGGAGAAGTCGTATCGGCCGCGCTTCCGCGTCGTTTCCTGGGTGAAGGAGGCGGTAGGTGAAGCGGGCCTAGTTGCGGTGGCGGCTCCCGAGTTGTTCATGGCGACCGGCGCAGAACTCGGCGGGACGAGGACGCCGTCACAAGGAACGCCCAAGGACTCGGTTCAGGCCGACTGGCTGAACCAAGGAGCGCGAGCCGCGACGATCGGAGGGCGTCCTCTGCCGGCAGTTCGTGCGATGCAGTCAATGGCTCCGCTGTCGATGACGGTGGTTGATGGGAAGCAGCGGTTCTTTCAGGATGAGCGCGGTGAACGGGTGCTCAACCCGGCGTCGAGCGTCATGCTCTTGAACGCGACGAGTGCAATCGAGTGCGGCATTTCGCTGGGAACAGCGGATGACCGTGCGGGCTTAGCCAAGGCGATGAAGCTTGAAGAGGTGGAGTGGGTCGGTGCGGACGTCGACCGGAGGTTGCAGGAACGGTTGATAGCTCGCTGCGCGAAGACTGATCCATCGAAGCCAACGCGTGTGGCCGTTCTGAACATTGGACTTAACGAGGCGTCTCGAAGTCGCTTGAAAAGACCCGCGACATTCTCAGATGGCTTGCCGCTCTCGGAATATGCAGACGCCGCGGCTGAGTTGAAGCTGGCGGGCGCCGAGGTGGTTGTGCTGAGGATCAACGAGGGCAGCGCATGCGGGACGGAAGCGTTCATCGACCTTATCGACAAGTCGTTTCTCCCGCGGTTCCGTACCGTGGGTTGGGTGGCCGAGGCCGTCAATGAGAGTGGAGTTACCGCGCTCGCGATTCCCGAAGTCTGCATGACGCCTGACGGCTATTGGGGTAATACAACCTGTCATGTGTGGAACCACAAAACATGCACCGCTCTGGCGGCGCGTGCGACCTCGGTGGGCAAGCGATCGTTAGAGCTTGCGCAGGGCTTTATGTACTCTGGCCCGCTCTCCACCAGCGTGGTTGATGGCAAGCGCGTGTACAAATCTGATGCGCTAGGCGATGTGGTCCTGTCGAGAACCGGCGGTGTAAGCCTCAATGCTCAACTGGCCGAAGCATCGGGCGTGTCGATCGGGACTGCGGCCACTCCTGAAGATCTAGTCCGTGTTCTCGGCTTATCTCGGGTGCAGTGGATTGGTACCGAGGTGGATGGCCGGGTGCAGGCCCGGTGCGAGCGGGCTGCGCGAGACTTGGAGCGCGTGCGAGATCTGCTCTTTGCCGCGAGGATGGCGAACAAATCGCTCACGGTTATTGAGTCAGAAGAGCAGCGAGCCAAAGAGCGTTCCAAGCGGGATGCTGCGTGGTCCGAGGTACAAGAACTCCGCCGCGCTTGGCCGGAGTTGGCCGCGAGATGGCCGCGAGATGGCCGATGAGTCTTGTTGCATCGGAAGGCTGGGCGCCGAACTGGGATGCTACTTGGGCCGATGTGGCGCGGGAAGCTGGTGTAGAGGAAAAAACAGAGAGCACGAAATGACGACGAACGCGACGGCCCTGCCGCACCGGTCACGCTCAAAGCCGCGTGACCGGTGGCACGGATCGATCGTCACATCCACGAGCGCGCGGGTGGGAACGCTTCGACGCGCGCGGTGAGCGTGGTGCAGAGCTGCTTCCACACATCGTCCTGCGGCTTGCTGGCGTCCAGGACGGCGAAGCGGCGGGGGTCGGCTTTGGCCTGGTCGAGGTAGCCCTGGCGGACGCGTTGGTGGAACGCGGCGCCCTTGGCCTCCATGCGGTCGAGCAGGGGTGAGAGGCGCTTGGCCGCGGCGGCTTGGTCGAGGTCGAAGAGGAGGATGAGGTCGGGGAGGAGGCCCTGCGTGGCGACACGCGCCGCGGCGGCGATGTCGGCTGCGGGGAGGCCGCCGGCTGCGCCCTGGTAGGCGAGCGTACTGGCGACGAAGCGGTCGGCGAGGACGACGTGGCCCTTTTGAGAGCGGGGATGATGACGGTCTCGACGAGCTCCGCACGGCTGGCCATGTAGAGGAGCATCTCGGTGCGGACGCTCATGTTGTTGATCTCGCGCGTCAGGAGCGCGTCGCGGATCTTCTCACCGACGGGCGTGCCGCCGGGTTCGCGGACGGTGGTGTGCGCGATGCCGGCGTCGTTGAGGGTCTGGGCGAGCCGCTTGAACTGCGTGGACTTGCCTGAGCCGTCGGGGCCCTCAAAGACGATGAAGCGACCGGGGAGATGGGAGAGGAACGGAAGCATGGGAGCAAATCGCCAAAGGTCAAAATAGCAAATGACTAAAAGAAAACAAAGGCACCCTCATCCGCCACCGCAGAGCCGGCGGCACCTTCTCCCGCAGAGCCGGGAGAAGGAGGTTAGACAGTGAGTGTCCGCGGACCGAAGTCCACCTTCATGGCCTGCTTGGCGAGATAGAGCGTTTCTTCAGCGACGGCATTGGCTTTCTTCACGCCCTTGCGGATGACCTCCTGCACCTGCGCGTCGCCCTTGTCGGGGGTTTCTTCGAGCTTTGCACGGCGGTCGCGGATGGGGGCGAGGAGGGTGTTGATGGCGGCGCCGAGCTCGGCCTTGATGTGGCCGTGCATGACGTCCTTGCCGCTGGCGTATTCGGCGCGGATCTCCTTGGCGCGGGCCTCGGGGAGGAAGGCGTCGCAGTACTGCAGCAGGACGTGCGATTGCGGGACGAGCTTGGTCTCCTCGTCGGCTACGACAGTGATCTTGTTGATCTTCTTCTGAACGTCTTTCTCAGTGTCGTAGAGGAAGATGGCGTTGTTGAGCGACTTACTCATCTTCTGGGTGCCGTCGGTGCCGACGAGGCGCGCGACGCGGCCGACCTTGGCCTTGGGGACAGGGAACACGCCGCCGTTCTTATGGTGCTCATCGGGCGGGACACGGTTGTTGACGCCGCAGTAGAGCTGGTTGAACTTGGTGGCGACGTCGCGGCACATTTCGATGTGCGCTTCCTGGTCCTCGCCGACTGGCACGAGCTCGGGGCGGAAGGCGAGGATGTCGGCGCACTGGCCGACGGCGTACATGGGGAAGCCGAACGAGTAGGTGTCGCCGAGGCCCTTGGTGTCGATTTCGGTCTTGAGTGTCGGGTTGCGCATCACCTTGTTGAAGGGGAGGAGCATCGCGAAGAAGAAGGTGAGCTCGGCGATCGCGGGGATCTCGCTCTGGAGGACGAAGGTGGAGCGGTCGGGGTCGAGACCGACGGCGAGCCAGTCTTTGACGATGCCCATCGTGTTGGCGCGGATCTGGTCGGGCTTGTCGGCCAGCGTGGTGAAGGCGTGCACGTTGGCAATGAGGAAGTAGCAGTCGTACTGGTCCTGCAGGCGCAAGCGGTTCTCAAGGCTGCCGACGTAGTGGCCAAGGTGCAGGCCGGTGTTGGTCGGCGTGTCGCCGGTGAGGATGCGGGGCTTGGTGGAGGTGGGGGAGGACATGGCGGGGCGAGTGTACGGGCAGGCTGGAGGCGAAGAGGTTGATATGAAAAGGTCGGGGCCTGGGCGCTTGGGGTTGCTGGTCGCCTCCGTGCCCGGACCTATCGGGGGCAAAGAAACGGAGTTGATCGGGTCGCGGGGCCGATGGGTGGTAGACTCGGCCGATGCTGGTTTTGGCGCATGGGTTCAACCTCTTTGATGTGTTCGGAGTGGCGTACTTCGCCTCGGCGCCTGGACTGCTGATGTATGGCGTGGCAGTGGTGTGGGCGTTCTCACACACGGGCTGGAGACGCAAAATCCGAGCGGGCGTTGCGATCACGTGGGGTGTGGTGTTTCCGCTCGTGTACGTGACGATGATGATCGCTGGCGGCGCCATCCATGAACGGCTGGTCTTGAGCATTGCGATGGTGATTTGCAGCGGTGTTTCGGGCGTTGTGCTTTGGATGGCGTCGGGCAATCCAGGGCCGGCCAAGGGATGTGCGGTCGGCTGTGCTTTGGCGGTGCTGATGTTCCTGCTGCTGTCGGGCGAAGCGGACTGGTCACCGCTGGGGTTTATGGTTCTCTCGGCCGTGTGGGGGGCGCCGGTACTGATCGCAATGGTGATCTGGGCGCGTGACGAGGTTCGCTTGCGGCGGAGCGGGAATGCCTGCGGAGCGTGCGGTTATGACCTTCAGGGGCTTGCGGGCGCAGTGTGCCCAGAATGCGGCGGCATGGCGCGGGGAGGGCCGGGCGTGTGATCCTGACGCTGGCGACCGACTACAGCGAGCTGCGCGGTGTGCTGGCGTTTCCGGCGGCGGTGCTGATGTTCCTCGGGGCGGTCTGGGCCGCGTTGCTTATCTCACGCGCGCGTTGGAACGCTGCATGGATACTGGTTGTCATCTGGGGATTGGCATATCCGATTGTGCAGGTGGCGATGTCGGCGCGGGTGTTGCTCGATCTGGAAGGAGTGTGGCTGCAGGCACTCGTTCCTTCGGTCGTAACGACTGTCGTACTCGGGCTCGCGACGCGGTCAGGGATACCCGTGACCGGCTGCGTCTTGGGCTGGATTGCGTCGGTACTGGTAGTGGACGAGAGATTCGTTCACCAGTGGCCGGGGCTGTTGGCCGTGCCATGGAACCTGTGCGTTGGGCCCTCGCTGGTGGGGTGGGCTTGGTGGCTGCGGGTGTCGTCAGCACGTACGGGCGTGTGCCCAGGATGCGGGTTCTACGTGCGCGGGCTGCCGGGTGAGATCTGCCCTCTGTGCGAGCCGCGGCGGATGGCGCCAGAGGGAACGTGTGCCAAGTGCGGGTATGACGTGAGCCGGGTGACGGGTAGGGTGTGTCCGGAGTGTGGTGTGGCGACACGGGGAGGTACGGGCAAGTGATCGTGACACTGGCGACCGACTACAGCGAGCTGCGCGGCGTGCTGGCGTTTCCGGCGGCAGTGCTGATGTACCTGGTGTCGCTGCTGGTGGCGCTGGTCGTTTCAAAGAGGCCAAAGAACGCGGATTGGTGGTTGGCGGTGGGGTGGGGGGTCGTGTTTCCAGTGGCACAGGCGATGGTGTCGGCAATGATGGATCGGCCGCATCGCGATTGGCTTCAAGCGTTGCCGACGTCGGCATTCACAGCGCTGCTGCTGGCGTGGGCAACTCGGTCGTGGATCGCGCCGCTGGGATGCGTGGCCGGGTGGGGGGCGTCCGCGGCGACAGGAGCGTGGCTGGCGCGGAACGATCTTGAGTGGTTGCTGGCGGTGCCGTGGAACCTGTGCGTGGGGGCGTCGCTGGTGGGGTGGGCGGTGTGGGCGCGGGCGCACCCGCGAAAGGACCTGGGGAGTGAGCAGCGCGGGCCGGTGCGGGTTGTACCGGAGGGGATGTGTGCCGGGTGCGGGTGTGATGTGAGCCGGGTGAAGGGCGGGGTGTGTCCGGAGTGCGGGGGAGCGGTGCGTGCGGCGCGGGGAGAATGACTGAGAAATCTCTGTGCAAGTGGAGCACACCACACCTTGCCGCTGCGCGGCGAAGGTGTGGCACATTGTGCTACCCTCCGGCCCTATGTCACTCATTGTCACCGGCACCATCGGCATCGATTCCGTCTACACCCCCAGCGGCCAGGCTGAGAAGGTGCTCGGCGGGTCGTGCATTTATTTCTCGGCCGCGGCGTCGTTCTACACGAAGGTGCGGATGGTGGCGGCGGTGGGCGGCGACTTCCCGAAGGGGTTCTGGAAGGTCTTCGACAAGTTCCCGGCGATCGACACGGCGGGTCTTGAGGTTCGCCCGGCGAGCAAGACGTTCGCATGGGGCGGTAAGTACCACGAGAACATGAACAGCCGCGAGACGCTGTTCACGGAGCTTGGCGTGCTGGTCGAGGCGGCTCCGCCGATGCCTGAGTCGTATCGCGACAGCCAGGTGGTGTTCCTGGCCAACAGCCATCCGGGCGTGCAGGCGGGGATGCTGACGCAGTTGCCCAAGCGCAAGCTGGTGGTCGCCGACACGATGGACCTGTGGATCAACACTGCAAAGGTCGAGCTCGAGCGGCTGCTGCGCACGATCGACGGCGTGGTGCTGAACTACGACGAGGCGGAGATGCTGACGGGGAAGAAGAACCCGGTGACGGCGGCGCGCCACATGCTCAAGGACTACGGCGGAAAGAAGGGTCTGAAGTTCGTCGTGGTCAAGAAGGGCGAGCACGGCAGCCTGATCATCCACAAGAGCGGGATCGCGGCACTACCTGCGTATCCGGCGGAGAAGGTGATCGACCCCACCGGCGCGGGCGACACGTTCGCAGGCGGGATGATGGGGTACCTTGCGAGCGCGGTGAAGAAGGGCGGCACCAAGGCGGTAACGCTGCCGGTGCTGCTGAAGGCCGCGAGCCACGGCACGGTGGCGGCGAGCTTCAACATCGAGAGCTTCTCGCTCGACCGGCTGATGAAGCTGAAGAAGAGCGAGTTGGTGAAGCGGCACAAGGAGTTCGCCGCGATGACCCGGATCGGCTGATCGTCAGCGGAGCGCGCCCTGGCGGGCCTCTTCGAGGCGCTTGCGGGTGTAGTCGTCGGGCGCCTTCTGGAGCTGCTGCTCGAAGAAGGCTCGCGCGGCGTCTGCGGTGATCGATCGCTTGAGGGCGGTCGCGGCGGTGGTCGTATCCCAAACGTAGCTGTACGGGCGGATGTAGCGCGTGAGCAGGTTGGCCTGCTCGGCGGTGAGCGTGCCGAGGCTGGGGTAGAGGGTGTGCCAGAGAGCGTCGGCGGCGGTGGCATCGAAGAACGGAGTGTCCTTCGGCGCGGTCTCGATGATGCGGAGCGCGGCCTTCACAACAGTGTCTTTGTCGCCTGCGCGGTAGGCGATCAGGATGGCGCCGCGCCGCGGCGTTGTCGATCTTGTCGGGCTCGTCGGTGAGCGACGCGCGGGCGAGGCGTGCGGCGTCGCTCTCGCGTCCGAGTGCGCAGAGGGTGTCGAGCGCGTCAGCGTACTTGCGGGCGCGAAGATCGCCCGGGAGCGCAGCGCCGACGTCAACGGACCCGGCGATGGTGGGAATGGCATCGGCGCGTTTGAGCGCAGGGCCGAGCGTCCAGAGAGCGTCGCCGAGCACGGCGACGCGCCAAGGGGACGAGAACGGGTGAGTAGGAGGGGCGCCCGGCACGTCGAACTTGTCGGTGGGAAGGATGCGTGCCGCGGCTGCGAGCGGCCAACCTTCGGTGAGCCGCTTGGCGAACGTGTTGGGGGTGGTGAACGCAGAGAGCCACGGCTCGTGGACCGAACCGACGTAGATGTACGCACCACGGTCGAGCCAGCGGCCGCCGACAGTGGTGGGCCTGCCGCTGTACTGGAGGCTCCAGGAGTGATTGAACGCGACGACGGCGGGAAGGCTCAGGAAGGGGACATCGCCGGCGTAGCAGAGCCCGGGCTGAAGCTGGAAGAAATCGTTATTCCCCATCGTGTTGACGAGGAAGAGGTCGTTGGTGAGGGCACCGCCCGGCGGCGGGGTGACGCCGGTGACCTCACGCGCGGCGAAGGAGCCGCTGGACCACTGGCGCCAATCCTCGGCGGACTGGGAAGGGCGATCCAGAAGAGTGGTGGTGAGGCCGGCCGTCTTGAGGGCGGTGACGGCGTCGGCGGGGTTGTACTTGCCGAACTCGCCGGTGCGCTCGTAGCCGTTGAAGGCGGCGGCAGATGTGGGCTGGAGGAAGATCGCACACATCGCGCGGTAGGCGGCGGCGGCGTGGTTGCCGGTCACCTGGGCGGCGTAGGCCCAGCGGGTAACACGGTTGTTCTCGGTTTCGCGGCCGATGATGTCGGTGAGGGAGAGGGCCTCGTCGGGCTTGGCGACGATCTGGGGAATGGGGTTGGCCGGGGCATCCTTCTTTCCGACCATGACGCGGGCGGGCACGTCGTAGCAGAGGGTGACGGCGTCGATCTGGTCGCCCAGGACGCTGAAGGGAATTTTCTGGACGGTGAGGTGCGCGGTGATGGTGGCGGAGAGCTTGTCAGCAGCGGAGAGGCCGTAGTCGGCGCCGGGGGCGGCGGGCGGGTCGGTGATGACCAGAACCTGTCCGTAAGCGGCAGCGAGGGCGGCTCCTGCGGGGTTGTCGGCCTGGCAGGCGACTACGCCGAGTGGACCGGGGGCGTTTGCTCGACGGGAGAGGACTTCGAGGTAGTGGGCCTCGTCGGGGGCGCCAAAGGTGGCATAGACGGCGGTCTGCGTATCGATGGCGGTGACGGGCAGGGCGTCGGGCGCTGCGGCGAGGCGGATGACGCGTGCAGGCTTGAAGGCGCGAACGAAACGAGCGACGTTCTCGCGGGCCTCGATGGTGCCGTCGTCGAGGAGGATGGGGAAGATGCCCCTCGAGGAGGCTGCGCGCCACTGCATGAGCGCGTTGAGGAACGCCCGTTCGTTGGGGACGAGCACCAGCAGCGGGGTGACGGTGGTCTGGGCACGGACGGCGGCGACGCGCGCGGCCAAAGCGACCTGCGGCGACTTGTCGGCCGCGGCGGGCGGCCGCTCCGCAGCTGGAGGCTGGGCGTGGAGGTGAACAGAACCGATGCCGACCCAGCCAGAAGAGGTTTGAGCGAGCGCTGCGGTGAGAAGTGCGGCAAAGATCATGGTTGGTGTTCCGGCTGGTGAACGGTTCGACGGGGACAGCGGGTTATCAGGTCGTGTTCTACGGAAGATCGGAGTAGGGGGAGCGGCACTTTTGGGTGAATGCGGGGGGTTTGGTCGATTCTTGCACGCATCCGGCTTGAAAGGTCGGTCGTATGGATGCAGGATTCAACATGAGTTCGCCGCAGAAGCCCAACCCGACGCCAAACCCGACGCCCGCGGCGCCGCGGCAGCAGAACAAGCAGCCGTGGCTGTGGCACGTGGTGCTGCTTGACAGCAAGGAGCATACCGACACGTACGTCATCCGCATGATGCAGGAGCTGTTCAACTTCTCAGGCGAGAAGGCGACGCAGGTTGCAGAGATTGTGGATGCGCACGGGCGCGCGGTGGTGTTTACGGCTCACAAGGAGCTGGCGGAGCTCAAGCGCGACCAGATCCTGGGGTACGGGCGGGACCCGCACGTGAAAGCGTGCACGGGGAGCATGACGGCGTTGATCGAGCCGACGCGCGAAGACGACGGGCAGAAATAAATCTCAGGGCTTGAGCGGCTTTTTCTCGGCCGCTTCGGCAACTTCCTTATCGAAGGCCTTGCGGGCCTTGGCGATCTCGTCGGCGTCGGCGATTGCTTCGAGAGCGGCGCGGACTTCGGCAGCGTCGTTGTCGCGGCCGGTGAGGGTGAGCGCGCGGTCGAGGCAGAAGAAGTCTTCGAGAGTGATCTCCCGCGACCTGACGTAGTAGTACTTGGGGTCGTTGAACTGATCGCGGCGTTTTGCGAGCTCTTTCTTGCCCTCTTCAGATTCCCACCGCAGCGCGCGGTCGAAGTTCTCCTGCGCGGTCTTGGGCCATGAGTCGAGCTTGGACTGGCCGATCCAATAGTCGGCGATGCCCTTGGCGCCCTTCACCGACGATTCGAGCTTCTTCCGCCAGTCGGGGAGGAGCTCGAGGTAGGCGTGGGCGTCGGTGAATCGCGTTGCGCGAGCGGCGCTGGAGAACGAGTCCTTGTACTCGTTCATCGCTTCGGGATGCTCGCGCTTGAGGCGGAGCATGCGTTCGACGGTGAGCTGGCGCTGGTCGAGGGAGGAGTTGAACTCGTCCCAGAGGATCAGCGGCCATGCGTCGGGGAGCGGGCGTTCGATCTCCGGCGCGAGCTTGTCGCGCCAACGGCGGACGACCGCGCCGGAGTCAGCGCACGAAGAGCGGTACCCAAAGAGCGTGAACGAGACGTAGAGGTCGGCCATCTCGGCGGGCGGTTTCTTGAGCCGGCTGACTTTTTCGAGCATCTCATCGAAGCGGGTAGCGGCGGTGGTGCAGTCTTTGTTCTCGAGCGCGTCGCCGAACTCCTTCATCTTGCCCTTGAGGGCCAGCAGGCTCCAGAGGCCCGGCTCGCGCCGGTTACCGACGGAAAGGGCCTCGTTTGGCAGGCGCGAGGTGATGTCGGCGAGATCGGAGCGGAAGTCGGTGGGGCCGATGATCTTGCGGTCGGCAAGACCGTGAAGACCTTCGCGGAGCATCGCGGCGAGGCCGGTTGGCGTGGGGTGAAGCTGGTCTTTCTGGATCAGGTTGTCGGCGCTCAGCGGGCCGTAAGACGTGGTGACGTCTCCCTTGGCCTGGATCTGCAGCGCGAGCTGGGCGGTGGGGACGATGATGGCGGGGGCCGACGCTGACCGCGCGGCGGCCCACTGGTGGATGCGCTGGTTGAACGTGGCGAGCTGGTCAGGCGGGGGGACCATCTGCTTAGAGAGCATCCGCCCGATGGCGGGGCTCATGTCGGGGATGTCGCCGACGAGGATGGGGCCTTGGAACCGGTCGAGCTGGGCGAGGGCCTGCTCGAGCGCGTCGAGTCGGTCGCGGAGGAGGTTGTCAGGGCTCATCGCGCTGTCGCGGCCGTGGTAGACGGACCAGAACAGGTAGTCGATGGCGACGAGCATCGACGGGTTGGCGGCGAGGGCCGCGTCCATCTGCTCTTTGGCGGCGGTTCGGGCGCGGGTGTAGAAGCTGGCGTCGGCGAGGAAAAGCGGATCGCCATGCCAGCCGGGCACCGAGGCGTTGTAGACCGACTCCATGTCGACGAGCACGGCGCGGTTGTCAGGGGGAACGGTGGTCTCGCACCCGAAACCGGCGGAGGCGCTGGCGCCGAGAATGGCGGGGTGTGAGAGCGTCGAGGGAGCGCACCCCCCTCCCCACCCGGCGAGGCAACAGAGCAGGAGTGCGAGCGCGGCCAAGGCGTCACGAAGCGGTGTAGGCAGCATCCCGGCTAGTCTACAGGACTCTCCTTCGCGTGCGTGCGCCATGAACAAACCTCTTGTCATTCAGACCGAGCACCTGGACACTGGACCGGCCGCGTGGCTGGCGGAACGTTGTGAGCTTGTGAAGAAAGGCTCCGGCGAGCCCGGCTTTGACGACCTGTTGTCACGGGCGGACGGGCTTGTGATTCGCACGTACACGACGGTGGATGCGGCGATGTTGGCGAAGGCCCCTCGTCTGAAAGTGGTGGGACGGGCTGGGGTGGGGCTCGACAACGTGGACCTGACGGCGTGCCGCGGGCGGGGCGTGACGGTGTGCAACACGCCGGATGCCAACAGCACGGCGGTGGTGGAGTATCTGTTTGCGCTGATTCTGGATGCGAAAAGGCCTCGCGTTTCGCTTGGTCAACCCGTGTCACCTGCGGAGTGGAAGCGGTTGCGGGCGGAGAACCAGGCGCCGCGGCAACTAAGCGAGCTGACACTGGGCATCTGGGGGATGGGGCGGATCGGGACGCGCGTGGCGCGGGTCGCGGCGGCGCTTGGAATGCGGGTGGTGTACAACGACCTGCTGGAGATCCCCGTTGAGCGGCGGTCGGGGGCAGAGGCGGTGAGCGCGGCTGAGCTGTGCGAGCGGGCGGACGTGCTGACCATCCACGTGGATGGCCGCAAGAGCAACCGGGGGCTGTTGGGAGGCACGGCGTTCGGACGGATGAAACGGGACGTGCTGTTTGTCAACGCGGCGCGCGGGTTCATCGTGGATGCGGGGGCGCTTGCGGGGTTCCTGAAAGCGAACGCGTCGGCGCAGGCGGTGCTGGATGTGCACGAGCCGGAGCCGTTCGGCGCGGACTACCCGCCGCTGGGGCTGACAAACGCGCGGCTGCTGCCGCACTTGGCGAGCTGCACGGCAACAGCGCAAACGAACATGTCGTGGGTGGTGCGGGACGTGTGGCGCGTGTTGAACGGGGAAGCGCCGGAATTCCCCGCGGCTCCCGAGCCAGAATGAAGGGCGCCGGACTTACGGCTCGGTGTAGGACGTAATCGAGACCCCACCCGAACCGCCACCGCCTCCTCCGCCGCCGAGCGGGCCGCAGTCGAGGCGGACGGTGGCGCTGTTGGACGCCTGAAATTGGCGGCACCAAAGCGTGCCGGAGAAGATCGAGGCGGTGCTGTCGCTTGAGAAGCCGGCTGGGCCCAGCGGGTTGCGCACGTGCCCGTGGATCTGGGCGGAGTTGGTGAGCCCAAAGTTCTGGCCGCTGCCGAGCATGTAGATGTAGCAGCGGCCGGTGTACTGGCTCTGGTTGATCTTGGCAGAGTTGTTCACGTTCAGGGCGCCGCCGACGTAGAGACGAAGGATCGATCCGGTCGGCACGTCGATGAGCGATGAGTTGGACATGCTGACCGACCCGGTGACGTAGAGGGTGACGTCGCCGGAGATGACCACGGTGGAGTTGTTCGACATCGAGATCGAGTCGTACCTGCGGCTGGAGTTGACCGTGACCGTGTTGTTGCCCCAGGTGCTGAGCGCGCCACTGCTGGCGGCGGGGATGAAGGGAGGAACGCGGTGGAGCGGCTGGGCGAGCTGGATGGTGCGTGCCGCGCGCGTGCCGGTGACGCTGGCGCTGCTGTTGAAGTACATGTCGGTGGTTGCGTTGCCACCGACACCGACGAATGCGTCGCCGTTGACGGTGGCGCCGTTATAGCCGGTGATGGTGTTGGAGCCGGTGGCGAGCGAGGCTACATCGCCCTCATTGGCGATCTGGAGCCCGGCCGAGTAGGGGCCGTTCGAACCGTTCCAGCCGACGGTGCCGCAGGATGTCGAGACGGTGCCGGTGCCGCTGAAGGAGATGGTGGTGGTGCTGACCAGGCCGGGGAGGCGCTCAGTGGGCGACCAGGTGAAGGCGGTAGGGGGGATCATCGAGAGTGCCCCGTCGCCGGGTTTCTGCCACCAGGCCATGAGGCAGCTCGATGCGCCGTTGTCGACGTACGAGAGCTCAAAGTCGTGCGTGCCGGCGGTGAGCGTGGCCGATCCGCTGATGCGCCGACAGATGCCCGCGCCGTCGGAGGAGAGCACAGGGGCGCCGTCAATCAACAACTTGGCATCGTCGTCGATGTCGAGGGCGAAGGTGTAATCGCCGTCTGTAGCGACAGTGATCTTGCCGGTGAACTTGAAGGCCCCGGCGGTCTGGCCGACGAAGAGCATGTCGCCGGAGGTCTGGTCGGGCCAGTAGAGCTGGTGGACCCAGCTCACGAACGAGGGGGTCTGGTTCCAGTCGAACGCGCTGACGAGCGCCTGGGTCGGGTTCGGCCAGGCTTGCATGAGCAGGCCCGTGCGTGCAGCGCCGCCGGCGCTGGTGACGCTCACGCCCACCTGCTCGGCGTAAGCAGCGGTGAGGACCGAGCCGCGGGCGCTGATGGTGGCGGCGCTGCTGGAGTAAGTGGCTTTGAGCGAACCGAAGTTGAGGGATGGGTTGTTGGCGTCGTTGCCGTCATCGGAGACGCCGCCGATGGTGCCATCACCGTCGACGTCGGCGTTCTGACGAAGCTCGCGCAGGCTCATGGCGAGCGCGGAGTCGGCGTTGTAGCACGAGCGGGCGTCGGACCAGCGCGCTTCACCATGTCCGCTTCGCGCCCGCCTGAAAGGGCCATGGCGCTGACCAGCAGAAGCAGGACCGTCAGCGCGACAACGGCCGCGACGAGGATCGAGCCGCGACAAGCGTGACGGACGGCGTGTGTCATGATCCGGCCCTCGCCAGCGCACACCGGGGGAAGGCGCGCGAACGGAGCGTGACCGACTGGCCCTGCCGCGTCATGGTGAACTGGATCTCGACACGGCGGATGGTGCCGCCCTGGGTCGCGGTGAGCGACGTCACCCCCAGCGACGTGAGCAGGTTGACGTTCGACTGGTCGTATGCCGCCATCGTGAACGACGTAAGCGAATCAGCGAGGATCGGGGCCGTGACCGAGGTGCTGTCGCCGGCGGGAACGTCGATCAGGGTGACGCGCTGGCCGTTGGCGTTGTACGCCAGAGCGCTGCCGTCATCCCACGTGAGCGAGGTGACGGTGAAACCGGCGAAGGCGGGGACTGTGTCGGCGGTTCGCAGCGGCGTGGACTGCACTTTGCGGATCAGGCGGTCCATGAGCGCCGATGCATCGGCATAAACAGCTGCACGAGCGGCGACCTGCGTGTTGGCCGCGCCGGCGCGCTGGAGCGTCATCGCGCCGAAGAGACCGATGACGCTGACGACCACCAGCGCGGCGATGAACTCGACGAGCGTGAACGCGAATCGACTGGATGGAACGCGAGCGTTCTTCACTGGGTGTAATCGGTGAACACGGTGGCGAGGGTGACGGTCTTTGAGCCCTGGTGCGCGTCTGGATAGGTGACGCTCACGGTGACCTTGCGGTAGCCGGTGCCGGCAGTCGAGAGGTCGTTGCTGGTTTCGGTGATGGCGACCGAGCGGGAGTAACCGGGGAAACTGGTGATCGTCGTTTCGGCGGGATAGTTGGCAGTGGTGATGTACGTCCAGCCGCGGGTGGTGCTGTGCCGATCGGCGGTGATGTCTTCGAGCTTCTCGCAGGCGAGCCAGCGGGCGATCACCTGTTGCTGCACCGAAGCGCGGCGCGTGGTGGCGTCGCGAACGGCAACCAACAGCGCGGGCGCGGCGATGCCGATGAGGACGACCGTGGCGACGACCTCCAGCATGGAGAAGGCGCAGCGGCTGCGAGATGGTCGCGCGGAGGTGGGCATGTCTGAAAGGTGATCGGACCCGTGCCTTGGATCGGTCGGATCGGCCTGCGCATGAAGCACGGGTTGGTGAGTGGCGGAGCCGCCGCCTCGGTCGCTTGCGGTTACCGGACTCAGTATGTGTCGGAGTGACGGCCACACTCGGGACAGCAGGCCGCGATCGGGAGGCCGGCGGTTGAATAGCCGCACCATGCACAACCGCCCGAAGCTGTACGCCACCGGCGGTGCAACCAGACGCGGGCACGGAAAAGAGCCGTGCAGAGCGCGGCGAGGCTGATAAGGGCCATGGCGTTGTGCAACCAGCCGAGCCATTGCGCCTGGACATCCAGCCAGCGCCCGCTTGCAACGGCGTTGCGCGTGATTGAATAGACATTCGCGTATGCACCAGGGAAGCACTGCTGGATTGCGTCAACCGTTGCTGTTCGGATCGCCACAGCATCGTCGGGAGCGAGGTCCACGAGGTCGTAGTTGGAATCGAGGATTGGCAGAGATGCGTCGGTCTCAACGCGTGTAATGGCGAACAGGCCGGCGCGGGCCCTCCACACACGCGGGCGGACCGTGTACAAAGACGGCACGCTCGCGAGCGTCTGGTCGTGCACGCTGGCGACGATCCAGCGGCCATCAACCTTGGCGATGCGGCAGACTGGCGGCGATCCGCAGTTCACGTCGGCCGACATCGGGCCGTACATCCAGCAGTAAAGAGCTCTGCCCGTCTGGGATGGGGAATCCCAGTCGATCGGCAGCAACATCACCGACAGGATCAGCCCCCCGAGACCGCACAGCCCGAGAGCCAGTGCGTGCAGGCGAAACGGCGCGAGCAGGATCGAGATGAGTCGTGCTCTGCGAGGCATGGTGCTGGCCGCGCGCAAGGGGGAGGAGGGTGTTACCGGGTCGCGGCTGGTGCAGAGATCGGCTGGGCAGGGGACGGCCTTGATGTGCCGGGCTTGCCGATCGCTCCCGTAATGGGCGGAGCGGCCTTGGGTTGTTGTGCCGGATAGTCCACCCCGAGCAGCGCGGCCATGGTTGAAGCGATCTGCGACTGCGTGACAGCAGGTGCGTCAGTGAGTTCGCCCTTGGCGGGCGTGTCGGGGCCCATCACGATGATCCATGTCTGCTCGGCGGCGACGATCTTGGCTCCGTGGTCGGTCCACTGCTTGAGCTGGCCGCCGGCCGTCTCGTAGCCGGGTGCGTTGTCGCCGCCGCGGCCGTGGTCGCAGGTGATGATGATCGACGTGCAGCCCTTGTAGCCGTCGGTCGCCTGGCACCAGTCCCAGAGCTCTTTGATGTAGCCGTCGGCGCGGTGCGCGGCGTCGAGGTACTGACCGTACTTGTTCTCGTGCGCCCACTCATCGGTCTCGCCGAGGCCGATGAACGCAACGCGCGGCTTGTTGAGCTTGACCCATTCGAAGGCGGGCCGGAAGAGCAGAGCATCGAACGACGAGCCCGACCAGCGGCGCGGGACCTGCACGCGCAGGGCGTTGGCGGTGGTGATCGCTTCGTTGGTCTTACCGAAGTCGATCGGCTTGAGCCCGTCGTCGACCGGGAAGCCGCATCGCTCGGTGTTGAAGATCCACGGGAAGAGGTCCCACGCCCCGAACGCGGCGACCTTGCTTGCGAACTCGGGCTTGGCGTTCAGCGCTTCAAAGACGGTGGGCGACGGGTTCCAGATCTTCTTGTTGTCCTTGATCCCCTCCTGTGGAAAGCCGCAGAAGACCTCCGAGTAGCCGGGGTAGGAGACCTTGAAGCCGTTGGTGAGCGTGGCGGAGGAGTGGGCGAAGAGGTTGCCGCGGATCTGCCCGCCGGTCGTGGGATCGGCGATGGTGCTCCAGACGAAGGGCATGAGGGCCTTGCGGCGCTCGGCGGGCGCATCGCGCCAGTAGTCGTGGCGCACGCGGGCGTCGTCGGACACGCCGTAGTCCTTGTGGATCAGGCGCTCGTCGGCGCCGGTGAAGACCTCCTGCCAGCGGAGGCCGTCGATCATGACGAGGAAGACGTTTCTGGTGTTGACGCCGAGAGCTGGTGACGGGGGGTTGTGCGACATGCCCGGCCCGGCCGGCGCGAGCTGTGGTACCTGTAGAAGTGCCGCGGCAGCCAAGGTAAGGAGCAGCATCGATTGAGCATAACGGATTTCAACGGGTGCCGATCGGGAGTAGTGCGTGGGTGAGTGTTCTGAGCATCCATGCTCTCCGCTCGTGGTCGAGCAGACGACCAAAGACGATGTCGCGATCGGCCTGAATCAGGATCGAGCAGACCTCCTTGTTGTGGCGGCCACGGGTTATGCAGTGTGAGACCAGGTGGACCTCGTGTCTCCAGAATGTCTGTCGCCATCCGAGCTGGCCGATCCCAGTGAAGACTTCGCAAGCGTCGTTGTTGATGCGCACCTCAGTCTGTCCAAAGAGCCCAAGAAGGATGTACGCGTCGATAAATACAGTTCCGAGCGCTTGGGGTGCCAGAACGCAAAGCGGCACCGCACCCGCCGCGTGAATCAGCCCCGCTGCGAGCGCCGCCAACATGGTGTGCCAGAAGATTGCAAACACAACAAGAAGAGCGCCCTCGGCCGAGCGGTGTTGAGCGCCGACGCGATAGTCGGTTCCACTGGTAACGCTCCATGTGCCATGAATCGGGAGCGGGGGAGGCTTGCGGTCGTCCACGCGCACAACCCGACGGGGAATAGGCATCTCGCACCAACCGCAGCGGTTGGCGGTCCACGTGAAGGCAACTGTGATGCTGTTTGTGTGCTGCTGGCAGTGGGTGCAGAAGGTGCTCAAGTGTCGATGCTCCTGGCGGCATTGGGGGGCGGGCAGGATGGAGCGGCGAACGGTGTTGGGCGTCCGTGCACGAAAACGCCCCGGGCCTTGCGGGCCCGGGGCGAGTCAGTGTGTTGCCTTGTGGCCTGTGCGCCGGTGGCTTACGCCTTGACGGTCTGGCGCTTGGCGACCTTCACCTTGGCGGAGAAGTCGGGCGCGCCCTCGGTCTTGCCGTACATGTCGGCGAACTTGAAGCCCTTGCGGGCCTTCCACGCCTTGCGGTGGTAGGCGTCGCTCGCCAAGAGCGGAAAGAGTGCCGAGAGCTCGCCGAAGACCATCTGCTCATGCACGACGTCGACCTTACCCCACGAGCAGGCCTCGCGGAGCGTGCTGCCCGAGAGAGCGCCGTCGCGGCTGTCGGCGACGGTCATCTGGATGGCGTACTTGTGCATGCCGATGTCGCCGCGGGCCTTGCCGCCCTTGCGCTCGTTGAGGAGCTCAGCGGCGACGACGATGTCCTGCGCGAAGTTCTTCGGCACGCCGCCGCCGAGCATGAGCAGGCCGGTGTCCTTGCAGGCCAGCTTGATGTCGGTCAGCTCGCGGAAGTCCTTGCCGCTGTCGATGGCGACCTGGCCGCGGCCCTCTTCGAGGGCCTCGGTCTGCTGCAGCACGATGCCGAAGCCGGCCGAGCAGTCGCTGAAGGCGGGGACGAAGATGGGGACGCGCTTCTCGTAGCAGGTCTTGACGATCGACTTGTTCTTGGCGAACTTGGGGTTGTTGGCGAGATAGGCTCCCATCGCCTCGATGAACTCGCGGCTGCTGTACGCGCCGGGAGCGAAGGCGTTGAAGATCTCATAGGTGGCGTGGTCGCAGGCGCGCAGGTCGTCCTCGTTGATGTAGGTGTCGTAGATGCGGTCGATCATCATGTTCCGCAGCGTCATGTCGTCGACGGGCGGGGCCTCGGGCGAGCCGGGGGCGATGTAGTGCTTGAAGCCCAGGCCCTCGAAGAAGTCCTGGTCGACGATGTTGGCGCCGGTCGACACGATCGCGTCGATGCAGTTGTTCTCGACGAGGGTGATCAGCGCGTCCTTCAGGCCGGCGCTGATGAGCGAGCCGGCGAGGGTGACGACGACCGCGCACTCCTTGTCCTTGAGCATCATCGAGTAGATGTCGGCGGCGTTGGCCAGCGTGCGCGACGTGTAAGCCATGTCGCGGTAGCTGTCGATCACCGGACGCGCATCAAACGCGGTGACGTCGATGTGCTCGATGGGGCGGGAAAGCAGTTCCTTCTTCGTCCAGGTGGGGGTCTTGCCGTTTGCCATGAGAGAGTCTCCTTCGGCGGTTGAAATGCCCGCGAGGGTGTCTGGCCAAGCCCCCCTGGCCGGTCGTGTGTTTCATGGGCACACCGGGGGTGGCGGCGCAGGGAAGTATACGTGAAATCTGCGGGTTCGATGCAAAGAACGTGTAGAATCTTCACGGCTGGCTCCTGCGCTGCCGACTCACGACTCTGCCCCTCGTCCTCAATGCGGTCGTGATAAACAGCAGCAGTGCGAAGCGGATTTGTCCGCGGGAGCAGGCAGAGGAGCGAGTGACGGAGCGGCGGGGCCAGCCGCCCGTTCGCCGGTGAGCGGCAACCCGTGGCAGCCAGTGGCCTTGGTTTTATGACGCCGATAAAAGACACGCAGACTTCTCGCAGAGCCGAGGAGTCTGCGGCACCCCGCGGTGTCACACGCCCTTGAACGTGAGCACCGGTGTGAGGCGGCGGGTAATGCGCACCAGGTCGCTCTGGGCGCGCATGACGGCACGGATGTCGCGGTAGGCGGCGGGAGCTTCATCTCGCAGGCGAGGGAGTTGTTCGGCGTCGAAGTAGACGTCGCGGAGCTGGCGCGAGAGGTCCTTGGTGCTGTTCCGCTTGGTCGCCTCGGTGCGGCTGCACGCGCGGCCCGCGCCGTGGGAGCTGGAGCTGAGCGAGTCGGGGTGACCGCGGCCTTCGACGTGGAACGTCTCTGCTGCCATGGAACCAGGGATGACGTTGGACAGGCCCGCGTGGGCGGGAGCTGCCCCTTTGCGATGCACCCAGACTTGCTCGCCGCGGTGCTCCTCGCGCGCGAGCGTGTTGTGTGCAGTGCCCCAGATGGGACCGGGCGTGATTGCCGCATTCAGCATGCTGCCGATCGCCTTCGCGGCGGAGCGGAGCATCGCCACGCGACTGAGGCGGGCGTACTCGGTCGCCCACGCGACGTCGGCGGCGTACGCGCGGCCCGCGTCGGTTTCGGCATCGAGGACTGCGATCCCTGATTGCTTCGTCGCTCGTGAGAGGTGGGCCTGTGTGACGAGCTGGCCCATCGCTCGTGAACCACTGTGGACGAGCAACCAGAGCTCGTTCTCCTCGTCGCGCTGGAGTTCCAGGAAGTGATTGCCGCGGCCGAGCGAGCCGAACTGCAACGTGCCGTCGCGGCCGACGGCGCTGCGGAGTGAGTCGGTCGACAGCGGCGAACTCGCAAGCTCGAGCGGGAGCGCCGGCGGTGATCGACGGCTGTGACAAATGACCGGCACGGCACGCTTGATCGCGGTCAGGATGTTGAGCGCCACCTGCTCATCGGAGATCGCATCGGCACTGATTCCAAGGCGACAGGTGCTCATGCCGCAGCCGATGTCGGCGCCGACCGCGGCAGGGATGAGCAGGCGCGCGGCGGCAAGCGCGAGGCCCGCGCCCAACCCGCTCCCTTCGCTGCCGCCGTGCACGTCGGGCATGATGGCGATATGACGGACGTCTTCAAGGCGAGCGAAACGATCGATTGCTGCGGCGCACTCGCGCGGCAGCGGTTCTGCGAGCCACGCGTGGCGCGCCGAGGCGGGTTGTGTCTCAGTCATTGAGAGGTTCCTTGTCGTCGGTCAGCGGAGCGGGGGAGAAGGTGAGTTCCGGCACGCGTTTGCGGCTGGTGGCCGCGGCGAGGCAGTCGCGCAGGAATCCCTTGGCGCGTTTGAGCGCGGCGAGTGCGTCGTGCACATCGCTCACCGCGCCTGGGCATGGGCGAATGCTCACGCGCAGGCGTGTGGCATCGGGATCCGGGTCCACGGTGACGATCTCCACATCGCGGAGGCGTCGGTCGGTTACTTCGGTTTGCAATGCGGTCGTGAGAGCGAGCAGCACTTGCTTGCAAAGCTGCAGGTCCTTGCGGCTGATGCCGCGGCGGGATTGTTCTTTCTTTTCGAACTTGGGGTTGCGTCCGTCTTCATCGGTCACCTGGGCGCAGCAGTGCGCAGGACATCGTCACGCCGTCTGGGCGTTTGCATGCGTTGCTCCGGGAGGGCGTCGCGCCTGTTGAAGGCATGCGACAACCGCTCCGAGTGATTCGGTAGATCAAAACGTGAGAGCGGAACAGCCCAGCCGCGTGTTCGCGGCCTTATGCACGGGGGCGTCCTCAGTGTGTGAGGGCGGGCCTGCTCAGCGGGTGACGCGAGCGACCGGGCGGCAACGGGATGTCAGAAGAGTGGCAGACATGAGGGTCTCCTGACCGTTGAGGTGGGCGGGGCGGCCGGCGTTCGGCCGCGGTCGAAGAGCATAATCGGATTTTGAAGGCCGTCAAGAAAAGTTGTGCAGCGATTTTGCTGCATCGCGTTTGGTTAGTCGGCGAATCGAGAGTGCGGCCGGTATGCTGCGGCAGCACGTGTTCGCCAGCACCCATCAGGCGGAGTCCGCTCATGCAAGCCTTGCGAAGCCTCGGTTCCATCCTCGTGCTGGTCGGCGCCATCTCGCTGGTGCTGAGGTTGTGGTTCCCTGGCTATTACCACATGCTGCTGACGTGGGTCGACCATTGGGGGGATCCCACGGGGTGGTACATCCGCTTCGGCATCATCGCCCTGGGAGGGGTGTTGATGTGGGTGGGATCGAGAAAACCGAAAACGCCGCAATCGCCGAAACCCTGAGGCGTTGTGCGCATCTATCTGTGAGCGGCCGTCCGGTACGGCTGACAGAAGGGAGGCGCGATGGCCCGGAGCAGGTTCAAGGGGTTCACGCTCATCGAACTGCTGGTGGTGGTGGCGATCATCGCGCTGCTTGTGGGCATCATGCTGCCCGCGCTTGCGGGAGCGCGCGAGTCGGCTCGGACCACTAAGTGCCTGTCGCACTGCCGCTCGCTGCAGATGGCGCTGACGACGTACGCGACCGATGCGCGGGACCGGTTCCCGCACTGGTCGGCGTGGCAGACGCTCGACGGCGACGGAGCCAGCAACGAAGACACGCCTGGAGCGGGCTGGGCCGAGCTCGTGCAGCCGTGCCTTGAGACTTGGGAGACGCTGCTCTGCCCTTCGCGAAAGATGCAAGCATCAAAGTCGCGTACTTTCTGCAGAGCAAGTACGTCGGGAGCCTGACGAACTATCAGTTCTATCGCTCGCTCTCGTGGCCGCAGGTGCAGATCACCGACAAGTTCGTGCTGACGGGCGACGCGACGAACCCGTACCTGTTCGCCGCGCCGTACGGCGGTCCGCATCAGGTGCCGAACGTCGACCCCGATGACGCGCGCGAGCCCGCGACGCTCTACGCAGGTGAGAAAGGGCGCGAGCCGCACAAGGCCGGATCCGCGATCGGGTTCCTCGACGGGCACACCGCGACGTTCAAGGCGTATGAGCGATCGGCGATGACCTGGCACGGGCGAGAGATGAAGAGCTGGGACGAGGTGCAGTAAGCCGTCTCAGCGCGGCTGATCGGGGAACGGGCGATCCCATTCCATCTGCGGAGGAGTGGGAGGGTGGGGTGGAGCACCGCCGGTCATCGTTGGGTAGCGCACCGCATCGGGGGACACGGTTGGCGCAATCCCGCCGGTTCGAGGTGGTTGTACCTGCTGCTCGGAAGGTTGTACGTGTTCTTCCGGAACCGCCACCGCGCCTCCCATGACTACGGGGCTGCTGCACGCGGCCAGCGAGAGCGCGGCCACAGCCAGCCCGGCTGAAACGGCGGCCCTGACGGCCGCGACACGCTCGGGCGCGGCGCCGTGCGATTCCAGCAGATCGGCCAGTTCATCCTGTGTGACCAGCTCACCATCGGGGCGCACATAGCCGTTCAGGCAGAGTCGACCCGATGACGCGGCGAGCAGCGCGCGGGCCTCTCGCTTTGTCAGAGCGCTGACGTTGTGCACGTGCAGCTGGCAGTGGTCGCAGAAGCGGCTGCGGTGATCGCCGCGCATGGCGTCCCAGCTCATCGGGCACGGGGAGTCGACGCGGAGCTGCGGGAGGGAGAGGCTCATCAACCAATGCAGCGCGCATGGCCCAAGCCGGTTCGCATATTTCTGGGTTTGCTGTATCGCCGGTTGCGGAGGCGGTTACCGCTTGATGCGCCACGCCGCCTGAACGTCTTCGGGCTGTACCGCCCGTTGGCACTCGGGGCAGACAAGGCTCGTATTACCGTGCAGGTCGTATCCGCACCCTTTGCACCGCACGTTGTTTGCCGCGAAATAGGCGACCATGTCCCGCTCCATGCCGACTCCGCGCTCGGCTAGGCAGCGTTTCCCGAAGGCGATGAACTCGTCCGCGCCGCCGACGACACCGAAGGTGCCCTCAGGGATATAGACGGAGCCCTTCGCCAGCAGGATCACCACGTAGCCCGGCGTACGGGTGAATCCACAGACCGCGGGCCACCGAGTTTCGACGCGCTCAGTGGGTGAATCGACAACGACCCCTGTGTCCGTCACTTGCAGTGTGTGCTTGCCGAGGCTCTGCCGGACCAGTGTGCTCTCCATGCACTGCTGGACGTATTTCGCGGCGGCTCGGGCCCGCTTTTCGCGGTCGTCGATGAGTTGTGTAGCAGCCACGATCGTCGGGATGATGCAAGCACCATCCACATCTTGGTGCGGTTGTGCTCCTCCAGATAGAAGAGCAGCAGGACCGTGCTGATGCCGCCCACTGCGGCCACAACGCCGCAGATTACGCGTTTTCGAGTCGAAGCGGCCCGCCGGCCGGGTTTGTACGCCCGGTCGGCGACGAGCGTGAGGCAGTGACGCAGATGCCTCTCGTCCACCTCGTACTCGATGGGCGGCGACTCGCGGGCTGTGGCGAGATCGATCACAGCTTCTCCGGCACGAGGCCTTCCTGGTATGCCCGCACCAGATCGTGCAGGTCGGCGATTGTTCTTTGGATCCCTTCGCCCGCCTGCGTGTCGGCAACGGTGCGCGACGGCGAGTACCGCTTGATCGTCTCGATCGTCGGCACAATGTCGGCCCCGCTGTCGATCGCGGCGTCGACGCCGGAAAACGGCGCGTGCTCGGCGAGGTCGACGCGGTCGGGCCGGATGACGAGCGTGTAGCCGCGGTCGCCGTACGCGGCGGAGAAGGCGCCGTCGATCGTCACGGCGTTGCCGCCGCGTTTGACGGGGTGCTCGCCTTTTTCGACCTTCACCGGCACGTGCCCGTTCACCAGCAGCACGCCGCCTTCGTCGCCCGCCTCTTCGCTCACGCCGAACATGCGGCCGATCTTTTTCACGAACTCGGCGTCGTGCATCAGCTCGAAGTAGGGGTTCTTGTGTTCCTTGTGCGCGGCTTTGTCGGCGATGAAGTGCGTCTCAAAGGTCGCCAGCTTGTCCTTGCCGAACAGCGGCGAGAGCGGCCCGCCCCAGAGGTAGTAGACCCAGTCGGCATCCGGGTTGGGGTTGGTGGGCGAGATCGGTCCGTTGCGGAACGCGCGGCGGGTGACCGACTGCAGCTCGTCCATCAGCTCGCGCCCCGCGACGCTGCGGCCGTCCACATTCATCGCCAGCGGCTCGCCCTTTTCGTCAACAGGCACGCACGCGTGGAAGATGAGCACGTCGTCGCGACGCGTCCACATCCCGCCCTTGCGGACCAGCCACTGCATGTGGTTGCGCAGCTTCTGGCTGGCGACGCACGTGCGGCGCAGCGCATCCATGCATTCGGTTTCTTCGGGGCTGTAGGCGTACGGATCGGCCGGGTTCACCGTCGGCAGGCGCATGTCGGTCATCGGCCACGTCTTGCCGTCAATCGTCACCGTGCCCGCTTTGAAATCAATGCGGTGCAGCACGCGCCGATGTTCAAGGTTCCACTCGGGCCGGCGCGAAGAGTTGTCCTTCTGCCTTGAACTGCATGATCGCGATCGCCTTCTGCATACGCGCAACCGTGAGCGCGTCACGCAGCCCTTCGCCCTTGGTCTTGAAATGCTCAGCCGGATCGTCGGCGTAGCAGGTGCGCACAAGCCGCTCGAGCGGCGTCGTCAAGATGCCGTACCCCTCTTCCAACTGGGCCGTGCGCCGGTAGCGAGCGCTGAACCGCAGCATGGTCAGGAGGCACGCGTCGTGCCCCAGCGCCGCGCCCATCCAGATCGCGTCGTGGTTCCCCCACAGCACCGAGCAGTTGGGCTGGGCCATCAGGATGTCGATGACGCGGTCGATCCGCGGGCCGCGGTCGCCCATGTCGCCGGCGACGATCAGTTCCGCTGCAGCCAGCGAGCGGATGAGCCGGCTGGCGGCTCGCACGGCGCCAAAGTCGCGGTCGTGCGACGCGAATGCGGCGAGCATCGCGCGGCAGTATTCGGGCGCGCCGCCGAGAGCATCTCAACCAGCAGCTCACGGAACTCGGCGGTGACCAAACGCGTCACATGGTTGCGCCGGTAGTTGCGCCGCAAGGCGCGGATCATGGCGCACTGGCGCGTCAGCGTGTCGAACACCCAGCGCGTGCGGGCCTCGGCGCCGCTGGCGATGATCTGCGGCGTCAGGCGCTGCAGCGCCTCGCGCGGGTAGTAGAGGATCGCCAGGAACTGCTCGCGCTCCTTCGCCGGCACCTCGGCCAGCACGTGCTCAACCAGCGGCCGCAGTGCGCCCGACGCGTTGTGGATCACGTGCCGCAGCTTCACGTCCTCGCCGTGGATGTCGGAGATCACGTGGATCGTCGGCGCGTCGAGCGTCAGCGAAGCCGAGAGACCCGCGGCCTCGCGCAGTGCGTCGAAGCGGTCGGGGTACGAAGCCGAGACGCGTGCAGGTAGCGCAGGCGGTCGGGGACGAAGTCGGTGCGGCACGAGGGGGAGGTCATGGCCTAGAGGGTACCGCTCTACTCGATTGGCACGATTTCACTTCCTACGCCGCAATCTCTGCGCCAACTGCGAAAAGAGAAGTCGGTCGGCTGTCTGGCTCCGAGCGGCAAACATCTCAAGGGTGTACTTCTGTCCACATTCGGGGCACGCGTTGCTCCGGCATCCTTGTAGGTCGTAGCCGCAGCCGAGGCAGCTTGCGTGCTCGTGCGCCAGATACTGACGGGCGATGGCGTCGGGGTCGCGGCACTCAGCAAAGAGTGATCGCACCGCCGTACAGAAGTGCGAGCACTCTTCACCTGATACGAACGCCGATCGCGGAAGCCAGTAGTGCTGATTCGGCAGGAGCTTCACACAGACGGCGTGGCTGTGCTCCTCGATCATGTCGTAACGGCATGATGCAACCCGGACGTCGATGTCCCCATTCGCGAACACGGCTTCTTCGCGCGAAGCGCCATTCGCTTGTTCCCAGTGTTTCCAATTCGCCGACCGTGAGCGGCCGCTTTGCGAACTCAAGCGCCAGCCTTTTGCGCGTGTCGCGGTGTATGGCCCAGAATAACAGTGCCATGACAACGACCGTCCCGATCACCAGCAGGGTGAATACCAGCGCCCGGTCCCCGTTCCTCTCACGGCTGATAGTCAGCCAATAGATCACGCCAGCCCCTACAAACGCCGAGGCAGCGCCTATTGCCAGTTCGCCAAACCGCTGACGCTTGGTAGGCTTCCTCTCGGCAACGATGGCATCGTCGATATCCGCTTGGATATCAACCGCGTCCTGTCGCGTCATCGTGAAACGAACCACGATCGTTGAGCCTTCTAAACCCCACTGCCCCGTCCCCATTACTCCTCCAGGTACGTATACCCCTCCAGCCCGTCGTCGTAGAACTTCAGCAGCGACTTGCCTTCGGGCAGCGTGAGCCGGCCCTGCTTGCAGGCGGCCTCCACGTCCATGCGCATCGCGCGCTTCATGTCGGCGATGTCGTACTGCACGTACTGCAGCACCTCTTCGACGGTGTCGCCTTCGATGACCTCTTCGATGTGCCACTGGCCCTGCTCGTCAAGGGTGATGTGCACCGCGTGCGTGTCGCCCAGCAGGTTGTGCAGGTCGCCCAGGATCTCCTGGTACGCGCCGAGCAGGAAGACGCCCAGGTAGTAGGGCTCGACACCGGCGCCCTCGCCGGGCAGCTCGCGGACCTCGTGCAGTTCGATGGTCTTCTTGTCGACGCGCTTGTCGACGAAGTTGTCCACCTTGCCGTCAGAGTCGCAAGTGATGTCGCACAGGATGCCCGTGCGCGTCGGCTGCTCGTTGAGGCGGTGGATCGGGCAGATCGGGAAGAGCTGGTCGATCGCCCAGGAGTCGGGCATCGACTGGAAGATCGAGAAGTTGCAGAAGTAGATGTCGCTCAGCGACTCGGGGAGCGTCTCAAGCTCCGCCGGCAGCTCGCCCTTCTTGGCCGACTTCTCCAGCAGCTTGTGGCCCACGGCCCAGAAGAGCCGTTCGGCCGCGGCACGCATCGCCAGGCTCATGTAGCCGAGCGAGAAGAGGCTCATCGCCTCGTCGCGCGCCTGCGTCGCGTCGTGGTACGCCTCGACCAGGTTGCGGTCGGTGAGGTTCTTGTACGTCTCGAGCAAGTCCAGCACCGGCTGGGGCACCTCGCCCGGCCCGCCGTTGAGCCCGCCCGCGGCGATCTCGGTCTTCATGTCCGCCTCGATGCGCGGCATGTCGGGGTTGGGGTCAAAGCGGCTGGTGCCGACGACGTCGAGCACGAGGATCGACGAGTAGGCGACCATCGCTCGCCCGCTCTCGGTGATGATCATCGGGTGGGCGACCTTCGCGTCGTCGCACACGCTCTTGATGCGATAGACCACGTCGGCCGCATACTCGGCAACGGTGTAGTTGATCGAGCTGTGCCAGGCGCTCTGGCTTCCGTCATAGTCGACGCCCATGCCGCCGCCGATGTCGAGCATCGTGAGGCCGGCGCCCATCTTCACCAGCTCGCAGTAGACGTGCGTCAGCTCGTTCACCGCGTTCTTCAGCACGCGGATGTCGTAGAGCTGGCTACCCACGTGGCAGTGCAGCAGGTTCAGGCAGTCGAGCATCTCGTTTTTCTTGAGATACTCGACGGCATTGATCACCTCGCTCACGAACAGGCCGAACTTGGAGCGCACACCCGCGCTGCTCTCCCACCGGCCCGCCCCCTTGCTGCTCAGCTTCACGCGGATGCCGATCTTCGGCCGCACGCCGTACGCCTTGGCGTGCTTGACGATCAGCTCAAGCTCGGTGAACTTCTCGACGACGGGGATGATGTTCCGCCCCAGCTTGGTCGCGAGGATCACCGTCTCGATGAACTCGCTGTCCTTGAAGCCGTTGCAGATGATCGGCATGCCGTTCACGCCCGGCCCGCCGGCGGTGGCGCTCAGGCCCAGCACGGCGACGAGCTCGGGCTTGCTGCCGGCCTCGAGCCCGAAGTTCAGGTTCACCGCCAGGCTCGCCATCTGCTCGCACACGTGGCGCTGCTGGTTCACCTTGATCGGGTAGACGCAGGAGTATCCGCCGGTGTACTGCTGCTCGGTCATCGTGTCGTCGAACGACTTGCGGATCTCCTTGAGCCGGTGCTCAAGGATGTCGTTGAACCGCAGCAGCACCGGCGAGTGGATGCCGCGCTCCTTCAGGCCCTGCATCACCTCGAACAGGTCGATGGCGTGTTCGGGCGCTTGGTGGGCGTAACGGCGAGGTTGCCGTACTGGTTGACGGCAAAGTACCCCTTGCCCCAGTCGTTGACGCCGTAGAGCTTCGACGACTCTTCGGGGGTCCAGCGGCCGTGAAGGAACTCGTTCTTGGGAATGGAGATCGTGGCCATGTGTAAACGGGCGCTCGCAAACAGGTCGTGATTCAGAAACGTAAACGCTGCGCCGGCGTGAGGCCAAAGGTCCAGGGCGTGCGGTCGGCTCCGCGGGAGGAGCACGCCCCGGGCCTTCACCCTCGTGTCGGCGTGCTCAAGTGTAGTGTGCCACACGGTTCGTGCAAGAGATTGTTCATCGTCTTGTTGGAGGCAACACTTGGGTATGCCACTCCTCGGCGTCAACATCGACCACGTCGCCACCGTCCGCCAGGCCCGCCGCGGGCACGAGCCCTCGCCGCTCGCCGCCGCCCATGAGGCCTTGCTCGGCGGCGCCGAGATCATCACCGTCCATCTGCGCGAAGACCGACGCCACATCAACGACGCCGACGTCGAAGGCCTGGTCGCCTCCCTCCACGGCGGCGCCCGCCTGAACCTGGAGATGGCGGCGACCGAGGAGATGGTCGGCATCGCACTCCGGCTCCGCCGCGCCGCCGGATCACCTCAGATGGTCACGCTGGTGCCCGAAAAGCGTCAGGAACTGACCACCGAAGGCGGCTTGGACGTCGCCGGCGGCCTCGCCCGCATGCGGAAGGTCGTCGCTCGCCTGCACAAGGGGGGCGTCACCACCGTGTCAGCCTTCATCACGACCGATCCTCGCCAGATCGAGGCCTCGGCCAAGGCCGGATTCGACGCCTGCGAGTTCCACACCGGGCCATATGCCCGGGCGTTTGAGGCCGCGGGGGGCGACTTTGCCGATACCGCGCTGATGGACGAGTTGGACGCCCTCTCTAGCGCGGGTGACACGGCTCTCAATGCCGCAATGCGATTCCACGCCGGGCACGCGCTCAACTACCTCAACGTCCGGCCCGTCGCCGCCCTTGCGGGCGTCGCCGAGCTGCACATCGGGCATGCCATCGTTAGCCGAGGCATCTTTACGGGCCTTCGCGCAGCCGTAACGGAGATGAAGCGGCTGATGGAAACCGCCTGACCACGTGCTGGCATGTTGCTGCGAACATATTGCTAAGAACAAATTAATCTAGCGACACCTGCGCTTTACTAGTCGAAGCGCCCCATTCGCGATTAAGTTATCTGCTGTCGATATCAATTCCATTTAGTCAGATTGGAGAATGTTATGCGGCAGCACGGAACAGAGAGCCAATTACTCGTATTGATGGCGGCCACGATCGCAAGCGCCAATGCCTTAGCGCAACCGAGAATTGTGAATGTAGGATTACTTCCCGGCACAGGCGTATCGGCAGTAGCGGGAACAAGTGCAAATGGGGCATTCGCTGGCTGCAATGTCGACTCAATTGTGGCAGCGTGGACCGAGAGTGGCGGGCTGACCGGCTGGCCGAATTTGAGCGGGTCTGGCTCATCTGCGGTTATGGGGGGGTGAGCGCTGATGGCACGTCGCTCGTTGGCCAGTCTGGGTGGGTAGGAACAAGCGCTATGCGCTCTTGTGGACAAACTCCACCACAGTTCAAAGTCTTGGGACTTTAACAGGAGGAGACTACTCCATTGCGCATGCTTGCAGTTCCGACGGGAGCGTCGTTGTAGGTATGTCCAATGATACAACTCACTCACAAATGGCATTTCGCTGGACAAATGCCGGAGGTATGCAAGCGCTGGGGGTGCTGAACGGCGGCTTTTACTCGCGTGCATTAGGGGTGAGTCGCAATGGTGCGGTAGTTACTGGTTACGCGGGCACAAGTAGCGGAGCGCGAGCCTTCCGTTGGACTACCAGCTCGAGCATGCAGAGCTTGGGCACTCTTTCCGGTGATATAGAGTCCTACGGCTACGGCGTAAGCGGCAACGGCACGGTCATTGTTGGAGATTCAGTGTCTGCTGCTTCTAGCCCAAGGGGTATTGCGTTTCGGTGGACTTCTGCGTCGGGCATACAGAGCCTTGGCGCAGCCACGTCACCGGGATGGTCGTCCGCTCAAGGAACAAATAACGACGGCACCATTGTGTATGGAAGCGTGGGTAATGCGTCAGTATCTCAGCATGCTGGACTTTGGACTGCAAGACTCGGCATGGTCGACTTGAATGCCTACTTGTCCACTGCCCATATCGACCTGACGGGGTGGGAGTTGACGGCCGCGACCGGTGTTTCCGACGATGGTTCCGTCATTGCCGGCTATGGGCTCTACGGCGGTCAGACGCGAGGATGGGTTGTTAAGGATGTTTCGCTATTGTCCTGCAATGCAGCGGATGTGGGACGCGCAGGCGGCGTAACTCCAGGCGATGGTGTTTTGAACAATAATGACTTTATCGCGTTTTACGCACTCCATGCCAATGGAGACCTTCGGGCAGACGTTGGCCATTCGGGAGGGCTTGTGGGTCCTGATGGCGCAGTGGACAATAATGATCTAATTGCGTTTATCACGCTCTACTACCAAGGCTGCCCTTGATCGATCGAAAACTATGACTCAAATGACCCAAACGAAAAGCCCGGCCTTCAAGCCGGGCTTTTATGTTCTCTGAATATCGCGCGACTCAGCTACCCGTTGACTGGATAACGTCGTCGTAGTCGCTCATCACGTCGGTACCCCCGACGTACGGAACGGAGGTTGGCGGAGCGCCACCCGTACCGTGCGATTTACTGCCACGGTCGCTGCTTCCCATGAAGTAGCCATCGGCGCCAGCAGACTGGAAGAGAACGGCACCACGGGCAGCCGCCGGCGTATTCGCAATAGTTGGGTGGGGATAGGCCGGATTGCCGAGCAGCGACGCCATTGTCGCCGCAAGATTGCCGGCAGTAGCGTTGCCACCCAACATGCTGCAGTAGTTCGTGGTAGAGAACTGCTGACTCTTCTGGTCGCGCCCGATGCCAGTGGAGTTCAGCACGCCAAAGTTCGACGCCCAATAGAACCGCGCGGGCGTCGCTGAATTAACCGAAGCAAACTGCGTCGACGCGCGCTCATCGGCCACCCACGCCAGGATCGGGTTGCCAAATGCGTCGACGATCTGCGGCAACTGGCGGTTGGAGGCGCTCGCCGACAGGCCCGCATCGGCCACCAGCGCGTCCTTCCGCGGCGTGAAGTACCCCTTCTCAGTGCCTGCCGCGCCGATCTTGGCGAGATCGACGTTCACCGGCGTCGCGCCGCCGGGACCGACGGAGATGACCGTGCCGCCCACGTTCGCCTGCGTAACGCCGCCGGCCAGGTCAAGCAGCACGTTCTGCATCCCGGTAAAGCCTGCATTGGTATTGGCGTTGGCCGCGGCGCCCATCTGCACCGGGCTGAAGTATCCCGGCAGGCGCTTCTTGTCGGTGTAGAACGCCTGCGACGCCGAGCACAGGTCGCGGAGCGTCGCACCCGTCGCGGCCTTGCGGGCCGTGATCCGGGCGCTGCGCAGCGCGGGGATCAGGATGGCGATCACGATCGCGATGATCGCGATGACGACCAGGAGTTCGATCAGCGAGAAACCGCGTGACGAGCGGGACGAGGCCTTGGCAAGCTTCATGGGCAATGACTCCAGGCCGCGCGACAGCCTCGCGGGCACACCTTCTATTCGACTCCGGCCGGTAGATTGATCCACCAGCCTCAGCGGCAATCAGGGTGCAAAGACACCAATTGTCCGAACATACGCCGCACGAGAGAACGGACAGGAAATCCTAGGGCCCTCTCCGAACCCGGCGAGAACAGCTCCGGGAGGCAAGGGGGGGAGGGGGAGGGGGGGCGGTGGGAAGGTGGGGTGGGGATCTACGCTCACCTGATGCCCCGCCTCACTCTCGCGGTTCCATCCGACTACGTGCTGGCGCGAGACGCCTGCTCATACGGCTACTTCTTGCTCGCCCCAAACTACTGGCATGTGCCCAGTCAGACCCTCTGGCGAGTGATCGAGCTGCCATCTGGCCCGGTCCGAGTGGGGATCTCTCAGCCTGCCGACCGCTCCGGCTGGGCCGCGGCCCGCGGGAAGCCTCTTTCGCTGCGGACCGACAAGGCCGTTTCTAAGACCGACAAGCCGGCACTGGTCCGGCAGATCACCCGGATGCTGCGGCTCGACGAGCCTGCCGAGACACTCAAGCAGTTTCACACCCTCGACAAGCGCTGGAAGCGCACTGGGGCCGGTCGCATGTTTCGCTCTCCCACGATGTGGGAGGACGTGGTCAAAACCATCACCAGCTGCAACGTCGCGTGGCCCAACACGATGACGATGAACATGCGGCTGTGTGAGGTGATGGGCACACCCGTCCCCGGCAGCGGCGACGCTGCCAAGGGCCTGTCATTCCCGACACCCGAGAAGATCGCCGACCAGCGGCCGCTCACGCTCCGGGCCCGCTGCCGCGTCGGGTATCGCGACGGCCGGATCGTCGAGCTTGCCAAGATGTTCACCAAGGGTGAGATCAACCCCGCGTGGTTTGAGGATCCGGCGACCCCGGATGAAGCTGTGCGTGAAGCGCTGATCGAGCTGCCGGGCATCGGGCCGTACGCCGCGCACAACATCATGCAGTTGCTGGGGCGCTACGGGCACCTTCCGTTCGACAGCGAGAGCATGCGCCACGCCCGCACGATCCTCGGCTACACCGGCCCAGGCGCAAGGTGCTCAAGAAGCTCGAAGCCCATTACGCCCCGTTCGGGCCGCACAAGTTCCGTTCGTACTGGCTCGAGCTCTGGGACTTCTACCAAGCCAAGCGCGGCAAGGCCCACACCTGGGACCGCGACACTACCGGCCGCACGTTCACCGCAGCGATGCTCGCCGACTAGCGGCGCACCCGCCTTCTTTGGCGCTTTGGCAATTTGGTCATTTCCGACCGATACATCGGTCGGCATGTTCGTCGCCCAGGCCCATTCCTTCGCCAGCCAGGCTCGCCTGGCCATCACCCTTTCGTGGGTGGCGGGGTACACAAATGTGCTCTGCCTGCTGATCGTCGCGCACCCGACGAGCCACATCTCCGGTGTTTCGTCGTTCATCGGCCAGTACGCGGTCGAGCCCGGCAGGTACCGCGCCGACATCTGGCCGCTGCTGTTCGTCCTCGCGGCGTTCCTGATCGGGGCGGGCATCTCCGGCGCACTGACCGAAACCGGGCGTCGTCGCGGATGGGGTTCGATCTACGTGCTCCCCATCGCGGTCGAGGCGCTCCTGCTGGTCGCCGTCGCCATCGCGATGTCCGCCACCGGTCTTGCGCCCCTCAGCGGCGGCGGAGCAATGTGGACCATCCTCGCCTGCGCCGCGGGCGCGATGGGCCTGCAGAACGCCACCATCACCCGCATCAGCGCCGGCGTCGTCCGTACAACCCACCTGACGGGCGTCGCGACCGACCTGGGCATGGAGTCGGCGCAGTTGCTGATGGCCGGGTGGGATCGGGCACGAGTCCGCGGCGCCCGCCGGCACGCCAACCGGCACGAAGGATCGCTCTCGGGCAAGCGACTGGCCCTGCTCCTGAGCATCATGGGCAGCTTCATCTTCGGCGCTGCGCTGGCGACGCTGCTCTACGACCACCTCCGCTGGCTGGCGGTCTACCCACCCGTGCTCTTCCTGGTCTGGATCATCTTTGTTGACTCGACGCAACCGATCGCTGAGATCGAGCCCGCGGCGGAAGCGGACGCGGGCGGGAACGTGTTGCCGCTCGAACTCGCGGTCTTCCACGTCCGACGCGACGCGCGGCGCAAGGGCCAGACCCACCGCCTCCCCAACCTGCTCGCGTGGGTCGACCGTTTATCCGACGCGGTCCGCGTCGTCGTGCTCGATCTTGACCACGTCGCCGTGCTCGACGACAACGCCGTGATGGAGTTGAGCGTCGCGGTCGATCACCTCACGCGCCGCCAGCGCCGGCTTGTGCTCGCCGGCATCACGCCCGACCAGTACGCACAGCTCGAACGCCTCGGGGTTGTCACGCTCCTGGATCCGCTCAGCGTCTACGCCGATTTCGACCTCGCCCTCGCCCGCGGCCTGGCCATGCTGCACGAACCCGCACACTGAGTGCGGGGCAGGTTTCCAACCCGCCGAGTCGTGCCTCACATCCCACGTTCATCAAGCCACCGGTCGATCGCCCCGATGTACGCGCCCCAGTCCGCCCAGTCGTGAAAATGGTCGGCCTCGAGCTCGACGTACGTGCCGCGCTTGGCGATCTTCGACAACTTCCGCCCGTGCGCGACAGGCACCACGCTGTCGCGGGTTCCGTGGATGACTAGCACTGGTGTATCGAGCGACGCCAGCACCTGGTCATTGCGGAACGGGTGCTTCACCAGGAACGAAGGCACCAGGTAGCGCCCCGCGAACGACGCCACGCTCGTGAACGTGCTCTGCAACACGAGCCCGGCTGACGGTTTGCGGTCGCTCGCGAGTTGGCACGCCACTCCGCCACCGAGCGACCAACCGAAATACACGATGCGGTTCCTGTCGCACCACGGCTGCTTCACCAGCCAGTCCGCCACTGCCTTCATGTCCTCGCCGATCTCGCGCTGCCCCGGCGTCCCCGGCATCGCGCCGTACCCGCGGTACTCCGGGAACACCACCGTGATCCCCCGCGCCCGCAAATGTTCGATCAGTCGCTCGCCCACGTAGTCCTGTGAGAGTTCCGCGTTCCCGTGGAACATCACCACCACCGGCGTCGGTTTCCCGTCGCTCGCGTGCGCCGTCGGGTGCATCACCAGCGTCTCAACCGGCGACGCCGGTCCTTCCACTTTCACTAGCTCAACCCCACCCCCCCTCGGCAGCGAGAGCGACACTCGCTCGCCGATCATCGACGTCGGGAACAGCATCCGTGTTTGCATCGAGTAGATGCCCACGCACCACACCACGTAGAGGACGACAACCCGGATCAACCACCGCCGAGCACGCCACCGCCACGTCCGTACGGGTTTCTCAGGCACCTGTTCCACACCTCAAAGTGTTGGCCCGTAGTAGCGCAGGAGAAAACCCCTCGCCGCTACACTCCCCCCCGCGTGAGCCCCGACGGCACTTCCAACCCCGCCCCGTCTCCGCGTCCCGCCTCGGGTGGGACCGGGAACCCCCCCCTGCTCCATAAGGTCGCCAGCGGCGACCAGGCCGCGGTCCGCGAACTCACCCGTCGCTACGGCGGGCTGGTCTACGCCCTCGCCCGCCGCATGTGCTACACCCAGGGCGAGGTCGAAGACGCGGTGCAGGAGGTCTTCATCGCGATCTGGAAGTCGGCCGGCCGGTTTGACGCCAACATCGCCGCGGAGGAGACCTTCATCGGGATGGTCGCCCGACGCCGGCTGATCGACCGCCGCCGCCGCTCAGTCCGCCGCTCCGTCGAGCAGGCGACCGAGGACTTTTCCTATGTCCCCTCGTCACGGGACGAAGGGCCCGAGCAGGCACCCGACCTGTCAGAAGACGCCGCCCTGGCCCAGAAACTCCTTTGCACCCTCCGGCCGGAGCAGCAGAAAGTCCTCCGACTTTCGATCGGCCAGGGGCTTAGCCACGAGCAGATCGCCGAGTTACTGGACATGCCCCTCGGCACAGTCAAAACGCACGTCCGCAGAGGCCTCATATCTCTCCGCGAGGCAATGCAGAAGGCGAATCCGCAACTCGAATCAGGCGAAGAGACCAGTAGATGACCTTGCCCCCATCCAACCTTTCTCCGAACGCGGGTTCGTTCGACCAGCCCATGACCCGGCTAGAGGAACTCCTCGCCGACCGTGCCTCGGTCGGCCTGAATGACGGGGAAGAGGCCGAGCTTCGCCGCCTGCTCGTCACCGCAGGCACCACCGAAGACGCCTCGATGGACTTGGCTGCCGCGGCCTTCGCTCGCGCGATGACCCCCACGGCCGAGACCATCGCCATGCCGCAGTCGCTCATCCACGCCCTCGACCGCGAGGCCGAAGCCTGGTGCGCGGGCGTGCAGAGCAACAACGAGGCGGTCGTCGCCCGTATTCACACCTCTACTGGGCGCAGCAGCCTGACCGGCCTCACCGATGTCGGTCGCGGCCGCCTCATCCGCACGCCGTTCAAACGCTTCACGCGCGAATACGGCGGCTGGATCGCTGCCGCGGCCTGCCTGTGCTTCGGCGTCTACTCGTGGAACATCAACAACCACCAACCCTCCGGCCAGATGAACCCGGCCGGCCCCGGAAAGGTCGAGACGGCGGGCATCGTTCCGACCTCCATCAGCGGGCCGATCGAGAAACTGGCCAAAGGTCTTCAGCAGCGCGCCGTTGACCGCATGAACGACTGGTTCAACCGCGGTCACGCGTGGGAGACGGTCACTCTCGGCTCAGCAACGCCTGACGCCGGCGCCGACGTCACCGTCGGCGAGGTACTCTGGAACCCCGACGACGGCACCGGCGTGCTGCGCATCAAGGGGATCGACGACAAGGCCGGCACCAGCCGCACATTCCGCGTGAACGTCGTCTGCGCCAAGACCGGCAAGCGCATCCCCATCGAGACCGGCGCCATCACACTCCGCCCGGGCCAGAAAGACGTCCTGCTCCCGCTGGACGCTCCGACAAAGGAAATGGTCCGCGACGCGTCGGCGTTTGTCGTCAGCGTCTGCAGCCAAGGCCCCATGGGCGTCGCCCAGACCGAGGGGATCGTGGGCATCGGCGGCGCGGTCGAGACGCTCAACCAGCCCGAAGTCGACGGCGGCTGAGCCCTCGCTCCTGAACCGATCTCACTGCTTCCCGTGCTATTCCGCCGACAAGCGGACGCGGTCGATCAGCTTTCCGCTGCGCAGCGCGGGCTCACCGTCAAACTGCACGATGGCCGCTTCACCCGTGTGCATGTCGCCATGCCCCGTGCCGCTCGCCTTGATCACCTGCTCAAGCAGCGACGACAGAGTCGGGTTGTGCCCGGCAACCAGCACGCACGCGCGCGACTTCAGAGCATCCTCCGCCGCGGCCCACGCCGTCGAGGCAGCCACATCCGTCATCAGTCGCTGATCGGTCTCGAGCGGGCAGCGCAGGTGCTTGGCAACGAGCTGCGCCGTCGTGAACGCCCGCAGCACAGGGCTCGACACCACAAGCTCCGGCCGCGGCCCGTGATCATGCAGATGCCGACCGATGAACTCCGCTTCCGCATGCCCGCGCACGACCAGCGGACGCTCGTGGTCGGTCGGATACGCATCGTGCGGCGCCGCCTTGCCGTGCCGCAGGATGATCAGCGTCTTCACAGCGCTCACAGGCCGTACTCCGCCCAGCTCGTCGCCGTTTCGGTCACGCGCACACGCTCCAGCTTCACACCGGCCGCAAAGCGGTACGCGTGCCCGCGATCGTCGGTGTACGTCTTGCCGGCCGCGAGCTCAGTTGCTAGATGGTCGAAGATGAACTTCGCCAGCAGCTCGGTCGTCGGATCCGCGTCCTGAAACACGACCACGCGCTCATCGACGCTCTTGAGCTGCGGCAGCAGCGGATCGTTGCTGTTGACGGCCATCGCGTGATCGAACCGCTCGATGAACGCGGCTCACCGCAAGCTTGAGCGTCTTGAAATCGCAAACCATCTCGTTTTGATCGAGCTTGTCGGCCGCGAGCACGACGTCGACCCGCCGGCTGTGCCCGTGCGGAAAGCGGCACAGCCCCGGGTGCTTGCTGAGCATGTGCCCCGACTCGACGTGGAACGACTTGCAGACGCGGTAGGTCATGGGTGATTGTTGGGAGCAGGCGGGGGACGACATCAACGAGGCCCTGGCGCAAGCCTGGGCTGGGGGTGCGGGTGGCAGAAAGTCACCAATGCAGCGGACGCCTAGCCCAGGCTTGCGCCAGGGCCTCGTCCAATCACACTCGCGCCGGCGCTCGGCCCACGGTCTGCACCTTGGGTTCCATCGCCCCAGATTGAGTGAAGTAATCCTGGATCGCCGCGACGCCCCAGTCGCCGGCTCGCAGCGCCTCGATCGCCCGCACCGTCGCCCACGCGCCGGTCGTCGTCGTGATCATCGGCACGCCCAGTCGCACGGCCGAGGCGCGGATGCGTCCCTCGTCGGTCTGCCAGCCGGTCTTGGTCGGCGTGTTGATGATCAGCTGCACCTCGCCGTTCTGCATCAGGTCCAGGATGTTGGGCCGGATGCTCTCGGCAATCTTCGGCAGCACGCGCACGTCCAGGTTCATCCCTTGGAGGAACGTTCCCGTGCCCGACGAGGCGCACACCGTGAAACCCATCTTGAGCAGGTCGCGAACGACAGGCACGATCGCCGCGCGATCGCGCTCGCGCACCGAGATGAACACGTTCCCCTTCAGCGGCAGCTGCGTCCCGGCCGCCATCTGACTCTTAGCGAACGCGATCGGGAACGACTTGTCGATCCCCATTACCTCGCCCGTCGAACGCATCTCAGGCCCCAGCACGACGTCGACGCCCGGGAACTTGCTGAACGGGAAGACCGACTCCTTCACCGAGTAGAAGTCTTTCGTCGTCACTTCCTTCACGCCCATCTCGGCGAGCGTCTTGCCCATCATCACCTTCGCCGCGATCCGCGGCCAGGGCGTTCCCGTCGCCTTGCCGACAAACGGCGACGTGCGGCTCGCGCGGGGGTTGACCTCGAGCATGTAGATCTGCCCGTCCTTGACGGCCAGCTGCACGTTCATCAGCCCCTTCACGCGCAGGTGCTTCGCAAGATCGCGCGAGATGCGGCGGATCTCGCTCGTCACCGTCTCGGGCAGGGCGTACGCGGGGATCGCGCACGCGCTGTCGCCGCTGTGGATGCCCGCCTGCTCGATGTGCTCCATCACGCCGCACACGACCGCCTGCCGTCCGACCTGCGCCGGCGAATCGACCGGCTGCGTCGGGTCAAAGTCGGCGACCACGTCCACGTCAACCTCGGTCGCGTCGTCGAGGAACCGGTCGATCAGCACCGGCGCATTGTCCATCTCGCTGATGCGCACCGCGTTGCTCATGTAGGAGACGAGCGCCTTCTCGTCGGAGCAGATCTCCATGCCGCGCCCGCCCAGCACGTACGACGGACGGACCAGCACCGGGTAGCCGATGGTGTTGGCGATCTCGATCGCCTGTTGCAGCGTGCGGGCCGTGCCGCTGGGCGGCTTGCTGAGGCCCAGCTGCACCAGCAGCGCATCGAACCGCTTGCGATCCTCGGCCAGGTCGATCGAATCGACGCTGGTGCCGATGATCGGCGCACCCGCGAGCGTCAGGCCGTGCGCCAGGTTCAGCGGCGTCTGCCCGCCGAACTGCACCACCGCGCCCAGCACATGCCCAGAGCCCTGCTTGCCGTCGAGCGGTTTGCCGTTGAGCCGCTCGATGACGTTCAGCACGTCCTCCATCGTGAGCGGCTCGAAGAACAGCAGATCGCTGGTGTCATAGTCCGTGCTGACGGTCTCCGGATTCGAGTTGATCATCACCGACTCGAGATCAAGCTCGTCGGCCGCGAACGCCGCGTGGCAGCAGCAATAGTCGAACTCGATCCCCTGCCCGATGCGGTTGGGCCCGCCACCGAGGATGACCACCTTCTTGCTCTGCGAAACGCGGATCTCGTCGTCGGTGATCTCCTCACCGTTGAGCGTGAAGGGCGTCTCGTACGTGCTGTAGTAGTACGGCGTGACGGCTGCGAACTCCGCGGCGCACGTGTCCACCAGCTTGTACACCGGCTCGATCTTCAGCCCCTTGCGGTGATTGCGCACCTGCAGGATCGTCTTGGGACTAATCGAACCCAGATAGAGGTTCGCAAGCTGCGCATCGGAGTACCCGAGCTGCTTCGCGGCCCGCAGCGTGTCAGCCGGCACGTCATCGAGCCTGCTGTACGAGGTCAGCACGTCCTCGAACTCGACGAGCTTCTTGATCTGGTCGAGGAACCACCGGTCGATCCGCGTGATCGCGTGGATCTCGTCTGTGCTCATCCCCAGCTTGTACGCGTACCGCACGTAGTACAGGCGCCCCTGGCTCGGTACCGCCAGCTTGCGGCGGAGCTTGTCGTCGGCGATCGGCCACTCCACCTTCTGCCCGTCGGCGGTGCGACCCTGCGCGTCGGCTCGCCGGGCCGCGAGCCACTTGTCGTTGCGATCGAGTCCGAGCCCGAACCGCTTCACTTCCATCGAGCGGATCGCCTTCTGGAAGCTCTCGGCGAACGTGCGCCCGATCGCCATCGCCTCGCCGACCGACTTCATCTGCGTCGTCAGCGTCTCGTCCGCTTCGGGGAACTTCTCGAACGTCCACCGGGGGATCTTGGTGACGACGTAGTCGATGCTCGGCTCAAAGCACGCGCTGGTCGTGCCGGTGATGTCGTTGCGCAGCTCGTCGAGCGTGTAGCCGACGGCCAGCTTCGCAGCGATCTTGGCGATTGGGAAGCCCGTCGCCTTGGAGGCGAGCGCCGACGACCGCGACACGCGCGGGTTCATCTCGACGACCACCATCTCGAACTTGCCGTCCTTGGCGCGGGGTTCACCGCGAACTGCACGTTGCTGCCGCCCGTCTCGACGCCCACCGCCCGCATGATCGCCAGCGACGCGTCGCGCATCGCCTGATATTCCTTGTCGCTCAGCGTCTGGATCGGCGCCACCGTGATCGAGTCGCCCGTGTGCACGCCCATCGGGTCGATGTTCTCGATGCCGCAGACGATGATGCAATTGTCCTTCTTGTCGCGCACGACCTCGAGCTCGTACTCCTTCCACCCGATCACGCTCTGATCCAGCTGCACCTGGCCGATCATCGAGGCCCGCAGGCCGCGGGTCACGATGTCGACGAACTCGTCCTTGTTGTACGCGATGCCGCCGCCCGTGCCGCCGAGGGTGAACGCGGGCCGGATGATCGCCGGCAGGCCGATCTCCTTGAGGAACTCCTCCGCGTCCGCCAGCGTCGTGACGGTCTTGGCCTTGGGCAGCTTCAGCCCCAGCCCCTCGCAGATCTCCTTGAAGATCTGCCGGTCCTCGGCGCGGTGAATCACCCGCCGGTCGGCGCCGATCATCTCCACACCGAACGACTGGAACACCCCGTCGTCCCACAGCTTGCACGCGCAGTTGAGCGCCGTCTGCCCGCCCAGCGTCGGCAGCACCGCGTGGATCGGGTCCCCCATGTCCTTCTGCTTCTGCAGGATCTTCCGCACCGCTTCGGGCGTGATCGGCTCGATGTACGTCCGATCGGCCAACTCCGGGTCGGTCATGATCGTCGCCGGGTTGGAGTTCACCAGCACGATCCGGTACCCCTCGGCCCGCAGCGCCTTGCACGCCTGGGTGCCGGAGTAGTCGAACTCGCACCCCTGCCCGATCACGATGGGGCCGGAGCCGATGAGGAGGATCGTCTTGATGTCGGTGCGCTTGGGCATCGCGGTCCTCTGAAGGGGCGGAGGGTGCTTGGTGGAGAAGCGTGGCTTGTCGGGTGCGCCGCCGTGCGCGCAAACTCCACCACGTTACGCACGTCCTTCCCCGTTGTCACGCTCGCTGCCGCGAATCCGAACCGCGACCGTCAGGGAGCGGAACGAAAGCCGAGTCACGGGAGCGCCGGTCCGCTCCCTGACGGTCGCGGTTCGGTTCAATACCCAAACGAAAAGCCCCGCGGCAAACTGCCGCGGGGCTCGTTGTGTTTGGGTTTTCCTCCCCGCTCAGGGCAGGATCTTCACCGTCGACACCCGCTCCATCAGCAGTTCGTAGACCACCTCGATGTCGGCGGCGCCCATCCGCACGCACCCCATGCTCTTCTGCTGGCCGATCGAGTCCGGATCGACCGTCCCATGGACGCCGTACCCGGCGAACCGCTTGGTGTTCTCGTCCACGCCCTCGAGCCCGATCCAGCGCTCGCCGATCGGGTTCTTGGGGTCGTCGGGCTGGAAGACCTCACCCGTCCGCGGGTTGACCCACTTGGGGTTCACCAGCTTGCTGTTAGCGCGAACCACAAACGACCCCTCCGGCGTGCCGTTGCTCTCACCCAAGCCGACGGGGAACGAGCGGATGTACGTCCATCCCTGCTCCTGCCCCTCCGGCCCGGTCGAGCCGCTGGCGCCCGGCGGCCCGGCGAAGATGTCCATGCGGTAGGCGTTCTTGTGCACCACTGCGTGCAGCGGCTGGCGGATCACCTTCAGCTTCTGGCCCACGCGCAGTGAGTTCTCCGTTGGCATCTTGTTGATGCGAACGAGCAGCCGCCAGTCAATCGGCAGCCCCTCCTTGCGGACGATCTTGCCCAGTGTCTCGCCCGACGCCACCGCGTGCTCGTCGGTCAACGGATCGTTCTTGAACGCCGTCGGTCCGAAGAAGAGCGTCTCGTTGATCGTCGCCATCTGCGCCTTGATCGCGCTCTGCGCATCACCCGGCGTCGCGGTGCTCAGCAGCGCGTCGTTGAGAATCTTGCGGGCCTCGACCGGCTGCCCCTGCTGCACCAACCCATTCGCACGCTCCATCAAGGCGCGAACCTCGGCCCCCGCGCCCGTTCCCATCTCGGGGGCTCCAGTCGGCGTGGCGTGGGGAGTCGACGGCGAATTCAACGGATCAGCCGTCGGCGCAGCCCCGCCCCCCCCGCCTCCTCCCGGCTGCCCGCCGGGAACCGGCGTTGAGGCCGGAGCCTGTGTCTGCGGCTTGGTGCCCGATTGAGCGATCAGATCGTCAAGCGTCGTCCCGCCCGTACCACCCGCAGGCTTCGCCGCAGCGGCGCCGCTCCCCGCTCCGGTGTCATTGAGCGACCGCATGGAGATCGTCGTCGGCTTGGTCTCCGCCGCGGGCTGCGTCGCGGGCGTCGGGGTTGCCGCAGCCGTTCCACCAACCGGAGCTGCCGCGCTCGTCTTGCCCGGGAGGAACAGGTCGCTCGACTTCGGACCCTCCGGGTCCGCCGCGGCCTGCTTTGGCTTGAATGCGAACCACCCGCCCACCGCCACGGCGAGGATCAAGCCGCCGGCAAACAGACTCTTGTTCCGCCCGACCATCGTCGAGATCGACCCCAGTGAAGGGCCGCCAGCGGAACCGGAAGAACGCCAAGTCTCGGCGCGAGACGCCTGCGAGGGAAGAGCCACGTGCGGCCTCCATGAAGTCGAAACAGACAGAACACGGCCGACCGAGCGGTCCATCGCCCGGCGAGCGGAAATTTCAATTGCTCCAGATCGGCCCGAACCAAGGGTAGAACGCAGTTTTTGCCGGGGAGGCGAAAGCCTGAGCCGCGCGACCGCGATTCCGGGTCTCGGTGCCAATTGGGAGCGCTTTGCTACCGTCCGTAGTCCGTATGGAACACACCCACACCACGACCACCCTGCCGCGACCCCTTTCCTCGCTCTGCTGGGGTCAGGCCGGGCTCATGGACTGGGCGGGCGGAAACGCCGTGGTGGACCTCCAGACCGGACTCGCCAATTCACGGATTGGGTGGGGCAGCCTGTTTGATGCCGCGATCGAGTCGCCCTCTGGGCGTTATGCCGTGATCTACCAAAGGCTCGGCACCAAGGCTCTCCTCATCGGAAACGGCAAGTTCCTTCGGGAGCTCAACCGCAGCTACTACTGCGCGGAGGAGTACGACTACCCCATCGTGTTCATCCCCGGACCCGATGGCGCCGAGCTGATCGCCCATTGTCCCGATGAGTACAACCGCATCGAACTTGAAGACGCTGAAACGGGACGGCGTATCCCCGTGCGTGGTGAGCGCAAGCCGAGCGACTTCTTTCACTCGCGCTTGCAAGTCAGCCCGGGCGGCCGTTGGTTCGTCAGTGCGGGCTGGATCTGGCACCCCGTTGACTGGGTCGAGGTGTGGCCTCTTGCAGACGCCATCGCCAACCCAGCCGTTCTCGACTCATCCGGCATACGGCCAGAGGCAGACACCGACCTGAACGACGTCGCGTTCATCGATGACGACCGCCTTCTGCTTGCATCGAACGCCGACCGAGAAGCGTTCGACGGCAAGACCGAAGGAATGCGACCCGGCACGCTCGGCGTGTTCAACCCGTCGACGCGCACGTACGAGTCGGTCGCCAAGGTACACGAGCACATCGGCCAGATGCTCTGGCTCGGCAACGGCCGCGTCGTGGGTTTCTACAAGCACCCGAAGATCTTCGACGTCGCTACCGGCGAAGTGCTCCACCGCTGGCCCGACATCAACAGCGGTGAGCGCTGCGGCTGCATCACCGGCTACCTCGGCAAGCTGCCGCACATCGCGTTGGACCCGATCCGCAAGCGGTTCGCAGTGGCGACCGACACGCGGCTCGACGTCGTGCAGTTCACCCCGTAATCACGTCGCTCACCGGCTCATCGTGCTCCAGCAACGGGATCGTTTCCACCTGCTGGCAGCGATAGCACACGCCGATGCGCCGGTGAATCGGGATCTGCGGCAGGTACCGGTCGTAATACCCGCCGCCGCGCCCCAGCCGCACGCCCGTCGATGAGAACGCCACCCCTGGCACAATGACCATGTGGATGGAGGCGGGGTCGTAAGACGGCGCATCAAACCGCGGCGTCAAAAACCCCATCGGATCGCGCTCAAGGTCGCCCGGCCACGACTGCACCAGCGCCCCCGTCATCACCTTGTCCGCCGGGTCGATGCGCGGCAGCAGCACCATCTTCCCACGCGCGAGCGCGTGCTGCGCGAACGGCTCGATCAGCGGCTCGTCAGACATCGGCGCAAACACCATCACCACGTGCGCCTTCTGATACAGCTCCAGCTTCGCAAGCCGCTCGCAGATCGCCGCCGACTCCGCAGCCTTCTGCTGCGGCGTCATCGCCGCCAGCGCCGCTCGCACCCTGGTGCGAATCTCCGTCTTGATCGTGTCGAAGTCAGGCTTGCGGTTCATCGGTGCCCTGCCCGCTCTCTCCGGTGCGTCCTTGGAGCCGCTCCCGTTCGGCGCGAACGGCCTCAAGCCGCTCGCCGAACATTTTTTCGACGCCCCGCCCCGTCGGCCTGTAGTACTGCTTGTTCACGCCCAGGTAGTCCTGCGCCGTGACGCCGCCCACCTCGCCCGCTGCTCCCGTCGTCTGCGCGTCGTGAGCGTATTGGTATCCCTCGCCCTTTCCCGAGCCGCCCTTCTGGTGCGACTTGCGCACGTTCCCGTCCTTGATGTGCACCGGCACCGCGACCGTCCGTCCCTGCTTCACGTCGGCCATCGCCTCGTTGATGGCGAGGTAGCTGGCGTTGCTCTTGGGAGCAAGCGCCAGATAGATCGCGCACTGCGACAGGATGATCTGGCACTCGGGCATGCCGACGCGCTCGGTGAGCGACCACGCCGCCTCGGCCACCATGATGCCGCGCGGGTCCGCGTTGCCGATGTCCTCGCTCGCCAGGATCGCCAGCCGCCGCGCGATGAAACGCGGGTCTTCGCCCGCGTCGAGCATCCGCGCCATCCAGTAGACCGCCGCGTCCGGATCGCTGCCGCGCACCGATTTGATCATCGCCGAGATGTTGTCGTAATGCTCGTCGCCAGTCGAGTCGTAAACAGCCGCCTTCTGCTGAATCGACTCCTCCGCAATGGCGCGGTCGATACGGATCGCACCGTTCGCGTCGGGCGTCGAGCTGAGCACCGCGACCTCAAGCGCCGTCAACGCCCGCCGCGCATCGCCGTCGCTCAGCCGCGCCCACACCGCCAGCGCATCATCGTCCGCCTGCACGTTCAGCTTGCCGTACCCGCGCTCAGGATCGGCGATCGCACGCCGCAGCAGGTCCGTCACATCCTGCTCGCTCAGCGGCTCAAACCGCAGCAGCGTGCTGCGACTCACCAGCGCCGAGTTCACGGCGAACAGCGGATTCTCCGTCGTCGCGCCGATCAGGATGATCACGCCGCGCTCGACCTCGCCAAGCAGCACGTCCTGCTGGCTCTTGCTGAACCGGTGGATCTCGTCGAGGAACAGGATCGTCGATTTTCCTCCTTCGCCAAGCCGCCGCTCCGCCTGCGTGATGATCTCGCGGATCCGCAACCCCCACGCTCGCCGCGTTCTCGCGCTCGAACGGGCCGGTCCATCGCGCGAGCGATCACCTCCGCCAGCGTCGTCTTTCCCGTCCCCGGCGGCCCGTACAACAGCAGGCTCGTCAGCTTGTCCGCCGCGATCATCCGCCGCAGCAGCTTGCCCTGACCCAGGATGTGCTGCTGACCCGCAAACTCATCCAGCGTCCGCGGGCGCATCCTCACCGCCAGCGGCGCCACCGCCTTCACCCGTTGCTGCCTGCGCTCTGCCCAAAGGTCAGACACATCGGACGGTAGACGCGGGCCGTGAACGCCAAGTGAAGCCAGCCGGCCGTTTGCTCCACCTCGCCACTTTCATCTGGTGCTTTCCTACCCTCGCCCACATGGCTCGATCGGTTGTCATCACAGGTCTCGGCGTGGTCTCCCCGCTCGGAATCGGAGCGACCGCCTTCTGGCAAGGCCTGACCGAAGGCCGCTCGGCGGTCAAACCCGCCACCCGCTTCGACCCCTCCGGATTCGCCTGCCGCCTGGCTGGCGAGATCGAGGGCTTCTCCGCCAAGGACTTTGTCCCTAAGCACTACCGCAAAGCCGTCAAGGTCATGGCGCACGACATCGAGCTCGCCGTCGGCGCCGCCAAAGAAGCCACCGAAGACGCCAAGCTCGTCACCCGCGGCACGCTCCCTGAAGACTCAACCGACGCCACCACCCACCCAGGTAGCCGGATGGGGTGCCACATCGGTGCCGGTCTCATCGCCGCCGAGAGCGACGAACTCACCCAGGCCTTCGCCTCCGCCAAGGACGCCCAAGGCTCAGTTGACCTCGCGACCTGGGGCTCCCGTGGCATGGAGAACCTCACGCCGCTCTGGATGCTCAAGTACCTCCCAAACATGCTCGCCTGCCACGTGACCATCATCCACGGGTGCGAAGGGCCGAGCAACACCATCACCTGCGCCGAGGCCTCCGGCCTGCTCAGCGTCGCCGAGAGTTTCCGCGTCATCGAGCGCAACGCCGCCGACCTTTGCTACTCCGGCTCCGCCGAGTCCAAGGTCAACCTGATGGGCTTCGTCCGCATGCAGTACGCCGGCCGCCTGGGCAATGCCGGCACGGCCGACGCCACATCCGGCAGCCAAGCCATCAAGCCGTTCGACCCCGCGGGCAACAGCGGATCCCCTGCTGAGGGGGGTGCAATCCTCGTTCTAGAGGAAGAGTCCGCCGCCCGCAAGCGCGGCGTTCCGATCTACGCCCGCATCAGCGGCACCGGTGCCGGCCACTCGCCCCGCCGGGCATACGCAGGCGGCAGCGACGCCGACCTCGGCCTGCAAGCCGCGATCGAGAACGCGCTTGATGACGCCGAGCTCCGGCCGACAGATATTGATGCCATGGTGCTCACCGGTACCGGCGTCGCTGGGATCGATCTGGGCGAGGCCGGAGCGGTGAAGAACGTCTTCGGCGATCGGGCGCAAACCCTGCCGGTGGTCACCCTCGGCCCGGCGATCGGCAACGCGATGGCCGGCAACGGGAGTCTTTTGGCGGCCGTCGGCGCACTCTGTGTGAAACACCAAGCCCTTCCCACGCGAATCAATGCGGGCAACCCTGTTCTGCCGGGAGCGACCGGCAAGGGGGGCCCGCAGCCCATCCGCCATGTGCTGGTTGCGTCGTCGAGCTTGGGAGGTCAGAACGCCGCAGTGGTGCTCTCGAACCCGAGCCTCTAATAATGGCTGCCCCTAAACGTGGGGCGGACACCCCTGAGTGCCCTTTTCTGTGTCTACAGGAGCCTCGCATGTACGGTGACGACCGCCGCCGCTCGGGCCCGCCTTCTGGAACCAACACCCGCCGCGGCGTGCCGCTGTCGGAGCTCGACCCCGCGCTCACCGCAGTGTCGCACAAGGTGATCGGCTGCGCCCGCGACGTGCACATGAATGTCGGCCAGGGGCACAACAAGGCGGTCTACATCGAAGCGCTCAAGCGCGAGTTCGATGGCCAAGGCCTCGCCTACCAGGCCGATGCGCCGTTCCAGATCCGCTACAAGGACCAGTCGATCGGCACCGCCGTCGCCGACCTGTTCGTCGACAAGCGGTTCCTGGTCGAAGTGCTCAGCCAGCCGGGCGAAGTCGATTCGTGGCAGCGCCTGCAGCTCCGCGCCAAGCTCAAGGCGGCAGACCTGGAGCTCGGCCTGATCCTCAATTTCGGCGGTCGCCTGATGAAGGACGGGCTCGTGCGCGTCCTGAACCCCGACAAGATCAAGGGTCTGCACGGCGATGGAGAGGGTGGCATGGGAGGGGGCGGCGGGGGCGACTTCGACGGGAACCTTCACTAAGGTTCTGGCGACGTGAGCAAAAAAGTTGTCATCACCGGCATGGGGTGGATCACGCCCCTGGGTCACGACGTTCAGTCGGTCTGGGACGCCCTGCTCAAGGGGCGGAGCGGCATGGGACGCGTCGAGCGATTCGACGCCTCCACCTTCCGCACCAACTTCGCCTCACAGGTGAAGGGGTTCAACCTCCGCAACTTCCTTTCTACCGAGGAAGCCGAGGCCCACAAGGACGCGAGCCTGAGCACGCAGTTCGCCCTCGCCGCTGCGCGTCAAGCGGCGCAGCAGGCCGGGCTCGACAAAGCCGGCTCGTTCAACCCGCGGCGCTTTGGCATCTACCTCGGCGCGGGCGAAGGTGCGATGGACTTTGACAACTACGCCGCGGCACACGTCGCGGGGTGGAACGAGCAGACTCGCAAGGTTGAAGGTCCCGGCTTCGCAGGGACGGCGCTCAAGCGCCTCACCGCGGTCTGCGAGACGGAGCAGGAGCCCAACCTCACCGTCAGCCACGTCGCGTGGAATCTGGGCCTGCGCGGCCCGGCGAGCAACTGCATGACCGCGTGCGCCGCCAGCACGCAGGCGATCGGCGAAGCGCTTGAGCTCATCCGGCGCGGCGACGCCGACGTCATGCTCGCCGGCGGCGCGCACTCGATGATCCATCCGCTGGGCATGACCGGCTTCATCCGCCTCACCGCGATGAGCCAGCGCCGCGACGACCCCGCGACGGCTGCGCGTCCGTTCGACGCGACGCGCGACGGCTTCGTCATGGGCGAGGGCTCGGCGATGGTGATCCTCGAGAGCGAGGAGCACGCCAAGGCGCGCGGCGCCACGCCGCTGGCCGAGGTCGCCGGATACGGCAGCACAGCCGACGCCTTCCGCATCACCGATATCGCCCCTGAGCACCGCGGCGCGCAGGAGAGCATCCGCGCGGCGCTCAAGCAGGCGGGCATCGATCCGCGCGAGCCTGATGAGGGTGGGCGTGCGAAGGTCCACTACTTCTGCGCCCACGGCACGGGCACCAAAGAGAACGACAAGCTCGAGACCGCCGCGGTCAAGGCCGTCTTCGGCCCGCTGGCGCCGACGGTTCCGTTCTCCAGCGTCAAGAGCATGCTCGGCCACCTCATCCAGGCGGCCGGCGCCGCGGGCGCCATCGTCTGCGTGCAGTCGATTCGCACTGGATGGGTGCCGCCCACGATCAACCTGCACCATCCCGATCCGCTGTGCGACCTGGACCACGTGCCCAACGTCGCCCGCGATCTCAACCCTGTCGGCGGCGTGAAGGTGTGTCTGAATAACTCCGCCGGCTTCGGCGGGCAGAACGACACCGTCTGCATCCGCGCCGTGTGACGCCGCGTCCGGTACGCCTGTCGCGCAGGTCCGTGTACGCCGGGTGTTGACCCGCGGCGGCGCTGTTACCGGCCTCAAACCCTCTGAATCTGTCGCTCCGCGGCATCGTTCCGCGCAGGCGTTACGTCTTCACGCGCGAAACCCACCCGCCCGTTGCCGCTCCGGCCACCCGTATTGCAGGGTCATAGCCGGAGGACAATGCAATGAGCAGTACCAACGGCCTTTCGAGTAACAACGCCCGCAGCCAAACGAACAACCCCATGACGCTCGACAGCCAGACGCGTCAGAATGTGCAGGCCCAGAATGAGGCCCGTGTGCTGCAGAGCATCGGCGTCATCAAGAGCGACGAGTACAGCTCCGGCGGCGGCTTGAACCCGCTCAAGAGCCTCTACAGCGCCGCCGCGGCCACGTTCCTCAAGAACAAGCGCGGCACGCAGACGGCCGAGAAGCAGACCAACCAGGGTCAGGACAAGTCGGTCACGGCGGTGAACACGCTCTCGACGTCGAGCGGCTCGTCGTCGATCTCGTGGCAGCAGAACAACTCCAAGGTCAGCGGGCCCGGCTCGTCGGGCGCGGGCTTCAAGAAGTTCGCTACGCAGGGCCAGAACGGCCCGACGGGCTACGACACGCCCACCACCGACCCCGACGCCGCCGCCCAGCAGGCCGCTGCCGATGCCGCGGCCAAGGCCGCCGCGGACGCGGCCGCGAAGGCGGCAGCCGACGCCGCTGCAAAGGCCGCCGCGGATGCGGCTGCCAAGGCGGCCGCCGATGCCGCGGCTGCGGCCGCGGCGAACAAGCCGAGCACGTACACCGACAGCACCGAACTGGTAAACGCCTTCAAGGACCAGGTCAGGTCCTCGGGCGGCGTGGTCTCCGGCCGAACCACCGGCGGCGTCACCAGCATCAGCTTCGAGGGCATGACCGGCAGCGTGGAGCAGCGCTCCGACGAGCTGCGCGTCTCCCTCTCGTACCTGGGCGGGAGCGTCTCGTTCCGCCTCGACATGTCGGGCAGCATGAACCACTACAACGAGAACGGCATCACGTTCCTGATGCGCGGCAAGATCAACGACCTGAAGGACAGCATGTCCCAGCTCGACCGCACGCACGTCGACGTGGTCGCCTGATCCGCCTCAACTGCACCCTCCCCACGCGCCGGCTCAACCGCCGGCGCGCGGCTTGTTCGAAGTCCCTTTTACGGAGCACGCCATGACCAGCGTCAGCGCGTTCTTCAACTCACCGTCCGCTCCCTCCACGTTCGTGCGCGCCTTCATGGCGCAGAGCAAGGCTGCCACGCTCCAATCGCTCTCGTTCTTCAACGGCAAGGACGAGTTCGACACCGCGTCGTTCACGCAGATGGCTGTCGACAGCTCGATCGTCACGTCACTCATCCAGGGCGGCAACACCGCCCTGTTCGGTTCGATCTACAAGGACGCCAAGGGGTTCAACCAGAGCCTGATGACCAGCGTCGCCGGCGCTGCGGGCATCAACCTTGACGACAACTCGCTCCTCGGTCAGTTGATCAACAAGGTCGCCTGACAACGGCGCCGCGGCGTGGCCCGCATAACTCCACGCCGCGCGTGCTTGAACGCCCAGTTGTGCGTCGCCGCCGGAGCAAAGGGCAGCGACACCCCACCGCCGGCGCACGTGCGCCGACGGCAGCGCCTCGTCACGCCCTCCAGTCACACGGAGGGTCGAAATTGGAGAGATTCATGCTCAACACCAAGAACCGTTCGATCGTTCTCGCCGCCGCGCTGGTCACCGCCGTCGCCGGCACCGCCAGCGCAACGACCATCAACAGCTTCCTCACTAACGCGCAGTTCTACGGCATCACCGTCAGCCCGGTCACCGCCCCCGTCGGCGGCAGCAACGTCTCCTACACCGTGACGCTCGACGCCGGCGCGTACATGCGATACAACAACGTCAACTACCCCATCGACAGCATCAACGGCTTCTACGCGCTCTCGTACGGGCACGACGTCTCACAGCCCTCACTGAACGCCAGCGGCTTGTTCACCACCGACAACAAGCACCAGAACGCCGGCAGCATCTACGGCTGGAAGTCCAACCCCAACAACGGCATCACCGCCGGCCATTCGCACACGTTCACCTACCAGACCCTCTCCAGCCAGTACACCCAGTTCGGCTTCCACGTGTCGGTCGCCGACTGTTACAACTTCCCCGGCACCAACGGCCAGACCGGCAACGTCACCGGCACGTTCAACGCGCTCGTCACCCCGACCCCCGGCTCGGCGGCTCTGCTGGGCATCGGCGCCCTGGCGGCCTCGCGTCGCCGTCGCGTCTAAACCGTCTTGCTCACCATTTCCCCAAGGGGTCGGCCGCGTGGCCGGCCCTTTTTCATTGATCTCACGAGCCGCTGCGACAGGCGCAGCACCACACCCACGGCCCGCGTACCGGCGACCGTTCATACGCGCAGGCAACGCGAGTTGACGGCCGGAAAACCGCCTTCATGATTGCCCAAGCTGCCATTTCGGGGTCGCGAGAACCCCCTAATCCGGGGCATTTTTGCCAGTCCAGTAGCGTTCTCAGAATCACGCGGTAGTGTTCACATACCGGCCATCAAAGGCGCTTGTCGCCGTTGACCGCCGGGTTGCTGGAGTGAGAGAGAGACCACCCGCAAGACAATTCAGCGTTCGGATGTGGGCTTGTCCATTTCCCGTGCGCCTTCATTGAACAGTTCCGTCCGGCCTGCGTGGGCTCGGCGGTATCGACTCGCGTGCTTCCCGACAGGGAAGACTTTTAAGGAGAGAGAAATGTTGTCCACCCGCACCCGTCTTCTCAGTCTCGCCGCCCTCGGCGCCGGCATGGCCGTCGCCAGCACCGCCAGCGCGACCACCATCAACAGCTTCCTCACCGGCGCCGTCTTCCACGGCGTCACGATCAGCCCCGCGACCACGCCGTCGGGCGGCTCGAACGTGTCGTACACCGTGACGCTCAACGCCGGCGCGTACGTCACCTACGGCGGCAACGACTACCCCCTCAGCAGCCTGATCGGGTTCTACGCCATGCGGTACAACGCGAACCTCTCGCAGCCGTCGCTCTCCAACAGCGGCCTCTTCTCCACCGACAACGACCACCGCTCTGCCGGCAGCATTTACGGCTGGAAGTCCAACCCCAACGACGGCATCACCCCCGGCAACTCGCACACCTTCACTTTCCAGACCCTCAGTGGTGACTACACCCAGTTCGGCTTCCACATCTCCGTCGCCGAGGGCTACTTCTTCCCCGGCACCGACGGCCGCACCGGCAACATGACCGGTACCTTCGCCCAACTCACCCCGACCCCCGGCTCCGCCGCCTTGTTCGGCATCGGCGCCCTCGCGTCGGCCCGCCGCCGTCGCGTCTAATCGTCAGTAAGTAGTCATCCTTTGAAGAGCCGGCCTTCGGGCCGGCTTTTCGTTGGAGCACTGCTTTGCGTTTCAGGACACGCGCTCGGGCGATCGCCACTTCGTCCAGTAATGCACCGCTGCGGCGTGCCAGGTGATGTGCTGCGCCGTGCCGGCGAGCATCTCGAGGAAGGGCATGGTCTGGCCGTAGGTGATCGGGCGCGCCGCTAGATCGTCAGGTTGCGAGTTCGCCCATGCGATGAAGTCATCGACGTCCACGAGCAGAGCGTCGCGCATGGCGCGGGGGGCGGCGGGAATCGGGCGCGTGTCGGGTTCGGCATCGCCGCGCATGACGCGAGCGTGCTCGCGGAAGATCTCGACGATGTGGCGCAGGTGCCACGCGCCGGTGCCGGGCGTGAGCGGATCGCCCAGCGCTTTGCCGCCGTGGTCCTTGAGCACCTGATCAACCGACTCCCAGCGCAGAATGACGGCGAAGCGGAGCATGGCGAGCGCGTGCTGCATGACAAACGGTACGAGGCTCTGGCGCAAGCCTGAGCTTGGCGCCGGTCGCGCAACCGACGCTAGCCCAGGCTTGCGCCAGGGCCTCGTTACGGAGGCCTGCCGCGTTGAACCTGCGCTCGTACCATCCCGGCCATTTCCCCGGAGAACGCCCCGTGTCTACAGCCAAGTCGATGGACGCCATCATGGCCCTCTGCAAACGCAGGGGGTTTGTTTACCAGGCCTCTGAGATCTACGGCGGCATCAACGGTTTCTGGGACTACGGCCCGCTCGGCGCGCAGCTCAAGAAGAACCTGCGCGACGCCTGGTGGCAGGACATGATCATGAACCCCTGCTGGGGGCGCAAGGGTCCCAACGGCGAGCGCGTCAAGTGCGTGCCGGTGGAGACGTGCATCATCCAGAATCCCAAGGTCTGGGAGGCGAGCGGGCACGTCGGCGGGTTCAACGACCCGATGGTCGACGACAAAGAGACCAAAGGGCGCTACCGCTATGACCATGTGATGGTCTTCGTGCCCGAGAACGGCGAGCCCGGCGACAAGCCGGTCTTCGCGTACGTCGGCGACCAGCCGAGTGAGGCGAAGCAGAAGAAGAAGGCGGAGAAGACCTTCGGTGCGATCAAGAGCGTGCCGCTGTCGTCGCTCTCGAAGCCTTGGGATCGTGTGATCGGACCCGACGCCGAGAAGCCGGGCACGCTGACTGAGCCGCGAATGTTCAACCTGATGTTCGACACCATCCCCGGCGCGATCCGCGACGAGGCGAACAAGGCATACCTGCGTCCCGAAACCGCCCAGGGCGTTTTCCTTCAATTCAAGAACGTGGTTGATACCACGCGCGTCAAGATGCCCTTCGGCATCGGCAACACCGGGCGCTCGTTCCGCAACGAGGTGACGCCGCGCAACTTCACCTTCCGCTCGCGCGAGTTTGAGCAGGCCGAGCTCGAGTTCTTCTGCCACCCCGACGAGTCGATGGACTGGTACAAGTTCTGGCGCGACTTCCGCATGGAGTGGTGGCAGGCGATCGGCCTCGCCGGCGAGAACCTCATCCTCCGCGAGCACGAGAAGGACGAACTCTCCTTCTACTCAAAGGGAACCAGCGACGTCGAGTACAAGTTCCCCTTCACCGCGCCCGGTTTCGGCGAGCTTGAGGGCATCGCCCACCGCGGCGACTACGACCTCACCCAGCACCAAAACCACAGCAAGGTGAAGCTCGACTACTTCGACACCACCCGCGGCGAGACGCTCCCCAACGGCGGCAAGAAGGGCGAACGCTACATGCCCCACTGCATCGAGCCCGCAGCCGGGCTTGATCGCGGCGCGCTGGCGCTGATCTGCGAGGCGTACACCAAGGACGAGAGCCGCCCCAGCCCCGAGTTCCTCAAGCTCAACCCGCGCGTCGCCCCCATCAAGGCCGCGGTCTTCCCGCTGGTCGACAAGGACGGCATGCCCGAGATCGCCGAGAAACTGGCCGACGACCTGTTCGCGCGGTTCGGACGCGGCGGGTTCATCGAGACCGACGCCAAGCAGAGCATCGGCAAGCGGTACGCCCGCATGGACGAGGCGGGCTGCCCGTTCTGCTTCACGATCGACGGCCAGACCAAGGAAGACCAGACCGTCACACTGCGAGACCGCGACAGCGGCCAGCAGCAGCGCATCAACATCGACAAGGTCGAGGCGTTCCTGGCCGAAAAGCTAGGTGTCTGAGAAACGAACCGAAGAGCGCGCTGGGAAGTCTGAGGGAGACGACCGCTCCCTTCCCGGCACGAGCCCCGTGCGGAAGCACGGGGAGGGTGGCACAGGCAGGCTTAGGAGTTCATATGCGTTCGCTCGCACCTCTCGCCCTCCTTCCCGTGTTCCTCTTCGCGGCGTGTTCGCACAACGAGCAAGCCGCGCCTCAAGAGCCCGCGCAGACTGTGCCAGATCGATCGGGACTGACGCCCGAGCAAGCGGCCGCGGCACGCATGCTGCCCGCCGCGCGTACGTCCGCTGCCGCGGCCTCCAATGAAGCGTCGAACGCAGCGGCCCCCAGCGACGGTTTCCCGTCGGGCCTCTCCACCGCCGAAGGCGCGGCGTGCGATCTTGCTCGCGCGTTCATCAAGGCCGACTCGGCCATGTTCCGCCGCACGTGCATGCCGGACAACTTCATCAAGAGCGACGACTACAAGGCGTTCCTCGACGAACTGGCCGCGGTGATGGACGACATCAAAGCGGGCAAGGCGGCCAACACCGGCGGGCCGACGGAGATCAAGAAGCTCTACAAGGCGCGTTCGCTGTCGAAGAACGGTCCGGCCTCGGCGGGGTACGCCCTGTTTGATTTCCAGGCCGTTCAGTTCGTGGATGTGGAAACCGAGCTGACCGACGGCTCGATGTACACCAACCGCACGCTGGTCTTCCAACTCGGCGACAAAACCTGGCGCGTGATGCCGCGGCCAGACCTTGTTCCGCTCCTCTCGATGGGACTCAACGGCGAGTCAGACTCAAAGGAAGAGTGGAAGCCCGCCAAGCCGTGAGGCGGCGGATGATCACTGAGCCGGCGTTCCTCGTTGCGGATCAGGGAAATCGCGGTAGAGCGCCGCGGTGAAGTCCGCGGCCATCGCGTAAACCGGCGCGTGAAGGCGCTCGACCTCGCCGGTCCGCGTCGCCACAACGCTGAACGCCTCGTCGAGCTGCGCCAGGTCGCGGGCCATCACCACGATGTGGAACTCACCCAACTCGCGCGGCCCGAAGCCGAACTTGCGGCGCTGCAGCGACCATCCCTCGATCTTGCCCTGAGACTTGAGGTAGTCGAGATAGGTCTTGACGGCGGCGGCGAACTCAAGGTCCTTCCGCCCGTCTCGCAGATTGCACCACATGTGGTAGTGATTCACAACCGGAGCGTACACGGCGGCGGTGCTGGTCTGGCTTGACGGTGGGGGCTTACACGCCTCCGACTGCGCCGATTCGCGCTCTACCCCTGAACAGGGCCATTTTTACCGGAATCACGAATTATTCAGTATTATGGTTGAAACAGTAGTGTGTATCCGATAGATTTGTGGCGTGAACGAGTCTGCCCCGCCACCTCTGCCCACACTCAACGGCCTGTCGGTCGAGTCCATCGCCGACAGGGCCCAGCGTGACTTGGGCGTGGGAACGGCGTGGCTGGTTGTGCTGGCGACCATCGCGCGAGCCTCGAGCCCCGTCCATGGCTACGAGATCGCGAGGTCCCTCTCCGCCTCCCCACAGGGTGGAAACGGGACAGCCGCTCCGGCGGTTGTTGGCGTCAAGCACGGCACCTTGTACCCGATCCTCCGCACGATGGAGGCCGAGGGGCTGGTGACCAGCACGCTCGTGCCCTCGACCCAGGGCCCGGCCCGCCGGTGTTTCACGATCACCCCGGCGGGTCGGGCGACGCTGGAGGCGTGGGCGGCCAGTTGCGCGCACGGTGCGGGCGCATGTAGATGAACTTCTGGGAGGCGTGTCATGACCGCGGCGGCGTCTGAGTCGTTTTCCCCCCCTCCCCCTCGTCCGAACTCGTCGGGATCGACACCGACGCAGGTCATCAGCCGCTATCTGTCGCAGTTGGCGGTGGCCGCGGCGGGGCAGGACCCGGCGCTGGTGAACGACATTCTTGCGGATGCGGAGCAGCACCTGTGGAACGCGGTGAGCGATGGGGTGCCGGCCGAGCAGGCGGTGGTGGAGTTCGGCGAGCCGAAGGACGTGGTCGCGGGATACCTGGCGACTGATCGGCGGGGGCGGCCGGTGGTGGCGGGCGTTCGTGATGCGGGTGTGCCGCTGGCGACGATCTCGGGGGGGCAGATCGTCGCATCGTTCAAGAAGCGGTGCAACACATTTGCGTCGCTGCCGATCCTGGGGATCTGGGCCGATCGGTATGCGTGGGGCTCGATCGTGCTGTTCATCTTCGGGATTGTGCCGGCGATCGCGTGCTTCTGGATCGTGCTGGCGTGGGGGCTTCTCTCGCTGCCGGCGATGGTGCTCATCATCGGATTCCCGCTCCTGGTGGGGCTGCTGGGGTTCTGCCGTGTGACGGCGCTTGCATATGGGTGGGCGATTGAGATGCTGACCGGCGTGCGGATGCCGCGACGGACGGCGCCGGTGGCGGGTGAGGGGATGGCGTCATTCTGGGGCCGGATCAAGCTGTGGCTGAGCGACGGCCGGAGCTGGCTGAGCGCGGCGTTTCTGCTAGGGAATCTGCCGGTGGCGATTCTGATGTTCACTGTGTTTGCCGCGCTGGTGGTGACGTCAAAGGTGCTGTTGTTTGGGCCGCTGGCGGAAATCTTCATGCCCGATGGCTGGTTCGAGAACGGGAACGGGTTCCAACTGGAGCCGTGGCACGGAGGGCGGGTGCCGTTTGTACCGGCGGTGTTGATGATGGTGGTCGGGTTTGCGATGTTCACCGGCACGCTGTGGCTGGCGAAGGGGTGTGGCTGGCTGTACGCCCAGGCGGCGAAGGCGATCCAAGTGACGCGACCGGTTCGGGCCGGGGCGGTACAAGCGGTGGGTTGAGGGGGAAGGCCCCTCATCCGCCCGCCCAAAGCGGCGGGCACCTTCTCCCCCGAGCGGGGAGAAGGGGGGGGATTGGCAGTGCGCGTTCCTATTGTGGGGTCGCGGCGTGTGTGGGACGGCGTCGGGAGGTGCGCGTGCTGAAGACCGGGCTGATTCTTTTGGCGGTTGTCGTTCTCGCGGCAGTGGGCGGCGTGGTGTGGTTTATCGCCGGCGGGGGGCGTGAGTGGCTGAACTCCATGCAGCCTCGGGTGAAACCCCTTGAGGTGCGGATGGAGGCGGTGGGCAAGGGGAACCTTGTCCGGACGGTGAGCAGCCCGGGCGTGATCGAGCCGCGGACGAAGGTGCAGGTCTCGGCGCAGGTGGTCGCGAAGATCCTCGCGCTGCCGTTCCGCGAGGGGCAGTCGGTCAAGAAGGGCGACGTGATCGTGCGTCTTGACGGGCGCGACCTGGCAGCGGCGCTGGAGTCGGCGCAGGCGGGTCTGCGTCAGCAGGAAGCAAGCCTAGCGGGCGCCGTGGCTGAGGCGAAGCAGGCACACCAGAACCTTGACCGTGTGCTGAGCCTGCCGCAGGACTACACCAAAGCGGAGACTGAGCGAGCGGAGTCGGCGGCGTTGATGTCCGACTCGCGCGTGGCGGCGCTGCGCCAGACGATTGAGCAGGCGAAGGCGAGCATTACGCGCGCCCAAAAGGATCTTGAGAACACGACGATCACCAGCCCGATGGACGGGCTGGTGCTGAAGCTGAACGCGGAAGTGGGCGAGACGGTCATGATGGGCACGCTCAACAACGCGGCGAGCGTGATCATGGAGATCGCGGATCTCTCGGACATGCTGGTGAAGGCGCGCGTCGACGAGGTGAACATCGCGCCGATCAAGCCGGGCCAGCGGGCGATTGTGACGACGACCGCCTACCGGACGCAGCAGTTTGTCGGCACCGTCGAGCGCGTGGGTCTGAAGAAGATCACCGGCTCCGACCTGACGATGTACTTCGAGGTGGAGATCGCGCTGGCGAAGCCGGAAGGGCTGACGCTGGGGAGCGGGCTCACCGCGAGCACGGACATCGAGGTCGAGACGTTCGCGGGCGTGCTGCGGGTGCCGAGCCAGGCGGTGCAGGACCGCAAGCTGGACGACCTGCCGAAAGAGATTCGCGAGAAGGCGATGGTTGAGACGGGCAAGACGGTCGCTCGCGTGGTGTTCGTCGTGGAAGACGGCAAGGTGAAGGTGACGCCGGTGAAGGCGGGCGCCAGCGACCTGACGGGCACGATGATCGAAAAGGGGCTGACCGAGGGGCAGAAGTTGGTGGTCGGTCCGTACCGCGCGCTGACAGAGCTGAAGGACGGCGAGGCGGTGGTGGAGGAGGGGACCAAGGACGAACGCGGCAACCTGGTGGGCCGCAAAGCGGGCGACGGGGGCGGCTGGGGGGGCAAGTGAGCACAACCAAGATCGCGGCGCCGGCGAAGGGAACCATCCGGCTGCGCGACATCCACAAGGTCTACCAGGTGGGGAGCGAGCGTGTGCACGCGCTGCGCGGCGTGAGCCTGAACATCGGGCAAGGCGAGTTCGTGGCGATCATGGGCGCCAGCGGTTCGGGCAAAAGCACGCTGATGAACATCCTGGGGTGCCTGGACGGACCGACCAAGGGGCAGTACGAGCTCAACGGCCGACGGACGGACCGGCTGGGTGCCGCGGGTCTGGCGAGCGTGCGGAACAAGGACATCGGGTTTGTGTTCCAGACGTTCGAGCTGCTGCCGCGGGCGACGGCGCTTGAGAACGTGCAGTTGCCGCTGGCGTACTCGTCGCGGCTGTTCTGGGGTGCGCAGGCGCGCGAAGCGGCGCTTGAACGCGTGGGTCTTGGCGACCGGATGCACCACCGGCCGAGCCAGCTCTCGGGCGGCCAGCGTCAGCGCAGTCGCGGTGGCACGGGCGCTTGTGAACGAACCGGCGATGATCCTGGCCGACGAGCCGACGGGCAACCTCGACAGCAAGACGAGCGAGGAGATCATCGGGCTGTTCAAGGACGTGCACCGGCAAGGGCAGACGATCGTGGTGGTGACGCACGAGGAAGACATCGCCGGGCACGCCCAGCGGATCGTGCGCCTGCGCGACGGAGTAGTGATCAGCGACCACGCGACCGCGAGCGACCCGTTGCACCGAGATTATCTGGACCGGATGGCGGCGCAAGCGGCGCGGGCGGCGGCGGAAGGGGGGGCGCACTGATGTTCATCGTCCGCCTGCTCTTTCAAACGGTCGCCCTGGCGCTGGTACAGCTCACGGCCAACAAGTTCCGCGCGCTGCTGACGACGCTGGGAATCATCATCGGCGTGAGCGCGGTGATCGTGACGGGCACGGCCACCAACGCGCTCAAGGGCTACGTGATGGAGGTGTTCGACAGCTTCGGCCCGCGCAAGGTGTGGATGGACGGAATGGTGCCGCGAAAGATGCGCGGCCGCGTGCCATGGAACAAGTACGACCTCACGCTGAAAGAGGTGCAGTACCTCAAGGACAACTCGCAGACGATCGACGCGATCACGCCAATGCACTTTGTCAACGGGCAGGTGCGCAACGGCGACGTGTTCCGCGACGGTGTGCAGGTGACGGGGATCTGGCCCGACTGGCATGAGATCGAGAAGCGGTCGGTGACCAGCGGGCGTCCGTTCATCCAGGTGGACGTGGAGGAGATGCGGAACGTCTGCCTGATCAACGACAAAGGGATCGAAGAGCTCGAGCTGCCCAAGGACCCGGTGGGCGACTTTGTGGTGATCAACAACCGGCGATTCCTCATCATCGGCGTCGTCGAGACCAAGGAAGTCGCGGCGATGTTCCCGGGGGGCGGCGAGACCAAGACGGAGGTCTACATCCCCATCAGCACGGCGCTTGCGATCCAGCCGCGGCTGGGGGTGGCGTTTGCGCTCGCGCAGCTGAAGGACGTCTCGATGGGCACAGAGTGCAAGGCGGAGTTCTCGGCGATCCTGCGCCGGCTGCGCGAGCTCTCGGGTGAGGACGAGAACAATTTCCAAGTCGAGACGGTGCAGAGCGTGATCGACAAGGTGGAGGGGACCAGCGCGATGCTGACGGGGGTTGCGCTGGGGCTTGTTGCGGTGAGCCTGCTTGTCGGCGGGGTGGGGATCATGAACATCATGCTGGTGAGCGTGAGCGAGCGGACGCGCGAGATCGGCCTGCGGAAGGCGGTCGGCGCCCGGCCGTCGGTGATCCTGCTGCAGTTCCTGGTTGAGGCGACGGTGCTCTGCCTGATCGGCGGGGTGGTGGGCGTGGTGCTGGCCGGCGGCGGCGTGACGCTGGCCAAGATCATCTTTACGTCACTGGGCAAGTACCTGGCGGTGCCGATGTGGACGATCGTCGTGTCGGTTGCGTTCTCCGCAGCGGTGGGCGTCATCTTCGGGATGTTCCCGGCGATCAAGGCGTCGCGTCTGGACCCGATCGTGGCGTTGCGGCATGATTGAAGTAGTCGCGAGACGCGAGTGGCGAGTCGCGAGAAGATGAGGAGCGTGGATGGCTGGGCGATCGCGGACATGTCGGGCTGGGTTGGCGGGGCTAGCGCTGGTTGTGCTTGCGGGGTGTTCTGATCCACTGGCGGTGTTCCAGGAGCGCGACGGCGATCGTGCGCACCGGCTGCCGGCCGATCGGTTGAACAACGCGGCGACGCTCGAAGTTGACCAATTCAAGAAGGCGACGCCGGCGCCGGCCGATCAGACCCCTGAGGCGCTGGCGGCGCGGGCGCGGACGTCTGTTGAGAAGGGGCTTCCGGGCCAGTCGGTGGACTGGTCGCTGGAGCGGGCGCGTTCGATGGCCGTGGCGAACAACCTTGATCTGAAGGTGTCACTGGTCGACCCGGCGATCGCGCGGCAGACCGAGGAGTTCGAGCGGTCGAAGTTCGACGCGATCTTCCGTCCGAGCATCAGCACGTTCAAGACCGACCGGCCGAGCACCAACTCGACCAACGTGACACAGGTGAAGGGCGTGAACGCAGGCGCGGGGATCGACATTCCGCTGCGGACCGGCGGCACGCTGTCGGTCGACGCGACGGCGGGGTATCAGTCGGCGGACAACCCGTTCGTGACGTTTGGCGATTCATACAACGTGCAGATCCGGCCGTCGCTCTCGCTGCCCTTGATGCAGGGGTTCGGGCGGGACGTGAACAACGCGAGCATCAAGATCGCCGGGTACCAGGCGGACATCGCCGCGGCGGGGACGCGGCTGCAGATCATCGGCATCCTGGCGGAGACGGAGCGGACATACTGGCGGCTGGTGGCGGCGCGGCAGGAGATGGACGTCCGCAAGAAGCAGTTCGACCTTGCGCAAACACAGCTGGACCGCGCCAAACGCAAAGTGGACGCGGGCGACCTGCCGCAGATCGAAATCACGCGTGCACAGAGCGGTCTCGCGTCCCGTGTCGACGCGGTGATCACGGCTGAAACGGCGGTGCTGGTGCAACAGCGAGCGCTTAAGCGGCTGAGCAACGACCCGCAGACGCCGGTGGACGGAGGCGCGCTCATCGTGCCGACGACGCAGCCGGAACTCGCGGAGTACGACCTGAAGCCCGACGGCCTGCTGCCGCTGGCGGAAGCGAACCGCATGGAACTGCTGCAGGGTGAGCTGCAGGTGCTGAGCGATTCGCTCAACATCGACCTTGCGAGCGACGCGACCCGCCCAGTGTTGAACCTGCTGGCGGCGTACGACACGACCGGCGCGAAGGAAAAGTTCACCTCGTCAGTACACCAGCTCTCGAGCATGCACTTTCAGAGCTACAGCGTGGGGATCGACGGGCGGATGCCGCTGGGGAACGGGCAGGCCGAGGCGTCGCTTCGCCGGGCGATCCTGACGCGGATGCACACGATCGGCACGCTGGAGAGCCGCAAGCAGACGGTGCAGCAGGAAGTTCTCGACGCGGTCGATCGCGTGTCAAGCGCGTGGGAACGGATCACGGCGTCGCAGCTCGCTTCGCTGTTGGCAGGCCGGACGCTGGAGGCCGAGAGCCGCCAGTTTGACCGCGGCGCCCGGACGAGCACCGACGTGCTGAACGCCGCGGCTGACCTTGCCGATGCCCAAAGCGCCGAGGTGCGCGCGATCGCTGATTACCGAATCGCGCTTGTCGACCTGGCTGTCGCGACGGGCACGGTGCTGGGCTCGGCGAAGGTGGCGTGGGAAGAGGCGCCTGTGCCGGCGCTGAGCGGCAGCCGCTGGGGCGGTTTGCGCCCGTCGAGCCCGAGGGAGCGAAGCCCGCTGACAAGACGCCGCCTGCTCCGCCGGCCTCCGGCCCAGTCACGCCTCAGGAGCCCGCCGGTGAACCGGTTGCTCCGCCCCGGTGATGTCGCGCCGGAGTTCGATGCCGTGGACGCCGCGGGAGCGCGGTGGCGGTCGAGCGATCTTCGCGGCCGGTGGGTGGTTGTGTTCTTCTATCCGCGCGACTTCTCGCCGGTGTGTACGGCGCAGGTGTGTGCGTTTCGCGATGCGACGCCGCTACTGAAAGACCTGGGGGCGGTGGTGCTGGGAGTGAGCGGCGACAGTGAGGAGAGCCACCGCGCGTTCACACGGCAACACGTACTGGAATATCCGCTGCTGAGCGACGCCGACGGCTCGCTGGCGAAGGCGTTTGGCGTACGACGGTCGCTGCTGGGGCTGATTCCCGGGCGGCGGACGGTGGTAATCGACCCGTCGTGGCGGGTGGCAATGGTGCACGGGGGGTTGTTCAGAGGGGCCGAGCACGCCGAGCGGGTGGTGGAGGTGATTGAACGCGGCGCGACGAGGGCGTGAGACGCGTGGTACGGGGAGTATGTCAGAGCCCGAAGCGTCAGCGAGGGAAGCTGACGAGGCTCGGCGAGTCAGCCTCTTACGCCGGAGAAAAGACGCAGCACTCGCAAAGCTGAGACGCTCCCGGAGGCACGGCGTGCCGCTTCCCTCGCTGACGCTTCGGGCTCTGACGTCGGATGGCGTGCGGGAAACTCGCCGTGCTCAGGGCTTATCGATGGCGCGGGGTTTTGGTAGACTGGCGGGATGCGAATCAGCCTGTTGCGTGCGGCGGCGGCCGCGGCGGTGAGTCTTGCGTCGGTGGTCTTCGGGCAGGTCGGAGGGGATCCGCTCTCGGCTCCTCCCAACCGCGTCGGCGGCACCGACCCACGGTTGGTCGCGTTCACCGGCGCGACGGTGCGGGTCGACCCGGACACCACGGTGAAGAACGCGACGTTGGTGGTGCGCAACGGCGTGGTGGAGAGCGTGAAGGAGGGCGGAGACGCTCCGGCGGGCGCGAAGGTGGTCGACGCTCGTGGGTTGTTCATCTACCCCGGCTTTGTCGATCCATTCGTCGAGGTCGACTCGCCGCGGCCTGATCCGACGAGCAAGGGAGCGCACTGGAACTACCACGTGATGCCGCAGCGCAAGGCGCTGGACGGCAAGGGGATCGATGACGCGACGGCCGATTCGCTACGGAAGCTGGGGTTTGTGGCAGCGGGATTGTCGCCCAAGGGCGGCGTGTTCCGCGGGAGCGGCGCGGCGGTGAGCCTGGCGAAGCCGGACGGTGATCCGGCGGAGTCGCGGCCGACTGTGTACAACCCGCTGACATATCAGACGGTGAGCTTTGAGGGAACGGGCGATGCGCCGAGCGGAGCGGACGGGCGGTGGGGCGGGTATCCGAGCAGCCAGATGGGGGCGATTGCGCTGATCCGGCAGACGTTCATCGACGCGGACTACCGCAGTAAGCGTGTGGCGGGCGGGTTGGACACAGGGACGGCCAATTGCCTTGACGACCTGAACAAGATCGGCGAGAAGGGAACGCTGCTCTTCAGCGTGGGCGACGAGTTGGAGGAACTGCGCGCCTGGACGATTGCGGCCGAGTTCGGCAAGCAGGTTGCAGTGGTGGGGAATGGCACGGAATACAAACGGCTTGAGGCCGTGGCGGGGAGCAATCGCCCGGTGATCCTGCCGCTGAACTTCCCGGAGAAGCCGCGCGTGGCCGGGATCGGAGAGGCGTCGAACGTCGAGCTGCGCGAATTGATGTCGTGGGAGCAGGCGCCGACGAACCCGCGCCGGCTGAAGGCGGCAGGCGTGGAGTTCTCGCTGACGAGCAGCAAGCTGAAGGATCGCGGCAAGTTCCGTGAGAATCTGCGTCTTGCGGTGCGGAACGGGTTGAGCGAGCACGACGCGCTAGCGGCGCTCACGACAGAACCGGCGAAGCTGCTGGGGATCGACGGGAAGGTGGGGACGCTCGCGCAAGGAAAGGCGGCGAGCTTCTTCGTTGCCGATGGGCCGTATTTCGAGAAGAAGACGAAGCTGCTGGACGTCTACTGCGACGGCGTGCGGCACGTGATCAATGCGCCGGCGGCGAAGATGGAGGGTGTGTATGAGTTGTCGCTCGATCCGAATCCACCCGGCGATGTGAAGCGGTTCCTGACGATCGACGCGGAGGGCGGCGTGACCGTTCGCCGCGCAACGAAGGAGGAGCCGAAGCCGGAAGCTCCGAAGGAGGGTGAGGCCGCGAAGCCCGAGGGGGATGCGAAGCCGACAGATCCGAACCCCGACCGTCAGGGAGGGGACCGTGCGCCCGCTCTTGCCGCGGATCAGCCGAAGCCGGAGGCGGCCAAGCCCGACGCCGCGAAGCCTGAAGGCGTGAAGGCGGAGCCAGCCAAGCCGGCGTCGGCGTGGAAGGAGAAGACCACCAAAGCCAAGAGCGTGGTGATCATGGACGACCGGATCAGCTTTGTCTTCGATCACGAGCCGATCGGCGGGCCGACGGGTGTGTTCACGCAAGCGGGGCTGGTGACCAAGCGCGATGAACGCGGCCGCGCGGTGGTGATCGAGGGCGATGGCGCGAGCGCGACAGGTACGCCGTTCCGCTGGACGGCGCGGCGGCTGCCTGAGAGCGAGTGGGTGGGGGCTTGGCGCGTGACCGAGTTTGAGGGAAAGCCCAAACCGGTGAGTGATAAGGATCAGCTGAAGATGGAGCTCAGCCACACGGTGGATGGACTGAAGTTGAAGCTCACGTTCACCAAGCCCAAGGCCGAGCCGATCGTGATCGACGGGGAGGAAGTGAAGCTCGAAAACGGTGTGGTGACGTTCCATCACCCGCTGAAGAAGCTGGGGATGGAGGGCGACTCGCACGACACGCTGAAGATCGAGGGCGAGCCGCCCGTCCTCGTTGGCGAAGGGACGCTGCCGGATGGGAGCAAGCACCCGTACAAGGCGGAGCGGTGGAAGAGCGACGACGATGAGCCCACAGCCGATGCGCCGGAGAAGCTGACCGGTCTGCCGTTCGGGCCGTACGCGCGCGAGAAGATGCCGGAGCAGTACACGACGCTGGTGTTCTTCGGCGGAACCGTGTGGACGAGCGGGCCGCAGGGGCGCATCGAAAATGGCTATGTCGTCGTGCAGAATGGGAAGATTGTCGAGGTCGGGAAAGACCTGCCGCAGAAGTGGTCGCCGCTGCCGGGGCCGGTGCAACCCGGGACGCTGCACGTTGATTGCCGCGGCAAGCACGTGACGCCGGGCATCATCGATTGTCACAGCCATACGGGGATCAGCCGCGGTGTGAACGAGGGCGGTCAGTCGGTGACGGCCGAGGTGCGCGTGCAGGATGTGACAAACCCCGACGCGGTGAGCTGGTACCGCCAGCTGGCGGGCGGCGTGACGACGGTGAACAACCTGCACGGCTCGGCGAACGTGATCGGCGGGCAGAACCAGGTGAACAAGAACCGTTGGGGTGTCGCCAATCCCAACGACATGCACCTTGAGGGTGCGATCCCGGGTATCAAGTTCGCGCTGGGCGAGAACCCCAAGTGGGGCAACGGTGAGCGTGAAGGTTGGCGGTATCCGCAGACGCGCATGGGCGTTGAGGCGCTGCTGCGCGATCGGTTCACGGCGGCAAAGGCATATCTGGCGGAGAAGAAGGCTTACGAACAGCGCCGCGGGAGCGGCCAGGCAGAAGCCGAAGTGTTGAAACCCATGAAGACGGTTGTCGATGCGACAGGCCGTACAACGACGACTGATGCCCAGCCCGTTGTCTCATACTTCCCGCCTCGTCGCGACCTTGAGCTCGAAGCACTCGGCGAAATCCTCGAGGGCAAGCGGATCATCCACTGCCACAGCTACCGGCAGGATGAGGTGCTGATGCTCGGGCGGCTGGCGCAGGAGTTCGGGTTTAAGCTCGGCACCTACCAGCACATCCTGGAGGGGTACAAGGTGGCCGACATCGTGCGCGACACGTCGGGCGGCGGGTCGTGCTTCGCCGACTGGTGGGCGTACAAGGTCGAAGTGCAGGACGCGATCCCCCAGGGCGGGCCGATCATGGCCGAGCAGGGCGTGGTGGTGAGCTTCAACTCCGACGACGACGGCATGGCGCGGCGGTTGAACGTGGAAGCGGCGAAGGGACACAAGTACAGCCGGCTTCCCGATGGGACGTACACCGTGAGCGAGGAGGATGCGCTCAAGTTCGTGACGATCAACCCGGCGAAGCAGCTCCGCATCGATCAGCAGGCCGGCTCGATCGAGGTCGGCAAGGACGCGGACATCGCGGTGTGGAGCGGCTCGCCGCTCAGTTCACTCAGCCGGTGTGAGCGGACGTTTGTCGACGGGCGACAGCAGTTCTCACTGGACGAGGACGCAGTGCTGCGCGAGCGCGACGGCAAGGAACGGCAGCGGATCATCCAGAAGATCCTCGCTGACAAGGGCGCGAAGCCTGAAGGTGGCGCGACGCCGCCTGCGGGAGGTGGAGGGGCGCCGGGCGGCGGAAGACGGCGGCCGACGATGATCGAGGTGGTACTGCACGATTCGCTGGACCGGCGCATCGAACTGGCGCTGCAGCGCCTGCGGCACGGATACTCAGAAGACGAGGCGGCTCGCGGCGGCGCAGGAGCTTGCGGGTGCGATGACATGGACTCAAGGAGCAACCGGTGAAAAACAATCACTCACTGTTCGCGACAGCGCTGCTGGGTGTGTGTGGGCTGGGCGTTGCTTTGCCGGCGCACTCTGCGATCGCCCAGGATCTCGGCATCAAGGCTCCCGCGCAGACGACGCCGATCGCGATTGTCGGCGCGACGATCCACCCGGTCTCGCGCGAGCCGTTCCTGGGCGCTGTCGTCTTTGATCATGGCGTGTTGACCGAGATCGTCGCGGGCAAGATCGAGCCCGGTCCGGGCACCACGGTGATCGATGGGCGCGGCAAGCACGTTTATCCCGGGCTCATCGCTCCGTACACGCAACTCGGCCTGACCGAGATCGGCGCACTGCGTCCTTCCAAGGACACCGACGAGACCGGCGGCGTGACGCCCGAGGTGCGTGCCGCGGTAGCGGTGAATCCCGACTCGTGGCTGCTGCCGGTGACGCGCGCCAACGGCGTGCTGGTGGCGGGGACGTTCCCGTCCGGCGGCACGATTCCGGGCCGCGCGGGCGCCATTCGACTCGACGGTTGGACGAGCGAGGAGATGACGGCTTCGGACGACGTCGGGCTCGTTGTCGAGTGGCCGCTGATGCGCGTCGTGCGAGCGTTCTGGATGGAGCGTCCCGAGGAAGAGCAGCTCAAGGACATTCGCACGAACCTGGAGCGCATCCGTGAGACGTTCAAGTCGGCCGCGGCGTATTGCGCGCAGCCGAAGCCGATCTCACCCGACTTGCGGTGGGAGGCGATGCGCGGTGTATTCGCCGAACCGGCGACCACGGGAAAGGCGCGGCCGCAGAGGCCCGTCTTCGTGCTCGCCAACGATTACGACCAGATCATGGCGGCCGTCGAGCTCAAGCGTAAGTACGGGTTGAAGATGGTCATCGTCGGTGGCTTGGAGTCGGCCAAGTGCGCCAAGCTGCTGAAAGACGAGGATGTGGCCGTGATCGTCACCAATGTGATGACCACGCCGCGCCACGACGACTCCGCGTATGACGAGAACTACGGCCTGCCGTCGCGACTGCAGAAAGCAGGCGTGCGGTTCGCGATCGCCAGCGGCGACGAGACGCCGCACGAGCGCAACCTGCCGTACGCAGCGGCGATGGCCGCGGCGCACGGCCTTGAGGCGGACCAGGCGCTGCGAGCGGTGACGCTCAGCGCGGCGGAGATCCTGGGCGTTGCCGACAAGTACGGCTCGATCGACCAGGGAAAGAGCGCGACGCTCCTGGTGACTGACGGCAACCCACTGGAGGTCGGCACGGTGATCGAAAAGGCCTACATCGACGGGCGCCTGATCGACCTGAGCACCAAACAGTCAGCGCTGGCCGCCAAGTACCGCGAGCGGTATAAACAGATGAAGGACGCAGAGAAGAAGAAGCCCGAGGGGGCGCCGGCCGCGAAGTGAGGTTCAGGACGTCTTACCCAGCATGCCGACAGCGACGCCGGCGAAGATGAGACCAAACGCGGTCCAGTCGGTCCAGCGCAGCTTCTCCTGAAGAACGAAGACCGAGAAGACCGCGAAGACGGTCAACGTGATCCCCTCCTGAATGATCTTGAGCTGCGGGGCGGTAAATATGCCGCCGTGTTTGATGTGCCCGAGCCGGTTGGCGGGCACTTGCAGGCAGTACTCGAACAGAGCGATGCCCCACGACGCGAGAATCGCCACCAGGATCGACCAGTCCTTTTTGAGGTGGTAGTACCAGGCGAAGGTCATGAACACGTTGGAGCCGATCAGCAGCAGAACGGGGAGGATCCAGGTAGGCATGAACCCACGGTAGCCCGAGGCGGTATGCTGCTGTGATGAAGACTGCCCGACTTTCGGCTCCCGCCCTCATCGTGCTCGTCCTCGCCGGTTCTGCCTTGGCCGACCCCAGCAAGGGAGACCGGCCCGGTGTTGAAGCGGTGATGCGGAAGATGGAGGCGGCGACGCTTGCAGGGGATGCCAAGGCGTACCTCGCGCTGGTCGATCCGACCGACGCGGTCTTCTTCAAAGAGCAGAGCAACCTCGCCAAGGACTGGTCTAAGCACAAGGCTGAGGCGTTCACGCTCAAGATCATCGAGGGAAAGACGGAGGAGGAGGCCAAGCCCGCGGATAAACCGGCCGAGAAGCCCGCAGACGACAAGGCCGACGGAGAGAAGAAGCCCGAAGCGAAGGACGAGCAAGTAGGCACGGCCGTCACCGATCCGGTGTTCGACGAGACGCGCGCCGAGTTCCGCATGCAGATGACGTGGAAGATGGACGGGTGGAAGCGCGAGCGCACGCTCACCATGCCCGTCATGTTTGTGCGCGACTCCAAAGACGGCGCATGGAAGTTCGCCGGTGAGAAGTGGGAGGTGGTGACCATTCCGGTAAGCGACACGTTCAACGGCGTGCGCATCTGCTTCGAGCCCGGAAGCCAGGCGCTCAAGAAGACCGCCGACCTCGTCGGGCAGGTGATGCCCGAAGTGCGCACGAGCGTCGACCGCCACTTCAAGCTCAAGGTGCCCGGGCCGGTGACCGTCAAGCTCTATCAGTCGATGCGCCACCTGCAGGCGTCGATCTGGCTCAGCTACACCGATGGCCTGAGCGGATGGAACGAGCCGGGGGAGGCGATCAAGATCCTGCCCGGCCGGCGCTCGACGGCCGACGGGCTCAAAGGCCTGCTCGGGCACGAGTACGGGCACTGCGCCACCTTCACCATGGGCCCGCACGCGACTGACGCCGCCTGGTGGGTGCTGGAAGGCGCGGCGGAACTCGCGAGTTCCGCGTTCAAACCCAACGCAGCCAAGCGACGCGACGAGCGCGTGCGCTCCTGGCTGAAGAACGACGAGCTGGCCCCTTGGGACAAGATCGCACCGTTCCCGCTCCCCAAAGACGACGAGCACTTCATGGCGAACGTGTACACGCAGGGTGAGCACATGCTGGCATTCATCAACACCCACTACGGCGAAGACCAGCGCATCAACTTCATCCGCGGCATGTGCGAGGGGAAGACCATCGACAAGTCCTCGCGCGACGCCATCGGCCTGCCTTGGGCCGACGTCGACGCCGCATGGCGGCAGAGCATCGAGCAGAAAATGAACACCGAGCCGAAGGACGACAAGTAACGAACGTTTTTATGTAGACACTGCGCCACCGGTCACCGGCTTTGCGGTGACCGGTGTTGTTTTACAAAAGCACCGGTCACGCCCAGGGCGGCGTGACCGGTGTCGCGTACTTATCCGCCTTCTGAAGCGCGTCGGAGTCGTTACACCGCCGCGCCCGCTTGCTGCACGAACGCCCGTGCCGCGGCCAGATCGCCCGGCGCCAAGTTGTGCCCGACCGGCAATTCGGCCGTGCTGACGTCCGCACCCGCGGCCCGGAGCTGCTCGACCAGCTGCCGGCTGTTGGCGACCGGCACGATCTGATCGGCCGTGCCGCTCAGCACCAGCACGCGCGTGCCGCGGAGGTTCGCCGATGTCGACAGCTCGACCGTCACCATCGCGCGGATGAGCACCGCCTCGCGCACCGGCAGCCCGTGAGTCATCAGCGTCGCCGCGGCGATGTTGGCGCCGTTGCTGAAGCCGACAACCGTGCCGAGCGCCGGGTCGAGCCCGTACTTCTTCGCCGCCGCTTCGACCCACGCAGAGAGCTTCTCAGTCGCCCGGCGCACGTCGTTGAGGTCGAAGACGCCCTCGGCGAAGCGCTTGAAGAACCGGTTCTGCCCGTTCTCGTTCACGTCGCCGCGCGGCGAGAGCATCGCCGCGCCGGGGAGGATCTTCTCGCCCAGCGGGAGCAGGTCCTGCTCGTCTCCGCCCGTTCCGTGCAGCAGCAGCACCCAGCGTCCATCGCTGCGCGGCTGGCGCGCCGGGATGAACACATGCCGGTAGGCTCGAACCGGGTCCGGCCCGGTCGTCGGCACGCGGTCGAGCGAGATCTTCGGCAGGTGAGCCTCGATCGCGGCGCGTTGCGGCTCGTACATCTTCGGCAACTTGAGCGCGGTGCCCAGCGATTCGGGCGACTCGTCGATCGCGAAACCCGGCGCGTCGGTGGCGATCTCAAACAGCACGCCGCCGCGCTCGCGGTAGTAGATCGAACGGAAGTAGTCGCGCTCGCGCACCGCCGTGACGCCGAACCCGGCGCGGTGGAGCGACTGCTGGAACCGGGCCTGCTGGGCGTCGCCGGTTGGCGCATCGCCACGTGGTGCACGATGCCTGTGCCGGACTGGCCCGGAGGCAGGTTCGGCGTGTGCAGCAGGTCGACCACCGCACCGACAGTCGCCGGCGCCGTTGGCCGTCACGCCCGCGGCGATGAACCGAGACCGCGCGCCTTCGACGCCCGCCGGAGCCATTCCCAACTGCTCGGTCAGCATCCGAGCGGTGTGCTCGGTCGCCCGCAGCGAGAGCGTGACGCTGTGGAACCCGCGGATCGCGGTGTCGAGACCGACGCCGCCGCCGGTCCAGGCGGGGAGCGCTTCGACGCCCGGCGTCTCGATGAGCTCGAGCGCGGTACCGTCAGGATCCTCGAACGCGAGGACCTTCTCGCCGAAGCGGGTCGTCTCCGTGAACTCAGTCACTCCGAGAGAACGCAGCCGCTCAACCCAGCGAGCGATCGATCCGACGGGAACGCTGAACGCCGTCGCGGTCACACTGCCCGATCCCGGTGTGCCGCGCGGAGCGCCCGGCCAGGGGAAGAAGGTGATGATCGTGCCGGGAGAGCCGGGCTGGTCGCCGAAATAGAAGTGGTACGACCCCGGGTCGTCGAAGTTGACGGTCTGCTTGACCATGCGCAGGCCGAGCACGCCGCGGTAGAAGTCGATGTTGTCCTGTGGTTCGCCGGCGAAAGCGGTGACGTGGTGGATGCCGCTGGTGCGGTCGACAGGGAGGGCGGCGGTGGTCGGGGTGGTGTTCAGAGTGGTCACAGGTTTCTCCTTTTGAGATACTTGTTTCAACAAATATCTTACGCACGGACTTCCTGCTGGTTCGCGCACTTCTTTCTTAGCGTGGGAAGCACCCGTCCTGGTCCCTACCATCGCGTGCTCCAGAATTGGCCCAAAACCAGCGTGAGGAGCGGAAAACCTGTGTTTTTGAGCTTCGGAGAGGTGGCTGAGCGGTTGAAAGCAGCAGACTTGAAATCTGCCGTACCCGTCAGGGTACCGGGAGTTCGAATCTCCCCCTCTCCGCTTTTACGAATCGGGCGCTCCGGCCCGGTTAGGGTGTTGCGGTGCGCTGAGCCGCGGGCAGCCGGGCATGCCCGAGGCGTGCGACACCTTTCTGCAGGAGCACGAAAAACAGCACCAGTGCTCCTGTCGCGATGCGCACCCACGCGGCGCTGAGGTTCCCCTCAAAGTTGATGATGGCCTGAATCAGCCCGAGGATCAGCACGCCAAGCACCGTGCCTGCGACATACCCAACACCGCCGCTCAGAAGCGTGCCGCCGATGACGACCGCGGCGATGACGTCGAGCTCGCCACCCACAAAGCCCGCCGGGTCACCGCTGCACTTGTAGATCGTCGCTGCAACTCCCGCCGCGGCCGAGCAGAGCCCGGCGATGGTGTAGGTGAGCAGCTTTGTGCGGGCGATGGGCACACCCATCAGTCGCGCCGACTGCTCGTTGCCGCCGATGGCGTAAACGCCGCGACCAAAGCCGGTGTAGCCGGCGAGGATGATCGCGACGACCGTCAGCAACGCGTACGCGACGGAGATAAGCGGCAGGTGAAGGCCGGCGATCCCGACGCTCTGCCCCGCCAGATCTAGAACCGACGCGTTGGAAACGCTGACCGATTGCGGCTCGATGACAAAGCCCATGGCGCGCCAGAAGAACATGGCTGCCAGCGTGACCATGAAGGGGGGCAACTGGAAAAAGTGAATCAGCGACCCGGCGCCAAGGCCCGCAGCCGCGCCAGCACAAAGAGAGACGCCAACCGCCGCGGCAGGATGGAGGCCGTGGTGCTCGATGAGTGAAGCGGTCAACGTGGAGGTGAACGCGATCAGCGCGCCGGTGGAGAGATCGATCCCACCAGAGAGGATGACAAACGTGGCGCCCAGCGCTGCGATGCCGATGACTGCGCCGTCGTTCACGACAGACACAAGGTTGCCAAACGACGCGAACCCGTTGTACCTCAGCCCGCCGAACGCGATGAGCAGAACGGTGACGGCGAACGTCGCGAGCAACGGCACAAGGTTGGCGTTGTTGCGCACGTTCACGCCGCCTCCCTGGGCTGAGCACTGCGGCGGGCGGCCATCGCTCGCCACCAGGTGGCGAGGCGCGGCGATTGCAGTACGCACACGGCAATCACCAACACTGCTTTGGGAAGAGTGAGCTGGTTGGCGTTCACCAAGTCGTGCTGCAGCAGCATGGTCGTCAGTAGTTGGATGACGACGGCTCCGAGCAGCGATCCCGCGAGCAGGAAGCGGCCGCCGATCAATGCCGTACCGCCGATCACGACGGCGAGGATGGCGTCAAGCTCTAGGTTCAGACCGCTGTTATACGTATCGGCGGATGTGGCAGCCGCGGCGTCGATCAGGCCCGCGAGCGCAGCGCACAGAGCGCTGAGTACGTAGACGCATGTCTTGATGGTTGCGACGGGGATGCCGACCTCTCGCGCTGCGGCAGGGTTGTCGCCCAGGGCTTCGATCATGAGCCCCAGCGCCGTGCGTCTTGTCAGCAGCCAGAATGCAATGAAGGCCGCGGCGACGAACCAGACAGCAACGGGCACGCCGAGCATCTGGCCGGAGGCGAACCAGCGGAGCGCCGGGCTGCTGAAGGGCACGATGGGAGCGCCCGCAAGCGACTGCGCCACGCCGCGCCCGGCGACCATGAGCACGAGCGTCGCAACGATGGGCTGGAGACCGGCGCGAGCGACGAGCAGTCCGTTCATCAAACCGGCGGCGGCGGCGATTCCGAAAGACGCCAAGAGCGCGACGGCCAGCGGCTGCTGCTGATTGACGAGCACGGCGGCGGCGGCTCCTGACAGCGCCATCACCGCGCCGACTGAGAGATCGACGCCGCGCGTTGCGATCACGAGCGTCATGGGAAGCGCGAGGAGCATGACGCGCGTGCCGTTGAACAACACGTCGACGATCGTTCCGTGCAGCCTTCCGTCGCGCACGTGGATCGCGAAGAAGCCCGGCGTGAGCAAGGCGCTGGCGATGACCAGGCAAGCGAGAGCGACGAGCGGCCAGGCGATGCGCCTCAGAGTGTCAGGCATGGGGCTCACTCGCGTGTTGCTGCAAGTGCGCGCCGCTCTGCGCGACGAGTTTCAGGATCGCCTCGGGCGTGATCTGTTCGCCGCGAAGTTCGCCAACCTGAACCCGGTCGCGCAAGACGACCACCCGATCGCAGACGTCCGCGACTTCTTCAAGTTCCGAGCTGATGAAGAGAACGGACATGCCCTTTTCGCAGAGCGTGTCGATCAGCTTTCGGATCTCCGCCTTGGCTCCGACGTCGATGCCGCGGGTGGGCTCGTCGAGGATCAGCAACGCGGGCTCGGTGGCGAGCCATCGGGCGAGCAGGCACTTCTGCTGGTTGCCGCCCGAGAGGGCACCGATGCGCTGCGAGGCGTCGGGCGTTCTGATGTTCAGTTGGCCGACGGACCGCGCGGCGATGTCGCGCTGGGTGTTGATATCGATGCGCCGCCAGATGCCGCGGCGGGCCTGCAGCGCCACGGTGATGTTCTCTCGGATCGAGAGGTTGGGAAAGATGCCGTCGGCCTTTCGATCCTCGCCGGACATCGCGACACCGGCCCTGATCGCCTGGCGCGGCGAGCGGAATCGGCGTTCCTTGCCGTTGATCTCGACGGCGCCGGCATCGGCGGCCACCGAGCCGAACATGAGCCGCGCGGTCTCGGTTCGGCCCGAGCCGAGCAGGCCGGCGAGCCCCACACGTCCGCCGCGGGGGATGTCGAATGTCACGGGTTCTACGAGCCCACGCTTACCCAGGCCGCGCACATCGATGGCGCCGCTCAGTGCAGCGCCGTCGTCGGCTGGGGCGGCGTTGTGCGGGTGCAGGTCTGCTGGACTCAACTCTTTGCCGACCATCGCGCCGATGAGCGAGAGCCGCGGGAGGTCTTTAGCTGCCCATTGGCCGACGCGCTTTCCGTTCCGCAGCACGGTGATGCGGTCGCTGATCCGGTAGACCTGCTCGAGGAAGTGAGTGACAAACACGATGCCCAACCCTTCGCTGCGAAGCTGCTCCATCACCGCAAAGAGCCGCGACACTTCGTCCGCGTCCAGCGAACTTGTCGGCTCATCGAGGATCAGCACTTTGGCTTTGGCTTCCGTCTCGCCGACGGCCCGCGCAATGGCGACCATCTGCTGGAGCGCAATGGAGTAGCTGCTGAGCGAGCGGCCCACGTCAATGCGAATACCCAGGCGTTGGAGCGAAGCCTCTGCAATCGCACGTGCCTTGCGCCAGCGGACGAACCCCAGCGTCGTCGGGAATCGTCCCATGCAGATGTTCTCGGCCACCGACAATTGCGGAACGAGGTTGACCTCCTGGTAGACCGTCGAGATTCCCAGTCGCTCCGCCTCGCGAGGGCTCTGCGGCAGCACCGCCCGTCCATCGATTGCGATCGTGCCGCCGTCGGGCTGCTCCACGCCTGTCAGAACTTTGATCAGCGTGCTCTTCCCGGCGCCGTTCTCCCCCAGCAGAGCATGCACCTCACCACGTCGCAGCTCGAAATCGACTCCGTCGAGCGCTCGAACGCCCGGAAACAACTTACTCACGCCCGATGCGTGCAAGATGCATTCGCGAGAGACGGATGAAGTGGGGGTGTCGCTCATGGCGTGAGCCCGTCGCGCCAGGATCGCCGCTCAGTACTTGCGTGTGGGGAGAACCTTCTCGGCGGTCTCCTGAGGGAAGACCTCGGGCTTGATCAGCGTTCGCTTCTGCACGGCCTCGCCACGGGCGACCTTCTCGACCGTATCAAACACCACCGGCCCGATCAGCGGCGAGCACTCCACCGTGCAGTTGAGCTTGCCCTGCTTCATCGCCTCGAACGCGTCGCGCACGGCGTCGACCGAGACGATCAGGATGTCCGTGCCCGGCTTCTTGCCCGCGGCCTCGATCGCCTGGATCGCACCAAGCGCCATGTCGTCGTTGTGCGCGAAGACGGCGGTGATCTGGGGCCCGATCGGCGATTTGAGGAACGCCTCCATCACCTCGCGCCCCTTGGCGCGGTTGAAGTCACCTGTCTGGCTGCGGAGCACCTTCAGGTCTTTCGCCTTGGGATCGCCGGCGAGCACCTCGGCGAACCCCTTGCCGCGTTCGATCGCGGGCTCTGCTCCGGGCGTCCCCTGCAGTTCGACGATGCCCGCCTTCCCGCCCGATTTCTCGATAAGCCACCGGGCTGCAGCCCGCCCCTGCTCGGTGCAATCGAAGCCGATGAACGCGGCGTACAGCGACTCATCCTTGGTGTCGACGGCGCGGTCGCAGATCACGACAGGGATGTTCGCGGCCTTCGCTTCGCGCAGCACCGGCTCCCACCCAGTGGTTACGACCGGCGAGAAGACGATCACGTCCACCTTCTGGGCGATGAAGGTGTGCAGGGCCTTGATCTGGTTCTCTTGCTTCTGCTGGGCGTCGGTGAACTTCAGCTGCACACCGCGCTTGTCCGCTTCGCCCTTGATGGAGTCGGTGTTGGCCGTCCGCCAGGTGCTTTCGGCCCCGATCTGCGCGAAACCCACCGTGAGGGGCTTGCGGGCGGCCTCCCCGGTCTTGGGCGGTGAACCGCCCGTCGCGGGGGGCGTTTTCTCACAACCGGCGCCCAACGCGATCGCCGCCACCGACAGCGTCACCGTCGCGAACCGAACCAAACGAGATGAAAGAACGCCTGAAGTGCGGTGTGACATAGAGCTCCGTTGACGCCGTACGCGGGACCGGTCGGCTGGCCAGTCTACAGAACCGCCTGTCGCTTGCACAGCCGTCCGCGTTCCTGATAACTTTGACACCCTTCAAACCGTCGCGATCGCCCGCCACCTTGTTGGGGCCTATGCGGACGCCCTCGAGTCGGAGTAAGGGCATTTAGCCGTATTCCCTCGAAACGCTGAAAAATCGGCGTGGTACACTCCACTGCGCGGCGGCAGCGGTCGCCCGGCGCATCGGTCTCTCGTGGCGGAGGCGCAAACATGGCGGCCAAACTTATCGAAGGCGCGGCGATCATCGGGCAATCAGGCGGGCCCACGGCGGTCATCAACCAGTCGCTGGTGGGGGTGATCGAGGGCCTCCGGGGCATCAAGGCGATCAAGAAGATCTATGGCATGCGCCACGGCGTCGACGGGCTCATCAAGGGCCTGCCGCTGATCGATCTCAACAGTGTCAGCTCGGAGGTGCTCGATCGACTGGCTCGCACGCCCTCGGCGGCGCTTGGGTCGAGCCGCGCCAAGCCGACCGACGCGGATGGCCCGAAGATCTTCGACGCCTGCCGCGCGGCGGATATCCGCTACTTCTTTTACATCGGCGGCAACGATTCATCGGATACGTGCCGGCTTGTGTTCGAGATGGGGCAGAAGGCGGGGTACGAGCTGCGCTGCTTCCACGTGCCCAAGACGGTGGACAACGACCTTGTGTGCAGCGACCACACCCCCGGCTACGGCAGCGCGGCTCGATACGTCGCGATGGCGTTCATGGCCGACGACCGCGACAACGCGTCGCTTCCGGGCATCAAGATCAATGTGGTGATGGGGCGCAACGCCGGGTTCCTCACCGCCGCCAGCGCGCTGGCGCGTCACAAGGAGGGGGACGGCCCGCACCTGATCTACCTGCCCGAAGTCGCGTTCGACCCCGACCGGTTTATCGAGGATGTAAAGGCGACGATCGGCAAGTACGGGCGCTGCCAGATCGCCGTTAGCGAGGGCATCCGCGACAAGGACGGGCGCGAGATCGGCGCGACGCTGATCCAGGGCGCTCAGACCGACGCGCACGGCAACGTGCAGCTCTCCGGCTCGGGCGCGCTGGGCGACTCGCTCTCCAACCTGATCAAAGAGCGCATCAAGAGCCCCAGCGGCAAGCCGCCGCGCGTGCGTGCCGACACGCTGGGCTACATGCAGCGCTGCTGGCCCGAGCCCTCGCAGATCGACTCGACCGAGGCCCGCGCTGTGGGCGTGAAGGCCGCAACCGAGGCGATGAACGGCGCCACCGACGGCTCGATCGCGATCGTGCGGGTGAGCAACCATCCGTACCGCATCGAGAAGCGTCTGGTGAAGCTGACCGAGGTCGCCGCCAAGACGCGTCACATGCCGCCGGAGTTCATCGCTCCGCCGCACGACGTGACCAAGGCGTTCCTCGAGTACGCGCGCCCGCTGGTGGGCGAGTTGCCGCAGTTCGCTCACCTCACGTGAGCGGAGTGCCGGCTACTTCGTGCCCGCGGCCGTCACGCGCTTGATCGAGCGCGTGTACTCCAGGTTGCCGGTCTTGAACTCAACGCCGTCGGGCCCGGTGAGGTACATCGTCACTACATACCGGTCGGGGTTCAGCACGGTCATCACCTGCTTCTGCTTGTAACGTTCGCCGCCGGGGACGGAGAAGTCGCCGATGAGGGTGAAGGTCGAGCTCGACTCGTCGTAGCTCCCCTTGCTGCTCATGCAGGACGTGCTCAGTGTGTCCATCCACGTCGCGACGTAAACCTTCTGCAGGTTGTCGTAGCCGACGAAGCCGAGGCCGCGGAACGCGCCGAGGCTGGTCATCTTGCCGTCGTATTCCTGGCGCAGCCAGCGCCACCCAGCGCCCACGAATTGGTCATGGTGCCGCTGGCGGTCTCCGGCGGCTGGCCGGGGCCGGTATCAAAGTTCGCCGTGACATCCCATGCGCCGACGAATACGTCGAGCAGGTTGTGGTTCGCGCCGGGTTCCGAAACGGCCGAGCCCGAGTCAGAGCCGGCCTCCATCGGATCGGTCGAGCGTGCGAGAGGGTTGTCTTTGAAGGGCGCGGCCGGCTTGGCTGATTCAGCGTTCTGCTTGCCTACCTCGGGCGCGACGCGGATGTACGACGGTGAGCCATCGGTGGGCGCGCCGATCATCATGCGGGCGCCGCCGGTCAGCATTCCCGCGTCGGGAACGGCGCGGGCGGCGGGAACCACGGGCGACTCTACAGCGGCCGGCGCGGCGAGGCTGTCGCTCATCATCGAGGACTCAGGACGCACACCGCCGGATGCGGGCGCGAGCGGCACGGGGCCGTCGGCTGCTGCGCCGCTCTTTGGGGGCAGCTCGATGGGCGCACCTTTGTTGGCATTCACCTTGTCGAGCTTGCGCTTGATCGCCTCGGCGACGAGGTTGGAGAGCGTGCTGCCGGTTGTCGACGCGCCCGGCGCGGTGACAGCGGGGGGAACGGGCGAGGCGGCAGCGGGTTTGGAAGCGTCGGATGCGGAAGCGGGTGACGCCGGGGGAGCGGAACTGCCCGGCTCTGCGTGGACGGCGATGGAGGCGGACGTGGCAAGCGCAAACACAACGGGGAGGATCATGTGCGGGCTCCGTTCACGGACCGCCGCGGCGGAATTCGAGTGACCGCGGGTCGTTGACTTATCGGTCAGCCGAAACGCTCCGATAAGTCCACACGCCGCGAATGGCAAAAAACAAACCGAGCCCGGTTAAAACCGGGCTCGGCTGGAGGAATCGCGCAAGCATTGCGGTGGCTGGCGCCTGTTCACACGCCTCAGCCGCTTACGGGGCTTGGGGTGTGCCCAAGCGTGAATACGTGATCTCCATCACCTTGTGCTTTGGCGAGCCGGGCTCTTCGCTCCAGAACTCGCTGAAGAACTTGTCGCTGGACTTCATGGTGATCTTCTGAGTCGTGGTGTGTTTGACGAGCCGCCCGGACTCGTCGGGTCCCATGCAGGTCCCCGTCAGCGTCACCGTGTTGTTGCTCGAGTTCGCGTCTGTGTCGGGCTTGCCGGACATCCACGCCAATGTGGTGTTCATGCTGTCGGCCCACACGCTCTGGTACTCGCCATCGGCATTGCTGTATCCCCACAACATCGTGCCGGTGAACGGTGTGTCCTTGGTCTTGCCGTCAGGACCGGGCATGGGGATCGAGCCCTTGTAATCACCCTGCACGAACCGGCCGTCATTGATCTGACGGACGTTCATCGTGCCGCGCGAATCGATCGGCTCCGTCTGCATCGGGCACCACACCTTCGTCTGACACTCCCACGAGCCGACGAACTGGTTCAGGATCGCGTGCCGCGGCCCAACCCTGCCCAATTCCTCAGCCTTCGACATCATCGCACTGAGATCGCGCGGCTGCTTTTGGCCGTCGCGCGGGTCGGCGGCCGCTCCTGGAGCCTTGAATCCGGTCGCACAAACAGCTGCAAACGCCAACATCCCGGCAGTCGTGCCGGCAATGAACTTCATCATATTGAGTCTCCTGTGGGATATGCACCGCGACCCCGCGAAGCCCCAACGGCAGGACCGCGGGAGTGTTTTCGCGCCGCTAGGCAGGAGCTGGCGTCGGGCCGTGAGAGGAATGTGAAACACACTTGCTCACGGCTGCTGCGTATACCGGCGAAGAAACAGGACTGTGATCGGCTACTGCCGCCCGACCTTCACACGCTCGACGATTTCGAGCCCGAACGCTTCAAGGCCGGGGAGTTCGGCGGTGTGGTTGGTGAGCAGGCGGAGCTTGCTGATCCCCAGGTTGCGCAGGATCTGCCCGCCGATGCCGAACTCGCGCATGTGCGTCGGCAGCGCGTTGCTGGCGTGATGAGCAGCGAGGTCGGGGATATCGGGATTCGCGCCCTTGCCATCACTCCCGCGCCGGATCGACTGGAGCCGCGACTCGAGCGAACTATCGAGCGCCGCGCCGCCCGGCCCGCCGCCCTCAGGGCGCAGGTAGACGATGGCGCCGCGCCCTCGCGCTGAATGGCCTGCATCGACGCCGCAAGTTGATCATGACCGGAAGGGCCTGAACCTTCACCTGAGAGCTGCTCGAAGACGTCGCCCAGCAGCGTGCGCCGGTGCATGCGGACCAGCGTGGGCTTGTCCTGCTCCAAGGGCCGCCCGTGCGCATCAAGATCACCGACGCCGCCGAGCGTGAGCGCGACGTGCGGCAGCGGATCGACCACCGACTCGTACGCGACGACGTTAAAGGTGCCGTAGCGCGTGCGCAGCGCCGTGCCCGATGCGGGCTCCAGGCGCTTCACAAGGCTCTCGCGCGCCAGGCGGTGCTCGATGATCTGCGCCACTGAACACATCTTCAGCCCGTGCTTCTTGGCGATTTCGATCAGGTCGGGCACGCGCGCCATCTCACCGTCGTCGCGCATGATCTCGATGATCACGGCCGCGGGCGTGAGGCCGGCGAGGCGGCAGAGGTCCAGCGAACCTTCGGTCTGACCGGTGCGCACCAGCACGCCGCCGTCGCGCGAGCGCAGCGGGTTGATGTGACCCGGACGGACGAAGTCCTCCGGCCCGTGCTTGGGATCGATGGCCATCTGGATGCACTTGGCCCGCTCGCGCGCTCACGCCGGTCGTGCCGCCGAACTTGGGGTGCAGGTCGATCGAGACGGTGAACGCTGTGCCGCGAACGGTGGTGTTGTTGGCCGCCTGCGGGTGCAGCTCCAGCCGGTCGCAGTCGGCCTCGGTGAGCGAGAGACACATGTAGCCGCGGGCGACCGACAGCATGAACGTCACCGCCTCGGGCGTGATGAACTGCGCTGGGAGGATGATGTCACCCTCGTTTTCACGCTTCTCGTCGTCGGTGAGGATCACCATCTTGCCGGCGCGGAGGTCGGCCAGAATGTCTGAGATTGGGCTAAACACGCGGCCAGTGTAGAGCAGGGCGCTCGGCATCCGGCGTCCGGCTCAGCACCCTGTGAAGAAGCGATCGATGAACACGATGAAATCGTTGTTGTCCAGCAGCGTGTCGCCCCCAGGCCACCCGCCGGCTTCGCCCACGTCCGCCGCGGGGTCCCCGGCAAAGAACGCGCTGATGAACACGATGAAGTCGTTATTGTCTAGCGCGCCGTCGCTCCCGGCGAGCCCTCCCGAGCTGCCCAGATCCGCCTCGCACTCGGATAGCTTGGTGCGGAACAGCCCACTCCTCCCGTCCGTAAACAACGCGGCGAACGTCAGCCACCCGTTGTTCGCCAATCCGCAGCCTTTGCCTTGAACTCCGGCGTGGCCGGGTGAGAAGGTGATCGACGAAAGCGTTCGTGAGACGCCGTCGCCGCACATCAGCGGAGAACCCGTACGAGCAATGAGCCGCAGCGCCCCGGCCGTCCGGCCCACAGGCCACGCTGATTGGTGTCGTCGACTCCCACTCCGGCGAGCGTCGCCGTGAACGCAACCTGCCCGGAGCTGTTGACAGTGGGGTCGTTGAGCCCCAAGAAGCCCGCCACCACGCCGACGGGCGTGCCGGGTAAACGTGTTCCGTCACGCGCAACAAGCCGGACATTGCCCGGAAGGCCGGCGAACAAGGCCGTCGAAGTTGAGCCCGTAACGCCCGTCCCGTAGGCATCCATGCGGAACGCGACGTGTCCGCCGTCGCCCAGGCAGACCGGCGTGTTCGGATAGGTCCGTCCGTAGTACATCCCCGTGGGTTGGCCAGCGATCTGGTCACCGCCACGTGCGGCGAGCACGACGTTGCCGGGCGTGCCGACCCACACTCCTTCTGTCGAGTAGGGGAAGGTCGAACTTCCGCTGACAAAGCCCACGAACGCCATCTGCCCGAGGTTATTGATCGTCGGGGTGATGCTGAAGTCGACGAACACGCGTGACTGTCCCACGCCGGGAGCGAGATCGCCAAGACGAGCGAGCAGCTCCAGCCCTTGCGTCCCGGCGCGGTAGACCGCTCGGTAGTTGGAAGTGGTGACGCCCGTACCGGTGAGGAAGGCGGTCGCCGCGCACTGTCGCGAGTCGTTCATCCCCCATATGTTGGCGGTCGTCATGGTCGGCCCTGCTGGCAGGCCGGGCGCAGGGTCTCCGCGTTTGGCTACTAGCGAGATTGAGCCGGGCGTTCCCCTCCAGAACGCGTCTGCGCCGGCGCCGTAGGTTGACTCGGTCCCAAAGCCGGAGTTGAACGCGACGCCGCCGTCGCCGCTCATCATCAGAGAACCGATCGGCGCCATCGTGACGCCTGTCGTCATGCCGGGCGCCTGCGTGAAACCACGCGCTACGAGCGTGAGCTGGCCTGCCTGCCACACCCACGTTGACTGCGCCGAAATACTGGACAACACGTTGCTGTTCAAGTTAGCGAAGAACCCCACATGCCCCATTGACGTCAGTCCAGGCGTCGCCGAAGAGAAACTTGGAAACTGCGTTGTGGGCGGAACACCGGGTGCTGTGTCAGACTGGAGCACAATGCGCGTGATCGATCCATCTCCCGCAAACCACAGGCCCGAGCCGGGAGGGCCGTCTAGCGACGAAGCAAAGACCACCTGTCCATTCTGGTTCACGGCGGAATAGGTGAAGTAGGTGAAGCGGCGCCCCTGAAGACCGGGGCCGAGTGGCCCGGCCGTACCCGAAAGTGCGATATTCTCCGGTACCTGAGACGCAAGGGCGGCCACGGACATCGCCGAGAGAAGTCCGAAACATCCGGCAATTCGCTTAATCATTCAACTCTCCAAGCAGCCTTTACGCGACCGAAGGCGAGTATACAACATTAGAAATCAGGCCATGATCATCGATCAGAATTCTTCAAGGAACGCTCGGTGCACATATCGGACGCTGAGATAGAAGCGAACGGCTGCGGCACGCACAAGATCATTCTTCGCGTTTCCAGCGACAGTCGTCGAGAATGGGTAAAACGCAGTGCATAGCGCGTGCGCCGTGCTACGGCCTGACGCCGTTCACGCCGCGGCGGCCGCGGGCGTTGATCCCATGAATCCCTGGACCAGCGGCAAAAAGACCGAGCGGTCGATGGGCTTGGTCGTGTAGTCGTCGCAGCCGGCGAGGAGGCAGCGCTGCCGATCGTGCGGCATCGCGTGGGCCGTCAATGCGACGATGGGGCGGCGGTAGCCGCGCTCGCGCAGCCCGGAAGTGGCGCTGTAGCCGTCCATCACCGGCATCTGCATGTCCATCAGCACCAGGTCGTACGGGCGTCCGTCGCGCTCGGCCGCGAGCGCTGCGTCCAGCGCGAGCTGGCCGTTCTCGACGACGTCGACCTCCGCGCCCGCCTTGGCGAGCACGAGCTTGATGAGCCGCTGATTGTCCGGGCCGTCCTCGGCCAGCAGGATGCGGCCTTGGAGCTTGGTCGCGGCCACAATGGGCGGCGGTGTAGAGGTTTCCGCCAGCGCTTCTTCGGCGTTGTATACAAGGCGCATGCCCTTGACGTCGCCGACGGGCATCTGCACCGTGAACGTCGTCCCTACGCCTCGGGTGCTCTCCACACGCATAGAGCCGCCGAGGCGCTCGACCAGCTCTTTGCTGATGCACAGGCCAAGACCCGTGCCGCCGAAGCGGCGCGTCGCTGAATCGTCCACCTGCGAGAAAGCGTGGAAGAGCCCAGCCACCTGCTCGGCGGACATGCCGACGCCGCTATCGGCGACGATGAAGGTGATGTGCGGCGTGGGCGCGTTGAGGCCGTCGGCGCGGGCGGTCAGCTTCACGGCGCCGTTTTCGGTGAACTTCACCGCGTTGCTCAGCAGGTTCACCAGTACCTGGCGCAGCCGCAGCGCGTCGGTCTGGATGTGCTCGGGTATCGGGAACTCGTACACGACGTTGAGCGGGAGGTTCTTCTCCGCGGCGCGCACGCGGACCATCGCGGCCGCCTCGGCCACCAGCTTGCAGACGTGCGCGGGCCCGACGCTGAGCGCCATTTTCTCCGCCTGGATCTTCGAGAGGTCCAGCACGTCGTTGATCAGCCCGAGCAGGTGATTGCCGTTGCGGCGGATCGTCTCGGTGTACGCCATGCGGTTCTGCACCGAGAGTTTGGGGTCCAGCAGCAGGTCGGTGAACCCCAGGATCGCGGTCATCGGTGTGCGGATCTCGTGGCTCATGTTGGCCAGGAAACGCATCTTCAGTTCACCGCCCTCCCTCGCCTCGGTCTCGGCGACAGCCGCAGCACGCTCGCGAGCGGTCGACTGCGACAACTCATCGAGCATTTTGTTGAGCGCCAGCGACAAGCGGCCGATTTCGTCGGCGCCGCCCACGGTCACACGCGCGTCGAGGTCGCCGGCACGCACCGCGTCGACGAACCTGCCGAGCCGACGGATGCGTCGCGTCAGCACGCTTGAGATGAGCAGCACGGAAACGAACCCCAGCGCCGCGGTAATGACCGAGCTGACGGCGAGCGTCGTTGCCAGCTTGCCGAGCCCTTCGTGCACCGCTTCCTCAGCCGGAAGCGCACGATCGGTGTACGTCGAGTTCAGCTCCTGGCAGACCGTGATAGCGTCGCGAACAACCTGCTTGTACGCCGAAAGACGGTTGTTCAGCACGACTGCGTCAGGCTCGTGCTGTGCGCGGCTCTCAGCCACGAGCTGCTCGACAGTCTGCTGATATTCGGGAAAGCCGTCAAGCAGCCGCTGGATCGATTCGTGCGCCGGCGCGTCGGCAAGCGGGCTGTTGGGAGCAGTGTGGCCGCTGATCTCTTGCAGCACCTTGAGCGTCTCGGCACACGCCTGCTTCCAGAGCTTCACATACTCGTCTTGCGCCGCCAGGTCCCGGCAGGAAAGCAGAACGTCCTTCTCATAGCGGCGGACCTGCAGCGCAGAACCGGCCGCCAACGCGGCGTCCTTGCCCACGTCATCGACGTCGGCTTCGTGCTCTGAGTCAGCGAGCGTTGCGCTGAGCGTGACCGACGAATAGGCGACCACCAGCACCGCAGGAGCCAAACAGACCGCCAACGCACCGGCGACGCGCACGCGGAACGGTGTCCGGTCGCGTAGCGCGATCGTTGAGGCAAGCACGCGCTTGATCAGTCGAGCCAATGAACCATCCCACGACATCGGTGACCTCTTTGTTTTGAGGGTGCCGATAAGGCATCGGATGCCAGTGGGGCCATATGCACGGCGAGTAGCGATGACGTGCTCAATTGCGTGTGCCAGGCGGCCAGAGAGGTGCGAAGCGACGCCCGCTCAGGGGCCCTTGTGGGTACGACCAGCAGTGGGTAAGCAGGCGTGAACAGCAACCTGAACGCGTTGATGCGACCACTCTTGCCACGCTTCAGGAGGCTGCGAGCTGGCCGCTCGTTATGGTGCGGCTGCTTGATTGCTCAGCATCTGCAGCAGTTCCTGCTTCGTGCGATAGATCACGGCGCCGTCGGCCTTGAGCACCGCGTACCGGGTGAGCGGCAGCGCCGGGTTCTCATACAAAACGACGTACCCAGGCGACGAGCCGTTTGACGGCGGCGGTCCCGCGTAGATGTACGTTGGCTGATTCGTCCCAGTCGCGGCGGGCGCGTCGTATGCGTTGATGCTCCCGATGTACGGCTGAAGCGCCTGCTCCCAGCCGACCGCGGGCGGGTACTGCCCCTGATGAGCGGCCGCGTAGGACGCAAGACCACCGTTGAGCGTTTGCATGTTGCTCGCCGACGAAGCGCCCTGCACGGTCGTTGCGGTGAAACCGGTTGACATGTTCGACAGCAGGAGCCACATCATCACGCCGTACCCAGCCACGAACAGCAACGCGGCGGCGCCGGTGATCACGCCGGTGATCGCCATGCCGCGTTTGGGCTTGCGCTTGGCGAGACTGATCCAACCTAAAACGATCGCGATCAGACCGGCAGCCGCGCCGACCGGCGAAACGATGAAACACAGGAACCCAAACAAGGAAGTGAACACGCCGACGATGCCGAGCACCATCGATGCGAGCGCAAGGCCGCCGGCGGGCGGCGTGGGCGGGATGGCGCCCGGCGCCGTGGGCGGCGCGAAGATCACAGGCGGAGCGACGGGCGGCGAAGGCGCCGGCTCAAAGGGCGATTGCGAGGACGGGTCGTTCATGGAGACTCCCGGCGCTCAGTGTAACGGAGGCGCGCAGCGTGCCCGACAGTCTGCTCATTCCTCGACGGGACCGACATCAGCGGCGTCGGCGCCCGCAGGCTGATCGATCTTCGGCACGCCGGGCAGCGGCTTGCCGTCGAACCCGGTCAGCGGTGTCCCCTCAAGCGTGCGCACAGTCATCGCCGGGTGGGCCTTCTGGTGCGCCTCAAGCAGCTTGAGCAGGCGCTCCTTCTCCTTCTCGGGCAGGCCCTTGAAGTCGCCGCGGCCGCGGCATTTGGGGAAGTTCGAGCAGCCGAGCCACGGGCCGTATTTGCCCGGACGCAGGTAGTTGGGCTTGCCGCACTTAGCGCACGGGATGGGCGGTTCGGGCGTGAACGGCGGCGGCGTGGGCGCGACGGCGTGCCCGGCCTTGTCGAGCTTCAGGATGCCGTCGCACGGGTTCTTCTTGTCGCCGTATCCGCTGCACGAGAGGAACTTGCCGAAGCGACCGGTGCGAAGCTGCATCGGACGCGAGCACTTCACGCACGCGACGTTGGTCGTGTCGACTTGCTTGGGCTTGCCCTCGCGATCGACGGGCGCCGCGTACTTGCAGTCGGGATAGGCGCTGCAGGAGAGGAACTTGCCGCTCTTGCCCAGGCGATACACCGTGGGCGAGCCGCACTGCGGGCAGGTGTACGGTGCGGGCGTCGTCTCAGCCTTGGCGTGCGTGAGCGTCGTCTCCACTTCGCCGAGCCGCTTCTTGAAGGGCCCGTAGAACTTGTGGAGCATGTCGACCCAGTCGATGTGGTCTTCTTCCACACGGTCGAGCTGCTTCTCCATGTCGCGCGTGTACCCGATGTCCATCAGGTCGGGAAACGCCTGGATCAGCATGTCCGTCACGACCTCGCCGATGTCGGTCGAGTAGAACCGCCGGTCGAGCTGCTCGACGTACTTGCGGTCCTGGATCACGCTGATGATGCTCGCGTACGTCGACGGGCGGCCGATGCCCTCTGACTCGAGCATCTTGATCAGGCTCGCCTCGCTGTAGCGCGGCGGGGGCTGCGTGAACTTCTGCTGCGGCGTGATCGAGAAGGGGGCCATCGGCGTCCCCTCGGCGAGCTTGGGCAGCGTCTGCTCGTCGGCGCTCTGCGGCACGCCGGTGGCCTTGTAGAAGCCGTCGAAGATCAGCGTGCGCCCGGTTGCCTTGAAGGTGAGCGGCGTGCTCGGATCGGTACCGCCGGTGATCATCGCCGAGACCGACTCCCACTCCGCGGGGACCATTTGGCAAGCGACGAACCGCTCCCAGATGATCTGGTAGAGCCGGAACAGGTCGGGCTTCAGCGCATTCTTCAGCTTGGCGTTGGGTGGGTACGCCATGCTCGTCGGACGGATCGCTTCGTGCGCATCCTGCGCATCCTTGTTTGTGCTGCCGAAGAAGTTGGGTTTCTCGGGCAGGTATTTGGGCCCGAACGCCTGCGGGATGTACTCGCGCACCATCGTCAGCGCCTCGCCGCTGATGCGGGTGCTGTCGGTACGCATGTACGTGATGAGCGCGACCGGGCCCTCGCCGGGAATATCGACGCCCTGGTAGAGCTGCTGCGCGGCGGTCATCGTGCGACGCGCGCCGAAGCCGAGCCGCGTGCTCGCGGCCTGTTGCAGCGTGCTGGTGATGAACGGCGCCGACGGACGCGTCGTCGTCCGCTTGGTCTCGATCCCCGAGACCTTGTACTTGGTCGTGGTGTCGATCGTGCCGGTCACGGTGCGGACGAACTTGGCCGGGCCTTTGCCCTTCTCGTCTTCAACGACGTCGACGCGCACGTTCTTCAAGCCGGCGATCTCGGCGAGCCGCTTGGCGCGGGCCGCGAGTTTCTCAGCGGTCGCTTCGCTCGCGTCGCCCACCGAGCCGAGCTCGAACTTCTCACCGCCGACTTCAACAAGCTCGGCACGAAGCCCGCCGTGCTCGGCAAGCCAGCGCGAAAGTTCCTTGACGGTCGGCCCCTCGCCCTTCTCGTTGGTCTTCTTCAGCTCAGCCGCCCACGCCGTCGCGAGCCCCGCGGCCTTGGCGATGTCGGACGTGAAGTTGGCGTTGATCTGGTAGTACTCGTCGGGGATGAACGCGCGGATCTCACGCTCGCGCTCGACGATCAGGCGCACCGCGACGCTCTGCACGCGCCCGGCGCTCAGGCCTCGGGCGACCTTCTTCCACAGCAGCGGCGACACCTGGTAACCGACGATGCGGTCGAGCACGCACCGCGCCTGCTGCGCGTTCACGCGGTCCATGTCGATCGGACGCGGGTGCTCGAACGCCTTGTAGATCTCCGCCTTGGTAATGGCGTTGAACTCGACGCGCTTGGCGGTCAGCGGGTTGACCCCAAGCTCCTCGGCCAAGTGCCACGCGATCGCCTCGCCCTCGCGGTCGGGGTCGGTTGCGAACCAGATGCTCTTGGCGCTGCGGGCCGATTTCTTCAGCTCACCGATGACCTTGCCCTTGCCTTCGAGCACGCCGTACGTGGGTGCGAAGTCATGCTCAAGGTCCACGCCGGGAACCGGGCTCTTGACGCCCTTGGGGTTTTTGCTCGGCAGATCACGAACATGCCCGACCGACGCGAGCACCTTGTAGTCGGAACCCAGGTACTTGTTGATCGTCTTGGCCTTGGCTGGCGACTCCACGATCACCAGGTGCTTGCCCCGCCCGGAACCACCACCTTCGCCTGACTCGGCCTCCGCCTCGTCTACCTCTACGGCTACACCATCTTCAAATGGCGCATCCTCGACCTTCGCCTTGCCACGGGCGGTCGATTTGGAGGCGGCTGTCTTGGTTGTCGGCGAGCGTTTAGCCATAAGAGTGGTAAGGAGCCCCAAACGAACCCACAGGAAAGCACCCCCCCGCCCCTCCTGTCAAGGGCAAGCCGGGTGGAAACCCGTTCCCTCTCCCCCTCCGCCTCGGTTCGACGGTCATCCATACGCCACGGGTGCGGCCTTCAGTTTCGGTTGCTTCTCGGACTCGGATGAAGCAATTCCGGACGGGTGAGCACGCTATTCATCGGGGGATCAATCGTTAAGTATTGATTTTGCAATGGTTTGCGCGATCTGCTGGCTCGTTTGAGCCGAAGCGTCGATCGCCAGACACCCCTGAATAAGGGATAGTCGTTTCAACCACGTCCTCTGGTTTTTACCAAAGCGGCGGGTCTCTATTTTGATCCGTTCGATCGCTTCTTCGATAGAGCTTTGGCGGGGCTGATTTTGTCCATTTAATAATGGACGTAATTGCTTATACCCCAAGGCCTCTCCGGCCTGTGGGCCGAAGCCGGGGGCGGCGGCGATCCGGCGGACCTCGTCAAGGAGGCCTTGTTCCATCATCTGCTTCACGCGCGCATTGATGCGGCGGTTGAGGAGTTCGGTCGGCCAGTTCAGCGCGACAAGCTGGGCATCGGGCCGCGCACCGCCTGGACGGTCCCACTGGCCTTGGTGCTCGGTGATCGGCTTGCCGGTCAGTCGGAAAACCTCTAGAGCTCGGACGGTGCGGCGGAGGTCATTGGGGTGGATGCGCACGGCTGCGGCAGGATCAATGCGTTCCAACTCCGCGCGACGGTCGGCGGGGGGCATCGCTTCGAGTTGGGCGCGGAGCACCGGATCAGCGGCGGGACCTTCGAAGAGCCCCTCCATGAGGGCCTTAATGTAGAGGTGGGTGCCGCCGACGACGATCGGAATGACACCGCGTGATTTCAATTCGTCAATCTTGGCCTCGGCGGCGCCGAGCCACTGGTCGAGGGTGAACCGCTCGGTCGGTTCGATGAGGTCGATCAGGTGGTGGGGAACGCCCTCGCGCTCGGCGAGCGACGGTTTAGCGGTGCCGATGTCCATGCCTTTGTAAATCTGGTAGGCGTCGGCAGTGATGACCTCGGCGGTGAAGCCGCGCTCGCGCAGCAGGTGGGCGAGCGCGACGGCCGCGGCGGTCTTGCCGCCGGCGGTGGGTCCGCAGATTACCGGGAATCGAGTAGGAAAGGAGGTCACCGCAGCATGGTACGGACGCGGCTCATAGCCTTGGCTCTATGGAGCGTGTGAGCCTCGGCTACGTCAAATACCTCAACACCCTGCCGCTGGTAGAGGGGCTTGAGAAACACACCGAACTTGATCTGGTGGCGGCGGTCCCAGCCAAGCTTGGGGCGATGCTGAGCGGGGGGGGTGTTGATCTGGCGCTGGCAAGCGTGGTGGACTTTGCAAGCTCGACGGTACCGCTCACGCTTGTGCCGGCCGGCGGCATCGGGTGCGACGGCCCGACGCTGACCGTGCGGCTGTTCAGCCAGGTGCCGCTGGATCAGGTGACGACGCTGCACGCCGACACTGACAGCCACACCAGCGTGATGCTTGCGCGCGTGCTGTTGAAGCAGTGCTTCGGGCGGAATGTGAAAGTTGTGGACTTTGATGCACGCGAGCGCGTGGAAGTGGGGGGAGCGAGTGAGTCGTCTGAATGGCCGGAGACACTGTTGTTGATCGGCGACAAGGTCGTGACCGATTCGCCTCCAGCGGTGCGTTACCCGCACCAGCTTGATCTGGGCGAGCAGTGGAAGGCGTGGACCGGGTTGCCGTTTGTGTACGCGGTGTGGATGTGCCGCGCTGCGGACGCGTCGGCCCTGAAGATCCAGACGACGGCGGCGCTGTTGGACCGCCAGCGGCGGCGGAACCTGATGCGGACGCAGTGGCTGATCGACCGGGCGGTGGACGAACGCCGCTGGCCGCGCGACCTGGCGACGCGGTATGTGACCGAGTTCCTGCGGTACGACATCGGGAAACCGCAGCGAGCGGCGGTGGCGCGGTTTCTCAGTGAGTGCGCGGCGCTTGGTTTGTTGCCCAAGATCGAGCCGCGGTGGGCGGAGATGAACGCTCCGCAGACGGCGTAAGAGTGGAGGGTGGTAAGACCTCGGGCTGATTGACTGGGTTGGTGCAATCGGCGCATATGTGCCGGCCCCTTACGGGGCTCGGCTCTTATTGGCGTCGGCCCGTGCTTTTGCCGCCAACCATCACCCGCCGTGCCTCGCCTGCTCACACTCCGGGTTGCCGCGCTTGAGCGAATCGCTCACGAGCTGCGGTTCGCACCGCCCGCGGCGGCGCGACGGCACACAGTGCGTGCTGAGAAGTTGGCCGCGTTGGTCGATCCCGCGACGGTCTACCCGGAGGACTTCGTCGTCTTCCAGATCACGGGATTTCGCCCAGACATTGCGGAGCCGGAACTGATTCCCGGCGATGCGCTGCACCGTGACCTGGCGGCGCTGCTCGACCGCTTGTCTCGGCGAGCACAATTCAAGCGGGATGAACTGTCTCCGCCGCAGTGGCTGACGACCGACGACCTGTTGAAGCGGTGGGGGGTATCGCGGAAGACGGTGGAACGGCTGCGGACCCGAGGGCTGCTCGGGCGGCGCGTGGCGCTCGAGCGCGGGCGTGCCATGAACGTGTTCGGCGCATCGATCGTGAAGGCGGTCGAGAAGCGCGAGGGGTTGGGCGGCGCCGGCAAGAAGCGAGCGCCGCGAAAGAAGGCGGCAGATGCCTTGCCGACACCAAAGGGCGTGGTGACGCCGCGGCAGCGTCGCTTGGTTGAGCGAGCGATGCGGACGGGCGTGAAGTCGAAGGCGATCGCCGGCCGGCTGGGCAAGAGCCGCGCGACGGTGTTCCGATCACGTACACGGCAGGTCGCCGAACGCTGCCGGTCGGTGCGGCTGGCGATTCCGGCCGCGGCGGCGGAGGTCATCGAGCGCGACGGCGCGGGCGAACGGTTCCTGACTGACGCGGCTGCTCGCACGGGCTTGGGCGCGCCGGGGGCATCGAGCATCGCCGAACATGTGGCGGATGCCGTACGGGCGGGTTGGCCTGATCCGCTCGCGGAGCGCGCACAGGCGTTTGCATACTGGGCGCTGGTTTCACGGGCTCAAAGTGCGGCTCGCGGACTCGACCGGACGCGTCCGGCGGCCTTGATCGTCGACCGGATTGTGACCGACCTGCGTTGGGCCGCGGCTCTCAAAGCTGAACTTATCCGTGGGGAGCAACTGCTGTTTCTGCGGACAGTTGAAGTGCAGCTCAGCACGCCGTTGACAGAACTGCCGCTTGAGCAGTCGCGTGCGCTTCTCACACGAGGTCTCGCGACGCTGATCGCGTCGGTAGACCGATTCGATCCGACCACCGGTCGCTTGGCGGGCGTGGCAAGCATGGAGCTGAGCCGCACGGTGACTGCGCTGGCAGTCGGAGGGAGGCCGCGCTGTTCGGGCCGGCGATCTCGAGGATTGGACGCGCGCGGTTTCGCCATGGCAATCATGGACGACTCCATCTGCGTCGTTGCGAACGGCAGCTCAATCTTTGCCCGAGACCGAGCGCACGTTGCTTCAGCAGCGGTACGGATGGGACGGCGGCCCGCCGCGGAGCATCAAAGAGCTCGCGGCCGGAGCTGCCAAGGAAGCCCGCATCATGTCTCGCGTGCTAAGTGCGCTCGAACGGCGGCTCACCACGCCGCGCAGTAAGCGCCGTGCGCAAAGAAGAAGGGGGCTGCGTGAACGTGGCGGTCGTGCATGCGGAGCGCTCGGCGACAGCGTGCTGATCTGGCCGCTGCTGCGGGCACTGGCGCGGCAGGAACACGTGGTGAAACTGGTGACGGCCGATTCGCTCGGACGCTTGGCGGCGATCGAGCTGAACCAGCAACTCGGCGCGCCGATTGTGTCGCACGTGGCGCTCGATGGGCCGCGCTGGACGCCGCTGTGGCAGGGGGAGCGAGGACCGATCGAAGAAGGACCGGGTATTGACGTGCTGGTGTCGTTCCTGGCCGATGACACAACTGAAGGCGGCCGGCGCTGGTTGGCCGCGGCGCGTGAAACGTTCCCGCGGGCGGAGGTCGTGATCGCGGGGCCTCCAGCGAGTGTCACTCGTAGTGCGCTGTGGCGGCGGTTCCGTGTCGAGCCGTTCGGTCGCGTGGATGCCCGGCCGCCGACGCGCGGGCCAGTGGTCTTCGCGGTCGGCGCGGGAGGCAAGCACAAACGGTGGGCACTGGAACGATGGGGGACGCTCTTCGATCGTGTTCGCACTGCGCACCCCGCACTGCGCATTCAGGTCATCGCGGGTCCGGTTGAGCAAGATGTGTTTTCGAAGAAAGAGCAGGCCGCGTTCAACGAGCTGGTGAAGCGCGGACACTGGAGCGGATACGTGAACCGTCTGAGCGACCTCGCGAACGTGCTGCGCCAAGCGAGGTGCGTTGTGAGCGCCGATAGCGGGCCGGCGCATCTTGCGGCGCAACTCGGCACGCCGACGCTCGCGCTGTTTGGTCCGACCGACGCCGCGGTCTGGTCACCGGTTGGCCCGAGCGTGCACACGCTGTCGCCAAGCGAGCCCACGACCGACGTGTCGTGGCTGAGCGACGAGCATGCGATGGCGACGCTTACATCGCTCGGCTGGCTGCGCTAATCAAATCTGAGAGCGGAACGCAACACGCTGCGACTGAGGCTCAACTCAAAAACAAGCAGAGAATTCTGCATCCGCGCCTTGACGAAGCCGAAAAAGGGTGTACGCTTGGCCCCAATTCCCGGCTCGCAAAGTGCGAGACCGGCTGTCAGGAGGTGTCCGATGATGCGTTCCGACTCGAAAATCCTGGAGGTTTGCGGCATCCGACGCTGAATAGGACCCTCGATACGGTTCATCCATGCGGCCTCGGAGGCATCCTCCGAGGCCGTTTCGTTTTGGAACTCGATGTTTGTTTGTCCGCGCCGCCGGCACGAAGGCCGGCTGCGCCACGATGGGAGGTGCTCAATGGTTGTGATCTCGATCTAATGCTGGTGTAACGCAACGCAGCAACGGCGGTGAAGGGCCCGAGGGGGCGCTTTTTCTCCGCCGCGGCGGTCGCACGCCCTCAAGGTGAGGCTGCGTGCCGGGCAACCACGCCCGGTACGCAGCGGGTCACGCAGGACGTGCGCCGCGGCCGCTCCGAACGGGGCGGAGCGTTGACAGTGACGGCGAACACCCCGCCGTGCGCGGTCTCCGTGCGCTCGCCGATGCAGGCGGCGCGTCGCGACCCCACGGGCTGAATGGTCGCCGTTCTGCCACCGCCCGCCCCGCGGACGCCCTGCAGGCGCTACGCCCCCTCCTCCCGATTCTTCGGATTTCTTCCTTCTTGCGACCGCCGCCGGTGGAGACATCGGCGGCGCGTGTTCGCCGCGGCCTCGTTCACGTTGAACGCGGAGAGGCGCGGCTCAGGAGCCTTGCCATGTCAGTTCTTCAGGTGAAATGGGTCAGTGTGTCGCTGCCGGTCGTTCAACCGCCGCGACTGTTGGTATTGGGGCTGCACCGGCTGCACGTGCGCTGGCGGCGGCTTGGGCGCTGGCTGCGGAAGCAGCCGCTCCCAATGGTGTCAGAGCCGGGCGAGCGGATGCTTGCGCGGGTGTAACCACGGTAACGGTTGCCGCAGCGGCTACGTGCTGGGTTGCGTGGGCTTGATTCTGCTCAACGCCGACTCCATGTGGGCGAGGTGGCTGAGCAGGAAGTGCCACAGCGACGGCCTGGATTGCACAGGATCGCCGATCGCTTTCGCCAACTCGCCGGGCGAAAACGGCGGACGGTGGAGTGACGTCCGTCCAGTGGCAGTGTGCACGACGATTTTCTGTTCTGGAACGCCCCAGTATCCAATGACGACTCCATCGGAGTTGTGCGTGAAGGGCGCTACCAGCGCCTTGTCAAAGACCATCGTGTGGCCCTTCATCACGGGAAGCTGCACGGTTAGTCTTTCGAACGCGCCGAAGAGTCGCTGCACATCGTTGTGCATCGTACCGGGAAGTGGGGCGTTGCCCGAGGCGGGCACAACGCTGACAACAGCGTTACGCTCGATCGACTCGCACACCGCCAGACGCGCCTGCTCGGGCGAAAGTGCGTCGAGGTCCGCGTTGAGTGCGCGGAGGCTGTCCTGAATAACGGCGAACTGCTTGCTCGGTCGCAACACTCGGTACACGAACCACACGCCGTACAGGAACACTGCCCCGACGGCGCCGAGGGCGCCGGCGACGAGCCAGGTCGCACCAAACAACGGACCAAACTGAGCATCAATGAAGAAGCCGGAACCGGCGACTGCGAGAAACAGGATCGCGAAGAGCCGCCACATGCGTGATCGAAAACGCCACAGTTCACGGTCCATGTGCGGCAGAATACACGGTCCGATTGTGCCAGTTCGCATCTTTGACAGGTCGCTCACGCTCCCAGACGCTGCCCCTGCCGCCGAAGATCGGCGAGGCTTGATCGTGCCGCGAAGTATGCGATGAGATGCCAGATGGATGGATGACTTAATCGCGGGTCCGTGATTGACTTGTCGCTCTGCTTGACCGAACTGTTCCTGCTTGTCATAAACGCCCGCCCGGTGGGCACATCCACAGCGATCTCGAGCAGCGAGGAGAACCGGCCTGCGCCGACGGCGTTAGAGCAGAAGTTGAGCGGGACCGCGTATCCCCGATCGAAGACGGCCATTGACGATCCGGCGAGCGTCCGGTACTCCACGCGCTCGAATCGATCGAACAGGTCGCGCAGAGTCGGCGGCAGGGTCGGGTCGGTGGGTGAGCGGGCCGGTTGGGAGGTGAAGTGAACGGTGCCCTCGATTGCGGCCAGAGCGGCAGCCCGCGCGTCGTCGATGCTCAAGCGGGCGACCTGCTCGATCGCGGACCGTTCCGCTGTGTTCAGCCTGCCGTTCCAGAACATGACGGCAACGAGCAGAACGCCCAGAGCGAAGCAGCCGCCGATCACAGCGCCGCTGGTGAGCGTCGTCAACAGAGGCGAGTGCGTGGCGTGAGTCGCGAATCGCAAAGGCACAAGGAACAAGCCGATCGTCAGCAACACCATGCCGAGGTTGCCGAATGTGAACAGGCGGAACGTGGGTGCTTCGGACGAGGGTGCGGCCATCTCCACCAGCATATAGAGAACCGTGCCCAGAGGGCGTTGTCGTACTATCGCCGCATGTCTGTCCCAGAGATCACGGCGGTCAAGCTTGTCGTCGGCCTTGAGGTGCACATCGAACTCTCATGTGCCACGAAGGTGTTCAGCCGCGCCCTGAGCCCGGCGCACACGGGATATGCCGACACCGGCCCGAACACGTGCATCGACCCGGTGGTACTCGGGTTGCCCGGCGCGCTGCCGGTGCTGAACCGGCGTGCGGTCGAGCTCTCGGTCCAGGTCGGACTTGCTCTGAACTGCTCGATCGCCGACGTCACCCGCTGGGACCGCAAGAGCTATTTCTACGCCGACATGCCCAAGGGGTACCAGATCAGCCAGTACGACCGGCCGCTCTGCTTCGACGGCTCAATTGATATCCCAAGCCCGCTGCCTTCCGATCAGCAGAAGGGTGGCGCGGTGGCGGTCGATCATGACGCATTGCCCAAGCGCATCGGCATCATCCGTGCGCACCTGGAGGAAGACGCCGGCAAGCTCCTGCACGAAGCGCCCGGCGGCGGAGCGATCGATCACTCGATCCTCGACCTGAACCGCGCGGGCACCGCGCTGCTGGAAGTAGTGACACAGCCGGACTTCGACACCGCCGAAGAGGCGGTCGTCTTCTGCCAGACGCTCCGCGACATCTGCCGCTTCCTCGGCGCCAGCGAGGGCGTGCTGCAGGAAGGGCACATGCGGTTTGAGCCGAACATCAACTGTCACCTCACGCTGAACGACGGGCGGCTGGTGAAGACGCCGATCGTGGAGGTGAAGAACCTCAACAGCTTCAAGGCCGTGCGCGGTGCGATCGAATACGAGCGGCGCGAGCAGCCGCAGCGGTGGCTCAAAGACGGGCGCGTGATGGGCCCGGGGATGAAGCAGACCCGCTCGTGGGACGACCACAAGAACACGACCTTTGTGATGCGCGAGAAGGAAGATGCGCACGACTACCGCTACTTCCCCGACCCTGACCTGCTCCCCGTCGCGATCGACCGGCCGATGGTCGACACGCTGCGCGAGCGGATGCCCGCGATGCCCCTCGCGCGCCTGCGCCGCTATGTGAAGCAGTATTCGCTAACCACCAAGGAGGCCGCGGCGTTGATCGATGAGCGTGCTGTGTCGGACTTTTTCGAGTCCGCTTGCGACGCCGCCGTTGCCGCCGGCGTGGCCGACTCACGTTCGGGCAAAGTCATCGCCAACCTGCTGCTTCAAAGCGGCGCCAAGCGAGCGAATGAGCGCAACGCCGCCGCATCCGAAACCGAACCCGTGCTCATCTCGTCGCTCGGCATCTCGCCGCCGTCCGTCGGCAAGCTCGCGGCACTGCGCGAGGCCGGTTCGGTCTCCGCCGCTGGCGCCGACGAACTGTTCGGCCTCCTGTGTGAATCAGCAAACCAGAACGTCGATCCGCAGGCGCTCGCTCAGCAGCGCGGGCTGCTCCTGGTGCGCGACGACAGCGCAATCGACGGCTGGGTGCAGCAGGCGATAGACGCCAATCCACAGGCCGCGGCCGATGTGCGTGCGGGCAAAGAAGCGGCGGCGGGCCGGATTGTCGGCGCTGCGGCCAAACTTGCTGCCGGTAAGGCGGATGCAGCGGAACTGCGAAAGCGGATCATGGCTGCGTTGGGCCGCGGCTAACGCCGCGCGTCGCACGGTACGATCCGGCATGAGCCAAGCACCACGCCCAGTTCCCAGCGTCGGCCAGACGTACCTGATGGTCAACGACTTGTACACCTTCCGCGCGACGAGCGCCGAGACCAACGGCGGCTACATGCTCATCGACGCGGTGATCCCGCCTGGCGGCGGGCCGCCCCCGCACATCCACACGCGCGAGACCGAGGTCTTCGTGGTCATTGAAGGACGCGTGACGTGCACCGAGAACGGCGCTTCGCGCACGCTGGGCCCGGGTGAAACGATCACGCTGTTGCCCGGCCGCACGCACACCTTCCGCAACGACACTGACAAGTCCGCCCGCATGCTGGTCATCTGTCTGCCCGCGGCCATTGAGTCGATGTTCGCCGAGTGCGGCGAGGCGGTTGCTGCTTCGTACACGCCGGGCCCGGCACGCCCGCCGACCCGCGAGGAGATCGGCCGGCTCGTCGAGTCGTGCGCCCGTTCCGGTATTTCGTTCCCATGAGAGCCCCGTGCTTTCGGGAGCGGAGCGCACGAAAGCCGGAAGCCAATGAGTCCGCGCAGCGGTTGCCTTATTCCCTGCGTCACGCAAGCACGAGCGCCTTAGTCCTGCTAAGCACGGCGCAGCCAATCTGTTGCAGCGCCCTTGGCTCAAGCATGTATACCTGATCATGCCCACCTTCCGAGCAATCGCTCTGCTTGGCCTGCTCCTGCTCGCTTCGTGCGCCCGAACGAGCGTCACCATCGCCACCGAAACATCATCGCTCGCCGCTGACGACGGCTACCGCCTCATCCGCTACCGCCTGATGGATTGGGATGGCGACCACCCTCGCTTCGCCAGCCCGCGCGGCGTCGTCTACTACGTCCAGGGTTCCGACGACCGCTCGGCGCTGAACGCGACAGAAAAGATGGCCGCCGCGGCGGCGATGGGGCTCGACGTCGTGATGATCGAACGCCGAGGCGTGACAAAGGAAGGGCTGGTGTCGCCGAACGATGCCGAACGTTTCGCCATGAAGCAAGTCCGCGTCACCGACACGTTGACCATGATCCGCGACGACCTCAGCAGACGCAATGCAGGCGGGCCGGTCCTACTGGTGGCGCTAGCGAAGGGGGCGATGTGGCAGCGGCGGCCGCTGCGCGCGAACCACGCATCACGCACGTTGTTCTTCTCGGCAGCGGTGGGGGCATGGCCCAGGCAGACGAACTCCGTTCAATGTGGCGGGCTCTCCCGCCGCAGATGGGCGTTCATTCCGAGGCCGATCTCGACGCAATCTTCGCCGATATCCGCGCCAACCCGCAGAGTGACAAACGTTGGTACGGTCACCCGTACCGGCGCTGGGCCAGCTACGCCTTCGAGCGACCCCTCGATGACCTGCTCAACGTACACGTCCCCGTTCTGCTTATCCACGGCGACGCTGATATGAACGTGCCGGTCGCCAGCGCCCGCGCCGTGCGCGACGCCTTTGACGCCGCAGGAATGACGAACCTCTCGTACCGCGAGTACGCAGGCGCCGATCACCGCTTCACAACCGTCGACGGCGTTTCAGTGTTCCCTCGCGTCGAGGTTGATCTGGTCTCGTGGCTGAGAGACACCGGCGCGATGCCCGGCGCTGAAGCAGACGGATTCATCTCCCGCATCAAACGGGCGCACCCGGAAGCGTTCCGTTGACGTGTGCAGAGGCCGACATTTTTCCGCGGCTTGACGCGGGGCTCTACGCTCGTTCTTACCAGGAGCCGCACAGTGTCCACTCCCAAAGTCCTCGTCTTCGCCGGCAGCCTCCGCGCAGCGTCGTTCAACCACAGGCTCGCGGTGCAAGCCGCCAAGGCGGTCGATGCCCACGGCGGGCAGGCCACGCTCGTCCGCCTGCGTGACTACCCGCTGCCGATCTATGACGGCGACATCGAGGCCAACGGTCTTCCTGAGAACGCTGTCAAGCTCAAGCAGCTCTTCTGGAGCCACCAGGGGCTGCTCATCGCCTCACCCGAGTACAACTCTTCGGTCTCCGGTGCGCTCAAGAACGCGATCGACTGGGTGTCGCGTCAGGGCGGATGGGCTGAGTCGGGCCGACAGGGGGTCGAGCCCGGGCTCTCTTGCTTCGAGGGTAAAGCCGCCTCTCTGGTGTCCGCAAGCCCTGGCAAGCTCGGCGGCCTCCGCGGCCTGGTCCACCTGCGAGCGATCCTTGGCAACATCGGCGTGCTTGTGCTTCCCGCGCAGCTCTCGGTCAGCGCTGCAAACGAAGCCTTTACGCCGGATGGCGCCTTGGTCGACCACAAGCAACAAGCCACGCTCGACAAGATCGCCGGCGGACTGGTGCGAACGCTCGGTCGACTGCACGTTTGAGACGCGGGCTACGCCTCACCCCGCCGCGCGGCTCCGCAGGTTGTCCAGCACGTTCATAAAGTTGATGTACGCGTCGTACGGGCTCTCATACGGGCTGAAGTATTTGTGCACGTCGCCGTCGGCCCAGTACTTGGTGCACATGTAGTAGTAGTGGTCGCTGGTCGTCAGCTTGCGCCAGTCGTCGAGCACGTACTGAGCTTGGCGTTTGGCCGCGTCGTCACCCGCAGCGGCCGCCCGCTCGAGTTTCTGCCGCACGAGCCGCTCCAGGCGATACGCCTCGTTGAGGGCGTTGCTCTGCATCGCATTGCCCAGCCACGCCGAGAGATCTCGCTCGGTGTCGGCCCAACTGATCATGTGCGGCACGTCGTACTCGCCGACGGCGTCGTACTTCTGGAACGCTTGCGTCGGCGTGAGAAACTCGTTCTGCCCGGGGTTGACGTCGAAGACCTTCTCAGGCATCGCGTCCATGAACTTGAAGATCCCCGTCTCGGCCCACTGGTGCTCGCCGAAGGTCTCGTAGTCCATGAACAGGTTGCAGACGTTGCCGTTGCCGTTGATCTGGTTCACCCAGCCGGCGAACTTCTCGGCGCTCAGCGGCCACTCGGGCCAGCCGCGATTAGAGAAGCGGAAAGCGATGTCGTCGCTCAGGCGGTAGTTCTTCAGCAGCAGGCCGAACGGTTTGCCGCCATGCCCGGCGCCGGTGCCTGGTGTGCGGTACAGGAAGTTGGGGGAGCGGTAGCCGAGCAGCGGGTCGGTCCCTTCGCAGATCTGCCCGTAGAACCGCGGCTTGCCGTCGGGCCCAGTCATTGAAGCGACGTAGCGAGCAATGTCGTTGCTGAAGATCAGCTCGGTGTTGCGGAAGACCGTCGGCGTCTGGCCGAACAGGCTCTGGATCTTCTTGGTGTGCGCATCGACCTGCGCCTTGAACTCCTCGCGCGAGTAGAGGAACGCCAGCGAGTGGTGGTACGTCTCCCCCACGAACTCGCAGCACCCCGTATCGGCCAGACGCTTGAAGATGTCGATCACGTCCGGCGTGTACTCAGCGAACTGGTCGAGCGCGACACCCGTGATGGCGTACGACACCCGGAACCGCCCCTCGTGCCGCTTCACTAGGTCGAGCACCAAGTTGGTCATCGGCCGGTAGCACTTGTCGGCCACTTTGCGGGCGATCTCGCCGTTCTTTTGACTGTCGAAGTAGAACGGATCGGAATCGAACACCGAGTACCGGCGGAGCCGGTACGGCTGGTGCACCTGAAAGTAGAACACGACCGACGCCATGGCGGGGCATCATACACAAACGCCGCCGATGAAGGCGTTCACCACGGAGTGCCACGGAGGGCCACGGAGAAAGGCAGAAAACGAGAAGTGGGTACGTCGCCGTGCGCCTGTGGCCCGTGAATTTCGAGGCCGCTTGCCTTGGCCATTTCTTCTCTCTTTGCCTTTCTCCGTGGCCCTCCGTGACCTCCGTGGTGAAAGGTCTTATGTCCGCACGCTCGTCCCCTGAGCGATCGCAATCGGCAGCATCGCCAGCACCGGCACGAAGGCCGCCAGCCACGGCGGCAGCAGGTCGCTGGGGATCGGCGCCGCCGCGCCCAGAATGGTCCCCATCAGGGTCCCGACGGCGACAGGCGCCGCCTTGAGGCTCTGCACCACCATGTTCTTCGGCTCACGCGTGAGGAAGTACGGCAGGCAGATCACCATGCTCAGCATCGTGCCGATCAGCGTCGACACTCGCCCCCACGCGATCCGCGACAGGTCGTCGCGCATGCTCTGCGGCAGGTTCGGCAGCCCGATTCCTTCAAACAACTGCGCCCACGAGAGCGTCTGCGAATAGAAGCGGTACTTGTTCGCCAGCAGCACCGTCGGGTCCACGCTCGTCGATACGCTCGCCACAGGCTCGCCCGAACGCGCCTGAGGATCGGTCGGCGAGATCTCTCCAAGACGCATCGACCGTCCAATGCCTCCGGTCAGCTTCCACGCACCCGCTCCGGCATCCCAAACCCCCTTTTCGGCGGTGATCCGCCTCACCGCCCGGCCCGCGTTGTCGCGCTCGAGCACATACAGACCCGTCACCGTGCCGGAGTTGGGGTCAAACTCCCGCGCCGTCAGCACCCGCCCTGCGCGATCGCTGATCAGCGGCAGTTGATACCGGTCGAACTCTCGCTTCCCGGCGTCCTTGATGCTCCGGGAGAGCAACGGCGCAAGCTGCGGCAGCACGAGCTCCTGGCTCGCCACCTGCAACCCCAGCAGCAGTGCAGCCGTCACAAGCACAGGCCGCGCGGCGCGGTAGAGGGACACGCCGCCCGCCATCATCGCCACAAGCTCGCGATGCCGCACAAGCTGCGCGAGCGTGAACGACATCGCCCCCACCAGCACCAAACCGCTCGAAAAGTTCAAAAGCTGCAGCAGCCGCGGCCACCAAAGGTCCCACACCAGCAGCACAGTCACCAGCGCCCGCCGCAGCCCCGTCGCCCCGCCCGAGGTCTCGTCAGCGCGGTGCAGGTACTCGTCGACGTTCAGCGAGACGTCCACCGCGACGATGAACGCCGCGAGCATCACCGCCAGCAACACAGCGTTGATCAGGAACTGTGCGCAATGTACCGGTCGAGCGTGCCCAAGCGTTTACTCCGGGCGGAGGGTAGCGGTCGCAACCCCCGAGCCTTTGTCCCGCAGTAACCATGCCGCCACCTGTCCCGCGGCGATCCCCAATACCGCTCCCGCTACCGTGTCGGAGAAGTAGTGGTTGGCGTTCACGATCCGCGTCAGCGCCGTCCCGCACCCAAGCAGCCCCACCAGCACTCCCAGCCGCTTGTCGATGAACCACAGGGCCGCCGCGGCACTGAACACCACCGCCGTGTGGCTCGACGGGATGCCGCAATCCGACCACGGGATGCGTTTCGACCACGACCAGAACTCGTACCCCGCCCCCCCCCCCGTCACATCCTCGGGCCGTTTGCGTCCGATGAGCGGCTTGAGCGCCTCCGCCGCGAGGCCGCCGATACCGACCGACAGCGCAAGCAGCGCCGTTCCCGGCACCGGAAGTTTCGGCGAACCCGTGCGCCACAGCCGGCCAATCTTGAACTCAATTGCCAGCAAGACGAAGCCGACGACTGCCCACGTGCGTCCATCCCCCAGCCACCGCAGCGGTTTGTACCACCACGCGTGCTGCAGCGTCCGATCGGTCAGGTGAGCCACCGCCCACGGATCAAGCAGGTGAGCCGCAGCCGTCACCGCCGCACCCACCGCAAGCGTGACCGCCACCCGCCGCAGAATCGGAGTGTTCTGGCGGGTCACGGCTTGTTCCCCTTCTCCCCTTTCGGCCACTTGCCCGTGTACCCGATCCCGATGAAGCTCGGCCGGTCGCTCTTGCTCTCGCCGCGCAGCGCCCCGATCGGCTCAACGCGCTCAAACGCCCCCGACCACACCGCGCCGTTCTTGTCGCCGCCGATCAGCAGCGCGGGGCGTCCCAGCAGCTCTTGCTTGTCCAAGCTCGCGTCATTCGCGATCCAGGATGTCGGCTTGGGCTATATCACTTTGGGGCAGCAAAGCACCACGCTTTCGGGCGGTGAGGCACAGCGCATCAAACTGGCGACCGAATTATCCAAAAAAGATACCGGGAATACGTTCTACATTATGGACGAACCTACAACCGGGCTGCACTTTGAGGACATCCGCGTGCTGATGGATGTCATCAACAAGCTGGTGGACAAAGGCAACACGATTTTGATTATCGAACACAATATGGATGTCATCAAGCTGGCCGATTACATCATTGACATCGGTCCTGAAGGAGGAAAAGGCGGCGGGCAGGTAGTTGCAGCGGGAACCCCGGAAGAAATCATCAAAAGCAAGAAAAGTTATACAGCTGAATTCCTTAAAAAAGAACTTTAGTAAATTACTATAAATTTTGAATTTTGAATGAAAAGAACAGAATAATTTAAAATTTAAAATAGCACATATGACCAATCAAATTGAAATCACAACACCACGGCTAATCCTAAAAAGCATTACGCCCGGGATCATACACGAATTGTACAACACCAAATCCAAAGAAGAAATCAAGGCTTTTTTTGGTTTTGATGATGATGGATTTGAACATTACAGAACGATGCACGAAAAAGGCATGGAAACCCATCGCATTTCACTGTTTTTCTTTTTGCTGACCGATAAGGAAACCGGCCTGCCAATAGGAGAATGCGGCTTCCATACCTGGGCGGCTTCGCATAACCGCGCTGAAGTTTTTTACAATATGCGAAATGAAGGCGAAAAACGCAAAGGTTTCATGACAGAAGCCCTGGAAGCAGTTTTGAAATATGGCTTCACCGAATTGAAGCTCCACAGGATTGAAGCTTTGATTGCTGCAGAAAACGAACCGTCATTAAGATTATTATTGCGTTATGGCTTTACAAAAGAAGGCGTGATGCGCGAAGACTATGTGGTTGATGGCGTAAATGAAGATTCTGACTGCTATTCATTGCTGAAATGGGAATGGGAACAGAAAAAATTATTATAAATTTCGAATTCTAAATTATAAATGGCAAACAATTCAAAATTTATAATTTATAATTTAAAATAATATCTACTTTAGCAGGCTTAAAAAATTTTGAATACATGAAAGAACAGTATACCAGTGAAGATGACAGAATTCAGGATAAATTACAACAAAAACCCTGGAATGAAATAAGGACTAACGACTCTTGGGCAATTTTTAAAATCATGTCGGAGTTTGTTAACGGATACGAAACCATGGCGCGTATTGGCCCATGTGTATCGATTTTTGGTTCGGCCCGTACAAAACCAGACAACAAGTACTACCAATTAGCCGAAAGGATTGCCTATAAAATCAGCAAAGCCGGATACGGCGTAATCACCGGTGGCGGCCCCGGGATCATGGAAGCCGGAAACAAAGGCGCGCACAACGGTGGCGGGACTTCGGTAGGGCTGAACATCGAACTGCCATTTGAGCAGCATTACAATCCGTATATCGATAAAGACAAGAACCTGAACTTTGATTATTTCTTTGTCCGCAAGGTAATGTTTGTCAAATATTCGCAGGGATTCGTGGTAATGCCGGGCGGATTTGGGACTTTGGACGAATTCTTCGAAGCCGTTACATTGATCCAAACCAAAAAAATCGGTAAATTCCCAATTATTTTAGTCGGGACCGAATTTTGGTCAGGCTTGATGGAATGGATCAAGAACGTCATGATTGATAAGGAAAAGAATGCCAATCCCGACGATATGAACCTAATCAAGATTGTCGACACTGAAGATGAAGTAGTTGAAGTTTTGGATAATTTCTACAAAAAATACAATCTTAGCCCTAACTTCTAGGAACAAAAAACTGGACCAATATGCTGCGGCATATTGGTTCTTTCCAAAAACTTATTGAAATTGAAGAAAGCCCAACTTCTTTTACTGCTGATATTTCAGGCTGCTTTTGCGCAACATCATTCCAAAATGGTTGTGGATGTTGACAACGAGCAAAAAGTACTGACGGTCCAGCAGGAATTGGTTTTTTTCAACCAAACGGGAGACACCTTAACCAGCATTGTACTCAATGACTGGATGAATGGCTATTCTTCAAAAAACACGGCTTTGGCGGCGCGCTTTTCAGACGAATTCGAAAGGGCTTTCCATTTGGCAAAAGAGAAAGACCGGGGCCGCACTTTCGACATCACAATTACGGATTCGAATATCGCATTACAGTGGAAAAGGGATGAAAAAGTAGCCGATGTCATTGAGGTACAACTTAAGGACAAATTGCTTCCCAATGAAAAAGCTACGATTTCATTACGCTATAAAATCAAAATCCCGAACGACCGCTTTACCAAATACGGCTATGGCGAAAACGGGAAAATGTATCTTAAAAACTGCTTCCTCGCACCGGCTCGTTACGAAAACCACGCTTTTATCAAATACAACAATCTAAATCTTGATGATTGTGCGAATGCCGTTTGCGATTATGATCTGGAAATAAAGGCTGCGTCAAATTTTGACCTGAATTCTGATTTGAATGAAACCCAAAAAACAACCGAAAACGGCCTGGTTGTTTATCAGCTTTCGGGCAAGAACCGTTTGGATTTTAATTTGTTTTTAGACACTAAAAAAGATTTCGAATTTTATAAAAACGGAAACTTTGAAGTCGTTTCAAGCCTAAAGGACAAAAAGCTCAATGAGGTGCAGCGCGCCATTATCGTTGACCAGATTGTAGGCTATGTCAACGAGCACCTGGGCAAATATCCGTACGAAAAAATAACCGTTTCACAGACAGATTACGACAAGAACCCGTTTTATGGGCTCAATCAGCTGCCACTATTCATAAGTCCGTTCCCAGATGATTTTTTATACGAAATCAAATTCCTCAAAACTTATCTCAACAATTACCTGCACACTTCTTTGCAGCTTGACCCGAGAAAGGATTACTGGGTTTATGATGCCATACAGGTGTATACGATGATGAAATACATTGAGGAGTACCATCCCGACAGCAAGATGATGGGCAATGTGGCCAAACTGAGATTACTGAAAGGCTACAACCTGGTTTCGCAGGAATTCAACGGCCAATACAGCTACCTGTACATGCTGATGGCCCGCAAGAATTTAGACCAGCCATTATCAAGCCCAAAAAATTCGCTGATCCGTTTCAATGAAAAAATTGCATCAAAATACAAAGCCGGCCTGAGCTTAAACTATCTCGACAGTTATCTTGAAGACAACACGGTTCCAAATAGCATTAAAGAGTTTATCAGCCAAAATAAAACAACGCAGACGAGCTCGTCTGATTTTACGGAAATGCTGGCAAGAAATTCGCCAAAAAACATAGATTGGTTTTATAAGGTAATGGTCAATTCACGCGATATCATCGATTATAAATTTGATAAAGTTTCGAAAACCAAAGACAGCGTCAGCTTTTCAATAAAAAACAAGACCGGAACTGATGTCCCGATTTCCATCTATGGGATCAAGGACAAAAACGTGGTTTTCAAAAAATGGTATGGCAGCATTGATAAAGACAGCATTTATACGCTTCCAAGAAATGATGCCGAAAAGATTGTCATTAATTACAACAATGAAATACCCGAATTCAACAGGCGGAACAATTGGCAATCGCTGCGCCCGTTTCACCTGAACCGCCCGCTGAAGTTTATTTTCTTCAAAGATCTGGAAGACCCGTACTACAACCAGGTGGTTTTTATCCCAACACTCGAATACAATTTATACGACGGATTCTTACCCGGTTTGCGTTTTCACAACAAAACGATTTTGGATAAGCCGTTCAATTTTGACCTGAATCCGACCATTTCCACCAAAACAAGAAGCTTATCCGGGAAAGCCTACCTGTATGTGAACCAATATTACCGCGACAGCAACCTGTATTCCATGCGCTACATATTTGCAGGGAATTACCTGCATTATGCGCCCGATGCGTATTACACAAAGCTCGCGCCAACAATCGTCATGAGCTTCAGGCCCGATAACCTTCGGGATAACAGGAAACAGTCCATTATCATAAAAGACATCATTGTCAGTAAAGAAAAAACGACTTTTGTAACCGATGAAAACAGCGAGAATTACGCGGTTTTTAATGCAAAATACATCAATACGAAAACTGAGGTACGCAACCACATTTCGTTTTTGGCCGATTTCCAGTTTGAAAAAAGCTTTGGGAAACTGGCTTCGGAAATTCAGTACAGAAGATTGTATGACAATAACCGGACACTGAACCTGCGCTTGTTTGCCGGGACATTCCTGCACAATAAAACCACTTCTGACTATTTTGATTTTGGCCTGGACAGGCCATCAGATTATCTTTTTGAAAGCGAATACCTGGGCCGGTCCGAGAAAACCGGAATTTTCAGCCAGCAATCAATCGTATCGGATGGTTTTTTTAAATCGATGTTGGAAACCCGCACCGCAAACCGTTGGTTGGCAACCGCAAATGCCTGTTATACGATTTGGAACTGGATTGATGTATATGGGGATATCGGGGCTATGAAGAACAAAGATGTTGGGCCCAAATTTGTATACGACAGCGGAATCCGCCTGAATCTTGTAACCGATTATTTCGAATTGTTTTTTCCTGTTTATTCTAATAATGGGTGGGAAATTGGCCAACAAAATTATGGCGAAAGAATACGTTTTATTGCCACTTTTCGACCAGAAACCCTCATCAATCTTTTCACAAGAAAATGGTTTTAAAAGACCATTAAATTCATCTTATTTTAAATATTATTCCGAATATTTGGCTTTTTATTGAATATTTTTCAACGTAACCAATTTATAAAGCCAATAAATTACAGATAATCAAAACCATATTTTCTTCCGAAGATGTACTTTGTTACTGCTTTTTGTTTAAATTTGTTACTTCATGAAATAATTTACCACTATGTCTGAGACTACATCTAAAACAGAAATCACATTTGAAGACTTCAAAACAGAAGTATTGAATGATTACAAAATTGCTACCATAAGCAGGGAATGTAGTCTGCTGGGACGAAAGGAAGTATTGACCGGGAAAGCAAAATTCGGGATTTTTGGAGATGGGAAGGAAGTCCCGCAATTAGCCATGGCTAAAGCTTTCCAAAACGGTGATTTCCGTTCGGGCTATTACCGCGACCAGACTTTCATGATGGCTATCGGTCATCTGTCCATCCAGCAGTTTTTTGCCGGCTTATACGGGCATTCTGATTTAGAGCACGATCCTATGAGCGCCGGGCGCCAGATGGGTGGCCATTTTTCGACACATTCCATTGATGAAAACGGGAATTGGAAAAACCTGACACAGCAAAAAAATTCAAGTGCCGACATCTCTCCCACTGCCGGGCAAATGCCACGGTTATTAGGATTGGCACAGGCATCGAAAATCTATAGGAATGTTCGTGGTTTGGAAGGATTTTCCAACTTCTCCAGCAACGGCAATGAAATTGCCTGGGGAACTATCGGAAATGCTTCAACTTCAGAAGGCTTATTTTTTGAGACAATAAATGCAGCTGGTGTTTTACAGGTTCCAATGGTCATCAGCGTTTGGGATGACGAATACGGAATTTCAGTACATGCAAGGCATCAGACGACAAAAGAAAATATATCGGAGATCTTAAAAGGTTTCCAACGTGATGAAGAAACGAAAGGTTATGAAATCCTAACCGTTAAAGGCTGGGATTATCCTGCGCTTGTGGCAACCTATGAAAAAGCGGCCGAAATTGCCCGTGAAGAGCACGTTCCGGTTTTGATACACGTCCAGCAGCTGACACAGCCGCAAGGACATTCGACTTCAGGTTCGCACGAGCGTTATAAAAACGCTGAACGCTTAGGGTGGGAAGCCGAATTTGATTGTTTGGCCCAAATGAGAAAGTGGCTAATCCAAAATGAACTGGCCACCGCTGAAGAACTGGACACCATCGACACTGAAGCTAAAAAACAAGTCCTGGAAGGCAAGAAAGCGGCCTGGACTGCATTTGTCGCGCCAATGAAAGAAGAACAGCAGGAGCTCGTTTCATTGTTGAATTCGATTGCGGCATCAAGTTCAAAACAGGCTTTCATAGAGAAAGAAGCTTCAGATTTAGCCGCAATAAAAGAACCTATCCGCAAAGAAATTTTATCAACCGCCCGTAAGGTTTTACGATTGATTGTCAATGAAAACGGTAGGCAACAGCTGGCAGCATGGATAACCAATTATACCGAAAAAATCCAGCCAAAATTCAGCTCGCATTTGTTTTCGGAATCGGATAAAAATGTTTTGAAAGCAAAAGAAGTTGCCCCAACCTATGATAATTCTGAAGATGTTGACGCGCGTTTGGTTTTGCGCGACAATTTTGATGCTATTTTCTCAAAATACCCTGAAGCTTTGGTTTTTGGTGAAGATGCAGGGAATATTGGCGACGTGAACCAAGGCTTGGAAGGCATGCAGGAAAAATACGGAGAACTCCGTGTGGCTGATGCCGGGATCCGTGAAGCTACGATTTTGGGGCAGGGAATCGGAATGGCAATGCGTGGCTTACGCCCTATTGCCGAAATACAGTATTTAGATTATTTATTATATGCGATCCAGATCATGAGCGATGATCTGGCTACATTGCAATACCGCACGAAAGGAAGACAGAAAGCACCGCTTATTGTACGGACACGCGGCCACAGGCTGGAAGGTATCTGGCATTCAGGTTCACCAATGGGAATGATCATCAATGCCATCCGTGGGATACATGTTTTGGTACCAAGAAATATGACCAAAGCGGCAGGTTTTTACAATACTTTATTAGAAACAGACGAACCGGCTTTGGTAGTGGAATGCCTTAACGGTTACCGCCTGAAAGAAAAAATGCCAACCAACCTGGGCGAATTCAAAACTCCGATCGGTGTTGTCGAAACCATTAAAACAGGAAGCGACATCACTATTGTTTCCTACGGCTCGACATTGAGGATCATCGAACAGGCGGCAAAAGAGCTACAGGAAATTGGGATTGATGTTGAGATCATCGATGCTCAATCGCTGCTGCCATTTGACATCAACCAAGACTGTGCAAAATCTGTAAAGAAAACCAACCGTTTATTGGTAATTGATGAAGATGTTCCCGGAGGTGCAAGCGCATTTATTTTGCAGCAGATTGTTGACCAGCAAAACGCCTACCTGCATTTGGACAGCCAGCCACAGACATTGGCATCAAAAGCACATCGCCCGGCTTATGGAACCGATGGTGATTATTTCTCAAAACCTTCGGCAGAAGATGTCTTTGAAAAAGTGTATGCGATTATGCACGAAGCAAAACCAAATCAGTATCCGAGTTTATACTAATATCAAAAGAGCCGAATGGCTCTTTTTTTATGCCTATTTCATATCTTTACAAAAAACAGAATCATGCAGCCCAAACAATTACTTGATTTAGCAGAACAGTTCGGAAACCCGTTATACGTTTATGATGCTCAAAAGATTGAATTTCAATACAAGCGCCTGACCAATGCCTTCAAGGTGGAAAAGCTTCGCATTAATTATGCGATGAAAGCCTTGTCGAATATCTCCATATTAAAACTTCTGAACAATCTGGGTTCGGGCCTGGATACGGTTTCTATACAAGAAGTCCAGTTGGGCCTGCATGCCGGGTTCACTCCGGACAAAATCATCTTTACACCCAATGGCGTTTCTTTTGAAGAGATTGAGGAAGTAGCCAAAATGGGCGTTCAGATCAATATAGACAACCTTTCGGTTTTGGAGCATTTTGGTGCCAAATACCCAAAAGTCCCAGTTTGCATAAGAATCAATCCTCATGTTATGGCAGGTGGCAATGAGAACATTTCTGTGGGGCATATCGACAGTAAATTCGGAATTTCGATTTACCAGATTCCGCATGTTCTAAGGATTGTAGAAAATACGAAAATGAACATTAACGGCATCCACATGCATACCGGTTCCGATATTTTGGATATCGAAGTGTTTTTGTATGCATCCGAAATCCTCTTTGATACCGCAAGGCAATTCAAAGACCTACAGTTCCTTGACTTTGGTTCCGGGTTTAAGGTTCCGTATAAAAAAGATGATATCGAAACCAATATTGAGGAATTGGGAAAAAAACTAACCAGGCGTTTCAAGGAATTCGAAAAGGAATATGGGCGCGAATTGACTTTGGCTTTCGAACCGGGGAAATTTTTGGTTAGCGAAGCCGGGTATTTTTTGGCAAAAGTAAATGTGGTAAAACAAACCACATCAACAGTTTTTGCCGGAATCGACAGCGGCTTCAATCATCTGATCCGCCCGATGTTTTATGGTTCGCAGCACAATATTGAAAACATTTCGAACCCAAAGGGCAAGGAACGCTTCTATACCGTTGTTGGTTACATCTGCGAAACCGATACCTTTGCGAACAACCGAAGGATAGCCGAAATCCATGAAGGCGACATCCTTTGTTTCAGGAATGCAGGAGCCTATTGCTTTTCTATGTCTTCCAATTATAATTCGCGTTACAAACCGGCCGAAGTTTTATGGAAAAACGGCAAAGGCCATTTGATAAGGAAACACGAAACCTTTGATGATTTATTGCAGAATCAGATTATGATTGACTTATAAAACCAAAAAGCCCGGAAATTAATTTCCGGGCTTTTTAATTATTTCCCAAAAATCTCCGTTAACACTTGTGATTCGGTTCCGTTTGGAATTGTGATTTTCAGCTTTTGTGCCAACGTAGGGGCTATTTGCGTGATGAATTTCTTTTCGTGGCTTTCACCTTTTTTGATGTGCCATCCGTAAAACAGCAACGGCACGTTCGTATCATAACTCCAGGTCGTTCCGTGCGAAGTTCCCGTTGGCCCATATTCGATAAACCCGGGCTTGAACAAAACAATCAGGTCGCCATTTTCCCTTGCATCATAACCTTTGGCAATACAATTCAGGTGGTAATCTGCACCCGGATTGGCCAGGATTTCTTCTTCAGTATAAACGCGCTTTACGTAATTTTGGGTCATCAGGTACTCCTTGAAAGCCTGCTTGACCTTGACCAGATCCAAACCTTTATTTTTGATTTTTTCCTTATCCAGATACAAATTAAAACTACCGTATTCTATAACCAAATCCTCTCCAAAAGCAGCTGTGGAAAATTTCTTCACATCTTTGGCAAGTTCTTTGCCGTCAAGATTGGTCACATCGTATTTATGATCGTTAAGAAAACGTGCATTTTCAGCCCCGGCATGATCTGCGGTAAGGAAAACCAGATAATTTCCTTTTCCTACAGTTTTGTCGAGGTATTTTAAAAAATCGGCAATGGTCAGGTCCAAACGCAGATAAATATCCTCTAACTCCATTGAACGCGGGCCAAGGATATGGCCGACGTAATCCGTCGAGGAAAAACTTACTGCAAGGAAATCGGTCACGTCATCCTTTCCTAAAGCTTCATTTTCGACAGCGGATTTGGCAAAATCGGCAACATAATTGTTCCCATATGGCGTTGCCCTCAAAACCCCTGCATCGTTTTTATCATACATTGCTTTCAGGTCATACGGAAAAACAGGCTTGTCCACTTTGTATAATTTGCCTTCATACGGATTATCGTCCGGCAGGCTTTCATCGTAAGCCGCTGCATCTTTTAACAGATCCCAGCCCTGGTTGATGTAATTCATATAGCCTTTTTTCGAATTGAAATCGTTTACCCACTGCGGTAATTTATCGCCATAAAAAGTACTGGAAATAAAATTTCCTGTTTTGCTGTACCAAAATGCCCAGTTGGCAAAATGCCCGGCCGGCAGTATTGCCCCGCGGTCCTTGATGCTGATCCCGATTACTTTCCCTTTGAAATTGGTTGACAAACGAAGCTCGTCCGTGATGGTTGTTGCCTGAAGGTTCTTTGGCGACATTTCGCCTTCGCCTTTAGCGCTAAAGCCCAAACCCGATACAGAAGCATCATCCGTGCAGTACCTTTCTTTTGCCTGTGTCCTGCTATACCATTCATTGCTTACGATTCCGTGTATGGCCGGGGTCGTTCCAGTATAAATTGAGGCATGGCCGGGGGCAGTATAGGTTGGCATATAATTGTAATGCATGTTATAAAATGTATAGCCATCTTTCATTAATCGCCTGAAACCGTTATCCGAGAACTCACTTTGGAAACGGTACAGGTACTCCATTTTCATCTGATCGACCACGATGCCAACGACCAGTTTAGGCCTTTCCTGTGCGAAAGCGTTAGAAATAAAAAGCAAAAGTACAAATGTGGTGAACTTCTTCATAGTAGTGTCTGTTGAATCACAAAAGTACGGATTCAGGACGAATAGATAAAAAAAATGCGCACCCTAATCTGTACGCATTTTTCAAAATTCAAATCCTAACTATAAACAACAATAACTAACTCCTATTTTAAGATCATGAAGGTACACCTGCGGTTTGCAGCATGCTCGGCTTCGGTACAATCATTGCTTGGGCAGATGATAAGCGGCTTGGATTCGCCATAACCGATGGAACGCAGCCTCCGTCTTTCGATACCGTTCTGCACCAGGTATTCCAATGCCGACGCTGCCCTTTTGTTGGAAAGCCTCAGGTTGTACATATCAGACGCGCGCGAATCGGTATGCGAGCCAATCTCGATTTCCATATAAGGGTATTTTTTCAAAATACCCACCAATATATCCAAAACGGCGGCGGCCTGTGGCTTGATGTCCCATTTATCCAAATCGAAATAAATATTTTCCAGGTCGATGAGTACCGTTCCGTCTTCTTTTTTATTGATAATGTCTTCTGCGTCATAATACGACTCCACTTTCATTTGCAGATCGATATAAACCTTTCCTTTCTGGCTGGTATCAAACGTGGCTTCGGCCGGGATATAGAAATCCTTGAAGGCCATAATCTTATATTTTTTGTTAGGCTCGGTATTGAACGTAAATGCGCCATCTTTGCCCACAACCACTTCTTCCAGTAGGTTGCCTGCTTCGTCAAATAACTTTACTGTCGAACCCGGTAAAAGCTGCATCGATTTCATATCGCGCACTTCACCTTCAACCAGGTACTGCAATTTGTTTTCTTCCTGTACGAAAGTGTACAGGTTGTCATCGCCAGTGCGGTTAGATGCGAAATAGCCCTGATTTTTTTGTTCATCAAGAATAAAGTTGAAATCATCCATTTCGCTGTTGATAGTTGAGCCCAGGTTGAGTGGTTTGTCAAATTCGGTATCGCTTAATTTCTGGCTCATGAACACATCGAGGTTTCCATTTCCCTGATGCCCGTCAGATGCAAAGTACAAGGTTCCGTCTTCGGTCACGAAAGGAAATTGCTCCCTTTGATTGGTATTGATGACATCGCCTAAATTCTTTGGCTGGCTGTAAGTACCGTCTTCATTGACATCTACAACATAAATATCAAAAGAGCCTAAAGATCCAGGCATATCACTGGAAAAATAAAGCTTCTTCCCGTCTTTGGTCAAAAACGGATGCTCTACCGAATAGGAATCGCTCGAAAAAGGAAGCATCGTTGCATTGCCCCATTTTCCGTCTTTGAATTCTGCCTTATAAATTTTGATCGTGGCTATCTTTTCGTCACCGATTTTAATTCGTTTGTCTCCACTGCGATTGAAATACATCGTTTTCAGATCGGCGCTGAACGTCGCGTTGCTTTCGTGTTTCTTGGTATTGATTTCACCCGGAAAAGGCTCCACTTTGGTCAATTGCCCATCTTTGCTGACGGTAGCCGTAAACAAATCGAGGTAAGGCCTGTCGTTCCAGCCGTAAGCTCCTTTCGCATTTGCATTGCGCAGTGATGAGAACACTACTTTATCACCGTAAAATGAAATCCCGAAATCCCCGTTGGTCCTATTTTTGGACATCATCTGCAGCTTAAAGCTGTTGGGCGTATTTCGGGTAATGTTCTTCATAAACTTAGGCGTATTCTGCTCATAGCCTAAATATTCTCCCATGATCGCATCCCCTTTATCAAAATCCTTGGTACCTTTCAGCGCATTGGCATACCTGAAATAAACCTCTTTTTTCACACTGTCCTTGAAAGTAAAAAACAGTTGCCCATAAGCTTTGACGGCATTGGGCATCTGGAAGTTGTAATAATAACAATCACCCAGGTTCTGCAATACGTGTTTGGTTTGAGGCAGCTGCTCATAAGCTTCTGCTGCCTTTACGTACGAACGGCTTTTAAACAGGGCATCAGCCTGTTTTACACTGGCTTTTTTTTGGGCAAAAAGAGTGGTGATACTGCAAAAAACAAAAAGTATGTAAGTATATTTTTTCATCATTTTCATTTTTAAAAGAATCGCGGTGATTTGTCGTATCCGTTACCATTGGATGAAAGTTTGTTCAGGTCGAGGTCAAACAGCAAAAAGACTTCGTGCGAACCCGAATTGAATGCATCCAGATTGGTAAGGGTATAATCATAAGAATAGCCAATCCTAAGATTAGGTGTTACATAAAAACTTGCAAGGCCACTAACCGAGTCCCCAATCCTGTAGCCGGCTCCAAGCTCAAATTTATTATTGATCAGTATATTGGCTGTCACATCAAGTGATAACGGCGCGCCTTCCACTCCTTTAGCCATAAAGGCCGGTTTTAATTTCAGGTTATCATTGCCATTGAATGTAAAGACATAACCACCGGTCATGAAAAAGTGTATGGATTCTACTCCGCTTCCCGCATGGCCATTGATAGTTTCCATATGGCGGGAAGTCATCAGGTTGGGTGCCGAAAGCCCCCAATAATAATTGGAACCGAACAGGTACATCCCTGCTCCAATATTAGGGAATGTCTGGCTGATATTATTCTGGAATGCCGGATCGGGAACCGGATCGGTCAATACAAATCCGTTGAAATTGGTATCAAATAGCGTAACCCCAGCCTTTAATCCCAAGGAGAGCCTCAGGCTTTCATTTAGCGGCAAAACATAGGCAAAATCAGCATAGATATTATTCTCTTTTACAACATTTCCAATTTCATCATGAACTACAGACAAACCCACTTCCACTCTTTTGGACAAAGGCTTGTGCGCAAAAAAGGTTTGTGTCGTAGGTGCTCCTTCTATGCCTACCCATTGTGCACGGTATAATCCTCCTATGTTGATCACATCGGCATTTTCTGTTGCGTATGCAGGGTTAATGACACTCATGTTGTACATATAATGAGTAAACTGCGGATCCTGCTGCGCATTTAATTTTGATGTTAAAAAAACAACAAGCAGCACTAAGAGGTATTTTATAATTTTATGTTTCATAGTTTCACTCATTTCGCCATTATCTGTTTAGGTATACCCTGCCCTGGATTGCTTTTCTTATTCCGTCGCTAAAATCAAGGATATAGAAATAAACACCTGTCGGCAGTAATTTGTCTCCCAGGTTTAATCCGCCTACAGTAGTTGTCCCGTCCCAATTTGGCACATTCCTATTTCCTTTATAAACGATATTCCCATAGCGGTTATAGATTTCCAATTTGAAATTAGGATACTGGATTGCAAGGTTTGGGATTTCAAATGTATCATTGATCCCGTCATTGTTTGGAGAGAATCCATCCGGAATAATAATATCACAGAAAGAAAGATCAACTGTAACAGCCAGACGTGTGCTTTCGCAACCATTTACCGAAACGGTAGCAGCATAATACGTAGTCCCATCAACCAATAAATCCGAAGGGCTGTAAGCATTTCCACCTGTCATGGCATCGTACCAGGTCACGGTTGGGGTTCCTACAAGATTGGCTGACAAATCAGCTACTGTTGGTGCCGGCTGATCCAATCCACAGAATTGTTCCCCTTTGTCAATCAATTCAGGTGCCGGCAATGCTGCAACCGTGAAAGTTGCCGCAGGAAAAGCCGTTCCGGTCGCACCACAGCTTGTGGAGGCTGAAGTCAGGTTATTCAGTGTAATTGTCGTATCGCCATTATTTACGATATCCGTTCCCGGAATGGTAAATGTTGCAGCACCACCGGTAAATGTTAATGAAATAGTAGCCGTTCCCGAATTGGCTCCGGTCAATTGATAGGTAACATTATAGGTTCCATCCGGTAGCCCGCTTGCTCCCGAAATTCTTATGAGGCTGCCAACATTAATACAGGTGGCAGCGGCAGAAACGGTTGCTCCGCTTGTATTCGGAATTGGACTAATCATAAATGTTGCTGATGCATTTTCGCCTGGATTCGTACAGCCTGCAGAAGCAATTATCCCCAGGATCGTCAACGTGTAATTTCCTGTTGTTGTAAATGATGCTGCAGGAATAGTAAATTGCCCTACTCCCGAGGTTATCGTTACGTTTCCTGAATTTCCATTAACCGGGGTTGCTCCCGGAACCGAATAATTAAATTGGTATACACCATCCGGAAGGTTTGTGGCTGTTGCAATATTTACCACTACATTATTACCAAGGCAGACATTAGGGATAGCCAAATTAGAATTATCAATATCAGCCAAAGGCCTGATGACAATTTGTGCTGTAACATTGGTCAGCGTGCTGCTGCAGTTTGATGTTGTATTAACGATGCTGGTAAACGTAATTACGGTAGTTCCTGCATTCGGGATTGAAGCTGTTGGAATAGTAAAGCTTCCTATGCCCGATGTTATCGTTACCGTTGCAGATTGGCCTGTCAAAGTATTGCTTCCTGATAAATCATAATGCAACGTATACGTCCCGTCAACCATATTGTTAAGATTTACAACTGCTCCTGACCCAATACAGGTTGGAGAAGTTGCGATATTAACGGTAGTTAGCTGTGGCGTTGCCAAAACAGTAAACTGAACTGTTTCTGTATCAGTTCCGCAGGCATTGGTAACGGCATATGTATAACTGTATGTTCCCGCAGCAAAACTGCTGATCGTTATTGGCGAAGTTACTGCCGTTGAAGCACTATCTGTCCATGTTCCTCCCGTGCTTTGCCCTGTTAGCAGATTATTCAAATCCACGGTTATCACCGAAGTACAATATGTTGGTGCCGGCGTAACTGCTGCTCCTGCCGTAAGCGGACTTACAACTGTAAAAGTAATTGTAGCATCTTCTGCTGTATTCGAACAGCCAGATGTTGTTGTGATTCCACTAATGGTAAGTGTATAACTTCCTGTTGTTGCAAATACCGATGCCGGAATGGTAAAACTTCCTGCGCCACCGGTAATGGTAACGTTGCCCGAATTTCCTGTTGCTGGGGTTCCCGTTGGAATAGTATAGTTAAACTGATATGTCCCATCCGCAAGGCCGGAAGCATTTGAAATGTTCACAACCGCATTCGACCCAAGACAGATTGAAGCAACCGCCAAATTCGTATTGTCAATCTGCACGACCGGATTGATGGTAATCGTTCCTGTCACATTCGTTAAGGTAGACTGGCATGTTGAAGTTGTATTCTGAATGGTATTGAATGTAATAGTCGTTGTGCCTGCATTTGGAACGCTTGCAGCCGGAATCGTAAAGTTTCCGGCTCCGCCCGAAATTGTTACGTTAACCGTTTGGTTCGCCAAAACATTGCTTCCGCTCAAATTATAATTCAAACTGTAAGCTCCATCGGCCATTCCGGTTAAATTAACCACAACATCCACACCAACACAGGCTGTGGCAGCCGTTACATTTGAAGAAACCAAAATTGGATTTGCCAAAATAACAAACTGTACATCTTCTGTATCTGTTCCGCAGGCATTGGTAACCGAATAGGTATAAGTATACGTTCCGGCTGCAAATGCACTAACGTCAACCGGAGTTGTAGCCGACCATGTCCCGCCTGTACTCTGGCCTGTCAATAGCGTATTAAGATCAACAGTACCCACAGACGTACAATAAGACGGCGATGGCGTTACTGCTGCTCCTGCCGTTAATGGCGTTACTACCGCAAAAGTAATAGTAGCGTCTTCAGCGGTATTGGAACAGGCTGAAGTAGTTGTAATGCCACTAATCGTAATCGTATAATTCCCGGCTGCCGTAAAGCTTGAACCCGGAACAGCAAACTGACCTGCTCCACCGGTAATGGTTACGTTTCCTGAATTTCCTGTTGGAGGTGTTGCAGTTGGTATGGCATAATCAAATTGATATGTTCCATCCGGAAGATTCGCTGCACTGGAAATTTCCACAACCGCATCAGAGCCAAGGCAAATGGATGAAACCGCAATATTGGTGTTATCAATCTGTACCAATGGATTTACTGTAATTGTTGCAATAATATTGGCTAACGTTACCTGACAGGTTGTTGCCGTATTTTGGATTGTGTTAAATGAAATTGTTGTCGTTCCCGTATTAGGCAAACTCGCAGCCGGAATAGTAAAGCTTCCTGAACCTCCCGAAATAGTAACCGTAACAGGCTGGTTAGCCAATGTATTGCTTCCGGTTAAACTATATGTGAGATTGTAGGTTCCGTCTGCCATTCCGGATAAATTCACTATTGCTGCACTTCCTACACAAACTGCTGTATTGGCAACATTGGAAGCTGTCATTATCGGATTTGGTAAAACCGTAAATTGTACATCTGTTGTTTCTGTTCCGCAAGAATTGGTCACCGAATACGTATAAGTATAAGTTCCGGCTGCAAAATTGCTGATGTTAACCGGACTTGGTGCAGACCAGATTCCTCCTGTATCCTGACCTGTTAATAGTGTATTCAGATCTACTGTTCCCACCGAAGTACAAACTGGCGGAACTGTAACCGCCGTTCCTGGGTTTGCTAATGGATTTACAACGACTGTAACCGTTGAAACTGCATCTGAACAAGGAGTATCTCCTAATACAAAATAAGAAAAATGATACGTCCCGGCTCCAACAACTGATGGATTGAAAACATTTCCAGCCAAAGCACCAGTGCTGTCATCATCCGTCCAGGTTCCTGCATCCTGGGTTCCATCTAAACCGGTAAGCAAATCAACTGCAGACTGGTCAGCACAGGTTGTCAAAGTCTGCCCTGTGCCTCCGCTATTTGGCGCTGTAATTATAGTAACTGTCACTGTTGCAGTCGATGGCGTTACACAAGTGCTTCCTACTGTATAAGTATAAGTTCCTGCCGTATCAACAGTTGGGTCAAAAAGCCCTGTGCCACTTGCCAATGCTGGCGACCAGGTTCCTCCTGCTTGCGGAGTACCTCCAAGTGAGTTAAACAAATCTTCTGAAGCCCCATTCGAACATAATGTCACACTTCCATTAGTCCCTGCATTTGGAATCGGATTTACCGTTACCGAAATTGTGGCTGTATCATTAGAACAAGGAGCTGTTCCCGACAAGGTGTAAGTATAATTTCCTGGTGTGTCTACTGCCGGATTAAAAAATCCCGTTCCACTTGCCATTGCTGGCGACCAGGTTCCTCCTGTTTGTGCTCCCGAACCTAATAATAAAAATAAGTCCTGGGGCGGATTATTGACACAAATTACCAACGAGTTATCTGTTCCTGCTTCTGGTCCCGGGGTTATGCTTACCGTAACAGTAGCAGTATCATTAACACAAGGTGCAATTCCAGTGATGGTATAAGTATAAACACCCGGTGAGTCAATTGCCGGATTGAACATTCCCGAACCGCTTGCCAATGCAGGAGTCCATATCCCTCCTGTTTGTGGAGTTCCTGTTAACGAATTAAGTAAGTCTACAGGATTTTGGTTTGAACAGATATTGAGCGTTCCATCATTTCCTGCATTTGGTACCGGGTTGATCACAATCGTTGTCTGACCAGGCTGGCTCGGACAGGTTGTTGAAGTGCTGGTGATGGTTACGCTGTAGACTCCCGCTGTAGTTGTGGTAAAGGTAGCCACATTACCCGGATTGGTAGCTCCTGAGGGAACCGTCCATACAAAGTTATAGCTCCCCGCCGGTGATGGCGTAGCCGTAACCGTAGCAGGCGTGCCCTGGCATACCGGGTTGCTGGTCACACTTACCGTTGGCGTTGGGTTGATCACAACCGTAGTCTGACCAGGCTGGCTCGGACAGGTTGTTGAAGTGCTGGTGATAATTACGCTGTAGACTCCCGCTGTGGTTGTGGTAAAGGTAGCCACATTACCCGGATTGGTGGCTCCTGAGGGAACCGTCCATACAAAGTTATAGCTCCCCGCCGGTGATGGCGTAGCCGTAACCGTAGCAGGCGTGCCCTGGCATACCGGGTTGCTGGTCACACTTACCGTTGGCGTTGGGTTGATCACAACCGTAGTCTGACCAGGCTGGCTCGGACAGGTTGTTGAAGTGCTGGTGATGGTTACGCTGTAGACTCCCGCTGTAGTTGTGGTAAAGGTAGCCACATTACCCGGATTGGTGGCTCCTGAGGGAACCGTCCATACAAAGTTATAGCTCCCCGCCGGTGATGGCGTAGCCGTAACCGTAGCAGGCGTGCCCTGGCATACCGGGTTGCTGGTCACACTTACCGTTGGCGTTGGGTTGATCACAACCGTAGTCTGACCAGGCTGGCTCGGACAGGTTGTTGAAGTGCTGGTGATAATTACGCTGTAGACTCCCGCTGTGGTTGTGGTAAAGGTAGCCACATTACCCGGATTGGTGGCTCCTGAGGGAACCGTCCATACAAAGTTATAGCTCCCCGCCGGTGATGGCGTAGCCGTAACCGTAGCAGGCGTGCCCTGGCATACCGGGTTGCTGGTCACGCTTACCGTTGGCGTTGGGTTGATCACAACCGTAGTCTGACCAGGCTGGCTCGGACAGGTTGTTGAAGTGCTTGTGATGATTACGCTGTAAACTCCCGCTGTAGTTGTGGTAAAGGTAGCCACATTCCCCGGGTTGGTGGCTCCTGAGGGAACCGTCCATACAAAGTTATAGCTCCCCGCCGGTGATGGCGTAGCCGTAACCGTAGCAGGCGTGCCCTGGCATACCGGGTTGCTGCTTACGCTTACCGTTGGCGTTGGGTTGATCACAACCGTAGTCTGACCAGGCTGGCTCGGACAGGTTGTTGAAGTGCTGGTGATGGTTACGCTGTAGACTCCCGCTGTAGTTGTGGTAAAGGTAGCCACATTACCCGGATTGGTAGCTCCTGAGGGAACCGTCCATACAAAGTTATAGCTCCCCGCCGGTGATGGCGTAGCCGTAACCGTAGCAGGCGTGCCCTGGCATACCGGGTTGCTGGTCACACTTACCGTTGGCGTTGGGTTGATCACAACCGTAGTCTGACCAGGCTGGCTCGGACAGGTTGTTGAAGTGCTGGTGATGGTTACGCTGTAGACTCCCGCTGTAGTTGTGGTAAAGGTAGCCACATTACCCGGATTGGTAGCTCCTGAGGGAACCGTCCATACAAAGTTATAGCTCCCCGCCGGTGATGGCGTAGCCGTAACCGTAGCAGGCGTGCCCTGGCATACCGGGTTGCTGGTCACACTTACCGTTGGCGTTGGGTTGATCACAACCGTAGTCTGACCAGGCTGGCTCGGACAGGTTGTTGAAGTGCTGGTGATAATTACGCTGTAGACTCCCGCTGTGGTTGTGGTAAAGGTAGCCACATTACCCGGATTGGTGGCTCCTGAGGGAACCGTCCATACAAAGTTATAGCTCCCCGCCGGTGATGGCGTAGCCGTAACCGTAGCAGGCGTGCCCTGGCATACCGGGTTGCTGGTCACACTTACCGTTGGCGTTGGGTTGATCACAACCGTAGTCTGACCAGGCTGGCTCGGACAGGTTGTTGAAGTGCTGGTGATGGTTACGCTGTAGACTCCCGCTGTAGTTGTGGTAAAGGTAGCCACATTACCCGGATTGGTGGCTCCTGAGGGAACCGTCCATACAAAGTTATAGCTCCCCGCCGGTGATGGCGTAGCCGTAACCGTAGCAGGCGTGCCCTGGCATACCGGGTTGCTGGTCACACTTACCGTTGGCGTTGGGTTGATCACAACCGTAGTCTGACCAGGCTGGCTCGGACAGGTTGTTGAAGTGCTGGTGATAATTACGCTGTAGACTCCCGCTGTGGTTGTGGTAAAGGTAGCCACATTACCCGGATTGGTGGCTCCTGAGGGAACCGTCCATACAAAGTTATAGCTCCCCGCCGGTGATGGCGTAGCCGTAACCGTAGCAGGCGTGCCCTGGCATACCGGGTTGCTGGTCACGCTTACCGTTGGCGTTGGGTTGATCACAACCGTAGTCTGACCAGGCTGGCTCGGACAGGTTGTTGAAGTGCTTGTGATGATTACGCTGTAAACTCCCGCTGTAGTTGTGGTAAAGGTAGCCACATTCCCCGGGTTGGTAGCTCCTGAGGGAACCGTCCATACAAAGTTATAGCTCCCCGCCGGTGATGGCGTAGCCGTAACCGTAGCAGGCGTGCCCTGGCATACCGGGTTGCTGCTTACGCTTACCGTTGGCGTTGGGTTGATCACAACCGTAGTCTGACCAGGCTGGCTCGGACAGGTTGTTGAAGTGCTGGTGATAATTACGCTGTAAACTCCCGCTGTAGTTGTGGTAAAGGTAGCCACATTACCCGGATTGGTGGCTCCTGAGGGAACCGTCCATACAAAGTTATAGCTGCCTGCCGGTGATGGCGTAGCCGTAACCGTAGCAGGCGTGCCCTGGCATACCGGGTTGCTGGTCACGCTTACCGTTGGCGTTGGGTTGATCACAACCGTAGTCTGACCAGGCTGGCTCGGACAGGTTGTTGAAGTGCTGGTGATAATTACGCTGTAGACTCCCGCTGTAGTTGTGGTAAAGGTAGCCACATTACCCGGATTGGTGGCTCCTGAGGGAACCGTCCATACAAAGTTATAGCTCCCCGCCGGTGATGGCGTAGCCGTAACCGTAGCAGGCGTGCCCTGGCATACCGGGTTGCTGCTTACGCTTACCGTTGGCGTTGGGTTGATCACAACCGTAGTTTGCCCAGGCTGGCTCGGACAGGTTGTTGAAGTGCTGGTGATGGTTACGCTGTAGACTCCCGCTGTGGTTGTGGTAAAGGTAGCCACATTACCCGGATTGGTAGCTCCTGAGGGAACCGTCCATACAAAGTTATAGCTCCCCGCCGGTGATGGCGTAGCCGTAACCGTAGCCGGTGTGCCCTGGCATACCGGGTTGCTGCTTACGCTTACCGTTGGCGTTGGGTTGATCACAACCGTAGTCTGACCAGGCTGGCTCGGACAGGTTGTTGAAGTGCTGGTGATAATTACGCTGTAAACTCCCGCTGTAGTTGTGGTAAAGGTAGCCACATTACCCGGATTGGTGGCTCCTGAGGGAACCGTCCATACAAAGTTATAGCTGCCTGCCGGTGATGGCGTAGCCGTAACCGTAGCAGGCGTGCCCTGGCATACCGGGTTGCTGGTCACGCTTACCGTTGGCGTTGGGTTGATAATTATAGTAACTATTGAAGTATCATCAGGACATGCAGCAGAAGAAACAGTATAAGTAAATATATACGGGCTTCCTGCCACAGTCATTGTCGCAGGATTGACAGTTCCTTGAGAACCATTAGTTGTTGTTATTGGACCCGACCAGGTACCAGTCGTATTTGGAGCACCGCCTAACAGTCCGAATAAGTTAAAAGGTGCAGTAGCAGGAATTTGATTAACGCAAATACTCCTGTTTCCATCATTACCAGCATTATTCGGTTCAAAAACAGCAACTGTCACCGCCAAACGAGTAGAGCTGGGACAGTTTCCTATATTGGATTCTGCATAATACACCTGCCCATCAACCAGAGGAGTAGAGCTATTCAATTCTATACCTGAAGTAGGTGTCACATACCATAATAGATTTGTACCGTTTGCTATTAAATCTGCCACAGTAGGAGAATCAGAAGAACAAAATATCTGTGACGAAGTACCTGTTGGCGTATCGACTATGGTTATCGTTACAGAAAATCCTTTTCGTGAACTTTCACAACCTGTATTTGGGTTGGTTTGGCTTGCATAATATGTAGTATTATTGACCAATGCTGTTGAACTTGGAAGTGCCGTACCACCTGTTGGCGCCAAATACCATCTGATTTGGTTTCCAATCATATAGCCATCTATATCCGCTATGGTTGATTCTTTACACAAAGGAACGCCACTAATATTTCCTACCGTGGTTGGTTTTGAATAAATCCTTACGGTAACAGACGGTCTTGGAGAACAACTTGCCGGATTACTGTCGGCATAATAAGTAATACCATCATTCAATGCCAGTGAATTTGACAAAGGAGTTCCTCCGGTTGCGACAGAATACCATCTGACCCCGCCTCCATTATCTGTAGCGACCAAGTTTGCTATCGTAGGAGATTGTGTATCACAAAATGACTGATTGGAATTTGTAACGGTAGGACATTGAGAATACACCGCTTCATTGAATGCAAAAAGAAACAACAATAAAGCAAAATAAGAAAAATGGTTTTTGACAAGAGTAGTTATCCTCATAAGCAATCAGTTTTAAGCTTTTATGCTTAGATGTGATACTCTTCTTCATAATATTTTGTTAAAAAAACAACCTAAAATCCGACAGCATACACTTAGGCAAAAAAAGCTACCACTATATTACTCATTATAATAAAGGCAGATTTTGACTTATTAAAATGTTATAAACAAAATAATAAACATATTTGTCAACAATAATTTTTAATATTTAAATCATAAAATATTGAAAATCAATTTTTTATTTATTTTTTAAAAAAATCAAAAAAGTTTTCAATAAATTTAGATCAATTAAAAAATAAAAAATTGTTAATAAGTTCAAACCTAAACCCAAACCCCTTAACAATTAAAAATAAACATTTCAGAACTTCTAAAATTTAAAATCCTTCATGCCATTTACAGCTAATTCAAACTCCGAAATAACATCTTTAAAAATGGCTTCAACCGATTTAATTTCGTGAATCAAACCAGCAATCTGGCCTATTTCCAACTCACCTTCTACCTGATCGCCCTCAAACATGCCCCGTTTGGCCCTGGCCCTCCCTAAAAGCTCTTTTAAATCGTCTGCGGTCGGGCATTTTGAATACAAATCCTGAAGATCATTGTAAAATTTGTTCTTTATCAATCGTACCGGCGCTAATTCTTTTAAAGTCAGCTGCGTATCCCCTTCTTTTACACCAACAATCGTTTGTTTAAAATTGTCATGGGAAGAACTTTCAAAAGAAGCTGCAAAACGCGATCCCATCTGAACACCATCGGCACCTAAAACCATCGCAGCAAGCATCCCTTTTCCTGTTGCAATCCCGCCAGCGGCGATTAACGGGATATTGATATTTTCCCTTACCATCGGGATGAGCGTAAGTGTCGTTGTTTCTTCCCTTCCATTATGCCCACCGGCTTCAAAACCTTCGGCAACAACCGCATCTACTCCGGCTTCCTGTGCTTTTAAGGCAAATTTGGAGCTGCTCACAACATGCACAACGGTAATTCCGTTTTCCTTCAAATGGCTCGTCCATGTTTTTGGATTTCCGGCTGAAGTAAAAACAATTTTTACGCCTTCTTCAATAATAATCTGGATGATTTCTTCAATATTGGGATACAGCATGGGGACATTTACCCCAAAAGGCTTATCGGTGGCTTTTTTACATTTTTGGATATGCTCCCGCAATACATCAGGATACATCGAACCTGCACCAATCAATCCTAATCCACCGGCATTGCTTACAGCGCTTGCTAATTTGTATCCACTATTCCATATCATTCCGCCTTGGATGATCGGGTATTTTATTTTAAAAAGTTCGGTGATCTTATTCATTTAAGCTGAACAGGTTTTGGCATTAATTTTTGATGATTTTTCCGGATTGGACAATCGAATTGGTTTCTATTTTGTAAAGATAACATCCTGACGTAAGGCCTTCCAGCGATATTGAAGCATCAGGGTTTGGTATCGATTTTTCAAAAACACTTTGGCCCAGTGCATTGTATAGCGTAATTTTTGCCTGCAGGAAATTATTTGGAAAAGAAACAAACATATTCCCATTAGTCGGATTTGGATAAACCAGGAAGCGTTTGCCTTCATTATTATTTACAGAAAGCGCAGTAGTTACCGCCAAGTGAAAATCGGGGATGCCATAACCATACTGATAGCTCGGGCTATCAAAACGATCTGCGGATTCTTTTACAAAATCAAGGACCTGCTGGTTGGTCAATTCGGGAACCGCCTGCCAGAAACTGGCTATCATTCCGGCCATAATCGGGCATGAAAAGGAAGTTCCGCTTCCTGTCTGAACAGTACCGCTTGTATTGGCTACCACCGCTGCTTCTCCCTGAGCCATTACATCGGGCTTTATCCTTCCATCAAATGAAGGGCCGATCGAACTAAAAGTCGCATATACCCTATCTGACCTAACAGCACCAACAGCCAATACATTATTGGCTTCCGCAGGAACACCTATATGATTCAGCGGCTCCGCACTCGCGCCCGAATTGCCGGCACTGGCCACCACTATCATTCCTTTGCTGAAAGCTATGTTGGCGCCTTGTGACGCAAAAGCTTCATTACCGGTAAATTCATCGTAGTTGTGCCCGTAATTGGGATTGTCGAATCTATAATAACCCAATGACGTGGAAATAATGTCTGCTCCCAGCCTGTCGGCTTCTTCTGCTGCCTCGACCCAATAACTTTCCTCCACAGGATTTTCCTGCGTCACATCTTCGGTTACAAACAAATAATATTGGGCATCCGGCGCGGTTCCCACAAGCTGGCCATCAACAAAACCTCCCATACAGGAAAGTGTCATAGTCCCATGGTTGTGCAGCGAATAGACATTTGTATTTTGACTGACATAATTATATCCGCCCAGAATCAGGTTATTGTCAAACAAACGCTGGAAAGGCGCAGCCGAATTGACATTGATAAAACCCGAATCCAAAACTGCAATTATTTTTCCGGCTCCGGTATAATTGGCCTGGTGCAGCAAATGGCCGTTTAGCATTTCGATCTGATTATCCGACGTACCGTAATTGAAATTTACCTGAACATCCAACTGCTTATTTACAGGCGTTATGGCCGCCGGCATTGGACGTTTGGAGTTTAATGAAAAATCGGCAAAACGCACATGGTTCACAAAAGGCAATAAAGCAAGAGCGTTGATGTCAGCTACACTACCCCTGACATGAAGGCAATTCATCCATTTTGATTTTGCCTTAATGGTAATTCCATCAGCATTGGCAACCGCATCGATATAGGGCTGGTGGATGGGCACATCCTCTTCGGTCAATTCAATTCCCTGGCTTTCCCTTCTATCCAATGCCCTCTGTGTAAGGAAGTCCAACGGCGTCTGCAATTCGGCTCCAGCATTTGGCTTATCATTAAAATAAACCCATGCATCCTGTTGCGAATACCCAAAATAGCCGGTAAGAAAAAAAAAGATAACGAAAAGTTGTTTCATAGCATTGATTCGTTGGAGATGCTAATTTATGAAATTACTCCCGAACCAACTAATTCATCATTGATATTCCAGGCTACGAACTGTCCTTCGGTTATTGCCGATTGCGGTTCATCAAAAACTACATACAAACCGCTTTCAAACTGGTGCAGAGTCGCTTTCTGCAAAGCCTGACGGTAACGGATCCGGGCCATTACTTCCTTGGTTTCCCCATTTTTCAGGGCCAGATCTTCGCGGATCCAATGGATTTCCGAGGGCTGAATGCGTAAAGTCCTTCTAAACAAGCCCGGATGGTTTTGGCCCTGTCCGGTGTAGATGGCATTCGATTTTACATCTGTAGCTATGATAAAAAGCGCTTCCTTTGTTCCGCCAACATTCAGTCCTTTGCGCTGTCCGATGGTGAAATAATGGGCGCCTTGGTGCTTGCCTACCACCTTGCCGTTTTCCGGCACATAGGCAATTCCTTTTGACTCAAAAGCCAGTTGCTCTTCCAACGAATCGAAATCCGGTAATTCCTGAGCGTATATTGGGTTATCGGCTGCTATCTCATAAATAAGGCCTTCTTTGGGCTGCAATTGCTGTTGCAGAAATTCAGGCAGACGAACTTTGCCGATAAAACACAAGCCTTGAGAATCTTTTTTTTCAGCCGTAACCAAATCCAGTTGAGTTGCTATTTCACGGACTTCCGGTTTGGTCAATTCGCCTATAGGGAATAATGATTTTGCCAATTGCTCCTGAGATAACTGGCACAGGAAATACGATTGGTCTTTATTTCCGTCTTTTCCTGCCAATAACTGATAAACCTCTTTTCCGTCTTTTTCAAGCGTTCCTTTTCGGCAATAATGGCCCGTTGCAACATAATCAGCACCAAGTGACAAGGCGATTTTCATAAAAACATCAAACTTGATTTCGCGGTTACACAGCACATCAGGGTTTGGAGTCCGTCCCTGCTCGTATTCGTTGAACATATAATCAACGATCTTTTCTTTGTACTGTTCGCTTAAATCAACCGTCTGAAAAGGGATTCCGAGTTTTTCGGCAACCAAAAGCGCATCATTGCTGTCTTCAAGCCATGGGCATTCGTTGGAAATGGTAACCGAGTCATCGTGCCAGTTCTTCATGAAAAGACCAATGACCTCATAGCCCTGTTCCTTTAAAAGATAGGCAGCAACACTAGAATCAACACCACCGGAAAGCCCTACAACAACTCGTTTCATTTTTATATCAGCAAAATTTTGCGCAAAGTTACCTTAAAATGAGTAAAATATTGCATTTCAATATCAGTTAAAATAATCAAGCCGTAAACAAAACTTATCCAAAATTAATTTACATTTATTCAAAATATCCCACTGATGAAAAAAGCTGTTTTTGTGGTTACCGCCTGTTTTATGGCTGCTATGGCTCAAGGCCAGGCTTACCTGCATTCGCTTCCGGATTACGCCGCTTACAAGGCGTACAAAGGCAAGCCGCTTTCGGATAAATTTTCCAATATAGAATCGGTTAAGATCATTTACGACATCCGGGAAAAAGAGATTTATTTTTTCAACAGTACACTTGTCCGCCTGCATTTTCAGTTTGTGACCAACTATCTGGGTTATGACAAAGGACTGGAACAATTCAATCTGGACAATTACAGCAACAAACAGGAAGGACGGGAATTTTTATTGGGCAACCTCAACCACATCAAAGGCTCGGACAAATGGATCTTTGAATTGGCTTCTTCAGACCATATGCCTGTTCCTATGATTGAAATGTTCTTTGATATGGTCCGAAAAAAAACATTTATCGGGGAAAAATTAAAGTTTTACCTAAACAACAGGGAAAAAGTAGATCTATTCGATCAGAAAAAATTTAAGATTCCCTGCATTACCTCAGAATACATCTTCAACGAAATAAAATATCAGGAAGTCGTTGGCGGAAACAGCGTGGGCATCCTAAAGGAATACAGAATCAAAGACCTGGATTCCATACGCCCTAAACCTGATGAGATTATCCTATTGGACGGTACGCCCGAAGTGCTTCCCAACGTAAAAGGCATTATTGTCAACGAGCTTCAGACACCGTTGAGCCATTTGGTGATTTTGGGCAAAAACCGGAAAATCCCGATTATGGCCTACACCAAATCAGGAAGCGATAAAAGCCTTAAAAAGCTCCTGGGCAAAAAAGTAGAACTGAAAATCAGCATTGATACATTTTACATAAAAGAAACCACGAAAAAGATAACAGTCAAAAGCATTGAAAAGAAAAAGACGCTTGTGGCAGACAATACCGTAACAGGTCTGATTGATTTATCCAAAATACCGGAAAACGGAGTAAAATATATTGGATCCAAAGCCCAGAACATGGCTTACCTGATCGCCATTGCAAAGGAAACTCCCTTTAAGGCACCGGAAGATGCCTGTGCTATTCCGTTTTCGTATTATACCAAACACATCCAGCAAAAGGCCATTGCCGCACTGATTGCTGAGTTGCTGAGTTACCCGAAGAAAGATTCCACACAATGGATCAATACCCAGTTAAAGAAAATACGGACTGCCATAAAAAAGGAAGCCATCGACCCGGGGCTGATAGCCAAATTGAACCAGAAACTGGGCACTCAGGACAAATTCAGGAATTTCAGGTTTCGTTCTTCTACCAATGCCGAAGATATTGACGGGTTTAATGGCGCGGGTTTATATGAATCGAAAACCGGTATCCTGAACGACACCATTAAATCTTTTGAGAAGGCCATAAAACAGGTTTGGGCAAGTGCATGGAATGAAAGTTCGTATTGGGAAAGGGAATTGTTTGGCATCAGCCAGCAGAATATTGCCATGGGCGTTTTGGTACACCGTTCGTTTCCAGACGAAGTGGCCAATGGCGTGATCATCACCAAAAATGTTTTCAGGGAAAATTTCCCGGGGATTACCATAAATATCCAAAAGGGTGAAAACTCAGTAGTCAAACCAAAAAAAGGAGAAATCTGCGAACAGTTTACCGTGTATAACTTCAACCTGATGTCAGAACAACCTAAGGATTTTGACGTTGACTACACTTCAAATTCCAACCTGAATGACAACAAGCCGCTATTGACCGCCAAGGAGATCAATACCATTTATAAGGTCAGCAAAAAGATAGAAAACAAAATGTACCGTTACTGGAAGAAAACGGCGTTTCATCCGGTAGACATTGAGTTTAAGATAGTGGGCGAAAAGAGGGAACTTTATATCAAACAGGTAAGGCCGTTCAATGATTAATAAAAAACCTTGATTTCAATTTCATCCGAAAGCATGTTGATGGCAATGATCTTGAAATCAAATTTATCAATCCTGAGTTTTTCCGAAATCACTTTCCGCATCTGTGCATCTTCCATCGAGAAAGAGGCATCATAAGGAATCTTCAGATCAATGGAATTAGGGAAGCGCATTGCTTTCCTGTTGAAATTATGCACTGCCAGGACATAAAACCCGATGATGATTACCTGGAAAAACAATAACAATTCCAGTTTTTCATAAGGATACATAATGTCTAAAATAGACAGTGTGATGGTAGCAAAAAGGAAAATTATCGCATTAAGGGAAAAAGTTTGCGCCCTGAAGCGCAGGATGGAAAAAATAGCAAACAGGCCAAAGCCAATCCCGATCCCGATTTCAACTTTTGTAAACAGGTAACATAAGGAAAATGTACATAGCCCTACAACCACAATTAGCGGATTGATGGTTTGATTATCTTTTCTGTTGGAGAAGAAGAACAGTATCAGTATCGAAAAAATCAGCAGGAAAAAGCGGCCCGTAAGTTCATTTAAACCCATAACAACAAATAATTTAGACCCAAATATATAAATTATCTGCCTTGCATCTTACGCCCCATTTTTTCATCGATGTCATCCTGCGGGATTTTGGTTTCGGGCTTGACTTCGATTTTTACATCCGACTGCTTTGGCATTTTAGGCTTTTTGAAATTTTTGTTCAGATAGCTCATATTGACGTCTTTGAGCTTTCCTTTTTCCAATACTTTCCACACGCCCACTTTTTTGCCGTTCTTAAACTGCCCCTGCCCTGACAGCTGGTTGTCGGTTCCTCTGTAGGTAGCCAGCCCGTCGTACTGGTCATTTTTATAATTGCTTTCCTCAAGCACTACGCCATTTTCGGCATAACTTTTATAAGGCCCGTTCTTGATTCCGTTTTTATAGGTAGTTTCTTCGGCGATTTCGCCGCTTTTATAGAAAACTTTCCTAACCCCATTCAGCTTGCCATTCAGATAGACTTCCAGCGTCATGACGGACGGCAGGTCTTCATGGTAGTATTTCCATTCACCTTCAAACTGCTTGTTGACCACTTTCCCTTCGCTTACCTTATGTTTATTCTGATTGTAGAAAATGGTGTAGCACGAATTGTCATTCGGGTTAAACTCCCTTGTGGCAATAACCGTTCCTGCTTTGGTATCATCAAAGAATTTGAACATCCCAACTTCTTTTCCGTGCTCAAATGTGCCCTCGTACCTTGGTCGTTTCGATCCTTCGTAAACGCCTTTCCACAAACCGTGTTTTTTTCCGCTTTCATCCAACTTATTGATGTCTTGGGCAAAACTCAGCGTAGTCAAAAAGAATAAGGCAATAATGTATTTCATGATATTAATTTTTATTATAACGGATAAATCCGGTTTTTAGTATTCAAAAACAGTTCCAAAATTATGCTCCCAGTTCAGAAGCCCTGTCGTTTGCAGCTTTAACGGCATCAACAATACTTTTTTGCAACAAACCCTTTTCAAAAACCTGCAGGGCTTTTTCGGTGGTTCCTCCTTTTGATGCCACTTTGGCAATCCATTGCTCATTTGACAGGGACGAGCTGTTCTGGATGGCCACAGAACCCATGAAAGTCTGGTTGACGAGCAGCTCCGCTTCCGATTCGCTGAACCCCAAATCGACGGCAGCCCTGATCATCGACTGCATAAAATAAAAGACATACGCCGGGCCGCTTCCTGAGATTGCCGTAGCGGCGTTAATCAGTTTTTCGTTTTCAACATAAACCGATTTTCCGGTGGTATTGATTAGGTTTTGGATGATGAATAATTCCTTCCGGTCCACATTGGCGGAAGCCGAAAAAACAGTCATTCCCATTCCGATCTGAGTTGGGATGTTTGGCATTGAACGGACAATTTTGGAACAAGCAAGCCTTGCTTCCAATTTGGAAATAGTAATTCCCGCCATAACCGAAAAAACAATCTGGCTGTCCTTTAAAAACGGTTTTATTGCTTGCGCCAAAATATCAAAATCCTGTGGTTTTACTGCCAGGATCACAATATCAAAATCGCTGATCCTTGTTGTTGGGATATGAAAAAAATTACCTTTCGGGATATTGCTTTCTGTTACTGCATATTCATTTCGCGTAAGCACAAAAATATCTTCAGGCCTTATGAACCTGGAGCTTATAAAGCTGTTGGCATACGTTTTACCCATGTTTCCGAATCCTGCAATCAGTACTTTCATATCGGCATAAAATTAAAAACTCTGTTTAAAGATAGTTTTTTAAACAGAGTTTTTTGTTAGATATTTTTAAAATAGTATTACTTTTTGTTTTTGGCCTGAAGTTTTTTCTGCTCTTCTGCCTGTTCCATCATTTCACGCATTTTTTTCTGGAACTTGCCTTCTGTCTTTGGCTTTGACTTGTTCTCTTGAATTTGTGCGTGGATCTTTTCGCTATTGATGAAATATTTCTTGATCACCAACATAATTCCGATTGTGATAAGATTGGAGATAAAGTTATACAAACTCAAACCAGAACCATAACTATTGAAGAACAACAACATCATTACTGGTGAAACATAGATCATGATTTTCATGATTTTCCCCATATCCGGCATGCCGTCCTGTGGCGGTTGTGCCATGGCCTGGTCGCCCGAAGTCATTTTCATATAAAAGAAAATCGCAATAGCAGCCAAAATAGGAAACAAACTGATGTGGTTTCCATAAATGTTTGAAATAATCGGAATGTTTTGTTTCCAGCTGATAACCGCGTCAAAAGAAGACAAGTCATCTGCCCAAAGGAAACTTTGCTGGCGCAATTGGAATGCCGACGGGAAGAACTGGAATGAAGCATACATAAACGGAATCTGTATCAATGCGGGTATGCAGCCCGCCATTGGGTTTACTCCGGCTTTGTTGTACAGCTTCATCGTTTCCTGCTGTTTCTTCATTGGGTCTTTGCTGTATTTTTCACCTATTTCGGTAATCTCAGGACGCAGCACTTTCATTTTTGCCTGCGACAGGAATGATTTGAATGTAATTGGCGACATGGCCAATTTGATCAGGATGGTAAAGATGATGATCGCAATCCCCAATCCCATAAACGAGCTCAGGAAACCAAATAACGGAATGAAGATGAATTTATTGATCCACCCGAAAATCCCCCAGCCAAGCGGCACGATTCGTTCAAAGTTTTTATCGTAGTCTTTTAGTGTTTTATAGTCTGTTGGGCCATAGTACCAGTTCATTTTGTAGTCAAGCTCGCCGTTGGTAAATGCCAATGGCAGGGTTGATTTATACTGTTTTGTAAAAACGGTATCCTTTTCTTTGTCGACAACCAGATTATTTGAATGCAGTTTTGCTTTCTCAAAAGGTGTCTTCGTTAATAGGATACTGGTAAAGAAGTGCTGTTTATAAGCCACAAAAGTTGTCTTTTCAGGATCTTCCTCTTTGTCGCTTCCTTGTCCTACATAGTCAATTTTCCCGTCTTCATGCTCAAAATAAATTTCGGCATAACGGTTTTCATAAGAAACGCTTTTTTCATTCCTGTAGGTTTTCAGATCCCACTGCAAATCAACTGGTTTCGTATTATTCAGCACATTGTTCAAGCCTTCGGAACGAATATCAAAGTCAAGCAGGTATTTGTTTGGAGCCAAAACGTATTTGTATTCCAAAAACTCGTTAGCGCCCGCCTTAAGCTTCATTGAAAGGATTTTGTTTGATCCGGCGGTTGTCAGGGTTGGTTCAAAGTACAGGTCTTTGGTATTTAATACACGGTTGTCTTTGGTTTGCAGCTGAAGGTTGAAACTTGCATTGTTGTTTTTGATCAACTCTACCAGTTGGCCTGAATTTTTCTCGAATTTCTGGTATTTCTTCAATGTAGCTTCAACAATCTGGCCTCCTTTATTAGAAATCTTCAAAGCAATCAGATCATTTTCTAAAACCGTAACATCATCCTTAGCAGATGGCAGGGTTGCAGAATAAGCAAACTTACCTAATGAACCCTGTAGCTTTTGCAGTTTTGCGGTGTCGCTTACAGCCGAATCTTTTATGGATTCTGAAATTTGTTTTACATTTTTTTGATCCTTTTCATTTTTTTCTTTTTCAATCTGTTCTTTCTTGGCTTTTTCCTGCTCTTTTATTTCGGCATTCCTGTTATTGTATACCATCCACATGACGATAACAAAAACCAAACCTAGGCCAATAATTGTATTAAAATCAAATTTCTTTTTTTCTTCCATGATAATGCCCGGCTTACCGGGATAATTTAATTGTTTTTATGTTTTACCATTGCGGCCACAAAGCTAACAAAAATTGGGTGCGGATTCGCAACCGTGCTTTTATATTCCGGATGGTATTGTACTCCTATAAAAAATGGATGGTTTGGCAATTCTATCACCTCAACCAAACCCGTATCAGGATTGACACCGGAACAGACCAATCCTGACTTTTCAAGTTCTTTCCTGTATTCATTATTAAACTCGTAACGATGGCGGTGGCGTTCGTCAATCTGTGCTGTGCCGTAAATCTGATTAGCCAAAGTATTTTCGGCCAAATCACATTTCCAGGCGCCCAAACGCATCGTTCCGCCTTTGTCGGTTATGTTTTTTTGCTCTTCCATCAATGAAATCACCGGATCTTTTGTCGTTTCATTCATTTCTGTAGAATTTGCCTCTTTCAATCCAAGGACATTCCTTGAATATTCGATAACCGCCATCTGCATCCCCAAACAAATCCCAAAAAACGGTATGTTGTTTTCGCGTGCATAGCGAACCGTATCGATCTTGCCTTCAATGCCACGGCCGCCAAATCCGGGAGCAACTAATATGCCATCAAGGTTTCCAAGCTGCTCTGCTGCCGTTTTGGCATCCAGGTATTCGGAATGTATCGAAATGACATTCACTTTTGTCTGGTTTGCGGCACCTGCATGAATGAACGCTTCAAGAATTGACTTGTAAGAATCCTGAAGCTCTACATATTTTCCAACCAAGCCAACATTCACCGTTTGCTTCGGATGCTTTAACCGATGCAAAAAAGTATTCCAGTTTTTCAGATCCGGAGCAGCTTTTTTAGGCAGGTTCAATTTCTTTAATGCAACTATATCCAAGCCTTCATCGAGCATCAGATTAGGGACTTCATAAATCGTCGAAGCATCTATAGACTGTATCACAGCTTCACGTTTTACATTGCAGAACAAAGCCAGTTTTTGGCGTAAATCATCCGACAGGTCATGCTCGGTACGGCAAACCAAAATATCGGCCTGGATCCCACTCTCCATCAGGGTTTTTACCGAATGCTGCGTAGGTTTTGTTTTCAATTCACCGGCTGCCGCCAAATACGGGATCAAAGTCAAATGGACCACGATGCTGTTCCCTTCGCCCAATTCCCAAACCAACTGGCGCACAGATTCTATGTATGGCAACGATTCGATATCCCCGACGGTTCCGCCTATTTCTGTAATTACAATATCATAATCGCCCGATTGCCCAAGCAATTGCATTCGTTCCTTGATTTCATTGGTAATGTGAGGAACAACCTGCACTGTTTTACCAAGGAATTCGCCCCTTCGCTCTTTTTCGATTACCGAAAGATAAACCCTTCCGGTAGTTACGTTATTGGCCTGCGATGTCGGAACATTCAAAAATCGTTCGTAGTGGCCCAGATCCAGATCGGTTTCCGCTCCGTCATCGGTCACAAAACACTCACCGTGTTCATACGGGTTTAGTGTTCCCGGATCAACATTGATGTAAGGGTCAAATTTCTGGATGGTTGTCCTGTAGCCCCTTGCCTGCAGTAACTTGGCAAGAGACGCTGCGATGATGCCTTTCCCCAAAGAAGAAGTCACACCGCCTGTAACAAAAATGTATTTTGTCTGATTCATTTTATTGTAGTTGTTGTTGTGTTGCTGTTTTAAAAAACGAGGCAAAAATAATGAATTAAATTGGTTTCGGATATTGTTTTTTAATATTCCGAACCAATTCTTCCAAACCATTTAGCTTAAGCTCGTAAACCAATTGCAGCTGTTCTCCAAGCTGCCCTTTCGGGAAGCCTTTTTGGCTGTACCAAACCACATAATATTCGGGCAGGTCAATAAGGTAACGCCCTTCATATTTACCAAAAGGCATTTTGGTATGGGCTAGTTTGATAAGAAGTTTTTGTTGAGGGTCCAAAGTTGAAAGCCTAAAGCCTTAAAGTCTGCATAAATTCAAAAACCTTTTTGAATTTATAACAGTTGACTTATTTATTTCCAGTTAAAAGTAATTTCCTTTTTTATATCAGGGTGAAGGCTGTAAAAAACCGGGCAGGTCATTGCCGTGCGTTCCAAAACAGCTTTGGTTTTATCATCTGCGGCATGGCTCATTTCAAAATGGATATGGATTTCCGAAATTCTTCTTGGCTCAGCCGCCATTACCTTGGTTACTTCGGCAGTAGTTCCTTTTAGCTCAATATCCATATCGCGCGCCTTGATTCCCATTACGGTAATCATACAGGTCGCAAGAGAATTGGCCACCATGTCCGTTGGGGAAAATGCCTCTCCTTTTCCGTGATTATCCGTTGGTGCGTCGGTGATGATTTCTGTTCCCGATTGCATGTGCATTGACGAAGTGCGTAAATCGCCTAAATACCTAACGATTGATGTTGCCATTACTGAGCTGTTTTTATGGTTAAATCGGTGTCGTAATACAAAATATAGATCCCATTATTCGAATAGCCATAAGTTGGATTCTGAACATAATCAAATTTGTTTTCTATTTGCTCTGAAGGAGATTCCTGCACCGTTTCCTCAAAGCTTTTTTCCTGTGACAATCGGAGCAGCGTATCAAAAGTCACATCAAACCCACGGATGGCATATTGGTTTGGGAGAATCTTATTCAATTTTTTGTATTTGGCATCAAACTGGTTGGCTTCGTCTGTTTCGTTTGGCCTTGAAAGCGATGGGTACAGCAATTTGAGCTTCGTCAGCCTCGATAATGAAATTTCCTCAAAATCAAGGGTTCTCATTTGGCTCCAAAATAACCAATTGCACCTGGTAATCTTTTTGTGCAGCCAGCATTGCGGCGGTAGTTGCCAATATCATCCCGGTACTTTCTGAAGCAAGCACCACATAATTCATTTTGTCTTTCTGCAGCCTAATCCTCAAACTATCAGCAACAACAGCCCCTTTATCACTCAAGCCAACGATCCTGGTTTGCGGCTGTGCATCCTGGATGTATTGTTTTATGCTGCCTTTTTTGTTATCGATGACCGCAAGGATATTTCCTCCTTTGGATTTCATATAATCAAAGATAGACGTCCGCAGCAAATCAGCCGATGGCATTGACTGGTACAGATTAGAAAATTTTCTTCCCTGCTCTTTTGACAAAGGCGAAATAACCGGAATTTTAGCCGGCTCTACCAATTCAGCCAGTTTTTCAACATTTGCCTGATAAAACGGTCCTATGATAGCGTCCATTCCGGCAAGGCTTTGTTGTTGGACCAAGGCAGCTACATTGGATGTATTCTTGGTTTCCTGTGAATCCAAAATCTTTATATCCACATTCATCCCCAATACCTTGGCAGAATCAATAGCCATCAAAGCGCCCGAATAAAAATCCAGTGTGAGGTTCAGGAATTTATCTTTCTTTAAACGTGCCTGGGTTGAGTTTACCGTATCGCTTTCAATCTTTGAGATATTGAACGGAAAAAGTAATGCGAGTTGTTTTCTCGCATTAGTATTGATTGTCTTTATCAGATTGCCTTGTTCTTTTTTAACGGGCTCTTTGCGTTGTCCCTTGGGAACACGAAGGATCATCCCCTGCTTGATTCCTTTTTTCAATTCGGGATTTAACGCTATCAGTTCTTTTTCAGCCATGCCATAATCAGAGGCGATGGTAGCCGCAGTTTCATTTGGCTTGACCACATATTCTTCAAGGTATTTCTTAGTGCTTGTTGCTGAAGGCGAAGGGACATCTACCACTGCCGGCTTAGGCGCTTCAATGTTTGATGCCGTGGCACTGCCTGAGACCACAAGCTTAAGCCCCACGGGAAAATCATTTACTATTGCAGGATTCAAACGCTCTAATTCAGCGATTGTCATTCCGTATTTTTTAGAAATCCCGTATTTGGTTTCTTTAGGTTCGATAACATGGTAAGCAGTACCCCCAGTTGATGCTACCGCTTTTGGCTCTGCTTTTGGCATAACTGCCTTTGGCAATTCCTTCACAACGGTTTTTTGTATTTCAGCAGGCTTTGGAGCCGAAGCAGTTTGTCCTTCTCCCGATGCAGGGATTTTAATATTCTGGCCTATTTTCAATCCGTCTTTCAGCAAGTCACCGTTAGCCGCTTTGATAGCATCAACGGTTACATTGTATTGCCTTGAAAGGCTGTACAGCGTTTCCTTTGGCTGGACTAAATGGGTTTTTGAATTGGATGTCTGCGCTGAAGCAGCTGTTGTTGCAGGTATTTCTGCTGAAGGTATATCAGCAGGGGTTTCGGTAACTGTATTTGGTTGCGTTTCTCCGTTAGATGGAATAATCAGGACACTGTCCAACTGGATTCCATCTTGTGAATCCGGGTTTAATTTATAGATATCATAAGGCGTAACCTTATACTTCTGGGCAATCATGCTAATGGTTTCTCCTTTAACCACAGTATGTTTGACAAATTTTTCCTGTTTGGCAAAAGCCGGAAGCATAAATGAAAATACTGTTGCCAATACTGTAAAAAGAATACGCTTTTTCATCTACTTATTATTTATTTAACGTCTAAAGTTAACAATTCTTTATTAAATCCAATCAAATGTTAAAATTTTTCTTTAACTATTTGATGTTAACAAAAACTATTCCCATTCAATTGTAGCGGGCGGTTTTGAACTGATATCATACACTACCCTGTTCACTCCTTTTACCTTGTTGATGATCTCGTTCGAGATTTTCATCAGGAATTCATAAGGCAGGTGAACCCAGTCAGCAGTCATTCCATCCGTCGATTCAACAGCCCGGAGTGCAACTACTTTTTCGTAAGTACGCTCATCGCCCATAACCCCAACGCTATTTACAGGAAGCAGGATGGCTCCAGCCTGCCAGACCTTTTCATATAAGCCGTGTTCTTTAAGCCCATTGATGAAAACCGCATCAACTTCCTGCAGTATCCTTACTTTTTCTGGAGTAATTGCTCCCAATATCCTGATAGATAATCCCGGTCCGGGGAAGGGATGCCTTCCTAAAAGCTCGGGGTCAATGCCCAATGTTCTGCCAACCCTACGCACTTCATCTTTGAAAAGCATGCGCAAAGGTTCAACAATCTGTAACTTCATATAATCAGGCAAGCCGCCTACATTGTGGTGCGATTTGATGGTTGCCGACGGCCCTTTTACCGAAACCGATTCGATCACATCAGGATAAATGGTCCCCTGTGCCAGCCATTTTACATCTTCAATCAGCTGTGCCTCATCATCAAAAACTTCGATAAAAACACGCCCGATTGCTTTACGCTTCGCTTCCGGATCTTCAATTCCATCCAAGGCAGAAAGGAAACGCCCGGATGCATCAACTCCTTTTACGTTCAGCCCCATGCCTTTGTATTGCTGAAGGACATTTTCAAATTCATTTTTACGGAGCAATCCGTTATTCACAAAAATGCAGTATAAATTTTTACCGATTGCCTTATTAAGCAAAACCGCAGCAACGGTCGAATCTACACCGCCCGAAAGCCCTAATACGACTTTATCGTTTCCGACTTTTTCCTGCAGTTCCTTTACACAATCCTCAACAAATGCGCTTGAGGTGAACGTTTGCGGCACCTGGGCGATTTTTACCAAAAAGTTTTCGAGGATTTGCTTTCCGTCTGTAGAATGATATACTTCTGGGTGGAACTGGATGGCATAAGTAGTTTCTCCTTCGATCCGGTAGGCTGCATTTTCAACATCTTTCGTACTTGCAAGAAGCACTCCGTTTGCCGGCATTTTTTTAATCGTATCGCTATGGCTCATCCAAACCTGGGAATTCAGGGCTACTTCATCCAGGAAATCTTCATCGTCCTTGATGAATGACAAGTTCGCCCTTCCGTATTCGCGGATGTTGCTCGGAGCTACTTCACCACCATTGAAATGCGCCAGATATTGCGCGCCGTAGCAAACTGCAAGCAAAGGAAGCTTACCACGGATTTGGGATAAGTCAGGATGAGGAGCATCTTCGGCTCTCACGGAATAAGGGCTACCGGAAAGGATAACCGCTTTATAGGGCGATAAATCATTTGGAAAATGATTAAAAGGGAAGATTTCACAAAAGATATTCAGTTCCCTTACACGGCGCGCAATCAGTTGTGTATATTGCGAGCCAAAATCTAAAATCAGTACGTTGTGTTGCATGCGCAAAAGTACAATTCCCTATTGAAAATAAAAACCCAAATCCGGAATTAACGTAAAATTAAAAAGCAGCTGTTACTTAAATGACAACTGCTTTATTTTTGAATTGGTTTATTGTTTGAGGAATTTTGTATGGCACACATTACCACCTAACTCAACCTGAAGCAGATAGGCCCCAACAGCCAGACTTTCAACATTTATGCGATTGACATTGGATGCATCGAACAGGATTTTGCCTGTCAAATCTGTTACCCTCACTTTATCTGCAACCTGATTTTCAGGCAACTGCAGGTTGATGTAATCTGCAGCAGGATTAGGATAAACGATAGGCTTCAAGGAAGTTGTACTTTCATTTATACCTAATGTTGAAATAATCTGATAAATGGTGATTGTATTAATCACTCCGCTTTCGTTATCCACATGGATGTTCATCAACGGTATATAAGGACTGGTTCGTACCCAACTGTAAACAGTGTAAGTATTTCCGACTTCCTTTATCCTGGCCACATTTGTAAAAGTACCAAAAGGCGTTGTAAGCGAACCGTAAGCATCGTATGTTCCATTTATTGTAAACGGGCTTGAATCATTATTGGTTTGGTAGCTATCCGTGTAAGTGTCTCCATAATTTAAGGGTAATGGTATCATTCGTGTATTTGTAAAAACCGATGATACGCCTGCGGAATTGGAAGACCCCAATGCTTCAATGGCACTGCTGCTGATTTTTGAAAAGGAATAGTTTTCAAATAAAAGACTGTTATAGGTGTAGGATATTTTCTGGCAGTAATTAGACTCAGGAAATGACCAATAATAAGGCGCCGAGCTTACTGCAATATTCTCAACACCAGTAGCCGGGTTACTTGTGCTGGTAGCAGGAACGAGTGCCGAATAATTCCACACCTGATTAGCCCCTACACTACCTGTCGTAAATCCTGAGAACATTAGACACACTGTGTGCCAATGCTGAATAACCCGTAACATTGGCAGATGTAATTGTGGGCTGTGCCCAAGACAACGCAACTATCTGCAGAAGAACAGACAAAAGAAAGTAGTTGTTTTTCATAATCTATTTTTTGATTGCTATAAACCTATTAAATTTCCAAGATATTATCAAGAAAAAAATTACAACTTATCATAAACTTTGTGAATCAACCTGCTGTAAGCCATCGCGTTCGATTATGTTATTCACGCTGATGGAACCATCAGGCTCGTAAAATTCGGTAAACCGGATTTGGTCGAACGAGCGGTTGTAGCTCAAAACGCATTTCGGATAGCTGATTTTGTACTCTTTCGGATAAAAAAGCAATGGCGTATTTGGATAGAGCCAAAGCATTTCGGTAAGATCCAAAGCTTCGTCCATAATGTTTCGGAATTCGATAAACATATACTGATCCGCGGAACAGGCGGCGAGGAAAAAACTGAATTCTTTAAGCACTTTGGATTCGTTGGCTTTTTTGAGCCACGTTTTCATAACGACAAATTCGCCAACGCCGTAAATCATCGATTTCATCATGTGGATGCAGATCTGACCATACCAGCCTTGAGGATACGCTTTTACTTCTTCATCGATTCCGTTTTTTAGGTTTTCGATGGTTGGGAAAAGAGATTCTCCTATTTGATTGAGTTCGGTCGTTTTTGCAGAGAATTCGATGTAGTCATTCGGATTGATATGATTGGAAACAATTCCGCCGATTATATCAACAGCGTCTTTAGCTTCTTCTTCAGAAAAATAGACGAATTCGAATTTGGTATCATCATCCACAAAAACATCACCCATAATTTTAGCGATATGCTCTCCCGTAGCGAATACTTTGGAAAAATCGGCCAAAACCGCATTCGGATCATCCAGTAAAAGCTGTATCAGTTTGAGGTAGCGTTTTTCCAGACGTTGTTTTATTTCGGTCGATTGCTCTGCCTGAGCCAGCGCGTTATTGATTTCTGCCAAATCAAATGATTCTAGCGATTGTAGTATTGAAGTGAGTTTTTCAGTTTCCATATCTTAATTTATAAATCGAATTTTATTAGTGTATCATATTTACCAACCAAAAGGTTTCCATCTGCATCAAAAATAATACTATTGCAGTTTTTACCAACTTTTCCCCAATTGATTTCGGTAACAGTTTCCAAAGAATCAATTATAGTAATAAAACGGGAACGCAAGCTATCATAAAGTACAATCCGATTGCGTTGTCGGTCAATTATTGCAATATTGGGCTGCGAGAATTTCTTTTCCCCGAATAGCAGCTCGGCATGACCTTCAAACGTTCCGTTTACCAATCGGTATTGAAAAATGCCTCCATAATAACTATCCAACCAACTTTCATTGATATCGTATTCTCCTTCCACCTGAGGCTGGATCAATGTCAGTATATTGTCATCAAAAGAAATTGAAAAAGGTGTGTAACGGCTATCGCGTTGGATTGGGTAAATGGTGATTTCTTTCAGGTTATTTAATGAAGCCGTTGCAAATTCGCGCTTTGCCGAAACAATCAGGAAATCGTCGTTGGCAGAAATCCCGTCAACGGATTCGATGGAAAACAAATGCTGATATTGTAGCGTTTGCAGATTGTAGTACAGGATTTCATTTTGGCTTTTATCCATGATGAAAACCGTCTGCAGTTTTTCTGAAAAGCAGTAAAACGGATTATCGAGAAATGATTTTCCTTTTAGATCAAAGGAGCTCAGCAGGTTCCCATCTGCATCAAAATGCAAAAGATACTGGTGCATGTCCCTATTCTTATACTGCTTGCCGTTGACAAAAACAGAACCGTCAGAGCGAAGATGTGCTGCACTGACGATAAAACTTTTGGTGTCAAATTCCTTTGAGCAAAAGATATTTTCTACAGTTTGCGTTTCCGAGTTAAAGCAGCCCAAAATAATATCGTTGCTGTTATTCTCATAAAACAGAAACTCGTTACTGCTTTTCGGCTTTAGCCAATTCCAAAAGAACTCAAAATCCCAAGGCAAGCAATTACTTTCAAGCTTTTGCCTGATTTCGCCCTTATTGGCAAGGAATTTTTCGTAATCGGCTTCGTCATTAAAAAAATCGAAAGCATTTATTAATATCTTCTGCTCCATAGCAAACTTATGATGGCGCAAAATATAAAAAAACAAAACACCCGACAGGATTTGCCGGGTGTTTCTTGCATATGAAGTTTAGTTTATTTCTGTTTGAATGCTTTTTCTCCAGGAAAATAAGCGGTATTGGCCAATTCTTCTTCTATCCTTAGCAATTGATTGTATTTTGCCATACGGTCAGAGCGCGAAGCAGAGCCGGTTTTGATTTGGCCGCAGTTCAATGCCACTGCTAAATCGGCAATGGTATTGTCTTCTGTTTCTCCCGAACGGTGCGACATTACCGAAGTGTAACCTGCATTGTGCGCCATATTCACCGCCGCAATGGTTTCGGTCAGTGTTCCGATTTGGTTTACTTTTACCAATATTGAATTGGCAATCCCTTTTTCGATTCCGGTAGAAAGACGCTGTACATTGGTTACAAATAAATCATCACCAACCAATTGCACTTTATCCCCAACCAATTCGGTCAAATATTTCCATCCGTCCCAGTCGTCTTCATACATTCCGTCTTCAATAGAAACAATTGGGTACTGTTTAGTCAACTCGGCAAGGTATTCTGCCTGTTCTTTTGAAGTGCGTACTTTTCCGGTAGCGCCTTCAAATTTTGTATAATCGTATTTCCCGTCTACATAAAATTCAGAAGCAGCACAGTCTAAAGCAATTTTTACTTCATCACCAAATTTATAGCCGGCATTTTCTACCGCTTTCTTGATGGTATCCAAAGCATCTTCCGTTCCGCCTGCTAAGTTTGGCGCAAATCCACCTTCATCGCCAACAGCAGTAGACAGGTTCCTGTCGTGCAATACTTTTTTAAGATTGTGAAAAATCTCTGTCCCCATCTGCATTGCGTGGGTAAATGAAGTCGCCTTAACCGGCATGATCATGAATTCCTGGAACGCAATCGGCGCATCAGAATGCGAGCCTCCATTGATGATGTTCATCATTGGAACCGGCAAAGTGTTGGCAGAAACGCCACCTACATATCTATATAAAGGCAGGCCTAATTCGTTCGCAGCAGCTTTAGCCACAGCAAGTGACACTCCTAAAATGGCATTCGCACCAAGGTTGGATTTGTTAGCCGTTCCGTCAAGGTCAATCATCAGTTGGTCGATGTGGTTTTGCTCAAAAACAGAAACACCTATCAGTTCAGCAGCAATTTTAGCATTTACGTTGTCTATCGCTTTCTGAACACCTTTTCCCATGTAGGCTTTTCCACCATCACGCAGTTCAACAGCTTCATGCTCCCCGGTAGAAGCCCCTGACGGAACCGCTGCCCTTCCGAGAACGCCGTTTTCTGTTACTACATCAACTTCAATTGTTGGATTTCCTCGTGAATCAAGGATTTGCCTTGCGTGAACTTTAATGATTATGCTCATTTTTATATAGTTTTAATTTTAAATTGGTTCACAAATTTAATGAATTTTAAGAGCGCCATCATCAATTTTTTGAGTAACTTTATACAACTTATAAACGCAATCGTTTTAGTTGAACTAAAACCTTTTGATATTATTTTGCACAGGCTTTTTGAATGTTTTTAAAAATATTCAACCCGAACCTTCCTATACCGGAATCCATACGATTTCCGGCAATTCATTATAAAATTTATGTAAGAGGCAAATTTCGATAGCTTACCAGGCCCCGCAAAATAAGGATTTGTGAAAATTATATAATGAAATGAAATTTTCTTATAACAAATTCGGCCCACGGCCGAACTAATTTTACATCAGAAAACAAAACTATTGCATCATGAAAAATACAACTACTCAAAACAGCACTAAAAGCAACTTCTTATCCAAAGCATGCTTCTATTTATTTGTTGGTTTATTTCCGGTAATTGGCAATTCACAAAACTACAGGACCATTGATGCCTACCTTGAGGATTTTGGCAAAAACGAAATGTATGTTAAAAAAGCATTGATGGATTATACTGTTGGGATTGTCGAATCGCATTTAGACTCAAGATCAAAAATCACTTCGGCAAGGATCATAGAAAAAATACAAAATATGAACAGCCTTTTGAGAAAAACCGACAAAGGTTTCCAGGGCAACACCCTGCTAAGGGACAGTTTCATCAAAATGAATGAAAAAACAGTGGAATCCTTAAAAAACGGCAGCCTCATCTTATGCGATTATGATATTCAGAGTAATTTGTCTTTGCCTGAAATTGGTGAAAACCTCAATAAAAAAGAAAGCGAAATGCTAAGCTACTACCAGGCGCTTAAAACTTATGAGAACGACAAAAAATATTTCGGGACCTGTTTCCGTTATCATTTCAAGAATGCCGTTGGCAAAAACATACTGGAATACAACGCTCAGCAGAACATCCTTTTTTACAAACTGAATGTTATGGACGAAAAACTGACCAAAGTGATTGCGGCAATGGATAAAAAAGGCTTTATGGACTGCATGAACATGATTTCTCTGATGCACGAGGACATTATGTCAAAAACGGCAGCTTATAACAATTATTTCAGGGACAATTCGCTTAATGAAGCCAATGTTGAATATGCCAACATGATCAACGACCAAAGGACGCAATTGACCAATCTGTTCAACGATTATGTTTCGGAATATGAAAAACTTCAGGCCCTTAAAAATTCAAAATCACCTGAAACAGCTGAATTTGTTGCCCAATACAATGAGAACCGTTAGAAATTACAACAATAAAAAGAATGCTTTTTACGGAGTTTTTAACGATATTCAAAATACAAAAAAAGCCAAATACGACAATTGGTACACTGTAAATGCTTCGTTCCTGAAACACAACGGCGAGTTCGAAAACATACATACAAAATTCGCCTACAATGACTAAACACTACAGGCGAACTTAAGATTAAACGGGCGGACAGTTATACTTCGAGTAAACTTTTCGCCTTTTTTATGTTGGTTATAAAATCATCAAAAAGATAGGATGAATCATGCGGGCCCGGGCTTGCTTCCGGATGGTATTGCACCGAAAACACATTTTTGGATTTCATGCGCATTCCTGCGATAGTATTGTCATTGATGTGGTAATGCGTGATTTCCAAATCAGGATGCTGTTCGAGTTCTTCCCTATTTACTGCAAATCCGTGGTTTTGCGAAGTGATTTCGCCTTTTCCGGTCAGTACGTTCATCACCGGATGGTTAATCCCGCGGTGGCCGTTAAACATCTTATAGGTTGAAATTCCATTGGCCAAACCGATCATTTGATGGCCTAGGCAAATCCCAAAAAGAGGTTTGTCTGCAGCAATGATTTTTTTGGCGGCTTCAATACCTTCGGTTAATGGTTCTGGATCGCCCGGCCCATTGGAAAGGAAATACCCATCAGGACTGAAAGCCTGCATATCCTCAAACGAAGTATCGTAGGGAAATACTTTTATATAGCAATCCCTTTTGGCAAGATTGCGAAGAATGTTTCTTTTGATTCCCAAATCCAAAGCAGAAATCCTATAGGTGGCATTTTCATCCCCAAAGAAATAAGGCTCTTTGGTTGAAACTTTGGAAGCCAATTCCAAACCTTTCATATCCGGAACTTTTGCCAAAAGCTGTTTCAATTCTGAAACCGCAGTTCCGTCTGTACAGATTACGGCATTTTGTGCCCCATGGTCGCGGATATAGCTTACCAAGGCACGTGTGTCGACATCTGAAATGCAGATTAGGTTTTGCTTTTCGAAATAATCGTAAAGATTGCTTTCGGAATCGGGGCGCGAATGGTTGAAGCTAAAATTTTTGCAGACCAAGCCTGATATCATGATCTGGTCGGCTTCTACTTCATTGGCATTGACACCGTAATTTCCGATGTGTGGATTGGTCGCAACCATGATCTGTCCGAAATACGACGGATCGGTAAAGATTTCCTGGTAACCGGTCATTCCTGTATTGAAGCAGACTTCACCGAATGTTTTTCCTGAGATTCCGATGGATTTACCGTGGAAGATGGTTCCGTCGGCTAGTAGTAAAATAGCTTTTGATCTTGTTGTGTGTTGCATAGTGTAGTTCTGTTGTGCAAATTTATTTATTTCCCTAGAAATATTTTAGAAAGACTTATTAAAGTTTATAAACATTCCCTAGCCCCGATTGCAGCGGAAATCCTGTTTCCGTCTGTTCGAGTTTTTGTTTCGCTTCTCGATACATCCGCTTTAGCGGACACTCGAAGTGACGAAACAAAAGTATCGAGAACAGGAAACAGATTGTAGCGGAAAGCGGGAAGAAGCTCCAAAAATTTCAAAAAAAAAGGATAAACATTGCTGCTTATCCTTTTAGTATTTGAGTTGGCGATCATTATGCCTCTTCGTCTTTTTTGTCCTCTTCTGTTGCCGGAGCTTCTGGAGCTTCGTCAGCTGGAGCCTCTTCAACTTCTGCAACTGCAGGAGCTTCTTCTACTGCTGGAGCCTCTGTTACTGGAGCTTCAACTTCTGCTGCTGGAGTTTCAACAACTTCCTCAACAACCGGTGCAGCTTCTTCTACTACTGGAGCAGCTTCTACTTTTGGCGCGGCAGGAGCGGCAGCAGGCGCAGCCGTTTTCTTAGCACGACGCGTTCTACCTTTTTTCTCCTCTTTTTACCTCCGTTGTATAGTTCGTTGAAGTCTACCAATTCGATCATTGCCATGTCAGCGTTATCTCCAAGACGGTTTCCTAACTTGATGATACGAGTGTATCCTCCTGGACGGTCACCAACTTTAGCAGCTACTTCCCTGAACAATTCAGTTACAGCATACTTGTTTCTAACATAAGCGAAAACGATACGACGATTGTGAGTAGTGTCTTCTTTTGATTTTGTTACTAGTGGCTCAACGAATTGTTTAAGCGCTTTAGCTTTAGCGACAGTAGTAATGATACGCTTGTGCTCGATAAGGGAACAAGCCATATTAGCCAACATAGATTTTCTATGTCCGGTCTGTCTGCTTAAATGATTTACTTTTTTTCCGTGTCTCATGACGTACTTTTTTAACCTTCATCTTGCTACGATCCGCTTTGGAGAGCAAAATATGAAGTAATTTATTCTTTATCTAATTTATATTTTGATAAGTCCATTCCGAACGTCAAATTCTTGTTGGCAACCAATTCGTCTAACTCAGTTAGCGATTTTTTACCGAAGTTGCGGAACTTCATTAAATCATTTTTGTTGAAAGATACAAGATCTCCAAGTGTATCAACTTCAGCTGCTTTCAAACAATTAAGAGCTCTTACTGACAAGTCCATATCAACCAATTTGGTTTTCAATAGTTGTCTCATGTGCAATGATTCCTCATCGTAAGACTCAGTTTGAGCGATTTCGTCGGCCTCTAATGTAATTCTCTCATCAGAGAACAGCATGAAGTGGTGGATCAAAACTTTAGCAGCTTCAGTAAGGGCATCTTTTGGGTTAATCGATCCATCGGTTTTGATTTCAAAAACCAATTTCTCATAATCCGTTTTTTGCTCCACACGGAAGTTTTCGATAGCATACTTAACATTCTTTACCGGAGTAAAGATTGAATCTGTAAAGATAGTACCGATTGCTGCGTTTTGTTTTTTGTTTTCCTCAGCAGGAACATAACCACGACCTTTCTCGATAGTCAATTCCATATTAAGGTTTACTTTGCTATCTAAATTACAGATAACCAATTCCGGATTCAACACCTGGAAACCAGAGATGAATTTTTGGAAATCACCAGCTGTAATCTGATCTTTTCCTGAGATAGAAATCGAAACTGTTTCGTTATCCACATCCTCAATCTGACGTTTGAAACGCACTTGCTTAAGGTTAAGGATAATTTCAGTCACGTCCTCTACAACACCAGAAATAGTTGAGAATTCATGCTCTACACCGTCGATTCTTACCGAAGTGATCGCATAACCTTCCAAAGCAGAAAGTAAAACTCTTCTAAGTGCGTTACCTACGGTCAATCCGTAACCTGGTTCCAAAGGTCTGAATTCAAACTTACCTTCGAAATCGGTTGAATCGATCATGATAACTTTATCGGGCTTCTGAAAATTAAATATTGCCATATAATTTAGACTAATGTCAATTATTATTTGTTGTACAACTCTACGATTAATTGTTCTTTAATGTTTTCTGGAATCTGCAATCTTTGAGGAACAGAAACGAAAGTTCCTTCTTTAGTGTCATTATTCCAAACGATCCACTCGTAAACGTGAGATGAGTTTGACAATGAACGCTCGATAGCTTCAACAGATTTAGATTTTTCACGAACAGCAACTTTGTCTCCGGCTTTTAAGTGGTAAGATGGAATGTTAACCACTTCTCCGTTTACAGTGATGTGACGGTGAGAAACGATCTGACGAGCCGCTCTTCTTGATGGAGCGATTCCCATTCTGAATACTACGTTATCCAAACGCGCTTCGCATAATTGCAATAGGATTTCACCTGTTACACCGTGTGAAGCTGCCGCTTTTTCGTACATTTTACGGAACTGGCGCTCAAGGATACCATAAGTATACTTCGCTTTTTGCTTTTCCATCAACTGTACTGCGTACTCTGATTTTTTACCTCTTTTTTTAGCCATCCCGTGTTGTCCAGGAGGGTAATTTCTTTTTTCGAAGGCTTTGTCTTCTCCGAAGATTGCTTCGCCGAACTTACGAGCAATTTTTGTTTGTGGACCAGTATATCTTGCCATTTTAAATTGTTTTAAGATAGAGATTATGAATTCAGGTCACATCCTTCGATAATCTTGAGCCTATCTTTTGTTATACTATAATTATACTCTACGTCTTTTAGGAGGACGACATCCGTTATGCGGCATTGGAGTAACGTCAATGATTTCTGTTACTTCAATTCCTGAGTTATGAATAGAACGGATAGCAGACTCACGTCCGTTTCCTGGTCCTTTTACATAAACTTTTACTTTTTTCAAGCCTGCTTCTAATGCAATTTTACCACAGTCTTCTGCTGCCATCTGAGCTGCATACGGAGTGTTCTTTTTAGAACCTCTAAAGCCCATTTTACCAGCTGATGACCAAGAGATAACTTCACCTTTTTTGTTTGTTAACGAAATAATGATGTTGTTAAAGGTTGCATTAATATGAGCCTCACCCGTTGATTCAACGATAACTTTACGTTTTTTTGTAGTCGCTTTAGCCATACTATTTATTATTTAGTTGCTTTTTTCTTGTTAGCAACAGTTTTTCTTTTACCTTTTCTTGTTCTAGAGTTGTTCTTAGTTCTTTGTCCTCTTAACGGAAGACCAGATCTGTGACGAATACCTCTATAACATCCAATATCCATTAAACGTTTGATGTGCAATGAAACTTCTGAACGAAGCTCACCTTCAATTTTGTAATATGATACTGCATCACGGATTGCTCCGATCTGCTCATCATTCCAATCTTGAACTTTTGTATCTTGGCTTACTTGAGCTTTTTCTAAAATCTCAATAGCTCTGCTTTTACCAATTCCGAAGATATAGGTTAAAGCGATAACTCCTCTTTTGTTTTTTGGGATGTCTACCCCTGCTATTCTTGCCATAATTATCCTTGTCTTTGTTTAAATCTAGGATTCTTTTTGTTGATTACGTATAATCTGCCTTTTCTGCGCACAATAATGCACTCGGCACTTCTTTTCTTAACTGATGCTCTTACTTTCATTGTAAATTGCTTTATGCTTTAAGCTTATTGCTTACAGCCATTTAATATCTATAAGTAATTCTTGCTTTTGACAAATCGTAAGGGCTCATTTCCAGTTTCACTTTGTCACCAGGTAACAATTTGATGTAATGCATACGCATTTTTCCAGAGATGTGAGCAATTACAACGTGTCCGTTTTCTAATTCTACTCGGAACATTGCATTTGATAATGCTTCAATTATTGATCCGTCTTGTTCTATTGCTGATTGTTTTGCCATAAAAAATTAAGCAACCGCTTTTCTATTTTTACCACTTTTCATCAATCCGTCATAGTGCTTATTCAATAAATAAGAATTTATTTGTTGAATAGTATCGATAGCAACACCAACCATAATGATCAATGAAGTACCACCATAGAACATTGCCCAAGATTGTTGAACACCAAGACCTACAATAATAGCTGGGAACACAGCGATCAAAGCAAGAAATAATGCTCCAGGGAATGTTATCAAAGACATGATTCTATCTAAGAAATCCGCAGTTTCGATTCCAGGTTTTACACCAGGAATGAATCCACCGCTTCTTTTTAAATCATCAGCCATCTTATTCGTAGGAACAGTAATTGCCGTATAGAAGAATGTAAAGATTACAATCAACGAAGCAAAAACCACACAATACCATAGACCAAACATATTACTGAAAGTACTTGCAATAGATTGCGACGTTTCAGACTTTGAAAGCCCTGCGACTGCAGCTGGTATAAACATAATTGCCTGTGCGAAGATAATTGGCATAACACCGGCAGAATTCAGTTTCAATGGAATCCACTGTCTGTTTCCTCCCATCATGTCCTGTTCGAAATCACCTGTTGTTGTACGGCGTGCGTATTGTACCGGGATTTTCCTAACAGCCATTACCAATAGTACACATGCTATAATTACCAATAACCAGGCGATAATTTCAATTGCCAACAACATTGGTCCACCATTATTATTGGTAACCTTTGAAGTAAACTCCTGGAACAATGCCTGAGGCAATCTGGCTAGGATACCCACCATAATCAATAGTGAAATACCGTTACCAATACCTTTATCTGTAATTTTCTCTCCTAACCACATTGCAAAAATAGTTCCTGTTGTAAGGATAAGAACAGATGAGAATAAGAAGGAGAATGAATCAAATCCTAAAAGGAATGCGCTGCTTGGTAAAGTCCTGTAAAGGTTATAGATATAACCAGGTCCCTGAACCAAAGTGATCGCGATGGTCAACCATCTTGTAATCTGATTTAACTTCTTTCTTCCGCTCTCTCCGTCTTTTTGCAGTTTTTGCAAATAAGGGATAGCAATACCCATCAACTGAACAACGATTGAAGCAGAAATGTAAGGCATGATACCTAACGCAAATACTGATGCTTTAGAGAATGCACCACCGGTAAACATGTCAAGGATCGATCCGATACCTTTATCTGTCTGGCCAGCTAAGCTGTGCAATTGCGTAGCATCAATACCTGGTAAGGTTACGTGCGCACCAAATCTGTAAACTAACAATAGCCCTAGCGTAACCAAGATCCTATTCTTTAGTTCCTCTATTTTCCAAACATTCAAAAATGATTCAAAAAATTTCTTCATTGTTCTTATGATTATAGTTCTACAGCTTCTCCACCAGCAGCTTCGATAGCAGCTTTTGCAGTAGCAGTAAATTTATGTGCAGATACTTTTAATTTTGCTTTTAGTTCTCCTCTACCAAGAATTTTAACTACTTCATTTTTAGTAGCCAAACGGTTTTCGATCAATACTGTAAAATCTACAGTATCGGTAACGATTCCGTTGTCAACCAACAATTGAAGCGTGTCAAGGTTTACTCCCTGGTATTCTACACGATTAACGTTTTTGAAACCAAACTTAGGCACACGTCTTTGAAGCGGCATCTGACCTCCTTCAAAACCAATCTTTTTAGAATATCCTGAACGAGATTTAGCTCCTTTGTGACCTCTTGCGGAAGTACCACCTTTACCAGAACCTTCTCCTCTACCAACTCTCTTATTTTGATTGTGCGTTGAACCTTCAGCAGGTTGTAAGTTATTTAAATTCATAACTATGATTGTTATTTAACTTCCTCAACGGAAACTAAGTGTTTAACTTTATTTATCATTCCAAGGATAGCTGGATTTGAATCATGCTCCACAACTTGTCCCATTTTACGAAGACCCAAAGCTTCCAACCCTCTTTTTTGAGTAAGCGGGCAGTTGATTTTGCTTCTAACTTGTTTTACTAATAATTTTGCCATGATTTCCTTGAATTAACCTTTAAATACTTTTTCTAAAGAAATACCTCTTTGTTTTGCAACAGTAGCAGCACTTCTCATCTGTAATAAAGCATCAAAAGTTGCTTTTACCACATTGTGAGGGTTTGATGAACCTTGTGATTTAGACAATACATCGTGAATACCTACTGACTCAAGTACCGCACGTACCGCACCACCGGCGATAACTCCTGTACCGTGAGATGCTGGCATCAAAAATACTGCACTCCACCAAATTTTCCTTTTTGTTCGTGAGGCACTGACTGTCCGCTCAAAGGAATCCTAACCAAGTTTTTCTTTGCATCTTCCACCGCTTTCGCGATTGCTTCAGAAACGTCTTTAGATTTTCCTAATCCGTGACCAACAACACCATTTTCATCACCTACAACAACAATAGCAGAAAAACCGAAAGCCCTTCCTCCTTTTGTTACTTTGGTAACACGATTTACACTAACCAAACGATCTTTTAATTCAAGGCCGCTAGGTTTTACTATTTCTACGTTTTTGTATCCGTTATACATAATTTCTTAGAATTTAAGCCCAGCCGCTCTTGCGCCCTCTGCTAATGATTTAATACGACCGTGGTATAAATAACCTCCTCTATCGAAAGCTACTTCAGTGATTCCAGCTTTTAAAGCTTTTTCAGCAATAGCTGCTCCAACCGCAGTTGCAACTTCCATGCTTGTCCCTTTTGCATCTACTCCTTTATCTCTAGATGAAGCAGACAATAAAGTTACTCCATTCACATCATCAATAAGTTGTGTATAGATTTCTTTATTACTTCTGAATACAGATAATCTAGGCCTTGCAGCGGTTCCGCTTACAATTTTTCTGATTCTGTATTGTATTCTTTGTCTTCTTTCAGATTTTGTTAATGACATAATGCTAATTTTTAAGCTGATTTACCTGCTTTTCTTCTTAATACTTCACCAACAAACTTAACTCCTTTACCTTTGTAAGGCTCTGGTTTACGGAAACCTCTGATTTTCGCAGAAATTAAACCTAAAAGTTGTTTATCATGTGACGTTAATTTCACAATCGGGTTTTTACCTTTTTCAGATATCGTCTCCAATTTAACTTCATCAGCTATCTCCAAAACGATATTGTGAGAGAAACCTAAAGCTAGGTCTAATTTCTGACCTTGGTTTGAGGCTCTGTAACCTACTCCTACCAATTCTAGCTCTTTAGTGAATCCTTCAGAAACTCCAACCACCATATTGTTGATTAACGCTCTGTATAATCCGTGTTTTGCTCTGTATTCTTTGCTGTCAGAAGATCTTTCAACTGTGATCTGACCTTCTTCAACTTTTACTGCTACGTCTGCGTAGTCTTGTGTAAGTTGACCTAATTTTCCTTTTACGGTAACTGTAGTATCGTTTACTTCAACAGTTACACCTGCAGGAATTGAAATTGGATTTTTACCTATTCTTGACATGTTTAACTGATTTTTAGTATACGTAACAAATTACTTCTCCACCAACATTCAATTGCTTAGCTTGTTTCCCGGTCATCAAACCTTTTGAAGTTGAAACAATAGCAATTCCCAAACCGTTAAGGATTCTAGGTAATTTTGAAGCACCTGCGTACTTACGTAAACCTGGTTTACTAATTCTTTGGATATCCTTGATAACAGACTCTTTAGTGTCTTTATCATACTTAAGCGCGATTTTGATCGTACCTTGTACAGTACTGTCATCAAACTTGTAGCTTAAGATATACCCCTGATCGAATAAAATTTTTGTGATCTCTTTTTTAAGGTTAGATGCTGGGATCTCAACCACTTTGTGGTTAGCTCTCACTGCATTTCTAACTCTCGTAAGAAAATCGGCAATAGGATCTGTATACATATTTATTAAATTGCGGCAACGGTTTTCAAAAGAACTATTCCCTTGAACCTGAAGCCATTAAACTCTAATTTAAAGCAGATAATTGCACGGTTACCGGCAAAAATCCGGCAAATGTACAATTATCTGCTGAAATAAACTAACTACCAGCTAGCTTTTTTAACTCCTGGAATCAATCCTTGATTGGCCATCTCACGGAATGTTACACGTGAAATACCGAATTGACGCATATAACCTCTTGGTCTTCCAGTTAATTTGCAACGGTTGTGCATACGAACCGGTGAAGCATTTTTAGGTAATTTCTGTAATGCTTCGTAATCTCCAGCTTCTAATAAAGCTTTTCTTTTCTCAGCATATTTTGCTACCGTTTTAGCTCTTTTAACCTCACGGGCTTTCATTGATTCTTTAGCCATGTCTTAATTCTTTTTAAAAGGTAAACCTAATTCTGCTAATAATGATTTTGCTTCTTTATCTGTGTTGGCAGAAGTTACGAATGTAATATCCAAACCTGAGATCTTATTTACTTTGTCAATATCAATTTCAGGGAAAATGATTTGCTCAGTAACACCCAAGTTGTAGTTACCTCTTCCGTCAAAACCAGTAGCTTTGATACCATTAAAATCTCTAACACGTGGTAAAGATGATGTAATAAGTCTATCTAAAAACTCATACATTCTTTCTCCTCTAAGAGTTACTTTCGCTCCAATCGGCATGCCTTTTCTCAATTTGAAAGACGCAACGTCTTTTTTAGAGATCGTAGCAACCGCTTTTTGCCCGGTAACTTTTGTTAGCTCTTCAACTGCGTAATCAACCAATTTCTTGTCTGATACTGCAGCTCCAACTCCACGGCTTAAAACGATTTTCTCCAATTTTGGAACTTCCATTACGTTTTTATAACCGAACTCTTCTTTAAGGGCAGCGATTACTCTGTCCTTATATTCTTGCTTAAGTCTTGGAATATATGCCATAACTATTATGCTTTAGCTTTTTTTGAATCTTTTTTCGCTCCAGCTTTTGCTGTATCTGCACCGCTCACCAAAGAAAGGTTTGAGATGTGGATAGGAGCCTCTTTCTTAACGATTCCACCTTGAGGGTTTTTAGCGCTTGGTTTCGTATGTTTCGATACCATGTTAACACCTTCAACAATCGCTTTGTTTTTCTCTCTGTAAACACGGGTAATTTTACCTGTAGCACCTTTGTGGTCTCCAGCGATAACTTTTACCGTATCTCCTGATTTTACTTTTAGCTTTATCATCTTACTAATAATTAAAGCACCTCAGGCGCTAATGATACAATTTTCATGAATTGTTTTTCACGCAATTCTCTCGCTACCGGACCAAAAACACGTGTTCCTCTCATCTCGCCAGCTGCATTCAAAAGAACACATGCATTGTCGTCGAAACGGATATAAGAACCATCGGCTCTTCTCACTTCTTTTTTGGTACGTACAACAACTGCAGTCGATACAGCACCTTTCTTAACGTTTCCGTTTGGTGTTGCGTCTTTAATTGAAACTACAATTTTATCTCCAACAGAGGCATAACGACGTTTCGTTCCTCCTAAAACACGGATAGTCAAAACTTCTTTTGCTCCTGTGTTATCTGCTACTTTTAATCTCGATTCCTGTTGTACCATAATTACTTAGCTCTTTCAATGATTTCAACTAATCTCCAACATTTGGTTTTTGACAAAGGTCGTGTTTCCATGATCTTTACTGTATCACCAATGTTACAGTCATTTGTTTCGTCGTGTGCATGAAACTTTTTAGTTTTCAATACGAACTTACCATATAATGGGTGTTTTACTCTTGTTACCTGAGAAACAACAATAGACTTGTCCATTTTGTTTGATGTAACAACACCAATTCTTTCTTTTCTTAAATTTCTTTTTTCCATCTTTTGCTAGTGTACAATTATTGTAACTCTCTTTTAGTTAGCTCAGTTGCAACTCTTGCAACTGCTCTTCTAGCACTTCTGATCTGAAGTGGATTCGCAATAGGAGAAATAGCGTGTGCATTTCTTAGATCTGAATACGCTTTTCTTAACTGACTAAGTTTTTCTTGTAACTCAGCTACTGATAGATTTGTAATTTCTGATTGTTTCATAATTTCTTTTATATTATGCTTCGAAATCTCTAGCAACGACAAACTTAGTTTTTACCGGAAGTTTTTGAGCAGCAAGACGCAACGCTTCTTTTGCTACAGAAAGTGGAACTCCACCAACTTCAAACATGATTCTTCCTGGCTTTACAACTGCAGCCCAATATTCGACCGCACCTTTACCTTTACCCATACGTACCTCAAGAGGCTTTTTAGTAATTGGCTTATCCGGGAAAATATTGATCCATAATTGACCTTCTCTTTTCATGTAACGGGTTGCAGCGATACGCGCAGCTTCGATTTGACGAGAAGTTAAAAACATTCCTGTTTCGTGTACAGATTTGATCCCGAACATTCCACTTGAAAGTTCATGCCCTCTTTGAGCATTTCCTTTCATTCTACCCTTTTGTACCTTACGGTATTTTGTTCTTTTAGGCTGTAACATTTTCTTTACTTTTTAAAAAATTACTTTCTTTTACGGTCTCCCGCAGGTTTTCTGTCCTTGTTGAAAGGCTTTCTGTCACCTCTTGGAGAATCTCCTTTTCCACCACCTTGACCAGCTTGTTTTTTGTCCATGCCTACAAGTGGAGAAAGATCTCTTTTTCCATAAACTTCACCTTTCATGATCCATACTTTGATACCCATTCTACCGTAAGTAGTGTGGGCTTCAGCCAAAGCATAGTCAATATCGGCTCTGAAAGTTGATAGAGGAATCCTTCCTTCTTTGAATTGTTCAGAACGTGCCATCTCAGCTCCGTTCAAACGACCAGAGATCAATACTTTAATCCCCTCAGCATTCATACGCATTGCAGCCGCAATTGCCATTTTGATAGCCCTTCTGTAAGAGATACGGCTTTCAATCTGACGCGCGATAGAAGTACCTACTAAGTAAGCATCCAGTTCAGGTCTTTTGATTTCAAAGATGTTGATTTGAACCTCTTTGTCAGTAACTTTCTTAAGTTCTTCTTTCAACTTGTCTACCTCTTGACCGCCTTTCCCGATAATGATACCAGGTCTTGCAGTAGTGATAGTAACGGTTACAAGTTTCAAAGTTCTCTCGATGATTACTTTTGATACACTAGCTTTTGATAAACGAGCGTGGATATACTTTCTGATTTTGTAATCTTCAGCGATTTTATCGCCGTAATCATTTCCACCATACCAGTTTGAATCCCATCCTCTGATGATCCCAAGTCTGTTTCCAATTGGATTTGTCTTTTGTCCCATCTTATTAATTGCTTTGTGTGTTATCTAATTGTCCTAATACGATTGTAACGTGGTTCGAACGTTTTCTAATTCTGTGTGCTCTTCCTTGTGGCGCCGGACGAAGTCTTTTCAACATCATTCCACCATCCACACGGATTTCTTTAACAAATAAGCCTGCTTCAGCTACATTTCCTTCTGCGTTTTTCTGCTCCCAGTTGTTGATTGCAGACAACAAAAGTTTTTCTAGTTTTCTTGAAGCTTCTTTTGAGCTAAATCTTAAAATATTTAAAGCTCTTTCCACTTTCTGACCTCTTACCAAGTCCGCAACTAAGCGCATTTTTCTAGGTGAAGTAGGGCAGTTATTCAATTTCGCGAAAGCAATAGACTTATTAGCCTCTTTTCTCGCATCAGCTGTTTCTCTTTTACGAACTCCCATTTCTTCTTATTTTTTACCTTTATTTTTTGCTCCAGCGTGACCACGGAATGATCTTGTTGGTGAAAACTCTCCTAATTTGTGTCCTACCATGTTCTCAGTTACATAAACCGGAACGAATTGGCGACCATTGTGAACTGCGATAGTCTGTCCAACGAAATCTGGTGTAATCATCGAAGCCCTAGACCAAGTCTTAACAACTCCTTTATTTCCGCCAGCGATATTCTCCTGAACTTTTTTATCTAATTTATAGTGAACAAATGGTCCTTTTTTTAATGAACGTGCCATGTCTATCTAATTATTTCTTTCTGCGTTCTACAATATACTTGTTGCTCGGGTTCACTTTAGAACGGGTTCTGTAACCTTTAGCCGGTAGACCTTTTCTAGAACGTGGGTGACCTCCTGACGAACGTCCTTCACCACCTCCCATTGGGTGATCAACCGGGTTCATCGCTACTGGTCTTGTCCTTGGCCTTCTTCCTAACCATCTTGTTCTACCTGCTTTACCAGATACGATCAATTGGTGGTCAGAGTTAGAAACAGCTCCAATTGTTGCTGAACAAGTCAACAAGATCAATCTTGTTTCACCTGATGGCATTTTGATTGTAGCATATTTTCCGTCTCTTGCCATTAATTGAGCAAATGTTCCGGCAGAACGAGCAATCACAGCTCCTTGTCCCGGACGCAATTCGATACAAGAAATTACAGTTCCCAATGGAATTTTGCTCAACGGCAAAGTATTTCCGATTTCAGGAGCCGCACCTTCTCCAGACACAACTGTCTGACCAACTTGCAATCCGTTTTGAGCAACGATATACGTTTTCTCTCCATCTACATACCACAATAATGCGATAAAAGCAGTTCTGTTTGGATCGTACTCGATTGATTTCACTGTAGCCGGGATTCCAACTTTAGTTCTTTTGAAATCGATGATACGATACCTTTGCTTGTGACCACCGCCTGTATAACGCATGGTCATTTTTCCTTGACTATTTCTACCTCCTGAGTTTTTTATCGGTGCGATCAATGATCTCTCCGGCTTATCAGTCGTGATGGCGTCAAAACCATTCACAACTCTAAAACGCTGACCAGGGGTAATAGGTTTTAATTTTCTAACTGACATTGTTATTAGATATTAGTATAAAAATCTATTGTTTCTCCTTCTTTAACTTGTACAACTGCTTTTTTGTAAGCATTTGTTTTTCCACTGATCAAACCACTTTTTGTATATTTTGTAGATCGGTCAGCTCTGTAGTTCATTGTGTTCACATCAACAACAGTAATTCCATAAGCAGCTTCGATAGCTTTCTTAATTTGAACCTTGTTGGCTTTTTTGTCAACAACAAAACCAAAACGATTGAAAACCTCACCTTCTTTAGTGATTTTTTCTGTTATGATAGGTTTAATTATGATACTCATGATACTATTATTTGTTTAAATTTTCAACAATTCCTTCTAAAGAACCTTCAGAAAGCACTAAATTATTTGCATTTAAAATTGCATAAGTGCTTAATTCTGAATTAGTTACCACATTAGAAGCTTTTAAATTGCGGGATGACAAATATACATTTTTATTTGACGCACCCAACACAAACAACGATTTTTTGTTTTCTAACCCTAAAGCTTTCAAAACGTTAACGAAGTTTTTAGTGTTTGGTGTTTCAAAATTGAAGTCTTCTACAACTACGATATTTGACTCTTTCGCTTTGATTGAGAAAGCAGATTTTCTTGCTAATCTCTTTAAGCTTTTATTCAATTTGAATGAATAGCTTCTTGGGCGTGGCCCAAAAATAGTACCTCCACCTTTGAAAACTGGACTTTTTGCAGAACCTGCACGCGCAGTACCAGTACCTTTTTGCTTTTTAATCTTACGCGTAGAACCTGCTACTTCAGCTCTTTCTTTAGCTTTGTGCGTTCCTTGTCTTTGATTAGCCAAGTATTGCTTAACATCAAGATAAACCGCGTGATTGTTTGGCTCAATTGCGAAAACTGAATCAGAAAGTTGAACTTTTCTTCCAGTTTCTTTTCCGTTGATATCTAAAACTTTTACTTCCATTACTTCTGAATGATTACATAAGAGTTTTTGTGCCCAGGAATAGCTCCTTTAACAACAAGCAGATTCTTTTCAGCAACTACTTTTAAAACTCTAAGGTTTTGAACTTTTACATTATCTCCTCCCATTCTTCCCGCCATACGCATTCCTTTAAATACACGTGATGGATAAGAAGATGCTCCTACAGAACCTGGCGCTCTCAAACGGTTGTGCTGACCGTGTGTTGCTTGTCCAACACCACCAAAACCGTGACGTTTTACAACACCCTGAAAACCTTTTCCTTTTGATACACCTTGTACATCAACAAATTCTCCTTCGCTGAATACTTCCACAGTGATATTATCACCTAATTTGTAACTTTCTTCAAATCCTTGGAATTCAACGACTTTTTTCTTAGCAGAAGTACCCGCTTTCTTAAAGTGACCTAAGTCAGCTTTAGTAGCGTGTTTTTCTGATTTGTCATCGAAACCAAGTTGAAGAGCTGAATACCCGTCAACCTCATTGGTTCTGACTTGGGTAACGACACAAGGCCCAGCTTCGATTACAGTACAAGGAATGTTTTTCCCGTTCTCGTCGAAGATGCTTGTCATGCCGATTTTTTTTCCGATTAACCCAGACATATTAAACTTATTTTAAATTACTAATTTTTTGAATAGGGCATACTACCCCAATCGAGCGTGCAAAAGTAAGATAAATATTTTATTATGCAAACTATTGATTATCCTTTTTTTAAGTTTTTTTTAAACTTCGGCAAAAAATAAAAAAACCGCCCTAAAACGGACGGTTTTTCGAAAATTATATTGGTTAATTTGGTTTAATAATCATCTCCTTTTTCAAAAATCCTGACAATCCAGGCGATAATTCCCCGCTTGTTGTATTGCTTTTTATCAATAAAATAATTGGTTTTTTTCTGTAAAATATAGTGCCTAGATTCTTTGTATGAGGCAATTTTACATTTGCTCAACTGCACTTTTAACGTATGCTTTTCACCTTTTCGTTCAAAATCACCGGCAAAAAAATTATCCTCATCAGCAAACGGATCTTCACGGACAAATATATAGGTTACCATTCCCTGAACCTCTTCAATTCCCGAAAAAGAACCCCTGGTCAATCTGACATCCTTAAAACCATAATCTTTGTAAACCGAAAAATAAACAAGTTCAGTTGGCCTTCTATCAATATTCAGCCTAAATTTCCCATCGCTACCCGAAGGCAGGTCCGCACATTGAAAATAACATTTATAACAATTTGACTCCTTTTTGTATTTGATATCCCCTACTATCGAAACCCATCTGATCTCGCCTTTATCATTCCTCACCGAAGCCCATAGTGTCATTTTAGGGTCGAATTCCTCACCATCTTTAACTGGGATACAAACCGAAACGACATCATTATAAAAACCCGCTTTACGCTTAGCCGCATCCGTTAGTTCAAAAGAAATCATACCCGCAGTTTTTAGGATATTCTCATCAATATCTATAGCATACATTTCCTGCTTGATCATTTCTTCAGAAGTAAAGGCCCGCCTGATATTAGTAAACCATTCCGGATCATATAGGTCAAGGGTATCTACTGCTGGTTTATCCTTATTGCCACATTTAAGAAACCTAAAAAACTTGATCTTGGCATGCCGCTGCAGTGAATCATTCTGTTCTAAAGTATCAATACCGTTCCCTATAGAGTGTCCCTCAGACCATTTAGCCCGAATTTTATATAATTCATTACGAATGGCCCTGGCTCTTTTTTCAGACAATACCTTATTGTATGCCACAGAACCTTTTTCATCTGTATAGGCTTCAACACGGAAATAAGAGCTGTCAATTGAATTGTAATTGCAATCTTTTAATTTTTGATTTAATTGTTCCTTCTGCCCGGCAGTAAGCTCGAATTTATCGGATGCAAAGAAGATGGCAGCAGAATCAATTTCGGTGATACCTTGGGCATAAGTACAAATCGCTGGAAATAAAAAAAGAACTGAGAGTATAATTTTCTTCATAAATAATAAGGTTTACTATCATTAAGAGTCTCAAAAGCCAAAAAAGGTTGGAAGCATTGCTCCAAATTATTACAAAAAAAAATCCGCCAGGCAAAACCTGGCGGATTTAATATGTAATTCAATTAGGATCACACTTTGATTTCAACTTCAACTCCACTTGGCAATTCAAGTTTCATCAAAGCATCGATAGTTTTCGAAGAAGAACTATAGATATCCAATAATCTTTTGTATGAACTTACCTCAAACTGCTCTCTTGCTTTTTTGTTAACGTGTGGAGAACGTAATACGGTAAAGATTTTTTTGTGCGTAGGTAACGGAATTGGACCTGTTACAACAGCACCTGTGCTTTTCACAGTTTTTACGATTTTTTCTGCTGATTTATCAACCAACATGTGATCGTAAGATTTCAATTTTATTCTAATTTTTTGACTCATCTTGTTAAAAATTAAGCGTTACCTTTTGCTTTTTTGATTACTTCTTCAGAAATATTTGAAGGAGTTTGCTCGTAGTGAGAGAATTCCATTGTAGACGTTGCCCTACCTGAAGACAATGTTCTTAATGTAGTCACATAACCGAACATTTCAGATAATGGCACATTAGCTTTGATGGTTTTAGCACCATTTCTGTCACCCATATCATTCACCTGACCTCTACGACGGTTGATATCACCTACGATATCCCCCATGTTTTCTTCTGGCGTGATAACTTCCATTTTCATGATAGGCTCCAAAATAACAGCTCCTGCCGCTTTTGCAACTTCTTTGTACCCCATTCTTGCTGCCAATTCGAAAGAAAGAGCATCAGAATCCACAGGGTGGAAAGATCCGTCCAATAAAGTAACTTTCAAACTATCAACCTGGTATCCAGCCAATGGACCCGTTTTCATAGCTTCTCTAAATCCTTTTTCCACAGATGGGATATATTCTTTAGGAACGTTACCACCTTTAACTTCGTTAACGAACTGTAAACCTACCGGCACTTTTCCGTCAACTTCATCAGCTGGCTCCAACCTGAATACGATATCACCAAATTTACCACGACCTCCAGATTGCTTTTTGTAAACTTCTCTGTGTTGTGCCGATTTTGTGAAAGCTTCTTTGTACTCAACCTGAGGCTCACCTTGGTTAACCTCAACTTTGAATTCACGTTTCATACGATCTACAAGGATGTCTAAGTGCAACTCACCCATACCTGAAATAATCGTCTGACCTGAAGCCTCGTCTGTTCTTACTGTAAACGTTGGATCCTCTTCAGCTAATTTAGCCAAAGCCATACCCATTTTATCAACGTCAGCCTTAGTTTTTGGCTCGATAGCGATACCAATTACCGGTGCTGGGAATTTCATTGACTCAAGGATGATTGGGTGCTTTTCGTCACACATTGTATCTCCGGTCTTGATATCCTTAAATCCAACTGCTGCTCCAATATCTCCTGCCTCGATGTACTCGATCGGGTTTTGTTTGTTAGCGTGCATTTGGTAGATACGAGAAATCCTTTCTTTGTTTCCTGAACGTGTGTTCAAGATATATGAACCTGCATCCAAACGGCCTGAATAAGCACGGAAGAAAGCCAAACGACCAACATAAGGATCTGTTGCGATCTTAAATGCCAAAGCTGCGAACGGCTCTTTTACATCAGGACGACGCAAGATTTTAGTCTGATCTTCTTCCAACAAATCAGCATCATCAGGATGGATACCTTCGATACCTTCTTTATCCAAAGGAGATGGCAAATATTTACATACTGCATCCAGCATGAACTGAACTCCTTTGTTTTTGAAAGAAGAACCAGCGATCATTGGGATGATAGCCATGTCAATCGTAGCTGCCCTTAATGCATTGTTGATCTCATCCTCAGTGATAGATTCTGGATCTTCCATGTATTTATCAAGAAGGTTTTCATCATAATCAGCAACTGCTTCGATAAGGATGTTCTCTGTATTGTTTAACTTCATCAATCATGTCAGCAGGAATGTCAACGATATCAAAAGTTGCCCCTTGAGTTGCATCATGCCATACAATAGCTTGGTTTTTTACTAAATCTACAACTCCTTTGAAGTCATTTTCCTCACCAATTGGCAAAGTAATAGCCACAGCGTTAGATTTCAACATGTCTCTAACCTGTTGACAAACTGCCAAGAAGTTTGAACCCTGACGGTCCATTTTGTTTACGAATCCCATACGTGGAACACGGTACTGGTCAGCAAGCCTCCAGTTAGTTTCTGACTGAGGCTCAACACCATCAACTGCAGAAAATAAGAAAACCAATCCGTCCAATACACGTAGCGAACGGTTTACCTCTACGGTAAAGTCAACGTGTCCCGGGGTATCAATAATATTGAAGTGGTAATCCTGAGAGTTTGGCAATGGTTTACCTTGCTCTGTTGGAAAACTCCACTCACATGTTGTTGCAGCAGAAGTAATGGTAATACCTCTTTCCTGCTCCTGTGCCATCCAGTCCATTGTTGCAGCACCATCGTGCACCTCACCAATTTTGTGTGATTTTCCAGTATAGAATAATATACGCTCAGTTGTTGTTGTTTTACCAGCATCAATGTGAGCAGCAATTCCGATATTTCTTGTATATTTTAGATCTCTAGCCATTTCTTAAATATTAAAATCTGAAGTGAGAGAATGCTTTATTTGCTTCTGCCATTTTGTGAGTATCCATTCTCTTTTTAACAGCAGCACCTTCTTCTTTAGCAGCAGCTAAGATTTCTGAAGCTAGTTTACCTGACATTGATTTTTCATTTCTTCTACGTGCATAAAGGATCATCCATTTCATTGCCATAGAGATTTTTCTGTCTGGTCTGATTTGCATTGGGATCTGGAATGTAGCTCCACCTACCCTACGGCTACGTACTTCTACGTGAGGCATAACGTTTGTTAAAGCATCTTTCCAAACTTCTAATGATGTTTTCTCATCATTGTTCTTCTTTGTTTCTACGATTTCCATTGCATCGTAAAACACTTTGAAAGCTGTTGATTTTTTACCATCCCACATCAAGTTATTCACAAAACGTGTTACTAATTGATCGTTGAATTTCGGATCTGGTAAAAGAGGTCTTTTTTTGGCCTGTCTTTTTCTCATGTCTTTTCTTTACTTTAAAAGTTTAAATTACTTTTTAGCTTCTTTTGGGCGTTTTGCACCATACTTAGATCTTCTTTGTGTTCTTCCTGCTACACCTGATGTATCAAGCGCACCACGCACAATGTGGTATCTAACTCCTGGTAAATCTTTTACCCTTCCGCCTCGCACTAATACTATCGAGTGCTCTTGCAGATTGTGTCCTTCTCCTGGGATGTAAGCATTCACCTCATTTCCATTAGTCAAACGCACACGCGCTACTTTACGCATCGCTGAGTTTGGTTTTTTTGGAGTAGTAGTGTAAACACGCGTACAAACACCTCTTCTTTGAGGACAAGAATCTAAAGCAACCGATTTACTCTTCTTAGTGATCTGAGTTCTTCCTGTTCTTACTAATTGTTGAATTGTTGGCATAATTAAATACTAATTTTTCTTTATTTATTAAATCCCGCTTTTTTAGGGGTTGCAAATGTAGTAATTATTTTCAACGAAACAAACTCTAATTAATTAATTTTCAAAGCTTATTGTTTTTAGCCTCAGCAACCTACAATAAAAGCGGATTTTTTGCGTTATTTGAAACAAAAAACCGTCGCTTGAAAAAGATTTTCGTTTTGCTATTCCTGATTTTTGCTTCATGGAATTCCGTCGGGCAGGAATTTCACCTGAAAATCATTGGGCAAAATGAGCCCGAAAACAAAATCATCGACAGTATCGGATACATCACGAAACACAAAAACGTCAAATCGATCACAGACGAGAACAATTCTTTTTTTGAAAAACTTATCCAAAAAGGATACGCCGAAAGCCAATTTCAGGAAAAACAAAAAACAAACGACTCTACTTTTATCTTTAAATACAGCCTTGGAAAGAGAATAAATTATGCGCGCATATATATAGATGTAAATTTCCGCGAAAACATCCCTGCCAATTATAACATCAAAAACGACACCCTGACCCTCCCGTACGAAGAAATTGAATCATTCCTGAATCTTATCTTGAAAAAACTGGAAAGCAATGGCTTTTCAATGGCAAAAGTAAAACTGAAGAATATTGAACACAGCAATAATTTCGTTAGGGCCGATTTGTCGATAACGGAAGAAAACAAAAGACAGGTCAACGATATTGTCATCAATGGCTATGACAAATTTCCCGAAGGCCACAAAAAAAACCTTGTCCGGCTGTACCGCAACAAAACCTTCAACCAGAAAAACCTGGACCGGCTTTATAATGATTTTGAGAAATTCCGTTTTGTAAAGCAAACCAAATACCCAGAAATACTTTTTACCAAAGATTCCACTAAAATCTATGTTTACCTGGAGAAAACAAAACCCAACACTTTTGACGGCTATGTTGGTTTTACCAATGACGAAAACAAAAAAGTGGTATTCAGCGGCTATGTGGATTTGGTCCTGAACAACATCCTGAATTCTGGAGAGAAATTTGCCTTGTACTGGAAGAGCGACGGGCAACAGCAGAGAACTTTCAACCTTGGCGTGGAACTGCCTTATGTTTTCAAAAGCCCGCTTGGACTGAAAGCCGAACTGAACATCTTCAAGCAGGACAGCACATTCCAAAACACCAAAACAGCCATTGATCTGGGCTACTATTTCAATTACAATACGCGATTGTACATTGGCTACCAATCGACCGAATCCAGTGACATTCAAAATGCAAACACTTCGAGCCTGAGTGATTTTGAAAATTCATTCCTGACAACACAACTCGAATTTACCGATTTCAAAAACGACGACTTCCTCTTCCCTGAAAAAACGTATTTTGACCTGAAGGTAGGCACAGGAAAAAGAAACTCAAAACTGATTTCGGACAACCAGTTTTTTGGAAGCCTATCACTAAAGCACAATCTTTACCTTAACGACAAAAACATCATCAGCATCAAATCACAAAATTTCTACCTGCAAAGCAGCACTTACATCATCAACGAGCTTCAAAGATTTGGCGGGATAAACTCCATCCGCGGATTTAACGAAAACAGCCTTCAAGGGAATTTATTCAGCTCTGTTTTATCAGAATACAGATACATCCTGTCGCCAGGACTCTATGTCCACAGCATTATCGACTATGGCTACCTTCAGGACAAAACATCCGAGAGCAACCAAAACCTCCTAGGCCTTGGATTTGGCTTTGGTCTACTCTCAAAAAACGGCTTATTTAATATCGTTTATGCCAACGGAAGCACAAACAATCAGGCTATAAAGCTCTCGAATTCAATAGTTCACATTAGTTTCAAAGCAAATTTTTAATTTATACCCAACTTTAACAGCATAATTTAACTTTTCATTAGGTTTTTTAATATTTTTTTAAGAATTTTGGAAGACTAATTATAACCAAATTAAATAATGAAAACAAAGTTAAATGGATTCTTAACGCTATTTATAGCGTTATTGGTGCAAATCTCGTTTGCACAAGACAGGGTTGTAACTGGTGTTGTTAAGGACAACAGCGGTCTGCCACTGCCTGGAGTAAATGTTCTTGTTAAAGGGACGAATTCGGGCACCCAAACTGATTTTGATGGTAAATACTCCATCAAAGCCACGCCAACCCAAACACTTGTCTTTAATTTCGTTGGTATGAAAAAGCAGGAAATTGTTGCTTCCTCTGCCACGATAAACGTCACAATGAAAGACGATTCTGTTGAGCTTGGAGAAGTTGTCGTAACAACGGCTTTAGGTGTAAAAAGGCAGAAAAAATCCTTAGGATTTGCCACGGCTTCTGTAAGCTCAAAAGACCTGACAGAGGTAAACAACACCAACATTTTCGAATCACTTTCGGGTAAAGTTGCCGGTGTTGACATTACTGCGCCAGCACAGGTTGGAGCTTCTTCAAAAGTAGTAATCAGGGGTTACAATACTTTTGGAAATGCATCGCCACTTTACATCGTTGATGGAACCCCAATAACAAATGGGACATCCAGTGGTACCGGAAACACAAGAAGTTTTGATGCCGGTAACGGTATCAGCGACATCGATCCGAACAACATCGAAAACATGACCATTCTTAAAGGTGCTGCTGCATCAGCTCTATACGGGTCAAGAGCTGCGAATGGTGTTATTTTGATTACAACAAAAACTGGTAAAAACAAATCCCGAATCACTGTAGAGACTTCACACTCAGCAGACATGTCAGAAGTAGCAAGGGTTCCTCATTTCCAAAATCAATTTGGACAAGGTTGGAACGGGCATTCATGGTCAGCTTACGGAGCAACTTCGGCAAGTGATAACTTTGGAAATACAGCAAGTAACGAAAATGGTTCCTGGGGACCAGCATTCAATGGCGAAGTTAGGCCTTGGGGATCTATCATAGACCATTCACAACAAATCAAGCCTTATGTTGCCCAAGACAACAACATGCGTGATTTTTATGAAAGAGGAAGCACTTACACCAATACTGCAAGGATTAGCGGTGGAGGTGAAAATTCAAACTTCTCTATCTCTTTCTCAGATGTAAACTCTGACGGTGTTATCCCAACTGATGCCGATTCATTCAAAAGAAGAACATTCGGATTTAATGGAGGTATTACAGGGAACAGATTAAGCGTAAAAGCCAGTGCGAACTATGTTAAAAAAGATCAGTACGCTGTAAATACAGGACAAGGCGCAGATTCTGGCGAAGGAAATACCTTTACCCAGGAAATCTTACAGATCCCAAGAGATATCAGCATTGTTGACTTGGCAGATTACACCAACAATCCGTTCAACAACAACAACAACTATTTCACTCCTTATGCCACAAACCCATATTGGACAATCAACGAAAACTCTACTTATATCAACGGTAACCGTTTTTATGGCAATGTTAACGTTAGTTATAATTTCACCAAAAAATTGTCTATGAGCTACCAAATTGGTGGGGATTACAAACTTGAGAAAGTAAAATCCTATGGTGCAAAAGTAACTTACGACCCGCTTTCGCCTCAAGCAGACAGTGGTTCTGCCAGTGAAATTGCCGGTGGGGTTACTGAAGCTTCGAATGAATTCATTGAGTTGAATAGCGATTTGATTTTATATTACAATACAAAATACAAAGAGGATTTCAACTTCAATACATTTGTTGGTTTTGGTACTAACGAAAGAAAAACATCACAGTTACAGGCTTCTATTACCAACCTAGATATTCCTTATTTTTATGAGTTATCCAACTCTTCTATAAAACCTCAGGTTGCTCAATTTGACACGCAAAGAAGATCATATTCTGCCTATGCATCATTTGAAGCTTCTTATAAGGAAAAACTTTTCTTAACCCTTACCGGAAGAAATGACTGGACCTCTACATTACCAAGCAGTGCACGTTCTTACTTCTATCCATCTGCAAGTTTAGCAGGGATTGTTGTTGAAAACAGCGACTACTTCCTTAAGCTAAGGGCCGGTATCGCAAGGTTGGCGAATGATACTCAGCCATATCAGACAAACTCTTCTTTATTGCAAGGGAATGCAGTATTAGGATTTGGTAACATCTTCTTGCCAATTGGCGGCGTAAATGGATATGAGTATGCAGGAAACTTAGGAAATGCAAACTTAAAACCTGAGTTCGTAACTGAGGCCGAGTTTGGATTTGAGACCAATCTTTTCAAAAGAAGGGTAAATCTTGATTTATCTGTTTACAGCAAAAAAACAGACGGGTTAATCGTAAACCTTCCGATTGCTACTTCAACTGGGTTTGCAACACAAACCTCAAATGCAGTTGATTTAACAAACAAAGGTATTGAGATGGTTTTAAACCTAGTACCTGTAAGAACAGAAAACTTCCAATGGGATTTCACGACTACATTTGCTAAAAACAAATCAAAAGTGACTGATGTTGTAGGTGATACCGACAAAATACTTTTGGCACAGAACTACGGTGTTAGTTTCAACGCAATTGTTGGACAGCCATTAGGAACATTCTCAACTTTTGTCCCTGTAAAAAATGATGCCGGACAATATATTGTTAACTCTGACGGATACTATGTTGCTTCTACAGACGAGCAAAATGTTGGTACCGCAGAAAGGGATTTTGTAATGGGTTTCAAAAACAGGTTCACATATAAAAACTTTGTTTTATCATTTGGTATTGACTGGAAACAAGGTGGAAGCATGTATTCATACACTAAACGTCTTGCCCACTTTGTAGGAAACGGAATAGAAACCACTTACAACGACAGAAATCCGTTTATCATCCCTAATTCGGTAGTAGACAACGGAGATGGCACCTATTCAGAAAATACCACTCCAATTACTTTTGAAGGTATTACAGATTTTTACAACACTCAAACCAATGCTGGTTATGAGCAAAACCATGTAGTTGACAAAACATTTGTTAGATTAAGGGACGTTTCGTTTACTTATAATATCCCATCCAAAATCTTAAAAAACACAGGTTCTCGTAGCAGCATCTTTTACACTTTATGGTAAAAACTTGGCTTTATGGACTCCAGGTGATAACTCATATATTGATCCAGAGTTATCAACTTTCGGAACTGGTTTGTTAAGTGAGCAAGGTGAATTTGGAACAAATCCATCACAAAGATCTTACGGAGCTACACTTAAATTAACGTTTTAAAAAAATCAAAAATGAAAAAGCTTATATTTAGTTTATTAACCTTATCTACAGTAGTTGTAAGCTGCAACACAGATTTAGATATAAATAATAATCCAGACAACCTTGACCCAGATCATGCTCCTTTATCTGCTCAATTGCCTGCAGGTATTGTTGGTATTGTCGGATCTGAAGGTGCCGGTATGGCAATTTTCGGAGGTTTTTGGTCACAATACTGGACACAAAGTAATGCTGCCAACCAGTTTAAGGATATAGACAACTATACTGCAGGTACAGCTGACTATAACTTCATCTGGAATGGAATGTTTGATGCTTTAGGGGATATCCGTAATGTAAAACGCAGGGCATTAGCAGAGGAAAACTGGAAGTACTATTTGATTGCCACAACTCTTGAGGTGCAGGCATCACAGGTACTGACTGACATGTACGGAAGCATTCCTTACAAAGAAGCAAGTTTAAGCACCAACTTAACACCACATTTTAATACTGGTGAAGAAGTATATCAGTTTATGATCGAAGACTTGGATGATGCTTTGTCTAGGGATTTATCAACATCTTCAGGGCCAATCCCAGCCAGCGATGATTTAATCTTCCATGGAGATATGGACAATTGGACAGCATTTGCCAACACGCTTAAACTAAAAATCTTTATGCGTCAGACAACCAGTTCAAGAGCAGCCATAGCTAATGCCGGAATCCAACAATTATTGAGTTCAGGCGTAGACTTCTTAGATGTAGACGCTGGCATGATTGACGATGCTGATGGAAATCCGATTTTTATTGATGCAATCAATCAAAGTAATCCTTTGTACGAGTACATAATGAGAAGATTGAACACCTCAACCAACTTAAGAATGAGTACAACATTATCTTCATATTTAGATGATAATTCTGATCCTAGGAGAGGTAAATATTTTAGTTCAGGTAACTCACTTAACCAAGGGGATTTCAACAGCAATGTTGGAGCAGCTACAATTGCACTTGTAACATTAAATGCCTCTACACCTGTTTATTTAATGTCAAGAGAAGAAAGCTTATTCCTACAGGCAGAAGCAATGTTGAGAACATAATGGTGGTGCTGGGGCTCAAGCTCTATATGAGGCAGCTGTTACAGAAAATTTCTCTAAGTACAGCTTAAACGCCTCTTCAATACTTAGTGGTGCTTATGCTTATCCAACAGCAGGTAACTTTGACCAGCAACTTGAAGCAATTATCACCCAAAAATGGATTGCAAGTTTCCCTGGAAACGGATTCGAAGCCTTCTTTGAAGCAAACAGGACCGGTTATCCAAGAACATCTGCAGTTCCGCAAACAGATGCCGGATATGTTTCAGGTCAATTGGCTTATTCAGTTACAGGAACAACTGCCGGATTATTCCCAAAAAGGATAGTTTATCCGTTGAGCGAGAGAAATGCTAATCCTAATGCACCAGCTTTAGTACCAATAACAACACCTATTTGGTGGGATTAAAAAAAAAGATATGAAAAAAATAGTTTTAACATTATTATTTGCAACTGCATTGGTCTCTTGTGAGGAAACTACAACTGCAGATGTGTCGAAAGTAACCCACTACCCTATCATTACGGTATTGGGCAGCGACCCAATATTTGTTCCGCAAGGAGGAACATTTACAGATCCTGGCGTTATCGCCATGGAAGGAGAAAACGAAATTGATTACGTAACAACCGTAAAAGGTAATTACAGAGGCGGAACTACATTGGACACAAATATTACCGATGAGTACACTGTAACCTATACTGCAACGAATGTTGATGGTTTTAGTGCTAACAGCCCGCGTAAGGTAATCGTTTATAAAACCGGAGATTTGGTTAATAGCATTGAAGGTGTTTACATCGCTACCACAAAAAGAAATGGTAGCTTTTTGCCTGCAACCCAAGGCAGCTCTTTGAATATGAAATACATCTACATCTGGAAAAATGGCGACGGTACTTATGAAGTATCTGATGCATTTGGCGGATGGTATTCCATCGGAAGAAAACTTGGTGTTGGCTATGCAACTCAAGGTGGCAAAATTAATGCTGTAAACATTCCTGCAAATACATTTACATTCCCAGGAGCTCCAGGAAATTTAACAAACCCTGGTTTTGGCGGCGTTGCTGAGTTAACAGGTATGACTGTAGATCCAGCACAAAAGAAAATTGTATTCACCTCGCATTGGATAGCACCAGGTACACCTCCAACAAATTATAATTTTGAGGTAACCTTAACCCAAGTTCAACTTTAATAATCTATAAAATGAATAAATTAAAAAATAAATTAACGATAGCATTTTTCGGATTGCTTGTTTTGGTGTCATTTACATCATGTGATGAAGGTGGAGATCCAGATCCAGGAGGAACAACCACGCAAAAATTTGCAGGTGACTGGCACATCATTGTATTAGAAGATGATGGTGTTACCCCAGCATTTGGCGGAGGCTATAACTTGTTTTCAACCTACAATGCTTCTTCAAATGACAATAATTTTTGGATAGACGACCATGATAGTTTCTGGGAGTTAAAAACAAAAGTTCAGGCAACTGATTTTACAAATCTAACGTTTAGTGCAACAGATGCCGAAGAATTGTATTTAGGCGATAACGTAAACATCACGAATGGTAAAATCATGAAAAATGCTGCCCATTCATTCGGAGGGCACGTTGTTGATAGTATTTATTTTGAATTAGAATACGTTGATGATCCGGGAACAATCTACAAATTTGCCGGACACAAAAGAACAGGTTTCTTAGAAGACGAACTTTAATTCATTAAAATCTTTGATTTGAAATGACAAAACCACCAGTAAACGCTGGTGGTTTTTTTATATCTTTGCCCCATGGAAAAAGAACATCAAATCTTCGGAATCAGGGCAATCATAGAAGGCATACAATCAGGAGCAGCCATTGACAAGGTATTCATCCAGTCAGATGCGCAAGGCGATCTGATGAAAGAACTGCTTAAGGTAATGAAACAAAAAAGCATCAACTTCTCGTATGTCCCGGTCGAAAAACTGAATCGTCTTACTTCCAACAACCACCAGGGTGCTGTCGCTACCATTTCTCCAATCGCTTTCCATGATTTGGAAACATTGATTGAAAAAGTGCTTGAAAGCGGGAAAACCCCATTATTCTTAATCCTTGACCAATTAAGCGATGCCCGGAACTTTGGCGCCATCATCCGTACTGCAGAATGTACCGGAGTTGATGGTATAATTGTCCAAAAGGCAGGTTCCGCACCCGTTAATGGCGATACGGTAAAAACTTCAGCAGGTGGCGTTTTCAATGTTCCCATCTGTAAAGTAGAACACATCAAGGACGCCATTTTCCATCTCCAAGGAAGCGGAATCAAAACTGTAGCCGCTACCGAAAAAACAGATCAAAACATTTATGACATCTCGCTCAACGAACCTGTGGCCATTATCATGGGCAGCGAAGACCGCGGCATCAATCCTTCAGTACTCAAAATTGTCGATGAAAAAGCCAAGCTGCCAATGTTCGGCACTATTGGCTCATTGAACGTTTCTGTGGCTTGTGGCGCATTTCTATACGAAACCGTCCGTCAAAGGCAATAACATATTATAAGCGAATGGCTTGGGATCAATCAACAATCCCTATTCCCGCTGTTCGTTTTACAAGGTATCACTCCCATCGGGGCTAAATGTCAAGCTATTCGCTTGGTTTGTTGTCATCAGTCAGTTCCTTATAGATATAAGTGTAGTTAATTGCCGGTGCAATAATTTCTTCAGGCCCATCTTCAGGTTCGGGTTTTGGCGGATTTACAAAATTGCCGTTTTCATCAAATCTCCTCATAAAAGCATCCTGCCCGGCATCAAATCCTGGCTTTTCCCATTCGTATTGAATTTCTTTAACATAATCCGGTGTCTTAAACCGAATGGCAAAAAAGAAACCGGTGATCAATCCGGCCAAATGGCCTTCCCAGGAAATCTGCTTATCCACATCTGGAAAAACATACCAAACCATGCCCCCATACAACATCACAACAGTCAGCGACAGAGCCATCAGGCGGTAATACTGTGTCATCATTCCTTTAAAAAATATAAACGAAACCAAAACATAGATCAGGCTACTGGCACCAATATGAAAGGAATCTCGGCCAATTATCCAGGTAATCAGCCCTGAAAGCAAAACCCCATAAAACAGTACTTTCAGCGAAACATCCCTGTAAAAGTAAATCAGCGCAGTTGTCAATATGAATAACGGGATCGAGTTATTGGCAATATGGTTCAGGTTTCCATGCAGAAACGGGCTAAAGAAAATTCCCTGCAAACCCGAAATCTTCCGTGGCAAAATCCCATGCGGAGTCAAGTCGACATGAAATGCATTTTCAGCCAGGAAAACCGCCCAAATAACAATAAGCAGTAATGTGGGGACCAGCCAAACGGAAGGCGTAAACCTAAAATAATGGTAATCGTTATTCATCTCAAAAAATCAAATTCCTAATTGTTCCACTCAAAAATACAGCCAAAATAAAACTCGTGCTAATTTGTCAGATTGAATTTGAAAATGAGATAATTTGAAAATTATATAAAAGATAGCTGGCTAATATGACTAAATTTGCATTGAGTGAAAACGAAATCACTTTCAAAGTTTCAAATTAAGATGGAAGCACCACTTGCCGAACGCATCAGGCCACAACGTTTAGAGGATTATATCAGCCAATTGCACCTTGTTGGCGAGTACGGCTCATTGACACAGCAAATTGCCCGCGGCGTAATTCCATCAATGATTTTCTGGGGCTCACCCGGAACCGGAAAAACCACTTTGGCACAGATCATTGCCAAACAAAGCAACCGTCCGTTTTATGAGTTAAGTGCCATAAACAGCGGTGTAAAGGATATCCGTGACGTAATTGACAAAGCCAAGCAAAGCGGCGGGCTATTTACTGCAAAAAACCCGATTTTGTTTATTGATGAGATTCATCGTTTTAGCAAATCGCAGCAGGATTCGCTTTTGGCTGCGGTTGAAAAAGGCTGGATTACACTTATCGGCGCGACAACGGAAAATCCAAGTTTTGAAGTGATTCCCGCACTTTTGTCACGTTGTCAGGTGTATGTCCTCAATCCGTTTACAAAAGAAGACCTGTTGGCATTGCTGAACCGCGCGATAACGGAAGACAAATACATGGCTTCCAAAAAAATAAAACTGAAGGAAACCGAAGCCCTGCTCCGCCTTTCGGGTGGCGATGGCCGAAAGCTTTTGAATATTTTCGAACTGGTGATAAACGCAAGCGCTGAAGATTCGATTGTCATAACAAACAAAAAAGTATTGGACCTGGTTCAGCAAAATACTGTCCTGTATGACAAAACCGGGGAACAACATTACGATATCGTTTCGGCATTCATAAAATCCATCCGTGGCAGCGATCCTAATGGTGCCGTTTACTGGCTGGCCCGAATGATTGAAGGTGGCGAAGACGTAAAATTCATAGCGCGGCGCATGCTTATTTTATCCAGTGAAGACATTGGAAATGCAAATCCGACTGCGTTTATCATGGCAAACAATACCTTTCAGGCGGTTTCCACTATCGGAAACCCAGAAAGCAGGATTATTTTAAGCCAATGTGCTGTTTATCTGGCAACATCTGCCAAAAGCAACGCCAGTTACATGGCTATTGGCGAAGCACAGCAAATCGTAAAGCAAACCGGGGATTTATCGGTACCGATCCATTTGCGCAATGCCCCCACGAAACTGATGAAGGAATTGGGCTATGGCGATGAATACCTGTATTCGCACAATTACGCCAATAATTTTGCAGAACAGGAGTACCTGCCGGACGAAATCAAAAATACTGCATTCTACAAACCCGGGAACAATGCCCGTGAGAATGAACTGCGCAATTTCCTAAAGAACCGCTGGAAAGATAAATATGGCTATTAGAATTTAAGTTTCAAGGCTTCAGAAATCAGCTTTGAATTTTCATAGCTTTCAAAAAACCATTGTCCGTTTTTGAGGATCACAACACCTTTGCTGTTTCCTTTTTCGGCAATAAAAACATCTTTTTGCGACGTTTTAAACAAACGCATGATTACTTTAGGGGTAGTGTCTACAATCTGGTATCCTGTGCTTGTTGGCTGCGCAAAGTAAAATTCTTCCGAGCTTGCCGGTACCACTACAAGGGCTTCACCAGGCTTATCTTCCAATGCGTGTACGGCATTTACTGGCTGAGTTGTTGATGCTGCTGCCACGCTTTTTCCGCTGTATTTATAATTTAGCCCATCAAATGACTTTGCCGCTTCTCTAAATGCCTGATTGTATGCTATAGAAAAATCCTTCTCACGGCTTTTCCCAAACTCAGATTCGTAAACTATGTTTTCCCTGCAATCTTTCAGGATAATTTTAATTTTGGTTACCATAAACCCTTTATCCTCAACCAAATCAGCATACAACCTTTGGCAATTATCCCCTATTTCACTTGGAATTAAATCTGTAGACATATAGGTTTTAAAGCCATATTTTTCCAATAGCAGCTTGGTTGTTGTATTCAAATTGAAACGGTTATTTTCTTTAAAAATGCTAAATTTAGCAGGAACAACAACATATTGATAATCGTTGACATTCTGTTGCGAAGAAGCGCCAATCGTAGTAATCAAAACAAACAGTAAAATAATTCTTTTCATAGTTAAAGCATTTTTTTTAATTCCAATAAATGGTTAATTTTTTTTACCCCTTCTACCGAATGGATTTCTTTTTCATCAAACAGGATTGCCTGCATACCAAAATCAATAGCCCCGCGGACATCAGCCTCGATGCAATCGCCAATCATTATCGCGTTTTCTTTTTTGGCTTTGGCCAAAGATAAAGCAAATTCAAATATGTTGCGGTGCGGCTTCTTTACGCCGGCCATTTCCGAATTGGTTATCGTCTTGAAATAACGGTCCAATCCTGAGTTCCTAATTTTTTTTTCCTGCACTTCCGCGAATCCATTAGTGATGATGTGCAAATTGTATTTTGGTTGCAGGTAATCCAAAATTTCTTTTGCACCATCAAAAAGCTGGTTATGATCAGGCAAGAATTCAATGTAATCGTGTGCAATGCTGTTAATTTCATCATCAGATACCTGATAACCCATAACATCAAAAGATTCCCGCAGGCGGTTATAACGCAATTCTTCATGTGTAATCTTATCAATCTGGTACAATTTCCAGCAGGCCTGATTGATAGGGGCATAAATTTCAATAAATTCAAAGGTATTGATCCCAGGATGGCTTTTCCTGAAAATCTTATCAAAGGCCAGCACAGAATTGGCATCAAAATCCCAAAGCGTGTGGTCTAAATCGAAGAAAATGTCGGTAATGTGTTCCATTTAAAAAATGCCTTCATCCTGAAAACTCAGATACCCTTTTTCTGTGATGATGACATGGTCGAGTACTTTTACATCCAATTGTTCTCCTGCCAATTTCAGTTTTTGGGTTATTTCCTTATCGGCATCACTTGCCAAAAGTTTTCCTGACGGATGGTTGTGCGACAAAATTACGGAAGTAGCGTTGTGTTCCAATGCGATTTTGAAAATTAATCTCACATCAACAACAGTTCCTGTAATCCCACCCTTTGACAACTGCGATTTGTAGATGACTTTATTCGAATTATTGAGGTACAAAACCCAAAACTCTTCATGGGGCAATTCTCCAATTATAGGCTGCATGATTTCGAAAACGGCTTTGCTGGAAGTAATTTTGTGGATTTCTATAGTTTCTTCTGACCTGCGCCGCCGCCCTAATTCCAAAGCTGCTACAATTGAGATGGCTTTCGCCTCTCCAATCCCCTTAAACTCCATTAATTGCCTCAATGAAACTTTCCCTAGCGCATTCAGGTTATTATCTACACTTGCCAGGATCCGTTTGCTCAAACTGACGGCGCTTTCGTTTCGGCTTCCGGAACCAATAAGGATCGCAACCAGCTCAGCATCGCTCAATGCTGCCTTACCTTTCAGCATCAGTTTTTCGCGGGGCTTATCGTCTTCTGCCCAACTCTTTATAGAGAAATTTTGTTCCAAACCAAATACTATTCATAGGATTTTTACGTTATAAATTTAAATAGACGAGCCATGAAAACCGTACACTTTTTGTTCCTTTTATTTTCTTTTGTCACTTGTAGTCAAAAGGAAGCCGAAACACCTGATTTAGTGGCCGATGATTCATTTGAAGGCAAACTTTCGGCAGCAGCGATTTCGATAATCGATCCTGATGTTGTGTATACGCCAAACTATGTTTCGATAAAATATCCAAACGGAGATGTACCCGCCAGGACCGGGGTTTGTACTGATGTAGTAATCCGCGCCTACCGAAAACTTGGGATTGACCTGCAAAAAGAAGTGCATGAGGATATGGAAAAGCATTTTTCGCTCTATCCTAACCTGAAGAAATGGGGAATGAAAACCACCGATACCAATATTGACCATAGGCGTGTACCCAACCTGGAGGTTTTTTTTGAACGGAAGGGCGAAAAATTAACAGTCACTGATAAAGCCGAGGATTACAAAACCGGGGAAATAGTTACCTGGATGATCAATGGCAAACTTCCACATATCGGGATTGTCACTAACAAAAAATCACCCGACGGCAAGCGCCCGATGATTGTGCATAATGTTGGCGGAGGCCAGGTTTTAGAGGATTGCCTGTTCAGCTACACAATAGCCGGGCATTTTAAGTATCGTGGGCATTAATCGATACGGTAGCCCACGATCTTGTAATATCCCCAAAAACCTTTTTTGCAGGGAAAGGTTATTTTCCTTTTTTCGCCTGAGGTTTCCACAGCGTCCACGCCTACTTCAAAAATCTGGGCTTTACTGTTTTCATCCAAATAATAAACCGAGGAAAATAGATGAATCCTGTTGCCGATATTATTTTTATAAGTGGATGTAACCGTATAGGTTTTATAGGCAAACGGTTTTTCTTTGATGCATAAATCCATACTGATTTTAAAAACCACATTGGCCAAAGTTACCATCGAAACAAATCCAAAGAATAAAGCAGTCATTATTAAAAAGGCAGCCGATAAAATACGATCCCACCAACTGCTTGCTTTAGTGGCAAAGAGGTTTTTGACAAAAGCCTTATTCATAAAATAATAAAGCAGGATGCCCAAAACCAAAGGCAACGCAATAAAAACCAAAGTATATTTTGTGTCCAGGCACAAAAATTGATCGTGCCAGAAAACCCAGTTCAAAACACTTGCTATCATACAGAGAACCAGCAAACCGAAACTTTTATTGCCTTCTTTTTTCAGCGTGTTTTTGATTGCTCTTTTCTGCTGTTGGAACAACCGCTTTCTTCTGTCCATCTATTCGATCAGGCCTTTCACATCGTCAAAATTCAATCCGCCATAATTGCCCGAACTCATCAGCAGCAATGCAGAATTATCCAGATCATAATTAAAAAGAAACTCTTTGAACTCAGCCGGATTGGTATAGATAACCAAATCATCACGCTTAAAAGATTGCGCAATCTGGTCGTAAGTCACTTCTTCAAGCTGCTTGATCTTTACCGCGTCCGGCGAATAGAAAACTACCGCAATATCTGCCGCATCGAGCGCTCCTTCGTATTCCTTCAAAAACTCGGCATTCAGGCTGCTGTACGTATGCAATTCCAGACAAGCCACCAACTTCCTTTCGGGATATTGTGCTTTTACGGCTTTGGTGGTTGCAGAAACCTTGCTTGGCGAATGGGCAAAATCCTTGTAGGCGACCTTGCCTTTTCCTTCAGCAATTTTTTCTAAACGCTTGCTTGCTCCTTTAAAGCTTGCAATGGCTTCGTAAAAATCGGCTTCGTCAACGCCCATATTCTGGCAGATCCATTTGGCTCCGGCCAGGTTGTTCAGGTTGTGTGCGCCAAAAACCTCAATGGGCATAGGGCCTTCTGGAGTATCGAGCAAAGTAATGCCATCCGCAACGCTGTAACTTGGTGTTTGATAAGGAATCCTCCTGATGGTATTGGTCGCTTCTTCGGCAACTTTCTTAACCGTTGTGTCTTCTTCGTTGTAAACCAGGATGCCGCCTTTGGTGATTTGTTCAACAAATATTTCAAATTGCTCCACATAATTCTCAAACGTTGGGAACACATTGATATGATCCCAGGCAATACCCGAAAGCAATGCGATATTGGGCTGATACAAATGGAACTTCGGCCTTCTGTCTATTGGAGAAGACAGGTATTCGTCGCCTTCAAGCACAATGAAATCATTTTCATGCGTAAGATGCACCATCGTGTCAAAACCTTCCAATTGGGCTCCCACCATATAATCCACATCAATGTTATGGTAATGCATTACATGGAGTATCATTGAGGTTATCGTGGTTTTTCCGTGCGACCCGCCAATAACCACTCGGGTCTTGTTTTTGGATTGCTCGTATAAAAACTCCGGGTACGAATAGATTTTTAGCCCTAATTCCTGTGCTTTCAGCAATTCGGGATTATCGGCTTTGGCATGCATCCCTAAAATGACCGCTTCAATATCTGAAGTGATTTTTTCGGGAAACCAGCCCATTTCAGCAGGCAGCAGGCCTTTTTTTTCCAATCTTGATTTTGACGGTTCGAATATCGCATCGTCACTTCCTGTAACCTGGTATCCTTTGTTGTGTAATGCCAAAGCTAGGTTGTGCATCGCTGCGCCTCCAATGGCTATGAAATGTGTACGCATCTTATTTTTTGTTTTTTGCTTCGTATTTTTCTAAAACCTGAATGGCTTTTTCAGGCTGGTGTAATTTCTCCTTGTAAAGTTTGGCCAAACGCTCATAAGTAAGTTTAGAACCGCCTACTTCAATGGCTTTGATATACTGTTTTTCGGCACTCTGGTAGCGTTTGAAATACTCATCGATATGCGCTTTTGAAAGATAACCGTCTACCGGCGAAATTTTGAGCAGCTCGTTCGAATATTTTTGTGCCTTTTTTTCGCTTCCGCCAATAAATCCGGGCAGCTGCAGGTAATATTCTATCAAGGCCCAGCGTGCCTCTATATGATTAGGATCCAATACTATGGCTTTTTCCAATGCTTCCCTGATGTCGCCAATAAGCCGGATGGCCACCCATTTACCGCCTTTTTGCGCCTTCATTCCGAGTGCGCCACCATATTTGAAATGATAATCGGCTTCATTGGGTTTGAGGTTTTTGAGCTTTTCATAATAGGAAACTGCTGTATCCCAATCGTCTGTATGGCTTGCAATGTCGCCAAGGTATTCTATGATTTTCGGGTTATTTGGGGATTCTTTCAGCGCATTTTCAAAAAGCGGCTTTGCCAACGTATATTTCTCCTGATTGAACAGCTTTTCGGCTTTCTCATAATTTGTTTGTGAGAAAACCATAACCGGTATTAAAAATAAAAGAAGAAATGACTTTTCCATTTATTGAAATGCCGTTTTGGGCCAGACAAATTTAGCTTATTATTATGGAAGATTAAAGCATCAAAAAACACTTATTTTAAAAATTCAAATATTTGAAAATCAAATACTTATTTATTTAAAAAAAATTAAAACCTGAAATTGCAGCCATCATCCCAACTTTTTTATATTTTTTGCACTCTATAGTTTATAAACTATCGCATCATGAAACATCTTTTTACTCTCAGCCTTTTAGTTTTCTTTTCATTTGGTTTTGCCCAGGATTTTAAGCAGGAATGGAAAGAGGTTGTACAATTTGAATTAAACGGAAAAATCAAATCGGCACATGCAGCGGTAAATGCGCTTTATAAAAAAGCAAAAAGGCAAAAAGCCAACGACCAGATCATCAAATGTTTTTTTTATCAATCGAAATTCATCAAAGTAACCGATGAAAATGCGCAGGAAATCATTTTGGACAACCTTAAAAAGGAAATAAAGAATTCCAAAGGGAGCCAAAAAGCATTGCTGAATTACATTAATGCAACAATACTGGAAAATTACAGCAATCAGTTTTTCTATAATATCCGTCAGCGGACCAACTTAAAAAAAGGCAGCAACAACGAATGGAGAACCTGGACTCAGACTGATTTTCAGGAGAAGATTGATAATACCTACCGTAATTTACTGAACGATGAAAAGCAGCTTCACGAGAACAGACATTAAGGAATATGCATCGATTTTAGAAATCTCACCCTATACCGACACCAAGAACATGAGCGTTTATGACTTCCTATTTTTACAGGTTTCAAAATACTATTTCCAAAAATTCGGCATGTATCACGGCGACGATTATTTGAGCATAAGCCGCGAACTGTACAAAAGCACTCCGGATTTTGTTGTCTATAATACCAAAGGAATAGAGGATCAAACGCTAAAAACCTTGGTGGAGCTTTATCAGGAAAACGAACGCTATTGCCTGAAAAACAACAATAACGACATCCATCTGCTCCAGTTCAACCGGATGAAAAGCTTCAAAAGCCATCTTGGCAACAGCCTTTTCTATATATCAAAACTGGATGAATTGGAAGTGGCAACGGCAAATACTTACCTAAAACAGGACATAAAGGTTGAAAAAGCCAGGCAGTATTATGCGATGACCACAAAAAACAGTGAGCGGAATTATTATCCTGAGGCACTTTCAATGTTGTCTGAAGTGCTTAACGCTCCGGAAAACCAAAATGCAAAAGCGGAAGCGGAAGAGATCCGGGAAAACATCCTTAAAAAGAAAATTACATTGAATATCCCGGCCAAGCTTTACCAGAATCAAAACTACAGGGCGTTTGTAAATTACCGTAATGTGGATACCCTGCAGTTAAGCTATTACAAGATCCCTATGGAGATTTTGGCCAAGCTCGACAAGAACCGCAATTACTATTACAATAGCAGGAACCGCAATTATATCAACACAGATTCTTTGGTCCTTAATTACATCGAAAAACACCAGCCCGAAAAAACAATACAGCAGCTATTGCCTTCAAAACAGGATCATTTTGAATATTCAACCGAAATCCTGATGCCAAACCTTAATTTAGGTGCTTATATTTTGTTTTTTGAAACCAAGAATCCTTTAGGTTATCCCTCAAAAAAAGCGTATGCCTACCATATCACCCAGGTTTCGAATATTGATTACATCAGGGAAAATGAGGGTAGTTATGATACCTTCCAGCTGCTCAACAGGAAAACAGGACAGGTTTTTGCAGATGCTATTGCCAAAAGCAACAGCGAGACCTTAAAATCGGATAAAAACGGTAAGGTCAACTTTGCAATGGGATCAGACTATTATGCGGATAATTACACGGATCTTTATTTTGTAAGGGAAAACGACACGCTGTATTCTAATTATTACAAATCGACAAGAAGCCACGACAAACCTTCCGAAAACTTTGATGCCAAAGCGATGGTATTTTTTGACAGAGCCATATACCGCCCGGGCCAGAAAGTATATTTTAAAGGATTCCTGCTTAAAAACCAAAACAAGATCAAAAGCGTGGTCCCCAATGTGACCGTACATATTACCATCGCTAATGCGGATGATGACACAGTAAAGGAATTTAACATCCAAACCAATGAATTTGGAAGCTTTACTGGCGAATACGACATTCCAAAAAATGTTTTGACAGGCAATTTCAGAATAAGGATTGAAGAACCTGACAACGATGACTATAAAACAGATATCAAATATTATGACAAAAAAGAGGGCGAACATTCGTTTTGGGACAAGGTCTATTACCGCGACGATGATTTCAGATTCAAGGTAGAAGAATACAAACGCCCGACATTTGAGATCAGTTTTGACCAGATCAAGGAAAACTACACCATCGGAGATACCGTCGTTGTTAGCGGAAATGTCAAAACCCTTGCGGGGAGCAATCTTACAAATGTCAAGGTGAGCTATACCGTTTCGAAATATGTATATCAAAAGGACTCGTCTTTTAGCAACGACAATTACATTGATACCGAAACGCTAACCGACAGTAATGGGAATTTCAAGATCGAGCTCAAAGCCCGCGAAGACAAAATTCCGCTTGACAGTCTCCGCCATTACAGCTTTTCGGTACAGGTAAACATTACCGATCTTAACGGAGAAACGCGAAGTGCAAATACTACAGCCATAGTAGGCCGTGAAATGCTAAGATTAGGATGTTCTGTTAGTGACAGGATTGAACGCGAAAACCCAAAATCATTGCAGATACTGGCCACAACGCTCAACAATTTCCCTGTAAAAACAAAAGGAACCATCACTTTTATTGAGCTAAGCCAGAAATCCTTTTTGATCCAGAAACGGAATTTCCCCGAACTTTTTGCCATCGGAAGGGAAGATTACAAATTGCTTTTCCCATACGAAGCCTACGACCGTGCAGACCTTGAGATTAAGGAAAACAAAATCCTGACGCTGCCTTTTGATACCGAAAAAACGGATCGGTTTGACTTGGCTTTCCTGAAAAATTTTAATCAGGGAAATTATAAAATACAGCTGGAAGCCACTGACCAGAATGGAAATGTAATTAAATCGGAAAGCCGTTTCCAGCTTTTTTCAAAAATTGACAAAACATCTCGCGAAAAGCTATTTTCCTACAATCAGATCAATAAGGACAAGGATTATCTGGTGTTTGAATTTTATTCAGCCATCCCAAACCTGTACATCATTAGCCGGATGTATGACAATCAGAAAAAGAAATCCGAAGTCATTACCCAATTGAAAAACGGCTATGCCGTGGTTAAATTTCCCAAAAAAACAAAATACGACAATGATATCCTGTTTCATTTTTCCACCATTTGGGAAAACCAATATTACGAAGACCAGCTAATTGTAGCTAAAGAAGAAATCGAGAACTAAGCTCGAATTTGAAATCAGGAGCATGCGTAATAAGATAGAGCCGGGAAGCAATGAAAACTGGTCGTTTATCGTAAAGAATTCGAAATTGCAGTCGGAAGTCCTGGCCAGCATGTATGATGCATCCCTTGATCAGTTCTCGGTAGATTACTGGAATGTTCCCCGATTTTACCAGTATGGTTTCAGGCCAGGCATAGCCCACACTCCCAACAACTGGTACGACAATAATGTGGTTTTTGAGAATCTTTATTTTTATTCAAAGTATTATAGGAATTATTATAAAGACCCACAGATTGAGTGGTTTGGTTTTAGCTTCAATTCGGCCGCAAACTATATTGACACACAATATCTAAAGAAATTTGGGCCCACTACGACTGTCCCGAAAAATGCCAGGACAGTTTATGGTACGGTGAGCGATAAGACAGGTCCTTTACCGGGGGCCAATGTTATCGTAAAAGGAACGAAGCGCGGGACACAAACGGATTTTGACGGCTATTACCAGATTGATGTTGAAAAAGGCGAAACGCTCGATTTTAGCTTTACCGGATACAAGAATATCCAGGTACAGATTGAAAAAGAAAGGAACATCAATATACAGCTCAATGAAAGCAATGTTTCTCTGGAAGAAGTTGTTGTAACAGCATATGCAACGACCACAAAAGCAAAATCGGTAAGCGCCAGCGTAGCCACTGTTTCGGGCCAAACCCTGAGTGATGATATCATTACTACCCTAGAAGGGAATGTTGCCGGATTAAATGTTGTGGCTAATGAAGGCGTACCGGGAGCAAGCAGATTCATAATCCGCGGAGCAGCTTCAACGGAAAACATCCAGCCTTTATTCGTAGTAGACGGCGTACCCTTATCGCAGGAAGAATTCCTAAAACTCAATCCGGATGACATTAAAAACCTTAGCATTCTTAAAGATAAGGATACGGCAACCGCATTATACGGTTCGAGGGCAGCCAATGGGGTTATTTTAATCAATACCAAAAAAGGGGAGAAGGAATTAGAACAGGTGAAAACGAGGACCAATTTCAATGAAACTGCATTCTTTTATCCTAATCTTACAACTAATGAAAAAGGCGAAATCAGTTTCAATTTTACCACGCCCGAATCATTGACTAAATGGAAACTGCGGATGTTTGCACATAATAAAAAAGCCGAAACAGGTTATTTTGAAACCAGCATCATTTCGCAGAAAGACATTATGGTCATGCCAAACATGCCGCGGTTTGTCCGCGAAAAAGATACTATAAACCTTGCTACAAAAGTGGTCAACATGACTTTGGAACCAAAATCGGGTACGGCGATATTACTTTTGTATGACGCGGCGACCAACAATCCTATTGATGCGATAACACTTAACATCAATAACATAAAACCGTTCAATTGTAAGGCAAAGGAAAGCACAGTCGTAAACTGGACCATTACCATTCCGGAAGGCGTTCAGGGACTGCGGTACAAAGTCATTGCAAAATCGGGCAATTTAAGCGATGGCGAGGAAAATATCCTGCCGGTGCTGACCAATAAGATATTGATTACCGAAAGCATCCCGATTTGGGTAAAAGGCAATACGAAGCGTGAATTTACATTTGCCAACCTGAAAAACCCATCGCCAACAATGAAACAGCATGCGCTGACGTTTGAATACACCTCGAACCCGGTTTGGATGGCATTGCAGTCGCTGCCTTACCTAATGGTTTATCCGCATGATTGTGCCGAACAGACTTTTGCCAAATACTACGCCAATTGCATTGCCGAGAAAATCCTGACCAGCAACCCAAAAGTGGAAGCACTGATGAAAAAATGGCAGACCAATAAAATACCGGAATCGAGATTAAAGATGAACGAAGAGCTCAAATCAATAGTACTGGAAGAAACACCATGGCTGCTCGATGCCGAAAATGATGAACAGAAGAACCAAAGGCTGGCCATCCTGATGGATCTTAATGCCGTAAAAGAAAACAACGAAAAAGCAATCGCCAAGATAGAAAACCTGCTGTTGCCATCGGGTGGCTTTTCCTGGTTTCCGGGCGGTTATGAGAACAGGTACATTTCGCAGCATATCATCTGCGGGATTGGCCACCTCAACAAATTATTCCCGGCAGACAGCCTGAAATACAAAAACATCCTTTCCAAAGGAATTCCAAACCTTGACCGTTTGTTCGTCAGCGATTATTTCAGGGGTAAAAAAGAATTTAGGCCTGCGACCGTCAACCTGAATTACCTCTATACGCGCAGTTTTTTTGCAAAAGAATATCCGCTTTCCAAAAAATGCGATTCATTGATAAAACTGCAGCTGGAGCATTGCAAGGAAGATTGGCTGACGTATTCATTATATGAAAAAGGATTGCTGGCATTGGCAATGAATCGATTTGATGAAAAGGGCTTTGCCAAAAAGATCATCGAAAGCCTAAAGGAAACCGTTTCCAATAATGATGAAATCGGGATGTATTGGATTGAAAACACCAATGGTTATTATTGGTATCAATCTGACATTGGAACACAGGCACTTCTAATTGAAGCTTTCGTCGAAATCGACAAAAACAAGGAAACGATAGATGCAATGAAAGTATGGCTGATAAAAAACAAGCAAACCAATAACTGGCCCACGACCAAGTCGACCACAGAAGCGGTTTATGCATTATTGTATCAAGGAAACGACTGGACATCGATAAAGGAAAACACCAAAATCAAGATTGGCGATGAAAAAATACTGACCAAAAAACTGATCAAAAAAGACGACGAGCTCGATGCAGGTTATCTTAAAATAAAATTTGACGGCAGCGAAATCGATTCTAAAATGGCTGCCATTACCGTTGACAACAAAACCAAGGTTCCGGGCTTTGGCGGTGTGTACTGGCAGTATTTTGAAACATTGGAAAACATCAAATCAGATTCTACCAAAACGCTTTCGATAGACAAAAAATTATTCAAAAAAATAAAAACCGCCAAAGGCGATGAACTGGCAGAATTAAATGCCGAAACCCTTAAAGTGGGTGATTTGGTTACTGTCAGGATTATTTTAAGGACAAAAACAGATCTGGAATTTGTACACCTAAAAGACCTGCGGGCTTCCTGCCTTGAACCTGTTGATGTTTTGTCCGGAAGGATGTCGCAGGGCGGACTCTATTTTTATAGAAGCATCCGCGATGTGGCCACCAATTTCTTTTTTGACAACATCAATAAAGGAACCTATGTGCTCGAATACGATCTTAGGGTTACCAATACCGGTGCCTTCAATACCGGAATCTCAACAATGCAAAGCATGTACGCGCCCGAATACGCAACGCATTCCCTAAACACGAGGATTACTGTAACCAAATAAAAAAGCCGGCATAAAGCCGGCTTTCAATTGTATTCGGGACTGCTTATTTTGCAATCGTCATTTCATCAACAATGTGTTTGGCTCCCGATAGGTTTTCGATTATCCAAAGCACATAACGGATGTCAACATTGATGGTTCTTTGCAGGTTTTTATCGAAGATAACGTCTCCGGCCATTGCTTCAATGTTTCCGTCAAAGGCTATTCCGATCAATTCACCTTTTCCGTTCAAAACCGGTGAACCCGAGTTTCCGCCCGTAATATCATTATCTGTAAGGAAATTTACGTGAAGCGAGCCGTCTTTGTCAGCATATCTTCCGTATTCCTTATTTTTATTCATCTCCAGAACCTTAACAGGCAGATCAAATTCCTCATCACCTTTCTTATATTTTTTCACCTGTCCTGCAAGCGTGGTGTAATTGTTGATTTTGGCATCGTTGCGTTTGTCTGCAGGCAGAGCGCGGACTTTTCCGTAAGTAAGGCGCAAGGTCGAATTGGCATCAGGGTATTTGATGTCCCCGATTTTAGATTCCCTTAAACCTTCCACAAGCAAACGGAAAGAAGCATCAAAATCGTTTTTGGCTTTGGCGATTTCATCTGATTTTGAAGCCAAATGGGTATTCAAATCCGTTGATAAAACATACAATGGATCGTTGTCCAGAACACCCTGGCTTGGGTATTCAATAAATGCTTTCACCCTGTCAAGAGAAGAGAACATGCTCAAATCAAGCGTAGCATTTACATAATCCTTAAATCCTTTTCCGTTATTTTCCTTATCCAATTTGGTTACCAGCGGCGACAATGGGTAGCCTTTTGCTTTGGCAGCATACAAATCAAGCTGGGCGGCCAAAATATCTTTCTCCGCAGGCAGGTATGTGTCCTCAAAGTATTTTTTTGCCGTTTCCGAAACGTCAGCCTTCATTTCGGCGCGTTTCGCAACGTCAGCCTTAGTATAAGCGTCTAATTTCTTGCCCAATGTCTTCGCTACGTTTGCCGAAGCACTTATCCTGAACATACGTTGCAGGTAATTGTCGTGGCGTGATTTTTCATTGGTCATGCCATAATACTTATTGATGTTGGCTACAACATTGCCGTATTTTGCTTTGTTGGCAGGCTTGTTAGCCCATTTGTCAAATTTGGCTTCCTGGGCCGCTTTGGTTTTGGCGGTTCCAAATTTACTCAGTGCATCAATCATCCCCTGGCGGTTCTTCCAGTAGTTGGCAACAGTCGCATATTTAGAAGCATAAACCAAATTCAGCGCATCGCTTTGGTCCATATACTTTTTCATATTGTCCATCCCTACTTTTGAAGCTTCCACCCATGCAGGATAGCCAAACTTTACGTTTTGCTCGATTCCGCCTGCAGGCATCCAACGGTTGGTTGTACCGGGATAGCCCAAAATCATTGCGAAATCATTTTCTTTCACGCCATTAAGGCTTATTGGCAGATATTGTTTTGGTTTCAGCGGAACATTATTTTCCGAATAAGGCGCCGGATTCCCGTTTTTATCGGCATATACCCTAAACATGGAAAAATCCCCTGTATGGCGCGGCCAGATCCAGTTATCGGTATCACCTCCAAATTTTCCGATGCTTTCTGTAGGCACACCCACCAAACGCACGTCTTTATAATCCTGGTACACGAAATAGTAATATTCATTTCCCTGGAAAAATGATTTTACGGAAACCGTGTATTTACCACCTTCGTTGTTTTCCTTTTCGATAAGCGCAATTTCGGCATTCACCGCTTTTTCCCTTTCCGCTTCGGTCATTGACGGATTCACTTTTGCCAGAATCCTTTTGGAAACATCATCCATACGCACAAAGAAACGCACGAACAAACCTGATTCTGGGTGCCTTTCCGCTGCTCTGTCTTTTGCCCAAAAACCATTTTTCAGGATATTGTCTTCTGCAGTCGATAGTTCCGCCACTGCATCATACCCGCAATGGTGGTTGGTTAAGACCAACCCGTCTTTTGAAACGATTTCCCCGGTACAATTTCCATTGAACTGAACGATTGCATCCTTAAGGCTGCTGTGATTGATGCTGTAAATTTCATCGGCAGTAAGCTGTAAGCCGTCTTTTTCCATATCGCGTTGGTTCAAACGCTCGATAAACATCAAAAACCACATTCCTTCGCCGGCCCTCATGTTCGTTGGCACCAACATTATCCCGACGATAAATGCTAAAATAATTTTCTTCATTTTACAATTAATAAGTTAATAGATTGAGTGCTAATAGTCTGCCTTTTTTAGTATTTGTTACAGACAGGCAGCCTAAAAAGTGGTGCGAATATAGTTTTTTTGATATGTCAATAAAAGATTTTTAACATATTAGAAGCCAAAGGCTGCCCTATTTTTTGATTAAAAAAATTTGGTTGGGAAATTTATATTTATTTACTTTGTATTTCAAAGTACTTTTAAATTAAACTTATTTAAGATTTTTATTATGCATCAAAAAACATTTCACTTGAACAACCAATTCAATATGGTTCATTACTCAAACGGATGGCAATCGGCGGCATCGTTGCATTTGTGCTGATTGCGGCTTTTATTTTTCCAACAGAAACAAAACCGGACTGGCCGGAATTTTGGAGGATACGGCCGCTGATCATCACGCCATTAGCCGGAGCTGCCGGCGGTGCCTGCAATTATTTCATTGTTGGTTGGTTTAACCAAAACGGATGGAACAAGGCTTTTGCCTATTCCCTGAGCCTTATGGTTTTCCTTATCGGTTTGTGGATGGGCATCATTTTAGGATTGGACGGAACGTTGTGGAATTAAGTTATGGAAGCAGAAAACCTAAAAAAACAGATTCAAAAGCTGATTATCCTATTTATCGTTTGTTTAATCCTAAGTGGCATCACAGCCTTTCCCATTGAAAGCGAACTGGCAATCCTTAACGCCAATACCTCAGCATTTCCGGACACTTTCCAGCACTGGATCAATGAAGTATACCTGGCTGTAAAATGCACCAATGAAGAATTCCCCTACCTAAGCTATGGCACCGATTGGCTTGCCTTTGCGCATATTGTAATCGCCGTTGCTTTTATTGGGCCATTGAGGGATCCCGTGAGAAACATTTGGGTAATCCAGTTTGGAATGATTGCCTGCATTATGGTTTTTCCTTTAGCATTCATTGCCGGGCCAATCCGCGGAATCCCTTTTTATTGGCAGCTCATCGACTGCTCGTTTGGGTTTTTCGGGTTTGTGTTGCTGTATTATTGCTACAGGAAGATTGTGGATTTGGAAAGAGTTCTAAAATAACAAATCCCGCCTTTTGAGCGGGATTTGTTATTTATATTCCATGGCTGTTTTCAGGTTCTTCAGTGTCAATGTTGAGCATTTCCCAAAGTTTGTCCTTAAGTTCTGTAAGCCCTTGCTGTGCTACGGATGAAATAAACATATAAGGCAGGCCTTTGAATTCTTTATCAAGCTGCTGTTTCAGCTCGGCTTTTAGCTCATCATCGAGCATATCGCTTTTTGAGATCACTAAAAGACGGTCTTTATCAAGCATTTCCGGATTGTAGCGCCGCAATTCATCCAATAGGATTTCGTATTCCTTTTTGATGTCATCGGCATCTGCCGGAACCAAAAACAATAGCGTGGAATTGCGTTCGATATGCCTCAAGAAATAATGCCCCAGCCCTTTTCCTTCTGCGGCACCTTCAATAATCCCAGGAATATCTGCCATGACAAACGACTTGAATTCGCGGTAAGCCACAATTCCCAAATTCGGTTTTAAAGTCGTAAACGGGTAATCGGCAATCTTTGGTTTGGCTGAAGTCAGTACTGAAAGCAAAGTTGATTTTCCTGCATTTGGGAAACCAACCAAACCAACATCGGCCAAAACCTTCAACTCAAGAATAATGTCTTTCTCTTCCGGCGGCATTCCCGGCTGTGAATAGCGCGGTGTCTGATTGGTCGAACTCCTGAAATGCCAGTTGCCCAATCCGCCTTTTCCGCCTTTTACCAAGATCACTTCTTCGCCGTGCTCGGTAATCTCAAACAAAATTTCTTCGGTTTCCTTGTCACGGACTACGGTTCCCAGCGGCACTTCAATAACCTTGTCTTCGCCATCATGCCCGGTACTGCGCGAGCTTCCCCCGTCACCTCCATGCCCCGCCTTTACGTGGCGCGCAAATTTAAGGTGGAATAACGTCCATAGGCTTTTGTTCCCTTTTAGGATTACGTGCCCGCCACGTCCGCCATCTCCACCATCCGGGCCACCTTTTTCAATGAATTTCTCGCGGTGCAGGTGCGACGAGCCTTTTCCTCCTTTTCCGGAAGAAACATATATTTTTACGTAATCTACAAAGTTACCCTCAGTCATTATTTCTTTCTTTATTCTTTTAATGCCTTAACCAGCACTTTATCAATCTTCACACCATCCATATCGATGACTTCAAGCTCCAGTTTGTTCCAGATCAGTTTTTCGCCGACAGTAGGGATTTTACCCATTTCGGTCATGATCAACCCGCTCAAAGTGGTCACTTCGTAGTCGGTAGTCAGGTCATCCATGTCAAAATAGGTCAGGAATTCGTGCAACGAATACAAACCGTCCACCAGCCAGGTTCCATCTTCGCGGGAAATCAACTGGTATTCATCTTCATCAAAATCGGCTGCATCGCCTACCAGGGCTTCCAAGATATCATTCAGCGTAATGATTCCCTGGAAAACTCCGTATTCATCGGTAACCAAGGCATAATGCACTTTTGATTTCTTGAAATTCTCCAACGCCTTATAAGCCGAAGTATGTTCGATAAGGTATTCTGGTTTTTTGATAATCGATTTCAGGTTGAATTTGCCTTTTTCAAAGCTGATGAACAGATCCTTCAGCAGCACAACGCCTTCAACTTCGTCTATATTATTCTCTTTGCAGACCGGATATACCGAATGCAGTTCATCCAAAACCTTTTCCTTTAACTCCTCAACAGTATCCTCAAACGAAAGGTAAACGATGGATTGGCGGTGGGTCATCAGCGAGTTGATTTTCCTGTCGCCAATATGAAACACGCGCTCCACGATGTCCTGCTCTATTTCCTGTACTTCGCCAACTTCGGTTCCTTCCTTGATGATGGCTTTGATTTCTTCTTCGGTTACTTTTCCATCGGCAGTCGGCTTGATGTTGAACAGTTTCAAGATCCCTTCGGTAGAAATCGTCAGCAGCCAGATAAAGGGCGCTGTGATGATAGAAACCCATTTCATCGGGACCGCTACCGCTTTTGCGATGGCCTCTGGATAATTCAGTCCGATCCTTTTTGGCAGCAATTCTCCCAAGACCAATGAAAAGAACGTCAGTATAACTACCACGATCCCCACCGCAATACTTTCTGCATAAGGCTTAAGCGCAGAAAAGCCTTCAATGAAAAGCTTTACGTCGGTTGTTATTTTATCTCCTGAATAAATACCGGTCAAAATCCCGATTAAAGTAATCCCGATCTGTACTGTAGAAAGGAATTTGTTTGGGGAATTGGCCAGTTCCAAGGCTACTTTAGCATTGGTGTTGCCTTTTTTCGAGGCAGTTTCCAGACGGTTTTTACGCGCCGAAATCAATGCAATCTCCGACATAGAGAAAACGCCGTTTAAAAGAATCAGTAAAAGTATGATGAGTATTTCCATCTGTGTTATGAGTTATGAGTTATGTAGTATAACCCTAACAGGAATTGTATATTAAAATTTATCAAAAACGTTGTTCAGCCTTTCCGTTACTTCGGCAATAGTTCCTATTCCGTCAACCTGGTGGAATTTTCCCTGGGCTTTATAATAATTCATTAGCGGCGCCGTTTTTTGGTTGTATTCATCATAACGGTTCCTGATTTTCTCTTCATCCTGATCGTCTGGCCTTCCCGAAGTTTTCCCTCTTTCCAGCAAACGCGCAACCAAAATATTGTCATCTGCTTCCAGGGCTACAGTTGCCGTGATGCCTTGGCTTTTTCCGGCCAAAAAATTATCCAGGGCTTCAGCCTGTGCCAATGTCCTTGGAAAACCATCAAACAGGAAACCGGCTGAATGTGGATTTTTATCAACTTCGCTCTGCAGCATCTGGATCGTAACTTCATCCGGAACCAAATCGCCTTTGTCCATGTAGGTTTTGGCCAGCTTGCCTAATTCGGTGTCATTCTTAATATTGTACCTGAAGATATCTCCGGTCGAAAGATGTGTCAGGTTGTATTTCTCTTTTAAAAATTCAGCTTGTGTGCCTTTTCCTGCACCTGGTTTTCCGAAAAGAACGATATTGATCATTGTATTATTTTAAATTTTGAATTTTAAATTATTGGGCAAGTTGATAGATATCCGGTAGGTTCCTTCCCAATCCGTCGTAGTCCAAACCATAACCAACGATGAATTTGTTTGGTATCCTGATACCGATATAATCTATTTTAATGTCTTTTTTGTAGGCTTCAGGCTTAAAGAAAAGCGTCGCGATCTTTAAATGCTTCACTTTCTTTTCCTTAAAGATGGCTTTCAGTTCTTCTACCGTATTACCGGTATCAACGATGTCTTCTACGATTACAACGGTCCTTCCTTCCAAATCCTGGTTCAACCCGATCAACTGCTTAACATCATTAGTGGTGGCCATCCCTTCATACGAAGCCATTTTCACGAAACTTACCTCACACATGCCGCGGTAATTTTTCATCAAATCAGACATGACCATGAAGGATCCGTTTAAAACCCCAACAAATACAGGCACTTCATCAAAAAAATCATCATCCATCTGTTTGGCCATATTTTTAATCGCAAAATCAATTTCTTCTGAAGAAATGAACGGCTCGAAGCTTTTGTCGTGAAGATGTATCATGTTGTCCGGTTTTGAAATAAGGTGCAAATTTAACGAAGTATTGAAGATTAAGTGCTAAGTATTAAGACTTTTTTCCAAAAATGCTATTTTTACAAAATGGATGTTACTTTTTATAACCGGATCAGCAAAAGCACCGCACACAGAAAAAGCCGCGATGACAACAAAGTGTTCATTTTTGAAAATCCGGAATATTTGCCCCAACTGACCGAAATTGCCTTTAACACCAAAGACAAGCACCATCATAAAGCCTGCTGGATTTTAGAACTGATTGCAGAGGAAAGGATGGATCTTTTCACTTCTTTTATCGACGGATATTGTACCGCTTTGAAAGATTACAAATCCGATTCCGCCATCCGTTCCATATCCAAGATCGGCTTGTTCCTGGCCAAGGACAAAAAAATCAAGCTCTCCGAAATCCACGAAGAGCAGATGATAGAAACCTTCCTCGACTGGCTGATCGAATCCGACAAAGCTGCCAACGCCGCTTACACTATGAGGGCATTGTACTTCTTGGGCAAAAAGCACGACTGGGTAAACGACGAGTTGCGGGCATTGCTCTCAAGGGATTGCAGTCACCAGACTCCGGGTTATAAATTTGCCGTTAAAGACATCCTAAAACGGCTGAAATAGTTTGAAATGTTGCTTATATTTGTGCCAACAACAACTACAACAAACGAATGAACTATTTTTCTTCCGATTTCAAACTGGGGATCCTCGGTGGCGGCCAACTTGGCAAAATGCTCTTAGCCGAAACCCGGAAATTTGATATCCAGGCCTATGTTTTAGACCCAAGCATGGATGCACCAAGCCAATTTGGGGCTTCCAAATTCTTTATTGGTGATCTGATGGATTTTGATACCGTTTACGGATTTGGCAAAAAAGTAAACCTGCTTACCATTGAAATCGAAAACGTCAATCTGGATGCGCTGGACAAACTGGAAGCGGAAGGGCTGAAAGTACATCCATCGCCAAAAACGCTGCGGCTGATCCAGAACAAGGGCATCCAGAAGGATTTTTATGTTGAGAACCAAATCCCTACTGCAGCATTCAAGAGATTTCCTTCTATAAATGGTTTACGGACCGAAATCGAAAACGGCATGATCCAGTTGCCTTTTGTATGGAAAGCGGCCCAGTTTGGCTATGACGGAAATGGCGTAAAAGTTGTCCGCTCGGTTTCAGACATCGAAAAACTTCCGAATGCGGAATGCATTGCCGAGCAGATGGTTCCGTTCAAAAATGAGCTGGCAGTAGTGGTTGCCCGAAGCGAATCAGGAGAAGTAAAAACCTATCCGGTCGTTGAAATGGAATTCCATCCCGAAGCCAATCAGGTAGAATACGTCATCTGCCCTGCACGCATTGATGAAAAAATTGCCAAAAAAGCAACCGCAATTGCGCTAAAGGTTTCCGAAGCCTATAACCATGTCGGTTTATTGGCAGTAGAAATGTTTGAAACGTCAGACGAAGGAATCCTGGTAAACGAAGTAGCGCCAAGGCCACACAATTCGGGGCATTACAGTATCGAGGCAAGTTTTACATCGCAGTTTGAAAACCATCTGCGCGCCATTTTAAATTTGCCGTTGGGAAGCACAGAGAGCAAAGTTGCCGGAATTATGGTAAATTTGGTTGGTGCCGAAGGCTATTCGGGAAACGTTGTCTATCAAAACATCGAAAAGATCATGGCTATTGATGGCGTTACGCCCCATATTTATGGAAAAAAGGAAACGCGCCCGTTCCGGAAAATGGGCCATGTGACCATAGTAAACCAGGATATGGCCCAAGCCAGGAAAACAGCCGAAGAAGTGAAAAACACAATAAAAGTCATTTCAAACTAAAATGAAGAAAACACTAATAATCATCACATCACTATTTGCTTTAGCATTACTGCAGTCCTGCGGTTACGGTTATTCTATCGAGAAAAATTTCACCCCTTTGGACACAACCGTCAAAACCATAAACTGTGAAACCCAGCCCCAAAATGTCGAATTGGTATTTGAAGGCGAAAAGGTAAATTTTGAATATGAAAAAGTGGGGCTCATCGAAGTGCAGGGCGACTGGGCATCGAACGACAAAGAAGTCATGGAAAAAATCACGGCATTGGCGAAAACCAACTGCTGCGATGCCATCATCAATCTTAAAAGAGAACCGTACCAACAGGGAAAGCGGAATGCTGTTCACCTCAGAATACGACCATAAATATTCTGCAATTACCTTTCACGGGCTTGCAGTCAGGAAAAAGCCAAATGTCCAGGCAAACGAATCACAAAATCAACAGCAGTAAAAATTATTATAAATTAAGAATTTAAAATTTTAAATGATCCCAAGACCTTTTTTAATTCAAAATTCAAAATTTAAAATTTAAAATAATCAACATGAAAGTAGCCATCATCATGGGAAGTCAAAGCGACCTGCCGGTAATGCAGGAAGCCATCGACATCCTGAATAGCTTCGGCATCGAAACCGAAGTCGATATCGTTTCGGCACACCGAACACCGGAAAAATTATTTGATTTCAGCAAACACGCCCATACCAACGGAATTTCGGTAATCATTGCCGGTGCCGGTGGCGCAGCCCACCTGCCGGGCATGGTAGCCTCTATGTCGCCCCTGCCGGTAATTGGCGTTCCGGTCAAATCAAGCAACTCCATTGACGGCTGGGATTCGGTTTTGTCAATCCTGCAGATGCCGGGCGGTGTTCCTGTAGCAACTGTGGCGCTAAACGGAGCCAAAAATGCCGGAATACTTGCGGCCCAAATCATAGGAAGCCACGATGAAGCCGTTTTAAACAAAATCATAACATACAAACAAAGCCTCGCCGATGCGGTGCACAAATCGTCCAATGAGTTGAGGAATAAGTTATTTTAATTACCGGAAATTGTCCCCTTGAGGGGACTTTAGGGGTGTAAAATTCGTCTTATGAGAAACAAAATTATCTCTTACGATCCACAATTAAAAGAATTTGCCCGTTATCTGAGAAAAAACAGCACCTTATCTGAGGTGCTGCTTTGGCAGAAAATAAAGAACAGAAGTTTAGGTGTGCAATTTCACCGACAGATACCATTATTAAATTACATAGTCGACTTTTATTGTCACGAGCTATTGTTAGCTATTGAGATTGATGGTAATAGTCATGATTTTAAATACGAATATGATCAATTCAGAGAAGGAGAATTGGAAAAAGCTGGCGTTAGGTTTATACGTTTTTCCGATTTGGAAGTAAAACAGAATATGTTCAACGTTTTACTTTCAATTGAACAAAAAGTCACTTTATTTAGACAATGAAAAACACCCCTAAAGTCCCCTCAAGGGGACAATTACTCTTCTCCGAATAAAAATAATTACATTATCAAAACATGAAAATACTAACAGAAAAATTCCATACCAAACACAACACAGCGCCTTTCAGCCAAATCAAATTAGAGGATTACCAGGTCGCTTTTGAGCAAAACATTGCAAACGCAAAAGCCGAAGTGGATGCCATAACCAATAACCCCGAAACGCCAACTTTCGAAAACACGATTGAAGCGCTCGATTATTCCGGTGAAGCTTTGGACAGGCTCTCATCTGTATTCTTCAACCTCAATTCAGCCGAAACCAATGACGAAATGCAGAAAATCGCACAGGATGTTTCTCCGCTTTTGACGGCTTTCGCCAATGACATTGCGCTGAACGAAGCATTGTTCAAACGCGTAAAAGCGGTTTACGAACAAAAAGATTCCCTAAATCTTTCTCCGGAACAGGCAACTTTATTGGATAAGAAATTCAAAGGTTTTTCACGCAACGGGGCCTTGCTCCCAGAGGACAAAAAAGCACGCCTGCGCGAAATCGACACCGAACTGGCCAAACTGAAACTGACTTATGGCGAAAACGTTTTGGCCGAAACCAATAATTACCAATTGCACATAACGGACGAGCTGCAACTAAAAGGGCTGCCTGATGGAACCATTGAGGCTGCTGCTGCATTGGCAAAATCAAAAAACCTCGAAGGCTGGGTTTTCACGTTGGACTATCCAAGCTATATTCCGTTTGTGACGTATGCCGATAACCGCGAACTGCGAAAAGAGCTCGCCATCGCCAACGGCAAAAAAGCGTTCCAGGGCAACGAATTCGACAACCAGGAAATCACGCTCAAAATTGCCAAATTAAGATATGAAAGAGCCAATCTTTTGGGCTATAAAACCCATGCCGATTTTGTGCTTGAGGAAAGGATGGCACAAACTCCCGAAAAGGTAAAAGCGTTTTTGAATGATTTGCTGGCAAAAGCTAAGCCCGCTGCCGAAAGGGAATTTGGGCAACTAACCGCGTTCGCAAAAGAACTCGACGGAATCGATCAGCTCGAAAAATGGGATGGCGCTTATTATTCGGAAAAACTAAAACAGAAATTATTTGATTTTGATGACGAAAAACTGAAACCGTATTTCAAATTGGAAAATGTCCTGAACGGGGCATTTACCGTTGCCGAAAAGTTATTCGGGATCACATTCAAGGAAGTTTCCGACATCGACAAATACCACGATGACGTACAGACTTTTGAGGTGCTCGATTTCGAAGGAAAATTGGTTGCAATATTCTACGCCGACTTTTTCCCGCGTAAAGGAAAACGCAATGGTGCCTGGATGACTTCTTTCAAGCCACAACACATAAAGGACGGAATCAACGAAAGGCCGCATGTTTCGATTGTGTGCAACTTTACGCCGCCAACCGAAAGCAAGCCTTCGCTGCTGACCTTTAACGAAGTGACGACGCTTTTCCATGAATTTGGGCATGCGCTGCACGGGATGCTGGCCAACACGACCTATCCTAGCTTATCGGGAACATCGGTCTATTGGGATTTTGTGGAATTGCCGAGCCAGGTGATGGAAAACTGGTGCTACGAACCGGAAGCCTTGGCATTATTTGCCAAACATTACCAAACGGGAGAAATCATCCCGCAGGAATATGTCAACAAAATCAAGGAAAGCGCCAGCTTTTTGGAAGGGATGGCAACCCTGCGCCAGTTGAGCTTCGGGATCCTGGACATGGCTTTCCACAGCAATAACCCTAATGGCATTACAGATGTAAAAGCTTTTGAAAAACAGGCTTTTGAAGGCACCAACCTGTATCCTGATGTGGCCGAAAACTGCATGAGCGTTTCCTTTTCACATATTTTCCAGGGAGGCTATTCTTCGGGTTATTACAGTTACAAATGGGCCGAAGTTCTCGATGCCGATGCCTTTGCTTATTTTCAGGAAAAAGGGATTTTCAATGCAGAAGTTGCCAGGAAATTCAAGGATAATGTACTTTCAAAAGGTGGAACCGAACTGCCGATGGAACTTTACAAGCGCTTCCGCGGGCAGGAACCGAAACCCGAAGCATTGCTGAAAAGAGCAGGATTGATTTAATATGGACCAATTGAAAATAGAAAGACTGCATCATATCGCAGTCATCTGCTCCGATTACGAAAAGTCAAAGCATTTTTACACGGAAATTTTGGGCTTTAAAATTGAGAACGAAGTGTACCGCAAAGAAAGAGATTCGTACAAGTTGGATCTTTCTCTAAATGGCGGCTATCTGATTGAATTGTTTTCGTTCCCAACTCCGCCTCAAAGGCCGACAAGACCCGAAGCTACAGGTCTGGAACATATTGCCTTTGCTGTTCAAAACATTGTGGAAGCGGTTGCATTCCTGAATTCAAAAAATGTAGTTACTGAGCCTATCCGGGTTGATGAATTTACCAGCAAAAAATTCACCTTTTTAAGCGACCCAGATGACTTGCCGATAGAAATTTACGAATTATGACAGCATTGAAAAGAAATCAATACAAAACCGGAGTTAGCGCTTCGGTTTTTTTAGTATTTTTAAAATCGATAAAACCCAACCGAAAGCCTTGAAAAATTTCATCAAAAAACATTTTAGGAAGATGCTTGCCTTAGCACTCATAGGTTTGATTATTGTGATTGGCATGAATTATTATGTGCGGTCGCAAACCGATTCGCTGATTTACCATTCGGCCAATGAAGTCCCGAAAGAAAAAGTAGGGATCATATTTGGCGCGGGAATCCGGAACGACCGCCCGAGCAAATACCTCAAAGACCGTTTGGATGCCGGGATCGAATTGTTCCGGCAAAAGAAGATTGACCGGATACTGCTTTCGGGAGATAACGGCAGCGATGAGCATGATGAGCTGACGGTAATGAAATTGTATTGCTACGAACAGGGCATTGACACTACAAAGATATTCCTGGATTATGCCGGTTTTGATACCTATTCCACAATGTACCGCGCCAAGCATATCTTTAATATTGACAAAGCGGTTTTGGTTTCGCAGGAATACCATTTGAACCGTGCGATTTACATTGGCAATAAACTGGGCATACGATCGGTTGGGCTTGCTGCCGATGTGGGCCAATACCGAAACTACAAGTATGTGCGGTTCCGCGAATGCTTTACGATCTGCAAATCGGTGATTGATGTGTGGCGCGGCCGTGAGCCCCACTTTTTGGGCGGAAAGATTGACATTGACGGAGTCTCCAATTATACCAAAGACGATAAGCGCTGATAACGAAAACTAAATTCAAAATCCTGCTTTTTAAGGCCAAATGTTAAAAACACCTGACAGCCACTGGTTGTCCTCCTTTTAATATCAAACGTTAGCGATGGGAGCTGATTACCATGTAACGCGGACAGCGCGACCCGCCTTGCGGGTAACACCCAAAAAGGTTATTTTGAAATAACTTTCATTTTTTTTTGAAAGTTTAAAAACTTTTATTACTTTTGGCCTATGGAATTCAAAGAAGCAAAAAACAAGTTCGTTCAGACCTGGGGCGCATTGGGCAGCCAATGGGGCATCAACAAAACGATGGCGCAGATCCACGCCTTGCTGATGGTTTCGCACGAGCCGGTTTCTATGGAAGACATTATGGAGGAATTGCAGATTTCGCGCGGAAATGCCAGTATGAACCTGAGGGCTTTGATGGATTGGGGCATTGTTTACAAGGAATTCAAGGCAGGTGAAAGACGTGAGTATTTCACGGCTGAAAAGGATTTGGACGAATTGGCCGTAAAAATCTCAAAGGAAAGAAGCAAGCGGGAAATAAGGCCGGCGCTGAAAGTGCTGAAAGAAGTATCTTCTATAGAAGCAGATGCCACTGCCGAAGAAAGGCACTTTGTGGACCAGACTACAAAACTGTATGATTTTGTTTTGCAGGCCGATAATGTTTTGGAGAAAATCACCGAATACAAAGACAATTGGCTGGCACAATTACTGGTCAAGTTTATGAAAAAGTAATCTATTTTTTTAATCCAAACTTTCATTTTTTTCTGAAAGTTTAAAAATAAATAACATGAAAGTAGTTTTTAAGATAGCGGAAATCATCAATATAATAGCGCTCATGTTTCTTTTGCTTGGCGCCTATGGACTAGCGGTTACAGGGTTTTTACAGGTTGTTGCGGGTGCATTGTTCTTATTGGCTTTCCCTAAGAACAGATTGATTTACATTTACTTTGGGCTGATAGGCCTTTTCTTCCTGATTTGGGATCGGCACGATATCGACTGGACTTTCCTGCTTCCGGCATTTTTAATCTTCTTTCTGACCTACATTATCTATAAACAAAAAAGACATTTCAAATGAATACAACTATCCCAAACTGGCTGATCATCCTAAGCGGCTGTGGCCAGGTATTCACGGCAATGGTGTATCCCTACATCCGCCATAAGGTTTTTGACTGGTACAATGATGTGAAGCAGCTTAAGCCCCTTAATCAGGAAATCTGTAAGACCTATGGCAGGTATATCCAGGGGCTGAATTTTTCTTTTGGGCTGATTGCGTTGCTTTTTACCAGCGAACTGAAAGAGCAAAGCGCACTTGCCGTGGCACTTACCGGATTGATAGCAGCCTATTGGGTAGGGAAAGTCGCAACACAGATTGCGTACTATCCGATGTACCAGATTCCGCAACGAAAGCTTTTCAAATTTGGAAGCTACGGGATGAATAGCTTATTTGTATTGTTTGCAGTGGTAAACAGCATTCTTTTCATTCATAACTTAATTGGATATTATAAATTTTAAAATATGAAACTACTTAAGCTCATAACTATTCCGGTATTGTTTGCATTTATCATCAGGCTAACATTCGGTTCAACCTTACTCGACGATATCTTTTCGGTGATGTCCTGGACGTTTTTTCTTTTGGCACCCACAGCCATTGGAGCGTTATTTATCTATTTTTCTCCGATAAGTTCAGTAAAAAATATAGGCTACAGGATCCTTGGCCCCTGGATCCCGGTTATTTTGGTGATCACACTGACCATTGTATTTGGTGTCGAAGGCTGGGCATGCTGGATCATGATTGCGCCTTTGTTCCTGATTTTTGCCTCTTTTGGCGGATTAATCGCAGGGATTTTTAAACTCCGGAAAAACAAGAAAAATGAAAATCTGAATCTTTCAATAATCCTGCTCCTTCCTTTTGTCATTGGCCCGATTGAAAATTCGATTCCAAGGGGCAAGGAAGTTTATACGACCTATACATCCATCATCATAAATGCCGATGCGGCAAAAATCTGGGGCAATGTAACTTCTGTGCGCGAAATAAAGCCTAATGAGGATTCAACCAAATTAACGGCCTGGCTTGGTTTCCCGAAGCCTGTAAAAGCTGAGCTGGATACTTTGGCCGTTGGCGGATACCGGAAAGCCATTTTTGAGAAAGGCCTGATTTTTAATGAAACCGTAACGCAATACGAACACGAAAAATCAATGAAATTCAGAATCCAGGCAAATACCTATGACATTCCGTCAACGACTTTGGATGAGCACATCTTGATTGGCGGCGAATATTTTGACATGCTGAACGGAACCTATAAGCTCCAAAGATTAAGCGAAAACAGATATAACTTAATTTTGTACAGCAATTTTTCGATGAAAACCACATTCAATTCCTATGCCGCCATTTGGGGGAACTGGATTATGAAAGACATCCAGAACAACATACTGAAAGTAATCAAAAGCAGGAGCGAAACAAAATAAACCATGACTACCATCCATCTTATCACCAAAATAAAAGCGCCGGTTCAAACTGTTTTTGATTTGGCAAGAAATATTGACATCCACCAGCAATCGACATCAAAATCAAACGAGAAAGCTATTGGCGGCATAACAAGCGGATTGATCAACCTGAACGAGAACTGTAACCTGGAAAGGCAAACATTTTGGGTTCTACCTACAGCACGAAAGCAAGATCACCGAAATGGAAATCCCTTCTTATTTTGTGGATGAAATGATCAATGGCCATTTTAAATCCTTCAGGCACGAGCATACTTTTGTAGAAAAAAACAGCAAGACAGTCATGATTGATTTGTTGCAATATGAAACTCCGTTTGGTTTTTTTGGAAAAACATTTGACAAATTTATCCTGAAAAGCTACCTGACAGATTTCCTCCGGGAAAGAAATCAGTTTATAAAAGATTTAGCCGAAAAACTGTAGCAATGCAAACCAAAAGACCGGAATGCTCTCTGCCCAGAAGGCACTATAGTATTTTGATTTTTTTTCGTGCGCAAAAAGCAAAAACAAAAAAACGGTAAGCCCAACGCCAAGCCTCAGCAGAAAAGAGTTAAAACTAAAACCTGTCTGGAAAAAACAGATCAGGACAAAAACAAACAACAGGGCACTGCCTACAATTTTTGTAAGCTCCACGCCTATTTGCTGCGGAACGGTCTTTAGGTTCGGGTCGTCAAATTTCAGATCGATGATCTCAAAAATCAGGATTAATACAAAAACCAGGATAAAACGCTGGGCTGCGATAAGCAAAACATCATTGCCGATGGCAATCCCTGCATTGATTACCGGCAGGAAAACCGTTACTCCAACCCAGCAGAGCGCAACAATGTAAATCTTGATTCCGGCCCAATTCCGGGCATTTTTTTTGTTCGGAAAAAAAGGCAACGTATATAGCATCGTCAGGATAAGAAAGCCTAAGGCAGTAATTTTTGTCGCCTGTCCCAATTGGAAGAAAAACCATCCGGTTGCCAAAAAAGAAACAAAACTCAAAGCGGCAATCAGCTTCAGCTCTGTTCGCATTTCGAGTTTCTGTACACGTGCCAAGGCATCATATTTGACAAAATTATACCCCACAATTGTACCAAAAAAAGCAAACCAGGCAGGCGCTTCAATATCGGCTATCCCAAATAAATATCCGGTCATTCTGACCATGGCGTAAACAGAAAGCGAAACATGTAGGCTGCTGTTGATGTAAAAGTCGAGAAGCCGCTTGATTATACTCATTTTACAAAATTAATCAATATGTTAATAAGCGGGTCTTTTCGTTGAAAAAAAGCTAAAAATTGCGCTCATTTTAACCTAAAATTTAGACTTTAATAATTACTTTTGTTAGCGCTAAAAACAAGCACAACTAACATATTTTTAGAACTTAAGAATTTAATGAGAACAGACGCATTTGCATTACGCCACATAGGTCCGCGTGAGAGCGACCTTAACCACATGTTCAAAACCATAGGAGTCGAAAACTTTGAGCAGCTTATTTACGAAACCATACCGGATGACATCCGCTTGAAAAGCGACCTGAACCTGGATGCCCCAATGACCGAATACGAATACCTGACACACATCCAGGAGTTGGGCAAGAAAAATAAGGTTTTTAAATCCTATATCGGCTTGGGATACCACCCAACGATAGTCCCTGCTGTAATCCAGAGGAATATATTTGAAAACCCGGGCTGGTACACGGCTTATACTCCGTATCAGGCAGAAATCGCTCAGGGAAGGCTGGAAGCCATCTTAAACTTCCAGACGACGGTAATTGAGCTAAGCGGAATGGAAATTGCCAACGCCTCGCTGCTGGACGAAGGAACTGCAGCTGCTGAAGCAATGGCCTTGCTTTTTGATGTCCGTTCGCGCGACCAAAAGAAAAACAATGTCAATAAATTCTTCGTTTCAGAAGAAGTATTGCCACAAACAATATCCGTTTTGCAAACACGTTCTACGCCAATCGGTGTGGAATTGGTAATCGGGAACCACGAGAATTTTGATTTTTCAGCAGATTTCTTCGGGGCAATTTTACAATATCCGGGCAAATATGGCCAGGTAAACGACTATGCCGGATTTATAGCGAAAGCGAAATCAAACGAAATAAAAGTAGCGGTTGCTGCTGACATCCTGTCTTTGGTCAAATTAACCTCACCGGGAGAAATGGGTGCCGACGTAGTAGTTGGAACCTCTCAGCGTTTTGGTGTCCCGATGGGTTATGGCGGGCCGCATGCCGGATTTTTTGCAACCAAAGAAGAATACAAACGATCGATGCCGGGAAGGATTATCGGGGTAACGATCGATACTAACGGAAACCGCGCCTTGCGCATGGCGCTTCAAACCCGTGAGCAGCACATCAAACGTGAAAAAGCAACTTCCAATATCTGTACCGCTCAGGTTTTATTGGCGGTTATGGCCGGAATGTATGCAGTTTACCACGGGCCAAAAGGCTTGAAATACATCGCCGATAAGGTTCACGCTTCGGCGGTGACTTTGGCAGATGCATTGAATAAACTGGGAGTTTACCAAACCAACACCGCTTTTTTTGATACGATTGCCGTAAAAGCAGATTCTAAAAAAGTAAAAGCGATTGCCGAGAAAAACGAAATAAATTTCTATTATGCAGATGCAGAGACAGTTTCGATTTCTTTAAATGAAACAACTTCAGTTAACGATATCAATCAGATCATTGCAGTATTTGCAGAAGCCACAGGAAAAGAAGCTTTCAAGGTTTCGTCATTGGCTACAAATGAAAATATCCCGTCTTCATTGATAAGGACATCGGAATTCCTGACACATGAAGTATTCAACAACCATCATTCTGAATCACAGTTGATGCGTTACATCAAAAAACTGGAACGCAAGGATTTATCGCTAAACCATTCGATGATTTCTCTGGGTTCCTGTACAATGAAACTGAACGCTGCTGCCGAAATGCTGCCGTTATCTATGGCAAATTGGAACAGCATCCACCCATTTGCTCCTGTTGAGCAGGCAGACGGCTATATCACGATGCTTAAAAAGCTGGAACAGCAACTGAATGTCGTAACCGGTTTCCAGGGAACGACACTGCAGCCAAACTCCGGCGCACAGGGCGAATACGCTGGTTTGATGGCCATACGCGCCTACCATTTATCACGTGGCGATGACCATAGGAATGTATGTTTGATCCCGGCTTCGGCACACGGAACCAATCCGGCTTCGGCCGCAATGGCAGGCATGCACATCATTGTTACCAAAACAATGGAAAACGGAAATATCGATGTGGAAGATTTGAGGATAAAAGCTATCGAAAACAAAGACAATCTTTCTTGCTTAATGGTGACTTACCCATCTACGCACGGGGTTTTTGAAAGTGCCATCTGCGAAATCACCAAAATCATCCACGACAATGGCGGGCTGGTTTATATGGATGGCGCGAATATGAATGCCCAGGTTGGCTTAACAAACCCAGCTACGATTGGCGCGGATGTTTGCCACCTCAACTTACACAAGACATTTGCAATCCCTCACGGCGGCGGCGGACCTGGAGTTGGCCCAATTTGCGTAAACGACAAACTGGTTCCGTTCCTTCCGACAAATCCGGTGATCAATGTAGGCGGCGACCAGGCAATTACTGCTATTTCTTCTGCACCTTACGGATCGGCTCTGGTTTGTTTGATTTCTTACGGATACATCACCATGCTTGGTGCCGAAGGATTAAAAAGCGCCACTGAACATGCCATTTTGAATGCGAATTATATGAAAACGCGCCTTGAAGAACATTATCCGATTTTGTATACCGGAGAAATGGGGCGTGCCGCACATGAGATGATTTTGGATTGCCGTTCCTTTGAAGAAAACGGAATCAAAGTTACTGATATTGCCAAGCGTTTGATGGATTATGGCTTCCATGCGCCAACGGTTTCGTTCCCGGTTGCAGGAACATTGATGGTGGAGCCTACTGAATCTGAAGATTTAGCCGAACTGGATCGTTTTTGCGATGCGATGATCGCTATCAGAAAGGAAATTGCAGCCGCTTCAAAAGATGATGAAAATAATGTATTAAGGAATGCGCCGCATACATTGGCAATGCTGACAACCGATAGTTGGAATTTCCCATACACCCGTGAACAGGCGGCATTCCCGCTGGATTATATTGCGGAGAACAAATTCTGGCCAAGCGTTCGCCGTGTAGATGAAGCGTATGGAGACAGGAACCTGGTTTGTTCCTGCGCTCCGATTGAAGCTTATATGTAATGCTAGTTACAATATACTATTTAAAAAGCGGTTCTTTGGAGCCGCTTTTTATTTTGTATTTACAGGACTTCCTGCTCTCCATCATCTTTGTGAATTTTGTTTATCTTTCAGAAAAATTAGTCCGCTTATTAGCCGAACCGAATCAAACAAAAAATGAAAACCATTTTACTGATACTGCTGATACTATTTGCATTTGTGTTTCTTATGATATTCCTAGCCCCAATTTTAGGAATAGGTTATATCATGAAAAAGTCTTTAGAAAAAAAGACTCCCGCATTTCTGCAAAATGAAAAAATGGAAATGGAAGAAAATGTGCGCGAATTAAAAAAAGATATTGAAGACTGGAAAAATTTTACTGTAAATGACATTACAAATGATTTTGATTATAGCTACAGTAGGGTAATTTCAAATAAATTAAAAGGCCGCATCTTTTCACAGAATGGCACGCCGATCATTGCATTCCAGAGAATTGACAGAGGAATCCGGACCAATAGCAGGATTTTGGCCAGTTCAACAGAATTTAAAATCTATTTTGAATACACCCACAATCGAAACCTGGTATTTTATGACGACATCTATTTGGGTAAAATAATAAATGATTCGGTACTATTTAATTCATCTGATATAAAAATCGGGAGCTATGACAGGTATGCATCGGGTGACCCGTATCGTTATTCGATTGAATTTGACTCAAAAAAAGTAGCGGCTGTAAACAAAAACACGGACAGGAAAAACTTCGTAAACAATCCGTTTTACAAGCATAATACACGGAATAGGTTTCGGAGACAGCGAAAAATTTTCAGGGAAACCCCGCCTACTTATCCTTTGATCGATGCAAATGGTGAACTGGATGGCGAAGAATTAAAGTGGACAATCGCCATTGGTATTTTTGAGGCTGTTTATCACGGTTTTGATTTTACTACTTAAAGACTAATATCAAAGCAGAAATCTCCTAAAACCTGATTTAAATCAGGAATTTTAAAAAACCAAAGCCTTACTTTTGGACTATAATAAATAAGCTATGAAAGACATTCAAAACCAGGAAGATTTATATTTACTCGTTGACGAATTCTACAAAAAACTGCTTGCCGATCCTTCGATAAGCTACATTTTTACTGATATTGTCAAAATAAAACTGGAAGAACACCTGCCGGTTTTAGTAACATTCTGGTCACAGGCCATACTGGGAACCGGCGGCTACACTAATAACCTGACACAAATCCATCTTGATGTAAATGCCAAAGAATACCTCAGCCCGGAGCTGTTCAAAATTTGGCTAAATCATTTTTACCAAACCGTTGATGAAAATTTTAAGGGCGATAAGGCAGAGCAGATCAAGACTCAGGCACTGAGCATTGGCACCATTATGCAGATAAAGATTGCACAGCAAAAAGGCTGAAAAATGTGATATTCATAATTTTATCATTCAATATGAAGTTTATTCACAATTCAGCCGCATTAATTTACATTTAGGAAACATACCTCAGCTTTTATTTCTAATTTAGTTTGAAATAGTAAACAGATGAATATCAAAATAACCGGTTCCGGGAGTTACATACCTACAGAAATTGTATCCAATAAAGATTTTGCTGAGCACGTTTTCCTAAACGATGACGGAACGCCATTTCCGCATCCAAACGATGTTGTTGCCGAAAAATTCCTTGAAATTACAGGAATACAGGAACGCCGTTATGTGACTAATGATCTTAATACATCCGACATTGCTTTCCTTGCCGCAAAAAAAGCGATTGCTGATGCCGGTATCGATTCGGAAACATTGGATTATATCATCTTTGCGCACAATTTTGGCAATGTCAAAAAAGATGCAATCCAAACTGACATCCTTCCTAGCTTGGCCACAAGGGTAAAATATGATTTGCGCATACAAAACCCAAAGTGTGTGGCATACGACATGCTTTTTGGATGCCCGGGCTGGGTTGAAGGCGTCATTCAGGCACAGGCCTTCATTAAAGCCGGAATGGCAAAAAAATGCCTGGTTATCGGAGCAGAAACCCTTTCAAGGGTTGTTGATTTGCACGATCGCGACAGCATGATTTATTCTGATGGCGCCGGCGCTACCATAATAGAAGCGACGGATGAGGAAGGCGGAATATTGGCGCATGAAACCGCAAGCTTTACTTATGATGAGGCGTATTACCTCTATTTTGGAAATTCTTTTAACAAAACCCATGATCCTGATGTGCGTTATATCAAAATGCAGGGGAGGAAAATCTATGAATTTGCATTGAGCAACGTGCCAAAAGCAATGAAAGCCTGCTTGGATAAAAGCGGTGTTGACATCAGCCAGATAAAAAAAGTACTGATACATCAGGCTAACGAAAAAATGGACGAAGCGATCATCCAGCGGTTTTATAAGCTTTACGGACAAACGCCGCCCGAAGGTATCATGCCGATGAGCATCCATAAATTAGGGAATTCAAGCGTGGCCACCGTTCCAACCCTATACGACTTATTGGTAAAAGGCAAACTGGAAAACCATTCGATAAGCAAAGGCGACACGATCCTTTTTGCTTCGGTTGGCGCCGGAATGAATATCAATGCCATTGTATATAAAATGTAATAAAGTTGTAACTTCGCAGCCTTAACATTTACAGAAACAATGTACGAGAAGACGTATCCCAGCAAGCGATTCAACATCACTTTGAATTTCCTGAAAAAACACATCAAAACTTCGGAAACGATTTTTGACCTTGGTGTACCGAACCCCTTTTCAAAAATCATGGAAGAGAATGGTTATGCAGTTATCAACACTAAAGGCGAAGATCTGGATAACGACCAAACCGCTTTACAAAACGAAACTTACGATGTTTTTACTGGTTTTGAGATTTTTGAGCATCTACTGAATCCGTATACGGTATTGGAAAATGTCAAATGCGACAAACTGCTGATTTCCATCCCGCTTCGTTTGTGGTTTTCCGAAGCCTATCAGAGCAAAAGCGACAAATGGGACAGGCATTATCATGAGTTTGAGGATTGGCAACTGGATTGGCTGTTAGAAAAAACTGGCTGGAAAATTATTGACCGTGTCAAGTTTACCCATCCGGTGAAAAAATTAGGGCTGCGGCCATTATTAAGAACTTTTACTCCACGCTATTATTTAGTATATGCAGAAAAGGCAAAATAAGTTTTTTGCTTTTTATCAATCTTAAACCATTCCTGACCGAATGGTTTTTCTTTTAAAAAAACAATTGTATTTGTAAGTTTTTTATATTTAAAATTCTTACTTTTTAATAATTTTAACTCTTTTTAACGATATTATTTGCATTTCATCGATAAATTGTTTTATATTTGTCTCAACCAAAAAGCAATGGTTTTTCATAGATAAAAGTAACCAGCTGAAGTAGTAGAGCAGCTGAGTAATTTGATTAGTTTTTTTTAGAATTTAGTAAAAAAGGGTTTCTAGGCGGAATCCTTTTTTTATTTTTACCAAATCAAGCCAGCAACAATGAATTATTATATTGTCATTCCTTCCCACAACGAAGAAAAATTTATTGCGAAAACACTGCAGTCCATTGCTGGACAGACTGTTTTGCCAAAAAAGGCAGTAGTGGTAAACGATAATTCTACTGACAATACCGCTGAGATAGTTTTGGCTTTTGCCGAAAAAAATCCCTGGGTTTCATTGGTAAACAAAACATCAGACGCCAAACATCTTCCCGGAAGCAAAGTGATACAGGCCTTCCAGAAAGGCTTGGAAACCTTGGACAGCAATTACGACTTTATTGTAAAAGCCGATGCCGACCTGATTTTTCCAGACAATTATTTTGAAACCATTACCCGTCATTTCCAATCAGACAGTAAAATCGGAATGGCTGGCGGTTTTGCCTATATTGAAAAGAAAGGCGAATGGGTTTTAGAAAACCTTACCGACAAAGATCATATCCGTGGTGCTTTTAAAGCATACCGAAAAGAATGTTTTGAGCAAATCGGCGGATTGAAGCCTGCAATGGGCTGGGACACCGTGGACGAACTTTTATGCAAATTCTACCATTGGAAAGTAGTAACCGATGAAAGCCTGAAGGTAAAGCACCTTAAACCAACCGGGGCCAATTACAACAAAGAAGCACGCTACAAGCAGGGTGAAGCTTTTTACAGTTTGGGTTACGGATTCATCATTACTTCAATTGCATCAGTGAAGTTAGCGTTGCGCAAAGGAAAACCGCTGCTTTTCCTCGACTACCTAAAAGGCTTCTGGAAAGCTCAATCTTCAAAAAAAGCGCTTTTGGTATCCAAAGAACAAGCTAAATTCATCCGTAGTTACCGCTGGAAAAAAATAAAGGAAAAGCTGTTTTAAAAAACCCATAACTGCTTTGCCAGTTCAAAAAATAAAAGGGATTATTTTTTCGGGTCGCAACTTATAGCTACTTTTGGAAATATTTTAAAACCATGATGCTCGTTCGTTATTTATCGCAAATCGGAAGGTACTTTTTGATGTTGGCCCAAATTTTCAAAAAGCCTACAAAATGGTCGGTAATGCGAAACCTGATCTTCAAGGAAATTGACGATTTGATTATCGATTCCCTTGGGATTGTTGCCTTCATATCATTTTTCGTAGGTGGCGTTGTAGCAATCCAGACCGCATTAAACCTTACCAATCCATTAATCCCGAAATACCTGATTGGCTTTGCTACCCGGCAGTCGATCATCCTTGAATTCGCGCCTACATTTATTTCGATAATCATGGCCGGTAAAATGGGATCATTTATCACGTCAAGCATAGGAACAATGCGTGTTACAGAACAAATTGATGCGCTTGAGGTTATGGGTGTCAACTCGTTGAATTATTTGGTTTTCCCAAAATTGATTGCATTGCTGCTCTACCCTTTCGTCATTGGGATTGCAATGTTTTTAGGAATTGCCGGCGGTTTCATTGCCAGCGTTTATGGCGGATTTGGAAATGCAACCGACTTTATCAGCGGATTGCAGATGGAATTTATACCGTTCCATATCACATATGCCTTTATCAAAACCTTTGTCTTTGCATTGCTGTTGGCGACCATTCCATCATTCCATGGCTATTACATGAAAGGCGGTGCCCTCGAAGTGGGTAAAGCCAGCACCGTATCATTCGTCTGGACATCGGTTACCATCATTTTGGTGAATTATATATTAACCCAATTACTTTTAACCTGATGATTGAAGTTAAAAATGTCGAGAAGTCTTTTGGCGATGCCAAGGTTTTGAAAGGGATTACGACCACTTTTGAGACCGGGAAAACCAATCTTATCATTGGGCAGAGCGGTTCGGGTAAAACGGTTTTGCTCAAAAGCCTGCTCGGAATCCATACACCGGATAAAGGAACCATTGCTTTTGATGGCAGGATTTATGGCCAACTTACAGATGATGAAAGAAGGGATTTGCGTACCGAAATAGGGATGGTATTCCAGGGAAGCGCCTTATTTGACAGCATGACGGTTGAAGAAAATGTTGGGTTTCCACTGAAAATGTTTACCAATAAGACTCCTGCTGAAATCAAGGAACGTGTCAATTTTGTAATCAACAGGGTAAATCTGGTGAATTCCAATCTTAAAAAACCTTCCGAACTTTCGGGCGGTATGCAAAAACGTGTGGCGATAGCCCGTGCGATTGTAAACAATCCTAAATATCTTTTTTGCGATGAACCCAATTCGGGCCTTGATCCAAAAACATCCATCGTAATTGACAACCTGATCCAGGAAATTACCAAGGAATACAACATTACCACAGTGATCAACACGCACGATATGAACTCGGTGATGGAAATTGGCGAGAAAATCGTATTCCTTAAAGAAGGCATTCTGGCCTGGGAAGGCAGCAAAAAGGAAATTTTCAAGACAGACAACGAGGCGGTTGTCGACTTTGTCTATTCATCGGAACTTTTCAAGAAAATCAGGAAAGCCCAGAATAAAGAGGATAATAATAATTAGCCCCTGCTCAGGAAAATCCAGCCTGTTTTTGTTTCTTCAGAATCAAATTCAATGATGTAGTAATACGTTGAATCAGGCAGTATGCCTCCATCCATGTTTTGTCCGTGCCATTCATCAAGATAATTGTTTTTTTCGTAAACTTTTCTTCCCCAACGGCTGTAAATTTCAAGCTTAGTGACGCCAAACCCGGTTAAATCAAGGTTTTCATTGGTTTGGTCATTATTCGGTGTAATTACATTTGGAATAAAACAAAGTGTACGCACTACATCAATTGTGTTGGTGGCTTCGCAGCCATATTCATTGGTAACTGTCAGTGAATAAACTCCGGTCTGCCCTCCTGTTATTACTATCGGATTCTGATTTGCAGTAAAACCGTTTGGCCCTGTCCATGCAAAATTGGGATTCGCCCCATCATAGGAAGCGGTAACCTGATATTGGCGCTCTGCACATTCCTGGCTTATAGTAAAGACGGGCAGCGGGTTTACCAAAATGGCTACGCTGGAAGTTCCCGACGTGCAGTTATTCTGAATTGCATTTACGGTATAAGTTCCATTTTGGGTGGCAGAAACCGAATCCAGGGTCGGATTCTGAAGTGTTGAGGCAAAACCGTTTGGCCCTGTCCAATGATAGGTTGCATTCGCCACAGTTGTCGCAAAAAGATTCAGATCCTGCAATTCGCAAACAATCGGATCTGCACTTGCTACAGGCGTTTGCGGAACGTCTTTTATGGTAATTGTAATCTGGGCTTCATCTGCTGAATCACAGCTTCCGGTAACTTTGTATTGGAACTGGTACGTCCCGAACTCTACTGTTGACGAATCCCATGAATTTCCTGTCAGCGTACCGCTCGACGTAATTTCTGTCCAGGTTCCGCCGGCATCGAATGTTCCGGTTAAAAGCGTAGACAAATCCATAATTCCCTGCCTCCCGCAATACGAAACCGTATTGTCATTTCCGGCATGGGGCGTCACGCTGTTGATGTTCACCGTATAATTCAGAACCTGGTTCAGGCACGAATTCGGGTTTCCGGAATACGTAATCCGGACATGATAGATTCCGTTGTCTGAAGCCGAAGCAAACGATGGAAAATTCAGCGAATTGGTAGTGCTCAGTACTGTAGCAGTATTACTCCCTTTCCACCATTGGTAGGTAAGGAATGCAAAATTGGGAACGGTCAAGGTCAGGCTTTGTCCGTCGCAGGTAATCGAATTGGCATTAATCTGCATCGGGTTTGGGTTTAAAACCTCAAACTGCCCATTTACAGTATTATGACAGGCATCTTCTACTTCAAAAACATAAATGGCTGGTTCCAATCCTGAAAAAATACCCGAATTGCCATTTTGAACCAAAAAAGGCGCTCCGTTCTTTGTAATAATCCGATACGTCAGTGCCGAATTCCCTTCGGCATCAACAACAACTTCAAATGTGGATCCGCAGGAAATGGAATAGATATCATTAATTTTTGGGTTACCCGAAAAATCAAATTCATAAATTACCCTAAAACATTGAATTGCTCCATTGTGCCCGGGTATGTATCCATTAAAAACCTTTAAAATCCTAAAATGACCGGTATAAGCCAAATTATAATTTATGGTATTATTGCTCATTGCAAATGAATTGATGTTGGTGGGAACTGTACCATCATTATACACTGCACCCGTCAATGGATGCCCCCATCTGTTGGTTACTGTATTTAACTTCTGAAGCCAAAATGTAGCCGAAGCATTATTGTTGCTGCTATGCTGCAAATTAAAATTAAACGAACCACAATTTGCAGTAATAGTGGCATTGGTACTATCCTGATAACCGGAAATGGTTGCAGTTGTCTGAAAAGTTTGGTTACAGGCATTGGTAGACTGGAAGGTATAGGTTCCTGCTGGCAGCATATCTAAAGGCAAACGGGTTCCGTTTGCGAGTATGCCTCCAGTAAGATTAAGCGGTAAGGTAGCATTATAGGCTGCAGGGGCAGCAATTAATGAAATAGTTGCCAACTGGCCATTCACCAAAACAGAGCCAAAGTTATTTTCGCATCCTTCCAGAACCGATATGGTAGGCGATGGCGAATTAGGGTTAATAATTACAGTCATTGGCAAATGGTTTCCACATCGGTCAACCACATTGAATATATAGGTTCCTACCGGAAGGTGTACAAAAGGAGCATAATTTGCAGCATTTATGATATTGGTATAATCATGCGGAAGCGGTACTGTGTAAGCCGGTGGAGCAGAAACCATGACCAAATTGGCAATCTCATAGATAAACAATGTCGCATCAATGCAAGTCTGGTTCAGCAACGAATAAAAAGGCGGTGACGCATTATCATCAATAACAATTTCGATGATAAACTGCTGCGGGTTCCCGCAGATATCAGTAGTGTTGAATGTATAAAACCCGGCTGTTAAATTATCAATGGTAATATTGGCATTTTCGATCTGGGGAGTGAAATTAAACGGAACCGTACCGGCATAACCTGCCGGCGCCGACACCAATGAGATGGTCCCAACATTCGAAAAAGCAAGCACTTTATGCGTACAGTCCTGAGGTGCTATAGTGTAAACCACCGGCCTCATAAACAAATTCTGTATGGTACCGTTTAAGGTGTAAGGCCTTCCGCAACCATCAGTAATGGCAAAGGAATAGGTATAGGTTTGATTGGGATACAGTGGTACCGCCTGGGAAAAGGAATTGCCACCAGCCATAGTCTGGCTATAAGTAATTGGCGGCCCTGAAGGCGGATTAACAGTAGTCACTATATGCAGTGGATAACTTATTACTCCCGTTGGCGGAGAAACAACCGATTGAACATTGAATCCAACAGTTACCATATCACAGGCGGCTAGAAATGGGTTTATCAAATTCAGATTCAATGAGATATTTGACAGGTGTATCGTATGGGTCTGCACCACATTCTGATTGCAATTATCGCGGACTCTTACCTGATAAACACCGGCCGTTAATCCTGTAAAAACATTGGAAGGCTGTGATGGCCTTGTCATTGGCCCGGCAAAAATCTCATAACTTACGGCAGTCCCGGTAACAACACTTACCGTTAGTGTTGCATCATTTCCGCAAACTTCCCCGGTACTGCTGATCTGGTAAGTCAATGGAACACGTGTATCGACTATCGTAATATCGCGTTGCTGCGTACCGCTGTCGCCTCCTAAAGACTGGGTAGCTACAACCCTGTAATTCCCCGCTGCCAATCCGGAAATGCTGGTTGCCGACTGTACGGATAATGGCGTAGTGACATCGGGAAGCAGGAAAATGGAATAGAGCATTGTAGCTCCCGGCGTTGTATTGGAAACCGAAAAATTTAAGCTGCCATTGCTGGTACAAAGCACATCGGTTTTGGTAACTGTAAGGGTAAAATTCCCTAATTGCGCGTGAACAAACTGAGTAAGAAAAATAAACATTAACGAGAAACACAGTTTTTTGCCCAACATAATCAGATTTTGAATTTTAAATTACAAGATACTACAAATATAAATTTGGTTGCTCCAAATCTTGTTTTTTAACAAAAAAAAGAGGAGCAAATTTTGCTCCTTTTCCTATAATTCGTTGGCCAATGCAGTGATGCGTTTAATATCCTGTTCCTTACTTTTAGGATAAATCATCAGTACATTTTCATTGTCTACAATGATATAATCATCCAAACCGTCTATAACGACCAATTTCTTTGCATCGGAACGGATGATATTGTTGGATGCATTTTCCAGTATTACCGTTGCGTTTACGACCGTATTGTTGTTTTCGTCTTTATCTAATTTTTCGTGTAACGAACCCCAGGTTCCCAGATCATTCCAATCAAAAGTAGCCGGAAGCACATATACATTTTCTGCTTTTTCCATCACGGCATAATCGATTGAGAACATTTTCAGCCTGCTGGTAATTTTGGTGGATGAATTGTTTTTCGGCAGCAGTGTTGTAACTGTCAAAACCTTGCCGGAACAAAGCGTTCATTTGCGGTTGGAATTTTTCAAAAGCAGCTGTAATCGATTGTACGCTCCAAATGAATATACCGCCGTTCCAAAGAAAATTCCCTGCATCCAAAAAAGCCTTAGCCGTTTCGTAATTTGGTTTTTCACGGAATTGGTTAACTTTCTTTATCGGATTGGTATCGGCATTATCAAATTCGATATACCCAAAACCCGTATTGGGGAATGTTGGCTGGATCCCTAAAGTCATCAGCGCGTTTTCCTTTTGGCAAAAATCAAAGCATTGCTGCAGGTTCCTTGAAAACTCATCCTCATCTTCAATCCAGTGATCGCTTGGCGCCACTACCATTACCGCATCAGGGTTCTGTTTTTGGATTTTTAATGACGCATACAAAATGCAAGGCGCCGTATTTCGCATCGCCGGTTCGAGCAATACCTGTTCCTGCTGTACCATTGGCAGCTGTTTCAGCACCAGATCGTTGTAGCGTTCGTTAGTGAGGATCAAAATATTTTCCACCGGAACCAGTTTTGACAAACGGCTGAATGTTTTTTGGATCAGGGTTTCCCCAGAACCGAGCATATCGTGGAATTGCTTCGGGAAATCTGTTGTGCTTACCGGCCAAAAACGGGAACCGACACCACCGGCCATTAATATTGCGTAGTAATTTTTATTCATTTTTAGAGTTGCAAAGTTATTTAGTAACTGAGTTGCAAAGTTTTTTTATTATGGATACAAATATATTTATAATAAACAGGAGTTGCAGCAATAAAAATAGTAAAGCGCTAATTGATAAACATAAATTAACGTATTGTGAATCATCAAACAATGGAAATTCTGAAGGCTTAAAGATAATGGCATACGGAAAAGTCATCCCGATCAAAGATATGATCGTTCCAAAAACATGAAGCCGAAACAACAGATTCAATCCTATTTTTGTTTTGTCCAAAACCAAATAAATAGTAAAAATGACAAATAAAAACCAGGCGAGCAACCAATAGAAATGAGAGTGCGCAATGACGTAATAAGTATCGTGAACATTTATATCCAGTGTACTATCATCGCTGCTAAAAAACCCAATCGCAACGAACAATAATGATAGGATTATAAAGGAATAGTATGTTTTTAGCTTCAGCATTTTATCCCGGTAGAATTTCAACCTCAGCGTTGGCGTTGAACAAATACAGTTTCCCCGTTTTTATTTCGAGGCATTCATAACGTTTCACGCGCAGGCCTTTCTTTTGGAAAACCCTGCCATTCTTGATACGGAACAGGCTACCGCTGGGCACTTCGTGGATATAATTGACGTCGGGTTTGCGTTCGTCGAATTGCTTTAATGCAAAAGCCAGGCGTGCATCGGTATCGCTGCTCGCTGTTGGGTTCCTGAAATGATTTGCCACCAGAGGCAAAACCGAATGCGGGAAAATTTCAGGATGTATGAATGGAACCATCAGGCGTTGAAAGGTAATCTTCCATTCGTTGCCATGCGGTTTTATGAACCGGCCATATTTTTCATAGGCAACCAAATGCGCAATTTCATGCACAAGCGTGATCAGGAAGCGGTATTTATTCAGATTGGCATTAACAGTGATTTCATGCTTGCCGCCAACGGCCCGCCTATAATCGCCATGGCGGGTTTGCCGTTCGTTAACGATTTTGAGGTGCACGTTATTTGCCTTAATCAACTCAAAACATTGAAGAACAGCATGCTCCGGCAGGTATTTTTGAAGGACTTCGCTCAAAATTTATGGTGTAGATGATGAAACCTGAATAATTTTCCCGTTATGGTATTTGTTTCCGGTTAGGGCAAAATCAAAGATGTACTCCGCCATTTCCTTTGCCGATACCGGTGCCTGGTAGCCCGGGAAAGCTTCCTGCAGCATTTCGGTATTGACCGCGCCAAGAGCCAAAACGTTAAAGGCAATCCCCTGCTCTTTGTATTCTTCCGCCAAAAGCTCGGACAAGGTAATCACCGCGCCTTTACTTGAACTGTACGCTGCAAGCCCTGCAAATTTCATGCTTCCCTGTATGCCGCCCATAGAGCTGATGGAAACCACATGGCTTCCGTTTTGCAAGTAAGGCAGGCAAATGCGTGTCAGATTGGCAACGCCAAAAACATTGACTTTGTAAACATTTTCAAAGTCTTGCTGCGTGATTTGCGAAAAAGGTTTGTTGACCAGGCTTCCTGCATTGTGAATGATGACGTCTACTTTTTTCCAGGTTCGGGATACAAAATCTTCCACTTTGGCCAACTCCGATTCGATGGTCAGGTCAACCGAAAGGCAGCTAATATTGGAATGCTCGATCAGGGCCTGTGGCGTTTTTCGGGAAATAGCCAAAACCTGATGCCCGGCATTGGCAAACTGCAGCGCCAATTCGTAACCAATCCCGCGTGAAGTTCCGGTAATTATAATAGTTTTCATTTGCATTTTTAAGTCTGGTAAATATAGCAAAAGTTGGCAAAATGCCTATCGGATTTACTCTTTCGGAAGAATTTCCTCAAGATTAAGGATTTCATTGATTTCATCCCATTTATCAGTGCAGTTGCTGTATTCGATGATATGGGAATAGTTGTAAGCACGGATGGTGAAAGTTCCGGCGCTTTTTTCACATCCTTCTTTTTCAGAAGATATGAGCTTGATAAAAAACAATTTGAAGCCTTCCATTTTTTTATTGCTCACCACCATGCCTTTGTGGCTTTCAGAGCTTCCTATTACATAACCTTTTTCTTTTTTGCTGACGGTAAACAAAACCGTTTTCCCCGGAAAGCGTATCGGCGATTTTACATAAAATTCAAAATTGTTGGACGCAAATAGCTTAACTGCGTTCTCCTTAGTGTTTTCAACTCCGGGTTCACATCCAAAGAAAAAAAGCAACAATATCAATAAAACTACCTTTTTAACCATTTCTTACCTGTGTTTGCTGCATGATGATTTCCAGTATTGGCTTCACATCCGAAACCTCGACACTGATATTCTTTTTTCTGTAAAAATTATCAATGATGAACGAATCCACTTTCCTTGAAAATTGATCTCCCGGCAGGGGCAAGTCCTGTTCAGCCGTACTTAGCATAATAATTTCAAATTCTGTTCCCTTGCCTTCAACCTTTATTTTATAAACTCCATTTTTATATTTGTAGCGCTTTTCGACCCAGCCTTCTTCAATTGGCAGCTTCAAAAAAACATCCAGGGCAAGCTTGCTTTCGGCATTAAAAGGCAATTCGTATTGTTCACCATATTCACCGTCATAAGACAATTGCAGGAAATCCACATACTGCTTTTTGGTTTTATCCAGCACAGCTTTTGCATTACTAACATATTCCGTATCGTTTTCAGTATAATACCTTCCGCATTCCACTTTTTTGATCCGTTCCAATCCGTTGAATTCAAATGAGATATAAACCCCATTAATCTTATAATACCGTCCCGGATAAAATCCGTCCTCATTTTTATGCTCGTTATGGGTTTCAAATTTTGAAAGCTTAAAATCAATATATTCCAACCAATTGTCCATAGCGATGATGAATTATTAAAGTCAGTTTCCTCTTTTAAACCAAAAAACCCTTTCATTGCTGAAAGGGTTTAATGAGTATTAATTTTAAATTTTAAAAGTAGTTCTCCAAAGATATAAAAAAATATTATACCAAGCCACGTGAAATTACAATTCTTTGGATTTCTGAAGTTCCTTCATAAATCTGTGTGATTTTAGAATCGCGCATCATGCGCTCTACGTGGTATTCTGCCACATAACCGTTTCCTCCATGAATCTGAACGGCATCATTGGCAACCTCAAGGGCTACTTCAGAAGCATACAATTTTGCCATCGCGCCACTATGTGCGATATCTTTTCCTTCATCTTTTTCGCAAGCCGCCTTCATAATCAAAAGTTTGGCTGCGGTAATCTTGACATACATATCGGCCAGTTTGAATGCAATTGCCTGGTGTTTGAAGATTTCTTTTCCAAAAGCCTTTCTTTCGTTGGCATATTTCAACGCCAGTTCATAAGCTCCGGTTGCGATCCCCAATGCCTGCGATGCAATACCGATCCTTCCGCCATTCAATACATTCATCGCAAAATTGAACCCGAAACCATCAGCCCCGATCCTGTTTTCTTTTGGGACCTTAACATTATTGAACAGCAAAGAATGCGTATCGCTTCCGCGGATTCCCATTTTCTTTTCCTTTGGGCCGATTTCAAAACCTTCCCAGCCTTTTTCAACAATAAAAGCATTGATTCCTTTGTGGCCTTTTTCAACGTCTGTTTGCGCCATCACCAAATAAGTCGAAGCTGTCGACCCATTGGTAATCCAGTTTTTGATTCCGTTTAGCAAATAATGATCGCCCATGTCTACGGCTGTGGTTTTTTGCGAGCTTGCGTCACTTCCTGCTTCTGGCTCAGAAAGGCAAAATGCTCCTATAACTTCGCCTTTTGCAAGCGGAACCAGGTATTTCATTTTTTGCTCTTCCGAACAGTATTTTTCCATTCCGGCACAAACCAATGAGTTATTAACCGACATGATCACAGCGGCAGACGCATCCACTTTTGCAATTTCAGTCATTGCCAAGACATATGATACACTATCCAATCCGGCTCCGCCATATTTAGGGTCTACCATCATTCCCAGGAATCCCAGTTCAGCCATCATTTTAACTTGTTCTGCCGGGAATTTCGAATGTTCGTCCCTTTCAATTACGCCAGGCAATAATTCCGCCTGGGCAAAGTCTCTCGCTGCCTGTTGAATCATTAACTGTTCTTCGGTTAAATTAAAATCCATATTGTGAAGATTATATTATCTATTGATTATTTTTGGTGTCCAAAAGTATAATAATAAAGTTAAAATTTCAAACGTTTTCGTAATTTTAGCCAATGCAGAACCAAACCTATAATGTTATCGGAGTAATGTCGGGAACTTCGCTTGACGGCATCGACCTGGCCCATATCCGTTTCTTCGTTACTAACGGCAAATGGGATTTTGAAATCCTGGAAGCCGAAACCGTTCCGTATGGAAATGACTGGCTCAATAAGCTAAAAATTGCTGTCGATTTCAACAAAGAAGAATTGATTAAGATCAATCAAGATTACACCATTCTTTTGGCAAATGCTGTCACTGCTTTTATTGAAAAACACCAACTGCAAAACCTTGATGCGGTTTGTTCGCACGGCCATACCATTCTGCACCAGCCACAAAACGGGTTCACATTGCAGATTGGAAATCTGCCCGAAATTACCAAAATCCTGAGACAGAAAGTGGTTTGTGATTTCCGCGTACAGGATGTGGAGCTGGGCGGGCAAGGAGCGCCTTTGGTGCCGATTGGCGACAGGATCTTGTTTGCTGATTATGATTATTGCCTGAATCTGGGCGGATTTTCGAATGTTTCCTTTGAGCAAAACGGAAACAGGGTCGCTTTTGACATATCCCCGGTGAATACTGTTTTGAATTTTTATGCCAATCAGCTCGGACTGGATTATGATGATAAAGGCACTGTTTCCAAATCGGGAAAGATAGAAGAATCTCTATTGCAAGAACTGAACTCATTGGACTATTACAGAAAGCCATTCCCAAAATCACTCGGATTTGAATTTGTAAAAGACACCATCCTGCCATTAATTGAAAAATACAGCATTCCGACCGAGAACAAAATGCGGACATTTGTTGAGCATATTGCCTTCCAGACGGCATCGGCTTTGCCAAATAAAAAAGGAAAACTTCTTGCAACCGGAGGCGGCGCTTACAATGATTTCCTGATGGAACGCATGCAATTTCACCTCCCGGAAACCAAGCTCATCATTCCGGATAAAAAGACACTTGAATTTAAGGAAGCTTTGATTTTCGCTTTGCTGGGCGTGCTGAAGCTTAGAAATGAAATCAACGTTTTGAGCAGTGTGACCGGCGCAAGACACGACCATTGTTCAGGCAAGATCTTTATGGGCTAATCTTTTTTGACATCCCCCTCAATGGTCTTTCCGGATATCTTTTTCCATGCTTCTGTGGTCATTATTGCAAGGCTATCCGTTTTACAGTCCCAGATAGAAACGTATTCTTTTGATACTACGTAATAAGATTTTATTTTTGCAAATTTCTCATACAGCATCAGCGTACAGATGTCTGTTGCCGTGATCAGTTCTCCCGTTTCGGGCAAATGGCTATGGATTCCCGAAACAATGTCTTTATTGCCAAACTCAAACGGCATGATGTTTTTATGCAGCTTTTTCTTTTCCTTCAATTTGTCTTTTTTATCAAAGGTCAACAGATAGTCATTCCCAAAAATCATTACTCCGTTTTCTTCCGGCCCCGACAGTACATATACTTTCTTTTCACCATTGCGGATCATCGGTATGATATTGAAATTGATTTTCTTGTAACGGACAAACATGGTATCCTCCATGATTTGCTGTTTGGCCAAGTTCCTCAGGTTGACCAGGCTTAACTCTACGGGCGACAGTTCTCTTTCCTTTCCATCAATGCCTGCCGTTTCCACATTAAAGGTTTCATCAAAGCTTATGGTACTCAAAACCTTCGGCTCGGTTCCTTTGGAAAAAAAGATACACTTCGAAACCTTATCTTCCGTATAGGAAACATAACCTCCTATATCCTGCTGACGGTCGCTGAATTTGGCCATGAAAACGTCGGTGCCATACCATGATGCCATTTCTGATTTGTACAAAGCCTTTCCTTCCTGCACAACCTCATCTTTCATCTGTTCAATCTTTTTTGATTGCGAAAAAAGGGAACAGCAGGCCAAATTCATCATAAAACAAAAAACAATCCTCATAGCTTCAGAATTTTAAGAATATCAAACATAATGATAAAAATCAAAATACCTGAAGCTACTTTCGTAAAAGCAGGATTAATTTTTAAGTTGAATTTAAGAAAGTCGTTTCCCATTTTTTATACATTAGCTATTCAAACCAAAAAATATAATACCATGAGAAAATTAATGTTTGCTCTTGTAGCATTATTAGGATTGTCTTTAGGGGCAAATGCCCAGGACAAATCAAAAAAAACACCACCGCCTCCACCGCCAAAAGAAGCTAAGGCTCCGTTGAAAAAAGATGGAACCCCGGACAAGCGTTTTAAGGAAAACAAAGAAACAAAAGCGCCTTTAAAAAAAGACGGGACTCCGGACAAACGCTTTAAGGAAAATAAAGAAGCAAAACCAAAAGCCCCTGTAAAAAAAGACGGGACACCAGACAAACGCTTCAAAGAAAATAAAAAATAACACCAAAAACCGCCACTCATTCAGTGGCGGTTTTTTTGTGGATATTGTCCATTGGTAATTCTCAAATCCTAATTCGTAATTCTTATATTTGCACGCGTAATAACCCAAGGCGTTGCACAATTGTATGGAACGCAATGGAATAAACTAACTACCCTAATGAAAGAGTTACTAAAAAAATTCGAAAACAAACAACCCGAAATAGTATTTAACTGGAAAGATTCTGAAACAGAGGCAGAAGGATGGACCGTAATCAATTCGTTGCGCGGTGGTGCTGCCGGCGGTGGAACCCGAATGAGGAAAGGACTGGACATGAACGAAGTCTTATCGCTTGCCAAAACCATGGAAGTGAAGTTTTCAGTTTCCGGCCCGGCAATCGGCGGAGCTAAATCGGGGATCAATTTTGACCCGAACGACCCGCGCAAAAAAGGAGTACTGCAGCGTTGGTACAAAGCAGTTTCCCCTTTACTGAAAAGCTATTACGGAACTGGTGGCGATTTGAATGTAGACGAAATCCACGAAGTAATCCCAATGACGGAAGAATGTGGCGTATGGCATCCGCAGGAAGGTGTTTTCAATGGTCATTTCAAACCTACCGAAGCTGATAAGATCAACAGGATAGGGCAATTGCGCCAAGGCGTTATCAAAGTGATCGAAAACCCGAAATTCTCTCCGGACGTATTAAGGAAATATACAGTTGCTGACATGATTACAGGTTATGGCGTTGCCGAAGCGGTTCGCCATTATTATCACATTTACGGTGGCGATGTGCACGGTAAAAAAGCAATCGTTCAAGGTTTTGGAAACGTAGGTTCGGCTGCTGCCTTTTACCTGGCAGAAATGGGAGCCAAAGTAGTTGGGATTATCGACCGCGATGGAGGCGTTATCAATGAGGACGGATTTACATTTGAAGAGATCAAAAGATTGTTCCTGAATAAGGACGGAAATAAATTGGTAGCACAAAACATGATCCCGTTTGCGGAAATCAATGAAAAAGTATGGACATTGGGCGCTGAAATCTTTGCACCTTGCGCAGCTTCGCGCCTGGTAACCAAAGACCAGGTAGACAGCCTGATCAGCAATGGCCTGGAAGTGATTTCATGTGGTGCCAATGTGCCGTTTGCCGACAAGGAAATTTTCTTTGGCCCAATTATGGAAGAAACCGACAGCAAAGTAAGCCTGATCCCTGATTTTATCTCCAACTGTGGCATGGCAAGGGTTTTTGCTTATTTTATGGAGAAAAAAGTACAGATGACCGACGAGGCTATTTTTTATGACATTTCGGAAACAATCAAAAAAGCCTTGGAAAAGGCACACAATTTGCACGCAGATAAAAAGAACATCAGCGCAACCGCTTTTGAAATTGCACTGAAACAATTGGTATAAACCAAAATAACTCTTGATTTTACACAATAATTTGTATTTTTAAGCGTTTTATAACTATAATACTAAGACCATTATGAGTTTCGAACTGACAAATGAAGATAAAAAATCGCTGGGCATCACTGTTGTAGTATATGCTTTGCTGATTCTTTTACTTTTCCTACTGCGTTTTTGGCCTCCAGCCGACATGAAAATCATGGGCGGCGGCGGCGGTGGCGGCATCGAAATGAATTTTGGCGACAGCGACTTCGGAATGGGCGACAATTACAAAAGCGAGGTCCTGAATGTAAAAGACCAGGCTCGCGTTACCCCAACGGCAACTTCTCCAGAAGAGGATGTGATCTCAGACGACAATTCGGATGCAGCCGATGCCGTAATACCGAAAAAGGAAACCAAGAAAACACCAACCAAAGTGGTTCCAAATGTAAAACCGGTACCAGTTCCTGAAAAACCAAAAGTTTCCAAAAATGCCAATGATGCTCTTGCCAGCATACTTGGAAACAAAGGTGGCGACGGCGATGACAACAAATCCGGGAACAAAGGAAGCGCCAATGGAAATATCAACTCCAGCGGTTACTATGGTAACGGAAGCGGAAGCGGTACGGGTGGCGGAAATGGTTCGGGCAACGGAAATGGAAATGGAAGCGGAAGCGGATCTGGAAATGGCGGTGGAAGCGGTGGAGGCACCGGTTATTCTCTGCAAGGTAGAAAAAACTTAAACAAACCAGCCCCTAATAATCCCTGTGGCAATGAATCAGGAAGGGTTGCAGTTCAGATAAAAGTAGACCGTAACGGAAATGTTGTGAGCGCTACCCCTGGAGCAAAAGGCACAACAAACACAAACAGTTGTTTGGCCGAACAAGCAAAAAAAGCGGCTTTAGATACTAAATGGAATGCAGATCCAACTGCTCCTGAAACTCAGGTTGGTAAGATCATTTATGTTTTCAGCCTGAACTAGGATGAAAACGTTCCTTTTAGCTTTACTGCTTTGTTTCGGCATAAATAGCTTTTGCCAGCTGAAAATGAAGCTTTACAACGAAAAGATCCAAAACGGTTCCAATGTCCTGATCGATAACGATGAATTCTGCCCTATCTCAATAAAAGTAGAATTCGAGCTCACCAATATGGCAGCTTCAAGCACAGAAAGGACTTTTGTGGTTCCGGCCAAAACCAAAGGCTTTTCAATAACAAAGCTTACCGTTATCAACAATAATAAGCCCGGCGGTTTCAAAACCAAATCGGTTGCCAATTATGGCAATGTTACATTAAAACAGGTACCAGGATACGATTATTCATTGCCTTTTCAAAAGGGCAAAACGTTTATCGTAGACCAAGGATACAATGGGAGCTTTTCGCATAAAAATGAAAACTCAATAGACTTTACCATGCCCATCGGCACCGAAGTTATGGCTGCCCGTGACGGGATTGTGGTTAAAGTTGTAAAAAACAATAACCGGAACTGCGCCAATATAAGCTGTGCAGAATTCAACAATTACATCCTCATTTACCATAGTGACGGAACGTTTTCGGAATATGTCCATCTTAAGCAAAACGGAGTTTTGGTTAACGAAGGTGATATTGTAAAAGAGAACAGCCTGATCGGCTATAGTGGGCAAACCGGCTGGGCCAACGGGCCGCACCTGCATTTCATGGTTTTCCTTCCGCGACTTACCGATGAAACAAGAGAAACCATACCTACTAAATTTAAGGTAAACGATGGCAGGCAATCCGAATTTTTAAAGGAAGGAATGGAATACATCCGAAACTATTAAACATAAAAAATCCCGATACAAATCGGGATTTTCGTTTTATTGAAATAATAATTACCAGTTTTCTGCTTTCTTTTTCTTGTCCATAAATACAACCAAGCTTTTATTCAAATCATTGAAAAGCGATTCGTATGCCTTAGGAACATCATCCTTGTATTTTTTCAGACTTCCATCCTTATCGTAATATTCTGAAAAATCGTCCAGGTTATGAACGGTAACTGTTGTTGCATTATTGGGCTTTTCACTTAGGCCAACAGCTACAAACTTGTATTTGCCTTCCTTAAAATCGATTTCGATGGTAAAAGTGCCATACGTGCAAACCGTTGTACCGCCGGCTTTGCTGCAAAGGAAGTTTTCCTTTCCGCCTTCGATGACCAATTTTTCATTTTCTACAGAGGAAACTACTTTGTAGCCTTTTTTAACATTGTCCTTTACCCAGGCCAATGCCAGATTGTAGGTATTTTTGGCAGAACCTTCGTAATTGGTTACGATAAAATCGGTCAGACCGTCTTTTGAGAATTTGAATTCGGTATCTTGTGCCAATGCCGATGTGGTGATAAATGCCATCAGCAAAACTATTTTTAGTTTCATATGCTAAATTTTAATTTTAATCTATTATGCCGGGCTGGTGGCAATCACAAATTTAAGTTTGTTCTTTACCCCTATTTGCAAAACATCTACCAAATCCTGCACCTGCATGGTTGCCGGTATCCGGATTACTACTGTTTGCTGCTTGGACGGATCCATTTTTGATAACAAAAGTGCTTCCAGTCCGTCAAAAGCCACTTCTTCCTTATCTACAAAAAACCTTTTTTCTTCGGTTACAGACAAGGTAATCAACTGTTTGTTGGTCTTTTCATTTGTTTTTGATTTTGGCAACGTCATCCGGATAACATTCGGGTTCGCCAAAGTTGAAATGATAAGGAAAAACAACAACAGAAAGAACATGATGTCGCTCAAAGATGATGTGGCGACTTCTGCGTGGAATCGCTTATTTCGCTTTATTGCCATGGTTTGGTCTTTGAATGATGTTTACGAACTCTAATACTTGCTTTTGGATGGACAATGCAAAATTGTCAATTTTCCCGTTAAATAAGTGATAAGCGCTATAGGCAATAATCCCTACGATAAGCCCGGCACCACTACTGATCATCTTTTCATACAATCCGCCTGAAATGTTTCCGATACTGATATCTTCGGTTACCGAAATGCTGTAGAAAATCTTGATAACCCCTGAAATCGTTCCAATAAATCCAAGCGTTGGTGCAATACCGGCGATCAAACCAAGTTGCCCCAGCCTTCTTTCCATATAACCGATTTCGATATTCGCGGCACGGTCCATATTAGATTCAATTTCGTTGATATGGCGGCCAATGGTCAACACACCTTCCTTGATGATATTGCCTTGTGCATTACCGCTTCTTTCGGCCGAGTTTACAGCCAATTCGATATTCGCATTATTCAAATGATTGCGGATATCCTTCATTAAGTGCGCATCAATTTTGGACGCTTTATGAATGTACAGATAGCGTTCAAAAATCACATACAGTGTATAGAAAAGCAAAATTGCAATCGGGATAAGGAACAGACCTCCTTTAAAAATAAATTCTAAAACTGAAACTTCATTGGTCAGGGCAGCATTGGCTTTTTCTGCTGTTGGTAGTGCTTGAGTCAACGTGTCGGCTTGTACCTGCAAAAATGTACTAATCATATTTATCTAATTTTTCTCTATTAATTCTGAAAATAATTTCAATTTTGTAATTCTAAAATACGCCTCACAATATAAACGAAAAAAAGCGTATTAAAGTATAAGATCGCCTATTTTTTTCCCAAAATTATGAACTACAAAGAAACGCTGGACTGGATGTTTAACAAATTACCGATGTACCAAACACAAGGCGCAACGGCATATCGTAAAGACATTACCAATACTGTTTTATTAGCCAGCCACTTAGGAAATCCGGAGCGGCACCTGAAATGCATCCACGTGGCCGGAACCAACGGAAAAGGCTCAACTTCGCACCTGCTGGCATCCATATTGCAGGAAGCCGGATATAACGTTGGCCTGTATACTTCGCCGCATTTAAAAGACTACCGCGAACGGATCATTATCAACGGAAATCCTATTCCGGAAGGCTATGTCGTAAATTTCATTACCCAAAACAAGCCTTTTTTTGAAGCCAATAATTTGAGTTTTTTTGAGATGTCGGTTGGTTTGGCATTCGACTACTTCGCTGCTAGTAAAACCGACATCAACATTATAGAGGTCGGGATGGGCGGCAGGCTGGATTCTACCAATATCATAATACCTTTGATTTCAGTAATTACCAACATAGGACTGGACCATACACAGTTTTTAGGCGACACCTTAGAAGCGATAGCTTTTGAAAAAGCCGGAATCATCAAACCCAATGTTCCTGTGGTTGTTGGCGAATATGTTCCCGAAACCAAACCTGTTTTCTTGTCTAAAGCAAAAGAAACCCATTCGGAGATTTACTTTGCTTCAGACTTGATTGAACAGACTTATCCTTCGGCATTGCTTGGCGATTACCAAGTCCAGAACAAGAAAACCGTTTTACAGACAATCAAGATCCTACAGCAGCAAAATGAATTCACGATATCGGAAAAAAATATTAAAAACGGCTTTTTGAATGTGGTTTCAAATACCCATTTACAGGGAAGATGGCAGCAATTAGGCGAAAACCCAAAAATAATTTGCGATACCGCACACAATTCACACGGATTGAAAATCGTCCTGAACCAATTGGAGAATGAAAATTATGACCAATTGCATATCGTTTTGGGACTGGTAAACGACAAAAACCTAGAAGAAATCCTTCCTTTATTCCCAAAAAAAGCAAAATATTATTTTTGCAGGCCAAATATTCCGCGTGGTCTGGATGCCGAAATCCTAAAAGAAAAAGCCGCACAATTTCATCTTAACGGCGCAACATACCCTTCTGTTTCAAATGCTTATCAATCAGCAAAAACAAAAGCAACGACAAAAGACCTGATTTATGTAGGCGGCAGCACATTCGTAGTTGCAGAAATTTTGTAATTTTTTTTGATTTTTTCTTGCAGATATAAAAAAGTGCCTTATATTTGCACTCGCAATAAGGAAGTAATGACTTAAAGCAAAACGGGTGATTAGCTCAGTTGGTTCAGAGCATCTCGTTTACACCGAGAGGGTCGGGGGTTCGAATCCCTCATTACCCACAAAGGAAAGCCGAAACATATGTTTCGGCTTTTTTTATTTGTGTTTGTTTCAAAAGCTTGCTTTTGTAAACAAATAGAAATAAAAAAAGTAAAGAATGCTTCGCATTCTTTAGGCTTTGCTTGCCCAGTATTCCCAGAATGGGATCAACGTAGTTAATCCCAACTTACCCTACGAGCTAAAGCCCATATACCTGAAGCCCGCCGGGCTTTCTCCTCTTAATATCACCCGAGGCCGCAGGCCGAACAGACGACGTAAATCTCATTACCCACCAAAAAAAAACCGAAACTTACGTTTCGGTTTTTTTATTTTACAATGGTGTCAAAAGCTTGTTTTTGTAAAAATACTATCTGCCGAATTCCGTTTTTATTGCGCCAAGGTTCTCCAAAGACACAAAATGAATTGCAAAAATCTCTTTAAAAGCAATAAAAAAGCGGCCCGACATGGCCGCTTGAATGTTTCCGCAACTCTTTCTTCGACGTTGCGATATAATAAATTTGAACTATAACAAAACAATTCTTGACCCCCATAAAAGATCAACGCTGTTGATCCTATACGCTATTTTGCCTAGCTTTTTATAAACCTCCCTGTTTTGCCGCCTACCTTCAAAATATAAGTCCCCGATGGCAAAGAACCAACATTAATAGTAGTTGCATTTGTTTTTTCACAGAAGATCTGTCTCCCGGTAAGATCATAGATTATGGCCTCGGCTTCGTTATCAAATTCATTAGCATCAAACCTTACTTCACTTTTTACCGGGTTAGGGTAGATTTTCAAAAGCTTATCTGAATAAGCAAATTCAGGGTTGCCCAGTGTCTGGAACTGAAACAATGCACTTACAGGTAAATGGTCAGATGTTGTATTATAATAATTATTGATGTTTTGCGGCATCGTTACTTCCTGCCCCACACTGTTTGAAACATAATTTCCAGCCAGCTCATTTGAAACAATAATGTTTTCGATAACCGGACGGTTCCAATGCGCATCAGTCAGATTTTGTGTAATGGCAGTATAATTAGCCTGGTCATCAACAAAATTCTTATACGGAGAATCGGTACAGGAACAGCTGTTACTTGACGTACCAACCATATAATCATTAAAATCTCCTATAAACACCAGATTCTTCGAGTTATAGACCGAACCGTCAAGAATTGTTTTCAATGCCTGGGATGCCCCTAACCTGCGTGTATAGCTCATAGCTTCTCCATCTTCCGATTTCGCATGGATATTTATGATAGATACCGGAACCAACGTGCTTCCTGAAATAAGATTCACATTATATACCGAAGGATACCGCCCGCTGGTCCAATTGTAGTAATACGAATTGCCCTGAGCCGCATTACCGCTGCTCAATTGCGCCGAACTGACAAACTGCACTTTCGCTTTTTTATAGATGATGCCCTGCCTCTGATCACAATCATCTGTGCTTGCAGGCAAGATTTTACCTTCCCATTGACTGCTGCCCAAAAGCGACACCAGGGTTGCGATTGATGGGCTTCCGGCAGTATTGGATACTTCCTGGATACAATAAATATCAGCATTCATCGAAAGCATTGCAGCGGCAACATTATTGATTTGCAGTGTTTCGTCCGTCGGGCCAAATGTGGTACAGCCCAGCCATTCGGTGTTCCAGTTGGTAATTTTAAAAACGGCCATATTAGGATTGGTCACCGGCTCACCGGTAACCTTTACATTCTTTATTTCCCAGGTTGCACTCTGGGTCGCGCTGCTCATATAGCGGAAAGCAATCCTTGAATTTGCAGATTTTGCCGCCTCCGGTATAACCAGATCTCCCGAAGAAATATATTGCCAGGCCACCGGAACACTTTGATTAAAACCTGTCAGCTCAACCCATTGTGTGGTCACAGGATTGCCCGTATAATTTGACGTGGCAAAAACCTTATACCAGCCTTCAGTTACACCAACATTCAGCACCGATGCGCTTCCTCGCGTATGGCTGAAGCTAAGCTTCACATTATTTGCCTGGGTCAGATTCATTTCCGGGCTGATGAGCCAATCTTCATTTTCAAAACTTTGTCCGCCGGAATACCCATTGCATATAGCACCATAGGTCGAACTGAAATACCAATTTTGGGTACCGGTGACATTGACATTGGTAAACGAATTGAAACTTGCCTGTGTGAGCAGCGTTTGATCAAGGATCGTGGTTGTTTGGGCCTGAAGTAAATTGGCGCCGAAACCAAAAAAAGCCCATAAAAGGAGCACTCTGATATATTTTTGCATATTGTGGGAAATTAACCTGGACAATCCCTCAAATCTATTGATTGACCATCCGGGAAATATTTTGGCAAACATACAAAGAAAGTGGCTTCCTGCTTTTACTAAAACATTAAGAATGACTAATTAAAGGATTAACATTGGCAATTCATATTTTTAATTCAAATAAAAAAGCCGAAACATAAGCTTCGGCTTTGATTATTTAATGCGTTTAAAATGTTGCTGCTCTGAAGGCTTTTCTTAATTATTTGAAATCAAATGGAACGTTTCTTCAATCCTGACAAAGGTTGCACTGTGCCCATTGACTACAGTAAGAGGGGCACCTCCGGGAAGGAAAATATTTTTGCCTGGAGCGGTATTGGATGGATCATCCATCGAATAAAACTTCAAATCGCCTGTGTTTGCCTTTATGACTAAATATTCACCTGTGCTCAAATCAGATTTAATAACCTTAAGGTCGTTAATCGTACCCAAATCAGTAGTCACAAAAACCACTTTTTGATTGGTGGTATCGATAGCTTCGGAAGAGATCGTGGCAATGTGGTATAATATTGAGTTTTTGGCCAGTTCATGGTAACCAAAGGTATTGGCATTGACATCAAAAACATTATTGTTACCAATGCCTACAATAAAATACTGCTGCCCCACCTTATCTGACAGTGCGCTGACATCGCAATTGTTGTTCAATACACTCACTACCGAATTTTCGGCAAAAACGATACCTCCGAATTCTCCATTCGCATAATCTAAATGGGATACAGGGTCATTCGGGTTAGCTGGCTTATTCGCATATATTCCCATGCCGCTGGCATTGGCAAACCGGTTATTGACAATTTTAACCTGCTTGGAGTCCTTTATGGCAAAAGCAATATCCAATCCTTCATAAAAGCCCGTATCAAAAGTGATGCTGCTCGAATTTTGTATTACTGCACCATATCTTGCATATACTCCCATGCCGCTATTTATAAACGAAATCGCATAGGAACCTTGCTTAGGCATTTCGCTGGTATTATTGGAACCTATAAAGATACATGCCCCATCTATATAGTTAAATCCACCACCCTCTTTTTCAAACTGGCTATTGGCAAATTCACAATTGATAAAGGTGTAATTGGCATTGTAACCTGTCATCTTTAAGGCAGGTTCATAAATATTATCCCAACGCATTACCCTTATATTATCAAATACCAATGTTTGGAACCATTTCCCCGGGTCAAGCTTATATCCTTTGCCATCGGAAATATAATCAGGCCCTTCCAGATAGATCCCGGGCTTTGAGGCATCATAGATATTGATATTCCTAAAACTTGAGTCCCAAAGGCCTACCAATCCTGTTTTGTCACCATCCTTACGCGTAGGCTTAAAATGGAAACCACCGATGCCCGACCTATGGCAATCGATCCACAGGTTTTCAATCAAAAGATGGGAAACTGCCCCCTCTATTTCAAACATATAATCATACCCGGGAGTCGGCTTTTCAATATTCATAAGCTTAACTTCTCCACCGCCAATGATATGCACCCGGTCTTTCAGTATCAATGTTTTTTCAATAAAATAATCCCCGCTGGGGAAAAATATGGTAAGATCGTGCTGTGATTTATGCTCGCCCGTAATAGGATCTGAATACTTTGTAGCATAGTCAATCATGTTCTGAATCCTTTGGTAGTTATTCCTAGGCCAGCAATAAGGAGGACTAGTCAGATACTGCCAACTGTATTCTACCCTGCGCACGCCAAAATACCGTACATCCATATAGCCTTGGTATTGCCTTAGCCACTCGCCCTCTCTTTCACACTCTGATTCTGATTTCTCATCCTCGCAACTACAACTTTTTCCGTAAAGCGATTTAAAAATTGTCCCAAGATTTTTTCCAAAATTACTTGCATTCTTAAACAAGAAAAAGCCGCCGCCGCCATCACCTTCTTCAAAATACCCTTTTACATATACAAGCTTGTTATTTACTGGCTCTACGTTTCTCTTAAGTTCATAGATATTTTTGACTATTTCATAACCTCCATTGGCTGGATCCAATGTTTCAGCGGTTTTTGCCCCTTTTGCATAAAAAGCATACGGCACAGTTGCCAGTTGGGTAGTACCCACCGAAATAGTATAGCTTGTTCCGCCTGTAGGATCCATTTCAACTTTTAGGAAATAAGTGTTAGCCGACCAATCGATAGCGGAAAAGACCCCGCTCAATACACTGGTAGCGCTAATCGCTCCTCCAGTAGCCGTCGATCCGATGAAAAAACTATATTGGCCATTGGCATCCGTTAGGTAAGTATACCTCTGCGCATAAACTGCAGTACCTGAAGTCGACCCTTGAAGAATACTTACCTTTACCCCTATCGTGGTAGTTGTTAAAACAGTGCTTCCGTTCATTGCCACAGCACGGTAGCTTATCATTTCTGGTGGTGCCTGCGCAAAACCATTTGCAAAAACAAATAATACAATCAATGTAAATATTTTTTTCATCTTTTTATAATTTTAATGGATTGGAAATTCGGTTCACAAAAAATAAAGCTGTACAAGCCTGAAGGCAGGTTGGCCAAATCAACAGTCCTGTTTTTTTTCATATCCACATCCATGATCCATTTTCCTTCAGAGCTGTAAACACTTAACATCCTAATATCAAGTTCTGTATTGATATTGACAATTCCCGTAGTTGGGTTTGGGGAAGCAATTAATCCCTTAACCTGGATTTTATCGATTCCAGGTTCTTTTCCAACAATTTCCTTGGGAGGTTCTGTGGGCTTTTCGAGCACACTTGACGGCATAACAAAAATTTCGCCTATACCACAACTCACGCCGTTGGACAGGGCGCCACTATTCACATACGCCAATGGTTTTACTTGCGCATAAATAGCCAGACTGAGCATACATAATGCAATGCAGGGTTTCTTCATATATATTAGGGTTAGTTATTAATTACTGATTATATGAATATTATTACAAGCCAATATAGTAAAATATGAAATGTATTACAAATAACAGCCCGCATTTTACCTAAAAATAACGATAGGGATATATTATTCTCAAATAAATACCAATCGGTATATTTTTTATTATATTTGTTTTGCAATAAATTCTTTTACCAATGTCAAAAGCCGAACGCACCCGCCAGTTCATTATTGAAAAAACCGCACCGGTCTTCAATGCAAAAGGGTATGCAGGCACATCTATCAACGATTTGACAGAAGCCACAGGCTTGACAAAAGGGAGCATTTATGGGAATTTTGAAAACAAAGACGAAGTGGCTTTGGCAGCATTTGACTACAATTTTGAACGGGTCATTACCTATATCAAAAGCCGGATGGATGACCATACCAACTCTATTGACAAATTGCTTGTTTATCCCGAGGTATACCGCAATTTTTTAAAACTGCCTATTTTACAGACCGGATGCCCTATAAACAATACAGCTGCAGAATCGGATGACACCCATCCTTTATTGAAAGAAAAAGTGGCCAATGCCTTGGCTTTTTGGCGAGAAAGACTGGAAAACAGAGTATTAATCGGAATTGAAAATGGAGAAATCAGGGAAGATGTTGATGTAAATGAATTTGTTTCGGTTCTTATTTCGTTAGTACAAGGCAGCGTGATCCAGGTGAAAGTTACCGGAAAGATTGCCCCGCTAAATACAACAATGGATTATTTGGTACGGCTGATAAAGGGATTGAAGAAATAATTTTTTTTTGAATAAAAATATACCGATTGGTATAAAACACTAACCTAAAAAAACAATCATGAAAAAACTGCTTTTTACTGCTGCACTCTTTGCTGCTTCATTTGCAAATGCACAGATTTACAAAACAACTCCCGGTTTTAAACACCCCGAAAGTGTTGTCTCTGACGGGAAATATTTTTATGTTGCCGATATAGGCGCCGAATTAAATCCGTCGGCCAAAGATGGTGACGGGCAAATTTTGAGGCTCGATAAAAAAGGAGCACTACTGAACGATTCCTTCATAAAGGAAAAGCTGAATGCCCCGAAAGGTTTAGCCATCAGTAAGAATACACTGTTCGTTGCAGATGTTGACCGCATTGTTGCTTTTGACCTCGCTTCGGGCACCAAACTTTATGAAATCGATTTTAGCAAAGATTCATCTTACCTGAATGACATTGCAGTTTGGGACAATACTACTTTGTATGTATCAGCTACAGATAAAAGCAAGCTCTTCAAGGTCAATTTAACCGACAAAACTTATTCTGAAGTTACAACTGACACAAGCATTTCGGGAATCAATGGCCTTTTTTGCTACAGCAAAGGAAGCCGTTTGTATGTAAACGGATGGGGAAGCAACAATAAGCCAAACGGAATTATTGGCTTCATCGATCTGAAGAACAACAAGTTTACAAAGCTTACTTCTCTGGAAGGGTATTTTGATGGAATTTATGTAAATAAGGATGTTTTGTATGTAAGCAATTGGGTGGCCTTCGAAAAGAAAGGCGTTATTATGGCCATCAATATCTATAGCGGCAAATGCGCTAAAGTAAAACCTCTTGATGCTATCGAAGGCCCGGCAGATTTTATAATACAAAACGACGAAGTGATGCTTCCTGCAATGCTGGGCGGCGAAGTTCATTTCATCAAACTGGACACGGCCTTGAAATTATAAAAATCAAAAAAAAATATCATGAATAAAAATCCGGACTCCGTATACAAAATACGCTTTAGCGATTGCGATTTGTTTGGCCACCTGAACAACGCCCGATATGTAGACTATTTCATGAATGCGCGCGAAGACCATCTGAAGGACTACTATAACCTAAAACTGACCGAATACTACCATAAAGGGATTTCATGGGTGGTAAGCAGCCATGAAATAGCTTATCTACGTTCAGCGGTTTATGATGAAATGGTAAATATCCAATCGTGTTTATTGTTGGCCGAAAATGATAGTCTGCATGTAGAACTTGTAATGACTGACGAGGCCAAAACCCATATAAAATCAGTGATGCGGACTAAATTCACCCCAATCAATCCAAAAACAGGAAGAAAGGAAACGCATACAGCCGAATTTATGGAATGGGCAAAAAGCATAGAAAATAATGCCGCAGGAAATCAAAAAAACCTAGCTGAAAGAATAAAGGAACTGCGTTACCTGCAAAAGGAAAAAGAGACGGTTTAACTCTTTTACCGGGTAAAAGCGCTGTCTGCTTTTACTAAAAAACCTTCTTAGTTGGTTAAGAAGGTTTTTATTTTTTATGCCAACCCCAAATCCTCTAAAAATGCACCTATAACTAAACGGCTTCACTCAATATTGCTCATAACTTTGTGGATATTAGTGCGGTTTTCCGCAACTGTTTTGGCCGCGCTTTTTATATATTTGAGTTATCAGCGCTTTGTAAGCGTTTAAAAAACTAAAATATCCCAAACCCGGTAATTTTCATGAGAATAGCTATTTTCAAAAGAATAGTAAAAAGCAGTATTTCCCGGCTGCTACAGGCAAAAGTCTTTGCTGCCTGTTTTTTGCTTTTTGCCCTGACCCCTACTCTTTCCCAAATATCACAGGAGCGGCTGCGCCACATTACCAACGAAAATGGCTTAAGCAATACTACCATCAACTGCATCCATCAAGGATACAGGGGTTTCATGTATTTTGGCACCCGCGACGGATTGAATCGGTATGACGGGATCAATATGACCGTTTTTAAAAATGACCCGGCGAATCCAAGCAGCATCAGCGATAATTTCATCCGCTGCATCTATGAAAACAAAAACCACGAGTTTTGGGTTGGGACATCCTATGGCCTAAACCGTTTTGACCGCGTAAATTCAAGCTTTAAGTCATACAAACACAATCCCGGCCACAGCAACAGCCTGTCATCTAATGTAATTACCGGCATTTCACCAGGGGAAGAGCATCATCTTTGGGTAGCAACACTTGATGGCGGATTAAACTATTTTGATACCAAAAAAGCTATTGCAAAACATTACAGGCACAAAGCAAACGATGCAAACAGCATCAGTTCGGACTCGATAAACTGCATTTTCAAAGACAGGCAAAACAGGTTGTGGGTTGGCACTCAAAACGGAATCGACTGCATTGATTCCAAAAATTCTGTGATAAGTTCCAATATCTTAAAAAACAACAAGCCGGTCACTGCTATTGTACAGGATGCTAACGGTGATATGTGGTTCGGCGTAGAAGACATTGGGCTGGTAGGTTACGACATCCTAAACAGCAAAATAAAATCAATTGACAGTGGAAAACCTGGTTCTTCCGAAAGCATGATTTTGAGTTTGCTTGCCGACAAAAAGGGAAACATTTGGGTAGGAAAAGTCAATGAAGGCCTGACTCAATTTGATACCAAAACGCAAAAAACCTATGACTACCATCCAAGCATTGGGATTGGTGGCGGTTTGTCAAGCGCTACTATTTCGGCTATCTTTCAGGACAGGCAGGGCAATCTTTGGTTTGGCACGCATCGGGGCGGCGTCAATTTATATTCGGCCGGATCGGATAAATTTAAATTGTACCGAAAAGGTACGGGCGGGAATACATTGAGCTATAATGACGTAAAAGCTTTCTTTCAGGATGCTGACGAAAGCATCTGGATTGGCACTGATGGCGGAGGATTGAACAGGTTGGATCCTAAAACCGGAAATTTCAGTATTTACAGGACACAGGCAAAAAACCCAAGATCACTGTCCTCTGACGCAATACAAACCATAGCGGCAGATGCTCAAAATAATATATGGGTAGGAACCTGGGGCGGCGGGCTCAACCTTTTTGACAAAAAGACAAAAACCTTTATACACTTCCAGCACGATTTAAAAAAACCCGGAACGATAAGCTCCAATTTCCTGCAAAAGCTGTTTCTGGACAAACAGGGGAATTTCTGGGTAGCAACTTATTATGGGGGATTGAATCTTTGGAATCCAAAAACAAAGACATTCGATCATATCACGCAAAGCCCGGATAAAAAAACAGCCTTTTCAGGAAAAAACGTAGTTTCCATTGAACAGGATAAGGAAGGAAATCTTTGGTTCGGTACCGATGATGGTGGATTGAACCGCTATGATTTCAAAACCAGGCAGTTTTCGCATTATCTTGATAAAACCAGTAAAAGACTCGATTCGCGTGTTTTGTTTACAGACAGCAAAGGACAGCTTTGGGTAGGTACAAAAGGGCTTTACCGTTATGACAAAGCAAAAGACAGGTTTGTTCTTTTTACCAAAAAGAGTGGCTTAGATGTCAATTTTATCAAAGGGATAACCGAAGACAGTTCCAATAATTTATGGATTTCAACTTCAGCCGGGTTGTTTAGGCTAAATCCTGAAACGTTTGCCATAAAAGCCTTCAATACTTATGATGGCTTGCAGGACATGGAATTTGAAGCAAACTCGTATCTGAAGACTAAAGATGGGCAGATGTTTTTTGGCGGCATCAACGGAATGAATTCGTTTTACCCGAAAGACATCAAGATCAATGAGTTCATACCGCCGGTTTTCATTACCGAATTCCAATTGTTCAACAAACGCGTATTTCCTTCCGACGACCCAAAGGCGGGGCTTCGCAAGGATATTTCGTACACCAGGGAAATCAACCTGAGCTACAAACAATCTTCGATTACTTTTAGTTTTGCGGCACTGAATTATATCAATTCGCAAAACAACAAGTATTGTTACAAAATGGAAGGCCTTGACCCCGAATGGTCGATCCCGGGAATGGACCGTAAGGCAATATACACCAACCTTCCTCCCGGAGATTACACTTTCAGGGTTTTGGCATCCAACAATGACGGAAAATGGAATAACGTCGGAGCTGCCATAAAAATCACTATCACGCCACCATTCTGGAAATCATGGTGGTTTAAATCAATTGTAACGCTACTGCTTTTCTTTGGCATTTATCTTTTCTACCGACACAGGCTTAGACGGGTTGAAAAAAGGAATGCCCTGCTTGAAGAACAGGTAAAGGAACGTACCCTTGAACTTGCAACGCAAGCCAATTCGCTGAAGGAATTAAACATCGAACTGACAGAACAAAAGGAACATGAGGCAGAGGCCCGCGAAGAAGCAGAAAAAGCCAATCAGGCGAAAAGTATTTTCCTTGCCACAATGAGCCACGAAATCCGCACGCCGCTTAATGGTGTCATCGGAATGGCTTCATTGCTTGCCGAAACGCAGCTTGACAAAGAACAGCAGGATTACAATGAAACCATTATCAATTCGGGCGAAAGCCTGTTGATGGTCATCAATGATATTTTGGATTTCTCCAAAATCGAATCGGGGAAAATGGATATTGAGCAGGAGGAATTTGATTTGCGCCAGGCCGTCGAAAGTGTGATGGATATTTTCATGCCGCGCCTTGCCAAAATGAACATCGACCTTATTTACGAATTGGACAGCAATGTGCCGAAGCGCATCATTGGCGACAGCCTACGCCTCAAACAGATATTGATCAACCTCGTTGGTAATGCGATCAAATTTACATCTGAAGGCGAAATCTTCCTAAAAATAGGCATTGGCAAACACAGCGGCAACGACTTTGAAATCCGTTTTGACGTACGCGATACCGGAATAGGGATTCCGCAGGAAAAACTTTCCCAGCTGTTTCAGGCATTTTCACAGGTTGATTCGTCAACGAGCCGGAAATATGGAGGAACGGGGCTGGGGCTTGCAATCTGTACCCGATTGGTGGAACTTATGGGCGGTGAAATTTCGGTAAAAAGTACGTATGGAGAAGGATCAGTTTTCAGCTTTACAATCAAAACAGAAGAAGGACGGGAAGAAACCAAAAACACCTACGACCTTTCAGCTTACAAAGGAACCAGCATTTTGGTTGTTGATGACAACGAAACCAGCCGAAATGTATTAATGCGCCAGATGGAGCAATGGAACCTCAACCCTATTGCAGCCACATCCGGAGAAAATGCTTTGGAAATCGTAAGCAAAAACAACTCGATCAAAGTTGTTGTTACCGACATGCGAATGCCCGGAATGGATGGCGTAAAATTGGCAAAAGCACTTAAAAACACAGCAGAAAACATTCCGGTTATCGTATTGAACCCGGTTAGGGATGAAATCAAAAAGAAACATTCCGATTTATTCCTTTCGATATTGCCAAAGCCTGTCAAACAACGCCATTTGCGCAAATGCATCCTGACGGCTTTGGGCGGATCCGAAATAGAAGCCCAGCAGGAAAAACAGAAATCGGCCGTTTCCGAAGTCTTTGCACAAACATACCCTCTGCGGATACTGGTTGCTGAAGATAATAAGATCAACCAGAAATTCATTGAATTTATATTGAAAAAGCTGGGTTATGAAGCGGATATCGTCCATAATGGCATTGAAGTGCTGAAAATAATGGAAACCAAAACCTACGATGTCATATTGATGGACGTTCAGATGCCGGAAATGGATGGATTCGAAGCTACCTCCATTATCAAAAACAAAGAGGGCGGAAAGCCTGTAATTGTGGCCATGACTGCAAATGCCATGTTTGAAGACAAGGAGCTTTGCCTGCAGCAGGGAATGGATGATTATCTTGGAAAACCAATGAAAATTGAAGAAGTAACCGAACTCCTTTCCAAAATTTACACGCAGTTGCAATAAACAAAAACCCTCACGAAAATGAGGGTTTTGTTTTTTAAATGTATTCCAGTGTGCGCTCCAAAGCCATGCCTCTTGAGCCTTTAATCAGGATTGTTTTGTTTTCGGGTTTATGGGCAGAAATATATTGGGCAAAATCATCGAATGACTCATAGAAATGGAAATTGGCATTCTGGACTTTGCTCGCATAAAAATCCTTACCCACAAAGTGGCAGCCGAAATTGCTGTTTTTATCCAAAAACCTGACAATCTCTTTATGTTCCGCAGGGCTTTCCTGGCCGAGTTCATACATATCGCCAATGATGATCATCTTATTGTTTTTATCGAGTTGGATGAAGTTTTCGAGTGCGACCAGCATGCTGCTCGGATTAGCATTGTAGGCATCCAGGATGATTTCGTTGGAGCCTTTAGCCATTAACTGGGAACGGTTGTTTTCTGGAACGTAGCTTTCAATTGCAGCCTTGATATCATCCGTTGGGACTTCAAGATTGTGACCAATGGTTATTGCTGCGTTGATGTTATTGGCATTGTACAACCCTATAAGGTGCGAATTGATTTCTATTCCAAGAGCTTTGATCTTTACAAAAGGATTTGCTGCAACCTCATCAATAAAGACATTGGTATTTCTGTCCTTTCTGCTAAAGGTAATCCTGTGTATATCATGGGTTTTTGCGTTTTGGATTTCGTCATCCAGATTCACGAAGGCCGATTTACCGTTTGCTTTAAGATAAGCATACATTTCGCTTTTGCCTTTAATGACACCTTCTACTCCGCCAAAACCTTCAAGATGTGCTTTGCCAAAATTGGTAATATAACCATAATCAGGCTGGGCGATTTCGCATAAAAACTCGATTTCCTTCTGATGGTTTGCACCCATTTCAACAATGCCGATTTGGGTTTCTTTTGTAAATGACAATAAGGTTAGCGGAACACCGATGTGATTATTCAGGTTGCCGATGGTCGCTTTGGTTTTAAAGGTTTTTGACAATACCGCATTGATCAGTTCTTTTGTGGTCGTTTTTCCGTTGCTTCCGGTCAATGCAACAATCGGAAGCTGCAGAAATTGCCTGTGGTATTGGGCCAGTTCCTGAAGGGTTTTCAGGCTGTCTTCAACTACAATCGTCCTTGCGTCAATGAAGTAATCGGCATTGTCGATTATCACATAGCCCGCGCCTTTTTCAAGAGCTTCTTTGGCAAAAGCATTGGCATCGAACCGTTCTCCTTTGATAGCAACAAACATTGAGTTTGGCTCAATTTTACGGGTATCTATCGAAATTTTATTGGATTTTATAAATAAGTCGTGGATGTTCTGTATGGTCATTGGGCAAAATTTTTAAAATAAAAAAAGCCCTTAAAATTAGGGCTTTTTTATTAGTATTCACAAAACTAAAAATTAGTTTCTTGCTCTTTTCTTTTTGTCGGCTTTAGGTCCTACTCTAGACATCGCACATCTGAATCCGATGAAATCAGTTGCCATATCTTGTGGGAAGTACCTTCTTTGAGCTGGATCCAGCCAATACGCTCTGTCTCTCCAAGAACCTCCTTTGTAAACCCTCACATCGTCATTTACCAAGGTTGTTCTTTTGTTAGACCTGTCATATTTCTTCACCATGTTACCCAAACTGTCTACAGACACATTGTGTTTAGGAGAATCATACATTCTCTGGTCGTCTCTTAGCTTTCCTTTTTCGTCACCATCTTCTGAAGCTCCGAATTTGAAATACCTTGTAGACTGTCTATCACCGTCTCTGTAGTTTCTGTTGTCAGATTTGTCAAAGTTTTGTCTTAAATACGTTTCTTTATCATCAACAGGAACCTGGGCAATTTGACCCGGAGCATTTCTTGCAATAATTTTTCCGTTAGATAATGTATCGAATTTTTGTGTTTCAGGAGTAACCAATTCTACTTTACCATCCTCACCGATTTTATCTTTCATGTAGATGTTACCTCTGTAATAGTTGAAGTCATTGGCCTCATCATCAACGATTGGCCTGTAAACGTCAGCAACCCATTCTGCAACGTTTCCTGCCATATCATACAATCCGAAGTCATTCGGAGGATATGATTTAACTTTGTTGGTGATATCAGCTCCATCATCAGACCATCCTGCAATTCCGCCGTAATCTCCTTTTCCTTGTTTGAAGTTAGCCAATTGATCTCCCCTAACCTGTCTTTTTCCTGAACGGGTATAGCTTCCAGACCATGGGTATTTCTTTTGTCCTTTGTAAGCGTTGTATTCTCTCTGACCTACGTCAGCAGCAGCAGCATATTCCCACTCCGCTTCAGTTGGAAGCCTGTATTCTGGCAAAATAAGACCAGAAGTTCTTTGAGCGTAAACATTTTTAGCACTATTTCCGGCCGTATTGTTTGCCCCAGGTTTAGAAGCTTTAGCAGTACCTCTTCCGGCACCTTTTTTCAAAACCAATTTCTCATCACCGCCTTTTGCAGTCGAAGGAGAAGCAAGGTATGCATTAGTACTGAAAACCTTATCGGCAGTCATATCAGTAACTTTTGAATCTTTTTTCAAATAACGCTGATCTTCCAGTATCTTTTCGTTCACACGGTCAGTCCTCCAGATTGCGAACTCAGTAGCCTGGATCCAGTTAACTCCTACTACAGGATATTCAGCATAAGCCGGGTGCCTTAAGTAGTTTTCAGTCATCGTTTCGTTATAGCCTAATCTGTTTCTCCATACCAATGTATCTGGAGAAGCTCCTTCATAGATGTTTTTGTAGTTATCTTGATCTGGCGGATATACAGTCTTCAACCAGCTTAAGTACTCCATGTACATCATGTTGGTAACCTCTGTCTCATCCATATAGAAAGACATAACGTGCTGTTGATTTGGAGTATTGTTCCAATCGTGCATCACGTCATCCTGAACTTTACCCATAGTAAAAGTTCCTCCTTCAACCAGAACCAAACCTGGCCCTGTTGCTTGTTTTTTAAATTTAGAAGCGTATTGGAAACCTCCTTTTTTATCGTTGATTTTCCAACCGGTAGCCCTAGAACCGCCTTTTGAGTCGTTCTTCTTGCTACAGCTTGTAAATCCAACCATTATTACCAATAGGGATAGTAATAATTTTCCAGTAATAACCTTGTTTACTTTCATATTCATAGTAGGTATAATTTTTCGTGGCGCAATATAGGTATTTACCATTAATTTGCAACAACTTTTTTAAATTAATACTAAATTCGCCGATTCCAGACGGATTTTATACATAACGCAAAAATACTAGTTTTATTGTATTTTGATTAAAAAAATATTTTTTTTTGGTTTTTTATACTAATTTGGATAAAATTACGTTTCAATACTACTATGAAGAAGATTATTACCCTCTGCATCCTTACAATGTATGCCCTCTCTGCCATGGCTCAAGAGCAAGGAAATGTTTCATTGACCTGGACTGAGAAAAGCGCATATCCCTACGGTAATTTCTCTTATAATATCCCGCAATTCAACATGGCAAATTATCAGTTTGATGCTTATGCAAAAACACTGAGCTATTCCTTAAACATCAAACTAAACAACAGGATCAATGAAAATGCGCTGCAAATAACAAATCTTGTTTTTGAGCCTATAACAGAAAGCCAGCTTGGTGACATCGCTATAAAAAAAATCCCTTCCACATTCAAATACACATTCACCAACAGCATCTCCCGTGACGAGTATTTTGGAGAGATTAAAATCACTCCTATTATTAAGGAAGGAAATTCATTTAAAAAATTAATCTCTTTTAGCTATTCGTTTGCACAAAACGCCTCAAGGACACAACAACCTTTGACAAACACTATCATGTCCGTCCAAAACTCCGTTTTGAGTTCGGGGAATTGGTATCGTTTTTACGTACAAAAATCGGGGGTCTACAAAATATCCAAAAGCTTCCTTAGCAGCCTGGGGCTTAACACCAACGCCGATCCTCGAAAAATAAAGATTTATGGAAATGGCGGACGAATGCTCCCGCTTAAGAATTCTGACGACTATCCGATGGATTTAACAGAAAATGCAATTCAGTTTGTCGGCGAAAACGATGGTGTTTTTGACAGCAGCGATTACATCCTTTTTTACGCCGAAGGCATGGACAAATGGAACAATGAGTATAAAACCAACCTTAACATTTATGCCGACAGGTCCTATTATTATGTAACGGCAGATGGTGGTGCCGGCAAAAGGATTACTGATTTAGTTCAGCCAACCGATAATGCAGCAACAATCATCACAACATTTGATGACTTTCAGTTCCATGAAATAGAAGAAACGAATATCGAAAAACTAGGAAGGATCTGGTTTGGAGAAAACTTAAGCATCGATAACGAACAGGAATTTGATTTTAGTTTTCCCAATATTGTGGCTTCTTCACCTATAACAGTAGAAACACATGTTGCCGCCGTGACTTCCACAGCAAATACGTTCAAGATCGAAGCCAATTCCCAGCCCGTCGGCACTATTTCGATAACACCACCTGCCAACAGCGACAAACCCGTTTGGGAAAGGACACTTTCTGCAGCGGCAACTGTCAGTTCGCCAGACGTTAAAGTTAAAATCATCTATGACAATGCAGGCGTACCAAGCGCTAAAGGATATCTGGATTATGTAAATGTAAAAGCCAAAAGGAACCTTCAGGGGTATGGAAAGCAATTCCAGTTCCAATTCAACCAGGCAGCTTCATTGCCTGATGTTGGCGAATACCAATTATCCAGCGCTTCATCAATCTCGCAGGTTTGGGATGTTAGCGACATATATAATGTAACCAAAGTTGTAAATGCCGGGCAAAGCTCTATATCGTTTAAGGCTGAAATGGGCGAAGTCCGAAAATATGTTGCCATCGACAATGCCGATTTTTATACTCCATTAAAAGAATCCAAATCAAAAGTAGACAACCAAAATCTTAAAGGGACTATCTTCCAAAACGCATCAGGGCAATTCCAGGATATCGACTATTTGATCATCACTCCAAAATTCCTTAACGCTCAAGCCGAAAAACTCGCGGCTTTCCACAGAAGCTATTCCAACCTGAATGTAAAAGTGGTCAATCTTGAAAGCATTTATCCTGAATTTTCATCAGGAAAACAGGACATCGGCGCCATCAGGAATTTTGTAAAGTATGTTTATTTCAATGCTTCTTCAAGCGACAAGAAAGTCAAATATCTGAATATTTTTGGAGATGCCTCATATGATTTTAAAGACAGGGTGGCCAACAATACTAACATCGTTCCTATTTACCAGGCACTGAACAGCTATACCGAAGGAGAAGGATCATTCGCATCCGATGATTTCTATGCCAGCATGGACGACAATGAAGGATTGCTTGACTATGGCGATTCCCCAACAAATGGAGAAATGAGCTACACCTATAACATCCGAAAGCCCGATATCGCCATCGGGCGAATGATCATAAGCACTACACAGCAAGCCGAAGAGATGATCAACAAAGTAGTCGAATACCACGATTTAAAATCGTACGGAAGCTGGAGGAACAACTATGTAGCCATTGCCGATGATCCTTCGAGCGATGCGCTTCGCCTTAACGACAATCAATTACAATTTTACCAAAACAGGCTGGCAGACAGGATTTCAACAGAGAAACCATTCTTCAATGTAACAAAAATCCTTTTAGATTCCTTTGTGCAGGAAACTTCAGCCGGTGGAAAACGTTATCCAAAAGCCAGGGAAGCAATATTCTCTGCGTTTGAAAAAGGGGCTTTGGTTTTCAATTACCTTGGGCATGGCGGCGAAGACGGTTTATCTGAAGAACGCATTTGGGAAAAATCGGACGGGCAGAATCTGGGCAACCGGTACAAATATCCGCTGTTCATTACCATAACCTGTGACTTCTCCAGATTTGACAACCCATATAGGCCAACAGCCGGGGAATATACGTTTTGGAATCCGAAAGGCGGCGCTATTTCCATGATCACTACTGTCCGTTCTATCGGACAGGGACCGGCACAGGACTTTAATGATACGCTTGGCCGATACTTGTTTTCCTACGGAAGCAACACTTACACATCAATGGCAGAGGCACTTCGCCTGGCAAAAAATTACGCTCCCGGTACAGCAACCAATGTTGTATTTTATCTAGGCGATCCAGCCGTGTTTTTAGCAATTCCAAAACCACAGATCGTTCTGACTAAAGTCAACGGTGCGCCTATTACCGGCCCGATCGATGATTTCAAATCATTGGATTATGTTACACTGACAGGTGAAGTCCGTGACGAAAGCAACAACTTATTATCCAGCTACAATGGCGAGTTGGCTGTTAATGTTTTTGACAAAAACATCCAGGCGGAAACATTGCGAAACGACAGTTACGATGCCATCATAAGCATATCCCCAACAGTAACGGCACCTACAATGCCTTTTGTAACATTAGGAGAAACCATCTTTAGGGGAAATGCCTCGGTGACGAACGGGAATTTTCAATTTGGATTTTATGTACCAAGGGACATCCGCATTCCTGTTGGAAACGGAAGGATCAGTTTTTATGCCAAAAGAAATCAGATCCTTTTAGACAAAACAGGCTACAATACCGATATCAAGGTGGGCGGAATCAATACCAATGCCGTTGCCGACAATACCGGCCCTACCGTTAAGCTATACATGAATGACGAAACATTCGTTAATGGCGGAATCACCAATGAATCCCCATTCCTTCTGGCCATCTTACAGGACGAGCACGGAATAAATACCGCAAGCGGAATTGGCCATGATATTATCGGGATCCTTGACGGAGATGAAACCAAACCGTATATCATGAACGATTATTATGAAGCCAGTGTTGATGATTTTACTAAAGGAAAAGTCTATTTCCCATACCGGAACCTGGCTGTCGGTCTGCACACCATTACCTTCAAGGCGTGGGACGTATACAATAATCCAATCACTGCTGAGATACAATTTGTCGTTGTCGGCGATGAAAGCATAACATTGAGCCATGTGCTTAATTACCCAAATCCGTTTGTAAGCTATACTCAATTCTGGTTTTCGCACAACAAGCCCTTTGAACCCTTAGAAGTTCAGGTTCAGGTGATGACGATTACGGGTAAAATCGTATGGACCAAAAATCAAACCGTAACCACAGACGGGTTCCTATCGAGGGAAATAACCTGGGACGGAAAAGATGATTTTGGCGACCGCATCGGGAAGGGCGTTTATGTCTACAAACTCACGGTTAAGTCCACTTTATCGAATAAAAAGGCAGAAAAAATAGAAAAACTTGTAATCCTTTAGGAAAATACTATATTTGTTAACTTTTATAAAAATTAAAATGAAAAAACTAGCAATACTATCTTTACTACTAACCGCACAATTAATCAATGCGCAACAGGACAGCAGAGTAATTACCACCGGAGTCCCGTTTTTATTGGTTGCAGCTGACGCAAGGGCAGCAGGTATGGCGGATCAGGGAGTTGCTACTACTACCGACAACTTTTCACAACAGTGGAATCCGGCAAAATACGCATTTGCATTAGACAAACAGGGCTTTACCGCAAGTTACACCCCATACTTAACAGATTTAGTAAACGACATTTCCTTAGGCCAGGTTACTTATTATAATAGGTTTGGCGCCGAAGGAAGAAGTGCTTTTGCCTTTAGTTTGCGTTATTTCGGTTTGGGTGAAATCGAATTAAGACAAAATGCCGATGATCCGGCACAGATTGTTAAGCCAAACGAATTGGCATTTGACGGCTCCTACTCTTTGCAGCTAAGCGAGCGTTTCTCGATGGCCGTAGCCGGAAGATACATTCGTTCCGCCTTAAGAATACCTTCAGGAGATTCCAGCGACTCTAAACCGGCAAGTTCATTTGCAGTTGATATCGCAGGTTTCTATCAAGGCGAAGAAGCGGCGTTCTCAGACTTTAATGGTCGTTTGCGTTTGGGGTTCAATTTCCAGAATATGGGACCAAAAATCAATTATGACGCTGGTGCATCAGACGACAACAGTGCCAACTTCCTTCCTGCCAACATGAGGCTTGGAGCAGGTTATGACTTTATCCTTGACGATTTCAACAAAGTATCGCTTAATATTGAGCTGGCAAAGCTTTTGGTACCAACGCCACAAAAATTAGAAGATGTAAACGGTGATGGTGTAATTGACAACGCAGACAGCGCTATAATCAATGCTGATTACAACAAAGTAAACTGGGTATCCGGGATTTTCAAATCTTTCAACGATGCCCCGGGTGGTTTCAGCGAAGAACTTAAGGAGTTTACCTACTCTATTGGTACAGAATACACATACCAGGACTCTTTTGCAATGCGCGCAGGGTATTTCCACGAAAGCCCAATAAAAGGAGCCAGGAAATTTTTCTCATTGGGAGCCGGGTTCAAATACAATGTAGTTAAAGTCGATGTATCGTATCTGTTCTCTGCATCAAAAGTAAAAAACCCATTAGAAAATACGCTTCGCTTCTCATTATCGTTTAACTTTGGTGACAAATACGACGATTATTAATAGATAGTGAATAATAAAAACAATATCCAAATTTCAAAAAAGAGATTTGGATTTTTTTTCCTCAATACTGAATGAAATAACCATCAAAAAAATAGTTGAATCATAATCGGATAGCCATACAAGCTATCTTATTTCCGACAAAAACAATTATTCAATTCGAATGAAAAAAATAGAAATCAACACCACGTTTACCGCCTACCAATCTATTGAAGAACTTCCTCAGGACATTCACGATTTGATGCTCAAGGCAATTGAAGTCAGAAAAAATGCCTATGCGCCTTATTCTAAATTTAGGGTTGGCGCCGCACTTCTTTTGGACAACGGGAAAATTGTTTTGGGATCCAACCAGGAAAATGCAGCATATCCGTCAGGACTTTGTGCCGAAAGGGTTGCCATTTTTCAATCGAATGCCATTTATCCGGATGCTAAAATACTTAAAATGGCAATTTCTGCTGCTTCAGACATCAATGAAACCAAATCCCCTACTCCGCCTTGTGGTGGCTGCAGGCAATCTATTTCGGAATACGAGTTCAAGCAAAATACGCCAATCGAAATTTATTTCATGGGAGAAAGCGGTGAAGTTTTCAAATCCGATTCGATTAAAAATTTATTACCCCTGAGCTTCGATAAAAACTTCCTGTAACAGCGAAAAATTACCCTTTTAAATTTCTGTTCTTACTAGGAATGTTTTACTTTTGCCTTTCGCAAATTTGTGTGTGAGTGAACTCTTTTGCGTTGAATCATAATCAAGAATACAATAACGCTTTAGCAAAAAGTAAAAATGAAAGAAGTAACCAGAGAAGTTTATTTAAAATGGTATGAAGACATGCTGTTTTGGAGAAAGTTTGAAGACAAACTTGCCGCACTTTATATTCAACAAAAAGTTAGAGGATTCCTTCACTTATATAATGGACAGGAAGCTGTATTAGCAGGAGCTTTACACGTAATGAATTTAGGCGGAAAAGACAAAATGATTACAGCTTACCGTAATCACGTGCAGCCGATCGGAATGGGTGTTGACCCAAAAGCGGTTATGGCAGAGTTACTCGGAAAAGTAACCGGGACATCCAAAGGAATGGGTGGTTCCATGCACATCTTCTCAAAAGAACACGGATTTTACGGCGGGCATGGTATCGTTGGGGCACAGATCCCAGTAGGTGCCGGTATGGCTTTCGCCGATAAATATTTCAACACAGGCGGTGTAACCCTTACTTATTTTGGTGATGGTGCAGCACGCCAGGGCTCGTTGCACGAAGCTTTCAATATGGCGATGCTGTGGAAATTACCTGTAGTTTTCATCTGCGAAAACAATGGTTATGCCATGGGTACTTCTGTTGAAAGGACAGCCAACCATACAGACATCTGGAAACTTGGTTTAGGCTACGAAATGCCTTGTGGACCGGTTGACGGAATGAACCCTGTAAAAGTCGCCGAAGCAATGCACGAAGCAATGGAAAGGGCACGCCGCGGGAACGGGCCAACTTTCCTTGAAATGAAAACATACAGATACAGAGGCCACTCGATGTCTGATGCTCAGTTGTACCGCTCGAAGGAAGAGGTTGAAGAATACAAAAAAATAGACCCTATCACCCAGGTCCTTGATGTTATCAAGGAAAAGAACTATGCAACTGATGCAGAAATCGAAGCAATTGATGAAAGAGTTAAGGATTTGGTAGAAGAGTGCGCAACATTCGCCGAAGAATCTGCATTCCCTGAAGCCCAGCAATTGTATGATGTGGTTTACGAACAAGAGAATTATCCTTTTATCCCTCACAGACTATAAATTATGGCAACAAAAGTAACCATGCCGCGTTTGAGCGACACCATGACCGAAGGAACGGTTGCCACCTGGTTGAAAAAAGTGGGCGACACCATAAAAGAAGGTGATATTTTAGCCGAAATCGAAACTGACAAAGCGACGATGGAATTCGAATCCTTCAATGCCGGTACTTTATTGTATATCGGGGTTAAGGAAGGCGAAACCGCCTCGGTGGATTCCTTGTTGGCAATCATTGGAAAAGAAGGTGAAGACATTTCTGGTTTGATTTCCGGTGGATCGGCTCCAGCTGCTGAAGCAAAGAGCGAAACTCCAGCGGAACAAAAAACAGCAGAAGCTCCAGCAGAACCAAAACCGGCAACCGACAACCAGCAACCGGCAACTACATTGCCAAAAGGGGTTACCGTAGTGACCATGCCGCGTTTGAGCGACACCATGACCGAAGGAACGGTAGCAACCTGGCTGAAAAAAGTAGGCGACGAAGTAAAGGAAGGTGATATTTTGGCCGAAATCGAAACCGATAAAGCCACAATGGAATTCGAATCCTTCAATTCCGGAACTTTATTGTTCATTGGAATCAACGAAGGGCAATCGGCACCAATTGACAGCGTTTTGGCAATCATTGGCCCTGCCGGAAGCGATATCACAGGTATTGCAGAAAACTTTAAAAAAGGAGTTTCGGCTGCTCCGGCTCCAAAAGCTGAAGCAACAGAAACAGCTGCAACACCAACAGCTATCTCACAAAATACAACAGAAGCAGCTTCTACAGGAAGGATCTTTGCTTCTCCATTGGCTAAGCAAATCGCAAAAGACAAAGGAATCAACCTTTCTCAGGTAAAAGGTTCTGGTGAAAACGGACGCATCACAAAAAGTGACGTGGAGAACTTCTCTCCGGGAGCAGCTACGGCAACTCCAACTTCATCTAATACCCCTGAAGCGCCTGCAGTTAAGCCATTTGTTCCTGCAGGCGAAGTTTCGTCTGAAGTGATCAAAAATTCGCAAATGCGTAAAACCATTGCAAAACGCCTTTCCGAATCGATATTTACAGCTCCTCATTTCTATTTGACCATTGAAGTGAATATGGATGAAGCGATGAAATCACGTAGCGCGATCAACAATATCCCTGATACCAAAGTGTCTTTCAACGATATGGTTATCAAAGCTTCGGCGATGGCATTAAGGAAGCATCCAAAAGTAAACTCCCAATGGCATGATGATGCAATTACGATCAACCACCACATCAATGTGGGTGTTGCCGTAGCGGTTGAAGATGGCCTAGTCGTTCCTGTGTTGCGATTTACAGATCAAATGAGCCTTACCCAAATTGGCGGCAATGTTAAGGATTTGGCCGGAAAAGCAAAATCCAAAAAACTACAGCCAGCAGAAATGGAAGGAAGTACCTTTACGGTTTCCAATTTAGGAATGTTCGGGATACAATCATTTACTTCTATCATCAACCAGCCTAACTCAGCAATTTTATCCGTTGGCGCAATTGAAGAAAAACCAGTGGTGAGAAATGGGCAGATTGTTGTTGGAAATACGATGATGCTTACCTTAGCATGTGACCACCGCACGGTTGACGGTGCTACTGGAGCACAATTCCTTCAAACCTTAAGGCAGTTCCTTGAGAATCCGGTAACGATGCTGGCATAAGCCAAGCTAAGCTATATAAATAATAAAACCCGTTCCGAATTTTCAGGACGGGTTTTTTATTTTTAACTTACACCCAAATTAAAATTTAAAATGAAAAAGATAAGCATACTTTTAGTAGCCGTTGTTTTAACAATATCATGCCAGAAAAAAGAAACTGCAGCCCAGCATAAAACCGTAAAAGACAATCATTCTTTTTCCAATCCGCAACAGGCTGTTGCGAAGCATTTGGATTTGGACATCAAGGTTGATTTTGATACCGAAACCATTTCCGGAAAAGCTTCCTGGACGATTGACAATATCAGTAAGGGATCCGAAATCATTTTTGATGAAAATACATTAGATATTGACAAAGTCACTTTGGGCGATGACGAAAAGGAAACGAAATTCGAACTTGGGAAAGAAGTAGAATTCCACGGAAAACCTTTAAGGATTACCATCGAACCCAACACGACCAAAGTCACCATCTATTACAGCACTACTAAAGACGGCGTTGCTTTGCAATGGCTAAAACCAGCCCAAACCGCCGACAAAAAGCATCCTTTTGTATTCTCGCAGGGCGAAAGCGTTTGGTCGCGCACCTGGATCCCATGCCAGGATTCTCCGGGCGTAAGATTTACATATAATGCTAAAGTTACCGTTCCAAAAGAGCTGATGGCTTTGATGAGCGCAGTAAACCCACAAAAGAAAAACGACAGCGGGGTTTACACCTTCAAACAGGAAAAAGCAATTCCTTCCTATTTAATGGCAATTGCCGTGGGCGATGTCGAATTCAAACCAATAGACAACAGAACTGGGGTTTATGCCGAACATTCGGTTATCGATAAGGCCAAATGGGAATTTGCCGAATTGGGCAAAATGGTCGTGGCAGCCGAAAAATTATTTGGCCCCTACCGTTGGGGACGCTATGATGTGATCGTGCTTCCGCCAAGCTTTCCTTTTGGCGGAATGGAAAATCCAAACCTAACCTTCCTCACTCCTACTGTTTTAGCAGGAGACCGCTCACTTACGAGTTTGCTGGCGCACGAATTGGGGCACAGCTGGAGCGGCAATCTGGTTACCAATGCAACCTGGGATGACATCTGGCTTAATGAAGGCTTTACTACTTATGTCGAGCACCGGATTGGCGAAGAGCTGTACGGAACAAATGAAGCCAAAATGCAGGATGTGCTGAGCAGGAAAATATTGCAGGTAAGTTTGGATGAAATGGGCAAAGACAGCCCGGACAGCCAACTGAAAATCAATACCGAAGGCAAAAACCCGGACAGCAGCTTGAGCGATATCGCTTATGAAAAAGGATATGCCTTCCTTCAGACCATTGAAGCTGCTGTCGGCCGTGAAAAATTTGACAGATTCCTTACGGATTATTTCAATGCACACGCCTTTCAATCAATAACGACGGAAGACTTTGTCGACTACCTGAATAAAAACCTAATCAAAGGTGACAAAACTTTGGCTGATAAAATAAAACTGGATGACTGGATTTACAAACCCGGAATACCCGCGAATGTCATCAATCCGGTTTCTGAAGATTTTGCTGCCATTGACAGCATCCAGAAAACCTGGAGAAAAACCGGGATCATAGGATTGAGCCAAAAGATAAAATCCACCAACGAAAAAATACATTTCATTGATTATCTTCCAAAAGATCTGACTGTTGAAGAAATGGCCGCCATTGACAAAGAATTCAATTTTACCAACGGCGGGAATTTTGTGGTGCGCCGCCAATGGTTTATCCCTGCGATCCAGCATCAGTACAAATTTGCCTATCCGGCAATCGAGCAATTCCTGACTTCGTACAGCAGGACGTATTCGTTAACGCCGCTTTACAAGGAAATGATCAAAACTCCGGAGGGAAAAATCTGGGCAAGACAAATTTATGCCAAGGCTAAATCAGGTTACCACGCAACAACTGTTGAAGAAATAAATAAACTATTGAAATAGTCTCCATGGCGTTGAAAGATAAATTACCGGTAAGCTATCTGCTGTTCACCTACCACGGGCGAATCGGGCGAGGCACTTATTGGCTGGCTTCCCTTTTTATCTGGACGTCATTTTATATCCTTTTCAATTTACTTGGACTTATTTCCTATAGCGCCACATGGGTGATATACCCATTGCTTTTTTGGGCAATTATTGCCACGGCAACAAAACGCCTGCACGACACCAATAAATCGGGGTTCTGGCTTTGGCTGGTTTTGATTCCGGTTTTGGGCCCAATTTTATTGATTTATTTTTTGGGATTCCGAAAAGGGAAAAAAGCGCCAAACCGCTTTGGGGATTTTCCGAGTGCCGCACCCGATTATTTCAAAAACAATGACGGCATTGCAATAGAACATTTAAAATCCAATGAACGGATCATCAATGATGTTACTCAGCTAAATCCGGTTTTGGTTTCAAGCATAGCAGTACCAACATCCATTGAAACACTACAGGACATCATCAAAAAATCCGAAAAAGTTTCGATTGGCGGCGGTCGGTTTAGCATGGGCGGGCAAACGGCGAGTCCGGGCACAGCCCACATCGACATGCGAAAGCTGAATAAAGTGCTTGTGTTTTCCAAAGAAGAAAAGACAATCAAAGTAGAAGCCGGGATCCGCTGGTGCGACATCCAAAAGTATATTGACCAATATGACCTGAGCATCAAGATCATGCAGACGTATGCCAATTTTACGGTTGGCGGCGCGCTAAGCGTAAACTGCCACGGGCGTTACATAGGTGAAGGAGCAGTAATCCTTTCGGTAAAAAACATTGAAGTCATCATGGCAACTGGCGAACTGGAGTTTTGTTCGCCAACAGAAAATCCAGACCTGTTTTTTGCCTGTATTGGGTGTTATAATGCTGTTGGCGTAATTGCAACGGTGACTTTCGACCTGGCAGATAACATTCCTGTGAAACGGGTATTCAAAAAACTGGATCGCAGCGAATATAAGGATTTCTTCGACAAAAAAGTAAGCAGGAATAAGGATGTCATTTTCCATAACGGGAACATTTATCCGCCACATTACAAAAGGGTCAGGGCAGTAAGCTGGGTTAAGACCGATGAAAAACCAACTGAAAAAACAAGGCTGATGCCATTGGCTGGGGCCTATCCGCTGGAGCGCTATTTTATCAATGCGTTCAGCAAAAACAAATTTGGCAAATGGCGGCGCGAACACATCATCGACCCATTGGTTTACAGAAGCAAAAAAATCCACTGGCGCAATTACGAAGCGGGTTATGACGTATTGGAATTGGAGCCGGAAAGCCGGAAGGACAGTACCTATGTACTGCAGGAATATTTTGTTCCGGTAAATAACTTTGATGGTTTTTCAACATTGATGGCTGAGATTTTCCAAAGACACAATGTGAATGTAATCAACATTTCCATCCGCCATGCCGAAAAAGATAAAGGCTCTTTATTAGCCTGGTCAAGGGAAGAAGTTTTCGCTTTCGTAGTTTGGCACAAACAGTTTACGAGCGATGTGGAAAAAGGCAAAGTCGCTGTTTGGACAAGGGAATTGATTGATGCGGCAATTTCGCAAAATGGTTCTTATTACCTGCCCTACCAGGCTCATGCAACCGAAAGGCAGTTTCACAAAGCTTATCCTGATGCTAAAAAATTATTTAAATTGAAATCAGAACTCGACCCAGCCTTCAAATTCAGGAATGTGCTTTGGGACACGTATTATAAAACATAAATTATGGCAAAACCATCCGAATTCAAAACCGTTTTTTCAGATACCGTTTGGAGCGACAAATTCTATCGCTTCCTTCAGGTAATTTTCCATTTGTACCCCGAGGACAAATTTCATCATCTGATAAAAAAAATGAGTGATGAACAACAAACCGATGAAGAAATCTACAAGGCAATCCAAGTCGGCTTGCCTAAAATAAAGCCATTCCTTTCCGAATTTACGCTTGCCTTGCCAGCATTGAAAAAACAGAAGAAAGAAATGAGCCGCCAGGTTTTGGAATTATTGGGGAACAAAACTTCAATAGACGGTTACCTTGAAATTGGTTCCACCGGAAGGTACATCAGCGATTTACGCAGACACATTAAACTTTCCGGAACTGTTTACCTTACCAATGACATTGTGCCGGGCAATTCACCCGCCGATATTATGGAACGCGGCCAATTAAGCAAAATCGGAACCTTTATCCCTTTAAATGATTACGAACCGATCGCTCAGATTGCAGATGAAAGCCTGGACCTGATTACCTGTCATATTGGCCTGCATCATTGCCCAACAGAAAAACTTGACGGTTACATAAAATCATTAAATCGTATTTTGCGCAAAGGCGGCTTATTCATCATCAGGGACCACGATGTGAAAAGCGATGAAATGGCAACTTTCGTTTCATTGGTACATACTGTTTTCAACTTAGGCTTAAACGAAACCTGGGAAAAGGATGCATCTGAATTCAAGTCGTTTAAATCGGTTGACGAATGGAGCAAAATCATTTCATCCTACGAATTTGAAGACCACGGAAAGCGGATTCTACAGGACAAAGATCCGTCAGACAATACACTAATGGCTTTCACCAAACTATAAACCATGAAACGATTACGGATCCTTACGCTTTGCACTATTGCTGTTTCGGCATTGATTTTCTTTTTCAAAAAAAGGGAAGCAACGACTATTGCTGCCGGTAAAGGATTGGTAATTAAAAAAGAATGGCTGGCTACCAATAAAAACCCGCTGACACCCAAAGCCGACAGCCGTCCGGCAGACCAGACGTTTTTGACATTTCCCGAATGGTATTTGGTATTCAGCCCCGAAGAGCAGGCCAATTATTTCAAACACACAACAGCCACTAGTTTCCCATATATGAAACACACCAGGCAGATTTGGGAAAGCTACCGTATCGTGAACAATCAGATAAAGGGTAATTTTCCCGAAAACCCGGGCTATCATTTTATGATTTGGGTGATCGGAAGCAGCGCTTCCATTGAATATTCCATCAAATCCTGGTATGAAGTGCTTATTGGGCGGATTACGGATACGCAGCAGGTTGTTACTGCCGAAGACAGTTTCAATGCCAGGTATACTCAGGATTATGTCAATTTTATAAAAGACAGGCCCTGGTATGCGTTTGATTTTAAGAAGCAATTATTTGAATTATGGTCAGGTGATGTTCCTTATTTTGGTGAACATTTCCCAAGGAAAATAGAGCGTCGTTATATTTTAACTTCGGAACTGATCGTAAAATGGGGTTATGGAAAACTGATTGGCTTAGGAACGGGGCAGGTTTATGAAGAAGCGCTTCCGGTAACAACCGTAATCACAACCGACGGTAAAGCCCAAAATGTACCACGTTACGATAAATTTGCTGAAGCTGCCATACAATTGGCCAAAGAAGGGAAAGCATTCAAGGAAATTGCAGGAAATGATTCGGCTATCCTGTTGAGTATTTTGGTGCCTCAGTCCTACGAAAACAAATTTGAAAACACCCAGATCGTTTTTATTCAGCCAATCACTTCAAATCCCACCATGAAACGAATTGCACTTGCTATTCCGGTAACTCGTTTAAATACCTTGTTACTGGAATTAAATTCAAAAAAGATCCAAATAGAACATATCTTTGACTTCTGATAAAAATAGGATGCAGTCCAAAAAAAGAAACATCTGGATCATTATAGGCATTACTGTCTTAAATGCCATCGGAATGACTATCGTATTCCCTCTTTTCCCTTTTCTGCTGGAACGCTACGTACCTGCAAAAAATGTAGCATTTACAATGAGCGCCCTTGTTTCGGTGTTTGCTGTTTGCACTTTTTTTGCAGCACCGGTATTTGGAGCTTTAAGCGACAGGTACGGGCGCAAACCCATTTTGATTTTCAGCCTGATCGGTTCCGTTATCGGGTACCTGCTATTGGGTGTTGGTGGCGCGCTATGGATCCTTTTCCTCGGGAGGATCATTGATGGGATAACAGCCGGAAACCAAAGTGCATTGTTTGCCTATATTACCGACAGTACAGAGCCGCACGAAAGAGGAAAATGGTTCGGTTACCTGGGTGGCGCCATTGGCCTTGGGTTTATGATTGGGCCAGCAATAGGAGGATTACTTGGTTCGGCTTCGGTCACTTTACCTTTTTTTGTTACAGCCGGAATTACGTTGTTCTCCATGGTGTGCATCATTTTTCTTTTGCCGGAATCGCTTACAGCAGAAAAACGGACTACCCATTTGACTTTTAGCAGTTTCAATACATTCTTTCATTTCAAGGAGATCTTTGTTTTGGAGCCTGTACGCAATTTATTGATTATGGGCGCTTTTTTTTATGTTGGGCTCAACATCTGGCAATTCAACGCGAGTATTTTCTTGAAAGATGTCTTCCTCTGGGGACCTTCATTCATTGGCGGCGTATTTGTACTTGTAGGGATTTGCGATATCCTGTCGCGGGTAATCGTACTGCCACAGCTTCTTAAGAGGTATAGCGAATATACTGTAGGCTCAATAGGATTGTCAGGATTATCTATAGGCCTTGGCCTTTTATTCTTAAGCGCTTATGTCCATTCCTCATTTATCATTATTGGAGCTGTTGCTTGTATCGTATTGGGCGAAGGTTTATTTGACCCTTCTTACAATGCACGCCTTTCTGTTTCAGTTGACGAAAGCAAACAAGGCTTACTCCAAGGGACAAATCAGAGTTTACAGGCTTTGTACCATGTCATCGTTCCGATAGGCGCTGCCGCAATTTATACCTACAGCCATGGGATTGTCTTTGGGATTGCAGCGTTATTAATGATCTTTGGACTAATCCTGTTTCTAAGATTAAAAACGAAATAACCCAAAAGACATGCAATGTCAAGACTAAAAAACATAAGAGAGCAACAAAATCTTACACAGGAAGAATTAGCATCCAAAACTGGTGTTTCTGTAAGAACCATTCAACGGATTGAATCCGGTACTGAGCCTAAAGGATATACGCTTAGGGTTTTGGCAGTAACATTAGGCATTGATGAAAAAGAACTGCTGAACCCAAAAGTTGAAGTCAACAATTCAAATGAAAAACCAATGCCATCGGAAGGACACGCTTCAATAAATTACTCATTGGTAAAACTGATCAATCTTTCTTCGCTGCTTTTTGTCATCCTTCCTCCTCTAAATATTATCAGCCCGCTAGTCCTGATGTTTGCATTGAAGCAAAAAAATACCATTGTAAAACAAATTATCTCATTGCAGATAATGTGGACTATCATTGCACCTATCCTATTTATGCTGGGCATCCTTATGAAATTTGGCAGAAGGTTCACATTGATTCTAATGATTACGCTGGTGCTTTCAAATGTTTGCATCATCCTTAGGAACGCCCTGCAAATTGACAAAAGCAAAGACCTATATTACAGGCTGAATTTCAACATGATATAAAGACGTCAGGGCATTGGCGGGTTATTGGCGGGTCGGTTTTCACAAAAAAACAAATCGGATTTTGATCTTTGCCAAAAAAAATCATGGCAAAACAGATTTCCTTAAACCTTCTTTTAATCATCTTTTGTATCGTAAGCTGCAAAGCACAGGTCGATAAAAATTCGGAATTATACAAAACAATTATATCAAAAGACAGCCTGCTTTTTAATGTAGGTTTCAACACCTGCGATCTTTCACAATTTGAAACCCTTTTAAGCGAGAATTTCGAATTCATGCATGACAAAGATGGCATTTCTGACAAAAAGAAATTCCTTGCCGACTTCAGAAAAGGATTGTGCAGCAACCCGGAAAGTTTTCAGGCCAGAAGGGAATTAGTACCTAAAACCACAGAAATATTTGCCCTATACACAAAATCAGGCCAAAACAAAATCTATGGTGCTATCCAAACTGGGGTGCATCAGTTTTTTGAAAAACAACCGGGAAAAGCAGAAACATTCGGAAGCTCTGCAAGATTTACACATGTTTGGCTTTTACAAAATGGCCAATGGAAACTTTCAAGATCCTATAGCTACGAACACCTCATTCACCAAATCAAAACTGTAAGCGACCCGGTATTTGATAATGATGCTACAATAGAGCAATGGCTGAAAGAAAATAAGGTTCCCGTTCTTGGACTCGGGATAATAGAAAGCGGAAAACTAAAGCAAATAAAAGTTTATGGAGAAATTGCAAAAGGCGCAGCAGCACCTTATAATACCATTTTCAACGTCGCTTCCTTAACAAAACCCGTAACCGCAATGGTAGCCCTTCGGTTAGCGAGTTTCGGCAAATGGGATCTGGATGAGCCCATATATAAATACTGGACAGATCCTGATGTAGCAACCGATCCGCGAAATAAAAAATTAACAACAAGGCTGATTCTATCCCACCAGACTGGTTTCCCAAACTGGCGTTGGGTGGATGCAGATCAAAAACTCTATTTCCAATTTGATCCGGGAACAAAATACCAATATTCAGGTGAAGGCTTTGAATATCTTAGGAAGGCTTTAGAAAAGAAATTCAACAAATCATTACAGCAATTGGCAAGCGAGCTCATCTTTCAGCCATTGGAAATGCACGACACAAGATACATTTGGGACAAAAACATAGATATGTCAAGGCTTGCAACAGGCTACGACAAAGACGGGAATCCCTATGAAACCATCATCAATAAAACACCTAATGCAGCCGACGATTTGCTGACAACCATAGAAGATTACGGGAAGTTTTTGATAAGTGTTATGAATGGCAATATGCTTTCCAAAGCAATTTTTGATGATATGATTTCCAACCAGGTGGCAAGTACAAAAGGAAAACATTTTGGCCTGGGTTTCGAAATTTATGATTTGGGTGAGTCGAATTATGCTTTATCCCACGGCGGATCCGATAAAGGCGTCCAGGCCATCGTTTTCATTTCACCAAATACCAAACAGGGTATAATGATATTCACCAATTCCGATACAGGCGGCAATCTTTATGAAAAGCTTGTAATGCACTATTTAGGCCAAAACGGCAAAACGATTATTGACATTGAAACCCAATAAAAGGTTTCCCCATCCGAAGATAAAAATCCCATGCCAAATCGTATGGGATTTTTTCTGGCCTCATTCATTTAATCATAGTATTTATTATACTATACGGTTACGTTTTATGGTGTGTCCCTTTGGGCCGGGCTGTCCGTTATATCTTTTACTGTTTATCCACTTATCACTTCCAGGCAATTCATCAAAAAAACAGTAAAAGGATGCCGCTTCCATCCCTCACACATTTGGCTTCGTTGCGTCCGACAACGTTTCGAATGATATTGCTGCCCTATGCATTTGAGGTAGTTTTGATTTATCAAAACCATATAAAAAATGAGCCAGGTGTGAGCCAGGACTCGCTAAAAAAGCTGTGCCCC